>NZ_CP089979.1:415000-5847500 GCF_021389935.1 Fulvivirga ligni
TGTTATTATAAACGGCTACGGAGCAAATTGGAGTAGCTGTTTCTATACTAAGTATTAACGCCATTAATTAACTGCCAGAATCTTATTATAGGTTTCAGTATCGTTTAAAACTGAAATTGCTTTTTGAATATCAGTGTCTTTTCTAAAAGAAGCTTCTATGTCTCCTCTAACAAAGTAGTAGCGAGAGGCTATTTCAACTTCTAAGGCCTGAACAATTTCTTCTTTAAAATTTTGCAAATCAAGTTCTTTATTGTGCTTAACCTTTTCTTTCAAAGCCAAAAGCTGCTTGTGAATATCTTCGTAATACTTTTCTTTTTTAGACGACTCTTCCAACTCGTCAATCTCCTGCTCTACTCTGGTAGTATAATCATAGTTTTTACTCTGCAACCATTTTCCAAAGGCTGCATATTCCTGATCAGTGAGTCTAAATTCCTTAGCAGCAGGAATGGTGGCGTGTTCACTTGCATACTTAGTCGCATAATTAAAAATCAATCCTTTGGTGATTAGGCTCATGGTAATAGGAGCATAATACTCATGATCTACTTTTACGTCCGGATCAAGACCCTGCCCGTCATAAACCACTCTGCCACTAGTTGTTTTAAATTCCGTTTTTAAAGAATCGGCAATCTTGTTGACAGATCCGTCTTCATTTTTATGAGTATAATCTAAGGCTTGAATACATCTGCCACTCGGTATATAGTACTTTGCAGTGGTCACTTTAAGCTGGGCATTATAAGATAGTGGTCTGGTAGTTTGCACTAAGCCTTTTCCAAATGTCCTAGCACCTAGTAGAATTCCTCTATCATAATCCTGAATTACACCGCTAACAATTTCAGATGCCGATGCACTGCCTCCATTAGTAAGGACAACCAAAGGGATCTCAGTATCTACCGGACTGTTCAGTGTTTTATAAGTTTTGTTCCATTCAGTGACCTTTCCTTTGGTAGATACCACTTCACTATTTTTCGGGATAAAGACATTACTAACATTTACGGCCTCGCTTAAAAGCCCTCCAGGATTACCTCGCAGATCGAGAATGATTTTGGTGGCTCCTTGCTTTTTAAGTTCCTCCACTGCATTCGCCACTTCTTTTCCTGCTTCGGTGGTAAAATCTTCCAGCTTCACATACCCCACCTCTTTACCTACCATTCCGTAATACTGCACATTATCTATAGTGATTTTCTCTCTTTGGATATGGAATTCTATCGGTTCACTTTTCCCAAAACGTTTCACAGTAACATCCACCTGAGTTCTGGCTTGACCTTTTAATAAAAGACTAATATCTGAAATCCCCTTTTCGTCATCTACTGTATGGCCATCTACCGATATAATTTCATCACCTATTTTCAGGCCAGCCTTTTGTGCAGCGAATCCTTCGTAAGGCATGGTGATTAAAATCTTACCGTCAACTTTTCCAATCAGTGCTCCGATACCTGCATACTGACCTGTAGTCATGGTGCGGAAACTCTCAATATCTTCTTCGGGAATGTAATTAGTGTAAGGATCTAGAGAGCCAAGCATTGCATCTATACCAGTCTCTATCATTTGATCAGGGTCTACCTCATCTACATAATAAGCATTCACCTCTTTAAAGAGGGTAGCGAATATGTCTAGGTTTTTGGCTATTTCGAAATAGCGCTCCGTAGGTTCGCGGAAAGCAAACAGGGTAATAACTACAAAAAGGGGGATTAGTATTTTAGCCTTTAGAACTCTCTTCATCTTCATTTTGCTTTGGGACTAATATTCTGTTTAAACGCTGTCCGACAGAAATCAGTTTCTTTTCTATAGTTTGATAAGGCAAAATTTCCTTAGCGGTATAAATATAAGCAATTTGAAGATTGCAAGGGCACTGATAATGCTCCTTGTTTAATCGGTAGGATTCTCGAACTCTTCGCTTGATTTTATTTCTATCCACAGCCCTTTTAAATGACTTTTTAGACACAGCCACCAATACCTGATGGCTATCTATGTCCTCTTCAGCCATATAAAAGACTTTGAACGGATATAAATAAAAAGAGGAACCCTTTGAAAAGAGTCCCTGAATATGTTTTTTTCTGGAAAGCCTTTCCGACTTTCCAAAGCTATTAGATTTCATTCCAGCGGTTTTTTTCAGCCAATGAAAAAAACAACTTACACGGAAATATTATTGCCTCAGCAAAAATATTATTTGTGAGTCTTCTCGTCAGAAACAGTAAGTTTCTTTCTTCCTTTAGCTCTTCTTCTAGCTAAAACGGCTCTACCATTAACAGACTCCATACGAGCTTTGAAACCGTGCTTGTTTTTTCTCTTTCTTTGCGATGGTTGAAATGTTCTTTTCATTTTGTATATTCTTTATTCCCTCTCAGTAAAATAAGAAGGAGTGTTCACCTTCACTTTAATTTTTTCTGGGCTGCAAAGATAAGTAGCTTTTTTGTAATAACAAACTAGCTGCGAATAATTATTAAAGACTTTAAAATTACCCTTGCATCCTGCTAAGACTATTTTCTTTAGCGTTACTTTTACAAAAAGTCAAAGTATGCAATATAATATCTCATTCCCTAATCCTTTACAGCATTTTTTTGAAATATCAGTTTCAATAGATACCACCCACAAATCAGAGCTAGAAATATTTCTACCTATCTGGAGACCAGGGAGGTATGAGGCTGCTAATTTTTCTAAATATTTAAGAGATTTTAAGATTGAGTCTGAGGCCGGAGATATAATTACGCATAGAAAGACCTCCTCCAGTTCCTGGAAAATAGATGCTTCTTCAGAGGATACTGTTATAGTAAAATATAAATATTGGGCATATAGAATGGATGCAGGAAGCAGTTGGTTTGATGAGGATTTGATCTACATCAACTTTGTTAACTGCATGGTTTATGTAAAAGAACTGATGACAGAACCTTGTGAGATTGTGTTAGATCTGCCAGAGAATTTCAAGGTAGGATGTGGACTGAAAAGGCAAGGAAATAAATTTGAGGCCTCAGATTATTATGAGCTGGCAGACAGTCCATTAATAGCTTCTGCCGAGTTAGAGCATTTGACATATACAGCGGGAGATACTGACTTCCACGTATGGATAAGCGGTAAGCATAGCGTTGACTCTGAAAAAATTGTGACTGATTTTAAAAAGTTCAGTGAATCGCAAATACAGATCATGGGTGAGTTTCCAGAGCCAGATTATCATTTTATCCTGATCATGCTTCCGTTTAAATTCTATCATGGAGTGGAGCATCATGACTCTACAGTAATTTGTCTTGGCCCCGGTATAGCGACAGACATAGATGAGCTTTATACTCAGCTAATAGGCGTAAGCTCTCATGAGCTTTTCCACTCCTGGAACATTCTAAAGATAAGGCCAAAAGAATTGATGCCTTATGAATATAATAAGGAAGCCTTTTTTCCAACGGGTTATGTAGCAGAAGGTTTTACTACTTACTATGGAGATCTATTCCTGGCAAAAAGTGGAGTATTTGATCAAGAAGCTTATTTCACTGAGCTCAATACATTATTTAAGAGACATTTTTACAACTTCGGAAGGCTCAACTATTCGGTGGCAGATTCTTCTGAAGATCTATGGATAGATGGCTATGCTTTGAATTTCCCAGATCGCAAAAGCTCCATTTATGTAGAAGGAGCTATGGTAGCTTTATGCCTTGATTTAATGATCAGAAAAAGTAGCAGTGACGAGAAATCATTGGATGATGTGCTCAAGAAATTATATGTTGATTTCGGTAAAACAGGAAAAGGCTATACCTCTGACGATGTGCAACAAATCTGTGAGGAGCTATATGGAGATTCTTTATCAGACTTTTTCCAGAGGCATGTATTTGGGACGGATGATAAGGAGGAACTCATTAACGGTCTACTCTCTCATGTTGGGTGTATGCTATGGAAATCTGAAAACACAAATCCATTTGAAAATTACCTAGGCATAAGATTAAGTAGTGTAGGAGATAACAAGGGTGGACTGAAGGTATCCCACATAGCACCTGGAGCAATAGGAGAAGGATTTTTCTCTATTAATGATGAAATTGTAACTGTAAATAACCAACCTCTTACGATAGAGACCATTGAACAGTTTGATCCAGGAGAGTATACATTTTTAGTGAAAAGAAGCTTTGACAAAACGGTGACTTTCACTGTAAAGCCGGGAGAACAACGCTATTTCCCTCAATATAAAATTACTCCTTTACTTCACCCCACGCCGCAACAGAGAGATTCTTTTGAAAGCTGGACCGGGTTGAAATTAGCATAATAAAAAAGGCCAAAGGTGCATTAACTTTGGCCTTTTCACTTTCCTAAAAGTCTATTTATTTAAAAGTATCATCCCCTACTTTAGGATTTACTTCTATGCTATCAGTTTTGATATTTAACTTCATAGGGCCCATCGGTTGAATGATGGTATGCGGGAAGTAAATTCCTGAAACCTCCTTGTAGTCAGTAAAGTCGGTGGACACTACCATCTCACCTTGTGGTGTATTCACAGTTTTAGACTCTCTTACTTTGAAACCTGTTTTGGTATCGTAGTATTCTGTAGATTTCGTACCTGAAGGATAAACCACTTCTATAGCGTAAGCATCTTTTCCTTCCACCTTCTCTACACTTTTAAGCTCAGTCTTTACTCCTAACTCGTCATACTTTAATTCTACGAATGGATAAGCAGACATTTTTAGTTGCTCTTTGGTGTTATCATCAACCGGAAGATTATTTCCCATTTGAGAAACAGAAGCCTGGTCACCGTTAATCATCTGCTTGCTTACAACATTTCCTCCCATACTTATTTCCATAACCATTTTACCGGGAACCTTCTTCACAGATTTTAAGCTAAGGGATCTTCCTCCCATATCCGCGCTCATGTTAGTAATCAAAGTGTTCACTTTATTAACAGCCTCTTCACCGCCAATAACCTGGATGTATTTGTCAATCACCTTTTCGGCAGTAAGACCTTCAGGGATAGAAGCCACTGCAGGCTCATATTCTTCACCATAAATATCAAAGTACTTCACCTCACCGAACGTGGTTAACTTATCAGCGATATCAGATGCTTTACCTACAATTACAATGTTAGAATGATCTGGTAAGATATACTTATCTGCCATAGCTTTAACATCTGCTAAAGATGTAGCTGAAACATTCTTTAGGTAATTCTGATAATAATCTTCAGGCAACTTGTAGATAGCGCTATTGATAGCAAAACGTGCAATGGTAGAAGGTTCTTCCAGTGATCTTGCGAAACTTCCAATAATAGAAGCTTTGGCAGCGTCTAATTCACCTTGCTCTACGTTTTCATCTCTCATTTTCTTTAGCTCATAAAGAAATTCGTAAACCGCACTATCAGTAACATCGTTTCTTACACTGGCAGATGCTGTGAAAGTACCGATAAGATCATCGCTAGAAATTGATGAGCGAGCGCCATAGGTAAAGGCTTTATCCTCACGAAGATTTTGCATTAGTCTTGAAGAAAATCCTCCACCCAGTATCTCATTCATTACTCTAGACTTGATTACATCTGGGCTTCCCGGCTGCAATTCTACAGGGTAAGTAATATTAATTACAGACTGCACACTACTTGGTCTGTCTACTAAGGCAATGTAAGTACTCTCAGGCGCAGATGGTGAATCATAAGTTGGCTGAGTAATTTCACCTCTTTCCCAATCACTAAAGTACTTTTTAACCAATTTCTTGGCGTCTTTGAAGCTGATATCTCCCACAACAGCCAGATAGGCTACATTTGGTTTAAAATATTTACTGTAATATCCTTTTATATCCTCCACAGTAACATTTTTCACTGTTTCTTCAGTAGTAAGCTCTCCGTATGGGTGATTCTTTCCATAGGCCATTATATCAGAAACATTAGATGCTATAGCGTTTGGATTCTCTTTACTAGCCGCAAGTCCAGATAACGTTTGCTTTCTGATCTTTTCCAGCTCGTCCTCAGGAAAGGCTGGATGGAAAAGGACATCAGTCATTAATTGCAATAACTTATCTGTATGCTTGGTTAGAGAAGAAGCGTATACGCTGCTAGAACTAGCGCTTAAAGAAGCCCCGATGAAATCAATTTCTTCATCAAGCTCAGCTTTAGTTCTACTAGTGGTTCCATTTCTAAGCAACTGACCTGTCATTGAAACATATCCTGCCTTATCATTCTCCATGATAGGATCATTATCAAACATCAATGAAAAAGTAGTTCTTGGAATCTTGTGATTTTCAACTACGTAAACCTTTAATCCATTTTTCAATTCGAAGGATTTGTATTCACCGATCTGAATCTTAGGGGCTGGGCCCGATTCTGGTGCTTTAGTACGATCTATTTGCGCAAACAAAGCTGATGAGGCAAATACGAACGTAAATAATAGTGATATATATTTGGTTTGCATTTTAGTTCTCAGTTTTAGTTTCAACACTCTCAGTTTGTTCTTTTGCAGATTCAGGAAGATAATAAAGCACTACTCTGTTTTCCTTTTTTAAGTACTTGTTAGCCACTCTTTTAATATCTTCTTTAGTTACCTTCATGTATTTCTCTATCTCGGTGTTTATAAGATTAGCATCTCCAAAATACACATGGTAATTGGCCAGATTTTCTGCAATACCTGTTACACGGCTATTTTTGGTAACAATATCATTCTCAACCTGATTTCTGATCTTTTGCAACTCCTTATCTGTAATTAGCTCAGTTTGGACCTTAGCAATTTGCTCATCCATGCCTTTTTCAAGATCTGAAGCCTCTACACCCATATTCGCTAAACCAAAAACCAGGTATAAACCAGGGTCTTCAGAGCCGAAAGGAATAGCCACTACCTGCAACGCCTTTTGATCTTCGTCTACTAATTTTTTATACATTCTGGAGCTCTGTCCATCTGAAAGTAAAGTACTTAAAAGGTTCAAAGCATAGTAATCGTCTGTACCTTGCGCAGGCATGTGATAAGCTTGGATTACTGCAGGAAGCTGAATTTTGTCGTATACAATATCACGAACCTCTTCTTTTTGCTCTGGCTCTACTTCTTTAGGGAAAGGAATATTTTTGCCTCCTTTTGGGATATCAGCAAAATAGTCATTCACTAGTTTTTTTGTTTCCTCAATGTTTAAGTCTCCAGCGATAGAAAGAGTAGCATTTTCAGGAACATAAAATGTTTTATAGAAATCTCTGAACTCCTCAATAGTAGCAGCATTTAGATGATCTAGTGAACCTATGGTAGTCCATCTGTAAGGGTGAACTTTATAGGCTCTTTTACTGATCTCAGCTAGAATAGAACCATAAGGCTGGTTATCTACTCGCTGTCTTTTTTCTTCTTTTACCACTTCGCGCTGAGTTTCAACCCCTGTTTCGTCAATTTTAGCATGCATTAAACGCTCAGACTCTAACCATAAGCCTAACTTTAGCTCATTAGAAGGTAGTACTTCATAGTAAAAAGTACGGTCATTAGTAGTATTAGCATTATTTACAGCACCAGCATTAGTAATGTATTTATCGAACTGTCCTCTTGGAATATTTTCAGACCCTTCAAAAAGTAAGTGCTCAAAAAAGTGAGCAAACCCAGTGCGGCTAGGATCTTCATTTTTAGAACCTACATGGTACATCATAGTAACCGCTACAATCGGCGTACTATTATCCTGATGCAGAATAACATGCAGGCCATTGTCCAAATCATACTCGGTAAATTCAATCTTCTTCCCCTGACCATAAGCAGTAGCGCCTATAAGCAAGACAAAAAGCAAACCGATCATTGCTTTTTTCATATTGATTAGGTTAAAGTTAAGTTTATAGATATTTAAAATTATTCTAGTTTGCAAGATGCTCAAGGATGGCCTTTGCCTCTGTTTTTTCCAACCTAGGACCAAACTGAGAAACTATTTTAGAAGAAGCCAGACTGGCTAATTTACCTGCTTCTGCGTAACTATGTCCATTTGTAATGGCATACAAAAACGCCCCAGCAAACATATCTCCAGCTCCGTTAGAGTCAATGGCTTTCACCTGGTATGGTTCTATATCGATGAAAGTATCCCCATCAAAAATAATTGCTCCGTTAGCACCTAAGGTGATGGCAAATTTCTTGGCCACTTTCTTCAATTCTTCTCGAGCTTCAATGATGGAATCCTTATCAGTAAAGAGCATAGCTTCTTCTTCATTACAAAATAAAAGATCTACGCCGTCTCCTACTACTGCCTGCATTGGTTCTTTGAAATACTTCACCATGCTTGGATCAGAAAAAGTAAGGGCAACTTTTGTACCAGCTTCTTCCGCCAATTTTTTCGCATGCTTCATGGCTTCCTGGCCATTTTCAGAAGTAATAAGATACCCTTCGATATACAAATAAGATGAGTCTTTAAGCTTAGCCTCGTCAATCTGACTTTTTGAAAAAGTAGCTGTAATTCCCAAGAACGTATTCATTGTACGGTTGGCATCAGGTGTGGTCATTACCAGACATTTACCAGTAATGCCTTCTTCCATATTAGACTCCTCAAGGTTGGTGTCTACGCCATTAGCTTTAAGGTCTGAAAGATAGAATTTACCTAACTCATCCTGAGCTACTTTACAATTATAGAATGTGCTGCCTCCAAACTGGCTCGCCGCTATGATTGAGTTGGCCGCTGAGCCTCCGCATTTCTTATCTGCCTCTGGAAGGTTGATAGCGTTCATTAATTGAGACTGTCTTTCTTCATCTACCAACGTCATGAAGTTTTTCTCAATGCCGTGAGTATCAAGGAAATCATCACTTACTTCAGTAACAATATCTACTAAGGCATTGCCCATGCCATAAATGTCGTATGTTTTTTGCATAAAATGTTCTTGGTAATTATTTGTTGCTAATTTAGTCTTTTATGTATTTAATTAAAATTTCAAAAAAGGCCTTATTTAGCCTTCTGAAATGATTGAGATTTTGAATAGGATCACATATAAAATTTTTAGTATATTGATAGCTTAATTTTTTTTATGTGGTTTAAGCGTTTTATAAGCCTCCTCCTTATTCTTACTACCTTTCAAGTAGTTCATGGGCAGCTTTATGTACCACAAGGATACCATGAAAAAGATGGTTTACCTTCTAATATTGTTCCGGGAATAGCACAAGGCCCCAAGGGTCTTCTCTGGTTTTTAACAGATCAAGGCTTATGTAGTTATGATGGAATTTCATGGGAAATAATGCACAACCTTGCCACGCCAAAAGGTTGGAGTGCCCGACTACATAATTTCCCTGATCAATCAATGATCATTACAGGCTTCGAAAGAAAGAATTTCAAAATCCTGTTTTATGAAAAGGAATGGAAAGAAATTGATTTCAACCTATCTGATGAGTATAGAAAATGGTATGATTTAGCCCTCACACAAGGTTTCTCTAAAGATGGTAAATACAAGAAATTTGCTTTTAACACAAAAGGCTATATTCATGAATATGATCTTTTAAATAGTAAGTGGACTACTTTTAAGATACCAGAAGAGGTAGACAATTTACAAACCATGAGCTATGTAAATGATACCCTTTACTTCACCACTAGCCATGTCATATATTATCACACCTCAGGAGAAAAAGAATTTAAGAAATTAAAGGTCTTCCCTCCAAAAACGCATTTTATTCATGTCTACAAAGTGGCCAACAGCCCTCGTGTATATATAGTTGGCAATGGCTGGATCGGCCTACTGGTAGATGATGAAATAAAAGTTATCGCCGACTTTTCTGATCCAACCTTCTTACAAACGAGCAATATCACAGATGATGGAATGGGTAATTTATATTTTACCTCGTCAGACTGGTTCTATAGGTTTAATACAAAGACCCATGAATTTTTAAAGTTCAGACTTGAAGATTCTAATGCAGTACCCTTACACTCCAGAATATTTTTTGACAATGAAAAGAATTTCTGGGTAAATAGCTACCGTGGTGCCTACAAGGTTAATAGTTTTAGCTTCACCAGTTATAATAAGTTCTCAGGTCTGATAGAAAATGAAGGCACTTCCATTTTTGAAGTTGAGGAAGGAAAAATAATGGCTGGAGGAATTTCCGGTTACAGCATTATTGACACTAAAAATGACACAATTGAAGCATATGACCTCAGCCAACAAATTGACAGAAGATATATCCACAGGTTTTTTGACATTAAAAAGACTAAAAACAATGAAACCTATGTAGTAGGAGGAGTTCTTGGGCTGGGAAAACTAAATTCTGATCATAAAATAACATGGCGAAAATTTCCAGAGATACCTGAAGTGGTAGCCATCTACCCTTGGGGTGATTCTATGTATATTGCCAATCAGCACAGCCTGTTCCTTTTACATGAAAATAAATTAAGTAGGATAACTTCTATTCCGGCTTATACCAGGCAGATCACTACACTACCCGATGGCAGATTGTGCCTGCTTACTTCGGAAGGGTTGTTTACACTTGAGAAAGACCAGCTTAAGCCCTATTATTATAATCACGAGGCCAGCTCTAATTTTTATGTGCTAAAACAAATTGATGGACATTTGTATGTGGGCTCACATCTGGGGCTGCTTGAATTTAAGAATGACTCAATTATACAGGGTGAAATAAATGGCTTCAAAATAGATAGACCCATCTACGATATTTTAGAAACCCGCACTGGCCATGTATGGGTTGGAACTGACAACGGAGTTTCTCTGATAAAAGATAATAGCATTACTCAGTACACTCCCGAGGAAGGCCTTATAGGTAATGAAATCAATAGGAATTCATTATTTGAAGACAGTAAAGGGCGTGTTTGGATAGGTAGTAATGATGGAGTATCATGCTTTGATCCTTTGATGGATTTGCCACCAATAAATCCTCAAAGTGTTGAGGTTCTAAAAATCTCAAATAAGAACACCATTTTAGATCAGGATGATCTCTCAGACCTCAGTTATAAAAAGAATGATTTAGAGTTTCATTATAGGGCCATATCCTTCAGTGATGAAAAAAGTGTTAATTATCGAATACGATTAAAGGGACTGGAGTCAGAATGGCGTTATCTCAAGTATCCTCAAACTTCGGTTTTGTACACATTTCTTCCCTATGGACAAAAATATCAATTGGAGATACAGGCACGAGTGAAACAAGGTCCTTGGAGTCCTTCTGCATTTAGTACGGAAGTATCTATTAATCAGCCTTTCTACAGCAGCTGGTGGTTTATTGTAGCATGTCTTCTAGTGTCTATTGGAATTGGGTACCTTATCCAATATAATGTGAATCAGGTTCAAAACAACCTATTTCTTAAAAAGACCGTAGCCGAAAAAACAGCTGAAATTGCAGCATCGCGTGAAATACTAAGGGAGCAAAACAAAAAGCTACTGGAAGAGATTGAAGAACGAAAGAAGGCCGAAGCAGAAAGATCAAAACTTATTGAAGAGCTTACCAAGATCAATAAGGAACTTGACTGGTTTATTTACAGTGCTTCTCATGATTTAAGTGCCCCGATTAAAAGCCTGGATGGCCTGATGAACATTATGGCTCGTGAGCAAATTGAAGAACCTGGCGCGCAGTATTTATCGCTCATGAAAAAGAGTCTTAGCAAACTTGAAGTATTCATTAATGAGCTGATAGACTTTTCACGAAATGCCAGGACCAAGGTAACTAAAGAGGAAATAGTGATTAAGCCTTTTGTGACTGAGATTATTGATAATTTTAAGTTTTATAAAAATTATCCTTCTATAACATTCAGTATTGAAACAGGAGAAGAAGCGGAAAGTATACTAAGCGACCCTTTTAGGATAAGAGTGATCATGACAAACCTGATTTCTAATGCCATCAATTATCATGATACTAGCAAAGAAGCTCCTTTTGTAACCATCAAAACCAGTAAGGTTGAGAACAAAGTTTTAATCAAAGTAAGTGATAACGGGCACGGCATACCATCCAAGATGATTCCCAATATCTTTAACATGTTTTTTAGGGCCACAGATAAGTCTAAAGGCTCGGGTTTGGGGCTTTATATTGTAAAAGAAGCCATGGAAAAAATACACGGCAAAATACATGTGCAGTCTCAACTGGAAGAAGGCACCACCTTTACCCTGGAACTGCCTGTGGATTAGTGCGAACTATCTTGTTTCTTTATTTCTCTGGTAAGTCCTAACTGATGGGCTTTATTTGGAAAGTCAGTAATGATACCATCTACTTTCCATCTTACCAATTTCTTAAAATCACCTTCATCATTTACTGTCCATGGAATTACCTTAATATCCTTTTTGTGCAGATCCTCGACAGAGTTCTCAGTAATCAGCTTAAAATAAGGACTATAAATAGTTGGCTTAAAGCCTAAATTAGCCAGATTAGTATCTATTGATCTGGTATTTTCAACCAGGGCGGCCAGTTTAACATCAGGATAGTGCTTATGCCAATACTGAAGAACTCTAAAATCAAAAGACTGAATTATCACCCTATCCCATGGTAAATATTGATCAATAAGGTCATATACCAGCTTGGAAAACTCTTCTGGTTTTGGATGCCACTCTCCGTCCCCCTCGGGAGAACTTTTAATTTCTATATTATAATTTACTTCATAGTTGGTTTCGCTTTTCACATGCATCTCCGCAGCTTTTATCACCTCAGAAAGTAGCGGTTTATTGATAGTAATCTTCTGCTGCTCTGGAAACCGAGTGTTATTCAGGCTACCACAATCAAACTTATGCACCTGCTCATAGGTCATGTTATAGATATTAAACTTTTTATTATCCTGAATCTTTGAATTATCTACGTTCAGGCAAATACTGGGCGAAATATAAGGGTCGTGAGACACTACCACTTTTTTATCTTTGGTAATTACCACATCCATCTCCAGTGTGGTAACACCCTGATCTAAAGCATAAATAAATGCCGGAATAGTATTCTCAGGCATCATACCTCTGGCACCTCTATGTCCTTGGATATCTATTTTTTGGGCTTTCAAACTCAAAGTAATTGAAAGTGATATGAATGTGAACAGAAAAAAAATTCGCATGTGATTAAACCTTTGAAGTCAATTAATATCTAAAGCTAAAATACATTTTAAGTAACGTATAAGAAGACAATTAAATATTAAATCTATATGAAGAAGTTATTTGCGATAATAGGATTTATATTCATTCTAACGGCAGCTCCAGAAACCAATCACGAAGCTCAAGCTCAAACGAGGGAACAAGTAGAACGAAGACATACACGAAGAGCCGTGAGAAGAAGAACCAGGAGACGCGTGAGAAGAAGGGTTTCCAGAAGAGCTCATTTAAGATACCATGGTATGCCAAGATATAGAGCAGTAGTAGCGGTAGCACCTCAAGGCGCGGTAGTGGTGAAGAGCAAAGGAGTGAGCTATCATTATCACAGCGGGGTATTTTATCAATCAAGAAATAATGATTTTATAGTGGTGCGGCCCATAGTTGGTGTTCGAGTAAGAACATTGCCGGCAGCCAAGAGAGTGGTGGTGGTAAATAACAGAAACTACTATTACTATTATGGCACCTTTTATCAAGAAAAAAGAGGAGAATATGAAGTGGTAGATGCACCAGAAGGAGCTTTAGTAGATGCACTGCCGGAAGGATATGAGGTAGAAACCAAAGATGACACAGAGTACTATGTATTAGACGGAGTGTATTATCAGGAAGTAGATACTGATGAATATGAGGACGGTGTTGGTTATGAGGTAGTGACGTTATAAATGAAAAGAGACCGCAGGGCGGTCTCTTTTTTATTTCTATTTACATATTTCAGGAGCCTCATTCAATGTACAAGGCCTGGTGGATGGCACAATCTCATGGATTTGTCTTTTACGGCCTTCGATAACGTCATATTGTATAAAGTCCAGAATATCAGGAATATACCTTTTCAGGGGAATGCTATTCCAACCATGATCTCCGTTACAGCCTGTAACCATATAATATCCCTTATTTAGCGATTCTAGTTTGTTGGCTATGGCTTTTCCACCATAAAGCTTCAGATATCCTGCATCCGCTTCCTGGCAGTAATGGTGAGAGGCAATGTCATAGGGTACCAGGTCATCACAGGTGCCATGAAAAATCTGAGTAGGTATGGCACTTTGTGCGGTAATATCATCCATAGTGTAAAGTGCTCCTGCCATACTAATTACTCCTGCATATTTAACTTCTTTCGGGAGCGCACTTTTATTTTTGTCAATATAGGCAGCATGCAAAACGGCTTCTGCACCGGCACTGCTACCTGATAAAACAATCTTTCGGATATCAATTTTATATTCCATAGCATGATTAGACAAGTAAGCTACGGCAGCAGCTACCTCTGAACCAGACTGATCAAAGACAGCTATTTTATCTTCAGCCGGAATGTTACATCCAAAGCCTCTCCCTTTCATGGTAAGAGAATAAGACATACTCACTACAACTATACCGTGAGAAGCTATTTGATTACAAACTTTTTGTATCCACTCTTCATCTCTGGCACCACCTGCAAAGCCTCCTCCATGTACATACACTAATACAGGTCTTTTTTTATTAGCGTCACCAAAGGGTTCATATATATCCATGGCCAGATCCTTTTCTCCAGTTGTGAGATAGGTAGCCTGACTTACAGAGATGCTATCAAAATGCTGGTTAATATATGAGAGTTTCTGGGCATTAGAATGTAAAAAAACAACGCTAGCGAATATTAGAAGTAGTATTTTCTTCATGATTTAATAAGTTCCTTTGTAGTTATGATCAAAACGTGCGCCATGATCTTCCTTTAAAGGTATATTATCTCCTCCGGTTTCTTGCAACCAGTTGAAAAGATCTGCCCGTAGCTCCTCTGCCACCTCTTTATATTCTGGCATTCTAATCAGATTATGAGCTTCCATTGGATCATTCTTTATATCATAAAGCTCATTAATATCCCACAGACCATAATATCTAATAAACTTATATTGATCAGTACGCACGGCATGAACCGTTGGGGTTTGCGGGAAAGGTCGCTCCCAGAAGTATTCGTAATATATTCTGTTTCTCCACTCTGGATTTTCTCCTTTTAGTAGTGGCAGTATCGAATGGCCATCCATATTTTTTGGAGTTTCCAACCCTGCCATTTCCATAATAGTAGGACCAATATCAATATTCTGGACCAGTTGCTCCACGCTATCTCGAGCTAATAAGTTGCCCCCTCCATATACTAAAAGGGGCACACGCATAGATTCTTCATAGGCTTGCCTTTTATCTATGAGGCCATGTTCTCCGAATGAAAATCCGTTATCTCCCATGTAAAAAACCACAGTATTTTCCAGTAGTTTATTTTTTTCTAAATAACTAATTACCTGCCCAATACTCTCATCTAAGGACAAAAGGGTTTCAGTATATCGGCGGTAAAAGTCATCAAATTTAATTTGCCCATGATACATATAATCGACCCCGTGCCAGCTATACCGCTGTTTTTTCACCCAATCAGGAACATCCTTATAATTATAGGTAGCTGAATCCACCTTATCCGGATACATGGTGATTGGATAGTTGGGTTTTTCATCTTTAAACTGATCGACATGTCGTTTTGCCGGTTGGAAGTCTGCATGAACACCTTTATGAGAGAGATACATAAAAAAGGGCTTTTCCTTATCTCTTTTATCAAGCCATTGAATGGCATAATCTGTAAGTAGATCCGTGATGTAAGTACTATCTGAAAATGATTTTTCTTCACCATCTATATTTAATGTGGGGTTATAATACTGGCCTTGTCCTTTAAAACTTACCCATCTATCAAAGCCTTTTCTAGGGTTAGCATGGTGCTCGCCCATATGCCATTTACCAAAAAAAGAAGTTTGGTATCCTCCCTTTTGCAGATACTGAGGAAAAAAGGTAGATGTATCTGCTACAAGTGATTGATTATCTATCACTTGATGTCTGTGGGAAAATTGGCCTGTTAGAATGGATGCTCTACTAGGAGAACATAATGAAGTAGTGACAAAGGCATTAGTGATGTGAGTACCCTCTTTAGCCATTTTATCCATATTTGGCGTTTTGAGGAAAGGTACTTTTCCGGTAAAGCCCATGAAATCATACCGATGGTCATCACTTAGAATAAATATTACGTTCAGGGGCTCATCTGAACCTTTGATTTGGTTAACCCGGAGATCATCGTTGGTTTTAACTTCTTCTCTATTGTCAGGAGCATTATTAGTACAAGCAACTCCTAACAAAATGAAAAGCACGATCAGAACGTTGGATTTATTCATTTGATCCCCGGGTTATATTTTAAGATTATTTCAAATAGAAGTCAGCCTCCTTACCTTCTGCAGAGCTCGGTCCTACAAAAACTTTGAAAGCACCAGGCTCAGCCTCAAAGCTCATATCCTGATGATAGAATGCTAAATCCTCTTTGCTTAAGGTAAAAGTCACTGTTTTAGACTCTCCCTTAGCGAGTTTTATTTTTTCGAAGCCTTTAAGCTCTTTTACTGGTCTGGTTATAGTACCTACCACATCTCTTACATACAGCTGCACCACTTCAGCACCATCATAATCACCAGTGTTACTCACTTTTACCGAAACTGTAAGTTCATCATCCATCGTTAATGAATCTGTACTTAAGCTTAAGTCACCGTATTCAAAAGTAGTGTAGCTAAGTCCGTAGCCAAATGGATAAAGCGGAGCATTAGAAACATCTAAATAATTAGATCTGAATTTTTGGAACCAACCGCCTTCTGGCAATGGTCTACCAGTATTTTTGTGGTTATAATATAATGGCACCTGACCTACATTTTGTGGGAAAGTAGCGGTAAGTTTTCCTGAAGGATTCACATCTCCGAAAAGCACATCTGAAATAGCATTTCCAGCTTCAGATCCTGCAAACCACACATTTAAGATTGATGGAATATTCTCATTTTCCCAAGTCATAGCCAGTGGTCTACCAGTGAAAAGCACCATTACTACCGGCTTTCCAGTTTTTAATAAAGCTTTCAATAAGTTTCTTTGGCTTTCAGGAATCTCTATGTCTGATCTACTAGCACTCTCACCACTCATCTCAGCAGACTCACCTACTGCAGCCACTATCACATCAGCACCTTGAGCAGCTTTAACCACTTCACTGATCATAGCTGATTCTGAGCGATTATCTCTGTAAGTAGGCTTACCGAAAATACTTACTCTTTTTTCTAATAATGAATCACTTGTAATGTTAGCTCCACGTGCATAAACCACATTTCCTTGCCCTACTACAGCCTCCAGACCTTCTCTTAAGGAAATCGACTTTTTAAAATCCCCGGCCACACTCCAGGTTCCAGCCATATTTTCTTTGTTATCAGCCATAGGGCCTACTAAGGCGATTTTACTTTCTTTTTTCAATGGTAAAATCTGATCCTGGTTTTTCAATAAAACTAAAGTCTGTGCTGCAAGCTCTCTGGCCTTCGCTCTGTGCTCATCGTTAAAGATTTCAGTTTTTTGTCTTTGCTCATCGCAATATTTATAAGGATCTTCAAAAAGACCAAGCTTATATTTTGCCTTTAATATTCTTCTACAAGCAGCGTTAATCTGCGCTTCTGAAACTATACCATCTTCCATAGATTTTTTCAGCGTAGTTAAGAAGCCTTCTCCTACCATATCCATATCTACACCTGCATTTAAAGATAGGCCTGAAACCGTAGCCAAGTCTCCAAGACCATGTGCTGACATTTCATTAATAGCGGTGTAGTCTGTAACTACAAAACCATTGAATCCCCATTGATCTCTCAAAAGGTCAGTCATTAACCATTTATTCGCACTTGCTGGTACACCATCCACTTCGTTAAATGAAGTCATCACGCTTCCTACACCTGCATCAACTGCTGCCTGGTAAGGAGCAAGGTATTCATTGAACATTCTCATTCGGCTCATATCCACCGTATTATAATCTCTACCTGCCTCTATAGCTCCATATAAAGCAAAGTGCTTCACACAAGCCATAATAGTATTGTTTTGAGTAAGGTCATCACCCTGATATCCTTTTACCATGGCCCTGGCGATAGCTGAACCCAGGAATGGATCTTCACCATTACCTTCAGAAACACGGCCCCAACGAGGATCACGCGAGATATCTACCATGGGTGAGAAAGTCCAGCAGATACCATCTGCACTGGCTTCTACCGCAGCCACTCTGGCTGATTGTTCTATCAGGTCCATATCCCAGCTACAGCTAAGCCCTAATGGAATAGGAAAAAGTGTTTTATAGCCATGAATTACGTCCATACCAAATATCAAAGGGATTTTTAAACGGCTTTCTTCTACAGCCACTTTTTGTACCGCTTTAATTTTAGAGGCATTGATGTTAAAAAGGCCACCAACTTTACCTGCTCTAATTTTTTCTCCTATATCTGAACTAGCGGCAGTACCTGTTACAATATCACCGGAAGAGGGTAAGTTAAGCTGACCCAGCTTTTCTTCCAATGTCATTTCGTTCATTAAAGAGTCTATAAAACTATTTTGACCATTATCAGAGGTCTCTTTCTTCTTCACCTCACATGCGGCAAAAGCCAGAGATGTTAATAAAACAAGAAGTATTCTTTTTGTCATGATATATTATTAATTGCGTTGTTTCGAAAATAACCAAGGTAAAAATTCAGGCTCTGCAAATGCACTATCCCAGCTATTATGATTAGCCTCGGGGTAAATGGTAAGTTTAACCTCTCCTCCTGCCTGCTCAATGGCCTCTGCCATAATTTCAGAATTTTCAGGTGGTACTATATCATCTTTTCTACCATGAAAAATCCAGAATGGCACCTTGCCAGCATAGCTTTTAGCACTCACGGGATTATCTCCTCCGCAGATAGCTATGGCGGCGGCAAAAGTATCTGGCTTACGACTCACGAGCTCAAACGTGCCCATTCCGCCCATAGAAAGACCTGCTACATACACTCTTTGCTGATTTGTAAATTTCAGAGATACCATTGAATCTAAAAGCTCCATTACCAGACTCAAAGATTTTGTAGGAGGTTCATTTCCTTCATCATCAAAGTGAAAGGTACGCTTTCCGTTTTCTGATTTTATATTCACATTAGACCAATAACCTCCTGTAGGACATTGGGGGAAAACTACAATGGCCGGGAATTCATCCTGATAATCTATAAACAATTGTCCTCCATGAAAGAGTTGTTTTTGATTATGGTCTCCCCGCTCGCCGGCACCATGTAGGAACAAAACTAATGGGTATTCTTTATTTTCATCAAAATTTTCCGGGTAAAGTATTCTATAATTCAAAGAATCATCCTCAGAATGATATGTTTTAGCCAGGTATTGGTCAAAACTTTCCTGCGCCAACACATTGAAACCAAGGCCTAGAAGGAAGATAAGCGACAAAATTTTACTCATCCTCTTTCGCCTCCGTGGTAAAACCTAACTTTTCTAAACCAGCCTGTACTTCAGGAGCCTTCATGAACAAATCCCAAAGCATGCCACTTCTATAATTCTCTATCATTACAGGTATAGGTCCTTGATCTATAGCCAAATATCTTGGAGTATACCATTTATCTTTAAAGCTGAAGGCATCATATGGCCCTAGTTCACCTACCAGACTGTCGGCATCATTATAGATGTATCTTAAGAAATCCATACTTTGCTCTGGTGTGTAAGGAAAAGATGAAAGAGCTGCCGTTGGAGATATAACTCCAAGATCCTCATTACCAGGGTGATGACCGGCATATCCATTTACAGAATAGCTTGAGGTAAGGCCCCAGCAATTTTCACCATAACCTTCAAAACCCTTAGGGTTTTCTACACAATACTTATACTGGATCATAGCGTGATTAACATTAAGCTTCCAGTAATCCGCATATTGATCTTTCAAGTTTCTAGGATCAAGGCCAAGGTAAGAGTAGTGAGCCCAGAAAAGTGGACCTACAGGATCATTGTTAGTTTCGTAATGATCCAGCTCCGTTTCCAGCCCCATGCAAGTAGTATCCATAGTGATAGAATCATTTCGAGCCCATCCTTTCTCGTAGACTTCCTTCGTAATAGGGTGAGTAGGAGAAGCGGCTGCCAGCACATACATGATTAAACATTCATTATATCCACCTACCGGAAAGTTCATTTCCCAGGCATATTCGGGAGACCAGTGCCAGTAAAGCACATCCTGACCATGAGTGTACCAATTCCATTCTACCCCTTTCCATAACTCATCAATTTTCTCAGCCAATGCTTTTTCTGCTTCGTTTCCATCTTTGAAAAACTCACGTACAGTGATTAATCCCTGCACCATGAATGCCGTTTCTACTAAATCTCCACCATTATCTTTCTGGCCAAAGGGCTGTACCTTTCCAGTTGGTCCTTTTATCCAATGTGGCCATGCTCCGTGAAAGCGATCGGCCTTGGCTAAATAATCAACAATTTTCTCATAACGATGTAATGCCTGTTCTCTGGTAATAAAGCCTCTTTTCACACCTACCAGAATAGCCATCAACCCGAAGCCGGAACCACCAGTGGTGACAACATCTTTATCATTTTGCGGGTACACATTATCCATATGCGTACGCTCTGGAGCGAGCCCAGAAGTAGGCTCTGCATTCTCCCAGAAATACTGAAAGGTTTGATATTGTACCAAATTCAACAAAGAGTCATCTGAAAGGACAACGGCTGAATCCGTCGCTTCTTTTTCCTTCGTCACTTCCTTCTGTCCTGTGCAGGCTACCAACGCTGCTCCCATCAGTACCATGCTCGCTATTAGCTGATACCTGACCTTTTTTATATGGTTAAATATTGTCATCTCTCTGTTTATTTTAGTAGCTGGTGAAATTTAATTTATCTAAGCCCGATGTGATTTCTTCATTTTGCATGAAAGTATCCCAGAGCAATCCTGTCCGGTGATTTTCAATCATGATAATGATAGGCCCCTGATCTATAGCCAGGTATGAGCTCGCATACCATGATTTATTAAGGCTGTAGGCATCATAAAAGCCATAATCGCCCCACAGCTTATCTCCAAGCAGATAATAAAAACTTTTTAAGGCCTCCATAGATTCGTCAGGGCTGTATGGCATAGATGAGAGGGCTGCGGTAGGTGTAATTACACCTTTATCATTGGTGGGAGAATGTGCAGAATAACCTTCATAATTATCACTGGCGGTAAGCCCCCACATGCCCTCACCATAACCAAGGTTTCCTTGCGGATTTTGGATACAGTAAGCTCTGTTTATCATGGTGTGATTCACATTCTGGGTCCAATAGTTTGCATAGCCGTCTTCCAGGTTTCTGGGGTCCAGGCCTAAAAATGAATAATGAGCGAAGAACAATGGCCCGCCTTTTTCATAACCTAATGGCAAGTTATAGCCATAATAGCTATTACCATTTTCCATACCTCCACTGCTGGCCCAGCCGCTGAAATACACTGAAGCACTAATGCTGTGAGTAGGTGAAGATGCAGCTAAGACATAGACAATAAGTCCCTCGTTCCATCCTTTTATCTGGTGATTCATTTCCCAGGCATAGTTAGGAGACCAATGCCAATAAAGCACCTCTTCTCCTTGAGTATACCAGTCCCACTCTACTTCTTCCCAAAGAGTGGTAATGTTTTCTATAATAGCTTTTTCCTGGGCATTAGATTCATTCAGATATTCACGAACCGTAAGTAAACCCTGGATCATGAAGGCAGTTTCCACCAGATCTCCACCATCATCTTTGGTGCTGAAAGGAATAACTGCACCCGTTTCACCATTCATCCAGTGTGGCCATACACCGTGGAAACGATCGGCCTCTTGCAAGAAGTCAACTATCTGCTCTAATCTATCTACACCTTCCTGGCGGGTGATGAATCCTCTTTCTATTCCTACTAAAATGGTCATTACACCAAAGCCAGAGCCACCAGTAGTAACTAAATCACCTGATGTATTTCTCTCTCTGGCCAAGCCACTTACAGGATGAGCAAAATCCCAGAAATATTTAAATGTCTGCTCTTGTACTTTGGTAAGTAGCGCTTCGTCTGAAATCTCAGGAAACTTATAAGTAGAGTCTATTTGGGTATAAAATTCCTTTTCGAAGCCCTCAAAAGTCTCTCCCTCATTACCCAGAAGAGTATTTTTAATTTTTAAAGTATATTTTGTCAAAGGCTTAAGTTCTGAAGCTGTGCTAACATTAAAAGTAAGATTATCATCAGAACTGATTTCTAGATTGGGTGCGGCTGTACCTGTAATGGAAACGGCCGCTTTCAATGCATTAGCCTCCACCGGCACGGTAAAGGTCATGATCATATCAAGATCAAGGTATGCATTTAATATCTTTTCACCGACTACTACCTCCTTACTTCCTATTTGCAGGTAAGAAAGGGCAAGGTCGCCAGCTATAGTTTTAAAACTAATTTCTGCAGGCACCGCACTCCCGCCATTGGTACTTTTTAGGGCTGTACTAATATTTAAAAGGTATGTGCTACTATTCTGTAATCCTCCACCAGGATAAATAATTACGGTTTTATTTTCTGAGGTGAGGGTGAAATCCAGATTAATAGAATTACCACCGAGAGTAAGGCTAATGCCATCATTCAGGCTGTTAGCATCTACGGCGCTGGAAAAGGATAAGGAGATGGATCTATCCGTAGGTAGGTTTTCAGTAATTGAGTTCTGGCTTAACTCCGTGGTGCCTACATAGGCCTGTACAAGAGTAAAATTACTCTCACCTGGCTCATCGCTACCACAAGCTGCCAAAACAAAAATGAGTAATAAATAAAGAGAGTTTTTGATCATAATTAGTTGTAAATAATGTGGACTTCGCCCGTATGACGAAGCCCACACTCACCTTAACATAAACTTAACTTAACCCTTATGTTAATTCTTAAGGCTTTAAAAATTATTCCATCATTTTTTGAATCTCACTTTGTGGCAAAGCAACATCAAAAATTCTTAGTTCATCAATAAAACTTTCATCTGATAAATGACCCCATTCAATAAATCTAGGAGCTCCTGAACCAATAGATAAGATATCACAAGTTGTCCAATCAATTCCTGAAAAAGCACCACTACTAGCCACTTCTCCATTTATATAGACAACACATTCTGTAGATGAGATTGTAAAAGCCACAAAAGTCCAGTCAGCATCCGTTGCTAAATGATATTCTTCTGCTGAATTAAACCAGCTATCAGCAGAACCATTGCCTGCATTCAATGTAATTCGTTGTTTCCCATTAGCATTTTCTCTAAAGAGTCTAAAACCTTTCGTTCTATTGTTAGCGGGGGGTGAATCGTCTGTTGGTCCCATAACTAAAATTCCCGCCCTGTCCGGAGTAGCATCTATCTTATACCAAAATGTAGCCGTAAACTCTGAATTGGCAAGATTATTAGTAGGGAATGTTAAATAAGAATCTGTAGCTCCTTGGTAGGCATTGGGACCACTTGCACTTTGTCCAGCAAAGCCGGGAGTTCCTTCAACGGTTGGCATTTCGCCACTCTCAACTTCATCGTAATCAAAATTAAATGGCCAGTAAGCCACTTGACCAGCTGGCACATAAGGTGGCTCTCCTACAGTATTTAAAGTGCGTGTAACATTGTTGAAGCTACCTTCTTCCGCCATCAAACCTCCATCTGTTGCTCTCAACACATTGGAAATTAGTAACTCATAAGTTGCATCATTATTTAACTCAACCTGTGGGGTTATAGTAACAATGTTATCTTTAACAGCAACATCTACCGGTATGGCGGAACCTCCCTGACTTAGAGAGATCGTATTTGAATTAACTGTGGATGCATCCACGGCTTTGGAAAAGGTCGCCATAAAAGCTACATCTACAGGGACCGAATTTGCATTGTTCGCAAGAGTGGCTGAATAAGTTACTCCTGATGAAAAGTCTACACCTTCATATTCCAAACTGGATAATGATAATGGTCCAGTTGTCACATTAACATCCTCTTTATCACAGCTGATGAATGCAAAAACTATGAGTATAATTAATATTTTTTTCATATCGTCAATAATTGAATTAATATCCCGGATTCTGTGTCAAAACATTGCCTGACAAATCTATTTGAGCTTGAGGAATAGGTAATAATTCATGCTTCCCTTGCGTATAATTAGTTTTCCCTGCAGCGTGTAGCACATCTGAAGCTATACCCCATCTTACAATATCATAGAAACGCTCATGTTCCATAGCCAATTCAATCCTTCTCTCATGCCTAATGGCATCTCTCAACTCTGCCTGATCAGTTGTTGTTACTTCAGGAAGAACATTTAACTCACCTCTCGCCCTAGCTCTAACCATTTCAAGCTTCTCTAAAGACTCTACCGTCTGACCTAATTCATTCGCAGCCTCAGCAGCCATTAGGACAACATCAGCATATCTTAAGATTCTGACATTAACCCACCATCCACCTTGGCCGGATGTAGCCTCTCTATATGCAGGATTCGTATAAACCTTTTGATTATATCTTGGGTTCGGAACACCAGTATCAAAATCTGGAACAGTTTCTCCGTATGGGGTGGTTTCACCCGCATATAAAATTGTTGCATCTCTTCGGGGGTCGCCATTTTCATACGCAGCATCCAGCTGATCAGAAGGCACATTAAACCCCCAACCTAAATTCCAATCTCCAGAACCTCTAACACCTTGTACAACAGCATATTGACATCCGAAATCATTGGTTTGGAAATCGCTATTTTTAAGAGCCTGAACTTCAAATATTGAGCCTGAATTATTCTCTCCTTCCTCTGTGAAAATCTCGTCGTAAGATGTGTTCAGGTCATAACGACCAGAATTAATTACATTTTGAGACATTGCTAAAGCATCCGCCCACCGTTGCTGGTATAAATAAACCTTTGCCAAAATACCTTCTGCCACATATTTATTTACGCGACCTACATATTCATGTCCCCAGGTTTCAGGTAGAAATGATATTGCTTCAAGCAAATCTTCCTCAATCTGATCATAAACCTGACTAGCGGTAGACCGTGGTATAGACACTGTTTCCGTAACATTAGACGTTACTAATGGAACTCCTCCAAACGCACGCACCATATTAAAATATAAATACGCTCTGATAAAAAGAGCTTCCGCTCTGGCTACATTGTAATCATATTCAGTAACAGATTCTCTCAAAGAATCTGCCTGTGCCAAAACATTATTTGCTTGAGAAATGCCATCAAAATGTCCCTGATAAAAGCCGTTTACCAATCCATTACTAGGGGTCAATGTAAAATCATCAAATTCTCTTGTACTGGCACCATCAGAGGGAGTACTTCCTTTATCTGCATCTTCAGATCTCACATTAGTAGCTACTACAAATGCAAAAGTATGCACATTGTAATCTCTAAGACTTGAATACATACCAAAAACATAAGAGGATAACCCTGACCCCACTGGATAATTATCTTCTGAATATCTCGCCAGTGGCTCTCTTTCTAAATAGTCATCACATGACGTGAAGACTATCATTGCGATGCTTAATAGCACACAAAACTTTATATTTAAAATTTTTCTCATTGTCTTATTTTTTAGAAATTAAGATTGATGCCAAGCGTATAAGTTGAAGGCATAGGATAAACGCCATTATCAACTCCGGCACGGAGTGCAGAGCCTCCTCCTATTTCCGGTGAATAGTTTCTAGCTTTATGCCAAGTAACAGGGTTCTGGGCATTAACATATATTTTAGCAGTGTTAATTCCTATTCTATTAATAAGTGTACTACTGAAATTATAAGCTAAAGAAACGTTTCTTATTCTGAAGTAATCTCCTGGATCAAGAAAATATGTAGAGTGTAAATAGTTATTAGTTCTACTGTTATCCATTATCGGTTCAGTATTAGAAGTTCCTGGTCCTGTCCATCTTCCTAACCTCTCTTCTTCATAATTTAGGACAGCGAAATTTGATCGTGATCTTTCTCTATATATAGAGTTTCCACCAACGCCTTGAGCCTCAATACTAAAGTCAAAGTTTTTATACGATAGACCCAAGCTCATTCCATAATATACATCTGGATTAGGATTGCCTATAAATGTTCTATCAGCTGTTTGATCGAAAACACCGTCTCCATCTACATCCTTATATCTAATATCACCTGGTTTCGCCATTCCTGCTTGCGGTGAATTGGCGATCTCTTCTTCGGTCTGGAAAATCCCCTCCATCACTAAACCGTAGAATGAGCCCACAGGCTGACCAACCACAGTTCTTGAATTTTCCTGCACAATAGAAAATTCTAAATCATCACCTATTGATGTTACTTCATTACTATTAGTGGTAATATTTCCACCAATAGTATACTTGAAATCTGAACTAATTTCATCACTCCAGCTTAATGACAATTCAACCCCCTTATTTACCACACTACCTAAATTCACCCAATAAAATGGGCTGCCCACCGTTAATTCTGCAGGTAATTCTATCTGTACTAATAAATCTGTAGATTCTCTGTTATAATAAGAGAAATCGGCTGATAACTTATCATTGATTAAAGCCGCTTCAAATCCAATATCATAACCAACAACCGTTTCCCATTTTAAATCGGGATTCCTTCTATAATTTGGAGATGCAGAAAATATTACTTCCTCTCCAAACACGGCTGCTTCAGAAGTATTCAACGTAGGGTAATACAGGTAATTTGGTATTTTGTCATTTCCTAGGGCACCCCATGAAGCTTTTAATTTTAAGAAATTAACGAAGTTAACTCCACTCATAAAGTTTTCTTCCGAGATAATCCATCCTGCACCTACAGAACCAAAATTTCCCCATTTATTATTTGGACCAAACTTGGATGATCCATCTCTTCTATAAGTGAGGTTCAATAAGTATTTATTGTTGTATGAATAATTAATTCTACTCAAGAAAGATAAAAATGCCTGTTCTTCTCCTCCGCCGGAAGCAGACTGGTTAGTGTTCTGCTGACCTATATTGACATACCACAATTCTGGAATATCTGGAATATCTACAGGTGATTCACTATTCCTTGTGGCTCCAACATTCACATTATATAATTCTCTACTAATTATTCCGCCTAGAACGGTTACATCATGAACATCATTAAAAACCTTATTGTAAGTAAGAATGTGGTCCATTTGATAAGTAGTGTACTTGGCCATACTTTGAGAAACTGAGGTAATATCATTGAATTGTGCACGGCTATCACCGGTACCAATTTCAAATAAAGGATTATAACTTCTGTCTTCATTAAAGCCCCAGTCTCCATAAAGAGTAGACTTCCAATTAAAGTTTTTAAGAAAATTAACCTCAAACCATGCAGACCCGACAATTCTATAGCCTTCACTAAATGACTTACCTTCAAAAATCTCCGTGTAGGCTACTGGATTAGTTACCTGTGCCCTTTGAAAAGATGGGGATGGATTCCAATTACCGTTCTCATCTTTTGGTGCAAAAACAGGTGCTGCATAGAGAGACGTGGAGATACCTATATTAGTTGGATTTCTTTCCCATCTATAACCATTTATATCAGCCCCAACTTTAACATTTTTATTAATCTTTAATTCATCTCTCAGTCGAACTGTATATCTTTTATATTCATCATATTTTTGCACCCCCTCCTGATCTAGGTAACTCACTGTCAGGTTGACATTATTAGTTTCAGTGGCAGATTTCACACTTAGACTAGTGTTAGTAATAAATCCGGTTCTTAAAATTTCATCTTGCCAGTCCGTATTTATACCATCGTATTGACTAAAATCAAATGGCTGATTTCCCAAATTAGCTAGCTGCTCGTTATAAAGCATCTTGAATTCATCTGCGTTAGTAAGGCCAATTCTATTATGAACTGTCTGAAAACCTGCATAAGAGTTTAAGTTCACAGATGTTTGTCCCTCTTTAGCCTTCTTGGTGGTAATAATTATGGCACCATTTGCGCCCTGAACTCCAAATACGGCTAAAGAAGATGGATCTTTAAGCACTTCAACCGATTCAATATCTGCAGGGTTCACAAAATCAATATTATCTGTGAATATACCATCTACAATATATAAAGGAGCGATTCCATTAACAGAACCAACACCTCTAATCCTGATTGTAGGAGCAGCACCTGCTCTACCGCTATTGGTTACTTGTATACCAGATGCCTTTCCTTGTAATGCATTTAATGCATTAGGTACTGGAGCCTCAGCGATTTGATCTCCATCTATGGAAGCTATAGAACCAGTTACATCACGCTTCTGCTGCGTACCATAACCTACCACAACAACCTCTTGTAATTCACTTACATCACTGGATAGCGTTACGTTAATAATGCTTCTTCCACTTACGGCTTCTTTAACACTTGTAAACCCAATAAAAGAGAATACGAGCGTCTCACCGTCGCTTACCTGAATAGTATAATTACCGTCTACATCGGTAACAGCTCCCTGGGTGGTGCCTTCCACTACGATGTTTACGCCTGGAAGAGGCTCACCATCATCAGCGGATGTCACTTTACCCTGAACTGTGTTCTGCGCCTGCGCCTGAATGGCTATCACCGCCAAAAACAGCAGGCTAGTAATTCGTAAAAGTTTAATCATAAGGTTTAATAAAATTAGTTTTAGCAAACGATTGCAATTCTGGCGTAATGGTAATCTTATAGAGTAACTAAAACAAAAACGACCAAATCTTTTCAATAAAAAACAACAAGAAACTAGAGAAAGAAGGGAAGCAATATTGCGCTTAAAAAACAATGATTATCATGCCTATCAGGGCGTTTTCATAGGAAAACCACAAAGGCATTGCACATAAATATCAATATGAATTTTGGAAGCCAAAGGAGCTAGATTTTGGTACTTATAGACATAAAAAAATCCCAGAATTTTCATCCTGGGATTTTCTTGAATTTTTATGATTTGGAATCATCCGATTACGAAACAGCGCTCTAAAACCTGTTGGTATCTGTTGTTGAATTTGGCATAGCACCAGTTTCTCAACTCATTTACTTCATCATCAATTAAAGATTGGATGGCCTTATTAAGCTCTTTTTCGAAAAGTCGTGCATCAAAACTCACCTTTGTGAGTATAGTTTTCACGTATTCTAACATAGAGTTTGGATTTAAAAAGTGTTTTCTGTCCCCTCTTTCCTCCGACGCACCTTTAATATACTAAATCATTGCCGTTTATTAAAGGATTCGTCTATTTTTGTATATAACGCAAGAATAAGTGAGTAAATTATTATGGGTTGGATAAAAAGTAGATTTAGTGCAGTGCTTTTATGCTTAGTGGGTATCATGGGAGCTGGAAAAATCCAGGCTCAGGAGATCAGCATTAAGCTTGGGCCTGACGAGATTGGTGAAAACCAGGTGTGGACCATTACGCTTACTGCATCCAACGAGCGCCTACAGAATTACAGTGACTTTCCAGATATTGATGGCTTTCAGAAAAGAGGTACATCATCTTCTTCCTCCACTCAGATCATTAACGGACAAATTTCATCATCTCAGAGCGTTACTATGTCTTATCTGCCATCTGCTCAAGGCACCTATAGCTTGAAACCTTTTGTGATGCAGGTGAATGGAAAGTCTATTAAATCAGAAGGCACTACCATTAAAGTAGGTGGGGCTGTAGCCAGAAATCAAAGGAATGATCCTTTCAAAAGCTTTTTCGATCATGACCCCATGGACAACTTCTTCAACGACGATAGAAAAACGGAGTTTGTAGATATTAAAGAAGATGCTTTCTTATCCTTATCTACTGATAAAAAAGATGTGTATGTAGGTGAAGGACTCACTGCCAGCTTATCATTTTATGTAGCTGATAATAACCGTGCTCCGTTACAGTTTCATGATTTAGGAAAGCAGCTTGGAGAAATCCTTAAAGAACTACGCCCTGAAAACTGCTGGGAAGAGAATTTTAATATAGAAAACATTAACGGTGAGCCTATTGAGATTAATGGCAAGCGATATACTCAATACAAAATTTATCAGGCAGAACTTTACCCGCTCAACTCAGAACCAATTCAGTTTCCATCTGTGGGCCTTAAAATGATCAAGTACAAGGTAGCCAAAAACCCTTCTTTCTTCGGAAGAAACAAACAGGAAGACTTCAAAACGTTCTACAGCAAAGCTAAAACAGTAAAGGTGAAGCCATTACCAGCTCACCCTCTAAAAGACAGAGTGTCTGTGGGTGATTATAGTCTTAATGAGCGCCTTTCCGGCCAGCAGCTAGAAACCGGGCAAAGCTTCAGTTATGAGTTTAATATTTATGGCGAAGGCAACATCTCAGCTATTAATAAACCCATGGTAGATGGTGACGAAACCTTTGATTTCTATGATCCTAATGTGACTCAGAACATCAACCGAAGAAATAATAAAGTAACTGGCTCCAAGTCATTCAGCTATTTCGGCATACCTAAAGAGCCAGGAGATTATGAACTTACTGATTACTTTAAATGGATATTCTTTAATCCGAAAACCGAAAAATATGACACGCTAACCTCAAATAAAGTGGTGCATGTAACCGGTGAAAGTAAAAAGAACGAATATATACAAGCCAATGACATGGGTACCTTCTATGATCGATTGTCGACCGAAAACAATACGCTTAGGAGCACCACAGGTTTTGAATGGACTAAAATCTTTGTCAACATCTTCATTTTGGCTATGTTAGCGATTACTGCAGTAATTATTTTCAAAAAATAACCTACAACCTTAATACAATTGGGAAATTCTTTTGGCACTTTATTTAAAATAACCACTTTCGGAGAGTCTCACGGAAGAGCATTAGGAGTTATTATAGACGGCTGTCCTGCCGGACTGGAAATTGATGAAAGCTTTATACAAGCTGAACTTACAAGGCGTAAACCAGGACAGTCAAAAATCACTACCCAGAGAAAGGAAAACGACGAGTTTGAAATTCTTTCTGGCATCTTTGAGGGCAAAGCTACAGGCACACCTATTTGTCTGGTTATCCATAATCAAGACCAAAAAAGTAAAGATTATGCCCACATCGCTGAAAAATACAGACCTTCTCACGCAGACTACACTTATGATGTAAAATATGGTGTGAGGGACTATCGTGGTGGTGGCCGCAGCAGTGCCAGAGAAACTGCCGCCAGAGTAGCAGCAGGAGCTGTTGCCAAATTGTACTTAGAAAAAATTGGCGTTGACGTATCGGCTTATGTGTCTAAGGTGGGCAAAATAGAAGCCCCTGAACACCATAAGCTAGACTTAACCAAAACAGAAGACAACATAGTAAGATGCCCTGATGCGGAAACCGCAGAGAAGATGATTACTCTGATTGATGAAACCAGAAAAAATCAGGATACCATTGGTGGCGTTGTTACCTGTGTTATTAAAAACACTCCGGCTGGCCTTGGTGAGCCCGTATTTGATAAACTTCACGCAGAATTAGGCAAGGCTATGCTTAGCATCAACGCTGTGAAAGGGTTTGAATATGGCAGTGGCTTTAAAGGCGTTGAAATGTTCGGCAGCGAGCATAATGACATTTTCTATAATGACGGCGATGCCATTCGTACCGAAACCAATCACTCGGGAGGTATTCAGGGTGGAATTTCAAACGGAGAAGATATTTATTTTAATGTAGCTTTTAAGCCTGTGGCCACTATCATGAAGGACCAACCTTCTGTAGATAGCTCAGGGGAAGACGCTACCGTAAGCGGTAAAGGTCGTCATGACCCTTGCGTAGTGCCGCGTGCCGTACCTATAGTAGAAGCCATGGCCGCTCTGGTTATAGCTGATTTCTATTTGATGAACCAAACCGCAAAATTGTCTATTTAATTTTTTAAGCTTTTATGAAGAAACTTCCATTACACGTTAAGATCATTATCGGCCTTGTAGTCGGGATTATTTATGCCTTTATTTCAAGTGCCCTGGGCTGGAATGAATTTACCATTAACTGGATAAACCCCTTCGGTACTATTTTCATCCGACTACTTAAGTTCATTGCAGTACCATTGGTTTTATTCTCAATAATAGGTGGAGTTTCTGGTTTAAGCGATGTCTCTAAACTGGGTAGACTTGGGGCTAAAACATTGGGTATTTATTTAGTGACAACGGTAATAGCAGTAGGCATAGGCTTGCTGTTAGTTAACTTAGTAAAGCCTGGTAACTTCATAGAAGATAGTCAGCGTGTTAAAAACAGAATTAGTTATGAGCTATGGGTGCAATCTACAGCTGGTGTTGAATCTGTAAAAGACAATAAGCACTTTCTTGCAGATCCTGAATATGCAGAAGAGGTAAAGGCTATGACTAGCATAGCGCAGCAAGAAGCTGCTGCCAACGCTGCAGATAATGAGAAAGTAGCGGAAAAAATGAAAGCTGCCGAAAGCACTAAGGGTGGATCTCCTCTACAATTTTTGGTGGATATGGTACCAGAAAATATTGTTCAGTCTATTAGCGATAATGGCTTAATGCTTCAGGTTATATTCTTTGCCATCTTCTTTGGCATATGCCTCGCCATTGTACCTGCAGAAACTGGAAAACCGGTTATTGATTTCATCAACAGCATTAATGAAGTATTTCTTAAAATGGTAGACCTGGTAATGAAAGCCGCACCATTTTTCGTTTTTGCTCTATTGGCAGGAGTTATTGCTAAAATGGCAGACACACCGGCAGAAGTTTTTGAAATATTTAAAAGCTTAGGTTCTTATTCTATAACGCTTTTGATAGGCTTAGCTTTTATGGTCTTTGTTTTCTATCCGGCTCTGCTTATGATCTTTGTTAAAAAACTGAGTTATAAAGAATTTTTCAAAAACATAAGTCCAGCACAGTTTCTGGCTTTTTCTACCAGCTCCAGTGCAGCCACCTTGCCTGTAACTATGGAGTGCGTGGAAGAAAATATGGGGGTATCTAAAAACATCAGCAGCTTTGTTTTACCTGTAGGAGCTACCGTAAATATGGACGGCACCAGCCTTTACCAGGCAGTTGCTGTGGTTTTCCTGGCCCAAATGCACATGGTAGACCTTACTGTTGCTCAGCAACTTACGATCGTCCTTACCGCTACATTGGCCTCTATTGGTTCAGCTGCAGTACCAAGTGCAGGATTGGTAATGATGATCATAGTTCTACAATCAGTAGGACTGAATCCGGCATGGATAGCAATTATTTTCCCGGTAGACCGTATCCTTGACATGTGCAGAACCGTAGTAAATGTTACAGGCGATGCCAGCGTTTCAACATTAATTGCAAAATCAGAAGGCGAACTTCCTAAATATTCGTGAGGGAACCTTTATAAATAAACATTGTTTGCTCAATTAAAGCATCTAATAAAAAATGGAGACACAAGTTAAGAATGGAAATCAGAAAGTAGTAAACCTCTATATGGAGGCTAACCCTAATCCGAACTCATTGAAGTTTGTGGCTAACTATATGTTAGTGCCGGAAGGGTCTAGCTATGACTTTCCTGATATTGAGAGCACAGAAAATGCTCCATTAGCAAAAGAACTTTTCGGATATGAATATGTAGACCGTGTATTTTACATGTCTAATTTCATCACTATCACTAAAAAAGAAGGTGTAGAGTGGGCTGAAATTAAAGATACTCTTAAAATACATATCAAAAACTTCATAGAGTCTGGTCAGGACATCATAAAACAAGTAGCTCCTGAGCCTCTATATGATGAAAATGATTCTGAAACTGTAAAGAAGATTAAAGGAATACTTGATGAATATATAAAGCCAGCTGTTGAGCAGGATGGTGGGGCTATCTCATTTCATTCATATGAAAATGGCATAGTAAAGGTACTTCTACAAGGCTCTTGCAGTGGATGTCCTTCATCTACCGTAACCTTAAAGGCTGGTATAGAGAACCTTCTTAAAAGAATGCTTCCTGAAGTACAGGGAGTAGAGGCAGAAGGCATCTAAAATGTCGACATAAGCACATATGAAAAGAGGCTTTCTCAATTGATGAGAAAGCCTCTTTTCATTTTATCTATCGAGATTCTAATTATCTGCTATAATTAGGAGCCTCTCTTGTAATGAAAATATCGTGCGGATGACTTTCCTGAACACCGGCAGCAGTAATTTTCACAAACTTAGCATCTTGAAGAGCCTCTATGGTACCTGCTCCGCAGTATCCCATACCAGCTTTTAATCCACCTACCAGTTGGTAAAGAACTTCAGCCACTAACCCTTTATAAGGCACACGACCAACAATTCCTTCTGGCACCAGTTTTTTAATATCATCCTCAGCGTCTTGGAAATATCTGTCTTTAGAGCCTTCTTCCATAGCTTCCACAGATCCCATTCCTCTGTAAGATTTAAATTTACGTCCTTCGTAGATAATCACTTCACCAGGAGCTTCTTCTGTACCTGCTAATAGCGAACCAATCATAACACTGCTTGCACCACCTGCCAGAGCTTTTACAACGTCTCCAGAGAAACGAATACCACCATCAGCTATGATTGGCACTCCTGTGCCCTTGGCAGCCTTAGCGCACTCGTATACAGCTGTAAGTTGAGGAACCCCCACACCTGCAATAATTCGAGTAGTACAAATACTACCTGGACCAACACCTACCTTAATGGCATCTGCACCTGCTTCTATTAAGGCTGTAGCTGCTGCGCCAGTAGCCACATTTCCCACTATAACATCTAGATCAGGAAAAGCCTTTTTAACAGCCTTACAAGCTTCAATTACACCTTTAGAATGTCCATGGGCAGTATCAATACTGATTACATCTACACCGGCGTTTTTTAGACCTTCTACACGCTCTAAAATATCCGGAGTAACGCCTACAGCGGCACCAACTCTTAGTCTGCCATACTCATCTTTACAGGCATTTGGCTTGTTTCTATTTTTAAGAATATCCTTATAAGTGATAAGCCCGGTAAGGATACCATCTTTATTTACGATAGGAAGTTTTTCGATCTTATGCTCCTGCAAGATGTCTTCAGCCTTTTCAAGCCCTATATTCTCCTCTGCAGTGATTAAGTCCTTTTGGGTCATAATCTCAGCTATTGGTGTAGACATATCTTTGTGGAAACGAAGATCGCGGTTAGTGATAATACCGATTAGCTTTCTGTCCTTATCTACCACCGGAATACCACCGATCTTGTATTCTCTCATGATTTTCTCAGCGTCCATCACATTAGAATTAATATCCAGCGTGATAGGATCGAGAATCATCCCGCTTTGAGATCTTTTTACTTTTCTCACCTGCTGAGCCTGGGCATCTTTAGACATATTTTTATGAATAAAACCCAGCCCACCTTCAAGAGCCATTGAAATTGCCAGATCAGCCTCTGAAACAGTGTCCATAGCTGCTGATACCAGAGGAATATTTAGTTTAATATTCTTAGTAAGTTGCGTAGTTGTAGTTGTTTCTCTTGGAAGAATCTCGGAATAACCCGGCTGAAGAAGCACATCATCATAGGTAAGTGCCTCGAATAAAAATTTGGATTGGTCTAAAGACATGACAAATAAGCGTTAATGTTATTTGCCGGACAAAACTAAAGAGATTCTATAATATAAAAAACGAATCCGAGTTAATTAATTTTATGGTAATCTTACAACATTACAAGTTTAGCGTTTAAACGATGAAATACTTAATTCTTACCTGTTTTCTTTTAGTTAACTCTTTCTTCTGTGTTGCTCAGTTTCAAAGTGGAAAAGCCTCTTACTATGCGGATAAATTTGAAGGAAGAAAAACTGCCAGTGGAGAAATTTATCGCGGCAATGAGTTAACCGCAGCTCACCCTACCCTGCCATTTGGCACTACCGTGAAGGTAACTAATCAGCATAATCAAAAATTCATAAATGTTAGAATCAATGACCGCGGTCCCTTCGTGAGCAGCAGAATTATCGATCTTTCTAAGTCAGCTGCTGAAGAACTAGATTTCATCAACCTGGGCGTGGTGGATGTCTCCATAGAAATAGTTCCTGATTCGGTACTTGAGGCAATGAGACCTAAATTTTACAGTGTAAATGTAAAGCAAATAGAACCAGTAGGCTTTGGGGTACAAATTATGAGTCTGTCTAACCTGGACATGCTACTATCTATGAATCAAGACCTTATCAAACAAAAGGAAGGCTTTAAAGTCACTATCCAGCCCAAGGTAATCCAGGAAAAACAGGTTTTTGCCCTCATTCTAGGTGATTTCAATTCAAGAGAAGAGGCCGTTAATTTTAAGAATACACTTTCAATTAAATATGCTGATAGTTATATTGTGGACTTTTCAAAGTTCTAAATATGAGATCGGCTTTAATTACCTTTATTTTTTCTTTTATAACCCTTTTTGCGACCGCCCAAGATTCACTAGTCTATTATCAGGAGTTAAGTTTTAGCTCTGAATTGGAAGAGAAGGCATTTTCAGATTTTTTTCTACATGGGCAGCAAAATTATCTTGAACTGTTTATGGCCACTTCGCCCTTGAGCACCACGGGGAATTACAATGTAGCCAACCAGAAAATTGAAACTGAAATAAACTCTATAGATAAGGAAAAGCTTTTTAAAAAGAAACCTGAAAAGCGCGTAAAAGCCTTATACGATCAAATTCACGCTGATTTTTTAAGTAAATATGAGCTTCAGAATAACTTTACTGAAATATTTACTAATGGTAATTACAATTGTGTTTCAGCCTCTGCTCTTTATAGCTTGTTTTTCGAATCCTTCGAAATTCCTTATGCTATAAAGGAAAGTCCAACCCATGTATACGTTATCGCCTACCCAAAAAGTGCTAGAATCTTGGTAGAATCTACCGATCCTGGTGGCAAGTTTATAGTTTTTGATGATAGATATAAATCCGATTTTGTAAATCGTATGAAAAGCGCCAAGTTGATAAGCGAGGCAGAATATAACTCAAAAACAGTTTCACAACTTTTTGATCAGTACTATTTCTCCGAAGAAGAAATTGGTTTAAAGGAACTAGTGGGTATCCAATATTCCAATGAAGCGCTTTACAAATTGGAAAAAGAAAACTACTTAGGCGCTTATGAAGACCTAAAAAAATCCTACTTGCTGTATCCCTCTAAAAAAGTATCTTCCATGCTCATGATGGTAAACTCTATTTTATTGAGTAGAGCTGATTACTATGACAGCACTGCGGTACAGCAGCTCAATCAACTCAGCAGATTTAAAGAATATGGATTTACAAATGATGATATGCTGGCAGAGTTTGGCAGATTAACCAATGATATACTAATTAATCACACAGATTTTGACAGGTATGCTCAGGCCTATGTAACATTAACACCTTCATTTAAAGATGAAGAATTAAGGAAGGAAGTAGATTTTGTGTTTAACTATGAAAATGGACGTATTCTCTATAACAGGCACAAATATTCTGAGGCACTATCCTACCTGGAAAAAGCTTATAATCTCAAGTCTGACAATGCCAATATAGAGGAGCTACTAGTGGCAAATATTATACAGCAAACGAGATCTCAAAGCAACAACATAGCTACAATAGCCTTTCTCGAAAAAAGAAAAGAGACACATCCTGCTCTGACGGACAACATCTCCTTTAAAAGTTTATTGACTGTCTCGTATCTGGTAGAATCAGGCAATTCATTTGATCTGAACAGAATTCAAGATGGCTTGAAATATATGCATATGTTCGAGGAGCAATACTCTAAAGACCTTTCAATAGATACGGAGTATATAGGCAGATTCTACGCCATCGCTGCCACATATTATTTCAAAAAGGGAAACACGTCCAAGGCAAAACAAACTATCGAAAAAGGGTTAGAATATGCTCCTGGCCATCATGAATTGCTGATAAGAAAGCGTATGATCCGTTAACCTCTATTTTCCGCTGCCAGATTAAATTTCTTTGTAGTAATGTATATGTTTCCTAGCTTGGTTTTTACTAATGCTATAATATTCATCTCCTCCATCATAAAGGCTCCTGGAGGTAGATTATATTTAAGCTGCATGAGACCGGGCTTTTGCGGAACCAGCTTCATGGCGTCGCTAGCAATACATCCGCCATTATCTAATTTACCCATATAAAACATTACATCGTCACTATGGTCAGACATATATAGTTCAACTATGTACTCATTGTTTTTCAATGTGTTATCTATCTCCCTAACCATAATTTTAGGATACTTCTTTTTAAGCGCTCCGTCTTTTAAATACTCTTTTAAGCCTGAGCAGGGTTTATCTTCTTTATAAGGTGCCTCAGTAGTAAGAGCTCCGTTCATCCTATATTTTTCTCGCACTCCGGTAATTTTACCATCTACGTAAGGTGTAACCTGAAATTTCTTTCCTGATTCATAATAGGTGATGGCCGTTCCATGCTTTATATTATCAACATATTCTACTTGTTGACGCACCTTCCCATTCTCATAAAAGTTTTTAGAAACTCCGTTTTTCTTTCCGTTCTTATAAGTGATCAGCGTTTTAACAGAGCCGTCAGCACGGTATTGCTTCATTTCACCGTTTTCAGGTCTTTTCTGGCTCTTCGATTCTTTTTTAGTGGTAGGCTCGCAAGCCATTAACAATACAAATAGGGATAATAAGTAAGTTCTGTGGAATTTCATAAAGTCTGAAGTATACTATCAATAATTTCGTTGGTCGCTCTATCGGCTGAGGCCGCTGCGCCATGGAGTGTACCGCTGTTTCCTTCGATATCAGTAGCCTCACCTGCGAAATATAGTCTCTTATTTACAGATTCTGAAAGAGCAACACGATCAGCGGTTGATCCTCCAACTAAAGGGTAAGAAAATCCACCTTGAATAAATTCATCGGCTCCCCAATCATATTTGGACCAATCTATCAAAGCATTATTGGCAGAAGCTTGCCCGTCAAATAAAAGATCAAGCTCCTCTATAATGGCTGCAAGCATTTGCTCATCTCCCATACTGGTGAGATTATCAGCATCTTCGCCATATACCTCTACAGTCAATACCCTATTGCTTTTGCTGGTTTTAATACCTGCATTTAAATAAGCGGGCACTACATCTCCTCCATAAATATATTTCACGTCCTGCCCCCAGAAGTTTCTATTGAACTTCAAAACCACCTTTAAGGCAGAGGCCATTCCTATTTTCTGAAGGGCAAGTTGCTTATTTACCGGTAAAGCTGGAGAAAAAGTGATCTGTTCATTTTTAAGAATACTTACAGGCACTGTGATTAAAACTTTATTGGCCGTAAATTCTCCATTATCAGTAGTTACTATTACTTCTGCACCACTATGATTAATTGCTGTAACTTTAGTGTTAAACTTCGTTATGTCAGAAAGTCCGGCAAATCTGGAGTAGATAACATCTTCCAGAGGATTATTGGAAAGAATAATTTCCTCATCACTACTGCCCGATAACTTTAAAGAATTAGCCAAAGCCTGAATTCCTATGTCATTATTATCAGCACCAAAAACCTCCCCGATCTGTGCTTCAAGAATTCGGTAAGTATCCGTTTCTATTCCATCTGCTTGAATTGCCTCCAGCACAGTCTTACTTCCTGAATTGTAATTAGTTAGGCCATTTATGAAATTCTGAGCATCCTGAAACCCAGCAAAATTGGTAAAATCCTCGGCTTGCTTTAAGGTAGAGTTATAGTAGAACAATTCTTTTCCTTCCCCTGCCAAACTGCTGGTAGCCAGCCGCATTTCCTGAACCAGCCGATAAAAAGAATTGTCGGAACTTTTTATAACACCTCCTCCTAACTCTATTGGGTAATCTTCAAAACCACGAAGTGATTTCACTCTACCACCTACTCTACTACTGGCCTCAAGGATAGTAACTGTAAGCCCCTGACTTACCAGCGCCTGAGCAGCAAATAGACCTGCTATACCGGCTCCAATAATAATAATGGATCCATCATACTCAATGGTAGGTTTTGGTTCTTCCTCCTCTTTACAAGACTGAAAAAAATTGGGGAGCAACAATCCTGCTGCTGTAGTTAGCCCCATTGTTTTAATGGCCTTTCTCCTTTTCACAATGTCAGTTATCTAGTTCAAAAAATCCGTCACAATGTACAAAATAATAATTAAAAGATATATTTGCCCAACTGAATATGGAGCAGGTAATCGATTATCTAAGCAATATAGACATCTATGAGGCCCTCGGGCTTATCTTTGGCCTGCTGGCTGTAATATTTTTGATTAAAGAAAATATACTCACCTGGCCCTTTGGCATACTCTACGTGCTGGTTTCTTTCGTAATATTCTGGGAGGCAAAGTTATATATGGATTTTGCTCTTAATGCCTTCTATCTGGTGCTCAACATTTATGGTTGGTGGTTCTGGATTTATGGTAAAAAGAAAGATGAAAAAGAAGTGCCTATCACCCACAGCTCCACCAGCACTCTTATTTACACTACTTTAATATCTGGTTTGGCTATTGTTCTTTGTGGTTATCTCTTAACCAAATACAAACCAGACGCAAGCTTGCCTTACTGGGATAGTACAACTACCATCCTGAGCATAGCAGGCATGTATCTTACCGCCATCAAGCGTATTGACAATTGGTATTATTGGTTTGTGGTAGATGTGCTGTGCACGGTCATTTACTTTTATAAAGACCTCTACTTCTATAGTATTTTATATGGCGTATACATTGGTTTGGCCATAGCCGGATACATAGCCTGGAAGAAAAGTATGGAGGCGCAAACGGCTTGAAGAAAGTAGCAGTAACCGGCCCCGAATCTACAGGAAAAAGTACTCTTTCTGCCCTTTTGGCTAAGCACTATGGCAGTGTGTGGGTGCCGGAATATGCAAGACAATATATTGATGTATTAGAACGTGACTATGAAGAGCAGGATCTTTTAGCCATTGCTCGTGGCCAGATAGAGAGAGAAGATCAGATGGAGCACAAAGCGAAACGCGTGCTCATTTGCGATACGGAGCTCATCGTGATCAAAATATGGTTTGAGCACAAATATGGTCACTGCCCAGAAGAAATTATCGCGAGCATAGAAAGCAACCGATACGACCTTTATCTTCTAACTTATATCGATATACCTTGGGAAGAAGACCCACAGAGAGAACACCCTCATTTGAGAGCCCACTTTTACGACCTGTTTAAAAAGGAATTGGAAGGTTTTGGATTTCCTTATGTAGAAATAAAAGGAGGCTTTAGTGCGCGTATGAATACCGCCACTAAAGCCATTGATGCTATACTTAAGAAATAATTACTTCCTTGTGCTCATCCTCTGCCTCAGCGGCATTAGGTTGATTAATAGTGCTGGTATTATCCTTATTCTTGAAATATCTTTTCTGGAATATTAGAATTAACACCACACCAATAAATATAGAGGAGTCAGCAATATTAAATACAGGGCTAAAGAATAGGAAATAATTACCTCCTACTCCCGGCACCCAGCTTGGGTAATATCCATCAAATAATGGGAAGAAAAGCATATCTATCACCTGACCATGAAACCATGGGCTAGGTGATCCTGCCGGAGCATTATCCAGAAGCACTCCGTAGAAGGTACTATCAATCACGTTACCTACGGCACCTCCCAGGATTAAGCCCATACACCATAGTAAACCAGCCTTAGCCTCTCTTTTGTAGAGGTAATACATGTAATAACCGATTCCTACCATAGCACCTAACCTAAATAAGGTTAAAAGCAGCTTTCCATAATAATGGCTAGACTTTAAGCCAAAAGCCATACCCGGGTTAAGCAAATAATGAAGCTTAAACCAGTCTCCAATGACGTCAATTTCACCTGGTGTGCCCATTTCCATATTAAAGTGAACCAAGAGCTTTACTGCCTGATCTAATGCAATAATACCAATGGCCAACAGGTAATACTTATATAACTTCATTATGCTTCTATTTTCACCTTAAGTTTATGCTCGTCCATTTCCAACTCACTTCCTTCTGCCAGTGATTCGGTAATGTCTAAAGATAAGGCCTGAGTTTCATTACAGATATATTCTTTGTTGGCTTCCAACGCAGCATTTACCAAATCCGTATTTTTTTCAATATGGATTTTGATTTTATCCTGCACCTCTAAGCCCATATCCTTTCTAAGGTTTTGAACCCTGTTTACAAGATCTCTGGCTATACCTTCTTTCTTTAAGTCTTCAGAAATAGTGATATCAAGCGCTACTGTAAGTCTGCCTTCACTAGCCACTGACCAGCCTGGAATATCCTGATAAGTGATTTCCACATCCTCTAAAGTAAGCGTGATGTTTTCACCGTTAACATCTATTACCTTCTGATTATCAGACTCTAAGGCTGAAATATCATCTGCAGAGAACTGGTTGATTTGTCCAGCTATTGATTTCATCAATTTACCGTACTCCTTACCCAGCTTGCTGAAGTTAGGCTTAATGCTCTTTACAAGCACGCCAGACTCATCCCCTACAAACTCTATCTCTTTGATATTCACCTCAGAAAGAATTAATTCTTCTACCGCTGATACCTGTCTCTTGAAAGTGTCATTTATTACAGGCAAAAGAATTTTTGATAAAGGCTGACGCACTTTTATCATATGTTTCTTACGAAGAGAGTGTACTAATGACGAAACTCTCTGAGCAAGGTCCATTCTCTGCTCTAAATCTGTATCTATGATAGACTCATCTACCTTAGGGAAATCTGTAAGGTGTACAGATTCTGCGGTGTCTAATCCAGTTACCTCATTAAGATCCTGGAACAGCTGCTCCATGTAGAATGGCGCAATAGGAGATCCAAGCTTAGCGATGGTCATCAAACAAGTATAAAGTGTTTGATAAGCCGCTTTCTTATCCTCATTGTATTCACCTCTCCAGAAACGCTTCCTGTTCAACCTCACATACCAGTTACTCAAGTCATCTATAGTGAAATCCTGAATTAATCTGGCCGCTTTAGTTGGCTCATAGTCATTATAAGCAGCATCTACTTTAGTGATCAGGCTATTCAGTTTTGAAAGGATCCAACGATCACTCTCTGTTCTTGAAGTTGCTGACACCTCGCCATCCTGGAAGTTGAAACCATCCAGGTTAGCATACAAAGCGAAGAATGAATATGTGTTTTGAAGAGTGCCGAAGAACCTTCTTTGCACTTCAACTACACCATCAATATTAAATTTAAGGTTATCCCATGGGTTAGCATTAGAAATCATATACCAACGAGTGGCATCTGGTCCATGCTCTGCCAATGTTTTGAATGGATCTACAGCATTGCCTAATCTCTTAGACATTTTGTTTCCATTCTTATCTAATACTAAGCCGTTAGCTATTACATTTTTAAAGGCAACTTTACCAAAAAGCATAACCGCGATGGCATGCAATGTAAAGAACCAGCCACGAGTTTGATCTACACCCTCAGCAATAAAATCTGCAGGGTAGTTAGCATCAAATATTTCTTTATTCTCAAATGGATAATGCCACTGCGCATAAGGCATAGCTCCAGAATCGAACCATACATCTATAAGATCTGGCTCACGGAACATTTTCTTACCGCTGTCACTTACCAAAATGATATCATCTACATAAGGTCTGTGAAGATCGAAGTCATCACCGATATTTTCTGTCATGAAGCCTGCTTCGATAGATTTAGCTACCTCTGCCTTCAGTTCATCAAGTGTACCGATACATTTCTCTTCTGTTCTATCCTCAGAAACCCAGATAGGAAGTGGCGTACCCCAGAATCTGGATCTGGAAAGGTTCCAGTCTACCAGGTTCTCCAGCCAGTTTCCGAATCTACCTGTACCTGTAGATTCCGGCTTCCAATTGATAGTTTTATTTAAATCAACCAGTTTATCCTTCATGGCGGTGGTTTTTATAAACCACGAATCCAATGGATAATATAATACTGGCTTATCAGTTCTCCAGCAATGTGGATAAGAGTGTTCGTACTTGGCTACATTAAAAGCTCTGTTGTCTTCTTTCAGCTTTATAGCGATAAGCACATCAAGTGATTTCTCAGGAGCCTCACCATCAGCATAGTATTCGTTTTTCACGTACATACCAGCCCATTCGGTGATTTCCTTTACATATCTACCTTGCTTATCTACTATTGGCCCAATGTTTCCTTCTTCATCTTTTACCACGATAGCACCAATCCCAGCCAGCTTAGCCACTCTCTGGTCATCCGCACCAAACGTAGGTGAGATGTGAACTATACCAGTACCATCAGCAGTAGTTACATAGTCTCCAGGTATTACTCTGAAAGCAGGACCATCTGGCTCTATGAATGGCAATAATTGCTCATATTCACTACCAACCAGGTCTTTACCTTTATACTCAGCTACTATTTCGTAAGGGATAAGCTTATCGCCTTCGTTGTAATCTGCCATGTTAAGGTCTGCCGCTTTACTACTGAAGTAAGCACCTACTCTATCCTTTGCCAGGATAACCTGAACAGGCTTGAATGTATACGGGTTAAAGGTTTTTACCTTTACATAATTTATATTTTCACCTACAGCTAAAGCTGTGTTACCCGCCAAAGTCCAAGGCGTGGTAGTCCAGGCTAGGAAGTAAGTTTCCTCCTCACCTTTCATTTTAAACTGAGCGGTGATGGTAGTATCCTTTACATCTCTATAAGTACCTGGCTGGTTTAGCTCATGCGAACTTAAACCTGTACCGGCAGCCGGAGAATACGGCTGAATAGTATATCCTTTATAAAGAAGGCCTTTGTCATACAGCTGCTTAAGCAGGTACCACAAAGTTTCCATATAATCTTTGTCAAACGTAACGTAAGGATCATCAAGATCAACCCAATACCCCATTTTACGAGTAAGGTCATCCCACTGATTCTTAAATCTCATTACCGTTTCACGGCACTTCTGATTGTATTCTTCTACGGAGATTTTTTTACCTATATCTTCTTTAGTGATACCAAGTTCTTTCTCCACCTGAAGTTCTACTGGCAAACCGTGGGTATCCCAGCCACCTTTTCTTTTTACCTGATAGCCTTTCAGCGTTTTATATCTACAGAAAATATCTTTTACTGCACGCGCCATCACGTGGTGAATACCCGGAGTACCATTCGCAGAGGGTGGTCCTTCAAAGAAGGTGAAGGTTTCATTGCCCTCACGACTATCTACGGATTTTTCAAATATCTTATTGTCTTGCCAATATTCTAGTATTCTATCAGCTACTTCGGCATAATTGAGCCCTTTATACTCTTTATATTTCACCGCTTGCGACTATTTAAAATTATGAGTTTATTTCTTTTGATGTATCTTCTTTATCCACTCTGATCAGGTCCAGATCAATCTCCTCGTCCTCATCTTCCTGATAGAATCCATCATCATATTGTTCTATTAATGGGTGTGCATCCTTTCTACGCTTACCATCATCGAAGGTAAGTAGTAGTGATGGAAGCAAGATTAGATTAGTAAACATAGCGATAAGCAATGTTACCGATGTTAGTATTCCTAATGCTACTGTTCCTCCAAATTCTGAGCCTGCAAAAATTACAAAACCAAAGAACAGGATTATTGAAGTATACATCATACTTGCCCCTGTTTCTCTTAAGCTCTTGCTAACTGCCAATGGTACAAAGAATTTATTACCAAAAAGCTCTTGCCTATACTTGGCCAAAAAGTGAATGGAATCATCTACAGAGATACCAAACACAATACTGAAAATAAGTGCCGTACTTGGCTTCAGAGGAATACCTGCAAAGCCCATAATACCGGCGGTAATCACCAGCGGAATTATATTAGGCACCAGAGAAATAACTATCATCCTGAAGTTAGCGAACAGAATAGCCATGATCACGGCGATAATGATAAATGCCAGTATCAAGCTCATTCTCAGGTTCTTAATTAGGAAGTTATTTCCTTTAATGAACAAAGGAGTAGTACCTGTAATGTCCATTGTAATATCAGAATCAGCAAAAACAGAATCAATCTCTGGTTGAATTACCTGAGTTATTAATGAGTCCATTTTATGCGAACCAATATCAGCTACCTGCATGGAGATCCTCATTTTTTGAAGTGTAGAATCTACAAATGAACTAAAAAGGCCACTGTTATCGCTTTGTCCTTTCATGTAAGGGAGAATAAAGTTTCTTTCTCTCCTATCTGGCAGGCTGTATCTATCAGGGTTGTTATTATAAAAAGCTTGCTTAGATGCCTTTACAAAACTCACCAATGACACAGGCTCTGAAATATCTCTGTTAGAGGCTAGGAATTTCTCAAACCTTTCAATTTTTCTTAAATTCTTAAGATCAATAACCCCTCTTTTTTCCTTGGTATCCACCACTATTTCTAATGGCATAACGCCGCTGAAGTTTTCTTCAAAAAAGGCCAAATCCTTTATTACCTGGCTATCTTCAGGAAGGTCATCTACCATATAAGAAACCGCTCTGATCTTTAGGGTTCCATATACGGAAATAATTACGATCACCGTAGTAGCAATGTAAATGAACATTCTGTGCCTATGGATAAGCAAATCCATCTGCGTAAGAATGAAATCCATCCCTTTGAACCTCAAATGCTTTAGTTGCTTATTTTTTGGAGGCGGCAACCAGCTAAATACAGCAGGTATAAGAATGATACTTACCAAGAAAGTAGCCATGATGTTTATACCAGCTACAATTCCAAATTCTTTAAGGATTACAATATCAGTAGAGGCGAGCACCAAAAAGCCTATTGCTGTAGTGAAATTGGTAATTAGCGTAACTAAACCAATCTTTCTAACAACAGTGCTAACGGCTTTAAACTTGTTACCGTGCTTTTCAAACTCCTGATGATATTTATTGATCAGGTATACACAGTTAGGAATACCTATGACGACTATTACAGGCGGTATAAGCCCGGTAAGTAAAGTGATTTTATATCCAAACAGTGCTAAAGATCCCATTACCCACACCACGATAACAGCGATAATGGTCATTGGAAAAACCACGGCATCCCACGTTCTGAAGAACAGGAATAATATTAAAGCCGTAACACCAATAGAAAGGTATAAAAAGAACTGCATCTCTTTGCTCACCTTTCCAGCTACTACCGAGCGTACGAAAGGTAAACCTGCATAGTGCAGTTGTATACCAGTATCTTCTTGAAATTTAGTACCAGCTTCTACAAGGTTATTGGTAAGATCCATCCTTTTGGACGAATTGTTCACCTCCTTATTGATAGAAACCAACATAAGTGTGGCTCCATTGGTATGATTCACCAGACGGCCACTATAAAATTTTTGATCTAATGCTAATTGGAAAAGGCTATCAAACTCGGCTTTAGATTTGGGTGCTCCCTGAAATATATATTCCAGTTCAAACTTCTTTTCTTTAGCGTTTTTCTTCAACCTCTGTATTTGAGGCAGAGAGATAACATTATTAACACCTTCAAATTTTGAGATCTGCTGCCCTAGTTCTCTGAATCTTTCGAAGTTTTCAGCGCTATAAACAGCACTGTCTTTCAGCCCTATAGCTACCAGGTTTCCATCTTCACCGAACTCTTGCTTAAAGTTCTGAAAGATAACCATATCCGGATCGTCGGAAGGTACAGTTTTAGCGAAATCATAGCTCATTTCCACATCACGAGCATGATAGCCCATGAATGCTGTTATAGCTACTAAAACTAATACCAGCCATAGCCGGTATTTTATTATTATATGCGCGAGTTTAGTCCACATGCTTGTAAAAGAGGCACAAAGGTAATGATTTTGATTTTAAAGTATAATTTAAATCCATTGATGTTGGAAAATACCAACAGACTTACAATTACACGCTATTAGCATAACCGAAATGAAGAGGTCATGTTTCACTATTTTTCATAAAAAAGGTTAAGAATTAGGCAAAGAGATACCTTTTAGCTTTCTGTATAAGGAAATGGCATGAGTATCTGTAAGTCCTGAAATAAAATCTATGCAGGCCATCAGTTTTTCGTATACCGTTTCAGCCCCTTGTACTTCCTCTTTTATCTCCGGCGGCATTAACCCTGAAATAGCTTTAGATTTCTTAGAGCCATCATCTCCACACACTGCCTGCGTAAAAGTTTCTAATAACCCTGGCAACACCTCAAAGCCGGCCGTTTCAGTCTCCATAACTTGCCTGCACCTATATATTTGTTTAATAGAAATATCGGAAATATTATTTAGTACCGGGGTAGAAGGAATGGCATCAGCCAGAGCAACATCAAATTCTCCACACAAGATGTCTTTCTCATTATCAAGGAATAGATTTACTGCCTGCTCTATCAGAACTCCGATGGCCATGGCCCTTAGCGTACCTATTCTTTCATCTATGCTGGTAATAGATTCCAGCTTTTCTTTATTGAACCTGTCTTTAAGAATTCCAGCAAAAAGCTCTACCGTATCATCATAGCTTACCAGACCTAATCGGCAACCGTCTTCAAGGTCAATCAGCTGGTAACAAATATCATCAGCAGCCTCCACTAAAAATGTAAGTGGATGGCGGCTCCAAACAGCATCGCCCCTAGAAATAAGGCCTACATTTTCAGCGATAGTTGAGAATACTTCTTTTTCAGATTGAAAAAACCCGTACTTCTTCTGGCTTCGCTTAGACTTATGCGCTTCTGGAAGCAAAGATTTTCTTGGGTATTTGCTAAATGCCGCCAGAGTGGCAAAGGTCAGCTTTAACCCTTGATATCTGTTTTTATTTAATATTCTGAAGCCTTGAGCATTACCTTCAAAGTTGGTCAGGTCTTGCCATTCCCAATCAGACACCTGAGTTTGGAAACTCTTACCAAAAGGATGAAACTTAAAAAACTCAGAGATGGCATCTTCTCCAGAATGGCCAAAAGGTGGATTGCCTATGTCGTGCGCCAAAGAAGCCGCCGCCACAATGGCCCCGAAATCATGAAAGGAAAATTTATTAGCCAGCTCGGCATGTCTTTGCAGTATAACTTCACCCACTTTCTTTCCTAAAGAGCGACCTACACTGCTTACTTCTAAACTGTGGGTGAGCCTGTTATGCACAAAATCATACTCAGGTAAAGGATGTACCTGTGTTTTGTCCTGTAGCCTTCTAAATGGGTGTGAAAAGATTATCCTATCATAGTCTTGCTCAAAGGCGCTTCTGCTCAGCTCATGCTCTATTGGTTTTTTACCCAGCCTTTGATTAGACAATAACTGTTCCCAGTTCATTCTTTTTGCCTTTTAAATAAAAAGCTAAGGTAAGCCAATTTGGCCAATGGTTAAACTTTAGTGATAGTTTTCCGGTAGGAATGGAAGAATAACAAAAAAGAAGCAGCTCATCTAATGATAAAATGAACTGCTTCAAAGTATTTGTTTTGTTTAGCTTACAATAAATAAACTAGCTATATCAGTGGCCTCAGCGCCGGTTAGTGGCTCATCATAAGCCTCAGTACCTGCATCTCCACCAAAAGCAGAAGCAGTATTAAAACCTGCCTGCATCGTTACATCTTCACCAGCATAAACAGCCGCCGTTGCCTCTGGCATACCGTCTCCCCTTTCATCCTGCACTATCCATCCTTTTAGACCTCGTATTCTTCTCACTTCAGAGGCATGCCTAGCCTCTACCGAATGAATTTGCAAAGCCGCCGTTAATAGATCAGGAGTAGACATTAAGTTTGCCGCCTGTCCTTTATATGCTCTTACACCTGTATCTTCAAAAGCCTGAGCCAATGCAAGAAACTGCGCATACGAAGTAGCTTTATCTACCTGACTGTCGTCATTGAATGGATCAAAACTGCCGCCAACTGTGAAATCAAAGGTGGGCTTATCAATGGAATTATCCCCTAAGCCGGCCTTTAAAAAGTCTACATGAGCAGATTCATGCTTGGATATCTGCATAAAAACTTTCTCCTCTCGCCCACCAGTGGGTATTACACCAGACTGAAGACCAAGCTCATAAAATTCTGCCTCTAGATATTCTAGCGTAAGAGCTAGTTGCAATGCCTCGGTGGGTGTCTCCATTGTTTTAGCATAACTCTTCCTGCCTGCTACAGCCACCAGGCCGAGCGGTGCAGCTGCCAATGCTATATTTTTACCCATTCTAGCAAACTGATTAAAGGCCATCTTACGAGACATAATTCCATTGCCCTTAGAGTCCATCAGATTATCATTAGTAAACTGATCTAATATTTTAAATATATTCATGGTTATCGATTTAATGTGAAAAAATTGTAGAGAGATCCATTAAGGCAAATTATTAGCCGTAAATTTAGTGGTGATGAACCCTGCTGCTATTGGTAGAATTTCTGAAGGTGCTTTAGAAGTATCTAAACCAGATGCATCTATAATATCGTCTCCAGCAAAATCTTTAGAGTCAGGATTAATAAGGCTACGTATAGCTGATGCATGCCTTGCCTCCACTGATACAATTTTTCCTGCAATGAGTAAATAATCAGGCGTTTCTAACAGCTTTCCTGCACCGTTATAAGCGGCAACACCTGTGTCTTCCAGAGCCTTAGCAGTAGCTAATACTGAATCTCTGTCATTAAAATCTAAATCACCATAATCAAACTCCAGCGTAGGTAATATCTGACTTTCACTCGCCACACCAGATATGGCAGCTTTAAAGAAGTCTCTATGAATTACCTCATGATAATAAATATCTGTCAGAATAGCCTTCTCCTCAGTAGTAGCTCCAGCGTAAAAAGAGCTGAAAACCTTAGTATAGAAATCAGCCTCCAACTGTTCCAGAGCGTAAGCATAGTTTAAAACCGCTAAATCTCCAGAACCCAAGTCAAATACTTCGGGATCTGCGTCTCCACCATCATCATCACCGCACCCTAAAAGCAACAAGCCTGCAGCAGCCAGGCCTGCGCCTCCTGCCTTTAAAAAGTTTCTTCTATCCTTATTGTACTTAGGATATACATTGATTTTTTCCATAACACGTTGGTTTAAAATTTAACTATTTACGTACTGGAATGCCCATTAAGATTTGGACATAGCAGATAAATTCAAAATAAATTTTTGCCGCTGAAATAAAGGACAGAAAATTTCTCTACTGCATCATAGAGTGACGACTCTCTATGAATTATTTAAAGGAAGATTAGCGGAGTGTAAAAGAAATACTCCGAAAAAGGGTTATACTTAAGTTAACCTTAATTATTGAATTTAGCACCAAAAAACCCCCTTATCTGAGTATTTAAATCTTATAAAAAGAAAAAGGCCTCCTAATTATTAGAAGGCCTTTAAAAAATCTTTGTAATGTTTTAATTAGCAGGTATAAAATAAGGCCTTAAATTCACCTTAGCATTTCCCCCTGCTCCGTAGTAATTCGTGTAAGTTTTATTTTTCTCAATAGTATAAAACGAATCCACATAATCATCATCATTAGTCCAGAAGCTATCTGGTAAAGCTTCTACTATAGCTGAACCAATGGTGCCTACGGCTGTGATCCATGGCTGGCCACTAATGGTGCCTGCCAGCTTGCTAATCTCAGAAATAAGGATGGACACCAAGTCCTGATAGTTATGATTATCATCTTTTTCGAATAACTGAATATTAGCCGCCTGATAGGCATAATCATCCCAGAAAAGCATGATTTGGTTAGGGTAATAATCCTTATCCTCTTTATCCAGGTAGTACATAGGAATTACCGCCACTTCTGCATCTTTATCGGCGTTTCTAATACCTGATGTTACGGCATATATCTCCGCAGCACCACTGATCCACGGCTCCTGATCATCATTAAGACGTATTTTATCAAGAATGGTAGTTTCGGCACCATTGGCAGCAGTTCTTGCTGATTTATCAATTTGAGGAAGGTTTTCCTGAAGACCTGCCTCCTGCAGTTTCTTATTCATAAAGCTCACCTCCACTTTGAAAGCTTCAAAACCATGCTTTTCAAGTACAATCACAGGCACATTTGGTTCCTGCTTAGCATCCAGGTAAACCACTTCTCCCTGTAGGGTGTAAGCTCTTACTTTAGTCCACTCCGCCTCATCTCCAGCTGGAGGATAAGCTACTAATACATTTTCTGCATTCACAGCTACACCATTAGGCTCATGTAACCAAAGCTCAGGAATGGCCACCTCCTCAGGAGCCTCACCTTTCAGTTGCTCATCATAGAAGTTAGCTGATTCATTAAGTCTGGCTCCCACTTCAGAGGATTTAGGAGTCACTTTAGAAATTACCTCACTTAGTTTTACCCCCACAGGCTGAGTTTTGAGCAAGGCTGTAGTCGCCTCCAGATTATTACCTTCTTTCAGGAAGCTGGTCATATCCAGCGCCATTTGGTCAAGGTCAGAATTATCAGATTTTTCGGAAGGTTTTACCTGGCTATCATTACAGCTAGCCAATAAAACAGCGGAGGCCATAGCCATGGCCGCTAGTGTTTTTTTAATCATCGGATTTAGGTTTAAGGTTTAAAATATATCAATTCGAAGAATTAATATTTATCCTATTAATTTAAGTAGGAATCAGATGAATGAAAAATCTGTATGGTTAATTCTTTGTGAAGAGTGACAAGGTTATGCTCTATCAAATGTATAAGCCAGAAAATGCAACTAATTAATACTTGAATTATTCAGCACCATTCTTTGTTTCCACCAAGGTTACTTTTATATAGGCTAGATCATAAAAGTCAATAAACTAGACCCCAAAATGAAAGCAGGAATTAATATATTCATAAATACAATTCTTATAACCCTATTCATATCATGCTCCGAGGATGATGCCATAAAGTCAAATATTTCATCCGTGGAACCTGCATCAGGTGATATAGGGTCAACTATCACTATAAATGGAAGTAATTTCTCTAATGACGGAGGAAGTATAAAGGTGTTCTTCAATGATACAGAGGCCGAAGTGATTTCCAGCTCTACAGAAGAACTAACTGTTAAAGTCCCATACACTTCTGATAAGCAGGTAACTTTAACAGTTATCAATAACGGGCAATCAACAGACTCTCCAAACAAGTTTGTAATCACCTCTGGCACATGGACAAGAATTTCGACTAACAATCCATTGACCATCTCAGGGTCTTCTAGTTTATTTTATAATATAAACAACAAATTATATCTGCATCATAGTGACGGATGGTTAAATGGTGAACCTTATCCTGCTACATTTCATGAATACAATGTTTCTGCATCTAGCTGGGATGAGTTAACACCACTGAAAGAAGATTTATCCGTCTCCTCATATGATTTTCAATGGACCATCAGTGGCAAAGGATATTATTACAGTGAATCCGATAAAACTATTTCTGTATTTAACTCCCAAACAAAGGATTGGACTACCTTAACAAGCAATCCATATGGCTCTACCATTTACAGAGCCTTTTATATAGCATCAACTAATACCACATATTTCATAATTAATAATGGAGATTTCATCAGTTACAATTTTAATACTGATACATGGAAGGAAGAAATATCTAATGGGTTTAATGAGACAATGAACTACCTCGGGGGTTATGCTGGATCAGATTCTTTCGGATTTATAGCGACGGAACTAGGAGGTGTTTGGAAATTTGACCCAACAGATAACCAATGGATCAAGTTGCCATCTTTTACAGGCTTTTATACTGATAATATCAATGGTGGCATCTTTCTAACCGTTAATGATGTACTATATGTTGGATCAAGCATATCCGACGAGAACAGCCTATGGTATTTCAACACAAATGATAATGCATGGTATCAAAAACTATCTTTCCCAAGAGAAGGCAAAGAATCACTTTTTATCCCAACAGAAAGTGGCTTTTATTGGGGATTTGGCATAGGTGAAAATGAATCTTATTCAAAGGACTTGTACCTATTTGAGGAAGATTAAATAGGAATAAGCTGAGTTACATCATCAAAGGGCCGCTTTAACGCGGCCTTTTTTAATATAATATATCGGCAAATCTCAAGAACTAAGACCACTGGCAACATAACCATTGGAATCACCAATATATACAACCCATCATGAGATGAGCTGCCCCAACTAAAAGCATCAAGCAATACGATATTAAATAAGCAGTATAAATAAAAACAGCTGACAAAGCGAGGTATACAAACCTGGTAAGGAGGGGTTTTGTCATTTGAGATTGTTTTTTAAAATCAATCAGAATCCATTTCATCCAAAAGCTCTTCGGCTAAAACGGCTGATGGCACGCACATGGCATCCTGGTCTTTCACAAAAAACACTCCGATTAAGATGTTCTTCTCATCAAAATCGGGAAGGATGTATTCCCACAGCTCGTCCATGTCTACGAAGCCGTGATAGTATTCATCGCCGGAGAATTGCTCAAATGGGCAGAGTTCCGCTGCTTCTTTGTGAGGCCAAATAGGAAAGACCTCATCCCCATCCGAATCTGTATAAGTCGCGATTCCATCATCTTTTTGAATGCACCATAACCCCTCATGTTTAACTATTTCTCTTATAGTATACTCAAACCTATCCTGGATATTGAGCTTGATGATATTCTTTATTTTATCTGGATGCATTTTAATAAATTAATAATTCAGGCTTTTGAATAGATATACTCCCTCTCTCCTATAACGTTAAGTTCAAATTACAAACTTCAAGTGAATTCCATCCATTTGCCTTCTTATAAACACCTAAATATGTTCGGAATTTTAAGAATAAAGCGACATCAAATCCTGTCTTAGCAAACGTACTAGTGCATCATACAAATCCGGCAGGGCAGCTTTGAAGCCCACGGGATTTTCAAAGAAGTATTCTAGCGCCACAGCAAAGAACTCATATTGGTTTGTGCCCGCGTAGCTTCTAAAGAAGTGTGGTTCACCACTTTGTATTTTAGGTAGCTCACGTGCTGTAATCAATTCTAATTGGTAAAGCGCTCTTCTATCCAGAAAATCGTACTCTTCATTCCTTATCCTATTCTCAAAGTGAATGGCATGAGCCATCTCATGAAGGCCTACATTAAAACTATCCGTTAAGTCAGCATAGCCATCTACAAAAGCTTTCCAGGACAATACAATTACCCCCATTCTTGGATTAACTTCTCCAGCATGATACAGCTTTGTAATCCTTGAATAATAGGAATCCGGATAAATAAGTATTCTATTGAAGTTAGCCAGGTATAAGAATGGTAAGCCAAAAGTGAGTTGTATGGCAGAAGCAGAGATCAGCACTTTCATTTCATCTGTAACCTCAGCAAACCCTCTGGGAATAAAGGTTTTGCTATACATAAACTTTTGCAGTCTCTTTTTAAAGATTTCTCTGTCTGCCACCCCTAAAGAGTTATAGTAAGCAGAATATTTACCTAAAATCTCTTCATGAGACACACTGAGCCTGGCCTGGCGCTTTACAAACTGCTTTCCATTATCATACATGTAAGAAAATACATCATGAGAAATGGAGTATACACCAAATATAAGTACCAGCAGTAACACTACTACTGGTACAATGACAATTGCGTTCAAATTACTTTACTTGTTTGAGGAGACTGGTTAAGGAAACTAAATCTTCAACTCTTCCCTTCAAATCTGCGATGGCAATTCTCTCTTGCTTAGCAGTGTCTCTATCTCTAAGCGTTACAGTATTATCTTCTAATGTCTGATGATCTACAGTGATACAATATGGAGTACCTACGGCATCCTGTCTTCTGTATCTTTTACCTATAGCATCTTTTTCGTCATACTGACAAGTGAAGTTATACTTTAGCTCATCTATTATTTCTCTGGCTTTCTCTGGCAAACCATCTTTCTTCAATAATGGCAGTATGGCCACTTTCGAAGGTGCTAATGGAGCAGGTATTTTAAGCACTACTCTTTCGCTACCGTCCTCTAAAGTTTCTTCAGTATATGCCGCCGACATAATAGCCAGGAACATACGATCAAGACCTATTGATGTTTCGATAACATATGGCACATAACTCTTATTCTCCTGAGGATCAAAGAATTGTAATTTCTTACCAGAATGCTCCTCATGAGCTTTCAAGTCGAAATCTGTACGGCTGTGAATACCTTCAAGTTCTTTAAAGCCCATAGGGAAGTTAAATTCGATATCACAGGCGGCATTAGCATAATGAGCCAAATTCAAATGATCGTGAAAACGGTAATAGTCTTCTCCCAGACCTAAGGCTTTATGCCAATTAATACGAGTTTGTTTCCAGTTATCGTACCATGCCATTTCATCACCTGGCTTAACGAAAAACTGCATCTCCATTTGCTCAAATTCACGCATACGGAATATGAACTGACGGGCGATGATCTCATTTCTGAAAGCCTTACCTATCTGAGCTATACCAAATGGGATTTTCATCCTTCCGGTCTTTTGCACATTTAGAAAGTTTACAAAAATACCCTGCGCTGTTTCCGGTCTTAAATATATTTTGTTGGCACCCTCGGCTAATGAGCCAAGTTCAGTAGCAAACATTAGGTTAAACTGGCGTACATCAGTCCAGTTTTTAGATCCTGAAACAGGATCAGCAATACCTAGATCTTCAATAAGAGTTTTCAGCTGGCTAAGATCTCCACTCTCCATCCCGGCTTTCATTCTGCTGTTGATAGAATCTATCTCTTCATTGTATTTCACCACCCTTGGGTTAGTGCTTACAAACTGATCCTTATCAAAGCTATCTCCAAACCTTTTGGCAGCCTTATCAACTTCTTTATCTATTTTGCCCTCTATCTTGGCAATGTGATCTTCTATCAGAACATCAGCACGATACCTCTTTTTAGAATCCTTATTATCGATCATAGGATCATTAAAAGCATCTACGTGCCCTGAAGCTTTCCAGGTGGTAGGGTGCATGAATATGGAAGCATCGAGCCCCACAATATTCTCGTTCATTTGCACCATGGATTTCCACCAGTAGCTTTTAATATTATTTTTAAGCTCTACACCATTCTGACCGTAGTCATAAGCGGCTCCTAAGCCATCGTATATTTCACTAGAAGGAAAAACAAACCCATACTCTTTAGCATGAGCTACTATCTTTTTTAACAGGTTTTCGTCTTGATTTGCCATAGAGGGCAAAGATAATAAAATGATCTTTATGCAATAACGAATTGCACGTTACTAATCTGTTTAATCAAATTTTGGGAATAGAAATAGTGAATGCGGTGCCTTCACCCATGGTTGAATGCACTGATATACTGCCATCTAACTTATCGGCCATCTCCTTGGCTATATATAACCCCAGACCGGACCCTTCTGAGTCTTCACTGGCTCTGAAGAACATGTTGAAGATATCCTGCTGCAGATCTTCCTTAATACCGCGGCCATTATCAGCAATAGTTATAACAATTTGATCATCAATCATTTCACCCTTAATAATCACATAGGGATCATCTTTAATTATATCATGATACTTGATGGCATTTGCCAAAATGTTATTAACTATGATTTTAAGCCTGCTACGATCAGCCAGAAATTCAAGGTCCAAATTCTCCTTTACTATCCTTATCTCCTGAGAGTGCTCAAAGTATTGCAAATTAAGAATAGCGTCAGACACCAGTTGATTTAAATTAATGGAGTCTTTTTCAACAGAAAGCCTTGAGTTTCTAGAGTAATCAATTATATCAGCAATGAAACCGTTGAGCGTATCTATCCGCTCACGCATCATATTGAGGCAATTTTTCTTTTCCTCATCATCATCTGTGAGTTCAAATATTCTTATGAGCCCTAAAATAGAACTTAGTGGAGCTTTAAGATCATGAGAGGTACTATATACAAAGCGATCCAGCTCGGCATTAGTCTTTTCGAGCATTTTATTTTGCTCATTTATTTTTTCCGCGGCTCGCTTGCGTTCGGTTATATCTATGATTGACCCTACCATGCGTACAGGATTTCCGTTCTCATCCCATTCTGCCTGGCCAGTATCTAATACCCAGATATATTCCCCACGCGTTTTCATCATGCGCACCTCCACTTTGAAGGGCGTTCTGTTTTTCAGGTGAGAACGCATTTTTTGAGCGAATAGCTTTTGATCATCTCGGTGAATAGTGGCCTCAAACACCTGCTTATAAGCTTGATTGATAGTATCTCCATAGCGGTAATCGAGCATTTCAGCTAACAGCGGCGATATATATATAGAATCATTTAGAATGTCCCAGTCCCAAATGCCGGCACTATTACCATGAATGGCTAACTCAAATCTATTTTTGCTTTGAGTAAGTTCTTCGGTTAAGGCTCTCAAGCTTTTTTCATTCTTTCTTAAGTTGTCTTCAGACTTTCTGTTTATCCGAAGTAGGAATGAAATGATAAAAATCGAGGTGATGGAGGCTATTATAAAATTGACCAAAAAGTTATTGGCTACATCTTCAACTGGAAAATCTGTTTTAGGAATAAAATCAAATTCATTATAGAAGCCCGCTAAAAATAAAGCAAGTGCGAACGCCGAAGATATATAGCCTTTTAGCCTTTCCTTATACCCAAAAAGTGTAAAAGACCCAATTATGCATATAATGAAGAAAAGGTATGACCCCGTGCCGGGTAGCTCCATTTCATAAAGCACAAAAACAGTAAGATTGGCTCCAAAAAGAAGTATAAGTCTGGCCAGTGTATAAAGCCCAATGCGGTTATTGATCAGACTAAGTATGGAGGTAAAACCCAGGCCCAAGTAAACCCATAACCCGGACATAGAGCCGTGGAAAAAATCGAAAAGGAAATAAAATATTGCCACAAAAAGGGCTATCAGACTAAACTGACTGGTAAGCATTACCCTTTTATAGAGGGTCCAGGATTCTATATAGATATCCTTACCAATAAAATAATTACGAAGTTTAAACCTCTTTTTCCCTTTCATTAAGCCAAATAAATGGCCTGAATTTAAGTTAAATGCTCAAATTTCAAAATTTTATGGCGGAGTTAATAATAAAATTAGTTGCATCCTTCAGTTAATTCAGTGAATAGTGCTAGTTCATAAAGATTTAGCTCTTTCCCAATATTCGTCCATTTCATCCAGGGTCATTTCAGTAATATCCTTACCATCCTTGGCGGACTCGGTCTCTAAAAATTGAAACCTTTTGATGAACTTTTTATTAGTTCGCTCCAGCGCTTCTTCCGGATTTATATCGATGAAACGCGCATAGTTGATAAGTGAAAAAAGCAAATCACCAAACTCACTCTGGGCCTTTTCCTGATCTATGTTTCCTGACTCTGGGTTGAACTCTGTTCTGAACTCACCCATTTCTTCTTCCACCTTATCCCAAACCTGCTGAGGCTCATCCCAATCGAACCCTACTCCACGAGCTTTCTCCTGAATTCGCATGGCTTTAACCAATGCCGGTAATGACTTAGGCACGCCACCCAAAACAGACTTCTTCTTATTCCCTTTCTCTCTAAGCTTTATCTTCTCCCAGTTTTCCTTCACCGCTTTTTCATCTTCCGCATCTACATCTCCATAAATATGCGGGTGACGCTCTACCAGCTTATCACAAACACTATGTAGGACGTCTGAGACATCAAAATCTTTAGTTTCTGACGCAATTCTGGCATAAAAAACATTGTGTAACATAAGGTCGCCCAGTTCCTTTTTTATCTCGTCCACATCGGCCTCAATAATAGCATCACTAAGCTCATAAGTTTCCTCAATGGTCAGGTGCCTTAATGACTCTAATGTTTGTTTCTTATCCCACGGGCAGTTTTCCCTTAACTCATCCATAATGGTGAGAAGACGATCGAAGGCTTCTAGTTTACTGGCTCTGTTAAGGTCTGGTGTTTTCTTAATTTCTTTCATGCGAACTATTGGGATTTAAGAAACTTAAAGTTAATGGTGTACGTTTAGCAACTGATGGCTAAATTTGCACAAAAATAGACAATCATGGGTACTACTTTATTATTGACAATCGGATTTATAGGGGTGTTTTTTATACTTATGTCTGTGAGACTTATTTTTATAAAAGACGGGCAGTTTAAAGGTACTTGTGCTTCTCAGAACCCATACCTAAATAAAGAAGGTGCTACTTGTGGCTTCTGTGGAAAGAAAGTAGGTGAAGGTGAAGCTTGTGGCAACCCAGAAAATGAAGTAGACAAAGTAATGTCTAAATTTTAACCTCTCTGTACCAGGTAATAGATATATCCTAAATACACCAGTACAAACAGGGCTCCTTCCCATCTTACTATTTTTGCACCCTTGCCCACTGCTACCGCAAAAAGAAGCAGTGCACTGGCAAATATTATCATTACAATATCCGTATTGCTGGCCACATCAAATGGCAACGGTCTTACCACAGCACTAATTCCTAAAATCCATAGCAGGTTGAAAATGTTAGATCCTACCACGTTACCCACAGCTATATCTGTATTATTCTTGTAAGCTGCCACGGCAGAAGTAAAGAGCTCAGGTAAAGATGTGCCAATGGCTATTACTGTAAGGCCTATAAAAGTTTCACTTAATCCAAAATCCTGGGCTATTTTCACAGCTCCATTCACTACCCATTCTCCACCAAAATATAGCCCCACCAGGCCGCCTAAGATATACAGCACCGATTTCTTCTTACTTAACAGCTCGCTGGTATTTATGGTAACATCTTGTGGCGTTTCATTAGAGCGATGCACTACATAGATATACCCTAAAAAAAGGCAGAAAAACACTAGCAATATACTGCCGTCTAACCGACTCAAAGTCAGCACCCTGTGATCTGAAAGCAAGGCAGCATTAGCCAGAAAACCTACAAGTAGTGTAGCTATGAGCGAAAATGGTATTTCAGAAAAATATATGTTTTTTGTGATAGGAAGAGCTCTTATAATGGAACTCACACCTAGAATAAGGAGAATATTAGCAATGTTACTTCCAAAAATATTTCCAATAGCTATCTCAGAACTACCCTTAAAGCTTGCTGTAAGGTTTACCAGCAATTCCGGTAAAGAAGTACCAAATGACACAATGGTGAGACCGATAATCATCTCAGAAACATTAAACCTTTTGGCTATACTAGAAGAGCCAAGTACCAGCAGATCTGCTCCTTTAATAAGTACTACAAATCCAAGCCCAAACAGAATGTATATTAACATATAAAAAATTTAGCACAGATAACCGGCAATTTAGATGAAAATAATAGTTTAAGTCACTCGATTTAAATAATTTTTATGAACAATGTTTATTTATCTCGAACGTATTAACTTTTTAAAATTCATACATTTGTAACGATTAAAAAGAAAAAATTATACTGTGACATTAATCAAATCAATTTCTGGAATACGAGGAACTATAGGTGGTAAAGCAGGCGAGGGACTGTCTCCTATAGACATAGTAAAATATACAGCCGCTTTCGGGTCATGGGCCTCAGAAAAATCAGGCAACAAAAAGATTGTGATAGGCAGAGACGCCAGAATTTCTGGTGAGATGGTAAGTGGCCTGGTAACGAACACATTGATAAGCCTTGGCTTAGATGTGGTAGACCTGGGACTTTCCACTACTCCTACCGTAGAGATAGCTGTACCTGAAGAGGGCGCCGCGGGAGGGATAATCCTTACAGCAAGCCATAATCCTACTCAGTGGAATGCACTAAAGCTTCTTAACGATAAAGGGGAGTTTATATCTGCTGATGACGGTGCAGAAGTGCTAAAGATCGCTGATGAAGATAATTATGAGTTTGCAGAGGTGCTTCACCTGGGCTCTTACAGACAGGATGCCACCTACATTGACAAGCATATAGAGAAGATTCTGGCTTTACCATTGGTAGATAAAGATGCTATTGCCTCTAAAAACTTCAGTGTAGCTATTGACTGTGTTAACTCTACAGGTGGTATTGCTGTACCAAAATTATTGGAAGCCTTAGGTGTACAAAATGTAAAGAAATTTTACTGCGAACCTACCGGGCACTTCCCACATAACCCTGAGCCCTTACCTGAAAATATCGCTCACATATGTAGTGAAATGGAAAAAGGCAGGTTTGACCTGGGTATAGTGGTAGATCCGGATGTAGACAGGTTGGCTCTTATACAAGAAGATGGTACTCCTTTCGGAGAAGAATACACATTGGTGGCTATATCAGATTATATTCTATCTGAAACCAAAGGAAATACAGTTTCTAACCTATCTTCTACCATGGCTCTTCGCAAGGTAACAGAGAAGCGTGGTGGACAATATACTGCTTCTGCTGTAGGCGAAGTGAATGTGGTGACTGAGATGAAAAACACTAACGCCATCATTGGTGGTGAAGGTAATGGCGGTATCATTTACCCTGAGCTTCATTATGGTAGAGATGCATTGGTAGGTATAGCATTATTCTTAACTTATATGGCAAAAACAGATTTGCATGTATCAAGAATAAGAGCTTCGTTCCCTAACTATCATATTTCAAAAAATAAAATTGAATTAACCCCACAGATAGATGTAGATGGCATTTTGGAGCAAATTAAAACCAAATATGCTAATCAAAAAGTAAACACTATCGACGGTGTTAAAATAGAATTTGAAAATGAATGGGTACATTTGCGAAAGTCTAATACTGAGCCAATCATTCGAATCTATTCGGAGTCAGATTCAGAATCTACCGCTGAGTATTTAGCCAACAAAATCATTTCCGACATAAGAGATATTATTACTACGCAAGCATAAGTGTGATGGAGGTTTATTTAGATAATGCAGCTACCACCCCGGTAGATCCTGATGTTTTTGAGGCGATGAAGCCATATTTTCTTTCTGATTTTGGAAACCCCTCTTCTACTCATGCACATGGTAGAAAGGTGAGATCAGCCATAGAATATGCGCGAAAGCAGGTAGCTCAACTTCTAAACGCCACCCCAGGTGAGATTTTCTTTACCAGTGGAGGTACCGAAGCAGATAACACTTTGATCTGCTCCATTATTGATACTTATGAGTTAAAACATGCCATTACTTCAGAGATAGAGCATCACGCTGTGCTCAACACACTTGAAAATTTGGCAAAAAGCGAAAAAATAAAATTGAGCTACGTGGCCTTAGATGAAAAAGGCCATGTAGACCTCAAAGATTTAGAGAGACTTCTTTCTGAAAATGAAAGATCACTAGTGTCTCTGATGCATGCTAATAATGAAATAGGCAACATCACCGATTTAGATGAAGTAGGTGTAATATGTGCAAAACATAAAGCCATTTTTCATTCTGACACCGTGCAGACTGTAGGGCATTATCAGCATAACTTAAAAAACCTGAACATTCATTGCATAACAGGTGCTGCACACAAATTCCACGGTCCGAAAGGAATTGGCTTCATGTATATCAATAAGAATACGAAGATCAATCCATTCATTCATGGAGGAGCGCAGGAGCGCAACATGCGTGGCGGAACTGAGAATGTAGCCGGTATTATAGGCTTAGCCAAAGCTTTGGAAATTGCTTATAATGAGATGGAAAGCCATCAAAATTATATTCAGGGACTGAAAGACAGAATGATAGCCAAACTACAAGAAAAGATAGATGGCGTTTCCTTTAATGGTAATTCAGCTGATCCTGATCATAGCTTATACACGGTATTAAATGTATGTCTCCCAGAATCTGCGGATAATGATATGCTTCTATTCACTTTAGATATCAATGGCATTTCTGCTTCTGGTGGTAGTGCGTGCTCCAGCGGTGCTTCTACCGGTTCGCATGTGCTAGCAGGCATAAAAGCAGATCCGAGCCGTGGTGCCGTGAGATTTTCGTTTAGCAAATACAATACTGCTGAAGAAATAGATTATACCGTAGAGAAATTAGCTGAGTTTTATAATAAAGTGGAAGCCTAATCGTAATTCATTTATGATTAAGCAGGCTATAATACTTTTCCTCATCTGCTGTTCGGCCACATCTTTCGCCCAAAAGAAGATGTGCGTTACCATTGATGATCTTACCGATATGTCTGTTGGCAAAGAAACTCAACTAAGAAAATGGGTAAATGAGGAGATCGTAAAAGTTTGCGTAGCTCACGCTGTACCTGCCATTGGCTTTGTCAATGAAAACAAAGTTTATAAAAATGAACAGGTAGATTCAGCATCTGTGAACATGCTTAAGTTTTGGCTAGACAACGGCCTGGAACTAGGAAATCACACTTATAGCCACCTGGATTATAATAAAGCTACTTCAGAAGAATTCTTTAAAGAAATTGAAAAAGGCCAGATTGTAACTAATCAACTCCTGGGCCCTGATGAGCAGGTAAAATATTTCAGACACCCTTTTTTACACCGTGGAGACACAAAAGAAAAAGTAGAGGCCTTAGAAAATTATCTTGAGCAACATGATTTAATTGAGGCCCCCGTTACCATAGATAACTCAGAGTGGATTTATGCTGCTGCGTACAAAAAAGCCTTCGATCAGGAAGATAAACTAATGAAAGACAGCATAGGCCAAAGCTACATATCATATATGATGCAAAAAGTAAAGTATTACGAAAAGGCCTCAAACACGCTTTTTGGCAGGACTATAGCTCACACCTTACTTATTCATGATAATCTACTTAATGCCGAATATCTTGACGGTTTGTTAGCAGCCCTTGAGAAAGAAGGTTATGACTTCATCTCACTCGAAGAAGCGCTCTCAGATCCTGCATATAGCAGTGATGACCAAGTAGCTGCTTCTTGGGGCATTAGCTGGATACAGCGATGGGCTATTACCCAGAAAAGGCCTAAAGAGTTTTATGTAGGAGAGCCGCTATGCCCACAGTTTATACAGGATTATAGCGGCATAAAAGAATAAGTTTACTCAAGTACAAGTTCTTTCAAACACTCCACCCATAGTGGATGATCATTAAGACTTTCTACTAACTGTACTTTTTCACCACCATGCTCCTCGAAGATTTCCTGATACTCGTCTCCAATCTCAATTACGGTTTCAAGACAATCTGCAGTAAAGGCAGGTGAGAATACAAGTAGCTTTTTAGCTCCTTTTTTACCCCATTCTTCTACCACCTTATCAGAGAAAGGCTCCAACCAGTTTTTATCTAATCTCGATTGGAAACAAACTGTATAATCAGATTCGCTAATTCCTAATTTCTCAGCGATAAGTCTGGTAGTGGCAAAGCAAGTAGCTTTATAGCAATATTGATTTTCTTCTGTGATGGTGCTTTCACAGTCATGACCTTCACACACCCCGGTATTATAGACTTTATCAACCTGCCTTACGGGTAAACCATGGTAGGAGAATAATATGTGATCATAATCTGCCAGTTTATATTTAGATGCTCTATCTACTATGGCATCAATGAACTTAGGGTGCTCATAATACTGGCTTATAAATTTCATTTCAGGTATAACCCACCACTTTCTTACTACATCCATCACTTCTTGCAAAGCTGATCCTGTAGAAGCTGAAGCATACTGCGGGAACATAGGTAGCACTATAATTTTCTTATAGTTCAGTTTTTTCATCTCTTCCAGCACACTGGGAATAGATGGGTTTTTATACCTCATAGCCAAGTGTACGCCATAGTCATCGCCTAAAGAGTCACTTAGAAGATCTCTTACTTTCTCGCTATGAAATATTAGAGGAGACCCTTGATCAGTCCAAAGTTCTTTATAAATCTTAGCAGATTTGGGTGCTCTGAAAGGAACAATGATACAGTTCACCAACAGCTTTCTTCCTAACCAGGGAATGTCAATCACCCTCGGGTCATTTAAAAACTGAGATAGATATGAACGTACATTTGACACTGAAGGGCTATCTGGTGTACCCAGGTTAACCAATAATACTCCTACTTTTCCTTTTACTGAATTCATAGCCATTTATAATATGGCTGCAAAGGTAGGTAATAATGAATAATTTAACCCTTATATCTGGGCGTGATAAACGAGGTAAGAGTAAACTGCAAACCTTAAAAACCTGGTGGCTGCTATTAATAAAAATCTGCTGGCTTTAAAATTAGCCATCCCTACCAGCATACAAACTGCGCTAAAAGGAACAGGAGTCACGGCACCAACGAAGATCAAAAAACCACCATATCTTTTTAACTGCTTTTGATATTTTGTAACATGGCTAGCCAAGTATTTCTCAAAGAGCTGCGTGTTCTTAAAATTATGACCAATGAAATAGCCAAACACACCCGCGCTATATGAGATAATGGCCAGAAAAGCCACGTTAAGCACATACGAATCGAAGAGCCCACTATTGATTGACCATATCATGAATAGCTCAGGAGGAATGATGCCAAAGACTATTTCAGAAACGCAATAGGTCATATAAACCCAAAAGGGCCACTGACCTATGTAATCTAGAAAGGCATCAAAATCTGTATACTTCTGTAATAGAATGTATCCTATAATGAGCAGTACGAAGAAAAAAAATCCTTTGGCCAGATTCTTAATCAGAAACTTTGACCTGTAGCTTAACATTCTGAGATCAGAAATTTACTGCATAGGACATCTTGTAAATGGCTTGGTTTCATCAAATAACTTACGATAGGTAATATGCGTTTTTACGATTTCGCCACCTACTTGTTCCACCACACGGATCATTTTAGGGTTAAAATCTCCTATCCAGTTCATTTCCAGGTAAGGATACCTGTGATATTTATCCTGAACCATTTCTGCTGTAGCTAAAACCAAAGCTCCTTCGAGCCCTTTACCTTGATGCTCAGGAGTAATACCGAACACCAAACCAAGCATTTTATTGCAGCTCCTGGTCCATTTATGATATAAAAACTTAAGCTTTCCTATCAGGTCAAGCTTTCCATTTACATGTTTGAAAATTTGATTTACCTCTGGCAAATTGATGTAAAATGCCACCGGCTCCTCTTCATAATAGCCAAACCATACGATTTTCTCATCCATAATAGGCTTCATCTGCTTCATGATGGTTTTGGCCTGCAGAGATGACATTTGTGCCACTCCTTTATGACGAGCCCAGGCTTTATTGTATACCGTTCTGAAATCTTCAGTATACTTATCCATCTTCTTCATGTCCATATGGCGGAAAGAATAGCCAGGAGCGTTAAGCATCTTTCTACCTTTTTCCATTAATCTTGGAGAGAATGGCTCTCTTACCTTTCTACCAAAAGTGAATTGCTTAAAATATAATTGAAAGCCATAGGCCTCAAATAATTCCTGATAATAAGGAAAGTTATAATTACAGTTATAGTTAGGCTCAAGTTCAAAACCATCTACCAATAGGCCCCACCACTTATCTCTTTCTCCGAAATTTACGGGACCATCCATAGCCTCCATGCCGCGAGCCTCTAACCACTCTTTCCCAGTATCAAAAAGCTTAAAAGCAGCATCTTTATCATTAATACATTCAAAGAATCCTAGACCGCCGGTTGGTTGATCATTTCCTTTACTTACCGTTTTTTTATTAATGAAAGCGGCAATTCTACCAATGGTTTTCCTCCTATCATCTTGCAGAATCCAGCGGATACATTCACCATTTCTGAAAGCTTTATTTTGTTTTGGATCAAAAACTGCGTCAATATCCTTATCTAAAGGACGGATCCATGTGGGGTCTTTTTTATATAATCTTACAGGAAACTTGATAAACTCCTTGGCGAGCTCTGATGTATTAACCTCTAGCATTTTCATATCGCAATAATAAGCCTTTATTATTCATTTTTGCGACTTTTTGCTTCAGTAATAGCATTCGGAATTAAGATATCAAAAATAGTCCCAACGCCAATTTCACTGTGAACTCTTATTTGTCCTCCCAACCTTTCCACTGCATTTTTCACAATATAAAGGCCTATTCCTGAACCCTCCGAGTATTCTGTGGCTCTATAGAACATCTCGAATACTTTGGGCAAAGTATCCTCTTCTATGCCAATGCCATTGTCCTCGAAACGGATGTGGGCCATCTCATCGGTTACAGCGATGTGCATCTTAACAAACGGTTCTTCTTTTTCTGGATCCAGATATTTAATGGCATTTGAAATGAGATTTCTAAAAATTTCATTGATGCGCCATTTGTCACTGTAAAAAGGATAAGATGATATCTCTATAAATTTTTTCACCTTGGAGGCCTTGGGCAGATAATTCAAATCAGAAAAGCAATCATCAACCACCTGATTAAAATTAATTTCACCCAGAGATACCGCCAGCTTTAAATTCTTGGAATGACTCAGTACATCATTAATGAAGCTATCCAGCTGTTTCACTCTATTTTCAATGAGAGAAATGTAATGATGCAAATCATCCTCATTCTGCTCATAATTGGCCAGGTTAACCAACCCGAGTATCGATGAAAGCGGAGCCCTCAGGTCATGAGACACCTTATAAACAAAATTATCTAACTCATTATTTCTTATCTGTAGTTCCTGCTCGGCTTTGGTTCTATCCGTGATATCCACATAAATGCCGTATATACCAATGGTTTTATTCTCAAAAGAAACAGGCACGCCATAAATGATAACGGGAACAGTATGCCCATCAGCATGTAATCTGTAACTCTCCAGCATTCCCACCTGGCCACTGGCAGTTAAGGTATTTATATCAATCGCCTCTTTTTCATAATCCTTAGGCACCAGGATGTTATTGAGCTGATTACCAACAATGGCCTCTTCGGAGAAGCCAAACATATCCTTAAAACCCTGGTTCATCTGCATTACACAATGCTGATCATCCAGCAGAACTATCCCCAAAGGTGAGTTTTCAAAAAGCTGTGTGAAGAGCAATTCATTCTTTTGAACAAGAATCTCAGAGGTCTTCTTATCATTGATGTCCAGGTACGTTCCCGTAAGCTTCACCGGTTGATTGTCGTCACTCCACTGCACAACCCTTCCTCTATCCAAAATCCACCGATAAGACCCTCTCTTCGTTTTAAACCTGTACTCCGCCTCATAGTATGAGGTTTTCTTAGATATATGATTATGAAGCAGTTGATGTACATCTTTAGCATCTTCCGGATGGATGAGCGCGAGCCATTCCGTCATAGTTAGTTCAAGCTCGTTAGGCTCGTAGCCTAGCTTGGATACCCAGGAATTATTAAAAATAGTTTTCTTATCCTCAACTTCCCATTCCCAAAGTGCCAATTCTGCACCTTGCAATGCTAATTTCAGCCTCTCTTCCGATAGCTTATATCGTCTTTCTACTTCCTTTTTATCTGTAATATCCAGTAGAAGACCGTATCTCACTACTGTTCCATTTTTCTTTTTTGTAGGGCTCGACTTTCCCTCTATCCATTTCTCTTTGCCTTCAATGAGCAATCTACCTTCCCACTCCCAATCCTTCAACTGCACACGAGCATTGTTAGAAGAATCATAAAATGTAGCATGATCCTCAGGGTGTATCAGGCTATCTAGCAATAAAGGATTGTTTCTTACTTCTTCAGGGCTAACACCAAACATTTCTTCACAACCATGACTGATGTATTTAAATGAAGAAGTGCCATCAAGTTTTTCCTCTAGCTCATAAATAACTCCGGGAAGCCCCAGGGTCAGCATCTGAAACTTAAGATGCGTTTCCGTTAAAATTTGCTCGGCCTGTTTTTGGAAGGTGATATCCGATAGAATAATTACTACTTCCTGAATCTGTCCTACCTCATTTTTTACAGGATAAATGTGCCCACGGATATATCTGTTTACAATGGGTGTGGGTGCTTTGGCTGCCTCCGAATCAAAAGGATTATAGTAAGTAGGTGGTATTTCAGACACCTCACCTGCAAATCCTTTTTGCAAAAATGGCATAATACCATGCTCAAGAAGCTGTGTATCCTCTAGTATGTTATAGCTCTTCAGGATCTGTCCAGTAAGCTTTTCACTGGTACCCCAAAGCGTAGAAAAAGCCTTATTGAAATATTGTATGTTACCATCAGGCCTGAAAATACAAGTAGCCAACGGAGACTCTTCCACCAATGGCTGAAACTTACTCTTAATAATACGCTTGGGAGTAACTTCCCTTAAGATAATCATACAAAGAGCAGCGTCTTCATCTGACAATCTGGTGGGAGAAAAGCTTAGACTAACAGTATGAGAAGTGGTTGGGGTGTCAATGGTGTACAAGGTACAGCAAACACTATTCTTACTTGCAAATGCCTCGATGGCACATTTGGAACACTCCTGATCCCAAAGGGTCAACACCTTATCTACCTTTCTTGATACACTTAAAGATTTAGGAAGCCCTGTTAATTCTTCCAACCTTTTATTCCATGCCAGTACAGATAGTGTACTATCAATTACCAGGATAGCCTCAGCATTTAACTCAATTAAGTTGTCTATCAAAATACGTGAGGAATCCAGTTCGTTCATGTAAATTTAGATGTTAACAAACTCCGCAATTTAATCAATTATCGATTAGTATCAATGACTAAATGGGTTTTATTAAATGTATGTTAAATTTTTAAAATTTCAGTTTATCATTGTCTAATTATTATTAACAGTAGTTTCTCTAATTAGTTAGACCGAATATGCCATGGGAATAGATGCAAAACTTAAATTCAAGTCAGGACCTGCAGTTATACTTAACTCACCCTCAGATTTCTCTTTAGAAAGGAACTATGATGAAAAAGTAATTAATGAATATTACGATAACCTTTTGGTGTTTACTCAAGATTCCAAACAGCTAAAAAGCATCATTACCGCTATTGATAAATCATTGAAAAATGACCCTATATTATGGATCGCCTATCCGAAGAAAAGCTCAAAAATAAAGACTGACTTTTCTCGTGATAACGGGTGGGAGAGTTTGACAGCAAAAGGGCTAAGGCCTGTATCACTCATTAGCCTCGATAGCCAATGGTCGGCCTTGAGATTCAGACCTGTGAGCGAAGTGACACCATCTAAAAATACTAAGACTCAGATATTCGAAGCAGAATTAAAAAGATCTGGTGATTTGTTCTTTGTAGAAGTACCCGACCAAATTTTTAATAATCTGGGAGCTCCCGAGAAAGATATCGTTATAAAGTATACCGTTCAGAAACTGAAAGGGGAAGGTACTTTAAGCCGGATTAATGATCAACCATCTCTAATGATTGATGACAGCATCTTGAAAAAAGCTAAAGAAGGAGAAACACTAAACCTATCTGTTTCAAAAAAAGATGAAAGGCCAGCCATACATATACCGATGGAACTACAGCAATTATTAGATGGTGACGCGCCCATTAAAAGTTTTTATGACTCACTATCCTACACCAACAGGAAAGAATATGCTGTCTGGATTTCTTCTGCCAAACGAGAAGAAACCAAACTAAAGCGGATTCAAGAGTGTAAAGTCAGATTAGAGAACAAAGTCAAAAACCCATCAGAAAAGTATTAAAGGACTTTTGTGAAGAGCTGGCTTTTGAGCATTCCATTCTTAATCGTTGTCTCATTCATTTTCGAAAGGCCGCATTGATTCAAGTATTGCTCGAATGGCAATAATTCCTTAGTTCCAATACCACTGGTAATACGAAAGAACCAGATCATCGTAAGAATTAAAAGCTTGTGACTCAGGCGATTGGTTTTGTAGAAGTCTGTTACTATCCAGCAACCTTTCGCTTTAAGGTGATGATATAATTTTTGAATTACCTTTTTCAGGCTGGCTTCATCAAATAAGTCGAGATAGAAATTGGTTAAGATTACATCATATTCTGAATTATGAGGAATTGCTTCAATGCCGGCAACCTGAAAGCTTATGAAAAGCTGATCAAAGGTCTTCCTGGCTTTGGCCAATCGAATCATTTCAGATGAAGTATCTAAATAGGTTACGGTCATCTTTCTATTTAAATATCCTAAAGCCTCCAAAATATAACCACTCCCGCCTCCAAGGATAAGTACGTGGCTATTTTCAGGAATTTGATCCAGATAGGTGCATTGTGCCTGATCTAACTTTGAACCAAAAACTAAATGAGCCAATCGATCATAAATGGGAGCTACAAGATTAAAATTTCCAGCCATCCTGAAGGTACAACGTAAACAATGGAAAGAGGAAAATAGCATCACCCAGCCAGCGATAGCCATTTTTAACTTTGAATATAGAATCAAGCCAAACTATCGCTACCAAAGCCAGAAGCATAACCATTACAGTGTATTGGAACCAGCTAAATGCCATGTCAAAGGATAGGATAATAGCCAAAGCCAACTGAACAGCTAGAAAATACTTTAAGAATAATTTAATACTTTGAGGTTTGTAGTTTCTGGCTATCGAAGGAAATCCGTCTTGCTCATCCCCTTCATTTTCAAAAACAGAAAAAATAAAAAGATTTGAGAGAGCCAGCATTACAAACTGAGTATAAATAATAAGTATGTTCCAATTAAAAATCTCTTCGTAGATGCTCAATGGGCCCACCATTATTCCTGCCGCGTATAAAAAGGCAATCAACATTTCCTTCTGATACCGAAATTGGACCTTGATAAAATGAAGTAGAATAAAATAGGCCAACACTAAGGCTCCGATGCTAGCCCCCCATACCACTGTTTTAATGGGTAAAATAAAAATGAGGGCAGCAATAATCATTAGCACAATTACAGATATATAACTGATACTTTTAAAATACCTCTGATGAAATCTATGTCGCTCAGACGAGGCTGGTTTTTGTACCTGCCTGGCATCCAGTAGATGATCAAATGAATATATAAGCCATACGGTAAGGCCGAGAATTAAGGATACAGGCAATGGAAGCTCCACCTTCAGAAACCAGGCTACAAACCATGAGCAAATGGTGGCTCCCAAAGCCACGTCTAAACTCAAGATGTTGAAATATTTGTATAGCCTTCCCATATACCTTATTCACAAAAAAAGGCAAACCGTATGGTTTGCCTTTTAAAGTTAATTATATATTTCTTTTTATTTAAGACCCTAAAGCCTCGGCCCCAGCTACAATCTCCAGAATCTCTGTAGTAATAGCTGCCTGACGAGTTCTGTTGTAAGTAAGCTTTAGCTCCTTCAAAAGTTCTCCGGCATTATCAGTAGCCTGATCCATAGCTGTCATTCTAGCACCATGCTCTGATGCATTTGACTCCAGAACAGCCTTAAATAATTGAATTTTTAAAGATTTAGGAATCAATTCCTTTACTATCTCATCTCTTGACGGTTCAAAGATATAATCAACGCCATAGTCAGCCTTCTCTGTTTCCTCGTTAGCCACTACTGGTAAAAACTGCTCCACATTTAAAATTTGAGTAGCTACGTTTTTAAACTCGTTGTATATAATCTCTACCTTATCATAATTACCTTCTACGAAATTATCCATGGCAAACTGGGCAGCCTCAGCAGTTTTCTCGAAAGACACTGGAGTAAACATATCCCAGAAATCACCAATTACATTATAATTTCTTTTGGTAAAATATTCAAAAGCTTTTTTTCCGATAGGTAAAATTGAAACCTTACCAGCATCAAACTGTGATTTATAAGCTTCTGCAATACGTTTGTTAGTAGCTTTAAAAATAGAACTGTTAAACGCACCACATAATCCTTTATCTGATGTAATTACGATCAGTAAAATATTTTGCTCAGCTCTTACCTCAGAGAATTTACCTGAATAGTTTTCACCGTCAGTTATAGAAGACAGATTCTTCAATATTCCTGAAAGTTTGTGAGCATAAGGACGCATTTGTGTAATGTTATCCTGTGCTCTTCTCAACTTAGCAGCCGCCACCATTTTCATGGCCTTTGTGATCTGCTGAGTAGAGGTTACAGATTGAATTCTCGCTTTTACTTCTTTTAAATTCGCCATCTATCGAATTAGATTACTTGAGGTTAAACCTTGAAAATAATTACTTATCGTATTCTTTAGCTAAATCTGTAGCTACTTGAGCCAAAGTGGCTGTAACGTTATCTTCTAACTTACCAGCTTTTAAAGAATCTAGCGCATCTCTGTGCTTAGTTCTTAAAATATCAAGGAAGTTAGTTTCAAATTCTTTCACTTTGTTTACTGGCACTTTATCCATCATACCTTTAGTAGAAACGAAGATAATAGCTACCTGCTCTTCTACTGGTACTGGAGAGTACTGTGCTTGCTTAAGTATTTCAAGGTTTCTTCTACCTCTTTCAATAGTAAGCTTAGTAGCAGCATCAAGATCAGAACCAAACTTAGCAAATGCTTCAAGTTCACGAAACTGAGCCTGATCTAGCTTCAACGTACCAGATACTTTCTTCATTGATTTAATCTGAGCAGAACCTCCTACCCTTGATACTGAAATACCTACGTTAATCGCTGGTCTGATACCAGAGTTAAATAAGTTAGTTTCAAGGAAAATCTGTCCGTCAGTAATCGAAATAACGTTAGTTGGAATATAAGCAGAAACGTCACCCGCTTGTGTTTCTATAATTGGAAGAGCTGTAAGAGATCCACCACCTTTAACTTTGCCTTGTAAAGACTCAGGTAAATCATTCATACCTTGAGCAATAGCATCGTTTTGAGAGATCTTAGCTGCTCTTTCTAATAATCTTGAGTGAAGATAGAATACATCACCAGGATAAGCCTCACGACCTGGAGGTCTTCTAAGAAGTAGAGAAACCTCACGATAAGCTACAGCTTGCTTAGATAAATCATCATAGATTACTAAAGCAGGTCTTCCTGTATCTCTGAAGTACTCACCTATAGCAGCACCAGTAAATGGAGCAAAGAACTGCATAGGAGCAGGATCAGCAGCAGAAGCGGAAACCACTACAGTGTAGTCCATAGCACCAGCTTTTTCAAGGGCAGCTACCACACCAGCAACAGTAGAAGCTTTCTGACCTACAGCAACGTAGATACAAAATACAGCTTCTCCTCTTTCATAAAATTCTTTTTGGTTAATGATAGTATCAATAGCCACGGCAGTTTTACCGGTTTGTCTATCACCAATGATAAGCTCTCTTTGACCACGTCCAATAGGAATCATAGAGTCAATAGCTTTGATACCTGTTTGAAGTGGCTCTGCCACAGGTTGTCTGTAAATTACACCTGGAGCTTTTCTTTCCAATGGCATTTCGAAAGTCTCTCCTTCAATAGGTCCTTTACCGTCAATAGGATTACCTAGAGTATCTACAACTCTACCTACTACACCTTCACCTACGTTAACTGATGCAATGCGCCCTGTTCTTTTTACAGTATCGCCTTCTTTGATACCTTTTGATTCACCAAAGATTACAGCACCTACGTTGTCTTCTTCTAAGTTAAGAACAAGTGCTTTTAGGCCGTTTTCGAATTCAAGAAGCTCACCTGATTGAGCTTTAGATAAACCGTAAATACGGGCTACACCATCACCTACCTCTAGTACCGTACCTACTTCCTCTAATTCGGCTTCGGTTTTGGCTCCGGATAGTTGCTCTCTAAGTATTGCTGAAACTTCGTCTGGTCTTACGTCTGCCATTGTATATTATAATTTAGAATTCTTTGATATATGGATTTTGACTGAACTTATGTTCTAATGATTTCAATTTTGTTCTGATAGAATCATCTATCTGCTGATCTCCTACCTTAAGGATATAACCTCCAATTATATCTTTATCAACTTTCTCTTCAAGATGAACAGTTTTCTTGGTAGAAATTTTCTTTACCATCTCCTCCATCTTAGCTCTTAAATCAGGAGTTAACGCTACTGCTGTAGTTACCTGAGCTACCTCAACACTTTTAAAGATGTTGTACTGAGTATGAAACTCCTTAGCGATAGCAGGCAATAAAGCCTCACGTTTCTTTCTAGAGATAATATCGAATATAGCTAGTGTTAGATCATTTACCTTTCCAGAGAATATTTTCTCAAGAATAGCTCTCTTTTTATCGTTTTTAACTACCGGATTTTTCAGTAATAAAACGAAATCACGATTTTCTTCGCAGATAGTATTAAAAGATTGCATGTCGGCATGTACCTGATCCAACACGTCCTTTTCCTTTGCTAATTCTAACAAGGATTTGGCGTATCGAGAAGCGGCTCTGTATTCAGTCATCTTTTAATTAGTTCAGCTTTGCGTCTTTAACAAACTCTTCAATTAACTCTTTCTGTGCCTTTTCGTCACTAAGCTCTTTTCTGATGATTTTCTCAGAAATCTGCAATGAAAGCTGAGCTACTTGATTTTTCACTTCAGCTAAAGCTGCTTGCTTTTCAGTGTTAATAGCCTGACGAGCATCTTCAAGCATTTTTTGAGATTGCTTCTCAGCATCAGCAGAAGCCTGCTCTTTTAATGAGTTAGCTACTTGTCTCGCATCTTTAAGGATCTGATCTCTTTCTTGTCTTGCCTCATCTAATAATTTAGCATTATCCGCTTGTAAACGAGCCATTTCTTCTTTAGCACGCTCTGCAGAATCTAAGGCATCTTGGATAGATTCCTCTCTTATTTTCAAAGATTGTATAATTGGTCTCCAGGCAAACTTGGCCATGATGAACAATAATACCAGGAAAATGATGGTTTGCATTATAAACAAACCGGGAGAAAAGTCATTAATCAGCTGCTCCATTACTTTTTATATATAAATTCAGTGTTTAATTCTTAAGAAAAAGCACACCTTGCGCCTATCGCAACAAGGTGTACCTTAATGTCAATACATTATTAAGCTCCTAGGATCAAGGCACCAAAACCTAATCCTTCTAATAATGCTCCAATGATAATCATAGCAGTTTGAATTTTACCGGCTGCTTCTGGCTGACGAGCAATACTTTCCATTGCTTTACCACCAATTTGACCAAGTCCAATTCCACCACCGATTACGATTAATCCTGCTCCAATTAAATTGTACATGTGTGTATATTTATATAATTAAACAAAAATTCTAACTATTAATGATGGTCATGATCTGCCACAGCCATACCAATAAATAGCGCAGAAAGCATAGTAAAGATATATGCCTGCAAGAACGCCACTAGTATTTCTATGATAGAAATGAATAGCGCAAGGAAGAATGACATTCCTGTAGCTACTACCGGACCAAAAGCAGCCTTCATAGTAATAGATAAAGCAATTAAGCTCATTACCACAAAGTGACCAGCTGTAATGTTTGCGAACAAACGTATCAAAAGCGCAAAAGGCTTCGTAAACATACCAATTATCTCAATCGGCATGAGGATAAACTTCATTAACACAGGCACACCCGGCATCCAGAATATGTGCTTCCAATATTCTTTGTTACCGTTAATCTGCACTATAATAAATGTAAGTGCAGCTAAACAAACAGTGATTGCTATGTTACCTGTTACGTTAAAACCAAGTGGAGTAAGTCCCATTAGGTTAAGAATCCAGATATAGAAGAAAGCAGTTAACAAGTAAGGCATAAACTTCTCGTAATGCTTATCACCAATATTTGGTCTTGCCATTTCATCTCTTACATAGATAACCAACGGCTCTAAGAAACGGCCAACACCTGTAGGGATAGATTTTGATTTGTAATTTTTAGCTAATGCTCCGAATAACCAGATTAATAAAATACCAGCCAAGATCATCCCAGTTACGTTCTTAGTAATAGAAAGATCTAAAGGAGTTTTATTTGTTGGATGGTGCGCCTCGTCGTAGTTAAGGTGACCTTCCGCATCAGTTTTATAAATTTTACCGTGATGTACAACGTAATAATTCCCGTTAGACTCTGCTACTGTAGTTTCATGATGAAACTTTGAAGACATAAATACGTGTAGTCCATCATCCCATAATATTACCGGGAGTGGAAAGCCTATATGCTGACCTGTTTCACCTATGGTGAAAAAGGTAAAATCATGAGAATCTCTTAAGTGGTGGTGGATATACTCGGTAATTTCTTCCTTGGTATCCACGGCTCCACCAGACTCGGTAGAATGGCCAGCTTCTTCATTATTTGAACCAAAAGCAAAGCTGGAAGCAAATAACATTACAAGTAATGTAAGAAAGTTGGTAGTTTTTTTGATCATCACGCTACTGAAAAGGAATCCGTTATAAATTTGGCGCAAAGCTAAGAATTTCCAGAAAAGATCACCTTCTTTTTTTAAATTGTTTTCCAGAAAATTACAATCAACTTTTAATTTGCTGGGAATTTAACAGCCTGCCACAGTATATAGCCTCAATTATTATAAAGATCATCATCGGCAACACCACTGACAGTTTCTCCGCCATATTCATGCCCTCTTCTGTGAAAATTACTGGATGAAAAATAAGCACGAACAGTCCTATTTTTATAAATATGGAAGCCAGATAAGCATAACCTGCCTGGCTTGGCATAATTGAGTTCATAGCTTCTATTAGCAAGCAAACCACTAGCATGGCTATGGTATGAAAGATATAAATTCCAGAGATGGAGAGACCTACCTCCGCTCCATATGAGGATAATAAGTAAGTGTGAAGGGCATAGGTGCCGTAACTCAGTATAAGAGCTAGTATCAGAAACAGTAGAAACCGTTTAAGCATGGTTGGACTATGAATTATCTTTTATTACTTGTCTGATTATAAGACCGGTAGAAAGAATAACTGCAATGAGTGTGATTATATTTTCATACAATCCATTCTCATTGCCAGTTTTGTTATCAATATATTCGCCTAATAAGTTACCTAAATAAATGGTAACAGCCATCTGAATGGCCAGGCCCGAATATTTTATATATGGGTTATACTGCTTTGGCACCTTCCTGTTTCAAGGATTTTGTTTGGCCGTTAGCCGCCTCTATTTTGATTTCTTTAGCTGCCACCCCCATTTTACAGCCTCCGTTAAATACCGCTCCGGTTTCTACTATTAATTTATTAGTAAGAATGTCTCCGTTAACTACAGCAGTAGGCTTTAGTATAAGTACTTCGGTGGTTTCTATATTTCCGTTAAGTTCTCCTTCAACTTCAGCGTTTTGAGCCAGGATATTTCCTTCTACAAAAGAGGACTGACCTAATGCAACCTTAGACTTGGTCTTCACATTTCCGATCACTTTCCCCTCTATCCTTATATTACCAAATGTCTCTACACTACCCTGAAGCACGGTACCTTTACCGATTATATTACTGGAGTTACTTATTTGTTCTGCTGTTTTATGATCTTCTTTAGAAGCAAACATGTTCTTTAGGGTTTTAAAAGGTTACAAATTCCTCTGGATTCACAGAGTTACCATTATTCCATAATTCAAAATGCAGGTGCGGCCCATCGGTAAGCTCACCCGTATTGCCAATGATAGCAATAATTTCTCCGGCGTTTACAAAATTACCAACTTTTTTCAAAAGTTCGGCATTGTGTTTATAAACCGAAATCAGGTTCCCTCTATGCTGAATAGCAATGACATAGCCTGAATCTTGAGTCCAGGAAGACATGATCACTGTGCCATCAGCGATGCTCTTCACCGGCTCGTTTTTCTTTGCCACTATATCCACTCCGTAGTGTCCTTCTTTTACGTTATACGGAGAAGAAACAAAACCGGATAAAGGTGAGAAAAAGAATATTTCCTGCAGTTCATTATAATTGCCAGAGGCAAAGTTTAGCAGAGACATATCTGTTCTCTCAAACTCCTGTCGAAATTGTGAATCTACTGGAGATAATTTTGTAACGTCAATATTCTCATTTATTATATTACCGGCCTCAACATTAGCCTGAGAATATTCCTGATTGATATTAGCCGTATCTCCGCTCAGTACTCTTTGGAAGTTTTTTATAAACCTGTCCTTCTCTTCTACTTCTAATGATAGAGAATCTACCTTGGTAGTAAGTTCATAAAACCGTTTATTAGCTTCAATCTGAGCATGACGTGGATCAAACCACTGAGCCAGTAATGTTTTCACCAATAACAGGCTTAAAAACATTAGGATAATAAATACTGTCACAGCCAACAGTATTACCTTTGCATAGGTAAAACTGAAGGTTGACTTTTCAGCAAAGTTCTCCTCGTTTCTAATAATTAAAAGATAACGATTAACCAACCAACTAGAAAGTGTCTTTCTTGCCTTCAAATTGCTGTGTATTAAAAATTTGGGCAACAAAAATAGATATTATAAACTATTATTGTATTAATTATCATATTTTTTACGTTCTCTGGTGAGTTAATCAAAATTTCATGGTTGTACAAATCAAAACGATTTAAATTATCATTTTTGTATAACTTAGATTCGCACTAACTTTAAAAACAACTTAAACGACTTTGCTACATCCTAAGATCCCATTTTTTGCATGTATTACTTTACTTTCTTTTTTAGCAGGCTGTTCTGCTGAGAGAAATAATGTAATCAGCAAAACTTATCATAATACCACTGCCCGCTATAACGCATATTTCTATGCCAAAAATGACATTCGTGAAGTAAAAGACATTGTTAGGGGCACTTATGACAATGACTATAATAGGGTGTTAAAGATTTACCCGGAGATAGATTCGGTATTAGCAGACTCCTATAAAGAACAGATTGAAGATTGTATCAAGAAGTCATCCCTGGTGGTGCAGAGACATAAAAATAGCAAATGGGTAGATGATAGCTATGTGCTTATAGGCCTTGCTCGTTTCTACAGTCTGGATTACGTAAATGCTATTGAAACATTTAAATATGTAAATACTAAAAGTGAAGACGATAATACCAGACACCTGGCCTTAGCTCACTTACACCGTACTTTTACTGATTATGAAGAATATAATAACGCCATAGCAGTATCTGATTATTTAAAAAAGGAAAAGATAAATAAGGAGAGCGCGAAGGTTTTATATCTTAACCAAGCTCATTATTACCAGGTACAAGGCGACTTGGATAATATGGTCAGGAACTTAGTAAAAGCAGCCCCTTTACTAAAAAAATCAGATGGCAAAGGCCGTATTTATTTCATAATTGGCCAAATCTATCAAGATCTTGGCTTTGATTCTGAAGCCTATAACTACTATAAAAAGTGTATAGCTAGTAATCCAGAGTATGAGCTAGATTTTTACGCTCGCCTATATATGGCTCAGGTTACTGAACTCGGCAAATCAAGTGATCTTCGTGCCGCCCGAAAGCATTTCAAAAAACTACTATCTGACAGAAAGAATAAAGAATTTAAAGACAAAATCTACTATGAAATGGCTGAGTTTGAGCTCAGACAAGGAAATATTGATGGAGCCCTAGATTATTTGAAGTCATCTGTGGCATCAAGCACTGACAATAACCGCCAAAAAGGCCAATCATACTTGCGAATTGGGCAAATTGAGTATGATAGTTTGGCCCAGTACGAGCTTGCCAAGCTATACTATGACAGCGCCGTAAAAGCCTTACCTACGGATTTTGAGAACTATGAAAAAATTAAGCAAAGACAAGAAGTGCTTGCTGATTTTGTCACTCAAATTAATACCATCCAACTTCAAGATAGTCTTTTGGAGTTAGCATCATTAGATTCCGTCTCTATCATGAATAGGATTGATGACTATCTAGCACAAGAAGCAGAGAAGAAAAAGAAAGAGGAAAAAAGGCAAGAACAAGCCCAGAAGAGAAGACAATTTGACCTCAGGAATAGCGACAGTGGTATTGGAGCCACTAGCTGGTATTTTGGTAATCCATCGGCTGTAGCTATGGGGCAAACTGAATTTCAGCGCATTTGGGGTGATAGAGCTCTGGAAGATAATTGGAGGCTTAGCTCAGTACAAAGTGGTGCAGTACCTCAAGATGCACCTTCAGATGTAGCCACCAATGTAGACATTGTAGATGGCGTACCTGAAGAGGGTTTGGTTCAAGATGCTCCAGCTGAAAATCGAGCCGCACAGATGTATTCTCAAATTCCTTTTTCCGAAGAAGCAAAAGGCATGGCTTTAGGTAAAATTGAAGAAGCTTATTACAAATTAGGAAACATTTATTATTTCAATTTAGAAGAGCTGAAAAATGCTTCAGAAACATTTGATAAGCTTTTAACCCGATTCCCAGAATCCACGAATGAGCCCGAGGTACTTTATCAAATGTATCTCATTGGTAAAGAACTAGGCACAGATACTGAAAAGTATAAAAATGAGCTGCTCACAAAGTATCCTAATACAACATATGCTAAGCTCATTGCTAACCCGAATTACACGGAGGAAAGCACCGCCGCAAATGAACAGCTTAAGATTGTGTATAAAGATGCTTATGCATTATTCAGAGAAGGCGATTATGCCGCCTCCAACAACATGATTGATTCAGCTTTGAATAAGTTTCCAGAAACCGTATTTACCCCAAGATTAAGACTCCTAAAAATTCTTATCGTAGGGAAAACAGAGAACATCAATCTGTATCAATATCAGTTATCAGAATTCATAAAGAAAAACCCAGATAGCGACATTACTCCTTATGCACAAGAATTATTAGATGCTTCAAAAAATTTCCAAAAGAAACAGCAGCGCCTATTAGGCACTAAGTATGTAGAATATTTCGAACAGGAGCACTATTTCATTTTTGTCTATGAATCAGGCAAAGGTTTAGCTGATGAGCTTTCTAGCCAGGTTGAAGCCTATAATGATAATCAGTACACCGAGTCAGAATTAAAAACCAGCAATCTAATTTTAGATGATAGGTATGATATGGTTATGGTAGCCGGGTTCACTGGAAAAGTAGACGCTCAAAAATATTATAACCAGTTTATTAAGAACAAGGTTATATTCGAAGATAGTAAGAACTCAAAATTCTATAAATTTGTAATTACTAAGGACAATTTCAACATTTTTTATCAGAGTAAAGACTTAGATGCCTATCTAGGGTTTTTTAATAAATATTATACCAATGGACTTTAAAAGCTTTTTAAAAAAGGCCAATGAGAAATCCAGCAAAAAAACAAAGGGATTTAAAATAGCCATTATCTCCTTGTGGGTTTTCTTTTTCATAATGGTAGTGATTGTTCCTACCTACATTATTACAGTTAGTAATGATTTTATGGGGCTATATGGCGGCATGCCAAGTATTAGGGCTATGGAAAACCCTGAAAACGATCTTTCTTCAGATCTACTATCAGCGGATGAAGTTTCTTTAGGAAGATACTCTAGATACAACAGAAGCCAGGTAACATTTGATCAGCTATCCCCGGCATTGGTCAACACATTGTTATCCTCAGAAGACCATAGATTTTATAAGCACCCCGGCATTGATCTTACTGGATTAATGAGAGCCGTAGTTGGAAAATTAACATTAAACTACGCTGGTGGTGGTAGTACCATAACCATGCAGCTCGCTGAGAACCTTTTTAATACTATGACTGAAAATGAAGGATCTCTCTACAAAGTAGGTGGTTTGAGAGAAATCATTATCAAAACAAAAGAGTGGATTATTGCGGTACAGTTGGAGCGAAACTTTACCAAAGAGGAAATTATGGCCATGTATTTTAATACTGTGTCATTCGGTAGTTTATCTTTTGGTATAAAAGCAGCCGCTGAAACCTTCTTTTCCAAACAGCCTAGTGAGCTAACTTATTCAGAATCGGCAGTACTAGTAGGTTTGCTTCAGGGAACTTACGCTTTTAGCCCCATTTACAATTATGACAACTCTCTGAGTAAACGGAATCAGGTATTAGGTAAGATATATCGTCACGGTCATATTTCAAAAATAGAATTAGATACTCTGAGAGAGAAACCCATTAATACAGAAAATTATAATGTAGCCAATCAAAATACGGGGATAGCCCCCTACTTCCGTAAAGTCATTAGACCTTATCTTTTGAAATGGTGTAAGGAAAATAATTATGACTTATACGAAGATGGTCTGAAAATTTATACTACCCTTGATAGTCGGATGCAGAAATATGCCGAACAAGCAGTATCTGAGCACATGAGTGAACTGCAGAAACTATTTGATGATCACTGGAAGGGAAGAAACCCGTGGGTTAATAGCCAGGGTGAAATTCCAAACTTCGTAGAAAAGACATTCAAAAGAAAATCTCCTTACTATGACCAACTTGTAAAGCGTTATGGTAAAGATTCAGACAGCTTAAATATTGCCATGAATCTGAAGAAAAAAATGACAGTGTTCAGCTGGCAGGGAGAAATCGATACAGTAATGAGTTCACTTGATTCTGTGAACTACTATGAAAGATTTTTAAATACTGGTATGATGTCAATGAATCCTCATACCGGGCATATAAAGGCCTGGGTAGGAGGAATAGATCATAAATACTTTAAGTATGATCACGTGCAGCAAGGTAAGAGACAGCCTGGCTCTACCTTCAAACCATTTGTTTACGGTACAGCAATAGAGCAAGGATATCCTCCATGTTATGAGGTGCCAGATGTAATGGTGACTTTTGATTTACCAGAAGGAGGCACCTGGACTACCCCTAATGCTGATGGAACATATGGAACCGGTGAAAAAATGACTATTCGACAAGGAATGGCCCGATCGATCAACACGATCACTTCTCACATGATGAAAGTGGTTGGCCCTAAGAACGTAGTTGATTTTGCTCATAGAGTGGGTATAACCAGTAAACTCGATGCTGTTCCTTCATTATGTCTTGGTGTAAGTGATGTCACAGTCTTTGAGCTTGTAGGTGCATACAGCACATACGCCAATAAAGGCATCTATACAGAACCTTACTTCATTACAAAAATTGAAGACAAAAATGGTAACGTGATCGAAAACTTTGTACCTAAGACGCGACAAGCCATCAGTCAGCAGACAGCCTACAAAATGATATATATGCTTCGCGGCGGTGTTGAAGAGCGGGACGGAACCTCTGTGGGGATCAATCGTGAGTTAAAAATCAATAACGAAGTTGGCGGTAAAACAGGAACTACAAATAATGCATCAGACGGTTGGTACATGGGCGTGACCAATGACCTTGTAACTGGAGTTTGGGTAGGTGGTGATGAAAGAAGTATTCACTTTAGAAACTGGTATTATGGTCAAGGGGCAAAAACTGCTCGTCCTATTTGGGAGAAATACATGCTGAAGGTTTATGAAGACGAAACCCTTGACGTGAAAAAAGGACCATTCGAAAGACCTCCTGGTGGCATTGACGTTAACCTTGATTGTAGTAGATACAATCAAACTAACCCTTCTGACTCAACAGCAGTAGAGGAAATAAGAGAGGATGACATGTGGAAAGATGATGATTTTAATTAGTGGATGCAAATACCAAAATTAACGGTTGATCAACGAAGTATGCTCCCTAATGAACCGGGAGTATACAAATTTTATAATAAAGAAGATAAATTAATTTATGTTGGAAAGGCCAAAAGTTTAAGAAAACGAGTTGGCAGCTATTTCACCAAATCGCATCAACTAAATAGAAAAACGCGCAAACTCATATCAGAGATTGTAGCCATTGCCTATACCATAGCCAATACCGAACTTGATGCACTTCTTCTGGAGAACAACCTGATCAAGGAGAATCAACCTAAATACAACATCCTTTTAAAGGATGATAAAACCTTTCCGTACATCTGTATAATTAATGAAAGGTTTCCTCGCATCATTTCCACAAGAAAATTCGATCCCACTTTCGGTGAATATTTTGGCCCGTTTTCTAGCGTAGTTGCCATGAAAAATGTGTTAGAGCTTATTAGAAAGCTTTACACCATCAGAACCTGCAAGCTTAACCTGACACCAAAAAACATTAATCAGAATAAGTTCAAGGTTTGTCTGGAATATCATATTGGCAATTGCAAAGGACCTTGTGAAAACTTTCAATCTGAAGAGGATTATAATCAGGAAATAGAACAAGCCAGACATATACTAAAAGGTAATCTTGGCGTAGTAAAGACCTATTTTAAAGATAATATGTCCGTTGCTGCTTCAAAACTCGAATTTGAAAACGCTCAATTATTTAAGGATAAATTAGGCCTCCTGGAAAAATTCCAGATTAAGTCTACCGTAGTTAATCCAAAATTATCAGAGCTAGATGTTTTCACAATTGTTACCGAAAAACAAACGGCCTTTGTGAATTATATGCAAGTGAATAATGGTGCAATCACTCTTGCTAAAACCGTAGAGATCAAAAAGAAACTAGATGAAACCAATGATGAGGTTCTTAGGCTTGTTGCGGTTGAGTTAAGAGATCAGCACAGTAGTAATCATAAAGAAGTTATTTCTAACGAGGAGCTAGATCTGGGAGAAGGAATAATAAACACCGTGCCTAAAATTGGTGATAAGAAAAAACTGCTAGACTTATCACTAAAAAATGCTCTAGAGTACAAAAAAGAAAAGCTCACTTACTCAGGGAAGAAAAAGAAGAACGAAGTATTAGTCCAGATGAAAATGGACTTGAAACTCACGGAGATACCAGAGCATATTGAATGTTTTGATAACAGTAACTTACAAGGCACAAACCCTGTGGCTTCAATGGTGTGTTTCAAAGATGGGAAACCATCAAAGAAAGACTATAGGCATTTCAACATTAAAACAGTAGTTGGCCCAGATGACTTCGCATCAATGAATGAGATAGTTCACAGAAGATATCAGCGGCTTTTGAATGAAAACGCACCACTTCCACAACTTATAGTAATCGATGGAGGTAAAGGCCAATTAAGCAGCGCATGTGATGCTCTTAAAGGTCTGGATCTATATGGGAAGATACCTATTGTCGGAATTGCCAAAAGACTAGAAGAAATCTATTATCCCGAAGACAGCATACCGGTTCATATAAGCAAAAAGTCCCCGTCACTATTGCTTCTTCAAAGAATACGAGATGAAGCACATAGATTCGCCATTACCTTTCATAGAAATAAAAGGAGCAGTGCAACATTTAACACAGAACTTGAAAGCATTCCAGGCATTGGCAAAAACACTACAGACAAACTGCTTCTTACTTTCAAGTCCACCACAAAAGTAAGATCAGCAACCTTAGAAGAACTCATTGATGTGGTAGGTACACAAAAAGCCCAAACAGTATATAATTACTTTAAACAAAAAAAGGCTCAGTAAACTGAGCCTTTCTTGCTTGATATGTTAACCTATTAGTATTCCCAAAGGTTATGTTCTTTTTCCATAAGTTCCATTTCCCACCATTCCGATGCCATAACAGCTTCCATTCTGTTTTTGTACATATCAACGATTGGATCGTCATCAGGATTTTCAAATTTGAATAATGTAGATCTGAATTCTCTTAGCTCAAAAGCATCAGCAAAATTCTTATTCTCAGCACTATTGTATCTGTTAATCCAGATAGCACTTTCAGGGTGATCTTTAAATAACTTATGTAAGTCTTTGTATTTCAAAACAACTAGTGGTAATTCAACACCATCCAGAGTGTAAGATCCTGGAATGATTAATTGAATACTCTGTGGCTTGTAGTATAGTCTTGATCTTCTCTTGTCAAAAATCATATCCTCCATTAATCTCATAATGGTAATCTGACGAGGCAAGAAAAGAATAGCATCACCTACGCCGGGAGTTTCTTCCCAATCATCCGGTGAATCTGACGGAATCGAAGTCACCTCATCAAATATAGCAGAGTAAACTTTCCCATTATACTTCACTTGGTCTCCTTCGTAATATTCAACTCCAGCTTCCCACGGAGCTATTTCTAAACCAGGTTGGTAAACAAGTCTTTGCATGAACTCATCCTTGCCCATTTTGCTGGTAAGAGAATCATTTGTATAAAGATCAACCAACTCGCCTGATTTAATAGCATCCAAAATAAAACCTGTGATCTCGCCACCACGAGCAAAGAATCCTTTATTTTGTTTCTCTTGTAAATCAATTGTTCTCCAAACCCTTCTCTTGAACAAATGTTCGTACCTAGCTATTGGTTCAATAGAGTTGGGATTGTATTGCTCTAGCTCACTTAACTGAGCGAATGCGGGTACAGCCAACAACCCTATCAAGACAATTAAAATGTATTTCTTAAAATTTAACATGTTCACAACCTGTCTAATTCGTTATTTAATTGGAATACTGTAGATGGTGTTAGCAGGTTTTACCTTCTCATTTCCACCTTGGTATGTTCTTCTGCTAACGTCTTCTATTTTTATAATCAAGTTATCACCAGCTCTAAAAAGGCTTCTCCAAGCTCTTAAATCTATATTCTCAGAAGTGAAATCTTCAGCTTTAATTTGTCTTCCAGAACGAGCTAATTTAACACTCACTTTTCTTACTCTATAACGTGCATCATTCGGCACTTCTCTTGCGAAGTTCTCCTCAGCTTCAGCACCAACTTTCACAGTAGTTAAAGCAGCTGCGCTAACACCGTTTTCGAAATCAACTGGTCTGTTTCTAGAAGTAATCTCGATTGTTGGAGGTGGAACCTTTTTAACATCAAACGTTTCAGTACCTAAAACATTGCCTGAGTTACTAACAGTTAATTTAACTTTGCTTCTTCCTTTAGGAATTACAGTAACCAAACCTGTTCTGCTTCCTTTTACAACAGAAGCTTCACTTGAACTAAAGCTAGGATTATAGCTGGTTCCTAATGCCGGAACCTGTATATCTAACTCATTTCCACAGTTCATATAAAGAGCTTGTAACGCTGCTGATCTTACCTGAATAACTGGTTTCACCACATAGTACGTATGATTAATTTCATAAGTACTGTCGTTCAAGCTAATTTCAGCTTTAAATTTCTGCTCCGACATTAAAGTCTTTGGATCATAACTAGATGCCTTAGCAGGGAATTTAATCTTTCCGTATTTGATACCGTTTTCATTAGTTTCAGATGGCACTTCTTTACCATTATACTTAAACGAAGGATTCATACCTGAAGCTGCTGCAGTAATAAATAAGTCTGCTTCGAAATCAGCACCAGATGCTACAATATTTGAAGTAGGTCTAATCAATGGAACCACTTTATCAAATTCGATATCCTTTGCACCAACTTGCTCTGCTAAATCTTCCAAAGCTCTAGCTTCATAACCTAACAATTCTGTTTCAAGTTGGCTAATCGTTGCCATACCCGCAGCCGTAGGAGTTTCAGCAAAGTAGTACTCCGCAAAAGCTTTCTTTGCTTGATTAGGATCACTCGCGGCTATAGGAATATCTTTAGCATCTTTGGCTAAAGGCTCAAATTTATCTCCAGTCATCGTGCTTAATTGCTTAGCATAATCATTAAGCATCTTTTGAAGCTTATCACCTTCACCATTTCTGATCATAACGTTACCTACGCCTTCAGTGTCCTTAGTACCAACTAAGTTACCTTCTTCGTCTCTACCTCCAGTTTCTTCAACCATTCGGTCTCTTAGACCATCCATATAGGTTAAAGTTTCTTGAGTCATTTCACGTACCTTCTTGGCCTTATTCAGAACTACAACATCATTTCCCCTATCACCTTTTTTCTTAACTTCTCCAGTGATAGCAGTTAATGTTTTACCATTCTTTTCAGAAATCTGAGCTCCAGATTCCTTTAAGGTCTCATCTATAAACACAAACTTTTCGAGAACGGCACTACTTACGTTCAATGCTAACAATGCTGTTAACACCAGGTACATCATGCCGATCATCCTCTGTCTTGGGGTTTCTTTTCCGCCAGCCATATTAGATTAATACTTTTAATGAATAAATCATAAATAATTTCTTCGGGTATCCCTATTAACCTTGTTTAGGGCTTCCACCTCTCATTGCAGTAAGCATGTTACCATACACTGAATTCAATGAAGTAAGGTTCGTAGTAAGCTTATCTAATTCGTTGGCAAAAGTTTTAGTTTTTTCACCAGCTTTAGTCATTCCTTCTAACGCACCAGCCATGTTAGTATAGAACTTGTTCATAGCTTTCACGTGACTATCAGCATCTTTAAGCTCCATCTCATATACAGCGTTAAGAGCACTTAAGTTCTTAGTAACGTTTTGTACTTGAGTATGGTATTCTTTAGAATCTTTAGTAGCATCAGCCATGGCAGTCATTGCCTGAGCTGTTGTAGCATAAGATTTATTCATTTCAGATAATGACTGAGATGCTGTTTTAACATTTTTCGCATAATCGTTAGTTGCAACAGCTGCATCAGCCAGGTTAGACATTTTAGATGCAGAATCAGCCATACTTCTCATTCCTTTGCCTAAAGAATCGATAAGCTCAGGACCGATTTTGGCTTTATCCATCATTTGGTCTAATTGCTGTGAAGCCGAAGGTCCAGCAGCAACCTGCTTGTTAGAAACTCTTGGAGCTACAGTAGGTCCTTCAAAGTCTTCCGCAAGCTCAGGATAAACTTTTGACCAATCTGGCTCTGCATGAGGGGGTTCAAATGCACTTAAAAAGAATATAACGGCTTCAGTGGTAAGACCGATCATCAACATAGCATCGGCACCTTTTAAATGTAAAATCTTGAACAAAGCACCTACAATAACTACGGCTGCACCAATACCATATATTTTTGGCATTATTGTTTTATATAACAGTTCCGCAAATCCGCCTTTTTTTCTACTCATTGTCTTAAGGTTTTAATTTAATGAAAGTTAATTATTGGGTTTGATAAAAAATAAAAAAATGAAAAAATATAAAGTTTAAAACTCGGCTCCCGAAGATCTACCCAAATGTGTCATAGCATTTCTGAACCCAATATAGGCTCTAACCGAATCTTTAAATTCAAAAGTTCTAGTTCCTGTTTCTAGGTAATAGGCCACATCTTTCCATGATCCTCCTCTGATTACTTTCTTAGGAAGAATTTCAGGATCATATTGTGCGCTATTTGGATCTGTACGCTTGTCGATGTATTGAGGGTTTAGATCCCAAACGGTAGGTACAGAAACAGGACTAAAGTCATCCAAACACCACTCTGCAACATTTCCAGCCATGTCATATAAACCGTAGTCATTGGCAAAGTATTCTGCAACTGGAGCTGCGTAGGCGAAACCATCATCATAATAGTTTCCTCTTCCTGGCTTGAAGTTAGCCAGCATACAACCTTTAGAGTTTCTTATATAAGGGTTACCCCAAGGATATTTAGCCATATCCCTACCGCCTCTGGCAGCATATTCCCATTCAGCTTCGTTTGGTAACCTGAAAGACGGCATTGGCACTTCACCAACACTGATTCTGTAGTCAGCCCAATAAGCAGTTCTCCACTTACTGAAATATACAGCAGCCTCCCAGTTAACACCTACTACTGGATAGTCATCATAACCAGGGTGCCAGTAGTAATAATCCTGAACAGGATCTCCCATGTGGTGAGCAAAGTCTCTCACCCATACAGTGGTATCAGGGTAATAATCGCTTCTTATTTTATCCTCTCCTAAAACACTCACTGAGTCTTCAAAAAGACGATTAATAAATTGGCGATATTCATTATTGGTTATCTCGGTATCATCCATGTAGAATGAACCAATAGTAATTTGCTTGTTAAAATTGATTTGGGTAGAAGCGGGATCTTCATCGGCTTGTCCCATATGAAAGGTTCCAGCGGGAATAGGTACCATACCGTAAGGTAGTGTCATTACCCAACCTTCTCGACCCTGTACACCTACCAGTTCGCCTTGGTCACCTCCTCCGCCACCCAGGCCTAAGAGTCCACAACCTCCTAATATTGCTGGTGCCAACAACAACAATGAGTAGAGGAATCTTCTTGTAACTTTATGCATAACACTTTTGTTTAAACTCTTTAACTTTTAATTCCAGTTAAAGCCAACCGTTTGTTTGTTTTAAATTTTTGAAGCGGAAATATATAAAAAAAAATCAATTTAAATTCGCCCGTATAATAGTTTTTAGCAGGCTAGAGTTAAAAAATATATTTCACAAATTGTATAAATTCTTTTTAAAAGCAAAATATTTTAAAGCTTAATGTCTGAACCTCGGTGATCTCACTATTTTCTTCCCACTGCCAGGGTTCACAGGTAATTGATAACTCACTAAAACTTCATGTGTCGTTGGTTTCTTGGCATCTTGCTGACTAATAACATAACCGAACGAATAGCCAAAGCTTAACGACTTATCCTTTAAAAAATTGTATCCGAGCAACACATTTATATCCTCCGACTGGCGATAAGATAACCCACCCCACATCTGATCTTTATAATATGCAAGTCCGCCTAATACAAAACTATACTCATTAAAGTCAGTATATACTAGCATTGAGGGAGAAACTTTTACATCAAAATTAACCTCGTGAACATATCCTAACGTAAAATAAGCATGATTTTCGAAAGGATTTCTAATCGCATCTATACCAAAATTAAATTCTGATTTTAAAATGTGATTAAAGCTCAAGCCTGCATAATATTTTTCAGATCTATAATAAACACCCACAGCCATGTCTGGTCTTATCTGAGATTCCTCTCCTGCTTGTAGGATCTCGTCATCAGGATCAATAGCATTATATTTATCTCTATCTATTGACATTGAAACAAGTCCAGCGCGCAAACCAAAGCTTAGCTTGGAATTCTTTATACCTAAATGGTAGGCATAGGAAACCTGCATTTCCAAATTATTTATCGGACCGAGCTGATCATTTACTACATGAGCTCCAAATCCACTCTTAAATCTATAGATGGGAGTGGTCATACTAAAGACAGAGGTAGTTGGTGCACCACCATCATCAAAAGTACCTTGATAACCAGCCCATTGTCTTCTATGGATCAAAGTCATTTGGGTAACTCCTTCACTTCCTGCAAAAGCAGGGTTATAAAAGAGCATATTCTTCATGTAATATGAAAATTGGGCATCTTGCTGTGCGCTAGCTCCATTAAAGCTAAAAAATAGCGCCACCAGTGATATGTAAAAAATTATCCTACGCATATCTATAATCAAAAAGCAGTCTTAAATATAAAGCATTTTCAACCATAGATTCAAGCCTTTTTAAATAAAAGGCAGAAGATAATATCTTATTTACATTAATTTAATATAAAAATCTATCTTATTTGATCCCATTCGCCTTCTTAATATAAAGCTCAATAGCACCTGTCATAGATGGTGCATTAGGTAAAGGAGCTTCAATATCAAGAATCATATTAGCTTCTCTAACAGCTTTGGCCGTGGTAGGTCCAAAAGCTGCTATTCTAGTGTTATTCTGTTTGAAGTCAGGAAAGTTCACTAAAAGAGAGTTAATACCAGAAGGACTAAAGAAGGCTAGTATGTCATAATAAACATCTTCTAAGTCTGACAAGTCACTAGCTACTGTACGATATATTACTGCTTCTGAAAATTTAAAATCATTTTCACCAAGGAATACAGGTATATCGTCCTTTCTTATATCCGAGCATGGGAATAAATATTTCTCATTCTTATGTTTCTTAAGAATTTCGATTAGATCTCCAGCTGTTCTATGGCCTGTAAAAATTTTTCTTTTTCGAATTACTATATATTTCTGCAGATAGTTAGCAGTTTGCTCTGAAATACAGAAGTATTTCATATCTGCAGGCATTTCAATTTTCAGCTCACCACATATACTAAAGAAATGGTCTACGGCATTTCTACTTGTAAATATTATGGCAGTATGATTTAAAATATCAATCTTTTGCTGTCTAAACTCCTTAATCGATACAGGATCGACCTGGATGAATGGACGAAAATCTACTTTGATATTGTATTTTTCTGCCAACATGAAATATGGCGAATTATCATTACTTGGTTTCGGCTGAGACACCAGGATACTCTTAACGGGACGTATCCTTTCTTTCACTTGATCGGTCATATCTTCGCGCAACAATTACTTCTAGATACTCAGAATGGTTGATTTAGTCCTAAATACAGAAGTAAAATATATGGTATTACTTCTGTGCCGCAAAGGTAGGAAAATAAATGCAAAGTTCTATACGCACCAGTATTCAATAGCTTAAAAAACAAGATAATAATCTTAATTCCCATTAAGATTAACATAATATTAAACAAAATAATATAATAATTAGCTGATACTATCCCGAAACCATAATAAGAGAATACTAAAAATACTAATCCAACTGAGAAAATAACCATGGAAATTCTCACATAATTAATAAAATGTGAATTCAGAAAACTACCAAGCTTAAATAGCCCCGTAAGGTTTCCTATGAGTAAATATTTGATTGTTAGCCATAAGAAAATAAGTAAGGAAATCTTAATCCAATTAAGAAGCCCCTCTATAAATGTATCAGCTCTGAACATTCCTATATCCTGGAAAATCTGTGACAGATTAGCACAGAAGAATACCGTAAGTCCTATAAGCAAACTAAGGAAAAGGTAAAAAAGGAGATTGACACCATTCAGAGGTCTATTCTTTAAGAGGTTCTCATCTATCTCTCTTACCCCAATGGCTCTCCTCAATTTGAAGAACTCGATAAAGGTATTGACATAGAAGCTATACAATACCGCCAGGAAAATTGCCAGTATTAGTATAGACACAAAAATCACATTGTTGAAATTACTTTGTCTTCTTTGCTTTATTAACACCAAATCTCAAGATAATGGAGCTGAATCAGCTGTGCTAATAGATAGCACTTGAGTAGTAAGGTTAAAAACATTTAAGTTTTTATTATATAAAGTAAACCGTAAGTCGGATTGATATAGACCCTGAAGACTATCAATAGACAATAACCTAGTACCTTTTAATATTAAGGCTAAATCATTATTAAGAAAAACTGAAACAGGATCGGAGGATTTTAGCAACAAACTTTTACCCTCATATTCCTTTTCTTTCAGCGTAAAGTGAATGGTACTTTTCTGATAATTGGTTTTGTCTATAAGAGGCAAATACCCATCATTATCCACGAAGTACCAATCTTCATTAAGATTACGCACAACAGTGGTATCAATAGTGGCAGCTTCGGCAGAAAGCTGAAGCAAAAGAAATATAGTGAGTATTCTTATCAAATGATATAATTTTTACTGAGTCGCAATTTATTAGAAATTGGCCACATAACCGAAATGAAATTTAGAAAGTCTTGCACTAAAAGGTTGTTCATCAGATCTCCCTATGGCATAAGCCAAATTAACTCGCCCATTACCCGTTGGAAGTGATAAACCTAAGCCTGCCCCCAGTGGTGCAGTTAGTCCCATTGAACTTACCTTATTTCGCATAACAGATTGATCATAAAACAAATACAAATATGAGTCATAATTAAAATACCACTCTAGTTGTACATTGGATAAAAAATAGCTTGATGCATAAAAGTTATTCTCATTAAATCCTCTTAGAGATTTTAGGCCGCCTACTCTGAAAAGATCATTTATATATAAATGATCGTTTATGAGTGCAGCCCCGGATAATTTATGGTTCAACTTAAAATATTTAGTCAAAGGAAAAGAATAATGAATCATACCCTGCAGTTTATATTGGACTGACTCAGAATTGAGACTATCTGAAGTAACTAAACCTGGAAGAGTTGCCTGACTAACCTTTTTATTTCCAAGCGCTCCACTAAATAGTAGCTGTAACGCTGATTTACCTACTTCACTTATGTTAGGATCACTTCGCCTATACACTACACCATAATAATTAAGATCCAGATTGGGGACAATCTCAGAGTTATCAGTACTGGTGAGCTTTCTTGAAGAAGTGAATTCATTTAAAAAAGCGATATTATTTTTCCTGAATGAGTAATTCAGGCCTATTAAACCACTGCGATTAATAAAGGTGCTATCTTCTTTAAAAAGGTTAAAGTTAAACTCAACATTTAAAGGAGTACTCAAAATATTTGGAAGCTGCAAAGACATATCGAGCAACTGTGACTCTGGCTTTAATCTTTTCCATTCTACCTCAAAGGATTTTCCACTTCTAAAGAGGTTTGAAAGCCTAAGATCAAACTGGCCTGTGACCATGAGCCTTCCATCGGCCTGAGCATTGGGCAAAAAGCCAATAACTCCATCTATGTAGTCAGCTTTTTTATGCTTTAAACTTAGGATGACCCTCGCCTGGTCATTTTGAAAAGTTATTTCTGGCTCTTTTTCTAAAATCAGAAAATTTAACTGAGAAATAAGTTTACCGATTTCATCAATATTCTTTTGTTGAAAAGGTTTACCGTAACTCAAACGCAAATAATTAGCCAGCCACTTATCTTTAACATTTACATTTCCCTGAACCACCAAGCTATCATAAGTGATCGAAGGCCCCGCCTCGTATAACAAGGTACTTTCAACACTTCCACCAACAATTGTAAGGGAATCTAACATTACAGATGCAAATGGAAGTCCGCTGTTTTCACTCTGCTTTATTATTCCTTCGAAAAGCCTGGTTAGCTCCTTGATCTTGAATGGCTTATTAGAAAAGAATCTTTCTCTAAATCCTGCTTTACTTAACAAGGTCTCTGGCACGTTTCCGGCAGACAACCTGGCCCATTCGAATATCTGGCCTCTTTCAATAATGACATTGACAACCGAATCTTGCTGATTTAATTCTGATATCTGAGCAGACAAATATCCTTGGTATACCTTTTCTCTAAGTTCATTTTTAATATTGCCCGCAATCAATATACTATCAGAAACCATTTGGGTGGCATAGGGAGAGTCTTGCTCGAGATCATAATAGTTGATTAGATATGTTTGTGCAAAAACCTGAGGAGACAAAAGTATAAGACCTGCCAGGCACGTAATCCTTACTAAAAACTTTAAGTTTGCAATTATTCTCAAATGGCAGGTATCTACATCCATATTCCGTTCTGCAAGCAAGCATGTCACTACTGCGATTTTCATTTCAGCACAAATCAAAGTTATGTGGCTCAAATGACAGCAGCAATTTGTGATGAAATAAAATTACAACGCAATTATTTAGAAAGGGAAGTTATTGACACTGTTTATTTTGGTGGCGGCACCCCTTCATTGCTTAGTCAAGGTCAAGTGGACCAGATTCTTAATACTTTAGCCAAATATCATAACATTAATGAAAACGCGGAGATTTCATTTGAGGCCAACCCTGATGATTTAGATCTAAAGAAGCTTGGAGAACTATCTGAGTCAGGCATTAATCGACTAAGTATAGGGATTCAATCATTCTCTGAGGATGTTTTAAAATTTCTAAATAGGGCACATAATCGTGATCAAGCCCTAAATTCTATACATTGGGCTAGAGAAGCTGGTTTTGAGAATATAAGCATTGATCTCATCTATGGTATTTCAATCAATAACCACATTGGATGGAAAAGCGATTTAAAAACTATCCTTGAGATAAAGCCTGAGCACATATCTTCTTATTGCTTGACAATAGAGCCTCAAACAGTCTTTGGTCATAGGGCAAAGAAAGGCCAATTCCCAAAACAGGATGAAGAATTTGAGGCTGAGCAGTACGATATGTTAATTAGTCAATTAATATCAGCAGGATATTTACATTATGAAGTTTCTAATTTTTGCCTCCCTGAAAAATATTCAAGGCATAATTCGAACTATTGGAAACAGAAGAAATATCTAGGGCTAGGTCCGGGAGCTCATTCTTATAATATGACGGAGAGACAATTTAATGTAAGCCATAACCACAAGTATATGAGCAGTATACAAGAAGGAACGGTGCCAGCTGACTTTGAAGTGCTCACCCTGGAGGAGAAAATAAATGAGTATATTTTAACGACAATTAGAACAATTTGGGGATGTGATTTGAGTTATCTTAAAGATAAGCATGGTTACGATCTCTATTCGAGAAAGTATTCATATCTCAACGATTTGATTTCCAATAAGTTTGCAATGCTTGAGGGAACAAGTCTGAAATTGACAGAAGAAGGTCTATTGTTAGCTGACGAAATTTCATCCGCATTATTTGTGTAAAAAGATTATAGTTGATCTTTGCTATGTAAAATAATGATATTAACTTTCTTAAAGGGGATGTTATAAATCTGGACAAGAGTCATTCTTTTTGAGAAGCATTTGTTTACTTTGTAGTATAGTCCACGAATAGTTAAATCATTTTAAACCAAACCTACTGCCTGACGCCGATTGAAATGGATAGCGAAGAAAAAAAAGCATACCTACTATTAAAATCTGTGATTTTCCATTACCATGGACTCGATGACGAGGAACGTAAAAACCTTGAAGAGACCACCAATGAAATTGATGGACAAGAAGAAATGCAGTGGGTAAATGATTTTATTGCGGAAGACTACTTCAACTCCTTTGAAAGAGCTCGTGAATATTTAAATACCATTATTGGTGACTACCCAAAAGATAAGCGTGTATTTTATATTGACATGGTTTGGAAAGCGAACAATTTGAAGGGCTATGTTACCGAACTAGAGGCAACAGCAATGCTTCAGCTTGCTAGAGACTGGCACGTAGAAGAGGATTTGATCAATATCCTAAGGGGTAACAACTCTTGATGAATCTCAATTAGAGACTCATCATTTCCTTGAATTTAGCTGCTTGTCTTCTGCTAACCTCTACTTTATCACCACCTTTTAGTTTAACCATAAGACCTCCGTTAAACCAGGGCTCGATACTTTCTACCCAGCTTAAGTTTACGATGTGCTTTCGGCTGGCTCTGAAAAAGCTGCGTGTATCCAATTTTTCATCCAGGGCATTCAAGGACTTATGGATCATTGGCTTATTATTATCAAAATATACTTTGATATAATTACCGTCAGATTCAAAAAGCCTAACATCAGATAATCTTACAAACCAGCATTTATCTCCATCCTTCACAAATACCTGATCAGATAGAGTTAATTTCTTCTGATCCTCAATGGCCACTTCTTTAACAGGCTCTGATTTTTTCAAAAGCTTATTTAGGCTTTCGTTTAAACGTTCGGTTTGGATAGGTTTTAGTAAATAGTCTAGAGCATTCACTTCAAAAGCCTTCAATGCAAACTCGTCATAGGCTGTAGTAAAAATCACATGTGGCACATTATCCAACATCTCCAGTAACTCAAAACCCGTTTTACCTGGCATTTGTATATCCAGAAACAATAAATCAGGGTGCAGCTCATTGATCATCTCAAACGCTTCATCAGCATTGGCCGCCTCACCTACTATTTCTATTTGACTATAATCCTTTAATAAATTAATCAGCTCCTTCCTCGCTAATCTCTCGTCATCTATAATTAATGCCTTCATTCTTTAGGTATTACTAGTTCTGTTACTACAATATTATCTGTTTCATTAAAAATCTTCAAGTATGCCTCTTCGCCATACAAAAGCTTAAGCCTTTTTCTGGTGTTTTTCAGGCCTAAGCCCGGCTTGTCATCCACTTGAATATCTTCTGAACCTTCGTTCAGTTGCCCGCTATTTCTGATCTGTACTTTAAGTTGAGAATCTGAAATAGTAGTTTTTAAATATATAATACCACCTTCTTTAAGCCTAGAGATTCCATGTTTAATACCGTTCTCAACTAATGTTTGTAACATAAGTGGGGGAACCAGGAATTCATATGAATCTGGATGGATCTCAAATTTGGTGACCAGTCGCTCCTCAAAACGAATACTTTCTAAACTTAAATAATCTTTTACGGTATTTAGCTCATCTTCAAATTTAGTGAGTCTTTTTTTATCTGATATAAGGGAATTACGTAGAATATTAGAAAGTTGGGTGATAGCATTTTTAGACTTCATCGGATTTTCATCCACTAATGCCCGAATGCTATTTAGCGCATTGAAAATGAAATGTGGGTTTAATTGAGATTTGAGATTATTAAGCTCTATCTCATTTATAGCAGCCTCATGCTGCAGAGAAAGATTATATTTTTCGAAATAATGATAAATGAAGTATAAAACTGCCCACACGAATAGAATTAAGGCAAAAGTAATGCTGAGTGCAATCACCTTCGAGGGATCAAAGATCATTGAAGGATTATAAATCTTGAAAAGATAACTGACTAAAATTCTAGCAGCATAAACCAGAAAGCCAAGTGCCAAAACAGAAGCTATGATTCTCGGGATCAGTCTTGGCATATGTAGCACCAGCCAACCTCTATTTACAATGATATTTCTAAATATATGGCTGGCCAGCAAGAAGATACCACCTTCAATAAACCAAAATATTATTTGAAAAGCATGAACCGCTTTTCCTTCGAATACAATGAACCCAAATATCTGAACCAAGGTGTAAAACAACCATCCGCCCACCTGGAGGATCCAATATAATTTATGCTTATTCAATAGATCTTAAACTCGTTCTATGTAAAGCTATTCAATATTTTAAGTTTAGACATTATTTTTTTACCAATGGGAGGATGCTGATTCCAGTGGAATTATGCCTCGGTTTGTATTAGAAACAAGAATAGAAGACCTGCACCAATTATTAAGAGCCATGAAACTACATTTAACAGCTTTTTATACTGGGGAAGAGCGTCATTTTTAATAAGCCCCATAACCACAAAAGCTAAACCCGCCGTCACGTACAAACTAAATTCCCAGTAATCTTGTCGCACTATCTGATAAATGGCAAAGCAGAGCATGGCTCCGCCTACCAAATATTGAATTATGGAATCCTTCATTCCTCTTTTATTTTATTTCCAGGTATGAACTTACGAATAATGAGCCTGGTACCCTTATCGTAAGTAAAATAATTCCACACCCAGTTACTAAATACGATTAGTCTATTTCTAAAGCCTATGATTGATATTAAATGGATAAACATCCAGATAAGCCAGGCCACAAAGCCTCCAAATCTTAATTTACCCATATCCACTACGGCCTTATTTCTACCGATAGTGGCCATAGAACCTTTGTCTTTATACTTAAATTTTTTAGGTTCTTTGCCCTTCAGCATCTTGGCAATATTCGAGGCCAGATGATCTCCCTGCTGGATGGCTACTGGCGCCAACATCGGGTGTCCGTTAGGATAATCTTCATCAGCCTTCATTAAGGCGATATCTCCAATGGCATAAATATTATCAGTGCCTTCTATCTTATTGAAGCCATCAACTTTTAAACGGCCACGCTCCACCATGTCATCTTCCAGGCCATCAGGATAGTTACCCTGAACACCTGCTGCCCATATAAGTGTGCAAGTTTTGATCTCATCACCATTATTCAATTTGGCAGTAATGCCGTCGTAAGAAGTCACTAAGGTTTTAAGCCTAACCTCTACATCAAACTTCTTTAGATATTTAAGGGCTCTTTTAGAAGCGAATCCAGACATGGCAGAAAGCAACTTATCTGCCCCTTCTAAAAGAATAATGTTCATTTTATCGAAATCCAATTCAGGATAATCTGCAGGGAGGATGTTCTTTTTCAATTCACCTAAAGCACCGGCTACCTCCACACCCGTAGGTCCACCACCCACAATGGCCAGGTTCATCATGCATTCCATTTTATCTGGATCCGTGGTAATGGTAGCCGCCTCAAAATTTTGAAGAATATGGCTACGCAAGTCAAGTGCCTGTGGTATTTGCTTCAATGGAAAAGCATGCGTCATAATAGACTCATTACCAAAGTAATTGGTCTTTGAGCCAGTTGCTATCACCAAATAGTCAAAAGACATATCACCTATTTCCGTGGTGATGTATTTTTCCTGGTGATTAATAGAGTACACCTCGGCCATTCTAAAGAAAAAATCCCTAACTGGCTCCAGCTGCTTTCGTAGTGGATCAGCTATGGAATCCGGCTCTAATCCTGCCGTGGCTACCTGATATAATAAGGGTTGAAAAGTGTGATAATTATTCCTATCGAAAAGTACTATTTGCAAGGGCTGCTTACTTAACTTTTTGATGAGCTTAACTCCGGCGAATCCTCCTCCTATAACGATGAGTCTTGGATATTTTGAAGCGGGAATCGGGATGTTTTTTTGATTGGCTTCTTTCATAAAAATAAGTTGTAAAGACCTCTGCAATATTAATCCCGGGGGAATTAAATAAAGAATTCTAAAGAGTTATTTTAATTTTTCTTTTGAGTGGAACTCTTTTAAGAAAAATATGCTTTTAGAGATAAGCAATAATTCATAGTTGATAATTTTCAAGGTTTTGGTTGAATGAAAATGCCGCTGTAAAAAGCGGCATTTTTTATTTTAAGAATTTTTAACAATTACAATTCCAATTTCAGGTACTTAGCCGTGAAGCTTTCTTCATTTTCAGCCACTTTTTCCGGAGTACCAGAAGTAACTATTCTACCTCCACCGTTACCTCCCTCAGGTCCCAGATCTACAATATGATCTGCCACCTTAATTACATCAAGGTTATGCTCAATGACCAAAACTGTATTTCCTTTTTCTACCAATCTATTGAGCACATCTAACAGGTGCTGAATATCTTGAAAGTGTAAACCTGTGGTAGGCTCATCAAGAATGTAAAATGTTTTACCAGTATCTTTTTTAGAAAGCTCGGTGGCTAACTTAACACGCTGAGCCTCTCCACCAGATAACGTGGTGGCGTGCTGTCCAAGAGAAATATACCCAAGACCAACTTCATTAAGAGTCTTGATCTTTCTTACGATCTTCGGTTGATGCTCGAAGAATTCTGTTGCCTCTTCCACAGTCATTTCCAGCACGTCAGAGATAGATTTACCTTTAAATCTTACTTCCAATGTCTCTCTATTATACCTCTTACCCTTACAGGTTTCGCATGGCACATGAACATCTGGCAAGAAATCCATCTCAATCAGCCTTAGACCAGCACCTTCACAGGTTTCACATCTACCTCCCTTAACGTTAAAGGAAAACCGACCTGGCTTATAGCCTCTAATTTTTGCTTCAGGCAGTTCTGAAAACAGCGCTCTTATGTCCGTGAAAACCCCGGTATAAGTAGCTGGATTAGAACGCGGCGTTCTTCCGATTGGCGATTGGTCTACTTCTATCACCTTATCTAAATGCTCAAGGCCAGTCACTTTTTTATATGCTAACGGCTCTCTTCTAGAATTATAGAATTTTTGATTTAAAATAGGGAAAAGGGTATCATGAATTAGGGTGGATTTTCCGCTACCAGACACCCCGGTTATTAATGTTAAAGTACCTAGAGGAACTTGAAGATCTACACCTTTCAAGTTATTTCCACTGGCCCCGGTCAATTTCAATTTTTTTCCGCTACCCTTTCTTCGCTCTTTCGGAACTTCAATTTGTCTTTGATTATTAAGGTATGCTGCGGTGGCACTCTTTTGCTTCAAAAACTCTTGCGGCGGACCTTGCGCTACCACCTGACCTCCATGTCTACCTGCACCAGGGCCAATATCTATAACATAGTCAGAAGCCAGCATCATATCTTTATCATGCTCCACTACAATGACCGTATTTCCAAGATCTCGTAAATCTTTCAATGCCTTGATAAGCTTAACGTTATCTCGCTGATGCAGACCAATACTCGGCTCATCCAGAATATAAAGTACGCCCACTAACTGAGTACCTATTTGGGTAGCTAGCCTAATTCGCTGCGCTTCACCACCAGAAAGTGTTCTTAGCGGCCTATTCAGGTGTAGGTAATCAAGCCCCACATCTAACAAGAAGCCAATTCTTTTTCGGATTTCTTTTAATACTTCAGCTGCTATAACATTTTGCTTATCCGAAAGCCTTAGCTCAAGACCGTCGAACCAAGTCCATAAAGTGCGAATGTCAAATTCGGCTAACTGCGAAATATTATGATGGTCAATCAGGAAATGTAAAGCTTCCTTTTTTAACCTGGCACCGTTACATTCAGGACAAGTAGTTGTAACAGTGAAGTCATTAACCCACTTTTGTATTTTATCAGAACCACCTTCTTTCTGCTTTTCCAGAAATTTGATGATTCCTTCGAATTTTGTATTCCAGTCAGTGCCAGGGTATTTTACTGATTTCACAGCTACCGGCACACTATCACCATAAAGCAAGACATCTATTACCTCCTGAGGGATTTTCTCAATTGGAGTGGTGAGCGCCACCTTATGCCTTTTGAGAATGGCCTGTATCTTCTTGAAAATCCATATATCTCTATATTCTCCAAGCGGTAAAATACCTCCTCTGCTAATACTCAATGACTTATCCGGAATTACTGATTCTTCAGTAATTTCTTCTATCTCACCAAGGCCATTACATTTGGGACAGGCTCCATAGGGAGAGTTAAAAGAAAATGTATTTGGAGCAGGCTCATCATAAGAAAGGCCTGAAACCGGATCCATTAGATATTTAGAAAAGTGGTGAATATTATCTTCCTGATCTAGAAGCATTAATACTCCTTCACCTTGCTTTAAAGCCGTTTTTATAGACTGGCTAATCCTATATCTATCTTTTTCTGCTACCACAATTCGATCGATAACCACCTCAATATCATGGGTTTTGTATCGATCTACCTGCATTTTTGGCACTAGCTCTTGCAGTTCACCATCCACCCTTACTTTGGAGTAGCCATTTTTACGGATCTGCTGGAACAGCTCTCTATAATGACCTTTACGCCCTTTTACCACTGGAGCGAGAATGGTTAGCTTCTGACCATCAAAATTGGAGAGAATATGATCCAGAATTTGATCTTCTGACTGTCTCACCATGCGCTCGCCAGTAGAGTACGAAAATGCTTCTCCTGCTCTGGCATAAAGCAAACGCATAAAGTCATAAATCTCCGTCACCGTACCCACAGTAGACCTCGGATTTCTAGACGTAGTTTTCTGCTCTATTGAAATAACCGGGCTAAGACCATTGATCTTATCCACATCAGGTCGCTCCAGGTTTCCGATAAATGATCTGGCGTAGGCACTGAAACTTTCCATATATCTACGCTGCCCTTCAGCATATATGGTATCAAAGGCTAATGAAGACTTACCGCTACCGCTAATACCCGTTATGGTAACTAAAGTATTTCTTGGAAAGGTAAGGTTTACATTCTTGAGATTGTGCTCTCTGGCACCTATAATCTCAATATTTTCATAGCCTGTTATATCGTATCCTTCGCTATCATTTTTTACTTCCTCTTCTGCGATCATAGGCTATTTGGGTTTGATTTTGGAATAAACCACAAAATTGAACCTTAGAATGTTTAAATGCAACTGCTGAAAATTTTTATAACTGTATGATATGAAATTAATTACTCTGCTGTACCGGGTTCAAAGTCTAATGAAACGCTGTTCATACAGAATCTTTTAAAGGTTGGAGCTGGGCCATCATCAAAAATGTGTCCTAAATGAGAGTCGCATCTGCCGCAGAGCACTTCTATTCTGTGCATCCCAAAGGAGTTATCATCTTTATAGATCACACTATTTTCACGAACGGCCTCGTAAAAACTTGGCCACCCACAACTGCTGGCGAATTTAGCATCTGAATAAAACAGCTTATTGCCACACACAGCACAATAGTAGGTGCCTAAAGCATCAGTATTCCAAAACTTTCCAGTAAACGCTCTCTCGGTTGCAGCTTGCCTAGCTACCGCATAAAGATCAGGTGGTAATATTTTTTTCCACTCTTCATTTGAGATATTGAGTTTTGAAGTGTCAGTTCGGGAATAATAGGGATTATTTTCATGGCTCTGGTTTTCTTGAGCCTTAGATTCAATGATCATAGTAAAAATTATTAATATTATAAATATGCTTTTCAATGCTCTCATCACTATCCTTTCTCTTCTTTAAACATACAATTGAACTGATGGGTTTCAGCAGCAACCGCCACCATCATAAAAATAAGTGCTTTCTGAAATGTAGATATCCTCACGTTTCAAGTCAGCAAGTGCCTTAGCTGTTTTATCACAAACTGCCAGGGGCTGGTTAGGCATCAGCACATGGCCTTTTTTATCATCAAAATATTCTTCATCACCAAAATAGATAGCTGCCTTACCTGTAAATACACATGGACCATCTGAAGGCATAGGATCCTTAATGGCGCAGACTTCTACACTTTCAATGAAAATTCTCTGACTAGTATTGTAGTGCTTAGGATCCAGAATTCTATAAGGTCTTTTGGCTCTTATTTCTACGGTTCCAAAACCTGCATCGGTGATTAATTTAATGTATTCAGAAAGTGGCAGCGCACCGCTTAAACACAGCGCTCTTAACTCCTCATCATTTTTTAGTTCTTCAGGCATGGCCTGATCACAAATAGGATCTGAAAGCACCAGTCTACCGTTCGGCTTTAGCACTCGATACATTTCAGCTAATGCAATTTTAAGGTCTTCTGTGGTGAAAATATTAAAAAGGCAATTTTGTGCAGCAACATCAATTGAGCTATCTTCTACAGGTAGATTTAAGGCATCTCCCTCTCGAAGATCTATGAAATCTGAGCTGAACCAATCATTTTGTTGTTCCGCTTCTTTAAAATTCCTTTCACTGGCAGCCAACATTTCAGGCACCACATCTAAACCTACAACTCCGCCTTGCTTCCGGCTAAAATATGAGAACTGCAATAATTCCATTCCTCCGCCAACACCGACATAAAGGACTGTGGGATCATTCACCAAGTCCCGTGGATGGACTGTGCTACCACACCCATAGTTCATATCCAGCATCACTTTGGGTATAGAAAGACCTGGCAACTGCCATACGGGAGTAGTGGTACAGCAAAGACCTACATCAGGCGATTCTGCTGCTTTCTTATATACATTTTTGGTGGTTTCTAAATATGAACTCATCTCTATAGTTTCTCTATTAGTTTTATAAATAGGGCAGTTAATTTCACCTCTGCTTTTCCAGCAATAGCTATAATCTCTTCAATACTCACCGGTTTTAAATTATCAGGGTCGCAATCATCTGTAAGCACAGACACGGCACAACATGGCAAGCTCATATGATTAGCCACTATCACCTCTGGCACAGTAGACATGCCAACCACATCGGCACCAATCTTTCGCAGGTATTTGTACTCCGCTCTCGTTTCCAGATTTGGACCTGTTACAGCCACGTACACTCCTCTGTGCAGTCTGATGTTATGGTCATACGCCAAGTCCATTAAAGTATTTCCCAGATGCTCATCATAGGGCTGACTCATATCTGGAAACCTTGGGCCTAGCTCATCAATATTGGGTCCTACTAAAGGATTTTCAGGTTGAAGATTGATATGATCTTCTATGAGCATAAGATCACCTTTTTCCCAGGCCAGATTCATATTACCTGCCGCATTGGAGACTAAGAAATGCTTCACTCCTAACATTTTCATTACCCTCACAGGGAACGTAACTTGCTGCATGGTATAGCCCTCATAGTAATGAAAGCGTCCCTGCATAGCCACTACTTTTTTACCGGCAAGCTCTCCATAAATGAGTCTGCCATGGTGAAACTCAACAGTAGCTTCAGGGAAATGAGGAATATCTTGGTAAGCTATCTCTGCCTTAATATCAATTTCCTCAACGAAGGTTTTTCCTAAGCCTGTGCCCAAAATTATACCTACCTCGGGCGAATCGAAACCCTGACCTTGCAAAAAGCTGGTGGTTTCTCTTATAGTTTCTAATGTCATTTCAAAGTATATACTATGCTACGGTACCCTGGCAGCTAGATCCAGCTCCGGCGGTGCAGCCATAGCAATGTTGGTTGATTATTATATTTCTATTTTCAAGTTTGTTCAGATCGAAATCTTTAATGTGCTGGCCTGCTGCTTTCTCCACCTTTAAGTCTAGCATTTGATTAAAATCACAATCATATAAATACCCTTCATAATCCACGGAGATAGTATTTCTGCACATTACCCCCTTCACTGCAGCAGGATTAAAAGACATCACCAGCTTTTCCATGTAATCTTCGTAATTATCCGATCTTAAAAGAAAATCTAAAAAGCGGCTTATGGGTAAGTTAGTGATTGTAAAAAGGCTATTGAAGTCTATATTATAATTTTCTTTCAGCTCTTTTTTAAAATCCCTTTCCAGCTGAGACTGATCACCTGGCAAAAAAGCTCCGCTGGGGTTGTAGACCAAATCAATAACTAGTCCTGATCCTGCCTGTCCATAACCGACCTCATTTAACATTTGCAGGGCTTTTATCGACTTATCAAAAACGCCTTCGCCACGTTGTCTATCAGTTTTATCTGGCTGATAGAAAGGTAAAGAAGACACTACCCTAACATTATTTTTCTTGAAGAACTCAGGTAAATCATGATATTTAGGGTTGGCTAGTATAATAGTGAGATTAGATCTAACTATGATTTCTTCAACACCGGCCTTGCACGCCTCCTCCACAAACCACCTAAAATCTGGGTTCATTTCAGGAGCTCCACCAGTAAGATCGAGTGTATGTATATTAGTTTTCTTTATGACATCTATACATTGCTGCATAGTTTCTCTAGTCATGATTTCCTTTCTATCAGGCCCGGCATCTACATGACAATGCTTGCAGACCTGATTACACATATAGCCCACATTTACCTGAAATATTTCTATTTGACCTGGTTTTAGAGGAAACTCATTTATTGGCTCCAGCTTATTCTTAAAAGTAGGCAGAGTACCATCCTTAAAAATACCATTAGAGAGCACCTGTAATTGCTCTCTTGTATCAGAAAGTTTATGTTGTGTAGCTTGAAGTGACTTAATCATAAAGGATTTTTAATTACATGGAAAGCTTTTTTGCTTTATTCATCATCTGCACACTGTGTACTAATGATGCTCCACCACGGATGGCTGTAGTGACATGCACGGCTTCCATCATTTGCTTTTCGGTAATTCCTTTTTCTAATGAATCAGATGTATACGCATCTATGCAATAAGGACATTGAATGGCATGCGCCACGGCTAAAGCAATTAAAGATTTTTCCCTGGCTGTCAAAGCTCCTTCTTTAAATACGTCTCCGTAATAGTCAAAAAACTTCTTGGCCAGCTCAGGGCCGAAATCTGCTACATCTCCAAATTTCTTAAGGTCGGCGGGATCGTAGTAGGTTTTTTCCATGGTTAGTGATTTACGTAAGTTAAATTTCGATATCTGGAAAGATAACAGAAAGGTGCCAATTGTGTTAGCGATCGACCTATAATGTAAAGGATCTGTCAGCCAATGGACAGATCACTTTCCTAACTTAATTTACGAAATCTTTTACTACTATGGATTAACCGGGATAGCGATTTTATAGGTTTTATTTCTAGACACGTCTAAATGGTCATCTCTTAACCATGGATTATGTCTTTTCAATAACTTGTAGTTAATACCCTGATCATGGGCAAAAGCGATAAGGTCTTTGATGTCGTGATCTACCTCAACATAGCGAAGTTCTTCGGCATCATAAAGGTGTTGTTTTTCGATGTTGAAGCCATATTTTTTGGGGTGCTCAATAATCTCTTTTATGGCCAAAATCCTAAACACGTAGCGTGATGTTTCTTCGTTAAGTAAAAGATCATAGTAAGAATCTACTTTTTGGTTATCAATGGCTCTTTGTAACCCTGCCATGCCACGGTTGTAAGAGGCTGCCACGCTAGTCCAGTTACCGAACTTATTGTATGACTTTTTCAAGTATTTGCAAGCTGCCTCAGTGGCTTTTAGCGGATCATACCTTTCATCCACTTCTCTATCTATCTCAAGTCCGTTTTCTTCTCCTGAAGATTCCAATATTTGCCAGAAACCAACTGCATTAGCCGGAGAAACCACGTTAGCAAACCCACCTTCTATGGCTGTGAGATATTTAAAATCATCTGGAACTCCGTTTTCTTTCAGAATTTCTTCTATTTGAGGCAACCAACGATGTGCTTTTTTAATAAGTACAATGGTAGAACTATGCCAGTATGTATTAATAAGCAACTCACGGTCAAGCCTTTCTCTTACATCTGGAATCTCCAAGGGCACTCGCTCACCGGCAAAACTAATCTCTGTTGGTATATCTAAAGAAACAGCATTTAAATAACCTGTATATTCTCCCCCGGGTGCGTGATCTACCTGATAAAGTGGTAAATTATTCTGACGCTGTCCTGAATCAGTTCTGCTGAGCTCGGCTCTGTTATTATCAAACTTAATGTAGAAACATACAATTACGAATGTGAGAAACGACAGAGCGTGGGGAATGTATTTCATAGATTTTTACAGATTAAAAAATTAAACACCTGAAACTATTAATTCTAAGAGCAATTAAATAGTTCCTAAATTATACCTGTTGGAGGAAATAAATCTATGAAAAAGAAAAGAGAAGAATGCCCTTTGATCAGGCAATTCTTCATAAAATTTTAAAAATTTGGAGAAAGGAGATATTTGTTATAAAAATCGTCAATAACATCTACTGCTTCTTTCTCAGTTTCAACTATTTTGAAAAGGTTAAGGTCCTCTTTACTTACGTTATTAGCGGCGTTTAGCATCGTGTTTTCAATCCAATCTAAAAGTCCGCCCCAGTATTCTTTACCTACCAAAACAATAGGGAATTTACCTATTTTCTTGGTCTGAATAAGTGTAAGTGCCTCAAACAATTCATCAAGAGTACCGAAGCCACCTGGCATTACAATAAATCCTTGTGAGTATTTAGTGAACATTACTTTTCTCACGAAGAAATAATCAAAAGTGATCAGTTTATCTGGATCTATGTAATCATTTCCCTTTTGTTCAAACGGCAAAATGATGTTCAGCCCCACGGACTTACCACCCTCAGCCTTAGCTCCTTTATTAGCAGCCTCCATAATTCCAGGACCTCCACCCGAAATTACACCATAGCCATGTCTTACTAACTTGGCGGCTATGCGCTCAGCCATTTTATAGTATTTGTGATCGTTGCGAGTTCTGGCAGAACCAAAAATAGTTACACAAGGACCAATCTTAGCTAACTTCTCGAATCCTTCTACAAACTCTGACATTACCTTGAAAATCACCCAAGAGTCATAGCTCTTAATTTCATTCCAGTCCTTCTCTTCAAACGCACGGATTATTCTTTTCTCGTCTTCCGTTAGGTCTTCAAAGTTTTCAATATGTTCTTGTTTTCTTTTTTTTCCTTTCATAAGTATTAGTGTTTTTCATGAGGGGCATACAACGACAAAAAATCTTCCTTCAGCTGTTAATAATTGGGAAACGCGCAAAATTTTCGTCCATTTCGATGCCGCTAAAAATTAAAACAGCCGATAAACATAATTAATTATGCTTTGATTACAAACCGACTGTAAATGATTTAAGACAGAAGATCTTTCAAAGCATCTTCTAAATGAGGGTATTTAAACTGATAGCCAGCATTTTCTATCTTTTCGGATGATACCTTACTTCCTCCTAATAACATAGACGCCATTTCTCCTAATGCTAATTTTAAAGCAAAAGCAGGAACTGGAGGTAAAAATGCAGGTTTATGTAATGCTGCCGAAGTAGCTTTAGTAAATACTTTATTCGTAACCGGGTGCGGCGCCACTCCATTATAAGCACCCTCTAACGGGTTTTCCATAGCATAGATAAACTGGTCACATAGGTCATCTATATGTATCCAGCTCATATACTGATCTCCTGATCCCAGTGGCGCATTTAAACCAAATTTAGCAGGCTTGGCAAGCTTCTCCAATGCTCCTCCCTCCACGGACAATACAAGACCAACTCTAATCTTCACCAGCCTAATACCCTGATCAGCAATCATATCGGCTTCTGCCTCCCAGGCCTTAGTTACAGTGGCCAGAAAATCATCGCCAAATCGGCTGTCCTCTTTTTTTAGGACTCCACCGCTGTCAGATCCATAATATCCTATAGCTGATGCAGAAATTACAGCCTTTACAGAATGATCGTTATCCCTGAGAGTATCCTTAAGCAAGGCAGTAGATTTAGTTCTACTCTCTAACAGAACTTTCTTCCGCTCCTTATTCCATTTTTCATCTGCAATACCTGCACCGGCCAGATTAATAATGTAATCGGTTCCTTGTAAGCATTCCGTATCAATAGTTTGTTTTTGGATATCCCAGGCATAAGCTTTCACACCCTTTACTTTTTCCGGAGAACGAGAAAGGTATTTTACAGTGTAGCCCTGGTTAACAAGAAGTTCAGTAAGTCTGGATCCGATGAGTCCGGTTCCGCCTGTGATGAGTACTGTTTTGGTCATGAGTAATTTTTTCTACCAATGATAAAACGAACTCAAATGGGAAAGGTTTAATTAGGAATATGTAAAAGCCGCAGCATAATTTGGCTGCGGCTCTATTCACTTACTTATAAACGGTATATACAATAACACCTGCATTGGTTCCTTTACTACAAGGCCATGAAATTACATCTCCAGATATAAATGCTGCACCATTACCTGCTGCAGTAGTTACATGACTTTGAAGATTATTCATATAATGATCTAGGTTAATATCATCATCACTATCTACATAATAAGAGAGACCTAAGTAATAGGTTTTAACTTCTCCTGAAGGAGGCCAAACTCTGTTATATGTAGTGCAATTTTGAATGAAGTACTCTACTTCAGAAGTTGCTTCACTGCCGCACTGCACATCATTACCAAGAATACAACCTACTCGATCCAAATTAGATGAAGGCTTAGGAATACTGCTTAATTCCTCCTGACTGGCTTTTCGTGTTTCTACTTTACCAATCAGATCGGTCAAGCTGGTCTCTGGTTTAGGATTCTCTGCCAATTCACTTTCATCGCAAGAGCTGAGACTGGCAAAGGCAATTAATGCTACGAAGAATAATTTAAATAAGTTTTTCATAATATTATTTGGTTTAAATTGATATGATTAAATTAAATAATATTATAATCTTATTTAACATGTAAAAATTACTAATATGTTATATAATTAATACCTATATAAAATAAAAAGGACAACCATTTCTGGTTGTCCTCATATCTAATATTGACGTAGCAGATTTCTCTGATAGTGGTGTATTATTTGGTTGCAGCCACACCAACCTACGCCAATACTATATTATTTTAGTTAAGAATGCTTGTCCAAGAGAACAGAGCAGCATCAACTCCACCTGTCTCACCTTCTGTAGCATTTACAGTCACCTCATTATCTCCAGATTTAACATCTTCGATATCAACTGTACCTGCTCCCACAACAGTAATAGTACCGCCTGCAGCATGACCTTTGTCATCTGTGCAATCTACGAAGTCGCTAGCTGTAGCAACATCAGACACAAAACCGTTTGTTATTGTAATAGAAGATCCTCTTCTTACTTTAATAAGGTCTGCAAAATTTGTAGTTTCATCTTCATTGATGATAGTTAAACCATTAAAAGTTACGTTAGACTGGCCTTCTTGGTCAGGTGAATTTCCATCTAAGTTTCCGTCACCTTCAAGACCTCTTACATCTTCTGACTCAGCAGTAAAACCTGACTGTCTGATTCCGTATGCGTTGGTAATTGTACCTTGGTAACCTTGAGTCCAGTCAAACATATCATCTCTGATATTCACCGCCAAAATGTTTTTAACATTTACACGACCACCGAAGAATTCTACAGCGTCATCATCACCATAGTTAACGGCAATGTTCTCAATTGTAGTTCCAGATCCAACAGCATAGAAAGTAAAGCCGTTAAATTCTTTCTCACCATTGATACGAGCTCCAGTATATTCAAGGATCATGTATTTAATGATACCTGAGTTATCATCTACTTTATCTCCACCATAAGATAATGGCAATACTTCTGTAGTAGATGTTCCTCCACCGCTAATTGGAGCAAGACCATTTACAATGAAACCACCCCAGTCACCTGAACGTGGATTAGAAGCAGCTGAAGTTATTACGATAGGATTAGCGGCTGTACCTTCGGCCATAATTTTAGCACCAGTTTCGATAACAACATACACGTTTGTACCCCCAGCGATAGCCTTAATAGTTGTACCAGCTTCTATGGTTAAAGTAGCACCAGACTTTACTGCCAATGGCCCAGTTAAAGTCCATTCTGTAGCTGCGTCTAATTTAATATCTGCTGTTACAGATCCTTTTAAATCTGTAGCAACTAAATCGGGATCATTCTGACTTTCAATGATACCATCTCTTGTAGGCTCTGGATTATCCTTACCTCCATCATCATCACCACAAGATGAGAACACTAAAAGTCCTGCAAGTGCCATTAACGAAAGAAATTTCGAAGCAATTTTCATAATTAATAAGTTGTTTAGAGTTTAAAGTTTAAAGGTTAATCCCAAAGAAATCTTAGCTCCTCTTTGAAAATTTTGGATCACAAAACTTTCACCACTTCCGATATCTTGAGATAACTTATATTCAGGGTCTAAGATATTCTGTGCTTTGAAATCAACTTGAAAATTTTTGTTAAATCTATATGAAGAAATTATGTCCAAAGTAGGTATACCTTTTTCCATAATGTTATCTCTATCAGCAGTACCTATTGTATAAATACGATCACTGAAATAATTGAACACTAGTGCTGCAGTTATGCCTTTGTTTTCAGTTTCTGACTTGTAAGAGATATCAGCATTTAATAAAAGGGGTGACGCACCTTCTAATTCAGCCTCATCATGCGTGAAAAGAACGGTAAGTTTATCATCTGGATCGTCTTCTAACTTTTGCTTGGAGTACAGATAAGAAGCATTAGCTCCAACTGAGAACGAGCTGAATTTATCACCTGTCTGCTTCTCCCAAATTTTCTTCTGGAATTCGAGTTCTATACCTGAAACATCAGCGTTACCTGTATTGACATAAGATAATTCTGTGGCTGCTGAAGTTACTAGAACACGATTGATAGCATTTTCAATATGCTTATAGAACCCAGTTACAGCAAATAGATTCCCCTTACCAAAATACTTTTCAAATTTTAAATCAACATTATAGTTATCAGCAGGCTTAAGATCTGGGTTACCAAAACTTGAGAAGTTAACGTCTTCATATAAGAACGGAGCTACTTCCTTAAACTGCGGGAAAGTGTATGATTTACTAGCCGCTAGTCTAATAATGTCATTCTCTGATATTGAATACTTTAAATTAAAACTCGGAAGGATGTAGTTAGGGTTTCTTTCTGACAAGTTTTCTCCATATTCATTACGGTCCTGGTTGAAATCCCAAATTACTTCCTGTCTAACTGTCTCATATCTTACTCCGGCTCCTAAAACAAATCTATCAGAAAGCTCATAGTTGAAGTTAGCTATAGCAGAGTGAATAATCTTAGATCCGTCATAGGTATCTGGTGCGAAAACATCAATCTGCTCTTGATTAAATCCACGAGTAGTGATTAATCTAAAGATATCATCATTAATTGACTGCTGATTAAATAATGTAGCATCTGGGTTATTAATATCTACAGGTGCCTGGTTAGCGAAATCAAAACTGAATTGTCTATACCCGAAATTTCTTTGAGTATTTCTGTAAGAATAACCTAACTCAAATTTACTAGCTCCATCTTTATCACCTTTTAATGCATAACTAAACACAGCTTCTGCATTAACATCATCCTCCTCAAGAGTTGAGAAGAATCTGTGATTTAAGCCAGCGCTACCAGCCGCCACTGAATATTCACCAGTGTTTTCATCTAGCAAGAATGTGTTTGTTCTTCTATCTGGCTCGGATCCTCTAATAGAGTTGAATGATCCCGCCAAGTTTAAATTAATCTTATCAGAAAGAGAAACATCTGCTAAAAGCTGATTCACAAAAAGATCATTGTCATTTACCTGTTGTCTTCTAATAAAAGCAGACCTACCATCCACTTCTGTAAGGTTTTGTGCCTGACCAGCATACTCCCCAACCATTTGGCTGTTATTGTGGATGTACATGGTATTATAAGACAAATCTATATTACTCGTCAGATCATAGTTAAAATTACCCATGAAGATCTGAGCCACATTGTAATCGAAAGCTTTGTAAGTATAATCTCTACCAGCTCCACCATCTGAGCTTACTGCTGATCTTGTTATACCTTCTTTATATACATATTCATTTTGCACTGATGCTACTAAAAATGCATCTAGCTTATGAGAACCAATATCTAGTCTTTTTCCACCACTTACAGAGAAAGAGCTGTTAAGTGGCATGCTTACAGTAGAGGGCTTAAAGCTATTGTTAAAATCATACTGAGTAAGATCAGTAATAGGGCTCTCCTCACTTAAGCCTGTTCCTAACATATTTGAACCATCCGGACGAAGGAAATCCTGGCCAACAGAACCTGTGTTCAGCCCGGCAGATAAGCTTACTCTTAGTTCCTGATCTTCGAATAACTCTTTAGAAACTATGTTAATGTTAGCACCATCAACATCTCCAAAAATTGACGGATTAAATGTCTTATTTATATCTACACTATTGATAATACTGGTAGAGAAGAAGTCTAAAGAGATGTTTTTATACTCAGGATCTTCTGATGGAAGAGGAAGACCGTTTAATGAAGTAGAATTATATCTATCTCCTAATCCTCTTACAAATACGTTTTTAACACCTTCTTGCTTACTAACACCAGTAACCTTTGTTACCGCTGCCTGAGCATCACCAACTCCTTTTCTAGACAGTTCTTGAGCTCCAATGCTTTGCTTAATTTCGACAGCATTTTTTCTTTCTAAAAGAAGAAGATTTTCAGAAGTTTGATCAGCCTTTGCAGTTACCACTACTTCTTCCAACTGAACATCGTCCGTTTGAAGCAGAACAGTAAGTTCAACTACCTCACCAGCTCCAACAGTCAGATCCTGAATTTTGAAATTAGCGTAACCAATAAAAGTAGCGATAAGGTTATAAGTTCCTGGCTCTACCTGGAATTGGAAATTCCCCATGATGTCAGTAGCAGCACCTGTAGAAGTACCTTCTACAAAAACATTGGCACCGATGATTTCTTCACCGGTCTGTTTGTCTTTCACCAAACCTTTAATAGTCCCTTTCTGAGCCATAGCTGTTATGCTCATTAGGGATAAAAACACGATTAATAAATTTTTCATTTTTGCAACCAAATTAAATTCGCTGCAAATGTGAGGTTTAATTGTTAAGTGAAGCCGACGCTGATATTAACTATTTGTTAAAGAAAGTAAAAGCTGGTTTACCCTAATATTAACAAAAAGCCACCCTTGTAATGAGTGGCTTCGCATTTTTTACGATTAGAAAGAAATAGCTAATATATTGCTATATTAACTAATTGTTAATTGGTATTTTATTCAATATTCTCTCTATAATTTTATGTGTGCTGATATTGTCTGCTTCAGCCTCATAATTAAGAATTATTCTGTGGTTAAGCACATCCGGCGCTACTTCTTTGATATCTTCTGGCAGTACATAATCTCTACCTTCAAAGTAAGCTATAGCCTTGGCTGCCAGGTTTAAATTAATTGTAGCCCTTGGCGATACTCCAAACTGAATGTAGTCAGCCTCATTATTTAAGCCATATGCTCTAGGGTCTCTGGTAGCATATACGAGCTCTACAATGTACTTCTCTAAAGATTCTGAAATAGAGGTCTGGTTTATCTCATTTCTAATAGCAAAAATATCTTCTTTGCTTAAGACTGTATTTACAGTGTAATCGAAAGTCATGTTAGAAATTCTACGCATTACTTCAAGCTCTTGCTCTTTCGTAGGATAGTCTACATGTACTTTCATCATAAATCTATCTACCTGGGCTTCTGGTAAAGGATAGGTTCCTTCCTGATCTACTGGGTTCTGGGTAGCTAGTACCAAGAAAGGCCTGTCTAACTGGAAGGTGGTTTCACCAATGGTCACCTGCTTCTCCTGCATTGCTTCTAGTAAGGCTGACTGCACCTTAGCTGGGGATCGGTTAATCTCATCAGCCAGGATCATGTTGGCAAATATAGGACCTTGCTTTACTTCAAAATTGGATTGCTTCTGATTATAGATCATAGTACCAATTAAATCTGCTGGTAATAGATCTGGGGTAAATTGTATTCTCTGAAAATCTAAATGTAATACTTTGGCTAGCGTGCTTACAGTAAGGGTCTTGGCTATACCAGGGACTCCTTCCAGCAAAATATGGCTCTGCGTAAATAAACCTATTAAAAGTCTATTGATCATGGCCTCCTGGCCCACTACCACTTTTCCTACTTCAGAAAATACTTGTTTTATTTTATCTTGATGCTCTCTCTTCTTATCTACTGTGGTTACTGATTCTTCCATTCCTAAGATTGGTTAAGTTTATGAGTACAACTGTAAAACTATTGCAATAATATATATTTAACGAAAATATTTTTACAAAGGGTTAGCTTAGATACTAACCGGTTAATTTTTAACATTTATTCATGTATCTTATAAGTAATTTATGAGACGTTTTGTTATTGGAGATATACACGGGGCCTATAAAGCCCTTTCGCAGTGCCTGGATAGAGCTGATTTTGACTATGAAGAAGATAGGCTGATCTGCCTGGGTGATGTGTGCGATGGCTGGCCAGAAACCAATCTGGCCATAGAGGAGCTGATGAAAGTTAAAAATTTAACCATGGTGAAGGGCAATCATGATTTTTGGGCTGAAGAATGGGCCCGAACAGATAAAGCCGATGAATTATGGCTCAATCAGGGAGGAGCCGCCACGGTAAATAGCTATTCTAACGAAATGCCAAAGAGCCATTATAATTTCTTAAAAAAGGCCTTTTTATATTATTTAGAAGATAATACTCTCTTTGTGCATGCTGGTATAGAAACGGGCATTCCTCTGGAGGCTCAAGGTTCTAATATATTCATGTGGGACCGCTCCTTATTTAAAACCGCCTACGAATCATACTTGAAAAATGACAACACCCAACTATCTGTGTATGATGAAATATATATAGGCCACACTCCTATTCATAATTATCAACACCTTAAACCTTTAAAAGCATGCGAAGTATGGTTTATGGATACTGGCGCCGGCTGGGACGGGGTGTTATCCCTAATGAATATAGATACCAAGGAAGTTTATAGCAGCGACAAGGTAGACACGCTTTACCCTAAAGGATCTGGCAGAATTAAATATTAATCAGCCACTTCTATAATCTGTGCATCAGAACTATTGGCATAGCTCTGAATATAATGGTCAATCTCCACCGTGGTTTTGTAGTTTTTCACAAAAGTTTTAACATCATCCAGGTTTGTGACCTGCATATCTTTACTGCAGAAACCAAAACCATGGTAGGCGCCTTTTTCCACCAATACCACGGCCTGTTCATCTTCAGTTCTGCCTGAGCCTAATATCACAAAGGACTTTTCTACATTATAAAAAGACTGAATGGCTTCCGCCACCTTCGCATTATAGACTTCAACAGATTCTTGCCCACCGCAAGCTCCTTTACATTTGCCTATGGGCACATCATAGCAAGCACCATCACTCTTTTGAATACCTGAAAGTTTCGGGCATAGTTCATATTCCTTCACCTTATCTATCACAAAATACCAGGCATCATTGTGGGCATGAAAAGTCATTAATGGCATAAGTCCTTTTACACTTTTACCTATGTTAAACCTTAGATAGCCATCTCTGTCTTCATATTTATAAATAGCCCAAGGGTTGCTTTTCACTTTCTGGGCTCTGTTGTATTTGGGCCACAGCCTCTTAATCTCCTGAGATTCAAGCAACAATGCCACCAGTTCGTTCCCTGTAAGTTCATAGCTGATGTGATGAATCTCATTTCTAATAAACTGATTCCTATTGTTTTTACTAGTGCCTGAGAAATGTCCTGTAATTCTTTTTTTAATATTAATGGCCTTACCCACATAAATAACATTGCCATGCTGGTCATGAAAATAATAGACTCCTGGCAGTTCAGGTAGGTTTTGAAATTCCTCCTTGGGTAAATTAGGAGGTAAGGTAGTTTCCTTAGAATTTCTTTTTAGTGCATCTGCAATTATCTCTGGAGATGACTTTACCATTTTATCAAACAAAATGACGGTAGCATGTGCATCTCCACCAGCTCTGTGCCTATTTTCTATATTAATATCCAGCTGAGCGCATAGATTGCCTAACCCATAGGACCTTAAGCCAGGGAATACTTTTCTACTCAAACGTACAGTGCACAATCGCTTCGGACTGAAAGAAAGGCCTACATCTTCGAATTCCTTTTTTAAGAAAGAATAATCAAAGTGTACATTATGGGCTACAAATATTTTATCAGCCAGCAACTCCTGTAGCTTCTCTGCCACCTCCCCAAAAACCGGAGCACTGTCTACCATCTGCTGGTCTATGCCCGTAAGACCAGAAATATATGCGGGTATAAATTGCTCAGGGTTGATAAGGGTTTCATAAGAATCAATCACCTTCTCCCCATCATGGATGAAAACGGCTACTTCTGTAATCTTTCCATTACCAGCAAAACCTCCGGTAGTCTCTATATCTACAATTGCGTACACTCTACTAAAATAAAAATTGTGGTGCTTTTTCCCTCATCCTGATTTAAACATCTACAGCCTGCCAGTGTTAAAATTGTAAAAACAGCCATAAACTGTGATTTACCAATTTTTTAATTAACTTAATTAAGGCACGGTATTTATAATAATATTATCATGGCGACAACTAAAACAACAACCAATAGTAAAAAAGGCACAAAGAAACCTTCAAATAAAAAGAAGACTTCTGAGCCCCAAAATAAACAAACGGAGACCACAGATAATTCCAAACTAACAGCAGTTTTGGAATCTAAGGCTTTTGCTCTTGCTATGAATATTGCTGAAAAGATATCATACAGTAAGAGTAAAATTTTTAGACTGTTACAGCATGCCTTCGAAAAACTAAAAGACGAAAGTAACAGAAATAATATTCAGCGTGATTTCAAGCATAAAACGGCTGTTCTCATTAGAATGGTTAAGGCTTATTACAAGCGCGAATACACCAAAATACCGACTGGTGCATTACTGAGAATTATTGCTGGTCTTGTATATTTTGTATGGGTACTGGATGTAATACCTGACTTTATTCCAATTCTAGGCTTAGCGGATGATATTGCCGTAATAGTTTGGGTTTACAATGGAATAAGCGATGAAATAGACGCCTTTGAGCACTGGGAGTCATCCAACGCAATTAAAATAGATAACGAATAAACACCAACACCATGGACAACGGAAACACAAAATTCTTAGCTGGCCTAGCTGCCGGTTTAGGAATAGGAACAGTATTAGGTATTTTATTAGCGCCTGAAAAAGGCAGCGAAACCTATAAAAAAATTGAAAGTACAGTAAAAGATGTAGCAAATGACCTCGTCGATTTCGGAGTTGAAAAGGCCAAGTCTCTTACTAAAGAAACAGAAAAAGCTGCCAAATAATGTCATTTCTGAGCCGCATAGCCCGTAAGCCCATAGATTTAGTAGAAAATAAAGTATCTAAGTTAAAGTCACAAGTAAAAGAGGAAATCGAAGAGGCAGTCTCTAAGATGGCCTTGGTGGCTGTGATGATGATCATGCTGTGCTTTGCAGTACTTTTCGCAAGTATTGCATTATCACTTTATCTGAATGAGGTGTTAGAGTCCTCACTTATGGGCTATTTAGTGGTTTCTCTGGTATATGTAGGAATCTTTTTAATCTTGTTTTTAGCCAGAAATAAGAATATTATCTTCCAAAAAATGAAGGAGTTTGCCTCCTATTTATTTGGTGGACAAAACTTCAATTAAAATTTTTTAATTTTTTTCTGCCTAACCCATTGCAAATTAAAAAGGCTTATATAAATTTGCACTCCACTTAGCGGAACAGCCACTAAGAAATACAAAAAGCGAGAATAGCTCAGCTGGTAGAGCACGACCTTGCCAAGGTCGGGGTCGCGGGTTCGAATCCCGTTTCTCGCTCAAAAAATCGACGCCTGCACACGAGCAGGCTTTATTTTTAACGACAATTTGGCTACGCTGTAGCTGACGCCCGGGTGGTGGAATTGGTAGACACGCAGGACTTAAAATCCTGTGACCATTGTAGTCGTGCGGGTTCAAGTCCCGCCCCGGGTACGCAAACCCCTGTTAATCTTTAGATTTTCAGGGGTTTTGTGTTTTTAGGGGTTTATAGAATATCTGCCAGTCGTTTAACTCCTCGCTGACTTAACCTTGGTAGTAATTTTTGCAGCAAGCATGCTGTGGTAAAAGCATCGCCCAATGCTGAATGTCTTTCCAGCGGCATTATCTTATATCTTTCTATTAAAGCATCTAATGTATACTTGCGGCGCAACACGACGGAGGCATCCATGCGTGGTTCTTCAAGCCTCATAGCTAGATGCATGGTGTCAACGATTGGATTTTTTATCTGAATGTTCTCATTATGTTTTTTGAAAAAAGCATTTATCATACGAACATCAAAGTCAGCATGATGGGCCACAAGAACCGCCTCCTCTAAATATTGAAGTATACTTTTTACAACGAGGTCTGCCGCAATTCCTGAAGCGCTCTGTCTCTTGGTAATTCCGTGAATCTCCACGTTCTCAGGCATATTTTCAGAACTGTCATCTACGAATATATGGCAGCCCGTATTCACTTGAATAGATCCATTCTGAAAACAAACCCCACCAAAGGACAAAAGACGAGCCCTTTTCACATCTAATGAGGTAGTCTCGGTATCAATTACTACAAATTTGAGCTTATCAAGAGCTGATTTTTTATCCAGGCTATCAAATGACGCATAGTACCTTTTGACATAATCCGGGAGATCACGTGACTTAGATGAGAGAAAAAGTTTAGAGAAGAAGTGCATCTATTGAAAGTAACTCAGCTGATATTTTAAACTCAACATTTTCTGCAGTTTATCTATGGGCTCAAATGTATTTCTTAATATTTGCCTGTCCAGCTTACCCAAACTATCAATAGGCACATATCTACCAGAATTGTTATGTTCAAATCCTGAAATGGCTCGAAATCTCATAAGATATTCATAAGCATCTGCAGCCTCCTCATAAAGCTCTCTTCTGGAGGGATCTTTTTCCGCCAAAACCTGATAACGGCCAATGGTGTTCTTTACATCCATGATTCCTGCATCTAAACTAAGAACACGCGCCATATCTACCAGCGGCATCATAGCTCTGGCCTTAATATCAAAATCATTTTTGTGCTCACCTGATCGCTCTATCATTAAGTTTTTAAAGAAACCCAGTGGCGCAGGGTTTTTAAGCGCATTTTTAGCGAGAAAATTTAAAAAGATCTTCTCACTACTAATCTCATCTTGTATAAACCGATTGAGCTCATCCAAAAGGTTCTCATCCCCATAAATAAATCTGTAATCAAAAAAGATTGTAGACAGCATCAGCGCCTTTTCCTGTGGCTTTCTTATCCAGCCGCTGAAATAATGCTCCCATTGAGAAAGTGGCTGACACCATTGAGAATTACCGGCCATCATATCTGCAGGACATTTCTTAAAACCCACCTGCTCCAGGGCGAAATTGACCTGAGTAGCAAGACCCAAGAAATATTGCTGAGTGTCCTCAGTCTCCGAATCAGCATATATCAGTGCATTATCCTGATCAGTCCTGAGCAGTTGCTCTCCACGACCCTCACTACCCATAGAAACCCAACAAAATGACACCGGTGCGGCACCATTTTCTTCTTGATACTTATCGAGCTTGAGCTTAATGATCCGTTGCATCAATACATCGTTCATATGTGTAACCAAAGATGATGTTACTTCCATGGACACATTCTGCTCGAGGTAAAAACGCACCAATCCATCTGCCTGGTTTCTCAATTTTGCCAGCTCTTCTATGGTTTTCGATTGTTCTAGGGCATAAACCAATGCCACTGGATGATTTTGCTGTGAGGCTAGCAAGTCCCGCTGACTCAATACACCCACAGGCTTATTACCATCCACTATACAGATATGCTTAATTTTATGACGAAGCATTTTAAGTAAATAGTCTGAAAGCGGAAGACCAAGAGGCATGGCCACCACCTGTGTAGACATGATTTTCGCCACGGGATCATCAATGCTCAAAATGCCAGTGGCTATTTTAGTTTTGAAATCGGTATCCGTTACTATGCCTGTAAGTGAACCATCAGGCTCACAAATTACCATAGAACCAATCCTCTTTTCAGTCATCATTTTTGCCACCTCTCGGATAATTACCGTCGACTTGCACCATATCAATTGGCTACACTGCCTCAACGGACTATTCCAATTCAGCAATGATCCAGACTCTTGAACCCTATTTTTGCTAGCCCCTGAAAATAAATGGGACTGTCCTCCTGCCAATCCAGAAGCAAAAAACATAGCCACTTGAGAATTTAACTCCATCAAAGACCTGAAATTTGTAATTGGTAAGGCATAAATCAGACACTCGTCTTCACAGCGAGCTTGAAACACATATGGGTTTCCACTAATCATAGCTCTAACACCAAAAAGATCTCCTTCATCACAAACATCTACCAAAGAAATTGTATCCGCCTCTTGCCTCTCTAGATGCACTACGCCCTCCTTCACCACAAATAGATAATCTCCACTTTTTTGGTCTTGCTTAAAAACATATTCGTCAGGCTGAAAATATTTCACCTCCGCTTCTTTGGCCAAACCAAGAATTTCTTCTTTACCTAAATATGAGAAAGGTGGATATTTGAATAAAAAATCAGCAATTCGAGTAGCTATGAGGTTCTTTTCCATAAATCAGGCCGTTAAATTCTGAACAGTTTTTACTACATGCTTAGTACTAAAAGGCTTGGTTATATAATGATCGGCTCCAGCATCGTAGCCCTTATTTATATCCTTCTCTGTACCCTTGGCAGTGAGTAAAATAATCTTAGTATTCAGCTCACTATTATTCTGAATATAACTACAGACCTCATATCCATCTACCTCCGGCATCATAATATCCAGAATAATAACATCTGGCTGATGCCGATCCAAAAGACCTATAGCTTCCCGTCCGTCTCTGGCAATAAAAACAGCATACCCATTCTTTTTCATCAGGAACTCCAATGACATAATGATATTTGGCTCATCATCTACTAACAATACTTTCTTCATATCATATTAAATTGCTGGCACTCTCAATACCACTACAGCACCCGGCTGCTTGTTATCATCCACCCAAATCTTACCATTATGTTTATCAATTATCTTTTTACAAATGGTAAGACCCAATCCACTACCCTCGGGCTTATCATTCTCTTGGCTTTTTGCCTGATAAAATGCCTCAAAAATCAATTTCCTCATCTCCACCGGAATACCCGGCCCGTTATCAATCACCTTCAGCTCCACTTCATTTCCCTTCATTGACGTTATCACATTTACCTGACCTTGTTCCTGGTTGCAATATTTAATAGCATTGGAAAGCAGGTTAAGCACCACCTGTGTAAGACCATCATTATTACCCCTTATTGCAGATAGATTAGGATCAAATGATGTGGTCATAGCAATATTTTTTTCCTTCGCCCATTGACTTACAGAACTAAGAGAAGTTTCAACCACCTCATTCAGATTCAAATAATCCAGCGGCATTTTCAACTCCCCAGAATCCAATTTTTCAAGGTTAAGCACCTGATTAATAAGCCTTTCCATGCGTTTTGTTTCTTCCACAATAATATTGAGAAAAGCTGAACGCTCGTCATCAGATATATCCTGGTGATCATTTAAAATTTCAGACATGGCCCTAATGGATGTTATAGGAGTCCTCATTTCATGGGTAACGGTAGAAATAAACTCATCTTTTATATGATCCATCTCCTTCAGTTTCTCATTGGCCTCCCTCAACTTTTGTCCCGCCTCTTCCAGCTGCTGAGATTTTATTTCTAACTGCTTGTTGTATGATATATATTGCTGCGCTTCACGAAGAATATCAAACACCTCCTTAATGTCTACTACATTCTCTTCTTTCACCACTGAGGCCATTAGCACCCGCGCAGATGTAGAGCCGATAGCACCGGAGAGCAGCTTTTCAGCGTAATTGACTATTCTATAATCTGCCTCCACACTCTTCTCTTCTATATTATTTTGAGTCATAAATTTTCTAAAGGCCCTCTCAGTTCTTGGCCCACCTAAAAACTGTGATATCAACCTTTTTAGATCTGAAATAAAGGCGCGCCCTTTCCAAAGTATGGAGCTTTCATAGCTAGAAGAATATTTAAAAATGTCTACAAATATTTCTGCCTGGTTGATTTCCTGCGTAGAGCGATGGGTGAGCGTAGAAACCACTAGAAAGGAGGAAACATTGAAAAACATGCTCCAAAAAAATCCACTAACAATATAATCCATTGAATCTAGGCCGAGAAAACCATGTGGGCTCAACCATGACCAATGAAAAGGTCCGTTTTCAACAAAATCCTCAGTAATTATACCAGGACTCACCATAGTAGGAACTACCAAAATATAAAACCAAACCATAAAACCTGCCAATAGCCCCACCAGAGCTCCTTTTCTATTGGCCATTTTCCAGTAGATGCCACCAATAATAGCCGGGGCAAGCTGAGCCACAGCCACAAAAGATATTAATCCTATTGAAACAAGGGAAAAACTATCACCCACAAACTTGAAATATAGATAGGCTAAAAACAACATCACCATTATGATCATCTGCCTACCGCGAAGTACAATGAGATCCAACCTCCCTTTAAAATATTGAGAAACCAGCCTGCTCTTAATGAGATTTGGCGTAATAATATGATTACTAACCATAATACTTAAAGCTGAGGTAGATACTATGATCATACTAGTAGCCGCGGAAAAGCCGCCTAAGAAAATAATCAGTGCCAGTAAGTTATTATCATACGCCAGTGGAATGGCCAGCACATAAGTATCTGCATTAACATTCTGATCCTGGAATATCATTTTGCCTCCCAGAGCTATCGGAATCACAAACAGATTAATCAATAGCAGATACAGTGGAAATAGCCATAGTGCCTTTTTTAAATGATTTTCATTTCTATTTTCTTTCACCGCCACATGAAACTGACGCGGCAAGAAAAGTAAAGCCAGGGCCGATAAAATATTCAAGGCCATCCAACTGCCGTATTGTGAGTCATCTATAGTGACCAAAGCATTAAACTGCTCCAAATCGGCGGCCTGCTGGAAGATATTTCCAAACCCGTCAAAAAGACCAAACGTAACATATAAACCAAGTGCTAAAAAAGCCAATAGCTTAAATACTGATTCAAAAGCTATGGTGGTAATTAGGCCTACATTTTTCTGATTGGCATCTATATTTCTAGCTCCAAAAAGAATTGTAAATACGGCAAGCACCACTGTAATATAGAAGGAAGTATCATCTAGAAAATATCCAGATGTTTTAGAAGAGCCCTCTGAAAGAATGAGATAACTATTAGAAATCGCTTTTAGCTGAATAGAAATATATGGCAGCACTCCCAAAAAGCAGAAAACCGTTATAATAGCACCCAAAGTAGCATTCTTTCCATATCTGGAAGCCACAAAATCTGCCATATTGGTAATTCGGTGCACTTTACTTATCCTGATGATCTTTCTTAGCACTATCCAGAATAACGGTGCCAGCATTACCGGACCTAGATAAGTAGTGAGAAAATCAAGTCCCTGGTGAGAGGCTCTGCCCACACTTCCATAATAAGTCCAGGCGGTGCAGTACACTGCCAATGAAAGTGAATAGATATAGGGTGAGTTTAGCCAGGATTTATCGGCATTCTTCTCCGCCCAGGAGGCTATCAGAAATAGAATGATGAGATAGCAAAATGAGAGGATAATAACCAGCCACTTAATTTCCATCATGCCCATCGTTAAATAATTTCTTGCTCAGCCACCATAAAACAATGATAAGTAGTATCCAGGAGGCCAACAGATAAAGGCTTAAGGCCGGGACTCCACCAATAGATATGTCCACATTAAAAATCCCAAGGATAGGAAAGTGAAGCATGGCAAAGAAAAACAAGAATACCAGTATAAATATCGATGTTGATCTATTCTGCAATGGACAAAGATTTAGGTGAGAAGTTAAAGCAAGCAGGCCATCTCATAACAGAACTGGCCTGCTTCAGCAATTATTACATATTTGATTTCATGTAATTTCCTTTAATGAGAATGTGCCTCACCCGCCCCTCTTGGGAACCTGATATTATCTACAATATCCTGTACATCTTCCGGTGGAGGTGAAGTCATGTGACATACCGTAAGTGACACCACAAAATTGATAATCATCCCCACGGTGCCGAATCCCTCTGGCGATATACCAAACCACCAATCTTTTGGTGTAGTTTCACCGCCAATCCAACCTAATTTATAGCGCATCATATAATACAAGGTGATGCCTAACCCTACAACCATCCCTGCTATGGCACCCTCTTTATTCATTCGCTTATAGAAAATGCCGAGTATAATGGCAGGGAAAAAGGATGCCGCCGCTAGTCCAAACGCCAGAGCGACCACGGCCGCGACAAAATCTGGTGGATTAATACCAAAATATCCTGCAACCATTACGGCCAACACAGCAGAACCACGAGCAATCCATAGCTCAGCGCTATCGCTGATATCCGGTGCTATTTGCTTTTTAACCAGGTCATGAGATACTGATGTAGATATTACCAAAAGAAGACCAGCGGCCGTAGAAAGTGCCGCCGCCAGACCACCAGCAGCCACTAAGGCCACCACCCAGTTAGGCAGGCTGGCAATCTCCGGATTCGCCAGCACCATGATATCTCTATCAATGGTTAATTCATTTTTTTCTGCGTCGGCTACATATTGAATAGTACCATCTCCATTTTTATCTTCAAATGTGAGAAGCCCTGTTTTTTCCCAATTAGAAAACCATGGCGGCATATCGCTGTAGCTCTCATTACTCACCGTTTCTATGAGGTTAGTTCTAGCAAAAGCAGCCACTGCAGGAGCTGTAGTGTATAAAATAGCTATGAAAACCAAAGCATAACCGGCTGATACCCGAGCATCTTTTACTCTTGGTACAGTAAAGAACCTAACTATCACATGCGGAAGACCGGCAGTACCAATCATAAGTGCAGCGGTTATAAAAAACACATCGATCATACTTTTCTTGCCGCTGGTATATTCTGCGAATCCCAACTCTTCATGCAGGCCGTTCAGTTTATCTAAAAGATATGTTTCACTCCCAGTTATTTTACCTCCAAAACCAAGTTGTGGTATAGGATTTCCGGTTAGCTGAATAGAGATAAAAATTGCAGGCACCATGAAAGCAAAGATCAATATCACATATTGGGCTACCTGCGTATAGGTGATACCTTTCATACCACCGAGTACCGCATATATAAACACGATGAACATGCCTATATACACCCCCACGTTGATGTCCACCTCTAGAAAGCGGCTAAAAACCACGCCAACACCTCTCATTTGCCCAGCCACATAAGTGAAGGACACAAAGAGAGCACAGATTACGGCCACTGTTCTTGCAGCATTAGAGTAATACCTGTCACCGATAAAATCAGGAACCGTAAATTTTCCGAATTTTCTTAAGTAAGGCGCTAATAATAAGGCCAATAGCACATATCCGCCTGTCCACCCCATGAGATAAACTGCTCCGTCATAGCCAGCAAAAGAAATGATACCAGCCATAGATATAAAAGAGGCCGCTGACATCCAGTCTGCAGCGGTAGCCATACCATTGGCCAATGGCGGCACACCACCGCCAGCCACATAAAAATCCTTAGTAGAACCAGCCCTGGAATAAATGGCTATACCTATGTAAATGGCAAAGGTTATTCCTACTAAAATGTAAGTCCATAGTTGTACGTCCATGATTATTCTTGTTTTTCGTCTACATCAAATTTTTTATCGAGCTTATTCATGAGTGATACATAGATAAATATCAGCACCACGAATACATAGATGGAACCTTGTTGGGCGAACCAAAAGCCCAGAGGAAAGCCTCCGATTTTAATAGAGTTCAAAGGTTCTACCAGAACTATGCTCAACAGATAGGACACAATGAACCAGACTATCAAGAGAACTGTAAGATAGAGCAGGTTCCTGCGCCAATAGAGCTTCATTTTTTCTTTGTCCATAATTGTTTAGAGTTAAAGGAAGATGTGAGTTTGCAGCACTAAGCCATCTATGCGGTCAGGCTTAGCGCCGGTATAGTTGATTAAATTTGAATTATATTCTATTGTGATTTTAGCATTATGCCCATTTAAGAAGGCATTCGCCCCCACCTGAAAAGTATTGCCTGCATTTTCAAAGGCCTCATAATCTCTGGTGCTATAAGCTAAATATGGCATAATACTCACCTTTTCAGAAAATTCAGGAATAAGGTAGCCTACCTGCCCATAAATGGAAGAGCCGGTACCATAGGTAGTGCCCAGCGCGTAGTTTTCACCATAATCGAAGTTATAATATACCAGATAAGCATTAAGAGCTCCCGTGCCCACCGGAGCATCATAGTAAGCATCAGCGGCAAAATGGAATACGTTATTTCCACTATGATTACCAACAGCATCGGTGGTAACAGTGCCATCTGCATGACTAAAGAAACCAGCACCAAGATTGAATACCTTTTTCTTTCCTAAGTAGGTACCCACCCGGTAAGGCAACTTGTTTGATTCTTTATCTAAAAACTGATAATCAAAATAACCTTCAATTATTTTACCTGCGTCTTTACCAAGTATTCTTCTGCCCGAATAAGTGACACTGTTAGGATTAGGATTATCCGAAGAGCCCAGGGCATTAGTAATTGGCGTATTCAAGGCCAGCGTATATCTAAAGCTGCCCAGCATACCTTTTCCGTAGACGCCCATATGGCGAGCAAACTGATCAGTAAGCCCCAAAGAAGCCCAGGCCTGCCGATAGTTATCCATGGTCATAAAATTTAGTGTACTTGCACTGGTAAGTCTGCTTAGACCATTCCAATAATGAAGTCCTGCACCCAGATAAAGTTGATCTCCAGTGCTGACTTTAAATTCAGTCCAGGCTGCATGTAAAAACAGCTGCGGACCATTTACAGTAGGATCGTTAGTAGCGCGATTGCCAATAGGATCTGCATTAGCTCCCGTTAGTGAATTAAGACCAATGTGAGTAAGAATGAGGAATCTTGGTGACATCTGGGCGTAAGCCAATAATCTGGATCTACGTATTCTCATATTAAAACCCTGATCATCATTACTTAAATTAGAGTTTTCTGCCCATATCTGGTGCCAAGTGATAAATCTGATATACTGCTGTCCACTTTCATCAAGTTTCACTGTTAGGGGTTTGTAAGTAGGTTGTTTAGCCTCTTCTTGCGCTATTACACTGCCTGAGAAAATCAAAGGCAATAGCAAGCCCATGAAGAGCCTGGATTTAATATTCTTCATGATTTTGAAATTTTAGTTATGGGTAATTGCGAATAAGACGGCCGTCTAAAATTTCAATCGATTGAAGTTTAAAAAAATTAAATCAAACCATGTTTAAATTACATATAGTTTTGCTAATAACATATATCTAATGCTTAAAACGTTCCCATTTTATTACCATGAACTTATCACCCAATTCAGTGACAAGCATACCTGATTCCTTCAAATTCATCGGATTTGTGACAAAATCAGTTAATTCGGTGTGGTTAAAAATTTGATAGGTAGGCCTATAATCGTACCGCTCCGGAGCCTTGATGTGATACTTTCTAACCCAGTTCATCACTGACACATGACTGACACCAAGCAGGCGCTCTATCTCCCTGAAGCTAACACCTTCCAGGTATAGCTGTAATGATTTAATCACATAGTAGTCATCAATACGCTTTCCTAATTTACTGACAGTGAAATAGTAAGCACAAGATTTACATTTAAATCGCTGTCTGTTGTTAATTACTCCGCTTTTGATAATGTGATTAGAATTACATTTAGGACATAGCGGCTTATTCATGCTATATTAATTTAGCATAAATATATCAATTTAGCAATATCATAAATTGGTTTATTACAAATTGAAAGATCCAATCAGCTGGCAGGTTATTGTAATAATCCCTCTTCAGGGTGTTGGTTGCGGCAGATCAAATAATTATATTTATTCCTATGAAATCAATCTCTATCCTAGTGCCTGAAAGCTCCGTAATGGAGTCTATTGGTGATCCTCAGTATTTATTCACAGTTATTAATCAGTTTTTAGAATCTGAAGGCAAGTCACCGGCCTTTGATGTACAATTGGTAGGAGCTACTAAAGAGGTTGTTTTAAAGCAAGGTCTTGTAACCATAAGACCACAGAAGCTGCTAGATGAGGTTAAAGAAACAGACCTGATTATAATTCCTGCATTGGCTATCAATATGAAAACTGCGATTGAGGCCAACCAGGAAATGATCCCCTGGATCATTAAACACTATAAAAAAGGCACCGAGGTGGCTTCTTTATGTGTAGGAGCATTTTTGCTAGGCTCCACTGGCCTGCTTGACGGCTATAAGTGCTCCACTCACTGGGCATTTGCCAACGAATTTCGAAGTATGTTTCCTGAGATCAATTTAGTTGATGGAGGCATAATTACAGAAGAAAATGGCATTTACACTAGCGGAGGGGCAAACTCGTATTGGAACCTTCTGCTCTATCTGGTGGAAAAATTCACTGACCGACATAAAGCAATTTTAGCATCGAAATATTTTGCCATAGATATTGATAGGGACAGCCAGGCCTCTTTCTCTCTATTCCAAGGGCAGAAAGAACATAATGACGAAGCTATAAAGTCTGCACAAACCTTTATAGAAGAGCATTATCAGGAAAAATTTAGTGTAGATGATTTAGCCGAGCAGCTGGCCCTTAGCAGAAGAAGCCTTGAAAGACGATTTAAAAAAGCCACCAACAATACCATCATTGAATACGCCCAACGTGTAAAAATAGAAGTAGCTAAAAGAAACTTTGAGCTAAGCCGAAAAAATATTTCGGAAGTAATGTATGATGTTGGCTATTCAGACACCAAGGCGTTTCGCACAGTTTTCAAGAAAATAACAGGCCTTACTCCTATTGAGTATAGAAACAAATACAATAAGCAGCCTGTATTAGCTTAATTACTTAGATTGGTTGTGATAGAGGCATCTGCCTCCGCTTCAATGGCTCTTACCTCCTCAGGCGAGATGTATAGGTTATCAATTCGCGCTCTGTAATCTTCAGGAAGATCATCTCTCATTAAAATATATTTCTTGGTTTTGATAAGATGTGTAGCAAAACCATGTTTAATCGCAAAAGTGTCGGCACGACGTTCAGCTCTTCTCAAGTAGTTTCTGGAAGTAAAATACCTCATTCCAAAACCTACCATATCCATGGAGCTTCTATTTAAATAATCGACTACATGACCCAACTCGTGTGCTACCCAACCTACAATAATGTCATGAGGTAAAGTTTCTAAAGGCTTAAGCGTATCATTTAAGGAAATAAGCTTTTGCATTTTAATCTTATAAACTCTTTTGTTCTTCTTTCTCAAAAGAGTTTTGATCCTTGGCTGAGCCTGCATTACCGCATGGTTAATATGATCGCGATAAACGAAATCAATGGCTATACCTCTTAATTCTGGATAATATGACAAGGCTTCTTTAATAGGAGCTTCCAAAGACGGGGGCATGTGCTGATTTCGGTAGTTATCGTTGGACACTTTTTCCTGTGCATGAAGGCAAAGAGGAAACAAAATCAGTACGGAAGCTAGATATTTAAGATATGTCAAAATATGTGTGTGTTTTTTCTTTTTTATGTGGTTATTTCTAATAAGGTAACCTAAATATGTTTGTTATAGTTTTAAAATGCTATTTAAAATAGTGATAATATCGAGTTTTTGTTGTAATACCAACCGGACCTTGCCAAATTCCTCCCGAAAGACCTAAATCTTCCACTTCTACGGTAATTATATTCATTTCACCCGGTACCAACAGGCCTTCTGGTATCTCATAAACTCTCATAATACTGTAAGATGAGCTTTCACCAAACCAGCGATTATCCTTTGTTTCGCCCAATAAGCGACCATTGAGATAAGTTTTATCAAAATCATCAATGCGCCCCATGAGTAGCACAAGGTTATCAGAATCTAAATTTGCTGGTGTTTTAAACACCTTTTTATAAGTAGCATAGCCATCATAGTTATCATAGCCCTGGCTCTCCCACGGTATTGGCACCATGATCTCATTCCAATTCAGGCCATTGCCATCCAGGTGAACTCCCTGCTTGAATGACCAAAGGCCATGTAAGTCCAGCAATAATGACGCCTTGTACGGCGAACTATAAATTCCAATGTTACCGGCTACTATACCACCAGTGCCTACCACATCAAAAATGCGAATAGCGATAAGGTTATCACCCTCATAGTTAATATACTGGCTTGGTAGAACATAAATCCTTTCGGCGTTATGTGCTGTTTTAAACTTTGGCGGAAAATAACCTGAGAAGCCAATCATTCTTCCATTAAAATAAACCTGATCTACGTCATCTACATATCCCAGGTGCAGATATAGATTCTCTCCCTTAGGAAGTTTAGTGCCATCAATACTTTTACGGTACCAGGCGTAGCCATCATAGCCATGAAAGCCTTGATCCTCCCAGTTACCTGGTACATTTAAATTTTCCCATAAATTATCATTGTAGGTTGGAGAAGACCAATCAGAACGATCGCCTATAGAAAATTTCCATGCTCCGGACATGTCCAAAATTCTATCCTGAGATAGTGCTGGCACTGTGACCAGAAAGAGCATGATGATGATAATTATCTGACGCAATCTATTTTTACTTTGGTTATAAAGTTAAGGGGTTCTTAACTCTTTTCAGAATCTTGAACCCCAAACCTCACATGTATTCTTAAGAAAATCAGTTCTTTACTATAGCCTGACCCACAGGAAGATAGTCGTTCCAGTAATCGACCCATATTTTGGAATCTGTCATTGAAAAATCATAAGCAATAGTGCTGTATTTATCTGTAAACTCAATTTTGTAGTTGCCGTCTTTCAGTTTTTTAAGATCAAAATGCTTTACAAAGCCCTTTTTAAACCTGCTATCTCTCAGAGTTTCTTTGTACAATAACCCGAATTGATCGGAGATCTTAATTTCCACCTTTTTAGCATTAGGGTTATAGTAGAACACCTTCATAACGGCGTCCTGATCATAAGGTAAAACTTTGGCCGCAGTTTCCTGAGCCGATGACATAGTTACTGCTGCACAAGTAAAGAATACTGCAGCCAGTATGATTTTTAGTGTGTTGTTAGTCTTCATGGTTATTTATGTTATTGACCTAAATGTGTGTATAAGAGCAATAACGGCACTTTTTAACCTGAAGATGTCACACCTTAGTAAAGTGATGTAAAAGAATGTAACAAGATGTGAAGGTTGGTTTTTATAAGATCATTTTGTAACCTGATCCATGTACTGTGAGTACAATCCGAGGATTATTGGGGTTGTCTTCTACCTTCTGTCTGATCCTTACCATGAAATTATCAACCGTGCGGGTGGTGGGTTGTTCTTCATAACCCCACACATTTTCTAGTAGCTCATACCTACTCACCAGCTGATTTCTATGACTATATAAATAATGAAGTACTTCAAATTCCTTATGCGAAATCTTCACTTCCTCATCTCCATCAAAAGCCTGATAGTTCTCAAAATTCACCTTCAGTTTACCAATAAATATATTCTGGCCGGTTTGGGTACTTACGTTACGTCTAAGGATAGCCTTTACCCGAGCTAATAATTCGCGAACGCTAAAAGGTTTGGTAACATAGTCATCAGCCCCCAATTCAAGTCCAAGAACTTTATCTATCTCCTCACCCTTGGCCGTAAGTAAAATTATTGGAGTAGTAATGTTTTGTTTCCTAACACTTTTACAGATGTCAAGGCCTGAGATTTTCGGCAGCATTATATCTAATATCACCAGATCATAAACACCTGAAGTAAGCTTATCATAGCCTTCCTGACCATCTTTGGCCATATCTACCTGATAGCCTTCAAACTCCAGATTATCTTTAAGACCCAAGCGCATATCGGGTTCATCTTCTATGATTAAAATAGATGACATTGGCTGAATATTACTGTTTTAATGGTAAATATACAGTGAATAGCGCTCCTTTTTTCAACTCACTTTTCACGTCTATTTTACCTTTATGTTTATCTACAATTTGTTTAACTAGCGATAACCCTAAACCCGTACCCTTGCTTTTGGCAATATCACCAGAGGGCACTCTGTAAAACTTGTCAAAAATATACTTTTGATCTTTTTTAGAAATGCCATTACCATAGTCCTGGACACTTAAAAAGGCATACGATCCTGAAGTGCCTGTGGTTATATCTATTCGCTTGCTTTCGCCACTATATTTTACTGCATTATCTATCAGATTACCAATCACTTCTATCATGGCCTCTTTATCTGCCTCAATAAATAAATTATCTTCAGGGTGAAACCTGCAGTCAAAGTCATTACTTTCCAAATGGTAGTGATATGTTTCTATCACCTCTCTCACGGCTACATTCAGATCCATTTTATTGAAATGAAGATCCGCCTTCTTAGCTTCAAGCCTGGAAAAATTAAGTATTTTATTCACAATACCTGAAAGTCTACCTGTTTCACGACTTATGATTCTATAATATTCATTCCGCTTCTCTTCACTAGTGACCCTGCCAAGCTCCAGCGTTTCCGCAAACATACTTATCAAAGAAAGCGGCGTTCTGATCTCATGAGATACATTTGAAATAAAATCCGATTTAGTCTCCGCTAACCTGATCTCTTTTTTCACATATCTAAAGACTATCCACACCGCGAGTATTAAAACCAGATCTAGGGTAAGTATAAGAAAGAGGTTAAAGTCGGTTCTTTCTTTTACGATCTTATCTATAGATTTTCCCTTGAGGCTAATGCCTAGATAGTATTCTGGAAATATCCAGAAGTCATTGGTTACGGCTCTGGCAGTTTTTTGAACATTGGCCAATGTATCAATTGTAGTATAAATAATTCGGTTATTTTCTTTCTTGAAGGCTGTAATCAAAAACCTATCTTCTGCCACCGTTTGAATTTTTGGCCGCAGCATATTGATGATAAAATCCTCTGGATTTATCACCACGCCACAAACAGATTTTCCATGCAGTGGCTTATCTAATATGAAAAGTAAAATAGCTAGATTTTCAAAATTAGGAAGTCTTGCATCCAAAGGTTCTATCTTTTGAAAACCCACCTCCTTGTAACGCTTGAGCCGATCTATTTCTGCTGTATGTTCTCTGATGAGAGCGTCAATATTCGCGCTGAGATCGGAATTACCCAGAGGCATATCAGCTATTATTTTGGGTGCTTCGCCACCCGCGCTATCTACAAAGAAGATGAATGATATACTTGTAGAATGTAATATTTCCTCAAAGCCCAGACTATCCAGCACATCCTGTTGAGATTCTATTTTGGAAATCCAGCTGCTGGTTACATCATCAGAATACTGGTTTACGGAAAATAATATTGCGTCTAGCTGCTTCTGATATATTTGATTAATTACCTCCTCATCTTTGGTCATAGAGGAGATTTCATACACTGAGTAAAACAGTGCTGGTATTAGGAATACCAATAACAATATAAGGCCGGCTTTTCGTGTAGGGTTCAAATGAAAACTGCTAAACTCTCCATATAAATATAGAAAGTTTAGCAGTATTTTAAGTTTTTAATCGGCTAATAGCCAAATAATGTGTGTTTTATGCAGATTTCTGAATCGGTTCTTCTTTTTCTGCACCTTGATATTTCATTCTAAGCTCTTTAGCATGATCCATATTTTTGGAATGCAGAATGTGCTTAGGCACACCTCTTAGATCCCAGATAAGACCTAACCAGCTAAAAAGTTTTAAGCCATAATAGGTAATGTCTATTTCCCACCAGAAAAATCCGTTTCTGGCTGATACTTGATAGTAATGGTGGTTATTATGCCATCCTTCACCAAGTGTTAATAAAGCTAACCAAAGGCTGTTCTTTGACTCATCGCCTGACTCATATCTTTGTTTGCCAAACTTGTGCATGATAGAGTTAATCGAGAAAGTACCGTGATAAAGAATAACTGTACTTAAGAAAAAGCCTATAAATAAGGTAGATAAGCCGTAATGCGTGAACAATAACCAAGGGCTACCACCATTCACCCAGGCACCTGTCATGGTTACACCTAAAGCTAATAATAATGGTGGAATGAAATGATACTTGTTCAACCATACCAACTCAGGGTATTTAGCATAATCACCTATGGTTTTAAAATCAGTTTCTTTATAATCAGGGCCGATAATCCAACCAATGTGAGAGTACCAGAAACCATATAACTTCATTGAGTGCGGATCTGCCGGAGTATCACTATGTCTGTGGTGATGTCTGTGGTGAGCCGCCCACCATAAAGCTCCTTTTTGAGCAGAAGTTTGTGCCATAAAGGCAATTACAAACTGAAACCAGCGCGATGTTTTATATGATTTATGAGAAAAATATCTATGATAGCCTCCCGTGATCCAAAACATGCGGAAGAAATACAATACTGCACATACTATCCAATCAAACAACGTTGCTCCTGTAAATATTGCTGCTAATGGCAACAAATGAACAAGGGCAAAAGAAAGCTCCTGCTTCAGGATAGGTTTACTTCTTTTTTCTAAAACTACTTCTGACATCTTTTGTCAATTAAAATGGATTGCAAAATTAAGCATTAAAATTATATACTCATTTGAACATGATAATAATCATAAATTATGAGCACATGCATAACCAAAAACAGAAGCTAAAAATAAACGTTCCTTTGGTTAATTATTTTTTTCTAAAACTGTCTTTAACTCATTGAGTTTGAGCAAGGCTTCTACCGGAGAAATGGTATTGATATCCAGCATTTCAAGCATACCCTTTATTTCTTTAAAACGAGGATCAGCCTCAAACAAGTTCATTTGGAAGTTAGCTTTTGGCACCTCTTCCAGTTTTTTCCTTGTATCGTTCTTATGTTTATCCTTTTCCAGGAAGTGCATAATCTCATTGGCGCGAATTACTACCTGATTAGGCATACCCGCAAGCTGAGCCACATGAATACCAAAACTATGCTCACTACCACCTTCTTTCAGCTTTCGCATGAAGATGATTTTATCACCCACCTCTTTTACAGAGACATTAAAATTTTTAATTCGTGGAAAATCCTCTTCCAGCTGATTCAGCTCATGATAGTGGGTAGCGAATAATGTTTTTACACGGCTATCCGGATGATTATGCAGGAACTCCACGATAGACCAGGCTATGGAAACACCATCGTAAGTACTTGTACCTCTACCAATCTCATCCATCAGCACCAAACTACGGTCACTGAGGTTATTTAGGATACTGGCCGTTTCCGTCATCTCCACCATAAATGTAGACTCACCTTTTGACAGGTTATCTGACGCTCCAACTCTGGTAAATACCTTATCTACAATACCAATAGATGCACTTTTAGCCGGAACATAGGCTCCCATCTGAGCCATTAGGGTAATCAAGGCTGTCTGCCTCAAGAGGGCTGACTTACCCGCCATGTTAGGACCGGTGATGATAATGATTTGTTGATTATCATTATCAATAAAGACATCATTCGGAACATAAGATTCACCTATGGGTAATTGCCTTTCTATAACCGGGTGTCTTCCTTCTTTAATATCCAGAGTAGTGGAATCATTAACCTCTGGCTTCACATATTTATTGGCCTTGGCCACCTCAGCGAAAGAAGAAAGACAATCTACTACTGCCAAAATTCTAGCATTTTGCTGAATTTGAGTTACATATTCAGCAGCTGTTAAAACCAGCTCGTTAAATATGCGCTGCTCTATTACAAAAAGCTTATCCTCAGCATGTAAGATCTTTTCTTCATACACCTTCAGCTCTTCGGTGATATATCTCTCGGCATTTACAAGGGTCTGCTTTCTGATCCATTCACCAGGTACTTTATCTTTATGAGCATTGCTCACTTCCAGATAATATCCGAATACTTTATTATAAGCTATTTTCAAAGATGGAATGCCAGTACGCTGACTCTCTCTCTGCTGTATTTGAACCAGGTAATCTTTACCTGAGTAAGCAATGCCTCTTAGCTCATCTAATTCTTCGTCGATTCCATCTCTAATGATATTTCCTACCGAAGCATTTAAAGGCACCTCCTCCTTCAACTCCTTTTCTATTTTTTCAAGCAGGAATTCACAAGGATTAATTTGGTCCGCGAGTTTCTTCAGCTCATCATATTCACTGGCCTGGAGAGTGGCTTGAATAGGCAAAGTGTTTTGCATCGCCTTCTTCAATTGATTCATCTCCCGTGGGTTTATCCGGCCAACGGCCACTTTTGAGATCAATCTTTCCAGATCACCAATATTTTTAAGATTATGCTGCACATCATCTAACAGGTCAGATGACTGGTGAAATGCTTCTACTATCTTTAGCCTTTGATTGATGGCTGTGATTTCCTTTAAAGGCAATACCATCCATTTTTTCAGCTGCCTTGAGCCCATCGGAGTAATGGTGCAGTCTAAAATATCAATTAAAGGTACACCGCCATCGTGCTGCGGGAAAATCAGCTCAAGGTTACGAATGGTGAACTTATCCAGCCATACGTATTTATCTTCATCTATCCTGGAAATAGCAGAAATGTGCTTTACTTCATTATGCTCCGTTTCCTCAAGGTAATGCAAAATAGCACCGGCGGCTATCACTGCACTATCCATACCCTCTATACCAAAACCTTTTAATGAAGAGGTTTGAAAATGATTTGTGAGCTTTTCATATCCAAAATCAAATCCATAGATCCATTCATCCAGATGGAAAGTGATGTAATCATCCTGCAGCAAGTCTTCAGCTTGCTTTTTAGCCGCCTTACAATAAATTACTTCTGAAGGCGAAAACCCCTGGAACAGCTTTGATACATAATCTACTGAGCCCTGGGCGCACATAAACTCTCCTGTAGAAAGGTCAAGAAAAGCTACACCAGCATCATGTTTTGTAAAATGTACGGAGGCCAGGAAATTATTAGCCTTCTTTTCCAGGACGTTATCATTAAAAGATAAGCCTGGCGTTACTAACTCTGTAACCCCTCTTTTTACGATGCCTTTTACTGACTTAGGGTCTTCTAACTGATCACAGATGGCCACCCTGTTTCCTGCCCTTACCAGCTTGGGAAGATAAGTATCTAAAGAGTGATGGGGGAAGCCTGCCAATTCTATGTGAGAGGCAGAACCATTGGCCCTTTTCGTAAGTACTATATCCAGCACTTTACTAGCCTTTACTGCATCTTCACCAAAAGTTTCATAAAAATCACCTACTCTAAAAAGCAACAAAGCACCTGGATATCGGCCTTTTATTGCATTATACTGTTTCATTAAAGGTGTTTCTTTCGCTTCTTTTTTTCTTGGCCATGGGGCAGGGTTAATTTTCCACAAAGATTAACTATTTTGAAGGTTTAAGCAACTTATATTACATTTCACAAAATGAATTAACATTATTATAAGCCCATAAAATACTGCAATTTTGCACCATGAGAAAGTTAGCAAACGAAGAGCTGGACCGAAAAACGGTAGAAGAGTTTAAAGAATCTGACAAGTTACCCATTGTTATTTTACTAGATAACATCAGGAGCATGAACAATGTAGGTTCTGCATTTAGAACCTCAGATGCGTTTTTAATAAGTAAAATCTATCTGGGAGGTATCACTGCTACTCCGCCACACCGTGAGATTACAAAAACAGCACTTGGAGCAACCGAATCAGTAGAATGGGAACATGCCGAAGACACCGGCAAACTGGTTCAACAATTAAAAGAAGAAGGCTATACTATTATCGCTATTGAGCAAGTAGATAAAAGCATCAGCCTTGACAGCTTCACGCCGGATAAAAACAAAAAATATTGCCTTGTATTTGGTAATGAGGTATTTGGCGTAAGCGAGGAAGTGATCAAACATTCAGATATGTGCATAGAAATTCCTCAACACGGCACTAAACATTCGCTGAACATCTCCGTGAGCCTGGGGATAACCATTTGGGATTTTTATAATAAGCTACTATAAAAAAATAGGCCCGAATGACTAATTCGGGCCCCACTAAAAACATGGCCGGTAAACTACTCCGTCCACAAATCAAACCAGAGAAAACTTAATTAACAGCAGCCAGGGCATCTAAAGTACCCCATCCATAATTTGAATTTCTATTAGGATATAAATCAGCTGTTTGCTTAAGCTTATTCAGTACTTGATCTCTACTCCAGGTAGGATGCTTAGACCACACCAGCGCAGCAATACCCGCGGCAGTAGCTGTAGCCACTGAACTACCTCCTACAGTAGATGGCTGATCTCCGCTCATAGCCAGAGATAAACCATGGCGATCATTATTAGCTTTTTCCATTACCACGGTAAAATCCACCTCGCTACCAGAATGGCACACGTCACATCTGGTATAGCTTCCTTCTTTTACCCCTGTAATTGCCACTGTTTCGCTCATAGTAGCAGGGAATATTACTCCGTACCAGTTAGTAAAGGATGTAGAAGTACCTGCGGCAGCGAATATTAATTTGCCCTTGCCATAAGCATATCTCACAGCATCAGCCACTTTAGAGTTAGTGAATACATCACCAATAGACATGCTTATTATTTTAACATCACTTCTGTTTCCCAGGAATACAAGTGCATTTGAAACACCAGTTTTTTCTTTTCCGCCGTTAACTACAACATCTCCAGTACCTCTGGTAGCTACCAGGTTAACATTATAAGCTACACCCACTGAGCTTCCACTATTACTTCTTGGAGCTGCAATAACTCCTGCCATAGCGGTACCATGTCCACATCTGTCATCCGGGCCATCAGGATTAGTGTCCCATGGCCACCAAGAGTCATTATAAAAGCCGTATTTGTTTACATACCTGCCGCTGGAATAACCAGAATTAAATTGGCCATTGAGTTTATTTTGGTTAGGCGATATACCCGTATCAATTAAACCAACAGCTATGCCTGCACCTGTAGAATAATTCCATGCCTGGGGAATATTCATATAGCTGTAGTTCCATGACATTTTAGCATTTGGAGCTATTGTGGTATAATCACCGGCATCAAAGCTATTTTCTGGATCATTGGAACAGCCGCTATCACTGGCTTCTCTTCCGTTAGGATTAGCTTCTCGGAAATTTACCTCATACCCCAGAGGCTCCACATACCTTACCTCAGGCATCTTTCTCAGCTGAGTAATGGTGTTGAGGTCAGCGATTTTAATTTCTATAAATGGAAGTACTTCATGCACATTCACATTCAGGTCAGCTTTTCTAAAAGTTTTGCCTTGTGCTTCAATAGTAACTTCTACCTGTTCCAAAATAGTAGCGCGCGCCTGTGCCCACGCTTTATCATTAATATTAATGGATGAAATTCTGGAGCCAATGTTAGTTTCTCCCTGTGGCTGATAGCCAATAGTGAGAATAGTATCGCTATGCATCAGCGCGCTAAAGAGTACTTCATCAGACGCCTGCTTCCAATTATACTCGTTGGTTTGCCTTAAAGATTCAATGATCTGATTGTCAATTTGTTCTCTCGAAATGAGATCCGGTTGCTGATCCAATTCCTGGACCATTTCTTCAGAATTATCACTACATCTGAAAAAGACAAGTGACATGAAAAGGATGATTAGATGGGAATTTTTCATTTTTATGGTTATAGGTTGATTGATATAAAAATTGCAATCGATTTCTATTTTCAATATGTAAAATTCTTATTGAAAATACAACCTATCCAAATGAAGATATTGTTAAAACAACTTTTAAACTTAGATGCGCTGGAAATTTAAAAATGAAGAATGTTTTTCAAGGTAGAATAACCTGAACGACTGACAGATATTTTTGTACCATCTTTCAAAAAAGCCACATAACTGTCTTTAGTGTAAGGCTCCAATCTATCAATAGTATTTACCCTAACGATATATGAGCGATGTACCCGAACAAACTCATCACTGGGCAGTGATTGCTCCAGATATTTCATAGTGATTTGTTTCAGGTACTTTTTTCCTTCACTGTGCAACGCCACGTAATCATCCTGCGCTTCCACATAGTCAAGCCTTTCTGCAGGAATTATCACAATTTTGCTGCCTGCACGTACTACAATCCTGTTTAGCTCCTCAGCTTCTTCCTCTTTTACAGATAAAATTTTAGATACTGTATGAGCATCTCCCACTTTATTCCCCAGCTTATGCCTGGCCTTATCAATGGCCTCTGAAAATCTGGTTTTAGAATATGGCTTTAATAAATAATCAGCCGCACTTTTTTCAAAAGCTTTTAAAGCGTACTCATCAAAAGCAGTACTAAAGATAACGGCCGGCACCTCCTCTAGCAGCTCCAACATTTCAAAACCTGTTAGCTTAGGCATCTGAACATCTAAAAAGATCAGGTCAGGCTTATGCTCCTGGATCATTTTCACCCCTTCGAAGCCATTAGCGCATTCTCCAATTATCTCAATATCTGAGTGATCTTTTAAATAAGCACCTATTACATCTCTGGCTAGCTTCTCATCATCGATAATTATGGTCCTGATCATGATTTTAAGTTTTGAGGAATTAAAAGTTGTACGGTGAAAAGTTTTCTTTCTTTCTGAATAGTGACCAGCCCGGGAATACCATATATAAGTTCAAGTCTATTTCTAACATTTCTTAAACCTATTCCTTTCCCTTTTTGAGGCACGCTTTCTGAATCATAATTATTGGCAATAGAGATTTTTAAATTGCCATCCTCGCAAGAGCAAGATGTAACAATATTCACAGATTCCAGCTGTTCATATACACCATATTTAATGGCATTTTCATACAAAGGCTGCAAAATCATGTTGGGCAGGGTCATTCCCTTGCACTTATCTTCAATTTCATTTTGCACACACAGCCTGTCTCCAAAGCGAATCTTTTCTATATCCAGATAGAGGTTCATCTGTTCTAGCTCCTCTTTTAAATTATGACTTTCCGGCGCATCTTTTCCTAATGATGATCTTAAAAAATCAGATAATTTAATGACCATGTCTCTGGCCTTTTCTGGATCTGTAATGGTAAGTGAACTAATTGAGTTTAAGCTATTAAAAATAAAGTGCGGATTGATCTGAAACTTAAGCATCTCCAACTCGGAGTGCTTTAGCAACTCTTGCATCTGTACTTCCTTCGCCTCTTGCTGATCAAGCTCGTAATTATAATTGAGTAGATAATAAACCATGATAATCACAAGCAGATAGAGTACACCTATGACTAATCGCCAAGGGAAAGTTTCTGATAATAGATTCAAATAAATGGTATAAGAAGCAAATAGATGCTTTAAAGCAGTAAATGCTATAAAATCCACTATTGAAACTGCAATAAGTAATGAAACGCCAAGGCTAATTACACTGGTAGTAAGGCCTTGATTTGCGGGAGAAATAAACTTGATAACAAACCAATAGCTTACGCCAAGACCTCCCAGGAGAATGTTAAAAATAAGGCTATCAGCCACGGATGCAAGTTGGCTGATCTCATAGTGAAAGTGGAGTATAGCAGCGTGGGCAATACCAATGATTGCCCACACTATTAAATAGATTATTATATTTTTATTAATGAGCGGGTGTTTCATCGAAGACTTATCTAGTAAGTTTTACATCACCACCACCAAACATTACAAAACCTTTTATAATCAAAGTTCTGCTGGTATCTGGTACTACCTTCAATGTAGAGATACGCTTATCATTAAAGCCTCCTAAAACTGCCGCTACATCTACGTGCACTGCCCAGTCTGGCGGCACTATTATGGAACTTCCTCCAAACATGGCAAATACATCTATTACTGTAGTTCCCTCTGCAAGATTCGCATTCCGAAGATCTATAGTAGACCCACCAAAAACCGCTGTGACTTTTCCGCCTGAAAAATTCTGTGAATCTATAATCACCTCGCGGCCACCAAATATGGCAAAATCATCAAAGTAGTCTATTCCGTTTTTTTTTTCGGGATCGTTAAAGTTAGAATAATTGCCTCGTATGCTGCGGCGTGATATTAGTGAGAAACCGATCACCAATATTATAGCCGGCCAGAATAGTTTCCACATATTAAAGTGATAAATCCAGCCGAAATCCCGGGCTAACATTATACCTCCTATCACTATAAATACTGCTCCCGCTTCAGGTTTTTTCCTACCTACAATTAAATAAATACCTACCAGAATGAATAAGGTTTTCACTGATACTAAATAATCAGGAATGTAATAAGGTATAATATTTAAGTTATCTAAAAGAAGAGTACCTCCTATTAATACCAGAAAGATACCCAACCAAAATCTACTGTCGTTTGTACGCTCGCTCATAACTTTTAATGTTTATTTACATTCAATTTTACTGGTAAAGTGGTGCATCAGTTGGGACTAATCGGCAAATGGCAGCCAATTACCGGTTAATGACGAAGATTTGCAAGTAGACAGGGCAGAAAAAAGATGCGATACAGCATATTAGCTGATATGATATATCATTCCACAACAAATATTTTCTATTTTTGCCCCGAACCAAAAAACCTCTTTATTTCATGGAATATCGCATAGAAAAAGATACAATGGGCGAGGTAAAAGTACCTGCCGATAAATACTGGGGAGCCCAGACAGAAAGATCTAGAAATAACTTCAAAATTGGCGCCGCAGCCAGTATGCCTTTAGAAATAGTATATGGTTTCGCTTACTTAAAGAAAGCTGCTGCCCATACTAACCACGCTTTAGGTGTTTTAGATGAAGAAAAGAGAAACCTGATTTCTCAGGTATGTGATGAAATTCTTGAAGGAAAACATGATGATCAATTTCCTCTGGTAGTTTGGCAAACTGGTTCTGGTACACAGTCGAACATGAACACCAATGAGGTAATCGCTAACCGTGCGCATGTACTTCACGGTGGTACTCTAGAAGATGCGAAGAAGTTTATTCACCCAAATGATGATGTAAACAAGTCTCAGTCATCTAACGACACTTTCCCTACAGGAATGCACATTGCCTGTTATAAAATGGTCATTGAAACTACTATTCCTGGTGTAGAGCTATTGAGAGATACTTTAAAAAAGAAATCTGAGGAGTTTAAAGATGTGGTTAAAATTGGTAGAACGCACCTGATGGACGCTACTCCTTTAACTTTAGGTCAGGAATTCTCAGGATATGTTTCTCAGTTAAACCATGGAATTAAAGCCTTAAAAAACACATTAGAGCACTTATCTGAACTTGCTTTAGGTGGAACTGCCGTAGGTACTGGTATTAACACACCTGAAGGATATGCCGAGCACGTAGCTGGTAAAATCGCAGAATTTACAGGTCTTCCTTTTGTAAGTGCTGAAAATAAATTTGAAGCACTGGCAGCTCATGATGCCATTGTAGAATCTCACGGTGCACTAAAGCAGCTGGCGGTATCTCTTAATAAAATTGGTAATGACATCAGATTATTAGCTTCAGGACCAAGAGCTGGTATTGGTGAAATCAATATCCCTGCTAACGAGCCAGGATCATCAATTATGCCTGGTAAGGTAAACCCTACTCAGTGTGAAGCTTTAACCATGGTTTGTGCTCAGGTAATGGGTAACGATGTGGCTATTACTATAGGAGGAACACAAGGTCACTATGAGCTGAACGTTTTCAAACCTGTATTAGCTGCTAACTTCTTACAATCAGCCAGGTTAATTGGAGATGCTTGTGTTTCATTTAATGAAAATTGCGCCATAGGTATTGAGCCTAACCATAAGAACATTAAGCAGCACTTAAACAATAGCTTAATGCTAGTTACTGCCTTAAACACGCATATCGGTTATGAAAAGGCCGCTAAGATTGCTAAGGCTGCTCATGAAAACGGCACCACTTTGAAAGAAGAGGCTGTGAAGTCTGGTTTCCTTACAGAGCAAGAGTTTGCCGAGTGGGTTAAACCTGAAGATATGGTAGGTAGCTTAAAAAACTAATTTTCATTATTTTAAATATATTGACTATATTTTCGAATATTTTTTAAATGCATTTAAACTAACTTGTTGGAGAGATTAAAAAATTAGGACCAATTCTCTGACATGGGGCTCATTTTTTAGGCCTAAATAATAAATTTTAGACATATGAAAAAACTAACCGCATTACTTACATTGGTTTTGGCTGTTGTTCTCGTAACTCGTTCGCATGCCCAACTTTCTAAGGACGAGGCCAAAGAATGGAAGAATAAAGCAAAGGAATATAAGAAGAACCCAGCTGAACTTAAGCAGTTGGTAGAAGATAAGCAGAATGCTGAGGCAGAAGTAAGTACACTTAAGACAGAAAAAACAAGCCTAGAATCAAGATTAAGTGATCAAAATGCTAAAGTAAGTGAACTCCAAGATGATCTAAGCAAACTAAGAAGTGACTTAGCAAGTGCCAGAGCTGAATTAAATGCAGCTAAAGCATCACCATCTTCTGCTTCTTCAGCAGGCGGAAAAATGGTAGACGGCGTTGTATTTAAAGTGCAAGTAGGCGCTTTCAGAAACAAAGATCTTTCTAAGTACTTTGATAACAATGAAAACTTCAGCGGCGAGAACGAAGATGGAATGCAAAAGATCACTTTAGGTCAGTTTAGAGACTACTGGGAGGCAGATACCTTTAAAAAGTATCTTCGCGAAATGGGTGTGAAGGACGCATGGATCGTACCTTACAAAGATGGTACTAGAGTTGACATTAAAGACGTACTTGAAGGAGTTATCGCTTCTGACGGCCCATCAGATTCTGAATAAGATTACATCATATATTATATGAAAGAAAAGCAGTGCATTTGTACTGCTTTTTTTATTTGAGCTAGTTAATTTCGCAATATGGTGGAGAAAAGATGGGTATTAAAAGAAGAACCAAACCAAGATCAGGTAGATAAGCTTAGCTCAGCAATAAATGTGAGTGAGCCACTGGCCAAGATACTGATACACAGAGGTGTCACTGATTTTGACGCTGCTAAAACCTTCTTCCGCCCATCGCTAGACATGCTGCATGATCCTTTTCTTATGCAAGATATGCACATTGCCGTAGAGCGCATAGAACTAGCTATAGCCAATAATGAAAAAATCCTGGTCTACGGAGATTATGATGTAGATGGCACTACTTCCGTGGCTCTATTTTATGGCTTTCTCAATTCCTTTTATTTTAACTGCGACTTCTATATTCCTGACAGGTATAAGGAAGGCTACGGTGTATCTTCACAAGCCATAGATTGGGCTAATGAAAATGACTTTTCTCTAATTGTCACTTTAGACTGCGGTATAAAATCAGTTGAACTCATTGAAAAGGCAGCCAATCTTGGGATAGATTTTATTGTTTGTGATCACCATCGCCCAGGTGAGGTGCTTCCACCGGCAGTGGCCGTTTTAGATCCTAAAAGGGATGATTGCCATTATCCTTATGATGAGCTTCCCGGCTGTGGCATTGGATTTAAGTTAATGCAAGCGCTGGTAAGCAAAAATCCCAGCTGGTATGAAAATCCGCTGGACTTCCTGGATTTAGTAGTGGTTAGCATCGCTTCGGATATTGTTCCCATTACTGGTGAAAACAGAGTTCTGGCTTATTATGGCCTCAAAAAACTGAACACTTCTCCCAGCCCTGGGCTCTCAGCGCTCATGACCTTGGCAGGCGTAAAGGGTGATATCAATATTACAGGTGTAGTCTTTGGAATGGCACCACGCATAAATGCTGCAGGAAGAATCTCGCATGCTGAGATGGCTGTGAATCTGCTGCTGGCGGCTTCGGAGGATGACGCTTATCATTACGCTGAAAAGCTGAATATCAAGAATAAGAAGCGTAAAGATTATGATAGCAGCATCACTGATGAAGCCATAAAAATGATCGAGAGCGATACCATATTACAGACCTCTAAAACCACCGTCCTATTCAAAAATGATTGGCACAAAGGAGTTATAGGGATAGTTGCCTCTCGCTGCATAGAGCACTATCACAGGCCTACCATCATACTTACAGAGTCTAATAACAAAGCTACCGGTTCAGCCAGATCAGTACCCGGCTTTGATGTTTATAATGCCATTTCTAATTGCAGTGATCTACTGGAGCAGTTTGGCGGACATAAATATGCGGCAGGTCTGACTTTAGACCTTAATAATATTGCGGCTTTTCAGCAAAAATTCGAAGAAGAAGTGGCCAATACTATACCCGAAGAGCTCCTTATCCCCCTCATAAATATTGATGATAATATTAGCTTTGATGACATTACACCGAAGTTTTTAAATATCATTAATCAAATGGCCCCTTTCGGTCCGGAAAATCTACGTCCCACTTTTATGGCCGAGAACGTAACTGTGGCAAGCTCTTTGAGGATACTGAAAAACCAACATTTGAAATTCATAGCTAAACAAGAGGGAAATAGTAAGCAGTTTGATGCTATTGGCTTTAATATGGCGGTATACGAAAAAGACATAAAACAAGGACGCCCGTTTAAAATCGCCTTCGGAATAGAAGAAAATAATTATATGGGCCGCCAGTCTATCCAGCTAAAACTAAAGGATATAAAGTTTGATTAATTACTTTTGTACATATGATACTACGCGCAGACAACCTAATCAAGAAATACAAGAAAAGAACAGTAGTGAATGATGTCTCCGTTCAAGTGGAACAAGGGGAGATTGTAGGTCTTCTCGGACCCAATGGAGCCGGAAAAACTACTACTTTCTATATGATTGTAGGTCTTATTAAGCCTAACGAGGGTGAGATTTTTCTTGAAGGAGAGAATATTACCAGTCTGCCCATGTACAGACGAGCCAAATTAGGGCTTGGTTATTTAGCGCAGGAAGCCTCTGTGTTTAGAAAGCTTTCGGTAGAAGAAAATATCATGGCCGTTTTAGAGATGAGAAAAATGTCTAAGGCGGATCAAAAAGAAAAGTGCGAAGCATTATTAGAAGAATTTAGCTTAACTCACGTTAGGAAAAACCTCGGAATGGTACTTTCTGGTGGTGAGAGAAGAAGAACAGAGATAGCCAGAGCCCTGGCCGTAGATCCAAAATTCGTTTTACTAGATGAGCCTTTTGCCGGTGTAGACCCAATTGCCGTAGAAGAGATTCAAACCATTGTGGCCAAGCTTAAGAAAAAGAACATAGGCATTCTCATCACTGACCACAACGTAAACGAAACACTTTCCATTACAGATCGAGCATATCTAATGTTTGAAGGTAAGCTTTTAAAGTCAGGATCAGCTGAAGACCTGGCAGCGGACGAACAAGTGCGTAGAGTTTATCTAGGTCAACATTTTGAGTTAAAAAGAAAAATCTAACCTACCGTAATTCGGTTCTAATTTAGTATTTTTAAGTTCTGACTCAACTGTAACTACTGTAGCTGGTGGATATATTAAACTCTATATTAACCTGGGTGATGAAGAAGCGTATTCATGATATTGAATTGTTCTTCAAGTACCCTAATGAAGTACAAAGGGAAATGCTGAAAAAGCTTCTTTATGAAGCTAAAAACACTGAATTCGGCAAAGAATATGGCTTTAAGGATATAGAAAGCTATGAAGACTTCAAGAATAGAGTTCCTATCCATTCCTATGAAAATATATTTCCTTATATAGAAAGACTTATGAGAGGCGAGCAGAATATCCTGTGGCCTTCTGAAATCACCTGGTTTGCAAAATCTTCAGGCACTACAAACGCAAGAAGCAAGTTTATCCCTGTTTCGCAGGAAGCATTAGATGATTGTCATTTTAAAGGCGGTAAAGACCTCATATCATTCTATGTAAATAGTAATCCTGAGACTCGTATGTTCACCGGGAAGGGACTTACTATAGGAGGAAGCCATCAGATCAATGAATTTAATCCTAACTCCAATTCTTACTACGGAGACGTTTCTGCGGTAATTATGCAGAACCTTCCTTTATGGGCTCAATTTATCCGAACACCAAAACTGGAAGTAGCGCTCATGGATAAATGGGAAGAGAAGATAGAGAAGATGGCCAAGATCACCTCTGAGGAAAACGTTACAAATCTGGTAGGCGTACCTACCTGGACTATTCTGCTCATTCAGAATGTACTGGAGCTCAAGAACACTGATAATATTTTAGATGTCTGGCCTAACCTGGAAGTTTTCTTTCATGGTGCTGTTTCTTTCACACCTTATCGTGAGCTATTCAAAAAGCTGATTCCATCAGCTGATATGAATTATTTTGAAACTTATAATGCCTCTGAAGGCTTCTTTGGCATTCAGGATCAAAGAGGAAGTGATGAAATGCTTCTTATGCTGGATTATGGCATTTTCTACGAATTCATACCCTTCGAGGAATTTGAAAGTGAGCACCCAAGAACACTTTCATTAGATCAGGTGGAAGTGGGTAAAAACTACGAGATGGTAATAACCACTAATGCAGGACTATGGAGGTATAGAATTGGTGATACCATAAAATTCACTAGCATTTCACCTTACAGAATTAAAATTTCAGGGCGTACGAAGCATTTCATCAATGCCTTTGGTGAGGAAGTTATCATTGAAAATGCTGAAAAAGCTATCGCTGAGGCTTGTGAAAAAACCGGGGCGATAATAGATAACTTTACAGCCGCTCCTGTTTATTTCGACGAAGGCAGCAAGGGTGGTCATGAATGGGTCATAGAATTTAAAAGCCGTCCATCTAACCTGGAAGAGTTTACTCATCTGCTTGATGAGAAACTGCGAGCCATCAATTCTGATTATGATGCTAAGAGGTATAAAGACATGGCTTTAGTACTTCCTATAGTTCATGATGTACCAGAAGGTACTTTCTATAACTGGATGAAGAAAAGAGGCAAATTAGGTGGTCAGAATAAGGTGCCACGACTTTCTAATAACCGTGAACACCTGGACAGCCTTCTTGAAATGATTAGTGCGAAAGCATAGGACAATCTCACTGTCATTCGCTAGCTTTAGCACCTTCAGAGCAGTTTTCATGCTCCAATATTGAGTCGACCAGGACTTTGTATTGAGATATGATTTTCCAACTCTGTCGGTTAGCCTTCATGAAAGTCACAGTTTCACAGGCCTTGGCACTATTATCATCAAAAGATTTTTTTAGCCAAAATTCTATGGTAGATGAACTCTCACCAGATTCTGCATAAGCAATAGCCAACTGTAAGAAATCCGCATAATTCCTTTCACTCGCAGGAGTATTCTTCACCTCAAGTATAATAGCTTCTTGTTTAGAGCCATTGGGAACGTAAATATCAAGCTCTTCAGTTTCTTGGCAAGCGCTGATTCCAAAAAGAAGGCAGATAAATAGACTGTAAATAATTTTCATGGATTAATGTTTGAATGATTAATACATCAACCAAAACAAATACCAATCCAAAATATTATTTGAATAATCAAGTACAGCAAAGAGGAAATTCCGGCTTTAATCTTCTTTCCTTGAAGATTTAAGAAGGTAAGTTTTATTCTCATGTCCTTCCATCATTCTTCTGATATTCTTATGGTGTGTCCATACAATCACTATGAATAGGAAGAATCCGAAAATCACTAACAATGGCTCATTAGTTTGAAACCTGGGCACAAACAAAAGCATTGTAGGAAATGATAATGTGCCAATAATGGAGGAAAGAGAAACGTACTTTGAGATCAGTAGTGTAACTAAAAATACAACGATACAAAGTAGAGCCACTTCATAGTGAATAGCTATCATCATACCTAGTAATGTAGCTACCCCTTTGCCTCCCTTAAAATTGAGAAACAAAGAAAATATGTGTCCTATAACACCTATCACACCAAGGATAAGCTTAAAGGTCACTAAATTCTTTTCATCGATAAACTGCAGGTTCATCAGGATAACTGCTACTGAAGCAGCAGCCATACCCTTAACTATATCAGCAAGCATAACAATAGTCCCAGCTTTCTTCCCTAGTACTCTAAATGTGTTAGTTGCTCCGGGGTTTCCACTACCGTGCTCTCGCACATCGATACCATACAAAGCTTTACCAAACCATACTGCTGATGGAATGGATCCAAGTAGATAAGAAAGTATTATTGCTATGATTATTGCTGCTACCATAAATTACAGTTTAGATAAAAAAAGTAAGTTCCATAAAACTTACTTTAGTTGCTATTAGTTCAAATATAACGAATTTTAAGCTTCATTAAAAGGCTAAAAGCCGTCATCGTCATCTTCGAATCCATCATCTTCATTGGTACCGCCAAAGCCATCCTGCCCTTGATCAGTAGCCTCCTGCTCCTCTACCTCAGAATCTAAATCATATAATTCATCGATCCCGTAATATTGAAGTCTAAATCTGTTAATAAAGTTCAATGTTTCAGCTTTATCTGCAGGTGCAAATACCAGCTCCCCAATTTTGGCCTTAGCTCCATTACTCTTTTTACTGATCACGTCATTCATTAAATTATTACTGGAATGAATGAGCAATTGATCATCTTCATAACTGAAATAAAACCATGAAGCAGGTGATGCTTTAATGAAAATATTCAGAATTGGGCCTCCTCCTTCATTTTTACTGATTTCAATGAAGCCATCAAAAGCTCCGTTGATATCTGTACTATTGATGTTACTAAGACCAATCTTACCTTCGCTGTAGAAAGCATTATAATCGTTCGACCATTTTAAATCTACATTGGATAAAGACAATGGCACCGATGTTTCTCTGGAGTATGTACTTAAAGGCACATATTCTTCTTGAGACAATTTCTCGTACTGCTTAGTAGGTCTTTCTCCAATGATCTCAACCAGTTTATAAAGTAGCTGTGTATGATCTCCTAAACCTTCCGGCGCACCCAGGTTCACAATAACATCTTTAATATCTCTTGCCATGATGTCAAAAGCTTGTGCAGGCACCGTGGCAAAATCTATAGCTAAATAGGAGTTCAGCTTATATTCATTTGTTTCCATGTTACCAGATGCCAATACAGCAGCTTTAAACTTAAAGTCCTCATTTGACCTCATGAAGGTAACTGGACCTTCAAAACGCATCTGTTTTGTATCCTGATTAAATCGATAGACTTTCCCCTTAAAGCTCTTACCTGAAGCTTTTAGTGTATCTTCTATAGCAAACTCGTTATTGTCTTTATCATAGTATAGCATTCCTGATGCTGCAAAGAAGGCTTCATCATCGATAGAACGGCGTGGCTTAATGAAGTTGTTATACAAGCTATTGTCTTCAATATTGAAATATAAACCGGCTTCCAGTCTTCTCCCCTCTTCAGTAACACCATTATCAAAGTCAATCATCACCTCTTTCTGCTCTCCTGTACTCTTCTGCTCGATCCAGGTATCATAATCAGGCTCATTAATATCTAGCTTAATGTACCCATCCAGCTCCATGGTAGGTCGGTTAGCATAAAGGATCATATCCCCTTTATAGAACATCCCTGGGGAAATCAAAATGTTCTGATCTGCACTTACTGAACCGTTAGCCACCGTGTGCATCACATATGTATCCTTCTTTCTTGCATCAGGCACTTCGAACTTTTCAAGGTGGAAGTTTTCCATCTTCACAGGTACCGTGTCATTAAGTGCATTTACAAAGCTATAAGTGGCATAACCTGTAAATTCATTTCGTGAAATAATATCAATAACCCCTTCTGTAAGTCTGTGGTACTCATTTAAAGTATCCATAACGATGGTTGTATTGGTCAATCTGCCAATCTTGGAGTTTTCCAAAATAAGCACCTCGTTATTTTCAGGGGTAATCTTAGCATCTGCCACCACGATATATGGAATACCTGTTACTTTTAATTCAGAAGTATTAATGTCGTATTCAGCACCTGAAGCATTAAAACTCAATGAATCCAAATCCTCTCTTGTAGTATAGAAGTAAGAACTTTCCAAAGGCACATCTTCAGGCTTGGTCATCGTTACTTTATCCTCATTCAGGTCCCATCGGGCTTCAGTAATTGAAGTCTTAAACTGCGCGAAAGGGAATTCTATGGCAGCCTCACCTTCTATTTCAGGGCTTATTACTGCATAGTTCTCATCAAGGTTAAACCTTAATCTTACATCATCACCAGCAAGAGCGGGTTTATCAGGGTTGTCAGATTGCAGCTCAAAGTCTGCATGCCTGGCAGAGAACTTATTATCTTCGAACTTGATATTTTTAGAACGGGATTCAGAACCTCTCGTATTAAGGATACCACCACCATACATACCTTTCTTAGTCAAGACAGCTGTACCATCCAGCGATGCAGTACCATTGTAAAAACTAATAGGAGCATCAGACTGGTTTTTGATGTACATTCTATCCTGCTTGGGCATCCATTTCACACTGTAGTCCGTTACTGATGCCTGTGGATAAGTGTAACCATTAAACTCAGACTCTTGTAAGTTCACTGCTCCTCCGGAACCAACTACTGAATCTGGGTAAAATATAAAGTTATCTGATCTTAAATTGGCCGACAAAAACTGTATCTCACCATTTCCTTGAAGACCTTTTTTATTAAGCGTAACATGGTTAAAATATCTGGCTTCAGGGTCATTGTAAATCATGTAGCCTTCGTTGGGCACATCATGTTCAAAACCTAGGGTATTATCTGGCATAATGACCAGCTTTTCTTCAAAGTCAGGGAAAATACCTCCGGATTTAAACCCTCCCTCAAACTCAATGGAGGATGGATCTTCACCACTTAAACTATCTATATCAAAAGGCGGCACCTCGAATTTCAAAGACCGATCATAAACACCCCCTAAAATTTCTTCTCTGTCAAAATACACCATCGCTCCCTGGCCGGCATTAAATTTTGGATAGTTGGTGTATGTGACCTTCCCAGACTTGTTTCCAGGTTTGTTAATATATAAGGTACCCAAAGTAGCTCCTTGATCAGGATTATTTTCATCGGCTACAGCTACCATGTTATTGTCTACCTTTTTCCTACCATGGCCTCCTCTTGAGTTTTCATCCTGCACATAAAACTGAATAGAATAAATCTTATTCATACTAATCAGGAAGCTGTCATAATTGAAGTAGAACTCCTCCCCAATATACTCGAAATTACCTGCCATGATTTTACCATTGAATTTAATATCACGGTTTTTCATAATGGTAATTTCACTGCTATCGGGTTCAATAATTACATTTAATGAATCACTTACCTTAAAGCTTTCTACTCCCCTTACTTGCATATAGTTTTTTGGGAAGTTTATGGTGGCATTCGGTTCGTAGTGTATTACTGAAGAGATAATTATGTTATCATAATCCTTCCGGCCAAAGTGAGACATATATAAATGCTTAGCCTTTTCCTTTACAGTTACTTTCCCTCTGTTGCTATCATAACCTATCAAGCCCTTTTGAGAGAGAAAAGTCATCGCCCCTTTCATCACATCCACATCCTTCTTGTATTTCTTAGCCAGCTGGTCTACATAGAATTCATCAAGATTTTCAGTGTTGCTAAAGGCCACAACCATCGCCAATGGGTTGAAAGGATATATTTTATCCCCCAGGCTCCTATAATCTTCATAAGAAAAATGATCTGCAGACTCAATGTTTAGAGGTACTATTCGCCTGGCTTCCATAATTGAAGCATCCAAACTATCGGCCTTTAAATCCCACCTTATAAGGTCTGCGGTAAAATCTAAATTGAAATAGCTACTAACATAAGGTGTGTTCCTATATCCACCTTTATCTTTTTGTAAAACCAGATTTTGGTTTAAGTAATCATAACTTAATCGTACTGCGGGATGATAAATGGAATCATTGTATTGATATATTACCACCGCCGAACGTCTGGAGGTAATAACAGAATCTTCGAATTGAAATATTTTGGATTTGGCTTTAAACTTCCTTTCTCCTTCTTCTGCCACCTCAATGGTAGACATATCACCCATAATGGAAGAACTATTTATTTTAGCTCCGTCCAATGAAAAACCACCGTGATAAGTAACACCTTCACCTATACCTTCAACAGGAATATCACTGTAATATGAAATAAAACGCGGGTATCTGGAATTAGTAGAATCATGTCGAACACTTTTATATTCAAAAACACCTTCAACGGGCGTCTTAACCTTACCCACATAAGTAAGCTTGGCTGATTCTACTTTTAAAGCCTGGCTTCGGGTATTAAAACTATACTCAGGGAAAGTACAGTAAACCGAGTCTGAACTTAGACCGGCAATTGTCCAGTCGAACTTACCTCCGCTGCCGACAAACTGATCTTTCATCAACATAAAAGATCCAGATGTGTTTTCTAAAAATACTGAATCGTAAGGAGTTACTATATTCAGGTTAGTACTTTCAAATTTAATGATTGGTCCTTCTAAAACCGGCATTATGGCACTGCTTCCACGGATAGCATCAATCATTTCCTGGCTTTCAGCATCATCTGACTGTTCCTCGTACTCGTCTACCCATTCAGTATCCCAATCCTCTTCCTCAGGTTCATCATCCCAGTCATCAAAATATTCATCATCTTCCTGATAGTCATCTTCGTAGTTATCAGAATCCTCTACATCATCATTATACTCTGGCTCTTCTACAACAGGTTCTTCAGGTAATGCTGTTTCTATAAACTCAAAATGGTAGTCACCATCAGCATATAATTTATTTGATCTATAATAATAGAGCGCTTTATACTCAAAAAAACGATCGGCAGCATTCAGGTATCCCAATATTTGCTTTGACTGATAGTTGTCAAATACCTTTGAGGTTACATCAAGAAATTCGGAAATCTTTGTGGTATTAGAAGTCTCGTCATGAACACATTTAGAGAGTACAGAAAAATATTTCTCCTTTACCTCTCTGGTGATTTTACTATTATTCATGATGCCCACCAGCTGGTCAATTACTTTTTCCTTTTGCTCACCATTCATTTTCAAATAAGCCATTTGAAAATCATCGCTGATGCCGAGCACCTGCTTTGCTCTAGATTCATCCAGCAATTGCTTCACTGAATCTTGCTGCATAGAAGAGCCACCATCCTGAGCTAAAGCATTCAGGCTAAAACAGGTGAAAGCCAATAAGAGATAAAGTACTTTTTTGCACATAATCTAAATACCAAGGTAAAGTGAATTGCCTTTTAAGGTAATTACTAAAAAATGTTCACTTCTTGTAAACTTTAAATCTGCATAAAAAGATTCCTCTTTTATGCAGATTTAAAGCAGGTGTCTGCTCTGAACATTAAGAACATCACAGCGCTAAAAAATATATGACTTAGTTTTTATGAAAAACTACAGCCATCCAATTGTTTCTTTCCTTTTTGCTCACGAATGTTAATCCGTTTTCCTGAGCTTTAGAAACTATATCTTCAACATCATAATCATAGAAACCACTGAGCACCAATGTATTCCCACTTTTTAAGTAACGACTATAAGACCCCATTTCGTCTAAAAGCACATTCTTATTAATATTAGCCAAAATAATATCAAAAGAACCTTCAAGACCAAGTGTATCTATTGTTCCTTCCATTACTGTAATTGTCTTACAATTATTCAGGTCTACATTTTCTGGAGCATTCTCTGTGCTCCAGCTGTTGTTATCATACGCAATCACTTCAGTAGCACCTAGCTTTTCGGCCATTATGGCCAAAATTGCGGTACCACAACCAGCATCCAACACTCTTTTACCAGAATGATCTAGTTCCATCTGCGTTTTCAGCATAAGATAAGTCGTGGCATGATGGCCTGTGCCAAATGACATGCGTGGATTGATAATTATCTCCTGCTTGAATGACGGATCTGGCTCATGAAATGTAGCCCTAACTCTGCATAGATCCTCCACAGTGATGGGATCATAATTCTTCTCCCATTCTTCGTTCCAATTTCTTGAAACCATTTCTTCCACCTCGAAAGTAATTTCTGTAAGATCAGCATATTTGGCCACTAAAGCCTTAATATCTTCTTCACTAAAATTTTCTTTCTCAATATACCCTTCTACACCAGAATCTGTTTCCATCATAGAATTGTAGCCAAACTCTCCTAGTTCAGCTACAACTATTTCAATGAAAGCCTCTTCACAAAAAAGCTTTACACAAATAAAATCTATGCCTTTAGACATTTAGAATGATTTAATAATGTCAACAAAATCTCTAGACTTCAAAGAAGCTCCTCCGATAAGGCCTCCATCTACATCTTTACATGCAAAAAGTTCAGGCGCATTTCCTGGCTTACAGCTTCCACCGTACAATATAGAAATTTCTTCCGCTATTTCAGCGCCATATCTTTCTGCCAAAAGCTCTCTTATGCTAGCATGCATTTCCTGAGCTTGTTCTGTAGAGGCAGTTTTACCAGTTCCAATAGCCCAGATAGGCTCATAAGCGATCACCACTTTTTTAAGCTCATCTTCACCTAGGTGAAATAAACTCTCTTCGATCTGATTGCTCACAAACTCTTTAAATAAGCCATTTTCTCTTACTTCCAGAGACTCTCCACAACAGAAGATCGGCTTCAAATTATTTTTTAAAGCTAGATCAATTTTCTTCGCCAACTGCTCATTAGTCTCTTCAAAATACTCTCTTCTTTCGCTATGGCCTAATATCACATATTCAGTGCCTATAGATGCTAGCATAGAAGCGGCCACCTCACCTGTATAAGCACCGCTTTCGTTATCATTACAGTTCTGAGCTGATAAAGAAATCTTATCCGCATCTTTTATTAATCCCTTCACTTGAGTTAAGTACACAAAAGGAGGAGCTAAAATCACTTTTACATCAGTGTTAACTTCGTCACTTACCATATTCACTATTTCAGAAGTAAGTTTTAGTCCCTCGTCAAGGGTATTATTCATTTTCCAGTTTCCGGCTACAATTTTTTGTCGCATAGTTGATGTTAATTTTATTAACTGTAAAGATATAATTTATATGTTGATTATTTTTTTAGCTTATTCGGCTCCAGTTTATGGCTGTTTTTTTCATTGATTTAATTTGCTGACTAATTACTGCATTCTCCTCTGATTTCAATTCAGGATCTTTATCTGTAACGCTCAGTGCTGCTGCTCTGGCATTTTGAAGAATAGTACCATCCTTTCCTAAATCAGCAATTAGAAGATCTAAAACGCCACTTTGCTGAGTACCCATTAAATCACCAGGGCCTCTTAACTGCAAGTCTGTATCTGCTATTTCAAAACCATTATTGGTTCTCACCATGGTTTCTATTCTTACACGTCCTTCTTTGCTGAGCTTATAATTAGTAATAAGAATACAATAAGACTGCTCCGCTCCCCTACCTACTCTACCTCTAAGCTGGTGCAGCTGGGCCAACCCGAAGCGTTCAGCATTTTCTATGACCATAACACTGGCATTTGGCACGTTCACACCAACCTCAATTACTGTGGTGGCAACCATTATTTTAGTTTCACCCTTCACAAAGCGCTGCATTTCGTAGTCTTTGTCATCCGGCTTCATTTTGCCGTGAACTATGCTTATTGGCACGTCTGGAAATGCCCGACACGCACTTTCATAGCCATCCATAAGATCTTTAAGCTCCAACTTATCAGATTCTTCTATTAAAGGATATACGATATAAATTTGGCGCCCAAGCTCCATCTGCTCCTTAATGAAGCCATTGACTTTAAGTCGGTTAGCATCATATCTATGAACTGTCTTAATGGGCTTTCTGCCGGCGGGTAATTGATCAATAACGGAAACATCCAGATCCCCATAAAGCGTCATGGCCAATGTCCTTGGTATGGGAGTAGCCGTCATCACCAAAACATGCGGGTATAGATGTTTATTCTTTTGCCAAAGCTTAGATCTCTGGGCCACGCCGAATCGATGCTGTTCATCCACCACGGCCAAACCAAGGTTCTTGAACTGAACAATGTCTTCAAGTAAGGCGTGGGTTCCTACTAGAATATTAAGGTCTCCGCTTAATAAATATTGGTGAATAATTTTGCGTTCACTCTGTTTGGTAGACCCAGTGAGCAGGGCTATTTTCAAACCCATGCTTTCTGCAAACTCTTTTAAACCTTGATAATGCTGTATGGCCAGGATTTCAGTGGGAGCCATAAGCGCCGCCTGACTTCCAGATCCCACTACCAACAGCATGCATATAAAAGCCACGATGGTCTTACCACTCCCCACGTCACCCTGAAGAAGTCTGTTCATCTGTTGGCCCGAGCGCATATCTTTATAAATCTCCTTGATTACTCGCTTTTGGGCATCTGTAAGTTCAAATGGAAGATGATCGTTATAAAAACGAGTAAGCAGATCAGTGTCATGAAAAACGGCACCTCTAAATTTATCAATCCTCGCCAACTTCAATTTTAACAGGCGCAGTTGAATATAAAACAGCTCTTCAAATTTCAGCCTAAACTGTGCCTTCTGTAAATAATTCTGATCTTTAGGAAAGTGGATGTTATTCAGAGCAGCTCTTTTATTTATTAAGGAATAGTCCTGAATAATATTGGCTGGTAATGTCTCTCGAATTTTACTCTGAGCTTGTTGTAGGAGAAGCAGCTGCAACTTTCCTATGGCCTTACTGTCTAAGAATTTTCGCTTTAATACTTCTGTAGTATTGTACACTGGTTGCAAAAAACTCACATCCTGATTCTGACGTGTCATCACATCAATTTCTGGGTGCGCCATATTTAATTTACTACCAAATGCTGTAGGCTTTCCAAAGACCAGGTATTCAACACCAGGTTGTATTTTCTTCATGGCCCACTGAATACCTTTAAACCAGACTAGCTCTATCTCGCCGGTTTCATCTGCTAGTTGTACTACCAGCCTTCTCTTTCTGGCGGTTCCTATAGTTTGAATGCTACGCACCTTTCCCTTAATCTGCACTTGAGACATGGAGCCATTGAGCATATTAATAGGATAAAACTGGGTTCTATCTTCGTACCTAAATGGGTAATACTGAATTAGATCTCCATATGTAAAGATTTTCAACTCTTTATTTAAAAGAGTGGCCTTCTGCGGCCCTACACCTTTGAGGAATTCTATTTTGGTATCGAAGAAGCCTTGCATGAATGTCCTTTCTGTGGAGGCTCTATATTAGGATTAAAATTAAAGAATAGCCATTACGCCTATTTCACCTCTACCTTATCATTCCAGGTAAAGCTGTTCATCATTTTCACGATATCGATTTTCACATATTCTATGGCTGGCATCAAAGAGTCGTTATGAACTTTGGTATCAAAGTAAAGTGCCCCTCTGAAGAAGTTTTTGGTAGAGTCTGTAGTGAAGAACTGAAACTGACTTGGCACTTCTCCGTCTAGCTCAGCATATACTACTGTTTTACCTGTTGCCGTTTTGGCTATAGTCTCATCTATACCAGAAGCTTTAATCTGATGCTTGGCTGTAAGAAAATAGGCATCATCCAAATATCCTTTCAGGGAATCCTGATTATCTACTACTTTATAAGTAATATTAATGTCCGCCTTAAACTGAGGATAATATATTTCAACCCAAAATCGATCAGAAATCCAGGAAGAATCTCTTAATAACCGGGCGTGTTTAGAATATTCAAAACTATATGGGAAAGTATCCGGTAAAGCCTGATACTCATGAGGTGGAAGTACAAATCTGTTGTATCCTTTAGGTTTTGGAGCATAATCAGAAGAACACCCAATAATCAAAACAACAAAAACCACTACAAACAGACTATTTAATCTTCTCACTTTCCTCTTCATTGGATTTCAGAAAAACTCTAACCTTTTTTATTCTTTTGTTATCTACAGCTACTACTGTGAAAATATATTTATCGTAATAAATCTTCTCACCAGCAGAAGGCAATTTAGTATTAATTTCTAATAGTAGACCACCCAGAGACTCACTTTCTCCTTTTATTTTGTCAAACGTGGAGGCATTAATTTCAAGAATTTTACAGAAGTCGTTTAATGTGGTCTTACCCTCAAAAACATAAGTGTACTCGTCCATTTGGCTATACACTACATCATCGTCGTCAAACTCATCATTAATCTCACCAACTATTTCTTCAATAATATCTTCAAGAGTGATCAAACCGGAGGTTCCTCCGTACTCATCAACCACTATGGCCATATGAACCCTTTTCTCCTGGAAGTCTTTGAGCAAGGTATCGATCTTCTTATTTTCTGGCACATAAAAACCTTGTCTGAGCAGTTTCTGCCATTCAAAGTTTTCATCTTGATCGAGATATGGAAGAAGATCTTTTATATAAAGTATGCCGTCAATATTATCAATGGTCTCAGTATAAACCGGAATTCGAGAAAAGCCCGATTTATTGATTTTATCCATTAACTCATGAAAGTCCAGTTCCGAGTCGAAGGCGGTGATATCCATTCGGCTACGCATAACCTGCTTTACGGAAAGCGTACCAAAATTTACAATGCCTTTTAGAATATCCTTTTCCTCTTCTGTGGTCTCTTCATTTGTAGTGGTAAGTTCAAGTGCATGATGCAGCTCTTCCACAGATATATCGTATCCTTTTTTCTCAAACCTCTTTTCTATGACATTACTGATAGTAAGTAAGAAGAAGGAAATAGGTCTGAATACATAATTACTCGCTTTGAGTAAGCCTGATGTAAGCCGGGCAAATTGCAGATTATTTGGCGTAGCATACACCTTAGGCATAATCTCACCAAAAAATACGATGGCAATAGTAGTTATTACTGTTAGGATAAAAACATCTCTACCTTCTGTGCTTTTGGTGCCCAGTATCTCCCACATTACAAATGTAGAGAGCGTAACTATGGCTACGTTTACAAAGTTGTTAACAATTAAAATTGTAGCTAACAGCCGCTGTGGATTTTTAATCAGTGCCACTATTCGAGCATCGGCTGGGCGGTCACTTTCTTTGCACTCAGAAATATCTTTCGCGGTAAGCGAAAAAAAGGCTACTTCTGAGCCACTAATTAATGCGGACATGGTGAGTAGCAATAGCAGGGCTAGTCCACTAAGCACATATATTAATGCACTTTCACTTAAAATCCCTGCTAGCAAAATCTCACTCGGAGGTTCGTCTATACTTTCCAATATTAAAATTTTATGTAGACTCTATTAGAAGGGCAAATCATCTGTATCATCATCTGCAGATATATCAGCCGCTGGTTGTGAGGGAGCCTGATAGGATGATCCACCACCGCTATTTGACATTCCGCCACCTTCATTACTATTTTTAGCTCCTAGCATGGTCATATTATCACCAACTATTTCGGTGGTGTATCTCGTAATACCATCCTTTTCCCAAGATCTGGTTCTAAGTTTACCTTCTATGTAAACCATGTCTCCTTTATTTAGATATTTTTCTGAAATATCGGCCAGACCTCTCCAAAGCACCACATTATGCCATTCTGTTTGCTCTTTTCTTTCGCCAGTGTTTCTATCTTTATAAGTCTCAGAAGTAGCTACAGGAAAGTTTGCCACAGAAGCACCGCTTTCCAAATGTCTCACCTCTGGGTCTTTCCCCAATCTACCTACTATTATCACTTTATTTACTCCAGACATAATTTAGTTTAGTTTTAACGCAAAAATAGCAATGTTTTATAAATCTAACTAAAAAATAACATCATTCAAATAACGTGAAACCAAAACCGGTTTTGGTAAATCTTCTACCTCTTTTTCTGTAAAAACGTGAAGATTATTACGTTTAAGCAGATTTATTAATGATGTAGAATGATCTAAATGTATTGTAAAAAACCTGGCGAATATCCTTCTATGGGTCAGTATATGCTTGTAGTCTTCACTAACATCCACTGAATGAATAGATTCTTTTATTTCTTTTAGTAGATCATATCTGCCCTTCACATCATCAATTGAAAGAAATGACTCTGCTTCTAGAAGTGGAAAATCATAGAGCCCCTGCCAAATATCTCCTTCCAACCTTTTATTTAGCACCATGCTGCCATTAATATTGAGCACCACATAATTAAAATACCTGTTAGTCACCTTAACTTTCTTACTTTTCACCGGCAGGGTGCCTTGTAAGTTTTGCTGTCTGGCTACACATTCTACATTAAAGATACAATCTTCGCAAAGAGGCGTTTTGGGAGTACAATGCATAGCACCGAATTCCATAATGGCCTGATTATAAATATCCGGCGATTCTCCGGGGATCAATTGCCATGCAAGTTTTTCAAATTCTTTATGTCCTTTGCCGGATGCTATATCATCTGATAAACCAAAAACCCTGGCTAAAACCCTGTACACATTTCCATCTATTACTGGCACTTTCTCTTTAAAAGAAAAAGACGCTATGGCAGCGGCGGTATATTTGCCAATTCCGGGTAGTTTTAGTAGCGATTTATAGTCAGTAGGAAAAAAATTATTGAAATTTTCATGAATTTCCCTTGCACACTTATGTAAGTTTCTGGCTCTTGAGTAATATCCCAGTCCTTGCCAAAGGCGCAAAACAGACTGCTCATCAGCCTGTGCTAATTTGGAAACGTTTTCAAAAGCATCTATGAATTTATTGTAATAAGGAAGGCCCTGAACTACGCGCGTTTGCTGTAAAATAATCTCAGAAAGCCAGATTTTATACGGATCAGCGGTTTCTCGCCAAGGTAATTCTCTAGCGTTCTTTTTATACCATTGAATTAATCTTTGAGCGAAAGCTGTGTTATTTACCATCAAAAAATTTTATAAAAAAGCCAGAAATCAGGGTGTTAGATTTTTTACATATTTAATTTTTATATCCCACCACGCAGTCTAAATTTGCTGACAATAACTCTACTTAACTAATTTTTAATCAAATCTAAAGATATAATACGTGACTAAAGCAGAAGTAATAACAGAAATATCAGACAAGACTGGCATAGACAAATCAGATGTGTCTGTTACCGTAGAAGCATTCTTTAATATTGTAAAAAATGCAATGTCAGAAGGTAATAACATATATGTTAGAGGCTTTGGAAGTTTTGTTAACAAAAAGCGCAAGAAGAAAATCGCGAGAAACATCTCTAAGAATACTGCGATAGTAATTGACGAGCATTTCGTGCCGAGCTTCAAGCCCTCTAAAGTATTCGTTGAAAAAATTAAATCAAGCAATAAGGTAAAAGCGGCCAACGATTAAAATAGGCTCTTTTATTAATTAAAATTATCCTTGTACTTTTGCCACCTAACGAATAGGATATGCTTAAGACAAGGATAATTTTAATAGCTGTTGCGGCTATTTTAGTAGCCATAATATTTACACTCCCAAAGGTAGTTGTTGATAACGACGAAGAGTCTGTAACTACAGAGACATCTTCCAATACTCCCCACAGTTCAGAGTCTGACCATAATGATGCCCCAATGGCGGCACATGGTCAGGAGGTACCAGCTACTGTACAGAAAAAAATCGACAATTTAAAGATTGAATACATAAATGGTAGTAATAAAGAAAAAAATACTATCTTTGCAGACTCTTTAGCCCAGCTGTATCTGAGCATTAATAAATATGACAGTGCAGCTAAGTTCATTGAAATAATAGCTGAGAATATTCCAAGTGAGGAAAACTGGGAAAGGGCCGGAAACGCTTATTATGATGCTTTTGGTTTTGCCATGGAAGCAGAAAAAAGAGCTAATCTGGGCGGAAAAGCCAGAGAATATTTCACTAAGGTATTAGAAAAGTCTCCGGATAATTTAGATGTAAAAAATAAATTAGCCATGACTTATCTTTCTACATCAAACCCTATGCAGGGTATAATGATGCTTAGAGAAATATTGGAACAAGATCCTTCTAATGAGAAGGCCATGTTCAATTTAGGTGTTCTTTCTATGCAGTCTGGCCAGTATGATAAAGCGGTAGAGCGATTCAGTAAGCTGGTAGATGTTTATCCTAATAATATGCAGGCTCAGTTTTTTCTGGGCGTGAGCTACTTGGAAACCGGCAATAAATCAAAGGCTAAAGAACAATTTGAGCTTGTAAAAAAACTAGATAAGGACCCTGAGGTACAAGCCACAGTAGATTCGTATCTGGAAGATATAAAATAAAAGATTGTTAAACCTCACTCTCTGAGTGACAAAAATTTTACGATTATGCCTTGCGGTAAGAAAAGAAAAAGACACAAGATTGCGACTCATAAGAGAAAGAAAAGATTAAGAAAGAACAGACATAAGAAGAAGTAATGTCTATTCAATAGTCGGCCAATAATCAATATTGACCGACTATTGTACTATACACATCTTATTTTTTAAATCAAATGAATGAGTTTTGAGTAACGAATTAATAATCAATTCGACTCAGAATGGATGTCGTATAGCCCTTTTAAAAAATAAAAGCCTGGTTGAGTTCCATCATGATGAGGATGGCAACCAATTTAATGTAGGAGATATATATCTGGGCACTGTTAGGAAAGTGGTTCAGGGGCTCAATGCCGCATTTATAGACATTGGGTATGAAAAAGATGCATTTTTGCATTACCTTGATCTCGGTCCTAAGTTCAGTTCGCTGCATGATTTCACTAAGCGCGCTGTATCCCGAAAGAACACATCCAGTAAGCTTGAGAAGTTTAGTCTTAAGCCCGATATAGATAAGCATGGAAAAATTAGTAGTGTTCTTTCCAAGAATCAGCAAATCCTCGTTCAAGTAGTAAAGGAACCCATCTCAACCAAAGGGCCGCGATTATCCTGTGAGTTGTCAATTGCAGGAAGATATTTGGTGCTTGTACCTTTCTCAAACACCGTAAATATTTCAAAAAAAATAGCCAGCAGCGACGAGCGCAAAAGGCTAGTACGTTTAGTCTCATCCATTAAGCCTGATAACTACGGAGTTATCATACGCACAGTAGCTCAAGGCAAGGATGTAAGAGAACTAGACCTCGACTTAAGAAACCTTCTTAACATATGGCATGAAGGAGTAAAGACGCTTAAGAAAGCGAAACCTCGTGAAAAAGTGATCGGGGAAATGAGCAAAGCTTCTGCCATTTTAAGAGACGTTCTAAATGAATCATTCGATAATATATTTATTGATGATAAAGAGATTTTAGACGAGGTTCAAAGCTATATTAAAACTATAGCACCTGATAAAGAGAAGATAGTAAAGCCTTATACTGGTAAGGCAAAGATCTTTGAACATTTTGGTATTGAAAGGCAGATTAAATCCGCTTTTGGTCAATCAGTAAGTTTAAAAGGTGGGGGTTACCTCATCATAGAACACACTGAGGCATTACATGTAATAGATGTAAACAGCGGAAATAAATCTAACCGAGAGGAAGATCAGGAAGCCACGGCATTATCTGTGAATACAGAGGCCGCGAAAGAAATAGCAAGACAGCTTCGATTAAGAGATATGGGTGGAATCATAGTGGTTGATTTCATCGATATGAAAAGGGCAGAAAACAAGAAGCTGATCTATAAGACGATGAAGGATGAAATGGTTAACGACCGTTCAAAATTCACCATTCTGCCATTATCTAAGTTTGGTCTTATGCAAATAACGCGTCAGCGAGTAAGACCAGAGATGAATATTACCACTAAGGAATTATGCCCTACTTGTAATGGTACGGGTAAAATCAGTGCCTCAATTTTGGTGTCAGACCAAATTGAAAGGTCCATTGATTATTTAATGACAAAACAGAATGATAAGGACATAACTGTAGTAGTTCATCCTTTCATTTATGCCTATTTCACTAAAGGAACCATGTCTAGAAGACTAAAATGGTTTATGAAGTATTTCAAATGGGTGAAGATGGTACAAGATTCTTCTCTTGGAGTAACTGAGTTTCAGTTTCTAAACAAATTTGGAGAGGAAATAGCCATTAACGAATAGTTTAAAACTAATTCGGCTTAAAAGTAATGAGGCTGCTTCGGATGAGGCAGCCTCTTTTGTTTAACTTGCTTTTAATAAATTGTCCTGTTTCAAGGTGTACCTCCTGATTTCCTTTTTTTCTAAATCAAACCAGGCACATTCTACTAGGTAAGAGCTCTTATCTTTTATGTAGTGCAAAACCTCCATCACTTTCCCGTCTCTGTGGCTTTTTACTCGCTCTCCCTTTTTAAAGAGTCTTTTCATAGGCTTCTTCCAACTATTGGGTTAAGATCGTTCTTACCTTAATAATACGAATTTTTTGGAAGAACGATCATGATTAAAGCATAAAAAGAACGACGCTTAATCGATTTTTTATGCCTTGTTCATATTATGATAACCCCAAACCGTAGTAAAAAGATCCGGACTGACCTTCATAAACTCCTTCAATTAATACGCCACCATCTTTACCTTCCAAAACCTTCACTACATCTTCTTTAGAACGAACATCCTTGCCATCAATCTTGGTAATAATAAAGCCCTCTCTCATTTGAGTATCCTTTCTTAACTTACCAGCTCTAAGTGCAGTAACTCTTACTCCAGACTTTAATCCTAAAGATTTTAGAGTAGAAGCATCAACATCAGCCAGCTCTGCACCAAGTACGGTCAGAATCTCTTCTCTCTCTTTCTTCACTACTTCAGTATTACCTTGACGGTTCTTCAACACAACATCATATTCTTTAATGCTGCCGTTTCTATTCACCTTTAAGGCCACCTTATCACCAGGTCTCTTACTTCCAATATAACCTATTAGTTGAGCCGTGTTTTGGATGGCTCTTCCATCTACACCCGTAATAACATCACCCTCTTGAACGCCTGCATCTCTGGCTCCACTTTTTGGATCTATGCCGGCTACATAAACTCCTGAGTACAGATCTATATTATTCTTTTGAGCGAACTCTCCGTTTACATTTTGAATCTGAACCCCAAGCCAGCCTCTCTGCACCGTTCCGTAAGCAATTAGATCTTCTACCACCTTGCTCACAATATTTGCAGGTACGGCAAAAGAATAGCCTGAATAAGAACCCGTTGGACTAGCAATAGCAGTGTTAATTCCTACAAGGTCTCCTTTAAGGTTTACAAGGGCACCTCCACTGTTTCCAGGATTCACGGCAGCATCTGTCTGAATGAATGATTCTATAGCAGTATTTAAACTGTCTCTGATATTTTTCTCAGCCAAAATACCAATGCTTCGACCCTTAGCACTGACTATACCGGCTGTTACGGTAGAATTTAAATTATATGGATTGCCAACTGCCATTACCCACTGGCCCACTCTAACATCATCAGAATTAGCTAGAGACAAAAATGGCAGACCTTCCTCTTCAATTTTGATTAGAGCTATATCTGTAGTAGGATCAGCTCCAATTACTTTAGCCTTATAGCTTCTATTATCATACAAGGTTACATCCAAATCATCGGCATCCGCTATCACGTGATTATTAGTAACGATGTAGCCTTCTTTATTAATAATTACCCCACTACCTGTTCCAACTCTTGGCTGTGATTGACCTCTTTCCTGATCTCTAAAAAACGGACCGAAGAAATCACGAAATTGCTCCGGCACTTGCTGTCCACGGGAAGTATAATTACCCCCTGTGCTGGTGGACCGGATATTAACTACTGCATCCATAGTCTTTTCTGCAGCTGCAGTAAAATCAATACCTATAATTTCACCTGAGGCATTAGTTGAGAATGCAGTCTGAACAGCAGGAGCACCATCTACATGCTCTACTTTAATAGTTTTTCCATTATTCAGATCAAAAATCTGTAAAGACCCTATGGTCAGTGCACTACCAAGAATGGCAGCCACCATCAATGAACTAAACTTCTTCATACTTTGAGATTTAACTTTTAAAAATTCTTGCAAACTAGATTTGATAACAATACGCAAGTTCTAATTGATGAAACTGTTTCTTATTTACGCCAGAAAACGTTTGTTAGTTTATCTTATTAGTTAAAAGATGTTAAAGCGTAAAAAAAGGTCATTTGAAGCTAGAACGTCAAATGACCGTTTATTAGTATTATGAAATTTTAATGGACTTACCTTTTGAGATTAGTTTTTCATCTTTATCGATATCTAATCTTAAAATACCGTTAGTATATTCTGCTTTAATCTTTTCAAGATTAGCGGTTTTAGGCAAGGTGAATGATCTGTGAAAAGATTCATAGCTAAATTCACGCTGGGTGAATTCACTGTTAGGCCGCTTATCCTCAGCGTGCTTCTTCTTTTCATATGAAATGGTCAGATAATGATCTTCCACCTCAATTTGGAAGTCAGACTTATCCATACCTGGAGCCGCCAGCTCTATTTCAAAATTATTTGTGCCCTCTTTTATGTTTACAGCAGGCATTGTGTTATTAATTCCTGCTGATGCGAACCAGTTTTTGGCCATGAAATCATCAAAGAAAGCAGGAAACAAGTCATTAGATCTTTTAACAAGTGTCATAATTACCTCCTTTATTTAAATTTCTGTTTGTTTACAACTATCTATAAACAACTGAAATGCCAGTTTCAATTTAGGTCAAAATGGCACTTTTAAAATAAAGTGAATAATTATTTCATGTCAGGATGACATTATTGCTTAGCTAGCTGACCATCCTTATATTCATACTCAATAGAAACGTTACCCTCTTGGTCATACCATTTTGATAGTCCGTTTCTTTTACCTCCTGTATATGGGCTTTCCTCCATGATAGTACCATTATCATAATATGCCTTGGCCACACCTTCAAGCTCACCCGCGGCGTAGTGCTTTTCTTCCTTTACCCTATTTTGATTATAAACAATATAATCTCCGTCCAGCACCCCATTGTGATAATAACTTCTAAGCTGAATTTGGCCCATTTCATTCATTTCCACATGAATACCCTGCTTAAATCCATCAATATAGCTTGTCATACTCTTCACCACGCCATTATAATGGTACTCTGTCCAGACACCGGTCTTTTTACCATCCAGCATATCTCCTTGCTCTGCTATCTCACCATTCTCATTTTTAATAGTGATTTTTACTAGATTGGGATTATCCTCATAGGGTTCTTTAACTGCATCCTGTGGCACAGCACTTAAGCCTTCTATTGTGGAAGCACTATACGTTTCGTCATTAGATTTACAGGAATAGATGCTTATTACAATTAATAGAAATGCTAGTTTCTTTATCATGGCTAAGGTTAGGTTGTTTATTACTATTTGAATGTTAAACATAGAATTTAGTGCAAAAAATTTTTAAATCTAAGCGTAAAGCATATTTAAATTAAAATTAGCGTGGTTTTGAGTAGTCAATTATTAAACCAGAACTTTGCCAAAAATGCAAGGCGCGGCAAATCTATATAGTCTATAGCTTATATTCTATTTTAATCTTACATCTTATAAACTATTAGACTTTGAGGAAGTTCCGTCAATACATTACTTTAACGTTATGAAATATAGAAAGCTAGGTAAAACCGGATTAGAGATCTCAGAAATATCATTAGGAACATGGCAAGTTGGGGGTAAATGGGGCTCTAAGTTCGATAACAAAAGCGCAGACCAAATCATCAACACGGCCATTGATAACGGCGTGAATTTCATAGATACTGCCGACGTATATGAGGACGGACTCAGTGAACAGGCCGTTGGCCGCGTAGTAAATTCTCGAAAGGAAAAAATATATGTAGCCTCTAAATGTGGAAGGCAAATTGATCCGCATACCGCTGAAAATTACACTCCAGAAAAGCTCGTTAAATTTGTAGAAGATAGCCTGAAACGTACTGGATTAGAAACTTTGGATCTAATACAGCTACACTGCCCTCCTACTGATGTTTTTTATAGACCGGAAATATTTGAAACATTTGATAAGCTTAAGGAGCAAGGAAAAATTCAAAACCTAGGTGTGAGTGTTGAGAAGGTGGAAGAAGCGCTGAAGGCCATAGAGTATGATAATGTAGCCACTGTTCAAATTATCTTCAACCTATTCAGACAGAGGCCCTCTGAGTTATTCTTTAGAGAGGCTGAGCGAAAAAAGATTGGAATAATAGCTCGGGTTCCATTAGCCAGCGGCCTCTTAACCGGGAAGTTTTCAAGCGATACTAAGTTTGAAAAAGATGATCATAGAAATTTTAATAGAGATGGAAAGGCCTTTGATAAAGGGGAAACTTTTAGTGGCATAGATTATAACCTAGGCCTTAAAGCTGTAGATGAATTAAAGGCAATATTTCCTGATACCACTAATCTGGCACCAATTGCACTTCAATGGATTTTGGAATACAACCCAGTAAGCTGCATTATACCCGGAGCTTCAAAGATGGAACATGTAGTCTCTAACCTATCTGTTTATGAGCAGCCTTCATTATCTTTTGATCAAATAAGCAAGATGAATGATGTCTATGAGAAGTACATTAAAAAAGAAGTGCATCAAAAGTGGTGATCATTCACGATCCTGGAAGGGCACAATGCTGCCCTTCTCTACATAATCTTTTAATCCTTTTAGAAGAATAGCCCAGCAGTAAGATGAACGCCTGAAGTGCTCATTACAACTTGGCCACCCGGTATGCTGGAATTTAACTAACGCACCTCCTTTCTCTTCTTCTAGCTCGAAACCAAAAGTAGTCGGATTCCAATCGGCATCAGCCTTTGTCATTTTAATGAAAAATGATTTTCCCAATTCATAATGAGCCACTTTACCAAACCAGTTATACTCTGAAGAGAAATGAAAATTATATTCCGCCCCCATTTCTGGCACGCCTGAGCTGGATTTTGGCCACCAATTATTTAAATGATCTGGCTCAGTAATAGCTTCAAACACCTCGCTTATGGATGCACTAATTACTAAATCATGATAAATATTATGATCTGATATTGATTGTGACATGATAGATACTTTATGCCACTGAATTTATTAAAAGCTGAGCTCTTTTGAAATTGAGTTACTTCTTTTTCTTGTCTGAAAATAGCTCTACATCAAAATGCATGTTTTTTAAAGCCACCACATCAGTTACATCACCAAGTACCTCATCAACAAGACCGAATTCTTTGGCTTCTGGGGCGCTGAGAAACCTATCTCTTAGGAAGAACTCCTCAATTTCTTCTCTTGACTTACCAGTATTGGCTCCCATAATATGAAACAACTGGGCCTGAAGCCGCTCCTGCTCTCTGGTAGCTATACGCACATCTTCAGTATAACCTCTGCTTCCCCCAGATGTAGGATGCATATGAACCGTTGCGTGCGACAGCGCCAGGCGCCTCCCCTTATGACCTGATGTAAGCAAAGCTGTAGCCATGCTGCCCGTAAAGCCAACAGATACTGTAGACACTGGTGCCGTGATCATTTTCATGGTATCATAAATAGCCATACCTGCATAAACGCTACCTCCTGGACTCTGAATATACATATTAATAAGCTTTTCTGGATCCTGGCTATTTAAGTAAAGTAATTGAGCCACAACTACATTAGCTAACTGATCATCAATGGCCGATCCCAGGAAAATAATTCTTTCTTTGAGCAATAAGCTATAAATATCGTAAGCTCTTCCGCCTGGCCCATTGTTATCAAGCACCATGGGCACTACGCTGGCAATTGGATTTATATTTTGTATCATTTTGACTTGGTAAAAAGGTTCATAATTCTTTCACGGAAACCTGCCTTCGACATTTTCTTCTGGAACGTATCTTCAAGCTCATTTTTCAGATCTGCCCGGCCCTTGGCCGTGATGACATCATATGCTTTCTGCTGCCATATGACCTCCTCTTTAAGCTGAGGGTTCAACACCTGACGAGCATCCCATAAAATGTTGTCTTCAGGTGGCAGTTGCCCGTGGATATATTTTTCTATCTTCTGAATTTTAAGCAACGAAGTCCTCATACTGCAAAGATTTTTCTTTCAATTCATTTCTTACTTTCTCAAGACACTTGTATTTCTGCACGGTGGCGGATCTCTCACTAGAAAAACCAAAGGATTCTGCGAGCTCAGACATACTGAATTTATCATAGTAAAATGCCTTTAACATATCCAGACATCTCTGCCCGGTGGCCTGTAAATAACTCAGTATTTCATGCTGTGATGAGTCCGTAGAATCTTGAATAATGTCAAAGGTTTCTGAGACAGGATGGCTGATACTCTTCTTCTTGTTTTGCTGATACCAGAGATTTTTACAAGCTCCCATTATATAAGCCTGCGTATTCAGTGGGTTGAAATCAGCATCAGACATTAATCTTTCATAATATGATATGATGGCATCATGAAAAATGTCTTTAGTATCGTGTAGCTCGCCTCCACGCTTGGCAATGTAGCTGGCCACAGCAGGAAAGCACTGATCATATAATGAAGAGAAAAAAGCTTCCCGGGCCTCTTTTGATTTTAGATTGGGCTGCATATTTCGTTTTTACCTTATGTGTATTGAAGATACGAAATATCACCCTGGAAGCTTAAATTTATTTTGGGACAACGGCAGAAGACATCTTCCGCCGTTTTAGATTTTATAGGTTATTTAGGATTGCTTCTACTTTTTCGGATTTATCCGAAGTTACTTTTTCCTTCAGCTCACCATTTTCAAACGTAGCGAAAAAAGGCAAGCCATATACTCCAGCCTTAAGACGCGTTTTAGGAGTATGCTCTACTGACACTTCTACAAATGTCACATTACCATACTTTTCATCTGATGCCATCCTTTTATAAATAGGCGCAAACCTTTTACAAACCCCACACCAATCAGCATAAAACTTCACCATCACTTTTTCATTCGAGCCGATCACTTCTTCGAACTCCTCATCAGTTGATATCTTTCTTTCCATAGACATTTTTTTGGAGGTAAATATCTCCTAAGGAATCGATTGTAACCTGCAAGAAACGCTTTTAATTTACTGGAATGAGGCTTTTTGAGGTATTCTAACCAAATTTCAAAACCGATAAGTACAAACAAAAAAAGCTATCCTTATATGGGATAGCTTTGAGCTAAAAATTAGCTTATTTATCTGCTTTGATTTTTATATCCAGATCTTTGGCCATATTAGCCGTAGCAATGTTTATAAAATCCATCGCATTTGGAGCTCCTTTTCCGTCACCTCCTCCAATGTATGTGGTAGGCACCAGCTGAGTTCCCGTGATGGCCTGCGCATAAGCCTGATGCACTCTTTCAAAAGCCTGAAGCTTCATTTCTAACGCACCATCAGCCTGCATCACTTTTTTCTTTTGATAAGCTTCAGCATCAGCGAGAACCTTTACCTCCTCGGCTTTCAAGCGAGCAGATTGCAATTCTAATCTATGCTTCTCAACATTTACCTGCTCACGCTTTTTCTCGGTTTCCATGGTAATTAAAGCGGTAATCTGCTCTTTTTCCATGTTTACCTTTATCGAAGCTTTTTCGGCCTCACCTTCAGCTATAATTCTCTGCTTCTGGTACTCTGCCTGCTTAGCCTTTTCCTTTTCAATAGAAGCCTGAGCGGCTGCATCTCGTTGTTTTCCTAGCATTTCCTTAAATCTAAGTTCAGGGTTTACGTCTTCCACAGTAGCTTGAGACACTATGATTCCATATTCTGCTATGGGATGCTTCTTTCTCATAATGCTTCCATCAGGATTCCACCTTTTACTCACTTCAAACCTGATTAAGGTTCTATTTTCAATGGTTCTGTTATTATCCAAAGCTGCAATCGTGTCTGGCTCAGTAGGTTTAATTTCCTGAGCATCAAGAATATACATACCATTTTCTAATTGCTCTAAAACTGCACTTTCAAGCTCTCCACCACGACCAGCTATATATTCCTGTGCTGAAATAAGTCTGGCCGAGTTTTTAGCAATTTCCATACAGGAAGGAATTAAAGAACCATTCACCAGATTATCCTGATTTCTAAATTCCAATGCCATTTTCAGAAACAGATTAGCATCTTCTGGTAATCTAAATCTAGCAGATAGAGCAATATCTGCCTTTACAGCATCATTAAAACGTACCGGAATAACATTTCTATTTCCGCTATACTTTTGCCCGTCCTGCTCCTTTTCCTCATCAGAAACGAACTTCACAGTAACTACCTTCTTCCAAGGCACTACTTCACCCCACCATTTTAAATGGTATCCCGGAGTCATTTCTGCAATTTGTTTACCATTCGGATACTGCACTAGATAGCTGTAACCAGCTTCAGAGTAAAAGAATAGACCATTCATAAATATGAGCAGCATTCCTGCCGCCACCATAATTATTGAATGCTTCAACTTCCAACCCCCAACTTTGTCGCCAAAGGGGGTTTTCCTGGCCGCTACCAGTAGCAATGCCACCAGTACCAGCATAATTCCTAATAAAATTGTGATAGTTTTCATAGGTTAAAAAATTTAAAGTTCAACATAGACAAGGGTATATTATCCCTCTTATTGATTCAGAGTATGAACTCCTCAACTAACTGTGGCGTAAGAACAGCCCACATAATCCACCACTTGTTTACCAAAAGCACAAGCTTCCTTTGATAGGTTACTCATTGAATTCGGTTATTTTCCTGGTAGCTATGGGCCAAATGGGTCATTGGACCAGAGGGGAAAGAAAAAATAACTTTCTGAGAAAATTGCATCACAACCCATAATGATTGCAAAGTCTCTTTTCTCAATGAGTCAAAGCAAATAATTGATTAGCTCAATCATTTCTGCATCAACTATTATTATATACGCAGCTAGTATATTCGTGGTTACGAATATTTAATAAAATTTCATAAGGAGGCAGTTTGAATAATCGCTTTAGCGAATATAAGTGACTTAAAAGCAAAAAAGCCAGTTTCAAAGTATGAAACTGGCTTTCTTAGAAATATTCTTTGTCAATAGTTCAGAATAAATTTTACAGGAATCATTTGTCTTACCTTTACAGGAACTCCACGCTGCTTGCCAGGATTCCATTTTGGAGGATTCTTTTCAAAGATTCTTAAAACCTCCTCATCACAGCCTGCACCTATACCCTTAGCAATTTCTATATCTACCATTTTACCATCTCTATCTACTACAAAACTCAAAAATACAGTTCCTTGCACTCCTATTCTTCTAGCCTGGCTAGGATAGCGTAATTTTTTATTAATAAATGCATATAAGGCTTCGTTTCCTCCTACTGGTGTGGGCATTTGCTCCACGATGCTAAAAGGAACATCAGTTGTCTCCTCAGGTTCATCAACAATATCAACTACTATATCGCCAGGATTTACAGTGACAGGTACTTCATCAATAGGCATCACATCCTTCAAGTCCTTTTGAATAGCTTCAGGCTCAGGATCAGCCACAGGGTTCATCATTTTTGTTTTTGGAGATGGCGGCTTCACTGGCTGCTTTCTTTCCTCATGTACTGTTGGCAGAATAGTTTCAATTACATTCACCTCATCCGGCAGCACAATAGGACCATGATCCTCATCCACGGCTGTTCGATATTCAAATGCACTAACTACTAACATAAGAGCTGCTAAAAGCCCCACCTGAAAGAATAAGCCCGAAAGCCTTCTCACATCTTTTTCTGGATTTTTACGTTTTTCCATTGTTTGAAATGTTTAGTGTAACATGTATTGATTCATCCGGCCGGGATGTATTTTCCTTTATTTCAATTTTTGCCTCTTTCTTACTCTCATTCCTTTTCTCTACTGTTTTAACAGCAAAATAAGCTATCAAAAGAAGGCCCATAAGAATAATAATGTACATGATTAGCTTCACCAATTTCTTGCCCCAGCTATTTTTCTCATGCTTTTTCAAGACATCATAGTAGTTCTTATGGCTTTCGATGCGTCTCGAAGTCATCCTCTGTCTACGTAACCTTATTTCATGTCTTCCCATTATTGCTTCCAGTTGACTTTAAAATGCTTTTTTAATTTTTCTACAGCCCTATATAGACGCATTTTAGCTCCACTTTCTCCTATATTTAATATAAAAGCGATCTCTTTAAAACTTCTTTCTTCAAAAAACCTTAACTCTAATACTTCAATGGTTTCGGTAGGAAGCTCCTTCAGAGTTGCGAGTAATAACATAATTTGCTCTTCAGAGAAATCACTGTCAGTTCGCTCAAAAAGTTCGAAAACCCTGTCTTCCTCCACGCTGAATATTTTGTTTCTCTTACTCTTATTAAAGTGTTTATTCACTTCATTACTGGCTATACGATATAGCCATGCTGAGAAAGGCAATCCCTCTAAACTCATATCCTTTTAAGTTTTGAAGTGCCTTTAAAAAAGTCTGAGAACATAAATCAGCAGTCAGATCCTCTTCATCCGTTCTTCTATATATAAAGTTAAAAATACCTTCATAATAGCGATCATAGATAGCCCCAAATGCTCGGGCATCTTTCTTTGATGCCTCAATTATTTGTTGCTCATCTGCAATTTCCTCTTCGGTCATATGTTTGGCCGTGTTCAAGCTATTTATGGTAATGGTTTTGATCATATAACCGAGCTTTTAAAAAAGGTCACAGGTAATTTAAAATTTTTTTTAACATTTATAATTTGTCAATTATTAGTAATTGGTTGTTATACACATTGCCAATCAATAGATTTAAAGAATTGATAAACCGAAATAGCCATGACCTACCGAATCTACCAGCTCTTTTTCCTACTTCCAATTTTGCTAATAGGCTGTGCCGCATCAGCTCCAAGCTCTTCATCTGCTACGGGAAGTATAGACAGCAAAACAGCAGGAATGACCAAATATGAAGGTTTTTTCACGTTTTATTACGATAAGAAATCGGATAAAATCATGCTGGTGGTTGATAAGTTTGATCAGGAATTTCTATATGTAAATTCTCTAGCAGCTGGAGTTGGCTCTAATGACATTGGTCTGGACCGGAACCAGTTAGGCAATGACAGGATTGTAAAATTTGAAAGACGAGGTCCGAAAATTTTATTAATTGAACCTAACTATAAATATAGAGCCGTTAGCGATAATGAGGATGAGGTCAATTCGGTAAGAGATGCTTTTGCGCAATCTGTAATTCACGGTTTTCAGCTAATTACAGAGCAGGATGGGAAAGTTTTAGTAGATGCCACAGACTTTTTTATTTCTGATTCACACGGCGTCGCAAACTCTTTAAGGCGCTCAAATCAAGGTAGTTATTCTTTAGATAAATCAAGATCTGCCATCTATCTACCCAGAACTAAGGCCTTCCCGGAAAACAGTGAATTTGAAGCTACCGTAACTTTTACCGGTCAGGCACAAGGCGCCTATATAAGAAGTGTTACTCCCAATTCATCAGCTATTACGGTTAGAGTTCATCATTCATTTGTGCAGCTTCCAGATAATAATTATACACCCAGGGTCTTTGATCCCAGAGCAGGTTATATCTCGACCAGCTATTTTGACTACGCCACTCCTATCGGTGAACCGCTGGAGAAAATATTCATCACGAGACATCGCTTAAATAAGAAAGACCCTTCTGCCGCTCAGAGTGAACCTGAAGAACCTATTATATACTATTTAGACAGAGGAACGCCAGAACCAGTAAGATCTGCGCTCATGGAAGGAGCTAGCTGGTGGAATCAGGCCTTTGAAGCTGCAGGTTATATTAATGCCTTTCAAGTGAAGATGCTGCCAGAAGAGGCTGATCCTATGGATGTTAGGTATAATGTTATTCACTGGGTCCATCGATCTACCAGGGGCTGGTCTTATGGCACTTCGGTACTTGATCCAAGAACAGGAGAAATTATAAAAGGTAACGTTTTATTGGGCTCGCTGAGAGTTCGCCAAGATTATTTAATAGCCGAAGGTCTTCTTGCTCCTTACAAGAAGGGTGAAAAATCCTCTGACACTATGGAAGAAATGGCCCTTGCCAGACTCAGGCAACTTGCTGCTCATGAGGTAGGACATACCTTAGGTCTTGCTCATAGCTATTCTTCCAGCTCTGAAGAAAGAGCTTCAGTGATGGATTATCCACATCCAAAAATAAAATTAAACAGCGAGGGAGAAATAGATCTTTCTGATGCTTATGATGATAAAATAGGGACTTGGGATAAAGTGGCCATTAAGTTTGGTTATCAGGATTTTCCTGAAGGAAAGAATGAGAAAGAAGAATTAAATACCATCATTGATCAGTCTTTGACAGATGGTCTAACTTTTATATCAGACCAGGATGCACGACCAAAAGGTGGGGCACATCCTTATGCACACCTTTGGGATAACGGAAAAAGTGCTGTGGACGAGCTCAATCATATTTTAGAAGTACGTAGAGTTGCCCTTAGCAACTTCGGAGAAGACAATATTAAAGAAGGCATGCCTTATGCCACCCTTGAAGAAGTTTTAGTACCTATATATTATCTTCACCGCTATCAAACTGAAGCGGTAGCCAAATTAATAGGAGGCTTAAACTACAGATATGCTTTAAAGGGAGATGGGCAGCTCATCACAGGCCTCATTGATCCCAATGAGCAGAAACTGGCACTTGGTGCTTTATTAGCTACAATAACCCCTGAAAGACTCATGCTGACGGAGGATCTGCTAGCAATAATCCCACCCAGGCCTATGGGTTACAGCAGAGGAAGAGAGCTAATTGATATAAGAACCGACTTAACTTTTGATCCACTTGCTGCAGCCGAAAGCGCGGCTAATATGAGCATTAGTTTGCTTTTCAACAGTGCTAGAGCCCAGAGGCTGGTAGAACACCACGCTCGCGACCCTAAGCAACCAGGTTTAGAAGCGATTATTGACCAAGCTTTGGCTTTTACATGGGAGCAGAAACCCTCAAGTAATGGCTATAAGGCAGAAATTCAAAGGACAGTAGATGATGTGGTACTTACACAGCTAATGAACTTGGCAGTCAATAAACATTCAAGCGAACAGGTGAAAGCGGTGGCTTATTACAAAATCATAGAACTAAAAGACTGGTTGCAGTCAGTGCTTCCAAAATCAGAAGAGCTGCAGAAAGCTCATTTTACTTATGCTATTCATAAAATTGAAGAGTTTATAAAAACACCAGAAAAATTTAAGCTGCCTGAACCTTTAGGCACGCCGGATGGTTCGCCGATAGGGATGGATTGATTATATGGATAAACTACTACTGAAATTTGAAAAAGCTATTGCCGGCTATGGAATAGCGCATGCCGTTCCTCCAATAGATTTAGAAATTTCCACCGGCGAACATGTGGCGCTGGTAGGCGAAAATGAGAAGAGAAAAACAGAATTTTTGGAGGCTGTAGCGGGTAAAATAGCCATTCCTAAAGGCAGACTACATTGCTATTTTACTGATGAATATCTAAAGCACGACTTGCATAAGCCTATAGCCATGGTTTTTGCCAGGCACGAATTTAAAAGCTTAGGCGCCGGCCAAAAATTTTATTATCAACAACGATATAATTCCACTGATTCAGAAAACTCTGAAACGGTATCGAAATACCTTTCCAAAATAAAATCATTTAGGAAAAAACCTTATTGGACCATACCGAAAGTAGTAAAAAGGCTGAACTTAAAACCTTTGGAAGACAAAAAGCTGATAAAGCTTTCTAATGGAGAAACCAGGAAAGTTCTATTAGCAGCGGCCTTACTAAGGAACCCGGCAATATTACTATTGGATCATCCCATGGCGGGGTTAGATGCTGATAGCCGAGCCTTTTTTGGTTCATTGATTCCTGATATATCATTCTCAGGCATTACTATCATTATGAACACTTCATATGGAGAAATTCCTGAAGAAATTAACAAGTACATTGTCTTCAAGAATAAAAAACCCATAATAAAAGTTGATGCCGATCATCACCAAAAGCATCAGGAAAGCCTGGTAAGCCATCTTCCTGAAATTAATTTAACCCATTTATTATCCAGCTCAGAGCTAGCCTACCGACACATTATTAAAATGAATAATGTGAACGTTAATTATAAAGGAAAGCAAATTTTAAGTAAGATTAATTGGACTGTTCTACAGGGGCAAAGATGGTCGCTTACTGGCAAAAACGGAGCAGGCAAATCTACCTTACTCAGTTTGATTAATGGTGACAATCCTCAGGCTTATGCTAATGACATTTACTTGTTCGATAGAAAGCGAGGCAGCGGGGAAAGTATTTGGGACCTTAAATCAAACATTGGATATGTTTCTCCAGAATTGTTTCAGTATTTTCCTGTGAACATGGTTTGTCACCAGGTTATAGCTACAGCCTTTGATCAACGGCTTACTTCTAATCATAAGATTAGTGAAGAAAGCAAAAATAGGATTGTGGAATGGATGAAGATAATGGGCATTGAAAATTACTATAATAGCCAATTTTCAAATGTATCTACTAATGTGCAGAGGTTGTGCTTATTAGCAAGGGCTTTAATTAATAACCCTACGCTTCTTATTTTGGATGAACCATTTCAAGGTTTCTCAGAGGAGCAGATTGTTTTTCAAAAGCATATCATTGATACAGCCTGCAAAAAGACCAACCTTACCTTGATATTTGTGAGCCATCATGAAGAAGAAATACCTGATAGTATTACTCATACTATCAGGCTTGAAAATGGCAAACAGATTTAGCTTATAGCTTCGGCCATTTTATAGTTTCATCATCTATAAACTGAGGAGAAAGTTGCACTTCATCAAGCACATCTTTACTAAACCAAAAGTTAATAGACAAAGCATCAGACTCAAGTAAGATGTGCCTAGGACTTTCTTCAGAAGACCAATCTTCTTCCTGCACGTCATTAATACCTTCCTGATCAAAAATTTCTTCAAGAAAAGCTCGTCCTTCGCCAACAATAGCTTCTCCTTTAAACAAGTAATAATCTGAGTATACAGTGATTAGTACAAGTTTCCAATCATCTTCTTCATCAAAATTCAGGGAAATACCCAATTCCAGATATTCCCAGGATTCTGTCATTTCTGATTCAGTTTCTGAGTATGAAAAAGTTTCTTTTTCATCTGGTTCGCCTATAAGTGCCAATACCATATTTCTGGTCATGCCAAACTTCAGGGCTCCCAATCCTTCGCCGGGGATTATCTCTCTAATTTTAGCTTTCATATTATGTGGTTTTTACTGCCTCAAAACTACTGATAATTCAAATGAATAATATTTATAAATTTGCATTTTAATCAGGGTTATAGAAATATGGAGGAAAACGAATTAATAGATGACGATGAACTATACGAACATCATCGTATAGTGGCAGATCCAAAGCAGCAATTATTAAGAATAGACAAGTTTTTAATGGATCGCCTGCCTAATGTAACCCGCAACAAACTGCAAGCGGCTATAAAAGATGGCTTTGTAAAAGTAAATGAGCTAGAGGTGAAACCTAACTATAAGGTAAGACCTGAAGATATCATTACCATAGCTTTACCAGAACCGCCGCGTGAAACGGAGGTAATCCCTCAAGATATCCCTTTAAATATAGTTTATGAGGACAAGGACCTGCTCGTGGTAAATAAAGAAGCAGGCATGGTGGTACATCCTGCCTACCAAAACTGGGAAGGCACTTTGGTAAATGCATTGTCATACCATTTTCAAAATTTACCAGAAATGGAAGGCAATGAGGGCAGACCTGGCTTAGTGCATCGTATTGATAAGGATACTTCTGGTTTACTGGTAATCGCAAAAACAGAACAGGCGATGAACGGCTTGGCCAAGCAGTTTTATGACCACTCAATAGAGCGTACGTATTATGCCCTGGTTTGGGGGGTTCCTGAGCCAGACCACGGTACCGTAAATATAAACCTGGGTCGAAGCTTAAAAGATAGAAGAATTACAGTGCCCTATGAAGATGAAACTATTGGGAAACACGCCATTACTCATTATAAGCTGCTGGAAGACCTAAGATATGTAGGTCTCATCCAATGTAATCTGGAAACGGGCAGAACCCATCAGATCAGAGCGCACATGAAGCACATAGGACATACTTTATTTAATGATAGTACCTATGGAGGCGATAAGATTCTTAAAGGCACACCTTTCTCTAAATACAAAAGTTTTGTGGAGAACTGTTTTAAAATTTTACCCAGACAAGCTCTTCACGCTAAATCTCTAGGCTTTGTGCACCCAATAACCAAAGAATACATGCAGTTTGATAGTGAACTGCCCGCAGACTTTTCTGAGGTATTAGAAAAGTGGAGACACTACGTACAGTACACTTAACTATAAAATAAAAAAGCTACCTTCTTTTCGGAAGGTAGCTTTAATGAGTAGTTAAAACCAAACCAATAATGTTTTAAGCGTAGCCAATCTCAGCAAGGTGCTGAGTTTTACACTCGTCATAAGTTAAAGCTCTTCGCTGCTTATTTACACTTAAGTCACTCTCTCCTAATGCTTTCTTAATAGCATAGATCAAAGTGTTGTCTAAATAAGGCTTGATTAAAAAGGCACTGGCTTCTAAATTTCTGGCCGTTCTTATATAATCAAGGTTTAATTCTGAGTGCAAAAATATGGTCTTAATATGCTGAGTAGTTTTTTCATTTCTTAGCATACTTACCATGTCTAAACCGTCCAGAACTGCAATGTCAATACAGGTAATAAGAAGATCAGGACTGACTTCTTTTGCGCCATAGATGCCGTGAAGGCCATCATTGGCGTAGGTGAGCTGAAAATCAAAATGCGACAGGATACTGTGCATCTTTCTTCTTGCTTGCTCATCAGGATGAATAATCATGATGCTTTTACGTTCCATCATTAACGTCAGTTTGGGTCGATTAATGATAGCAAGTTAGTTAGTATGGAAATGTTATATTTTTAACAATTCTGAGATTTAATTAAACATCAGAACTATTCGGCCATAACTAATTGATAGACAGTATTTTACAATGGGGTGGATAAAAGCTTGGTTGGAACATTTGGGTAAATTACCCTATGAAATTAGGTAAATTTACCTAACGTATATTACGTAAGGTTTTTTAGTCAAGTAAACCTATTTCATATGCGTACTTTACCAGACCTACCGTATTTCGCACACCCGTCTTGTCCATAATTCGGGCTCTATGGTTATGTATAGTCTTTTCAGAAAGTGACAATTTCTCACTTATTTCCTTCATTGTCAATTCTCTACAGATAAGTAAAAGAATTTCTTTTTCGCGGTCGGTTAAACTGATGGTATTATTAAAAACGGGTCTGGTCTCGGCCTTTTTGCGGTCTTTTGCACCTTTTCTCAAAGCATTAACAACGATCTCATTTTGATAGAAATCATTCTTAACTACTGCAACAATAGCGTCTTGCACTTCTTCTGGTTCAGCATTTTTTAGCAAAAATGCATGAGCCCCAATTTCCATTAAATAAAAGATATGCTGCTGAGTATCATGCATAGATAGGATAATTACTTTGATATCCGGATAGCGGCTCAGCACCTTCTCCGTAGCTTCAATACCATCCATTACCGGCATTTCCAGATCCATTAGAATCACCTGTGGAGGATCTTCTTTCACTAAATCTAAAAGTTCCTTACCATTCTGAGCCTCTTTTACCTCAGTAACATTTGGAAATGTTTTCACCAATCTACTCATCCCCTTTCTGAAAAGGGTCTGATCATCTGCAATATATACCTTCATTTAGCCTCCTATAACAATACTGATGCGAGTACCTTCATTCACTGCACTATCGAACTTCACCTCGCCATTTAATAAACTCACCCTATTTTCTATGTTATACAACCCTATTCCTCTCTTTACATCCTCCTTTGTTTTCAGCAAATCGAAGCCTTTACCGTCATCACTCACCACCACTTCAATAGGATAATTCCAATTAATACTTACTTTAACCGATGAGGCTTGCGCATGTTTAAGCGCATTGTTGATTAATTCTTGAATTATTCTGTAAAGTAGAAGTTCGTCCTCTGCATTTAATTTAACTTTTTCTCCAATCTCATAAAAATTTATAGGTGTTTCTCGTGTAGATAATTTTTCACATAACTCACTTAAAGCCTTGCTCAAACCAAAGATTTCCAGGGAGGCCGGAAGTAAATCTTTAGATATTCTTCTTACAGTTTCAATGGTATCATCCAGCATTTCTTTAGCATCTACCATGGCCAGATCGAGTTCCTCCATGGGGATGGTTCCATTCTTCATCATATTGATACAGAGCTTAGTAGCGGAAAGCATGGCCCCCACACCATCATGAAGTTCCGTGGCTATTCTTCTTCTTTCTTTTTCCTGAGACTCAAGGGTTGATTTTAGGAGTTCCTTCTGATACTCAGCCTCTAATTGTTGAGTATGAATTTTATTTTGAAGCATTTTCTTTTGATAATAAACCACAAAGAAAATAATGCCACCTGCCAGAATCAGCATGCCCGCAGTGCCAAGCACTAGAATAAGTATAAGATTGGTAGATTCGCTATCCATTTTTAAAATTGTAAACGCTCCTTCTACATAAAATGAACCCGTAAGAAAGTCCCAGATTTTTCACCACTCCTAGAAAATTATGAAAGTCATAGGAAAGTATGGCCGAAGCTTGCTGTTGTTTTACTAAAGGGTCAAAGATCATGAAAACAAATAAGCTACCACTAAAGTAAAGTAAAAGGCTGGAGTTAAACCAGAAGGAAGGAACTTGTAAAGGGTCCTCAGCTACTTGCTTTCGAATAAACTGAATAAAATATAGAATGCCGTAAGCACTGAATATAACATTAGACAATGTTTTAATCTTATTCACATCAACAGCATTAGTTCCAAATTGAAACGTCAGCAATAGAAATATTAGTATCACTACTATTATTTGAATGACCCTTTTAGAACTCTTATTATCAAGCAGATAATAGTAGAAAAAAGAAACTAGAAGTATTTCCGCTACATTATATAACGGAGTAGATAAAGAGAGATAGTACCCAAAAAAATCCAATAATATCCTAAAACTGCCATCCGCCAAAAAGGAACAAGCAAGCAGGAATTTTAGTGAAGGATAGAACTTAAAGGGAGCTCGTAGCGAAATGAAAAATGCTACCCCTGAGCTTACTAATAGCAGATAGGAAAAGGTCTTATAAACTATATAGAAATCCATTATAGTTCAATAATAAAAAAAATACCCGAATGCCCGGGTATTTAATTTTAATCATCCACCTAAAGGATCACCAGGAGGAGGGCAATCTGGAGGACAACAATGTCCATTATCCAAAATAGGATCATCAGCACCACTCTGACTTACAGAGGTTGCTAGAATGTTACTTTGATTAGCAGTAGCAGGCACTAATATTAGTTTAGGGTTGCCATCATCGTCTATTGCAAAATAGATTCTGATTCCCATAGCAGCACCATCCGTGCTACTTTCAGCCAAAAGCTGCTGTATGCGATCCTTTCCAAAAAAGATTGCCTTAATTTCACCGGGGTTTTTATCCCGATAATTTTGTGTCCAGCGTGTAGCTGTAGACAAGGAGATAGGTCTCCCTTCCGTTCCGTTAAAAGCCATAACTATAAGTTTTTTAGTTAATATTAATTAGTAATATATTTATATTTTATTTTAAATCCAAATTTGACGATCTCAATTAAGTAATAGAAGTTACAATCTGCCCTATCGTATTTAGGCATTAATTGGTTAATTTGGCTTCAAACTTTTACTATGACTTTAATTCAATTCGAATATATAATTGCCGTTGATAATTACAGACATTTTGGGAAAGCTGCTGAGTCGTGCTTTGTTACACAGCCGACTTTAAGTATGCAGATTCAAAAACTGGAAGATCAATTAGGTGTATTAATATTTGATAGAAGTAAGCAGCCAGTAGCACCCACTGATTTAGGTAAGAGAATTATTGAGCAAGCAAGACTTGCACTCCATGAATCAAAAAAAATACAGGAACTTGTAGCTGAGGAAAAAGGCGAAGTAGCTGGTGAAGTGAGGATTGGGATAATACCAACATTAAGTCCTTATCTATTACCGCTATTTATTAACAGCTTTATTGAAAACTATCCGAATGTTAGGATTAAGGTAGAAGAGCTTAAAACACAAGAGGTAGTAAAAAAACTGAATAATAGCCAGCTAGATATTGGAGTAATAGTAACACCACTGAATGATCCTAACCTGGTGACTAAACCAATATTCTATGAGGAGTTTTACGGTTACGTCTCGCACAGGAGCAGTTTATTTAATGAAAAAACACTTCATGTAGAAGCCTTACCAGCTAATGAAATCTGGCTTCTAAATGAAGGCCATTGTTTTAGAGATCAAGTACTAAACCTCTGCCATTCTTATCAGGATAAAGACACCCAATTTAAGTATGAAAGCGGCTCTTTAGAAGCCCTCAAAAAAATTGTGGATAAGAACGGTGGTTTCACATTACTACCAGAATTGGCCACCCTAGATTTTGACAAGGCCAGTAAGAATAAACTGAGGAATTTTGAAGATCCGAAACCTGTGAGAGAAGTATCTTTAGTAATGCATAAGAGCTATTTAAAAAGAAAACTAGTAGAGGCGCTACATAAAGAAATTTTAGACGCCATACCAGATTATATAAACATACAAAAGCACGGTGAAGTAATTAAATGGAAATAAAATGAGTAAACAATCTAAATCTACTATCTGCGTACATGCCGGAACAAAAGTTGATCCCGCCACCAAAGGAATGAATACCCCCATCTACACCTCCACCGCTTATGATTATGTAGATGTAGATTTGTATGCATATCCTCGTTATTTCAACACTCCTAATCAGAGAGCAGTAGCAGAGAAAGTAGCACAGCTGGAAAACGGTGAAGCTGCTACCATATTCAGTTCAGGAATGGCAGCTATTTCCACGGCCTTATTCGCTCAGCTGAAAACCGGTGATCATGCTATTTTTCAGAATGACCTTTATGGTGGCACTCATAATGCCATTACAACGGAGTTAACCCGCTATGGGATAGAATTTACCCTGGTAGATAGTCTGGAGCCTGAAGCTTATGCTAAAGCCATAAAGAGCAATACAAAAGTCATTTACATTGAAACACCGTCCAATCCACTATTAAAAATTGTGGACATAAAAGCGATTGCTGACATAGGGAAAAGCCACAATGTAATTACTCTGATAGACAATACCTTCGCCTCACCTATCAATCAAAACCCTATTGATTTAGGAATAGACATAGTGCTTCATAGCGGCACCAAGTATCTGGGAGGCCATAGTGACCTGAGCTGCGGCGTGGTGGTTGCCAGCAAATCAATCAATGACAAGCTATGGGATTCTGCCATTCATTTTGGAGGTAGCCTTGAGCCTCAGTCATGCTATTTGCTAGAAAGAAGCATGAAGACCTTGGCGCTAAGAGTGAAGCAGCAAAATGAAAATGCGCTTAAAATAGCGCAACATTTGGAACAGCATAAACTTATTAATAATGTCTACTACCCAGGTCTAACTAACCATCCACAACATGATTTAGCCAAAAGCCAAATGAAAGGCTTTGGAGGCATGCTATCATTTGAGGTTCCTGGTAATCCGGATAAGTTTGTGAAAAGTCTTTCTTTAATAAAATCGGCCATGAGTCTTGGAGGGGTAGAATCTACCATTACATCTCCTTCACAGACTTCTCATTCTAAAATATCTAAGGAGGAAAGAGAAAAAGTGGGTATTTCTGATCAATTGTTAAGGTTCTCTGTTGGTATAGAAGAGGCCGATGACCTTATCAATGATTTAGAAAAAGCACTTCATGCAAATTCCAAATGAGATATTAGAATATTGTAAACAAACCATAGGAGTTCCTTCAGGATTTAGCCCTGCCTCCGGCGGCTGTATAAATAATGGAGGCACGGTAAAAACAGCTCAAGGAATGTTTTTCATCAAATGGAATGATGCGAAGAGATTCCCAAACATGTTTACAGTGGAAAGTAAAGGTCTTGGGCTGCTAGCACAAACCAAGGCCATTAAAATTCCCGAGGTGATGTCTGTCTACGAAGGTGAGAGCTATTCCTGCCTCATCCTGGAAAATATTCAAGCTTCCTTGAAAACTTCGGATTATAATAGCAAACTGGGAGAGGGATTAGCCGATATTCACCATCACTCTAATGAAACATATGGCCTGGAACATACGAATTACATTGGTTCACTTTTTCAATATAACCACCCCTCTGAAAACTGGCCAGAGTTCTTTTATCATCAGCGAATAAAACCCCAGGTTGACTTGGCTCTTAGCAACAAGCAACTTTCCCAAGCAGATGCAGATCAATTTCATCTATTAAAAGAAAAACTGTCACAACTTTTACCTTCGGAAAAGCCCAGCCTCATTCATGGTGATCTTTGGGGAGGTAATGTAATGACTGACTCGCAGGGAGAGCCTGTGCTAATAGACCCGGCAGTAGCATACTCACACAGGGAAATGGACATCGCTATGACCAGACTTTTCGGAAGTTTCGACCAGGAGTTTTATGATGCATACCACAGCAGTTATCCGCTAGTTTCCGGATTTGAAGATCGCCTGGACTTATACAACCTATACCCAGTGCTAGTGCATGTCAATCTATTCGGTGGTAGTTATAGAAACCAAGCCATGCGTATTGTATTAAAATATACTAAATGAGGAATGATTTCCACATCTAGACCAATATTATAACCACATTTGTTTTTATAAAACCCTCATTATCAAATATTTATAATATTGGTATTATTTTCATATAGATGAATTACAACTAATGTAAACTGAAATTATGAAAAACATCAATAAGTTCGATATCAACATGTATACAGTGCTTTTTATAGGAGCATTAGCATTCATGATCTTTATAGCTGGCTGTGATTCACCTAAAAGCCACGATGAAGACGAGACTGATTCTACTGAAATGTCTTTAGATGAAAATGACATGGATGTAAACCCAACTACCACCAATAATTCTGCTAACGCCTCTACTCCAGATGCAACTATGCAGTCTTATGTAGATAGATATCCAAATATGGAGTATTCTTACATTCAAACAGAAGATGGAAACATTGCAACGCTGAAAGGAAACTATCAGGTTAAAGTAGATGGTATTGATAATGATGATGATATGGATGAATTCATCAAGTTTGTGGAGCAAAACTATGCTAACAAAGAATTATCAAGAAAAGAGTATAATAAGAATATAGAAGAAGAAGCTGAGCCAAAAAATGGTTTTGATGCTTACTATAGAGCTTTGAAAAACAACATTGAGTATCCTGAAGATGCTTTAGATGAAGAGGTTGGTGGTACTGTATTCGTTGAATTTATTGTAGACGAAAATGGTAAAGTAACTAACGTTACTCCAATGGAAGCCATGTATTATACTAAGAACAAAAAGTATATGGAAGAATTTGATCAGGCTGCTGTTGAAGCCATCAAAAAAACAGATTGGAACTGGACTCCTGCCAAGCAAGGTGATAAACCCGTAAAAATGAAGCTAGAGATTCCAATTACCTTTGCTGCTAATAGCTAAGAACAAAATTTTATTTTTAAATAAACAAGAAAGCTCATCCTGATCAGGATGAGCTTTTTTATTTTACAAAATTATAATTGGGATAATGTTAAATTCACGATAAAAAAATAATTATTAATTTTTCTATTTAAAATTAAACATTACCTTTGGCGCACCAATAAGTAATAACAGACCTGTGAATAACCTTTTCACACATATCGCCAACTCGATAACATCCTCATTCAGGATGGGCACTACTATTATTACAACAATTATTACCCCCTCGAGGGGTTAATCATACTATATTGCCTATTAGGGACTGGGTCCCGAACTGCTCAAAGCACATAATTCTTCTCATAATTTAATTCACTTAATTTCATCTGTTTATGCAGGTTTTAAAATTCGGTGGTACTTCAGTAGCATCAGCCAAAAACATAGCCCTCGTTAAAGATATACTCCTGGAAAAGAAAGAGAACGGAAACCTAGTTGCTGTGGTTTCTGCACTTGGTGGTGTAACTACTCTACTAGTAAACGCTTCCATCATGGCTTCCAATGGAGATACAGAATATTTAAAATTACTTTCTGAAGTAGAAAAGAAACATATCAAGACCACCCAGGAGCTTATCTCAGTTAAGAATCAAGGAAAGACATTAGGCAAGGTTAAAATATTCCTCAATGACCTGGAAGATATTTGCAGAGGAGTTTTCCTTATTCAGGAGCTATCATCCAAAACCAGTGATAAAATATTAGGGTTTGGTGAAAGGCTTTCTTCCACCATTATCACTGACTACCTGACCGATGGTGGACTTTCAGCCACTCTGGCCAACCCGCATGAATTTATCATTACTGATAATAATTACGGAAGAGCCAATGTAGATTTTAACATTACCAGCCCGAAAGTTCAAGAATATTTCAGCAGCAATAATTCAATTTATATTTGCCCGGGGTTCATTGCCTCTTCAAGAGATAACCAATCTACCACATTAGGAAGAGGTGGATCGGACTATACTGCAGCTATTCTGGCTTCATCGCTTGGCGCACCTGAATTAGAAATCTGGACTGATGTAAGTGGTATGATGACTGCGGACCCCAGGCTGGTAAGATCTGCATATGTGATAAAAGACATTTCATATGATGAAGCCATGGAGCTCTCTCATTTTGGTGCCAAGGTAATCTATCCACCAACCATCCAGCCTGCTTTGGAAAAAGGCATTCCTATAAGGATAAAAAACACTTTTAAAAAGGAAGATGAGGGCACACTTATCTCTGCCAAAGCATCCACTAATGGTAAGCTAATCAAAGGATTATCTTGCATCCAAAACATTGCACTATTGAACTTATCAGGAAGCGGCATGGTAGGAATACCAGATTTTTCGCATCGTTTATTTAGGGCTTTGAGTAATGCCAAAGTAAATGTAGTGCTTATAACTCAAGCGTCATCAGAGCACACTATATGTGTAGGAATAGATGCTGCAGATGCATCTCGCTCACAAGGTGCTATTGAGAATGAGTTTGCCTTCGAACTAGCTTCTCGTAAGATTAACCCAATTGAATTTGAGAAAGATCTGGCCATTATTGCTTTGGTAGGTTCTAATATGAAAGAGCAAGTTGGTGTTAGCGGAAACATGTTCAGCGTATTAGGTCAAAACGGAGTGAATATCAAGGCAATAGCTCAAGGATCTTCTGAAAAGAATATTTCTGTAGTGGTTAATGCTGTAGAAGTTAAAAAAGCATTGAACAGCTTACACGAAAGCTTCTTCCTCTCCGAGAAAAAAGTGATTAATGTGTTTATGATTGGGGTAGGAAATGTTGGTTCAGCATTGATAGAGCAGCTTAGAAAACAAAAAGCCTATTTATCACAACATCATCATATAGATTTGAGAGTAGTGGCTCTGGCCAACAGCCGAAAGATGTATTTCCAGGAGCGTGGCATAGATCTCAAGGAATGGAAAGAAAAGCTGGATGCTGAAGGCGAGGCCATGTCTACCAATGTATTCTTAAAGCAAATGGCTGACCTTAATCTAAGAAACAGCATCTTCATTGATAACACAGCAAATTCTGACATTGCTTCTGTATATCAAGGAGTACTCAAAGAAAGTATTTCTATTGTAACACCAAATAAAATAGCTTGTACCAATTCTTATCAAGAGTATCTAGACCTAAAGCAGACGGCACTAAAGTATAAAGCCAAGTTTCTCTTTGAGACCAATGTTGGAGCAGGCCTTCCGGTTATCAACACCTTAAATGATTTAATCAAAAGTGGTGATGAGATCATAAAAATTCAGGCCGTTTTATCTGGAAGTTTGAACTTCATCTTCAATAATTTCAACGAGAGCACCAAGTTCGCTGACATTGTAAAACAAGCACAAGTAGAAGGCTACACCGAGCCGGATCCAAGAATAGATCTAAGTGGTGTGGACGTAAAAAGAAAAATACTTATTCTCATAAGAGAAAGCGGTTTGAATATGGAAATTGATGATATCCCTTCCCGACCATTTATACCTGAAGATTGCATGCAGGCTCCAACTATCGACGGATTCTTTAGCAAACTGGAAGAGCATGAGGCTACGTTTCAGAAAATGATAGCTGACGCTAAAAAGGCCGGTAAGAAGATAAAATATGTAGCCACTTTCAATAAGGGTAAAGCCGAAACAGGTGTTCAACTCATTGAAAGTTCTCATCCGCTGTACAATCTGGAGGGCAAGGACAATATTGTACTTTTCACTACAAAAAGGTATCCTGAACAGCCATTGGTAGTAAAAGGAGCCGGTGCCGGAGCAGAAGTTACAGCTAGTGGAATATTTGCAGACATTATGAGAATAGCCAACGCCACCTGATATGAAAACAATAAAAGTTTTTGCTCCCGCCACGGTAGCTAATGTAGGTCCGGGCTTTGATGTTTTGGGTTTAGCCTTAGATGGCATCGGCGATGAATTGGAAGTAACGCTAAATGACAGCAAGGAAATCACCATTCATCCGATAGCTGGCTTTGAAGATTTGCCTGTAGATCCTAAAAAAAATGTAGTTGGTGTGGCCATCCAAGCTTTGCTGGACGATCTGGACGCTACCCATGGCTTTGATATTAAAATAAGCAAAAGAGTAATGCCAGGCAGTGGCCTGGGCTCAAGTGCTTCAAGCTCTGCCGCGGCCGCTTTTGCCGCTAACGAACTTCTAGGTCAGCCTTTTTCAAAAAAGCAACTGGTTAAATTTGCCATGGAAGGAGAACGCTGCGCTTCAGGAAAGGCCCATGCAGACAACGTAACTCCGGCCATCCTAGGAGGGTTTACCATAGTCAGAAGCTATACACCACTGGACGTGGTGAACGTTCCCTTCCCAGATGAGCTGTTTGTGGTGGTAGTTCACCCTCAGATAGAAGTCAAAACTTCTGACTCTAAGCGAATTCTCAAAAAGGATGTGAGTCTGGAAACTGCCATCGGACAGTGGGGCAATGTAGCAGGATTAATTGCAGGGCTAGCCTCTAGCGACTACGATCTTATTGGTCGATCTCTCGAAGACTATATTGTAGAGCCCATTCGCTCCGTTCTCATTCCGGGTTACGACGGTGCCAAATCACTGGCGCTAGAGCATGGCGCACTCGGGTGCAGCATCTCCGGTTCTGGCCCATCAATATTTGCCCTTACTAAAGGAAAAGAGGTCGCAGAAAAGATAGGTGAGCGGTTTAAAGAATACTATTCAAAATTAGAAATTGATCATAAAGTGTACGTTTCAGCCATTAATGCTGAAGGCGCTAAAGTAATATAACATGCAGTATTATAGCACAAAAAGAGAAGTAGCCCCAGTTAGCTTTAGAGAAGCTGTAATAAAAGGACTTCCTGATGACAACGGACTTTACATGCCTGAGTCAATACACAAATTACCTCAAGAGTTTTTCAACAACCTTCGTTCTAAATCCTTAGCTGAAATAGGTTTAACAGTGGCTGCACCCCTGGTGAGTGAAGACATTCCTCAGGCGGAGTTAGAACAAATAATTTCAGACACACTAAACTTTGACATTCCAGCTAATAAGGTAAAAGATAATATTTACGCCTTAGAGCTATTTCATGGACCTACTCTGGCTTTTAAGGATGTGGGGGCCAGATTCCTTGCAAGGTGCTTAAGTTATTTTTCAAAGGATGAATCCCAGAAAGTAACAGTAATTGTAGCCACCTCAGGAGACACAGGTAGCGCCGTTGCCCATGGATTTTTAGGTGTAGAAAATGTTGATGTAGTTATTTTATACCCGAAAGGAAAAGTGAGCTACCTGCAAGAAAAACAGCTTACTACACTAGGACAAAACATAACCGCACTGGAAATAGAAGGCACCTTTGACGATTGCCAGCGACTGGTTAAATCTGCGTTTTTAGATAAAGAGCTCAATCAAAAAATGAAGCTCACATCTGCCAATTCTATTAATATAGCCAGATTAATTCCTCAATCATTTTATTACTACTGGGCACAAGCACAACTATCTGGTCAAGATTTAGTTTTTTCTGTTCCAAGCGGCAACTACGGTAATCTTACTGCTGGCCTATTAGCTAAAAAAATGGGTCTGGCTATAAAAGGCTTCGTGGCATCCTCTAACGCTAATGACATAGTGCCAAAATATTTAAAAACTGGAAACTATGCTCCTACAGCATCAGTATCAACCATTTCTAATGCTATGGATGTGGGTAATCCGAGTAACTTTTATAGACTGCAGGAAATTTATGGCCATAGCTGGGATAATGTGATAAAAGACATAAAAGGTTACAGCTTTACTGATGCTGAGACAAAAGAAGCTATGAAGGCTGTTCATGATGAAACCGGGTACGTTCTAGATCCCCATGGAGCTGTAGGATACCTTGGACTTCAAAAATATCTATCAAATAATAAGAATGTGACTGGAGTATTTTTAGAAACAGCACATCCATCAAAATTCAAGGACACTGTAGAAGAAGTGATTGGAACAGTGGATATTCCTGAACGACTAGCAAAGTACGCCTCTCTAGAAAAGAAAAGTAAAGAAATGTCAGCTGACTTTAATGAATTTAAATCCTATTTGATGGGGAGATAAGAAAAGGCTGCCTGGGTGGCAGCCTTTCGTTTTATTATTTGGGTAAAATTTGAGCCGCAAAGGTCTGGCGCATGATCATTCCATCCTGCACCACAAAAGTATCAGTACCCAATGGCACATCTATATCACTGGTTTCTGCATGCCACACCACATAGCCTATTTCTTCCTGAACAGTAAGAATGTCTATATCTAAGGTAGTATCATCAATTGGAAAATTGGGAAGTAAGTTCTTATAATAGGTTTCTATCTCTTCCAAACCGATAAATGACCCATCAGGAGTTACAAGAATCGATTCTTCGGTATAATCTTCCATGATCACATCGACATCCCTCATACCGAATCCTGTGAAATGGTGATTCACAACAGCGGCAGTAACATCGGCGTCAACTACTGGACCACATGGAGGATTCTCACCCGGCCCTTCATCGTCATCATTACAGGAAAACAGACAAAGACTTAGAAATAAAAGGAGCAATTTATATGAGTAAGCTTTCATAGGTACAGATTGGTTGGTTTATCCTATGAAGCTGAGAAATATCAGATGTATTTAAAAAGTAGAAGCCGGTAAAATAGTACGTTCAGTATAAAACCGATTAAAATTAATTTAATCTATGCTTAAGTTGCTCAAAATCAGCGGCTAGACAAACCGTCATCTTATCTTTTAAGGCTTCAAAGTGATTAAAAAAGACTTTATTCCCTTCATAAACCGATTCAATGAGATAATAGCTGCCGCAAAAATAGGAACCAGACACTACTACCTGAAAATCAGAAGCTTTCGCTAAGTACAACTCATGAGGGTAAAGAATTATATCTTTTGAAGCAGCTTTTCCAGGCCAAATTGCAGAGGCAGGGAGTTTACTTACCTCGCCAAATAATGTTGCTACATATAATGACTGAGGGTTATTGTATAAATTTTGTGGTGTGTCCTTTTGCAAAACCTCACCATCCTTCATTACTAAAGTTTTATCAGAATAAGAAAGCACCTCCGTTGGGTCATGTGTTGCCACTATGCAGGTGATGTTTTTCTCTTTCAAATAATTGAAAATATTCCTCCTCAAGGCATTCTTTCTGTACTGATCGATATGGCTAAAAGGCTCATCGAGCAATAATAATTCAGGTTCCTCTGCTAAAGCTTGTACCAAAGCAATACGCTGCTGCTGTCCACCACTTAAAAATTTGGCCTTTGTATCAGCATAATCCTCCATCTCCACCATGGCCAGAAGTTCTTGTATTCTCTCCTCCTTTTCATCATAAGGCATAGATTTCAAATGCTTTCCTACATTTTCATAGGCAGTATGAAAGGGATAAAGATCAAAGGATTGAGAAACATATTTGATAAAGGGCTCTCCAGGAACAAGGCGCTCCTCAGGGCCTTTTAATTTTTCACCCAGCCATTTAATTTCTCCCTGAAATATATGTAAGCCATAAATGATTTCAAGCAAGGTTGTTTTTCCGCATCCACTAGCTCCAATAATACTCAAATGATTTCCCTCTTCCAGATGAAAGCTCATTGACTTTACAACCGTCTCATCTTCGTAAGCAAAGGAAACATTTTCAAGCTCCAGCCTATTTACTTTTTTCATAATTCAAGCTAAGCTAGGCCTGTTTAATTTAATTTACCAGTATGAACTAATTATTCACATGGCTTATAGATAGAAAAGGCCTGCTTCATTTCTGAACAGGCCTTAATATTTAAATTCAAATATAATACTTGGGTCACTCTACCACATTAGATTTTATTGATTCAACAATCTCCGGATTTAATAACGTAGATGTATCTCCTAAATTAGAGGTGTCGCCACTAGCAATTTTACGCAGAATTCGTCGCATGATTTTACCTGACCTTGTTTTAGGAAGTCCAGGAACAATTTGAATTTTATCCGGCTTGGCAATTGGCCCAATGATTTTATTAACGGTCTGTCTTATTTCTTGCTTAAGGTTATCCTCAGATCTACCTTCCATATCACAGATAACGTAGGCATAGATTCCTTGACCTTTAATATCATGCGGATATCCTACTACGGCAGACTCTACAACTTTCGGGTGCTCGTTAATGGCATTTTCCACTTCAGCAGTACCCATTCTGTGCCCCGATACATTGATCACATCATCTACTCTACCAAGAATTCTATAGTATCCATCTTCATCTCTTTTTACACCATCACCAGTAAAATAATAGCCTTTAAAGCTTGAGAAATAAGTTTGCTTACACCTTTCATGGTCTCCATAGGTAGTTCTTAATATGGATGGCCAAGGAAATTTCACACAAAGATTTCCTTCTACACTATTTCCCTTTAATTCATTTCCATCATTATCTAAAATAGCCAGCTGAACTCCTGGAAGCGGTAAAGTAGCATAAGATGGTTTAGTTGGCGTTACCCCAGCAATAGGGGATACCAAAATACCTCCGGTCTCCGTCTGCCACCATGTATCCACTATAGGACATCTGCCTTTACCCACATGGTCGTGATACCAGTGCCAGGCTTCCTCGTTAATGGGCTCACCCACAGATCCGATTACCCTTAATGAATCTAGTTTATAAGGCTCTAAAGGCTCAGTTCCATAAGCCTGCAATGCTCTAATAGCAGTTGGAGCGGTATAAAATTGATTAACCTGATACTTATCACATATCTCCCAGAACCTACCTGGATCCGGATAAGTAGGCACACCTTCATACATTAATGTAGTAGCTCCTGCCAGTAAAGGGCCGTAAACTATATAGGAATGTCCTGTAATCCAACCCACATCGGCGGTACACCAATAGACATCCCCTGTATTATATTGAAATACATTTTGGAAAGAATAGCAGGTATAAACCATATAACCTCCGCAAGTGTGAACTACACCTTTAGGCTTGCCAGTAGAACCTGAGGTATATAGAATAAACAGCATATCTTCAGAGTCCATAATTTCAGCTTTGTTTTCTGTAGATACTCCCTCAATAGCATCGTGCCACCAGATATCGCGGTCAGCATTCATTTCCACATCCTGACCCGTTCTTTTGTATACTATTACTTTTTCTATGGTAGACGTATTGGCAACGGCTTCATCAACCACAGCTTTTACAGGTATTTTTTTATCCCCTCTGAAGTTACCATCAGAAGTAAGTACCATCTTTGCTTGGCAATCATCAATCCTATCAGCTAGTGATTTAGCAGAAAAACCAGCGAAAACCACCGAATGGACGGCCCCAACCCGAGCACAGGCCAGCATAGCCACAGCTGCCTCCGGTACCATTGGCATGTATATTATTACTCTATCACCTTTTTCTATACCATTCTTTTTCAGCGTATTAGCAAATTGGCAAACCATTTCATGGAGCTGCTTGTAGGTGATCGTTCTGTTCTTTTCGTTAGGCTCATTAGGCTCCCATATAATAGCAGGCTTATCTCCTAATAAGAAAAGATGACGTTCGAGAATGTTTTCTGTAATATTTAGTTTGGCATCGGTAAACCATTTGATATCAGGCTTCTTAAAATTCCAATCTACAACCTTATCCCACCTCTTATGCCAATAGAAGGAATCGGCCACGCGTGACCAAAAATGTTCTGGATCTTGGACACTCTTTTGGTAGTCATAGAAGTACCCACTTAATGTCTGTATTTTGTTAATCATAGGTTTTAATATTGATTAGTTAAAGATCACCCCTGCTCTTTCCCTAAATTGCAAAAAAACCCTCAAATGGCGAAATGATCAATCGCAAACGTTGTCAAAAAGATATATTCTCTGATTTGCAGACTAAAATGAAAGGCTATAACCCTACTCTATCTAACACTTCTCGAATACTATGCTTTAAAAAGCCAAATTCCTCGAAGCGATAGCCGATGAACACCTTATAATTACCTGTGGCACTTCTAATCTTCGAGTCTTGCAGCTGCATATTTCCATTATCATAAATGGCGGTAGCTCCGAAGAAGAAATTATCATGATCGTAACCCAGTGAGGCTCTGAAATTAACTTTACTCTCCAGCACAATATCACTCTCAGATTCTTCATCTATCTGATATTCTTGAAACTGAAGTCCCACGCCAGCGGTAGCGTTGATATTAAAGTAGAAATATTTTTTCACGAATGTGTAGCCATAGCCCGGCAGAAATGAGAGTGCATTAAAGTTTCCATTTTCAAAACCAATGTCATTACCAAAGCCCTGACCAACCTCCATTGGAAGGATGGCTGAATCCGCTGATATCTTAGTACGATTAAAAGAAGTGAGCAACAACACGGAACCAGCACTTTTAAGCTGCCTTTCTGATTGGTTATAACCGGCTCTGAAAGAATATTTATCATGATTGAAAATATGGATTCCATTCAAAATAATTTTCCTTACTGAAAGATCACCTCTAAATGGGTATACTCCTGTTTTATCGAAATCTGGATAAACCCTGTCAGCATTATTTATATAGAAGCCTTGGTACTTTTGATAAGTAACATCAAAGCACCATTTCCTACCATATATATTACCTTGGAAATCTTTGAAATCTGTAGAACCAAACTGTGCTTCATCTTTTTGTAGAAAATCAGGAACTTTCACTGACATTTCAAAGCCTATGTCAAACATATAGACTCCAACTCCTAAAAAACCCTGATTGTTAGGAAAATAGTTGACCCTATCCTTACGATTAGATTGGCTAATCAGATCTAGAGAAAGAAGCTTATCGCTCCCTAATAATTTAGCGTTGAATTTATCAGGAAATCTCTTGACGTAAGTAGAGTAAATAGAATCAGACTGCACCTCATCCTGGCCATGCACCAGCACAGGTTTTAGCCCAGCAGCCATTATCAGCAACATACAATAAACACCACTTATTCTCATCTGATATTCAGACCTTTACTATAATTTCACAAATTAAGAAATTCTCTTAGTTTACCTAGCTGTTTCTCTTTGGAAAAATAATTCTCCGCTAAGATCCTGGAATTCTGCTGTGCCATTTCAAGATGATTCTCATCTTCTAAATAAGGCATGATCAAACGCTTAAAATCACCCGGCTTTATAGGATCACAATAAAACCCACAAGAATGTTTTACAATTAGCTCTTTTATCCACCCTTTAAAATTGATAATTACCAATTTGCCTGCCGCTATGCCATCAAAAAACTTATTAGGACTCCCTGAGGAAAGCACCGGAACATTAGTGAAAGATACATATATGGCGTCAGAAATATTTAACACTTCTTTTACGCCCTCCTTATCAGTAAAACTTATAAAGGAGAGGTTGGTCAAGTTTTGTTGGTTGCCTTTTTCTTTAATACTCCTGAGCCGTGCTCCATCGCCAGCTATTATAAAATGAAATCGACTGTCCTCTTTAACTGCGTAAGCTATATCAAGTAAGTATTCTAAATGGTTGGCCATGCCCACCGTGCCGGCATAGGTGATTACAAACTTCCCCTCTACCCCGTACTTCGCAATTAATGACGCATCTTTAGGATTTCGTTTGAAAAAATCAACATCAGCCATATTGGTTACTACCTCAATATCTTTACTCTTTACCTTAGTCTGGATATATTCCTTAATATCTGGAGACAAGGCAACTAACTTATCCGCCCCTTGATAACTTTTCTTTTCTAACCAGAATGCCGCTCTTTTTAACAATTGATTTTTTAAAACACCCAATTCTATGGGAGCATCCGGCCACATGTCACCCACCTCAAATATGTAAGGATTTTTAAATCTCCATTTTACATAAAGACCAATTATACCTGTGGTAAGTGGCGTAGTAATTACATAATTAAAATCTATAGGCTGAAGTTTCTTCAATACTCGACGAGACATGAGCACAAACCGAGCAAAAGCATGGACTCTGCTCCAGAAACTTAAATGATTGGTATAATAGACGGGAAGATAATGGATATTTATTCCATCGATATTTTTAAAATGAGCAGACTCATTATTATAAGCAGTGATCACATGCACTTCGTGCCCCAACTGCTTTAGGTATTTTGCAATATAATAGGAACGAATGCCTCCACCTTCGGCTGGAGTTTTAAAATACTGATGAATAAGAACAATGCGCATAATGGCTAAATTATGCCCTGATTCTTTTCATAGTACCTACAGAAATGAGTGATATTGCATTTCTCACACTGAGGTCTTCTTGCTAAGCACACGTATCGGCCATGTAAAATAAGCCAATGGTGTGCTCTTGCAATAAACTCATCTGGAATTTGCTTGATGAGCTGTTTCTCTACCTCTAATGGAGTTTTTAGATTTTGATTTACCAGTCCTAACCTTTTAGACACCCTAAAAACATGAGTGTCTACCGCCATAGTAGGCTGGTTATAGATTACTGAAGCAATTACATTAGCAGTTTTCCTTCCAACACCTGGCAGCTTCTGCAATGTTTTCACGTCCTCTGGAATAACACTATCAAACTCCTCCACCAACATTTTCGCCATTCCAAGTAAGTGCTTGGTTTTGTTATTTGGGTATGATACGGATCTTATATAAGGAAAAAGCTCGTTGAAGTGACTTGCCGCCAAATGTTCTGGCGTAGGAAAATCACGAAAGAGAGCTGGCGTTACCTGATTAATACGTTTATCAGTACACTGAGCACTTAAAATAACAGCCACAAGAAGCTCATACGGATTACTGTACAAAAGTTCCGTTTCAGCATCAGGCTGATGAGTAGTGAAGTAGTTTACAAATTCTTTAAATCGCTCTTTTCTTTGCATTCCCTATTTTTTGGGTTGCAAATTTAAGGATTTTGAATAACTAATAATATTAGAAACTACACGATCCGAAGGATCTTTCATACTCTTATCTAACTGACCACGTGTGGTCATCATCTCTTTGTATTCTTCTTGTAGCTCAGCATCGCAAAGCATAGCTTGCTTTAGCTCATGGCTTTCAGTAGCAGTCGTTTCATTGTAAATGAACCTGATTACATCATCTTGGGTAAATGTTTTGGTCATAGGCAATATTATATTGTTTCATTTTCTTCCTTAGGTTGATCAGCGCATAACGCATTCTACCTAAAGCTGTATTTATACTAACACCAGTTTGTTCTGCAATCTCCTGGAAACTCATTTCCATGTAGTGTCTCATGATTAATACCTCTCTTTGGCTATCTGGTAACTCCTGTATTAAATCACGAACTTTGGAATACGTATCCTTCCTTATCTGGTCTGATTCCACAGACTCTTCAGCAAACTCCAAAGTATTAAATACTTTGCTACCGTCTTCCAAAATCATGGTAGGATAACGCTTCTCTTTTCTAAAATAATCGATAGAAAGATTATGAGCAATCCTTGTAATCCACGGTAAAAACTTTCCTTCTTCATTGTATCTGCCTCCCTTGATAGTATTGATAGCTTTTACAAAGGTCTCCTGCAAAAGATCTTCAGCAATGTAATGATCCTTTACAATAAGGTAAATAGTGGTATATATACGCGACTTGTGCCTATGTAGCAACTGCTCGAAAGCCTCTTCGTTACCCTGTTTGTAAAGTGACACTAGTTTGCTGTCACTAATCCTATACTTCTCCATTAAGTTTACAGTTTTAAGTTAACGTAGAGGTCTATATCATATTGTCGCCGGGGGGATTTTGATTAAAAATTATTTCGAGTCAGAAAATCAAATGTAAGTAAAATAGCAAATAACATGCAAAAAAATAACAAAGAATTTTTTGCACCTCTGGTTACACCCCAAACTTTTTTATCATTAAGGAGAAACTTTTCATAATATTATTTTATGGTTAGGAAAATCTTTTACTACATTTCCACCATAATTTAAAAACCACATGATTTACCAATTAGGTTAGGACTCAAAATGGAGAAAAAACGAGTAATTAAAAGTCTGGAAAATCTAGACTCTGACTTAAAATCACTACTTAAAAAAAGGTACCCGGATGGATTCGAGAACAATCTTATGAGGCTTACCAATGCTAAGAATGAACCTTTTTTTGTAGTTCCGTTAGAAACTGAAGATACTATGTTCTTAGTCAAAATTGCTGTGACCAAAAACAGTGATGGAGAATATGATCTGGATATAGATGATGATGACGATGGAGATGATGATGATATTGATGTAGGCGATGAATATGATCCTGATTTTGAAGGGTAATCTTTAATCATAACATTCATTATCCACTCATTGTGTAGTATCTTTGTAACTTATGCAAGATACTACAGCCACTCTCGAAGAAAAATTGGAATCTCTTGATCCCAAGCAGCATATAATAATAAAAAGGGCACGCGTAAACAATCTAAAAAACCTTAGCGTAGCCATTCCAAGAAATAAATTAGTTGTGATTACCGGACTCTCCGGGTCTGGTAAATCTTCTCTGGCTTTTGACACTCTTTTTGCCGAAGGACAAAGGATGTATGTAGAAAGCTTAAGCTCATACGCACGTCAATTCCTTGGCCGTATGGAAAAACCAGAGGTAGATTACATTAAAGGGGTCTCTCCTGCCATTGCGATAGAGCAAAAGGTAAATACCAGAAACCCAAGATCTACCGTAGGTACCACCACAGAAATTTATGACTATTTAAAGCTCTTATTCGCTAGAATAGGCGTTACTTATTCCCCTATTTCAGGTAAAAGAGTTTCTAAAGATAGCGTTACTGATGTAGTTAACTTCATTAATTCATATGAGGAAGGAACCAAAGTAATGGTAAGCTGCCCTCTGAAGAAGAATGCTGAAAGAACTACGGAGCAGGAGCTAAACATTCTCCTTAGTAAAGGCTATACCAGAATCATTGTAGGTGATGATGTGCTTTTTATAGAAGATTTGCTTCAAGATTCCGGCGCACTTAAGAAAGACGCTGCCATAGAGATTTTGATAGACCGCGCCGTGGTAAAGCCAGATGATGAAGACACCCAATATCGCTTGTCCGATTCTGTTCAAACTGCCTATTTTGAGGGTATTGGCGACTGTTACATTCATATCATGGGTAAAGAAACTCGCCATTTCTCTGACAGATTTGAGGAAGATGGAATGAAGTTTCAAGAGCCTAATGTAAACTTCTTCAGCTTTAACAATCCATATGGAGCTTGTAGAACTTGCGAAGGTTTTGGAAAAGTATTGGGCATTGATCCTGACCTGGTAATTCCTGATAAAAGCCTTTCAATATACGAGGGGGCAATTGCTCCATGGAGAAGTGAAACCATGAAAAAATGGCTTAATCCGCTTCTTAAAGATGGAATAAGATTTGATTTTCCAATTCACAGACCCTACATAGAACTTACTGACGAGCAAAAGCAATTGCTTTGGGAAGGAAATAAGTATTTCGATGGCCTGAATTCATTTTTTAAATTCATTGAATCTAAAACTCACAAGATCCAATATAGGGTTTTATTATCAAGATATAGAGGTAGAACAGTTTGCCCTGACTGCCGCGGCACCCGATTGAGAAAAGATGCTTCTTACGTGAAAATTGGAGGCAAATCAATCACTGATATAGTTCTTCTTCCAATCGGTAAAGTCATTAATTATTTTGATCAATTAGAACTTAATGACAATGATAAAAGTATTGCTCGCAGACTTTTAAAGGAAATTAATAACAGGCTTTCATACATTGAAAGAGTGGGCTTGGGCTATCTTACGCTCAACAGAATGACCTCTACGCTCTCTGGCGGTGAGTTTCAAAGAATAAAATTAGCTACCTCACTCGGAAGTGCATTGGTGGGAAGTATGTATATTCTGGATGAACCTAGTATTGGTCTTCATCCGAGAGATACAGAGAGATTGGTTGGGGTGTTAAAATCCCTTCGCGACATGGGAAACACTGTAATAGTGGTAGAACATGAAGAAGAAGTAATGACAGCCGCTGATCAAATCATAGATATAGGACCAGATGCCGGGGTACACGGTGGCGAATTAATGTTCCAGGGCACTGTAGATGAGTTAGAAGGCTCTGATTCTCATACCGCTGATTATCTATTGGGTAGAGAAAGAATTGTAGTGCCAACCAGCAGACGCAAATGGAAGGATTCCATTTCCATCTTCGGAGCTAGCGAAAATAACTTGAAGAACATCGATGTTAAGTTTCCACTTGATGTACTTACTGTAGTTACAGGAGTAAGTGGATCAGGAAAGTCTACATTGGTTAAAAAGATACTTTATCCTGGTGTTGGGAAAATTTTAGGAACCGTTTCTGAAGCTACCGGTAAGTTTGATAAGCTGGAAGGTGACTATGAGAAAATAACCCAGATTGAGTTTGTTGATCAAAACCCAATTGGTAAATCTTCTCGTTCTAATCCTGTAACTTATGTGAAAGCTTATGATGCCATAAGACAGCTATTCGCTGATCAGCCGTTATCTAAGCAAAGAGGCTATAAACCATCTCATTTTTCATTTAACGTGGATGGTGGCCGCTGTGAAACCTGTCAGGGAGAGGGTGTAGTTAAAATTGAAATGCAGTTTATGGCTGACATCTTCCTCACTTGTGAGAGCTGCAAAGGAAAAAGATTTAAGCAGGAAATTCTGGATGTAGAATATCAGGGAAAGAGCATAGCTGATGTGCTAGACCTGACGGTAGAGGAAAGTCTTGAGTTTTTTGATGGCAAAACCGCTATTCTTAATAAAATTCAGCCCCTTTTTGATGTTGGCTTAGGTTATATTGGTCTTGGTCAATCCTCTAATTCACTTAGTGGTGGGGAAGCACAACGTGTAAAACTCGCTTTCTACTTAGGCAAAAATAGCAGGGATAATAAAGACCATATTCTGTTCATCTTTGATGAACCTACTACAGGTTTGCATTTCCATGACATCACCCAGCTACTAAATTCTATCAATGCTTTAGTGGAACAGGGTAACAGCGTGATCATCATTGAGCATAACATGGAAATAATTAAGTCAGCAGACTGGATTATTGATCTTGGTCCTGAAGGTGGGGAAAACGGTGGAAATATTTGTTACGAAGGTACACCTGAAGACATGGTTAAGCTAAAAGACAACCATACCGCCAGGTTCTTGAAAGATAAACTTTAAGATAAAATGTGCTGTTAAATCAGCATGAAAAATCTTTTGATTGTACTTATTGCAGGAGCGTTATTCAGCTCCTGCAATGGTCTAAAATCCATCAAGGAAGCTTTCAGTGATCAGCCACCTTACGAAACCTACCTTAAAAGCCTAAAATCTGCTGGCTTGGAAAACACTACCCTCATGAATAAGTGGGTAGAGGCAGGAAAGTCAGCCCTGACAGATTCTATCTTCATCGATTTACCTTACAAGGAAAAAGGCTACTTTTCAGATAGTGAGCCCGACGCCAGATCTTATAGATTTCAAGCCAAAGAAGGGAAGCTTCTTCAAATAGACAGCGATGTACAATCAGAGCAAAATGGCCAGCTGTTTCTTGATCTATTTTTTTATAAAGAAAGTCAATGGAAAGCCATTGCACACAGCGATAGTGCTGCCATATTAAAGTACGAAGTAGAAGATGATGGTTATTATCTATTAAGAATTCAGCCCTCTTTGCTTAACAGCGCTTATTATAATCTTACCATCAACAGTAATCCGATCCTTATCAATCCCGTGCAAGGTGCTACCAATCGATCAATCGGTAGCTTTTATGGAGCGCCCAGAGATGCTGGGGCACGTTCACATGAAGGGCTGGATATTTTCGCTAAGCGAGGCACACCAGTAGTTGCTCCTACCGATGGGTATGTGAGCAGAGTAGGAACTAACAACCTGGGAGGAAATGTGGTCTGGCTGAGAGACAACAAGAGAGGCCAATCTTATTATTTTGCACATTTGGATCAGCAACTAGTATCATCAGGTGAAAGAGTAAAACAGGGCGATACCCTTGGGCTTGTCGGTAATACAGGAAATGCAAAAAACACACCTCCCCACCTCCACTTTGGCATATATTCATCAGGCAGTAAAGATCCTCTTGCCTGGGTGAAGGTTGCCGAGAAAATGATAGACGATTTTAAAATTGATAGTGTGCAATTTTCGAGCTTATTTGTAACTACCTCCAAAACATTAAACTTGCGAAGTGGACCAGGCACCAATTTCACCCCCATCGACCAACTTGCCAATAACACCATTTTAAAAATTATAGGCCAGTTTCAAGACTGGTTCAGAATAGAACTACCAAATAATCAGCAAGGATTTGTCTTTAAAAACTTAATTAAGCCCACAGGATCTGGTGAGCCTTTGACCATCAAAAAAGACCAAACTCTGTTGTCTCAAGCCTCTGCTGATTCCATTCCTATAACCCAGCTTTTAGCTAATAGTAAGGTCTCCGTTCTAGGCCGCTATAACCAATTTCAATTTGTAAGAACATTAGACGGTCAGAGTGGTTGGATAAGTGAATAAATGAATTAAAAATCGCTTAAAAATCGTTGAATAAATGTCTGACATACTGGAAAATGTAAAGAAAAGAGATCCTCATGAGCCGGAGTTTCACCAGGCCGCTGAAGAGGTTATAGATTCTATAGGACCTGTTTTAGAAAAGCACCCTGAATTCAGAAAACACAAAGTACTTGAACGTTTATTGGAGCCAGAAAGACAAATATCTTTTAAAGTAAGTTGGGTAGATGACCAGGGTGAAGTGCAAGTTAACCGTGGCTACAGAGTTCAAATGAATAGTGCCATTGGTCCTTATAAAGGAGGTTTGAGGTTTCACCCATCGGTATATCCGGGCATACTGAAATTTCTAGCCTTTGAGCAGACCTTTAAAAATGCGCTGACAGGCCTTCCTATGGGTGGAGGTAAAGGCGGATCTGACTTCAACCCCAAAGGAAAATCTGATGGCGAGGTGATGCGTTTTTGTCAAAACTTTTTTATGGAATTAAATCGCCATGTAGGTCACCGCATAGATGTACCGGCTGGCGATATAGGTGTAGGCTCAAGAGAAATTGGGTATATGTTCGGCACCTACAAGAAGCTTTCTAATGAGTTTACAGGAGTGCTTACCGGCAAAGGTGTTGGTTGGGGTGGTAGTTTGCTGAGAACCGAAGCCACCGGTTATGGATTGGTATATTTTTCTGAAAATATGCTTAACCACATCAATGATTCGGTAAAAGGGAAGACCTGCCTAGTGTCGGGTTCGGGAAATGTGGCCCAGCACACGGTTGAGAAATTGCTTCATATGGGTGCTAAGCCAATATCTGTTTCTGATTCATCCGGCTTTATTTATGATGAAGAAGGGATTGATGAAGATAAACTGGCTTACATTAAAGAGCTTAAAAATGTAAAAAGAGGCCGAATAAAAGAATATGCCGAAAAGTATAGCTCTGCAAAATATTTCGCTTCTGAAAAGGATCAAAGCAGCAATCCACTTTGGGACATTAAAGCTGATTGTGCATTTCCTTGCGCCACCCAGAATGAAGTGAATGCCAAAGACGCTGAAAATCTAGTAAAAAATAAAGTTGTTCTAATTGGTGAAGGTGCCAATATGCCCCTGGAGGCTGATGCGGCCAAAATAGTGATAGATTCAGATATTTTGTATTCACCTGGAAAAGCCAGCAATGCAGGAGGTGTGGCCACTTCTGGCATAGAAATGATGCAAAACTATATGGGTAGCTACTGGTCTAAAGAGCAAGTAGATAAAAAGCTACAAGAAATAATGAAAGAGATACATACTAACTGTTTACAAGCTTCAGAAGAGTACGGTTTTAAAAACGACTACGTAAAAGGAGCCAATATCTATTCTTTCAAAAAAGTAGCCCGGGCCACTATAGCTCAGGGAATCATATAATTAAAAGAAGTGGCCGTCTTAAAAATTACTTGTGACGGCCTCTTTTATTTAAATAATTCATTTTTAGCCCGTTCCATATTCTTTTCGTAATTTACAGCCAAATCTGGAAATCTGCATACGTGAAACATGCGCTACTAATCGTCTACTCGGCTTTATTTATATTTGCGCCAAATGTCATTTTTGCCCAGCAGGGAAACTACTATCTAAGGCATTTTAGTTCAGCCGGCAATAATTCTGACAATATCAATTTTGACATTCTTCAAGATAAGGATGGCATTATAAATATTGCCAACAGACAAGGCTTATGGCAATTTGATGGCAAAAACTGGAGTCAGATCGAAACACCATCGGCGATATTCTCATTAGCATTAGATTCAGAAAACAATATCTATTTGGGTGGTGCAGCAGGATTTGGAATCCTCTCTAGAGATGAACAGTTTAACCTGAAATATAAGTCTCTTTCTTCACAGGTAGAATCGGCAACTAACATCACTAAAATACTTTACGAGCACAATTCTCTTTACGCAATCAATGACGAAAACCTTTACGTTCACCACAAAGATAGCGTAAAAACTATTAGCTCCGGTTTTAGCGGAGCGTTCCTGGATCTTATAGAGTACAATGGCCAAGTTTATGTAAACACATCCAACAGTGGACTCCAGCAAATTGAAGGCAATCATCTTCAAGCGCCTCAAAACCTAAGTTTTGATAAGGAAAGCACTACATTCATAGCGCGCCTTAAAGAGTCGTCAAAGTATATTATTGGTACAGATGATAATGAGCTCATTTATCTGAATGGCTCGAGGGCCAAAAAACTAAGCTTTAAAAAGGATGGCGACTACCTACTTAACAGTGGCATAGAAACCGGCATATTTTTATCAGACACTCTGGCAGTACTGTCATCATTAAAAGGTGGTGTGATTTTCATAAATCCACTTAAATCTGAAATTGTTAAGATCATCAACTACCAATCTGGCTTACCGGATAATGAGGTATATGCCTTGGCCACTGATGATAATTATGGAGTCTGGGTTGCTCATAGTGAGGGACTTACCAGAATAGCACCCGATCTACCTTTTAAAAGCTTTAGCCAGTACGCTGGCCTTAAGGGCAATGTCCTATCGGCCGTTGAGCACGAGGGGCAGCTATTTGTAGGCACGAGTACCGGCGTTTACTATTTGGAGGAGGTAAAGAGCTTTGATGAAACCATTAGGATTATTAAGAAACCCACCATCCAAGAGAAAACCGTAATCAGAGATGATAAAAAGAAGAAGGGAGGCTTATTCGGTTTCTTAAAGAAAAAAAATAAAGAGTCGTCAGAAGAAGAGCCCCCTAAAGGTGCCCAACCTCAGTATAAAAGGTTAGTAGAAAAAGAGCTGAAATCCATCACTTATGAGTATAAACCCATCAATAATATTGGCTCCAAAACTTCTCTTTTTGAAACCGACGGCAATAGACTATTCTGCGGAGGATTAGATGGATTATATGAAATTAAAGACAAAAAGGCCTTTAAAATAAGTGATGAGGCCATACGGTATTTTACCATTTCACCTAATAAGAAAAAGATATTCGCCAGCACTTATAATCATGAACTTAAAGTGTACGATTACCGTGAAGATTTTCATGAACTTAACATTTTCAGCCAGTTTAGAGATGATGTTCATTATATCTTCGAAGATCATATGGGCAAAATATGGTATTGCAGCATGGAAGAGATTTATTGTATCACTTTCAACAATGATGAAATTGCTGACACTGAAGAATATAATCTGGAAAACCCTTATTATGATGAGACTTACGGTGTAGCCCAAAATGACACCATCTTCTTTATAAACACAAAAGGCATATTTTTTCTCAATAAGAAGACTAATGATCTTGAATTATTGAAAAAAGGGGAAGACATTCAGGATTACTTCCACGGGAATGGCAAAAGCATATGGTTGTCATCAAAAAATGCCTGGAAAAAGTTAGGTTCCCATGCTAGTAATAAAAATTTCACGCTGCTCAATCTTTTCCATGACATTAAATACATTAAATCTAACCCACAATCCAATGAATTTTGGGTGATAACTGAGGGCAATGATCTATACCAGGTATCAGCCAAAAAGCAGAATTTCAAAACTAAAAACTACAAACTGCTACTGAAGAAGATTCAGTCTGGTACTACGTCTTACGGCTTGGGGCCGGAGCTTAAATTTGACCAGCAAAATAATAAATTGGCCTTTGAGTTCATTGAACCCGAGTATTCTGGCATTTTAGATATTCAATATCAGTATAAACTAGAAGGGCTGAATAGAGAATGGTCAGACTGGTCGCCTGATCATAATGTAATAGACTTCCCCTATTTACCTGATGGAAAATACACGCTGCACGTGAGGTCTAAGGATATTCTAGGAACCATTAGTGAAGCTGATCCTATTTCATTCCAAATAAAACCTCCTTACTGGAAACGTCCTTGGTTCTATGTGTTAGAATTTTTAGGCCTGGCACTCTTACTTTTTGCCTCCATAAATGTTAAAAAACTAGGAGATAAGTATCATCTGGTGAGTCAGCTTTTAGCTGTGCTTGCCTTAGTTATTATCATTGAATTTATCCAAACCATAGCCGAAAGTAAATTTACGCTCAGCTCACCTGTAATTGATTTTATCATTCAGGTAATTATAGCCATTATAATTTTACCTATAGAGAGGCTGCTGAGAAGATATATTTTCAGAGAGAAAGAGGTGAAGGTTTTGGAATTTGTTAACTTGAAAAAAAGAAAATCTGAACCCGAATCAAATGACTAGAAATATACTATTCGCATTCATTGCCTGTGCAATATTGGCCGCCTGCGGCCCTCAAAGTGAAAATCAAGAGCAGCCTGAAACTACTGAAAATACCGTAACTGAGGTTAATCCAGCGGCAGATGGTTTCAATGCAGCGGAATCTGATGACAAAGCCATTGCAATAGCAGATAGTGTGATGGCCGCCATGGGTGGCAGAAAAAATTATGATGCCATAAGATATATCTCATGGAATTTCTTTGGTGCAAGAGATTTAATCTGGGATAAGCATACTAGCAGAGTAAGAATAGATTTTCCTTCCAAACAAACCACCTATTTAGTGAACGTAGCATCTGGAGAAGGCAAAGTAAAAGTAGGCGATAAGGAAATTTCTAATCCGGATACATTAAAAAATTATCTGGCAGAGGCCAAAAGCATTTGGATAAATGATTCTTACTGGCTTGTAATGCCATTTAAACTAAAAGATAGCGGTGTTACGCTAAAATATTCTCGTGAAGATTCCCTATCTAACGGCGACCTTGCGGATGTACTTACCATGACCTTTGAAAATGTGGGAGACACCCCTAATAACAAATATGAAGTGTATGTAGATAAAGCAGATCACCTGGTAAAACAATGGGCATACTTCCAGCAGGCTTCTCAAGATAGTGCCTCTGCTGTCTGGCCGTTTGATAACTATCAAACCCATGAAGGTGTTAAGTTTTCATACGATCGATCCGATGACAAAGGACCTCACAAGGTAGTCGTATACGATTCATTGCCAGACGAGGTATTTACTTCCTTTGAGGCACCTAAAATAGACTAAAATGCCGAGCCCAACCTTCGTAAACCTACCTGATGCTAAAAAGGAAAGGTTTATTCAAGAGGCTTTGAAAGAGTTCTCTGAAAAATCCTATGAACAAGCATCGGTTTCCAAAATAGTACGAAGGCTGAATATTGCGAAAGGTAGTGTTTATCAATATTTCACAGACAAATCCGATCTCTACCAATATTTAGTAAATACTGCTCGGAAGAGAAAAACTGATATATTTCTCAGCATCTACAATCAACCTGATCAGGATTTTGACATATGGTTCACCAGACTTTGTCTTGCAGAGATTAAATTTTCAGCAGAATTTTCAGAAATGCATAATTTACTTGAAAACGAAGCACTCATTAATCCATCAGCCTCTTCAGAACAATTATTTCTGCTAAGAAAAGAAGTTGATCACTTCGGCCATCAAATGAGACCAGGCGTTGATCATGGCAAACTGGCCTTTATTCTCAAAGCAACTAAAGATGCTCTTGTTTCTCAAAAATGGCCACACCAGGGTGTTAGCGATTATGAGATATTGGATAATATAAGTGAGGTGGTAAATTTACTCTTCAGTAAGTTCTCAAAGCAATAGTCATGAACAATTCCATTATACATCTAAACAATGCCGGTGCCTCTTTGGTATCCGAAAAGGTGCTTTCTGCTCAACTTGAGTACTTACAAATAGAAGCACAAAATGGAGGTTATGAAACCGCTGAGAAGTTTGATAGCCAGCTGGAAGAGTTCTATTCTGAGGCTGCAAAATTCATCAATGCCCGTGCGGATGAGATAGCATTTACAGAAAGTGCTACGGTAGCCTGGCAGCGTTCTTTCTTCTCTATTCCCTTTGAGGATGGCGACATCATTTTAACTTCCAAGATTGAATACGCCAGTAATTTTATTGCTTTCCTCAATCTTCAGAAAGAAAAGAAAATTAATATTAAGGTCATCCCTAGCACAGGAACCGGCGAAGTTGACCTAAAAGAGCTAGAAAATCTTATTAGTCCCCAAGTTAAACTTATAGCTATCACTCATATTCCTACCAATGGTGGAATTGTTAATCCTGCAGAAGAAGTTGGGAAAATAGCGAGTGCACACAACATTTTGTATCTACTGGATTCGTGCCAATCAGTAGGCCAATATCCATTAGATGTTAAAAAAATTCAATGTGACTTCCTTACTGCCACCGGTAGGAAGTTTTTAAGAGGCCCCAGAGGCACTGGTTTTTTGTTTATAAAAAAAGCTACCATTGAAAGGTTAAGGCCTCAAAATCTTGACCTACATTCAGCCGAATGGACTTCGATAAATAGTTATGAACAAAGGCAGGATGGCAGAGCCTTTGAAACCTGGGAAACTAATCTAGCAGCCAAGCTTGGACTTACAATTGCCTTGAAAGCAGCAAATGAGATGGGTTCGACAGAAATTTGGAAGCAAATAACAGCTCTGAGCAACTACATGAGAGAACAGCTATCTGCCATCAATAACATAGATGTGCATGATTTAGGGATTGTTAAATCTGGTATTATCACATTAACTAGTCATATACCAGCTGATGAAATTCAATCTGAATTGGCCAAAGCTAACATCAACGTATCTTTGACCTCCAAAAATGGTACTCTCCTGGACATGGAGGAAAGACATTTGGATAAGATGATTAGAGCTTCCGTTCATTATTACAACACCAAAGAAGAAATAGATACATTCATAAAAACATTAAAAAGCATAGTCTCTTGAAGCTAAAACCTATTATTTTTTGCCTACTAATATGTAGCGCGGTATCCATTCATTTTTTACGTGCTCAAGACAAAAAACCAGCCTGGTCTTATGGTGCTAATCCTTATTATGGTGCGGTATTTCGTTATAAGACGGGCATGAAGAAGTTAGAATATACAAACCTTCACGGCATTGAACTTTACGCCACTAAGCATACAAATGGAAAACGTGCCTGGGAAAAGCTTTATAACTACCCACGTATTGGTTTCGGAGCGGGTTATTATAACTACATGGAACCGGAAGAACTTGGAAAGGCCTTTACTGCCACAAGCTCTATTGATGTTACCACCAATAGAAATAGTAAGAAAAATCAGTGGCGTTTAAACATTGGTACTGGCTTCGTATACTCCACTAAACGATTTGATGCTGAAACGAATCCGAATAATAAAGCAATAAGCAGCAAGGTAAGTTATGTGCTACGCGGAACTGTATACAGAGAGTTTTACCTCAACGAAAACCTATACCTGAATGCCAATCTATCATTCCGCCACTTTTCAAATGGCCGATTAAACATCCCAAATAATGGCATGAATTTCCCTATTGTAGGTGTGGGCCTCAGGTATTTACCAAAACCAGCGGAAATTTTGACAGATTCTCCTTCCCCAGATATTGATCGTAAAATACATTTTAACCTAATGGCAGCCCGAGCCTGGAGAGAAGTGCTACAGGAAGATCATAAGCACTATGCTTACGCCCTAAGTTTCTATGCACAAAAGCAAATTAGTACTTACAACACTCTGTTGCTTGGGATGGATGCCTTCAAGTATGATGAAGAGTCTGTTGTTTTTGCCACCAATGTCCATAACTATCAAAAAGGTATTGAAGACGATAACCCAAATAGTGATGGCAGACAACTTGCCCTTACAATTGGCACAGAAATATTATTAGGAAAGCTACATATTATTTATCAGGCAGGAATTTACTTGTATAAACCTCAAGTATTCTATGAATCAAGTTGGTATCAGCGGTATGGCTTGAAATATCAAATCATTGATAAAGCCTTCATTAACACCTCATTAAAAACACATAGCCGAACAGCCGATATGGTTGAATTTGGACTGGGTGTAAGGATTTAATTTTCTAGGATACGAACCTCTACTCTTCTGTTACTACTTCTGGCAGCAGCATCGGTACCTCTGCTCATAGGTTGTGTTCCGCCAAAAGCTTTGGTTCGTATTCTTTTTTTAGAGATGCCTTTATCAATGAGATATTCTTTTACGGCATCTACTCTTCTTTGAGAGAGTTTCATGTTTTGCCTAGGGTTTCCTCTAAAATCCGTATGCCCTTCTAGCTGAATAATCATGTTTGGATTACCGTTAAGCATATTGGCAAGCTCATTTAATTCTTCATGAGAAGCATCAGTAATCTCGGCATTTCCAAGCGCAAAAATCAGTTTATCCAATCGGATAAGGTCCTGAAATGTATTAGGCTTGAGCTCTATGATCTTTTCGATCCTACCATTCTCCGCTTCTTCTACCTTGATGGTGGCCTCATATGGAAAATACCCTTCGGCAGACACCTTTAACTGATAATCCTTCTGGTTCTCCATGTTAAACGTAAAAGAATCTCCAGACATTACTCCTATTTTACTGCCGTAAGGTATACTTTCATACTTAACATGAGCCGCCAGAGGCTCTTTGGTAGAAGCATTAATCACCTTGCCGTTCACCAACGTTACAGTGGTATCAAGCGTTTGGCACCAGGCAAGTTCACCCAGTGAAATAGATATTAAAGTCAGTATAATCTTTACGTTCATAGACAACGGTGTTATATCTGGTTACTCTTTCATGATCTGGAACTCTACCCTTCTATTTTTACCTCTGCCTTCTGGTGTATCATTAGTAGCAACAGGCTTAGTTTCACCGAAGTATTTTACCTCCATTCTGCTTTTCTTTACACCTTTATCAGCTAAGTACTTGTACACAGCCGTAGCTCTATCTTTGGATAGGTTCATATTATATTTACTCTCTCCGGTGTTATCCGTATGACCTGTTATTGCCACCTCTAAAGAAGGTCTATCCTGCATAAGCTTAACCAATCTGTTTAGTTCTGGGTAAGATTCAGGCTTAACCGTGGCTTTATCAAAGTCAAAGAAAACATTGTTAAGCGTAACAAAAGACTCCTTTTCTATCGGAACAAGGAAGATATTCTTATCATTCACCTCAGTAGCATCACCTTCTTTAAAATTTCTCAGGTCAATGTTTTCGCTTTGAGGAATATAGCCATCAGCATCAGCTCTTACACCATACAACTCCCCAGCAGGCAGTAAAAGTTCGTAGTTACCTGTTTCTGCATTGGTTTCGTGCATTCCTATCTCCTTACCATCAGATAATCTCTCATAAACAACTTTTGCGCCAACTGGCTCTTTAGTTTTAGAATTTAAGAGTTTTCCTCTAACAGCGATAACCGGCTCAGGCTTTTTAAATACCGGCATGGCTACTCTGAAAATATCAAGGTCATCATCACTAACACCCTGAGAGTAGTAAGCAAAATCGCTGTTTCCTGGTATGTTAAAGAAAAGATCTTCATACTGAGAGTTAATGGTTGGACCAAGGTTTTCAGGCTCTGACCAGTTTGTCCAGGTATCATCCAGTCTCTTTGTTACGAATATGTCACTACCACCAAAACCACTGTATCCGTTAGATGAGAAATAAAGCGTAACATCATCCGCTGCTAAGAAAGGTGAGCTTTCCTCACCGGCTGTGTTCACTTTATTAGAAATGTTTAAAGGCTCAGTCCAGGTGCTGTCTGCTTTTATGAATGACACATATATATCTCTGTCGCCATAAGAGTCATCTCTCATCACTGACATTAAAAGTACCTTTCTATTGTTTGCCAAAAAGAAGTTAGCCTTTTCAGCATAATTATAATCTTCAGCTATGATCAAAGAAGATGGTTTAGACCAAGAACCGCTGGCATTAGAACTCACAGATACACCTGCGGCCATTTTTCCATTTTCAAGATATTGGTTTCCTAGAACAAGTAATACTGATTTACCATCAGGCGTTACGGAGCTCACAAAGTTAGGGCCACTGTTATTTAAAGTTGGTCCTGCATTTTGAGCCAGTTTCCACTCTCCATTTTCATCTAACTCAGAATACCAGATATCCTCTTCATCTTTAACACCACCCATGTTTTCCGGGTGATTCTTTCTTGAGAAGTAAAGCGTTTTACCGTCAGGTGAAAGCAATGGCTTGTATTCTTTGTATTTACTATTTACATTTTCACTTAGTCTTTCCTTTTCTATATCAGGGTTGATAAATTCAGGAATAGTTATTTCAGGAATAATAGGAAGGTCTGAATCAGATATAGCTACCGCATCTATACTGTAATATTCTGGAACCGCTGCACCATCAAATTCTATTTTTACAGATTTAACTTTATAAGGAGTCAGCTCCACAAACAGGTTAAGCATTCTACCTTTCAATGGCACTGTTTTCGGGCTGAAAGTATTAATTAAATACTCCTTATTTTCCTCATCAATGGCATATACTTTATAGATAGCACTTGGATTATAAGACTCTGCTATTGCAATCTGCCTGATCTGAATAGGATCAGCGAAACCTACAATGATATATTCCTTCTTATTCGCTCTTTCCGGCGTCCAGGCATTTGGGTTCTCACCTCCTGCCGGCAACACGTTTGGCTTTCCTAATATTTGATTAGCAGAGTATTGAACGGGCGTCAACTCTGATGAAAAATCGATCACTTCAGAAGCCCAGTGCACGGTTTGCGAGTAGGCCGAAATGCTAATAAATAGTAATAAAAGTAGCGGTAAAAATTTTTTCATAAATCTAGCAGGTTTAGTGTTCCCGAGGTAAACATAGACAATTTTTTGGATTGAATCCAAGCACAACGGAGTTAATAACTATTTACGTAAATTTAATTAAAACTTACACCTTACTAAAACGGTTTTATGTGATTTTTCCTATAATTTATTGATAAAACTAAGGTCTTTGTGCATTCAGGATAATTTTACTCAGTTGACCTTTTGTTAAACAGCAAAAAGCCTACATGCAACAAAACACCAAATTGGTTTTCCTTGTCATCATAGTAATTGGCTGATAATGAAATAGGTCCGATAGGACTATGAAGCACAAACATGCCTGATCCTGCGAAACTTACTCGATCTAATTCTGTATTAGGGAAATCAAAGTCAGTTTTATCCTTAAATAAATTGAACCCTTTAAAGGCGTATCCTTCAAGCCTAAAATCCAAATTAGGCCTTATATTAAATACATTCCTCCAACCGACTGCCAGATAATTGTAGGCCCTAAAGTTTTCAAGCATTAATGTCTTACTATCCTGCAAGGGGTAAAAGCCAGGGGCATTGATTACAGAACCATAATAATTTTCAAAAGTAGGCTGATTACTCAGAACCGCCTCTGCAATATATCCTGAGCTATATAATCCCTTTTTAACATATTGCTGCATAGTGGCTTTTACTCTAAACCAGTCATAATTGCCCTTAGAGCTGGTTGATGAAGGCTCAGCTGTAGTTCCAGGACTGTAGACCTCTTTTACATTAAAATAGTTCACACTGAATTCAAACGACTTTCCCTGATCCGGATATTGCTTTCGGTTCAGATCATTCCTCATGAAATACATGCCTATTTTAGCGCCTTTCATACCTAACTCATCTAAAGTATCTACAGAGGTTATAGAGGTTGAATTGGCAAAAAGGTCTTTATTATTAATGTAAGACCCACTGATTATTCCTTTAAGGTTAGGGCCTGCCGGGAAACCAATATTAAGTCCATATTTCCTATCCGTCCTTTGCAGAAACGTGGGTTTCTCTCCTTTAGCCAGAATATCATCTGAATCTATATAATCCCAGTTATTGTAGGTGAACTCAGGCTCAATATATAATTGATTAAATATTGGAAGGATTAACCTGGACTTCACCTGAGCACTTTTATAGAAGCTACCAGTGTAGAAGTTGGCCATATTCTTCAGCAAATAGTTATCGAAGTAATAATATTCGAGTCCAAGAAAGATTTGGCTTACATTTCTGGTGGCAATAGTTCCACCAATATCTACATTGAAGTTATTCCGCGGACGACCGTAGATTTCTAAACTGTAAGATTCTGACTCCTCATCAAAAGTGATGTCTGGGTAAATAGTCTGGAAAAAATTTTCTGAAACTAACTTAAAATAGCCCTCCTTTATATTCTCCAGATAAAGTGAGTTATACTTTTTTAGCTTAAACACACGGTCAATATATTTTCGCTGCTTGGAATTAAAACCATGGTAGTTTATGCCACTAAATTGCATAGGCCTATTCTTGCTAGTAAAAGTATTTCTTCTACTGGTGATAGACTCACATGACTCCCTTCGCTGAACTTTTGCCTTAATTTCATCCATGTGTTTCATAGCCCAGACATATCCGCTGTCTATCAGCGCCTCGGCTCTATTAAAATCAAAAGCAGTGTAGCCTTTTAAGTCAGGCTCTATGTATACACCTGATTCAGGAATAATTCGTGGGTCAGACTTATCCAGCAACATGAAAAGTAGAGAATTATTCAACAACTTTTCATCGCTGTCATAAGGGTAATCATTAAAAATTTTTGAGGAAACATTTACACCAATTACTACATCTGGTTCAAATTCTTTCAGGGCAACATCTACCGGAAAGTTGTTATAAATACCTCCATCAAATAAATATTTGCCATTAATTCTAATAGGCTTATAAAAGAATGGAACCGATAAGGTGGCTCGTAATGACTGGCTCAAAGAGCCCTTATCCATCACCACCTCATTTTGAGTAAATATATCTGCAGCCACTATTCTTGCTGGTACAAAAAGACTATCATATTTATATTTTGAATTAGCAGATGGTTGGGCAAAAAGCTCTGCGAGGGCAAAGTTCAAAGCCAGATCGCTGGCCAGGCTAGAACTGATGGACGCATTAAAGGTAGAATCTAAGGATAATTTTAAAGACAGAAATGAGGCATCAGGATCATCCCGATTAAAGTAATAGTTATAGCCTTTTTCCAATTCTCCATTCACCCAGTTACTGAAGGTGTGTGAAGTCATAATATCCTCTATTTCATCTGCAGAAAGACCTGCGGCGTAGGAACCAGAAACTATCCCTCCCATAGAGGTACCTACTACATAATCTATGGGTATGTTATTTTCCTCAAGCGCCTTAATCACTCCTACATGCGCAATTCCTTTTGCACCACCTCCACTCAGAACCAAAGCTACTTTTTGAGCACTACAGAAGTTCGCATGTATTAGAATGGCTACACACAGAAGCCAGAAGATATTACTACGCATACATAAGATCTAAATTCCCCTTTAAATCTAACAAAAAAAGCAAGACAAATATTGTCTTGCTTTACCATTATTAAGGATTGAAAAGTAGTTATTTGATTGTAGCCAGAACCGGTTCTTTCTCAGTAAATTGAATCAAATCCAATTTATTTTTCCATTCAGCCTTCTCAGTGTCATATCTTGCCATCATTTCCTTTTCTATAGGTTCTGATGGTGGAAGGTCTACTTGTAACGCATCTATTTGCACACCATTTTTCCAGAATCTGTAGCATAGGTGATTTCCAGTAGCTAAACCAGTGCTTCCTACATAACCTATAGTTTGATTCTGTCTTACTTTCATGCCAGGCTTAATACCAGAAGCAATTTTAGACATGTGCAGATATTGAGTGGTATAAGTAGAGTTATGTCTTATTTTAACGTAGTTTCCGTTATATTTTTTAAACTGAGCTTCTACAATAATTCCATCTCCCACAGATCTGATTGGTGTTCCTTTTGGAGCTGCGAAATCAGTTCCTCTGTGAGCCTTCCATCTTTTCTGTACTGGGTGATATCTGTTTCCAGAATACCTGGAGCTAATTCTTGAAAACTCAAGTGGATATCTTAATAAAGCTTTTCTTAAGCTATTACCATTTTCGTCAAAGTAGTCAACACCTTCACCCTGATCAAAGGCATAGGCATAATAGTCGTTTCCAAAATGCTCAAAGTAGATGGCTTTAATATCACCAATTCCTACTGACTGTCCGTCAACCAATTTGTCTTCGTATATTACCTTAAACTTATCTCCTCTTTGTAATCTGAAGAAGTCAAGCTGCCATGCAAATACGTCTACAAAGTCATTGGTTAGTTGTACAGGTAGGCCAAGTTCACTCATAGTTACAGAAAGGCTTGACTGGATAGTACCAGAAACTCCCTTTTCCATAATTTGAACTTCCTTCTGATGCTTTTGAATAGAGATTGAATCTCTTAGATTAAAAACCACATACTCGATTGGGCTTTGCTCATATACAAATGCCTTAGCAGTTTTAAGAGAATCCTGATCACAAATAAGTGTGTACTTCTTGTTAGCAGCAAGTTTTCTCACATCGAAGATATCACGAGACATAGCAGCTAATTTGAAAATAGCTTCTGTTGGCACGTTGTGAGCGGCTAAGATTTCAGAGATATTTTGGTTTCTCTTGATCTTGTCTTCAATTACTAACATTGAATCCACAGGCATACCGTACAAAAGGGTTGGCTCTGGAATTATCTCAGCCACCATTGTGGTAGTGTCACTGATGCTAGTAAGTTGGTTATTATCTTGTTGATCATTGATGGTAGGTACAATAAAATAAAGACCTACGGAAACTACGGCTAATGCAATTAGCCCGATATACTTCTTTGACATGTTGGTTTTAAAAGTTTAAAAAATTTGGCTAATGGAAACAATCAAAACACAAATTTGTGCATTTGATTTTTAATATTACAGAATAAGTAAGAAAATTGCCACTATTCATAAAATATTTTAATGTTTTACTTTCAACATCAGGGTTTAACTGCCTGATTTTAAATATAATCTACTAATGAATACCTCTATAAGTGTTCTTGGGTGTGGCTGGTTAGGGTTACCCCTGAGTAAGGAATTAGTTCAAAAAGGGTATTCCGTAAATGGATCGACCACCTCAGAAGGCAAAATTGATATAGTTTCAGCCACTGGCGCCACTCCATTTCTGCTAGACCTGTCCTCACCAGACTTACCAGAACAGTTTTTTTCTTCAGATATATTCATAGTTACGGTGCCTCCATCGTCAGGCAATTATGAATCTAATATGAAAAGGCTGGTAACGAGGCTGGAAAAGAAGAAGTTCCCTAAAATTATATTTATTAGCTCTAGCTCAGTTTACCCAAACACTAACCAATTAGTTAGGGAAAATGATGCGAAGGCTATCAAGTCATCTCACTCTGGAGTAACGTTGTTAGAAATAGAAAGGCTCTTCAATAAACCCGAATTTGACACAACCATCATCAGGTTCGCAGGATTATATGGACCTGACAGGCACCCAGGCCGATTCTTAAAACGCAAGTCACAGCTAACCAATGGAGGCAATCCTGTAAATCTGATTCACCTGGATGATTGCATTGCCATTATCTTGAAGATCATAGAAAGTAATAAATGGAACGAGGTGTTCAACGCCTGTGCTGATGAACACCCCTCCCGAAAAGAATTTTATACTAAGGCAAGCCAGAGTTTAGGGTTTGATATCCCCGAATTTACTGATGAGCAAGGTGATTATAAGATAGTAGATGCCTCGCATCTAAAAGAATCACTCGGCTACAGCTTTATTCACCCTGATCCAATGAACGATCTTTAGCTATTCACTTCTTAAAGAGTTAACAGGATTAGAAACTGCCGCCTTAAAGGCAATGTAGCCTACTGTAATACAGGCAACTACAAAAGACAAAATGCCTGCACTGAAATAAAGCAATGGGCCAATTTCAACCTTATAACTATAGGTAGCCAGCCATTTAGTTATGCCCCACCAGGCCAATGGGGCTGCTATTACAAAGGCTATGGCGATCAGCTTTCCGAATTCCTTAGAAAGCATCATCATTATGCCACTGACAGAGGCGCCAAGCACCTTTCTTATGCCTATTTCTTTAGTACGCTGATCAGCCATAAATGCGGCCAATGCTAGCAGGCCAAGGCAGCCAATAAAAATGGCTAAACCCGAAAAGATGGTGAAGATTTTGGCCAATCGCTCTTCTGATCGGTACATTCTGTCGTAGTCTTCATTTAAAAAAGAATAGTTTAGAGCAGATTCGGGGTTAAACCTGCTCCAGGTTTCTGATATAGATTCTAGTGAAGAGCTCAATTCTTCAGGCTTTAAGTTTACAGCAATAGTTTCTTTGCTATCACCTAACCGAAGGCCGGCAGGAGCTATATTATCCCGCAAAGATTCAAAATGAAAATCCTCTACCACACCTACTACATGGTAAGTAGTTACTTGATCTTTATTTACGCCACCCGTTTTAGGATCATAATCATAGGTGCTCACAGCTGCATCTTCCAGACTGGTAAAGCCATATTTTTTAAAGGCCGATTCGTTTAATATAATATTAGAAGAATCAGAAGTGTAGTTAGCCTTTAGGTTTCTGCCCATGATCATATTGATTTCCATGGTTGGAATGTAATGATCATCTACATTCCAAATTTGCATACTCACCAAGTTATCTTCCGTTGGCTCCTGCCCTTCTGGCCAAAAGGCATTATCTACCCTGTTATATCCTCTCACCGGCAAATAGCTGGATATCGTAACATTATTAACACCTTTCTGATCCAACAATTCATTTCTAAAAGACTGCTCCTTACCTTCAAGTAAGTGAGCATCATGAATGATTATGATCTGATCTTTATTGTAACCCAATTTCTTATGATGAATAAAGTTCAGCTGCTTATATACTGCTGCCGTGGCAATAATGAGTAAAATGCTTACAAAAAACTGAAACACAACTAGCGCACTTCTAAATCCACCTTGTGCAGCACCCTTACTCCACTTACCTTTTAACACCTGAGATGGCTTGAATGCACTTAATACAAAAGCCGGGTAAAGACCTGCGGCCACACCAATCATCAACATACCCGAGATGGTAATCACCCAAAACCAAATGCTTTGGAAGGGTATCACCATCTGCTTGGCCGCTATATAATTAAAGAATGGTAAAGAGGCTCCGGCCATGGCAAGCGCAATCATAAAAGCCACCAGGCACATTAAAATAGTTTCAGTAAGGAACTGCTTCATCAAATGCCCCTTCAAGGAGCCCAGTACCTTTCGTACCCCAACTTCTTTAGCACGATTGGCTGACCTTGCTGTAGACAGGTTCATGAAATTAATGCAAGCTATAATTAAGATGAAAATAGCTACTGCAGAAAAGAGATATACATAAGTAATATTACCTGTTGGGCCAATATCGAACAAGAAATTAGAGTGCAAGTATACTTGATCTAGAGGCTGAGTGTTCACATGAATAACACCACCTTCTGCCCTAAACTCCGCCAATGATTTACTCAAGTAATGTTCTATTTCTGGCTCTAAGTGTTTATCCAATAATCGGTTGATACCTGCTTCAATACTTTCCTGATCTACATCTGGCCTTACTAAAACATAGGTGAAAAAGTTATTACTAAACCACAGGTTGTTTTTGCTTGCCTCCAGAGAAGGCATAGAAAGGAAAAAGTCTGAAGATAGGTGGCTACTGGAAGGTATATCCTGGAACACTGCGGTAACAGCATATTCCTCACGGGGTCCGTCTCCGTTTTTAAACTTCAATATTTTACCAATGGGTGATTGACTCCCGAAATATTTAGAAGCAGCACTCTCACTTATTGCCACTTCGTTGGGCTTAGTCAACGGAGTTTGCGCATTACCTCTTGAAATAGATATAGTAAACACATCAAACAGCTGATTATCAGCATAGAGCACATCACCTTCACTGAATACTTCCTGGTCGTTAGCACTTACCATAAAATGCCCCAGGGATCTAAAACGAACTGCACTTTCAACTTCTGGCAGTTCTTCCATAAGTGCAGGCCCTAAAGGTGCAGGTAGCACGGGATAATGAAACTCTTGCTCCGCAAAATTCACATATCTACTTAGGCGGTAGATCCTATCCTTATTTACATGATGGCTATCATAGCTTAATTCTGAGGATACAAATAAGGCTATGATAAGACAGCAAGCTAAACCTACACTAAGGCCGAGAATATTTACTACTGAGTAAAATCTGTACTTAGCCAGATTCCTCAAGGCGATTTTAAGATGATTTTTAAACATGATGTTGTTGCTATTATTATTTATTTGCAGAGTTTGATGCTGGACCTTGAGGAGACTTTCTTCATGACCAAAGTTCTTGAGTGCCTGCTGGTAAGCTTCAATAAAACGGAGACCCTGATCCATTTTTTGCTCTACCAGGATACATATATGATCAATGAGTTCATCATCCAGACCATCTAAAACCACCCCTCTGTACCGTAAGTCTGAAATGATGTAGTTTATATGTTCATCATTCAGTTGCATAATCTATAACTGTGGTGAAATTTGCAGCACATTAAACATGGTATTGATGAAAGCCTCGAACTCTTGCACTTTCTCTACTACGGAAGATTTACCCGTAGCAGTAAGGCTGTAATATTTTCGAACTCGCTTCCCAAATGATTTCTTCTCTGTGGTCAGAAGTCCTTCTGCTTCCATTTTATGCAATGTGGGATAAAGAGCACCTTCGGTGAGAACCATTTTGCCATCAGATAACTCCTTTACTTTCTGTGTAATCTCGTAACCATACATGGTATCGTTATCTGCCAGTAATTTCAAAATGATGGTCTGTAATGTACCTTTTACCAGTTCAGTGCTATGCATAATTTTCTAATACATTAGATTCTTAGGTATTAATACACGTGCATTTATCTGAAAGGTTGTATTTGCTGAGAATTATTTTGGAATGGGCATAAAAAAACTGACTGCCAAACTATTATGCAGCCTACATAATAATCCGGCAGTCAGTTGTATGCTTAAAGTCGAGATGAAACAATTAACAACCTTAAACTTTTCTAAAAGTATGAAATTTTTGGAACTATAGCCTAACATTCACGTAATAATTTACTGCTTTATGACAGAATTTAAGAATAAAATCACTCTAATCGTTTTAGGAAAGTCTTTTCGTAGTTTTTTCAAGCATTTTAAGCATTTCAAACCTTTGCTAATACTGCTTTCGGCTATTATTCTCTATAGTTGTGATACAAATCACTATAATGCCTCTGTTTTTTCCTATAATGGCCACGTGCAAATGGTAGTAGAGATACCCGCCGGCACCAATGTGAAATATGAATTTAATCTACAATCAAAAACATTTGAAACAGATACTGTAGATGGTCTTCAAAGAACCGTACGTTTTCTACCCTATCCGGGTAATTACGGCTTTATCCCTTCTACGTTGATGGATTCTGCTAAAGGTGGTGATGGAGACGCGCTAGATGTACTTTTATTATCATCAGCCGCTGAGCAGGGGAAATTAATTGAAATTATACCGGTGGCGGTGTTAAAGCTTCTGGATCATGGTGAAAAGGACGATAAAATCATAGCAATTCCGGCTGATGAGAAGCTAAGAATGATTGACTGTGAAACCCTTACCTGTTTTCAGGAAGCTCATCCTAATGCTATTAAAATTATCAACTTATGGTTTACGGGGTATAAGGAAGATATGAAATTTGTAGGCTGGGGTGATGAAAGAGAAGCAATGGAAACTATTAATAACTGGAAGAAATGAGAAAAACTATAGTTGGCTTACTATTAGTATTATGTGCGTGTCATCAGAAAGATCATCTTAACACAGAAATTTTTGAGAAAGGTGTAGTTGGTAAAAAAATTGAAAACCCCAGAATAAATGAGGCTTCCGGGTTGGCAGCTTCTCGCAATCATCCAACCTACATTTGGACACACAATGATAGTGGGGACACTTCTAGAATTTATTTGACTAACCCTGATGGAGAAGACATTGCCACTTTTTACCTAGCCAATAAAAGTAACAGAGATTGGGAAGATATAGCCAGCGGTCCCGGACCGGAGACCGGTGTAAATTATCTATATGTAGGTGAAATTGGAGACAACTTTGGAAAAAATGATTTCAAATATATTTTCAGATTACCTGAACCACAGGTTGGAGACAGTACCGTGGTGAAGCAGGTAGAAACCATCGCCTTCAGGTATCCTGACAGGAACCGTGATGCCGAGTGCTTGCTGGTGGATCCGCTGACCAAAGACTTTTATGTTATCTCAAAAAGGGAACCGAATGTGATAGTTTATAAAGGGGCTTATCCTCAGCCAACAACTGAACCTTTTACTGTGGAAAAGCTTGGCCGCATACCCTATGATCATGTGGTCGGTGGTGACATTTCCCCTGATGGAATGGAGATATTGCTAAAAACCTATCAAAAGGTATTATACTGGAAGCGACAAAAGGGTGAAAGTGTATTTGATGCACTACAAAGACCGGCACAGGTAATACCCTATCTGGAGCAACCACAAGGAGAGGCCATAGCATGGTCAGCCGATGGCTCAGGATTTTATACAGTAAGTGAAGAAGCTCCCAACATTGAAGCTTCTATTCATTCTTATGCTCGCAAATAAATGAATTAACGAATATCCAGCCTCCTCAAAGTAGCTATAAAATTACTATAAATGGCTTCTCTATCAGGCTGATGTGAATATGATTTACCATCGACATAGGTATCTAAAACATGGCTGGAATCGGTAGAATAAATCAAAGTGGCCAACAAATTATCATCAGCGGTAGCAGCTAGCAATGGATTTTTAGCATTATAAACTACGGCATCGAAAGGCTTACCTACTTCAAAAAAGTTTTCAGAAGATTTTCCCATAGCGCGTCGGCCATTCATGATGAACTGTTCCAAAGCATACATAGAGCTGTCTTGGTTAGCATCTCCTAAAAATGTGCTTCTCTCATGAGAAATAAGTCTTTGACCATAATCCAACAGTCGTAATTCTTCCAATGGATTAAGGCTAATATGGCTATCTGTTCCAATAGACCATTTCCCCCTCAGCTTCTGATAATCTTTTAACCTGAATATACCATCACCCAGATTGCCTTCTGTGGTGGGACACAAAACCACGTTGGCACCGGAAGCGGCCACTCCATTAACTTCTTTATCATCCAGGTGCGTGGCGTGAACCAAATGATAGCTCTCATTAACATCCGAATTATCCAGCAGCCATTGAACTGGTCTGGTGCCCAGATACTCTTCCGCCCCGCTGATCTCCTGAAGCTGTTCTGACACATGAATATGAAAGGGCATTGATTCAGGCCGCTGATTCAAAGTTTGAATCACATCCTCAGGCTGCACTGCTCTTAGCGAATGAATGCCTATTCCCAGAGAAGCATGAGCATATTTATCGGTTACGGATCTACTCGCTTCTAACAGCTTTTGATAATCATCTATTGTGTTACTGATGAATCGGCGCTGCCTTTCTTGCGGCTCCATACCAAAACCACCCTTTTGATAGAACATGGGAACCAAAGTGATTTTGATGCCTGCCCTTTGTGCCGCTGAGACCAATCTTTCGCCAAGCTCTGCTAGATTGCCATAAGGCTTTCCATTTTTATCATGATGCACATAATGAAACTCTGCCACCTCCGAATAACCATGCCTCACCATCTCAGAATAGAGCATCGCGGCAATGTTCTCCAAATCTTCAGGGTCCATAGTGAGTGCTATCTTATACATAGTCTCTCGCCAAGCCCAGAAATCGTCGTTTGTACCTTGGGTAAATTTCTCAGCCAACCCCACCATGGCATATTGGAATGCATGACTATGGGCATTTTGAAAAGCAGGAAGTACCAATCCATCTATAAACTCAGCGGCGGAATTATTGGAATCAGCAGTAATAGATTTGATAATTCCATCATCATCTAACTCGATAAGTGGATTATTCACCCAGCCATCTCTTTGCAGAAGGCCTTTAAACCGAAGGGCTTTCATTAATTTTTCAGTGCTTTTATAAGTGCTTCAAAATTAGATTTTAGCAGAGTGCGCACATGCGAAGCTCTATCCATATCATAGTTAAGCTCTTTGTTATCCATGTAGTTTATCTTGCTCATCTCAAGCTGTAAGGCATGCTGGTTTTGATCAGGCTTACCAAAGTAACGTGTAAGATGGCCTCCTCTAAATGGGTAGTTATGCTCTAACTTAAATCTACCTGCGCGAAGCGCTCCTAATGAAGCCTCAATATATTCAGGAGCGGCGGTAACTTCATTGTTATCCCCTAATATGAGGTCGGGAAATACTTCTTTTCTTATTAAAGGCACGTACTGACGGATAGAATGTGCGTCCCAAAACAACACCTTTCCGAATTTAGATTTTAGATCATTTAATATCTCTTCTATCTTCCTGTAATAAGGCCAATAGTACTCCTGAAGCCTTCTGTCGATTTCCTTTGCATGAGGCATGTGCCCCTCTTTGTAAATGGGCTCTCCCGAGAAAGTGGTAGTAGGACAAAGGTCCGTAATTATGCGACCATCGTCATATAACGGTGCACTTTCCGGATCACGGTTTAGGTCTATAACCCATCGACTGTAGTTAGACGAAATCATGGTAATACCCATACCTGGAGCAAAATCATAAAGCTTATCAACAAACCAATCCGTATCATCCGGTGCCTTAATTAAATCCTGATTATAATGGTCTTTAATTTCTTCCGGAAATGCCGTGCCGCTGTGGGGCACGCTTATTAAAATGGGTACTTGTTCTTTGGTTGGATCTTGTATGTTGTATAAACTCATGAAAACTATTCTACTCCTTTTATTCTCTCTCTTTTAAGTTTAAGAATCCTTCTGTAAGATTCGTCTATTCTTGCTTCAGTAAGATCACCACTCTTTATAAGCTTCATAATAATATCATGCACAGTATCTACTGTTCTGTTTTCACTGCCCTGAATATTATTACTGAAGATCAATACATCAACGCCTGCCTGTATGGATAGTTTAATAGATTTTTCTAATCCATAATGCTTTGTTATAGCGTGCATCTGCATATCATCAGAAAACACTACACCATCATAGTTTAAGCTATCTCTTAGTAAACCAGTAACAATGGATTTAGACAATGTGCCTGGCAGTCCTTTTTTATCTAATTTTTTATTCACTATATGAGCAGTCATTACCGCATCTATCTCACCGTCTTTTATTAATGTAGAATATGGTGAAACTTCCTTGGCTTGCCAATACTCAGTAACATCTGCAATTCCTAAATGCGTATCAGAGTGTGAGCTGCCATGACCCGGAAAATGCTTAAGTACCGTAACAATATTGAATTTACGATGCGCTTCAATTACTTGCTCCGCCTGCATCGCCACGCTATCAGGGTTTTCGGAGTATGAACGATCTATCTTAGCTATAACTGGGTTATTCTTATTAATCGCCAAATCTACCACCGGAGCGAAATTCACGTTAAAGCCAAGTCCGGCCAAAGTGGAAGCTGTCATTTCAGCATAGAAGCGCGTACTGTCCATATTGGCCACCTGCCCCAAATAGGCTGCTGAAACCGTTTTAGGAAAGCCATATTTTTCTTTCAATCTGTTTACACGACCACCTTCTTGATCAATTGCCATGAAAAGAGGTAGTGGCGCTTCCTTTTGCAGTGTCCAGGTAAGCTGTTTTAGCTTAATATAAGAGTTAGTAGGGCTAATGTTTTTTTCAAAAAGAATGATTCCTCCCACTTTACCCTCTTTGATATCCTTTATAGTTGCATCATCAGGAGATATTTCTTTGCCTGGATAGCCGACTAAGAGCATCTGCCCAATTTTAAAATCAAGACTATCAATGACCTGAGCTTTGGCGTGAAAGCCAGCAATAAGCATTAGTACGGCAACAAAACCTTTCTTCATATCAATAATTTAAATATATATCCTGAAGAATCTGTTCCATTTTTCTTTTCACTGGACCCGACTTATCAGGGTAGTTGTTATTCATAAAGGCAAAAATATATAGTTTGCCCTTCTTTGTTCTTAAGAACCCACTAAGATTATGATTATTGCTTAGCGTACCTGTTTTTGCAAACAAATATGGTTCCTCACTTTTATAATATCGAGCTAAAGTGCCGGGCTGTCCTCCGGCTGGCAGTAGTGAAAACAGTCTTTCTTCGGGTATTTGCTGATATAATTTATGCCAAAGCCAAACCAGCGAGTTGGGCGTAAACAAATTATAGCGCGAAAGACCTGAACCGTCCATCCAAACAAACTCTTGCGGCGCATCCTTTAGTAACTCACCCAAGCCATAATCTAAGCCGGCTTGTGCTTTAAGTGAATCGGTGAGTACGCCAGCACAGGTAAGCAAAAGTTGCTCGGCAATGAAATTATCACTCTCCTGCATCATTTCCTGATAAGCAGAATCTGCTGCAATGCTATAAATCACTTGATGATCTTTCGGCATTTTAAGATTAACTAGCTGAACGTCCTTATGTAGCGTATCGGCCAGAATTTTGGTGAACAATATATCTGAATATCTAAATGGCAATTCAGTATTTATTCTCTTAGGAACAGGTGAAGGGAAATAGATAATATTGTTTGAATTATAATCCCTCACTAGCTCATCTTCTTTGTAAAGACTATCCCCCAGCCAAAAGTACTGCTTAAAAAAAGGTTGCTTTACTGTAAGAAACGGCTGGTTTTTATCTTTGGTCACTTCGATATTGTTACCGTAGATAGTAAAAGGAGCTTTCTCACTGGAAAAAGAGTAGAAGTAATCATCCCAAGCCCAACCTGGGCCAAAGTGGTAGTCATAAAAATTCTGGCCAGAAAAATAGAGTTCTTTTTCTGTGTTTGCCAGAAAGTCATAAACTTCACTATTCGGAAGATTTTTATTTAAGAATGAAGGATCCCCAGCACCCCAAAAAATCAAAGAATCGCCTTTTTCTTGATAATAAAGGCCTGGAATTGAATCTCCCAGCACATTTAAAGACAAGTATAAAGTGAGAATTTTGGTATTAGAGGCGGGAGTAAAATACTTATCGCCCTGATACGAAATTAATGTTTTCGACTCTGCAGGATCGTATAAAACAAAACCAGAATGATCATGAAACTCCTCTTCAAGAGCCACTACCTCACTAATAATATGTTTCTTATTTATACTGGAGCAAGACCAGGTGCACACCATTACTGAGAACAAACCCAGATAAATCGATAACTTCATTCTTGCAAAATACGAAAAAGCGCGACTAGGCCGAAAAATATCGTTCTTTTAATATTCTACGGTGATGAGCCTCATGGCCTATAATCAGATAACCTAAAGTATTCACTGACATGGCATAACCATTACAAGTACCCTCTCTCAGCAGCACCTCTTCATTAAAGCTAGAGAACAAATCAATGGTAGAAGCCCTTACATTGCCAAACTCTTCTAAAATCTGATAAAGCTTTCTATCATCTGCAAATGAAGCGTCTACATAGTCATTTTGCTCAAAACCAGGTAGAGATGTCTTGTCGTTTCTAGCGAATGCCAGAGCTCGATAAGCAAAGATCCTTTCTGAATCTATGATATGCACCAGCATTTGCTTAATACTCCATTTTCCTTCATCATATCTGTAGGATCCAGAAGCTTCAGGAATGGATTTTAGTAAATCCATCGTAATGTTGCCGTGATTGATTAAAGCCGGGATTAGTTTTTCGTCTTCTATTCCAGCTATGTAGCCCTGATAAAATTCAGGTACGATTTCCAGTTTTGGTTTTGCCATAAAAAAGAAGAGCTTCACCCCATACCGAAATATGAAGCAAAGCTCGATTAAGTAATATTGTTAGACTATTAAGCTTCTTTCCATTTAATAGAGCAGCCTATTGCTTTTGTTTTTGATGTTTCAGGATCTTTTCCTCCCAAAAGTGCATCAATGGCGTCCTCCACATACTTTTTGTCAGCAGCATCGGCATCTCTTGAGTTGTTATCAATAGCACCAATATAAGCTACTTTAAAATCAGCGCCAGTATTTTTCAGTAAAAAAACATGTGGAGTATTAGTAGCTCCAAAAGCTTTAGCTACATCCTGATTTAGATCCTGAACATAAGCATGCTTGTAGTCATGTTTTTTAGCATATTTCACCATTTCATCAAAGCTATCTCCTGGCTGGCGGCCTGGGTCATTACTGTTAATGGCCAATACTGGAAAGCCCTTTTCTGCATACATGCCATGTAATTCCTTAATTCTGGAATTATAAGCTTTAGACACTGGGCAGGTATTACAGTCAAAAATCAAAATAATACCTTTGTCATCTTTATAATCAGCCAGAGAAACCATATCTCCGCTTACATTTTTTAGTTTAAAATCCTTAACGGTATCTCCTACTGAATAACCGCCATCTGTTATTGGCTTGCCTGCAAAGAATGCGAGCAGACACAGCAATGCAAAAAGTTTAGACTTGATCATAATTTGGTTAGTTTAGTTCGACAATTCTTTAATGTGCTTTTCTAATTGTTCCTTTTTAAGCTCGCCTTCTACAAACACTCTTTTTCCCGTTTCCGGATTTATAATTAAAGTGGCCGGTATTGCCCCTGACCAACTTTTATCAACTCTATCAATCCATGAATTATAATCTATCTCGTCTAAAAGCATAATGTCCATTTCCCCATAGCCCTTTCGATCCACAAATTTGTTTACCTTATCAATGGCATCAGCGTAATCAAGACTTACTAAATGAACATCTACATTTCCTTGTGATGACAGCGTTTGGAACAAAGGCAATTCTTTCACACACGGCCCACACCAGGTAGCCCAGAAATTAATCACCTTTACTTTTTCACCTGATTCTTTTATCAGTGCTTCCAGCTTGTCATATTTCACCACTGGCACCTCTTGTGCTTTTGCTACAGCAGCGAAACTCAAAGTAAATAGAAGAATTAACGACAGATTTTTCATGAGTATAAATTACGGATATTCTCCTCAAAAGTTCAAAAATTGCAAATTTGAAAATTGTACTTTTTAAAGATTATAATTTTCAGACCATGTTGCTGCAAACTACAGCCATAACTACCTGAATAATATACTCCTAAATTAACCGTAACATATAGTTAATAGTAGAAAATACGTACGTAGTTCTTTTTTTTGATTTACCGGAGTAAAAGTTTTAGCCACTAAAAATGAGACTATTAGAAAAATAAGGGTGTAATATTTTGCGGTAAAAAGTGAGCTAGAAAGCAATGGCAGAAGTGCCCTGATTATACAAAATCAAGAATCCGAAAAGTCAATGAAAAGTTTTCCACAAAATCGATAACTTATCCACATTATCCACAGGTTAATACATAACTTATTGAAAAACAATTAGTTACGTATCAATCATTTAATGTTCACTTTGTGGACAACTAAAACCGAAAAAACAAAAGGACGCGAAAATAGGAAAAACAATAAACAATACAAGCCTAATTTACAGAAACAAAAATCTTTTTTTTCTTGCATGTTAAATGTAAGGTTAATCAGTTTAGTGATTTACTCCTGATTATGCCTAATTAGCTTCTTTCGGTAGGTATTGAAGATTCTGGACTTAGACAAAAAGCCTACGTACTTACCATTATCAATCACGGGAAGGTTCCAGGCCCCAGATAGCTCAAACTTGCGCATTACTGATTGCATATTTTCATGAGAGCTAATGTATGCCGGTGGGCTATGCATGTAGGTTTTAACTATGGTGGACTTCTGCTTATCCTGATCAAACATGATATTTCTTATATCATCTAGTGTTACTACGCCCAGCAGTTCTTGCTTTTCATTGACCACTGGAAATATGTTTCTTTTGGATATGCGAACGAGGTTTACCAACTCACCCAAGGTGGCGTGAGGATCAATCTTCAGAAGGTCTTTCTCTATGATCTTAGTCAGATCTATAAGCGATAGTACCTGCTTATCTTTATCATACTGAATGAGATCTCCACTTTCGATCAGGTGCTTGGTGTAAAGCGAATGTTTTTCAAAGAATGAACTTGTACTAAAGGAGATGGCAGACACCAGCATCAGCGGAACGAACAGCTCGTAGCCACTGGTTATTTCTGCTATTAAGAATATAGCTGTTAGTGGCGCATGAAGTACCCCACTCATCACGCCACACATGCCTACTAAGGTAAAATTACTGGTACTTGTATTTCCCCAGGTAATCACGTTAAGCATGGCAGCAAACAAATAACCTGTTACACCACCCAGAAATAGTGAAGGAGCAAATATACCACCACTACCACCGGAACCGATGGTGAGCGCTGATGCTACGGGCTTAATTAGAATAACTCCGAGAATAAATAAGAAAATGGCGATTACGTTATCTATCTCTGAAAAGAATAAACTGGTATCTAAAATTTCCAGCTCTTTACCGGCCAATAAAAGTTTAATGGTGTTATAACCTTCACCATATATTGGAGGAAATAGAAATATGATTACTCCTAATAACACCCCACCTACCAGTGCCCTACCAAAATAGTTTTTCACTCTTTTTATAAGCGCCTCTACTTTATAGGTTACTCTGGTAAAATATACAGAGACCAAGCCGCTGATTACCCCCAACAAAATATAATATGGCGTGTCTGACGCCTTAAAGCTATCCACCAGCTTGAATGAGAATAGCACATCATCACCTAATAATGTAATGGAAACCAATGTTCCTGACACAGAGGCTATGAGCAGCGGAATAAACATAGCAATGGTAACATCTGCCAGAATTACTTCCATGCTGAATATTACTCCCGCTACTGGGGAGTTAAATATCGCAGATACAGCTCCGGCTGCACCACAGCCTATAAGCAAACTCCGCTTTTTGGCATTCATGTGCATGAAGCGGCCTACATTGGAACCTATGGCCGAACCCGTAACTACTATAGGAGCCTCCAAACCTACTGAACCACCAAAACCAACAGTGATAGCACTGGTAATCATCCTGGAAAACATCTTTGTTCTCTTAATCAGGGCGGAGTTTTTAGAAATGTCATAAAGAATTTGGGTAATACCATGACCCATTTTCTCCTTGATAAAGTAATTAGTAAGAGCAACGGTGAGTAAGAGACCAATAAGAGGGAAGCCTATATAATAATAGTTTTCATCTTGCTTGTTGAAATGCCCCGTTAATTGGTGTTGAATGAAGTGAACAGTCTCTTTTAGCGAAACGGCAGCAATACCAGAAATAAGCCCAATAACTCCCGATAAGATTAGAACAAAATTTTTATTGCTTATATGTTTTATTCGCCAGACTAAAAATTTAACTAACGGGCTTTCGTGTTTCACATTCAATTCTCCTATAAATAAGTTGCAAAGTTAGAACAATAGCCTGTAATCAATAATTTTAATGCATTAAAATGAGTATTTTATAAAGATTAAAATTAAGGGACCGCAAAGGCCTTAAACATTATTAATTAACATGATATGAAAGAATTCTTGCAAATAAAAGAGAGCTGCCTGTATATCAGAGATCTGGAGAAAGCTAAAAGCTTTTATCATGATAAATTAGGCTTAGAAATTATCATGTATGAAGAGGGTAAGCATATCTTTTTCAGGGCTGGTACCTCCGTATTATTATGCTTCAATCCAAAGGATAGTAAGTTTAAGAAATCACCTCCACCACACTATGCCGAGGGAAATCAACACTTTGCTTTTGAAGTAGACACCCAAGATTACGAGAATGTTAAGCGCCAGATCGCCAATTTAGGTATTGAGATTACTGATATGATGGTATGGAAAAGTGGTCAGGAATCATTTTATTTTAATGATCCCGAAAATAATGTATTAGAGGTAGTGCCAGTTGGCGTTTGGGATTAACTTACTAATCGAGGGATAACTTTCTTCACCACTGAAGTGCCTTCATCAGACTTGGTAGAGCCTGTAGGCTGAGCATATGAGTTATAGAACCAGTCTTGGTAGTCTCGGTATTGCACACAATCACGCATTATTCCTGAAGGGGTCATAATTTTAATCATAACACCAGGATTAAGCCATTGCTGGATCGCTTCACGCTGTGCTTCTGGAAGCTCCCCCACTCTAACGTAATCTATTCCCTTGTATGTAGTAGCATCTATCATCCGTCCGCCTTTGTATTAAGTTAACAAGTTTTCACCAAAAACCATACTAATTCAGCATCTGGCTAATCACCTTTTCGGGTACTAAGTTGCTTTAGAAAACAGTGTGTTCCCAAGAAAGTTTTATTAATTATAGATTAAATTTTAAGATCATCAATAAATCCTCTTGATAACCAATGCATTACTACATTATTACTTCAGGTGAAAAAATTCAAATTTTCTGAATATTTTGGGTCATCTTCTAAATTTAAGTACGTAGGTATCAGGGTATTGAAGTCTATGGGCTTGCTGAAAACGCTCAGGATGTTTCCTTACGGCTGGCAGCAAGTATCGGAATGTATTGCCATATACCTGGTCAATTACCACATAATCTACCTCTCTTTCTTCAAGATCTTTAATGAGAGCTTCAGGATCCTGTTCAAATTTATAGCGCAGGGTGTAGGAGTCTGAGTAGAGATAAAAAAGCATAGGCTTACCACAGGCCACCGTCACTTTCTCTTTACTGTTTTTCTTTATCCAGTCGGCAGCGGCAAAATAATTTTTCCAGGCTGGTGAAATGGCCGCCTTGGCATCGTCATGTATTTTATTAATGGGAGAAAAACAGAACAACACTAAAATAGCCAAATACAACGGCTGAGGTGAAGCTTGCTTTTTCACTCCTTTCGCCACCAACGAATACAGGGAAAAGAGAGCATTTACAAAGCAAAGGATAAGAATAGGAATAATTGGAACAATGAATCTAACCCCGATCCATACGTCTGGCCATAGCATAAGAATGGCAAAATTACCTAATAAATAACCGGCTATTAGCCATCTGTATTTTGGCAATGACCACACACCGTAAATAATGAGACCAATCATAACTACACCGAAAAACCAAAGGCCTCCGATAGCTTCTGCCTGATAATCAGGAGTTCTTACAGGGAATACTGAACTTGGTATTTCCAGGGTTATGTATCTGGAAAAATTAGTCAAAAATCGATCTACAAAATCTCCAAAACCTGCCTGCCCTAAAGCTGGCTGATATGGGTTGATCATTGTAAGCTGTTTGGTGTATGATCCTCCCCCCTAAGCTTTGACCACGGATAAACCATGGCAAAAAGCCAACTACAAATGCTGCAAAATATGTGATTAGATATTTCCAATGTCTTCCAATAAGGAAAAATAGAATATATGCCCCTAATATAGCCACCCCCAGCGATCGGATATAATAAGCAAATATCATTGCCAGAATAGATATAATCAGGTGAGGGCTCTTTAATGAAAATTTCTCCAGGTCTATTTTGGTGAAACTATAGAACGAAAGTAAGCTGATGCAGAAGAAAGGCACCTCTGACATCATAATACTACCGTAGAACAGCAAATGCGCATTTAAGGTGGCTAGCAAAGTCACTACAAAGCTGAACGCATAGTTCTCGGTTAACCTTCCTAAAAATTCAAATAGCAGCCAAAGGCCAAATAGGAGCAATACCCCGTTAAATACTTTTATAAAAGTGAAACTGTCACTTACCAGCATGAGTACACTTATAATAGCCGGGTACCCTGGAGGATAGTGATTATTTGGAGTGGCCTCTTTACGGGTGATATTCACATAACCCTCACCTTGAGAAAGAGCCTTGCCCAGCATATAATATGATGCATTATCTCCTAGCATGGCTACCTTATCATCAAAGGTGTATGAGTAGGCTACGAGAAATGTAATTAATAGAATACCGAGATAGATAAACTTTTGCTTGCTGCTTTTTTTAAGCAATACTGGCTCTGTCATGCGTTTGGTTGATTGTGGTTTTATTAGGTATTGACCTCATTTTATTCCAATACCCAAAATAATTTCTAAATTAACACTATTCCAAACTTGAATATAAACTTCAGTACATAATATCTTCTAATCATGAAATACGCTATAGAATTACTATTGTCTCTTGTAATCACTTTAGCCTTTATATCATGCCATAGTGATCCATCTAAATATGACTTTAACGAGCCCTCGCCTGAATTCAAGGAGCACTGGTTTGACGGAAAAGCAGAGGTAGCTGTATATAACCTTAGCCAATCCAGGTATGGTGAAGAAAGAAAAGGAAAGGCTACTTTAATATTCGTAACTGAGCCCTTTTCTCGCTACAAGCAAGTGAAAATAGATCATGCGGAGGATGCCGGCAATGACAAGGTGAATGTGATGAAGCTCAATTTCGTGAAGAAATTTACAACAGGAGTTTACCCATACTCAATGATGCTTTCGGCCTTCACACCAGTAGAATTACAAAAAGATAGCTCCACCTTTAAAGTATCCATGAGCAGCCAGGAATGGTGCGGCCATACGTTCGCACAGCTAAATCTTAACCATGATAAGTACAAAGTATCTTTATTCTCATATTTCGAAACCGAAGGTGATGAACAGGTTGAAACTAAAAAAGTGATGCTGGAAGATGAAGTTTGGAGCAGAATACGAATTGATTACGAATCGCTGCCGCAAGGCGAATTTGAAATGTTGCCTGGGCTTTTTTACACCCGGCTACAGCACAAGCCATTAGAACCTGAAGTGGTGAATGCAAGCTTAATTAAAGATGCCAACAGCGGCCTTTATAAATTAGAATTTGAAGGCAGAACTTTGGAGATAGTTTTTAACCTTAAGTTTCCTCATGAAATAACGGCCTGGAAGGAGACGTTTGTAGGTAGAGGTGGGAAGCAATATACAACCTCTGCCCAGCTAGACCGTAAACTATTCATTGACTACTGGACTAAAAACCACAATCAAGATGCCTATTTGCGGGATTCACTGAATTTAAACTAATCAACCTTTATGTTCGAAAATACCAAAGCCGAGTTTTCACTTCCTGACAATGAAATTTTTCTCAACTGCGCTTATATGTCTCCGCTACTGAAATGTGTAGAAGAGGCCGGCATGAAGGGAATAATGAAAAAGCGAAATCCCGCTAGTATTAGCGTCGATGATTTTTTTGAAGACTCAGCACTCCTTCGCAGAGAATTCGCCAGGTTGATAGGTGCTGACAACCCCAATAGGATAGTTACCATTCCATCCGTAAGTTATGCCATATCTACAGTGGCTAATAATATACCTTTAAAACCAAAAAATAATATTGTAGTAGCTGCACAGCAATTTCCCAGCAACTATTATCCGTGGGAAAAGATTTGCAGCCATGGCCAAGCCATTTTAAAAGTGGTTAGTCCGGATGAAGGTAGCAATAGAGGAAAAAGTTGGAATAAAAATCTTCTTGAGGCCATTGATTCTAACACTAAAGTGGTGGCGCTGGGCCATATTCATTGGGCTGATGGCACCCTGTTCGACTTAAAAGCAATAAGAGAGAAAAGCAGAGAGGTGGGTGCAGTGCTCATTATAGACGGCACTCAATCTGTGGGCGCTTTGCCTTTAGATATAAAAGAACTACAGCCAGATGCACTGATATGTGCTGGTTACAAATGGCTTCTAGGTCCATATTCTATTGGTGTAGCCTATTTCGGACCATACTTCGACAACGGATCACCTTTGGAGGAAAGCTGGATAAATAGAGAAAACAGCGAAAACTTCTCAGACCTTGTAAATTACAGATCTGGATATCAGCCCGGATCATTAAGGTATGAAGTGGGTGAACATAGTAATTTCGTGCTCCTTCCTATGATGCTGGAGGCCATAAAAAAGCTAAATGAATGGGGCGTTTCGAATATTCAGGAGCACTGCCATAATATCTCCAAAGATGCACTTTTAAGGCTGGAAGGATCTAAGTTTTATACAGAGCACGCCGAATTTAGAGCAGCACATATGTTTGGCATCAAGTGTAGAGAAGAACTAGATAGTGAGTTACTAAGCAAAAAACTAAAAGAAAATCAGATCAGCGTATCAATGAGGGGCAATGCCATAAGAATAGCACCTCATGTATTTAATACTAAGGCCGACATTGAAACACTGATAGATCTCCTGTTAGAATTTTAAGCAATTTCATCTGTATCCTTTTTCCTCTTCAATATACCTATACCAGAGAAAAAGAATATTAGTCCCAGGATAGCCATTGCCCACGGACTAAGTGCTACTATATTACTTCCAAATATTCCCAGCACACCAAGTATGAGCCCGATAATGCCGACAATGGTAAGAACTAGTGCAAGATATTTAATCATAGTTATTTGGCTTTGGTTTACCCAATCATGACAAATACTATTCCTACAAACTAATTATTGATCCAATGCGTTGAAAGTTTAAAAAAAGGCTGAGTTTTGAGAAGAAGATACTCAAAATACTGTTATAATCGAGGTAATAATTCCACACCTATGAGATTTTTTATTGCTCTCTTGTTCGTTATCGCAAGCTTTTCCAGCGGTTTTGGTCAAACTAAATTCATGTTCGTTTTTCTTAACACCAATCCTTCCAAAGAAGAACTGCCTGAAGAGAAAGTTAAGAGCCTGCAGGCAAGCCACCTGGCCAATATTAAGAAGCTGGCCGAAGAAGGAAAACTTTTGGTAGCCGGGCCTTTCGATAGTGGCGGAGGTATTTTCATAATGAACACCAGTTCTGTAGAGGAGGCCAGAGAGTGGATAAACACTGACCCAGCGATAAAGGCAAACAGATATAAAATTGAAATATTACCCTGGACTCCCAGAAGAGGTTCAGCTTGTCTGGCTAAGGCAGATGCAGAATTTCAGACCTATACCTTCATCAGGTTTAATTCTTACATCACCAAATTTAATGTACGAGATGCACCAGAACTCTTCAGACAACATGACGTATACTTACAGGAAATAGAAAAAACCGGCAACGTAATTTCGGAAGGAGTTTTTGACAACAGCGATGGCACCACTTTGATTATGGAAGGAGAAGTAGCTAAGGCCGTGATCATGAATGACCCTTCAGTAAAAAACGGAATTATAATACCGGAAATAAAAAAAATATGGGTAGCCAAAGGCTCTTTCTGTGAAAATAGTAATTGATTAAAAAATGAAATTCTTAAAGTGGTTAATAGGGATCTTTGCAGTTTTAATTCTCTTTTATTTTGTGGGTCCGAAGGTAAAGGAGCCTACCCTGAACAAGGATCTGCCTGAGGTAAGTCGCTTTTTATATCAGCTGGAATCAGACATTGAAGACCATGAAAAGGCGGTAGATGGCATAAAGCCAGATAATGAAGCCCGCATAGTGTGGTATGATTCGGCTTATACAAAAACACCTTATAGCATTGTGTATTTACATGGCTTTTCCGCTAGCCAAATGGAAGGATTTCCCATGCACAGAGACCTGGCTAAAAGATACGGATGCAACCTCTACCTTTCCCGTTTACACTCTCATGGCTTGGATGTCAAGGAGCCTATGCTTGACCTTACTGTGGAAAATCTGGTGAACTCGGCCAAACATGCCATAGCCATCGGTGAGCAGCTAGGCGATAAGGTGATCTTACTGAGCACCTCTACCGGAGGTACATTATCACTATATCTGGCGGGTGGCAATGACAAAATTGCTGGCCTAATTATGTATTCACCTAACATTGATATTTATGATCCGCTATCAGACATACTCAGCATGCACTGGGGTTTACAAATAGCCAGAATTGTAGAAGGTGGCGACTATTATGAATGGGAACTCGATAAAGAAAGGCAGAAATACTGGCAAAACAGATATCGGGTAGAAGCGCTACCGCAGCTACAGGAACTATTGGAAGTGACCATGACTGAAGAAACTTTCGAAAGCGTTACTCAACCTGTATTCCTGGGTTATTTCTATAAAAATGACACCGTTCAAGATAATACCGTTTCCGTTTCGGCCATGTTGGAAATGTATGATGAATTAGGAACTCCGGAAAACCTAAAACGAAAAGCAGCCTTTCCAGAAGCTGGCCACCACGTAATAGGCTCCACCTTAACCTCTAAAGATGTACCTACCGTAAGAAAAGAGACTTTTAAGTTTATGGAAGAAGTGCTCAAAATAAAACCTGCTCCTGCAAAGGTTGAAAATGTGACTGCTGATAGCACTGCTGCTACAACTCCGATTTAAAAGGCAGCAGCCATTCGGAATGGCCGAAACGGTGCCATTCCACCTGAGCTAAATCTATTTCAGGATTATAGAGAGGATGGTATTCACCCTGATTGAGCTTCGCTTTGCCATGAGCAAAAATCTGAACATCAGGGTATCCTTTTTGAGCGTAGTCTTCTTTGAGTATTTGAACGAATTGCCAGCACATATCCGGATGGGTAGCTACTTTAGCAGATTGCTTTCTGGTGATGTATGCTATTGGGTAAACTTTCCATTCTTCTTTAGTCTTAGGATCTACCACAATAAAAAATACACTGCCAGATTTTACTCTCAGCATCATTCGCCAGGAAAGACGGTGCCCCTCCTCAGTCCAGTGAACCTCACCAGGAAAAAACCAATGCCTTAAAGGCAGCATAATTTGAAAAGCAAAATAGATTATGAATGCTCCACTTATAAATTGTTTATATCTAGGGGAATAAGTGCTCTGAGTTGTGTCTTTGAATACAGGCTTTCTTTTAAGGAAAATGTGTTTAATAAGATCTGGGTCGAAGAAAAAGATGCTTATGGCAATGCCCATGTACGGGAAAACGCCCACCTGAAAGATGGCTGAATTGAAGAGGTGGAAAAATACAGCTGCAATAAAGGCATACTTCCTGGTCTTTTTCCAGAGTAATCCTGGCCCTATAATTAGATCAAAAGCAACTCCTAAATAAGCCACCATGACCTGAAACCAGTGCTTGGCTAGTAGTGGCCCTACCAACCAATAGTCACTTTTGGCTGCAAACCATATTTCTATAGGCTCACATCTTAGCCATCCGGGGTACATCTTTGCCAAAGAAGCAAACACATAAACCACCGTCATTTGATAGGCAAATAATGACAGGCACCATTGCGGACAGCTCAAGCTTTTTAAAGCCGGCTTTCTCTTTACATCCAGAGAGGCATAGCGATGCGCCGGCATAAGCACCATGAGAAAGCAAAGAACCATCATTAAATAATAGTGATTATTATAATTGGTCTTTTGCATCAGGTATACTCCTGCCCACATAATGGCATAAATGCTCATGGAGGCGCGGTAGTATAGACCCAAAGTAATCATGACTCCTGCCGCTCCCATTATGGCGTAGTAATAATACATACCATCTCCCGGCAGCGGATGCAGCCATGAAAAATCTATAAAAGGGAAGTTATATTGAGGATCAATGAAGGCTCTTCTTACCCACCCTGTCATTATAGCACCCCAGGCCTCAGCAGTGAGCAAAAGGCCAAAGATGATTCTAAATACTATTAAAGGGCTGTTATCTACAGGCCGGAAGAGCTTGTGGAGCATCTGAAATGATTGTTAGAATTTAATACCCAGATCAATCCCCACATAATCATTCTTCAACGTAAATTTTGGCACCCCTTCAGCACGTTCCGAAACCGCATTAATAAGACCACGATTGTAAGAAAGCCCTCCGAATAAGCTGGTGTTTAAACCTATTTTATAATCAAGCCCAAAGCCCACCTGAAGCGTGGAATTAAAGAGTTTGAAGTCTTCAATCAGTTGAATTTCTGAGTCACTTTTCTCTTTTACCTTAAACTCCATAGTAGTACCCACCTGAAAATAAATACGTTTATCAAGAGCTATTTCATTAGTATAAAGTTTCAAAGCCAATGGCACTTGTAAATATTGCAAGTTATGCTCCTCCTCATGCCTTTCGGGACCTGAGGTAACCTCAAACGTAGCTCTGTTACTCACCAGAAATAAACCTGTACTTATATAATAATTTTCACTGAAAGCAATGTCTGCAAAAGGGCCGGCAGCAAACCTTAAAGCCGCACCATTACCATCAAAATTTACGTCATCAGCATCTGACGAAACTCTGGATGTGGATATAGTAGGACTAAACTTTACGCCAAGCTCTACCTGGGCATAGCTACCTATTGAAATGAATAAAAATGATAGAAACAGCAGTTTTTTTCTCATCTGCACATAATTTTTTGGTTACTTAGCAAGTTCTAAAACTTAGCTCAATTAACGTCCAAATAAACGAATAGTTTGATCATGAAAAAAGGTTTTCCACTTTTACTAATAAGCGGAGTTATAGCATTTTTTATTGTTTCGTGTAATGAAAAATATGATGAATGTGTGTTTCAGCCCGATGTGTCCGGTCAGGAAGTGAGTCTGGACTTTGAAAGACTAGATCATAAACTATTAGGCGCCAAGACCAAACCTGAGCTCAGAGAGTTTCTTAATGAATACCCGGTAATTAGAGAGTACTTCTTAAGAAGAACTCAATACCCAAATGATTCAGTAATGATGGACGCCTTGCTTATGCGTTTTCAAAATCCGCACATTGACTCCCTAAGTAAGGCCATTGATGACGTATTTGGTGATTTAAGTGAATTGAAAAGTGAGCTGAATGGAGCTTTCACCAATTTAAGATATTACTACCCGGAGGCTAAGCTGCCTAAGGTTAAGTTCGTTGCTACTGGCTTAGACAGTGACCTGTTTATCTCAGACTCTCTTATCGTAATAGGTTTAGATTACTATTTGGGCGATGGTGCTAAATACAGACCTATCGGATTATATGATTACATGCTGGAAAGATATCGTCCGAGCTATATTACTCCTTCTATTATGTTATTATATGGCATTTCTCCTAACTATAATAAAACCAACATCACTGATAAAACCATGATGGCGGATATGGTTGGTTATGGCAAATCTTTCTATTTCGCTAAGCACATGATGCCCTGTACTCCTGACAGTGTTTTGATATGGTACTCCCAGGAAGAAATGAAAGGTACTCGCGAAAATCAGGACATTGTATGGGCACATTTCCTTGAGAACCAGCTATTATATGAGACAGATCATTTGATAAAGAAAAAATATATAGAAGAACGTCCTAAAACCTACGAAATTGGTGAAAAAGCACCTGGAAGAGTTGGTACATGGGTTGGCTGGGAAATAGTAAAGCAGTATATGGCCAGAAATGAAGAGGTCACTTTACCCGAGCTGATGGAGAACACCAATGCCAGAGAAATCTTCGACAAATCTCATTATAAACCTAAAAACTAAAGCGACCGCTTAGAGTTATCTAACTATGTTAAATTCAGTGGAGGTAAGATGGGTTTTTGAGGGTAAGCTACCTGAGGTTATGGAAACATGGGCAGATACTTTTCAGGCTAAACACCAGCCCGTAAGAACTGATTATTACTTCCATAAGCATGATCAAGGAACATTAGGCATTAAGTTGAGAGAGGGAAATATTCAAATAAAGCCTTTGATTAACACTCTTTCAAAATATTCTTTCGGTGCTCATGAAGGGCAGCTAGAACAATACACGAAATGGAGCTATGCCGTGGAAGACAACAAGGAATGGTCATTCATGATACAGCATCCTGAAACGTGGGTGGAGATTACTAAGTCCAGAAAAATGACGAGGTTTACCCTGGAAGGAGGCTTTCCAGATAGAATAGAGATGGGCGTGAATGTGGAGGAAGGTTGTGAAATGGAATTATCTCATCTCTCCGTTAGAGATCAGGACTATTGGACCTTAGCTTTTGAAGCTTTTGGCACTACTCCTGAAGAAAATTTACATAAAGTTTTAAGGCATATTTTTGAGACCAGTGAGCCGCCAGTAACGCTCTCTTTGGAAAATTCTTTTGGATATGCGCAACTGATACACGATATTCAATCCTAATATGTTTTTAGCAGTAGACATCGGAAATACAAACGTGGTATTCGGACTTCATAATGGTGAAGAATGGACTACCGTATGGCGACTAGGCACAAAAGATGAAGCACAAGAGATGCTGAGCCAGTCGTTAAATACTCATTTGGCAGGCATTACCATAGACCAGGTAGCCATAAGTAGTGTAGTACCCTTTTTCACTAAGGTTCTACAAAAGCAGCTGGCTGATAAGTTTAAGATTACTCCTTATATGATTGGAGAATCCAGCTACAGTGCCCTGCCTATTGAAGTATTGCATCCTGATAAAATTGGTAGTGATTTGGTAGCAGATGCATTGGCTGGTTATACTAAGTTCAATGATGATTGCCTGGTGGTTGACTTCGGTACGGCTCTTACTTTCACCATTGTTGCCAATAAAAAGATCAAAGGGGTTAATATAGCTCCTGGTTTGAAAACCGCTATGAAAGCTTTAGCCACCAGCGCAGTAAAACTGAATGAAATTCCGTTAGAGCTCCCTGCTTCAGTAATAGGTACAGACACTACCAGCGCCATTCAATCTGGCATTTTATGGGGTTATGTAGGTCTGGTGGAAAAAATGATCGAAAGAATAGAGGATGAGTTAAAGACTGACATGAAAGTGATTGCTACGGGCGGTCTTTCTAAAGTTCTAGAACCTCTACAGGCTCAGTTTGACACCATTGATGGAAACTTAACATTAGAGGGAATTAGACTTATTTATGAAGCTAATCACTAAAATTAGCTTCATAACCAAGCGCATCTGAAACCTTTTGCTGGTTTTCTCTGTCTAATAAAGTAATGTTTAAGCAGCTGAAAACCATCGGTCTATTAGTATCTGTAGCCCTTATTGTGGGCTTCATACTTTTCGCCATTAATCAGATTATAGCATTTCATGCTAATCTTACCACGGTAAATCCTACCTTGGCTTGGCTGGTTACGGGCTTTATCAGCATTACCTTGCTGCTGCTCATACTTATTCCGTTCGTGCTTATTCTTAGGCTACCCAAATCTGTGGCCTATCCTACTAACATGGAGGATGAAGAACGGTACCACACCATCTTAAAAGCACGCCTAAGAAAAAATCGCCTGATAAAGAAGTCCGGGATTGATATTGAAAAAGAAGATGGCCTAAAGACCGCTTTGGAATTATTGAATCAAGAAGCTCAATCTGTTATTAAAGCAACCGCTAAAAGTGTTTTTCTTACCACCGCTATTTCTCAAAATGGCAAATTAGATGCGCTTACTGTATTTGTAACCCAAAGCCGGATGATTTGGAGAGTAGCTCACATTTACTGGCAGCGCCCCTCCATCAAAGATATGATTACGCTTTATGGTAATGTGGGTGCCACTGCCCTCATCGCTTCTGAGCTTGATGAAATAGACATTACCCGACAGGTAGAACCTATCATTAACGCGGTTCTACGCAGCCCGGGAAGGTCAATACCAGTTATAGGTCATGCCGCCCACATTATTACAGATAGTTTATTGGAAGGCTCCACCAATGCCTTCTTAACGTTAAGAGTTGGCATAGTGGCACAGAGATACTGCGGCTCATGGGATGTGGCTGATAGAAAGTCGATTAGAAGAAATTCTTTCGTAACGGCTTCTGTACTACTTAAATCTTTAGTGCTGGAATCATCAGGAAAAGTGATTACCAGTGTAATGAATGCCATTAAAGATGCGGGCAAAAATACCTTTAAAACCAGCATGAAAGGTATGACTGGCATTTTCAAGAAAAAGCAGGAAATAGAGGTCAAAGAGTAATCTCTTCATCGGCCTCATCAACGGGCTGTCTGTTAATTCCCCCACTGATCGATATCGGGCTTCATTTATGAAACGGACTTCTAAATTAATTGGTTGATGTAGCAATTAATTGAACTTTTTCGACAGTGAAGCACTTTAAGATCTTTGTTTTTGTCCTGTTGGCTTTTAATATTTTTTCTTTACTTGCTCGTCCTTCTGGAAGCACTATAGCTCAGGAGAACAGTACACTTCAAGAGAGCACTGACAGCACGCTGCGAGTGTATTTTTATCTTGACGCCTCTGTAATGATGCCCAAGTCCAAAGAAACTTTGGAAAGGGTCATGAATTTCATGCTTGAAAATGAAGAAGCGGAAATTTATGTTCACGGCCACACCAATGGAAACCATACCGGACCAATTACAGTGATAGGTAGTGCCAATGATTTCTTCCATCTAGATGAGGTTCATAATAAAAGTATTTACGGTTCTGCCCGAAAGCTTTCAAAAATAAGAGCCCAGACCGTGAAGGAATATCTTACCACCCATGGAATAGACAATAAAAGAATTCACCCAATTGCCTGGGGTGGAGATAAGATGCTCTATACCAGTGATGGAGATAAACAATGGCATAATGCCCGAGCCGAAATAGAACTTGTGCCCTAGCTCCTGTGCCAAGAATTGGCATAATTGACATTATCCGGCTACCTTTGGGATTCTTAATAAATCCCATTAAAATGACTAGTAAAGAATATATTGAAAGTAATAAGCAGAAGTTTCTTGATGAGCTTCTGGACCTTTTAAGAATACCATCTGTAAGTGCCGACCGCAAGTTTAAAGACGATGTGCTTAAAACTGCAGATGTTATAAAGTCTCACCTTGAAAAAGCGGGAGCCGATAATGTAGAAGTTTGTCCTACAGCTGGCTACCCAATTGTTTATGGTGAAAAAATCATAGATGAAAGCCTACCTACCGTATTAGTTTACGGTCATTATGACGTACAACCTGCTGACCCATATGAGCTTTGGGATTCACCTCCTTTTGAGCCTGTTATAAAAAATGATAAAATCTACGCGCGTGGTGCCTGCGATGATAAAGGCCAGATGTACATGCACGTAAAAGCCTTCGAAACCATGATGGCTACAGATACGCTTAGCTGTAACATCAAGTTTATGATTGAAGGTGAAGAGGAAGTAGGATCTGATAACCTTGGCATCTTTGTGAAAGAGAACAAAGAGAAATTGGCCGCTGATGTTATTCTTATTTCTGATACAGCGATCATTTCTAACAATGATCCATCTATCACAGTGGGTCTTAGAGGACTAAGCTACCTTGAAGTAGAAGTAACAGGCCCTAATAGAGATCTTCACTCTGGAGTTTATGGTGGCGCTGTGGCTAACCCGATCAATGTTCTATGTGAGATGATTGCCTCGCTAAAAGATGAGAACAACCACATCACCATCCCAGGATTTTATGATAAAGTGGCCGAGCTAACTGCTGATGAAAGAGCAGCTATGAATAAGGCGCCATTTAATCTTGACGAATACAAAAAAGATCTTGATATAGATGATGTACAAGGCGAAGATGGATTTACAACTTTAGAAAGAGTGGGCATAAGACCTACGCTGGATGTAAACGGAATCTGGGGCGGCTACATTGGTGAAGGAGCCAAAACTGTATTGCCATCTAAAGCTTACGCTAAAATTTCAATGAGATTAGTGCCTGATCAGGTATCAAAAGAGATAACTGAGCTTTTTACTAATCACTTTAAATCTATCGCACCAAAGTCTGTGAAAGTAAAAGTAACGCCTCACCATGGTGGTGAAGCCGCTGTTACTCCAACAGATTCACCTGCTTACCTGGCAGCCAGTGCAGCATTTGAAGAAGCTTGGGGCAAAACTCCAATCCCTACACGTGATGGTGGTAGTATTCCTATTGTAGCCCTTTTTGAAAAAGAGCTAAAAGTAAATACTGTACTTATGGGCTTCGGATTAGACTCTGATGCTATCCACTCGCCGAATGAGCACTATGGCCTTTTCAATTACTTCAAAGGAATTGAGACCATCACCATGTTTTACAAGCACTTTGCGAAGCAAAAATAAATAAACGAAAGGAGGCCTATCAGCCTCCTTTTTTGTTTAATTATTATGCATCGAAAATATGTGAAATCTAGTGTTATAGAGTCTATTGGCTACCGGCAAGTATCAGAAACCTTAGAAATTAAGTTTTTAGACAGCGGCGATATCTATCAATATTTTGATGTGCCCAATCAGGTTCATTTTGACCTCATGCATTCTATTTCTAAGGGTCAATATTATAATGAGTACATTAAAAACTACTACGAAGAGAGCAAAGTGACTTAAATCTCCTTGTTGTGCTGAATGTTCTCTCTATTCCTCTTCTCGGCTTCCTCTTTTATTGGCCCTGCAATGTCAGGGAACTTCATAATTACCTCATCAAAAGTAGATTTTTCCAGCTTATAAAGGTCACAGTAGTCTTTAGCTATGATAGTGGCCGTTCTTCGCTTATGTTCAAAAAGAGCTATTTCTCCCAGGAATGAGCCTGGTTTAAAGGTGCTGTATTCTTTATTTCGCTGGCGATCCATCGCCATAAGTTCACCACTAAGAACAAAATACATTCCATCTCCTTTGTCACCTTCTTCAAACAGCACCTGGTCCGGGGTAAGCACCACCTGGGTCAAATGCATGGCTATCTCAGTAATGAAGGCCTCGCTGGCATCTTCAAAAAGATAAATTTTTTCAATTGCATCTCTTTTTAACTGTAAAGAAAGCTCTCGCTGAAGGTTTCTGGGTAAGCCCGCCAAGAAAGTAGATTCATCATAACCCATCCTTTTTCTCCATTGATAAGTATAGAAGTAATGAATCTCTCGCTGGAGCTTTTTGCTAATATTTCTGTATCTCACTAAAGCTGAGAGTCTATCCATATTTTCAAAGTAGCGTACGGTAGCAGGATCTTTTCTGGTAAGAAAGCCGGCGATATTACCAATGATATAACCAAACACACCTACTCCCATCACCTGCAAACATATCGCATAGATATATTGTGCATTAGTATTAGGCGTGATGTCTCCATAACCGACAGTGGTTAAGGTGGTACTAACCCAATAAAGTGCCTTTAAATAATTACCGAAAATATTCTCTGTATACTCTACTCCTCGCAGTGCCAGCCACCCGCAGGTAAGCCAGTGGGTACCGATGACAAACCAGTAAAAGAAGAAGATGATGGTCAGTGAGTTGCCATACTTCACTTCTCTGGATCGGAAGTAACGCATGAGAGCGGCTATCTTGACCAACTTAAAAACCCTAAGCAGTCTAACCACAACATTAGGAATGAATAACCCATAAGGAAAGGCCAAAAGTATATCGAAAATCACCCAGCCATGCATGTAATTCTTCGCTACTGATTTATCTGCCATGAGAAAATCATCCTGAATATACCTGATTTGAAAATAGCTGATGGGGATGTCTATAATGAAAATAACATTGGCCACCCAATACCAAAGCATATAATTAATATCGTCTTGAATATAGAAAACCATGTCTAATGGTTTCAGAATGGCCAATATTGCAGCTCCGAAAGCTACAATGATATTCCACACGATAAAGAAAAAATTCCCGTCCAGATTCCTAAACATAATGCCTATAAAGATAGCAAAAAGGGAATATTTTTTACAGTAAGGCTCAGTTCACTATCTTTTTTTTAAATGATCTGTAAACGCCATAACCCACGGCCATAAGCATGAGAGCAAAAAAGCCTATGATGCAAATGAACAGATAGCGTTCAGAAAAAGTATTGATAACCACCTCACCTGACGGACTTACAAACAGTTCCACCTCCTCACCTATCACATAATTGGGTGGTTCAGAGCTGATATTAGACACGTGAGTGTGCTGTTGCCCATTCAATGTATATTCAATCACTGGTTGATTGGGGTCACTCACCACTACTCCAGTAACTTTTTCCCCTTCTTGAATCACTGATAGCTGACCCATGAAAATATAAATAGCTACCGCCAATAAGCCTGCTCCCATGATTCCAAAGAATACTGATAAACATCCATGGGCCAGAGAAATCACCTTTTTAGCTCCCTTTTTCCTTTTGTAGGTATATTCATCTTCTCGAATATCCTCATCAATAAGGTCTGCCATTTCCTTAGCATCCCTCAAGCTCAGGTTATAGTTGTTTCTAAGAAACTTAATGGCCTCTATCTTTTTTCCCTGCACGAGGAGAGTTCGAACATGGGCTTTCTCATCTGGAGTAACACGCATGGCTGAATATAAAAAATTATTAGCTTATAAATATTTCAAGTCATAAAGAGAGAAAATTAGCCACATTTTGTTTATATTCTAGCTCCTTTCCAGTTGTCATAGTGGTTTCGGGGTATTTCTTAAGATAACATCATGATGAAAAATGAGGACCTCTTTAAAAAATATTGGTCTGGTAGTCGCTACCTTCTTCTGTTTATGTTTCATAACTGATGTGCATGGGCAAATAAAGATTGATACTACACTTTCTCCTACTGAGCTGGTAAACAATGTGTTACTGGGCCAGGGAGTAGTGGTTGGCAATGTTAACTTTCAAGGTAAGAAATATGCCATTGGCAAATACTCTGATCCAAACGAACCTGTGGGCATATCCAACGGAATTCTGCTTACCTCTGGTAATGCTTTCTATGTAGCGGGACCCAACAAAAACCCTCGATCTGGCTGGGCCAGTGATGCCCTTGGTGATCATGAGCTAGACCAAATAGCCAGAGGAAAAACCTACGACGCCTCTACCTTAGAATTTGACTTCGTTACACAATCCGAAAACCTCTATTTTGAATTTGTATTTGCTTCAGAAGAGTATCTGGAGTACGTTGGCTCTAAGTTTAATGACGTTTTTGGATTTTTTATTGAAGGCCCAGGCACTGATAAAGTGAATATTGCTAAGCTCCCTGATGGTATTACTCCTATCACCGTGAACACGGTAAACAATGAAATGAACAGCCAATATTATGTGGATAACGGTTATATCAATACCACCGATCCTTTCATATGGGACGTGCGTAACCGAAAGGTGGTAGAAAACAAAAACTATCTACAACCAGAAGTACCGCCAAGTTATGACATTCAATTTGATGGTTTCACCACCGTGCTCACCACCCGATGTGCAGTAATTCCAAATGAAATTTACCATATTAAAATCTCCATCGCAGATGTTGGTGATGGCATTCTTGATTCGGGTGTCTTCCTGAAAGGCGGCTCTTTCCGTAGTGAAGGTGAGCAGGTAGTAAAAATTGATAAGCTGCTCAAAGCACCTGAAGAACTGGCCAGCCTGAAGCTTGTAAATGATGATATTATCATCAAACCAAAAAAGATACCTCGTAATATCAGCCTGGGAAATATCGAGTTCGATTTTGATAAATCAGACATTCCGGTGTCTGCCAAAACGGTGCTTACCAAGGTCATTCATCAGTACATGAACCACCCTGACTCTAAAGTACTCCTGATAGGACATACCGATAATTTTGGCTCAGAAGAATATAACACCAAACTCTCTGCTTCCAGAACTAATGCAGTAGCATCTGCTCTGATTGGCTTAGGAATTCCAGAGAATCAATTGGTACTCAATTATTACGGAGAAACAAAGCCTCTAGCACCAAATGATACTGCTAACGGCAGGGCAAGAAATAGAAGAGTGGAACTTAGAGTTTCTTTCTAAATTCTCACTTCATCATCATACTCTACTGGTACTTTAACAGGAAAACCATGAAGCGTTAATTTAATATGACCACTGTAGTGAACCTTCACTTTCTTACCACCTAAAATACTGATAATGCTATTCAGAAAACCCATTTGGCTCATATCAAAAGTAGCATCTAAAGGCACCTTAAATTCAGAATTAGCCGGGATTTTAGTTTTTAATGATTGATTGATCTTGCCTATTTTCTTACCCTCCACAGATACATCTACATCTATCTTTTTTAAGGTCATGCGCACATCATTAGGGTTATAAAAGAAGGCATCTGCATTCAAATATGCCGTTTTACCCACCACCTTGGTCACTTCAATATTAGTTACCTGCTTGAAAACCGGGGCTTCACTAGGTGTAGTACAAGAAAAGGCCAAAAGGCTTAAGATAGTTATTGCTATTATTCTGGTCATTTGAGGTAAGACGATTCTGTGCATGAAATGTTACTTCGATATTTGTCGCTATGTATTAAACTATAATCATACCAAATTATTTTGAAAGTAAACATTACATTTGCCGCAAGTTAATAATATGAATGGTCAATAATAATAATTGGCTTGAGTCGATTGCGGATCAGCTGGCGACTCAAGATTTTGCCATCACCGATCACTTCCTTTCAGAAGAAGAGGTAAAGGCCATAAGAGAGGTTTTTGAACACCACAAAGAGCAGGATAATTTCAAAAGAGCTGGAATCGGTAAGCAAGATGATTTCATGCTTGACAAGCAAATTCGTGGAGACTATATTAAGTGGATAGATCCGGCTAACGCTTTTGAACCTGTGAAAGAGTTTTTAAGTAAGATTAACGAGCTGAAGGATTATCTGAACAGAACCTGCTTTTTAGGCATAAGAGATTACGAAACTCACTTCACTATCTACCCTCCAGGATCATTTTATAAAAGACATTTAGATCAATTTCAGGGAGATGGCGCCAGAAAGATCTCTTTTATATGCTATTTAAATGATAACTGGCAACCTGGTGATGGTGGTGAACTACGCTTATACTTAGATGGAGAAGAAAGGGACGTGCAGCCTTTAGCTGGAAAATTGGCTTGTTTCAGAAGCGAGATCATAGAGCATGAAGTACTTCTGGCGCACAAAAACCGTTATAGCCTCACCGGATGGATGCTTAACCACCCTGTAGGACTTGGTTTTATTAAGAACACCTAATCACATATTTGTTATATTTGAAATAATCACAACCTAAAACTTTAGACATGAGATTAATCGCTGTTATACTTATTACAATATTCCCTCTGCTGTCTTATGCACAGTCTGCAGAAGATTCGTTCAATCAGGGAATAAAAAGCATGGAGAAAGCTGACTTCAAAACGGCCGTTACACAATTCTCTTCAGCCATAAAAGCTAAGGCAGATTATAAAGAGGCTTTTAATTTTAGAGGGCAATCAAAAAATGAGCTAGGTGAGTTTTATGGAGCTATCAGTGATTATACTCAAGCCCTAGAACTAGATTCAACTTATGCCGATGCCTATAATGAAAGAGGTAATGCCAAGTTTAACCTGGGTGATGATGAAGGTGCCATTGAAGATTACAGCAAAGCCATCAAGTTTGACGCTAAAATGGCTGATGCTTATAGCAATAGAGCCTTTGCTAAATATAATCTAGAAGACTTAGAAGGTGCCTTTTTTGATTTTTCTAAAGCCATAGAGCTAGACCCTAAAGATGCTGATAAGTACTTTAACCGAGCAGTAGTAAAAGCCGAGCTTGAAGAATACCTTGGGGCTATTGAAGATTATAACAAGTCTATAGAGTTAGACCCGTCAGATGCGGACGTTTATAGTTACAGAGGTGTGGCTAAATATAATATTGATAAAGTAGAGGAAGCCTTAAAAGACTATGATAAGGCAATAGAAATGGATGCTAAAGATCCTGTAAAGTTTGAAAACAGAGCCTTAGCCAAAAGTGCTATGGAAGATTATAAAGGAGCTTTAGCAGACTATGATCAATCTATAGCTTTATTCAATGAAGATCCTGACACCTATAATCTCAGAGGTGTGATCAAGTATAATTTAGATGACCATGAAGGTGCCGTTCAAGATTACGATCAGGCGATAGAGATTGACCCTTATAATGCCGTGTATTATGATAACCGCGCACTATCTAAGGCTGCCATGGAAGATTATGCTGGAGCAGTGGAAGACTATTCTTACTCAATAGAGCTTTACCCTACTGATCCTGAAACTTTCCACCAGAGAGGACTGGCAAAAATTAAAAAGGGTGACAACTATGATGGTTGCCTTGATTTAAATACAGCAGTAGAACTTGGCTCTGATGATGCTAAAGCTTCGATAAAAGAACTGTGTAAATAAGAAAATTAAACCCTCTTAAATAACTGTTTTTCAGCAATTTGAGAGGATGTTACAAATGAGTTAATGATTGTTACATACGTAGCAATCATTTTTTTTTGTTCTTCCCATCTTGCTGACCTAAAACATAGCTAGTTAATGTATATAAACAAACCGACTAAGTGTTTTAGTACACCCACCCTTTTGTTTTTAGTGCTAGTCTTGGGAAGCCATTTAACCTTTTCTCAAAATTTAAAGGTGATCAGTACAGCTCCTTCGGCTAGCACTAATTACAATGAGGCTAACCCTATTACATTTGAATTTGATGGTCCTGTAAAAGCTTCCACGGTCAACAGCTCAAACATTCTTATAGTAAGTTATCAGTCAGGTGAAATAGAAGGCAGCTTTGCTGGTGGTGGTACGAGCACGATAACCTTTACTCCTAATGAAGATTTCATCCGAGGCGATGAAATCAGAGTAACCCTAACCACAAATCTGGAAAATACTTCTGATCAGGCGCTTAGTACTAGCTACAGCTTTCAGTTTAACATACTTACTGAAGCAAGTGAAGGCGTAGAACCTGCCTTTAATGATAAATCTATATCTTCTAATCTGATAAGTCCTTTTGATGTAAAAGCAGGCGACATTGATGGCGATGGCGATCTAGACCTGGTAGTACCTTGGGCCAGCAGTGGTATTGTAACGTGGCATGAGAATGATGGCGAATTAAACTTCACCGAACACATAGCCGGATCCATTAAGGCTACTGGTGTATTCCTGGCTGACCTTAACTTAGATGGTAACATGGATATTCTGGCCGGAAACCAGCAAGACACTCTAGTGTGGTTTCAGAATGATGGTGCTCAAAACTTCACCAAACATGCTATCGCCAATAACGCTGCCCGCCCTTATAAAATATATGCCATAGATTTTGATGGAGATGGTGATATGGATGTTTTAGCCTGTGGTTATGTCCCCGTATCACCACCAGCAAAATTACTATGGTATGAAAATAATGGCGCTGAAAATTTTACGGAGCATAACATTACCGGATTTAGCCTTGATGCCACAGAGGCCTACCCTATGGACATGGATTTTGATGGCGACATGGATATTATTGTAAGTAGCGAAACTCAACCCTTCACCACCAACGTGGATAAACTTATCTGGCTGGAAAATGATGGTGAAGAAGCATTTACAGAACACCTTGTAGATGGAACTCAAAGAATTTATGTCGGCATTCATGGGGTGGATATGGATGATGATGGTGATGTTGACATCCTCACAGCAGCCTCCCTAAGTAATCTGGGATGGTATGAAAATGATGGAGATTTGAATTTTACTCGTCATGAAATAGCAGCAGATATCACTTCTCCATTTGACACTAAGGCCGCTGATGTTGATGGCGATGGGGATATGGATGTTATCTACATCTCGCAGGAGCGCGACCTGGTAGGATGGATGGAAAATGATGGTAATGAGAACTTCACCCAGAGAATAATATTTGATCATGGTGAATATGATCCTGAAGTAGAAGGAGCCTATTATCCTGGGCCGTTGCGGCAGCAGATATGGACCTGGATGGTGACATCGACATATTCGGTGCCTTTAGATTTTCAGATACCATTTTCTTTTTTGAAAGCCTATTAGCTCAGGACACACCTGATACGGGAGGTACCGGAGAGCTGATTATATATAACGGCGTTTCCACCAGAGCCAACGGTAAAAATGATTTTTTCAAAATAGAGAACATAGAATCTTTCGCCGATAATAAAGTGGAAATATTTAACCGCTGGGGTCAGAAAGTATTTGAAATCACTGATTATGATAATGACAATGCCGCCAGAAGGTTTGCGGGCGAGGGAAATGTGGGCAGTGCAGGATCATTGGTAGCTGGAACATACTATTATGTTATTCTGGCTGGCAACACCGAGTACACAGGCTTTTTACATTTGAGAAGATAGCCATGATTAAAAGATATACTCTCTCCATTTGCTTGTTCATGCTTATACTCAGTGCACAAGCGCAACAAGATGCCATTATAAGCACCTATCAGTTTAATCAACTGCCAATAAATCCGGCATACGCGGGCGCTCATAATTTCACTAACATCGACCTGCACTATAGAAACCAGTGGGGCGATGTAGAAGGAGCTCCGTCCAGTGTATTCTTTTCTGCTAATACTTTTTTACCCTCGAAAAATATGGGGCAGGTCTCTATATTCATCATGATGCTATTGGAGTAACTACTCAGACGAGGGCGTTCATTGGTAGCTCGTACAAGCTGCATCTTGGTAATGATCAATCGCTGACATTTGGGCTTAATTTAGGTATCATTTCGTTACAGTATGATTTCAATGAATTACTGCTAGAAGATCCTACTGATGAAGATTTTATGAATGGAAACGACCGTCTTTCCAAGTTTAATATTGGTAGTGGTTTGTTGTTCACAAAAACGGATAAATATTATGTGGGTATCTCTGCCCCTCAGCTATTGAAAATGAATGAAACAATTGCTGGCTTTGAGGGCACCAGATATAATCCTCATTATTATGCTACCGCAGGGGTTGTTTTAGAAGTAAACAGAACATTTATAAAGCCTTACACTAACATACGGATGGTTTCAGGAGCACCTCTATCCTATGATTTAGGGGTAAGCGCGCTATTCAAAGAGCGCATATGGGCCGGACTTTTCACCCGAAACTTCAGTAATGCAGGTCTGAATTTGTTTCTCACTCTGGAAAACGGCATGCGGCTCGGATATTCCGGAGAGCTGGTAATGGGTGATCCGCAAGTATCTAGCGGATACAGCACCCATGAAGTTTCGATAGGAATAGACCTTAACTGGCTAGAAGGGCAGACAGTAAAAAGGAGATTTTTTTAAATCTCCTTAAAATCTTCCGCTGAAGCTCCTTTGCTGAAATGTCTTAGGTTATAAGTGAAGGTCAGCATGAAATAACGCTGAAGCGCATTAGACTGACGATCTTCAATATAAGTTTCAGTCACATTCCTTCCCACGTTATTGTTCTCATCCAAAAGGTCATAAACATTCACGCTTAACTCTCCCAAATCATCCTTTAGGAATTTCTTTCCAAAACTCATATTCAGAATAAGGAAGCTGTTATCATAACCTGCTGCTAAGCCAGTGTTTAGACGGTGATTAACATCTGCTCTATAAACGAAGGCATCACCAAAAATCCAGGTAGATTTGAAATGAGTCGATTGATTGTAATACTCATTATTCATAGCTGGTCTGGTGCTGTTATTTACGATATTATAATTTCCTCGAGTAGAAACATTAAAATCAAGTCTATCGCTAATGTTACTGCTGAAAGAGAATCCTAGCATAAGGTTAGTATTATTTGTTAGGTTGGTCTGATCGTTAATGATACCTGGTCTTCTATCATAATTCACCATTCCTCGCACATCAAAATTCACCTTTAAGGCTTCTATTGGTAAGCCGTAGTGGAAATAAGTTTTGAATCTATAGTATCCATCAGCATTTTCTGGCTTTATCAGTTGAGACCCTTTTTCTAAAACTACATCTTCGGTTATTTGCTGAGGGCTTTCTGCTATAGTAGTGGCATTGGTAATATAACCTTCAGTAAAATTCGACTCCACTGAAGCATAGATTGATTTACCTTCCACAGTGTGAGCTCTGTATCTTGCTCTTATCCAGTGATTATACACTTGCTCCAAATCAGGATTACCCGTTCTTAATTGTAAAGAGTTTGAGTTATCAATCACCGCTTGAAGCTGATCTATTGAAGGAGTGTTCGTCCAGGTGTTATAATCAAGTTCAAACTTTTTCTCCTCCGTAAATTCATAATCTAATCTTACTGATGGAAGCACTGTTTGGAAGTTTCTGTTAGTATCGAATGTGGCAGGGAACTCTTGCTCATTTTGCAGTTTTGCTTGCTGATATTCCGCATTTAATTGAAGCTTCAACTTCTCCCCTTTCACCTGATAACCTACTTGAGCTGATTGAGTAAAATATTTACTTTCAAATGTATTACTTAAAGCAGTATCTAAAGCTGGGCTGGTTCTCTCATAATTATCAAAAGTAAGTTTATCAGAGTCATTCACTTTGTTGGAAATATTGTATTCTACCTTCATCATACTTTTTTCACCCAGCGGCTCAGTATAAGTCATGCCTGCGCGCCAGGATACAGCATCTCTATCACGGTTAATGGTCTGATCCAGTATTTCCACACTGTCAGAACGGGTGAAATATTGATTGGTCGTATACCTCGATGCTCTATCTTCATTAGTATGAAAACCTACGTTATTGTGCAAAGTGATTGTTCGGCCCTTCTTGCTGAATTTATGACTCCAAAAAAGGTTGTTATCAAAATCATAATCTGAGTTCTGAGATTGATTAGCATTATCTGTAGAATTCAATCGCCCGTTATCTGTATCTGTACGGCCGGTAAAGGAATTATTGTTTTTATCATGCTTTAAAGATGCATTAGGCCTCCAGATAATTCTGTTGTTATCATTAGGACTGTACTCTAACTTGGCCCAGGCATTGTGGTCCATATTGATTCTGTTAGTAAAGCTTTGCTCATTATACACCTGGCCAGAATCTGATGGCAGCACATAAGTACGCTGCACCGATCTTGTTCCTTCATTTTCTCTATGGCTGAAATAGTAGCCTCCAGAAAGTTTTAATTTATCCCACTCATCACTGAAATTTACCCCAGCGTTATTGGTAATGATAATACCATTTTGAGTACGGCTATCGCCCTGGCTGTTAGGATCAGCGGTGTAGTTAACTACATTAATATTATTGCTGAGGCCAGTAACGGTCATTCTTCTGTCGTTATTAAAAAGGTTAACGCTTGCTGCAGCCTGATAGCGGGAATCTGTACCGTAGCCCACGGAGCCTTTTCCAAATTGGCCCTTTCTTCTGTCGGGCTTGGTGATGATGTTAATGGTTTTCATCTGATCACCATCATCAAAACCGCTGAGCTCGGCTTTATCACTTTTCTTATCATAAACCTGAATGGCCGCAATCACTTCACTAGGCAAATTTTGCAATGCCGTCTGCACATCTCCCTGAAAAAATGGCTTACCATCTACTAAAATTCTTTGTACGGCTTCTCCCTGTGCTTGTATTTGACCATCCACGATCGCGATACCCGGCATTTTAGTCACCAGATCCTGGGCGCTGGCATCTCTTGTTGTCTTGAAGGCGGTGGCACTAAATTCTGTAGTGTCTCCTTTTTGAGTACTCACAGGTGCTTTGGCCACTATTTCTATTTCATTAAGCGTGGTAGCTTCTTCTTCCATATCCACCACACCCAGATCTATGTTTTTATTGATGACCAAAGTTTGAACTACCGTTTTATATCCGATAAAATCGATCTGAAGCAAATACTTGCCCTTCTTTACTTTCGGAACGTTAAAAACTCCTTCCAGGCTGGTAGTAACGCCATATGCTGAAACGGAATCTGGTAATGTCTTTAAAATTACTGTTGCCCCTGGAAAAGAGGACTTGTTTACATTGTCTCTTACCCGGCCTGTAAGACTATACTCCTGTGCAAAGGAGGTGTGCAGGGTAATAATTGAAGCCAGAACTATAAAAAATAATCTCATGAGTAAACTTTAAAATTTGAGCGTTAGCGTGAATAGAGATACTACAAAAAACAGTGTGATAAGTACACAGAATATTCAAAATCCCTAAATACGAGAATCAATACTTAAAACCATACAAATTTTATGTAGGTGGTAAATAATTGATTTTATTGAAAAATCGATTTAGCGATTGCTCTTGAAAGGTGTACGGATAGATAGCAGGTAAAGTTCCGAAGGTGGTACTTTACCTGCTATTACTTTTATAAGTGGGGGTATTTTGTTTTAAGCCGTAAATTCCGAGGCTTTTCTTAGGTCTCCCTTTTCCAGATATTGTTGAGCTAGTTGTCCTTTTAGCTCATCTATAAGGTTGTCCATTTCTTTTTTCTGGCGCTCCATTTCTTCTCTGGTGGCCAGCATCTCTTCATTATGCTGTTTAAGCTCCTCTTCCTGAGAAATCAGCTCGGCCGTTTTATCGCGAGATTCTTGCAGCAGCTTTTGGGTTTGCTCTGCCACTTTCTTGCCGTTAATAATATTGGCGATGCTTTCAGAAACACGCTCGACAAACTCTATTTGATAATCCTCTAATAAATTAAATGACGCCAGCTCAATAACACCCACTATTTCGTCTCTAATTTTTAAAGGAGTAATAAGTATACAACTTGCCGTAGCTTCTCCTAAACCGGAAGTAATTTTCATATAATCTTCCGGAACCTCCTTGATGTAGATGCTTTCGCCCTCAAGCACGCTTTGTCCGATAAGGCCGCTGCCCACAGAAATCACCTGATCAATAAATTTCTTTTTATCATAAGCATATGAAGCTATCCTTCTAATGCCTTCGCCTTCATTGATATAAATAGCTCCCTGGTTCACGTTCAGATAGTTTACCATCTGGCTGATAATCCTGTCGCCGAGCACTCCAAGCTGGTCGGTATCATTCTTTAGGATATCATTAAATTTAGCCAGGCCTTCATTGGTCCAGTTAACAATTTTTTGTTCTGCATCTGCCTCTATCAGTTTTTCCTGCATAGAAATGATTGATTTAGCTAAAACGTCATTGTTAAACCTATCATCATACTTCGCTTTAAGATTTCCCTGACCAAGATTATTGGCAAAACCGGCTGCCGTTTTAATACGCTCCATCAGCTGATTCAAAGCCACTTTAGTTTGGCCAAGCTCATCTTTAGACCGTATGACCAACTCTTCAGGAAACTCACCCTGAGATAAGCTCACCATAGCATTTTTAATTTCCTTAATAGTTTTGGTAAGAATACCGCTGTAGAATAATACCAGTACTAAACCAATTAATAACTGACCAAGAAACAGGCCTACAAGCAGAAGGATCGTATTGTTAATCAGCAGTTTATTGTGCTGTTTTATTTCTGTGGTTAGCAGCTGTAGCTTTTCAGAAATAATCTCCGCATGCTCATTTAGCTGGCCCACTAATCCATTGTGAACATTAAGTCCTATTTCACTTTCTAACTCTACGATAGCATTGAACTTACCTTTATAATTCTCTATTGCACTAATTACTTCCTGCTTACCCTCTTCGTGTTCCGAAGCCACAGTAGTTGCAAGAAAAGCTTCAATCTGATCATTGAATTTATTCAGATACTTAAGGTCTTTTCTCAAGAAGAAATCCTTTTCGTGCCTTCTTAGCATGAGCATCTGCACTTTATCATAAGGAAAGGATGAATTCTCTACACTATGAATGGCAGCCCTTAATTGGCCTTCCAGCCCATAGTCTTGAAAACCTCTCTGTTTGTATAAACTTACTAGTTGCTCAAATTTCTCATCAAAACTCACTATCTCAGCTTCCATACGGTTAAGCTCACTTGTAAAACCGCTACTGGTAATTACCTCCTTATTACGAATGCCTTCTAACACATTCATCACCGAATCCATCTCCTTGGTGTACCCATCAGTAAGATCATTAGATCCATTGCTTAAAAAACCCAGGTCTTTATAGCCTTCATTCGCAAACTCCTGAAGGTAAATATCCGCCTGAGACATTCTGAGATTAGTTTTATCTAAACTTTCTCCCAAATTTCTTAACTCTAATATTGAGTAAATAGAGTTAATGGCCACCAACACTAAAATCACAGATAACATCAACAGCGATCCGAAAGCTATAATTAGCTTCAATCGAATACGCAGATTCAGAAACATTCTCCTCAAATTCATATCATACTCACTTTTACCATCCTACAAATTTAAGCCGAAATAACCGATGCCTTTATAGCCAAAAAGGTTAATTAATTATTAATAAAGCCTAATTTATATCTATTGTAAACACAGTACATTTTTGGCCTGACCATTTATGTAATAACTGCCCACTTCCATCTCTATTCTGCTTATTTTGGCAAAAAAAATGAACAACCTATGAAGTTACTGTTAAGCATAGCACTATGTATGGTCTCGACAGTATCGTTATTTGCCCAGCAGGATAGTGTGGCTGTAGCCGATACGGTGTCAATTGAAGAGACCAAAAAAGAACTACCATTATCGGCCGACAGAAAAATCGCCTTAAAAACCAGCGAAGGATCCTGGATCTCACTAGACGTAAGCCCTGATGGTAAGACCATCGCTTTCGATCTATTGGGTGACCTTTACCTTCTACCCATTGCTGGCGGCAAAGCTGAGCAACTTACTGAAGGCATGGCCTTTGACTCCCACCCTAAGTTCAGTCCTGATGGAAAAACTATTTTATTTATTTCTGATAGAAGCGGTGGTGAAAACGCCTGGACCATTGACCTGGAAAGTAAAGACACCAAGCTTATTACTAAAGGAAATAACAACACCTACCAGTCTGCAGAATGGGCTCCTGATGGCAAATACATTGTGGCTGCTCAGGGAGAGCGTAACCTTAAACTTCATATTTACCATATAGATGGCGGTTCTGGAGCACAACTCATAGATAACCCTGAAAGCTTGAAAACTATTGAGCCTGCTTTTGGTGCGGATGAAAGATATATCTGGTATTCGAAAAGAAACAGCGCCTGGCAATATAATGCCAGCTTACCACAATATCAGCTAGCTCTATATGATCGTGAAACTGGTGAATCTCAGACCATGACTTCTCGCTATGGATCTGCCTTTGCCCCTACGCTTTCGCCTGATGGAAAATGGTTAGTATATGGTACCAGATATAATACAGAAACAGGACTTATTCTAAGAGACCTAAAAAGTGGTGATGAGAAATGGTTAGCTTATCCGGTACAACGTGATGAGCAAGAGTCGATTGCTCCTTTGGGTGTGCTGCCAGCTATGTCATTCACGCCTGATAGTCAGCAACTGATTGCTTCTTATGGAGGCAAAATTTACAGCATCCCTGTTGGTGGTGGCGATGCTACCAACATTCCGTTCGAAGTAGATACAGAAATTCAGGTAGGCCCAAGATTAAAGTTTAACTACCCTATTTCTGATGATAAAACATTTGATGTAACTCAAATAAGAGATGTAAAGCCTAGTCCTGATGGTTCTAAAATTGCCTTCACGGCTTTAAATAGACTTTACACCATGGAGATGCCATCTGGAACTCCTAAAAGAGTTACTGATCTGGATGTAAATGAAGCTATGCCTACCTGGAGCCCGGATGGAGCCTTTTTGGCTTTTGTAACCTGGGATGATGAAAATGGCGGTAGCCTTTACAAGGTAAATGTGAAAGGTAAAGCCAAACCAGTAAAGCTCATTTCAGCCCCTGGTACCTACACATCACCAGCATGGAGTTTTAATGGTGACAAAATTGTATACATGCGCGGGTCACGTCAGGATTTTATGAATAGTACGGGGCCAATTGGTTTCCACACACATGATGAAATCCGCTGGGTATCGGCTAAAGGCGGGGAGACGCATTTTATAGATAAAGCAAAAGGTAGAGGAGCTCCTCACTTTGTGAAATCTGATGATCGCATTTATCTGTATGGAAGCAAAGGCCTTGTTTCTATAAGATGGGACGGCACTGATGAAAAAGAGTTAGTGAAAGTAACCGGGATCACACCTTACGGCTTTGTAAGAGATAAATTTGATTCGCATAGCATGCTTTCAGCTGAAGAACCAGAAGCAGCCTCTAAACCTTCTGAAGCTGATTTGGTAATTATGGCGCCAGAGGGAGATCAGGCTTTGGCTATGATCAATAATGAAATTTACACCGTAACCGTGCCGAGAATAGGCTCTGAAGTGGTGAAAATAGCCGTGGCCAACCCGGGCAATGCTGCCTTCCCTAGCAGAAAGCTCACACAGATCGGCGGGCAGTTTCCGAGCTGGAGCCGAGATGGTAAAAAAGTAAATTGGGCCATCGGTAACGCTTACTTCTCTTATGATCTTGCGGCCGCTAAAGCTAATGAAGAAGCTCTGGAGAAAAAGAAAAAAGAGGAGAAGAAAGAAGATAAAAAAGAAGAAGGTGAGAAAAAGGAAGACAAGAAAGATGACAAATACAAACCTACAGAATTAAGGGTAAAAGTATCTGTACCAAGAGATATTCCTGAAGGAAAAATTCTACTTCAAAACGCTCGCATCATTACCATGAAAGGCGATGAGGTAATTGAAAAAGGAGATATCTACATCGAAAACAACAGAATAGTTAAGGTTGGCAAAGCAGGTTCTCTCTCTGTAGATGGTGGTGTTACTACCATGGATATGAGTGGAAAAACCATTATGCCCGGCTTTGTAGATACTCACGCTCACTTAAGACCCGCCTGGGGACTGGAAAAATCTGAGGCATGGCCTTATGCTGCCAACCTGGCTTACGGTGTTACCACCACCAGAGATCCACAAACAGGTACTACCGACGTACTTACCTATCAGGATATGGTAGAGTCTGGTATGATGGTAGGGCCGAGAATCTATTCTACGGGTCCTGGAGTTGGCTTCTGGGCTTACAACGTAAAAGATCTTGATCAGGCCAGAGATATTTTAAAGCAATACTCTGAGTACTATAATACCAAGACCATTAAAATGTACATTACTGGTAACAGACAGCAGAGACAGTGGATCATCATGGCGGCAAAAGAACAAGAGCTAATGCCTACCACTGAGGGAGCGTTAAACTTCAAGCTAAACATGAACCAGATTATAGATGGTTATCCTGGTCATGAGCATAGTTTCCCTATTTATCCTTTGTACAGTGATGTGCTTAAACTAGTTAGCGAAACCAAAACAGCTTATACCCCTACACTTTTGGTTTCTTACGGCGGGCCATGGGCAGAAAATTATTACTACGAAACGGAAAATGTGCAGGGCGACAAGAAATTGAACTATTTCACCCCTAAGTCAGAACTAGATGCAAAAACCAGAAGAAGAAATGCTGGCTGGTTTATGAAAGAAGAATATGTATTCGAAGACCATGCTAAATTCGTAAATGAACTGGTTAAAGATGGCGGTATCGCGGGTGTTGGTTCTCATGGACAGCTGCAAGGCCTTGGATACCACTGGGAATTATGGTCAGTGCAGTCTGGTGGTCTTTCTGAGCACAATGCCTTAAAAGTGGCGACTATCCTAGGCGCCGAGGCCATCGGTTTAGAGCAGGATTTAGGCTCATTGGAAGAAGGAAAAATAGCAGACCTTGTTATCCTGGATAAAAATCCACTGGATGATATTAGAAATTCAAACACCGTGAATATGGTGATGAAGAATGGTAGACTTTATAAAGGAGAAAACCTGAATGAAGTTTATCCTAAAGAGAGAGAAAACATTTTCCATTGGCATCAGGACGCGCCTGTGAATGTGCCTGGAATAAAGAAATAAAGATAATAGTATAGTTTAATTCCCTCATAAAAGAGGTTGCCGTAGTGGCAACCTCTTTTTTATTTTAATCGATCAATGCCAGTGCATATTCAGCCCCTAACTTGGCCTTGTGGTTTTTTGCCAGCAGCTCTATAAACTTAATTCTTGCGTTTATATAGCTTACTTCTCTATAGTTCACCAGGAAAAGAGAACTTTCACCTGAATTATACTTTTGCTTTTCTCCTAGGACCAATTGATTATAGTCTCTTACAGTACGCTCATAAATCTGAGTTTGTCCATAAACATTATCCCAGGTATTCAAAGCTGTATTTGCTTTATAAACTACCTGAGCTGACTTTTGAGTCAGAGACAACTCTGCCTCTCGTATTTTTAAACTGTTTAGCTGTAGAGCTCCCCTTTCTTTTCTTAAGAATAATGGAAATTCAAAATCAAGCCCCCATTTGTAATTATTCATATTATAAGATCCCATGAAGTCCTCGGTGGTAGACTTGGTAAGCGCATAATAATTAAGGTTCACCGTTGGCTTAAGGCTCTCTCTTTTAAGCCGTTGCTCAACCCCTAAATCCGCTATTTTAAACTCATACTGCCTCAGTTGCGGGTGCGTGTTTAGCAAGTTATCGAGTTGACTATAAAGGTTTTGATCCACTGGAATTGGAGCGAAATGATCCAGGCTCAGCGGTGTAGTGTTAGCATCAACTTCAAGTGGCACCACACCATCTGCCCACATGTAAATAGATAGCAAGGCGGATGAATTTTGATATTCTAACTTGGCCTGCTCATACGAAAGCTTCCTATTTTGAAGTTGAATACTGGCCTCAAGTGTATCAATAGCAGGCTTATCTCCATACCGAACACTTTCTTTTACTGCATTTAATCTTTCTGCTACAAGATCAACACCTTCTTCATATACCAGCATGGTATGATATGCCAGAAACCAATCTAAATAAGCTTTACCGGCCTCATAATTGAGCTCATTCAACATGATCTGCCTTTCTGCTTCAGTACTTTGCTGATAAATCTGGGCTTGCCTTAGCTCCGCTCTTCTTTTATCAATGAACAATCCTTTACCAATGGGTAAGGAAACGCCACCGTACAGTAGTCCGGCATCCGAAGTGCTGTTCTCAGGATTTAGATAATAGCCGTCATTCTCTTCATAACCCGCCTTAGCTTCAATACCAAACCAGGTAGGTACTTTCAGATACACATCTTTCAGACTGTAGTATTGAGTTTCCGAAAAGTATTTCTCTTTCCATTTCATATTAGCCTTTGGATCAAAGCCTCCTCTGGCTTGCGTGACCTGCGCCTTACCTTTGAGCAGTTGAAGCTCCGACTGTATAGCTATCGGGTGGTTCTCATTGACAATTTCCAAAAAAGCCTCTAAGGATAACTCTGACGACACAGAATCCTGTTGCGCCATTACCTGAAATGACAGCATTATTCCCAGTCCAACGAAGCATATATGTTTAATGAAACTTAAGTGCATTCTTCTATGATTTCTTTTTCTTCTCATCTTCTGGTGCTGTTTTCTGAGCATTGCCAGCTTTGCTGTTATTTGTCTTATAATAATCTGGAGGAAAGCCATTTATGTTTCTCCACAGCTCATACCAGATACTCACATTTTTCAGCAACACCATATTCCTGGTTCCGGCACCTACTCTAAGCGCATCTGGCCACTCATGATCATCAGGATCAGGAGCTACCAAAACTCTGTATTTTCCATTCGGGCTTATGAAGTTATCAATGGCATAAACATAGCCGCCGTAGGTACCGTAGCTGGTGTTTGGCCAACCCGAAAATACTACTGCAGGCCAGCCATCAAACTGTATCCTAACATGCTGCCCTTTATCTAGAAGGGGCAAATCCAAAGGTTTCACGTACATTTCTACTGCCAAACTATAGTTAGATGGCATAATACTTACTATGCTTTCACCTTCCTTAATGGTTTCTCCAAGACCTGTTTGTATTGCCTGAGTAACATACCCATTTTGAGGAGCCGTGATATAATACAGACCAGTTCTCACCGAGTAATTCATGTACTGATTTTGAAGCTTAGATACCGTGGTCTCAGCATCATACATGTTAGACATGGCTGAATATTTATCCGACTCAGCTTTGGCTATGCTCTCTCTATATTTTGTTCTGATTGAATTCAGCTCTACCTTGGCATTGATCACATCATTTTTGCTAGAGAGTAATTTGTTCTCGTAGGAAATCATTTCAGCTTGAGTCTTTTGTAAGGTAAGCTTTCTTTTTTCAAGATCAGTTAATGACTTTAACCCGCTTTCATAAAGTTTTTCCTGTCTCGCATACTGTTCCTGCGCTATATTGAAATTAGTTATAGATGCCTGATAACTAATGCTGTCACTGGTAACTTTAAGATGCGCCTGCTTCAACTTATTTTTAGCCTGTTCTAACTTCAAGTCACTAGTGGTGGCCAATGCATCGATCTGATTATCAAGTGCTTTCACCTTTTCCATGTAAGACTTCACCGCCAATTCTTTAGCTGTAAGCTGTTCTTTGGTTCTTGTAAGTAAGTTAGGATCGAAATAGTTATCCTTAATTTCAGAAATATAAAGAATGGTGTCCCCTTTCTCCACAAAATCACCTTCCTGCACATACCACTTTTCTATTCTACCAGCAATGATAGAATGTATGGTCTGTGGTCTTTGATCTGGGCGAAGTGCCGTTACATTACCTCTAGCTCCAATATTCTGAGTCCATGGTAAAAACATAATGATGAGCGCACCTATCAAGGTAAAAGTGATGATCCTAATCAATACCTTTCCAGAAGATTTCTTTTCTACCCGGTCCAGTGCTGAATACTTGCTTCGATTCACTCTATCACCTATACTATTCGTTGATATATTAAGCATGGCTGGTATTTTTTAGATTTAACTTTTCATTCAGATCATTATAAGGAGCCATTTCTTTTAGCTGGCCATTCTCCATATGGATCACTTTATCTGCCTTATTCACAAAGTAAAACTCAGAAGATACCGCTACCAAGGTCCAGGGATGCTCCGGTGAAGCCAGAAAATCGACAATCCTTCTGTACTCGGTTTCATCGAGGTGATTATAGAGGTCTTCCAACAGCAGTAACTTAGGGATGTCAGCTATACTCCTGGCTAAGAGCAACTTCTGAACAATACTATCCGGCAATTTCTTGCCTTGAGTATCTAAAAGTGTATCATAACCATTAGGCAAACCTTTGATAAAATCTTCTAAATGTAGATTTTTTATGGCCCATCTCACATTGGCCATGGTTACAGATTCCCGACCCATGGTGATATTTTCGAGTACTGTCCCTTCAAACAGTTGCTCCTGAGACAGATAATCGCCCATCACAGCTCTGAGGCAACTAATATTCAAATTTCCTTTTGGAAAACCATTGTAAGAAAGGCTTCCCTCAGGTAGGTCATACAAGCCCGCCATTATATAAAGTAAGGAGCGCTTACCAGAATTATTACTTCCCGAAATGACTACCTTTTCACCCGATTTAATACTTAAACTAATGTCCTTTAGCACATAACTGCTCTGCCCTGGAAAGGCGAACGAAGCATTCATTAAATCTAGGGATAGCCCTCCGTTAGACTCTTTGGCAATGTCTATTCCAGAAGTCTCCTCTAAACTAAGGTCTGTTACCTGAGCAATTTTCTCTAGCGATGTAAGTACATCATAAATGGTTTCCAAACTTCTGATCAGCTTTTCAACAGCTACCATTACCGTAAGGATAATAATCTCTGCCGCTATAAATTGGCCGATGTTCATCTGCTGCTCCATTACCAAAATACCACCAATGGCCAAAAGCCCCGTGGCTACCAGCACTTTGAAAACGACCATCAAAGAATACTGCTGAAGCAACACTTTAAAGTGGCTTTCTCTAGACTCCAAATATTTATCTACATGCTCATTAACCTTTTGCAATGGGAGATCTGTATTCCCTACAAGCTTGAAAGTCATGTTGGTTCTGGCCAATTCTTCTAACCAATAAGCTACTCTGTATTTATGCTTTGATTCGTTCAAGCTGGTGGTCATACCTTTTTGGCCTGTAAAGCGAATGATCACTATCACCAAAATGACCAGAATAACACTGAAAAAGATGAAGAATGAGTGGTAAAAAGAAAGTAGTAAAAGCCCGAATACCACATTTAATAAGGCCGCTGAAAAATCTATCAGTATTTTAGAAAGTCCTTTCTGTACAGAAATAATATCAAAAAAGCGGTTCATCAGTTCCGGAGCATAGTGCTTATAAAGTTGCTCCATTTTAGCTCTTGGCAATCTGTAAGCAAATTCAAAGGCAGCTCTTGAGAATATTTTCTGCTGTAGGTTCTCCGTTATTCTCAACTGATAAATTTGTAAAACCCCAGTTATGGCAATGCCCAGCACCACCAAAAATACCAAGACCACCCATGAGGTGCTGATTTGACCACCCTGAATGAAGTTAATAATGGCCTGAATACCCAGCGGTAAGGACAGGCTGATCAGTCCATTGAAAATGGAATAGATATATACGTTTCTGATCTCCTTTCCATCGGGTTTTAGGAGCCGCCAAAATCGCTGCGTAGGGGTTAGTGAATTATTAAATTCTTCCATAATTAAATTCCTAATGCTTTAAATGCCAAGTCTTTATAAAATTGAGTAATGCAGCTATTGTCGTTTATTCCATCAGTGAGGCGCGGTAGATGTTCCGCAAAATATCGCTGATGATGCCCACCTTCTATTATGGTAGACATGAGCATATGAGGGTATTGATAATCCGGGTTGATCTCCAAAATAATAGCGCTTACCCTGGCCACTAGTTGCTTATAGCCCTGGAACACGCCGGCTTTATTATCCTGATCTACTTCTTTGGTAAAGTAAGCCTTCACAGATTCATTAATTACAATCTGATATAGCAGCGTCTCATCGATATGGGAAATGCTTTCATCTTCTGTCACTTCTTCAGTGAGCACCTTAATCGCTTTCTCTAATCGATCTATGGGTGATGAAATGTTGGCTAAGCCAAATACTAATCTATACTCCATCCAAGCCCAATACCAGGCCGTTAAATAGAGTAGAAGTTTATGCTTACTTTCAAAGTATCGATAAATAGAGGCCTCCGTAGAGCCAATTTCCTTACCAAGTTTCCGAAATGTAAAGGCCTCAAAACCCAGCTGATTGATCATCTCAATACTGCCAGTAAGGATGCGTTTACCCAAATCACTGGATAAAGGATCCTTAATATAGGTATTATGATTACCCTGGATTACGAATTGTAAATCTTCCATACCAAAATGATAGTATTACTATTATTTTAGTATGTAACGCAAGCAGCTATAGGCTTTGTTTCACAAAAATGAAATTCTAATCGTATTTTAATCTCATATTAAAGATTACTCTGGAAAGAAGCGCATGGGTAAGCCGAAGTCTTTCTATAGCCTTATTTTGCAAGTACCATTTCGTCAAAATATATATTATCCAAGCCGGTAAGCACAAAACTATCAAAGAAATGAACATTAAAGGAGCCAGAAAGCCAAAAGCTCCAAAGCCAATCAATTCTTTGGGATCTTTAGTAAGCCATGAGTTCTTCACCAATCCAGGCCAATGATCAATTTCATGTTGAATACGTTGATCCTCAACATATGCATCCTGAAGATAAATGATCATTTCTTCTACCTGTTGAATGAGGTCTATATATGAGGCATCCAATTTCCCATCAATCTGCTTTTGCATCCTCATTTGCATATCTTCCAGATAGCTTATGGTTTTAAGATGTTCTATAGTAGCCTTTTTTATAACTCAGAATATTGATCTTTCTTCTTTCTTAAAGTGAGCACCATGGCTATTACAATACAAGTTTGCCCAAGAATACCAGTGATGGGTGAAAAACCAAAACCATTCATAATCCCTTGATAGAGATTCAAAATAATTAAGATGCTACTTGCTGATAGAACAATATACGGCCCTGCTTTCTTCCATTTATGCCACATGATACAACCCTTTTAATTCTTAAACTAAGATGAAGAAAATGAGGCATCTATGAAAAGAAAGCAGGAAAAAATTGCCGCTTTCGGGGTTTCTTTTAGAAGTATCTCTCTATGTCGTACTGATCTTTGGAAAGATTAAGCTCCACCATTAGAGATAGTTCATGTGTACCATAGTTATCTCTCACCAGCTTATTGGTTGAAAGCTCAAATGAATATCCAAAACGAAATTTTCTATTGATCTGAAGCTGGGTGTTCACCGCCACGCCGTTAAGATTTCTCAGTGTTACACCCGCCCAGATGGTGTTAGCAAATAGTGCATTCATGCTAATATCTGCAGAGAGTTGGGCGTTTGAAGTGTAGCGCACCAGAAATGTTGGCTTAAATAGTATTTCTGATACAGATTTTGATTTGATCACCCATCCGCCACTGAGGTAATAATGAGGTTTATAGCGGGTGCTGCTAGTCATGCCGTCGTTCACTTCTACATTTAAGATTCTGGGTACTGACAATCCTACGAAGAAATAATCTGTCATATAAAAAACACCTCCGCCAAAGTTAGCCTTGGTAAAGCGTTCATTATTCATGTCCAAACCGGTGTCATCCAGGTACTCCAGGTTCAGTTTTGAATAATCGTAATTATAATTGATCATGCCGCCTTGAACACCAAAGGCCAATGTTTTAGTACCGCTGAAAAGTTTGTACGAAAATTCCAATTGAGCTTCCGTATTGCTGTTTACTCCCAGTTGATCATTTACCACCAATAACCCTGTCCCGAAGTCATCACTCACCGAGCTGTGAAGAGATAACATGTTCGTTAATGGTGCTCCTTCTATGCCAGCCCACTGTTTACGGCTAATAATGTTCGCATTAAAATTATTATAAACCCCTGCATAGGCTGGGTTAATCATGAACTGATTAAAAGAATACAAATTATATAATGGATCTTGCTGGGCGTAAATTTTCCCTCCCACCAATGTTAGCAGGCTGATCACAGTAATTAATCTCAACTTCATCTTATTATCTTCTTAAAAGGAAAAAACCGTTATAAACCTTGGTGCCATCATTCACCGTGATGACATAGTAGTAGGTGCCATCTGCCAGCTCTTTGCCACCAGAAGTTACACCAGCAAAGTGATTGCTATCATTATCATAACTGGAGGTTTTATAGACTTCATCACCCCAACGGCTGTAGATATATACCTCATTATCAGGGTAAAACTGAATGTTTTTAATCTCTAGAAAGTCGTGCTTACCTATGCTGCCAGAGCTGTTGACTAAGGTAACTGCGTTAATCACCTCAATATCAGGGATATCTTCAAGGCCATTAGATGATAAGGTGGTAATAAAGGTTTGAGCATTTTCACCGCTAATGGTCATTTTGGCACTTTTTGGTCCTGCTGACGTTGGAGTAAACGCCACCCTTAACGTGATACTCTCCCCCGGATTAATAGGCCCTGGAATATCTCCGAGCAAGGCAAAATCATCTCCTTCAATGCTTATATCTGTAATATTCAGCACCGCACTACCTGTATTAGTAATCACCAGTTCCTGTACTTGCTCCTGACCTACAGGTACATCGTTAAAGATAATTGTTCCGCCATTTAGCTGAGGCTGACCTGCGATAATCAATTCTATTTCCGCGGCTACCACATTAATTTCAGCCATGTATTCAGGACTATAATCCACACCATCGCTAACCATAACCGGCACCAGAAGAAGACCCGTATAATCGGTATCGGGAGTCACGGTAATGCCATCAGTAGTATAATTCTCACCAGAATTGACAATCAATTGAAAATCATCCGGGAAGGTGTTGTCTGAGTCGGACACGGTGAAGTCATCGACAGACAGGGTAATCGGTGTATTTATGTCAGTAACCAAAGGCGATTGACCTGTAATTTCAGGACTATCATTCCCTGAAACAGTACCTGTTACTGTGAATACAAAATCTTCATCATTACTAATTACTGTCACTGTTTCTGTAAAGGTACCTTTGTCAGATGCCGTCAGTACGATATCAAAAGTCTGCTCCATACCATCAACTGGCACTATAATAGGCGTGCCAGTAGGCGCATTAAAGGCTGTACCTGTTACACTGATAAAAGAAATACTTAAGTCCGCATCACCAATGTTATTTACAGTAAATGTGCGTGTGATTGCCTCTCCAGGTGTAGTGGTTCCAAAATTCACGGTGCTACCATCTGCAAGTTGAGGGCTTGAGCTGTCGGGTCCGTTAAAAGCGATCAATTTCGGGGCTAACGGGCTGAGTACTTCAGCGCTAATAGGAAAATCAAAGCTGCCTTCGTCAGGATCATTGCTTGTTATGGTTACGGTACCTGAAAACACACCAATAGTGCTGCCATCTAAAACCACACTGAAGGAAGCCATATCACCTGAAGGTATGGCTACTGAATTTATGGGTATTGAAAATACTGATCCGGTAACATTTATATCAGAAATTGTAAGCGTAGCTGAACCCAGGTTTTCCACCAGGAAAGAGTAGGTTAAATCGGTGCCTTGTGGAGTTGTCCCCAAAAATATGGATGATGCCTGACCGTCAAAAATTTCCGGGTCAGCAGCACCTGATCCGTTGTGCACAACTAACTCCGGCTCTGGAGATGCTGTTATGGTACCTTGAATAGGAAAATCAAAGCTCGCCTCATCACTATCATCGCTGGCGATAGTTAAGGTTTCTGAAAATGCACCTGCGGTAGCTCCGCTTAACTCAACTGTAAATGTAGCAGTAGCATTGATGTTTAAAGATGTAGGAGGTGTACTGGTAATACTAAAAGCCGTACCGGAAATGGTTATCCCAGATATATTCAGAACCTCTGTTCCCTGATTTTGGATAGTAAAAGAACGGGTAACATTATTGCCAACTATATCATAACCGAAGTCAATAGCAGTAGACTGATCATCTAAAATCTGAGGGCCACTAGTATTTGCCCCATCATAAACTACAATTTCGCCTGAAGGGCAACTTTCACCAGCATCCGTGATAGTCCAACCATAATTGCTAATTAATTCACTACGAGCTGTTTGAGCTGTACAATAGAACAGTCCATCAGCTCCCAGGGAGAGGCCTGATGGTAATGAAGGATTACTATTCCAACCGATCAGGGTAAGATCATAATTCTCTACAGACAGGCCAGATTGGTTAAGCAAATTAATGATGTTAGTGGCATTGGGGAAGTTCCAGCCATCCAAGGGCTGATCAAATGCTGTGGCGTTGTAAAACATGCCTCCCATATTGACAGCGCTTGCCAAATCCCACTTAGAAATATCCTGGTTAAATGAGGTAGCATATTGAAACATGTTACCCAGAAACTGAGCTTTGCTTACGTCCCAATTACCTATATCTCTATTAAAATCGGTGAAGCTGAACATATTATAAAAGTCAATGACCTTTCCTGTGTTCCAGCCTCCAATGTCTTGATTAAATGCATAGGCCGCACTAAAGGCGCTTCTCATAGAAGTAACATTGGCGGTATTCCAATTATTTAGCGGCTGATTAAATGACGTAGCCCAGTTGAATAAGGACTCTATATTAGTGACTCCGCTTACATCCCAGTTATTCAATGGTTGGTTGAAATCAGCAGCAAAACTAAATACATAGGCCAGGCTGGTAACTTTGGTGATATTCCAGGCATTGATGTTTTGATTAAATCTTGCAGCATTTCTAAACATGCTGGTCATGTTGGTGACATTGCTAACATCCCAGTTGCTGATATTTCCATTAAACGCAGAGGCGGAGTTAAACATTGACTGCATGTTCGCCACCTTGCTTACATCCCAGTTATTGAGGTTCTGATTAAAGACCGTTGCGCCAGAAAACATTTGCCTCATGTTGGTCACACTACCAGTATTCCAGTTATTCAATGGCTGATTAAAAGCAATCGCGCCATTGAACATATCATACATGAACTGCACGTTGCTAACATTCCAGGCATTAATATTCTGATTAAAGGCCGGAGCTACGCTAAACATGGACCTCATATCTATCACACTCCCAGTGTCCCAGCCGCCAATGTCCTGGTTAAAGGCCTGAGCAAACTGAAACATCAATGACATATTCGTAACCTTGGACACATCCCAGGAGCCGATATCCTGATTAAACACGGAAGCCACCCTAAACATCTGCTCCATGTTGGTCACTCTGCCGGTGTTCCAACTGTCTATTTTCTGATCGAAAACTACAGCGTAACTAAACATAAAGCGCATGTTAGTAACATTGGCCGTGTTCCAAGCGCCAATATCGCGGTTAAAGACGGAGGCGCCTCGAAACATGTAAGACATGTCTGTTACGCTGCTTGTGATCCAGTTTCCAATGTTACCATTAAACGCACTGGCACCATCGAACATCATGCTCATGTCAGTAACATTAGAAGTATTCCAGCCATTGAAATTAGCATTTAACGAGGTTGCTCCTCGAAACATAGATGACAGATCTGTTACCTGACTCAGGTTGGGGCTATCGGAAGCATTTATGTTTAGGTTGGTACAGCCTCTAAATGCTGCCCGGAAAGATCGCCAGTTCATATTACCCCAGGCTTCCACAGTGAGAATTTTACGCCTGTCGCCTCCACCATTGAAGTAGATCTGAGGGAAAACACCAGAAATAGTAATGCGATAATTCCCTGGTTTTGGAAGGTCTAAAGTAACTGTGCCACCTACATCGGAAAGGGACCCGGTGTTACCCGGGTCTCCTATCTCTACCCAAACTAAGCTATAATCATAGCCCCCACCTGCGGTGGGTATTGTTATTTGATTATTAGCAGACGACCCCGGATTATCCGTTTGCCAGGTAGTAATAAACTCCTGCCCGTTTACCGGAACTCTGATAAGGATCAGCACCCCAACAATCAATATATTTTTAATCCACTGCTGTAGATTGGAAGATTTCATCTTAGCCACGCCCATAGAAAATTTAAATTGCGGCTACAATATGAAACAAATAGCAGTAGGTGTACAGTGCTTTTTAGTGAACAGCAGTATTTATTTAGTGATCAGCTACAAAACGTTGAGCTTAGACATAAATACGTTTTTGTAAGCCCGGCCTATAGGCAAATTGGTTTCCCCAAAAAAGACATAACCATCTGAAATTCTGGTGATATGAGACAAGTTGATGAGATATGATTTGTGTACTCTTTCAAAACCAAAGGGTACTAATTTGGCCTCAATGCTCTTTAATGTGTGGCTAATAATGTAAGAATGGTCTGTTGTAAATACCTTGGCATAATTATCAAAAGCCTCCACATAGCAAATATCTTCCGGGGAAATGGGCACCATGCCATCTTTGTCTTTTATAAAGAACTTTTCAGGTTTAGCCGTCTTATTTAACCCAATTTTATGAAAAGCCATCTCTACGTTGATCTGGATTTCCTTCTTATCAAAAGGCTTTAAAATATAACCATATGGGTTTGTTCGCTTGGCACGACTCAAGGTGCCATTATCATAATAAGAGGTGACAAAAATAAACGGCACCTGATGGCTGGTGTTGATTGTGTTAGCCAGCTGGATACCATCTTTATCGCCAGAGAGGTTTACATCTAACAGGGCCAGATCGAAGCTATTGTTACTGAGCTTGTCAAGGGCCTCGCTATATTGAAGGGCCACTTCAATATTATTGATACCCATATCATTTAAATGGAATTCTAAATCATCCGCAATGAGCGGCTCGTCTTCTACAATCAGTACTTTTCTATCCATGGCGCTGCTTATACCAACTTATATTTTTTTATAATCAACTGTGCCGTTGTGCCTGCGGTAAAATCAAAGTTCACATCAGCCTCTAGTTTTCTGGACAATGATCGGATCATGCGTAACCCGAAGGAATCTGACTTCTCCACTTCATTTTCCTTCCCTACACCATCATCCTTCACACTTAGCAGCAGATAGTTAGGCTCCTTTTTCAGGTTAATGCTCAAAGCTCCGTGCCTTTCTTCTGGAAAAGCATACTTAAAAGCATTACTAATTAACTCATTTAATATCAGACCGATAGGGATAATTGTATCCACGTCAATGGTCAGTGGGTCAATGTCATATGCCACATTTACCTTATCTTCATCTATACCGTAAGTGGCTTTTAAGGTAGCCGTTAGGTTCTCAATATATTCCTGCGCATCAATCCCGGTAATGTTGTCGTGCTGGTAAAGCCTTTGGTGAATTAAGGCCATTGATTTCACCCTGTTCTGACTGTCATTTACCACTCCCTTAGCATTTTCGTCCTCAATGAATCTGGTCTGCAAGCTGAGCAAGCTGGATATAATTTGTAAGTTGTTTTTTACTCTATGGTGAATTTCCTTTAGTAGCGTTTCCTTTTCCGATAATGATTTAGAAATGACCTTGTTAGCTTTAGACTTTGTTCTTAACAATAAGAATAACAATACTAGGCCCACTAAAACAATACAAGAAACCAAAATGAGAATATTGCGCTGATTAGCAGACTGTTGCTGTGCAATAATAGCTTCCTGGTTTTCTACTTTGAGCTGTGATATTTCTTTTTCCTTTTGCTCAGTATCATATTTTAGAGTCAGGTCCGTGATGGTCTTGTTCATCGATTCTGACATGAAGGAATCTCTTTCGGCAAAGGCTTGTCTTAAATTAACATAAGCCTTATTATATTGACTGTTTAATGCATAGATCTCAGCGGCCAATAAGCGGTTTTCTAAGCCTAATTCATTATTCTTTAATCCTTTATTTAATACATCTAGCTGATCACTATATTTAATAGCTTCGGCATACTTGCCTCTGTCTTTTAAGAACTGTGCCATAGACGTATAGCTGTGAGCTATGTTCAGCGTATCTTTTGACTCTTCAAAAAAGGTCAGTGCTTTAGTAACATAAAAAATGCTGCTATCAAGTTTGCCCAAACCCTGATATGAATTAGAAAGGTTAACATATGATTTGGCCAGATTTCGGTAAGAAGCATTCTCCTCCGCCATTCGGGCCAGTTTTAGATTGTAATAAGCACCCTTTTCGTATTCCTCCATGGTGTTATAGATGGAGCCCAGATTCAGGTAGATGGTTTCTAAATGATGTGGCAAATTCATTCTGTTAAACTCTTCCACCAACTCGTTATAAGCCTGGATTGATTTATCATAGAAGCCCTGTTTTTTATAAATGAGAGCAATATTGGTCTTAGTAACAGCAGCGCCGAACTCATCACTGGCCTGCTCTCTAACTTTCATGGCCTTAAGAAAAGTTTTTACGGCTTTGTCATAATCGCCCATGTCCATATACATAACACCCAGATTGTTCAGTGACGATGCCACCTTTGCTGTGTCCTTGATGTCTTCACGAATGTGAAGCGCTTTTTCATAGTAAAATCGGGCGCTGTCCCAGTTGTTTTTATAATGAAATGCTACGGCTACATCAGATACTGCCTGGGCCAGCCCTTTAGGCTTTGGTTCTTTGAGCTTGAGGTAAAGCTCATAACTAAGCTTGCCATAACGCAGTGAGCTGTCCAGATTTTGGGCAAACCATTCATAAGAAAGCTCATCTAAGATATAAGCTCGCTGAGCCGGCTCCAAGTCAGTTTTCAAGACATCTGACAGGCTGTCAATTTTGGCTGAATGCTGGGAAAAGCCTGATATTGAAAGCGTTAGACAAAAAAGTAAAGGCAATATGAATCTCATATCCAAATTAGGATTCGCTTAAAGTTTGGGTCAATTAATCGGCCAATATAATATTACAAATTAAAAATCCAGCGACAAGACAAGGAAATGTTAGGATTTTGCACAGATAAAAATGACGCCATCAAATTTAGGTCACAAGCTTTTGTCACTTATCATTGGGAACAATAAAGGGTTCAAGCGCCATTATAACTTCGGCCTTCAATTTACGCTTGGTGCTCACGTAGCTCTCAAGACTATAACAAATTTGGAAAAAGACAAAAATCATGAGAAAGAACCCAAGCCATGTATGCCACAGATATAGTCCTGAGATCAATAGGAAAAAGAATAGCGTTTGTAAAAACAAGATTCTCTTATTCACCATATTAAAACGGATATCTAAGTTGTGTTCCAATACCGTGGCCGTTAGTTTAACTATCAACCTCTTCCCAATTATGAAGCGACCAAAGCCATATAGCCTTAATTTCGTTCAAGTTAGTAACTAGGTATTGTTATTCAGGTGTGGAAAAACACATTGAAGAAGCCTCACATATTATGTGAGACTTCTTCAATAATAATCTTAATCATCACATAGGTATAGCTCATACGCTACTCCTGAATGATTTTGGTAAATAGCTTGTGCCCTCGCCATCTCGTCGCCATCGGAACAAGCAAAATTTGATGGAATAGGCGTATATGCATTATCCGTTCCAATCAGCTGCTCCAATTGAGCGTCATAAATGAATGCACCAACTTGTGTATTAGAGGGTAAGTTGTGGCTTCGCAACATCTGCGTACATAGAATTGTTTCGCTATATGCTCCAAATTTGAATTTTGCCAAGGATGTTTCTCCATATGACACATCAGCATTCGCTAAAATGCGATAAGGATCTTCTCCATCAATTCTTGATTTTAATGTACCTTTTTGTTTCGCATATTCGAGAAGATGTTCATGAAAAAAAGCGGCTCGAGCTTCTAATTGCTGCGAAAACCGATTTTTAAACTTAGATTGATCTAACAGCTTAGTTAATTGTTCCGATTCAATATTGACAAGGTAAACATCGTTCGAATAATCATAACTAATATAATTTTCTATTGAAACAAACTTATCATCTGAGATAGTTTCCATACTGTCGTTGCAAGCTAAAAGCAAGAAGAGAAATGAAATTTTAAGAATTTTTTGCATAGTATTTTTGAGCAATCCTACACAGAATCCAAACTTAAATTCAATTAATATTATTAATTAATAGTTATATTTATGTTATGTAAGATTCCTAAACATCGAAAGACTCTAACTTAATTATTGTCATTAATCTAAAAACTCATTCATATATTTTGAGATGGCTTCTGTTTGCATCATTACCCCTACATGGGTTTGTGATGGGATGATGGCTAGTTTTGATTTAGGCATGGGTTCCATGTCCGCCATTACATCTCCGCCCAGTAGTCGGTAAGTTTTCATTAACTCTACCTTATCAATGCCGTCATTATCTCCGGAAATCAGCAAAACGGGCGCTTTGATCTTTGCTATTTCAGAATCTTCTATATTAAAGGTCTCACCAGCAAAAACAAACATCTGCTCTAAGAACTTTGGCCATTTTGTTTTATCAGGAGCCACGGCGTCATAGGTGGTTTTAAGTGGAGAATTATTGAAATCTTCGGCATTAAATTCACCTTGTGCTGAATTTACTTGAGGCAACCAACCCGCCATTTTATAGGTGGATGAAAGAATCACCAATCTATTCACTCTTTGCGGATACTGCACTGTAAATTGGTAGGCCACTGTGCCTCCCATACTATAGCCGGCAATATCGGCCGTTTCTATTTTCAAATGGTCCATCACCTTCTCCACATCCTCAGCAAAAGTGACGAAATCTATATTACGGTCTGAATAGGGCGAATGGCCATGGCTTTGAAATTCTATAGCTATCACTTTCCTATTTTTAGACAGCTCAGGAATGAGCTCAGCCCAGTTAAGCTCAATGGTATAAAAAGAGCCATGAAGTAAAATCAGTGGATCTCCTTCTCCATAAGTTTCATAGTAAATTTTTGTATCCTTTACAGGAACGTAGCCACTCTTATCCGGCTTATTTGTTTGCGCTTGTAGATTTAGAGCGATAAATGTGAATATGCCAGCCATGGCTAGCCAATTTGTTTTTTTAAGGTGTGACGTCATGAGTTTGGTTGGTTAAAAGTTTGTCGAGTTCGTTTAAGGTAGCTGTGAAACCTTCTTTGAATCCCATTTCAATCATTCTTTCCATGCGCTCAAGGGAATCATTATAGATAGTGATATTTACGGTGGTTACTCCATCTTGTTCACTAAAAGTGAAATCCCAATGAGAACCAGGCAGTTGCAGATTTTCATCCTTGTCAGCAAAAGCATTAAAAAACTTAAAGTTTGTCTTCGGGCTTATTGAGGTATAATCATGCATTTGCCAGCCAAGCACCTCACCTTCGGCATTTGTCATAGCATAAAACCTTCTTCCTCCCTCTTTAAACTCCATTGATTTTGTTTTGGAAATGAATGGTTTAGGTGCCCACCACTTATCAAGGATTTCTTGCTTAGTGAAAGCATCCCAAACCAAAGGAAGTTTGGCTTTAAACTCGCGGGCTATAAATACGGTTTTGGATTCTTTGTCTACCGTAAAATCAAATAATAAACTGTTCATTGAATTCTCTCTTTAATGTTAACTGCCACTGTCTTACTTCAGATGAGGAATAGCCTACATTAAATTGCATAAAAATCGTTAATAAGCCATTCTTAACATTCAAAAATAAATAAGAAACTACATGGTTGCGAATATATACGCAATCATTCGGTTTCGCAAATTTATTTTGGAGAATTATTGGTTGGAAATTGTTGAGGGTAGTTTATTACAAAAATTAGCCAGGGGTTAGCGGGCCTAGATGAATTGAACTCAATACGGACTCAACTCCTGGTGACTTCAATCACAGTTTCTCCATCATATATCCACAGACCATGTTTATTCCCAAACCATATGTTTCCATCTTTGTCAGCCAATAAAAAGTTTATTCTATGGTAAGTTTTGCCATGATTATCTTTAAAGATTCTAAAATGTTCTCCATCAAAGGTCGCTAGTTCGGTAGTGCCACTGGCAAGCCAAAGCAAGCCTGATTGATCTTCATATATACCCTTGACATTGTTGTGTGTTAAGCCATCATTCATTTTATAGAAGGTGGTAAAAACTTTCCCATCATACTTATCAAGACCACCATCGTGATTACCATGGGTGCCTATCCAGATGTTGTTTTTCGAATCCTCAAATACCACGCGAATGAAGTCATCACTTAGTTCTTGAGTATAATGTGTAAAACCCTCACCATCATAAACGCTTACCCCACCATGGCTCAGTGAGGTAAACCAAATATTTCCTTTTGAATCCTCTATCATGCTCAACACAATATTGTGCTGATGACCATCATCATAAACCTTCCCTATATCCGACAGATGTTGGGTAAATGACTCTCCGTTATAATGATAAGCGCCTGCCCCATTTGTGCCGAACCAAAGATCGCCGCCAGAATCTTCTAAAATTGACATAACCTGATTAGGATTTACTACGGGATAAACTTTATCCAGCCAAACGCTGGAGGTATCACTTTTGGGAATTTCAACACTCTCAAAAAGTTTTCCATCGAATTTACAAACGCCTGAGGTGGTACCAAACCATATATTGCCTTCCCTATCTTCGGTAATACATGAAATATCATTGTCGCAAAGGCCATTCGCTGCGGTATAATTGATAAATGAGCTACCATCAAATTTAAAAACCCCATTACCACGACTACCAAACCATAGATTTCCCTTACTATCAAGAAAACCACAGTAGAATCCATTTTCAGGCATTGGGAGCTTAACATGTTCGATAGGTGTGGTTGACTCCAATTTCTGCTTTGTCTGTCCGCTACAAGAGAATACTAAAAAGGGTAGGCATATGAACAGGATTTTATAGACATTCATAGAATGTGTTTTTGTATGTGACTTATAACTGTTATACAATATAAGTTCACTATGCTTAACTCTCGAATCTTAGAAGGTCTTTAACATTTCATTATCAATTGACCACTCCTATGAGAATTTCTCCTCTCCTTGAGGAGAAGGGCCGGGGATGAGGTAAAAAAATTGTCTATCTCCTCAGAGGTTTCCTTTAATGGACTGTTCTGGGAATTGAGGTTTTGCACGCATCACTCTAAAAAAGTCCATCCAAATAGCAGAACCTTCTGCGGTGATTGGTCCTGCTCTAAATTTTTGTATTCTATGGATTGGGTATTTGAGAACTTCCTCATCATTAATAAAAAAGTGAGTATCCACATCTTCCTTCACTACTTTAATCTTTTTCAATTTTATATCAATCTGATCGGCATACTTTCCTTCATCTAATAATTCATAAGTTCTGATTTTATATTCACCGGCATTATTGATTTTAATCTCAACAGTTCCTAATTCGCTTGCTGGATTGCCATAAATCAACCCATAGAAGGTAGAATCTTCATCATCCGGACCAGTGATGGATAACTCAATTGAAAATTGTTCCATACTATCTATTTCAAACGGAGGAGCATTGAATCGAGCTGTAGAATCTAAAGCTTCAAAGTAATAAGTCCCTTTATCGATTCTAGCATATTGACCTCCATCGTTGCCAGTCCAAAATACAGTATCAGGGATGATGAAGTGATTGAAGTATACCTCATCCATTTTAACATGCTCACCACCAGACGGCCGACCTTTACAAGCATACACCGCTAAGATGACCCCTATAAATAATATGTATCTATTTTTCATCTCTTAACTAAATATCACGCAGCCAGAATCAAAAATTCAAATGCACTTAAAAATAATAGAACCAAACATGTTGCAAGGAATACCAATCCGGCTTTCTTCAGCTTGCTATTATCCTTATTTATCAGCCCTGCAAAAAAGAAAACCAAGGTTGATATCATACCGATGAGACCTAGTGAGAATTTAAGAATTGTCCCGATGAGCATTTTAGTTTTGGTTAAATGAGTTCTAAAGATACAAAAGCCTACATCTTTCTTCGTTCAGCGGTTAATATTTGCTCAGCCCAAGAAATCTTCTCTGCGACTTCGTCCTTCTCATATTCAAAATATTTTGCCTGAATTTTATTATATATTATATCAGATAAAACCCACCTTATAAACTCCTTACTAGAATTCTTTCCAGCCAAGAAGCCACCTTTCCTTTCAAAAATATTGGTGTGTTTGTCTACTATGATTGACGCCAAATGCTTTATTCCCGATTTTGAGTCTGATTTATTCCAGATGTAAAGCAATTCAGAAAAGTCAGGATAAATGTTTGTAATAGCACAAAAGTAAGATTCGAATTCCCGCTCAGCCTTTTCGCTATTATCATTTAAAATACTCTCCCAAAGATTAAACATAAACGATTGAACTACCTTTTGCTCATCTCTCGCCCAATTATTCCAATCTGCAATATGGAGTTTATCAAAAGCAATGCTGATCTCATAAGGAGCCCTAAATAAGGCAATCAATTCGAATATCCTAGGCAGAAAATGTTTATAGTCAGCTATGCTCCCCCATGTAGTAATACACTTACCGGTAAATCTAGACAAATCATTTTCATCAAGTTCACGTAATGGCTTAGATAGCAACTCCCTATTCCATTTATGCAAATCTGCATATAGCGGGCTTCCAGACATATCCCTTGCCTCATATTTCTGAAAAACCCGGTAAAGATCTTCTATGCTATCTCTTAGTTGTTCATTCATAAACGCATGGCCAATGGTAAAATCCTGAATCTTTTAAATAACGGACTAAAATTATCCGAAATATATAATTATTGCTAATGCCATCATCTCAACGCGGGAAAAGAATCACTCCCTTCTCCTCGAGGAGAAGGGCTGGGGATGAGGTGAAAAACCGGGCAAGACCTTACCCTCAGCTGAGGAAATAGCAATCTTCCTAGGGAAGCTTACTTAATGAATACAGCCTCCTCTATCTCAGTTTTGGACTATCTTACAGGTCATTATTTAGTTTTTGTCAGAGCCATTTTTACAGCAAGACCAGTTAACACTGAGGCCATAAACCATTTTTGAATTCTTAGCCAAATTGGCTTTTTTGAGAACCAGGATGCCAGTTTAGCAGCAGAAATTATAATCAATAAATTGATGGTGAAACTTATTATTATTTGAATGACACCCAACTGGAAACTCTGACTTAAAATTGAACCATTTTCAGGCTTCATAAACTGAGGAAAAAAAGAGAGGTAAAACACGGCCATTTTCGGATTTAGCACATTGGTCATAAGTCCGATGCTAAAAAGCTTAAGAGGTTTGTCAGATTTTAGATTATGATTAGCATTAAAGATCTTATTTCCAGATTTGACGGAATTATATGCTAAGTAAAGAAGATAACCCACGCCTAGAAATTTAACTACAATAAATGCGTAAGGAATTGCAAAAAATATTGCGGTCAGACCAAACGACACCATTAAGATATGAAAGAGAAATCCACACATAACTCCAAAAAGCGATATTATCCCGGCATTTTTACCCTGAGATAGGGATCTGGATATCAAGTATATCATATTGGGTCCCGGAGAAAGCACCATTATAAGGGCTGCTAATCCAAATAAAACTAAGTCGTTAAATGGCATCATATATTTATAGGTTTAGGATTTCCAATGTTTAGGATTATATATAGCTGGTCAAATAAAACCAGCACCCTTTCAACTATATTGAATTTAATGATTTCAAGAAAAAATTCTGACAAAGACTCAAAAATTTCTGATGTAATTTTTCGGAAACAAAAAAGAGGCCCATCTCTGAGCCTCTTCAACCTTAGTATTCCAACTATCCTAATTAACCGAGATAGTAACTTTAATCTGCTGGTTGGTGGCAGGTATTATGCCTGATGGGGTTACAGTTCTTACCATATCATCGTCATCATCAGGGCCAATATCTGAGCCGCCTTGTCTGATCACTTGCGTTGGGCCTGCACCTGGGTATTCGTCTTCTTCGGTGCCTACGTCAAATAGCATAACCGAGCTGGTAACATCACCGGTCACAGGAGTTTCTCCGTTGAAAAGGGCTAGCCCCATATCGCCAAAGCCGTAGAACCAGTCATTACTTTGAGCGAACATGGTTGCGAATGACAGGTAATCTCCCGGGCTGGCATCGAAAGTAAATGAAAAGCTATTGCCCGGAGTGGCTGGGCCAGCGGCCGAACTGCCGTTGGGCGTATTGAAAATGGCCGCTTCAATTACTCCATCTCTATCGGCAACAGCTGCTCCCAATGGCGTCGCGTTACCATCTTCAGCAATATGCTCCAGGCCATCGCCATAGTCAGCTGCGCCCATTTCAAATAATGGCATGCTGCTACCGTTATGTACCGCCCAAACTCCTGGTGATAATGGAGCGATAATGCCGATTTTACCATCTAAGTAACTTTCTAATTCCCCTGGCATACCATCTTCAGCTATTTCTTCCAGGCCGTTATCCATGGCCATCATTCCAGCTTCGAATAGTGGGTTATCAGCGGTATGTACCACAAAACCACCTGGTGACAACGGCGAAGAAAACTCACCGCCAGACATATTTTCAATGGTTAGAGTGAATTCTGTGCCGTCGTTAGAGAGGGTCACTTTAATCATTTCACTCACAGCAGGATAGTTGTAAGTGCTTGAGCCACCTTCAGTATCCATGACAGTAACAGGTATTGCGTTATCCGTTTCTTCTAGCAACGTTACATTTTCTGATTCTGAGGTTCCCGTGCCAGCGGGGTCATTATTTGGTCCGGGCTGGTCGGTGCTACCAGGCATGCGGTTCACTTCCGTGCCTGCATCCCATAAGTAAATTTGGTCGGTAACGTCACCGGTTATAGGATCGCCATTGTCATCATAAAGGGAAATTCCTGTGCCTTTTGGCGCAAAGAAAAGGTCGTTAGAAGCTACCAACATAGTAGCAAACGATACCTTCAGCGGTGTTCCTGGTAAATAAGGGTTGCCCGCGTGAAAGGTAAACTGGTACATATCATCTTCTCCGGGTAACAGAGGCGCGGGATCACTGGCTCCGACAGGAGTATTAAAAATGCCGCCTTGATAAAACGGATAGGCTGTTCCTACATTTTCAATGGTTACTGTAAAGGTGCTGGGCTCCTGCATAGAATCGCCGCCATCATCATCTCCACAGCTAAATAATGTGAATAAGGCTAGGATTAGGAATATTGGGTTTTTCATGACTTTTATATTTGGTTGTTGTAATACAAAAGTCTATTTCAAGTATCACGGAATTATCACAGATGTATAACGATAGTTTAAAGTTTGTGATAGGTGCTTAATAATGTTTGTAGACAATGAAATTTGAGTATGGTAAGATATGCTGGATCTGAGAACCAAGTGATGCGTGGACACCAGCGCGACGCTGGCGCCAGCAAATGACAAATTTCTGTAAGGCTTCTCTGTTACTTCTTGAACACGAATAATTATTAGAGCTAATTTTGAGTCTACACTGGCTGCTTTCTAATGAAGCACCCCTAACCCTTATAGCTTATAATAAACCCCAGCTGAATATTGCGGAGATGCTAATATTCTTTTTGCTGAGAATGCGGAAAAGCCAGCCAAAGACACTCCGAATTTTTCTTTTATATCATAGGCTATTTCGGTGCCGTAGCTGATGTATTCTACATTATTTGAAAATACGCCATTGGTCTGAACTTCAGCGTTATTGCCGTTCATTAATGATTCTACCATGGCGAGTTTCCCTATAAGTGTTAGTCTTTTGATAGCGGTGATTCCAGCTTCTGCTGTGAGCCTGAATTCATCAGAGAAATTTTCAGTGCGATTATTAAAACCTATTCCGGCACTTACATACCAGCCTTTGAATGATCGGCTGGCATCCAGCATGAGTAATTGATTGAATTCGCCATCACCCGTCTGCAGTATTTTGCTATCACCACCCGCGGGATTCCCTAGCGGTAAGCCTAAAGTAAGTGTAGCGCTAACTGCTATTTTTTTCTGGAAAGTCAGGGCGTATTTTAATCCCAGGTTAGTATCTCCAAATGAATTGATTTCGTCGCCAGGCTCTATCATTCCAGACTGCCTTCTTTTCACTTCGTTCAGTGTGCTTCTTACAAAAAATGGCATATAAGCCACCGCTGTGAATCGATCCGTAATGCCATATTCTGCATAAAGGCTGGTGGTATACAGACTAATGGTGGTGATATCTACAGTATTGCCTTCAGGATTGTAAAACTTGTTGGCTATGATCCAGCTTTGGCTAAGTTTAAAATAGCCTTTTCCCTTTTCCTGAGGCCATCCGCCACCGGCATAAGCTTGCAAAGTGCAGATAAACGCGAGAAGTATAGCAGTAAGTAATTTCATAGCCTATTCATTAAAATTAGCGTATCCGAAAGTGATGGCGGCAGGCTTGCAGAGCACAATGACATATTGATAAGTATCCAGCTCTACTGAAGCATCTAACGCGGTGATATTAAATGATTTAGCCCCATTAGTGGTAATTTCTCCCAGCCCCAAACCAGAAGCGGCCACCTGACTACCTGTGGTGGTGTTAGACAAATAAATGAAAGTGCCCAGAGCAAAGCTGGTTTCAAAATCTTCACTGAAACCTAGAATTAGATTGTCATTATTATCATAGTACAAACGAGCTGCACCTTTGGCCACATAACCATTACCTCCCATAAAAGTGGCCACTTTCTCAGCGCTACCCACCGTGAGTTGATACTGCTGACTTGATATGCCCTGGGATGAGGCTGTAATGCTCACTTCGCCATTAGACTTTCCTGTTACCAAGCCGGCGGATGAAACTGTAGCTACATCATTATTGCTGCTTTGCCAGGTCACCTCGCCATCAATTTCCTCACCATAGCCATTGAGCAATTTTACCGATAGCTGCAAAGAACCACCAACGGATAACAGGTTGCTACTTCCAGTCAATACTACCTCAGCCAGTTCGTCAGGGTTATCTATTATGGTAATAAGTAAAGATTCACTTTCTACTGATTCAAATGTTGCCTTAATCATCACCTGGCCAGCCATATTGGCGGTAAGTAAGCCATTATTGTCTACAGAAGCCACAGCGGTATTGCTACTTTGCCATGTCAAGGACTCTTCTACGGCTATTCCAAATTCATTATAATAAATACCTTCCATCTGAAGTGTAGTTCCCGTCATGACACTATTAGCCTCAGAAGTGATCGCTATTTTCTTCTCCACTAAAGGATCATCAACAAAGTCGGTACCGATACAGCTGGCAAATAACAGAATGGTGGAAAAAACTAAATATCTCATGGCTATACACTTTGATGCTCAGGAAGTTGGAAAGAGAAAGTTGTTCCATAATTGATCTTACTGGTGAGATTTATGGTGGCATTATGGATTTCAAGAATCTTCTTCACGATGGCCAAACCCAGGCCGGTATTGTTATTATCCAGGCTAATGCGCTTATCACCAATATGATAGCGATCAAAAATAAATGGAATCTGATCTTTAGGAATGCCTGGCCCAGTGTCTGACACCTTAATTTCTACAAACTGATCAGTTTGATCTACAGCTATTTGAATGGTGCCGCCCTCAGGTGTAAACTTCAAGGCATTATCGATCAGGTTTTGAAGTACGCGTTCAATCAAGGCCACATCGGCATACACCAAAGTGTTCTGTTTAACGGAAGTAGTCTTGATGGTAATATTTTTATCGTCTGCTAATATTTCAAACTTCTGACTGATGTCATTGATCAGCTCCTGAATGAAAAATGGCTCTTTTTTGGGCGTCACCTGCTTCGATTCCAGCTTTGATAATTCAAAAAGCTCATCCACTAGCTTGCGCAGCTTATCTGTACTTTCAAGAATAATTTTCAGGTATTTTTCTCTGTCTTTTTCAGAAAGCTGATCTCTTTTTATCATCAGCGTTTCAATATAACCATGGATCACGGCCAGCGGCGTCCTCAAATCATGTGAGACGTTGCCCACCAGTTCCCGTCTCAGGTTTTCCATCGACTTCAGGTTCTCAATATTGCCCACTATAGTATCTGCCATTTCATTAAAAGCCAAGGCAAGATCATTGAGCCCTCCGGTAGATTTCACAGGAATGCGAGCGCTCATCTCCCCTTTTTGAAAGCGTTTAACGGTGGTTATAATCTTATTTAAGTTTTTGATGATCAGCCAAATGGCAATAATTCCTACTATCAAAGAGGCCAATAAAGCAATTAAGAAAGATCTTCCTCCTAGCCGCATGATATAGCTATTCCACATAAATGCTGAAACTGAATCGTATTCTTCACTTGCCAATACCACATATACGTAGCCTAGTGTAACATCTCCTTCAGCAATGGCTGCAGCAGAGAATACTTTCTGCACACCAGGATTTCGCGGATCATCCCCTACAATATATTGCTGCTTATCAGAGGCTATGAATTGATGGACAGGGTCCAGATTAACGGAGTCCATTTTTACTCTTTTGTAAGGAGCCACATAGTTTAAAATCTTACCTCCAGGGTTTAAAATATACACTTCAATGCTGGGATTAATGGCCATCATGTGGTGCATGATCTCATCAGTGGCATTTTCAGATAATTCACCATCTATAAAGGGCTTTACCTCTTTTATAATGCTTTGGGCTATGGGTGCATTTAACACCTGATTTCTCTCCTGAAAATATTTCTCCGCCAGGGAGGCCGTAATAAACACATAAGCGAAACCGACAATCACTAAGACCCCCAGGAGCATCAGCGATATTTTCCAGAAAAATCCCAGTGAGTTATTTTTAAATAATTGACTCATATTAAAGACGTTACGGGTAATTCATCATTAAACCTATAGCCCACTCCCCAAGTAGTAAGTATGTATTCTGGCTGATTTAGGTCTTTTTCCAGCTTACTTCTCAGCCTGTTGATGTGAGAATTTACAGTGTGCTCATAGCCTTCAAATTCATATCCCCAGATTAAACTTAGCAGACGACCGCGAGAATAGCTGGTGCCAGGATTGGTCGCCAGAAGGTACAGTAGGTCAAATTCCTTGGGAGTAAGGTCAATTCGTTCTTGTTCGCGCAGGACTTTACGCTTGTTTTTATCAATCTGCAGATTGCCCAGCTTAATCACCTGCTCTATTTCATCGCTCTGCTTTAACATTTGCACCCTTCTGAAAATGGCTTTCACTCTGGCAATGAACTCTCTCACGCTAAATGGTTTAGTTAAATAATCATCGGCCCCTGTTTCTAGGCCAATAATTTTGTCCACTTCTTCGGACCTGGCGGTAAGCATTAAAATAGGTGTTACTACATCATTGGCTCGCAGGTCTCTGCATATTTCCAGGCCATCCTTGCCGGGCAGCATTAGGTCCAGGACTATCAAATCAAATGATTCATTCAGCGCCATGTTATAGCCAACTGCTCCGTTGGTAGCCATGCTCAACTGGCATTGTAAATCTTTCAGGTGTATTTCCAGCAGCTCTTTTATATGGACATCGTCCTCTATAAGTAGTACCTTTTTCATATATAGGTTGGGTGATAGTAGCAGTAAAAGTATATTTCAAGTATCACGAAAGTATCACATCATGAAACTTTATAAAGGTATTAGGCGTGAGTATAGAAAAAAGTCAAGGCACTGACTTTTCGGGTATTATTTCCGCAGAACTTAAAAGTGCTTTGATCGGTTTAATTTGTATAAATTTGTTTCCATGCGAGTATTATTTGAAGAATTATCAGACGCTGCCAGAATTTGGATCTACCAGGCCGACCGGGCCCTTTCTGCAGCTGAGGAAGAAGCCATAGAAGTAAAAGCCAATGATTTTTGTGAACAATGGGCCGCTCATGGCGCTCCATTAAAATCATCTGCCAAAGTTTATCATCATAGATTTTTAGTATTAGCTGCTGATGAGAGCTTTAACCAGGCCAGCGGTTGTTCTATAGACAGCTCGGTACACATGGTGCAGCAGCTGGAGCAGGAGTTTCAAATTAACTTCTTTGACAGAACCAAAGTGGCTTTTCTTCTAAAGGATGAAATTTTCATTGAATCATTAACCAATCTAAAAAATAGCGTAAACGAAGGCAAGATCGACAAAGACACCATTACCTTTAATAATATGGTGGAGAGCAAAAAGGAGCTGGAATCTGCCTGGAAGGTGCCAGCGCACGCCACGTGGATCAAACGTTATTTTTAAGAACAAGGCTTAAATCATAAAATAAAGAGTTTTTCGTTATACTATTAAGGTCAATAAGTTATAACTTTAGTCCAAAGGACCAATTTGTCAATGAGTGCTAAAACCAATCTTCTAACCCTACTAACTGCCTTACTTATCTTTTCTTGTAACCTGGAAAAAAAGGCATGGAAAACATTTGATAGGGGTGAATTTCAATCATCTATTGAGATGTATAATGATATTCTAAAAAAAGATCCTAATGACGGTATGGCCAACTTCTTCGTAGCCGAATCTTACCGTCAGTCTAACAGGATTCCAGAATCTGAGGCTTATTATAAAAGAGCTGTTGATGATGGCGTAAGAAATGACTCGATCAGACTTTTCTATGCTTTCGCTTTAAAGTCTAATGCAAAGTATGATGAGGCCCATAATCAGATTGATGAATTTTTAACTGAAGTAGAAGAAGAAAAGTATCAAAAATGGGGCGAAGAGGAGCTTAGCAATCTTAACCATTTAGACGAGGTCCGTAAAACAGAAAACTTCTACAGAGTAAAAAATCTGGAAGAAATTAACTCTTCTGAGGCAGACTATTCTCCTGTTTATAATGATGGTGAACTTTACTTCACCAGCTCCAGAGCAGATAATAAAATCTATAAAGCCACCGGAACTCCTTTTAGTAACATATATAAGGCTACTACCAAAGGGGCTGTAGTGGATACAACCAGCATCTCCGGCCTGGGAGATTTAATTAATAACTATAACATAAACGAAGGATCTGTAACTTTTACGCCTGACGGAAAAACCATGGTGTTTGCCAGAGGTAATTCTGGTAAGAAAAAGGGTACAGAAGATGTGAATTTATACATTACAAGTAATAGAAATGGTGCCTGGTCTGAACCACGAATGCTTACAGGTATTGGAGGTTCTGGCTATTGGAATAGCACGCCAGCATTTAGTAGAGATGGTAAAACTCTTTACTTCTCCAGTAACAGACCTGGAGGTATTGGAGGAACCGATATTTATTCTGCTAAAAGAAACTCCAGAGGTAGATTTTATAGGGTTGCCAATTTAGGCTCAAGCATTAATACTGCTGGAAATGACATGTTCCCATTTATTTCAGATGATGGCTCCATGTACTTCTCTAGTGATGGCCATCCTGGTTTTGGAGGCCTTGATCTATTTGTGGCCAAGCGTGTGAACGGTAAGATTACGGTGGAAAACATGGGTGAGCCAATGAACACCAAATCGGATGATTTCGGCTTATATCTATTTAAAGCAGATAGAGGGTTTTTTGCTTCTAACCGAGAAGGTGGAAAAGGTGACGATGACATTTATACTTTCTTAAATGAAGATCCTGACTTAAAAATTGTAAACTACTATTTACAAGGCATCACTATGACACATGATGATGAGGACAAGTTAGTGATACTTCCAGGTGTAACTGTAAAACTATTAGATGCCCAAGGTGAAGAACTGAACGAAACCAGCACCGATAGTGAAGGTAAATTTGAGTTTAGGGTGTATGAGCATGAGCGATACAATTTGGTTGCTGAAAAAACGGGAGGCAAAGAGCAATACCTTGTGACCAGGCAAGAATTCTCAACCATCGGGAGATCAGTGAACAGAGATACACTTACCCAATTAGTGACCAACGTAAAGTTTGACACTCTCATGGTTCTTGAGAAGATAGAGAAAGACAAAATTTTCGTTCTGGAAAACATCTATTATGATTTAGATAAATCAGAAATTAGAGAAGATGCAGCCCGAGAGCTGGATAAGCTTGTAACTATCTTGAAGGATAACCCTGAACTAATCATTGAGCTTAGCTCACATACAGATTCACGCCAAACGGATGATTATAACAAAAAGCTTTCTCAGCGAAGAGCCAAATCAGCTGTGGACTATCTGGTGTCTCAGGGAATTGAGTCCAAGCGACTAACAGCTGTGGGTTATGGTGAGTCTCGTTTAATTATTCAAGACGCACAAACTGAAGAAGAGCATCAGGTAAACCGTAGAACAGAATTCAAGATATTAGAATTGGGTAAGCCTAAGCAGAACCCGGATGAATTTGATGAAGATCGTTTCTTCGATAGTGGAGACGGAGATTTGTAAAAATATAATTTAGTCAATGAAAAGAGGGAGCCCAGTTTACACTGAGGCTCCCTCTTTTTTTATTTTAGGTTTTTGAAGCTTCGGCTTAGCCGTTTTTCTAATTTGTTTTGGCTTAACCACCTCTTCACGATCATTTTTATTTCTCCTACCCCACCAGATGAGAAAGCCTGTTACGGGTAAGCTGGTACAGATAAGGCTTGCTATAAAGGCCAGAATCTTACCCGGAAGACCAAGAATAGCTCCTACATGAATATCATAGTTAGCAGTGATCAATTTCTCGCCAAAATTCTTGTCACTATGTTTTCTGTGAATAAGTAACTCTCCACTATATTGATCATACTGCAGATTGGCCTGTTTATAATACAGCCCTTCCAGCTGCTGCACGGTAACATTAACCACCGCCGTACTATCATGCGGTTTTGAAATAGACATGCCATACATATCCGGGTACTCAGCCAGTGCTTTATGATAGGCAGTATTTATGGGGCTGAATTTTTCATCTACTTCTGTAAATTTCGAAATGCCTTGTTCAATTTTTGGAGGCACTGTGGTACCTGAAGCAGCTACATAAACTAATCCTTTAAACCAGGCAAACGCCCAAACCATACCTGTAAAGGCTATGATCAGCGCGACCAGTGATATATAAAAACCGAGTACATTGTGAAGATCATAGTTAAATCTTCTCCACTGCGAAAATTTCTTAATGCTAAACCGCTGTTTTCGTGCTGCTTTATTCTTGGGCCACCACAATACAATCCCGGAAATAAGCATCACTACAAAAATGAAAGTGCTCCAGCCAACAATAGACTGCCCGTATTTCGTACTGAGTAAAAGGCTCCAATGTAGATTTTTAATTATGGAAAAGAACTCATATTCATTGTTCATTACCCCTAGAACCTCTCCGGTGTAGGGATTAACATAGGCAGTTCGATATTCCTTGATCATCCCAAAGTAGGTGACTGCCTCAGGGTCACCCACATAGGTCATAAATGCCCACGAGTGATTCGGCTGTTGATAGAAAGCTGTGTAGTTAATGATGCTTTCCTCTCCCAAGGCCCCCTGAGCAATATCCCAGGCTTCCGAGGCTGATAATCTTTCGGTGCCCGGGTTATCCACATAGAGCAAATCCCTATGCACAGCGCTAAAAATCTCCTCCCTGAAAACGTAAATAGCTCCTGTAATACTCACAATGAATACAATAAGGCCCGAGGCTAGACCCAGCCACAAATGAATTTTTCCAATTGCCTTTTTAATCTTCATTATTAAAGATTAATGCTGTAAGTGGCACAGTGCCAAATAAATTCGTAATCCTCTCCCTTGTAAGTACCTGGCACCTCTTCCTTTTTGGTGGTTTCGATGATGTATTTTGTAGCCCATGGCAGCTTAAAAGAAATTTTCCCATCCTCATCAGTGGTGAGCTTTTTAGACCATAGATCGCTGATATAGATATCCACCTCCTGTTCGGCTATAGGCTGGCCTTTATAGAGGATTTGTAAATGCGCCTCTCCTTCTTTTTCATAATCACCTTTACTAAGGTCAATTACTGAAAGGCCATTTTCATTGGATTTAGCAGAAGCTTTATCTGATTTACCAACCAGCACCTGAGCGGTGGAATGATAATGTGTTTTGAATATGCCAAAATCATATTGTGTATAATCAAGCACATCGATTTCATCATTATTAAGTGCTACGGTATAGGTACCTTCTTTTTTAGGGGTAAAATTAGCGGCATAATGATCCGCCTGTGGCTGCACTTCCAGAAGCATTTTTTCTCCGGCCGGGTCGATTAGCCAAAGTTTGAAGTTGTTAACATTTTTATAGTGCTCTCCGGCTACCTCCTCTATCACTCCATAAGTGTACTCACCAAAATACACTTTCACCGTGTGCTTCTGCCCTACTTTTCCGGTATGTGCAGACTCTATCCACAGGTAATGCGCTTGGCTAATGAACGGTATAAAAACCAATAAAACAGACCATTGAATTATTCTCGAAATCATATTTTTTATAAATGCGATTGCCCCAAAGCATATGCTTTTGAGGCAATCTGGTTTGCATAAAGATTATCTTAGAAAGTGTAAGCCACGTTTAATCTGAAGTTCGTTCCTGGCTCAGTTTGCCAGTAGTATTCAGATCTATAGCTGGCACCCGAATACAGGTACTCGTTGAGTATGTTATTTACATTAAGGCCTACTCTTATATCATCGTTTTGCCAGCTCAGCGCGCCATCTAATCGGAAGTAATCCGGAAGTACGGATTCGTTACTCTCCGCCCCAGTTCCAGGAAGAGCGATCAACCTGATACTGATAGCCTAGAGAAATGCCTACACCTTTTAATACTGATCGCTGGAAAGTATATTTTAACCAGCCATTGGTCATGTGTTTGGCGTGGCCTGCTACTCTGGCACCGATATTATCTTCATTGGTATCTTCAGTGATTTCTACATTTGTGTTAGCATAGTTTAGGATTAAGCTTAATCCAGATACTATTTCGCCCTGCACATCAAATTCAATACCTTTGGATTGTACCTGACCTAACTGTACTGAGAAAAGTGCATTTTCAGGGTCTGCAGTTAATACATTGTCTTTTGTAATCTGAAATACGGTTAATGAAGACTTCCATCTCCCGTCTAACCAATTCTTTTTAATACCAGCTTCTACATCCTTGGCTGATACGGGATCAAAAGCATTTCCAAGTCTGTCATTTCCAGTTTGAGGTAAAAATGATTCATCAAACAAACCATAAACACTTGTACTTTCATCGATTGAGAAGCTTAAACCTACTCTAGGTGTGAATTTGCTGTCTTCGGTGCTGGAGCCGTATGATTCTCCATGATAAGAAGTGTGCCTTCCTGCCAGAGTTAATCTTAACTTATTGTCAAAAAAGCCTAATTCATCCTGAACATATAAGGCCACAATTCTATTTTCGATTATGGCAGGGTATCCACCATTATAAGCCCTTACGCGAATATCTTCAGATCTATCAATAGTAGGAATTTGCGATGATGGTACTCCATGGGTTGGGTTATAAATGTTGAATGTAGAGTCAGTTCCTAACACTCCTCCTTGCCACCAGTCAGCCCAGTAGTTTTTGGTGTTCATATCAAGGCCCGCTAAAATTCTGTGCTTCACAGCGCCAGTTTCAACATTTCCATTCAAATACACCTGGCCAGATTTCATAATGCTTAAAGCATCAAAACTGCTCATGGTTCGAGTCAAAAATCCATCTTCTGTTAAATTAGCATACCAGAAAGAGTTGCCTTCCTGCTCATAGTTCAGGTATCCTAATTGTGTAGTTAGTCTCCAATTATCATTTAGCTCATGGTGAAGGTTTACAAATACGGTTTGTTCCTTCATGGTAGTAGGATCAATATTGGGCTCTGCAATAGTAAAATCTCTAGGAAGATTTCCCATCTCGTTAGAGAAAACATAGGCAGAACCTGCCGCTAACATCTTAGAATCTTGAATAGTGAACTCAGCCGTAACACTGGTTCTGTCGCTGAAAGAATATTTTAATGATGGAGCAAAAGTAAAGCGATCATTGAATTCATAATCTCGGTGAGAATCTTTGGTAGATCCCATGATATTCAGACGATAAAGGAGTTTTTCATCTTTGGTAATTTTTCCACCTATATCTAAGGCGCCTCTCAACGTGCTAAAACTTCCTGCCATTAAAGACACTTCATTGGTTTGATTAAGCACTGGCTTTTTCGTTACTACATTATAAAATCCACCAGGCTCACCAGCGGCCATCATGAATCCCGCCGGTCCTTTTACAAACTCTATGCGGTCTACCATAGACATATCTTCTGTCAATGGACCCCACGAACTTTCTATATTCACACCATTTCTCATGGCTGGAATACGGAATCCTCTCATGTTAATTCTGGCGAAATTGCCCCAGTGTTCTATCATTTGAGCACCAGAAACATTTCTAGTTACTCCCTCCAGCATATCTACAATTTGCTGATCTTTAATAGCTGTTTTTGAGATCACCTGTATATTTTGTGGCGCTTCCAGCAGCGGAGTACTCATTCTCAAAGCCTGAGATGGTTGCTCTATATTATAACTCTCACTCTGCCCTTGTACTATTACATCTTCCAGCTGCTGGATCGACTCGTTTAAGGTAATCACAGGAAGTGTAACGGCTTCGCCTGCCTGTACAGTTATTTTAATTTCCTGTTTTTGAAGACCCACCGAAGAAATAATTAGAGTATAATTTCCTGCAGGGGCTTTCAAAGTAAATTCTCCAGTTTCCTTCGTTATTGTGCCGTATCCTGTATTATCCAGGGCCAGGTTCACATAAGCTGCTGGCTGACCATCAGCCGTTAGTACCTTTCCATTAACCGTACCTTTGTTGGATTGAGCAAAAGAATATGATAGGAAAGAAATAAAAAATATTAAAGCAGTAAGTTTCTTTCTCATAGTTGATATGTTAGTTTATTTTTATTTAGATTGATTATAAATAATAGCAAACATACTAGGCATCTTCTTTTCATGCAATCTTTATTTAGATTAAATTTAAATAAAGCGGAACTTTTTTGTTATTACCTTCTAAGGAATCATTCAAAACACATTATTTCAATCCATGCTGTTTCGCGCTTATAGATTTACTATTTTTGTGCACTTATTATAATCTGTTGATTTTATGAGCGATCGTTACGCACAGAGAGGTGTATCTGCCTCTAAAGAAGATGTACATAATGCCATCAAAAACATTGATAAAGGGCTATATCCTCAGGCATTTTGTAAAATCGTGAAAGACTTTCTTGGCAATGATGAGGCCTACTGCAACATCATGCATGCTGATGGAGCGGGCACCAAATCTTCTTTAGCCTACATTTACTGGAAGGAAACCGGCGATATGTCTGTATGGCGAGGTATTGCTCAGGACGCGATCATCATGAATATCGATGATTTGATCTGTGTGGGAGCTTTAGATAACATTTTGCTTTCTTCCACTATTGGCAGAAACAAGAACCTTATCCCGGGTGAAGTCATCGCCGCTTTAATCAACGGAACAGAAGAAGTGCTTCAAATGCTACGTGACAATGGCGTGGACATTATCAGCACCGGAGGAGAAACAGCAGATTTAGGTGATCTGGTAAGAACTGTGGTAGTAGATAGTACAGTTACTGCACGAATGAAGCGATCAGAAGTTATTGATAATGCTAACATTCAAGCCGGTGATGTGATTGTTGGCCTGGCTTCATACGGACAAACCACTTATGAAACCGAGTATAATGGTGGCATGGGTAGTAACGGTCTTACCTCGGCAAGACATGATGTATTCCATAAGTCTTATGCCGAAAAATATCCGGAAAGCTTTGATCCAGATGTGCCTTCTGACCTGGTATTTACAGGAAAATATAAGATGACCGATACTATTGCGGATGCGCCATTAGATATGGGTAAACTTGTGCTTTCGCCTACCAGGACCTATGCACCAGTAATGGCTCAGATTTTTAAAGAAATGAAATCTGAAATACATGGTATGGTTCATTGCAGCGGTGGAGCACAAACCAAAGTGCTACATTTTGTAGATAATGTGCATGTTATTAAAGATAACTTTTTGGAGATTCCTCCTCTTTTCAAGGCCATTCAAGAAGAGAGTGGCACTGACTGGAAAGAAATGTATAAGGTATTTAACATGGGCCACAGATTGGAGCTTTATTTAGATGAAAAGCATGCTCAAACTGTGATTGATATTGCCAAGAGTTTCAACATTCCGGCCCAGATCATCGGCCGCGTGGAAGCATCTGACAGCAAGAAACTTACGATAAAAAGTGATAAAGGGGAGTTTGTTTATTAAACTCCCTCATATTAATCATACGAGTAAGACCGGATATCTTCATCTGTAATCACAGGCTTCCAACCTGTCCAGGATTCAAACCCATCATCAGGTCTATTATTGATATCCGGATATTCATTTTCTTCTGGTTCAAACCACATCAGCTGTTCTTCTCTTAGATATTCCTCCTTAGAGTCATAAGATTTCTGGACCTCTTCACCCCAAACTTCTGCGCAACAATTAAGGCATTCATCTTTGACCACAGCTTTTAATCCACAAATTTCACAGCCTTTCATCTGGGAAAAATAATGAGATACAAACTCATTATTAAAGCTCTTATAACCGACTGGCACCTCTTTCAACAATTTGTGCCATCCAGACCACTGCTTATTGATAAAAATATCTTGCCCATCGGTAGTAATAACCAGACCATCAGTTACAATTTCCACGTCCTTTACTTCAGACCATTTGTAATCTTTATTATTCTCCCCGTTTAAAGCGCCGAGTTTAAAACCAGAAGTGTCACTTCCCAGTAATCGCACTTCTTTCATATATTTTTTGAGCGATTTCTTTAGAAAAATTCGCTGAATAATAGAATTAATAAATCCCATACTATTTCTTATGCGCTAATAATTGTTTTCGCAACTTGTTTCGTTTGGATCCATAGATAGCAAAAATTATCGGATATGTCATATAGAAAAATCCAGAAAGCATAGAGCTGAACCAGAAGCTGCCAAAGATAAGGCTCAGTAGAACTGAAATGGCCGGTACTGAGGCCATGATGGCGTGCGTATACATGCTACTTTTGGTGTCAAAAATTTCAATATCATTCAGCTCCAATTCTTCCTTTTTTTTCAGTGCATAGCGGAACATCAGCATGAGCATTGAAAAAATGATACAGGCGCCAATGCCGTAGATAATCATAAGCAAATCCATGTCTCCCATAGGAATTGAGTTATTAATGCCCTGAAACATGCCGGCATCCCCAAAAAGAAGATTGGAATACATGCGCACCAGTATTCGCACCAAAAACTTCAATGGAAACACATAAAATAAAGTGAAAAACAAAAGGATGGAATTCATCAGTACAATCCGGGCATTGCGAAAACCATATCTTATAAAGAATTGAAAATGCTCATACCAGATGTATATGATCAAAGCCATGCATAGTCCGAAGGGAATTAAATCCTGCATGAATAGCAAAAGCTCATCAAAACTCTCCGGTACTTTGGTAGAAATAATGAGCATAGTAATGGCCAAAGCAAAAACCGCATCACTTAGTGTTTCTATTCTTGTTTGATCCTCACCTCGGTAACGAAATTCTTTATTCATTCCTATGAGGTTGGCTTTCAGGTGGTCACGTATCATAATACAATATAACAGGCACGGGTCATTTTAAAAAATTAAACAGTCGTTTGAAACTAAACAAACGTTTAATTAGCTTTGTATGATCTTGAATAAACTACTATGTCAAAAGAAAGAATTTTAGACGCCGCCGATAAGCTATTTGTAGAGAAAGGCTATGATGCTACCTCTGTTAGAGAGCTTGCGCAAGAGGCTGATGTGAATATTGCCATGATCTCCTACTATTTTGGTTCTAAGGAGAACCTCTTAGAGGAAATGATACTAAGACGAACTCAGCATACCAGGGCCAAAATTGAAGAATTTAAGCAGCTGGATCTTCATCCCATGGAAATACTGGACCAGATGATAGATCTATACACTGAAAAAATACTCTACAATAAGAAGTTTCACTTAATGCTTCACCGTGAGCTCAGCCTTTCACAGCGAGAAGAACTACATGAGCGTATCATCGGCATTTTGGAAGGAAACTGGCAGCACATGAAGAGCATCATTCAAAATGGTCAAAATGAAGGCATTTTCCGTGAAGATGTAGATGTGGAAATGGTTGTGCTTACGCTTTTTGGGTTGATCAACCAGTGTACACAAGGCAAAATTACCCGCAGAATGATCTTGAAAGGACCTTCTGAGAATGAAGTTCACGATCGTCTAAAATCTCATTTAAAGAATATTTTACGTAATCATCTTTTAGTTAAATAATATGAAGAAAAGTTGTCTGATAGTCCTTATGGGGCTGTTAACTTTTAATCTACATGCTCAGGACGAGCATCAATTGAATTTGGAAGAGGCGGTGGAATTGGGTTTACAAAATAGTAAATCACTAAAGGCCTCCTATGCGGCGCTACAAGAGGCTAATGCAAAGTTAGCGCAAAGCAAGCACGATCAATACCCTGAATTAACTATTTCAGGCGCACACCTGAGGGTAAACAATCCTACAGTAGAGACCCATTTTGGTGGAGATACTGACAGTGGTGATGGTGAACCTCAAAGTGGGAGCTCACCCGAAGTTTCTTCGGTAACATATGGTATGGCCAGTTTCTCTCAGCCTATTTTTAGTGGCTTTAGATTACATAATGCCGTTAAAGTAGCGGATTATCTAAAAACAGCCGCTGAATTGGATGTGGATAATCAAAGAGAAGCGGTAATTTTTAATATTATCAGTGCCTATTATAACTACTATAAACTGCTTTCTACCAAAGGTCTTGTAGAGCAAAATCTTAATGAGGCACAGGAAAGAGTAAAGCTTTTCAATAACCTGGAAAGTAATGGAGTAATTACTCGTAACGACCTATTGAAGGCGCAACTTCAGCAATCTAACATGGAGCTTAGCCTTTTAGAGGTTAACAATAATGTAGATGTGGCCAATTATAATATGAACATTTTACTCGGTCTACCTGAGGAAACCATTATTAAAATTGACACCGCAGAACTAGCCAATGCTCATATTGCTGATGTGAGTGACATTAGCTTCTACATGGGTAAAGCAGGTGAATCACGCAGTGATCTTAATGCCGCTCAAAACCGTGAAATGGCAGCCAGTCAAGGTATTAAGATTGCTAAAGGCGGTTATTACCCATCTCTAGCGCTCACGGCAGGTTATGTAGATGCTTACATTCCTGATTTTGTTACCATTACGAATGCAGTAAATGTAGGTCTAGGTGTACAATACAACCTTTCTAACCTTTTCAAAGGTAAGAGTCATGTACAGGAAGCTCAAGCCAAGGCAGATCAGGCATCTCTGGTGGCTGATATGAAATGGGATGGTGTAAGAACAGAAATCTACCGTGATTACGCGAACTACCAGAAGGAGCTTAAAAAAATTCAAACGCTGGAAGTTGCTAGTAATCAGGCTACTGAAAACTACCGCATCACCAATAACAGCTATAACAATAGTGTGGCACTTTTAACAGACGTGCTGGAAGCTGAAGTTCAGAAACTACAAGCACAGGTAAACGAGATGCACGCCAAAGCTGACGCGCAGATCAGCTACTACCAACTTGCCAAAGACTCTGGCATTTTAAAACAAGAATTTAACATCGAACAATAATTATCTATAGTAAATATGAACACGCCAATGGAAAATCCTGAGCAAAAAAAGAAAAAAGGAAGCAAGTTATTTCCTATCATTTTTGCAGGAATAGTGGTTGCAGGTATCGTTTTTGGAGTTTTTAAATACATCCATGGCCTGCATTATGAAGAAACTGAAGATGCGCAGCTAGAAACTAATATCAGTCCGGTGATACCCAAAGCTTCAGGCTATATTACCAAAATATTTGTAGATGATAATAAGCACGTAAAGCAAGGAGATACTTTAGTAATCTTAGAAGACACAGATTATAAAATCCGTGTAGAGCAAGCTGAAGCGGCCTTTGAAAACGCTAAAGCTAACTTAGAGGTAGTAAAATCAGGTGCCTCTGCATCTGTGGCTAACGTGAGCACCTCGCAGGCTAACATCGCTACCGTACAGGCTAATATAGAAGCCGCTAAAGTAGATCTTTGGCAAGCCACTCAGGATTATAACAGATATTCTAACTTAATAAAGGATCACTCTATCACACAGCAACAGTTTGACAAAGTGCAGGCGACCAAAGAAGCAGCAGAAAAGAAATTAGCTGTGCTTCAAAGCCAGAAATCAGTAGCAGCAAAACAGAAAGTTGTGAGCCAATCCAATAGTGATGTTTCTACTAATAACATTGCTGTGGCAGAAGCGAATGTAAAAATGCGTCAGGCAGAGCTTGAGCTGGCACAGTTACAACTTTCCTATACTGTAGTTACAGCCCCTATCAGCGGCACTATTTCTCAAAAGCATGTTGAAGTAGGTCAGTTAGTACAGGCCGGTCAGTCATTATTTGCGATTGTTGAAGATAGCAACATCTGGGTGGTAGCCAATTTCAAAGAAACTCAAATGGCCAAAATACAGCCAGGACAAGAAGTAGAAGTAGAAGTTGATGCTGTACCAGGAACTACTTTCGTAGGCAAAGTTCAGTCTATAGCAGCTGCTACAGGCGCTAAATTCTCATTACTTCCTCCAGATAATGCTACTGGTAACTTCGTGAAAGTGGTACAAAGAATACCGGTAAAAATAGTTCTGAATGACGGACAGGAGCAGCAATCAAAGCTAAGAGCTGGAATGAACGTGCTGGTAGAAGTCTCACTAGACTAAAAGTTAGCTTTTAATTTATGCTACAAGAAAATAATACGGTAGAATACGGGTTTCGGCGCGTGATCATTACGATTACGGCCATCACGTGTGCGCTGCTAGAGATTGTGGACACAACTATTGTGAACGTAGCTCTAAATGACATGCGAGGAAACCTGGGCGCTACCCTGAATGACGTAGGTTGGGTAGTTACCGCCTACGCCATAGCAAACGTAATTATGGTACCGCTCACCAGCTGGCTTTCGCAGCAGTTTGGTAGAAAAAACTACTTTGCGGCTTCCATTATCATATTTACCACGGCCTCCTTTTTATGTGGTAATGCTACGAATATTTGGGAGCTGGTGGCTTTCAGGTTTATACAAGGTTTAGGTGGTGGTGCACTGCTTGTTACTTCTCAAACCATTATTACTGAAGCATACCCGCCAGAAAAACGTGGTATGGCCCAAGCATTGTACGGAATGGGAGTCATTGTAGGCCCTACACTTGGCCCGCCTTTAGGAGGGTATATTGTAGATAATTACAGCTGGCCCTATATTTTCTATATCAATATCCCGATCGGGATTATAGCTACCATGCTTACACTGAACTACGTGGCGAGTCCTAATTATGGTGGAAAGAAGAAGGCCTCTGAAATTGACTGGCTGGGAATATTCCTGCTCATTTTGGCGGTAGGCTCTTTACAGTATGTACTGGAAAAAGGACAGGAACATGATTGGTTCTCTGATCCGCTCATTATAGTATTAGCCATTACCGGTGTAGGTGGTTTTTATATGCTCATCTGGAGAGAATTAACCATTGACAACCCGGTGATAGAATTGAGAGTACTCAAAGACAAAAACCTGGCTGTAGGAACCATATTCACCTTTATTCTAGGTTTCGGATTATATGGTTCCACCTTCATTATTCCGCTGTTTACCCAATCTATTTTAGGATGGACAGCCCTGGATGCAGGACTTTTGCTGGTGCCCAGTTCTATAGCCACCGGTCTTATGATGCCCGTAGTGGGTAAGCTCATTCAAAGAGGAGTGCCCCAGAAATATCTGGTAGCAGGAGGATTCATCATATTTTTTCTCTACAGCTTCTGGGCTCACGGCATCATCACGCCACAAACAGGTAATGATGATTTCTTCTGGCTTCTTATGGTAAGAGGTGTAGGATTAGGATTATTATTTGTACCTATCACCACACTGGCATTATCTACCCTTAAGGGAAAAGAAATTGCAGAAGGAGCGGCATTCACAGGAATGGTAAGACAGCTGGGAGGTTCGTTCGGTATTGCGTTGATCAGTACATTCATCAGCAGAAGCACTTTTATGTACAGAGCTGATTTAATTAAGAACCTGAGTCCTTACGATCCTATTGTACAGCAAAGGCTGGAAGGAAGCAAGCAAATGTTTATGTCTGCCGGCTCATCACCAGATATGGCCTTACAAAAGGGCTATCAAATGTTTGAGATGAGTGTCATGAGGCAGGCCTCTTTGCTCAGCTATATGGATGTATTTTTATACATAGGTATATTCTTCTTACTCTGTGCCCCACTAGTGCTCATAGTGAGGTCCGCCAAAAATAAGGCGGTGAGTACAGAAGGCTTACATTAATCTTGAGCGGTATATAGCCGCTCTATTTTAGCACGATCTTCTTCAGGTATAGTCTGGTCCTGAATAAGTCTAAAGGCGTCTGATGCTGATCTGATATTATACTTATCAATCACGTTAGATGCCTTTTCTTTTTTACGTCTGGCCCTAATCATAAAGAATATGCCCACCTGAACGGCTAACATTAGTACCAGAAAAGCAATCAGAAATTTCATAGGCTAAAGATATAAAAAAGGCCACCGGAATATTTCCCGGCGACCTTTTACCTAAACAAAACAAAGTTTTTATTTATTCAGCGGGTACTGTTACTGAGTATTCACCGCTGGTAATTTGAAAATTAAAAGATGAAGATTCTGAATCTGTTAAATCATAAATCTTCCTAAAGCCCTCACTACTTTTAATGGTTTCTTCGAAAACCACTTTGTCGTTATCATCTGTAATAACCACAGATACTGGGCTAGTGGCATATTTTAGCACCGCCAAACGGAATCTTTTGCCATCATTCACATTCAGAATGTTAGCCTTCAAGGTTTCATTGGCCATGCCATGCTTTACTATCTTACTGGTTTTAGAGCCATCTGGGTTAATCACCTCAAACTTGTACTCACCTACGGGTAGAGACTCAAAGTTAAAAGGCTGAGAAAAGCCATCTGAATTGATTACCGACTGCTCGTAAACTTTTTCCCCAGAATAATTATAAATGTTGATTTTCACCTCTCCCTGATCTGGCTTAAAGTAAACCAGCTTGAATTTGTCCTTATTGTTTTGGACTACATTAAATGTGTTTTGAGGATCTACTTTCGAAAAGTTTGCGGACGCAAACGTAGTGGTGCCTGCTATAAGCATAGCTGCCATTGCTGTTAAAAATTTCATACCTAATTATTTTGTTGTTGTTGTTTTGACCTGTTTGATATAACGGAACTTTTTGGAAACGGTTGCGAAATTTGAAAAATAATGTGATTAGCGTAAAAAACAGATGCTGAGTGGTTTATGAATATTTGCGAATGGTTAAACAAATTCATGCTAAATTTTATGAAGAAATATTCATATATTGAAACTTCAATAAAACTAGTCTTATATGTTAAAAAACGTAATTATATCATTAGGAATTACTCTGTTAATTCCTCTGATCTTTATCTCATATCAGGCATTTTCCGGCAGTCATGGAGAAGGATATGCTTTTGTAATTTCTTTGTCAAAAAATTTTTACATCGAATTAATAATTTCTTTTTTAATCATCTTTGGCTTGGTCTATTTAATACGTGGAAGAGTTTTTTCTAAAAAGGTTTAAGAAAAAAACTAAAGCTGAGCTGGAGCAAATACTCGCTAAACAAGAGAAATATGAGCCAGCCGCTATCAGTGCGGCCACAACTGTTTTACAGGAAGAATTATATCAACTAGAGACTCCCACTTTTGCAGACCCAAGGGCTAGAACACTTACCAAAAGCTGGAATGACTTTAGGCGAACTTTTAGCGTGAGGGATATACTTCCAACGCTTTTGTTAGGGGCAGCTTTTATCACCATATTTTTCATTTATGACCGAGTGGGTTTATTCAATCTTGTACCAAAGGGATTTTGGAGGTTAACGATAACTACGGTTACTCTTAGTTCTTTTCTCATTGCTAATCACCATCTCTATTTCCTGATTCATGGGCGTGCTAATTCCTTTGTAGGGAAAGTTATTCTGGATTACACATTTTACATTGGACTGATAGTGTTTTTCATGATAATTATCTTATTTGTAGCAATTACCCATGGGCAAAGTGTTTCTGCATCACTACAAATGCCGCCAATTTTCGCCTTGGTAATCTTTTTATCCATACTAGTATTTATTCTCTTCGAGCTGATAGTGAAAGTTTTAAATTTCATGTTTAAGCTGAAATTTCTTTAAAATATCCTCTTCTAACAAAAATTAAAATGACTAAGAAAGACTTCTTTATTCTGGTGATTAAAATACTGGGTTTGTATTTACTTATTGCAACCCTGTTTTCTGGAATGCCAAGTGCCATGAGCATGGCATTCGTTGAACCAGGTGCAGAAAATATCTTTTGGATAATTCTTATCGTCGGCTTGATCATAGGCCTATTTCTTCTCCTAATTTTTAAAGCTGATCACTTAGTTAGGTTGCTACAACTGGATAAAGGTTTTGATGATGAGCGAATTAATCTGGGTTCTCTAAACGCTGAAGACATCGTTAAAATTTCTCTGTTTCTAATTGGAGGTTTTATGATCGTAAAAAACATACCCAGCTTTATTAGCTACTGCTATATGGTTTTGAAATCTGACATAGGTGGCGAGACTATTCAAGACATGACTAAATTTTGGTGGGCAGTAGCAGCAATCAATGTATTCATCGGATTTATATTAATAACCAATTATAGACCTATTGCACAGAGGTTTGTCCACACTAACGCAGACAATTGATCGAACTCATTCTAGTAATTTTAATAGCTTTCGTTTTTGCTAAGGCCAGCAAAAATAAAAGAGATAGCTCCATCTGGTGGGCCTTTGTAGGAATCATATATTATGCCACAGGCCGCTCATTAGCTTTATTAATGATATATGGGTGTTGATTGTAGTAGGTTCTGCCAACTTCTCATTTAGAGAATTGTCTGCTATCTCTCTAGGGGAGTTAATATTATGTATAATTATTGGAACTATTACGGCTTACATTCTTGGAAGTATCTCTGGGTTAAACTTCAGAAGAATACTAAACGAAAATTAAATCAGTCGAACCATTATGAAAAGTAGTTCATAAGAGATGACTAACTTTACATTATGACCTATGCCCAACAAATTCTTGACTACTATGCTCGGCTCAATTTGCCTCAAAATTTGCCGGAAGGCGTAGAGGTGCTCTATCCTTTTGATGAAGATGAGGTAAAAAGGGTGACTGATCTTTTCTATCATCAATATTTTAATGATACCAATAAAAGGACTTTTCTCATAGGTATAAATCCAGGCAGGCTTGGGGGTGGCGCTACGGGAATCCCATTCACTGATCCCATACGGCTGGAAGAAGAACTGGGTATTGAAAATAATTTTGATAAAAAATCTGAGTTGTCCTCTCGATTTATTTATCAAATGATTCAGGCTGTAGGTGGACCTGCTATCTTTTATAAACACTTCTATTTCAGCTCTGTATCTCCATTGGGATTTGTAAAAGATGGTAAAAATCTAAATTATTACGACATACCCGAGCTTCAAAATGCCCTGGAAGATTATATGGTGGAAGAAATGCGCAAGCAGATAGCCTTTGGTGCGCATGACACAGCCTTTAGCCTGGGTATGGGCAAAAACATTGCTTACCTGAAAGCACTGAACAAAAAGTATAAGCTATTTAAGGAAATAGTGCCGCTACCGCATCCAAGATGGGTGATGCAGTATCGGCTGAAACGGCTTGATGAGTTTATAGATCAATACAAACAAGCATTTTCTCCATTTATGCATTAAGCCCTTCGTGGTTTTCGGTAGGCATAATAGCTAAGAACTATTTTCAAGGCCTCGTGCACTGCCTGGTTGATGGGCATAAGCTTCATTCCAAGCTCTGAATCAATGGCTCTAAGTTGAAAATAATAGTTTCTCATCACCGGTGTGGGTCTTCCTTCAGCTATATGCTGCACTGCCTTTTGATAAACTAATTGTTTCTCAGTTTTTATAGTTTGGCAAGTAACCAGCTTGGGTTCGCCATTCTTATCCAGCACAGCGGCATTACCAAAAAGTCTGCAAATAAGGCCTCTGTATTTATACTGACTACAAAATCCGGACTCGTTTTCCTTTAAGAAAGGGCGAAACATTCGGCAAAAAGGATCATCGCTGGAAGTGTCTAATTCTTCAAGCCATTGATAAGCCTGCCCTTCTTTAAAGAGGTGGTAGGCTAACGGCAAAAATTCCAATGCAGCTGCCGAAATATCTGGCTTTTTGCAACATAGACCGCATCCTGAGACGCACTGTAAACCCGTTGCATTCTTAAAGGTAGCCAGGTCCCTTTCCAGGCTGGAGAATACCCGTTCTACAGCCTGAACTTTACGATAAATTGACATTCGTAAAAAACCGGCACGAAGATATTTAGAAGTCCGATAATTCTGATCTGTTAGATCTAAATTTATTTTGCAAGACCGTGGCTGTTATAACTGAATGTAGTAGTTGAACTGTAAAAACGGCACATGATTCAAATTACTAAACAAATCATTTGACCGCCATTGAAAATTAAACTCCAATTTGTTTCTCTGAGCCAATAAGTAGCCAACCCCAGCAGTTAGCCTATTATCCAGAGAAGCATCTGTAGTTTTGCCTGTGGTGTATAATAGCTCATTGGATGCCATTGCATAAAATTCTTTTGGATTGAGCTCCTCTCCTGATAACGGAGCATCTAAGGAAAATCTATACCTAAAACGCCAGCGATAATTATCATTTTGCCAGCGCTCATCTACTCTCAGTCTACTGGCATAGCGCTGATTTAAGTTACTGTGCGCCCAGCTAATCTGCTGAGTTAATCGGTGCTCATACAAATATTCCTCCTCCTCAAAGGGATCTCGATAGCGATATTTGTAGCCCGCACTTAGCTTCACGTTACTCAACCAATGATAGGTGAAAAATTGGCTCAGTTCAAAAAACTCGGTTACAGTACCTGCATCCTCTAGGGTAGTAAGTCTGGCACCTAAACTAGTATTCGCCGACCAGCGTGATTTTATTTTGTAATTTACTGAAACTCCTGGCTCATAGCTTATTTTATCTTCTTGTGCCTTTGCGCTGCTTAAAAAAAGGCTCATCATTAAAGCCAATGCAAGGCACCCTCTACTCTTAATACAAGATATGATCATCGGCCCTCCCCACTATTTCCCTCTGTTCTAAAAATTTTCCCTGCTCATCGAATAGCATCTCATAACCTTGCCACGAGTTATTCTGAAGCACACTTATGATCAATTCATATCTTATTGTAAATCTACTTTCATTGGCATGAGCCGAATAAAATATTTGCTGTAGACTGGCAGATGGATCACTATATTGCTTTTGGCTTTTTCTTATCTGATAATTGGCATATTTCGCCAAATGATCTGCAACATTTTGGATCACATTATCTGGCAAAGCCATGAAGCAGACCAACCGTTCTATATCTTCTAACATCCCATTTTTATTAAATTCAATACTATAAAGGATGTGGTCTTTTTTCAGCTTTATCTCATAACTGGTACGGCCGCTGTCAGACTCAAAGTAATACTTCACTTTCTTTGCGTCATTTATAATTTGATCTGCCTGATCTAATATGCTGGCAGGCAATTCCTTAGCTTTAATCCGCACCTCCTTTTCCGCCTTGTATTTTTGGGCGTGCGCACAAGTACAGATGATAAATAGTACTAGTATGGCCGCATACTTTAAAATTAACTTCATATTAAATTTTAAAACCGTGAAATCTGATATTGGTTTATCAATAACCATCAAGGAAAAATAAACCTGTGGTAAGCCCCAGATAGCACCGGATTTATACCATGCTCTCTTCCTGGCTCCCACTTTGGTCCGTTTTGTAATATTTCCATGGCCATTTCACTCAACTCATGATCATCACTACTGTATACTCTAATGTTATAGACATTGCCTTTTTTATCCACATCGAAGAGCAATTCTACAGCACCTTTTGGGAAAGAATTGGGAAGGCTTTCTATGCGCTCCGTTAAGTAGGCCTGGAACTTTTCATAGCCACCTTGTGGATAGGGCTGATAAATGGAGGCATCATACTCATACATTTCTCCATCTTTAGAATAGGATATTCCTTTAGTGAGCCTGCCCTGATCAAAAAACTCTTTGAAGTAGGGCTGGCCATTGGCATAGTAGCCAAAGCTGAGGCTGTCTTTCAGGCCATTAGTAAAATGCTGATAGGAGGCTATAATGCCACCGTCATATGTTTTAATTATATCTCCTTCGCCATTAGACACTTGGAGGTCACCGTTTTCATTCCAGGCATTGATCAGATATGACCTCTCAGCATAACGAACTTCCTGAGCCAAGGATCCATTTTTATGAAACTCCTCCCATTTTCCCACTCTATCTTCATTTTGATAGCGCCCCACAGCACTATAAACGCTGTCTTCAGTGTAGTAAAGAAACACGCCGTCTTTTATTCCTTTTTTGTAAGTGCCTTTCATCTGTATGGCACCATTTCTAAAATAATCTCTCACTGGCCCATTCCACCTGCCCAAACTGTCTTTATAACCCAATCTGTAGTAGCTGGCCAGATAACTCTGGGTCTCTTTCCAATTTTTATCATAATATACCTTAGCCACCTCGCCACTGGAAGGTTTTTGAACGGCAGAATCTGGTCGTGGCTCAGAGGCCGATTCCATAGCCAAAGGGTATTCCAAATTAAGAGTAAGCCCATCCCGTACAATATCCAAACTATCGAAATAGGTATATGATTCTTTTTCGATCATATAAATCGTGTATTGCATTTCAAGAGCCTTGTCCTCGGCATATTTTTTTATCTGATCATAATCAGAAATTAGCACTTCTGGCAGGTTATGCAGGCTATCGATTTGCCACAATAAAGTATCCCAATGCGGCATATATTCATTCATATCCTTCAGGAATACAGCATCAGAACTGTAGTTACCATTCATAATATTATTGCTGGCTCTTTCGGTCTTTACCAGTTCCTGAAAAACATCGAAATATTCTTCTTTCTCTCTGGGAAGAAGGCTGAAGTAGATAACTCCAGTCAGCGTAAGAATGATAACTGTTGTCCAATAGAATATGATCCTTTTACGGTGAACACTATAAGCGTAAAACAAGCCCAGAATGATTCCTGCCAGCAGCCCTCCCATATGAGCGGCGTTATCAAACTGAAAGGAACTACCTACCAGATTTATGATAACAATATAGACTACGAACGAAACTACAATATTCCTTAGTTTCACTTTATCGTTCCAATGGATAATTACCATGAATGTCATTAAGAAACCAAATAAGCCAAACAATGCCCCACTGGCGCCGGCACTCACCACATACAAATTCCAAAAAAGACTAGCTATACCGGCAAATAGAGCACTAATGAAATACAGCCCAGCAAAATTCCAAGAGCCAATATGTGGCTCCAAATTTCTACCAAGGCTATAAAGAGCCAACATGTTCATGAGTAAGTGCACAATGCCAAAGTGCAGAAAAGCACTACTAAAGAGCCTCCACCATTCGCTACCTAGCGTGTAGGGAGAAAAGTTAGCCCCCCAGTGGATCATAGTAATTACATCACTCTGGTTATCTTCCAAAATAACCTGTAGCACAAAAACCCCTACATTTAAGGTGAGTAGCAGATAGGTCAATAATGGAATAGGCTTTCCGTCTTGGTCTCTGATCATGGGACTAAAAGTAAAAAGTGGATTTCATTACAATAAGCAATGATGAGACTAATTTAGTTTTTAAGCATCGGGAATAATAGATACTTAAAGAAATTCACATCCTATCTTTATCAATTCCGTTTCAAAACAGGTAGCTAAATCGAAATTATGAGTAAGAAGCAAGTAACCATAGGCCATGTATTTAAGACAATTATATGGCCAAGAAAATATCAGGTGCTATTAGGGCTTGTATTAGTGATTATTAGTAGGCTAGCTAGCTTAGTTCTGCCTGGAGCAAGCAAGTTTTTGCTAGATAACGTGGTGAAAGATAATGACATGAATTTATTAAAGACCATCATTGCCGCGGTGGTCGGAGCTATTTTCATTCAGGCCATTACTTCTTTTGCTTTAACTCAAATCCTCAGTGTAGAAGCACAAAATCTTATAGCCAAATTGAGACTCAAAGTGCAAAGCCATATCATAAAGCTTCCAGTTAGATTCTTCGACAATACCAAAACAGGAGAGCTTGTATCGCGAATCATGTCTGATGTAGAAGGCGTTAGAAATATTGTTGGTACAGGGTTAGCTCAGCTTTTTGGGGGCATTTTGACATCCATTATCTGTCTTGGGATTTTGATCTATATCAGCCCGATGATGACGCTCTATGTGCTGGTACCTGTTATTATTTTTGGTGTGATTTCACTTAAAGCATTCGGTTACATCAGACCCATATTTAGAGAGCGGGGTAAAATCAACGCCGAAGTAACAGGCAGACTTACAGAAACCTTGGGAGGTGTTCGAGTAATTAAGGGATTTAATGCTGAAAATCAAGAAATTAAGACCTTTGATGAGGGTGTAACCAGGCTTTTTCTTAACGTAAAGAAAAGTCTCACTGCTACCAGTATAATGACTAGTTCCTCCACATTTCTGTTAGGTCTAGCCACCGCAGGCATCATGGGCATTGGGGGTTATATGATGATGAACGATGAACTTTCTCAAGGAGATTTTCTTGCCTTTACTCTTTACCTTGGATTTATGATAGCCCCTATCCTACAGATGAGCAATATCGGTAGCCAACTTACGGAAGCTTTTGCCGGCCTTGACAGAACGGAGGAAATTTTAAATGAGCCACTGGAAAGCGACGATCAAAAACGAACTGAGGTTCTTAAAGAAATAGAAGGGCACATTCAGTTTAAGCAGGTGAAATTTGCTTATGAAGAAAATAAAAATGTGGTAAAAGGTGTTTCTTTTGATGCCCCTGCAGGATCAGTTACAGCGCTCGTAGGAACCTCAGGATCAGGTAAATCTACTATAGCAGGCCTCGCCGCATCCTTCTTAAATCCGAATGATGGCACCATTACTATTGATGGCGTAGATTTATCCACTGTTTCATTAGAAAGCTATCGTAGCAAGCTCGGAGTGGTTTTGCAAAATGATTTTCTTTTTGAAGGCACTATTAGGGAGAACATACTTTTTCCAAGGCCACAAGCCAGTGAAGCGGAGGTACTTAATGCCGTAAAAGCAGCCCATGTAGATGAGTTTACTGATCGTTTTGAAGATGGTCTCGATACCATGATTGGTGAAAGGGGTGTAAAACTATCAGGTGGGCAGCAGCAGCGAATAGCCATAGCTCGTGCAATACTGGCTGACCCAAGAATATTAATTTTGGATGAGGCTACCTCTAACCTCGATATGGAAAGTGAGGCTTACATTCAGCAAAGTTTAAAGGAGCTGATGAAAGGTAGAACCACTTTTGTAATTGCCCACAGGCTAAGCACCATCCGTCAGGCGGATCAGATTTTAGTGATTGAAAATGGAAACATAGTGGAGCAAGGCACTCATGATCAGTTGATTGTGAAAGACGGAAGATACCATGAGCTTTATACTTATCAGGCAAGAATTTAAGCATCCCTTTTATGACCACCATAGAAACCCTACACCAACAAACCGCCGATGCCTATAGCTGGGTAAACAAACTCATTAAGGCTGTACCTGAAGAAAAATGGGAAGAAATTCCCGAGATTATCGACAGCAACCTAAGTTGGCAGGTGGGGCATTTGGTGTTGAGCTTATACTTTCATTCTGTAATGAATGTGGTGGGGCACCAGCCAGACATTATGGAGAAAATACCGATTAAGAAATACTCGGAGCTCTTCACGTACGGCCCGGCATCCGCCTCTCTGGGTGAATTCACTGCGGCAAAACTCAAAGAACATATGGCTTTGATTCAGGAGAAATCATTAAAAACTATAAACACACTATCTGCAGATCAGCTGGACCAACCTTTAGAAAATACAGGTATACAACATCCTATTGCTAAAAACAAGTTTCAGGTGCTTGACTGGAACATTAAACATACCATGTGGCACTGTGGGCAAATAGCCATGATTAAGAGAGTAGTTTACAAACCTTATGATTTCGGATTAAGAAGTACAAAACAGAATTAATCTTCAATAATAAATGTATGCGTTCCTGACTCCAAAGTAATACCGTTTACTGGCACTGTCTTTATCTCCTTACCATTTAAAGACGTCGGTTCAGCTTCCAAGTAAACGCTGCCGGTGCTGTTTGGTGGAATGATGACCTGGTACTCTAGAAGATTTCCTTTCTTTTTCCATTTAGACACGATCTCACCGAATGGACCATTGTGACTCGCTTCAAATTCTGAAAGTCCTTCTACAAAATGTGGCTTTAATATGACATTCTTAAAACCGGGAGCCTGCTCGTCGGTCAGAATGCCGCCTATCCCGGAGTATAGCCAGCCACTAATGGCACCGAACATGATGTGATTTCTGGAAATGTCCGAGCTTGCGTTGATATCCCAGTTTTCATATAAAGTGGTTGCTCCGTTTACGATCCACCAACCCCATGACGGGTAAGTTTCCTGTGAGGCCACCTGGTATGCCAGGTCTGCATGACCGTACTTGCTTAATGCTCCTAAAATTGTTCTTGTCCCTAAAAGGCCAACATCTATATGGTTATCAGCTGCTTTCACAGCTTCCGATAAATTAGTAGCCACCTTTTTCTGTAGCTGATCCGGCACTAATCCCCAATACAGCGCGGCACTCAGCTCGGTTTGGAAGCCAGAGCCATAAATCCCGGTTTCAGGGTTCAAATACTTTTTGTTGATAGCGATTTTTAAATCATCAGCCAATTTTTGATAATGCTTATGATCTTCAGTATGACCAAAATGAAGCGCTGCCTTAGATAGAATAGAAGCATCTACAAAATAATAGATAGATGAGGTAAGCTCTCTAGGTGTTTTTGATTTCACCGGAACCCAATCTCCTAATCCCCGATCGGTTAGTCCATCCTCCTGTGATACTTCAGTGATGTGATCTACATATTTTTTTAGCGGAAGATACATTTCTTCAAGTGCACGATCATCTCCATAAAATTGATAAAGCTCCCATGGAATAATGGCGATAGTGCTGGTCCAATCCGGGCCGTTACCCCAGTCATAGCCCCAACCCCAGGTAGGAACTATTGATGGAAGAACCCCATTTTCCCGCTGTTCATCACGATGGTCGGCCATCCATTTTTCGTAGATGGTGATGGCATCAAAGTTATATAGGCCTGTTTCTATATTAATATGGGCATCTCCTGTCCAGCCATTTTTCTCTCGTTGTGGACAATCAGTGGGGTAGCCAAAAAGATTAGATAGATAAGAAGCGTTTGTCGCCTCCCAAATTTTATTAATAGTTCCGTTAGAAGTAGAAATATGGCCTTGCGCCCTTACATCACTATGCATGAAAATGCCGGTGATACTTTCCTTAGTTAATGCTATCGGCTCAGTACTTTTCACCTCCACATATTGAAAGCCTTTGTAGTTAAATTTTGGTGTAAAACTCTCAACTCCTGCACCACTTAAGGTGTAAATATCCGTTTGAAATGGGTCAGAATCGTCGTGTGGGCGATAGTGCACCACAATGTTAGACAAATCAATATTGCCCGCACTATCCAATTGCTCGGAGTGGGTAACACGGATAGTTGTTCCTTTCGGGCCTTTTACTTGAAGCCGGGTAACGCCTGCAATATTTCTCCCTAAATCGAAGATGTATTGCGTGCTACTGATCTTTCTCATGCTTACGGGCTTTATTTCCTCAACATGCTTTATCGGAGGAATAGCCTGAGCCACTATGTTATTTGAAGGTGCCGATGTCTTGATAGCATTGGCCCAATTAGCGTCTTCATAACCACCTTGATTCCAGCCATTTAATTCCTTTTCAGCATTGTAATGCTCCGCTGTATAAATACTATTAAAAATAACTGGACCCAAGGCCGTTTTCCACGAATCATCTGTAGTAATAGTTTGTACCGATCCGTCAGAATAGATAAGCCTGATATTGAGGCAAAACTTAGGCCTGGCCCTCCACCCTGCTTTATCGAAATTCCAAACCGCTGTAGATTGGTGGTTATACCAACCGTTACCCAATATCACACCTACAGTAACCTCCTCATTCTGAAATTGGGACGTTACATCGTAAGTAACATATAAATTGCGCTTATCAAATCTGGTATAAATAGGATCGAGTACATGATCACCTACTTTTTCACCATTAAGATATAGCTCATATAAACCTGCCGAAGTAATGTAGGCTCGCGCACTCACTACCTTCCGAAGATTGTGAACTTCCTTCCTGAAATATGGTGCCGGTTTTAAATTGATGTCATCCGTGTCTGTTATCCAATCGCCTTTCCAATTCTCAGGTTTCATCATTCCCGTCTCGAAATGAGAAATGTTTAAATCGGTTTTATTGCCCTGATTATCAATAATCTCTACAGCCCAATAATACCTGGTAAATGGCTGAAGTGCCTCCCCATTATAAACCACCAGATGGCTACTACTATTTTCCTCTATCTTCCAGCTACTTCCTTCACGGTTCGCCACTTGCAGGGAATCCTCACCCACATAGATGCGATAAGACACCTGTTTCACTGCTTCTACCTCAGTAATCATCTGCCAGCTAAATCTGGGGTTTTCAACATCTATGCCTAATGCTTTTTCAAGATGTTCTGTTTGCAGGTTGGTAAGTTCTACCGTTGGCTTTTTCTCGGCTGCGGTGAAGGTGGAAATGAAAGATAAGAGTAAGGCAGTTAGCATAGGTATCAAAATTTACAGTTAAAAGTAATTAATAAATTGCTAAATCGATAAAGCTTTTCAAATCCAGAAGCTGTTTACATCTTCCATTTAAAGGCAATAAAGGTCATGATAAAAAACAGTTATCCGGTAAATTCTCCTCTGGGCAGATACATCACCAGCATCTGGTATTTTGAACATTCATTTGACCAGAAAGTAGAGGTACCATTTTTACCTAAGCCTGGAAATTTCATCACCATTTGCCTGGATACGCTCCCATTCATTGAGTTCAAAGAAGGTGATGGCAAAATTACGGCTCCCATCAGTTTGAATGGTTTTGTAGATTCTACCTCAGCAAAAATAAGCATTGAAGGAAAGTTACGCATTGTAGGCCTGGACTTGCATCCGTATGCTTTCTTCAGTCTTACTGGAGAAACTGGAGATACATTTACTAATGAGCATTTAGATATTGCCCATTTTATTGATGAAGAGAAGGTAGAGGAACTGGTTTATACGCTAAAATTAGCCTCCTCTACGCATGAGATTTTCTGTATCACCGAGCGCTTTTTTCTATCTCATTTTATGCAACAATCCAGTTGTTCTCACCTCATCTCTCCGATTGAGAAGGCCGTTAATATTACTGCTAAAGCTCCTCATTGGGCTATTCACCAGCTTTCAAGGGAAATAGCCATGAGCACAAGAAGCTTTCAAAGGCTTTTTAAACAAGTGGCTGGCATTACCCCAAAAGGGTGGATGGATAGAATCAAATATAATATGATCCTCCACGAGCTAATCACCGGCAAATGGACCCACATGACTGACTGCATCGTGGCTCATCAATTCACAGACTTATCACACCTGAACAGATTCTTTAAAAAATATGGAGAAATGACTCCCCGACAGCTGTCAAGAAGTCATTCGGAGATAGAAAGTAAAATGCTTAATTATAGTTAAAAATCCCAGGTACCACTGTCAATGGTATTGCCATTGGCATCATACTCTGAATAGGATCCGTCTCCGCTAGCACTCCAGTTAATGTCCAAAACGACTTGTCCATTTATACTTTTGCTCATCTCGCCAGACAGATCTTCAAAGCTTCTAATAAGATAAGACGGGCTCTCTTCTAACTGCAAATCCTCGCCAAATGTCATCCGCTTTGCTGTGCCTGCCCATTGAAAAGTAAAAGAGAAAATTACCTCTCCCTTCTTAGTGTCATCATCGTCTTCTGCTGCATATTGAGTGAGTAAAAACTTACTACAATCCTCATTTTGATCTACGTAAAGAATTTCTTGAGGAATAATGTCATCCTCCTCAGTGTATTGATATATGGAATAGCTATAATTGTTCTGCATGAATAAGAATTTGTTAGGTACCGCACCCCACGTATAGGCTTCATCATCTTCATCAATGTAGGCATCCGCCTCCGCCTTTTTCGCGGTAGCCGGAGGTACAAATAAGTTCGTACTAGTTGTAATTAAAGCATTACCCGTTTGAACCACTGCCACCAGTTCAGCAGCTTGTTCGTTGAGATTACCACTGCTGAAGTTACCAGGCAGTTGGATGGCCACGTTCGGCTCGAGACAAGCCAAATGCACAGCGTTTAAATCTATTACTTCCGCATTAGGAGAGTCGTCATCATTATCATCACCGCTATCTCCACAACCTGTAAATTGTATAAGCGCAAATCCGAGCAGAACCGGAAGGAAAAATTTTATATGAGATGTTTTCATGTTTAAAAAGTTTTTCCGCTAAGGTAGAGGGCCGAATTAGCGTTTTACATGTAAAAAAGCGACAGAGTCCGATTTCAGACCTATACGTCTGATTATATTTAAAATTGACTTTGTTATATTGCGCTAAATTTTGTCTTATGAAGAAACTCTTTAGTTCTTGTGCTTTAATTCTTTTTAGTGTTTGCGTTCATGCTCAAATCACATTTGATCCTGGTTATATAATTGACAACCAAGGCAATAAAACGGCCTGCTTAATTAGGAATGTCGATTGGAAAAATAATCCCACCTCTTTTGAGTACAAAATGTCCGACGAATCACAGACGCAACTAGCGGTTATTGATTCAGTATCAGAATTTGGAATTAGCGATAGCTGGAAATATATCCGTGCCACTGTAGACATTGACCGCTCTAGTAGCAACCTGGGCAGTTTATCAAAAACGAAAGAGCCAGAATTTCAGAAAGAAACTTTATTTCTACAGTATTTGATTGAGGGTAAAGCTACTTTATATCAATACACTGCGGAAAGCAACCTCACCAGATTTTACTATCAACTAGAAGGTAAGGAGATAGAGCCATTAATATATAAGAGCTATTCTGTAGGCTCAAATAACTACGCAGAAAACAATAAATTCCGCCAGCAACTATTTGTTTACCTCAAGTGTGAATCTATAGATCAAAGGCGCCTGGAAAATCTTGATTATAAGAAAAGAGACCTTACCTCCTTATTTACCGATTACAATAATTGTTCAAATTCTGACAATGTCAACTATGTAGCTAAGGATAAAGACAAGAGAGACTTTTTAAATTTAACTATTAGACCTGGTGTTAACTTTTCAAAGTTAGATGTTAGCAACAGGTATTTTAAGTCTGTTTCCTTTGATCCAAAGACAAATTTTCGCCTAGGACTTCTCTTAGAATTTGTTCTGCCTTTTAATCAAAATAAATGGGCTATCACCCTTGAACCAACTTACCAGTACTATAAAGAAGATCAGATAGTAACAGAATATTATCAAGACAGTGAATACCATGTTGATTATAAGTCCATTGAATTACCCATCGGCCTTAGTCATAGTTTTTACTTGAATGACGACACAAGATTCTTTGCTAGCGCCAATTACGTTTTAAATTTTGACTCAAAAGATTCTTATATTAAAAAAGACAGATCTACCACACTTGAAGTGACTTCTGGAAATTCATTAGCATTTTCAGGAGGATTTCAGTGGAAGCCATTATCACTAGAGATCAGATATATGACTTCAAGAAATATTCTACTTAAATATAACTATTGGGATTCCGAGTATTCAACGGTATCTTTTATTGTTGGGTATAAGATATTTTAATCGCCTTTTAAATCACTGATCTTTTCAACACCTAACACTTTGGCCTGCTCTCTTCGCATCATGAGGGCAGCCGTATTATTAAAACCCAGGGGCTGAAGCCATTGGAGTTGATATTGATCATGAAATTGCTGTTTAACGAACTCATAAACGGCCTCTTTTTCATAGAGAATATCTTTGGTGTCTTCTGGCTTTAATATTACTAATAGGCCAGTGCCGGTGTATTCAGGATATATATCTACTTCGCCAGTATTCAGTGCATCGAAAAGCAGCTTAGTGCCACCAAAACCTTGCTTGAGTTCGCAAGCATATGGCGTGTAACTTTCTATCATGAGCTTGAAAATATGGGCGAGAATAAAGCTCTCCGTGAAGTTTTTAGAGCCGATTATGATCTGCGCTTCTCCCTGTTTTGGGCCAGACATCTCGAACCCTTTTTTCTTTAGAAATTCCCTCGCCACCAGGTCAATATCTTTACGCTTTTCATCTACTTCATAGTTCATCCTACTCATCTCCTGGCCTGAAATGCTATTACCCAGTTTATTTAAGGCATTCCTGACTTCTGGATAGTTTTTAAGGGTTGATTCCCTGACCAACGGAGCTGCATAATAGGGAGGAAAATATTTTTTATCATCTTCCAATATTACTAAATCAAAGGCCTCAATTCTGCCATCGGTGCTGAAGCCGCTGATTACATCTACATTTTTATTTTTTACAGCCTGGTACATCAGGCCGATTTCCATTTCTTTTACTTCAAAATCAAGGTCATAGGTTTCTTTTAGACCCAGGTAGCCATCGCCTCTTTCTATAAACTCGGAAGGAAAGCCAGCCACTAACTTTTTGTTAGAGGTGGAACTGAAAATATTATAAGCCAAAATTCCGATGAACAAAATAGCCAAGCTGATCAAAACAGGCTTTATCAATTTATAAACATGTTGTTGAATATAGCCCATTAAAGCATCAAACAGCAAAGCCATTAAAGCAGCTGGAATGGCTCCAGCTAATATCATATGAGGATTATTGGTACTCAGGCCTCTGAAAATAAATTCGCCTAATCCTCCCGCAGCAATTAGGGCACAAAGTGTAGCCACACCCACATTGATCACAAAAGCCGTTCTGATACCTGCAAATAAGACCGGCATGGCCAAGGGTATTTCTACCTTTAACAATACTTGCCTGGGTGACATGCCCATGCCGACCGCTGCTTCTTTGATGGCCGGATCAATTTCGGTTATTCCTGTATAGGTATTTCGAACTATGGGAAGTAGTGCATATAAGAAAAGCGCCACAATAGCTGGCACCACACCTATACCTAAAAATGGTAAAAGAAAGCCCAGCAGAGCAATGCTGGGAATGGTCTGAATACCATTTACAAAGCCTAAAACAGCTGAAGCAATATTCTTTTTCTTGCTAATCAATATACCTATCGATAGTCCAATAACAGTGGCAATAGCTAAGGAAAGCAACGTGAGCCACAGGTGCTCCAGAGTCTGCTCTAATAATTCTGCCTTATGCGAACCGATAAATGATATGAATTGATCAACCTGCTCCATATGCCTCCACTATCTTTTCTCTATTTTCGAAATAGAGCTTTATGATCTCTGGATTTTCATTGACCTTCATATAATCCGCCAAAGACAAAGAAGCATCCTGTTTAATTTGCTTTATAGTGAACGGCATAATATCCGCCAGAGTGATTACCTGCAATTCCAGCTGTAATTTGCTTTGAGCAAAAAACTGTCTCACGAAGTCATTCGCAGGATGGAAAATAAGATCCTTCGGACTACCAATCTGCTGAATTTTTCCTTTATCCATCAGCGCAATTTTATCCGCCAATACTACAGCTTCAAGCACATCATGCGTTACTAAAACCATGGCCTTTTTCAGGCCGCTCTTTAGTTGCTTAAATTCTTTCTGCAGCTCCGCCCGTGTAATGGGATCAAGGGCACCAAAAGGTTCATCCAAAAGAATTACCTCTGGGTCGCCAGCAAGTGCTCTTGCAATACCTACTCTTTGCTGCTGACCGCCACTGAGCTCGTGAGGCTTTCTATTCAGCACATCTTCAGAGAGCCCGATCATTCCTAGCAGTTCCCTCACCCTGGAATCTATTCTGGACTTTTCCCAATGCATTAGTTCAGGCACCGTGGCTATGTTTTTTTCTATGGTATAATGAGGGAACAGCCCAATGCTCTGGATCACATAACCGATTTTTCGCCTAAGCTCGTGAGGTTGATATTCATCTGTATTCTTTCCCTGAATAAAAACCGTTCCTGCTGTCTTTTCCACCAGCTTATTGATCATTTTTAGGGTAGTAGTCTTGCCACTGCCACTGGTGCCTAACAATACCAGTACCTCTCCCTGCTGCACAGTAAACGATACATCATCCACCACATTCTGGCCGCCATATGTTTTGGAAAGGTGCTGTATTTCGATCATAGATTAGGTAAAACTAACATAAATAAGGAGTAATCACAGGCTCTGCCCACATCCATTCGCGCTCAGTATACAGTAATTCACGGCGAGCAATATACCATTCACTCCATAACCTATAGAAACATCCTCATGAAGCAGGTTTATAAAGCGAAATCTGAAAAATCTAAAAACACAACAACTTAAATTTCAAAATCATGAAAATGTTCAATACCTATTACAAGTATGCGCTTACAGCCGTGCTATTAGTTTCCGGGCTTTTGCTCACCAGCTGTGGTGACGACGATGATGGCACCCCGCCAGATGAGCCAGATATTGTTGATGTAGCCATCGCCAATGGTTATAATACCCTTGCCGCCGCTCTTACTGAAGCTGACCTGGTAGATGATCTTAAAGGTACTGGTCCGTTCACAGTATTTGCTCCTACTGATGAAGCTTTTGCCGCTGCTGGTATTACCGCGTCTAACGTGGGTGATGTGGAAAACCTGGAAGCCATTCTTCTTTACCATGTGGTTTCAGGAAAAGTAATGTCGTCCGATCTTTCAAGCGGAATGGTGGAAACACTTAATGGAGCCTCAGTAACCATTGATGCTTCTGAACTTACGGTAGATGATATCGATATAGTAAGTCCTTTTGATGTAGAGGCTAGCAACGGAGTTATTCACACTATAGATGGTGTGCTAATGCCACCGCCGCCAACCATAGTGGGAACAGCACAAGCCAACAGCAATTTAAGCATGCTGGTAACAGCACTAACTAAATACCCTGATTTGGTTAGCCTTTTAGACGGTGAAGGAAGCTTTACCGTATTCGCCCCTACTAACACTGCCTTTGAAAACCTGCTTGACGTGATAGGACAAGAAAGTATTGATGATGTTCCTGAAGATGTTTTAAAAAGAGTATTACAATATCATGTTATTAGTAGCGCTGCTTTGATGTCTACTGATTTATCTGATGGTCAGATGGCCGCCACAGCACTTAGTGCAGAAGATGAAATTACTGTAAGTATTGACGGAAGTAATGTAATGATTAATAATGCCAATGTGGTAACTGCTGACGTAGAAACAAGCAATGGTGTAATGCATGTGATTGATGCTGTTTTGGTGCCTGAGTTAGAGGCTAGTATAGTGAACACGATAGTTGAACCAGCATACTTTAACAAGAGCTATTCAATACTTACCGCCGCTGTCGTAAAAGCAAACTTGCTGAGCACTTTGATCGACGGAGAAGCTAACTACACGCTATTTGCTCCTAATAACGCTGCCTTTGAAGCTGCTGGCATTACTTCATTAGACGAATTAAGCGGTGAGGACCTGGCTCCAATACTACAATATCATGTGCTTGGTAGTGAGGTGTTTGCAGAAGATTTACCTTCAACAGCAGAATCTTTTGCCACAGCAATTACTACTTTGAATGGAGACTTTTATCTAACCAACAACAGCAATGGTGTTTTCATAAACGGAAACTCTCAGGTAACAGTAGCTACATCAGAAGGAGGAGCTATGGATTATGACAATGGAGTGGTTCATGGCATAAACAGAACTTTAATGCCAGCATCAATGAATGTAGTGGAAATTGCCGCGGCCGCAGGATTTACAGATTTAGCAGCAGCACTAACTGAGGCCGATTTAGACTTAACAGGAAATGGACCTTTTACAGTATTTGCACCAACCAATGATGCTTTCCAAGCCCTTTATACAGCACTGAATGTAAGCGGTCCGGCTGAAATTGATGACGAAACACTAGAGGCCGTTTTATTATATCACGTAATAAGTGGAAGAGTATTCTCCTCAGATCTGATGGATGGCCTGGAAGCAGGTACATTAGCAGATGGAACTACGATAATGCTAGATATTACTGATGGCACTGTAACATTGGAAGACAAAGACCCCGACTTTACAGATGCTACCGTTACAGGTACAGATGAACTGGCCACCAATGGAGTAGTACATATTATAGATGCTGTGTTAATTCCAGTAGACCTATAATTCATTTGGTTTTGAACAGGGTGTCCGCTTTGCTGGTTGTGCATTTTTAGTGACACCTTGTTCTTTTTCTTGTTAATGAAAAAGATCTGATCTACAACTATGTTCAAAATCAAATACAGATACCTTTTTATCCTTCTTCTAGCGATATATTCGTATATCAACATTCTGTTTACAGAAGGTGATAAACTGTTTGGTTTCGAACTCAATCCTATTTTATTCTTTACCCTTCTACTTATCATAGCATTTTTCGTGTGGGAAGGAAGCAGGTGGCTATCGCCGCTCGCTTTTAAGTTTAAAATCAAGAAAATAAATCCGCTCATTCTGCTATTTGCGCTAAGTGTTATCAACATTTACCTTATTTCGACAGCTGTAACAGCGGGATTCATTATTTTCTCAGATCACTCGTTTAACAGAGTTATTACCTTTAAACTGGCTATAGGTTTTAGTTTCAGAGTTAATCTTTTCCTTCATTGTATCAATGCCATATATTTCTTTATCGATCAATATAAAGGGGCGCAGCTAGAAGCTGAGCGACTGAAGAAGCAAAATATAGAGGCCCGATTTGAAGCCTTAAGAAACCAGGTGAATCCTCATTTTCTATTTAACAGCTTTAATGTTCTTTCAACTTTGGTATATAAAGATGCGGATACCTCTGCCAAGTTTATAGAGCAGCTGAGCAATGTATACCGCTATATCATTTATAATCAGGAAAATAAAGTCGTCACCATTTATGATGAGCTGGCTTTTATAGAGTCATATATCTATTTATTAAAAATCCGTTTTAAGGATAATCTTATTATTGAAAATAAGGTGTGCAATGACATAAAAGGTCAATATATAGCACCGGCAGCGCTCCAACTTCTCATCGAAAATGCCATTAAGCATAACATAGTTTCTAAGGCAGAGCCTTTAACCATAAGACTCTTTAATACAGATGATTATATCATAGTAGAAAACAATATTCAGCTGAAAGAAGTTAAGGAACCATCTACTCGCATTGGATTGAGGAATATTCGGGAGCGCTATGATTATCTGAGTGGAGAAAACTCATTGATAATTGAGCAAAATCATATGTTCAGAATAAAAATACCAATCATATATCTATCATGAATGTGGTAATAGTAGAAGACGAACCTTTGGCCGCAGAGCGCCTTTCTGGCCTTATACATCAGTATGATCCGAGTGTAAAAGTGCTGGAGGAATTTGATACTGTGAAAAGCACAGCGGCTTTCATAGATAAGCATAATGATGATATCGACCTTCTCTTTTTAGATATTCAACTGTCTGACGGTAAATGCTTTGAAATTTTCCAAAAAACAGAATGCTATAAGCCCGTAGTTTTCACCACAGCCTATGATGAGTATATGCTCGATGCATTCAAACTGAATAGTCTCGATTATTTACTTAAACCTGTTCGTTTTGAGGATCTTAAGGCAGCATTGGAAAGGTATAAAAAAATAAAATCTGAAGACAGAAAGTTTACCGTAGACCCTGAGACCATTCGCAATTTACTAGCGGGAAATACTAAGGCTTATAAAAAGCGCTTTTTAGTGAAATTTGGAAAGCGAATGCAATTCAAAAATGTGGAAGATATTGAGTACATAGTAGCTCATGATAAGATTTGCCACATTGTTGAAAAAGGGAGCGGCAAGAAATATATTATTGATCATACCCTGGAAGAGCTGGATGAAAGTCTACTTAACCCTCAGGACTTTTTTAGAATAAACCGACAATATATTGTGTGCATAACCTGCATAAAAGAAATCAGCAACTATGACCAACAGCGCCTGGAGTTAAAGCTTTATGTTCCTTGTGAAGAACGCTTAATCGTGAGTAGAAGTAAAACCCAGGCCTTTAAAAACTGGCTAAATGCCTAACATAATATAACCCATGAAAAAATCTTTACTAATCATTTTGCTATCTCTTATTAGCCTGGCCGGCGCCTCCGCTCAGGGTAATTATGATTCGTTGAAACAACAAGTTTTAGCCCTTCAAGCTGATGTTAATAACATTCACCTCAATCTGGAAAAGTCTAAAAGTAAATTTCAAAGAGGCATTTTAGTCGCCACGCTGGGATACACTGTAACCATAGCAGGCGGGCTCATGCTAGGTCGTGAAAATGATGAGCTGGGCCAGGGTCTTCTGGTGGCCGGAGGTGTAACCGGCGTAATAGGCACCTACATGCTAGTAGATGCCTTCAAGTTTTTGGGAAGAACCAGGACAAGACCTAGTCCTCAATAGCAACGCCTTTCCAAAAGGCAACATAGCCTTCAATTACTTTTGCGGCCTGTTTGGTTTCAGGATAATACCAGGCCACATCTTTATTCTCTTCCCCATCTACAGCCAATGTGTAGTATGATGCCGTTCCTTTCCACGGACAGATGGTATGAGTGGCCGAGTCTTTAAAATACTCTGATTTAATACTTTCTTTAGGAAAATAATGGTTGCCTTCAATAACCACGGTGTTGTCGCTTTCAGCCAGTAGCTGTCCATTCCATATAGCTTTCATCCTTTGTGTACTTTAGTTCAATGGTAAGAACGAGTTCTGAAGCAACACTGTTTTAAAAATAGGCATGTGCGTCAGGTCTCTGACAATTTTAATCTCTATGATAGAACAATTCGAAAATATGATCTGAATTTGGCAATAGTGTATCTCCATTATAGATGGCCTTTGTAATCTTATATTCCTCACAACAATCAGGCACACCAATACTTTCAAATTCAAAAATTAAAGAATCAGACACTGGTCCAGATCGCTGTCCCTCTTCAGGGAAAAAGTAAAGGGTCTGATTAAAAACAAACTGATTTAGGGTCTGATTTTTATAGTTAGGCCTGAAACGTTGGGCATCCAGGGCTACTATTACTACCCCATCAGGTTGATTAATTGGATCATCCCCAAATATGAGGTCTTCTCCAGTATCAGCATCTAAAATTTGGAAGGAAAAATCTGCTGCTTTAATATCTTCATAACACCTGACATCATCACAGTTATCACAACCTAGAAAAATCACTATTATTAAAGTAGCTAAACACCTCATAGACTCATTATTTTAAGCTATTAACGAAGGATTTTGGATTTATTCTGATTATGTAAGAAATTATTAAGCCTCACAATAATTAACTTTATCTTTAATAAATTATAAAATCACACATTTCTTCAATATGTATATAGAAGGCAAGCCAGACACCGGCAATCGATTAGGATCTATGGTTTTAGACCATTTTGTAATGACATTTATCGCAGGCATTTTCGCCATACCACATATGGCCATGATTTTCGCCAAGGCCTTTAATTCCGAGCATGCCCCTCCACCTGATGTCTTTGGCCCTTTCACCTACATTGGCTTGATTGGTTTTGTTCTTTATTTATGTAAAGATTCCTTCAATGGCAGAAGTATCGGCAAAAGAGCTCTTAAATTACAAGTGGTGAACTATAAAACCGGTGAGCCTGCTGCCCCTCTCAGATGTTTGGTAAGAAACTTATTATGTATCATATGGCCAATAGAAGTTATTGTTACATTGATTAACCCTAATAGAAGAATTGGTGACATGCTGGCAGGCACCGAGGTGATCAATTATAATCCTGATCATGTCAGCGGCAGGACAAGATTTGGGCAGATTCTAATAACATTCGCTCTGGCCTCTTTTGTAATAATTTTATTATGGACGCCCATTTATAAACTAACCAGAAGTATTCCGGTATGGAATGTTGAGTATTCAGAAAACAGCTATAATGAGCAAGAGAGTAAAGCCTTAGAGCAGATATTTGAAAATGATTTTAGCGAGGATTTGACGGCAGATATCAAAATTTATGATGAAATAAAGAACAGCCCAGGCGATAAATACATATCCGTCATCCTAAATTTAGAAGAAGACCTGCTGTCCGATGATACCATGTATGCCTCTATTTCCGATGAGGCAAGGGCCATCATTCGCTCACAGTATCCTAACAAAGCCTTTCAGGCCAAAGTTAAATTTATTTATAGGGGTGAATTTAATATGATTGCAAAGGCTTTTTATATGTAAAACTACTTTTGAGTAAAAGCTAGTTTAATACCTAATGACACGAATATGCCACCCGTAATTCTGTCAAGCCATACTTTAATTTTAGGATTTTGACGGAATTTTTCTGATAACCTGGAAGCAAAAAAAGCTACGAAAACGCACCAGATAGTGCCTGTAGTCAGAAACGTAAAACCCAGTATAAGAAATGGCACCGGACTTTCGGAATAGGCCGGATCAATGAACTGAGGCAGAAATGCCAGGAAAAACAATGCCACTTTCGGGTTTAGCAGATTGGTGAAAATACCTGAGAAATAGATCTTTCTATTACTTTTTTGGGCATTGGCCTTTACAGAAAAGTCAGAATTTTTAGCCATTATGATAGATCTTATTCCCATATAAATCAGATACGCCGCCCCTAGATATTTTACGATCTCAAAAGCTACTGCAGATTGTGCCAATACAATGGACAACCCTAGTGAAGCAAACAAAACATGACACAGCGCTCCTGTAATAATCCCAAGAACTGAAAATATACCTGCTCTGGTTCCCTGAGACATACTTCGGCCCATGATGTATAAAGTATCCGCCCCTGGTGTAATATTTAATATTATACCGGCGATAACAAAAGTTCCATAATTAATTATTCCCAGATCCTGCATCTCCTGTTTAATTTTAGGAGGAAATGTAATTAAATAATATGAAACCTTAAAGTGCTCGCCAGGCTTGAAGGCTATCCTTTGATTGTCTCATAAACTCCTGCATCTGCTCACTATTCATAGGAAGTTTATCAGGTCGGCACGTTGGTATCACTATTTCAAAACAGACTAAACCATCAAAGCCAGACTTTTTAAGCAAGTTGTAATGTTCTTCAAAGTCAATATGGCCCGTCCCAATTCCTCCTCTTCCGGAGTCTGACACGTGGTAGCTATAAAGTAAATCAGCCGGAAAGTTGGCTAGTGCTTTTTGCGGATCAGGCTCATCAATATTCATATGAAAGCTGTCCAGCACGGCTTTTACATTATCCACTTCTGCCTGTTCTATGATGTAAATCAGCTCTTCTGCAGTATGCAAGAATGGCACTTCGTAATGATTACACGCCTCATAGGTTAGTAAAATGTCTTTAGTTTTGGCGTAAGCGCTTAACTGCTTTATGGCAGCAATAATCTGTTTTATGCCATTGGCATAATCAGAATGATCAGCCACCCAGGTAGATAAGCCCTGAATAGTGGCCATCGGCACCTTTAAAGCCTCAGCATAATCGATTACCTTTTTATAAAAAGTTACAGAATTATCAAGAGTTGCTTCCTTCTCCGAAGATGGCTGGCAGTTAAATGGGTCATATCCTACTACCTGAATCTTAAATTTATCGGCAACGGCTAGCACATCTTCCGCACTGTATTTATCAAAGTCCTCACAATATTGAATGGCCTTATAACCAATGGATTGAGCCTTACTAAATAGTTCTTCCAAATCCGACAGACCGAAGGTCCAAGATATCGCCGCTAGCTGCATGTTTTCTGATCTTTGTTTTATGTAGTAGCAACAATGTGCTGCGGTAATGGTTTCTAATTAACCTTGATCATTCAATAACTCTTGAATTTTATCTTCTACTACATCAGGTCGAAGATAGGAGCCATTGTCAATGATAATTCCGTCTTTATCTATCAAAAAATAATGTGGGATACCATTAATTTTAAGTGACGCTCGAATGTCATCACTCTGCTGTTTATCTAAATAATACTGCTGACCCGTCATTTGATGTTTGGATAATGTAGCCTTCCAAAGATCCTCTTTAGAATCCAGGCATAGATACACAAATGCCACTTCCTTCTCATCCAATTGTTCCATCAATCTCTTGGAATTAGGCATTTCACTAAGACAAGGTCCGCACCATGTAGCCCAGAAATCAACGTAAATTACTTTACCGCTATTTACACTAATAATACTATCCATAATGGCACCGGCGGAGGTAGACGAGACCTTCATTAGCATAGCGTCTGATGATAACTTTGGATTATCAACACTTTTTTTAATCTCCCTATATTTTTGCTCTAGTGGTTCTCGTAAGCCTGGGTTTGTAATTTCTGACGCTACTAATTCATGATATTTTTCATACAAGGCAATCTCAGATTTATCCAAACTCTGGCTAAATAATTCTGTAAGAACCAATTGCCTGAGCAAATCATCTGGTGTGTACTTCATGATACCATAAACAATTAATGAATCATAAATACTTGTAGGCGCAGCGAACATACCGTTGATTAAGAACTTTTTATTTTCCTCTGCTGCCATTAATTTCTTCCTGGCATAGTAATAATGGTAGGTATTAACAAAGTGCGATATGGAATAACCGCTAATGAGCATTTCCTCTGTTAATGGTAATGGATTTTGAAATCCATCAAAATACCCGTCTGGCACTGACCATTCTGATCTGTTTAAGTTCATAAGTGAGATATGTTCATCAGGATAATAGGCCAGATTATAATAATAATCCATTTGAATTAATGTTGACGCCCACAATGCCACCTTACCTGATGGTTTATATTTTGAAACAAAATGTTTCAGTTCATCCTCTCTTAATGTTTTTACGGAATCAAGGTAAATCACATAATCTTCCGCATCCTTCATTTTGGCCTTTTGTTTAGAATCCCAGTCTGAATACAATTCGTTCGAGTAGTATATTTTTTGAAAAGCTGCTGCATCTTCATTATCTCTACTGTGACTACCTCCTAATTTAATTGAGCTGAGCAACTCCGGTCTATCATTTTTACTGCCATCAAATTCCACATATATACTGTCTCCAGGATGTATTAATATCAGAAAGTTAGTTTTATAAAACAGCCAGGCATCTGTAGGCAGATAAGCCATAAATGACTCAGAAAATTTTCCCTCGTCATCGATTGTCGTCTCAAGCTGCAAGGGGCCTAAGCCGGGACGGTTAACGGTGATCTTTATCAATTCAAGATTAATATCATGGTTCCTTACCTTTCCCGCAATGGTAACTTGCCTGGCCATATCGTTTTCCTGAGCAGAAATATTATTGAAAACAGAGACCAAAACTAAAAATGAGAGTACAATCTGGTTGAGTAATTTCATTGATGTATTGTTAATGAAGGAAGAGTAATATTTTAAATTAAATATAATCTTACAATATTCATAATTATAAACCCCGAAATGATCATGTACAGCATCTTATATCTTCACAAAGTATTTTTTAATATCTTTGAGCCAAATTTGGCAATGAGGTCTGCCTTAAACCGTTCCGCAAGGTGCTGATGACTTCTACAAGCAATGGCTTATTTTGCCGATGTAGAATCATTAATGATCAGACTTTATGAATAAAGAAAAGCTTCGCAACCTTCTCAGCTCTATCGAGCAAATTCCTTCTTTAGTATACGTTCTTAAATGGTTTGTAATTTGCCTCCTGATTGGTGCAGTGGCAGGGAGCATTTCTGCCTTCTTTTTGGTAAGTCTTGAGTGGGCGACCAACTGGCGTGAAGAGCACCTTTGGATTATTGCCCTTCTTCCGGTGGGTGGTTTTATAGTAGGACTTTCATATCATCTATATGGAGATAGCGTGGTAAAAGGCAATAACCTTTTACTGGAAGAATTTCATAGCCCCAAAAAGATTATCCCGTTCAAAATGGCTCCTTTAGTGCTTTTTGGCACTGTGGTAACTCACTTTTTTGGTGGCTCTGCTGGTAGAGAGGGTACTGCAGTACAAATTGGAGGAGCCGTGGCTGACAGGTTCACTAAAATATTCAAGCTATCTAACCGCGATAGAAAGATCATTTTGATTGCTGGTATTAGTGCTGGTTTTGCTTCTGTTTTTGGAACACCTCTTGCCGGTGGTGTATTTGCTCTAGAGGTTCTTATTCTAGGAAGAATACGGCTAGATGCCATCATACCAAGCTTTCTGGCGGCCGTATTATCTGATTACTTCTGCAGAATATGGAACGTATCACACACTCATTATCATATTGATTCTGTGGTAGATATGAATGTTCCTAACCTGGGTTGGGCCATATTAGCTGGTATAATATTCGGGTTAGTGGCCATGCTTTTCTCTAAGTCTACCCATTTCTGGAGCAGCCTTTTTAAAAGTAAAATAAAATATCCTCCATTAAGACCTGTAATTGGTGGTGCCATATTGGCCATAGCTATCTATCTGATAGGCACTACTAAGTATATAGGCCTTGGTGTTCCTACCATTGTCGCCTCTTTTCATGAACAAATGAACTCCTATGACTTTCTGTTGAAGGTGCTATTTACCTCATTCACTTTAGGAGCCGGCTTTAAAGGCGGAGAAGTAACACCGCTATTTTATATAGGCGCCACCCTGGGCAATGCTCTAATCTGGTTTATCCCACTACCCATGGACCTTCTAGCTGGTATGGGATTCGTAGCTGTTTTTGCTGGTGCCACCAATACGCCTTTGGCCTGCGCATTAATGGGAATAGAGCTATTTGGCATAGAATCAGGCGTCTTCATAGCCATTGCCTGTAGTGTCGCTTATCTTTTTTCCGGCCATTCAGGCGTGTACTCTTCACAGCTGATTGGCAGCCCTAAAAATAGTCGTTATATCAGGGAGAAAGGCTTATCACTTTCTGATATTGCACGCCGCAGGAAAGAAAGATCAAGAAAACCTTAAAATAAGCCACCTTCTCGATGTGCTAAGCAACAAAACTTTTACTCCGGAATTCTGAGTAACACGAAGAATATCCGGAGTTTAGCTATTTGGAATTTTTCCGATAGATAATGAAAATAATTACATATACTCATCTCTTCTAGGACGATGGCATTTATGTATCAGCTTTCAATTCATTAGCTACTTCTTCATAATCTTCTTCAATTTCGGCAACACCGGTGCATTCTTATCCTGAAACATCTCGGATGAGATAATGATGGTATCTAATAATTTTATGGCCTCAATGATATGTGGACCTTTATTGAGCATAACACATTCAGCTTTCGCGGCATTTACCACATCTGTTATTTCTGATCGCGAGGGTAGGCCCTTTTTCGCCAGATTCTCTAACACCTGAGTAGCCCAAACCACCGGAATATGAGCGGCATTGCATATGGCTAACATTTCCTTTTGAATGCTACCTATTCTTTCCCAGCCTGTTTCTATGGCCAAGTCGCCTCGTGCTATCATCACGCCTATTTTCTTCAGCTTCATGGCCTCCATAAGTATCTTCGAAAGGTTGTCGTAGCCCTTTTGAGTTTCAATTTTCAGGATAACTCCTAACTTATCCTTCACACCTAACTTTTCCAGCTCAGAGATCATATCCTTCACATCTTCAGGGGTTTGTACGAAGGAAAAGTTAACTACATCAGCATGCTCAGCTATGAATTTAAGGTCTTCCTTATCTTTAGAAGTAAGGCCGCTGATCTGTACATTAGAATCAGGTAGGTTGATTCCTTTATCGGATTTAAGCTTGGTGCCACCAGACTTCGCTTTTACTATTCGGATCAGGAAATGATCATCTTCTATAGCTTCTACCTCACCAGTAATTTCACCATCATCAAAATAAATAGGGTCTCCTTTCTTTATGCCTTCCAGTGCAGCAGGCAGAGTACATGATAATTTGGCCGGACTCACCACATTGCCTTCATCATCAAACTTAGCAGGCTCCCCTTTAATCGAAGTTTTATAGAGTTTTAAATAATCGTCATTTTTTAAAAATATGATCTGGTCTACAGGAGGTAGCTCTTCAACCTTTACCTTACCGTGTGGTGCCGTTAACTGAGTATCGGTTTCAATATAGGCGGAATCATCACTGTGTGTGATAACAGTATTTTCATCTATTTCTATAACCTTAGTTATACGCGATTTCCCCCTCGTATCCTTAAATGAAATTTCATCCCCCACATTCAACTTTTCCAGCCATTCCAGGTTCACGGGTAATTCATCCGAGCCAAGCTCAATTTTCTCGCTACTTACCAGCTTAATTACTGCAGGTTCTACAACCTGGCCTAGGTCGTTTCGGTTGGGCTTAAAATGCTTTACACCCTTATGCCCTTTAATCTCACCTGTTCTAATCTTTGGCCCACCCACATCCATAGTTATAACTACTTCTTTCTCAAGCTTTTCAGAGGCCTTTTTGATATGGTTAATCATCGTGAGCCAATCCTCCGGTGTATCATGAGCACAATTGATTCTCGCGCAGTTCATACCACTGGCTACCATCTCCTCCACAAGCTCATATCGTTTTACAGCTTTGTCAGGAATAGTTACCATTATCCTCAGCCTTCTCTTGTCCGGCGTATTGCCCAGCAGACTTTTGGTGTTCTTTTTCAAGGCCTTCTCACTCTGCTTTATTGACATGTCATAATCATCATTTGGAGCACTACCTACACCGAGCAGATGATTGAGAAAAAACAGTGTTGTTTTGAGGCTAGCCTCCACATGTGCTTCCGACCGGGCCAGGCGTGACATGCCTAAATTTCCAAGGCGTTTTTGCAACTTACGAATGTCAAAAGAGCGTAAGGCCAGGTAATGCATCAGGTTGATAGCACTTTTCTGATGAGCTTTATCCACGGTCTTTATGAGTGACTGGTGCTCATCCTCATGTTTTTCTACGTGATTAAGAATTTCAGTTACAGCTGACCTTATCTCTTGAATTTTCTGCGGTTTCATGGAATTTCCTTTTCAATGGGTATATATGTAATAACGAACAGAAAGGAAATATTACTTTAAAAAAACGAATTTTAATACCTAAAGGTGAACCATGTTATTCACTATTCCTTTTTCTTCTCCCCAAGAGAAAACCAGTTACCAGAATCATCTACAAATAGAGCTTCATAGCCATAAAACTCTTTTGTTGGTTCCTTTTTAAAAACCACTCCTTTTGATTTCAGCTCTTCGTAAGTGGCCATTAAGTCATTGCATTCAAACACGCCAAATCCGAAGGTGCCTTTTTTCACAAGTTCGCGCATTTGTTCTGCCGCACCATCTTTGAACATCATACCATCCTGGATGGCCATTAAACTAATTTCCAGGTCAGGTTGCTCTGGAGGACAGACTGTTAGCCACCTCATACCTGGCCCCATTGGCGCATCGGTATGCACTTTAAAGCCTAACTTATTTACATAAAACTCATAGGCACTTTCCTGATCAAGCACGAACACGCTCATGTGATTTAATCTTGTAATCATATCGATATTGTTTATTTATAGGGCAAAAATGAAAACTTATCAGAGGGCGACCTTCTCGAAAATTGCTTTTTATAACCACCCATTATGGCTGGCAAAACAGGCCGGAATGAATTGCAAAGGTTGAACTTTTAAGTCTTCCTGCCTTCTCAAGGCCCTTACTTGAAAATCTGAAGGAGTTATTCCCACCGTTTTTTTAAAGAGTCCGGTAAAAGAACTGGTACTATTAAACCCTACCTGGAAACAGGTGTCAATTACGGGAGTATTCTGAGCCAATAATACTTTCGCTCTATCAATTCTCACTGAAGTAAGGTATTGATGAGGTGTTTTTCCGTAGGCAACCTTAAATAATCTTATAAAATGAAATTTTGAAAAATAAGATTCATTGGAGATCTGGCTGAGATCAATCTTCTCATCATAATGCTCATCCATAAATAATTTAGCATGAACAATGCGTTTGTATAGATATATTTTAGGATACTTCTCTGACATAAAATAAATGAACACAGAAATTAGAACATCCGCAGCTAATTGAGTTAAAAATGAGATTTCTGAGTCATGCCAATGATAAACAATTTATGGAGATAAAGTTAAACCAATCACTTTTAACAAAAATTTTAATTGTAAAAGACCCATTATTTGTCGCAATTAACCCGACTATAACTATATATTTCTTGCTAACTTGAAAATGACAAAATCATGAATTTATTAAATACTTAAGGCATGAAATTTAAAGCACATATATTTCAAAAAGGCAACAATCTGGGCATTGAGGTACCAGAGGAAATAATTGAAAAATTTGGCGCAGGGAAAAAGCCGCCTGTATCCATCACTCTCCAGGGTTACACTTATCAAACTACGGTTGGCGTAATGGCTGGCAAATATTTAATTCCATTGAATAGTTCACACCGCAAGCATGTGGATGTAAATGGTGGTGAAAATATTGAAGTAGATGTACAGCTGGATACCGCCCCGCGCGAGGTAGAAATACCAAGTGCATTGAAAGGTGAATTTAAAAACAATAAAGTGGCCGCTGATTTCTATGAAAATTTATCTCCGAGCTATAAAAATAAAATAGCAACTCTAATAGATTCAGCAAAAACAGATGAAACCAGAAATAAAAGAGTGGCTAAAGTGATGGAAGACCTCAGCCAGGGCGTAAAGCCTTAGCCTAGAAATATAGTTGTGCCATCCTATTTCTAATGTGTTCTTTTCGACGTAAGTTGAATATGATATAAGTGTTCATGCTTATGAGAAAGAATATCTCTTTTCTATTTGTGGTTAGTTGCTTATTCTCTTGCGATTATTTTGCTGACTATACTTATAAGGTAGTCAACGAATCAAGTGAAGCTATAACTATCCATGCCCAGAGTGATCAGGGAGGCTTTCGTATTCAGGATTCTCTTACGGTACTGCAAGAAGGTGAATTCTTAAAAATATCTGAAGACCTTGGCACTTCAGGAAAGCACCATATTCCCGAAGATAATTATACCAGTACGGATACTATTCCACCTATTAGCAGATTTCTTATCGTTATCAATGATCATGAATACGATACTTTAAGGTTCAGACATTTTTGGGATTATGAAGGCACTGAAAGAAACGGTATCTACACCCTTACAATAACTGATGAGTTGTTGGAAAAGATTAGATAGGAGTATAAGAATTTGCACCTTCGGATGAGTAATGTAATTTTCAAATCGTTAGTTTTCAGCCTTTGAAAGCAATACAACTCACATCAAACCCTTTCCTTCCAAAGACATTTTCAGCTTCGACTGATTTTTCCAGAAGTTATCTTCAATATCCTTCAATACTTTTGAATATTCAGGATGGCTCTTTAGTGATGCCATTATAGGATCGATTTTAATATATACCAATAGCCAATATTGGAAATCATGTTGCTGGGAGAAGATCTTCAATTGTTCAATGGCCTCTTCGTATTTGCCCTCGTAAGCATATTTATTGGCCAAACTGGCACTTTTGTAAATCGATTCATCATTTTGACAAAACTTTTCATAGGCTTCAAAAAATTTAGCGGCCTGTGCATCATCTCCCATCTTCTTATAAACGAATGCTATTTTAATATCTTCCTGAGGGAAAATATTCATACCTATTTGATCTTGCAGAGTGGTAAACTTCTGATAGTAATGAAACGCACTATCATAATTTTCCTGCAAATAATAGTTTTTAGCCACCTCTTGGATAATGTCCAACCTGGTAGTATCCTGCTGTAATTTCTTTAGTAGGCTCTGGCCTGTTTTCTCTAAATTCTCATCCCGGGCATAAAGCATCAAGTCTCTTACGTAACTGTACTCATTATTCGGAAAGTAATTAATGGACTTATCCATGTATTCAATGGCCTCATCTACAAAGCCGTTTTGAAAAAGGGCATTTGCAAGATGGAGACATAGATAGCTTTTCTGAATGGAATCATTGGCAGCCACATTCAGCTGCATTCCTTTGAGGGCGTATTCAAGGTACTTGGCAGTATTTGGGATCAGTCGAGAATAGATGTCAGCCAGTGTTTGAATGATGGCCGATGAATTCGGATTATATTCCAGTGCTTTTTCCAGATGAGGTAAGGCTGAAGCGTACTGCTCTGTTTGCATATAATAAAAAGCTTTGGCTAACAAACTTTGATCCGATTTAGAGTCATAAAGCAGGGCCTTATCGGCATAATTATTTATTTCATCAGTATACTTTTTCTCTACCTGAAAAAGGTCGAGGAAATAATATGATATAGCCACATCAGCATAAGCCACGGCAAATCCAGGGTCATGCTCAATGGCCTTTTTAAATAAAGGTATAGCCTTGCGCAAGCCATCTGCCGTTCTGGCTTGAAACGGTTCCAGGGCTTTTAGATAATAATCATAGGCTTCCAGGTTTTCTGTAGGTCTTTTCTTTATCTGCTCTAGCTCCTGCACAGAAACATAAGCCTTAATAGATGCGGCGATTTTGGTTGCTACCTCATTTTGAAGCAGAAATATATCGTTCATCTTTCTATTATATTGCTCGCCCCACAAGTGCTTATCTGAGTTAGCCTCAATCAGCTGAATATTGAGTAACACTTGATCCCCCACTTTCTGACCGCTCCCTTCGATAAAGTAGTTGACACCTAGCTCCTCCGCTATTTCAGGAATGGACTTATCAGTGTTTCTATACTTTTCTACAGAAGTGCGACTGATCACTCTGAGGTCTTTTATTTTCTGTAAGTTATTGAGTGTAGACTCCATCAGGCCGTTGATGAAGTAAATATTGGCACTATCACTACTTTCATTTTTGAAGGGCAAAACGGCAATGGACTTCTCCAGCTCAGGCTGCACTGTTTTATCTCCAGAATTATTAAAGAGTACAAGTATGGTAATAATAATTGCTAATAGCAGACTCCCCCCTATTATTAATCGATACTTATGAAAATAGCTTATTTGTAGTTTTGCAGGCTCCTCCTCCTTAGCCATTTTACCCGCTTCACCGGGAGAATAGCCATACTGTTCTCTAAAGCATTTAATAAAGTAAGAAGTACTGCCAAATCCCACCTCATAAGAAACCTCCGAAACATTTAAGGAAGTTTGCTGAAGCAAATCCAGTCCTTTCTTGAGTCTAACCTTTCTAATAAATTGACTGGCCGATAGCTCTGTATCTTTCTTCACTTTTCTGAGCAAATTAGATCTGCTCATATTCATGGCTTCTGCTAGTTCAGAAACCCCAAATTGCTCGTTAGAAATATTTTCCTGAATGACCTGCTCTACCTGAGAGATAAAGTCGTCTCCAGAAGTTGGTGCGTTTGACATAAGTATGTTTAAGGTCAATCAAAATTATAAAAATTTGAAATAAATACTGAAATCCATCGTGAATATGCCTCCACATTACGCCTGGCCGCATATCTTATAGTTTCTGCATCATAATTTTCATAGATCGCTGCATAACTTTTAACCCTTCAGCCCGCCTTTTTCAGAGCTTTGTACTCATAAAGGTTTGGAACCCAAGCTATACATAGATTAGCCATTAGACCAGAAAATCGACCTTTTTAAACCATTTGAAAAACAAATTAAATTAGATATTATGAACAAGACTACGTTATTTTTCCTAACCATCTTATTGACTATTATTGGGCTAACCTTAACAGGTTTAGGACTAGGTATTATTTTTGAACACCAATGGGCTGGTATACTCACCGGTTTAGGTCTGGGCATGCTAACTTCATCCGGACTGGCCCTGAAATATATCGGAGCAAAGGCCGATGAAAAAGTATTATAACGATTGATGTGGGCAATCACTTCCCTCTAGCATTTGTTTTAATCCAACGAGGTTTATCATTTATGAAATTAGATACAATAATAGCCGTTAAAGACATCCAAAAGAGTGCAGAATGGTATCAATCTCTACTGGGATGCAAAAGTGAAGGGCTGCATATTGTGACTCTTCTGGATGATGAAAGCGAGGTGATTCTTTGTTTGCACAAATGGGGCGAGCATGATCACCCTACCATGAAAAATTCAGATATTGTTCCAGGCAATGGCCTGATATTATATGTTCGGACGCATGATCTGCAAAAAATTAGAAATAATGCCCAACAAATGGATCATCAGGTTGAGCAAGAAATTGAGCTAAATCCTAATTCGCAAAAAAAAGAATTTGCTTTGAGAGATCCAGATGGTTATTATTTGATCATTTCTGAGTATCATGATTATGGGCGGTGACACCTCATCCCCAGCCCTTCTCCTCAAGGAGAAGGGAGTAGATTCTGTAAATTCAAAACCGACCCTCCACAGTCTTAAACTGTAACGTCACTCCGGAATTCGGAGGAGCGCGGAGAATATCCGGAGTCTTACTGATCATCTACACCTTACCTAATCTATGAAATGTACCCCTGAAAAGTGGGATTTCTGATCTTAAAAATCTGTAAATCATGGAAAAAAGAAGCAATGATTACCTGGCAGTCTTATAACTAAAGCACTGCAATAAACTCCTTCATAATCGCATTCTCCTTATCTTTGCGCTCTTTGTCTAAATGATCAATCTCCTTAAGCTTCTTGGCAATAGCTATTAAATCATCCCGGTTGCTAAGGGTTGCTATTCGTGTTAATAAAAACTCTTTGTACCAAATTTTTTCCACATCCATGTCTTTTAAATGCCTGGTTAGCAAGGTTAACATCTCTTCCCCACCATCATTAGCAACCAAGTCAATCAAACCTAAATCTTCATATTCATTTGTTTTGGAGTTAAATAAAGCATCTCGTAAAGTTTGAATTTGCGATTCCGACAATTCATTTTTCATAACATGGGTTTTGCTATCTCTGTCATAGAATGACATAAAATCACTTTCCGGTGATAATTCATAAGTTCCCTCCCAGCGGGTAACTCTGTTAGATGCACATTTTACAAGCCAATCGAGCGTAGCCTCAGCTCTCTTTTCATCATTCTTAATGCTGTTAATTTCCTGGAGTTCCACTATTCTCTGCTTGTAGATTTCAAATCCTTGCTCATCAAGCGTTTTCGCTCCATATGAAAGTGCATGAGTAATATATTCGTCATTCTCTGTTTTGTCTAAAAATGCCAAAACCGTAGTGCCTATTTCATAGCGGGCCGGAGCTGGACAAATCATATTCGGCGAAAACATAACTTGGATAACGCTATCTTTTAACTTGCCTTGTAAGAGCTCCTTTATCGATAATACTGCATATCGATCATGCCCATTTTTTGGAATATTAACTATATCAACTACATCTGCATAAATGATGTAATCCGCATCCTGAACCAATTTTCTCAACGGGCCAGGTGAAATAGGATAAGCGTGAATAGATGTAAAAGTGCCAATGGCAACTACCGCACTAAGTAAAATTTTTAAAGCTAACTTTTTCATAATCAATTAATTATTTGAGTTCGTTTATTTGAGATCTGATGATCAATAGTCTTTTTTAGTCACCTCATCCCCGGCCCTTCTCCTCAAGGAGAAGGGAGGAAGTCCTCTCCTTGAGGAGAGGATCTAGGTGAGGTGTCTTACTCCCCAATCTCCACTCTTATCCCTTCCGTATGATTACTAAACTCAGGAGCATACATGCACTGGATGGTGGTGATGCCATTGCTAAAATCTCCGGCATTGTTGGCTCTGAGGTCGTATTCAAACACAAATACGCCTTTACTCAAGTGCTCGAAGAAGAAATTGGTGCTGGCATCACGGGTGCTTTCATAGTAGCCAAGGCCATCCTGGTACTTGTAGCTCGAAAGCACATTGATGGGTTCCAGGCCTGATGCTCGCATGTCTTTCATGTGCACAAAATCCATTTCCCGATCTACCTTCAGTTCTATTCTTACTCGGATTTTATCTCCTATCTGAATCCCACTTTTAGAAATATTTTCCAGCTTTTCACCGGTATCAGTATTTACTACTTTGAATACTTTTTTGGTAAGTGAAAGCGGTGATGTCGCAGAGGTGATCTTATCCAGGTTTTCAAAATATTGCCAGTACAATGCTCCCCAGGCCACACCTTTATCTTTCTTGGTGAGTGTTACCTCGCTCATGGCCGGAGTAATTTCGGCTCCATCATAAGTTTTCTTGATATAGCCAGTGCCTGCTTCTGGCATGCTGCCATCTTCATTTTTAAGCTCCACTGTTTCAGTACCCAGCTTCACTGCTACGGTTTCATTTACATCCAACCAGCTGCTGCCCTGTAGCAGCAGTGCATACACAGCATCTGTTGTGGCCTTGGTAGAACTCCATTGATTGGTTTGCTTATTTTTCAACAACCATAATTTCAGATTATCCACATTTTTCTGTTGAGCCTCTCCGCCCAATTCGGTAAATGCTTCAATCATCAAAGCTTGCGTTTCGATAGGAGCCTGATACCAGAAATAACTGCTTTCATTGGCCTTCCAGTACATGCCCAATTCATCACTGGTAATACTGCGCTCATCAAGAGATTTTAAAATGGCATTTGCCAGCTTATCATCTGCATTTCTATGTAGTATCAACGCAAGCATTCCTTGTTGCATCAGCTGGTGCTCTTTCCAGAATTCTTTGGCTTGACCAAAATAATAATCAAAGGCAGGCTTCAGTTTATTGCTCACTTTCTCATCAGGGAAAAAGCTTATTAAATACAAATACTGAATTTGAATTGGGCCAATATGCTTCTCCTCCATATACTTTTTAGGATCCTTGCTCTGTTTTGAATTCTTCACTAGCTCCTGATAGTCATCAACAAATTCTGCCTCCAGGTAAGGAAGTGCCTTTTTCACCACCTCGTCAAGATCACCTATGTCTACTCCTAACTTTTGCAGGTGAGCTATTCCTATGATAATATGCTGGGTAATATATCGGTTTGGATAACGACTGCCGGCAAACCAGGGGAAACCTCCGTTGCTCATTTGCAACTGCTCCAGCTTTTTCACCACAGAAGCTTGCTGATCTTTCATGTGATTAAGATCAAAAAGTAAGGCAATCCTTTTCTTTTGCTGGGTTTCATTCTCAGCATCTCGCAGCCATGGTGTTTCTGAAATAATCAAAGACTTGAGCTCTTCATTTTTCTCCAACATACTCATTAAGGCATCTGACTCTTTCCATTGATCGAAAACTTTAGCGATTTTAGGATTAGAATTCACAATATGACTTCCGAGACTGTTGGCATAAAACCGGCTAAAAGTCTGCTCTGCACATTCATATGGAAACTCCATAAGATAAGGAAGTGCCTGAACCGCATACCAGGCCGGATTAGAAGTAATCTCTAAAGTAAGCTTATGGTGTTTCAGTGTTTTAGAGGTATTGTTTTTCAACTTATCCAGGGTGAAGGTTTTGGTTTCACCTGAGTGCACGTCCATAGACATAGTTTCTGTTACCAGCATACGATTGGTGAGTACCGGCAGCACGCTTTGCTCTCCATCAGAGAAGTTACCAGCTTTGGCAACCACTTTATATTCAACGGCTTGTAAACCAGCAGGAATGCTCAGTTTCCAGGAAACAGAGGTATTTCCTTTAGGCTTAATTTCAAAATTCTTAGTCTTTTCAGTTAACCCCAACTGCTCATCAATGGCCGCCCCTGTAGTAGCATCAAACAACTGCAATGCGGCAAAGCCTTGCAATAACTCATCTGAAAGACTGCTAATTTTGGCAGAAATAATGATCTCATCACTTTCGCGTAAAAAGCGCGGTGCATTAGGCGTTACCATCAGTTCTTTTTGAGTAACAGCCTGTAAAGTTTTCTGACCTACATGAAGCTCCTTATCATGCGCTAAAAGCTGTAGCTTCCAACGGGTAAGTGCCTCAGGAGCTGTGAATTCAAAACTTACTTCGCCATTTTCATCAGTACTCAATTGTGGAAAAAAGAAGGCTGTTTCTTTCAGATTGGTACGAGCTTGCACTTGGGAGAGTTCCTCTTCTATGGCGGCTTGTGTAGTTAATAGAATTACACCATTAGCTCCTTTGGAGCCATAAAGTGCCGTGGCCTCGGCCGCAGAAAGTACTTTGGCACTGGCAAGGTCTTTAGGATCAATCGAGTCTTTACTCACAATCCTGCCATCGAGAACGAAAAGTGCTTCTGAATTTTCATCAATAAAAGTTGAGGCCCCTCTTATAAGAACTTTGTCCGCGGCACCGGGGGCTGCAGCTGCATCCATTTCAATACTTATTTCCTCGCTAATCTCCTCCTCATCGGCAACCTCAGCATAAGCGACTGACCTTACTGCGGCACCGGCTCTATATTTTTTTCTTTCAACACCATACCCAACCACAACCACTTCAGACAGCTTACTTACATCTTCTCCAAGCGTAGCGTTAATCTTATTTTTATCCTTAACTGCTGCTTCCGTAGAATTGTAGCCAATAAAACTAAAGACTAAAACATCTTTACTACCAGCCAGTATCGAATAATGCCCCTCCATATCCGATACCGCACCTCGTTTGGTACCTTTAACCAGCACATTAACACCAGGAAGCGGTTCACCCAGATTATTGATCACATAGCCTTCTACATAACCCGCTTTTATATTACTATCAAATAGACTCTCGGTTTTTGACGGTTGACTTTTAAATTCTTTAAAGCGTTTGAGCACGCTTAAATACTGCTGATTAATATATCGATTATTATTAAAGCTGAACCCAAACCAATAAAAGTCATCAAAAGTGAGCCCAGGGGTATAATAATGCGGTTGAAAATTCCTGACTACTCCATTAGAAATACCAAAGCTTGGATGGGCATTACTTCTGGAATAAGAATAATAGGTAGAAAACTGGTATGGATTAAAATGCCAGTCATGGGGTTTAAACTGATCCAATGAAGCATCATACATACTGGCCAATAGCTCGGCTGAAACCTTTTCGTTATTTTCTCCCAAAATTTTGAATTTCCAGGTTTCTTCAGCACCCGGCTGCAGCTTGTCTCTGAAAACAGAAGTTTCAATAGATAACTTAGGGATGTCGCGAGTTACTGAAATGTTAATGCTATTGGCATTGAATGAATTATAACAGGCATAATGGTATTGAACAGCAAAACCGCCCAGATCCTTTTCCTCCACAGGTATTTTTATGGTTTTTACCTCATGGTTCAGCTTTACCACCCTTTGCTCTACTATTTTATGATCTTTTTCAATAAATAAGGTCACGTACACTTCATCAGCAACGCTGGCCAGTGACAGCTTCACTTCTTCACCAGGTTGGTAGGTGCTTTTGTCCTGATTGATAGTAAAAAGATCATTAGTTCCAGGTGTTTTTTCATTAGGATCAATGAGCTTAAACTTTTGCTTATCAACCACTTCAGTATCAAAACTATCTTTGGTGGTTAACACCATTTCGTAGTTAGCCAATTTCCATTTTTTCATGTTGGGCCAGCTTACCGTTTTGCTTTCCTGGGTGTTAAAGGCTATAGTGGTGACCAACTCCCTCTCTTCATCCGAGTTCATGATATCACTATATTCATCATGAGGAAATAGTTTGTGAAATTCCTCTTCGCTAAACCGTTGATGATCAGGCGCTGACCATGGTCGAAGCCGAGTGATACGGGTATTCTCGATCAATCTATAAATCTTTATTTCGCCCTTGGCAGGAGTAAATTGATCATTCAGGTTTTTAGTGAAAATGTTAAATTCTTTGGGAATATCATTTCTGTTCAATTGACCTGGTACTTCCATGGTAGCCACCATGGTATGATAACCTACTTTCACAGTAGTGGTGGCCGTTCTGGTTTCACCATTCAGATCCGTTACTTCTGCATTTACCTCATAAGTAAATATTGGTAAGTTGCCTTTGTCTGTAGATTCATCTGGAATCGCTTTAAAATCAATGGAATATTTACCGCTTGCGTCTGTAGTGGTTTCTCCATGAGTGATTTCCTGAGCATTAGAACTCGGATTGTAATAACCATATCTCCAGTAATACCAACGTGGATATTCTACTTTGCGAGTTACGGTATAGCTTACCTTGGCCTCGGTAACTTTACTACCTGCAAATGCCGCTGCCTCTCCTGAAACCTTGATGGTATCATTTACTCGGAATGACTGCGTCACCGGATCAAAATTCACTTCGAACCTTGGCCTTTTATACTCTTCTACCGATATGTTGAGCTGTGACCATTCGAAATCATCCATCAGATCATCAAATAGCTTGCTGTCATAATCCGAAGATTCTTCCACGCTTAGTGTGTATTGACCGGTAAGCCCACCGCGGGGTAAAATAAACTGGCCGCTGAATGAGCCATAGTCATTCGTTGATAATTCAAGAGTACTTACCTGCTCATTATTCACATCTTCCAACGTTACGGTAACATGTTCATTAGGCGCTATTGATGAGTGATCTCCCTTTCTTTGTATTAAAATTCCTTTGAAATAGACCGTCTGCCCTGGTCTGTAAATAGACCGGTCTGAAAATAGAAACGCCTTTACACTAACTCGGTCCTCATTATCATTTCTATAATTTCTATCATACATATAGATATTATGGAAATAGGCAGTATCTGTTTTGGTAGATACAATGGCATCATAATTATAAGATCGGCTCGGTGGTTTGCAATTGAAAGCTCCCTTTTCTGAGGTAGTAAATGACTTATTGTATAAAAATGATTTATCATTATTCTTTAAGGTTACGCTGGCTTTGTTGAAAGGCTCACCATTTTTTCGGTTAATCACCTGATAATTATAGGTCTCATCATCCTGTCTTTGTACCAGGGAAAGGTTAGTCACCTGAAGGTGCTGATAACTATAAAGCTCATTATCACCTATTTGATCTGTGTCGCTGGCAAATATCAGGTATCTCCCGTTGGGCAGTTCGGGAAAAAGTATTTCTGTTGAATGCTCTTCATAATCACCAAAATCTTTTAGGTCCGTTTTCCAGGTATTGACAGGTTTTAATTTTTTCAAAACGGCATACCGAGATGAGTCAGTATAGTCTTTATAAAACTGATCGTATTGTTTCGGTGTAACTTTGAAAATTTTAAAAAACAGCTTGTCAACATTCTTGTACTCTATCTTCAATCTGGAGGCAGTGGCTATAGGAATATAATCTTCTGCCTGTATGGTCAGCGCTTTACTTTTTATCTCGTTAACCATTGCCTTGCATCTCTCGGCTCCATAGCTGTCTGGATGCTTGCTGATGGCCATTTCACAGATTTCTAACGCCTTAGGTTTATGGTAATCTTTGAAAATATCGGCCCAGTTGTAGGCAATTAAAGTAGATGCCTCATGTTTCTCATATTCTGTATAAAATCTTTCTAAAGCATTCTGTTGAATATCATTTTTATCTCCATAGGTTCCATTTTCATAGACAAAATCCATGGCCTCCAATTTCACCAAAATATAGGCTGAGGGATCGTCATCTTTTTGATGGAACTTAATCAAGTCCTGATAGGTCTCCAAAGCCTTAAATTCTAATGAAAGTAAATCTTGTGTTTCTAATGAAACTGTTTCAAGATTAAGGTAGGTACTATCATCAATATAAAATTTGTAGGCGGGGCTGGTTAAAGAATTCTCTTTAGATTTATAAAACTCTAAGGCCTGATGGGCTAAGAAATCATACAGTGTTGGTCTATACTTTTGTGAATCACCATTTTCCTGAATTAGCTCCGCAAAACTTTCAATAGATGTTTTCTTAAGTACTTCAATATTTTGTAATGACAGTTCGTAATGCGTGCTAATCTCCTTAAATAAAGTGCGTAAATCCCAGGTTCTAAAATCTACAGGATCTACCTTTTCATCGGTTTCCGTTCTGTTGTAGATTCTCCAGCGGTTACTGTTAAAATACTCCTGAAGCATCTTTGCCACTAAGCTTTCCAGCACATTACTGGCCGGAGCTTTAGCGAGGGCAATTTCGTTTTTAAACCTCTTTATTATAGTTAGTTGTGCCTCTTCCTCCAGCTCCATGCTAAATTTAGACTGGTAGATCAAAGCTTTGATAAGCTGCTCTTCATCACCAGCTTTTTTTGCCTGAGCGTAAATTTTATCGACCACTTCGTTGGCCGACTTAGGCAGCCCATCTAATTCATATTGATATACTTGTTCCCACATGTTTTTAATATCTGTTGAGTTTTGGGCGAATACACAGCCATTGAGACTAAAATAAACCAGCAAAATTGAAAATAGCGTTCTCATAAATAGAGTTTTGGTTTTATATAATAACTATTAGACATCTTTAAAGTCACTTATTAGAGAGATGCAATAGCAAATAGATTTCCATAAAGAAGGTAAGAATTTTTTAGATTTGACGTTCATACATTCTCATGATGGTTAAAGTTGGTTTTATAGTAAATGGTAAAAAGCGCCGTGCTCAGCGTTTTCAAAAAGAACTTGATGATTGCCCCATTGATAGCAACATCACCTGTATCATACGTGAAACGCACAGCAAAGGACATGGAATATTGCTGACCCAGGAATTAATTAATGAAGGTTGTTCTCATATTATAGCTGTAGGTGGGGATGGCACCCTGCACGAGGTGGTGAATGGTGTTATGAGGGCCAATCCAAATACGGTAATTGGACTGTTAAGAAATGGCACTGCTAATGATTTCTCTAAGAGTTTCAGCATTCCGGGATCTCTCAACGAACTATTGAAAGCCATTTCTAATGGCAAAACCGAAAAGATAGATGTGGGAATGGTAGAATCCACAGATGCCCTCGATGATCATGTGAGGTACTTCATCAATATTGCCAGCGCGGGTATGAGCGCTGGAGTAGTTGAAAAGGTAGAGCAATCAGGCTCATGGCTATCAGCTAATGTTACTTTCTTCATGGCCATAATTCGCACATTTTTATCTTATAAAAACCTGCCCGTTAAAGCCATAGCTGATGGCTGGTCCTGGGAAGGAAATATTAATACTATTGCTTTTGCCAATGGAAAGTATTTTGGCAGCGGACTGTGTATTGCTCCACAAGCTGAATTAAAGGATGGCCAAATCGCGGTGACTGTGATTGGTGATGTTAACCTATTCGATTATCTAAAATATACCGGAAAGCTAAAAAGAGGAAAGTTCATTCAACACCCTGAGGTGAAGTACCTTCATTTAAAGCAAGTTGCTTTGACCTCTCTTCAGGAATGTTGCATGGAAGCCGACGGAGAGTTGATAGGGAAGTTACCGTTGCAAATATCTATTTTGCCGCAAGCTGTGAGAATGATAAAAAAATAAGGGCCACTTTTAAAGCAGCCCATATTATAATGATTAATAATTACTAGCACCACCCATAAAAAGAGCGGCTCCAAATAAAGCAAAGAAGATCATATAAAGACCTATGATAATAGCAGCCCAGATAAGACCTGCCTTGGCCCAGTTCTCTTTATTTTTATTTGTGTTTCCTCCAAAGCCCCATACAAATAACATCACTATTCCTACGATAGGAATAGCAGTAATTAGGTAAGTAATTATCCATTCTTTAACTGATACTACTTCAGGGTTTCTTTCTGAGTTACTTGAATCAAGTGGTTCCATAAATTAAATTATTTTTTTAAAACTAAGGTACTTGCTAAAATATCATGTAGTGCTTGCTTTTTCTCCGTGAAACCCGCTATGATCCATCCAATATACAAGACTATTGTTGACAAAATTTTACATACATTCCTCACTATCGCTTTGCCGAATGTTAATCGTTCACCGTTTAAATCGGTAACCTTTAGGCCTACTGCCATTTTACCCAGAGTAGCCTGATTACCACTGCTTTCCATCAAAGAATAATACAGAATATAGGCCGCGTTGAAGAAAAGTGATATGATGGCCAGTGCCCTCATTGCCACGTAAAACATTTCCATTGCCTGCTCCTGATCCATTACCCCACGGTTTCTAGAAAAGGCAGTCAGCTCTTCCAAATACCCCATACCCATGGCTGTAAGAATGGCGAACAAAATCGACACAGCTATGTAAACTAAAATTGAATCAATAATCAATGCTAAAAATCTAAGCCAGAAGCCAGCATACACTAGCGGCCTCTTGTCCTGAGACGGCATGTCTAAGGTTGTTTCCATATAAAAAAAGTAAGTTTTTAAATTATGGGAACAATCTATTAATAATTTTTAAAGGATCAAAGGCTCGTTTTTTCCAGCACCCATACTAGCATGGAGCGTTTATCTTCTACCAGCACCGATTTAACCGGTTCTACTGAGACTACAGGGAAAATTTCCTGTATTTTCTCAATGTCACGCTTTGTAATCAGATAAGAAAAATTAGAGTCTTGCGGTGATGAAAGGCCAAGGTCAGAAGCGGCTCTGATGAAAAGAGTTCCTCGCGGCTTCAATACTCTCACCATTTCGCTGACCATGGTGTACATAGAGGTTTGATCGGTGGCAAAATGGAGGACGGCACTGCAAATAATGGCATCAAAAAAATTATCTTTCCAGGGCAGTGTTTCTAAATCTCCGGCAAGGAAATGCTCTTTAGGCAAAACCTTATACATCATATGGAGCATTCGCACCGCCAAAGGATTTTTATCTATACCATAAATGATATGACCGTTGTTTTTAAAATAGCTTAAGTTTCTTCCTTCACCACAGCCGGCATCCAGTATTCGGGGCTTATTTTCAAAGCGGCCTTTTAAAATTTGGTCTAGCAGGTAAATGTCTACATTACCCAGCGTCTGATTCAGCTCCTTGTAGTGCATACTTTAGTGATTTATAAAGTTCTTCCTTCCCACAGTCTATAAGCTCCGTGCTTCTGTAAAACTCAAAGGTACCACAAGTTTCGCGAGAAATGCGTATCACTATTTCAGGCTGATTTTGTGCTAATATGGCCTCAGAAATCCGGTCTTGCATCAGGTCTACCGACTTGGCAATAAGGTCGAAGTAGCTGAGCCTTTTGAGGCGGTTCGAGTTTTTCGGAAAAAAACTATTCCATTTCTCTATTAAAGGTGTAAAGCGGCCTTTTGTTTCAAGCTGCTTATTTTTTACTGAGCACGGAATAGCCGCATTAACATCAGAAACCACCACAATATCACCCTCATGACGCTGCACATAATTTATTGGAATAGGATTTAGCACTCCGCCATCCACGAGCTCCACATCATTAATTACGGCTGGTTTCATTACAGAAGGTATTGCTGCAGAGGCTCTTAAGGCCTGAAAAAGACTACCTGAAGTAAATACTACTTCTCTCCTATTTACAATATCTGTGGCAATGGCAGCATAAGGAATATCCAAATCTTCGATATTACAATCAGGAATGAATTTTTTCATTTCATTAAAAACCTTATCACCACGCACAAAGCCCTGTGTGCTAAGGGTAAAGTCCATGAGCTTAAAAACATCTACCTTATCGAAATTGCTCACCCATTCTTTATACTCATCCAGCTTGCCCGTGGCATAAACTGCACCTACCACTGCGCCCATGCTACTTCCTGATATAGATGTAATTTCATATCCTGCTTCCAGCAATCCCTCGATTACTCCAATGTGGGCCACACCACGCGCTCCGCCGCTGGAAAGCACTAATGCTACAGATTTGCTCATAGGTTTGGGTTTATGTGATTTGAAAAATCGATCCTTAAAAGTTAATATAAATTGAACGATTATTGAAACGAGTGTATACATATTAAAAGTTACGTTGTGCGCTCACTTATTCTTTTAATATTCTTCCTTCTGTCTTTTTCCACGATAATCTGTGCTCAAACCAGCAGCCCCAGGTATCGAAAGAAAAATTTCCAGCTGTCATTAGCTCCGGGAATCAGTACTAATGGCCTGGCTTCAGCTCATTATTTTAATAAGTTTTCTTTCAACCTGTTTGGCGGCATTTCGGCTGGCAACAGCTTTCTGGAAATTGGAGGTATTTCTAATTTGAATACCAATTATGCTAACGGCATTCAGTTGGCTGGCATCGCTAATGTGGTTGGAAGTAATGCCTTTACCAATCTAACACTAAGAGAGGAGCGTGATCTTATGAAAGAAGGCTTTAGTTCTGATTTTCAAGGAATTCAACTGGCCGGAGTGGTAAATGTGGTTCGGGACAATGTTTCCGGAATTCAGATAGCTGGAGCACTAAATTTCAACAACGGTTATGGCATGGGTATGCAAATCGGTGGCTTAGGCAATATGGTAGGCGATACGTACACTGGAGTACAAATAGGCGGGCTTTTTAATGTAGCCAAAAAAGGTATGGCCGGATCGCAGGTGTCTTTGCTTTACAATTACACCAACGGACAAATGCAAGGTATGCAAATAGCGCTGATTAATAAGGCGGCACGATCCAAAGGAAAAAATTCTCTACCTCCTGTACCACAGCCGGCGCTACAGATAGGATTAATTAACATCAATAAAGAAAATGCAGGCCATCAGGTGGGTTTGATAAACATTTCAAAAGTATCTAACGGACACCAAATTGGCCTGATCAACATTTTCAAAACGGCCCCGTCTAAACATCAGGAAAAGGGAAATACTCCCATCGGGCTGATTAATCAAGGCTCCAAAGGGGATCATATCAGGGTGTATGCCAATGAGCTTTTTATAAACATGGTTGAAATCACTACTGGCAGCTGCTATAACTGCTCTTTCACTGAGACGGAAATGCCCATTTCTGATAAATATAAAACCATGAATCAAAACGCCATTATCGTGGGCTATAACTGGGGTACTTTTGATAGTGAAGTAAAATGGGCCGCGGGATATGGGTTTGAGAAAGTATATTATAACAAAGCATCAGTAGCGAAGAATAAAAATAATGAGCGCTATTTTGTGAGCTCAGGCCTCCGCCTTTTACACTTGAATAGGGAAAAAGCGTTTAAACCCGAGCTGAACCTGCTTACTAAAATTCACACTGAGTTTGGCTTTAGAGTACGATCTTCTTATCTGTTTGCTGGCATATCGCTCAATTTGTATACCTATAAAAATGATGAGATTGAGCTGGTTCGTAATAAAGAGATATTCCAGGCCAGTCAAGATGATATCAATTTTAAAGGCTGGCTTGGCTACACGGTCGGGATACAGCTGTAATGATGATCCATTGACCATCTGACATCACCCTTTTGTGTAAAATAAAGGGTGTAAGTGATCTAATAGTTGCCCTCAAGGTAGTTTTTAAATAATTTAATGGTCTAATAAGCCATTTTATGAAAAAACTTCTATTTGCATGCCTGCTGTGGGCTGGCACTTTTGCTGCTAAAAGTCAGACTTTACAATCACCTGACGAATTTCTTGGTTATAAACTGGGTGAACGGTTTACCAGACATCATCAGGTGGTAGACTATTATGAATATCTGGCGGAAAATACAGAAAACCTCACGCTTCAACCTTACGGAGAAACTAATGAGCACCGACCACTGATGGTGGCCATCTTGTCTTCTCAGGAAAATATGAACAAGCTGGAGGAAATTCGCACCAATAACCTTAAACGCCTAAGCGGTGAAGGCGTAGAAAGAGATGGTGTGGCTGTAATTTGGCTCAGCTATAACATTCATGGTAACGAAGCCTCCTCTACAGAAGCCTCTATGAAAACTGTTTATGCTTTGCTTACAGATGCACGTGCTAAAGAATGGCTTAAAAACACAGTAGTGATCATGGATCCGTGTGTGAATCCGGATGGGCGTGATCGGTATGTGAATTTTTATAATCAGTACGGAGATAAAAATTATAACCCATCAGGAACGGCCGTTGAGCACCATGAGCCATGGCCAGGAGGAAGACCGAACCACTACCTGTTTGATCTGAACCGTGACTGGGCCTGGCAAACGCAGGTAGAATCTCAGCAGCGCTCTGAAATATACCACAAATGGATGCCTCAGGTACATGTAGATTATCATGAACAATTTATTAATAACCCTTATTATTTTGCCCCCGCAGCTGAGCCTTTCCATGAGATCATCACTCCATGGCAAAGAGATTTCCAAACTCAAATAGGTAAGAATCACGCCAAGTACTTTGACAAAGAAGGTTGGCTATATTTCACCAGAGAGAGATTTGACCTATTATATCCTAGCTATGGCGATACTTACCCAACCTATAACGGCGCTATCGGCATGACTTACGAGCAAGCGGGACATGGCTACGCAGGTTTAGGCATCATTACAGAATATGGTGACACGTTGACCTTAAAAGATCGTATAGCGCATCATTTTACTACCGGCCTGTCTACGGTGGAAATTGCCTCTAAAAATGCTGATCAACTTCTTGCTGAGTTTGAAAAATACTTCAAAGACAATCGTGAGAATCCTGTTAGTAAATATAAAACTTATGTAATTCGCTCTAGCGAAACTGACAAGCTCAAGGCACTCAGCAAATTCTTAGATAGAAACCAGATTACCTATGGAAAAGCCTCTAAAACAGGATCTTACAAGGGCCATAGTTATATTTCCAATAAGAGCATGAGCTTTAATGTAGGTGATAATGACCTGATAGTGAGTGCGCACCAACCACAGTCAAGATTAATTACCGCTTTGTTTGAGCCTGCAACTCATTTAACTGACACCTTAACTTATGACATTACGGCCTGGTCCGTACCATATGCTTATGGTGTAGAAACTTATGCGTTAACGGAAAAACTGGCTGTAACTCCGGGCTATAATTTTGAAGAAAATGGAAATACAGATTTCGAAACAGCAGCTTACGCATATGTATTGCCATATAAAAGTGTGGAAGATGCTAAATTCTTAGCAGCTATTTTGCAGGAAGGTATCAATGTAAGGGTGAGCCACAAAACATTGAAGATTGAAGGAAGAAGTTTCGATCCTGGTACTTTAGTAATTACCAGAAGAACCAACGAAAAATTTGGCGCCAAGTGGCAAACTATTCTTAAAACCGCAGCTGGTAAATATGATCGTAACCTTATTGCCCTTACCACGGGTTTTTCTGAGAATGGCGTAGACCTTGGTTCTGCAGAGGTGGCTCGATTAAAGGCTCCAAAAGTGGCCGTAGTTATGGGTGACAAAACATCATCATTAGGCTTCGGTGAGATCTGGCATTTCTTCGAGCAGCAGCTGGATTACCCGATTACAAATATCGGATCAGACTATTTCTCTTATGTTAACTTCTCAGATTATGATGTGATCATTTTACCTAGTGGAAACTACAGCTTCATCAGCGATGGTGCTATGGATCAGCTTAAAAGCTGGGTAAGATCTGGTGGTAAGCTGATTGCTATAGGTTCTGCCTTGAATTCATTTAAAGACAAGAGCGGTTTTGGGTTAAAAGAATATGGGTCTGACAAGGAGAAAAAGGAAGATGATAAAGATCCTACTCTGGAAGAAAAGTTATTACCATATGAAGAACAGGAGCGTGATCAGTTAAGTGAAGAGATATTTGGGGCTATTTTCAAAGTGGATTTAGACAAAACTAATCCCCTGGCCTATGGTTATGGCTCAACTTATTACAGCTTAAAAACCAGCAGTGATAAATATGCCTTCTTGGAAGATGGTGGTAATGTGGGTATCTTGAAGGATACTGCCACTCCTGTAAGTGGTTTTGCCGGCTACCGCGCCACCCAACGACTGGAAAACAGCCTGGTATTTGGTGTGGAAAGCATGGGAAGAGGAAGTGTGGTTTACCTGGTGGATGACCCTCTCTTCAGATCTTTCTGGGAAAATGGTAAGCTTCTTTTTTCTAATGCAGTATTTATTGTTGAATAACTATGCCTTATACACATACCATAAGAGTAAAACCTGAAGACATTGATCAAATGGGCCACGTGAATAACGTGGTCTATGTAAAATATGTACAAGATACAGCCGAGGCACATTGGAAAAACGTAGCCAGCAGCGACATGATGGATGAAACCTCATGGGTGGTACTCCGCCATGAAATAGACTACCTTGCTCCTGCTTTTCAAGATGATGTTCTAGAATGTACAACCTGGGTAGAACCAGCTGAAGGGCTTAAGTTGCCTAGAAATGTATCTATTAAAAATCAGAAAGGTAAAGAGCTGATAAAAGCTCGAACACTATGGTGTGCATTAGATGCTAAAACACACAGACCCAAGCGTATAGGTGAGGAAATGTACACTTGGTTTAAATAGAAATGAGGGTGCTTCTCCCGTAATTTATTTATCGGATTGTGACTATCAAAAATCAAAGCTTCTTTTTCAAGGAAGCTGTTTTTAATTTCCACCTGTAACTATATTCAACTAGACACTACGATCAAAGCACCCTCCTTTTCAGGGATTTATATAAAAAAAGCGATTAGCTTAATTTCGAATCCATATAGTTAGCTACATCTTCTACCGTGGCTAACTTTTCAGCTTCAACATCTACTACCTGCAAACCAAATTTAACTTCCAGCCTCATCATAAGATCGGTTAGGTCTAATGAATCTAAACCCAAATCCTTAGACAGATGTGAGTCTCTGGTAATGGAAGAAGGTTCTAAACCTACCTCTGTTAAAACATTTTTTACCTCATCAAAATAATCTGCTTTTACTGCCTTCATACTTTTTCACTTTATCTCTACTAATTTCAAATTCTTCCCGTTGGCCACTATTTATGGTGCCTCTCACATTATTCATAATGATTTGTTCTGCATACCGGTCTTTCTCAGCTTCGCTAAGTTTGTTGAGCTCATTTAGTCTACCGAAAAGTAAATCTTCTAATAGGTACAACTGCAGCTCCACAAAAACCCTTAAATCCACATCCTTAGAAATTACGCCTTCCTTTTGGGCCTTTTTAGCAAATGTGATTAACCTTTTGAAGACCACATTCTTTCTAAAAAGCTGATACTGAGCAGTAACCGGCTCATAGTATTTGTTAATTTCATACACACAAGGCTCGCTATATTGCTTCAGATACTGGTAAAACTGGTATTGCCATGCCATGAGCAGGAATAAATTCTCTGAATGCCCATGTTCAATTTTTGATAGTTTGCTTTTAGCTTCTTCTATTACTTCAGTGAAGATCTCATAAATGAGTTGTTCTTTGTTTTCAAAATGCTCATAGAACAGCTTTTTTGAGATTTGCAGCTCCCAAATCACATCATCAATAGTTGCCCTTTTGGGGCCGTATTTCAGAAATAATCTGAGAGCTGCTTTTTTAATCTTCTCCTTCATTTTCAGCGATTAATGAAGGTGTTTTTTATGAAAATCTTCTGCATTGTTTTCTTCTTGCAGCTTAGCTAAGCCTTTTTTACCATAAGCCAATTTGGTAATAGCTACATACAGTACCGGCACTATGAAAATACCTAATAGTGTAGCTGCCACCATACCGCCAAACACGGTCCAGCCAATGGTATTACGGGCTACCGCTCCAGCGCCATTTGAGAATGCTAGCGGAAGTACCCCTAAAATAAAGGCTAGAGATGTCATTATAATTGGTCTTAACCTCAGTTTTACTGCTTCAATAGTTGCTGTTACTATTTCCATTCCAGCCTCCACACGCTCTTTGGCAAACTCCACAATTAGAATAGCATTCTTCGCTGCCAGACCAATAAGAGTGATCAAACCGATCTGAGCATAGATGTTATTCGTTAAGTGAGGTAAGAATATCAAAGCGGTAATCGCACCTAGTGCACCTACTGGTACTGAAAGTAATACCGAGAAAGGTACTGACCAGCTTTCATAAAGAGCTGCCAGGAATAAGAATACGAACACGATGGATAGAGCGAAAATATAAAGCGTACTATCACCAGAAGATATCTCCTCTTGACTCAAACCACTAAACTCATATCCGTAACCTGCCGGTAAAGTCTGAGCCGCCACTTCTCTTAGTGCCGCAATGGCCTCACCACTGGAATAACCAGGTGCAGGATTTCCGTTGAATTCAGCTGAACGATAAAGGTTATAGTGGTTAATTACTGCCGCTGTCTCCACAGGTTTATGACTGATGAATGTGCTCAATGGCAGCATTTCACCTCTCATATTTCGAACATAATATTTATTAAGTTCTTCAATATTTCCTCTGTAACTGCTGTCTGCTTGCGCTACAACTCTGAAGTTACGATCATACAGCGTGAAGTCATTTACATATCTACTTCCTAAATAAGTTTGAAGCGTACCGAATATTTCAGTTAAGCTCACACCCATTTTCTTCGCCTTTTCACGATCTATATCCAAGTCAACCCCAGGAGTACTGGCGTTAAAGAAGGTATAGGCCATACCTATTTCAGGTCTTTGATTAGCGGCCATCATAAACTTCATTACATTGGCAGCATACTGGTTAATGTTATCATTGCTTTCTCGCTGCTCCATGATAAAACTGAAACCACCCGTTCTACCCAAACCTGGGATGGCTGGTGGCTTGATAACCAGCACATTGGCCTCTTTGATGGAACTAAACTTTCTCATCAAATCACCAACCACACCGTCTATCTGATCTTTTTCATCCTTACGTTCATCCCAAGGAGATAATGATACGAATAGTGTACCTGCATTTGATTTTCTTGAGAAACTCACCACGTTCAAACCACTGATAGCAGCGTAATCATGAACTGTTTCTGTAGAATCAAGTGCTGTCATAATTTGCTCAAGCACATTCTCCGTTCTGGAGATAGATGCTGCTTCAGGCAAGGTAAAAGAGATGTATAATCTGCCTTCATCTTCCTGAGGAATAAAGCCAGTTGGCTTTTTGGCAAACATGGCATAAGTACCCACGAAAACGCAGATCAATAATATCAGTGCTAATCTGCTGTGCTTAATGGTTTTTTGAACACCACTACCATAGTTTTCAGTGGTTCTGTTAAACCAGCCATTAAACTTATGAAATAGTTTATTTAAGCCTTTTGAATTTTCATCTATATCTGTCGGCTTTAAGAAAAGCGCACAAAGTGCCGGCGTCAGAGACAATGCTATAAAAGCTGAAAGCAATACCGAGATAGCAATGGTAATAGCAAACTGCTGATAAAGCTGACCCGTGATTCCAGGTATAAATCCTACCGGTACGAATACCGCTGCCAATACAAGGGCAATGGCCACTACCGGTGCAGAAATATCAGCCATGGCTCTCTTAGTAGCTTCTTTAGCATCAAGTTTCAATTCATCCATATAATGCTGAACGGCTTCCACCACCACAATGGCGTCATCCACCACAATACCAATGGCCAGCACGAATCCGAATAGGGTAAGTGTATTAATGGTAAAGCCTAAAGGAATAAAGAATACGAAAGTACCAATGATTGACACAGGCACGGCTAGCATAGGGATAACCGTAGCTCTCCAATTTTGAAGAAATAAGAATACTACGATTGTTACCAGAATAAGTGCCTCCACCAAAGTGTGAAGTACCTCATCAATAGATATATCTACTACTGATACTGACTCAAATGGGATCACATAATCCACATCCGATGGGAAGGTAGCTTTTAATTCTTCCAGTTTGTCATAAATACCTTCAGCGGTTTCAAGCGCATTACTTCCAGGAGCCTGATACACTAAAAGGAAACCAGCTTCGTGGCCATTTACATAGTGCTTACCACCATAAGTAAACTTACCTAATTCTACTCTGGCAATATCTTTCATGTAAACGATAGAACCATCTTCAGGATTTGTTTTAACTATGATGTTTTCAAATTCTTCCGGTTTGCTTAATCGGCCGTCTACGAAAACGGTAAGCTCAAAAGTTTGCTGATTACTTTGCGGTGAAGCACCTACCGAACCGGCAGCTACCTGTACGTTTTGCTCTTGAATAGCAGCTAAAACTTCTGAAGTACTCATATTAAGCTGAGCTAGTTTATCAGGCTTAAGCCAAATACGCATACCAAAGTCAGAACCTACACTAAATACGTCACCGACACCTTCTACCCTTGAAAGGGCATCTTTCACGTAGATGTTATTGTAGTTATCAAGAAAATCTGAATCATGGGTACCATTAGGTGAGTATAAAGTTTGTACCATAAGAATGGTAGGGTTTCTTTTTTCTCACCGTAAGTCCTTGACGCTGAACCTCTGTAGGTAGCATGGGCATAGCCACACTTAGTCTGTTTTGAACATCTAGTGCCGCAATATCTACGTTGGTTCCCAGCTCAAAAGTAACATCGATGGAAATAGAACCATCGCTGGAACTTGTAGAGCTAATATATTTCATACCAGGCACACCGTTAATCTGTGTTTCAATAGGTGTGGCCACGGTTTGTTCTACTGTCTGAGCATCTGCTCCTGTGTACATACCTGAAATCTGCACCACGGGAGGTGTAATGTCAGGATACTGGCCTATCGGCAAGCTCATAATGGCCAAAATACCGAGAAGCACAATCACAATGGAGGATACAATGGCCGTAATGGGCCGTTTTATAAATGTATTCGCTATCATAAATGCTGTTTCTTAAAAATTTTACTTAGCAGATTCTGCTTTTTTCTGTGCAGGAGCTGGTTGCTGACCCTGACCAGTTTGTACTGGCATGCCATCTCTTAAGCTTTGAATTCCTTCAACTATGATGGTTTGTCCTTCTTTCAAGCCATCTTTGATAATAATTTGATTACCAATAGCTTTTCCAGTCTCTACTTTCAGCTGCTTCGCTTTTCCATCCTGAACTTCAAACACAAAGAATTCACCCATTTGCTCTAATACCGCTTTGTGAGGGATGATCACATTATGACCAGAGTTGTTGTTCTTCACATTTACAACTACACTCATTCCGTCTCTTAGCTGCTGATCAGGGTTTTCAAAAGAAAGTCTTACTTTCAAAGTTCCTGTTTGAGAGTTTACACCACGATCTACGATAGCTACTTTACCAGGGTAAGAATATTTTGACTGATCTGGTAACGTGATAAATATGGCTGAATCTTCCAATACAGTTTTAGAAGACTTCAATTGAGTATATCTGCTTATTTCCGTTTCATTGATTTCAAAATCAACACCCATAGGATCATAAGAAGAAATGGTGTTTAGCAATGTTTGCCCTGGAGCTACATAAGCACCTAAACGCACCTGAGAAATACCAATGACACCAGAAAAAGGAGCCTCAATGGTAGAGTAATTCAGATCTGTTTGAGCTCTTTGAAGCGCAGCTTCTGCCGCTGCCACCTGCTGCTTTGCAGTTTCCAATGTAGTTTTAGCCACATCTACCTGCTGCTTAGCTATAGCATCCTGCTCACCTAAAGTGGTGTATCTGTCAGCATCTGCCTGAGCCTGTTTTAAGCTGGCTTTGGCAGAGTTTAAATTAGCCGATGCCTGATTTCTGGCCGCTAAGTATTTGCTCTGATCAATAGTATAAAGTTGCTTGCCTTTAGCCACCTCTGTACCTTCTTCGAAAGATATTTTTCTGATATAACCACTTACTTCACTTCTTAACTCTACTTTTTGAAGCGCAATAACTGTGGCGGGATATTTATCATAATAAACCGTAGGGCTTTTAGAAACTTTAGTGGTTTTCACAGAAACAGCTTGGGGAGCTCTTTGTCCCTGCTGCTGATCCGACTTACTACAGGAGAAAGCCAAAACACTTGCTACCGCTATAAGGTTGAAATATTTATTCATTATAGTTCTTTTAATGTCAGTTAATGTTATTAGTTAATATTGATTTGCCCGGCTGCTTTTTCTACATCCAACTTGCTAGACAATACATTGAGTAAAGCATTCAAATAATTCAGTTGTGATGTTCTTAAGTCAGACTCTGCGATGATCACTTCCAAATAGGCTTTAATGCCTTCTCTATATTGCAGATTCACGGTGTTATACACATCCTGAGCTATGTCGTAGTTCTCCTGAGAGGCTTTAAGTTGTTCAAGATTAGTTTTATAGGTACCTAAGGCCTGCACATACTGAGCGCTGATCTGATTTTTAAGATATTCCTCTCCTATCTCTAATCTCTGAAGCTGTAGCTTCGATTTTTGAATGCTTCTTATTCTTCTGGTTCCCTGGAAAATAGGTAACGATAAAGTAAGACCTACTGCGGAGTTAGGATAGTCCTGATTATACAGCTCAGAAAACTCATCATTCAGATAAGCCATGTTATAATTATAAAAAGCTGATAAAGAAGGAATATACCCATTACGATAGTAAGCGATAGATGCCTGGCTTAGCTGCTTTTCTGTTTCTAGTAATTGATATTCAATCCTATCACTATAATTCAAAGTCTGCAGTGTATCCAGTGTTACCTCATTGGCCATCGCCTCTATCTCATCGTCATGGACCTCAATTTCCTGATCTGCAGGATAGCCCATAAGTTGCTTAAGTATTGCCTTTTGAGTTTTTAAACCTTCAATGGCTCCTTTGCGCTGAGCTTCGGCATTATTTAATGAAATTTGGGCTCTTTTATAATCAATTTTATCAGATACACCGGCGTTATATCGGCTTTTAGCATCTTTAAAATTCTTATTTAGCCTCTCTATGGTTTGATCGTAAACACCGATTTGCTGCTGATAAACTAAAACCTGATAGTAGGCTTTACTTACATCAACGGTTAAATCAATTTTTGCTGATCTCACATTTTGCTCCGCTCGTAGTTTATAATCAGAAGATGTGCTGCTGGCAAGCAAAACATCACTGCTAAAAATAGTCTGCGAAACGGACACACCAATAGATGAGCTATATTTGGTTCCCAACTGCAATGTTCTAGGAGCCTCTCCTTCTACATTTAGCACGTTGGTTTGAATTTTTAAGTTATCCTGTAGGTTTCCGTTTAGTGATACCTGCGGTAACCAACTGGATAAGCTTATGCTTACATCTTTCTGCGCTATCTGCTGGTCTATCTGTGCCTGCTTTAATGCAGGTTGATTTTTCAGAGCGTAATCTATGCACTGCTCCAGCGTAACCCGTTGCCCTGGGTTAATATCATTAGATTGTCCTCTCGCTCCATGCCATAACATAAAGCATGCAGCAAGACAATAGAGTATTCTCATGTCAATGGTTATTATTAAGTATTGAGTAAAAAATTAGTGTTACAGTAGTTTGTTCTATGAGGCGCGTTCGGTTAGTTGCTCATGTGTGTTTGTTCTTTTTAATTCGTAAGTGACTAGTTAGTTCAGTATTTAAAGAACCAAAACGTAAAAAAAATTATTTGGTTTTGTTTTCCCAGTTTTTATATAGTTTCGGCACCTCTTTCCCCATGTACTCGATAAAATTTACAAACTCTTTCATAGCATTATTGAACTCCTTAGTGTCTTTAGGGCGCTGTTCCATAATTTCTCTGAGTAGAGATGCCCAGCACTGTTTTTTTCTATAATGCTCCATAAAGTTATCGCGCCACAAGGCAAGGTTGGATTTAAAGTAGCGCTTTCTGTCACCGGGTTTAGTAATGTATTCTACTCTGTTTAGCTTAATTGCTATATTCAGGGCATTACTGGTGGCACTTTTACTGAGTTGGAGGGTTTCTCTTACTTCATCAAAGGTAAGCTCTGGTTTATCGCTTACCAGAAGTAAACCTAGTACACGTGATACAGCCGGCGATAGACCTTCTGCCTCGTGTACCAGGCCGATTTTTTCTACTAACAACTTTTGCTGATCACTTAACATACTTTCAATTTTTCTATCTGCAAAAGTAAGTAGTTTTTTTGGTTCTGCAAAAGAAGAACCAAAAATGTTTATATCATAACGATCCTAAAGCCCCATCATAGTTAGGCTCGTCTACCGTTTCTTCTACTAGTTCAGTGTATCTTACCATACCGTCTTCATCAATAACCACTACAGATCGAGCGATTAGCCCTGCAAGTGGTCCGGTAGTAATTTTAATACCATAGTTAGTCGCAAAATCAGAGTTTCTGAAGCCCGATAAAGTTTCTACATTTTCAATGCCTTCTGCACCACAAAACCTTGCGTGAGCAAATGGTAAATCATTAGAAATGCATAACACTACTGTGTTATCCAGAGCAGAAGCTTTTTCATTAAACTTTCTTACAGAGGTAGCACAAGTGCCCGTATCTATACTTGGGAATATATTTAGTATTACTTTCTTTCCTTTATAATCTGAAAGAGCTGCTTCTGATAGGTCAGTCTTTGTAAGTTTAAAATCTGGTGCTGCTGCCCCTACTTTAGGAAGCTCACCGTTGGTACTGATTTCGTTACCTTTTAATTTAATTGTAGCCATTATTTTTAGGTTTGGTTAGTTATATTCTTCCCAATTTAACATCTCATCCAAAGTATTAGTGGAAACGAAATGATAATTAGGTCTTGCTTTTTCGTAAATCTCAAGAGCTCTCTTTTTGCCATCTTCCGTCTGGATAAGGGCCTTGTATAAAGGCACCAAAAATTTACGTCTCCCTGTGTGTACGAGAAAATCTTCTAAACGTTGGTCAGCCGGGGCGTAATTATTATTAATGCTTTGCTCCAACCAGGCAGCCACTACTTCTGAGTTACCTGTCTTGGTGAATGCGAAAGCTTCATCTAACTCTGCAAAGTGCTCTTTTGCAATGCTATCTGGGATAGACCTTACAAAATGCAACCACTCATGAGATGACCAATTAGCTGTATCTAATTCTGCAGGCGGTGTGCCCATAATAAACTTCTTCAACTCTTCATCCACTTTACCAAATCTGTCGGAAGTCGGTGTTGGAATATCATCTGGTAAACCTGGCTGATGAATCCATTCGTTGATCTTCACCATACCGATGTTTATCCTGCCTTCTGTTAGTAAATACTCATCCAGCTGTTTTATAAACTCTTCCGTAGTCATTGACTTGAAAGCATTTCTTGAGAAATAATCCTTTACAAAAGCATCAAACTTTTCTCTTCCAGCGGCTTCTTCTAAATATCTTAAGAATAGATAGCCTTTATCATAAGCGATTGAAGTAACGCCGTCGTCAGGATTTCTTCCTTCAAGTTCTAATCTCAATCTGGTATCACCGGCCATATTATTCTCTTGCATGTCAGCCACTTCAGCTTTCAGATCCTGGGCGGCAAGAGAGGCTAGCATCTCAGAATAATCTTTGCCATAAAGCTTTTCCATGATGCGATGCTCGAAATACACGGTAAAACCTTCGTTAAGCCAGAAATCATTCCAGGTAGCATTCGTCACCAAATTACCGGACCAGCTGTGTGCCAATTCATGAGCTACCAAAGAAGTAAGTGATCTGTCTCCTGCCAGGATAGTTGGTGTAGCGAAAGTTAAACGCGGATTCTCCATTCCTCCGAAAGGGAAACTTGGCGGCAATACTATAATATCATATCTACCCCATTGATAATCTCCATATAATTCTTCGGCAGCACTTACCATCTCTTCCAACTCTCCAAATTCATATTTGGCGGTCTCTACCACAGAGGGCTCAGCATACACACCCGTTCTGTCGCTAATAGACTCAAACTCCAGATCACCAACGGCCAGTGCCAATAAATAGGCAGGAATGGGTTGTTCCATTTTAAAATGGTATTTGCCTTCTTCATCTTTTTTCTGAGGATTACGAGCACTCATTAGTGCCAATAATTCTGAAGGCACCTCCACATCTGCCGTATAGGTAAATCTTATTCCCGGAGAATCCTGAATAGGAACCCAGGTTCTAGCCAATATGGCCTCAGACTGAGTAAATAAGAACGGATATTTTTTTCCGCTGGTCTGTGTAGGACTCAGCCACTGTAAAGCCTCTGCTTTTGGTGATGTAGTGTAATAAATGTTTACAGTTCTTACATCAGGCGTTATTTTAATAGTAAGTGGAGCACCCATGATCTTATCACTTTGTCCCAGCTGATATTCTGCCGGTTGCTCGTCATCTTTGCCTAAAGTTATCTTAGAAACGTTGAGGTCTTTGGCGTCAAGCACTAGCTCCTTAGCATTCTCAGCATTCTCTATACTTAAAGAGGCTTTGGCTGTAATTATGGTGCTATCAAAATCTACCATCGCGTGCCAATCTAAATGTGTAACTACAGATTCTTCTGGCTTAGCATAAGAGTGTGGATCTTCTACTTTCATAATGGGTTGTTCACTGGTTTCGGTCTTTGTCTCTGTCTGGCAAGCTCCTAAAGCGGCCAAAACAACAATAAATGCGGCTAATCTATATTTCATATATCTTCTATAAATCACGGTTATTAATGATCTCAAGGAAATTTTAGTCCTAAATATAACTTTAGGGCTACAGCAAAAAAAATATCAATACTTAACTAAAACAGATATAAGGCCTTTGGTTCTAGAAAAGAAAAATTCTATAAAATTAATTTGTATAAACTAAACATGAATTACTTATGCCAATAGTTCAATTTATAATTAGGATTTAAATTAAAATAATTTGCATTATATATAAATGTTGAAATAAATTTATTTTGAGGCAATTCCATCCTTCTTTTAAATTAGATTTATTCTAAACAATTTTCTTACATCAGCTTGATGACATACATTTGCACTAATTTGTAATTAGTCTAAATAGTCATTAGAAGTTGAAGGGTTATTTTTTTATCTGTCTATTAGTTCTATCTCATTTGTGTTTGGCTCAAAATACAGAAAGAGGTAGTGTATCCGGTAAAGTGTCTTCCTCCGGTAGCCCTCTGCCCGGTGTGGCCGTGGTCATTAAAAATTCCAACAAGGGCAGCATCACAGATATAGAGGGCCAGTTTCAATTAAAGAACATCCCTGCTGGAGACTACACGTTGCTCATAAGCTTTATGGGTTTTGAAACTCAGGAGCGCGCCATTCATATTAGTTCAAAAGAAAATTTAAATCTGGATATCACTCTTCAAGAAAGTACTCTTGAAATGGATGAAGTAGAAGTGGTGGGTAAAACTATCAGTCAGGAAATTACAGAGCAGCCGTACAGTGTATCTGCGGTTTCCACAAAAAACTTAAAAAACACCACTGCCGACGTGAAAGAAGTGCTGAATAGACTTCCTGGAGTAAGAGTATTAGAAGAGGGAGGCCTTGGCTCTTCCCTAAGTTTCTCTCTCAACGGTTTTTCGGGTGATCAGGTGAAATTTTTTCTGGATGGTATTCCTATGGATAACTTTGGTTCTTCTTTGAGCCTAAGCAGTATTCCTGTAAATGCAATTCAGCGAATAGAAGTATATAAAGGTGTAGTACCGGTGTGGCTTGGTACCGATGCACTAGGTGGTGCGGTAAATATCATTACCAATCAAAATAATGATTTCCTAGACGCTTCTTATACCTTCGGCTCTTTCAATACACATCGCGCATCAATCAATGGTGCCCATACGAATAAAAAAAGTGGTTTTACTGCCAGAGGAAGTCTGATCTATAATTACTCAGATAATAATTACGATGTGTATGTACCCATAACAGATAACCTGGGAAATGTAGAATATTACACTGACACAGAGCGATTTCACGATGCCTATGAATCGGCCACTGCCAGGATAGAGGCTGGTGTAGTCAACAAAAAATTTGCGGATAATCTATTGTTCGGAGTCATTTTATCAGCTGATGACAAAGAGGTGCAAAATGGAGCGACCATGGCCCAGCCTTATGGCGCCATTACCAGACGTAGTAAATCTTTTGTACCCACTTTAAAATATAGCAAAGAAGATTTATTGCTGAAAGGCCTGGATGTGAGCCTCAGCAACTCTTTCAATATTACCGAAACTAAAAATATCGATACGCTTCGCAATGCCTACTACAACTGGCTCGGAGAAAAAATTTCCAGTGGACAAGCTGCGGAAAATGGCAATGCCAATAACACCACCTTAGATAATAAAGAATTTACCAGCCAGCTTAATGTTGGTTATGTCATTCACCCAAAACATGCCTTAGCACTCAACTATAGTTACCAGTACTATCACCGAAAAACATTTGATTCAGAAGATCCGGATAATGTTGCCAATCGCTTTCCTGGCATACTTCATAAAAACATCATCGGCTTGGCTTATAAATATGAACCCAACCAAAAATGGAACACTACCCTATTTGGAAAGGCATATTTGCTCAACCTGGAAACCAGCCCGGATATTACTGAACAAGATGGCAGTAATATCTACAAATCCAATTCGAGTAACATTGGCTATGGCTTGGCCTCATCATACTTTTTACTTCCTCAACTTCAGTTAAAGGCCTCTTTTGAAAAAACTTACAGACTTCCCTGGGCTAATGAGGTTTTCGGAAACGGCATGTTCGTTAATGCTAATGCTGATCTAAAACCTGAACAAAGTGATAATATTAACCTTGGAGCCAGTTTAGGTTTCCGTGTGGGTAAAGAGCACAGCTTTAAGGTGGAAACCAATTTTGTATATCGCAACGCGAAGGATCTAATTTACGCAGTAGTTACGGTATCAAGCCCTGAAACAAATTATAGTAATTTATCTTCTGTGCGCACTGTGGGTGTGGAAGGTTCCTTTGATTACAACTGGAAAAACTTTCTAAATATAGGCGCCAGTATTACCTACCAAAACATAACCGACCAGGCTGATATGGTTTATAATGACTACTCTGGCTGGCAGCAAAACTTTAACAAAGGCTATAGACTACCCAACACACCATACCTCTTCGGAAATGCGCGTGCAGGAGTAAATTTCAATGACTTATTAACGGATGGAAGTACTTTAAGAGTAAACTACTTCTTCAATTTCAATCAGGAATATTTTTTAAGCTGGGCAAAATATGGCTCTAAGGATAGCAAAAAAGTGATTCCAAGCCAGGCTTCTCATAATGTAGAACTGACCTACAGCTTAAAAGATGGGAAATATAACCTGGGACTAGAGGCCAGAAACCTGACTGATGCTAAACTCTATGACAAATATTATTTACAAAAGCCAGGAAGAGCATTCTATCTGAAGCTTAGGTATGTATTAGGAAGATAATTTTAACACTATATAACAATTCAAATTTAACTGAAATATGATTTCTATGAGAAGAATGAGGCTGTGGACACTGAGCCTTTTGGCAGCAAGCTCAGCCATGATGATGACAGCATGTGGGGATGATGACAGCATTGAGCCTGCAGGTGATTATGTTTTATCATTAGCAATTCAAGGTACTGAAGGTGGTTTTACTTACTACTCTGTTCCTTTTGAAGATGTAATGAGCGGAAAACTATCCGCCACTGGCAGAGGTATAGAGCAGCCAGGCTATTATGATTTCACACAAATAGATGAAACTATCTACAGCATTGGCGGTCTTAATGATGTGAACGTGGTAGGTATAGGCAGAGATGCTAACAGACAGCTTACTCAAGTTGGCGATGTATCTTTTGCCAGCAGCCTTTCAGATATTATTAAAGCAGATAATAACACATTAGTATCAGTAAGTGTATCATCTTCAGCGGATTCCATCACTTTCTACAAGTTTAACGCTAACACAGTAGAGGTTACTGAAACTAAAAAAATTGCCGTTTCTAACTTAACTGATGTTGCTGGTCCTTCTTATTCTGGAATGGTAATCAGTGGTGGACATTTGTTCTTAAGCTACTACATCAGTGACCCTTCAGACTATTCTACTAACTATACAGATCAAGCTGAAGTAGCAGTATTCACTTACCCTGGTTTAGAATTCGAGAAAGTAATTACCGATGACAGAGTTGGTCCAATTGGTGGGTTCAATGTAAAGTCTGGTTTAATTAAAGATGAAAATGGTAACATCTACGCTATTTCTCACTCTAATCCAGCTAACGGTTACAGCCAAAGTACTCAACCTGCTGGTATCCTAAAGATCAACAGTGGTGAGCCTGAATTTGATGAGGAGTACTTCTTTGATATTGAAGAGGCTACTGATGGTTATAACACAGCACACGTAAAATACCTGGCTAACGGAAAAGCATTTGCAGAAATCAACACAGCAGATAGAACTGAGCAACTAGTATGGTCTGATAACCCACTTCAGTCAGCTATTATCGACTTTGAAAACCAAACTGTAAACTTCATTACAGGTGTACCTGAGCACAAGGGCGACGGAAGAAGACTTTCAGCGCTTTATGCAGATGGATTTGTATATCTGTCTATCCCTGAAGATGGTGTAATCACTGTTTATAGAATGGATCCTGAAACTTACGCATCTACAAAAGGAGCCACTGTAGAGGCCAACTTTGTAGCTGGTTTCTTCAAGCAATAATCTCATAAGAGCATGTCACAAAACCATTGGCTTTGTGACATGCTCTTTAATATTTATATACCATGAAAAACAAAAAGAAAAAAAGTGCACTGAGACGATTTAATGACTGGGCTCACCTATGGCTCGGCCTTATCTCTAGTATAGTGGTGCTTATTGTGAGCCTTACCGGATGTATTTATGTTTTTCAGCAGGATATAAAAGATGCTATGGAGCCCTGGAGATTTGTGGAAGCGCAAGATCGGGAGTTTGTTCCTCCAAGTATTTTACTAGACACCGCCCAGAAGTATATGCCTGGTAAAAAAGGTACTGGCCTTACTTACAGCAATGAGGAAGGCGCAGCAGCCGTAGGTTTTAGCTCTTTTGAAAATGGCAAACGTAGTTTTTCTGTGGTGTTTATGAACCCTTACACTGGGGAGTTTTTAAAAAAACAGCAGACTATCGGTAATGGTGAGTTTGATTTTTTCCGATTTATCATAGATGGCCATAGAGCTTTGTGGCTTCCATACAGTATTGGCCGGCCAATTGTAGGAGTATCCACCATCATCTTTGTGATTCTTCTTATTACCGGACTAATTATGTGGTGGCCTAAAAATTTTAAGAAGTCAGAAATGCGTAAGAGCTTCAAGATAAAATGGAATGGAAGCTTTAAGCGCGTTAATTATGACTTGCACAATGTCTTAGGTTTTTACAGTCTTCTTCTTGCCCTCATCATTGGGCTCACTGGCTTGGTATGGAGTTTTGAGTGGTTTAGTAACTCTGTCTATTTTGTTACCTCCGGTGGCGAATCACAACCCGAACATAGCCACCCGCATTCTGATGTGGCCAATGCCGGGCTTATCAACAGCAGCGAAGTATCACCTTTAGACCAAGCCTGGTATAAAACCATAGCCTTAGAACCTAATGCGCAGGGTATGTATATGACACCTCACTTAGAGGATGAAGACGATGCCATTGAAATAATAGCTTATCAAGATCTTGGCTCCTGGTATAATCACAATACTTACTTTTATGATCGCTACACGCTCGAGCCCATGCGCCATCACGGTGACCGCTTCAGTGAAGCCTCTTTTGCAGATCAGCTTTCCATGATGAACTATGACATTCATATAGGAACAGTGATAGGACTATCGGGTAAAATCTTAGCTTTTCTAGTCAGCCTTATTTGTGCCAGCCTACCAGTGACAGGCTTCTTAGTTTGGTTGAATAAGAAGAAGAAGAAAGCAAAAAAGAAACAATCCCACTCTAAACCAACGGGTTTTAAAGGACGACCGATTCAATACAAAGTAAAGCCGATTACCACCAAGGAAGCTTCTTTCAGCGAATAGATTTTCGCCACAATCCTGCTTGTCGGTTTTTTTGTGAATTCTTACGGATTTTTGCTGCCCTAAAATGATTAGGTAATCCTATTTTTGCGGTTGGGCTGAATTTTTTGTTCTGAGGAGTTATGAGAATAGGCAAAAAGTTATCATTTAGAATCTTTATTTTTCTCTGCGTTATCGCAGCGATTATTTCCAATCTCATTCAGCGTATTGATCGCACAGCCTTGGATAAGTTGCCTGCCTATCATCAAATGTTATCGGAGCTGGATACCTTGGACCTATCCGTGAATGATGAAAATGGAACCTTGCAAGCAGGCTGGGGCAAAGCGAATATTACCCCTGAATCTGCCACTAGCCTCGCCGGTTATGGGCGAAGAGGAACCTACCAGGAGGTGCATGACTCACTTTATTCAAGAGCCATAGTTTTAAAAAACAGTGAGGCGAAGATAGCCCTTATTTCTCTGGATCTCATGCTCTTTCCACCAACAGTGAAGAAAAAGCTCTTCCCAGAAATGGCCAAGCTAGGATTTAAACCTAACAACATTGTCCTTTCGGCCACTCATACCCATAATGGATATGGCTCATGGAACCCTTCTTTTGGAGGCCAGATTATTCTGGGAGGCTACAATGAAGAGTTGGTGGATGAACTTGTGAGCCAGATACTGCAGTCCGTACAAAACGCTGAGATTAATTTAGAGCCAGCTACCCTTGGCTATTTCCAGGTTGAGGCTGGCAAATATCTGGAAAATCGTCTCGACAAAGAGAATGGCATAGTAGACCCTTGGATTCGAAACCTAGCTATCAAAAAGCAAAATGGTGAAATTGGGCTTTATACCACATATGCGGCTCATGCCACCTCCATCAGACAACAAATACATGCCCTAAGCCGCGATTATCCAGGAGCTTTGGTAGACCGATTGGAGAATAATGACAGCATTGACTTCGCCATGTTTGCCGCTGGTAACGTTGGCAGTCACAGACTCGCTGGCATTAAAGAAGAAGACTTTCCCAGAATAGATACTACCGCCGCAATACTTAAACAATTAATAATAAAAGGCTTAGAAACAGTTAAATATTCAAGCCAATCCGAGCTATTAGGTAAAAGAGTGACTTTGCCTTTACCGCCAGCTCAAATGCGTATTTCCGAAGACTACGGGGTAAGTACCTGGGTCTTTGAAATGGCCATGGGCGATCTTAAAGGCGATATTTCTATCGCCATCATTGGTGATAATATGATTGTGGGTATGCCTTGCGACTTCTCCGGTGAGATATTCCAAAACGCTCATCTCGCAGATTTAGCACAAGCCAAGGGTAAGCATCTGATCACCACGAGTTTTAATGGTGAATACATTGGCTACATTACCGAAGATCACTATTACGATGAAGTGGAAAAAGAAGAAGTTCGTGCCATGAATTGGGTAGGACCACACATGGGAAGATACTTTTCTGAAGCTACGGCTAAAATTATAGAGAGGCTTTAAGAGCACAAATAACTCTATACTCTCCATACCAAAATATAATATTGGCAAATGGAACTAAAAGCTACAAATAACAATTATGGGAATGTTTATTTAGGAGATGAAAAATTTATTTAGACCTTCTATATATTATATAATAAAAAATGGATAAAATTTAATCGGGTTTAATGTGTTCTTTTGTACTCTATTAATGATTAAATTTGCCGTTTAAATAGATTTCATTGCACAGAATTCAAATGAAGAAAGCCGCTAATTGCCTAAAGGATAATGTTTCGTCCATTATGGGAGTTTGGGAAGACCAAGTAACAAATAAAGTAGTGGCATCTCGGAAAGCTAATAATATTGCTCTTCACGACCACTTGCCCAACCTAATTAATGATATTGCTGACATTCTAGAACGTTACAGTGAATTTGAACAGCTGGATATTTCTAATGACACCAGGTACAATGAAATATTAACCAATAGCATTAAACATGGGCGACACAGATCGGCCACTACGTCCTATACAGAGGGTCAGATCATACATGAGTACATAATTTTCCATCGTACCCTTAGCCAGTTTTTATTAAAAAATAATCTATTAACATTAGAGATTACAGAATTACTAAAATATGTCATTGAAACCTGTATCCTTAAGTCTGTAGAATCTTTCACCCAGGCTATTCAGCAAATGCAGGAAAAGCTAATAGGAACCTTAGCGCATGACATGCGAAATCCACTTACTGTAGCTCTTCTCTCTGCTGAAATGATTGAAAATGATATGGACAGAGCTACTTTTGAAAAACTGAAAAGTTCATCTGTCAGAAGCATAAAGAAGACTCTGAAATTAGCTGAAGGTCTCTTAGACAGCATCAGTGTCAAATCTGGAGAGGGCATAATGCTAAATTTTGATCATGAAGATATTTTACACGATGTAGAATGGATATTTAAAGAAGCGCAAGATATTTATTCATGTGAAATAATACTCAATGCCCCTAAAAACAAAATCATTGGAGTTTTTGATGGTATAGCCATTCGGAGAATGCTCGAAAACCTTATAACCAATGCCATAAAATATGGAGCCGCTGAAGCCCCTATCACTATCACGGTTAATGATGAAACAGACTCTGTTCTTATAAGTGTGCATAATTACGGGGAAGCAATACCTAAAGATAAGCAGAAAGCCATTTTTAATTTTTTAAAGAGTGATGGCTCCGTTAGCGATGGAAAAAGAGCGAGTTGGGGAATGGGCCTCACATTGGTACAAATGGTAGCACATGCCCATGGTGGTGAAGTAATGCTTGAGAGCAATGAAAATGGCACCATTTTTACCACTAAACTCTATAAGAATTTTAATGAAGTAGGTAAAAAAAGAGCCAACATTACGAGTAATCTTTTAATGAACGGGTAAAGCTATAAACTTCACACGTAAATTCTTAATTACCATTTATTAACCTGATAAGCTTACCATCCTCATCATCAGTAAGCAGATACAGTTGACCTCCGGGCGACATTATGGCCTTTCGGAGTCTTACTCTGTCATCTATAAATAGCTCTTCCGCTGCTACTACCGAATCATTTTCTATGATCATCCGCCACAGGCTGCCTTTACTTAAGCCCGGTACAATGAGATTACCCTGCCATTGAGGAAAGGCTCTTCCTGTATAAAAAGTAAGGCCTGTAGGTGCTACTGTCTGACTCCAGAAATGAACCGGGTCAGTAAATTGGGTACCAGGAATGATGGCCGGGTTATAATCTTGAGACCGGTAAGTGCCCGTGGTAACATGCGGCCAGCCGTAATTAGCTCCAGGCTGAAGGATATTCAGTTCGTCTCCCTGATTAGTACCGTGCTCACTGAACCAAATTTTATGGGTAGCCGGGTCTATGGCTAAGCCCTGAGAGGCTCGTATGCCCGTTGCAAATAATCCTTTCACGGCTTTACTGCCAAAATCGGGATTATCTTCAGGTATCGATCCATCAGGATTGATCCTGTATATTTTACCTCTCTTATCAGTAACATCCTGTGAAAGTGGTGGAACGGGGTTGAGGTGTTCAAACAGGTTTCTCTCTCCCACTGTGATATAAAGCTTTCCATCTTGCCCGAAAATCATACCTCCGCCATAGTGGAAAAGGCCGTGAGAATATGGCTCCGCTACAAAAATGGTCTTCATTTCCTCCAAAGTATTATTAGCCAATTTGGCCCTGATTACTTTGGTGGTGCTTCTCTGCTCTTTATCTTCAGCGGCATAAGAGAGGTAAAGGAAATGATTATTATCAAAATCAGGATCTAGCAGTACTTGAAAAAGTCCTGCATTGTATTGATGCATTTGCCCATGAGCAAAAGGAGGAAATACGCCCCACGCATGTTTAGAAGTATCAATTTTTACCTTACCTGCTATATCTTTAGGAAGGCCATTTATCATTATCCTTTCTTTAGAAGTAAGATCTATTTTTACCAGCCCGCCTTCTTTTTCGGCTATAATTACCTCATTTTCTGAAAGGAAGGCCATGCTCCATGGCTTTTTCAACCCATCTATTACGGTTTGCTTTATTGGCTTGGCCACCATCTGTTGTGGCGTTTTAGGAATGGGAGCCGCCGAAGTACACTTAGCAACAATCTTCCATTCGCCCAGAATTTTTTTCAATAATAGCAAATCATGGTACCTATTGCCGAAATAAGGAATATCTACCTGAAGCTTGGCATAAGCTACATCCCCCACAATGTCTAAGGATACAATGCTGTTGATTCTGTTATTTTTCGTTCCGGGGGGCCTGCGATTATACAAAGCGGCATATTCTTCTGATGTCATCATAAAAACCGAATCCGTGCCATTGTATAAAAACATGCGGGTGCCCGGATAAAATGCCGAGGTTATGGTATCTGGATAATTATAAACTGTTCCTTTGATAAAGTCACTGATAGTTTCACGCACCAGCTGGTCTTCGGTTTGGCCCAAAGCCATAAAACCAAGGCCGCATAAAAAGCTCAATAAGATAAATCGTTTGATCATGGATGTGAATTTTAAGTACATCCAAGGTTACGGCCTCAAATTAAAAAAAGCTGATTTTAGGCTTCTGAAGGGGTATAGAATGATAAATCTGGACTACTTTAGGTCGGCAAGACGGGAGTTTTTGTATTCTGCCGGAGTAGCCTGAACTATTTTTTTGAAGGCTTCGAAGAAGGATGACTTAGAATTAAAGCCCGACTCGTACCCTACTCCTTCCAGAGATAATTCAGGCCTGGTAAGAATTAACTTCTTGGCCTCCTCCACACGATACTGTTTAACATAATGTGAAAACCCATGTGGATAAGTCTCATTCAAAAGTTGTGATAAAATGTGTTTAGACAAGCCTGCATGCTCCGCCAAGTCATCCAGCTTAAGCTTTTTATTGGTGTAAAGCTTTTGCTCTCTCATTATTTGTTCCACCTCAGCAAATAGATGGTCTCCATTCGCAAGAGCTGGTGAAGTACTTTGTGGCAAAAGCTTTTTCTGAGGTATTAACATCCTGATGGCCAGGTAATAGAAAGAAAAAGTAAAAATCAGAGCTCCCCAAATGTATGTATGCCCGATAATCAGTGCATTAAAATAGGTAAGCGTGATAAATAACATGGCTATGGATATATACAAAACATATTTTTGATCGCCCGTCCAGTGAGTAACACGATGATCCGCTTTCATCTTTAAAAACTTAATCACATAGATCAGTCCCAAACCTGCGAATAAACCCCAGCAGATATAAATTCCATAAATTATATATCCATTCCACATATCAGGATAGCTGCCATAAGGGAATGATAATCCCACACTGATCACCAAAAGTGCCACGATTGAAAGCAAAAAAATGTCAATCTTCCTGAAAACTGTCTGCGGGTTGTAAAGAGCTTTCATGTATAAGAAAAAGAAAGGCCCTATGAAGGCACAGGCGGAAAGTCCTATTTGAAGAATAGTGAGGTTAACTTCCTCATTGAAATAGAAATAAATTGATTTGCCTATTCTTAGAGATAATGTGAAGAGCACACCGGCGAAGTAGACATCAGCAACACTCTTTCGCTTGTTCACCAAAAGAAATATGCTGACAATAAAGCCATTAATAACTCCCAGACTTGCTATGAGAAAAAGTATAGACATCCGATTTACCCTTAGATAATTAGTTTTTCTAAATAAAGCATTTTAAAATGCATTATAATGAACTTTTACCATGAAAATAACCATTCCTCTTTTTGCAGTAGCAGCTGTACTTATGTGCTGCACCGGAAATTCCGAAGATAAGAAAACTATTAAAACCTCTGAAAACTCTATCAAAGGTACCTGGAAATTGCTGACCGGAGTGACTATAGAAGGCCAGGATTCTACTTCTACTGATTATACAACCGATCAGGAATTTATTAAAATGATTAATGATACACATTTTTCATTTGTGCGGCATGATGTAAATCAGGGAAAGGATAGCACCACGGCAGCTTATGTCAGCGGAGCTGGTACTTATAAGTTAGAAGGAAGCACCTATAAGGAACATTTACAGTACTGTAACTTTCGTGAATGGGAAGGTCATGACTTTACTTTTGATGTACAAATAAAGAATGATACACTGGTACAATCTGGTGTAGAAAAGTCAGAAGAGTTAGGCGTGGACAGACGGATTATTGAGACCTACGTGAGGCTTTAAGGCACAGTTTTACCGATTAAAGTTATTAAGATCAATTATTTCCGCATAGCTCAATACACCAACAATCAAAAGTATGATCCCGAATAAAAAGAATACTTTGGGAAGAAGATGAAGCTGGAATGACCCATGAATTTCTACTGTTTGTGGGTCTTCCGGATCATAGACGACATCTAGTTTTGTGCCTTCCTGTTTAGCGGGCAAGTAGCCAATATCCAACTCTTTGGTAATCCACTCTTTATCTGCGGTAAGAAATCTTACCACCGGATAATACATTCCTCCATCTGAGGATCGGCGATATTCATTTTTGAAGATTACAGCATTAGTCTTCCTCCCATTGGCCAACAGGTGTGAGCTCTTTTCCCAGAGCTTGGCCCCTGCCACTATAAAGCCCATGGAAATGATGATCATAATTAAATCCTGATTCATAGCTATTGGTTTTAGTATGCTACTATATAAAAGAAAAAGGCTGTCTTTTACAAGACAGCCTTTCGGTGGACTATTAATTGCTTTTAATTAGTTGAAGCCGACTTTAACGCCAAAGTATACTGATCTGCCAATTACTGAAGGTATCGTATTATGGTATGCATCCGCACCCAAAATTGGAGTCCAAACATCATCTCCAAAAACATTATCTACTTGGCAGAATACTGTTATTTCACCAGCATCTTTACCACTAATTAATCTCTTAAGATTAGCAGAACCATAGAGGTTCAGTATATTATGTGCTTCGGCCTGGGGATTATTTGTTGACTCAAAAACATCTCCAAGATCACCCTGATAAATATCAAATATACTGAGTGTCAATCCGTTTTGAGCGGCATAGCTTATTCCTATTTTTCCACCCATGTTAGCTACTGCAGTAGTATTCTCAACACCTTCCTGGTTCACATTTTCCTGGTACAGTAAAGACCCCACAACATAAAGTTCTTTGCTAGCAAAATACTTTCCTTCTAATTCCACTCCATGAAAATCTATTTCTCCATTATTCTGATAAGTTAATGGGAATGAAGTATAATCAAAATTGATAATGTTGAACTGCTCACTATAGAAATAGTTAAGACCCAACATGAATTTCTCACCCTGATAGTTAAGACCTAAGTCAAAAGCATGGATTGTTTCAGGAGCCAAGTCACTATTACCTTGAATAACAGGATGATCTATATATCTTTCATTGATACTTGCTGCTCTAAATGCACTACTGTATAAGGCCTTTACATTAAGTTTTGGAATTGGATACCAAATAGCACCAAATCTAGGAACAATGTTAAAGTCAGTATCTTCTATTTTGTTAGCCTGGAAACCGCCTATAAGTTTAAGGTTATCCAAAGCCCAATAATCTAACTGAGAGTATAGTGCTACACCATTAATCTTAGCATCAGAACTGTTTCTCTCTAATGCATCATCATATTCAGACCCTTTTCGTAGATTATAGAGCGCTCCAACAATAAGCCTGCTTCTAGAGCCGACTTTAATGTGATTAGTCATCTCAGCCACAAGGTCATTAGACTTTCTGTTAATATGAATTCCTTCTCCGTGCGACTCTAACGTAGCATAGTTGTAAGTGACGTTAAAATCCATGTCCCACCCGTCTTTAGCAGCAGTGGAATACCCCAGGTTAGTAAAATTCTTTCTATAATGATTTAGACCATCATCTTGCGGATCTGTACCAATAAAAAAGGAAGTATTATAGGCATTGTAAGAATTGGTTAGGCTTAAGCCTTTATATTTAAGGTCAACAAACCCTGAACCCGCCACATCTTCTCTAGTAATGTTCTCAGTGATAATATTGTCGTTATCATCTGCATAACTATACATTATTTGCTTATCACCTTTATCCATGTATCTTCCGGATAAGGTTACTTTCAAATCATTTTTACCAAGGGTAGCAAATCCATTTACCCCATTAGCGCCATCTGATCCACCTAGCAAAGTAGCAGCAACTTTAGTATTATCACCATCCATGGTAACAATGTTTATTACCGTACTAAAGGCATCAGAACCATATAGCACAGAGCCCGGACCACGAATAACCTCTATCCTTTCAATTATATTGATTGGGAAAGCTGCGTACATCTCGCTGCTAATTCCACCTTCAACTATTTCTCTGGTAGGTCTTCCATTAATTAGAAGTAGATTATGACCAGATGTTACTTTAATTTGATCACCACGGCTGGCAATACCATATCTCTCAGTGAAACCAGCGTGAGAAGCTGTAATGCTAGGCATTCTTTCCAGCACATCTCTAAGCGTAATTCCACCAAAGCGTCTTATTTCATCTTTTGTAATCACTGATATTACACCAGCAGCATCGGTTATCTTTTCTGCTTGTTTAGAAGCAACAGATATTTCCATATTGAGTAATTCAGCTAAGCCGATATCAGGAGGGGCACTATCTCCCTGCGCAAATAGCGAAGAAGCTACAGCCATGCCAGATGCGGCTAAAATCAGTTTAGTATTCATTCCCTTCATAATTTTTCATTTAGTATGAAATGGCCTGCGCCAAAGGGTATGCCATCTACAGAAAGTGACATTTAAACTAAAATAGGCACATTCCGATGTGGGGAGCTAATCTATAAATTGGAATATATTCCCAATTATGGAAAGTATATTTTATATATGATGTGCTTTTAATACAAAAAACCTATCATTTTGACAAAATAGCTTTAATTCTGGCTCTTGCTTGATGAAAAATTATTGCATATTCTAAACGAAAAGGTACGCCTTCCAAGCCAACCAAATCTATAATTATATCCGCTTTGCTCGCTGTAATAAGAATGAGCTCAGCCTTGTTATGTTGCCTACTCTCACGGAGCACAGCCCCCAAAATGGAGTGCCATGGAACTATAGCCTTTTTATAGAGTATGCCCTTTGCATTTATATTTAAGGAATTGCTTTTGTCTTTATACTCGTAAACGATGACGGTCAGGGCAATAATCATGAAGAGGTCAATTATAACTATTAATGGCTCAAGTGGAGCGATAAAAAACATTGGCAGGGTGAAAAGAAGTATTAGAATGGGCACTAATAGGTAGAATAAAAATATAATTTTTGATTTACCTATCTGAACGCTATTCGCAGAGGGCTTCACAGGTAAACTTTCCTCAACTGGCTTAAACGGAATAACTGTACAACTATAATTCGAATCTATTACTGTTTTTGTCCGACCATGTTTAGAGAAGCCATAACCGCTTAGTTTCTCATCATAAATTTTCTCAAGCGCCGGTCGATCAATACTTAACTTATCGCAATCCTCCTTAAAGTCAGGATAGTCATTAACCAGCCCACAAATAACCCCTCGGTAAGGATCAAATTTACTGTGACTACACGAAGTACAATATCTGGAGTATGAGGCTTTGTTCATAAAAATTCACTTAGTCTCAAATAACTAAAACTATTCTTGTTTTTAAAATCTCTCATAACGAATGCTATATTTACAAGGCACTAAACCGTAGATAATTGCAAATTCCTTTTAAGCCTGTTGTTTCTGGCATTCCAATTAATGTGCATCTCATTCTAGAATATCTGGCCTTTTTTCTGGCTTTCAGATACTATTTGTTTTTAAGGAAGCGCTCATCAGATACCATTCCTACCGGCAATCGACTAAGTATAATTCTTGGTGCTACCATTGGAGCTCTTGTTGGTTCTCGCTTAATGGGTTTTTTAGAAAATCCTTTTATAGACTTCTCATGGCAGAATATTATTATCATCTGGAATTTAAAAACCATCATGGGTGGTTTATTTGGAGGCCTCTTGGGCGTGGAGTCAGCTAAAAAACTGATTGGTGAAAAGCAGCGGTCAGGTGATCTATTCACCCTACCCATTATTTTGGGCATTTTCATTGGCCGAATTGGTTGTTTTCTGTCTGGTACGGATGAGTTTACCTATGGCACTCAAACATCATTCTTCACCGGGATGGACCTTGGGGATGGAATAATGAGGCACCCAATAGCATTATATGAGCTTATATTTCTACTGGTGCTTTTTATTATTCTTAGGTCGGCTCTAAAAAAACAAAAGCGGGAAAATGGTATGATCTTCCAATGGTTTATGATCAGCTACTTCGCATTTCGTTTTTTAATAGAATTCATTAAACCGAATGTATTTTTTATCCTTGGATTAAGTAGTATTCAATGGTTATGTATAATTTGCCTGATATACTATATAAAAACAATCGCCAAACCTCTGAAATATGCCTACAAGAAAATACACCTATTATGATTTTACACTAAGCCTATGTCCGGAATGCCTCAAGCGGGTAGATGCTAAAATCGTATTTGATGAAGGCAAGGTATTTATGCTTAAAAGGTGTCCGGAGCACGGTAATTCAAAAGTGTTGATAGCTGATGATATAGAATACTATAAAAACATCCGTAACTATAATAAACCGTCGGAGACGCCTTATCAGTTTAATACCAAGACTCATTACGGCTGCCCGTATGATTGTGGCTTATGCCCGGACCATGAGCAGCATTCTTGTCTAACAGTGGTAGAAGTAACTGACCGTTGTAATCTAAGTTGCCCAACTTGCTATGCCGGCTCTTCTCCTTCTTATGGCAGACATAGAACTTTGGACGAAGTGAAAGCCATGCTTGATGCGGTAGTTAGAAATGAAAAAGAACCCGATGTGATTCAGATCAGTGGCGGTGAGCCAACCATCCATCCTCAATTTTTTGAAATATTAGACTACGCCAAAACATTGCCCATCAGACACCTGATGCTTAATACCAATGGAGTGGCCATTGCCAAAGATTTTGAATTCGCCAAAAGGCTGGCCACTTACACTCCCGATTTTGAAGTATACCTTCAGTTCGACTCCTTTAAAGACGATGTATTACAAACGCTTAGAGGAGCAGACCTTTGGAAAGTGCGTGAGCAAGCCTTGGCACATTTGAATGAATTGAATCTGTCTACCACCCTGGTAGTGACTTTGCAAAAGGGTCTTAATGACGATGAAATTGGCAAAACCATAGATTATGCACTGAAGCAAAAATGCGTTCGTGGAGTCACTTTCCAACCTACCCAAATTGCTGGCCGATTGGAAAATTTCAATACTGACACTGACAGGATTACCCTCACTGAGGTGAGAAGGAAAATATTAGAACAGTCACCAGTTTTTAATGAAGACGACCTGATACCTGTACCTTGCAATCCGGATGCTTTAGCCATGGGTTATGCACTAAAATTGGGTGGTGAGGTATTTCCTTTGACCCGATATATTAATCCTGCCGACTTGCTGGATAATAGTAAAAATACCATTGTATATGAACAGGACGAGCATTTACAGGGAAAAATGATAGAGCTGTTTAGTACTGGTAATTCTGTAGATGCCGCTACCGAAAAATTACACTCTATTCTCTGCTGCCTGCCGCAGATTGAGGCACCATCTTTAGGCTATGATAATCTCTTCAGAATTATTATTATGCAGTTTATTGACGCTCACAATTTTGATGTACGATCAATTAAGAAATCATGTGTACACATTGTGAATAAAGACAATCAAATTATTCCTTTCGAAACCATGAACCTATTCTATAGAGATGATAAAAAGGAATACCTCAAAAAACTTCAAAACCAGGAAATATGATACTTGCAGATAATATGAATTTAGATGGCCTCGTGATATTCTTCTTATTAATCATTTTCGGACCGCCCTTACTATTGGTTTTAATCGGATTTGCCATTAAAAGCAACAGTGCCAAAGGAGCCAAAGTGCTATTTATAATGGCAGTCACCTATTTGCTTATTGCCGGTGGTATTTGCGGTACTTTGATGATGGGGTGATTATATATCGCCCCGTTCAGTTTCATTTATGCACATATTTATTTCTTCCTAAACAACTTGTATGACAAGGCGCCTAGTACTAAACCTACCGGCAGCACTACCCACCCAGGGAAAATGATCATAAGGATTAATGAAACTACAAATATCAGAGAAAGAGAGATTATTAATCGGTTAGATTCTTCTTCATCCTTAGCATGAACCTTTTGTCTTCTGTCTTGCACCAAACTTTGAATAATTTCTCTTCCCAATGTCTCAGGAATTCCCTCATCTTCCATAAACGCAATAATATCTGGCGCAGAAAATCCTTTTCTTCTTAATCTGTCTGCCATTAGTAAACCCTTTTTTCTAAGTTCACTCTCTGTTAATTCATACTCTTGTTTTTCCATTTTTGTTAATCACACTCCGTTTTAAAGTTAGATATCTTGTAACTACTACTTCCTTTGTAGTTATAATGCCACCATTCTGTTCTTATAGCATTGAAGCCGAATGCCTCCATCATGGATTTGAAAAGCTTTCTATTAATTATCACCTGCTCTGGTAAATCCTTATAAGCATGGTGAGCCTCCTCACCAAAATGATCAAAGCCGGTTCCCATATCTAATTCTTTTCCTTCATGGTCAACCAGCGTAATGTCTACAGCTCCACCTCTATTATGAATGGAGCCGGTAGTATTAGGATTAGCCACGTAACGAGCATCTGGATAGATCTTCCACATGGCTTTCTGCACATCTAACGGTCTGTAGCAATCAAAAAATTTGATATGATAACCCATGGTAGCTAACGAGTCGTTTACTTTTATAAGTGCGTCTGCCACTTCTTGACGGATCATGCAGTCCGGGCAATCATATACCGTCTTTTTTAGAAAGTTATCTTCTGTGGCATATTTCATATCATAAAAAAAGCCGTTGGCATAATCTTTCATCACCACAAATGCTGTATCTGCAATGGGCTCGCGATCAGGAATCTCTTCCATAACTTGCTTTGATTCAGCCATCACCAGGGAATCTTGTTTTTCCGTTTCTTTATGCTCAGCCTTCTGAGTATCACAAGCAAACAATGCACTAAAGCAGATTACGATGATCAATTTTTTATAAACCATAGGCGAGAGAGAACGTGTGATTTTTGAATTTTAGCATAAATATAGCATTCCGCAATAAGTAAATTAGGCACCCAGCCTAACCAAGCGACTAACGTATAAACATCCATAGGATGTGGTCTCAAAAACATAACTATAAGGAACTTCCAACTTCTTAGTGTAAGTGCGGAAAGTGTTAAAGCAAAACTTCTAACCATAAACGCTTCATGATTTTTAAACTGCTTTCTTTTTGCATGGATAAATGCTTTGTAAGTAAAGTACCACCATAAGATACTCAGCAGTACAAATGCAGCCTGACTTGTAAAGCCTCCGTTAGCGTAAATCCCCATAACAAACCCAGAGGGACCTGAGGCTATGAGAATAACAAGCACATACAAAATACCCACATAACGATGAACCTTTGGATATTTTTTTAATAAAGGAATTGAAAATTGAGTGAAGCCAGCTACGAGACAAAAGCAACTGGTAATTACATGCGTGTAAAAACACGCCTTCCAGAAAGAATTGTTGATAACCCATTGCTTTATGCGCAAGAAAGCCGTTTGATCATCAAATGAAAAATATGGCAATGTGAGCCTTACCATCAATACCGATAGGAATGTAAAGACTATGAACAGTATAACCCGTAAGGCTTTTCTCATTTTATGTTTAGAATAAAATTATTTCTATTTTAAGCAAAATTTTTAAACTATGAAGCATACTTCTATTGTAACATTTTTTTGCCTTGCCTTTGTCCTCACCTCATGTGATACTAAAAAAGAGCAAGCTACCGAAAATCCGACATCGGAAACTAAAGATAGCGTAGCTATTTCTGAAGCAGCGCAAGACGAACTTCAGTTAGAAAATGATCCAAGAAAAATAGGTCCCGCCAAACCAACCTCCCAATATCAAATAGAAGAAGACATTTATAAGATAAACTCCTCTGAAAATCCATTGTATGGTTATTGGGTGGGTGCTTTTGGTAAAAACAAAATCAATATTGCCCTTGCCCAAGTTGTGGAAGATTCCATTTTTGGCCATAGTGTATGTGCTGGTAATTTCAGGGCCATAAAGGGTACCATTAAAGAAACTGATCCAGGTATCTATGCCGTAAACATGAAGGAGCCCGGAGATGATAAATATGATGGTGAGTTTAATTTCAACATTGATTTATTGAAGAAAGAATTAACCGGCTCCTGGAAGCCCTACCAGAACACTGTAGGTGCAAAAGATTATACCTTAACCAAGCGCCAATTTAAATACGACCCAACTCTGGGTGATTTTCCGCAAGCCTCCACGCAAGTTCTTGATGTGCCCGAAGTTGAGAACCTGCTCCCAGAAGAAATAGAGATGATAAGAAATGAAATCTATGCCCGCCATGGCTATAGCTTCAATAACCTTAAAATCCGAAGAATATTTGATGCAAAAGACTGGTACATCCCTATGTCGGTTGATATCCGTGAAGAGCTAACCGATATTGAAGCCCAGAATATACATCTTCTTTATAATTACGAAGACTATTATGAGGAATATTATGATGATTACGGGCGTTAAGAATTTGGCAGAAACCTGATAACTGTATCAGGTTTCACTCTCTTATTTTATTGTGAGCCTGACTAATCATGTGATGAACACACAACCATTTGCCACCCTCATCCTTATAAACCCTTAAATGGTTAATTATTCGGGCTTCCATCGGGCTTCCATCAGGCCATTTCTGACCTTCTTATATTAGTTGATCTGGCAAGCGCAATGTCTTCACTGGGAAATGTAATATCCGGTTCTTGGTAATTATTCCTACCTGACATCACAAAATCAAGATTAAAGATGGTATCTAATAACCCGCTCAGCGCTTCCTTCCCCTGTCTTCTATCCCCAAAAGCATTAGTCCAATCAATATCATCCGAATACCCTTCAAGCACGAGCTCTAAATTTTTTGTTTCCCAACCTTCATCCGAGTCATTTATGAGTTGCTTAATTTGAGCTAAATCTTTCGAATGGTCCTCCATTTTGTTTTGATCATTACAAGCAATAAAAATCAAAATGGTCAGAAGGATTAACAAAGCATACTTTTTCATAGGCACGGGTTTTAGTATAATTTAATATTAATTAGCCGCTTAAACCACAGAACATCAATGTTTTGTAACCTAAAATTCTTCTTAGCTTGTAGTGAAAATTATTTCCATTGAATTATTAAAATAAAAGCCACTCCAAAGCATAATGTAGTGTGTCCAACTAGTTATGATCTCAGAGTGGCTTACTATAAGCTAACGGGATGTATTTCAAAGGTATGGCTAATATAGCCAGCATGATAGGGCGTTTTTCCGGTATTCTTATGGTGATTAGCCCCTTTAGCAATTACGGTTGTATATTATACTGCTTTAACTACTCGTCATAATTACTGTAATCTATATGAGCAGAACTACTTGCATAGGGGCGAGATAACAAGATCTTTACATGATACATTTAGCAACTTTAATCTTTCCGTTATGTTACTTATTGAAGAAATTATTATTGCCAATAATTCTCTCATTGATTAAAAACACCGATTTATCAATTTGATCATCTCCAGTTTTTACAAGTCTAAGGTATGTACCCCAGCTTACGGATTTCTCTATTAAGATGCCGATAGATGGTTCTAGATAGGTAAAGCAGACACCATCATCTATACCAATTCCAGATATATATTTATATACCTTAAACTGCCTGCCTTCAAAGGTTATCTCAAGGCTATCCATTATCTCTGGCTCAATGCCTCGGATATTATTAACATATCTCGGCAATTTCCATTCTATTTGAAATGTGTCATTTTTATCAAGCTGCGTAGCTTGAATGGTATAAAAAGAATCATTTAGAATAATATGCTCTTCTGGTAAATTCCATAAAACCGTATCCAAACCATTACCTCTCTGAATTTCCAAATACAAATATTCACTTTGCCGCTTTTCATAATTGCATGAAAAAGTAAGGGTAATGAAAACGAATAAAACCCAAGTTATGACAGACCTATGGTTCATTTAGAGTCTAATTAAAAAACTAATGTAAGAAATCCATATTGAACCCCTTCATCATTTTTATAGATCATTTACAGAAAATATCTAAAGGCACTTGGTAAAATTTTCTCGGCCATTCTAAAGCGTAACTGTATGATTATGAACGTAAAACACATGTACAAAAGCGGCGATTCTTTTATATACGATTAATTCTAAATCACAGCAAAGGCAAATTATCTGGTAATTGCACCGAAATTTATGTAAATTATTATATTAATCAGTCTATGCAGTCTGGTTAGTATTCTTCAACCATCAACCTTTGCCCATATGTACTTTACCTCACTTCATTCCTTGCGGATAAAGCATTATCGGCTCTATAAACTTCGGTGTAAACTGGCCCGGACATATTATTCGCTCTTCCCTCCCAACCAGATATTGGACTATAGTAAAATAATAGATGGCAGCATTCCTGTCATTATCAACAATTTTAATAGGTATACTTCACTAAAAACTATGATAGAATGGTTTTGGGGATTAAAAAGGCGACAAACATCAATTATAATTATTGATAATGCCTCCACTTTGCCAGACCTACTCAGCTACTATGATGAGCTTTCTTCATCTTCAAATGTCCAGATGATCAGGCTCAAGAAAAATGAAGGTATTAACCAAATCCTGAAGGTGAGCATGGCCTTAGGGCAATTTGATAACTATATAGTATCAGATGCCGATCTTATTCCATATGACCACACGCCAGATGATATAATTGATAAGATGGAAGAAATACTAATTACCTATCCAAATATTAATCATGTGGGAGCCTCTTTGGAAATTAATGATTTACCAAATCATTATCCGCTAAAACATAAAGTAATAGATTGGGAACAAAAATACTGGAATGAAAAATTAACACCTGAGCTATTTATTGCGCCCGTGGATACAACATTCAGCATGTACAGAAAATCTTCTTTAGTTACAGCGTTAGCACCATCCTTAAGACTCAACCGGCCTTATACCTTCAGACATGTTGATTGGTATTTGAATCCTGACAATTTAAGTTCGGAAGAAAACATGATCATCCAATGCTGCTCTGACTGCTCCACCTGGAATACTTTGCTGAGAAGTATTATTCAAAATAAAATGGTTAGCCCGTCACAGGGCACTTAAAAGTAAAACCTTGTCTGATAAAGTAGTGGATTGTCTCATAGAATATTTCGCTATGGTTTTCATAATCATGCATTAAGAGAATGTTTGATGATTCCGGGTAACAAATGTCATTAGCTTGAAGACCAAATTCAACACGAGGCAGACCGCTATCAATGCATTGAAAAATATTCTTCTGAAAACCATCCATGTCCTCGCCTGACCGATATTTATAATCCCCAATATCCAGGGTCCACATCCAATCATGATAGCCCAGAAACTTTTTATAAAATGGATGCTCTATTTGAATTGCTGGAGCTTGATAACCAAGATCTTTCAGAGCTCTCTGGATTTCAATTGATCTTTGCTCACCTTCAATTTGCCTTTCCCTTAACTTTTTAAGGCCAAAAAGTTGATGCCACAGACATTTTCTTCTCAAACCGTGATGGTACGCTTTCTCGAAAGGCAGAAAGTGCTTTCCAAACTTATAGTCCCCTTTGTCTCCATATGGAAATCTGAAAAGCTTGGGATAAGAACTAATATTGCAGCTGTTATATAAAGAATGGATAACTGAGTCGGCACGAATTATCTCATTGATACACTGGCTCAATGAAAGTGATGAAAAAGATTTGTGGTAAAAGGCATGGCTACCAATATGGTATTTGTTTTTTATGGCCAAAGCAAGATCAGGCTGATAATGTTCTATCTGGCTGGCAGTGCAAAAAAATACAGCAGGAATTTTATACTCCATCAGAAAATGAAGCTTATTAACAAAATCCTTCGAAGGACAATCGTCTATAGTTAAATATACTGATTTGTAGCCCACTTATTATTCACAATTATTGAATTGACACTGTAATCAATTTAATGAAATAAGATGTGAAGCACTATAACTTTGAAAAAATGCTGTAACTCGAAGACATAAATAAAAGCCACTCCAAAGCATAATGTAGTGTGTCCAACTAGTTATGATTTAGGGTGGCTTAACTATAAGCTAACGGAATGTATTTCAAAGGTATAGCTCTTTAAGCTATGATGTTAGAGCGTTTTTCCGGTATTCTTTTGGTAATTAGCCCCTTTAGCAATTACGGTTGTAAATTGAAGTGCTTTACTACCTCGTCATAATTACTGTAATCTATACGAGCAGAGCTACTGCCTTCCGGTATAATAATGTAACGGAACCTGTTCCCTCTGAATCCAGCGTATTGTAGCTCAGTAAGAGCTCTATTTGTACTCACTAATCTTATATAGATCCCTTGATAATTAGGTGTATTACTTCCAAATGTGAAAGAATATAAGGTATTGGTCCATCTACCCGGGCTATCCATTAAGTAAACAGAGCTAGTTCCGTATTGGCTTAGATACACGAGCACAGCACTATTATTCCTTAGATCTGAGTTGCTAATACCATCTATATCGATTATCATGGATTTGGAAGTTGACTCATCTAGTCTATTCCAATTGGCATCTATCCATGCAGATGCAATCACGTTGGCATTTCCGTCTTCGCCATCTTCACCATCATCACCTTTATCGCCCTTTTCTCCCTGGTCTCCTTTCTCCCCTTGTATACCTTGCTCACCTTGTGGGCCTTCATCTCCTTGCGGTCCTGGATCACCATCCTTTCCACATGATATGATAATTAGTGATAATAAAAGCGAAAAAATAGACATTGAAATTTGATAGTTAAATCTTCTCATTTTAAAAATTGGTTTAGTTCATGAGAGCAAAAGTAGCTGATCAAATTTCCTCCTGTAAGGGTTCTTTTCTCCTGATTATCAGGGGATTTATACCCTGCATAAAAAAAGAAAAGGTGAACTCATAACCATGCTTCCTGGCTGAGCTCACCTCTCATAAGAAGATATTATATATGATTTAGATAGTTACCCTACCACCTGTAACTTCGATGGTGGCACCACTGATATAACTAGAATCCTCAGAAGCCAGCAGCACATAGGTCGCCGCTAATTCTACCGGCTGACCAGGCCTACCTAAAGGGGTATTTTTTCCAAAGTTTTTTACTTTTTCTTCTGGCATAGTAGCTGGAATAAGTGGTGTCCAGATAGGGCCTGGTGCTACGCAGTTTACACGAATGCCTTTCTCAGCTTCTATCTGAGCAAGGTTAGAAGTAAAATTTTGAATAGCTCCTTTGGTGGTAGCGTAGGCCAGTAGCACATCCGAAGGATGATAAGCATTTACTGAGGTAGTATTAATGATTGTACTGCCAGGTTTCATATGTGGCTCTGCAGCTTTACACAAATAAAACATACTGTGAATATTGGTTCTGAAAGTATAATCCCATTCTTCACTTGGAATATCCTGTAGTGATTTACGGGCTTGCTGAAATGCAGCATTATTTACAAGAATATCAATCCCTCCCATTTCTTCCACCATAAGTGAAATCATGTGCTTACAATGTTCTTCATCGCCAATATCGCCCTTGATTAAAAGAGCTTTTTGATCTGCATCAGTAATGTATTTGGCAGTATCTTTAGCATCCCCATCCTCTTCAAGATAAGAGATAACTACATCAGCACCTTCTCTTGCAAATGCAATGGCTACGGCTCTTCCAATTCCAGAATCACCGCCTGTAATCAAGGCCTTTTTACCTTTTAACTTTCCGCTTCCTTTATATGAATTTTCGCCATGATCCGGCTTTATATTCATAGCCGATGTAGTACCTGGCTCATCTTGCATATGCTCATCGTGCGGTGGAGTTTTATACTTAGTCCGAGGGTCCGTTTGGGTTAATATGTCATTACTCATAATTATATCTGTTTAGTTGATATATTAATATGAGTAAATTTTGTGCCATTAAAGAATATTGCTCTAATACGTTCTATCCACTTTAGACACACCAATATCTGTGGAAAACTTAGACCATCGTGAGCATATTGCCACATCAGAAGGTCACTTCACTGAGAAGGTAAAAGCGTCCAGTGCATTTATAAAGGCATATTGGCCTGGTGGTAAACTATCGGACAGCACTATTTCGTATATATTTTCACCTGCTGGTTTAAGGTTAAAATCAACAAGATTTTCTTCTTGAATGTTAATTACTCCAAAACCCAGTTTAACAAGAGCCACCTGCCTTCTCTTCTTTTTCATCTTCAGCTTACACAGCTTCAGATGTTGCATATTTAGCTGGCTAGAATGAATTAACAGTCGTAACTGATTTTGTGGAATTTCCAGCTCAGACTTATTGCCGGAAAACTTCATTCCCATCCAAAACCCAAACTTTATATCTGGAGTTTCCTTAGAAAGCAGTGTTAAGCTATTGCTAGCACTGTTCCACCAGTAAGGCACGTTAGTAAATTCAGGCTTAGGTAAGCTCTGAGAATATGCGAAGAGTGCGTTTGTGCTAAAGAAGATAATTAATAATAGGTATTTCATAAGTCCAGAGATCAGTAGTTGTCTAACATTTAAGTTAGCGCCTAAAATCGTCTACGCTAATAATGCGGACCAAAAGCTTTCCTAAACTGATAAGAATCATAGCGATTTAATCCATATTAATTAAATCTTTTCTAGACTTCACTTTTAATTTTGTATAGATGCTTGAAATATGACTTTTCACCGTACTTATTCCGATATTAAATTCATCTGAAATTTCCTGATTAGAAGCACCTTTCTTCAGCAACTCATAAATCTTTCTTTCCTGAACACTTAACCTTTTCAAGGTTCTATTTTTGGTTAAGCCCATCTTTCCGATCATGATACCAACAGCCACACAAAGCATAGCTGAAACCAACCACCACCAGGAAAATTCATTTGCAGGTGTAGCACTTATTGGTATTTCTGCCCTGAAAGCATTAAAGTAATCATTGTCTTCATCTTGCCACTTTTCCAAATAGCCATTATAAAAACTTTTGTTCTGATCTATATGGCCATGAAAATTACTTTTATAAACTGCATAAAGTGACACTAAAGGTGTTTTTGCCGTATCCGCCATGTATAGCAGCTCTCTTTGCATTTCATTTTCTAGAAATTGCCTCTTAGCTTCAGTGCTATATGAAGCAATACTATCATTTCTATAAACCAAATCCGTAATCTGCTGGAAAGCAAGATTATCACCACCATCAAATTTTACATATCTAAACGGAGGACGCTGACTCTCACTTTCCAATTCAATCACTGAATGTTTTGAAGCAAGTAAGAACAAATGATTCTCGTCCTTACCACCAATAACTAAAGAATATGGACTGTCATTCTTTTTGGAAATATGGAGCCTAAGCAACTGATTTTGTTCTGGAAGAAAGCTGATGTCAATCTTAAAATGTCCGGTGCTATCAATATTACTTTTTGCGAGGATCATCTGACTGGACATACTATACATATCCTCAAAAGTAGGTATGTATGAAAGGTATACCTTTCTATCCCAAGAATCATCCAGCTTGACTATTCCATCAATATAGCCCTTCCCATTTTCTTTAGGATCCGCTCCAAATAAATCTCCTAAAATCAGGCGGAAGATTATAGTCAAAATCAAAGCCTTCTGCATTCTTATTGTCTTTTATTAACATGCATTGAAGATTCAATGGCTATTTCTCCTGACGCCTTGTTTGGAATAATCTTAATTTTCCAATCACCTTCCTGAGGGCTCAGCAGGGTTTTCACATAATTACCATTTACAATTTCGCTTTTAGATGAGATTTGTGTTGCCACAGAAAAATGTCCTAATATATCACCATCAGGTTGATATATTTCAATGGTTACAGACCCTCGCGTAACTCTACTTTTTATTTCAAGTGTAAAATCATTAGTCTCCTTATCTATTGTTATCGCTACCTCCTCAACTTTGGAATCATCTTTAAATTCAATGCCTCTACTAGTAGATAGTGTAGCAGGGCTGGAAGGGTAAACAAAATTTTCTGGTTTTTTTCTGGGCTCGCTTTTGTTATTCTGTGCTGATGCCAGGTTTAAACAAGTGAGCAACAAGGTAGTAAACAATATTCCTTTCAATAATCTCATGATCATATTTTTTTGGTTTTACATAAATGCAAAACTATAGTACACCTTTACCACCCGAAGAATTATAAAGATGGAAAAAGGTATGACAATGGTACTAAAAATAGATTTTTTTGGTCAGAATACGGAGTTTTTAGGAAAATCCCGGAGAGTTGTGTAATTAGAATTGCTAGATTCTCTTTTTTTCATGGAATTAAGAATGAATAACTTAAGCCATTAATTCCGCCATCTCTTCATATGTTTTGCTGGATTTTTCAGGCTTCTCTATTTCTATTTCAGGATAATCCTCCTCTTCAACATGATTGGTTTTGGCATTCATGAATTGAGACAGGTAGTAAAGACAGAATGGAATCAGCTCAAAGAAAATTCTATATTCCAGAATTATTCCGAAAAGAAGAATAGATGCAATGAAAGCGTAAGAAATTACCTTCATAATCTTGGCCTCTCTACTGAATGAAGGAATTAGGATAAACGCCAATAGCATACCGCCATTTACAAATAATGGCATTGAGAACTGATATAAGAAGATCTTAATATTGTAGAATAAATAAAGACCTTGAGGCTTATTATCTACCAGATGGGCGTGCTCCATCGTGAAAAATGGAAGTGGTGTACCAAGCATTATGTCAATAATCACCTTAACCGTTACAGACAACACTCCTGAGATCAGGAAATATTTTACACGCATTTTCCAAGGCTGATCGATTAATAGGAAACCCAGGCAAAGTACTAAGGCTGTTTCTTTAAAACCCATGGCCAATGGTAAAAGCAATAGCATCCAATTATACTTTTTCTTGAAGAGAAGGGCCATAAACAAAACAAACCCCAGCACTATTGGCATGTCCCAAGGGTAAATCCGCAGTAGTTGCGGAACATAGCCAAAAACCATGGCAGCAAAAGTCCCTATAATATAGAATATGCTTTGCCTTCCAAATAAGTATATATATGTGAGGCCAATAAGTACGAACCAGAACACAGTCCAAGTACCTACAGTAAGCGCTACATTTTTTTCAGAAGTGAGCGATTTACCTGTAAGACTGGCAGTAGCTTCAGATAGCTCAGTAGATAAATAGTTACTAAAAATTCTGGGCTGCCAAGCCACCTTTATAGAGTCCTTATATGACTCCATACCATATGTTAGTGTCTGAAAATTCTGCCGGTTAGTATCAAACTGCCTGGAAAGGTGCGCACTCTGATAAGCCATGGCTATACTTAAACCGATCAAAATGATAAAGGATATAGCATTACCTTTGATCAGCTTATGCTGAAAGGAAACCAATTTTTCATGAAAATTGATTAATGTAGAAAATAACTTATTACTGGGCATCTAACTATAGAGTTTGGGTTGAAATTCAGCAACTATAATAATTAACAGATAAATTTAAAGATTAATAGAGGCACTGATGAACCAAACGGATTATTAACATATTAATTTTGTTCTGTAATCTAATGATCACAGTCATGGCACTTCAAAACCTTTTATTAATTCTCAAATTTTAGCACAGTAGTAGTATGAGGATTAATATAAAAGTAGCTATCCATAATAGTTGAAAAAAGCTATTTGCTTTAAATTTTAGACAGCTTTATTTAAGCACGCAATTTAAAACTATTTATACTCTTCTCATAGAAAGGATAACCGGTAAATATTGGTTAACTAACTAGTAAAGTAAATTTTTAATCAATTTTCTGATAAGTCCCACTCTCCAGCTTTAACAATCCAGACTTAAGATGGTTCAGCAAATTCACTAGTTTGGGCTTGGTAGATTCGCCCATTAAAACATTTAATCCCAGCTTTGGCGGACCCGACGCTTGGAGTTTATTCATCAGATTTTCAAAGAATTCAATACCGGCACCTGTCTGATCTTTTGAGGCTATCTTTCTGAAATTCAGGTGATCAAGAACTACTTCCATATCTTCTGAAGTAAATAAGAAACTCTGTTTAGGGCTACTTGCCCATGGCATGGGATAAGCAATGTCACCGGAGTTTTTTCTTAAAATATCATAATACAATAAATGGCCCCCGGGCTTTAATACTCTATCTATTTCAGAATAAAATTTTCTTTTGTCTGCAATATTCATTTGTACATGTTGTGTCCACACTACATCAAAGCTAGATTCATCAAAAGGAAGCTCAGTAGCGTCGGCTTGAATGAAAGAGCTTTTATCACTCAACTTTACCAGCTTGGTAAGTGCTGTAGCTGTACGGATATATTCTTGGCAGAGGTCAATGCCAACTGTATTGCAATTATAATCATCTGCAAGCATACGGCATGGACCACCCAAACCACAACCGACATCAAGTACTTTAAGTCCTTGAAGTTGTATTGATTGGGCCAGCTCTTTAGAGACGGCTGCTCCTCGCACGTGAAATTCGTCCACCGCGGAAATATGGTCTCTTGAAACATGGTTAATATCTACATCGCTTTCTCGAAGTCTGGTAAGGATGTCTTCATAAAGTTCATCTTTTGAATAATGCTCTTTTAAACTGGTGGCTAGATCTTCCATAATTATCAGTTTTAAGGTGAGACTATATCAACTTACAAAAAATAATTCAAACACGAATGAGAAAAGTCATAAATAAACCTAAAGCATAAAAAAAACCGGCTATTGAAAGCCGGTTTTTCCAGTTTATAATATGTCATCAACTAGAAATATATTATGAAACTGCACCTTGTAGTTTTTTACCATTTTCAGGTAAAGTCCTTGTTAACCAGCCTCTTCTGCTAGCAGTAGCAATGGCATATGGTGTAATCCAGAATAATGAGAATGTGTAGAATATACTATAAGGATATGCCCATAAACATTCTCTGATATTATGTCTTCTCGCAAAGAAGAATGCCTGAATACTTGAGAACACCATAATACTTACTAAAGTCGAGGTGATGAATAATAGCGGATGAGTAAATACGAAGAATAACATCAGCATGATCATCGGATATGATAAGATCACTTTCAACCACTGGTTTAATAAAAGTATTCTTGTACCCGTTTTGGGTCCTTTACGGAAATTAGTAAAGGCGAATTTACTCATCATAATGTTTTCTCTTACATTACTTCTTTCCCATCGGATGAACATCTTATATAAGTTCTTATATCTCTCTGGTGTATTTGTAAGCACGTAAGCGTCTCTTTGGAATAGCACTTTATAACCTTGTTTCAAAATCATGTTGGTCATAGCTCTGTCTTCACCAATATCAGACACCTGACCCATGAAGGTTTGATTAATCCACTGAGGCAAGCATGCTTTCACAGCTTTAGCTCTGTAAGCTGATAGCGCACCCGGAGTACAAAGTACTGAACCCAACACGCTTTGTGCAGAACGCACAAACTCAAAACTAAATGTAAAGCTAACGTTCAGCATACGTGGTATTAGTGCTTTTTGATTATTTAACACTCTCACATTACCTGCTACAGCACCACATTCTTTATTAACTACAAACGGGCTCACCATATTTCTTAAAGTATCCTCCTTAACTATAGAATCACTATCTACAGTTACGAATACTTCACCTTTACCTAAATTAAAACCTCTGTAAAGGGCATGTCTCTTACCTTTATTTTCAGGCTGCTGTAAAATGTTTACTCTTGAACCTAAAACTTCTTTTGCTTTCTGCATCCACTCCCAAGTGTCATCTTTACTACCATCATCTATGGCCAGCATTTGAAGTTTTTCTTCAGGAAAATCACTTTCAGCCAAACTCATTAATGTTTCATATACCAGTTTACCCTCATTGTAGGCTGGCACTATCACGGTAGTCACTGGCAATAACTCATCAGCAACAGATTTTATTGGCTTATACTTGAGGAAGAGTACCAATATGAACACCAAAAACGAAATTTTCAATGTTAATAAAGTAAGGCTCAATACGATTAATGGAACACCCCATGATGTACTCATTCTTTCTAAGTGTACCTCCTCAAAACTAGACTGAAGTGCAAATATGAGATAGACAGCACCACACATCAGCAAGAAAGTACCAAAAAGCACAAAATAAGCTGTGGGGGTCATTTGCGAAAGTTGGCTCTTGATAGAACCTGAAAGTTTGCCAGAGCCTTTTGTAGACTCATTTATAGACTGGTTTGGTTGGTTTTTTATGTTCATTTCAGTTAAAGACATAGTTAAAATTGATAATTGCGGCGCCTATGGTTTCTTTGATGTAATCACTTAAAAACTACTTACATCGTAAGGTGCAGTTACATTTGCGCCATTGCTGATTGTAATTGTCAAAGACTGAGCCAGTGAGCATAAAGTTCTCAAAATGACTATTTTAGCCATTTTAAAGTGTTTTATGCTATAATGAAGCCCCAACACATTGTAGGATTTTCCTACACTTTTTTCCAAAGTTGTAGGAATCCAGAGTGGCTGATCTCCTGTAAGAGCCGATTTGAAAGTCAATAAACTCAACGATTTAATAATTTTCCCATCAATATCTTACCCTGACACGATTACGCTAAATCGGTTTAAAATGCAATAGGTGAGGGAATTGACTAACTTATCTTTTGGCACCATCATGTCTTCATGATGGTTAACTACATAATTTTCAACTTAACCTAAACCTAATGATGAACCAATTACGCTCGAGCGTGATGCTTTTGCTTCTCGCTGTGCTTTCCTATTCTCTAAAAGCACAAACTGGAAACACTTTTAAACAATGGGGTACAGAAACCTTTTCTCAGATAGACCAGGATTTCCGCTTACCCAATAGTAATCTTTATCGGGAGACTACCAGTACTCAGAATATAGCTTTCAACTGGCCCATCGGTGTGCAGTTGCATGCCCTGATAGCCGGTAGAAAAATCGCTATGGCTGAGGCCCTGGCTAATGAAATACATGACAAATACTGGTGCTTTACCAACAATCGCTGGGGGTACAATGCCTCGGCCAATTCCTGCGGAGATAGATATTATGATGATAATGCCTGGATGGCTAAGGCCTTGATGGAATTATATCAACTAACCTCAAACACCACTTATCTCAATAGAGCGAAGGAAACCATTGCCTTTAGCATGTCTGGCGAGAACAGATCTGGCGAAAGCCCGGGAGGTGGTATTAAATGGCATGAAGGTGATACGGAAGGTCAATGTCTGTGCGGCACAGCTCCCACCATGGTCACCAACCTCATGATCTATCAAGCTACTGGCGAGCAACAGTATTATACTGACGGCCTTCGACTCTATAACTGGGTGAAAGCCAACCGCTTCGGGCTAGGTGGTGGTTATCGGGGATATGAAAATGCGGTGATCACACAGGCGGCCATTCGGCTATTTCAAATTAGCGGCAACCAAACTTACTATAATGACGCAAAGCACATGGGACTGGCCATGGAAACAGTTTATATCAATTACAATACCCATGCTCTGGCAGAAACCGGTCAATGGGGTGGTCATGACATGTCGGCCGCTTATGTAGAGTTATATAACCTGGATGGCGATCCGAACTGGCTCAACATTGCCGCGGGCTTTCTTAATTATCTGCATACCAACTGTAAAGATGGTGCTGGTCGCTACCCTGAATGGTGGAACGATCCCGAAGCTTCAGGAAATCCGGCATTACTTTACCAGGCATCAGCCGCCAGAGGGTTTGCTGAAATGGGCAACACACCGGGTGGAAGCATCAAACAACCTGATCCCGTGGCGATTTTTAGAGATGTTGACTATGCTGGTTTTTATTCCACCGGCCTTCCGATAGGGAAATATACCACGGCAGATCTGGAATTCAGAGGTATGCCTGATAATCAAATAACATCGGTGAAGGTGAGAGACGGCTACAAAATCACCATGTATTTGAATGATAATTTTCAGGGCGACTCACTGGTAAGGACATCGAATAGTAATTATGTGGGGGCTACTTTCAATGATAATATTAGCTCTGTAAAAGTAGAAGTAGTTTCTCCCACGGCCGTATTTTATAAAGATTGCAACTTTAACGGACAGGCTGTGAATCTTACCGCTGGAGATTATTCTCTTACTGATTTGCAAGCCTTTGGTTTGAGGAATAAAGACATATCTTCCATCGCTCTGACCAGTGGTTATGAAGTAACGCTTTACAAAGGTGCTAACCTGAACGGCGAATCGATTACCATTACTGCCAATAACAGCTGCCTGGTAGGAAACAGCTGGAATGATAGCACCTCCTCGCTGAGCATTAACTGTAGCTCAACACCCATAACGCCATACCTTTCCATAAACGGAGGTAGCCTTCAGGCTACTGATGAGGCAGCGGTATCCGAAGGGGGATCAGTCACTCTATCACCACAGCCCAATGACGGCAGTTGGAGCTGGAACGGACCCAATTTTAGCAGCAGTCAGAGACAAGTGACGCTAAGCAATTTACAGCAAAGCCAAAGCGGTATTTATACGGCCACCAATACTTCTTCTACTGGCTGTATTAGATCTAAGGATTTCTCGATCACCGTTCAGCCAACTTATGCAGCCACCCTTTTTGCTGACTGTAATTACGGTGGTGCTTCCGCCGGACTTGCCGTGGGGGATTATGATATGTTCGCGCTTATCAACCTGGGCATGGCTAATGATGTGGCCTCCTCACTAAAAGTGGCTCCTGGCTATGAAATAGAAGTTTTCCAGGATTACAACTTCACTGGCGCCAGCTATACCTTCACTGCCGATGATAACTGCCTGGATAACAATGGCATTGATAACTGGATTTCTTCAGCAAAAGTAAGAGCTGCTACCAACAACTTTTCCACATTGATAGAAGCCGAGGACTACAGCAGCATGTCGGGCATCCAAACCGAAAACACCACTGATACCGGCGGGGGACTAAATGTTGGCTACATAGAAGCGGGCGACTGGATGGCGTATACTAATGTTAATATTCCCAGCTCGGGTAACTATCTGATAGAATACCGGGTGGCCAGTATGAGCGGTGGCGGCAGGCTTTCTCTGGATCTTGACGCCGGAGCAACTGTGCTGGGTGAGGTGGGCATTCCATCTACAGGTGGGTGGCAAAACTGGACCACAGTGTCTCAAACCGTGAGCATAAACGCTGGCACCTACAGTTTAGGAGTATACGCTCAAAATGGCGGTTGGAATATTAACTGGATACAAATAAGTTCGGCCTCAACCGTCACAGGTGCAAGGGAAGCAACTAAAGCCATGGCCAAAAGAGTAGCTGATGTTACCATATATCCAAACCCGGCAGAGAGCGAGATAACAATACAAGGTTTTAAAGAAGCCGAGAAGCTGGCAATAACAGTAATCAACAGCAAAGGACAGCCAGTGAAAACGGCGACCACCACCAACCACACGCTAGATATTTCTGACCTGCGACCAGGCATTTACCTGCTTCAGATCAGCGATAGTAAAACGACTTTAATGAAACGATTTGTGAAGGAGTGATTAGGATTAAAGGTTGCAGGGTGCTGCAGCCTTTTGTTTTTGATTAATTATCATCTTTAGCTAAAACATTATCCTTGATATAGTCTTTAACTACTTCATTTTGATTAACTGGTTCACCTTCCCACTCCGTGGCACGGAAATCCCAAAGTACAGCGTTATCATGAAACTTTTCAATTTCAATAAATGGTAAAAACTTAGGAATTTCTGTTATCCAAAAATTACCTTCTCCACCAGCATAAGCGCCGACAGGTCTGAAGTAAGCATTAAAGATTCTTCCATCAACCCTTTCGCTATAAAAACTTTCAACGCTAAAATTATTCCAGGCAAATGGGTTAACCAGATTGATAATAACCAAACCATAAACTACTAATGCATTTAAAACAGAGATTGAACGAATTGAAATTTTCACCCATTTAATCTCTATCCGCTTTTTAAAAGCAATATTTAAAGAAATTGAGGTGAAAAACACCATCAAAAGATATATCGAGGTAAAAGCTATAAGGATAGTCCGTTTTATTGGTTTCATCTGAGTTAATTTAATTTAAATAGTCTAGAATAACCTCTCTCTGATCCGACTTTCAGACAGTCTATCAAAATCAACTAAATTATTATTAATAACAAATTGATAGAGGTTCTTAAAAAGGTCTTGGCAGTGGATCAAATATGTTTCGTCTATTTCTTTTCTATCGTTGCTTTCTAAAAAATCAAGACTGCGCCTAACAAAGGCCATTGCCATCACATATTGTTTTCCCTGAGATAAAGCAATTACATGATTGACATAAGTGGTAAATTCATATTGCAAAATATTCCTTTTAAAATATCTCAGAGGAACGGTGCTATTTATCTGTTCAATATGATGGTTCATATTGAGAGTTAGTGGAGACCAATCAAATATTAAGAAATGATCTAGAGGCTCTCCATCCATATCGGTCCACACCTCATAATAACCAACGGGCAGGTCATAATTTGATCGATCAATCTTTGCGGAATAGATATCAATAATTGTTACAAGCTTACAATGATTCCCTTTATCAATACGGAATTCGAATCTACCAAACTCAAAAGTTAAATCTTCTTTATTATTACCTTCCAAAAAATCAATTCCTAACTCTTTGTCGGCCTCAATACTGGAATCTAGCACCTTAACAACCATAGCTAAAGCCTTCTCTTTGAGTGAATACCTGGTCGCCAATTCAATGAGTTCTTCATGGATTTTCATTCTCTTCTAATGCTTTTTATTTTTGAACACCTCATTTTAATTCCTCCCCAAATAATTCCGTACTATCCTTTACCAAACTATCTTTTTGCTGTTTTTCATATTGTTCCCTAAGATCTCTATCAGGCTCAGAAACCAGTTCTAGCCTATCATTTTTGGTGTCAGACTTTCCCTTTCCTCCATCACATGCTAATAGAATCAATAATGTGAATATGATTGTAGTAACTCGCATAATAATATTGATTTAAGTGATGTATAACATAAAGTATTACTGTCCACTTTACTCCTCCAGAATAAGCTTCCCTTCAGAATAAAAACCTTCTGCATCACATTGTATCATACCTTCACATTCACGCCTAAAAAAGTCCATTAACTCACCATTTATAGCATACCCATCATCATCATCAATATCTGAGGTTGGTAGCTGGTTGCATAAAATGAAACTGGTCTTGCTTAAATGCTTAAGAACTTTTTTCTTTTTAGAATCAAACCATCCTGGTTTACCAATTGCTTCTTTAAACTCCTCTATTTCTTCTTCAGCCAGTCCATCAGATGCTTCTATCTCGTTTACTTCAACTAAAATGGGGAGTTTACCTTCTTTATAAAATAACTCAAAATGGGTCCAATCATCAGACATTAACTCTGGCTCTGACAAATTTGAACTGGCATTGAAGCCATTTAATTTCAGGTTTTGTAGTATTTGACTTACTGTTGGTTTCTTTTTAGTAGTGCAAAACACTCTTGTATAATATCCCATACCTGATTTAATGATTAAAATAACAATTTATTGAATTAAGAATCTTAACACAAAATCAGGCCTGAAATCGCTTATCAATATTATGGACCGGATTATTAGTTAACCTCTCTCAAAGTCGGTTCCATCCGCACATTGATCACGTGGATATATTTGTCTTTCTCCTTTAAATCGGCCCAGGCTATTCTGAAAAGGTAGAAAACATGGTCCTGCTCGAAAAAATGGATGATGCGATTATCAGCAGAAAACAGGTTTTTAGAGCTCTCTCTACTATCAAAAATTACCTGATCACCATTTTTAATCATATAAAAAGTGCCTTTGTAATAATCTGATACCAGAAATTGAAAAGGCCCAAGGAAGGAGCCACTTTGTAACCATTCTCCTTTTCTTTCCTTCGTCCATTTAATGTAGGCATAGTTTTCAGTGGACGTGATTTCATTTTTGGCTGTTTTAAAGGAATTAAATAAACCGGTTTCACCTAAACTGATTTGACCGAGAATTTCGTCTTCACTGTTCTTTATGATCAAACCATTTTTCGTTCTCTGTCCATGCAGGTTCTTAAATGCGGAATATGAAGTATTTCCCAATTTCTGAGTCATCACTGTATCTCCAGTTTTCACCGTCAGCTCCGGCTGGATTAAAATGCCGTTCTCATCAAAGGCTGTCCAATTAGTTGGACTCACCGTAATTTTAGGCTCTGATAAAGTTTTGCTCACCACCATTTCTTGCTTAAAAAGGATGATAATTACTCCCACCACTTCCAGAATCAGCGCAATGAATATACGTTTTCGGTAATAATCAGGAATTTTTATCCAACCCGGTATAGCTGCTATCCCAATAATGGCGGTAGCAAAGAAAATAACAAGAAAACCGTATTTGAGTATTTCGATGAACATAGATAATTGCTGAATACTTTTTAATTCAATTTCTCATATTCATAATCGAGCGTAAGATCTTCACCATGCATTAGACCTGACTCATGTATTAAGCTATTCTCATCGTCATATTCCATCTTTTTGAATTGCAACAGCTTATCACTTAATGTTCTTACCTCTATACTTACATTGTTCCCATGATCATCATATCCATAGGTGATTTTATAGTGGTTGTTACTGTAAAAATCCTTTTTCAATTCAGAGATGAGTAGTCCATCTTTATATTCTGATTCTTCAGAAATAATGATCTGATCAGATTCACTTCTTTCCTGATAAAGAGTGACGTAGCCTTCATCATTATAGACGGTTTTTCTGTTGCTTAACAGTTTATCATCAGCATCCAGCACTTGAATACCCTCAGTATTAGAGGCTTTATCAAAAGTCAAAATGTGCTTTTCATCAAGAACTCCATTGTTAAAAAACTCTCTGACTGACTGGATACCATCTTTACTTTCTGCCATTCTTGAAATTTCTTCGCCATACTGAATGCTTCTTTCTGTCTTTCCCCCATCAAAAATGTCGACCACATGTTCTTCGAACAGTTCGCCTGATATGAAATGCTTATTATTAATGGCCGTGCCATCTTCATTATAAATCACTTCTGTTCTAGAGAGCTCAACACCATCCTGTTCTTCGACTTCCTTGATTATTTGACCCTTTTCATCATATTCCGTTGTAATATATGTTGGAGAATAATCTTCATAGTTGACAACAGATTGAACCAAGCCTTGATCATTTATAGTCTCTTCACGTATCAACTCCCTTTCATCATCTCCATTAATCTGATATACCTTTACTTTTATCATTTATAGTTGAATAGTTAAATTTTAAGCACAAGTATATACATCTATTTTTGAATAAGTAATTGACTGCTAATAATTAACCTATTAAAAAGACGGAGGGCCTGTGCATATTGAATCAGAACCGTTTTCATAAAACCGGTCTAGTCATCGAGAGCCTCAGACTGACCTAAGGTGGTTGTACGTGAAAATATTATTAAAAACTGTTTCATTAAGCCAAACTAGTTACTCTAGCAAAGTCCCCCTGAGGCACTCGAAGGGTAGACTTTCTGCAAAGCCTTGAAGGCGCAACAAGTTTACAAGAGCAGAATTATCGAAATGAATCCGTTTACATAAAACCGGTCTTAGTCTTCGAGTGCCTCAGACTGACCTAGGTTCGTTTTACTTGAGAGCAATAATAAAAACTGTTACTTAAGCCAAACTAGTTACTCTAACAAAGTCACCCTGAGGTACTCGAAGAGTAGACTTTCTTTAGAACCTTGAGTACGCAAGAACTTTAAAAGAGCAGAATCATCGAAATGAAGCCATTGCCATAAAACCGGTCTTAGTCTTCGAGGGCCTCAGACTGACCTGGGATGGTTTTACTTGAAAGCATTATTAGAAACCGTTTCATTAAGCCAAACTAGTTGCACTTACAAAGTCACCCTGAGGTACTCGAAGGGTAGGCTTTCTGCAAAAGACTGGAGAACTTAAAATTTGAGTTTCCGCCGAATGCTTTTCCATAAGTCGGTTGGAAATTTATACTTTTCATCAATAGTTAGCTTGCTACTAAATTGATAGCGTCGAATAAAATCTGCTCCATTTTCATATTCGGGTGGATCTACGTAGCTTATTACACCAATCTCCGAATGAAGCATATGTTTTATTTCCAGAAAGTATTTATGACAGATTTGCTTAGTTCCATTCAGCGTTAAACTCATTACCAATTTATCATCCGATAATATATTGGCTCCTACCATAATTTTATGCGGATTATCATTGTCTTGATTCCAATAAAACGTTTGGCTTAGATTTTTATGATCAATGAAATAACGAATCATCTCATCCTCACTTTTAAATTGATAATTTAAATTATCTGGAGGATTACAATAATCGAGGTTTATTTCCTTATGATTCGGAAGAAAGTGACATAATACCCTATCAATGATGTCTTTAGAACATTCATTAGCAATTACGCTACAAACAACATCTCTGATATATTCTTCCACTTTTAAATATTGGACTCTTATTTTTAAGAGTAAATTTCTTTTGCCATAAATAAAAACAGTCGATATAATCGGCTGTACAAATTCTGAGGTTGATAAAATAGCTCTTTTGACTATACAAAAATCTGAACCAAGAAAACAAGGGCCAGTACGCCAAATATGATTCCCCAGTACTGAAGCTTAATCCAAAATAAAGAATGATTTGGTTTAAGGTTTATTTCCTGACCTGTAGCCTTGTCAATCACTATTTGACCTTCTTGTTCGTTCCATTTTTTTCCCATGAACCAACTGAATGCGCCTGCGGCAAGACATGCCACCACAAATGCATAATTGCTCAGATCTTTAGGTAAAATAGAAACGCAAAGAGCAAAGGAGAGAAATAAAATGAGCACTGAGAGGAAACCTCTGCCAGACCAAACTATCATGTTAAAAAAGTTTTAATTAGTAATATATTTTGTTTTGACAAAAGACAACTATTATGTCTCGAACCTTCAATAATACTAATTAAAACTCTCTAAACAAAAAAGCCGATCAATGACCGGCCTTTTGATTATTTATACATTTCATTATACTTCCGTTTGCCGGTGTCTAGGAAATCTATGAAATTTTGAACATCCTTGTCGTAAGCTACCGGTTCTACTAACACTTTTTCATCTGCTCCGACTAGCACATAAAATGGTTGGGCGTTATTGTCAAGGTTAGTAATTTGTAAGTCGGCGTTTTGCTTACCAATGGTTTTCTTTACCTTATCATCGTATTTAGAAGTATACCATTCTTCTTCTGGAAGTTCTGTTTTATCATCTACATATAAAGCTACTACCACGTAATCTTCCTTCAATCTTTTCAGCACTTCGGGGTCTGACCAAACTACTGCTTCCATTTCACGACAGTTAGTACAGCCATGTCCCGTAAAATCTATAAAGAGCGGTTTATTCTGTGCTCTGGCACATGCCAAGGCCTGATCGTAATCGAAATATCCACTTATTCCGTGGGGTAAGTGAAGAAAATCAGCATATTTAGGTTCTTCACAATTTTCAATTTCACTCTCTGTTTCCACCACTGTTGTTACATTAAAATCATGAGTATGCATAGGTGGCAGATAACCAGCAAGGGCTTTCAAGGGAGCTCCCCACATCCCTGGTATCAGATAAATAACAAATGTGAAAGTGAGTATTGCTAGTATTAGACGTGGTACGGTAATTATTTCCAGCTTGCTGTCGTGAGGTAATCTGATTTTCCCTAATAGGTAAAATCCCATCATGGCTCCTACTACGATCCAGATAGCAATGTTAATTTCTCTATCCAAAATACCCCAGTGATAAGCCTGATCAGCGATGTTGAGGAATTTAAATGCCATGGCTAGTTCTATAAAACCAAGGATGACCTTAACCGAGTTTAACCAACCCCCTGATTTTGGCAGGTTATTCATCAAACCTGGAAAAATTGCAAAAACCGTAAACGGAATAGCGAAAGCCAATGAAAAGGCAAACATTCCCAACACCGGCTTAAGCACCTCACCACCTGCAGAGCTTACCAATAAACTTCCTACTATGGGGCCTGTGCAAGAAAATGAAACCAGCACCAAGGTAAAGGCCATGAAAAACACGCCTACCATGCCGCCCTTATCTGCCTTCTGATCTACAGAATTAACAAAGGAATTAGGTAAGGTGATATCAAACAGACCGAAAAACGACAATGCAAATACGATGAAGATTGTAAAGAAAATTACATTTGGAAGCCAATCTGTCGCCAGACTATTAGCAGTTTCCGGCCCCATAATTGGTGCCAGTGCTGATCCTATTAGCGTATAAATTACAATGATTGATAAACCATAAATTAATGCTTTACCCACACCATGTTTTTTGCTAGTGAAGTAGCTCACCGTCATCGGAATCATAGGAAAAACACATGGAGTTAGTAGGGCAGTAAGACCGGCAACGAAAGCCACTATCATAAACCAAAGTAAGGACTGATCCTTTTTTGAGTTCATCTTCATGGTCTCATCCATTATGGGACCTGTATTTTTTGCCGGATCATATTTTGGCTGAACTGAGGTATTTTCCTTCGATTGCTCATCTACCTCTGATGTGGCCGCTGCGCTATCTTTTGTTTCTGAAACCTTGGCCTTATCTTCCTGTGAAGGTGCCCCAGCTTCTTCGGCTTTAGTCGGCGCTACTTTTGGTTTTTCATCAACTGGTTTCGGAGTTATGCTTTCTATAGCTTCAGAAACCTTGAATTTAGAAAACTCAAAATCATAATCGAATGGAATACATTGGCCACTGATATCCGAACAAACTTGAAATTCATAATTTCCAGTAACCTTTAAATCAGGTGATAATACTTTGATTTTTTGCCTAAACTCACCATGCTTTTTGAATATCCTAACATTACATTCGAAGACATCATCAAATTTTTCAATGGGTTTAATCGCCTGGATATCACCAATTAATTCAAAACTCTCATTCCCATTAAAATGAAAAGTAGTAACCATAGGACCACAATCAGGATCAAAATCTGATGAGTATAGGTACCACTCTGGATCTATGGTGGCCTCGAAAATTAATTCTATTTCCTCTCCTACTTTTACCTCTTGCTTACTGGCAGATGTTTTCCAGGTAGAAGGTGTCTTTACCTGAGCCTGCACATGGAACAATAAAAAAAGCAGTGCTGCTATAAGAGTGGCGGTGCGCTTCATTTAAATTTCTAGTTTTCTTTAAAACACAAAAGTTAACTCAAAACTAACAGAATATGCGTCAAGATCGCCACCACCGCCAGGATTATCACCTGTACGGGTATAATCCGCAAAGCGAACGTCTACACTTTTAAAAGTTGTGATGCGTTTTGTTTTGCTTGAAAATGGTCCTTTAAACCTGGCCAATCCATATAATGGTGAATATTTTAGTCCCAAACCCATGGCTGTACTTGTGAGTGCCGAAAGGTCATAATCAGAAGAATAATATTCCTCTGTTTCCTCATGCTGGCCAAATGGTGCAAAATATTTAGAAGCCGTTTGCTGGTGATATCTAAAGAAAGGATAAACAGTGAAGAAGCTGGTCACCTTCACCGGCACTTCCAGGTTTACAGTGTGAGCATCTATGTCAAAATCATCATGATAGTAGCGGTAATAGCCTCGAAGAATAATGAGGTCATTCAGATAATAATTAACGCGCAAGCCAATTGGAATTTTAGTTCTTGAATCTGGCAGCTTTTCAACCATTACTGTCTTTGAGTTTAAATCATTGATTCCATCATTGAAATAAACTCTATGAAAAGGTGTAGACAAAAGCCCGGTCTGATAAACATATTCCAAAGACAAAGAGGCTTGTAATCGTTTAGTCAAAACCTGGGCAAGGTTGGCAGAAAAATTATACGATTGTCTCTTATCAGTATCTACTAATTGTGTACCATCTCTCAACTCAGTGGGATAAATCAATTTCCATTTATCAATGTATGCTAACCCACTAATGTTGATCTCTGTGTTGCTGTTATTAAACTCCTTTGCCCAGCCAAAGCCAAAAGAGGAAGAAGTGTAGTCAAATTCAGTACTAAAACCTGCCTTAATGCTATAAGTAGAATTGTTTGGCCTTTTTACGGAATAAGTAGCGTTAATATAGGAACGCGTATCAGCACTTGAAGCTGAAGAAACATTGGCTTTTCCTATCTGATCAGACGACGCTGATGAATAGTGGTCAAACCCAAAGTAAGCAGACAATGTTTTGGTGGTATCTAACGGAATGATAATCATTACTGCCGGTGCCACGTTCGTCAATTCTTCCGTACCCTTGCCTCCAGTAACTGCAGCATTATTTCCATCCTGCTCGTAGTAGTTAAACAAAAAGTTGACTTCCGTTTCGTTTAACTTCTTTCCTTCCTCACTTTGATCATCCTGAGCCAGTACTACTGATGAACATAGTAACAACCCAGCAAATAAACTTATTCTTAATTGCATCCGCATCCTCCCCCTGTTTTACCACCATTGGCGCCGGAGGCTCCTTCGCGGTACGCTTCAAAATTGGTTTCAAAAACCTCAACCTTTCTGGCATTCAGCTCCATATTTTCATCATTGAGGTAAACTTTCTGATATGCAGCTACTGAAACACAACTCTGCGTAACTCCCCCAAGACCTATTATCATCAGGGCCGCTAACCATAATTTAGTTCTTTTCATGTCCTACGTTATAAAGTGTGGTATCCTGCTCGGCTACCGTATTATTTTTATAATAATTTAATTTCAAATTATTGGAATAGCTTAGCTCATCGTGGTCATCAACTAAAAAACATTCTATTCCTTTTAGCTGGTTGATTAAAGCCAGACCTTTTTCTTTTCCGAGTACAAAAACAGACGTGGCTAGAGCATCTGAAAGCTCAGCATTTGGGCAAATGATTGTAACACTTTTTAAACCCTGCACCGGATATCCCGTTCGCGGGTCAATGATGTGGCTATATCTTTTGCCATTGATATCAATAAACTTTTCATAGTTGCCAGAAGTAACTACTGCCATCTCGCCTACATTTAGCCAGCCAAGCACATGAGTTTTATTTTTTGGATCTGCTATGCCTATGGTCCAGTCACTGCCATCAGCCTCTTTTCCCCAGGTAAGTAAATCTCCACTGGCATTTACAATTCCACTTTTTATACCCATGGAGCGCATAATCTCTCTACCTCTATTAGCGGCATAACCTTTTCCAATGGCTCCGAAACCAATTTTCATTCCGGCCTCCTTTAGAAAAACAGAATGATCATCATAGTTTAAGATTATATTTTGATAATTAATTTTTGAGACCGATTGAGCCACTTCTTCAGCTGTTGGCAAATCTTTTACAGAACCATCAAATTTCCAGATCTTATCCACAGATGCATACGAAATATCAAAAGCTCCATTCGTTAAGTCAGATATTTTTTTTGCTCTGGCAATAAGATCAAATAGCTCTTTATCCACAACCACAGGGGCAATGCCAGCATCTCTGTTGATTTTACTGGTTTGAGAATTTTCATCCCAAGAAGATATCACCTTTTCAATTCTTGTTACTTCTTCAATACAAGCATTTATGCTCTCCCAAGCTAAAGCCTCATCATCTGAAACTGCCGTGATCTCAAAACGAGAGCCCATGAGCTTCAGTACTTTTTTATGCGCCTGGTTTTGAGCCTGACTTGAAAGACTTGTAAACAGTAAAAGAAGAATGATAAAGGACTTATTCACTTAATTGTTGATAACTTTTTCTAAATAGTTAATAAAGTTTTCACTGCCACCAGCCTGATAACCTGTTTTAGCAATTACATTTTCATCTCCATCCACTAGCACCACCAAAGGAAATGCTCCGTCATTGTTATACTTTGCCGCCAGAGCTTCATTAGCTTTTACTTGCTCTTTCGGAATGGCATTTTTCTTTAGTCTGGGAAAATCTGCCAAAACTAATACTAAGTTTTCTTTCGCGTATTCTTGAAACTTTTGATCCTCAAACACCTCTCTGGTAAGTTTAATACATGGTTTGCACCAATCCGAGCCAGCAAAACTGATCAATACCGGTTTATTTTCGGCTTTCGCCTCTTTTATGGCTGCCTCAAAATCAGTGCGCCAAATGCTTTCACCATCCTGGGCAAATACCGACAAAGAAACTACACTAAGTAAAAATGCCAGCGTTATATATTTCATTTTTTTCATAATCAAATTCTTTTAGTCACAGCACGTAATAGCGTTAGAGAAGGTTGGGTGCTATTACATTTTTTAACAATAATTCTACAGAGAAAATCAGACCACTTTCTTAATTAACGAAAATTGCGGGGCTTACAGATGTCAAAAATAGGAATTGGTTGTAATTACTGCTCAATCGAGGCCGCCTCAAATGTCATCAAATCCTCATTTTCAAATTCATAGCTGATTTTGATAGGGTTGCAGCAAACTTCACAGTCTTCAATGTACTGTTGTTTTTTTACAGAGATATCAAGAAACATGGAAATGTTTTCTCCGCAGTAGGGACAGTTGAAATGATGTTCTAGTTCGAGCATGAATAATAAACAGTGACCATCCCGTTAGGTTAAAAATATTATCAATGAGTAACTTTCCACCATGAATATAGTAGTACTCGATAGCTTTACCATAAATGCTTTCCCAGAATATTGGGAGCCTTTCAGAAAATTAGGAAACTTAACTATCCATGAAAAATCTTCTCAGGCGGAAATTGTGGAGCGAGCCGCAGATGCGGACATTGTGATTTTAAATAAATGCAGAATGACTGCCGAAATCATAGTGCAGCTACCCAAGTTGAAACACATCGGACTTACCGGAACTGGTTTTGACCATGTAGATCTGGAAGTAGCCCGACAGCAAAATATTGTGGTGAGCAACGCTCCTGCTTATGGCGCAACTTCCATCGCCCAGCATGCTTTTGGTCTTTTACTACAACTGACCAACCGCATAGATCCGAAAAGCAAAAATCTGGAATGGGTGAGGGATACCAGGTTCAGCTATTACACCAATCCGATGGTAGAACTCAATGGGAAAACCATGGGCATTTTGGGCTGGGGAGCTACCGGCAAAGAAATGGCCAAAATTGCTGCTGGTTTTGGTATGAATGTGATCATTCATTCAAAGCATGCCACTGAAACCAGTGTGGGTAAGCTCTTGTCGATCGAAGATTTATTTTCTGAAAGTGATGTGATTTCTATTCATGTGGCACTAAAACCAGCAACTACTGGACTCGTTGATTCATCATTATTGAAACTTATGAAACCAACAGCCTTTCTTATCAACACTAGTCGCGGGGCAGTAATAAATGAGGCTGATCTGCTGCAGGTTTTAAACGAAAATAAAATTGCCGGAGCAGGTTTGGATGTGCTATGTCAGGAACCACCGGCTGAGAACGAACCTTTGCTACAAGCCAAAAATTGCATTGTTACCGCGCACATCAGCTGGATGACCAAAGAGGCGCAATTAAGATTACAAGAAATAGTGCTTAACAATGCACGAAATTTTATGGAGGGAAATCCTGTGAATGTAGTTTCCTGATCAAGGTAAAATCTCAATGGGCGTTCCTATAGGTACATGATCATAAAGTTCTTTCACCTCAGCGTTGGTTAGGGCCATGCATCCATTGGTCCAATCGCGCCAGCGCTGAAATTTTCCAATATAACCCTGACCATTTTTTAAGCCATGGATTTTAATATCTCCCCCAGGATTAAGTCCCTGCGCTTTGGCTTTTTTTCTCTGTTCTGCTGTAGGATAAGAAATTCCTAAATTTAAATGATATCCGCTATTCGGATTCTTATCATTGATGGTGTAAAATCCTTCTGGCGTTCTGCCATCTCCTTCTTTCTGTTTATCGCCCACGGGATGGTGTCCTAGTGAAATTTTATAGGTTTTTAAAATTTCCGATCCGGCTAAAACCTGAAGTTCTCGCTTTGATTTATAAACTACTAATCTGGTAATTTTAGAATTGGTTGGTAGCGGTGGCTCAGGCCAATAGTAATATACTATCAATGAAATGACGGCAATAGTTATCAACAATGATGTTTTCTTAATCATGTTTAGATTGACATCATTTTGATGTTTTCATACTCAAATTATAATGAACACTTCTGCCCGATCCGATTGAAACGAATATTCGCTTTAGTACCAAGTCTTGTAAGTCCCTGGTGGCAGTGGCTTTGGAAGATTTAGTTATGCTCATATATTTCTTCGCACTCATTCCTCCTTCAAATCCACCCACACCCCTGTCGAGCATTTTTAAGACGACTTTAAGCTGACGATCATTCAGCTGATCTCTATTCAAATCCAGGAATTTTGCTTTTTCCAATGTAAATCGAATTAACTGATCGGCATTTCGCTGGGCTTCTAAAATGGTATTACAGAAGTAGATAATCCAATCTGTAATTTCCAGTGAACGTTGAGCATTTTTTAAAGCATCATAATAGGCCTTTTTATTTTGCTCAATAGTCGTAGACAAACTCATCACCAGTGGTCTGTCCAAACTTTCCGAGAGACATTTCTCAGCAATAGCCCTACCGATTCGGCCATTTCCATCTTCAAAAGGATGAATTGTTTCGAAGTATAAATGGGCAATAGCAGTTTTTATAAGTGCAGCTTTGATATTTTTTGATTCAACTTTAAAGCCTTTATACCATTGGATAAATTGGTCCATCTCTCTGGGAACAATGTCCGATGCCGGGGCTTCAAAATGTATAGTCTCCTTTCCATAGCCTCCGGAAACTATAACCATTGCCTCTTTTCCGGTACGATAAATTCCAGGTTGAATTGTTTTAGATTTCAGGAACAATAATGAGTGCCAATCTTTGATTAGTTTTTCTGTAAATGCTGATGAGAAATGTTCTCGCACTTCTACCATAAGTTCGGCAATACCACGTACATTAATGTCTTTTATTTGACCAGCTCCAGAAATCCCCAAGCGATTTTTAATTGAGGACATCACATCCTGGCGACTATAGTATTCACCTTCGATCTCAGAAGTTTTTATGGCTTCATCAATCATAAACTGTAAAATAGTTTGCTGTTGAAAATCCGATGGTAAAGAATCTATAAGCCCTCTTACCTCTCCTGTTTTCTCAGCAAATTCAAATGCAATATGATCTATTACATCAGCTTCATATTCGAATTTGGGCCAGTTCTTAAATTGCCAATTATAGGTCATGAGCCGATTATTTAATCTAATTGGCTCAAATATAGTAAAATTATGAGCCGATTAGAAGAGTTAATCGGCTCACGGTTATTTTCTAAAGTTCTAGATCATCAAAAGCCAATTCCTGATTTTGCTTGATCAGAATGTATTCATCTAAGTTTTCTGGCCTGCCATATTTCCAATAACTGCCCCAAACATGCTGAATAAACCATTCTGGCTCATGTCCCCAGCGATTTTCCTGATGGCGGCGATCCAAAAAGGTAGGTTTATCGATTTCCAGCAAAATTTTCTTATCGAACAGGCTGCGCAGGTCTGAATTAAAGAACACGAGAATGCCTTCTACTATAACAATACCCGTGTCACTGTTTTTTATCGCCTGTATAAGGCCTTTAAAATTCATGGAAGCAGGATGTTCCCAGTCAATTCGATCATGAATTTTCGGAATTTCATCCTCAGGGTTCACAAAATCATCCTGATGCAGAATAGTGACCTTTTCCCTTCCATAATAATCTGCTAATTTCTCTGCCAGACTGGTTTTCCCTGCCCTGCTCAATCCTCCTATTCCGATGACCATTTTTTAACTATAAATGCTGTCTATTTCCGACTGATAGTTCTGTTTTATAATTTTTCTTTTCATGCTCAGTTTTGGCGTAATTTCACCTTTCTCGATGGTCCATGGTTGCGATAGCAACCAGAATTTTTTTATTTTTTCGTACTGAGCGAAAGAAGCGTTGAGGTTATCCACTTCTTTTTGAAATTTGTTGATAACCTCCGGGTTATCCACCATTTCTTTATCAGTAGTGTAGTTGATGTTATGAATTTGGCACCAGGACTTTAGTTTTTCAAAACTGGGCACAATTAGAGCAGCAGGAAATTTCTGTCCTTCGCCAATCACCATGATCTGTTCTATCAGCAGTGACTCGGCAAATTTATTTTCCAAGGCCTGCGGAGCTATGTATTTACCACCACTGGTTTTGAACATTTCCTTTTTCCTATCGGTAATTTTAAGAAAGTGGTTATCCACCATTTCACCAATATCACCGGTATGGAACCAACCCTCCTGATCAATGACTTCATCAGTTAAATCCTGCCTTTTGTAATAACCCATCATGATATTATCACCTTTTGCCAAAATCTCTCCATCCTCAGCAATTTTTACCTGCACACCTGTGAGTAACGGCCCTACACAGCCCACTTTCAGATCATCTATTTTACTAAAGCTTATTCCTGGAGAAGTTTCGGTAAGGCCATAGGCTTCCAGCACATGAATCTGTGCCGCCCAAAATATATTTACCAATCTTGGTTGAAGCGCCGCACCACCGGAAACTATGAATTGAACTTCCCCACCCAAGGCCTCTCGCCACTTGCTGAATATAATTTTATTGGCCAGCCCCAGCTGCATATTGAACCAGGCTCCCTGGTTTTCACCAAGACGATTATTTTTAGCTAATTCCAGCGCCCAAAAGAAAAGGTTTTTTTTAATGCCTGTGAGCTCATAACCTTTCATTAATATTTTTTCATAAATCTTCTCCAATAGCCGAGGAACTGTAGCAAAAAAGTGGGGCTTCACCTCTTTCATATTGTCGGCAATGGTGTCCATACTCTCGGCGTAGTAAATTGACACTCCCATCTGCATATAAACATACAGCGCTGTGCGCTCAAAGATATGGCTTAGAGGGAGTAAAGATAAAGTTCGATGCTCGGGCCCACCCACGGCAAAAACTTCGCTTACAGCGGCTGCATTTGAGAGAATGTTTTTATGAGACAACATTACCCCTTTCGGATTGCCTGTAGTTCCAGAAGTGTAGATGATAGTTGCTAGATCTTCGTATTGAATCGGCGCCCTTAGTTTTTCAATCTGATCGATATTTTCACCCTGCTCCAATAACTTTTGCCAATGTATGGTTTCATTCTCTTCATCAAAGCAAAAAAGGGTTAATGAATGATTCACTGATTTCTGAGCTTCTTCAAATTTTCGGTAGATTTCTATATCTCCGGCAAGGACCACTTTAATTTCCGCGTGCTCGATGATAAAAGCATAATCTTCAGAAGTGGAGTTAGGATACATCGGCACATTAATGGCACCGATTTGTGAAATAGCAAAATCTGCGAAAACCCATTCGGGCCGATTGAAAGAAGCCAGGCCAATTTTATCTCCTGGCTGAACTCCCAAGGATAAAAGACCGGTGCTCAATTGATTCACAATTTCCATCGTCTCCTTAGTGGAGTAGGATTTCCATTGATTATTAATTTTATGGGATAAACATATATCTTGCGGCCTGTCTTCAATTTGAAACAGGAGTACATCAAAAAGTCTTTTCACATCCATTCTAGTAGTAGCTTATTCTACTAAAAATACATAAAGAAATTCTTTTACCGAAAGCTATAGCTTTTCCTTGTTGTCAAAATCGCCACGTAATTGTCTAAATCTTTTTCTGGCTTCTGATACATAAACGCTTCCAGGGTACTTGGTGAGAAAGTCACGATAAATTTCCATGGCCTTTTCTTTATCATTTAGCTGTTTGTCATAAATAGAACCCATGGTGAAATAAGCGTCATCGCTTAAAATATCGTAATCATATTCTGAAACAATTTTTTGCAACAGCTGAATAGCCTGCTCAAATTCTCCACGCTTTTTATAAATATCCGCTTCCAACCAAAGTAATTCATCTGATAAATTATGACTTGGAAACTCTTCTCTTAATTTATCAATCGCTAGTAATGCACTGTCAGATTTATTTTGATAAAGCAAAAGTTCTATCTCCGCATATTTTCGCATAGCGGTTTCAGTGCTATCAAGGGCTACGTTATCTTTTATGAGAATACTCAGTGCCATAGCATCATTAGCTATTTCTCTGGTGGTGGCTTCTTTCAAAATATCCAGATGCTCCTGGGCTAGTTGAAATTCGCCCTTGTAATATGAAAGCTTTGCGTTTTTCAATTTAGCCTCATACCCAAGTGGTTCATTTTTATTATCTTTTTCTACCTGAGAATAAAGAAGTGTAGATTCCCAAGGCTCACCGGTAAGAATGTAAATATCACCAAGATCCAATTTTGACTGGGCCTTTAACTGTTCGTTAGATCGAGGATTTTCTATAACCTGCTTTAGAATAGTGATAGCAGAATCTTTTTCGTCCAAATAAAAAGCATGAAGTAAAGCTTTATTTCTGAGAGCTTCCAAAGTGTTTCGGGTAATGCCAGTTTCTGTGATGAAGAGATCATAATCGTGAATGAGATTCCTGATTTCTCTTTTTTCCACAGGATAAGTGGTTTTCACTCTTTTCTCATAAGACTTGATAAGATACATTCGGGCCAGCATATGATTATAAGTTTCCGGATAGGTTTTTACCACATATGAGAAAATCTTAATGGCATTATCATAATCATTATTTTCAAGCGCAATCAAACCAATATTTATACTTCTGCTTCCATCGGTTTTCAACCTTCTGTCAATAGCTCTGGCCTGAACGAAGGCTCCATAAAAATTCTTCTGCTGCAGATTTGCCCATATCAAGAGCTCACCGTAGATCTCGCTCTCCGGATCATCCTGAATTTTTTCATAAAGTAAATTTTCCAGGCTTTGCAGTTCTTCAGGCTTTACAAGCAAATTCTGCAATGTGTTTTTAACATAACTGAGATTGGCAGGATTCTGAGTAACATAATTCAAATACTCTTCTACCATTTTGTCCTTCTCATTAATTATCCGATAAATGTTGGCCATTTCAAGGGAATAGAGATATGGATTGTGCATTGCCTTTCGGGCCGTGGTAAAAGTTTCCACAGCAAAATTGGCCAGCTGTTTATTCACAAAATAATTCGCAACAGTCTGCACCAGGTAGTTATCCTCTTTTATGCGATTAATAATTTCGCGAAAAAATTTGTTTGATTTTTCTTCGTCACCTTCTTGCCTATAGAGAAAGCCGCCGTCGAGCTCGTAAAAAATATTGTTAGGAAATCTTTTAGTAAGGCCGGACAAATATTTTTTTGCTTCATCAAAACGATTTTGCTCCAGCAGCAAATGAAAGTAGTTATTATGAATTAAAGGAATGTTGTCTGTACGACGAGCAAGTTCCTCGTACATTTTCAATGCCTTTTCATATTCACCCTGTGAATAATATTCATTTGCTAACTGGATGTCATCAAATTTTTGAGCTTGCGAAAAACAAGGAACAAAAATTAAGACAAGCCAAATCAATTTTTTCAGATCTCTCATATTTATACACACTGTTCACACCTCTATATTATATTATATATATATTAATTAAATCTATTATTATCTATTAAGATGTGGATACGTGGATAAGTTTGGAATATTTAATTTGTTAATCCTATTTGTTTATTAATCAGAGAATTATTCAGAGGTTATCCACACTGTGTATCCGCTTAAATTATTATGTATCAGTCAGTTATAAATTATCCACAGGCAAATTATTGATTTGTGGATAATGAAATTTCTTTTTGTTGATTGTGGATTTCTCTTCGGATAAATGTGAGTTGTTCTGCTCCATCCACAGAGTTGGAGCACAAATTTGAAGATTTCGAGTTTTCCCACATGTTTCCGTTTTCTATCCACACTAGTTATCTACACTTATCCACATTAAAATGAGATCACTGTTGGTCCTACTTCCCAGTTGGCACGTAGGGTAACCGTCTCATTTCCTTCTGAAGATTTGTAGAATACAATGGGTTCAGGTTCATCATTCGTCATAATATTACCTAGTTCCCATATGCCGTTATTATTACTGTCTATAAGTACTCTTAGTTTATAATCACCTGGTTTAATATGGGTGAACTTAAATTCTTTCTCATTGGCACGCTCGGCAATAACTTCATTTTTGTTATTTACTAACTGAACAAAGAAACTCTCCTTTTCGGTCTGTATGCTTATTAACAATGTGGCCAGCTGGTCTGGTTTGTTAAACGAGAGGTTGCGTTCATATTGTTTGCTTGAATCACCTTCAATGGAAATGAACGATCCTTTGGAAGCATAGAAGAAGGGTTTCGGATCTGGTTGCTTCGGCTTAGCTTGTGCTGCAGTGTCGGTGGGCTCGGGTTTCTTTGCCGCTTTATTGTACCTTTCAGACGCTGTTATTTTTCTGTTATCTTCCCGAACAAAGAGACTTGGATCGATGTCGTACTGTACTTGCAGCTCGGTTCGATTGGTGTTCCACGTGAAGTTCTCATCAGCCATAAATACTATGTTGGCAGAATCTAGAAACAAGTAGATGCTGTCTTTATTCGAGTATTGTACTGGTTTATTAAAGTTGAAAAGGACATCTAACTTAGGAACAGTTGAGAGCACAGGCTTTATTTCACCTTTTGATTCAAAGGCTGATGGCTTCCTGGATGACTGTTCAAATTTTACATAAAGTTGTTCTGCAATAGTTGTTCCCGTAGTATCTGTTGCTTGAAGAATTACTTGTACACTATCTTCTGGAATGTTGTTGTATACTTTGATTGTGTTAGGATCATCCCTGGTGATGTTACTAAATATAACCTTGGAGCTATCAGTTCTGGAAATACTATAATTGTCAATGTATTTGTTGAATTTGATATTGAAAGTGGTACCTGATTGCCTTGAGCTTTGATATTCAAATGGTCTTACATCCATAGTGATCATCGGTATGTCAATGTCTACCAAGTTAGTATCCAGAGGTAAGATGGAAGAGCGAAAGCCGTATGCTTCTGTCTTGCTATCCAAAATCAAATTCTTGTTCTTATCACTGATGGCGTAAATCTTATAGTTACCAACTTTTAGGTTTTGAAACTGGTACTTACCCTCTGTGTCTGTTTTAGTGAGATAAATGGGAGGTGAATTAAATACATCTAGCGTATCTTCTGAATCATATAGTGAAACTGTTACATCCTCTGCCAGTTTGTTAGTAACAAGATAATTGACACTTCCGGCTATTGACATCGAGTCTAGATAAGGTCCTGTACTGAAAGCGAGAATTAAGTTTTCTGGAGCATTTCCTTCGGTGATATCTTTTATACCTTCTCTAAAGTTAATTGAATATGTGGTGCTGTCCTTTAGTGGTTCTTTAAAGGTTATGATTACACGATTCTTCTTGTATTTGAATGTATAGTCTTGTTCTATTCTTGGGGTAATTAGAATCTGCTCTTTAGGATTATTAGTTTTAACAAACTCATCAAATTCAAGAATGACCTTATCACCTTTAAAGTTGATTTCTCCTTGTGCAGGATCTGAAGAGACCAATTTAGGTGGATCTTCATCTTTAGGGCCGCCAGTAGGCGAACTCTGATTAGCACAAGAGTAGATGAACAGAGATATTAGTATAATAAATGAAGAAATTCTCAGCATCAGCTTTTAGTAATTATATAGATAAGACTAGAGTAATTATTTTTGTTTTTCTTGGCGTAACTATTTGATTTTAAACCATTTATAAGAGATTTGGCATATTTTGTTACTCCTGAACCTTTATAAGTCTCACTGAGAAGTGAAACGTAAAAAGAATCCAGTTTCATAGGCTTTACGGCATCAATCTTCATACCATATTTGGCCATTAGTGATTGCATGCTCTGCTGATCAAAATGATACAGATGCCGTGGCACATCATATGCTGCCCATTGTTCTTTATACATCTGAGCATCCATTGATTCGTGGTTCGGCACAGCTACTATGAAGCAGCCGTTTGATTTTAATAAGCGCTGTATGTGTTTCATAAACCCGTTGAGATTTGGAATGTGCTCAAGGACATGCCACATGCTAATGACATTAAAGGTTTCATCAGGCACTTGGTCAATGGATTCGTAGAGATGTTCAACTTTATTAATTGAATATTTTCTGGCAGTTTCATCAGGTTCTACTCCTGTTGTTTTCCACCCATCTGCTTCACATGTTTCCAGAAAATGTCCTGTGCCACAACCTATGTCTAATATATAACCTTTATTAGGTTGTAATGTGTTCACCAATTTCAATTTACCTTTTAATGTATATTGTCTGGCAATTTTATAAATGAAATTAATGGGGTTGTTGGATTGATTACTGTGAGAAATGTAATCTTCTGATTGATAGTATTCACCTAGATTCTGCTCGGCTGGTCTTGGATTAGTAAAGAGAAATTTACAGCTGTTACATCGAACGACTGTAAATTTCTCTTTTGAAACAGTATAATCTTTACAAGTGAACTGGTCAGTAAAAGTAGTCCCTTCACATATAGGACACTGACTTAATGTTTCTAACATGTTTATTTACTTAGATATACCATAAGGATTGAAATGTCTGCTGGTGACACTCCACTTATCCTGGAAGCTTGTCCTATGGTAGCTGGTTGTATTTGTTTTAGTTTCTCTCTTGCTTCAGAAGACAGTGCTTTTACCTCATCATAGTTAAAGTTGCTTCTGATCTTCTTGTCTTCAAGTTGTTCCATTTTATTGGCCAACTCTTTTTCCTTCTCTATGTAGCTATCATATTTAATTTGTATTTCAGCCTGTTCTAGAACATGGTTGCTGTATTTATTTAAATATGATTTAATCTGGGGATCTAGTTCCTTTAATTGAAAGATATTTAGCTCAGGTCTCTTAAGTAAACTTATTACAGGTCCTCTTTGCTTCAGAGGTGCAGAGTTAAATGACTCAAGTTCTGCGTTAGCCAGTTCTGGTTCTACCCTCTTCTGCTTAAGATCATTAATAACCCTGGAGACATCATTCTTCTTATCTAGCATGGTTTCTAAACGGGCATCTGAAGCTAGACCTAAAGCATGACCCTTCTCAGTTAATCTTAGATCTGCATTATCTTGTCGAAGCAGAATACGGAATTCTGCACGTGAAGTGAACATTCTATAAGGTTCTTTGGTCCCCTTGTTTATGAGGTCATCTATTAGTACACCAATGTATGCCTCTGATCTTTTTATGATGAATTCTTCTTTCTCACTGGTTTTATTGTGTGCATTGATGCCAGCAATAAGCCCTTGACATGCAGCTTCCTCATATCCTGTTGTGCCATTAATTTGGCCAGCAAAATATAGGTTCTCTACCTGCTTGGTTTCTAGTGTAAGATTAAGCTGTGTTGGTGGAAAGTAATCATATTCTATCGCATAACCTGGTCTAAACATCTTGGCATTTTCAAACCCGGGGATTAGACGCATGGCTTCATACTGTACATCTTCTGGTAAAGAGGTTGAGAATCCATTAACATATATCTCTACTGTATCCCAGCCTTCTGGCTCCACAAATATCTGATGCCTCTCTCTATCGGCAAAACGATTTATCTTGTCTTCAATGGATGGACAATACCTTGGGCCAACACCCTGTATTCTGCCATTAAACATTGGTGATTTTTCGAAGCCTGTCTGTAATGTCTCATGTACCTGATTATTAGTATATGTGATGTAGCAGCTTCTTTGATGTTCTAATGGCTTGGTGGCATCGATATATGAAAACTTTTCAGGGTTCTCATCACCTTTCTGCTCCTCCATTTTGGTATAATCAAGGCTTCGTCCATCAACTCTTGGAGGTGTACCGGTTTTCATTCTACCGGATTCAAAGCCTAAGCTTACCAATTGTTCTGTAATTCCCTTAGCTGCTCGTTCACCAGTTCTGCCACCACCGAATTGTTTTTCACCAATATGAATGAGTCCGTTTAAGAACGTGCCATTAGTTAGCACTACTGCTTTAGCCTTTATAGTTAGCCCTAAGCTGGTGGTAACGCCGGTTACTTTATTGTTCTCAACCGTTATGCCTGTAATCATCTCTTGCCAGAAATCAACATTCGGTGTTCCTTCTAGAGCCATTCTCCATTCCTCTGCAAAGCGCATTCTGTCATTTTGAGTTCGAGGGCTCCACATTGCTGGTCCTTTAGACTTATTCAACATCCTGAACTGGATCATACTCTTGTCTGATATGATACCTGACATACCACCAAGAGCATCTATTTCCCGCACTATTTGGCCTTTAGCTACTCCACCCATTGCAGGGTTACAACTCATTTGAGCTATGGTGTTCATATTCATGGTAGCTAATAATACCTTAGAACCCATTGATGCCGCAGCATGTGCTGCTTCACAACCCGCATGCCCTGCTCCTACTACTATTACATCATACTCTGGAAACATACTATTTGTATTTATAATGTTCCACGTGGAACACTGATCACTAGTCTTTTTAAATGATAAAGGATGTTCCACGTGGAACACCCATCCTATAATTCTTTTTACTTATGAAACGTTCCACGTGGAACAGTTGCATTTTTTATAATTTAGAAAGATATGTATCTTCTTTTTCTCTCATTAACTTCTTTTCCTCAGCTTCCTTGTCGCCATAACCACACAGATGAAGTACTCCGTGAATGAGCACTCTATGTAGCTCGTTATCAAATGATGTGTTCTGATCACTAGCATTTTCCTTTACTCTATCAATACTGATGAAAATGTCGCCTTCTATGGTGTCCTCTTCTGAGTTGTCAAACGTGATAATGTCAGTTAGGGTATCATGATCTAAATATTCTACATTCATTTGATGTAGGTATTCGTCAGAGCAGAATATAAAGTTTAATTCTTCCAGAGAATATCCCTCTGCCTTTATGGAATTCTCAATCCATAGAATGGTATGCTCTGAGTCCGGAAGCTTATAGTTAACTTCTTCTTCAAAAAAATGAATGGCCATTAATTAATATAGAAATTCAGTTCAACAACTTTACCCTCTTCCTTAAATGTCACTTCATCCGAAAGATGTCTCATGAGGAATATACCTCTACCACCTGGTTTCTCAATGTTCTCTGGTGACGTAGGATCTGGAAGATTGCTGTAGTCAAAACCAGGGCCCTCGTCCTTAATGGTAAATTTGATAAGACTATCATGCAGAGATAAACTGAGTGCTACATTCTTCGCTTTATCTTGCTGATTACCGTGCTTAATAGCATTGTTCACAGCTTCTGTCACTGCTATCATAATATTGCCATAGATGTCATCGTCTAGTTTAAACTTCTCTTTGGCATTATCAATGAAGCTTTCGATCATTCGGATATTCTCTGACAAGGAAGGGATCTGAATTTTAATGGTGTTCATTTGATTCAATTATTAGGTTCGTTACCTATTCTTTTAAAATATTCGTTAACTTCTTTTTTGTAATAAGGATAAAGTTTAGGTGGAACTGTTTTTAAAAGTTCTATCTCCTTTTCTTTCAGCTTAAAGTATTCTCCAAAAGCTTTTGGTAGGGCTTTCTCATAGTCTTTACCGCTTTCTGCTTTTCTTTCTTCGTCCTGCTCTCTTTCTCTCATTGCATCTTCAGACTCAAGTAATCGGGTAAGGATGTCTTTCTGCCTGTTAATGGTCTCTTGAGTGATATTTTTATTTACCAGGTCTTTCTCGGTCTCTTCCATCTTCTCTGGTATTCCGTCTCCGGGCTTCTTGCCGCCTTCACCACCAAATTTTTCTTGCATTTCCTGCATCTGGCGTCTTATTTGTTCTTGCTGTGCTGCTAGTTTGGCTAGCTCTTCAGACATTTGTCTTCCTGTTTTGCCACTCTTCTTCAGTTCGCTTATTTTGTTGTTGAGCTCTTTCTGCAGTTCACTCAGTGATGGGCTTTTCTGTTTGCCTTTTTGTTTTGACTGTCCTGTACCCATTGCGTCCTGCATAGCATCCATCATTTGTTGAAGGACATCATCAAGCAAGAGGGCCAGATTATTCATAGAAGTCATGGCAAACTGCTGCTCTGAAACCGCTACGGGCTTCTTTCTTTCTCTAATGGCATCTACACTTCTGTCCATGTGAGCGTTCATCTCTCCCAGCTCTCTGGTAACAAATGTGGCTATTTGAAATACTCTCTGAGACAGTGCGAGCAAACTGTCCTGTACAATCTGTGCATCATCCTTCAGTTTGAGCTCTATTTGTCCTAATTCAACAAAACGAGGATCGCTTTGTTTCACCTCTCTAAACTCATTCATCAGGTTCTCCTGATCGAAAGATAGTTTTAGAAGGTTATGAATAATATCTCTTAAGTCATCCAAATTCTCTTGCATCATAGTCATCTCCATGCTACTCTGCATCTGCTGCATCTTTTGCTGCATCTTTTGCATCTGCTGTTTGGCATTCTGCTGAGATTGGCTTGCTTTTTTTCTTTTATTCTTTTCTAATGACTCCTTGGCCTTTTCTTGTTCTTCCTTAATCTGTTGCTCTTCTTCCTGTGTATCTGGTAGAGATTCTGGGTTCTTCAACTCCTGATTCATTTCTTCCAGTTCTTCTTTCTCTTTCTGGAATTCTTCGAACTCTTTCTGTAGCTCTTCTTGCTGCTTAGCCAAATCTTCTTCATTAGAATCCTTATCTGAAGTTTGCTCCTCTAGCTCCTCTTGTTTCTTAATTTGCTCTTCAAGGTTATTAAGAGCATCATCCATTTTTTGATCAAACTTCATTCGCTTGAAAAGCTCAAGGGTTCGTTCTAGCTCTTGTTCAAGATTATTTTCCTTGTTATCTATCTGATCCAGAGTACTTTGTATGTCTTCAACATTCTTTTTATCTTCTAAAAGCTTTTTTAATTCCTCATACAGTTTCTTAGTCTCCTCGTCCAGAAGCTCATCCATTAACTTTTGTAGCTGCTCTGTTTTCTCTGCTATTTTTTGATCCTGTTCTGTGAATCGATTTCTCTTATCCTGATTGTCCTTGTTTTGCTTCTTGAGCTCCTCCAGTGATTTATTTAGCTCGTCTCTTTTCTTAATAATGTCCTTTAGAAGATTTTCCTCTTGCCAATTAAGATCCTTCTTGCCCTTCAACCTGTTTTCAGCTTCTGAAATCTTCTTCTTAAGATCTTTGGCATCCTTAATTGTTTTATCGATGTCCTGTTCGGTCTTTGCGTTGGTTTTTTCTATCTGATCTTTGATTTCAGCTTTAGTGGGGAGTTTAAAGGAATAAGTTCCGGTTTTAGATGCTTTTCTTCCATTGACACCATCATTATCCCACACTTGTAGATAATAATTAATGCTGTTGCCTTCTTTGATGCCTAGAGAATCAAGAAACCATTGGTAATAATAGCGTTGATTATCCTGCTGCTTAGAAATTGGGATTCTAATGGATTTATAATCAGACTTACTAGAATTTCCGGGCGTACTAATTTGATAAAATAATCGCAATTCACTGAGGCCATAATCATCTGAAATGTTTCCTCCTAAGGCAATATAATTATAAAGGGTAGTATCTTGATAAGTGTTAAGATCTATCTCTGGATATTGATCTTTAATAACCTCTATTTTATACAATATTTTCTCCTTGTTAGAGCTATACTTATTCTTGAGATTCAAGCTATATACTTGTGTGTTGAAAAATTGATTTTCATATTCAAATATCTGATTATCAGTGCTTTTAATGTTTTGAATGCTGTCTTCACCATCAAAGCCAATGGTGAGTACTTCTGACTGGATAGTTTTAAATTGCCACTTTACGTTGGTGCCTTCAGGAATCTGTAAGTTACCAGTATTATTAAGTCTATCATTCTGTTTTCTCAAATACTGAGGATACTCAAGGTAGACATTAAAACTTTTAATATTGGGTCTCTCCACTACCTGAATTTCATAAGTCTTAGAATGAAATCCGGCAGCCTGAAAACGGAAAGTTTTGGTGTCTTGAATTTTACTGAAAGTGTATTCAAAATCTCCATTTTTTTGCTCAAGTTTTACTAATCTGTCATTTATCTCTAAAAATGCGCTGCTGGGTAGAACTTCACCCTCTAATTTTAGGTTGAGAGTAAAGTTTTCATTTTTAAAGGCTATTAAAGGATTATTTTGAACTTTAAAAAGAAATGGAGCTTCTGGTATAAATTCTTGGTTAAACTTTATAATCCGATTAGAGCTTGTGGTGATTAGTGAAGGCCTTATAATTAACGCAGAAAGAAGAAGCACGAGGGGAAGGGCTAAATACTTCACGTATGAGCGGTTCTTTTTTACGTCTACGGCCTCGGTAAAATTGTAAGTACTAATGGTTTGAGCTTTTTGAGAAATGCTCGCCTGAACCAGAGCACCTTCAAATCCGTGAAGCTGAATAATGTTAAGAAGCTTGTCACTAATTTCAGGAAAGTGTTTTCCTATTTGTCGAGCAGCTTCTTCGTTACTCATAGCCTGCTCATCTCTTATCATTTTGATAAGAGGAATAATTACAAATTTGGTAAGGGCCCATGTACCAATACCCAGAAATATAAAAAGCAAGAAGGCCCTAATGATAGAGCCAAAGTGAAAGGAATATTCCAGTGTATTAAAAACTAGAAAAATAGCGAGCGTTAATCCTAACGAAATGAGTAGACCTCTTACAGCAAGAGTAAGATAATATTTTCTCCTGTACAGTTGTATCTTGCTGTATATGTTCTGTTCTACATTATTCATATATGAATCTCTCCGCTAAAGATTTATATGTCACCAACGCGTGATTATTATACGTATTAAGGTGACTCATAGTTCATTTAGAATTTTACCTAATTTTTAAATATACGTCTATATGCATTCCCCACCAAAACGATGTAATTACAATACTATATTAAGCTCTTTTTCAAAGTATTCTATTACATGCATTTTGAGCATTTTCTCCTGCTCCAGAAGATCAAAATGAGGAAGTTTCTTTTTCATTTTCCAATGTGGCCATCCTTGTTCATCTAAGCCCTCCAGTTCATAAAAACCTGAATAGCTCAGCACTTTACATATGGCAATGTGCATAAGATCTTGCTTTTCCTCTTTATCAAATACTTTTTTGCCTTGGCCTAATTCCTGCACACCTATTAAGAATAGAACACTATTGAGATCTTTAGGCTTTTTACCTATCATATCTTTAAGCTCTAATCTTAACTTTTGCCAGGTTCTTTCTAATTCAAGATCTTTCTTAATCATGCCTTATTGGCTTTCTAATTCTTCCCAAAATTCTACGGCCCTTCTCAGGTGAGGAATTACTATGGTTCCTCCTACCAAGTTAGCAATAGCGAATGCTTCGAATATTTGTTCTTTCGTCACTCCCAGCTCAAAACATTTCTGCACGTGATATTTAATACAGTCATCACACCTCAATACCATAGATGCTACCATGCCCATTAATTCCTTAGTTTTTACATCTAAAGCACCTTCGCTGTAAGCATTTGTATCCAGGTTAAATATCCTTTTCAGCACTTTGTTATCAGCATTCAAGATCTTTTCATTCATCTTGCTGCGATAAGCATTAAATTCCTCGACTTTATTCATTAAATTATATATTAAATATTCCTGCAAATATATCCATAAACATAGAATGCTTAATGATTTCCTATCATTGATCTTTCCTAATTACTGCCTGGCCTGTAATAGAGGTCTGGCCAAAGGAGAAGAATTGCTCTGTTTGAAATGTGAATATAGTTTGCCGCAAACTAAATCACACCTGGAACCAGATAACTTCATTGCTCATAAATTCTATGGTCGTGTTCCGTTGGCCCATGTTTTCGCCAATTATAAGTTTAATAAAAGCGGAAAAGTTCAACGATTATTGCACCGCCTTAAATATGATAATAAACCTGAGCTTGGTGTTTTATTGGGTAAGAAATATGGTGTTGAATTGGCAAAGGATGGCTTTCAAGACAAATTCGATATCATAGTGCCGGTTCCGCTTCATGCTAAAAGATTGAGGAGACGTGGGTATAACCAAAGTGAAATGTTTGCCGATGGACTTTCCGAAGCCTTGGGTGTTCCACGTGAAGCGGATGCCCTGATCAGAAGAAGAAATACTTTTACTCAAACCAAAAAGTCTCGCTTATCCAGATGGAAAAATGTGTCTGAAATCTTCCAGCTCAATGACAGTATCTCAATTGAGGATAAACATATATTATTAGTAGATGATGTCATTACTACCGGAGCTACCATTGAAGCCTGTGTTCATCCTTTGATTGATGGAGGTTCAAAATCAGTATCAGTGGCAGCCATTGCGGCGGCTAAATAGTTTAATTCAAAACGTAGAAATAAAGTAGATCTTCCTTCTTACCAGGATTATAATGAAAAGTATATTTTTTCACTTTATATAGTTGTAGTGGTTCATCGCTAATGATTATCACATTACTATCTGGTAATTGAGCTTCTTCTGGTAAAATATTGATATGCCTTCCGATCTCCCACATTCTTTCAGGAGATATTTCCGCTTTTGTATATAAAGGAAAATGCTGTAGTTCCACAATGTCTCTCACAACCCTTAGGTCTTGAAAATTTGGATTTTTGCAGCCGATGTTTGGAATTATGGGCCAGCAGGTTAACACGAAAACCATCATGATAGATGCACTGATAGGATATATTAAAGTCCTTTTTTTCCTGGCAAGAACGTAGATCTGTGTGATTAATAGAATGCCTAGAACTAAGCTGTAAAATGTTAATTGTGTTGTGCTAATATCACCTCTTTCTGATCCGAATTTGTAAAGAAGAATAGGTAGACTTACCAGAGCTAATGTATTGATAATACCTTGAACTAAAACAAAGGTTTTGTCTACGGTTAATAGTTGTTTGCCATGAATACTTCTTAGCACAAAAAACACATAATTTCCAACCCAAACGGCCAAAGGAAGAAGTGCAGGCAGGAAGTATCTTTCTTTCTTCTCGGGCACTACTGATAAAAGTATGAAAGTGATGATGAACCAGAATAGAACAAATTTTACCTTTTTTAAATCATAGGCTGCAAATACTTTTTTGTATCGGATAAATGAAAAAAGTGTGGTTAATGCCCAAATACCTGTAAAAAGCATAAAGTGAAGATAAAACCATGGCGGTCTATTATGTCTATTAATCCATGCATCGCTCTCCTCATTGGCTATGGCCTTAGCTACTTCCGGAATCTTGAAGTAAAGATATAGAGGCCATGCAGATGACATGATAATTGTGATTAAGCCACAGACTATCAGGCCCTTGGTTTTATTGCTTCTTATTTTATGTCCTGAAAGAAAATAGGCAGCAACAAAAGGTAGTAAAATGGTATAAAATGATACAGGCCCTTTGCTTAGGAAAGATGCTCCCAAAAGCAGGCCACTCAGCACAAAATATTTAAAGGACCGTTCGGACTGAAATCCTTTATACAGCATCCATACCCCACCTAGCATAAATGTGTTACAAAATATATCCCATGACCCGGTATGGCTCTCTTGCACGATCATATAAAAGGAGCCGAGAATAATTGAAGCATATAAGGCTAGATGTTCGTTATCAAAAACATCTTTTACCAGTCCATAGAGGAAGAACAGCATAATTATACCTGCTAGAGCTGCAGGTAGCCTCAGTGCTGTCAGGTCATTTTCATCACCCGCTATTTTGATTGAAATCGCACTAAGCCAGGTAGGTAAGGGTGGCTTTCGGATTCTGGTCTTTTCGTTCAGCGTAGGGATGAGCCATTCGTTGGAGGCCACCATCTCTCTGCCAGAAATAAAATTCCTGGCTTCCATAATAGTGGGTGGTGACCAACTATTGAGATGTGAAAAAAACAATATACCACCAAGAATAAAGAGTAATAGAGGATGATACTTCTTTTTCACCGTTAACATCACTGAGTTTTTTTCTTTTTGAAGATGAGAAATAAGTTACGAGAATATATAATGGACCCAAAAAGCTGTCCTATGATTATCACAATATCAGATCGAAAAACACCATAACTAATGATCATTAATGAGCCCACGAGACTAATAACCCAAAATCCTGCTGGTAAAACAGACTGTTGTTGTCTTTCAGAATAGATCCATTGATAAATAAATCTGAAGGTAAAAATGATTTGTCCTATGGAACCCCACACCATCAATGAATAAGAAATGTCATCATTTTCTAACAGTTGATGAAAATGAAATTGCTTATTCAGTATTAAATAGGCCAGTGAAATGATTGGCGCAAAGATAGTAGCCATTCGGAACCATATAGGTAAGAACCTCCATGCTCTTTTGAATCTCAGGTTTCTGATATATATGAAATAGGAGATAAGTTGGCCCCCTATTACCACAATATCATTTCGTAGCACACCATAAACCACTAATAGAAATGATGCTACAAGACTAAGCTGCCAGAATATAGTGGGTGAAAGTACTCTACCCGCTTTTTCTGATTTAAACCATTGTACAATAAGCCTTGCTGAGAAAAGTGCCTGCGCCAGAAATCCTATTGCAGTAATCCAGAAATTATTCATGCGGAAGATTCATTTCGGCTACCTTGTATGTAATATATCTCTTGCGCATCCATAAGAACACAAAGGTATCTACAAAAGGACCAGTAAGGCGGTTAAAAAGATGATACTTAGCTGTGCCAGCATATCTAGGAAAATGCCTGATAGCCAGCTGCTTAACCTTTCCGCCTTGCAATTGAATTAATGCCGGTATAAATCTGTGCATACCTTTAAAGAAAGGAATTTTTTTAGCGTATTGACTGTCGATTATTTTTAACGGACAACAGGTGTCTTGAATACCATCGTTGATCATGACTCTTCTAAAACCATTGGCAATTTTAGATGACATTTTCTTTACCACGCTATCTGATCTTCTAGCTCTTATCCCATTTACCATAGAATATTCCCCTAGAAAATCGAAGTAAGTAATAAAATCTTCAGGAGAGGTCTGTAAATCAGAATCTATATAACCGAAATATTTGGTATCACAGAGGTCAATGCCTGTTTTAATAGCAGCACTTAAGCCGCAGTTTTTTTCCAATGAAGCATAGAAATAATGTTGATTATCGGTGCATATGTCCTTAATCAACTGTAAACTGCCATCTTTAGAACCGTCATTGATGAAAAGAATTTTAGTAGCTAATGTGGTTTTAGACAAATATTTATCCATCTCTTCTTTAAAAGTAGGCAGGCTTTCTATTTCATTATATACCGGCACTACTATCGTCAACTCATATTTCGTCATCCTCAATTGCGTCCCTCCATTTTTTTAATGTTTTTATTAATATTTAGCTGTTTTTTCTTTTCTAAAACACGTTGTCCGTAAGCGGTGCAAAAACTGTGATTTTTCAAAAATAATAGATTTTTATAATACCACTGTTGATCAGTGAGACAGGTGTTCAGTTTGTGCTCCCATTCGGACCTTAACCTCGCCAGCCAGTCGAAATACTGGTTGCTGGCCAAATGGTAAACATCAGCATCTCTTATTATTTTTTCAGCCAGGCTCTTTGGCTCATAACCAAACCTTGTAGCATTAATACAATTGAGCACCTCATTTATCTTCCGTACATCGTAGTTCTCCTTAATTAAGAAGTCCAATGCTATAATTTTGCTTTCTTCTTCATGATTATAATAATCGCATAGGTATCCAATATCATGGAACCAGGCCGCTATTAAAACAACCCCTTCTACTTCCTCAGAAGCTTCTACTTTACAACAAACCTCTTTAGCGGCTTTAACCACCATTTCAGTATGTTTGATATTATGAAAATACATATTTTTAGGTAGATCCTTTAACTTTCTCTTAACATAGTCTTCTACCTTTTCAACCAATATTGTCATAGCATTCTTTTTATCTGGAGTCATCACGAACAAAAGCGATAAACCGTTGGTTGCAAATGATGAATAAGAGAAAATATTTTAGCGCAACCAACCATATTTGCACAAAGCGCGTGTAGAGAATTAACAGTGGAAGAGAATAAGGATTTTTATGAACTCCTGAAAAGGTGTAAAAAAGGACACCGACAGTCGCAAGATAGATTATATCTGGCCTTTTATAGCTATGCCATAAGTATAGCGCTCAGATACTCACGAGATAGAGAAGAGGCCATTGAAATTGTAAATGACGCTTTTGTAAAGGTGTTTACTAATTTGGGTAAATACACACCAGGACTTTCTTTCAAAGGATGGCTTAGGCGCATTGTGATTAACGCTGCTATCGATTATTACCGAAGAAATGAAAAGCATTACCACAACGTAGATATTTCCTATGCACGTTATGAGCTGGATGAAGAAGACATTTTGGATAAAATTTCTGGAGAGGAAATCATAGCATTAATTCAGGAGTTACCGCCATCGTATCGCATAGTATTCAACCTTTATGCTATTGAGGGTTTTAAGCACAGCGAAATTGCCAATAAGTTGGGCATAAGTGAAGGTACTTCAAAGTCTAACCTCTCTGTAGCTCGAACTAAACTTCAAGCTGCCATTAGTAAATTAAGAAACATTCGTAAGAGCCATGGATGACAAAAGTTTTGACAAGTATATAAAAGAAAAGGTATCGTCCTTTAATGATACTCATGTAGATGAAAATGCTTTGGCTTCGTTTCATGCAAGAATGCAAGGCATAGAATACATTCCGTGGTATGTGAAATACCGCGAATTTATGAGAATAGCAGCGGCGGTAATTATTGTCTCTCTGCTAAACTTTGGAGCATATTCATACTTCTATAATGGTGAAAATGAAGAATTGAAGGCAGCTCTGACCGAACTTCAGGCCAAGGAAAATGATCATAATGCGCTTAAAGCACAATTAGCTTTTTGGAAGAATGAGGCTACTGAAAAAACAGGTTCTGATACTGTTTATATAGAGAAGAAAATAGTTACTCAGGTGCCGGTATATCTTACAAGCAATCATACCTATCGTCAAAACGATGATAATGATATCTACTTGGGTGCCAGCAAAGATATTTCAAAGGAAATTAAAACTTTTCTGACGGAATATGACTTGGCCAGCATGGATAGTGAAGGGAATGTTTATCTTAAAAATAATAATCAGGAGCTAGCCTGGTTGAAAGGAAAAGGAATTAATTTCTCTAATCACTACGTGTTTAATCCAAGAATAGAAAAGGTAGAACTGCCGGTTTTAGATCCTGTGGTGGAAAAGAAAGCTACTAAACTATCTGTGGCGGTACTGCGAGATATGGAAAAGCGTAAGATGAATGGCGTTGGTTTCCAGTATGGTCCTGAATTAGGCTTCAATAGAACTTTCACCAAAGTTGGTGAGGGCCATCCTGGTGTGGCTGCTGGTCTAGGGGCCGAATTTATACTTTCACCAGCGCTTAGGGTGGAAACAGGTATCAATTATGCCTTTACCAGTTATTCTGTGAATGATGTGGATAAATTGGGCGATGATGTTAATAAATACCCTTCTATTGATAATAGCATTGGTGAATTACACAGTATTGATGCCAGAGCTCACACTGTTGCCGTTCCGGTTCATTTAAAATACAACCACCCGATTTCCCATGACCGATATTTATTCGTAAGCTCAGGTATTTCACCTCGAGCTTACCTGAGTCAAAGGTATAATTACAGCTATACTTTTGATTATAATGGGGATTCTAAAGATGAGGAACATTTTGCTGTAGATATTCAGGCGTCAAAGATTAATGATGAGCCTCATTTTTATCTGGGTACTGCAGATGTGAGTTTGGGTCTTGAGAAAAAGCTTGAAAACAACTCTCACTTGCTATTGGCGCTATTCTATCAAAAAGGAATAACAGCTATGGGCTCAGAAGAGCAGCAACTCGAGATGGTGGGAGTTAAATCAGCACTTAGATTCCGCGTTAAATAAAATTAACTTTCATTATTGAACTTTATTGAATCTTAGCAAGTTTATTCAGGACTTTCATGCTAAAAACTATGATGAGATACCTGCTAGTCTTATTTGCATTTACACATATGAATTGTGGATGGCTATTAGCCCAGGATGTGCAAAACGATAATGTAGAATTAGAATCTAATATCATTCCTTATCGGCCACGAATAGCCGAAATTACCCTTAACAACCTTTATGATTATAATATAAGCTCTAATTCTGATGCATATGGAAATGCCAATTCAGAAATGGAAAGAGATACTCAAATGAAGATTCGTTTGGGTGTGCCTATAATCATGAAGGGTGAAACTATGTTCGGCGTTCAGTTTAAATATGATCGGCATAATTTTGTTATGGATAAAGATTATGACCTCAGTCATTACGAGCTTTATGATCACATAGAAAGTCATAAATTCACAAGCCTCGGAGGTAGATTTCTTTTTCAGCAAGGCTTTGATAAAAATAAGCAAATTACTGTGGTAGCCGGGGCGGAGATGAAAAGTGATTTGTTTAAATGGCAGGCAAATACGACCAAATATTATGCACTTACCTCATATGAGGTCACCTTGAATAAGAATACAAAAATCGGAACAGGACTTTCCCTGGGCTACACTTTAACGGCCTTCCAGATTTATCCATTTCTAAGTTATGAGCATAAGTTGAGTCCTAAGTTTACTATGGATTTGTACTTACCAAAATCTGCAGCCTTGAGATATAAAGTGAATCATAAATTTTATATCACTGGCTCTGCCGAGGTGAAAGGTTGGAGATATGCAGTGAGCAATAATGAACTTGCGCCCAACGAAATTCTGACGCTCAGAAAATCTGACCTATATCTTGGACTGAGTTTTGAACATGAAATTTACGATTGGCTTTGGTTTGGTTTTGACCCAGGCTATGCCATTAATCTGAGAAGTTATCTGGCCAGGCCTGGAGACCGACGCAGAGACGCGCTTATTGAGCTCAATGCTGACAATGCTCCGTACGCTCGATTCAGTCTTTTCATAGTGCCGCCAAAGAAGTTTTATAAGTAGCTTACTTACTAAATAGTAAGTTGAAAATAAAATTAATTAAATGATTGATTACAAGTGATTTGTGAGGACGAATTATGCTATCAGATGAAGAAATAATAGGCTGTTAAAACCTACTTTTCCATACTTTAAAGGGGTAAATACTAATTGTAAATTCATTACGTTTTAAGCCTGAATCTGATATATATTTTTATAACTTAGTTATTTAAACTATTCATTAAATATGACACTTAAGAATTTACTTTGCGCTGTTTTATTTTTGGCTTTTATTAAAACTTCACAGGCACAAGTGGTTGGTAAGCAGTTTCCTGATTTGGAAGCAGAAACGGTTACAGACTCCATAGTGGTATTACCCGAAGGAACTAAGGGGAAGTTTACACTCCTGGGTTTAGCATATTCGAAGAAATCAGAAAAGGACCTTAATACTTGGTTCAGCCCAGTTTATAATAAGTTTCTTAGAGAAGGCGGTGGCGGTTTGTTTTCTTCTTTTGGCTATGACGTAAATGTATATTTTGTACCGATGTTCACTGGTATTAACGCTGCTGCTACAGGAACGGCTAAAAATAAGGCAGCTAAGAACATAGACCCAAAGCTTTTACCCAATATCCTTTTCTACAAAGGAAAGTTGAAGCCTTACAAAGATGCACTAGCTTTTGATAAAAAGGATGTTCCTTATTTCTTTGTTTTAGATAAAGACGGAAAAGTTATCTACGCCACAACGGGAGCCTATTCTGATAAGAAGATGTCAGAAATAGAAGCTCTTTTAGAATAAGGACTTTGAAAACATTAAAAAACCCGACCAGAATTGGCCGGGTTTTTTTATTTAAGTTTCTCGCTAAAAACGGCCTTTACTTTTTCTACCTTCGGTTTTACCACGAATTGGCAATACGGCTGTGAAGGATTATCGTTGAAATAGTTTTGATGATAATCTTCTGCCTCATAGAAAACATCCAGCGGGGTGATTTCAGTAACTATGGGATCATCAAAAATTCCTGCCTGATCTAGCTTGGTTTTATATTCTTCGGCTATTTGCTTTTGCTCATCATTATGATAGAATACTGCAGATCTATATTGAGTGCCTACATCAGCACCTTGTTTATTTAAAGTAGTAGGGTCATGTGTTTTCCAAAAAACCTCTAATAGATCCTTGAAAGAAATTTGGTTGGGATCAAAGGTAATTTGTGCTACCTCAGCATGGCCTGTACGGCCATAGCAAATTTCTCTATAATTAGGATCTTTTACTTTTCCCCCGGTATATCCTGAAACAACTTTGTAAACACCTTTAAGATTTTGAAATACAGCTTCCACACACCAAAAGCAACCTGCACCTAATGTAGCCTGTTCTAAATATTGTTCTCCGTCCATTTTATCATTCTAATTTATTAACTAACAAAGCACTTTCCAGTGCTGTTTAGTCTATGTACGGAATTTGGATAATAAAGGTCGATCCTTTTCCAGCTTCAGATTCCATATCAATCTTTCCTTCCAGTTTATCCACTGTTTCTTTAACAATATATAAACCTAAGCCTGTTCCTGCCGAGCTTTCATTGGCCCTGTAGAACATATCAAAAATGCGTTGATGGAATGACTTGTCTATGCCAGGCCCGTAATCTTTGATCGAAAGCTGAATCATGTTATGGTCATTTCGGAAAATGTTTATCTCTATCCGCTTGTCGTCACCTTCCAGGCAACCGTAATGAATGGCATTGCTGATAAGATTTCGCAATATTACCCTGATTCTGGTAGGATCGGTTTTCACTACCAGATCTGGTTGAATATCTACACATCGTATAATTTGATCCGCTCCTTCGATATATTGAAGGTCATCAAAAATGTTGTTGATCATTTCATCAAGATCAACTTCTTCGTATTCAATTTCAAGACGAGCGTTTCTGCTAAAGTCAATAATGTCTTTAATAGACTGGTTGAGCCTGGAGATAGAATTAGACATCATATCATAGTACGCTTGTCGTCTGTCTATTTCTTCCTCGTATTTTACAAGGTTAATTAAGCCCATGACAGATGCCAGAGGAGCCTTCAAATCATGAGAAGCACTGTAAACAAAGCTGTCTAATTCCTTATTTACTTTTTTAAGCATTTCGTTTTGGGAAACCAGCTGATTTTCAGAGTTTACCCTTTCTGTAATGTCCTTTAGGAAAAAGGATGCACCAGTTACTCTTCCTCTTTCTTCAATCGGGTAAGCATAGATTTCAAAATGGCTTTGCTGATCTTCGGCATCATCATCTCCAATATCCCTGTATACTGCACGCTGACCTGATAATACATCATCAAATCGCTTTTGCCAAACCTCTTTCATTCCTGAATTTATAGGATAGAGCTCCAGCAAATTGCTGCCTCTGCTCACAATATTTCCGAATGATATTTCCCATGATTGAGCGAAAACGGTATTGAAGTCAATCAGTCTGTATTTCTTATCAATGAGCCAAATAGAGTTATCAGAATTATCTAATATGGAGCGTAGGTTAAGCTCTTTGTGTGCAATATCTGCAGTTCTTTCTTTTACCTTTTCTTCGAGCTCCTTATTCTTTTGCTCTACCAGAACCTGCTTATTTTTCTCTTCTCTTATCAGACTTTGATAGATATCATAAATCCTAACACCTAATCCGTAAGATAAAATCAGAGTACTTACGAAGAAGCCTATATGAACAGAGTACTTTATTATGTAGCTGTATTCTAATACATTAAGGGCATATAGATTAAGCAGAAATATAAAGAAGCCGAAAAAGATGTATGCAGTGAAGAAATATATGGCCTGCGGCACGTTGCTTTTAACTGCCATCCAACCAATAACAACCATAAAAATCATTACCAGAAATGATAAAAAGGCGTTTGCTACATAACCTGCTGCTGGATAAATAATAAAGCAAGCAGCAATAACCAGAACGATGGCTATAATTTGCCACTTAATAAATTTACTAGTTTTATGAGACCATGAAGGTATATTCAGGAAGTCATCCATAAATAATAAACCGACGATCAAGGTCATGCTGGTGGTGATGATATTTAAGTTACCATCAGTCCATTCCATTAATTTAAAGGCATATTGCGAGGTAAACCCATCCGCATTTCCTGCCAATAATGACACGAATAATATGTAGATAGCATAATACCCAAAAAAATTAAAACGTGTAGTAAAGAATAATAGCAAGTTATAAAGAATGAGGATAGTTAAAGCTCCGTAGAATAGACCTAAAACTGTTCTTTCAGCCGTATTATCGGAAAGTGCCTCTGCATCATGCTCCATGGTAGCGGAAATACTGATGTAGTTTGGCGAAGTAATTTTGAAATAATATTCGGTGGACTGTAAGATGTCTATGGTTACAAGAAAATCATTATGATTACCCGCAATACTTTTTTCATCCGGGGCCACATTGGATCCTGTAATGGAATAACTTGTTCTACCTGACTGTCTTATCTCATATAATTCAATCTTATGTATCGATTGGTCAAAGAAATCAATAACTACTTGTTCAGGGTCATAGGTAAGAAGAGATGCTGTTAACTTCAGCCATAGTGTTGACTCACCTGTACCCACACGCAGACCTTTTTCACCAACGTCTCCCCATGCTGTAGTATCAAGCTTCATCACCTCATCTATACCAAGTGCACCGGATTCATCAAGATAATAATCAAAGTAGGGGTTGATATTAATCTCATGTTCCAGCTCCTGTATATTCAGGATGTCTTGAGAACTTCCCAGAAATGGGAAGGACAGAAAAAGTAGCAAAAAAATATATTTCAAGCGCATTCAATTATAGACCTTAATCTCCAAAAGAGATACCAATACCTTTGGCTGCTTTTACTAAAAAAGAATCTTTATCAATATAGTTATAATCTTTGATTGCATCTATTAAAGGCACTGAAGTTATTTGATTATTAATAAATGCCGCCATACGTCCATATTGCTCAGAAAGTATCATTTCAAAAGCCTGTACTCCTAAAAGCGTAGCTAGTACTCTATCAAAAGCTACTGGTGTGCCACCTCTTTGTGTGTGACCAAGTACGGCCTCTCTAATATCCGCTTTAAGACCAGCGTTTTTGAGCTGAGCAGAGAGCTGATATGCTACTCCACCTAACCTCACGTTTTCATAGCCTACTTCTTTGCTTTCAAATTCAGTGGCAGTGCCGTCCTTTGCTTTGGCACCTTCGGCGATTACTATATTAGCGAAGCCTTTACCTTTTTCATAACGTTTATTGAGCCTTTTTACCACCTTCTTAATATCATAAGGTATTTCTGGAATGAGGCAAACTTCAGCTCCACCTGATAATGCTGTATGTAAGGCTATCCAACCGGCATCTCTACCCATCACTTCCATGATCATCACTCTGTGGTGGCTTTCGGCTGTCGTCACTAACTTATCAAAGCTGTCACTGGCTACCTGCACAGCTGTGCTAAAACCAAAAGTAAGGTCCGTAGCAGAAAGGTCATTATCAATGGTCTTAGGAACGCCAATGATATTCAGGCCCTTTTCATAAAGAGCTTGAGATATTCTTTGAGAACCATCTCCACCAATATTAATGACAGCTTCAAAGCCTAGCTCCTTTATTTTATTAATAAGTTCTTCGGTTCTATCGATCGTTGACCAGGTCCCATCAGCACTCATAACGGGAAATTTCAATGGATCTCCCTTACTCGTAGTTTTGAGAATTGTGCCTCCTTTAACATGGATACCTGCGGTTCTTTTACTGCTAAGACGAACAAGCTCTGTTGGCTCTCTCAAAACTCCGTTGAAAGCACCCATACTACCCCATACTTCCCAGCCTTTCTCCTTTTTAGCTCTCTTGGCTATTGCCCTTATTACTGCATTCAGGCCGGGACAATCTCCACCGCCAGTTAAAACCAACACTTTCTTATTCATAATAGAATCTCTTAAAAAATCTTATACTTGCTTAAGTTACAAGTAATTGCTAAAACAGGTTAGCAATCATTAATGCATGTCATACTAACTTTGTAAACGATCTTTTACATAAGTTATTTCTGTTTTTCCGTGTGGTAACGGATTTCCATCTTTATCTAACGCTACGAATACAATTTTATCGATGGCTAGTATAGTTTTATGAGTAAGCTTATTCCTTACCTCACATTCTAATGTTATAGAAGTTCTTCCAAAATTGGTGGCCTTCATACCTAGTTCAATAATGTCTCCTTGTTTAGCTGAGCTAACAAAGTTAATTTCAGACATATACTTAGTAACACACCGTTGATTCTCCAATTGTATAATGGCGTAAATAGCTGCTTCTTCATCTATCCAGCTCAGAAGGCTGCCACCGAAAAGAGTTCCGTTAGGATTTAAATCTTCTGGCTTCACCCATTTTCTTGTGTGGAAATTCATATCTTCTTAAGGTAAAAGGTTATAACAGTGTAGTTATTTAAAAGTTATATGTACAGGCCAAGTGAGTTAAACTCCTTTTATCAAAAGTTTTTAACTATTTAGCTTTTCACTACGTTTGTTCAATCAAATATATTTTAACTAATAGTATGAAGAAAATCTTAATAGTAAACATAGTATTATTTCTATGTGGTTTTGCTGCGTTTGCAAATGACGGTTACAAGTACACATTGGATCTAACCAAGGTGGATGATGATAAAGTATATGTAGAGCTTGAAACGCCAACCATAAAAGACAAAGAGATTAAATTTAATTTTGCCAAAATGATTCCTGGTACTTATGCCATAGAAGATTATGGAAGGTTCGTATCAGATTTTAAGGCCTTAGATAAAAAAGGAAAAGAACTAGAAGTAGAGCATCAGGAAGATAATGTTTGGTTGATAAAAAAGGCTAACAAATTAGTAAAAATCACCTACTGGATTGAGGATAGCTATGATACACAGCTTGAAGGTCCGGATATTTTTCAGCCAGCTGGAACTAACATCGAAGATGGAAAGAACTTTGTTATCAATAGCAGTGGATATTTCGGATATTTTGATGGAAAGAAAGACCTGTCTTATGAGTTAAAGGTGATAAGACCTGACGGTTTTTATGGTGCTACTGGCCTTATTCCGAATGCAACAAATGAAACGAAAGATCAATTTAAGTTAGACAAATTTGCTACTTCTAGCTATGATGAATTAGTTGACTCTCCTATTATGTATAGCAAGGCAGATACTGCTTTTGTTAAAGTGGGAAACACAGATGTGTTAATTGGATCTTATTCTCCAAATAATAAAGTATCAGCCAAAGAAATTGCTGCAAGTATCAAAGAAGTGCTTATGGCGCAGAAGGAATACCTAGGAGGTAAACTTCCTGTGGATAAGTATGCTTTTATATTCTATTTCACAGATCAGCCAGTTACATCATATGGTGCGTTGGAGCATTCTTACAGCTCTTTTTACTATATGCCTGAAATGAGCATCAATCAAATGGCTCAGCAATTGAGAGATTTTGCAGCGCATGAATTCTTTCATATTGTAACCCCTTTAACCATTCATAGCCATGAGATTGGTGAATTTAACTTCACCAACCCTGAAATGTCTAAACATTTGTGGATGTATGAAGGAGTAACCGAGTATTTTGCTGGGAATATGCAGGTGAAATATGGCCTGATATCGCCAGATGAATATTTACAGGTACTCAGAGAAAAAATGATTACAGCGTCTCAATTTATTGATACTGTTGCATTTACAACAATCAGTAAAGGTACACTTGATAAATATGAGGATCAGTATTACAATGTATACCAAAAAGGTGCATTAATTGGAATGGCATTAGACATTCAGCTGAGAGAATTATCTGAAGGTAAATATGGTATGCAAAACCTGATGATTGATCTTTCTAAGAAATTTGGAAAGGACAAATCATTTGATGATGATGAATTATTCTCAATAATAACAGAACTTACCTACCCTGAAATTGGAGAGTTTTTAGATACATATGTTGGGGGAAATGAATCATTACCATTTGAAGAATTATTCAACAAAGTAGGTATTGACTTTGCATTTGAAAAAGTTGTGGAGACTGTGAGCTTGGGCTTGCAGCAAGCTAACATTGCTGTTGCTCCTTATAATGGTGCGCAACATTTAGCGATACAAAACGCTGAAAACTTAAATCCGATGGGAGATTCACTGGGTTTTGAAAATGGAGATGTATTAGTAGCCATTAATGGTAAGGACATCCCACCATTAGGACCGGAATTGGGAAGCTTTATAGGTGGTATTCAAGAGTCTCTTAAAGTAGGAGAAACACTTTCTTACTCGGTAATGAGAAAAGATGAAGCTGGTGAATGGACTAAAGCAGAGCTTGCTGCGAAAATATTCCCGATAGAACAACCACAGATTTATGTTCTTGAGTTTGCAGAAGATGCTACTGACGAGCAATTACAATTAAGAAAATGGTGGTTACAACCACAAGAATAGATAAGGAAGGCTGTCTGAGAAGACAGCCTTTTTTGTTTATCGTTTAAAATCCATATCTAATTCGTTAAATAAAAACATATATTGGCTGGAAGCTATATCATAATAGCCATCTAGGGTTTCAAATTTCGAGTGACCCGTGTTCTCTTTAATTTTCAAAATAGCTGTTGTTTCAGGGTACATTTCCTGAATGCGGGCTAGAAATTTGTATGAGTGTAACGGAGGAACTCTATCATCATGATCTCCAGTGATCAACATAATTGAAGGAAATTTGCCCTTTTTTAAATTATGGTAAGGAGAATAACTATATAAGTTTGCAAACTCCACAGAATCTGTCACAGTTCCGTATTCTCTTCTATTGATAGCGGCACCGGAAACCGTAAAATTTTCAGCCCTCAACATGTCATATACTCCTGCAGATGCTACCACTGCTTTAAACTTTTCAGGATGCTGAACAGCTACAGCGGCAACCAACATGCCCCCATGAGATCCACCGATGATGGCTATTTTGTTAGGATTGGTAATTCCACTTTCCATTAAGTAGTCAGCACAGGCGGTAAAATCATCAAAGGCATTTTGTTTAAGCAATTTTCTTCCTGCTTTTGCCCAGTCACCGCCTTGTGCTCCACCTCCTCTAATATTTGGAGTGACCAATATGCCACCATTCATTAACCAAATTATATTTTCCCAATTATATGATGGTTCTATAGTATGACCATAACCGCCATAGCCCAATATTAAACAAGGATTATCGCCATTACTTAAATCTAACCTCTTATCATAAGTTATATAGGCTTGTATAGCGGTAGAATCTTTCGAGATGTACTCGACATATTTGGTTACAAAGTTTTCATGATTAAATGGTAGCGTGGTTACACCCATTGGTTCAGCACTCAGGTCGCTTAGTTTTATCCTAAATTTTATGCTAGGATGATAGAATGACGAGACATAGTAGTAAGCGTAATCTTGATCTTCATCTGCATAAAAACCTGAAACCTTTTTACCTTCAGCAAAACTGTATCTTTTTAAAATTTTGCCATTGAGATCGAATACTAATACAGTGTATTTACCATTCAGTGAATAGATACCTGCAATCTTGTCCTTTCCTAGGCGATTTACGGTAACAAGGTTATCCATGTATTCAGGTACTATTTCAAAAATTTTATTCACCTCATTTTTAAGCGCAATTACAATTTTATGCTTAGGAGCATTCATATCGGTTTTCATCACTACACTATCGCCGAAGATGCATTCTATATCAAATGAGGTATTGCTTGGTAAAATGAAGAAAGGTTTAGGTAAAAAGCTTTCACCTTCCATATTAACTGTGGAAAATGTTCTTTTCCATAGTCCTCTATATTTTATAGGATGTGAAAGAATCACTTCATTTTCACCTGACTTAAAGTAGTGTAGGGAATTGACTCCACTAATATCTGGATTAGTGTAAACTACTTGATCTTCGTCCTGAGTGGTACCCATTCTATGAAAGCATATTCTTTGACCTGTTCTTCTATCTAGTAGTTCTCTTCCTTCCTTTGGTTTATCATATCGTATATAATAAAAACCGTTGCTTTTCCAGATAAGGCCTGCCCCACGGGTATATTTTATGATGTCATTAGTTGCTTCTTTGGTCTCAAGATTATAAACATGTTGTTCCTGCCAATCACTGCCGGAGTGGGATACAGAAACAATGACAAATTTTTCATCCGGATCTACTTCCCAGTCTGTGATGATGACATCATCATTTTTATCAGCTCTTAGTTTTTTGGCATATACAAGCCGTACGTAATCACCATCTTTACCAATTTTATAATACAGATCAGCAGGGCTATCAGAATCACTAAATTGGGTTTTGAAGTAATACTTTTTATCGGTGTTATTAGCTGTAAGGTTAAAGTCATCATAACGAGTTCTACCTACTCTACTTATTTGATCCTGAAACACAAAGCTGTTAACCCTTCGGTTTTCATATTTACGGGTGAGCCCTTTTTGGTCTACGAGCCAGGATTCTAATCGTGGATCAGATGGATTTTCCATCCATTGATAAGGGTCAACGACTTTTTCACCGAAATAAGCATTGGTAATATTCTCCTTAGGAGCTTCAGGATATTTCAAATTCTGTGCAATTCCGGAGTAACACAGAAGACTAGCCAGCAATAGATATAGTACTTTACTCAATTTTATTATGTTTTTAAAAACAATAATAATGTATTTGAGTAAGCATTAAAAGAAAATATGTTTGCTGATTCTACTTTTCTCTATCAATCAGGCTTTCTGCAAAGCCTCTCAAAATTGCCTTCTTATGAAGTGGGGCATTAACCTTTCTAAGAGACTGAAAACCTTTCTGGAAATATTCGTTCATCTTATTCTCGGTGAGAGATCGAATATCTAATTCATCATAGATTTTGGTTACAGCTTTTACTTTCTCCGCTGGTTCAAAATCCGTTTTGCCTATCCAGCCGTCGAGCGCTGCACGTTGTTTTTTGTTCGCTAACTTAAGGGCTGATATAAGCAGGAAAGTTTTTTTATTAGCGATGATATCACCTCCTACCTGTTTACCAAATTTGCTGGCGTCAGCGTATACATCAAGAAGATCATCTTTTAACTGGAAGCCTAAACCTATATTAATTCCGAAATCACGAAGAGCCTTACAGTTTTCCGAATCGGATTCTGCTAGCATTGCCCCCATCTCCAGACTGAAACCTAAGAGCACAGCGGTCTTTAGGCGAATCATTTCAAGATAACTTTCTTCAGTTACCTCAGCCTGATTTTCAAAGTCCATGTCAAACTGCTGTCCTTCACAAACCTCACTAGCGCACTGATTAAATGCTTTTAATATCTTGATAGCAGCAGGGTGTTCATTTTCAATCAGCATTTCATAAGCTTTCACGAGCATCACATCACCAGAAAGAATGGCCGTGTTGCTATTCCATTTCTCATGAACAGTTGGCTTAGTTCTTCTCAGCGGTGCTTCATCCATTATGTCATCATGCATAAGTGTGAAATTATGAAACACTTCCACTGCAATGGCTTGAGGAAGAATAGACGCCACATCATCCTTGAATAAGGAATATGACATGGTAGCTAAAAGAGGCCTTAGTCTTTTACCGCCTAAGGCCATGATATATCTTATAGGTTCATAGAGCTCATGCGGTTCCGCACCATATTTTTGCTGATCAATCTCTTTGGAGATAAGCTCTAAAAGTTGTTCTGTACTTTTCATCCTCTTAAAAAAGTGGCTAAGCTAAGTTTAATCTGTTTCTTCAACAAATATCAGATCAATAGTTCTTCTATCTATATCCGTAGCTTTAACCTGAACCTGAACTTTATCACCAAGGGCGTATATCTTCTTATTTCTTTGCCCTATAACTCGGAAATTCTTTTCGTCAAAGTCATAAAAATCATCTCTAAGGTCAACCATGCGTACCATGCCCTCACACTTGGTTTCGGTAATTTCAACAAATATGCCCCATTCGGCTACACCGCTGATTATGCCGTCAAAGACTTTATCCTCAACACCTTGCATGAATTCCACCTGCTTATATTTAATGGAAGCTCGTTCAGCATCGGCAGCTCTTTTTTCCCTCTCTGATGAATGAATACATTTTTCTTCGTAATCATCTTTACTAACGGATTTACCACCATCTAAATAATGCTGAAGAAGACGGTGAACCATCATATCTGGATATCTTCGAATAGGTGATGTAAAATGAGTGTAATGAGGAAATGCCAAGCCAAAATGTATATCTGCCGCTGTGGTGTATTTTGCTTTGGCCATTGCTCGGATAGCCAGTTGCTGAAGTACGTTTTCTTCGGGCTTGCCCTCTATCTCATCTAAAAGGCTGTTCAGCGATTTTGAAACTGCGGTTTCATCCGTTTTTAAACTATGCCCAAACCTTTTGGCAAACATTGAGAATGAATTCAGCTTTTCAGGATCTGGATAGTCGTGAGTTCTATATACAAAGGTATTTTTGTCTTTACCTTTTTGCATGTCATAGATGAATGTAGCTACTTTCTTGTTAGCCAGGAGCATAAATTCTTCAATGAGCTTGTGTGCGTCTTTACGAATTTTTGGAATTACACCCAAAGGCCTACCTTTTTCATCAAGCTTGAATTTAACCTCAGTACTCTCGAAGTTAACAGCACCATGTTTGAATCTATCCTTACGAATTTTCTTTGCTAGACCATTTATATGCTGCAATTCTGTAGCTAAATCTCCAACACCAGTTTCAATGCTTGCCTGAGCCTCTTCATAAGTAAAGCGCCTGTCTGAATGGATGATAGTCCTTCCAAACCATTCTTTATGGACCTTCGCATCATCATCGATTTCAAAAACCGCTGAGAATGTAAGCTTATCTTCCCTGGGCCTTAATGAACAAAGTCCATTTGAAAGCCTTTCTGGCAACATAGGAATAGTGCGATCCACAAGATAAACTGAAGTTGCCCTGTCATATGCTTCTTTCTCCAGTAGAGTGTTTGGATTCACATAATGCGTAACATCCGCAATGTGGATGCCTATTTCATAATTACCATTTTCTAACTTTTGATACGAAAGAGCATCATCAAAATCCTTTGCATCCTCAGGATCAATGGTGAAGGTGAGTATATCTCTAAAATCCTTTCTTTTCTTTATCTCGGCCTTGCTGATTTTATCAGAGATGCTATTGGCCTCTTCATCTATTTCCTTAGGAAATTCAAAAGGCAGATCAAACTCTGCCATGATAGAGTGTATCTCAGCATTATTATCACCAGCCTTACCCAATACCATCTTTATCTCACCCTCTGGGCTTCTATCATGACCAGGCCATTGGGTAATTTTTACGATTACTTTATCATTATGTGCCGCGCTACTGGTCTTATCTAGCGGCACGAAAATATCTTGATGAATCTTTCTATTATCAGCTATAACAAAGGCAAACCTCGGAGAGAATTCGATTTTACCCACAAATTGGGTCCGACTTCTCTCTACAACTTCTACTACCTTTCCCTCTGGCTTTTTTCCTGATGGTACCGGAAGTAGCATAACTCGCACGGTGTCTCCATCCATAGCAAAGTTCATATCACGAGCTTTGATATAGATGTCGTCTTCATCTTCGGGGGTTAGCAAGTATGCAAACCTGGGATTTACGTGATCAATCCGACCTGTTATCAGATCAGGGTTTTTAGTGCTTCTGTAGCGGCCGTTGCTTTGCATTATTTGGCCGTCTTTCTCTAAAATTGATAAAACAAATGGGATGGCTTTGTTATAGTCTTTTCTTCTAAAGCCTAATTTCTTGGTAATATCTTTTGTCGAAAATTCTTTATTAAAGTTTTGATGAAGCAGAGAAATTATTTTTGCTTTCAGTTTTCCCTGAATGCCATCACTTTTTCCTCTCTTTTGTTGTTTTCTCTTCTTACTCATAAATAAGTGTTGAATCTGTACAAAGATGCAACTATTGGTATCTTAAATTATTGATTATCTGTTATCTAATGGTTATTCTTAACAAGTAGAATCCAACATAGGTTTTTACCTAATAGCTAGTTGCATCTATAATTTCGAATTCTTCTATTGGAATACTTTTTAATTTAAGAAATAATTTGGCAGTAACTACTACATCTCTCAGGCAATATTCTGCTATTCTTTTCAGGTCATGGGTTTCGTAATATACCTGATTTACCTCACTGCCGTTAATATCTGATTTACTTGATGTTATATTAAAAATAGTGGCGAGAAGATCTAAGGAGGTGTAATGCTTCCAATCGCCAAACTTCCACATATCCATAGTATCGATATGCTGAATTTCCCATGGTTTCTTTCCCATTAAGTTAAGTACTTCTGGCAGCTGAAAACCATTGATGAGTAACCTTCTACTTAAGTATGGGAAGTCAAACTCTCTACCGTTGTGGGCACACAATGATAAGTTATTTTTCGAAAATTTATTCAATGTCTCAACAAACTCTTCCAGAATAAGGTTTTCGTCATCGTTAAAAATGGCCTTTGTTCTAAAGATAGGCGTATCATCCTCAAACGAGAAAAAACCGAGACCAATAGTGACTATCTTTCCAAATTCGGCGAAAATGCCAGCCTTTTCTTTGAATAACTCTTCATCTGAAAGATCTGAATCTTTTTTAAGAAATGAAGCCTTTCTAGACCATTGGGTTTTTAACCTTTCTGGCAGCGAGTGATAATCATCTGTACTGCCAACGGTTTCTATGTCAAGAAAAAGTATATTTTTAAGTTGCTTCATTTAAGAGTGTAAGACGCCTTTTAAACCCAGTTCTTTTATAAAAACCAGGTTATCTTCTGTAATGGAATCAGGAACAAAAATAAATTTCTTGTCATAAATTTTTGACCCAATGTAATAACTTACCCAGTATTCATTATTTAGATGAAAAACATCAGGATTTATTGGCTCCACCAGAGCTGTACTTTTACCAGCAACCGTTTCTAAAAAATGTCTTAAAGTGGAGGTTTTTTGTTCTTCTCCATCTTTGTTGCCATATCCTGTAGATGTAATCAGCGTGTTTTCAATATCAAAGTTGTTATTGTTAATCAAATGAACGCTCCATTCATCCACATTCATTTCGTTCACTTTTTTGGCAATGGCCAGAGTTACATTTTCAACTTTTGGTCTTTGTATATCTTCTTTCATGTAGTTTCTAGTTCCATTTCGAAAAGCTTAGCGATATGTTTTATCAGCTTGCTTTTCACCTCATCAATATTTTGTTTTTCTCCCAGCTCTTTTTCCAGGCTAGTTACAGCTTTGTCATCAATACCACAAGGTACGATGTTAGAAAAATAGTCCAGATCGGCGTTTACATTAAAGGCAAAACCATGCATGGTGACCCATCTGCTGGATTTTACGCCAAGCGCACATATCTTGCGAGGATTCTTCTTTTCTATATAGTCGATCCAAACTCCTGTTAAACCCTCAATTCGCCCTGCTTCAATATTATATTCAGCTAGTGTTTTAATTACTGCTTCTTCTAAGAACCTTAGGTATTTATGAATATCAGTAAAGAAGTTATCAAGGTCTAGAATAGGATAACCTACAATTTGACCTGGACCGTGATAGGTAATATCACCACCTCTATTAATTTTATAAAAAGTTGCGTTTTTTTCCTCTAATTGCTGTTCATTTATAAGTAGATGATCAGGGCTGCCGCTTTTACCAAGAGTATAAACATGAGGATGTTCACACAGCAATAGGTAGTTAGAAGTAATTTTCTGCTCCTCCTCACCTAGTTTCCTATTCTCTATTTTTAGATTGACTATTTCATCAAAAATCTGCGTTTGATAATCCCATGCTTTTTGATAGTCAATAGTGCCTAAATCTAGCAGCTTTACCTTTTTATTTAGAATATTATTCACAATCACCTAACTTTAATTACAAAGTTATGGAATAATATGAAGACTAAAGCTCAAACTGGTAGAGAAGGAGAAGATGCCGCGGTAGCCTTTCTTCTAAATGCCGGCTATAATATATTGGAGAGGAATTATAGGTACAAACGAGCTGAAGTGGATATTATAGCAGAGAAGGATGACATCTTAGTTTTTGTGGAAGTAAAAACGAAATCCTATACAACCTTTGGTTTTCCAGAAGAATCCGTTAACCACACGAAGGTAGCAAAAGTATCCGAGGCCGCAGAGTATTATACATATGCCAATAATTGGCACAAGGATATACGCTTCGACATCATTGCAGTAAATAAGGCTATAGACAAGATCGATCATTTCATGGATGCGTTTCATTAAGTTGCCTTTGATTGCTGATTTTTTTTAAGGTTGAATTTGGTATTTTAAGTATGAAATTACTTCCTACACCCCTGGAAGAAACTACCTGTATGGAGCCTCCCAGCTTTTTCAAGGTTTCTTTTACCAGGTAAAGACCTAATCCAGAACCTTTTGAATGCTCTGATGAGCGAAAGAACATTTTAAATATATCGTGAATGTTATCTTTGCTTATACCCTCACCATTATCACACACTTCTACAAAAGCTGCTTCATTGTTGATCTTGATTTCTATGTCAAGGAAATTCTCTACTTTACCATTTTTTTGGTAGCAAATGGCATTGTCAATCAGGTGCTGTAATATCAGGGTTAATCTTCTCTTATCTGAAATAAAGTATTCTTCGTCTTCTTGCTTCACCCGGGTATTTACAGAGACTTTCTTCTGCTTAATTTTAGGGCTCATAGGAATGATAATAGCATCAATTATTTCCTTAAAATTGATCCTATCCTTTGCTATGGGATATTTGGCATTTACAAGATAGTGCTCCATAGATTGAACAAAGCGATCCATCCTTTCGGTACTTTCGTTTATCAGTTTTAAATATTGATCGCGATATTCTTTGTCAGGAGTGACTTCTGCAAGATGAATAAGCCCTTTAATGGATGTTAAAGGTCCTTTTAAATCATGTGAACAGCTATAAATAAAATTTTCTAATAACGTATTAGCCTCCACTAGCTCCTTACTCATTCTTCTTTGTGCCATAACTTTATTCTCCTCATAACAAATATGGTGAGAATTACGCATGATCCTTTAGGGGGAAAACCTGAATTTGAAAATCAGTGTTTTAAAGGCATAAATTGCTTAAATACAGTTATTTATGAATGGTTTGTAATGATTATGTGCAAAAAGTAGAACTACGCATAAAGATGCCTAGGGGTAATCCCCTATTACAGCTCTATAATATTATTCTTAATGGCATACTTTACTAGTTCGGCAGTATTCTTCAAACCAAGTTTTGATAAAATATTGGTTTTATGGGTTTCAACGGTTTTAACGCTTATAAAAAGAGCATCAGCTACTTCTTTATTGGATTTCCCTAATGCTACTTGTTCCAGAACTTCCATTTCACGGTTAGACAAATCGGTATTTTTCTTTGATGGCTTTTTGTTTGTCGATTCCTGTTCATAGAAGTTTTCAAATACTATTTCCATGATAGATGGACTAAAGTACTTTTCTCCAGCATTTACCTTACGAATGGCTTCAACCAGACCTTCTTTATTAACATTTTTTGGTAAATATCCATTGATACCCGCCTTTGCTCCCAATGTAATATAATCTTTACTTACCTCGCTGGAAAGTAAAATAATCTTGATATCAGGGTTCTGTTCTTTTATCCATCTGGTAGCTTCAATCCCTGTCATCCCTTTCATAACAATATCCATAAGGATAATATCCGGTTGCAATTCTTCTGCCGCGTTTATGGCTTCCTCACCACTTTCCACCTTACCAACAATCTGTACAAACTCAATATGCTGTAGGATAGAAGCTATACCTTCCCTCATTAATGTGTGATCATCTACCAATAGTACTTTTACAGAGCTCATGTTTTTTGATTTAAGAGGCTTTCAATTGAAAAAATTAGTTCATCTGCAGAGCAGGGTTTTTTCAAGAACAGGTTCGCACTAATTTCTTTGGCTTTGTTCATATTCTCCTTGGAGGCCTGGGCAGAAAGTATGATAATGGGAATGTCTTTATGCTTATCTATTGATTTCAATTTCTCAACTAGCTGAAAGCCATTTATTTCGGGCATTAGCACATCCGTGATGATTAGATCGGGTGATGTGGTTGCTACTTTCTGCATGCCTCCATAGGCGTCATTAGCCGTTTCTACGTCGTAACCTTCCATTTTAAGGATATCAGTAATCTCCTCTAAAAGTGGAATGGTGTCATCGATAATTAATATCTTATATTTCATTAACTGGTATTTCAACTTTAATGGTTGTACCTATATTTAGCTCACTTTCTACTTCAATAGTACCGTTCTGCATATCAACGGCTTTTTTAACAATGGATAAGCCGAGACCCGTACCTTGAATGGCGTGTGCCTGATTAGATCTGTGAAAAGCTTCAAAAATTTTCTCTTTATCTTCCTCGCCTATTCCTATTCCACTGTCTTTTACAGAGATAGACAGGAGATTATTCCTTAAAATCACATCCAGAAAAACCTTATTCTTTCCTGGAGAAAATTTTATGGAATTAGTAAGCAGGTTGATTACGATGTTCCTTAAAAGCTTCTCATCTATGGTTACTATTTTTTCTTCCAAGCCTAGAAAACATGATATTTCATGCGTGTTCTGGGTGCTGTTGGAGACTTCTTCTTTTATTTTCAGGAAAAACTCTTCAATGTTTAATCTGCTAGGATTAATCTTTATCCTTCCCGCTTCAGACTTACCTATTAGTAAGACATCGTCAAGTAGATAAGTCATGTGCTGTACTTGCTCCATAATTTTATTGAGTTTTTGTACAGCATCTTCTTGCTTTATCTTCTCACCGTACTTTGTCAGATAATTAGCAGCAAAGTTTATGGTGGACAATGGAGTTCTAAATTCATGAGAGGCCATTGATACAAATTTGGACTTTAATGCCACCAATTCTTTTTCTTTATTCAATGCTTCTTTAAGCTCCTTGGTTCTTTCTGTCACTTTTTGCTCCAGCCTTTCACGATACTCAATAAGTTCAGTGATATCCTGTCCCACGCCAAGCAACCCTACAATTTCGTTTTTTACGTTTCTTCTAGGAGTTGCATTGAATAAAATGGTTACAACCTTTCCAGTTCTGGTGTAAATTGGCAGCTCATAATTAGTCACAGATTTTCCTCTTAAAGCTGACTTGAGAAGATTGGTAACCGCCACTTTGTAACCATCTAAAATGAATTCATCAATGAGCTTCTTTCCAATGATTTCTTCCTTGGAATACCCAGTCACCTTTGATGCTACCTGATTCCACTCATTAATTTTTCCATACCAGTCTAAACCAAAAATAGGAGCGTTGGCGGTATCTATTAAGTTAGTTAATTCTTCGGCAACTGAGGTTACTCTTTCCTCATATAATTTTTGTTTTGTAACATCAGAAATAGAGATTACCACGCCTGTTTTTCCATTAGGCTGTAGATATAGCGAGGAGTTAATTGATAACCACATTATCCCTAAGCCTTTGTTCAGTCCTAATATAACATTAGAACATGGTTTACCTGTGGCCAAGGTAATGTTTTGGGGAAGTTCTTCCGGTTTGAAAACACTTTTATCAGGTTTTATTAGATCGAATTTTTCTTCTAGTTTCTGAAATTTTTGAGTTTCATCACTTGGCAAGCCAAGGATTTGTGCGGCACTTTTATTATAATTTATTATTGTTCCATTTTCATCATATAAAATAACCCCTTCAGCGATTGATTCTACTACACTTTGATATTGTGATTCACTTTCTATTAGTAGATCATAGGCCAATTTCTGCTCAGTGATGTCTCGTGAGGTGGTAACTATATGTTTCAGATTGTCATTTTCATAAACTGGTTGAGCGATGGTTTCCAGATAAATCACCATGCCCTCTTTGCGCTTAACTTTATATCCAACTCTTATGGAATTCGTTCTTTTTTCGTTTCGGAAACGACTCCATAGCTCACCTTCTAACCTATCTTTATCATTGTTTACCAAAACCTCTTCAGGTGATAGGCCCACTAGTTCATGATCCTCATATCCTATTATTTTTTTTGACGATGGACTTACCCATATATAAGTACCATACGGATCATGAAGGCAAACTAAATCGTGTATATTTTCGGCCAGTAATTTATATTCTTCGTGGCGTTTTTCAAGGGCCTTTTCAGCTTCATATTGACGTTTTCGGTTTGCACTATCCTTTATCTCCCTCTCAATAGCAGGCACTAATCGAGCAAGATTCTCTTTCGAAAGGTAATCATTAGCGCCTTCCCGCATGGCTTGTACTGCCTCACCATCATTGATGGTTCCTGACACGATAATGAATGGAACTAATAGATTTTTTTGTCTTGTAATTTTTAAGGCCGTGGAGGCATTGAAATGAGGAAGTTTATTATCACTTAATATAATATCCCACTGTCCATTCTCCAGAGCATTACAAAGTTCATCAGCAGATTGAACCCTCATGCTCAGTGCGTTATAGCCTTCTTTTCTAAATTTATTAAGCATTAACTCAAAATCATCTTCTGAGTCTTCTATGAATAAAACCTTGATTTCTTTTACCTCATGCATTATCAATTAAATCAGGAATTTTTACGGTGAAAGTTGATCCTTTATTTTTATCACTGTTGAGTGTGATAGCTCCATTTATTTTATCAAGCGCACTTTTAACAATGTATAGTCCCAGCCCAGAGCCTTGGGAGGTTTCATTGGCTCTATAAAACATTTCAAAAATGTGCTTCTGAAATTTCTTTGGAATACCCTGGCCATTATCTTCAATTTGAATAATGGTGGTATTATTTTCATGTAATAGACTAATATGAATATATCCATTATCTACATCGCGACGTCTGTATTTAACGGCATTTTCTAGCAGGTTTTGCAATACAGATCGCATCAAGCGTCGGTCAGTGATCACTCTTACGTTAGGTTCGATTTCCATCTCTATTTTGATATTATCAAAACCTTCGGAATACTTTAAACCTGTAAGAACATCGTTAATGAGATCATTAATTATAAAAGGATCCGGATTTACCTGTCCTTGTTTTATTCTGGTAATGTTAAGAAGCTCATTCAATGTATTGTTCAGCATCTGGGTGCTATTGTCTAACATTTTCATGAGTAGTTGAACCTCAACTTTTTCTTCGAAATCCTTCATGCCAATATTAATCAGACCTTTAATGGAGGCAACAGGTCCTTTTAAATCATGAGAAATTCGATACATCAATGTCTCTAACTCATTATTTATCTTTAGTAGATTTTCTTTTACTTGTTTCTGTTCCGTAACGTTTTTTGCAATTATTGAAATGCCATCCTCAGTAGGATAAATGCTTCCTTCAAAGTATTTGCTATCGTTATATTCAAATGCTATATGTTCAGATTTACCTTGTGTTAAAACTTGCTCTATCGTTTCTCTTACCTCATTAGTTTCCCAAGATGGAAATACCTGGTAGATAGGAGAACCAATTATATCTAAGGAGCGATTAAATTCTTTTTCGGCATATTCATTCCAAAACAGAATATTCAAATTGTGGTCTAAAGCAATAAATACATCCTGGATACTGCCAGAGAGAAATTGATACATTTTCTCACTCTGCTCCAGCTTTTTCTCGATGTTAATTCGTTTCTGAGTGTTTTGAGACTCTCTAATCTCTCGTTCAATGGCCGGTAGCAGTCTATTTAAATTGCCTTTTAAAATATAGTCATTGGCACCTGCGCGCATCGCATTTACGGCTGCTTCTTCGCCAATCGTTCCAGATACGATTAAAAAGGGCACATTTTGATTCTTTTTACGAGTCAGTTTTAAGGCTTCAGGAGCATTAAACTGAGGTAATGAATTATCGCTAATGATTAAATCCCAATGATTTTCGAGCGAAGAAACGAGCTCATTACGAGTTTCTATTCTTTTGGGATCAATGGTAATACCAGCTCTGCTGATATGTCTTACCAGCAAGTCATAATCATCTTCAGAATCTTCTATTATTAATACTTTAAAGCTCTCAACCATTCTCTTTCCTCCTTTAGTAGTTACTAATTATACAAACAAAGTTGACAACGAAATTTGTGTAAAATGTGAAGTTTGATTCTTCTATATGTAAGTGCTTTATATACGTAAGCGATGAGGTTTTTTAGGGTTTGGTGAACCTTGGTAACTTCTAAATTGCTAATAATGAGCAAGTTAAATTTCTTTTTAACTTTTCTATCTGCAGCTACATCAAACTTAATCATGAAAGCACCGTTGCCACCTTCTCTCTCAATAACAGGGATTATTGTATTCTGTTCTTTATAGAAAACTGTCGATTGAAGTTGGTGGGGCGATATGTAGTTAGATAAAGTCATCATGGTGTTACTTTTGCTTCAGTGTGAAATAGAAGGTAGCCCCCTCATTAATAGAAGCATCGGCCCATACTTCCTCACCATGTCTGGTCAAAATTCTTTTAACTGTTGCCAGTCCTATTCCGGTTCCTTCAAATTCTTTTTCACTATGTAGTCTCTGAAAGGCCCCAAATAACTTGGTTGAATAGTTTATGTCGAAACCGACACCGTTATCCTGGATTAGAATCACTTGCTTACCGTCTTGCTGTTTAGATAGTAGCTTAACTGAAGGATGTTCTGAGTTTCTTGAGTACTTCGCCGCATTAGAAAGGAAGTTTTCTAGAACGATGGAAATCAATCCTTTGTCTCCTTTCCCAGTAATATTTGGCTGAATGACAAAATTCGTATTAGGGTACTCCTTCGAGAGATCCTCTATAATTTCCTTTGCCATCTTTGAAATATTTAGGGACATTACCGTAATTTCCTGCCTGGTAATGCGTGATAGCAGTAGCAGGTTATCAATCAAAAGGCCCATTTTTACGCTGGCAGAAGAAACTCTTCTTAAGTAATTCTGTCCATTAATATCCAGTTGGCTTGCATAGTCTTCTAAAAGGGCTTGGCTGAATCCATGTATGCTACGTAAGGGTGATCGTAAATCGTGAGATACTGAATAACTGAATGCCTCTAATTCTTTATTGGCATTTTTAAGTTCCGTAGTTCTTTGTTCTACAATTTCTAGTACTTTTTGCTCTTCCTCTTTTCTTTTAGTGATTTCCTGAACGTGACTGATAAAATATTGCGGAATACTATTTTTATTTCTTACTAAGGATACGCTGAGCTGCCCCCAGAAGATGCTTCCATCTTTTCTATAGTACCGTTTATCTAATTGGTAAGTATTAATTTGACCATCAATTATTTGCTCTACTAATTTCATGTCGCCTGCCAAATCATCAGGATGGGTGAGTTTTTGAAAGTTTAGATTAAGCATTTCTTTTGCTGTATAGCCAAACATCTTAGTAAGCGCCTTATTTACTTCCAACCAATTACCTTGAAGGTCAAGAATGCCGATACCGATAGGAGAAAAATCCAGGGCGGCATGAAATTTTTGCTCACTTGCCTTTAATGCATGTTCGATTTGCATATCTCTGGTGATATCCATGCAAATACCACTGAGCATATCATGCTGCTCGCTAAAAGAGCCAATGGTTTTTATGAATTTTTGATTTCCGTGGGCGTCAACAATTCTATAGTTAATGTTAACGTCCTGCCGCTGTGCTAAACTATGTTTAAGTTTTAGAATTAGTTTTTGACGATCCTTTGGATGTACTCTTTTAAGAAAATATCTTAAACTCACGGGTTGATTATCATCAGGAAGATTAAATAAGGAGAGCATTTCCTTATCCCAATCAAAAACTTTCTGGCTCACGTTCCATGACCAAACACCGGCATGTGCCGCCTCAAGAGCCATTTCTAAAATTTTCTGCTTTTCCATTTTATTGTCGTCTCTTACCCCTCCTGTTCTCTCTTCATTAAAGCTATTTATTCTATGAGTATTCAGGTAAATATGTTTTTCTGACCTGGGTTGTTCGTTATTGAAAGTGAAATAATCACCCTCATTTAAATCTGGTGTTTGCTCGGTGCAGTACAATGTGGACAACCTGATGTCATAAACGGAGTTCTTACTCAGTTTTAATTCAGGTGTTCTCTTAGGTACTGTTCCGATCAAACTTATCATCTGGTTTAAATTTTAAGTTCGAAAATATGACTTAAGGCAGATTTGCTGCTCAAAAGCCCTGAATCGGCCTTTTTATTCGTGTTGAAAAGAATATCATTATAACCGTTAAAAATACTATTGTATGCGTGTAAGGAAAAGGTTTCTTTTTTGTTAGCCGATGATGCTATGCCGCATAAAATGATATGATAAAGAGCTAAGAATGGCCTTTGGAATAACTGCTGGGGTTGAACCGAAATAATACTATAAAGGAATAATCTCGTCTTACCTCCTGTAACAGCCAGATATTTAGTTAGCCTCTTTGTCATTTGTTCCCTCTCCTATTCGATACTATAATAAGATACCAAAAAAAACGATAAGAAGGAATAGGTATTAGTATAGTAATGAGTAAGGTTTAGGTATAAATTACATAATACTAATTGACGGACTGAGGGAATATATAGATGTAATTTGAATTATATAAATATGGAATTATAAATGAGGGTTAGCGCTTTTCATACACCAATTTTCCTCGTGTGTTCCATTCTTTAACAATAAAAGGGGTTTCTTCTTTTATGTAAGGCTCTTTAGGGTATCTGATGATTTTCTTTCTTTTACCACTAGCATAGTATTCAATCCAATCTCCAACTCTCATACCCCACCTGAACTCACCTTTAACGGCCACCCTGCCATTATTATGAAAGTAATAATAGTTGCCTTCTTTTTCACCATATTCTATGGGCACTATCTCTTTCATTTTCTCCCTCTTGGAGTCGTAATAGCTTACCATTGACTCACGTGGCCATCCTTTGTAGTATTTTTCTTTATCTACTAAAATGTCATCTTTATTATATTCTACCCACCTTCCATGCTTCATGCCTTTGTAAAAAATGCCCTCTTCAAGAACCTGATCATCCTTCATTCTTTTATAAGGACCGTGAAGCACTGAACCATTCTGCTGGTCTACTTCACCTCCATGCCTGATGGTTCCTCTTCTGTAGTCTAGCCAATAAATGTCCCTTACATAGGGGTCAAGTTCCACAGGTTCTTTTATTACATTGAATAACTCATAGGTCTTAGTGTTACCCATGCCCTTTTGGGTGTACTTTTTTTTGGTTTTTATGCCATAAAAGACGTTCTTTTTTCTCTTTTTCTCTTTAGGCTTTACATAATCTTCCTCTTCCTCCTTATCATCCAGCTCTATGGTGAGAGGGGTGTCTATAGTAAACATCTTATCAGTGCTTTCAGGGTCTACTTCCTGAGCATTAACCGATAAAATTGCTATAAATAAGCATATGCAGGATAAATAATATCTCACGAGAACAAAAGTTTAGGTGGTACTAACGTAAAGAACCAATTTTTATTTCTCTTCATCAATAGAGATGATAAATTAATAGTTCCTCACAATTTATAAAAAAAGCCATGACAATTCGCCATGGCTTTAATTTTGAGAATAATTTTGTTTATTCAGCTGCTAACTCAATACTTCTTTTAATGAAGTTGGTAAGGTCTTTACCTGTTAGCATATTCTGAGAAAGCATGGCCAAATCATAAGCTTGTTTGGCTAGTTGTACTTTCTTGTCTTCTTTCTTCGCTCTTAGGATCTTGCCTACAATGCTGTGGTTTCCATTAACAGAAAGCTCAAATTGATCAGGCATATTTCCCATCATAGCATACTGTCCACCGCCATTCTTAGCCATGTCTTTCATTCTTCTCATAAACTCAGACATGGTTATAGTTACTGGCATGTCATCCGGAGAAAGTGAATTCACAGAGATGTTCATTCTAGGGTTAGCTACAGCTTTTTCAAAAATGCCTTTCACCTTTTCTTCCTCATCCGCACTAAGTACACTTTCTATTTTCTCATCTTTATCAATAAGCTTTTCGATAGTGTCAGCATCCACACGCTTTAGCTGGGTGTTTTCTAGTTTCTGCTCCAAGAAGTTTACATAATGGCTGTCCAGCACTCCATCTAAAAGAAGTACATCATAACCTTTATTTTTAGCTACTTGTATGTAAGTGTCTTGCTTACCAGGATCTGTAGTATAAACATAGATTACGTTGTTATCCTTATCTTTTTGGTTTACTTCTACCTTGGCTTTATACTCATCCATAGTGAAGAACTCACCTTCAGTGTTAGTGAAAAGCGCAAAGTTTTTAGCCTTATCGTAGAACTTGTCTTCGCTAAGCATTCCATATTTTACGAATACTCCTATGTCACTCCATTTGTCCTGGTATGAATTTCTGTCAGACTTGAATAATTCATCCAGTTTATCAGCCACTTTCTTAGTAATGTGATTATTGATCTTCTTCACATTACCGTCTGACTGAAGATAACTTCTCGATACGTTTAATGGAATGTCTGGAGAATCTATAACACCATGAAGCAGCATTAAAAATTCTGGCACTACATCTTTTACCTCATCAGTAATGAATACCTGACGAGAATAAAGCTGAATTTTATTTTTTTGCACCTCGAAGTCGTTCTTCACTTTTGGGAAGTAAAGAATACCGGTAAGATTAAAAGGATAGTCTACGTTCAGATGGATCCAGAATAGAGGATCTTCTGACATAGGGTATAACTCCTTATAAAATTTCAGATAATCCTCATCTTTTAATTCTGAAGGAGACTTTGTCCACAAAGGATCAGTATCATTAATAATACGATCTTTAGTTTCAGTTTTATACTTAGGCTTACCTTCATCATCTTTCCCATCTTCTATTTGCTCGTCTTTTGTACCAAACTTAATAGGAACTGGTAAGAAACGGCAATACTTATCAAGAATAGATTTTAGTTTCCATTCATCTAAAAACTCTTCAGAGTCATCAGCTACATGAAGGATGATGTCAGTACCTCTACTTTCTTTAGTAGCTTCGGTAATTTCATATTCTGTAGAACCATCACAAACCCACCTTGCAGCTTCAGTACCATCCTGATAAGATTTACTAATGATCTCTACTTCCTTAGCTACCATGAAAGCAGAATAAAAACCAAGACCGAATTTTCCTATGATGTCTTTTGCATCACCTTTATCTTTGAATTTCTCTACAAACTCAGTAGCACCGGAAAATGCTATTTGGTTGATGTATTTCTTGATTTCATCAGCTGTCATACCAATACCCTTATCACTCACGGTAATGGTCTTCTTTTCTTTATCAAAACTTACTTCAACGGTGGTATCACCTATCTCTTCACTTATCTCTCCTAAAGATGATAATCTTTTAAGCTTTTGAGTGGCATCTACAGCATTAGAAACCAGCTCTCTTAAGAAAATCTCATGATCTGAATACAAGAACTTCTTGATAATTGGAAAGATGTTCTCGGTATGAATTGAAATTGTACCCTTTTCTGACATTTTTATATTTTTTAATTATTCGATAAATCACTTTGATACGTACGCCCTGACCAAATACTATTCCAGCAGATCAAAAATGACAAAATGACAGATTTACTTACCTTGTCACCATAAAATGTGACATCGTTTATATTTTCGTTGTTCAATTTTTTAAACTTTAGTACTATGAGGCTTTTATTAATTTCAGTGCTAACCATGATATCAATGCTGGCACATTCTCAAGTATGGGTAGGAGGTTCGTCGGGAAACTGGAATAATGTTTTGAATTGGACTGTTACCCCCGTTACATCACGAACATTTAACTCAGGCGGCTCAGTTAGTGTGACCAGTGTTCCGGGTATAACAACTGGGGGATTATATATTTTAAATAACACACATGTTTCACTTACTCCTACAGCTCTTTTATCTGCAACATTCTTTCTGACTAGCACTTTATATATCGAGCCAGGATCTTCCCTTACTTTAAAAACTAACTCTGGTCGTGTGATTAATATAACCATGGGTGGTTCATCAGATGCTGAAATTGGGGGTAATCTAACGTTTGAGGGAGGTATCTTTGATCTTGGAGATAATAGACTACTACTCCATACAAACTCTACTCCTATCAATGGCGTGGCAAGCTCTTTTACACTAGGGAGTGCCTCGAATGTAGAATTTGGCGAAGCTGGAAACACCTCAGGAGATATGATCATAATCCCTGATGATATTTTTTCTTCTGACCCTCAGGTAGAAACGATTGTAATAAATAGGACAAACGGTGTTCAGCTGGGCAATCAACCATTTACGGTAACAGATCAAGCTACATTTACTCTGGGAGATATTCATACCAATGATAATGGGAGATTGATATTTTCCAGCACTGCTCTTAATCCTGCTGAGATTCATGGCAGTGCTATTGTAGGCTACGCTGAAATGGAGTCTAGAGCAATAAGCACTGGCGCATTAGATTTTCTTGGGGCGAACATATCATCTGGTGAGGATATTGGTAATGTCAGTTTAACTAGAAGGACAGGCTCTGTAGGCGAAAACACTTTCAATGGCAACTCTAGTGTTTCATCAACTTGGGATATTTCTGTTTCAAGTGAGCCATCAACTACGGGTAGACTCATGTCCCTTGCCTGGCTTCCAGATATGGATAACTCCGTGAATATTTCCAATGATTTCCAAAAGTTTGTGTCTGACGGCCTTGGGGGCTGGGATGGTTTAGGATCACTCGCAAGTCTTAGCATTATCAGCGACTGGAGAATAACGACACCAGTTGCTGTATTCTCTATTTCAGGCACTCTGACAGTGGCTGATGAAAATAATGTTTTACCGGTATCAATCGCTGGCTTAAAAGCACGAAACGCAAAGGGTAAGATTGAGATTACATGGCAAACCCTATCTGAAATTCAAAACGATTATTTCATTCTTGAGAAGCAATTGGCTGGTGCTTTTTCACCCATCGGAAAAATAGGAGGAGCAGGTAATTCCAATGATTTGATTGAGTATAAAGGCGTGGATAATGACCCCGCTATTGGTCAGAATGTATATCGCTTGAAGCAGGTTGATCTGGATGGATCAATTACTTATTACGGTCCGGTAAGTTGCGATTATAGAAGTGGAAACCTCAGGCTGGTGGCTTATCCTAATCCTGTCATTAATGGAGCTGCATCCTATGTGATGTTTACTGCAGACGATGAATTGATCATGAACTTGCGACTTGTAAATTACTTGGGCCAGGAGTTTATGAACAAAGAGATCAAGTCTAATGAAGCATATGTCCTGCCCTCGGCTGATCTGCAGAATGGGATGTACAAACTTATAGCCACTGATCCATTTGGACAAAAAATTGCCAAATCAATAGTAATCAGTGACTAAAAGATATTATCTGATTCTATCTACTGATCTAACGAGCTTTTCATCTTTTCTGATGAAGCGGTTAGCAAGCACATTCATGATCATGGCGCCAATTGGAAGAAAGCTACCCATGCCGTAAGTCCAGTTTTGCTCAATTGATTCTTCCGCCATGACTTCTCTGGCAAACCAGAACCCTAGACCAAGAGTACCAATCATTAACAAAGAATTAAGAGCACTTAATTTTATTTGTAAAAGCCTGTTATTGAAGCGAGTGATCTCAACAATTCCGACAATGGCAGATAATACAGCACACACGCCTATCAGGATATAAGGAAATGTTACTTTCGAAACTTCTTCTACACCATTTGAAGTGAGTAAATAGAAGGCGGTGAGCAGAATTCCCTGATCGCTATCTGGGCTATGGTAAGCCCACATTGGGAAGATCAATGTTAGTAACATTAGTATCACTACTAATAATAGAAATACGGTTTGAATCCTTTGTAACATATTGCTATTGGCTTAAATTGCGAGTGCAAATTAAATCAAACCGTGCGGTTAAAAAAAGCAAATCCGCATTTACCCCTTAACCTTTTAATTTCCTCAGAAAACTACTACTTATGGAAAGTGCTTATATTGTTGATATTTTAAGAACACCAATTGGCAAGTTTGGTGGTACTTTAGCCACTATAAGACCGGATGATTTAGCGGCGCATGTAATTAAGAATCTGATAATTAGAAATAATACTATTGATTTTAATGATGTTGAAGACGTCATTTTTGGTGCGGCAAATCAGGCTGGTGAGGACAATAGAAATGTGGCCAGAATGGCGGCGCTCCTGGCAGACTTACCTCTATCAGTAGGTGGCGTTACTGTCAATAGATTATGTGCTTCTGGTTTGCAATCTATTATGGATGCTTCTCGGGCAGTGATGCTTCAGGAGGGCGCAATTTACATAGCAGGTGGAACTGAAAGCATGACCAGAGCTCCATTTGTCACTGCCAAATCCGAAGTTCCTTTTGGAAGGTCTGTAGAAACTTATGACACTACTATTGGGTGGAGGTTTGTTAATCCTGATCTAGCATCCAAGCACTACCCCTTTGGAATGGGTGAGACTGCAGAAAATGTAGCAGAAAAATATAAAATTTCTCGAGAGGAACAGGATGCTTTTGCTCATACCTCACAAGAGAGATATCAAAAAGCGTATGAAGCAGGAAAATTTAATGCTGAAATAGTAGCCGTAAATGTTCCTCAGAAAAGAGCAGAGGATATTTTATTTCAAAAAGATGAACATCCAAGGTTATCTAGTTTAGAAAAACTGGCAAGCTTAAGTCCGGCTTTTAAAAAAGGTGGAACAGTAACGGCCGGAAACTCTTCTGGAATAAATGATGGCGCTGCTGCTGCCCTAATAGTAAGTGAGGCAACGCTAAAGAAATATAATTTGAAACCAATGGCCAGAGTGGCTTCTATGGCTATAGCAGGTGTAGATCCTACCATTATGGGTGTAGGTCCGGTGCCAGCTACTCAGAAAGCCTTGAAAAGAGCTGGCCTGCAAATAAAGGATCTTGATTTAATTGAACTCAACGAGGCTTTTGCTTCTCAATCTATTGCTTGCATGAGAGATCTTGATTTGGACCCAAATATTGTAAATGTTAATGGTGGTTCAATAGCCATTGGTCATCCTTTGGGGGCTAGTGGTACGCGAATTTCAGCAACGCTTCTACATGAATTACAAAAAAGAGATAATGTAAAATACGGTCTGGCCACTATGTGTGTAGGTGTGGGACAAGGTGCCGCCGTGATATATGAAAAGTTATGAAAATGACTGATTTAAAAGTTATTGGCTTTGATGCTGATGATACCTTATGGATAAATGAAAATTATTTTCGCGAAGCAGAAAGTGCTTTCTGCGAAATGCTATCAGATTTTGCTGATGAGAAACAGGTCATGGAGACCCTGTTTAAAATCGAAATTCGAAACCTTGAGCTTTATGGTTTTGGAATTAAAGGCTTCACGCTTTCTATGATAGAATGTGCTACAGAAATCTGTGGAGAAAAACTGACATCAAAGCTCACCAGCAGAATTCTGTGCATAGGTCAGGAAATGTTAGATAAACCTGTAATTCTTTTAGACAAAGTGGAGGAGATACTTCAACACCTAAAGGATAAATACAGAATTATTTTAGTTACCAAAGGAGATTTACTAGATCAGCACCGCAAGCTGGAAAAGTCTGGACTGGAAAAATATTTTCACCACATAGAAGTGATGAATAACAAGTCAGAGGCGGATTATAGCAAGTTGGTGAAGCACTTAGATATTATTCCAGATGAGTTTTTAATGATTGGCAATTCTCTTAAATCAGATGTTATTCCTGTTCTGAATGTTGGAGCACATGCTATATATGTTCCTTATGAAATTACCTGGCAGCATGAAGTCCCCTCTCCTGAGGTATTGGTAAAAGAATATGTGCAAGTAGAATCATTGCATGACATTTTAGAATACGTTTAATGAGATATTTTTTTGAGGTTTCCTACCATGGAAAAAACTACCACGGATGGCAGCGGCAGAATAATGCCATTTCTGTACAACAGGTTCTAGAGGAGGCACTTGCATTACTTACAGGAGTAGATACTATAGTAATTACCGGAAGTGGGCGTACGGATACGGGAGTGCACTGCAAGCAGCAATTTTTTCATGCAGAAATAGAAAAGAATATCGATTGTGGTAAACTTCAATACAATTTAAATAGTTATTTACCGGAAGATATAAGCATTAACTCCATATTTGCAGTAAATGAGGAGGCTCATGCAAGATTTTCAGCTGTTTCCAGAAGTTATGAATATCATGTGAGCAAAAAGAAAACGCCATTTTTTAAAGACATGAGTCATGTGTATGTAAAACCTCTGGATATTACAACCATGAACGAGGCGGCTACGTTACTCATTGGAGACAAAGATTTTGAAGCGTTTAGCAAAGTAAAAACGGATGTAAATAATTTCAACTGTGACATTACCTATGCTAAATGGGAGGAGGATGAAAATTTCTACGTATTTCATATTTCTGCTAACAGATTTTTACGAGGCATGGTGAGAGCCATTGTCGGCACGCTTTTTCAGATTGGTATGGGAAAGATGAGTGTAGATCAATTTGCTGAGATTATTGAAAGTAAAGACAGAAGAAATGCAGGTGCGGCAGCTCCGGCACAAGGACTTTTTTTAACTAGGGTTAAATACCCTGATGATATTGTAAACTAGATTGGAAAAAGAAAAAGTTAATAGCGGTAATATAGTAGACCTTCAGGTTTTAAAAAGACTCCTAAAGTTCATACAGCCCTACAAAGGAAGGTTTATCTTTTTAATCATTCTTACTATTGCCTTGGGTGCTTTAGCTCCCTTAATGCCTCTGCTCATTCAGCAGACACTAGATAATCACGTGGCATTCGGTGATTATTCCGGTATGGTAACTATGATGATGATACTGATCGGGATACTCATAGCTCAGGCTATAGTACAGTATGCTCATACTTATCTCTCAGGTTGGCTGGGTCAGTATGTTATCAGAGACATTAGAGTGCAGCTTTATGAGCACTTAGTTAAATTGAGGCTTAAGTTTTTTGATAATACCCCAATTGGCCGACTAGTTACAAGGACCATTTCTGATGTAGAGACACTGGCAGATGTATTTTCTCAAGGTTTAGCAGCCATGATGGGAGACCTGCTACAGCTTGTTTTTATCCTTATCATTATGTTTAGTAGTGATTGGAGGCTGGCCCTAATCAGTTTGTCTACTTTACCAATTCTATTACTATCCACTTATGTGTTTAAGGAAAAGATTAAGGTAGCTTTTAATGATGTTCGAAATGCGGTGGCAAATCTAAATTCGTTTGTGCAAGAGCACATTACGGGAATGAGCATAGTCCAAATTTTCGGTAGTGAGCAAAAGGAATATGAAAAGTTTAGAGAGATAAACCGAGATCATAAAAGAGCCAACCTTAAATCCGTTTTATATTATTCCATCTATTTCCCTGTGGCCGAAATTATTAGTGCGGCGGGTATAGGCCTATTAGTATGGTACGGAGCAAAAGGTGTTATTAATGAGGAGGTTAGCGGATTTACTATAGGTAAGCTAATTGCTTTTATCATGTACATCAACATGTTCTTTAGACCGATACGAATGATTGCTGATAGGTTCAATACATTGCAATTAGGTATAGTAAGTTCTAGCAGAATATTAAAGCTGTTGGATAATGATGAGTTTATTCCTGATGAAGGAAAGCACGCACCTGATCATATAGATGGTGCCGTTTCATTTGACAAAGTATGGTTTGCGTATAATGATGATGAATATGTGCTGAAAGACATCAACTTTAGCGTAAAACCAGGTGAGACATTGGCTCTTGTTGGTGCTACTGGTGCCGGAAAGTCTTCTATCATTAATCTTCTAAATAGATTTTATGATATCAATAGAGGTTCTATTCAGGTCGATGGCGTAGATATAAAGGAGTATGATCTTTCTAGCCTAAGAGGCAAAATTGGAGTTGTACTTCAAGATGTATTCCTGTACAGTGACACTATCTATCATAACATCACCCTTGGCCATGATTCAATCACTGAAGAGGAAGTGATGAAAGCTGCTGAAATTGTTGGTGCTAAAAAATTTATTGAACGATTACCAGGTGGATTGCATTATAATGTAATGGAGCGTGGCTCTACCTTATCTGTAGGTCAGCGGCAGTTGATCTCTTTTGTGAGGGCCATGGTTTATGATCCGAAGATACTGGTTCTGGATGAAGCTACTTCTTCAGTAGATTCTGAAACTGAAGAGCTTATACAGAATGCGATAGAAAAAATGATGAAGGGCAGAACTTCAATTGTTATTGCTCACAGACTATCAACTATCCAAAAGGCGGATAAGATAATAGTGTTAGACAAAGGGGAAATTAAAGAGGAAGGCACTCATAATGAGTTAATTAACCTAGATGGCTATTACACTCAACTCCATAAAATGCAGTATAAAGAAATAGTTTAATTTTTTGCCTTAAATTATTGAAATTGCCATACTCTGGCTAAATTACTTCTCTAAAATATTTTTTTAATGCCATTTTTACTAAAGACATCTTTATTCTTTGGTCTGCTGTGTTTTTTTGCGATCAATGTATCTGCCCAGCGCAAGCCCCAGCCTTTCTACAAAGGCAGGTATAAACCTGTGAAAATATCCAGACAGAAGGCTAAGGTTGTATGTCCTGTTTTTCAAGATAGTGAATATCCTTATCAGGGAATTGGCTTTAAGCTTGGAGACCCTTCCGCTATTACCTATAAATTTTATGCTACTAAGAATTTTGCACTAGCTGTTGATGTAGGACGCACCGCAAGCGGATTATATAGTAAATATTATGCCTCGGAATTTGATTCATATACTGAAAGTGATACCCTGATTGGTACGCAGAATGTAGAATATCTAAACCACAAGGTAAAGTTTGACTGGCAGGGAGAAGCTAAAATCCTTTATCATATCAACGGTGACAGGTGGATAAAGGGTATACAAGGCTACCTTGGTGCTGGTTGGCAATGGAGACGTGCTCAAATTAGATATGAATACATTCTTGAGTTGAATTTCAATGAGAATGAAATATTATCTTTTGAAAGAGAGCGGTTTGCCACTGGGCCTGTGGGCGTGGTCGGTCTGGAGTATTCATATTTTGAGCTTCCTATATCTGCTTTCATAGAACTGGAAGTATTCTCCGATGTATTTGAAGATCCAGGATGGATAAGGCCACAAGGCGGAGTTGGCCTAAGATACATTTTTTAAGGCTTTTGTACCTTAGCTGGTAACTTCTTGTAATTTTACCTTCCTAATTTAAGCTCATTTTTCTATGGTTAAGAAAATTTTACCCATCGTAGTGGTTATTGTAGTAATAGGTGCCGTTGGTTATTACCTACTTGGTGGAGGTGAAAGTATTCAGTTTGAAATAAGGGAGTATCCGGACCTTCACGTAACGGGTAAGGAATTTCTTGGCAAGTACAATGATGGTGCGGTGAAAGATCTATTCTTTGAAGCTAAGCAAATTTCGGAGTCTCGAGAGGGTTGTGATGTTACAGTAATACATTATGAAACGCCTGAATTGCAAGATTCTGTAAGACAATTTATTGGTGTTTCTTCCCCAGATTCATCATTTGTTTCCGGTAAGGCGTTTAATGAAGTCCGAAGTTTTGAGAAGCCAACAATGCTTAAAGCTGTAATAACGGCTCACAATTTTGTGATGCCTAGACCTGAAGAGGTGAAATCAAAGGCATCTGAATATGCAAAGGAAAAGGGCTATGAGCTTGAGGGATATTCAATTGAGGTTTATAAAGGAACCCGAGACCTTGAAATATTATTTCCGTTAAAGAAGCTATAATTAAGATATAGCTTCTTCACTTAGCGTTTGCTTATCATAAAGCTCCTTGTAAGTTCCGTTGGCTTTCATAAGCTCTTCATGTGTGCCTTTTTCAACGGCCACACCATCGTCGAGAACTATTATTTTATCCGCAAGCTTCGCAGATGAAACTCTATGAGAAATAATGATGGATGTTCTACCCTGCATAATGTTCTTCATACTGTTAAGGATAGTATTTTCCGTTTTAGTATCTACTGCAGAAAGTGCATCATCGAGCATCAGTATCTTTGGATCTCTTGAGATAGCTCTTGCTATGGATACACGCTGCTTTTGTCCACCACTTAAAGTAATACCACGCTCTCCTACCCTGGTGTTGAATCCATTCGGGAAATCCATAATGTTATCATAAACATCGGCATCTTTAGCCGCTTTTAGTACTTTCTCCTCACTTAAGTCATTGGTACCAAAAGCAATGTTGTTAAAAATGGTATCGCTAAATAAGAAAACATCTTGAGGCACATAACCTAGCTGGCTTCTTAAGCTTACCATTTCATATTTCTTGATGTTTTTATCATCTATAAGGATTTCTCCCTCAGTGGTATCATATAATCTGGAGATAAGATTGGCAATGGTGCTCTTCCCTGAGCCCGTAGTACCAATAATTGACAATGATTGACCTGGTTTTATTTCAAAAGAAACATCTTTCAAGGCTGTAATGCCAGAGTCAGGGTAAACGAAAGTAACATTCTTAAATTCGATCTCTCCCCTTAGCTCTTGCTGAATGTTTTCCGTACTTATAATGTCATTTTTGGTTTTCAGGAATTCATTGATCCTCTTTTGTGATGCTGCTGCTCTTTGAATTAGACTACTGATCCACCCTAAAGAAGCCACGGGCCAGGTTAGTAGGTTTACATAGATGATAAACTCAGCTATATTTCCAAAACTCAATGAACCATCAATTACCTCTGTACTTCCGGCATAGATGGTAAGAATTGTACTAAGACCAATCAACCCCAGAATTAACGGAAAGAATAAAGACTGTACTTTGGTGAGCCTAAGTGACTTGTGTTTATACTCATCACTCTTTTCAGTAAACTGCTGTACAGAATCCTTCTCCTTAGTAAATGATTTTAATACCCGAATACCTGAAAATGCTTCCTGCGCAAAAGTGGAAAGACCAGATTGACTGATCTGTATTTCTTCTGACCGCTTATTTATGATGTTATTCACATAATAAATGCTGATAGAAAGTATGGGTAAAGGAATTAATGCATATAAAGTAAGGGTAACATTAATAGAGAGCATGTAAGGGATCAAAATGGCGAAAAGCACGAAAAGATTGAGTCCGTACATAATAGACGGCCCCAGGTACATACGCACCTTGCTCACATCTTCTGAAATCCTATTCATTAAGTCACCAGTATTATTTCTACGATAGAAACTTAATGGTAAAGATTGATAATGCGCATATATCTCATTCTTCAGATCATATTCTATAAGACGAGACATGGCTATTATCGTTTGCCTTACAAAAAAGAGAAATACACCTCGAAGAAGCGCCATGGCTAAAATCAGCACAGCGTAAATGATTATACTCCCGGCAAAAATGGTATAGTAGTTTTCCTGTAATTCAAGCCCGTCTAAAGATTTGTATATGGTGATGTTCTCTGTAACCAGATTTAATGCATACCTGACTATTAGAGCAGGAGCGATCTGAAATATTACAGAAAGTATAATAAATATGACCCCTGAAATGAGGTGATATTTGTATTTGAAAAGATATTTATTGAGGTAACTTAATTCTTTCATGCAGCACGAGCACACTCATTTAAAATGTGCAGAAAAATCCATTAATATCTAGATAACGAGCTTACGAATAAGAGGTTTTTCGCAATCGTTTTCTACGTTGATAAAATATTAAAAAAAGTCTACTTTTGCGCGACCTTATGATGAGCGATTATGCTCTAATAAGCCAAAACTACGATAAACAAATTATTTAACGGTACTAAGATGCAAATAAATGAAATGGAACGGATTTCTGAAGATTCCGTATTTGGAGGGTTAGCAAAACTAGGCCACGAGCAGGTCGTATTTTGCCATGATGAAGCAACAGGCCTTAAGGCCATTATTGCTATTCACAACACGGTTTTAGGACCAGCCTTAGGTGGCACCAGGATGTGGAACTATGCGTCTGAAAAGGAGGCTCTGAATGATGCTTTAAGACTTTCACGTGGTATGACCTATAAATCAGCCATAACCGGATTAAATCTTGGTGGTGGTAAAGCAGTTATTATAGGAGATGCGTCTACTATGAAAACTGAAGCTTTCATGAGAAGATTTGGCAAATTCGTGAATAGCCTGAACGGTAAGTACGTTACCGCTGAGGACGTGAACATGAAGACCCGTGACATGGAGCTTATCGGTATGGAAACTAAGCACGTTACAGGTCTGCCGCAAAGCATGGGTGGTGGAGGTGATCCTTCTCCTGTTACTGCTTATGGTACTTATATGGGAATGAAAGCTACTGCCAAAAAAGTATTTGGTAGTGATAGTCTTACTGGTAAAAAAGTGGCTGTGCAAGGTGTTGGCCAGGTGGGTATGTATTTGGTCGAGTATCTGACAAAAGAAAATGCAGAGATCTACATTACTGACATTAGTGAGGAGAAGCTTAAGAGCGTGGCGTCTACATCAGGAGCTAAAATAGTAGGCATGGATGAAATCTATGATATTGATATGGATATCTATGCTCCTTGTGCATTAGGTGCTACATTGAATGATGACACCATCGGTCGATTGAAGTGTGCTATGGTAGCTGGAGCGGCTAATAACCAGTTAGCAGATGAGCAAAAGCATGGTTACTTGTTGCTTGACAAGGGAATTACTTATGCACCAGACTTTCTAATAAATGCTGGTGGTATTATTAACGTATATGAAGAGTTCTTAGGAAACTATAATAGAGATAGAGCCTATGCCATGGCTGAAAATATCTATGATACTTGCCTTAATATTTTAAATGAAGCTGAAACTGATGGTATTTCTACTCAGGAAGCAGCTATTAAAATGGCAGAAAAACGTATTTCAGATATTGGCAAGGTGAAGTTGTCACTATAAGATATTATTGTTTAATTTTGCATTAGCAAAAGGACACTCCCATAAGTCTCCTCAAAATCTGCCGAACCTTTTGGCCGGCAATTACATGTAGTTTTGAAACATGACTTTTGAGAGTGTCTTTATTTTTTATGGACTAATAAGTTCTTTTTTTACACTGAAATGCTCAATAGACGAACATTAAGAATTAAGGCTATGCAAACCATCTTTGCCTATAGACAAGGTAGAGAGGCTAATTTTGGAATAGCCCAAGAGTACATTGCGGAGGGATTTGCACCTGATTTGAACTCTATGGAGGTGCAAGACAGAGGTTTGCTGAAAGAGCAAACACAAGAGGCCTTGAAAATTTTTAAGGCTAACTATAAAGATGAATCTTTCTCTAGCACAGCTGGCTCTGCAGAAAGAGTGAATACTGTGGTAGATGATGCTATTCGTCAGTACCACAGAAATGTGCACAAGGATTACCTGTTTTTTAAGAAAAACATGGTTACAGAAGCGGAAAAAATTCATGACCGCTACATCTCAATTCTTAACTTATTAATAAGCTTTTCTGAGAGATCTGTTCAGGACAAGAGGGAAAATCACGGCAACTTTGTTAAAAATTTGTTAATTAAATCTCTTTCCTCGAATGAGAACCTGGAAAATATTAGCTTGAGAAGAAATCTCAAGTGGGATGAAGAAGATACTTCCGTTTGGCAGTGGTTTAAAGAGTTTGTAAAGACTGATGATGAATACAAACAATATCAAAACCTGGCAGAAACCACTTTTGAAGATGACAAAGCTCTTTTAATGCACATTGTTAAAAACATCATTTTCAAAAATGAAGTTATAGACAAGTACATGGAAGAGCAGGACATTAACTGGACTGAGGACCGAGCTATTATTAAGAGTTTGGTTACAAAGACGTTAAAGTCTATTTCAGAGGAAGACGATGAGTCTGATCTGGAAATTCAAGAGTTGTCTTACAACTGGGAAGATGACAAGGAGTTCTTTATCATGTTGTTCGTGGAAACTACTAAAGTAGAAGCTGAGTACGAAGAATTAATCTCTAAAAAGACCAAAAACTGGGACATAGAGAGGATAGCGGCTACCGATAGAATAATATTGGAAATGGCAATCTGTGAAATGATTAATTTCCCAAGTATACCGGTAAAAGTTACAATTAATGAATATATTGAGGTCGCTAAAAAATATAGCACACCAAAAAGTAAAACCTTCGTCAATGGTGTGCTGGATGTTATAGCTAATGAATTGACAGATTCTGGTGACATCAGGAAAAGTGGACGAGGATTAATTGACAATAAATAAAAACTAAACCGAAATATGAGTAGTAAATCAGGTAACTCTTTTTTAGCCTTTCTACTAGGAGCAACTACCGGAGCAGTATTAGGAATTTTATATGCACCGGATAAAGGTTCAAACACCAGAGATAGACTAACATATAGATTAGACAAGTATAAAAAAATGCTTGAGGAGTTAGTGGATGATCTGGTAACGGAGAAAGACAGAAACTTTAATGAAGCAAAAAGCCACGGACAAAAGGTAGTGGATGATGCTAAAGAAAAGGCTGAAAAGCTTCTTGAAGATGTGGATGAGCTAATCAGCCACATTAAAAAAGGAGATAAGAAAGACGAGTTAAATTAAAAACTATTATTGTTTGTAAATAACGAACACAAATTAAACCTAATATGAGAAAAGGAATCAAATTATCGCTATTAGTTGGTCTTTTGGCAATGGTTTTTGCTGCATGTAGTAGCAATAAAGATTCAGAGAAGAGAATTGCTGAATTAGAAAACAGAATCAATGAACTAGAAGGCACTGGTGCTACGGCAAATCCTGCTACAGCAACACCTGTTGCTCCTGCTCCGGAAGAAAAACCAGAAGGTCCTCTTCCTGCATTCGAATTTGAAGAAGAAGAGTTTGATTTTGGTGAAATTAACGAAGGTGACATTGTAGAGCATACTTTCAAGTTTAAGAACGTAGGTGACGCTCCGCTAATCATTCAAGATGCTAAAGGTTCTTGTGGATGTACAGTGCCTACATGGCCTAAGGAGCCAATTCCAGTAGGAGGTACAGGAGAAGTTACGGCTAAGTTTAACAGTAAAGGAAAATCTAATACTCAAAACAAAACTGTAACGCTTACTTCTAACACTTGGCCTAAGCTTACAAGACTTAGAATTAAAGCTCAGGTTAACTCTACAGACGCTCCTGCTACGGACGGTCCTGTGAAGTAACAATCATAGAAAAAACATAAAAAACATCCCAGCTCCTGAATAAGGGGTTGGGATGTTTTGTTTTAATTCATGTACTTTTACGAAAAATAATAATTAGTAAGATGTTAAAGACAGTTCTATTACAGGCTTCTGGTTCAGGAGGAGGAATGCAATCAATGATTCTTTTTGGTGGTGTTGCACTTGTGTTCTATTTCTTTATGATCAGACCACAGCAAAAGAAGCAAAAGGATCAGAAAAAATTCATTCAGGAAATAAAGAGAGGAGATCAGGTAGTTACCATTGGTGGTATTCACGGGAAAGTATTAAGCGCTGATGATGACAACGTGGTGTTAGAAATTGATAAGGGAGTAAAAATTACTATCTTAAAATCATCAATTTCACTTGAGGCATCTAAGCCTCCGGTAAAGGAAGAGAAAAAAGAAGACAAGAAATAAGTTGAGTAGAATAAGTGACATCGTAAAATCATTGAAGCCGGAGTCATACGGGCATATCCGAGTGATAGTTCTGTGTGTTTTTGCGGCTACTACTTTCTGGTTTTTAAATTCACTTAACGAAAATTACTCTACTACTTTAAAATATCCCATCAAGTTTATGTACGATGAGGAAAGCTACATGGCAGTAGAAAAGCTTCCTGAAAATGTACAGTTAAACGTAAGTGGTCTTGGCTGGAATTTGTTTAGAAATAGCTTGGGTATAAAAGTTACCCCATTAGAAATACCATTAGAAACCCCTGCAGATGATAAACGGATTGTCGGGGCTTCACTGCCAGGTTTAATTTCTGAGCAACTAAATGAATTTCAGCTTAACTATGTTCTTACAGATACCCTTTATGTAAATATAGAGAGGCGTATAAGTAGAACTTTTCTATTAGCAATAGACAGTGCTGGCATTTCTCTGGATAATAATTATAGGGTGGTTAGCCCTATAACTTATGAGCCAGATTCTGTGCTTCTACAGGGCCCGGAAAACATCCTTAGTGCTATGTCAGATACTATCTATGTAAAAATCCCTCAGGAAGAATTAGACGAAAGCTATAATGAGGATGTCCCCATTAGTTTAGCTCAATCTTCTCTCATCCATAAAAACCCTCCTGCCATAAGAGTTAGCTTTGAGGTGGAGGAATTTGTGAATAATAAGCTTACTGTGCCTCTGGAACTTGTAAATTTCCCTGAGAACTTTACTGGTACCAAAAGTTCTATCGAGGTTAATTATCGTGTAGCCAGATCAAGGCAGGAAGATGTTACCCCTGAATATTTTGAAGCTGTTATCAACTTCAGAAAGATGGATAAGCAGGATTCTACCATCCTACCTGTGTTAAGAGCTTATCCGGACTACATTAAGGATGTAAAAATAGATACAGCTCGCGTTAAAGTGTTGCTCAATGAGTAATCTGCCACTTCAGGTTGGTGTTACAGGCGGTATAGGTTCAGGAAAAAGTATGGTGTGTGAGGTATTTGCCTCTATAGGCGCGCCTACCTATGATGCTGATAAGCGAGGCAAATGGCTTACAGATAATCACGCTGAAATAGTGGAGGAGGTTTCTTCTCTTTTTGGTGAAGATGCCTACAAAAATGGTCAGCTTGACAGGCCCTTTATTGCCAAGATCGTATTTAACGCACCCGAGAAACTTCAGCAACTCAATCAAATCATTCACCCCAGAGTAAAGGACGATTATCTGGAATGGGTCTCCTATCAGGATTATCCCTATGTAATTAAAGAGGCTGCCATTATGTTTGAATCAGGATCAAACAAGAGCCTGGATAAAGTGATTACCGTGTACGCTGCTGAGGACATCAGAATAAAGCGAGTTCAGCAAAGAGATCCTTTCAGGTCAGTTAATGAGATTAAAACAATCATAAAGAAGCAACTACCTGAAGAGGAACGCCAGGCTCTTTCTGATTATGTAATAGTTAATGATGATAGTGAATTACTATTACCTCAAGTTCTAAAGCTGCATTACCAGTTTGCTAATGACTATAGCGCTGATTGAGCCTCTTCTGGCTTAGGTTTTTTAGCAAATGCCTTCTTAATCCAGCGAGGAAGTACTAATGCACCACCCAGTAAGTATGGATAGTAGGTGATGAGCCTCCAGAAAAGGGTAGTGCCTAGAGTAAACTCTACCAAATAACCATCGAATAATTTAATAAAGAACTCTTCTGCTAAGCCACTTCCGCCCGGTGTTGGAGAAACTAGCATCACTATCCATAAGATCAAATGCTTACCTAGTATAAGTAGATGGTCTGCAAAATTAAGCCCTTGTGTGTAGGCGCTTATGATGAAGTTTAAAATGGCATATCTTGCGACCCATGCCACTATGGTAGACATGATTATTTTAAACCAATATCTTTTTTGCTTGCCTCTAATAAGTGTGGAGGCCCACATTACCTCGTTACCATGCTGATAAGCTGCATATCTCCATTTTCTGAGGAATTTTATAGAGGTCACCTTAATTAGAATCCATTTGAAAACCCTCGGTCTGTAAAAAAGAGCGAAGGCCATGCTAAAGGTGTATATGGCTATTAAAGAATAACTTGTAATGAATAAACCCTTTAAAGTGCCCTCAAAATCGGGAAAACTACTACTTCCGATCAATAGCAGCGCGATAGGGGCAAATATTACAAAGAAAAGATTATCAAGAATGGCTGTGAGTAGTGTGTAAGCCAATGATTTACCCAGATTGATACCCTCTTTAAGCAATATGAACACGGCTACTGCTGTGCCTCCTACTACCGAAGGTGTTACTGCTGAGGCAAATTCCCAAAGAATGATGACATAAACGCTGCTGGTCCAGCTGAGCTCTTCATTCGTAAGCGTTCTGATTCGGTATATATAAGCAGCATCTTTAATGAATAAGACCAGAAAAGCTAGTACTACAGGTAGTACTTGTGCTTCAAAAATAAGATTTAACTTTTGCGGAGTAAACGTATCATCCGTAAGGATTTTGTACACCACGAAGGCAACACTAATTACAGCCGGAACCCAAATCTTATTGGGATTAAGAGTTTTTAATATTTTTTTAGTGTCTATGTTCATTTATTCAGCAGCAGCTTCCTCCAGCTTCTCTATCCAAAAGTTATTAAAGCCTTCACCAATGTACATGGTGATAATGTTCAACTGTAATAATTCCAGAATAGCTAAAAAGTTAAAAATTACTGCAATTTTATTCGGATCACTTTCAATAAATGTTGAAAAAGCGATTTTAGGGGACTTCAGTAATTGGGCCTGAACATAGTCTTTTTGCCCTGATATGGTGTATGGATATTGGATTACCTCGTGTCTTGGTTTGTTTTGTTCTATCTCATAACGCTCCAAAACTCTCTGAAATACTTTTAAGAGTTTATAAAGGTCCAGGTCCTGCAGTTCAGATTCTACATTCACATTTTCAGAAAGTGACCTTACTTCCTTAAGAACATTTCCACGCTTCTCTTTACTGATCTGAGCATCCTCCATTTCTTTGAGTTGCTCCAGTACGGACTTGTATTTCTTGTACTCCAGAAGGTGTTTTACAAGCTCTTCCCGGGGGTCTATTTCATTTCCTTCGTCATCTAGCTGCGGCCTAGGCAGAAGCATTTTAGACTTAATACGCATTAAGGTGGCCGCTACTAATATAAATTCGCTGGCTACTTCAATATTCATTTGCTCCATATGGTGCAAATAGTCTAGAAAGTCATTGGTAATCTGATAGATAGGAATATCGTGAATATCTAGCTCATCCCTTTCAATGAAGAAAAGCAATAGGTCAAAAGGACCCTCAAAGAGTGGTAATTTTATTTCAAAACTCAAGGTAAATCAGCTTTTTCTAAATAAGACGAACTAGTTCAAAGATATTACTTATACCCCAAATTATACCCTGTTGCTAAAAAAAATGTAAATTTACAGGATGCTGTTTAATTATCTTTTCCAGCACATTGGAATAGGTACATAAAACAGTTACCTTGAGTTGTTGTTATTTGTTACAAACCCATTTTTTGCCGATGTTAATTGAGCCTGGAAAACTTTTAGCCACCATCAACAGCCCTGATGATTTGAAGCAATTAGATCAAACTCAGTTAGTAAAGCTGTGTGATGAATTAAGGCATTATATCATAGATAATGTTTCTGTTTATGGTGGTCATTTTGGTGCTAGCCTTGGCGTGGTAGAACTTACCGTGGCTTTACACTATGTGTTTAATACCCCTAAAGATCAGCTCGTTTGGGATGTTGGCCATCAGGCATATGGCCATAAGATATTAACCGGCCGAAGAGATGAGTTTCATACAAATAGAATTTATAAAGGCTTATCAGGTTTTCCTAAAAGAAAGGAAAGTGAATACGATGCTTTTGGCGTAGGCCATTCATCTACTTCTATTTCTGCAGCACTGGGAATGGCTGTAGCCTCAAAATATAAAGGAGACAAAGACCGACAGCACATTGCCGTGATAGGTGACGGAGCCATGACGGGTGGTCTTGCCTTTGAAGGAATGAACCATGCAGGTGTTTCTAATAGCAATTTACTCATTGTGCTTAATGATAACTGCATGTCTATAGACCCAAATGTGGGTGCGCTCAAAGACTATTTGACTGATATTACCACATCACACACTTATAATAAAGTGAAAGATGATGTTTGGAAAATATTGGGTAAGGTGAGCAAATTTGGTCCCAATGCCAGGGACATTATCTCAAAAGTAGAGAACAGTATTAAGTCTTTCTTACTTAGCCAAAGCAATATGTTTGAGTCATTGAATCTCAGATATTTTGGCCCGGTGGATGGTCATGATGTTAACCATTTGGTGAGCGTTATGGAAGACTTGAAAGATATAAAAGGACCAAAGATACTTCACTGTATTACCATGAAAGGTAAGGGCTATGGTCCTGCTGAAAATGGTAACAAAACTACCTGGCATGCCCCTGGTAAGTTTGATAAAGTGACAGGAGAAATAAGAAAGAAGGTCTACGAAACTCCGCAAGCGCCTAAATATCAAGATGTTTTTGGCCATACCCTGGTGGAATTGGCGAAGAAGAATAAAGATATCGTGGGAATCACCCCTGCTATGCCTTCAGGTTCTTCTATGAATATCATGATGAATGAAATGCCGGATAGAGCGTTTGATGTAGGTATAGCGGAGCAACATGCTGTTACTTTCTCTGCTGGTTTAGCTACGCAAGGCTTAATTCCTTATTGTAATATCTATAGTACGTTCATGCAAAGGGCCTATGATCAGGTGATTCATGATGTATGTATTCAAGATTTACCGGTTAATTTCTGCTTAGATAGAGCCGGTTTTGCCGGTGCAGATGGTCCCACTCACCACGGTGCGTATGACATTGCTTACATGAGATGTATTCCGAACATGATCATCGCTTCTCCTATGAATGAGCAAGAGCTTAGAAACCTCATGTACACAGCACAGAAGCCTAGAAAAGGTAATGCCTTCACTATTAGATATCCAAGAGGTGAGGGTGTGATGCCGGAATGGAAAACACCGATGGAGGAAGTAAAAATAGGTACAGGCCGAAAAATTAAAGACGGAGAGGAAGTAGCTATTTTAACCATAGGGCATATAGGAAATTATGCGGTTGAAGCTTGCGAGAAGTTGGAGAAAAAAGGCTTTAACCCGGCTCATTATGATATGAGGTTTGTAAAGCCTTTAGATGAGAACATGCTTCATGAAATATTTCAGAACTATACTAAGGTAATCACTGTAGAGGACGGCTGCCTCGTGGGTGGGTTTGGTACTGCGGTTTTAGAATTTATGGCTGAAAATGGTTATCAGGCGCAAATAAAAAGATTGGGTATTCCTGATGAAATTGTAGAGCACGGAGAGCAGTTAGAGTTGCATAAGGAATGTGGATTTGATCCTGATGGAATTGTTGATGCTGTTATTCAAGTGTCTGAGAAAGAACTGGTAAAGAAATAGTGTCTGCCATAACCTACACAGAAACCGGTCACGGTTTTCCTGTTATCCTTATTCATGGGTTTTGTGAATCTAAAGCTATGTGGGATCCATTTTTAAGTGGTCTTCCTGAGGACTATCGATATATAACTCCAGATCTTCCCGGCTTTGGTGAAAGTACTCTTCCTGAGGGCGATTTTACCATTGATGATATTGCAGAATCAGTGGCCGAATGGCTGGAGCAGTTAGAGATAAATACTTGCATTATCATCGGTCATAGTCTTGGCGGCTACGTGGCGCTATCATTGGCTAGATATCATTCTGAAAAAGTAGCGGGCATAGGGCTCTTTCATTCCAGTGCCTATGCGGACGATGAAGCGAAGAAAGATTCCCGAAATAAAACCATCACTTTTGTGGAGAAGCATGGAGTTCAGCGATTTGCGGATTCCTTTGTAGAGCCTCTTTTCCATGTATCTAACAGGAAGGATAACCAGCTCACCATTGCTTGGCTTAAAGAAATAGTAGCCAGTACTGACCAAGAGAGTCTCATCCAATATACCAAGGCTATGCGTGACAGGTTTGATAATGCTCAGGCCTTGAAATCATTTAAGAAGCCTGTTTTAATTATAGGTGGGGAAGAAGATCCTGCGGTGCCTGTAGAGAAAACTAGGGAAATGGCCGAGCTTCCAGAGAATTGCCGATTAGAATTACTGCCTATGACCGGGCATAAGGGTATGTATGAAAGGAATGATGTCTGCCAGCAGGTAATTACAGAATTTATACGGAACGTAGCAGCTAGCTAAGGGCTCTTTTAATTAACTCGAAAACTCTTGGTTCATAATCGAGTTTTAATGCCTCATTATGAGCTTTTGGGGACATTTTTCTCCAGGTTTTACCTATGATACTTACCACTTTGTCATCTTCATGATCTTTAATGAAATCAGTAATATAATATTTCAGAAATACCAGGCAGACTACATCTTCTAAAGCCTGACTTTCCTCGTCAGATTTCATCTGACTTTTCATTATATACATGGATACCTGAGAGATTTCCTCATCAGAAAAATCATATTTGGATAGAATGCTTCCTAAGATGTCACAATGCATCTTTTTAGCCTCCGTTCGCCATATAAGATAACCTTTTCTATCTGCCGAATACTCAGTTCTGGGTAATGACCACCTCTTAATGTGCTGGCCGTGAGCGGCGATTTTAAGTAATGTGCTGGCTTGTGGATAATATTGATTTAAGGCCTCAGTCATTCTTAGCGAATAGAGATACTCATATGCATATGTTCGTCCATCCCAGGTGTCAGTTCGTGGATCTTGTTGATTAATATTATCTATTTCATCAATAATAGCGTCATAATCTTTGGAGCGGTCATTCATAGGACTGTAAGGCTTTTGAATTCATATATTCAAATATAGCCTTTGGTCTGTGCTTTACTACCTCTCCTATTACAATTATTGATGGTGATTCTAACTTTTCAAGAGCCACCTGTTTTTCAATGTGGGCCAAGTCCGAAAATACTCTTCGTTCATTGCTACAAGTTCCATTTTGAATGATTCCAATAGCTTCTTTCGGGCCTCTATATTTACTGAACAATTTGGTGATTTGCCCCAGGTTTTTCATACCCATTAGAATAATCACTGTTGCAGTGCTTTGGGCGGCCAGTTCTAAATCTTTGGATACTTCCAAATTCGTGGTGGTTCCAGTAATTACCCAAAAGCTTTCATTAACGCCTCTTTTGGTGAGCGGTATGTAATTAGTAGCCGGTACACTTAAGGAGCTACTGATTCCTGGAATGATTTCTACTTCTATATTATGAGCCATGGCATGCTCTAATTCTTCATGTCCCCTACCAAACACAAATGGATCACCTCCTTTTAATCTTACTACTGTATCATGCTTTTGAGCATAATCTACCAGCATGTCATTAATGTAGATTTGCTGATAGCTATGTATCCCGGCTTTCTTTCCAACATAAACTTTGATGCAATGCTCACTGCAGTAATCTAGCAGTTCAGGATTAGCCAGCGCGTCATATAAAACTACATCTGCTTTTTGCAAAGCTTTGATCGCTTTGAGTGTAATTAGCTCCGAGTCCCCTGGACCGGCGCCTGTAAGTATGATTTTGCCCATTTCCGTGCGTTTTAGAGGGTTTTTAGTAAATATACGTAAAATGATTTTTCGAATTGCATATTTTTTACGTAATATTACTTAAAATTAATAAAAACCACTCTAAGTATGAAGAAAGTAGTTATTATCGGAAATGGTATGGTTGGCTATAAGTTCTGTGAAAAACTTAGGACTGTGGCCACGGCGGAGCAAATTCAGGTGGTTGTGTATGGGGAAGAAGTGCTGCCAGCTTATGACAGGGTACACTTATGTGAATATTTCACTAATGGCTCGGCTGATGATTTGCTTATGGCACCAACAAGCTGGTACGCTGAAAATCAGATAGAATTAATAACCGGCGAATTAGTGACATCCATAAATAGAGAGGAAAAAACCATTTCTACTCACAAAAATAATGTTGAGAACTATGATTATCTAATATTAGCCACTGGTTCCAGGCCATTGGTGCCACCTATAGAAGGGGTGGATAGAAATGGAGTATTTGTTTATAGAACTATTGAGGATCTTGATAATATTATCGATTACGCGAAGAATGCCACCAGTGCGGCGGTCCTTGGCGGCGGTTTACTAGGGTTGGAAGCGGCTAAGGCCCTTATTGACTTAGAGTTAGATACTCATGTAATAGAATTTTCTGATAGACTCATGCCGCGTCAGTTAGATGAAGCGGGGTCAGATTTATTAAAATATTCACTTGAGCAGTTAGGGCTGAAGATTCATTTAGGTATAAACACGAGATCCATCCAGGGTAATGGCAAGCCGGAATCCTTTCTTTTTCAGGACGGGGAGCAATTAAAGGCAGATATGCTGGTGATAAGTTGTGGTATAGTGCCGAGAGATGAATTGGCCCGAGAGTGCGGACTAGAAGTGGGAACTCGTGGCGGTGTGGTAGTTAATGACTTGATGCAAACTAATGATGCTCACATCTTCGCTATTGGAGAGGTGGCCTTACACAACGGTATGATTTATGGCCTGGTAGCTCCAGGTTATGAGATGGCTGATGTAGTGGTGAATCAGTTAACTTCTACACCTGAAAAATTATTTGCGGGCTTTGATATGTCTACCAAGCTGAAGCTGATTGGTATTGAGGTGGCCAGTTTTGGTAATGCTCTTGATCTGGAAAAGATCGGTACTCCTATTACCTATAAAAACCTGAAACAGGGAATTTACAAGAGAATCAATATTTCTAAAGATGGCTCTCAACTATTAGGAGGAATTTTGGTAGGAGATAGTAAGGACTATAATATGCTCATGCAGATGTCTCAAAACGGCATGGCGCTTCCCCCTAATGCTGAAGATCTAATTTTGGGAGCAAGAGGAGGCGAAGGAATGGATATGGTAGGTAGCCTTCCTGATGATGCTCAGGTATGCTCGTGTGAGAATGTAACTAAAGCTGATATTGTAACCTCTGTTAAAGAAAAGGGTTGTGAAGATTTGGCGTCAGTAAAGGGATGTTGTAAAGCTGGAACGGGCTGTGGCGCATGTACTCCAATGGTCAATGACATCCTTCAACAAACACTATTATCCCTGGGTAAACGTGTAAGAAATGTAATTTGCGAGCATTTTGATTATACCAGACAGGAACTCTTTGATCTGGTGAAGATTAAAAACATTAAATCCTATGATGAGTTGCTAGATCAGTTTGGTGCCGGTGATGGTTGTGAAATATGCAAACCTGCGGTGGCTTCTATCATGGCAAGTATTTTCAATGAGCTTATTGTAAAACAAGATACCATTCAGGATACCAATGACAGGTATTTGGCTAACATTCAAAAAGGGGGCTCATATTCGGTAGTGCCTAGAATTCCCGGTGGTGAGATAACTCCGGAGAAGTTGATAGTCATAGGTCAGGTGGCTCAAAAGTATGGTCTTTATACTAAAATAACTGGCGGTCAAAGAATAGATCTGTTTGGTGCTCGCTTGAATGATTTACCTAAAATCTGGGGCGAACTGGTGAAGGCTGGTTTTGAAAGTGGCCATGCTTATGGTAAATCTTTAAGAACAGTTAAAAGCTGCGTGGGCTCAACCTGGTGCAGGTATGGCTTGCATGATTCTGTATCTTTTGCAATAGAAGTGGAGGAAAGATACCGTGGATTGAGGTCACCCCATAAGCTCAAAGGCGGTGTTTCTGGCTGCAGACGAGAATGCGCAGAAGCCCAAAGTAAGGATTTTGGAATTATTGCTACTGAAAAAGGATGGAACCTATATGTGTGTGGAAACGGAGGAGCCAACCCTCAACATGCTCAGCTTTTGGCAGGTGATATAGATAAAAAAACATGCGTAAAATACCTGGATCGCTTCCTTATGTTTTACATCAGAACAGCGGAGCCACTAAATAGAACAGCTACATGGTTGAATAAACTAGATGGCGGCTTGGAGTATTTGTACGACGTAGTGGTAAATGACTGTCTGGGTATAGGTGATGAATTAGAGAAAGAGATGCAGGGTGTGATTGATACATATTCCTGCGAATGGAAGGAAGTGGTTGATAATGAGCATCTTCAGGCTAAATTCAGACACTTTGTAAATTCAGAAGAGCATGATCCTCAGCAGGCCTTTGGTGACATGCGTGGACAAAAGCTTCCTGCCAATTGGGCTTAATTCTTTCAACTTTAAACCTGTAGAAAATGGAAAACAATAACTTAATAGATACTTACCCTCAGTACGAAACGGTTCATCCTGAAGATGTTAAAGTTTGGTTTAGGGCCGCTCATGTAGATGATTTTCCTAAAAACGGAGGAGGCTGTATTCTTTACAAAGGACTTCAAGTGGCGGTGTTTAATTTTACCAGAAGGAATGAATGGTTTGCCACTCAAAACTTATGTCCGCATAAAAAGCAGATGATTCTATCGAGAGGGATGATTGGTACGGAAGGAGATGAGCCAAAAGTGGCCTGTCCTTATCATAAAAAAACGTTTTCATTGCAGTCAGGTGAAAATCTGAATGATAGCTTATGCCAACTGGCTACCTATCCGGTAAAGGTAGAAAATGATACTGTCTATGTTGGCTTTAAGTTTTGATCTGCAGATGTAGTTTTTCTCAAACCATAATTTTTATAATTTAGACAGGCCTAATGATGATGCATTATATATATGCCCCGACTTCTAAAATTTGATAAACTTGGCCGGTTTTATATACTTGCCCTCTCTGCTATTGCATTTAGCATTTTATTCAGTCAGCTGGTAGTTCAGAACTATATCGGCAAACAGCAAAATTATTCACGTACTATAAATGTAGCTGGTAGACAGAGAATGTTGAGCCAGAAGATAAGCAAGATAGCGCTTCAATTAGCCTATTTTCAGAATACTGATTCTCAAAAACCATTGCTTACAGACCTGCAGGAAACCTTGGATCTATGGGTGCAATCTCACGAAGGGCTTCTTCATGGTGATGAGGCTTTGGGTCTTCCTGGTACTGATACAGAGGATATTCTTAAAATGTATGAGAAGGTATATCCTCATTATGAGCCGATAGTTGAAAGTGTGAAGAGCATCATTAAAAAGAGATTGGCCGATCCTGATAGCGATATTAAAGAAGAGGTAAATGTTACCTTAGAAAATGAGGATAGCTTTCTGGCTGCAATGGACGCAATAGTATTTGCTTATGATACTGAAGCACAAGCTAAAATTGTAAGATTAAAGAATATAGAGGTGGGTCTGCTCATCTTATCATTGACTATTATTCTGATAGAATTTTTATTCATTTTCAAACCATTGGCCAGGGATGTTCGGCTCACGGTGTCTGATTTGATAGACTCTGAGGCCAAGTCAGTAAAAATGGCAGAAGAAATGAGCCGGTTATATGAAGAGCTGGTTCGCTCTTATCAGGAATTGGAATCCTTGAATTTTGAAACAGAACCGCAGCAGGTTTATGCTACTATAAATTCAAAAGGAGGTTTTCAGTCTATATCACCTGCTTTTGCCAAATTATTAGGTGAGTCAATGAATAGTATGCCTGGCTCATTTCCATTACTGCTTCAGAAAAATGAATTCTCAGAGCAGTTTATCAATGATCTTCTGCTTTTAATTGAGAACAGGCAGGCCTGGAACGGGGAGCTAAAATTCACTGATTCTGATGGTGATTTTTGCTGGCTGGAGCTTTCTATTATTCCTACGGAGTTTCAGACTAAGTCTGAATTTAAGCTTATAGGTAGAAATATAACTGAGATAAAAGAAGCTCGGATTCGGTCCAGAGAGATTAACCGTGAGAAGATAGAGAAAAAGGTAAGGGAGCAGCAATATCGATCCGTGCTTATATTAGAAGGTCAGGAAGAGGAAAGGCGCCGGCTTGGCAGGGAAATGCATGATGGCATTGGGCAAATGCTCACTGCCCTAAAATTGAGTATTGAATCCATTACGCCAACAGATTCTATTCACACTAAAAAGAGGCTGCAGGATACTAAATCTCTTATGAAGAGTATCTTACAGGAAGTACGGCGTATTTCTTTTAACCTCACACCTACCAGCCTGGTTGATTTTGGCATAGTGCCAGCCGTTAAAAAGTTTTGTCAGGAAGTAAATAACTTTTCTGCCCCTGAAATTGCTTTTCAAAACAAAACCAGTTTCGTAAATAGGCTGGATACACATATTGAAAGTAATATATATCGTATAGTGCAAGAAGCCGTAAATAACGCTATTAAGTATGCGAAGGCCAAAAACATAAATGTTTCCTTCGAGCATAATATTAACTTGCTGACTATAAAGATTATAGATGATGGAAAAGGCTTTAATTATGAGAATTTATTAAATTCAGGTCATTTTAAAAGAGCAGGACACGGTATATTTAATATGAAGGAAAGAGCAGCGTTTGTTAATGCTGATTTTAACTTATCTTCTGAAGTAGGTTCTGGTACAGAAATTACAATTAAACTACCTTTGGAGTAAATGGATACTACTATAAACATAATGCTGGCTGATGATCATGAGATCGTTAGGAAGGGTATAAAGATGCTGCTGGAGAGTGAATCAGATATTGAGGTGGTGGCAGAGGCTTCTGATGGACAAGAGGCTATAGATTTGCTGGGCAGTAATCATCCTGATATTGTGATTATGGATATTAGAATGCCGAATCTCAATGGCATAGAGGCTACAAAAACCATTAAAGATAAATTTCCTGCAGTAAGTGTCTTAGTGCTATCCATGCATGATGACGAAGAGTATATTACCCAGTCTATAGATTGTGGTGCTGATGGTTATCTCTTAAAAGATTCTGGTAAAGAAGAATTTGTAAAGGCTATTCATAACGTTTATGGCGGTCAGAAATACTTCAGTGCTGATATTTCTAATATTCTGGTGAATAATTACCTCTCAGCTAAAAAGTCTGGAGCTGTTCAGGTAGATACTGAGCCTGCTCAAACCATCGATTATGGACTAACCAAACGCGAGCGCCAGATTCTTAAAATGATTTACGAAGGTGTCTCTAATAAGGATATCGCAGACCAGTTACAGAAGAGCATCAGAACCATTGAGACTCATAGATTCAATATTATGAAGAAATTGGAAGTAAGTAATATTGCTGAACTACTACGTAAAATTGAAAATGAGCCTGGACTCAAGAATGGCTTAAAATAATCTAAATCCCTCTTTAAACTAGATTTTAAGCATTTCCAACCTTTTTAATAACACGTAATTACGTAGAAATTAAGTTTTACGTAAATTATACGTAGAAATATTTGACTTATTGGTTTATAAATACGTAATTTTACTTAACAAACCTAAGTAATCGTATTCATAACCATGAAACACCTTATCTACCTTAGCCTTTTCATGATTATCTGTGCAAAATCCTACGCACAATTATCTGTATCTGGACAGGTTCGGCCCAGGGCTGAATTCTACAATGGTAATAACTCCGGCTTATCTACTGAAGATAATAAGCCAGGTTTCGCCATTATGCAACGCACGCGGCTACAATTAGCGTTTTCTAATGAAAATGTAATTGTTCACTTCACTCCTCAGTACATTAATTTTTGGGGTCAATATGCTGAAACCAGCACTCAGGGAGCTGTCTCTATCTACGAGGCATGGGCTGGTTATAAGTTTTCAGAGAAGTTTACCTTGCAATTTGGCAGGCAGCCCATTTCTTATGGGGATCAGCGTTTTCTTGGAGCGCTAGATTGGGCTGCATCTGGCCGAGCTCATGACGCTTTTGTGGGTAAGTGGAAAACGGATAAGGTATCATTAGATGGCGGCGTCACCTGGAATCAGGTAGGATTTACTAATGACATTAACACCTTTAATAATACCGGTGCTGCCAGCGTAAAAAGCCTTCAATATCTTTGGTTATCTGCCGGAAAGGAAGATTTCTCTTATGCTGGTATGGTGGCCAATGTGGTAACAGAAACAGATCCAGGCATTTATTACGCTTATACTACAATAGGTGTAATGCCTAAGGTTGAACTAAGTGATAACTTCTCCCTTTCGGCATCAGGATATTTTCAGTTTGGTAAATTCAAAGGCACCAAGCTTGGAGGCTCTCTTTTTTCTATAGAAGGAACCTACAAAGCTGGAAAGATGCCACTCACAGCAGGGGCTGATATAGTATCTGGAGATAAAGAAGATACTCAGGGTAAGAATGAAACCTGGAAGCAGCAGTTTGGCACTAACCATAAGTTCTATGGCTACATGGATTTCTTTTATGTGGGTGAGCAGCCATCTATGGGTTTAAATGATTTCTATGTAAAAACTTCATTTGCCACAGGTAAGAAATCAAAATTGATTACCCATCTACACTATTTCACTGCTAACCAAAGCTTTACGGATGAGATTAGTGATACGGGCGTTAGCGCTTCTGGCTACCTCGGAACAGAACTAGACCTCATTTATAATCTTAACATCAGCGAGGAGCTCAATTTCAAACTTGGCTATTCTCAGCTTTTCGCCTCTGAAAATTTCGAGCTCTACAAAAATGGTTCATCAGAAACCATCAATAACTGGGCCTGGCTTCAGCTCAATTTAAATACATCCTTCCTTAAATCAAGTAAATAACCTTTAACCATTATTGATATGAAACTTCTTAGCAACGGACAAGCCACTAACATCAAATTGTGGAGTATCAGCTCTCCGCAAATGCGTGCATTTCACTTTTCCTGGATGGCATTCTTTCTATGCTTTTTCGGATGGTTCGGTATAGCACCCATGCTTCAGGTAGTAAGAGAAGACCTGGGTATTACCACAGATCAAATTGTTACTACTAACATGGTAGCTGTAGCTTCTACAGTATTTATGCGCCTGATTATCGGGTGGTTATGTGATAAAATAGGCCCTAGAATTACTTATACCTGGCTACTGATTTTAGGTGCTATTCCAGTTATGCTTATCGGTATTTCCCAGAATTATGAACAGTTTTTATTATTCAGAATGTTTATTGGTGCCATAGGTGCGTCATTTGTAATTACTCAGTTTCACACTTCTGTCATGTTCGCTTCTAATGTGGTAGGTACTGCTAATGCTACTACCGCTGGTTGGGGTAATCTTGGTGGCGGCGTTACACAGCAACTTATGCCTGTAGTTTTTGCAGCGGCCCTGGCCATTTTCGGAGCGGAAACATTAGCCTGGAGATATGCCATGGTAGCACCAGGTATACTTCTTTTTATCATGGGAATTTTATATTACAAATATACCCAGGATACACCTCAAGGAAATTATAAAGACCTTAAAGACACAGAGTTAGAAAGAAAAAATGCAGGCAGCGCATTTAGAGAAGCATGTAAAGATTATAGAGTGTGGGTGCTTTTTGTAATCTATGGTGCATGTTTCGGTGTGGAGTTAATTGTTAATTCAAAAGCTGCTTTATACTTCTTCGATTATTTTCAGATGGACATGGCCACAGCTGGTCTTATTGCCGGCCTTTTTGGTCTTATGAACCTTTTTGCTCGTTCACTGGGAGGTATTGTTGGTGATTATTTCGGCAAAAGCTCAGGTCTTTCTGGTAGAGTACGCTGGCTATTTGTAGCACTACTGTGTGAAGGTATTGCGCTTGTAATATTCTCCAGAATGGGTACTGTACCTACCATTATTGCTTCGTTAATAGTGTTCAGTTTATTTGTTCAGATGAGTGAAGGTGCTACTTACAGTGTGGTTCCATTCATTAATAAGAAAGCTTTGGGAGCTATATCTGGTATAGTCGGTGCTGGTGGAAATGCTGGTGCAGTAGCAGGAATGTTTTTGTTCAAAAAGCAACTTACCGGCCTTGAGTGGACAGACTCTTTCTTTATCCTCGGTTTAATAGTGGCCGGAGTGTCGTTCTTCAGCTTTGCAGTACGATTCTCAGCAGAAACAGAAGCTGCTGTGAAAGAAGAAAGAACCAGAATAGCCGAAGCAGAACCCATGCTACAGGCTTCATAATTTCAATTATTCTTCGGAGGGTGTATGATACAAAACAAGAAAACTTATAAAAGCACGTGCTCTTACTGCGGTGTGGGTTGTGGTGTCAAAGTGTCTATAGATAAACAAGGAAAAATTGATTTAGAAGGAGACGAGACCTATCCTGTAAATCAAGGAAAGCTTTGTAGCAAAGGCATGAACCTTCATTATACAGTAATGGAAAAGAGTGATCGATTGTTGTTTCCGCAGATGAGAGGAAGCAAGAATCATCCTCTGGCTCGTGTGAGTTGGGATGACGCTATCAATAGGGCTGCCGCCGTTTTTAAAACATTGATAGCGATGCACGGTCCTGATTCTGTAGGTTTTTATGTATCGGGTCAGTGCCTTACCGAAGAATATTACCTTGTAAACAAGTTAACCAAAGGTTTTCTTGGTACAAATAACATAGATACCAACAGTAGGCTCTGCATGAGTTCTGCTGTGGTTGGCTACAAATTGGCACTGGGTGAAGACTCAGTGCCTGTTTCTTATGAAGACATAGAACTAGCCGACTGCTTTTTTATTTCCGGGGCTAACCCTGCTTGGTGCCACCCTATTTTATTTCAACGCATACTCAGTCACAAAGAAAAAAATCCAGATGTAAAGCTCATTGTGGTTGATCCACGAGCTACAGATACCTGCAGCATGGCAGATCTGCATTTGCAAGTGCTTCCTGGTACTGACGAAGTGCTGCTTCATGCCATCACCAGGGTGCTAATTGAACAAGGCTACGCAGATCATGAGTTTATTCAGCAACATACTGATGGCTATGATTTGTTATATAAGGAGGTAATGAACACTTCTTTAAAAGAGGCTGCCTCCATTTGTCAGATTTCAGTGGATGATATTTTGTCTGCAGCTAGAATAATTGGTCAATCAAAAGGTTTCATCAGCATGTGGGCCATGGGACTTAACCAAAGTACTCAAGGGGTCAACACTAATCTGGCTTTGCTTAACCTGCATTTGGTCACTGGTCAAATAGGAAAACCTGGCGCCGGTCCATTCTCACTAACAGGTCAGCCTAACGCCATGGGAGGCCGAGAGGTAGGTGGAATGGCCAATCTACTAGCCGCCCATAAAGATCTACTCAACCCTGAGCATAGAAATGAAGTAGCCGAGTTTTGGGGTGTAGATAAAATCAATGAAAAACCAGGACTCACTGCTACTCAGATGTTTGAAGCACTGAAGTCTGGTAAAATGAAGGCTATCTGGATCATCTGTACTAACCCTTCTGTAAGTATGCCAAATGCCCGAATTGTGGACGAGGCTCTTTCTCAGGCAAAGTTTGTGGTAGTGCAGGACATATCTAATTCTAGCGATACTGCCAAGTATGCTGATCTTTTACTGCCCGCAGCAGGCTGGCTTGAAAAAGAAGGCACCATGACTAATTCAGAACGAAGAATTAGCTATCTGCCTAAATCTGTGGATGCTCCGGGTGAGGCATTGCCAGACGCAGAAATACTCATGAGGTTTGCCAAAGCCATGGGTTTCAAAGGCTTTGATTTTAAAAACAATGAAGAAATTTATTTAGAACATTGCCGCCTCACTAATGGTACTCGAATAGATATTTCAGGCCTAAATTACTCTATGCTGAAAGAGAGAACTTACCAGTGGCCAGTTCCATCATCTCAGCATGAAGGAACTGCTCGTCTGTTTGAAGATAAAATCTTTTATACTGATAATGGTAGGGCAAAGATTCATACTCCTGGTCCTGCAGATAAGCCAGAGCGATTATCGAAAGATAAACCATTGATATTAACCACAGGTCGTATCCGTGACCAGTGGCATACTATGACTAAAACTGGCAAAGTGAATAAGCTGAAAAAGCATATTCCAAAGCCCTTTCTTGAAATAAACCCTTCAGATGCTGAAGCCAGAGACATAAAAGATGGTGATCCAGTAAATGTTACAGGTTCTCGGGGAGACGTAAGGGTCAGTGCAAAAATCACTGATACCATTAAAAAGGGAGTAGTCTTCCTGCCCATGCATTGGGGCAAAATGCTGGGTAATGATAATGGCAGAGCCAATAATCTTACTAATGAAGCTATCGACCCAAGGTCAAAACAACCGGGGTTTAAGTACTCTGCCGTGGAGGTCACAAAATATAAAAAGCCTAAATCGAAAATAGTGATTGTGGGTGCCGGTACCGCAGCCTTTAGGTTTATACAAACTTATAGAGAACGGAATATCTCTGATGAAATTCATGTGTTTTCCAGAGAAGAATGGCCTTTTTATAATCGCGTTTTGCTCCCTGAATATTGTAATAACTCAAAGGGCTGGCAAGATTTATTAAAGTATGAAATAGCCGAATTAGAGAAGCTCGGAATTGTGCTTCATGTCTCGAATGGAGTAGTGAATTTGGATAGAAAAAATAAGGTAATTATAGATGAAAAAGGAGAAGAGCACGATTATGACCAGCTTATTTTAGCAACCGGAAGTAAAGCTTTTGTCCCACCTGGTGCTCCCATGCACATTCCCGGGGTATTTACCATGAGGGAACGGCAAAATGCTGATGAGCTCAAAAACTACCTGCACAGCGGTAATCATGTTTTGGTAATTGGAGGAGGATTATTGGGCTTGGAAATGGTAGCAGCATTGAGAGAAATCAATGTAATGGTCACAGTAGTGCAACTAAGCTCCAGACTGATGGAGCGCCAATTAGATGCTACGGCTAGCACTTTGCTCCGAGAATATGTGGAAGAGCTTGGTGCTCAGGTACTTACTAATGATCAGGTTATTGGCCTTAAAGAAACTCCGAAAGGGACTATCGCGGCTACATTTCGCAGTGGAAAAATGGGGCATTTCAACAGCGTAATTTACGCAGTGGGTACTCGTCCGAATATTGAGCTTGCCACACAGGCCGGCCTTGAAACTTCTAGAGGTATAGTAGTTAATGAGCACTTGCAAACTACCGATCCAGATATTTTTGCCATCGGAGAAATAGCTGAATATCAAAACAAAACAAATGGAACAACCGCAGCGGCTGAAGAGCAGGCAGATTGCTGTGCTAAATATATTTTGGGAGATACAGGTGCAACTTATGCGGGCTCCACGGTGATGAATATACTAAAATTCTCCCATCTGGATCTATGCTCTATTGGTCTGCCGGAGATACCTTACAATGGAAAAAATTATGATGAAATCATATTCATGGATAGATCTCAACTATATTATAAAAAGTGTATTATCCATAAAGACCGATTAGTTGGGGCCATTCTGATGGGCGATAAAGAGGAATTTGCTGATTTTAAACAGCTCATAGAAACTCAAACAGAGCTTTCTGAAAAAAGATTAAAACTTTTAAGGTCCGGCCAAAAACCTAAATCTATAAGTGGTAAATTAGTTTGTGCTTGTAATAATGTAGGTTCTGGAAATTTAGAGGAAGCCATGGCATCTGGCTGCTCCTCCTTAAATGATATTTGCCAGGCCACAGGTGCTGGCTTAGGGTGTGGAAGTTGCAAGACAGAAATTCAAAGAATGTTAAACGATAGGCTTGAGCCGTGTAAGGTATGAGTGAAACCAAGTTTAGGGACTTAGTCCGTGTGTTCGTAAAGGGTGGTATTATTTCACCAGGTGATTTATTAAAAATTTTGTTAGTGGCTCATAAAGTAGGATCAGAATATATTCACATAGGGTCACGTCAGGACATCCTCTTTCCTGTTCCTGATGACTCACAAGCGGATCTGGATTCTTTATTTCAAGAGATTGATTTGCAGTATGAGCTGGAAGATTTTCATTATCAAAATATAGCCAGTAGCTATGTGGCTTTAGACATTCAGCCCAGCAAGCAGTGGCTGGTGGCTCATCTCTATCAATATATTCTGAACAGCTTTGATTACAATCCTAAGTTGAGAATTAACATTGTTGATCCTTCACAGAGTATGGTTCCATTATTTACCGGAAATATCAATTTCATTGCATCAGATTATGAAAACTTCTGGTTTGTCTATCTAAGGTTTACAGATCAAAATTCTGGCAAGCCATGGCAATTGCCTTTTCTACTATATGGCGAAGAAATATCTGCCTTTTCGAAGAAAATTGAAGAGCTAAATGATCAAAATCCTCAGATTGAATACGCTGAGATTTATAATGTATTAAAAACATTGGCTTTTAAGACGCAACCGCTTTCAGAAAAACTCACCTTGCCAGAAGTGAATTTTAGTTATTACGAAGGCATCAACAGAATGCCTGATGGTAAGTATTGGCTGGGGCTTTATTGGCGGAATAATAAGTTTTCCGTTAATATTTTGGAAGCCATTTGTTCGCGATGCTTAAATACTGATATCGGCGTAATAACACTTACTCCATGGAAGTCTTTAATTATTAAAGGAATCATGGAAAATCATCGTGTGGGGTGGGAAAAATTGATGGGTAAATCAGGTATGAATCTGAGACATTCTTCTTTAGAATTAAACTGGCATTTGCCAGTAAGAGACAGAGAAGCGCTTGATTTGAAAGTGGAATTAGTACGAACTTTAGATCAACAAGATATTAGTACATATGGCCTTTCTTTTACCATTAAAACCTCTGAAGATATCACACCTTTTTCTACGGTGGTAATTGAAAAAAACAATCTTCATAACACTTATAATATTTTGTATTCCAAAGACTTTAATCCTAATCTGATGGATTACCAGTTATACGCCAGAAATGTGGAGAAAGAAAGTATAGCTGCATTGCTAATAGAGCTTAGCCATATTTATTACGATAACTTGCCTGAGGACAATGTCTTTCATAACATGGGAGATACACTGGTGCAAAACTTAAAAAAAGATTTGTATCAATGTAGTAGATGCAAAACTCTTTACGATGAGGAATATGGAGATCCTCAAAATAGTATCAAGGCAGGAGTTGCATTTGCAGATTTGCCTGTTTCATATCAGTGTCCTCTGTGTGGTTCGGAAAAGGCATTATATGAAAGAGCAATATTTTAGTTAGCCACCGCAGCCTAAATTTTTCTTCAAGTTCCTGTTAGGAAGAATTCCGAAGGTTTCCTGATCTTCATTTTCTTCCTTTTCTTTTTCTTTTTCGGCCTTTTTATTTTCTGGCTTCTTCTTTCCTTCGTTCTTCATACTATAAAAATGGATAGTTTTAGTAAATTAAACGTGAAATCCATGTCTTCTGTTTAGATCTACAAACTATGAAATTAATCAACCAAATGCTCTGCGCATTATGCATAACCTGTATTTTTGCGGCCTGTCAGAAAATAGATAAAGAAGAAAATACTATGAGTAAAGCAACGCCTCCAAAAGCGGAGAAGATAGAAAAGCAGCTGATTGCGCACGGAGAGACACGTATAGATAATTATTATTGGTTAAATGAACGTGAAAATCAGAAAGTAATTGATTATCTGGAAGCTGAAAATGCCTATACAGATACTGTTTTAAAACATACTGAAGGTTTTCAAGACAAGCTTTACAATGAAATTGTTGGCAGAATAAAACAGACTGATGAATCTGTTCCATACAAAACCCATGGATATTGGTATTATACCCGCTATGAAGAAGGGCAAGAATACCCTATTTTCTGTAGGAAGAAAGGCACGTTAGAAGGTCAGGAAGAGGTGATGCTGAATGTGAATATTATGGCTGAAGGTCATGAATACTTTCAGGTAGGTGGCCTCAATGTGAGTATGGATAATAAGCTTCTTGCCTATGGCGTAGATTCAGTGGGAAGAAGACAATATACAATCCACGTAAAGAATCTTGAAACGGGAGAAGTAACGAAAACGGCAATTGCTAACACAACCGGAGGAAGTACATGGGCCAATGACAATGAAACCCTGTTCTATACCAAGAAGGATCCCGAAACACTACGTTCAGATAAGATATTCAAGCATAAATTAGATTCTACCACTGCGGATGCCCTTATCTATCAGGAAGATGATGATACATTTTACACGGGTATCTATAAAACAAAGTCAGACAAATATTTAGTAATATGGTCAGGAAGCACGCTTACTAATGACTATAGAATACTAAATGCAGATACTCCTGATGGTGATTTCAAAGAATTTATCCCAAGAGAAAAAGGCCTAGAATATTCTTTCGACCACTTTGAAGATAAATTTTACATAGTGACCAACTGGGACGCCATTAACTTTAGATTAATGGAAACTCCTGAAAACAATACGGGTAAAGAGAATTGGAAAGAGGTCATCCCACATCGTGCCGATGTTTATCTGGAAGGCATTGAGCTTTTTAGAAATCACATGGTAGTGGAGGAGCGCTCTAATGGTCTTACTCAGCTAAGAATAATCAACCAGGAAACTAAAGACGAGCACTATCTGGATTTTGGTGAGGAGGCTTACACCGCCTACATTGGCACAAACCCTGAGTTTGATACTGACATACTCAGATATGGCTATACATCTTTAACCACTCCAAATTCGGTCTATGACTATAACATGGACAATAAAGAAAAGGAGCTGATGAAGCAGCAAGAAGTGATCGGCGGTTATAATCCTGATGAATACGAAACCAAGAGATTATTTGCTACTGCTAGGGATGGTGTGAAAGTGCCAATATCATTAGTTTATAAAAAAGGGACTAAAGCAGGCTGAAGGAAATCCTACATTACTTTATGGATATGGTTCTTATGGCGCTACCATAGATCCATCCTTCAGCTCTACCAGATTAAGCCTAATTGATAGAGGGTTTGTCTTTGCTATTGCGCATATACGAGGTGGCCAAACCATGGGGCGCCAGTGGTATGAGGATGGTAAGATGTTTAAAAAGAAAAACACCTTCAATGATTTTATTGACTGTGCGAAGTTTCTAGTCAGTGAAAAATATGCTCAGAAAGATGAATTATTTGCCATGGGAGGAAGTGCCGGTGGTCTTTTGATGGGTGCAGTGATCAATCAGAGTCCTGAACTGTGGAAAGGTGTGGTGGCAGCCGTACCATTTGTAGATGTAATGACCACCATGTTAGACGAAAGCATACCATTGACTACAGGCGAATATGACGAATGGGGAAACCCCAATAATAAAGATAGCTATGATTATATGCTCTCTTATTCTCCTTATGATAATGTTAAGAAACAAGACTATCCTAATATGCTTGTAACTACCGGGCTGCATGATTCTCAGGTTCAATACTGGGAGCCTGCCAAGTGGGTGGCTAAATTAAGGGAGATGAAGACAGATAATAACATCATATTACTAGAAACGAATATGGATGCTGGACACGGTGGGGCGTCTGGCAGGTTCCAGAGGTATAAGGAGACTGCCTTGGAATATGCCTTTATCTTAGACCTTGCTGGCATTAAAGAGTAGAAATTACCCACATCATTTTCAACAGGTTAGGGATAAAATTCCACGTGATGGAAGCCTTAACCTGTTTTTTTGTTTTAAAATGGCCCAAAAAGCAGTTTGGTACATTCCTTGAATAATTGTAGGCAAAACGAAACTAATTTTTACGCTAAGCAAAACCTACCTTAAATTTTTGTTTGGCAGAGTTTAAATATAACTACAATGAATCATACACAGCATAGTAAAAAAGCGGCACAACCTTTAGGAGAGTTAGTGAAAGAGCACCAGTTGGCTATAGAATCTTTTGAAAGAATTATGGAAACTGCGGATAGTGAGGATTTAAAAGAATACTGTGAAAAAGCTATCGAACTAAGAAATACATTAATTGCAGATCTTCAGGAAGAAATCGATACGGTATCAACAGATTATAAATTATCAGATAGAATTAATATCGTTGACAGAATTAAGTCAGGAAAGAAAAATATAGTTCAGGCTATCGAAAAGGTAGAAAAGAACATTGTTCAGGCGTACATGAGAATTATTAGAAGTAACACTTTCAATAACACCACTGAGAGTATCCTGCGTGCGCAATTAGAAACTTTAAGAAATCGACTAAAAGCTGTAAAAACGACTGCACCGAAAGGTATTCTACAGGCGGCATAAAATTTTCATCACTATTAGTTATAATTTTCTTGGGCGTACTAACTTCGTACCATGCCTAAGAAAGATCCTTATGCATCCCTAAGGTTCAAGGAATTCAGATACTTCTTAATACTAAGATTTGCACTGATATTTGCCTGGGGGATGCAATTTGTCGTTATAGAGTGGGAAGTTTATAGTCTCACCAAAGATCCTTTATCACTCGGACTTATTGGTTTGGCTGAAGTCATTCCGGCGGTTTCACTAGCGCTATTTGCCGGCCATTACGTCGACAAGCTGGAAAAGCGATCATTACTACAGAAATGTATACTTGGTTTTTTAATCATCAGTACTGGCCTATTCTTACTCACGTGGCCATTAGTGAACCAGAATTTTAGCGTTCAGCTCACGCTGATTTTAGTATATGTTCTGGTATTTATTGGGGGTATTGTTCGCTCCTTTCTTGGACCAACAGTATTTTCTCTCTTCTCTTTAATAATTCCTAAAAAGCATTACCCCAACGGAGCTACTTGGAGCAGTGGTGCCTGGCAAATGGGAGCTGTACTTGGCCCGGCAGTTGGTGGTCTCACCATTGGCTGGATTGGTGTCCATTGGTCTCTTCTGGTAATTGTAGGTTTTGCATTGATAGCCTTCATAGCACTTCTTTTCATTGAGTCTAAGCCTATACTAAATGCGGCTAAGGATGAAGGAGTATTTAAAAGCTTAAAAGAAGGCCTCACTTTCGTCTTCAAAACAAAGGAAGTTCTTGGGGCCCTTTCACTAGATATGTTCGCGGTGCTGTTTGGTGGTGCCGTGGCTTTGCTTCCAGTATTCGCTCAAGACATCTTGAAAGTGGGGTCAATGGGCTTTGGGTTTTTAAGAGCGGCACCTGCTGTCGGTTCTTTTCTTACTATTCTTACGGTCACCTATTTTCCTCTAAATAAAAATGCTGGCCTTAAACTTTTAGCAGCTGTGTTTGGCTTCGGTCTTTGTATAATCACCTTCGGTATTTCAGAAATTTTCATTGTCAGTTTGGTGGCCCTCTTCTTTAGCGGAGTTACTGACGGGATTAGTGTGGTTATTCGTCAGACAATTTTACAGCTCAAAACTCCCGACAATATGCGGGGTAGAGTGGCCTCCGTTAACAGTATGTTTGTGGGGTCTTCCAATGAGTTGGGGGCATTCGAAAGTGGTGTTACCGCTAAACTCATGGGCGCTGTCACGGCCGTTGTTTTCGGTGGCTCCATGACTTGCTTAATTGTACTGGTAACCGGTGTAGTTTCACCTAAAATGAGAAAATTGGACTTCAGTAAAGATCTGGAAGACAATGATTTAGAATAAAAATTCTCCAACTTACTTACTAGTTAGTAAGTTTGTCTATATTTGTCTCGTGAACACTCGAGAAAAGATAGTAAAATTAGCGAGAAGAGAGATTCTGAAGGTAGGCTACAAAGGCTTTAGTTTCCATGATATTTCTTCTCCCCTTCGTATTAAAAATGCCGCTGTTCATTATTACTTCCCTACCAAAGAAGACCTGGGTCTGGAGGTGATTGATAATGAGATACAGCGTTTCATTTCCTGGTTTGAAGACATGGCAGACCTCAGTCATTGGCAAAAATTGGAAGCCTTTTTTGAGCTTTATGATGGCAAGCTTACGGATGAGCAAATGTGTATGGTGGGCAGTTTATGCTCTTCCTATTTTTCTGTAACTGAAAACATTCAGGCTAAACTCAAAGAAATGATGGACCATATTAAGAACTGGCTTAGCGGACTTCTCGCCGAAGGAAGCGAGGAGGGTTCATTTAGTTTTATTGGTTCAGCTAATGATAAAGCGCTAGTGATTCTTACCAGTCTGGCGGCCGGGGTGCAAATGGCTCGTGCAGTAGATGAAGATTATTTTACCCCCTTAAAACATCAACTAAGATTAGAACTAAATATAAATAGTCATGAATAAAAGAGTAGTAATTACAGGCTTAGGTGCGCTCACTCCTATCGGAAATAATGTGAATGACTTCTGGAATAATTTATTAGCAGGAGTAAGTGGAGCAGGCCCTATCACCAAGTTCGATACAGAACTCTTTAAAACGAAATTTGCATGCGAGCTGAAAGGTCTGAACCTGGAGGAACACTTCGACCGTAAGGAGATCAGGAAAAATGATCCTTTTACTTTATACGCATTGATAGCTTCAGAGGAGGCTATGACAGATTCAAAAATTGACCTTGAGGCTACTAATATAGACAGATTCGGTGTGGTATGGGCATCTGGTAATGGTGGTATCACCACATTTGAAAATGAGGTTCTGGAATATGCTCAATCTGATCGTGGTCCTAGATTCTCACCTTTTTTCATACCTAAAATATTAGTGGATACTCCTTCTGGTGCTATTGCTTTGAAATATGGTTTAAGAGGTGTGAATTACTGTACAGTTTCTGCCTGTGCATCATCTACAAGTGCTATAATGGATGCTCTGAACTACATTCGTCTTGGCAAAGCTGATCTTATGCTGGCTGGCGGCTCTGAGGCTCCAATTACCAGATCAGGTATAGGTGGCTTCGGGTCCATGAAGGCCTTGTCAACCAATAATGATGATTATAAAACAGCTTCAAGACCGTTTGATGTGTCTAGGGATGGCTTCGTAATGGGAGAAGGCGCAGGTGCACTCATCCTTGAAGAATACGAGCACGCTAAAGCAAGGGGAGCTCATATCTATGCAGAGCTTGTAGGTGCAGGTATGTCTAACGATGCCTATCACGCCACTGCAACTCATCCTGATGGGTTAGGCGCGCAATTGGCTATCCAAATGGCCTTAGATGAAGCTGGCATAGGTATGCAGGATATAGATTATGTAAACCTTCATGCTACTAGCACGCCTGTAGGCGATTCTTCGGAGCTTAATGCCATTCATAATATATCTAAAGGTGATACGGCACACATGCACGTGAGCGCCACCAAATCAATGACGGGGCACTTACTTGGTGCGGCTGGTGCAGTGGAGGCCATTGCTAGTATAAAGGCCGTTCAAAATGATGTAATTCCACCAACTATAAACACTAAGGAAGTTGATTCTGATTTACCTCAGGGGATTAACTTAACACTTGGTGAAAAAGTAGAAAAGAAAGTGAATTATGCTATTAGCAACACCTTTGGCTTTGGAGGTCATAATGCCATAGCTATATTTAAAAAATACAGCTAAGCCTCTTTAATAAAAGGCTTTTCTTCATCCACAAACTTGCGAGATACGCTGTAGATCTTCACGGGCTGCCGCTTACCTCGCAAGTCAATGTTTCCAAGTTCCTCCACTCTAAAATCTCCATCCAGAGGAATTAAAGAAATCAAGCCTTCAGATACTAATAGCTTTTTATCAAATTCATTGCATTGTGATTCAATCCTCGAGGTAGTGTTAAGCACATCGCCCGTGAAAATAATATCCTTTTTAAAAGTACCTACCTCACCTGTAGTCACTTCCCCACAATGTAATCCGGCTTTGAAAGTAGGAGCCACACCATACTTTTCTAAGTATTTGTGCGCTTTATGCTTTATAATGTCTTCAATATCAAAGAAACAACGAATACAATTGGCATTTTCAATTCCATATTTCAGTTTCCAGGTAATTACTACCTCATCCCCCACGTACTGATATATTTCTCCATCTCTCTCTATAATTCCCTTAGTAACGTCCTCAAAAAACCTGTTCAGTAACTTAAAATATCTTTTATGACCAAGTCTTTCAGCAATGGTGGTAGAAGACTTTAAATCCAAAAACATGAATATTCTATCTTCATTGATTGGCGTATGATACTTGCCTAACAGCGTTTCAAAGAATACGCCTCTACCGTATTTATCATTCACTTGAAGTATCACCATGGTAATCGTTGATATAATACTCCAGCAAATTACATTAAGGGCAAAGGCATAGCTGCTCACAAATTCTGTGATGTTGAACCATAAATCACCATCAAAATAAGATTCGCCAATAAATACCCAATAGTAGAACACGAATGCACCCATACTTACGATACCAATAATCACCATAAACGATAATAAGTTGATGATGATTACCATACCTAAAGGTAGTTTCCTAAGCTTATCTTTGAGAAAGAATGTTATGATAGAGCCGCCAATGACACCTCCTATGAGTACCGCGAAAACATTAGTATATAATGTGGTTTCAAAGTCATAATCATTAAACTCAAAGGCTTGTTGCGAAAGCTTTATCAAATGATTGTAGTACACTATCAGTATACTTAAAACAATCCAGGCGAACGTGATGAACAGTACCGTTCGAAGCTTGATTTTGGTGTTGTTGGAAATCAGTTTGCTCACTCTTATTTAAGGTTGAAGTTCCCTGGCTAAAGATATCATGATTTTAAAAATTTAGCATTAGGAAGTGAATGTCTAATGTTTTTAACGGTCATTTTGTTTTAAATTCATTGAAACTATTACAATAAAAAAGGGCAGTACTCTACATACTGCCCTTTTCATGCGTTTAAATTTATGAATTAAGGTATTGGTTTCTCCATTTCTTTCAGATGGCTGTATTTATGGTATTGCATTAATATAAATGCGGTTAAAATACCTGAAAATGTGCCTTCAAAGAATATCACTCCACCACAAATGAATGGATTTAAGTACTGTCCGAAATATTCAAATTGCTGAAGTTTACTCATGAACTGAGCATCTGCAAGTAAGTAGAGCGTTACAAAAACAGAAAAAATCAGAAGACCTAAGGCTGCTGTGGCTATTCCCACACCCAACCCATTAAAATAGGCAAATGTATTTCTGTTATGCATCTTAAAGTGCTTTATAGAGAATAAAACACCCGAAAATAGAATTACATAATTTAGAGCACGTAGCTCATATACGTAAATCCAACCCGTAAACAACATCAAGAAAAAAAAGATAATGAGTGCAGCGGCTGTAAGCACCCCGTAATGAACACTAACGTTTTCTAAGTTATGCTTTTTCATGGATACGGTATTTGGTGATACCTCTATAACCGAGAAAACTTAAAAAAGTTCTATATGAGCTTTGTAAAATAAAAAAAGCTAAGCTCTCGTGAAGCTTAGCTTTATATTTTTCAATTGTCTTTTCTTAGAAAGAATAAGAAAGACCAAAGTCTAAACCACTGAATCTGTTTCCACTGTAAACTTCAGCATTAGCAGACCATCTATCATGGAAATACCATCTTGCACCAGCTTGTACTTTTACAAGGGCGCCTGAATCTTCAAAGTCAGGATCATTTCCATTATTGTTATCATAATCATCACTCCAAATGGTCGCACCTACAGTTAAACCACCGTAAAGGTCTAATTCGCTAGGTAAGCCACTAATGTGAGAACCATAATGGTAATCACCTCTGAACCCTAGGTTAAATATGTTATAATGATACCCATAATTAGTTCCTAAATATCTGTAATCATTACCGTGTCTTCTGTAGCTGATTCTTGGTCCGATAGTTATTTTATCAGATACTCCGAAGTCTAGACCTCCGTATACAGGTACACCCCAATTAGAGAATCCCACACCAAAGTCTACTTGTTTAAATCCATATCCTGGCTCAAATCCCTGAGCCTTTGAGTCTTGCAGGTTAAAGCCGAAAAAAATCAGTGCTATTAAAGCCGTACTTTTTAATACCTTTTTCATTGTGTTTAAAATTGATTATTAATCCAGTATAAAGTTATACTTACAATTCAACGCTTAAATTAAATTATTGTTTTCACTCCTAATCTATTAAGCGTTATTTGATGGGTCAAATTTAGTATTAAAAATGAAAATCAAACTATATTTTAATGTCCGGATAAAATTTAAGCAGTTATTCCGACCAATACATCTTTTAGTAGCTCTCCTTCAAAATCTTTAGCCTTGGCATCAAGATTAATTCCTACTCTTATGGCTTTTAAACCATGAGCCCCCTGAAGTTCTTCTAGCTCTACAAACTCGATGTCATCATCAAGATAACCGATGGATTGCAGATACTGAATATAACCAACATACTCGGTAGCCTCCTTCTGCTGAGTGTAAACTATAGCTATTTTTCCTGGCTGAGTGAGTCTTTCTTCGGTATTTTTTATGAAGGCCTTATCAATCCTCTTTTTAACTATTTCATAGCTAATATTATATGCGCCATCTACATCAAAGTGTTTCTCGTCTCTTCTAAACTTAATAGATAATGGTTCACCATGAACAAGAATGAGTTGGGTGATGTCTAATTGCTTAGGCAAAGAGCTTTTAAGTTGATTAATATTTACAGCGATTTCGCACTGAATGATCAGTTGCCATAACCTAAAGTTTCTTAGATAGATTGGGTCAAATTTATGATCCTGCACTAATGAACCTCCCAGGTAAATATTATACTCTACGCCATCAGTTTTGTACTTCTCATAATAATGTGGAAAGATCTCCTGAGCATCATGTTCCACCTTGTCCAGGTAGCTGGTTATGTGCTCATTTATCATAGTTAAGCTTTCTTCAAAATTCTTTCGCTTATCATAAATCACACCCAACTGAGGATCAAGCAACTTCTCGTAGTTTTTAATAATTGGTCTAAGGAGCTCATCCTTTTTGAAGAAGTTGAAAGTGCTGGCAACTTCTTCCCTCAGAAACTCAAGAATTACTGATTCATCACCAGAATTAAGACCTCTGGATATCTTGTTAATATACTGTTCTACCCTATAATTAATTTCATTTAGGATAGGCATGTTTTTTACCGCTATAATATCCTGAAGTACTTTCTGTACTTGTTTCAGGTTATTAGTCAAGTCCTGCTGAATAGCATAAGCTCTTTCACCACTGGAGTTTCGAATATCAGCTAAACCATATATAGGATATACCTTTGGGAAAACTATGTTATCAAACTTGGCAGGCAAGCCTTTGCGGCGCTTATGCATCAAGTCAAACCCGCTTTCTATAAATTTCCATTCTACCGTTGGGTGAATGGCAGTACATTCCTCTTGAATCAACGCTCTTACCTCGGTTTGCATATCAGCCAATACTCTGCGCACTGCTGCTGTAAACATCGGCATAACATTATATAACCTGGAGGCTGTCAGTGCGTTCAGCTTTCCGGCCTCAGGGCTTCCTAGCTCAATAATTCCTAAAACAAGACCTTCGTGAATAAGCGGTGCTACCACCACATTTTCAATACCTTTCTTTACAAGTGTACTTTCTATACAGCCGCAGCTCTCATATTCTTTCAGGTCTTCTACAATTACAGGTTTTTTCTCTGTGTAGGCTCTTACATATATGGAATCTACTAAATGTTCACAGTCAAGATTATCATCTTCTGCTGTCATTACGAAGCTGCTCCAGTTATTTTCACCATAATTAGAAATAATATTATAATTAGGGTCAAAATAGGATAAGCCCAGCTGCAAGTCAGGCATATTGAAAATAGATCTGATCTTCTCTCTGATTGAAATAAAGCTATCACCATCGGTTACAGCGTTCTTTTTCAAAAGATCATATTTCACCGCCGAGAGCATTTCTTCTGTAGTTACATCAGTAAGCCTCATTACCGTGAAGCCCTGAAACTCATAATTTTCAGGATTAATATGCTTCAACCATAAATCAGTATCATGCATATGGCTGAGGAGCATATTGATGGTTTTTTTATCAATTTCTTTGGGTTGGCCCTTGCTAATAACATCTACAAATTGAGTGTTCACATCTATTTTGTAGACCTTTTTTAAGCCAGTTTTTTCATCCGGAATAGTTACCAGGATGGGTTGATCCATTTGTAAATTTGTGCCATAAAATTTGTTTAGAATATAAATGCATGCCATTGTGATTTTGCCAGTGATAATATCATTGTTAGGCAAATTCGTTGTTAAATCATCCCTTAAACTGTTAATGGGAAGTAATTTTTGGTAGTTTGGAGTGGCATATACGCCCTCAAAGTTGAAAGGTAAAATAGCAGCGGCTATTTCAGTTTCAATCAAAGCAGGAGGGAATATAACACTCATGAGTAATCCAATTAGCTCATGATGTTTATCTATAATACTTAAATCTTCAATCGGCTCCCTAAGTTCAGGAGCTTCGGCTAGCAGATCTTCAATTTTCTCTGCCAAGAAACCGGAAAATATTTGATTACCTTCCAGGTTAGCTTCCCAATACCGTATCAATCGGGACAAATTGAGTACCGATTTGAACGGAAAGTTGTGAATATTTGCAAAACAAGACTGCATGGTTAGGTAGTTTGTGTGTATTGAATTAGTTCAACGTTAAATTTTTAATAGAGGTTATTAATCTGCTTGGAAAAATAATCTCTTAGTTAATCGTATAATCTATAAGTCGGATGACGACTGATTATATTTTATACACAACCATTTTATTTTTATAAATGGTTCAATTATTTCTTCATCGGTGATAAATTCTTTTTTCAACACTTTATGTACACTTTTACAGTCTTATGAGTAAAAAAGTAAAACTATATACCATCATTTTGGTCTATTGGGTAACCATAGTAGATATGGTGGCCTATTTTGGATTATCCAGTATCAGAGGTTTTGTGGAAGTGGCCGCTATAGATGTGAAGTCATTACAAAGTCCTTTAATCACCTACTGGGTGTCTCCCTTTCAGATTTATGAAAGTACTTTGTTCGGAATATTTTTTGGCGTTTTATTCATTGCAGTTAATGAGCTTTCAGATAGGCTCGAAGTACAGCGGTTAAGCTTTGGAAGAGTCATTCTCATGAAGAGTAGCATCTATCTGTCAGGGTTTATAGTCAGTTTATGTCTCGTCTATTTTATTATGAGCCAGTTTAGCTTCTTTCCTAAAGCTGAACTGGAGCAGTTGCGAGCGGAAAAATCTGTCTTTGTATTACTGATCCTTGCCTTCTTTTTTGTAGGCTTTCAAATTGTGCTTATCAACTTTATGCTTCAAACCGTTATTAAGTTTGGTACAAATAACCTTTTTAACATACTGTCTGGTAAATATAGAACACCAATTGTAGAGAGCAGAGTCTTTCTTTTTATGGATTTAAAGTCTTCTACCACCTATGCAGAAAGATTGGGTAGCATAAAATACTCCAACATGATTAAGGATTGTATCGATGAGATTAATCGGATTGTAGATGATTATCATGCTGATATTTACCAGTATGTAGGTGACGAAATAGTCCTTACCTGGAAAAAGGATTCACTTTCTGATTCTTCTTGCTTAAATATTTATTTTGCCTTTCAGAACAACTTAAAAAAGAAGGGCAGTTATTATCAGGAAAGATATGGAGTGGTCCCTGAATTTAAAGCCGGCATCCATGGTGGAGATGTAACAGTAGCCGAGATTGGTAACGTAAAACGCGATATTGCCTACTATGGTGACGTTCTGAACACGGCTTCCAGACTACAGTCAATCTGTAATGATTATGGTGAGCATATGCTTATATCCAGAACGCTGCTAAATCAGCTTTCTTCAAATAGCTATGAGTACGGTAATTTAGGAAAGCTACAATTGAAAGGGAAGGTAGAAGCAGTGGATGTAGTGTCTGTTAGAGAAAGGTAAAAGTCAATAAACAAAAAAAGCCTCGATTCTTATTAGAAACGAGGCTTTTTTTGTTTATGCTTTTTATTAGTAGTTAGATCCAGCTCTGATCATCGCACATCTAAATCCGATAGTAGCTGTTGAAGAATCTTGATCTAAATATCTTCTGGTACCTGGAGACATCCAATATGCAACGTCTTTCCAAGATCCACCTTTATAAACTCTTGCTTCGTCAGTGATTAATGAAGTGAAACCTTCAGGATTATTCTCTCTATCACTGTTGTAATACTGCTCACCAGTAGCTGCATTTCTAGTCTCATCCATATAACCATCTCTTCTGATAGGGTTAAGATCATCAAAATCCTGGAATGACATAGGACGGTAAACGTCAAGTACCCACTCACTTACGTTTCCAGCCATGTTATAAAGACCGAAATCATTTGGAGGGAACTCATATATGTAAGAAGTAATTAATGCTCCATCATTTAATTTACCGGCGATACCAGCGTAGTCACCTCTACCTCTTTTGAAGTTAGCTAAGAAGTAACCCATTTCTTTTCCATAAGGATTTCTTAGTGCGTGACCGTCCCAAGGGTAAACTCTTTGGTGTGTTTGGTTTTCATCTAGCCACTGAGTACCGATCAAGGCAGCAGCAGCATATTCCCACTCAGCCTCAGAAGGTAATCTATAGTTTGGAAGAACTACACCAGACTCCAATGGAATTCTACCATCAGTTTCTGCATACTCTTCACCTGCATCTTCTGCAAGCTTCATGTTTACAGCTCTGGTTCTCCACTCTGAGTAATTATTAGCTTGTACCCAGCTTACACCTACCACAGGGAAATATCTGAAACCAGGGTATCTTAAGTAATGATCTACATAAGGGTCATTATATGCTAATCTGCTCACCCATACTGAAGTATCAGGTAAAGCTGACATATAAACCTCTCTTGAAGAATCAGATACGTTTAAGTAATGTAGGTATTCTAACCAGTGAATGTTGGCAATTTCAGTTTCATCCATGTAGAATGAAGCCACTGAAACTGTTCTTTCAATGTTATCCCTTCTTTTAAGAAGATCTTCTTCATAAGAACCGATAACAGCACGTCCACCTTCTATGAAGCGTAAGTTCGGACCTTCTGGTTGACCGGCGTATGGGTTAACCATGAAACCGTTATTATCTTCATCATTATAAGCCAATCCTGTGGCTGTACTCACTGCTCCTGGGTGCACACTGGTAGGTCTACTGCTTCCACCCATAAAACAAGAAGTAAGTAACATTGAACCACTGACAACTAACAAAGCACTTTTAAAAAAGCTTGCAGTTCTTTTCATACCTGTTTTATTTATTCAAAAAAATCAAATGCAAACACTAATATAGTGATATAAATTAATCATATACAAGTTAATGCGGAGCCAAAATAACATTTCTAATTGAGAATTATTAAACAAAGTGCATATTTTTCAATATTAACATTTTGTAAACTCCCAATATGGCTACACTTACTACACAAAAAATACTACCGCTTCTAAATAACTAAAAATCAATGTAAATATTATAATACACCAAATCATTTTTTCATAAATAATTCAGTGCCGCTTATAAACCATTTAACAAAATGAAAAGCCGTAGAATGAAGTTATGATTTACTTTTAAACCACCATATATATATTTGAGACTGTATATACTCATTATACCCCTTTGGTAAACCAGCTTTATGATAAGCATTGATAATATTAATAGAAAAAAACTCTACTGGCTTTTTCAGATTACCGGATGGCTCATGTTTTATCTGGTGTATGTGCTAATAGCATCCTACTTTTCGGGTTTCCGGGCAGAAGTATTTCTGGGCTACTTGAATACCGCTGTATGTGGTCTCTTGGTAACGCACTTCTATAGATTGCATGTAAAAAAACATAATTGGGTCGGTTATGGCCTGGTGAACCTGGCATTACGCGTATTGCTGGCATGTTTTATATGTGCCATCATCTGGTCGGCTATAGTGTTACCTATTAATTATATATTTTTTCAAGTAGACTCCGATCAGAAATTTACATGGTTTATAGCCATAATAATTGCCTTTAACCTTTCCATTATGATGGTGGGTTGGTCTCTCATTTATTTTCTTTTTCAAGTCTTCATTAATTTTAAAAAGACAGAAATAGAAAAATGGAAATTACAGGCAGCGGTGAAGGATGCGGAGCTTATAGCACTTAAGTCCCAGATAAATCCGCATTTTATATTTAATAGTCTTAATAATATAAGGTCTTTGGTAATTGAAAACCCGGAAAAGGCCAGAGATATGATCACTCACCTTTCCGGCTTGCTCAGATATTCGGTGCAGTTTAATAATAAGGAGAAGGTTTCTCTAGAAGATGAATTGGAGATAGTTCAAAATTATTTAAATCTGGAATCTATACAGTTTGAAGACAGACTGAGATATAAACTGGAGATTAAGCCGGAAACTTTAGACCTTAAAATTCCTCCCATGGCTGTACAGCTTTTAGTAGAGAATGCTATAAAGCACGGAATTTCTAATTTACCGGAAGGCGGGGATATTTATATCAAGTCATTTTTAAAAGAAAATACACTTATAATAGAAGTGATAAATACAGGCCAGCTAAAAACGACAAGTGATAGTACCGGCATAGGTTTAAGAAATGCCTCTGACCGATTGAAGTTGCTCTTTGGTAAATTATCAGATCTTAAAATTGAAAACCTGGATAGTAAATCTGTTTCTGCCAAATTTACTATACCCTTAACTTAATATATTATGAAAGCGATAGTAGTAGATGATTCAAGGTTAGCCAGAAATGAGTTGAAACGCCTCTTGAAAGAGTTTGATCATATTAATGTGATCGGAGAGGCAGCGAATGCCATGGAAGCTAAAGAGAAAATAGAGACGGATAAGCCTGATATGGTATTTCTGGATATACAAATGCCAGGTAAAAATGGATTTGAGCTACTTGAGGAGCTGGAATACGTTCCATATGTGATCTTCACGACTGCCTATAATGAATACGCTATTAAAGCTTTTGAATATAATGCGTTGGACTACTTACAAAAACCTGTTCAGAAGGATAGGCTAGCTGGTGCAATAAGTAAGGTATCGGAAAAGAAGAAAAGTGAAGAGCAGGCTGATACCGAAGATAGAATGACGGCGAATGATCAGGTGTTTGTAAAGGATGGTGATAATTGCTGGTTTGTACAGTTGGCCAATGTGAGAATGCTTGAGGTGGATGGAAATTATACTAAACTCTATTTTGACGATCAAAAACCAATGATTCCTAGGACGCTAAACTATCTGGAGTCAAGATTAGATCCTAAAACTTTCTTCCGGGCTAACAGGCAGCAGATCATTAATCTAAAATGGGTAGAAAGAATAGAGCCATGGTTTAGCGGTAGTATTAAAATATATATGAAGGGCGGAGAAGAGGTGGATGTTTCACGCAGACAAACGCAGAGATTTAAGGAGCTAATGAGTTTCTAACTCTATGAGTTGCAGAATTTGACGATGAGTTGCATCCCAAAATGGGACAGGCGTGTCGTATATAGGAAAATTTTCTAAAGTGGAAATGCATTTCTAGGGTCTGAAGGGTGTTTTGTCAGCTGGCATAGTTCTTATTTAAGAGAAAACAAATAGGAACTAAAACTGAATTGATATGATACCTTTGGACGATTTCAAAATTTTACCTTTCGACAAAAAATGTGACTTTATAACGGTATTCGCGGACTACCTTATCTACAGAACTGAAGATGATAATAAGTTCTATTTATATTATCTAGGTGGCTACTTTGTAGAGGTATGTTACGCTCCTTACGAGAATAAAGTATTGGGAATCAATGCATTTGACACTACAGATGACCTTGCTCCTTACTTGAATGATATTCAAATTGGAGAGTTAGCTTTCTAAGATTACTTTTTCCCTGTTATTCCAGACAGGATTTCAATGGCTTGATTAACTGTGAGTACGTTTTGAATAGTTAAGATTAACTTATCCTTGACCTCTTTTAATCGGCATGTTTTAGCATTGGTTTGTACGTAAGCGAGGATACGACCAAAGGTTTCAGATTTAAAATATTCTTCCTTATCTGAGCTTACGAAATAACCTTTCATCTTTTCACCTTTAAGCGTAAGCTTTTCAAAGCCTAGCTGTTCGGCTAACCATCTTAATCTCACGGTTTCAATGAGTTCTTTTACTGACTCTGGTAAAGGACCAAACCTATCCTTAATAGATTCTGTAAAGGCTTGAAGTTCCTCTTCAGTTTTAATATTGTCTAGTTGAGAATACAAGCTTAGTCTTTCGGAAATATTGCTTACATATTCATCCGGAATAACTACTTCCAGATCCGTTTCAATATTACAGTCTTGAACAAGGACCTTTGCAGCTTCTGACAGTTCTTTTACGAAAAGGTCTTTAAACTCTGTTTCTTTTAGCTCTTGTACTGCCTCATCCAGTATTTTGTGATACATATCAAACCCAAGGTCTGAGATAAATCCACTTTGCTCCGCTCCTAATAGGTTTCCTGCTCCACGAATATCTAAATCTCGCATGGCCACTTTAAAACCATCGCCAAGATCAGAAAATTCTTCCAACGTACTTAGTCGCTTTCTTGCATCTGACGAAAGCGCTATGGTAGGAGGTGTTAATAAATAACAGAAGGCCTTCTTATTGCTTCGCCCTACTCTACCACGCATTTGGTGTAGATCTGAAAGGCCGAACATATGAGCCCGGTTTATAATTATGGTATTGGCATTCGGAATATCCAGCCCAGATTCAATGATGTTAGTAGATACCAAAACATCATACTCACCCTCGATGAACTTCATCATGGCTTTTTCCAAAACAGGGCCATCCATCTGACCATGAGCAATTCCAACTCTTGAATCTGGAACCAATCTAAGGATGATATTTGCGACCTCTTCAATGTCCCCCACTCTGTTATGCACGAAAAACGCCTGCCCCCCACGTCTTAGCTCAAAGCTGATGGCATCTCTCACCACTTCTTCATTAAAGGTATGAAGCTCTGTAGTAACAGGTTGCCTGTTTGGTGGAGGGGTAGAAATGATACTTAAATCTCTCGCTCCCATTAAAGAGAAATGTAGTGTTCTAGGTATAGGAGTAGCCGTTAATGTTAATGCATCTACGTTTACACGCATTTCCTTAAGCCTCTCTTTCACCTTTACACCAAACTTTTGTTCCTCATCAATAATCATGAGCCCGAGGTCCTTGAACTGAACATCTTTGCTAGCTATACGATGAGTTCCAACTAGTATGTCAGTAGTTCCTTCTTTAACTCTTTTCAGAGTGTCTTTAATCTCTTTAGTAGATTTGAATCTATTGATGTATTCCACCTTCACAGGGAAATTCTCTAGCCTGGCTCTGAAGGTGTTATAATGCTGCATGGCTAGGATAGTGGTAGGCACCAAAACTGCAACCTGCTTGCTATCAGTTACTGCCTTAAATGCCGCTCTTATAGCCACTTCTGTTTTTCCGAAGCCAACATCACCACACACCAGCCTATCCATAGGGTGCTGCTTCTGCATGTCTTCCTTTACATCTTCAGTAGCTTTCGCCTGGTCAGGGGTGTCTTCATATATAAAGGATGATTCCAATTCGGCTTGGAGGAAACTGTCTTTAGTAAAAGCATAACCAGGTGCTTTTTTACGTTTGGCATATAGCTCAATCAGGTCTTTGGCTATATCGGCTACCTGCTTTTTAACTTTCTTCTTCTTGTTTTCCCATTCTGGAGAACCAAGCTTGCTGATAGCAGGAGGTGTTCCCTCTTTCCCTGTATATTTTGAAATTTTATGGATGGAGTGAATGCTTACATAAAGTAAATCATCATCTCTATATATAAGTCTAATGGCTTCTTGCTCTTTACCATTAACCTCTCTCTTTTCCAGTCCGGCAAATTTTCCAATACCATAATCAATATGGGTAACAAAATCGCCTGGTTGCAGCGTTCTTAGTTCTTTAAGAGTTAGCGCCTTAGACTTCGACTGACGGTCTTTAGTTTTATACCTATGAAATCTTTCAAACAGCTGGTGATCAGTATAGCAAGCAATTTTCAAGGTGCTATCAATGAATCCTTCTCTCAAACTGATATTGAGACCCTGAAAGTCGCTGTTATGGTCTATTTCTTCAAAAATAGATTGAAGGCGGTTCAGTTGCTGCTGTGAATCAGATGCTATGAGTGTGGTGTAGCCTTGATCTTGATTATCAGATAGATTCTGAGCCAGCAGTTTAAAATCTTTATTAAATGAAGGCTGAGGTTCTGCTTCGAAGCTGTAAGTTTCGCCTGCTTTGAAATAAAAACGATTACCAAATTCTATTTTTGACAATTCAGTGGTTTGAGCCACAAAACTTTTTGCTGTCTCAAAAAGATCTTCCGGCTTTAAAACAATCTGAGTATCACCACTTTCTTGCAATATCTGGTCAAAACTGCCTTTGGCCTTTTCAAAGTAAGCATCAATAACATCAAGTGTCTGCTGATGATCTTTAAACCATATTTTGGTATTTCTTGGCAAGAAATCTATGAAGCCTTGCCTTTCCTCTGATATGAGTTTGGTCTGAACATTTGGGATTAAATTAATCTCCTTCACTGTTTCCACAGAAAGCTGTGATGAAGGATCAAATGTTCTTATGCTATCTATTTCATTACCAAATAGTTCTAGTCTATAAGGTAGGTCCTGAGCGTAGCTAAATATGTCTATAATACCACCACGAACTGAAAATTGGCCTGCTTCATATACGAAATCAGTTTTTTCAAAATCATAGGTAAGTAACAGTTCACTTAAAAATTCGATATCCACTTCTTCCCCCACCTTAGCTGAAAAGGTATTCTTAAGAAGTGATTTTTTGTTGATTACTTTCTCCGTTAATGCTTCTGGGTAGGTCACTATAATCTCACCTGTAGAAGCCTTATGGTTTACACGGTTAAGAATTTCGGCCCGCATGAGCACATTGGCATTTTCTGTTTCCTCAAACTCATACGGTCTTTTATATGAGGTAGGGAAAAAGAGAATTTCTTTACCTGAAAGTAGGTTTTGTAAATCGTTATGAAAGTAGGCGGCTTCTTCTTTATCATGAAGCACAACCAGGTGGTTTTGGTGATTGATCTGATAGAGCGAGGCCACCAAAATAGCATCTAAACTCCCTCTTAATCCTTTTAACTGGACGCAGTTATCCTCATTAGGCTTGATTACCTCAGCCATAGTTTGAATAATACTGTCCGCCTTATATAACTTAAGTAGTTCTCCTGCTTTCACTCAGCTATCAACAAAATTGAAGGGCCAAAGTTACTGAATAATAAATGAGTAGGCAGGTAAGCGTATTAGTTTATTGTTAAAAATGTTATTGGTGGTGCTCGTGAATTATATTTTGAATTTGATGCATATGTCTAAGGTTGTGAGCGGTGTAAAACCAGATACTATCCCCGAGATAGAATTTTAGAATAGGTCCTAGTGCAGTCTTTACCTTGAATGCTCTCAAGTTCTTCTGCTCAATTTGCTGAATGATCTGCAGGGTTCTTTTAATGTTTTGTTCAAATTGTTTTAAAACATCACTTTTCACCTCATTGAGAATGGGATCAAGCTTTTTGAAGGTCTTCATTTTATTTTTGAGCTGTCCATCTGTAGTTGGTTCCATGCCTTTCGCAAAATAGGCGGCAATCCAGCTTGTTTTGAAATTGCTCTTTTTCTTATCTAAAGGCGGAATAAGCTTAGGCTCTATCTGTTCAAGATAAACTTCCATTGAGATATTCATGTGGTGCAGACAGTCCAACACGCTCCAGCCACCACTGCTCTTTGCTTCTAGTTCATTACTCGAAAGGGTATGAAGGCCTGCGGCAAATGACTGTAAGTTAAGATTATCCTGTGTTAATTTATTGATGAGAGTTTCCTGATCCATGTTTCTATATTTTTCTTAAAATTAGTGATCACTTTCTAATTGCAGATTGATATAGATCAAGTTCGCCTATCGGCATTTTTTCCTTAGTCGGCTCAGAGTTTCGGGCGTCATGCCCAGGTAAGAGGCCAAATACTTTTGAGGAACGAGCTGAAAAATATGTGGACTTTGAGTTCGTAGTCTTTCAAATTTTTCTTCAGCGGTATAAGATCGAACTTCAAGCTGTCTTTTAGCCATACCAATGAGTATTTTCTCATTGAATTTTCTGCCCCAGCGCTCTACACTTTTAAACCGATCAAACATCATGGTTAAGTCTGAATACGAAATGCGCAATAAGCTACATTCTGTAAGTGCTTGCAAAGACCATTCTGATGGAGTTTGGCTTAAAAAAGAGTCATAAGCTCCGGAATAGTCATCATCATAAGTGAAGCCAACGCAGGTTTCCTCACCATCAATTAAATAAAAGCCTCTTAAAACTCCCTTCACTACATAATAAAAGAACTTTTCAATACTTCCTTCTTCTATCAGATATTCGCCTTTTTTTAAATCATAAGATTTCCAATATTGGCTAAACTCAAGCCAGTCATCATCTGGCATATCAGAAAGTAGTTTAACGTATTTATGGAGCTGGCTCAGGCCGAAACTATTTCTATCTTTGCTGGGCATAATTGGATTAAAAATACTAAAAACTACTGAATGGATGATTTCTTATCTATTACAAGAGTGTTAATTTGGACGTGCCTGGTCTGTACGATTGTAGGACTTTATAGGCCTGTGATTATGCTTTGGTGGATGGAACGTCAAAATAGATGGAAAATCTTAGAGACTTATGGGTTGGCCACAGTGGTGGTATTTGTTATACATTACCTTATGTTGATCATATTTTCCTAAGCCTTTTCAGTAATTGCTATTACCTTTTGATTATTTAAATCCGTAAAGGCAAAAAGATACAGATCTCCCCCTTCCTGCAAGCCTGTTTTTTTTCTAATACTTTTTACTTCCTCAGGAAAATTGCGAGTGGTAATATTAGCTTTCTTAGAACCCAATGCGCTCAAGATCTTCTTCTTATTATAAGGAACGGTTGATTTCACCTTGAATTTTCTCCCAGGAAAATCATCAACTAATTCATTGCTTGTATATAGGTGAGTGTTAGGATGCATCTTTTTTACTGGGAATGCATGTGTAAGCATATTAAAGGCACCAGCTTTCATAACACTACTATTGGGCTCATATAAATACCCTTGAAGCTCTCCATAATTAGCCTGACAATTGACCTCTTCTGAATGATGGAATGAAAAAGTTTGCTCGGAATTACCATGGAGATTTACCGTATGAGTTTTGGCTACCCCAGAATGGTCAAAATCAATATGATAAAGCACCTCTTTACATTCATTGTTAACCGATACGATGTGGACAGCTTTTACATAATCCAGGCTTTTCAGCGCCAGATGAATATCCAGCATAGGTGAGGTTTTTATAAGGATCTCCTTGGTCTTTCCTTTAAGCTGATCGATTACTAGTGTTACATCGGGCTCACAGTCTTCGAGCAAAACTACTTTCTGGCTATTCTCATCTCTGCGGGCAGGGTCAATATACACCAAATCAGTATTTTCTATACTTTTCAATAACGGTATTGATTCTTCGTTGCAAACGGAGATATTATCAGATCCTAAAGCATGAAAGTTGTGAGCTGCAATTTCGCAGAGATGCATCTGCCTTTCCACATAAACGGCTTTTTCAAAACGCTTACTTAAATAGTAACAATCAATACCATAGCCGCCTGTTAGGTCATACATTCTATGCCCCTCAACTAATTGGGCTTTATATAAAGCAGTGGCTTGCGAAGAGCACTGCTCCATGGATATCTGAGGAGGAAAAACAATATTGTCTGCCTGATGCCAGTCTGGAAGCTTGCTTTTAGCTCGCTTTCTGGAAGCAATCTGCTCAGCTACTAACTTCACAGGCACACCGCAGACTTCTTTAAATTTTAGTGAAAGTGAAAAAGGATCATGATTTTCATGATCCTTTATAAATTGTTGTACTTCTGTTTGAAGAAGCAGGTCTATCATTAATAAACTAAATTATTGGCGGCTAAGAATTCTGCAATTTGAACGGCATTCGTAGCAGCTCCTTTTCTTAGATTATCTGCCACCACCCACATATTTAATGTGTTTGGCTGAGACTCATCTCTTCTTAATCTTCCGACAAAAACTTCATCTTTTCCGTGAGCATTTAATGGCATAGGGTAAACGTTGTTGGCTACATCGTCTTCTATTACTATACCAGGAGTCTTGCTCAATAGCTCATAAACTTCCTTAATGTCAAAATCCTTGTGGAATTCTACATTTACAGATTCAGAATGACCACCCATAACAGGTAGTCTAACGGCTGTTGCAGTTACTGCAATTGACTGATCATCAAGGATTTTCTTTGTCTCATTTACCATTTTCATCTCCTCCTTAGTGTATCCGTTTTCCTGGAATACATCTATATGAGGAAGAACATTCATATCTATTTTATGTGGGTACACCTTGGCAGTTTCATTGCCTGATCTTTCCCCCATAAGCTGATCTACTGCATCTTTTCCTGTTCCAGTAACAGACTGATAAGTAGATACAACCACTCTCTTTATTTTATATTTTTTGTGTAAAGGAGCTAACGCTAATACCATCTGAATGGTAGAGCAGTTCGGATTAGCGATGATTCTATCATCTATTCTTAATGCTTCAGCGTTAATTTCAGGCACAATAAGTTTGTGGTCAGGGCTCATTCTCCATGCAGAAGAATTGTCCACCACTATACAACCAGCCTCAGCGAATTTCGGAGCCCACTCTAATGATGTGCCTCCGCCTGCTGAAAATATAGCTACATCTGGTTTATTAGCAATAGCATCTTCCATACCAATCACCTTATAGGTCTTACCCTTAAAAGTGTATTCCTTACCTACAGACCTTGGTGAGGCTACGAGAAATAATTGGTCGAATTGAAAATTTCTTTCATCGATGACTTTTAGTACCTCCTGGCCAACTAAACCAGTGGCACCGACTACTGCTAATTTCATGTTTATTGTTTTTTATAAAATTGGACCCAAAAATAGTGTTTTTATACATTTTATGTGGTATTTTATTATAAATGAATAGATTTATTTGGCATTTATTTCTTTCAGCCAATATTATACTGTCATTTATAATTAACCTAAACCCTTGCTGTGCACAGGTATACGATGATTTTTCTGATTCTGACTTTCTGAATAATCCTTCCTGGCAAGGTAGTGATAATTTGTGGCAGGTAGCTAATGGCATTTTACAGTCTAACAGTGACGGTGCGGCTACTTATTATCTTTCCACAGGAAATCAATTAGCTGAAGATGTAGAATTTGAATTTTTAATAAACCTTAAATTCGCCACCTCAGGGGCTAATTATGTTGATGTTTTCCTCTTATCAGATAGTTCAAATCTTCTGCAAACAAAAAATGGATACTGTCTGAGATTGGGTGGAACCAATGATGCTGTAAGCCTTTTCAAATTGCTCAATGGTGCATCTTCAATTCTAATAGAGGCCGATGGTGTTATTAGCAGTAGTTCGGATAATCCCTTTCAAATAAAAGTGATTCGTGATACTGGCCTTTGGACCTTAATGCTAGATAAGGGGTATACAGGTGTTTATGATTCCATCGGATCAATTGCCGACTCTGATATTAACACTACTTCTTCCTTTGGCTTTTTAATAAAGCAATCAACAGCATCTGCTCCTAAGCATAACCACTTCTTTGACAATGTCATTGTTCAAGAAATAGGTGCTGATAGAATCCCACCATCTATAGTTAATGTTGATTTTATTGCAATGAATAAGGTGAGCATCGAATTTTCTGAGGAGGTGCTACAATCCACGGCTGAGGAGGTTGCTAATTATAAAATAGACGATGCACTACCCTCTCGGGCTGAGTTGGAGGATTCTGGATTGAAGGTTGAATTGACATTTGACCATCCTTTTGTTGAGGGTACTTTATATCAAATGTCTGTTGAAAATATTGAGGACTTACTAAGTAATAAGTTGGTGCCGTTCCATGACGAGCTTACCTTTTATCTTGCCCAAGAAGCTGATTTCAAAGATTTGATTATCAATGAAATAATGGCTGATTACGAGCCTTCAGTGGGCTTGCCGACTTCTGAATTTGTAGAGCTTTATAATCGAAGTGAAAAAACTATTCATCTTGATAATTGGTCCCTGAGTGATGCATCTTCTTCTGGCGTAATTTCTGAAAGCTATTTGCTGGCAGGTGAATATGTAATACTATGTCCTGAGGGTTTTGAGCTTGAATACTCAGATTACGGCCAGGTAGCCACGGTAGATCCCTGGCCAAGCCTTAATAATGGTGGAGATCAACTTGTGATAAAATCATCAATTGCAATAGACTCCGTCGAGTATGATGATGGCTGGCATAGCAGTTCTTCCAATCGTGATGGTGGTTGGTCTTTGGAACTTATTGACCCTAATAATTTATGTGGAGGAGCCGCTAATTGGTCTTCATCTACCGATATAAAAGGAGGCACACCGGGAGCGCAAAATTCTATAAAAAGTGACAAGCCAGATTTGATGGGGCCAGAACTTCTGGAGGTATTCGCAGTATCTGAAGATAGTGTGCTCATTCGCTTCAATGAAGTGTTGGATGCTTCTACTATACAGGCTAATGACTTTATTATTTCTCCTTCTGTGAATGTTATCGGAGTTGAACTAAGTGATGATCTGCAATCAGCGTGGTTATCCTTGAGTGAAGGATTAAAGGCTCGGCAGGCCTATCAATTAGATGTGGTCAATATTACTGATTGTAACGGAAATAAGATTCACCTGTCTAGTAAAGCTGAATTTTATCTGATAGAGAAGCCTGAAAATGGAGAGCTCGTAATTAATGAAGTTCTCTTTAACCCCCGAACTGGAGGGGTTGATTTTGTAGAATTGTATAATGACTCCGAAAAATATATTAATCTGAAAGATTGGAAATTGAGTAATGGAAGCTCTTATAGTGTTATTTCTACCAACTATTTAGTGATTGCACCTCATGAATTTATTGTGTTCACCGATGATCCAGTCATTTTGCATGAGCAATATCCATTAGGTAACATTGAAAGGTTCTTTGAGGCTGATCTTCCTTCTTTTCCAAACGATCAGGGAACTGTAGAAATTCAGGCAGCCGATAGCCTGATAAATGAGTCTTTTGATTATGATGAAGACCTACATTTTGAATTGCTGAAATCAGTGGAGGGTGTTTCTCTGGAGCGTATTTCAATTACGGCTTCCGCTAATGATGCAAATAACTGGAAATCAGCGGCCTCATCTGTTGGATATGCAACTCCAGGCTATAAAAATTCTCAACTCTTAGAGCCCGGCCAGCTTTCCATGGGTAGTATCGATATTAGCCCAAGAATAATTATTCCTGATGGTTCTGGCCAAGCGGACTACACTACAATCAGCTATAGTTTTGATAAGCCGGGTTATGTTTCAAATGTTGAAGTGTTTGATTCAAATGGAAGATCAATTAAAATGCTTGCCGCTAATGATTACTTGGCTGCTGAAGGGTTCTATGTGTGGGATGGAGTTACCGATGAAGGGCACAAAGCAAGAGTAGGGTACTATATTATATATTTTCAGGTATTTGATGATTTAGGAAACGAGCGTATTTATAAAGAACGGCTGGCGGTGGGAACGACTTATTAAGATTTAGCAAGAAAATTTTTAACTAATCAGGAAAATGAATCAGAAATCGATTGCAAACCTCCTATAATTAATTTTTTTTGATTAAATTGTAAGACTAATTAACTCGTGCTATAGTTATGAACTGCGTAATTGACAACTCTATTCTTTATCATTTGCGACAAGGTCGTAAAATGGATGTAATTCGAAGGTATATCAAATTGAAGTATCGCATAAGTATGGATATGGAAACCCTGAAAGAAAGGATTAAGCATATCAATACGAAGCATTTAGAGCTTACCAAGCATACTTTAGTAGGGAATTAATTCAATTCATTCCCATACATAAATACCTGAGGTTTATTTTCTTCTTTGATGTATCCTCGGAACATTCCCGCGGTGTTAAACGTCATGGCCACATTTCCTTGTCGGTCTAGTGCAATAACGCCGCCTGTTCCTCCTGTTTCTGTAAGCTTCCTGCTGATTACCTCTTTTGTGGCTTCCTCAACCGTCATGTAATTATATTTCATGTTAGCGGCAACATCATAAGCAATCACTTCTCTTATAAAGTATTCGCCATGTCCTGTGCCTGATATGCCACATGTCTCATTATGAGCATAGGTGCCTGCGCCAATAACTGGAGAGTCTCCTATTCTTCCGTATTTTTTATTTGTCATTCCTCCGGTGGATGTTCCTGCTGCTATGTTTCCCTTCGAGTCAAGTGCTACACAGCCTACAGTTCCAAATTTATAGTCAGGATAAGTTTGCATATAGGCCGTTTCCTTGTTGTCCTGCTGTTCCTTTATTTTTTGGAATTGCTCAAACCTCGTTTCATCAAAAAAGTATGATGGCTCTACCATTTCCATGCCCTGCTCTTCTGCAAAAACCTCTGCACCGTGGCCAGCCATCATTACATGAGGTGATTTCTCCATTACGGTACGAGCGGCTAGAATAGGACTTTTTATGCGGCTTATGCCTGCTACTGCGCCAGCCATGCCAGTGGCTCCATCCATAATGGAGGCATCTAATTCGTTTTTACCCTGATTGGTGAATACGGCACCTTTTCCGGCATTAAATAGAGGTGATTGTTCCATTACCTGAATGGTTCCCGTTACAGCATCTAAAGCCGATCCGCCATCTTTTAATATCTGATAACCAGTGTTTAACGCTTCCTGAAGCTTTTCTTGATAAGCTTTTTCTCGTTCAGGAGTCATGTTTTCTTTCTTGATGGTACCGGCGCCACCATGGATCACCAAAGTAATTGGTCCGGCTCCTTGAACCACTTCAGTAGTTTTTGCGTTAAGGGCTGAACTGTCACTTTCTTCGCCATGCTGCTTACATGAACTGAAGAAAAAGGATAAAAGAACAATGCAATTAATAAGTATGTGTAGTCTTAAATTCATAATAATGAGTTTAATTTGCAGCCTTAAATTAGAAGTGTGAGGTTAATTTATCTAACCGCTCATGTAAAGATTTATTCATACTGATTTTTTTGTTTTTCGTTTTCATAAATTATTTTTAGGCGATTTGTAAAAAATCCAAGTTATCACTTAAACTAATTAACCATGAGCAAGGAAGAAAAGACCAGGTACTCAGACGCTGAGTTAGCGGAATTTGAAACGTTAATCAATGAAAAGCTGGAAAAAGCCAAAGGCGAGCTTAAGATTTTAAAAGGATCTTTAAATAAAAGCAATGATGAGGGCACTGACAGCACTTCTGGTAATACCAAAGTCTTAGAAGATGGTGCGGATACGGCAGAGAAAGAAAATCTTAGTCAGTTAGCGGCAAGACAGCAAAAATTTATCAACAATCTTGAGAATGCTCTAATAAGAATCAAAAACGGTACTTATGGCGTGTGTTCTGTAACAGGAAAGTTGATTGCTAAGGAAAGACTTAAAGCAGTACCTCATACTACACAATCTATTGAGGCTAAATTGAGCCAACAGAATTAATTGGATTTTCTTCAAAACCATATTGAAGCACTAGTATTCTGCTCTACCAGCCCTATTAAGGAAAAGGATTTACAAGCATGCTTATCTGAAATGTTTGAGGCGGATGTGCCTATGGAAGACATAGAAACAGCCTTGGAGGAAATAGGTAAGAAGTATGAGGGTGATAATTTTTCCTTTAGTTTAAATCATAGTGGTGGAGGCTATCAGTTTTTGACTAAGCCGGCTTATCAAGCCAGTATTGGCATTATGCTTAAGCAGCAGTCAAAACGTAGATTATCTACATCTGCGCTGGAAACGCTTTCTATCATTGCTTACAAGCAGCCAGTAACCAAATCTGATGTAGAAAGCATCAGAGGAGTAAGCTGTGATTATGCGGTGCAAAAGCTCTTGGAGAAGAGTTTGATAGAAATAAAAGGAAAGGCAGATGCTATCGGCAGGCCGCTTTTATACGGCACTAGTGATAGTTTTATGGAATATTTTGGCATTAACAGCCTAAAAGAATTACCAACTCCCAAGGATTTTGCGGAGGCTGGTGACAATGTGATTGGAGAAGAATCAGACGAGAATTAAAATCCAGTAGCGATACTGTGTTAAAAATATGAAACCTAGAAAAAAAGGCTCCTCGCGGGTAAAGCAAGTAGTGCGGAAGGAGCAACCACAAACTGAAGATATCAGGCTGAATAAATATATTGCCAATTCAGGTGTGTGTTCAAGAAGAGAGGCTGATAAACTTATTGAAGCCGGAGAGATCAAAGTTAATGGCAAAGTAGTTACTGAAATGGGCTTTAAAGTAAAGCCTGAAGATAAGGTAACTCATAACGGCAAGAAGCTTGTGCCGGAAAAGCATATCTATTTGCTATTAAATAAACCAAAAGATTTTATTACCACCACCGATGATCCTGAAAACAGAAGAACTGTTATGGATTTGGTGAAGAACGCCTGTTCGGAGAGAATTTACCCGGTAGGAAGATTAGATAGAAATACTTCTGGTTTACTTCTTTTCACGAATGATGGAGAGTTAGCAAAGAAGCTGTCTCACCCTTCTCATAAGGTGAAGAAGATTTATAAGGTAGACCTTGATAAAAGCATTACCAAGGAACATTTTATTCAAATTCAGTCTGGTCTGGAGCTAGAAGATGGATTAGCAGTGGTGGACAACCTGGCTATTCTGGATGGCGATAAAAGACAGCTGGGTATAGAGATTCACATTGGTAAGAATAGAATTGTAAGAAGAATTTTCGAGCACCTTGGCTACGAGGTAGAGAAGCTTGATAGAGTGATGTATGGATTTTTAGACAAGCTAAATTTACCAAGAGGTAAATGGAGAATGCTTACTGAAAAAGAAGTCATCAAACTTAAGCATCTTAATTAAGAAAGAGGTTACGGAGCCATTGACGGCAGGCTCACGGTAAAAGTTGAGCCTTTTCCATACTCTGAATCCACCTTAACGGTACCGTTAAGTTTGTGGGCAGCTTCTTTAACGATATATAATCCTAAGCCGGAGCCTACGGAATTTCCTGAGGCCCGGTAAAACATATCAAAAATCTTTCCTTGATTTTCCTTCTTAATTCCACTGCCATTATCCTGTACCACAATACTTACCCTACCACCTTCTTTAATTAAATCTACTTTTATAAAAGGTTTCTCCTTGTGCAAATCATGATACTTAATTGAATTGGAGATGAGGTTATGAAGGATGGTAGTGATCTTTATTTTATCACTAAATACCTGAATACCAGAATGATCGTATTGCAGCTCTATCTGAGATGCCCCTTCATTGAATTCCAGGGCGGTCTTCACCTCTTCAATAATCTGCACAAAGTTTAGTGGCTCTATCTTAAGATGGTGCTTCACACTTTTAGCATAGCTGAGAATATCATTGATCACCGCATCTAACTTGTCCACTCGGCCTTCTATTTTCTCAAAAAACTCAAGTGCAGTGTCATCCTTTATATGAACCTTTCCAAGGCCTATAAGACCCAAAATGGATGCTATTGGCGACCTTAAATCATGACTGGTACTGTAGAAGAAATTATCGAGATCTTCATTGGCTTTTTCAAGATCCCTTCTTTCATTTTCTAAAAGCCAAATGGCCATACCCATTCCTACAAGAGCTTCTAAGAAGAAATCAAGGAGCCCAAGATACTGTATGTAAGGGAAGCTGATATCTACATTGATCAATGGAAAAAATCCCAGAAGAAAATAATTAAATTGCTCGGCTCCATAGATGAGGAAAGCAATAATCAACAGCCTCTTACCCAGGCTTTTGTCATGGGAAAGATTAGTAATCATCCATAAACCGGTGATGAAGAAACCGGCCCCGGTAATGAGAGCTCTAAAGCTTACTCTAATAAAGAATCTAAGATCCTGTCCGTCAGCATTTTCTATAAAGAGAATACTTGATAAAAGCGCTAAAAATACCGCTATGAATAAAATGATTCTGAGGTGACCAGAATAGAACTTTCTGTTCCTTATCAGTTCCCAGGTACCTATTAGGAGAAGGGATACTTGTATGTAGGCAAAACCTATTGAAATAGTTGATAACGCTATTCGTATAGGATTTTGAACAGGGTAAACCCACGAGGCATACAGGTTTAGGCCAGAAGTGAGCATATAAAGAGCAAATGCCCACCAGCACCATGACCACAACTTCAGGTAGTGTCGCTTGTATATCCTAAAAGTATAAAAGAATAGTAGGCCTAGTATAATTGACCAAATTCCCTGAATGAGATACTGAGAAAATATTCTTACCGAGAGCTCTGACAATGACTTAAAATTAAGGTGCCAAGATAGTTACATCATTATTAGTTATCAAGGAAACTTATCAAGAAGGATTATAAATTATTAGCAAAAATAGTATGCTTGCATACTATTTTGTTATAGAAATATTAACTTTATGTATGCTAGATACTGTATTGAAATCGATTGAAAAAATGGAAAAGGAAATAAGAGGCCATAAAAAAAGCCTCACTAAAATAGCGAGGCTTTTGGGTGGTGCTGAGTGGGCTCGAACCACCGACTCACGGATTTTCAGTCCGATGCTCTACCAACTGAGCTACAGCACCTTGTTAAGAGGATGCAAAACTATATAAATTTATTTGTGGTGCAAACAAAAACTTTAAAAATTAGATATAAATTTTTTTTCTATGGAATACATACAACAGATACTGTTCTTAGTCACGCTCGGTATCGCCTCATTTATTCTTTTTAAGCGCATTTCGCGAATAAGATCCAATATCAAACTAGGTAAAGATATTGACCTTAGTGATAATGGATCGGAGAGAATGAAAAATATGTTTCTGATTGCCTTCGGTCAGAAAAAAATGTTCAAGAGACCTGTACCTGCTTTTTTGCATTTGCTCATTTATGTAGGCTTTCTTGTTATAAATCTGGAAGTTTTGGAGTTCGTCATTGACGGGCTTACCGGGCAGCATAGAATATTTGCTCCACTATTGGGCGGTTTTTATTCTGTCTTAATGAATGTGTTTGAGTTTTTGGCAGTGGCTGTGCTGTTCTCATGTGTGGTTTTCTTAATAAGGAGAAATGTTATTCGTTTGAAGAGGTTCCACTCTAAAGAGATGACCTCCTGGCCTACTTTAGATGCTAATCTTATTCTTGTTATAGAGATTGTACTGATGCTAGCTATATTAACCATGAACGCTACTGATCAGCTCTTACAAGCCCAAAATGAACATTATACTGCCACGGGATCGCTGTTTTTCAGTAGTTTCCTTATGCCTTTGTTCTCAGGGTTGAGTGAAGGCACCCTGGTTTTTATTGAAAGGTTTGCCTGGTGGTTCCACATTGTAGGTATTCTTGGTTTCGCCATTTATGTTACCTTCTCTAAGCATCTTCATATATTCCTGGCCTTCCCGAACACCTACTATGGAGATTTAAGGCCCAAGGGTGAGATGAGAAATATGGAGGCAGTTACCAATGAGGTAAATATGATGCTTGGTATTCAACAAGAACAACCTGCCGCACCTCCTGAAGAGATCGCAAGGTTTGGAGCTAAGGATGTAAATGACCTTACCTGGAAAAATATCATGAATGCTTATGCCTGTACGGAATGTGGGCGCTGTACGTCAGAGTGTCCAGCTAATCAGACCGGTAAGAAGCTTTCTCCTAGGAAAATTATGATGGATACCAGAGATAGAGCTGAGGAAGTAGGTAAAAGCCTGGCTACCGGTGGTAAAGGATTGGAGGATGGCAAATCTTTACTTGGAGATTACATCACCAAAGAGGAGATCAATGCCTGTACAAGTTGTAATGCTTGTGTTGAGGCCTGCCCTGTAAGCATCAACCCATTAGAAATAATACTTGAGATGAGAAGATATGTAGCCATGGAAGAGTCCGGCTCGCCAGCTTCATGGAATAGTATGTTTCAAAATGTGGAGACCAATTTTGCGCCGTGGAAATTTGCGCCTACAGATAGGTTTAAATGGGCGGATGATTTAAAGAAGGACTAAAATATTAAAGATATAGATATGAGTAAATATAAAGTACCAACCATGGCCGAGATGGCCGCTAGTGGAGAGTCACCTGAAATTTTGTTTTGGGTTGGCTGTGCCGGTTCTTTTGATGATAGATATAAGAATGTTACCCAAGCCTTTATTAAGATTTTGAATAAAGTGGGAATCTCATTCGCGGTGCTTGGACCTGAAGAAACCTGTACTGGTGATCCTGCAAGAAGAGCTGGAAATGAATTCTTATTTCAAATGCAGGCAGTGGCAAACATTCAGGTGATGAATGGATATAATGTGAAAAAAGTAGTGACTGCTTGTCCGCATTGTTTCAATACTATCAAAAATGAATACCCGGCTTTGGGAGGTGAATACGAAGTGATTCATCATAGCACTTTTCTGCAGCAGTTAATCAATGATGGAAAAGTGTCACTTAAAGGTGGAGGAACATTTAAGGGTAAGAAAATCACTTATCATGATTCTTGTTATCTCGGCCGATCTAACAATATCTATGAGGCTCCCAGGCAGGTGTTAGAAGCTCTTGATGCTGAGTTAATAGAAATGAAGCGTTGCCGAACCAAAGGATTCTGTTGTGGGGCTGGAGGAGCTCAAATGTTTAAAGATGCTGAGCCTGGTAAAAAAGAGGTGAACATAGAAAGAACAGAAGAGGCCCTAAGCACAGGTGCTGATACAATAGCCGTAGCCTGTCCATTCTGCATGACTATGATGAGCGATGGCGTAAAAAACAAAGAAAAAGAAGGTGAAGTGAAGGTGAAGGATCTAGCTGAGTTGATAGCTGAGTCTGAGGGATTAGACTGATAACAATACTGGTGGCCTCATTATCTGGAGGCCACTGTTACTTCTGAGTTTAATAACTTATTTACCCTGCTGATCATATCACTTTTATCAGTATAAGAGTATTTATTGCTATCTAGAATTTGTCTTCCTATAAGCTCACCAAATTCTATAATTCTTTCTGAGCTATAAAAAACATTAGCCTTCTCGAGCTGAATAAGAGCTAAATCAAATTTCTGATGATTGAAAGCATCTACGGCCTGATTAAAATATTGCAACCCTACCAAGCCATCCATTGAGATTATTTGGTTGATATTAAATTCAAATTCATACTGACCTTCCTGAAGTTTCTCCTGGTCACTCTCTATTTCGCCCATTCGGCTGGCAACTTGATTGTTGTTATCGATATAGCCGTTTAAAGGATCTGTACTTTCCATGAGTACGGTGCCATTTTCAGTTTCTATTTTTAAGTAGATGTGATAATTAGTTTCTACAATTTGAAAGGGCACATTAAGTTTTTCAAGTAAAACCGCATATAAAGAGGTTCCAGAAAGACAGTCATAATTACCGTTTTGAATGGTTTCACTCAATGAAGAATATTGAACATATCTCTTTAAGTACTTTCTGTGCACTTTATAAAATAGTTGAGAAAGATACCTGCCCTGGATTTGATTCGAGGTGATTTTAGTATTGTATTTTTCTAAAAATAAATCTATCTCCTGATTAAACTCGTTAGCCACGGCGTCTGTCATCGTTTCATCAGCCGCTATTAATAACTCAAAATATCCATGAAGGGAATTATTTTGATATTTCTTAATGAGAGATTGTTCAAGCGCAGATTGATAACTGAGGTCTGTTAAAAGTATCTGAGCGTGTGCCTGCCAACATGTGGCGATAACCATAAAAAATGTAAAAGCCTTCTTCATCTTATCCTCTGTTAAAGTTTACTTAAAAAACTTAACATTAAGTTAACATAAAATAAAATTCAAGGCAACTTTTGTTAACATTAAGTTAACATTGGAATTAGATTTTCGCTCAGAAATTTTTTGACACCTGTTACAATGTTTTAATTTTTCGGCCGTTCATTGATTAGAAACGAAGAATGGATGAAAAGATTAGCGTTAATTTGTCTTATAGTGACTGTTGGCTGTGCAGATGATCAGGAGATGATGATGCAAAGTCAATGGGATGTTTTATGGGAGGCCGGTACAGAGCAGGTCAGCGGAGAGTTAGTATTATATAAAGATAATCGAGCAAAGCTAAAGGTATTTGGAAACACAAATTCCCTATTAGTTTCTGATACCTCTCAGGTTAACTACGAATGGAGCCTTCAACAGAATGCTCTTACCCTAAAAAGAGTAGATAACGGCATATCATTAAAATATCAGATCTTAAAAAAGGCCCCTGATATGATGGAATTATCATTTGCAGATGATATCAAGGTTAATCTTCACCTCAAGAAAGGTCAGTCTAACATATAAAATTATTCTTTCTTACATTTGTTAAGGTTTAAACTTTAACAAGACATATGAAAAAAGTCCTAATTATTTTTGGCTGTATCATTTTGGTACTGTTGGCTGCTCTATTCATTATCCCAATTGCATTTAAAGACCAGATCAAGGCTGGTATAGATAAGGCTTTGGCTGAGTCTCTTGATGCGGATGTGGTTTGGGATGTAGAAGATTTCGATATTTCTCTTTTCAGAAACTTTCCTAATGCTACGGCTAATCTGAATAATTTTGGTGTGTTAAATCATGCACCATTTGAAGGACAAATACTTTTTGCCGTAGAACAGTTTGAGGTTGAAGTAGATCTTTTCAGTCTTTTTGGTGATCAGATTAAGATCAATGGTATAAAACTGAATCATCCGGAAATTAAGATTAAGGTGCTTGAAGATGGTACTGCTAATTACGATATCGCAATAGCAGATACTACCGCAGTAGATCCAGCTACGGATACTGCAGCAGTGGCTTACAATATTGGAATTGACCACTGGGAAATTACCCATGGGCATGTAGTATATGATGATAAAACCATGCCTATTTTTCTAGAAATAGTGGGCCTTAACCATAGCGGTAGCGGAGATTTTACTCAGGATATATTTGATTTATCAACTAAAACAGTGGCCGACTCAGTTACAGTGGAGTTTGATGGTATTGAGTATATCACTAAAAAAAGAGCTGAAATTGATGCTGTTCTGACTATTAGCGATGAATATGGTAAATATACATTCAAAGAAAACACAGCTAAAATCAATGACTTTGCCCTAAGTTTTGATGGATACCTTGCCCTATTAGAAGATGGAAGCATGGATATGGACTTAACTTATGGTACCCAGGAAAATAGCTTTAAAAGCCTTCTGTCGTTAGTGCCTGGAGTTTACACCGAAGGATTTAATGATATTGAAACTGAGGGTTCACTGGCTTTTGATGGTGCGGTGAAAGGTAAATATGACAGCTTACACATGCCTGCTTTTAACCTGAATATGAAAGTGAATGAGGCCATGTTTAAATACCCAGACCTACCCACGGCAGTAAAAAATATTAACATGGATTTGGCTGTAGCCAATGAAGACGGCGTGATAGATAATACCGTGGTTAACCTAAAAACTTTGCATTTAGAGTTTGGTAGCAATCCTTTTGATGCGAAGTTATTAGTGAAAAACCTTTATAACTATGACATGGATGCTAATGTAAAGGGAAAACTAAACCTTGAAGAGCTTAGCAGAATGTTTCCTTTAGAAGGTATGGCTTTGAAAGGAAGCTTTAATGTAGATATGTCTGCATCTGGTGTTTACGATAGTGTGAAGCAGGTTATTCCGGCCATTAATGGTGTTATGAGCATGCAAAATGGCTATGTAAAAACTGCCGAATTTCCTTATGCCCTTGAAAACTTAAGCTTTGATGCAAAAGTGGCTGATCCATCTGGAAAGATGAGCGACTTTAAAGCTGAGGTTAATAATTTCAATATGGTGATGGATGGTGAGCCATTTGCCGCAAGCCTTGTTTTCGAAAATCTTGATAACTATACCTGGGATTTAACCGCTAAAGGTGGTGTGGATCTTGAAAAAATCACAAAAGTATTCCCGCTAGAAGGTATGGAGCTTACCGGCAAGATAGATGCGGATATAGAAACTGCAGGTAAAATGTCTGAGCTTGAAGCTGAAAGATATCAAAACTTGCCTACCAGTGGTAAGGTAACGGTGAGTAAGTTCACTTATAAAGATAGTGAACTACCTTATGATGTAACTATTTCTGATGCTCAGGTATCTTTCGATCCTCAGAAAATGACTATCAATAACTATAAAGGAACAGTTGGAAAAAGTGACATGACTATCAATGGATCTGTTTCTAACTACATTGGATATATGTTTGGTGAAAACCAAATTATAAAAGGAAACATGAACTTCAGCTCGAATATGCTCGATTTAAATGAGTTTATGTCCGAAGAGGAAGATCCGGCTACTACAGTTACGGAAGAAGAGTCTTATGGTGTAATTCAAGTGCCTGAAGATATTGATTTTGTGTTGCATTCGAATATTAAAACGGTGAAGGTAATGGATATGGACATTACCAATGCTACCGGAGACATTATAGTGAAAGATGGTATAGCTAATCTTTCGGGCTTGAAGTTTAACCTTTTAGGGGGTGATTTTGGTGTGAATGGAGCTTATAATGCTAAAGACATAAAAAATCCTAAATATGATTTCTCTTTAGATATTGACCAGCTTTCCACCCAGAAGGCTTTCCAAACATTTAATGTAGTAAAAGCCTTTGCTCCTATTGCTAAAGATGTAGATGGAAAGGTTTCTACCGATTTTAAAATCAGCGGCCTTTTAGATGATGAAATGATGCCAAAGATGGAATCAGTAGATGGTAGTGGAGTGCTGAAAATTCTTCAGGCTTCTATGACTGACTCAAAAATTATAAAAGGAATTACCAGCCTCACTAAACTTAGTGATACAGATGAAGTGACAATCAAAGATTTGCTGCTTTCTATCACTATAGAAGATGGTCAATTGAAAGTGAAGCCTTTTGATGTAAAAATTGCTGGTTATACCACTACCGTGGCAGGTGCTACCGGATTTAACGGAGGCATAGATTACAGCCTTAAAATGGATGTTCCGGCTGGAAAATTAGGAAGTCAGTTTAATGGCCTTATCTCTAAATATGCTGGAGGCAGTACTTCTGAGAACAGCACGATACCAGTAACTATTGGATTAGGAGGTACTTATGATGATCCTAAACCAAAGTTATTAATGGATGAGCAGGAAGAACAGGTGAAAACTGCTGTGAAAGAGAAAGCCAAGGAAGAAGTGAAAGAAAAAGCATCTGAACTATTGGATGAGGTGAAAGATGAAAAGGCGAAAGAGGTGATTGGAAATATCCTGAATAGAGATAAAAAGGACACTACCAAAACGGAAGAAACTAAAGAGCCTGAAATAGATGTTGATAAGGCTAAAGATAAAATCAAAGACCTTTTCAAAAAGAAGAAAGATAACTAAAATTTGAAGGTGCTTCGCTAAACACGAAGCACCTTTTTTATTTCTCTTTTTGCCATTCTGGCGAATAGAAAGTACCTCTCCCTCCTACGGTTATTTTTACAATATCAGCACCCGTGTGATAGCACTTGCCTCCTTTCTTTCGATTGTGAATCAAGAAGTCTTTCGGAAAATCGTCATAATGAGCCTCATTATCTATAGCTACCTTGCACACTCGCTGTATCTTATCATAAATTTTCTTTTTCTCAGCCTCGGTCAGTTCTGCGGCGCGACTTTCCGGGTGTATTTGGCTTTGATATAAAATGTCATCAGCCATCCAGTTGCCTATGCCAGCCATAGTATCCTGATTCAATAGGATACTCTTGATCGGTGCCTTTCTATTTTCCAGTGATTCTAGGAATTCTGTTTCTGAAAGCTGAAGCGCATCTTTGCCTAGATTATGATCCTTTTGAAATTCTTCAATGGAATTAGCAAGGTCAATCCAGCCAAACTTTCTTTTACTGATGTATGACATTTTAAAACCATTGTTAAAATGAAAGAGCACTTTATTATACTTCGGAGTATCTTCCAGGTCTTTAAAATATTTCCAGGAGCCAGTCATCCCAAAGTGAACTACCATGAACTTCTCGCCCGTAGTTTCTACAAATAGATATTTGCCGATTCGTTTAGTAGACTTAAATTCCTGTCCTATTAAATGCTTGTTCAGGGTGGTTTCTGCTACTTTAATTAATTTCTTATCGGCTACTTCTATCTTGGTGATCTTGCTATGCAGCATGGTGCTATCTGCATATCTCTTGTACATTTCTACCTCAGGTAACTCAGGCATTGTTTTTTATTAAATAAACAGGTCACCATTCATATAGTTGAGGCTAGATGTTTAGAATCAAAAAAATGACAAAGATCAGTAGATTTATTGATCTAATTTTGAATTAAACACTTGGCAAACCGGGCTGTAGATCATATCTTCGCAATAGTTTGTAATTAATCTAAATAAAAGAAGGTGAATACAAGAAGTGTAGTAGATTTGACCCCGGGAGAAAGTGGTATAATAAATGGCTTTATGGATGATACGCTTTCTTTGAAGCTTTTAGAAATGGGATGCCTACCTGGCCAGCCGATCAAGTTTAATTTCGCTGCCCCTCTTGGTGACCCTATTTGCGTTAGTGTTGCCGGTTACAATCTTTCACTAAGATTAGACGAAGCAATCACTATTTCTATTCAGTAAATGTCTAAAAAGAGTATTCCCAAAATTGCTTTAGTAGGGAATCCTAATTCTGGCAAATCTTCATTATTCAATCACCTTACTGGATTAAATCAGAAAATAGGAAACTTCCCAGGCGTTACCGTTGATAAGAAAACGGGTATTTGCCATCTTGATGATACACATAAGGCTGAGATTATAGATCTTCCTGGTACCTACAGTATCTATCCTAATTCTACTGACGAAAAAATTGTTTTTGATATACTAGGAAACAGAGACAATCCTCTGCACCCTGATATTGTGGTGGTGATTGTTGATGCTTCTAACTTTAAAAGAAACTTACTATTATTTACTCAGCTGTATGATCTGCATATTCCTACCGTATTAGCTCTTAATATGATGGACATTGTGGAGAAAACGGGTCTGAGTATAGATGAAAAAAAGCTTTCTAAGGAGCTTGGTGTGCCGGTTATTCCTATGAAGGCCAGAAGAGGTAAGGGAATTGACCTGTTGAAGAAAACACTACTGGCTGATATAGATTATAATTTCAAGCCCATTTTTGATGCTCGCTCACATGCGCCAGAGGCTATTGAGGCAGTAAAAGAAACATTTTCAATACAAGATGACTATGTGGCATATCAAATGCTTCAGCAGCATAGAATAAACCAATCACTTACTAAAAGCGAGCAGAACTTAATAAGTGACATCATTGAAAAGCATGACTTTTCAAAAGATGAGCTTAGAAGAAAAGAAACTTTAGACCGTTATGCCGCTATCAATCAGTTTATTGATGGCTCGGTTAAAGAGAATTTCACTACCCTACCTATGCGCTGGACTCAGCGCTTAGACAGGATCTTTACTCATAAAGTATGGGGTTATGTGATTTTCTTTGCGATCCTGTTCCTAATATTTCAGTCTATTTTTACCTGGTCCAGTGTGCCTCAGGATTTTATAGATCTTACCTTCTCTGAGTTTGGAGCTTATCTGGCAGATACACTGCCACCAGGTGTTCTCACGAGATTGCTTACGGAAGGAATTATTCCAGGTATCGGTGGTATTGTAATATTCATACCGCAGATCGCCATCCTTTTTGCATTCATAGCTATTCTTGAAGAAACGGGCTACATGTCAAGGGTGGTTTTTCTTATGGATAAGATCATGAGAAAATTCGGTCTTAACGGAAAGAGCGTGGTTCCTTTGATTTCAGGGGTGGCCTGTGCCATACCGGCCATCATGGCCACCAGAACTATTGAAAACTGGAAAGAAAGGCTAATAACCATATTTGTAACTCCGTTGATGAGTTGCTCAGCCAGGCTTCCTATTTATACTATTCTTATTGCCCTTATTGTGCCAGATACCAGTTATGGCTTATTTTGGAATCTTCAGGGCTTAGTACTTATGGGCATGTATTTGCTGGGCTTTTTGGCAGCTTTGATATCAGCCTTGGTAATGAAGCTTATACTAAAAACTAAGGATAGAAGCTTTTTAGTGATGGAGCTTCCTACTTACAAGATGCCGAGGTGGAAGAACGTAGGAATGACCATGTATGAGAAGTCTAAGACGTTTGTGCTTGAGGCTGGAAAGATCATCTTGGCTATTTCCATAGTGCTTTGGGTGCTGGCCTCTTATGGTCCGGGTGATAATATTGAGAATGCAGAGCAGATTGTGAGACAGAAGTATGCCCAGGAAAATATTTCTGAAGTGGATCTTCAAAATAGGATAGAATCATATAAGCTGGAAAGCTCCTATGCGGGTCTATTTGGTAAGGCCATTGAGCCTGCTATAGAGCCGTTAGGGTACGACTGGAAAATTGGTATTGCGTTAATCACGTCATTTGCGGCTAGAGAAGTTTTTGTGGGTACAATGGCTACCATATATAGTATAGGTGATACAGAAGATGAGGCCACTATCAAAAATAGAATGAAGAATGAGGTAAATCTGGAAACGGGTGAGCCCAGATATACATTGGCTACAGGTCTGTCTTTGCTGGTATTCTATGCTTTTGCCATGCAGTGTATGAGTACATTGGCGATTGTATATAGAGAAACTAAAGGGTGGAAATGGCCTATGTTGCAACTTATCTATATGTCACTATTAGCTTATTGCTCAGCGCTTTTGGTATATCAGGGATTAACTTAAGATGTCTTTTCAAGAATTAGCTTTCTTTTAGCCCAGATCATACCTATCTCCATATTACTCACAATTTTGTATTCCATGGGAGGTGAGCCAATAAAAAAGGCGTTTTTCAAAGTGATCTGAATAATTGGTGATGGGGCAATGTATACTGCTCCAAGAATTTTTTCTTTGATAAGCTCTCGGTGGTCTCTATAAAAATACCCCAATTTGGACTTGAGGTTTGCTGTAAGCATTTTAGCAGTTGTTAGGTCCACAATTAAGATACTTTTGCTTTCTAGAGAGTTTAGGAAAGCAAGGGCATCATCGAGATATTGCTCGAAGTATTCCACAGTGGCACCCACTGGTTCTATCTTATTGAGATAGATTTCATTTTCTATTTTCTTAAAAGAAGAATAGCTAGACATATTGTTTTGTTACTGCTTAAGTATCTTTATACTATAACTACGTAAAAGCACCCGTGTACGGTTCCTATATATTAAGTTAAGATTTTAAAATGACACATAATAATAATATTCCGCTAAAAGATAGCTTTAAACTTCGTGAAGATGCTTTTAAGCTGGAATATAGAAAGTTGGAGAAGCACCATGCATTGGTGTCGGTGATTAGAGTTTCACTTTTCCTGTTGACTCTGGTCTTAATAGTTTGGTTTGCAAATGTTCGTTTGGCCGAAGGTATTCTGGGTACAATTGTGTTTTTTGGGGTAGCCTTTGTGGTTATTGTGAAATATCATAACAGAGTAAAAGCAAAAAGGGACAGGGCTGCTGCTCTATCTTTAATTAACCATAATGAGATAAAAAGACTGGATTTTGACTTTTCCGGTATTAATGGAGGTGAGGAATTCATTCAGAAACCTCACCCTTACGTTCAGGATCTGGATATTTTTGGGCGGCATTCTGTTTATCAGCTTTTAAATAGGTGCGAAACGCCCTCCGGCCGTGAAGCATTGGCTAAATGGCTGAAGCATCCGGCAGATTCTCAGGCCATAAAGAGAAGGCAGGAAGCTGCTCAGGAGCTAACAAATGATCTGGAATGGAGACAAAATTTTCAGGCGGCAGGTATGTCGGAAGGTAAAAGTGAAAGCAAAATTAAGACCCTCCTCAGCTGGATTAATGAACCTAACCAAGTGATAGATAAGCCTTGGCCGAAAGTTTTAATGTACGCTTTACCTGTGGTGGCTCTTTCTGCCCTTATGGCGGTCATTTTTTTTGATGCCAGCATCTATTTCATTTTTGGGGCGATGCTTGTTAACGGCATTGTGCTGAAGAGGTTTACAGGATACATAAAGAACATTACTGAAAAGACCGAAGCTGGAATTTCTGTTCTGGGCAGCTACGGCGTCATGATTGGCCTCATTGAAAATAAAGCCTTTCAATCGGATTATTTGCAAGAGCTCAAGATGGTATTTGAACATAAAGAAACTAAGGCCTCAGATTCAATTCTAAAATTAAAGTCTATTCTGGATTATTTACAGTCTAGAGCGAATGCCTTTTATCTGATTTTAAACACCTTCTTGCTTTTGGATCTTCACCTGGTGATTGCGGCCGAAAAATGGAAGAGAAACCAAAAAGCCGATGTCAATCACTGGTTTGAAAATATTGGTGACTACGAGGCACTAAGCAGCATTGCTGCTTTTGCTTATGCTCACCCATCATACCATTTCCCGGCCATTGAAGGGGATGATTATAAACTTGAGGCTCAGGAGATTGGTCATCCGCTCATTCTCCCTCAAGAGCGAATAAGCAATGATTTTCATATGGATGGAAAAGGGTCGATTAATATCATTACGGGTTCCAACATGTCTGGTAAAAGTACCTTCTTGAGAACTATCGGGGTAAATCTGGTTTTGGCCTTAGCCGGTAGCCCTGTCTGTGCCAGGCAAATGAAAACTTCCATATTACAGATATTTACCAGCATGCGTACCGAAGACGATCTGCAAAGCCATACGTCATCATTCTATGCTGAGCTCAAAAGGCTTCGTTATCTGCTGGATATTCTAGAGGAAGACGGCCTTCCGGTTTTATTTATGCTGGATGAAATTTTGAAAGGAACCAATTCAATCGACCGCCATAAAGGCTCTTCTGGTTTGGTAAGGCAGTTGTCAGATAAAAATGCTATGGGTTTTGTTTCCACCCATGATTTGGATCTAGGTGAGCTGGAAAACCAGTTGCCTAAGGTGAAGAATTATAGCTTCAATAGCGTAATTAATGGGGATAAAATAGTTTTTAAATACAAGTTAGAAGAAGGAATTTGCAGAAGCTTTAATGCCAGCAAGCTCATGCAGAATATAGGTATTGAAGTAGATGAAGTTTCCAGTTAGAAAAATCTAAATGGACTTCATGCTCATTTCAAATCTAATTGTTTAATTTGCTCATCTTGGGATGTTAGCTCAGTTGGTTCAGAGCACTGCCTTGACAGGGCAGGGGTCGTTGGTTCGAGTCCAATACATCCCACATTAGGTTGTATCAAAAGAGAGGTCTTTGGCCAAAAGTGATTTTATATATGAAGATTACTGCTTGTGATACAACCTCTTTTTGTTTTGTGATGATCCACCCTCCTAATTGGTGCATTTGCCCCTGTCATCAATGCTGATGTTTTATGCATTTATCCCGAAATTGCGTTAATTTCAATGAAACAAACTAAAATCTATTACTTAGAAAAACCAGATAACTCTAAAACGCTATGAGAACCAGACCTTTAACCGCCATTTATCTAATGGTAGGTGCTTTGCTATGGAGTAGTTCATTGCTCTTTGCGCAAAAAAAGCAAGATACTGATGCTGCCGTGGAGGCATTACTTTCAAAAATGTCAGTAGAAGAAAAAGTAGGACAGATGACTCAGGTCACCATAGACTTGATTCTAAAGGACAACTCTAATACCGAAATTGATCAGAAAAAATTAGAGGAGGCTATTTTAAATAAGCATGTGGGCTCCATTCTAAATGTAAAGGGCCATGCTTACTCCATGGACACCTGGCACAAGATTCAAACAGCCATCCAAGACGTAGCCACTAAGAAAACGGCCAATAAAATACCTATTGTTTATGGTATAGATGCTATTCACGGAGCTAACTACATCGAAGGATCTGTTCTTTATCCCCATAACATTGGTATGGCTGCCACCCGTAATCCTGACTTGGTAGCGGAGTCCGCCAGATTAACTGCCATTGAAACCAGAGCAAGCGGTATCAGATGGAATTTTGATCCAGTATTAGGTCTGGGAAGACAGCCTCTATGGTCTAGATTCGAAGAGACTTTTGGTGAAGATGTTGTGTTAGTATCAGAAATGGGGAGCACTGCCATTGAGGCTTATCAAGGTGATGACCTTCAGGCTTTTACGTCAGTAGCTGCTTGCCTTAAACATTTCTTGGGTTATTCACTTCCTGCTTCAGGCAAAGACAGAACTCCGGCATACATCACTGACTACACCATAAAAGAATATTTACTCCCTCCTTTCGAAGCAGCAGTAAAATCTGGTGCTGCCACTGCCATGATCAACTCAGGTGAAATCAACGGTGTGCCAGTGCACGCCAGCAAATATTACCTCACAGAGGTATTAAGAAATCAACTGGGCTTTAAAGGTGTTGCTGTTTCTGATTGGGAAGATGTGATTCGTCTGCATACTCGCCATAGAGTGGCCGACACACCCAAAGAGGCTGTGAGGTTGTCAGTGGAGGCTGGCCTTGACATGAGCATGGTGCCAACCGATTACTCTTTTTATGATTTGCTTTTAGAGCTTGTGAAGGAAGGTAAAATTACTGAAGAAAGATTGGACCTTTCTGTAAGAAGAATCCTAAAACTAAAGTATGATTTAGGCCTGTTCCAAAATGCATATCCTGAGAAGGAAGCCATGAAATTGGTGGATAGAGCGAAGGAAGAAGAAGTGGCTAAAACAGCGGCTTTAGAATCTATGACGCTTCTAAAAAATGAAGGTAATGTTTTGCCACTGCCAAAATCAGCTAAGGTTCTGTTGGCTGGTCCATCTGCGAATGAAGTTACATCTCTACATAGCTCATGGTCATATGTATGGCAGGGAAATGAAGCAGCAATGTATCCTAAAACTACTAAGACCATTAAGCAGGCTTTGGTAGAAAAGCTAGGTCAGGAAAATGTGATCTCATATACCGGAAATAAGTACGAAGCCGCTGAAAATTATGATGTAAATCAATTTAAAAAAGAGGCTTCGAAGTATGATTACATTGTATTATGCCTTGGAGAAAAGGCTTACGCCGAGAGCCCGGGAAGCATCAATGATCTTACACTGCCACAAGAGCAGATTGATTTGGCTAAAGCCGCTATAGCTACTGGAAAAAAAGTCATTTTGGTGCTGGTAGAAGGAAGACCTAGAATAGTTTCATCTTTTGTAGATGACATTCCAGGTGTTTTGTTAGCCTACAGACCTTCAACTAAGGGAGCTGAGGCCATTGCTGACGTACTTGTGGGAGATTATAATCCGAACGGAATACTACCGTTCTCTTATCCTAAATACAGCGGCGATTTAACAAAATATGATTTCAAGCATTCTGAAGCCATAAGAGAAAATGTGCCTAACCAATATACCACAGGCCAATATAGCGGTCAGTGGGCATTTGGCCATGGTTTGAGTTATACCACTTTTGAGGTAACAAGACTTAAATCTGATAAAACCACTTTTGGACCAACAGACGTGCTTACCATCACCGCTACGGTGAAAAATACTGGTAAGAAAGATGGTAAAATGGCAGTTGAACTTTATAGCAGTGATTTATTTGCATCTATCACTCCTAATAACAAAAGGCTTCGAAAGTTCGATAAGGTAAATCTGAAAGCTGGTGAAGAGAAAACGGTAACCTTCAAGGTGTCACCAATGGACCTGGCTTTTATTAATGCTGAAGGCAAGAAAGTTACTGAGGCAGGTGATTTTGTTTTGATAGTAAAAGATAAAACTATCAAAGTCACCTATAAATAATTACTTAATCGAGGCTGGGGCGAAATGCTTCAGCCTCACTTTCTAATGGCTTGTATTGAATAGGGATACGTACTATAAAATGAGCAATATTATGCTCGGACTCCACCAGTTTAATAGTTCCCCCTAAACGTGTTACCGCCAGGTTCACCATGTAAAGCCCTAAGCCAATAGAGCCATGAATACCTGCAGCTCGAGTAAACATTTCGAAGAGTGTGGGAATGTCTTCCTGTTTTATTCCTATGCCATTATCCATGATACTTATCTCCAGGTAAGGGCGGTCAAATGCCGCAAATACAGCGATTAAAAGCTCATCTTTAGTTGGGTCATTAAATTTAATAGCATTATCTAATAAGTCAGAAACTATAAATTTGATCAATAAAGGATCTGAATAAATTGTGAGGCCATCCATTACGTTATGCTCTAACGAGAAGCCTGATAGCTGATCCTCATATTCCTCAATTATAGAATGGAAGATATCTGAAAAGTCAATTTCCTGAGGTTCAACCTTGGTTACACTTATATCATAGACGGATGATAGTCTGGCCAAAATGGTATCAAGGTTTTTGGCATCTTTAAAGAACCGACTGAAATATTCTTTCGATTTTTCATCTTCCACATCCATTAACGCTACATTACAAAGACCTAATAGTCGTGCCAGTGGCCCTTTTATATCATGAGCTGTTTTGTAAATAAATGAGTCCAGTTCTTGGTAGGACTTCCTTAACTGCTCATTTTTTTGCTGAATAATCTTACGTTTTTCTTGGGCTCGGCGTGTTTCAAGCCTTTCATTGGCCAGTGTTTGTAACGCTAGTTCTTTTCTTGTTACATTAATTCTATCTGCTAAACCCAGAGAAAACAAGGCTACTTCAAACACCGTCGCGATCTGTATTGCATGCTCTGTAATGTCGTTTTCAACGGATATATTTAACCTTTCCAGAGCAAATGCTAATCCACCAAGTATAAATAGTGCATTAGCGCCCAAAAAATACCTGGCTGGGGTAAAGCCCTGTCGAATATTTTGAATAGCCAATGTAAGTATAGCCAGGAAGCTTACCGCCGCTGATATAATTGTAAGTGTTCTGCCTGTTTTCCAAAATCCTAAGACCATTATTATTGATACTAATACTAAAAAGAGCATTATGAAAAAGGTGATGATGCTCATGGCTCTGTTGTGCTGCCTTATTTTAAGAAAGCTTCGGCTAAATGTAAGGTAGAAAAAAACGGCCGAGACCGGGGATAAAAACCTTATGTATAGATCTAATCGCGGTGAATTTTTGAACAATGAATTTGCCAGATAGCCATTGTTTGAAGCAAAAAACAGCAACAAAAAAAACAGGAAGATTACATAGTATAAATAGCTATTGCTTCTTAATGAAATGAAAAGTAAAAAATTGTAAATGAGCATTATGCCCAGTGCTCCATAAAATAACGCCTGAGAGAGTTTTTCTTTTTCAAACCTTTTAAAGAAGGTATCGCCGACATAGAGTCTTGATGATTTTAGCGTGAAGCTTTTAAACTGATGTGAGATGTCTGTTGTACTATGTAGCCGTACATATATCTGTCTGGTTTTTCCTGCTGGTATTTCAATATGATGAAATACCATAACCCCAGACTGTACTGGCCTGTCTTTTACGTTTAGCAAATCACCACTTCTAGCCTGAGATAGAAGGGAGTCATATTCATTCAATACATAGAAATCTACATAGTCGGTAAAGGTGAAATTGATATTACCGCTCACCGTCTCCGCCAATTTGTTCTTGATATTGAAGTGTAACCATTGTGTGTTGCCTAATTGAGCACTATCCTGATAGGCTGAGAAATGTGCAGACCGTATCACTTTTTGAATGTCAGCCGTTTCAGTACTGTCTTCCCAGTAAGTAATATATGGTGTAAGGTCAGTAATAATATTTGGCTCATCGATAACCACCGTATTCTGGCTAAAGCAATGGATGCTCAGACATGCCATAATAAACATTAGAAGTGGCCTCATTGACGGAAGTTTAATATCCAAATGGTTTGGAGCTTACAAAGTACTAAGATTTCTTGGCTCAAAAAATTTAAAGATATAATTAAACTCTCAACAGATATAGATTATATCAGAAAATAGAAATATCTGACTATTTGCCTGCTTTAAAATGATTTATTTATCCAACTTAGCCGTTATGTAAGGGTAAAATTGGTATCTTTTGTTTTACTACCTCATGAGTTTTAATTGCAGAATAATTTTCATTGTCTTTTTGCTTTTTGGCACATTCGCTGCCAATGCGCAAATTATCAGGCTTGATGCCGATACAGACGAGAAGATTATTACCATTAACCAATTGAAATTCTATCAGGATGCCACTGGAAATGATAATTTCGATGATATTTTCTACCAGCCTGAGCTTTTCAGAAGTGATCCCAATTTTGCCTTAAAAGACTTCGATCCAGCCTCTACTTATTGGGTTAGAATGAAAGTCAATTTTCCGAAGGACTCCGAAAAGCAGTGGATTATTGAGTTCTACGATCAAACCATAGATCATATTGAAGCCTACATACCTCAGCAGGGAGGTGGATTTAAAAAGTTCGTTTTAGGTGATCAGTATACTTTTGATTCAAAGCCTTTCAAACATAAAAACTTTGAAATACCGCTAGACGGGCAGCTGCAAGGCATTAGAGAGTTTTACTTTATGTTTAAAAGCAGCTCAAATGCTGATGTACGAATTGCGATAAGAAGTGTTAATAGGTTTATTCATTATTCGCTTAATGAATACTATCTCTATGGTCTTTTTTATGGTATGATATTGATTATCAGCCTTTATAACCTTTTAATTTACTCAGCCATAAGAGAGAAAAAGCATGTTTACTATACCTTTTATATTTTGAGTGTAGGTGTCTACGCTATGTGTGTAGATGGGATAGCTTACCAGTATTTATGGCCTTCGTGGCCTCAATGGAATCAGATTTCTTATGGGGTAGCGCTGTTTTCATTAATATTCTGGGCATTGGTTTTCGGTCAGCGCTTTTTAAATACTAATGTTAGGGCACCAAGACTTCATGTCATTATCAACTGGACTATAGGACTTAGATCGGCTCTGTTTTTATACGCACTGTTTGTTGATAACTCAATTTTTGAAATCAGAAATATTGAAATCATTCCATTATCCCTCATATTCTATGCAGGTATCGATGTCTGGGTAAGAGGCTATAAACCAGCACGTTTCTTCGTAATGGCCTATGGTGTGTTGTTCTTAGGCTTTTTATCTAAAGCATTATTAACCATCTCCATCATACCATTTAATATCATTTCATACTACAGCTTGCACATTTGCTTTTTGCTGGAAATGCTGTTTCTGTCATTCGCACTTAGTGATAGAGTAAGAATATTAAAGGCCAATAGAGATAGAGCATTGAAGAGAATAATTATTCAGCATCAGGAGAATGTAAAGCTGAAGGATAAGGTGAATAAGGAACTTGAAAATCTTGTAGCCAAAAGAACAAAGCAGCTGGAGGAGAAAAATATGCTTTTGGAAGAGAGTAATCAAAAGCTTTATGCCCAGACCAATGACATTAACAAGATCAACTCTATGCTGGATCTTGATAACTGGAAGCTTAAGAACAATATTAAAGAGATTCTACAGGATCGTTTGATTAATAAGAACCTTACTCTCGAGGAATTTAATAAGATATTTCCAGACAAAATTAGCTGCTATAAATTTCTTGAGAAGCTAAAGTGGAGCCAGGGCTATGAATGCCAGAAGTGCGGAAATACTAAATATTCTGATGGACAAAGTAAGCTGTCACGAAGGTGCTCCAAGTGCGGTTATGATGAGTCAATTACCAGTAACACGGTGTTTCATCGGATAAAATTTCCAATAGAAAAGGCCTTTTACATCCTTTATATCACCAATAATAAGCAAATCCAATATACACTTGATGAACTCAGTGAAATGCTGGATTTGAGAAGAAATACGGTGTGGAATTTCAAGAAAAAAATTGAGAGTGTTTATAAATCTTCAGATGGTTCTTCCATTATCATTCATGATCTGTTTACAGCTCATTTAAATTAGAATAGGGTATAATGCCCACCCCTTCTAAAAAGGGTTTTATCCAATTCAGGCACTTCTCTCCCTTTCATGTATTTGCTGATAGAGACATGAAAAAGCTGGGCAATCACATCTGAAATCTCTCCGGATCCTTTCATTCGCCTGCCAAACTCGCTGTCATTCACATGGCCATCGTGCACGGCACATATTTGATTCCATACTTTATCAAACCTGTCTGGAAAATTTTTCCTGAGCCAATCTTCAAATACCTGGCCGATGAAGCCATTTAATCTCACAATGGTATACCCTGCTCCTAATGCGCCATGATCCGCTGCGGCCTTTATTACCGTTGGTATTTCATGGTGATTCAGACCCGGTATAATTGGAGCATTCATAATCGAGACCGGTATACCTGCCAAAGTTAACTCTTCAATGGCCTTGAGCTTTCTTCTGGCACTGGCCGTTCGTGGCTCTAACTTAGACCTGAGCTCTTCGTCCAGTGAAGTGATAGAAAGAACCACCCGTACCAGGTTAAGCTTAGCCAATTCTTTCAATAGATCAATATCCCTAAGCATGGTCACATTTTTAGAAATAATGCCAACAGGGTTTCTATACTTCAGAAATATTTTGAGCAGCTCCCGAGTAATGCCGAGTTTTCTTTCCAATGGCTGGTAGCAGTCTGTATTTCCTGAAAGTACAATGGTTTCAGGTCGCCATGATTTCTGTAGAAAATGCTTTTCAAGTAATTCAGCAGCGTTCTTTTTCACTATAATCTTACTCTCAAAATCGAGGCCGGCATTAAATCCCCAAAATTCATGGCTACGACGAGCATAGCAGTATATGCAGCCATGCTCACAGCCTTGATATGGATTAAGGGAATAGCCCATGCCTACATCTGGGCTTTCTACCTTATTCACTATTTTTTTAGGTGTCTCATAAAAGATTTGGGTGGTGATTTTCTCCTCCAGAAGTTCTTCATCCAGGCCCTCTATATGCTCTTGAACATATTCATGAGCCAGATAGGGGTTCTTAGCCTGTATTTGAGCACCTCTTCCTTTACGATATTCATCAACCATAAAGTGAAATTACTAATTTAATTAGTAAAAACTATTAAAAATAGTAATTATGATTATGCTATGAATTTAAAGCCTACGCCGTGCTGGTTAAGTATTTCTACATCAGGATCTTCCTTTAAATACTTACGAAGTTTCGAAATGAAAACATCCATGCTGCGGCCCAGGAAATAATCATCACTGCCCCAGATTTTTTTTAGTATCTCTTCACGTTTTACCACTTTGCCTTTATGCTCACAGAGGTATTTTAGTACATCAGCCTCTTTTTGAGTGAGGTTTTTTTCTTTGTCAGAGATATTTAAAGTGAGGTTTGGGTAATCAAATGAATAAGCTCCGATCTTAAATATTTGTGAGCTCTCAGATTTATGTGTACGCTTTAGAAAGACCTCAATTCTGTAAATAAGTTCTTTCATATGAAAAGGCTTGGTCACGTAGTCATCTGCACCTGTTTCAAAACCGATGAGCTTATCTTCCTGCATAGATTTGGCGGTAAGAAAAATAATAGGCACTTCTGAATCGAGCTCTCTTATTTCTTTAGCTAAGGAAAAACCATCTTTCTTTGGAAGCATAACATCCAGCACGCAAAGGTCAAACTGGTCATCTTTAAACCTGTCGATTCCCTCTTGGCCATCATGGCAGCGAAGTACCTGATAACCATTTTGCTCCAGGTTATCCTGTATTACGAAGCCCAGGCTCGTGTCATCTTCTACTAATAATATGGTTTTATTCTGCATTTAAAAAACTGAGTTGAAATGTGCTTCCCTCGCCTAATTCACTGAATACCTTTAACGTACCCTTATGAGCTTTTGCTACTAAATTCACATAATTTAAACCAAGACCAAAGCCTTTCACATTATGAACATTACCGGTAGGTACTCTATAAAATTGTAAGAAAATCTTCGACTGCTCCTGTTTGCTAATGCCTATGCCGTTATCAATCACCTCTATAAAAACCCTTCCATCTTTATTAAAAGTTCTGATCTTAATTTGCGGTACATCAAGGCAATACTTAATAGCATTATCAAGCAAGTTGTAAAGAACGTTGGTAAGGTGCAGAGGGTCTGCGTTTATAATAGTGTCAGTGGCCTGAAAATCCATGGTAATGTGACCTCCCTGATCCGCTATTGAAAGTGACATACTTTTTTGCGTGTCAACGATGATTTCATGAACGTCCACATTTTCTGCCTTGAGCGTAATTTCCTGTTTGTTCAAATTGGCCATTTGTAACACACGTTCCACTTGCCGTTTTAGCCGCAGGTTTTCATTGTCTATAATAATGGCATAATTACGAAGCCTATCGGGTTGATGAATGATATTTGGGTCTTTCAAAACATCAGCAGAAAGTGCAATGGTGCTTATCGGGGTTTTGAACTCATGGGTCATGTTATTGATAAAGTCTTTCTGCACCTCAGACAGCCGCCTTTGTTTTAATATTACAAAAAGGGCGTAAGCAAAAAAGATGACCACCACCAGTAGCACCATGGAAGAAAAGATCCAAATGCCCATACGGTTAGTAATGAAAGAAGCCTTGTTAGGAAACTGTACTCCGAAATAATAATTCTGATTATTCCATTTAGGAAGATTTTTGGTAATCGGGCTTATCTGATTATCATTAAGAGAGACATAGCAGCCATAAACCATTTTATCATTGGTACAATCATAAATACCATATTCAAAGTCGGCATTTATATTTCTTTTGCCGAATTCTGATTTAAGTAAATCTTCTAAAATTGCCGCATCGATCTCATTATTAATCATTACTACATAATAATTGGTAGAGAGCTGTTTAATGGGATTATTATTAGGTTGAGTATCTGTAAGTGTAAAAAAAGCTTGCGCTACATTATAAAGCGCAGTATTCACTTCACGGTCAAATTGCTCTGTTTCCGTGTTAAAAGCCTGCTTAAACCAATAGATCTGGGTCACTACAATACCCACTATGCTTACTATGGCTAGTATAACTAATAACCGGATGGTTCTGCGCTTCATAAGCTCAAATTAACTATTATTGAGCGGGTTACCAGAAATTTTAACAAATCATTAACACCATATTGGCATATCGTGTGTCTTAGTACTACATAATAAAAACTTAACTCTTTTATGAAAACACTTCTTTACGCTGCTACACTGATTTTACTGGTCTCGTCATGTCGTCAGTCCTTTTATGGGCCTGCAATGTATGGGCATGATGTGATTGCCGTTCAAAAGCCAATTTATGATGATACTGTAAAATCTGGCCTTTATTTATCAGGTACTTATTCGATCGGAGCAGGTTATAATTATGATGATCGCAATGAATCTATCCTGGGTCAGCTTGTTTATGCCAGATCCTGGGAAAATGCCAGCATAGCCTTAGGTGGTTATGGTTTCACTGGTAATTACTTCGTGTCAGGTGATGATAGCGACTTTATTTCAGATAATGATTATGAAGGAAATTATACCTACAATGGTGTGGGTGGAGTGGCAAGTGCAAACTTCACTTTAGATTTCAGGAAGGTTAATTTTCGAATGATAGGTATTCAGGTTAATAAATCTTTGGAGTATGGCAAATTCCAGGATTTTAAAGATATGATTGCTACAGATACCACTCGTAATTTTTCTACTATTGGAAATGACAATCTGAACGTTCTTCTTACTTCTGAAATAGTAACTAAGACAGACCCTTCATTTTCCGCCAGGCTATTCATAGGTAAATCTTACGGAGGCATTGATAAAATTGCCGAGGAAGAATCAGACGCTTATGGTACCATGTTAGTTGGAGCTACATTTTCACTTACTTCAAAAAGATTTAATGGCTATATTCAGGTAAATAGCCAAGAGCACGCCGACCCTGTATTCAATTTAGGAGTGGGTTATAACTTGCTAAAACCTTAAAAATCAGCTTTATCCTATTTTTTGATAGGATAAAGCAAATTTCTCCCTAAATAGTATGCATGCATAACATATTTAGTTATATTTGTTAAGAGCAACTAAATCGTTTGCAGTGAAGAGAGAAGAAACTATTGACCACAACATAAAGACCGCCTGGCATGCTATTTCACGCATGTATAATCAGCAGGCGGCTAAGGAAGACATTACCACTTCAATTGGTTTTGTTCTTCTCAATATCTCCTCAAAGGAAGGCACCCCCGCCACCAAAATAGCACCACTTATGGGCTTGGAATCCAGAAGCTTAACACGCGTGCTCAAAAACATGGAGGAAAAGGGTTTGGTATACCGCCAGCCTGATGCTAACGACAAAAGATCTGTTCGAATTCATTTAACTGATGAGGGAAAACGCAAAAAAGAGTTCTCCCGCCAAACAGTTTTATCGTTTAACAACTTTGTAAGAGAAGAGATACCGGATGACAAGTTATCTGTGTTCTTCGAAGTGATAAGCGCAATTAATAAAAGAATAGAAAATAATAACATATACGAAACGGAAAACCATAAAAATCAACAATGAGAAGAATAAACAAAGTAGCCGTGTTAGGTTCGGGAATCATGGGTTCTCGAATAGCATGCCACTTCGCGAATATTGGAGTAAAGGTGCTCTTGTTGGATATTGTTCCTCGTGAATTAAACGATCAGGAAAAGAAAAAGGGGCTAACCCTGGAAGACAAGGCAGTAAGGAACAGAATAGTACAGCAGTCTTTTGACACCGCTGTAAAGTCCAAACCCGCACCATTGTATGATTCCAGCTTCGCCAGCAGAGTTTCATTAGGAAACTTTGATGATGACATGGAAAAGATCAAGGACTTTGATTGGATTATTGAAGTAGTAGTAGAGAACCTTGATATTAAAAAGAAGGTGTTTGATCAGGTAGAAAAATACCGTAAGCCTGGCACACTAATCACATCTAACACTTCAGGTATTCCTATTCACCTGATGCTGGATGGTAGAAGTGAAGATTTTCAAAAGCATTTCTGTGGTACCCACTTCTTTAACCCACCGAGATACTTAAAATTATTAGAAATCATCCCTACGCCAAAGACAGACCCTGAAATAGTGGACTTCTTTATGCACTACGGAGATCTTTACCTGGGTAAAACTACTGTATTATGTAAGGATACCCCTGCATTTATTGCTAACCGTGTAGGTATCTACGCCATATTAAAGGTGATAGAAACTATGCAAAAGCTGGATCTGAATGTAGATGAAATAGATAAACTTACAGGTCCTGTTATTGGCCGTCCTAAATCTGCCACCTTCAGAACTTCTGATGTAGTAGGTTTAGATACTTTGGTGAAAGTGGCGAATGGTCTTTACCAGGGTTTACCTAACGATGAAGGCAGAGAGACCTTTAAATTACCAGAGGTAGTTTCTAAGCTGGAAGAAAATAAATGGCTTGGAGATAAAACTGGTCAGGGTTTCTATAAGAAAACCAAAGATGAAAACGGTAAGACAGAGATACTTACGTTAGATCTTAAAACATTAGAATACCAACCTAAAGCCAAGGTGAAATTTGGAACTCTTGAGGCAACCAAGCCCATAGAAAATCTGAAAGAACGTTTCAAGGCTTTATTTGCCGGAAAAGATAAAGCAGGTGAATTCTACAGAGATTCATTCTACGCATTATTCAAATATGTTTCTAACCGAATTCCTGAAATAGCAGATGAGCTTTACAAAATAGACGATGCTATCTGTGCTGGTTTCGGTTGGGAAGTAGGACCTTTCGCCACCTGGGATGCCGTGGGAGTGAAAAAGTCTGTAGAGAAGATGGAAGAAATGGGCTACAAGCCAAACCGATGGGTTTATGATATGCTTGATGCCGGCTTCGACTCCTTCTACACGGTGAAAGATGGTCTGAAGCATTATTACGATATTGAATCTAAGTCATACAAAGCTATTCCTGGCGCTGAAGAATACATCATTCTTGATGATATCAGAGGTAGCAAAAAACTTTGGGGTAACGCAGGAGCTACCATTTTCGATCTTGGAGATGGAGTGATCAACGTGGAATTCCATAGTAAAATGAATACCCTGGGAAGTGAGGTAGTTGAAGGTATCAACAAAGCCATCGATATGGCTGAGAAAGATTACAGAGGCCTTGTTATTGGTAATCAGGGGGCACAGTTCTCTGCTGGTGCTAACCTGGGTCTGGTATTCATGTATGCCATAGAGCAAGAATATGATGAGATCGATTTTATGATCCGTCACTTCCAAAATACCATGATGAGAGTGCGTTACTCTTCAGTGCCGGTAGTGGTAGCTCCTCATGCATTAACCTTGGGCGGTGGTTGTGAAATGACCATGCACGCTGACATAGTGCAGGCAGCAGCGGAAACTTATATCGGACTGGTAGAAGTGGGTGTTGGCCTTATCCCTGGCGGTGGTGGTACAAAAGAACTCACCAAGAGAGTGTCTGATGCTATAGAAGAGGGTGATGTTGAGCTGAATGCACTTCAAAACTCCTTCATGAACATTGCTACCGCAAAAGTGGCTACCTCTGCTCATGAAGCGATTGGAATGAACATTCTAAGACCTCAGGATAAAATTACCATTAACAAAGACAGACAAATTGCTGATGCCAAGGCCACTGTACTTGAGCTAGCCGATGCGGGTTATACACAACCTATCCAGGCTACTAATATAAAAGTACAGGGTAAAACCGGTATGGCACTTTTCATGGCCGGAGTTAGCGGTATGAGAATGGGTAGATACATATCAGACCATGATGTGAAAATAGCCAACAAGATAGCTTACGTAATGAGTGGAGGAGACCTTTCCTACCCTCAGGAAGTTTCCGAGCAGTACCTTCTAGACCTGGAAAGAGAAGCCTTCCTTTCCCTTACAGGAGAAAAGAAAACGCTGGAAAGAATCCAAAGCATCTTAACCACAGGTAAACCATTGAGAAATTAGATATTGAGTTAATAGTTATTGGTGAATTAGTTATTAAAACTATAACCAATAACCCATTAACTGAATAACCAATAACTAAAGAAATAATGAACGCATATATAATAAAAGGATATAGAACAGCGGTAGGTAGGGCTAAAAAGGGTGGCTTCAGATTCACTCGTCCTGATGACCTGGCCGTGGAAACTATCAAACATTTGGTAAGCTCTATTGAGGGGCTTGAAAATGAGATGGTTGATGATGTTATCGTTGGAAATGCTGTACAAGAGGCTGAGCAGGGAATGCAGATGGGAAGAATGATTTCCCTTATGGCATTAGGTATTGAAACACCAGGAATGGTGATCAACCGTTACTGTGGGTCTGGCCTGGAAGCAATTCATTTGGCCTCAGCCAAAATTAATGCTGGTATGGCTGATGTAGTAATTGCCGGTGGTACAGAATCCATGTCTATGGTACCTGTAATGGGTTATAAGACAGCGCTTAACTATAAAATAGCCTCTGAGCATCCTGACTACTACACCAGCATGGGATTAACTGCTGAACAGATAGCACAGGAATGGAAGATCTCCAGGGATGAGCAGGATCAGTTTGCTTACAATTCGCATATGAAAGCCGTGGCGGCTCAGAAAGATGGTAAGTTCAAAGATGAAATCTTGCCTATCACTGTGAAGGAAACCTATGTTGAAAACGGTAAAAAGAAAAACAGAGAATACGTAGTGGATACTGATGAAGGTCCAAGAGCTGATACCAGCGTGGAAGTTTTAGGAAAACTAAGACCAGTATTTGCCGCAGGTGGATCCGTTACGGCCGGTAACTCATCTCCTACTAATGACGGTGCTGCTTTTGTGGTAGTAATGTCAGAGAAGAAGGTGAAAGAACTTGGTCTTGAGCCAGTTGCTCGTATGGTCAGCTATGCCGTGGCAGGCGTTGAGCCTCGCATCATGGGTGTAGGTCCTACGTATGCCGTGCCTAAAGCTTTGGATAGAGCAGGTCTAAAATTGAATGATATCGACCTTATTGAATTAAATGAGGCCTTTGCCGCTCAGTCTATTTCTGTAATCCGTGACCTTGATATGGATATGTCTAAAGTAAATGTAAATGGCGGCGCCATTGCATTAGGACACCCACTAGGAAGCACCGGAGCACGTTTGTCCATCACACTTCTAAACGAAATGAGAAGAAGACAAGGCAGCAAATACGGTATGGTAACAGCCTGCGTAGGCGGTGGCCAGGGCGTAGCCGGTATTTATGAGTTTTTGAAATAAGATTTGAGTAGTGAGTAAAGAGTATTGAGAGGTGAGAAATTAGACTTGAGATTATTGTTCAACCTAAAAATATATCAGTTATGCACAATTTAAATGAATTGAAAATCTGGCATAAATCTATGGATTTGGCGGTCTCAGCTTACAAACTTTCATCAGTGTTTCCCAGTGATGAAAAATTTGGCCTTACCTCTCAGATTAGAAGAGCGGCAGTGTCTGTATCCTCAAATATTGCTGAGGGAGCAGGACGCAATACTAACAATGAATTTGCTCACTTTTTAGGAGTTTCTAATGGCTCATCTTATGAATTACAGACTCAACTCATCATAGCCGAAAGGCTGGGTTATTGTGATAATAAGGAGATGAGCTTATTACTAAATGACATTATAGAAGTTCAGAAAATGAATTTCACCTTTCAAAGAAGATTAAAACAATAAAACATTCGATTTGAGCAAGTGACGTCTCAATACTCTCTACTCAAATCTATAAATCAAATTACTATGAGTACAGCAACAGAACAAGCCAATGCTGCTATTAAAGGTGGCGAGTTTTTAATAAAGGAAACAGAAGCGAAAGACGTTTTTATTCCTGAAGAATGGAATGAAGAGCAAAAGATGATTGCTCAGACCTGTAAAGATTTCTTGAAGCAGGAAGTATTAACTCGCCTGGATGAGATTGATTCTATGAAGCATCCAGAGTTAATGCCTTCTTTGCTAGATAAAGCCGGAGAGCTAGGTCTTCTAGGTACTTCAGTGCCGGAGCAGTATGGTGGTTTTGGTATGGACTTTAACACTTCTATGCTTGTAGCTGAAGTTTTAGGTGCAGGACATTCATTTGCTGTTGCTATTTCTGCTCATACCGGTATCGGCACATTGCCTATTTTGTATTATGGAAATGAAGAGCAGAAGGCTAAATATTTGCCTAAGCTCGCTACTGGTGAATGGAAAGCAGCTTACTGCTTAACTGAGCCAGATTCTGGTTCTGATGCTAATTCTGGTAAAACCAAAGCGAAACTTACTGATGATGGTAAACACTATATCATCAATGGTCAGAAAATGTGGATAACCAATGGTGGTTTTGCAGATGTGTACATCGTTTTTGCTAAAATAGATGACGATAAAAACCTTTCCGCCTTCATCGTGGAGAAAGACTTTGGTGGTATCACAATGAACGAGGAAGAGAAGAAGATGGGTATCAAAGGATCTTCTACTCGTCAGATCTTCTTTAACGACTGCAAGGTGCCCGTAGAGAATATGCTTTCTGAAAGAGAGAACGGCTTTAAAATCGCTGTAAATATTCTAAATATTGGTAGAATTAAGCTGGGTGCAGCTGCTATTGGTGGTAGCAAAGGAGTAATTGATAATGCTGTTAACTACGCAAACGAAAGAAAGCAGTTTGGTACTTCTATCTCTAGCTTCGGTGCTATTAAGCACAAACTGGCAGAGATGGCTACTAAAGTATATGCTTCAGAGTCAGCTCATTACCGTGCAGGACAGAATATTGATGATGCCTATGATTCGTTAGTGCAAGGTGGAATGGATCCTGCAAAAGCAAGGTTAAAGTCAGTAGAGGAATTCGCTATTGAGTGTGCTATTCTAAAAGTACACGGTTCTGAAGTGCTTGATTTTGTTACTGATGAAGGTGTACAGATATATGGTGGCATGGGTTTCTCAGCTGATGGTCCTATGGACAGAGCTTATCGTGATGCACGTATCAACCGAATATTTGAAGGTACCAATGAGATCAACAGAATGTTGTGTATCGACATGCTTATGAAAAGAGCACTGAAAGGTCACCTTGATTTAATGACGCCAGCTATGGCAGTGCAAAAGGAGCTGATGTCTATTCCTGACTTCGGAGCTTCTGATGATGAGACATTATTTGCTAAAGAGAAAAAAGCACTAAATAACCTAAAGAAGGCCGGATTGATGGTAGCTGGTGCAGCTGTACAGAAGTTCATGCAAAAGTTAGGTGAAGAGCAAGAGATATTGATGAACATGGCTGATATGCTTATTGAAGGTTATGTAGCTGAATCTTGTCTGCTAAGAGTAGAGAAACTCGTGGGCCAAAAAGGAGAGGAAGCCTTAAAGACTGAAATAGATATGATGCGCGTGTATTTATATGAGGCTGTTGAAAAAGCTGCTTCTGCAGGTAAGCAAGCCATCTATGCTTTTGCAGAAGGAGATGAGCAGCGCATGATGCTTATGGGATTAAAACGATTTACCAAGTTAGAGTCATTTAACTTGAAAGACGCTCGAAGAAGGATAGCCGATCAAATGATCGCGAAGAATGAGTATTCTTTTTAGAGATCCAGATTAATAGTTAAAAGAGAGTAAGGTGTCTGTTGCAGACACCTTATTTTTTTGTGATTACCCTAACCACTTTCTCGCTTCGTCCTCACTATCAAAGTATTGCATTTCTGCGGTGGCACTCATGATGGTTTTTACATTGTCTATGTAGAATTTTTTGAAAACATCTTTTTCTACTACAATAGCAATCTTGTTTAATCCGGCCTGAATTGCCTTTGGAAGGATTTCTTCTCGGAGCCATTTAGCGTTGCTTGGCCCCACTACTCCCTGCTTTCTAATATCAGAAATCCATTTATTGGCCTTATTATCAATAATGGCGTTTAATGCGCCGGTAAAAATTTCTCTATACATTCCTTCTGTTGGTATCTTTTTCCATACCACGTGCACGGCGTTAAGATCTGCCTCATAAGAGATGGTAGAATAATCGTCGTTTCGAATTTCCATGAGTGTTAGTTTAGTCGTTTATAAAGTGCGATTTGAAATTGGAAATGTTGTGTTTCGTTCCTAGGATGATCAACACATCTCCTTTTTCAATTTTTTTATCTGATGCCGGGTTGAATATAAACCCCTCTTTATCATCTTTAAAAGCAATTATGGTGACACCACTTTTCTGTCTGATGTCTAATTCCCTTATTGTTTTATGATGAAATTCATCTTTTAATCGAGCGTAACTCACCTCTTCCAGCTCCAGATGCTGTTCGCCAACTCCACTTAGTAGCTCTAAAAATTCTATAACATAGGGTTTTGTGATAAGGTTTGCCATGTGAATACCCCCTAACCTATCAGGCATTACTACATGAGAAGCCCCGGCACGGTAAAGTTTCTTTTCAGAATTGGTCTCTGCCGCCTTAGCAATCACATTAATTGTCGGGTTCAGCTCCTTTGCTGTAAGAGTGATAAAAACGTTATCGGCATCACTAGGAAGGGCTGTTATCACTGTTGATGCACGTTCCAGGCCTGCTTCCAGGAGCACTTCATCTAAAGTGGCATTACCACTGATAAAAGCATATTTTTTTTCTTCAGGAAAGGCGTCTATCACTTCATTATCTCTTTCTATAATTACAAAGTCCTTTTGTGCCTTGTGCAATTCTTCGCACGCCATGGCGCCATTTCTACCAAAACCACAAACAATGACATGATCTTTCAATTTATTCACTTCTCTCGCTGAAATATAGTTTTTAAAAACCCTGCCTAACTCGCCTTCAAACAAAAAGGTAGATAGTACAGAAACAGTATAAGCAAAAATGCCAAGATTTAAAACGATGTAACATACCGTGAAGATTTTTCCATTGGTAGAAAGGGCATTTACCTCAGTAAAACCTACCGTAGCAAAGGTTATTATAGACATATAAACAGCGTCTATTATATTATACCCCTCTATATAAATATAGCCCACTGTGCCTATAATTAGGCTGAGTAAGAATAATAGGGTGGCATAAATAAGCTTAATAACACTTCTCGGCATCTCTTTTCTCATATTCAAAGTTGAAGATATTGATATTGTAAATTCTATCCAATTTTTATAGTTTACGGAAATGAAAATCCTCTCCTTATGGTCGGGACCCAGAAATGTGTCTACGGCCTTGATGTATTCCTTTGCTCAACGTCCGGATACCCATGTAATAGATGAGCCTTTATATGCTCATTACCTGGCCAATACACCGGTAGAGCATCCTGGTGGAGATGAGGTGCTTCAAGTCATGGAAAATGATGGAGACAAGGTATTGACCGACCTGTTTGATGATGACCATAGTGCTGATCTGATATTTCTGAAAAATATGGCCCACCATTGGATTCATTTAAATGACAACTGGCTGGCTAAAATGGATCATTTATTTCTAATCCGTGACCCCAGGGAAATGCTTCCATCATTGATCAACCAGATTCCACAGCCTATCTTAAGAGATACGGGATTAAAAATGCAGTATGATCTCTACCATACCATGCAGGCGCAAGGCAAAAAACCGGAGATTATAGACTCAAAGAGATTGCTCCTAAATCCTGCCGTTATTTTGCGTAAGGCATGCGATGCTTTACAAATTCCATTTACAGAGGGCATGCTAAGATGGGAAGCGGGGGCCAGACCTGAAGATGGTGTTTGGGCAAAGCAATGGTACCATAGTGTACACCAGTCTACAGGATTTTCACCTTATAAAACCAAAACCGAACCCTTTCCGGATCAACTCTTACCCTTGCTGGAGGAGTGCGAACCCTATTATCAATTTCTATTAGAACGAGCTTTACAATAACATGATGAGAGAAGTACAATTACCTGACGAAAGAAATAAGGATATTTTAATCAATATAAACGGCACACTTTACCCTAGAGATGAAGCCAAGGTATCAGTATTTGATAGTGTAGTACAAGGTGGAGATGCTGTGTGGGAAGGTCTAAGGATCTACAATGGCAAGGTGTTTATGCTGGAAGAGCACCTTGACAGGTTAGTGGCTTCCGCCAAAGCAATGGCGTTTGCAGAGATACCAACCAAAGAGGAGGTAAAGGCTGAGGTTTTTAAAACATTGAACGCCAATAAAATGTATGACGAGGCTCACATAAGACTAACTCTGACCAGAGGAAAGAAAGTGACTTCAGGGATGAGTCCACATTTTAATCAGTACGGGCCAACCCTCATCGTACTGGCAGAATGGAAAAAGCCGGTATATGATAATGAAGGTATAGACCTGATTACGTCCTCTATCCGCAGAAATAGTCCTCAATGTGTGGATTCAAAAATTCATCATAATAACCTCATCAATAATATTCTGGCCAAAATAGAAGCCAATCTTGCAGGCGTGGCCGATGCCGTAATGCTTGATGTTGATGGATTTGTATCGGAAACTAATGCCACCAACATTTTCTTCATTAATGGTGAAAATGTGAAAACTCCTTTTGCTGATAGCTGCCTGCCAGGTATTACCAGGTCTAATGTTATTAAGCTTTGTGATAAGAATAATATTCCTATTAAGGAGAAAAGAATCTCTATAGCCGAAATGTATATTGCTGATCAAGTATTCGTTACCGGAACTATGGGGGAGATAACTCCTGTTTTAAAGATAGATGGCAGACAAATTGGGTCAGGGAAAAAGGGTGATCTCACAAAAAAGATTGAAAAACTTTACCTGCAAATGACCAAAGATGATGGAATAGTGATTCCTAAGTATTAATATTGAAAATTCAACCAATGTACTAAAGTATGAATCCATCGGAAAAAGGATGGTTGAGAGGGTTTCTGGAAGCTAGAAAAGAATCATTTCTTCATAACATCAAGGAACAAGTTCGAGGCCAGAATCCTGATCAGTCTTTTTATGGTTTAATACAACCTACCGGTATTATGTACGGATATCCTGTAGATACGGTAGAAAAGGAACATCAGGCTAGCTGGCACAACTCTGATAAGGTAAAAGTTATTCTTTTGGATACTTTTATAAACATCGCTGAGCTTTATAGCGAGGGTGGTGCAGATGATTACTGGCAGCTGATGGAAGACGTTATGAATAGCGTAAATCGCTTTTATAATGGCGTATATCCTGAAATAGCTACTTCCAGCACTAACTGGCTCGGAAGGAAAATAGATACTTTTGCTCTTACCGAGAAAATTCTTGAGAAGCGTATTGATATAGCTTTCAAAAAATCATCTGGTAATTTCTGGGCAGAGTTTTTCTATCATACGCAGCTTTTTCTGGATGTTTATATCTTTAGTCAATGGAGCCATACTACTCAGGATCAGGTGCTTACCGACTTCTTCCGTGAGGAGAAAGTTGACTTAAGCTATACCTCGGTTAAGGTGATGGCTGCTGCTGCTCATGCTAACAAAAAAGTAGAAACTGAGGAGCAAAAGCTTTTCCAACATTTCATTGAAAATTCAGCATTTCCAGTGGAGAAGAGGCGCGTAGCTCAGGAATATTTTATTCATGGGCTGGGTATTCAGGATATTCCTGTAGAGCCTACTGATTCATGGATTATACGAAAGTTTTTCCTGGAGCTGGCTATACTTACCATTTGGTCAGATAAGAAAGTAGATGATATAGAAATAGAATTCCTGCAGGGATTCAACAAATCATTAGGCTTTTCTGATGATGATTTTGATCATAGTATGATTGCCGTGGAGGGCTTTGTGCTTCAAAACTGGCATCAATTGGATTCACTTCAGGATAAAAAAGAGTTTGCCGAAGTGAGTGATGAGTATGTGCTACGCATCTCCAGAGTGGTTGAAAAATATCGTAATAGAATTACCAAAGGCATTACCGAAGATATTGACTTACTCACAGTAATAAAGTCAGGTGTATCTGCAGAGCTCAATGATGTGGAAAAGGAGATCATTAAGGATAAGCTTATTGCTTTACTTAAGGAAATTCCAAGCTTCAGAGTGATTGCACTACCCAATGATTTTCTAACGTTTAACATTCTCCTAAGGATCATTCCGAAGGACATTATGAAAGACGTGTTACAGAGTACTTAATCGCTAGATTCAGTATTCTTCTCTGGTAGCACTATAGACATCACTATTGAACCCACTAGCGTTACTATAATCACGGTAAATGATGCTACGATTGGAATATGTATATCCACTAATTCTATCAGCATTTTCGCGCCGATGAAGATGAGAATAAATGCCAGCCCTTTCTGTAATAGGTAGAACTTATCTATGATGTTCGCCAGTAGGAAGAATTTCGCCCTTAAGCCTAATACTGCGAAAATATTACTGGTATAGATAATAAATTCGCTTTGGGTAATAGCAAAAGCCGCTGGAATGGAATCCACAGCAAATATTAAGTCAGTGGTTTCTATTAGAATGATCACTAAGAAAAGGGGTGTAAATAAAAGGCTGCCACCTTTTCTAACCATAAACCTGCCACCGAAGTCTCCTTTAGTAATCTTTAAGTGTTTTCTTGCAAACTTAAGAATTGGGTTCTTTCCTGGATCGATTTCGTCTTCTTCACCTTCAAAAAAGATCTTAATACCGCTATAAACCAGAAATACTCCAAAGATGTACAGTATCCAGTAGAATTGGCCGATGAGGTATGCCCCCACAAAAATGAAAATGGCCCGGAAGACTAAAGCTCCCAGAATACCCCAAAACAATATGTTATGATAATATTCTTCCTTTACCTTAAAGTACCTGAGAATGAGAAGTATTACGAAAATGTTATCTACAGAAAGTGCATATTCTGTGAGATAGGCCGAAAAATAGGCCAATGAAGTTTCTGTGCCGCCATCATTCAGATAAATGAGAAAACCGAAACATACAGAAATCACCACCCAGAAAATAGACTGGAAAAGGGCTGATTTGGTTGAAATTTTATGTGCTTTCCGATTAAATACTCCTAAATCTATGACTAGAAAGATTAGGATAATTCCTCCAAAAACAGCGAAAAGCACAGGTTCATACGTGTTGTCAAACAATGAAATCCCTAACATAATGCTGTTTCCGAGCACGGAATAATAAGTAAAGAAAGTTTTGCCATTTAACTATATATACAATCGCTCAAATCTACAAAATAAATCTGAAGACTAAAGCTTACATAACTGGATAATTAAACTGATAAATGGTAATATAATAATATTTTTTAGTTATTACACTGGTTACATAGTCCCTGAATCAAAACATTTTTTTCTTTGGACTTGAACCCTTGAGGTAAGGCTATATCGGGGATCTTTACATTATCAAGGCACTGAGTTTGACCACAATGTTCACACTTGAAATGTACGTGTTCATGGTGATGTTCTTCCTTCGAACATTCGTGACACAGAGCATATTTTGTAATGCCTTCATCGTCAAGCACTTTGTGGATGATGCCTTTACTTAAAAACGATTTTAAGGTTCTATAGACCGTAACACGGTCATGAGAATCATCTATTTTAGTTTCGATATCTGAATGAGACAAAGCATGTTCATTAGAAATAAGAAGCTGAAGTACCTCAGATCGGCAAGGTGTAGATTTCAGCTTATAGTCATTCAGTATCTTTTTGGTTTCCATTGATTAGGGTTAATTCATTTGAAACTGCAGGCTAAGTAAGTGACTATAAATACCTTCATCATAGGCAGAAAGTTCCTCATGAGAACCTGATTCTACGATTTTTCCATCTTTAATCACAAAGATATTGTCGGCCTTTCTAATAGTTGATAGTCTGTGAGCTATCATAATGGTAGTTCTTCCCACCATCAGTTTATCTAATGCTTCCTGCACTAACACTTCAGATTCAGCATCCAGAGCGCTGGTGGCTTCATCCAGAATGAGCATGGAAGGATCTTTTAATATAGCTCTGGCAATGGCAATTCGCTGTCTCTGTCCACCGCTTAACTTTATACCTCTATCACCCACCAGTGTTTCGAATTTTTCAGGGAATTTTTCTATAAACTCCAGAGCATTAGCCTTTTCAGCTGCTTGCCTTATTTCTTCATCGGTAGCGCCAGGCTTAGCGTAAGCTATATTTTCTTTTATTGATCCTCCAAATAAGATCACCTCCTGAGGCACGATTCCTACGTTGCTTCTGTAGTAAGAAAGGTCATAATCGCTGGCTGATTTGCCATCTACCATGATATTACCTGCCTGGATGTCATAAAACCTCATCAATAGCTGTATGATGGTAGATTTACCAGCACCACTCGGCCCAACTAAAGCCACTTTTTGACCTTCTTGAATGTGGAGGCTCATGCCTTCCAAAATATTGATCTCACTTCTGGTAGGATAGGCAAAAGTCACATTGTCATAAATGATATCTCCCTTAAGCTTTTCTTGAGATTCAATTCCTTTCTTGGTTTCTTCTTCCTCATCTATGATTTCAATTACCCGCTCAGAAGCTCCTATCGCTCTTTGTATTTGGCTAAACACTTCTCCCAATCCGGCTAACGAACCTCCGATGAAGGTTGTGTAAAGAACGAAAGACATAAGCTCACCTACGGACATGGCATCTGTTTGTACCAAAGTGGCTCCATACCACATGATGGCAACTATGGCACCAAGTAGAGCGAATATCAGGAAGGAAATAAACATGCCTCTAAACTTGGCAGATTTAAGGGCAATATTTACAGTTTCTTTAAGCTTCTTAGTGTATCTATGGATTTCAAAAACCTCGTTGGTAAAGGCCTTTACGGTAATGATAGATTGTAACGTCTCTTCTACTATTACATTGGTCTCTGCCAGTTTATCCTGAGTGGATTTGGAAAGCTGTCTAATAAACTTGCCGAAAAATAAAGCTGCCAACACCACAATTGGAAAGGTGCATATCATAAAAAGAGTAAGCTTAGGAGCTATAAAAGCTATAACTACTGTGCCTATGATGAGTGTAGCCCCTTGTCTGAAAAGCTCAGCAAGCGTTACTGAAAATGTATCCTGTAGTAAAGAGATGTCTGAGGTAATACGGCTGATGAGCTCTCCTATCCTTCTGTTATCGTAGAACTTTAGGGGCAGCACCAAGATTTTGCTAAACATGTGCTTTCTCAGGTCTGCCATAGACCTTTCATTCACCTGAGCGAAAAGAATAACTCTGAGAAAAGAGAAAATACTTTGTACGAAAAGGATACCGATAAGCATTAAGGTGATTTCCAAAATGGAGTTAATCACATAATCTTTTCCTGGAATAATGACCCACGGCCTACCTTCTGCCACATCAATTAGTTTCCCTGCGAAATAGGGGAAAGCTAAAAGGGTAGTGCTGCTAAAAAGCAGACAGATCATACCAAAAACAAAAGTAGGTTTGTAAGGCGATACGTATCGAAATACCCTTATGAGTTTTTTGAAATTCTTCTTATCCAGCTTTCGCTTTTCTCCTTCTTCTAAGGGCTCTCTTCCTCTTCTTTTAGCCATGCAATGTATTATTAGATAAAGATTTACCTTTTGCGCGGCTGCAAATTTATCCACTAATAACTTTATAGACTAATCAAGCGTTCAAAATATGTGATATTTCGGCTCATTTCGAATTTTTCACATAACTTTAAGACGACTTAATTCACAAATTATGTACTCATATAAAAGACTACTTGTAGCGCTGGACCTCAGTGAAATGGATGAGGTGTTGCTTAAATATACTTCCGAGCTTGTAAAAATCTGTGGCATAGAAAAGATCTACTTTATGCACGTAGCCAAGTCATTGAACTTGCCTGAAAAATTACGTGAGTCTTATCCAGATTTGATGGCACCTACTGATGAAGCTCTAAAAAAGGACATTGAAGACAATATTGGGAAGTATTTTACAGGAAGTTGTGAGTATGACGTAGAGATAAAAGAGGGTAGTGCCGAAGATAAAATTCTTAGATGGGCAGATATTAAAGAGATAGATCTTTTGGTGGTTGGTAGAAAGATAGAACTAAAAGGTAAGGGTACCCTTACTGGTAAGCTGGCTAAAACTATACACTGTTCTATCTTATTTGTGCCGGAAACAGCTACTCCGAAAATATCAACAGTGCTTATGGCTACTGATTTTTCAAAGACCTCTTCTCTTGCTCTGCAGGAAGCGGTAAAAGTGAAAGAGGCTGTTGGTGCTAAGCTTATAGTGCAGAATTCTTATGAGGTGCCGTCAGGATACCACACTAGCGGTAAAACTTATGAGGAATTTTCTGAAATTATGAAAAGCCATGCTTATGAGGATGTGGTGGAATTTCTTGATAGAGAAGGAGTTAGCATTAATGATGCTGAAATAGTTCTTTCTTTAGATGAGGATGACGATCCTGCAGAAAAGGCCTGGAAAGTAGCTGATGAAAAGAACGCTGATTTAATAATCATTGGCTCCAGAGGAAGAGCGGGATTGGCCTCTATTTTATTAGGAAGTGTGGCCGATAAAATGGTGCATTATGACCGAGGCATACCTTTGCTAGTGGTAAAAGATAAGAAAGAGAACCTGAGTTTCTTACAGGCTCTCCTTAAATTGTAGTTAGAAAGAAATACTAGACTTTATATGCATATTAACGGAATCCTTAAATATCATTTTTTGGGTTCCGTAAATTTCATACTCTCTCAGCACGGGCTCTTTCCTAATATCATCAAAAACAAATTCTAAGTTTCTTTGAGAGTGATAGATTGGATTGTCTTCCACGTATTCAGCCTCTACCTTTCTGATGTTATTTAAATTATTCAGATAGTAAATTTTCAACGATTTTACTTGAGCATCATCATTGTTAGCAGTGTATGATTTCACCTGTAAGTTACTGTTACTATCAGCATATACTTTTTCATCATACATGCCCTGAAGAGTTGGTTTATTGATATTGATGTTATCAAATATTTTAAACTCTTTATCCCATAAGGCACTATCCGGATGTATTTCGGCCTGAGCCGTATCACCAGACAGCATAGCAGATTTTTTAATCACTGCACCTTTACTTAAAAGCAGTGCTTTTTGAGTAGATAGTAAACTATCAATATTATAGTAATAAGAAACATCCTTCTCTGGCTTAGTGCATGCTGCCAGAAGAAGGATGAAGAATAATGCTGTATATCTCATTTATATTAGAATATCGCCAGTCATTTCTGCAGGGATTTCTACTCCCATTAGAGTAAGGATAGTTGGTGCTAAATCACCTAACTTACCATCTTTTATAGTTCCTTTGAAATCATTACTAGCAAGGATGCAAGGCACCAGGTTAGTAGTATGTGCTGTGTTTGGTGTACCGTCAGGGTTAACCATAATGTCAGAGTTACCGTGGTCAGCAATGATGATGATATCATAACCATTTTCCAAGGCTGCTTCTGTCACTGCTTTTGCACAACCATCCACGGTTTCACACGCTTTAACGGCCGCTTCGAATACACCTGTATGGCCTACCATATCAGGGTTAGCGAAGTTAAGGCAAATGAAATCAGGCTCTTTAGACTGTAGCTCAGGGATGATCTTATCCTTAATGTCATTGGCACTCATTTCTGGCTGAAGATCATAAGTGGCCACCTTCGGTGATGGACAAAGTAATCTCTTTTCACCATTAAACTCATCTTCACGGCCTCCTGAGAAGAAGAAAGTTACGTGCGGATATTTTTCAGTTTCAGCGATACGAATTTGCTTCTTTCCAGCTCTTTCTAATACTTCGCCTAATGTATTTTTAAGGTTATCTTTCTCAAACAAGACCTTCACACCTTTGAATGTTTCATCATAAGTGGTCATGGTGAAGTAGTTAAGATCTAATTTTTTCAGTCCTTGCTCAGGGAAATCTTTTTGAGTTAAAGCCTGAGTGATCTGGCGGCCTCTATCCGTTCTGAAGTTGAAGCAAATAACCACATCACCTTCTTCAATTACAGCCACTGGCTTACCATCAGCCCCTACATGAACTATAGGCTTGATGAACTCATCAGTAACATCATTTGCATATGATTCTTTAACCGCAGCAATCAGGTCTGTAGCCTCATTTCCCTCTCCTTTCACCATTAAGTCATAAGCAAGCTTTACTCTTTCCCAACGGTTATCTCTATCCATGGCATAGTATCTTCCTACAATAGAAGCCACTGTACCCGCAGTTTTTTCTGTATGTGATATAAGGTCTTGAAGGTATTTCTCGCCACCTTTTGGATCGGTATCACGACCATCAGTAAAAGCATGGATGAATACATTATCTAAAGCCTTATCTTTAGCCAAAGAACAAAGTCCTTGAAGATGTTTGATGTGAGAATGCACACCACCATCAGATACTAATCCGATAAAATGAATCTTCTTTCCATTGCTTTTAGCATAGTCAAAGGCTTCATTAAGCACAGGATTGTCATCAATAGTATGTTCTTCGAAAGCTTTATTGATCTTAACTAAATCCTGATATACTACTCTACCAGCACCTATGTTCATGTGGCCTACTTCAGAGTTACCCATCTGACCTTCAGGAAGACCAACGGCTAATCCTGAAGCTTCTAGTTTGCTGTGTGAAAACTTTTCAAAACAGCTGTCTACAAAGGGTGTATTCGCTGCTTGTATTGCTGAAACATCAGGGTTAGTACCTAATCCCCAGCCGTCTAGGATCATTAATAAAACTTTCTTACTCATAGTTTTTAAGGGTTTGCTGCTGCAAAAAACGGCAATTTTGGTTTGGTATTCAAAGCCTTAGTTAAAAACATTGCCCAGGCTAAATAATATAAGTCCAGATTCCTCTTCTGAGAACCCAACGGACACATTTAGCGTGAATTTTTCCTCTAAAGGTACCAGGTAAAATCCCGCTCCGTAGCCAGTATGCCACTGATCTGTAAGGTCCTGACTATCAAACACACGGCCGCTGTCTACAAAGCCTCTCAGGCCTACTTTTATTGGCAATACCTTGGTGTTTCTTTCAAAAAGCTGCACTCGGAGTTCACTATTAATAAAGGCGGTAGACTCTCCGGTAAACCTGTTTTTTCTGAAGCCTCGTAAGTCATTATTTTGCCCCAGGTATTTGAGGTTATAAAAAGGAACATCACCGAATGACGTAGAGCCACCCACCTTTAGACCCAGAGTAATCGGATTTTGCCAGTAATTAGAAATAAACTGCTCCAAAGAGGAGTTCGCAATTCCAAAATTATCATACGAAGGATTGTCCAGATATATGCCATTCTGGTAATTCAGGAAAAAGCGCATACCGCGTAATGAAAGGTTAGGCCTGTCTCTAAAATCCAGATCTAACATGGCATTAGACGTGAAGAAACTTTGAGATTCATCTCCTGGCCTAAGGTTTTCGGAGGCATCTTGCTGGAAAAGATTATTGTTTTTTAATTGGTCGCTGTTGTGCTCATAACCTGCACCAAGCTTTAAGGTGCTGAATTTTAGGAAGTTTCTGATAATTCCAACATTGCCGCTGTAAGTATTGTATTGCACATCATAAAAATCCGCATCCATCAAATCATCAGTCTTTTCGGTGTCATTCCCTTGGCCGAAATAGAAATTTAATCGGTGTGGAACGCCCATGTGAGCATTGAAATAAGTATCCCATTTCCCGAAGGTATACCTCCAGCGAGCTTCATATTTAAGTTCAAAATTACCTATTGTGGTGGCAGAGGCACTGATGAAATGAGTGCTACTGAAATCAGGTTTTCCATATTTTTGATTGGTAAATTTTACTCCTGCGTTCAGTGACATGCCATTATCAGCATTGTAAGAAATATAAGCAAGAGGGAAATAGGTAGGATAAACAAATGCGGTGCGCTCATAATTGTAAGCATCTAAATCTTTTGTTTTCGCCCGCTTTCCATCGCTGCCAAGTTCATAGGTGTGATCTTCGTCCCTGTCATATACAATCAACTGTTTTCCAGGCGCTTGAGAAGAATCTTCGATGGAGTCGCCTCCCGGGCCGGGTATTATTCTTATTAGGATTGAGTTTTTGGTGCTTTTACCACTTATCTTGAAGATATCATGATCATCAAGGCCAAAAAGCCTTATTTCTTTGGTTTCCGAAGGGTAAAAAATACGGTGGTATAACTGCTTTTCTTTTTGATCATCCTTTTGTTTATACACATTCACCTCTACGGAACCATCATTATTTCTAATCGCTTCGAAGTACTCATCTTTTTCTGTACCTACTATGTCCACTAGTTTAGCCAACATTAGATAATACTCTTCCGCATATTTTTGAAGGTCTTTTTTTCGGGCTTTCAACTTGTTTTCTATCTCCATGCCGTCAGGATTATATATCTCTTCGGGCATGTTGTGTACCGCTTCGCTAATCACTTCATCGGTAATCTTAGCTTGTATTTCTTTAGCGGCGTTGATCCAGTCTTCTTTTGTGGCTTCATTGGTGAGCGGGCGATCCATATGGCGGGCTTGCCACATCAGGCTTCGAAGGCCTTTTATTTTATATCCGAAATTTTCACCACTGGCCTTGGCCCACTCGCGGTCTGCCAACCAGGGGAAAAGGCCATCCCATTTGGAGAATACATGGTCTCTATCTCTTGGTACAGGTCTGTATAAAGTTCCTTTGTCCTGCTCGTAGCCTATCCATTTCCAGTTGTCTTCATGTTTACCCCAGTCGCCAACCAGAATATCAAACACGCGGGCTTTCACAAACTCCTGTTCGGCAATATGATTATCATTGTCCTCATATAATTCTCGGAACATTTGTAGGGAATGCTTTACATCATCACCATTACCAAACACTATCTCCACTTTGTCTGGGTTGATGGGCTTTTCTTCCAACATACCCAGCAAATGAGCATAGTCAGGTCGGTAAATTCCTAACTCAGGGCTATCGGGCAGCACGTATAAAGTAGGTCTCGGGTGCATAATATCAATAGCATCGAGCATTACACTGGCAGCCATGGCACCATAAGGTTGTTCGGTGGTGGTCTGGTCTTTAAGTACGCTGCTCACTACGGTTTCTCTTAGTTCATAAGGTAAGGCTTTAACCGGATCTTTGTTTACTGATCTAAAAACATATTCTTTACCATCTCCTCCATTTATTTTTAAAGAGGTAGTTTGTCTTCCACCTCCTACAGCATAAGGTTTGAGTCCTTCAAAAGTAGTGTCCATATCAAGATATGGCACCTTCACTGGTGTGATCCAGCTGCTACGATAATGTTGGCCAAAGAAAAGCTTATAAAATATGTCTCTTCGATATTCCGGGCCAGCCACTCGGGTCACATATTTGGTGGTATCAGTAGAAGGTGCGGTTGAGGCCTCTTCATTGTCACATGGTACCACTCTGGTATTATTTAGGGCGGTATGGTCTTCATCTATCTTACAAACGGATGCAAAAACCTGGATTTTTTCATTGGTGTCACCTTCTAAGGCAATGAAATGTGACGAAACGGCACCATTGTCATAATAATCAATGGTTAGAAATCCTTCTTTTTCTGATCCAAATTTGATGCTTGGCTGGTTGGCCAGGTAGCCGGATTTTCCTAAACCACCGCTGTTGATAAGGATATTATCTCCAGACTTAATAATTTCCTGATTTTTTTCATGACTTGAAGTGTAAATTATGGACTTATAGTCCTTTAGCACATTGGTCATGGTGTTAGCAAATGGCTCGTAATTTTCATTAGAAAGATCTACACTTCTGCCAATATTTTGTCTGTATGAGGTGACCATACCTTTGGCGATAGGAAGGGGCCATAGCCAGTCTTTTAGGCTATATCTGCCACCATAGTTACCTTGTGATTGTAGCGGATGGTGGCCTGCTATCAATATATTTTTATTGCCATTTTCATCTAAAAGTTCAGTGAATTCTTCCAGATAGTCACCGGTAGTGGTCACTTTGCAGTCCGCATCGGCCGGTAGCGTTTTTCTGTAGGGGTGGTTCCACCATTGGGTGTCTATGGTAATGAGCAGAAGGTTGTCACTGAGTTCTATATCTTCCGGGCCGGGGCAGGCGTCATCATTGGGCCATTTTACATTTTCCAGCTCCCAGTCCTTCACTATTTTCTCCAGCTTTTTTACGGCTTTCCATCCGTCAGGACCTGAGTTATCCCAATCACGGTCACCGGGAACGATGATGATTTTTCCAGTAGCGGCCTGGCTAAGTTGTGTGAGAAAAACTTTTAGGTCAGCGGTATTTTCCTGAGTAGGTTTTTCATGAATAAGGTCACCATTGATTAGTACGGTGTATACGCCATTGTAGCTTTTAAAAGAAGGGATGACCTGAGAAGCCAGCTGCTCCTTATTTGCTACATCTGCTATATTTCCTAATAAATAAACTCTATGCTCTAAATTCTGAGCGCAAACCCGTATAGCAGAGATGCATAATACGGCCACCATTGCCAACAATATCTTTTTAATCATAACATGACTAACAAGTAAAAGAGGCCTTAGTTATGATGAGAGATACTTTTGGAAAGAGAAGGGGTGAAAGTGTTAATTGCCAAAAGCACTGATTACAAGCCTTCTTTGGCCACCATAATCTCTATGCTCGCATAAATAAATACCTTGCCAGGTGCCTAAATTGAGCGCACCATTGGTAATTGGAATAGTCACGGATGCGCCTAGTAATGAACTCTTTATATGTGCAGGCATATCATCCGGGCCTTCAAAAGTGTGCTTATAATATGGGGCATTTTCGGGCACCATCTTATTAAAATGACTTTCAAAATCCTGCCTTACTGTGGGATCTGCATTTTCATTAATGCTTAAGCTGGCAGAGGTATGTTTTATGAATACCTGAAGCATGCCTGAGCTTATTTCAGCAATCTCCGGGAGCGCCTGCTCTACTCTGCTTGTAATTAAATGGAAGCCACGGTTGAAAGCGGGTAAGGTTAGTTCTGTCTGATGAAACTGCATAGGCCTAATTTTCTATCCTTTCAAACGCTCCTATGTCAGGTTTGTTATCGCGGGTGTTACCATCATGATCAGTAGTTAAGCCTAAGTTTACACCCGCATCTTTGGCTACTGATAGAGTGTCTAAATGATAGTCATTTGAGCCCGGGTTCATAAACTTCGGGTCTTCGTTAATGATGTTATCATTGGCATTTAAATCCTCATTACTCGTGCGGATAAGATTATGAGACATAGCCAGAGTGAAGTTGGCGTCTCCTCCATTACTGAGCAATATTTCTTCTCTGAGATTCCCCCAAATGATGGTATTAGAAAGGTCTACACTAAGATCGCTCACCAAAAGCTGATCATTACCTAAAACCAGATTATCTGAAAAAACCACCGACGGATCTTCTCTAAAAAAGTCAAAAGAGTAGCTGGCAAAGGTGCAGTGGTCATAAATGTAATTACCACCAGCATAATTACCCACAGCATTGATGGCGCAGTTATTCACTACAGTATTGTACATGGTTAAATCTGAAGTGATTGCCAATACGCCATATCCAGGCAAAACCAAACCTCCGGAAACTGGTATTTCGGCAACGCCACCTATATTTTCAATAGTACAACCATCTAGTTCGAGATCAGCAATATTATCATCGTCAGGTGTACCCAGGTAAATGCCTACTTCGGCATTTCTTATATCCGAATAGCTTATTTTGTTATCCTTGCTGCCTGGTAGGAATATTATTCCACCCCACTGGCCTGGTACATTTTCATAGTCCAGACGGTCATTAGTAAATGAAATGCGATTGTCAGCTTCTCCTTCAGCCTTGATGCTTCCTTTTACGAAGATGTAGCTGGTGTTATGGGAGTAAATTTTTGTCCCTGGCTCTATGGTAAGACTGCATAGAGAATCTACCAATATGGAATTATAAATGACATAAGGCCTGTCTGCCGTCCAAACAGCATCACAAGTAAGCACAGAATCTCTAAGAAAATTAGCATCCTGACCCCAGGAAACTAGCTTTACATCCTGAATATTATCATTGGTATTAAAAACCAGTTCATCAGTAACTATAAACGGAAGATCCTGATCATCAGGGTTTATCATTACTTCTACCAGCACTAAAAGGCTATCTTCACCAAGTAGTCTGGTATCTGTAAATTTTGAATTAGCCCTGCCGTTGATATACACTGTATATGCCGAAGATGAGGCCTTAGATAATGAGATATCTTGTATGTTTACAGCGTTTTTATTGTCATTATACACTTTAAACCTCTGGGTGATACTGCCTACAGATGTGAATACCGTATCAAAAAACACGGTATCTGTAGAAAAGCGTAAGGCAGTATCACTATCGTAGGTGAATTTTTCCTCTTCAGGTTTACAGCCATAAATGGCAATAAATAAGCACAATACAGGTATTAGATATCTCAAAGGGTTTACCGTTTATGCGCCTTCTTTCATTTTTTCGGCGCTTTCTGCAAGTTGCAGTTGTTCTATGAATTCATCAATTTCCCCGTCCATCACTGATGGCAGGTTATGCTGACTGTAGTTGATACGGTGGTCTGTAACCCTACTTTGAGGGTAGTTATAGGTTCTGATCTTGTCAGAACGGTCTCCACTACCTACCATAGATTTACGCTGAGCACCTACGGCCTCATTATGTTTGGCCAGCTCTATCTCATAAATTCTTGAACGAAGTACCTTTAATGCTTTATCAAAGTTTTTTAGCTGTGATTTCTGGTCTTGACAAGATACCACTATTCCGGTAGGCATGTGGGTAAGTCTCACCGCTGAATAAGTGGTGTTTACTGACTGACCACCAGGGCCTGAAGAACAGAAGGTGTCTTTTCTTACGTCGTTCATATCTATTTCAACTTCTACGTCATCCATTTCAGGTAAAACGGCAACAGTAGCTGCTGAAGTATGTACGCGGCCTTGAGTTTCTGTTTGAGGTACTCTTTGCACCCGGTGTACACCAGATTCAAACTTTAACGTACCGAAAGCATTTTCACCGCTTACAGTACTTACTATTTCTTTATAGCCACCACTGGTGCCTTCGGTAAGATCCAGCACAGTAAGATTAAGGCCTCTTTTCTCACAGAATCTCTGATACATTCTGAACAAATCACCAGCGAAAATGGCCGCTTCATCACCACCTGTACCAGCTCTAATCTCTAGGATAGCTTCTTTATCATCATTAGGATCTTTAGGAATGAGCATCTGCTTCAGTTCGTCCTCTAATGCTTCTTTTTGTGGCTCTAGCTCGTCAAGCTCCATTTTAGCCATATCACGAAATTCTTCATCTTTTTCATTTTTGATGACTTCTTTCGCGTTGGATATATTAGATAATACGTCTTTATAGACTTCGTATTTTTTAACTATCTTATCGAGATCTTTATATTCTTTGCTCAGCTGAGAATATTTCTTCATGTCAGACATGGCGTCTGGCTGCACAATAAGCTGGGCCACTTCGTCAAATCTATCTTTTATCTCTTCTAGCTTTTCAATCATAAGGATTATGTTATTCTTACAACAAAATTAATAAAACAGCACGATTATGTCGTAGCTTTGATGAATATTCACAAACGAAGCAGATATGAGCAGAATATTTCTTATTTCCTTTCTCGTAGTGTTGGCCAGCTGTGGAGGCAACTTGTCTGATAAAGAGAGAAAAGCCCTGCACACCGAAATGGATGAACGTGCTATAAAAAAGGTTTCTGAAGAAGAAATATTTGAAAAGGCTCTGGAAGAAGGCCGCTCACTGATACAAGCCGTTACTGAAGACTTCGTTTCTGAAGAACAGGCTGCCTCTATGTGCAAATGCACTCTGCAGTGGATCACTGAAGATAATGCTTCCTCACTTTCCGGTACTAGCAAAGAACTATGGGATGCCTATGAGTTTGCCGTGTCTAATGGCAATAGCCTGAACGATAATGTTCAAAAACAAGACGATGATCTTCTGTATTCTGCGCCATCTATGGAAGGTGAATCACTTCATGGTGTTTGGTTCATCACCTTCAAAAAGAAAAATATTATTCTATCACTTTGATGGTTTTTCAGGGCAAGCTCCTTCTGTCCAGGAGTTTAGACCTGCAGCTTTAGCTTCACATTTGTTGCCATAAGTTTGGCCATTGCAGCCACAAACAGGCATATACTCTTTGGTACACATGGCCTCAGGGTTTATTTTTTCTTGGTTAATACAATCCTCTTGTTCCTGAACTTTGCATCCTGCTAGTATGGCCACTGTAAAGAGAACAGAAAAAGTAAACTTTTTAATCATAGGTATTATTGGTTTAGGTGTATTAGGTTAACGTATTATAACGAAAACAGTTAACCGTATGGTCGTTCACCAGGCCACAAGCCTGCATGTGTGCGTAAATTACAGTGCTTCCAACAAATTTGAAACCCCTTTTCTTTAAATCTTTGCTCAGATCGTCAGATTCTTTTGTGGTGGCAGGAGCATCTTTGTGATTCACCCATGAATTTATAATGGGCTTATTGTCAACAAATTGCCAGATGTATTTGTCGAACGAGCCAAATTCTTTCTGTACTTCAAGAAACCGTTGGGCATTATTCACGGCGGCCCTTACTTTGAGCTGGTTTCTGATAATACCCGGGTTGAGCAATAATTCCTGGATTTTGGTCTCATCAAAGGCGGCTACTTTTACTGGGTCAAAGTGAGCAAAAGCCTCTCGGTAGCCTTCTCTTTTCTTCAGCACAGTGGCCCAGCTTAGTCCGGCCTGAGCACCTTCCAGAATAAGAAATTCAAAATGCACCTGATCATCATGCACAGGTACACCCCATTCTTCATCATGATATTTGACATAATCATCAAACTGGCCCTCGGCCCATCCGCACCGGTGAATCTCACTCATATCAGAAGTGTTTCATCCATTCAAAGAACTGATAATGATCACCATTCATACCGATGGATTCATACACCTTTTGAGCTCTAAGGTTGGTTTTCTCCACATAGAGACGCAGACCCATAAGGTTTTCTTCGGCCATAACCATCTCCTTCAGGTAACTATACATTTGCCTGAATATACCTTGCTTTCGGTAGTCTTCTTCTACAAAAACAGATTGAATCCATAGTACGGTGCCATTTCTCCACTCGCTCCATTCTGGGGTGGTTAGAAGGCAGGCTATCACTCTGTCTCCATCTTTGGCAACATAGTAGGTTCCTTTGGCGGGGTCTTCAAAAACAGCGGTTACACCTTTGGTCACCGTTACGGTGTCCAGCTCCAGCTCTTCAGTTTGCCAGGCCATTTTTGCCTGAAAGTTTACAATTGTATCTATATGAGATTTATCAGCCGTAGTAATTTTAATCATAGGGCTAAAGATACAAAGAGTAAAAAAAGAAAAGCGGCCCGTGAGCCGCTTTTTCCTTTTACCTTGAGTTTTATAAACCTTTTCAACTAATATTGTTAATAAGAATACCGGGGAAATATTAAATAGTTACAAAATATGTACGATGTTATAATTATAGGTGCTGGGCCCATCGGTTTAGCCTGTGGAATAGAAGCAAAAAAGGCGGGGCTGGAATATGTGATCATAGATAAGGGCTGCCTGGTGAATTCCATTTATAATTATCCTTTGAACATGAGCTTTTTCTCTACCTCAGAAAGGTTGGAGATAGGTGGTGTACCTTTTATTTCTCATGCTAATAAGCCGAATAGATTCGAAGCCCTGGAATATTATAGAAGGGTGGCGCTAAGCTGGGATTTGAAGCTAAAGTTATATGAAGAAGTAAACTCATCAGTTAAAGAAGGGGATTTATTCACCATTAAAACTTCCAAAGGTACCTATCAGTCTAGGGCTATTATTTTGGCTACTGGCTTTTATGATATTCCTTATATGATGAATGTTCCCGGTGAAGATTTGCCTAAGGTAAAGCATTATTATGATGAGCCTCATCCATATTTTGGTCAAAAAATAGTGGTTGTAGGAGCCGCCAATAGTGCAGTAGATGTCGCACTTGAAACTTACAGAAAGGGTGCAGAAGTAACTATGGTTATCCGTGAAGACGGCATCAGAGATACTGTAAAATACTGGGTGAAGCCAGATATTGAGAATCGTATTAAGGAAGAATCTATCAGCTCATATTTTCATTCAGAGATTAAAGCTATAAGGGAGCATGAGGTGGATATTGAAACGCCGGAAGGAGTAGTAACCTTAGAAAATGACTTTGTGCTGGCCATGACTGGTTATAAGCCAAACTTCTCTCTTATGGATTCATTGGGAATTGCTTTTCAGGACGATCCTATGCACACTCCGGTTTTTAATGACCAAACGCAGGAAACTAACGTCGAAAATCTATACCTGGCGGGCGTAGTTTGTGGTGGGCTTAAAACCAACAAATGGTTTATAGAAAATAGCCGGGTTCATGCCGATGTGATAATTGCCGATTTATCAGCCAAATTGAAGTAAACTACGAGTCTAAGGCGCAAAAGGTTATCTGGACGGATGTGAACAGAAGGTGTTCAATCACATATCACCCAAATGGGTTTTTGAAAACGCATGCTATTGTTAAGTAATTGATAATCAGTCATTTATTTTCTTGGCATGATGCTAGTATTAGGGTTTAGCAACAACAACAAATTCTTAATTCAAAAACTCAAATTAAACGTCTTATGAAAAATCTAGTTAAAACTTCCCTGTTTGCATTTATAGCTGTATTTATGGCCTCTACTTTTACCATGGCTGCCAACCCTGATAAAACTACAGAGAAGGCCCGCACCGCCGTAAGCAACGCTGCTCCTGATGATTGGCACACTTTAGCCGAGTCTGCACAGATGTGTATTAAGAAAGGGGTAAATCTGAAAGAAGCTAAGCAGTGGTTAGATACCTCCTTACAAATTAAAAAGAGTGCTTTCGGAAAAGAAGTTGCCGGTGATTATTATCTAAGCAACAAACTTTATGAAAAAGCAATCAATTCATATGTAGAAAGCATGAAGTTGATAAAAGAAAAAGATTTCTACGCCGATACTGATGATATTCAAAAGAAAATAGACAAGGCAAAGAAAAGCCTATAAAGATTATTCCTTATATATCGTCCACTTTAAACCTTGTCAGAAACGGCAGGGTTTATTTATTTTAATAATAATCAAAAGTCCAGGCAAAAAGCCATACCAGCATGAGTATGACCAGAATTACTGCAATGATTCTTATAAAAGGTTTATTAAACATTGGTTCCGTTATTAGTTGATTCGTCGGTTTCTTTCTCTTCTTCTTGCCTTTCCTCTACAGACTTGTTTTTCTCCTGCTGGGGAATGCTTTCTATCTCTTTATCTACTTCTTGCCAATAGGCCATTTTCACAGCTTCTACGGGCTCTATGTGCTTGCCGCTGGCAATAAGTGCTATCGCCATTATTACGCTGGTAATGAGTATGGTGTACAACAATATTCCAGAGCTGAAATTATCACTTTGCAAAGCCAGAGGAATATCAAAGAAGAGCAAAATGGTAATGAGTCCTCTTGGGCCTATGAGTGCTTCCGGACTTATATTGCGGCCTTTGAATGAACGTAAAAGAATGGCCCTAACACCGAGAATTACCACCACAATTCCAGCGCTTATCAATAATACCTGGAGGTCTAATAATGAATTTAAGTCAATGGTTATACCGAAGATCACAAAGAAGAATGTCCGCACCACAAAGGCTGATTCAATTGTGACCAGATGAAAGTTCTTAAGAATACTGCCGAGCGAAGGTACATGCAATAACTTTTTGAGCTTCCCTCTAAAGAATATCTTATAATTATTGAGCACCAAGCCAAAAATCAGGATGATCAATAAAGACGAAAGGTGGAAGATCTTTCCAATAGAATATAATAATAAAAGTACAGCTATAAGTAAGAATAGCTTTACCTGAGTTTGTACTTTTTGAAAAATGAAAACTAGCGCATAGCTGATTACTACAGATAAAACTATGGTAATGAATATGTTAGAGAATACATCCCAGATTACTGAATTGACATTGTCATTATTAAGATTGCCGGTAAGGAAATAGAAGTACATAATTCCCAGAATGTCGGAAAAGGTACTTTCATACACCATAAACTCTTTCTTTTCATCAGTTAATTCCCCAACAGAAGGAATAACGATGGCACTACTCATAATGGATAATGGAATAGCATAAAGCAGACCAGTTAAGAAAGATAGATCTAGTATGAGCTGTAAAAAGTAGGCTATAATAAAGGAGCAAATCATTAAAGTAAGGAAGGCTACCACAAATGATTTCCAGATCAACGGCCACTTTTCCCAAGTTAATTCCAAATCAAGTGAGGCCTCCAGCACGATCATGATTAACCCTACGATACCCAGTATTTCAAGGATATGGAAGAGCACATCGCCCGTAGGGATCTCAAAATAATTAAGCCCTAATTTTATTAGAATACCAGACAGAATGAGCAGTAAAACGCTCGGTATACTGGTTTTTTGTGATATGATATTGAAAAAGTAAGACATTATCACCACTATGGAGATTGTGATAATGGCCGTATATGAGTTAAAAATTTCCATCCGCGAATAAAATCAATATTTCCTTAACAAGGAATAAGCTGTAAGGTTGAAAATAGAAAATTAATTATTAACTTTGAATTTCAAAGTACTTTTTTACTTGTGTAATTAGCCGATTATCCCGTAATGAGCAATACAGATTCGAACAAGAATTATAGTCAGGATTTATTTGAGATCCGAAACATGATGGAGAAATCTTCAAGGTTTATGGCACTTAGTGGCCTCTCTGGAGTTCTCGCTGGTATTTACGCCATAGTGGCCGCTTACCTGGCATATAAGATATTCTACTTTTCTGATGAAATCATTTATAAGTCTATATCTTATGGTGAGTTGTCAGATAATGTGATAAAGCTGGTTGGTTTGGCTACTGCTACCTTAGTTTTGGCATTATTAACAGGCCTCTTTTTCTCATACCGCAGGGCTAAGGCTCACCAGCAAAAAATGTGGGATGCCACTGCTAAGCGAATGCTCATTAACCTGGCCATCCCTTTATTCACGGGCGGTATTTTTGTACTCATCATGTTTTCAAAAGGTGCTATTGGACTTATAGCTCCTGCTACGCTCATCTTTTATGGATTGGCTTTGGTAAATGGCAGTAAGTATACTTATACAGATATTCGATATTTAGGTATCTTTGAAATCGTTCTGGGCTTGATCAGTTGTTATTTTATTGGGTTTGGATTGTTATTTTGGACACTGGGCTTTGGTGTTCTTCATATCATTTATGGCACAGTGTTGTATTTCAAGTACGAAAAGTGAGAAGTTATTTAAATAATTTACATAAGGCTTTTGAAAACCGCATAAGGCTGGGCGTAATGTCTGCTTTGGCGGTGAATGAGTCCGTAGATTTCAATACGCTAAGGGACCTGCTGGGTGTAACGGATGGTAACTTGGCTAGCCATCTGAAATCCTTGGAGAAAGTGAAGTTTATAGAGGTAAAAAAAACCTTTGTAGGAAGAAAGCCGAACACATCCTATGTAATGACTAAGGCGGGAAAAAAGGCTTTTGAAGAGCACTTAGATGCGCTTGAAAAATTAATTAAGGAACAATCTAGATAATTTTTTTTATACCTATACTTTGAAATGCAAAGTACTTTCTAAAACAATAAATATGGAACAACAAATAGAGAAAACACCGCTTGAGAAGCTTAATAACGGAATTAAGAATTCTGTTATGCTGAAGGTATTCACCATTACCATTATTGGATTACTGCTGCTCATACCTACATCCAGCATCAAATCTTTGATCAGTGAGAGGCAATTCAATCAGACTCATGTCATTGAGGAGGTAAGCTCTAAATGGGGAGGTGAGCAGAGCTTAATAGGCCCTGTATTGTCCATCCCTTATAAGTCTTACTATAAATCTGATAATGTGATGAAATATGCGATACACCACGCCCATTTCTTGCCAGAAAAGTTGATTGTGAATGGTGAGGTAGAGCCCAACATGTTGGAGAGAAGTATTTATGAGATCATACTTTACAATGCTAAAATACAGGTGTCTGGAGCTTTTAATAAGCCTGATTTTTCTAAGTGGGACATTAGGCCTGAGGATATTCTTTGGTCAGATGCTTATTTGACTATTGGCATTCCGGATATGTCTGGTGTAAGAGAGGAGATAAAGGTAAATTGGGATGGAAGCCCAGAAGCCGTGGAAGCTGGTGTTACCAATCATGACATTACCAGCTCGGGTGTAACCTGCCACATTCCTTTGGTAGATTCTCTTCAGGCTGATGGGCATAAATTTGACTTCAATCTGGATTTAAACGGCCATAAATCTTTGAATTTTGTTCCACTAGGCAAAAGCTCTCAGGTGAAATTGGCTTCTACCTGGCCTCACCCCAGTTTCAATGGAAATTTCCTGCCGAGCGAAAGAGATGTGACTGATGATGGTTTCACAGCAGAATGGAAAGTATTTTCTCTCAACAGAAACTTCCCTCAACAGTGGTTGAATAATACACACGCTGTGTCAGGATCAAGCTTTGGTGTAGACCTGATTTTACCGGTAGATGATTATCAGAAAAACATGCGGTCTGCTAAATATGCTTTACTTATCGTAGCCTTTACTTTCGTGATCTTCTTTTTAGTGGAGGTGCTCAATAAAAAGAAATTTCATCCTTTTCAATACATTTTGGTTGGCTTAGCTTTGATACTTTTCTATAGTCTGCTACTCTCTTTTTCAGAGCACCAGGGTTTTGATGTGGCCTATCTTATTTCCAGTGTAGCTACAGTTGCCCTTATTACCATGTATGTTTCGGCAGTAATGAAAGATTGGAAAATTACCGTCATCACCTCGGTGCTGCTTTGTGTTATTTACTTCTTTATATATATCATCCTACAACTGCAGGATTTTGCCCTGTTGGTAGGAAGTGTTGGCTTGTTTGCGGCTCTGGCTGTGCTAATGTATTTCTCTCGAAATATAGATTGGTACAATATCAATCGAAGGCCTGTAGAGGCGTAAACTTTGAAAATATTGCCCCAAGTATATAATTTGGGGCAATTTTTCCATTCTTTTTCCCATTAATCTTAGCTATTGTCCAAAAAAAGAGCATTTTTGTCAAATACATTATGCTATTTTCAGCATGGTTGGGTTTAATGACGGATTGTTTATATGTGGGTTTATATTTTATTCGTAATTGGATTTATATTCTTAATTAAAGGGGCTGACCTCCTGGTTGAGGGTGCGTCTTCTATTGGGAGAAAATTCAATATATCCAGTCTTATTCTTGGTCTTACCATTGTTTCCTTTGGTACTTCGCTACCCGAACTTCTTGTAAATATTATAGCCAGTTATAATAATAACCCAGAGATTGGTGTAGGAAACATTCTGGGGAGCAACATAGCTAACATACTCCTGATATTGGGAGTGGCGGCTTTGATTAATCCACTTCCAATAACCAAAAACACCTATTTCATAGAGGTGCCTTTTTCGCTTACAGCTACACTTTTAGTAGGCTTTTTGGCGAATGCGTCACTTTTTGGAAAAACCAATGACTTTCTTATTAGTCAGTATGATGGGTTCATTCTTATTTTCTTCTTCATCCTGTTTATGGGCTATGTCTACATTGTTTCCAAGCAGAAAAAGTCAGAGTTTGATTCCGATGAGTTTAAGGAAATGCCCATGGCAAAATCCGTCCTATTGATTTTGATAGGTATGGTTGGGCTGTTTTTTGGTGGACAATGGGTGGTAGATGGAGCCGTACAAATGGCCAGAGCTATGAATATGAGTGAAGGTTTTATTGGACTTACAGTAATTGCCATAGGAACTTCACTGCCTGAATTAGTGACATCTGCGGTTGCTGCTTTTAAGAAGAATACAGACATAGCCGTTGGTAATGTAGTAGGGTCTAACATCTTTAATCTGCTATGGATATTAGGAATTAGCTCTATTATAAAGCCCATACCTTATGATGTAATCAGCAATGCTGATATTTTTATGATCATAGCTTCCAGTACGGCTTTAATTTTAGCCGTAGTGATAGGTAAGAAACCCATTATTTCTCGCTGGGAGGGTTTATTTTTCCTAATTGCTTATGCCTGGTACATTACTTTCCTGGTAGAAAGAGGCTAAAGTTTACTCTTCCTCTGTTTCTGGTGTCATGCCGCCGGGCTGTACCTTCTCATTTCGCCTTTTTCTATAAAAGTTAATGAACTTAAAGATCACGATGCAGACGATGATCCAGATGAAACCACCCAAAAATCCAGCAAGCACATCACTAGGGTAATGTACTCCAAGGTATACCCGAGAAAGGCCTATCATAATGATTAATGAAATTTCTAGTACAATAAGACCAATTTTGGCCCACCGATTTTTCATGTACTTGTAAGTGAGGTACACCAAAAAACCGTAAAATGCCATGGCGCTCATACTATGGCCGCTAGGAAAGCTATAAGAATGGGTATGAATAGCCACCAACCTCATGTCCTCTATCGGCCTGGGTCTTGCTAATATCTCCTTGATTCCAATATTTAATAAGAATGAGGTAGATAAAACCAACGTTGCCTGCAAAGCTACCTTCCAACGATGCCCTCTAAAATATAATAATGCAGCTATTATGGGTATAATGATAAGATAGGCCGTTACATCCCCCAGGTCTGTAATAAAGGTGACTACCTTGGTAAAGCCCTCAGAGCGATATTGATAAACGAAATCAGTGATGTGGTTATCAAAGTTTAAGAGCTCATCTGCTCTCATCTTTTCCGTTATTTCCAAAAATGCATTCAAAGATAATATGCATATTATCGTAGGAATGATCAGTGAAATAAGGAAAATCACATATTCACTTTTGTGTCGGCTTAGCTCTATTTTTAGTCTCCTGTACGCTGTAATCATTGACTCATTCTAATTTTTCAAAAGGATGGTCTTTTTTTAACAGCAACAAAGAGGTGAAGGTTATTTAATATTGAATTCGTTCATGAGCTCCTCAATAGAAAGGGTATTCTCAAAGAAAGATAAAACCTTCAGCATTACTTCATCTACAAGTGTATCAGGGCATGACGCACCACTAGTAAGAATAACTTTTACAGGCTCTTGATTAGGTAGCCAGTTTTCAGTGGTCAGTAATTCCTTTTTACTGTAGTTAAAGTGCCTGATTTCCTTTTCAGACTTAATCTCAGAAGCAGAGTTAATGAAGTAAGAAGGAAATTTTCTTTCACAAAGCTCCACAATATGAGAGGTGTTAGAGCTATTGTACCCTCCTACAATTAGGGCCAGATCAGCATCTTGCTCTAGTAGACCGTAAGTAGCATCCTGATTGTCATTGGTGGCATAGCAAAGTGTATCACGTGTGTCGGCAAAATGGTCTTTATGGTCGTCTCCATAAAGTTCTACCATCACATTTTTTATGTAATCTGCTATCTCCTGAGTTTCCGTAGCCAGCATAGTGGTTTGATTCACCACGCCTACACGGTTAAAATGTATTTCTGGATCAAAGCCCTCTGAATATTTGCCTTCAAAGAGCTGATAAAATTCTTCTTTACTAATGTTACCCTTTATCACCTCACCTAACTGCTCCGCTTCGCTCAGGTTTTTTACAATTACTGCAGGCGCCTTTTCTGCACTATGAGAAAAAGTAGCGCGGGTTTCTTCATGGTTATGCTTACCATGAATAATGATGGTGTGCTGCTCATCTCCAAGCTTGGAAGACCTTTTCCATACCTTTTCCACAAAAGGGCATGTGGTATTATACTGCTGTATTTCTATGCCAATATCCTCAAGCTTTTTCTCTATTTCCAGGGTGGTACCAAAAGCAGGGATGATCACCACATCTTCTGGATTCAGCTGATCCCATGGAATAAATTGTGTGCCATCAGTATCCATAATGAACTCAATTCCTTTGGACTGTAAATCTTTATTTACCTCCTGATTATGAATCATTTGGCTAAGTAGATATACCTTCTTGTCAGGATTTTCCTCCAGTGCCTTATAGCTTTTTTCAATGGCATTTTCTACACCATAGCAAAACCCAAAGTGACGAGCTATATAAAACTTCACGGGCCCAAAATCTAACTCCGTAGGTGTAAAGTCCTTTTTACGCGGATCCATAATTCTACGAGCCTCTTTTATCTTACCCGTTATGGATGACTTGTAATATTCTGGTATATCAAATTTCTTGATGGCAGTGCTATTTAGATGAACTACAAAAGTAAGGAATAGTGCAGAAATAGTAGAATGAAATGAGCGGATTGGTGTTTGAATGTGGAGGATGAGCAATTGGGATAGACAACCGAGTCGGAACGCACCCTCCCTAAAACAAAAATGGGAACTCTTTTTTACAAGAATTCCCATTTCACAGCTACTTCCTTAAAAGCATTGTGCCAAGTTACTGTTCTCCCAACTTCATCAGCGGTTTTATCGCAAGACAAATTCTGAATCTAGCTTTTGTATAAAATCTCAAACAATACCGCTTACGCTATACTCTTATCAGTAATTTTCTGTGATTTGCATCATTTCAAGTTACTTACTTTTACATAAATAACTCCTTCAACTATCTGCTAAGAATCCGTTATCATCTTGACTAGCAATATGACTTCAGACTGTTCTATTAAGCTTTTTTACTTTGCGACTTTAGTCCTTTCAGGTTATCAACTTGCGCCTTAACCCATATAAAAACTACTTAACAATTTCACATTACTAACCTGCTACTCTTTTGTGGCAGTTGAGATTATCTCTCGCTTGGTAAATCTAAGGTCGTAATAATATCTTTGCATGCAAAAAAAATGGACTTCTACTTTCCCACAAGTTTTCCCCTGAGAAGTACCATAAAAACACATATTTATTCACATTAAATACAAGATAATCACAGAGTTATCCACAATTTATCTTAAAAACTCTTTTTAAGGTGGCGTTCTGTTAGCATTACTACCAAAATGAGAGCTAAAACTATCATTGCAGAAGCTATTGTCAATCCGGTTTGGTAGCTCACAAATAAGAAAATGAGGCCCTCAATCACCGTTATCGCTATAAAAAACCATAGCATAAGCTTGTTGGCATATCGGTTTGCTTCATCCCAGGTCTGCTGGTTTTTCATCGAGCGTTTTGTTCGGTAGCCATATACATGGTTGATCGCCTTTGGAGGGAACGCATAGAAAAGAATAGAAATCAGTAGCATCAAAGGGCCGGTTAGCAAATAACTGATCAGACTGGTGCTCATAATTATAAGGTTAAGGTAAAGGTAGTTGTTCCATTTTCGGAGCGAGCAGAAATACCGCCGTTGTGTAATTTCATAATCTGCCGCGCGAAGCTGAGTCCAATGCCTGATCCACTCTTTTTGGTTGTGTAGAAAGGAATAAACACCTTTTCTATATCCGTGGGGGACAGGCCAGAGCCGCTGTTGGAAATGCTCAAACGCACACGATGAAGATCATGATATATTTTAATGTCGATTAATCGTTCTGAATCGTCAATGGCTTCAATGGCATTTTTTAATAGGTTAATAATAACTTGCTCTATGAGGTTTTGATCTCCATTAACTTTAATATCCTGACTTTCAGCATGTATAGTATGTTTAATCTCGGCCTGCTGCATATCTGGTTCCAGCAGTTGAGTAATCCTTTTTACTACCTCCACCAGGTTGAAAGGTCTAAGCGTCAGGTCCGGGGTTTTAGAGAATTCTTTATAGGTATTAATAAATTTGATCAGCCCTTTGCTCCTTTTTTCCACGGTATCCAGGCTGGTATAAATGTCATCACCGTCTTCAGCGGTCAATGTGTTGATATCTTGATCCTTTAATTGCGCATTAATAGCTGCGCTTAATGAGGCGATTGGAGTAACTGAGTTCATTATCTCATGAGTAAGAACGCCGATCAATTTTTGCCAGGCTTCTACTTCTTTTTGATCCAGCTCAAATAGCAGGTTTTGGATGAGTATTAACTTGAAAGACTTCTGCTGAACCACAAATTCCTTGAGCTGCACGGACAGCTGTTGCATTTCTCCACCTATATAGGTTTTGATTACCTGTTTTTCCTCTGGTTTTAGCTTTTTGATGGTTTCGAAAAGATGACTATCAATTGATTTTAATTCATCTATGTTTCTTAGAAAAGGCTTTCTGATCAGATTCTTGGCCGCTGGGTTGAGCATTTCTATGTTGCCATCTTCACTGTAGCTTATCAGCCCTACACCTATGTTTTCATTCAGCGTTTTTAAGTACTGAAATTGACTTTCTTTTTCCAGGTTGAGCTTTTGAAACTCCTTTATAATGTCATTCAGTGCCGCACTGAGATGAGCCTCTACGGCGCCGTTTTTATTGCCTTGAAAAGATGAAGTAAAAGCGCCTTGCTTAATGGACAGCAAGAAATGTGTAAGCCTGATATTCGTTTTTTCAATATAGAGTACCAGATTTACAACTACTATGATCAATATAATGAAAAGCACCGCCGGTGTGAACCACCATTCAGTATAGAGCCAGCAATAGGCCATTCCAAAAGCCATGAGCAAGATGAGGAATACCCGTAATAGGATGTTTATACGGAAGTTTTTGAAGTTCATAGTTAGTAGCTGATGCCGTATTTGTCCATTTTTCTGTAAATAGTGGTTCTTCCCAGTCCCAGCTCTTTGGCAGCCTTTGAGATGTTGCCTTTATTTTTAGCTATTGCTTTCTCTATAGTCTCCTTTTCAATCTCATTTAAGCTTACTGACTCATTGGGGGATATTACCTTGTTTTTAGGATTTTGAAGAAGTAAATCGTCAGGGTCTAGCACACTAGTGTCGCTCATAATCACGGCTCTTTCTATGGCATGTTGCAGTTCTCGTATGTTGCCAGGCCATGAGTGTTGCTCCAGGTGCTTCAGGCCTTTTTTGCTAAGCTGGAGAGTCCCTTTTCGGTATTTATCGCCGAATAATTTAAGGAAGTGCTCTGCTAATAGTTGAATATCTTCCGGCCTATCTTGCAATGGCGGCATTTGCAGCTCTACGGTATTAATTCTATAAAGAAGGTCTTCTCTAAATTCACCGTTCTGCACCATTTGAAATAAGTTATTATTGGTAGCTGCGATAATTCTACAATCTATGGCTATTGTTTCGCTGGTTCCCACTCTGGTGATGGTTTTATGCTGGATGGCAGTGAGTAATTTTGCCTGAAGGTTCAGGGAAAGATTTCCTATTTCATCCAAAAATAACGTGCCTCCATGTGCCAATTCAAAGCGGCCAATCTTATCTTGTTTAGCATCTGTAAATGATCCCTTAGCATGGCCGAACATTTCAGACTCAAATAATGATTCACTGATAGTACCTAAATCTACTTTCACAAAAACATTGTTGCTTCTGCTGGATTTTTCATGAATAGATTTCGCCAATAATTCCTTTCCTGTTCCATTTTCACCAAAAATGATAACGTTGGCGTCTGTAGTAGCTACTTTGGCCGTCATCTTAAAAAGGGATTTCATGGCAGGAGATTGGCCTATGATCTCCGTGCTGGTGTCATTAAGTAGCTGTTTGATGCCCGTTTCCTTTTGCTTCAGCTGTTCTATTTCTTGTTTGCTTTGGCTAAGATTAAAGGCAGAGAGCACCGTAGCTTGTAGCTTTTCGTTTTCCCAGGGCTTTACCACAAAATCTGCTGCACCAATTTTCATGGCTTCTACTGCCAGCTTTATATCTCCATAGGCGGTGATCATTACCACTTGCTGTTCAGGGTTTAGGCCTTTTATCTGCTGGAGCCAGTAGAGGCCTTCCTTGCCGCTGGTAGAGCCAGTGGTATAGTTCATATCCAGCAATATCACATCATATTGATGATGGTTGAGCAGGTAGTTGATCTGCTCCGGCTGACTTTCTACCGTAATATTTTTGAATAATGGCTTTAAGGTCATGCGGGCAGAATGAAGCACATCGCTATCATCATCTATAACTAAAATATTGGCAGATATCTGCTTCATACTTTTATTGGCTTATTTTTATAATGAAGATAGAATTTGTTCCTGTTTGGAACAAATATCTGTTCCATAACGGAACACACTAATCAACTTAAGTTATATATTTTCACTTTAAATATCTGTAAATCAGTGTTTTAAGTTTAGAGGCATGTTTTTGGCCTTTGAGGAAGAAACACATTTACTATGCTGAAAAATTATCTAAAAATCGCGTTTCGAAATCTGATCAAGCAAAAAGTATATGCCTTGATCAATGTTTTAGGGCTTGCTTTTGGTCTCGCTTGCGTTATTCTGATCTCTTTATACATTTCAGATGAGTGGAGCTATGATAAATTTCATAAGGATGCCGCTGACATTTATCGATTGGAATGGCATTCTGATAATTCTCAAACCCGAACACCTCATCCCATGGCTCTGGCCATGAAGCGCGATTTTCCTCAGGTATTGGAAGCTACATCGCTAACACCACTTTGGGGTGCAGGACTAACCAAGCGCGTTTTTTCCATTAAAAATCCTGAAAAAGATTTAGTTTATGATGAGAGAGATATCCTGGGTGTGGATAGTACTTTCTTTAAGGTTTTTGATTTTAAATTGATCAAAGGAAATAAGGCGGATGTACTTAGGAATGTGGGAGGAGTTCTTCTGTCTCAGAGCTATGCGCAGAAATATTTTGGCGATGAAGACCCCATCGGCAAACAACTTTCTATAGATGATGATAAAACTTTGGTAATGGTGGAAGGTGTGTTTGAAGACGTGCCCTCTAATTCTCATTTCCATTTTCATATACTCATTTCTTATGTCACCCTGAAGGCATTAGAGCCAGGCAATAAATTTTATACCTGGGATGATTTTGGGCATTTTAATTACTTGAAATTAAAGCCAGGAGCTGATGCCCACGAACTGGATGAGCAGCTTTTGGTGTGGTTTTCTAAGCAAGTAAAATTACCCGATGAGGACGTGGCTCGAATCTCTAAAACAAATATGCATTTCCAGCTGACTCCTCTTACTGATATTCATTTAAAATCACATATTAGATGGGAGCTGGAGCCAAATGGAAATGTTGAGTATGTGTATATCATGACCACTGCGGCATTCCTTATTTTGTTAATTGCTTCAGTTAATTTTATGAATATTAGCACGGCCCAGTCGACAGAGCGATCAAAGGAGATTGGTGTTAGAAAGGCTTTGGGAGCGTATAAAAGTCAGGTTTCATTACAGTTTTTGGGAGAATCCTTACTTACGGCGGCTATAGCAGTGATCATAGCGGGGCTTTTAGCTGAGGTGGCCTTGCCGTTATTCAATTACATTACTGGTAAACAGCTAGAAACCAATTATCTACATGCTCCAGTATATCTATTTTCAATGATAGGTATAGGTGCCTTGGTGGGCTTATTGGCTGGTTTGTACCCTGCCGTATTTCTTTCTTCAATCAATACTATGGTGAGTTTAAAAGGCATTGAGAAGATAAAGCCAAAGGGTGTAGGCCTTAGAAATGTGTTAGTGGTGCTACAGTTTTTAATAAGCATGGTTCTTATTAGTGGAAGCTTCATCATCAATGATCAGCTTTACTTTCTGGAGAATAAAGATTTAGGTTATGATAAAAATCGCATCCTCAATATTCCCTTAAAAAATGCTGATCTCGATAATCGATTTCTGGCCTTGAAAACGGAGCTGGAGGCAGTGTCTGGTGTGCAGTCTGTTTCCGGCGTAAGCAATGTTCCCGGTCTTCAGTTTAATCAGCACAATATTTATCCTGTAGGAAGCCCAAAGAACAGCATTAACATATCTGAGCTTTATACTGACGAGAGTGTCATAAGCACTATGGGGCTTACGCTTCTGGATGGAAGGGGTTTTTCAAGAGACATTCTAACGGATAGAGATAATGCTTTAATTATTAATGAAAAAGCGGCCAACGAGCTTGGTCTTTCTGATCCTGTCGGCAAAGAGGTAATGTGGGAGCAAGTGACCGGTGAGGCGCCAAAAAGACATACTATTATAGGTGTGGTAAAGGATTTTAACTATCAATCGCTTCATGAAACAGTAAAACCATTGGTTTTTAAATATGCTGAGCACTACAATTACATGCTGGTGAAGATTTCAAATGATGATTATCAGGCCACTCTTAATGACATGGCGCAGGTTTGGAGCCAGTTTATAGACCGTTTTAACTTTGAGTACACTGTGCTTTCTGATGATCTCTCTTATCAGTATCAATCTGAAGAGCAGACTGCTAAAATCTTCAGTGGCTTTTCCATCATCGCTGTATTTATTGCCTGCTGTGGCCTGTTTGGCTTGGCTAGTTTATCATTTAAGCGAAGAATGAAAGAAGTGGGCGTAAGAAAGGTACTCGGGGCCAGTGTGTTTTCAGTGCTATCGCTTTTATTGAAAGACTTTTCCAGGCTCATAATAATCGCTATTCTTATTGCAGCTCCTTTTGCCTGGTATTTAGCTGATAACTGGCTTCATAATTTCACCTACAAGGTAGAGGTAAATCCATTGATTTTTGTTCTATCAGGAATAGCTTTGATTATCATTTCATGGATAACACTTTCTTACCTTACTCTAAAAGCAGCAAAGGCTAATCCGGTGGATGTGCTGAAAGATGAATAGACTTATAAGCGCAGGCGAATAGTTATACCATGAGTGCCTTTATACTGGAAGTAGCCGGCACTAAAGTCTTCGAGCTTGCGCATATATTGTTTTTCTTTCTTGTTGCCTATAATGGCTAAAACAACTCCTCCGATGGTAATGGGTAGACCAATCATGGTGAGGTAATATCCAGTGATGCCATCAGGGTCATCTGTGGAAAGTTGGCTGCTGCCGTTGCTGCTATAAGTGGTGTACCAGTCTGCCCTGGATACCAGAACGATACCTGTGGCAGTCATGATAGCTCCACCGGCAGCCATGGTGGTTCCTATTCGCTTTAACTTGCCGAATTTTTGCACTTTATTAGCATAAAGCATGTGCTTGTCGTCAAACTGAGCTTTGGCGATTTGAAGGGTGCACACCACAAAAAGCAGGGTAAAGGTTAGGGCCTTCATCATAAAAGAATTATTGTAGATCAAAAAATATTTACAATATATGCACTTTCCTTGAGGAGGTAAAGCTTTTTAAAAGTAAAGTTCTGCGGCCACCGCAATGAAGGCTCCCATAATAGCCACGCCTAGTTTCTTAGGGTTAAAAGAGTGCGATGTGTTGGTTTCAAAAATAATGGTGGTGGAAATGTGTAGGAAGCTACCACTTACTATGGCAAAAAGTATGGTAAATATCTTCGGAGAAAAAGCGTTTCCTTCAACATAGTAATCACCTAAAAACAGGCCAACAGGAGATGCCAGTGAGAAAATCAATAGGAAAATAATGGCAGTGTTTCTCTTCTTTAAATGACAAAGCAAAATAGACATCAGCGCAAAAGCCGCCGGGGCTTTGTGCAGCACTATTCCTGCTAGTAATGACATGGATTCATGGTGTGCATGAATGGTGCTAGGGTGAGCTAACAAAGATCCCTCTAAAAAAGAGTGCACAGAAAGAGCTATCAAAACCATAATAGCACTGGATTTACCATGTTTATGATCACCTTCGTGTTCGTGCATATGGCCATGCTCTGCGCCAGCTGAAAAGTATTCTAATATCTGCTGCACAAAGAAGCCCACCAAAATATAGAGCCCTATGGTAATGGGATCAGTGGATCTGGCAAAAAGCTCGGGTAAAATGTGAATGATGGTAATGGCAAACAAGTATGCACCTGCAAATACCAGTGCCAGCTTATATTTATTGCCTTGATTTTGAGGAACAAATAATGCTAGTATTCCGGGAGCGAATGCTGAAAAGAATAAAACTAGAAGGTTTATTGCCATTAATCTAATATTAGGGAGCAAATATACAACATAGTTGCATTTGCAATGCTCTTATTCAGCATTTTGCGTAACAAAGATCATTCTGTCAGAAGTTTCTTTGTCATATGGGTTAAGGTCGTAGTCGCCGAATATCTGAATGGTCTTGAGACCAGCCTTAGAGAAATAGCGAAGGAAGCTCTCTTTGTATATTACCTTCACATGTTCGTGGAAGATATAATCTCTACCTTCATCTGAGAACTCGATGTATTTAATGATAAAGCCATCATCACTTAGCTTTTTACGAATCTTGAAATGAATTCCGCCAATTTCTTTCTCGTGAAAAGGTTGTAGGTTTTTAATTACTTTATGTGGGTTAAGGAAGTCCATAAGGAAGCTGCCTTTTGGCTTCAGGCCCGCAGCTACAGCACAAATGGCTTGCTCATTTTCAGCCTCAGTTTTGAAATAGCCAAAGCTGGTGAACATGTTCAGAATAACGTCGAATTCATTCTTCCTGAATATTTCACGCATGTCATGAATATGGAAATGCAGCTTTTCATTCTCAAACTGCTTAGCATACTTAATGCTCTCAGCAGATAAATCAACACCTACCACATCGAAGCCTTTCTTATTGATGTAGATGGAGTGTCTTCCTTTACCGCAAGCCAGGTCAAGCACCTTATGGTTAATGTCAATTTTAAAGTGGCTGATCAGGTTATCTATAAACTTCTGAGCCTCTTCAAGATTTCTGTTCTTATATAAAATATGATAATAAGGTGAGTTAAACCACTCTCCAAACCATTCTTTGCTTACTGCTGTCATTGCTCTACCTTTTCAATTTTATCCTTTATGCCCGGAGTTGCATAGGATTGCATGTTTCCGTCTTTATCAGTATATATTAAGAAGGCATCCATTTCCGGGTGCTCGTTAAAGAAGGCCTTTGATTTTTCTACGCCCATTACCATGCAGGCCGTGGCTACGGCATCGGCAGTCATGCAATCATCAGCAAAAATAGAGGCGCTGAGGAGTGAGTGCACTATTGGAAATCCTGTGGTTGGATCTATGGTATGGCCATATTTTACGCTATCAATAATGTGGTAGTTAAAATAGTTTCCTGAGGTAGCCATAGCCTTATTTTCTAAGGTTACTATGGCATAGTAAAACTGGTTGAGCTCATCAGAGTTCGGGTCTAAAATTCCAACTGACCAGAAAGTGTCTTTTTGAAGGTTTTTTCCTTTAGCATACACTTCGCCACCTATTTCTACAAACAGGTTTTCAATGCCTTTATCTTCCAGGTAATGAGCTACTTCGTCTACTCCGTAACCTTTAGCTACAGCGCTAAAGTCCAGCTCGGCTCTTCTGTCTTTTTTCCAGACTTGCTTTTCGTTAAAATCAATATTATTAAACCCCACAAATGTCATGAGTGAGTCCAGATAAGCAGAATCTTTTTTGATCTCTTTCTCAGGTCCGAAGCCCCAGGCATTGATCACAGGCATTACTGTAGGATCGAAAGCCCCTGATGTCATATTATAAATCTCCTGGCTTCTTTTGAGTACCGGGTAGAAAAACGGAAGCTGGAAGGTGAAGGCGGAATCTCGGTTAAAACCAGATATCTCAGATTCCGGTATGTAGGTGTTTAATGACTGATTAAAAACCTTGAGTAATGAATCTACCTGAGTTTGGTAATGCTGAGTATTAGGATCAAAATACTTCACATTGTAGGTTATGGGTCCCATGGTTTTACCGGTGAGATAACCCATAGGAACTTGTTGGCTTTTTCTGTATTTCCAAACTAAAAACACCGCAAGTAATAGAATTACGGTATAAAGGATGTTTTTATAACGGAGGCTCATTCACATTAAAATTTGCCGCTAAATTAATGAAATTGATGTGGCTTATGTTTACTTTAGAATTATTAATTAGGGAATTATATCCTAAATTCACACTTGGAAAAGGCAATCGTTATATTTTTAACTGATTTATGAGAGAAGACTATTTAAGTGCAGAAGGAGAAGGGCTAAACCCGGCGGAAAAGGAAATTGAGAAGGCGCTTAGGCCTTTGAGTTTCAATGACTTTACCGGCCAGCATAAGGTAGTAGAGAATATTCAGATATTTGTGCGAGCTGCCCAGCAGAGAGGAGAATCTTTAGATCATGTGTTACTTCATGGCCCTCCCGGATTGGGTAAAACCACCCTTTCAAATATCATTGCTAATGAGCTTGAAACTAATATCAAGATCACCTCAGGGCCAGTGCTGGATAAACCCAGTGACCTGGCCGGTCTGCTCACCAACCTGGAAGATAATGATGTTCTTTTTATAGATGAGATTCACCGACTGAACCCTATCGTGGAGGAGTATTTATATTCTGCCATGGAGGATTTCAGAATAGATATTATGCTGGATTCCGGACCAAGCGCACGCTCGGTTCAAATTAGTCTGGCGCCTTTTACATTGATTGGTGCTACCACCAGAGCGGGATTGCTTACGTCACCGTTAAGAGCCAGGTTTGGTATAAATGCCAGGCTGGAATATTATGATGCCGAGCTTTTAAAAACCATAGTTGAGCGCTCGTGTGGTATTTTGAATTGTCCCATTCATGAAGATGCGGCCTATGAAATAGCTCGTAGAAGCCGTGGTACCCCGAGGATTGCCAATAATCTATTGCGAAGAACACGAGACTTTGCTCAGATCAAGGGTGATGGCACCATCACAAAAGAGATAGCCAAAATGGCCTTAGATGCTCTTGATGTAGATGAGCATGGTTTAGATGATATGGATAACCGTATTCTTACCACCATTATCGAAAAGTTCAAGGGTGGGCCTGTAGGTATTTCTACCATTGCAACGGCCTGTGGCGATGAAGCAGAAACTATTGAGGAGGTGTATGAGCCTTTTCTGATACAGGAAGGTTTTATAAAAAGAACCTCGCGTGGTAGGGAAGCTACTGAGCTGGCTTACAAGCACTTAAAACTAGTGCCTCCTAATAGAACTCGCGGACTGTTCGATTAAAAATTTAACCGGGAAGTGCTATAACCATAGCCTGAAATATGTTCCTTCCCGGTTTAATAGTTGCCTTATCATTTTAAAACTTTGGCCAGTGCGCTTCCGATTATTTCACCGGTTTTAAAGAAATATATGGCTGCAATCATGCATATTAAGAAAACGGCTATTGCTTTACCTGCTTTTGATTTTGGAGTAAGTTTGGCTACTAAAGTATTCATAGTCTTTTAATTTTTGTTTTCTGGTTAGTAGACCGTTTTTTCAGTTTATTACAGATCTCAATTAATTTTTTTCAAAATCTTCAATTTGTTTCTTCAACCTGTTGATTTTATTCCCATAAAGTAGGTTTACAAATTTGTTAATGAGCCAGCCAAGTCCTGAGGCTAGTAGCAAGGTGCCTATAAATACAAGCCAGATTTTATAGTTAGTAAAAATGTCTTTCCCTCCAGCCTCGGTATAGCCTAAATAGATTCCCCAAATAAATGTAACGGAGCCACCCACAGGGAATAGCCCCCACATTAAAGCCTTATAGTGTAATAAGTAAAATCTAAGATAGCGGTAGGTAGATTTTAACGATTCTACTACATTCTGGCTGTAGTCAAAGTGCTTTATCTTTTTGATTAGCACCGTATAATAGAAGAAATAAGCGATGCTAATAGAGGCCTGAAAAACGGCCAGCCACCACTGATCTTGCCATATTAAAAGTAGTATAAATATGGGGCTGAGAATGAGGTTCAGCCAATATTCTATGGATAGAATTTTCTTAATTCTGGTCAGAGTATTTGTAGACTCAGATTTTAGCTTGTCCAAATCTGGGCTAACCAGTGTTTCTTCACTGCTATTCCATAATGCCTTCAGGTCTGTACTCATAGTATTATGGATTTTAATTGTGTTTTAGCTCTGTTCACTTTTGCTCCTACGTTTGTCACGGTAATACCCAGGATATCAGCTATTTCCTTGTAGCTCTTATCTTCCAGGTACAATAATAAAATGGCCCTTTCGGTGTCTTTCAGTTTTTTAATGCCAGCATAGAGCTTTTCTAGTTGCTCATGTTTGGGGTCATGAGCGTCGGGCATTACATCATTAGGTAGTGCTGATACAGTTTTTACTCTCCTCTCTCCTTTTTTAGATAAAGAAAGGCACACATTTAGCGTAACACGATATACCCAGGTAGAAACCTGCGAGTCGCCTTTAAACTTTTCGTAAGACTTCCATAGCTGGATGGTCACTTCCTGCACATAATCCTTCATTTCTTCAGAGTCACTAGCGTATGCCCTGCAGATACGGTTAATTATGCGCAAGTTGCTTTCTACAAACTTTTCAAAAAATATATCAGATCCCATGAAATCAATTTCACCTCGTTAGTAGACAGAATTTCAAATTTATTACAAATGGTCTAACTTTTTTAGAGAATTACTCATTGAGAGATGTTTGTACAAAATCTATCTTTGTAGCGTGCAGTCAAAAAGTGAAAGAAGCCACATTATTAAAAAAATAGCTCATGATCTGGGCTTTATGTTTTGCGGAATAGCCAAGGCAGAGTTTCTGGAAGAGGAAGCCCCACGTCTGGAAAAATGGCTGAAGCAAAATATGCATGGCAAAATGAGCTACATGGAAAATCACTTTGACAAGCGACTGGATCCTACCAAGCTGGTGCCTGGAGCAAAGTCTGTGGTGAGCCTGGCCTACAATTATTACCCAGAGCAAGACCTGGCTCAGAAAGATAATTTCAAGGTGGCCAAATATGCCTATGGTAAAGATTACCACTTCGTTATAAAAGAAAAGCTCAAAACCTTCATGGACCTTGTTCATGAGCAGGTAGGAGCTGTAGATGGCCGTGTATTTGTAGATTCTGCACCGGTCATGGAACGCGCCTGGGCAGCTAAAAGTGGTGTAGGATGGATAGGAAAAAACAGCCTTATTTTACGTAAACAGGCAGGTAGTTTTTTCTTTTTATCTGAGCTCATTATCGATCTGGAGCTGGAGTATGATGGACCTGTAAAGGACTACTGCGGCACCTGCACTGCCTGCATGGACCATTGCCCTACTGATGCTATTCCAGAGCCTACTGTTATAGATTCGAACAAATGCATTTCTTATCTCACCATAGAGCTTAAAGACGAAATCCCCAATGATCTGCAAGCTAACATGGATGACTGGATTTTCGGCTGTGATGTCTGTCAGGATGTCTGCCCATGGAATAGATTCTCTAAACCACATCAGGAACCAGCCTTTACCCCCCACAGCCAATTAGGCCAGCTGGATAAAAAAGAATGGAAAGAACTGACCAGGGAAGTATTCAATGAAATATTTCGAAAATCGGCTGTGAAAAGAACCAAATTTGAGGGCTTGAAGAGGAATATTGAGGCGGCAGATCATTAACCTGCCGCTTCATTTATAGTAGGAAACTAATTTAAATTCTTAAGCTCAATTACTATTGCCCCATTTTTCGCTGCCGCACCAAATTGATCAATTGCAGATTCTCCTTTTAGTACGTTAATACTTTTAATAGAGCTAGGATCAATACCGTCAGCTGATGGTATTTCCTTATAGCCATTAGCTGATTTGATATAGTATTTAGGAGCCGCATCAGCTTGAACGCCATCTACCTTTACTACTACTCTTGGGTTTTCACTGATGGGAGTTATAAAATCATAGGAACTAAGCCCATTTTCACCTCTATATTTATCCAGCGTAGTCTGCTGGTTAGCAGATAGTTGATTCTTTATCTGAATAAGCATATCCAAGCGAATTTTTTTGGCTTCACTTTCAAGAGCAAGCATTTTTTCAAGCATCTGCAGAGACTTCTCTGAATCTACCTCTGTATTATGAAGCGTTTTTTTCATAGATACCTGAAGTGCATCCATATCCCATTTCAAAGAGTTGAATTTAGCCATATGCTCACTATGGATCTTTTTAATATTGCTTTCCTGCTTGTCAGAAAGTTTAATCTCATCGCGATATTTCATTACCAGATCGGCACTAAAAAGCTCTTGCTGAAATATATCCTGACCGTAAGTAATGGCTGAGATTGAAATGAATAACAATAATGTGAATACCTTTTTCATATAAGTAATGTTAAAAATCGTTGATTAATGAAGCGGTGGGAGATTCCCAGTCGCTTGTTGGGTTTTCGTGTTGAATTAATGATTCAGAGCCAGATTTTTCACTGAAGATTACAATAGAAATGCTTTCTGTAGCATCATTAGTTTTGTGCTTCGGGATGAGCGCTACGTACCCCAAAACAAGTAGCAAAACCATGGCAATAGAAGATACATAGGTGCTCAAAGTCTGCTTCCTTTTTTGCTTTGGGAAAGCGGGCACTTCAATATTTTCCTGATCGTTCTTCTTCATTTCGGAGAAGAAGTCCTGTATTAACTTATCATCTTCCATATGCATATCTATTTTGAATCAGCTCTTTTAATTTTTTCTTTCCCCGGTCGTAGTGCGTACGTACCGTACCTAAACCTAAGTTTAAGACTTTGGCTACTTCCTCGAGAGTAAGGTTATGATAAAACACCAGAAGCAAAACTTCTTGCTGTCTATCAGGGAGTTGTTTTAGAAGACCTTCATAATCTTCTCCCTCTCCTTCGGGCATGGAATATTCTTCGTTAAGAATGTCGGTTACCTCTAAGCTTAAAAACTTGCTTTCACTTTTTTGGAAGTCAATGGCAGTGTACTTGATTACCGAAAAAAGCCATGTTTTAATATGAGATTTTCCTTTATACTTAGCTCTGCCCTCCAATATTTTCAGGTAAACCCTTTGAAGCACTTCGTTGGCTACATCACTATTATAGTTACAGCTCTGCCTGGCCCACAAAAAAGCTTCCTGATGTAAGGATTTTAAATGATTTTCTAGCTCCGTCTTCGTCATTCTTACTGCTTAGTCTGTCGGAGGGGTGTTTTATATGACAGGCTTTGTGATAAATTTAAATAAATCTCAATTCTTTATTTATTACTTAATTGTAGAACATATGTCAGATAGTTTCGTATATTAGTTCTACAATTTAGAATGTAATAGAGTAAACTTTTAAATTAAACATATGAAAGAGACTCGTTTAGGAGAGTTTGAGGAGGTGATTTTGTTGCTGGTGGGAATTCTGGATGATGATGCCTATGCTTTTAAAATTGCAGAGGAATTTGAATCTCAAACGGCAAGATCGGTTTCCATAGGGGCAGTTCATTCTACACTGAACAGGCTTTCTGAAAAGGGCTTTCTTAATTCTGAAATGGGTGCTTCTTCTCCTGAAAGAGGAGGCAGAAGAAAGCGAATATATAAGATTACTGCATTGGGGCACAGGGTGTTGACAGAGGCGAAGGATTTTAGGGTTTCCCTTTGGAACCAATTTCCTGGTCTTGCCAATGGTTAAGAATAACAACACACCACCAAAGCTTGCGGAAAGGTTGCTCCTTTGCTTTTTAAGAGAGGAGCTGGCGGAAGAAGTATTAGGTGATTTGGACGAGAAATTTTATGGCTTAGCTGCAAATGGGTCAACGTGGCAAGCCAGACGGAATTATTGGTATCAGGTATTACATTATCTGCGGCCATTTGCAATAAAAAGTATTAGTTCAAAAACTCGAAATATCATGCTTATCAACCACCTAAAAATTGGCTTTAGAAGCATTAAATCTTCTAAGGCATTTTCCATCATCAATATTTCAGGCCTCGCTCTGGGGCTGGCGTCATTCCTTTTTATTATGCTGTGGGTCAATGATGAGCTCCAGATGGATGCTTTTCATAGCAAAAGCAATCAGCTATTTAATGTATATCAAACTGTGGAGGAGCAGTCTGGTAATTTAACTGGAAGCTTCGAAACTCCGCTGGGAAATGCAGGCGCCATACTTTTAGATTCGGCAGAAAGTGAAATTCCTGAGGTAAAAATGGTGAATCACTATGCCACAGGCTATGAATTGCCGTGGGGCTTTCCTAAAACCTTTAGACTGGGTGAAAAGCTGTTTAAACTCTCCGGTTCCAGGGCCAGTGCTAATTTCTTTGAGATGTTTGATTACCCCATTATTGCGGGCAGTAAGCAGGCGGCCATTAAAGATATTAGCAGCATAGCCATATCCAGAAAAATGGCTCTAATGTTTTTCGATTCACCGGAGGAGGCCATTGGCAAAACCCTTAACTATGAAAACAATCTCGATTTTCAGGTGCAAGCTGTTTTTGAAGATGTGCCCCAGCATAGTTCTCTGGAGTTTGATTACGTCATAAACATAGAAAATCAAATTTTACGTAAAGTAGAATGGGCATCTCATAAAATAATCACTACTTATTTATTAGCAGAAGGAGCCAATCCTGATGAAGTCTCACGGAAACTTAGTGCTTATTTATCCAATCGCGTGGATGAAAATTCGGGAAACAAAGTGAGTATAGGCTTGCAGCCATTTAAAGATCAATATCTGGTTTCCGGTTTTGATAATGGTAAGCCTGCTAACGGTAAAATGGCATATGTGAAGTTATTTATCGCGGTAGCCATATTTATTTTAATCGTGGCCTGCATTAATTTCATGAATTTGTCTACCGCGCGTTCGGTTAAAAAAGGTAAGGAAGTGGCCGTTCGCAAAGTGGTGGGCTCCTCAAAAAGCCTACTAGTGCAGCAGTTTCTCAGTGAATTTTTGCTAATGACCTTGATGGCATTCGCATTGGCTGTATTAATAGTGTTTAGTCTATTGCCGGCATTTAATCAGTTTACAGGCAAGCAAATTGAACTTCCACTTACAGAACTGTGGTTTTGGGGTTCTCTCCTGCTGCTTGCTTTTATGACCAGCTTTGCGGCCGGGGCTTATCCTTCATTCTTTCTGTCGGCACTTATTCCAGCCAGAATATTAAAAGGTACTGTACGTTTTTCAAAACGCTCCAGGCTCTTTCAAAAAGGATTGGTGGTGTTTCAGTTTTGCCTTTCTATTATGCTACTCATTTCCACAGTGGTATTTACCTGGCAAACTAACTATATCAGAAACAGCAACTTAGGTTATGATAAAGAAAATCTCATCTATGTGAGAATAGAAGGAGACCTAAATCCCAAATATGATTTATTAAGAAAAAGGCTGAATTCCATGCCGGGAATAGCTTTGGTAGACCGAAGCAGTGAGGCACCTCATGCCATGAATTTTGAGACAGCTGATCCTATTAATTGGGAGGGCAAGCAAGAAGGTCATGTGGTAAGTTTTAAGCCAGTTTCCGTTGGGTTTGATTTTACCAAAATTATGGACTTACAGGTGGTGGAAGGGCGTGCTTTCGACAGGAATATTGCCAGTGATTCTAATGCTTTTATGATTAATGAAATTGCCCTGAAAGAAATGGGCATAAAAGATCCGATAGGTAAATGGATATCGGCCTGGGAAAAGAAAGGGCACATTGTGGGCGTGCTGAAAGATTTTCATACTCATTCCTTCAAGCAGAAGATAAAGCCACTGGTGGTAGATGTAAAAGAAGACTTATATTTTGGAGAAGTTATCGTACGTACGGAGCCAGGGAAAACTAAAGAAGCATTAGCCAGTATGGAGCAGGTGCTTGGAGAGATCAACCCTGATTATCCGTTTAGCTATAAGTTTTTAGATGCTGAGTACATGAAGCTTTACAAGAGTGAGGAAACGGTGTCTAACCTTTGTAATCTGTTTGCCGGGCTGGCCATAATTATTTCTTGCCTGGGCTTATTAGGCTTATCTATGTTTTCTGCTCAGCAGCGTACCAAAGAGATGGGAATACGCAAGGTGCTGGGTGCGGATGCAGGCCATATCTTATCGAAATTTTCTATTCAATTCCTGGTGCTGGTAGCCATTGCATTTCTTATTACAGTGCCACTGGCCTGGATTTTAATGAATGACTGGCTGCAAGGTTTTGCATACCGAATAGATTTAAGCTGGTGGATTTTTGCTCTGGTAGGTCTCGTAATATTAGGCATTACCATACTTACTGTGAGTTTTCAGTCCTTCAAGTTGGCCAGGATCAACCCTGCTCGTACACTGAGATTAGAATAGTGAAAGCAACAAAAAAGTCGATACCACCCAAGCTTGCCGAACACCTGCTCACCTGGTTCCTAAAAGATGAGCTGGCCGAGGAAGTATTGGGTGATCTGGATGAAAAATTTTATAGTACCGCTACAAAAGGGTCATTGTGGCGGGCTAAGCTCAATTATTGGTATCAGGTGCTGCATTATTTCAGGCCTTTTGCTATTAGAATTTTTAGGTCAAACCACTCAACAAACATCATCATGCTTCAGCATTATTTTAAAATATTCATCCGGAATTTAGGTAAGAATAAAGCCTTTTCTTTAATCAATATCAGCGGATTAGCCATTGGTCTTACGGTGGTGATTACCATTGCCTTGTGGGTGAAGGATGAATATTCTTATGACAGTCATTTCGATAATTATGACCGCATAGCTCAGGTCATGTACAGACAAACTTATGAAGATGGCGTAAAGGTGGGACTTTCTACAGCCAGGCCACTAGAGTTTGTGCTGAAAAACGATTACAATGACTTGTTTAAGCAAGTGGTGATGACTGCCTGGAATAGAGAGCATATTCTTTCTCATGAAGATAATAATGTGATAAAACATGGTACTTACATGCAGGAAGGTGCCGAAGAACTGCTGTCATTAAAGATGATTTCAGGCAGCGGTAAAGGGCTGGCTGAACCAGGAAATATACTGTTATCTGCAAGTGCAGCTGATGCTATATTTGGCCATAAAGAGCCTACAGGACAAACTATTCAGCTGGATGCTGCTCATGAGATGTTCGTAGCCGGCGTTTATGAAGATATGCCTTCTAATACTTCTGAAAAATTTGCTCAGCTCGATTTCATAGCACCGTGGTCATTATATGTGGCTAGTTCTGAATGGATTCAATCTGTGGAGCAAGTTTGGGATCAGTCCTTTCAGACTTATGTTTTGCTCAATGACAATGTCTCTATAGCTCAGGCCAATGCTGCTGTAGAAGGTGCTTTGAAAAACAGAGATCAACATTTGACGGATACAAAAGCTGAACTTTTCTTATATCCCATGGAAGACTGGCACCTGCGAAATCACTGGGAGGAGGGTGTGTTGGATGGTGGAAACATTGATTTTGTACATCTTTTCGAAACCATAGGAGTATTTATATTGCTGTTGGCTTGTATCAATTTTATGAATCTTAGCACGGCCAGGTCAGAACAGCGATCCAAGGAAATAGGCTTGAGGAAATCAATTGGTTCAGGCCGATTTCAGATTGTTTTTCAGTTTTATATAGAAAGCTTTTTGATCGTATTTGCTGCCTTTATTATATCGCTTTTTGCGGTGTATCATTTGCTCCCATATTTCAATAGCTGGACGCACAAGAATATTCATTTACCTTTAGGCTCACCGGCATTTTGGTTCATTGGGGTCTCATTTATAATTATTACTTCTATAATGGCAGGTAGCTATCCTGCCTTGTACCTATCTTCTTTTAATGCCATTAACGCTTTGCAGGGCAAGGTGAGACAAGGGGCTGCTGCGCTTATCACCAGAAAGGCATTGGTGATCACGCAGTTTGCCGTGGCTATTGTGCTGATTGTCTGCACCGTAGTAGTCCATCTTCAGGTAAATTTCACCAAAGACCGACCGACAGGTTATGACAAGGCGGGGTTAGTACAAATAAGGCAAAATTCTGATGCCTTTAAGTTTAAATATAAAAAACTGAGAACCGAGTTTATAAATTCTGGTGCTGTAGTAGAGATGTCTGCTTCACATAGTCCACTCACTGATGTTTATTCAAGGAGCTCTGGCATCAACTGGCCAGGAAAACCCGCAGATTTCAAAGATCAGTTTCTAATAGTGAGATCGTCTGCAGAATATGGAGCTACGGTGCAATGGAAAATATTGGAAGGAAGAGACTTTGAACCTGAAAATATAGCCGATGAGGAAGCTGTCATTATCAATGAAGCCGCTGCTGCCTATATGGGGCTGGAAGATCCTGTGGGCCAATACATTGGAAACAAAAGAAAGTCTCCCATTATAGGAGTGGTAAAGGATATGGTAATGGAGTCGCCTTACGAGCAGGTAAAACCGACCTTGTATGTTATAGATGGGCCGTATAACTTTTATAACCTGAGGCTTAACCCTAACCAAAGCATCCATAAAAATCTCTCGGTGCTAGAGCAAACCTTCAAGAAGAATTTGCCCAATGTACCCTTCAACTTTCAATTTATAGATGATCAGTACGCTCAAAAGTTTGAGAGCGAGGAAAGGCTGGGCCAGCTATCCGGCCTGTTTACCATTCTGGCTATTTTTATCTCCTGCATCGGTTTGTTCGGCTTATCTGGATATTTGGCAGAGCAGCGAACCAAAGAATTAGGGATAAGAAAAATTTTAGGAGCCTCAGCCCTGAGCTTATGGCGCTTGCTCTCCAGAGAGTTTGCCTGGCTCACCCTCATTGCCTGCTTCATTTCGGCTCCTTTGGCATATTATTTCATCACCGATTGGCTTTCAGCCTACCAATATAGCATTTCCATGCCTTGGTGGCTATTTGGAGTTACCTGGGTTGGAATTTTAATGATTGCCTTGCTTACAGTGAGTCACCAGGCGGTGAAGGCTGCTTTGATCAATCCGGTGGATAGTTTGAGGGGGGATTGATTCAATATTCATCTTACACCGTTAGTGCTTAGTTTATAATAAGTCTCAGGAAGCACAGGTTATATTATTATGAGTTTTACGGGAAAAGATTTAGATTCGGTGATATATTGTAAATAAGGGGATGTTTTGTTTTATTCTCTGAATCTCTTAAATCAATACCCAGGGCTTGATTTGGCTTTTAATAATGGATAAATCAAAATGAACCATTTGGCTCAGAACTAACTTGAACTCTCAATACTTTTTGCGCCATATGTGACATATATAAAACGCTGTGTAATATATCATGACAAAAATCCTTCTGTTAACAATCATAACTTTGACAATAAGCACATTACTATTTGCCCAGACCAGTGATGATAACTGGTTAATAACTGAAGACGCTTTAGGGTGCATTATTTTATGTCAAAATGTAAATGATGCGGATGACTTTGTAGTTGCGGACTCATCTTTCAATGGAGATGGGTTTATGTATTATGGTAAATACATTGATTGCAATAATTCTAAAATACTTGCAGACATAAGTTTGAGTGATTCTATTACAGTTGAGGGCCTAAATACCAGGTCGGGAAAATTTGCAACTAGTAAAAATATATCAGTGGGGAGCACGCTCATGGATTTAGTCAATTCTAATAAGGACATTCAGATAACAGCTGTCATGTCTGAATATGATGATTTGTATCTATTTGAGAATTTTAAAAATAGCAGAATTGAATATAGACTATCTTCAGCAGTTTCTAAAGTGCTATCTGGATACACCATTGATGATAGGGAAGTGCGGTTACTGAACTTTGAAGGTATTGAAGCGAAAATTAATGCAGCAGGAAACGCTATTACAGTAGAACAAATTTCGGTTGTTTTAACTGGAATGTGTAAAAATTAAATGCTGTAAGTTATTCCCGCAGTCATTCAGCTCTTTGCCGTGTGAAAATTATTTCTGAGGTCTCTGGCCGGTTAAGTTAAGATTGATAAATCATGGAGGTGAACAAAACCTCTCAAACCGCTGGTTTTTAATCATTATGAGGTTTACTTTAAAATATTTAGTTTGCACAATATAAATGAGGGGATGTATATTTCTCTTGCACGAATGTTAGCAATCACTATAATCCTTTATACTTCAAAGTATTGACAAAATCTGAAATAGAAAGTCTGGAAAAGATCATTAATGAAATTGATATCATCATAACTGATTTGGAGGACAAAGAAAAGAAGGTTACATCAAAGAATCTGATGAAATATAAAAATGATACGGCCTTTTTAACTAGGGTTATTGGAATAGGTAAGCCCAGGGTTTATAAGCCTTCCTGGAAGACAAAACGGATTTCTTACGCTTTTAAGCAGTTGTTGAATATGGGACCAGTAAAAAATAGTGAAATTGCTTCTGTATTAGATTTATATTGTTCGGAAGCTGCGACGTATCTTGCTCGATTGAAAGCTGATAGGTCGGAAATAGAGAAAATAGAAATTCTTAGACAGCATGGCCAAGCTATTAGAATCTAACGATTGGTTAACTCCACGCAGTCGCTCGGCTCTTTGCCATGAGACTATTATTCTGGTTTTTTCATTATGGATTTAAATATATGACAAGAGAAGAAATATTAATTAATAGTATCTGGACTTCAGGAAAGATGAATGTTTATTCTGAATTTTTTCAGAAAGAAGTTCGGTTAGACTTATTGACTTCTAATTACAACCTTAAAAACACCGAAAAAATAATATCTGAAAGGTTTGTACAAGCGATTAACGACTTTTTGAATTTACCTGTAGAAAGTAGCCCTCTCATAAAAAAATTACTGTATAAGCATTGTTTAGAATGCTGTGAAAATACTTCTTTCGGATTTGATACATTGGATGGGGAAACAGAAACGCAAGCTAACTTAAGAGAGTTTGGTATAAGCAATGAAGAAAATGCCTTCGAAAAATCATATATTGACCACATTGTAGTTGATGAAAGTGAGCAAAGCAATAATCGATTTGTAAGGATCAGTTTTTATCCTGTGTGGGAAGAAGAGCACGGCTGTGAATTAATCATGAAAAATGGTATCGTATTGGACTACTTTGGTGAAAGTGGAACCTATATTGGGCAATTTGATTATGATTAAGATGAATTAGCTAAGGAAAATTTGCGTCATTAACTAAATAGTTATAAGTCGTTGTTCGGATTAAGCAGATATAAAATTGCACATAGCAGTAACCAAAAACTTGTTATAACTACAGACAAGAATTATGTATTAGTCATTCTTTTCATTGCTATCATTGCCTTTGCAATTTTTGGATACTCTCTGTGGGATAAGATTAATTTCAACAAAATAGACATTCTTGAAGTATCGCTTATAGGATTGGCGATTGGTGTAGTTTATGCCTTTGTGATAAACATTAAAGTCCTATTTGAGGGGGAAGAATATATATTTGATCAATCACTTAATAGTATTGAAAAGAATAATCTCGAGATCGGAAAGCTCGACAAGATTTCAAGTATCAAAATAATCGAACATCAGGATGCCGAATATGGTAGCGAATACGAGCTTAATGTTTACGTAGAGTCGTATGGGGCGATATCCTTTCGGAAAACCAAGGACTTAGGATCATCCAGGGAACTTGGTGCAGCAATTTCAAAAATCTCTGGAATATCGTTCAGCTTCAAAAGCAGTGATGAAATGAGGCAGGAGGAACGGCAAGAAAACAAGAAAGCTTCTTATGATAGGCACGTGGAATTGTTTGAAAAAAAGTTTGACAATAAAAGTGAATCGGAATTATTAAGAATAGCTCAAGTTGATAGTAAATATGCCGATTATGCAAAACAAGCTGCCCTCAATATTCTTGAAAGGAAAGTTATTGAAAAGGAAAGTACCACAACACCTAAACGCCATGGATAGTGGGGAATCTTCGTAGGAAGAGGCAAGTTTAACTAAGTAAAGCCGATGAGTTTTTACGATAAAATATTTACATTGGGCTCCAGAATATGGATGTTGTATGGTATCCGTGATAGAATTTCTAAAAGCCAATAAGAGAGTATATCTTCTCTCATTCATTTCAACTACTGTCTTATTATTTCTGATAATAATAGCCCTTAATAAATTTATTAAAGAACATTCTGAGCCACTAGGCATCGAATTGATTGGAACCTTCCTTGGACTTTCTCTAATGGCAGGATTCTCTGCACTAATAATCGCTCTTTCATTAAGTTTAATCAATTATCTAAAGGGACAAAGAATTCTAAATACGAAAGCCCTTCATAAATTAATTGACTTGGGTTTCAAAAGAGATTTAATTAAGGAGAACAGTAATTGGACCATTACAACATATGGACTTATTGGAGCTTTTCAAAGCTATCCATTTACTATAGTTTGTAACCCAAATAACTCCAATACTTTAGACATTGTGATTCATATAATAATTTCAGCTGACCCAGTTTTGTGGGAATCTCAGTATCAAAATTTATTGCCTAAACTAAAAAACAATAAAATCACTTTTGCAAGTGACGGACTCCAAATTAGATATCCACTAAGCCGAAGATATTTTAAAGACGAAAGAATTATTATAAATGAACTTGAGCATTTGGTTGAATTTGCACACAGGAATAACTTGGAAGCTGCAAATGAACGTTAAAATTCAATTAAACCCCATCCCGCAGTCGCTCGGCTCTTTGCAGCGTTACGATTATTCCTGAGGTCTCTGGCCGGTCAGGTCAGATGAATAGGTCAAGAAGGTGAAAATTTTCATATTTGCTGGATAGGATTTCACTTATTCATTGCTTTTTGAAGACATTATATAAAATACTATTTTGTTATGTCCTATATTTCCAGACCCAAGAGTTAGCGAATGAGAAAAGGTTTTAATATCCTGACATATGTAATAATCGGATTTCTTATTTTGATATCCATTTTCAATTTCCAATATCAGCTGGCCACAGGTCCGTTCATGGGTGGGATTTTCTACTTTCTAATTTTGCTTTGTGGACTCATCTTCAGCATTATTTTCATTTTTGTGAACAGGAAAACTGGTATGCGAACTATGTTGCCAGTTGCAGGATTAATTCTGAGCTTATTCATTTCCTTTGGCGGACTCAACTTAGGAATATCTTATAAACTATTCTACTTGTTAAATAAATCTGACTTTCAAAAGCTCGAATCTCAGTTAAAAAAACATCCTAATTTGAAGGAAATGACTGATATGCTGAGGTACTCAAAACGCATCAACTCTAAATACCTAGGTAATTATGAAGATTACCGAACGAAACAAGAACTTGAATCTGCATTTGGAGACTACTTAAACTCGTCTGGTATCGATGTGAACTTAGTTTACGATATCAGAAAGCGAATGGAATACCTGAACGTGATAAGCCTAACTAATTCTGAACAAAGTCTTTGCCTAACTGTGGATGGTATGATTGACAATGAATACGGATTCATCAAATTCTACGGGAAAGTACCTGAACTCGGTGAAGGAATTGAGCCCTTCGGGTTCACACTTATCAACCTAATTCATGTAGGAGATAACTGGTATTTTTTCGCAACGACCTGAAGACTGGTCATAACAGAGGAGGATGGAGCATGGTCTTGTTTAGTCATTTAACTGCAATTTAAAAAGCTCCCACTAAACGAATAAATAGATCTTTCCTTTCGTCAAGATGACAGATGGAAAAAAAACAGTCCATAGACAGTCTGCTTCTTTAAAATCCCCCACCAACCCCACCTTTTACAACCCCCTCAATTAAAAATCAACCATTTCCTTAACAATTATGAAACTAATATATTATATTCACGTTTGTTAAGTAAATTAAAATCAGGATGAAAGAACCTTCTTTAGGTGAATTTGAAGAATTAGTGTTACTCATGGTGGCCGCTCTCCATGATGAAGCTTATGGTGTATCCATTCTTGAAAACCTCGAAACCAAGCTTGATAAACGGGTCAATATCAGCGCTATACATGTGGCTTTAAAGCGCATGGAAGAAAAAGGTTTCGTACAGTCAAGATATGGAGGCATTACTAATGATCGTGGGGGCAGAAGGAAGAAGTTCTATGTGATCACTGCCTTTGGTAAGAAAATGCTGGATCAGCAGTATGCCTTGCGTACTGATCTTTATCAGCAGATTCCTAACATTTCTTTTAGCTAAATGCACGCGTCTCCCCCAAAATATGCTTTAAAATTTCTTCGGTGGTTTTGTAGAGAAGACTACCTGGAAGAAGTTGAGGGTGATTTGCTGGAATTATTCGAGCTCAACACTGCAAAGCATCCGCATGCAGCAAAAAGGAAGTTTACCTGGAGTGTTGTACGCTACTTTCGCCCTGAGTTTATGAAGCTATTTTCAAGTCGAAACTCAAATTATATCAACATGCAACAACACAATCTAAAAATCACTTATCGTACCTTTCTGAGGTACAAAAGCTCTTTTTTAATTAACCTTTTTGGTCTGGCTACAGGACTTACCTGTGCTATTCTTATTTTTCTTTGGGTGAATGATGAGCTCAATATCGATAAATTTCATAAACATGATAAGCAGCTGTATCATGTCATGCTTAATCATGAAGAAGATGGTAAAATACGTACAGATACCAGCACACCAGGGCTGTTAGCAGATGCCTTGAAAGAGGAAGTGCCTGAAATAGAGATGGCCGTGGAGGATAGTGATCCTCTTTGGTTTGGAGAGAATTTCTCCCTGCATTATGGGGATCAGTTTTATAAATCATCAGGCAAATTTGCAGGCACAAATTATTTTGAAATGTACTCTTACCCCATGGCGGAAGGGCAACCGGAATCAGCCTTAACGGATAAAAAATCAGTGGTAATTTCAGAGTCTCTGGCTGAAAGGTTATTTGGTAGCTCCAGAGATGTGCTAGGTAAAACCGTAGAGTGGAAACTCTTGCATTTTACAGCTCAGGCAAAGATAACAGGTGTTTTCAAAGACATTCCTAATAACTCTACCCAGCAGTTCGATTTTGTTTTGCCATACGATGTATTCAAGGATATTTTAGGAGATGGACTGCACTGGGGTAATTATAATACCTATACCTCTGTACTGATTGCGCCGGGTGTAGATGTAGATGAGTTAAATAAAAAGCTCGCTGGTTTTATTAAAAGCAAAAGTGAAGGCAGCAATGTGTCTCCCATGTTAGTGCAGTTCTCAGATCTATATCTTAACGGTAAATTTGAAAATGGAAAGCAGGCAGGAGGTAGAATTATGTATGTCAGGCTTTTTGCCGTGGTAGGTATCTTCGTTTTGGTCATTGCTTGTATCAATTTTATGAATTTAAGCACGGCCAGAGCATCTCGTAGGTTAAAGGAAATAGGTGTAAAAAAATCTTTAGGAGCAGGCAGAAGGACACTTGTAGTACAATATTTAAGCGAGGCTTTATTAATGTCCTTTTTAGGCTTAATCTGTGCCATTGCCCTAACTTATGCCTTGTTGCCACAGTTTAATAATATCACTGGCAAATCACTTTCGCTGGAGCTTAATGCACCAATAATTATTGGGTTAGTATCTATTGTAACTTTTACTGGTCTGGTGGCAGGAAGTTATCCTGCACTCTTTTTATCGGGCTTTAAACCCATCAATATTTTCAGAGGCAAGTTTAAAGGTTCCAGCACTGAGGCCTGGACCCGAAAAGGTCTGGTGGTATTCCAGTTTGTCCTTTCCATTGTAATGGTGGTTTCAGTGCTCATCGTTTATAAGCAAATTGATTTTGCGCTTAACAAAAATATCGGCTATGATCGTGATGGGGTAATTATGGTGCCGATGGAGGGCAAGGCACTAGAAAATATTGATGGCTATCTCAGTCGTTTGAATGATGTGCCTGGTGTAATGCACGTTTCGGCAAGCACCCATTCATTCACACAAAATGGATCTTACACTACGGGCGTCAACTGGCCTGGCAAGGCTGATGGTACCATTATCAAGTTTGAGCAGTCTAGAGTGTACAATGACATACAAGGCGTACTTGGTTTTGATTTAGTTGAGGGCCGAAGTTTCTCTAAAGAATTTGCTGATGAAGAGTCCAAGATTATGTTTAATGAAGCAGCAATTAAAGCCATGGGGCTTGAAGATCCTATTGGTACCAAAGTAGTGATGTGGGGTGAGGAAAAGGAGATAATCGGTGTGATGAAAGACTTCAACTACTCCAGCCTGCATACCAAGGTTGAGCCGCTGTTGTTTCATTTTAAAACAGACTTTTTACCCAATATCCTTATCAAAATCGATTCCCATGATCCCAGTCAGGTGCTTTCCAGTTTAAAGAGCTGGTATAAAGAAAATAACCCTGGTTATACCTTTGACTATACCTTTTTGGACAGCTCTTATGAGGCTCAGTATAAAGCGGAAGAAAGGGTGTCATTACTGGCTCGGTATTTTGCGGGGGTAGCTATAATCATTTCTTGTCTTGGTCTATTCGCGCTGGCAGCATTTACTGCCGAAAGAAGACAGAAGGAAGTAGGGATTAGAAAGATTTTAGGAGCAGGCCACGTCACTATTGTCAGGTTGCTCACTGCTGATTTTACGAAGATGGTATTGCTAGCCATTGTCATTGGCATACCTATCAGTTACTACCTCGCGCAAGCATGGTTGCAGAATTTTGCTTACCACATAGAGTTGGAATGGTGGTATTTTGCTATCTCGGGGCTAGCTGCTATGCTAATCGCTTGGTTTACAGTGGCCTTTCAAACTATTAAAGCCGCCGCTTTAAATCCGGTTAAGAGCCTAAAAGACGAATAAATGAATATCCTCAGAAACTGAATTTGCGGTTTCTGAGGATATTTTTTATTACTGTAGCTCGTAAAGTAACCCAGGTCCATCACAAGCAGACCAAGAGCTGTTTAAAGTGCTTTCTGATTGAAAATAAAGTAATTCTTTGTTGTCTCCAGTGCAGTTGCCGATCAATTCACTGTCTTCGTCAAAAGTGAGTTCAAAATATTTTTCACTGCCCTTTTCCACTTTTTCATAGGTTCCTTTGGCTTGTCTGGTTTGGCCGTTCTGGGTGCGTACCTTTGTGAAAGTTTTATCTTTATTAAAGGAGTAAGATTCTTGATATTCCATATCACTGCCAGTTCTTTCTGAACCTTGCATATTTCCACTCATTTTGGTCAGCTTCCAGTTCATGGCGGAGTCATCAGAGAGTTTTTCTTGATCTTCATTTACGCCTGTAGAGTCGCAAGACACATTCATAATTAATATGGCAAATATGAATAGTAGGCTTTTAAGGTATTTCATAATTTATAATGGTTAAGTTATATGTCTATGACACGCGTCTACCCCTCAAAGTTGTAAAGCTTCCTTAAATAGATGCTACTGAACCACCATCTATTCTGAAATTAGATCCAGTTATAAATGATGCTTTTTCAGAGGCTAAGAATGCCACCAACCCAGCTGTTTCTTCTATTTCTCCCGCGCGTTCTAAAACTATGTTAGGACGTTTGTTTTTAAGGAAATTTTCTTCCGCTTCTTTCTCAGAAATCCCTTGATTGTCGGCCTGTCCTTTGAGCATATTTTCTACCAGCGGTGTCTTTATAAAGGCAGGAGATACCGTGTTTACCAGTATTCCGTCTTTACCAAGTACTTTTGAAAGTGTCTTAGTAAGGTTATTTAATGCACCCTTTGTTACATTATAGTGTGGCATGTCCGGATCTGGCTGTTCTCCATTTTCAGAAGAGATATTGATTATTCGGCCCCATTGCTTTTGCTGCATGATAGGCACTACTTTTCTTACCAAAGTCACCACAGAGAAAACATTAAGTTCAAAGATATTTCTCCACTGATCTGTGCTCAGCTCCATGAAAGATAGTGGCTCACCAATGGTTCCGGCATTGTTTACCAAAATGTCAATCCTACCAAAGCGTTCGTGAGAAGTATGAATCAGATTATCAATTTGCTGCTCATCAGTAAGGTCTGCTATTACAGAAAGCACCTCAACATTAAACTTATCCAGGTCCATTACAGCCTGTGAAAGTTCTGCCTTATCTCTTGCACAAATAATGATGTTACAGCCCTCTTTGGCCAGCTCTATAGCTATCCCTTTACCTATGCCCTTGCTAGCACCAGTAACCAGCGCCACCTTGTTTTTTAAATTCAAATCCATGACTCTAACTTTTCCGTATTTTTAATGTATTTGTCAGCTGGCTGGCATTGAATATGAAACAATACAATGACCTGACCAGTTAATACTCTGAGATATTAACACTTATAATATGAAGCTTGTTTTTAAAATTTCGTCAATATTCTTTTTGCTCATAGCTTTTGGCTGCGGAGCAAAAACTGAAAATGCAGAATCTCAACAAACCACACCGGCAGTAAAGGAGATAAGCCCTGAAATAGCGGCCAAATTGGATACAGCCTATTTCGCAGGAGGCTGTTTTTGGTGTATAGAAGCCATATTTGAAAGGGTAAAGGGTGTGGAAGAAGCGGTGTCTGGATATAGTGGTGGTGATAAACCCAATCCAACTTATCATGAGGTGAGTTACGGTAAAACAAATTATGCCGAATCAGTAATGGTGCTTTTTGATCCTGAGGTGGTATCATTTAAAACTCTTGTGACCATCTTCTTTGGCTCTATAGATCCCACTCAGCTGAATAGACAAGGGCCTGATGTAGGCAAGCAATATCGTTCTGCTGTTTTTTATAAAGATGCTGAACAGAAAAAAGTAGCTACCGAGGTAAAAAACGCTCTGAATGAATCCGACTATGACGGTAAGATAGTTACTGAGATAACCCGTTTCAAATCTTTTTATGATGCGGAAGATTATCATCAGGGATATTATGACTTGCACCCTAATGATCCTTACATCAGAAGCGTGTCAAAACCTAAAGTAGAAAAGTTTAAAAAGCACTTTAAAGAATATTTGAAGGCTAAGTAATTAGTCTTCAATGATTATGGTTTTATCAGAAAAGTGAGTCTTAATTTGTTCACAGATTTCGGGCCAAGAGGGTGTTATCAACTTAGTAGCGCTTAATGTAAAATCATTGATGAATTTTGTGGTGTCTATGTTAATTTCTGTTTTTGAGATACGAATGTTAATGATAGTCTCTTTTGTGATTACCAAACTATCGCTATTAAGATGAAATATTCCATTTTCAGTAATTGTGTAATTCTGGAATCTTGAAGTCTTAAAAATTAGATAGAGACTGCCCAAAAGAAATAGAAGGCTGATTAGTATCCAGTATATTTTCCCTATTATAGAAAGAAAGACTATAATATTAGTAATGGAGAGTGCGGAATAGGATGCATAATCCCATTTTAGTTGATTAGTTCTAATAAGATTAGCTTGCTGGGTAATTTTTTTATTAAGCTTGATACTTTGAGATAAAGTGATTATAAATATAACCGGCGAGGCAGATATTAAAAATAAAAGCGAGAAATCCATGCACGAAAGATACGAGGATGAGATAAAAAACAAAAGGCTGCCCATAGGGCAGCCTTTTGTTTTTTATGCTTCGGTTAGCCTTAAGTATGGCTTTACTTTTTCGTTATTCGGCCATCTCTTATCGGCATCTTCATCAGATACCGACGGTGAAATCACCACTCTCTCTCCGTGCTTCCAGTTAGCAGGGGTTGCAAGCTGCTGATTAGCAGTTAGCTGCAAGCTGTCAATAACTCGAAGAAGCTCGTCAAAATTTCTACCTGTAGACGCTGGATAAGTTAATAATAGTTTCAACTTCTTATCTGGCCCTATAATGTATACAGACCTAACAGTGGCTTTATCAGAAGCATTTGGGTGCATCATACCATAAAGATTAGCTACTGTTTTGTCAGGGTCAGCTATAATAGGGAAGTTCACAGTGCACTGCTGGGTTTCATTGATGTCTTTTACCCATTCATGGTGTGAATCAATGCCATCTACGCTGATAGCAATCATTTTTACATTTCTTTTATCAAATTGTGGCTTGTATTTGGCTGCTGTACCTAGTTCTGTGGTACAAACAGGTGTGAAATCTGCTGGGTGCGAAAATAAAATGCCCCAGGAGTCTCCTAAATATTCATAGAGGCTCAGTTGGCCTTCTGTAGTATCGGCTGTAAAGTCAGGGGCTACATCGCCCAATTTTAAATCTGCCATAGTGTTTATTGTTAGGTTAACGTTTTGCAATAAAGTCTCAGTTTTTGAGACACTTTAAATATTAACGAGGCAGAAAATTCTATGTTGAGTTTTTTTAAGATATTATTCATAAAGCAGAAAAGCAGCCCCTTGTGAGGGCTGCCTTTCAAATTATTCGACCTAAACTGATTTTTATTCGATTGTAATATCCCAGGTTAAATCCACATCTGTATCACCATCTGCAGTGGTTGTAGTGGATGATTTTAAACCAGGCTGATGTTTTAATACCGTTCTGAACGTGCCGCTAACTGCATCTGAAGTAGTCCATTTTGTGGTTAATCCTATTGGTAATCCATTGTTATCTTCATCTTCATAGTTCATAGGATCATTTCTTTGTCCTGCACCTATGTTGCCATCACCTTGTGGGTTGCCAAAAAGACCTAAATCCCAACCAAAAAAGAACATATGGGCATCGCTCTCTTCTTCTACTTCTTCTGTAATGTCTTCATCTTCATCTCCTACTGTGTTCTTCAGAGAAATACTCATTTCATACTCCGTGTTGGCAGCCAAAACGATCTCATCTGTTTCTCCAGCTTGAGTTCCATCTCCATCAGGATCATAGAAGGTAGCTGTAACGGTTTCTCCTCCTTGGGTGGGAGTGAATGTTAAAGTTACTTCGTTGATCACTTCTTCTTCGTTTTCTGGGGCCGGGGCTTCATCATCTCCACATGATGCAAGGATGAAACTAAGTCCGGCAAAGAGCATTAATAAGCTATTAAATTTTCTCATGTTATATATCTTTTCTTGTTTGGTTTTACAAAGCTGAAACAAAAAACTCTAAAATGCAACATTGTTGCATTTAAATTTACATGAGTGGTTCTTTACATCTATCTGGGGTTATTATTGACTAAAATTTATATTTCGCGCTCAAAAGAAAGTTGATTCCAGGCTCATCAGCATAGTAGCGCATGCTGTTAGTGTAGTCTCTGTAGGTGCTATTCAAAAGGTTCTTTACTCTTGCCCCTATAATGAACTTCTTTATAGTAATATTGGCGTGAGCGTTTAGCAATAAGTAGCCATCCGGAGCTTTCATAAAGTCAAAACTGCTGGATCTGTCTTGAAAAAGAGGTTCATCATTTTCATAAGCCTCCTGAATTTGATCTACCGTGATTGCTCCAGGGGTGTTGGTTTGCTTAAAAATGTAAGAGGCTTCCAGGCCTGCATTTAGGTGGGGAAGCTTACCTATCTTTTTGTCAAAAGTCACTGCATAGCTCACCTTTTGAGAAGGAATGCCAACAAAGAAAGTGTCATGGGTTATGTCTTTAGCTTTTAAATAGGAGGCTTGTAGCTGAGAGGAAAGAAACGAATTATGGTTATAGATGTAAGTGGCATCAACTCCATACAGTAGGGCATTAGTTTGGTCGTGCACATAATACGTAAATGGCCCTCTCACCGACTGAAGAATACCTGCCGGTTTAGTGTAAATATAATTAGCTATATAGTTTACATAAGGACTTATTTCAAATCTGGTTTTGCCCTTGTTTAGGGAGTAGGTGGATAGCCATTTAAAAGAGGTTTCATTGCTTATGGGTTTATTGTCTTGATTTAAAACATCACTGGAGCTAATATATTGGCCATTATCATCTATTTCCCATCTCCAAAAACCAAATTCATATATGGTTTCATGCTTTCCAAAGCTGTATAGTTCAGCTACATTTGGAGGTCTCCAGGCTGTGCCTATACTAGATTGGAATCTTCCGTTGCTTCCTATTGAAGTGCCTATGCCAACTAAGCCGGTAACGCTATTATAGCTTAGGTTTTGGCTATAAATGTCATTGTTTGGTTTTCTGCCTATAACATCATTCTGTTGGTAATCATACCGAATGCCTAGTTCCAGTGTAAAATCATTAAATGTTTTAGATTCGGCCATGTACGCTCCAATCCTTGAGCTGGTATAGTTGGGTACAAAAGGTACGGTGTTGGTGCCCGGTATATTATTATTGTCCTGATACATGAATTGTCCGCCAATGCTTCCTTCCCACCCTGATACCTCCGGATGGATCCATTCAGCGTCGAACGTATGTGTATAAAGTTCTAGATTAATGGATGGTATTTTATTGTTGTTTGATTTTCGAACATCATATTCCTGCCTTTTATTTATCTGCAAACCATATTCTAATTTTAACTGACTGCCATTGAAATTGATCAATGATTTAACAGTGGCTGCATCATGGCTCACCTCCTGGTGTGGGTTATTTATATCATAGCTAAAATCCTTGGTGTAAAATGGAATCGGAGCTTTCAGCGCGGAGTCCAAATCATCCAAATTTCCTGTTACCGAACCTCTTAATATTCCTAGTTTTTGTTGTACATGGCAATAGTTAAGCTGTAGGTCCCAGTTTTTCTTATGGTACCTAGCGCCCAGTAGATAGCTGAGCTCCTGAGCTCCTGTGTTAGTGAGCATGTAATCCGGTGCTTTCAAATCTCCCTGATTTCTACTTGAAACCTGAGCTAGCCAAGCCCATTTTTTATACCCCTGTTGTAGGAGTAGGTTGCTGCTTAGCGAGCGACCATTAGTGGCTGCTTCTAGGCCTGCCTCTCCATGTAGGTGGTTTGTGAGTAAATCCATTTTAGGCGGATCAAGAATAATGACACCTCCCATGGCACCGGGGCCATATTTAATAGCTGCAGCCCCTTTAACCAAAGTGATATTTTCTATTTGGCTTAGGTCTATTTCCGGAGCATGGTCGTTGCCCCAGGTTTGTCCTTCATGCCTTAATCCATTGTTAATAATTAAAATTCTATTACCATATAGGCCATGAATAATAGGCTTAACTATGTTGGAGCCCGTTTTCATGGTAGAAACTCCGGTTATTCGGCCAAGAGCGTCACCCAGGCTTTCATTCTTTACTAAGTCTAGTTCTTTTTTGGATAGCTGCGATTGGGAAACGGTGGTTAATCCTGTTTGCTCTTCTTCTCCTTCCACCACAATACTTTCTAAAATCATATCATCTGGTGCAAGCTGTACATTCATGTGCGGATGGAAAAGATCATGATGGTGGGTTACACTTTTATAGCCAATATGTGATACTATAATGTCGAACTCCTGCTCACAAAGATTTTCTAATACAAAATGACCGTTCTCATCGGTTAAAACACCCTTCTGAGTTCCCTTTATCTGAATAGTGGCGAAGGGGATAGGCTCATTACTTTGTGCATCTGATATAACACCATCAAAAGAACAGTTACAGCCTGTGGTGCAGTCCTTTGATTGGCCGAAGGACAGGGTAGAAATCAATACCAGAACTAGTGCTTTTAATAGATTAATCTTTCTCATCGCAAGTGTCAACAAAATACCTGCAACAAAGTTGCATACACTAAAGCGAAATAGGTATACCTTTCAAAAATTATTTGAACCTTTTGCAACAAAATCGAGGCAGAGGCATTTACTATTGCATGAATTTGCACTTACAAATGCTCTAATTATGATTAAACCGAACAAATTATATCAGTCATTACTGCTGGGAATGGTATTCATCAGCTGTATAAATTGCTCACCCCAGGTGACTACTTCGACGTCATCTTCTCCGGAGCAGCAGCTGGCCAATCAGCTCACCTCTGGCGTTCTGTGGTATCAGCAGTCAGCTGAGATGACCGCCAGCTATTTACAGGCTTACCACTATGCTGAGCTTATGGTAGGTAGCAAACTAGATACCATGGAGCTCACTCTTCCACCAGCAGTGGTTCTGGATATTGATGAAACCGTTTTGGATAATAGCCCTTATGAGGTGAAACTCATTGAGGAAGGAAAGCAGTATTCTTCTGAATCATGGAAAGCGTGGACAGAAGAAAGCAGAGCCGAGGCACTACCTGGAGCTTTAGAGTTTGTGGAGTTTGCAAAGTCAAAAGGTGTGGAGGTGTTTTATATCTCTAATAGAAAAGAACCGGAATTGCAGTCCACTATCCAGAACTTGCAAGCGCTAAATTTTCCTAATGCAGATAATAATCATGTGATCCTAAGATCTGGTACTAGCGACAAGACTGAAAGAAGAAGTTTGGTAGCCTCAGATTATACCATAATCCTATTTATTGGAGATAATCTTACTGACTATTCTCAATTATTCGCTGACAGAGGTAGTGATTTAGGTAAAGATTTAGTGTTAGAAAATAAAGAAGAGCTTCTTAATAATTTCATAATGCTTCCTAACCCTATGTACGGTGAATGGGAAGGTGCCATTTATGGAAATAATTATAGTATTACTACAGAAAGTAAGATAGAAAAGAGAAAGAAAGTGATGAAGAAGTAATTCTATTCATCAACCATTTCAGAAAACTTAAATTTCTGAATGATATAATGGAGGAAGTTGAATGAAACTACAGAATCAGGATCTTCCTCCTCAGTAGTTGTTTTTTCTGCCGGAGCAGGATTTTCTTTTGGCTTGGTTAAAGTAGCAGCAGCAGCTTTAGAAGGTGTTGCTTTTTTAACTTCTGAAGTTTGGGGCTTTTTGCTTTCTTTTTCGTTCTCAGTGGGAGTAGTTGTGGTTCTGGTTACATTATGACGAGTCCTTGAAGACCCTGAACCAGAGGTATATGATCTTTCGCCGCCGGCTGTAGTCAGCTCACTTGGGGCAGGTTCTGTACCCCCGGCTTCAAACATAAAACCGCCTTCCTGTGCCATGGCAGGCATGATGCTCACACCGCAGAACATTGAAAGTACAAGTATGTAATTGAACGACTTTAGTTTCATAAGAGCATTAAAGTGATGCTAAATATACGCATTAATTTTTGAAATGTTACAAAAAAATGGCAAACAGCCTTATATTATTGTGTATTTTTCAATATTGACAGTATGGAATTAATCAATTGGGGTGATTTTGAGAGAGTTAATATCTGTGTAGGTACAATCATCAAAGCAGAAGAGTTCCCCGAAGCGCGAAAACCCGCATACAAACTTTGGGTTGACCTGGGTGACGCCATTGGGGTGAAGAAATCGAGTGCTCAAATCACCCACCACTACACACCTGAAACCTTGATCAATAAACAAGTGCTCTGCGTGGTGAACTTTCCAGAGAAGCAAATAGGTCCTTTGTTATCTCAAGTTCTGGTTACAGGTTTTCATGATCCTGAAGGAAATGTAGTGCTTGCTACACCAGATGCCAAAGTTCCAAACGGCACCAGATTACTGTAGCTATGGCTTCCGGGCTAACCATCAGGACTTTTAAGCCATCAGAACTAACAGAAATGTATCTTGCTTTTCTGGATGCCTTTTCAGATTATGAGGTGCCCTTTCGGCTCTCCAAGGAGCAGTTTGTTAGAAAATTTGTGCAGAAGCTACAGATAGACTTTTCTCTTTCCGTAGGCGCTTTTGACTATGATGCCCTGGCTGGCTTTATCTTTACTTCGGTAAGTTATTATAATGGCAAGCTTACAGCTTATAATGGTGGTACTGGGGTGAGACCTTATTATCGGGGACGCAAAATTCCTGCGGAAATGATCAGTTTTCTGATCCCGCGCTTTCAACAAAAGCATATTAAGAGATGCATACTAGAGGTGTTGGTTAATAATAATAAGGCCATAAAGTCTTATGAGTCTATAGGTTTTGAGAAGACGAAACTATATAAATGCTACCAACTTAAGGAAGCAGATTTCAGTGACTTTATACCCCAGGTAGATCTGGAAATTTTTTCAGTAAAATCTCCTAACTGGGAGCTGTACGAAACCTTTCTGGACTATCCACTCTCATTTCTGGACTCTAACGCCATGGTTAATGCGAATATTTCCAATGAAACTATCATAGAGATACACAGCGACTACAAGTGTGTTGGGTACGTGATTTATCAAACTAGCTTTAACAGAATAAGTCAGATTGGTGTTAGCAAAGCCTACCGTGGCAAAGGTGTGGGTAAGAGCTTGATCAATTATTTGGTGAATCAACTCAACGGCAGCACACTATCCATTGTTAATGTAGATGAACAAGTTGAATCCCTCAATGGATTTCTAAATCATTTAGGTTTTCAGAATCATCTGGACCAATATGAGATGGAACTTGCTTTGTAAAAGCAGTACTATTCAATAGTTTTAAAGAAAATTCCAGGCCATTTTTTATGATAACTTTCCAAGAGCTATCTGGTATTACCGGGGGCAACATATTTTCTGATCGGGCAGATGAAGAAATAAAATATCTTATCACAGACAGTCGAAGATCATTCTTTGCTAGGGAAGCCTTGTTTTTCGCCATTCCTGGTAAGCGACATGATGGTCATGACTACCTTTCTTCTGCCTACAAGCAGGGTATTAGGCAGTTTGTGGTACAGTATAAACCAGATCTAACTTCATTCCCTGAAAGTAATTTTTTGGTAGTAGATGATGTAGTGGGCGCCTTGCAAGCTATTGCCGCGCATCATCGTGCTCAGTATCAATTAAAAACAATTGGAATAACTGGCAGTAATGGTAAAACCATTATTAAAGAATGGCTTTATCAGATGCTGATTCCTTATAGAAAAATAGTAAAAAGTCCTCACAGTTATAATTCTCAGATAGGTGTGCCGCTTTCGGTATGGCAGATTAATAAGGAGCACGAAATAGGAATATTTGAGGCCGGGATAAGCACTACTGGTGAGATGAAAAAAGTGGCCGGAATTATTCAGCCTGAACTAGGGATCTTCACAAACATTGGCTCCGCACATGATGAAGGCTTTACCAGCACCGAGGAAAAGGTAACTGAAAAAGCCTTGCTGTTTGAAAAGGCCAAAAAAGTGGTTTATTGTAAAGATGTGGAGATCATTGATAGGGCGCTTAGCCACAAGGGATTTACCTGGGGATATTCTTCAGAAGCTGATTTGGTCATTGAGGACCTAAAACTTTATGATAGCTTCAGTGTGGTACATTTAAAATGTAAAGACCAATCCGAAAACCTGTCAATCCCTTTTGTTTATAAAGCCTCCGTTGAGAACTGCATGCATTGTGTGGCTACCATGAAGCTACTGGGCTTTTCATTCTATGAGATTCAGGAGGGCTTGAATAAGCTGCAGAGTATTTCTATGCGCCTGGAAATGAAGCGCGCTATTAATGGGTGTTCCATTATAGATGATACTTATAATAATGATTTTGCCGGTTTGCAGATAGCTTTGGAGTTTGTGTCTCATCAAAAGCAACAGCTGAAGAAAACTGTTATTTTATCTGACATCCAACAGAGTGGGGTACCTGAAAAAGAATTATACCAGCAAGTCAATAGCCTGTTTAATGCTGCAGGTATTCAAAAGTTAATAGGGATAGGAGATCAGCTCTCCAGCAATAGTGATTGTTTTGATATTCCAGCGGCCTTTTTTGTTGATACCGAGGAATTCCTTAAAAATTATGACATGAGTGAGTTTCAAAATGAGCTCATTCTGGTGAAAGGTGCCCGGAGCTTTATGTTTGAAAGGCTAGTGAAAACCCTGGAAGAAAGAATTCATGGTACACAGCTGGAGATCAACTTGGATGCCCTCACGAATAACCTCAACTTTTACAAATCTAAGTTAAAGGCAGAGACTAAATTAATGGTAATGGTAAAGGCTTTTGCTTACGGAAGCGGAAGTCTGGAGGTAGCCAATTTTCTTCAATTCCATCGCATAGATTATCTGGGTGTGGCCTATCCTGATGAGGGTTTTTATTTAAGGCAGCATGGTATTTACCTGCCGATTATGGTGATGAACACCAGTGAAGACAGCTTTGATACCATTCTTAAATATGATCTGGAGCCGGAGATTTATAATTTCAATATTCTACAGAAATACATCACTCATTTAAATGGCAGGGTTTCGCCCATCCATTTAAAGTTGGACACTGGAATGCATCGCCTGGGTTTTGAGGAGCAAGATTTAGATAAGCTAATAAATCTGCTTCAGGCTCATCCTAATTTACAGGTAAGGAGCATATTTAGCCACCTTGCCGGGGCAGACGAAGAGCGGCATAATGATTATTCTTACGATCAGGCAACTAAGCTAAAAGAGTGGTCAGACAGGATCAAAAAGGCACTAAATATTGAGGTCATTATTCATTTGTTGAATTCTCCGGGTATTGTGAGATTTCCGGATTTACAATTCGATATGGTTCGTTTGGGTATTGGTCTTTATGGCTTAGAAACCAATAATCAGGAGCAGGAAAAATTACAGCCTATTGGAAAGCTTAAAACTATTATTTCACAAATAAAGACTTTGCATAATGGAGAAACCGTGGGTTATGGACGCCATGGAAAAATAGATGGTGAAAAAAGGATTGCCACTATTGCCATTGGCTATGCTGATGGTTTTAGCAGGGCTTTTAGCAAAGGGGTGGGTGAAGTTTGGATTAATGGAGAGAAGGCACCGGTGGTAGGAAATGTTTGTATGGATATGACCATGGTAGATGTTACGAATATTCCAGCGCAAGAAGGAGATGAAGTAGAAGTTTTTGGTGAGCACCTTACTATTTCAGAAGTGGCTCAGAAGATTAATACAATACCCTACGAGATATTAACCAATGTGAGCCAGCGTGTAAAGAGAACTTATTATGTCGAATAATTAGAATCCGATCATACTTATAATAATCAGGATCAGTATGAAAATGATAACAGCACCAGGGTTATTTCTGCCTTTTTCTGCTAGTTGATCATATCGGTCTTGTCCAGGTTGTGTTTCAGAAATGATTGCTTCTACGTCCTTTTCGGCTTTTTTTAGATAAAGAACATTACCATAAAAGGCAAGTAAAATTCCTACGGCTAGCATCCAAAAGAGATCAAAATAAATTTGATATGCACCTAGAGCGAACTTTTCAACAATGAAATCCTCAGCGAAACCAATTACAATCTGGGTGCCTAATAACACAAAGCCAGGTACATATAACTTTTTATAGAACATCCACAGTAGCCCAAATAAGAATGGCCAGAAATTGAGAGAGTAAGAGCGCTCGTTTTTTAGAGCTTCTATTTCTCTTAAATAGTAATCCGCATCATTGCCAAAATAGGCCCTGTAATATTTTTCTTTTTCATTCCCCTCTTCAATAAAATTCTCATCTAAAGTTTCGTCAATCATGCTTTCCTAACTATCAAACTATTTAAATTCTCTTGCCGTTAAAGATAGCAAATTTCATATTATGAGAAGGGCAGTGATTTTATTAGCGGTGTTACTAACTGGTTGTAACTTAGATAGTGAGAAGCGGGTTAACCTGGAAGATTTTGACTTCAAAACGGGAGACGACACCGAGATCTTTTTCAAAAATGTAAGACAATACTATTATGATCTGGAGGAGAATAAAGAGGCTAAACTGAACATTTTTCGCTATGAAGATAGAGTGGTTAATGCCGAGCATCCACTATTGAATTTGGCCATTGTTATCAATTATTTGCAAGATGAAGCCTCTTTGATTTTGGAGCCTTCAAATTTTAATTCAGATTCTGCTATCCGACTTCAATTTAAAGACAATAAAAATTCTGTGGAGAAATTATCGCTTACCGAATTTAATAGAATGGAGATGCTGAAATTTGCAAATGGCATTTATGAAGCTCTTCTTTCTAAGAAAAGGGTTTTTCTGGAGATAGCCCCTGACAAGCTTGAGCCTATTTTGGTAGATTCTAAAGAACGGGAAGCCTTTAGAATAACCGTTTCGGATTATTATAGGCTTACCCGTTTATATTAGTTCATCAAGTTTTATTTACTAAAACCGCCTTCTTATTATCAGAGGTTCTTACTTGCTTGAAGAATTCCACCACATCAGAATATGTTTCTGGGCTATAAATACCTTTGTTGATGGTGAGCTTTCTATAATAGATCAGTTGATTTTCCTTTTTCTCAACCTTCATTTCGTAAGCTCCAAATGGATATTCGATTGAAGTTTCTTCAGGAACATAATCCACATGATAATTAGCTGGTAGCGTATATGTTATGGTGTCTGCAGTGATAGATGATGAAGAAAATTTAACATCCCTTTTTCTATTTTCTGTTTTTGGCGGAACATAACTTCTGGCATCAAGAAAATTAAGTGGTAAGAATATTCTTTTACCACTAACTGATGCTAGCTTTCGCACTATGATGTCTGCTTCTAAGTCTATTGATGGTATTACATCCTTTGTTTGAGTAAAGTCATACTTTTGCAGCTCATAGTCAGATATATGCAGGCTTTGGTGAAGCCAGTCTTTACGATCCTTATCAGTGAGGGTAAGATAATGTTCCAGGCCATTGTATTCAGATCCGGCTCCATTGTAATTAGTATGTAACTTCGTGAAGCCATTACCTTGTTCGTCTAATTCTACCTTCACATTACTGGCTATCATGTTGTTTTCATGATCGTATGAAGGTGTGCGCACTATTTTGCCTCCTTCTTCCGTAATCATAAGTACATTTCTATCACCAGTAAATTTCCCCATATAATTGAATGGATTAGTTTGGCTGGTACATTCCAACCAAATAGTATCCGCCTCATCAGGAACAGCCAGAATAATATGGTTAAAGCTATCTGCAGGAAAGTTTTTATTCATTTCTTTATAAGTGGAGCCCGCAGATACCAGGGTATAGTAAGATTTGATTCCTATGCTATTCAATAGCGCTTGGGTATAATTAACTAATGCCTTACAATCTCCATAACCCACTTCATCCACAACTTCAGCTTTTATAGGTTGAAAACCTCCTATTCCCAATTGAACACTGACGTATCTTGTTCTTTTCTGCATATACTCATAAACTGCCTTCACCTTTTCCTTCTTAGTAGGTATACTTGCTGTTAAGGCTTTGACTTCATTTGCCGTTTTGTCCGATATATCACTCCTTCCCTTATTCAGTTTCATTTGCCATTCTGCCAAGCCATCCCAGGATGATAAGCTACCTTCGTACCCTTCAAAGGAAAAATTCGAAGGACTTGTAAGTACTATTGGAGCTACATCTTGAATACCTCTACTATACGCCTCAATCTCTATGGTAGGGTGTTTTGATAATGTCCATTTATAAGATATGCTGCCGTTAGCTTCTTGTGACTCAAAAATTCCTTTAGGAATGTTTAGTTCAAGAAAATTGGGAGCAAGATTTTTAGGACTGTTTATAGTGAATTCTGCTTTTTCTACGCTTATATGTTCCTTGTGAATGGGATACCAATCAGGTGATATATAGGTAGTTTTAAACTTCTGTTCATACTCAATATCTATGGTATATGGGTAATCTTTTTGCCCCAAACTTACCCATTGGACACGATCATCCTCATATAATGAATAACCAGAAATATAACTTTCATCATTGATGTCGGATTTTTTTAATGAATATACTTCCTTACCATCCTTGTCATATACATGAGCGTCAAAATGTGTTATCTTCATGTAATCGTTATACATGGCATCTAAATACGCGAGGTCAGAGGCTTTCTCATTTAATATGGTTATTACCTGATGAGTCCGCTCAACACTTTCTTCCATGCCCAAAATGCTGTATTCCGTAGAGTTGAGTCTATAAATGGCATAAGCTCCTTTTTTAAGCTCTTCAGGAATGCTGCTTACTGGATATTTTGGGTCTTTCCCCAAGCCATAAGAGGCTGAGTAAGCAATTAGTGCTATTAAACCAAAAATCAGCTTTTTCATTATTAGATTTTCTTAAGTACTACCTGTTCAGCTTCTTTAGCTACTACCTGTGCATAAAACTCTCTAAGGAATATATATTCGTCAGTAGAAAACTCAACTTTATTAATAACAAATTTGGAGCTAACGGCAAGGTATTCACCAACTTGATTTACACTATAGACAAAGAGACCTCCATTATTAGGTAAGCCTATAGCCACTTGTTCGGGCTTTTCTTCTACTTTGTAACCTGCAGGAAGTTTAATTCTAAAAGTTAGAACCTCTTCTATTGGTGCCCCAAAGCTTACAGGGAACAACCTATCTTTGGTTTTAAAAATGTTGCTCTTCATTCTGCCATAAGGTAGGGGATTTAAATAGATGATATCTCCCAAAGACTCAGCATATGAATCTTGTATCATATCTATCTTTTCAACTACTGCAGCTTCTAGATCTTCTGCTCCTGTGATATCATGAGAATCAATAGCCCATTGGTCATGATTTTCTGAAAATGTCTTTTTATACTCATCTAAATCTTTCTTGTTGTTTTCCTTAAAATCTATTGCTTCATAACCAGCCTTGGATAAGCTAACCTGACCCGATAAAGTGCCGCTTTCATCTAGTTCCAGCATAGCAAATACTTGTGTTTTATGACTGGAAGATGCATTCAAGTCTACCCACCCGAAATTGTCCGCAGATATTATCATACCTTGTCCATTAAGGCAGCTTTTGTCCAGGGTGTTGAATGGTAAATGCTTTTCACTGGCATCAAGAAGGTATTCCTTGTCACCATCTTTTACTAAGCAAATGGTATAATTAAAATTAGCTTGCATGGCGTAAATAGGATGTAGTCTACCATGTTTTCTGGTACTCAACCTTACAGGCATGGCATTGAATCCAGCTTCGTTACACATGGCTATTACAATGAAGTTGATATCTACAGGAAAGCCCTTTTTAAGATTATAGATTCTTCTCAGACCTTCACTGATCACATCATAATCTACTTCAAAAGTATCTCTTACATATTCATAAATAGCCTTTATTTTTTCTTCATTAGTTGTAGCGTCTTTGGTTATAAGATCCACATCATCTTTAAGAAAATTATTTGATTCTAGTCTTTTACCATAAAAATCACCCTCTGCCCAGTGTTTGCTCAAATGAGCATAACTGTTTGGAAGGTATCTTTTACTCATGGTTCCTGGTATGTCTATTCTGTTAAGCTCGAACTTAATTTTTGTAATATAGTCATCCTGACAAGCGAGATAAGGTTCTTCTTTGAATGCAGGTACATTCTTCGCTACAAATTTTTCCACATTTAGTCTGAAGGTAGCATCACCGTATCTTCCATTCTCGAATTTTTGTTCATAATCTGCTAAAGGAACGAAACCAGATTGAACCTTTTTATAATCAAAATATTCAGGAAGTGCTACTACATATTCACTGTATAACACAGGTATAGTTGACTGAAAATACCAAGTAGCTAAGCTTCCCCAACTACCATAGTTTACTTCATAAGTATATTCAATTATAGAGCCTTCTTTTACATCAGGTAAACTAAATCTCATCTGCTTTACATCATCATCTACGTCTTCGATGAATGCATCTTTTCGTGCGAACTTGGACTCAACTATCTCACCATTTACAAGATTGTAGGTAGCGGCTTTGAATTTTTCAATTCTATCATTGGCTCCAAATGGTATTTTTATGGTTCCTTGATCTAATTCAGAACTATTCAGAATTTTGATCCGGATATGATTTTCAATACTGATGTCAAAATTGTGATCAAATGATGTTTTTCCGTAATTGAAAATCATCACAGCGCCAGCCGATGAATCAATAGGGTTTTCGGTCATCTTCAGGTTTTCCATACTGATTTTGCCGAACTTCTGGGGACTTTGTGCTACTGCCAGATTTATAACAAAAAAGGCAGCCAGGGTAAAAAATAAAGGTTTAGCCAGACTCATAAACATAATACTTTAACAATATAATTTTTAATTAAACCTGCAATATAATACGATTTTTGAATAAAGTCACATGTTTTTCATCAAATGGATGTTAAGAAATTAAATTTCATGCGAATCATATGGGTTTGCTATCTTTGGGCATGGCTAAAGCAAAGACCTTATTTTTCTGTCAAAACTGCGGGTATGAGTCTGCAAAGTGGCTAGGGAAGTGCCCTTCTTGCGGTACTTGGAATAGTTTTGTAGAGGAATTAACCAAGAGTAAATCTACTTCAGCTGATAAAAATGAATGGCGTGCTCGTGGTGGCAGGCCTGCGGCGGCACCTAAAAAGGTGGCTGAGATAACCCATGAGCGCGAACTACGGATCAACTCAAAAAATAGTGAGCTCAATAGGGTCCTTGGAGGAGGAATTGTGCCAGGTTCTGTCGTTCTGATTGCCGGTGAGCCCGGTATCGGTAAGTCTACATTAATGCTTCAGATAGCTTTAACGGTGAATTGCAAAGTGCTTTATGTATCTGGTGAGGAAAGTGAGCAGCAAATAAAAATGCGTGCTGATAGGCTGGATAGCATGAAATTGGCCGCTGATGAATGCTATATTCTTGCTGAAACTGATACAAATGATATTTTTACGCAGGCCGAGGAGCTAAAGCCTGATGTACTTATTTTAGATTCAATTCAGACCCTGCATTCTGCTAACGTAGAGTCTGCGGCAGGGAGCGTGAGCCAGGTGAAACAGTGTACAGCCGAGCTTATCAAGTTTGCGAAGGAGACCAATACACCTGTTTTTCTGGTGGGACATATTACTAAGGAAGGGGCTATTGCCGGGCCGAAGGTTCTGGAACATATGGTAGACACGGTTCTGCAATTTGAAGGGGACAGACATCTTTCTTATAGAATTTTAAGAACTACAAAAAACCGTTTTGGATCTACCTCAGAATTAGGTATTTATGAAATGTTGGGCTCCGGCCTTCGAGAGGTTAGCAATCCATCTGAAATATTAATATCTCAAAAAGAAGGCGATCTAAGCGGGGTGACGATAGGGGCCACCATTGAGGGTAACAGGCCTTTGATGATTGAAATTCAGTCTTTGGTGAGCACGGCTGCTTATGGCACACCTCAGAGGAGCTCCACTGGTTTTGAGCCTCGTAGGCTCAATATGCTATTAGCGGTACTGGAGAAACGCTGCGGCTTTAGACTTGGATTACAAGATGTATTCTTAAATATGGCTGGCGGTATAAAGGTAGAAGACCCAGCTATTGATTTGGCTGTTTGTTGTGCAGTGGTTTCCTCTCTAGAGGAAATTTCCATACCTGAGAAAGCTTGCTTTGCTGCAGAAGTGGGGCTTGGAGGCGAATTGAGAGCAGTGAATCGTATTGAAAGTCGAATAGCTGAAGCAGAGAAATTGGGTTTTGAAGAAATTTATATCTCAAAGTTCGGAATGAAGGGGGCAGAGCAATCAAAATTTAAAATTACAATTAAACCATTCGCTAAAATCAATGATGTTTTTAGTGATTTGTTAGGATAGATATGGAAGAGTTTTTTCTTAAATACGGGATTGATTCTGAGACTTTTAGGATCGTGGTTTTGCCACTGATGATATTTTTTGCCAGGATCTGTGATGTTTCTATCAATACCTTAAGAATAATCTTTGTCATGAGTGGGAAGAAAATGGTTTCTACTCTCCTTGGCTTTTTTGAGTCACTGATTTGGCTATTGGCCATAGGGCAAATTTTTCAACATATAGATAATGTCTACTCCTACATTGCTTATCCTGCCGGTTTTGCCTGTGGAATATTGGTAGGTATGTTAATTGAAGAGAGGCTGGCCTTAGGAAAAGTAGTGGTAAGGATCATTACCTCAGATGATCTTTCAGGCATTCTAGAGTATATCCATAAAAAGAATATTCGTTATTCCATCGTGTCATCCGAAACGCGTGCTGGTGAAGAGAAGCTTCTCTTTACGGTGCAAAATAGAGATAACCTGTCAGAGTTCCTGGATCATATGCAGGAAAGCCTACCCAAGGCCTTTTACACCGTGGAATCCGTTAAAAATGCCAGTGAATCAGGGATTTTAGTGGAAAAACCTAGCCGAAGAGGCATAGGTACATGGTTAACTTCTGTGAGGAGGAAGTAATGCTTACTTTTTAATGAATTTATAAGACTCACCATCAATCATTAAGAAAAAAACTCCTTTTGGTAGTGATGAGACATTAATATAATCTGATTCAACAGGAAGGTTATACTCTTCCCCTTTCATGTCTATTATGGTAATGAAGTGAGATTGTAGGTCTGCCCCTAAATAAAACTTGTCTGTAACTGGGTTAGGGTAAGGTTTCAGAGAGGTTGTTTTTAATTTACCGACTGATGTAATTAACTCATTAACATTGGGAGCTAAAAGTTCTGGTTCTTCCGTTTCTTGAGTATAAATTAAGATGGGCATATCCTTTACCAAAGAGTCAGACTCTAAATAATTGGTCGACCTCAAGACCACAACGTAGGGATTCTCTCTAGCCATCATTTCATTTATTTGTATTTGAAGCGTGATTGTATCTGAATTTCTCTCTAAGGAAGCTGAGTTTAGGTCAGAAAACACCTCGAACCCTGAATCTCCAGATTGAATTTTGGAAATAAATGAAATAGACTTACTGCTACCTGCTGGTATAATTAATGAATTATTTTCTCCTAGACCTGAATTTTCAATAGTGTTCAATTCCATTTTACCTTCTATATCTTCTAGTATAATTTGAAAGTCTCGAATCACATATCCGATAAGCTCATAGTTGTCTCCTATCTTGGTCCATTGCGATGTTTTTAAAGCAAAATTATATTCGCCAATCATGTCATTAGCGGTGGTCTTCCAGGTAAATTGGCCAGTAAGAGGGTTAACAGAGACCTCATTTGGAATGAAATATCCTTCTGAAACCTGGTTGCGACCTTGTTGGCATGGAACCAGGTCGTACCTCAGTTTAATTTCAGATGGAGAAAGGTTTTTTGAGGCAAGGGAATAGTTTAAGGTGTCTCCAAGCTGGCCTTTGAATAATAAAGGAGCTAATGTTTTTGGTGCAGGACTAGCGATTAATTTATCAGATGGTAAAACGAGTAAAGATTCTATATAAAATAATTTATTTGCCGAATTGGGCAAGTTAACCACATTCTCATTGCGGTTAGGCTCTGAATAGTAGAGGAGGTAGTTGCCTGAAGCACAATAATTGTGATTTACCGAATATTTGGAATAAGATAAGCCATCTTTGATTTTAGTGCTGCTAATGGGTGGTAGTTGAATAGAAGTACCGTCGCCAAAATGAAGAGTGCCTTCTCCAAAACTCACCTCCGAAGTATCGTCCATGTAGACGGTTATCGTAATATTATAAGTTTGTGTAGATTCATTTAATAATTCATATGTTATTTCACCTGCCCTCAAGTGTGTGGCATATGAGGTGATGCTAGCCATCAGAATGACCAGTAATGATATAAGTGTATTTTTTATCATTATTATAATCTAAAAAATAAAATTACTCACATTATTTGACTACTCAAAGCCTTTTAGGCCTTGTAATCCTCCCGTATGAATTGCCAATATCCTACTATTCTCTTCAAATAAATTTTTCGAAATCATATCAAAGAGGCCATACATCATCTTGCCTGTGTAGATAGGCTCTAACTGAATGTGGTAGTCTTTTTTAAAATCATTAATGAAAGCCATTAATTCGGGTTTTACTTTCGCATAGCCTCCAAAATGATAGTCATTGATTATCTCCCAGTTTTGAAAATCGCATTGATAACCTGAAAGCAACTGCTTTACCTCATCAGTGAGGAAATTGCCTTTTAGTGAGGAGAAGCCTATAATTTTTGCATTACCCTTCATGCCTGCAATAATGCCTGAAATGGTGCCGCCGGTACCTACAGCAGAGCATACTATATCAAATGATTTCACCTGATCATCAATAATTTCTTCACAACCTTGTATAGCAAGATTATTGGTGCCTCCTTCAGGTACCAGGAAAAATTCGCCGAACTGATCACGCAGCCTCTGAATAACATCAGCCTCTTTTTTTAACCGGTAGGTGCTTCTGTCCATGTAGGAAAGCTGCATGCCTTGTTCTTGAGCAAAGCTTAAGGTATGATTAAGAGGCAAATGTTCTTCTCCTCTAATGATGCCTATAGATTTAAACCCTGCTTCTTTTGCGGCAGCTGCAGTGGCATAAATATGGTTAGAATAAGCACCTCCGAAAGTGAGCAGGGTGTGATGTCCTTGTTTTTTGGCTTCTTCCAGATTGTACTTGAGCTTTCTCCACTTATTACCAGAAACATGAGGGTGTATTAGGTCCTCTCTTTTTATAAATAGTTGGACCTTCTTTTGGGTTAGAAAATCACTTTTAAGTTCTTGTATTTCAGGCTTCTGGTAAATTTTAAGCATTATTTTTTCTGCTCCATGCAATCTATAGTGAGGTTTAGCATGGCTTTCACACCAGTGATTAGCCCGGCCTCATCAATATAGAAATCTGGTGTATGATGTCCGCCCAAAGTTATTTCCTGCTTTTTAGAATTCAATGGCTGACCACCCAGGAAAAAGTATAATCCAGGTATTTTTTCTTGAAAGAATGAGAAGTCCTCTGCTCCTGTTACGGCATCAATCAGCTGCACATTTTCTTTTCCAGCTGCCTTTTCCAGGCTAGGCACCATCTTGTCGGTCAGTGCTGGATCATTGTAGGTAACGGGCACCATCTTTTGGATATGTACTTCAGCAGTGGCTCCGGCACTTTCGGCAATTTTGGTAGCAGTAAGAATTATCTTTTTGTGAATCAAAGCCTGCATGGCGGTGTCCAAGGTTCTTATGGTACCTGTCATTTCTACTTCCTCGGGCACAATATTAAACCTTACTCCTCCATTTATTTTACCCACAGTAATTACAGCGGCTTCTTTGGTAAGCATAGTTTGTCGGCTAATAATGGTTTGAAGGCCATTGATGATTTGGGCTGAAACCACCACAGGATCTACACCATTCCATGGAGATGAACCGTGTGTTTGTTGTCCTTTTACTTTAATAGTGAACCTATCTGATGCAGCCATGGCGCCTCCTGGTTTATAATTTATTTTGCCAATAGGCGTGCCAGCGCTGATATGCAACCCAAAAATCACTTCTGGTGCAGGGTTTTGTAGTACTCCTTCTTTTACCATCAGGTCAGCCCCACCTTCTTCACCTGGAGGCGCTCCCTCTTCGGCAGGTTGGAAAATGAATTTAACGGTTCCTGGCAGGTCAGATTTTATGCTGGTCAGCACCTCAGCTACCGCCATCAATATGGCAATGTGCGTATCATGACCGCAAGCATGCATTACGCCGGTTTTTACACCACCATATTCTGTTGTTACTTTTGATGCAAAGGGAACATCTGTTCTTTCGGTTACCGGAAGGGCATCAATATCTGCTCTTAACGCTACTACAGGGCCGGGTTTTCCTCCTTTTAAAATACCAACTACTCCAGTTTTAGCTACACCTGTTTCTACTTTCAGGCCTAGAGATTTTAAGTGTTCAGCAATCTTCTTGGCGGTTTCAAACTCACGGTTAGAAAGCTCCGGGTGTTCATGAAAATAGCGACGCCATTCGATAACTTTATCTTCTATTTTTATAGCCTTCTCAGTGGCTTTTTTAGATAAATTAGATTGTGAATACGCATAAGAAAACAGGATACAAAGCAAACAGGTAAGGTAGGTTCTCATTAATATTTAGATTGATTCGTTTCAATATAAATATTAACCGCCTATCGTTTAAGTAATTACCAGATTAATTGTTGGCAGATTGCTTTAAGCTGGATAATGACAAGTTAATTTCCCCGCCGGCTGACTTAATAAAGAGTTCACCTGGGTAATTGCTCTTGTCGCCTATTTCACCTGTAATCCTAACGTCTCTTTTCTTTTCGTCCAGATAATCTGTTTTAGTCTTGGCATTTTCTTTTGGTAGCCTTATGTCTTCTTCCCTTCCAGTAATGTCAATCTTTAAGTAGCTGTTAGGGTAAAATGCCAGGTTAATGTCTGTATATCTGCTTTCTACATTTATTTTATTGAAGCTAAAGGGTATACTTTTAATCGACATATACCCATAAGTCAGGTTTAAGTCTGCTGTTTTTTGAAGTTCTTCTATTTCTATCTCTGAGAATGTTGACTTACCCTTGATGCTATTGAGATTCTGAAAAACAAGTTTCCTATCACTTCTAGAGTCTATAATAATATTTTCTGCCTCTTCAATGATCAGAGCTGATGAGCTACTTTGTAAGTCTACCTGTCCTAACTTCTTAATTTCACCCTCTACAGATTTTAAAGTAAGTCTGCCCTTCTTAAACTCTTTAATGCGAATATCTCCATACCCAATATCTATTTGTGAGTACGCATTAATTCGGTTAGCTCGAAGGTTCCCATGCATAATTTTGATGTCGCACTGGCCTGAGAGCTCTTGTAAATAGACATCTCCAAATTTATTATCAAGCTCCAAATGCATGGTGGCAGGCATGAAAATTTCGTAGTCTATTTCCAGCTTGTTCTTACTCAAAATGGTTTTAGAATAGTCATTAATGTTATTCCATACTTCTTTGAAGAAGCCTGATTTTCTATCTAGCAATGTTTCCATGGTAAGGTATTGACCAGTCTTATTGAAGTCAATGTCTACCCTATCTAGCATTTTTTGAGCATCTTCCTCGTCTTTTCCAAAGCCGGTAATGGTAATATTCACCTGCACCGAATCTTTTTCCCAGGTGCTGATCACCACTTGGCCGTATTTATTAAAGACTTCTAAATAGCCATTGGCAGGCATATCATAGGCTTTTTGAATTTTTTTAGTGCTCTTATGATCGGTGCCACTATTAGCCTTGGCCACAAAACTTATGCACAGTAAAAGTGCCAGGCAATTAAATATTAATTTCATCATCAGTGGTTCCTTCTTTATGTTTCCTTATCTCACTAATTATCTGCTCCAATATTTGCAATTTAATTCTGTAGTTGGTGATCATAGCGTCTATAACCTCCTCATTATCAGCGTTATCTTTTAGGTCATTCTTCAGCTCAGAGTAGGCACTATCCAGTACGGATAGGTTTTGCATTACTTCCTGATCTACGCCGGTATCGCTCGCTTTTATATATTGTAACTTTTCGGCCACCTGTTGAGAGTAAAAGTATTCGGTTTCTGCCAGTTCAGGAGATATTTCATGAAGTGCGAAACCATCCCTCGCTTCCTCAGTTTCAGTAGATATGCTCCAGACCAGAAAGCCAAGTCCTACTGCCACAATTACAGCAGCAGCTATTTTACCAATTACATGCCAAGGGTCTATTTTTCTGGTATTCAGGCCTTTGTCTATACCGTCCCACATCTGATCAAAATCTGTTTTATAGATTTCGAATTCCTCCCTCCTGTTTTGGACAGTTTCTTTTAAATGATCTTTCATATTCAGGTATTTACGTCCAATAATTTTCTGATCTTACTCTTGGCTTTGCTATACTGAGCTTTAGAAGCTGATTCACTAATGCCTAAAATCTGCCCTATCTCTTTATGATCGTAGCCCTCAAAAAGGTAAAGGTTTAACACTGTTCTGCACCCTTCGGATATGTTATCAATCGCTTGAAGTACCTTTCTTGCTTCCAGGTCACAATAATCCATCTCTTCAGAAGGCTGTTCTTCAAAGTCATGATGCTCCTCTAACTCTGTAGTGAGCAATCTCTTTTTCTTAATGGCATTCAGGCAGTGGTTAATCACTATTCTTTTAAGCCAGGCACCAAAAGTAATCTCATTTTTTAATGTGTGGATAGATGAAAAGGCTGTGATGAATGCATCTTGCAATACATCTTTGGCTTCTTCTTCGCCACCCATCATACGCCTACAGATATTATACATAGCACCAACATAGAGCTTATAGAGCTCATTTTGGGCTTGTCTATCTCCGCGCTGGCATCTTTCTACCAGATAAATATGTATAGTCTTCTGTTCGGGAGCCACTTAAGTGTTTCGTTACTGGAATGACAAGGCAAGTATGGGCAGGTTTCCAATTTTCTGAAAAACATTTTAGATATCCCATCGTTGTTCCTCGTATGATTATACGAAACAGGTCAAAAAAATCTATCAAATTTAATGGAAGGACACTATGCCTGTTATTCGGTTTCATATGCCTTGGAGCTTCATTAAAAGCTCAGCAAATTACTTATAAGCTAGAATGGCGAGGCGACTCCATTGGCTACATGACAGCTAAAAAGGTAGTGCAGGGCAATGTCACTAACTACGAAATAGAAAGTAAAACCAAAATAAGGATGCTACTAAGTTTCGAGCATTCTTCTTTATATAAAGCTAAATACACTAATAATTTTTTAGAGTCTTCATTCTGCAAAAATGTGGTTAATGACAAAACCAAGGCAGAAACCAAGGTGACTTTAAGAAATGGTATCTATGAAATTGAGTGTTTAGATGAAGACGATAAAACTCTTCAGGAAAAAATATCAGAGAGCATAGTAGGCTTATATTTCAATGAGCCGACAGGAAATAGGCTTTTTTCAGAGAATTATGGAGGCTATTGTGATCTGCGAAAACTGAGCAATCATAGCTATGAGCTGGTAAAACCAGATGACAATACTAATATATATTACTTCGAGAATGGGCTTTGTGTCGGAGCGACATTTAATTTAAGTCTTGCTACCATCAAGGTGACCAAAGTCAATTAAATTTCTACTATAATTTCTTAAATAGAAACATTTTATCGGGTAACTTAGCCTTTTTACTTTAACCACCTACCCCTATGGAGAAAGAAATTTTCACCCTAGATAAACTTGATTCCTTACATCTACCAAACATCATTGTATGGGCAGCTCCTGTGATGATCTCCTTGGTGGCGCTGGAATGGTTTATCAGCTTTAGGCAAAAGAAAGATTATTACGACTCTAAAGACACTTTATCTGCTACATTTATCGGACTAGTAAACGTAGCTATGAGTGCGGGGTTAAAAGTACTGACCTTTGGTATCATTTTATTTTTCTACAATTTGGTGCCGTGGTCTATTCCTCCTACATGGTGGTCTTATGTGCTGTGCTTAATATGGATTGATTTCTGGAGATACTGGGCTCATAGAGTAGGACATGAGAATCGTTTTTGGTGGGCTACGCATGTTACTCATCATAATTCAGAGAAATATAATTGGTCTGTTTCTTTCCGTTTAAGCTGGACCCAACATATTAAAGTTATTTTCTTTATTCCTGTGGCACTTACAGGTTTTCATCCGGTAGTTTTCTTTATCTGCCATCAGATAGAGGTGCTATATCAGTTTTGGATTCATACCGAATACATTCATAAGTTGCCTCGTCCTATTGAGTATATCTTCACCACACCATCTCACCACAGAGTGCACCATGCCAGTGATGAGAAATATTTGGACAAAAACTATGGTTCTACTTTCATCATATGGGATAGAATTTTTGGCACCTTTCATCCAGAAGAGGAAAGACCTACTTATGGTTTAACGGAGCCAGTGAAGACTTATAATCCTGTTACGCTAAACTTCCATGAGTGGAAAGATATTTATCATGACGTGAAAAAAAGTAAGTCGTTTAAAGAGGCTTATTTTATGATGTTTGGTAGTCCGGCAAAAATTGCCGCTCATAAAAAGGCTCTTTTAATGAAGCAGCAGGAAGAGGCTGTGGAGGCACGAAAGACACAGCACGCCGCTTAATTATATTTGATTACATTTTTGATTTATCTATGAAAGTACCTCCTTTTCACCTGGCTTTTCCTGTTTCTGACCTTGAAGAAACCAGGAAATTTTATACTGAAATTCTAGGCTGTAGTACAGGAAGAAGTTCTGATCATTGGATAGATTTTAATATGTATGGCCACCAGGTAGTAGCTCACCTTAAGCCTGAAGAGGCGGGTAGTGCTACTACTAATGAGGTGGATGGCGATAACGTGCCGGTGAAGCACTTTGGTGTTATTCTGCCTTGGGAAGACTGGGAAAAACTGGCTGATCAGCTCAAAGCCGCTGGTATAAAATTTATCATAGAGCCACATATTCGCTTTAAAGGACAGGTTGGAGAGCAAGCCACTATGTTCTTTTTAGATCCCAGTGGAAATGCTCTCGAGTTCAAGTCATTTAAAGATGAAAGCCAGATTTTCGCCTTTTAATCTTATTGCTGAAAATACTCCTGCAGCTCTTGTAAAGTAGTAGGTGTGGTAACGATATCTTTTATCACTTCACCTTTTTCCAGAAGAATTATTCTATCACATACCTCAGTAACGTGTGTCAGGTCATGGCTGGAAATGAGGTAGGTAACGGCGTTTTCAGTTTTATAATCAATCAGTAATTTTTTCAGCTTTATTTGCGTACTTGGGTCCAGGTTAGCAAAAGGCTCATCCAGAATTATGATCTCAGGGTGGCCTAGAAAGGCTGCTGCAATACCCACTTTCTTCTGATTTCCTTTAGAAAGGTCTCTGATGTATTTCTTCTGATTTCTAATTTCTCCATTAAATATATGATCGAATCGCTGAAGAGAGAGTTCTATATCGGCGGGTGACAACTTGTAGAGTCCACCTACAAACTGAAAATACTCATCAGGAGTAAGGAAGTTGATCAGAAAGCCTTCGTCCAGAAAGGAACCTGTAAATGTCTTCCACTCATCTCTGCCTTTTACGGGCACATCTTTTAATATTACCTCGCCTTCATTGGCCAAAATGAGATCTAAAAGCACCCTGAACATAGTGGTTTTCCCGGCTCCATTGTTACCCACTACGCCAACGCTTGAGTTGGTGTTTATTTCAATATGAGGTAGGTTCAGTACGGGTGTTCCGTTATATACTTTTTTTATATCTTTTATTTCAATCATTATTCTTTTCTTAAAGAGCTCGCAATGAGGTATTTGTAGTTATTAAACCTCTTCACTAAAATGTTTACAAACATGTTTCTGAGTAAAATTCCTATAAAGCCTATCAGGCCTATCATCAGAACCCCGATCAGAGGTATATTCAGTAGGTGGAAAGCAAGATAGATTAGTAAAGGCATGACCAAACAAGGTAAGATCAGTAAAAATTGGGCTGCACCCGTGCCTTCATAATTAAACATGCTCGATTTGGTAATATCAATCCGCTTAGGCTTTTTACCAGTAAAATATAAAATGAAAAATGAGTTTATACCCATATTAAATAACACCGCTATGATGTGAATAAGAATAATTTTATATCCGAAATAGACATATGGCAGTGTCAGCGCAAAGCAAACCAAAGAGCCATAATCAAACAGTTTCATTTTACTTTCAACTATTTCTCTGTAAGTCAGATTTTTAGTGAGGAAGGTGTCGAAATATGAGCTTTCCCAGCTAAAGCTAAATTGGCCATAGTTAATCATAAAGCCTCCAGTCATAAATATGCCCACGAAAATGAGCATCCCAAAGCCATCCATATATTCATCTTTTGTGTAAAAGAGTAGTCCGTAAAACATAAAGAAGAGTACTATGGTAATTAAGGATCGCGGTCTTTTATTTCTAAGGATCAGCTTAAGCTCCAATGAGATCAGCTGATCTTTGAACTCTGGATTAAAATTTAACCACCCCGGATTTTTGGTGCTGGTTTTGGCCTCATCAGGGTAGAATGAGTTTTTAAATCCAAAGAAATTCAGCAAGTAAAATCCTGCTAAAGTCACAATCAGAGCTGCAGGCAGCACAAATGAAGTGGTAGAATATTTTATAAATTCCCTTGATAAAGCTCGGAAATCGAAAAGCTGAAGCTTATCCAGGAAGAATATAGTTATAAGTGCACCAAGAAATATAAAGATGATCCAGGGCTTGTTATAAAGGGCCTTTTTAAGGTATACAATCAGAAAGCTATTGATCAAAGAAAGCAGGTATATTGATATCATCCAGCTCATGGCCATAGCTGTGCCATATTCAGGTGTCACTTGCTTAAAGGTGAACGGCACCAAAAGGAAGAGTGGCATTATATTGAATAGGGTGAATACCGAACGGATCATTACATAATGAATGATTTTCGATCTTTTAATCGGTAAAATGAGATAAGGCTGCACTTCCATTGCCGGTATGTCTTGCAAATAAAACCTCATGACCAATTCTGTCATGAAATAATAAAGCACCAGGCCGGCATATATGTCAATTACATTCTGATCGGGGAAGAATGATAACAGTATTTCATCCAGGAAAAAGCCTGCTACCAAGAGATACAGAACCATCAATATGATAAGAAAAAGAAGGATTGCACCCAGGGTTTTGTTCTTTCCCCATGATGGTGATCGCCTCATTTTCTTGGATTGATGGCTAAAAATCCATTTGAACATAAGTGTAAATTAGAGGGTTAAGCGTTAATTAAAGCCGATTGATTTTCAATAAAATAATTTTTAAACGTTATTTGAGATAGACTAAGCCAAATTATGCATAAATATATTCTAATTGCAACTTTATCCTTACTAATCGGACAGATTAAGGCTCAAGATAAAAGGCCTATAATTGATATTCTAGATTCCCTTCAGTACACGGCTGATATGCCGAAAGACATCCTGAAAACCAAGTCGTTAGTGTTGGTAAGCGTACCTCCCAAAAGCACTAGCCCATATATTCGAGGAAACTGGCAGGCACTGGCAGAAGAAGCTCAGCCAGGCTTTAGCCGTGCCGGTTTAGATGCTGTAGTTTATTATCATGTAGAGGACATTTATAGTGGTAAAGAATCCTTCGATGCCTTTGCTGAGAACTTCAACAAAAGAGAGATCCCTAATGTGATATTTCTGATTCGTGAAAATGGCATCAACAAGATTATTCTTACAAATATGCATGATGGTGCTACTTTGGTAAAAGCAGGCCAGCAAGCCTGGAAAACTGAAAATAAAGATCTGTCGGTGGCTATGAATAATCTGTACAAAGCTGCCGGAAATGCATCTCAAGCCAGAGAGAATTTATTAATTCCAGAGGTGCCTGAATTTGGTGAGATGCCAAGAGTAATCAAGGCCAGAAGAGGTGAATATTATGATCTTAACTTTTCTTCTGAAAAACTGGCCATTCCCATATTCGCAGATACTTCAAAAATTAACCTTGTAATGGGCAACTACCCTTATAAGTATGGCTTAGTAGACCCTGAAATGGAAGAGAAAAAGATGCGGTCAGAGGGCTATCAGTATGTGCTATATTTTGTGCATTCTACCAGCAAATCTGTTAAGGAGATGTTAGAGTATCCTATTAAAGAGTCTGAGACCGCCTATATTTCTGAAGTAATCAAGGATGGTGAGTCTAAGGTGACTTCTAATAATATAAATACACCGGTTTATAAGTTTTATATCAAGCACATTTATTCTGGAAATATATTTTTGGGTAAAAGATGGGATGCGGCACCTAAATGGGAGGATGCGCTTAACAACTACATAGACAACCTCAAAAACGAATTAGTTAGAAACTAACTATTCCTAAGCTACGGTAAAATTAGAAAGAGATGAAGAAGATATTGATAGGAATACTTTGCCTGGCAGCGTTAAGCTATGGCTGTAAAAAGACCCCGGAAGAAAACCCTGCTATGGAGGCTGACGTACAGGCCTTTTTAGATGATTATACTAACGAATTTCTAAAGCTTTATTATGCCTCCTCCAAGGCGGAATGGGCCTCTAACACTCATATTGTGGATGGAGATACTACCAATGCTTATGAAACAAGAATGGCCAATGAAGCCTTTGCAGATTTTACTGGAAGTGAGGAGGTTATTAATAAAACCAAGGAGTTTTTAAAGCATAAAAATGAACTGGACACACAGCAAGTAAAGCAGCTGGAAGCGATTTTATATAGTGCTGCTAATAACCCAGCCACTGTACAGGATGTGGTGAAAAAGAGAATTAAAGCAGAAACCATTCAAACGGAAAAATTATTCGGTTTTGATTTTAAGATTGGACCAAAGTCCGTTTCTACTAACGAGATAGACAACATCTTAAAAGACCAGAAGGATTTAATTCTACGTGAGGCGGCCTGGGATGCAAGTAAAGAAGTAGGCAAGAACCTAAAAGGTGGCCTCGACACACTACGGGCCCTTAGAAATGAGACCGTTCGGGCCTTAGGCTATGATGATTATTTCTCTTACCAGGTTTCAGACTACAATATGGGTGTAGATGAAATGATGGCGCTTAACCGTAAGCTGGTGGAGGATGTGTGGCCATTATATAGAGAGCTACACACATATGTGCGTTATGAGCTGGCTGAGCAGTATGAGGTTTCTGTGGTACCAGAAATGATTCCTGCACACTGGCTACCCAATCGCTGGGGTCAGGATTGGTCAGGCATTATCAATGTAGAAGGCATCAACCTGGATAAAGCATTAGAAGAGAAAGGTTCAGAATGGCTGGTTAAACAGGCCGAGCGATTTTATGTAAGCTTGGGTTTCGAGAATTTACCACAAACTTTCTATGAGCGTTCCAGCCTATATCCGGCTCCTGAAGGTGCTGACTATAAGAAGAATAACCATGCCTCTGCCTGGCATATGGATTTAAAGAAGGACGTAAGGAGCCTGATGAGTGTAATACCGAACGCCGAATGGTATGAAACCACACACCACGAGTTGGGGCATATTTATTATTATATTTCATACTCTACACCAGAAGTACCACCATTGCTGAGAGGAGGTGCCAACAGAGCTTTTCACGAAGCCATCGGTAGTATGATGGGGCTGGCTGCTATGCAAAAGCCATTCTTAAGTAATCTGGAGCTCATCCCGGCTAATGTGAAAACTGATGAAACAAAGGCCTTATTAAAGGAGGCTTTGCATTACATTGTGTTTATCCCTTTTTCAGCAGGAGTTATGACTCATTTTGAGCATGATTTATATTCTAAACAGCTGCCTATCGATGAATTTAATCAGAAATGGTGGGAGTATAAGAAAACTTTTCAGGGCATAGTGGCTCCCACTCCAAGAGGGGAGGAATATGCTGATGCTACTTCAAAAACGCATATTAATAATGATGCGGCGCAGTATTATGATTATGCATTGTCCTACGCCTTACTATTCCAGATTCATAATCATATTGCGAAAGAGATTTTGCATCAAGACCCTAGAGCAACTAACTATTTTGGTAGTAAAGAAACAGGGGCCTTCCTTCATAATATTTTAAAGCAGGGAGCTACTGAAGACTGGCGCAAATTATTAAAAGAAGCTACTGGCGAGGACATTAATGCTAAAGCCATGTTAGAATATTTTGAGCCCCTTATGGACTACCTTAAAAAAGAAAATGAAGGCCGGGAATATACACTTCCAGTGAGGCCGATTTTTAATTAAATGGTGGGTGTTCGAATAGTTCTAATTCTTATTTGTCAGTTCATGCAAAACCGAAATGCCATTGATTTGAATTATACTTCGGATGAAGAACTTTTAAGACAGATTAGTGAAGCAAGGGACCATTTAGAATCTCTCAAAATATATATTAGGGATAATGCAAATACCTGGGTAGTTTATCCGAGGACTCCTAAGGCTCAGCAAATGCCTTCGTTTACCATAAAGAGGCCAATTGATAGGTTACCAGCTTTAGGTGAACTCCCAAAACTCAAGAGTCTGGATATATCCTTTCTTGGTCTCAAATCTCTTCCAGATGACCTGAATCAGTACGCTACGCTAGAGGAATTAAATATAAGTTTTAATAGCTTCAAGTTTTCTGATGTACTAAATAATTTAATGATGCTAAAAGGATTGAAAACGATCAAAGCTTACGGTATTATGACGAACCAGGATGAAGTCCGATTATTAATACAAAAAAATCCTGAGTTAAAAGTATATTATACTCAGGCGCAGTTTTTGGCAGAAGTGGAAGAGCTCAAGCGAATGAAGAATTAAAATTCACCTCTTTACATAACAAAAAATAACCCTCATAAATATCTGATATTCAGATATTTATGAGGGTTATTTTATTTTTGGCACGCCTATTGATTATTACCTATCAAGAGTTATTAACTGACGTCACTTTATAACTTCTTTGGTTCATGAGACTATTTAATTAGAGGGTTTCATGTAGATGTTAAATCTAAATTATACGGACATGAAGAAGGCAACTTTACTTTTGATATTTGCAGTATTAGCAATGAGCAGTAGTATGGCAGCAGAGAAAGCCGCCGCTACTTTTAGAACCGCTAAAGGTGAAAAAATACAGGTGATCATTAACAATAAAGTGATTAATCATCAGCCCAAGAAAATAGTTAAAGTTCAAGGTGGTGGAGGTCTGCTTGATGTTAAAATTAAGGTTTATAAACCTAATAAAACCATCACTTTCAGAGACCATTTAGATATAACTCCAGGGTTTAAAAGCGACTTTACCGTGGTTAAGCTAGGATCGAAGAATGCAGCTATTGAGAAGACAGGTATTACTAGAATGTATAATAACCACTATCGTAGACCGGAGAGCATTTACAATAGAAGATATTATTCTATAGTAAGTGAAAGTGATATGAATACGCTGATGAACAGAATGAATCGTGCTTATACAGATCAGTCTAGGCTGTTAGTAGCAAGAAACGGTATTGGTGATAAGAAGATAACTACTTATGATGTGAATGAGATATTGGCATCATTAGAATACGAAGATTCTAAACTCAAATTTGCCAAGTGGGCTTATAAGAGAACTTTAGATCAAAAGCAATATGAAGATATCTATGGTGCTTTTCAGTATAGAACCAGCATCATGGAGTTGGATAGGTTTATTTATGGTTAGTTAATGTGTTGTGTAGCTGCCTCGCCCCCGTGCGAGGCAGCACATTTTATAAACAACTCTACTAACAATGATCAATACTAGCGCTGCCTGCACCCTCACCACACACCTTCTCGCGTGTCTTTTCCAAATCTATGGCAGAATAACCGCTAGTACTTTTAAAATCCTTCATACTGTAAACAGAGTTTACAGAAAAGTTATAGTTACTGTATGTTCTATTAGTTTTTGAAACATCTACTTTCAGAGTTTCATCACACCCGGGAGCCCAATCTCCGTTGCTGATCAATTCTATCTCGTGAGATCCCGGTTCTATTTCTAACTTATACGTTCCGTTGTTATCAGTATACACCTTCTTGTCTCCTATTTCCAGGGCCATCCCTGGCAAAATCTTCTCCCCCACATCGTAGATACAGTTATCATTAGCATCTACATATACTACACCTGTAATCATGGTTGTTTCAGGTTCCGTAGCATTTTCTACTGCAAATAGATTGATTGAAGTACTGAGGATTGCTGCTGTTAGTAATAATTTTTTCATGATTAACATTTTCTATGTATTATCACGATATGTGCCTATTTTAAAATCATTTGATTATCAGTGAGTTAATGATTTTAGGAGCTTCCAATTTTTCCAAATTACTACTTTTCAGTCCTAATTCTGGAAATTAGATTTAGGTAGGTTTTGTCGAAAAAGTGAATAAAATTCAATTATTGTCAAGGCGAAAAGAGAGATGATACTAGCTAAACCGTTAGTGCAGTAAAATGATGGTTACTTATTTTCGGCCTCCACTATTTGACCTACTAAACTTTCTGCTTTACCCCTTTGCTCTTGGGTCTCTTGCTGCACCATGGTAAGCTCGTTTTCCGTAATGTACTGATTTTCAAAGGCATGTTTCGCGGCAGCGGCTGTATCTTCTACTAAAAGCATTTCTACTCCATGCTGTTTTAAGCCTTCAGCCATGGCTAGCACTTTCTTTTCTTTCCTTGATTTGGAAACATCTCTGATATAAATGGCCTTTACTCTTCCAGGAAATTCTTCACATATTTTAGTGTATAGCTCACTGTCCCGCTGGCCACTGTCTCCTATAAGGATGAAGGGCAGGTCAGAATATACTTCGAAGAGGTGCCTTATTTTTTCGAGCTTGTGATTATGAGTGCCACCCCCGGATTTCACTAATTTCCAAAGGCTTGTTTTTAGCTCCTGAAGTAAAAATGGACCTTTAGGTATATTTCTCACTTCGCAAAAGTCTTCCAGGAAGTCATATAAATTCCACTCACTGCTGCTTACGTAAAAAATCGGGTTTCTAATATTGTCTACTCCCGTATTTAAGGCGTCGTAAAATGCGGCTACACCAGTGAAAGGTAATCTCGTTTTTGAGTTTTTAGTAAGGATAAGCCTAAGTTTTCTCAGTGTTTGGGTAGCGTGAGATATTAATATGGTGTCATCCACATCAGAAATAATTCCAAATGCAGATTGTGGCTCTTGAATATATACCTCTCCTTCTGTTTCTATTTCTTTTTGCTCATCTACAATTTTATCTAACACTTTATAGAAGATGCACTGCCAGCCAGTCTGTGTGGTTGGCTCAGAAAATTCAAAAGTGGTTTCGAAAAGGCCGTTGGCATCAGTAGTCACTATTTTTTCTTTGCCGAACAGCTGAATGCTTACCCTTACATCTGGAATGGCCTCACTGAGATAGCGGCTGATCATAGCCCTGAAGTTCTTTCGCTTTCTATCTTCTTTGTTAGACTCGTAAAGGATTCTATCATCCAATACATGGCCTCTTATGAAAACCTGGGAAGGAGTACCATAGCCACGGTAGGGAATGATGGTAGGTGGAGATAGTACACCTAGCCATTTCTTTATCCTCAATGAGAGCTTCTTTACCGGTTTTCGTATGAATTTTTTAATAGTATTTTCTTTTCCTTCATAACCATTTCTGATTGCCTAATGTTATCAGATCACGTATGAATCACCTTTTGTTTGTAATTAATCCAATATCCGGTGGCATAGATAAATCGGATCTGTATAGTCAAATAGATACCTGCTGCTCACAGAGAAGTGTTCAATTTTCTATTCTCGAAACAAAGGGTGAAAATGATCAAAAACGCATAAAAAAGGCAATTGAAGAAAAAAAGCCAGATACGGTAGTCGCCTGCGGGGGTGATGGTACTATTAATCTTGTGGCCCAGGTTTTATTGGGAAATAAAGACTTAAAGTTGGGAATTATGCCTCTTGGGTCTGCCAATGGATTAGCCACTGAGTTGGGTATTCCAGAAGATACCGTCGCAGCCATTGATATTATCATTGGTCAGAAAACCATAGATATGGATGTGCTTAGGGTGAATGACGACCATTTATCGTTACATCTCAGCGACATAGGCTTCAATGCTACCCTTATAAAAAGGTTTGAGGCTAGTGGTTCCAGAGGAAAAATGGCCTATGCCCGCCACTTTTTTACCACCTTATTTAAAAAGAAGCCCAGGAAATATCATTTTGATTTTGGCTATACCAAATTCAATCAGCGTGCGGAAATGGTGGTTTTTGCTAATGCCACTAAATATGGTACCGGAGCCGTGGTGAACCCTGAAGGTCAACTTGATGACGGAAAATTTGAGGTATGCATATTCAAGCCGTACCCATGGTATGCTATCTTTAGTTTGGCTTATCGTTTTTTCACCGGAAAAATGAAAAACTCCAGGTATGTAGATATTCTAACGGCCGAAGAACTGCATTTGTCCACCCGCCAGGAAGATACTTTGCAGATTGATGGGGAAGATCTGGGCGACTTTAAAAAGGTACATGTAAAGATAGAGCCGGCTCAGCTCAAAGTAATCAAGCCTTGAGCTTACTTTGAATCTACCAAATAGCCAAGCATAGCCCCGCTCAAACATTACCACATTTTTAATATGATTTGATTATCTATTTTAGAAATAGAAATCAATGACTATGAAAAAAATCCTTTATCTATTATTTGCTATATCAATTACCGCCCATGCGCAGTATACCTCCAAGCTCTCTATTCCTGAGATTATGCAAGGGGAAGATTTTGTAGGCTATTTGCCTGAAAGAGTTCAGTGGAGCCCGGATGGAAAGTTCATCTATTTTAGTTGGAATCCGGATAAGGAAATTACCCGAAGCTTGTATAAGGTTGACGTAGCTACTGGTAAGATAGATAAGGTGAGCACTGAGGAGCAAAAGAGTAGAGCTTACATAGGCCAATATAATGAAGATAGAAGCCGAATGGTATACGATAAAAATGGGGATATCTTCCTTTATGATACCAAAACCAATAAGGCCACTCAGGTTACAAATACTTTGGAGAATGAAAATGTTCAGGGGTTCAGTGGTGATCAAAAACATGTTATTTATTCTATTGGCAACAATCTTTTCTCATGGTCTATCTCTAGTGGCGTAACCAAGCAGCTAACAGATTTCAAATCTGGAAATAAGAAGGCCGACAAAAAACTGCCGGCTGAAGAGCAGTGGTTGGAAAATGATCAGCTAGCGCTTTTTGATATTCTGGTAAAAAGAAAACAGCAAAAAGAAGCTGGTGAAGAAGAAAGGGAAACACTGAAGCCGGATCGTCCATTGGAAATTTATGTAGGTAAGAAAAGGGTTTCAAACACAGGCGTGAGTCCTGATATGAATTATATTACCTACAGACTGACTACAAGCGCTGAGGATAAATCTACGGAGGTGACTTATTTCGTTACCGAATCAGGCTATTCAGAGCAGCGAACAGCCAGATCAAAGGTGGGATCTCCACAAAGTTCTTTTGAGATGGGAATTTACGATGTGAAGAAGGATACTACTTATATAATTGATACTAAGCAGATTGAAGGTATTTATGATAAGCCTGAGTTTCTAAAAGATTATGCTGAAGGTGAGTTTAATCCTAAATATGATGAGCCAAGGGGTGTAGTAATTCATGGGCCCTTCTATGCAAAAAGCGGAAAGGCATTTGTAGATATTCGGTCTGATGATAATAAAGATCGCTGGCTGATGCAGCTAGACCTGGCCAATGGAAATCTTACCTTGATTGATCGCCAGCATGACGATGCGTGGATTGGAGGTCCTGGCATCAGCAGCTGGAATTTCTTCCCGGGTAACCTGGGTTGGCTCCCAGACGGTGAAACGATATGGTTCCAGTCTGAAGAAACCGGCTACTCTCATTTATATACCTATAATATAAACACTAAAAAGAAAAAGGCCTTGACACAAGGTGAGTTTGAAATCAGAGATGCTCAGCTTTCAAACGATAAAAAATACTTCTATATACAGAGTAATAAGGTTTCTCCACATGTGAGTCACTTTTACAAGTTGCCAGTTTCCGGTGGTACTATGGCGCAGATTACATCTAAGGAAGGAAATAATAATGTTTACTTATCTCCTGATGAGAAGCAGCTAGCGGTCTTATATTCCTACAGCAATAAGCCATGGGAACTCTACTTGATGAAAAATAAAGAAGGTGCTGAAATGAAGCAGCTTACAGAATCTACCACCGAAGCTTTCAAGTCTTATGAATGGAAAGATCCTGAAATAGTACAGTTTAAGGCGGAAGATGGTGCAGAGGTAGCCGCCCGTTTATATAAGCCGGAAAAGGCCAATGGTGCTGCAGTGATCTTTGTGCACGGAGCTGGATATTTACAAAATGTGCATAAGTGGTGGAGTTCATATTACAGAGAATATATGTTCCACAATTATCTTACAGACATGGGATATACCGTGATGGACATAGACTATCGTGGTAGTGACGGCTATGGTAGAGACTGGAGAACGGGCATTTACAGGTGGATGGGTGGTAAAGACCTTTCAGACCAGGTAGATGGTGCTAAATACCTTGTGGATCACCACGGGGTGGATAAAGACAGAATTGGTATTTACGGTGGCTCGTATGGCGGATTCATCACCTTAATGGCCATGTTTACCGCTCCAGACACCTTTCAAAGTGGCGCCGCATTGCGCTCGGTTACAGATTGGGCTCACTATAATCATGGGTATACTTCTAATATTTTGAATACGCCTGTTCAGGATAGTATTGCTTATGCTAAAAGCTCACCGATTTACTTTGCAGATGGTTTGAAAGGTAAATTGGTAATGCTTCATGGCATGGTGGATGATAACGTTCAGTTTCAGGATGTGGTCAGGTTATCTCAGCGACTCATTGAATTAGGTAAAAAAGATTGGGATCTGGCCGTTTTTCCTCTGGAAAGGCATGGATTTGTGGAGGCCAGCAGCTGGGCAGATGAATACCGCAGAATTTATGAGTTATTCGAAGAGACTCTTAAAGAAAAATAAATAAAGTGAGGCTGAATCAAAAGTGGCATCTTTACCACTTTTGATTCAGCCTCACTTTATTTTAAAATGGTAATGCCCCGAGGTCTACATTTCCTCCACTAATGATTATGCCCACCTTTTTGCCTTCAAACTTTTCTTTGTTTCGAAGTACAACTGCCAACGGTACGGCAGCACTAGGCTCTATAATTATTTTCATTCTTTCCCACACCATTTTCATAGCTGCCGTTATTTCTTCATCGTTGGTTAAAAGTATATCGGATACATGTTCCAGAATGATCTGAAATGGTTTTTCACCCACAGAAGTTCTTAGACCATCCGCAATGGTGTTCGGGTTCACCATAGGAATCAATGTTTTGGCGTTAAATGATCGGTAAGCATCATCAGCACCTTCGGGCTCACAGCCAATCACTTTAGTTTCAGGTGACCAGTAATGCGCACTTAGTGATGTGCCACTAAGTAGCCCGCCACCGCCAACAGGTGTTAATATATAATCCAGAGGATCATTCACTCCTTCGATAAGTTCTTTAGCTGCAGTGGCTTGTCCCGCAATGATATAGTAGTCATTATAAGGGTGAATCATAGTAGCCCCTGTTTTTTCTACCACTTCCTGAAGTGTATCTTCTCGGGCTTGAAGTGTAGGCTCACACTCAATCAAGTTGGCTCCATAACCTCTTACGGCATCCATTTTTACCTTTGCCGAGTTTGAAGGCATAACTATGTGGGCGGGAATACCTTCTACCTTGGCTGCTAAAGCCACTGCCTGTGCATGATTTCCAGAGCTGTGGGTGGCTACTCCTTTTTGTCTGTCTTCATCAGATAAGGAAAGAATAGCATTCATGCCTCCTCGGGCTTTGAAAGCACCTACTTTTTGGAAGTTTTCACATTTAAAATATATCTCTGCCCCAGCAATTTTATTAATGCTTTCAGAGGTGTAAACAGGGGTGTAATTGATGTAAGCAGACACCAGGTCATGGGCCTTCTCTATATCTTGTGCGGTTGGCTTTGAGTTCATACTCAAAAATAGAAGATATTCATTTAATCAGACGTAATTGATTAAATGAATATAACCACTATCACTAGAGCAATGATAACTCCAAAGATAAGTAAGCCGGTATGGTTTCTTTTTTTCATAGCTTGGGAGATTGTCTTACAAATATGGTAGGTTAAACCATCTCATGAAAAACAACCTTCCCCAACTGCAGAAATTATGGAGTGAACCGTAGATATTTACCGGTAAAAGCCTAGTGTGCTTTTAGCCAGTTTTCACCTACGCCGGCTTCTACCTCCATAGGCACTTCAAGGTCTACCGCAGATGTCATTAGCTCTACAATCTTTGGTTTTACTATATCCAGCTCATCTTTAGGAACATCAAACACCAATTCATCATGCACCTGCATAATCATTTTGGTTTTGAGATTTTCCTTTTGCAGCCATTCGTGAATCTTCACCATGGCTACTTTTATGATGTCTGCTGCGCTACCCTGAATAGGCGCATTAATGGCATTTCTTTCGGCATAACCTCTCATGGTGGCATTTCGTGAGTTGATATCTCTTAAATATCTTCTTCTGCCCATTAGAGTTTCGACATATTCCTTTTCCTTAGCCTTCTGGATTGAATCGTCCATATAAGCTCTGATAGATGGGAACTCTTTAAAGTAGGATTTTATAATATCACTGGCCTCAGACCTTGGAATGTTTAAGTTTTGAGATAAGCCAAAAGCTGAAATTCCGTAAATGATACCAAAGTTTACCTCCTTAGCCTTTCTACGCATGTTTGGATCCACGTCTTCTAAAGCCACATTAAATACTTTGGCAGCAGTAGTGGCGTGAATGTCTCTCCCTTCCTTAAATGCAGAGATCATATCCTTGTCTTGAGCAAATGATGCTGCTATTCTCAGCTCTATCTGGCTATAATCCGCAGCCAGTAGCGCATGGTTTTCATCTCTTGGAACAAATGCCTTTCTAATCTCTCTGCCTTTTTCCGTTCTAATAGGAATATTTTGCAGGTTAGGATTATTAGAGCTTAACCTACCGGTGGCAGCCACGGCTTGTCCATAGTCTGTATGCACCCTGCCATCACCACTGATCATTTTAGGAAGAGCATCTACATAAGTAGATTTTAGTTTTTGATACTCCCTAAAATCGAGAATTCTACTACAGATTTTGTGCTCACCAGCTAAGCGGCTCAGTATTTCTTCACCAGTAGCATATTGGCCAGATTTGGTTTTTTTAGGCTTATCCATAAGCTTCAGCTTATCGAATAAAACCTCTCCCAGCTGTTTGGGAGATGCGATATTGAACTCCTGACCTGCAAGCTCAAATATCTCATTCTGAGCCTCTAAGCTTGCTTCCTGAAGTTCCTTGCTCATATCATGAAGAGCGCTTTCATCTATCTTCACTCCTTCATACTCCATTTGAGCTAATACTTGCACCAATGGATGCTCCACATCATTGAGAAGCTTATCTAAGCCTTCCTTATTTATCTCTTCGTCCAGCCTCACTTTTAATTGTAAAGTGATATCAGCATCTTCTCCTGCGTACTCTACCACATCTTTAGGGTCGAGGTCACGCATGTTAAGCTGTTTTTTGCCTTTTGGTCCTAAGACATCAGAGATAGGAATTGGAATGTAGTGCAGATATTGTTCTGCAATTACATCCATGCTGTGCTTTGTTTCCGGCTCAAGCAGGTAGTGAGCTAGCATGGTGTCAAATATTTGACCTTTTACATTGATGCCATATTTCTTCAGCACCAAAATATCATATTTTAGATTTTGGCCGATTTTGCCAATTTTCGAATCTTCTAAAATCTCTTTAAAATCATTTAAAACCGCGGTAGCCTCCTCTTTATTTTCAGGCACGCTCACGTAGAAGGCCTCTCCTTTAAGGTATGAAATAGCCAAACCAACCACCTCGGCTTCTACAGCATCTATGTCAGTGGTTTCAGTGTCAAAGCAGAATTCCTTTTGCTTTTTTAAGTATGCAACCAGCTCTTTCCTCTTTTCAGGAGTAGTGATCAGGTGATATTCGTGCTCTATGGTCTTAATGGTGTCCTTGGCAGTAATAATCTCCTCTTCTATTTCAATGGCCTCTTTACTTTCCTGGCTAAACATAGAAAGCTGCCCTGCTGAAGATGAAGTGGCACTTGAAGATTTCATCTCTTCATTGAAGACTCTTTTTAGTAATGTCCTGAATTCCAGTTCTTCAAAAATAGGTTGAAGCTTCTCTTTTTCAGGGCCTGTATATACCAGATCTTCCTCATTAAAATCAACAGGTACCTCTACATTGATCGTAGCTAATTCTTTGGAAAGCACTCCCTGAGCACCAAAGTTTTCTACATTTTCTTTTTGCTTTCCTTTTAGCTGGTCAGCGTTTTGCACCAGGTTTTCAACCGAGCCAAATTGCTTAATGAGTTTGGAGGCAGTTTTAGGGCCTATGCCTGGTATACCTGGTATATTATCAGATGCATCGCCTTGTAAACCAAGCATATCTCTTACCTGATCTACTGATTCTATGTCCCATTTTTTCAGAACCTCATCAACGCCTAAAATATCTACAGCATTGCCCATGTAGGCAGGTTTATAGAGATAAACATGCTCCTGAACCAGCTGCCCGTAATCCTTATCTGGTGTCATCATAAACACCTCAAAATCATTTTCAGCGGCTTTCTTAGATAATGTTCCAATGATATCATCAGCCTCAAAACCGTCTAGCTCTATAACCGGAATGTTAAAAGCCCTTACAATATCTTTCACTATAGGAATGCCCACCTTAATATCCTCCGGAGTTTCCTCTCTATTAGCTTTATATTCTTTGTATTGCTCGTGTCTGAAGGTAGGGGCCGAGGTGTCAAAAGCTACCGCAATATGGGTTGGCTTTTGTTTTTGAATTACTTCCAACAGGGTGTTGGTAAAGCCAAACATCACTCCAGTATTTATACCTTTTGAGCTTATTCTTGGGCTTTTACTAAATGCAAAATGTGCTCTGTAAATTAACGCGTAAGCGTCAAGTAGAAATAATTTTTTCTCCGGTTTACTCATAGGGCATAAAGGTAGCCAATTGCCCTCAATTGATGGACAATGTAAACCAGAAATCCTCGCTATCTGTACCTGTAAGTTCGGCCTAAACGACTGAGGGTTTCATTTTCTTTTTCTTCCTCAAGGTTTTTCATCTTATGAATGGCACTAACAAAATGAGCTGCTATAACCAATGAATTCAAAAAGAAAATGGCCAGATAACCGATATTTATTAGAACGTGATTCACCTTGAAAATGAAAATGTAAGCAGTTATTTCATAAGTGAATAACGAAATGCCGATGAAAATACTGGCCGCACTAAACCAGGCCTCTTTTTGCTTGTCCATAATGGCTCTCACTATGATAAGAACGATATAGGCAAGGTTAACTGCTAAGAAAAACTGATATGCCGGCAGCATAGAAGTAAAGAAGAGTGGCGGCAATATCAGCGATAAGGCTATAAACAAATAGTTAATAGTAATGATGATCCACTTGAATAATGGATTAAAGAATTCACCATAAGTTTTTGTGATAAACAAGACACCGGCAAGTACGCTGGCGTAGAGTGACAAGTATTCTATTCTTATTGCTGCATTCCAGGTAATGCCTGGCATAAGGTCAGTAATGAGATAAATATTTGAAAATAAGGCTCTTAATGCCCATAGTATACACAGCAACCCAAAGTATAAAGTGGCGGTCTGTCCTTTTCTAATAAAGAAGAAAATGATGAAGAATAGTCCAAGAACGATAAGACCACCTACCGAAAGAATATTAGAAATAACTGACTTTTCTCTGGTAAAGGCCACTGACTCCGGTGAGCCAAATTTTAATACTTTATGGATGCCTCCTCTATTATGGTAAAAGTTAGAAACCTGCCATATGATTTCCATCTTAGAGTCTTTACATATAAATGTTTTATAAAGGGGCTTCCAGCTAGGACTTGATTTGTCTTTTGATTCACCTACTTCGCCATTTTGTGCTACTAGAGAATCATTAACATAAAGTTTATAAGATGTGTAAACGTTCGGAATGAAGAACGCCAATAGTTGATCTCTTTCTTTTTTGTGGACCGTTAATCGGTAGGTGGCGTAACCCTGACCGCCTAGTTTTATACCTTTATATAGTATGTCATTCCATATAGAAGGTACATGGATAAGTTCCATATTGTTATTTAGGCCATCCTTGAAGTCCTGAGGAGATAGAAGTCTATTATAATAGAATTCCCATTCACCATCCAGATCAATGGTGCCCAAATCACGAATATTGTAATCTGATATATTTAGTTCACCTTTTAGAACCTCGGGCTCCTCCTGCACATCCCCACCGGCCAAAGAAAGAATAGGTAAAAAAATTATAAATATTACACAGCAAAAAGCTTTAGCTACAGACATTTGTTATGCATAATTCAACAAACCACCTTGCAATTTAGTAGTAAAAGATAATACATCCTATTGAAAAGTGAGTTAAAAGGTACGCGCTAACTTACAATCTTTCTTGTTAATCTTTTACTAAAACCCGTTTTAAAAACATTATGGACTTGTTATAAGCCTCTTCCGCCGCCTTTTTATCATAATCAGGGTTGCTGGGGTTGGCAAAGGCGTGAACGGCATCATAATTATAAATGGTGATGTCCTTATCAGCTTTTTCCATTTTGTCAGAGAAGGTATTAACTACCTCTGGAGTGATGTGACTATCTTTTAGAGCAAAAATGCCTAATACCGGGAAGTTAATGGCTTTTATTTTCTGTTCATCTTTCTCGGGCATTCCATAATACATTACTGCTCCATTGGCCTGATCTCCTGCCAACATAGCTGCCTGCAGTGCCCAACCGCCACCAAAACACCAGCCAATAGTTGCTATTTCTGAACTATTACCTGTATAATCAATCGCTCCTTTAATGATGGCTTCGGCACGTGCAGTGGAAACACTTCGAACCAACTCCGAGGCTGTTTCTCGTGTGGTGGCTACCTGGCCGTCATAAAGATCAATGGCAATCACATTAATATTCTTATTGAAAGCATGCCAAAACTTATCGGCCTCCTGCTTGATGTAGTCATTAAGGCCCCACCATTCATGAAATACAAATATGTAATTATCAATATCGGTGTTTGCTTTTACTAGATAGGCATGACCTTCTTTACCGTCAGAGGTTTTGAAAGTCATCATTTTTCCGGCCTGTTCAGTATAGTGAAATGGCTTTGGATTAGCATGCTCATCTTTAAAGTCAGAAAATGAAGCAAGTCTGGAGAAGCTCTCAGTAGACGAAGTCTGACATATGGTAATATTGTCTTGAGCAAAGAGGTGAAAGCTTAAAGACAGGGTTAGAATGAAGAGGCTTATTTTTTTCATACTTGTAATAGTTTAGGTATGAAATTTTAACAGATAAGCCCCTTTAGTGTTTACTTCTGCCTGCTGTAGGCAATGTAGTCTGTTACAGGTGGTTCAATGTCCATTTGCCTTAATAAAGCTATAACTTGCCCTCTATGGTGGGTGCTGTGGTTAAGAACGTGCGTCACTATCTCTCGCAAAGTGCTCTCATACTTTATACCCTTTGTATTTTTATAAAAGATCATTTCTTCAAAAGCATCTCCTTTGTAAACATCAAGAAGTTTTAGCCAGTTTCTTCCACTCTCCTCATTCATGCTCACTATCTCATGAAGTTTATATTGTTCCCAGATAGGAAAAGGTGAAGTAGGTAGATCCTGAAGTCTGTTTATCCATACAATCTGAGCTGAAAGTATGTGGCTGGTAAGCGTTAAAATTTTGTCGTCATCAACATTATTCTCTTCTAAAGTGATGATTAATCTGGTATTAGCCCAGTTGTTATACCTAAATAAATCTAAAAAGTGTTTTTTCATACCGGTCATAAAAATCAAATAGTGGGATATTCATTTATGAAGTATATTGAGAGCTATATACTTACTGACTAAATTATGAAAAATCTGATTCTTTACTCCATTATTGTTAGTGCATTGCTTTCTTGCACGGTTAAAAGCTCCAGTGATGACGCGCAGGCGGTAGATACTCTTGCAATAATTGAATCTGTGTTTGATCTTAAATTCGATCAGGCCAAAAGAGATTCTCTAAAAGATGGAATAAAGAATAATCTGAAAAGTATACAGAGCATTCACCAATATCATCTCGATAATAGCATTTCTCCAGCTCTGGTTTTTAATCCGGTTCCAGAAGGGTTCAAAATCGATCAAAATCAGAAGCCTATAAACTGGGATTTGCCAGATAACCTCACTCTTCCTGAAAACAAGAATGATCTTGCGTTTTATACTGTGGCTGAGTTATCTACATTGATTAAAAGAAGATTGATCACCTCTACAGAACTGACCACGTTCTTTATCAATAGGTTGAAGCAATATGGCGATACACTTCAATGTGTGATTACCATCACGGAAGAGTTGGCTATGGAACAGGCTAAGAAAGCTGATGAAGAACTGGCGGCTGGAATTTATAAAGGCCCTCTTCATGGCATTCCCTATGGAGTTAAAGATTTATTGGCTTTAGAAGGATATAAAACTACATGGGGAGCGATGCCATTTAAAGATCAGAACATTGATGCCACTGCTACAGTAATAAAAAAACTGGAACAGGCGGGGGGTGTGCTTGTGGCTAAACTAACGCTTGGTGCTTTGGCCATGGGAGATATCTGGTATGGAGGAAAGACTAAAAACCCGTGGGATCTGAATCAGGGATCCAGTGGTTCTTCTGCGGGTTCAGCTTCTGCTACTGCAGCTGGCTTGGTGCCCTTTGCTATAGGCACCGAAACCTGGGGATCCATTGTTTCTCCATCCACCCGCTGTGGTACTACAGGTCTGAGACCTACCTTTGGAAGGGTAAGTAAATACGGTGCAATGGCACTGAGCTGGTCTATGGATAAAATTGGACCTATCTGCCGTTCAGCTAAAGATTGCGCCATAGTTTTTGATGCTATAAGAGGTGTGGATGAACTAGACAGATCTACTATCGGTGCTGCTTTTAACTTTAATGCCGGCCAAAATCCTAAAACTTTGAAAGTGGCCTATCTCAAAGATCTTTTTCAGAGCTCTACTTTTCATAAAGAAATAGATAGTGCCTCAGTGGAGGTGTTTAAAGGTATGGGAATAGAACTACATGAGCTATCACTCTCAACAAAGCTGCCTGTAGATGACTTGTCACTTATCTTATCAGCAGAATCAGCTGCGGCTTTTGATGAACTTACACGAAGTGGTAGAGATAGCTTGCTTGTGAATCAGAAGAAGAATGCATGGCCCAACTATTTTCGTCAGGGAAGATTTATTTCAGCCGCGGATTATATAAATGCTAACAGAATAAGACATGAATTGATCATAGAATTCAATGAAATGCTCAACGAATATGACGCCATTATAACCCCTAGTTTCGGCGGTGATCAGCTGTTAATGACCAATCTTACTGGTAATCCTTGTGTGGTTTTTCCAAATGGATTTGATGATGAGGGCCACCCGGGCAGCCTTTCCATCATAGGGAAATTATTTGGAGAAGCGGCGATTTTAGAACTCGCTAATGCCTATCAAAGTCAGACTAATAGTGAGGATCTGCATCCTGAAAAATTCATAAACTGATTTAGCAAAAGTGGCATTCGCATAACGGTTAAATGGAAAAATTCCGCTGGATGGAAAAGTGTGCGCTCTCTGGAAAAAATATAGCCGCTATTTCAAATTAAGTATCTGATAACTAGAATTTTATAATTCAGGCATAACTCCTGTTATAATCTATTCAACATAGCTTAGGCATTGTTTATTCTAATAGATCTACAATGGTAGTGAATAGATTAGCAACTGAAAAGATTGAGATGATAAGTGATGGTGTAGGGAATTTACTTTTCAGAAGTGGGTGTGAATGTAGATTGTTAGTAATTGTTGGCCGTTTAAAATCAGGTAGTACTTTAGTGTAGAGGAGCCATTGGGAAGAAAAGTGAAGTTGGTATGGCAAGTGGGTTTTGAGGAAAAGTACTTCCTGGTGAGGCCTCAAGATGGGATACAAAGAGATAAAACGTGGAATGTATGTGTTGAGAGTGACCAATATAGAGGGGGAGAAGTTTAGCACGAGATTATTGGTCGAGTAAGCGTAAGCGCCTGGTCTAAGATAGATCAGGCGCTTTTTTTATTGAGGTATCATAGGTAAGTCTACCAAAGTGTTTTCCCACATAAACACCATTTCAATGTCATTACCCATTTCATGAAACTGAATTGTAAATTGTTCAAAAAAGGCTTTTGTAGAAATAGATGATACTTCCACAACTAAAGCGTCTTTGCTTTCATCTCTATTGGCCTCTTGAGTCAGTATATCTATGCCCCACTGATCTGTTTCTTTGTTAAAAATAATCTTCCAGCTCTCTTTATCTGGTATGGTAAATAGAGAATATTTACCAGCTTTTAAGAGCCGATTATCTATCATCAAATCCTTGCTGGTTGAAAATTGAGTGGCTTCGTTTGCGCCTGTTCTCCAAACCTTACCGTAAGGTACTAATTGTCCAAATACTGTTCGACCTTTAACAGAGGGCCTGCTATAATTCACTTTAAGCGTGGTACTTTTCTGATCATAAAGTACCTGATCTTGTGGGCTGAAAGATTTAGTATGAAATCTATAGAATATAAAGGAGAAGCAGATTATGGCTATAACAGCCCCAACGAGTACGGTAAATTTTTTCATCAACTATGGATAATGTGCTTATTCAAAGGTTTGTGTTTCAGCCAAGGATCCGCTGCCATTATAATAAAACCACTGACCTTTTTCTTCACCCATTACATAGCTCCCTCTGGATTGTCTATTGCCGTTTTTGTAGTAATAAATCCATTCGCCGTCCTTTAGGCCATTTTTGAAGGCTCCTTTTTCTGCAACTTCACCGCTATGGTAATAATAAGTCCATTCCCCATCAGGAACGCCATTTTTAAATTCACATTCTACTTCTTTGAGCCCATCAATGTAATAATTGATTTTTAAACCTTGTCCATTTTTAAGATTTCCAGATGAAAGCGTGTCCCCATAAATGGTTATGTAAGGACTTACGCTCATGAGCATGCCGGCCTTCCACTCTTCCTCTTGCATGAGTAATCCGGTGGTATGAAAAATACCCCATTTTCCATCTTCTAAGCCCGATCTGAAAGTACCAATGCTTTTTAGCGCTCCTTCATCATAATAGGTAAACCACTGACCTATTTGTTTGTCTGCTTTGTAATGACCCTCTTCAATAAGATACCCTTCCTTATTGTAAAATCTCCAGTTGCCCTCTTTTAAGCCATACTTATAATTGCCCTGTACTTCTGGTTTTCCATTGCTGAAAAAAGATAAGTATACACTGTCTTGTTGACCATACTTATAGAAACTGATGCTTTCAGTGCGCCCTGTAATGTGGTAAGTAACCCATTGTCCTTTAGGCATGCCATTTACATATTGACGCTCGGTTCTAACCTTTCCGTTAGCGTAGTATTCGTGCCAAACACTGTCTGGTCTGCCTATATCGTATTTTCCAACTGACATCATTTGGCCATAATCATAATATTCTTTCCATGTACCTACCTGAATACCAGAACTGTACTGACCAACAATCATTAGCTGTCCATTGTCATAATATTTTTTCCAATAGCCATCAGTAGTGTCATTTTTAAATTCTGCCTCGATAATTAAAGTGCCATAAACATCATAAATTTTTTCCAGGCCTTCTTTCTTGTCTTCCTTATAATCACTAACAGTACTTACCTCCCCATTGCCATAATAGTCAGTCCAGGTGCCGGTTTTCTTACCGTTTTCAAATTTTCCAGTTTTTACGACTTTACCGTACAAATCCAACCCTTCATATTCCACAGGTAGATCGTTTTTGTAAATGATTCTGCCTGATATTCTTCCGTTGGCGAAGAAGAGTTTCCAGAGGCCTTCTCGCTTATCATCCTGGTAGGTGCCTTCTTCAAGCTTTACGTTGTCTTTATCGTAAAACTGCCACATGCCTGCTTTTTTGCCGTTGACAAGGTCGCCGATGGCATAAGCCGAGCTATCAGTAGTAAATAAGGTAGTCTTCTGGGCGTAGGTACTTGCCGTTACACAAAAGAAACAGATGGTCAGTAGGTTTTTTAAGAGCTTCATTAAGAGAAATTAGGCTTTAGGCGTTAAAAATGCATTTTAAGTAATTTTCAAGCAAATACCATACAAATCTATTTAATGCAATAATAAGGCAATCATATCTTAAATAGTAATGCACTAATTTTATCTTTGTTTAAGGTAAATTAGTCTGAACAAACTATTGAATCAATATGCAAAATATATGTGTTTTTTGTGGGTCTAGTAAGGGTAAAAAGGAAATTTACCTGACCCAGGCAAAGAAGCTAGGTGCAGCCCTTGCTACTCAAGGAAAAACTTTAGTTTATGGAGGTGGTAATGTGGGCCTTATGGGTGCTATTGCCGATGAGGTAATGACCGGAGGCGGCAAGGCCATTGGTGTAATCCCTGAGTTCTTGATGAGTAAAGAAGTGGGGCATAGCGGCCTTACGGATTTAATAGTGGTTGATTCTATGCACACCAGAAAAAGAAAAATGGCCGAACTGGCCGATGCTTTTATAGCTATGCCTGGAGGTTTTGGTACTCTTGAGGAGCTGGCCGAAATTCTTACCTGGGTGCAGATAGAGATCATTAAGAAGCCGATTGCCTTATTAAACATAGATGGATACTACGACTTACTGCTGAAGCAGATGGATCATATGGTGGAGGAAGGATTTTTAAAGGCCCAGAACCGATCTCTCTTACTCAATATTACTGATGCAGATCAAATTTTGCATGCATTAGAAAGCTTTGAGTTTAGTGACTATTCTGTGTGGAGCGATCTAGATAAAACCTGATATTAAATGTTCAGATGTGTACATTAGCATGGTCTGAACCTGAACAATTAATTATCTTATAATTGGTAATGTAGCCTTTATAAAGCGTTTTTTTATTTGGTATGCTGTTTGGTATCTCTTACCCAAAGAGGAGGAAGAGATGATGCGTATACACTTTATAGTAGCATTTAGAAAGTTTAAGAAAAACTTATTTCAAAGGCTGGTGCTTATTTTCCTTTTAAGCATTGGCTTTGTTTTCCTTATGCTTTCTCTTTACCAAATAAGCCAGAGAAATATCAATTTCTCTTTTATCATCATGTCTGTGGTCGTGTTCGTGGCTGGTATTATGCTGCAGCTACAAACGAGCAGATCGTTTTGCAAGGAGATTGGTATTAGAAAGCTATTAGGTGCAACTGATATAAATTTCTTTGGCCTTAGCATTGTTAATTACCTCACAAATGCTGTTCTGGCTCTTTTATTGGGTTTCATCATATATGAAAACCGCCCTCTAATGCACTTTATATCAGGTGATTATGCTGATTCACTAAACTTTCTGGCTGTTATCTTCACTGTGGCAATAGCCATTGCTATCAGTGCAGTTGGCAGCATTGCTCTAGGAGTAAAAATATCTAAGCGGTCAATTGTCACTATTTTAGGTAAGAGATAGCACTATTCTCCTTTATCTTTTGAAATATCTTATCCGAAGCTGTAATATCATATAAATTGATTAAATTTTTATGAGAATGAGCAAGTGAATGAAGAAGCGATTCATACTGATATTACTGTTTTTTTACTTTTATGGTATTACTAATAACTATGGCCAACAACTAGGTTTTAGTATTAGTGATAACAAAAAGAAGGTAGAGATACCTTTTGATATTTATAATAATTTGATCGTGGTGCCTGTGGTGTTAAATGACAAGCTACCACTTAAGTTCATTATAGATACGGGTGTAAGAACGAGTATTCTTACTGAAAAATCATTTGGTGATATTATTAATTTATCCTACTCTAGAAAGTATACCATCTCTGGTCTTGGTGGTGAAAACCTTATCGATGCTTATGTAACGAACAATGTGTCTCTTACTCTGCCGGGTGTGAAAGGCAGAGGTCATGCTTTATTAGTTTTAGCTGAGGATTATCTTGAGCTAAGGAACTACTTGGGCACAGACGTGCATGGTATTTTGGGTTATGAGCTGTTTAGCCGTTTTATTGTAGATATTGATTATGATCGGAAAATAATGACGCTTACTAGCCCTGATTACTTTAAAAAAGGGAAGAAGTTTCAAGAGATCCCCATGAATATCGTGGATACGAAGCCTTACATAAATGCTACGGTCGTTTTTGATGATAAAACTAAAAAAGATGTGAGGCTAATGGTTGATTCTGGGGCGAGCCACGGACTAAGGTTAGAGCCTGATTCAGCGAAAAACATTCTTCCCCCTGAAAAAAGTATTGATGCCATTCTAGGTCGGGGTTTAGGCGGTGTGATGGGCGGAAAAATAGGAAGAATAGATATGTTTCAACTAGCAGAAAACATTTGCTGGGAAAACGTAATCACCAGTTTTCCTGAAGATCATGATTTTCTAGATAGTTTGAAGACTGTCGGCTTACAAAGAGATGGTTCTATAGGAGGTGAAATATTAACTCGATTTAAGGTCATCTTCAATTTTCCTCATGAGAAGCTCTATCTCAAGCCAAGCAAAGGGTTTAAGAATAGATTTACTTACAACCTAAGTGGACTCACCATTAAGGCTAAGGGCAGTAAATTAGATGTGTTTGAAGTAATTGAAGTTAGAAAAGGTTCTTCTGGTGCTCTGGCTGGTATAAAAGAAGGAGATCAAATAATAAAAGTTAATGGCACCAGCTCTAAAGTTTTACATCTCAATAATATAAATGCCGCCTTGAACTACAGGGAAGGAAAAAAAATAAGGTTAGTCATTCAAAGAGATAATGAAAAACTAACCGTTAAATTCCGTCTGCATAGTATTATCTAAAGAAACCTTTTAGTTTGGATTTACTTTTCTCATACTTGTCATTGATGTAGGCATGCATGCTTTTGAAACGAATGGCATTTAAAATTGATATGCTTAATGCTTCAGAGGTTAATCCTTCTTTAAGGATAAATTCCTGAGCATGCCCCAAATACGTTTCTGTATAATTTGAATTTTTAATGATAGTAATGGGGATATGCTTCGTTTTTATGCTGGAAGCAAGCCTTTTCACTAAAGTCTTTAGATAGGTCTTATCAAAATTATCATCTATAAGGATACAGCTAGGCTTAGAATGCAAGATCTTTTTGTAAAGACCTTTTATGTCAAAACCAATTTCTGCATTGTAAGATTTGTTCTTGATCTTTTTGAGCTTCTCATATATATCACCTAGTTCAATGGGGTTATTTCCCACTAAAAATACATTAAGAGATTCTCTAGTTTTAATTGGAGTAGTAGTTAAAGCTTGCATAAACAACTATGTTTGGATGTGTTAACGTTTATTAAAATAATTTGTTGATACCACAGCATTCAATTTTTAAAATAATTACTCACCTTTTTATAATCCGATTTTGAGAAAGGTAATCATAGTAGGTGGCGGTCTGGCCGGTTTAGTTGTTTCTATTAAGTTACGAAAATCTGGGCTCGATCCGATTTTGATTGAGAAAAAAAAATATCCTTTTCACCGGGTCTGTGGTGAGTATATTTCTAATGAAGTAAGACCATTTTTAGAGGAATTATCTATTTACCCGGATGAGCTAGGGGCCTCAGATCTTCATACTTTTCAGCTTACATCTGTCTCGGGAAAAGAGGTGAGACTACCCCTGGAAATGGGTGGCTTTGGCATCAGTAGATATTCCTTAGACCAGCATCTTTATAACATGGCACAGGCGATGGGCGTGGAGGTGGTTACAGGTAAATCTGTCATGGACCTAAAGTATGAACATGGCCATTTTGATGTAGAGCTCTCAGGAGGAGAAGTGCTTCAAAGTGAACTAGTTGTGGGTGCTTTTGGAAAACGTTCCAGACTTGATCAGGTGCTGAATAGAAGTTTTTTTAAGAAAAGATCACCCTACATGGGAGTTAAATATCATATCTCAAATATTGACCAGCCTGATCATTTAATTTCTCTTCATAATTTCAAAAGTGGTTACTGCGGACTAAGTAAAATTGAAGGAGATAAGTACAATCTGTGCTATCTCACTGCCAGAAAAAATCTGGAAACCAGCATCATGGAAATGGAGCAGACGGTGCTGAGTGAAAATTCGTTTTTAAAGAAAATTTTTAAATCGGCGAATTTCTTAATGGATAAGCCATTGGTGATAAATGAAATCTCATTTGAGACTAAAGAGCCGGTTCAAAATCATATTCTTATGTGCGGTGATGCCGCGGGCATGATCACACCTCTCTGTGGTAATGGCATGGCTATGGCTATTCATTCTGCCAAAATATTAGCCGAGCAAATACTAAAATATCACAAGGATAATGATGCTCAGAGCAAAATTGAACAGGCCTATTCTAAGGCATGGACGGATCAATTTAGTAGACGTCTGTGGACAGGAAGGCAAATACAAAAATTATTTGGCAGCAGATGGTTATCAGATACCAGCGTAAGCCTGGTGAATAAATCTGATGCTTTGGGTAAATACCTGGTGAAACAAACACATGGCGAATATTTTTAGAAGCCTGCTTCCAGTGCCTGAAGAACAAGCGAATTTTTCAGAAAGAAATAAATAAAGAAGGCGTTTAAGCATGTAGCAGAAATAAGGTTGAGCCACATCGTGTGAGAGAAATCGGCCTTTTCAGGGTTTTTATTCACTTTTAAAAACCAAACTCCGAAGAAGATAACCGTTGGAGCCATGCTGATAAGAAAAGCGATAGCATACTTCATCTGAAAGTAGTAAATAAAATAAAGTACAAAAGCTGCAGAGGCCAACGAAAAAGCGATTGCTGTAAAATAGAAAGTCCCTTTAATGCCCAGCTTTATACTTAATGTATGGTCTCCTCTTTTGGCATCTTCCTCATGCTGATAAATCTGTGTCATAGGATATGACCCCCACAAAATCAGTGAAGTAAGTAGCGCTGGAATAATAACATGAGGCAGGGTTAAAACTCGAAAACTGAAATCATTAAGCCCCATGTATGACATGATGAAAGTAAAAGCGCCCTGAAAGAAACCGGCGATGAACCAGCTGCCAAATGGATATTTCTTAATACGAACAGATGGATGGCTGTAGGCTTTAGAAACCATTCCGTATATGAAAAGTGCTAAGGCAAATTGCCAGTTTATAATAAATCCCATTGAAATGGCTATGATATCAAAGAGTATGGCTAGATAATATAATCCTTTTGATACTTTTGGAGGATGCTTTAGCCCACCTATGCTTTTTTCATCTTTATCGAAGTAGCTGTTATAGCCATTGCTGGCTGGGTATAGAAAAAAATGTAGGGCCACGAAAACAATGATCATGTGGCTAACATTAATATTTGGTGAAATAGCTAGGGCAAATAAAAATACTGGCAATAAAAAAAACGAAAATGGTATTCGTAGGTGTAGCCAGGATGATTTTTTGAACATGAGAAAAATTATTTTCACCAAGTTATAGATTTTTATAATAACTACTGAATGAAGGCTTTCATTACGTCTATAGGAACGGCTAATCCTAAACATAAAATATCACAACCCCAGGTCTGGGAATTTATGGCTAAGGCCCACCAGATGAATGAAGCTGAGGCTCGAAGCTTAAACATGTTGTATAGAGCTACGGGCATTCATACGCGTTATTCTGTAATTGAAGACTACAGTGAACCTGGTGTAAGAAGCTTTTACCCAGATTCAGAGGACCTTGAGCCATTTCCGTCTACTCAAAAAAGGGCTGCTTTATTTCAAAAAGAGGCCATCTCACTTTGTGAGGAGGCCGCCAGCAAGGCATTGAAAAATAGGAATGTACAAGAAATAACTCACTTGATTACAGTAAGCTGTACGGGTATGTATGCTCCAGGTATTGACATAGAACTTATAGATAAACTGGGCCTGAATACCACTGTAGAGAGAACGGGCATCAACTTTATGGGCTGTTATGCTGCCTTTAATGCTATAAAAGTGGCCAGATCTATTTGTATGTCCAACGCTAAGGCCAAGGTGCTCATTGTGTGCGTTGAGCTATGCAGTATTCATTTTCAAAAGGAAAAGGTGGCCGATTATTTACTGGCTAATGCTCTTTTTGGAGATGGAGCAGCGGCGATGCTAATGGAAGCCGAACCTGTAAATGGTATCAACCTGGAAACTCAGGCTTTCCATAGTGACCTAAACCGCGGTGGTGGTGAAGATATGGCCTGGAGAATTGGTGACTATGGTTTTGAAATGAGACTTTCTTCATACATTCCAGACTTTATAGAAAAAGATATTGCTCCATTGATTAAAAGACTAAAAGAAAATCTGGATATTGAAAGCTTTGATTTTCATGCAGTGCATCCTGGAGGTAAAAAGATTCTTGAGGTAATAGAAAGCGAATTAGAGCTTCAACCTGAAGATAACCGCTTTGCACATGAGGTACTGAGAAATTATGGTAATATGTCATCGCCAACCATTCTTTTTGTTTTGAAAGAAATAATGCAGATTTTGAAGAAGGAAGATCACAATAAAAATGTATTAGGCCTGGCATTCGGACCAGGGTTAACATTGGAGAGCATGGTCTTATCAGTTAAGTATCAATAACATGGCATCGAAATTCAGCAATCGTAGTACTGAACCTGAGCTCATGGATGATCTTGAGAGCTCCGGGCCGGTGATTGAGCAAACGCTGCGAGAGCTGGAAACCATCAATAAATGGTTAGGGGGGAATTATGTTACTACCAACGGACTGGGCAAACTAATCAAAAGGCTTGAAGAAAAACCTAAGGAGCTGACAATCATTGACCTGGGCTGTGGTAGTGGTGATATGTTAAAGAAAATAGCACTTTGGGCTCGCAAGAAGTCAATCGCTATTCGGTTAATTGGAGTTGATGCGAATCCACATATTATCAGATATGCAGAAAATAATACCAGAGATTATCCCGAAATAGAATTTAAGTGCATCAACATTTTCTCTGACGAATTTAAGGAGCTCAAATGTGATGTAATTACGGCTACATTATTTACCCACCATTTCACTGATCAGGAACTGGCCGATTTATTTAATCAATTTAAGACTCAAGCCAGGTTGGGAGTAGTAATTAATGATATCCATCGCCATTGGTTAGCATATTATTCCATTAAATTACTTACCTCTTTATTTTCCAGATCACCCATGGTGAAGTATGATGCAGCCGTTTCTGTGCTAAGAGCATTTCATAAAAGTGAGCTGAGATCCATTTTGTCTAAAAGCCAATGTCCAGATTATAAATTAAAGTGGCTCTGGGCCTTTAGATGGCAACTGATCGTTTGGCACTAAGCCGCTGAGCTTACCTCCAGCATAGTCTCCTGAAGCTCTCTTTTGAGGTTATAGTGGAAACTTGAAAAGTTTAAAAGATCCACATGTTTGTTTAAAGACTTCAGAACTGTAATCACAGCAGTGAGAGCGTCTACCTCCTTAAAGAAAACTCTTTCTTCATCCTGATCATCTTCTGCCAGAACTTCCTCAGTAAACTCATCCAGGTGGCGTAGCTGTATACGTTCTTCTCTGGGGTTCCAGTTCATTACGTACATTACCTTTAAGTATTCCGGAAGCCTCTTAATGAACTCAGCAGACTCATGGTAAGTTAAGCTTTTACGAATAGTATGTAAAACACGGCTAATAGCTAATCCCGCTTTCTCCATGCTTTTAAGACCTAATGATTGGCAAATTTCTTTAATTAGGCCATTGTCTTGCAAAGACAAATTAGAGTAGTCAAGAGCGATTGTATTTTCCATAAAATTTTACCTGAAGTTATCGTACTACATTATTTGATTTGATAACCTCAGGTAAATAATCGTGCCAACATCAATTAGCTATTATAAAATGACATTTTTACAGATTTGACCACTCATTTTGGCAGTCTCTTCGTGGATTGATTTCACACTGTGGTGGGCTGGTTCGCCACTATTCCACAACCCATTTTACTTTTTCATCAATAGGTTTTCTTCTGCCCGCTGGCCATTTGTCAGACTTCGGCATGCCTATGTATAAGAACCCAAGTAGCTGATCTTCATCACCTAAACCAAAGAAGCTTTTAGCTTTAGGCTGGAAGGTGATGCCGCCCGTGCTCCAGTAACAACCTATTTTATTAGCGGCCGCGGTAAGTAGCATATTTTGTACGGCACAAGCAGTAGCACATACTTCTTCCACCTCCGGCACCATATTGCTTTTTTTCATACCTATAGCAATAACATGAGAGCATTCTAATGGCTTACTGTACAGTTTGTCATACTTGTTCTCATCAAAAGTGTCAGGGTTGTTTTCTTTATAAAAATTGGCTTGAAACTCACCCAATTTTTTAATTCCCTCGCCTTTAAACACTACGAATCTCCAAGGTTCCGTGTGCTTATGGTTAGGGGCCCAGTTAGCATTTTCCAGCATAGTTTCAATGATTGCATCATCTACCACTTCACCAGAAAACATATTTGTATAAATAGATCGTCTATCACGAATGATATCATTAACCGCTGTTGTAAAATCCATCTGTGTATATTTATTTATTAGTTAACTTTTCGCCTTTGACGGAAGGGTCAAAGCATCAATTGTCAATTTTAAAGTTACAACAATGAAATCTTTTCTTTCAGGATCTTGTCTTCTTTTCTTTACACTTACCTCCCTTTTTGCACAAAAGCTGGAAACAGTATTTGAAAAATCAGATGGTAAAGAAACAGGTACTTACCTGGAAACCATTCAGTTTTATTCTGCTCTAGCGCAGCAGTCTCCATACATCTCTATTTCAGAAGTAGGTGAAACAGATAGTGGCCATCCACTACATTTGGTTGTCTTTGATGCAGACAAAAATTTTGATCTCAATGCCGCCAGAGCAAAAGGGAAAACTATCATCCTGATTAACAATGGCATTCACCCTGGTGAGCCGGATGGAGTAGAGGCTTCTGCCATGTTATTAAGAAATTATGCTAGCAACAAAAAGCTTAGGGCTGAGCTGAAAGATATTACACTGGCCATCATTCCTCTGTACAATATTGGTGGAGCTTTAAATAGAAATGAACATAGTCGTGCTAACCAGAACGGGCCGGTATCTTATGGTTTTAGAGGTAACGCCAGAAATTATGATCTCAACCGTGATTTTATAAAAGCAGATTCGAAGAATGCCAGGGCATTTTATCAAATATATCAAAAGGTACAGCCCGACGTGTTCATAGATACGCATGTGAGCAATGGTGCTGATTACCAATACAGTATAACTCATCTGGCTACTCAGCATGATAAAATTGGGGGAGACATGGGCGACTATTTGCATCAGGTTTTTACGCCTGATTTGGAGAAAAAGATGGTGGAAAAGAAAAGTGAAATTACTCCCTATGTAAATGTTTTTAACACCACTCCGGATGCTGAAGGGATAAGTCAGTTTATGGATTATCCAAGATATTCTACCGGATATACAGCCATGTTTAATACCCTCGGCTTTATGATTGAAACGCACATGCTAAAGCCGTTTGATGTTAGGGTGGAGGCTACTTATAATTTTCTAGAGAGCGTTTTAGAACTGGCCAAGAGAGATGGTAAAAAGATACAACAACTGCATCATGCATATGAATTGAAGCCTGGCTCTCGTCATTTTTTAGATTGGAAGATGGACAAAGACAGCCCTGAAATGATCACATTTAAAGGATATGAAGGTGAGATGATTGATAGTAAGTTTACAGGAAAGCAAAGGCTCTTCTATGACAGAAATAAACCTTTTACGAGGGAGATTCCCTACTACACAAATTTCACTGGCACTACGGAGGTGATAGTTCCAAAAGCATATATTATTCCTCAGGGCTGGCATGAGGTGATTGATCGCTTAAAATGGAATAATGTTTCGTTTTCTAGATTTCAATCTGATACTACAATTAATGTGGAAGCCTACAGAATACAAGATTATAAGACAGCCAAAATGGTATACGAAGGGCACTACAGACATTCTGGTGTAGAGCTTTCTACCAGCAAAGAAACCATAGATTTTAGGAAAGGAGATTATATATTCTACATCAACCAGCCAGCCGCAAGATTCTTAGTGGAAACACTGGAGCCTCAGGCTCCTGACTCATACTTTAGTTGGAACTTTTTCGATACTATTTTACAGCAGAAAGAACATTTTTCACCTTACGTTTTTGAGGATATCGCGGCAGAATTATTGCAGAAAGACCCTAATCTAAAAGAGGCTTTGAAGAGAAAGAAAAAGGAAGATTCAGATTTTGCTGAAAATAGCTACCAGCAGTTAAACTTCATTTACGAGCATTCTCCCTACTACGAAGAAGCGCATATGAACTATCCTGTTTATCGGTTGGTAGATTGATTGTAATCTATGTCACTTAGGCGAACAATAATTTTATAAATTTCGTTAAAGCTTACAATCACTTTACCCTGGAATTGTATAGTGCGAGATTCTAAAATTAAATATTTTGCCTACGGATCCAACATGGATCTGGATCATTTGAAAAGGTTGAAGATTAAGGTTTATAAAGCCCAATCAGCCTCTTTACGTGGTTATAAGTTGGTGTTTAATATTAAGGATGACGATATACCAAATATCGGATATGCTAATATTATTACCAGCCCCTTTAGCGAGGTAGAAGGTGTGCTCATTGAAACCGATGTTCAATCAGTTTCTTATCTGGATCTTTATGAAAATTTCCCAGTGGATTATACGAAGGAAATGCATAATATTCGCTTGAAAAGCGGCATTATGGAAAGAGCCTTTTTATACATTGGTAATACTGGCAGGTACGAAGAAGGACTTAAACCTCTGGATGGGCACTTGCAGCACATTCTAAAGGGCAAAGATTTCATGTCAAAGGCTTATTATCAAAATTTATTGGAGATTGACTCTATTCAATTCGTATAATAAATGCCATAAACTTTAAAAGTAAACGGCTGTTACATTTTGCATGGATGTAGCCCTTGTTTTTCCTCATCAGCTTTTTCAAAATAATCCTGCTATCGCTTCGGGCAGGAAGGTTTATTTAATTGAGGACCACCTTTATTTTAATCAATTTAAGTTTCATAAGCATAAGCTGATATTACATCGGGCATCCATGAAGTATTATGCTCATTTTTTGGAGCAAAAAGACTTACAGGTCAGCTATATTGAAGCAAATGAGCATGATGGTTTATCTCACTTTTTTAGTGATGTGTTAGATAAGCGAGCTAGGAAAATTCACTACACCCAAACTACAGATTACCTCTTGGAGAGGAGGCTTAGGAGATTTTCTAAGAAGCATGATATAGCCCTGGAATCTTACCAAACACCTGATTTTTTGTCTAATGCGGAAGACTTAAGGCAAATGATGCCATCTGGCAAGAATTATTTTATGGCCAATTTCTATAAGAAACAAAGGCTTCGATTAGACATACTTATTGATAATGGCGAGCCACTCGGAGGCAAATGGAGTTTTGATGAAGAGAATAGAAAAAAGCTACCTAAAGATGTTTCAATACCCGCCCCTTATCAGCCACAAAAGAATCATTATGTGTCGGAGGCTATTGAGTATGTAGAATCTAATTATGGTGATAATTATGGAGACTCAGAGAATTTCCATTACCCTGTAACGCACTACCAGGCGGAAAAGGTGTTGGAAGACTTTCTTGAAAATAGAATGCACTTGTTTGGTGACTATGAGGATGCTATTAGTAAAAAAGAGCACTTTTTATATCATTCTGTATTGACTCCAGCCCTAAATATCGGTCTGATGACACCAAAGCAGGTGTTGGATACTCTTTTCAGATACCATAAAAAACATGATTATCCATTAAACTGTCTTGAAGGTTTTGTGAGGCAAATTATTGGTTGGCGAGAGTTTATGCGTGGTGTCTATGCTTTTGAAGGCGTTTTCGAGCGAACCAATAATCATTTTAAGCATAAGCGGAAAATTCCTGAGTCTTTCTGGTCTGGTACTACTGGCCTGGAGCCCATAGATAATACGATTAAAAAAGTGATCGATACGAGCTATTGTCATCATATTGAGAGACTTATGATCATGGCCAATTTTATGCTGTTATGCGAGTTTGACCCTGATGAAATATATCAATGGTTTATGGAGCTCTTTATAGATGCCTATGACTGGGTAATGGTACCAAATGTTTATGGTATGACGCAATATGCCGATGGCGGTCTAATTACCACTAAGCCATATATCTCTAGTTCTAATTATGTGCTCAAAATGAGTGATTATAAGAAGGGCGACTGGTGCCAGGTATGGGACGGGTTGTATTGGCGATTTCTACACGTACATCAGGAAGAATTTAGCAAAAATCACCGGATGTCATTTATGACCAAGATGCTGGAGAAAATGGATAAAGAAACTCTACAGAATCATATTAATAATGCTGAAGAGTTTCTTGAAAAGTTAGATAAAGGCTAGAGTGATAAAATCTTCATTTTCACCTCTATAGGTTTTTCTGCTGTCTCATTTTCTTTTTTGGTAGCCTTAATCTCAATTCTATCTTCCGCTATTCCCCTACCAGTTATATATTCCTTTATGGCTTCAGCTTGCTGTTGAGTTCTATCATTATGGTAGGTGTAGGTCAGCTCCATTACCGGTTCTTTGTCTTCTACGCGCATACTGTCCGGTGCTGTAAGAATTATTGCACTGCCTCTACTGATGCTCTTCACAGAGTCCGTGGAGCTTTCTTTGTACGATGCCGTTTGGTAGCTGGTGTCCACTTTTACCTCCGTAAGATCAGGATTAGAAGCCATTGAATCTTGCAGATAATTATTGAGCATTACCTCCAGCTCTACTTTCATTGAAGAGTTTTTTCTCATCAAATCAGCCACTCGGCGCAATTCAAAAATACCGTCATCGCTAAGCTCTGCAGAGTGCTCTTTAAATAAAATGTCAAGAGGGTAAACATCGCCTTTCTTTATAGGCTGAAGGCTAATATTTAAATTTTCCTTATCTCGGGATCCCACTTCTTCCAGATCGTATATTTTAGAAAAATACATATAGCCAGGATCATCCACATCTATAGAAATATCATATACTGCTCCTTCTTTAAGTACGATGGCAAATTCACCAGCTTTTCCTACTTTCTCGTTCCATAGTCGGTCCCTCATGCCTACATTAAATACTGTTAGGTTAGCGTTTAGAGGCTCGCTGGTAGTAGCATCCGTAACAGTACCTCTTATCCTCATCACCTTTTTAGGTTGAAATTCTTCAGGAATCAGCACTTCAGCTATTTCCCGGTCTTTTACACCATCTATTTCAGTATATAAATAACGCCCTTTAGCAGGAATACTTACAAACTGATCGTCTTTTTCTGTGTTGATAAAATCCAACGCTACCGGTTCAGACCAGCTATCGCCTTCTTTTGTACTTATAAAAAGGTCCATACCACCCTTGCCACCCATCTGGTCTGAGGAGAATATAAGAGTCTCACCATCAGCAAGTATACGTGGCATTTGTGAGTTGCCCGTGTTAATATTTGATGGTAAAGCCACAGGTTCTTCCCACCCCTTATATGATTTTTTTGAAACCATAATCTGGCATCCACTAGCTCCCTTATGTTCACTCATTTGGTCGCAACGCATGAAATATAAATATTCTCCATCTGGAGATAGCATGGGGCTGCCTTCATTAGCACTACTATTTACAGGCATACCGAAGTTTTTGGGTGCGGCCCAGTCGTCTCCTCTCCTATCACTATACCATAGATCAAAACCTCCCAATCCACTTTTTCTAGAAGTGAACAATAACATGTCTCCATCAAAACTTAAGCTGTAGCCGCCTCTGAAATTTAATGTGGGCCTATTGGTTAACTTGTTTACCTCCTGCCCGTCATTCCAGGTAGATACAGTTTTTTTAGTGGCCCAGCGCATGCCATGGTAGCCATCATCAGTGTAGTCAGAAAGGTATACGATGGTTTTACCATCACCACTTACAAACGGAGCATAAAGGTTAATAGAAGGTCTGTTTATATTGGCGGGTAATGGTCTTACTTTGGTTTGACCATACATGCTTATTGCTATAAATAAGAGTAAAAAAGTGAGGTAGGTCCTGTGCATAATGATATAATTATGTAGAATAAATATACAGATTTAAGCAAAAATTTTTCCAAAACAAATTCCTAAATTGAAGACCCAAAATAAAATAACCAGAAGTGAGAATCTACAATTTTTTAATTTTCAGCCTATTTTTTCTATCAGTTGCTATTTCAAACGCTCAGGACATTGAAACTGTGGTTCAGCGCGGCCACTATGCAGCCGTTAAAGCGGTGGCATTTACGCCTGATGGTAAATACTTGCTTACAGGTAGTCGAGATAAATCTATTAAACTCTGGGATTTTGAATCAGGCAGAGAGGTAAGATCTTACCTGGGGCATAAATCAACGGTCAACGACATTGACATTACCTCAGACGGCAAATATTTTGTAAGCAGCTCAGCAGACCGCACCGCTAAGTATTGGGAAATAAGTACTGGTAAGCTTATCCGATCATTCGACATCCATAAAGATTATGTCACTGAAGTTAAGCTTAGCGAAGATGATAAAGTGCTTTTTACAGGAGGTTATGATTTTAAGGCATATCTCTGGAATGTTGCCACTGGCGACACTATTCGAAGTATTAAAGTTGACCCTGATAAAGGTTTAGGATACGGCGTCACAGCTGCTTTTCATCCGAATGGCAGGTTTTTAGCCATCGGTAATGATAATAGCACCACAAGAGTAATCGACTTAAAAAGCGATAAAGAATTTTATGTTAACAAGCCCTCATCAGGCTCTTGCGGAGGATGTGGTACCTCAGTGAGCTATGCTCAGAAAGGTTCGTATTTGATTATGGCCCCAAATAAGGGTAGGATAAAGGTGCAGGATATTGAGGCAGAAAAAATCACTGAAATAGAAACTTATATAGATGAATATCAGACGGTAGCAATGAACGACCAGGGAGATGCCATTATGGCTTTGGGGGAAGATTCTTTAAAGCTATACTCGTGGCCAGCTGTCAAATTAATATATGCCATTGATTTGGGGTTTTCAGCCGAAGCAAGGGGTGCAGCTTTTAGCCCTAATGGCAAAAATATAGTGGTGGTAAGTGACGATCAAAGCATGAATGTCTACGATGCCGAGCATGGAAAGCTGGTCAAAAAAATGGGTGGCTACCTGGTAACTATGGATAAGGCAGGCCTGGACTACGATGCCAATAGCAGATGGGATTATTACATTAAAAAATACACTGATTTAAAAAATGACTTTGCCATTTCACCTGATGGTAAATATCTGGCAAAAGGTAAAATAAGTGATATTGTACGCCTGTGGGATATAAAATCTGGTAAGCTTATTAGAGAGTTTCATGGTCATGAAAAAGCTGTTCTTTGTATGGCATTCACGCCAGATGGTAAAAAGCTGGTTACAGGTAGTGCTGATAAAACCATACGAGTTTGGGATGTAGAAACAGGTGAAGAGCTTAACGTTTTAAAAGGGCACTGGGAAGTGGTTTTTTCAGTAAACATAAATAAAGAGGGCACTAAAATTATCAGTGGTAGCTGGGACTCTAATGCCAGAGTTTGGGACCTGAATACAGGAGAATTACTAGAGTCTTACCCTTATGATCAAGCATCACCTTATCAGATTGAATTCTATGGAAATGATATATATGCCATAGTTGCAGGTCTTGATAAAACATTGAAAATGTATGAGTTAGACTCAAAAACTGAGGTTAAGAATTTTATTGGACATACTGATGTTATTAATGCTTTCTCTGTGCATCCTGACCAAAACACACTGGCGTCCGTTTCTTGGGATGGTCGTTTAAAATGTTGGAACATATTCACTGGTCTCCAAAATTGGAAGGTACAATTTGAGGAGTCTCTTTTTGCGGTGAGCTTTAATCATCAAGGCAATATTCTGGCTGTAGGTGGAGGAAATAGGGATATTGAGTTTAGAGATGCCAAGAATGGTAATCTCATTAAAACGCTGAAAGGGCATCAGGCTGCGGTCACTAACCTATCATTTACTCAAGATGATAAACTCCTCATTAGCTCTAGTGAAGATGGCATGATTAAGATATGGAATGTGGAATCGGCCACAGAGATTATCACCTATATTATTTTGAATGATAAAGATTGGATGGCAATTAGTCCTGAAGGGTTTTTTAATGGTACCCCAGATGCATTTGATAAAGTAGCCTTTGTAAAGGGCATGAAAAGCTATAGTGCCAATCAGTTTTTTGATCAATACTACCAGCCGGATCTTTTGGATAAAGTCTTTAGTTCTGTGAAAAATGGAAATATTAATCTGAATGACAGGCTGCAGAAATCACCACCACCAACTATACAGTTAATGACTCCTCATGCCGGAGAGGTATTTAAAACGGACAAAGCATCGGTGATATTAAAAGTTACGGATCAGGGTGGAGGAATTGACGAAATAAGCCTAATGAATAATGGCAAGGCCATTAAAATTGAGAACCAGGAAAGAAAAGGCAATGTAGTAATTGTAAATCAGGACGTTAACCTGGTTCCAGGTAGAAATGAGATTTCCGCAGTGGCTTTTAGTAATGGCAGGGTGCAGTCAGACCGAGAGAAAGTGGCAGTAAGTATGGAAGGGAAATTGAATTCTACGCTCTATTTAGTATCCATTGGTATAAACAAATACAAAAATGAGGATTTAAACCTCAATTATGCCGCTGCTGATGCTGAAGGTTTTTCTGAGATTATCTCTAAAAAATCAAAGAGTCTTTTTGATCGGGTAGAGGTAATATCACTGAAGGATGAAAATGCCACTAGAAGCGAGATTATGAATAAACTCGATTTGCTTTCAAAGGTGGTAAAGCCTCAGGATGTGCTCTTTTTCTATTATGCCGGCCATGGAAGTATGGTAGACTCTGATTTTTATTTTATCCCATCAGATAATGTGAAATTGTATAATAAAGATAAACTTTCTAAAGAGGCCATTTACGCAGGAGATATTCAGCAAAAACTTAAGTCTATTGCCGCTTTAAAGCAGGTTTTGATTATAGATGCATGCCAATCTGGCGGTAGCGTGGAGGTGCTTGCCAGCCGTGGAGCGGAAGAGGAAAAAGCTCTGGCTCAGTTATCTCGCAGTACTGGTACACATGTTCTAGCCTCAGCAGGTAGTGATCAGTCCGCTATAGAATTTAAAGAGCTTGGCCATGGTTTATTTACCTATGTTTTGCTTCAGGCGTTGAGCGGAGAGGCTGATGGAGCTCCAAAAGATGGTAAAATCACCGTTTATGAGCTGAAATCGTATGTAGAAGATCAGGTGCCGGAGTATTCCAGAAAATATAGAGGTAAAATGCAGTTTCCTCATTCCTTTTCTCATGGCCATGATTTTCCTATAGTTATAGATTAATCTGTGACTATTACTCCTGCCATGTGTTAACTTAGCAAGTAGAAATATACTTGAATTATGGAGTTAAATTATAAGGTTTTTGGAGAGGGGAAACCCCTAATTATATTACACGGACTTTTTGGTTCTGCGGATAACTGGCTCACTATAGCAAAGGATTTAGCAGAACATAACTATCAAATTTTCCTGGTAGATCAACGTAATCATGGGGATTCTCCGCATAGCGATGAGTTTAACTACACAGCTATGGCAGCAGACTTAAATGAGTTCATTGAAACTCACCAATTAGAAAGGCCATTGATCTTGGGGCATTCTATGGGTGGAAAAACGGTGATGAAATTTGCTGTAAACTACGCGGATAAATGGGATAAAATTATTGTAGTAGACATTGGCCCTAAAGCATATCCCGTGCATCACGATGTCATTCTGAAAGGCCTTAAATCCATTGATTTGCCAAACATCAAGTCTAGAGGTGATGCTGATAAGCAACTATCAGAGTATGTTAAAGATATGGGAACCAGACAGTTCTTACTTAAAAACCTTGCTAGAGATAAACAAGGCGGATACAAATGGAAAATTAACCTGCCCGTAATTGATAAAAATATTGAAAATGTGGGAGAAGGACTTGAGGAACCCTTAGCCATAGAAAGAGAGGTGCTTTTCATTAGAGGAGAGAAGTCTGACTATATCTTAGATCAGGATATTATTCTTATCAATCAGATATTCCCTAACTCAGAAGTAAAGACTATAAAGGGTGCTGGCCATTGGGTACATGCAGAAAAGCCTAATGAAGTGGAGGAGCTAATGCTGGAGTTTTTCAGGTAAGCCTGTTAACCCTTCAGTTTGCGAATAATGTAGAATATTACCGAGAGCAATATACTTAATACTACGCTGGTCATTATTGGGAAATAGAAGCTGTAATTTTCTTTTTTGATATGGATGTCTCCAGGTAGTTTGCCTAATAGGGGGATCTTAATTCCAAAGTGAATAATGGCGCCTATAATGATTAAGGCAATACCAATGATGATCAGCGTTTTTCCCATAGGTTAAAATTGTACATAATTACAAAGAGCACAAAATAAAAAAACCGCCTCTTTCGAGACGGTCTTTCCCTCATGAATAAACGCTACTACTGTTATTTTAAATCAATTGATTTCGTGAATGATCTGCCTGCCAGATTGAATCTCAAAGTGTAGATTCCTGGATCAAGCTTAGACATGTCATATCTTTTGTTAACAGACTGGCTATCAGCCAATGTGTCTTCATAGACAATGTCATTTGTGTTGTTAATAATGCTGAATGTCATAGGTACATCTAAGTATTTCAGCATGGCTATATCTACCATATTCCCTTTTTGGAATACCTGAGGCTTGAAGATAGCTACGCGGCTATCGTTTTCAATGTTCAATTGCCCCTCAGCTATCTCTATAGAATACACATCTATTTTCTGCTCATTTTCGATCTCAAGAAAATAGTTGCCATCAGGTAGATCTGCTACGTCAAACTTCTTTGCGTAACCATCAGTCAAATTCGCGTGTTTCTCGCTATAAATTTGATAGTTATTGTTATCTTTCAGACTAATCTGCAAATCAGTTGGATTAGCTGACTTTATGATAACTACAAATTTCTTTGCGTCATAACTCTTCACTTTTACATATGGTGAAGCACCGGAAGCAAACGTAGACAGTGACATGATAAACATAATCACTAATAGGCTGTTCTTAATAAGTTGTTTCATCTCTTATTGCGTTTTGTTTGCAAATAATTATGATACAAACATAGAGCGAAATTTAGCCACCCACTACTACCCGATTTACAACTTTATGTACTAAATTAACTTCATATAAAGGTAACATTATACATGAGGTTAATATTGAATATATCGAGGTTAATTTCCTATATTTGCCCATGTAAAGCACGATTTTTTTAACGCACTCTGAACATGGCAAAGAAACCAAGATTAGAAAAAATTAATCCTGCGTTTGGTACTTCCTTTCATGTAAAAAGGTATGCAGACCCTTGCAGGAATAAACTTCCGTACTGGCATATACACCCAGAAATGGAAATTGTTTACGTAAATGGTGGTAGTGGTAAAAGACATATTGGTAATCAGATGTCCTATTTTAACAATGGAGATTTGATTTTCATAGGGTCCAACCTGCCTCATTTTGGCTTTACAGACAGACTTACCGCCAATAGCTCTGAAACAATCATTCAAATGAGAGAAGATTTTCTGGGAGAAGGATTTTTTGAGCTTCCGGAAATGTCAGTCATTAAAAAATTAATCCAGAGATCTAAAAGTGGTCTGGTATTTCATGGAGATACTAAAGAAAGTGCAGGTTCTAAGATTGAAAACCTGGTGAACCTTGATCCATTTAATAGAATAGTGAGTCTTTTAGATATATTAAAGGAGCTAGCTGTTTCTGAAGAGTATACTGTGCTTAATGTAGATGGCTATGCCCTTGAAATAGAACCTCAGGATAATGATCGGATCAATTCTGTATATCAATATGTAAGAAAAAACTTCCAAAGGCCTATTAGTCTGGAAGAGATATCAGATATGGTGAGCATGACTGTGCCAGCCTTCTGCCGTTATTTTAAAAAGATTTCGGGTAAAACATTTACACAATTTGTAAATGAGTACAGGTTAGTGCATGCCTCTAAGCTTCTCTCAGAAAGCCACACTAGTATTACAGAGATATCATTTGAGTGTGGATTTAATAATTTTTCTCATTTTAATAAGCAGTTTAAAGCCTTTACAGGAAAGAGCCCTTCTAAATATAGAAGTGAGCTGAAGAAGGTTTTGGATGCCGAATGAACATAAACTAAATGTCTAAAGGGGCTTTGTACTTAATTCCCTCAGTAATTTCTGAAGGAGAAACTAGCGTAATACCTGAGCAGGTAAGATCAATCGTAAAGAATACTGAATATTTCGTGGTGGAGAACGTACGCACCGCAAGAAGATATATTAGTAGTTTGAAATTAGGCTTAACCATAGAAGATCTCCATTTTGATGTTCTTGATAAGAAAACACCAGATCAGGCGGTAGCTAAATTGCTCAAACCATTGCATGAAGGTAAAAATGTAGGCGTTATCTCAGAGTCCGGCTGCCCGGGTATAGCTGACCCAGGATCTAGAGCAGTGGCCTACGCACATAAAAATGATATTCAGGTGGTGCCTTTAGTGGGGCCATCTTCACTTTTTCTGGCATTGATGGCCTCTGGCTTCAATGGACAGCGATTTGCCTTTCATGGTTATCTGCCTATAAAAAAGAGTGAATTGGAAACGGCCATTAGAAAAATGGAAACTGAATCTGCCAAAAGCAATCAGACACAGATATTTATAGAAGCTCCTTACAGGAATAACCAACTTCTGGAGCAATTCATTAAAAACTGTAATCCTAATACAAAACTTTGCGTGGCTAAAGACGTTTCTGGGAATAGTGAATTTATAAAAACACTATCCATTGCGCAGTGGAAAAAGGTTAAAGTAGACCTGCATAAAATTCCAACTGTGTTTTTATTATTTAGCGGCGATATATAAAATACCGTAAATTTTATTTAATTAGTGATTAAGTTAAATTTGCAGCCAAAAGAGATTGTATAAAATACATATATAAACTATGCCTTACTTATTTACCTCGGAGTCGGTTTCTGAAGGCCACCCGGACAAAATAGCAGATCAAATATCTGACGCACTTATTGATAACTTTCTTGCCTTTGACCCACAGTCTAAAGTTGCTTGCGAAACCTTGGTAACTACAGGTTTAACCGTGCTTAGTGGTGAGGTAAAGTCAGAAGCTTACCTTGATGTACAGCAAATAGCCAGAGATGTGATCAACAGAATTGGTTACACCAAAGGAGAATACATGTTCGATGGAAATTCTTGTGGTGTAATTTCTGCCATCCACGAGCAGTCTCCAGACATTAATCAGGGGGTAGATAGAGGAAACCCTGAAGAGCAAGGAGCTGGTGATCAAGGTATGATGTTCGGTTATGCTACTGGCGAAACGGATGATTATATGCCTTTGGCGCTAGATCTTTCACACAAGATGCTTATCGAGCTGGCAAATCTTAGAAGAGAAGGAAGTGAAATTGGCTACTTAAGACCAGATGCTAAGAGTCAGGTTACTATTGAATATTCTGATGACAATGTGCCTCAAAAGATTGTAGCTATTGTACTTTCAACTCAGCACGATGATTTCGATACTGAAGAGAAGATGCTAGCTAAAATCCGTGAGGATATAGTAAATATTTTAATACCTAGAGTTAAAGCTCAGTTGAAGCCAGAGATTCAGGCCTTATTCTCTGATGATATCAAATATCATATTAACCCTACTGGTAAGTTCGTAATCGGTGGTCCTCATGGAGATACTGGTTTAACGGGTCGTAAGATCATTGTGGATACTTACGGTGGTAAAGGTGCTCATGGTGGTGGTGCATTCTCAGGTAAAGATCCTTCGAAAGTAGACAGATCTGCAGCCTACGCTACCAGACATATTGCTAAAAACCTTGTAGCTGCGGGTGTGGCGGAAGAGGTTCTTGTGCAGGTGTCTTATGCTATCGGTGTGGTAGAGCCTATGGGAATATTCATCAATACCTACGGTACTTCCAAAGTAGATTTATCTGATGGTGAAATAGCTAAGAAGGTAGAGCAAATCTTCGATATGCGTCCTTATGCTATTGAGACAAGATTGAAGTTAAGAAATCCGATTTACTCAGAAACAGCGGCTTACGGACACATGGGCCGTGAGAATAAAGTGGTGCAAAAGACATTCACTGCAGCTAACGGAGAAGTAATTACTAAAGATGTAGAGTTATTCCCTTGGGAAAAACTAGACTTCGTAGATAAAGTAAAAGAAGCATTCGGCCTTTAATGGCCAAATGCTTGTTCCACAGCATTAGTATTATTGCTAAATAGATTTCCCTCAAGGGTTGCCCGTGTTCTGGGTAAGCATTGAGGGAATTCTTTTTGTATAAACTCTATCATATGTTCTCTCACATAGCAGCGAAGGTCCCAGGCTGTGGGAGAGTTTTTAGCTGTCATCAAGAGTCTAATGGTCATGGTTTTTTCGCTAGTATCCGTTACCTGGAAAGCCTTGGCATCTTTATCCCACATACTGGTGCTTTCTAAAACCTCATCGAAATGTTTTCTTAAAGGCTCTAGCGGCAAAGTGTAATCAATATATAAAAACACTGACCCTAATATCTGGGCTGTGCTTCTGGTCCAGTTTTGAAAAGGAGTTTCCGTAAAATAGGTGATGGGCAATACCAGGCGCCTCATATCCCATATTCTTACAACCACGTAAGTCAGGTTGATTTCTTCTATCCAGCCCCACTCATTTTCTACTACCACGGCGTCATCTATTTTTATAGGTTGAGTAAACGCTATCTGGATGCCCGCGAAGAGATTGGCCAGGGTTTTCTGTAAGGCAAAACCAATAATAATTCCTGCTACTCCGGCACCAGTAAGTATAGTGGCTCCATACTTTCTTACGCTGTCAAAGCTGAGTAAAATAATGGCTACGGCTAATACCGCTACTATCACCATAGCTATTTTCTTTACATACATTATCTGTGTTCGTGCCTTTCTGGCTTTCAGGTTGTCAGCCTGAGAGATGTCGTATTTAGAGAAAAGTACATCTTGGAAGACGTTGATCAGCCTAATGATAATAATGGCCATTGAAATGATAATGGCTACTTCAAGAAGCTTCTGTATCCATACAACATGCTCCATTTCTATATCCAGATAGGAAACGGCTATATGCACTATAATGCAGGGAACGAAAATGAAGAACGACCCTTGCAGTCTTTTCTGCATAGATTCAAAAATGATCTGATCTTCATTTTTAGAATAATGCTTTAAAAACTTGAAAAGGATAGCCCTCCCGGCTAAAGTGAGTAAAAATGCAAATATGAAAATAACAACAGCAGTGATGAGGGGATGTGAATCAATGAATGTGTTTAATTTCATACGAGTTGTTTGTTAAATTTTAATAATAATAAAAAAAGGGGTCCAAAAATGAACCCCTAACTTAAAATTTATTGAAATTTAACAGACTAATGGGCTATTTGTTTAACCTTAAACTTTCTGATTTGTCTCCTTAATGCTTCAGTGGCCAGATCAGCAGCTTCTTCAAAGCTTTTGGCGTCTTCTTTTGCAAACAGCTGATTGCCAGGTATATTTAATTTTATTTCTACGGTTTTGTTTTCAATTCCGGAATTGTTTAACCTAAAAAACACTTCCCCATCAATCACTCTATCGTAAAAAGTCTCTAACTTATCTACTTTCTTTTGAACGAAGTCAATCAGTTTCTGATCGGCATCGAAGTGAATTGAGTGCATTTGTAACTTCATAATCTTAAAGTTTTAAAAGGTTATAAAAAATATTAAGCTTTTGGGTGCGCCTGTTCGAAGACAGCCTTAAGCTTATCTAATGAATTATGGGTGTAAACCTGAGTGGCAGCCAAACTAGAATGGCCAAGCAGATCTTTCACCGCATTAAGTTCCGCTCCTTTATTGAGCAGATGCGTAGCAAACGTGTGGCGCAATACATGAGGGCTACGTTTTTCTACCGTGGTAAAAAGATTTAAATACTTTTTAACAGTTCTATAAATCATCATCGGATAACAGTCTTCTCCTGTATCTGTAACGACCAGAGTTTTTGAATCTTTTAAATTTTCGTGCTTATTTTTAAGTGATAAATATGTTTCAATATTTCTCTTCAGAGAAGAAGAAAATGGTATGACCCGTTCTTTATTTCTTTTGCCTAACACCTTGATAGTGTGGCTGTGAAGGTTAACGTCTTGTGTTTGTAAAGAGATGAGTTCTGCAAGCCGAATACCTGTACCATAAAGCAACTCCAGAATAAGCTGATCTCTTTTGCTGGTAAAGCTATTGCCATCAAACTCGAAGTTATCTAGCAGGCGCATGATCTCGTTTTCCTGTACAAATTGTGGTAGCTTCTTGCTAGTTTTTAGTACACGAAGCTTCTGGGTAGGATCTTTGGTGATTACCTCATTTCTTAAGAGGAATTTATAGAATGATCTTAAGCAAGCAATTTTCCTGTTGACAGTTCTGGGATCCAGCTTGTCATCAATCAATTGAATTATCCAACTTCTTAATATAGAATGAGTGGCTTGGGCCAAGTCTGAGAAGTCATAATTGGCTTGCATGAAAAGCTCCAATTGCTCTAAATCTTTGCTGTAAGACGCAATTGTATGTTTGCTATATCGCTTTTCGTATTCTAGGTATCTAAGGAATTTTTCCCGCATAAAAAAAAAGTACTACCCACAAACCGAGGTAGTACTAATTTAAAAATTTTGAGCGGAAAAAAATAGCTGATTAATAGTTTTCTTCAGCGTACTTTTTCTGTCTATATTTTGCCTTTATAATTTCAGTTCTTCTTTGAACAGAAGGCTTTTCGTAGAATGTTCTTCCTCTTAGTTCCTTAAGAACACCAGTTTTTTCGAACTTCTTTTTAAATCTCTTAAGAGCTTTCTCAATAGATTCGTTTTCTTTTACGTTTACTACGATCATAATTATACACCTCCTTTCTTTGGGACTGCAAACTTAGAGATAGAATATGACAAATCAAAGAATTCAATCATATTAAACTGTCCAGCCGCCTTCGTCGATTAGATTTCCCTGTCCATTATACTCCTTCCAGGTACCATTACCTACGCTATCCCAGCTGTATTCATATTTTTTCACACCGTTTTCGATAACCACCATGGTGCCAGATTTATCCGTATTTGATTGTATTTCTGTAACACCTTCATCTTCTGCTGTCACATATCTTATGAAATAGCCATTGTCATTTTTCTTAATAGTCCATGAAACAAGCTCAACTCTCTCGTCTTCTTCAGGATCCAGATAGGTGAAGGTAGCTTCGGATTTATCCTTTTTCTGGCTAGCCTCGTACCATTTTTTATAATCTTCGTTTTCTATTTTAACAAAAACCTCATATAAATATGAGGAACCTTGATCAGTAATTTGGTTGGCTATAATATATCCACCATAGTTGTAAACATAGGTTTCAGTGTTGTCTGATAATCTACCATTAGATGCAGTGATGGGGCCACTAGTGCTGGCTCCTTCCGGTACAGTGAAATAGCTGCCATAGGATGACAGAATTCCAATATAGGTCATGTAGAAAGACAAAGTGTTAGCGCGGGGATCGTCACTTTGTGTTAGGCCAGTAGGGAGATTAATAATTTCTTCATCCATGAAGAAAAGATTCGTTTCTGACAACTTGGGATCAGAAGGTTCGTCATCCTTTGAGCAGGAGAATAGGCTTATTGCTAATACGAATAAGGTTAGAAAAAATTTAGTATTACACGTTTTCATAATGAATAATTGATTAGGATTCTTTTCAAATGCCCTTAATTATCCCTTATGAAAACATGTAAACACGAATTGAAAAATTATTTCAAAATTGATCTTGAGATCACTAATTTTTGAATTTCTGATGTGCCCTCACCGATGGTACACAGTTTAGAATCACGATAGTACTTTTCAGCTGGGTAATCTTTGGTATAACCATATCCGCCGAAAATTTGAACTGCTTCGGTAGCGTTTTCCACGGCCACTTCAGAGGCATAATACTTGGCCATAGCAGATTCTTTATTCACTGATTTGCCTTTGTTTTTAAGATCAGCTGCCTGATGTGTTAATAATTTAGCGGCTTCTACTTTTGTAGCCATATCAGCCAGTTTGAAGGAGATGCCCTGATAGCTTGCTATCGGTTTGTGAAATTGCTCCCTTTCTTTGGCATATTGAAGGGCCACGTCTAATGAGCCTTGTGCTATACCTAAACTAAGTGCGGCGATGCTTATTCTTCCACCATCCAGAACCTTCATCGCTTGAATAAATCCTTCACCAACATTACCAAGAACATTTTCTTTAGGTACTTTGCAGTTATCGAAAATGAGCTCGGTTGTTTCAGAGGCTCTCATGCCTAATTTGTTTTCTTTTCGTCCTGCCGAGAAACCAGGCGTCCCCTTTTCTATAATAAAGGCAGTCATACCGTGAGAGTCGCCTACTTCACCGGTTCTGGCTATTACTACCGCCACATTTCCAGATTTACCATGGGTGATGAAGTTCTTGGCGCCATTTAGTACAAAGAAATCTCCTTCTTCTTTTGCCACTGTTCTCATATTTCCAGCATCAGATCCCGTGTTAGGTTCTGTAAGCCCCCAGGCACCAATCCACTCTGCAGTAGCTAGTTTTGGTAAATACTTTTGTTTTTGCTCATCATTGCCAAACTGTAAAATATGACCTGTACAAAGAGAGTTGTGCGCCGCCATGGATAAACCGATAGACCCATCTATTCTGGCCAACTCTGATATGGCAGTAACATATTCGTGATACCCGAAGCCTGAGCCGCCATATTCTTGAGGTACAAGCACTCCCATCAAGCCCAGGTCTCCTAACTTTTTGAATAATTCAACTGGAAATTCCTGAGATTCATCCCACTCCATCATATATGGCTTTATCTCTTTCTCTCCAAAATCACGGATCATATCTGTGATCATTTTCTGATTTTCATTTTCCATGAATGTCAGGTTTTGTTCAGTAGTAGTAGCGTGCATAAACTTTAGTTATTAATTCATGTTAATAGGTTTCATTGTAAATATACTACTTTCCTGAGGTTACCCAAACGAATGTTAGTTTGGTTCTGATTAAAGTAATTTACTTATTGATTTAAACTTTATAAAGACTATTTTTACCGAACAAAATAGTATCTAAACATTAATTAAATATGAAAATAGCTGTAGTCGGCACTGGCTATGTAGGATTGGTTACTGGAACCTGCTTTGCAGAGACCGGAAATAATGTTACATGTATTGATATTGACGAAAAGAAAGTCAATAGTCTTAAGAATGGAAAAATAACTATTTACGAACCTGGCCTTGAAGTAATATTTCAAAGAAATTTGGAGCAAGGCAGATTGAATTTCACCACTGATCTTAAAGAAGGTATAGAAGGAGCCAAGATAATTTTCCTTGCCTTACCTACACCTCCAGGAGAAGATGGTTCAGCCGACCTTCAGTATGTATTGAAAGTAGCTCAAGATTTAGGTCCTATTCTTAAAGATTACGCTGTAATTGTAGATAAGAGCACTGTGCCTGTAGGTACTGCAGATAAAGTTCATGCAAAAATCGCTGAGAACGCTACCGTAGATTTCGATGTGGTTTCTAACCCGGAATTCTTAAGAGAAGGTGTGGCAGTAGATGATTTCATGAAGCCAGACAGAGTGGTGATTGGAACAAATTCAGAAAAAGCTAGAAAGGTGATGGATACACTTTATGCACCGCTTGTGCGTCAGGGTAATCCTATCATTTTTATGGATGAAAAATCAGCTGAGCTTACTAAATATGCTGCCAACTCATTCTTAGCAACTAAGATCACATTCATGAACGAAATTGCGAACATGTGTGAGCTTTTAGGAGCTGATGTAGATGCTGTAAGAAAAGGTGTTGGTACAGATACTCGTATTGGTAAAAGATTCCTTTTTGCTGGTATAGGATATGGAGGATCATGCTTCCCTAAAGATGTGCAGGCGTTAGCTAAATCTGCAGAGCAGGTAGATTACGACTTCAGAATTTTGAAATCCGTAATGGAGGTGAATGAAGATCAGAAGACCAAGCTGGTTCCTAGAATTAAAGAATACTTTGGTGGAGATTTAAAAGGAAAAACTATTGGCCTTTGGGGCTTGTCCTTCAAACCATATACTGATGATATCCGTGAAGCTCCATCATTATATAACATCGATGAATTAATAGCGGCTGGAGCAGAAATTAAAGCATATGACCCTGAGGGGATGGAAAATGTACGTGGCCAGATCGGTGAGAAAATCACCTATTGTCATGATGCTTATTCTGCTATCAATGGAGCTGACGCATTATTTATAGCTACTGAATGGCCGGTGTTCAGAACGCCAGATTTTGATAAAGTAGGAAGCCTTTTAAAGAATAAAGTAATATTCGATGGAAGAAACCTTTATCAACTGGAAGAAATGGAAGAACTAGGTTTTACATATGTAAGTATTGGTAGAAGAACAATCAATGGATAAGAAAAGAGTATTAATAACAGGAGCAGCAGGCTTTTTAGGGTCTCACCTTTGCGATAGATTTATCAAAGAGGGCTTTTATGTAATAGGTATGGATAACCTTATTACAGGAAGCTTAAAAAATATAGAGCACCTATTTGGCCTGGAAGATTTTGAGTTTCAGCATCATGATGTCTCAAACTATGTACATGTTTCAGGACAGCTGGATTATATCTTGCATTTTGCTTCTCCTGCAAGTCCGATAGATTACTTAAAAATACCAATTCAAACATTAAAGGTGGGTTCTTTAGGAACCCACAATCTATTAGGTTTAGCTAAAACCAAAGGAGCCAGAATGCTTATTGCTTCTACTTCTGAGGTTTACGGAGATCCTTTAGTTCACCCACAGACTGAGTCTTATTACGGAAATGTAAATCCAATAGGACCAAGAGGTGTGTATGATGAAGCTAAAAGATTTCAGGAAGCTATGACCATGGCATACCATACTTACCATGGCTTGGAAACCAGAATAGTAAGAATATTTAATACTTATGGCCCGCGTATGAGGTTGAATGACGGTAGAGTATTGCCAGCATTCATTGGACAGGCCTTAAGAGGTGAAGATCTTACAGTATTTGGAGATGGTTCACAAACCAGATCTTTCTGTTATGTAGATGATCTTATTGATGGAATTTACAGGTTATTGTTCTCTGATTATGCAGAGCCGGTTAACGTTGGAAATCCTGATGAGATTACCATTAAGGAGTTCGCTGAGGAGATCATAAAGCTTACGGGTACTGATCAGAAAGTGACTTACAAGCCTTTGCCAAAGGATGATCCTATGCAGCGTCAGCCTGACATTACTAAAGCCAGGGAGATCCTGAAATGGGAGCCGAAGGTAAGTAGAGCAGATGGTCTTAAAATTACTTATGACTATTTCAAAACTTTGACCCAGGAAGAGCTTTTCGCTAAGGAGCATAACAGCTTTGAAGGGTACATCAAAAAATAAGTATGGCTCTAGAAAAATCTTTAAGTTTTTTAACTGAGCTTAATGAAAATAATGATCGCGACTGGATGCAGGACAATAAGCCTGCATACCAGGATGCGAGAAATGAGTTCATTGCATTCGTGTCTGAGCTCATTCCTTCCATCGCTGAGTTTGATAGCGGTATAGTTGGTCTTGATCCTAAAAAATCTGTATTCAGAATTAACAGAGATATTAGATTTAGTAAAGACAAAAGGCCTTATAAAAACAATTTTGGGGTACTGATGAGTGAGGGAGGCAAGAAATCTGGTAATGCTGGATATTACCTTCATTTACAACCCGGAGATCAGTCTTTTGTGGCAGGCGGTGTATATGCCCCTGATGCCGAGCGGCTGGCAAAAGTAAGACAGGAAATCGATTATAACCCTGAAGAATTAAAACAGATCACATCCGATAAGGAATTTGTGGAGCGCTTTGGTGTAATTCAAGGAGAAAGCCTTAAAAGAGCTCCTAAAGGTTATGATGAAAGTCATCCTAATATCGATCTGATAAAACTAAAAAGCTTTATCGTTTTAAAAAGATTGACTGATAAAGAGGTAAAAGGCTGGTCTTCTCATAAAGACTGTGTTAAGTATTTCTCAACAGTGCATCCTTTCATTCAGTATCTGAATGTAGCGCTGAGTTGATTTTTTAATTGTCCCAGTCAAAGTAATCATCTTCTTGAAGTTCTATGGTTTCTTTCTTTTCCTTGCCTTTATTTTTAAAGGCATTTTTTAATTCTGTAGCTTCTTTCTTAATGTCGCTGATTACTTTTTTCTTCACACTTTCCTTGTCGTAAAGCACTTGATAATCAGAGGTGTTACCAATGATTTTTAAGTAAAGCATAGTACGGCCACTATCATCTTCTTCAATGGCGCCAAAGGCTTCGTCTTTATCAATTTTACGCTTACTTCTAAGTGGAGCAACTACTCTATAGTTAATATTCTGATCAAAGGTGTGGATACCACTAATTTTTATATCTGTAACATTAGATGACACCTCCATTTGTGGCAGGTATATTTTCTTGTTTTCAATATGAATTTCATTTCTCAACTCAGAAAAAACCAGATGGTCCAGCTTGTCTTCATCCAGATATTTGGCTAAACGCTGCATGGGTTCGAAATTATTCAATTCACCACCTATGATGGTCGCATTGATATTACTCACCAGCGTTTCAGAGTAAAGATGCAGGTCGCTGTTAAAAGTCATCCTTGCTTCTACATCGGCTTTGATCTTGCCTTTTAGATGCTTGTCTTGAAGGAAGTCCTGATCAAAATTTTCAAAAACATAGAAAATGCTATCAACATCGATGTTATTCAGATTGAATCCGGTGTTTACTTTCAGTAGATTATTATAAGAAGCATCCACCTTTCCATTAAGGGTAATGCGGCCACCCATGGCATTGAATCGTATTTGATTCGATTGGGCGATCTTATTTCGTACAATCAAGTCTCCTTTTATCTTCTGAGGCTTAAATCTTCTAAAGTTTAAATGGTCAATATCACAATCAAATTTTAGCACTAGCTTTTGAGATATGCTGAAACTGTATTTAGAATCTTGTTGATCCGTAGGGTTGGCAGCCAGAAGTTCATCCAGATCAATAAACTTGGAGCGTAGGTCTGATTCTATGCCTACCGGCTCATCTTCAAAAAGCATGTAGGCAATGATATTTTTAAAAAATCCATTGAGCACAAAATCGCTATGACCGAGCTTACCGGAAACATCACTGAGGGCAAGATCATTATTGTTAAAGAGTAAATTCCCAGAGACGCCGTTTAAGGGCAGCGGGTAGTCGGCAAGGTGTAAGGATAGATTAGCCAAGTTAATGTCTCCTGTGGTCTTAAAACGACCTGAGCTAGCCTTGTTTTGCAGGTCTTTCACCTGGCCTTCAAAACTTATGTCAGCATCTAGCTGGCCTTTGCCTGAAACTATGCTTTTAGACTTGTAAAATTTAAAAATGGATTCTAAATCCAAAAGTCCTTTGAAATCGCCTTTAACATATGGCTTTTCGAAATTTTTAATGTACAAGTTAGATTTGAAGCGGTGATTTTCGATTATTCCGTTGATATCCTTTAAGTCTAGGACGGAATTGTTAATATTATTTAAATCAGGCACTATGTAGCTACCTCTCAGAACGGCATGAGTAATTTTAACATCAGTGTCCGGATGGTAAAGTTCGGCGTCGTTCATTCCAAAATTAATACTCATCTTGGTGGCGGCGTTTTCAGCTATTTCACCCTCCAGCACCATAGAAAAATACACATCTCCTTCACTTCGGTACTTGGCGAAGTCTTGTGTGATAGATTCCGGCAAGATTGAAAGTAGGGTCTGAATATCGGTATCCTTACCATCTACTGAGAGAGAAATTAATTGCTTGTCTAAAAATTCATAGGTTCCTTCTAAGGCAAAGTCAGATTCATTCACTTTCAGCATTGATGGTCTTATGAGTAGATCCTTAAGCCCATCATCATACCTAAGATTCGCATTTACTTGTGTTTTTTTATCTTTCGCCCAGGTGGTGGACCCTACTATTACATGATTAACAGTGACATCACCATCCGCGAGTATATCATAAGTTCGGCCTATAGCCGTGAGATGAGCAGATAATGATTCTGTATTAAAATCCAGATCTACATTTCTAAGATCATTTTTATACTTGAAAGATGTTTCTTCAATAATTATTTTAGAAAGATCCAGCTTTACCGTCTGGCTTGAGCTGGTGGTGTCTGTTTCCTTGAGAATGTTGTAATTAATATTTCCTTTAGCATCCATTTTTAAATGAACAAAGGCTTTCTTCAAATAAACCCTTTCTACGGTGTAGTCCTTTCGAAAAACAGCTATAGGATTAAAAGTAAAATCTATTTGCTCTGCCTGAAGTAAAGGATAGCTGCTACCTTCAAAGCTTTCTTCTATAAAGACACCATTAAAGGTTAAGGATATGTATGGAAAGTTATTTAAAGAAGATACGGAAATTTTATCTACATGAACTGGGGTGTTCAGGCTCTTGTTGGCCTCCCGAATAAAATGGTTAATGAGCTGATCTTTATAGAGATAAGTGGCCAGTATGCTGGATGTTACCACCACCGCAATGGTCAATACTGTATAAATTAAAACCTTTTTTAGTATTCTCTTTATTTTCAATGCCGCAAGCTTAAGCTCAATCTAATTCGAAATGTACACTATTCAATTATAAACATCAAACGTAATGCCATGAGAAAAATTTATTCTTTTTTTATATAAATGTTTGCACTAGTAAAAATGTTTACTACATTTGCATTCCCATTCACAAACGGTGAGGGTAAAAATAACAAAAAGGGCGCTTAGCTCAGCTGGTTCAGAGCATCTCGTTTACACCGAGGGGGTCGGGGGTTCGAATCCCTCAGCGCCCACAAAAAGGCAGTCAGAAATGACTGCCTTTTTTATTTTGCACTGTTTTTATTGAAAATGAAAACTATGTCAGAACTTAAAAGACATAAAAAAAGTGGCCGATTTTCAGCCACTCTATATTTTTTATTGTCTTTCTTTACTCACCTTAGGTGTGGGTAAGTCAGGCAAACCCAGCATCTCTTTTACGGATTGATAAGACATGTCTCGTCTTCCGTTACTATTCCAGAACTCTCCCGGTACTACCACTACTCTTATAAGCCAATTATCAGTATCATTAGCACCCAATAAATCTAGATCGAAGTCACTATCCAGGAATAAGATTACCTTGTTTTTAGTGAAATCGAATTTGTATTGTAAAATTCCTAATTCATCTATAAGAACCGTTTCAGGGAGTGGCCACCAAATTTCATCTCCGTTACTATCTTCTCCTTGAAAGAAATAGACTAAAGTAACATCAGAGTCATAACCCTCAAAGTCATTGGGGTGGTTTAATGTTACACTGTAGTCATTGGCAGCGGTGAAGCTTACGTTTTCATATTCGAATACATGAGCTAATTCTCCAACTCCATCCTGTCCGTTTAATCCATCTAATCCTGGAGGGCCCTGTGGACCTTCACATGAGGCGAAAAATAAAGTAGCAAAAACTGCTGTAAGTATAAAAGTAAATCTTTTCATAGCTGAAATCTTTTGGTATAGAAAGTTTTATCCAAAAATAAGGCCAATCTTTTGATTGGCCTATATTTAATTGAATGTCAATATTTTATGTAGTGAATCTAGTTCTTTTTCTTTTGTTTTTGCTCTTTTAAGAACTCTTCAAAATCAGCTTCATCACCATATTTGTCTTCATATAAAGCATCCAGAGTTTTTTCGTATTCTTTGTTGTATTCCAACCAATGCTCTATTGCGCTGAAATAAACCTGAGCTACGTCTTTTACTCTGCTACTGGTAGTGATTCCTTCAATAGTCAAATCCTTTTTGCCTAAAAGAGGTATCTCCTTTTCGTTATCCTGGTATAAAGCTTCAGCATAAGCGATAGGTCCTTTTACCACTCTGGTAAGATAGAGGTTACGGTGATAAACTCCTGTAGAAAGATCAGACAGAATAGAATAGTTCTGAGCGAAACCAAAGTCATTGTCAACAGGTACAGCGTCTACCTTTAATTCATCATTTAATGATTTTATGATGTTAGATGCAAATACATTAGACTCTTCCAGATCGTGAGATACTAATAATCTAAGTAGCTCAAATCTTTGATCAAGCTGGTCTGAGCCATCTATTTCAAAGCCCAAGAAAGAGCCTGGAATAAATACCATGCTATAGTTTTCTTTAACAGGTTTTAAGTATCGCTCGTCATAACGAGGATTGTTTTCGCTGGCGTTGTAGTGAATTACCAAGGTAAGATCTGGCTTAAACTCATTGATCTTTTCAGCTCTTTTTACGAAGTCCATGTTTCTGAACACATCATAAAAGAGCATGAAATCAGTAGCTTCACCGCTAAGGAAATAATCAAGTTTTTCTCTGTTAAACCAGTCACTTTTATAGCCTTTGATGATATCGTCTTTTATTTCAGTCTTCTTCCACTCTTCAAAAGTGTTGCCCATAGAACTCTTTCCATAGTCATGAGTAAGCATTACTTCTGCTCCGTTATCTTCCAACTGCTTCTTTAATACTAGAGCAGTAGTATAGGCAAGGTTAGCTTCGAAAAATGTGATATCTTTCTTTTGCTTGTAAAACTTGCCTTCAGTTTTCACATATCTTTTTTCAAGAACGGCTTGCTCAAAATCTCCTGCCATATGTCCTGGATCAAGAGCTATTTTAAGGCCTTTGAATTTGCTCACGGGATATCTGGCAGGGTCCACATGGGTATCATTAATACCGTAGAAATAGGCAGTGCCTTTTCTTTGAAGAATGTCTATAATATCTTCATTGGATTTTGTTTTGAGAAGGTCAACCAGATGAGGCATTTCTCTCCAATGAACAATAAACTCGGGTTTGTTAACTTTTTGTGTAGTAGGATAAATATAGAGGCCTCTATCATTAATCACCACGTTATCCATACATTCTGCCTCTTTGCACAAAAATTCGAGGTTTCTCGTAACCCTATCACGGTAAAATGTTTTTACTGGAATGGGGTCAATTTCTTGTGCCAAAGACAAGGAAAAAAAGGTGGCCGATAAGGCAAGACTAAAAAATAACCTGAAGAATGAATTTTTCATGAATCAGTGAATTAAACCTTTAACTTTCTAATTTTTTAGATAAAATCAAAGCTATTGATCTATATTAATTTAATTGGTTTTGATTTTTTTACCAAAGTTAAAAGCATCATACGATAAGTATACTGCTATACCAAGGTAAATAAGTATAAATGCTATGAATACCAGGTCTCTCTGGCCGAAGTTGATCTGCCTTCTTACCCCGGTGGAGCCATACTCCGGCTGGGTGTTAAGAACGGCTATATCTAATATCATTTTCGGTACCGCCAGATGCTCTCTTACGAACATGGCCCAGTTCATATCACCTTTGGCTTCATAGCCTCGGGCATCTACTCCAAAGTACCAAGACAAAAACAGTGCCCGTTGTAAATGGAAGCCCTGACTTACGATAACCACATCATGCAGGCCAAAGTATCTTTTGGACCTTACAATGGAGTCCAAAGTACGAAAACCGGCAAAATCCAGCTTAATGATGCTCTTAGGGATTCCTCTTTTTACAAGGCTCCGCATCATATCTATGGGCTCGTTATAATTGGGACTGCTGTTGTCTCCACTTATTAGGATTCTGGCTACATAGCCTTCATCATAAAGTTCTTTTACGGCATCTATTCTTGATGTGTAATACATGTTTTCATGCACGCCATCTTGCAAAAGCTTGCTGGTGCCGAGTAAAAGCACAGTGTATTTTCTTTTTTCCAGATCATCTATTTTACTGGCTATCCTTATGTTAGAATAAAAATCTACGAATAAGTTAGCCATGAAGATGAAGAGTAAGGTAGTAAAAAGAAGGCTCAATTGCCTCTTTCCCATCCAAAGAAGACCATCCAAGAAAAACTTGCCAGAATAAAATCTGTCCAGTTTATGCAAGATGAAATGATCCACAATACTATGGATAACCAAAATAGTGGCAGCCAGAAAAAGTAGGCCGAGCACATTCCAACTATCCATGTTAGAAAAATAGCCTCGAGTCTCATCCCAAACAGATGAAATAGTCTTTCTTCCATTATTAAGATCTGATAATAAAGTGGTTATGTCAGAATAGTAGAATGGAATAAGAAAAAGAACAACTAATAAGACAAGAATAAATAAGAAAAGTAAAAACTTTAGTCCTTTCATGGAAGCAAAAAATAAGTACACTACTCGCTTAGACGAGTAAATGTATAATATAACTTGTTACCATGGGAATTTTTCCTGTTAAAATTATGAGACCATGTAAGAACTTATATTAAATTAATGTTCTTTGCCGTTTGCGTCATTGGTGTTCTCCGAAAGTGGTGGCTGGCCGCCGGTTATTCCATATTGTACAACTTCTTCTGGTGTGTTATCTATCTTATTTTCAGCAGTCTTTTCTTCAATAATGCCTAATCTCAGGGCTCGTCTTTTCCACTTTTGTCGGGCATAATCCTGCATATCTTCTACGTTATCATACTCGTCCATAATTTCTTCCCCAAGTAAGGTTTCCATTACATCTTCCATGGTGAGCAAGCCGGAAACGCCGCCATATCGGTCTGTGGCCAAAGCGATATGTTCTTTACTTTCCAGGAATTTATCCAGAAGAACAGGTAGCCTCATCTCTTTGCTGATCATTAAGATATCTCTTTTGATATCCACTAGTTTCATATCGTGGTTGTCCTCAGCCATTTGTGTAAGTACATCGTGCTTATGAACATAGCCGGAGATGTCATCTCTGTTTTCGAGGAAAACAGGGATTCTGGAAAATTTAGAAAAGTCTTTATTCTTATATAAGTGTACTATGGTATGGCTGTCTTTTACCATAACCATTACGGTACGTGGAGTCATAATATCTTCTGCAGTAATATTTCTGAAGCGGATCATGTTTTTCAGCATCCTTGATTCCATTTCGTGAAATATGCCCTCCTTATGGCCCAGATCGGCCATAGCTGAAACTTCATCTCTGCTTATAGATGATTTCTTCTCATTACTAGAAAGTATTTTGGTAATACCCTGTGAAAGAAGAACCAGAGGGTACATAAGGAAAATCAGAATTTTAAGCGTGCTGGCCGTGAACTTTCCTAAATGCCTCCAATAACTGGCGCCAATAGTCTTAGGTATAATTTCAGAAAATATAAGGATGAGCAGTGTAAGCGCTGCAGATACTAAGCCTAAGTAATCGTCTCCAAATACTTTGGCCGCCTGGGCACCAACTCCAGCAGCACCTACGGTATGCGCGATAGTATTAAAACTAAGAATAGCCGCTAATGGCTTGTCTATTTCATTTTTAAGCTTGCCTAGTCTTTCACTAAGGGCATATTTTCCTTTTTCTTTCAGAGATTCTATGTACGACGGCGTAATTGAAAGTAGTACAGCTTCTAATACAGAGCATAGAAAAGAGATGCAAATGGCTAGTGCCAGGTATAATATTAGTAAACCCATATTCTACAATAATTTCAAAACATGTGCTATTGTTTAAAAATCAGGCGGTTATCATTTTTAAATTGCTGGTAATCAGTTGTATAGCAGGTTGTGAAATGAAAAGCTTTAGGTTCAATTCTCCTGGATGTTGGGTAATGAAATACGCATATCTTGGTAATGTTAAGTTCTCAATATGCCACAGTAAGCTTAGAATGACTTTTTGTATATTTGATTTTTCAAATAGAATAAAGCCGTGCATAACATTAAAAACCTAACACCTTCCTTTTGGCTTCTATGCCTTATCATCGCCATTGGCGCCTGTCAAAGCAAAGTGGAGAAGCCATCTACTGCTGTAAATCAATTTTCGGATAGTGTCATAGCCCAAATTTATGACCTTGGTGATAAACGGGACACCGAAGCTTTATTAGGATATTTCGATAATGAGAATGCAGAGTATAGAGCTAAGGCCGCTGAGTTATTTGGCTCTGTGCAGGATAGCATGGCTATACCAAAGTTAGGTCTGATGCTGAATGATGATAGCCCGAAGGTAAGAAAGGCAGCTGCCTATGCACTGGGACAAAGTTATGACAGCAGTGCGGTAAGGTTTTTAGCGGAAGCGTTAAGCACTGAAGATAGTTTACTGGTGCGCAGGGAGATATTTGAAGCTATGGGTAAAGTAGTTACTCAGCCACAAATCGAACTTCTTTATAAAAGAAATATTGAAGAGGGTGATAAAGAAGGTCTTGCCTGGGGTATCTATCGCGCTGGATTAAGAAATGTTTATGATGGAGTGACTACAGAGTGGGCTGTTAACCTGCTCGATAGCTCCAATAACTATGAAACAAGATTAGGAGCCGCGCATTACCTGGCTCGTACCAGAGATTTGGAATTGGCCAAATATAAAAAGCAGCTGATCAGTGCTGCTACTACAGATACAGCGCCTAATGTAAGAATGGCTATTGTACAGGCACTGAGAAACTTGTCACCTTCGTCAGACATCAGCGATCTTGTTACAGAAATAATCATGTCTAAAGCTGATTATCGGGTGAAGATCAATGCTTTAAGGACCTTAGGTCAATATGATTATGAGGCTATTCAGAAGGCAGCTTATAATGCGCTTAAAGATGATAATGTCAATGTGGCTGTTACTGCTGCTTCGCTGATAGATCAAAAGGCAGATTCTACTGATGAAGTCTATATTACTGAGGAGGCCTTGAAGGCCGTAAACCCAAGAGTAAAAGCAGCATTGCTAGGTACAGCACTGAAAATTACAGATAGTAAAGATGAAATTTTCAGACAGATTAAAGAGCAGTATGAAAATAGTGATGATCCTTATTTCAAAGCCGATCTGCTTACAGCTTTATCTTCTTACTTAAAGGCCTATGAGTTTATCATTACAAAAACCTTTGATGCTAATCACCCAGCCGTTTCTACTGCAGGTATCAGTGCTTTGGTGTCGTTGAGATATAGCCAGGATTTTCCAGATGAATTGCAGCCTGCTTTTGCTGACATTTTTAAGCAATCTATGGAGTCAGGAGATATTGCTATGGTGGCGATTGTTTCACCAGTATTGATAGATTCAACGCTTCATTTTAAAGAGGCTTATGATAGTATTCAGTTTCTATATACCGCAAAATCTAAATTATCACTGCCAAAGGATAACGAAGCCTTGCAAGTACTCAATAAAACTATTGCCTATTTTGAAGGTAAAGAGGAGCTGCCGGAGACTAAAAATGAATTTAATCATCCTATAGACTGGGGTTTCGTAAAGAATATACCTCAAAATCAAGAGGTTGTAGTTAAAACCGAAAAAGGAGATATCACCATGAGAATGTTAGTGAATGAGGCGCCAGGATCGGTGGCCAACTTTATACAGCTGGCAGAGAAGGGCTATTTCAATGGTAAAAACTTCCATAGAGTAGTGCCTAATTTTGTGGTTCAGGGAGGTTGTAATCGTGGTGATGGCTATGGTGGTGAAGATTATTCCATCAGATCTGAATTTGCCAACTTACGCTATCAGGATGGTTCCGTTGGTATGGCTTCTGCCGGAAAAGATACAGAAGGTACACAATGGTTCATTACACACTCGCCTACTCCGCATTTAGATGGCAGATATACTATATTTGCACAAGTAACCGAAGGCATGGATGTAGTGCACCAAATTGAAGTGGGCGATCTTATCCAGTCGGTAGAGGTGAAAGGTAATAATCGAGAACAAAAAACAAAGTAATCACGGCATGTCCGCATCAGTTCAGACGCAAAAACTAGGTATACTTGGAGGAGGCCAGCTGGGTCGTATGCTTATTCAATCCGCCTTAGATTTTAATATCGATATTCATATTCTAGATCCCGATGAAAATGCACCATGTAAGAATGTGGCCAGCACTTTTACGGTTGGTTCATTGAAAGACTATGACACTGTTTATAATTTCGGTCAGTCTATGGACATCATCAGCATCGAAATAGAAAGTGTAAATGTTGATGCGCTGAAGGCTTTGCAGGCAGAAGGAAAGAAAGTATTTCCGCCGCCGGAGGTAATAGAGCTTATTCAGGATAAGCGTGTGCAGAAGCAGTTTTATAAAGATAAAGGTATACCTACGGCGGATTTCATACTTACTGATACCAAAGATGAGGTTAAGGCTAAGGCAGGTTTTCTGCCAGCTGTAAATAAGCTGGGTAAAGACGGATACGATGGACGTGGAGTTCAGATTCTTCGCTCTGAAGCAGATCTGGATAAAGCCTTTGAAGCTCCTAGTTTACTAGAGAAACTTATTGATTTCAAAAAGGAAATCGCCGTAATAGTGGCCAGAAATGAGTCTGGAGACATCAAAACATTTCCAGTGGTAGAGCTGGTATATCATCCGGAAGCGAACCTGGTGGAATACCTCTTTGCCCCAGCGGAAATATCAGATGAAGTGGATGAAAAAGCCAAGGAGATCGCTACCACAGTCATTAAAGAACTTGATATGGTAGGATTGCTGGCGGTGGAAATGTTCGTTACTAAGCAGGATGAGGTTTTAGTAAATGAAATAGCTCCCAGACCTCACAATAGCGGCCACCAAACCATAGAGGCAAACCATACTTCTCAATATGAACAACACCTGAGATCAATCTTCAATTTACCCTTAGGAAATACTGACCTTATACTTCCTTCTGCGATGGTTAATTTACTTGGCGAGGAAGGGTTTACTGGTATTGCCCAGTATGAAGGTTTGCCTGAGTGTGTAGCAGAAAAAGGGGTGCACGTACATCTGTATGGCAAAAAAATGACAAAGCCATTTCGTAAAATGGGCCATGTAACCATAGTGGAGGCCGATGTTGAGCTATTGAGAAAGAAGGTTGATTTTGTTAAAAACACATTAAAAGTAAAAGCATAAGAATATGAGTAAGCCACAAGTAGGAATTATTATGGGCAGCCAGTCTGACCTAAGAATTATGAAAGACGCTGCAGAAATTTTAGAGGAATTAGGCGTAGAATATGAGCTTACTGTCGTTTCGGCACATAGAACTCCTGAAAGAATGGTGGAATATGCTGAAGGGGCCAGAAAGAAAGGTCTTAAAGTGATCATTGCTGGTGCAGGCGGGGCTGCTCACCTTCCGGGAATGGTAGCATCCATGACTACTTTGCCAGTAATTGGTGTACCAGTAAAGTCAAGCAACTCTATTGATGGTTGGGATTCGGTATTATCTATTTTACAAATGCCCGGAGGTATACCCGTAGCTACTGTAGCGCTAGATGGAGCCAAGAATGCTGGTATATTGGCAGCTGAGATGATTGGTGCTTTTGATAATAAAATAGCAGATAACCTGGCCGATTATAAGAAGCAATTGAAAGAAAAGGTATTAGAGTCAGCCAAAAATATAGAAGCTAATGGCTGGCGTGGAGGCAAGATAGGTTTTTAGTGACTATCTAAACTTTTCTGATTATATCCCTAAAACTCAAAAATGTTAAAAAAGGTCTTTGTTTTAGTTATTTGTCTGTGGGCCAACCATTTATACGGTCAAAAAGGTGCTCCTTATGACATAAAGGATGCTGGAGCAGATTATAAGAAAAAGTGTGAAAGCTGTCTGAAAATGATTGAATCTAAACCTCGGGAAGTGGGGTTTAGTGTAAGGGATGATGGCGAATATATCTACTTCTTAACCAACGACCATGAATGGTTATTTCAGCTATTAGATGGCAACAATGATGGTATTGCTATTGATATAGTTACCAAAAACCAGTTTAAATGTGGCTCTAAAAACAGCTATAATGAAAATGCGTTATACAAGGGCTACCTGCTGCCGCCTTTGTATAAAAAAGACCTGGAAAAGCTGGGTGAAATTTATGATAGAGGTTATTATAAAGTAGCTGTAGGTAAGCTTCCGCCCCAATTCAGGAATATACAAGTAGAATATAATATTCTGTTTCTGGATAATAAATATAACTGCTACTACCAGTCTTTTTACAATATAGAAGGAACCAAGTGGGAGTTATTGGAAACCGGTCTTTTCGTGGACACGCTTCAGAATTTATCGGATATAGATAAGTCCATTATTTTAAATAAGCGGTTCAAGTTTGAAATTCCTTTTGAGAAGAACAAGTATGATTATCAGGAGTCAGACATAAGGCCGGTTTATGATTCTTTGCAGCTTTATAATTATGATATAAAAAGCCTGACTATAGAGGCTTACACGTCAGTTGAAGGTTCTAAAGAAATTAATGAGGAGCTTCAGGAGAAAAGAGCTAATTCAATCGTAAAGGCCCTGGAGTCTTTCCAGCAGCACGATATAGAAAAGGAAATAATAACTGCCGAAAACTGGGTAGATTTCTTTAATGACATAAAAGGAACTTCCTTTGACCAGTGGGGGAGATGGAACAAGTCAAAAATTAAACAAGAGCTGGTAAATGATAACCTGGATAGATTAGAGCCTATTTTATCTAACCATAGAAAAGCTATCTTATACTTATCGTTAGAAAAAAAGGTGGATTACCATTTTACCAGTGAAGAGGAGGTGGTAAAACTGTTTGACGAAGCTGTAGCCAAGGACGACGTGCAAGCCGCTTTAGACATTCAAAAGGCAGCCTACTATCATGTACAGAACGAATTACTTCCGGAAACATTGATTGATAAGCTGGAAATACCTCAAACCAGTATTTTTGGGCCGGTTTATAATAATAGTGTGGTATACAAATACACTTATGCTCCTCAAAAGATCAACCATGCTATAGCTGAGTTTAAAAAACTTCACGAACTGCTGCCTGATAATTCAAGAGTATTATATAACCTGGTGTCTCTTCAACTTAAAGCCTTAAGTTATAATGACCCCTTGGTGGATCAAAAGCAAGTGTTGAGCAGCATTAAAGAGTTGGAAGATACCGATCTTGATGAAAGCCTAACTGATAGGTTAAATATTAATTATGGAATTATAAGAAGTGAGCAGCTAGAACTTCAAAAGAAATACAAAGAGCGAACGGAAATGGTAAAATCAATTTATTATATCTATTCCTCAACGGATCTTTCGGCTGAAGACGCGCTTAGCCTTGCCAAGTATTTTGTGTCCTACTACCAATATGCATGGGCTATGTCATTGCTTGAGCCTTATATACAGCAAATAGATACCTCGGAAGATTTATTATTCTATTATATCAATCTTACCATCATTCATGACGATATGGTGAACTCAGAATCTTATAGGTCATTATTAATTAATGCAGCCAACAAGGATAAAGATAGATTCTGTAAGCTATTTGATAGCTCTATTGACGGGGGAATTACTTTTCAGCTTCTCACTAAGAAGCGGTTGAAAGATCAATACTGCGATAGTTGCGCAGAGTAACAGGTAGAGCGGCCTTCTTTAAAGTATAATGCCTCAATCTGGCTTTTATAACACTTTGAAGAAGGCCGCTTTTTTTATGCTTTCACTAGAAAAGACTCCAGGTCCTTCAGGTTTATTTTACCTTCATAATAGGCTTTACCGAATATTACGGCAAATACGCCCATATCATTCAGGCGCTTAATGTCATCCACGTTTCTAACTCCACCACTAGCTAGCACACAAATGTCCGGGAAGGTATCTATCAATTTCTTGTAGAGATCAAAAGAGGGGCCCTCCATGGTTCCATCTCTGGCTATATCTGTGGTTTTCACATACTTAAGGCCTCTTGAATAGAAATATTCAATATGATCGAACAAGTCTATTTCAGTAGACTTTTGCCACCCTCTAATGGCTATTTTGTTATCAATGGCATCTGCTCCAAGTGTGATTTTTTCTCTACCATAGGAGATGATCCATGAGGCAAATTGCTCTTTGCGGGCTACAGCTACACTGGCCGCTGTAATATACTTAGCACCATATTCATAAGCCTTGCTGATGTCTCCATCGGTATGAATACCACCGGTGAAATCTACTTTTAGATTAGTATAAGCAGCTATGGTTTCAAGTATATGATAATTTACAGGCTGGCCTCTTCTGGCTCCATCTAAATCTACCAGGTGTACTACATCTATACCGTGGTCTTCAAAACTCTTGGCCAGGTCCAGTGGGCTTGCATCGTACACCTTCTCTCTGGATAAGTCTCCTTGCTGTAGGCGGATAACTTTTCCCTCATTAATAACAATAGAAGGTATTATTTGAATCATTGCAAATCAGGTTAAAAGGTTAAGGTCAAAACTCTCTGTAGTAATGCTACCGCTGACCCTTCAAAAAATTCAACAGATTTTACCTTTGTTTTCGTTCAGGATCAAACAGAAAAGTACGAAAATTACAGAAGATTTACAAGATTGCAAATAGGTGCGAAAGGAAATTCTCGTTCCTTTTATTCTATTATAAATTGATGAGTTTGAAGCCCTCTCCATGAATGGTAAGGATTTGAATAGATTCATCTGCCTTCAGGTATTTTCTGAGTTTGGTAATGTATACATCCATACTTCTGGCATTAAAATACGAGTCATCACCCCAAATACTGTTAAGAGCCATGCGTCTTGAAAGTACCTGATTTTGGTGCTGACAAAGTAGCATTAGCAAGTCATTTTCTTTAGTGGTAAGCTTAGTACTATCCCCATTGTTTTCCAGAATTCTTCTGGTAGGGTCAAAGGAGTAACTACCCAAAGTATAAATAACCGGTTTGTCAGTGATCTCTGGCCCTGACCGGCGTAAAATGGCCTTCAGTCTTAAAAGAAGCTCTTCCATACTAAAAGGCTTCGTGATATAGTCATCAGCACCTATGGTCAGTCCTTTTATAGCATCTTCTTTCATAGATTTTGCAGTGAGGAAAACCAGGGGAATGTGCTTATCCTGATTTTTTATCTCCTGAGCCAGCGAGAAACCATCACGTTTAGGCATCATGATATCTAAAATACATAAATCATAGCGGCCTGGAGAGAAGGCCTTTAGGCCTGAATCGCCATCTCTATGAAGGTCTGCTTTATAACCTTTTAACTCTAGATATTCTTTTAGTATCTGACCCAGATTTTGGTCATCTTCTACTATCAGTAAACGTTTCTTATTCTCCATCTTTGTAAGGTAAAAATACACTAAAGGTGCTGCCATGATTAACGGCAGATCTCACTGAGATGTCTCCTCCGTGCATATTAACAATTGATTTTACGTAGCTCAAGCCTAAGCCGAAGCCTTTCACATCATGTCTGTCACCGGTATGAACCCGGTAAAATTTATCGAAGATGCGTTTTTGCTCTTCCGGCCTCATGCCCTGGCCTTTGTCGCTCACATCTATCACCACACCATCTTGCCTGTTACTAGTGGCTATGCTTATTTCAGGATCATCCATAGAATACTTTATGGCGTTATCCAGCAGATTTAAAATAACGTGAGATAAGTGCTCATAATCACCATAAATTATCGGGTTGTCGGCATCTAGATCCATATGCATCTGGCCGTTTCGAGCTTCTAGCTGCACATTGATTTTCCCAGCTATATTCTGAATAAGCTCATTAATTTCTACTTCAGATTTTTTTAGTTCGAATGAAGGCTTGTCTAATAATGCTGATTGCAAAACCTTCTCCACCTGATTGGCCAACCTGTTATTTTCATCTTTGATCACATCCAGATAGCGCAGAAGAATGGCATCGTTTTGCCTCATTTCCTGCTCATGTAGTGCCTCGCAAGCCAGCCCAACCGTGGCTATCGGAGTCTTCAGCTCATGAGTCATGTTATTTATGAAGTCATTCTTGATCTCTGATAGTTTTTTCTGCCTTATGATAGTGTATATCGCATAAGTGAAGCAGCCAATAATGATCAAAATAAAAATGACCGAGGTGGCCAATGTGGCCCATATTTTTTTAAATAGGAAAGCATTCTCATCAGGGAAGTTTACCGTTAAATAATGAGTGCTGCCAAAAAGATCATTAGGGAAAAGCCTCGCTCTTAAAGGAGAGTGAGTGATTTCACTGATCTTTTCATTGGAGCTGGTATAGATAACCGTATCTAGAAAAGGACTCCAAACGGCGAAGTTATAATTGAGGTCAATACCTTTATCAAAAAACTCCTTTTCCAGCATCTTTTTTAATATAGATGGGTCTATTCTTTCATCCACATCTCTTTTTTTGCCGAACATTTCTTCGATAACCACATTTACCACCTCTGATTTTTTTAACCTTTGATTCTCCGGTGGTGCTCCAGGATGAGGCAGGTTAAACCAAAAAGCATGTTTTTTCCAGATCAGCGAGAGATCAATGGGGCTGGTATCGTCAGAGGAGTACTCCATAGTAGGTACGCCAAATGTTAAAGTGCTCTGAGTCAATAGGTTAGGATATACTCGTAGAATGTTATGAGTGAAATCATATGCATCTTTCTTTTCCAGCCGCTGTGCTACCAGTTGAAGAGACTGCTGCACCTTTTGTTCGAACTGCTTCTGATTGAGTTTAATGGCATTATTTATCCAGTACACCTGAAAGCTAGTGAGGCCTATCAGTGCAATGGACATGAGGGTGATTACCATCCATATAATGCTCTTCTTCATTCAGATTTTACAGTGTAGCGCTAGTATTATTAATAACAATGATACCCTTTTAAGTTGGCTAAAGTTTCGATTTAACCAAATTTAACTGGAAATGACCATGCTTGCAGAATATGAATTATTCCTTTTCAGGGCAATTCTGAAGCTGTTTTTCTAAAAACATGTACCTCTTTTTATATATTTGAGCTTATTTTAAAAATAATGGAATTAAAAAACGACACTTATCAGCTTCAAGGCTTAAATGTGACCGATATAGCGAAAGAATTCGGCACGCCAGTGTATGTGTATAACGCAGACAAAATAGTAAGCCAGCTACAGAATTTGAAGAATGCTTTTTCTAACCAGGAGTTAAAGATAAAGTATGCTGCCAAGGCATTGACCAACATTTCAATTCTGAAGCTTATGAAGAAGCATGGAGCTGGTGTGGATGTAGTTTCCATTCAAGAAGCTCAGTTAGCTCTAAAGGCTGGCTTCACCCCTGATGAAATTTTATTTACTCCTAACTGTGTATCATTTGCAGAGCTACAGCAGGGAGTAGACATGGGGCTTATTATTAACATTGATAATATTTCTATACTTGAGCAGTTTGGTCATAAGTATAGAAGCAGCGTGCCTTGCTGCATTCGTTTAAACCCACATATTATGGCGGGTGGAAATGCAAAAATTTCTACTGGCCATGGTGATTCTAAATTCGGAATTTCCATTTATCAATTACCACATTTACTTAGAGTGGTAAATACCAATGATATTCATGTGGTGGGGCTTCATATGCATACCGGGTCTGACATTCTTGATGCAGAAGTATTCTTGAAAATGGCAGAAATCCTCTTTGGTGTGGCTGGTGATTTCCCAGATCTTGAGTTTATTGACTTTGGTAGCGGTTTTAAAGTAGGGTATAAGCCTAACGATATAGTAACAAATGTTTATGACCTGGGTGTAAAACTGGGTAAAGCTTTTGATAAATTCTGCGAAGCGTATGGCAGAAAGCTTGAAATGTGGTTTGAGCCAGGTAAATATCTGGTAAGTGAGTCAGGATACTTCCTGGTAAGTGCTAATGTGATTAAAACCACACCTGCCACTGTGTTTGTAGGTGTTGACTCTGGTATGAATCACTTGCTAAGACCTATGATGTATGATGCGCACCACGAAATAGTGAACGTGTCTAACCCTAAGGGTATTCAGAGGGTTTATTCTATCGTAGGATATATCTGCGAGACGGATACGTTTGGCTGGGACAGAAAGCTTAACGAGGTGAGAGAAGGTGACGTACTTGCCATTAAGAATGCAGGAGCTTACGGATTCAGCATGTCCTCTAACTACAACTCTCGTTACAGACCAGCAGAAGTATTAGTTTATGAAGGCAAAGCGCATCTGATAAGAGAGCGTGAGACTATGGATGATATTCTAAGAAATCAGGTAGAAATAGAGATTTAATCTATTTCTACCTGATAAGACATAAAAAAAGCTGCTTCATGTGAATGAAGCAGCTTTTTTTATAAAGATTTTTCCCTTAAGCTTCTACAGAAACGAAAGATCTGTTGTTTCTTCCTTTTTTGAAAGTAACAGTACCATCAACAAGAGCAAATAATGTATGATCTTTTCCGATACCTACATTTTGTCCTGGGTGATGCTTTGTTCCTCTTTGTCTTACAATGATGTTTCCAGCTACTGCGTGCTGTCCACCGAATATCTTAACTCCAAGTCGTTTACTTTCCGACTCTCTACCGTTTTTAGAACTACCAGCTCCTTTTTTGTGTGCCATGTTCGTTAAATGTTTTTATTATACTAAGTATTCTTTCCTTTAATTACCTGATAGACTATTCTTCAGTTTTAGTCTCTTCAGTTTTCTTCTTAGAAGATTTCTTTGAGCTCTTTCCTAAGATGTCTTCAATTTGGATCTTAGTAAACTCCTGACGGTGACCATTTTTCTTCTTGTAACCTTTTCTTCTTTTCTTTTTGAAAACGATTACTTTGTCACCTTTTACATGACCCAGGATTTTTCCTGATACTTTGGCACCGTCAATTAAGGGTGCACCTACTTCGATTGTATCGCCATCACCAAATAACAATACGTTACCGAACTCAACGGAAGCGCCTTCTTCGCCCTCCATCTTCGGAGCGTATACGAATTGGTCTTTTGTTACTTTGAACTGCTTTCCGGCTATGTCAACTATTGCGTACATGTAACTTATAATATTTAAAAATTGGAGTGCAAAGTTAAACTAATTATCTAAAATTTCAAACACTGCTTCACACTTAACGCATTTTTTCCCTTTATATATTAAGGTGTAACAAAGATCCTTCACGCTTGCTTCGCTTGCTTACGCCGCTTGCCTTGCTTGAAATTATTTCCATCATAAATTTTAACTTATTATCTTTGTTATAGATTATGAAACTCAACATTCCGGAAAAGTACGCTGATCTATACTTAAAGGCACTTTCTGAACGCAAACGCACTCTTGAAGATAAGATTGAAGAGTTCAAAAAGGAGATAGAAGATATAGATAATCACATAAGCGCTCTCACAAGCATCCCTATTTTTCAGGATAACCTTCCGGTAAATACCTATCAAAAAAAATCTAAAACTTATAGGGAAGAATGGCCCTGGTCACGTAAAATCACTTATTATCAGGAGCTTACAAAGCAGCTGATGACTTCTTCTGAGGTTGTAGATTTTATTATGAGCAAAGAACCCACATTAGATAAAAATAAGGTCAGAAGCTCCATTTCAGCCGCTTTATCCAACAAACATCGGTCTGGCGATTATACGAAATTCGTTGATCCTGTGACAAATAGCGCTTACTATGGGCCGCCCGAATGGTTCGTAAGTAAAGATCAGCCGCACCTCACCTATGTGCCCAATGATCTGAAGAAAAGACTCATCGGGCAGTAAGTTCATGTAAGAAATTGTGCTTCATGAAGCGCTTGAGAGCTTGATTCTGTGGAAAACTTTTTGAGATTTTTTTTAGGCCGTTTTTGACGCACTGAGGGCAAACTAACAATTCAAATTTTGCTTGTAACTATCTGTATAGTAGCGAATTAAGCACTTATCCACATCTGAGTGTTGAATACCTTCTCTGGCTTTGATTTTTAGTCCCAATTGTTAATTTTGTATGCAGATTCAACGGCATACAAGCACGTGACCGTTCTAGATTATCCTTGTAATTTTTAGAACAGAAATTCGCATTTAATAAAAGAGACCATCAAGGTCATTTTTTAATAACATCAAGTTTTCAACTTAAACGGCAAATAATGAGTGATTTTACAAACACCCAGGAGGAACCTATTCTAAAGGAGAACAAAAACAGGTTTGTACTATTTCCTATTCAACATGACGATATATGGGAATTCTACAAAAAATCTGAAGCCAGTTTTTGGACTGCAGAAGAGATTGATCTGGGTCAGGATTTGAGGGATTGGAACGCCTTAAATGATGGAGAGCGTCACTTTATATCTCATGTATTGGCCTTTTTTGCTGCTAGCGATGGTATAGTAAATGAAAACCTGGCTGAGAACTTTGTAGCTGAAGTACAATATACTGAAGCCAAGTTCTTTTACGGTTTCCAGATAGCTGTTGAAAACATACACTCAGAAACCTATTCATTATTAATAGACACCTACATAAAAAATCCGCAGGAAAAAGATAAGCTGTTTAACGCAATAGATACCATGGATTGCGTTAAAAGAAAAGCTGACTGGGCCCTTAGATGGATTGATAAAGGAAGTTTTGCTGAAAGACTTATTGCTTTTGCTGCGGTTGAAGGTATTTTCTTCTCAGGTAGTTTCTGTTCTATATTCTGGTTAAAGAAAAGAGGTTTAATGCCAGGCCTGAGCTTCTCTAATGAGCTTATCTCTAGAGATGAGGGGCTACACTGCGATTTTGCCTGTTTACTTTATAATAACCATGTGGTAAACAAGCTGCCTAAAGAAACTGTTATTGAAATCATTAAGGACGCTGTAACCATTGAAAAAGAATTTGTTACAGATGCTCTTCCAGTTTCTTTAATAGGGATGAATGCCGAATTGATGTGCCAGTACATCGAGTTTGTGGCAGATAGACTTTTAAATGAGCTTGTAGGTGAAAAAATTTATGGAGCAAGTAACCCATTTGACTTCATGGAAATGATTTCTCTTCAAGGAAAAACAAACTTTTTCGAGAAAAGAGTGGGAGATTATCAGAAGGCGGGCGTGATGAAGAAGAATGATGACGATTCCCCTAAATTCTCATTAGACGAAGACTTTTAATTTTTTTAAATTTTTAATAACCCATAACCCCCGATTAAAATGCTAGTAATAAAAAGAGACGGAAGGCGTGAGTCCGTCAAATTTGATAAAGTCACTGCAAGAATTGAAAAACTATGCTACGGCCTTGATATGAATTATATTGAGCCGGTAGATATTGCCAAAAAGGTTATTAACGGAATTTATGACGGTGTTACCACTGTAGAGCTAGACAACCTGGCTGCTGAAACAGCTGCGTCTATGACTACAAAGCACCCTGATTTTGCTCTTCTTGCTGCAAGAATGGCTATCTCTAATCTTCATAAGGTAACTAGCAAGTCTTTCTCTAATACTATGAAGAGACTTTACACTTATGTAGATCCTAAAACCGGAGAAAATGCTCCGTTGATATCTAAAGAAGCGTATGGGGTTATTAAGAAAAATGCTGCTTTATTAGATTCATCGATAATATACGATCGGGATTTCAACTACGATTATTTCGGGTTTAAAACATTAGAAAGATCTTACCTAATGAAAGTAGAGGGTAAGATTGTGGAAAGACCACAGCATATGCTTATGAGGGTGGCTGTAGGTATTCATATGGATGATGTTGATTCTATCATTGAAACCTACAATTTATTAAGTGAAAAATGGTTTACTCACGCTACACCAACACTTTTTAACGCAGCTACTCCTAAGCCACAATTATCTTCTTGTTTCCTATTAACTGTACAGGACGATAGTATTGATGGTATTTATGATACACTTAAACAATGTGCAAAGATTTCGCAGTCTGCCGGGGGTATTGGTTTAAGTATTCATAACGTAAGAGCTACAGGATCATACATTAAAGGTACAGGTGGAGTTTCTAACGGTATAGTTCCTATGCTTAGAAACTTTGACATGACTGCCAGATATGTCGATCAGGGTGGTGGTAAGAGAAAAGGAAGTTTTGCCATCTACTTAGAGCCATGGCATGCTGATATCTTCGATTTCCTTGATCTTAAGAAAAACCATGGTAAAGAAGAGCTTAGAGCTCGTGACCTTTTCTACGCGCTTTGGATCTCCGATCTATTCATGAAGAGAGTAGAGAATAACGAAATGTGGTCATTATTCTGCCCTAACGAAGCTCCAGGATTAGCTGATTGCTACGGAGAAGAGTTTGAAAAGCTTTACTTAAAGTATGAGAAAGAAGAGAAATACAGAAGACAAGTAAAAGCTCAGGACCTATGGTTCGAAATTCTTGAGGCACAAATAGAGACTGGTACTCCTTATATGCTATATAAAGATGCTGCCAACAAGAAGTCTAACCAAAAGAACTTAGGTATTATCAAGTCTAGTAACTTGTGTACTGAAATTATGGAATACACTGCTCCTGATGAAGTAGCTGTGTGTAACCTGGCTTCAATAGCTCTACCTAAGTTTGTTGCAGAAGATGGTACTTTCGATCATCAGAAGCTATATGATATCACAAAGGTGATCACCAAAAACCTGAACAAGGTAATTGATGTGAACTACTACCCTGTGAAAGAAGCTGAGTACTCTAACTTAAGACACAGACCTATCGGTATTGGTGTTCAAGGTTTGGCAGATACTTTCTTAATGTTAAAAATGCCTTTTGAATCTGAAGAAGCAAGAGGTCTTAACAAAGACATTCATGAAACTATCTACTTTGCTGCTATGACTGCTTCTATGGAGCTTTCTAAAGAGCACGGCCCATATGAAACATTCAAAGGATCTCCGGTATCTAAAGGTATCTTCCAGTTCGATATGTGGGGTGTAACTCCAGACTCTAACCGTTGGGATTGGAATGCATTGAAGCAAGAAGTGAAAAAGAATGGTGTGAGAAACTCATTACTTTTAGCTCCTATGCCTACAGCTTCTACTTCTCAGATCTTAGGAAACAATGAGTGCTTTGAGCCTTATACTTCTAACATCTACACTAGAAGAACATTATCAGGAGAGTTCATTGTAGTGAACAAGCACCTAATGAAAGATTTAATTGAAATTGGCCTTTGGGATGATTCAATGAAAAACAGACTGATCGAGGCTAACGGATCAGTTCAAAATATATCTGAGATTCCTCAAAAAATTAAAGAACGTTATAAAACGGTTTGGGAAATCTCTCAGAAAGCAATTATTGATATGGCTGCAGACAGAGGAGCATTCATCTGTCAGAGTCAGAGTATGAACGTTCATATTCAAGATCCTAACTTCGGAAAACTTACTTCAATGCACTTCTATGCATGGAAAAAAGGTCTGAAAACAGGTATGTATTATTTAAGGTCTAAAGCTGCTGCATCAGCTATCCAGTTTACTGTAGATAAGTCTGCCAAGAACGAACCAGTAGCTAGAAATGCTGAGATTAGCGAAGAGCAAAATCGTGCAGATATGGCCTGTTCACTAGATAACCCTGATGCATGCGAGGCATGTGGAAGTTAATTAACTAGTGGTTTGATGAAAAAAGTCCCGGTCTTTGCAGGTCGGGACTTTTTTATTGCCCAGATTTTACGAACGGTGCCCACTCCTTCTCATCTTTTATTAATTTAGCTTTACGATTAACCAAAATGTTATGATGAGAAAATTATTACTGGCCTTCAGTGCGCTGCTCCTGGTAAGCACTGCTTTTGCTCAGAAAGAAATTACCATTGCCGATATTTATCAAAAAGGAACCTTCTCGCAAAGAAGTGTTTACGGCATTAACTGGATGAACGATGGCCGCTACTACAGCGCCCAGGAAGGTAATGACATCGTAAAATATGATGTAACTACCGGAAATAAAGTGTCTACCATTCTTAATGGAAATGACTTAAGCCCATCTATCAACTTTAGAGGCTATACTTTTAGTGATGCTATGGATAAAATCCTTCTAATGACTGAGAGGGAGAGCATCTACAGAAGATCATATAAAGCAGAGTTTTATGTATATGATATGAATTCTAAGGAGCTGGTAAAGCTTTCTAAAAACGGAAAGCAGTCATACGCTACTTTCTCTCCTGACGGTAGTAAGGTAGCCTTTGCCAGAGATAATAACTTGTTTTATGTGACACTCAGCGATATGAGCGAGGTGCAAATCACTAATGATGGCGAGTTTAACCACATCATTAACGGAAGCACTGACTGGGTTTATGAAGAAGAACTTTCATTTACCAGAGCTTTTGAATGGTCAGGAAACGGAAAAGAAATTTTCTTCCTTACTTTTGATGAGAGTGGCGTGAAAGAATACAATATGCAGGTTTGGCATAATGGCCAACTTTACCCTGAGGATTACCGCTTTAAATATCCTAAAGCAGGAGAAGATAACAGTAAAATTAAAGCTCAGATCTATCAGCTAGATAGCAAGAAGCTTACCCCTGTAAACCTTAAAGGCGCAGATGAAGAATTTTACATTGCCAGAATTAAGCACACCAAAGATCCGCAGACATTATCTCTCATCAGACTGAACAGATTACAAAATAAAATTGATCTGCTTCATTTAAACATGACTGACGGATCAGTAAAAGAAGTGCTATCAGAAAAGTATGACACCTATGTAGATATCGACTTTGTAGATGAGCTTACTTACTTACAGGATGGAAAGCGATTCATTTGGGCTAGTGAGAAAGATGGATTCAAGCACCTTTATTTATACTCTACTGATGGCAAACTGATCAACCAGATTACTAAAGGAGAGTGGGAAGCACTTTATATCGAAGGTGTGTCTGAAAAAGGCAAAAAAGCCACTGTTTATTATACTTCCAATGAAGGTTCACCACTAGAGAAATACTTCTACTCTATTGATATTTCAGGAAAAGGAAAGAAAAAACTCACCGAAGCAAAGGGTGTGCACAGCATCAATATGAGTAATGATGAAAAGTATTATATCGATTATTACTCAAATTCTACTACTCCACTTGTAGTTACTCTTTTTCAAACTAACGGTAACAAGAAAATTAAGGTATTAGAAGATAATGCCAAGCTGAAAGAAACTGTAGCTGAGTATCATCTTACCACTAAGGAGTTCTTTACTTATAAAACAGTAGATGGTACTGAACTTAATGGCTACCTATTAAAACCTGAAAGCTTCGATGCTAGTAAAGAACACCCTGTTTTAATTTTCCAGTATAGCGGCCCTGGTTCTCAAAATGTGTTCAATTCTTGGGATGGTGGCAACTACATTTGGCATGAAATGCTAACACAAAAAGGCTATATAGTAGCTGTGATCGATACCAGAGGTACTGGCGGTCGTGGTGCTGATTTCAAAAAGATCACTTACAAGCAGCTTGGGAAGTATGAGGTGCAAGATCACATAGAAGGTGCGAAATACCTTGGAAGCCTGCCTTACATAGATGCCGATAGAATCGGAATTTGGGGCTGGAGTTACGGTGGTTATATGAGTTCATTGGCCATACTTAAAGGTAACGATGTATTCAAAGCCGCTATAGCGGTAGCACCAGTAACTAACTGGAGATATTATGACACTATCTATACTGAGAGATACATGGATACTCCGCAAAACAATGCATCAGGTTATGATGATAATTCACCAACTACCTATGCAGATCGCCTGGAAGGTAATTTCTTACTTATCCATGGCACGGGTGATGACAATGTACATTTCCAGAATGCAGTGGCCCTGCAAAATGCATTAATCCGTAATGGAAAGCAGTTTGATTCATTCTATTATCCTGACAGAACTCACGGAATTTACAGAGATAATGCTCGTGTGCATTTATTCACTATGATGACTAACTGGATTACAGAAAATCTTTAATCAAATAATATGAAGAGGATGTATCAGAAATAAAGGTTCTGATACATCCTCTTCTTTTTTTCCCTATGGCAGATCTTTCCATATACTTTATTGCCATTATCCCTCCTGAACCAATAAAGGAGTATGCGCAAGAGTTGAAAGAGTATTTTGCTGCTAATTATAACTCTAAAGCTGCTCTTAAATCCCCGCCGCACATTACGCTACATATGCCTTTTAAATGGAAAGAAGAAAAAGAGCATAAACTCTTAGAAGCACTTGATCTAATACCGCCTCAAAATCAAGCATTTGAGCTGACTTTAGAAAATTTTGGAGCTTTTGAACCCCGAGTAATTTACATGGGAGTAGAAAAAAGTCCTGAATTAGTTTCCCTCTATAAAAGCATTAATGAAGTGATGAAGAAAGAGCTTCATATTTTTAATGCTGATTATAAAAATCGTGGCTACCATCCGCACCTTACGCTGGCTTTTAGAGATCTTAAAAAAGCGGTTTTCCCAGAGGCCTGGGAAGAGTTTAAAAATAGATCTTACCAAGAAAAATTTATGGTAGAAGGCTTTCATTTGCTGAAACACAACGGCAAAAACTGGGATGAATACAAAAAAATATCGCTTTCTTAAAAGTATTGTTACTCTCTGATAATCAGACCGAAACGTATTTATTTTTTATAAAAGTTCAGCTTTAATTCTTATTCTATTCATAGCTATTTCTATATTAGTACAATAGTCATGTTTACAAGTTGATTTTTAAAATCATTAAGGGCAAATAATATTGGAGCCAGGAGACAAGGAGATACTAGAAGGTCTAAAAGAAGGTAATGAAAAAGTGCTTACTTCTCTGTATAGAGATTACAGAGGAGAATTTCTTCATTGGAGCTATAAGAACCTTAGCTTGTCAGAAGATGAGGCGGCTGATGTTTTTCAGGATGCCGTTGTCACCTTTTACTATAATGCTAAGAGTGGAAAAGTAACTGAACTACAAAGCTCTGCGAAAACCTACCTTTTTGCGATCGGTAAAAATCTGGCTCTAAAGAAACTAAAACGTGACTCGCGAATGGTAACAACTGATCACACCATCCAAGGGGGCCAGGAGCAAAAGTATGAACGAGATATTTTTGAAGCTTCTGAAAGACAAAAAATAGTGGCCGATATGATTAAGAGTATGGGCGAACCATGTAAGTCTATTCTCAGAATGTTTTACTTTGACCGGTATACTATGGATTCTATTGCCTCCCGTCTGGACTACAAGAATGAACATGTAGTAAAGTCTCAAAAGCTACGATGCTTTAACCAGCTAAAGAAAATGATTACTGAAAGATTTGACGTGGAGGACCTATGAGCATGGAGAAGAACTATAATGACCAAATCGATCAGTATCTCAGAGGCGAACTTTCGTCTGAGGATGAAAGCGCTTTTTTAGCAGAGGTAAACTCATCAGCAGAGCTAAAATCTGAACTTGAATTAGCTCAGGATATTCAAAAAGGGATAGAGTTAGATGCTCTTTATTCGGCCAAATCTTTATTGGCAGCTGAAGAGGTAAAACTAAAAAAGCCTGAGGCTCCATCATCATCGTCTAACAACTGGTGGTGGAAGGCTGCAGCTTCTCTTGTGTTAATCTGTAGTGTGCTATATTTCTTTTTAGGACAGTCAGCAGATATGCAGGAGCTTTACAGCCAGAGCTACTCCCCATATCCTAACATAGTTAATCCTGTTAATCGCTCGTCATCAGATCAGCCTAAAGATTGGCCTGAAGCTTATGAAGCCAAAAAATATGCACAGGTAATAAATGTGTTAGATGAAAAGCTAAAAGCTGACCCTGATAGCGACGTATACCTATTCTACCTGGCACAATCGCACCTGGCGCTGGGCAGTGCTGATGAGGCCATCACACATCTGGAGAAAATAAAGAGCGATTCTAAATTTTATGAGCCCGCTCAATGGTACGTGGCACTCTCATATTTAAAGCAAGATAACTCTGATAAAGCAGAAGAGAAGTTAAATCAGATAAAGGACTCTGATAGTGCCTATGCTATGAGGGCAGAGAAATTGCTGAATTCGCTTTAAATTGGTGTGTTATCGTTATGAGGTCATATCAGCTAATTTTATGTTCATTAATTTTATTTATCAACTGTACCGAAGCTGATAAAAAGAAACCCCGAACTAAGGAAATTGAAGCTGAACAAGAGAAACTAGAGCCGGGCAATAACAAAATATCAGCGCTAAAATCCCCGGATAATAATTTATTGACCGACTCCATTGCTGAATTATATTCTGGCTTCTGGTTGAATGAGGATTTTTTGCAGCAAGTTGAGCAAAATAAATCAATATATAGATCAACGGAATTCCAGGGCGTACTCTTCGGATTTACGCTGGATAAGAAAGACCTGTTAACCGGAAAAGCTGGAATCAATGGCTTTACTGTTCATGAGGGAGGCTTAGGAGCTCCCATAGCCTGGCATGATAAACTACATTGTTTTACAACCTCGGGTGAGGTTGATGAACAAAGTAGTTTACCGAAAGCTATGGACCTCATATTGTCAGAAACGAATCAGATTGAATTTCAATTCGAGACTGGTGATTCATACTTCTACAGAAAAGTAGAGAGCGAAATTACCGAATTGCGCAAAATTCTATTTGCCGGATCATATACTGATATTAAAGATTATAATTACCTGTTTCAAGAGGACGGCAGGATTTCAGGGTTTAATAACTTCTCCAAATATTCGGTGTTGTATGATTTCGGTGAAGGGCTATACTTTGATACGATCATATTAACGAATGATCAAAACAACGAAGAATTGCTTTATCACTATAGGATTTCAAATGACACACTTAGATTATATGAAATTACTGGTGAGCTTCCTCAATATGCCATTGGTGAGTTGAAGTTTGAATTAGTGAAGGAATAATTTTTCAAATTCCACTACTTAAAACTTAAATTCGTTTATATAAATAATAAGCTACCCATAGACAATAGTTACCTTTCTTAAGTAGTGTGTTTACAAGTTAATTTTTAATGGAATGAAGGCCAAAACTCACCAAGAGGAGTTCATCATTCTTTTAAAAATTAACCTATAATGAAAAAACAGATTTTTACCCTTTTTGTAATTCTCGCTGCCTTTACCTTCATCAATCAAGAGGCGAAAGCGCAAATAAGAGCAGGTGCACAGCTCGTGTATGGTACTGAGGCCGAATCTCCTGGTCTTGGATTAAATGGAGAATACCAGTTTACTGAGAGCTGGGCTGCCAGCGTAAGTTTTAATTACTTTTTCCCAAGAGACCTTGGCTACTATGACCTTAAATGGTTTGAAGTAAACTTGAATGCTCAGTATCATTTTGATGTGGAAACCGTAAAGCCATACGCTCTGGCTGGGCTTAACATTACTACCATATCTCTGCCATATAATTACTATGATGTATACGGATCTAATAGTTCAAATACAGAGATTGGTCTTAACCTGGGTGCAGGAGCTAATATTGATTTGGGTAGTAAATTTATGCCTTTTGCAGAGCTTAGATATGTAATCAGCGATGCTGACCAGCTGGTGTTGGGGGCAGGTGTTAAATATATTATTAAAGAATAATAGTTAGAATGTACTGCCTCAGGTATCACTCCAAGCCAATTATTTATTCGTAAGCCTGGGGCAGATTTTCTAAAACTTTAGTTCATCAATTTTTCTCTGCGGTGTAAGCTTCATGCTGCTGATATCTTCTCCTATTTCTACATGCACTAGGTTTACCTGATCATCATAAACTTCAGTAAGCACATCGTTAAATATTCTTATAGAGCTCAAGGTCTTAACACCGTCTAGCTCCATGTAAGTATAAATAGCATCATTCTCTACTTCGTGGCCCAGATATTTGGGTAGGGCACTTTTACCATTTACCGTTACCTTAAAGTGCTTTTTCATATAAGCCGCAACAAGCTCATCGGTAGTTTTGCCTACATCAGGGTTGTTGATATCTAAATATGGCTTGTTAAATGACTGGCGGAATGATTTTTCCAGGTCGTCAATAAAAATATGATGAGTAAATTCTAAGGAATGATCCTTTTGGTTAAAATTTATCTCACAAACACTCACATGCATTGGGTGTACCCACGAAGATCCTACAAACACAACCACTAACATTAAATACTTCAGCATTGATATAAATGTTTTATCTATTTCTAACAAATATAGCCTAAACTTGGCCCTTTAATTAAAGCATTATGTCTCAATTTCAAATATATTTTGAATTTGGTCTAGATCATATCCTTGATATTGAAGCCTACGATCATATTTCATTTATTATTGCACTCTGTGCTATTTATCTACTGGAAGATTGGAAAAAAGTATTGGTTTTGGTAACAGCCTTTACTATTGGTCATTCTATCACACTAGCACTTTCTACATTAGAAATACTCAATTTTGATCCACCAATAATTGAATTCCTTATTACTCTAACTATATTTTTAACCGCTTTGAGTAATATTTTGAAAAAGGAAAGAAGTCTATCTCAAAGGAAAATTCAAGTCAATTACTTATTAGCTCTGTTTTTTGGCCTGATACATGGCTTGGCATATTCCTATTCCCTTAAAAGTCTTCTTGGAAGTAGCAGAAATATAGTATCACAGTTATTTGCCTTTAATATAGGCCTGGAGGTCGGTCAAATAATTGTGGTTGCCATTTTCCTGCTAATTACTTTTATATTCGTAGATCTCATAGGTGTGAATAAAAGAGATTGGCGAATAGTCATTTCATCAGCAGTGGCTGGAGTCGCATTAAAATTAATGTTCGAAACAAAATTTTGGTAATTAAATAAATAAGAATGAGGAAACTAACACTTGGCTTAATCGCCCTTTTTGCCTGTCAGTTATCTTTTGCACAAGATAAACCTTGGCAAGGTAAATTTGAGCAGCTCGGCACCGAGCTTCCTACCCCTAATGAGTACAGAACAGGTTCTGGAGCTCCAGGTAGCGAATATTGGCAACAGCAGGCTAACTATGAAATAGAAGTAGAGCTTAATGACAATAACCAGAGTATTGCAGGTAAGGAAAAAATTACCTATATCAATAACTCACCTGACAATCTTTCTTACCTATGGGTGCAGTTAGATCAGAATGTGAGAGAGAAAGAAACTAACACTCAAAAGATCAGCACTTCTGCAATTAGAGATTCTATCCCGGCAAAATTTGCAGCTTCTTTAGTAGAGTCTGATTATGACGGTGGTTTCAAAATCAAATCAGTAAAAGATAATTCTGGTAAAGATTTGAAACATGTTATCAACAAAACCATGATGAGAGTGGATCTTCCGGCTAATCTAAAGTCTGGCGAATCTTACACTTTCAATATTGAGTGGAGCTATAACATCAATGACAGAATGGAAGATGGTGGAAGAAGTGGTCTTGAGTACTTCCCTAAAGATGATAACTATCTTTACACTATCGCTCAGTTCTACCCTAGAATGGCTGTTTATGACGACTATGAAGGATGGCAAAACAAGCAGTTTTTAGGTAGAGGTGAGTTTGCACTTGTATTTGGAAACTTTGATGTGAAAATCACTGTACCTTCAGATCACATTGTAGCTTCTACAGGTACACTTCAGAACCCTAAAGATGTACTTACAAAAGATCAGATTAGCCGTTTTGAAAAAGCTAAAAAGTCTTTTGATGCACCGGTAATTATTGCAACTCAAGCTGAAGCTGAAGCAAGAGAAAAATCTAAGTCAACTAAAAAATCTACATGGTACTACCATGCTGATAATGTAAGAGACTTTGCTTTTGCTACTTCAAGAAAATTCATCTGGGATGCTCAGGCTGTGAAAATCGGAGATAAAACTCCTTTGGCTATGTCTTACTACCCTAAAGAAGGAAATCCTCTTTGGGAGAAAGAATCTACTAAAGCTGTAAAAAACACTTTAGAAACTTACTCTAAGTACACTATTGATTATCCTTACTCTAAGGCTATATCTGTACACGCTGCATCTATCGGTATGGAATATCCAATGATTTGCTTCAACTTCGGTAGACCAAATCCTGATGGAACCTATAGCGATCAATTAAAATATAGAATGATCGGTGTTATTATTCACGAAGTAGGTCATAACTTCTTCCCAATGATCATCAACTCTGATGAGCGTCAGTGGACTTGGATGGATGAAGGTTTAAATACTTTTGTGCAGTACAGAACAGAGCAAGAGAAATATGATGATTTCCCTTCAAGAAGAGGACCTGCAAAAGACATCGTAAGATACATGAAGGGAGATACTAAATTTATTCGTCCTATCATGACTAACTCTGAGCAGATCGTTCAGTTTGGAAACAACGCTTACGCTAAGCCTGCTACAGCTTTAAATATTCTTAGAGAAACCGTAATGGGTCCTGAATTATTTGATGCTGCATTTAAAGAATATGCTACGAGATGGGCATTTAAACACCCTAAACCTGCTGATTTCTTTAGAACAATGGAAGATGCCTCAGCATTTGACCTAGACTGGTTCTGGAGAGGATGGTTCTATTCTGTAGATCACGTAGATATGTCAATAGATGAGGTGAAGTGGTTCAAAATGAGATCTGAAGAAGATAATATTGAGAACAAAGGTAAGAAAGTGAAAAAAGGAGACCTTACAGCTAAAAATGAAGAGTCTTCTACTATGGATTTCAGCAACGGACCTGAGCCATTCTCATTAATCGAAACTGATTCAAGATACTATGGTGAATTCCAAAATCAGATAGATGATAAGGCGGTAATTGCCAAGTTTGCTGATAAGAACTTCTACCAGGTGAAATTCCAGAACAAAGGCGGATTAGTAATGCCTATCATTGTTCAGTTTACATTCAAAGACGGAAGCAAAACTATAGAGAAAATACCTGCTGAAATCTGGAGAATGAACGAGGAATCAGCCACTAAGGTGTTCTCTTTCGATAAAGAAGTTACTGACATTGTGTTAGATCCTAACTTGGAAACTGCAGATACTAATGTAGATGATAACATGTTCCCAAGAACTGAGAGCCCATCTAAATTTGATGAGTTTAAAGACAAGGAATAAATCTTAAAAAAATAACTATGAAAAAAGGGTGATCTAGAATTCTAGATCACCCTTTTTTCATTTATAAAGCTTTATTCTTATTCCATTTCCAAATCCACCTTCTCCACTTTGCCATACCCGAAAATATCTTCAAGGCTTAGTTCTTCTACTTCACCATAATTTTTAAGGTCTTCAAAATTGATTTTGTCTTTATTACCAATAAGAACGGTAACGTAAGATTGATTTTTAACATATTCATCATGGAATTTCTTGAGATCATCAAAAGTCATGTTCTGAACTTTATTGTACACATCTTTTCTAATGTCATAGTCCAGGTCTAATCTTTTTGCGTTCTCATAATTCCATAATATACTAGATTTGGTAATCCTTTCACTTTCAATTTTTGATAGTATGGCCTTTTTAGCCACTTCAAAATCACCAGCAGATTGGGGCATGTTATCCAGCAGGTTATTAATAGCCGCCATGGCTTCAGATTGCTTATCAGCCTGAGTACCTACATAAGCCAGAAGCACATCATCTTTATCAGACTTAGATGGAGTAGAGTAACTAGAGAAAACCGAATATGCTAAACCTTCAGCCTCTCTAATCTCCTGGAATACCAGTGCCCCAAAATATTCGTTAAAAGCTCTCACCTCTGGAGCTATGCTTTTGTCATATTGGTTTCCTTTGGCTAACATGATGAACTCGGTCTGTACCATGTCATAGTTAGTCCAGTAAACCTTTGGCTTTTCAGTAGATGCTTGGGCAAATTCTACTGGCTCAGGGAGCGGAGTTAGTTTTTCAGGCACCTTATGACCTTCATTAATTACTTTCTTAACGTCATCTATGGATCTTGGTCCATAATACAAAATGCTATGTTCCATTGTGGTGAGGTCATTTATCTTCTTGGTCAGATCAGAAGCTTGCAAAGCTTGGAGCTCGGCATTAGATAATACATTGGTAAATGAAGATTCTGCCCCGTATTGACCATAACTCATAAGTCCGCTGAATAAAATGGTTGACTTATTCTTCTTGGCATCCTCTCTGGCTTTAAGCTCTCTTTTAATGAACTCATCCAGAGCTTCTTGGTCTGGTTTTGCATGATGAAGCAGATCCTCGAATAGGGCAAGTGACTTCTCCATATTCTCATCAAGTCCGCTTAAGGTAATGTAGGTTCTATCTCCGGAAGCATATACATTCATGCTACAACCTATTTTATAGAATTCCTTCTTAAACTCTTCTGCGTTTAATGAATCTGTGCCTAGAAACTCTAAGTATTCTACGGCCACTTTCATCGCAGGATCATTATCGCTACCTATATCTAGCAGTAAAATGAGGTTGAAGAGCTCATTTTCTTTATTTTCAATAGAGAGTATTTCTATACCGGTTTTAGTCTTCGTTTTGGCTATATCTTTCTCATAGTCAACAAATACCGGCTTCAACTGCGGACTCTTTTTTTCTTCCAGCTTTTTGTAAAAATCTGACTGAGCATCTCTGTTTACAGGTACCTTGGTAATAAATGGCTTATCAACATGCTGTTTATTAGGGTCTTCACCGTTGTGCTTGTAAACTACTACATAGTTGTTTTTATAATTTTGCTTTACAAACTCCATTACTTGTTCCTTAGTAATGGCCTCTATTTTATCCATCAGAGCAATGTGCTCTTCCCAGGGAATACCGTTTGTAAATGCCATTACCATATCGTTAGCTCTGCTCCAGTTATTTTCTAACTCTTGCATTTTGCCTTTTTTCATGTCAGTAACCACTGCATCTATGAGCCAATCATCAAACTCTCCCTTCTTTATCAACTCTATCTGATCAAGGATTAACTGCTGCACTTCTTCCAGCGTTTGTCCGTCTTTTGGTTCACCATAAAAAGTATGAAGAGAATAATCATTCATGTTATCTACATAGCTGCCGGCGTTAAGTACTTTTTGCTGCTGCTTCAAATTAAGATCTATTAATCCTGCTTCAGAATTGCTCAGCATCATATCTACCAATGTTACCATGGCATAATTAGGATCACTTGTGCCACCAAATCTGAACGCTAAAGAGACATTATCAGCATCCGGCCCGAAAACCTCAGCTACTCTTGGTTCTGTAATAGGTTTCTCCTCAATCTTCTCTAATGGCTTTAATTCTTTGTTAGGCTCCCAATTACCAAAATACTTGTCTACTATTTTAATAGTTTCAGTCGGATCAATATCACCACTGATACAAATGGCCATATTATTAGGTCTGTAGTAGGTGTTAAAATATTTTTTTATCTCCGTAATGGAAGGATTTTTCAAATGATCTATTGTGCCTATTACTGTTTGGGTGCCGTAAGGGTGTTCTTGAAAAGCCAACTCATACATAGCCTCATAGGCCTTCCATCCGTCATTATCTAAAGAGCGGTTTTTCTCCTCGTATACAGCCTCAAGCTCAGTGTGAAACAGTCGGTTAACTATTTTTCTGAATCTCGAACCTTCTATTTCCAGGAATTTATCCATTTCATTTGATGGGATATCTACAGTATACACCGTGCGGTCATTAGTCGTGTAGGCATTTAGACCCTTGCCACCTATGGCTGATATCATTTTATCATACTCATTCGGTATGGCGAATTTGGCAGCCTCCCCAGAAACAAGATCAATTTGCTTATAGTAATCTTTGCGCTCCTGATCATCCGTGAGCTTAGCATAGGTGTTGAACATAGATTCAACACTATCAAGAAGAGGTTCTTCTTTTTCATAATCTAGTGTACCAAATGCTTCCGTTCCTTTGAACATCATATGTTCCAGGTAGTGAGCAAGACCAGTGTTGCTTGCAGGATCATTTTTGCCACCTGCCTTAACAGGCATAAATACATGTGCTCGTGGTGCATCTTTATAAACACTTAAATAAACCTTTAGTCCATTGTCTAAAGTATAAATCCTGGTGTTAGAAGGATCTGAGGTTACGTACTCGTAGGCATAGCCGCCTTCTTCTCCTGTTTTTGTAGCATACTTAGGCTCATTCTCCTCTTTGGAAGGATTACATGAAATAAGTATGCTGAAGAGCATTAAAAACAAAATATTAAAAGGTTGTCTCATAAGTAAGTTGGTTAATGTGAAATAAATTTATGGAAATATTATTGAAAAATATAAATTCAATCATAAATCGTAACATCCTCGCATTCTTACCTTTCACCATTGCTATTTACCCATAAACATGAAACGCTTAATCTGGTGTAATTCCATACCATTTGCCATGAAAAATATATAGTTTTGTTTAGTGCTATCTCGTGCAGATAGCAAATGCTTTTTTAACCACACTTAATGATATGAGAAGATTATTTTTATTAATGCTATTTGCTTCCGTAACCTGGAGCGCCGCACAGGCACAGGAAGGATGGGGGCAAAAATTTGAGCAGTTAGGTCAGCAATTACCTACTCCTAACGCTTACAGAACCGGATCAGGAGCTCCCGGTGTTAAATACTGGCAGCAACAGGCCGACTACAAGATAGATGTTGCCATTGATGATAAAACTCAAGTGCTTACAGGTTCTGAAACTATAAAGTACCATAATAACTCACCTGATGTACTTACCTACCTTTGGGTACAGTTAGATCAAAATGTGAGAGCTAAAGGTAATTTAGATGATGCCACTAGCACAGGAACGGTAAGAGATTCAGTCCCTACAAAATTCTTTGAATCTTCTATGGGTACAGATGCTTCTGGTTATGAAGGTGGTTATAAAATTAAGTCTGTTAAAGACGAAAGTGGCAAGGCCCTACCTCACACCATCAACAGAACGATGATGCGTGTAGACCTTCCTTCTCCACTTAAGTCTGGTGAGTCATTTACTTTCTCTATTGACTGGTCTTACAATATTTATGACAGAATGAGAATAGGAGGCCGCGGTGGTTACGAGTACTTCCCTGAAGATGATAACTATGCCTACACTTGCGCACAGTGGTTTCCAAGAATGGCTGTCTATGATGACTATGAAGGATGGCAAAACAAGCAGTTCATCGGTAGAGGTGAGTTTGCTTTAGCTTTCGGAGACTATGAAGTAAATATTACAGTGCCTGAAGACCATATCGTGGCAGCTACAGGGGTACTTCAAAACCCTAAGCAGGTACTTACTAAAACTCAGCAAGAAAGATTTGAGAAAGCTAAAAAATCTTATGATAAGCCTGTATTTATCGTAACTGAAGATGAGGCTAAAGAAAAAGAAAAGAAAAAGGCATCTAAAACCAGCACATGGTCATTCAAAGCTGATAATGTGAGGGATTTTGCTTTTGCTTCTTCAAGAAAATATATCTGGGATGCTCAAGCTGTAAAACTTCCTACTGCTACTCCATTGGCTATGTCTTTCTATCCTAAAGAAGGAAATCCATTATGGGCTGATGAGTCAACAAAGGCGATTAAAAACACGCTTGAGATTTACTCTGAGCGTACATTCGACTACCCTTATCCAGTTGCTATCTCAGTAAATGCTGCCAACCAAGGTATGGAGTATCCAATGATTTGCTTCAACTATGGCCGTCCAAGAAATGGAGAAATATCTGAAAGACTGATTGATGGTACCGTGAGTGTAATCGTGCACGAAGTGGGTCACAACTACTTCCCTATGATTGTAAACTCTGATGAGCGCCAGTGGACATGGATGGATGAAGGTTTGAACACTTTCCTTGAAAAAGAAACTAAAAGGGTGAGATACCCAGAATTGGATTTAGTTTGGGGAACTCCTAAAGGCGTAATTCGCTATATGAAAGGTGATACTAAATATATCACTCCTATCATGACTAACTCTGAGCAAGTGAAGCAGTTTGGTTATAACGCATATGGAAAACCTTCTGCAGCGCTTACAGTACTAAGAGAAGTAGTAATGGGACCTGAGCTTTTCGACGCTGCTTTTAAAGAATACTCTAACAGATGGATGTTTAAGCACCCTAAGCCAGCAGATTTCTTCAGAACAATGGAAGATGCCTCAGCTGTTGACCTTGATTGGTTCTGGAGAGGATGGTTCTATTCAGTGGATCATGTAGATGTGAACCTGGCTGAAGTGAAATGGTTCAAAATGAGAAGTGAATCAGATAATATCGAGAATAAAGGTAAGTCAGTAGCCACTGGTGATCTTCAGTCTGGTGAAAAAGAAGCTGCTATGGATTTCAGCAGTGGTCCAGAGCCTTTCTCATTAATAGAGACAGATGCCAGATATTATGGAGAATTTCAAAACCAGATAGATGATAAAGCTGTGATGGCCAAATTTGCGGATAAGAACTTCTATCAAATCAAATTTGAAAACCAGGGTGGACTTGTTACTCCTTTGGTAGTGCAGTTTACCTTCAAAGATGGTTCTAAAACCACAGAAACTATTCCTGCAGAAATCTGGAGAATGAATGAAAAAGAAGTAACTAAAGTTTTCGCTTTTGAAAAAGAAGTTACTGACATTACTATAGATCCTGAAGAAAAAACAGGTGATACTAACCTTGAGGATAACGTATTCCCAAGAGTAGAAAAAGTTTCGAAGTTTGATGAGTTCAAATCAAAGATTGATAAAAACGCAAAAGTAGATGCTAGTGGCAAATGGTCGTTCTCTATGACCACACCTGACGGCAACACTACTACAGGTACTTTGAACTTAAAAGGTAAGAAAAACAAATATTCTGGAAACTTAGTAACTGAAAGTGGAAATAAGCTTGACCTTACATCTGTATCATTAGAAGGAAATGTTCTAAAATTCTCTTTCAAATATGAAGGAATGGATGGTTCATCTGAGGTTATAATTATCAAAGATGAATTCAACGGAACTTTAACACTTAGCTCTATGGGTACATTTGATGTTACTGGTAAGAGATAAGACTTCTTGAAGAATCAGTAAAAGCCTTCCCGAGAAAACGGGAAGGCTTTTTTATTTAAATATGGCAACCCCGCAAATTGCATTACTAATTTTGGCTTCTTTGAGAATTTAAAATGTGATTATGAAAATTGCAATGTAGAGAAGTTCTATAGCGAGAAATTCTTAATAAAACTACCCTATCTCTCTCCATTTAAAGTTTACTGTTTAAACAGATACTTTAACATCATTTTTGCAAAATAATATACCTTGTCAAGATTTTAATCCGAAATAACATTTTGTTTTTAAGATTGGGTGTCTTAATTTGGCATTTTGGTGCCCCAAACTGGGGTATGGTATTATAACTAAATTAACCTTAAACAACTAATTATGAGGAAACTATTACTATTTATGAGTTTTTTCATGTTCTCATTGGTTTCATGGGCACAAGAAAAGACTGTTTCTGGTAAGGTTACATCTGCAGAAGATGGATCTGGATTACCAGGGGTTAACGTGATCCTTAAAGGTACATCTACAGGAACGGTTACTGACATTAGCGGTAACTATTCAGTAAACGTACCTTCTAATACCAGCGTACTAGTATTTTCTTTTGTGGGTTTAACTACAGAAGAGGTAGAAGTTGGTTCTAGGACTACTGTTGATGTACAAATGGCAAATGATGTTCAGCAGCTTTCTGAAGTTGTTGTTACAGCCTTGAACATCGAAAGAGATGAGAGAACATTGACTTATGCAGCACAGGAGGTAAGTGCTGAGAAGTTAAACGTAACTCAGGCTGTTGATGTGCAGAATGCTCTTGCAGGTAAAGTATCTGGTGTTCAGATTAATGGACAAGCAGGTTCAAAACTTGGTTCTTATGGAAAAATCAGACTAAGAGGAGCAATCTCTCTTACGGATGATAATGGCCCTCTTTATATTGTAGATGGTGTTCCTGTTCCAGATGCTAATGATGTAGACATGAACAACGTTGCATCAATGAACGTTTTGAAAGGACCAAACGCAACTGCTCTTTATGGACAAAGAGCCAGTGCAGGTGTGATAGTAATCACTACTAAAGGTGGATCAAAAAATGTGGCTGTTGAAGTATTCAGCTCTACAGTTTTTGATAAAGTTGCATACTTGCCTAAGTATCAAAATCAGTATGGACAAGGATATGGACAAAACGCTTTTGGAACATTTGATTTTTCATCAAGAGATTACCCTGCAGAATGGGAAGTTTTTGATGGTGAAAGATACATTGTAGGTTCTAACAACTATGCTGATGAGAGCTGGGGACCAAAGTTTGACGGACAGACTTATGTGCCATGGTATGCTTGGTGGCCAGATAGCCCTTATTTTGGTGAAACTGCTAAATATGAGGCTCAACCTGATAACATTAAAGACTTTTACCAAACAGGTGTACTAGCGAAAAATACTATTGCTTTGAGTGGTGGTGGTGATAAATTTAGTTCTCGCTTATCATATACTAACGTTAATCAAAAGGGTATTACACCTTATACGCAGTTAAATAAGCATTATATTACTGCTAATATGAATTATCAGGCATCTGAGAAATTATCTTTGAAGAGTAACATTAGGTTTACAACTTATGAGACAAAAGGTAATTATGATGATGGATACGGTAACCAGACTTCTGGATCATTTAACTCTTGGTTCAACCGTCAGGTTGATATGACTAAGCTTGAAGAGCTAAAAGATTTAACTACATATAATGGATACTCAGCTTCTTGGAACTGGTGGGGACCAGATACATACACAGCTGGTGGAGGTTATGAAAAAGCAGCTTTCTGGTTTAATCCATATACTTTTATGGATCAGTATGACCAGTCTAGAGTAAATACTAACTATGCAGGTTCATTAGCAGCCACATATGACTTTAATGATCACTTAGCATTAGATGTTACTGGATCTAGAACTCAAACTAATTATAGATATGAGTATACTACATGCCATTCTTCTTATCTAATTCAGCAGCTCCTGAGTTATATAACTCTTGGTCTAACTCATTTGGTAATTACGAAAGAACAGAAATTGAAAATAACTTTAGTGGAGCATTAAGATACACTAACCGTTTTGGTGAGTTTGATGTTTCTGGGTTTATTGGTGGAAATATTAGATATAACAGCTACCATAGATTCGTAGAGCAAATGCCTACAGATGCTAAAACAGGTGGTCTAATTATCCCTGATGTATATCAATTCTCTAACGCTGGAATAGTTCCTACTCCTTCTACTTATGATTATGAGAAGCAAGTAAACAGTTTATATGGTAACTTCTCTATTGGTTATCGTGACTTCATCTACTTAGATGGTAGTGTTAGAAATGACTGGAGTTCTGCACTTCCTGCTAGTAACAATGGATATATGTATCCTTCAGTGGGAGCAAGTTTTATTTTCTCAGAATTACTTGATAGCGATTTCATAAGCTACGGTAAGTTAAGAGGAGGTTGGGCTCAAGTAGGTAGTGATGTTGACGCTATATTGATCAACCAGGTTTACAGAACAGATGCTCAGCCATTTAATGGTTCTAACGTTATCATGTATAACCCAACTAGAGCGGTAAGCCCTACTATTGAACCAGCGAAAAATACTTCAATCGAGACAGGTTTTGATTTAAGAATGTTAGATAGCCGTATTGGTTTGAACTTTACTTACTACAGAGAAACTCGTAAGAATGATATCATCCCGGTAAGTGTTTCTCAGGCATCAGGTTATTATGATTACTTAACTAATGCAGGTGAGACTATGAGACGTGGAGTTGAGATCTCATTAGATGCTGATGTTATCAAATCTACTTCAGGTTTCAACTGGAATGTAACAGTTAACTTTGCTAAAAATAAGACTACTATTGAGGCATTACCTGATAACTTAACTTCAATTGTTGCTCCAGGTGGTACAGGTTCTTTCGGTTTCGTGTCTATGTATCATGAACTTGGAAATGAGTGGGGACAATTAAGAGGTATTGGTTATGCTACTGATGATAATGGAAACAAAATCATTGATCCTGCAACTGGTCTTTATGAGGTAGAGACTAACCAGTTCATGGGTACAGTACTTCCTGACTTCACAGGTGGTATATTCACTACTTTGAGCTATAAAGGTGTAAGATTAGCTGCTAACTTTGATTTCCAAAAAGGTGGTAAATTCTTCTCATTATCAGAGCAATGGGGTAGCTATTCAGGTCTACTTGAAGAAACTGCTGCAACTAATGATAGAGGATCTAATATTAGAGATGATGTATCTGAAGGTGGTGGTGTAAGAGTTACTGGTGTTACTGCTTCTGGTGAAGAATTTGATGAGTATGTGGATGCACAAGCTTATTATGCTCAGTTCATAGACAGTGGTTTGGCTAGTCCTTTTGTGCATAATGCTAGCTATTTCAAATTAAGAGAGGTTAGTCTTTCTTATGACTTTGGAAAGCTTCTTAATGTAGGTTTCATTAAAGGTGCTCAATTGAGTTTAATTGGTAGAAACTTGGCTTTGATCGCTGTTTCTAAAGATAATACTCACAGATGGGATCCTTCTGAACTTTCTCAAACTTATGGAGAGAACGGTCAGTTGCCAGGTACTAGAAGCTATGGTGTTAATTTAAAACTTACTTTTTAATTGAAACACAATATGAAATACTTAAAATATATATTAGTAATAGTACTTCTCTCTCAATCAATAGTATCGTGTGATACTGTAGATTTTGGAGATACTAACCAAAATGTAAATGGTCCAAGTGAGCCATATCCTGCTGGATTATTAGGTGGAGCCATTATGGGATTCTCTACTCTAACAGGTCGTTCAGGTATCACAAGACCTACATTATATGTTCAATATCAGAGTCAAGTGACTTATACTACTGAAATGCTATACGGTCAAACTCCGGATTCATGGTATACCTATTACATTGACATTCTGAATCCGTTGAATACAGTTATAGAATATGTAGGTAATGAGGAAAACCAAAATTCTTTATTACTAAGCCAAGGTTCTCCAGAGAATCAAATTGGTGTTGCAATGATCTTTAGATCAATTGTAATGAAGCGTGTAACTGATACTTGGGGTGATGTACCATTCAGTTCTGCATTAGAGGGAACAGGTAATCTTACTCCTGCTTATGATTCTCAAGAGTCAATTTATCAAGCTATAATTGCAGATTTAAAGGCTGGACGTGATATGCTCGATGCTAGCGCAACTTTACCAACTGGAGATATTATCTATTCAGGTGATGTTGATATGTGGAAAAAGCTTGCTAACTCAGTGTTACTGCAAACTACATTACAACTTTCTAAGGTTTATCCTTCTAATAGTGGATTTGCAGCGACTGAGTTTAACTTAGCTCTAAATGATGCTAATGGATTAATTGATGAAGTTTCTGAAGAAGCTTGGTTCAAATATGAAGATGCTTCAGGTTTCACAAACCCTTGGAATGGTAACAGAACTCCTGACTACTTCCTGTCAGAAGAGTTTACTGATGCTTTACATGGTGAAGATGATCTTAATCCAACTTCGAACACTACATATGATAGCCGTTTAGAGGTTTATGCTGATGATGCTACATTAGATGGTGTTGCTTATGGATATGACGATGGAGCAGGAGATGGAAAAGCGTCAATGTCTGTTGATTATTTCTGGAACAACGTTACACCATTACCTTTGATGACTGCGTCATACACATATCTAAACAGAGCTGAAGCTGCTAATTTAGGTTGGACTTCAGAGAGTGCAGAGGATATGTTAACTGAAGGTATAGAAAAGTCATTCGAATCTTTACAATATCTTACTGAGATTGCTAATGGTTTGAATGGTGCTGAAGTAAAAGAAATAGCTGCTGATGGTTCTGCTTACGCTGCAGCTAGAATAGCTGATGCGGCTACTGCAGATGATGGACTTGCTCAAATCATTGGTGAAGAGAAGTGGGTTTCTTTATTCGCTCAAGGTTTTGATGCTTGGTCTGAATGGAGAAGAACAGGATATCCTGATTTAACTCCAGCAACTGATGCTGTTACTAGTGGTGGTATCACAAGAAGGTACATGTATCCTTCTGAAGAGGCTGGCTTAAATGGAGTAAATTACTCTGCTGCTATTAATGGCCTTAGTCCTAGCGAGGATGATGGTAAGGCCCGTGTATGGTGGGATCAGTAAACACTGATTATAGATAATATTAAAAAAGCCAGACTTACATAGTCTGGCTTTTTGTTTTATAGGTTTCGTCCTGAAATAAGATGACATAAACCAGACTTATAATGAAACAGGACAAAAAGAATTGTGAACAAGCCAAAAATCGTATACAATGTGATTATACCTAAGGCTTTAAATTATCAGGAGTAGATTTAGTAGAAAAGGGCGATCTGACCTATATGTAAGTACAAGGCCGTGATGGATCCAAGGAAGTAGTACGGTTTTAATCTGTTGAAGAAAGCATGTACAATCAGATAGGAGTTGATCTTATGTCCATTTTAAATAGATGCTAAATTCAGATGAAACTCAGGATCAAAAAAATCAAGCGTTTGGAAAAAGAACTTGCAGATGAAAAAGCGAGAAATCTAGGTTTAAATAGAATGATCGATATATCAGACAAAGAGTTTAGAATAGCGATCAGAAAAGGCACTTGCCCGGACAGCAAGGGAACTCCAGCAAGAAAGCTAAGTTTAGCTATGCTGCCGCTTTTTCGGGGTAGGCCGTCAAACTAATTAAAACTTTTGAAGAATTAGCGCGCTATTTAAGTGGATCTATGAACACCTACAATAACATAAGATCTCATTTGAGTTACTTAATAACTTTTCAAATAAAATAGTTAGAAACAGTCTGGTTAAAACAAACTAAAATACTTCAACTGATTCAAAAAGATCATAACCACCCCCGGATAAACAGCTATAGTAAAAGCGATACCAAAAAGTCCGCCCCACAGGTGGGCATCATGGTTTATGTTGTCTCCACCTCTTTTGCCCATGTAAATGGAGTAGATAATGTATAGTGCGGCCCAAACTATGGCAGGTAGTGCCAGGAAGGATATGCCATAGGGTGCTAGGGGCATGTTAGGATCAAACAGGATAAAGCTGAATAGTATTGAGGATACACCGCCTGATGCGCCCAATGCATTGTAGTAGGCGTGTTCTTTATGTTTGAAATAGGTAGGCATGTCAGACATAATTATGCCTAATATGTACATGGCTACAAACACAATTATTCCGGCAGAACCAAAAATGTCTACGAATTCTCTTTCCACCTGTTCTCCAAACATCCAGAGTACAATCATATTAAAAATGAGGTGCATGAGGTCATTGTGGATAAAGCCGCTGGTGATAAACCTGTAGTACTGTTTGTACTTGTTCACACTGTAGGGATTAAATATCCACTTATTCATGATATTGCTATTGTTCCACGCGTAGTAGGAGAGAATAGCAGTGATGATTACTAATATGATTGTTGCTGACATAGAAAAAGAAAGGCTGTCATTAGACAGCCTTATTTAGTTTAATATTGAATGCAATTTATACGTGTATAGCTCTGTTTTCAGTAGCTGCTAAGCAAGCTTCCTTAACGGCCTCCATGTAGGTAGGGTGAGCGTGTGACATTCTGGATACATCCTCAGCAGCAGCACGGTACTCCATGGCAGTTACACCTGCAGCGATCATATCAGCGGCTCTAGGGCCAGTAATATGAATGCCTAGTATCTCGTCTGTGTTCTTGTCTGCAAGTATCTTTACTTGCCCGTCAGTGTCCATACTAGCTCTTGCTCTACCTAAAGCTTTGAAAGGGAATGATCCCACTTTGTAAGCAGATCCTTTTTCTTTCAACTCTTCTTCGGTGTAACCTACTCCCGCTACTTCTGGCCAGGTATATACTACGCCAGGTATTAATCTGTAGTTAATGTGCGGCTTTTGCCCGGCAAATTGCTCAGCTACCATCACACCTTCTTCTTCTGCTTTATGGGCAAGCATAGCGCCTTTCACCACGTCACCGATAGCATAAATGTTATCTACATTGGTTTTTAGATGCTCATCAGTTTCTATTCGGCCTCTTTCATCAGTTTTAATGCCCACATTCTCAAGACCTAACCCTTCTGTGTATGGCTTTCTTCCAATAGCTACTAAGCAGTAATCACCTTTAATTTCAACTTCGTTACCCTTCTTATCCTCTGCTTTTACTATAACTTCTTTGCCTTTATTCTCCACAGAAGTTACTTTATGACTAGTCTTAAAGTCTATACCAAGTTGCTTCTTACTTGTTCTGGTAAGTTCTTTACTCATAGTACTGTCCATAGTAGGTATAATTCTGTCAAGATACTCTACCACAGTTACTTTGGATCCGATACGTGCGTAAACAGAACCAAGTTCCATACCGATAACTCCACCACCCATTACAATCAGATGCTTAGGAATTTCTTTTAATTCTAAAGCTTCAGTACTGCTAATAATTCTTTTCTTATCAATCTTAGCAAAGAGAAGATCTGCAGGCTTTGAACCAGTAGCAATAATCACTTTTTCAGTAGTGATCTGCTTAGCTTCACCTTCAGCAGGAGTTACTTTAATAGTGTTTTTATCTACGAAAGAACCTACACCATGAAGAACATCAATTTTGTTTTTGTTCATCAAGAAGTCTATTCCATCACAGGTTTGCTTCACTACATCAGCCTTTCTGCTAATCATTTGTTTTAGATTAGCTTTCGGCTCACTGATTTCAATACCGTGCTCTTTAAAATGATTAGCAGCGTTATGAAAATGCTCAGTAGAGTCTAATAAAGCTTTTGAGGGAATACAGCCTACATTCAGGCAAGTACCTCCCAGGGTGTTATATTTTTCAATTATGGCCGTTTTAAATCCTAGCTGAGCACTTCTGATTGCCGCTACGTATCCTCCGGGGCCAGAACCGATTACAGTAACATCGTAATCCATAATATTATGTTTTTATGAATCGGCACTGGGATGGTGCCGATTCTATATTTTAAAATTTATTAAGCGCTTATATACCAAGCATTAATCTTGCAGGGTCTTCCAATAGTTGCTTCACGCGAACAAGGAAGCTTACAGACTCTCTACCGTCAATGATTCGGTGATCATAAGACAGAGCTAAATACATCATTGGTCTAATTTCTACCTGTCCGTTAATAGCTACTGGTCTTTCTACTATATTATGCATTCCTAAAATCGCTGACTGAGGAGCGTTAATAATAGGAGTAGACATCATAGAGCCAAATACACCACCGTTAGTGATGGTGAAAGTACCGCCACTCATCTCATCAATAGAAAGTTTACCATCACGAGCTCTTGTAGCTAGTCTAATAATCTCGCTTTCAATGCCTTGGAAATTCATTGACTCTGCGTTTCTTATTACCGGCACCACCAATCCTTTAGGGGTGGAAACAGCCACAGAAACATCACAGTAATCATGATAGATGATTTCATTACCATCTATAGAAGCATTTACCGCTGGCCATTCTTGTAGGGCCTGGCAGCAAGCTTTTGTGAAGAATGACATAAAGCCTAAGCCTACACCATACTTCTCTTTAAACTGATCCTTATATTTCTTACGAAGATCCATGATAGGCTTCATGTCTACCTCGTTAAAGGTAGTAAGCATAGCCGTCTCATTTTTCACAGAAACTAATCTCTTAGCGATGGTTTTTCTAAGGTTAGACATTTTTTCTTTTCTGTCTTCCCTTGAAATACCGCCAGCATAAGATGGTCCACTTGGAGCCTCGCTTGCTTTTTCTGCTTTGGGAGCTTCCTTTTTAGCAGTTTTTTGTGCTGCTTCAGCATCCTCTTTAGTGATTCTTCCGTCAACTCCAGTACCTTTCACATCTTTAGGATCAATTCCTTTTTCAGCGAGAATTTTGGCTGCCGCTGGAGATGCATGACCTGTGGCGTAAGTATCTTTATCGCTTGAAGAAGCAGCCTTTTCAGTGGCAGCACCACTTGAGGCTGGAGCACTTGCAGCTGGTTTACCACCTTCCATTACCTCTATCTTACAGATTAACGCGCCAATTTCAAGAGTATCACCCTCTTGTGCTTCTATTCTAAGTATTCCGTTTGCCTCAGCAGGAAGTTCGAAAGTAGCTTTGTCAGACTCTATCTCTGCGATAGTTTCATCCATTTCTATAAAATCACCATCTTCTTTTAACCAAGATGCCAACGTTACTTCAGTGATAGATTCACCTAATTCTGTTACGTGCATTTCCTTCACTTCACCTGTTTTCTTGGCTTCGGAAGAACCTGAATCACTTGATGGTGCAGCACTCTCCGTTTTACTTTCTTCGGCAGAAGATGAACCTTGTTTGGCATCAGTATCAATTTCAGCGATAACTGCGCCTACTTCTACGGTTTCTCCTTCTTCTACTTTTATTCGTAATATACCTGAAGCTTCTGCAGGAAATTCCTGGGTAGCCTTATCAGTTTCTATTTCCGCAATGATTTCGTCTTGCTCCACATAGTCACCGTCACTTTTTAGCCAAGAGCCAATAGTAACTTCAGTTATAGATTCTCCTACTTCAGGAATTTTTATCTCTAAACTCATGGGGTTATTTTTTTAATGTTATATTTCAAAAGCTTTTTCTACGATTCTGGCTTGCTCATCTTTATGAACTTTAGCGTATCCAATGGCTGGTGATGCACTTGCCTTTCTAGAAACAAGCTCTAAACCATAGTCACCCATGAATCTTTGGATGAAGAACCAATATCCCATATTAGCAGGCTCTTCTTGTACCCAGGCTAATTTCGGATTCTTATATTTCTTAAGTATGGCGTCTATCTGATTTTTAGGGAAAGGATAAAGTTGCTCTACTCTTACGATAGCTACATTTTTCTCCTCGTGTTTTTCCTGCTCCTCTAAAAGATCAAAATAAACCTTACCAGTACATAAAACTACTTTTTTCACATCCTTATCCTTCACAGATGTATCTGCTATCACCTCTTGGAATTTACCTTCTGTAACGTCAGAAACAGGGGATACTACCTTAGGGTGTCTTAGTAAAGATTTAGGAGAGAATACCACACATGGCTTTCTGAAATTCCAGGTCACTTGTCTTCTTAATAAGTGGAACAAGTTAGCAGGCGTAGTCATGTTAGCGATAATCATATTCTCTTCTGCAGCCAGCTGTAAGAATCTTTCAGGTCTTGCATTAGAGTGCTCAGGACCTTGACCTTCATAACCGTGCGGTAATAACATTACCAGACCGTTCATGCGCTGCCATTTAGATTCAGCACTTACTATAAACTGATCTATCATTACCTGCGCTCCGTTTGCGAAGTCACCAAACTGTGCTTCCCAAATTACTAAGGCATTAGGCGTAGCCATGGCGAATCCATACTCGAAGCCTAATACAGCAAACTCTGATAATAAAGAGTTGAAGATTTTGAATTTCTGCTGACCATCCTCGATATGATCCAAGTTGCAGTACGGCTCATTAGTGTTGGCATCAAATATATAAGAATGGCGGTGAGAGAAGGTTCCCCTTTTCACATCTTGTCCTGACATACGAACAAGCTTGCCCTCTGTTAATAATGATCCATAAGCTAATAGCTCAGCATCTGCCCATGATAATTCTTTCTTCTCAAAGAAGCTGGCTTTTCTATCTTTAAGAAGTTTATCTATTTGCTTTAAAGGCTTGAAACCTTTAGGAATAGATGTGAGCGCTTTTGCAACCTTATCCACCGTTTCTTGCGGAATACTGGTGTCAGGAGAAGTCTCAAAATCTGCAGTTTTTGATTTTGTTAATAACTTCCATTCTTCTTCCACTTTTTGTGGCTTGTATGGAAGTGGTTTTTGTTTCACCTCGTTTAGCCTGTCTTGAAGAAGATCTCTAAATTCTTTATCTAGACTTTTGGCTTTGTTTTCATCTATATCACCCCTTTCGATCAATGTGTTTACGTAGATCTCTCTAGGATTCGGGTGTTTTGCTATTAGGCTATAAAGTTTTGGCTGAGTGAATTTTGGTTCATCACTCTCATTGTGACCATGTCTTCTATAGCACAATAGATCTATAAATATATCTTTTCCAAATTTCTGGTTGTATTCTACTGCCAGTTTTGAAGCAAATACTACAGCTTCAGGATCATCACCATTGATGTGAATGATTGGAGCATCAATAATTTTTGCTATATCAGTACAGTAGATACTTGAACGAGCATCGTCATAGTCAGTAGTAAAACCTACCTGGTTGTTAATTACAAAGTGAATTGTACCACCTGTTTTATAGCCTGGCAGCTGAGACATTTGTGTAATCTCATATACTATACCTTGGCCGGCAAGCGCAGCATCACCATGAATAAGGATAGACATCGCTTTTCTCGTGTCACCATCATATTCATCGTCTATCTGTCCACGGGTATAACCTAAAACTACAGGATCTACCGCTTCAAGGTGAGATGGGTTTGGCGTTAATTTTACGTACACATTATTGCCAGATGTAGTGTTAATATGACTTGAATAGCCTAAGTGATACTTAACATCGCCATCACCCATAGTTAAGTCAGGCGTTGTGGTGCCTTCAAATTCACTAAAGATCTCCTCATAAGTCTTACCCATTATATTGGCCAAAACGTTAAGTCTACCTCTATGAGCCATTCCTATAACTACCTCCTTCACGTCAAACTCAGCGGCAGCATTAATTATGCTATCAAGAGCGGGTATGGTATTTTCACCACCTTCTAAAGAGAAGCGTTTTTGCCCTAAAAATTTAGTATGAAGGAAGTTCTCAAATACCACAGCCTCATTAAGCTTGTTTAATATTCTCTTACGTGTGTCACCATCAGGGACGGTATTCACAGCCTCTTTCTCACATTTTTTCTTAAACCATTCAAGGATCTCATTATCTCTAATGTGCATATACTCAAATCCAAGATGCCCGAGATAAACTTTATCCAGCGTGTCTACTATTTTCTCTAATGAAGCTTTTCCTATCCCAATAATATTACCTACTTCAAATTCGGTTTTTAAATCATTTTTAGAAAGGTCGAAATCTTCAATAGATAAAGATACGTTGTGGTCTCTTCGTTTTCTTACCGGGTTGGTATCAGACTTTAAGTGCGCACGCGACCTGTATGCATGTATAAGGTCACGTACATGCATTTCTTTAGACGAAATGCTGCTGCCTTCTACGCCGTTTTCCCCAAATTTGGCCTGGGAAAATTCAAACCCTTCAAAAAACTTTTGCCATGAGTCATCTACAGATTCCGGATCTTGTCTATATGCTTCATATAGCTCATCCAGATAATGTCCATGTGCGTTTGATATGTAGGAATATTTATCCATGAGTAAAAATGTGTTCGTAATGATAAAAACAAAGGTATATAACATGTTTTTAATAAAAAAACCGTAAAGTCGGTTATACAAATATAGTTGATTATCAGTGTGTTATTGGTTGTATTGGGTACTGTTTTGAAATGTTCCTTAAGTTTGACTGATAAAAGGCTAAAAGAAGTGGATAAAACTTAGTTTAATGAATGCATATATTAAAAAAAGGTTTATCTTTGCAGTCTTTTAAATGACGGACGTGTTCCGCAATGTTTAAAAACTAATAAACAAATGGCAGTAAAAATTAGATTAGCGCGCAGAGGCCGCAAAAAAAGGGCGATGTATGATGTAGTCATAGCTGACGCCCGTGCACCACGAGATGGTCGTTACATTGAAAAAATTGGTAGATACAATCCAAACACTGATCCTGCAACTATCGAGTTGAACGAGGAGAAGGCGTTTGATTGGGTAATGAAAGGTGCCCAGCCTACTGATACTGTAAGAGCAATGTTATCTTACAGAGGTATCATGTTAAAGAAACACTTACAAATAGGTGTTAACAAAGGAGCTATCACTCAAGAAGAGGCAGACAAAAAATTCGACGCTTGGTTACAAGAGAAAGAAGGAAAAGTTACTGCTAAGAGAGATAAACTTGCTCAAGATGCTGCTGCTAGCGCTAAAGCTAGAAAAGAAGCTGAAACTAAAGTGAAAGAAGCAAGAGCTGAGGCAATAGCTAAAAAGAATGTTGTAGAAGAAGAGCCGGCTGCTGAAGCAGAAGCTACTGAAGAAGCAACAGATGCGCCTGAGGCAGAAGCTGAAAGCACAGAAGAAGCTGCAGATAAAGAATAATTGACATGAATATTGATGAGTGTTTCCAGCTCGGTTACGTCATCAAGAAGCATGGCTTGAAGGGCGAAGTTAGCATTTTGTTAGATGTTGATGAGCCTGAATATTATCAGGAAATGGAATCAGTTTTTGTTGAGATCAACAAAAAACTGGTTCCTTTTTTTATGAATCGCTTCAGTCTGAAAGGCAAAAAAGCGGTCGTTAAATTTGAAGATATAGATACGGCAGAGCAAGCCGAAGAGCTTTGCGGCCATTCACTTTATCTTCCCCTCTCCTTTTTACCTAAACTTACAGGTAATCAATTTTATTTTCATGATATAATAGGTTTTACCGTAGTGGATAAAACTGCTGGTGAAATAGGTGCAATAACTGATATCTATGCATCTCCGCAGCAGGACTTACTGGCGGTAGATTATAATGATAAGGAAGTACTAATGCCTATTAATGATGAAATTATCGTTCAAGTAGATCGTGAGAAAAAGCAATTGACTGTTGCTTTACCGGATGGTTTGCTTGATATTTATATAGAATAAGATGCGAATAGACATTGTCACTTGTTTGCCGCGCCTTTTGGATAGCCCTTTTGGAGATTCCATTTTAAAAAGAGCGCAGCAAAAAGATTTAGTAAGCGTGTGTGTGAATGACCTTAGGCAATACTCTACTGATAAACATCAGAGGTTAGATGATTATGCTTATGGCGGCGGTGCTGGTATGGTTATGCTGATGGAGCCTATTTTGAATTGTTTCCGCACGCTTCAGTCTGAGAGAGAATATGACGAGATCATATATATGAGTCCGGATGGTGAGCAATTTAGTCAGAGCATGGCCAACGAGCTGTCTCTGAAGAAAAATTTGCTTATATTATGTGGACATTATAAAGGTGTGGATGAGCGAATTCGTGAGCATTTTATTACCCGTGAAATAAGTATTGGTGATTATGTGCTGTCAGGTGGTGAGCTTGCAGCTGCCGTGGTTTCGGATGCAATCATTAGATTATTGCCCGGGGTGTTATCAGATGAGACCTCTGCACTTACTGATTCTTATCAAGATGATTTAGTCGCACCACCAGTATATACAAGGCCTGCAGAATTTGAAGGAATGAAGGTGCCGGATGTGCTGCTCAGTGGTAACGAAGCAAAAATTGAAGAGTGGCGTTTTGAACAATCAGTGGAAAGAACTAAAAAAAGAAGACCAGGTTTGATTTCCTGATCATGGAAGACTACGAAGAATTATGGCATAAGGCAAAAAGGGAGCTCCACGAAAGAGAGGAGGAGCTCATGGCTCAGCATGAAGAGCTTACTGCTGCTATAGAGAGCGTAGTGAATAAAAACGATGAGTTGGAGAGGGTGCTCTCTGAACTTAAAAGTCGAAATAAGGAACTCGATCAGATTATCTACCGCACGTCACACGACCTTAAATCCCCTATAACCACCATGCGGGGGTTAATCAACTTAATTTCTGCTGAAGCTATCAATCCTGAAATCAGAGCCTATACGCAAATGGCTGTGAATTCAACCCTTGAGATGGAAAAGGTTCTTTTTCTGCTCACTAAATATTCATGGAATCTTCTGGATAACTCTCGTCTTGAGACCATTAATGTTTATAGCCTTATTGAAGAAGCCAAAAGCAGTCTCCGTTTTATTGAGGGAGTGAAAGATGTGGATATTAAGGTGTCAGAAGAAAAAGAACATCCCGAAGTAATTACCGATAGTGAGAGGCTTCAACTTGTGTTATTCCAGGTGATATCTAATGCTGTTCATTTCAGAAACAGAAGCATAGAAACTGAAATCACTATTGAGGTATCTGAAGCTGAGCTGGGTTTGGATATTGTAGTAACAGATAATGGCATAGGTATGAGTCAGGATATTATGGATAGGGCCTTTGAAATGTTCTTCAGGGGAGCTACTCTGTCTAGAGGCCCGGGGCTTGGATTATATATTTCTCACCAAATTATGAAGAAACTAAGGGGTGAGATACTACTTTCCAGTGTTGTTAACCAAGGCAGTGTAGTTACTGTAAGAATTCCTTATAGCTATATTAAAGGTCTATAGCCTTCTGAATATCATCGGTGTATTGAATGTCTAATTCCCTGAAACGTCCTTCCGGGAATTTATTATAAATCTGTTCTCTTCCAATTTTAACACTCTCCACGAAAACCTGATCATTTGGTAATAGCTTGCGGTGTTTGGTAAGGCCTTCTTGTATCATACTTTCTTTCCAGCTGGTAAAATACCATTCCATGGAAGGTTGGTGGAAAACGGTAAGTTTGCGTTTATCAAAAATTAACTTTTCTATGGCTTCGGATTTCACTGTTTCACCCACTTGCTTGAATAGAAGTTTAAAATCCTCTACAGGAATGTATCTATCAGTGGCTGTAACTAATAAAATGGGTTTATCTTTGATTTTGTGAAGAGTAGCTTTCTCAAAAGTGTATAAGAGTATCAAAGAATCACTGTGCATAGTGGGTAAAGTGAGGTAGCTTAAAAAATGAGTGTCAAATATATGATTTTATTTATACGTGTGTGATGGTATTATTTGAAAATTGTTTTATATTTGCAGTCCGTTTTGGAATTGAGACTTTTTAGAGATATAGATCATGAACGATATTATCAAATCAATTGAGGCAGAAAACAACGAGAGAAGAGATTCGCTTCCTTCTTTCAAAGCCGGTGATACAGTAAATGTACACGTAAGAATTACTGAGGGTAACAAAGAAAGAATTCAGCAATTTCAAGGTACTGTAATTCAAAGAAGACATCCTAATAGTAATGGAGAGACCTTTACAGTAAGAAAAGTTTCTAATGGAATTGGAATTGAGAGAATTTTCCCAATTTTATCTCCAAGCATCGACAAAATCGAAGTAATCAGAAAAGGTAAGGTAAGAAGAGCTAGACTTTACTACTTAAGAGGCAGACAAGGTAAAGCTGCTAGAATCAAAGAAAAGCTTTAATTATCTTATAATAAAGATATTAGATAGGGGTTGCCTTAATAAAGGTTACCCCTTTTTTCGTTGGCTCCAGTTTAGCTGCCCGTTTTCTGTAAAATATCCGTTGTAATTATTACTTGAAGTACATATATTACGACTTGTTTTTTTTTAAAGAACGCAGAATAGTTTTTTTTAACTTTTGTAATATCTATGCAAGGGATCCAGAATAGTCGTGAAGAACAGTTTAGGGTTTTTCATGATAAAGTTTATGAAGAGGCAGACGGAATAACCAGATATTTTATAATAGGCTATTTCTTTTTTGGGGTATTTTTATCAGTATTCTATTCTACTTGGGAGTTAGGGCTGGTAATGGGAGGCGTATCCATTGGACTTTATTATCTAGTTCAGACACTTAGCAAAGGAACTTTCTTATCAAGACTCACCGTGAGTTTCCTTTTTTGGAACTTTCCTTTCCAATTTATTTTACAGCTACATGGCACCTACGAAATGTATTTCTTCTATTTCGTGTCGCTCACAGTTCTTCTTTTTTATGAAGATTGGAGATTGCTCATGCCGGCTATCATTTATGCTATTATCACATTTCTATTTCTGTTTTACTGTAAGTTATATGGTACTGAGTTAAAGGTATATATGAATAATATCCCTGATCTCAACTATAAAAATGCACTATTACATATAGCCATTATCACAGTATATGCGGGGTTATGTATTTTGTGGTCTAAGTTGCAAAGAGATCAAACCAAGCAGGCCGCGATTACCAATCTTGATATGCAAGGTCAGCTGAAATTAATGGATACCAATATCAATTTCGCTGACAATATCAGTCAGGGTGATCTTACGGCTGAATACGGTGCTGAGGAACCAGATAAGCTGGGTAAGGCTCTAATGGATATGAGAGAGAGTTTAGTAGAGGCTTCTGATCGTGAATCTAAAGAAAGGTTTGTGAACGTGGGGCTGGCTTCTATTGGTGATATTCTTAGAAGCAACTCAGATGACCTGAATAAACTTTGCGATATGGTTATTCAGGAGTTAGTAAAATACATGAAGGTAAATCAGGGCGGTATTTTTATTATAACGGAGAACGAGAATGGAAGTGACCGTCATTTAGAGCTCATGGCTTGTCGTGCTTATGAGCGTAAGAAATATTTGAAAAAGAGGGTAGAAATAGGTGAAGGTCTGGTAGGTCAGTCTGCCATTGAACGTAAGTTTATACATCTGAAAGAGATACCATCTAACTATGTAAATATTAGTTCTGGTCTAGGCACAGCAAGGCCTAACAGTTTGCTGATAGTGCCATTGCAATCTAATGATGAGATGGTTGGGGTAATAGAGATGGCCTCGTTCAAAGATTTCGAACAAAATGATATTGAATTCCTGGAGAAGGTCGGTGAAAGTATAGCATCTAGTATTATTAGTGCTAAGACCAACCAGGCTACGGTTGAGCTTCTGCAGCAATCTAGAGAGATGACTGAGCAAATGCAGGCCCAGGAAGAGGAGATGCGTCAGAACATGGAGGAGATGCAAGCTACTCAAGAGGAGATGGCCAGAGCTCAAAGAGAACTGTCTGCTAAAGAGGCTAACTTCAATGCGCTTATTAATAATACTACAGATAGTATAATCACTATTGATCGTGAATATAGAATAGTGATCATGAATGAGGTTCAAAAGGCCAGATATCGTGGTAGTCAGTATGAAGCTATGAAAGAGGGTTCTAACGCTCTGGATATGTTGGGTAGTGTGAGGGAAGAATGGAAAGGTTATTATGATAGAGCCTTTGCTGGTGAAGCACTTAACTTTACTATTAAGAGTTCTGTTCATGGTGAAAATAGCTGGAGAGAATACTATATCAATCCGATCAGAGATAATCACGGCGGTACTGTGGGAGCATCAATCTTCTCAAGAGACATTACGTCACGTAAGAGAATAGAAGAGAATTCTAAAACCATGGCTAATGTAGTAGGAGAGTTGTTAAACACTTCTACCGATATGCTAATGGCAATTGATAATAAATATAACTTGCTTGTTTCTAATGATAAGTTCAAGGATGAATCGGTAGAGATTTTGGGAGCAAGGGCTGCAGATGGAGTCAATCTTCTGGAGAATCTGGAAGGTGCCAGACAATCTGCCATTAAAGAGCAATATGATAAAGCTTTAGCAGGCGCTGAATTTGATGCTGAGCTTAAAGTGGCTAATGGTGTATTGGTGAATCACTATAAGCCTATCAGAAATGAAGATAAAGAGGTGATAGGTGTAGCTATCAAAACTCATTTCAAATAAAACATTGGAGGAAGTGTTTGCTAAGAGGCAAACACTTCTGAAAATTTTGATTCCACCCCATCCAGAACGTTCAATATTTCCTCGTGAGAATCTAACTCTACTAATTGAGTTCTATAAGGTTTAAAGTTTGGTATTCCTCTGAAATAATTAGTGTAATGCCTTCTCATTTCAAAAATACCTTTCTTCTCCCCTTTCCATTCTACAGAAAAGTTTAAGTGCTTTTTAGCAACATCTACTCTGTCCTTCAACGTTGGTGGCGGTAGGTGCTCTCCTGTTTCAAAGAAGTGCTTTATTTCATTAAAAATCCAAGGATAGCCAATGGCTGCTCTACCGATCATGATGCCATCAACTTCATACTTGTTTTTATATTCTAATGCTTTCTCGGGTGAGTCAATATCACCATTCCCGAAAATGGGTATATGAATATCCGGATGATTTTTAACTTCCGCTATTTTAGTCCAGTCAGCCACACCCTTGTACATCTGTTTTCTAGTACGTCCGTGGATGGTAAGGGCCTGAATGCCTACATCTTGTAACCTCTTGGCTACTTCTACAATCTTGATGGTGCTGTCATCCCAGCCTAATCTGGTCTTTACCGTAACGGGCAGCTGCACTTGCTTCACTATCTCCTCCGTCATCTTCTGCATCTTGGGTATATCCAAAAGAATACCGGCACCCGCTCCTTTACAAGCCACTTTTTTTACAGGACAGCCATAATTGATGTCAATAATTTCAGGTCTTGCCTCTTCTGCTATGGCTGCAGCTTCTCGCATAGATTCTATCTTGTCTCCAAAAATCTGGATACCAATAGGCCTTTCATAATCATATATGTCAAGCTTTTCTACGCTCTTTGCAGCATTTCTGATTAAACCCTCAGAGGAAATAAATTCCGTGTACATCATATCTGCCCCATTTTCCTTGCATACGGCTCTAAACGGAGGATCACTTACATCTTCCATAGGCGCCAATAAAAGCGGAAAATCACCAATCTCTACATTTCCAATCTTTACCATCAACTCTAGGTTTAACTTAGCGGGTGTGTTTTAAAATAAACTGTAAATTTACATGAAATTATGGATATTTCAGATAACAATATACAGTCGCCAGGAGGAGTTAGTTCCCTTGGAGCAGCTGTAGTGGTATTTTTATTGGCCTTGCTTGGTACTCTCTTCGGTTCTATTATTGGTATGGCCATATGTATTCCTTTCTATTCCGGTTCCGTATTAGATTTAAGTGAAGCCATGGCCAACCCTCAGGGTAACGAGGGCATGAAGTCTATCCTTTTCTTTAGTCAGGGATTTGGCTCCGCATTTGGAATGATCTTTATTCCTATGGCCTATTTGAAGGTGACTCAAAAAAGGGGAATTGATGTATTCTTTCAAAAGCCGATAGGTTGGCTTCCTCTAGTGCTTACTGCCTTTACTGTCATTTCATTTATGGTGGTGAATTCATTATTTATAGAGTGGAATGCTAACTTTCAGTTTCCTGAATTCATGAGCGGCTTTGAATCATGGGCCAGAGCTAAGGAAGATCATTTGGCAGAAATAACCACGTACCTTACTGATTTCAAGAATGTTGGTGATTTTGTAATGGCTTTTATAGTGATTGCCATAATCGCTCCAATAGGGGAAGAGTTAGTTTTTAGAGGATTTATACAGACCCATCTACATAAGTTTTCAAAAAATATTCATGTGGCCATATGGGTTTCAGCTATACTTTTTAGTGCTATTCACATGCAGTTTTTTGGTTTTATACCCAGGCTGTTACTAGGCGCACTTTTCGGCTACTTATATCACTGGTCTGGAAACCTCATTGTGCCTATGATCGCACATTTTGTTAACAATGGATTTACCTTAGTGTTAGTTATTATGGCAAAGCGAGAGGCTATTCCTTATGATATAGAAAATACTGAGTCACTCCCTTTGTCTACTGTACTAATATTCGCTATTATTACCACAGGACTATTGTTTTATTTTAGAAACCATTTTTATAGAAGCCAAGTGAAATGACCAAGTGGTCTAAGGTATATTCTACAGACAAGCCGTATAGAGCTGACATGGTGAAAAGCTTGCTAGATCAGAATGACCTTCACTCAGTTATAGTTAATAAAAGAGATTCGTCCTATCACTTTGGCCTACTAGAAGTTCATGTAGCCTCTGATGAAGTAATGAGAGCGCTACAACTAATTAATAATGACATCGATTTTAAATAAATACAGCAATTTCACTCAAAGAGTTATAGCTGGCTTATTCGGAGCTTTAGTGATCATATCCAGTATTTGCTATGGTCAGTGGACGTATTTTATAATGTTTTTGCTGATCTGTGTAGTCACACAGCTTGAGTTTTACAAACTAGTGGGGCTGGACGGAATGCTTCCGCTGAAAACCTTCGGCACATTCTGTGGAGGTTGTCTTTTTATTATTTCTTTTTTAGTTGAAGGAGGGCACATATCCAGTAAATATTATTTTGTGCTCTTTCCTGTGGTTACTTGTGTTTACTTAATCTATTTATATCAAAGTAAGGCCGTGAAACCTTTTAGGGGCATAGCCTTTACATTTTTAGGAATACTATACGTAGCTATTCCATTTTCACTACTTAATGTGGTAGCGTTTCAGCCTGGAAGCTATACTTTTGAACTCATTTTAGGTTCATTGCTTATCCTTTGGGCAAACGATACTGGTGCCTATTTTACGGGTGTTAGGTATGGAAAAAGAAAGCTTTTTGAAAGAGTGTCTCCTAAAAAATCCTGGGAAGGAAGTGTGGGAGGTTTAATACTTGCTCTTTCTATGGCTTACGCTTTATATTATACTACAGGATCTATGGAACTTTGGAGATGGATGGGCGTAGGATTAATAATAGTGATTGGTGGTACTTATGGTGACTTGGTAGAGTCACTTTTTAAAAGGAGCATCGAGATTAAAGATTCTGGCAGATTAATTCCTGGCCATGGTGGATTTTTAGATCGTTTTGATGGACTTTTGCTATCAGTACCATTTATTACTGCTTTTTTAAAAATTTTTTGATTGTAATGATTGAATTTAGATTAATATCTAAATTTGCAATCGTTTTAGTAATTTAAAAACCATTGATATGGGTTATATTGAACCAGCTCCAATAAAGGACGAGAAGAATCCATTTGAGGCCATGATGTCGAGATTTCACATCGCCTCTCAAATACTTGGGTTAGATGATGAAGTATATAACGTACTGAAGTCTCCCGCCAAGCAAGTGATAGTTTCCTTACCAATAACTATGGATGATGGATCTATCAGAGTGTTTGAAGGTTTTAGGGTAATCCACTCTAATATATTAGGACCTTCTAAAGGTGGGATTAGATTCGATCCCGGTGTAAACATAGATGAGGTAAAGGCTTTGGCTGCATGGATGACCTGGAAGTGCGCCGTAGTGGATATTCCTTACGGTGGAGCTAAAGGTGGAATCAAGTGTAACCCTAGAGAAATGTCTTCAGGAGAGATAGAAAGGTTAATGCGTGCTTACACATTAACTATGATCGAAATCTTTGGACCTGACAGAGATATTCCAGCACCGGACATGGGTACGGGACCAAGAGAAATGGCCTGGCTAATGGATGAATACTCAAGAACACAAGGTATGACTGTAAACTCTGTTGTTACTGGTAAGCCTTTGGTACTTGGTGGTTCATTAGGTAGAACTGAAGCTACTGGTAGAGGGGTAATGGTTTCTGCTTTGGCAGCCATGGAAAAATTAAAAATCAATCCTTATAAAGCTACTTGTGCTGTACAGGGGTTTGGTAACGTAGGATCTTACGCTGCACTTCTTTTGGAAGAAAGAGGTGTGAAAGTAGTTTCTGTAAGTGATCTTTCAGGTGCATATTATAATGCATCGGGAATCAATATTCAGGAAGCTATTGAATATAGAAATGGTAATAACGGTTCACTAGAGGGATATGGCGGCGCTGAGAAAATCGACGGCGAAGAGTTATTGACCCTTGAAGTAGATGTACTTGTGCCAGCTGCTACTGAAGATGTAATTACATCTCATAACGCTGATAAAATTAAAGCCAAACTTATTGTGGAGGGTGCTAACGGCCCTACTTCAGCTAAAGCAGATGCTTTAATTAACGATAAAGGAATTATGGTGGCTCCAGATATCTTAGCAAATGCTGGTGGTGTTACTGTTTCTTACTTTGAGTGGGTGCAAAACAGACTAGGATATAAATGGACTGGAGAAAGAGTAAACAGAAGATCTGACAGGATTATGAAAGATGCTTTTGATAACGTTTACCGTACATCCAAAGAGTACAATGTATCCATGAGAATTGCAGCTTATGTAGTGGCTATTGACAAAGTAGCTAAAACATATAAATTTCGTGGTGGTTATTAATTTGGAATAGAGATATTTGCAAATTATTAAAACAGTTTAAAATTGACTATACACAAAGAAGGAAGAGTATTACTCGCGGTTCTATTAATAGTGCTAATCATTATTAATGGCCTGGTTTTATATTTTATACCAGAAAAACCAATCGTTTTTAATCTGGTATTAGCAGCTAGTTTTATACTCTTTTTATTGATTTTACAGTTCTTCAGACATCCTAAAATTACTATTCCTATCAACGACAAGCACGTAGTGGCTCCAGCGGATGGGAAAGTAGTGGTAATAGAAGAAACTACTGAAACGGAATATTTGAAAGACAAAAGACTTCAAATTTCTATTTTCATGTCACCTGTAAATGTGCATGTAAACAGAATGCCTGTTAAAGGTGTGGTAGAGTTTTTTAAATATCATGCAGGTAAATATTTGGTAGCATGGCATCCTAAATCCAGTTCGGAAAATGAGAGAACTACGTTAGTGGTGAAAACCGACAAGGGAGTGCCTGTTTTGGTTCGTCAGATTGCTGGTGCTTTAGCCAGAAGAATCAAATGGTATGCAAAGGAAGGTCAGCAGTTTGAGCAGGGAGAAGAGTTTGGTTTCATTAAATTTGGATCTAGAGTAGATGTATTCTTACCGCTAGATGCAAAAGTGAAAGTAAACATAGGTGAGAAAACCAAAGGTGGTAGAACTGTAATAGCAGAAATATAACAGCATCTGATGCTGTAAACAAAAAAGGCGGTGATTTCACCGCCTTTTTTGTTTTATAGATTTTCCTTTTAATTCATATCCCAGAAAAGTTTAGTAGTTACATCATCACCACCTATGGCTGCAGCGGCTGAAGCCCGCTGTGATCCATTGAGTGTCTGTTCTACTATAGGATAGGTATAACGAACTGGTAGAGCACTTACGGCATCAACAGAAGGAAGTAGAACAGGATAGTCCAGTCTTCTCCATTCTCTCCATCCGGTAAAGCCTCTATTGTACAAAGCAATCCATTTTTGGAGGCCTATCTTCTGTTTATAGTCACCAGAAGCTGTGGTATAAGCCACATCTGTTCGGGCTAAATAGTTATTAGCGGCTTCTTCACTCACACCCCAGAAGTCCATAGATGCCATAATAGCTTTATTGTAATGTTCTTCTGCGGTGCCGCCTACGTTGTAGCCCCTCTCCACTGCTTCGGCTAACAAGAATTCAAGTTCCGCATAATCGAGGATAGTACCAGGAAAGGTTGGCTCTTGAATGGCATCAGCAATATGGGTACTAGACCCAAAATTATTTTGTAGGCCATATAAACCACCTAAGTATACGGTTTGCTCTACAGTAGGATCAGCATCCACATTACTGGCAAAGTAAAATTCTGCTCTTGGATCAGTCATGGTTACAGAACCTAGCACTACAGTAGCATTATCTTTTTCGTTGATTACACCATCTTCATTATCATCAGTTAAGTATTCGTATTCTCTAGGCTGCATGATATCGATTAGCGTGTTGGCAGGGACAAAATCATGTCTTCCACTGGCCACCAGGTCTACATATAATGGATTAGTGTTTGGCGTAGCGCTGAGATATATTAAGGATGCATTATCTGCATTGCTTTCAAATATATTTGCAACGGCTTCTTCTACTATGTTTTTAGCGGAAGCATTATCTACATCGGCTAACAGCATTCCCATTCTTAACTTTAATGAATTGGCAAACTTGATCCATTTCGTAACATCGCCTTGATAAAGATTATCTTCATCTCCAAAGCTTCCATGAGCAGGATCTAAAGCGTCTCTTGCGGCATCTAATCTGGTGATCAGGTCCATGTAAATGGTCTGGGCATCATCATATTTTGGTAGTAATACTTCTATATCTAAAGCTTGCTCATAGGGCACATCTCCAAAGGTTTCCACCAAAATAGAGTAAGTGAATACCGACATGATTTCGGTGATGAGAATTTTGTTCTCCTTCTCCACAGGATCATCAGTGGGTAGTAATTCTGTGTTTTCAAGAACAATGGCCGCCTCGTTGAGATCTTTCAATACATCTTTATAAAGAACACTCCAATGCTGCTCAGGAATGGTCCTGGTCACTAAATCATACTGGCTTTCGTCTGGATATTGCGTTTGTGTCCAGTACTGTGAAAACAAACGGAATACATTATAATTTACATTAGTGCTGGTAAGCTGATCCACCAGATTCTTCTGAGCCCCAGTGAAAAGTGCCTCGCCAGGTACTTCTGATGGGTCTTTCACGTTGGTGTTGAGTTCATCAAAGTCATTACAAGAAGTAATTAAACCGATGCTCAACAATATTATTAGTATTTTTTTCATGTGTGTCATTTTTTAAATATTCTTCAAATGATGGAACAGGTTTTAAAACTGTAATTTGAGATTGAAGCCGTAGTTTCTGGTAGATGGCAATGAGCCAGCAGTATAACCTTGCAAGTTACCTGCGCCTAAACCAGATTCTGGATCAGCATGAGGTAGGTTTTTATGTATAATCCATAGGTTAGATCCTACAGCGCTTAAGGTTATTCCATTGAAAGGAAGCTTTGTTAGCATACCATCAGGTAGACTATATGATAGAGCCACTTCTCTTAACTTTACATAGCTGGCGTCATAAACAAAAGCTTTATCAGGAAGTCCTCTTCTGTAACCAAAAGCTCCATATCTATCTGCTTGTATTCTGGTTTCGTTAGGGCTTCCATCACCATTTACGCCATCATTAATGAACCCGCCGCCATCTTCGAGGGTATTTCTTACAGGATTGCCCAAATCATTGATGAAAACTGTTTCTTCATACAGCCCTGTAGCAAGGCCATAATACTGGTCTAAAGAGAATATACTTCCTCCTTTTTGCACATCTATTAAGAAACTGAGTCTAAGGTTTTTGTAGCTAAAGCTGTTATTTAAACCTGCCTGCCATTCCGGGTTGGCATTACCAATAACATGATCTGACTTATCCGTTTTGATATACTCACCGCTAATATCATTCACCAGCTTGCCGCCATTTTCATGGTAAGTGTAGTCTGTGCCATAAATTACTCCGTAAGGTTCTCCTACAGTAGCGTTAATGGTTACACCACCCTGGAATGAGCCTAACTGCAGATTAGTTAATCCCTCAGTAAGGGAAAGTACTTTGTTTCGGTTCTTGGTCCAGTTTAAGTTAACATCCCACTGAAAGTCTCCAGCTTTTATTGGTGTTCCAAATAATGATAATTCAATACCTTTATTTTCAACCTCTCCAGAGTTGATCACCTTATACAAATAACCAGTACTTTCAGATACCCTAACTGGCAAAATCTGATCTACAGTATTGGTTTTGTAAACGCCCAGGTCAAAGCCGAGCCTTCTGTTAAAGAAGCTCATTTCAAGGCCTGCTTCTAAGCTTTTAGTAGTTTCAGGTTTAAGGTCAGGATTCTTTTTGGTGTCTGCTACTGAGGCATTAGGTCCATTTAGCGCCGTAAGCACAACATAAGTGTCGTTGATTTGATCGAAGCCAGCACTATTTCCTGCCTCAGCATAGTTTACTCTAACTTTTCCGAATGATAACCATGGCTGGTTGAGCATTTCTGAGAAAACAAAGCTAGTTGCCACAGAAGGGTAATAGAAGGTATTATGATCTTCAGGGAGCGTAGAAGAATGGTCTCTTCTCAATGTAGCATCCAGGAATAACATACCATTGTACCCTAAAGAAACGCTTCCATAAAGGCCATCTACACCAATTTTTGAATCTACTTCTTTAGGTAATGGTAGAGGGTCCACACTGTTCTGAAGAGAATAGAGTTTTTCTATGTTCAGGCCTCCATTGGTAGCTGAGAAAATAGACTGGTAATTGGTTCTTCTGGAGTTGAAACCTAAAACACTTTTGATATTGAATTTTTCAGATAGATCTTTCTGAATGTTCAGCATTAGATCATAGTTGTATTCACTAAATACGATATCCCTTCTTTGGTAGCCAGACCCTACATCTATCCTGTTGATACTTCCATCTTGTCCTGAGCCGATACCAAAATCGCTAGGTACGCTACCAATGGCTCTTCTCTCCTCTTGCAAAGCTGAATAGGTATCTCCTGCAACCCGGCCGTAGATGTTAAGCCAGTCAGTGAGATCGTAGCTCAGCGCCATATTACCAATAAACCTTTTACGAGTATCATTCTGATAGTTTTCATAACGAGTCCAGTAAGGGTTATCCCAGAAAATAGGTACTTGATCATCACTAGCAGCCCAGTTCCATGTAACATTTCTACCGGTTGATTTATAGGCTTGTTCCAATGCTTTTATATCTACATTGGTCTGCCACCATTGTCTCCACATACCAGTGATATTGTCACCATATCCGGTAGAGTTTCTGCCTAATGCATCTGTTTTGATGAAATTACCAAAAGCCGATGCCGTAAGTTTATCCGTTACTTTAGAAGATACATTAAGTGAAAAGTTGTTTCTTTCCAGCGAGCTGTTGGGGAGAATTCCCGTTTGGTCAAAGTTGGTGTAAGAAAATCTATACGAACCATTTTCATTGGTTTTACCTATGGAAAGTGTGTTGTTATAAGTAACGCCTGTTTCAAAGAATTCGATAGGGCCATTATCAGCAGCTTTCCATGGTGTTTTCTTTAAATAATTTGGAGATTCTGAATCCAGAGCATCCCACTGAAACACCATCAGGTTAGGATCAAAGGGAGCGCCATATGAGGCATCTTCATAAAAAGGAACAAGCAAATCATCAGTGCCATCTCCATCGAGGTCTTCTACGTCCCAATAACTTTCAGGGCCACTATAATAATGGCCATAGCCAGCACCGTATTGTGTCTGGTATTTTGGGAAAGTAGTTTTATCTACCTTGCTAAAGGTTACACCAGAATTGATAGCAATATCTAAGCCTCCATTGGCCTTTTTTGATCCTTTTTTAGTGGTAATCATAATCACCCCATTAGCAGCTCTGGATCCATAAAGGGCACTTGCAGCAGCTCCTTTCAGTACGTTAATGGACTCAATGTTATCTGGGTTGATATCTGCAGCGGCATTACCATAATCATAACCTGCTCCTGACTGTTCCTGATCACGACTATTAGAGATATTATTGCTGATAGGCACACCATCAATCACAAAAAGTGCCTGGTTGTTTCCAGTAAGGGAAGTGTTACCACGGATAACAATATTAGTAGAGCCACCCATATTGGTAGTTCTTTTAATATTTACACCAGCTACTTTTCCAGATAGTGAATTTACAAAGTTGTCAGTCTGTACAGTATTAACTTTGTCACCGCTAACTTCCTGAGTTGAATAACCCAACGATCTTTTTTCTCTCGAAATACCTAAAGCGGTAACCACTACTTCACTAAGTTCGGTAATGTCAGAGTTCATTTGTACATCGATTACTGTTTGTGAACCGATATCTACTTTCTGAGTCTGTAATCCTACAAAAGAAAAGATGAGTGTTTTAGCAGAGCCAGGTACGGATAATGAATAGTTGCCGTCTACATCTGTTACTGTACCGTTACCAGTACCTTCTATGATAACGTTAACGCCGGGTAGACTTTCACCATCTTCTGCACTGGTTACTTTACCTGTTATTTGTGTTTGGGCAAAGAGGGTAAAGGAACACATGCAGAGGCACATGAATAGTAATAGTTTCCTCATAATAAGTTGATTTAGTTAATTAATTATTAAGCACACCTTGTGCTGGTGTTAAGGTAATTGCTTATTAAAAGGAATGATACACGTATACAGGGGGGTGATTTTATCGCAAATAGGAGGATAAAATCATTTTTTTGGGGCAAAAGGGTGATTGTCTACCATTGACAGATGGTAGAAAGTATCATGAAATCTTAATATATAATTGAGTTAAATCTTCTCTTCTATGAGGGAGATGATCTGCTGTAGAAATTCCTTATCGGTTTCGTCGAAGTCATTGACTTTGTCACTGTCTACATCCAGTATAAGGAATACTTCATTGTCTTTAAAGGCAGGCAAAACAATCTCTGATTTGGATTCGGAGCTACAAGCGATGTGGCCAGGGAATTCATCTACGTTGGGCACTAATAAAGTTTCCTTTTTCTCCCAGGTGGTACCACAAACACCCTTGCCTTTTCTGATTCTCGTACAGGCAATGGGGCCCTGAAATGGACCTAAAACAAGTTCATCATTTTTAACCAAATAGAAGCCTACCCAAAAAAAGTCCATACCAAACTTCAGAGCGGCAGATATATTGGCCAGGTTGGCTGTGAGGTCATCCTCACCCATAATCAGGCCTTGAATCTGAGGAATGAGGTCTTTGTATTTCTCCTGCTTGCTAGCGCTTTTATTTACGATAAGTTCTTCAGCCATTTTTCAGGTTTTTAAAAATGAGCAGCTGGTCTTCTGCTACTTGTTGTGTTTCTACTAAACCGTTAATTGCAGGTGCTGCTATGCCTTCCTCAAACTGTTGTGGAGAGATGAAAACTAAAGCTTCATTCCAAAGCCCTTTTTCTATAAAGTTGTTTAATAAAAGAGAGCCGCCTTCTACAATTAAGCTGTGCAAATTTCGGTCATAGAGATCATGGAGTAAAGCTTCTAAGAAATTATTTTCATCGAGCTGTACAAAAGTTAAATGATGGTTTTCCTCATCCTTCATTAAATTATAACATATGGTAGGCTGGCTGCCATCAAACAGAGCCAGCTCTTTATCAAGTCTGAGTCTTTTGTCTATGACTATCCTTACAGGATTTCTGCCTTCCCAGCTACGAACATTGAGCTTTGGATTATCATGCTCCACGGTATTGGTGCCTACCATTATAGCGTCTTCCTCAGACCGCCACTTGTGCACCATCTTCCGACTGCTTTCATTGCTTATCCACTTAGAATCGTAGTTTTTTCTGGCTACAAATCCGTCTTGCGTTTGGGCCCATTTTAGAATAATGTAGGGGCGTTTGTGTTTTAAGGTAGTAAAGAATCTCTTGTTAACTTCCCAGCCTTTATCTTCTAAGATTCCCGTAATTACTTCTATACCAGCATCTTCTAGTTTTTTCACTCCTTTCCCTCCTACCAGAGGGTTGCTGTCAATATTGGCGATCACTACTCGCTTTACTTTATGCTTCACTAATAGATCGGCACAAGGTGGCGTTTTGCCAAAATGAGAACAAGGTTCCAGAGTAACATAAACGGTAGCTTCGGGAAGTAAGGACTGATCTTTAACACTATTAATGGCATTGACTTCAGCATGAGCCTCGCCATATTTTTTATGCCACCCTTCTCCAATTATTTTATCATTATGCACTATAACGCAGCCTACCATAGGATTTGGACTTACATGACCTAGTCCGTTTGCTGCTAAATCAAATGCACGGGTAATATATTGTTCGTCTTTATTCATTAGATTTGCTCTGGCTTTACAATGATAAACAAACTCTTCCGCATTATATAACCATGTCAGAAAGCAGTCCAGACTCGTCAAAAAAGCTACTCCAATATATTATTCAAGAAATAACCATAGATGAAGCTCCTGAGGAGATTTCGAGTATTGCTCATATGGTTTTGGAAGATCTGTTTGATATCAACAAAACGGAGATCATTCTGGATAGGTCTGTGAATTTTTCCAAAGAAAAGGAGAAAGCTCTGAAGCAAATGCTGAAGCGGATCAATGATCATGAGCCTATTCAATACATTTTAGGTGAGGCTGAATTTTATGGCCGAAAATTTAATGTGGGCCCAGGGGTACTCATCCCGAGATCAGAGACAGAAGAGCTCATTCAGCTGATTGTTAATGAGAATAAAGGTAAGAAGATTCGTTTCCTTGATATTGGTACAGGAACGGGATGTATACCAATTACACTGACCAAAGAACTCCGTGAAGTAAGGGCCAACGCCATAGATTTTGACCCTAGGGTGATAAAAATCGCTCGTAAAAATGCTGAGAGGTATGAAGTGCCAGTGGAATTTCTTTTGATTGATATACTAAAAGAGCCGATTCCTCTAACCGGGCTTGATGTCATAATTAGCAACCCTCCTTACGTATTGGAGAGCGAGAAGGTAGATATGAAAAGCAATGTACTTGATTATGAGCCACATACTGCTCTTTTTGTGGAGGATAGCGACCCTTTAATTTTTTATAGAAGAATAGCTGAGCTATCTAAACAGGCGTTGAAAGAAGGAGGAAGTTTATACTTCGAGATCAATGAAAGGTACGGCGAAGAAGTACAAATGCTGTTGGAAGTAATGGATTATACCCACGTAGAGGTAGTAAAAGATATCCATGGAAAGGATCGAATAGTGAGAGCTACTAATTCTGTAGATGTGGGAGGGCTTGATTAAAGCCGCTCACCTATCCAGAAAACTTCCGGACTAGTTATCTCTATTATGCCTGCAGAAGCGGTGATTATTTTTTGATCATCAACCTTTTCGAAATCGCCTTTTATTTGAAGGGAAGATCCTGCAAGCTGTAATTCATGCTTCTCCTTTAACCATTTGCTAAACCTACCAGATTTGAATAATGACCACATGTTGTCACCATCAGACCAGTTCAGGTTCAGTGAAGTATAATTTGTAATAGTCATCATGCTGTCCTTACTGATGGGGCCGATGATATGAGCTGCAGGATATTTGGAATATCCTAAAAAGCTAATGGCCTCACTAATAATCGATGATTCTAAGGCTTCAAAGCCCAGTATCTTCACGGGCTGTTGAAATTCCAGAAGTTGAAAGATGTTTTTTTGATCCTCATTCTTGCAGATGACCACATCTACTTTTATTTGATTTTTAATCAGCCAGGGCAAGGCGTCCTGAGAGGAAATCACGGTTGGGCTCCACTCTAGCAGCTGTTGGACATGCTCCAGATTATCAATGGCTTCGTTAATAATGAGTGCCGGCTCCTGATCGTCTCGTACTATGTGGTGAGAAGACATTATTCTTTGGGATAGGTATCGATAATGTGTTGTGAAACAAGTTTGTACAATTCAGAAAGCTCTTCATTACCATCAAGATATTCCATGTGCTTATCAAGAGTTTCAAAATCATGGCGAACAGCTGGGCCGGTCTGCGCATTTTCTGGTCCTATTTCCATGGCCTTAGATACTGTCTCTATCACTAATGGATGGAGTAGGTCAAAATCCATTTTTTTACTTTTAAGAATATCAGAAGCTATTTTAAAAAAATGGTTAGTGAAATTACAGGCAAATACTGCGGCTATGTGTAGAGAGCGACGATCCGCTGAATCAACTGTATAAACTTTCTTGCTAATGGAATCCGCGAGCTCTATTAGCACGTTGCGGGTAAACTTGTTTTCTGCTTCCACGCAAATAGGTAGATTACTGAAGTCTATCTTTTTGCTTTTAGAGAAAGTTTGAAGTGGGTAGAATACCCCAATGTTTTCTCCTGCAGTATAAGAAAGCGTACTCATAGGTTGAGCCCCAGATGTGTGAGCTATAATAGCGTTATCTGGTAACACTATTTCCTGTGCTATTTCCGATATGGCATCATCAGAAACCGCTACAATGAAGATTTGTGAAGCGCTGGAAGAGAAGTCAAGATCTGTTTTAAGTTCAGCCTGGTATAACCTTCCTATCAGGGCTTTAGCATTTTTTGTAGAGCGGCTGTATACTTCTCTTACTGGAAAACCTGCGTTATCTAGTGCTGGTGCTAAATGCCAGGCCACATTCCCGGCTCCGATGAAAGTAACATACTGCTGGTGTGCCATAGGCTCTGGAAAAGGGAATTATTCCATTCCCTTCTCTCTCATTTTTTTGAATTCTTTATACCTTCTGTTAATAGCAATTCCAAAACCAATCATTAATAACAGAGTGCCAGACCATAAAATATTGATCAATGGTTTTTCCATGGCTTTTAATACTACCCAGTTTTTCTGACGTGTGTTTGCCCCGATAGAAAACTGGTTTTCATCTGGATGAATGTTAAGTACAGTAAGCTTTATGCCCAGGTCAACTATCTCATCTGAAATTCTACCTACTAGCCCGTCTTTTATTACGAAAATAGGCTGAGCCAGGTAGTTGTCATCTTCCCCTTGCACAATAATATCTATTCTAACAGCCACATCTTCAGGACCAAGATCCAGGCCATCAACCTGGTCTATTCTTTCAACTTTGTTGATGCTAGTGACATAATCATTCACAAAGAAATTTTGATCAGGAGCTACTTTAAACTCTTCCATTTCGCTCCACTCTACTTTTTCATTCGGGCTTCTAATAGAGGATACGTGGGTATAAAGATCTTTACCCAATCCTCTTTTAATGTCCGGTGAAGCTAGTAGGCCACCCATGGACTCATTTACCTGAGCTCTAGGATATAACGTGAAAATATTGTTGTTTCCGTCCTTATATTGAATTTCATAATAAGTGTTTTCAGGAGCTATTTTTATGGTATCACCTTTTTGAAAAACCGTTTCACCATCCTCTTCAATATCTCTTTTGGCTGTAACCAAATATGGAATGGCAGTATTTTCTATATCTCCTTTTTTGATGAACATAGAAGGAGATTCAGATTCCACTCTCTCTCCTTTATATTTTAGCTCGTAACCTGCCATTTCCTTTGGTTCATTTACAAAAAGAAGAAGGTTTTCACTATTAAATTCATTAGAAGACTCTTTTGAAATGAGCATTCCTGTTCTATTCAAAGACACTACTTTAGAGTATCCTGCGGAGAACATAATCCCTATTAAGATCATGCCCACTCCGATATGGGTTACGGCACCGCCAGATAAACCAGGGCTTTTTCTAAATACATCGATAAAGATCTTTCCATTTGCCACAACTGTAAATACACCAGCAAGTAATAGAACTATATAAGAAGGATCAGCCACATTTTTCACTAATATGATGATCATCGTGGTGATAAGTGTTATAACTACAGGAATGATTAGGCTGTTCTTCAGCTGACTCTTGTCCATTTTCTTCCACCAAAAGAATTGGCCTACACCAGAAAGCAAAGCCACTGCTACAGCGAACCATAGTTGGAATTTAGAGTAGAATTGAATTTGCTCTGCAGGAGGTGCTAGATTTGATACAACTCCAAAGGCTTCTACTATTTTATTATATACTGGTATGGAAGTAGGAATCAATACCTGGAAGCCCATCATGCACAATACGAGCGCACCAATAAAAATCCAGAACTCTCTGGAATAAGTGGAGGCTTCTTTTTCTGAAGTCGGTAAGTATTTCCATCTTATCACTGTCAGCCAAATGGCTCCGATAGTGAAGAATAATAAGTAAATCAATAACTGACCAGAAAGACCCAGGTCTGTAAATGAGTGCACTGACGATTCTCCTAAAATACCACTTCTTGTAAGAAATGTAGAGTATAAGAGCAATACGAAAGTGGTGATAACCAATACAATACTTGCCTTCAGGGCGGTTTCACTGCTTCTGAAGGTAATCATGGTGTGAATAGCTGCTATCAGGAATAACCAAGGTACATATACTGCATTTTCTACAGGATCCCAGTTCCAATAACCACCAAAGTTTAAGGTTTCATATGCCCAATATCCGCCCATGAGTATACCTAAACCAAGGATAGCGCCTCCTACCAATGCCCAAGGCAAAGCAGGTCTTATCCAATCTCTATATCTCTTTTTCCAAAGGCCACCTATACAGTAAGCAAAAGGCACCGTGCATAATGCAAAACCTAAGAATAACGTAGGAGGGTGAATCACCATCCAATAGTTCTGTAATAATGGATTCAGACCGGTACCATCTTTAGGAACAAAGTCAGGCTGAGAAGCAAAAATAGGAGCGTCAATAGCATCTCTTAGAAGAATAAAAGGAGAGCTTCCCAGTTTCAATTCAAGGCCAGGGATTACAACACCCAAAATCATTGACGCCAGAAAAGCCTGCACCAATGAAAATACAGTCATCACAGATGATTCCCAGAATTTATTAGTAGCAATTACAATGATGCCTAAGATGGCATGCCAGAACATCCACAAAAGAAAACTGCCCTCTTGTCCTTCCCAAAAACATGAAATCATGTAATGAGTAGGTAGTTGGCGAGAAGAATGACTCCAGGCGTAATGGTATTCGAAATAGTGGCCGTATATGATGTAGAAGAGGCAAACAACTATCCCTAAAACAGCGATAGCATGAAATGAAAAAAACATTTTGCCTATAGATTTCCAGCCTTCTGCGGCTAAATCATCTTTTTGAGCGGCTTTAAAATAACTGAATGCTGCAAGTAATGCAGTAACAAGAGAAATAATAACAAAAAGGTGACCGAGGTCACCTATTAATGTATGTATCATAATTTCTTTTTAAACGATTTGTATGATGCGTCCCCACTGATCATGGCTGCTAAATTTCTGCATTCACCGTTTCTTCCTGGTATTTAGATGGGCACTTCATCAGGATTTTATCGGCTATGAAAAGGTCATCTTTATAAGAACCTATAACTACCACTTTCTCAGATCTTTTAAAATCAGCTGGCATAGGTTCATTGTAATAAACTCGTTGCTGTTTCTGATTGTCATCAACCATTACAAAAGAAAAAGATAACTTGTCTGGCGATGGCTCAATCCCAATAATTTCTCCGCTGTTGTCCTTAGTGAGTTCTCCCACTACATGAATACTATTGCCATTACCATTCTCAGCCATTTCCTGAGCCTCGTTGAATGTAACATAAGAACTAGCGTCACCTGCGGTGGCTATGATTATTCCTATGGCAACAGCGATAATTACGATACCGATAATATGTGATGCCTTCATAATATTAAAATCTTATATGCTACAAATTTAGGGTCAAAAAGGTTTCTAACTGTTATGATTTGGCAATTGTTTCTCTATTCTTGCCACCTTTCTGTCTATGATCACAAGATAGGTGACTAAACCACCGAGAATAAGCACTATAACGCCAGTAAGCACGTATATTTTGCCGTCTTCTCTAAACTGGTCAGCCATTTCTACTTCAGTATTATTGTAGTCTTCTTCAGTGACCTTTATCTTGTCTTGTGCTTGCATGCTTAGTGAGCATAAGATGAACAGAAGGATTGAAAAAATCTTTTTCATATTAAATTCTCGAATTTATTAATGGTGTAATTTCAGATTGAGATGGGTATCAATCATGATAAAAGAGAATGATTTATTTTGTTGATTCTTATTCTAACTGAGGTAATCCATACACCAAGCAATGTCCAGCCGATAACTGCAGGATAAAACACCAACCTCAGCCTGCTATCCATGTCGTAAGCGTTAAAGCCTGGGTTGCCTCCATTGCCGGGATGCAGCGAGTCGGTAAGTCGCGGTAATACAAATAGTAATGGAATAAGGGCGAAAAAAGCGAAGATATTATATACTGCACTTATTCTTGCTTTCTGATCCTGGTTCTCCAGGGAGCCTCTTAGAATGAAATAGGCAAAGTAAATAAGAAGCCCAACAGCAGCTCCGTTTTGCTTAGGGTCTCCGCTCCACCAGTCACCCCATGTAAATTGTGCCCAAAGCATGCCGGTAATGATACCCAATATGCCGAAAACCACACCAACATTAGCAAATTCAATGGCCGCAATATCATATTTGGAATCAGATGATCTTAAATAAAGAACCGAAAATATTACGGATATCAACAGCATTATAATCATGCCGAACCACATGGGTACATGAAAATGTAGGGCTCTGACGGTTTCATTGAGAATATTCAGGCGTGGCACCTTGAATAATAAACCACCTAATATGGTGTATAATAGTAAAAGAACGGTTAAGATTTTCCACCAGGTCTTCTTCATATTCCATAATCACTTAGCTGCGCCAAATATACGGGAATAAGAGGTAAGATACGGCTCCAACAATTAGATTAATTGCAAATAATGTGAGTATCTCACTGTAGCTGGAATCTCTTGGTAATCCGTCCATAGCATTTTTAGATATTTTAATGATCATCAGAAGCATAGGTAAGATTACAGGAAAGCCTAAGATGGCCATTAACGTCTGGTTATTATTCGCCTTGGAGGCAATGGCCGAAATCATTGTTAAAGCGGTAGAAAAGCTGATAGAGGCTAAAACTAGATTAACAATAAAGAGCAGCAGATCTTGTACTGGATTTCCAAGGATAATACTGTAAATGATGAAACCGGCTAATCCTAAAATCATCATTAAAATGCCATTGTAAATAACACGAGCCAGGATAAGAGTTTGAGGTTTTAATATCCAATAGTAATAAAGGTATCTTTCCTGTTTTTCTTGGATAAAGCTTTTAGCTATAGCACTAATTGAGGTGAAAAGTATGATGATCCAAAATAGCGTGTTCCATGTGATTGGATCAAGCTGGTTGGTTTTTACATTAAAACTGAGGTAGCATATAAAAATGGTGCTTACTAGATATAGCAATATTCCGTTGATAGCGTATCGCTGGCGCCATTCTAATAAAAGCTCTTTTTTAATGAAATGGAAAATCAATGTTTATTGCTTTTCGTATTGTTTGATATAGCTGCTTACTTCAAGTAAGAAGATGATCATAAAGCTGATCATTAGACCAATTCCAAAACCAACTACCGCTGACTTGAATAATCCTGCACTTACAGGTCTGCTGTAATCAATAGTATCGATTATTTCTACTCCTTCGGCTAATTCTAAACTTTCATTAGCGTCGAGTTGATCTTTGTACAGGGTGATTAGCGTTTCATAAACCATAGAAGGACTTAAAATGGTAACATCTCTTCCTCTATTATCCAGACCAGAAAGGTTGCCTTTCAAACTATCAATTTGACCAATTTCCGTATTTAGCTTGCTGATTAGGTTTTGGTAATTTTCCTTTTTCAGTGTAACTCTTTTTTTAACATACTCATTAGAAGACAGATAGTTGATAATTCCTGCGTTTATCTGATTGAAATATGCGTTGGAAGAGGCATCTACTCTGATGGTGAAAAATGAGCCTTTTTTATTTTTTTGATTTTGATCTAAATCAATTTCGATGCTTGATATTGCAGCTGCAATACTATCTGGTAATGAAAGTTTATTAGCTAGGTTTTTGTGATTACGATCAGATACTATCTTATCAAGATTCTCACCGATAGTAGAGATTAATGTCTCTTCAATGACCTCGGAATATATTACCATTTCACTCTCATAAACATTAGGCTTGGAGTAAAATAACACAACACCGACGATAAGGCCAAGTATGCTCAAAGCTATGATAAGTAACCTATGACTTATAATAGATCTTTTAATTTTAACCAGTAACTCCCCTAAATCAATTTCGTCAGTTTTCTGTGTGGTCATGTCGGTTTTTTAATAATTAGTGCAAATATATTTAAACATTTAATATAGCATAACCATAATTATTACCTTTGCCAACCAAACATATAATAAATGTTCTGTGGATAAAGAGAAAATATTAGTAACAGGTGCGGCGGGCTTTATAGGGCTACATGTATGTGAGAGGTTGTTAGTGCAAGGCTATGAAGTGATAGGCTTAGATAATCTAAATGATTATTATGATGTTAATCTGAAGCAAGCACGACTGGAGGTTCTCGAGAAATATGAATCTTTCTCATTTGAAAGGCTGGACCTGTGCGAGAAAGCAAAAATGGATGAGCTATTTGCGAACTATAAGTTTGATTATGTCATCAATTTAGCGGCACAGGCAGGAGTAAGATACTCAATCACTAATCCCGATGCATATATTGCTAGCAATATTCAGGGTTTTTTAAATATCCTTGAAGGGTGTCGTCATAATGAAGTGAAACACCTCATCTATGCATCTTCTAGCTCTGTATATGGAGGAAATACTGAGATGCCTTTCTCTGTTCATCAGAATGTAGATCATCCGGTTTCATTATATGCGGCCACCAAAAAGTCTAATGAGTTGATGGCGCATACTTACTCACATCTCTATAATGTGCCAACTACCGGACTAAGATTTTTTACCGTTTATGGACCATATGGACGTCCTGACATGGCATTATTCCTTTTCACCAAAAACATTTTAGAAGGTAAGCCTATTAATGTGTTTAATAATGGCAAAATGAAAAGAGACTTTACCTATGTAGGAGATATCGTTTCAGGAATTGAGAAATTAGTTACTAAAATTCCTGCAAAGGATGAGAGCTGGGATAAGCAGAATCCAGACCCTGGTACTAGCTGGGCTCCGTATAGAATCTATAATATAGGTAATAATAAACCGGTAGAGCTCTTAGAATATATTAGCACTTTGGAAGAGTGCTTAGGTAAAGAAGCAATTAAGAATTATATGCCATTACAACCTGGAGATGTACTTGAAACTTATGCAGATGTTGATGATTTAGCGGAAGCTGTCGGCTTTAGACCTGAAACACCGCTTAAGTATGGTATTCAACAGTTTGTAGACTGGTATTTAGACTATTATAATATAAAATGAGTAATAAAACTGTAGCTGTAATTGGATTGGGGTACGTAGGCTTACCTCTAGCAGTTGAATTTGGAAAGAAAATCAAGGTAATTGGTTTTGATATTAATAAAAAAAGAATTTCTGAACTAGAAAACGGTGTTGATAGAACGCTGGAGGTAGATGCAGATGAACTAAAAGAAGCATCTCAATTACAGTACAGTGCTGAGATTTCTGATTTGGAAAGTGCACAAATCTATATTGTTACCGTACCTACCCCAATAGACCAATATAAAAAGCCTGACCTAACTCCCCTTGAAAAGGCTAGTGAGACCGTAGGGAAGGTTCTTAAGAAAGGTGATATTGTAATTTACGAATCAACGGTATTTCCAGGCTGTACAGAGGAAGTATGTGTACCTATCTTAGAGAAAGTAAGCGGGCTGAAATATAATACTGACTTTTATTGCGGCTATTCTCCAGAGAGAATTAATCCGGGTGATAAGGTTCACAGATTACCGTCAATAAAGAAAGTTACTAGTGGTAGCAACGACGAAATTGCTGAGGAAGTAGATCAGTTATACAAAACCATTATTACGGCTGGTACACACAAAGCTTCTTCTATTAAAGTTGCTGAAGCGGCTAAAGTTATAGAGAACTCGCAGAGAGATCTCAATATTGCCTTTGTAAATGAGCTATCTCTTATTTTCGATAAAGTAGGAATTGATACGCACGAGGTGCTTGAAGCTGCTGGTACTAAATGGAACTTCTTGCCCTTTAAGCCAGGGTTGGTCGGTGGACATTGTATTGGAGTAGACCCTTATTACCTTACTTATAAAGCAGAAAGCTTAGGATACCACCCTGAAGTTATTCTTTCAGGCAGAAGAATTAATGACAATATGGGAGTTCATGTGGCCAATAAGGTGATCAAGTTGATGACTAGAAAGGATAACCCGATTAATAATAGTCACATATTGGTGCTAGGAATCACCTTCAAGGAAAATTGTCCTGATATAAGAAATAGCCGCGTGATTGATGTGGTAGAAGAGTTAAAAGGCTTTGGGGCTAACGTAGAAGTATATGATCCTTCAGCTGACAAAGAAGAGGTGAAACATGAGTATGGTTTAGACCTAATTGAAAAGCCAAATAAGAAATATAATGCAGTGGTTTTGGCCGTGAGTCACGATGAATTTACTAACTTAAATTTAAGTGATATTACAGATGAGCACACCGCCATTTATGATATAAAGGGATTTTGGGATAAAAATTCTGTAACTGCTAGACTTTAATTACCGTGGAAAAGAAAATAATAGTAACAGGAGGAGCCGGCTACATAGGCTCTCACACATGCGTGGAACTAGTGAAATCTGGTTATACGCCCATCATCATTGATAACTTCTCTAACTCTGAAAAATTTATTGTAGACAGAGTTGAGGAGCTGACAGGAAAAAAGATAGAAGTTGAAGAGGGAGACTGTGGTGATTATGAGTTTGTAAAATCAGTATTTAAGAAACACGCCGAAGTTTCTGGCGTTATTCATTTTGCTGCTTTTAAAGCGGTGGGTGAGTCTTCAAATTTGCCTTTGAAGTACTATCAAAATAACCTTCTTTCTACTATCATCATGCTGAAAGTGATGGAAGAAGAAGGAGTGAGTAATTTTGTTTTTTCTTCCTCTTGTACCGTTTACGGTGAGCCAGATCAGCTGCCTGTTACAGAAGATTCTCCTACAAAACCTGCTGAGTCGCCCTACGGACGTACTAAGCAAATGTGTGAGAACATAGTCACAGATTTCTCTAAAGTAACTAAGGGGTTCAAAGGAATATTCTTGAGATATTTTAATCCTATAGGTGCCCATCCTTCTTCAAGAATTGGAGAATTACCTATTGGAGCACCTAATAATCTGGTTCCTTACATCACTCAAACAGCTGCTGGAATAAGGGAGAAACTTACCATTTTTGGTAATGACTATGACACTCCGGACGGAACCTGTATAAGAGATTATATACATGTGGTAGATTTGGCCAAAGCTCATATCGCTGCTCTTGATTATCTTTTAGCTGAGAAAGAAGATTGTCTTGAAGTGTTTAATGTAGGTACCGGTAATGGTAATTCTGTGCAAGAAGTAGTAGATACTTTCCAAGAGGTTACAGGAGTAAAACTTAATTACGAAATAGGGCCAAGAAGAGCTGGAGATGTGGAAAAAGTTTATTCAGACGCTACCAAAGTGGAGAACGGACTAAAATGGAAAGCTGACATTAGCTTGGCAGAATCGCTGAAAGATTCCTGGAACTGGCAACAGTCTTTGAAGTAAAATTTTAGAAATATAGAAATGAAAGGGAAGTCGTGAGGCTTCCCTTTTTTTATTATGAGAGTTTATGTTAATGTAAGTTTTTCCTTGAAAAGGAATATTTTCTAAGCAATGAAGAGCCGTGTAGGATATATTATTAGTTTAGTTATATATAATATTTCCATTGTTTTATGTGATTTTGAGTGGTAAATAGGTGTTTTTTAAATCTTTTATATTATTAGGTTTACCCGCTGAAGAAATTCAATCTATTCAACTCGCCTGCTTAAGTGCACAACGCCAGGATAGGTTTCAACAGAAAGAATTTAGTGTAACAAAATAAGATAATAGAAAAATTAGAGAACAAATGAAGAAAAGCATAAGCGTGATCATCTTTTTATTATCTGTGTTTTCCACTGTTCTGGCCCAGACGCCAATTAATGGAACTAGTGATGTATATTACAATAATGGAAATCTTGGAATAGGAACTAGTGCTCCAGAGAAGAAATTACATATTCAGGGAGATGTTGTAATTGAGGGTACGAATAATCCTCGAATTTATACTGGCGTGGGTACGGATGAATTAAATCGATATATTCAATTTCAAAATTCACCTGAATACACCTCAGCTTCAGGTGTAAAGGCTGGTGGAATACTAATTTCTGATAGTTACAATTATGCAAACCCAGGAAAAAACGATCTCATAGTTAAAGGTTATATTGGTGTCGGTACTGCAAGGCCACTTTCTAAATTAGATATCAGAGGTAATATTCTGTTAGATAACTCCGAGAGTCCTGTAATCTACACTGGATCAGAAGATGCGGAACTAAATAGATTTCTTAAAATAATCAATTCCCCTGACTTCACATCGGCCTCAGGCCTTAAAGCTGGGGGAATGTTGGTGGCTGATCAATTCAGTTTTGCCAATCCAGGGAAAAACGATCTCATTGTAAAGGGTAAGGTGGGGATAGGTACAGCTGTTCCTGGCTCTTATAAGTTAGCCGTCGAGGGAAAGATAGGAGCCAGAGAGATCAATGTGCAGACAGGATCATGGGCAGATTATGTATTTGAAGAGGAATATTCTTTAACCCCACTTTCAGAACTCAAGAACTACATTCATATTAATAAACACCTTCCAGGTATCCCAACAAGCTCAGAGGTAGCAGCTAATGGTGTGGATTTAGGTGAAATGAATAAAAAGCTTTTAGAAAAAGTAGAAGAGTTAACGCTATATATAATTCAGCAGAGTGAAGAAATTAAAGAGTTGAAAAGTGAGGTTAAAGAAATGAGAAATGAGAAATAAATTACTCTTGATTTTAGTGGCTCTTCCGTTTGTAATTAGAGCCCAAAATGTTCCATTAAACTCAGGGATAGGACTCAATGTAGGTTCAGATAATTTTAGCTATGCAGGCTATAATGTGGGTAATTACTCGATTGGGTGGTATTCTGATAGCTGGCATGCATCAGCACCTACGGGTTACATATCCGGTTATGGAGGTCTCAAATTTTTTACAGGAGGATCACCTAAAATGGTTATAATGAGAAACGGTGGTTTTGTAGGTATTGGTACTAATGCCCCTCAAGCAAAGCTTTCAGTTCAAAACTCACAGGAAAATGGTGATTTAATGGTGCTTGGTCTGGGAGACGTAAATCCGAAGAGGATCAGTTTAGGAGTAAATCAGTGGAGTGGAGTTTTATCTCTTTATAATTCTTCAAATAATCAAAAAGTCAAAATATCATCCGGTGGTGAGCACTCTTATTTTAATGCAGGATATGTAGGCATAGGAACAACTAGCCCAGATGAACTCCTTACCGTAAACGGCACCATCCATTCCAAAGAAGTGAAAGTAGATACGAATATTCCGGCGCCAGACTATGTCTTTGCACCAGAATATGGACTTCCTACATTGTCATTTATAGAACAATATATTAAGGAAAACCAACATCTGCCGGAGGTGCCATCGGCGAAGGAAATGGAGGCCGAAGGAATAAATGTCGGTGAAATGAATATGCTGCTGCTTAAAAAGGTGGAGGAGCTAACGCTGCATATCATAGAGTTGAAGAAACAGAACGATCAACAAAACAAACTAATCCAAAAACTACTACAAAAAGAATGAAAAAGGTTTTACTACTCATTGTGCTTTCTGCATTTAGCTACCTAAATGTTATAGCTCAGGAATCTAATGCTCCTAATTTAATAATGAATAGCTATATGGATATGTTGGGAGAATCCGATGTTCCGGTAGGCTATACTCCTTATGGAGGAACATTAAATATTAAGGCAGTTCATCCGTTCACCAAGGGTTTTGAAGGACCATATTTGCCTTCTGCACCTTCGAGTACCGCCTCAAGCCCGGATGCGGCCACTGAGAGCAAACCTTATTATTATGGTGTCTATAACAAGGGCCCTAGAACTTTACGTGGTGGCTTAGCCGATGGCTGGCACTACTATGCAGGAGGGAAGATTTTGAAAATTACAGGTAATAATAGTGGTACCCACGCCGCTGTCTATTTTCCCTTTGAAAAAAATCTATTAACTGCCAAAGTTAGGTTTAGAGCCTGGGTAAAAATAAGTCAAGGTACTTCTGTAAGTTTCGGAAGCGATGCTGGCTATAAGTTCAAGGAAACAGGCCTCACTATAACTAAACAAACGGCAAATGCCGCCACTGATGGATGGTATAGAATCGATGAAATTATCGATGTGTCACAATTTACAAATCTTTATGGATTCTCTTTTTCTATGGGCGTGAAGGGATCTAATATAGAAGTTTATCTGGCTTTGCCTTATTTAACTAATGTTTACGAAGATGGGTGGATGCCTAGCCCATCGGATAACCTAGCTAGAAATGACTTTAACCTTGTAGGGAAGAAAGTGGGCATTGGCACTTTGCAACCCGATGAAAAACTTACTGTAAATGGAGTGATCCATTCTAAAGAAGTAAAAGTAGATACAAATATTCCCGTTCCGGATTATGTGTTTGCCCCTGAATATAATTTACCTACTCTATCTACCATTGAAAGATATATCCAGGAAAACCATCACTTGCCAGACATACCTGCCGCTAAAGAAATGGAAGCGGAAGGAATTAAAGTAGGTGAAATGAATATGCTTCTGCTTAAAAAAGTAGAGGAGTTAACGCTGCATATTATTGAATTAGAGAAACGAATTAAGGAATTAGAGAAGGATAACCAGTAAGTGATAATGAAAAATAAATACTTAATTATATTAGGAGCACTGTTAGCACTTAGTGCTTCTCTATTTGCTCAGACTAATGTCATTCCTCCTTCGCCAAATTCGGCTGCCGCTAATAATTTGTCCGGTATTAATGTTGGGGCATCAGGTGTAGGAGTAGTAGATGTTCCATTATATACTCTAAAGGGCAAAGACATATCCATTCCTATTTCTTTGCGGTATTCTACTTCAGGCATTAAAGTGCAAGATGTAGCTAGTTCAGTTGGTTTAGGATGGGCTTTAGATGCTGGAGGTAGCATTACTAGGGTGGTCAATGACGCTCCAGATGTTAGTTCGGATTATAATTTTATTGGGGAAGATGAAATCAATAAGGTGAACACAGGATATAATCATTTATATGATTCAGAACTTGATGTATTTATTTATTCTTTTTTAGGGAGAAGTGGGAAATTTTATTTAGATCCTGAAACTAATGTAGGGTATACACAACCATCAAGTGATTTAATAATTGAATATATACCAGGTGGAGTTGTTCAGGGTGCTGAAGAGGCAGATGGCATTTGGAAAATTACTGATGAAAGTGGAAATATTTTCACTTTTAGTTATGTGGAGAATACCTTATTCAGCCAAATGAATATGGAGTTATCATATGATGATGTGCCTTCCGATGGTGCCTATCAAGAGAAATACTCTTACACATCAAGTTGGAATCTATATACTATACAGAACCCTAATAGGATTGAATTGGCGAAGTTTATTTATACTAATCATGATATAGAATATAATTATTATTCAGAACAAGAGTTTACGAGTTGTGATGGATCGGGAACACCAAGGCATTTCTACACTAATAGTAAACTAAATGTTTCGCAAGGGTATATCAAATCTATTGAAACGTCTTTGGGAAAAGTTGATTTTTACTATCAATCGGGCAGAAGGGATTTGAAAGGAGGTTATTCTTTAGAAAGAGTGACCTTATCCAATGATAACTTGATAGGAAATTGTGTGCTAAATTATTCGTACCATAATTCAGTGCAAAAAGAATATTTCAGTTTAACAGCTAGATATCACCCTATAGAATGTAGAAATGATTACGACTGCAATAGATTTATGTTACGCTCTATCATTAGAGATAATATTTTGTATAGGAGGTTTGAGTATCACAGTGAAGTTCCTCTTCCAAGTCGAGATGCTGTTCTTTACGATCACTGGGGCTATTCTACATGGGATCCGAATCCTAGTTACCCAAGGTATTCTGATCGCAATGCAAGAGGCTGGAAGTCTTCCATTTATCCACATAGTGATAAAAGTCCAAATGAAGTTGGATCAACAGCGTGTGCTCTAAAGAGAATTATATACCCAACTGGGGGATATCAAAATCTGGAATATGAAGGTCATGATAATGTGGGTGGAATTAGGATAAAAAAAATTTTTTTGAGTGATGGACATAAAGAGTGGTTGGATAAAGAATTTACATATTCTGGTTTTCATGTAATTAATCAACCAATTCATAATTATCAATATTATACTGGAGGTAATTGCAATGAAGTAAGGTCTTCTTCACCAATCAATGATATTATAGATTTGAATGGGGTGTCAATTATCTATAATAAGATTGTAGAAATTAGTGCAGACGGTTCTAGTATTGAGCGCAATTACAATTATACACCTGACACTCCTCCTTCTGTAAATGCATACGTCTTCGAGTCAAAAGGTGACAAGTTTTATGACAGAGGGCCAATTGATTACAATAGAGTGCCATATGCAAAGAAAAACTCAAGAAGATATGCTAGTGGTAATCTAACTGATATAATATATAGAAACAGTAATAATAAAATGATTAAGAGTGTTCATTATAATTATGAATTCGGTTCTGAAAACTTCTCCAAAAGAAATCATCAAGTTCTTTATTCTATACCCTCTGATAATTCAGGGTTCGTTTATACTGTCAATTTTTATAATGTAGTATGTCAGTCAATTAAGATTAGTGATATTTCTGTGGTTGAATATGATGAAAATCAGTCTGAGACAATGAGAACAAATACCTCACTAGAGTATGGTATAACCAATCACCCTTCGCTCATTACAAAGTTATTAACTACATTTTCAGATGGCACTAGATTTAAGCAAACGTTTAATTATATGACCGATTTTGAAATGTATAATCCAAGCCCCTTTTTGGATTTAAAGGTTAATGGATTGTTTAAAAAACTTAATACTCATAATATCGCAAGCCCATTCGAAACCATTTCATACATAGCAGAGCCTAATCAAGAATTTAAAGTTACATCAGGTAAGTTATTAGTTTATAAGTTTTACAATGATCAGGATAGATATTATCCCTATGAGAGCTATAATTTACGATTGGATGCGCCCATTCCTGAATCACAATTTATCAATTTATCATTTGGGCAAACTAGTAACGAACTAAATTGGGATGATCATTATCATAAAGAATCTGAAGCCTCGTATGTTAATCAAAACATAAAAGAGGTAAAGAATTTATACGATGGCATGAGTTTTCAATATGAATGGCACTCGAATGGACTATTAAAGTCTGTTACTAAGGTTCGAGCCAATAATTATCAGAATTTTAAAACTAGTTATAATTCCACCCCACTTATCGGCCTTAAACAGCTGACTGATATAAACCAGAAGTCATTTTATCTGGACTATGATGAAAGAAATCGACTGTCCTTGGAAAAGGATAATGCTGGTAATATTTTAGTCAAATATCAGTATGATCAAACTGAAATATGCGATTTCGAAATTTCAGCTAATTATTTAGGTAACAATAAAGTAGCATTCAATGCTATGGGAAACTGCTATTCCGGAGGGACCTCATCATATTATTGGGATTTTGGTGATGGGAATGTTGTGAAGACTAATACTTTGAATGTAAGTCATACATACACCGGATCGCCTTATGATAAATATAATGTGAAGTTGGTGGTTGAAAATGATAATTTTCCTACAGTTTATTTTTCTAAACAAATCTCTACACTTGGAAACCAATGAAAAAATTTACATTATTTATAACGCTCTTAATTTCTTTTTATTCCAGTGTTTTTGCACAAGATGAGGAGATTATTATCAATGAAGTTAAGTCTGAAGGGTATGAAGATAAATCATACTATGTGGTAGAGAGCCTTACTTTAAAAAACTTTTCTTTCAAAGCCACCTCCGGTTCAACTTTCTTTGCTAAAACAATAGGAAGGATGGCTAATCATGAGGAAAAAAATGCCCTTCAGAAGGATATTATTACTGTAGAGGGAATAACATCTTCCAGTGTCGTTGATGCACTAGACCATGATCAGAAAAATACGGTTATAAACTATTTTGATGGATTGGGAAGAAATGCTCAAAATGTACTTAAGCAAGGGGGGGCTAATGGATATGATGTTGTAACGCCGTTTGAATATGATAATAAGGGAAGAATAGTTAACTCTTATCTTTCACATGAGGCCCGGACTTCTACCGGGGATTATCATGATGATATAATTGGGGAACTTTTAAATCAATATAGTGGTGAAAAACCCTACACTACTATTACTTATGATGATTCACCTTTAGACAGAGTCAAAACCCTGACCGGCGTTGGTAAAGATTGGTCTAATAACGGTAAGACTACAGACCTTAAAATTACATATAATTATGCATCTGAGGTGCGTAGATGGAAGGTAGTCGGCAATTTACCTCAGAGTAGTATGTATTACCCGGTTAATTCACTTATTGTTAAATCTGTTACTTCTGAAGATGGCATAGTGACCAAACAATATATCGATCCCCTAGGTAGAGTAGTACTAAATAGAGCGGATAGAATTTATGGTGATGGCCCTATAAGGCCGGTGGAGCATTATGATACTTATTATGTCTATGATGAATTGGGGCGTGTAAGATTTATAATTCCTCCAATGCTACATCTGAATTACTCTCCATCCATTGATGATGTAAATAAATGGTGTTATCAGTATGAGTATGACAAATATGACAATGTGATAAAGAGCAAATCACCAGGCAGTGATGTGAGGCCGATGCTTTTTATATATGATAATTATCAACGATTAGTGTTAATGCAAGATGGTAATCAATGGGGTAATTCACAATGGACGTTTTTTAAATATGATGATTTGAATAGGGCTATTGCAGTAGGAATATTTGAGACAAGTGCTTCTTATGAGTCATTAAAATCAAATATAAAAGGTAGTTCTAATCCACATCGATATGAACTAACTAATGTCAGCGATGTGGGTTACACACTCAATAGAACATTCCCTACGGATGTGGATGAAGATGACCTCTTATCTATTTCCTATTATGATACTTATGATGTGCTCTCAAATTCCGGGTGGGATGTTAACGCCAACTCTTATTCTCCAGTAACAGCAGAATTGAATGCTTCCGTCAATTATGCTGTTATGGGACAAGCTACTGCTAGTAAAACTAAAATACTCGGAACAGCAGAATGGCTACATTCAGTGATTTACTATGATGATGATTATCAAGCTATTCAATATATATCAGATAATCATTTGAATGGACTTGACCGTGTATCTACCCAATATGACTTTGAGGGAAAGATGATTAACATATCTTACAATCATTCTAGCAGTAATGAGCAGATGAGCACGGTAGAGTCTTTTGACTACGATCATGCAGGGAGGTTGCTTAAGATAACACACGGCATTAATAATCAAGATCCCATTGTGCTAGCCTCTTGCAGCTATAATGAGCGTGGTGAGGTTATCGAGAAAAACCTCTACTCAGCAGATGGTGGTGCCACTTATTTACAGTCCGAAGATTATAAATATAACATTAGAGGCTGGCTTACCCAGATAAATGATGTAGACCATTTATCTGATGAAAATGATCTTTTTGGGATGGAATTAGTCTATAACACATCTGATAAATTGACGAGTGTAAATGGACAAAATTTAACGCCAAAATATGGAGGAAACATATCTGCAGTTCTTTGGCGTAGAAATGATGGTATCAACAACTCTGAAAAGCAAGCCTATAAATTTGAATATGATGAATTGAATAGGTTTTCATCGGCAGAATATGCTAAGGAGGGAAATAATTATACCTCTGATGGAGGGATGATTAATGAGCAAGTGGAAGATTATGATATGAATGGTAATATAAAACGGTTAAGCAGAAATGATAAGATTAATAGCTCAATTACAGAGATTGATGATCTGACTCTAAGTCATAATGGAAATGCTCTAATAAAGGTGGAAGATGACGGCACAGAATTTGGCTATAATGAACATAATGTTTCCCTATCATCAGAATATACTTATGATTACAATGGTAATCTTACTTCGGATCTTAATAATGAAATAGTTTCCGTCATCTATAACTATCTCGATCTTCCAGAGGAGATAGAGTTTTATAACGGTATTACTATTACATATAGTTATGATGCTGCAGGCACTGTGCTTACCAAAGAAGTTACGAAAGGAACTCGGACTTTGGCTAGAACCGATTATTTAGGAGGTGTCCAATATGAAAATGGTGAGCTAGCATTTATCAGCACCTCAGAGGGTAGAGCGATAAACAAGTCTGATAAATTTGAATATGAATACTTTATGACAGACCATTTAGGTAATACCAGATTAACCTATGGTATGCTCAGTGAGGTAAACGTATATAAGGCAACAATGGAGTCCGAACGGTCTGCCCAAGAAGTGTCGGAGTTTGTAAACATTGACGAAGCACGACAACAAATGGTAAAAATGGGGGCCAATGGGGGCTTTATAAATACTACCCCTGCATCCAGTCAGATTCCTGTCCCTAAATATATGGCTGCATTAGGAGGTAGCTTTTCACAATACGTAGGGCCTGGTCTACAGCTTGATGTATCACAAAATGAAAAAATTAAAATTTCAGTTAATGCATATTTGAATGGATCTGGCACCGATAATACTGTTCTGCCAAGTCTTGTGGCTGCTGTAACAAACTCTTTTCAAATTTTGGATGGAGGTGAAACTGAAATCATTTATAGCGCATTTGAAAGTTATTTGCCAGTATTTTCTGGGCAAATACCAAATAATGGACTAAAGGCATATTTAAATTATATTCTTTTCCCAGCAGACTATAGTGGCACGCCGCAGTTTGGGTATATCCCGGTGGAAGCCAATAACGCTGGAGCTTGGCAGACTCTTAAACTAGATTTGGATATTCCTTTTAATGGACATATCTATATTTATACTGCTAACGAAAGTACAGTTAGTAGTTGTTATTTTGATGATTTGCAGGTTATTCACGATAAGAATAATGCAGGACTTCAGGTTACCAGTACTTCTGACTACTACCCGTTTGGATTAGAAATAGCAAGTACTAGATATGTTAACGAAGGGTTTTCACCCAACCGGTTCAGGTATCAAGGACAATATAGTACATATGATGAATATACTCAATGGAATGCTTTTGCAATACGAGGAAACTATGATAGCAGATTGGGTACTTGGTATAGTCAGGATCCTTATGGTCAATATTCTAGCCCATATAAGGGTATGGGGAATAATCCATTCAACGGTACTGATCCTGATGGAGGCTGGTTTGGAGGAAATGTTGTTTTAAATGCAGTCACTTGGGCTGCCATAGGTGGCGTATCAGGTGGCCTCTATTCGCTTGCTTCAGGCGCTGATTCTGAAGAGACTAGACGGAATGTGATGGCTGGAGCTTTGACATTTTCTGGTGTTTTTTTAGCATCAAAGGTTTCTTGGAGCAATGTTTTTAATAAAGTATCCGATGCAGCTTCAATTACAGCGTCCAATATTAAGGCAACCTTACTGGATATTGGCAAGAAGACTTTATTTACTCCTAAAGGTACAGTTACCGTTGAAAAGGCAATTTTTATGGGACGCGTGTATCCTACAATGGAGGAAATCAATGCCATGCAGCAAGCTGAACTATTCGCCAGGGGTGACGGTATAGAGCCTGTGTTTGTTGAATATGACATAGTTGAACTTTTTACTACAGGTGGCCTTGGTAAGGTCTTGAGAGCTGGAGCAACAGATGTGACAACATCTATTGTTAGGCGTGAGTTAACAGAAGAGGTGGGTGAGCAGGCTTTTAAAAAAGTTGTTGCTAAGGGGGCAAGAGCTCTTTGGAAATTGACAGATGAAGGCGCATCGCAAATAAAACGTCATTCTCAATTTGGTAAAATCTTCAAAAGTAAATCAGATGGACTTTGGTGGGCTGTTGACAATGCAGGTCATGGGGGTAGTAAATTTAAAGTGTTCAAAGAGGGTAAGAAAGGATTGGAATGGATTAGTGATGCTGATGAATTTGGTGACTTTATCATAAACAAACACAAAGGATCTACGGGTAAATTTATTCCTTGGGGACAATTGAAAACTATCAAATAGGAGTTACAATGAAAGTTGTTAAAAAATATAGTTCCAATGATTTTAAGGGTTTTGATTGGTTAGATTTTGATTATTTGCCAGGCAGTAAGGGGTTTAAGTTTGAAGTTTATTTCAAGGAGCCGAAAGATTTAGTCTCAAAATCAATCTTAATCTTTTATTCATTATTCAGAAGTTTTTTGGACGATGTCCTGATTACGACTTTTGGACAAGATGGAGAGTGGGGGAATTTCTGCCTTGATACTTGGGATATAGAAAATGATAGATATGATTATTCTCCTCATAATAAAAAGGAACCAACAGCAAGTTATCTTTCCATGTTAAATGATAGTGGAATTGAGCCAGAGTATAATGGTTATTGCAAATGCATTAATTGGGATAAATTCTTATATGTAATGTTTCACTGCGTTGCTCAGCATACGGCACCTTATAGTATGATGTTTTATGAACCTAAAAATGAGTTTGTGTTTTACTTTCATCATTCTGGCAGTTTCGGGATTTATTACAAAGATCTTAACAGTTCCATAAAGAAGGTTATAAGGAAAGTGCAAGAAGAAAATTTGGAAATCAAAAACACTAACGATAAAAGGGTTTCTTCGATAGCAATGTAGGGTAAGTTTCTTGGTGTTAGTGGAGTTGCCGCTAAGGGGAGTTCAAAGCTTTTAGCTCAAGGCAGATCCCCAATGCAGCAAGAATCAAATTGGAGTATTAGGAATAGATAGATCCTGGTTAGCGCTCGTTTCCAACGAGTGCTTATAGCTCCACAACAAGGATTTATAGATGTTTTAAATTTTTACATACAAGAATAAATAGTGAAGCCCTATTTCTTTATACTAATCTTGGTAACCATGTCAAAGTTATGCCTGGCACAAAAATATGATGTAAAACTCTCCCCTTCCCATCTAAAAAAAATAGAGCGTGCCAAAGATGCACGCTCTAAGTTAGATAGGTACCGGAAGTTTTATACCAAAGATAGCACCAGCGCTGCTAAAAAGGAGGGCAGGTACTGGCGCCAGAAGTCTGATAGTTTGTCTAAAGTATATACCCAGGAAAGACTTGAGAGCAATAAGACCCTATCAAAAATCTATTATACTGATTTAGATAGTGTTAAGTATGACTCTTTAGTAAAAGTAGCAGAAGAGCAGGGAAAAAGACAAACTTTGGAGTTTATGCAAAATCAAGGCATGGATGATCAATGGCTTTCCTTAAATTCCGGTGATAGTCTTTCTGATAAAATTGCCAACATGGCTGAAAATGAATTATTGAGTAAGGGGGGGGGGTATAGAAGAGATTAATGAGTTTGAAAAATATGCTGAGCAAGCTAAAGAGCTTAATTCCTCCCTTAATAAGCAGGAGGAGTTGGAAAAGTATACCGATGCCGATGCTGTACATAATGTAGGCAAGGAAGAGGCCAGAAAGCGTGCTCAAACTTTTTTTGCAAATAATACACAACAGCTAGAAGCTTTTCAGAAAAAAATGAGGATGCTGCAAAAGAAATATTCCGCGCTACCCAACTCCAATGATCTTTCCACAGCAGTGAAACGAAACTCGCTGGAGGGCAAGCCTTTGAGAGAACGTTTACTAATAGGAGGTAATTTTCAGGTAACAAGTCTGAATCCTTTTTCATTAGATGCATCACCGCAGGTGGGGTATAAGTTCAATAAAAAGTTGGTAGTGGGTGTAGGTGGAGCTTTACGGCATACATTTAGCAATGATCCTATCTCTACCACCACAGATATACCAAATAATAGCTATGGCTACAAAGCATTTGTTAGTTATGATATTATTAGCAGCTTTTTTGCCTATGGTGAATATGAGCGCATGAGCAAAGAAATAGCAGATAATAATGATCTCTCCGCCACCAAAATTCAGTGGATAGACGGTCTATTATTAGGTGCCGGGCGTAGATTTACCGTCCTGCCAAAAATAGATATGACCGTAATTATACTTTATAACTTTTTACATGATCCCCGGAAGGCAGTGCACCCCCAACCATGGCAGGTGAAGGTAGGATTTCAATTGAGCGAGCTAGCCCTAATCAAAAAATAAATGTTACTCTCTATTCAACTCTTCATGTGGCTTTATTCATCGGCCCAGCATGAGTCTTCTATAGCAGAAAAATACCAGTCAGCAGATTTAATTGTGGAGGCCTATTTAGATGGTATTTTTCAAATAAAAAAAGGGGAAGTGGTGAGTTTCATTATCAGAAAAAACTGGAAAGGAAAAGCTTATGTCTCCTCTTTTATTCTCAGGTATGATTTGAATGATACGGACCGAATGCACTTTTATGAAAATGAAGACTACCTTCTTTTTTGCAAAATGGATAGCGTATCTGGAAATTATATAACCACGGCAGAAATGGGAACCAAGTTATTATTAAATGCCGAGGCGGAAATTGATTACTTAGAGGCAAATGCGGCCTGTATAGATAATGAAAGTAAGCCTCAAAAATTTCCCTGTACTCGAGATATTTCCTTCGTATGCGGGTGTGATGGAAACACCTACTCTAATATCTGCGCGGCCAATGAAGCCGGTATCCAAGTGTGGACACAGGGTATTTGTGATTAAAATGATTTATTAAATATATGTATATGAAAAACTCTTTATTGTTAATCTTTTTTTGTCTGATTTCAATTAACCTTTTGGGGCAAACCTTATACGTGCCAGGAGGAAATACTGGTATTTCTAATACTAATGCAGGTAATGATAATGTCGGTATTGGTAAAAACGATCCAAGCTACAAATTGCATGTGAATGGAATAATAAGAGGTCGTGACCATATTGCCGTAGAGAAAGATGGTGCTTATAGGGTTGCACTGAATGGCACTCAAAATGGGTATGTAGAAGGAAGGAACGATTTGAGTGAATCCAAATTCAAAATTCATTCTGATGGACCGTCATATTTTAATGGAGGTAGAGTGGGTTTTGGAACAACAAACCCAAGGGCTACAGTTGAGGTTAGAGGAAGTTCTAACAGCTATTCAGGGACCGAGCATTTTATAGTAACAGACCAATATGGTAATAAAGATTTCCTAATAAGAGGAGATGGAAGTGTCCAAATAGGTTACAACATAAATGTTCCCAACGGGTACTTATTGGGTGTCGGAGGCAAGGCAATAATGGAAGAAGTTGTGGTGCAACTAAAGAGCCAATGGCCGGATTATGTTTTCGAAGAAGACTATTCACGACCTACATTAATGGAATTGATCGATTACATCCGAATTAATAAACATTTGCCAGGAATTCCTTCGGCCCAAGAGGTGCAAGAAGAAGGTATAGCAGTTGGTGAAATGAATGCGAAGTTATTAGAGAAAGTAGAAGAGCTTACATTGTATTTGATTGAGCTCAAGAAGGAAAATGAAAAATTAACTGAGCGAATTGAAATATTAGAAAAGAAATAAATTTCCTGCGTAATCTTATTAATATGAAACACTCAATACTTTTAGCTTTAGCATTTATGATGTGTCTAGGACTTCATGCTCAGACTTTATATGTTCCAGGTAATGTACAGTCTTCTAACAATGGTAATGTGGGTATTGGCACTCAAGACCCCACAGCTACTTTACACGTAAATGGAGACATTGCTTGGGGAAGTTCTGGTAGCAAGCTGTCTCCTGCTGGCACGATAGAACTTAAAGGTGCCGGTACACCTTATATAGACTTTTCAAATAGTAGTGCTGATGACTTTGATGCTCGCATTATGTTAAAAGATGATAATAAGCTTGGACTTACGGGGGCTAATTTTGGTGTGGGTACCAACTCCCCATTGTCTTTACTGTCCATATATAAGGCCAATGTTGGCACTAATACTGATGGCTTGGATCATTCATTATTATATTTAAATAATGGAAATGAAAGAGACGGTAGTATCGTTATTAAGTCTCATGGGGCACATAAAGATGAGGTTATTGGAGCTTTAAAATTTCATTCTAGCCCTGATGCTCTAAACTACAGTCAGTCAGCAATTAAAGCATTGGCAAACCAGGATGCTACAGCTAATGCTCTTGCATTCTATACGGCTTCATCCAATTCACAGCAAGAAGGTACTGAAGTAATGAGAATTCAAGGTGATCGTATTGGTATTTTAACCCCTAATCCAGATGCTAAGCTTACCGTAAATGGTGATATACACGCCAAAGAGGTTAGGGTTGATTTGAATTTCCCGGCACCAGATTATGTTTTTCAACCAGATTATAGTTTAGTTCCTTTGGTGGATGTGAAGAAATATATACAGGAAAATCATCACCTATCGGAAGTTCCGTCAGCTACAGAAATGGAAGAAAATGGTATTGATGTGGCTAGCATGAATATGCTATTATTAAAAAAGGTAGAAGAGCTTACTCTTTATCTCATTAAGCAAAATGAAATTAACCAAAAGCAAGCCGAGGAAATTGAAGCTTTGAAAGAAAGATTGCTCAACCTCGAACAATAATGTCAATTCATTGCTTCTACATAAAGCCGAATAAATAATATCTAAAATTTATCATATGAGATAATTGCTTTAACTTAGGGGAGTAATTGTCTCATATTTTTGAAATCTAAATCAAAAATTCTGAGGAATTTTAAGAGATTTCATTTGGCTTAAATAAATAAAAAGAAACACATGAAAGGAATAATATTAGCCGGAGGTTCTGGCACCCGTCTTTACCCGCTTACAAAAACGGTATCTAAGCAGCTTCTGCCAATTTACGATAAGCCGATGATCTACTATCCTTTATCGGTATTGATGCTGGCTAATATTAAAGAGGTTCTTATCATTACTACACCTGAAGATTCTGAAGCTTTCAAAAAGCTTTTAGGTGATGGTTCTCAGTTTGGAATTAAGCTAGAGTATGCTATCCAGCCTTCTCCTGACGGACTTGCTCAGGCATTCATTATAGGTGAAGAATTTATTGGTGATGATTCATGCTGCCTGATCTTGGGAGATAACATTTTCTATGGCTATAACTTCTCAAAAACATTAGTAAGTGCTTCTGAAATTCAAAAAGGGGCCACTGTTTTTGGTTATTATGTGAAAGATCCTGAGAGATACGGCGTGGTAGAATTTACTGATGATAACAAAGTAGTATCATTAGTAGAGAAGCCAACAGAGCCAAAGTCTAACTATGCAGTAACAGGTTTATATTTCTATGACAATACTGTTGCCGAAAAGGCGAAGCAAATAAAGCCTTCTCCAAGAGGTGAGTTAGAAATTACAGACCTTAATAATATGTACCTTGAAGAAGGTTCATTACAGGTAGAGCTACTCGGCCGTGGTATGGCCTGGTTAGATACCGGTACACATCAAAGCTTGATTCAGGCAGGAAACTTCGTAGAATCTATTGAAGAAAGACAAGGCCTTAAAATCGCTTGCTTGGAAGAAATAGCCTTCAGAAAAGGATACATTAATAAAGCACAACTGGTGGAGGCTGCTCAGCCTTTGTTGAAAAATCAATACGGCCAGTATCTAATGAAAATAGCCGGAGAGTAATTTCTGGCTTCAATATTATCTCAGCACCTTTATAGTGATTACTTTTACTCGCTAATAGTGAGGAGTATTGTTATGAAGGTGCCATTTATAGATCTAAAAGCCCAGTACGAAATCATAAAATTTGATATAGATAGAGCAATATCAGATGTTTTAAGTGGAGCTACTTTCGTAGGCGGCCATCACCTTCATGATTTTGAAAAACAATTTGCGGCCAGTTATGGTGTAAAGCACTGTATTGGTTTAGGTAACGGCACTGATGCTATTTTCATAACCCTCAAAGTGCTGGGCATAGGGCCCGGCGATGAAGTGATCACAGCCGCTAATAGCTATATTGCAGCCTCCGCTGCTATTTCATTAGCAGGGGCCAAAGCCGTTTTTGCTGATATAGATCCTGAGTATTATACTATTGATGTTGAGGATATTAAGCGTAAGATCAATGCCAGAACAAAGGCTATTTTACCTGTACATCTTTATGGGCAGGCAGCACCAATTGATCAACTTCAGGAGCTAGCCCGGAAACATAATTTATTTGTGCTGGAAGACTGTGCACAAGCACATTTTACTGAGGAAAATGGTGTGAAAGTGGGCACAAGCAGCAATGCCTCCACTTTTAGCTTTTATCCCACCAAGAATTTAGGCGCTTATGGAGATGCCGGATGTGTACTAATCAATGATGATGAATTAGCTGAGAAAATAAGAAAATATGCTAACCAAGGTGCTTTAAAGAAGCATCAACACGATATTGAAGGTGTAAACAGCAGGTTGGATACATTCCAGGCGGCCATTTTAGGTGTTAAATTGAAGTACATCCATCATTGGACAGAAACCAGGATTAACCATGCCGCTCAATATGATAAATTGCTTCAGGCGAGTGAGAAAGTAGAGATTCCCAAGGTAAGGGAAAATACTAAGCATACCTATCATTTATATGTTATACGCTGTAAGGTAGGTGTAGATAGAGATCATCTAAGATCGTACCTCGCAGACAATGACGTAATTACAGAGGTGCATTACCCACTTGCTCTCCCCAACATGGGAGCCTATGATTATATGCATCATTCACCCAATGATTTTCCAGTGTCCAGCGATCTGCAAAATCGCATATTATCCCTTCCCATGTACGCAGAGCTCACAGATGAGCAAATACAACATGTTTGTGAATTGATTCTAAAATATTAACATAGGAGTATCTCTACGTTATATTTGTTTATCTTGCGGGCAGAAATTGAAACAAACCATTAAAAAAGTAGTTAGTCTTAAAAAAACTCTAATGAACAAGAATATATTAATTACCGGAGGAGCTGGATTTATAGGAGCCAACTTCGTTCCTTATTTTTTAGATCAGCACTCAGATTGGAATGTCATTAATCTAGACAAGCTTACTTATGCAGGTGACTTGAAAAACCTGAAAGAGGCTGAGGGTAATGAGAGGTATACGTTTGTTCAGGGAGATATTTGTGATAGAGCGTTAATCGAAAAGCTTTTTAATGAATATAAGTTTCAAGGAGTAATCCATTTTGCTGCAGAGTCTCACGTAGATAATTCTATTTTAGGACCTGAAGCGTTTATAAATACAAACATCAACGGCACCTTCACCCTGCTTGATGTGGCCAGAAAGACTTGGATGAATGAGCCTTTCAGCAAGAAAGCCGAGTTTGAAAATGCTCGTTTTCACCATATTTCTACTGATGAAGTGTATGGTACATTAGGAGAAACAGGCCTTTTTACAGAAGAAACTCCTTATGCTCCAAATAGCCCTTACTCAGCATCAAAAGCCAGTAGCGATTTGTTGGTAAGAAGCTATTTCCATACTTACGGAATGGACGTAGTAACCACGAATTGTTCTAATAACTACGGTCCTAAGCAGCATGATGAAAAGCTTATCCCTGTAATAATAAGAAAGGCCCTTGGCGGAGAAAATATTCCTATTTACGGTGATGGAAAGAATATCAGAGATTGGTTGTACGTGCTGGATCACTGCAAAGGAATTGACCTGGTTTTCCAAAAAGGAGCTGCCGGAGAAACTTATAATGTTGGTGGTAGAAATGAACGCAATAACAATGAAGTAGTAAATACCATCTGCAGTATTTTAGATGAGCTCAATCCTAAGGAAAATGGAGACTCATACAAATCTCAAATAACCTACGTAAAAGACCGCGCAGGTCATGATAGAAGGTATGCCATAGATGCCACAAAATTGGAAAACGAGTTAGGCTGGAAGGCTGATGAAAACTTCGAAACAGGCATCAAAAGAACTATTGATTGGTATTTGAAGAAGTATAATAACTAAGATTAAAGGGTGTCATTCTAAGCTACTTTTAATATTCTATTAATTATTTTAAAAACGCTCAATTGAGCTAAGTTGAGGTGCTTTACCCTGTTTTTAGGTTATTTATAACTTGTTGATTAACCAATTATTTCCATAATATTTTATAGTTTTGCGGGTCAAAACCAACCCGCAAACATTTTTTGAAACACCTTTTTATATTTGGTACTCGCCCGGAAGCTATTAAAATGGCTCCTCTCATCAAGGCATTTAAATCAGATAGTTATTTCGATGTAAGAGTCTTGGTTACAGGGCAACACAGAGAAATGTTAGATCAGGTGTTAGAATTCTTTGACATCTCACCAGACTATGATTTAAATCTCATGTCTGCTAATCAGACACTTTTTGATATTACCGCAAAGTCATTACAAGGAATCCAGCCTGTTCTAAAGGAATTTCAACCAGATAATATTTTTGTGCAGGGAGATACGAGCACTGCATTTGTAGGTTCTTTAGCAGGATTTTACGAGAAAATCAGTGTATCTCATATAGAAGCGGGATTACGTAGTGGTGACATGACCTCACCATATCCTGAGGAAGGGAATCGTAAGTTAGCAGGAGTATTGGCTACATATCATTTCGCCCCTACAGAGAGAGCTGTCTCAAACTTAACAAAAGAGGGGTATAACAGTAATATATTCATGGTTGGGAATACTGTTATTGATGCATTACTTCTAGGTTTGAAGTTAATAGAAGAAAAGGGGGAAGAGCCATACAAAGAATATTTTCAGGGAATTGATTTAAATAAGAAAATCATTCTGGTTACTGGTCATAGAAGAGAAAGCTTTGGCGAGCCTTTCGAGAATATGTGTAGGGCCATTAAAGAAATAGCTCAGGAGAATGATGTACAGGTAGTATATCCTGTTCATTTGAACCCTAATGTTCGTAGTACGGTAGGTGAAATATTGAATGGAATAGATAATGTCCATTTGATAGAGCCGTTATCATATCCATATCTGATATGGCTTATGAACAAAAGTTATTTTGTACTCACAGATAGTGGGGGTATTCAAGAGGAAGCTCCTAGTTTAGGTAAGCCTGTCTTAGTGATGAGAGACGTTACTGAGAGGCAAGAGGGAATTGATGCCGGTACAGCTCTTTTAGTGGGTACGGAAAGATCCAAAATTGTTGCTGAGGCAAATAAATTGCTTAAAAATAAAGATCATTATAAAAAAATGGCCAACGCGGTGAATCCATATGGAGATGGCACCACCAGCCAGCAGATTGTAAAAGTGTTTAGAGGATAATGGTAAGGAAATCTTTAGATATTAAGGTGGTTATGATGGGGCTGGGTTATATTGGTCTACCCACCGCAGCGTTAATGGCAAGTAAAGGCATTCACGTACATGGGGTTGATATTAATCAGAAGACCGTTGATACCATTAATAGAGGTCAAATTCATATTGTGGAGCCTGACCTTGATGGACTAGTAAGGCATGTAGTTTCTGAGGGATACTTAAAGGCTGATACCTCTCCATGTAATGCTGATGTGTTTCTTATAGCCGTACCTACACCATTTAGAGAAGGTTTTGAGCCAGATTTGTCTTATGTAGAGTCGGCGGTTAAAGGAATATTGCCATTTATTAAAGAGGGAAATCTGGTTATTCTAGAGTCTACGAGTCCTGTAGGAACTACTGAATATATAGAGCAGATTATAAATAAGGAGAGGCCGGAAATAGTTGGTCAATACTTTTTGGCTTACTGCCCAGAGCGGGTTCTTCCGGGTAGAGTAATATACGAGCTAGAGAATAACGATAGATCTATCGGCGGTATAAATAAAGACTCTACGGATAAGGCCATTAGTTTTTATCGAAATTTTGTAAAAGGTGATTTAATATCCACCAATTCCAAGACGGCAGAAATGTGTAAGCTGGTAGAGAACTCCTCACGGGATGTGAACATTGCCTTTGCAAACGAGCTTTCGATGATTTGTGATGAAGCGGGAGTAGATATTCATGAATTGATTTCATTAGCTAACAAGCATCCCAGAGTTAATATTCTATCTCCCGGACCGGGAGTAGGTGGGCATTGTATTCCTGTAGATCCATGGTTTTTGGTCTCATCCTTTCCAGGCACAACTAAGATGATTCGATCTGCACGTGAGGTAAACAATTATAAAACCGAATGGGTCATAGAAAAAATTAAAAATCATGCATTACAGTTTGAATTAGAGCACGGTAGGAAACCAATCATTGCTTGTTTGGGTTTGACATACAAAGCTGATATTGATGATATTAGGGAAAGCCCGGCTTTGCATATTGTGAAAACATTAATTAAGGATGGTCTTGAGGTTATGGCGGTGGATCCTCATGTGGAAAGTGTTAAACAAATTTCACTAGTTAATTTACAAGAGGCTGTTTTAAATTGTGATTTCGCCGTAAAACTTGTAGATCATAAATATTTTAAAGAATTAACCAACAAGGAATTTAATTCCATAATAGAATTTTAGGAATGAAAACTGCACTTATTACAGGTATAACTGGGCAGGATGGTGCTTATCTGGCTGAATTGTTATTGAGAAAAGGATATGAGGTTCATGGCGTAAAAAGAAGAGCTTCCTTATTTAATACTGACAGAATAGATCACCTCTACCAAGATCCTCACGAAAATGATGTGAAATTTAAACTTCATTATGGAGATTTAACAGATTCTACTAACATCATAAGAATAATACAGCAGGTGCAGCCTGATGAAATATATAATTTGGGCGCCATGTCTCATGTTAGAGTAAGTTTTGATACGCCTGAATATACAGCCAATGTTGATGGTTTGGGGACCTTAAGAATTTTAGAAGCTGTAAGAATTTTGGGTTTAACAGAGAAGACAAGAATCTATCAGGCTTCTACCTCAGAGCTTTATGGTCTGGTTCAAGAGGTTCCACAGAAAGAGACTACCCCGTTCTACCCGAGATCACCCTATGCTGTGGCTAAACTATATGGTTATTGGATAACAGTGAACTATCGTGAGGCATATGGCATGTATGCTGTGAACGGAATACTTTTTAACCATGAGTCACCATTAAGAGGAGAAACATTTGTTACGAGAAAAATTACCCGCGCAGCGTGTAGAATAGTTCTCGGACTCCAGGAAGCAACTTTTTTAGGTAATCTAGATTCTAAAAGGGACTGGGGCCATGCTAAGGATTATGCTGAAGTAATGTGGCTAATGCTGCAGCAAAATACACCCGAAGATTATGTTATCGCTACAGGTATTACTACTAGCATTAGAGACTTTGTGATTAAAGTCTTTAAAAAGTTGGGGGTGACCTTGGAGTTCAGTGGAGAAGGATTGGACGAGCAAGCTATTGTTGTGGACTTTGAAAATTCTAAGTGGAAGATAAAGAAAGGGCAATGTGTTGTGAAAATTGATGAGAGGTATTACAGGCCAACCGAAGTAGATTTGCTAATCGGTGACCCTAGTAAGGCAAAGAAGCAGCTTAATTGGACACCAAAATATGATTTAGATGGTTTAATAGATGAGATGGTTAAGGCTGATCTAGAGTTATTCGAAAAAGATAAGTATTTGGAAGAAGGTGGACATACTGTTTTAAATTATCACGAATAATATCTGATGTTACGAAAATATACTCCCAATATTATTATTAGTATTCTGAGGAAGGTAAAAGTTAGTTTGATAGCTTATAAAAATTATTCTTATGACGCTTCAAGGTATTTAAAATACTCAGCTTTTATCAAAAGGCACGATAATTATTCTTTTGAAGAATTGTTAGGACGAATTACAGCTTTGTACCATGTATTGGAAAAGGGAATTGTCATGGTTAATAGGAAAACTGGATTTGGAAAAGATCGTGTCTTATTACTATGCGAGTATTTAGATAAGTACAATAGGGCTGGTTTTGATAATGAAAATAGCCAATATCAAGCTGCCTTAAGAACATTAAGAACATATGTGAGAATACATGAAGAGGAAAATATAGATTTAGACTGGCTGGAAACGAAATCATTAGTTAAATTATTTCAAAGAATCTCTGAGAATAAATCTTTTAATACCACTGGTTTTCTGTTAAAAAAAGGTGAGGATATAAGGCAAGCTGCTAAGGGTGATTTTGCTTCGTTAGTTTATAGTAGACATAGTATAAGAAATTTCTCAGAGAGTAAAGTTGATATCGATAGAATTGAGTCCGCCATAAGATTTGCCCAGCAATCACCATCAGTGTGTAACAGGCAGTCTTCAAAGGTATATATATTACAGAAGAAAGATTTGGTCCAGAAAGCTTTGAATTGTCAAACAGGGAATCGTGGTTTTGGCCATTTAGTGGATACATTACTTATTGTAACATCTTCCTTACAGTATTTCAATAGCATAGGAGAGAGGAATCAGTCATTTATAGATGGAGGGATGTTTTCAATGTCACTTTTATATGCTCTTCATTACTGCGAGCTAGGTGCATGTCCATTGAATTGGTCTACTGATCGACAGGCAGATCTGGCCTTAAGGAACGTTATTGATATAGATGATGAGGATAATATTATAATGATGATAGCGGTCGGTAATATTCCAAGTGAGTTAATGGTGGCATCTTCGGCTCGAAAACAATTAAAAGAGATTATTAAAGTTTTATAGAATGAATAAAGATTCAAAAATCTATGTTGCGGGCCATAATGGAATGGTTGGTTCTGCAATAGTTCGGAAACTAAAATCTGATGGATATACTAATCTTTTGATGAAGGGGTCATCTGAATTAGATTTGCGTCGTGCAGATGATGTAAATGATTTTTTTAGTAACAATTGTCCCGACTATGTTTTTCTTGCAGCAGCAAAAGTTGGAGGAATATTGTCAAACGATAAATATAAAGCGGACTTTCTCTATGATAATTTAATGATTCAAAATAATGTTATTCATGCCGCACATGTGTATAAGTGTGAGAAACTTCTCTTTCTAGGTTCCTCCTGTATTTATCCAAAGTATGCAAATCAGCCAATTACTGAAGATTCTTTATTGACAGGTCTTTTAGAACCAACTAATGAGCCTTACGCCGTTGCAAAGATTGCTGGAATAAAGTTATGTCAATCGTTTAACTTTCAATATGGAACAAATTTTATTTCTGCCATGCCTACTAATTTGTTTGGGCCTAATGACAACTATGATTTGCAAAACTCTCATGTGCTTCCTGCTCTCGTTAGAAAATTTCATGAGGCCAAGGAGAATCGTTTGTCAAGTGTGGTAGTTTGGGGATCGGGAAGGCCAAAGAGAGAATTTTTACACGTCGATGATTTAGCAGAAGCTTGCGTTTATTTAATGAATAACTACAATCAAGATAGTATTATAAATATTGGAACTGGAGAAGATATTAGTATTAAAGATTTGGCTGTCCTTATAAAGGATATAGTAGGGTATAATGGAGACATTGTTTTTGATCAATCTAAGCCTGACGGTACTCCAAGAAAGCTTCTTAATGTTGATAAGATTACCGAAGAGGGGTGGAAGGCTAAAATATCGTTAAAATCAGGAATAATTTCTACTTATCAAGAATATATAAATCAGTTGAATGATAAAGCTTCTTGATCTTACTAAGAAAATTTCGCTATATAAAAGAGATGCAGATAAAGCAAAGATTCTAAAAAACATATCTTGGCTATTTTTTGATAAATTTGTATCCACATTTCTCTCCTTATTATCAGGCATTTTATTAGTTCGTTATCTTGGTCCTGATCAATTTGGTGTACTAAGTTTTAGTCAAAGTATTTTCATTATGCTTACTGCTATATGTAAGCTCGGCCTTGATAATATTGTTGTTAGAGAAATTGTGGAAAATGATAAACATCAGGATAGCATAATTTCCAGTGCATTCTTGATGAAGTCAATTTTGACGTTGTCTACCTACTGCATTCTGATGCTTATAGTGCTTCCCTTTGGAGTTTCAACCCCAGAGAAAATAACATTAATTTTCTGTTTAGGGTTGATTTTTCAACCTATAGGAATTTTAGATTTGTTCTTTCAGACTAGGTCTCTTTCTAAATACTTAGTAATATCAAAAGTTATAGGTGTCATTATTTGCTCATTATTGAAGTTTCTTTGTATTTATTTAGAAGCTTCCTTGACAGTAATTGCCTTAGTATTTCTTTTGGAACCAATAATTACTTTTGGAGTTCTGGGATATATTTATTTTAGTCGATCAAACCAGCTAAAATGGAGGCCGAAACTCTCTTTTTCTAAATTTCTTCTTAAGTCTTCTTGGTTACTCCTATTATCTTCAATGTCTGTAACACTTTATTTGAAAGTGGATGTAATTATGATAAAGTACTTCTTATCATTTTCTGAAGTTGGTATCTATTCTTCGGCAGTAAGAATTAGTGAAGGATGGTATTTTATACCGCAGGCAATGGTTATTTCACTTTTTCCTACAATTATAAAAGCTAAAGCAGAAAGTCTTCATAAATATTATTCACAATTGCAGAAATTAATGAATGTGATGGTGTGGCTTTCATTATTCTTAGCTCTGATAGTTTTTTTTACAGGGGATTATATAATTCACTTTCTTTATGGCGAGAAATATCAGGCCGCTTCAAGTGTGTTATCAATACATATTTGGTCCGGTATATTTGTGTTCTTAGGTTTTGTTAGTGGCCGTTGGTTGATCATTGAAAGAATGGAGTTTTATGCGTTTAAACGCAGTTTTTATGGTGCTTTGGTAAATGTAGTCCTAAATTTAATATTAATACCCCAATTCGGCATTAATGGAGCAGCCATTGCAACATTCTTTTCGATGTTTACATCGATGTATTTGGCTTTCTATATCGATCGACGAACAAGACATATTTTCTATATGAAAACGAAGTCATTATTATTTCATTCTTTATGGAAAAAATTATATCAGTATAAATGAGAGTAGGAATCTTAACATATCATCATACCACTAACTATGGAGCTACAATGCAAACTTTTGCATTATATAGTTATTTGCAAAGTCAAGGTGTTGAAGTACATATAATTGATTACAAACCAAAGGCAGCACGAAAGGCCTATTTCAAAAGTAACTTTATAAATAAACAAGCAGTTAGTAACCTAGTTAAATGGCGACGTTTTAAAAAGTTTACTCAGCAAAATTTGTCACTTTATAAATTGAGAAAGCAAAATTTTTCAGGGGTTGAAGAAATATTGAGTGATTTTGATATCATTATTTCAGGAAGTGATGAAATTTGGAATTTTGATTCGTTTAGAGGGTTTGACCCTGTGTATTTTCTAGGATTTAAAAGAAATACTCCGAAAAAAATATCTTATGCTGCTAGTTTTGGGGAAGCTAAAAATTTTCATGCAAATGAAGGAAAACTTAAAGAATTTTTAAATTCATATGATGCTTTAGCTGTGCGCGATAATAAGACGTTTGATAAAGTTGGGGAATATACAAATAACACAGTATATAAAGTTTTTGATCCTACACTACTTATAAGTTATCAGGATAAATTTAATTTAGAAGATGTACAACATTCTAATTATGTTTTAATATATGGGATTGTGGCTGAAGAATTTATTCAAAGTATTATCACTTTTGCAGATAGAAATTCCCTAATTATAATTTCTGTTGGTTACTATAATAAATTTGCTACTTATAACTATGTAGATGCTGGTCCAATAGAATGGCTTTGTTATATGAAAAATGCAAGCTTCATATATACGAATTTCTATCATGGATTATTGTTCTCTATTATCTTTAATAAACCGTATAAAGTGTTTATAATCCAATCCAAATCCAGTAAAATACATGACGTTTTGCTAAAGTTAAATTTGAAGTCTGATTATCAGCTGGATTATAGTGGAGAAAATGAAATACGTCTATTAGAGCGAGATCTTGAGGACTATACAAAGGAGTCGAAGGATTTTATTTTTAAATACATAATTGGGAATAATTTTTGAAAGTACTATTTATAACACATTACTCATCAATGTATGGGGCTAATAAATCCCTAATTAATTTAATTGAAGGTTTAAGGGTATATGATGTTGATATATTAGTTTTATGCCCAGAGGATGGGGCATTAGTTGAGAATCTGAAGAACCTTAATGTAAATCACATAGTGAGGAAATTTAGTAATGCTCATCATAAAACCACTCGTAGTTTATTTAAAGTGCCATTCAAGTTATTTAGTAACCTGATCTTTTTGTTAAAGTCTGGATGGGTTAAAGAGTTTGCTCCAGACGTTATATATAGCAATAGTTCTGTCGTTTTTATAGGGAGCTTACTTTCGTGGAAATACAATATACCACATATATGGCATATCAGAGAGTTTGGTTATTTGGATTATAAATTAAAATTCGACTTCGGAAGTTCATTTTTGACCTATTGGAGAAAAAAAACATCAAAGTTTATATGTATTTCAAATGCTATTTCTGAAACTGTTTTACCAAATGTATCAATTGAAAAGAAATTCATAATCTATAATGGTATAGTGCGAAAAATGGAGCTTGAGCAATATACTGTTAGATCTTTAAAAACTGATCAAAGAATGATTTTGGGGATTGTAGGTCTGGTTAGTCCCGTTAAAAATCAATTAGAAGCAATTCGTGCTTTTGCTATAGTTAATAAAGTATACCCCCTTACTGTACTTAGAATTATAGGTGATGGAGATGGTGAATATCTAGATTTATTGAGCTTAGAAGCTGGAAAACTTGGGGTGAGGGATTCAGTGATTTTTGAGGGATATATGTCTGACCCGTCTTCTGTTTATGATGACTTGGATATACTTCTAATGTGCTCTAGAAATGAGGGCATGGGAAGAGTAACGGTCGAAGCTATGTCGCGGGGTATACCCACAGTTGGTTATGCCAATGGTGGCACTCTTGAACTTATTAATGATGGTCAAAATGGATTTCTTTATAATAACGGTTACGAAAAATTAAGTTCAAAGGTGATGGAACTGTTAGGTAATAAGAGTTTGTATATTCAGATGAGTGAGGCGTGCTTGCGGGAGGTAGAACGCAAGTTTACAGTTGAAGAATATTCCAAAAAGGTAAGTGAAGTTTTATTTGGTCTGAAAAATTAGCGGTTAATGGCAAATGAATGTGTAAGTATAGTAACTATAGTTTATAATAATAGAGAGTATATTCAACAAACAATTGATAGCGTAGCTTCTCAAAACTATCCCAATATAGAGTATCTCGTTATTGATGGTGGATCAACAGATGGCACAATAAATATTCTAAAAAAGAATGATAATAACATTGCTCATTGGATCAGTGAGAAGGATAGAGGAATTAGTGATGCATTTAACAAAGGCTTAAGGTTTTCTAGTGGGGCATTAATAGGGTTTTTAAATTCTGACGACTGGTATGAGCCAGATGTCATAAATAATATTATGTCTTTTGCTTCTGAGCACGAATGTTTAAATAAACCTTGTGTATTATATGGGAAAACATATCGGGTTTTGAAGGACGGACAGAGAATAAATAAAAAGAATAACACCATGGGCTGGCATGTTTCGGTGCCTTTTAGTCATTGTTCATCATTTATTACAAGAGAATATTACGAGCAATATGGAGATTTTGATGATAAGTTTAAAATAGCGATGGACGTTGATTTCTTGATGAGGGGGCTGGGTGAAGCAGAGTATATTGAAATGCCAATGTTTGTGGGAAATCAGAGAGATGGTGGAGTAAGTGATAAGAATAGACTTAATGGGTATAAGGAATACTTTAAAATCGCGGCATCCAAAGTAGGTTTTTTAAACGCTTTAGTAGGTTTCTTAATTAAGCTGAGTATTCACTATCTAAAGAAAAGGAAATGAAATCATTGCTCTACTATTTTATTAATAATATATTAAATAAGATACCTTCAAGGAGGGTTCGTATGATATTTTATAATATCCTTTCCAAAGGAAAAATTAAAAAGTCTGCTACTATTGGTCTTAATGTAAGGATATTAGACATTCGAAATGTTGAAATTGGGGTTCGAACTAATATCAATTATGATAGTATAATCGATGGTAGGGGTTCTGGGGTACAAATCGGTAATGATGTTGATGTTGCACCTCAGGTAAATATATGGTCCTTAGAGCACGATCCCAAATCTGATATTCATTCTTCAAGAAGTGAAAAAGTGGTAATTAAGGATAATGTGTGGTTAGCCAACAAGGTAATCATTTTACCTGGTTCTTATATTGAGTCTGGTGTGGTGATTGGAGCAGGAGGAGTTTTTAAGGGACGAGCTTTAAGGAATGGGATATATGTTGGAAATCCTGCAACAGTAAAAAAGAGTCGACCCCAAGATCCTACATTTAAGCTTACAGCTATTAGACGATTTAGATGAATTATAGCACGTTACTTTTTCTATTGGTCCTATTAAATTCATATGTTATAGATGTGGCCTTGCTACCGTTAGTTGTAGTCTTCTCAATGCATAACGGACTAAAATTAAATCTAGGCTTTAACAACATCGTATATTTGATTCTAATAGCGCTATTTTACATATTAGCACTTTTTATTGGAGGTAATGATATAGATTATGACCAAGCCCCTCATCTGGTAATAATCTTAATTTTAACAGTTTTAGCTACAGATTATAAATTTAGCCTTAAGAACATTGTAATTTTATCTAAAGGTTTTCTAATCATTAATGTATTAATCATTGTGTATTGTATTTTCTATAATCAAATGGATATTGCATTTATTGAAGCCCGTTCTTTCTTTAGATTTAAAAGTTTATTTTTAGAGCCATCTATAGCAAGCTTTTATTTTATCTTAATGTTTATTCTACTGTATAATTTTGATAAAAAGATATCCATATATACATTATTGTCATTACTCTTTATAGTATTAACCTTTTCCGGTTCAGGGTACGTTATGTTGACGCTTGTTATAATCGTACTTTTAAGGTCGGCTAAATTATCATATAATAGTCTTCTTGGTTTCGCACTTATCATTATACTACTTATTACGATTAGCATACTATTAGCTCAAATTGATGCATTTCAGAGTTTAATTGTTAAAAGGCTGGGCTCTGTTCAGGAGGGTAGAGATAACAGTTCCAAGTTGAGATTTTTAGCACCTTTTGAGGTAATGTATTTTACTTTAAAATCATCCCCGATCTTCGGTTTTGGTTTTGGGAATTTAGCTAACACATTAAGCCGAAATTCAAGCAGCTTTCAATATCAAAGGATATTTGATGGAGCCTTCACTGAGAAAGTAAATAATATTTATGCAATAATCTGTGGCTCAGGAGGAATTACATTTCTTTTGTATCATTTCTACTATTTATACAAAAACGTTTATTCCAGAATAATTAGTGGCAATAGCGCTTTGTTTATTATGCTATTGATATATCCTTTTTTCTCGGGCCATTTTGTTCATATATTTTATTGGTATCTAATTTATTTAATTAGGCATATTTATTTGGCTACTCACACTAAAATTAATAATAATGAGGAAGAAGCTTGCTATTGTTGATCCCTCCTCTAGAACTCTTCCATACGATTTTCATTATATTGAGCAAGTTTCAAAGGAGTTTGACGTTGTTTTTTATTGCTCTAAAACTCAATTTAATGGTGATTTTATTTCCTTGATAAGGGCGCTACCTAATGTTGAGGTTAAGGAGTTTAATGTTTCAAATAGAGGTAGAGTGATGGGGCTTATCTCTTATCTTGGGTTGTTGTTATCAATTATAAGTAATGTGCGAAAATATAAATATGTGCATTTCCAATGGAGTATAGCCTTTACTCTGGAGCTACCTTTATTTTTCATAATTAAGAATAAGCTTTGTTTTACTTTCCACAATAAAGTTCCTCATCATTATGAAAAGATGACTTTTTGGCCTTTCAAAATTATTTCACGTTTAAGTAGATTAGTTTTCTTTGTAAGTGAAACAGTTGCAGAAGAATTTATAAAGGATTATAAACTAACTTCAACTGAAAAAGTGAAGGTTGTCCCTCATGGGGTGATGTCTTTAAATGAAGATAATTCTGTTTTACTACACAAAAGTCCTAATCTTGAAAAAGAGTTGATATTTTGGGGTAACGTAAAGCCCTATAAAGGAGTAGAATTATTTGAGTTCATCCCCCAAAATATTCCAAGGTCCATTTATGGAAAATGGGACAATAAGTTAAAAGGGCTAAAAGAAAGATTGCTGAAAAGTGGTGTTGAAGTGGTTGATAAATATCTAACGGTTGATGAAATTCTGAATGTAATTGAGCGTAATGGTATATTCGTTTTACCGTACTTAAAGGCATCACAATCTGGTGTACTCTATACTTTACTTAACTATGGTTGTGTCTTTATCAGTTCTAGAGTTGGTGACAGTGCGAGTGTATTAAAAAAAGGGGGCTTAGAAGGCCTACTTTTCACATATGGGGATGTACATGAATTGATTGATGCTGTAGAATATTGTCATTCTCATTATGACGAGATAAAAAATAAACTTCACACTTTGAAAATAGAGTATTCATGGGCTAACATTATTAAAAACGGAACATATGAATTTGGCTCAAAATAGATTTAAAGTACTGGGGAATTTATTTTTTTGCGGATTAATATGCTTTGTAGTAACAATGCCATTACCTCCGATTTATAACTCTTTGTCAATTGTATTTTTATTCTTGATAAGAATAGTGACGTGTATTGTCAGTCAAAAGATAGGGGTTGACATAAGATTTAGAGAGTTGTTTTACTGTTTTGTATTTATCTTTTTTAGCTTCCTTATCAGTGCATTGTGGTCTGAGCATTTATCTGATATTTTTGTTCACCTTGAGAAAAGGTTATCGTATTTAGTTTTTCCCATTATTTTTTTTCTCACACCTTCTCTAATAAGTCGAAATAGAATCTTTATAGTTTTTAAGCTCTATGTTCTAGTAATAGTTGTAGTTGCACTTTACTGTGAGCTTAACGTTTTCGTCGATATTTATTTAAAAAATCAAAATTTTAATCAATGGAATAGTTGGAGATATACAAGTGACTATTTAAGTGGCTTCGTAAATTTACATCCCTCATACCTCAGTATTTATGTAAATATTGCATTAATACTGGTGTTGTATATGTCTAATTTAGGTAGAAATAAAATACAGTATGCACTGGTGGCATGTCTAATATGCTTTCTTTTTGGATTTAATGTTCTATTGGCTTCAAGAGTAAATTTTATGGTAAGTGTATTTTTAGTTGTTTTCCATCTATACAATGAGCTTTGCAAAAGAATGCAGAGGAAATATGCTTTGGGAGGGATGCTTATAGCCATTTTTTGCATTTTTCTAATGCTCTATAATATGCCATATTTTCAATCAAAAATTGAGCAAACAATGAGTTATTTATTGAATGAAAAAGTAAATAATGGTAACTCAACTAGTGCGCATTTTGCAGCATGGGAGTGTAGTTGGGAAAGTATTAATTCTCATAATTTGTGGTTTGGCAATGGTTTGTCTAATGTAGATAACATTTTAGCTGATTGTTATAGCTCGAAAGGCTTTAATTATAATTTGCGCAATAAATTTAATTCCCATAATCAAATTTTTCAGATCGTCTTAGGTGTAGGCGTGATCGGGTTTATTCCTTTTTTACTGGCCTATATTAATTTAGTCATTAAAAAAAGTCTTTTAATAAATCTATTTATCTTTGTTATTTCTGTAGCATGTATGGCTGAGTCAGTCCTTGCCCGGCAGAAGGGTATTATTGTTTTCATGTTTTTCGCTTGTATTCTTTACTATTGGTCTGGTAATGAAAAAAAACATGTATAGGATGAAGAATTTTTCGAAATTTTTCGTTAATGATAAAAAGAACTATTGTTTATGACTAACTTACTTTTTTCAATAATAACTGCGTCTCATAATTCCGCCGAGCATATTAGAGAAGCCATTAATTCGGTGCTTCAACAGGAATATCAGAATTGGGAATTGTTAGTTACGGATGATGGTTCTGATGATGAGACGGTTCAAATCATAAAAGAATATACGAAAGACGATAGCCGTATAAAAATCTTTGAAATGCTCCATAATTCTGGGCCGGCAATTGCACGTAACAATTCCATAAGTAAGGCTAAAGGACAACTTATAGCCTTTTTAGATAGTGATGACACTTGGGAGAGTGATAAGTTAAAGATGCAGTATGAGTTTTTTTTAAAGCACCCCGAATGCCCCCTCTTGTTTTCGTCTTATAATGTAATGGATAGTGCTGGGGCTTTGCTAAAAAGGCAAGAGGTGCCATCAAAAGTTACCTATAAAGAATTGCTTAAAAATTGTCCTATAGGCTGTTTAACTGCGGTTATAAACACAGATGTAACTGGCAAAGTTTATATGCCAGATCTAAAGAAAAGGCAAGACTATGCATTATGGTTGAAAATTTTAAAAGAACACAAGTTTGCATTATCACTGGATAAGCCCCTGGCCAACTATCGTCTAGGTAATGCCACTGTTTCCAGTAATAAATTTAAGGTGATTAAATATCAATGGTTAACGTATTATAAGGTGGAAAACCTTAACTTTTTTCAGTCAATCTATTATATGGTTCACTGGGCACTTCATGGTGTCAATAAGCACTATTTAAATTAAATAGTTTCGACTAAATTCATACCTTTGCGCATCTAAAAATATCTTAGATGACTGCAATACTTCTTGCGATAGCTACATCATTCATAATCACATTTTTAGTGATCCCCGTGATCATTAAATATTCTAAGAAAAAGGCCAAGCTTTTGGATACTCCGGGCAGGAGAAAAATCCATAAGAAGATCACTCCTTCTATGGGGGGAGTCGGTATATTTCTTGGTTTTTTTGTGGCTTTGCTGGTGTGGTTGCCTTTAGAAGGTTTTGAGTATTTCAAATATATACTTGCAGGTACTGCTATTATCTTTCTGGTTGGTATCAGAGATGATATTGTTCCTTTGAGGCCGCTCTACAAGTTAGTAGGCCAGCTTATAGCAGCTTCTATTGTGGTGCTCTTTTCTGGGGTAAGGCTACATTCATTATACGGTTTGTTTGGTGTCTATGAAATGAATGAGGTGGTAAGTTATCTTATCAGCGTTTTCACTTTCATTGTAGTTACTAACTCTTTTAACCTTATTGACGGGTTAGATGGCCTGGCCGGTACTATTGCTTTAATAGCGCTCACTAGCTTTGGCCTTTGGTTCTATCTTATAGATCAGCCTTGGGTGGCATTGCTTTCTTTAAGCATTGCCGGAGCGGTATTGGCCTTCTTAACTTTTAACTGGGAGCCTTCTAAAATATTTATGGGAGATACCGGAGCGCTGGTCATAGGCTTTGTGTTTTCGGTGATGGTAATCACCTTTATTGATGCCAATTATAATCTGCCAGAGAGCAATCCATTCAGATTTACAGCCTCTATAACCAGTGGAATATGCGTAATCATTATTCCCCTGTTTGATACATTAAGGATATTTATTCTTAGGATTTCGAAGAAGCAGTCACCGTTTGCCCCGGATAAGAATCATATTCATCATGCTTTGATGAGATTGGGGCTGAAGCATTCTGAAACTGCGGTGGCTTTAGGCATCCTCAACATTGGTTATATATTGCTGGCTGTGGCCTGCATGAATGTTAAAGATGCCATCTTATTGCCTTTATTGATAATAATGTCAGTGGTCTTGTCACTAACGCTGGATTTTCTAATTATCAGAAAGCTAAACCGATAACGGTTTAGAATCCAAGGGCCAGAAATCCAGTATTCAATAATGTTTCTTTGTTATAAGTAAAAGGTACAGGTCCTGTTTCTTTCAGTACAGTACCACCAGCACTTTCAAGTACAGCTTGTCCTGCAGCCGTATCCCATTCCATAGTAGGCCCATGACGGTAATAAATGTCTGCTTTACCTTCTGCCACCATGCAGAACTTTAGAGAACTACCTACTGAAATACTGTCAGTAACATCGTATTGCTTCAATAATACTTCTTCTTCAGGAGATGCGTGAGACTTGCTTCTTACGGCTATTCTATTAGCAGTAGATCCATTTACTTTCAAAGGAGACTCTTCTCCATTTACAAGTTTAAATGCTCTTTCACCTGTACCTACATAAACTACATCAGGCACTGGCGCATACACAATACCAAATACTGGTTTGTGCTTATTGATCAAAGCTATATTTACAGTAAACTCACCATTTCTGTTGATAAATTCTTTAGTACCATCTAAAGGATCTACTAACCAAAAAGTGTCATACTTGATTCTAGTGCTATATTCTATTTCATTCCCTTCTTCAGAGATAATTGGTATTTCAGGGTATAATTTAGATAACCCCTTCATAATCACAGCATGAGATGCTTTATCTGCTAGTGTCAGTGGAGAGTCATCACTTTTGTGTTCAACGTTACCAGCAAGTTCTTTATCATGATAAATATTAAGAATGGCCTGGCCGGCATGTAGAGCTAAATCAACCAGCTCCTGGGTGTTAATGGTTTCTATCATGTAAACAAAACTACACAAAAGGCTATAGGGTTTATTAATTAACTTAATTAATTGTATTTTTGGCGTTTAAATTTCAAATAATGGCTGAAAACATCCATCCCATATTCGATAAGATATTAAATACCCAACAGAAGGAAGAGTTACTCAAGCAAAAATCCCTTGTTATTTGGATGGTAGGGCTTTCCGGATCAGGAAAAAGCACTGTAGCGAGAGGTCTCGAAAACAAACTTCACGAAGAAGGATATTTAACATCATTGTTGGATGGCGATAATTTAAGAACCGGTTTAAACAATAATCTAGGCTTCTCTGAGGAAGATAGAACGGAAAATATTAGAAGAGCAGCAGAAGCTTCTAAACTATTAGCCGCGAACGGTGTAATTACTATATGCTCTTTGATAAGCCCCACCGAAAAAATTCGGAAGATGGCAGCAGATATCATCGGAGATAAATATTGTGAGGTTTTTATAGATTGCCCTCTAGAAGAGTGTGAGAAAAGAGATGTGAAAGGACTTTACGCGAAAGCCAGAAGAGGTGAAATCAAAAGCTTTACAGGAATAGATTCACCGTTTGAAGCACCTCAAAACCCTCATGTAAGACTAGCTACTGCTGAAGAGCCAGTTGAAGACAGTTTATCAAAACTTTTAGAATACATTTTGCCAAAAATAAAATTAAGTAAGAATTAATGAAGGCTTACAACTTGACCCACTTAAAAGAGCTGGAAGCGGAAGCAATATACGTTATCCGCGAAGTAGCAGCTCAGTTTGAAAATCCTGCCATATTATTTTCCGGTGGTAAGGACTCTATTACAGTAGCACATTTAGCGAAAAAGGCATTCTTTCCAGGTAAAGTTCCTTTTCCATTAGTGCACATAGATACCGGACATAACTTCCCTGAAACCATTCAGTTTAGAGATGATTTCGTGAAAGAAATGGGAGCTGAACTAATCGTAGGATCGGTTCAGAAATCAATTGATGAAGGCAAAGTAGTAGAAGAGAAAGGCTTTAACGCCAGTAGAAATGGTTTACAGACAGTAACATTATTAGAAACTATTGAATCTAATAAGTTTGATGCTTGTCTAGGTGGGGCCAGAAGAGATGAGGAAAAAGCCAGAGCTAAAGAGAGATTCTTCTCACATAGAGATGAGTTTGGACAGTGGGATCCTAAAAACCAGAGACCAGAGCTTTGGAACATATTTAACGGGAAAAAACATTTTGGAGAGAACTTTAGAGTGTTCCCTATCAGTAACTGGACTGAAATGGATGTGTGGCAGTACATCTTGCAAGAGAAAATTGAATTGCCATCATTATACTTTGCTCACGAGCGTGATATTTTCGTTAGAGATAACGTGATCATGGCCGAGTGTGATTTTATTCAGCAAAGAGATACTGAAATTACAGAAAAGAGAACTGTAAGATTCAGAACTATTGGTGATATGACTTGTACTGGAGCAGTAGAGTCTTCAGCATCTACTTTAGAAGATATAATCGAAGAAGTAGCAGCGGCAAGATCTACAGAACGAGGAACCAGATCGGATGATAAAAGATCAGAGGCGGCTATGGAAGACCGTAAAAAACAAGGTTATTTTTAATATCTCTTTTTTAAAATCATTTTAACAAGCATTACTCGTATCGTAAGATTTTAACGGTCTTACAAAATCCAGAAAATAATGAGCAATAATAATACAGACGCTAAAGGATATTTAGATATGGAACTTCTACGCTTTACCACTGCAGGTAGTGTAGATGATGGTAAAAGTACTCTTATAGGAAGGCTTCTATATGACTCAAAGTCAATCTTTGAAGATCAGTATGAGGCTATCGAAGAGTCTAGTAAGAGAAAAGGAGATGAAAACGTAAACCTTGCTTTACTTACTGACGGACTTAGAGCTGAGCGTGAGCAGGGAATTACCATAGATGTAGCTTACAGATACTTCGCTACACCAAAAAGAAAGTTTATCATAGCTGATACTCCAGGACATATTCAGTACACCAGAAACATGGTTACTGGTGCTTCTACAGCTAACCTTGCCCTTATCCTGGTAGATGCCAGAAACGGTGTAGTAGAGCAAACACACAGACATACATTCATTGCTTCTTTGTTAGGTATACCTCACGTGGTTTTTTGTATCAACAAAATGGACCTGGTAGACTACAGCGAAGAGGTTTACAATAAAATTAAAGGCGATATTGAATCTTTCGCTTCTAAGCTTAATGTAAAAGATATCAGATTCATTCCTATCAGTGCCTTGAAAGGTGATAACGTAGTAAATGAGTCTGAGCAGACACCTTGGTTTAAAGGTGGTACTTTACTTTACTTATTAGAAAATATTCACATAGGAAGTGACCACAATCACATCGATTGTCGTTTCCCTGTGCAGCATGTTATCCGCCCTCATTCTGATAAATATCATGACTATAGAGGGTATGCTGGTAGAATAGCAGGTGGTGTGTTCAAACCTGGTGATACCGTTTCTGTATTACCTTCAGGATTCACCTCGAAAATTAAAAGTATAGATTCTTTTGATGGCGAGCTGGAAGAAGCGTTTGCTCCTATGTCTGTAACTATTCAGTTAGAAGATGATATAGACATCAGTCGTGGAGACATGATTGTGAGAGAAAACAACAAGCCAAACGTAGGTCAGGATGTAGAGATTATGCTTTGCTGGATGAATGAGAAAGCACTTGTTCCTAACGGTAAATACGGCATTAAGCATACTACAAACGATGCTCGTTGTATGGTGAAAAACATTCAGTATAAGGTAGATATCAACACTTTACACCGAATTGAAGACGATAAGACCATTAAAATGAATGACATTGCCAGAGTAACATTGCGTACTACAAAGCCACTTTTCTTTGATAGGTATACAAGAAACAGAATTACAGGTAGTGTTATTTTAATAGATGAAGCTACAAATGAAACGGTAGCTGCAGGAATGATTATCTAAGTTATGCAGGAAAAGGTAAATGCGATATTAGCAGAAATTGGAAGTGCTGATGCTAATTCTCAAGAGGAGTTAGAGCAGTTCCGTATCCGCTTTATTAGTAAGAAGAGTGTAGTAGGAGAGCTTTTTGCCGGTTTGAAAGATGTTCCAAATGAAGAGAAAAAGGCATTTGGAATGAAGCTTAACGAGGTGAAGCAAGCTGCGCAAGCCAAATTCAAAGAACTTATTGATAAGCTGGAGTCTTCTTCGGAAGGAGGAGACCATGCTCATCCGGATTTAACCTTGCCTCCTTCTGGAGCAGGTTTAGGTAGCATGCATCCACTTACTTATGTTAGAAATCAGATCATTCAGATTTTTGAAAGAATAGGTTTCAACGTAGCTGATGGACCCGAGATTGAGGATGATTTCCATAATTTCACAGCCCTTAACTTCCCTGAAAATCACCCTGCTAGAGAAATGCAGGATACTTTCTTTATAGAGAAGAATCCGGACATTTTACTTAGAACACATACCTCTAACGTGCAGGTGAGACTTATGCAGCATCAAAAGCCGCCATTGAGATCGATCATGCCGGGTAGGGTGTATAGAAATGAGGCTATTTCTGCCAGAGCGCATTGTGTATTTCATCAGGTAGAAGGGCTATATGTAGATAAAAACGTGAGCTTTGCTGACCTGAAGCAGACTTTATATCATTTCGCTAAAGAAATGTTTGATAAGGATACTAAAATCAGATTCAGACCTTCATATTTCCCATTTACTGAGCCAAGTGCTGAGATCGATATCTCATGTCAGATTTGTAAAGGGGATGGCTGCCAGCTATGTAAATACACTGGGTGGGTAGAAATAGCAGGTTCTGGAATGGTAGATCCTAATGTTCTGGCCAGCTCAGGTATAGATCCTGAGGAGTACACTGGTTTTGCGTTCGGTATGGGTATAGAAAGAATCACTCAGCTGAAATTCAGAGTGAATGATCTAAGGCTTTACACCGAGAACGACGTGAGGTTTTTACAACAGTTTAAAACACTGCACTGATGATAAATACGGTTAATGATATCAAGACCGTAGCAATAATTGGAGCCGGAACTATGGGCCTGGGCATCGCTCAGATCTGCGCCATGTCCGGCTTTAAAACTATACTTTTTGATATAGAAAAGGATAGTTTATCTAAGGCAGAAAAAGCCATTATCGGCAACCTTGATAAAGGCATTGAAAAAGGAAAAGTTTCAGAGGAAGATAAGGCAAAGGCATTAGATCTTATCTCCTATACTTCTGATATTAAGTCAGTTATCGCTGATTTTATTATTGAGGCCATAGTGGAAAACCTTGATGTGAAAAGAAAGGTCTTCCTTCAGCTTGAAGCGCTTAATGCAGATCACACCATACTGGCTTCTAATACTTCTTCCATTCCTATTACAAAAATAGCTTCTGTACTTACCAAGCCTGAAAGAATGGTAGGCATGCACTTTTTTAATCCTGCTCACATCATGAAATTGGTGGAGGTGATCTCAGGTGCTGCTACAGATAATAATACTACCGAGCTCACCGTTAAACTAGCGGAGAAGCTAAATAAAACGCCTGTGAGAGCTCAGGATTCACCTGGGTTTATCGTGAATAGGGTGGCCAGACATTTTTACGTAGAGAGCCTTAAAGTGCTTGAGGAGGGTGTCACAGAAGTGGAAGGCCTGGATAGGTTAATGGAAACGTCAGGCTTCCGTATGGGGCCATTTAAACTGATGGATTTAATTGGTGTGGACACTAATTATTCTGTAACTGAGTCTATGTTCAGAGCCTTTCATGAAGATCCTAAGTTTAGACCTAACCGTATTCAGGAGCAGAAAGTGAATGCGGGGCATCACGGCAGAAAATCAGGTAGAGGTTTTTATAATTATGAATAAAATATTTTCTATTCTAGCGCTTTGCTTCATGGCAGGCATGATGTCTTGCGGTGATGAAAGTTATCAGAGCGATATCCCATACACTAGCTTTGCTGATGTATATATAAATCTTGATCTTCCTGAATATAACAGCCTTGCTATTGATAAGGGCTATTATGAATTGGATGAAGGCTTAAGAGGAATAATTATTTACAGAGAAAACTCTGGCAGCTACAAAGCTTATGAAAGAAATTGTCCATATCATCCTTATGAAGCTTGCGCCACAGTAAGTGTACATAGTTCTAAGCTGTATATTTTCTGCCCTTGTTGTCAATCACAATTCAATTCGAACAACGGTTATCCTATGGGTGGACCAGCACAATATCCATTAAGGCAATACGGTGCTTATCTTTCAGGCCGAGCTCTCACCATTACTGATGAGGTACTGAATTAAAGGTGGCTATTAAATAAGCTGATCGATAATATTATCTACTGAAACGCCGTCTGCTTCTGCTTTGAAGTTTCTTACCACACGGTGTCTTAAGGTAGGCTTAGCTACGGCTTTTACATCTTCTATATCAGGAGAATACTTTCCGTTAAGTAAGGCATTACACTTAGCTCCAATCACTAAGAACTGAGACGCACGAGGACCGGCACCCCATTCTAAATATTCATTGGTTACTGAAGTAGCCTTGGTGGAGTTAGGTCTTGTTTTATGAACCAGCTCTACCGCGTACTCTACTACGTTATCAGTAACAGGTACTTTTCTTACCAGCTGCTGGAAAAAGTTAATTTCTTCAGCTGACAGCACATGCTGAGCAGTAGCACGAACGTCGCTGGTGGTATTCTTTACAATTTCTACCTCCTTCTCATAGGAAGGGTAGTCTAGCAGCACATTAAACATAAAACGGTCTAGCTGTGCTTCTGGTAAAGGATATGTACCTTCTTGCTCTATTGGGTTCTGTGTAGCTAACACAAAGAACGGCCTGTCCAGATCATACTTTTTGCCAGCAATGGTAACAGCATACTCCTGCATAGACTCTAGCAAGGCAGCCTGGGTCTTAGGAGGAGTACGGTTGATCTCATCCGCTAACACGATATTAGCGAAAATAGGGCCTTTGATAAATTTGAAATTACGATCCCTGTCTAATGTCTCTGCACCTAAAATGTCAGAAGGCATAAGATCTGGCGTAAACTGTATCCTATTGAAGTCAAGGTCCAATACAGATGATATTGTTTGAATAAGAAGCGTTTTGGCTAAACCAGGCACACCAATAAGTAAGCAATGCCCCTGACAGAAAATAGAGGTAAGCAGAAGTCTTACTACTTCGTCCTGTCCTACTACTACTTTAGAGATTTCTGCAGTTAGTTTATGGTACGCCTCATGAAAGGCATTAGCTGCTTCTACATCCGACTCAAATGACTTCATATAATGCTGTTAGTTTTTTAAGATTGGTATTGTCAATTCAATATACCACAATAATTGTATTCCTCATCTATACTAATGAATACATCATCACGAGCACCATTAAACCATTTGTTTATAGCTCTGTTTTTCTTTTCATTAAGTGCTGCTGCCTGTATTTTCTGCCAGTCGTCCTTAAGGTTAGCCTGGTGAGGTTTTACCTTTGACTTGTAATATAAGATACGAATAGCTTGCTTGCCGTTATCAGTTCTGAACTTAATTGGCTTACTAATATCACCAATTTGCATACTGTCTAGTGCGAAGAAGATTACAGGATCAAGTTCTTCACTTGAAACTCTAATGCCTTCGTTATTATCTGTAAAGAAACCACCGCTACCAGCAGTATACATGTCATCACTATATTCTTTAGCAGCCTTGGTAAAGGAGATAGAGTCTGCTATAATTACTGATCTTAAGCTGTCAAGATACTCATAGCCGATTTCCATATCTTCTTCAGAAGGTTCTGCAGAGATAAGTATGTGTCTACTGTTATATTCATTACCTCTACGCTCAATAAGCTGAACTATGTGCACACCAAATTGGGTAGTGAAAGGTGCTGAAATTTCACCTGGCTTTAATTTTAAAGCAGATGCTTCAAACTCAGGAGCCATCATACCTCTTTGTGCGAAACCGAGATTACCACCATATTTGGCACTACCCGGGTCTTGAGAGAACTCTTTGGCCATGGCCTCAAACTCAGCTTCTCCTGCTAGTACTTTTCTTCTTATCTCACTTAATTTCTTCTTAGCGGCGTCTATTTGTACCTCACCTACTTCCGGTATTTTCACTATCTGAGCTACCTCTACTTCTGTGCTGAAGTATGGTAAACTATCCTGAGCTATCTTTCCAAAGAATTTTTTAACCTCAGAAGGAGTGATCTTGATATCCGCTGTGATGGTCTCTTGCATTCTCTGCACCACCAGCTGCTCTTTTACCTGATCTCTTAAGTCGGCCTGAAGCTCTTCTACAGTTTTACCATAATACTGCTCTAGCTGCTCTGCAGAACCACCATATTGAGAAAGGATCATCTGCATCCTTCTGTCCAGGTTGCCATCTACTTCTTCGTCAGTTACTATTACAGAATCTATTTCTGCTTTAGCTACCATAAGCTTCTGGCTAATAAGCTGTGCTAGGATTCTACATCTGGCATCTGATGTGGCAGGATTACCATTGGCCAGGTAGTTTATATAAGTGTTTTCAAGCTCAGATTTTAGTATAATGTAGTTATCTACTTTGGCGATAATTTCATCAACTACTACACCTGGACTGGATGATTCTTCCTGGTCTTCTGCAGCTTCGTCTTGTGCATAAATTGCAGTCCATTGTAGGGCACATAAGAATGCCAGCGCCACATACTTAGTTATATATCTCAAATTCATTGTTTTGTGTTGCACGTTCATAAACTTCGTCTTCAAGCTTTTTAGCCAGCTCTACTTTACGCTTATTTATAATAATACTTCTAATATCCTCCTTCACAAACTCCAGTGGAGAAATATTATCAGATATTCTAAATTCTTCTATTCTTAGGAAATATTTAAACTTATCGTCAGATGTCTCTGCATATTTCTGTTTTTGCAAGTACTGTACCTTGTTAGGTATCTCTGCTAGAGGAGAGTCTTGTATAACCTCATCAAATATCATCCAAACGGAGTCGTCTAGCTGGTATTTGGTAGCAAAACTTAGACAGTAGGAGTTGAGTTCATCCAAATCCTTCTTCTTGCTGGAGGTGATGAGTGATTTTACCTTCTTGATTTTCGGGGCATTCAGCGGCAACTTTATATATCGGCCCCTGATAATATTTTGCTTCAGGATAAAGTTATCGATGTGCTCATCATAGTACTGACTTACTTCTTCATCGCTCACTTCTTTATTCAAGCGTTTATTCACGTAATAAGACTGATACTGGTAGCCCATTAAACTATACTTATAGTCTAATACTTTCCTTTCAATATCAGCCTCATTAAATTCTATTTGAGTGGCAGCTTCCTGAATAAGAAGCTGCTTTTGAATCCAGTTATGTATAAACCTGTCCACGCGGCTAGAGCTGTCCTCTTTGCTCATTCCGGCAGGAGCTATACCTTCAAGGTCTTCCAAGTAAAGATATTGATCTTTTACTCTGGCAATAGGCTCTCCTTTTTCGGAATCCTCGCCATTGGCGCTGTCTTTCATTTTAATGAAATCACAACCCCATAAGCTGCACAGGCATAATATTAAAACACTATTTTTCTTCCAACTGCTCATATATGTATTTGAGACCTTTTTCATTTTCCTTCACAGGGTATTTTGCACGAAGCTCACTTACCCATTCCTTCTCCAGGTGATTTTGGTAGTCAGAAATAACCATACCTTTGATCTCGTTTAATGCTTTCGGGCCTGCAGGAATAATTCGATGTATAACTACAAGATTATACCTTCCGTTTTGCTCCTGAGTAAATGTACCCTCTTTCCATGAAATCTGATCAAGGACGGACTCATCCTCCTTTTCAAACACCCCTTCTTTAACCTGCAAAGATAGCGCACCTTTCTGATTATATTTATCTTCCAGCGCTTTTGTGTTCACACTATCTCCACTAGCCAATAAATCTTTAATTTCTTTTATAATGTCCTCACTCTTTGCATTATAGATAGTAGCCTCTACTCTTTCACCTGCCTGGTAACTATCCTGGTGGTTTTCATAGTAGTTCTTAAGGCCTACAGTATCTTTTACAGCTTTGTTCCAAACCTCTTCCTCCATCAACTGAAATAATAAAATACCTTCTTTGTACTCTTTTACAAGCATGCGATAATCTTCATATTTCTCTTCCAGATGATTTTCTTCATAAGCTAATAACTTCTGGTCAGTGTAATTATTATACATCTGTTTCATATATTCTTCAGGTGTATAAGAATTAGGAAGCTGATTTTTAGCTAGATAGGTTACGAAATCATTCACTGTATAGTTTTCGTTTTTCACAGAAAAAAGCGGATTGTTTAAAAGCTCAGCATTTTCAGGTGCTACCCACTTGCCTCTGGTAAGGCTGCTATCAGCATACGACCATAGGTTTTGTTTAGCAGGGAACTCCTGAAAGTCATTTTCTTTCTTAAGTCTGCTAATAAATACCTTCTTGCTTATTTGGGCTCTGCTGTCTCTTCCTATTCTATTTTTAATGGTAGGCTCCATCTCTTCAAATCTTTCAATAGGATATTTCTTCTCTAGCTTGATGATGTGCCATCCATAAGGGCTCATGACAGGATCCGATATGTCGCCCGGATTCTTTAGAGCGAAGGCCGCTTCCTGAAATTCAAATGGGAATTTGCCAAGGCCGAAAACAGGCAAAAGGCCGCCTTTATTTTTTGAGTTGATGTCTTCTGAAAATTCTTTTGCCAGTTGATCCCAGTTTACACCGCCAGTAGCTTGGTCATAGATTTCAAAAATCTTATTTCTAGCCTCTAGTGAGTCAGATTTGTTAGGCTGAATACGAATCATAATATGCGAAACCTCAACTCTTCCCTGATTGGGCCTTCTGTCAAGCACTTTTATGATATGATATCCGAATCGTGTTCTTACTGGTGTGGAGATGCTGCCTTTAGCAGTATTATAAGCGGCTGATTCAAATGGGTAAACCATTTGGAATGAGCTGAAATAGCCTAAATTACCACCATTGGTTTTAGCAGATGGATCATCTGAAAACTCACCCGCCAGCTTTGAAAAGTCTTCGCCGTTTAGCGCTCTGTTTCTGATGTCTATTATTTCATTGTAAGCCTTTAAAGTATCTTCTGGTGATGCGTTCTCGTCTACAGTAATGAGAATATGAGATGCATTGATGTCTTCTTTGTAGCGGTCATAGGCTTCTTGAATTAGCTGATCCGTTACTTTGTTCTCAGTAAGATACGGCTTTTTTAATTGCTCTTTGTAAGTGTTAAATTCTCTATGAAAAGCGGCTGTGGTGTCCATGCCGCGGCTTTTGGCTTCTTTAATTTTTAGCTTAAAGTTTTCATATAGGTTGAGATAGTCGGCAATGTCAGCATGAGTGTAGGCGCTGTCATTGTTAATGTTGTTCTTTTTGTACACGTACATAAATTCGTCACAAAAAGTGGTGTCATCGGAAACGGTGAATAATGCTTTGTTGCTCTTATCTTGAGGTGCAGAGTTAGAGCTTTTGTTTACCTGACAGGAGTTAAGTATAAGTAATACAAGGATTAGGGAGAGTAGCTGTTTCATTTAGGTTGTTGTTTTTTATCTGGCCAGATACTATAAACCTTGCAATTTTAACGAATTCTGCCTGAAAAAGCCGTAGGAATGAAAAATATGTGAGATTTTAGAAGTTATATCTTTTTAGAAAGGCGGCAAATGTGCTTCTTTCGGTCGGTGGTAATCTGAATGTCATCCATAATGCGCTTCACCAGGATGAGACCAACGCCTCCTTTTCTTCTTTTTTTGATGATATCATCTATACAAGGCTCTTCGTACTTATTGATGTTAAACATTTCAGATTTATCAATAATGCTGAAAACCACCTCATTATTTTTGGTGAACTTGATTTCTAGTTCTATGGAGTCGCTGGCGTTACATTGGTGTGAATGGATAATAAGGTTAGCACAGACCTCATCTATGGCCAATACTAATGTGCTTACATCTACTTCTGAGAGGCCGTTTTTATTCAAAACCTCCTTCACGAAGGTTCTGATGTCTTTCAGCATCTCCTTTTGACACGGAACTTTGTAACAATATTTCATCCCAACTTAGCTTGCGCTTCCCCTTTTGTTTGTTCAATATTCAATAACTGGTCTAAACCGAGTATTTCGAAAACATTTGCCACTTTTTTGTTCAATCCATATAGTATTAAGTGGATGTTTTCTTTCTTAAATTCTTCGATATAAGACATAAAAACACCCAGGCCGGCTGAGGATATATAATCCAGAGAAGTACAGTCAACTAAGAATTTTTTTCCGCCACTTTCCACGGCATCGTGTATTGCGTTGTCTAATTCTATAGAAGAGCTGGCATCTACTTCACCTACAATTTTTATTACTTCATACTCCTCTTCCTGAATTCTTTTTATGTCAACCATAATTGTTTTACGTATTATATAAACTTATGTTATACTTACTTCTTTAGGTAAATTTTATTATTAAAGTGGTGTAATCATCATCAATGGCCTTTGATCCCGAAAACTCGTAAAGGGCGTTGATAAGATCTTCCTGTATGTTCACTATTTCCTTATGGCTCACAGTCTCTATAAAGTTTTGGAGCCTTTCGTAACCAAATTCTTCTGATTTGGCATTCTTAGCCTCTGTTATACCATCGGTATAGAGCACTATTATATCGCCTTTTTTATATTGAAAGCAGTTAGTCTGGATGTAGTTTCCAAACTCGTTATTTCTAATGATCCCTAAGCCCAAGCCCTTATTCTGAAAATAGGATGCTTTCCCGGTTTGCGAATCATAATATAGCGTAGGGCAGTGGCCGGCTCTGGCAAACTCTACTTTTTGTCGCTCACTGTCGATTACAAAATAAGAAGTGGTGATAAACGAGGTCTTATCCAGGCAGCGGCTCAAGGCAGTATTGGCTTTAACTAAAAACTCTTTTGGAGGTAAATCCAACTGAGCAAAACTGTGAAACACCCCTTTCATTTGAGACATGTGGAAGGCCGCTGACGTTCCTTTTCCGGATACGTCACTAATAATTAGAGCTATTTTATCCTGATTGATCCTGAAGGTGTCATAATAATCACCTCCTACTTCATCTGCAGCCTCAGAAAAGGCTATCATATCATAATCTTGCCCGTGGTCCAATACCTTTGGAAGTAGGCTGCTTTGTACGCGCTTGGCAATTTTTAACTCTTCCTTATATCGCTCGTTTTCAAGGGCCTCAGAAAGAAGCCTGAAGTTTTCAATGGATATTCCGGCCTGGTTAGTAAAGGTGTCTATAATCTTAGACATCTCTTTATTGAAACCATCACTTACATCCTTTAAAAGAGCAAGCGTACCCACATGGCTGTTTTTTACATAAATAGGAAAAGCCATGATGGACCTAAAGCGCGATGATCTCAGCGTAGAAAGGTACTTGTTCGCGTTCTTAGATTTATCAGAGCTAGGCTCCAGCACGCCAGAAATCTTATTATTGCTAATGTGTTCCTTAATAGTACCTACTTCGGCCACTGATATTTTGTGAGTATAGAACTTGCTGTTGCCTTCTTCTTCGAAAATCTCGATCCAGGCGGCATCAGCAAATACGGTGCTGGTGGCACTTTCAAGCAAAATGTCATACACTCTCTCCTCGTTCTGCTCGGTTTGGATAGACTGGCTAAGCCTTTGGAAGTTAACTACTTCTTCCAGCTTTTGCTCAAATACCGAACTGGTAGGAAGGTTAAATAAAATTACCAGTAGTGAGAAAAGTGAGTAAATAAATATGAATATCATTAAAGATATCAGGAAGATATTATTCCCGATATTAAGGAAAACAGGTGTGTTTTTGCCAATGTCATCTGCAAAAGAGAATACCGTAAAAGCGAAATAGCCCAGATAGAACATGGCCAGCAAAATCAGCAGGATGCTCTTCCACTTTTGCTTAAAGTTAAGGTAGGCTACCCATTTCATATTGGCCGAAAGGAAGATTCCTAAAAGCACTAATATACCCATGTAGTACCTCTCTAAGTTCGCAATGGCCGGAACAGGAAGTACCACGTAAAGTAGACTTATTAATAAGGCATATTCAAAGATCTGCCATACGGTAAGTAAGAACTTGGATTTCTGGTAGAGAATGAGCCTTTTCCATACTATGAAAGTAGAAATGAGGAATGAAGCCAATAGACCCAGATTTATTAGATAGATAAACTCTTGAAAGAGTACATTTTCAGCCAGCTTGGTGCTGCCCAGCAATATAAGAAACAGGCGAAACACCAGAGAAACTATGGTGGTAATAAGCCCGGTTACGAATACTTTCCAGAGCAGGTCTATGAAGTTTACACTCTCAGCTTTTTCAATTCTGTATTTGAAGAAAACGAATAGTGAAAGAATGAAAACACTCAGCGCTATTTTAGGAATGCTATCAGCAATTCCCGAGTTCATGTCGATCTTGTTACTGAAAACAATGGAAAGCTCAGTGAATACCATAGTCACCCATGCAATGATGGAGACTAGGGTGGTGAGTCTGATTACGGCTTTCCGGCTGAGCATAGATTTTTAAAAAATTGCCTTGAAGATAGTAAATAATCTTTTTTTAAATAATAAATGACATGATCAAAGGACTTTTTTGAGTTTAAAAATAAAAAGCCCTGACCAGTGAATTTCACCAATCAGGGCTTTAAATCTCTTAATAAACGAGATTAGGCGATAGTGCCTACGTTATTTAAGTCTTCAAATGCCTTTTTCAATCTTACAATGAAAGAGTCTTCAGCTTTTCTTAACCAAACTCTTGGATCATAAAACTTCTTGTTTGGCACGTCATCTCCGTCAGGGTTACCAATTTGAGCCTGAAGGAAACCTTCGTTCTCTTTGTAGTAATTTTTGATGCCTTCCCAGAACGCCCACTGCTGATCAGTGTCTATGTTCATTTTAATAACACCGTAAGAAATACCTTCTCTGATCTCTTCTACAGTAGAACCAGAACCTCCGTGGAATACGAAATCTACAGGGTGGTCTTCGCTAGTGTTATATTTTTCTTTGATGTAATCCTGAGAATTCTTAAGAATTACAGGAGTTAATTTTACGTTACCTGGCTTATAAACACCGTGTACGTTACCGAAAGCTGCTGCAATAGTAAATCTATGGCTTATTTTGCCTAATTCTTCATAAGCATAAGCTACCTCTTCTGGTTGAGTATATAACTTAGAGCTATCTACGTCTGTATTGTCTACACCATCTTCTTCACCACCAGTAACACCTAATTCAATCTCCAGAGTCATGTCCATTTTGCTCATTCTCTCCAGATATGTTTTACAGATGTCTATGTTCTCTTCTAAAGACTCTTCAGAAAGGTCAATCATGTGAGAACTGAAAAGCGGCTTGCCGTGAGATTTATAGAATTCCTCGCCAGCATCTAGCATACCATCTATCCATGGTAAAAGCTTTTTAGCTGCGTGGTCAGTGTGAAGTATTACAGTAGCTCCATAAAGTTCAGCCATTTGATGAACGTGCTTGGCACCAGAAACGGCACCTGCAATAGCGGCTTGTTGGTCAGTATTTGGTAAACCTTTACCAGCATAAAAACTTGCGCCACCGTTTGAGAATTGAATAATTACGGGAGATTTAATAGCAGCAGCGGTCTCTAAAACTGCGTTTACTGTGTTAGTACCTGTTACATTTACCGCAGGTAATGCAAACTGCTTTTCTTTTGCGTACTGAAATAATTTTTGTACATCATCTCCGGTGATTACTCCCGGTTTTAAATATGAAGCTGACATTATTCTATTAGTTTAATGATTAAATGTGCTTTTATTATGCTATGCAAATAAACTAAATAATTTAGGTTGGACACATTCTTATAGGTAATTTTTGAAAGATTGGTATTAAGGTAGATATTTGCAAGAATCATTTAGACTGTAATTGATCGTGGATCAATAAATATATATGGATAACATGAGCTGGTTCAAAAGAAAAGATAAGGGGATTCAGACCCCTACAGAGGCGAAAAAAGAAGCGCCTGACGGCCTTTGGTTTAAAACTCCAAGCGGAAAAATTATACATACCAGGGAATTGAAAAACAATTCCTACGTAAGCCCGGAAGATGGGTACCATGTTCGGATTGGTAGCAAAGAGTATTTCGAAATTCTCTTTGATGATAATAATTTCACTGAGTTGGATGAAAATATGGAGTCTGGTGACCCATTGAAATTCAAAGACACCAAAGCTTACCCTGAAAGGATTAAAGCTTCTCAGAAAAAATCAGGTCTTAAAGATGCGGTAAGAACTGCACACGGTAAAATCAATGGCTTAGATTTAACTATTGCTTGTATGGATTTCGGTTTCATCGGAGGTTCTATGGGATCTGTGGTGGGTGAGAAGATTGCACGAGCTATTGATCATTCTATTGAAAACAAGAAGCCTTTCTTAATGATCTCTAAGTCTGGTGGTGCCAGAATGATGGAGGCAGGGCTTTCTCTTATGCAGATGGCTAAAACTTCTGCTAAACTGGCTTTACTTAGTGAGGCTAAATTACCTTATATCTCATTATTAACTGACCCTACTACAGGTGGTGTTACTGCTTCTTATGCTATGCTAGGAGATTTTAACATTGCTGAGCCAGGTGCGCTTATAGGCTTTGCCGGGCCAAGGGTAATTAGAGAAACCATTGGTAAAGATCTTCCTAAAGGATTCCAAAGTGCAGAGTTTGTGCTAGATCATGGTTTCCTTGATTTTATAGTGGACAGAAGAAACTTAAAAGCTAAGCTTACTACGTTATTAAAAATGTTGAAATAAGTTTAGCTACGATATATTTAATGAAAAACTGCTTCGATAACCGAAGCAGTTTTTTTATGCTCCTTTCATAGAAGTGAAATTTTTTATTAGATTTATATTATAACTTAAATCTTACCGCTATGAACAGAGTGATTAAATTTTCTATTGTAATCCTGGCTGCAGTATTTCTAAGTGCCTTTTATCCAGCAAGAGAGGAAAAACTTGTTGTGATAGATCCGGGCCATGGAGGGGCTGATGCCGGAGCTAGGTTAGATGAGATTGCGGAAAAGGATTTGACATTGGCTATAGCCGAAAAGCTGCAGAAGTTCAATTCAGATACTCGTATCAAAATAGTCTTATCTAGAAATACAGATCACTTAAAAACACTAAAAGAAAGGGTTGAAGAGATCAATCTGTTAAAGCCTGATCTTCTAATTTCATTGCATGTATCTACTCATGAAAATGTAAATGAGCAGGGCATACAGGCTACCGTCTGTGCAAATAAGGACTATGAGTCAGTATCTTCTGTGGTTGCTGAAAATTTGGTAGCATCTTTTCCAGACGCTTTTGAAAAGCAGCCGGTTCAAGCTGGTAACTATTTTATTTTGAGGAATTTAGATAGTCCAGGTGTGCTTCTTAATATGGGCTATTTATCTAATGAGCATGATAGAGCGTATTTATCCAGTGAAGCCGGCCAGAATGAAATTGCTAATACTATTGTAACGGCCATTCAAAAGTCATTGTAAAGTGGTTATTCAAAATGGATATCATTGAGACCTTCTTATCCGGGAAAGGAGCGGGTTGGGTTCTGCTGATTTTGGCGCTGATTGCTGTTTTTAGTTTTGATAAAATCGTGAAACTCATAGTGTATTTTATCAACAGAGCTGAGGAAAGAAAAAACAAGCGAAGGCATTAGCATTGCTGCTGAATTATTGTTTGTATATTTGAATTTTACAAACCAGAGGAGGTGGATTATGAGAAATGTTACTTTAGATGAGTTCTACAAAGAAGCTGCTGATTTTACCGGTAAGGAAATAAGTGCTCTTCTGCCTCCAGGCATCACGAAGGAAATTGGTCACTTCAATGTTTTTGATGTGGCAGACACCATCCAAAAGGTAAAGCGCAAGGCGGAAATGCCTTATAACCGACGTGCCTATTATAAAATAAGCTTAATTAGAGGGAAAAACAGGGCTGAATATGCTGATAAGGTGATTCAGGTGGAAAAGAACGCCCTTCTTTTCGGTACGCCTAAAGTGCCCTATCATTGGTTGCCTCAAGATGAGAATCAGGCAGGTTCTTTTTGTGTGTTCACTGCAGAGTTCATGGTGAAGAATAAAAGCGGTCTGGTGCTGGATGACCTTCCTATTTTTAAAGCAGGCGGCTATCCTGTGTTTGAAATATCAGAAGAAAAGGCCAATGAAATCAATTGGATTTTCAAAAAAATGCAGGAAGAAATCAGCTCTGATTATGAGTTTAAATATGACCTGTTAAGAAATTATGTGATCGAGCTGATTCATTATGGCCAAAAATTACAGCCAGCCAGCACCGTACATAGTCAGCAAGATGCCTCAGCTAGAATCATTTCACTTTTTATAGAACTATTAGAGCGCCAGTTTCCTATTGAATCACCCACTCAGAAGCTGAGTTTGAGATCGGCCAAGGAATATGCGGACCGATTGGCCATACATGTAAATCACCTCAATAAGGTGCTGAAAGAAAGCACAGGTAAGACTACAACAGAAGTTATAACCAGCCGCATGTTACAGGAAGCTAAGATTTTGCTTAAACAAACTGACTGGAATATTTCTGAAATTGCCTATAGCCTGGGTTTTGAAGAGGTGGCCCATTTTTCTAATTTCTTCAAGAAGAGAACAGAGCAGGCTCCACTGGCTTTCCGTGCATAGCTTCATATTTGATTTTTGCAAACTATGGATTGATTCTTACAAACGCCCGCTTGGGTAATTGTACGACCTTTGCTTCATCTTATTAGAATTAAAAAGTAATTAAAGATGAAGACAGACAATCAAAAAATAGCAGTTGTAACAGGTGGTAGTCGCGGACTCGGAAGAGATATGGTTATCAACTTGGCAAAAAAAGGTTTAGATGTGATTTTTACTTATCACAGCAATAAGGAAAAAGCCGATGAAGTAGTGGCGGAAGTTCAGAATATAGGACAAAAGGCCATAGCTTTCCAGCTAGATACCAGCGACATTTCTCAGTTCGATGGCTTTTTCGAAAAAGTAGGTTCACACTTAAAGGAAAATACAGGTAGCTCTAATTTCGATTATTTGGTAAACAATGCTGGTACAGCGCTTTATTCGCCGTTTGCACAAACTACCGAGCAGCAGTTTGATGATATTATGAATATCCATTATAAGGGTGTATTCTTCCTTACTCAAAAGGCATTGCCATTAATGAATGATGGCGGCGGCATTGTGAATATTTCTTCCGGATTAGCTCGCTTTGCCATGCCAGGATCTTCCACTTACGGGTCTATGAAAGGAGCTGTAGAGGTGCTTACCAAATATTTGGCTAAAGAGCTGGGTGGTAGACAAATTAAGGCTAATGTAGTGGCTCCAGGTGCTATTGAAACAGATTTCGGAGGAGGCCATGTAAGAGATAACAAGGAAACAAATCAGATGGTGGCTAATTCTACGGCGCTGGGCAGAGCCGGAGTGCCAGAAGATATTGGTGGCGTAGTAGCTTTCCTTTGTACAGAAGATGCCAGATGGATCAACGGACAGCGCATTGAAGTTTCTGGCGGTATGAATATCTAATAAATACGTTTTGGTCAAATAATTGCTGAGGTTGTTTTATTAAATATAATTAATTCTATATTTTTCAATAAAATAACCTCAGCGATTATGATTAAAAAAATGATTCTTTGCACCTTGCTCTGTGTAGTTATGGGCAAGGCTTATTCTCAATTTGGCGTTAGTGCTCATCAATCTAACATACCCTTTGTAGGGCTGAGTTATGAAATAAATAATACATTCTTACCTGAGCTAAGGATAGGCATGGATTCTTATTTAGACGATTTGAGTGTAGAGCTAACGGCCAGTTATATCTATGCGAAGAATGAAACTGTAAATGGCTATGCAGGCATAGGTTACAGAGTAAATGTTTTCGAAGGTGTTGTAATTCCGATTGGAATAAATATTTACCCATTCGAACAGAAGCATTTTGGTTGCCAAATTGAGCTTGCGCCTATTCTGGCAGAAGATGATAGTATTTTGAGAGGAAGCTGGGGTATCAGGTATAGATTTTAAAATAAAGAGGTTGTATCAAATGTGGAGCTTGTCTGCCACGTTTGATGCGACCTCTTTACTATTCGATGTTAAATCAAATTAGTATGTACCGCTTCTGGATACATCAAATCCGCTCATAATATCTGATACGGCTTTCATAGCATCGGTATCTTTTACCGTATAATCTTGTTTAAAGGCACCATTCTCAAGTCCTTGCCATATGGTTTTTCCAGTAGTATAATCTGTGGCAGTTATTAATAGCGTACCTCTGTCGGCTTGCATGGTTTCGGGTCTTTCTATGCCAGTTGTAGGCTCTGCTCTGTTATCGAAATCTCCTTTAATATTTCCTTCCCTGTTAAATACTATATAAGAAATCAATACATCAGGATGTTTAGGGCTGTATTTAAAATTTCTGTCAATCATTTCTTGTTTTATGGAAGTTTTGATTGACTCATTGGCTTCCGTTCCCGGGTATTTCTCATCAGTGAAAATATAAACGCTCTGCATATTTTCACTTTCTACAATTACAGCTTCCTGTGTGCCAGGTTCCTGATCTTCATTCGGGTTTATAAAGGCAAAAGTACGGTAGGTTTTGTCTATAGATCCTGCAGCTTTTTCAGTGTGAATTTGTTGTGCATAGGCTGAGATAAAAAACACGCTCATTCCTAGTGCTAATATTATCTTTTTCATAACTAATTTACTTTAGTTTTCTTTAAATAAATTCAATGAAAAGATTAGAAAAAACCATGCCTGATTTAAACGGGCGTTTAATGGTGTAAAATGCTTATTATGAAATAATTGAGTGGATTTTTTGAGAATTTTAGGGCAAGTTTTTACACACTAAAAATGGGTGCCAAACGGCCTATTTTTTATCGCTGTGTCCCAGGTCTCTTTCAGGGTCAATAATATCTCTAATCAGCTGCTTTAATTCTTTAGATTCGGGGAATCTTTCCGCTTGTTTTCTGGAGAAAATTAGCTCGTTATCTAGCCATACTTCAAAGATACCTCCAGTGCCTGGTTGAAGTGCTACTTCACTCAAATCTGTATTAAAAGTAGTAAGTAATTCCTGAGCGATCCAGGCGGCTCTGAGCAGCCAGCGACATTGCGTGCAGTATATGATGGTGACTTTTGGATTCATGGTGTAAAAATAAAGGCTCTCTGGGATATGAGAGCCTTTGGCAAACTAATTAATCTAATATATCAAACTTAAAAATCTTTGGTTTCACCTATTTTCATAAGTACTAATTCTTTGCCGCTTTCTTTAAATTGCTTTACAGCATCTTCGTGATCAATTTTTATCACCTCCATGGTGTCATAATGTACTCCTAATACTTTATTACACTCCACAAAGTCAGCTGCCACTATGGCTTCTTCTACGCCCATGGTCAAATCATTTCCGATAGGTAAAATAGAGAAATCTAATTTGAAGAATTGAGGTATCAGCTTCATATCCATAGTTAAGGCAGTATCTCCCGCATAATAGAAGGTTTTTTCGCTACTGCTGATAACAAAACCGCCAGGATTACCGGCATAGCTGCCATCTGCAAATGAGCTGGAATGTATGGCCGTAACATATTTCACTCTACCAAAATCAAAGTCATAATATCCGCCATGGTTCATCGGGTGTACATTGTCCACGCCATTATTTTGCGCCCATGTCACAATTTCAAAGTTTGAAATGATTTTAGCACCCGTCTTCTTGGCTAGTTTTATGGCATCGGCTGTGTGGTCCTGATGACCGTGGCTGATCAAAATATAATCAGCTTCTATACTATCTATGTCTATATCTTTTGCCTTTTCATTGGGAGTGATAAACGGATCGAACAGTAATTTCTTCCCTGACACTTCCACTGAAAAACAAGCATGTCCATAATACGTGAGTTTCATAATATCTGAATGGGTTTTTAATATTAAATATTAAATTTTTTAAATTTCAGAAACACACAAGTGCTTCTATAAAATCAACTGATTAGGGATGGAATAGTTATGCCTTTTACAAAATTTAACGTTGACTTAATTTTTACATGGAAAGCAGAGTAATCACCATTATTTCAAATATCAGGGCCACGGGTTGGGTAACTATATTAATTTTTGCCTGCACTACTTATTATGCGCTTAACAACGGCATTTTAAGCATTATGATGATGAACTTTACAAGTCAACTTAATGAAGATACTCAGAAGGATTCAAGCGTAGTAGAAATGATTCAACTTTCAGAATATTTCTTCATAGGTTTTTTTGCTGTGCTGATTTTGAGTGTTATAGGTTTGTATATTGGTTACGGACTTTTGAAAATAAAGAAATGGGCCGTAATAGGATTCAATTAATCTCCGTTATTATAGTGTTAACCGCACTAGGTAGTCTGGCTTACTGGATATATGCTACTCATCAATTGATGCGGAACATGGATGTGATGATACCGGTTAGGAATTTTAGCATAATCTCTATAGGAGTATTTGTATTGCTCTGCTGCTGGTTGGTGACCAGGACTAACCTCATGCTTTTGAAAAAGGAATATCGATTGGAACTACATTAATTGCTATGGTAAATATTCAGAATCTTGCAGAAGTAGTCTATGATGAGCCCCAAAGGGTGAAAAAGTACTTTTTTATCTATATTACCAGCGGACTCCTTAATATTCAGGTTGATGATAAGCTACTTCAAGTAAAGCCCATGCAAGTGCTAACTATTACTTCAGGTCAATATCATTTCATAAAGCCTCATCAGCAGGTAGAGGGCTTTCTTTTAGATTTTACCTTAGATTATATGGCTAAGAATGAGCAAGATATAGAGCTAATATTCCAAAACAGCCTTTTTTGCCATTTCGATTATAATGAGATCATCACTATCAACCATCCTGACCATATACTTCAGCAGCTAAAATTGATTACTAGAGAGCTGGCTGAAATGCCTTTTCAATATCTCACTTCGGTGCATGCCAGAATAGAACTTTTACTGGTGGAAGTAAATCGTGCTAAAATTGAGAATGGAGAAGAAGTTTGGAAGCCAACTGCTCTATTTCTCACTTTTCTAGAATTTGTCAGAAACAATTTTGAGCATAATTATAGCCTTTCTGAAATAGCTGCTCAGTTACAAACCACTGAGTTAAAGCTTAATGAACAGGCCAAGCTTCATGCTGGTAAAACTGCTCAGAACGTAATCTATGGCTTAGTGATTTCAGAGGCCAAGCGTATCATTCAATATGAAAACTTGCTGATGAAAGAGGTGGCTTTTCGTCTTGGTTTTGAAGACCCTCTTTATTTTTCTAAGTTTTTCAAGAATCACACAGGCGTTTCCCCTAAAGAATATGCTGCCGCTCTAGAATCTTCCATGTAATACTCAGGATTCTCCATTTCCTCTGTGGCTATTAAGCGGCACTTTTGCTTTGTCAATAACCAAAAATCATTATCATGAACATTCAGAATTATATAACCCATAGTGAAGCAAAAGAATGGCAGCCATTAATAGAAAACGGTGTTTACTATCACGGTCTTTTTGTGAAATCACTCCGATTTGATGAAGCTACTCAGCGCTCAAAAACAATTTTATTGCGTTTTGATGCCGGGGCCAGTTATCCCTATCATAACCACCCGGCCGGAGAGGAAATCTTTGTGCTGGAAGGCCAGTGTGAGATACACGGTGAGAAACTGAAAAAGGGTGACTTTTTGTATACCCCGCCTAGCGGTAAGCATGGTGTGAAAAGTGAGATAGGGTGCACGCTGCTACTCTCTATACCTGAAGAGGTGGAGCTTCTCTCCGAATAGCATCTTGCTTTAGACCACTTATGGCTCAAAATATACCACACGCCAGGAAAAGTGGTCTAAAAGGAGGTTAGATGAGTTAATATAGTCATTAATCATCTAACCTATTCCTACCTATGAAACAGTTCATCGTATTAATCATTTTGCTCTCCGCAGGCTCTATTTCTTATGCTCAAAAAGCCGATACTATTGTGGTAACGGCCAAAACGCTCAACATTAAAAACCTGAAGCCGGGGAAAAGTCATTACTTGCTTTATTTTTCAGATTTAAATGAGCAGAATCACAAAAATTTAGAATTCTGGACCCGGACCGTAAGTTTCAAGAACTGGTCTGGAAAAGAGATTATCGAAATCTCTCAGAGTTGGGAGAGTAGAGATTCAGTTTATCACACTGCCATGTCTGTTTGTGATAAGAAAACCTTTGGTACCTTATATCAGGAAACCTGGTGGGGCATGAAAGAAAGAGGTACCTATAAGGCAGAAATTAATTTTGAAGATCGGAAGGCAATAATTCAGGGAAAAGATTTGACCTCTGATACTTCCTCTGCCATGGCCAAAGAATGTCTTGCTGCTTTTGATCAGGCTCGCAACGAGTATAATCTCAATTGGCATCTTGATCTGGAAACATTTGCACTACTTCCACTGGCTGAAAATAAGGTGTTTAAAATCAATTTTTACGAAGCTGGATATCCAACTCCTCCTAAATGGGAGACCTACGCTGTGGTTGGCTCCAATACTTTTACGGGCTTTAATAATGTGCCTGTAGATTGCTGGCTGCTAAAGCATGTGACTGACCAGTCAGAAGAGGTGTTTTGGGTGAGTAAAGAAACTCATGAGGTCTTAAAGCTGAAGCAAAAACAGGGAGATCAATACCGATTTAAGATAAAACTTGAAGGTATTTAGTAGTTAAAATATTGATTCATTGAGGCTGAGTTCCTATTTAGGTTAAAAAAGGCTAGTTTAAAAGCCTCAATGAATATAACAGACGACCATATCGCTCTTTTAGGAGCCATTCATGATGCTGAGGGTCAGTCACTAAGCGTGGCTGAATTTAGCAAGAAAGAAAATCTACCATATGCTGCCATTAACCAGCTGATGCAGGAACTTGAGTCTTTTGATTTAGTGGAGACTGAAGAGGAGGCAGGTGTGTTTTACCTCACGACTTATGGATATGAGTATGTAGAAAACTATGATCGAGGGGGCGTAGCCAAACGTAAGAAGGAAGTTTTTCAAGACTTTGATCAGCTGAATGATGCGGTGGAGAAGATTGGAAGTAGTAAGGCTATGAGGTATACTTCGTTTTGGCTTTTTGGCTTCGCTATCATCTTTACCCTGGCACTTGTTTTTATGCCAGATCTATTCAGTCCTGATAAGCCTGACATACCTGATCTCAATTTAGAAAACATCCAACAACAAGTAGATTCTATTAGAACATCTGATTCTTTAAATATCCCTAATGAATGAAAGCAAAATACGGATTAATTGTTTTGATAATCGGCTACTGTATTGATTTTATCGCGGCAATAGTAAAGATCTTGCACTTAAAAGGTCCGGAGATGTTGTTTATGATAGCTTTGGTTTTTAAAGTGGTAGGAGCTTTGACATTGCTATATAAAATAGTTACTTATCCCAAATTCAAAGAATTCTTTAATCACTAATGAACATTACCATTTCCGAAACCAGAGATATACCTGTGGAGCGAATTCTTGATTTGTACAAAGCTAACAAATGGAGCTCTGCCGATAAGCCGGAAGAACTGTACAAAGCTCTGATGAATTCTCATGGCCTGGTTTCTGCCTGGGATGGCGACACCCTGGTGGGCATTGGCAACGCTATTTCGGATGGTTATCTGGTGGTGTATTATCCGCACCTATTGGTGCTGCCGACATACCAGGGCAAAGGCATAGGTCATATGATCATGAATAAGATGCAGGAGAAATATTCAGGCTTCCATATGCAAATGCTTACTGCCGATGGCAAAGCCATAGATTTCTATAAAAAAGTTGGCTTTTCAAGAGCCGGACAAACCGAGCCCATGTGGATTTATAAGGGAAATGAGCATTAAAACCTAAACCTATGATAGCAAGAATATGGCATGGCCGAACCAAAGCGGAGCATTATGAAGAGTACACGGCATTCACAAATGCCACAGCTATTCCCGACTATAGCGGCACCGAGGGATTCATAAAACTAAGCTTCCTTAGACGCCTGGACGGTGATGTAGCACATTATACCCTGATCACCTATTGGGAGAATATGGAGGTAATAAAAAACTTCGCCGGCGAAGATTACGAAAAGGCCAAATACTATCCTGAGGATAAGGATTACCTACTTGAGTTTGAAGAGAAAGTGATTCATTATGAGGTGTTTGCAGATGGTGACTTATAGGAGAATTAAAAAATTTATTATTATAATAATTCTAAATGATTTTGTTTAGATAACTTGGGTTTTAATTAACTTCCTTAAATGATAGCTCATGCGACGATTGCTCCAGAATGAAAAACTTAGCATATTCTTAATATTCTTAGGGCTAATAATTATCGTATTAGGCATAATTAGCTTTTTGTGGCTGAATTTCAACTTAAGATTTGATAAATCCATAAATTCGGAATTGTTTGCTCGGTTTGGAGATTTTATAGGTGGAGTTGTTGGTTCAATTTGGGCATTGGCGGGTGTTATGCTATTTTATATAGCTTTATCAGAGCAAAGAAATGATTTCAGAACTAATAGAGAGGCGTTAGACTTACAAATCAACGCCCTAAATCAACAGATTAAAGAATTTCAACTCCAGCGTGCAGAGCTTACTTCGAGTCGCAAAATATATGAAGACCAGAGCAATACCCTTAGAGTTCAGCAGTTTGAATCTAATTTCTACTCGCTCTTAAATGTTTATCTCACAATAAAAAAAAATTTAAACGAGATAGATAAAGATGGTGATTTTTTTAAAAGCCTACAGGAAAGGCTTCTAGAAAATTATGATATTTCTAATTTGTCTGTATATGAATTGCACAATGGTCTAATTAAAAAGTATATGCAATTGTATCAGTTTCAAAGAGGGCATTTGTCTCACTATTTTAAGGCATTTTATAGACTCGTTAAAATTATTGAATCAAATAAAGTATTAAGCGATAATGAAAAGATTTTTTATGCCAAAATTTTAAGGTCTCAATTGACTGACTACGAACAGTTAATTTTATACTATAATTCTCATTCGATCTATGGAACTAAAGCTCGCTCACTGATACTTCAATATAATCTTCTTAAACATGTCCCAATGTTTCATAAGCCTGAATTCCATCAATTCAAAAAAGAAGATTATCATGATTTACTTCAATTTAGTGATAGATTAACTTATTTCCTTATTAAACATATTAATTCTTCCTATGATGTTGATAATGAAGTGCTAAAAGTTGAAGAGGAGTTTGTGGTATTCAAATGTATAGTTGGAATATATTTTGAAGAAGCAATTGATTTGAAGGTTTTTTGTAAAAAGGATATTAGAGACAATAACATTCAATTAGGGGAAGATGACTTTCACGAGTTTTTGTTTTACTTTTTGCACGATAGATTAGTATTCAGTACCTATTTGGATATTACAAAAGTTAGAATTTCTAAGTTTAAAACTGAGGAAGATGAGCTAAAAATTTTTGGTTTACGTATTGAATCCGACTCTCAACTTATTCTAAATCATGACAAGATCAGCTAATATAGACCAAACATTAAAGGCTGAAGAATTCAGAAAAATTTTTCAATCCTCATTAAGAATTATAGCAAGAAGTATGTCTGTTAAGACACTTTTAAGCGAGAGGAACTTAAAAAGAATAGATTACAGTCCATACTATCAGCGTAATTATGTTTGGGATAAGGCGAAGCAAACATTTTTTATTGAAAGTGTAATACTTGGAACTGAGGTCCCTCCTTTAATTCTTTTTAAGATGGGCGCCAAAATTGAGGTTATTGACGGGAGGCAAAGGTTTGAGACTCTAAAGAGATTTAAAGAAAATATCCTGACATTAAGTATTAAAGGATTAAAGGAATTGCAAGTACTCAATAAACAATCATTCAATAAATTATCTGATGTAAATAAGGATACATTTTTGACCTCTAATATTAGAGTGTTTGAATTTGAAGTGATAAATCACCCTAATTTGACCGATGAAATCATTGATAGAGTTAAAAAGGAAATTTTCAGACGCTATAATACCGGTATAACACCTTTGACACGCGACGAACTTGATAATGCCAAGTATGATAGTGATGAATTTTCGGATTTATTTAAAAATGATTTGAAACATGATTTTGAGCTTTTAGAAAATTTCAATAAGTGTTTCTTCCCTAAGGAAAATGTTAGCGAAAAGGGTAATAATGATGGTTTAATATCGAAAAACATTGACCTAATTAGGAGGTTTAGAATTTTATATAAATTTCCAATTTCCACTTATGCCAGAGGTTCTAATAGAACAGAAATCATTGACTTATTATATGATTTTGCTCAAAATAACACGGAAGACGTAACTTATGAGTATATACAATTTAAGTCTACTATTTTAACAGTTCTGAAAATTTTCAACAAATTAACATCCTTAGATTCAGAGTTAGCAAATAAATATATTTACGAATGTTTATGGTGGGCGATTACGATTTTACAAGACGCCAATATTGAGTTTGAATATGATTTAATCAAATTTAAAAATTTTTACTCAGGTAATATTGACAGTTATTCACAGGATAATAGTCACTATTATGGAAGTATAATAAAACGATTCGAAAATACCAGTCAATTATTTGAAGACCTTTTTAATTATGAATTTTCTTCCTTCATTCGAAATAGTAAATTTAAAGAACAATTGGTTAAGTTGAGGCAGACTGAGGAAGATTCAGCTCAATCCATTCAAGAATTATCTAACCTTAGATTACATAAACCTAATCCTACCTCTACCCCAATTGATGAGATAAGGAATGATCTCAAAACTACTAGATACTTATTACGCCCATCTTATCAAAGACAAGAGAAAATTAATGAGCTGAAAGCTTCTGCTCTAATAGAGAGCATACTGTTGGGTATCAATTTACCCCCATTGTTTATTTTTAAGCGAAAAAATAAAGTTAAGGAGGTGGTTGACGGGCAACAAAGATTATTATCTATAATTGGTTTTTTAGGAGATCAATTTCACAATGAAGATGGGAAATTGACTTACTCAAAGAATAATAATTTTAAATTAAAAGGCTTACGAGTCTTAACCGATTTGGAGGGGCGCAGATTTAGTGAATTGAGCGATTTACAGCAAGATAAAATATTGGATTTTGTTGTTGATTCTATAATTATTGAGGAGGATATGAATGAAGGGTTTGATGAGGTTGATTTATTTATCCGATTAAATTATAAGCCCTATCCTATTAAAGCTAATTCCTTTGAAATGTGGAATTCTATTGTTGATCCAGATGTGGTTAAGAGTATAAAGGATGTTACTAACGCAGAACATATAAATTGGTTTTTTTTAAGAGAAAGAAAGGAAGGTCGGCCTGATCGTATGTATAATGAAGAGCTGATTACAGTTCTTTCATACATACATTTTAAATTTGAAAGTGAGGACGTTATAGGTTTTTTCCCAAGACAAGATCGCATAACCTGCAGATTGAAGGATAAAAAAGGCTTAAGTGATTTTTTGATAGAATTAGACAATACTGCAATTGATAAAAAATTATTTTTACAATCAATTCATACAACTAAAAAAATGATTTCTAATTTTGGGTTGTTGTTTCATGAAGAAATAACCAAGGATATTCTTAACGATTTTTTAAATGTAAAAAAGGCCAAAACCTATAAGCGTTCTCTTCAAGATTTTTATGTTATATGGCTTGTTTTATGTAGTGTGAGCCCGACAGCCTGTGTTTCAAAGCAAAAGGATATTTTACTAGATATTCAACAATTGCTGGTCATTGTGAAAAATACCAACGATGACACAGTTGATAATACTTACTTTGCGAATTTTGAGGGTCACCTTAGAGAGATACAGGGGAAATATAGGTCATAAGCTCTGTTAATTTCATATGAGCCGTTTGTAGTGTTCCGACAGGTTCACTGCAAATTACAACATGAATTAGAAGTCTCTGACTTCGCTACATCGGCTTCATTAATAGAACTCTAACCACAACCACTCAGGTCCACCAAATGATCTCAGCTTCCGCTTATTGAAAAAGTATCTGGTTAATTATGCATTGAATGTTATATTACGAGAGTATTTAAGAAAACCGCTGATGAATTCACTTGAACCACGACAGATTGATAATGCCAAATTAGCCGCAAAATATGAGCAGTTTAAATCTTTGCTCCAAGAGCTGGATAATCGTGAGCTGTCAGAAGAAGTGTTGGAAGTGGTTAATAATGAGGTGAATACCATTAATGCATCTACAGATAAGGGACTTCATAAACATCTTACAGGAGCCAAAACCAGGATTTTCAGAAAGCTGATGACCGTGCATAAGTTGGTGCCTAAAAATTATTATAGAACCACCTGGTTATTGTTAGGGATGACGGCTTTAGGGTTGCCATTTGGAACGGCTTTCGCCTTGTCTCTGGGAAACACTGCTTTTATAGGGATTGGTTTGCCTATTGGTATGGCGCTGGGAATGGCCATCGGCGCTAAGATGGATAAGAAGGCTGAAGAGGAAGGTAGGCAGTTGGGTTTTTCGGTTTGATCATTAACAGTGTAATAATCTCACCCTCTCCTCGTTCCAACTGAATGCAAAATACTTTACAGGCTACCCGACAGAATAATAGAATTCAATCGCTTGATTTTTTACGTGGGCTGGCGGTGCTGGGAATATTGCTGATCAATATTGAATCATTTTGCTACCCTAATCCATGGAGCTCTTATGAATATGGATATCAGTCGACACTAGATCATGATGTTCGGTTTTTGGTTTATTTTCTGGCTCAGGGCAAGTTCTTTGGAATGTTTTCACTCCTTTTTGGAGTAGGGTTTTACATCTTTCTGGACCGACTGGAGGCTAAGGGAATCGGCTTAAAGGCTTTGGATATCTATGCCCGAAGGCTGCTGATATTATTTCTTTTAGGTGTAATTCACGCTTACTTTATTTGGGATGGTGACATATTGTATCATTATTCCATTTGTGGATTTCTACTCTTTCCCTTTCGCGCTTTTACCGTGAGGAAGCTGCTCTTTATTTTGCTGGTACCTGTTTCTGTTTTATCATATAACTCCATTTCTAATATATTGAGCAGGCAGGATCAACATCAGAAATATGTAGAAGCTTCCAGTGCTAAAAATCCTACCGAAGAGCAGAAGAAAATAGTGGAAAAGTGGATTTCCAGAACATCCCGGAAAGAAGGTCACATTGGTGACATAGAAAATCACCGGCAAACTTACTGGCAAAGTGTGAAGGCCAACGCTGAACATACTAAAGTGCATAAAGGCGAGGTGATGTATTCCGGCATACTGTTCCGCACCCTGATCATGATGATTCTCGGTATCATCTTATACAAAAGTGGCGTGTTTAGAGATTATCACTCTGTAAAATACTACTGGCTGATCACCGCGGCCGTCACTGCTTTTGCCGTTTATGTTAACTACATCAGATACTACCACTGGACATACCAATACTTTGACCCAGTGCTCAGTGTATGGAAAGAATGGCTTTTCACCTTTCCAAAAGAAACCATGGCCCTTGCCTATATTCTGGTGTTCAACGGACTCTACCAGAAGTTTTCAATATTCAAACGCCTGATACCAATTTCCCTGGCAGGCCGAATGGCCCTCACCAACTATATCACCCAAAGCATCATCTGCGGATTAATATTCTATGGCTATGGCTTTTCCCTCTACGGCCAACTGGCTCGCCATGAGCTACTTTACATAGTCCCCTGCATTTGGATGCTACAATTAATCTGGAGCTACTTCTGGTTCAAAAAGTTTGAATACGGGCCATTAGAGTGGTGCTGGAGGAGGTTGACTTATTCGGGGGGGGGGGTGGGGTAAGCATTAGTTTATCTCAGGCTCGTAATCCTCTGGATTGACATTTTTTTATATTTTACGCTTAAAACTTCGTTAAATGAATTTAAAGCCTTCTTTCTTAGAATAAAGAGAGTTTGGGAGATAGGGCAATGAAAATTTGTTTAGACTAAAAACAGGCTTAGATCTTCTCCAAATCCTCTGAAAATAGATCATTGAAAACCTTGTCATGATCTTTAAAATACTGAGGGTATTTAAACACCTCATCAGAATAAAATTCTTTTCTCTGCTGAAGTTCTACCAAGTAATCCGTGGAGTGAACTAACTTTTTTATCAGAGGTATTTTTATACCGATAATACCCGATACAAAATTACTAGTCTCATCCTCTGACATCCTAGCTACATCTTCATTGACTTTTTTAAGTTCTTTGTATCTTTCAAAAAACGGAAGCACTCCGTTCAAAACAATCTTTTCAACCACGGACATGACCGTTCTATAAGAATATTCATCGTTAATCTCTGTATCGAGGACTTTGTAATCAATACCATTGAGTGTTTGGAATGACTTCTGAATGGTTGTATTGCCGTATCTCTGATCAATTCTATGTTTATCCAACAGGATATTTAATTTATCCTCAACTTCATTAAAGTAGATGTCAGCAGATACACTAGTGAGATAAAAGCCATGTGGTGCGTAATCTTTGTAACTGAGGGTAATTGTCTCTGTACGATATTGCTCTTTTCGAACGAACAAATAAGCCTGAACAGCACTCTTTAGTTTAAAGCCTTCAATTTGAAGGGTACTTATGTGGTTATTAAAGTCTGCTTTGTTATAAATCATTCTATTGCATTTTTTCAATCCCTTCACCCCCCTCGCTGGTGCGAGCCTCAGGCTCGTATCCCTCTGCACATTAAAGTAATCAAAATCTATTGATTAAACCTACATTGCTTAAAGTCCGAGCTAGAACCTCGAACTAGCGATTAATAAAAAAGCAATCCCGCTGGTGCGAGCCTCGGGCTTGTATCCCTCTACACATAAACTAATCTACTCCCATCGTATTCCGAGCAAATGCTCTTGCTCATGATAAGTCGTAGGACCGCTGCGCTTAACCTACGACCAGTGGGAGACTGCGGGAAGGCGACTGCTAGTGCTGCTAAATATAAAATTGAACAGGTTTAGGGTAACTAGTAGAAGGTAAAGTATTTATGCCTAAACACTTTATAAACATATTATAAATTACAAATGAAAAATTCTTCTCCCGCTGGTGCGAGCCTCAGGATCGTATCCCTCTACATAATAAAGTACTCAAAATCTTATTGATTAAATCTACAATGCTTAAAGTCCGAGATAGAAGTTCACCCTCCTCAGAGTCACTCGCAGAGGACTCTGAGGTCCTTCTATTGGCAAATGATCAATATACTTCGTTATAATCATCATGTTAATGCTAAATCTTTATAGTGTGTTACATAGTTATTCGCCAAACCTAACTCATAGTAAGCTGCACTAGTAAAATCCTTTACCAATTCCCATTTGCCGCATACCGGGTTATGATGAATGTAATCCAACTTGTGCTCTATCATCTGCATGTCAAAACATTTCCTGGAATCAAAGGACAATCTGAAAACCTGATGTTTTTTACCCTTTTGCCGTTCATTTTCCTGAACTCCTCCCTCGATAACTTGTAATAATCTAACATCGGCTTGCTTTTTGATATCTTTCACTATAGCATAGGCCATAAACCGTTTTCCCTCACTAAAAAGCAGGTTTAAAGGTTTTGATGGATGGGTAGGACTAAGAAGACAATACAAATGATTGGGCATGATCATATAAGCCAAAATACAGCAACCATCTTTCAATAAATGATCAAACCACTTATACACAGCTGGATATGCCTGCGCCTGCTCAAATAGCGCCAACCATTGGTAGCCGGTTAAAGTACAGTGGAAAACTTCGTTTGTTTTGGTATGTAATCTATGGGTTGACAATTTATTATTTTTTAATTCTCTAATTCCTCAGAGTCCTCTGCGAGTGACTCTGAGGAGGGGAAAAAAGCTCGAACTAGCGCTGGAATTTTATTAATGTTACTAATCCCACCACAAACGAACAATCCTGTGATAGTTAATAGTACTACGGATCATGAACTTACTCCAACCTTCTCCTCGTTCTGAATAATTATCTTGATACAGGTAATCTGGACAAAATTTAATCAGTTCCTCAACATATTCATCTAAATCTTCAGGGAGGATTTCGAGCTGAAACATCACCCAATCCCTATTCGCTCCCGCGATATATAAACCGTATAGCTTTTTCCACTCGGAAAGTCTCTCTATTATGTCTTCAGTAAGCAAATTATAATTGGGAGCTTCTGTTCCGTGAAAACGAAGTATATCAAATTCATCATCAACGTTTAGAAGATTCAACAGATATTCTTGCTTGCCCAATTGCGAAAAATAAACCTGACACCCTTTAGGATTTAGGGACGACCGAAGTGTTGCTATTGCCTGATTAGCCCTGGTCTGGCTTATAGGAAATACAATACTTACATCTAATGAATCTACCGTAACAAAAGCATCTAGATCAGTTTGCTTATATTTTAATATCTCCTGAAGATCAACAGGATCAAGCCCGGCTTCTTCTATTATTTCTAGTTCTTTATCAGTAAATCCAGCCATTAGTTAAATAAATTATAACATTTTATCTCAAAAAGTAGTTTTATCTAAATACGCAACCATTTCATGGAATGCATCATAGGATGGTTGCCATCTGGCAGGGTCTTGTTTCACAAACCTGATATAATCATCTTCTTTCACTTTCTTGTATTCTTCGTACTGAGGATTATTGAACATTTTCATTATGATCAAACTTTTGAAAGTGCAATTACCAGGAATATAACTAGAGTATTCACTGAAAGAATGTGCATTAAGAATTTTATCATTTACTGCCTGCAGGTCTGGATATTTCTCAAAAAAAGGTAGAATGTAAGTAGCTACATGGTTCATGATGGCAACCTGAAAGGCCTCTATATCACTCTTCAGTTTTAGGGGCATAGACCCCAAATCTTTCAGAACATGAGTCCAAGCTTCTTTGTCTCTCCAAACCTCATGACTAGTCAATAATGGTTCAAAGTCTGGATTTTTTAAATCTATTATTTTGCCCAAGTGATAATTCATGCTTTCAAACCCTAAATCTCCGGATATTCTAACAAATCCTCTGTTGGTTAGGCTCATGCTCAAAGAAATTCTATAGATGGCATTTCCTTTTTTCTTTTTATACCTAGCGACTCCATGATGAGCCAGATACTCAGACTCTTCAAATTCTATTGTCTGAAATCGAAGGGCGAATGATTGATATATACTCTCGTTAAACTTCATACTTATTTCGCTTCTATAGATCCTCCATTTTGATATAACTTAATAAAATCACACCTGGTGCGGGGTGGCCCAAAGTGGCAGAACAGTAAATATTAAAAAATGGGTAAGTAAAGTTTTTTTCATGGTTTAGACATTAAATGTTTTCATGTATATACTTTAAAATTTCGACTCTCAATATTATATTTTTCGTTGATTTATTCATTTCATCATTATTGATTCTCATCACTCTAGAAATTTAAAAATTGATTCTACCCAGAACTACGTTTTTTCTTGCATTCACTGAAAAAAAGTAGCGATAAGCCAAGTAATTTAGCAACCAAAAGAAACGCTAGCTACTACTTTCCAATTTTGCTACAGCATAAACAAATCCTGATGTTTTAGAAGATCCCAATTCAGAAGAGGTCCTATCTCCTATCATATAGGAAAACCATTTAAATGCAACAGCAAAAGATAATAATGCTGATAACACACCCATTATCATGAAGTCCAACCAACTAAGTTCATACTCAGATTTTGCCATATGTTAATTATATTTAAAAAATTATTTCAACTAATATTATGGCTTCATCACATATGAAATATGATAGCAAAACGCTCACTTCACTGTTAAAAATATTTATTTTTACTTTAAAAAATCATATTCATCTTTGTAATTACTATTCGGCCGTACTGGCAACATTACATTTGGAATTAGAGGGTTATCTAACTCCACCATTACCCCTTTTAACCAAGCCAGCTTAGCATAACCTAAGGCCGGATGTGATATAAACTCATTAACCAGTTCCATGTATTTATTGCGTTGCTTATGCCGTCTAGGTGTCAACAGCTCATTAATCGCCACTTCACAACCTGATTTATCCTTTTCTATCAAAGCTCTAAAAAAAGTTACGTCGGGCTGAATTGAAACATTCCGTTTCTTTTGGCTTAGTGCATCCAAAATATCAACATAGCTATGTTCTAATTCATCTTTTATAGCTAATTGAATAGCATAAATAATTGAGCCTTTTTTGGTGATCTTATCATAGCCGGAATGCCTGAGATGAGCATAACGATTAATCAAACCCTGGTGATCACTTAAAAGTGCATATGATACATGAGCCATTCCATATTCCAGTATGCGGCTGTCATAATTATTTATTAGATGCTCATCAAGTCTTCCGCAGGTGTAAAAATGCTGCCGACACCCTAAAAGAGAACCTTCTAAGAAAAATGATTTCAAAGCAAATCTTTGATGATCGTACCACTTTGATGATTTAAAGGATTCAATTCTGACTTTTCCTGATTTCAGGCTTTGTAGTAAATCATCCTCATTATCAATTACACTTTGACAAACCTTTAACAATCTTTCCTCCCTACTTTGCAAACTAAATTCCACCATGGCTTAAAAATCTCCTAATCTTAATAAATTAACTTGACCAGACTCCCGCTGGTGCGAGCCTCAGGCTCGTATCCCACTGCACATGAAAGTACTCAAAATCTATTTATTAAACCTACAATGCTTAAAGTCCGAGCTGGAACCTCGAACTAGCGATTAATAAAAAAGCAATTGCTGGTACGAGCCTCAGGCTCGTGCCTCAACTATCTCATAAGCACCTAAACCACCAACTTATACCCATACCCCCTAACATTCAAAATCTGAATAGAACTATCATGTTGTAATTTTTTTCGGAGCTTGCTGATGAAAACATCCATGCTGCGGGCGTTGAAAAAGTCATCGTTGCCCCAGAGCTCTTTGAGGATCACGCTTCTTTCTGTGAGGTCGTTTTTGTGTATGATCAGCTGGTAGAGCAGCTGGGCTTCGCGGTGGGTCAGGGTTTCTTCGGCTTTTTCATGTACCAGTACCTGCTTGCTCAGGTGAAACTGGTAGCTGCCCAGCGTAATCCAGGCGTCAGTTTCGGGCTTGGCGGCCCTGTTCACTAGTGCGTTGATTCTCACAATTAATTCTTCCATGCTAAATGGCTTTTTAATGTAATCATTGGCACCATAGCCAAAGCCTTCCACCACATCTTCAGTACGAGATTTGGCCGTGAGGAAGATAATGGGAATAAACGGATCTATCCTTCTGATTTCCTGGGCTACGGTAAAGCCATCTTTCTGAGGCATCATCACGTCAAGTACCAGCACATCTGGTTTATTTGAGGCATAACTTTTTGATGCTGCTACGCCATTTTCGCAAAGCTCTACCTGGAAGCCGCGGCTTTCCAGACTTTCTTTTACGATGAGCCCTAGTGCGGCCTCGTCCTCTGCTAATAGCACTTTTATTTCTTCTTTCATGGCAGTTCTATTTTGAAAGTGGTATGCTGATCGTCAGCGATTAGCGTTACTTGTCCGCCATGCTTTTCTATGATGTTTTTAGTGTAATAAAGTCCTATTCCAAAGCCTTTTACATCATGCACATTGCCTTTTGGTATGCGATAAAACTTTTCAAATATCTTGTCTCGCTGTCCCTTGGGAATGTTTCCGCCATTGTCATCTACCAAAATAGTGGGTTTAGCCGTATCAGCAAGGGTGATGTGTATATCATCTCCACCATATTTAGCAGCATTATCTACCAGGTTAGAAACCGCGTTTTCAAAATGGAAGGCATCTACTTCCGCCATTACTTGCTTTTTCAGTGTTAGCCTGATCTGCTTTCCGGGATGAATGGTAGTATACTTTTCGGTGATCTGTTTTAAAAGCTGTCCCAGATCTGCGGGCTCTAAATGAAGCAGTAATTTTTCACTATCTAAAGTGGCCGTTTCCAGAAGCTTTTCAACCATTAGATTCAGTTTAATCAGTTGATCATGAGATATTTGTAGATACTTTTCAGTTTTCTTCGGGTCGTTCTCTGTATTGAAATTCCGAATACCTTCTATAGCAGTCGATACCGTGGCAATAGGCGTTTTAAACTCATGTGTGATGTTATTGATCAGGTCATTCTTAATCTCAGAAAGCTCTTTTTGTGATTTTATGGTACGATAGAGGAAAGCCAATGTAGCACTGATAAGTAGCACAAAGAGCACCGAGAAGAGGATGTTCCAAAGACCCTTTTTTAATATGATCAAAGGAGCATTTTCATACTTCATTTCCAGCTTCTGCTGATCAGGCAAGTAGGTGGATTTCGAGAATGTACTTAACACCAGTGGTTGACCCTGGCCTGTTTGGTAAGAGTCCGTTATAGAATCTTTGTTGATGTGAATGAGCGCGTAATCAATGGTGAGGTTCTTCCTTTCTAATTCATCGGCTAAGAGTTCATTTAGCATAGGGAAATCCAATGTATCTCTTGTCAATGAAACTACAATTTTGTTAGTGAGTGTTTGCAACTTTTCCAGACTATCAGCTAAATGTCGGCCTTTAAACATAGCAATGGCATTGGTTTCATCAATCATAATGCTATCCGCAATATTCTTAGTGATCTTGACAAATGATATATGAACACTATCATCATTAATTACAGTATCCGGATTATCCCAAAGTAAAGCCTGTTTTCGTAATAGATGACTTTTGCCAATGCGCCTGGTGAAATTTTGACTGTTAATTAATGAGTCAGGTTGGCTTCCAAATCCGAACTGAAGTTTGATGTCCTTCATGTCTGTGAAAGTGAGAATATCAGATTTGGCTATTTCCGAATAATATTCTTCTACACTATTATCCAGGCTTTGCTGTACTTCATTTTCAAAGCGCAGCTTATTCTGCTGGTAATTTTCCTGTATGTAGTACAGTTGCAAAGCGGTGGTGACCACAATGATAATCACTATTGCTACCCCAATAAGCCTGAAACGTTTGGAATTCATATACCAAATATAAGGAAGTAATTGGCCTTTCATCAGTCGGTTAACACTCGTTAACACTAGTTAACCCAGTCTTAAGACTCTTTCCATTTTGTTTGCTAAAGATCAACATTCAAACATCATGACAACATTTACCCGATTACTCTTCAGCATCTTTTTGATTTCATTCTTTAGCTATAAGGTATCAGCCCAGAATTTTTCAGGCATTGCTACTTATACAACTAGCTCTTCTATCCATATATCTATGGACAGCACACAGGTGCCTCTTGAAGAGATAACAAGAATCCAAAATGAGCTTAAGAAGAAGATGCAGAAAGAATATACGCTCGTTTTTAACACCACTGAATCTAGTTGGAAGCAGGTAGAATCCTTAAATAGTGGGCCAGCCAAAGCTTCAGGCAATGGCATGGAACTTATGATTGTCGATAATTCTTCCGATGAAGTCCTTTATAAAAACCTGCCTATGAAGCAGTTTGAAAGAGGCTCTGATCTGATGGGTAAAAAATTCATAGTTAAAGATTCACTTCGGAATTATAACTGGGTACTTACTAATGAGACCAAGACCATTGGAAATTATAAATGTCAGAAAGCTATAAGCACAAGGATAGTGGAGGCCAAGAAATTTTCAACCGGAATGACGGAGATGGAAGTAACTCAGGATACTATTAAAACAGTAGTTTGGTTTACCCCGGATATTCCAGTAGCCCATGGTCCGCAGGAATACACAGGTTTGCCCGGTCTTATATTGGAGGTCAACACCGGCAATAGAGTAGTGATCTGCACCAAAGTGATCCTGAATCCCACCGAGCCAGTGAAAATAGAAAGACCCACCAAAGGAAAAGTAGTGACATCAGAGGAATACAGAGCCATCTCTGAGAAGAAGATGGAAGAAATGATGAAGCGCTACAACGGCGGAGATGGTGAAAATATTATCGAAATAAGAACGAGCGGCTGATCAGTAGTAAAGAGGTTACTCTTACCACTTCGAAAGAGTAACCTCTTTACTACTGCTAAAGCAAGAGCAACCTCTTTACTTGACTACCGCTCTCTCTCGAAATAACCAACAACAACACAAATCCATGCTCCGCTATACTCTACTCATTTTATTAAGTTTTTGCGCTTTTAAGGTCAAAGCTCAAAATATAGTGCTCACGGGCAGGGTGATCGATTCTTTGAGATCACCCATTGCCTATGCTAATGTGCTGGCTACTAACCCTGAAACCAATGCAGTTACCTCTTTCGCGGTTTCGGATGCTGAGGGAAGGTTCAAATTATCGCTGGCCAGGAATACTCGTTATTTATTAAAGGTTTCTTTTATCGGCTATGCTACTTTTGAAGAGGAGCTAACCACTCAAAATGCTGATAGAGAGAACCTTTTGATTGAGTTGAGTCAGTCTACCAGCTACCTGGATGCCGTGGAGGTGGTGGAGGAAATGCCTGTAACCATGTCGGGAGACACCTTAATTTATAAAGCTGACGCCTTTACCAACGGCAGAGAAAGAAAATTGGGAGATGTGCTGGAAAAGCTGCCGGGGATAGAGGTGGATGATAATGGCGATGTGAAAGTGCAAGGGAAGAAGGTGAATAAGGTGTTAGTAGATGGTAAGCAGTTTTTTGATGGAGACACAAAAATGGCAACTAAAAACCTGCCTGCCAATGCCGTCGACAGGGTGCAGGTGCTAAAAGATTACAATGAAGTATCGCCTATGAATGGTTTATCAAATGATGATAATCTTGCGCTGAACATTCAGCTGAAGGATGGAAAAAAGAACCTGGTTTTTGGTGATGTTTCGCTTGGCGTAGGGCCTGAAGCAAGGTATGCCGGACATGGGAATGTTTTTTACTATAGTCCAAAGGTAAATGTGAATTTCATCGGTGATGCTAATAATATTGGAGAGCAGCCTTTTACTATGCAGGATTATTTCCGATTTAGCGGTGGGCTTGGAGAAATAGCCTCACATTCGGGGGCAGATGTAAATATATCATCTAGTGATTTAGGTTTTCCGATGGCCAATAAGGAAAGCGCACGGGATTTAGAGACCAAACTTGGAGCTCTAAATTTTAACTATAATCCCAGTAAGAAGTGGCGCCATTCGGCTTTTTTTATTGGTTCAGAATCAAAAAATACTTTTGGTAGCTTGTCGCAAAGAAGATATTTGAGAGAGGATATTACCTCTGAAGAGCTATTGCAAACTGATCTGTCTACCACAAACCAGTCAGGGCTGCTGAAATATTCGGCAACTTATACTCCTCGGGAGGAGACGTACATTAAGTACAGCCTTTTTGGAAAAGGGGCGGCACAGACATCTGATAATAATCAATTGTCGCAGTTTCCTGAGCAAACATCAGCTATTCAGGAAAGGGAAAAGCAGAATCCTTTGAGCATTGATCAGCAAATAGAATGGTATCATACGCCTAATGAAAAGAATGTGTTTTCCATGGAAGCAAAGTATTCATATCAATCAAAAGACCCATTTTTACGACTGAGTGGTGATCAGCCGTTGTTTCCCACTTTTCTGGATGCTGATGTTCGGGCTCTACGCCAGTCTCGGAATATCAGTAGTCAGAAAGCGGTGTCAGCATTTAATTATTACCGCGTTTTAAATAAAACCAATCATATAAACCTCTCACTGGGATATCGATACCTGAGGCAAAATTATACCTCAGATATTTACCATGAGCAGGAGAGTGGTGCTTCGACTCAACTGGATTCAGGTGTTTTTTTGATAGATGCCGATTATCATTTCTCCGATCTTTTCGGCGGTGTATCTTATAAAATGAAATGGGGACCATTGGTCTTAAGTCCTTCTTTGTATCTGCATCAGTACCAAGTAAAGAATGTGCAGCAAACTGTGGATATCACTAATAGACCGGTAATGGTTTTACCATCCATGTACGCCAAATGGTCTATAAGAAGTACTCAAAGTTTGACCTTCAGATATGGTATGAATGCAGAATTTGCTGACATAGAAAAGCAGATGAATGGCCTGATCATTTCGGATTATAATGCGCTGTACCAAGGGAATCCATTTTTGAAATATGGTTTATATCATTCATTATCAATGTATTATAACTATTTCAACCTCTTCGGTGGTATGAATATGTTTGGTAATGTGAGTTATAACCACAAGGCTGATGACTTTGCCAGTACTTCTAATTTCTCCGATTTACAACGTATTAATGGTGTCTATAATGCTCATCTGATTAATGAGAATTTTAGTGGTATGCTGCAGGCAGATAAAAGATTTAATCAGTTTAAAATCAGTGGCTCAGCAGAAGTAACGGCGAACACCAGCAATAATGAAGTGGAAGGTGATTTAGTAAAAAACAATAGCATCAGTCAGACTTACAAAGCCTCTTTGGCTACTACCTTCTTTAAAAAGTTGGATGTAAAAGTCGGTTACAGCCATCAGTTTAATAATTATAAATCTACTGTGGCCAATAATTCTTTTACTACTTATAATCCTTTTGTGAGATTAGATTTGGATGTAACTAAGTCGCTAAACCTCAACACAGAATATAGGTATAATGCCTACAAAAATACAGACACCCAAACCACTAGTAAGTTCATGCTTTGGGATGCCTCTATTAGAATTCATAAACCTTCCTCTGCATGGGAATTTAACCTGGTAGGCTATAATTTACTCAACACGCTCGGTGTACAGAGGAACAGCTTCAACGCCAATTTAATAAGCACCTTTGAATATTATATTCAGCAGCGTTATGTGGTGTTTTCTGTGAAATATGATTTGTGATTATTTTTATTTAATTTAGTACTTTGCTAGTTAAAATGTAATGTGAATGCCTAAATTATTAAAAATAGACCTCTTATCGGTAATACTAATAATATTTATCATTCTATCCTGCAACGATGATAAGGAAGTTGATGTTAGTTCAAATTTAGATTTAGAGATTGGATACGCTCGTGAATATTTTAATCAGAATAGGGAAGAGCTTTTCGGTCGATTTTCATTGAAGTCAGGGCGGTCTAAATTAATGCAATTGCACTGGGAGGGCGCTCATTTCAATAAAATGGATGACGCTCAATTGATAATTCCTTTCCATTTTAATAATACCTTGGTGGCTAAGACTGATGGTCTTCAAATGCCACTAGCGGATATAAGTTATATTATGATGAAAAAAATAGGCGATAATTATTTTGTAAGAAGAATTATTTCAATTCCAATTTTGGAATCATCTACTGCTCGTCTTGATCCTGATTGTTTTTCTGGGGTTCAATTTGTACAAAAGTTAAGTGGAGAAACGGTTGACGCTTATACTTTTGAAAATGGGATTGCTAGTAGGTTAAATGTGAACGGTGGTAGTAGAGATAATAGGATGTATTTGGATTGCTATACGATAGACTATTATGAATGTCAAAATGTTTTCGTGCCAGACTATGGGATTGATGAAACTTCATGTAATTATAGCTATTCAGAAACAATTTGTATGGAGCACGGAGGGACAGAGGGAGGATCTGACGGAAGTGATAATACTGGAGGAGGTGGGGATAATAGTTCTTACCCTCCTGGAAATGGAGCTGGAGATTCATGTTCTGGCCCCGGTGTTGGAGAACCCATAGAAGATTGTGGTGAGGGTTATATTATGGATGAAAATGGTGATTGTGTACGTCAAGTACAAGATCCATTACAAGATATTATGAAGTGTGAAGATTTAGATGATACACAGTTAGAAAAATTAAGAAACGTAGTAAAGGAATATTTGACTGCCGAATATTTAGCTAGCTGCCTAAATAATCAAATATATCAATATAATATCGATCACGGAAAGGAGTTGTGTTTTAAAATGGGAACTAGTACGGGCTCCCCGGGGGAATATGTTTCATCTAATGAAACCATATTCTTTCGAGATAATCAAGATATAGATGAAACAGTATTTGGTGAGGAGTTTTTTCATGTTTATCAAGATTTATTTTATAATGGGCTTCCATCTAATTTAGGTCGATCGAACGTAGAGTTTGAGGCAAAACTTTTCCATGACCTCAGCCATGGAGGTCAATGTTGTATTGCTTTTTGGGATCCTGAAATTCAGGAAGAGTATGTTGATTGGATTCGAGAAATTACAGATTGGTATTCTAAAATGCCCATATGGACAGATATGAGTGGGAAATATTTCCAATTCATGGAACAATTTATTCAGCTCAAGCCTGAGTATAACTTTCCAATTGACTATCAAAAAAAACCTGAGGCTATTTTTAATTTGAATGATTGTTTATGAAAAAATTCGTATTTATTACATCAATATTAATGCTTTCTATGACAAGCTGTAAATCTCAGAACCATTCTCAGGATGCTCGCTTGATAGGAAGTGTAGATAGTTTGTTTCAAGCTATTCAGGATGAAACAACCCTTAAATTCAAGTGTGAGGAAAAAAGAAAGGTTCACTTAGATTATATAATTAAGGAGGATGGAAATGTTGGAAAAGTAACGGTTGCTAAAGGTATTTGTCCTAAAGCAGATTCAATTGCCACTGTAATTGTGAAAAGGTTAAAATATCACCCTGCTATAAGAGATAATAATGCGGTTGAGGTTAGGAAGTCTATTGCAATTCCTTTTCGATGGAATGAATGACTATTTCTTCTTACTCCCTCTGCTTCTCCTTATAAACCAGCACCCTCCTGCCAATAATACAACCCAAAGACAGTATTAGAAAAACATAAGTATAATTGGCATAGATGTCATACACTTCACGAAGAATCGCAAAAGTGGCGAGAAAGATTAAAGCGCCTAGAAACAGGAGTTTGTGGTACATATAGATTTTTTTGCGTGCTTAAAACAGCAAGGAGACTACCTCATCCCCTTACTCAATTCCTTCACCGTTTCTACAAAAAACTTCACCTTGCCAGGGTCTGTGTCAGGATATACGCCATGACCAAGGTTGGCTATGTGCTTATAAGGTCCAAAGGCTTCAAGCATGTTTTTCACGGCTTCTTTAATATCATTTTCAGATCCGTAAAGCACACAAGGATCAAGATTTCCTTGTAGCACTTTATCTGGTCCTATCAGTGCTCTGGATTCTTTCACGTCCATACACCAGTCAAGGCCGATGGTATTGCAGTTTACCTTGCCTAGGGCTTGTCTTGCGAAGTATGCATCCTTGGCAAAAACTGTTTTTGGTACTTCTGTTATGGCATCACAAATCTGTGAGATGTACGGTAAGCTAAATGTTTCGTACTGTGCAGGAGATAAGATACCAGCCCAAGAATCAAATATTTGAATGAAATCAGCGCCAGCGGCTATTTGTCCTTTTAGGTAATTGATGGTGCTGTCTGTAATTTTCTGTAAAAGCTGATGCGCCATTTCTGGCTCAGTATAGAGCATGGCTCTGGCTTTTGAAAAGGTTTTGCTGCCGCCACCTTCAACCATATAGGCAAATATAGTCCAAGGTGCACCGGCAAATCCGATCAATGGCACACGACCGTTCAGCTCCTGTTTTGTGATTTTAATGGCATCGATGGTGTAGTGCAGATCTTCTGCTTCGGCTACCTTTAGTTGATCTACATCACCTTTGCTTTTAATGGTTTTAGGGAAGCTCGGACCTTTTTTCTCTACCATTTCATAAGTAAGCCCCATCGCTTCGGGGATAACCAAAATGTCAGAGAAAATAATGGCGGCATCTACCCCGAGAATATCCACTGGCTGAATAGTGACCTCGGCTGCCTTTTCAGGAGTTTCTACCAACTCTTTAAAGCCACTAAGGGCACCTCTCACCGCTCTGTACTCAGGTAAAATTCTGCCAGCTTGTCTCATTAACCAAACTGGGGTTCGTTCCGTTTTTTCTCCTTTAATAGTGCGGAGAATAAGGTCATTTTTTAAAAGCATGCGCAAAGATAATCCCATCTTATTAAAATGAAGAACGTTTTTTCTTAAACTCAAATTTGTTTGATTTGTTGAGAGGGTAGAATTTATAAATATGAGGACTTTTACATTACTATTTTTATCGATGGTGGCACTGATCATGCTCACCAATAATTGCGTTACTTTTTCTGAAACTACGGATAAAGACAGTACCTATATGGACTATGATGAGGCCGCGTTAGGCTATAAATTTTATGAACCTACGCTGGATTTGAAGCTTGAAGATGAATTAGAAGAAACCTCAGGGCTGGCATATGTAGATAGAAGTACGCTGGCCACCATTGAAGATGAGAATGGTGATTTGTATTTGATTGATTCTCAGACTGGTGAAACTAAAAGAAAGATAAAGTTCCATAAAGATGGCGACTATGAAAGTGTGGAAATAGTCAATCAAACGGTTTATGTCATGAAAAGTAATGGCGACCTCTATTATTTTGAAATGCCTGATGAAGATGAAGTAGATGCGGAGGAGATCGATACTGAATTTTCCTCAAAAAATAACCTGGAAGGCATGGGGTATGACGGTGAAAAATTATTGATTGCCTGTAAGAATAGCGGAGATGTAGATGATAATGAAGTGGATGGAAAGGCCGTATATAGCTTTGATCTTTCAGAGAAGAAAGTAAGTAAAAAAGAGGCTTTTAGCATAACGGAAGATGAGCTAGATGCCTTTATAAAAGACCGTAAATACTTCGATAATGTTAAAGATTTTGATCCTTCAGGAATAGCGGTCCATCCCATAACCGGCGATGTTTATCTCCTCTCTGCGGATCATGTTTTAGTGGTTTTTACTAAAAGCTACAAGCTGAAGGAAGTGGTTAAGCTGGATCATGATATCTATCGCCAGCCAGAAGGTATCTGCTTTGCGCCAGATGGCACGTTATATATCTCTAGCGAGGGTGCCGGTAAAAGCGCCAAGCTATTTCAACTATTATATCAGGACTAAGCCTTTGTTTTTCCGCTATACCCGTATAACTTAATGAATCTTAATCAAACATATGGGGTGAAGCGTTTAAATATATACCTGGTTCTTTGTATTCTTTTGTTTATGGGACTTTCTGCTCAGGCTCAGAAGGCGGATTCTATTATTACTTCTGCCAGTGAGCAATATGAGACTCACAGCAAGTTTAAGGTAAAGATGCTGGGAGAAAACTATCGAAAGGAGTGGCAGCAGCCATTGTCCGTAAAAGTCTTCCGTATTAATGAGGAGCATGGTGGGCTTGTGATAGTACAAAAGGGGGGCGGACAGCAGACCAAATCTCTTAGGTTGGAGGCTAAGAATGGTAAGCAATACGTACTTAGAACCATTGAAAAGTATGCTGAAGGCGCTATCCCTCAGATGATTAGAAAAAACTTTTGCTCAGGATTTGGTGCAAGATCAGATTTCAGCTTCACATCCTTACGGAGCGTTCGTGGTTCCTTTTCTGGCTGAAGCTGCTGGCATCTATCACACTAATCCACAGCTGGTTTACATTCCTGCAGATACCAGCTTTGGGGAATATCAGTCCCTTTTTGAAAATTCACTAGCCCTTTATGAGGAGCGTCCTGATGATGACTGGTCAGATGCTGATTATTTTGGTAACTCTGAAAAAATAATGAGTACAGCCAAAGTATTAGAAAAGCTGGCAGAAGATAATGATGATGAAATAGATCAAAAATTTGTAGTGCGTTCGCGCTTATTTGATATGCTAATCGGCGACTGGGACAGGCATGATGACCAGTGGCGATGGGCTTCTTTTGATAAAAAAGGAAAAGGAAAACTCTACAGACCAATACCCCGAGATCGTGATCAGGCCTTTTTTGTGAATGAAGGTTTTCTTCCCTCAATAGTGAGTAGAAAATGGGCCTTACCCAAGTTGGAAGGCTTTGACTATGATATTAGATGGCCTTCCGGATTAAGCTTTAATGCCAGGTACTTCGATAGATCATTTCTAACTGATCTTTCTAAAAAAGACTGGATAGAGCAGGCTCAGGATTTAAAGAAAAATATTACCGATGAAGTTATAGAGAAAGCGGTTCGTCAATGGCCAGATTCTATATTTCAATGGCACGGGGAAGAAATCATTGCCAAACTGAAATCGAGAAGAGATCATCTGGAAAAATATGCCGAGCAGCATTATTTGTTTCTGGCCGAGTCGGTTGATGTAGTAGGTACGGATAAACACGAGTATTTTAAAATAGAGAGAAAGGCGAATAATGATGTGGAGGTCACCGTAAGAAAAATGAAAAAGGATGGTGAGCAGAAGAAAAAGATCTACCACAGAACCTTTCATGCCTCAGAAACGGATGAGATCCGGATTTATGGACGCGGGGATAGTGATGAGTTTCATATTTCTGGCGAGTCATCTTCAGGCCCGAAGATTAGGGTGATTGGCGGCGATGGCGATGACGTATTTGTAGATTCTTCTAAAGTGGCTGGTTGGGGTAAAAGGAATATTTTTTATGACACTAAAGAGGGCACCAAAGCAGCCTTAGGTTATGAAGGTCGAAACAAGTTCAAGAATGATACTACTGTTAATGTGTATGATAGGAAGTCATACAAGTACAATGTGCTAATGCCTTTGCTTACAGGTAATTATAATGTGGATGACGGCATATTTATAGGTGGAGGCTTTGTCTATACTGATCATGGTTTCAGAAAAGAACCTTTCAGAAATAAACATATGGTAATGGGCAGCTATGCCATAAAAACTACTTCATTTAACTTAAAATATAAAGGTGAGTTCACTGATGTCATTGGCACCTGGGATTTGAATACCACCTTGGATATTAAACGGCCGAATTTTGTGAATAACTTTTTCGGCATGGGTAACGAGTCTGTCTATGATAAAAGTGCAGAGGAAACTTTTGGGCTGGAACGACCTATCGATTATTACCGCTTAAGGTTTGAGGAAATAGCCACAGATATCGGGCTGTCTCAAAATTTAGGTAAAAAAGGGAAGATTACAATCTCTCACCTTTTTCAATCTTTTGAAATAGAAAGTGAGTCTGATAAAGAGCGATTTATTTACGCTTATGATGCTGTGGTTGCGAAAGATCTTGTAGGCGTGTATAGAAACTATATGGGAGGAAAAGTTAACCTGCTAATAGACGGGCGAGATAACCCTGTACTACCTCTGTCCGGAATTTATGTAAATACGGACCTTGCCGTGATGCGGGGTATTTATAATTCTAGCAATACCTATACTGCTTTTAATGCCGCTCTTTCAAGTTACAATAGCACTAACACTGTTCATCCACTTACGCTGGCAGTAAGAGTGGGCGGTGGGGCTAACTTTGGTGATTACGAATTTTACCAATCACAAATTCTTGATGGTAAAACGGAGCTGAGAGGCTTTAGAAAAACTCGTTTTTATGGAGAGCAGAAAGTGTTTACTAATGTAGAGTTGCGCTGGGAGCTCTTTACTTTTAAAACTTATATTTTTCCTGGAAGCTTCGGAATTCTTGGCTTTCATGATTTTGGTAGGGTGTGGTATAATGATGAAGATTCAGATAAGTGGCACAAAGGATATGGTGGAGGTATTTGGGTGGCTCCATTTAATATGGCAGTAGTATCTGCTGAAGTAGGACATTCTGATGAGGACACACTCTTCTATCTGAGGTTGGGATACCTCTTCTAAAACAAAAAATCCCGATCACTGAGGATAGTGGTCGGGATTCAGAATTGAGTTAGGTTTTTTCTAGAGTTGGTATATGGTTTTGATTGAATTTCTAGGAATAAATCCACCGTCTTTAGTCAACACTAAGTCTTGCTTAAGGCCTATGATTGTATCGATGATCGTCTCATAACCTTCATGAATCGCCTTCACGATTTTCACCTTTCTGTGGTAAAAGTTACCTAGAATTAAAGCTCTTTTCAACTTGATCTCTTTTTCCTCTACATTCATCTTAGTACTGTTTATAGTTAGTTGGGTATTTTTGTAATAGCTTAACTAATTAACGCATTTTACCGCAGATTTTAAGGGCTTGGTAGACAAGCTGCTTTATAAACCAACTAATTGCATTTTTAGGCGATAAACTGCGGAGTGGGCGGAAGAAATGATTTTTTCATCGATGAGTGGTAGATTATCCCGATGAACTAACCGGTGTATCTATAAGTAGCGGTTACCGCATTTTTACTGTTTTCAGAAAAGTTGTTTCCAAGTACCTTTAAGGCGGTTGTACTTAATGGTGCTGGGCAGAGCCTTCCACCAGTACTTATTCATTTCAACAGCAAATGAGGGTTGCATATAACAGTTTATAGTACAGCCTTCGCAGGCAGGTAGCCTACCTTCCTGAGCAACCAGCGATTGTACCTTGTCTGTTTGGTAAAGCTCATAGAGGTCATTCTGAATTTTGACAGACTGAATCCCCAAATGATAGCATGGTAAAACAAGTTCGTTATAAGGAGAAATTACAATAGTGGAGCTGGCGGCTTTGCACACCGGTTTGTCAATGTGGTTTCCACCATCCATCCTGAGCTGGATAAAGGCATCATTCAGGTAAACATTCTTCTTCTTTGACCAGCTGGCTAAAGTTTTTAAACTTTCTGATGAAAATGACTCGCCTGTATTGACATCGTTATATTCAAACATGGGGTTAAGAATGAGTACAAGGTTTTGTGGTAGACAAAACTTCTGATACACTTCTTCTATTTGATGAATATTATGCTCGAAAACAGTAAACAGAATGTCTGGCTGCTCTCCTAACTCATTGGCCTTTGCGAGCGATTGTAATATAAAATCATAGCAGGCGACACCCCTCGATTCATTGTGCTCTTCCTCATGGGGTGAGTCCAGAGAGAAATGAAGCATGTCGATAAGGCCTTTGAGCTTATCCGCATATTTTGGGTATAGCAGGCAGTTGGTAGTAACGGTGGTGATAAAGCCATATGACTTAGCCAAAGAAAGTAGCTGGTCCAGCTGCTGATGTAGCAAGGGCTCACCGCCTGTGAAGTCAATTACCTTCACACCAAGCTTTTTTAGTGCCTTAAAATTTTCCTCAGCAGACTTCAGATCAACATATGGTGATGGCTTCTCCCAGATATCACAAAAGCCGCATTTTGCATTACACCGATAGGTGACATAATAGTTGCAAAGAATAGGATGTGATATCAAGCGCATGGGTTAAAGGTAGCTAACGGAGGTGGTAATCGTATGGCTACCTTTAATTAATCTTACAGCCAGTTTAGTCTCGCTTAAAATTATCTATCTCTTCAATAAAAGAAGCGGCTTCTGCCACCTCTCTACCTACCGCATGAGTCACTAATTTATTCACCCACTTCTTATGCATATTTTTAAATGAGAGCTGACTTACCACATAAGCTACTGCTACCATAAGCACACCGCTGAAGATAAGGTTGCTCATTAACCAGGTAGAATTTACTTCCGGGAAAATATCAAAACCTGTAATTAATTTAAAGCCGAAGAAAAAATAGGCCATCCAGAATGGAATGGTGCACAGGATTAATTTGAAGACACCTAAAGCATGGGCTTTTATGTTTTCTAATTGCTTTTGTACACGGGTTATGCCTCTGGAATAGTCCAGTTTACTTATCATTACCACTTGGCCTATGCTACCTATAAGTCCAATAATGGCAAACGTGCATAACAGGCCCGCAGATACTATCGGTGCTGTAAAGGCAGGCTCAGCTTTGATGGAATCCACGAGACCGGATATAATGACGATGAATATGGCACCTTCTATTATTCTATAGGCCAGTACTTTCTTTAAGCCGTCCTGCACTTTTTGTTTTAAGGCAGCTTCAGCATTGAGTTTTACGTTAACCTGTATTTCCTGATTATACTGCTGCCAAACTGATTGTATGTTATCTAATTCCATGTTGTTTTTATTTTAAGTTATTGAATTTTTCTTTTAGTTGAATCTTTATTCGGCTGATCTTAGTGCCTACATTACTTTCTGAAATATTGAGTATCTCGGCTATTTCTTTATGGCTATTCCCATCAAGGTATAAGATCATAAGTGCTTTATTAAGCTCATCCAGCTCTGCTATAAATTGGTTAAGCAGTTTTATATTTTCATTTTCTGGTTGCTCGCTTACCTCGAAGGTGTGCTCCTGAATCGGTTGTATGTATTTCTTTCTCGTCTGCTCTTTGCGGTAATAAGAAATGGCCACATTCAACGCTATGCGGTAGATCCAGGTAGAGAGCTTATAATCGGCATTATATTTAGGGTAAGCTTTCCATAAATGGCCGATAACATCCTGTACAAGATCCTCTCTGTCATCAGCCTCTTTGCAGTAGCCATTACATATTTTGTATATGATGCCTTTGTGCTTTTCTATTATATCTACAAACTCTTTTTTGACAGGTTGCATACAGCCAATCTATTTTGTTTCTGCCTCATTATTCGCAGAGTGCTCTGGAAAATCACAGTAAGTAAAATATTTTTTTTAATAAATGGCCTAAATCCTATTATAAGCTGATAATGGGGTGTTTATAAAATTTATCTTAATGTAGTTTGATAACTATATATGGGGTCTCATGTTCTTTTTGTAATATAAACTATAGATTAAATTTTATGAAAAAAATCTTTTACCTAACCCTGTCGTTGTTAATTTTAGTTGGCTCTCAAGTTACGGCGCAACAGACCAAGCAAAGGATGCCGGGCACGGATAACTATTACTGGTTACACCTGCCGCCTGGCTACAATGCTAATTCCTCAGAAACGTATCCATTTATACTGTTTTTGCATGGATGTGGAGCTGTAGCCTTTAGTAATAATTGTGGAAACACAAGATATCAAAGTGATCCCTGGACTGAACTGAATAAAGTTCTAAGAGAAGGTGTAGCCAGAGAAATAAATAATGGCTCCAACATGTGCTTTACGGTGAATGGAGAAGAGCAGTGTTTCATAGTAATATCACCTCAGCTGGATGGAGGTAACTGGAATCAAAGCATTGTGGCTAACTGGCTTCAATATGCCATGCAGACCTATAATATAGATGAAGAAATGGTTTATCTCACCGGGCTCAGCTTAGGGGGGATAGGTACCTATGAGTTTGCCCTATCTAATTCAGGAAGCTTTTATTTTAATGACCATTTAGCCGCGGTTGCTCCAATAGCTGGTATGGGGAGACGTTACCTGGCCTGTAATTTTGTAGAGAAAGATTTGCCATTATGGGCTTTTCACGGAGATCAGGATAATGTAGTGAGTTTTAATGCTGATCAGGGAATGATTGATGACATTAATGCTTGTGTACCAGGCCCTTATCCGCCACCAGTATTTACCGTATTTGAAGGTTATGGTCACAGTGGTTATGTTTGGAATACAGCTTATAATACTACCAATGATTATTTTAAACCCAATCTTTACCAATGGTTTTTAACCAATAAGGACGGCGCTAATGGTAATGTTACTCCTAACAGAGTTCCTGTGGTAGATTTGGGTAATGATGTCACTGTAACAGGTCCCAATGTTACTTTAACCAGTGAAGCAGTAGACTATGATGGCAGCATTGCCGCTTACACCTGGACGCAGCGCAGTGGTCCTAGAAGCGCAACCTTAAATAATGCTAATCAGGCCAATGTGAATGTTTCAGGCATGTCCCTGCCAGGTACATATAAGTTCAGACTTACAGTAAGAGATAATAGGTGGGCTACAGCATACGATGAGATTACAGTTACAGTAACTGGTGGTGGAGGTGGAAACCAATCAGGAAACTGGTTACAAATGACCTTGAACAATGGTGCCGGAAAGGCAGTGACCATGTACTATAACTCTAGCAAGAGCAACAGCCAGCAGCAGGATGTTAGAAATTCAGGTAATAACAACCTTAGATTTTCACTTAAAAGTGTCTCAGGATCAATTAATTGGGATGAGGTGAAAATTAATCTTACCGTAGGTTATCAGACCAAAACATTGATGATCGGGGATTATACTAACTATGTTGGCTCTGGCTGGACCAACGTGACTATTCCATTAGCCGCCTTTGGTCATGATGCCTCAAAATGGCAAAACGGAGGAGTATCGGCAGTAAGCTTTAAAGCTAAAGCAGGTGCAGGTAATGGAGTTTTTGGAGTAGATGAAATCAAGTTTATTGGGGGTAGTCAGGATTTTGTATGGTACGGAGATAGTTATGCGGTGTCAGGGGAAGCATCATCAATTACTCAGGCGCCTAACCAATTCTATGTAAGTAACCGATTAACAAATGGAGGTGTGAACACTACCAGTGCCAATAGCGCTGTTGCTAATAGTCTTTCAGAAATGAAGGTGAAAGAAGAAGTGGCATTAGATAATGGCGATTTTGTAGCGGTCTTTGATGCTTATGGAAATAAGCTCAAAGAGTTTACTTATGAAGGCGAATCTAAGGATGTGAAAAGCTTGAGGGAATATGTAAATAAAGAAGGTTTGTTTATTTACAAAGTCTTAAAATCTGACGGTACGGCACATACAGTGAAAATAATGCAGAAATAATAAACTTTAAAAAGAAGCTGCCTTAAAAGCTATAGCTACCCTATCTTTTAAGGCAGCTTCTTATTTTATTTTTCGATCAGAATATGAGAAGTTACGGCTTCATCATCACTGGCCAGTTTTATAATATAAAAACCAGGCTTAAGATTATTTACCGGTATCGTCAACTCATCTTCCTGGCTTAAGTTCCTTTCAAAAGCCACTTGTCCCGTGGTGGTAATTATGAATACCTGTGAATAGTCCTTTATTCCTTTCAGGTGAATTTCACTGGAAGCAGGATTCGGGTATAGAGTGGCATCTCCTAAATTACTCGCTAACAGACTTGAAGATGCGCCGTTAAATTCAGCATGAGACCATGGGAAATTCCCTGAATAATGGATGTAATAATTGCCATCTATCCTGGCAGGCATACTGTTAGACCAAGTGTTTGTATAATCCACTCCATTAATAGTAAGTTCAACTAAATTCCATGAGTTAATATAGCTGATATTACCTGATGTTACCCAGCAATATTCTCCACTACCTTCCTGAGTATACGGCAATGAGATTGGCGTATATGTTGCACAACCTGTAGGCGGTGTATCAACTTCACTAAAGGTAGCCGTTATGCTGAGATTAGAATTCACAGTTACACTTAATGGATTAGCTGTACTGCTAACGCTGCCAGACCAGCCATCAAACTGATATCCGCTCGATGCGGATGCTGTTAAAGTTACCACTGTGCCAGCATCATATGTGCCTCCCGCAGGGCTTACGCTTACTGTTCCTGACCCCACTACAGAGGTAGTTAGAGTATATTGCTCAATAGGATCATCAGTCACCGTGATGGTACTTGTATCTGTGTATCCGCCATCTGCTGTGGTTACGGTAATGGTAGCAGATCCTTCACCCTGAGCAGTCACAACTCCTGAGGCCGAAACAGTTGCCACGTCAGTGTCACTTGAAGACCAGCTAACAGCCTTGTTGCTTGCATTCGATGGAGTTACAGTAGCCGTGAGTGTTGCTGTTTGTCCCAGGCTAAGCTCCACATTTGATGGAGATAATGATACCCCACTAACATCCACCGGCTCACTAGCTCCTGGTTCTTCACCAAAAGCTAATTGCCCATCCACATACAATGGAATATTAGGAGTTTTTGCTAATCCAGACCCTACTCCTTGATATGAGTAGTCATTAGAAGGATCCCACGCGCTGGCAGGTGCATCGTAAGGTAGTCTAATCCTCATTTGCACTTCTTTTCTGGATTCTCCCTGCCCCCCAGGCCATAAAAATACTGATGGGCTTAGTGTTACTTCCGTGAAGTAAATATTGTTAGCGGCATCCCAGGCTTGTAGTCCGGTATAGGTAGCAATGCCTCCATTATTAGTGCTTACAACGTAATCCGATGCTGAATATCCAGCGGCAACACCTTCGGATATATTAATGAATAATCTGAAGGAATGATTGTCTGCTATACGAGAAGGCCATGCAGTATGATTGTAGATCCAAACAGCCCATTCCGTGTGAGAAGGACCTTGAGCATTGAGTTTAGCTTCTGTAAAGAACTCTTCACCAGGTATTTCTGGTGTAGGAAAACTGCTCAGCTCTGATCCGCCAAAGTCTTCCACGAGTTTGGCCATTACACCTGAAAAACCAGCATTGTAGTCACAGGCCACTTCATTATTTACATAATTAGAGCGCTCATCCGCATAAGAATCATCATTGTTAGGTCCGCCGACCAATGCTCCGTAAAGGGTATGACGAGTGAATGAAGGAGGTCCGTTCTGGTTATTAGACCAGCAACCATGAGCCGTTCTATGGTGCGGATTTAATGGTGGATTAGTACCATAACCACATACGTAGCTACTATTTCTTGGATTATCGCCTAAAGCGTATTGCGCTTGTGAGAGTGCAAAGTCATAGTATTTGCTGGCTTTGGCGCTGGAGGTGGCCAGGGGTGAATAAACCAAAGCTAAAAAGCTGGTATTCAGGCTGTACCTCAAAGCACCCCAAACATCCAGATAAGCTAAGCCTCCCGGTGTGTAAGTAATTCTGCTGCCATTGTAGCCGTCAGTCCAGTAGTCCAGGTGGCGCTCTGCATCAGTTTTATACTGAGCGTTGCCAGTAAGCTGAGCCATGAGTACATAACAGCCATATGATTTATCATCCCAGGCTAGTCCCCATTTGTAAGACTTGTCGGTACTTTGTCTTTCATTACTCAAATTAGCGTAATAGCTGGTAGCCTTGGTAAGGTAGCTCTGATTGCCAGTGGCTTTATATAACCAAATAGCTCCCCAAACTAATTCATCATTATAGCCACTGTATGAGCGATAGTAGCCGGCCGCATCAGTAATGGCATCAGAGTAAGAGCCTCTGTAGGTGTCAGCGAAACTATATAGTTGCTCTGCATGTGCTAATAAAGTACTGCTATAGGCAGGGTCATCATTAGCAAAGATGATACTAGCTGCAGCCATGGCAGCAGCAGTTTCGGCTGCCAGGTCAGAGCCAGGGTTGCTGGCATCTATTTTATATGATGGCCTTTCCATTTGCATTACTTCTGCAGAGCCCCACCAGGCATGGTCTGTTCCACCGTTGCCTACCTGTCCCCAAAATTCATTGGGAGCGGTATGGCACTTAATGAAATAATCATTTACCCATCGTAGATTTCTCTTTAGATAAGCCATCTGGTTGGTGGAGGTATAGCCATCTTCAAACTCTATTGCTCCCCAGGCCAGCACAGTGGCAGAAAAAGCCATCGGGAAGCCAAACTTTACATGGTCTCCGGCATCATACCAGCCACCGGTTAAGTCATGGCCAACATCGGCACCGTCATCCAGGGCAGAATCATCGCGCCAGTTGAGGCGGTTGTTGTTTAACTGGCCGGATTCCTGAGCTTCGTAAAAAAGCATTGATTTTTGTAAAACTTCGGCATAATTATACTGTGCCCATGCCAGGGGCATGCTCATGAGATAAATGAGCACGAATGTGCTTAACGTTTTCATAAGGATATGTTTAAGGTGAAAAATGGTTTAGGTTGAGACAATATAATCTCAGGTTCAGAATGGTGAATTCTGAAAATATAAGGTGGCATGCCGGGTAGCTGGTATGCCGGGTTAAGTTTCTAAGATTGTGTAATTACAACACTAGGTCCGCAGCAAATCTCTGCGAGAGTGATGTGAAAATGGCCAATAGACAGTAGTGGTTTTTAGTAGTAGAAGCATGAGGTTTAGGTTATGGTAGTTTTGATTATAACTATACTGAATTTAGTGATTTTTTGTGAGAGATAAAAGCCAAAAGTGTTGCAGAAGGCACTAAACGAGCCAGTTGAGAAAGGTTGATTAAATGTTTTTACTACAATTAATTGATAGTCAGAGAGGTGATGGACCAAATAAAATCTGAACTTCTAATTTTTAAAATCAGATTTGATCTGTCAAACTATTCCAAACTCACCTCATAGTCATACCTATCCATCTTTTGTACTCCTGAAAATGAAACGGTAAGCTTTTTCTTGGTCCAGTCGCCTTTGTAGTATCCTAGAATATCATCATCTCCCAGGTATTTGGAAACATCATTATAGGTTAGGCCATCTTTCATCATTTGTTCATAGTAAACTCTGATTACTGGCTCTATCTGTTCAATGTTTTTATCAGTATCCATCTCTAAAAGGAAAATAACCAGTTGCTCAGGTTTTGAGTCCAGTTTTAAAGGAATATTAACTTCACGATTTGAGGAGGAAAGAATAAGTGTTTTGGCTAGTAAAGGGCTTGATAGAGTTGGCTGTTGAGTATTCTCATATATCAAAAGCATGAGCTCATCATTTTGAGTAGATAGAGTACTCATGTCTTCACTCAGGTTATACGCCTTTACGAAGATATTATATGTATCTGATAATGAGGAGGTAGTTGGTTTTGCGGAATTTGAGCTACTACTAGTGCTGGTGGGGTGCTGTTTAGATGCACAGCTGACTAGAATTAAGAAAGCAGAGAGGTAAGCAAGGTATTTCATAAACTAAAAATTGGGTGCACCTAAAGCCGGCACACCCAATGATTATATTTTTATTAGGTAAGCATTCCACCGTCTACCTGTAGTACTTGTCCTGAGATGTATGAAGACATATCAGATCCTAAGAATACACAAGCTTCAGCTACATCTTCCGGAGTACCACCTCTTTTCAAAGGGATAGCGTCTCTCCATCCTTGTACCGTTTTTTCGTCAAGCTTATCAGTCATTTCAGTTTCTATAAATCCTGGAGCAATGGCGTTAGATCTTACACCTCTTGAGCCAAGCTCTAAAGCTACTGATTTAGTGAAACCGATAATACCTGCTTTACTAGCAGAATAGTTGGTCTGGCCGGCGTTACCCTTAATTCCTACTACAGAAGTCATGTTTATGATAGAACCACTTCTCTGCTTCATCATAGTTTTAGTAGCAGCTTTCACTGTGTTAAAACAAGACTTCAAGTTTATATTGATTACAGAATCCCAATCAGCTTCATTTATTCTAAGAAGCAAGTTATCTTTAGTAATACCTGCATTGTTCACAAGGATATCTAAAGATCCAAATTCTGCAACTACGTCGTTGATTAACTGCTCAGCAGCAGCAAAATCAGAAGCATCCGAGCGATAACCTTTGGCCTTAACACCTTTGTCAGCCAACTCTTTTTCTAAAGCTTCACCTTTTTCTACACTAGAAAGATAAGTGAAAGCAACATTAGCTCCTTGCTCAGCATATTTTAGAGCAATGGCTCTTCCTATACCTTTTGAAGCTCCGGTTACCAACGCGGTTTTGCCTTCTAATAATTTCATTTGTATACGTTTTATTATTCTATTTTAAATATCACCAGCAAAAATACAGATATGAATATTATTCCCGAGCTTTTTTGTTCTTCTTTAACAATGTTGGTGCTAATTGTAAGGCGGAAATAGTGATTATGACACAGCTAATACCACCCTAAAAGTCTCTCAGATTGCTATTAGGAATAAAAGTATTGGGAAGTACATAATATGTGAAAAGCAGCAATATTCCCGCATATCTAACAGTAACTTATCCTTTATTCATTTTTCTAAAATACAAAAAAATCATTTCAGAAAACAATTTGCCGCTCTAACTTGCTATTAACTAACATTATGGAAGCATTGAAAAAAATACTTCTGCTGGAAGATGATGAATTTACAAGAACCATCACTGAAGCGCAGTTAAAAAAATCAGGCTTTGAAGTAGAGAGCTTTGAAGATCTGGAGTCTGTGCTGGATATGAAAGCAGAAGTTTATGATCTGATTATCTCTGACAGAAATATTCATGGAATAGATGTGGAGGAGGCCATTCTTTCGTTTAGGCAAAGGGCTGATGTGCCTTTGGTTATCCTGAGCCAAAATGATAAGCAGGGAGATATGGCAGATCTCTATCTAAAAAAGCCACTCAATGCTGATAAAATAGAGCAACTTTCGAAGTTAATCTCCTCTGATGATGTGAATATTGATCGAGTAAAAGCATTTGCTATGGGCGATAAGCAGCTCATCAGATCTTATATAGACACCTTTACCAGTACCTTTAAAAGTGAGTTGAGTCTGCTAGAAAAAGAGGTGCTCACGGAAGATGCTATTGTACTCAAAAACAGAGCTCATAAAATGCTCTCATCGGTAGCTTATTATGGCAATAAGGAAATAAACAGCATCCTGGAAAAGCTGGAAACTGAAGCTTCACAGATGAGCTCTAAAGAAAGAGAACTGGCAGTAATACAGGTGAAAAATGCCTCTGTGAAACTTATAGAATCTTTGGAAAAGAAAGTATTAACTCTCTAAAGAGTATTTTCTTATCTTGTTGTAAAGGGTAGACCTATCAATGTTTAATATTCTGGCTGCCTTCGATTTATTGTATTTTACTTCTTCTAAAGTTCTGGCTATCAGCTGTTTTTCGTTTTCAGAAGCTATGCTTTTCAAATCTTTAGGCGAATCGTCTGACATCACCTGCTGTACGGGTTCTTCAAACATAACATCAGGCAGGTTTTCAGTGGTGAGCTGATCTTCAGTTTCCAAAAGCACAGACCTACGGATTACGTTTTTTAGCTCACGAAGATTTCCCGGCCAGCCATAATGGATAAACCTTTCTTCTGCCAGCTTGCTAAAACCTTCAACATTTCTCTCCAATTCTTCATTGGCTCTATTCAGAAAGTAGTTGGCGTATATCATGATGTCATCTTTCCTTTCCCTTAATGGAGGCAGGTTAATCATGAATTCATTGATTCGGTGGTATAAATCTTCTCTAAATTTATTCTCTCCAGCAGCTGTTTTAAGGTCTTCGTTAGTAGCCGTAATGAGCCTTACATCCACATCTACATCTGTATTGCCACCCAGTTTTCTTACTTTTCGTTCTTGCAGCACACGAAGAAGTTTTACTTGTACCTCATATGACAAATTGCCAATTTCATCTAGAAACAAGGTGCCTCCGTTGGCTAGCTTAAATTGCCCGTCTTTATCATTTACTGCTCCTGTAAAAGCTCCTTTTACATGACCAAATAGTTCACTGGCCGCCAGGTTTTCAGATAAGGCACCACAATCTATAGAAACAAAAGGTTTACCCTTTCTTTTGCTCTGCTGGTGGATTCTCTTGGCTATGTATTCTTTACCGGTACCGCTTTCTCCTAAAATTAAAACAGACATATCAGTGGCGGCTACCAAGTCAAGGTGGTTGAGTACTTGCTTAAAAGGCTCACTTTGACCTTCTACAAACTCAAATGATGACCTTTTAGCTTTTTTCTGAGGCGCTTGTACACGCTCCTCTTTGCTAGAAATGGCTTTTTTTATTACTGAAAGGAGCTCATCAGGGTTGATGGGCTTAGCTATATATTCAAAGGCACCTAATTTTATCGCCTGCACTGCCGTTTTTATGTGGGCATAGCTGGTCATAATAATTACATTGCACCTGTAATTCTTTTTCTTAATATCACCCAGTAGCTCAATGCCGTCATAATCAGGCATTTTAAGGTCAGAAATTACAATATCATAATCACTTTGGTTTAGTAATCTAAGCGCACTTAGTGCATCTGTGGCGTGCTGGCAATCAAAGCTATTTTTCTCCAGAAATCCCTTAAGCATAGTGGCAAAAGAGATATCATCCTCTACTATTAGTATCTTGGTCATTGGGTTTTAGCAATTGCGATATCTTGTTAACGCAAATTTGGTACAATAGTCCCACTAAAATTTAAAAAAATAAAGGCCCACCGGTTAAAGTGAGCCTTTAGTAGTTAAAAGTTGAGCTTAAAGCTACAAGCGTTGTTTAGTCTTCCACTACTTTACCATCTTTATCATATACTTCTATTTCTTTCTCTTGCTCAGCGTTTTGGAAGTGAATTTCATATTCAACTGAATTATCAGTAGTGGTCATTTCACCCTCACCTTCATAGGTAATTTTATAAGCCTTAGCGATACTCCATTTAGAGAAATCACCCTTTACAATGGCTTGTTTCACTGTGGCAGGAAGTTCAGAAGCACTGATCTCTGTCTTTTTAGGGTCTACTTTTACTACAAGGGCATCAGTAGTAGTTGTATTTGGTTCTATTGTATTTGCGTTGGTCGCAACAGTTGCTGAAAATAATAATGCTGCTGCTCCTATAATTATTCTATTGAATTTCATGGTTGGTTTCATTTAAATTTTTAATAACTCATTTACTCTTTCAATATGAGATAATGATGCCATGAAACGGATTAAAGTATAATCAATTGATTATCAGTGCATTTAAAGAATTTCAATTTATTTAGGAAGCTCATTTTTTGTTGGATAATCCAACAGTCTGTTGTGTAATTGCTAAATGATCAACACATTTTTGGCTGGGCATGAAACCACATCATTTAGTTAATTTTTTTCTAACCGCTTTTCGATTAAATTTGCAGTCCCGCAAACGGAATAAGAAATAGATAAAAAATACAGCTTATGTCAAAAAAATATGATCTTTTGGTTTTAGGTAGTGGCCCTGGAGGTTACGTAGCAGCTATTAGAGCGTCTCAGCTGGGGCTTAAAGTAGGTGTAATTGAAAAAGAAGCTCTTGGTGGTATTTGCCTTAACTGGGGATGTATCCCTACAAAAGCTCTTTTAAAAAGTGCCAATGTTTTTGAATATATATCGCATTCTGAAGATTACGGTATTACTGTAAAAGATGCTAAGGCTGATCTTTCTGCTATGGTGAAAAGAAGCCGTGGTGTAGCTGATGGTATGAGTAAGGGTATTCAATTTTTATTTAAAAAGAATAAGATTGATGCTATTATGGGATTTGGTAAGCTGGTAGCTGGTAAGAAGGTAGAAGTGAAAGGTGAAGACGGTAAAGTTGAAACTTACAGCGCAGACCATATTATAGTAGCTACAGGAGGTAGATCACGAGAGCTACCTGCAATGCCTATTGATAACGAAAAAATTATTGGTTATAGAAAAGCTTTAGTACTAGACAAACTGCCTAAGAAAATGGTAGTAGTAGGTTCTGGTGCTATCGGTGTAGAGTTTGCTTATTTCTATAATACTATTGGTGTAGAAGTAACTATTGTTGAGTACTTGCCAAACATAGTGCCTTTAGAAGATGAAGAGGTTTCTAAAACATTAGCTAGAAGCTTCAAGAAATCGGGCATTAAAATTATGACTGAGTCTGAAGTGACTAATGTAGACACTAAAGGAAAAGGTTGTAAAGTGATTGTTAAAACCAAGAAGGGTGAAGAGATTATTGATTGTGATGTAGTACTTTCTGCAGTAGGTATCTCTACTAACCTTGACGGAATTGGTTTAGAAGATGTAGGTGTAGCTACAGATAGAGGTAAGATCATTGTAGATGATTATTACAAAACAAACATACCTGGCGTTTATGCTATTGGTGATATCGTTCACGGACCAGCACTTGCTCACGTAGCATCTGCAGAAGGTATTATCTGTGTAGAGAAAATAGCAGGTCAGTCTCCTGAGCCATTAGATTATGGAAACATCCCAGGATGTACTTACTGTAGCCCAGAAGTAGCTTCTGTAGGATATACTGAAGCTTCTGCTAAAGAGGCCGGTTACGAAGTGAAAGTAGGTAAATTCCCATTCTCAGCTTCTGGTAAAGCTAGTGCTGCCGGTGCTAAAGATGGTTTCGTAAAAGTAATTTTCGATGCTAAGTATGGCGAATTCCTTGGTGCTCACATGATTGGTAGTAACGTTACAGAGATGATTGCCGAAGTAGTAGCAGCTCGTAAGCTAGAAACTACAGGCCATGAAATCATTAAAACTGTACACCCTCACCCAACTATGTCAGAGGCTGTTATGGAAGCTGCGGCAGCTGCTTATGATGAAGTGATCCACATATAATTCAATTATATATAGCATATTATAAACAAAAGCATCAATTTAGTGTTGATGCTTTTGTATTTTAAACGCAAATGTCTCCCACCCTACAAGGCCATATAGACCAGTCTGAGCTAGCCATGCTTCTGAAAAGAAAGGATGAAACGGCTATGGAATATTTGTACAATAATTATTCCCAGGCACTTTATGGTATCATCTTAAGGATCGTAACTGACGAGAAAGTAGCTGAAGAAGTAACTCAAGATGCCTTTATAAAGATATGGGATAAGATAGATGCGTATGATGCTACAAAAGGTCGATTGTTCACCTGGATGCTTAATCTGAGCAGAAATTTGGCAATCGATAAACTCCGCTCCAAAGAAATAAAGAGAGTACAAAAAACTGATGAGTTATCTAATAGCGTATATGATGTTGAGAGACAAAATCTCATCCATCAGGATATTGATGGCATAGGCGTTAAAAAGTTTTTAGATAAACTGAGAGATGAAGAAAGACTCATTGTAGAGCTTATTTATTTCAAGGGCTATACACAATCGGAGGTGTCCAAGGAAAAGGATATCCCATTAGGTACAGTAAAAACACGCCTCAGAATGGCTTTAATTAATTTAAGAAAGGAGTTAGGTGTAGGGTGAATATTCAGGAGTACATATCGTCAGGTATCTTAGAGGCTTACGTATTAGGTGAGCTTTCGCAAACAGAACAGCAAGAAGTTCTTAATCAGGCTCAGCAATACCCTGAAATAAGGGAGGAGATTGAGAAAATAGAGCTTTCGCTGGAAGCGTTGGCATTTGAAACAGCAGTACAACCGTCTGCTGATTTGAAAGGTGCCATCATGTCTAAAATTTCAAGTAATAAGGAAGAAGTTGTAGAAGAAAGTAAAGTAGTGCCTCTACAAACCAGCTCATATTCATCAGGCTGGAAGTGGGCAGCGGCCGCATCTGTAACCATTGCAGTTACCACATCTATTCTTGCTTATTCTTACTATAATAAATGGCAAGCTACTGAATATGAGCTGGATACATTAGTGGCTCAGAATGAGAGAGTAGCACAAGATTACAATCAGGTCAATCAAAAGCTTGAACAAATAGAGAGTGATCTCTCTATCATAAACAGTAGTGCGTACAGTAGAGTAGCAATGAAAGGGACAGATAATTCTCCTGAATCTTTAGCTTACATCTATTGGAACGAGTCTACTGAAAATGTGTACCTCAGCATTAGCAACCTGAAAGAGCTAAGCAAGGAGAATCAATATCAGCTTTGGGCCATTATTGATGGTGCACCGGTAGACGCCGGCGTATTTAGTCCGGGTTCATCTCAGCTTCTCAAAATGAAAAACATTGCCGGAGCATCAGCATTTGCTGTTACCATAGAGCCTAAAGGTGGTAGTGAATCACCTTCATTAGAAACTATGCAGGTATTGGGTGCTGTATCTAAAGGCTAAGCCTTCACAGAATTTTTCTTAAACACTTTAATGAATCTGCTGGTGGTATTCACCATGTTTTTGGTTTCAAGTAAGATGTTGAAGTATAAGGTGCTGGTTCTTTTACTCTGACCCTTTTTCCTCACATCTTTAATTTGAACTTCCATGAGATTTAGAATTTCATCTAAGGTTTCCCTTTTCATTGAAATGAGTTTATTCATCTTCTGGCTATCGCTGTGATGAATGACTGCAATGGCCTGATTCATAAATTCGGTGAACTTAATGGTCAAGGATTCAAGGCCTTTCATCTGCTTTTTCCGCAGTGGAGAGTGCATGTTCTTTACATGATCCAAACTTTCAGTAATAATGAATTTAATGGATTCATTCAGGTCTTGCTCTAATTCATAAATAGATAAATAAACCTTACTGGTAATGGCCTCGTCTTCATCCATCCTGTTAATGAATTTGATAAGATTAGATTTAAATTTCTCACTCTTATCAATGAGTTCATCTAACTCCTCAATGGATTTTTTCAGAGGCTTTTTCTTTTCTTTCAGCAGGCCTTCCATTGATTTTTGAAAGAGCTGATTGGCGATGGCCAAATTCTCCCTGGTTCTATTATTAATTTCTATAAGTGCCTTATTTACAGGGATAAGAGAGGTCTGCGCCATAAGCTTATCGGCCAGCGTTTTCTTCCTCTCTTTTGCCTTGTGGTAAGTGAAGCTTCTGAAAATAGTGATGCCGGCGATCACCACTATTACTGCTACCATTGAAAGACCGAATTGGTAAATTACAAAAGCGAAAATACCGGAAATGGTGAAGGCAATTAGCGCAGTGCCTAACCAGCCAAGGATTACATTAATTACCCCAGACACCCTGTAAACTGCACTGTCTCTGCCCCAGGCTCTATCAGATAGTGATGAACCCATAGCCACCATAAAAGAAACATAGGTGGTGGATAGCGGTAATTTTAAAGATGTGGCAAATGCTATTAGAACACTGGCAATAGTAAGATTTACAGAAGCTCTAACCAGGTCAAAGGCAGGGGCGTCATCCTCACTTATAGTTACTTCGTTTTTAAAGTTTTGCTCTATCTGTACTAATGCTCGTTTTGGTATTATGCTCATAAGACCTCTTCCTATACCTCGAGCCCCGATAACAAGACCTCTGGATACGGCATTAGCCTTAAATCTTTCTGTACCTGAATCCTGACGGCCAAGATTTACCTCGGTTTCAGTAACTGATTTTGCCTTTTTAGAAAACCATAAAGTGAGCACCATAATAGTGCCTGCAATTAATAATAGATAGGTGTCAGTTTTTACGGGCTTAGTTAGTGATGTCATGAGCAGTTCATCGGGTTGAAGACCAGAGCCCGTCCATTCTTTAAATGACTCCAAACCCGCAATTGGCACACCTATAAAGTTAACTAAGTCATTACCTGCGAAAGCCATAGCCAAAGCGAATGTGCCAAACAGAACGACTATTTTTAATATGTTTATTTTGAAAATCTCGTGAAGTATATAGAAGATAATGCTCCAGGCCAGGAAAGAGACAATCGATATTTCAAGACTGTTATTTTCGAACCACTGTACACTTTCGTCAGACATAAAAGAGCTTCCTTTCACACCTTTTATAATAAGAAAGTAACTCAGTGCCGTTACTGCTAATCCGGCCCAAATGACGCCGATAGTTTTCATACGCTTCTCATATTGAAAAGTGAAAAGTACACGGCTAATGTATTGTACAATCATCCCCACCGTAAAGGCTACCGCTACAGATAGGAAAATGCTGGATACAATGGTGACGGCATTATCAAAATTAATATAGGTGTGGAGTATGCTTAGGCCATTATCATTATCAAGGGTCTTGAGAAAAGCCACACAAAAAGCGGATCCTAAAAGCTCAAACACTATAGATACCGTGGTAGACGTAGGCATCGCAAAAGTGTTAAACAAGTCTAGCAAGATGATGTCCGTGAGCATTACCGCCAGGAAAATGATCATCACATCAGAGAAGAGAAAATGGTCCGGAAAAAATATACCTTTTCTGGCTACTTCCATAATTCCTGAAGAAAAAGTAGCGCCTAAGATTATACCTACGCTGGCTACTATAAGGATTACTTTTCGAGAAGCCACTTTCGAACCAATAGCCGAGTTAAGAAAGTTAACAGCATCATTGCTAACCCCAACTACAAGATCACTTATCGCTAATACGAAAAGAAGAATTATGAGTAATAAATATACTTGTTCCACACTTTTATGTTTTGCATTACGAGCTAAATAACAAGAAAATAAGCGTTTTGTAATCTTCAGTTAGGAAGCTTAACAATTAATTAATGTAATACGGAGCCGTTTGTTAAAGAAAATCTGACTTTAAAAAATCCAGTGGCCAAAGAGGTGTCGTATATAAGCCAAGTATATTGGTTGATGAAGCTAGTTCACACGACACGATTTGAAGTTGGCATGTCTTGCGTTGGTTGTCTTGTGACTGTTAAATTAGTTTCAGGTTTCGAGAGTCCCGGTTCATAGCCGGGACTTTTTTTATATGTGTTCGTTAATGATAGAAGTCACTTTATCGGCTTGGGCTAATATCATAAAGTGAGTTCCCTCATCAATTTTTATAGCTTTATCATGACACGGTATGAGCCTGTCATTAGTGCCATGAACACATAAGCATGGCACCTCTTCTATATTCTCCCAGCACATGATCTGCTTTATAGCCCATTTAAGAAAGAGAGGATCCGTGTTTTGCACAAAATCTTCCAATAGCTTTTTGCTCTCCTCATCTTCTACACCAAAAAACCAATTTGAAATGAATGGCGGAGGTGTAAGTTTAGAAGGAGGTATAGCTCTTATGAAACCTGTTCTTCCCATAAACCTCATTCCGGCTGGCACCTCAGCCTTAGTAGGCGCTGAGGATATCAAGATAGTTTTTAAAGGCTTTTTAATCTTGGCAATCTCAATTGCCACTATTCCTCCGAATGATAATCCCATGAGCATGAATTCTTCAGAAGAATCAATCTCTTCGGCCATTCTGTTGGCATAATTTGAGAGGCTTTCATCTCTCTCAGGAGACTTCCAGCTAATATGTTTTAAAGGATGTTTTAATTTCAGTTTTGCGAAGGCTCTTTCATCTGCCCCTAATCCGCTGATGGCGTAAATTATCATTTTGATATTCAGGTCTCTACAAATAAAATCTTCTATATATAATTCTAAAGATGAGTGATAGTTTAGAATTTAAAAAATAACAGTTACTAATTGCCTAGAACTTACATCTATTCATTACTAAGCTATATTTTTTAATATATTTACTAAAGCCAATTTTTTTAAGGTGATGAAGAGAGCGCTATTTTTATCCTTACTAATTATTACTTTCAGTTATAACCTGTTTGCCCAAGATCAGGACCCCTTGGAAGCTGCCTATGAAAAGGCCAATGCAAAGCTTAAATCAGAAGATTACCGAGGTGCAGCACTAGACTTTTCTCAACTCATTAACTCAAAGTTTAAAAACGATGAGGTGCTGGTGAAAAGGGGTGTAGCTTACTACCATTTAAAAGATTATGCTAAAGCTAGTCAAGACTTTGATGAGGCTGTAAAAGCAAGAGTAAATACTGCAGAGCTGTTGGGATACAGAGGGCTAACAAAATATGAGCTTAAAGACTACCAAACAGCCGCTGATAATTTAGAAAAAGCCATTGGCCAAGGGTTCAATTCGCCAGAGGGAGCCTATTATTTGGGTAATGCCAAATTCAGATTGGAAAGCTTTCAAGATGCAATAAAATATTATGATATGGCGGTGAATAAGGGTTATTCAGATGCCACTATTTTCAATAACAGGGGTAAAGCTCACGCCAATCTGAAAAATTACGATAAGGCTCTGGCTGATTTTAATAAAGCGCTTAGTGTAGATGCTAATTATGATAAGGCTTTAGAAAATAGGGCGGAGGCTAATTTCGAGCTGAAAAAATGGGACGCTGCGGCTCAGGATTATGAGCAACTTATTAAGAGTGGTCAGGTTACTGACGAGAATTTTGCCAGAAAAGGTATAGCTCTATATGAGTCTGGGAAAACTGATGAGGCTGCTAAGGCTTTAGAAAGTGCAGTACAGCGAGGAAGTAAGAGACCGGAGTTGAGAGCTTATCTTGGAGAAATTTTTCTTCAGCAAAAAGATTATAAAAAGGCGGCTCTATACTTTGAGCAAGCCACTAAAGATCAGGATACCAAAGAAAATTTTGCCAAGCTAGGTGAGGCTTATTATTACAGTAAGAACTATTCTGCTGCAGATCAGGCGCTATCTCAATCTATTAACAAAGGCGGAAATAATGTTGATGTTTATCTTTTTAGAGGTCTATCCAGAAATGAGCTTAAAAAAGAAGAGGCACTTTTAGATCTAAAGCTTGCCGTTGATAAAGGAGCCAAGAATTATGAAGCTTTCAAGGTATTGGGAGATTTACAATTCAAAAAAGAGGAGTATCACAGAGCGGTAGAAAATTATAATAATGCCCTTGCTATGGATGCTTCAGATCCTGTAGTGTTTAATAACAGAGGAAAAGCCAAATATTTACTAGATGATCCTAAAGGAGCTTTAGCAGATTATGATAAAGCACTTTCATTAAAGGCTGACTACAACAAGGCACTTGAGAATAGAGCGGTGGTTAGATTTCAAATGAAAGATTGGAAAGGTGCTAAGGCAGATTATATGGCTTTGAAAAATGGTGGTGGTTCAGATGCGGAGCTTTATAAAAACTTAGGTATTGCTGAGTTTAATCTTCAGGAATATGAGGCCGCAGCTGCAGACCTAAAATCAGGCATACAAAGAGGAGCTACCGGATCGGAAATAAACTACCCTTACGGAGTCTCGCTTTATAAGACTGGAGATAATAAGCAGGCCTTCACTTATCTGTCTAATGCCGAAAAAGAAGGAGTGTCAGATCCTGCCATGTATGAGATGCTTGGTATTTCTGCTTATGAATCTAAAAATGCTGGGGCAGAGGGTTTTTTAAGCAAGGCGATTGATGGTGGTGCAAAAAGCAAGCAGGTATTTCATTACCGTGGAATGCTGCGCTACTCCTCCGGAAACGTAGATGGCGCACTTGAAGATTTTAAGAAAGTAGAATTATTGGGAGCTGCTGACTATGATGTGTATAAGACGATTGGAGGAATCTATTATGCCAAACAAGATTATAAGAATGCCATTGCCTATTATAATAAGGCCGTAAATCTAAAATCTGATGATCCTGCTATATTCAATAATCTTGGGCAGGCGAAGATGAGCATGAAGGATTACAATGGAGCAATTACCGATTTTGACAAGGCCTTACAACTAAAGCCGGATCTAGGTAAAGCACTTCTAAGTAGAGGAGTCGCTAATTTTGAATTGAAAAATTATGAAAAGGCCATCGCCGATCTCTCTAAAGCCAAAGAGGCGAGTGGATCAGGCAAAGAGGTAAACAAGATGTTGGCCCTGGCTTATTATAAAACTGGTAATACTGAGGAAGCTAAAAAATACCTTGAAGCTGCAATAAAAGACGGAGCAAAGAGTGGTGAGCTATATCTGTATGCCGGTTTAATTAATTATGATCAGAAAGAGTATAAAAAAGCCGCATCGTACCTGGATGAGGCTGAGAAGCTGGGAGAAAAATCAGCAGACATTTACCAAAAGAGAGGTGGGGCTAAATTTTACCTTAAGGATTACATTGGGGCGATTAAGGATTTAAGAGAGGCTGAAAAGGTTACTCCAAATAACGTTACTGTAGCCTCTCAATTAGGATTAGCATACTATGAGCAAAAGCAATATGAAGATGCTGCGGCTTCATTGAAAAAGGCAGTCAGTTTAGGAGCTAAAGATCAGGAGGTGTTTTATAATTTAGGAAATGCTCAGTTCAGAATGGAAGCTCATAAAGAGGCTGTCCAGAGTTATGATCAGGCGATAGCAGCAGGAATGTCTGACGAAGTTATATATAATAACCGAGGCAAAGCAAAGCTATTGCTAGGTGAAACTAAATCAGCTATAGCAGATTTTGACAAGGCTCTTGGAATCAAATCAGATTATAATGTGGCTTTGCGAAATCGAGGGGCAGCTAAGTATGAGTTAAAGGACTACGCTGGAGCCGAGGCCGATCTCAATAAAATCATTGCTAGCGGTGAAGGAGGCAGAGAAGAGTACCTTTATTTAGGTGTATCAAAATATGAAACTGGAAAGTTAGATGATGCTCTCTCTTATCTTGAAAAAGCCAAGTCTTTCGGAGCTGATGATAAGTTACTTTATTATGGGTTAGGAAATATTTATTACTCACAGGAGAATTACGAAGAAGCTATTTCGAATTTGAGTAAAGCCATAGAAAAAGGGATTGACAAACCTGAGGTTTATGCTAATAGAGGTAAATCTCATTATGCTCTAAATAATTTTGTTAGTGCTATTCCTGATTTAAAATTAGTAGTAGATAAAGGGGCAGCAGATGCTGAGATTTTCAGACAGTTGGGTGCTGCCTATTATGAGCAAAATAACTTTGAGGAAGCACTTTCTGCTTTGAATAAGGCTATAGAAAAAGATCCTGCCAAGGGTGAAACTTATTATAATAGAGGTAATACTAAATTCAGGTTGAAAGACTATGATAGCGCCATCAAGGATTATGATCTAGCAGAACAGAAAGGCTACAGAGACCCTATCTTGAGTAATAATAAAGGGAAAGCCTATGCAATGGCTGATAATGTGGAGAAGGCCATTGAAAGTTATTCTGAAGCTATAGAGCAGAACGGTGATTATGCTAAGGCTATAGAAAATAGAGGTAAGTTATACTATCAAACCAAACAATATGATTTGGCCTTAAATGACCTGGGTACTGTGCTTGATATGCAGGATGAGTCAGATGGTGAAATAGTATATTTTATTGCAGATTCATACTATCAGAAGGAAGAATACAGAAAGGCACTGTCATTTTTCGATCAGGCCATTGAGGCGGGAAATAAATCTGGTGACACGTATTATCACAGAGCTCGAGCCTTGATAGAAACAGAAAACTATGAAGATGCTATCACTGATTTGCAAGCCGCAATTAACGCCGGCTTAAAAAGCGCAGATGTATATATGGACCGAGCCAGAGCTAATTTATTTCTGGGAAATATGAGAGCTGCCATGTCTGATCTTAACGATGTTATTGCAAAAGATCCTGAGAATGCAGATGCCTATTATAACAGGGCTTATCTAAAAGAAGAAAATGAAGATTATGAGGCTGCTATTCTGGATTATAATAAAGTGATCCAGCTTAATCCTGATGATGCCGCTGCTCACTATAACCTCGCGAATGCAAAGGTATCTGCTAATAAAGTGGGTGCCGCCTTAGAAGCTATTCAGAAAGCCATTCAATTAGATGATTCAAATGCTTCATATTATAAAGTACAAGGAAACATTTTCTACCAGCTAGAAGAAGAGGACAAAGCGTGTGAAAGCTGGAACAAGTCTAAAGAACTGGGAGATACAAAAGCATCATATTTCATTAAACAATATTGTAATTAAATAAGATTCTGAATATGTAAGATTACCTGTTGGTCACCGTTTGTATATATAATTAGGAAAAGAGGGAGGGAATATGAACGTATTATATATTATTTCGGTATTACTATTAGCAGTTCCTACTAAAGAGGTTGAGCTGTCAGCTAAGGTAATTAATGTGATAGACGGAAATACCTTAGAGGTACTTACAGAGGAGGAGGAAACGGTAAAAATTTTACTAAGTGATGTTGATTGCCCTGAGAATGGGCAGCTTTTTTATGATGAAGCCACATCATTTACCAAAAAGACAGCCTTGAAGAAGAAAGTGACTGTTCAGATGAAGGGTAAGGATCGCTGGGGTAATAAGTTGGCCGTAGTCATCCTTAAGAATGGAGAATCATTAAATCATAAGCTTGTAGAAGAAGGGTTAGGATGGGCTTATAAGTCTGAAGATAGCAAGCTGAATGGTCTTGAAAATAAGGCCAAACAAAATAAAATTGGTCTATGGAGTCAGGAAGAAACAGAAGCTCCATGGATTTATAGAAGGAAGCAAACTATGCTTCAGGCCAAAGGACGCTAAACAATAATTTAAGAGTAATCTAGTTATTAAGGTAGATTACTCAAATACTTCATATGATCAGGTTCGTTTTTATATTCACTTTTCTACTGTTCGCCGCCACCATTTCAGTGTCGGCTCAGACTAAAAAACAGCCTGCCAATCAGAATAATTCTGGCAACTCGTTTCAGCCATATGCTGAAACACCTGTCGCCAATAGTGCTACTCAGAAAAAGTCTTCCAAAAAGAAAAATACTAAAAGTAAGAAATCATTTGCTTCATGGTTTAAGAAGGATCTTAACAATAAAAAGCAGGAGTTTTATGATCTTATGGAAGCTAATGCCAAGCGAGATCGTAAGATGGCTAGAAAAATGTTAAAACCTCAATATTCTGACCCAACCTATTTCGGTCATAAGAAGAAGCCCAAAAAGCGTAAGCCCGGAAAACGCAAGTTCTGCAAGGAATGTGGCATAGTTCACTAAGCCAGTGTATTAATTCCTATTTAAAACAGTTAGTCAATTTTGAAGGTTGTATAAACGTATCCAGTATTCAATGAGATACTAGGTTGAATATGCGTTAACTTTTAATTTTGACCCATGCAAAATCTTCATAGATATATAGAACAAACCAATTTAAAGCCTGTAATCACAGCCAGTGATATTGACACTTTAACTCAACAGGCAATACAACATAATTTCCGAGGTATCTGTGTGCCTCCCTTTTGGGTGAAAAAGGCTAGCAGAGATATTGCAGATCTAGATGTGCAGCTGGTTACCGTAATTGGTTTTCCGCTAGGATACCAGATGACAGAAGTGAAGATGGAAGAAATTAAGCTTGCTATTCGTGATGGAGCAGATGAACTGGATATTGTTATGAACATCTCGTCTTTTAAAACAGGTCTTCCCTGGACAAAGATTGAGCTGGCAAAATGCAGTAGCCTCATACATGAGCATTCTTGTTTAGTTAAGGTAATTATTGAAACTGCCTACCTTAATGATTCTGAAATAGAAACAGCCTGTAAATTATGTGCTGATGCGGGTGTTGATTTTGTGAAAACTTCTACCGGGTTTGCCTCTGAAGGTGCTCAGTTAAAGCATATTGAACTGATGAGAAAAGTGTTGCCTTCACAGGTAGGCATTAAGTCCTCGGGTGGAATAAAAACCAGAGAGCAGGCTATTCAGCTCATTGAAGCTGGTGCTGATAGAATTGGAACTTCTTCAGGAGTTGAAATAGTATCAGTGTAATTATGAAGCATCTTAATATTCAGGTTAAAGGTCTGGTGCAAGGTGTTTTCTTTAGAAAAAACACTAAGATAGAAGCTGATAAAAACCACATCAAAGGCTGGGTGAGAAATGAAATGGATGGAAGTGTATACCTTGAAGCCGAGGGTGAGGAAGAAAATTTTAAAATTTTCCTGGAATGGTTGCATCATGCTCCCGAACATTCTATAGTGAATGAAGTAGTAATAAATGAAGGTAATTTAGATCATTTTGATGATTTTCAAATAAGATATTAATCCCTTTCTTATGTAATGTTTATCACAGATATATAAAGTCTATTCATCTCATTTCTAGGACTTTGTGAATCTAATCCATATCTTGTGCCGCTTAAACTTTAATAAACAATGCTTACCTTTGCAGGCTATATGTAATATATATTGCATTATGTTCGCATTTTTTTAGATAATCTTAATTTTTGATTATGAAACTTTCTAGAGTGGTGAAGAAAGGAATGAGGGTTGATTTGCTAATAACAATTTTCTTAGTAGGGATAACAGTTTCATCTGTTATGGGGCAATGTGTTGCGGATGACCAATCTTTTTACCCGGTAGACTCGTGGAGGGGGTATGTTTATGATGGCATGGCCAACTATACTTCTACCGACTATCAGGGATATATTTCTGAGGCTGATAATTTTGATCAAAGCTTCTGCGGTGATAACTGTGATTTTACTACCAGTGGCTGTGATGTTAACACAGAGACTTTTTCAGTTCGCTATAGAATGAATAAGAACTTCACTTATGGTGTGTACAGATTCACTGTTGGTGGTGATGATGGTGTACGCCTAAGTTCTGACGGAGGATCTAGTTTTGTGCTGGGTGATTTTAATCAGCATTCATATACTACCTACAGAGGCTATTTAATTCTTAATGGTTCTCATAATATGGTTTTCGAGTATTATGAAAATGGTGGGCAAAATAGAGTGTCCTTAAATTATCAATACCTGGGTGTTAATTTCGGAGGTACAGTGGCTGCTGATCAAAATTTTTGCGGGTTTACTGCTCCGGACGCTGATGCCTTTACCTCATCTGAGGCTGCTATTTTCTCAGGAGGAGGTACGCCGACTTATCAATGGCAAATATCCACCGACGGCTCATCCTGGTCTGACATAAGTGGAGCTACCAGCGAGACCTATGATTATGGCACAGTAGCAGCCGGCACAACATACTTTAGACGTAAAGCAGAAAATGGACTTGGTGATACGGCTTACAGCAACACCATTACATTAACCTATGATGTGCCTGCTGGTGATGAAACTACATTTGGTAATGAGCAGTGGATAGGCTACGTATATGATGGTGCGGCTGATTTTTCCACTACTTATATAGGTCAAATTACAGAAACGGAAATTTTTGATGAGTCATTTACAGGTGATAATACCGCCTTTAGCACTGATGGATGCGATGTGACCACAGAAACATTTAGTGTGCGATTCAAAATGACCAAAGATTTTTCGTGTGGAGATTATACGTTTACGATTGGTGGTGATGATGGTGTGAGGTTAATAGTTGACGGCGTTACAGTAATAGATGCTTTTTCTGACCATGGATATGGCACATATTCAAATAGTACTTCGCTAAGCCTTGAAGGATCTACTGATCTTATTTTAGAGTATTATGAAAACGGGGGTTATAACAGAGTTACATTTAATTATAGTCAAGTGGCCTGTACCCTTCCGGTTGAATTGACATCATTTGATGTTGATGGAAAAGATGATTACAATGAATTACATTGGAGTACGGCTTCCGAATTAAATAATGATGGTTTTGAGGTGCAGAGAAGTAAAGATGGAAAGAGCTTTGAAACCATTGCATGGGTTGCTGGTCATGGCACCACTAATGATGAGAAGTTGTATAGTTTTGTAGATTATGAGCCTTTGAAAGGTAATAATTACTATAGACTAAAGCAGATCGATTTTGATGGGCAATATGAATACTCTCCTGTGAAGTTTTTATATCGTGATTTCCCGCTTAGACTGAATATATATCCAAATCCGGCCAAAGATTATGTGATTGTGAAAGGTTTAGGAGATGATTTTTCGGCTTACCTCAATAATATAGCTACTCAAGCTAAATTCACTTTACCACAAAATGGTAATACACTTCATGTTGCAGATGTACCAGCCGGTGTTTATGTGATGTCTATCACTACAGGCGGACTAACTCACGAGGAAAAAATAATAATTATAAAATAATAGCAGGGATAAAGATTAACAGATGGAAGTTGCCTTAAGCAATTTTCATCTGTACTATTCCTTTGTGCTTATAGATCTTTAGGTCGAATTGTGATTGAATGAAAGTTTTCATTCTGTTCTCTGCCAGTTCTGATTTACGACCTTCTGGGTAGAATACGGTAAGTTCCAATACTGCCTTTAAGAAATTGGGTTTGTTGCAGAAATCAATTAACCAGTCTTTGTAAGTCTGTTTCCAGTCGTTTAGATATTTCTGGTAGTGATCTTGTCCATCAAATAGCAGCTCTAATTGATTATCGGCATTTTGGAATCTATATATTCCAGATAAGTTACTGTAGAACTCTTGAAGTCTGGTGGTGTACTCTGTTTCGTGAGTTTTAATTCTTCTTACAGGCTCATCTAACAAACCTAATGGATTAAACTGATCTTGGTAGTATTTTTTAGCAAAATCGATGAGATATACTATCAGCTCTCTTTCGCTGTTAATCTGGGCTTGCTCCAGAATGTAGTTCTTATCAAGTTTAAAATACTTTTGGACCATAATGTATAATCTATCATGCAAATATAATAGATTCTTGCTTTTGTTACTCTACTAAAAAGGGTTAAATAACTATTTAAATGGTGAATTCTCTTCTTTAGCCATTACGTTATACACCATTTTATCCATAAACCCAGGTGCCCATTTGTTAAGGAATACGGTCAGTTTCCCCTGAGTGGTTAGAGTTAGGAATTTTTTACGCTTTTTGGTGGCTTTGTAAATATGCATCGCACATTCTTCAGCTGTCATCATTTTATCCTCTGCTCGTGGCGATTCACCTTGATGGCTTCCATCGGCAGTAAGTGAACTCTTTCTGATATTAGACGCGGTAAACCCTGGGCATGCCGTAAGTACATGCACATTTTTCTTGAGCATTTCAGTACGTAAAACCTCTAGAAAACCCTGTAAAGCAAACTTGGAAGCAGAATAACCAGTTCGGCCAGGTAGACCGCGGTAGCCTGCAATAGAGGAGATGCCCACTACAGAACCCTGGTTCTTCTCTATTTCCGGAAGGCAGTATTTTGTAGCATAAAGTGCTCCGTAAAAGTTAATATCCATTACTTTCTTCACTATAGAAAGATCCAACTCAGAAAATAGGGCCCTCATAGATATACCTGCATTGTTTATTAATATATCAATGCGTCCAAAATGCTTGATGGCTTCTTCAGCCATGGCCTTATTATCTTCTTCTTTGCTTACATCAGACTGAAAACCGGTAACCTCAATGTTTTGCTGTTGTAATTTGGCTACGGCTTCATCAAGGGCTTCTTTTTTACGGCCGGTTATCATGATTTTTGATCCATGACTTCCGAAAATTTCAGCCAAAGCCAAACCTATTCCTGATGATCCTCCAGTGATGATGACTACTTTATCTTTCATAGTTGAGCATTTATGTCTGCGAAAATAAGAGTTTAGAAATAGTTTTAAACCTTCTTTTCAGAAAATGGCTAATTTTGCCGCCCTATGTTTATGCTGAAGTGGTTATCCCGGCTCCCCATGTGGATGTTATATGCATTATCTGATATAATGTATGTGCTAGTGTATTATGTGCTGGGCTATAGAAAGAAAGTGGTCTATAGTAACCTGCGAAATTCATTTCCTGAAAAGTCCAATGCCGAGATTAAGGCTATTGCAAAAAGCTTCTACAAGGGCTTTATGGATTTTAATATGGAAACACTAAAAGCATTCACTATTTCAGAGAAAGAGCTGTTAAAACGGGTGCAGTTTACCAATGTGCCCGAGGTGGAACCACAGGCAAGGGCTAATCAATCGATTTTGGTTATGGCCTCTCATCAGTTTAATTGGGAGTGGGCTCTACTGGCGGGCTGTTTGGTGCTGCCATTCCCTGTCGATGCTGTATATCAAAGGCTGAAGAACACTGGATTTAATGACATCATGCTCAAAACCAGAGGTAAGTTTGGTGGGCAGCCTATTGATAAGAATCAGATATTGCGAGCCATACTTAAAACAAAGCATCGATTAAGGGCGTTGGGCATTGTTGCTGATCAATCACCGCGCAGGAATTCTCCGAAGTATTGGACAGAATTTATGAACCAGGAAACGGCCTTTTACATTGGTTCTGAGCAGATTGCTCAAGCGGCTAATTTTCCTGTTTACTTTTTTAGAGTTACCAAGCCAAAAAGAGGTCACTATGAAGTAGAGCTAGTAAAGCTTGCTGACCCGCCCTATGACAAGCAAAGTCACAACATTCTTGAGGCCTATATCAAAGAAACTGAAAGACTCATTCGCGATCAACCGGAAGGATATTTATGGTCACACAAAAGATGGAAATTGAAGAGAGATCAAGAAAAGTGATTAATTAAGATATCTTTCTGCTCCGGTGTAATGCAGTAGAAATCACTTGCTCTTTTATATTCCTCTTCTTTCTTACCATCCTTACCAGTTTTGAGCTGTTGGTTGTAGAAAGCCAGATAGGCATTGGTGTCGTTGCGGGTAGCATATATAACAACCTCTGTAAATTCCCTGCTATCGATATTAGAGTAGGCTATGCCTGTAAATGCTTCCATGTTATTATCTTTTAGGCCATTCAGAAAGGAGCCAAAGCCACGGTGAAGCGGCATTTTTCTTGGAAGCTTATTTTCTGGAAACCAATTGTTCTCAACATGAGAATATGGAAAGATCGACCATTTTTTGTTAGCCTGCCACATAGCTATAAATATGATGATAGCTTCAATGATCCATACAGCCCATAACCCAAAGTCTTTGACCGTAATAGAGCCAATAGACCATAATCCATATAAGGAAACGTCATACATATCCTGGACCAGTGTCACCGGGTGCAACAGATAATAAAAGAAACTCGATGTGAAACTGACTTCTTCAATCTCTGAGTATGAAGTTTTTATTACTATTGCCATAAAGGCTGACCATTGAAATATCATAGCGAAGAACCAAATGGTAATCAGACACAATAATTCATTTCTATATCCGACTATATGCCCATATTTCACTACCGGAAAGGATAGAAAGCCTAAGGCAACACCAAATGCCGCGCATGTGACAAAATTAAGGTATATCACGGGCATAAAATTTATGGCATATGAATATGCAATGGCCAACAGCGGAACAATAGTTAAGACCTCAATGACTAATATTACAATAGCCTTTGTGCCAAACTTGGAGGATGGTAAGTAAACTTCGCCAGATTTCATCTTACGATAGTAGTGATTCTATATCAGACTGTGAAAGACTTTTCACAAAACTTTCTTCAGTTGTGATTAGATCACTGGCAAGTTTCTTCTTATGACTTTGCAAAGCCAGAATCTTTTCCTCTACCGTGTTTTTAGTGATAAACTTATAGGTGAATACTTTATTCTCCTGTCCTATTCTGTGTGCTCTATCTACTGCCTGAGCTTCTATTGCTGGGTTCCACCACGGATCTAGTATAAATACATAATCGGCTTTTGTAAGGTTAAGACCTAAACCACCAGCCTTCAAGGAAATAAGGAATACCTTAAGCTCAGGTGTGTTCTGGAACCTTTCCACTTGCCCTTGTCTGTCTTTCGTAGATCCATCCAGATAAGCAAAATCTATTTTTCGCTCTTTTAAATGATCTGCCAGAATAGAAAGGTGCTTTACAAACTGACTGAATATTAGAATCTTATGATCATCCCTAATGGCATTATCTAGTTTCAAAATCACGTCTTCCATCTTACCCGAATCACCTTCATATTCCTGATCTACCATTTTAGGGTGATTAGCAATCTGTCTAAGTTTGGTTAAGCCTTGTAAAAGCAGAAGTTGCGACTTATTAAGTCCTTGTGACTCAATATTTTCAAGAATCTTGTTGCGATAGAAAGATTTTACCTTTTCGTATTCTTTTTCCTGGTCATCGGTAAGCGGGCTATATTGAATGTTCTCAACCTTTTCAGGTAATTCAGTCGCCACTTGAGATTTATGTCTTCTCAGAATGAATGGTTTGATGATAGCATTAAGCTTTTTCATCTTGTTCTCATCCTGCTTCTTTTCAATAGGATTTAAAAACTCATTCTTGAAGAAGTTCTGGCTACCAAGTAATCCTGGGTTGATGAAGTGCATTTGAGACCATAGGTCCATAGTGCTGTTCTCCAGAGGAGTACCCGTTAAGATTAAACGGTTTCTGCTATTTAATCTTCTCACAGCCTTAGCAATGTTAGATGCAGGATTCTTAATAGCTTGAGATTCATCCAGGATAATATAGTTGAAATAGTATTCTGTTAAAATATCAATATCTAATCTTACTATTCCATATGAGGTTATGATAACATCATACTTGGCAAATTTCCTTGGGTCTTTATCCCTATTGGTACCAGTATAAATGAAAACCTTCAGCTTCGGTGTAAACTTTTTAGCTTCTACTTCCCAGTTATAAATCAATGAAGTAGGCATGATTAGCATAGACGCTCCTTCTACTCCAGCCTCTTTTTGAGCCTGTAGCATGGTGAGTGTCTGTACTGTCTTACCAAGACCCATATCATCAGCAAGACAACCACCAAATTTGTATTGATTAAGGAACATCAGCCAGTTATAACCAGCTTTCTGGTAAGGTCTTAATTCACCTTTGAAATGTCCGGGCACATGGGTGTCATCGATTTTTTCGAAACCTTTCAGTGACTCGAGTTTTCTACTCATAGTCACTTTGGCCAGGTTGCCACTCTCAAGGTCCTGAACCAAAGCCAGGTGATGTTTTTTAAGCTTAGGAATGCCGTTCTCGTCTTCTTCAGCAAAAGCGAATAACTCGGAATATTCCGTAAGCCACGATTCTGGTATAACTGCAATTTCACCATTTGGCAATGTGATCTCCATTTTCTTTTTAAGAATGAACTTTCTTAATTCTTTAAAGGAGATTTCATATTCACCAAACTGGATCACAGCATGAATGTCGAACCAGTCAATATTTTCTTTTACTTCAACTTTTATGCGGTACTCGCCAATAAAGTATTTTTTCTCAGATTTACCTTTTTGAGTAATCCTGAAATTTCTACTATCTAGATCATCACGGTGCTCATCTAGCCATGCAAAAGCCACAGTTTTGCTTAAAGTAGCTTTGAAGTTTCTAAGCTGAAGCCCAGATTCTTGAAGAAACTGTATCACTTCTTTTTCATCGTCTAGCTTACGCTTTACTCTGTGGAAGGTGTAGTTATCTCCGTCTTTTTCCACGGTCACACTTACAGGGCCTATGTTATTGGCCTTAAAAGTGAAAGGTCCGTATTTGAAAGCGAGCTCAAATACCATTTTGCCGCTATCGGCTACCTCTGGCTTTTTAGAATCAAATAAGCTTAGATTAGATGCATTTCCGGCTAATTCTGAAATAGACAATAGCGGAATTGGATCATATTTTTCGCTGTTTATATCAAAGCCTTTGGCATAAACATCAAAAGAAGCAATAAGTGGAGCCACGAACTTATTGTAGTAGGTTTCTTCTACATTTCGAGGTATCACTATAAACTTTTTATTTAGGAAAGGTGCTAATTTCTTTCCATCAACATCTTTCTCAAAAGAATAAAGTTTGCCATCCAGAACCATCCAAGCCGGGCTCTTGCAAATAATGTAAGCTCCATTATATTGAAAATCCACCTTTTCACCGTCATATTTTATGGTAGGGAAATAGTGGGTGTTATCATCATTTCTTCTAAAATGAAACAGAACAGTAGCTTTCTTATCAAGCACTTCGATCTGTTTCCAGGCCGGTTCGCCATCGTTACCCATTTCGAAGACCCATTTGCCCTGGAGTCTTTCCAGTACCTTGGCTCTTCTTCTTTCCATGTAGTTTTCTATTTCACTCTGTAGCATTTCATTGCCCTTGGATGAATCATAGATTTTTGGAAAGAACTCTTCCGGCTTTACATTTTTCTTGTTGAAATATTTAATAACTGCGCCTTGCTGCATAGAGTCCATAAGCTCAATAAGCTCATAATCAGTGTTGTCTAAACCTGATTTAAACTCCTTTGCGTTTTTAGCGGATATATTCTGGTGCTGTAAGGTTAACTTGCCCTTATCGTCCAGATGCACCACGAACGACTCGAATAAATATCCAAGATATTCGTGCTGGTATAATGAGTAGATTATCTGAAATGGTTGTGCTGCTGATACTTTCATAGTTAAAATACAAACAGAACTTGCAAATTAAGGAAAATGTAGATTTCTGCCCCTATGATGAGCCCTAAAAATCGTTAAAATGCTAAAATTTTAGTTTGGATTAATTTTATTTAGATAATTAATCATGGATTAATATCAATGTTATAACATAAGAATTCTATTAAATAATAGGCTAATAGCTATTTATAGGTTGGATGCCGAATTGTAACGAGTAGCAATTACGGCAGGTCTGTAAGAAATGAGTAGAGTTATAAATATAATACTCCCAGAGGTGTATATGAAATCATTTAACGCCATTCTTACAGGATAGTTTTCTAAAACTGAAGTTTCCATACCCATTGAGATCAATCCGTAGTTTTGCTGAAGCCAGCAAATAGTCCCTCCAAGGATCAATCCGAGGAAGGCACCACCTAAGGAAATAATGGCTCCTTCAGCCATAAATATCTTTTTAATCAGTGCATTACTAGCTCCCATAGCATAAAGTACTGAGATGTCTTTCTTCTTATCCAGTGCTAACATGGTAAGAGCGAAGAAAATATTAATAGACCCAATGGCAAGGATAAAAGAGAAGGCGATGAACACGAAAAGTTTCTCGAGGTTCAGAAGCTTATAGAGATCTGCGTGCTGCTCTTCATTATTTTGAACTTTAAACTGGGCTGTGAGTTTCTCTTGTAATTCTTTTTTTACATCGTTTATCTTATAATCGTCTTTAACTTTTACTTCTAAAGATGTCCGCTTATCTCCATAGTCCAGTAGCTCACGGGCAAAGTTAAGAGGCACGAAAATATAGTTTTCATCGTAGTTTTTCTCAATGGCAAAAACGCTTCCTGGTAAAATATTTTTCCGACTATATAGCTTACTGGGATCTAAAGAGCCTGACTTAACATCTTTTATGTAATGTACTTGCAGGGGATATACATCAGTGCCTGGCATAATGGATAATGTATATTGAACGCCTCTTCCAATAATGGCATAGTTTAGTCCATTTTCATGGAGTTTGAGCTCACCCCCTACAATGGCTGAGTCTATTCTGTTTTGATCAAGAAAGTTATCACTAACACCTTTGATAATCACCACCATATCCGCATCTCTATAACGGACATAAGCATAATCTTCAATGACTTCGGTTATAATATCTACGCCTTCGGTAGATTTTATTGCAGAGGCCATTTCTGAAGAATAAATGAATGACTTACCTTCTGTAGCTTCTATTTTAATTTGAGGATCAAAAGCTGTGTACAAGGATCTTAATAGCCCCTCCAGACCATTGAATACAGATAGCACAATAATAAGTGCAGCAGTACAAATGGCTACTATTCCTAATGAAAGAAGCGAAATAACATTAATGAAATTCCTTTTTCTCTTAGAGAGGAAGTATTTGCGGGCTATAAAGAAAGGTAAATTCAAAGATTAGTCGTTTATGTCATCATCCTCTTCTTCAGGGATGTCCAGGTCATCAATTAGTTTGTCGATTTTAGACGCTCTTTCTTCTACCTCATCTATGAAAAATATAAGTTCGGGAACTATCCTTACTTGCTTACCTATTTTATTTCCCAGATCTCTTCTGAGCTCACTTTTGCGGCTGTCTATTTTGTCTAATAACTCTTCTTTATCTTTCACGAGCATCATGGAAAGATAAATTTTAGCTACACTTAAATCCGGACTCATTTTTACATCAGCCACTGTAACGAAAGAATTGCTGAAAATTCCCTGCTTATCCTTCTGAATAATATCGCTGAAGTCTTTCTGTATTAATCGGGAAAATTTCTGTTGTCTCTTACTCTCATTCATAGCTGCAAATATCTGATTTTATTATAATCTCACGGTTATATTTTAACACAACCTTTTCATAACTTAAAGGTTTAAAGTGTGATGAGCTTTGGTGGTTTATGTCAAGGTTAAATATTTAGCCATATAAATGAAAAGGCTTTTGAAAATATTCTTTTAATTTGGCGAGAAGCCAATAAAATTGAAACTTTTTGCTCAGTTATTTTAGAATAAACGATCCGTATAGGCTGGTTATAATTTTTTTCATCCTTCTGGCCTTTCGTCTGCCTGTGATGATGAGCTCAGGTGGTTTAACACTGCCAGAGCTGAACTACATGCTTGTAGGTGAAAAACTTAACCAGGGAGCTTCATTGTATGAAGGCTTATGGGATAATATCGCTCCACTGTCAGCTTTAGTATATGCTTCTATTGATTTCTTATTCGGAAGGTCTCAGCTGGCTTATCAAATTGTAGCCCTTGTACTTGTTTTCTTTCAGTGCCTTGTGTTTAACAAGCTAATGCTGGATAGAAAGGCCTTTAATGAAAATACTTATATTCCTGGCCTTATGTACGCTGTACTCATGTCATTTTTCTTTGACCTGTTTACGCTTACCCCGGTACTTATGGGTATGACATTTCTGTTGCTCGCTTTGAATAATATTTTTAATCATATAGAATTTAGGGCGAAAGAAGATGAGAAAATATTGAATATAGGCATATACATTGGCTTGGCCAGTTTGTTCTACCTGCCTTACTTCATATTCGGAATTACAGTGCTGTTAATTTTTATGATTCTTACAGGTACTGTAGCAAGAAGGTATTTGTTAATGCTTTTTGGTCTGTTTTTGCCTTTATTAATTACAGGCTGCTACTTTCTTTTAAGAAGTAGACTAAATGTTTTTATCTATAATTTCCTTAATCCTCTATGGCAATATCAAGCAGATCATTACATGGCCTTGTGGCAAATTGCTATTGTTTTTGCAGTGCCAATGGGCTTATTGATATTCTCTTTAGCCAGATTAAGTCAAAGGGCGAGATTTAATAATTATCAGAGCCGGGTTACTCAAGCCATGTTTTTGCTCCTGATTTTTTCGGTGATATTTATTCTTATCAGCGGCCAGCTTACTCCGAACATATTTATTGTTTTTATGCCTTCCATGGCCTTTTTTCTAGCTCATGGTTTTTTGGTGTTTAACAGAAGATGGATTGGTGAAATAGTATTTACGCTGTTTCTTATTGCAACAGTACTAGTAGGTTTGGGTACTTATTTCGATTTTTCATTTACTGCGAAGTATATAGATGAAACAGAATACCTGGTTAACAAGAAGGATGGGGATAAGTGGGAGAGTAAGAAAGTTCTTATTCTGGATGATGACATTACGCCTTATGCTTCGGCATTTGCAGCTACTCCTTTCTTAAACTGGCAGCTGGTAGAAGGTTTATTTAGAAATCCTGAATTTTATGATAACCTGACCATTATTCATCAGGGTTTTCAGGAAGATATGCCGGATGTTATTATCGATACTCATGATGTGATGCCTCCCATATTAGAGAGGCTACCACAAATGAAATTGAAATACCGAAAAGAAGGTAATACCTATTACTTAAAAGGTTAGCAGCTAATCTTATTTACTCTTCTCTCGTGTCTACCACCTTCAAAGTCTTGAGTTAAAAAGGTCTTGGCTATAGATTTAGCCAGGTCTTGAGATATAAATCTCGCAGGTAAACATACAATATTAGCATTGTTATGCTCACGAGCTAAAGATGCAAGTTCCTCCGTCCAGCAGATAGCGGCACGGATACCCTGGTGCTTATTTGCAGCCATAGCTACACCATTAGCACTTCCGCAAATAAGTATACCTAGTGGACTTTCTCCTTTTTCTACTGATTCAGATACAGGATGAGCAAAGTCAGGATAATCAACAGAGTCGCTGCTATGAGTACCAAAATCTTTCACTTCATAGCCTTCAGCTTGAAGGTATTCTACCATCATGGTTTTATAGTCAAAACCCGCATGGTCAGAGCCAATAGCAATTGTTTTATTCATAGTATTAGTAGTTATCCTTTTGCGTCATTAATTCGTTTTTTCTCTGCTTTCTAGCCACATATCGTGAGATAAGTATACTAGCTTCATACAAGCCGAAAAGAGGTAATGATATGAGTATCTGGCTCAAAGGATCTGGAGGAGTAAGTATAGCACCCATGATCAAAATCACCACTATCGCGTGCTTACGGTACACTTTCATTAATTCAGGTGTGATCAAGCCAATTTTGGATAGTACATACACCACAATAGGGAGCTGGAATAAAATACCACTACCGAGAACAAGAGTTGTAAGTGTACCAACATATGAAGTGATGTCAAACTCGTTAAAAACGATATCACTTACTGTATAGTTGGCAAGGAAATTCACTGAAAGCGGAGCCAGAATGTAGTATCCAAATAATACACCCATGGCAAATAATAGAGTAACAAAGAAAACAGCTCCTCGGGTATTTTGCCTTTCTGTGGTATATAATCCAGGCTTTATGAAGCGCCAGAATTCCCAGAATACATAAGGAAAAGTAACAATCAGACCAGTGATGACCGATGTAGTAATGTGCATGGTAAACTGCCCCGTCATCTGTCGGCTTTGTATTTTGAAAGGAACACTTTCTATACACAAAGCCTTAGAGTTGATCAGGTCGCTAATCTTACAAAGCATTTTGAAGGTCCAGAAGTCAGGTTTGGCTGGTCCAAAAATCACTGTGCCGAACACAAAATCTTTCATAACAAATGCAGCTATTGAAAAAACTAAAATAGCTGCAAGAGCGCGGATCAGGTGCCATCTTAACTCTTCGAGATGGTCTATAAAAGACATCTCGTTCTCATCTCCTAACTGATCTAGTTTTGGTACCACTATTTATATAACGGGAAGTTTTTCATCCAGGTATTAACCTCAGATTTAATCTGGTTAAGTTCATCATCATTTTCGTGGTTAGTAAGACATCTGTCTATTAAATCAACCACTTTGGTCATATCATCTTCTTTCATACCTCTGGTAGTGATGGCAGCAGTACCTATTCTCATACCTGAAGTAACAAATGGAGACTGATCATCAAAAGGAACCATGTTCTTATTAATAGTAATGTCAGCTTTGATCAAAGTGTTCTCAGCAATTTTACCAGTTAAGTCTTTAGATCTCAGATCTATTAACATCATGTGGTTATCTGTTCCTCCAGAAATGATTTTATAACCTTTATCGATAAATGCTTTGGCCATTACTTTAGCATTTTTAGCTACCTGAACTACATATTGTAAGTAGTCATCGCTTAATGCTTCTTGATAAGCTATGGCTTTAGCGGCAATTACGTGCTCTAATGGTCCGCCTTGTGTCCCTGGGAATACACCAGAATCTAATATGGCAGAAATTTTCTTTATTTCTCCTTTAGGAGTTTTTAGTCCCCAAGGGTTTTCAAAGTTTTCACCTATCATTATCATTCCACCTCTTGGTCCTCTCAAGGTTTTGTGAGTAGTAGTGGTAACAATATGGCAATGCTCCAATGGATCATTTAATAATCCTCTGGCAATAAGCCCTGATGGATGTGAAATATCTGCTAATAATAAAGCTCCTACCTCGTCTGCAGCTTTTCTTAATGTTGCGTAGTCCCAGTCACGGCTGTAAGCGGAAGCTCCACATACAATTAACTTAGGCTTTTCTTTCTTAGCAGTTTCTACAACTTTATCAAAATCGATAAGGCCGGTTTCTTTTTCTACACCGTAAGAAGTTGGCTTGTAAAGCTTACCTGAAAAGTTTACCGGTGAGCCGTGAGTAAGGTGACCTCCATGAGATAGGTCAAAGCCCAATATTTTATCACCTGCTTCTAATACGGCTAGCATCACTGCGGCATTAGCCTGAGCTCCAGAGTGCGGCTGCACATTTACCCAGCTAGCACCAAAAAGCTCTTTAGCTCTATCGATGGCCAACTGCTCAATCTCATCCACCACTTCACAACCACCATAATACCTCTTGCCTGGCAGGCCCTCTGCATATTTGTTAGTAAGCACGGTGCCCATAGCTTCCATCACTTGTGGTGAGGTAAAGTTTTCTGAAGCAATTAGCTCTATGCCAGACTCTTGTCTGTGCTTTTCTTTTTCAATTAGGTCGAAGATTGCTGTATCTTTTTGCATAATTTTTTATGAGGTGTGAAATGGAAGCCTCAAAAATAGTGTAACCACTACATATTAACAATATTGTGATGCCCGATTCTTTAACTCAGCCATTTTTTTTATATTGCTCGAATAAAATGCATTAATATGAAAACCAATCTACCTAACTTATTTGCTATTCTAATCCTTCTATTCTGCCTTAGCTGCGACAGCATGGTGCAGGAGCATGGTAATGGAAATATTACCTCTAAAGAATTTCAGTTCGAGTCTTTTGATAAAGTTGATATCAGTGGTGCTTTCGAAGTTCACTTACGAAAAGCATCTACCACTGGAGTAACCATTACTACTGATGAAAATCTTCATGAGTTCATAAAGACAGAGCTAGATGAAGATGTTTTGAAAATATGGTCGGAAAGAAATCTGGACAGCGATGAGCCTATTTTACTAGAGGTGAACTATGATAAACTACAGGGTATATCTGCAGGTGGAGCATCTTCCATAGAGGGACAAGACCAGATTACAGGAGATTATCTAAGAGTTGAAATGTCTGGCGCCGGTGCTATTGATCTTGATGTATCTTTAAAAGCATTAAGAGTAAGTATTTCTGGAGCCGGAGCAATGGATCTAAAAGGAGAAGTTTTGGAGCAGTATATAGATATGAGTGGTGCGGGTAGTTTGGAAGCATTTGGTCTTAAGAGCCAGACATGCGAGATCGAACTTAGTGGCGTAGGTGGTGCTTCGGTGTTCGTAGAGAAGAGATTGGAAGCTACTGTAAGTGGGGTAGGTGGAGTCTCATATAAAGGAGACCCCGAAAATGTTATTTCCAATGTGTCAGGCATTGGATCTATTAGTAAAGCAGATGACTAAACCTGCAGTTGCTTCAGATACATTTGTATTGTATTCTCCAAGCCCAGATAAATAGCATCACAAACTAGCGCATGACCAATTGAAACCTCATCTATTTCAGATATTTCTTTAGCGAGATAGGCGAGGTTGTCAAGGTCGAGATCGTGGCCAGCGTTTATTCCAATGCCTGCCTCATGGGCCGCTTTGGCGGCTTCTTTAAATGGAGCGATGGCTTTTTCTTTATCAGCAAGATAGGCCGTTGCATAACTCTCAGTATATAGCTCTACACGGTCAGCGCCCATTTTTGCTGCCATTTCTACCATTTTAGGGTCAGGATCAACAAAGATTGATGCCCTTACACCTTGATTCTTTAGCTCTGTTACAATTTCTTGTAGGAAAGAATAATGACTAACTGTATCCCAGCCAGCATTAGAAGTTAATACATGTGGTCCGTCGGGTACCAAAGTAGCTTGAGCTGGTTTGGTTTTCTGAACCAATTCCATGTAACGGTCATCCGGGTAGCCTTCTATGTTAAATTCCGTGGAAATCACTTTTTTAAGTTCTATCACATCATTGTATCTGATGTGCCTTTCATCAGGTCTTGGATGAACCGTAATTCCCTGTGCTCCAAACCTTTCACAATCCAGAGCCGTCTTTACAACGTCGGGATTATTGCCCCCACGGGCGTTTCGTAATGTGGCGAATTTATTGATATTTACACTTAACCGAGTCATGGAATTTTTTAATATTTATACCTTTGTATCGAAAACGCAAAAATAACAACTAGAAAAAGAAAACTTATAGATATGAGCCTGAAACAACAAATTGATCAAGATATAAAGAGCGCCATGCTGGCAAAGAAGAAGGAAGAACTTACCGCTTTAAGAGCTATAAAGTCTGCTATTTTGCTAGCTGAGACCGAAAAAGGTGGTGGTGAAGGTCTTAATGAAGACGCAGAAATAAAACTTCTAACTAAGGCGGCTAAGCAAAGAAAGGAGTCTGCAGAACTTTATGATAAAGAGGGGAGAGCAGATTTAGCAGATAAAGAAAAGTTCGAATACGAGGTAATCAGCAGATATCTTCCAGCTCAACTTTCTGAAGAAGAACTTAAGGCTGAAATAGAAGCCATTATCAGTCAGGTAGGAGCAGCCGGTCCTCAGGATATGGGGAAGGTAATGGGTGTAGCCTCTAAGCAGTTAGCAGGTAAAGCTGATGGTAAAATGATAGCTAGTGTGGTTAAAGATTCTCTGAATAAGTAATTGAGCATTCTAGACATTATCTTATTGGGTATCATCCTTTTTGGAGCCTATAAAGGATATAAAAAAGGGTTTTTGCTAGAAATTATTTCTATCATAGCCTTTTTTCTTGCCATTGTAGGAGGTTTCAAGCTGCTTCATTTGGGAGTTCAGTTTTTAGATGATCATTTCCAGATTAGTGGTGAGTTACTTCCATATATCTCCTTCATAATAATATTTATTTTGATAATATTATTAGTGAATCTGTTAGGAAAGGCCCTAAAGAAGATTATTGATCTCACTTTACTTGGCTCCATAGATAACCTGGCCGGTGCCATGTTGTCAATGTTGAAATGGGCATTCGGAGTTAGTGTGATTTTGTGGCTAAGCAATTCTTTCGGTATAGACCCTCCAGAAAAATGGACGGTAAATTCTGTACTATATCCACATATTCTCAACTTTGCGCCTTTAATGGTAGAGTATTTCTCTGTGATAATGCCTTTTGCCCATGATTTATTCGAAATTATAAAGGAAACACTCCAAGGTGATTCTATTACTGGATAATTATGATTCCTTCACATATAACCTGGTAGATTATTTTGATCAATTAGGGGTGGAAAGCCATGTGCTGCGTAATAGTGTTCCTCTAAGTGAGATCAAAAAGAATTTATATAAAGGAGTAGTGCTGTCTCCAGGTCCGGAAACTCCTGAGAAAGCAGGTAATTTGATGGAGGTGATAGATTACTATCATAACAAATTACCGATGTTAGGCATCTGTTTGGGGCATCAGGCCTTAGGACAGTATTTTGGGGCTAATCTGATGAAGGCCAAAGCTCCAATGCATGGAAAAATTAGTTCAATCTCACATTCTGATGATATTCTTTTTAAGAATTTGCCTAAAAAGATTAATGTTGTGAGATATAATTCACTTTTGATAGAAGGAGGTGCTCACTGTGAGGTGATTGCCAAGACATCAGAAGACGAGAATATGGCCCTTAAACATAAGGATTTGCCACTGTGGGGAGTACAGTTTCACCCGGAGGCGGCACTTACAGAAAACGGCCTTGAGATTCTCAGAAATTGGTCAACTTATAATAAGATAGCAGTTTAAATTGCTCAATTTTGTTTACTTTAGTAACAGTCAGTAAAATATTATGGCATTAACTATAAAAGAGGAAAATCAGTTTAAATATATAGACGAGGGGGCAGGAGAAGTATTATTATTACTGCATGGATTGTTCGGAGCGTTAAGTAATTGGGAAGGTGTAGTTAATCACTTTAAAAGTAACTACAGAGTTGTAATTCCATTATTGCCTATCTATGACATGCCTCTAAAAAAGGCTGGGTTAGATGGACTTAATAGTTTCGTAGAAGACTTCGTAAAGCTAAAGGCTTTAAATCAAATGACTTTAATTGGGAACTCACTTGGTGGTCATGTGGGTTTAATATATACCTTAAACAACCCTGATAAAGTAAAGAACCTGGTGCTTACCGGCAGTTCAGGTCTTTTTGAAAATTCTATGGGAGGCTCATTTCCTAAAAGAGGTAGTTATGAGTACATAAAAGAAAGAGTGGCTTATACCTTTTATGATCCTGAAACGGCCACAAAAGAACTGGTAGATGAGGTTTTTGAAACTACTAAAAGTATTCCTAAGTGTTTAAGAATAGTAGCTATTGCCAAATCTGCACAGCGCCATAATATGGCAAAAGAAATACCTAAAATCCAACACCCTACATTATTGGTATGGGGGCTTAATGATACCATTACTCCACCACTTGTAGGACACGAATTCAACAAACTAATCCCTAATTCCGAGCTGCATTTTATTGATAAGTGCTGCCATGCACCAATGATGGAGCGCCCAGAAAAGTTTAACAAAATACTAAGTGAATTCTTAGAAACGAGGCCAAATGATAGCTAAGGAATTAATAAATCATATGATTCCACCATTAAAAGCTGGAGATAACGCTCACAAAGCTATTTTATGGATGGAGGAGTTACGTTGTAATCAGCTGCCAGTAGTAAAGGATGAAACCTTTCTTGGACTGATCACTGAAGATATGATACTTGAGGCAAATGATATTGAAAATGAAATTTCATCATTTGACCTTTTAGGTGTTAGATGCTTCGTATATGACAATAGTCATTTTTACGAGGTTATAAAATTAGCTGCTGATAATGACGTGCAGATGGTAGGCGTGCTTGATGAGCAAAATAAATATATGGGTGTAATCACGGTGCAAGACACTATTACTTCCTTTGCTCAATCTGCCGCGGTACAAATGCAGGGAGGAATTTTAGTCCTTTCTATAAGTCAGATAGATTATTCTATGTCAGAAATTAGTCGTCTTATAGAAGAAAATAATGTTAAAATCCTCAGTAGCAGCGTGAAAGTGGACGAGCTGGATCCCTCCAAAATTAAACTTACTTTAAAATTAAACCGATTAGACCTTACTCATACTGTAGCTACTCTGGAAAGATTTGGATATAAAATTATAGCCAGATTTCAGGAAACTAAAGTTCAGGATGATGAGAAGGAAAAACTCGATATGCTACTTAGATATCTGGATATTTAATACAGTAGCCATAAATAATTAAAAATCTCGATGAAGATAGGTATCCACGGAAAGGAATTTACTCAAGATACATCGGAGTTTATTCTTTCAGTATTTGATGAGCTTAAGAAAAGATCTTGTGAGGTTGTAGTTTCATCAGAATTTAAGGAGCATTTATTATTCAATGAACTTGAATTATCCAATATTCAGGCGTATCAAGCGGGTGAAGATCTAAGTAATTTGGATTTTATGCTTACTCTTGGGGGTGATGGAACTCTTCTGGAGGCTCTAACTCATATTAAGGATAAGCACGTTCCTATATTAGGTATTAATACAGGCAGGCTGGGTTTTTTGGCGACAACCGCTAAAACTGAGCTGGATAGTGCTCTTGAGAGTTTGTTCAATGGTGATTATGATTACGATGATAGAACATTATTGAGGTTAGACTCTGATATCAAGGCTTTTGGAGACCTCAATTTTGCATTAAATGATTTTGCCATCCTAAAAAAAGATACATCATCTATGATTACAGTACATGTATATATAGATGGTGATTTTTTAAATTCCTATTGGGCAGATGGTATCATATTATCAACTCCAACCGGGTCTACCGGTTATTCTATAAGTTGTGGTGGCCCTGTAGTTTTGCCCCATTCTGATAATTTTATACTTACGCCTGTTAGTCCGCATAACTTAACAGTGCGTCCAATTGTAGTTCCTGATGAATCGGAGCTAACATTTACCATTGAGGGAAGGAGTAATAATTTCTTAATCTCTTTAGATTCTAGATTTGAAGTAGTAGATAGTTCAGTAAGTCTTACAATACGTAGAGAAAGTTTTAAGGCGAGATTGGTAAAATTAAAAGGGAATAGTTATTTTAAAACTCTGAGACAAAAGTTAAATTGGGGCCTGGATGTGAGGAATTAAATTTTAAACCAAAAAATTAATGATTACTTTTGGTGTTAATCCTGTATTAGTCTATTGGTTAGGGTTGTAAAGAAATTAAAATGAAGAAACTTTTTGTAATTGCTTTTTGTGCATTTTTATATCTCATTTCGGTTCAGGATGTATCGGCTCAGATTAGAAGTAGGAAGATAAAGAAGAATAATAAACGCATTTCCAATTACAGAGGTAGAAAAAATACTTTTGGTAAAGAGAAGAGGTATAATTATGTAGGTGTTTCTCTTAACGCCTTTAACTACTTTGGCGATTTAGCTCCCCTACCAAGCAAATTAAGTACAGACATTTCATTTACTAAGCCAGGTATTGGTATTTTCTACGGTCACAGATTTGGTCCTAGGTATTCATTGAGAGCTTCTTTCACTTATGGAACCGTGAGTGGTAATGATTATGAATCAGCAGATCCAAATGATGATAACGCTAAGTTTAGGTACGTAAGAAACCTCCATTTTAGAAATCGAATTAAGGAGCTAACTGTAGTGGCTGTATTTGATTTAGTGAAGAATGAGTCTTCATATATCAGCAGAGCTCAAATTACACCTTATGTATTTGGTGGTCTTACTGTTTTTCATCATAACCCTCAAGCATATGTTCCTGAGGATTCAGGCTTTGATGAGGCAGGTACTTGGATCGATCTTCAGCCATTAGGTACCGAAGGTCAATATGCGGATTTGCAGCCAGGTGACGTAAATGAGAGTATTAAACCTTATAAGAATATTCAAATAGCTATACCCCTAGGAATTGGTGTAAGATACAGGTTGAACCAGGTGGTGGATATATCTTTTGAAACGGGTATGCGATACTTGTTTACTGATTACCTGGATGATGTCAGCCAAAATTATGTGAATCCAAGTAGGTTCACTGGAGAAAATGCTGACTTGGCCAGATATATGAGCGATTTATCTCAGTACCCTAATGACCCGGTGTCAGGAAACGCTAGAGATTTGTCAAACCCTGAAATAAGTGAAATCATGAACAATACTTATGAGGTTGATGGTGTTACAAAAATCAGAGGCTACGGATCAGAAAGTAGAGATAATATGAGGGGCAATAGCAATGAAAAGGATCTTTATTTCGTTAGCACTTTTAAGGTGGCATTTATCATAGGTGCATCCTTCAGAAGAGCTAAATTCAGATAATATGAATAAATTGAAAGTATTGTTTACAGGGAAGCTTCTATGGAGTTTTCCCTTTTTTATATATTTAATTTTTATCTCAAGCCAGCTCCACGCTCAGGAAACAGAAATAGGTTTCGGTGTTGGTGGCTTTAAGTATTCTGGTGATTTATCACGTGGCATTAATCTCAAATCTATTAACCCAGCCGCCACCGCATTCTTCAGATCTAATATTAGTAAAGCAGTAAGTTTTCGTGTAGGTGCCACAGCCGGAAAACTAGGCGCCAGCGATGAAAGCGCACCTATTGATGTCTTCGCTGAAAATAGAGATGCCAGTTTTGATGTATTCCTTTTTGAAGCTTCCACTGTTTTTGAATACCATTTTCTCAAATGGCGGGAACAATCGACCATGCTGCGATGGACCCCTTATTTTTTTGGGGGATTTGCCATTTTTGGCGTTTCAGGTATGGGCGAAAAGCCAGAGGAATACAGTAACATCCAACCTTCTGTGCCTTTCGGTTTTGGTTTTAAATATGTATTGAACCCTAAATGGTATATGGGTCTTGAATTTGGAGCAAGAAAAACGTTTTTTGATTACTTAGATAATGTTAGTGCTGGAGACGGTGTGATTAAAGACTATCAGTACGGTAATAAGTACGATAATGACGCTTATTATTTTATAGGATTAACATTAAACTACTCTTTTTACACCATTCCTTGTCCAACTAATCCTTACAAGAAAAATTACAGAAAAAATTAAAAAAGGCGATAAATAAGCTTTTTTTCGTTAATAAACTTAATTTTGCAATCTTGTGTCCATGCCAAAAGAAAATATTGTGAAAGAATCGCTTCCTAAGCACATCGCCATCATTATGGATGGTAATGGAAGATGGGCTAAAAATAAAGGAGCAGCCAGAATTTTTGGTCATAGGAATGCTGTAGCCGCGGTGAGAGATGCGACCGAAGGTTGTGCCGAGCTTGGGGTGGATTATTTGACACTTTATGCTTTTTCCACTGAAAATTGGGGGCGTCCTGCTGAAGAGGTGATGGGCCTAATGGAGCTTTTGGTGGCAACTATTAAGCAGGAATTAAAGACCTTACAAAAGAACAACGTAAAGCTGGCTGCTATAGGAGATATTGAAGCTCTTCCAAAGCGCTGCAAGAAGCAATTAAGAGAGGCCATTGAACTTACAAAGAACAATTCTGGTCTAACTCTCGTACTAGCTTTAAGTTATAGTGGACGTTGGGAAATAATTGAAGCAATTAAACGTTTAGCCGTAGACGTTAAAGAAGATAAACTTAAGTTAGACGACATCTCAAGTGAGGTGTTTGAAACTTATTTGAATACCGCTAACATGCCAGACCCTGAACTAATGATAAGAACAAGTGGGGAAATGCGTATTAGTAATTTTTTACTTTGGCAGTTAGCATACACAGAAATTTACTTTACAGATAAATTGTGGCCAGATTTCAGAAGACAAGATTTGAATGAAGCCATAATTGCCTATCAAAATAGAGAACGCAGATTTGGTAGAATAAGCGAACAGGTGAACACTTGATATTGATGAAAAAGACATTACTCTTCCTATTATTAATTTTTTTATTTATAGGCTCTGCTGATGCCCAATTCAGGAGACGTTCGAATAGAACAACACAAGACGAAGGTGGTTTAAACTACTCTAACCCAAAGGAATATACCATTGCTGATATTCAGGTTACAGGACTTAAAATCTTAGACAAAAATGCCTTGATCTCTCTTAGTGGATTGAAGGTAGGTGATAAGATTAAAGTACCCGGAGATGCCATTAGTGGAGCAATCCGAAAATTGTGGAAACACGGTTTGGTGGGTGATGTGTCTATAGAGATTGACAAAGTAGATGGGGAGCAAGTTTACTTGAATATAGCGCTTTCAGAAAGACCTCGATTAACGGGCTTTACTTTCGAAGGGACTAAGAAAAGTCAGGAAAGTGATATCAGAGAAGATTTAAACCTAATTAGAGGTAGGATTCTAAGTGATGCGATTATCCGTAACAGTGAGTTAACGGTAAAAAAGTATTACAAAGAAAAAGGATTTTTATATGCTGATGTAAAGGTTATTCAACAGCAAGACACTATAAATACTGATGGAGTTAAGCTTCGTATTGTTGTTAACCCAAAGGCCAAGGTTAAGGTTAACAAAATTAACATCATTGGTAACGAAGAGTTTGACGACAATAGAATTAAAAAGAAAATGAAGAAGACTAACGAGAGAGTTAGACTTTCTTTATTTAAAAGAGCCGCAGAGGTTGTGGTTGGAGCCTTCAACCCTAAAAATGTTAAAAGCTTTGTTGATTCTACCTACGAAGTATCTGGTTCTGAGCTTAAGGCATTTTTAAATGATAACGTTAAACTTAACTTCTTCAACTCCACTAAATTTATCGAGTCTGAATATGAGAATGATAAGAATGCGATCATAGCTTTTTATAATTCTAAAGGATATAGAGATGCTGAGATTGTTAGAGATACAGTTTATGTAAATAATGAGAATTCTATAAATATTGATATTGAAATCTCAGAAGGAAGAAAATACTATTTCAGGGATATTATCTGGACTGGAAACTTTGTTTATAGTGATGAGACATTAAATAACGTACTCGCCATAGAGAAAGGGGATGTTTATAATAAGGAGTTGATTGACAAGAAGCTTACTTTTAACCCAAAAGGAGCTGATATCAGTGGGCTTTACATGGATGACGGATACTTATTCTTTAGAGTTAATCCAGTGGAAGTGGCCGTTGAAGGTGATTCGATTGATGTAGAAATGAGAATCTACGAGGGTGAACAAGCTACTATTAAAGATGTTATTATAACTGGTAATGAAAGAACCAGAGATCATGTAATTAGACGTGAATTGTATACCATCCCTGGTGAGAAGTTTAGTAGATCAGACTTGATCAGAACTCAGCAGATACTTGGTCAGTTAGGCTATTTTGATCCAGAGCAAATTAATCCAGTTCCAAAGCCTAACCCTGCGGATGGTACAGTAGATATAGAATGGAATTTAGTTGAGAGATCTAGTGATCAGATAGAATTATCTGGAGGCTGGGGAGGTCAGCTTGGTTTCGTTGGTACTTTGGGACTTTCTCTAAATAACTTCTCAATGAGAAACCTTATTAAAGGGAAATTCACTCCGATTCCAGTTGGAGATGGACAGAAGTTATCGATGCGTGTTCAGGCTACGGGTCGTCAGTATCAGAACTATTCTGTATCATTTACAGAACCATGGTTAGGAGGAAAGAAGCCTAACTCATTTACTGTGAGTGGTAACTATTCTATTCAAAGAAGTCGCTTTACAGAATATGATGAAGATGGCAACGCCTATCTGCCTCCGTATGGAGAGTTTAATGCTCATATTTCAGTGAAAGGAATTACAGTTGGTCTTGGAAAGAGACTTCAATGGCCAGATAACTATTTCATGTGGACCAATTCCATCTCTTATATGGTTTATGGTTTGAATAATTATCAATTTGGAGGTCTTGGATTCTCTAATGGTAATGCTAATAGTATTGCCTTTAATACTACGATCTCTCGAAATAGTGTAAGCAACCCTATGTATCCGATGGGAGGCTCTACTATTTCATTAAGTGCTACATTCACTCCTCCTTATTCAGCATGGAGAGATATTGATTATGATAATGCTAGCCCTGTAGATAAGTATAAATGGATCGAATATCACAAGTGGATGTTTGATTCTAAGTATTATCTGAATTTAGTGGGTAAGTTAGTGCTAGAAGCTAAAGCTCACTTTGGGTTTATAGGGTCATACGGGAAGAAAGCAGGTATTGGTCCTTTCGAAAGATTTAAGTTAGGAGGGGATGGACTTGCTGGACAAAACTTTGTACTAGGTACTGATGTGATTGGATTGAGAGGTTATGAGAATAACTCTATAACTCCACCTTACACTACCGTAGGACAAAATCAGATTCAGGGTGGTATTGTTTATGATAAGTTTGGCTTAGAGCTTAGATACCCGGTCACTACAGGTCAGGCGGCAACAATCTATGGTTTTGTTTTTGCTGAAGCCGGTAATAATTTTGACAACTATCAGGAGTTTAATCCTTTTGAAAATTATAGATCTGCTGGATTTGGGGCTAGAATCTTTATGCCTGCCTTTGGTTTGATTGGTATAAACTGGGGTTATGGCTTTGATACTTTACCTGGTCAAACTGAAAGAAGTGGAGCTCAGTTCCATTTCACAATTGGTCAGCAAATAAGATAGTAATCAATAAAATGATCGTATAAACGTTAATTCATCAAAATCCTAAACCATGAAAAAGATTCTATTTTTATTTCTGGCATTATTTTCGATAATTAATGTTTACGGCCAAAAGTTTGGATATGTCGACACCAACTATATCCTGAGCAAAATGCCAGAATATAAAGAGGCTCAAGCTGAGATGGAAAAGCTATCTCAGGGGTGGCAAGATGAAATCAAAGAGATGTCTAAAAACATCGAAGCTATGTACAATGAACTACAGGCTGAAGAGGTTTTGCTTACCGCTGAAATGAAGAAAGATCGCATGGCCGAGATCGAAAGAAAAGAGGATGAACTGAAAGAATACCAGAAGAAAGTTTTTGGTTTTGAAGGTTTATTCTTCTTGAAGAAAAAGGAACTTGTAAAGCCTGTTCAAGATAAGGTTTTTGAAGCCATAGAACATGTATGCAAGGAGCAGCGTTTAGCTATTATGTTCGATAAGGCCGGTGAATTGGTGATGATTTATACTGATCCTAGACACGATTATACAGATTATGTGTTAGATGATCTGGGACTTGGCGATCCGAACGACGTAATAAAGTAGAATGTTTAATTTAGAATATATCATGAAAAACAAATTATTTTTAACCCTTATAGCTTTTTCTTTCCTAGGGCTTGCTTCAGTAAATGCTCAAACTACGAAAATTGCCTATGCAGATGTTGATTATATTTTAAGTCAATTACCGGACTCTAAAACAATAGAAGCAGACCTAAATACTCATAATACTCAATTGCAAAATCAGTTAGAGGCGAAGTATCAGGAGTATCAACAAAAATTACAGGCTTATCAGCAGGGAGCAGCTACAATGGACCCAGCTATTCGTCAGGATAAAGAAACTGAATTAGCACAACTAGAGCAAAGAATTCAAAAATTCCGTCAAGATGCTCAGAGCTCATTGCAGAAGAAGCAAATGGATTTGATGCAGCCAGTTTATGAGAAAATTGGTAATAACATAGAGGCAGTAGCTAAAGAAAATGGTTATGCTTACGTGTTAAATGGACAGATTGCTGGTGTTGATGTTGTTCTTTACGCAGATGCGAAATTTGATATTAGTGATTTAGTTTTGAAGAAAATGGGAGTTACTCCAGCTTCGAAATAATAACATATAGAAATCTTAAATGAGCCCCTTTTTAGGGGCTTTTTTGTTATGTCAATAACACCTCCAAAATTAGAAAAAGGTCAAAGAGTCGGTATGATTTCACCATCACGAATGATTACTCCTGACCAGGTTGAATTATCTTTTGAAGTCCTAACTGAATGGGGCTTGAACGTGGTTAAAAGCTCATCTTTATTTCATCAAGATGGTTATTTTGGAGGAACAGATGAGGAGCGGTTAACTGAATTGCAAAGCTTCTTAGATGACCCGTCCATCAAGGCTATCTTTTGTGCAAGGGGTGGATATGGCATGACCAGAATTGTAGATGATTTGGATTTTACTAAATTCATGGAACACCCAAAGTGGATCGTAGGATTTAGTGATATTACTGCGCTACATTTAGCTCTAGATAAAGTAGGCTTTGAAAGTATCCATGGGCTGATGCCTGTTCAATTTAGTTATTCGGGTGTAGAAGAATCATTAGCCAGCTTGAGAGCACTGCTTTTTGAAGAGCGCACTGAATATCTCATTAGCCCAAATGATCATAATATAGAAGGCGAAGTTTCTGCTAAGATAATAGGTGGGAATTTATCCCTGCTAGCTGAAAGTCTCGGTACCAATACTGAGATAAATACGGATGGAAAGATTCTATTCATAGAGGAAATAGATGAATACCTATACAAGGTGGACAGGATGCTCATGCAATTGAAAAGATCAGGCAAGTTTAACAATCTCGCCGGGGTTATGCTGGGAGATTTTTCTGATATGAAGGATACACAAATCCCGTTTGGAAAGAATTTCTATGAATTGGTACTGCGCTATTTTAATCATGTACCAGTGTGTTTTCAATTTCCAGCCGGGCATGAACCACATCACCTGGCACTACCCATTGGAAGGGTAGTCCATCTGAATGTCAATACTGACAGTGTTAAATTAGTCTGCTGAGTTACCAAAGCCACCACCTCCAGGTGTATATATGGTTAAGACATCACCTTTTTCCACATCTAGAGAGGCACACGAGTCTAATTGATACGGATTTTCTCCAGGCTTGCAGATAGTTTGTATACCTACTGAACCTGACTTACCACCTTCCAGACCGTAAGGTTCTTTTATTCTGTGCTGTGTTAATAGAGTCAGTCTTAGGTGTTCTAGAAATTTAATTTCCCTTACAATACCATCTCCACCTCTCCACTTACCTGATCCACCGCTGCCTTTTCTAATTTCAAACTTATTGAGCCTTACCGGATATCTCATTTCCATTATTTCAGGATCTGTAATTTTGGTGTTTGTCATATGTTGGTGCACTGCATCTGCTCCGTCAAAGCCATCTCCAGCTCCCACTCCTCCACAAATGGTTTCATAATATCCGAAATGATCATTTCCAAAAAGCACATTATTCATTGTTCCCTGGCTGCAGGCTGCCATTCCCAGAGCCTTTAAAAGAGTGTCTGTCAATCTTTGGCTTACTTCGGTATTTCCACCTACAACAGCTGGAGACCCTTCTTTAAAATTAGGGTTGAGCAGGCAGTGAGGTAATATTATGTTTACATGTTCCATTAAGCCTTCGTTGAGCGGGAGCTCTTCGTCTAAAAGGAGCCGTAGTACATAGAGGACCACGCTATTTACAATAGCTTCAGTGGCATTTAAATTATTGGGATGGGTTGGAGATGTTCCTGTAAAATCAAATGTAACGTTGTTTTTAGCAAAACTGATTTTGACCTCAAGAATGGAACCATCATCAAGCTCTTCGGTGGCTGAGTATGATGTCCCTTCTTTATCGCTTAACTTTTGCCAAAGCTTTTTATCCACGTAGTTTTTTAATTTTTGCATATATGCATCCACAGTAGTGGTCCCGAATTGCGTACAAAGCGACTCTAATTCTTGAATGCCTTTTTGAAGTGACGCTACTGCCCCTTCCAAATCAGCCATGTTTTCCTGGATGGACCTTGTCGGATATTTGGCGTTTAAGAAGACTTTTTTAATATTTCCCCACTGAAATTCGCCTCCTTTTGATAAATGTTGAGGCTTTATAATAACCCCTTCTTCCTCCAGAGAAGTGGCATTGGTGGGCATCGATCCGGGGGTTTTACCACCAATTTCAGCATGGTGCGCTCGATTAGCCAGGTATCCAATTAATTGACCATCAATAAACACGCCTGTAATCAAAGTGATGTCAGGCAGATGTGAGCCTCCATATGCCGGGTGATTGGTTATGATAATATCTCCTGGCTCAAGGTTTATTTCCTCAATAACTTTTCGCACGCAAATACCCATGCTTCCCAAGTGCACCGGAATATGTGGAGCATTTACAATGAGAAAACCATCTTTGTCTAATAATGTGCATGAAAAATCCAGCCTTTCTTTAATATTTACAGAGAATGAGGTTCGCTGTAATTGCGTTCCCATCTTCTCTACAATACCTGTGAATCTATTTTTAAAAAGTTCCAAGTTGGCCATTTCTGGCTGCTCCATGCTTTCTAATTTCGACTGATCTTCATCTTTATTAAGTATAGCATTATTATGTTGGTCAATGTGGAAAGACCAATTTTTTTCTATGAATAGAGTGCAGTTATTGCTAACTACTATTGCAGGACCAGTAATATTAGCCCCTGATTGTAGTTTTTCCCATCTGTAGTAGTTCACATCCGTCCGTCCGGTACTTGTGAGGCATGATTGAGAACCGTCTTCAGTAGGGCTGTACTTTGAGATGTTTTGTTTCTCCGTTTTAAACAAATCAGGGCTTACAGCGGCTATCAGCTTAGCTGACTCTATCTCTATGGTTCTGTGTTCTAATTTGTGGGCATATACCGATTCGTATTTAGAATAGAAGGCCTCTTGAATATTAAGGCCTGGAGTGATTTCTAGTTCCACAGTGGCCTCTTGTCCCTTATATCTTAAATAGAGTAGTTTTTTCTTGATATAGACTTTCTCTTCTACAAAGCCCTGGTCTAAAAGAGTATGTCTTGCATTATCTTCTAATTCCTGCCAAATAGCTTCTAACGAGTTTTTTTCATGCTGGTATGCTTCTAGAATTTGCTTTTCTGCAAACTGCTCAATGTCTGCCTTTCCTATTCCATAAGCACTTAGTAAACCTGCATCGTAAGGGACGATAATGGTTTTTATATTTAATAATTCGGCAATAGCGCAAGCGTGCTGTCCTCCGGCTCCGCCATATGTAACCAGTGCATAATCGGATGGAGAATATCCTTTTTTTACAGAAACCTTTTTAATGGCTTCCGCCATTTTTTCATTGGCGATGTTCAGGAAAGCAAGCAAGTTTTCATCATTCAGTTCGACCATGTTTTCCAATGCCAGCCTTGCGCCTTCTTTGTCTAAAGGAATGCTAAAATTAGATTCTACAATTCTCCCGCTCAGTAGATTTATGTCAGTTATAGAAAGTGGACCATTTTCACCATAGCATGCTGGTCCTGGAGTAGAACCAGCGCTTTCGGGGCCAACTTTCATAATATCATCCTTTATGCTGCAGATGGAGCCGCCCCCGGCAGCAATTGTCTCAATGGATAAACCTGGACTAAGGATAGTGGCATCACCTACTTTGGTTTCGTATTGATAGTCGTAACCGTCGTTATATATAGCCACATCTGTGCTGGTGCCGCCCATATCAAAAGTGATAATTTTACTATATCCTGATAGCTCAGCTATTGTCTTTGCGCCCACAATTCCCCCAGCGGGACCACTGAGTAAGCTATCTTTAGGGGTAAAATGATCGGCATTAACGATGGCTCCGGCGCTCGTCATAATTCTTAAATGACTCTCACCAAGTTTATCTAATATGCCATTTAGATAAGATTCAATTACAGGTTGCAGGTAGGCGTTGGCAACAGCTGTTTCGGCACGACTAAGTATTTTTATATTGCTGGAAATAGCTGAGGAGCAGGTAATGTTGCTAAAGCCTTGTGATAATAGAAGTTCTTTTAATCGGTTTTCATGAACGTTATTCTGATAACTATTCATGAATGCAATAGCAAACGAAGTTGATTTATCAATAGACTTTAAAGTGTTGGTTAATCTATATAGGTGATCTTGAGTGAGTTCTGTAACAACTAACCCGTCGTTATCTAATCTTTCATTTACCTCAATCACATCTTTGTAAAGTGGTTTTGGCTTTTGAATATTTAAACTGAAAATATGAGGACGCTGCTGTGAGCCAATTGCAATAAGATCCTTGAAGCCTTTGGTAGTGAGAAAAATTACATCTGCTCCTTTCCTTTCTAGTAAAGCATTTGTTCCTTTAGTGGAGCCCAATCTCATATCAATAGGGGGAAGGTCTTGGTTTAGGCGCGTGGAAGTGAGAATTCTACTGGCCAGTATAGGCACTTCTTCACCACTGGTAAGAGTAAAGTCACCAGGTTTTATACTGGTGGATTTCTGAAATGTTATTATGCTGTTTTCAAAATCTATCGAGTCAATAAGATGATCATCTTGATTGCCAATTTGGCTGAGTTTGTAATTCTTAAAAATGTCATCAGCTATTTGCCAATGCATTTCAGCCTGATACTTGAAGTCGTCAATTTTATTGATGATTTTACCTTTCAGTCGGCTGCTGCTCAGTATTTTTAGTCTTTTAGTAGATCCTTCCGGGGTTATAGCAATGCAATCTGTGAAAGTGCCACCAGTATCAATAAAAATTTGCCACATATCAGTAGTTGTAAACGAAGAGAACAAAATATCACGTTAATATATTATACATTAAGAGATTAAGAAAGTTATTTAGAGTATGCGTACCGTAAGAATGTTAATATTTGTGTTTCCCTGGTTTCTGGCAGTGGTGTTGGCCTTTTGGCTTTATTGGGATAATCGTGATGAAAAACAGGAATCTGAGTTAATTATTAGCAATAGTACGATACTTCAGAAGGTAGAATCGCTGGGTAAGATGGAATTAGTCAGGTACAACTTTAAGGAAATAACTGAGTTGAAACAGGTTAGTAAGGAATATTTCAGACTGTTCAAGTTAGGGCCGGACTCAAAGATTGCACTAATCAGTGCCGGTCATGCTGTTGGGTGTATTGACTTAACAAAAGTTCAGGAAAAGGATATTTCCATTCAGCAGGATACTATATTTATGCGGCTGCCTGCTCCGGAAATTTGCTATTATAAACTTGATATGGAGAATACTAAGATTTATGATATGCAAACAAATCCATTAAAGGATGAGAAGGCATTTATCCAAAAGGCCTACAAAAATGCTGAGCGTGAAATTAGAAATGCAGCTATGAATTCTGGTATTTTGGATCAAACCAGGGCCAATGCAGAGCTTATTATGAAGCCGATGCTGGAAGAGATGAGTGGTAAAGTAGTAATCTTGACAGATGATATACCTGCAACGACTATTGAGCTTAACTAAGCCATGTCTCTCAGGATATCCCAAACTAACTCTGCCTCGTAACCTTTTTGAATAGCGTGATTAGCTATTTTTCGTTTCCGAATGAACATGTTGGTTTCGCTCAACGCAGCATCTTTCTTATCAATGATATGGTGAAGAGCTTCCAAATAATCGCTTTCTTCAATTTCTTCCATACCTTTTTTAATACAATAGTCTGATAGCCTATGTTGCTTTAGTCCCTGCATTATTTTTACTCTACCCCATTTTTTCATTCGGAACTTACCGCCCACATAGCTTTTGGCAAATCTCTCTTCGTTAATAAAGCCATCAGTAATTAAATCAGTTAGTACGTTTTCCACTTCATCTTGATAAAGTCCGTATTCGTAGAGTTTGTCACGTACCTGTTGTTGAGTTCTTTCCTGATAAGCACAAAAATCAGCTGCTTTTACCTTTGCTTCTTTCATGGTAAAAGTTCTGCGGGGCTTTTTATTATGCTCGTTGTATTCCATTGGCTTAAAAATAAAAGGCTCTCATTTTTAATAGAGAGCCTTCAATAAGTCTTTTGTGATTTTTATTTCACAAGTTTTTTTCTCTTCAGAATGCTTTCAACAAATTTTCTTTCATTGTCATTATTAAAAATCTTGAAAGGCAGGTGTATTAGCTGAGCCTTATTGATGATTAGTAATAAATGATCTTTTCCGATGCTCGCACTTTTTACCTGATCCCATTTAATAGGCATTCCTTGTCTTGGATTCAGTTTAATAAGTATTTGTTGACTATTGATTTCGTAAGAAAGCTTTTCAAATAGCATTTTGGTTTGTTCCAGCTGTGTAACACCTGCAAACTGAATAACCCAAAATAGAATATAAAGAACAAGGGCTATGGTTGCACCAATGATCCACCACATATTTGGAATCCAGAAATATCCGGCGCAGATGGCAAGAGCAATAAGAAATACCCACCACTGTTGTTTCAATACATTTAATAAACCAAGCTTGATATATGTGTTGCTTTCTAGTTTATATTTTTTTGTTTTTACAATCATGATATGTTTGAAAATAAATTAAATGCGAATGTTTTAGTTAGCTTTTAGGCTGATGTCAAGACTTTTCACCGAGTGTGTGAGCGCTCCTACAGAAATGTAATCAACGCCACATTCTGCCACCTCACGAATGCTTTTTTCAGTAATGCCGCCACTGGCTTCAGTTTTATATTTGCCATCGATAAGTTTAATGGCTTCTTTCATTACAGAAGGCATCATATTATCCAACATGATGATATCCACACCGCCTACAGCTAAAACCTCTCTTACTTCCTGGATGTTTCTGGTCTCTATTTCAATTTTTAGTTTCTTACCTGTTTTCTTAAGGTAATCTTGTGTGGCATGAATAGCTTTTTCAATGCCGCCGGCAAAATCAATATGATTATCCTTGAGCATGATCATGTCATATAAAGCAAATCTGTGATTTTTACCACCTCCAATTGAAACAGCCCACTTTTCAGGAAGCCTAAAGTTAGGCGTTGTTTTTCTGGTATCTAATATTTGAGTGTCAGTGCCAGCGATAAGTCCACATAAATAATGCGTGTAGGTAGCTATACCGCTCATGCGCTGCATGCAGTTAAGCACAAGGCGCTCGCAGGTTAAAATAGATCTGGCAGATCCTTTTACAATTAAGCCAATATCCCCATTATTGATCTCTTCGCCGTCCTTTTTCAAAATCGTAAGTGAAAGACTAGGATCAAAATGGTTGAAAATTTTCTCTGCAAGGTCCATTCCTGCCAAAATGCCATCATCTTTAAATAGCAGCCTTGCCTCGCTCTGCGTACCTTCAGGTATTGAGGCTAAAGAAGAATGATCTCCGTCACCCACGTCTTCTTGCATAGCTTCTGAGATGAAGCTTTTTATCGATTCCTCTGTTAAGTAGGTCAATTCCATCGTGCAAAAATAAAAAAAGCACTGATTTAATCAGTGCTTATTTATAGAAATGAAACTTTCTTCTATTCCTTTATAAAGCTTATTTCATGGATCAGGTATTTATTGCTTGAGCTTTTTATCCTTACCCAAACCCGATAAGTCTGATCATTTGATAAATATTGGCCGATTGCATAGGGTAATCCACCCTTAGATGCTCCCTGGTGAACAATGGTAAAACTAGTTGGTGGATTGTTTTTGAAAAAATCTTTCATCACAAACTCTGCTTGAGTTTTGCTATAGCTCTGCATCTCACCGTCCAGCGTTACATCTACATTTTGATTAAAGAATTTGGCAATCTCTTTAGAACTTCCAGTCTTAATGGCTTCTTTCACATCATTGATAATGTCTCCCTGAGCGCTACAATTGAATGAAAAAAGTATTCCTAAAGAAAAAATAAAGCCAAATATTACACTGTGTTTTTTACTGTTCATCTGATTTTGAAAAGTTCTACATTTCTGATGAGGCTAAAACTATGCCAAATCACTAGTAAACGGAATTTCCAAATTAACATAATCAAAGCTTGTAAGCAACTTGCTTAAAGTTTTTAATATTAACGGTCGGCCCCTCTGTCTATTAATGGCGCAAAGAAAATAGCATTTAAGAATATTTTGTTCGTGCCGTACCAAAAAGCTCTAAAATTTAAGTCTTCAGTAAAACCGATTATACAGCCTTTGCCATAGTGTGAAATGCCGACGACGGAACTTCCCCCTACTTTATCTAGATTCGGCTTAGATATGTAACCACTTAGAAGTGGAGCTTCTGTAAAACTTATAGGATTGGCAAATGGATTATTTGAAGGGTTTAAAAACAGTCTGTTCCTTTTAAATACGGGTACGTTCTCATTTTCATAACCATAAAGTAATGGGTGAGTCAGATCAACTTTTGTGTTGAAAATTGCGCCGCCAATCTGTTGGGCTCCTTTATACCTCTCCATCTTCGCATAAGAGAGTGAACCCTCTGGCTTTTCATTATCAGAAGGCTTAAAGTCAAACTTGCCTAAGCCTAAACCTGCGAGGTATGAAAGTGATTTTTCCGTTGCGATGATTGTTCCGCCGGCTTTAATCCAGGATTTTAAATTTTCTATAGTAGTATTATTCAGTTCGCTATAGGTGCCGTCAGGCATGATTAAAGTATTATAGCTATTAAGATTTACTCTATTAAAATGGTCTTTATCAATTAGACTAACCGGTATTTCAAACCTTTTGTCAAGAAGGTGCCATATTTCTCCAGCATCATAGCTACTTATTCCACTGCCAATTAGCATGGCTATTTTGGGTTTGTGGATAGTTTCAAAAGATGGACTGCCCAGGCTTACACCATTAAAATTTAATCCTGAATGAACGGCATGAATGTTTATTCCTTCTTCTGAGGCGATTTGCTCTAACTGACCGTAAATGATACTGGAGGATATGTTTTGTAGCGTTACAGGAATGAAAATGGCCCCTCTTTTGAAATCGTAGCTGCTGGTACTGAAAAAATCAGTGGCAACTTTTAAATTATATCCTTTGTTAAGGAGTTTGTATAATATCTTTGGTGAGTAGTAGTCGGTCCATTCAAAAATATAACCGTATTCAGAAACACCACCAATGATGCTGCCTTGAGGTTTCTGATCTGGAGAATATTTCTTACCGAGACTGGAGCTGGGAATGTTTTTGTTAACTTCTTCATACTTTACTCCAAAGGCCAGAGGCATGGTCCATGCAGAAACATCATAAAAAAGGCTGTCTTCATAAGAAAGATTCTTTTCGAAAATAGTCTGAATCAAAGTCTGCTGTGGCTGACTAGTGGGGATCACATAGATTTCGTTAGCCTTAAATGAAGTGCCATTGACTTTTCTATCATCCTTGCTATGGTAAACTGCTATATCATGCCTGTTAATAAGCTCAGCCAAATGATAATTTCTATGCTGATCTTTAGAGGCAAATACATATGCTTTAACAGGTGATGTATTTTCTTTAGTATAAAAATTTCTTTGATAGCTGATTAACTCATCTTTTAAAGATAGTGCTGCCTTTAAGGTTGATAAGGTGGTGTTTAAGTGGTTCTTAACGGTGAAAGGGAATTTCAGTACGCCATGCTCAGTGTTTTGTGCATAAGCTCTTGAACTGGCTTGCTCAAATAAAATGCCTATGCCACCTTGAATATCAGGATAAGTTGAGCCCTTGCCGAAATAGAAATCATCGTAATTTTCTTTAGTGTAATACAATGATCCGATACTATCAAGAGCAGAAGCGTGGTACTCTGCAATTTTATGAGTGAGGTTGTAGGTTATTTCAGGGATGAGCGGGTTGTTTCGTGATGGAATGCCTGGTTGAAAGAAAAACGTGGCATTTGAGCCCATTTCATGATGATCAGTAAGTATGTTGGGTTTCCATTTTTGGAAAAGTGCCACTCTCCCTTGAGATTCTGGTTGTTGTGCGGTTAACCAATCTCTATTCAAATCGAACCAGTAGTGATTGGTTCTGCCGTTGGGCCAGGGCTCATTTTGTTCTATATTCTGAGGATCCGGGTTCATGGTGTAACCTGTTCGAGAATTGGTCCAGTTAGCAAATCTTTGGAGGCCGTCAGGGTTAAAGCTAGGATCAAGTATAATTATGGTGTTTTCTAAAAGGCGATTGATTTCTTCCCCTTGCGCCGCTGCTAAATAATAGGCTGCTAATAACGCTGCATTACTGCCGCTGGCCTCATTACCATGAATGCTATAGCCCATGTACACCACCAGTGGAGATTTTTCTGAGCTTTTCCCAAGTGCGTAGTCAACATGCTGGTTTCTTAGTGTCTCAAGATTTTTATGGTTTTCAGGGCTGGTGATAAAGAGAGCCATAAGCGGCCGGTGTTCATTAGATTCACCATAGTTGATGTGAGTAATTCGGTCTGAGCTCTCTGAGAGTAACTGCATGTATTGAACTAACTTATCATGGCTAACATGTTGTTCGCCAACCTCATATCCTATCACCGATTTGGGTGTGGGTACGTGCGTAAGAAAATTTACAGATGGTGAAAAATAGTAATTCAAATCTAAAGATTGCCCGTTGCAAACGATAGCGACTAAAATGGTAACCAAAAGAGTGGAAATTGTTTTCATAAGGTGCTATATTCAGCCTGTCATAAAATGTGAAAGTGCCTTAAAATAAGCGTAATATAAGATTTGGAAATAATTCTTAACATTAACTTAACATTAGAGAAGCTTATTTTTCATTAAGATAAACTTCTCAAGCGAAAGGTAAATCATTATATACTTTATATTTGTGGCGCAAAAATTATTAATGTAATTAATTAATCTATTTTCAAACCAAACAAACAAGGAATGAAGCAATTTTTACGATTGGGAATTACTGTTGTCACTTTACTAGTGATGACGAGCTTTGCTGCCCTGGCCCAAACGGGGACTATCAGCGGTAAGGTTTTGGACGCGGACAACGGTGAGGCCTTAATTGGGGCTAACGTTGTAGTAAAAGGTACCACTAAGGGTTCTACTACAGACCTGGAAGGTAACTTTAAGATTGGTAATGTTAATGCGGGTACAAACACAGTGGTGTTAACTTTTATTGGTTACCAAACTAAGGAAGTGAGTGTGGAGGTGTCCTCAGGTCAAGATGCAAATGTTGGATCAATTCGTTTAGCTACTGATGCAATAGGTCTAGATGAGGTGCAGGTAATCGCATCAATTGCAGTAGATAGAAAAACTCCAGTTGCAGTTTCTACGATCAAGCAGTCTCAGATCGAAGCGAAAATAGGAAGTCAGGAGTTTCCTGAAATCTTAAAATCTACTCCAGGTGTCTATGCCACAAAAACTGGTGGTGGATATGGTGATGGCCGTGTAAACATAAGAGGTTTTAACGATGAGAATGTTGCTGTGTTGATTAATGGTGTTCCCGTTAATGATATGGAAAATGGAAACGTATACTGGTCTAACTGGGCCGGCTTAACGGATGCTGCTAGAAATATTCAGGTGCAAAGAGGGCTTGGAGCTTCTAAAGTTGCAGTACCTTCTATTGGCGGTACAATTAACATAATATCTAAGGCTAGTGATTTTGAAAAAGGGGGTAAATTATATCTTGGAACTGGTAATGACGCTTACAGCAAAATCGGTTTTGGTATCAATACTGGTTTAACCGATAATGGTTGGGCTTTAACTTTATCAGGATCCCGTACGGCCGGAGATGGTTACGTTGATGGAACTGAATTTTTGGGTTTTGCGTACTATGCAAACATAGCAAAAAAGATTAACGACCAGCATGAAGTTACTTTCACAGCAATTGGTACTCAGCAGCGTCATGGTCAAAGAACAAGCTCTAGAACAATAGAGACATATGAGGAAGCGCCAAGTGGAATTAAATATAATCCTGATTGGGGATATAAAGATGGCCAAGTTGTTTCTGTTGAGGATAATTTCTATCATAAACCTCAATTATCTCTTAATCACTATTGGACCATGAGTGACAGAGCTGAGTTATCTACTGCAGTGTATGCTTCATTTGGAACTGGTGGTGGTGGTGGTACTGGTGGGAACCTTGATAAAAGTGTTACTACTGGTGGAGCTTATGATCCCATCGATTTAGATTATTTTGTTGAGCAAAATCAGGCTATTGCTGACGGTAATGCAGATTCATGGTTGCGCTCTTCTAACAATGACCATAAGTGGTATGGTGTTTTATCATCTTTAAACTACGATCTTACACCTGATTTGAAGTTATTAGGTGGACTTGACTTGAGGTATTACAGAGGATCACACTATTATGAGGTTACAGATTTATTAGGAGCAGATTATATTTTGAACAATGATGATATCAACAATCCTAATAGAGCTCTAAAAGAAGGAGATAAGTACAACTACAACTATGACGGTATAGTATGGTGGGAAGGAGCTTTTGCTCAAGTTGAATACACTAAAGATGCTCTTTCTGCGTTCTTATCAGTTTCTGCATCAAACACGTCTTATTCAAGAGCTGAATATTTTAAAGCAACCCCTGAAAATGAGGAATCTGAAACAGTTAACTTTTTTGGATATCAGATTAAAGGTGGCGCAAATTATAATCTAACTAAAAATCACAATGTTTTTGCTAATGTTGGATATTTCGAGAAGGCTCCATTCTTTCGAAATGTATTCTTGAGCAGAACTTCAAATGATGCTAATACGAATGCGGTTAATGAAAAGATTTTTAGTGCTGAATTAGGTTATGGGTATCGTAGCTCTAATTTCACAGCTAATATTAATGTTTACAGAACAAAGTGGATAGATAAGGCGGAAGCAAGGACTATACCTGTGGGTGATCAAATCTATTACTTAAACATCACTGGTATTGACGCACTGCACCAAGGGGTGGAGGTTGATGCTGCATATTCTTTGACTAAAAACTTCCAATTAACTGGTATGTTATCACTAGGTGACTGGAGATGGTTAAATAATGTAGAAAATGCTACTGTGCAAGATGAAGATGGTCAGCAACTTGGTGATCCTATAAATATCTATATCAAAGATTTGAAAGTTGGTGATGCTGCTCAGACAACTGCAGCCCTTGGTTTTAGATATACTTTTATTAAGGACTTTACTATTGGAATGGACTATAATTATTATGATAACCTTTATGCATCTTTTAGCCCTGTAGCGAGAACGAGCGAAAATGTAACAGATGCTTGGGAGGTTCCTGCCTATGGACTTTTTGACGCAATTGTTACTTACAAATTTGAATTGGGTAGCATGGATGCTTCATTGTTTGGTAATGTTTATAACATAGCAAATACAAAGTATATTGCTGATGCTAATGACAATGGTAATGCATTTAATTCTACTGTATATTACGGATTTGGTAGAACTTGGAATTTAGGTCTTAAAATTAATTTTTAATCTATAAGATAAGCTAGAAATGAAAAGATTTAACATAATATTCGGTTTATCATTCTTGTCATTAGCTTTAATGACGGCTTGTGACCCTTTAGAAGAGGAAATTGATCAGATTGAAGCTGAATCTTCAATCAATAAAGAGTTGACCATTACACTAACTGAAGATGACTACGCATTGCTTGAGGATTTTAAAGTTGGTACATATAATAATTTTTCATCTGAGGATGAAGCGAAGCAATATGTTCCTTACATTTTAGAAGAATTGTATCCTCAACTTGGTAATGGCTCATCAATAACGGTAAAATACAATCTTTATAGAGGAAGTTCTGAGTCGGTTTCACAGTATACTGGAGCTGATAATTATCAATTGACGAAGGAAGATTATGAAGGTATTTCAACTGATGCTGGCAAGTATGAATATTTGAATGATCAATATCCAGCTAAAAATTATATTCCATCGATATTGTCAGATACATTAAAGGATGCGGAAGATGGGGAATTAGTGGCAGTTAACTATTCCTATTCATCCACTGCATATGGTCAGACTACTAGTGTCTATTCAGAAAACTTTAATGATGCGGCTAGCTTTAATCCATTTGCCGCAGTCTCAGTAACAGGAGATCAAGAGTGGGAATGGAGCTCTTATTCAGGAGATGGTTTTGCTAAAATTAGCGGTTTTGCTGGCAGTGCAAATGAAAATTTTGATTATTTGATTACACCCGCTATTGATCTTAGTGGTTTTGCAGGTGGTAACCTAACTGTTAATCATGCTATCAACTACCGTACTTCTGCAGTCTTCGGAGAGGATATCGCAGTGTTAATTTCTACAGATTATGGTGTTGTAGGTGAGCCTACATGGACTTCGCTAGAATTTGACACATGGCCTGCAGGAAATAATTGGACATTTGTTGATTCAAAGGTTGATATTAGTGATTATGCTGGAGAGACAGTTTATTTAGCATTTAAGTATACCTCCACATCATCTGATGCCGCTACATGGGAAGTTAGCTCTATTCTAATTGGTGAGTCTACGAGTCTTGATTATAAGAACTTATTCTATACTTATAATGCAGAGTCTGGTAAATGGTCAATGGTTGATCAAGATGCGGTTTATTATTTAAACTCTGATGATTATGATGCAATGGGAGCGCCTGGAGCTTATGATAACTTTAGTAGTTCAACACCGGCTGACTCATATATTCCGACATTCTTAACACAGAAGTATCCTTATGCACAGGAAGAGCAAGAAATAGTTGTTGTTTATAAGTATTACTCAAGCTCGTCCGGAGGGTTGCAAACCAGAGGTAACGTCTATACCTTCTTAGAAGGTTCATGGAGTGGGTATGCTAGTGAGATAGAGGCAGAATTGCAATTTGGAAAAGAGAATGGTGTTTGGGTTCCTGATAATACAATAAGGTATACTTTTACGACTGACGATTTTTCAGCAGTGGCAGAGAATGAAGAACTGGGAACAGCTGCAGCTAGAGATAACTTAGCTACTTACGGTAATTTTAGTACATACAACTGGACTTTGGCTGAGATAGATGAAGCTGTTGGGTTTATCTTAAAGAAGAATTTTCCTAATAGTGAAGTAGGACAGAAATACTTGGTTTCTTTCGATAGTTACCCAAGCGGTCTATTGACTACTCATCTTATTCTAAATAGCGAAGGTAATTACGTGCCTGTTAATTAACGTGAGATAACACATCTTAGAAAGGCTGCCCGATAAGGCAGCCTTTCTTATTTAAAGATATAGACAATTTAAAAAATGGTAAAATTTATTTTTTCACTTGAGAATAAGCCGATATGGAGGCGTTTTTCAGCTTTAATTTTATTTTTAGTTGTAATAATAGGTTCTGCTTATTCTCAAATACCAGATAACTACTACATAGGTGCAGAAGGAGAGTCAGGAGAGGAATTGAAGTTAATTCTTCACAACATCATTAGAAATCACAAACGTTTTTCATACAGCCAGGTAAAAGATTTTATATCAGAGGCAGATGCCGATCCTCAAATTCAAGGGAACATATTACTTTTTTATTCAGGCCGATCAATGGACTTCGCGGATATAGGTATTGGTGGGAATGACTGGAACAGAGAGCATATATGGGCCAAATCTCATGGATTCCCAGAGGAATCAGATACGGCCTATACCGATTTTCATCATTTAAGACCCTCTGATGCTTCAGTCAATACGAATAGAAGTAATAAAGACTTTAATAATGTCCCTCACACCGAGGCAAATGAAGAAGGAGAAGCACCAGACACTTATACTAATGATAACTTTTGGGAGCCCAAGGATGAGGTAAAAGGTGATGTCGCAAGAATGCTTTTTTACATGGATGTGAGATACGAAAGTAGTGTATTGGACTTAGAACTTGTCGATAGAATTAGTCACTCAGGCGATCCGGAACTCGGGGTGTTACATACACTATTAGAATGGCATAATCTCGATCCTGTAGACCAAAGCGAAATTGATAGGAATAATGCCGTATTTGAATGGCAGGAGAATAGAAACCCATTTGTGGATCATCCAGAGTGGGTTGCTGCTGTGTATGGAGCGGCTGATGAACCTTTACTGTTGTTAAATACAGACTCATTTAATGCAGATTTTGGCTTAGTGGAAGCCGGTTCATCAAAAACACAAGTATATGCTGTGAATAGCTATGACCTTGAAGGTGATGTCACTGTAACAGTAGAGGCTCCTTTTTCTTTATCATTAGATAATGAAAGCTGGACTAATTCATTGACTATCAATAACGAAGTAGGTGAAGAGCAGATTAACGAAATTTATTTAAGATTCTCCCCTACTGAAGAGGGTGCATTCAGTTCTACAGTGTCACACTCTACTACAGGTGCGGTTACTAGAAGCTTCGAGGTACAAGGTGAAGAAGGTACTATAGAGGTAATGACGATTGCAGAGGCCAGATCAATGCCGCTAGATGCAGTGGTTTATGTGTCAGGTGTGGTAATAGACGCTGGAAATAATAGTGCTAATAATAGGGTAATTTATGACGGAACTGCCGGCATAATGGTGAGAAGTTTTGATGCGGGTAATGAATCAGCCAATTTGAGTCTAGGCGATAGTATTCTGGTTTCAGGTATATTAGACTCTTATAATGAACTTCTTCAGATATCTAAGTCACCAATAACTATTGAGGTTTTAAAGCAAGGTGTTGAATTACCGGAACCTCAGGAGGTAACAATTGCTAATATTGATGAAGATTATGAGTCTGAGCTCGTTTTAATCAAGAATGTGAGATTTGAGGATTCAGGCAATTTTGCTGGAGGAGGTTCAAGTGGTAACTTTACTATTACAGATGGAGTAAATGACTTCACTTTTAGAATTGGTGATAGTAATCACCCTTTAGTAGGTCAACCTATTCCGTCTGGTACATTTGATCTTATTGGTATTATAGGGCAATTCCAAAGTGACTATCAAATATCTCCTAGAACGTCTGATGACTTGATTTTTAATACTTCTGAAGAACCTTTATTGTCACTAAATTTAGATTCTTTTGATACGGATTTTGGAGTAGTAGAGGCTGGCTCCTCCAAGACTCAGGTCTATGCACTATTCGGCTATGATTTAGATGACGACGTAACCGTAACAGTTGAAGCTCCTTTTTCTTTATCATTAGATAATGAAAACTGGACTAATTCATTAAATATTACCAATGAAGAAGGTGATCAGCAGACCAATCAAATTTATTTAAGATTCTCACCTCTTCAAGAAGGTTCTTTTACATCTATGGTATCTCATTCCTCAACGGGAGCGGAGAGTAAAAGCTTTGAGGTAGTAGGAGAAGAGGGAATAATTGAAGTCATGACTATTGCGGAGGCCAGAACACAATCTTTAGATGCTGTTGTTATGGTTTCAGGTGTGGTTATAGATGCAGGAAATAATAATGCTAATAACAGAGTCATCTACGACGGAACCGCGGGCATAATGGTTCGAAGCTTTGATGCAGGAAATGAATCTGCTAATCTGGCTCAAGGTGATAGTATTCTTGTTTCTGGGATATTAGATTCTTATAACAACTTGCTTCAAATTTCTAAATCACCGATAACCATAGAGATTTTAAAGCATAATGTTGCTTTACCAGAGCCTCAGGAGGTGACCATTGCTGAAGTGAATGAGGACTATGAATCAGAGCTGGTACTTATTAAAAATGTAAGCTTTAAAGAAACAGGCGTATTTGCTGGTGGCGGTTCTGACGGTAATTTCACTATTACTGATGGTTCTAATGATATTACTTTTAGAATAGGTGATAGCAATCACCCGCTTGTAGGTGAGAGCATCCCAACTGATAATTTTGATTTAATCGGTATTGTTGGTCAGTTCCAGAATGATTACCAGGTTTCTCCAAGAACGCAGGAGGATTTGATATTCAACGCGGGCCCTGATCCAGGTGATGTAACAGGATTTGATGAACTCATTGAAGCTGGAATTTCTGCTTATCCTAACCCAATCTCTGATGTTTTATACATTGAGTCAACAGGCGGAGCATCATTTGAGTACAAAATCATGACTGTGAATGGAAACATTCTTGTAAATAAAAAAGGTGCAGATGTAGTAGCTGAGAATATTAGCGGCTTTGCATCAGGCTTATACCTATTGACTATTACCTCTGAATCAAAGACTTATACTATAAAAGTCATCAAAGAGTAATAAATAAACAATTTGTTAACAAAAAGGCTACTTCATGTTTTGAGGTAGCCTTTTGTTTTTTCTTCAACTTTCAGCCAACGTGATTGTTAAAATATAAAATGGAGGAAATTGATAAGTACTATGATAGAGAGCTAAGTTGGCTTTCTTTCAATAAGAGAGTTTTAATGGAGGCAGCAGATGAGAATGTGCCTCTCTATGAAAGGGTTAAATTTTTGGCTATCTATTCATCTAATCTTGATGAGTTTTTTAGAGTTCGGGTAGCTTCAATCAGAAGTATTGTTGATATCGATAAGAAAAAGATCAACAAGAAGTTCAATAAAAAATATAATAGCAGTCCTAAGGAGATATTAGAACAAATTCATGAAGAAGTTCATGAGCAGCAGGAAGAATTTGGTAGAATAAAGCGGGAGGTGATTATTCCTGAACTGAAAAAGGAAGGGGTAATTTTCTATCGGGATGAACCAATTATAGAGGCTCATAATGCTCCGGCCGCGCATTATTTTAAGAGTAAGATACTTTCTTATATGCAACCGGTTATTCTTACCAGGCCCAATAGTCAAACACCATATTTAAATAATAAAGAGCTTTATTTTGCCATAATTTTAAAGAATGAGCATGGTGAAATAGAGTATGCTCATTTAAATATTCCGACGAATGAACTCCCAAGGTTTGTAGAGCTGCCTAAAACGGATGGATACTATTATTACATAGCGATAGATGATATTATCAGAGAGAATTTAGATTTTCTTTTCCCTAATTATAAAGTTTTAGGGGCATATTCAGTGAAGCTGAACAGAGATGCAGATTTAAATATAGACGACGAATATTCGGGAAATCTGGTAAAGAAAATTCGAAAGCAAATAGAAAAGAGGAATCTTGGGGTGCCTAGTCGTTTTCTTTATGATAGTGATATGCCGAAGGAGCTACTTCAGTTTCTAAAGGATAAGTTTGAATTAGACGACGATGATGTGGTGGCAGGAGGTAAATACCACAATATGCATGACCTGTTTCAGCTGCCAAATCCATTAAAGCCAAAGCTGGAGAATGAACCTTTAGAGACTATAAGAAAGCACCAACTGGAAAACTCAAAATCGATATTTTCTGCTATAGATCAGGGGGATGTGATGCTTCACTTTCCCTACCAGAGCTATGATTATGTGCTGCGGTTATTCAATGAAGCTGCATTAGATCCTGATGTGACTGAAATAAAGGCTACGTTCTACAGAATAGCGGCTAACTCATTCATTAGTAATGCGTTGATTAGTGCTGCCAATAATGGTAAAAAGGTTACTGTATTTGTGGAGATTAAGGCAAGGTTTGATGAAAAAAATAACCTTATCTGGGCTGAAAAGATGGAGCAAGCTGGAATTACTATAATCTATAGCATACCAGGATTAAAAGTGCATGCCAAGGTAGCTCTGATTACCAAGAAAAATAAAGAGGGTGAAAGCGTGAATTATGGTTATTTTAGCACCGGGAATTTTAATGAAAAAACGGCTGAAATATACGCTGATGAAGCGCTTCTCTCTAAAAATGAGTCACTTACCAATGAGCTGAATAACGTATTTTCTTATCTGAAGTCGCAAGAGGAGATCCCTGAATTTAAAGAACTATTAGTAGCTCAATTCAATATCACTGACCGCTTTAAGTCTCTGGTAGATCAGGAAATTGAAAATGTACAGGCGGGTAAGAAAGGTCATATTATCCTTAAACTCAATAACCTACAGGATCATATCATGATTGATAAGCTGTATGAAGCTAGTCAGGCGGGGGTGAAAGTTGAGTTAATAGTTAGAGCGATCTGCTGTATTAGAGCTGGAGTGCCCGGCCTTAGTGAGAATATTACCGTAAGACGAATTGTAGATAGGTATTTAGAGCATTCCAGATGCTTCTATTTCTACAATAATGGAAATGATCTTCTTTATCAAGGTTCTGCTGACTGGATGAAAAGGAATCTCTACAGAAGAATTGAGGTGGTATTCCCAATATTAGATCCACTATTAAAGTCGGAGATAATGAAATTATTAGATATTCAGCTAAAGGATAATGTAAAAGCCTGTTTGTTAGACAGTAATCTAAATAACGTGAGAATAAACGACCATCAACCGAAAGTACACGCTCAGGTAGATTTTCACAGGTGGTTAGAGAAGAAGGAGACTAGTGTTTAACTGGGAAAAATACTAAGGCAATGATGAATGCTATTACAGCAGTGCTAAAGCCAAACATAAAGACGTTATAAGACTTTCTGAGCATTTTGTACTTCTTGCCAAGTACAATGCCCAGGAAGTAAATATCTTTGATCATGCTGCCGTATAGAAAGTCTGAATCATTCATCATTTCCTTCATACCCCACATGTAATTGTCGAGCTCCATGCCGTGGAAATTGCCGAAAAACAAAAGGTTAGTTTTTCTCTGCTCTATATCTTCACGCGTAAATGTTCCTGAGGAAATATTCGGTCTGGTGGCCAAAACGGCAAAAACGATAGTGGTTAAACATACTCCAACTAATATCATTCCAGGGACGATTAGGTTAGGGTAGTCCTCAAATTTTCTGAACAGTACGGAAACCAATACAGACAGAATAATGGAGTTAATAGAGATCATGATGTTGGCCTTGTTATCAGCCATCCCACTGAGTGTAAGGTGATTTTTAGAGGTAATCCTAAACATGGTTTCAATACCTCTATCTGGTTTTTTTACTTTAACCTCTTTATCGCCTTTATCTTTTTTTCCATTCTTATCCTTTTTGCCGCCTTTTTCCTTTTCCTTGGTCTTTCCTTTGAGCTTGTTTAGTTTATCTTCCAATTTCTTTATTTCCTCGTCTTTATAATCTGCGCAATTTGCTTTTAACCACTTTCGGTTTTCCTGTTTACGTTTTTCCAGCACGTTTGTGCCATATTCCGTAAAATATTTATGCTTATCTAAAAATTCGAGGGTTCGAATGTACCAGTCATTAGGAGCGAAGTTAACATCGTGAACGGCGTGTAACTCTTTTCGTAAGTCCTCTGTGCGGTTTTTAAACTCCTTGGTGGATAGATGATAAAGGTCGGAATCACATAAAATTTGAGCGGCTAAACAGTCAGGGCTTTGAGGCATTTCTGTGGCATTGATATAGGATTTCACCCTCTCAATATCCTCAGTGCTTACACCCCATTCAGCAAGTTTATCGGCCATTATTTTGGAGCCGTTCATTTCATGACGCTCCTTACCCTGAGTATAACCTACATCGTGAAACCAGGCTGCAACAGTAACTAGCTCCGTTTCTTTAGCCGGAAGCTCTGCTCTTTCGCAAAGTTCCCTGGCAGCTTTCACTACATCTCTGGTATGATCCAGGTTATGATAGTGATATCCTTTGGGCAAACTCTTCAGAAGGCTTGTAGCGTACTCTTTTGATTTGCGAATCAGTTCCGTTTCCTCAAACATGGCTTCTAATGTAATAAAAATTAATACGTTATTCCACTCATTTATTTGCCGTCCACATAATCCTGCAGGTACTGGTATTTTGGTGTAAGCTTGCCCTCTTTGGCAATGGTAGCGCGCTCTATTATAGTGTCGGCATCTTCACCTAATAAATACGGTAAAACATTATCTATCAGTTCTCTACCAAAATCTTGAGAAGCATTTCTTGGCAGCTCACATGGTAAGTTATCTACTGCCATCACTGTAATGTTACCTTCGTCATTAAAAGGAGCTTCTATGGCACCCTGGCTAGGCTCATAATCATAGATAGGATCTTCTATGGTGCTTGGTTGTTTGGTAGATGGTATCGAACCTTCGATATCACATGTTATGTCTGCAATTACCTTGATCTTAAATTCAGGGCTGCTAATGTCTTCTCTCTTGAAAAGCTCAGGGCCGCGCGGATCCCAGTAAGCACCAGCTATGAGAAGGTCAGCTACCTCTGCATATTTTAAGAAGTCATTTTCGTAGTTTTCAGGGTTGCTGAAAAACTCATTTCGCACAAACTCCCCACCGTTTTTGGGCTTGTTATAGTCCCTGCCGTTTAGCTGCACAAACACAGGGTGATCAAATTCCTTATGAAGAAACTCTGCCGGAGACACTCTTCTGATGTTCATGCCCATGAGCACTTCCATAGCTCCTTTAGCCACTCTTCCACCACCGGTTAAGGCAATTTTTATTGGAGGAAGATCTACTTTTTCAAACTCAGTTTTTAAATCATCCAAGTCGAAGCATTCGTGAGCTCTTCTGATATTAAAAAGGTTGTACCTCTTACCATAGGTCCAAATGCCATTGTAGGCGCCTACTATGCCAGCATAGCGGCCAAATGCTACTATTCTTTTACCAGTTTTATCGGTAAGTGTTTCGTAATCAATTAGGGTGATATTCTTTTTTAGAATAGTCTGTAAAAGCTCTCGGTTATAAGACTGAGCTTTTATGGTATGGGAAAAGAAGAAGTATGTTTTATCGGCTAAAAGATCTTTAATAGGCACTTCTTTTACACCCATTAAAATGTCACAATCATCAACATTATCAGCTACTGTAACCTGGTTTGTTCTATATTCATCATCTTCAAAACAACGAATTTCACTAGCCTGACAGCGTAGCTCTACATTAAATTTGTCTTTAACTTCTTTGGCCTGAGCAGGCGTAAAGGGTACCCTTCTATCTACAGGTATTTTACCTTCCCGTAGTATACCTATCTTCTTACTTCCCATATTATTATAAACGTTATGGTTTGTTTAAATTGCTAACAAACAAATATAAAATTTCTCCTCCATATTGCAGGGAGATATTAATTAATGTATAAGAAGTGGAGTTTAAAATATCATATATTATTTTAGCAGTGGCCTGGGCTGTTTACTTGTTTATTCATAGTGCCATGGCGTCAGGGAAAGTTTCGTCTTATGCTATGGATAAGTTGGGGATATCTTTCAAATCATACAGAATGACTTATAATGTTATAGCCACGGTTGGCTTGCTTTTTTTGCTGTTCTATAATGCCACTATTTCTTCTCCTAAACTTATTCCGCTTACTAATTTGGTGAAATATATAAGCCTCTTCATGGCTGGTGTTGGTGTAATTATAATCAACGTATCTTTTAGGCAATATAGTGCAAGAGGTTTTCTGGGCTTGCAGGAAGAATCTTATCAGCGCCTACAAACCGGAGGGATTTTAGCTCATATTCGGCACCCGTTATATACAGCAACCATATTGATTGTACTCGGCTATTTTTTATATGATAGTAGACTAGCCAACTTAGTTACAGCTGTTTGTGTGTTGGTATACCTTCCTATCGGAATATATTTTGAAGAGAAGAAGCTGATTAAAACTTATGGAGACGAATATTTAGACTATAAAGAAAGGGTACCATCTCTGATACCCTCTATAAAACTTTTTTTCTAATACTCTTAAGAATCAAAAATGTCTCCTAAAATGGAGCTGGCCTCTTTGCCCTTGTTTTTACCATATGGTGAAATGGCCTGTACCAGTTTTCTTATTGGCATAGATTGAAGGTATACTTTTCCAGTACCTCTAAGGGTAGCCAGGAATATGCCTTCTCCGCCAAATATCATAGATCTTAATCCACCAGCAGACTCCACGCTAAAGTCAACGCTAGATTCAAAGGCCACTACACAGCCCGTATCTACTCTTAGCGTCTCATTGTTGAGTTGTTTTCTATTACTGTTCCGCCGGCATGAACAAAAGCTTTACCATCTCCCCTTAATCTTTCCAGTATAAAACCTTCACCGCCTACCAAGCCAGATCCAAGCCTTTTGTTAAAAGTGATGGATACTTCTGTACCTAATGCTGCACATAGGAAACCATCTTTTTGTACAATCAGCTCATTGTTTAATGTGCTGCTAAGGTCTATCGGAATAATTGTGCCTGGATAAGGTGCCGCAAATGCCGCTTTGGCTTTCTTCATTCCTCTATTAGTAAAATGAGTCATGAATAGAGATTCGCCTGTTAACATTCGCGTGCCAGCAGATACCAGTTTTCCTAAAAGACCCTGGCTCGGCTTTGATCCATCGCCCATCTTTGTCTCAAAGCTTATACCTTCTTCCATGTACAACATGGCTCCGGCTTCAGCGATTACTGTTTCATTAGGATCAAGCTCTACTTCAACTATTTGTATGCTTTCCCCTTTGATCTCAAAATCTATTTCATGTGAATTCATGGCTATTCTTCTTCGTCTTTAGAGTTCTTATATTTCTTGTAGTCGTCCCTGTCTACCAGTTTTTTGTCTTCTACATTTTTATTTAAGAACTCATTTATCTTATCGATATTATAATTCGTCTGAATTTCACCGAAAGAATCTATTCGAATGTCAAAGCCCTCTAAATCAGGGTTTACTTTGGGTTTTTCCTGTTTTCTTTTGTCGTTAGTTGATCCTTTCTTTGCCATGACCATATTGTTTAGTTTTACTCTTTTACCGGTAAAACTTCAATGGCCTTCTGAATTCGATTTGATACATTTTTTGCGCCTACAATTTCTATGATTTCCATCAAATCCGGACCGCCACCTTTACCGGTGATTGCTAGCCTTACAGACTGCATTACTTGTCCTATTTTAACGCCTTTTTCCTCTAATATGTTATTTAATATTTCTTTGGCCGATTCAGCTGTTAATGTATCTGCTTTCAGAACTTCTTCTTTATAACTGCTCAATACGTCCACAGCGGTGGCGTCCCATTTTTTTCTGGCTACCTTTTCATCATACTCCGTAGGTGCCTCAAAGAAGAATTTACCTTCAGTCCAGATCTCCTGAGGGAAGGTTACTCTTTCCTTCATAGCATTACAAACCTTTTCCACATTGGCTGGATCATAAGCCACATTGTTTTCTTCGAGAGAGGCTATAAGGTGTTTGCCAAGTTCTTGATTAGACTTCGACTTAATGTATTGCTGGTTAAACCACTTGGCCTTTTCAATGTCAAATTTAGTTCCGGCCTTACCTATGCGCTCAATGGTGAAAGCATCAATTAGCTCATCGAAAGAGAATATCTCCTGTTCTGTACCAGGGTTCCAGCCTAAGAATACAAGGAAATTTAAGAATGCATCTGGTAAATAACCAGCCTCCCTGAAACCGCTGAAGGTTTCTGGTTGTCCATCCTTGCCTGGAAATACTCCATTGATAGGGAATACAGGGAAGCCTAGTTTATCACCATCTCTCTTACTCAATTTTCCATTGCCATCGGGCTTTAAAAGAAGCGGTAAGTGAGCAAATTGAGGCATAGTATCTTCCCAGCCTAAAAATTTATATAATAGCACATGAAGTGGTGCAGAAGGAAGCCATTCTTCACCTCTGATTACATGTGTAATTTTCATTAAATGATCATCCACCACGTTAGCCAGGTGATAGGTAGGCATACCGTCAGATTTCATTAGTACTTTATCATCAATGGCAGATGAGTGTACCATTACCCAGCCGCGCACCATGTCATTGAGTCTAATCTCCTCTTTATGAGGCACTTTCAAACGGATGACATACGGTTCGCCAGATGCTATTTTTTCTTTCACCTCATCTTCAGAGAGGGTCAAAGAGTTTTTCATCTGCATTCTGGTGATGGCGTTATACTGTGGAGTAGCTACTCTTGCTGCTTTCAAGCGTTCCCTCATGGCATCAAGCTCTTCTGGAGTATCAAAAGCATAGTAGGCGTTACCTTCATCAATTAATTTCTGAGCATATTCGGCATACATGTCCTTTCTTTCAGATTGTCTGTAAGGACCATATTCACCACCGGCATATGGGCTTTCGTCGGCGATTATACCTATCCATTCAAGGGCATCTTTTATATATTCTTCAGCGCCTGGCACAAACCTGGTTTGGTCTGTATCCTCTATGCGAAGAATCATTTTGCCATTGTTCTTTTTTGCAAATAAATAATTGTAGATAGCGGTTCTTACTCCTCCAATATGAAGTGCTCCTGTGGGGCTGGGAGCGAACCTAACGCGTACTTCTCTGTCCATTTTAAGTTTATGATTTCTGGTCGCAAAAGTACAAAAACTTAAGAAAGGATAACAATTAAGCCGTTTGCTTTAAAACCTGATTTAGCACTCGCCGGCTCATATTTATTTGTTTGTTAAAATTTAATATGGTTACGCCGTAATTAGCAAGGCAGGCTCCAAAGGCAACAGCCGCATAATCATATTCTTTTTTATGTATAACAAAGAAACAGCCGACCAGTAAAGTGAAGAGTGTCCAAAATGAGAGAAACATAAAGGAGCTAAAAAACAGGTTATATTTTACGAAAACTATGCAGCCTCTGCTGGAGGCTTCAATCTTTCCTGTAATAAGCGGGAGGTAGTTTTGTGGGTAGTCGATTTTGCGTGATATCCTGAATATATCAGGATGCACGGTGCCGTTGAATAATATTTGATCATTACTCTTCTCAGGCGTGAGCGAAATGGGCTGGGTTACTGATCTTATGGTGCTAACCACTTGCTCTGCCCTAAAGGGCAAAACAAGTGTTTCGCTTTTGTAAGGTATTAAAGTCATTTCACTGCTATGCAGGATATTTCAACATTCACATTCTTAGGCAGGCAACTCACCTCTACAGTTTCTCTGGCAGGAGGACTAGTAAGAAAGTACTTGCCATAGACAGCATTTACCAACTGAAAGTTATTCATGTTATTCACAAAAATGCTGCACTTTACTACATGATCGAAAGAGAGCCCGGCTTCACTTAAAATATATCCGATATTTTTCATTACCTGCTCAGTTTCAACTTCAATGTTTTCGGTGATCAGGTCGCCATTCTCTGCGTTAAGAGCTATTTGCCCTGACACATATAAAGTATCTTTTATCATAACAGCCTGGCTATAAGGACCAATAGGAGCCGGAGCTTTGCTGCTGTTTATTATTGTTTTGCTCATAATATCGGTTTATCTGTGATTTCTTATTTTTGTTTAAAACTGCAAAATATGAATATATTAATCATAGGTAACGAGGAAAATTTTAATGAACTGACATCCAAGTTCAAAGACCTACATACCTATACCAATATAAATGACGTAGAAAATCCTGATCTAAGCGATTACGATGCCATCTTCGATTTCAAAGTAGATGAAACACCAGAACGCTTTGATATATATAAATACGAAACTAAGGCTGTAATATTTCTGAATACGGTAAAAATGTCGCTCTCAGAATTAATTTTTGTATACGGAAAGCCAGAAGGTCGTGTTTTTGGTTTTGCAGGTTTACCTGGTTTTCTAGATAGAGAGGTGATGGAAATTACATCTCTTGAAAAAGACAAAGCTGAGGTTGAGAGTTTCTGTCAACAACTTGGCACTGAAGCTCAGTGGGTGGCAGACCGTGTGGGGATGGTAACGCCGAGGGTTATTTTGATGATTATCAATGAGGCGTTCTATACTGTGCAGGAAAAAACAGCCAGCAGAGAAGATATTGACTTAGGCATGAAGTTAGGGACTAATTACCCTTTTGGGCCTTTCGAATGGGCAGAAAAAATAGGTATTCAAGATGTGTATGAAACCCTGGAAGCTTTATATGATGATACAAAAGACGAAAGGTATAAAATATGTCCTTTGTTAAAGAAAGAATATATGCTGGCCTAAGCCAGCATATATATTATTTTTATTCTACAGTAACTGATTTAGCCAGGTTTCTTGGCTGATCTACGTTACAGCCTCTCATAACAGCAATGTGATATGATAAAAGCTGTAAAGGAATTACCGATACCATAGGCATCAGTGCTTCATCAGTTTTTGGAACTTCTATTACAAACTCGGCCATTTGAGGTATAAGTGCATCTCCCTCAGTTACCACAGCGATAACTTTACCTTTACGAGCCTTCACTTCTTGAATATTAGAAACTACTTTATCGTAAGAGCTATCTCTGGTAGCAATAAATACTACCGGCATCTCCTCATCTATCAAGGCAATAGGTCCGTGCTTCATCTCTGCTGCAGGATAACCCTCAGCATGGATGTAGCTGATCTCTTTTAGCTTTAAAGCACCTTCAAGAGCTACAGGGAAGTTATACCCTCTACCTAGATATAAGAAGTTTCTGGCATCTTTGAAAAGCTCAGAAATTTCTTTAATCTGACTATCTAGTTTTAAGGCCTTCTCTACTTTAGCAGGAATGTTTTCAAGCTCTACAAGTAGCTCTCTAAATCTTCTGTCAGTAATAGTACCTTTTTGATGTGCCACACGAAGTGCAATCATATTAAGCACAGTAAGCTGAGCTGTAAATGCCTTGGTACTAGCTACACCAATTTCTGGTCCGGCGTGAGTATAGGCTCCTTCATGAGAAACTCTTGAAATAGATGATCCTACCACATTACAAACACCAAAGATGATGGCTCCTTTAGACTTGGCAAGTTCAATTGCTGCAAGTGTATCCGCAGTTTCTCCTGATTGAGAAATGGCGAAAACTACATCACCTTCTTTTATTACCGGGTTTCTATATCTGAATTCCGATGCATATTCTACCTCTACTGGTATTCTGCAATATTCTTCTATGAAGTATTCGGCCACTAGTCCAGCATGCCATGATGTACCACATGCTACTATGATGATACGCTCCGCATTCACTAGTTTGTTGGCGTATTCTCTAATACCACCTAAGACTAATCTGCCATCTTTTGCGCTTAACCTGCCACGCATACAGTCACCGATAGACTTAGGCTGTTCGAAAATCTCTTTAAGCATAAAGTGCTCATACCCACCTTTTTCAATGGCTTCTAATTCCATGTCTAAAGTTTGGATATATGGAGTACTTGATACGTCCTGAGTATTTTTAAGCGAAAGCTCGTTGTTATCGATAACAGCTATTTCATAATCATTTAAGTACACGACTTCGTTAGTATACTCAATGATTGGTGTAGCATCAGAAGCCAGGAAGAATTCATCTTTACCTACTCCGATTACTAATGGACTTCCCTTTCTTGCTGCAATAAGCATGTCTGGGTTGTCTTTAGACATGATAACAATAGCATAAGCCCCAACTACTTTGGTAAGAGCTAATCTCACTGCTTCTACTAGAGAGCAGTTATTGTTTACTTGAATGTCTTCAATGAAATGAATGAAAACTTCTGAATCAGTGTCACTTAAAAACTTGTGACCTTTGTTCATTAACTCTTGTTTTAAAGAGCTATAGTTTTCAATAATACCATTGTGAATAATGGCAAGGTTCTTAGAGTGAGAATAGTGAGGGTGAGCATTGGCATCATTAGGTTCACCGTGAGTGGCCCATCTGGTGTGTCCTATACCTATTGTGCTATCTAGCTTATCTTTTTCCAGAGTTTCCTCCAGATCAATAACACGACCCTTCTTTTTATATATATTCAAACCGTCATTTAATAATGCAATACCTGCACTATCATATCCACGGTATTCTAACCTCTTAAGTCCTTTTATAATTACTTCATGGGCTTTTCTGGACCCCACATATGCAACGATTCCACACATGATCTAATTGGTTTTAGTGTTTTACTGGCTAACGTCTGGTTTTGTATAGTAAAGATGAAGGCTAACATCATCTTTGCTTACAACAAATCTACGAAGATTAGTAGTAAGGTTACTAGGAACAATAACTACTTGATCATAGTCTACTAGATTCAGGTCTAAATCTCTCAAATAGCGGGGTATGTCAGCAACATATCCTCTCAACTCAGCATCATAAATGGCTACCAAAGGTTGTGAAGGTGACAGAGAATGTCCGATAGCAGAGGCACTGTAATTACCCTGAGCTAGTTTATCTGGGCTAGTAAGATAGAAAGATAACTGGCTTGGAGCATCATAATTATTAAGATCTATGATATTCTTAATAATTATCTGAGCACGTTGTATTACTGCGTTTTTCGCTGTATCAGATTCTGTGAAATTTCTAAGATATGAAAGGTCTATTACTGGCAGAATTCCTGTTCCGCCCTGAGCATAAACATATTCGTCATCAATAACTGGAGTATAAAATGAGTTGATCTCAAATGAGGACCCTGACCAACCCTGGTTTTTATTTGGGGTATAGTTATTATATGAGCGAGCAGTGCTAAATGCAAACCTTAATACTTTAGTTTGTTTATTTCCGGCAGTATCTAGTTCACTATAGTAAAATTTCATTCCTGAAAATGATGAAATTTCAAATGAAGGAATACTATTGCCTGATGTGCTGGAAAAAGCAAGACCTTTGAAGTAGTCAATGTATTGATCAACCGAATCTCCAAAAATATCATCTTCACTTTTAATCCTATCAAAGAAAGATTGTCCAAAGCTATTGTCTAGCTTTATTTGCTTCATGTAGATGTATCGCTCGTCAGTATCGTAGTAATTCGCTTTTATTGTAGAGTCAGCTGGAATATCTTCATCTAAGGTAGTTTCCCCAAATAGAAGGTTTACTGAATCAGATACAAAGTTAAATGTTGCTTGCCCTAATTTTTCTCCAATAGCTTGTTCCGAAGCGGAGGAAAAGTAGATAGCTTCCTCATCCCCGTCTACTAATTCTATAGATTCTTCAATACGGTATACTTCAACATTAACGGGAGCATCATTAGGCCCATAGAGCCCATTTACTCTTAGCTCTACTACTAATGAATCGAAGGTTGCAGATTCGTCAAAGCTGGCTCCTGGATTTAGTGCAGGTAGTGATACCTCAGAATAGTTTTTGGCTTCAATGTGACCAAAATATGGGTCATTGGCTTGGCCTACTGATATTATTGATTTTCCTCTGGTGTTTAAACTATCAACCCATATGGTAGATAACTGATCGTTAAGAGGAAGTTCTGCAAAAAAAATCCCCAAATTATTATCGGGGGGGAGTCCTACAGTAGAAAGGTCTTCTTCGCATGAAAAAAATAGGAGGGCTGAAAGTAACATCAGCCCTCTGGTTCTAGCCCACAAGTTCATTATATAAGTTATAATAAGAGTCCGTAAAATTTTCGTCTTGTTCTATTGTCTCAATTTTCTTTTCTTCGGTTTTATCAAACAAGTTGCTCAGAGACTCATCTTCTTCCGTTTGAATAACAGCATCAGAGAATTCCATTGCTAGTTTAATAAATCCATAATAATCTGCAGACTGTAAGTTAGCTAACATGCTATCTTCAATGTCCATCATTTTTACTTTGTCTAGCAGATCATTGTTAAACTTATGTTTGAAGCTGTTGTTGTAAACCGAAAATACAGTTTTCGCGTCTTTGAACAACGGATCATTTTTATAAGTTGTTTTCAAATATAGAGGAATTAAGCTTGTCATCCAGTCATTGCAATGAACAATGTCAGGAGTCCAGCCTAGTTTCCTTACGGTCTCTATAACGCCTTTACAGAAAAATATTGCCCTCTCATCATTATCCTCATAGAAATTATTTTCTTTATCATGGAAAACATATTTTCTGTGGAAATAATCTTCATTATCAATAAAGTATACCTGAAGTTTAGCATTAGGTATAGATGCAACTTTGATAATTAAAGGTTTCTCTTCGTCACCAACAGCAATGTTGATTCCTGAAAGTCGTACAACCTCGTGCAGGCGATTTTTTCTTTCATTTATCAATCCGAACCTCGGAACCAGAATTCTGATTTCCATCCCTTTCTCTTGCATAGCCTGTGGTAATTTCCTTACAAACTCAGCTACTTCTGATGTTTTTAAGAAAGGATTGATTTCACTGGCTACATAAAGAATACGAAGTTTTGACATATGTGTATGAGATTTGTTTGCGTAGAATAAGAGCACAAAATTACAAAATTTTTGCCATTTTTCCATATATTCTATGATGAAAAACTTACTTTTGCCGCCATTCAAAATGTACTCATGGAGGTTTTTAAGGAGATTTTTCCGTTAAAAAGTTACTTAAAAGAGGGGCGAAAAAGTGGTATGTCTATTGGGCTTGTTCCTACAATGGGAGCCTTGCATCAAGGGCACCTTGCCCTGATAGATGAAAGCCTTAAAGAGGCCGATTTAACTGTAGCCACTATTTTCGTTAATCCCACTCAATTTAATAACGCTGATGATCTGGAAAAGTACCCCAGAACGCTGGAAGCTGACCTGAAAATGCTTGAGCAGCGCGGTTGTCATGCGGTTTTTGTGCCATCAGTAGAGCAGATGTATCCTAATTTGCCTGAGTTACAATTTAACTTCGGAAAGTTGGAATCTGTGATGGAGGGTGCCTTCCGTCCTGGGCACTTCAACGGTGTTGGAGTAGTAGTGTCCAAACTCTTCAATATTGTACAGCCGGATTATGCCTATTTTGGTCAGAAGGATCTGCAACAGTATATGATTGTTAATAGGTTGGTGGATGATCTTAGCTTTGGGCTTCAACTCCGTAGAGTTCCTATTTATAGAGAGGATGATGGTCTTGCCATGTCTTCAAGAAATAGACGCTTAAGCGAAGATGGTAAGAAACAGGCTTTAGCTTTATATAAATCTCTTCAGCTAGCGGAGACAATGTTGAAAGCAGGTGACAGCCCTGCCGATGTGCAGGTAGCAGTTGAAAAGCTGTTTGATTCTCATGAAGTAAAAATTGAGTACATAGAAATAGTAGGCCTAGATACCTTAGAGCCAGTTAAAAACATTTCAGATGCCGGAACCGTTGCCGTATGTGTGGCTGGGTATGTGGAAGATGTTAGGTTAATTGACAATGTTATTATTAAATTAGATTTCTGATTTTATTCTCATGAATATAGAAGTTTTAAAATCCAAAATTCACAGGGTTAAAGTAACGCAAGCAGAACTGCATTATGTAGGTAGTATAACTATTGATGAAGATTTGCTGGATGCTGCCAATATGATTGAAGGAGAGAAAGTGCAGATAGTGAATGTGAATAATGGTGAACGTATAGAAACGTACATTATCAAAGGTGAGCGCGGTAGTGGCATGATTTGCCTTAACGGACCGGCTGCACGTAGAGCTCAGGTAGGAGATATTATAATTATTATATCATACGCACATATGGATTTTGAGGAGGCGAAAAAATTTGAGCCTGCCATCATTTTTCCTGATGCTAACAATAAACTACTATAATCCTAAATGAGTAGTAGTATTAAGAATGGGTTGAAGTACGTGGTTATGCTGGGCATAACAGCGTTTCTCCTATGGATATCGTTCGAAAATATAGAGGTTTCAGGAGATGAAACTAAATGGGGTTTTCTAATGAAAACCTGGAATAGTGCCGATAAGTTGTTTTTAGTATTATCCGCAGTGGCTGCAGTTATGAGCCATGTTATTCGCGCGGAAAGATGGAAGTTATTGCTCAAGCCTTTGGGGTACACACCTTCACTAGGGCACAGCTTTATGTCTGTGATGGTAGGGTATTTTATTAACCTGGCTGTACCCAGAGGTGGTGAGGTGTCCAGGTGTTACAATCTTTACAGGATAGATAAGACTCCGGTTGATGTTTCTTTCGGTACCGTAGTGATGGAGAGGATCATTGACGTTATCTTCTTGGTGATTCTTCTTTCCACTTCTTTTTTTATTGAATTAGATAATCTGGTTTATTTCTTTCAGTCTGATGAAATTAAGAAACTGACAGCTACAGGTGATTCAAGTTTCTCTTACACTATAATTATAGGGGCAGTATTATTCATAGTGGCCATTGTAATGATAGTGCTCTATTTATTTAAAAGTAGAAGATACCTGACATTGAGATATATGTCTAAGGCCCGTAAGATTTTTAAAGGACTAAAAAGTGGTTTAACCAGCATCTTTCGTCTGGAAAAGAGATTCCTTTTCATTGTATATTCGTTAGGTATATGGGTTTGCTATTACTTAATGATGTATTTAGTAATGTTAGCATTCCCGGAGACTTCACACCTGGGTGTGTTGGCCGCGCTCACTATATTTGTAATAGGTGGTATAGCTATGGCTTTACCTTTGCCTGGCGGTGCCGGCAGTTTCCATATTTTAGTACCATTAGGTCTTGTGTTGCTCTATAATTTGCCTGAAGAAAAGGCTATTCCTTTCACGTTCATCTTTCATGGATGGCAAACGTTGGTGATTATAGTAGTAGGAGCAGTTTCATTGTTTTTAAGTCAGGTAGCTAGAAAGAAAGTTGAGAACACAGGAAAAAATATATGATTTAGACGCTTTCTTGAACTTAAGAGAGAGCTGGAAGGAAGAAAATGAAAAGCTGGTCTTTACCAATGGATGCTTTGATATTCTTCATCTCGGACATGTTGATTATTTAGAAAAAGCAGCAGAACTGGGAGATAGAATGGTTGTGGCCATTAATACAGATGCCTCAGTTAAAAAATTAAAAGGTGAAGAAAGACCGTTGAATAATGAGTACAGCCGTGCACGCCTTTTGGCCGCTCTTAGTTTTGTAGATGCTGTAATCTATTTCTCAGAAGAAACCCCATATGAACTCATAAGTGCCATAAAGCCAGATGTTTTAGTGAAAGGAAGTGACTATTTGGCAGAAGACATTGTTGGCTCAGATATTGTTATCAATAATGGTGGAGAGGTGAAAACCATTGATTTAGTTAGTGGTTATTCTACTACCAATTTGATTAATAAGATTAAGAAAACTTAATGAAATATGATTTGGGTTATAATTATAGTATTTGGGATCATAAGTTTTGCTGTACAGCATAAGCTTAAAAGCAAGTTTAAAAAATACTCTCAAGTTCCCTTAAATAAGAATTTATCAGGAGCCGAAATTGCTCAGTTAATGTTGGCAGACCATGGTATACATGATGTAAAAGTCATATCGGTGTCAGGACACTTGTCAGACCACTATAATCCTTCAAACAGGACAGTTAATTTAAGTGAGGCCGTGTATCACGGTCGGAATGCCGCGGCAGCAGCTGTTGCTTCTCACGAATGTGGTCACGCAGTGCAGCATGCTAAAGCTTATAGCATGTTAGAGTTCAGATCTGCAATGGTGCCGATTCAGAATGCCAGCGCGAAGATCTTGAATATCATTATGATGATAATGTTATTTGGTGGTATTTTTCTTTTCCAGACATTCCCTATCCAACTGGTATTACTGGTAATTATTGGTGCATACAGTGTTATGACGTTGTTTTCATTAGTAACACTGCCAGTGGAATTTGATGCTAGTAAAAGGGCTTTAGCTTGGGTTAAAGAAAGACACATTGTTGATTCGAACGAATACGGGATGGCTAAGGACGCTCTGAAATGGGCAGCCATGACCTATGTGGTGGCGGCTTTGGCATCTCTGGTAACGCTACTATACTACATAAGCATGTTCTTAGGTAACCGTGATTAGCATGTAGGTACTAATTCTGCCGGTTATTTGAATTATATTTTTAAAAATAATTGTAATTTTAGAGGGATTGTTATGCATGCATAACAATCCCTCTTTGTTTTTGTATAGAGGGGTGTACAAACTCATGATTAAATAAATACTTACTATGAATTTCGAATTTACTGAAGAACAATTAGCTGTGAGAGATGCAGCCAGAGATTTCGCTCAAAACGAGCTGCTTCCTGGTGTGATAGAGAGAGATGAAAACCAGCAATTTCCTGCGGAACAGATTAAGAAAATGGGAGAATTGGGATTTATGGGTATGATGGTGGATCCTAAATATAATGGAGGAGGAATGGATTCCATATCATACGTGCTGGCCATGGAAGAGATATCTAAAGTAGATGCATCATGTTCAGTTGCTATGTCTGTAAATAACTCCCTGGTTTGTTGGGGACTGGAGAAATACGGTTCTGAGGAGCAAAAGCAGAAATATCTAACAAGACTTTCAACTGGTGAAATTATTGGTGCCTTCTGTCTTTCTGAGCCAGAAGCAGGTTCTGACGCTACTAGCCAGAGAACCACTGCAGAAGATAAAGGAGACTATTATCTTCTTAATGGTACTAAAAACTGGATCACTAACGGTAATAGTGCCGGTGTTTATATTATAATAGCTCAAACCGATCCTGAGAAAAAACATAAGGGCATCAACGCGCTTATAGTAGAAAAAGGGATGGATGGTTTTGTGGTTGGTAAGAAAGAAAACAAGCTTGGTATTAGAGGTTCTGATACACACTCTTTGATGTTTACGGACGTTAAAGTGCCAAAAGAAAACAGAATCGGAGAAGATGGTTTCGGGTTCAAGTTTGCTATGAGTACTTTGAATGGAGGTAGAATAGGTATTGCGTCTCAGGCCTTGGGTATTGCATCAGGCGCCTATGAACTAGCATTGAAATATTCAAAAGAGAGAAAGGCATTTGGTAAGGAAATTTCTCAGCATCAGGCCATTCAGTTTAAGTTAGCTGATATGGCTACGCAAATAGAGGCTGCTCGTTTGCTATGCTTAAATGCGGCGAGCTTAAAAGATCAGGGTAAAGATTTTGTAAAGGCGGCAGCTATGGCAAAGGTATTTGCTTCTAAGGTGGCAATGGATGTTACAGTGGAGGCGGTGCAGGTTCATGGTGGTTATGGTTTCGTAAAAGAGTACCATGTGGAGCGTTTAATGAGAGATGCGAAGATTACTCAGATCTATGAAGGGACCACAGAAATACAGAAAATTGTAATTTCAAGAGAGCTTTTAAAGTAGATATACACCGATTGTATAAAAAAAATTATATTTATCTTAGAAAAGTGCAGGTCATAAAATTTATTTTCGTAGATTTGAGTATTGTTAAAATACAGCAAGTTAATGGAAGATTACAACAAAATAATTGAATCCTTAGGAATTAAGTTCGTAAAGTCCAATAATATTAAGGTATTGCACCCTTTTACTATTAAGGACTATCAGGACACGGAGAACACAATTTTAATCCTTAAGAAGGGAAGTGTAAGGTTTGGAGAAGAAGAGGAAGTGTTAACAGAGGGGCATGCACTATTTATTCCTGCAGTTAGAAATACGCCTTTAACTTTTGGGAATGTGGATGATAGAAGTCCTGAGCTAACTTTAGAAGAGTTTGGTTATAAGCAAGCGGAGTACTTTAGGACTAGCGTAGAAGATCCTTCAGCAGTGCCAGTGGCAGATTTTACTTCAATTGTTTTTGAAACTAAAGTTTTCGATACAGTTAACTTCTTTACTGCCTTAGATATACCTCCATTCTCTTTGGAGAACACTAAGATTAATAATGTCATTTATGAAATTATTAAAGAGCAGGAGAATAAGCTAGAAGGAAATCAGCGTGTTGTTAAAATTAAAACTGAGCTTTTAGTTGTAGAAATCGTAAGACACATCATTGAGAACAGACTGTTTGTGGAGCAAATGGCTACTAACAGTACTTACTTCAAAGATCCTCGTTTAATAAAGCTATTCAAGTATATCAAAGATAACTTGTCTGGTGAGCTTACAAACAAGAAGTTATCTGAAGTAGCAGATGTATCGGAAGATTACGTAGGTCAGTACTTTAAGACCTTAACAGGTATCAATCCACAGGATTATATCGAATATCAAAGAATGGAAAATGCGGTGAATCTTCTAAGAACCACCAAAATGAGCATCAGAGATATTGGTAAAGCGTGTGGTTATAAAGATACAGCTTATTTCTGTCGCAGATTTAAGATGATGTATGGTATACCTGCAGGAAAAATGAGAAAAAGAGAAACTTTAATGAATGTTTAGACTTTTGTTAAAATCATAAATCTTTTCAGAAACCTCAATCACAAGATTGGGGTTTTTTTCTGCCGCATTGCCAATAACAATCATATCAGCACCAGCTTCTAATGATAGTTTTGCCTTATTAGCGGTGTCTATTCCACCTCCTACAATCAAAGGGATACTAATTGATCTTTTTACATGAGAGATCATTTTAGGCGTAATGGCCGTTTTAGTGCCGCTGCCTGCATCCATAAAAATGAGTTTTAACCCAAGCATTTCACCAGCCATGGCTGTACAAGCTGCCACTGAGTATTTGTCTGGAGGAATAGGCGAGGTATTGCTCATATAGGATACCGCCGAGGTGATATCAGAATTCACCAGCATATATCCTGTAGGGAGTATTTCAATGCCGCTGTTTTTTAAAATAGGAGCAGCTACCACATGCTGTCCTATGAGAAATTCTGGATTGCGACCTGAAATCAGGCTTAAAAACAGAATGGCATCTGCACTTAGGTCTACGTGCATATTACTGCCAGGGAAAAGTACAGTGGGAATGGTGCACTGCTGCTTAATAGTATGAATTATCTTTCCCAGATTACTCTGAGTGATGAGGCTACCACCAACAAAAATAAAATCTACATAGCATTCCTTGGCCAGATTTAATAAGTGGATCAAATCTTTCTGATCCTCTACTTTATCCGGGTCAATTAATAATGCTAATGACTTTTGTCCTGTTGTTCTTCGCTCACTGAGCGTGGTCAGAATATTGCTCATCTTCCTGATCTTCAGTATTAATCGTTTTTAAATATTCTATCAGTTTTTCTTTTACGATAGTCAGAGCAAAAAGGGTTAGTTCAGTAAGCACAACATGGCCTATGCTGGTAAGCATTGAAGGCTGTTTTTCTACGGTCACCTCTCGGGTATGATTGTCTTCATCCCTTTTGTGTGTAACCTTTACCTTTTTCTTGCCGCCTATTTTTTTAATCATGAAATAAGACAACGCGAAGCCACCACCTATTACAGCAGCGCCTACCATAAGGTCTTTACTTCTTTCCATTATTGCATCCAGATCAGCCTTTAATGTATCTCTATGCTTATCTGAAATATTTTGCCAATGTTCTTTTACACTCGTTGCCATATATTTTAGCTCTTAATCTTTAGTAGTTTGGTTAGCTTTTTCTCTATTAACTCTTTAAGCCCAAGTTGGTTTCGTAACAATAAAAAGATAATAAAAACTAACAAATAAAACCCTGAAACGGTCAAGAAGCCATAAAATATATTATTAAACACATATCCTAAGTAGTAGCCAATGGCTACATTCAAGAAAAGTACGAAAAATGAACCAATAAGTGCCAGTAAGGCAGTGACTATGGCTTTAGATAGAAGTTCGGCCACTTCTTCCTTCACCTCCATTTTATAGACCTCAATTTTCGACTCCATAAAGTCAGATATGTGGTCTATTAGATTATCTACTTTTAAGAAACTTAGCAAACCTTTTTTTTCTCTCACTTCTCTAAAATATTAGAAACTCTGATTTGTCCGCAAGATAATCAGAATTCAATGAAACACTGTTTTAAAACAAATAATTAAGACTTACCTCTTTCTGTGACTGCAATTAGTCTCTATTAACTTGGGTAAGCTCTGTAGAGAAGATAACTTCTTTGTCTTGATTTAGTTTTTCAATTTTCAGTAAGAGTTGCTCTTTTATGCTTATGTAGTACTTATAATTATAGGTAGAGAGCTCTGAATTGTAAAATTTTCTAGTGTAGACAAATACAGAATCGCTGGAGACCTGAGAATTCCATTCTGGCAGGATCTCAGTAATACAGGTTTGAAATTTCCCTTTAGCATTTTCATCATCCCAGCAAAAACCAGGTTTGTTAATGAGGAAGAATCTATTGTTGATAAAAAGGAGATTTTTATTTCTATAAATATTTAAAACCTTACTGTTTTGAAGGTCTGACGTTTCATTTTCCTGAGAGGCCGGCTGCCACATTACATTTTTCGTATTAACACTTCTCCTGGCTATTACTGTCTTTTCATAGTGGCTTCCATTGTCATTAACCGAATAGGTCAATTCATTCACTTTTGACGCGTTATTATTGAAATAAATAAGTGTAAATGGAATAAGGAAGAATGTGAGAATGATGTAGATAAACCCGGTTATCCTATAGTTCATGGTAAGCTTACCAAACATCACAGCCACTCTCATAGGTATTCGCCTCATGAAAGGGAAAGGTAGAAATATGATAACCCCAATCAGGTTGAATAACAAGTGAGTAATAGCAATACTGATTACAGCATTAGATTTAAATAGTACCGCGATAAAGGCTGTAATGGTGGTGCCTATGTTTGCTCCGAAAATGAATGGAGTTACTTTCTTTAAAGAGATTCTTCCAGTGGCTACAAAAGGAACTACTAGTGAGGTAGTTACAGAACTAGATTGTACCGCCGCGGTTAACCCCGCTCCCCAAAAAAATGACTTGGCAGAGTTGTTAAAAATGAAATTTCTGAGCTTCTCCTGAGATTCACCTATGATTAATTTAGAGATGACTTTAGAGAGCATCTTGATTGATCCAAATAGCAAAATGAATGATAATGCAATTCCTATCAGGCCATTATTAATCTTCTCGATAACAAATGAGGTAAGAGGTATGGATCTGAATAACTTGAAACCGTACTCATTGAGTGCTGCATTCTCATTGTTATGAACCAGTAAATTGGCTATATACTGAGATGACGAAGAGATAAAACCGTAATAATACTCTAAAGGAAATAGAATAAGCGCGGTGAAGATATTGAAAAAGTCATGTACCGTACCGGCTGCTATGGCTCTTCTGAACTCTGTTTTCTTGGTAATATAACCTAAAGATACAATGGTGCTGGTAAGTGTAGTACCAATGTTGGCTCCCATAATCATAGGCACCGCTTCGGCTATAGTTATCGATCCGGAAGCTACCAGAGCTACAATCATAGAAGTACTGGTAGAGCTACTTTGGATGATGGCTGTAATTAATAAGCCTATAAAAAGCCCAATAAAAGGGTTAGAGGTTGCAAATAGGATAGATTCTGCCACGCCACGACCCAAATGGTTAAAGGCCTCACCCATAAGATCTATTGAAAATAGAAATATAAGTGGAGCACCTATAATGATTAAGGTTTGTAGAGCAATATTTTTCTTCTGCGCTGGTGACAAAGTGCCTAAAATTTAAAAGATGCGAAGTTATCGCTTAAACAAATGAATATATCATTCTGTATGTAAACGTATTGTTAAATATTTATCTCATTAACAGTACCTTTAAATTAGGCTTTTCATATAATAGAATGTAAAATTTTGATATATTCAGAGGAATTTGAACGGATTGGCAATAGTCTTAACATAAAGTTAATATACGATAACTTTTTAACCACCCGAGTTAACTAACTTTGCGCGTCTAATTTTAATAACATGGAGTATAGTTTATTCGATATCCTCACTCTTTTAGGTTCGTTAGGATTCTTTATCTACGGAATGAAAGTAATGAGTGAAGGAATCCAGAAGGTAGCAGGGGGGAAAATGCGACAGATTCTTCGTGCTATGACTACGCACAGATTGGCCGGGGTATTTACCGGTTTTTTACTTACTAGTCTGGTGCAGTCGTCTTCAGCCACTACGGTAATGGTGGTTAGCTTCGTAAATGCTGGACTTTTATCTCTTGTAGAATCCATAGGGGTAATTATGGGGGCCAATATTGGTACTACCATCACTGCTTGGATTATATCTATCGTAGGTTTTAAAGTTAAAATAGCTGCTGCGGCATTACCAATCATTGCTATTGGTGCTCCTTTGTTATTTGCTTCCAGATCTAGAATTAAGTCATGGGGGGAGGTTATCATAGGATTTGCCCTTCTATTTATGGGATTGGAAGCTCTAAAAGGCTCAGTTCCTGATTTGAAAGCTAACCCTGAAGTACTTGAGTTCTTAGCTACTTATACCGATGCAGGTTTCTTCTCTATACTCATGTTTGTGGGTATAGGTACAATACTTACCATCATTGTTCAATCATCTAGTGCTACTATGGCACTTACTTTGGTAATGGCTAATCAGGGCTGGATATCTTTTGATCTGGCTGCTGCAATGGTTTTAGGTGAAAATATTGGTACTACCATCACGGCAAACCTTGCAGCTATGGTAGCTAACGTTCACGCCAAAAGAGCCGCAAGAGCACACTTTATATTCAACATTTTCGGAGTAGTATGGATGCTTATCTTGTTCCACGTATTTTTAAATGGAATAGATTGGTACATGGAGAACTACAGAGGAGTTTCACCATTTGAAGATCCTGAAGCTATTCCTATCGCTCTATCTATTTTCCATTCGGTATTTAACATTATCAACGTAGCACTACTCATTGGTTTCACTAAGCAGATAGCAGCGCTAGTTACTAAGATGGTAAAAGCCTCTAAAGATGGAGAGGAGTTTAAGTTGGAATACATTACTACGCCATTATTGTCTACACCTGACATTAGCCTGGAAGAAGCCAGGAAGGAAATAGCAAAATTTGCTGAACTTACTAAGCGCATGTCTGGCTACGTTCAAAATCTTCTTAAGCACAAAAAGAACAAAGAGCGTAGCAAAATGATGCGTAAGATTAAGAAGTATGAGGAGATTACTGACAGAGTGGAGGTTGAAATTGCTAACTATCTATCCAAGTTATCTACTTCTAATCTAGGTAATGATGCTTCATTGAGACTTAGAGGAATGCTGGCCATTATCAATGATTTAGAGAGAATAGGTGATTTATTCTACCAAATGTCATTGGCTATAGATCGTAAAAGCGACAGTGATAGCTGGTTTAACGAGACTCAAATTGATAGTTTAATAGCTCTTTTAGAGTTATTGGATGAGGCCTTTGATGTAATGATCGAAAACCTGAATAAAGACTATACTCAGGTTACTCTTAATACAGCCATTGAAAAGGAAGTGGCTATTAATAAGAAGAGAGATAAGATCAGGAAAAAGCACCTTAAGAATATCGAAAAGCGAGACTACGATGTAATGAGTGGAATCGTGTATGGAGATCTTTATAACCTCATCGAAAGAGTGGGAGATCACATCATTAATGTGTCTGAGGCAGTTACTGGTGAACTAGCTAAGGACGAAGAAGATGTAATAACAGCGAGCTAATTATTAAGCTCGCTTATTGCTATCCAAGCCATAAGGCCGGCGCCTATTTCCAAGGCGTCTTCATCAATATTGAACGTAGGGGTATGCACATATGAGGTTATTCCTTTAGCCTCATTTCTAGTGCCTAAGCGGTAAAAACAAGCCGGAACTTCGTGCGTATAATAAGCGAAATCTTCGGCTCCCATCCATAGATCGAGATCAACTACATTTTCTTTACCAAGATAATCCTCAGCTGCTTTTCTGGAGACCCTGGTCAGATCTGGATCATTTTCCAGGTAAGGGTAGCCGTGAGATATATTCACTTCACATGATCCGCCCATTGACTCAGCAATGCCTTCAGCCATCTTGGTAATTCTCTGCAAGGCATCAGCTCTCCATTCTTCATTCATAGCTCTGAATGTACCAGCTACATTCACTTCGTTAGGAATGATATTAGTGGCCCCATCAGCGATTACTCTTCCGAAGGATAGCACCGTTGGGGTTTTAGGGCTGGCATTTCTACTGATCACCTGCTGCAAGGCTACAATAATGTGCGATGTAATTAAAACAGGATCAACAGCTAGCTCAGGGACAGCCCCATGACCACCTTTGCCTTTTATTTTAAGATAAATCTCATCACAGCTGGCCATGTACATTCCCTCACGAAAACCAACCTTACCAACAGGGATAAGAGGCATAACGTGCTGGCCATGAATATTTACTGGTGATGGATTTTTTAAAACGCCATCTTTAATCATGAGTGATGCTCCACCGGGGTTTCGCTCTTCTCCTGGTTGGAAAATTAATTTTACAGATCCTTCAAATTCATCTTTTAAAGACTGTAAAATCCTGGCAGCACCTAGTAATGATGCCGTATGAGCATCATGCCCGCAGGCATGCATTACTCCTTCATTTTTTGATTTATACTCAACGTCATTCGCTTCAATAATAGGTAAGGCATCCATATCAGCTCTTAAGGCAATAACCTTTTTGTCAGGGTTTTTGCCTTCAATCACTGCCGATAATCCTGTTTTGGCCACTCCCTCTTTCGGGGTAATGCCCATTTCTTTCAACTGAGTAGCTACAAACTTCGCAGTGTTGTACTCCTCATATGAAAGCTCTGGATTAGCATGAATATGTCTTCTTACCTTAATAATGTCACTGGCATTGGATTTTGCCAGCTCTTTTATTTTATCTTTTAATGACATTTAGCGAATGTAGATTCTTTCTGGAATAATTAATGCGCCTGGAAATTTCTTTCTAAGCTGTGAATATGGCTTTTGAGCTTCTATTTTAGAATAGTACTGACCTACTTTAACTTTAAAATTTGGCTCTTCAAACTTTAAAGAAGGGCTAGATTCTGGCAATACCGAAATTACCTTTCCTCTGGCTAATCGAGCTTCTTCACTGTTAGTACCTGAATAAACCTGAATAGTAAAACCCTCAACAAATTGTCTGTCCTTTCTTATAACGTCAATGCTATCTAAAACAGTATTCAATGGTCTGGTAATATCATTAGTCACAGGCACATTAGAATAGTCTTCTAAGGGAGTAGCAGCTACAGTGTCAGGTGTATCCGTAGGAGCATTATATGTAGGCCTGTAGGCAGAAAGATCTTCTTTGTATACTTCACCAGTAGATGAAGTAGAGACCGTTTTGGAACTACAGGCAGAAAATACTAGCAACAATAGAACGTAGAATAGCTTATTATTTCTCATAATTCTTAATATCAGTAATTATTCCTCTATAACTACACACTTGTTGTTTCTGATATCTTCTTCTACTTTTTTATACTTCACATCTTTTAAAATGCTTCCATCCATATATTGAACGGTCACTTTATCGTTTCTTCCAGCTGTTTTCTCAGCCTTAATAGGCATTGTTTTTTCAGCTGGTGGTCTGTTTGCACTAGCTGCAGCAGCCTCTGAGTTTCCACCACTAAGTAGTGACTTAGACTCATCTTTTTGTTCTTTTAGCTTTTGCCTGCGCTGCTGTGTGCTTCTTGCTTCCTTCACATCACCCGCTTCCTGAACTGGTAAATCAGCTTTCACTAAGAATGAGATGGTATCTTCATTTACTTTAGCAATGAACCTTTTGAACAATTCGAAACCTTCAAATTTGTATATTAATAGAGGATCCTTTTGTTCATAAACCGCATTTTGAACACTTTGTTTCAAGTCATCCATTTCTCTCAGGTGCTCTTTCCAAAGTTGATCAATAAGGGCCAGCGTTACCATTTTCTCCATGGCATTGATCAGCTCACGGTTTTCAGTGGCAATACACTTTTTAAGGCTGGCAGAAACACCTACTTGTTTCTTGCCATCCGTAAATGGTACAAGAATGTTTTCAATAGTAGCACCTCTGGTCTCTTCTATATTTTTTATGATAGGGAAAGACTTTTGTGCTATATCGGCATTTTTCTTTTTATAATGCTCATAAGCCTGCTCGTATAAGTTGTGGGTTAGAGTGTCAGGATTAACCTTTTCAAAATCTTCTTTACTGATTTCAAAGTCAATACTTAAAACCCCTAATACAGTAAGTTTAAAGCTTTCGTAGTTGCCAGCATTGTTTAATACTATGTCTTCACAAGTATCAAACAGCATGTTCATGATATCAAGCTGTAGTCTTTCTCCGAAAAGAGCATTCTTTCTACGCTTGTAAATAACCTCTCTTTGAGAGTTCATTACATCATCATATTCAAGAAGTCTTTTTCTTATACCGAAGTTGTTTTCTTCTACTTTCTTCTGAGCTCTTTCTATAGACTTAGTTACCATAGAGTGTGAAATCACTTCACCTTCCTGTAGTCCTAATCTATCCATAACCTTAGCTATTCTTTCTGGCATGAACATACGCATCAGGTTATCTTCAAGAGATACGAAGAACTGAGAAGAACCTGGATCTCCTTGTCTACCAGATCTACCACGTAGCTGTCTGTCTACACGTCTTGATTCGTGTCTTTCTGTACCAATAATGGCCAAACCACCGGCAGCTTTAGATTCTGGAGCCAATTTAATATCCGTACCTCTACCAGCCATGTTAGTAGCAATAGTTACTGTACCTGGCTTACCAGCAGCAGCTACAACTTCTGCCTCTCGCTGGTGTTGCTTAGCGTTTAGAACTTGGTGCTGAATTTTGCGCATGTTAAGCATACGGCTAAGGAGCTCAGAAATTTCTACCGAAGTGGTACCTACCAAGACAGGTCGGCCTTCTTCTGTAAGCACTACAATTTCATCTACTACAGCATTGAATTTTTCACGTATGGTTTTGTAAACCATATCCTGCTTATCTGCTCTGGCTATAGGTCTGTTAGTAGGAATTACAACGACGTCAAGTTTATAAATTTCCCAGAACTCGCCAGCTTCAGTTTCTGCAGTACCCGTCATACCAGCGAGTTTGTGGTACATACGGAAGTAGTTCTGTAAGGTAATGGTAGCGTATGTCTGTGTGGCATCTTCTACCTTTACATTTTCTTTAGCTTCAATAGCCTGGTGTAATCCGTCAGAATATCTTCTTCCATCCATTACACGACCAGTCTGCTCATCTACAATCTTTACTTTTCCATCTACAATGATGTATTCAGTATCTTTTTCAAATAGAGTGTAAGCTTTTAATAACTGGTTTACCGAGTGAATTCTTTGCGACTTTTCAGAATAGTCTTTAATAAGAACATCTTTCTTGCTTACCTTTTCTTCATCAGAAAGTACTTCATCTTTCTCAAGATCAGCTATTTCTGTACCGATATCAGGCATGATAAAGAAGTTAGGATCTTCACCTTCACCTGTAATAAGGTCAATTCCTTTTTCAGTAAGCTCTATGCTATTATGTTTCTCATCAATAGTGAAGAACAATGGTTCATCAGCCTCAGGCATCATTTTTTGATTATCCTGTAGGTAGTAGTTTTCAGTTTTTTGAAGGATCTGACGAACTCCTGTTTCACTTAAATATTTAATCAAAGGCTTATGCTTAGGTAAACCTCTGTATGCTCTGAATAATGCAAGACCGCCTTCTTTTTCGTCTCCATCATTCATTAATTTCTTGGCATCAATTAAAAACTGAGATACTAGTTTTCTTTGAGCATCTACCAGCTTGCTGATGCGCGGTTTTAAATCATAAAATTCGTGTTCATCACCTCTGGGAACAGGTCCAGAAATGATTAGTGGTGTTCTGGCTTCATCAATTAGTACTGAGTCAACCTCATCCACCATGGCGAAGTGATGCTTTCTCTGTACCAGCTCTTTAGGATCTCTTGACATATTGTCACGCAGGTAGTCAAAACCAAACTCGTTATTGGTACCATAAGTGATGTCTGCATTGTAAGCGTTTCTTCTCTCATCAGAGTTAGGCTCATGCTTATCCACACAGTCAATAGTTAAACCATGGAACTCAAAGATTGGAGCCATCCACTCACTATCACGTTTTGCAAGGTAATCGTTAACAGTTACTACGTGAACACCTCTCTTGGCAAGAGCATTTAAGAAAGCAGGTAATGTTGCTACCAAAGTTTTACCTTCACCAGTAGCCATCTCAGCAATTTTACCTTGATGAAGAACAATACCACCTATGATCTGCACGTCATAATGAAGCATCTCCCAGGTAATTTCATTACCGGCAGCAATCCATTTGTTATGCCAGATGGCCATGTCACCATCTAATTCTACGTTAGATTTTTTAGCCGCCAGGCTCTTATCCATTAATGTGGCTGTAACTTTTAGCTGGCTGTTTTCTTTAAACCTACGAGCAGTTTCTTTTACAATAGCAAAGCCCAGTGGAAGCACTTCCATAAGAACAGTTTCCAGGTCTTTGTTTCTATCTTCTTCCAGTTTATCTATCTCAGAAAAAACATCTTCTTTTTCATTAATATCAAGATCTGGATTGTCTTCTATTTTTTGATGAAGAGCAGCTATTTGATCATCAATTGATTTTAACGAGGAGTCGATGGTATCTTGTACTTCTTTGGTTTTACCTCTCAGTTCATCATCGCTTAATCCACTTAATTGAGCATATTGCTGGTTGACTTTCTCAACAATTGGCATCAATTGTTTGATATCCTTTTCGGATTTAGTTCCGCCAAATACCTTCGTTATAAATTTTAACATAATCGCTCCTTGTTTCTATATTTTAATGCCTAAAGTTAAGGCGTTTATATTAATTGTTTGACTAAATATTCTTCAATTCTAATGATCCCTGGAAAACCTGCTTGGCCGGACCAGTCAGATATACTTCGCTAAAGCTATTGTCTTCATTTTTTATGAAATCAACAGAGAGGTTGCCGCCCATAGTGTTGACTTTCACTGGAGATTGTAAATCTTTAGTACTAGATGCCAAAGCGGCAGCTGTAACACCAGTGCCGCAAGAAAGAGTTTCGTTTTCAACGCCTCTCTCATAGGTTCTTACAAAGATCTGGTTCTCACCTGTAACCTGCACGAAATTAACATTTACCCCTGCTTCTTTAAACAGACCGCCATTTCTTATGGCTTTTCCTTGATCATACACCCTATAAGTATCAATGTTAATCACATACTTGATCAGATGTGGTGAACCTGTATCAACAAATATACCATCAGACATTAACCTGACATTTTGTACGTCGGCCATTTTTAAACGCACTTCATTGTTTGCCAATATTTCTGCTTCATGGCCACCATCATATGCCAGGAAATTGGTCTTTGAATCAATTATGCCTAAAAACTTGGCGAAATTTACAGCACAGCGACTACCATTGCCGCATAAACTTTGGCTGCTGTCTGGGTTGTAAAATATGAGCTCAAAGTCGTAGTCTGCATGGTCTTGTATAAGCATGAGGCCGTCAGAACCTATTCCAAATTTACGATCGCACAAAAAGGAGATTTCCTCTTTAGAGAGTTCAAATTTTGCTTGTCTATTGTCTATAAGTATGAAATCATTGCCTGTGGCCTGATATTTATAAAAATTAATCTCCTTCATCGAATCACTTTAAAATTAAAAAACCCCGTTTAACGGCGAGTGCGTCAAAACGGGGTAAAAATTACTAAAATTATCTGTAAAATAATTTATTCTTTTATCTCTTCGTAATCTACGTATTCGCCTCCTTTAAAATCTTTAGAATCCTTCTTAGACTTTTCGTTAGGCACGTAGTCAATATTTATTTCGCCAGATCGCTTGTAATTGGTTGATTCATAGTTTTGCCTTCCAGAAGCATTTCTATGATTATTGGCTGACGAGTTGCCCACCAAGTACTTAATTACCAGACCAAATACCTTATTTACCAGGTATATGAGCAAAAAAGCGATAACTATGACTTTAATAAATCCCATACTACAAACTCGTTTAAGTAATACCTCTTACTTACTCAAGTAGAGGTTTCTCTCTGAGTAGATCTTTATGAAGTAATCGTCCATAAGATCATCTATAAAATAGATTGCCTCACCTGTAGATTTCATTTCTGGTCCTAATTCCTTATTTACTTTAGGGAATTTGGCAAATGAGAATACCGGTTCTTTTATGGCATACCCTTGTTTTTTAGGGTTGAAAGTAAAGTCAGTTACTTTTTTCTCCCCTAGCATTACTTTAACGGCGTAGTTTACATAAGGTTCGTCATATGCTTTACAAATGAAAGGTACCGTACGAGACGCCCTTGGGTTAGCCTCTATGATATATACCTTGTCATCTTTAATGGCAAACTGTATGTTAATTAAACCTACTGTATTAAGAGCTAAAGCAATTTTCTTAGTGTAAGCCTCTATCTGCGCTACTACTAAGTCTCCCAAATTGTATGGGGGAAGTACTGCGTAAGAGTCTCCAGAGTGAATACCTGCGGGCTCTATATGCTGCATGATACCGATGATGTGTACATTTTCTCCATCACAAATGGCATCTGCTTCTGCTTCTATTGCTCCATCTAAGAAATGATCCAGAAGTACTTTGTTTCCAGGAATTTCTCTAAGAATATCAACAATATGAGATTCTAGCTCAGTTTCATTGATCACAATTTTCATGCTCTGACCACCAAGAACGTAAGATGGTCTTACCAAAAGAGGGAATCCAATATCTTTTGAAAGCTCAATAGCAGTTTCAGCATCTTCAGCTACACCAAACTCAGGGTAAGGAATGCCATTATCTTTCAAAATGTTAGAGAAGCTACCTCTGTCTTCTGCAAGATCCAGAGACTTAAAGTTGGTTCCTAAGATTTTAATGCCATACTTCTCTAGTTTCTCAGCCAGTTTAAGTGCTGTCTGACCTCCAAGCTGAACGATTACTCCCTCAGGTTTTTCATGAAGTATAATCTCATAAATATGCTCCCAGAATACTGGCTCGAAGTATAATTTATCTGCCACATCGAAATCAGTAGAAACTGTTTCAGGGTTACAGTTAATCATTATAGTTTCATAGCCACATTCTTTAGCGGCAAGGATTCCGTGCACGCAAGAGTAGTCAAATTCTATACCCTGACCAATTCGGTTAGGACCAGAACCTAGTACTACAATTTTCTTTTTGTCACTAACTATTGACTCATTTTCATCGTCGAAAGTTGAGTAATAGTATGGTGTTTTAGCCTCAAACTCGGCCGCACAAGTATCTACTAACTTGTACACTCTGTTTAGGCCTATTTCTTTTCTCTTATTGAATACTTCACTTTCAAGGCAGCCCATTAAATGACCTAGCTGTCTATCAGCATATCCTTTTTCTTTTGCTGTTTTAAACAGCTCGAAAGGGATAGTATCAATATCATATTTTTCAATCTCATTTTCAATGAGAATAAATTCTTCAATTTGGTGAAGGAACCACTTGTCTATTTTAGTGAGTTTTTCAATGGTTTTGAAGGAAACTCCTAATTTGAAGGCATCATAAACATGGAACAATCTGTTCCAGCTAGGGTGCTCAAGGCTTTCTAAAATAGCTTTTTGATCCTTAAGTTCTTTACCATCAGCACCAAGACCATTTCTCTTGATTTCTAAAGACTGACAAGCCTTCTGAAGTGCTTCCTGGAAGTTTCTACCGATACCCATTACCTCACCTACGGATTTCATAGAAAGACCTAATCTTCTATCTGAACCCTGGAATTTATCAAAATTCCAACGAGGTATCTTAACAATTACATAGTCAAGTGCAGGCTCGAAGAATGCTGAAGTAGTACCAGTAATGGCGTTATCAAGCTCATCAAGGTTATAACCAATAGCTAATTTCGCTGCTATTTTTGCAATAGGATAACCCGTAGCCTTAGATGCAAGAGCTGATGATCTTGAAACCCTAGGGTTAATCTCGATACCAATGATAGAATCGTCATCAGGGTTAACCGCAAACTGTACGTTACAACCACCAGCAAACATCCCGATTCCGTTCATCATCAATTTTGAAAGGTTCCTCATTTCCTGATACACAGTGTCAGGAAGAGTCATGGCAGGTGCTACTGTGATTGAATCTCCAGTATGAACCCCCATAGGATCAAAGTTTTCAATAGAACAGATAATGATGATGTTTCCTTTGTTATCTCTAAGGAGCTCCACCTCATATTCTTTCCATCCTAAGATACTTTGCTCTATCAAAACCTCATGAATAGGAGAGGTGTGAAGGCCGTGGGTCAGTGCTTGCTCGAATTCATCCGCACTGTTTACAAATCCACCACCTGAACCACCTAATGTAAATGAAGGTCTGATAACCAGAGGGAAACCAATTTCCTGAGCTATCTCTTTCCCTTGTAGGAAAGAAGAAGCGGTTTCTCCTTTACAAACATTTACACCTAGCTCGTTCATTTTCAGACGGAATTTCTCTCGATCTTCAGTTGTTTCGATCGCGTTGATATCAACTCCGATGATTTTAACTCCAAAATGATCCCAGATTCCTGCTTTATCGCAATCTATAGCAAGGTTTAATGCTGTTTGTCCACCCATGGTAGGTAGAACAGCATCAATATTATGCTTTTGCAGGATTTCTCTAATGGATTGTTTGGTGAGTGGCTTGAGGTATATATGGTCTGCGGTGACCTTGTCTGTCATGATCGTAGCCGGGTTGGAATTGATCAAAATGACTTCTATACCTTCTTCTCTAAGTGAACGTGAAGCTTGTGATCCTGAATAGTCAAATTCACATGCTTGTCCAATAACAATAGGTCCGCTTCCGATAATTAAAACTGACCTGATGCTCCTATCTCTTGGCATTGAAAAACGTTTGTGTGGTTTAGCGAAATGTGGTTATGTATAAATTGGCACAAAGTTAAAGCAAAAAGGTTAGAATCAAAACCACATTTCGCTAACACACAACATTCTTAAATCTTAATTTTTGTTAAGATTAATTGATAATCACTTTTTTGGTGATAGAACCACTGTTATTTGACAGTTTGAATAGATAAATGCCTTTTGGAAATTTACTTACATCAATAGAATTAAAATATGTATTTTCAATTCCTCTTTCACTTACTGAGTATATGCTCTGACCTTTGTAGTTAAAGATTTGCATCTCAGCATTACCAATGGCAGCATTATTTTTAACTGAAATATTTAAAGTACCACTGGTAGGGTTAGGATAAAGACTTATTTCTTCAAAAGCTAGCTGATCAATGGCCGTGATAGCGTCAGTTTGCACTTCTAAATTATCAATAGCCCATCCCCATGCATTTATTGCATCATCAGAAAATAACCTGAATCTTATAAGTACCTCATCCCCGGCCTGAAAATCTCCAGAGCTTGTCATATTTATTATTCTGTATTTGTAGAGAGAAGAGTTGCCATCGGAGTTGCCATTGATGGCGTTAGACCAATTTACATAAAGTTTAGAGTCATATCCATTTAAAAATGGAGTCCAAGTGTCTCCATTGTCGGTTGAGCCTTCCACAATTACGTAATCTTTAAAACTCGCTGATCCAAAATCATCTTCTAGATTTTTTTCAACAATCACCACCTCATCAAAGGCCATAAGAGGTTTCGTCGCACTTATAACGATAGGGTTTATTAAGGTGTAGCTTAAATTGGAGCTGTCATTCATGCCGAATCCCACAGGATAAGGATGAATAGAATGAATTGCCCCGTTATCAAAATTATCTTCAGATTTAATTGAAAAAAAGTTTCCTACAAAATCTTCAGTTTGGGAATCAAAATCATTGGAATAAGAGCTTTGCGAATTGCCAAAGTTTAGGTACTCTACCGAAAAGAAAGAGTCTTCTGACGGTAAATAGGAAATATTAGGCTCAGGCTCATTATTGTCATAGGCTTTAATTCGGTATTCAATTGACTCATTCAATGGTAGTTCTGATATTATGAGATTAGCTTCGTAAATATTTGTTGCGTTTCCATCAAATTGAAATACAACATTAGGTTGTCCATTGCTGAAAATTTCAATAGCAACACTGTCGACCTCATAGTTATCAGTAACTTCTGCTATTATTGGAATAGAGGTGTTACTTTGAACGTAATCAATGTAGTCATGCTTTATGGAAGGAGCTCTGAAGTCAGGTTGAATTTCGAGGTTGTCAATGGCCCATCCCCATCCGTGAGCAAGTTCATCTGCGTGCAATCTAAACCTGATGAGTATTTCTTCTCCAGGTACAAATTCACTTCTCGCTAACATATCAATATCTCTTGAAAAGAATAAAGAGGATGATCCTTCAATTAGAGAGTTTTGATCATCATCTAAATCTTCATTATACGCAGAAAGCCAATTTGTCTGGGCTCTACTGTCATAACCACCAATAAATGGAACCCATGTTTTTCCACCATCATTAGATCCTTCAACTATCACGTAATCAAAAAAATCTGAATTAGTAAAGTCTGTTGAGGTTCCTGGCTCCACTAGTACTATCTCATCAAACCTTATTATGGCATCTACATCAGATAGAATTATTGGAATACGCATATCTAGAGTATAGTCACTTCCATTTCCACTTGCCCCATCAAGATACGGGTGATCAGAATGAACGGCTGGGCTAGAGAAGCCATCAACATCGGAAATTCGGAAGTGATCACTTTCAAAAAATGCATTTCTATCTTCATTGAAATCATCTTTATATCTATAAACAGAAGGCGCCAGAGAAACTACTTGAATGGAGAACTGGCCTATATCTGGAATGGTGGTGCTGTTAGAGTTGGAGGAAATATCTGTTACTGTGATGGTATAATTAAATTGATCTCCTTCCTCAAGGTTGGCAGATGATAAGTCAACTACTGCTGAATATAAACTGTCTAGATCATCAATTAATGAAAATGTCACATAGCTAGAGGGACCACCATTAATATCATATGTTAGCAAAACCTCTTCCAATGGCAGGAAATCTTTCACTGTAACATTAAATTCTACCTCTGTGTCATTATCTCTAATGAAATTTGGTTCTACGTGGGTAATTACTGGATTTTCGTTGTCAGCTTCGGAAGTAAAGACAAAAAAGAATTCAGGAGCTAATGAAGGCTTAGAAAATGTTCGGTCAAATTCGTCTATTACAGAGATGTAATAAGCATAGCTTTGTCCTGAAAGCTTTAAGGAAGGGATCTGTGCTTCAAATTCGCCTCCATTTTCCGTAGCGGTCATTGTAACTGTGCTTTCCGTATTGAATCCATCAGTAGAATAGTGAAGAGTGATACTTTCTTCATCGTAATCTGTGTCACTGGTTATGGTTGTAGTGATGGTATAGTTATCAGAAGTTATATCCTCTGTGTTAGGGTGTTTACTGTGGTTTATATAAGTGTATTTCCACCCCATGTCTGCAAACATATTTAGCGTGATGGGGCCTGGATTATGCATTATCTCTCGAGGGCCAATTTGAGGCGTCATTAAAGAATTTGGAGTGCCATTGTATTTGCTTTCATTAAGGTGAGCAATACTAGAACCCGGATCCCATATTTCTGGCGCATACAGTTCTACATTAATAATTCCTTTTTGTTCAGAAATTGGTGAATCAAAAATTACAGCTTGACTGGTTAAGGCATCTCCCAAGCCTTCACTGCCGTTGCTAAAAGAATCTATCAATCTAGCTTTTGATGGGTCCGACACGTAAGTATCAAAAATAAAAGGAAATGCAGCCCCAGAGCCAAGGCCATAAAATCCAAAGCCATCCTGATAGTTGAAGGAATCAACAAAGCCTAAGCCATGCCCAATTTCATGAAGAACAACAGAAACTAGATCATACTGGCCTGATCCAGGATTACCATCTGTCCCCAAATACCAGTTGAAAGTACTACTAAAGCTTGCTACAATGTCTGGGCTGTTGGTATCATTCAAATCTCTACCAGCCATTTTTTCTGCTAAAGCAACAGGGTACCATACACCATTTACGAGAGCTCCATCAAAGCCTCTAAAGGCTGTTGCCCATCCTGCTGAACCTAACACTCCTTCAGATAACGGTTGCCAGCTGGCATCAATTCTTATCGTTACTGGAGAGTTGATAATGCTTGACCAAATATCAACAGCATATTGAAATGCTGCTTTCGCTTCGGGAGTGAAACCCTCGCCGTAATTTACTTCTATATTCGCGGAGTTTGTTCGTCCACTTGTTAGTTCCTTTGGGGGCATTAATCTGACACCAGAACTAATCTCAGTCGCATGGCAAATTATTTTAAATTCTTTATCCAGCCGTTCCATTTTTTGAGCAGACAAGCTGTTTAATAAAGAAGTGGTAATCAAAGCAAGTAGTAAAAGTTTTCTCATATACCAGGAATTAAAAAATGTTAATGTCTAAAGTTAATGTTATTAATAAAAAATCAGTAATATGGTGACATGAAATATCAGTTATTATTACTACTAATATTACTAGGGGCATGTAAAACAGCTTCTTCTTCAAAGGCGGATGTAGCTAGTGATCCGATTATTATAATGCAGAAAACTCCTTGTTTTGGTACTTGTCCGGAGTATACACTGGAAATTTTTGCCGATCATGCTCATTTAGTGGCGAAACAGCATTTGAAATTGAAGGGGGAGTTTGAGGCAGAGATCAGCGAGGATCAGGTAAAAGAATTAGTAGGTGCCTTTGTGGATGGAAAGTTTTTTGAATATCAAGATCAGTATACAGCTAATATTAGCGATATGCCTACGACCTATCTCACTTTTAACTACGAAGGAAAATCAAAGAAAGTGATGGATTATCATAATGCACCTGAATCTCTAAAGGAATTAGAAAACAAAGTAGCTGCATTGATTGATGGACTAACCTGGAAGGAGAAGAAATAGGTTAGTTTTTCTTTAAGACTTTCTGATTTTCGGTAGAAGCATCTATCATTTTGAGCCAGATTACTTTTTCACCATTCCCTAGTGCTTCGTAATAATAGGTTTCATCCTCAATAATAAGTTTGCATTCTCCAAGCTCATATCTTAGAGCATTTACAATATCACCCACCGCAAGCTGTTCTCCATTTAGATCTGCTAAATTGGGAAGCTTTTGCTTATCCGCCTTCTTTTTAAATAATCCAAACATAATAATCAGTGATGCAAATTTACAGAATTAATAATTGAAGGGCTGGGTTTGTTATGCTGCTTTATTTATTTGGTGAATTTTTGGTTTAAACAGGCTATCTGATTATTGGTTTCGGGAAGTGGTTGTAATTCTTTAGTGGACTTAACGCATTTTGATAGTTCGTCTTCTGATAACGAAGCAATGGTCTGTCTTAGAGTGAGTTGAAGAGAATAGATAGATGCCATAAACATTACCAGAAGGGTTAGGGTAATAGCTTTACAGTATTTTTTTGAGGCATCCATATCTGGTAGAACGCTGAAAACTAGTCTGAGTGCTAAAATTATTGTAATCGGCTGAAAGCTTGGATCAGCGGAGATTTTTCAATAAAATTATTTTCCTATCTGGAAACCTCTTTCGTAAACAGATGTCCTTTGGGTATAAAAAATGTAGTTATGAGAATATTTATATCCACTTTACTTCTTATGTGCTTCTCGTTGTTGGGGACTGCACAGACCATTGAATACTCTAGTGACAAGGTTACAAGGGTGAGCATTTCAAAAAATAAAAAGAGTAGAATCAAAACTATCTCTTCCGGAGGTTTTCATTCCGGAGGTTTCGGTGCTTTATCTTTTAAGAAATCCGAATTTAAAGATAAGGCTCTGGTAATGACAGGTCTCAGAGGCGGGTGGATCATTAATAGAGCTGTGGCTATTGGAATTGAAGGATATGGAATAGTGCCGGCCTCGGAGTATGCTAATATTAATTTTCAACGTAATGTTCGCTTGCTTGGAGGTTACGGTGGAATGTTCGTGGAACCAATCTTATTTTCAAATGAAGTAGTGCATGTAACTTTTCCAATGGCTGGTGGTGCCGGCTGGCTTGGCTATCATGAAGACTGGGAAGAGGATTATGACGGTGATGATCTAATTGATGACGATGTATTTTGGTATATCGAACCGGGAGTTACGGCAGAGGTAAATGTTAGCCGTCATTTTAGAATTGCTGCTGGCGTTACTAAAAGGTTTACGCAGGATCTCAACCTGATGTCAACTAATGATAGTGAATTCGAAAACTTAAATTATATGCTCACGCTGAAATTTGGAGCATTTTAGATAAAAGTAGAGATGCTCTTCATTCAAAAAAGAGCATCTCAATTTATTTTTATAAAGCTTGTGGTTGCTCAGCGTGGCTTACCACTTCACCCCAAACTCTGAAAACATTTTTATAGCAGATTTTTTCAATGTCAGATTCAGAGTAGCCTCTTTTTAATAAAACATATATCAAGTTAGGGTAGTGGCTTACATCTTTTAATAGAAGAGGAAGTGAGTCACCCACTCCGTCATAGTCAGATCCAAGGCCTACATGATCTATTCCTACCAAACTTACTACATGATCAATATGATCAGCTACCTTATCCACATTGCTATAAATGGGATGGCTTGCAGTATAGCTTTTGTATAAAGAATCTTCTTCAGTGAGGTTATTCTCTTCTGCGTATTTTTCGATTTCTTCTTTTACAGCTATTGAGTTTTCATCAATAAAAGTAGAACCAAAGTTGATTTGGATAACACCGCCATTTTTAGCTAAAACCTTGATCATCTCATCTGACATGTTTCTCTCGAAGCCAGGCGTAAAATGTCTACATGAAGAGTGAGATGCTATAACCGGCTGCGTGGTTAATCTCATAACATCATAAAAGGCACTGTCAGAAATGTGAGAAACATCCACCATAATGCCTAATCGGTTCATTTCTTTAATTACTGATTCTCCGAATTTACTAACACCATTGTGCATATAAGTAGTGTCATATGAGGAATCACAAATCAGATTGTCCTTTGCGTGAGTTAAAGTAATGTAGCTAACTCCACGGTTTCGGAAATGTGCCAGGTAGCTTAGGTTATCTTCAATAGCGGCACCATTTTCTATACCCATAGGAAGAGCTATTTTTCCAGCTGCTACCATTTGGCTTACTTGCTCTGGAGTAGCCGCCACAGCAAATTTCTCAGGAAAAGCTCTTTCAATGGATTCTACCATATCAATGAGTGAATCAGCCAAAAGTTTAGCTCCCCCTGTAGTTTGATAGTCTGACGGTATGTAGATAGACATAAAAGGAGCATCTAGCCCGCCTATTTTTGCTCTTTCAAAATCAAAATCACCTTCTGTGGTAGATAAAATTGATGCCTTATCAGTGTCAATGTTGAATTTCTGATGTTTTAATCGATAGGGTAAATCGATGTGTCCATCAGTAATAATGAAATTATGGGCTAATTCCTGAGCTCTAATTTTAAGTTGCTCATCATTAGCGCTATCTTCGTTTCCTGTTGGTGTAGGCTTACACGAGATTACGGAGACAAGAATCAAGAAAACGAAAGAAATGTTCTTCATACTGGATTTTAGGTTTTTCCAACCTCTAAACTCCGTAAAAATATCATGTGAAAAAATTAATATTTGTATTTAAGGTACATTTATGGATAAAAATGATCTGCCGGCGTATACAGTCGGTCAGCTAGCTTTAAGAAACGGGCAGGATAAAGAACAGATATGGGTTGCCTACCAGGGCATTATTTATGATGTTACAAGCTCCCGCCTATGGAGAGATGGTAAACACTATGAGCACTGGGCAGGGCAGGATCTTACTACAGAACTTGAAGAAGATGCCCCACACAATGCCAATGTTTTTGATAAATATAAAGCCGTTGGTATTTTAAAATAGCCTATTTGCCACCATTAGCCTGTAAGTCTAGCAGGCAGTTAGTATCTAATGAAGGTGGTGAGCTCATTCCCAGCAAGTTATCTATTGACTGACCGGTTTCAACAGCCCAGTACATTAAGCAGTCAGTATCGTCACAATGTCTGCCATGGTCTGTATCCTGATGCTGGTTTACCATGTCGCTGCCGGCATTCACAAGGCCCAGGATGTGCCCAAATTCATGTTCGGTTACAGTAGAGGTGAGCAGGCTGGTGCTTGGTTTGCCAATGCCGCCACTATTATCTTGAATAGTTTTTTGAAAAATGGCCATTGAAGTATTTCTATGAGCTACACCTAAGACCTTCGAGTTTTCAGTGTCTTCGCTATATCCGCCACCTAAAAACAGAAAATATGCTGAGATAGCATTATCTGATGTGAAACTAGTACGGTTATCGTCTTCAATTTCTCTTATCTCTTCAATAGTATATTTTTCCTTGGCTTCAATAGATATCTCTTTAGTGGTTATTTGTATACCCTCCGGCTTGTTAAGAATACTTTCTAAAAAGCCCTTCAGATTATTCAAAGTGTTTGAAGAAGGTGCAAAGCCGCTGGCATATTGTACCTCAATGTTCAGGCTGGTATATTTTTCACCCGATAAATAATCGCTAGAAGAGACTCCCACTGCCTGTTTATGGTTGGTGCTTCCTGGCTCAACGCCATCTTTATCACTACAACCTGTGAATAGCAATATTGAAAAACATATAGACCCCACTAAGTATTTTAACTTCATAACTTCCTAACTTTATTTTTTTAAATATAACGAAACTTAACCCATATATAGATTTATGATTTTAATAGCTGACAGTGGCAGTACTAAAACTGATTGGAGGCTCATAGATGCTAACCATGAAATTGAGCAATATAAATCCTCAGGCATAAATCCTTATCAACAAAAAGAAGAAGATATTAGGGCAGAGGTTCTGGAATATTTAAAACCACAAATTAATCAAGATGTTCATCAGGTCTTTTTTTATGGCTCAGGATGTTCATCACCAGCTAATATTGCCACACTCGAACGGGTGTTTAAAGAAGCCTTTCCTAGTGCCTTCGTCAAAATAAATCATGATTTGCTAGGTGCCGCCAGGGCTTTATGTGGCCATGAAGCGGGAATAGCCTGTATTATAGGTACAGGTACAAATTCCTGTTTGTATGACGGACGAGAGATCATTAGCAATGTACCCTCCTTAGGTTACGTTATGGCCGATGAGGGCAGCGGTGCCTGGCTGGGCAAACAAGTGCTAACAGATTTTTTAAGAGGAGATATGGATTCCGATCTGGCTGGTAAATTAACGAAGCAGTATGAGGTGTCTAAAGATGAGGTACTGGAAAATGTATATCAAAAGCACATGCCTAATAGATACCTGGCCAAGTTTTCCAGGTTTTTATTTCATAATATCGATCATCCGTACGTTTATCAATTAGTGTATAGAGGTTTTACCCTTTTTATAGAGAAGAACGTGAAGAAGTATGAAAATTTTGACCAACTGCCTGTACACTTTACTGGCTCTATAGCTTTCTATTATAATTCCATATTAAGGCAAGTGGCTTTTGAGCAGGATATTACTATTAAGCATGTGATAGAAAATCCTATTGCAGGCCTTACGTTATTTCATAAGAACAGCATATTATAAAATGAGTATTACAGAATCAGATTCTAATTTCAATAATCTAGAGAAGATGAGTATCCATGATCTTCTCACTAACATCAATAAAGAAGACAATAGTGTGCCAAAGGCCGTTGAGAAAGCGATCCCGCAGATTGAGGCTTTGGTGACGCAGATTACTGCCAAAATGAAAATAGGTGGCCGGCTATTTTATATTGGAGCCGGCACCAGCGGCCGTTTGGGTATATTAGATGCCTCTGAAATACCACCAACATATGGAATGCCTCATGATCGAGTGATCGGTCTTATTGCCGGTGGTGATGGCGCCATTCGAAAAGCAGTAGAGTTTGCTGAGGATGATCAGCATCAGGCCTGGAAAGATATGGAGGCTTATAATATCGGTGAAAATGATGTAGTAATAGGTATAGCTGCCTCAGGAACAACACCTTATGTAATTGGTGGACTTGAAAAGGCTAATGAAGAAGGTCTCATCACCGGATGTATCACATGCAATGCAAGCTCATCATTGGCCAACGTAAGTCAATTCCCCATTGAAGTGGTGGTAGGGCCGGAGTTTGTTACCGGAAGTACCCGCATGAAAGCAGGAACAGCTCAAAAGCTGGTGCTAAATATGATATCTACTTCGGTAATGATTCAATTAGGTAGGGTGAAAGGAAACAAGATGGTGGATATGCAGTTAAGTAACAATAAACTTGTAGCTCGAGGAACACGTATGCTAATGGAGGAGCTTTCAATAAGTGAAGAGGAAGCCGAAAAGCTTTTGAAAAAGCACGGTTCAGTAAGAGGAGTTATGGATAATATGTGACAGGAATATGCATGAAATAGAGCCTTATCAGAGATGGTTGCACCTGTATAACCCAGCGGAAGATGAACTCTCTCCATGGTTTGGTAAAGAGTATAATTATGATTTGTATTCAGAGAATATCTACGGGTACTATATAGATCCTGCCTGGGATTACATTGGGTCGGAAACACTTTATATTAAGGTGCTTTATGCGGATTACGATGAGGGCTATGCTATTATGGAATTCATTGGCGAATGGAACGATACCATTAACAATGACATTATGCACTTGAAAAGAAACATCATTGAGACCTATTCTCATCAGGGGATAAATAAGTATATTTTAATAGGTGAAAATATCTTCAACTTTCATGGATCAGATGATTGTTACTATGAAGAATGGTTTGACGATGTGGAGGATGGTTGGATAGCTGCTATCAATTTTCCTGATTTTGTGCGGGAAGAATTTAAGAACTTCAATGTTGATTCGTATATCAATATGGGCGGCAGTTTGCAAATTGATAAATGGCGGACCATGGCTCCTTACCGATTTTACTCACTGGTAGAGCAATTGATTCAAAGAAGAATTTCACTCATTTAAAAGAAAAAATCATGCGCAGCTTCACTTTTCTCATGTCTATTATATTCCTATCGTTGGTGGCTTGTGGCAGTGATGATGATCCAGGGAATGATCCTGTAGAACCGGAGTTTTCATACTTCAGTGAAGCTGAGGAAGTTAATGATTTAAGTGTTGCTCAAATAGAGGGGTTATTGCAGATAGGTAGTATAGCAGAGCCTGATATTATTGAACTCAAGCCATTTATTGAGTACGATGTTAAGACCTACAGAATCATTTACAACACTACATTTCTAGGAGAAAGTATACAAGCATCTGGCTTAATAGCATTGCCTCAAACTTCAAACAGTTTGCCGATAATGAGCTTTCAGAATGGTACTTATGTTGAGTATTCTCAAGCTCCCTCTAAAAATACAGATGTATCTACCATCGCCGGTGCCTTGGCTAGTGCTGGCTATATTTTAGCCATACCTGATTATATTGGCTTTGGAGAGTCTGAAGGGTTGCCGATACCATATCACAGTGAAGAATATACAGCCAGAGCGGTTATTGATCTGGTTAAGGCCGCACAAGAGTTTGCCTCGCTGCATGATGTGGAGCCTAATGGAAAGGTTTTTCTTGCAGGTTATTCTGAAGGCGGCTATGCTACCATGGCGGCTCATAAACGAATGGAGTCAGAGAATCCTGAAGGTTTGGAGTTAATGGCCTCAGCCCCTGCTTCGGGTGGTTATGATGTAAAAGGTTTTCAGGAATACTTATTTAACCAGGAGACTTACAGCACACCTTTTTATCTCGCTTATGTGGCTTTATCATATCAGCAGATTTATGATTTTCAGGAGCCATTGTCTTATCTTTTTCAAGAGCCATATGCCACCAACATACCTTCCTTATTCAATGGGGTTAATTCAGGTGGAGCTATTAATAACCAGCTCACTGTTAATATGAGTGACTTGCTACAGGCGGAAATTATAGCAGGAATTGATAGTGATGAAAAGTATGCCTATTTCGTTGATGCGCTGATCGCCAATACAATCATTGACTGGGTGCCAAAGGCTCAAATGTTCATGTACCATGGTGATGCAGATATTACGGTGCCTTACCAAAACTCTGTTACAACTTATAATCATCTTATTGATGCAGGTGCTGATGAGGATAGGGTGGAGTTCATCACACTCGAGGGCAAAACGCACGGAACAGGGTTTTATCCTTACTTATCAGATATGATTGAAAAATTTGATGCTTTAAGGTAGAAACTAAACGGCCTCTACTTCGGTTATCTTAGATATCAGATACTTCTTTTTGGATGAGACCTCACTACAAACATATCTGGTCCTTCTCAAACTTTCTTTTCTAAATACCCGGTTATTTAGCTTGAATAACTCGCCTGTGGGTATATCACTCAGTTGCAGCGTACTTTTGCCACTGTCAAATGGGCGAAGGGCTGTCATTAGCCTGTGGTCATTACAGGAAGAAGCTTTTGGGTTTTGTAGATATTTCTTAAGTGGTAATAGGACTTCATTAGGAAAAACTGTCGTATTGAGCACTGGGGTCATGAGATTTCTAAAGGCCCTTTTCCATTCGGCTCCATGAGGTTTTACACTTCTTTTATGTTCGGTAAAGGTGAGCAGATGAGCCACTTCATGTACATAAGTAATCAGGAAGGAATAGGGATTTAGATTATTGTTTACAGAGATCGTGTGCTTTTTGGTGCTGGGATCGTAACGGTAATCGCCTAGTTTAGAGGCCCTTTTCTTCTTTATCTTTAAAGAGAAATTGTTTTCATGCCACAGGGTGTGGCAATAATCCAGTGCTGCTTCTGGCAGGTGTTTTTTTAAAGCTTCTTTAAATCTCTTTTCCGAATTGCTCATGCTGGGCAAAGATAGCTCAAAAAAAAAAGGCTTTAGAGAAATCTCTAAAGCCTTTCATGAAAAGAACTATTTGATTATTCTACAGTTGCGTCAATTTCAGCATCTACAGAATCCATTTCTTCTTCTACTTCTTCAGCAGCTTCTTCAGTTGCTTCCTCTACATCTTCAGCAGCTTCTTCCATGCTGTCACCAGCTTCTTCTACAGTCTCTTCTACTTCTTCAGACGCAGAATCTTCTTTTGCTTTGTTGTCACAGGCTACAAATCCTAATGAAAATGTAAGAGCCAATAAAAATGTTAACAGTTTTCTCATATGTTTCAGGTTTTGATTTTGACCCTAATATAGATACAAAGACAATACGGGTCAAATAGAAGTTATTTTTTTCTGAAAAATAGTCTGATAGGTACGCCCTCTAATTCGAAGTTTTTTCTGATTTTATTCTCTAAAAACCTCTCATATGGCGTTTTTATGTACTGTGGGAGGTTGCAGAAAAAAGCAAACGTCGGAATTTGTCCTGGCAGCTGTGTGATGTACTTTATCTTGATATATTTACCTTTTAGTGCTGGTGGCGGGTATCTTTCTATCTCGGGAAGTATAGTGTCATTAAGCTGCGATGTTGGAATCTTTATATTTTTGTGCTCGTAAATTTCGATGGCTTTTTCTATTGCCTGGAAGATTCTTTGCTTCTTAGTAACGGATGTGAAAATAATAGGAATCCAGTCTAGCTGACCTAACTTCTGCTGTATACTTTTCTTATATACATCAGCCGTTTTAGTGTCTTTCTCTATTAAGTCCCACTTATTCACCATTATCATAATGGCCTTATTATACTTCACTGCTAAGCTGATGATACTCATATCCTGAGCCTCTAATCCTCTTTCTGCATCTACTAAGATGATACAAACGTTACTATCCTGAAGTGCTTGAATAGACCTTAATACGGAGTAAAACTCAATATCTTCCTTTACCTTGGCCTTTTTTCGAATACCTGCAGTGTCAGTTAAGATGAAATCTTTACCGTATAAGGTGTATCTGGTGTTAATAGCATCTCTGGTAGTGCCGGCTTCATCAGTTACAATAGATCTTTCCGTTCCAAGCAGTGCATTAAGGAAAGAAGATTTACCCACGTTTGGTCTACCTAATATGGCAAGTCTTGGTATGCCATCTTCAGGGTCTTCCTCGCCCTCATCAAAATGCTCAACTATTTGGTCCAAAAGCTCTCCAGTACCACCACCACTTACAGATGAAACTGGGATCACTTCACCCATGCCTAATGCATAGAATTCATTAGCCATATGCATTCTTTCAGTAGTGTCAGCTTTGTTAGCCACTAAGAAGGTAGGCTTTTTGGAAGCACGTAATATTTTGGCAAAGTCTTTATCCAAATCAGTAAGACCAGCGAAGCTATCTACCATGAATAATACCACAGTGGCTTCGTCAAGCGCCAGCTCTACCTGATGTCTTATTTGAGACTCAAACTTATCTTCTGAGCCTGTTACATAACCACCAGTATCTATTACTGTGAAATGCTTGCCTGTCCATTCGGCATAACCATAATGACGATCACGAGTTACGCCGCTTTCATCATCCATAATGGCCTTCTTCTTTTCAATAAGTCTGTTGAAAAGCGTTGATTTACCTACGTTAGGTCTGCCTACAATTGCTAATATATTTGCCATGATTGTTTTTTTCGATATTTATGAACGATAACCGAATCTTTTTAAGCTTCTTTCCTGCTTTCTCCAATTTTCAGCTACCTTAACAAAGGTTTCAAGGTGAATTTGTTTAGCGAAAAACTTCTCTAACTCACCACGGGCCGCTATGCCTACTTTTTTCAGTGCTTCACCACCTTTGCCTATTATAATGCCCTTCTGGCTTTTTCTTTCTACGTATATTTCTGCTCTAATTCTGATGATATCTTCGTCTTCCTTGAATTCAGTTACCACCACTTCTGTGCTGTAAGGCACCTCTTTCTTGTAGTTAAGAAAGATTTTTTCCCTTACTATTTCCTCTACGAAGAACTTTTCTGGCTTATCAGTAAGCTCATCTTTAGGAAAATAAGCGGGGTGCTCCGGCATCAAGTCTATAATGGTATTAAAGATGCCATCTATATTAAGACCCTCAAGTGCAGAAACAGCCAGGTACGCATCAGCTTTTACAAGTTCTTTCCAATAGGTGAGCTTATCTTCTACCTGCGTGCCCTTTGCTTGGTCTACTTTATTCAATATAAATAGAATAGGCTTTTTAATTCTCTCCAGTTGTTCTTTAATGTGCTCATCAAACTTTTCGTAGATGTCGGTTACAAACAATACTACATCAGCATCTTCCAGGCTGGAATGAACAAACTTCATCATAGAGTTATGAAGTTCGTATTCAGGCCTGATTATTCCTGGAGTGTCAGAGTATACGATCTGAAAATTTTCACCACTGATAATTCCCATAATTCTATGACGTGTAGTCTGTGCCTTAGAGGTAATGATGGAAAGTCTTTCACCCACCATCTGATTCATGAGGGTAGACTTACCTACATTAGGTTTACCTATAATACTTACAAATCCAGCTTTATGAGAATTTTCTGCCATTATTTAATTTTTTGCAAAGGTAGCCATTTAATTGAATATGGCAGCACGTGCGTTGAAGCATGATTTTTAAAACTTTTTAAAATAATTTTTGCTCCATGCTTGACTTTCTAATTCTCTTAATATACTTTTGTAATCCTTTTAAGAAAGAGGGGTTAGGAACAGCAAACAAGCAGTTCTTAATGTACTGAAAAGCGATTTAATTTATTATAAAAATATATCGCGGGATGGAGCAGTTGGTAGCTCGTCGGGCTCATAACCCGAAGGTCACAGGTTCGAGTCCTGTTCCCGCTACTATCAAAGCCAGTTATTGAAAAATGACTGGCTTTTTTTATGTCCTTATTTTAGATCTCACTTCTTTCATATCATTTCTTCTCTAATATAAACTTCGCCACATCTGCCTCGTTAGTAATTAAGAATCAACTAATTACTATGAGTCAACATTCCCAAACTCACCGCGTGGTGATGCAGGTAAATAGAGGAAGTTCTGCAGATCAGAAAATTGCTATTGATCAAATTCGTAATGTGTTGAAGGCTCTTCCTGAATGTAAAATCGAGGTGGTTTGTCATGGGCAAGCTGTGCAATTAGTGTTAAAGAAGGCCTCTGAAATGGCGGATGAAATAGCTGGGCTAGCCAAGGATCAATTTGTAGAATTCCTGATTTGTCAAAACACTTTAACTCAAAATGACCATCATCAAGATGAAATATTGCCTGAAGTGAAGGTGGTGCCTTCCGCTTTGGCTCATATTATTGTGAGGCAAGGTGAAGGGTGGGCTTATATAAAAGGCGGTAGATAAAAAAAGCCTAATCTCCGGGTGGAAATTAGGCTTCTGTATTTTAAGTCAGAACTCTTATCCGTTCATCGAGATAAGAAACTCTTCGTTGTTTCTTGTTCCTTTCATTTTTGAAAGTAGGAATTCCATGGCCTCGTTAGAGTTCATGTCAGCCATAAACTTGCGAAGGATCCATACTCTCTGAAGTTCCTCCTCGCTAAGAAGTAAATCTTCTCTACGTGTACCAGATGCAGGTACATCAATAGCAGGGTAAACTCTTTTGTTAGAAAGTTTTCTGTCAAGTTGAAGCTCCATGTTACCAGTACCTTTGAATTCTTCAAAGATAACTTCGTCCATTTTAGATCCTGTTTCAATAAGAGCTGTAGCGATGATAGTTAATGAACCACCATTTTCTACATTTCTTGCTGCTCCGAAGAATCTCTTAGGCTTATGAAGAGCGTTAGCATCCACACCACCAGATAAGATTTTACCAGATGAAGGTACTGTTGTATTATATGCTCTTGCAAGTCTGGTGATAGAGTCAAGAAGTATAACTACGTCATGACCACATTCTACCATACGCTTAGCTTTCTCAAGCACCATGCTAGATACTTTCACATGTCTTTCAGCTTGCTCGTCAAAAGTAGAAGATACTACTTCAGCTTTTACGCTTCTAGCCATATCAGTAACCTCTTCAGGGCGCTCATCAATCAATAATATGATCAGGTAGCACTCAGGGTGGTTTTCTGCTATTGCGTTAGCAATGTTTTTAAGTAATACAGTTTTACCTGTTTTAGGCTGAGCTACTATCATACCTCTTTGGCCTTTTCCAATAGGAGAGAACAAGTCTAGTATTCTTGCAGAATAGTTATCTGCTTTAGAGCTTAGTCTTATTTTTTCTTCTGGGAATAAAGGAGTTAGATATTCAAAAGGAACTCTATCTCTTATTTCCTCAGTAGTTTTTCCGTTTACATTTTCTACTCTTAAAAGGGCGAAATATTTTTCACCTTCTTTCGGAGGTCTGATCTGTCCTTTTACAGTGTCACCAGTTTTTAAACCAAATAATTTGATTTGAGATGGAGATACGTAAATATCATCAGGACTTGCTAGGTAGTTATAGTCAGAAGAACGTAAGAACCCGTATCCGTCTTGCATGATTTCAAGAACACCTTCGTTTTCGATTACACCGTCGAAATCTCTTACGTTATTTTCTTTTTTCTTATTGTGGCTCTTGTTGCCATTGTTAGAGTGGTTGTTGTTAGAGTTGCCCTCACTTTTTGCACTCTTGTTATCATCTTGCTCTCTAGCCTCTCTTGGTTCTCTGGCTTCTCTTGGCTCTCTAGCCTCTCTCTTATTTCCTTCTGCCTGAGGTTTGTCAGATGATGGTTTTCTAGGTCTTTTTTGTCTGTCTTTGTTGTCAGTTACCTTTTCAGCAGTGCTGCTCTTAGATGACTCATCAAAAGATGTGATTTTGTCTTCTATTTCTATATTGAAAGATTCTAAAAGCTCATCAGCAGAAAGGTCAGACTCTTTTTTGTCTTTCTTGTTCTTAACGTTTTCTCTTTTTCTTGGCTTTTGTGATTTGTCTTCCTTAGGAGTTTCAGCTTTCTTGGTGTCTTTGCTGTCGGAAGTCTTTTTCTTAGGGAGGTCGCTTTCTGGAGTTACGGCTTGCTGGTCAAGTATTTTGTAGATCAGCTCTTGCTTGGATAGCCTTTTGTAATTTTTCAGGCCTAATTCTTCCGCTATCTCCTTTAGCTCTGAGAGAAGCCTTACGTTCAATTCTTCAATGGTGTACATAGATTCTTAATCCTGAATTCTTTTATAATAATGGGTAAAATTTAATAATTAACATGAATAGTGTAAAAGAGATACTTCGATGATACCTCCACCGCTTAAGAGTAGCTTGTTAGATTAATGTCAAGATGGTAATTGAGTTACTAGAAAAAATCAAGCTTTATTGAATCGGAAAGCGTCCTAAAGCTCTACTTATGTTATGTTCGATAATGCAATATTATACTAACGGCATACAATTGTCAACTTTTTATGTGTAAATAATTATTATAACGGCGAAAAATTGAACTTTTACCTCGAAAATACTTTATTTTTGCCTCCGTTTTTAATATACAAATATGTTACAATTAGCCTATATTCGGGAAAACAAAGACCAGGTAGTGGCCGGTCTTACCAAGAGAAGATTTGCAAACGCTGAAGATGTGATCAATCAGGTGATAGAGCTTGATGATCTACGTAAATCCACCCAGCAAAAACATGATCAGGTACTTTCTGAGTCTAATGCACTTTCCAAAGAAATAGGCGCTTTAATGAAGGCGGGTAAGAAAGATGAGGCTGAGCAGGTAAAGCAAAAAACGGCCGATCTTAAAGTTGAGGGTAAAACTCTGGCTGAAAACCTGGCTCAATACGAAAAGGATTTAAAGGCTGTATTATATACTGTGCCTAACGTGCCTAATGAGCATGTGCCAGAAGGAAATGGTGAGAATGATAATATCACTATAGAAGAGCATGGTACTATACCTACACTGGCAGAAGGATCATTGCCGCATTGGGAGCTTATTAAACAATATGATATTATTGACTTTGAGCTTGGAAACAAAATTACTGGTGCAGGTTTTCCAGTATATAAAGGTAAAGGAGCAAGATTACAACGTGCTTTAGTGAACTACTTCCTGGATCAGGCGGTAAAGGCTGGTTATCAGGAAATTCAACCGCCAATTTTGATCAACGAAGACAGTGGTTACGGTACAGGTCAGCTGCCGGATAAGGATGGTCAGATGTATTTTGTAAGAGAGGAAAACTTTTACATGATACCTACCGCTGAGGTGCCTATTACTAATATGTACAGAGACGTAATAGTTTCTGCCGATGAATTGCCTATAAAAAATGTAGGGTTTACGCCATGCTTCAGAAGAGAGGCAGGGTCATGGGGGGCTCATGTAAGAGGGCTTAACAGATTACATCAGTTCGATAAGGTGGAAATAGTAGAGATTCACCATCCGGATAATTCTTATGCGGCTTTGGAGAGAATGTGTGGTCACGTAAAAAGTCTGTTAGAAAGTCTTAATCTACCTTATAGAGTGCTTAACCTTTGTGGAGGAGATCTTGGATTTACTTCTGCTCAAACTTTTGATATGGAAGTGTATTCTGCAGCACAAGAGAAATGGTTAGAGGTGAGTTCTGTAAGTAACTTTGAAACTTACCAGGCTAACCGCTTGAGATTAAGATCTAAAGGCGAGGATAATAAGACATTCCTATTACATACTTTAAATGGAAGTGCATTGGCATTGCCTAGAATTTTGGCTGCCATATTAGAAAATAATCAAACACCTGAAGGCATTAAAATTCCTGAAGTTTTAATCCCTTACACAGGTTTCGATATTATAAATTAAGCGAAAGCTTTCTTAGGGCGGTAAACTCTTTTACCATCTATCAATTTTTACTGGTAGGTTTTTCATTCTTGTTCTACATTTAGATTTTTAATAATCATAATGAACATGAAAAATCTACCAGTTTTTTTATTTCTGTCAATTATAATTTTATCCTGTTCCATGGAAAAGGAAGTGAAAGATAAGAGCCTTGCTTATCCCGAAACGGCTACTGTAGATACGGTAGATAATTATTTCGGTGTGGAGGTGAAAGATCCTTATAGGTGGCTAGAAGATGATCAATCTGAGGCTACCAAGCAATGGGTGAAGAAAGAAAATGAAGTAACATTCGGATACTTAAATAAGATTCCTTTTAGAGATAATATCAAAAGTAGATTAGAAGAACTGTTTGATTATGAGAGAGTTTCATCTCCTGCCAAGCATGGGGATTACTATTATTTCTACAAAAATGATGGTCTTCAAAATCAAAGTGTGCTTTATAGGAAAAAGGGAGAAGATGGTGAGCCGGAAGTTTTTTTAGATCCTAATAAGTTTACCGAAGATGGTACCATTTCTTTAGCAGGAACATCATTTACTAAAGATGGATCTCTGCTGGGCTACCTTATTTCTGAAGGTGGGTCTGATTGGAGAAAGGCTATTATCATTAACACTGAGACGAAAGAGCAGGTAGCAGATACCTTGGTAGATATCAAGTTTAGTGGTATTTCCTGGAAAGGCACTGAGGGGTTTTATTATAGCAGCTATGACAAGCCTAAAGAAGGTTCAGCCCTATCAGGAAAAACGCAGCATCATAAACTTTTTTATCATAAGCTGGGCACGCCTCAGGCAGAGGATAAGTTGATATTTGGAGGAGAAGAAACTCCTCACAGATATATAGGTGCATATCTTACCGAAGATGAGCGGTTTCTCGTGATAAGTGCAGCGGAAAGAACCAGTGGTAATGAATTATATATTAAAGATCTTAGTAAAGAAGGTAGCGATATAGTTGCTATAAAAGAAGGATATGAAAGTGAACAAGGTGTACTTTATAATGTAGGCGATAGGCTAATCATAAGCACCAATTTGAATGCTCCAAATGGCAAGCTCGTTGAAGTAAGTGCGGCCAATCCCGATGTAGATAATTGGAAGGATTTAATCCCTGAAACTGAAAATGTACTTTCGGCTGGTACTGCTGGTGGTAAAATATTTGCTAACTATATGGTAGATGCCAAGACAGAGATTAAGCAATATGATCTTGATGGCAATCTGGAGAGTGAAATAAAGCTTCCAGGCATTGGCAGCGCTTATGGCTTTAATGGAGAAGCTGAGGATAAAGAGATTTATTACACATTTACCTCTTTCACGTATCCTTCTACCATCTTTAAATATGATATAGCTTCAGGTAATTCAACCCTTTATGATCAGCCAAAGGTAGATTTCAATCCTGAAGATTATGAGACTAAGCAGGTCTTTGTTACCAGTAAAGATGGTACAAAGGTGCCTATGTTTATCGTTTATAAAAAAGGGTTGGAGCTCAACGGAAAAAATCCTACCTATTTATATGCTTACGGAGGTTTCAATGTGAGTCTTACACCATCTTTTAGCACTAGTAGAATTTTATGGTTAGAAAATGGTGGCGTTTATGCCCAGCCTAATCTACGTGGTGGGGGAGAATATGGCCAGGATTGGCATATTGCAGGTACGAAAATGAAGAAGCAAAATGTATTTGACGATTTTATCGCTGCAGGCGAATATCTGATAGAGAACAAATACACATCTCATGATTACCTGGCCATAGCTGGCGGTTCAAATGGAGGGTTGTTGGTAGGTGCTACCATGACTCAGAGACCTGATTTGGCCAAAGTAGCTTTTCCGGCTGTTGGGGTGATGGATATGTTGAGATACCATAAATTTACTGCAGGTGCTGGCTGGGCTTTTGATTATGGTACTTCTGAAGATAGCAAGGAGATGTTTGAGTATATCTATGGTTACAGTCCGGTGCATAATGTGAAAGATAGCGTACAATATCCTGCTACCATGGTCACTACAGCAGATCATGATGATAGAGTGGTGCCGGCGCATTCGTTCAAATTTGCCGCTGAATTGCAGAAACATCAATCTGGGGATAACCCCGTTTTAATACGCATTGAAACAGATGCTGGTCACGGTGCTGGAAAACCCACTTCAAAAATTATAGAAGAGGAGGCTGATAAATATGCCTTCGCCTGGTATAGTATGGGGTTTGTGCCTGATTTTGAGAAAAAAGACCTATAAACAAATGATTAGAGAAGGTAAAAAAGAAGACTTGCCCAGAGTGCTGGAGTTGATTAAAGAGCTGGCGGTATATGAAAAAGCTGGTGATGAAGTTTCAAATACTGTAGAGCTTATGGAAAAGGATGGTTTTGGTGATCATCCTGCCTATGGCTTATTCGTGGCGGAAGAGGAAGAAGGTATAGTGGGTATAGCTATTTATTATTATAGATATTCTACCTGGAAAGGAAGAAGGATTTACCTCGAAGACATAGTAGTAACTGACAGCCATAGAGGAAAGGGCATAGGCAAGCAGCTTTTTGATAGTGTAATTCAAAAAGGTAAAGCTGAGAAATGTAGTGGAATGGTATGGCAGGTTCTAGATTGGAACGAACCTGCTATAAATTTTTACAAAAAATACTACGGAGCCTCTCTGGATGCAGAGTGGATCAATTGCAGTATTAGTTTTGATTAAAATTTTATGAAAAAACTACATGCTCAAAAGGAATGTCCACCATATCGGCCATCTCTCTACCAAGATCTTCCATATCTTCATCGTCCGGATCATATTTCCATCGGATGGTGATCTTGTTGCCGAAGATATAGAACTTATTAAGCTCAAATAATATATCTAAAAGCATTTTGGTAGAGGAAGTATTCAGATATTCTAATTCCAATTCCATCACCGTAAGCGGCTGAGGGCTTTGGAAATAGGTTCTGAGCCAGCCCACGATCGCTTGATGAAATGGAGTGGTGTCTTCCATGAATGATCGGCCTTCTATAGATAACTTTCCTGACGAGTAGTCCAAATAAACCTTCGGACTGTCCTCTGAGGGTTCAAGGTATAAAGCATTCATAATGTAAATGTATAATTGATACGTTACAATTCCATCTAAATGTAAGTAATTAAATCATTTAAGTTGAATTATCTTACATTATGTTGGGAATAATTGGTAAAATTGCTACCCTGAAAACGAGGAAAGATGTAAGATATTATTACACTTCTTCCAATAATGTTCTGAAAGCCACGTGTTTATCTTTGTACTTATTATGTAATTGTTGAACTAGAGCTGGGGCATGGTTATCCAAATATTGTACAACTTTGTCCACACTTTTGGCGAAGTACTGAAAAGAGTAAGAAACACTTTGTCCTTCATCCTGGCCTAAAACCTTGTAAATTTTATAATCATCAAATAAACCAGTATTCATTACAGATGGTATATAGGACTGTTTCATCCAGTTTAGCCACTCCTTTTCCACATCAAGATCTATTCCTATAGTTACGTTGTAAAGAACCATGTTTGAATTATATAAAGTATTTTAATAGTTAAATTCTAGCGAATGAAATTGTGGTATTTCTTTTGCAGGAATAAAATTATGATTATTTTCATAGATTATGGCTTTATCAAATTATAAAAAAGGCCTTACATGTTGCTTTTTTCTAGGATTCGCATTTTTATTTTTAATCCTGTCAGGTTGTCATAAAACCAGTAATGAAAGCAATGAGCCTAAAGAAGAAGAGCCTCCTATTATTAAACCGGTTGATTTTGACCTCAAAAAAATCAAAGAAAGAGGATCTATTATTGCTATTGTAGATAACAGCTCCACCGGCTATTTTTTATATAGGGGAAGACCTATGGGGTATGAGTACGATCTCTTATCTCTGTTTGCCAAGGAAATTGGCGTTTCATTAGAAATTAAAGTTACCTCTAGTATAGACGAAGCTTTTGATATGCTCAATAAGGGGCAGGGTGATATTATTGCCTATTCTTTAGCTATTACTAAGACTAGAAAAGAGGTAGTGTCGTTTACAAAAAGTCACTATACCACCAAGCAGGTGCTGGTTCAGCGTAAGCCTAGAAACTGGCGTAGAATGAGCAGAGACGAGCTGGATAAAAAATTAATTAGGAACCAGGTTTCTCTAATTGGGAAGGAAATTCATGTTCGTAAGAGTTCTTCGTTTGTAGATAGATTACATAATCTTTCAGACGAGGTGGGTGGAGATATTCTGATTGTTGAGGATCAGGATAGTGCCGAAACAGAAGAACTGATTAGGAAAGTAGCCTATTCTGATATTGATTACACCATAGCGGACGAAACTACCGCGTTGGTAAATGCCTCTTATTATCCAATACTTGATGTTAGGACTTCGATAAGTTTCCCTCAGCAGATAGCCTGGGCGGTAAGAAAAAACTCAGAGGAACTTTTGCCTACTTTGAATACCTGGATTACCGGCGTTAAGAAGAAGCCCACTTTCAATATCATCTATAATAAATATTTTAGAAGCCCGAGAGCTTCATTAAGAAGAGCTAAGAGTGATTTTTCATCTATGGGAGGTGAAAAAATCAGTGTATATGATGACATTATTAAAGATGCCGCTGATACCATTGGCTGGGACTGGCAATTATTGGCAGCACAGATTTATCAGGAATCTCATTTCGATCCGAATGCAAAATCATGGGCCGGAGCTGTGGGCTTAATGCAAATAGTGCCGGAAACAGGAGAGAGATATGGTGTGGCTGATCTTTACAATCCTTCTCAAAACATCTACGCTGGGGTGGAATACCTTAAGTTTTTAGATGAGCTGTGGTCAAAAACTATTAAGGATCCTGAAGAAAGGGTCAAGTTCGTTTTGGCGAGTTATAATGTAGGATTAGGTCATGTGGTGGATGCCAGAGAACTGGCCAGAAAGTATAAAAAAGATCCGTTGAAATGGGAAGGCAATGTAGAGCACTTCTTATTAATGAAATCAAAACCTGAATATTTTAGAGATCCGGTGGTGAAATCTGGTTATTGCCGTGGGGAAGAACCGGTCAATTATGTGCGGGAAATCTTAAATAGGTACCAGCAATACAGGCAGTTGATTACTGCCTAATGTGGCAGCTGGTTTACAATGCTTTCAAAATCTAATTGCTCCCAATTTTCTTGAAGATTGGGAGTTTTCATTACCTCATCCATAATATTAGCTTGAATCCTTCCTGTCTTTTGAGCTTGAGAATAAGGTATTTGCTCATTAAATGTGACCATAGAATATAAAGGAATCCATTGATCAGGATATAGCTTATTAAGTCTGGCTTCTATCTTTTTTCTTAGAAGGAAATTGTCATCGGCTACCAGATCTCTCATTTCTATAAAATTATGAAGCGCCAGATCTGAAATCGCATCCGCATCATTCTTTCTTACTACACTAAACGAGGTAATAGTCCGCTCCCAGTCGTTATCAAACTCTTCTAATAGCTTATTCAGTATCCTGCAATCTTCAAATCCGCAGTTCATGCCCTGGCCATAAAAAGGAACTATGGCATGAGCAGCATCACCTATTAGAAGTGATTGATTTTTATGCCAGGGAAAGCATTTTACAGTAACCAGAGAAGAGGTCGGGTGCTCCTGAAAGTCTGATAATAATGATGGAATCAGGTCATGCGCATCTGGAAATGTAGTTTGGAAGAATTCTGTTATTTCTTTATCACTGGTTAAAGTGGCAAATGACTTCTCACCTTCATAAGGAAGGAACAGTGTTACAGTAAAGCTTCCGTCCAGATTTGGCAGGGCGATAAGCATGAAAGTGCCTCTCGGCCAAATATGTAACGCATTTTTTTCAATTTTGAAATCATTGGCATCTGTGGCTGGAATGGTTAGTTCTTTGTAGCCATGCTCAATATAATGCTGAGAATAATTGAATCTTGAAGTCTTTTGGATAACACCCCGTACTATAGAGTAGGCGCCATCAGCACCAATGATAGCGTCAGATTTTACTTCTTCGCCATCAGAAAAGGTTAATGTGTTTTCTTCCAGATCGATATGAGTACATCTTTTATTGAAGAATATTTTCACGCCATTTTCCTCAGCGGTATTAAGTAGGAGCTCATTCAAACCACCTCTGGATACTGAAAATATAGATTGGCCATCTTTGCCGTAGGGTTGAAAGGTAAGGTCGCCGGATTCATCGTGCATCATTCGCCCATTCATAGGGATGGCCAATTTCTTGGCTTCTTCTTCCAGACCTAACTCTCGCAGAGGAGCCCAGCCACGGTTGCTGAGAGCTAAATTAATGGAGCGGCCAGAATCAATGTTATTTTTTCTAAGGTCTAACCTGCTTTCAAATAGGGAAACTTTAAAGCCTCTTTTGGCTAAATAGATACCCATAAGGCTGCCTACCAATCCTGCGCCTACTATTGAAATGTTCTCCACTTTGCTCATTACCCTATTGCTTCTTTCAGAATTTCGTAAAATCTGTAAACGTCCTGATATGTATTATAAAGTGGTACTGGAGCTACTCTGATGGCATTTGGCTCACGCCAATCGGCTATTACACCAGCTTCTGTGAGCTTTTTAAATGCTTCTTTACCATTTCTTTTGGCCTCTAATGATAGCTGGCACCCGCGCTCCTCCGGTTTTGATGGGGTAATAATATCAATACCCTCAACGTCCTGAAGTAAATACTCCATAAAGCCGGTGAGTTTTAAGCTCTTGGTTCTTAAAGCATCCATGCCTACCTCTTCATATATTTCTAAAGAGGCAAGATGCACTGCGCTACTTAATATATTCACATTACTAAGCTGCCATCCATCTGCCCCTGGCATCGGCTTAAAGCCTTTTTCCATAAGGAATCTTTCGCCTTCATCATGACCCCACCAGCCCGACATACGCGGTGTGTCAGGGTTAAGGCCGTGTTTATCATTTACGAATATTCCACTAACACCTCCAGGGCCTGAGTTAAGATATTTATAGCTACACCATGCCGCGAAGTCTACGCCATCATCATGTAATGACAACGGCACATTGCCTACTGCATGTGCCAGGTCCAGCCCCATCATAGCACCAGCCTTGTGGGCTGCTGCGGTTATTTCTTTAATAGGGAAAAATTGGCCTGTGTAATATTGAATTCCACCTATTAAAACCAGGGCCAATGAATCACCATGCTGTTCTATGGCTGAAGTGAAGTCGTCAAGATCTAAAGTGGACTGTCCTTCTTTAGGGAATACTTCCACTAATGCTTCCTCATAATCAAAACCATGCAACTTAATCTGACTCTCCACCGCATATTGATCTGATGGAAAAGCGCCGCCCTCTATTAATATTTTGAATCGCTCTTTAGTAGGTCTGTAAAAAGAGGCCATGAGCAGGTGCAGATTGGTAGTAAGGCTGTTCATGGAAACCACCTCCGACGGATTTGCTCCCACAATCTTCGCTAATGCCTCTTTACTATATTTGTGATATTCAAACCATGGCCTTTTGTTAGAGTGAAAGTGGCCCTCCACTCCCAAAGTTGCCCATCCGTTCAGTTCTTCATTAACATATTTATTTACATTCTTAGGCTGTAAGCCCAAGCTATTTCCTGTAAAGTAAATGCTGTCTTTTCCGTTTACCTGTGGAATGTAGAATTTGTCTCTGTAATCTTTTAAAGGATCTTCCTGATCCATCTTTACTGCAAATTCTATTGATTTTTCATATACCATCGCCCCTATTTTAGTTCAAAATTACCCAAAAATTTCCATCTGCTCCCCTCGGAGAACACCTTCGTGTTTTAAAAGCCATTTCTTATTTTCTATTCCTCCGGCAAAGCCGACCATTTTACCATCTTTACCGATCACTCTATGACAAGGTATAATAATTGGGAGCTGGTTTTTGCCATTGGCAGTGCCTGCAGCTCTTATACATTTAATATCTCCAAGCCTTATAGCTAACTCAGAATATGAAATGGTTTCTCCAAAAGGAATTTTTGCCAGTTCTTTCCATACTCTCACCTGAAAATTAGTTCCATTTAATTCATAAGGTGTATGGAAGGTGGCAAGCTTGCCTTCAAAATAATCATTTAGCTCTTCTGTAAATTTTTTGATTACTTCAGAATTAGTGGTATAAACACCATTTTCAAGGTTGGGTTTAAAGGTGACTTTAGTAATGTGCGTTTCACTGGCAGAAATGCCCAAAGGCCCAATGGGAAAATGATGAATATATTCCAATCTAAACGAATTTTTTGTCAGCTTCCATTACGTGACCGCAATTATCACAAGTGCGTAATTCTTCTGAACCATAAAACTCTTTAAAGCGCGGTAAGAAGTCTTTTTCAATATTATTTAGCGGGAAATAGGTTTCATGAAGCTTGTGATTGCACTTCTCACAGTACCAAATAAGACCATCCGTGTACTCTCCTTTTCTTTTTCTCTCAATAACCAAACCTACTGAGCCCTCTGATCTTATAGGAGAATGGGGCACTTTTGCAGGGTGTAAGTAAATATCTCCTGCTTTGATGGGGATATCAACCGCGTGTCCATCTTCCTGTATTTTTACCGTAATATCTCCTTCCAGCTGGTAGAAAAGCTCTTCCGTTTCATTGTAGTGATAATCTTTACGCGCGTTGGGGCCGCCCACCACCATCACGATATAATCACCCGCATCGGCATAGATGTTTTTATTACCTACAGGTGGTTTTAAAAGATCTCGATTGTCTTCTATCCACTGTTTTAAGTTAAAGGGTCTTTTTATAGCCATTTTGTATCTATTTAATATATGATTAGCTCCTCTGTATAACTTCGTGCAGTTCTGGCGAGGGGGTTCAAAAGTATGCTGTTTTATGTTAAATTTAATGAAAATAAAAGCTAATAGAATAAGATGGATATAAATTTAAAAGGTAAGAGAGCGCTGGTTTGCGGCAGCACACAAGGTATAGGTAAAGCTACTGCTCTGGAGCTTGCTGAACTTGGCGCACACATTACTCTGATAGCGAGGGATGAAAATAAGTTGAAGGAAGTTTTAGATGAGCTGCCGCTAAAGGATGGGCAGAAACATCATTATATATGCGCTGATTTTGACCAACCAGATTATCTAAAGAGTACTATTAACGCCTATATGATAAAGGAGGGTGACGTGCACATATTAATTAATAATACTGGCGGACCTGCCGGAGGTAAAGCAATGGATGCACAGCTAACTGAATTTACTTCAGCGTTTAACCGTCATCTTATCTGTAACCAAATTCTGACGCAAGCCGTGGTATCTTCGATGAAAAGAATGGGATATGGAAGGATAGTAAATGTGATCTCCACCTCAGTAAAAGCTCCTATTCAGGGGCTAGGTGTCTCCAACACTATTAGAGGGGCGGTGGCTAACTGGTCGAAAACCCTGTCTATAGAGTTGGGAAGTTTTGGAATAACGGTAAATAATGTGCTTCCTGGAGCTACAGATACAGTTCGTTTGAGGTCTATCATCAGTAGCAAAGCTCAAAAAACCGGACAAAGTGAAGAGGACGTAGAAAAAGCGATGAAGTCTGAGATACCAGCCAACAGGTTCGCAGAAGCTTCTGAAACAGCCGCAGCCATAGCCTTCTTATGCAGCCCTGCCGCTGGGTATATCAATGGAATAAACCTTCCAGTCGATGGTGGTAGGTTAGGGTGTTTGTAAAAGGTAGTATGCCAGTTTATTCTCAAAAGAATGACTTTGTAAGTAAAATGATAAGTTAGCCTCTTAGGAATGAAGGAGGTTTTATACATTGGGTTGTAGACATCCATCCGATGGCTCCGAGCCATCGGATGAATAAACTTCATACCATGCATTTTACTGCCGGCAACATTTTTCATGTATTTAACCGTGGAAACGATAGACAAAACATCTTCTTTCAGGAGGAGAATTACTTGTTTTTTCTGCGTAAGATGAGAAAATACATTGAGCCATCAGTAGATATACTTGCTTACTGTCTGATGCCGAACCATTTTCACCTTTTAATCTATATTGAGGAATCCAAGTTTATTAGTTCTGCCGCTTTGAGTAAGGCGTTTGTAATTGTGCTACGTTCCTACACTCAGGCAATTAACAAAAGGTTTGAAAGGTCAGGGTCCTTGTTTCAACAAAAAACAAAGGCTAAGAATTTGTCATATAATGGCAATGAGGCCTCATTCATTTGCTTTCAGTACATACATCAAAATCCTTTGAAAGCGAGACTGGTTGAAAAAATGGAGGAATGGGAGTTTTCATCTTTTCGTGATTATGCCCAATTAAGAAAAGGAACTCTATGTAATAAAAGTAAAGCTGTATCATTGTTGGATATAAGTGCCGACCCCGATTTGTTTTACTCTAATTCATATAGCTTTCATCTATTGGATTAGTTCGGGGGCATTTACTTTCTTAGTGAAGAAATAATCATTAATCGTGATGTTTAAAATAAAAAACTATATCAATGGCCAGCTTGTAGAGCCGGAGTCTGGAGAATATTTGGATAACTATAATCCTGCGGAAGGAAAAGTTTATAGTTTGATACCCGATTCTGATGATAGAGATGTGCAGAAGGCTGTAGTGGCAGCTAATGCAGCTTTTGACGGGTGGTCATCAATGCCCGTGTTGAAGCGTTCTGCTATCTTACTGAAGATCGCGGACTTTATTGATCGGGATCATGAAAAGCTGGCAAGGGCTGAATCTGATGATAATGGCAAACCTCTTTCCCTGGCATCTAGAGTAGATATTCCTAGGGCGAGTAGTAATATGCGTTTCTACGCTACGGCTATCCAGCATTTTGCTTCGGAATCACATATGTCTGATGATCAGGCGCTCAACTATACTACACGCACGCCGGTAGGGGTTGCAGGTTGTATCTCTCCCTGGAATCTGCCGCTTTATTTATTTACCTGGAAGGTGGCTCCGGCCCTGGCAGCTGGAAATACTGTGGTGGCTAAGCCCTCGGAGATTACACCCATGACCGCGTATTTATTTTCCGAACTTTGTATAGAGGCCGGTTTGCCTGAAGGAGTACTGAATATAGTGCATGGCTTAGGGGCCAAAGCTGGTCAGGCCATTGTGGAGCATCCTGATATTCCATTGATTTCTTTCACAGGAGGCACAACTACTGGTAAGCACATTGCCGCGACAGCTGCACCGATGTTCAAGAAAATGTCATTGGAGCTAGGAGGTAAAAACCCCAATATCATTTTTGATGACTGCGATTTTGATCAGGCCTTGAAGGTGTCCATTCATTCTTCATTTGCTAACCAGGGACAGATATGCTTATGTGGTTCCAGGATATTTGTGCAGGAAGGCATATATGATAGGTTTGTTAGCCAATTTGTGGAAAGGGTGAAGACGCTAAAAGTGGGTGATCCTCATGATGAGACAAGCAAGGTTGGAGCTGTTGTTTCAAAGCAGCATAAGGATAAAATATTATCATATATCAAATTAGCTCAGGATGAAGGTGGAGAAATCCTTTGTGGAGGACATCAGGTGAAAGTAGAAGGCAGATGTGAAGAAGGATATTTTATTGCCCCAACGGTGATCGTAGGCTTAGATGCTACTTGCCGTACTAACCAGGAGGAGATATTCGGCCCTGTGGTTACTATTATACCTTTTAAGGCGGAAGATGAAGTCATAGCTCTGGCCAACAGTACGGCCTACGGACTTTCTGCAACTATTTGGACAGATAATCTCAAACGAGCGCACAGAGTCTCTCATCAGATAAAAAGTGGAATAGTATGGGTAAATACCTGGCTTTTTAGAGATTTAAGAACTCCATTTGGAGGAATGAAGCAATCTGGTGTTGGCAGAGAGGGTGGAGAAGAGGCTTTGAGGTTTTTCACTGAGTCTAAGAATATTTGTATTGCCTTGAAATGAAAAAAGGTTATATCAGAGCAGCATTTTTGAACAGCCGCTTATGATATAACCTCTTAATAATTTTCGCAGTTGCTAGATTAGAATTTTTCTACACCAGCAAAGAAGAAGCTTCCTTCTATTTCAGCGTTTTCGTCAGAGTCAGAACCATGGATAGCGTTAGCCTCGATAGATTCAGCGAAAATTGCTCTGATAGTTCCTTCAGCAGCTTCTTTAGGGTTAGTAGCACCGATAAGGGTTCTGAAATCTTCTACTGCGTTATCTTTTTCTAATATCATAGGTACAATAGCGCCTGATGACATATAAGTAGTTAGGTCATTGTAGAAAGGTCTTTCTTTATGTACTTCATAAAACTGACCAGCTCTTTCTTTTGTAAGTAAAGCCTTTTTCATAGCTATAATTTTGAAGCCAGCTTCCTCGATCATTTTAATGATTGCTCCTGTGTTTCCAGCCGCTACAGCGTCAGGCTTTATCATTGTAAAGGTTCTTTTCCCTGCCATAATATGTTTGATTTTATTGATTTTCCGCAAAGCTAAAAACAATCTGCTAATATATGCCCTCATGATTGTTAAAATCATGTTTTATGATAATCGAACTAGCTGCTTTTGCTTATGAAGTATTTTATTATCAATTTTGCCGTTTATTAAAAATTAAACTGGCCATAATAGGCGGGGATAAAAGGAATGCAGAATCTGGAAGCTTTTAAGACGCTAATCAGTACTCCTAAACGGGTGGTCATTACCATGCACCATAAACCCGATGCTGATGCGCTTGGCTCCTCTTTGGGGTTAGCAGAGTATTTGAAGATGAAGGGGCATGAGGTAACTGTGGTTTCGCCTACTGATTATGCTAACTTTTTAAGTTGGATGCACGGGAATGACGAGGTGCTGGTTTATAATGAAGGGAATGAGGATAAAACTCATGCCATAATAGATGAGGCTGATATGATCTTCTGCCTTGATTTTTCTAACCTAAGCAGAATAAACGAGCTGGGAGAGAAAGTAAGAGAGGCTACTTGTACTAAGGTGCTCATAGATCATCATTTGGAGCCTGAAGATTTTGCCGACTTCCAGCTTTGGACTACAGAGGCTGCTGCTACAGCAGAGTTGGTTTATGATCTAATCTGCATGCTAGGTGATAAGGAAATGATCAATAGAGACATTGCTGAAGCTCTGTATGCCGGAATCATGACCGATACAGGCAACTTCAAGCACTCAAACACCACCAAACATGTTTTTGTAGTGTGCGGAGAGCTGGCTGCCATAGGAGCAGACATTTCCAAGGTTGCCAAACTTGTTTATGATACCAATAGCCTTGATAAAGTTAAGTTTTTAGGTTTTGCCTTAAATGAAAGACTCAAGGTGGTGCAAGAATATCACACCGCATATTTTGCGATTTCCGCAGAAGACCTCAAGCAATTTAATTCTAAAACAGGAGATACCGAAGGCCTGGTAAACTATGCTCTTTCCATTGAAGGGATTAAGTTTGCAGCGCTGCTTATCGATAGAACTGAGGCCGTAAAGATGTCATTCAGATCTGTTGGTGATTTTTCTGTGAATGAATTTGCTCGTAAGAATTTTGAAGGAGGAGGGCATAAAAATGCCGCTGGGGGTAAATCTGACCTTACGCTGGAGGAAACGGTAGATAAATTTGAAAAACTATTAGACGAATATAAAAACCAATTAAGTAACCCAATAAAAACATACGCTTAGTAATGATTAATAGAATAAACATATTGTTGTTGTTGACTTTTGTAGTGCTAGTTCAAGCTTGTGGACAAAAGGAAAAGCAAACGTCATCTGGCTTAAAGTATACTCTTTTAAGAGAAGGTGACGGTGAGGCAATTAAAGATAGCTCATTCATGGTGCTTAATATGACCTACAAGGATAATAATGACTCTGTATGGATGACTACTGCCGAAAAAGGCATTCCTGCTGTTGTTCCTAAAAATGACTCTGTTTGGGCTGCAAGTGATGGCAGTATCGAGCAGATTTTCAATGACCTTCGTATTGGTGATAGTGTAACATTCGAAATTGCGACGGCTGATTTCTTTGCTAATAGCGTGAAATCTCCAGTTCCTCCAATGGTAGATAAAGAAGGTACATTAACTTTCAACATCGGTGTGGCTGATGCAATGAATCAGGAAGAGTTCATGGCTTGGAGAGAAGACATGATGAAAAAGCAGCAGCAAAAAATGGAAGCTGAGGCTGAAGAGCAGTTAGAGGCTGACAAGAAAACGATCGAAGAGTACCTTGCTGAAAATAATATTGAAGCTCAAAGTACTGAGTCTGGTCTTTACTATGTAATTACAGAAGAAGGAACAGGAGAGTCTCCACAAGACGGTGATATGGTAGAAGTAGCTTATGCTGGTCATGTACTGGATGGAGCTTACTTTGATACTAGCATTGAGTCTGTAGCTAAAGAGCAGGATATGTATAATGAAAATAGACCTGGTGGTTATGTTCCTTATGCTTTCCCATTAGGAAGAGGTAGAGTAATCAGAGGATGGGATGAAGGTGTGGCACTACTTAAAAAAGGAAGTAAAGCTACATTATACGTTCCTTCTGGTATGGCTTATGGCCCAAGAAAAAGAAGTGATGTAATCACTGAAAATTCTATCCTTGTTTTTGATGTAGAGCTTGTAGACTTTACTCCTGCAGGAGAGAAAAAATAAAACTTAAATTATTGAGCTATTGAGTAAGATGAAAATCTGCTTTGCTACAAATAATAAAAATAAACTTGAGGAGGTTCAACAAATGTTGCCTCCTCATTTTGAATTAGTATCTCTGGAGGAAATAGGCTGCACAGAAGAGCTTAGAGAAGACCAGAATACACTGGAAGGAAACTCCAGACAGAAAGCAGAATATGTATATAAAACCTTTGGTGTACCATGTTTTGCTGATGATACAGGGCTTGAAGTAGAAGCCATCAATGGTGAACCAGGCGTACTTTCTGCAAGATATGCTGGTAATGAAAGGAATAATGAGGCTAACATGGCACTGCTCCTTTCAAAACTTGATGGGCAGAGCAATAGAAAAGCTCAATTTAGAACCGTAATCACATTCATTACCCCTTCAGAAGATATTCAGTTTGAAGGTGTTGTGAAAGGTGAGATCATCAAAGAAAAAGCGGGAGATAGAGGTTTTGGATATGATCCTTTATTTATCCCTGAAGGCTATTCGGAAACATTTGCTCAAATGAGTATGAATGTGAAAAACGAAATCAGCCATAGAGCGAGAGCTTTTAATCAACTAGTAAAATATTTATCATCAAAAAAATCTTAGTGAAGTGAATCCTTTTATTATAGGCATTACAGGTGGAAGTGGGTCTGGTAAAACACTATTTTTAAATAGCTTATTGCACCAGTTTGATAGTAAAGATATATGCCTCATATCTCAGGATAATTATTACTTACCAAGAGAACAGCAGCCATTAGATGAGAATGGTGTGAAAAATTTTGACACCCCTGCTTCTATAGATGCGCATGCTTTTGCTGCTGATATTAGAAAGATTAAATCTGGAGAGTCTTTCGAAAGAGAAGAATATACCTTTAATAACCCGGCGGTTACTCCTAAGAAACTGAAGTTTAACGCTTCTCCTATTGTAGTGATTGAAGGCTTATTTGTGATGTATTACAAAGAGGTAAGGGACCTTTTAGACCTTAAGCTTTTTATATCTGCAAAGGACCACATCAAATTAAAAAGACGAATTATTCGTGATAAAATTGAAAGAGGATACGATCTTGACGATGTTTTATACAGATTCGAGAAACACGTGATGCCTACTTTTGAAAAGTACCTTGAGCCATTAAAAGATGATGCGGATTTGATAATTCCTAATAACAAGAATTTTGACAACGCTCTCGAAGTGCTCTCTGGTTTCTTCAAGACCAAACTTAATGACGCTCATACTTGATTTAATGGTGAATATCACTACATTTGTAGGCCTTTAAGATGCGTAATCATATAACTATACGGAAATTCAAGCACACCATTGGTCTTTGCATTGGTGTTTTAGCGGCTCTGGTAATCCTTACGTCAGAGACTTGCTACTATAGTTATATGGCCAGCTACAGCCTGGCTACATCAGGCAAGGATACCACTATAGATATTAAGCATGATAATAAAGATGATAGTAATGATCATGCTATACTCTCTATAAGTAAAGATGCGGTATCCTCAGTGGCCCACATGAACATTACTCAGGCCCTCCATTTTATTACTGAGATCTACTCTGGTAGCTCAGAAGATGTGGTAGAGATTCCTGAGAATATACCTGATTTTAATACTTACTTTAAGACTTTATTTCGGCTCATTATATCGCCGAATGCTCCCTAACGGATTACTCTAGTCCTATTATTTCAATATTTTCATATTGAACCATATCCCCTTTGCACAAAGGGAACATATAACTTTTTAATTAAGCTTACTTAACAACAAACAATTAATACAATGCGAAACAAAGGTGCGGTTATTGTTTTAACCATAGTAGTAACGTTGCTTTGTATCTATTACCTGTCGTTTACTTTCGTTTCTAGAAATATTCAGCAGGATGCGGTACAGTTTGCAACCGAGGAGTCAGGGGTGGTTGACCTGGGTAAAAAACAAGCCTATTTAGATTCAGTTTATAATATTCCTGTATACAATCTATTTGGAATAGAATATACTTACAAAGAAGTAAAAGATACAGAGCTTAGCTTAGGTCTTGACCTTCAAGGTGGTATGCACGTTACTCTTGAAGTATCTCCTATTGACATTATAAAAGGTCTTAGCGGAAATAGTAAAGATCCTGCTTTCCTTTCTGCTATTGAGAAAGCTCAACAAAAGCAAAAAGAGAGTACAGAGCAATTTGCTGACCTTTTCATAGAGTCTTATCATGAAACTACTGAGAAGCCTTTAGCAAACATATTTGCTACTGCTGCTAACAGAAGCAGAATTAGCCGTAGTGATAGCGATGACGCTGTTATGAAAGTTATTAAAGATGAGATTGATGATGCTATTGACAGATCATTTATCATCTTAAGAACTCGTTTAGATGAGTTTGGTACTTCTCAGCCTAACATCCAGAAATTAGAAGATCAAGGTAGAATCCAAATCGAAATACCTGGTGCTGATAACCCTGAGAGAGTTAGAAAATTATTACAAGGTGTTGCTAAGTTAGAGTTCTGGGAAGTAGCTCAGCCAACTGATATCAACAATGCCTTATTTGCCATTAACGACATGCTTGTTAACGAGCAAAAGGCAAAAGCTTCTTTAAAAGAAGATGGAACAGCTGCTACTGAAGAAGTTGCAGAGCAAGAAGAAGATTTAAGCTCAGCTTTATCTACTGAGGGAGATTCTACAGATGAGGCTTCAAGTCTAGATTCAGCGCTTTCAGGTGCTAACGATTCTACAGCTACAGAGGCAGATTCTCTTTCAAACAGAATGTCGCCATTATTTGAGTTAGCTACTGGTCCATTAACATATGATGTGAGAGATACTACAGTAATTGGTTCTATTCTTAGAAGGGCAGATGTTCAGGGATTACTTCCAAGATCAGTGAAGCCACTTTGGGCTGTAAAACCTTTTGTTGATGAGCAAACTGACCAAGAAATGCTTCAGTTGTATTTCGTTCAAGCCGGACGTGGTGGTGCTGCAAGACTTACAGGTGAAGTGATTACAGATGCACGTCAAGAACTTGACCAATACAGCAGGCCAGCTATAAGCATGCAGATGAATGCTTTAGGTACTAGAGTTTGGGCTAAAATGACGGCAGAAGCTTCTAGCAAAACACCTCAAGGTAGAATTGCTATCGTACTTGATAATTTAGTGTATTCTGCACCTTTCGTAAACGGTGAGATTCCTAATGGTAACTCTCAGATCACTGGTAGCTTCACTATGGATGAGGCTAAAGATTTGGCGAATATATTAAAAGCTGGTTCTCTTCCTGCTCCTACAAGAATTGTAGAGGAGGCTATCGTAGGACCAACTCTTGGAGAGGTGGCGCGTAATCAGGGTATCCTTTCTATGTTAGCTGGTCTTGCAGTGGTAGTGATCTTCATGATCGGATACTATGCTAAGGGTGGTTTAGTAGCTAACATTGCGCTGGTATTCAATATCTTCTTTATCCTAGGTATCTTGGCTCAGCTTCAGTCTGCGCTTACCTTACCAGGTATTGCAGGTATCGTACTTACCATTGGTATGTCGATAGATGCTAACGTACTTATCTTCGAAAGAATAAGAGAAGAAATGAGAAATGGCGTGAAGCTTAAAGCTGCTATTTCTGCGGGTTATAGTAAGGCATTTAGCTCTATTGTGGATGCTAACGTAACCACCGCTTTAACGGCGATCATTCTTTATGCTTTAGGACAAGGACCAATTAAAGGTTTCGCTATTACCTTAATGATAGGTATTGCTTGTTCATTCTTTACTGCGGTATTCATTACCAGAGTAATTGTAGAATGGTGGACTAAGAAGGGTGATGAGAGCAATATTTCTTTCCAAACTCCTTTCTCTAAAAACTTGCTTTCTAACTTCAATATCGATTTCATGGGTAAGAGAAGAATGGCTTACATGATCTCTTCTGTGATTATCGTTATAGGTATGGCTTTGGTTTTCATCAACGGATTAAACCTTGGTGTTGATTTCGAAGGAGGTAGATCTTATATCGTAGAGTTTAAAGATCCTATTGTAGCTACAGACATGAAAGTTTCGTTAAGCAATAGCTTAGGCGAAGGTGGTACAGAGGTGAAAAACTTTGGTAGCAATAACATAGTGAAAGTAACTACTTCTTATTTGGTAAATGATGAGTCTGATGAGGCTGATGCACAAGTGCAACAGGCTGTGATTTCAGGTATAGAGTCATTTACAGGTAAGTCATATGTAGCTGAAGGTTCTAGAGTAGATAGTGAGCATTTCACAATTTCAGGATCTTCTAAAGTGGGTGCTACCATTGCTGATGATATTAAAGACTCTTCTTTTGAGGCTGGTATTTTCGCCATCATCGCTATCTTTATCTATATCTTAATCAGATTTAGAAAGTGGCAGTTCAGTACAGGTGCTATCATCGCATTGGTTCATGATAGTTTATTTGTATTCTCTGCTTTCGGTATAGCTGGTGTGTTAGGTGTTAAATTTGAAATAGATCAGGTCTTCGTGGCAGCCCTACTTACTATTATAGGTTATTCCATAAACGATACCGTGGTAGTATTTGATAGAATTAGAGAGTACTTAAACTTGGGTACTGGCAGAGAAAGATTGAAGGTATTTAACTCGGCTATCAATAGTACTATGAACAGAACGATTATGACCTCATTCACTACTTTGATAGTGGTTCTTATCCTATTCATTTTCGGTGGAGAGGTATTAAGAGGATTCTCTTTCGCTCTATTAGTGGGTATCGTAGTAGGTACTTATTCTTCAATATTTATAGCTTCTCCGGTAGTTGTAGATCTTGATAAGAAAATGATAGAATAGAAATCAAAAAACTGGTTATAGTTTAATAACCAAAAAGTTAAGCAGTAATTATTCCTATAATTACTGCTTTTTTTATTATTTTCAGTTTATTAGGGTTTATAGGATTTTGTAATATATCACAAATTGATCTATGTAAGGTTTTTTAATAAAATTAACTTTTTTGACCTAAATTCTGATGTTTGCACTTTGTTTATAGGAAATATAAAAGCAATTATTGGTCATAAGTGGCTGGTTTTCAGTATTTAAAGAATTAAAATAAATCCAATGATATGGGTGAGTTAAATTTTATACCTGCATTAGATACACCCCATGATTTAATTTTTTTAGTACTTATTTTTTAGGAGGTTACGCCATATTAATAAAACTATATTATGGCTGAAAAACTTATTTTAAAAGAGAGTTATTGTGAGATCACATTAGATGAAGCTAATGTGATAAAAGCGAGGTGGATTGGATTTTTAAAGTTGGATCAAGTAAAGAAGGGGTGTGATATTATCTCTGGTTACATTAAAGACAACAAGCTGAAAGGTCACATTAGTGATCACAGAAGTTTAAAAATACTTTCTAAAGAGGTGCAGGAATACCTTGGAGCTGTATGGTTTCCTGAAGTTGAGCGTCTGGGACTGACCAAAATTGCGGTATTAGTTTCTGATGATGTATTTGCTAAAGCAACTGTTGACAAAGTGAACGAGACGGCCGTAGGTAATTTGGCGATTCATACTTTCAACGCAGAGCAGGATTGTAACGATTGGCTCAAAAGTTAATAAGTTATGCAGCGAACGCTTAACAAGTCCTTTTTCTGGGAAAAGAAGTTATTCGTGCAAAGAAGTCAAGATCTGGCAATAGCAGATCTTGACCCTTTGAACATGGATGAATTTTTCAAACTTCTTCCAGAATATAACCAACAAGGAGATGTGGATAAGCTTGTCTCAGGACTTTACAAGTATATTCCGTATCCAGATAAGCTGGCAAAGTTTAGCTATGAAGAGTCTATCGCTGCCATGCGAGATATAGGCATCCTATTAGGGTCTATTAAGAAGCATGGATTGGAGCCTGTAGAACAGGTGCCCGAGTTAGATTACATACTAGATGTTTTAAGTGAAAAAACCGACCTACCACCCAGGGACACTTTATTGCATTACTCCGTTTGGAATCCGGCCGGAGATAGAATGCGAACCTACACTCATTATACCGATGAGCGAGGGTTAATTGATAGTGTAAAAATGTCAATGGAGCCTGTTGTTAAAGGCATCCATTATTTGATAGAGTTACATCATACAGATATTGACTCTAAGGAATTTGCTTTAATCTGTCATATGGCAGATGCTTGTTTCAAGAAAATGGTTGAGGCCATTGTTCATGCCAGGCGAAATGTGGATACTACAGTGTTTTCAAAAGTACTGAGGTTTTATTATGATCCTATTCAGTTATACGGAAGGGATTACTTAGGGCCGGGCGCAGTGGAAATGCCGGTATTCATCTACGATCACCTATTGTGGGGTTCTGACTGTGGAGATGAGGAATATGATATTTTCCAGAATACATACCTTCCTTATATTTTGCCTCAGCTAAGAGATGTTTACTATAACTATAAGGGGCAGGAATCTCTGGCTTCTAAAGTGATGAGTAAGTTGATCAGCAAAGAAGTGTCAGTTAATGTGAAAGAGTCTGCTGAGGCACTAAGAAACATGTTTATGACTTTGTCTAGCTTTAGAATGCCTCATAAGCATATGGCTGAAGAGGCGTATCAAAAGCAAGATGACAGAAGTACTGGAAGTGGCGGATATAGCACCGGAATTTTAGGAGCTATCATTCAGCTGATGAGCAGAAAGAGACAAGAGTTAGAAGCTACTATGAGATTATCAGGCTTCTTAAACAATAAAAACTCTGCTAAGAGAAAAATGACAGGTTCTTAACTTTGTCATTACTAGATGGACGTAAAAGCCAGCTCATAATTATGAGCTGGCTTTTTTATTGGCACATGCTATCTCATAACATAACATTAATATCAAAAGCTGATTTTGCTTAGCTAAAAGGGGGATACTTGTAAAGTAATTAGCTATTAATGATTTACATGAGAAAAACCGTACTTACCCTCTTCTTTTTGAGCCTAATGTTCATGCTTAAAGCACAGAAATATCCTACCTCCAGCATTTTTGCTCATAATGATTATCACCGATCGGTTCCACTTTATATCGCTTACCAACAGCGAGTGGGCTTTATTGAGGCAGATGTTTTCTTAAGGGATGATCAGCTATTGGTGGCGCATAGTACTGATGAGATTCAGGCCAACCGCACCTTGGAAAGCCTTTATTTAAAACCTTTGAATGACATTATCTCCAGAAACAAAGGCTTGGCTTATCACGATTCGCAGCAAAAACTCATGCTATTTATAGACTTGAAAAATGATGGTTACAATGCATTGAAAGCAATAGTGGCAGAGGTGGAAAAATATCCAATCCTTATTAATTGCCCTACTTTTGGTATAGCGGTCAGTGGTGATATGCCTTCAACTGAGGTTTGGGATGAATTTCCAAAATTTATTGAATTCGATGGTCGTACACACCTGCAATATACCCCGGAGCAGCTGGAAAGAGTACCTATGATCAGCATGGGATTAGGTAATCTTACCCAATGGAACGGTAAAGGAGTGCTTACTAAAGAAGATGAAAGTAAGGTGAAGGCGATCATTGATCAGGTTCATAAGCTCGGTAAGCCCATTAGGTTTTGGGGTACACCTGATTTCACTAATGCCTGGATAGAATTTAGAAAGCTAGGAGTAGATATTCTCAATACAGATAAAGTACAGGAGGCGGCCGAGTTTCTTAACGGTGCTGAGAAGAATTACTACCAAAATACGGAGCGACATAGTGTTTATGAGCCTCAGCATGCTTTCAAGAGAAAGAACCCTAAAAATGTGATTCTTTTGATTGGCGATGGCACTGGCCTTTCCCAATGGTATGCTGGTTATACAGCAAATGGTGGTGCGCTTAATGTGTTTCAGATTAAAAGTTTGGGCTATGCCGTAACCAATGCCAGTGATAGCTACATCACTGATAGTGCTGCCGGGGCCACTGCCATGGCTACCGGTAAGAAAACCAATAACCGATATATTGGCATGGATGCTGATGGACACAGGTTGACATCTATTACGGAGATATTGAAGGATGAAGGTTTTAATACCGCCATAATATCCAGTGGCGATATTACCGATGCCACACCGGCGTCGTTCTACGCCCATCAAAAGGAGAGAAGTTTAAGTGAGGCTATTGCTTTAGACTTTTTAAAAAGTAAAAATGATATTTTAATAGGTGGTGGCTATGATCACTTTATTAAAAGAAGCGACGAGAAGAATTTAAAAAAGGAACTGGAAAAGGCTGGTTATTTTGTTTCTGATAATTTTCAGGCTATGGATGGTAGCCATCAAAAAATGGTGATTTTGGATGAAGCTGCTAAAGCCTCTATGCAAAATGGACGTGGTGATTTTTTAACTCAGGCCCTAACGAAATCTATCCAAGCACTACAGAAGACTAGTCAACCTTTCTTTATTATGGAAGAATCAGCTCAGGTAGATTGGGGAGGGCATAGTAATGATCTGCCTTATGTAGTGCAAGAAGTCCTCGACCTGGATAAGACCATCGGTGAGGCCATGAAGTTTGTAGATCAAAATCAGGAAACTCTGCTAATTATCACGGCAGACCACGAAACCGGAGGCCTTTCTTTAGTTGGTGGAGACCTGCAACAAGGTGCTGTCAGATCACACTTTTCCACAAACGATCATACAGGAGTAATGGTGCCAGTTTTCGCTTACGGACCGGGAGCGGAAAACTTTCAGGGTGTTTATGCTAATACGGAAATTTTCACAAAGATTTTAGGGGTGTTGAAATTGTCTTCCCAGTAGGCTTAACACCCATTTCGTTAAGGAGGATCTTGCATTGTTTTATATTTGAAATTTATTCAAAATCTTTTAGTTTGTAGAACTAATATGCCCGTCATAAACAGGCGTTCAATACTGCAGATATTTGTCATATATAATGAAAATTTTCAAGAACCTATTCGCTAAGAAATTGCCTTCATCTTTCTCTTATGAGGAATTCTGGGAATGGTTTAAAACAGAGGACAAGAACTTCTTCAGAGTTGTGAAGTCTGGTAAAAACATTGAAAGTGGTTTTTTTCAAAAGCTGGATCCAATGCTGGATAAAGTGCATGCAGGGTTCTTTTATTTGACCGGAATGATTGATGAAAACATGGCAGAGTTGATCATTACCGCTGATGGTGATCTGAAGAATATGGCTTTTGTTGAAGACTTAATTACTGCTGCTCCTCCTATTGAAGGTTGGCGATTTACGGCTCACAAACCTGAGCTGGACATCAAAGATGTTAATATCCAAATGGATGGGGTAAAGTTTAATTCAGATACCCTGGCCTTTAAACCACATGTTGAAGAGAGCTATCCCGATGCTATTAAACTAGCTATTTATCATAAGGACTCTGTTAAAGCTGATAAGCAAGTCATTATCAATGGATCTTATATTTATCTGGATAATTGTTTGGGTGAAATAAGGTCAATTACGGCTATCGATTATGTGGAAGTTGAGGGCTGGCCTGACAATGAAGAGGGGCTGGTTCCAATAAATAAAATTAAGGATTATATCATCTGGCGTGAGAAGGAGTTTGTGGAAAAGTATGAGGGTGTAAAATATAATACAGAACATGATTCTTACGCTTCGTATGAAGCACAATTTGAGGATGGAACCCCACTGATCGCAACCATTAATACTGATCTTTTAGCTTGGGATGCCAAGGCTTCACATCCTTGGATTTGTATTTTCACCATAGTTTATGATGGTAAGGAAAATAATGGATTTCCTACTCAGGATGATTTTGAAGCTATGGATAAGATAGAACTTGAAATCACAGATGTCTTAAAAGATTATTTAGGTTATCTTAATGTAGGTAGGCAAACAGGGGGCGATAGAAGAGATATTTATTTTTCATGTAAAGACTTTCGTGAGCCTTCCAGGGTGATGGAGCGAATAGAGAAAAAATTTGGTGATCAGTTTAAGTTTGAGCTTGATATATTTAAAGACAAATACTGGTCCATTCATGAAAGATTTACCAATCCTATTTAATTCATATTTCGGGTGAGTTGGCAGAATGGAAAGGTCATCTTCTAGAGCAAGTGGCGGGGATGAAAGAAGCCTTGAAGAAGTTAGAGGATGAGAGGGTTGTTTCCTATAACCAGTCTTAACTATTTCTCGTAATAAGGTAAATACCTCAGAGATGGCTAGTGGCGATGGATTACTATTAACTTAAACCAACTACTACTATGTCTTCTAAAATTCAAATTCTTTCCTTTATTCTCACTTTATTATTATTCACAGCCTGCCAATCTGATAATGCTAAGGCTCCACATGCGCTAAAGCAGGGTATGAACAAGGTAACGATCCTTTATCCTAATGGAGAAGGAAAAACCTTCGATTTTGATTATTACAAAGCCAGTCATATGCCCATGGTTGCAGGTTTTTTAGGTGATAATTTGAAGTTTTATGAAATAGATAAAGGATTGGCCGGTAGGACACCTGGCGATGCTGTTCCATACCTGGCTGTAGGATATTTTTATATAAGCGATATCTCGGAATACAATAAAGCTATTGCCGCCAATAGAGATGCAATAGTTAATGATTTTAAGAATTACACTAATATTCAGCCAGTTATACAGATCGGGGAGATTCAGGAGTTGGTGGAGTAATGATGACAGAATTAAGGAATCTTCTGGAGAGAAGTATAATAGAAGATACTTCATTGGTGATTACATTTGATAGTCAAATTCAAGGGTTAACTCTCAGAATTATTGATTCCAGAGCAATGGTTTTTTACGGAATAGACTCGAAAGGTAAAGCTGGCTTTACTATTTACATGTCTATTCGTAATGGCTCGAAAAAAAGGAGAAGATAATTAATAGATTGAATTCAAATCATTTGCTTCATGATTTTAAGTTATATAAAGGCAGAAGAATAAATGAATATCTAAAAGATTTTAGTGATAATATCCAGCTCCTTGTGGAAGGCATTGAGGGTTTGTTTGGTATTTTTAATGAAACGTCTGAGCCTTACCAATGGACTGTATTCGGGATGGGTGGCGCCTTTAAAATTGAAGAAAGTTTATAATCGAAGTCGAGCAATGAAAATAATATTTTCTATAATATTATTCTTAACTATTTATCATTCGATCAAAGCACAAAACACGACCTATGAAACTATTCCCCTTCCAGAGGCTGAATATGCGGTATATTTATATGACTCGAATTTATTAACCGATAGGCTCACATATCAATATGCAAATAAATGGGATATTGATAATGATGGCACAATGGATTCAATCTCCTTCATAGGAAATGGAGGAGCACATGTTTATTTTCATCTTGAGGTTAAAACAAGTTCAGATAATATATGGACAAGATTTCCAACCTTCTATATTGATATGCCATATTTATTTAAAGAAATGACGGATATAACTCAATTTCTTGTGATGGATTTTGATAATGATGGTGTTGATGAAATTTATTTAGATATTGACAATCCGTTTGGTTCTATTCCTGAAATTTTGCAAAAAGAAGGAATAACTTCAAATCAGCTACTGATTGAATTTGAAGATGGCAAAATTAGGGTTAAGAATTTCTAAAAGGAATTATTTAATTACCCACAACCCAACTCAGCCATGCATTAAGAACACTCAACTTTTACCAACTTTCCGCTTCACCATGCCATAAAGTGCAATGCCACCCCAGGCTACGTTGATAAAAGTGGCTGCCCAGGCATAGTAATAAATAGTGTTGATCACCAATAATATGCAGCCTACAAAATTGAAAGTGTGGTAAATCATGTCATCACCCTGCCACTTACCTCTTACCAGATTGAAATACGCATAAAGAAAGAAAAATGCGCTCAGCCAGCCCAGTGCCTCGAAAAATATCTCTTCCATGAGCGCAAATTAAATTATTTTAGCACAATCCAGCGGTTTAATGTGTTGGACGGGGTTTCTAAAATTACCTTGGCAAATTTCGATGATTCAATTTTTTGCTTTTGCTCCGCGCTAAGCGATATTTTTGCCTTTCCAGTAGAGATTTCTACTTCGCCAATGGGTTGGTATTCATCTTTGCCGCCGGTTTTGTGATCATTTGAAAAAGCGATTTTTAATTGCCCATTTCCATCAGAATTTATCACGTGCCAGCTGAGGTTGAGTTGGCCATTGTCATATTCAGCTTTTAGTTGGTCAGCGCTAACGGCCCGGATAAATGAAGTGCCGTCTATTTCTTTTTTCGTTTCCGCAGGTAGTTCAATATTAAGAAAAGTCAATATAGACGGCGTAATGTCAATGATGGCCATATTGCCTTCTTGAAACCTGGTATTAACCTCTTTTTGGTTAGTCGCAAGCCAGGTGTGTCGCTCTCTATCAGACTGACCTCCATGGTGTTTGCCTGTCTCAGGGTCTCGGCCGTGGTCGGTTGTTACCACTATCATCCAGTCTTCGTTATAGTCCTTTTCCCTCTTTTTGATGGCCTCGTAAATGGCACCAACCTTTTTGTCTGCTTTAATGATCTCATTGTCAAATAATTCGCTATCACCCAAAGCATGCCCAATGTCGTCAGTATGTTCCAGATAAACCCAGGATAGATCGGGGGCTTCGCTGGCTATGTAACTTGCCGTTTCTGCACTCACCAGGCTGTCTATTTTGCCGATATAATTGTAGCGTGGATCATGGGGGAAACGAACAGTATCTTTTTCAAATCCATCAAAAGCATAATCAATTTTAAAATTGCCCGCGTCTTGCTGGCCTTCGCCCACTAAAATGGTTCTGTTATCTAGCCAGGAAGAAAAAATTGCCGTCTTGAGTTCTGGTTTTACTGTTTCAGCAATTCTGAAGATATTCCAGTAGTTATAGTTTGGCTCCTGGTTGTAGTTATTCCAAACATTATGCTTGTTAGCCCAGGTGCCGGTAAGTAAGTCTATGTAGCCTGGTGCTGAGATGGTTGGGGTTTCATTGTAAGTGCCTTTTTCACCACCTACGTGAATATCTGCGAAGCCACCATCTTTAGCTATGGCATCCAGATGGGGTGTGTTGACACGCTTGAGAACATCGGTGGGGATTCCATCTAAAATAATAAAAACAGCCTTTTTTGTTTTACTGTTAGTGGTCTCTTCTTGTTGTTGTGGCTTCTCTTTCGGCTGACAACCGAGGGCCAACAGTGATAAAGCGAATAGGTAAATTTTTCTCATGGTTTTTAAATAAAAAAAGCTGTCTCGTTACTCCATAGTGAGACGAGACAGCCAAGTTGAAAAAATATATTATTTATCCCACCAAACTGGTGAATTAATATTGTCACCACCCATTCTTTGAGAGGCCTCTGTATAATTGGAGCCGTTTACAGATTGCTCAAGTGACGGGTACATGATTCTAACAGGTACTTTGTCATTATTAATATTGCCAGAGCCAGCTTGTATAAATGAAGGCATTCCTGTTCTTCTCCAGTCAGACCAGGCCTCACCCAGAGTATGGTAAAGCGCCAGCCATTTTTGAGTGTAGAATTGCTCCTGATCGTTGGCGTCATAAGACACTGTGTTTGTTAAGAAATCAGCTGGCATGGCTAGGCCCCATTGTGTGAAAGAGGCTTCAACGGCTTTATTGTAATAGTCTTCCGCTGAGCCTGAAATCAAGTTTTTCTCAGCAGCTTCGGCCAGTATAAAGTTTACTTCACTGTAGGTAAGGAATATGGCCTTTATTTTTGCAGGGTTATTCAGATAAGAAGAATCGCGAGATGAAAAATCCGCTGGTCTTCCTATATCTCCCAAAGTCTGACCTGGATCCACACCTTTATACTCAAATGATCCGTTGTCATTCATTTTCAGGTCCACCCATTCTACTAGTCTTGGATCGTTATTTTCCTTCAATGCATCTACCAGGTGAGATGTAGGCATAGCAATGAAGTAGCCATATGGTCTGCTTCGGCCAATAGAGTATGGAGATAAGTCAGGCATGGAGCCGGAATAGCTGTAAATGGCATCGTCACCAGTGCTTTCAAAAACAGGGTAGGTAGCGGCATTCGTTACTATTTCGTTCATTTCAGATGAAACATCCTGCACATTTGATAAACGTAATAACAGTCTCAGCCTTAATGAGTTGGCTAGCTTTTTCCATTTATTCATGTTTCCACCATAAAGAATATCTCCATTGATGCTCTCACCAGTAACAATCAAGGCATTTGCTTTTTCGAGCTTATCTAAAATGCCATTATAAATGGTTTTTTGAGTATCGTATTTCGGAGTAATGTTTCCTGTTTCAGCCATATTAGCTTCTGTGTATGGCACATCACCGTAAGCGTCTGTGATCAAACTAAAAGAATAAGCCTCTAAGATTAAAGCTGCAGCTTGGTAGTTAGGCATGTCATTTTCAATGGCATAATCCTCTATCTCTTTCAGATCCTGCAAGTAATCATAAATACCCCAGAAGCTACCGTTACTGTTCCATCTGTAAATGTCCAGATCATTGTACTCATAGTTTGCGGCATATTGAGATATGATGTCTCCAAAACCATAGCTGTTGTTTACTGAAAAGTCAGCCAGATTAAATATTACTGTGGGTAACAGATAGTCTGGAGTAGCTTCTATTGGTTCATTGTTATTCGTGTTTATCTCTTCAAAGTCATTAGTGCAACTAAAAGCGGCACAGGCAATGACAGCGGCTATTATTATCTTTTTCATGATTATAAATTTTATTCTTAGGTTCAATTAGGCTGTGTTAAACCTTAGAAATTGATGTTGACTTTAAAACCGTATGATCTGGTAGAAGGTAGTTGTGTTACTTCCATTCCTGGAATCAGGGTGCCTCCGTTAAGAGCCTGTGCTTCAGGGTCTATGTTAGGTACATCTGTCCATAAGGCAAGGTTGCTTCCTATTAATGAGATGGTAGCTCCCTGCAAGCCTACTTTGTTCACCAAGGATTGAGGTAAAGTGTAGCCCAGGCTTAGTTCTCTTAACTTAATATAAGAGGCATCAAAGCTATTTGCTTCCGCATTATTCCTTGGGTAAATACTGCCATAGTAATAGGTTTCAGCGGTAACTCTGGTGGTATTCGGGCTAAAGCTACCATCTTCATTTTGTACTACACCTTCACCAATAATTCCGTCTTCACGGCCAGGAAGAGATGATTTTAAAATACCGCTTTCTGTGCCAATGGCATGCGTGTAAGAGTAAATAATACCTCCCTGACGGATGTCAAGTAAAGCGTTTAGGCTCAGTTGCTTAAATCTTATTCCAGAAGAAAGTCCCAGCATAAAGTCAGGATTATAGTTACCTACTTTCTTTCTTGGTCCGCTAAGAGGCAGGCCATTATTATCATATACAATTTGGCCATCAGGTGCATGCACATAGGTGTTACCATAAATGTCACCCATTCTTTCTCCTGGTCTGGCTTCTACTGTAACGCCATCAGGTCCTTGAGCGATGATATAAGACTCCAGGTTGTTGTATAATGAAACTACTTCGCCGCGGTTTCTGGTATAATTGGCCTGAATGCTCCACTCGAAGTTGTCAGTCTTTATGGGTAAAGCGCCAAGCACAACTTCTACACCATGATTTTTGATTTCACCGGCATTAGCAAACAATTGGTTGTAGCCAGAAGCCCCTGAAACGGCAAAGGAGATGATCTGGTCGGTACTTACAGTCTTGTAAAGACTCACTTCTGTAGTGATCCTTTTGTTAAAGAAATATGCCTCCAAACCTACTTCGTATGAATCTGTAGTCTCCGGTTTCAAGTTCATGTTAGGCAGTGCGTTAGGAGTAGTTAGTGTATTAGGCAAGGTGCCAAAAGGGTAGGTCTTGATCAGCTGATAAGGATCTGTGTCTTTACCCACTCGGGCCACATTCATTCTTAACTTTAGATAATCTAAAGGATCCCAAATGTCATACATTTCTGTAGGCACTATGCTCAGAGCTGCTGCCGGATAGAAGTAAGAGTTGTTATCTTCAGGCAATGTGCTGCTCCAGTCATTTCTGGCGGTTACGTCCAGGTAAATGAAATCTTTATAGCCAATGTTGGCAAATGCATACAAGCTATTTACTCTCTTCTCACCTTCATAGCGATATAAGTCAGGCATCACATTAATGTTACCCAGGGTGTAAATACCGGCTACGCTTAATCCATTTCCCTGGATAGTGCTTTCCTTTGTACTCTGTCTAAGCTGGTTTCCTCCTACTGATACTTTGGTGGTAAATTCACCAAAACGGGTGTCATAAGTCAATAAGAAATCTGCGTTACTCTCTTGAAAATCAATAGTTTGCTCACGGTACATGCCTTCCGTAAAATAAACCGTTCCCTTAGGTCTTCTAGACCATCTGAAGTCAGACGAATTATCTAGGCCGTAACGAACCATTAATGATAATTCTGGTGTGATGTTAAATGCTGAGCTTACATTACCAAATAATCTGTCTTTGTCAAAGGCATTGATGTTTTCATGTGCAATGAGGAATGGGTTATCGGCCCATGTAAAGATATTGCGTTGTACTTTATCTTCTTCCAGCCAGTAGTTTCTCAGCCAGTCAAGATCTACGTTAGTGTAGTTCCATAACAAAGCATACATCAGCCCCTGGCCACCATAGCCAGATACAGGTAAGTTGTCGCTTTTGCTTTTAACATAAGTACCATTCATGTTAATAGTCCAGCTTTTGGCAGGTTTGTATGATGTACTGATGTTGATATTATCTCTTTTGAGATCGGAGTTTGGAACAATACCTGTGTTAGAAGATTTACCATATGACATTCTGATGTTACCCTTGTCGTTACTACCTGCAATGGATATGTTGGTATTACTAGCCACACCTGTTTCAAAAAAGTCATTCAGATCATATCTATGGATAAATGGTTCTGCTTCTCCACTGTCGAAACCCGGGCTTCCGTCTTGAAGAATCAGTAGCTCATCATCTAATTTTGGTCCGAAGTTGGTGCCATAGTCAGGTGCATAGCTTAAGCCCCAGCCACCGCCATATTGCTTCTGTATGTCTGGTAGAACCAATGGATTACTGAAGGTTAAAGAAGTAGATACGTTTACCCCTAAGCCTTTCTTTCCTTTTCCTGATTTAGTGGTTATTACAATAACACCATTGGCAGCTCTTGAACCATAGAGCGCAGTAGCTGCTGCTCCTTTTAAAACACTCATGGACTCTATGTCTTCAGGGTTAATTTCCGCTGCGCCGTTACCGTAGTCTGTTGGCATGTTTGCCTGGTCTGTGGTGCCACCACCTACTCCATAAATGTTGTTATTTATAGGTGTGCCATCCACAATAAATAAAGGTGAATTTTTATTGATGTTGAGAGAGTTTTCTCCTCTTATGATTACTCTGGCAGAGCTAGCAAGACCATTGTTGGATCCTGTAACTTGTACACCTGCCAGCTTACCAGAAAGGGCATTTACCATATTTCCAGTTCTCACCTGGCTGAGTTCCTCGCCAGATACCTGCTGTACAGAATAGCCCAATGCCTTTTTATCTCTTTCAATACCCAGTGCAGTAACTACCACCTCAGAAAGTTGAGCTACATCTTCTTGTAAAGTAATAGAGAAGCTGGCTTTACTTCCCACAGGTATCATCTGAGTCTTATATCCTATAAATGATATGCTTAATGAGTCTGATTCATTGGCTCTTAATCTGAATTTCCCCTCTAAATCAGTGATAGATCCGGTGGTGGAATTCACAACCATAACAGAAGCTCCGATTATAGGCTCTCCTGTGGTACTTTGCACTACTCCCTCAATCTGAGATTGGGCTAAAGAAGGCGTAATAAATAGCGCATTGACCATTAAGATCAATGCTGCATTTAGCAGCCATCTTTGGAATTTAGGTAGATTTCTTTTCATGGAATATACGTTTGTGATTGAGCCTCAAATGTATATTTCACAGTTTACCTGAATCGTGGCCATGCATTAAGTATTAATTAATTTAACCAGTGTTTAATTAATTAATTGTTAATTCAAAAAATTGAATGATTGTACAATAAAAATTTTACTAACTTTCCGCCATGGCGAAACAGTCAATTGCAGAGATTAGAAAGAAGGAGATTCTAAGCACATTTTATGAGGTGGCCAAGGTGGAAGGACTAGAGAATACTTCCTTTGCCAAGATTGCCCAAAAGCTGGAAATACAACCCAGCCTAATTGTGCATTACTTTAAAAATAGAGATGAATTAATTCTTGCTCTCATCCAGTATAACCTGGATCAATACAAGCAGATATTCTCTATTGCTCATGCAGATGACCTTTCGCATCAGGAGCATTTAAATAAAGTGCTGGATAAGCTCTTTTCTTTAGATTGGAATGAGCTATATGACGATGGCGTTTATTATAGCTGTTATACATTGATATTTCGTCATCCTGAAATAAAAGGCAAGTTTAAAGACCTTCATCTCGAGCTTAGGTCCGGTTTGAAGACCATATTAGAGCAGTGTACAAAAGCAGGCTTTCTGGCCATTGAAGATCCGGCCACAGTGGCGCATCAAGTATATAATTTATTAGATGGCACGTATTATTTTGTAAGCATGCTGGATGTAAAAGCCGACCAGGAGAAATATCTTCAACAAAGTAAAACACTGGCTAAAAAACTGATCGGTCTGCATTAAAATATAATTCCTTTGGTTTGAAAAAGAGGCTGTTTCACTCATGTGAGCAGCCTCATTCATTTGTATTTATTCTTATTTCACTATAAAAGTGGGTTTTAAGCAGTCTTTAACATTATTTAACCCTAATAAAGAGGCTTATTCTTTACCATACACTACATTTCAACGTTTAATAGTTAAGCTCAAGGTGTTTTTAAAATGACAATGCTTATGGGCTTAATATGTGGAATTTAAATGCAATAGATTATGAATATCCAGGCAATATCTCCAGCGGAAGCTACTGATGAGTTAAGGGAAGTGTATAATACGCTGGAAAGAAACAGGGGTAAAGTAGCTAACCTGTATGAGGCACAAAGCCTTAACCCTGAAACTATGATGAGGAACATTGATTTTAACATCGAATTAATGTTTGGTGGGTCTCCTTTGAAAAGGTACCAGAAAGAAATGCTGGCCGTAATAGTTTCAGTTTATACGGATTGTGATTATTCTTTGGCGCATCATTCAGAAGCGTTAGCGCATTACTGGAAGGAAGAGGGGCGAATCCAATCTTTGGTAAATGATTATAAAACCGCTGAAATAGGCAGAGCTAACAGGGCTTTATGTAGTTATGCAGAAGCACTCACCTTGAATGCCAATAAATCTGTAATAGATCAGATCGTTAACCGAATGAAAGAACTGAAAATTGAAGACCGTGAAATTCTGGATGCGGCAATGATTATCAGTTATATAAACTTTCAGGTGAGGTTGGTGAAAGGCCTGAGCGTAGAGCTGGAAGCTGACGGAGGCGTAGGGTATTGGTACGACTAAAAATATAAAACTATCCGATGGCCAGGCCACCGGATAGTTAATACTATTATAACATAGTCTTTTTGGTAATCAGCTTGCCAGAGGCATCAAAAGTAAGTTGAATTGCATGAGCAGTCATATCTTCTTCTTGCTCTTCTACATCATCACTTTCTTCAGATTCATCTTCTGTGTATAGATAATCTGGCTGAAGCGTTACTATATAAAGGCTTTCTTTTTTAGCTGTAGTTCTTTTCTCAGCAGCTACTATGCTGGTTTCAATAAAATCATCAGAAATTTTCTCAGAGATTGCTTCTGGAAGATCGCTTTCTTCAATGAGCTGAGAGGTGTATAACCATGCACCTTTAGCATCATAAGCTACCATGTGCTCAGCTTCTTCCATATAAAAGGAAGCTACAAATTCTTTGTTTTCGGTTTCTTCCCAGCTTACTTGCTCAGCATTTTTAAATTTAGTCTTAAAATCTTTCTGAGCGTTAGCAGGAACTTTAGGTGATTGAGCGCTTGCCCAAATTGTGCCTAGCACAAATATGAGGGTAAGTAGATGTTTCATGTTCTTCTTTTTCTTTTTGTGGTTTACTTCAGAGTCTTTCTTTTCCTCGCATATTACTGCGTGGTCGTTTGTCTGTATTTCATCATTGCCATTTTCTATAGACGAATACATTTGTTTTACTCTTTTCATGAGCCTGAATTTCACGTATGACGCAGGGGCCATATTGAAGTCACCTAACATTTAAAAAATTATTTTTAGTGACTATTCTTCATAATGGCGTCTAATCGAAATAATATAATTTATTCCTATGTCAGATTTTGAAGAGTATAAGCTGAAAGCCTATCATATCAAGAATAATATCAACATTAATGATTGCAGGCAGAGGCTGGTAGATATGGAAATCAGCGGTAGTAAGAGTGAGGTTTTCTATCAATACGATGAAAAGAAATACGTCTATATGTTTAATTATGGCGTAATGGTTTTTTATAATTTTCGTGCCGAAGAAATTAATCAGGAACTGGAACGTCTTTTCCCGGAAGTGGACAAAAATGATTTGTTAAAAGATGATTTTGCCCTCCTTTTAAATCCGGATAATGACATGACCATCCGTTTTAACCATCTTTCGCTATCCTCTATCAATGAAGGGGCTATAAAAATAGTGATGCTTAACCTGGCTCAAAGTCTGGCGCTCTTATATTATGATCAGGTATCTCAAGATCTTTTAAGTCAGATTAAAGTTTTTGCTAATACTATGGAAGAAGAGGGAAAGCTGGAAATTAGAACTAAGAATATTCAAAAGTTTATAGGTAAAGCGCTTAACACGCAAAACAAGATTGCTGAGAACCTTTACATTCTGGATTCTCCTCCCGTAACGTGGGAGAATGAGTATCTGGATGGTGTGAACAAGGTTCTGTCCCGTCACTTTGATAGTGGTCCCAGATACAGAGCGATTGAAAATACCTTTAAAATAGTGGAGGCTAACCTGCAGGCTTTTATGGATCTATCCCATCATAAAGAAAGTAGCAAGCTAGAGTGGATCATTATCATCCTTATCCTGGTGGAGATATTAGATACGTTCATCACTAAAATGATCTAATCGTCCTGCTTTTGGCGCTGCTTTAAGTATAGTTTGTTAATCTTTTCTTTGGCTCTTTTTAGGCGCATTTTTACGGCACTTTCTGAAAGACCCAAAGTAAGCTGAATATCCTTAATATGATGTTTCTCCTTGTATTTCATAAGTAGTAGGAGCTTTTCCTCGGGGGAGATTTCTTCTAAAAGTTCATTAAGAATTTTTACAGAAATCTCTTCCGGCACCTCATCTACACCATCTACAAGGTCAGATATTTCATCGGCCATTTTTTCAGTAATTACTTGGGCCACACTCTTCTTATTTTTTCGGAGCTGGTCTATGCAGGTATTATGAATGATAGAGAAGAGCCAGGTAGAGAATTTGGCCTGACCTTTAAAATCATGCACTTTAAGGAATAGCTTAATTAGTATTTCCTGACAAAGATCTTCGGCCTGGTCGTCGTCCTGCACATAACTTTTACATTTTTTTAAAATATAGTTTTCGTGCCTTTCCACTAAAAGTGTAAAGTATTGCCCGCCAGCGCCCTGCTGCAGATATAGTATTATCTCTTCGTCAGAAAGTTTTTTATTAATCATATTATTCCTTGTGACTTTTTATTACCGCTGCGTCATATGATGAACATATAAATACCCATCTGTAATCACTGTCATTAGTGCGCTAAATATAGAGTTTTCAGAAGAGTTTATCTGTAGATATTATTAATGATTTTGTGTAGAAAATGTTGTTGAAACTAAAAGAGAAAATATTAGATCTGGACATTAAAGCGCAGCCTGATGATGTTACGTGTGGACCTACTTGTCTTCATGGAGTGTATCAGTTTTACAATGATGAAATACCCTTAAAGCAGGTAATTCAGGAGGTGAAGCAGCTGTCATCAGGTGGCACTTTAGCGGTAGTGTTGGCTAACCATGCCTTGCGCAGAGGTTATAAAGCCACTATTTATACTTATAACCTGAGCACCTTTGATATCTCTTGGTTTAAGGACCAGGTAGATCTAAAAGAAAAACTAAGGGCACAGCTGAAAGTGAAGTCTGGTGATTTGCGATTGCAGGTAGCTACGGAGGAGTACCTTCAGTTTTTAGAAAGTGGTGGGCAGATTAGGTTTGAAGAACTTACACCTACACTCATTAAATCATTTTTAACTAAAGGAATGCCTATTCTCACAGGTCTAAGTGCTACTTATCTGTATGAAAGCCCTAGAGAAACTGGTGATATTGTAATCAGGTATGATGATGTGCTCGGTGAACCCACGGGCCATTTTGTGATCATAAACGGTTTTAATCAAGAGGATAGAGTGGCCTTTATAGCTGATCCTCTGGAAGCTAACCCTATAAGTGGGAAGCAATATTATAAAGTAAGTCTACAAAAATTAATTAACTCAATACTGCTTGGCGTAATGACATATGATGCCAACCTTTTAATTATTTATCCTAAGTAAACCATGTCTAAACTAATTATAACAGAAGCACCTGAAAAATGGAACCTTAAGTTCAATGGAGTAGATCTAATATCTCCTTCTGAGTACTTCAGCCAGCCAAAATATCAGGAGTCTAAAAAATTTAAAATTATCAACCTTTGCAGGTCTCACCAATACCAGAGCTTAGGATATTATGTTTCGCTACTTGCTGAAGCCCGTGGGCATAAAGTAATACCTGAAATAGCCACGCTTCAGGATTTTAGATTTCCTTCGCTCATAAAAGATGATGCGGAAGAGTTTGATGTGCTTATTCAAAACAGCTTAAAAAAGGTAGAGGATAATAAAACTACCATAAACATCTTCTTTGGTCAGGTAGAAAATCCTGCCTACGCAAATTTGGGTGTTTTACTTTTTAACCTTTTTCAAATACCTATAATTCAGGCCGTTTTTGTGAAAAAGGAGAAAAAATGGCAGTTGCAGAGCTTAAAACCTCTCCACTTAAAAGAGCTGGGTAAGGAAGATTATTTGAAATTGGAAGAGGCGCTGAGCTTCTATTTCACAGGTAAAAAGATAGTGAGAAAAAAATATAGCCGTAAAAAGTACGACCTCGCTATTTTAATGAGCCCGGAAGATGCTACTCCTCCGTCAAATGCCAAGGCACTACAAAAGTTTATAGCCGCCGCCGATAAGCTAGGCTTTAATACAGAGTGCATTACTAAAAACGATTTTGGTAAGCTAGTGCAGTTTGATGCTCTTTTTATCAGGGAGACTACTAACGTAAACCACTACACTTACCGTTTTGCCAAAAAGGCTGAAGCAGAAGGATTGGTGGTTATGGATGACTCTAACAGTATTCTGAAATGCACTAACAAAGTGTATTTGCATGAGCTTTTGGTGGCCAACAAAATAGCTGTTCCTAAGTCTCATATTGTGAGAAAGGATGATCATCATGTGCCGGCAGATTTTAACTATCCGCTGGTAATAAAGCAGCCTGATGGGTCTTTTTCAAAAGGGGTGAAGAAGGTGGTAGATGAAAAGCAGCTTAAAGAGACATTAAAAAGCCTTTTTCAAAAGTCAGAATTGTTGATCATTCAGGAGTTTGTACCTACATCATATGACTGGCGCGTGGGTGTAGTAAATGGCAAAGCCTTGTACGTATGTAAATACTATATGGCCCAGAACCACTGGCAGATTGTAGACTGGAAGAAGAACGGTGAGCATAGAGAAGGTAAAAGTGAAACCCTGGCAGTAGAAGATGTTCCAAAGGCGCTGATAGATACTGCTCTTAAAGCTACTGCTCTTATTGGTAACGGACTTTACGGTGTAGATGTAAAGGAAATAGACGGTAAATTCTACGTGATTGAAATCAATGATAACCCCAATATTGATGCTGGGGTGGAAGATAAAATAATTAAAAATGGCCTTTACACTACTATAATGGAAACGTTCGTAGAAAGGCTCCAAAAACGATGAGTAACAGATTACACTTGTTCCAGGCCTATGGTATAGAGCTGGAATATATGATAGTAGATAAAAAATCATTAGCCGTAAGGCCATTAACTGACTTATTATTTAAGAAAGTTACTGGAGAATATACCGGAGATGTAGATCGTGGCATGGTGAGCTGGTGTAATGAGCTGGTGCTTCATGTGGTGGAGCTAAAGTGTACTAAGCCAGAAGCCCATATGTCGGAGCTGGCAGATCAGTTTCATAAAAACGTGGAAGAGTTAAACGAACTATTAGATTCGTTTGGAGCTATGCTATTGCCTACTGCTGCTCACCCGCTAATGAACCCTGAGAAGAGTACCTTTTTATGGCCTCATGATAATAATGATATTTATGCGGCTTATAACAGGATATTTAACTGTCACGGGCATGGCTGGTCTAACCTGCAAAGTACTCACTTGAACTTGCCGTTTTATGATGATGAAGAATTTGCCAGACTACATGCCGCAGTGCGACTTATCTTGCCAATTCTTCCTGCTTTGGCAGCTAGCTCGCCAATTTTGGGTGGTAAAGAAACAGGCTTTTTAGACAAGCGATTAGACTATTATCAAAAAAACCAGAAGGTTATTCCTTCCATTACAGGTAAGGTGATACCAGAGCGCGCTTTCAGTAAAAGGCAGTACCATAAAATGATCTATGATAGAATAGCTCATGATATAGCTCCGCATGACCCTGAGAATATTTTACAGCCTGTATGGCTAAACTCAAGAGGAGCAATAGCCCGTTTTGATCGTGGATCTATTGAGATACGACTATTAGATATTCAGGAATGCCCTCAGGCTGACTTGGCTATAGTTAACCTTATAGTATTGCTGCTGAAGCTTTTAGTAGAAGAGAAAATTTGCTCACACCACGAGCAGCAGCAGTGGGAGGCGCAGCCATTGAATGATATTTTCCAGGCTACAATTCGTAAGGCAGAGAGTGCTGTGATTGATAATGCCGATTATTTGAAGGTGTTTGGTATTGAAGATAAATCTATTACTGCGAAGAAGCTATGGGCTCATTTGATTAAAGAAGCTCAGAATTATTACCCTGAAGAAGTAGAAGCATGGATGCCTCAGCTCAAGGTAATTATGGAGCAGGGTACACTGGCCACCAGGATTTTGAATTCTGTAAGTGGTGAGTATTCTGAAGATAATATAAAGCTGATATACAGGGAGTTATCAGATTGCTTAAAATATAACGAAATGTTTCAGGTATGGGTAAAAGAACAATTGTAATCTCTTGCGAGCATGCTGGAAATTATATTCCAAAGGACTATAGATTTCTTTTTAATGGTAGGGAAGAAGTGCTTCAAAGTCATAGAGGCTGGGACCCAGGTGCTTTGCTTATAGCAAAATATCTTTCCAGGCAACTTGGTGCGCCATTCTTCTTTCAAAAGATATCCAGGCTACTGTTGGAGACTAATCGATCACTCCATAGCAAGGAGTTATTTTCTATGTATGTGCAGACTTTAGGTATTAACGTGAGAAAGTACTTGCTGGAGAAATATTATCATCCATACCGAAATATGGTGGAGGAAAAGATTGCCAAAGAAATAGAAGCAGGGCATGAGGTGCTACATCTGTCTGTTCATACCTTCACGCCAGAGTTAAACGGCGTGGTGCGTACAGTGGATGTAGGCATTTTGTTTGATGAAAATCAATTGCCTGAGTCTGAGTTCTCAAAAGCCTTTAGAGATAAGCTAGAAAGCAGATTGCCTGATTATAACATCATGCTTAACATTCCATACAATGGCGCTGATGATGGTTTTACTACCTATCTCCGTACTAAATTTTCACCCAGCGATTATCTGGGTATAGAGTTGGAGGTGAATCAAAAGTATGTAAATACCCCAGACTTGCGGATTATTAAGGAAGGTATGGTGTGGAGCTTAAAGCAGGAAAGCCCATTATCAATCAACATTTTGATATAAAAAAAGAGGCTGCCGGATCGCATGGCAGCCTCTATAACTGATCAACCTATTTTGACAGTTTAATCTTTTAGAATTTTAATGGACTGAGTTTTCTCACCCATAGAAATTCTTATGATGTAAAGTCCGGCAGGTATTTTCTCTGTAGAGAACTCTACCGTATGCTTTCCTTCACTCACTTTTTCAATAGTCATAAAGTCAGCCACTTCACCAATTTGGTTATAGATAACCAAAGATGCTGAGCCTGCCTCAGGGGTGCTGAATTCGATAATACCTGTGTCATGTACCGGGTTTGGATATGCTTTCAATCCAAATTGAGCAACTTCAGAATCACTACTATTCAGATTTATGCGGGCCGCACTGGAGCATGGGCCTAGATCTTGCCATGCATCAGGCCATGCCCAATCATCAGCTCCACCCGGAGTATATGGCCCACCTATGCTACACCAGCCACCTACTTTACACTGATAGGTATTGCCGTTGTTCTGTACTATGTCTCCAGTTTGGTAAGTAGAGCCGTTTACATATTGAGGTGCATTACAGTTTCCTCCGCCACCGTTGCTTTCTACAGTAATATTAGTACTGCCAGATGTCGCTGAATAACTACCGGAAATGGCTTTAGCACTTATGGTGTAGCTGCCAGCGGCTACTCCAGACCACGTAATGCTATATGGTGCTGAACTATCCTCACCTAGCTTGCTGCCACCATTATAAAACTCAACTTTTGTAATCGAGCCACTGCTGATAGATGCACTAGCAGATATCGTGATATTATCTCCGGCAGTAAATGTTTGTCCTGCTCCAGGAGCGGTAAGACTTACATTAATTGTAGGATCTTCATTGCCTCCGCCGTTGCCGCCTCCGCAATCACCAATCACTTTCCAAACTTGCCACTCAGATGAGTTAGATGCTGGGTTCTCGTTTTGAGTCCACCATCTGGCTTCGTATTCTACGCCATTGTATGAAACATGAGCGCCTCCGGTATATGCGGTAGAAGCATTCCATGCAGGTACATCACATGATCCTGGTGTTGATACAGTAATGGAAACCTGAGCCGTGCTCGTTAGATTATCATTGTCAGTGGCGGTAGCAGTGATCACATATGTTCCCTCAGCGGCAGCTGTCCAGCTGGCCGAGTAAGTAGAACCTGATCCTGATGCGGTTATATTTTGTCCCCCCACATTAAACACTACGCTGGTGATATTGCCATCGCTATCACTGGCTGATGCAGTAAGAGAAATAGTGCTTCCTGTATCAAAAGAGGCATTGTTTGAAGGACTCGTTATGCTCACCGAGGGTGCATCAGGATTGTTGTTACAATCGCCTAACTCTTCATCTATGGCAGATAATAAAGAGGTTTGGTCCTGTGTATCCTGAGAGATTTCCCAGATCATGATTCCAGAAGCTCTGTCTAAAGCAAGTTGAGTTTTAGATTTTATGGTCGGAATACCGTTGTAATAAGTGCCCTCAAATACATCCTGATTTGGATTGGCACCTGCTGCGATCAGTACATTATAGGCTCTCCATGTAGGTCTTCCATAAAAAGGAACTCCTAAAACTGCTTTTGATGCAGGCAAACCTCTGCCTAACCAATAATCAAGAGCAGTTACGGCATAGCTATAAGGCGAATGTGAAGCTCCGTCACCTCCGTCATAAGCCATTATGTTTAGGAAGTCTATGTCATCAAAAACTCCGCTAAGAATACCATCAGCATTCCAGCCACTAGCCACTACTGCCGCGGTAAGTATCTTGCCATTGCTATGAAGGGCAGCGCCAAGTTCTTGCATCATTAACTCATAATTTTGCGGCTCGTTGCCTTCTCTTGGGTATTCCCAATCCATGTCTACCCCATCCAGATTGTACTGGCTTACGAAGCTCATTAAGCTGTTTACAAAATTTGTTCTGGTAGATGCGTTTGAAGCTAAAGCGCCAAAGTTGCTGTCGTTACCATCGTTCCATCCGCCTACAGCAATAAGCACCTTTGTGCCGACATTGTGCGCTGATGTTACTATTTGCTGAAGTTTTTGTGGGTTCTCTATCCCTTGTAAGCTACCATCTGCATTAGGCAATATGAATGAGTAATTGATGTGCGTTAGCTTTTCATATTGAATGCTTGCCGCTGTACCTGACCAACTTGGCATATAGCCTACTACTCTGAAGTTGGCATTAGGGCAATCTTCACCACCGCCGCCATTATCATCAGCTTCTACAGTTATTGACACGCTAGATGAAGTTGAAGTAGCGTTGTCATTGTCAGTAGCTCTTGCAGTCAAGGTATAACTGCCCGCCGCCGGGCTACTCCAGTTATAAGAGAAAGGAGATGAACTATCCTGACCTATTTTTGATCCGTTAGCGTAAAACTCAACCAATGTTACAGTGCCATCACTATCCGAAGCGTTTGCAGTAATGCTCACACTTTGTCCTGCAGTATAAGTCGCATTATTTTGAGGTGTAGAGATAGAAACTGATGGAGCATTGTTTCCAGGATTGGTTATTCCATCGGCAAACACCTCATTTACAGTGTTTATTAATGGAGAGCTCACATTTGACCATCTCTTTAGCTTGGTGCCGAAGTTTGTAGCTGAACCTGAGAATTCAAGATCGCCAAATACGGTCCATATAATGGTTCCTGCTAAATTATTGTTTTTGATGAATTCAGATTTTATAGCAATAGACTCTTCGTCATCATAGCTCAAGAAATACTTTCCATTAGTCATATAAGGAACCTTAGCCTGATTATCCCAATGTCTGGTCCAGCCACTACCACTTCCTGTTTTTTGCTTAATAAAGAAGTAGTTAGGTGTTCCATCATAAACATCAAGAGGCCAATTAGTATAATCAGAAGCTGTGCTGATCGGGCCATCAGGCTGAACGGTAACACTGCTTTTTACCGTAGGTGCGTTCAGATCCGCATTTCCTGTAGTCACTACTCCTCTGCCATAAAATGGAATACCAAAGTTGATCTTATTGGAAGGAACACCCATAGCCATCATGGCATTATAAGTAGACTGCCAGTTGAAATCAGGGGCCTCGGCGCCATCATATGGATAAACAGGAGCATTGTGTCCTGCAATGTCAGACCAGCCACCATTAAAGTCATAGGTCATCATGTTGAAATAATCCATAGTAGCTGCCAGCTGAGGCCAGTTAAAGCCTTGTAGCTTCGCAGGATCTGCGGCCATAGCAGCTGTGATAAGCTTGTCAGGTCCTATAGCAGCTCTTATTTCCTGAACTAAAGTCAGAAAGTTGCCATAATCAGCCTCACTGCCAGTGAAGTTCATTCCTGAAAATGGTCCTGGATATTCCCAGTCAAGATCAATACCATCAAATCCAGTGTTAATTAAGTTAACACAGTCTTGAATAAATCGAGCTCTTTTAGCTGGATCAGCAGCCATTTCTGGAAAGTGCTTACACATACTCCAGCCGCCAATTGAGGCTACTACTTTCACGCCGTTTGCATGAGCCATATCTAAAAGCCCTGCCGCTCCACCTTCTTTATGAAGTGGTAGAGGTAAGCTTCCACTCAGTCCCCAGTTAGTATTGGTCCATGTGGTGCCTCCAACTTCTACCTGAAAGCCTTGAGCCTCAGCTCTTTGCTTTACATCTTCATTTACCCATTGTATCGGATCGATCTCACCGAAAAGGATGTGCAAATCCCAACTGCTGTAAATGTCAGTGTAAAAAATATCTCCAGGCTGCTGTACCGAGCCATTCTGATAGATGTTCTTGTTTCTCAGGTCTCCGCTGTGAAGAGATCCGTCCTGAGCTACACCAAAGAATGAATAATTGAGAATAGTGTACTTTGAGTAGTCAATATTCATGTGGGTTAATGCGCCTTGAGCAGGTAATCCTGCATTCGCGGCTTTCCAGGCGTCCCAGTTAGTGATGTAACCGATTACCTGCTTGTTGTGATCAGATGTGTTGGCACTTCCTCCGGTGTTCACCTGTGCAGGTGAAAGATGAGGAATAACCATCCACATAAGAAAAGAGAGCATACTAAAAGCCAACTTAGATGCTTTTTCTTTCTGTAAAAAATTAAACATTAAATTAGGGTTTGATTGAACATAAAGGCCAGCTCATTATGCATGGGCAGAGCCTGTACAACCAAAAGGTAATCATTTGAAATATCTGGCTAAAATTATTTAGCTAAACGACATCATTTCAAAGCTAAATGGATGAATCTGATAGATGATGCCTTCTGTACAATTGATCTTTTTTATTAAAATCCTGTGATTTACATTTGGCCAAAATAACAAACACATGCAAGTAGACCTAAGAAGCGACACCGTTACCAAGCCCACAGCTGCCATGAAGGAAGCCATGATCAATGCAGAGGTAGGAGATGATGTGTACGGAGAAGACCCCACTGTAAATGAACTTGAAAAGTATGCGGCTAACTACTTAGGTATGGAGGCTGCCATTTTCTGTCCTTCAGGCACTATGACCAACCAGATCGGGATTAATGTGCTCTCTCAGCCATATGAAGAAGTGATTTGTTATGAGGGCTCGCACATCTACAAATATGAAGGTGGAGGCGTAGCAGGTACCAGCGGATTGTCTATGAAATTACTAAAGGGAGATCGAGGTAGGCTTTCGCTCAATGATATCAAGGAGGCAATTAATCCAGATGATATTCATGCGCCAATAACGTCAATTGTTTCTTTGGAAAACACAGTAAATAAAGGTGGAGGTAGCTATTATTCACTGTCAGAAATAAAAGCAATAGGCCAGTTGTGTCGGGAGCATGGTTTAAAATTCCACCTGGATGGTGCTCGTTTATTTAATGCCTTGGTAGAGACAGGTGACGATCCCAAGGAATATGGCAAGCATTTCGATACCATATCCATCTGCCTGAGTAAGGGTTTGGGAGCTCCTGTTGGTTCTTTGTTGGTTGGTAAAGCAGATCACATTAAAAAAGCGAGAAGAGTAAGAAAGTTTATGGGTGGCGGTATGAGGCAAGCCGGCTTTATTGCCGCAGCAGGTTTGTATGCTTTGCAAAATAATATCGACCGATTAAAAGAAGATCACAAAAAGGCCCGTATTCTTGGGCAAACTTTGGCGTCACTTTCTTATGTAGAAGAGGTACTTCCGGTAGATACGAACATAGTAATATTTAAGCTGGCAGAGGGAATCTCTACAGCTCAATATTTAGACGCACTAAAGCAGCACCAGATTCTTGCCGGGCCTTTCGGACCCAGAGAAATTAGGTTTGTTACACACCTGGATTATAATGATCAGATGCTTGAATACACAGTAGAGGCTATTAAGAAAATTTCCTTTTAAACGGTTCTTTTTTTATGAACCACATAGTAAATAATAGCTGCAAGGAAGTTAGCTATTAAGGCTAGTACCGTCCAAAGTACTTTGGAGGTTTCATCTAGGTAGCGATTTACCACCCATACGTCGTATATTACCCATATTGCACATATGAGGCCAACTAAATACAATATTCCGCTCATCGGCTTTCAAGTTTTGGTTAGGTTAGTTTCTGCGATAATTATTCCTAACAATACTAACGAAATTAAGTTGAAACTTATTTGTTAGTAAATGTTAATAAAGGTTTCTGTCAGTTAATATAAGCATAAAATTATTAGAAATAACTAAAGATAGATTGGTTGCTATTTTTAGCATCCTATCAAGTATTTACTTTTATCTTTAGCTATGTATCTGATAATCTGAATGATAATAATTGTTAAAATCACTACGAGTATGTAATTAAGAAACCACATTATTGGATTTGTGGGTTTTTCGTAAGTAAAAAACATTACAAAAATTTTTCTTAAAACAATGATCACGTAGTAGTGCACGAAGTAAATTCCAAAGCTGATCTTGGCTAGAAAATCCAGGAACTGCGGCATTTTACCTTCATAGCGCTTTAGTAAATGCACACATACAAAACACAGTACTATTTTTTGGAAGAAGATGACCTCGGTAACGTAGGGTATTTCAAAACAAGTGATGACCAGTAGTGCTCCACCTACCAGGTAAACCAAAGGCCATATTTTGTCCATTAGGTCCGCAATTTCATCTTTATATCTGCTATAGAACATGCCCAACAAATACACTGAAAAGAAGTGGACAAACATTCTAAATGTATCATTAATCTGGGTAATATCATCTCTGGAGTAGAAAGCTGATATGATCATAAAAACGGGTAGCAGCCAGTATATCCATTTTGTTTTATCTAGATAAACCAATAGAGGAGATATGGCAAAGAAAAGAATAATCATAGGTATGAACCAGAAGGGCAAAAGATGGCTTCCGGTAAGATACATATAAGCTACTTTGTGAAATATGCCCCAACTGGCATATTCAGGGTGATTTTCAATAATATAAGCGGGTGTGTCTTTTAAGCGAAGTAAAATAGCTGGTATGGAAATGAGAATATAAGGAATAACAATACCCTTAATTTTCCGCCTCCAGTAGGTTTTTACATCATATTTAAAAGCCAGGTGCTGAAATAAAAACCCAGAAACAAATACGAAGAAAATGGTGGAATTGAGAAATATCGCACTCATTATCCTGTAAAAGGTGTTATCCATATCTTCCATGAGTATATGGCTGGAGACAATGAGCAAAATAGCAATGCCACGAAAATCGTGTATATAAGAGAGAAAAAGAGCTTTTTTCTCTATAGAAGGGGTTCTCATAAAAGCCTAACTTAAAACGAACTTTAAATTAACGGAATACTTCTGTAAATCAAACACAACCTTCTTCCTAAGCTGTATTTTTTTGTTATAGCAAAGCATATTCTTCTTTTTAAGGCTTGATAAATGGGATTATACAGGGGCGTAAATGAAGTTGAGTTAACAGAACATAGTTTACTGTTGATGACTTGCTCCGTTTTTACAACAAAAAACAAACAAACGCCCTTAAATTAAGTTCATTATTTTAGCCAACTTTGAGTTACTAAGTTAGTACCAGATAGACCCAGAATATATGTTTGATTTTAATCTACCGCTACCTGAAAGAATGAGACCCGTTACGCTTGATGATCTTATAGGTCAGGAGCATTTAGTGGGACAGGGCGGTATTTTAAGAAAAACGATCAAGTCTGGTGTCATTCCTTCTATGATCCTTTGGGGCCCTCCAGGAGTAGGTAAAACCACTATCGCTAATATTATCGCCAATGAAATTAAGTCTCCCTTTTACACATTAAGTGCCGTAAGCTCAGGAGTAAAGGATGTACGAGAAGTCATTGAAAAGGCAAAACGTCAGTCTAAGGCTATTTTATTTATAGATGAGATTCACAGGTTTAATAAATCACAGCAGGATGCCTTATTGGGCGCAGTAGAAAAAGGTACGATCACTTTAATAGGTGCCACCACAGAAAACCCTTCATTTGAAGTAAACTCCGCTTTGCTCAGCAGAAGTCAGGTGTATACTTTAAGATCGCTTAATGAAGATGATTTACTGAAGCTTATTCAGCATGCTTTGTATAAAGATGAAAAGCTCAAGAAGAAAAAGGTTGAGTTAAAGGAACATAAAGCCCTGCTGAATATTTCTGGTGGTGACGCCCGAAAGCTACTGAATCTTCTGGAGTTGGTGGTAGATTCTATCCCTGGTGAAGAAATAGAAATCACAGACCAACAGGTGATGGATATAGCCCAGCAAAGAGTGGCTATTTATGATAAAAGTGGAGAGCAGCATTATGATATTATTTCAGCTTTTATAAAATCTCTGAGAGGTAGTGATCCCAACGCTGCGGTTTATTACCTGGCCAGAATGATAGAGGGAGGCGAGGATGTGAAATTCATTGCCCGCAGGCTTTTAATTATGGCATCTGAAGATATCGGAAACGCGAACCCTACAGCGCTTGTTATCGCCAACAATGCGTTTCAGGCAGTGAATGTAATTGGCTATCCGGAAGCTGAAATTATACTTTCTCAATGTGCTACCTACCTGGCTTGTTCACCTAAAAGTAACGCCAGTTATATGGCTATAAAACGAGCAAAGTCCTTGGTTAGAGAAACAGGAGATCTGGCAGTGCCAATGCCCATTAGAAATGCGCCAACCAAGCTAATGAAAGACTCAGGATATGGTAAAGGCTACAAGTATGCCCATGACTTTCCGAATAACTTTGCCAGCATGGAATTCTTGCCAGATGAGATAAAGAATACTGTTCTATACAATCCAGGTCAAAATGCTCGGGAAGAGGAGCTAAGAAAGAGACTTAGAGCTCTGTGGAAGGAAAAATATGGATATTAATCGGCTGGAAGGCCTTTTTCAAGATTAATGAAGCGCAAACGTTTTCATTATTACTCTCTTGTAATATAATAATAGTTAAAAAGCATAAGATTTTCAAGGTTTAAAATTTAGTCAAAATATAATTCTGATATTTTGATATAAACGGAATAATATTATTAATTAATTACACTTAACAATATATTATTCTTAACCTAAACCTGAAACCTATGTTAAAACCCGTACTTACATTAAGTGCCCTAATATTATTTTGCTGTAATATAATGGCACAAGAATCTGTCACTGTTTCTGGAAAAGTGGTTTCCGGAGCTGACGACAAGCCTATCCCAGGTGTCAATATCATCCTTGAAGGTACCGCCGATGGTACGCTCACCGGCATGGATGGTTCCTATTCTATTGAAGTGCCTTCTGATGGCAAACTGATATTCTCTTTTATCGGATATAATACTCAGGAGATCAGTGTAAAAGGCCAAACTAAAATTAATATTACCATGACGGAAGCAGTCTCTCAGCTATCTGAAGTAGTTGTGGTAGGTTCCAGGTCTCAAGGAAGGACTAAGCTTGAGACTCCAGCTCCGGTAGATATCATTAGCATTGATGAATTAAGTACCAATATGCCTCAAATGGGGCTGGCTGAAATGTTGGTGGCTACGGCGCCATCCTTTAGTGCGGTGAGGTCTCAGGGGTCGGACCTTTCTTCACATGTAGATCCACCAACATTAAGAGGTTTAGCACCCAACCAAATGCTGGTGCTAGTAAATGGAAAGAGAAGGCATACGTCCGCACTTCTTAATGCGTCTCAAACTGGTAGTATGGCTAACGCTGTAGATATGAGCTTTATACCGGCTGCGTCCATTGAAAGGGTGGAAATTTTAAGAGACGGTGCGGCAGCGCAGTATGGCTCAGATGCTATCGCTGGTGTAATGAACGTGGTTTTGAAAAAGGGAACAGGTAAATTATCTGGAAGCTTCACCGCCGGAGGTTATCCTAACATGGCTCCAGACTTTAGTGGTACAGACCTCACGCCTGAAGAACTGGCTCTTTCCAGAGAAACGGAGCCGGATGGTTTCAGTTATCAGTTTCAGGCCAGCTATGGTTTTCAGTTTAACAATGACGGATATCTAAACATTACAGGAACAATCCGGCAGGACAAACGGACGATCAGACCTACAGTTCTGTCATTGGAAAGGGCCCCACTATACGATCAAACTTACCTAAACAACGAAAGAACTGATATCAACGGAGTGCCAATTATCACTAATCCGGAGTTAATTCACGCGCTGGCTGCTGGTAATTCTGCCTTGGCTGATGAGTTGAGAACCGTGGAAGGACTAATGGGTGCCAGAGGTATAGAGCAGCTAGATGTGGCTACTTATGCTGGTCAGCCGGCAATTAATCTTGGGTCCATGGCCTATAATTTTGGGTTGCCCATAGGTGAGAACCTGGAGTTTTATTCTTTCGGGGATATCGGATTTAAATATGTAGAGGGTTTCAGCTGCTTTTACCGCAGAGCCGCCCAGTTAGATAGGTCCAATTATGATCTTTATCCTAATGGTTTTAGACCACAGATGTACTCAAACCAGGTAAATGTTTATTTGTCAAATGGTGTCACTGGTAAATTAGGTGATTTTAATTTTGATGTGAGTAATACGTTTGGAAGTAATTCCATGAACATCGGAATGTTCAATACTTATAACGCCAGCTTGGGCTCCAACTCACCGGTAGATATGGATTTGGGTAAGCATTCTTTCTATCAAAATACTACCAATATTGATCTGAGTAGGTACACTGATGATGTGCTCCAGGGGTTCAATATTGCCGGTGGTGTTGAAATGCGAATAGAGAATTATCAGATTCAGGCAGGTCAGGAGGAAAGCTGGACAGCAGGTAGTTTTGGCATTAAAACAGCCAGTGAAAATGATCAACAGCTCATCGGCCCTGATGGTTTCCCTATTGAAGATTTGGGCGGTAATCCACTTGTTGATGGTTCAGGAAATCCTGTTACTTTACCTTATGCAGGTTACAGCAAGACTATTGTTAAAAATTACGCTTTAAACTGTCAGTGTTTTAGAGGTTTTGGACCTGAAAATGAAGGGAACGAATTTAGAAGTGTAATTGCCGCATACCTTGATTTAGAGTTGGACCTCACTCCTCAATGGATGATAGGAACTGCAGCCCGTGCTGAGAATTATTCTGATTTTGGAAGTGTGATCACCGGAAAGATAGCGTCACGTTATTCTATCACTGATAACTTTGCTTTAAGAGGTTCGTATAGTACCGGTTTTAGAGCTCCCTCTCTGCAGGAACTCAACTACTCTCATACCTATACTTTTTTCGTGAACCTTGTCCCATATGATGGTACAGTTTATCCAAATAACAGCACAGCTGCCAGGGTATTAGGTATTGAGCCCCTGCAGGAAGAAAGGTCCACTAATATCAGCTTTGGTTTTGCCGCCAAACTGTTTGATAAAATAGAGCTTACAGTGGATGCTTATAAGATTGATATAGAGGATAGGATTTTCCAGACTAGCGATTTCTCAACTACCGAAGCGCCCATTCTAGAGCCCGTAATAGGTGCAGGTTTAGGTAGTTTTAGAATAAATGGTGGAAATGTAAGCACAAAAGGACTGGAAATAGTTGCGAACTATCAGACAAACGTCGGTCCCGGTGTTTTAGGATTAACACTATCAGGTACCTTCAGAGAAAATAAGTTTGAAGGAGCCAGTGTGCCCGACTTAAATGTGGTAATTTCTGATGAAGAACTCATAGAAATGTACGTAGACCGCGAATCTGTAGGGCAGTTTGAAACAGGTACGCCAAGCACCAATCTTGTTGGTTCTGCTACTTATGGCATTGGGAAATTTTCATTCCTAATAAGAGGTCACTATTTCGGAGAAGTGATAACCCGAGATGGTCAAATGCGAACACTTTTAAATGGTGAAACGGGTTATGCTGATCAAACATTCTCACCTGAGACTACAGTTGATTTTGGAGCTACATACCAAATATTACCTCAGCTAAGTCTTACCGTAGGCGGTAATAACATCTTTAATAGCTATCCGGATATCTTAAGGTATGAAAAAAGAACCTTTTATATCTATTCTAACTATCAGCAAGGCTCTGCAGGGGCGTATTATTTTGGCAGGTTAAGTTTCAACTTCTAAAATCATCATATCATGAAAATAAATTCACTTACTCTTATTATATTTACTGTAGCTACTACAATTGTTTTCTCTTCATGCGAACATGAAAGGCTTGAGCCTGTCACGACTACCGCAGATGGTGGAGGTACAATTTCTTCTTTCCTTGCCTATAACATTGATAGTGTGGGCGGGCAGAGTACTAACATCTACGGCAGAGTAGTTTTTTATAAAGACAACGCGAATAACACGCTGGTTCAGTTGGCATTGTATAATACTATGTCGGGTTCGGAATACCCGGTAAGCATTGTATCAGGTGCTAAAGGATCTGAAACAGAAGAGATATTATCCCTCTATGATATAAAAGGTGACACTGGTGAGTTTGGTGAATCCAAATTCTACGTTATCGGAGACCCCGATTACTTCAGTAGTATCTCAGCAATGGACGCTCACATTAACGTCTACTTATCTGAAGATAAAAATACTATTGCGGCATCTGGTGATTTCGGTGTAAATAATGACCCGGTAGAGTCTGAATAACTTTTGTTTTTATTTCTTAACTAAAAAGCATACCATGAATTCCATCAACCGTAGAACTTGGCTTCGTAGTAGTATATTAACTGTAGGCGGCGCTGCTGTATTGCCTCACCTGGCCTGGGGAGAAACAGCAAAAGCTCCCATTACTTTAGATAACTTTGGACGAGCCTCTTATAGTCCATTCTTCAAAGAATATATCCCTCGCCAGCTGGAGGAGGTAGCATTAAAAGCAAAGTTAAATGCTAATGAAAACCCTTATGGACCATCACCTAAAGCTATAGAGGCTTTCAGAGATATGGCCACCAAAGGTAATAGGTATGCCTGGAAGGAATTGTTTGATCTTATCGACAAAATTGCAGCTAAGGAAGGTGTTTCCTCCAAGCACATCATCATGGGGCCTGGATCCTCAGATTTGCTTGAAAAAGTAGGCATGGTGTTCTTCTTTGAGAAAGGAGGAAACGTAGTTTCGGCAGATCCTTCCTATATGTCATTGATGAAAGTGGCTGAAGCAACAGGTGCCGAATGGAAGCCTGTGCCTCTGAAGGATGACTGGTCGCATGATCTGGAAGCGATGGAAAAAGCTATAGATAGCAATACTAAATTGGTGTATATCTGTAATCCTAATAATCCCACCGGGACCTTAACTGATGCTCAGGAGTTATATGATTTTTGTTCTCGAGTTTCTGAAAAAGTGCCTGTATTTGTAGATGAAGCTTATCTCGAGTTTATGCCGGAGAAGGATCAGAAAAGTATGGTTTCTCTGGTGAGTAAAGGTAAGGACGTCATTGTAGCTAGAACCTTTTCTAAAATTCATGGTATGGCCGGAATTAGAGTAGGTTATGTTGTAGGGCAGCCTGAAACTTTGAATAGAATCAATAAAATCACCCGTGGAGGTATGGGGATAACTCTACCTTCAGTATATGCAGCCAAAGCAAGTATGGATGATGTTGAGTTTCAGACCAAAACAAGGAAACTTAATAACGAGGCAAAGGAATATGTTTATGCCAGCCTGAAAAAGCAGGGGTTTGAATACGTGCCATCATACACTAATTTCATGATATTTCCTTTGGCTATGGATGGTCAGGCCTATTTAGATAAAATGTACGCCCAAGGAGTAGGAGTAAGATCATTTGAGATTTTAGGTAAATCCTGGTGTCGTGTAAGTATGGGCACTATGGATGAAATGAAGCTCTTCACAGAAGCTCTGCAGCAAGTAGCCGGATAATTCTTCTTATAGCACCGGCCTATTGAGTCGGTGCTTCTTTTTCTTACTTTTTACTTTATTTTGAATGGGATTAGCTTTACAGAAAACTATCACTCTTGTCCTTTTTATTGGAATCGGCTTTGCCTTAAAAGCTAAGTTTGGTAACAAGGATCAGGTAAATGGAATTAAAAATATCATACTTACTATTGCCTTGCCTGCTACCATATTTGTGGCTCTAATGGGGGTGAAAATCGAACTGTCATTGCTATTCCTTCCAGTTTTGGCATTAGCTTTTAATTTTATCATGTTTCTGCTAACACCATTGATTCTCAAGGCTTTTCAGATATCAAAAGATTCCTCATTTGGGAGAACACTCATAATGTTATTGCCTTCTTTGGCTCCCGGTTTATCATGTTTTCCATTTATCCTGGAATACCTGGGTGAAGAATCTCTGGCCAATGCCGCCCTGGCCGATGTGGGGAATAAGCTTTTCGTACTTATTGTGCTTTATATTGTGGCTATGAACTGGTATTATAAAAGGAATACCGAGGATCATTCCAGTTCAAAAGGTAAGATCAAAAGTCTTCTCCTCTCTTTATTGAAGGAGCCCATAAATATGGTGATGATCTTAGCTATAGTTTTACTGAGCTTTAATCTTCATCTTGAAAATTTACCGGTCTTTCTTTCAGATGCCTTTATTAGAATGGGAGCTTTAATGACACCTTTAGTGCTCATGTTCATAGGTCTCGCCGTCAAGGTTAAAAAAGATGGAGTAGCTGTAGTGCTATCCGTTTTATGTTGTAGGGCAGGTGTTTCGTTATTATTAAGCGCAGGTTTAATTGCCGCCCTTGGTTTAGGAGGTAATGCGGCACTATTGGCTATTGTTTTTCCTCTAAGTTCTTGCAGCTTTTGGCCATTCGCTCACATGTCAGCCTTTTCTGCCAGAGAGGAGATCAAGCACGTCTCTGATAGCGAGAAAACCTTTGATTCGGAGCTCGCAGTGCTTGTCTTAGCTTGCTCACTGCCGTTTAGCACCATATTAATTTTAACTGTTCTGTCATCTGGTGTAGTCTTCACCCATATGCACTTTCTTATAATTTCAGCGGTAGGATTATTAGCACTAGGAATTATTCCACAGCTGATCAAAAAAATCTTTTTTTCAGGCAGTCAGGAGGATTCCAGTAAGGAGGAAAAATTAGAGCATAGAATGGTGGAGCATGCTGAGTGAACCCGCCAAATTTATAATATTAAAGGGATAGTTCATTTTTACCTTAGTGTATTATAGTTTAATTTGCACTACATCGTTTAAATGTATGTATGCAAAAACCAGCGTTAATTTTTGAGAGTTCGCCATGGTTCCTTTTGTTGTGTGTGTTAGCAGGTTTTGTATATGCATATTTGCTATATCAGAAAAAAGGTCCCTGGTCAGTCAATGCCAAGAGATTATTATTTGCTCTCAGGTTGATAGTGGTGTCTGTTCTTGCAGCATTGCTTGTCTCCCCAATACTGAAGCAGATTACAAATAATATTGAAGAACCTACCATTGTGGTAGCCATCGATGATTCCCATTCCATAGCTGAAGTAAGTGATAGCGTATCTCTAGATCGAATAAAAAGCAGCATTTTCGAAGAGGCTGACCAGCTTAAGGAAGATTTCAATATTGAATATCGCAGCCTTTCGGGCGAAACGTCTGACGAGCCGCTCTCATCACTGTCATTTCAAGCCCAGAGTACAGATTTGAATAAGTTTTTAGGTCAGATTAGGAATGACTATGAGGGTAGAAATTCTTGGTGGAGTAATGCTGATTTCGGATGGTATTTATAATCAGGGAATCTCCCCTACATTCTCAGATTATAACTTTCAGATTTATACCATTGGCGTGGGTGACACAGTGCCTAAATCCGATATTTCTATATCTACGCTTCAATACAATAAGATATCTTATCAAGGAAATCAATTCCCGCTTGTAGTTCAAATAGACCAAAAGAATTTTGATAATCGGGAGGTTAATGTTTCGGTGGAGAGAAACGGCAAGCTTTTAAAGCAGGAGAGGATCACTTTAGGAAGAACAGGTGAGCCCAGAGACGTTGAATTTTTGATAGATGCTGAAAATAGTGGTTATCAACAATATGAGGTGAAAGTAACTGAGCTCGAAGGTGAGTTTAACTCTAATAATAATATAAAACAGGCTTATGTAGAAGTGATTGAAGGAAGGGAGCAGATTGCTTTAATTGCTTCAGCGCCTCACCCAGATATAAAAGCCATTAAGGCGGCCATTGAAACTAACGTTAACTATTCCATTGATGAATATATACTTAGTAATTCTAAGCAGGTGCAGGCCTTGAATGCAAGTACTAAGAAATATGATTTGGTGATATTCCACCAGCTGCCTGATAATAAGGGGCTAGTTAATGCTTTTCAGGAAAATGCAATTAAATCAGGTAGCTCAATACTCTCCATATATGGCAGCAACTCCAATGTCAGCCGATTTAATAGCAGTAATGGTGTGCTATCTATTGATGTCATTCCAAATGAATTTGATCAGGTAACGGCCTCCTTTAACCAGGGTTTTACAAGTTTTCAATTGTCTGATGAGTTGCAACAGGCCTTTAGGACCTGGCCTCCTATTACAGTGCCTTTCGGCAAAATTAGACCTGAGCAAGGCACAGAAAGTTTGCTATATCAGCAGGTAGGAAATATAGTTACCTCCAAACCACTTATAGCCGTTCAGGTAAGTGCATCCTCCAAAAGAGGTCTTATTTTGGGAGACGGTATATGGAAATGGCGAATGTTTGATTATGCTAACAATGAAAATAATGAGTTATTCAATGAGCTAGTTACCAAGCTTGTACAGTACTTGTCTTCCAAAGAGGATAAAAGGAAGTTTAAAGTTTACCCGGTTAAAAACGAATTTCTTACAAATGAAAAAGTGATTTTCGATGCTGAGGTATACAATGAACTCTTCGAAAGAGTATATGGCAACAAGATTGACTTAAAGCTTACTAATGAAGAAGGGCAGACTTTTAGTTATTCATATGTTACCAATCCTCAGAATACCAAATATTCTATAAGCGGACTGAAGGAAGGCATTTACAATTACATTGGATCTACCACAATAGAGGGGACCCGCAGAGAGGTGAAAGGTGAGTTTTTTGTGAGAGAATTGCAGCTTGAAGATATCAATCTCACTGCAGATTTTAATTTACTTAGAAAGCTCTCTGATAAATCTCAGGGTAGATTTTACACCATGTCAAATATTAATTCGATAAGAGGTGATCTTAGCAAAAAAGATATGCCAGGCATTATTCACAGTAGAGAGAAATATTTGCCTTTCATTCAGTTGAAATGGCTTTTCTTTCTTTTATTGGGACTTTTATCAGCAGAATGGTTCATTAGAAAATACAGCGGATCTTATTAGATTCTGATTCTGGACATAAAAAAAGCCACTTAATTTTAAGTGGCCTTTTGTGTTTATTTAGAATTGAATTCTATTCCTCTTTACCTTCTTTTTTTGAAGATTTAGCTTTCTTAGATTTCAATTGTAATTCATCTGATTTACCATCATGATCTGCCATAATGATTGATCCCTCTTCAAGTTCACCTCTCAGTATTTCCTCAGCTACCGGATCTTCCAGGTATTTCTGAATGGCTCTGTTAAGAGGTCTTGCTCCATATTGTGGATCATAACCTTTATCAGATAAGAAGTCTTTAGCCGCTGTGGTTAATTCTACTTCATATCCAAGAGCATTAATTCTCTGGAATAATTTACCAAGAGTGATATCGATGATCTTATGAATATCTTCTCTTTCAAGAGAATTAAATACAATCACATCATCTAATCTATTCAAGAACTCAGGGCTAAATGCCTTCTTCAAAGCATTTTGGATGGTGGTCTTCATCATCTCATCGTTACTCTGACGAGAAGATGGTGCAAAACCGATTCCAGCTCCGAAATCTTTAAGATCTCTAACTCCGATGTTCGAAGTCATAATGATGATCGTGTTTCTGAAGTCTACCCTTCTTCCAAGACCATCAGTTAATATTCCATCGTCAAGGACCTGAAGCAACAGGTTAAATACATCAGGGTGAGCTTTTTCAATCTCATCCAAAAGTACTACACTGTAAGGTTTTCTTCTAACTTTCTCAGTTAACTGACCTCCTTCTTCATACCCAACATATCCCGGAGGCGCTCCTACTAGTCTTGATACAGAGAATTTCTCCATGTACTCACTCATATCAATTCGTACAAGGCTATCCTCTTTATCGAATAGATAAGTAGAAAGCATTTTTGCTAATTCAGTTTTACCTACACCGGTAGGGCCTAAGAATATGAATGAACCAATTGGCTTCTTCGGATCCTTTAATCCTACACGAGTTCTTTGAATGGCTTTTGTAAGCTTCTTAATAGCTTCATCCTGACCAATTACCTTTCCACTTAGCTCAGTGTTCATACTTAAAAGCTTATTACTTTCTTTCTGAGCTATTCGCTTAGTAGGTATTCCGGTCATCATGGCTATTACATCTGCCACATTGTCCTCGTCTACGGTATATCGCTTGCTCTTAGTTTCATCTTCCCATTTAGCTTTCGCCTGGTCTAATTGCTCTAAAAGCTTCTTCTCTTTATCTCTAAGTTGAGCAGCCTCTTCGTATTTCTGGCTTTTCACAACTTTGTTTTTCTCTTCTTTGATGTCCTCAATGGCAGCTTCAAGCTTCACTATCTCATCTGGTACATGAATGTTATTTATATGTACCCTTGCGCCCGCTTCATCTAAAACATCAATAGCCTTATCTGGTAAATATCTATCACTGATGTATCTATCAGATAGCTTCACACAAGCCTCAATGGCCTCAGGAGTATAATCTACATGATGGTGATCCTCATATTTCTCCTTAATGTTATCCAATATCTGAATTGTTTCTTCAGGAGTAGTGGCATCTACCATTACCATTTGAAAACGTCTCGCTAAAGCACCATCTTTTTCAATGTACTGGCGGTACTCATCAAGCGTGGTAGCACCTATACATTGGATCTCGCCCCTGGCTAACGCAGGTTTAAACATGTTAGAGGCATCTAACGAACCAGAAGCACCACCCGCACCTACTATGGTGTGAAGCTCATCTATAAATAGAATTACTTCAGGAGATTTCTCTAATTCATTCATAACCGCTTTCATACGCTCTTCAAACTGGCCACGATACTTAGTGCCAGCAACTAAAGAAGCTAGATCGAGGGTTACTACTCGCTTACCGAAAAGCACTCTAGATACCTTTTTCTGAACGATTCTCAATGCAAGACCTTCAGCGATAGCTGTTTTACCTACACCAGGCTCACCTATCAAAATAGGATTGTTTTTCTTTCTTCTACTGAGAATCTGAGCTACACGCTCAATTTCCTTTTCACGGCCCACGATAGGGTCCATTTTATTTTCCTCAGCTAATTTGGTCAGATCTCTTCCGAAATTGTCTAATACAGGAGTTCTTGACTTCTCAGTGCCTTTTTTCTCTTTTCCTGCACCAGATCCGGAGCTGCTGCCAAATATTTTAGACGAATCTTCATCAGGATCATCAGTGTCTGATGATGCCATCGGATTTTCTGTTTGATATTCTAATAATTCTTTCACCACATCATAGTTTACGTCAAACTTTTCCAAAATTTGGGTTGCAATGTTATCATCGTCCCTAAGGATAGATAATAGCAAATGCTCCGTGCCAATGAGTTGGCTTTTGAAAATTTTTGCTTCCAGGTATGTGATTTTAAGAACCTTTTCTGATTGACGAGTGAGAGGAATGTTCGCAAGATTCTTAACATCGTGAGACGCAGTTCCTTTAGAAACTTTCTCTACCGCTGTCCTTAATTCTTCTAGCGAGATTCCAAGCTTTTTTAACAGACCTACAGCCACGCCTTCTCCTTCTCTTATCATTCCAAGTAGAAGATGTTCGGTACCTATATAGTCATGCCCAAGCCTCAACGCCTCTTCCCTGCTTAGGGAGATAACTTCTTTAACTCTATTCGAAAATTTTGCTTCCATATTTGAGCAATTCTAGTGACTACTGTAAATGTATAATAACTTGAATATAAATACCACGATACTTGTGATAATTATTCCTTGTAAAAACGTAATTTAATTCCTAAATGTTCACTTTTCCTTTCGTAGAAAGGTTGATCACATTTCTAGAATTTGGACCTTCACAAAATAGTAGATCAATTACACTAAGATTTTCTACAAAACTCAAGCCAAATACCTGAGTGTAGCTTTGGGGTGTATACAGATTATGGTCTGTATGTGGTTTTTTAGGATGAATGGCTGATCTGAAATCTACTATATCTGCTTCGGTGCTTTTAATATACGAATTAGTTAACGTAATAGGTTTATCAATATGCAGAAATTTAAAACATAACTGCAACAGTTGCATGTTGAGATCTAGTAAGAATTTTTCCTTTTTTTGGAAAATAAATTCAAAATGGTCAAAATAATATTCGAAAAATGGAGCTTTTCCATAAGCTGAGCGGATGGTTCGAAGGTGGTTCAGCAACCACTTTTGAGTGTAATCAATTTGGATATCCTTGACTTTTATCTTTTTTCTGCCTCCGATAACGGGTACAATAAGTCTCTCCACCTTGTTAGAAGATAAAATATGACAGCGATTTCTATAGCTCTGCTTTTCGAAATATTCTTCTTGCTCTATGATAATTTCATCATATTGATTTAGACAGCAAAAATATTCGAGAGAGGGTAGATACTGAATGTCTAGCAATACACTACTCATAGGTAATCATTTATGTCGCCGAGGCCCTCTCTGATTACCTCAAAATCGCTCTGAGTGCAGTCAACCACAGTAGAAGGGATGTTGCCTCCAAAACCTCCGTCTATGATAATGTCGACCTCGTGCTTAAACTCTTCATATATAACTTCTGGGTCAGTAGTATATTCTAATATCTCATCATCGTCTTTTATGGATGTGGTGATAATAGGGTTGTTGAGCTGCTGTACAATATTTCTTGGGATATTATTATCAGGAATTCTTATACCGACCGTCTTTTTATTGGTGTTTAGAATCTTTGGAACGTTGCTGTTTGATTCTAAAATGAAAGTAAACGGACCGGGTAAAGCTTTTTTAAGCATTTTAAAAGTCGGTGTATCTAATCTTTTAACATAATTTGAAATATCACTCAAATCATAACATATAAAAGATAAGTTAAGATTTTTGGGTTTTATACCTTTAATCTTGCACACTCTCTCTACGGCTTTTCTGTGGAAAAGGTCACATCCTATTCCGTATATGGTGTCAGTTGGGTAAATAACTATACCTCCATCTCTTAGCACATTTACAATATGCTCTATTTTTTCTCTTTCGGGGTTTTCCGGATAGAGCTTAACAAATTCTGCGGGCATAGAACAAAATTAAAAAAATAAATCTAATGGATGGATATCTGGGAGGATTATGGTTTATTTGAGTATTTAGGAATTAAACAGATTAAATTTAATGGCAGCTTTTTCGAAAGAGACCTATGTAAATAGGAGAGAGGTATTAAAAAAGAATATTAATTCAGGGATTTTGCTACTGATGGGAAACAATGAAAGTAGCATGAACTTTAAAGATAACTGGTATCCATTCAGGCAGGATAGTACTTTCCTTTATTATATAGGTGTTGATCTACCAGAATTAATGGTGATGATTGATTTGGATTCTGGTGAAGAAGTGTTGTTTGGTGACGATTTAAGTATCGATCATATAGTTTGGACCGGTCCTCAACCTACAATAAGTGAATTAGCTTCGGGTGTTGGAATTTCTAAAAGTTCTCCTTTAAATAAGGTAAGTGAGTTTTTGGCACAGGCTAAAGGAAGGCAAATTCATATTCTTCCTCCTTATAGACCTGAAAATAAATCGAAGTTAGTAGAGCTTCTAGGTAAAGTTGAGCCTTCTGTAGAATTTATAAAGGCTGTTGTAAAACAACGATCGATAAAAACAGCAGAAGAGGTAGCTGAAATAGATAAAGCTGTGAGCCTGAGTGCTAAAATGCATTTGGAAATCATAAAAAATGCAAGGCCTGGCATGAAGGAGCATGACCTTGTGGGGATGATCCAGGGAATAGCCGTTGGAGATGGAGGAAATTTATCTTACCCGGCTATTTTAACGATAAATGGGCAGATTCTTCACAATCATTATTATGGTAATACCATCAAAGAAGGTGATATGGTATTGTGTGATGCTGGCGCTGAAGTTTCAAGTCATTATGCGGGTGATTTAACACGGACCTTTCCTGTAGGTAAATCTTTCTCTCCATTACAGAAAGACATGTATCAGATTGTTTTAGATGCTCAATATGCCGCAATAGAAATGTTGAAGGCGGGGGTGAAATTCAAAGATGTACATCTACGTGCCTGTAAAATCCTTTCTCAAGGACTTAAGGATATGGGCTTAATGAAAGGAGATCTTGATGGTGCTATAGAACAAGGTGCGCACGCCATGTTCTTCCAGTGTGGACTGGGGCATATGATGGGATTAGACGTGCACGATATGGAAGATCTGGGAGAGCAATATGTTGGGTATGATGAGCCTAAGAGTACTCAGTTCGGTTTGAAATCCTTAAGACTAGGTAAAGAATTGGAGGCCGGTTTTATTGTAACTATTGAACCTGGTGTTTATATTATACCTGAGTTGATAGACTTGTGGGGTAAGGATAATAAGTATGCAGAGTTTTTAGATTACGATAAATTAAATGAGTATCGTGATTTTGGAGGTATACGAATTGAAGATAACTTCTTGATTACTCAGGATGGTAGTCAGTTATTAGGCGATCCATTAGTGAAAGAAATTTCAGAAATTGAAGCAATTAGGTCGTCAAATTAGAAAATTAGATGATTTCAGTATGTAAGAAATAAGATGATTGCTTCATAAAATAGCACCTTTTTTAGGTGTTTTTCGAGGGTCGTTTTACTGAAAATGTGTTAAAGATGAAATTAGGCTAATTGTGGGGTGAGTTAAGGCGTTGGTTACCTAAGTAATGTTGATACGATTAATGATTGAATATGTATTGAAAATATCATTAAACTTGAAAACACTTAAATTTTACAATTATGAAACCTAAGCATTTTATTCTTTGTATGGCAATTCTTGCAGGTGGATTTTGTTTTACGTCTTGTGCAGACGAGTCAGAAAACATAACACCTAATAAACTACAAGAAGAAGAAACTACTACTAGTTCGACTTCGAATGCTGTTGATGATTCTGATTCCGGGACTGTTGGGGCCGGTGGTCAGGGAAGCGACGGTATGGATTAATCCACCTTGTTAAATTAATGCAACCCTAAACCCCAATATTTTATGAAGAAAATTTGCCTTTACATATCAATTGTTGTCTTTATGTCATTTCTGTCGTGTGAATCGGAGCAGGAGCCTAATGTGGTTCTACCAGAGAACACAACTGAATTAGAGGCTTTGTTGGATCAAGATTTGAGTGTCGCTTCAAAAATATTGGTTAATAACAGGTTGTATAAAATTAATCGAGTTGATAATCCGGAGTTAGCCTTGGGTTATCTTGAGGATGAAAGACTGTTAGCTGAATCTATCGAAGATTATGATGTAGCTGGAAAAGCGCTCTTTAATCAGGGTTTGATACATCTTAACAAAGGTGATTACATCAAATCGCTAGATAAGTATTTACAGGCAGTTAATTATTTCGAAACTCTTAAGGATAATTACAAGATTGCGACCACATTCAATGAGATTGGTCTTGTATTAATGCAATCTGGGAACTATGAGTATGCTATTCACTTTTTAGATGAGGCAAGAGGTCATTTGGATCCTGCAAACAATCTGTTAAGACAACGCTTGGTTTATAACCTGGCGGTATGCTATTACTCAAAGAATACGCCTGATTATATTAAATCGGAATCTTTATTTGATGAAGCTCTAGATAATATAAAATCACTTGAAGAAGGTCAGGACTATCAAAGACATGCGATCTATAACGAATTGGGTGCAATTAAATATAGTGAGCAAAAATATAACGAAGCTATTTCATATTATCTAAAATCCCTTGAGTTTGCAGAAGGCGAACCTGAGAACTTAGCTAGAGGTTATGCTAACATAGGAGAAGCATATATTAGCCTTAACGAATATGGAAAATCTAAAGAATGGATGGACAAGTCCTTGGCTTTAGAATCTAATCTTGATGATAAGCAGGTTGTGGTAAGTATATATAATATCATGGCTAAAAACTTTTTAAGTCAAGGTAAGTATAAGGAAGGTGATGAATATCTTGAGCAGGCCATGGCTATCGCTAATAAGGAGATTATTAATGCTCCGCTTCAGGAAACGTTAGAGTTAACTAGAGAAACTTATAAGAGTTTAAGGCAATCGTCATCAGCAGTGATGGTTTCTAAATACGAGCATGTTATGGAAATAGATGCCAAACAAGATGCTCTAAAAAGGGAATTTGCTGATAATACTAATTATAAAGCATTGCAAACTGCTTTGAGTCTTTCCATTGATCTTAACAATGAGATTAAGGCCAAACAAGCTGAAGTAGAGCAAAGAGAATTAGTAAGTAATATAGCCTTAGTTCTAGGAGTACTTCTGATTATAGGTGCTTTCTTAATTTATACCTACATGAATAACTACCGTAAGGAAAAGAAAAGCAAGGATAAGCTTGAAGATGTTTTTGTTAAGGTAGGAGATATTTTAGAGGGTATTCCTGGAGTATCTTCTTCAGGTACTGCATAAAAACGCTAAATAAAATAAGTAAAAAGAGCAACCAGATTTTCTGGTTGCTCTTTTTCTTTTATTGGATGTGTAAGCTTAATTCCATTACATTCTAGAGCTAAATTGGATATATTTGCCCAGGAAAAATGGTTGTTAGAGAAATTCAGTAATGAAAAAGAAAAAATTAACGGTAATCTTCATCTTGGTTTTTACCATTCTGCTTACATCATTCACCTTCTACGGTTATCAGATGATGTTTACACCAAATGTACTGGTTGGTAAGACGGATAAGATACTTTATATAGAGCCTGGAGAAAGTTTTAAAGATTTGCAGGATAAGCTGCATAAGCAAAAATATGTGAATGACTTGATGTCTTTTAGTTTTATAGCTAAGATACTGAAGTACGATAAGTCCATGAAGCCAGGCAGATTTTTGCTGAAGGCTGATATGAATAACATGGAGGCTGTGAGATTACTCAGATCTGGTAAGCAGGCTCCCGTTAATCTTACTTTCAATAATATTCGCTTAAAATCCGAATTAAGCGAAAAGTTAACCGCCAGACTGGCAATTAGCCCTGAAGAATTTGTAAGAGCACTTGATAGCTTTATTGAGTCTAATAAACTTGGGTTCAATGAAAATAATATTATCAGTATGTTTATTCCTAATACCTATCAAGTGTATTATGATATATCAGCAGAAGGATTAGTTGAGAGAATGCTGTATGAGTATAATCAGTTTTGGACTGATGCAAGAAAAGCAAAAGCAAAGGAAATAGGGCTAAATCAGCAGGAGGTATCTACTCTGGCTTCTATAGTTCAGGCAGAAAGCGTTAAAGCGGATGAGAGTAAAAGGATAGCTGGTTTATATATGAATAGACTTAAAAGAGGAATCGCTCTTCAGGCTGATCCTACCTTGGTGTTTGCTAGCGGCGATTTTGCTTTGAAGAGAGTGCTGAACGAACATAAAGAAATTGACTCTCCTTATAACACCTATATGTATCCTGGGTTGCCCCCTGGCCCGATAAATATGCCTACAATTAGGTCTATAGATGCAGTGCTTAATTATGAGCATAACGATTATATCTATATGTGCGCAAAAGAGGACTTTTCTGGATATCATAATTTTGCTTCAAATTATGCTCAACACATGGTTAATGCTAGGAAGTATCAGAGGCAGCTTTCAATTGAACAGCGAAAGGCCAGACAAAATCAGGTTCAATAATGTTTGACTATAGTACTAAGGTAAGGGTAAGGTATGCAGAGACCGATCAGATGGGCTATGTCTACTATGGAAATTATGCCAGCTATTATGAAGTAGGCCGTGTGGAATGTTTGCGTAGCTTGGGCTTGAGTTATAAAGCGTTGGAAGATCAAGGCATTATGATGCCCGTGCTTGAATGCCATACAAAATATCTTGCACCTGGAAAGTATGATGAATTGCTCACAGTAAAAACGGTAATCAAAGAAATGCCGTCAGTTCGAATTACTTTTAACTATGAGATTTATAATGAGGCTGAAAAACTAATTAATCAGGGAGAAACGACGCTGGTTTTTGTTAATATGGAAACAGGCAGACCTTGTAGAGTTCCTGAGAGCATGGAGAAATTGTTGAGCCCATTTTTCGATAAATGAAGAAAAGAATCACCCGTTTAATAGTTAGGTCGAATACCTATAAGGCACTCATTGAACTTTTAAAAAGCATTAAGTTTAAAAGATATGATGGATTGAGCTTGTACGAGGTGATTCTGGTGTTTATTGAAAAAATAAGTAAAGATGAAGTAATTGAAAGGGCCAATGGAGTAGCTTTCAATTTTACCTTGGCAGTTTTTCCGGGAATAATATTTCTATTCACCCTAACACCATATATCCATGAGGTGGTTCCCGGCGTAAGTAAAGCTAATATCATGCAGTTTATTGGAGATGTTATTCCTCCTAATATGTATGAGACAGTATATACCACTGTGGAGGATATTGTAGGTAAAACAAGGGGAGGACTTTTGACCTTTGGTGTGCTCTTTTCTTTGTACCTGGCAACGAATGGTATGATGTCGCTCATGAAGGCTTTTAATTCCTGTTATAAGACCATTGACAAGCGGGGTTATTTTAAAATGCGGCTTGTCGCGACGGCACTCACCTTAATGTTGGCCATTGTTCTCATTTTGGCTAGTGTGTTACTAGTTATTGGTAACTTCATTATTGATATAGTGAATAACATTGAGTGGTTGAATATAGAGAACTTCATGATCTATATATTCTTCTTGCTTCGATTCATTGTGCTGTTTATAGTGTTCTTTTTGGCCATATCGTTCATGTATTACTTTGGTCCATCGGTGCATTACAATTGGCGCTTTTTTAGCGTGGGATCTTTCATTGCTACTTTTCTTTGCATGGCAGTGACCTACGGCTTTTCATTCTATGTGTCCAATTTTGCTACTTATAATAAGCTATATGGATCGCTCGGGGTCCTTATAGCCTTGATGATATGGCAAGAGCTTCTTTCGGTGGTTCTATTAGTGGGATATGAGGTGAACGCCAGTATTCATCATGCCTACAGAATTACAGGTATTGACAATGCCAGAATGAGCCACCATGCGAGTGAGGAATAAAAAAATCGATAAAAAATTCTTTAAGAGTTTGCGTTAAAAAAATATTCAATTACATTTGCAATCCTGTTGGGGAAATGATCCTCACAATCGACCTAGAGGAGTGGCAGAGTGGTCGAATGCACCGGTCTTGAAAACCGGCGTGCCGCAAGGTACCGGGGGTTCGAATCCCTCCTCCTCTGCATAAAAAAAGGCTTTCAAACATTTGTTTGAAAGCCTTTTTGCGTTTAGGGGAAATGCCTTTTTAAAAGGCATTTCTAACTTTTCTTTCCAAAGGCTATTCGCTTTTTATAAGTATCATAAATGAGATCATGAATTACTCGTGGTAGTAGATCCAGATTAAGAGCTATTTTCTTGCAGATCTCTATTTCATTCTTGTCTATATCGCCATCGATCATCATTACAGCTACAAGATCTTCCAGTTGCTGTATCTTTTCTTCGTATTTTTTTGGAGGCGTGAATTTAATGTCGTCAGGGTTGTTTTTGATGTTTTGGATTTCATCAGTTTCCATTCCTAAATTCTGAGCAATATTCATTAAAAAATCCCACTCCTCTTTATCTAGATGGCCATCAGCCATAGCCACTGCAATTAAATTTTTTATATGGCTCTTTCTCTTTTCAGATTCAGACCCGAATATGTTGAATAAACTCATGAGAATTAATGTTTTAAGTTATTGTTAAATACAGTGCTATGCCTAAAGGTAAATGGTAAATAGACCTTTTTGTAACCGCTCATATAACAATTAACACAGATTATCTCAGAAAAGCTTCTGTATGCAATGAATAATGTAAGAAGTGTAAGCTTTTCAGCTTTAATGCCCCGATGCCTTACTCCAGATAAATGAATTCAAAAGCGCTTCTATAAGCGCCAATTTCATTAACATAATCAAGAAATGCTGAGTAGAATTCGTTCTGGCCAATAGTAGAGCTGTCTCCTATCACCACCAATTTTTTTCGGGCTCTGGTCATGGCTACATTCATTCTCCTGGCATTAGAGAGGAAGCCGATTTCTCCTTTTTCATTGGATCTGGTGAGGGTGATGTAGATGATGTCTCTCTCTTGGCCCTGAAAACTATCAATGGTGTTGATGTCAGTTCGGGCTTTGATCTGTTCTGGCAGGTGCTTATTTTCTACAAAATGTTCCACCAAGGCGGCGGTTTGTGCTTTGTAGGGGGCAATAATGCCAATGTCTTGAATGTTATCTAGCTTGCCGATTGCCTGAACTTGCTCAATATATTGGTTAAGGTGAAGGGAAAGTAGATTGACTTCATCAGTGTTGAATGTGCTACGGCTCTCTGGGTCTACCTGTTCGAAATATCCACAACCAGCTGTATCTATAAACTCTACCGCACCATCATCTTCAAACACGGTCCAGCCGGCCACTTTAGAGTTGGCAGTGAGCTTGTCTTTGTAGAAGAATCTGCTGGAGAAACTCATGATGTCAGTATGCATTCTATATTGCTCCTGTAGCATGACATCAGCAGAATTATTTTTGATAGCTCTTTCAAATAGTGTTATTTCTAAGCCCTCTTTTGCTGCAGTGAAAGATTTAATGGTAGGGGGTAGTTGATGATGATCACCCGCAAATATTACTCTTTGAGATTTTATTATTGGAGTCCATGAGGCTGGTTCCAGGGCTTGGGCTGCTTCATCAATGAATACCGTTTTGAAGCTGATACCTTTAATGGCATTATTGCTTGCTCCCACCAGTGTGCAGGCGATGACCTGAGCTTTGTTCAATATATCATTAGTAATATAAAAACTGAGCTGCTCCGCTTCATCTTTAAAGCTTCTGGCCTCATCTAGTAGTAGTTTGCGTTGCCGCCTCTCTGCTTGGCCAAAGTGTCTTTTATACTTTCTGCCTAGTGCTCGGTATTCTTCAGCCTTTTGCTTTAGATTTTTAAGTTCTTTATAATCTGAATGATGAGCTATTTTGGCATCTAAAGTCTTGCTTAAAATGTCTTCAGTTACTCTTGCCGGATGCCCAAGCCTAAGTACGTTAACACCTCTTGCGCTTAATTTTTCTACTAGAAGATCAACAGCTGCATTACTAGGTGCGCAAACTAACGTCTGTTGCTCTTTACCAACAGTCTGTAAAATAGCCTCAATGATGGTGGTAGTTTTACCTGTTCCCGGAGGTCCGTGTATGATGGCTACATCTTCCGCTTTGTTAATTAAATTTACGGCTGCTTGTTGAGAATCATTTAAGCCTTGAGTTGCAGTATCCGGACTGGTTTTAAAAGATGCGGGTGTTTCTGATAATAGAATGGATGCTAACTCCACTATACGCCCGGTATCTACTTTCTGTAAAGTTTTAAGGGTCTTGTCCATCTCCCTGTAAGAGCTTTCATCAAAAAGTAGTTGTACACCTAAGCTGCCACCTTTTAACCAATCAGGTGCGAAGTCATGGTTTAGGGTGATGAGCATTTCATGTTTATTTACATAATTGACCACCCCATTAATGGCCTCTTCTTGCTCGTTATTATTGCCTGCCGTGGAGAAAACACTAACTAGCTTCCCAGATTGAAAGAGATGAGAGTCAGTGTGTTTGCTTGACCTGGAAACCCTTACTACCAACCTTTCACCGGCGTCAAAGCTGGTTTTTTCTAATTGTACCGGAAACCAACATACACCCTGCTTACGCCTTTCTGTAAGCGAGGTGCTGGTCATTTTTATTTTATATTGATAAAGATCCTCTTCTTTTTCTTTCTTTAATAAAGATTGGAGTTGGGCGAAGTGCTCTTTTATTTTCAATAATATGGTCTTTTAATGATTGATTTCCAGTGTTAATTATTCCTCGAAACCTTCATTGTTAAAGTCAGGGAATTGCTTTTTCAGGTTTTTATCCGTCGATTTAGTAGGGTTTTCCCAGCTGGCATCTAGCTCTAAAAGAATCATCTTTTTGTTATTGAGCTGAGCCTTAAGTTTATCAACATCAGAATAGAAGTTTTTATCTCTTCTCTGAGATTTTAAGGCATATTTTCTGGCATATTGATCTCCTTCGGCTTGAAGTGCATTTCTAATATCTATATTGAGTTTTAGTCTCTCAAGAATATCATCTTTAGATTTACCCAATACTTCGGTAGCCTCTAATGTACCTAATGTAAGTACGGCCGTTCCGCCTACTCCTGTAACATAATCTTTTTCTTTGTTTTCAAGGAATACAGGGCTTACACCAGTTACAGCACCTAAAGATGCGTTGATAATTGATCTATTTTTCTTGCCTTTTTTAGCTCTCTTTAATTGTTTATTCAAGGCCTTCTGGTTGGCGTCTAGCTGATCAATCATGTCCATGGTTTGCACCAGCATGTTTCTGTATTTGTTATATAACCTCTGATCTTTCTGTTCCAGATTCTCAGTGTCTTGAATTTCTATTTTTAAACTTTTCTCCGCTCTCTTATTGCTTTCATCAAGAACATAAAATACCACTTCTACCGTGGTAGTTCTTTCTTCCTCACCTACAAATTCATAACCAGGAGTCCAGGTAAATTCCCACTGAGTGGCGGTGTTTCTGATAAGACCACTTTTTGGTACCCGAAGGTCATTGGAAACGAACGCCACATCTCTTATGTTATCATCTCCATTAGGGTCTGACACGTAAAAGTTAAGGTTAATTACCTCATCTTCTTTCATTTGTATTAGAGTGTCATTAGGAACCATTAATATTTCAGGAGGTAAATCCAGCTGGGTAGGGGATATCAGTATTGTACCCATTGTCTCTGATTTTTCAGGTTGATCTTGCACTATAAAGTGAACTTCAAGTGGCTTTTGTCTAATATTTCTGAATTGATTTCGTGATGGCTTCCAGCTAAAAATCCCTAATTCTGACAAGGAAGCGCCCTCAGGCATCTCAGATAAGATAGATTTGAAAACTATAGGATCTTCATCAGGGTCGTTAATCTGGTTTAGCTGCTTAAGGTTGAACTCATTTTGTGCATACTGCTTCACATAAAATATAGGCAGCTCCCCGATTGATGGAGGCCTGTTTTTATGTGAAATAGTGAAAGGAACCTCTTTTCTGATCTTATTCCCGGTGCTATTGATTGCTTCGAAAATAACACTGAAGTCTTCTTTTTCTTTTACTCTGTCTACAAGATCATAAGATGGTACCCAATGAAAATTTCCAACGGAATCGAAATCAATGCTTAATCCTCTGTCACCATATAGGGAGAATTTATAATCATGACTGGCTTCGCCAGTTATTTTTACTGTGAAATTGAGTGTGTCGCCTTCATTTAAAGTATTCCATTCATAATCCTGAGGGAAAACGAAATTTTGACTGTTTGCTTGAGTGCTAAAAAAGAGAGCCGCAAAAAATAATAAGACAACGTGTTTGGCTTGCATCATGAAATTCATTTGGGTGCAAATTTATAAACGAAAAGTTGTCTAGTAAATTGAATTGAATTTTTTTGCAGTTAAGATTGGAAAAAGTTATATAAAACTCAATTTATTTATAATTGACAGCTATATTTTATCTGCACCGATACGTTTTTTAATTTTCTTCTGGTAGTTTCTTCCTATAGGCAACGACTTGCCTTCTATTTCAATATTATTTCCTTCTAGTGATTTTATTTTATCTATGGCTACCGTGTATGAGCGGTGTATCCTTAAAAACATCTCTTCAGGCAGTAATTTGGTAATACTCCGTAGGTTATGATGCGTAATAAGACTTTCCAAAGGAGTAACCACACGTACATAGTCTTTCAGACTTTCTATGTATAGGATGTCCTGAAGTAGAATTTTTACAATTTTCTTATCTACTTTGATGAATATATGATCATTACTTTCTTGTGCAGTACTACCTGATATGAGTTTAAAATGATCTAAAATCTTATCGGCACTTTTCATGAATCTCTGCAATGATATTGGTTTTACCAGGTAATCCACCACATCTAACTCGAAGCTCTCTACCGCGTATTCTCTGTAGGCAGTGGTTATTACTGTTAAAGGCTTTTTATCCAGTCCCTTGATGAACTCTATGCCACTCATTTCTGGCATATTGATATCAAGGAACATAACATCTACAGATTCCTTTTTAATAAATTGAAACGCTTCCATGGCATCGTTACAAGTACCAATGATCTCAAAGTCGGAAAAATTTTTCAAGTGATTGATGATCACATTTCTCCCGAGAGGTTCGTCATCCACAATCAGGCACTTAATTTTCATCCAGGATAAGTTTTAGTGATATTCTGTACTGATCTTCATCATCCTTTATGCTAAGGTTGAAATCTCGATCATATAATAATTCTAATCTTCTAATAGTATTTTGAATGCCTATTCCGGAGTTACTATTGATGGCTTTGGCCCCGGTGAAATTTTTCTTTTTAGAATTCCTCACCGTAAAGTAAAGTGTGTTCTGCTTTATTTCAAGTCCTATAAGAATTGGTTTTTTTCCATTTTTATAATCCGACCCATGTTTAAAAGCATTTTCAATAAAAGGCATGAGGATAAGTGGAGGTATGGCTTTGTTCTGAATATCTCCAGAAATGTTTACCTCAGCAATGTGTTTATTGCCATATCTTAACCGCTCCAGGTCTATATAATTGTGTATATGCGATACTTCATCTGGTAATGACACCTGCTTATTTTTTCCTTTATATATAACATAGCTCATTAGCTCTGAAAGTTTCAATACAGTTTCTGGTGCTTTGTCTGATTTATCTAGCGTTAGAGAATATAAGTTATTCAGGGTGTTAAAGAAGAAGTGTGGCTGCACCTGTGATCTAAGAAAAGATAATTCAGTTTCATGGTTTCTTCGCTCTAGCTCTCTTGCTCTTTTTTGAGCGCTTACCCAGTCGATGATCAGTTTCATGGCCATGGTAAGACCAATGACATATAGTTCGCCAATAGCTACAGCTATGATATAGTTAAGGCCAAACATGGCCTGGTCTTTTACTACTGACTCCCGCCAGATTTCTGTAGTAACTAAATTGTAAGTAAGAACAATCCGTATCAGTGACATGGCTATGAGTGCCACGAATAACATCATGAGGTACTTAGTAAGGCGAGACGGAATGTATCTGGGGAGGAGATAATAAAGATTAAAGTAAACCAGTACCAGATGTATTGGAAACTCTACCAAGTTAGAACGTAGAGAATAGCCATAATCATCAAAATAGTTTCCCCATCTAAAGATGTTGAAAACAAAATAGCCTATCCAGAATAGAGAGTGATAAACGACCGGCTTCTTGAGTAGAGTAATTATTTTTTCTTTCAAACCAGCACTAATATAGTGATCTCTCAATATGATTGAAAATGATTCCATAAATAAGAAAGTGGCTTTGTAATAACTAAACATAGTGAAAAAAAGCTATTGAAAAGATGGTGTCAGAAGCTATATAAACCGCTTATTTTCAGGCAATCGATTGAATAATGCCAAACAGCTACAAATTTTAACCATTTAGCTAATAAGGTTTATTTATTTTCCTTTTTACGCTTTTCATTATCAAATTGGGATTCCTAATCAACCTTATTATCTATGAAAAATCTTTTACTAACTGGTCTATTTATGGCGTTGCTGATACCTGGCGCCTGGGCCCAATTTCAGGTATCAGGAAAAGTTACTGACCCTCTAGAGAACGCACCGATCCCCGGTGTGAACATAGTGGTGGAAGGCTCCAGCGTGGGCACCACTACCGACATGCAGGGTAACTACAGTTTGCAAGTACCTAATGAAAATGCCGTTTTAGTTTTCTCCTTTATTGGTTACACTACTAAGGAGGTAACGGTAGGCAATCAAACCACTATCAACATAGAGCTCTCTCAAGATGTGACCGAGCTTGGTGAGGTAGTAGTGACAGCGTTGGGTATTGAGAGGGAGGAAGGAAGTCTTACCTATGCTACGCAACAAATAGATGCAGAGGAGCTAACTACCGTTAAGGAACAGAATTTAGTTAATAGTCTTGCCGGTAAAACGGCAGGTATTAGTATTACTAGAACTGCAGGTGGTGTTGGTTCGTCTTCAAGGGTCCTATTAAGGGGGAATAAATCTATTAATGGCCCTAATGAACCATTATATGTTATTGACGGTGTCCCAATGAATAGTGGAGATTTAGGTACCGCTACTGATTTGTTCGGAACTGTTGATAATGGAGATGCAATTGGAAACTTAAACCCAGATGATATTGAGAGCATTAACGTTCTTAAAGGTGCATCAGCTGCGGCACTTTATGGAAGTCAGGCAGCAAATGGTGTTATATTAATTACTACCAAAAAAGGGAAAGAAGGATCGAGTCAAGTTTCTTTTTCCTCATCTATCACCTTTGAATCGCCTTTACTTACTCCAGATTTGCAAAGTAAATACGGACAGGATGCTCCTGGAGCTTCATTGAGTACCTGGGGTAGCGCAAATAATACGGCTAGTGAAGATCATGTTGATGAATTCTTTAGAACTGGTTCTACTTTTATCAATAGCTTGTCTCTTTCAAGTGGAAATGACTTGGGACAATATTACATTTCTTATGCAAGAACGGATGCAAAGGGTATCGTTCCTGAAAACAACATGGAAAAAAACAACTTTATGGTGAGGTTGTCTGGTAAGGTATTCGACAAGGTTACCGTAGACGGAAGTGCTAATTTTATCAATCAGAAAATCAAGAATACTCCTTTACCTGGTTTTTATCATAACCCTGTTTTGGCTACTTATATGTATCCTGAATCTTTCGAAGCATTTAAGGATTATAAATCAAATTACGAGGTGTTCGATCCGGCCAGGAATTTGAACGCTCAAAATTATCCTTACAAGGATAATAACTATATTTTTACGGCAGAAAACCCATATTGGATTGTAAACAGACAGCCAAATGATAGCTGGAGAAATAGAGGAATTTATAAGTTAGGAATAACAGTTCCTGTAGCCAGTAATCTAAAAGTAATGGGGCGGGTTAACCTTGATAGAATTGAGGACCAGTTTGAACAACGTTTATATGCAACATCATCAGCAATCAACGTAAATACTGGTGGGGATTATCAGACAAGAAGTCAAACATCATCCTTTTTATATTCTGATTTATTGTTGACTTACAATAAGTATTTTGGTGATAATTTGTCTTTGAATGCCACTGCTGGATTTAGTAATTATTACACCACTGTAGAGAGTATGTTACTTAGGTCTACTGGTGATAATACCGTAGGAATAATTGTTCCAAACTATTTTGCGATACAAAACTTACAGTCAGGATTTTATAAAGAAGAAACAGCCACTGAAGAGCTATTGCAAGCTGCATTTGCCACAGCTTCTTTAGGAATCAAAGATATGGTTTTTGTTGATTTCACTTTGAGAAATGAGTGGTCGTCGACACTGCCGTCAGATAATAATTCATTCCTTTATCCTTCGGGAGGTTTAACCTTTATTTTATCCGAACTTATAGGACAATCAGATGCTTTAAGTTTTGCTAAAATACGTGGATCTTACAGTGAGGTTGGTAATGATTTACCATTCGGTTATGCATTTGCGCAGCCTAGAACAATTAATGGAAATGGACAAATTCAATCTCCAACCACAGCTCCTTTGGGAGAGCTTAGCCCTGAGAGATCTAAATCTTTCGAATTAGGTACAAATTTGAAATTCTTAAATAATAAAATTGGTCTGGATATTACTTATTACAATAATAAGATTGAAGATCAAATATTTACAATTCCGGCAGCAGTAGGTGATGCTTATGAAAATTATTATATCAATGGCGGTGCTGTTAGAAACAGTGGAATTGAAGCTATGCTAAGTGCTGATGTGGCTACTAGTGGAGCACTTACTTACTCTACTATTTTTAACTTCTCTAAGAATAATAATGAAGTGCTTTCAATAGATCCGCGTCTAGAAAATTCTTCATTTATCGTAACTAAGTTTGTAGATGGACGAATGATGGAGATACGTGTAGAAGAAGGTGGATCATATGGTGATTTCTACGGTATTGATTTTTTAAGAGATTCAAATGGAAACATAGAAGTGTTGGAAGAAACAGATCCTAATACAGGAGAAGTAACCCGTTCTATTCAGACTACCCCAAGTAATGAATTAGTTTATTTAGGAAACCCTAATCCAGACTGGCAGCTTGGATGGCAAAATACTTTCCATTATAAAAATTTCACATTCAAATTTTTAATTGATGGTAAATTTGGCGGAGAAGTTCTTTCTCAAACTGAGTCAATTCTCGATTCATATGGTAGATCTCAGGCCAGTGCTGATGCCAGAGACGCAGAAGTGGTAAATATAGGTGGTCAATCTTTTGATCCTCAGTTCTATTATACTTCAGTGGGAGGAATTGCAGGTGTAGGAAGCCAGTATGTTTATGATGCAACCAATGTTAGACTAAGAGAATTATCTTTAGGATATACATTGCCTGCTGGTTTCTTAGGGAAAGCTGTTAAAAGCATGACTTTGTCAGCAATAGGTAGAAACCTTTTCTTCTTCAAAAATGATGCACCATTTGATCCGGAAGTTTCAGCAGGTTCAAGTAATGTGCTTCAAGGTATGCACACATTCTTTGTGCCGTCTACCAGATCTTATGGCTTTAGTCTTAAAGCTACATTTTAATCATTAAAAATATTGATATGAAAAAGCAGACTAAATATACATTAATCACATTGATGATGGTTGCTATTCTATTCGGCTGTAATGACGTAATGGAAGATATGCAAACTAGTGATAAGGCTCTGAATGAAGAACTGCTTAAGGCAGATGCATTAAATGTAAAATCTTTCATTCCAAGCTTATCAACAAACGTTAATAACATTACAACATCCTGGCAGTATCAGGTAGAGCAAAATCTAAATGCTGATCATTTTAGTGGTTATATGATGAGTGCTAATCCGTTTGGCTTACCTGGAACCAATGCCCATTACAATATTAATGATGGCTGGAATGGGTGGATTTACACAGTGGCTTCTACTAACCTCACTCAAATGGTGGCATTAAAGAGAGAGGCATTACCTGAATATTCAGATTATTATTCTTACGGTTTATTGTTGAAAATACTTTCGGCTTTACCAATGGTAGATGCTTTTGGAGCCTTTCCTTATAAAGATTTTGGAACGGGAACAGATGTGCAGTGGGATAACCTGGAAACTATTTACGATGAAATGTTTTCAGAGCTAGATTTCGCCATTGATACATTAAGTTCTTATGTGGGTACAGAAAGAGCTAATAGAATCAGTAATGATGTTTCTTCTTATAGTGGTGATTACATTAAATTTATAAAACTGGCTAACACGCTTAAGTTAAGGCTGGCTATGCGTATTTCTGATGTTGCTCCTAGCAAGGCGCAAACTTTGGCTGAGGAGGTAATTGCTGATGAGTATGGGACTTTAACGGCTGATGACGGCGAATTTTCAATAGTGACATCATACAACCATCCTTTGTGGCAGTTGGCTGCTTGGGGTGATATTCAAATGGGAGCTGATGTTGAGTCTATACTAGGTGGATATCAAGATCCTAGGCTAGGTGAATTTTTCAGTGCTGCGGCAGATGAAGAAGTTGCAGGTGAGTACAAAGGAATAAGACAGGGTGCACCTCCAATACAAGGGGCGTATGTAGGTTTTTCAAAACCTAATTTTGCTCAAACCGCACCGATGGTATTAGTGACAGCAGCAGAAGCCTATTTTCTGAAAGCTGAGGCAGCCCTATATGGCTGGAACATGGGTGGGACAGCTCAGGAATTTTATGAAGAAGGTATTAAAACATCATTTGCACAATATGGTCTTGAAGATGCGGATGATTACATTAAGAGCCACCTGACTCCTAAAAGCTATACTGATCCTAAAAATGCTTCTAACGCATTTGCAGCTATGACAACCGTAACCCCATCTTGGGAGGATGCTACTGCTGATGAGGAACGCTTAGAGAAGATTATTACTCAAAAGTGGATTGCCATATTCCCTGATGGCGCAGAGGCTTGGGCTGAATTTAGACGAACTGGATACCCTAAGTTAAAGCCAATACCTGCCAGTCAGAATGCTAACATTCCAACAGGGCAGTTTATAAAGAAATTACCTGTTCCATCTAATGTTACCAGTGTGTCTCCTACTAGATATCAAGAGGCTAAAGATAATTTCTTCGGAGGAAATGATAATGCAGGTACGTCAGTCTGGTGGGACGTAGAAAATTAATCAATCAACCAAAACAATCAACTTAAACTATTCCCCTGTATAAAGAGCCTTGCCGGTTAATCTGTTAAGGTGTTAGCTGGCAGGCTCTTTAACTAAACTTTATCTCTTATGCTTGTAGCGGTAGGTATAGATGTAGGCGGTACTAATACTAAGCTTGGCCTGGTTACTAAGGGTGGTAAAATCATAAATAAAACCAGATTTAGAACCCGCGAGCTTACCAGTGCGGAGAGTTTTGCTAATCATCTTATTCTTAATATCAGAGCGTTGCTGGAAACCAGCGCGCAAGAGTTGCAGCTGGTAGGTATTGGCATAGGGGCTCCTATGGCTAATATTCATACAGGGCTTATAGCAGGAGCCGCTAACTTACAGTGGTCCTTCCCGGCAGATATTAGAAAGCCTCTTTCCGATCATTTTGCAGTACCTGTGAAAATCACTAATGATGCTAATCTGGCCGCTATAGGAGAAAAAGTATATGGAAATGCCATTACCATGGAGAATTTCCTTTCTGTAACCATTGGTACCGGGCTTGGTTGTGGTGTTTTTACATCCGGGCAGTTGCAACATGGTGAAAGTGATCTTGCAGGGGAGCTAGGCCATACATCCGTAAAAAAGCGTGGTAGACAGTGCTCTTGTGGTAAGAGAGGGTGTTTAGAAACTTATGTTTCAGCCCGCGGCGTTATTACTACAGCATATAAAACTTTAGGGGAGTATAAAGGAGAAACAAGGCTGAGATCAATTGCTCAGCATGATTTTAATCCGGCCATTATTGATCAACTGGCAAGAGAGGGAGATGGCGCGGCTATTAAAATAATAGCCAAAACTGCTGATACACTGGGTTTTAAGTTGGCAGATGTGGTGGCCATGTATAATCCCGAGGCCATATTCATTACAGGAGGCGTTGCTAATAGCCACCTTCTTATCGAGAAGACCTTAGAATCTATTAAGAAATACATTTATAAAACTTACAGCCACCCCATACAGGTGCTACCATCAGCTTTGAAAGATGATGAGATAGCAGTGCTTGGTGGTGCTGCCATAATTTGGAGTGCATTGCGCCAGGAAGAAGCGGTGTTATCCTGATTGAACAGATAAAAAACGCAAAAAATATAAATAGGAAATGAAAACTTTGACAGCTTCACGAAGTATTGACCATCAACCGAGTGGTACTACAGAGAAGACTAAATTCGAGAGAATACACTCAGAAGTGTTTGAAACATCAGCAGAGGCATCTTTTTCCGTAGCTCAGGAAATTGCACAGCTGATAAGAGGAAAGGCAGAGAATGGTGAGCCTTGTGTGCTCGGACTTGCTACGGGATCATCTCCTACTTCAGTGTATAATGAGCTGGTAAGAATGCACAAAGAGGAGGGTTTGAGCTTTCAGAATGTGGTTACGTTCAATCTGGATGAGTATTTTCCAATGGAGCCGGACGCACTTCAGAGTTATGTCCGTTTCATGAATGAATACTTGTTTGATCATGTAGACATCAAAAAAGAAAACATACACATACCTGATGGCACCTTGCCTTATGAGCTGGTAGATTCTTTCTGTAAAGATTATGAAAAGCTCATTAATGAATATGGAGGCTTAGATTTGCAGGTGCTGGGTATTGGTAGAACAGGACATATTGGTTTTAACGAGCCAGGTTCTCATATCAACTCCAAAACCAGAATGATCAGCCTTGACCACATTACTCGTGTGGATGCTGCCAGTGATTTCTTCGGTCAGGAAAATGTGCCTAGAAGAGCCATTACCATGGGTGTTGGTACTATCATGAAGGCGAAAAGGATTATCCTTATGGCCTGGGGTGAAGGTAAGGCGAAGATTATTCAACGTACTGTTGAGGGTGAAATGTCAGATTCTGTTCCGGCGACTTACCTTCAAAATCATCCTAATACCACAGTGGTTTTAGACGAGGCTGCTTCTGCAGAATTGGTGAGAATAAAAACACCTTGGTTGGTGCAGACTTGCAAATGGGATAATTACTTAATAAAAAAGGCAGTTATTTGGCTTTCACAGAAGCTTGATAAGCCCGTGCTTAAGCTTACCGACAGAGACTATAATGACCACGGTATGAGTGACCTTGTAACCGAGCATGGTCCTGCTTATAATATTAATATTCAGATATTTAACGAGCTTCAGCATACCATTACCGGCTGGCCGGGTGGTAAGCCCAATGCTGATGATACACACAGGCCAGAAAGAGCTGAGCCGGCTAAGAAAAGAGTAATCATTTTCAGCCCTCATCCAGATGATGATGTGATCTCTATGGGAGGTACATTTATCAGGCTGGTAGATCAGGGACACGATGTTCATGTAGCTTATCAAACTTCAGGTAATATTGCTGTGTTTGATCAGGACGTGATCAGATTTGCCGACTTCTTTCAGGAGTTTAATGCAGAGTATAATGAAGGTGGTAAAGATGGAAAAGCTCTTTACGATGAAATTGTTGAAAGCATAAAGAGTAAAAAGCCAGGCGATATTGATAGTCCTAAAGTTCAAGCTATAAAAGGCTTGATAAGAAGGGGTGAGGCGAAAGCTGGCTGTAGATATGTAGGGCTTACAGATGATAAAGCACACTTTTTAGATATGCCTTTTTATGAAACTGGGTTGGTTAAAAAGAAGCCAATCGGTGAAGAGGATGTGCAAATTATTGTCGATCTTATAAAAGAAATTAAGCCTCATCAGATTTATGCAGCTGGAGATCTTTCAGACCCTCACGGAACACACCGCGTTTGTCTGGATGCTATCTTTAGAGCGGTAGATCGATTAAAAGATGAAGATTACATGAAAGACTGCTGGGTGTGGTTGTACAGAGGAGCGTGGCAGGAATGGGATGTAAACGATATTGAAATGGCAGTACCTGTGAGCCCTGAAGAGCTGAGTAGAAAGAGGCAAGCTATATTCAAGCACCAGTCTCAAAAAGATACAGCACTCTTCCCAGGTGCGGATCCAAGAGAGTTCTGGAAGCGTGCCGAAGATCGCAATCATGACACAGCCACGCTTTATGATCAACTAGGGTTGCCAGAGTATGAGGCAATAGAAGGATTTAAAAGATATCATTTTTAAGAAAGATTCAATGAGATATAAGAGAATAGTAGGGTGGGCCTTGGGCCTGATAATGATAGGTAGTGCCTATGTGGGGTATGCTGGTGGAGGAGAGGAAGGTCTTAACCTAATGCCATACCCTAAAGAAGTGAAGTTGCATGAGGGTAAATATTATTTGAATGAAAATTTTAATGTTTCAATAGGTGAAAATGCATCAGACCGTCTGTCTGATGCTGCCACCAGATTTCTCCGTCGTTTGGATGCCAAGACCGGGCTTTTCTTTTTGCAAAACCTGGTAAAGCCGGCAGCAAGTGAAGCCGTCTTGAATGTGAAGACTGAACAGATGGGAGAAATTAAATTATATGAAAACGAGTCTTATCAGCTGGAAGTTAAGGCTGATGGTGTTATGCTTGCCGCTACAACGGATTTGGGAGCTATGCACGGACTTGAGACTTTGCTGCAGTTGGTAATGGCCGACGAAAAGGGATATTACTTGCCTTTAGTGGCTATTGCTGACGAACCGCGCTTTCCGTGGAGAGGCCTTATGATTGATGTGTCCAGACATTTTCACCCTATAGATGTCATCAAAAGAAATATCGATGGATTGGCAGCAGTAAAAATGAATGTGCTCCATTTGCATTTATGTGATGATCAGGGTTTTAGAGTGGAAAGTAAAGTCTATCCTCAGCTGATGGAAAAGGCCTCTGATGGTAAATACTTCACACAGGTGGAGATTAAAGAAGTAGTAAATTATGCTGCAAGTCGTGGTATAAGAGTGGTGCCTGAGTTTGATTTTCCTGGGCACGCCACTAGCTTTTTGACGGCTTTTCCGGAGCTGGCAAGTGCGCCTGGTCCATATACCATAGAAAGACATTCGGGCATATTTGACCCTACGGTAGATCCTACCAATGAGAAAACTTATGAGGTACTAGACAAGCTATTCACTGAAATGGCCAGTCTTTTTCCTGATGAATACTTCCATATTGGAGGAGATGAAAACGAAGGAAAACATTGGGATGCCAATGCTGATATTCAGGCATTTATGAAGAAAAACGGTATAGCTAATAACCACGAGCTACAAACCTATTTTAACAATCGCATTCTTAAAACCTTAAAAGCCTCTGGTAAGAAAATGATGGGCTGGGATGAAATTCTTCATGAAGGTATTCCAACTTCAGCTCTTATTCAATCATGGAGAGGACATGAGGGGTTAGCTGAAGCTGCTAAAAAGGGGTATAAAACCATACTTTCTAATGGTTACTATATTGATTTAATGCATCATGGAGCTAAGCATTATCTGAATGATCCTTTGCCGGAAGGTCATGGACTTACAGCAGAGCAACAGAAAAATGTGCTGGGAGGTGAAGCTACGCAGTGGAGTGAGCTAACTACATCATTAACAATTGATTCACGAATCTGGCCAAGAACAGCAGCTATTGCTGAGAGGCTTTGGTCTCCAGGCAATATCAATGATGTGCAAAGCATGTACAAGCGTATGGAGGTGATAAGCAGAGAACTTGAAGGAGTGGGATTAACGCATATCAGAAATAGAGATGTGATTTTGAGAAATCTTTGTAACTCTTATGATGTGCAGGCTCTTAAGACATTGGCCAATGTGGCTGAGCCTATGAAAGGTTACACCAGAAATACCAATGGTACTTTGTACGCCACCTATTCGCCTTACACACTATTCGCCGATGTGTGTATTACTGATGCTCCAGACGCCTTGCAGTTCAAGTATCTAGTAGATGAGTATTTGGCTGATGAAAATGAGCAGTCGTTAGAAAAGATCAAAAAATGGTTAACAAAATGGGAGCAAAACGAGGCAGAACTAAAGCCTGTTATTGATGCTAATCCTGTGTTGAAATCCATCGAGCCTATGTCTAAGAACTTGGCGACCATATCGTCATTAGCACTTGAGGCACTTTCAGGTATTGAGGGCGACGCTAGAACTCAGATAGACTGGTTCAATAATACCCTTTCTACGTTAAATGATAGTCGAGAGCAAAGCGGGCGAACCAGACTTGAAGTAGTAGATCCTATCGAACGAATCATCAAGTTTAAAACTGCCATTATTGGTGCTGATAAAACCGGTAGCATTAAAGTAGACGGTAGCCTTGGTGAATGGGCTACGGCAGAATGGTATGCCTTCAAGCCATTTAACTATCCTTACTGGAATTACTTGAGCGACTCATGTTATTTCTCAGTAAAATGGGATGATCAGAATCTATATGTGGCCATGAAAGTGAAGAATAGAAATCTTCAGGCTTTGGCAAAGAAAAGAGATCAAAAAGGTTTGCATATGGATGATGGTATAGAAGTGCTTATAGATGCTAATTATGATCAATCCACCACCTGGCAGGATGATGATTATGCCTATCACATTAATATTCTAAATGCAATATTAGATGATAGAGGCATGAAAAAAGGCGAATACAATAGCGCCTGGAATGGTAAATTGAAGTCTGCTGTAGCATTGAATGGCACCTTAAATAACTCTAAAGACAAAGATCAGGGTTATCAGGTAGAGCTGGCCATCAGCTGGAAAGAACTCAACGTGAAGCCGGAGCATAATAAAGCTCTGGGGATTGATTTCGCAGTAAATGATCGAAATGATAAAACCTCAGAATATCAGTATTATGATTTTATGAATCTCACTATGTTTCATAATTCAAAAGGTTTTGCCAAATTGGTTCTTTTAGCAGACGACAACAAATCACAAACCTCTATTGAGTAAACAAGACAGGCTACTTTCCTTAGATATTTTCAGGGGAATCACTATGGTGGGAATGATAATCGTAAATGATCCGGGATCATGGAGCTATATTTATGCGCCTTTGGAACATGCCGAGTGGCACGGCTGTACTCCTACAGACCTGGTTTTTCCTTTTTTCCTATTTATAGTGGGGGTAGCAATTTGTTTGTCTTTACAAAAAGCCAGATATGAAACTGCCCATCATAGCGGCAGAATATGGCATATCGCTAAGCGTAGCATGATATTATTTGCCATAGGATTATTCCTCAATACCTTTCCTGTTTTTGACATCGCGAACATCCGAATACCAGGGGTGCTGCAAAGAATAGCTATTGCTTTTCTGGCTTGTGCTGTTCTATTCCTAAAAACGAATTGGAAGACTCAGGTAAGTATTGGTGTGGGTGTATTGGTTGTTTATTGGTTGATTATGAGTGTTTTGCCTCTGCCTCATGGTCAGGTTTTAGAGCCTGGAAATAACCTGGCAGCTTTTGTAGATTCTAAAATACTCACTGGCCACATGTGGTCAGCTACTAAGACCTGGGACCCGGAAGGTCTATTAAGCACATTCCCAGCCATAGTCACGGGAATGATAGGAATGCTGGCAGGGCAGTGGCTTCAATCAGATAGGGATCCTTATGAGAAAGTGGTGGGATTCTTTGTGGTGGGCAATATTCTCATGGTGCTAGGCCTTTTTTGGGATATGAGTTTTCCCATTAATAAAGCTTTATGGACCAGCTCCTATGTAATTTACACAGGTGGTATTGCACTTAACTTATTAGCTATATTATTTTGGCTGTTGGATATTAAAAAATGGAGAGGCAGTTTTTGGCAGCCGTTCCAGGCTTTTGGTATGAACGCTATTTTCGCCTACATACTTGCAGGAATCATGGCATTTGTAATAGGAAGTACCATTCAGCAACCAATATTTAATACTTTAAAAGATCTGACGGGAGATGCTTATTTAAGCTCATTAATGTTTGCACTAATGTTCACTGCGCTCATGTTTATCCCTGTCTGGATCATGTATAAAAAGAAAATTTTCCTCAAAGTTTAAAAACTTTTACCTTAATGATACTCGAAACAATCGACTGGCTTTCTGTAATCGCTTTCTTTATTATCTCACTCTTTATTGGTCTTCTTGTAGCCAGACAGGCAGGATCCAGTGTGTCAGAATATTTTCTTTCAGGAAGAGACATGCCGTGGTGGCTTTTAGGTGTTTCCATGGTAGCCACTACCTTTTCGGCAGATACTCCAAATTTGGTCACAGATATTGTTCGTCAGAATGGTGTTTCTGGTAACTGGGAATGGTGGGCTTTCCTACTCACTGGTATGCTTACCGTATTCGTGTACTCCAAGCTTTGGAGGCGCTCAGAAGTACTTACCGATCTCGAATTTTATGAGATGCGTTACAGTGGTAAAACAGCGGCCTTTCTTCGTGGCTTCAGGGCTTTATACCTGGGTGTATTCTTCAACATAATGATTATGGCCACCGTATGTCTGGCGGCCATTAAAATAGGCGGTGTCTTACTGGATTTATCGCCAGTTCAAACCTTGTTGATAGCTTCTGTAGTTACGGTGATTTACAGTTCTTTAGGAGGTTTAAAAGGAGTTTTAATAACTGACTTTGTACAGTTTGTTATAGCCATGGCAGGTTCCGTGTGGGCGGCTTATGTTATTGTAAACTTACCTGAGGTGGGTGGTATAGAGGCTTTGCTTTCTCATGAGGAAGTAGCCACAAAACTGGATATATTACCAGATTTCACCAAAACAGAAACGCTGGTGCCATTATTCATTATACCATTGGCCGTACAGTGGTGGAGTGTTTGGTATCCGGGCGCTGAGCCAGGTGGTGGAGGCTACATCGCACAGAGAATGCTCTCAGCTAAGGATGAGAAAAATGCCATTGGTGCAACCTTATTTTTCAATGTAGCACATTATGCTTTAAGACCATGGCCATGGATTTTAATTGCCTTAGCCTCTATTGTGGTTTTTCCTAATTTAGAATCTATTCAGGCGGCATTCCCTAATGTAGCTCCAGGCATAATTAAAAACGATTTGGCTTACCCTGCTATGCTTACCTACCTTCCACATGGTTTGTTAGGAATAGTAATCGCTTCATTGATAGCGGCATTTATGTCTACCATTTCAACCCATCTTAACTGGGGGTCCAGCTATGTGGTAAATGACTTTTATAAACGATTCGTAAACCCTGAAAGCTCTGACAAAACACTGGTAAACGTGGGTAGAATATCTACCGTCATACTTATGGTATTCTCAGCTATTCTAGCGCTTTATTTAGAAAATGCTATTCAGGCATTTAGAATATTGCTAACCATTGGGGCAGGAACAGGTCTCATCTTTATATTAAGATGGTTCTGGTGGAGGATCAATGCCTTTACAGAGCTATCAGGCATGTTTATATCCTTCTTTATCGCCATCTACTTTGAATTTATTCATGAAAGCCTTGGCTTCACTGCGCTAGAAGGTTGGGAAAAACTGCTCATAGGTGTCATTGTTACCACAGTGGTTTGGCTCATAGTTACTTTTACTACCCGTAAGACCGATATGGACCAACTTATTCAGTTCTATATCAAAGTGCGTCCTGCTGGGCCGGGATGGTCAAAAGTGAAAGAAGCTGCTAAAGACAGAGGCGTGGATATGCCAGAAGTAAAGCATGCACTAAGTGCAGAGATATTAAGTGTCTTCATAGGAACTGTGGCTGTTTTCGCTGCATTATTTGCCACCGGATACATCATCTATGGTCGCACAGGTCTGGCATCTATCCTTATATGTGTTTCCGCCGCCTGCTTCGGTTATTTAATTTATATGTGGAAGAGGTTATCGAGTTAATTGAATTATAATGTTTTATAGTTAAAGCCCGTGTTTTTTAGCATGGGCTTTTTTATTTATGTATGGAGAAAAGTTGGATAGTTAATAATTGATGGAGTAAGTACCTGATAATGAGAGGTATGTGTATATTGGATTTAACATGAAAAGATTTCTTTTTTGTTTTCAAATATTTACCATATCCATTTTGGGTGCCTGTGATTCAAATTTTGATCAATGTTCCCATGATTTGAAATACTTAAGTGGTGGTAATAAGCCGGTGATAGCCATAACCGGTAAAGATAATTCAGTAAAAGACAGCTGTCAGTATTTAATTGATTTTAACTACTGGTTTAAAGATAATGCCGTCTCCAGAAAGGGTAGCTTATTAATTCATAATGATGCTTTTTATGTTAGGCTGAAAGAAAGTCAGAGTGGCTTCGTTAGGTATTTCGACTTCACCAAAAAAGCTCATGATGCATACGAAGTGGAAATGCTGGTTGACGGTAAGAAGTATGTCATTAAAATTATCGTTGAGGAGGTGGTTGTGAAAAATAACCAGCAATACCATGTTTTTAGGTTTATAGACTCATTTGAATTTAAAAACAATAGGACAGATACTATAATTATTGCTTCTCTCAACAAAGGCATATTAGGATCTTATTTTACCTATAATAGAAATGGTGTTAATATCATGCTAATGCCAGAGGGAGAGCTTTTAGATGATATGATAGATTATTCTAATGTTGAGAAAAGGAATTTGAATTGATGTTTTTTAATCAAAATAAATAATGTAAAACGGATGCGTTAGCGCTACGCTCAAACGCATCCTAACGGGGGTGTGAAATAGAGGAAAACAGAAATGAGAAGAATAATATTTTATATTTTAGTACTACTTGTAACAATGATATTTTCCTGTTCAAGCTTACAACACTCAATGAAAAAAGAGAATAATTTTTCTGTCATTTTTGGGGATTGTTTAATCAGGATGATGTGAGTGTTACTATAAATGGGGTACAGCTTTTAGAAAATGTTGTATTTAACTCTGGATTTTCTACAGGAAGTGTCCCCAATACATACATTATTTATGAAAATGGCAAACTAAAAACAAGGCAAGATCAAAATGTAAATGAAATTGAGTTGTCAATTGGCAATCAATTGACACTTGAGTTAAAGGTAAGTGACAAGGATAACTTATTTAATCTCTCGCTTTCAAAAGGAAGAATAATAATAGTTGATGCTTGTCAATCAAAGTTGAGTGTTACCCAGCATAGAAAGACAGTTACATTTGAATAAATGAGTGTGTCTTGTGTTATATAATGGAAAATATTTCCCAGCATCGAGTTGGGGCTTTTAATGACTTTGGATAATCTGAGCAACTTCAATCTGAATGAGTAGCGACACTCGTTACCGCGCGTTTAACGTAAGCGTAACCGTCCCGCCATGCTGAGCATGGTGGTTTAGTAAAGCAGATCTGTAATCATAAGCTTTGCTGTTGAGTTAGCAGTGAAATGAAATAATATCACCAAGAATAAATTCAATTTTCGCGACGGCATAATAAGCCTCTAGATTCTGCGAAGAGACTCATCACTATCTTTATATCTCAGCAATCAACTATGCTGTCCATTTGTTTAATGATCTGAAACGGCACCACCATGCTGGGCATGGTGCGAACGGGGCACAAAAAAAAGCGCCTGTTACCAGAGCGCTTTCTTTTACTTAACTAATCAACCTAAACCCTAATCTTAAATATCTTTATATCTGTTTTATCAGATTTTAGCTCTTTTTGAAATCATTTTTCTGAATGATTATAGATCAAAGGTATAACATGTTATGGTCTGAAACTTCAGGGGAAATGTGTAATTTACAAGTTAAGGGATACCCCTAGGTTATGTGATAAGCCACTAAGTAGATCAGCTTAGAAAACTGTAGGAAAATGTATTTCGATCTACAACTTTGAGTAAACTCTTACTCAATAATTCTAGTCCCAGGTGTAGTAATCCTTGAAAATCAGCGATAATTGATGATTTGGCATAGTTGTTTCATGTGATCTCATAAATCAAATGAAATAATAACTATGAAAAAATTGAAGGTTAAGCTAGGAGTTGTGGCTGTGTTGTTAATGTTAGTGGGCGTGAAGCAGGCAAGCGCTCAGGAGGCCAGATCAGGGATTAAAGGAGGTTTAAACCTTAGTAATTTATATGTAGATGATGTGGATGATGAAAACGTAAGAGGTGGATTTAATGCTGGTATCTACACACAAATCATGGTAGGAGAAACTTTCGCAATCCAGCCAGAATTGCTTTACTCTGCTAAAGGTGCAAAAACCGAATATGACAATACATTCGGTAATGGTGAAACTGATTTTAATCTAAACTATATTGAAGCACCAATCTTAGCTACTTTTAAGTTAGGTGATGCTGCAGATATTCACATAGGTCCTTATTTCGGATACTTAGTAAGTGCAAAATCTAAAAGTACTAATGATACCGTATTTGGAGGTATCGATTCTGAAGGTGAATTGGACAGAGATAACTTTAACAAGTTTGACTATGGTTTAGCCGGTGGTATTGGATTTAACTTTTCAGCCCTTACTATAGGTTTAAGATATAATTATGGATTAGCCGAAATAGCTAAGTCTGATAGAGCAGAAACTTTCTTAGGAGATTCTAAAAACTCAACCGCTCAGGTATATGCTGCTTTTAACTTGCAGTAATAACTAAAATATTGAGACCGCAAAAAGCCTTTTGATTAACTTCAAAAGGCTTTTTTTGTTTTATTAATTAGCTTTCGGTGAATTTACGGGAGTGCTGTTAGCTACTGGCTGTCCGTTGTCACTGCCAAACTCTACTTTCTTGGTGGCTTTCCCCATATTACATTTTCCATCAAACATAGCTCCTGACTCTACCACTAATTTGTTGGTGTTGATGTCGCCGTTGATTTTACAATTCGGTTTTAAAACCAATAAATCACTAACCTCTACTGATCCTTTGACTTCGCCTTCTATTTCGGCTACCTGAGAGTGGATATTTCCTTCTATCACTGCAGACTGCCCCACAGCTACCTTAGATTTAGATTTTACATCACCAATGATACGACCTTCTACACGCAGGTTTCCATAGGTTTCAATATTACCTCTAAATGTACTTCCCTGACCGATGATATTATTGGAGTTAGCATACTCCGCGGAGGCCTTGCCTTCGTTGCCTTTAGTTGGATTGTTTTTGTTGAACATGAGCGCTTTTTTTATCTAATCTATTCAATGGACCTATATGTTGCCAAACATACTCTTCTATTAGCACAAACATTAGCTTAAATACAAAATTATAAGACGATTGGTTTAAGTCTTTCTAATTTTTTGAAGAAACAAACTTAAGACAGTATTTCATTAAAGGTGCAGAGGCTACTATAGTTACTACTACCATTACCAGAATGGCTACTAACACTTCATCGGTAATTAGGCCAGCTTGCAGTGCAATGGCTCCGAGGATTACTTCTAAAGTGCCATGGGTGTTCATGCCGAAGCCTACTGCGTATGATTCGTATTTAGGAAGTCCGCCCATACGAGCGCCTAAAGTGGCACCCAAGACTTTAAAAATAAAGGCGAGTACAAGTAGTACCAGGATGATTTGCAGATTGAATGCTGCTATGAAGTTGATGCCTAAACCAATAGAAATGAAGAATAAAGGTGCGAATATATTATTGATAAACTGATGTATGATTTCTTTCGCTCTTTCAGAAAGATGCTTTGAATCTCCTAATGCAACACCAATAATAAAGGCGCCGAAGATACTGTGAATACCAATATATTCGGTAAAGGCTGCTCCTAAGAAACAGAAGGCTAATGATAATGATAACAAACCGCCAGGCCAGGCCAAACGTTTGTTGATCCAGGGTAATGCTTTGTTAATCAATCCTTTACCAATAGTTAGCATTAATACTGTAAATCCTATTGATATCCATATTGTCTTGGAAAGGCTTAGAGATTCTGAGTTTGTGCCCATCATATTTAATATAATGGTAAAAATGATCCATCCCACCAGATCTATTATCATGGCCGATGCGATGATAAGCATGCCCATTCTGGTCTTGAAAACTTCAAGGTCCATAAGTACTCTGGCCACTACCGGTAAGGCAGTAATAGACATTACAGTGCCTATAAACATAGCAAAGACCAGCCTTTTATCTTCATCTGCATAGTCAAAAAGCTCGGGGAAGAACCAGGTAACTATAAAACCTGCCACAAAAGGTATAACTAGTGATACTAAACTTACATAGAGCGCTTGTTTTCCCTGTTGCCAGACTATATGGAGATCTACCTCCAGCCCGGCTATGAATAGCAAGAGCACTACTGATACCTGAATAAATCCATCCAGCACCACTGCAGAGGCACCTGTGGAGGGGAAAAGCATCTCAAATATCTCAGGGGTAAAGTTTCCCAGAATGGTTGGTCCCAGAATAATTCCCGCCAATATTTCTCCTACCACAGCGGGTTGTTTAAACTTACGGGCAAGCTCTGCTAACAGTCTTCCTAAGCTAAGCATTACACATAGCTGTATGAGTAAGTTAATAACTTCGCTATGGTTCAGCTTATCCATTCTTTTTCTTTGGGTTTACAATTAAAAGATCGCACGGAAGATCAGCGAACACATACTCAAGATCATGTGGGAAAACCCGATCAAAGATTCCCATTTTCCTGTTAGGAGATCCTACTACCAATAAGTCTGCTCTGGTACGATTGCAGAAGTTGGCTAACTCAAAACCAGATTTACCTGAGATCACCTTTATATTTACTTTCAGACCGCTGATATCCATCTTTTTCAAAATGTTCTCAACGATAAGAATTTCCTCGTTCACTAAGTTTCTTCTTATTTCCGTTAGCTCCTCCTCTGTTTTTTCGCTACTCACGGACATGGCTAGCCCATATAATTTTATCTCTCGTACAATATGGAGCTGCTGAGAATGCTGTGTTTTTCCAATATATGTTCCTGCCTTAATCGCTTGTATCGAATAAGGGCTGTTCTCTGCATAAATTACCATTCTCTTGCTAGGGTTGCTTTCAAGCGAAGGCTCCGTAAGCATAAGTACAGAACAATCAGCTTTACGCAATATTTTTCTGGCAATGGAGCCAAGGTAATAGTTGATAAAATCCTCTTTTTTTAAAGCACCAGCTACTAAAAGATCAATGCGTTCCTTTTTACAAACTGCCAGAATTCTTTTGGCAGGGTCTCCCGCTTCCCAGATAACCTTCACATCTTCCGTGATGTCTGCTTGCTGCAGATTTTCCATCATAAAAGCATCCTCTTTATCAGTATGTGAGCCCACATGGATGATGATTAGCTCACTTTTGAAAAGCGCCTGAACCCTCTTTGCTTCCGCAAGCAGAGTTTGAAGTCTTGGAGAAAAAGCTATAGCGATGGCTATCTTATTGAACATAGTTGGTTATTGCAGATTCATTAAAAATAAGGATTTTAATTAAACTGTCTATCTAACGGACGGCTATCTCTTGATTTTATTTTATAAAAAATAACAATTGTATTTCATTACCGCATCTATGAAGATGAGCTTCTTCAGCTGGCAACCAGTTTTTTAGACCAAAATCTATAATACGAATACTATAATTAATTGATCGTTTTAAATAATCGTAAATGGCCTACCCGTCAATTGAGTCCCGATTTTGGAAAGTAATTCCTAATTCTGCTTTTAAATTTCTGTTCATATGTAAGAAAACGCTCAAAAATGTCGTTTTTAGATTGGCACAGTGTTAGGTTAATACCATGCAGTATTTAACTGACACAACTATTTATATTTAATTAAATTATGAAAGCGTATAGAAATTTAAATTCTAAGGAATTTTTGGAGTTGTTTAATACGACTCCTGATGCAGTGTTGTTGGATGTAAGAACGGAGAAAGAATTTAAAGCAGAATCATTCGCTGAGGCCTCAAATATTCCTTGTACTGAAACCGATAAGCTTTTGGCTCTAAATAAGGACAAAGCTTATTTTATTCATTGCAGGATGGGAGGAAGAAGTGCTATGGTGGCGTTCACTATGTCTCAAGCTGGTTTTCAAAATCTTTACAATCTAAACGAAGAGTTTAGTAAGCTTAAAACTGAAGCGAAAGGTTATAGTCTGTCTGCCGGAAAAGTTTCCGAAAACGAGACCAAAATTATGTAAAAACTTACATATATGACCTCTCAGAAGCATTTTTGCTTTTGGCACATAGGTTGTAATAAGGAAGATAGGTTTAGGTTGATTAAAAGGCTGTATGATTTTCGTTTTTAGTTGGTTTTAGTATGTACAGCTAATGGCCGCCCTCTGGTAAAGGGCGGCTTTTTTTATGTCTTTATATTATGATTAATTCAATCTTGAGATTCAAAATGAGATCAGATTCTCTTATTGGGATAGATTCTTTTCTGAAATGTGTCTTTAAACTTGTTTTTGGTACATTCTGCCTTTGGCACAAGCCTTGGATATAGTTATATCGTTAGGTTAAGGTTAAAGAAGCTGTAGTTGTTTTAGTTGGTTTTAGTAATTTACAGCGCTTAAGTCGCCCTTTTGGCTAGGGGCGACTTTTTTTATGAGCAATAATAACCCGATAAAGGTCAGAGCTCCATTCACGATCAAAATTTCAAATCCGAATTTATAGCCATTGAACCATGCTTCGGAATTTATATTAATAACATAAGATATTATCGGGCTTAAAAGGCATACTATTGGTACTCCTCCATCTTTTAATTTATAGTTTGTAAATAGCCCAAAAGCATAAAGCCCCAACAAAGGTCCGTAGGTATATCCTGCGGCTTTAAATACCAGACTGATTACGGCCTCATTGTTAATTTCATTGAAAATGATAATAACAATGTAGAGCAGTAGCGAGAATGAAACGTGTACAATCAATCTTGTTCTTTTTTGCTTTTTCTGTACTTCCAGTGTTTCTTCTCTTTGTTTGAAATTTAAAAAGTCTACGCAAAAAGAAGTGGTAAGTGCAGTAAGTGCAGAGTCAGCACTGCTATATGCGGCAGCAATGATTCCGAGTAAGAACATGGCTCCGGCAAACTGGCTAAAATGATCCAGTGCCAGCATAGGGAATAGATTATCTGTTTTAGCTGGTATGGCTATGCCATTATTGTTAGCATATAAATACAGAAGAGCCCCCATACAGAGGAAGAGTAAGTTTACAAAAACCAGAATCACAGAGAACCAGAGCATGTTCTTTTGAGCCTCTCCAATATTTTTACAAGTGAGATTCTTTTGCATCATATCCTGGTCTAAACCAGTCATTACTATGGCTATGAAGGCACCGGAGATAAATTGTTTGAAGAAATTGTTGCCACTTTTCCAATCCCAGAAAAACATTTTAGAATAATCACTCTCTTTAATCGTATTCACCAGTTGACCACCAGATATATCCAGATCTTTGGCTACCAAATAAATTACTACTATTACCGCTGTGATCATAAAAAGCGTTTGTAGTGTATCTGTCCATACAATGGTTTTGATGCCACTTCTAAACGTATAAATCCAGATAAGGGCGATTGTGACTAAGACCGTTACAGAAAAGTCAACACCCAAATCGTTGAAAACAGCAAATTGAAGTACACCGGCTACTAAAAAGAGCCTAAAGGCTGCGCCAACCGTTCTTGATAGGAGAAAATAAAAAGCCCCAGTTTTATATGACCAGAAGCCAAAACGCTGATCCAAATACTCATAAATGGATGTGAGATTCATACGATAATATAGAGGCATAAGTACTTTGCCAATAAATAAATAGCCGAGTAAGTAGCCAAATACTACCTGCATGTAGCCAAACTGGGTGTCAGCTACCCAGCCGGGAATAGAGACGAAAGTTACTCCGGATAAAGAGGCTCCAATCATTCCAAATGCCACCAAATACCAGGGTGACTGGCGGTTAGCGGTGAAAAAGGTCTTGGAATCTGCATTTCTTCCGGTGAGAAATGAAATAAGAATTAATAAGGCGAAATACGCCGCAATTATCGATAAAACTAGATTTGGGCTCATAAAATGTGTTCTAATTCCGGCTAAAGTTGTAATTTTTTTTTTACTTTTGACAAGTAAACTCTAAAGCTCGCTTTATGGATTTTGGATATAAGGAAGAAGAATTAGTTGACGTTTTAGAAGATGTAGATGGCGTACGTGATCTCATGGTGTTTAATGATGATGTAAATACTTTTGATCATGTAATTGAAACACTCGTACGTGTTTGCCAGCATTCTACCACTCAGGCAGAGCAATGTGCCTACATAATTCACTATACAGGTAAGTGCTCTGTTAAAAAAGGAGCTTTCGCAAAACTGAAGCCTTTGAAAGAGGCCATTTGCGAAGTGGGTATAGATGCTCAGGTAGTTTAAGCTGATTTACATCTCTTTAGCTCTCCTTAAAGCCTTGAACTCTCAAGGTTATTGGAATTTTCTGGAAGAGAAAACTTTTCTTTACAGCGAAATAGGTCTGTTTTCATAAAACCGGTCTTGTCTTCGAGGGTCTCAGACTGACCTCAGGTGGCATTTACTTTAAAGAATAGTTAAGACCTACTTACCTAAGCTAGACCGATTACTCTAGCAAAGTCCTTCTGAGGTACTCGAAGGGTAGACCTTCTGCAAAACCTGGAGAAGCCTAAAACTCAAGTTTTAACCTAAATAAATCACGTTTTCTTATCGGCCGGAAGGTTCTAGTCATGTATCTTTGAGGTAATATGGAATATCCTTCAAAGTTGATAGAGCAGGCCGTGGAAGAGATTTCAAAACTTCCCGGTATTGGGAAGAAGACCGCCCTGCGGTTAGCACTTCATTTATTAAAGGAATCAGAAGATCAGACACTGGCACTTTCCGCTGCTTTGCAGGAAATGAGGCAGAATATAAAATACTGCAAGCATTGTTTTAATATTTCTGATGATGATGTCTGTAATATTTGTATCAGCCACAGAAGAGATAAATCTATTGTGTGCGTGGTGGAAGACACCAGAGATGTGATGGCCATTGAAAATACATCGCAGTTCACGGGGCTTTACCATGTCTTGGGCGGAGTGATCTCTCCCATAGAAGGAATAGGTCCATCAGACCTGAATATTGATGCGCTAGTGAATAGAGTGAGTGCATCGCAGGGTGAGATTAAAGAGATTATTTTTGCCCTTAGCTCTACCATGGAAGGTGATACCACCACCTTCTATCTTACCAAAAAATTGAAAGAATTTGACATTTCACTCAGCACCATCGCTAGAGGTATACCTATTGGTGGTGAACTTGAATATGCGGATGAAATTACTCTTGGTAGAAGTATTTTGAGTAGGACGGCTTATTCTAAGGAGTAAATTGTTAGGAATTATTACTATATTTAGATTTGGTAATAATTCATATCATGAGACAAATTCTTCTAGGTCTGTCTCTGGCTTTAAGTTGTTTATCTGTTTGTCAGGCACAGTCATCAGAGGTGTTATTAGATACACTGCTGGTGAAGGCTCGTGGTTATTATAGCAATAATGACTTTGCTAATGCTATTCCCTATTATTTGCAAATAGATTCCATTGCGGAGGCTAATCACATCAACAATAAAACTGTAGTTCAGGCTATTTTAGATAGGTCTGAGATTTCACGCTCCACGTTTACCTCTGATGGAGTGGCAATAGCTCATGAACTACAAATGTTGGCTTTGCACAAAGCTGAAGAGTTGAAGAATCGAGAGCTCATTTATAAGATATATACACAACTTTCGGACATGCACGGGTTAATGGGCAACTATGATAGCGCCAAGTTATTTCTTGATAAAGCTTTTCCATACTACTATAGCGAGAGTGATAATCATGCCATATTAGCTCGTATCTATACCACTTACGGCAATTATTACACTTCAGTAAAACAAAATGATAGCGCATTATGGAAACTTGAGGAAGGTATAGAGCGATTAGAAGAACTAGGAGAAGAGAAAGGCTTGGCAGAGGTTCTGGTCTTCTATGGGGGAGTGCTTAGTGGGCGATTAGAAAATTGTAAAGCTGCGCTAAGTCCATTATTAAGAGCGAAGGCTATTTATGAAAAACTGGATCTGACTGTGGTTGATCGATACATTTACCTCAATGAAGATTTAGCATACTGCTACGCGGAGGTAGGAGATCATGAAAAGGCTTATGAGCTTGCTCAGTTAGCTCATGATAAGAGAAAAGCATATTATAAAAAGACCAAGAATGATATTACTCTGGCGCTCGAAACCAAGTACCAGGCTAATACCAAGCAAAAGGAAATAGAGCTACTTGCCGCCAAAAATGATCTGGCTGAACAACAGAATGAAAATCAACTGCTGTTGTTCATTGGGGTCATTTTTGTGCTCATAGTAGTGGTGTTTTTGATTATTCTGCTTTACGTAAATAGACAGAAAACCACTAAAAAACTACAAGAAATTGACAAGGCAAAGAATAGGTTTTTCGCCAATATATCTCATGAATTTCGAACTCCGCTTACTCTTATTAAAGGCCCTGTAGAGCAAGAGTTAAAATCACAAGATTTAGATCCTGGGTTAAAAAAGCATTTGGAATTAATTGATGGCAATGCCAATAGGCTTTTGAACCTGGTGGATCAGTTATTGGAACTTACCAAGCTAGATAGTAATACGGATCAGCTTCATGTATCAGTTTTTTCATTAGATGAATATTTAAAGGCCCTGCTCTCTTCATTTTATTTTGCCGCTGAGCAGAAGGAAGTTCCTCTGCAGTATGAGGCCAATATGGGCGAGCCAGTTTGGTTGGATGTTTCGGTGGTGGAGAAAGTGGTGGTTAACCTGATGTATAATGCCATTAAGTATACTCCGGCGAAAGAAGGAAGAATAGATGTGAAAGCTGAACTTAGCCAGGGCAACTTCAAGTTGAATATTGGCAACACAGGTAGCATTCCTAAATCAGATTTGAAGCATATTTTTGATCGCTTTTATAGGGCTACCAAATCCGAGGAAGGTGTAGGGTTAGGATTGGCGCTTACCAAAGAGTTAGTGCAACTTCACAAAGGTAATATTGCCGTTACCAGTGATAATAATTATACCGAGTTCACTGTCATAATTCCTGCTCATAAAGATGCTTATGCTGCAAGTGAAATTTCAGAAGGTAAAGGTATTGGAGGAACAACCATCCAGGTAAACTATACTCATGATGAGGTAGAGAACGATACTGAAAAGACATCTGAAGTTCCACTATTATTACTGGTAGAGGATAATCGAGAGCTAAGGAAGTTATTGGTAGAATTGTTTTCGGAAACTTTTCAAATTAAAGAGGCCAGAAACGGTGAAGAGGGTATTAAGCTGGCCCTGGAGTTTGTTCCTGATATCATTATTTCTGATATCATGATGCCTAAGAAGAATGGTATTGAGTTATGTGAAGAGCTGAAAAAAGATGAACGAACCAGTCATATACCTATCATTTTGCTTACGGCAAGAGCAGGTGAAGAGAATGAGCTAGAAGGTGTAGTGCATGGCGCAGATGATTATATTGTAAAGCCATTCAATCAAGATATTCTTAAAGCAAGGGTTAATAATCTTATTGAGTTAAGGAAGCAGCTTAGATCCAGATATAGTCAGGAGGTTATCCTAAAGCCGAAAGATTTAGCAGTTACCTCGGCAGATGAAAAATTCCTGAACAGACTACAGGTATTGCTTGATGCCAGGCTTACGGAACCTGATTTTAGTGCAGAGAATTTCAGTAAAGATATTGGCATGAGCCGTATGCAACTACATAGAAAGTTAAAAGCGCTCATGGGTGTATCTACCACTGAGTTTATTCGCTCTCAGCGATTAAAAATGGCCGCTGATCTGTTAGAAAAAGCCGATGTAAATATGTCCGAAATAGCCTATTCCGTAGGCTTTAATGACCCATCCTATTTCACCAAATGCTTTAAAGAGAGCTATGGTTGCACCCCGGGACAATATGCTCAAAAGTATGTTGCTGATGTAGAGTGATCCTTTTAAATGTTTTATGTTCAGTAATTTATGATCTTGTTACATATTTAATAGCTTCTGTTACATATCACCTATATAGAAAAATAGTATCATAATACCTTTGGTTTGAAGACGGCTCTGTGAAGTTGGGTTTTTGTTCACCTCTAAACTTCAGACCATGATACTTTTTAAAACCAATCAAATTACTGTCCTTCTAAGCCGGGCAGGTCATTATTTATCTCTTTTAGTAGCGCTATTGTTTTTAGGCTCTTGCGAGGTAGATGAGATTCCTGAAAATGATGTCACTAGGCCTAGTTTTGTCTTCTACATTTCTGGCCCCGGAGTGAATGTTAATCTCACAGATGAAATGGATTACTCCGATCTTGTCTTAAAGCTGGCAAGAGGGGGAGAATATAGTTTTGTGTTCATCGCCTCAGACGCTGGAGCTATGGCTTACATGCATATAGGTGTACCTGTAGGTGGTTTTGATTTTTTTGACCTTGAACCTGAAAATATTGATTTTCACGATAATCTGTCTTACAAATACTTGGCCTTATACGGTGATCGCAATGATCCGAGGCGCTCATTAATAATGACAGGAGACTTCATTAGTCAAGAAACTACATCCACTGAATCAAGTATACAACTCTATATGTATGATTTCGGGACAAATATAAGCAGGCAAAACGTTAAAGTCAGATGGGTGGACCAAGATCCAGGAATAGAAAGGCGACTCAAATCAGAATGATTTAAATCCTTTATCTGAATGAACCTAGCGTGAAAAGTTACAATGAAAAACCAAAGGAATACAGAGGCTCTTTGTCGGAGCTGACTAGCAAGAAGATTTACCTCAATATTGATGAGATGAGAGCGGGTAAGTACGAACTGAAAATTTTACATCAGGGAAGAATTATAAAAACTATATTTTTTAGAAAGCCATGAAACTTAACAAAATCAAATCTTACTTATTCCTTGGGCTGGTTGCTCTAGGGCAAGTCATTCTATTATCAGGTTGTGGTGAAGATGAGGGTGGTCTCGGACAGGAGACCTTATCGGATAATATCACCGAAGATTTACATCTGGTAAATATTCATGATGATCCGGATATTCCTGATTACGTGATTGATGGTTTTCTTACGGTAACCGCAGAGCTCACCATCGATCCAGATGTACACATTGCTTTTACAGCAAACTCTGGTCTGTTTATAAACGGAGATGGTATGATTGAAGCCATAGGTGAGGAAGATTTACCGATTAGATTTACAGGAGTTCAAAAAACACCAGGTTATTGGCTGGGTATCAAAGTGAGAGCCAATGACGTTCGTAATCAGCTGGATCATGTCATAGTAGAATATGCAGGCAGCGACATTATTGCTTCTTATGGCAGTGTAGATTTAAAGGCAGGGGTAGCTATAGACGGTGCTTCCGGTAATAGTGGAAGTCTAACTCTAAGGAATTCTACTATTCAAAATTGTGAAGGGTATGGGTTTTTGGTAGAACATGGTACTTTACTCAGAGGATTTCTAAATAACACGTTCTCTGGAAATGAGGAAGCTGCGGTAAGAATTGATGCAGAGAACGCAGACATGCTCGATGACCTATCTAATTACAATAATAATAACGGATATGATGGTGTTGAGATCAACGCTAGTGGCTCGCCTGTTCATGCTTTAACATCTGATGCTGACTGGGTTAACCTTGGTGAAGATGTACCTTACAAAATAGCGCAATCATTTGATGTAGAGGCGGAGCTGACCATTATGGCAGGAGCTACATTGTCCTTCGACGCTAACCAAACCATGTATTTTAAGCAAGATTACAATGGCCCTAATGACGGAATTATTATCGCAAAAGGTACCTCCGGTAACATGATCACTTTTACTGCGGTGAATAAAACTCCTGGTTTTTGGCGTGGTCTGGTAGTCCAAAGCAATAGTGTGCTTAATGAAATGAACTATTGTATAGTGGAGTATGGAGGTAGTGATTTAATCACTGATGAACTGGCCAATATAATCTTAGATAAAGATGGGGCCTATGATCCTCCGGTGCTAAAAGTAACAAACTCCACCATTAGAAATAGTGCAGGCTGCGGTATAGTGGTAGATAACTTCGGAGGCTCGCTTACCGCTTCAGGCAATACCTTCTCCGATAACTCTGGATCAGATGTGTGTGATTGATAAGCATTAAAAACAACTTAATCTAAACCAATGAACCAATCCCTAAGAGCCGCATGCTTCGGCCTGTTGCTCTTTATCCTTTCTTGTACTGACCCGGATGTGCTGAAAGAAGACCCTAATTTACCACAGATAACAAGCTTAATGCCTGCTGAAGGTTATTTAGGGGATAGTGTAGAGGTTTTGGGATCAAATTTACAAAATGTAGACTCTGCATGGGTGAATGGAGAGTTAGCGGTTATTTTGTCTTCCGGCAACAACAGCGTTAGGGTCATTGTCCCAGACAGCGCTACTAGTGGTCCTGTATTATTACATAATGGTATCGGCTATAGCCTGGGGTCGGATTTTACAGTGCTCTTTAACCCTCTAGCCGAGCTGGTGGTATCTACATTTCCTGGATTATCTCCAAACGACAACTTCGGTCCTGCATTTCAGATAGTTCCTGCCCCCCAGGGAGGATTTTACTTTTCAGCTCCTGAGAGAAATCAGATCAATTATATATCAGAAAAAGGAGAAGTGTCAGTTTATGCAGGTACTGGCCAAACTGGTTGGCAGGATGGTGAAGCAAATGAAGCCAGTTTTAATGGCCCGTCAGGTATTGATATTGATGCGGAAGGTAATTTATATGTAGCTGATACCTATAATAATGCTATCCGAAAAATTTCAGTAGGTGGTTTAGTATCTACTCTGGCAGGTAGCGGACAGAGCGGTTTTCAAAATGGTTTCTCACTTCAGGAGGCTTCTTTCAATGCCCCTATTGATGTAGCGGTAGACGATCAATTGCTATATATTTCAGATTTCGGTAATCATGCCATTCGTGTTTTAAATATGTCTGAGCAGCAGGTTTCTACTGCTATCGGCACAGGTGAGGGTGGGTTTCAGGATGGTGATGCGGAAGTTGCCATGTTAAACTTTCCATTAGGCATTTATTATAAAACCAATGACAACACGCTCATAATTGCGGATGCGCTTAACCATAGCATCCGCAGTTATGATGCTGAAAATGGAACCCTCAGTACTCTTGCTGGAAATGGAGAAGCTGGTCTGGTAAATGGCTCATTGGCTGAAGCCCAATTCAGTGTCCCTTATGATGTTATAGCAGATGGTGACGTGATTTATTTGGTAGAGCGCACCAATCATGATGTGCGCAGACTAAGCAATGGACAGGTGCGTACCTGGGCAGGAACGGGAGAAGCTGGTTTTCAAAATGGCCAGGCGGGACAGGCAAAATTTTACGAACCCACCGGCATAACCATAGGGCCGGATGGAGCCTGGTATGTGTGTGATTACAATAATGGTCTCTTAAGAAAAATTCATAGGCCATGAAAGCACTATTACCCGCTTTAATTATATCAGTACTGCCATTCTATTTGAGTGCGCAAAATCTGGAAAATATTCAGGATCAAAAGCCAGTTCAACTTACTGGAGGTCTCAATTTAAGTACGAATTTTTATTCCACCACCCGGAGTAGGGCCTCCCGCGATGCGTTTCTGTGGACACTTTCCGGGAGCCCTACTCTAAACATTTATGGTGTTACACTGCCTTTTACCTTTGTTTTAAGTAAGAAAAATGAGGATTTCAGGCAGCCTTTTAATCAATTTGGCTTAAGCCCTTATTACAAATGGGCTAAGCTGCATTTAGGCTATAGAAGCTTGTCTTTCTCTGATTATAGCTTAAATGGTCATATTTTTAATGGTGTAGGTGCCGAGCTAACTCCTGGTAATTGGCGCCTGGCTGGCATGTATGGCACCTTGCTCAAGCCCATTGAGCCTGATCCTTTTGCCGAATATGCTGTGCAGCCTACTTATAAGAGAAAGGGATATTCGTTTAAAATAGGCTACGGCCCATCTAGCAACTTTCTTGATTTAATATTTCTGAAAGGTTGGGATGACCCGAATTCAATAGAGCGCCCTGCGGATAGTGCCATGGTAAACCCTCAGGAAAACGTAGTGTTGGCTGTAAAAACACACCAGGTAATTTTTAAAAAGTTAATCTTTGATCTGGATGTAGGACTCAGTGGTTTCACCAGCAATCTTTATGTGGAGGATGTTCCTGAAGAAGATCTTCCGAATAGTGGATTGGTGTCTAATTTACTCACAGTCAATTATTCAACACAATTTCTCACCGCGGGAAAAGCAGGGCTCTCGTACCGGCTTAAAGGCGTTTCTCTGAGGCTTCAATACGAGCGCGTGGAACCCGAATACCAAACCATGGGCGCTTATTACTTCAATACCGATCAGGAGAATATCACCATAGCGCCTGGCTTTTCTCTATTCAAAAGAAAAATGAGGGTTAATGCCAGCGTTGGGTGGATGCGGAATAATATTCTGGATAATAAGGCTAATCAAACCAACAGAAGGATAAACTCTCTCCAGCTCAGCTATGCGCCGAGCGCCAAGTTTAACATCAGTGGTACATATAACAACTATCAGATTACCCAGCAACTGATAGATAGGGTGAAAAGAGATGTTATTGATTCGCTACAGCTTGAGCAGTTTACTAACAATCTGAATGTAAACGCTAATTATAATTTCGGATCTAAAACTAAGCGCTATGTATTTAGCTTGGGCTATAGTCGTCAGGCTACAGATCAGGAGTTTGCCAATGAGGCAGTTGGAAATAATAACACAGTCTCAGAATCGCCTATGGCTTCGTTTCGCTTTAATAACCGAGAGTCCGACTGGGGATATCGAGTTAATTTCAATTATAACAGTTTCGAAAATGCAAGCATCAACTCCACTCGGTGGGGACTCACGCTGGGAGCTAACAAGTCACTTTGGGATAAGAAAATGACCTTGAATGGTAATATGGCCTATTTCAAGACGAAACTTAGTGGCCAAGATGGGGGATCCACGATACGCTTTAACCTCAGGAGCAACTACAAGCTGTCTGAAAAACATGCTTTGGGAGTAACGAGTACTTTGGTGAAAAGAAGTTCTCAAAACGAAAGGATAGAAGCTTTTTCTGAGTTTCTGGGAAGCATCAATTATAGCTATTCATTTTAAGTAAATACTATGAAAAGAATTATCTACCTGGCTTTATTTCTTATGACAGCACCAGTGTTCCAGCTGGTGGCTCAGAATCAGGATCAGTATCCACTGTCCGTTTCATTGACTTTGGGGCAGCCTTACCCTGTTAAGCTCTCAGATTTTAAAGATATAAATTCACAGGTATTCATTAATATTACTAATTCCTCAGATCAGGATTATACCATAAAACTGCAGGCAGAACTTCGGGGGCCAATCTTTATCAGGTCCAAAGACATCTATTTGTCTACACCAGGTTCTTGCATTCAGCAAACCATTTTAGCTAATACCACTACCACCTTAACTACCCTTGATCTCTCAGAGGTATATGATCCTGATAATCTTACGGCCAGTAATGAAATTATCGAAGCAATAAGAGGTGACAGAGCCTTGCCACAAGGCGAATATGAACTTTGCTTTCGTGCGTTTGACTGCTCCACCAGAAAAGCCCTGTCTCCCAAATATTCATCTTTTGATGGATGTTTCTCATTCCCAATAGATTATGTGCAGCCACCTAGGCTTCAATTGCCGAGTTGTGGTGAGGTGATTTCTGAGCCTTTCAATACCACTACTTTCATGTGGGATCCTGTTCTATCTCTGCGACCAGGGCAGGTTTTGTACAGATTTAGGTTGGTAGAAATTGATCCAGCTGGTACCAATCCTAATCAGGCTATGCTCAGCTCCACTGCTCGTTATCTGGTGGATGAAGAGGATATTGCGGCCACTTCTTTCAACCTGAATTACGGAGCTGATGTAACGTTGGAAGAAGGTAAATCCTATGCCTGGCAAGTTATAGCATACGATCCAGATGAGAATATCACCTTTGAAAATAATGGTGCTAGTGAGGTGTGCTATTTTAGATACGGAGGGACACTTCAAGGCCTTTCATTCGATCCGATTTATCCACAAACCGGAGATTATTTGCCATTTAATTTCATGCCCTTCATTGTGAAATTTAGTCCTTTTAGCAATGACTATATTCAATATAACGGCAATATGGTGCTTAAAGAAAATATGGGATCAGGTTATCATAACATAGATAGAAAATCTACTAATAATAGTTGGAGGCCAGATGGACCCTGGGAGGTTCAAAAGAGGCGGGTTTTTACTGAGATGACGCAGGAACAGAGTCAGCACCTCCCAGTTTATAAAACTAACTCCGAAGCAGGACTCACTTTTCAGAGAGGCGGGGCTTACTCCTGGGAGTTTAATGGAGAAATGGAAACGAACGATGGTGAGGTGTTGTCAGCAAATTTCTCCAGTCAGGAATTCAAAATAGGGATGGCTCCGGTGAATCAATTGGCTCCTGGCAATGGCGTAAGTAAAGAGCCTGGAATGGTAAAGCTTGAATGGCAGGCTGTGAAACCAGAAAGATTGTTTCCTCCTTTTGATATAGTTAGATCTGACCGAAGAAGAGATGCTCAATTTTTTACAGGCACATTAGATGAACATTGGGTGCTGGAAGTTTCCCGAGACAGCTCATTTGATAGTATTTATTTTAAAAGCGATGATAGAATTCAGGGTATGGACATCCTCAATACTCCAGAAGAGGATATTGTTGCTGCATTGTATCATCCAGTGAGTGTAGATACGATTTTTAATGAAACAGGAACATATTACTGGCGAGTCAAGTGGCTTAAAAATCCTGCAGATATAAGATCTGAGGTATATAGTGTTAGCGAGGTGTTTAATTTTGTTATTGGTGAACCCGGAGAGGAAGCGCCTGAGGAAAGTGCCAGGGAAGAAAGCGAATGTGTTTCTGGATGTGATGCCCCGGCAATTACCGATAATACTGCCACCGGAGGTCTTCGGGTGGATGATGTTTTGAAAATAGGTATGTTTGATCTGGTGGTAAAAAGCATATCGAGCTCCTCCAGCAATAGCTTCACAGGTGAAGGCGAAGTTGAAATTCCATTTCTTCATTTTAAGGCATTGGTATCCTTTCAAAATGTGCAGTATAATGCGGCCAAAATAATATTTTCGGGGACTGTAAAAGCAAAGGATGATCGAGAGTTTGCCTATTCAAGTACCGTAAGTAATGGCGTTGAGGCTCTCGGTATGGAAGAAAGCACGGCGAATGATCTCAAGGATTACCTCAATACAGGTGAGCGTCTGGTGAGTCTATTCACTGGCAATAGAGCCATCGGTTTGCCTATAGGTATTGATAAAGAAATAGAGGGTAAGCAATTTACCATTGCCATTGTAGAAATGGTATTTACACCAGAACGCGCACATCTAAATGCCGTAGCCAATATTGACCTGGACCTATTGGATGATACTCATTTCTTCTCGGCGGGTATCGGTGATTTCTGTTTTTCACCTAATGGCTTTGGCAAAGAAGGAAAAGCATTTCTTCCCACTGATCATAGTTTCGAGCTGGGAGGTGGAAGAAATTTCACCTTAAAAGGTCTAAGCAATGCTACCAGTCTTAATGATAGTAGCTCATATTCATACTTCAATTGGGACTGTAACGGTTTTAAGTGTCTCAACCTTACTGGTGAGTATAAATTCTCAAGAGATGTAATAGTGCCTGATGGAGAAGATGGCATGCCTGGCGAAGGGCAGGTAACGGCCCGAATGAGCTTCAAGTCTTGCAGAGGAAATAATTTTATGGCCTCTTTTGATATGGACCCGTTTCAAATACCCTCTCAGGCTTTAGAGGGGTATGCCTTTGTGGTAGACGAAGCCTGGGTAGACTGGTCTACTTTTGATAATCCTCCTGAATTTCAGGAGAATATACCTTCAAATTATGATCATGCTGGTTTAAGAAGTGAAGAGGCAAGGCTTCGAAATGTTTGGAAAGGATTTTGGCTTAAAAGGCTTCATCTAAAGGTGCCAGAGTATATTGGGAATGTAGAACGAGAGCAGCTAGAGGCCGGAATTTCAAATTTGATCATTGATAATACTGGTTTTACCTGCTCTATAGATGTTGAAAATGTTGTTACTTGGGCTCGCGGTGGGCATGTAGAAGGCTATTCATTTTCACTGGATCGGATTTATGTCAATATAGTCCAGAATAGCTTTTCAGAGGCAGGTCTACAAGGTAAAATAGGGCTACCTATATCCGGAGAAACAGAGTACCTGGAATATACCGCTGCCGTAGATCATACTTCTGCCGGTACTGGTTTTAAGTTTGTAGTACAGCCGAAAGATACCTTAAATGTACCTGTATTTATAGCCAAAGCTTCTATAGAGCCTACTTCTACTTTTGAAATCAGGCTGGGTAGAGAAAACTTTATTGGGGTTGATCTGAATGGATCGATGTCCATTGCCAGTGATAATCAGCCTTCATCCGGAGGAGCTCGGAATGGTGCGCTTGATCTAAATATGCCGGGTGTTCATGTGGAGCATTTAAGGCTAAATAGCCGTGATGGTTTTGATGATACTGACTTTCGATATAGCCTGGCTAGCCCTCAAAAGAACATGTCGGGTTTTCCTATAAGTTTAGATCCGAGGGAGGGGATAAAACTCAAACTCAATGGTATGAATCCGGCTTTGGCTATTAAGCCTAAATTAACTCTTGCTGGCGAGTCCACAGGGTTTGCCGCTTCTGCTGAAATAGAATTACAGTCTGAATTAAACCTTGGAGATGAAGGCAAGCAGCGGTTCAGGCTTACGGGCATAGATCTAAATTCCATTGAAATAGAAGTGGAAGGCTCCGTCTCTATGAAGGGTTATCTGGAGTTTTATAAAACAGAGGCTGCTAAAGGAGTCAGAGGAGGTCTTCAGGTGGGACTTCCCATGGGCATAGGTGCAGAGTTTAATGCGGAATTTGGAGTTTATAAGGCTAATCCTACGGCGACATTCGGCAGTAGAGATCATTACGCTTACTGGTATGTAGATGGCATGGTGAAGTTTGGTGATAGTGGAATCGATCTTTTCCCACCATCACTGTTATTATATGGAATAGGAGGAGGCGCTTATTATCATATGGCACCTGCAGGATTACCTTCGGTGACGTCCATCATGAGAGATGCTGGAGATTCCACACGATCCACTTCAAGCGGCACTCGATATGTCCCTAGCTATGATACCCGATTTGGTTTTAAAATGATGGCGCTCATGGGTTCCTCAGGAAGCGGTAAAGCCTATAATTTTGACGTGTCTCTTGAGGCTAATTTTGCTACTCAAGGTGGGTTGTCAGAGTTTATTGTTCAGGGAAATGCCCGTATTCTTTCCAAAGGTATTAGCTCTTTAGAGGAGGCTCCGATTATGGGCTCGCTACGGGTGGCTTATCATAATCCGCCTGGAGGTGATAAAGTGGTAGAAGGCGATCTGATTATAACAGTCGATGTTTATGATGTCATCACCGGAGTAGGGGAGTTATCTGAAAGACCTCCATGGTATACTGGCCCTTTGGATAATGTGTTTGTGAAAGCCAGGTTCTACGCCGGGCCTGGAGAATGGTATTTTCATATGGGTACACCTGAAAACAGAGCAGGCCTACAGGTGGCTGGCATCGCCAGGTTTGATAGTTATTTAATGATTGGTCATGGTATAAACCCAAATCTGCCGCGGCCTAGTGAAGCGTTCCTGGCCATATTTAATAGAGGAAGATCCTCTGAAGATTTTGATTCAGGAAATGATGATCAACTCAGCCAGTTTATGAGTGGAGCTGTCACTCGTGAGGATGCTGGTTATGCTGAGGCTGAAGGTTTTGCACTTGGAAGTAGTTTCAGTTTTGATTTAAATGCTAATCCATGGCCTTTCTATTTTGAATTAGGCCTTGCACTTGGCTTTGACATCAACGTGATCAAGACCAGAGAAGATTTACAGGTGTGTCAGAATATAGATGGCGAAATTGGATCTAACGGCTGGTTTGCGCAAGGTCAATTCTATGCAGGCCTTTACGGAAGCTTTGGCATTCGGGTAAAGCTATTTCGGGAAAGAAGAATTCCCTTCTTAGAGCTCTCAGCCGGTATGATTCTGAAGGGGCATATGCCAAATCCTACGGGGGCTAAAGGTGAAGCCAGAATTTCATATTCGGTTTTGGCTGGTTTATTCGAGGGCAATTTCTCTTTCAAGGCAGAGGTTGGGGATCAATGTATAACCCGGGGAGGTATTTATGAAATTACATTTCTGCAAGACCTAAAACCTGATATGGAAGATAATGATGTAAGTGTCTACTCCTCCTGTACTGCCGCCTTTGCAGTACCAATAAATGAAATATTGGAAATACCCAGAGAAGATATGAGTGACCCACCTCAAAGGGTGATTGCGTCAGTTGATAGCTGGGAGCTTAAAGATCATACTGGGGTCAAAGTGCAAACCTATGAGATAGAATACCTTGAAGAAAATACCATGGCAGAAATGCAGCCAAAAGATATGCTGAGAGGCAATCATCGTTATCACCAAAAAATCACTTTAAAGGCTAAGGAACTGGTTGGTGGTGAGTGGGTTGCAATGGATTGGAGTGAAAGCAGAGAGGCTGATTTTGTTACAGGTGATGCCCCTGATACCTTCGAGGAAGAGAACATTGTATTTAGCTATCCTTTCAAAAATCAACGTTTTTTTCTTAAAGGAGAAACCCAGGCGGGTAAAGGTTATATGCAGTTAAACCAAGGTGATGTGAATAACCTGGGTGATTATGGTAGTATTGAGTTTAGAACTCATGATTATAAAGCCAGATTTTATGAGCTGGGTCAAGATGATTATACCGAGGTGCCACTGGTAATCACCAATCGATATAGCACGATCAGCTTTGATGTTTCTGGTTTGGATAATGATAAATACTACGCTGTTCAAATATTGAAAATTAAAATAGAGGAACCGAGTGAGAATACAGCTACTGCTTCTACTAATGGTCTCAATGCCTCTGTTTTAGGTGATGTAAATGTCAGACATAGTCCTTATGCCGCACAAATTAGAGAGTCCAGCATTTTGATGAATAGCAGCATTGGCACTATTACTTCTGACATCATTAAAAAGAGAAGCTTGCCGGGGCCAAAGGTGAGGTCAGCCAATGAGCATATTTTGTACTACTATTATTTTAAAACAGATAAGCAAAACACCTTTTTGCAAAAAGTAGCCTCTGAAGACTTAAGGCCTGATTACACCAGTGGAATCATAGAGAAATTTGAATTTGAATTTTCTGATAACGTTCAGTTTGATTGGCTGGATGGGGAAGGCTATCGCAATCAAAATGGACGTGAGATTTTTCCTTCATTAATAGATATGAGCATCAACACTCAGGGTGGTGAATTTGCAACTAATAGCTGGCCAGTTAACTATTATTATACTTTATTCTATGGTAAAGTCAGGGTGCCTGAAATGGAGATTATCCGATTGATAGGGATGCATAGCTTACCCTCATTATCAAGATATACCAGGATACCTTTTGAGGGTATGACCACCTTCACTTCAGATAGCCCATTCAAATCAGCTCTGAACACAGATGAGATGAACAGGGCTAATAATCCGCCACCTTCTACCCTGCAAAGTCGTATGGGCATCAGTAATCATAGCAGATTTGGTAATGTGGTGAATACAGGTGTTCCAGGTAATTTCACTATTGAAATGCCAACATATAAAGTGGTTCAAAGCCTTTCTTTAGCAGGTAAATGGAATCTTTCCAGCTTCAAATCTTCATTAGCTGGCTACATGACACGTTCTTTGCCGGTGAGCATTGGCTGGAGTGGGGAAAATCACTTCCGCGAGCAATATAGAAATGCAGGCTTAAGCAGGGTAGATAGAAATATGGCTGGCTACTTTCTAAGATTTTACCCAAGGCAATATGCAGAGTTCTTTAGGGTATTATTTACACCTGTATCTGATTTGAACTATCAAGCAACTACTGCTTCTAACAAGCATTCTTTCATTATGCAATATAGATATCCGGCCCCTGGCAGAGAGGCGAGACCTTTTGATGGAAGCAATAAACGAATCACCTTTAACCATACACCTTAAGCTCATGAAAAAGTATCTTATACTATGGCTGTTGGCTTTTTCTTCTTTGCAGATTCATGCTCAGACTGACAGCTTGAAAACGCCAACTATTTTCCTTACGGGTAAAAACACGGGTAAGGAAGTTATCTTGCGTTGGGCGCCAGAAACCCCAGGTGTATGGACATTATCTAATGCTCATGGTTATCAATTAGATAGAATGGAGTTCTCATCACAGCAGGACTTCTTAGAGGCTGGATATCAGCCATTAAGCAATACTCCTATAAAGCCATGGCCCATGGAAAAATGGAGGCAGCCTGCTCTTGAAAATGATTATGCAGCACTGGCAGCAGAGATATTGTATGGTGAATCTGACTATTCGCCTGACATCTTTAGGAAGGCAGAGCAATTTAAAAATCTCTTAGGATCAGCCCTGATGGCGGCAGAGTTTTCATCAGTTGCCGCAGAAGGTTTAGGATTGAGATATGTTGATACGGATATTAATCCTGATAAGAAATATTTATACCGGCTATACAGCTTAGGGGCATCCTCAGATTATCCCATTGATACAGCCTATCTTATGATTTCTGGTAATGAAATAGATGCTAATCCTGCTGTAGATATTGCCGAGGTAAAGGAAAGGGAAGGTCATATTGAAATCTGGTGGGATAGAGCCGCGCATGAAAAACTGTTTTCTGGCTATTACATTGAAAAATCGACCAATAAAAAGAACTTTCAAAGAATCAACCAGGCGCCTTTCGTCAGTAGTCCCTTGCCAGGTAGTAGTATTTCCAAAAGTTATATAATCTTTACCGATTCCGTTGAAAATTATCAGCCTCATTACTATCGCATTATTGGAATCAATACTTTTGGGGAGCAGGCGCCAGTCTCTAAAGTGATCAAAGCTATGGGCCGAGACAGGACGCCCCCGCCGCCACCTATCAATGCAAAAGCGGAGCAGATAGCACCAGGTAAAATGAAAATTTCATGGGAGATAAGTGGTGACGATAAAAATATTAAAGGCTTTTTAATTGCCAGGGGGCATAACCCTGAGGTAAAGCCAGTGACTATAACTACTGAGCCGCTCAAGCCTAAGGCAAGGTCGTTTATAGATGAAACTTATGATGAGCTGCAGAATAACTGGTATTTCATCGGCGTGATGGATACCGCCAATAATGCCAATGTCACACTACCTATCTATGGAAATGTAGTGGATACCATTCCACCAGCCGTTCCAGCAAATATTAAAGGCAAAATTGATACTACTGGTGTGGTCACATTATCCTGGAATTTAAACAGGGAGAGAGATTTGCAGGGGTATGCTATTTTCTTTACAAATCAAAATGACCACGTATATGCCAGGGTGAATCAGCAGGTTTTTCAGGATACTGTTTTCTATGATACTTTAAGTGTAAACGTGCTTACGGAAGAGATTTATTACAAAGTGGTGGCTATTGACGCAAATTTTAATCACTCTGATTTTTCCAATCCTATAAAATTAATGAAGCCGGATGTGGTGCCTCCGGTAGCTCCTGTTTTTACTAATTACAAGGTTTCAGAAAAGGGCATTTCTCTCACCTGGGCTCAAAGCTCTAGTGCCGATGTGAATAATCATATGCTTTATCGGAAATTATCAGATACCGATGCCTGGCAAGTGGTTTTTAAAACTGATTCAATAAAGCGCTACCAGAGTTATTTAGATACTAACCTTACTTTAAACGAATCTTACAACTATAAAATAATAGCTGTTGATGACGCTGGCTTAAGCTCAGATGTTTCTTATGAACTCACCTTGCGGGCCATAGATTTTAAAGAGCGGCCAGCAGTGAAGAAATTCAATGCTAAACTTTCAGGTAAAGAAACTAAGCAGGTAGATTTATCCTGGGCATATCCGGTAGAAGGAGATTTTTATTTTAGGATTTACAGAGCCGTAGATGGAGGCGGATTTTCTCCTCTGGATAAAATTCAGAAAGGTCAATTGTCTTTTAAAGATCAGGAGGTGAGGGCTAATAAAAAGTATGAATATGCCATTAAAGTGGTTTATAAAGATGGCAAAGAAAGTGGCTTCGGTCCTATTGCATCGGTCACCATAAATTAGTGTGTAAAGCTCAGATTTTTCATATCATAATAATGTTGGGCGAAAACGGATTTTTTTGAATCTGAATTGCCAATTATCTCACTTTAATTAAAAGTATTTCAATTTTGTGGTAACTCTTTGGTATAATCAATAATTTTGGCTCGTTTTTAAAATAAAAGAAAAATGAGTGAATCACTAACCGTTCAATTGTCTGATAGAATTGCCAACATGGAGGAATCCGCCACACTTGCCATGGCTGCGAAAGCCAGGGAGTTTAAGGCAAAAGGGATTAATGTTATTAGCCTAAGCTTAGGTGAGCCCGATTTTAAGACTCCCAAGCATATTCAAGAGGGAGCCAAACAGGCAATTGATGAAGGTAAGTACTTCGCTTATCCTCCAGTGCCTGGTTATCAGGATTTAAGAGAGGCCATTGCTAAAAAATTCAACGACGAAAATAATATACCTTACAAAGCTGAGAATGTGGTAGTTTCTAACGGAGCGAAGCAGTCTATTGCTAATGTAATGTTCTCATTACTAAATCCTGGTGATGAAGTAATCGTTTATTCTCCTTACTGGGTGAGCTACTCTGCCCTTATCCAATTGGCAGAAGGTACTCCGGTATTCATTACAGGAGGTTTAGAAAATGATTTTAAAGCTACTGCAGAGCAGCTTAAGAATGCTATCACTGATAGAACTAAAGCTATTATCTTCTCTTCTCCATGTAACCCAACAGGTTCTGTGTTTACGAAAGAGGAATTAGAAGCTATTGCTGAGGTAGTTTTAGCTCATGATAGCCTTATGGTGATCTCAGATGAGATCTATGAGCATATCAACTATACCGGCGAGCAGGTGAGCATCGGTTCATTACCAGGTATGGTTGATAGAACTATCACCGTAAATGGTTTCGCTAAAGGTTTTGCTATGACTGGCTGGAGAGTAGGTTATATAGGAGCTCCTTTATGGGTGGCTAAAGCATGCACTAAAATGCAGGGGCAGGTAACTTCAGCTAACTGTTCTATTGCTCAGAGAGCAGCGTTAACAGCTCTTACTTCAGATCTAGGACCTACCTATGAAATGAAGAAGGCTTATGAAGAAAGAAGACAGCTGGTTTATGATCTATTATCAGAAATTCCAGGTGTGAAATTGAATATGCCTAAAGGTGCCTTCTATTTCTTCCCAGACGTAAGCAGCTATTTCGGTAAGTCTACTGACGGTTATGAAATTAAAGATGCTTCTGACCTATGTTTATACATTTTAGAGAAAGCTCACGTTTCATTAGTTACTGGTGAAGCTTTTGGAGCTCCTGAGTGTATAAGATTATCTTATGCAGCTTCAGAAACAGAGCTTAAAGAGGCTATCAGCAAGATTAAAGAAGTATTGAGCTTATTATCATAACATGTCGTACCGTTCAGTTGAGGAAATATTTGAGGCGTTTGATGATCTGAAAGTTTTAATTGTAGGAGATGTAATGGTGGATGCCTACATCTGGGGTGTGGTGGAGAGAATATCTCCGGAAGCTCCTGTTCCTGTGGTAAGAACAACTAAGAGAGATTTTCGACTGGGCGGTGCTGCAAACGTAGCGCTAAATGTACAATCACTTGGCGCTACTCCATTGCTTTGCGCTGTAGTTGGTGACGATGACAGCGGTAAGCGATTTATTGATAGACTTTCAGAAAAAGATATATCTTCAGAAGGCATAGTGGTAAGCGCTGAGCGCCCTACCACTGTGAAAACCAGAGTCATGACCTCTCATCAGCACGTGGTGAGGGTAGATGAAGAAACGGATGTGCTTCTTTCTAAGCAGGAGGAGGCCGCTGTTTACAAAAAAATACAGCAGCTGATGGATCAGGCTGATGTGGTTATTTTTGAAGATTATGATAAAGGCGTTTTAAGTAAAGGCCTAATCAAAGACGTGGTAGACCTGGCTCAGAAAAAGGGCATTCCTACCGTAGTAGATCCTAAAAAACGAAATTTCCTTCACTATAAACATGTCACTTTCTTTAAGCCTAATTTAAAAGAACTCAAAGAGGGTTTAAAATTAGATTTTGATAAAAGTGATCAAAAGGCCATTGAAGAAGCAGTGGCTGTCCTATCTAAAAAGCTGGAAAGTAAAGGTAGTCTTATAACGCTTTCAGAAAGAGGCGTTTATGTAGATTACAAAGGTGAGAATCATCTGGTGCCAGCGCACATGAGAGAAATATCTGATGTTTCAGGTGCGGGTGATACTGTGATCAGCATTGCTGCACTTTGCGTAGCTCTTGATCTGCCTCCTTTTATGATCGCAGCCTTATCTAATCTTGGTGGTGGTCTGGTGTGTGAGTATGTTGGCGTGGTGCCAATCAATAAACAATCTCTTCTAAAAGAAGCTGTAAAACAGAATTGGATTTAAGCTTCCGCTCAAAACAAAAATCCTTATAAACGAAAAAAACATCCAAAAGCACCTGGGCCTAGGGATGTTTTTCGTGTCTATAGTTGGCTTTAATTGATACGAAGTACGCCCTATTCTTTTAGAAAATAAATATGTGCTCGGTGGAGTTGTTTAGGCTACGATGAGTAGCCATATATGCCGATTAATAATCGAATTGATCAGGAAGTTCGCCTTGTTCTTTTAGGTCAGTCATGATCTCTTTATCAAGCGGCGTATCCTTTATTACGTTGTAGTTGTCCCAGAATTCTCTATTGTATTTTTCATCCTGGTACTGTAAGCCATATCTGCGCATTTTGCGCGTATTGCCTATTCTGTTGTCGGTGTTGCTGTGAATTTTATTTATCAGCAGCTCTTGATATAACTCCGTTTCAAACTTGAGTTTATCATCTTTTACAGCATACCAGTTTACTTTTGAAACCAGCTTCATATAGTTCAGATAGAATTTGCCATCATACTCTTTAAAATCAATGGTCTTCTTATCGCTAATGTACTTGCTGTAAGCCTGGTTTTTCTTTCTAACCACATAGTCATTGGGGTATTTTCTGTCTAGCTCAAGCCTAATGATGGCGTAGGTTTTAGTATCTATATAAAGTTTCAATTTGTAGTCAGACTGTGAAGCTACCACAAAAACCCTGTGTCCGTTATAGAAGGTAATTCGGATTCGCTCAAAAGTATCGTAAAACTTATCTTCATCCTCTTCATTGCCATGGAAAAGCCTGTATCTCACATCGTTATGAAGTAGCAAATCTTCCAGCAGGTTGTTCTGGTCAAAATAATTGGTGAATTTATGGTTGTATCCTAAGCTTTTTCTTACTTCTACCAGGGCTACTCTTTCCCTTAGTCTATTCTTGTTTCTAGGCTCATGATAATCTTCATCATAGATTTTAACAGCCGCTTCTAATAAAGAATAATAAGTGCCGCCAATCTTTTTAAGATCTCTGTAAAATCCATCAAGCAAGAAAGGAGTGTTAGGGTAATTCTGATCAATTCTATTTACGGCTATACTCACAATATCACCTCCGCTCAGGCTGTCTTGTATAACCACCTCATCAAGTAACTGAACTGCCTTTTTTAGCTTAAAAATAATGGTATCCTGATTAGGAAGGCTTCTAATGTTAGTCTCTATATTTTCATAGCCTAACATTTTGATAACCAATAGCTTGTTTCTATATTCTGGTGGTATGTGGAAATCGAATTCACCCAGGGAATTAGATACTGTACCTATGGCTTCTCCTTTTACTCCAATAGAGGCAAAAATCAAAGGTTCACTAGTCTCTTGATCTACGATTTTACCTGATATGGTTATAGTAGCTTGTGCCCAAGCGAATAAAGGAGTAATTAAAAATAAAAGTATAAAACCAAACAGGCGCATAGGATTGGTGTTAGCAATATTAATTAAAGCCACAAATGCCAAATATGTAAACGAAACCCCAATTTGTCAATATTTACTGATCATATATTAAGGGAAAATGCAGGTGATGCAAGGTTTTGTTTATAAATGACTTATTTTGGAAAACGATGGAACTGGATAAAGTTATATCTTTGAATCAAACTTTCGGCCTTAATAACTGATTATTATTGCAACAAAATTACTCTGGCTTGAAAATAATTGAAAAAATACCGAGGATATGGAAAATAGCATACCTGCTCATTTGCGCATGGTACGCTATAAACTATACTTTAGGTTCAATAATGAAATGGCAAATTTTACAGCCCTATAATAAGGCGGTGCTGTGGAATGGTTTTTACCTGTTTGAGGCCATATGTATTTTGGTGGCGCTCACCTTCATTTATAGTAATTGGCTTTTAAGGTTTAAGCTGGGTGTGCAGATAGCCGGTCATATCGGCGGTCTTTTGACGTACTTCCTCATTATCAGCTACTTGTCATATTATTTCGATTACTATCTGGATGGCAAAGTGTACTTTGATGACTGGAAAGAGTACATGCTGGACCTGCTAAGCTTTGAAGCGATGCGTTTTTATGATCAGTATCTTATCACCGTAGCGGTTTATTATATTATCAGATATTTCGAAAGCCTACAGAGAAAAGATCAGGAGAAAAGTGAGCTGGCTTTAAAAAATAAAGAGATGGAGCTGTCGTTGCTAAAGTCTCAGATTAACCCGCATTTCTTGTTCAACACGCTTAACTCTATCAGTACGCTGGTAGGTACTAATAAAGAGAAAGCAAGAAAAGTGATCTCGCAATTATCTGATCTGTTTAGATATTCACTAGATTCACATTCGGATCAGAATGTAAGGTTGATACATGAGCTCGATTTTATTGAGAATTATATTCGGATTCAGCAGGTAAGATTCGGTGATAGGCTGAGATATGTGACCGATGTAGAGTCTACTTGCTTAAGTGTGGAAATACCACCGATGGTTTTGCAGCCTCTTATCGAAAATTCCGTTAAATACGGTATAGGTCCTAAAGAAGAAGGGGGTACCATCTGGCTAATCGTGAAAAGGACAGAGCATGGTATTTATTTTGAGATTACAGATGATGGGCTGGGTATAAATGCTAAGAAAGTTCTAGATGGAAACTCCACGGGAGTAGGACTTAAAAATTCTGATCGAAGGTTGCAGAGTACCTATGGTAGGTCTGCATGTTTGCATATAAATGCAGGTAAATATGGATACTCAGTAAGTTTTACGCTACCATCTAATTGGGAGGAAATCAAAAATGAGGAAAAACAATTAGAAGCAGTGTAAGCTAAAAATGATTAAATTGAAGAGACTATGAAAATTGAATGTTTAGTTATAGATGACGAAAAGTTAGCCAGGGATTTATTATTGGAATTTCTGGAGCCCTATCCTGAGATAGAGGTTATTGGCGAATGCTCAAAAGGGCAGGAGGCCGTTGAAAAGATAAATAAACTAAAGCCTAAGCTCATATTCCTTGATGTGCAGATGCCTGGAATGAATGGCTTTGATGTATTAGAAGCCATAGATCATAAACCATATGTGATTTTCACCACAGCTTATGATCAATATGCTATTCAGGCTTTTGATAAAAATGCAGTGGATTATGTTTTAAAGCCATTGGATGAAGAGCGTTTTAGCTTAGCTATAAAAAGAGTAACTGACCGCATAGGTACTGATAAGTCCAACGTGGAGGATATTCTAATGAATATTCAGGCTAATAAAAAGGAGGATGAAAAGTTTAGCAGCCACCTTTTTGTGCAGAAATCTGAAAAGCTTTTAAATCTGGATGTAAATGACATTGTTCATCTTGAAGCTTCTGGAGATTACACTATCCTAACTACCAAAAATGATCAATACCTGAGTTCTTCTGGTATTGGTAAGCTGGAGGAAAAGTTAGACCCTAACAAATTCATTAGGATACACCGATCTACAATCATTAACCTGAATTATCTTAAAGAGATTGAGAAGCACTTTAACGGTGGGCTAATTGTGAAAATGGAAAACAGCAAAAGCTTTCCTGTAAGCCGTACTTATGCTAAGCAAATAAGAAAGAAAGTAGTGTAAGGCTAGTGTACTGTTAGCTTACTCTTAATCAATATCGCCTCATCAGGAGTGCAAACTTCTGGTGAGGACATATATTTAATGATATACTTCACTATATCTTCTCCCAAAACAGAGGCATTGAGCTGATTTAAGTTGCTCATAATCACTTGCTTGTCTTCCTCAATATCTTCGCTCATACCCATATAATCAGGAATGCTCCTTTGTATATAAAGCCTTAAGAATCTTATTTCTAAATTATTCTTATCCTCACTTACTGCTTTGTCCATTAAGTGAGCACTTTTCTTTAGGTAATTGTACTTGCTCATAGGGTTCCAACTGTATTTGGCTATTAGCGCATCAGCCACTGCCTCATATGCTTTAATTACTGCGCTACCATCTTTTACGGAAGTAACATAGTTGTAAAACTCCCAACATTTATCAATGTCAAAATCTGAGTAGAATAGATCTTCTCTAATAGTTTGAATCTCTTTTGGTGTGTTTCCAAAGGAGTTGTTGGTCAGACTTATCTGAGCAAAAATGAGCAATATAATGAAGTACTTTTTCAATACCTGTTTATGGTTAGTATGGTTTTAAACGGGATGGAGCCAAAAGGTTGTTTTTTTAACAATTATTTTTACTTCCAGTAACAATTTTAACACCAAAAACGTCCAAAACGCTCCGCTGGCATAAAAAAACTTTGCCATCTGGATTTATTTATTAGATTTGCCAACTATCCTAAAAACTATAAACTCTAAGCATGCAAAAACTTAACGATATTCTTGTTCTTATAGATAGTTATATTGGAAGCGCCTGGTGGTTTCCTTATGCCTTATTAGGAACAGGTCTTTTCTTCACTATTTATCTGGGCTTTCCACAGATTAGATATTTCAGACACGCCTTAAGAATTGTTAGAGGTAAATACGACAAAGACACCGATCAGGGTGATGCTACTCACTTTCAGGCTCTGGCTACGGCATTATCAGGTACTATCGGTACTGGTAATATTGGTGGTGTAGCTTTGGCTATTCACCTGGGTGGTCCGGCGGCCTTATTTTGGATGCTCGTTACTGCTTTTTTAGGTATGACTACCAAATTTGTGGAAGTTACCCTTTCTCATAAATACAGGGAAAAAGATGAAACCGGGCGTATTGCGGGTGGTCCTATGTATTATATGAAGAATGCTGAGTTTAAGGTTGGCGGTAAGAAATTTAAACTGGCCTGGTTAGGAGGTATCTTTGCATTTGCTACCATCCTTTCTTCTTTTGGTACAGGAAACCTTCCTCAGATCAATCAGATTGCCAGTTCGGTATTTGCTTCGTTCGGTCTGGAGCAGTGGATCACTGGTGCCGTGCTTGCTTTAGTCTTGGCTCTGGTAATCTTAGGCGGAATTAAAAGAATTGTACAGGTTACTGAAAAGTTAGTGCCAGGTATGGCTATCCTTTATTTCTTAGGAGCCTTGGCGGTAATTTTTACTAACTATGAAAATATCATCCCTTCATTCATTTCAATCTTTCAAGATGTGTTTACAGGTTCTGCGGCTGCAGGCGGATTTTTAGGTGCTAACCTTGCTTTTGCCTTTAACCGTGGTGTAAACAGAGGTCTTTTCTCTAATGAAGCAGGTCAGGGTTCTGCACCTATTGCTCACGCAGCAGCTAAAGCGCATGAGCCGGTTTCTGAAGGTATGGTGGCTATATTAGAGCCTTTTATTGATACCATCATTATTTGTACCCTTACAGGTCTTGTTCTCCTTTCTTCAGGAGCCTGGAAAGATAAAGTATCCAATCAGTTTGAATACACAGAGCTGGATATCCTTACTTCTAAGTTTGATGAGAAAAAGGATGAAGATAGAGCCAGACTTTATGACTATCTGGTAAACGATAAGGAGATGACGAAATACACTGGTGACCTGGAAGTGAATAATGGTCAAATTATCAGTGATGTTACTTTGGTTCACTCCAGATCATTTGCTGATAATGTAGAGGTGTTTGATGAAAACGGACCGTACACAGGTTCTTTAGAAGTGAAAGATGGTGATGTAATTGATCCTGACAGGTCAATCATATTCCAGGGAGAATCATTGGTACACAGTGCTCCATTAACGGCGGAGGCTTTTAGAAGAAGTTTCTTAGGTAAATATGGTGAATACATTGTGACCTTCGGTCTTTTGCTATTCGCCTTCTCTACAGCCATCTCATGGTCTTATTATGGAGATAGAGCTACTACCTATCTATTTGGTAGCAAATACATCTTCATCTATAGAATTTTATATATCGTAGGTTTCTTCCTGGCATCATTTGCTGATACCACCGTCATTTGGACGCTATCAGGAATTACAATTGCCTTAATGACACTGCCTAACCTCTTTGGTATATTACTCTTAAGCGGAGAAATGAAAACTACCGTGAAAGAATATTGGGAGGACTTTAAAGCGAGCTGGCCAAACGAGAAAACGCCAGAATAAATTATTGTTCAGAGGTGAATTTTACTTTCACTCTGACCCTATCTAAAGTAGGAATACCATTAGGGCTAGCCGGCGACCAGGCTGGCCCTTCTTTTATTAATCTTATAGCCTCTTTATCATAATCAGCATTCAAACTCTTGATGACTTCAAAGTTAGAAAGCTCGCCATCTTTAGATACATCAAAGGCTATTGTAACCGTCCCTTCCATGGGCTGGGCCAGTTGCTTTGCATTTTCTTTCAGATAGTTTTCTAAAGCATCTTTTCCATCAGCAGGGGTGGCATATGGCAGGCCTGTAATTCTGGATTTCTTTGATCTCGCAAAGCCCAGAACTTCTACTTCTTCGTCTTCAGCATCTGCGTAAGCATAGAAATCTTCAAACATTTCTACATTTATGCTTTCCTTGTCATTGATAGTGATTTCTTGGGTAGTATGACCCTCTGAACTAAATATCAGGGCTTTTTGCTCGAAACCATCTGGTGCAACTATGGTATATTCTCCATTTTCATCGGTAATGGCTCCTATTGGCGTGCCGGATAAAACTACACTGGCACCAGCTATTGGTTTTCCATCTTCAGTGGTCACCTTGCCTTTAATCAGGCTGGGGTAGTCCTCTTTAAACTTGCTGTAAGGTATAATATCTGTAGTAGGCGGATTTTTAAGTCTTCCCTGATCAGAGCTTTTAATATTTTCTCCAGCAATGCGGCCTCTTAAGTCTTGCTGTCTAAGTATCAAGGTATCAGATGTATCAACATACCCTTTGGAACTTATTGCATCCTCATTAGTGATGGTGGAGAGAGATGGTGGTGCGAATTCGGTCATGATGTCCTTGTCAGCTTCTGCTTCTTCCATTTTGTAAGCATAAGCCGGTTCCTCAGCTGCTTTTTTGGGAGATGCAGCTTTTTTCTGAACTGATACAGAATTTCGATGTGATGACTCTTGCTCTGCTGTAGGTTCAGATTCTTTTGCTTCACTTACTTGCTCCTGTTCATCATACTTCTGTATTTCATCAGTAGTGGCATTGCCGATAGGGGAATTGTCAGCTGCTTCAATTTCTGCCTCTTCTTGCGGAGCATCATTCAGAGCGATCATTTCCTTTTTGTCATTATTAAAAAGGGAATTATTAAATACAATGGTTACGGCTATTCCAATTACAGCTACTGAAGCTGCAATTTTCATCCATACAGGTATACCACTTTTCTTGCGCTCTGTTTTCTGGTTTATCTTGTTTTCAAGATCTGGCAGGTCATTAAATGCAGGATAATCTTCAAAGCCATCCATAGCTTCGCTGTCGAAATCGCTATTGAGCATAATTCGTTCTACCCGGTTTCTTTCTTGCGGAGTAAGCTCATCATTGAGGTATTGCTCCATAATTTCCGGACTCAGGGTGTCGCTATGGTGATTTTTGTTATTCACTTTTCTTATCCATACAAATTTTTAAATTCCTTTTCCCGTTCTGAATATAGCTCTTTACTTTATTTAATCCATATTGGGTGATGTCTTCCACCTCTTTATACGATTTATTTTGTAGGTAGAACAATTCAATACACCGTTTCTGTTCATTTTGAAGCGTTTCAATGCATTTTTCTAAACTTTGCAAATCATCTTCAAGTAATGGCTCATCATTATGATGCAGTAAGTGGCCGGATTCCACATGGGTTTCGGTAATATCTTTATGTTTTTGCAGATTTTTATGCTGCGCCGATCGCAGGTACATCAGACAATGGTTTTTGGTGAGTACATAAAGCCAGCTTTTAAAGTTGTCAATGTCCTGAGTTCGAAGCTTTTCTACTAGCTTTTCAAAAATCTGCATAACAGCATCCTGGCTTTCCTCCCTGTTTTTTAAATACTTCAGGCAAACACCATAAACCAGGTGCATATATTTTTTATAAAGCACGCCAATAACCTGCATATCTCCAGTTTTTTTAAACTGGCTGATGGCTCTCAAGTCATCTTCTACGTCAACAGTTATTGGTGGCATTAGTCTGATTTAGCTCTAAACTTAAAAAAAAATCTTCATCATTTATGGAATAATGAGAAGCAGTGCATCTCCATGATAAGTTTATTTTAAAATCTAATGTCATGAAGAAGTATATAATCTTACTATTGGTCCTTTTAGTTGAATTTTCATCAATAGCCCAATCCCGAAAAATTACTGGAAAAGTGATTTCAGCAGAGGATGGTAGTGCATTGCCAGGTGTCACAGTGTTGATAAAAGGTGCCTCTGCTGGTGTGACTACTGATGTGGATGGTGTTTATGAAATACAAGCAGAGTCAAAGGACGTTTTAATCTTTTCATTTATCGGTTTCAAAAGCAAAGAGATAAAAGTAGCTGCTCAATCAATTATTAATGTATCCTTAGAAATGGGTTCAATGCTATTGGATGAGGTAGAGTTAAAGGTAGAAAGACCAGCAGTGAAAAAAAGGAATTTGGGGTATAGCGTAGCATCTGTATCTACGGAAAGGGGTTATATTAGTGATAATAGTTCTTACTACAACACAGAATCCTACTCTGCCATAGAAGAGAACATTTTCAAAGGAGCATTAAAAAGTCCACTTTCAACTTTCAGTATAGATGTGGATGCTGCCTCTTATAGCAACGTAAGAAGATTTTTAAACAATGGTCAGCACCCACCAAAAGATGCGGTGCGCATAGAGGAAATGGTAAATTATTTTACCTATGATTATGCCGAGCCCAAAGGTGATGATCCGTTTTCTATCAATACTGAAATATCTACCGCGCCCTGGAATGATAAACATAAACTAGTGCACATTGGGCTCCAGGGTAAAAATATTCCTACAGATGATCTTCCTCCATCCAATCTGGTTTTTTTGATTGATGTGTCGGGCTCAATGGGTGCTGCCAACAAACTGCCCCTGTTAAAGTCTGCCTTTAAACTTTTGGTGAAGCAAATGAGGCCTGAAGATAAAGTAGCGATAGTAGTATATGCAGGAGCAGCAGGTATGGTGCTGCCTTCAACTACGGGTGATGAAAAAGATGAGATACTCAAGGCTTTGGATCAGCTTCAGGCGGGAGGATCAACAGCTGGTGGACAAGGAATTAAACTAGCCTATAAGGTGGCAAAAGATAACTTTATAACAGGAGGTAACAATAGAATTCTCCTGGCTACTGACGGTGATTTTAATGTGGGAGCTTCCAGCGATGCCGAAATGCAAAGGTTAGTAGAGGAGAAAAGAGATGAAGGTGTGTTTTTAACTACTCTAGGGTTTGGTATGGGAAATTACAAAGACTCTAAAATGGAAACACTGGCAGATAAAGGCAATGGGAATTATGCCTACATCGATAATATCCTGGAAGCTAAAAAGGTGTTTGTGAATGAATTTGGAGGCACCCTCTTTACCATAGCCAAGGATGTGAAAATCCAGGTGGAATTCAATCCTGCTAAAGTAAAAGCCTATCGTTTAATCGGATATGAGAATAGAGCCTTAGAAAATGAGGATTTCAATAATGACAAAAAAGATGCTGGCGAACTGGGTGCAGGTCATACAGTGACAGCGCTTTATGAAATCATTCCGGTGGGCGTTAATAGTAAGTTTGACCCTGTGGATGACTTGAAATATCAGGAAAGTAAAATTTCTAATGAAGCCAAAAAGTCTGATGAGTTGATGACTGTAAAGCTTAGGTATAAGCAGCCTGATGGCGATACAAGTAAATTAATAACCATGCCGCTTAAAGATAAGGCAGTAGCTATTGAAGACACTTCGGATAATTTCCGCTGGTCAGCCGCTGTAGCAGGTTTTGGTATGTTACTTCGAGATTCTGAGTATAAAGGAGACCTTACCTATAGCGCCGTGCAAGCCATGGCAGAGAAAGCTAAAGGCAAAGATAAAGAAGGATATAGAGCTGAATTCATCAATATGGTGAATGCCAGTACTCTATTGGCTAGTAAATAGCCGCTGTTGTTTATGTTGTTGGCAAACAAAAAGAGCACCTGACCGCTGGTGCTCTTTTTTATTTAGTGATTTCTAAATAAATCCTATTTTGAGTTGTTGACCTTTGTTGTTGTGTTGTGATAATCATTATACTAAGAGTATGCCAAATTTGGTAAATGCGGTTTCTGACTCATTTGCAAAGGTTTACACTTTTAAACTGTTCGAACTTGAACAATGCGGTGAACGATTTTATCTCTTTTCAAACTCTGCGTATTCTGGCTTCTATGTTTTTTAAAGTTGCGAGAAGTACAGCCAAATAGAAATAATGCAGACTACCCTTGTTAGGGCTGGTGTATTCCAAATGATATATTAAATTGCCACATTAATAGAAAAAGTTTTAATTATAAAATCAGTAAAGTGGAGGCGTGTAAAGAATACTACTTCACTTGTTGACAATGTTTTTCAGTTAACTATGGTAGAAAGATTATTTATTGAATTTTTTCACAATAGAGTGGTAAGAGTTATCTCCTTGCTTCTAATACTTATTATTTCATTTAGTCTTTACCATAGATATATTCAGCAAGACGAGCCTTGGTTTGGTGAGCAAGCTTACTGGCTTTTGAAGGAGGGTGATGTCAAGATCAAAAGTATGCCAGGGGTTTTCGATTGGACCAATAAGATGCTTATTTTTCATAAGCTCTTTGTCTGGGTGGGAGCAGTTATCATAGCTGTTTTTGGATGGTCATTATATCCGATGAAGCTATTTATTCTGGCGTGCTTTATACTGCTTGCCTATTTTCTAAATAAGCATGCAAGTGACTTAATGGATAAGAAAAAATGGAATTGGCTTACACTTTTACTTCTCATTTCTATTCCTGAATTAATCCATCGAAGCTTCATGTTTAGGCCTGAGGTCATGATCATGTCCTTAGGATTTTTGTCATACTACTGCTTAATCAATTTCGAAAATAAAGGACGGGCCTATTTTGCGGTTTTGGCAGGGCTATTCTCAGGGTTAGCATTTTTAACCCATCTAAATGCCGTAGTTTTTCCGGTAGTAGGCTTTATTTTTCTGCTCTGGAGGAAAGAGTGGAAAGGCCTAATGTTTTACTCATTGATTTGCTTTGGGGTGTGCATGATTTATACCATTGGCCTGTGGGATGCAAATACATTTGACCAGTACATGTTTGAAATGAAGCATTGGCCAACCCATCAAAAGACTTTTGGTGACAAGGTTAATGGAGGAATTTTAGATGTAGTATATAACAATGTATTAAGATTACTTGGTGAGCATAAACGCTACTTCTGGGATCAAGATGTTTGGGGTATTAGTGGTCTGTTTTTGGTAACAATAATAGCTCAGTTTCGATATCTGTGGAATAATTATAGAGCTTTGACTCAGTATGCTCTGCTTTCAGTATTGTGTCTGGCAGTGCTGAGCAGTAGCCCGGGTCCGCGATATCTGGTATATATCATGCCATATATGATCTTGACTACTGCAGTTGGTATTTTCAGATTAAAAGATCATACGGGCTTGGTTGGGCTCAAAGCTTTTTACGTTTTAGCAGTGGCGGCTCAATTGGTTTTTGCTAGCCTCACTCTCAAGTCAATTTTTGAGAAAAATTATGATCATGTGGCTCTGCATGACAAATATTTATCATCCATACCTGAAGGAGATAGGGTGCTGGCTCCCTGGGAATTTATCTATAATCATATTGATGATCATCAGATATTCTCATACAAAACCTATGAATATATTGAGGATCAGGAAAAGATTAAGTTATCGCAGCTAGATCTTTTGCAGCTTGCCGCTGAAAAATTTGAAATGGATTATATTATTCTTGATCATAAACGGAAGGATGATAAAGAATTTCCATGGTTCAACCAGTGGGAAATTCAGCCCAATAATTATTACAAGGAAGATTATAGAACTGATAAGTTCTTGATTTTGAAAAGAATAGCGGCTACCCCAGACCAATAAACTTTTTAAGTTTTCTTCTGGTTCGGGTCCATTTTCTTTCATAGATGTCATACTTGTAAGCCAGCTTATATAGCCACCAGTTGTTTATCTCCCCGAAGTATTCCTCTATGCCAGGCGCGCTTTTTCGGAGGTAAGCAAACTCATAGGCTTTCGAAAATGGAAATATGCCCGCTGGCTTTGGGTTGCTATCTATAACATAGATTTTTTGATCTTCCTTCTTATAAAGGAAATTTCTGATTTGTGGATCACCGTGCAGGTAGCCTTTAGCATGTATTTCTTTGAGCTTCTCTATTACTTTTGGGTAGTACTCTTCGTGGCCCAGACATGGTCTGCCTTTTAGGTATTCGTAGAGTAGCCAAGAGTCTACCACCATGCCTTTCTTTCTTTTTTCAGCGGCCATTATGGGTTCCGTAGAGGGTATGCCTAGTTCTTTGTAAGTGAGCATGCCCTTGATGTTTTTAAAGGCCTCTCCATCTCTAAACCAGGTAGTTAAGCGGATCCATTTTCGTTGGTTTTTTTCTTTCGGAATTTTGAGCACATACTTTTTATCTTCAACCTTTATGATTGTTACCTTGCTGCGCTGATTGTTTTTCAGAACCTTTTTTCTGTTATATCTCTTCTTTTGCACCTCTTTAAAAAGGTGTTTGTCTTCCGGGCTACACAATAAGCTCCAATTTTTCTTCAGAATAACCTCCATCGCTGCAAAAATAAAGGATAAAATTAAAACCGTTTTTAGTAAGGCTTATATTAACCAAACGAAAGCTTCGTTGTTATACCATAGACTGTCCGAAAAACGACATCGCCATCTTTTATTGAAACATTTACGTAAATATGGTGACCGCCGAAAATGGTTTTTCGTTGAGTTAAAGTATAAAAGCAAAATAAGCTATTAATTAAATTGTATAATTATTACTTTTGAACCAATGTCCGATACAAACAGACAAAGTTATTCACAACGTGAAAAGGAGAAAACCTTCGAAAAAGAGTTTCTACCTCACATAGATTCCATGTATAACTTTGCCTACCGCTTAACTTTTGATGAGGATGATGCGAAGGATCTTGTGCAAGATACCTACCTGAAAGCTTTCAGGTTTATCGAATCTTTTGAAAAAGGAACTAATGCAAAAGCGTGGTTGTTTCGGATACTGAAAAATAGTTTTATCAATGATTTCAGGAAGAAAAGTAAGCAGCCTGCTAAGGTAGATTATCAGGAGGTTGAAACTTTTTATAACTCTGAAGATGTTGATAAATCTATTACTACAGATCTAAGGATAGAGACTGTTCAGGACATGATTGGAGATGAAATCTCTAATGCTCTAAATTCTTTAGATGTAGATTTTCGTACAGTTATTATTCTTTGTGACTTGGAAGGATTTAAGTATGATGAGATGGCCAAGATTTTGGATATTCCCATCGGTACGGTGCGTTCAAGGTTACATAGAGCACGAAACCTTTTGAAAGAAAGGCTCAATGATTATGCACAAAAAATGGGTTATAAAAATTAATAGTTTGGTTATATGACAGTATCCTCTACAAATTCATTAGAAAAAGGACAGGTTGAAAGATCTGCCGAAGAAACACCTGATCATAACGAATGCCTCAAGATACTTAGCTTAGTATTAGATCAGGAAGCTTCAGATGAGGAGCACGCCTATTTCAAAAAGCACGTTGAAAACTGCATGCCGTATTACGAAATCTACAATGTAGATAAGGCTATAAAAGATATGATTAAGACAAAATGCATTAGTCAGGATACTCCAGCAGACCTGATTGACAGCATCAAATCAAAAATCTATCAACAGGCAGACTAATCAATTATGCATAAAGGAAGAGCAATAATATTCTCCGCTCCGTCAGGATCGGGGAAAACCACTATTGTTAAGCATTTACTTAAGACGAATCCTAAATTAGGCTTTTCTATTTCTGCTTGCACCAGAGATAAGCGAGGTAGAAATGAGCAGCACGGAAAAGATTATTATTTCCTTACTCCTGATGAATTCAAGAAAAGCATCGATAATGATGAGTTTATTGAGTGGGAGGAAGTGTATGCAGGTAATTTCTACGGTACCCTAAAGTCAGAAGTAGAGCGCATTTGGGAAGAAGGTAGACATGTAATCTTTGATGTAGACGTTAAAGGTGGCCTTCATCTTAAAAATTACTTTGGAGATAAAGCCCTGGCTGTTTTTGTGAAAGTACCTTCTTTAGATGAACTCAAAGAAAGGCTTCATGATAGAAAAACAGAAACGGAGGATAGCCTTTCGCAAAGAATATTCAAAGCTAAATTTGAAATGAGCTTTGAGGATAAATTCGATATCACTCTCGTAAACAAGGATTTAGATGAGTCTTTGGCTACAGCTGAGAAGTTGGTAGATGATTTCTTAGCCAAGTAATAAACCTACTCTGAATGACTGTCGGATTATTTTTTGGTTCATTCAATCCCATTCATATCGGCCATCTGATCATTGCTAACGTGATGGCCGAATCACCAGATATCTCTCAGGTTTGGTTTGTGGTTTCTCCTCAAAATCCTTTTAAAAAAAGGAAAACTCTGCTGCATGAGTTTGATAGGCTTGATATGGTAAATGCAGCCATACAAGATAACTTCAGTATGCAAGCTTGCGACATTGAGTTTAATATGCCCAAGCCCAGCTACACGATTGATACACTTACTTACCTATCTCAAAAGCATCCTGACTATACTTTTAAGCTAATTATAGGCGAGGATAATTTGAAGAGCTTTCCTAAATGGAAAAACGCTGATCAAATTCTTCGTGATTATGGCCTTTATGTTTACCCGCGGCCAAACTCTCAACCTTCAGAATTGTTAGAGCATGAGAATGTTAAAGTAATAGAGGCTCCTATGATGGACATATCCGCTACTTTTATTAGAGAAAGTATTAAGAATAATCGCTCTATAAGGTATCTGGTACCATCTGCTGTGGAGCAAATGATTTTAAGTAAGAAGTTTTATTTGTAACATCTTCCTCTAGAAATCGTCTTTACTTGCATTATAAATGTATTGAATATTATAATATTCAATAGGTTAGCTCCATTATATTCTTATGAGATATTTCTTTTTTGCTTTTAGTATGTTGCTGGTGTCTGCGAGTTATGGCGGTGGCGTTCGCGGAACGGTATCTAATGATGCAGGTGAACTTCTTCCTTTTGCTACCATCTATGTAAAAGAAACAGGCAGCGGGACTACAACCAACTCAGAGGCCTTTTACGAGATTTCTCTCAAACCCGGTAATTACCAGATTATTTTTCAATACGTAGGTTATGCTTCGCTTACCAAGGAAGTTATTGTGGAGAATGATTTTATTGAGCTAAATGTAAAGCTGCAGACTCAGGTGGTGATGCTTAAGGATATTGAGGTGCGTGCAGGAAAGGAGGATCCGGCTTACACCATTATGCGAAAGGCTATAGCCAAGAGTAAGTTTCATACCCAGCAGGTAGATGGCTATTCGGCAAAAGTATACATGAAGGGGACCGGGCAGCTAAAAGATTATCCATTCTTAATGAAAGGCCAGATAAAAAAGGCTGGAATTGATCCTGATCGTGTTTTTATTCAAGAATCTGTAAGTGAGGTTGAATACAAACGTCCTAATACCTATAACGAAAAAGTAATATCTATATATAGTACTGGTGATAATGAAAACACCAGTCCTAATGCCTATATCAACGGCTCTTTTTATGAGCCAGAGTTAGCCAAGTCGGTTTCTCCGCTGTCGCCAAAGGCTTTTTCATATTATACTTTTCAGTATTTGGGCACCTATCAGGATCAGGGTGTGGAGGTGAGTAAAATCAGGGTGCTGCCGCGGTCAAGAGGTGATAATGTTTTTGATGGTACCATCAGTATTGTGGAAGACTATTGGAGTATCTATAGTCTGGATTTGAAGGTGACTAAGTTTGGAATAAATTTCCATATAATACAAGTATATAAGCCTATAGAGGAAGGTGTTTGGCTGCCGGTAACCCATAAATTTCATGTAGAAGGCAAGGTGCTCGGCTTCGAATTTGAGGGTGATTATTTAGCCACTTTAAGTGATTATAAAGTAACAATTAATCCTGACTTGGATGTGGAAATAGAAGTGGTGGATGAAAAGGTGGAGAAGGAGCTGGCCGAGAAGCTTGATAATCAGGTGAAAAGTAAGGAGGAGCAAGAGATACAGGAATTGCTTACCTCAGGAGAGGAAGTTACCCGTAAGCAGCTGAAGAAGGTATTAAAGGCCTATGAAAAGAATGAGCTGAAGTCAATAGATGGTGGTATGGATATTATGGCCAATCGGACCTTTAAAATAGATTCAAATGCCTATGAGCATGATTCCACATATTGGGCTAAAATAAGGCCAGTGCCATTAAACAGAGGTGAGCAGCGTGGTTATGACATTCTTGATAGCCTTAATCAGGTTCGCGAGATGGAAGAAGGTGGAGATACGCTGAGAAACTCGAAAAGGAAAGGCTTTCATATTCAGGATTTGGTGCTGGGTAATAGTTATAAGTTGGGAGACAAAGGGCATTTTACCATCAGAAATCCACTGCTCAATTTTAATTATAATACTGTAGAGGGTTTTAATCTGGACTATTCATTGGCCTATTCTAAAACCTTTGATGAAAAACACTGGATCCGCTTTGGGCCAACGGCCAGGTATGCCTTTGCCAGAGAAAAACTATCCGGATTCTTTAACATCCATTATGGTTTCGGAGACAAACTAACGCGTAATAATCTGGTGGTGAATACAGGTAGGTATGTGAGTCAGTTTAATAGTGATGAGCCTATTCATAGATATGTGAATAGTTTCATGTCATTATTTGCGGAAAGAAACTACATGAAGATTTACGAAAAGGATTTTGTGGAGTTGAAATACCATAAGAAATGGCATGATGAAGTGGATTTGCATGTGTATTCTGAAATAGCTCAAAGAAGGGAGTTGTTTAATAATACAGACTTTACAGTATTTAACTGGAAGGGCGATTATTTTACTCCTAATGCTCCTGTAAGTCTCGAGCTTCCAGATACTTCTTTCCCTGAGCACAATGCTTTCACGGTTGGCGCTAGTATTTCCTACAAACCTTTTGTGAAGTATACTGTCTATAATGGTCGTAAAAATGCCATACCAAATTCTTCCCCAATTTTTGAGGTAAACTATAAAAAAGGAATACCTGAAATATTAAATAGCGCGATAGATTATGATTTTCTGGAGTTAGGTTTTAAAGATCAGTTTGAAATTGGTATTAGAGGTTTGGTAGACATACATCTAAAAGGAGGTATGTTTTTGAATAGTGATAAGATGCAATTCATTGATTATAAGCATTTTCTTGGAGGGAGAACTCCTTTTACTACCCTTGATCCCGTGGGGAGTTTCAGACTGCTGGATTATTATAAATACAGTACTAATGACAAATACTTTGCTGGAAATTTAAATTACCAGTTTAGAAAGCTTTTGGTAACGAGAATACCTTTGGTGAGAATGTCTGGTGTTAGAGAGAATTTCTTTGTGAATTACCTGGCTAATGATGTTTCTTCGAATTATACAGAGCTGGGTTATAGCATCAATTATATCTTTAGAATCTTTAGAATAGAGTTTGCGTCAGCTTTTCAAGATGGACAATATAAGGATTGGGGTGTGAGAATAGGTATCGCCAGCAACCTGATGAACGCATTTTAGAAAAATGAGCGGAGACCGTCCTTAAGAGCCTCCGCTTCGCATTAGTTAGTTGTTGTTAACTTGTTCTAATTCTTTTACACTACTGAGTAGATCTTTTACCTGCTTATTATCAGTGAGTTTCTCTAAAGAATCAATAAGAGTTTGCATGGCTGTTACATCATGGCCGCTCAGTATAATCTTACTCACTCTGCCTGAGTTGTTGAAAATGGGATTGAATGATCCTTTTAAGATCAGCTTATTTCCAGAGTCTCCATGAAGTGTAAATGTGCCTCTCTGCTCTCTTCCTGTTCTCAGATTGGACCAGAATTCCTGGTAGTCACCTGAGCTTGCTATCCGGCTGTCTACCAGATCATTATACTTTAAATTTTTGAACCTGCCTTCTATACTTAGAACAGACGCTAACCTGGTGTTTACTTGTTTTATTTTGCCTTCATGGTCTAATTCCATGTAGAGCAGTTCACCAGAGTTTAATGCCGTTAATGTTTCTTCCATCTCCTTGCTGTTCCTCTGCATTTCTTCCTGTGTGGCAGACAGTTCTTCCATATTTTGGCGCATCTCTTCTTCCTGAGATCTCAATTGCTCAGCCTGCTCTTTAGATTCACTATAGAGCTTGCTGGTGATTTCTGCTGTTCTTACATTGGAAATAGCACTACCAATGCTTTGACCAATTTTCAATAGAAAGTCAATTTGATATTTCTCAATCTTGTGGAAAGAGGCTAGTTCTATTACTCCCTCTACGTTTTCATTATAAATCAGAGGAATAATGATGATGGTGTTAGGATTGGCTTTACCCAGCCCTGAAGTGATGTTTAAATAGTTGTCAGGAATGTCCGTAAGATGAATGAACTGTTGCTCCTGAAAGCACTGACCTACCAGTCCCTGTCCGGGGATAATCTCCTTTTCGAAGTGTTTTTTACGTTCGTAAGCATAGCATCCTTTTAGAATGAGTTTCACTTCATGATGTTCTTCTGTTTTTATAAAGACACCACCTTGATTGGCGTTGAGATATTTTACCAGATAAGAGATGAGTTCATCAGATAGTTGCTCCTGATTTTCGCTGTTCCTAATAATCTCACTTACTTCTGCCAGCCCTACGTTCAAAAACTTATCCTGTTTTTCTCTTTGAGCACTCTCCTGAAGGTTTTTCTTCATGTGTAGCAGTGCTTCACCAAGATGATCACCGTCTTTTAGATCATAGCTGGTGTCATAATTACCGTTAGAGATAGCATTAGCAAATTGTATGTTTTCTTGTATGATCTCTTTTTCTTTCTCCAACTCTATGATATTGTTGGCAGTATTTACGGTGTCTTTATGTAGCTGATAAGCGTGGTAGCCCATAATGATGGCATAGATAGCATAGAGCCCAGCATGGAATAGGAAAGTTTGTAAGTCCATATAGTCCAGCTGGGTGAAATAGATATTCCTGTAGGCATCAATATTATCTCTTAACCCAATGAACTGGATGTATGCAAATGAGGCATGATGCACAACTACAAACAGAACTATAGGAATGAAAAGCTTCCAGTTTCTATAAAAGACCATAATAGAGATGGCTAAGAATGCTGTAAAGTGCATTTCGAAAAGGCCATGCATCTGATAGATAAACTGCGCCATAAAAATGCCCAGGCCTAAGCTGGCCACATAGTGGTGCGCTGTTTTGTTAGGAAAAGTAAGCTTAGTGACGAAATATAAAGCTAGAATTAATGGCCCCGAAGTGAGTGCTATAAGCCATGTGTCATAAAAAATAGCTAAAAAAATGCCGAATAGCAGATAAGCAGAAAGAAGTGTTTCAATAACCTTATCCGATGATTTGTTGATGGCATCAAAAAATGTTTTTAGGTCCTTGCGTTTCATAGTATTAGAATATGTCGAAAAAATTTAGGGCGTTATCATTTTGATTTACTGGTAGTTCGCAGCCATAAGCTATCGTAGCTAATGAGCCAAACTGAGGTGCGGGTTCTTTCTTGAGCCAGGCTTCGAGCGCCATTTCGGCGAACTTGGTGTTTTTTGAAACACAATATCTGGCTCTGTTATAATTTCCTTTGTAAAATAAGGTGCTGTCCGTATTTATGATTACTGCTTGTGGTGTGGCATATACTCCAAGTTGACGAGCTATCTTTCCTGATGGATCTGCTAGAATAGGTATGCCAAGATTATACTTTTCTTTAAAAGCGTTCAGTTCTTCTTCAGCATCTTCATTGATTTGAACTACAGCATAGAAGTTAATGCTATCCTTATATTTTAAAACCATCTTATCGAACTCAGCGGCGTTAAATCTGGAGCAGGGGCAGTCGTTATTATAAAAATGCACGAAGGTGGCCTTGTTGCTGGAGGTGGCAAAAGGCAAATCTTTCAAATCTAGCTTCTCTCCGCTGGCAATTTCAACTAAGTTGGAAGGGACTTCTGTAGGAAGGGAGTATTGAAGCTCCTGTTTCCAAAATATATATGCCAGAGTGCTTAAAGCCATAAGACAAAAGGCTATATATAAAAATATCTTCATTTTGATTAATTAAATATAGTAAATATTACATGATACGTGCCAGTTTTTCTTTGATTTGTTTTTTGCAATTTATTCGTAGTAAAATTAATTTTTACCCATCAAATGAATTTATATTATTTCAAAGGCACAGTATTTTATAAATAATTGCGGTTGAGATTAAACTATTTAATGGATATACGATGTCTGCTGATGATCTGGTTTTACTCTTGATAAGTAAAATGTTTCACCATGAATAGAGAAATGTTCTATTTCCTCAATTTTATTACTTGATAAATTGCTTGATGAGATAATATATCCGGAGGTGGGAAATGAGCTGCTACGCGTTAATGTTTGATCCATTTTAATTTCCAGGTAAGCGGCCAGTATGCTGTGTACATAAGTGATGTCATATAGATAGACGATTTCGTTGTCCGTAATTTGCGAAATGTGTAATGCGGTATCTTTTATATGCTGGTCTTTGGCGTATAATTCGCGCTCTTTAAAATATATACTGTCTATTCCTAGTCTGATGCTGATAACAATAAAGATGAGAATGAGGAGACTTTGCTTGCTATATTTAAGTTGTACGCCAATCAACACCATGAAAATGACAGCCAAAATCCAGGAGTATGTTTTAACATCAGGAATGTTGGTGGCTATGGGGCTGAAAGGTAAATAGCAGCAGCTTACAAATAAAAGTGCGGTCAATGAAAGGTTAATATACTTAAAATGCTTGCTGTATGATTTTGCTCTATTTATGAAGAGATGACTGATTGGTATGATCGCCAAAGGGAGTAACATCATAATGTATCTGTCTTTGGAGCCAGGCATAAACCAATATAGCCATGTGTTAGAAGCAAAAGCTACTATACAGAATGCTATGAAAGGGTTTCCGTGTAGGTATGACCAGAGGCCTTTCCACCGAATGAATGGTATGAGTAATGAAGCGGGCAAACAGAGATATAGCAGCTTGAAGGGAAAAGTGACAAAGTATTGTGCGAATGCTGTGATAGAATGACCCGCTGGTGTTCTTTCTGAGGTTTCCGAAAAGAGAGTTTCTATTAGGGCTTGAAGTGTTCCGTGCGCATAATGCATGTATAAGTAGAGTCCAATAGGTGTAATTAAAAATATGATTCCTGTCAGATGATAGCGACTAATAAGCAGTCTCCAATCTTTTTTATAAAGTAGATATCCGGTTAGCGTAAATAAAACGAAGAGTAAACTCTGAGGGCTTTTAGTAAGAATGCCAATCGCAGCCACGAAATAGGGAATAGCAAAGAGAAGATACTTGTTCTTTCTTTGGTAAAGCGGGTAAATGATTAGGATTGAAGAAAGCGAAATGAAGCTGTAAAAAGTATCGATCTCTGCCAGGTAAGACATAGAAAAGTACAGCGGCGGAGTGATGCAGCACAAGAGAGCTGTGATGAATGCTGCTGATTTTGACATGCTCTTTGTGCAAATCAGAAAGCAGAGTAAACCAATGGCAAGTAAAGAGAGGGCGCTAATCAGGCGGCTATTAAATTCTGAAGTATCTCCGGTGATGTTGTAGATGCCAGCTAAAAGCCAGTTATATAAAGGAGGTTTTTTAAAGTAGGGTTGGCCTTGAAAAGTAGGTTGAAGGTAATCGTTGGAATGTATCATCTCCAAGGCTATGACTACTCTTCGAGGTTCTTCTTTGGTTAGTGTGAATATGCCGAGGTTCCAAACAGTGGAAATGATAAACAAAATGATTATGCTGAGGTAGATTGCCTTTCTGGTCATTCATAATCAAACGCAATAAAAAAAGGGAAGATGGTAGTCTTCCCTTTTCTTAATAATATTATAATATTGATTATACTGTCATAATCTCTTTTTCCTTCTTCTCTAGTAGTTCATCTACCTTCTTAGTGAAGTCATCAGTTAAGGCTTGAACTTTATCTTCAGCTCTTTTGATATCATCTTCAGCAGCTCCATCTTTTTGAAGTTTCTTCAGGTTGTCATTAGTTTCTTTTCTGATGTTTCTGATACTAACTTTACCTTGCTCGCCTTCGCTTTTAGCTTGTTTCACTAAAACCAGACGTCTTTCTTCTGTAAGCTGAGGTATGTTGATGATTACCTGCTCCCCGTCGTTTTGAGGGTTAAGGCCTAAGTCACTGTTAATGATGGCTCTTTCAATTTCAGGAATTATATTCTTCTCCCATGGTTTTACCATTAGCGTTCTTGCTTCCGGAGTAGTAATAGAAGCTACCTGATTTATAGGAGTAGGATTGCCGTAATATTCTACCATTAGCCCTTCTAGCATGCCTGGAGTTGCTTTTCCTGCTCTGATTTTAACTAGTTCGCCACTTAAGTGCTGAATACTTTTGTTCATTGACTCCCTGGCTTCATCCAGGTACATATCTATTTCTTCCATGGTTATTACAGTATATTAAATTAGTTTATAAGTGTTCCAGCGTTATCTCCCTTTACTATTTTCATGAGATTTCCCTGCTTATTCATATCAAACACTATAATTGGGAGGTTGTTTTCCTGGCATAACGTGAAGGCCGTCATATCCATGATGTTGAGGTTCTTCTCATAAGCCTCCTGGAATGTAAGCTCTGAATATCTTGTAGCAGTAGGATCTTTCTCAGGATCGGCCGTATAAACGCCATCTACTCTGGTGCCTTTTAACACTACATCAGCTTGTATTTCAATAGCTCTTAAGCTGGCAGTAGAGTCTGTAGTAAAATAAGGGTTACCGATACCAGCCCCAAAGATTACTATTCTTCCTTTTTCCAGGTGTCTGATCGCTCTTCTTCTAATGAAAGGCTCACAAACTTGTTCCATTTTAATACCAGACATCAATCGGGTGTAGAGTCCTGCTTTTTCTAAAGCACTTTGAAGAGCCATACCATTGATAACGGTAGCTAGCATCCCCATATAATCTCCTTGAACTCTTTCAATTCCTGAAGCTTCCGCCTGAACGCCTCTGAATATATTTCCACCTCCAATTACTATGGCCACTTCTATGCCCATTTCTTTAATGGCCTTTATTTCATTGCCATATTGTTCTAATCTTTTTGGGTCAATACCATACTGTCCTGATCCCATTAGAGATTCGCCACTAAGCTTAAGTAAAATTCTTTTGTATTTCATGAAGAATGGAAAGGTGTTTTTTAGATTTAAATCCCTGCAAATATAACAGGGATAAATGAATATTTAAGAGCAGATCTTTAAAATTGAATCAAGACCTGATTTTTTTCTACGCTATCGCCCTGAGCCACATTAACCACTTTCACTGTGCCATCTCCCGGTGCCTTCAGCACGTTCTCCATTTTCATGGCTTCCAATATCATTAAAGCATCTCCTTCTTTCACCTCATCTCCTTCGGAAACATTTACCTGCAGGATAAGTCCGGGCATTGGAGCTTTAATATCGTTCATCAGATTAGCTGTGCTCATATCCATTCCTAGTTTTTCCAGTAATAGATCAAGCTTGTCTTTTACAGCTATCTCATACTTGTCTCCATTGATTTTTAGCGCTACAGTTTTAGTGCTATAGTCTACTTTCACCACCTCCAGGCGGTAAGAGACATCATCTTTTATAATGTGATATGCGTGATCGCTGATTTTAGTGAAATCCCAGCTAAATAATTCGTCGTTGAGTAAAATTTGGTCGTCTTTGTGGGCTACGCTGTAGTCCTTTTCACCAATTATTGCCTTGTACATACTTTGTTTGATTGTATCATATCAAATATAAAGGCTTATTTCTAAAAGGCATGACCAGAGAATAATTATTTGACACTCTATTTAATATGCCGTTAAAATTTAGATACCTTTGCTTCAATAAGGGGTGCTCATTATTCGGGCTGAGATTATACCCATGACCTGATCCAGGTAATGCTGGCGTAGGGAGGTGTGTTAAAATGTATCTGGGGAATCCCCTGTCCTCAGTTGGTTTAACAAAAAAATATTTAATGATGCGATTTGTTTTTATGACGGCTGTGCTGCTGTCATTAGTAAAGGTGTGCTTTGGGCAGTTTTCCCTGAGCGGTTCCGTAAAGGATGCCTCTTCTGGCGAGGTACTACCCGGTGCTAATGTGATTTTGGGTGAAAGAGCTACTGCTACTGACCTCGATGGTAATTTTTCTATTATGAAATTATCAAAAGGGAAGTATAAGCTTAAAATATCATTCGTAGGTTATGAGACTTATGAAGAATGGGTGGAGGCTACTGGAGATGTGGAACTGAACATCCAGCTAAATCCAGAAACTTTAGTTACGGATGAAGTAATAGTATCTTCAACCAGAGCTAAGGAAAATACACCCACCACCTATAGTAACGTGAGTAAGGAAGATATTAAGGAGAATAATCTGGGGCAGGACTTGCCATACCTTATTAATATGACTCCTTCGTTAGTAACTACTTCAGATGCTGGTGCTGGTGTGGGCTACACCGGACTAAGAATCCGAGGGTCGGATGCCACCAGAATTAATGTAACCATCAACGGTGTGCCACTCAATGATAGTGAGTCGCAAGGTGTTTTCTGGGTAGATATCCCAGATATAGCTTCTTCTACTCAGAATATTCAAATACAAAGAGGTGTGGGTACATCAACTAACGGTGCCGGAGCCTTTGGAGGAACTATCAACCTGCAGACGAACTCAAGAGCACAAAAGCCTTATGCTGAGTTGATTAACTCATTCGGTTCTTATAATACCAGAAGACATACCATTGGCTTTGGAACTGGCCTTTTAAATAATCATTGGTCATTTGACGGTAGATTGTCAAAGATCAAATCTGATGGATATGTGGATAGAGCCTCTTCTGATCTGGATTCCTATTACTTGTCAGGAGGTTATTATGGTGAAAATACCATGGTGAAATTTATCATGTTTGGTGGAAAGGAAAGAACCTATCAGTCTTGGTATGGTACACCAGAAGCAGTACTTGAAAATGATGCTGAAGGTATTGAAGCGGTAATTGCAAACAATGGCGTGAGTGATGCTCAGGCTGAAAACTTAAGAAATAGCGGCCGTACTTTTAACTGGTACATGTATGAAGATGAGGTAGATGACTATGGACAAGATCATTATCAGCTTCATATATCACAAAAATTAGGTTCGAATCTGGTAGGTAACATTACTTTCCATTCCACCTTTGGTGAAGGCTACTACGAGCAGTTTAGAGAAGATGATGATTTTGAGTCCTATGGTTTGCCAAATGTAGTGCTTGGTGATACGACCCTAACTTCATCGGATATTATAAGAAGAAGATGGTTAGATAATGAGTTTTATGGCTTGACCACCTCTTTCGATTATAACAAAGGAGCGCTTAGCCTAAATGTTGGTGGTGCTTATAATGATTATCAAGGAGGTCATTTCGGAGAAATCATCTGGGCTGAGTACGCTGGTAATGCTTTTAATGAGCAGCGCTATTATGATAACAATGCCGATAAAAAGGATTACAACATTTACGCCAAGGCTCAGTACACCATTCAGGATAAATTCTATCCATATTTAGATTTACAGTGGAGAGGTGTGACCTATGATATTCTTGGAGTGGATAGTGATCAGCGTAGCATTGATATGAAAAATGATTTCAGTTTCTTTAACCCTAAAGTTGGGGCTGTTTATGATATCAATAACCAGAGTAGAGCATATGCCAGCTTCAGTGTGGCTAATCGTGAGCCGGTAAGAACTGACTTTGTTGACTCGCCTACACCACCTAAGCACGAATCTTTGTATGATCTGGAGGCAGGTTATAAGTATGGAAATTCTAATCTGCAGCTATCAGCTAATTTTTATTATATGAGTTACAAAAATCAGTTAGTATTAACTGGTGCTCTTAATGATGTAGGTAGCTCTCTCCGTACTAATGTAGATGAAAGCTACAGAACAGGTATTGAGTTAGTGGCCGGTGTAAAATTAAGTGACCGATGGAACTGGCAGTTTAATACTACTTTCAGCCAGAATAAGATAAAAGATTTTACAGAGATCATCTATGACTATGGAGCTAACTGGGATGAGTATAACGTGGTTGAAAATAACTATAAGGATACCGACATTGCCTTTTCACCAAATGCCATTGTAGGTTCTCAGCTTTCTTATTTACCTCTAAAGGGGATCAAGCTTACTCTTTTAAGTAAATATGTAGGCAAGCAGTATTTAGATAATACTTCTAATGATAACCGATCTATAGATGCTTACCTTGTTAATGACATCAGAGCTTCATACACTATTAGCACCAACTTTATAAAAGAGTTGAGTTTCACACTTCAGGTCAATAATATATTTAGCGAAGAGTATGTATCTAACGGCTATACCTTTGGTTATGCTGCCGGTGATTATGAAGTAAGAGAGAACTATTATTACCCTCAAGCCACAAGAAATTTCATGGCTTCTTTAGCCTTAAGATTTTAATATTAGGCACCACATTGTTTAGCATACCATCAGGAGTTAACTTTACCGTGAGAAAGTAGTACTCCTGATGGTTTCTTCTATAAAATCTAGACCAAATAACTTTTCATTATCAGGCTTCATACAGCTTACCAGGCTGTGGAATCTTGTCATTATAGTACTTGCACAGTACTTTACCGCCTTATTCCTCATAGGCAGGGGAGAAGGCTTTTTAGTCTACCTTACTGATATACGTCTTTTCTTATTGGTCTTTTCATCGGTTATTATTGCGGCAGCCGGCTACATTATTAATGATTATTATGATGTGAAGATTGATCTCATCAATAAGCCAGAGCGGGTGGTAGTAGGTAAAGTTCTGAAAAGAAGAATAGCCATGATTGCTCACACGGTTTTGAATGTGGTGGGAGTAGGAATAGGCCTCATCCTATCGCCCAAGATAGCGGTGGTAAATTTTGTGTCTGCATTGCTGCTGTGGCTATATTCCAATCAGCTGAAGAGAATGCCCTTTATTGGGAATTTGGTAGTAGCTTTTCTTACGGGTCTATCCATCTATATACTTAATGTATTATATGGTACGCATCACATTCTGGTGCTGTCTTATGCTACGTTTGCTTTCGCCTTTACTTTGGTGAGAGAGATTATCAAAGACATGGAAGATTTGAAAGGCGACGCCACCTTTGGTTGTAAAACTTTGCCTGTAGTTTATGGCCTTAGAAAAACCAAGGTCATTATATATGTGCTCACCGTTATATTTATAATTTCACTTTCTGTTTTGTCGCATTTGTTTGTTGGTGAAGGAATGACCTATTTTTGCATCAGCCTGATTTTGCCGTTAAGCTATTTGGTGTACAAGCTATACCTGTCAGATACGGTGAAAGATTTTAGGTATTTAAGTAATTATTGTAAAGTAATCATGCTCATAGGTATTTTGAGTATGATATTTTTTAAATAGACATGACCAGAGTAGCCATATTTGCCTCAGGAAGCGGATCTAACGCACAGAAAATAGCTGAGTATTTTAAGGATGATAAAGAGGTAGAGGTAGCCCTTATCTTAAGTAATAAGAAAGATGCCTTCGTTTTAGAAAGAGCCAAAAATCTAGGTTTGCCATCTTTTGTATTTACCAAATCAGAATTCACAGATTCAGAGAAGGTGCTTGATCAGCTAAAAGAGCATAAAATTGATTTCATTGTATTGGCAGGCTTTCTTCTGCTTATTCCAGAATATTTAGTAGAGGCTTATCCTAATAAGATGGTGAATATACACCCAGCCCTTTTGCCTAAATATGGCGGAAAAGGTATGTATGGAGATAGAGTGCACCAGGCTGTTTGTGAGGCAGGCGAAACGGAAACAGGTATTACTATTCATTATGTGAATAATAAATATGATGAAGGTGAAATAATTTTCCAGGCTTCTGCACCTGTAGATCAAGGAGATACACCGGATATGGTAGCTTCAAAGGTGCATGAGTTAGAATATATGCACTATCCGAAGGTTATAGAATCAGTGATCAAAAAATCAACAAAAAATTAATAGCTTTGCAGCTTCATTTTTAAAAGTACAATCATGTCTCTCTCAAAGATAAAATCAGCTTTAATATCAGTTTATTACAAAGATAATTTAGAGCCAATTGTAAAGCTTCTTCATGAAAATGGAGTGCAAATATTTTCTACTGGAGGAACTCAGAAATTCATTGAAGATTTAGGAGTAGAAGTAACACCTGTAGAAGACCTTACAAGTTACCCTTCTATTTTTGGAGGTAGAGTGAAAACTTTACATCCTAAAGTGTTTGGTGGTATCCTTCACAGAAGAGAGTTATCAGATGATGTAGAGCAGGCCAAAGAGTTTGAAATTCCATCTATTGATTTAGTGATTGTAGATTTATATCCATTTGAAGAAACTGTGGCTTCAGGTGCTGGTGAGCAGGATATTATTGAAAAGATAGATATTGGTGGCATCTCCCTAATAAGAGCAGCAGCTAAAAACTTCAAAGATGTATTAATAGTGTCTTCTAGAGAGCAATATACTGATGTAGAAGAAGTACTTAAAGCCAATGGTTGTGCTACTACGCTAGCAGACAGAAAGAAATTCGCAGCTAAGGCATTTGACATTAGTTCGCACTATGATTCAGCTATATTCAATTATTTCAATGCTGAAGAAGAAGTACCAAGCTTTAAACAAAGCTATAGAGAGAAGAAGACATTAAGATACGGAGAGAACCCTCACCAAAGAGGTGCTTTCTATGGCGATCTTTCAGCCATGCTAGAGCAGCTTAATGGTAAAGAGCTTTCTTACAATAATCTAGTAGATGTAGACGCGGCTGTTTCCTTAATGGAAGAATTTGACGATACCGCTTTTGCTATATTAAAACATACTAACGCCTGTGGTGTAGCTACTGGCAGCTCCGTAAAAGAAGCGTACCAAAGAGCTTTCGCAGCGGATACGGTTTCCGCTTTTGGAGGCGTATTAATTACTAACAAGCCTGTGGATAAGGCAGCGGCTGAAGAGATGCATTCTCTATTCTTCGAAATCCTTATCGCACCTGACTTTACTGGTGAGGCATTAGAAGTGCTTACCCAGAAGAAGAATCGTATTTTGCTTAAGCAAACACAAAAGCTGAAAACAACTAAGCAATTCAAAACGTTGCTAAATGGAATTGTAGAGCAAGATAGAGATTTGAAAACTGATCAAATGGAAGATCTTAAATCCGTGACTAAAAAAGCGCCTACTGCTGAGGAGAAAGAATCACTTCTTTTCGCTAGCAAGGTGTGTAAACATACCAAGTCTAACACCATTGTTCTTGTAAAAGACGGTCAGTTATTGGCTAGTGGCGTTGGGCAAACATCCAGAGTAGATGCTCTGAAACAAGCTATTGAAAAAGCTAAGTCTTTTAATTTTACCTTAGACGGAGCTGTGATGGCTTCTGATGCATTTTTCCCTTTTCCTGACTGTGTAGAGATAGCTAGTGGCGAAGGTATTAGTGCGGTAATACAACCAGGAGGTTCTATCAAAGATCAGGATTCAATAGATTTTTGTGATAATAATGACATGGCCATGGTATTTACTGGCGTGCGTCATTTTAAACATTAAAAAAAACTTTATTTATAAAGTTTAAATGAAACAAATTTGTAAATTTCAAGCTTATTCGTAAGCCTAACCTATTGAAGACACGACATGGGATTGTTCGATATTTTTTCAAGTGATATAGCCATAGACCTTGGAACAGCTAACACACTAATCATTCACAAGGATAAAATTGTAGTAGATGAGCCATCTATAATAGCCATAGATAAGAATACTAATAAAGTATTGGCTATAGGTAGGGAAGCCATGCAAATGCATGAAAAGACTCACGAAAATATAAAAACTATTCGTCCACTTAAAGATGGTGTAATCGCAGATTTCCATGCTGCAGAGCACATGATCAGAGGGATGATTAAGATGATCGATAGCGGTAAGAAGTTTTTCCCAGCTTCTCACAGAATGGTTATTTGTATTCCTTCAGGCATTACGGAAGTTGAAAAAAGAGCGGTAAGAGACTCCGCAGAACATGCTGGTGCTAAGGAAGTTTACATGATTCACGAGCCAATTGCGGCAGCCATTGGTATTGGTATCGATATAGAACAACCTGTTGGATCCATGATCGTTGACATCGGTGGTGGTACTACAGAGATTGCGGTAATAGCACTTAGTGGTATTGTGTGTGATCAGTCTATCCGTGTAGCAGGTGATACTTTTAACAGAGACATCCTTGATTATATGCGTAGACAGCATAACCTTCTTATAGGTGAGCGTTCTGCTGAGAAAGTTAAAATTGAGGTAGGATCAGCATTAACGGAGCTGGATGACGGCCCTGAAGACTACGAAATCAGAGGTAGAGATTTAATGACTGGTATCCCTAAAGTAATAAAGATTTCTTACTCAGAAATTGCTTTCGCTTTAGATAAATCAGTTTCTAAAATTGAAGAAGCTGTGCTTAAAGCATTAGAGATTTCACCTCCCGAATTATCTGCAGATATTTATGACAATGGTATTCACCTTACTGGTGGAGGAGCTTTGCTTAGAGGGCTGGATAAGAGACTGGCACTGAAAACTAAGTTGCCAATTCACGTGGCTGAAGATCCATTAAGAGCAGTTGTAAGAGGTACAGGTCAATCTTTGAAGAACCTGAACTCTTTCAAAGCAGTGCTTATGACCTAAGCGCGGGTTGATAGTTGGCTACTGTTAAATTTTTTAAGATTGAATCAATTCCGGATAAATGCAGAGACTGTTTCTGTTTCTATATCAGTATAGAGCCTTTTTATTATTCCTGTTTCTGGAATTAGTTTGTGTATGGTTAATAGTCCAAAATAACGCGTATCAGGGAGCCGGTTTTTTTAATTCATCCAATAGAATAGCAGGAAATTTTCTGCAGTCTTCAGATAACGTTTCTGATTATTTTAATCTAACACATGTAAATAAAAGCCTGGCAGATGAAAATGCCAGGTTAAAACAGAGACTGGAAACATTAAATAGAAAGGTGCAATACCTTTCTTCTGATACGCTTCAAAGCAATGATTCTACTTTTTCTGTAACCTCAGATTCCATAAAAACAGATACTACAGAGTGGCAGAAGTACAGATTTATCAGTGCTAAGGTCATCAATAACTCTGTTCGTAATTTCAATAACTATATTACTATCAATAAAGGTGTGTCTGATGGTATAGAGCCTGATATGGCCGTAATTGGTAACGACGGCATTGTGGGGAAGGTAAAAACTGCCTCTGAGCATTTTGCCGTAATCACCTCGTTTTTACACAGTGATATGCAGGTATCTTCGAAAGTAAAAAGTACGGGAGATCTCTGTACTGCCAAATGGCCCGGAAATGATCCCTATCATGCAGACCTTATGTTTGTGCCGCGCCATGTACAAATAAATGTTGGAGACACCATTATTACTTCAGGCTTTAATGCTATTTTCCCTGAAGGTATAGATGTGGGTATTGTGAGCAATGTAGATATCACTGAAGACGCCCTTTTCTATAATGTTAAAATTGATTTGGCCAGTGATTTTAATGAGATCGGTTATGTGTATCTTATTAAAAATGAGTTAAAGGCCGAGCAAGATTCTGTTCAACAAGAAGTGCAAAAACTATATGCTCAATAAGAGAATAATTATACAGGCCATTTCATTTGTTCTTTACCTGTTGGTACAAGCCCTCTTATTAAAGAATGTAGTTCTTTTTGATAAAGCCTTTTGCTTTTTATACGTAGCCTTCTTACTGGTATTACCCGTGGAAACCAAGGTTTTATCTTTAATGGTCATAGGTTTTATAACCGGATTTATTTTAGATATTTTTTATGACAGTTTGGGAATTCATGCTGCCGCCTGTGTGTTTATAATGTTTGTTAGGAATTACTGGTTAAACTTGCTTACACCGCAGGGAGGTTATGATTCTGGAACGGTACCTATTATTAAATCTAATGGTCTTAGGTGGTTTACATCTTATGCGCTGCCTTTGATATTTTTACATCATTGCGTATTGTTCTTTTTAGAATCTTGGGGTTTTAATCTTTTCGGTTTCACCTTATCTAAAGCTTTTTTTAGTACTGGCTTTACCTTCCTGGTTGTGCTTATAACTCAGTATCTTTTTTATAATAAGAAAAGGTCATTATGAACGAATCGCGAAAGAATATTATCCAATTAGTAATTATAGCTGTTGCGGTAATTTTTTTGGTGAAGCTATTTTCCATCCAGGTGCTGGATGATACATATGCGCAGGCAGCTACAAGTAACATCATCCAAAAGGTGGTGGAATATCCTTACCGTGGCACCATTAAAGATAGAAATGGTAAGCTTATAGTATTTAATACGCCACAGTTCGATTTGGTGGTGACGCCAAAAGAGGTAAAGCAGTTAGATACCGCGAAATTTTGCGAGCTTTTTGAGCTTACCAAAGAGGAACTCAAAGAAAAATATCAAACACTTAGAAAAACAAGAGGCTATTCTTACGTAAAGCCAAATGCATTTATTAAGCAGCTTTCTGAGGCAGATTTGGCCAGAATACAAGATTATCTCATAGATTTCCCTGGTTTTGATATTCAGGCCAGAACCACCAGGGCTTACACTTATCCTGTTATGGCTAATGCCTTAGGATATGTAAGTGAGGTAAATAAAAGACAGTTGGATAGAGATACCGCCGGCTACTACAGACAAGGTGACTACATCGGTCAAAGTGGGCTGGAGTCTTACTATGAAAATCAGCTAAGAGGTAAGCGGGGTGTTAAATACAAAAAGAAAAACGTTAGAGGTATCGAAATGGGAGATTTCGAAGATGGTAGATTTGATACCCTGGCAGTAAGAGGTGAAAACCTGATCACCACCATAGATATTGAGCTTCAGCGATATGGTGAGGAGCTCATGGATGGAAAGGCGGGCAGTATAGTTGCCATTGAGCCGTCTACCGGCGAAATACTCTCCATTGTTTCCGGGCCTACTTATGATCCGGCAGATCTTACCGGTAAGAGCTACAGTAAAAACTTTTACAGGATCAGTTCAGATAGTTTAAATCCTTTATTCAACAGACCGTTGATGGCTCAATATAGGCCGGGTTCTATCTTTAAAATTATTCAAGCCATGGTAGGCTTGCAAGAAGGAGTCATTAACAAGCAAACCTATATTCCTTGTGTAATGTACCCGATGAAGTGTCACTACCACGGTCCGGGAGAGACATTGGTTGGTGCTATTACTCACTCTTGTAATCCTTATTTTTATAATGTTATGAAAAGAATGGTGAATCAGGATGTTTCTGAAGACCCGTTTGAAGATACTCGGATAGGCCTTAAAAAATGGAATGAATATATTGAAAGCTTTGGTTTAGGATCTCCGCTAGGCATAGATCTGCCGAATGAAAAGAGTGGAATGGTGCCAAGTGTGGCCTACTATGATAGAGCTTATGGTGGCCGGCCATGGAAGTATTCAAACATTTATTCGATAGCTATTGGCGAAGGTGAAAACCTTGTAGTGCCTATTCAAATGGCCAATTTCGCAGCTTTGGTAGCCAATAGAGGTTATTATTATATTCCTCATTTAGTAAAATCTGTAGGCGATAGCGGAGAGCCACTAGCCAGGTTTACAGAAAAACATCAAACCATGGTAGATAGTAAATATTTTGATATCGCTGTGGAGGCCATGTCTAATGTGGTAAAAGAAGGTACCGGGCAGTATAGAGCAAAATTGAAAGATATAGAAGTGTGTGGTAAAACAGGAACAGTACAGAATGATCCTTTGCCAGATCACTCAGTTTTCATTGCTTTTGCACCAAGAGATAATCCGAAAATTGCGGTGTCAGTGTATGTGGAGGATGCCGGACAGGGTGCCAGGGCAGCAGCTTCTATTGCAAGCCTAATGATAGAAAAATATTTGCTTGGAGGTACTGAGAGACCTCAGATTGAAGCATATGTTAAAAAAGGAGATTTTTTATAGTGAGACGCGGAGACAGTATAGTTAGTAAAATTGATTGGCTTACAATTCTATTATTTTTTCTGATTGTAATGTTGGGCTGGCTTAATATTTACGCTGCTGTTTATGATGAAAACGCAGCTCAGAATATTTTCAGCATGTCTCTCAATAGTGGTCGTCAGCTAATCTTTATTGGTGTTATTATAGTGCTTATTATAGTCATGCTGGTGGTAGACTTTAAGTTTTATGACACCTTTGCTTTTGCCATTTATGGCCTCATTGTCTTCCTGCTGATATTTATTTTACTCTTTGGTAGGGAAGTGGCCGGTTCCAAATCGTGGTTTGAAATTGGGGCGTTTCGCTTTCAGCCGTCAGAGTTTGCCAAGTTTGCTACCTGCCTAGCTGTAGCAAAATTCATAGGTGGCACCAGTGGCTTTCGTATGGATCAGCTAAAAAATCAGATCACTCTATTTGCCATGATTGGTTTGCCAGCTGTACTTATTATCCTTCAGGGTGATACGGGTACAGCATTGGTTTATTCGGTCTTTATTTTAGTGTTTTTCAGAGAAGGTATGGCGCCAACTCTTTTGATATTGGGCGTTTCTGCCGCTGTTATATTCATACTAACCCTTTTGGTGGAAAATCATTGGTATTTGTATGGGGGAATTGGCCTTATAGCAGGTGCGGTCATACTGTTTGGTAGAAGAAGTACCAAGAGAATTATATTGGTAGTAGGTGGTGCTTTAACCATTATGTTGGTGATAATAAGTGTGGATTATGTAGTTTCCAACATTCTAAAACCTCACCAGCAGAACCGTGTAAAAGCATTTATTAACCCAGATGCCGATCCGCTTGGTTATGGCTGGAATGTGACCCAATCTAAAATTGCCATAGGTAGTGGTGGTGCTGTAGGTAAGGGCTTTCTAAAAGGAACCCAAACCAAGTTTGACTTCGTGCCGGAGCAGAGTACCGATTTTATTTTCTGTACCATCGCTGAGGAACATGGTTGGCTGGGTAGCTTTGTAATTATAGGGCTGTTCGTTACCTTACTATTGCGGCTAATATTCATTGCCGAAAGACAAAAATGGAGGTTAGCCAGAGTATATGGGTACAGTGTAGCCTGTATATTGTTCTTTCATTTCGCAGTAAACATTGGCATGACCATCGGTCTGTTTCCTGTTATAGGTATACCATTACCCATGTTTAGCTACGGAGGTTCTTCCCTTATAGGATTTACAGTGCTTATTTTTATCTTGATAAAGCTAGATGCACACAGGGGGCAGGTGCTGGTGCACTAGTTTAGGCGCTTGCTTACAATTTCCATAAACTCTTCGTGCTCTTCACTTTCCTTGTCCCAGAAAGGGTAGTTTTCTGAAAGGTATTCTTCAGCTTCTCGCTTGTTTTTAAGTCTTTCCAGATCATCTACGGTCTGGTTAAACGACTCCTCATCTCCAGCAAATAAAGTGTTGATGAACATAAAGCGCTGATTAATGCTAATGCTCTTTCTTATGCTTTCTATTTTCTGATTCCTGTGTACATCGGCTATGGTCGGTCGCTTTTCTGAATGCTGATCATTCAAAATGTTCTTAGGAGACTCAAAACGGCTGTTGATCTGTACGTTAGGTTGAGTAGATTTTACTTCCGGCTGATAGTTTTTAGATGATCCGTAAATCATGTCTTCGCTCAGCGGTGCTATCTTTGAGAAAGCTTCAATATAACCTTCTACATCTTCGGGCTCCTGAGTAGAATCAAAGGCCTCGTTTAATAATTTTGAAGCTTCTTCCTTAGATATTTTATCTAAACCATTTTCTTCTGCCTTCTCGATCAGCTTTAATAAAAGATCCTGATTGATTTTTACATACTTAGCTATTCGCTTCAGATCTTTAATAGAAATTTTGTTCGCCTTAGGATCATGGATCAAATGCATGTAATAATCATAAGGGGAGAATATAAGCAGAATAGTTTCCTGCGTAGCCTGTAATAAAAGAGGCTTGAAGTTTTCTTGGGTTATGGCAATATTTCTGGAGAGGATGTTCATAAATTCTTTCTGAGCTTCCTTCACTTCCGGAGCGTCATAGTTGAAATATGGACTCTGAATTTTACTGGTTTCTTTCCTCCAGGCGTTTAGTAAATTTTTCATAACGAAAAGGTTTACTTGTCTTATTTCCTGTAACTCAAGGATTTCAGACCCAGTTATAACTTCGTTATGGGCAAAATGCTCATTAACCAGTTTATCACAAAAGTCATTACTATATCTTTTTATTCCCTCTTGGTTTAGATTATTTTCCATACTTTTAAAAAATCGCTTTAAACATTTTGCCCTATAAAGTTAAGAAATATGCCTAAGATCGTCATCAAAAATCTAGGTGATAAGGTTATCAATACTAACGCAACAGATAAATCAGTGTTAAGCATCCTGCAAGAAAATTATCAGGACTGGATGCATGCATGTGGAGGCAAAGGCCGATGTACCTCATGCCGAATGATTGTGAAAGAAGGAATGAGTAATCTGTCTGAGCTAAATATTCATGAGCAGCGATACAGGGAAAAAAATGCCTTGCAGGAAGATGAAAGACTTACCTGTCAGTCCGTTTTGCAGGACGGTGAGATAATTATAGAGGTCCCAGCGCCAACTAAATTACCACATTTGACTTATTCATATTAACTATAAAAGCTTTTTCAACTTGAATTCTTAATTTTGAAGTATGTTTATTGAGCCTAATTTTGGAAGAGTAAAAAGAACCGGTTGGATTGAGGTTATTTGTGGTTGCATGTTTTCTGGCAAAACGGAAGAACTGATAAGAAGGCTCAACCGATCTATCATTGCCGGACAGAAAGTAGAAATTTTCAAGCCTACCATAGATAAAAGATACCATGATGAAGACGTGGTTTCTCATAATAGTACAGCCATAAGAAGTACGCCGGTGGACTTCGCCAGTGATATCATACTCATGGCCGGTAACTGCGATGTGGTGGGAGTAGATGAGGCTCAATTCTTTGATGATGAGATAGTTAATGTTTGCAATACTTTGGCTAACACTGGCAAGCGAGTAATTGTAGCTGGTCTGGATATGGATTTTGAAGGTAAGCCTTTTGGGCCTATGCCTAATTTGTTGGCCGTAGCCGAGTTTGTGACTAAAGTGCATGCTATATGTGCTTCAACCGGTGAGTTGGCTTCTTATTCTTTTCGCCTGGCTGATGAAACTGGAAAGGTTCTATTAGGGCAAAAGCAAGAATATGAAGCACGAAGCAGAGCCAGCTTTTTTGAAGGCATGAAAAGTAAAAAGGATCAAAAATAATATGAAGTCAAGGGTAAGTATCTTAATATTCATCTTCACCTTTTTCTTCTATCAGCTTCAAGCCCAGGATATTCCCATTGGCACCTGGAGAACTCACTTTTCTTATTATAACACACAGTACATTGTAGATACACCTGATAGAGTATACGCTTCTTCAGGAAACGGAATCTTTTACATCGATAAATCTGATAATAGTGTTATCCGTTTATCAAGGTTAGATGGTCTGCAGGGGAATGATGTTTCAGCTCTCGGTTATAATCCAGATTTTAAGGCCCTCTTTATTGGCTATGCTAGCGGCAAGTTGGATGTCATTATCGATGGTGAAATAAGTAATTATGACCTTACTGCCAACTCTCAGGTCATTGGGTCGAAGAAAATGAATGGTTTCGTGCATCAGGGCATGTTTACTTATGCTTGCACAGATTACGGTGTTCTAAAATTCGATATTCAAAAGCTGGAGGTGAAGGAAGTGTATAGAGAAATAGGCACAGACGCCGTTCAAATAGGTGTGTATGATGCCGGCGTTCTCAACGATTCAATATATGTGCTTTCCGATGAAGGACTTCTTGCCTCCTCTTTGAATGCATCAATCAACCTTTTAGACTATCGCAATTGGGTAAGGCATAATTCTGATGAAAATTACCCTTCTGAGCATCCTTCGGTTTTAGCTGTAAAAGAAAATGAGCTACTGTTAGGAGTAGATAATTTGGGGTTATTCGTTTATGATGGTAATGGAAGCTGGAACTCACTAGACGCTCTAACTGGTCAGATTTTTAAAGATGCTTCGAGCAATGGCAGCGAAGTGCTAATCTCGTCTGGTCTGTCCGTGAATAAAATTTCTGGTAATAATAGCCTTGAAACAATCAGCAGTGAACTGATCAAAGCTCCCAATGCTGCTATTCAGGTTAATGAGGAATTATGGATCGCTGATGGAGTAAATGGATTATTGATAAATCGATCTGGTTCTTTTGAAAATATTGTGCCAAATGGACCAGTAAGTAATAGTTGTTATAACCTTAAAGCTGGTAGTAATATGGTGCTATTTGCGCCAGGAGGTTTTAGCTCAGAAATGAAGCCAAGCAATAACGAAAGTGGCTTCTCTATTTTTACTGATGGAGTATGGAATAATTACGGTTCCTTATCAGGTGCTGTTGATATTCCTGAATTTCATGATGTTACCAGTGTTGCCTATCAGCCTGAGACGCAGACTATCTATGCTGCATCTGCCGGCTATGGTCTGCTTAAGCTAAATGCTGACGGTTCTACTAAGGTTATCGATAACACAAGCACTACTTTGCAAAATACTACAGGCGAGGAAAATGGAGTTTTGATCTCAGACATAGCTACTGTTTATGACGGTGTGTGGGTTTTGAATTATGGAGCAGATGTTCCTCTAAACTTCTTAACCAATGATGGTGATTTGATTCAACATCCACTTTCATCTTCTTTGGCCAGATTTGCTGTGCAGGTACTGCCGGTTAATGAAGTTATCTGGTTAAGAGTGCATCCTAATCTTGGAGGCGGACTTATCGCTTACAATTATCAAACAAAAGAGACACGTTATCTGGATGATGACATTGGCGATGGAGGCTTAGTTAGCCAAAGAGTAAATGATATAGCGGTAGATAGAGAAGGCTATATTTGGGCAGCTACTACTGAGGGAATTTCAGTATTTACCAGCCCACTATCCATAATGACTGGCGATGTAGATGCTATAGAGCCCATCTATGAGGGACTTCCTTTGTTTTATCAGCAGGAGGTGCTAAGCATCACGGTTGATGGTGGCAATAGAAAATGGATCGGTACCAATAGCGGTGCTCATCTGTTTAGTGCTGATGGAGATGAAGATATCATATATTTTAATCTAGATAATAGCCCTTTTTCAAATAATAGGATCGATGATATTGCCATAAATAATCAATCCGGAGAAGTTTTCTTTAGTACATCCGACGGCTTGGTTTCTTACCGGTCTTCATCATCTGAATCAACTGATAAGCATGCTGATGTTAAGGTTTTTCCTAACCCGGTAAACAGAGACTTTAAAGGGCAGGTAGGTATTTCGGGGCTTGCTCAAGATGCGCAGGTGAAAATTACTGATGTTAGTGGCAAGCTCATCTGGCAAACGCAGGCCAACGGAGGCACAGCTTCCTGGAATGTGAATGATTATAATGGTAGCAGGGTAAGTACCGGCATATATCTGGTGTTCAGCTCTACAGCTGATGGTGACGATACTTTTGTTGCTAAAATTGCAGTGGTTAATTAGTCAGAGATTCTCGCATTATGCTTCACAAAACTCAAGGCGTAGTTTTTAAATATTTTAAATATAGAGATACCTCTATAATCGTTAAAATATTCACCAGAGAGTTTGGCATTCAAACATATATAGTTAATGGTGTGAGGAGTAAATCTGCCCGAAGTAGAATAGCTCTTTATCAGCCACTGACACTATTAGATTTAGTAGTTTATAGAAAAAACGGAGCGGAGATAAACCGTATTTCTGAGGTGAAATGTAATCATCCATTCCAAACGCTCTCCACGGATATCAAGAAAACCTCTATAGCTATTTTTTTGGCAGAAATTTTGTATAAATGCGTGAAAGAGGAAGAAGAAGATGTTTCTGATCTTTTTGATTTTATATACCACAGTATAGAAATGTTTGATCATATAAATACTGGTTATGAAAACTTTCATCTCCAGTTTTTATTGAAGTTGGCGCGCTATCTGGGCTTCGGATTAGATTCTCCCGAAGAGCACTTTCTTACAGTGGATCCTGAAGAATTAAATATTCTTAAAACACTGGTTTACAATTCTTATGAGGAGGGAATAAAGATATCAAATGCCCAACGAAGAGCATTGTTAGACCAAATAATAAGATTTTATAAGGTGCATGTAGAGACACTGAAAGAAATTAATTCCCTTCAGGTTTTGAAAGAAATCTTATAATATTTTATATAATTTTATAACTTAATTATCTAAACCAAAAAATGTCATGAAGAAAATTCACTGGTTACTTAGCTTGTTATTGATGGTTTCGGCACTTGCAAATGCCCAGACAGATAATAAACTACTATACGGATCTGAAAAAGTAGTATGGTGCGGACTAGATTACTCTAAAGTAAAATGTATTGGAGCAGAAGGTTTTACAGACCCTGATAATATTGTAGATACTTATTTTAATGGCTGGAATAAATTAGTTCAATCAGAAGCAACAAGATATGATGTAAAGAAGCTTTATGGATTTGAAGGTAAGGTTACTGATCTCAGTGTAGTAGAGAAAAGAAATGAAATGCCAAAAGCAGATGATCTGGTTATCGATGATAGCTATTCGTTTGAGGATGGTACAGTGGAGGAGATTATTTCTACTTACAAACTTGAGAAAGCTGATAGCGGATTAGGCTTGGTTTACATTTTTGAATCACTGAATAAAACCGAACAAGCTGCGCATGTTTATGTGGTATTCTTTGATATTGCTTCTAAGAAAATATTGTGGTCAAACAAATATGAAGCTAAAGCCGGTGGTTTCGGATTTAGAAACTATTGGGCTAGAACAGTATTAGAAGCCATGGAAGAAAGCGGCGACGTATACAGTAAAGAAAAAAAGAAATTCGAAAAGGAAAATTATAAGCTAAGCAGAGCCTAGCTTATAATCTTTAATATGTTGCTCAGTACGCGCTGAGGTTTTGTTACAAACGGATTAGTTTTATCCCAAACATAACCAGCGAGTACTGAGCATATTTGTTTTCTAATCTTATCGTTAGCATTAGGGCTAAAGAAAATGGTTGGTAAGGTGCCGTCATACCATGCTTCTATAAATGTTTTGAAAACTTTCACCCCATCTTTAATATAGTTGGAGTAATCATCTTCCCAGTTAGCATCTTCGCCTTCAAATTCTTTTATAATCAACTCGGCTGCTCTGGCTCCGGATTCGGTGGCTAAAGTTACACCTGAAGAAAAAACAGGGTCAATAAAGCCTGATGCATTTCCAGTAAGGGCATAACCCTTTCCATATAGCTGTTTTACGGCCGAAGAATATCCAATTATTTTCCTCGGTTCAAATTTAAACTCATGATTAGAGAACCTTTCATTTAATGCGGCTATTTCATTGATCCAGTTTTTCATCTGCTCATCCAGGCTACCTTCAAATTTGTTAATGCTTTCGGCACTGCCCACCACACCTACGGATGTAGAACCATCTGCAAAAGGTATAACCCAAGCCCATACATCTATATCATGAACTACTATTATAATTCTCTGTCTTTCAGGGTCAGTAGAGGAAGACTGGCTATCGATGTGTGTAAATAATGAGGCCCTTGCCGGTATGTCAGATGGGGCATCTAGATCTAACAATCTTGGTAAGACCCTGCCAAATCCGCTGGCGTCTATTATATATTTAGCTTTTATTTGGTGTTCTTCACCTTTAGTATTTCTTACTGTAGTTATGGACGTGCCGTCTTCATGAATAACTACATCAGTCACTTCAGTTTCATAGTCTAAGGGTACGTCACGATTTTGTACTTCATCAGCTAAAACTTTATCAAAGCAGCTTCTTTGCACCTGCCAGGTCCAGCTCCACCCTTTGGTATATTGTTGTGAAAAGTCAAAGTCACAAGTGCTATCCCCTTGAACGAACTTAGCCCCAAATTTCTTTTGGAATGAATTCTTCTCAATAGCGCCAATCAGCCCGGCCTTGTCGAAATTCTCCATGCATCGGGGCAAAAGGCTTTCTCCTATCACAAACCTTGGAAAGCACTGTTTCTCAACAATATGGACCTTGTAGCCTTTTTTTTGTAAAATTGCGGCGGCAACCGTTCCGGAAGGACCGGCGCCTATGATTAAAACATCAATAGATTCTGTTTTGATTTGATTGTCAGACATATATAGAAAAAATACAACGTATAATTAGCTAAAAAATTTCAATTTAAAACTTTGTATGGTAATACCTTCAAAATTTGTTTTGTAATTTACCGGCGAATTAAAGTAAATTTCGATTTTTTTAAAAACATTTCATATTAATGGTAGAAATAGAAGTTGGCTCCTTGTCACTAGCTGATATTGAAAAGGTGGTCTTTGGGCAGACAAAAGTTGAGTTATCTAAGAAAACGATAGAGGTAATACAAGAGAGTCATAATTTTTTGAGCGACTTCTCTAAAAACAAAGTTATCTACGGTATCAATACCGGCTTTGGCCCTATGGCTCAGTATAAAATTGATGAAGCAGATCAGAAAGAATTGCAGTTCAATCTTATAAGAAGTCATTGTTCAGGTCAAGGCGAGTTGATAGATCCTGCTTCTGTAAAAGCTTCTATGCTGGCCAGATTAAATACTTTATCATTAGGCTTTTCCGGAGTTGATAAGTCTGCTATTGATGTTTTAATCAACCTAATTAACCATGATGTAACACCTGTTATATTTAAACATGGTGGAGTAGGAGCGAGTGGAGACTTGGTGCAGCTGGCACATTTAGCATTGGTAATGATTGGTGAAGGTGAAGTAGTATATAAAGGAGAAAGACAGCCTACTGCCGATGTTTTTAAAAAGCTGGATATAAAGCCAATGCAAATCACATTACGTGAAGGGCTTGCCGTAATGAACGGTACCAGCGTAATGACTGGAATAGGTATAGTAAACTCGCTTAATGCTGAAAGAGCACTAAGCTGGTCAGTAGCTATATCAGCCATGATCTGCGAAATGGTTGATTCTTATGATGATTACTTCTCACCTCAGCTCAATCAGGCCAAGAAGCATCAGGGGCAGCAGCATGTTGCATCTCTTATGAGAGGCATTATGGAAGACAGTAAGTATATCCGTAAAAGAGAAAAGCAGCTGTATGATACCCTGGTAGAAGAAGAAGTAATTGATAATAAAGTTCAGGAATACTATTCTTTAAGATGTGTACCGCAAATTGTAGGTGCCATCTATGAAACCATAAAAGAAGCACAGAAGCTATTAGTAGAAGAGGTGAATTCTGCCAATGACAACCCAATAGTAGACGCTAGGAATAAGAACGTTTATCATGGTGGTAACTTTCATGGAGACTATGTAGCCTTTGAAATGGACAAGCTAAAAATAGCTATCACAAAGCTTTCTATGCTGGCAGAAAGACAGCTTAACTTTTTGATGAATCCTCACCTAAATGGAATTTTACCTCCTTTTGCCAACCTTGGTAAATTAGGATTTAATTTTGGAATGCAAGGTGTTCAGTTTACAGCTACTTCTACCACAGCAGAAAATCAAATGCTTTCTAACCCAATGTACATTCATAGCATCCCGAATAACAATGATAATCAGGATATTGTGAGTATGGGAACCAATGCCGCCAGCTGTGCCGCCAGGGTAATTGAAAATACTTTCGAGGTTTTGGCTATAGAGGTGGTATCAGTGGTTCAGGCATTGGATCATTTACAGAAGACTGATGGTCTTTCTTCTCATAGCAAAGAGATATATAATAAGATTAGAGAAATAGTACCAGTGTTCAGTGATGATTACCCTCTTTACAACAAAATAAAGGAGGTGAAATTCTACATGATGAAAAATTCTTTATTGAACGTGTAGTCAATTATTGGAAGTGAAATATTATATGAATAAATTGCAAATCCTTTTGTTGGAACGAAAAATTGAATTTTTAGGGGTATGAACTACGCATTAGTGACGGGGGGATCCAGAGGTATAGGAAGAGCCATTTGTATTCAATTGGCCCGTCAAGGTTTTAATATTATTATCAATTATTCATCTAATAAACAGGCTGCTGAAGAGGCTAAATCTGCTGTGGAAGCAGAAGGCCAGCAAGCCGAACTTATTCCATTCAATGTAGCGGATAGAGAAGCCAGCCGAAAGGCAATGGAGGACTGGTTTGCTCAAAATCCTGATAAGAAGGTAGAAGTACTGGTAAATAATGCCGGTATCAGAAAAGATAACCTTATGATTTGGATGAAAGATGAGGAGTGGGATGATGTATTAGATATTAGCCTTGGAGGTTTTTATAATGTTACCAAAAGTGTTTTACCAGAAATGGTGAAAGCCAAGAAAGGTAAAATTGTAAACGTAGTTTCTCTTTCTGGTTTAAAAGGATTGCCTGGGCAAACTAACTACTCAGCTGCTAAAGCGGCTGTAATTGGTGCTACAAAAGCGCTAGCTCAGGAAGTAGCTAGAAGAAATATAAGCGTTAATGCTGTTGCTCCAGGTTTTATAAAAACGGAGATGACAGAAGATATTGACGAGAAAGAATTTAAAGGTATTATCCCAATGAGAAGGTTTGGTTCTGCTGAAGAAGTGGCCAGTGTGGTGGGCTTCTTAGCGTCAGATGCCTCTTCTTACATTACGGGAGAGACCATATCAATTAATGGAGGTCTATATTAGTCAAGTTGGATTTAGATGAAAAGAGTTGTTATTACTGGTATCGGTATTTACTCATGTATAGGCAGAAACCTGGAAGAAGTAAAGGACTCTCTATATCATGGTAAGTCGGGCATAGGTCTTGATCCCGAAAGAAAAGAAATGGGCTTTCGCTCATCTCTAACAGGTATATTAGAAAAACCTGTTCTAAAAGAAATGCTCTCTCGGAGGCAGCGTATTGGCTTGGCTGAACAAGGAGAGTATGCATACATGTCTACTAAAGAAGCCATGAAAGAGGCTAATATTGACGAAGACTTTCTTGCTAATGGTAATGTAGGTATCATTTTCGGAAATGATAGCTCAGCCAAACCTTGTATAGAGGCGGTAGATACATTGAGGTTGAAAAAAGATACTACCCTTATTGGTAGTGGTTCTATTTTTCAGTCAATGAACAGTACCGTAACCATGAACTTGTCCACCATATTTAAACTTAAAGGCATCAACCTTACGGTAAGTGCCGCTTGTGCCAGTGGATCTCACTCTATTGGCTTAGGTTATATGATGATTAAGAGTGGTTTGCAAGACAGAATAATCTGTGGTGGAGCCCAGGAAGTAAACTACCAGTCTATGGGTAGTTTCGATGGCTTAGGTACTTTTTCTATGGAAGAAGGTGCCCCTGAGACAGCTTCAAGGCCGTTTGATAAAGGTAGAGATGGCTTGGTGCCAAGTGGAGGTGCCGCTACCGTTATCATAGAGAGCTTAGAGTCTGCGCAGGCTAGAGGTGCGAAGATCTATGGAGAAATATTAGGTTATGGATTCTCTTCTAATGGAGATCATATTTCTCACCCAAATATAGACGGACCATCTAAGTCATTAGAAATGGCCCTGCAACAGGCTAACGTAAAACCTTCTGATATTGAGTATATTAACGCCCACGCCACTTCTACTTTGGCGGGTGACCTTAACGAGGGAAAAGCTATACTCAATGTATTTGGTGATACCCAACCTTATTTAAGCTCTACCAAGTCTATGACGGGACATGAGATGTGGATGGCCGGAGCCAGTGAGGTGGTGTATTCATTGCTAATGATGCACAATGGATTCATAGCACCAAACATTAACCTTAAGAACCCTGAGGATGAACTTAAAGGCCTCAATTTTGCGTTTGAAACGGTGAAAAAAGATTTTAATTTATTTTTGTCTAATTCATTTGGATTTGGCGGAACAAATAGCAGCTTAATCATTAAGAAATTTGATTAATACTTTTACAAAGTGATGAACAACGAAGAGATAATTGAAAAAATAAACGGCTTTCTGGTAGATGAGTTTGAAGTGGAGCCGGAAGTAATAGAGCCAGAGGCCAACCTAAAAGAGACCCTTGATCTCGATAGCCTTGATTACGTAGACTTAGTAGTAGAGATAGAGAGCAACTTTGGCTTTAAAGTTAGTCCTGAAGACTTTGCCGGTATTATTACTTTTCAGGATTTCTACGATTATGTAATTCAAAAAGCAGAGGCAGCGTAATGTCATCCTGGAAAGGAAAGACTAAAGGCGGACTACTAGGTTATCAAATATTCATATATATCCTCCGTAATGTGGGGCTTAGTGCAGCTTATCTTTTATTAAAGTTCGTGTCTGCCTACTATGTGCTCTTTTCTGCCAAGTCTACCTCAGCGATTTATAAATATTTTCGAGAAAGATTCAACATGCCTTTTTTTAAGGCATGGTCTTCTGTTTATAAAAACTACTATGTTTTTGGGCAAACTTTAATTGATAAAGTAGCCATTGGGTCTGGAAGTACTAAAGAGATTACTTATGATACCGACGGTGAACAATATCTTAAAGATCTAAAAGAAACAGGAGGCATACTAATGGGAGCTCACCTGGGAAACTGGGAAATAGCGGGGTTTCTATTAAATGAAATTAATTTAACAACGAACATTCTTGTTTACGAAGCCGAGCATGAGAGGATTAAGAACTTCTTAGACAAGGTAATGAAGAATAAGAATGTGAAGATAATTGCTATTAAAAACGACCTTTCGCACCTGTTTAAAATCAATAACGCTCTTAGAAATAAGGAAGTTATATGTATGCATGGTGATAGGTTTACACACGGTGCTCGTGTAGTAGAAAAGTCTTTTTTAGGCAAGACAGCACTCTTTCCATTAGGACCTTTTAGTATGCTTACTAAACTAAAAGTGCCATATACTTTTGCTTATGCAGTAAGAGGAGACGGAAAGCATTATCACTTATCGGCCACGCCGGTAGAAATAGCTACAAAGTCTGCCTTAGAAATTCAAGACGATTACATAAAGCACCTGGAGAAAAAAGTAAAGCAGTATCCCTTACAGTGGTTTAATTACTATGATTTTTGGGATAAGGACGTTAAAGGAGCCATTGTAGAATAGTTATGATTTCCGTTTCACAAGAAATACTTCAAGAGATTAAACCTCAGCACAGTGGGGAAGATATATTAAAGTTTATACCTCAAAGGTCACCCTTTGTTATGGTGTCAGCATTGTATGATTTTGATGAGGATTCCGTGCTTTCAGGCTTCGATATAGAAGAGGGTAATCCATTAGTAGATGATGGTGTGCTAACTGAAGGAGGACTTACCGAAAATATGGCGCAGACGGCCGCACTTTTTGCGGGTAGTAAGGCTCAAGCATCAGGAAAGCCTGCTCCAGTGGGTTTCATAGCTTCTATAAAAGGATTAAATATAGAAAAATCACCAGCTGTGGGTGAGCATATTTTTACTACCATCCAGATTGTGAATGAAGTGATGAACGTGCAGATAGCACAGGCTCGATCGTTCAACAAAAACATGGAGCCACTGGCCGAATGTGAAATCAGAATATTTTTACAACCTACCGAAGAGAATGCTTAAGGATATTACACAGATAAAAGTAAGATTCAGTGAGGTGGATAGCATGGGTATCTTATGGCATGGGCACTATATAAAATATTTTGAAGATGGTAGAGAAAGCTTCGGAAGCAAATATGGCATCGGATACATGGATGTCTATAATAACCATGGCTTCTTAATACCAATAGTTAAGGTAGACTGTAATTATAAAAGACCGGTGAAATACTTGGATGAAGTGTATTTAGAAACCACATTCATCAACTCTCCGGCAGCTAAGCTAAGGTTTGAGTATCGTCTATTTAATAAGGAGACCAACGAGACTTATGCTACAGGAATGTCAGAGCAGGTATTCCTAACCAAGGATCATCAGCTGCACCTTACAGTGCCTGATTTCTTAAATGAATGGAAGGAAAAGTGGAATATAGTAGATTGAGATCATGAGCATTTATTCCATAGCAGATAATATAACCAGCCCATTAGGACTCACTTCCGCTGAGAACTTTAGCGCCTGTATTAATGGTGTTTCAGGTATTCAGCAGATCGATAGCAAGGATTTTTATCCAACGCCATTTCTAGGTTGTCTCATCAACAGAGAAGAGGCCGAGGAGCTAAAAGCTAACGATGCGTTCAGTAACCTTGAGCAATTATTTATCCACTCAATAAATAAGGCTTTACAAGATGTAGACGGACTTGATTTAAGTCGTACTGCTCTGGTGGTATCCACCACAAAAGGAAATATAGATATCCTGGCTGATAACTATTCAGGCTCACTGCCGAAGGAGAGAGCGTTGCTTTCTAGGTTAGGAAATACACTTTCAGATTATTTTAATTTGGAGCACAACGGTGTGGTGGTTTCTAATGCCTGTATCTCCGGCCTTTCAGCCATAATTACTGCTAAAAAAATAATAGAGGCAGGTCTTTACGATCATGCTATTGTTACTGGTGGTGATATACTGAGTGAATTTACTATCAGTGGTTTTCAGTGTTTAAAAGCCATGAGTGATGAGCCCTGCCAACCATACGATGCTGATCGTAAGGGTATTACACTTGGTGAGGCATGTGGTACGGTAATTTTGAGTACTAATAAAGAGCTGTCACTTAAACCTGAAAATGTCATGAAGGTATCCGGTGGGGGGCAGGCTAATGACGCCAACCATATCAGTGGACCTTCCAGAACAGGAGAAGGGCTGAAGCTTGCAGTGCGTAGAGCGTTGACAGAGGCTCAGCTTTCAGTTAATGATATTGATTATATAAGTGCGCATGGTACTGCTACTATGTTCAATGATGAAATGGAGGCCATTGCTTTTGACACTTTGGGATTAGCCAATGTTCCACTCAATAGTTTGAAAGGCTTCTTTGGCCACACTCTTGGTGCAGCTGGCATCATTGAGTCTGTGATGACCATGGAGCAGATGAGAAACAAGGCTTTGATCCAATCCAGAAATTTTAGTAAAATGGGAGTGAGCAAATCTTTGAACATCATTGAAGAGAATACCTCTGATCACACTATAAAATACGCCCTCAAGACAACCTCGGGCTTTGGAGGTTGTAACGCCGCTTTAATATTTGAGAATAATGCAAACTAAAATATTAAAATACGCGGAGTTGAATATGAATAAAGCCACAAGTAATTGCCAGCTCATATTTGATAATAAAGATAAGCTGCCATTCAAGGAGTATATCCGTGGTGTTTATAAGGCTTTGGGGCTCAAATACCCTAAGTTTTTCAAAATGGATGAGCTATGCCAGCTGGCAGTGATCACTACCGAAATGCTTTTGGGAGAGGGCTCTGACTACAGTGGTGAGCATACAGCTTTGATACTTGGAAATAAAAACTCTTCACTGGTTTCGGATACGAACCATTACTCTACCATAAGCTCAAAAGAAAACTATTTCCCTAGTCCAGCGGTTTTTGTGTATACATTACCTAATATAATGTTAGGTGAAATATGCATTAAACACAAGATTACAGGAGAAAACTCATGCTTTATGATGGAGGAGTTAGATGCTAAATTTCTTTATGAATATGTATCTCAACTTTTTAAAGTAGAAGAATATAAGCATTGCATTACCGGTTTTGTAGACTACGAAGAGGGGCAATACATTGCTAAACTATTTTTGATAGGTTATGATGAAGATGATCAATCATCGGATTCTAGGTTTGACGGAAATTTTAATAAAAATATACCTTAATTCATGGAAGAACTGAAGGAGAACTTGAAAACAGCCATTATAGAGGCTCTTAACTTAGAGGATGTAAGTGTTGATGAAATTGATAACGATGCACCTCTTTTTGGAGATGGTCTGGGATTAGATTCTATAGATGCGCTGGAACTAATTGTTTTACTGGAGAAAGAGTATGGAGTAAAGGTTGAAAACCCTGAAGAAGGGAAAGATATTTTTCAATCTATTAACACTATTGCTGCTTACATCGAGAAAAATAAAAACTAAAAACAGATGGCTAAGGTGTACATTACCGGTTTTGGTATTGTTTCTTCATTAGGAATAGGTGTAGAAAAAAACCTGCAATCACTTAAGGAATTCAAGAGTGGTGTAAGCACACCCACCTACCTGAAAACTCAGCACAAAGAGTTACCAGTGGGTGAATTGAAGTTTTCTAATGAAATGCTCAGGGAAAAACTGGGCATTACCGACCCATATATTTCTAGAACTACATTACTGGCTTTACTTGCTGCCACTGAAGCACAACAGATGGCAGGTCTTACAGAGGCCAATCTGGCTGATGCTGCATTAATTAGTGGTACCAGCGTAGGTGGTATGGATATTTCTGAGCTAGCCTATGGTGCTGTACTAAACAATGAGGAGCTTGATTATAGATCTTCATTTCAGAACCACGATTGTGGAGCAAGTACTGAGATGGTGGCTGGTCATTTAAAAATTAAAGGCCATACTGAAACCATAAGCACCGCCTGTTCTTCTTCTGCCAATAGCATTATGAATGCCGGTAGATTGATAAAAGCAGGAATGGCAGATTTTGTAATTGCTGGAGGGACTGATGCCCTTTCTGTTTTTACACTTAATGGCTTTGGAGCCTTAAAAATATTAGATCCTAATCATTGTAAACCGTTCGACTCTACTCGCCAGGGCTTAAATCTTGGTGAAGGAGCAGCTTATCTAGTGCTGGAATCTGAAGCATCAGTGAAGGCACGTGGAGCAAAGGCTTATGGTGAATTAATAGGTTATGGCAACGCTAATGATGCTTATCATCAAACTGCTTCTTCGCCAGATGGTACAGGAGCCTTTATGGCTATGCAGAAGGCGCTGAATGTGGCGGGTAAAACTGCCGCTGACATTGATTATATAAATGCTCATGGTACAGGAACTCAGAATAATGATCTTTCTGAAAGCAAGGCTATAAAGCAAATTTTCAATGAAGATGTGCCCGTTTATAGCTCTACCAAGGCATACACCGGTCATACACTAGGAGCAGCCGGAGCGATAGAGGCTGTGTTTTCTATCCTATCCATTCAAGAGCAGAAGGTATTCCCTAATCTAAATGTGAAGCAACCAATGGACGTGCTTCCTGAGCCTGTTACCGAAATGCAGCCAGTAAAAATTCAGAATGTATTGTCCAATTCTTTCGGATTTGGAGGAAACTGTACATCACTAATATTCTCAGCGGCATCATGAAAGTTTATATAAAGTCTACCTCAGCTATTACACCACAGTTTACTTTTGATCAAAGTAGTTATCTCAAGGAGTGGTTAACTCAGGAAGGACCGTTTCTTTCTGCCCATGAACCTGATTATAAGGCACTTATTAATCCTCGATTATTGCGTAGGATGAGCCGTATTATTAAAATGGGAGTGGCCACCAGTCTCCAGGCGCTAAAAGATGCTAACGTGGAAAACCCGGGAGCCATCATTGTGGGCACTGGTCTGGGGTGTATTCAAGACACCGAAAAGTTTTTGGTAGATATACTTGAGTCTAAAGAAGGTATACTTTCTCCTACAGCTTTCATCCAGTCTACTCATAATACGGTGGCAGGTCAAATCGCTTTGCTTTTAAAATGTACTGAAGATAATTTCACCTACGTTAACCGTGGCCATTCATTTGAGAATTCTCTGCAGGATGCTGTACTAAGAGTAAAAGAAGGAGTTGATAATGTACTAGTGGGCGGTGCTGATGAAATGACTAATGAGATAGCCGCAATCATTGGTGAGATAAAATGCAATCCTTCAAACTTATGGGGCGAAGGTGCAAGCTTCTTTGTTCTGTCTAAAGATCCGGGAGAAAATCAAATAGTGTTGAATGGAATTTCTACAGCTAATAATTTAGAGGCTACAGAAATAACAGGGGCAGCAGATAAGTTTTTGAATAAATTGGGAATGTCAGCTGCTGATATAGATGCAGTAGTAATTGGTGGTGAAGGCAGTGATCCATATTATTCTAGTATTTCAAATCATTTCACTGACCAGGCCATATATAACTTTAAGGCGGTTACAGGTGAAAATTTCACAGCATCTTCTTTTGGGTTAAACCTTGGAGTAAATCTACTTCAGAATCCTGAAATTGATAGTGCCATCAAAATTAAAGAGGGCAAGAAAAACAATTTTAAAACGGTGCTTATGTACAATCACTACCGAGGTGTAAATCACACCTTTGCTTTAGTTAGTCATGAGTCCCTTTAAAATAGTTAGAGGCATTTTCTTAAGTGTGCTGATCATTTTGGTGGTCTGTACATTTTTTTTTGTGCACATACCCTGGTGGATCTTTCTTGTAATTAGCTCTTTATTTATTGCTTTGATAGGAATAGGTTCCGCCGTAATGAGGTATGAATTCTTTCTAAAGAGCTATAATCACCCCGAAAATCCTGATCATAAAATAGCCCTGACTTTTGATGATGGGCCTACCGAATATACCCCTGAAATTGTAGCACTGTTGGAGAACTATGATGCTAAAGGATCTTTTTTCGTAATAGGCAAACGAGTTGAAGAAATGCCTGACCAGGTAAAACGAATGTCTGAAAAGGGTCACCTCATAGGCAATCATTCTTATTCCCATCATTTTTTCTTTTCCATGTTCACAAAAGGCATGGTCTTGAAAGAGTTGATAAAAACTAATGAACTTATTAAATCTATTACCGGTAAGGTAAATGTCTTATTTAGACCACCTTATGGTGTAACAAATCCATCAATAGCTGCCGCTGTGATAAAGATGAAAATGCCAGTGATTGGGTGGAATATAAGGTCTTTTGATACAGCTACTAAGAATCCTGAACAAGTGGTTGAGAAAGTTATTTCCAGACTAGTGCCCGGCTCAGTGGTACTACTTCATGATAGCCTGCCTCAGACTTTAGGTATTTTGGAAGCAATTTTGCTATATGCAAAAGAGCACGATTATAAGTGCGTAACAGTAGATGAAATATTTAATATTAAATAATTATGTATAAGCTATTTGCAAGCCTTTTTATAATCACATTTTCTTCATGGTTTAGTCAGGGAGATGATTTTGTGCAGATGAAAGATGTGCCCGGTTTTAGGAGAGGTCTTAATAAAATGGCTACGAAAACCACTACTATTCAGGCTACATTTAAGCAAGAGAAATATTTAAGCATACTCTCAAATGCCGTTACCTCATCTGGTAAAATGTATTTTAAAAAGCCAGGATTACTCAAATGGTCTTACACCAAGCCTTATAATTATGGCATAGTGCTAAATGGAAAGCAGATTAAAATTAACGATGAAGGTAAGGTTAACTCTTTCGAAATAAGCAACAGTAAGATATTTAAGGAGCTTAATGATCTCATTATTAACAGTGTGCAAGGAGATGTTCTTCAAGAAGATCGCTTTAATATTGTTTTTAAAGAGAATAAGAATTTATACCTTGCGCAATTAACGCCTATTGACAAAAATATTAAAGATTATATTAAGCATATTGATGTTTACTTTGATAGAAAAGATTACAGTGTTCATAAACTTCAGCTCTTTGAATCTGAAGGGGACTACACTCTGATCACTTTCGAAGATAAGCAGTTTAATACCGCTATTTCGGATGATGAATTCTCTTTCCAGTAGATTTTTTTGGGTACTAATATTTTTTATTTGTTGTTTCTGTAAGGTTTCAGGCCAAGATCTAGTTACACCTCGTTCTTTCCTAAACTCAGGACAGGCTCAAGTGTATAATTCTGTATTCCAGTATAAAGACCATAGTTTTAGTGGCTTAATGGTTTTGAAGAAGCAAGGTGCAAACTATCGTGTAGTTTTGCTTTCAAAACTAGGTCCTACTATTATGGACTTTCTATTAACGGAAAATGGTCTGGTTTACAATATGGCTCCAGAGGTAATGAAGAAAAAGATTGTGAAGAAACTGATGGAGCAAGATTTTGATTTGCTGGTTCTTCGCAAATTAGATGAGCAACAAAAAGTAAGAAAGAAAGCTAACGGCTTCAAAATCAAAGGGAAGGAAGCAATTAAGGCGCGAGTAGATGGGCAAAAAAGGATAATACTAGCTAAGACTAATAGCTGGTTTTCCATTTTTAAGACAAAGGCTGTTTTCTATTATACTGATGATGACGCCATTCCTGATGAAATATGTCTCTCTCACAGGTTTGTGAAGATGCGTGTTCAGATGAATTTGTTAAAGCAATAATATGTTAAAAGATAACTTATATACTATTGGCTCGGTGAGTGATGATAATGGCCAATATGAAACTAAAATAAGCATAGATAAATCTAATGATATCTTCAATGGTCATTTTCCAGGCCAGTCTGTATTACCGGGTGTTTGCCTTTTGGAAATGTTGAAAGATATCCTAAAAGAGGTGCACGGTCAGAAGTATAAACTAGTAAATGGTGCTTCTATTAAGTACATGAAAATGGTAGATCCTAACCATAGTCCTACTTTACTGTTTAAGTTAAGTGAGAAGGGTGATGATGATCAACTTCAGGTGAGTGCAACTTCATTTTTAGAAGATGGTGAGCCTAACTTTAAGTTTAAAGGTCAATTTACTAAAGCTTAAAACTGGTCCATGGACTATAAATCTACTTTTAAAGCGTATAAGTGCTGCATTATTATGCCTACCTATAATAATGATCAAACATTAGAGCAGGTAGTTAGCAGTGTGCTCGCTTATACAGATGATTTGATAGTAGTAAATGATGGAGCCACTGATAACACGGCGCAAATTTTAGCATCTTTTGAAGATCAGATTCAGCTCATTACTCATGAGCAAAATCAAGGTAAAGGCATGGCCCTCAGAAATGCCTTCAAATATGCCTGTGATAAAGGGTATGACCACGCCATAACTATTGATAGCGATGGCCAGCATTTCGCTGAAGACTTTTCCTTTTTTATAGAAGAATTAAAAACTAATCCTGATGCTTTGGTCATTGGTGCCAGGAATATGACTCAGGAAAACGTACCTGGCAAAAGTAGCTTTGGTAACAAGTTTTCTAACTTTTGGTATTATCTAGACACGGGCATTAAGATGTCAGATACTCAATCTGGCTTTAGGCTTTACCCAATAAGGAAAATGCAGGGCATTAAGTATCTCACCAAAAAGTTTGAGTTTGAGGTGGAGGTAATTGTCAAAGCAGCCTGGAAGGGAATTCCTGTAAAGAACGTGCCTATTAAGGTGCATTACGAGCCAGGGAAGGGGCGGGTTACTCACTTCAGGCCATTCAAAGATTTTACAAGAATCAGTATTCTGAATACCTGGTTCTTCATTCTGGCGCTGTTCTATTATATTCCTAAGCGCTCTATGAAGCACTTCACCAGAGAGAATATTAGAAGGTTCTTCAAAGAGCAGCTTTTTAATAAGGAAGAGCCAGTGAAAACTAAAGTCCTTTCGGTAGGTTTTGGTGTGTTTATGGGGATATTTCCCGTGTGGGGTTATCAGATGATTATTGGCTTGGCGGTTTCTCATTATTATAAACTCAATAAAGCATTGTTTTTAGTGGCTGCCAATATCAGTTTTCCGCCGTTCATTCCATTGATCATCTTTGGAAGTTATAAAGTGGGAGCCTTATTCATGACCAATCCTCGTAATGATCTTTTATTCAACTCGGGTATTACCATGGACTCTATAAAGGGCAATTTATCGCAATATTTCTTGGGTGCGGTTATTCTTTCCATTATTATGGGAGTTTTGGCGGGTACCTTAACATGGCTATATTTTTTGATAAAGAGACCTCAAAATGATGAAACCCGAAAATCAGTATCATCTCAGTAAATTTTTAATTGTAAAATCAATCTAACCACCTTTATTGATCTTGAAATTTCATGTCTACTTTATTCTATAGAGTATTTAACATCGTTAAGAGCAATAAAATAGTTGCTATCATTTTGTTGATTCTCCTGTTGGCCGGAGCGGCTTACACTTCTCTTAATATAAGGCTGGAAGAAAATATTGTCAACATCATGCCTAAGGATGAAAAGGTGACTGAGGTGAACAAGGTATTCGAAGGCATAAAAATCAATAATAGGATAGTATTTCATCTATATTCTGATGATAGTACAGAAGCCATTCCAGACTCTTTGGTGAAGGTAGCCACGGCCTTTGCAGACTCATTGCAAAATGGTTATCCAGAATACTACAAAGAAATTATACTCACCGTTCCTGATGAGCAGATGCAGCAGATGTATGATTATTATTACAATAATCTACCCTTCTACCTAACGTCTGATGATTATAAAAATCTTGATGAAAGAGTAAAAAAGGGCTCAGTAGATAACTCCGTAAAAAGAGTGTACAAGCAGTTGCTATCACCCATGGGTGTAGCTACTAAAATGCTTTTGAAGGATCCTCTGGGTTTGGCAGGGATGCCACTGCAGCGCATGAGAGAAAATCAGCTGGATAGTAATTTTGATCTTTATCAGAACTTCATTGTCACCAAGAACCTGAAGCATTTGGTGTTTTTTGTGGTACTGAGTAATCCACCCAACGAAACATCAAACAATGGAATTTTTGTAGAGGGGATCAATGACCTTCAACAGCAGTTTGAAAAGAACTACCCGCAGGTTACAGTAGATTATTTTGGCCCCGCTGCTGTGGCAGTGGCCAATGCCAGTAGGATTAAAAATGATGTTTACCTCACTGTGACGGTGGCCATGGTAGCATTATTTCTGTTCATTTCTCTATTTTATAGAAATATAGGTACGTTCTTCATTGTCGTTACACCTGGTGTTTTTGGTGGGCTAATGGCGATAGCTTTCTTAAGCATAGTAAGACCTAGCGTCTCTATTATATCTCTTGCAGTGGGCTCTGTACTCTTGGGCATAACTATAGATTATGCTCTTCATTTCTTTACGCACTATAAGAAAGAGAAAGACCTTCAGAAGCTGTTTGCTGACATTACCGTGCCTATGATAATGAGCAGCCTTACCACCTCTTTTGCATTCTTTTCGCTAATATTTATTCGTTCATCAGCACTTCAAGACCTTGGTATTTTTGCAGGAGTAAGTGTGCTGGCATCAGTGTTTTATACACTGGTGGTATTGCCTCATTTGGTTACGCTTTTTTCAATGAAAGAAAAGAGTGCTCCTAAGAAAATGAACATTGTGGAGCGAGTGGTAAATGCAATTGCTACTTATCCATTCTACAAGAAAAAATGGGCGATTATCTTGTTTGTGCTACTCTCAGCTATAAGCCTTTTTACCTTTAAGAAAGTGTCATTCGAGAGCAATATGCTTTCGCTGAATTATATGCCAGCAAACCTGGAACGAAGTCAAAATGGAATTAATGCCATTTCTAATTTCACAGCCAATAACATATATGTAGCGTTTCATGGAGATAACCTTGATGAGGTACTTTCCAAAAATGAAAAGTTAAACGTATTGCTCGAAAATCTGGAGAAGGATAGTGTAATTTATACTTACTATTCTCTCAATCAGGTAGTTCCATCACCAGAGGTAAGACAGGAAAGACTGGCTGAGTGGAACCAATTCTGGTCGAATCATTCTACCGATAGCTTGATGATGAATGTAAATGAATCAGCCGTAGTATTAGGCTTTAAGGAGGGTACATTTGCTGCTTTGGACAAAATGCTGAACGGGGAGCACAAGGACATATCCTCAGAAGACATTCACACCGTGCTTTCAGCCTTTGGAGACGAGCTAATCATTAACGAAAAAGGTAATGCAGTTTCTGTGCTTACATCTATCGCTTTAGATGTAAATGATAAGCCACAGGTGCTTAGTCAATTGGAAGAAATACCGGGCATTATTATTCTTGATAAAAGCTACATTACAAACAAACTGGTAGATCTCCTTCAACAGGATTTTGGCAAGCTGGTAAATCTCTCTTTGGGGCTGGTTTTTCTGCTCATCCTGTTAAGTTACGGAAGAATAGAGCTTGCATTGATTACTTTCATCCCGATTATGCTCAGTTGGCTCTGGGTGCTTGGGCTCATGGGCTGGTTAGGACTTACTTTTAATATAGTCAACATCATTATTTGCACCTTCATTTTTGGGCTTGGGGTAGACTATAGTATATTCGTAATGAGGGGATTAACTCAGAAATATGCTTCTGGAGAAGATAATCTGATTTCATATAAAAAGTCGATTATTCTATCAGTAGTAACCACATTATTGGGTATTGGCGTGCTAGCCATAGCTGAGCATCCGGCTTTGAAATCTATTGCATTCCTGGCTATAATCGGCATTATGTCAGTGGTGCTCATCACTTTTACCGTGGAGCACTTGCTTTATAACTTATTCATTCAAAAAAGAAAGGATAGAGGCCTGATTCCTTTTACGTTCTCATCTTTCATTTTCACTGCATTTGCTTTTACCTGCTTCCTATTTGGCTGTCTTATATTGTTCTTAGGAAATATAGTATTTAGAATTCCTTTTGCTTCCCAAGAATGGAGAAAGAGGACCTTCCATAAGGTGATCATGGCGTTTTCTTACTTCGTCATTTATGTAATGGCCAATGTGAAAAAGGAAGTTAGAAATAAAGAGAATATTGATTTTAGCAAGCCTTCAGTGCTTATTGCCAATCATCACTCTTTCATAGATATACTGCTGCTACTCATGTTTAACCCTAAGGTGGTAATGGTCACTAATGATTGGGTTTATAACTCACCTCTTTTCGGGAAAGCAGTGCAGTATGCAGACTTTATTCCGGCCACTCAAGGTATGGAAGGCCAATTAGATAAGATAAAAGAGCTGGTGAAAAAAGGCTATTCCATCGCGATATTCCCTGAAGGAACCAGGAGTACCTCGGCTGATCTGGGAAGATTCCATAAAGGAGCTTTTTTCTTAGCTGAAGAGTTGGGCTTGGATATCCAGCCTGTGCTACTACACGGCACCAGCATGACCATGCAACGGAGTGACTATTACCTGAAAAATAGCCGTATTACCGTGAAGTTTTTGCCAAGAATTAAACAGGATGACTTGGCATTTGGAGAAGGTTATAGAGAGAGATCAAAAGCGATTACTAAATATTTTAAATCTGAGTACCAGAAACTTAGAGATGAAATAGAAACGGTAGATTTTTATAAAGAGACCATTCATAAGAATTATGTTTTCAAAGGCCCTATTCTGGAATGGTATATCAAAATAAAATATAGGCTGGAAGGTGCTTACAGCCTATTTGATGAACTGGTGCCGAAATCAGGACAAATTGTGGATGTTGGTTGTGGCTATGGTTTAATGACTTATTCGCTGGGTTTCACACATAAAGAGCGAAAGTTTTTAGGTGTAGATTATGATGAGCAAAAAATCATAGTGGCTAATAATTGTCCAGTTAAACCAGATAACATTAATTTTGAACCTGGAGATGTGCTAACCTATGATTTTAAGCCTGCAGATGTGTTTATCATAAGTGATGTTCTTCATTACCTGACCCCGTCAGAGCAGGAAGTGTTGCTTAATAGAATATACAGTCAACTGAATGATGGTGGGAAAATTATTATTCGGGATGGTGATAGCAATAAAACCGATAGGCATAAAGGCACCGTGCTTACAGAAATTTTTTCCACAGGCATAGGGTTTAATAAAACGAGGAATGCCTTGAGCTATATATCCTCAGATATGATAACTTCTTTTGCAGAGCAGCACAATCTCGAACTGGAAGTAATTGATAAGTCAAAAAGAACGTCTAATACAGTATTTGTATTAACACAAAAGTAATAAATGGAGAAATTCGATATCATAATCATCGGTAGTGGACTAGGTGGTCTGGAATGTGGTACTATATTAAGTGACGAGGGATATAAAGTTCTTGTAATTGAGAAGAATAAGCAGATTGGTGGTAATCTCCAGATTTTTTCCAGAAACAAAAGGATCTTCGATACAGGTATACATTACATTGGTGGGTTAGACAAGGGCCAAAACCTTTATCGCTATTTCAAATACTTAGGCATCATGGATGACCTAAAGCTGAAGAGGATGGATGAAGATGGGTTTGATATTGTAACTTTTGAAGGTGATGATGCCGAATATAAATACGCACAGGGCTATGATAATTTCATAGAAACTATGGCGGGTTATTTCCCTGAGGAGCGTGATGGCATAGTAAAATACTGTGATAAGATAAGAGAGGTTTGCAAGCACTTTCCTATGTACAGTGTGGAGCCCATGAGAACGCACCCTGGTACTGCTCCTTATCTCGATGTTAATGCAAAGGAATTTATTGATTCTTGCACCACTAATGAAAAGCTCCAAAGAGTATTAGCCGGCACTAATGTGCTCTATGCAGGTGAGGGTGACAAAACGCCGTTATATGTTCATGCTTTGGTAGTGAATTCATACATTGAAAGTTCCTGGAAATGTATTGATGGCGGGTCTCAAATAGCACGCTTATTAGCTCGAAACATCAGAAATAATGGTGGTAAAATTATCACTCGAGCAAAGGCAGTAGATTTTGGATTCAAGGACGATAATATTGAGTATGTAGAGCTAGAAGATGGAAGGAGATTTTATGGAGATAAATTTATTTCCAATATCCATCCTACCCTTACTTTAGATATGATAGAGGAAGGAAGAATTAGAAAAGCCTATAGAAAAAGATTAGAGAGCCTTGAAAATTCTGTGTCCGTATTTATTGTGTTCATCGTACCTAAAAAGGGCACAATCAAGAATTTCAACTATAACTATTACCACTATATCGATCATGATGTTTGGAGTGGTGCCGAATATAAGGATATCTGGCCAGCGGGTTATGCCTTGTTTTCAGGGGTGTCTAGCAAAGATGATGAATATGCGGACAGCCTTATCCTCATGTCATACATGAGGTTTGAAGAAACCGAGCAGTGGGCAGATACTTACAACGTAGTGTCTCAAGAGTCTTACCGTGGAGATTCTTACGAGGAGTTTAAGAAGGAGAAAGCGGAAAAACTTATCGATGAGCTTGAAAAGAAAATGCCCGGACTCAGGGAAAATATGGAAGCATATTATACCTCAACACCGCTAACCAATAGAGATTACATCGGCACAAAAGATGGAGCACTTTATGGGATCAAGAAAGATTACACTAATCCTATGAAATCTTTCATATCTCCTAAAACCAAGGTGCCTAATTTATTGTTAACAGGTCAGAATTTAAATATGCACGGCGTTTTAGGTGTAACTATCGGTGCCATCACTACCTGTTCTGAAATCTTAGGACATCAGGAGCTGATGAAAAAGATCGCTGATCGCACTGCCACAGAATAAAGATTAATGATCCGAAAATTCTTCAAAAACAAATTTGTTAGAATCATTTTATGGCTGCACGTTGTGGCTCTCGTGGTAATTGTTGGCCTTTTCTTTTATCTCAAACATACCACCAAGGTAGATTATGAGAAGGGTATGGCCAATGGTCCGTATGATGTAATTATAGTTCCGGGCTACCCTTATGAAGGACAATGGCATGATATAATGAAAACCAGAATCTACTGGGCAGCATACCTTTATGAGAAAGGGATAACCAAAAACATCATTTTCTCAGGCTCGGCAGTCTATTCTCCCTATGTGGAAAGCGTGATCATGAAGCAATATGCCATGAAGCTTGGCGTGCCTGAAGATGCAATATTCACCGAAACTCAAGCAGAACACAGCACTGAAAATCTATTCTACTCCTATCAGATAGCAGAAGAAAATGGTTTGAAAAAGGTATGTCTTGCGACTGACCCGGTGCAATCTTTCTTTCTAAAGAACTATGCCGAGGATAATGATTACGAAATAAACTATCTCCCAATAAAATATTTTACCTTGGAAAATTTAAATATGAAAGACTTTGAAATTAACGATAAAGTGGCTTTCATTGAGGATTTCGAAGCTTTACCAGATCGTGAGAGCTTCTGGAAAAGGATGCAGGGAACTTTAGGTAAAAATATTGACTATAATGATGTAGAAGAGTAATCTAATAGTCAGGTAGAGAAGAATGAGAAAAAAAATATTAATTGGCCTCCTAAGCTTTATAATTCTTGTAGTAGGTCTTTGTACAGTTTATTATTTCATGGTAAAGGCTACACCACCAGTTAATCAGGAGGACCTACCAGCCATTACCGTTACTAAATCTGGAGAAAATTCTTTTGTAGGCTCAGATGGAAGCTGGCTCAAGAAGAATGATCAGCAAGTATGGGAGATGTATGTACATGGCGGTCCCTTGGAGAGAGGTGTGGCATTTGGAGAGCTATGTATCCCTTTGCAAAAAGATAAAGAAGAGGCATTTATTGCTGAGATCCGAAACAAGGTGCCGTCAGATTCTTATCTGAATTTCCTTAAATACTTAATAGGCTGGTTCAATAGAGACCTGGATAAATATGTTCCCGAAGAATACTTGAAGGAGATATATGCTTCTTCCAGGTATATGCCAGATGAATATGACTACATCGCTCCTAAATATCAAAGAGCATTAAGCTATCATGCAGCTCATGACATTGGTCATGCATTGCAAAACATGAACTTGGTGGGCTGTACATCATTTGCCGTTCGTGGCGATAAGTCGGAAAATTCTAAATTACTCCTGGGACGAAACTTTGACTTTTATTTCGGAGAGGACTTTGCCCAGGATAGAATGGTAGCCTTCTATAATCCTGATCAAGGATATAAATTCATGTCTATCACTTGGGCCTGTTTTAGTGGCGTGGTATCTGGAATGAATGAGAAAGGCCTATCAATAACCTTAAATTCAGACAAGTCAGCTATTCCTTCCAAAGGAACTACACCTGTGTCATTAATGGCCAGACAAATGCTGCAGTATGCCAGCAATATAGAAGAGGCCTACGAGATTGCTAAATCCTATGATACCTTCGTAGCAGAATCATTTCTTATCGGTTCGAAAGAAGATGGAAGAGCTGCATTAATAGAAAAGACTCCAGAGAAGACAGCTTTATACCAGGAAGATGACATGGACCTGGTAGTGACCAATCACTACCAAAGTGATGAGCTGAAGAATGATGAGCTGAATCAGGAATATCTATCAGAAGGGGTTTCAGACTATAGATATGAAAGAGTACAGGAGCTTCTGGACTCGTTGTCTCCCATGAATGTTGAAAAAACTGCCTATCTGCTCAGAGATAAAAGAGGTTTAGGAGGTAAGGATATCGGTTTAGCAAATGAAAAAGCAATTAATCAATTATTAGCTCATCATTCGGTTATTTTTTCTCCTGAAGAATTGAAAGTTTGGGTTTCAGCTCCACCGTATCAACTGGGTAAGTATTTGGCTTACGATCTTAATGAAATTTTCAGTGAAGAAGATGGCGGACATGTCACTTTCAGTTATATCGATTCATTAAGCCTTGACAAGGACCCTTTCTATTTCACAGAGGATTATAAGAAATTTAGAGATTTCGTCGCCACAAAAGCAGAAATTCAAAAAACACTTGCTCGAGGAGAAGGTGACGCTATCTCTGAGGCAGAACAACAAAAGTTCATTGCTAGTAACCCTAATGGCTATCTCACTTATTACTACCTGGGAGATTATAATAAAAGTCTGGAGTTGTGGAGTAAAGCCAAAAAATATTATAATATTGCCCTTCAATTAGAAATTGCACGAAAAAGTGAACGTGATCACATTCTTGAAGGATTGAAGGAATGTGAGGAACATTTAAATTAATAGTTAGTCTTAGTAGATGCTTATTCCTTCTTTAGAAACTTCAGATGATAGTAATATTGAAAACTATCAATTAGAAGAGTTGAAAAAATTGTTGGCCTACGTGAATGAAAGGTCTACTTTTTATCAAAAGCATTTCAAAGATGCTGGCATCACTATCAATGACATTCAGTCATTATCAGATCTTGGCAAACTTCCCATTACGCAAAAAAGTGACCTACAGACTCATCAGAGAGAATTCTGGTGTGTAGGCGCTGATCAGATCTCAGATTACTGTAGCACATCAGGTACAGAAGGAAAGCCTGTCATAGTTCCACTTTCAGCTAATGATGTGGATCGTTTAGCTTATAATGAAGCTATATCTTTGAGTTGTGCTGGTGGTGGCGAAAATGAAATCTACCAACTTACTACTACTATTGACAGGCAGTTTATGGCTGGCTATGCCTATGCTTTGGGAGCAAAGAAAATAGGAGCTGGTATGTTAAGAGTAGGTCCTGGTTTGCCGGAGTTACAGTGGCGAATGATTCAGGAAGTCAATCCCACCGCATTGATCATCGTGCCATCTTTTTTAAATAAACTTATAGAATATGCCTCAAAGCAAGGCATTGATTATAAGAACAGTAGTGTTAAAAAGGCAATTTGCATCGGTGAGCCAGTTCGCAATGCTGATTTTCAATTAAACGCAATTGGTCAAAGGATTACTTCTAATTGGGATATTGAACTGTACTCTACCTATGCCTCTACAGAAATGGGCACGGCGTTTACAGAATGTGCAGCCGGTAAAGGAGGACATTTACATCCGGAATTGTTGATTGCTGAAATTTTAGATGAGAATAATTCACCAGTAGCCCCGGGAGAAATCGGCGAACTTACTATCACCACTTTAGGCATTGAAGCCATGCCTTTAATTAGGTTTAAAACAGGTGACCTATGCTACTTTGATTACTCTAAATGTGAATGTGGACGTAATACACCAAGATTAAGTCCCATATTAGGCCGTAAATATCAATTGATTAAATATAAGGGTACCACGTGTTACCCTCCTGCCATATTTGACCTCTTAGATTCGGAAGAAAATATTACTCATTACCAGGTAGTGGTAGATGCTGACGAGTTTTCTAATGACACCTTGAAAGTTTTATATAGCTGTAATAATGATGTTGATTCCGCGGAATTGTCCAAAAAATTCAAGTCAAAGTTAAGGGTAACACCAGAGTTGTCCAGAATTTCAGAGGATGAACTTTTCCCCCGAGTTTACCCCAAGTCAAGTAGGAAGCCAATCAAATTTTTAGATCAGAGGAAATAATTAATTTTCTTTGTACTTTTGAGGCGCACTTCAGGAAATAATCGAAAGCCTACCGATTATTGAAAAAATATAATAACTAGTATTTGCTTACTCGAATTAAGTTACTATCTTTGCAGTCCTTTTGCGGAAAAACCGTGAGAGCTATAGCTAAAGTACGCTTATAAAGATTTTAAAATGTCTGGTATTATAGGAAAGAAAATCGGGATGACTAGCATTTACAGTGCCACTGGGAAAAATATCCCATGCACGGTGATAGAGGCTGGTCCTTGTGTAGTAACACAAGTAAAAAATGATGAGACAGACGGATACACGGCTGTTCAGTTGGGCTATGGAGAGCGTAAGGAGAAAAACACACCTAAAGCTTTACTAGGTCACTTTAAAAAAGCTGGAACTACTCCTAAGAAAGAAGTAGTTGAGTTTAGAGATTTTAGAGTTGAGTTTGAAGGTGGTGTGCAGTTAGGTCAGGAAATTTTTGTTGGCGATGTATTCGTTGAAGGAGATTTCGTTGATGCTATCGGTACCTCTAAAGGTAAAGGTTTCCAAGGTGTTGTTAAAAGACACGGTTTCGGTGGTGTTGGTCAAAGAACTCACGGTCAGCATAACAGAGAAAGAGCACCTGGTTCAATAGGTGGCGCGTCTTTCCCAGCTAGAGTATTCAAAGGTATGAGAATGGCTGGTAGAGCAGGTGGTGACAGAGTAAAAGTTATCAACCTTCAGGTAGTAAGAGTTATACCTGAAAAGAATTTGATTTTAGTAAGTGGTTCTGTACCAGGAGCAAATAATTCAACTGTAATTCTCGAGAAGTAATGGACATTTCAGTAGTAAAATATAGTGGTGAGGATACCGGCAGAAAGATCAGTCTTTCTGAAGAGGTTTTCGGTATCGAGCCTAACGATCATGCGATATACCTTGATGTTAAGCAATTCTTAGCTAACCAAAGACAAGGTACGCACAAGTCGAAAGAGAGAGGTGAGATTAGTGGATCTACCAGAAAAATAAAGAGACAAAAGGGTACTGGTACAGCGAGAGCTGGTAGTATCAAGTCACCTGTTTTCAGAGGTGGAGGTAGAGTATTCGGTCCTAGGCCAAGAAACTATTCTTTCAAGCTTAACAAAAAGATGAAAGAATTGGCTCGTAAGTCTGCTTTGACTTATAAGGCTAAGGATAACAATATCGCTATCGTGGAAGATTTATCATTCGATGCTCCAAGAACTAAGGAGTATATCAAAATGTTAAATGCACTTTCACTAGGTGATAAAAAGACATTATTGGTGCTTCCAGAGGGTAACAAAAACGTTGTGTTATCAGGAAGAAACGTTCAAAACACAAAAGTAATTACAGCTGATAGCTTAAACACTTTTGATGTGTTACACGCTGATAATCTAATATTGAGTGAGAGCTCTCTTGAGAAGATTGATAACTTATTGAAGAAATAAAAATGAGTGTTTTAATAAAGCCATTAGTTACAGAAAAAGTTTCTGCTTTAAACGAAAAAGGCAAGTATGGTTTCGTAGTAGACCGCAAAGCCAATAAAGTGGACATAAAAAAGGCTGTAGAAAAATTGTATGGAGTTACTGTAGAAGAGGTAAATACAATGAACTATCTAGGTAAGAAAAAATCTAGATATACCAAATCTAAAGTAATTAGTGGAAGAACTCCTTCTTTTAAAAAGGCTATCGTAACAGTAGCGGATGGTGAAGTAATCGATTTTTACAGCGAAATTTAATCATTAGAGAAAGATGGCAATTAAGAAATTAAGACCGATTACTCCAGGACAGAGATATAGAACTGCTCCAGCTTTCACTGAGGTAACTAAATCTACTCCTGAGAAATCTTTGGTCTCTACTAAAAAGAGAAGCGGCGGTAGAAACAACACCGGTAAAATGACCATGAGATACATTGGTGGTGGTCATAAGAAGAAAAACCGTATTGTTGACTTCAAAAGAAATAAATTTGATATTCCTGCTACCGTAAAGGCAATTGAGTATGATCCAACAAGATCAGCTCGTTTGGCATTATTGTATTATGCAGATGGAGCTAAAGCTTATATCATCGCTCCTGAGGGATTAACTGTTGGTACAGTGATCACATCAGGCGAAAGTGTTGCTCCTGAAGTTGGTAATGCTCTTCCATTATCTAAAATACCTTTAGGTACTATCATTCACAACATTGAACTTAAGCCTGGTAAAGGTGGAGCAATGGCTAGAAGTGCAGGTTCTTATGCACAGTTAGCAGCTCGTGAAGGTAAATACGCCACGTTGAAATTACCTTCTGGCGAAACTAGAAGAGTGTTGGTTACTTGTTTAGCTACTATCGGTTCAGTTTCAAACTCTGATCACATGAACGTGAGATTAGGTAAAGCTGGTAGAAACAGATGGTTAGGTAAAAGACCTAGAACAAGAGGTGTAGCTATGAACCCGGTTGATCACCCAATGGGTGGTGGTGAAGGAAAATCTTCTGGAGGTCACCCTAGATCAAGAACAGGTTTATTGGCAAAAGGTAAGAAAACCAGAACGCCAAAGAAATATTCAAACAATCTTATAATTAGTAGAGGTAAGAAGAAGAAAAAATAATGGCTAGATCACTTAAAAAAGGACCATATATAGATTTCAGGCTCGACAAAAAAGTCGATGCTATGAACGATTCAGGAAAAAAATCTGTGATCAAGACCTGGTCAAGAAGGTCAATGATCTCGCCAGATTTTGTAGGACATACTTTTGCTGTACATAATGGTAATAAGTTTATTCCTGTTTATGTAACTGAAAATATGGTAGGACACAAGCTTGGTGAGTTTGCTCCGACTAGAAATTTCAGAGGTCACGTTGGTAAAAAAGACAAAGGTAAAAGATAATTATGGAGGCAGTAGCTAAATTAAAGAACGTACCTACCTCACCTCGAAAAATGAGATTAGTAGCTGATCTAATCAGAGGAGAGAGAGTTAGCAAGGCACTAAATATTTTAAAGTTTGAGCCTAAGCAAGGTGCTGCCAGGCTTGAAAAGTTATTACTTTCAGCCATTTCAAACTGGCAGCAAGGTAATGAGGATGTTGACCTAGAAGATGCTGATTTATACGTAAAAAGTATCCAGGTTGATAGCGGTAAAATTTTGAAGCGTTTAAGACCTGCTCCTCAGGGAAGAGCGCACAGAATAAGAAAGAGATCTAATCACGTAACTTTAGTCTTAGATAGTCTATCTCCTATTCAGGAAAAGGTTGAAAAACCTGCAAAGAATGAGACCAAGAAGACTAAGAAAAAAGACAATAAAGAAGATAAATAATGGGACAAAAAGTTAACCCTGTAGCTTTCAGACTTGGTATTGTTAAAGGTTGGGATTCCAGCTGGTATGGTGGCAAGGACTTTTCTGATAAATTAGTAGAAGATCACAACATCAGAAACTATATAGCAGCTCGTATACCAAAAGGCGGTATTTCTAAAGTAGTAATAGAAAGAACACTTAAAAGAATCACTTTAACAGTACACACGGCTCGTCCAGGTGTTGTTATCGGTAAAGGTGGTGCTGAGGTAGATAAGATTAAAGAAGAGTTAAAGAAATTGACAGGTAAGGATGTTCAAATTAACATCTTCGAAGTTAAGAGACCTGAACTAGATGCTAAACTAGTAGGTGAATCTATCGCTCAGCAATTACAAGCACGTATTTCTTACAGAAGAGCTATGAAGCAAGCTATTGCTTCTGCCATGAGAGTAGGTGCTCAGGGAATCAAAATCAAAGTTTCTGGTCGTTTAGGTGGCGCAGAGATGGCACGTACTGAGCAGTACAAAGATGGTCGTATTCCATTGCACACATTAAGAGCAGATATCGATTACGCTATCAGCGAAGCAAGCACTGTTTACGGTAAGATCGGTATCAAAGTATGGATCTTCAAAGGTGAGGTTTACGGTAAAAGAGATCTTTCTCCTAACGTAGGATTAGGTAATTCAGGATCTGGAAACTCTGGCAGAGGTGGCAGAAAAAGAGGTGGAGACGGTCCTAAGAGAAGAAGAAATAAATAGTTTTAATTGGAAGATGTGCGTGCGAAAGCACGGTCTAAATTCATAAAATATTATGTTACAGCCAAAGAGAGTTAAATTCAGGAAAAAACAAAAGGGTAGAATCAAAGGAATTGCCCAAAGAGGTCATAGAATAGCTTTCGGTGCTTTTGCAATAAAGGCATTAGAACCAGGATGGATTACTTCTAGACAAATAGAGGCCGCTAGGATCGCTATGACTAGAGCAATGAAACGTGAAGGTCAAGTTTGGATTCGAATTTTTCCTGACAAGCCTGTAACCAAGAAGCCTGCAGAAGTAAGGATGGGTAAAGGTAAAGGTGCTCCTGAGTATTGGGTAGCTATTGTTAAACCAGGAACTATCCTTTTCGAAGCTGGTGGTGTAAAGAAAGAACTAGCGCAAGAGGCACTAAGATTAGCGCAGCAAAAGCTTCCAATTAAAACTAAATTTTCGGTACGCAGAGATTACGTAGAATCATAAAATATCATGAAGAATTCAGAGATTAGAGCACTAAGTATAGAGGAGCTAAATCAGAAGTTGGCTGGAGAGGAAGAGGCGTACAGAAAAATGAAATTTGCTCATGCTATATCGCCTATAGAAAATCCTATGAAAATACAGGAAACACGTAGGTTGATTGCCAGATTAAAGACTGAAATTACGGCTAAAAAACTTGCTAAATAATATTTAAATGGAGTCTAGAAAATTAAGAAAAGAAAGAATAGGGCAGGTTGTAAGTAATAAGATGGAGAAGTCTATCACCGTTGCAGTACAACGTAAAGAAAAGCACCCTATTTACGGTAAGTTTGTGAATAAAACTACCAAATTCACGGCTCATGACGAAAAGAACGAATGTGGCATTGGCGACACTGTTCGTATAATGGAAACTCGTCCTTTGAGTAAAAATAAAAGGTGGAGATTAGTTGAAATCATAGAAAAGGCTAAATAAGATGATACAGCAAGAGTCTAGATTAAATGTTGCAGATAATAGCGGAGCAAAAGAAGTTCTTTGTATCCGTGTTTTAGGAGGAACTGGCAAAAAATATGCTTCAGTGGGTGACAAAATTGTTGTATCAGTGAAGGCTGCACTTTCTTCCAGTAACCTGAAAAAGGGAACAGTGTCAAAAGCGGTGATCGTTAGAACTAAGAAAGAAATAAGAAGAAAAGATGGTTCTTATATTCGTTTCGAAGAGAATGCTGCCGTATTATTGACCGCAAACGACGAACCAAGAGGAACTCGTATTTTTGGACCTGTGGCTAGAGAATTACGTGAAAAACAATTCATGAAAATAGTTTCACTAGCACCTGAAGTTTTATAATCATGGAAAGAGCGAAAAATAAACAAGGTAAACTACACATTCGTAAAGGGGATAAAGTAAAAGTTATCTCTGGTAACTCTAAGGGTAAAGACGGTGTGGTGTTAGAAGTAATTACCTCTAAGCAAAGAGCTATTGTAGAAGGATTAAACATGGTAACTAAGCATGTTAAACCTTCCGCTACTAATCCTGAAGGAGGTATTGAAAAGAAAGAAGCAGCTATACACATTAGTAATCTTATGCTAGTAGATCCTGCTACTGGTGATGCAGTAAGAACAGGTCGTAAGCAAGACGATAATGGTAAGCTACAAAGATATTCTAAGAAAACTGGAGACTTTATAAAATAATGGCTAATCCAAGATTAAAAGATAAATACCAGAAGGAAATCGTTCCTGCATTAAAGGATAAATTCCAATACAAGAGTATTATGCAGGTTCCTAAGGTTGTAAAGGTTTGTATAAACAAAGGTATAGGAGCTGCTGTAGCTGACAAAAAGCTTGTTGATGTAGGTATAGAAGAGCTAACAACTATTTCTGGACAGAAAGCAGTTGCTACGAAATCTAAGAAATCTATCTCAAACTTTAAGTTAAGAGATGGTATGCCTATCGGTGCTAGAGTTACTCTAAGAGGAGATAAGATGTACGAATTTATGGATCGTCTTATGGCTATTGCACTTCCACGTGTAAGAGACTTTAGAGGTATTAGTGATAAAGGTTTCGATGGTAGAGGTAACTATACATTAGGGGTTAAAGAACAAATCATTTTCCCTGAAATCAGTATAGAGAAAGTTAACAAAATCAGTGGTATGGATATCACTTTTGTAACTACTGCAGAAACTGATGAAGAAAGTTATGAATTGCTAAAGGCATTCGGTATGCCATTCGCAAATAAAAACTAATATATTATGGCAAGAAAAGCTGTTATAGCAAGAGAAAGAAAAAGAGAAAAATTAGTAGCTAAATTTGCTGCTAAAAGAAAAGCTCTTAAAGAAGCTGGAGATTATGATGCACTAGATAAACTACCTAGAAACGCATCTCCTGTAAGACTTCATAACCGTTGTAAATTAACGGGAAGACCTAAAGGTTACATGAGAAAATTCGGAATCTCAAGGGTAACATTTAGAGAAATGGCTTCTGAAGGGAAAATACCAGGTGTTACTAAGGCGAGTTGGTAAAAAATTCTCTTTTATTTTTATTCAAGAAAATAGTTCTGTATCTTTGCAGGCCTGTTTAGGCAGGGTTGCAATTATACCTTAGATAAAGAAGATAATGACAGATCCAATAGCAGATTATTTAACCAGGCTTAGAAATGCAATCAAAGCCCGTCACAGAATAGTTGATATTCCTGCTTCTAATATTAAGAAGGAAATGACGAAAGTGTTGCATGAGAAAGGATATATCCTGAATTATAAGTTTGAAGAGACCGAGAATCATCAAGGTAACATCAAAATTGCTTTAAAATATAATTCAGAGAATAAAAAGCCTGCTATTTACCACTTGGAAAGGGTAAGTAAACCTGGATTAAGAAAATATACTCAGGCGGATACATTGCCAAGAGTATTAAATGGTTTAGGTGTTGCAATTTTATCCACTTCTAAAGGTGTGCTTACTGATAAAGAAGCAAGAGACCTTAATATAGGTGGTGAAGTATTGTGTTACGTATATTAATTATTAAAATATAATGTCAAGAATAGGGAAAAAACCGATCAAACTTGTTGATGGTGTTACTTACAAGTACGATACTGAAGCAGGAATTATTTCTGTGAAGGGACCAAAAGGCGAGTTAAAGCAAGAAATTGATCCTTCCTTCAAATTGGTTGAAAATGAAGGCGAGTTGGTTCTGGACAGGCCTACTGAGCAGAAGAGACATAAAGCGATGCATGGCTTATACAGATCTTTGATCCATAATATGTTCGAAGGTGTAAGTCAAGGTTACACAAAGAAATTGGAGTTAGTTGGGGTTGGATATAAGGCAACCGCACAGAATAATGTCTTAGAATTGAGTCTTGGATATTCTCATAATATATTCCTTGCTATTCCTTCTGAACTGTCTGTTACAGCTGAAACGGAAAAGGGTAAAAACCCTGTAGTAACTCTAGAGGGATATGATAAACAACTCATTGGTCAGGTTGCTGCTAAAATTAAGTCACTTAGACCTGTTGAGCCTTACAAAGGCAAAGGTGTTAGGTTTGTTGGTGAAGTTGTTAGACGTAAAGCTGGTAAGCAGGCTGCTAAATAATAAGGGATATGGCATTTAATAAATATAAAAGAAGACTTAGAATTAAGAAGGGTATCAGAAGCAAAATTTCTGGTACTGCTGATAAGCCAAGATTGTCTGTGTTTAAGAGTAATAAAGGTATTTATGCTCAACTAATAGACGATACTAAAGGACATACATTACTTGCTAGTTCTTCAAAAGAATTAGAAAACGAAGGTTTGAACGTTGACGTTTCTAAGAATGTTGGTCTTAAGCTTGCAGAAAAAGCAAAAGCTGGCGGTATAGAAAAAATTGTATTTGATCGTAGTGGTTACCTTTACCATGGCAGAATTAAAGCCTTAGCTGAAGGAGCCCGAGAAGGAGGTCTAAAATTTTAAAGCGATATGTCTCAGAATAATATAAGATCAGTAAAAGCTAGTGAAATAGACCTTAAAGAAAAGGTTGTTGCCATTAAGAGGGTAGCTAAAGTTGTAAAAGGTGGTAGAAGATTCAGCTTTTCAGCAATTGTAGTTGTAGGAAATGGTAACGGAGTGGTAGGTTATGGCCTTGGTAAAGCAAACGAGGTAACGGATGCTATCACAAAAGGAATTGATGATGCTAAGAAAAACTTAGTGCAGGTTCCTATCATTAAAGGTACTGTGCCTCACGAATCTATTGGTAAATTTGGTGGTGGTTTCGTTTTATTGAAGCCAGCTGCGCCAGGTACTGGAGTAATAGCCGGTGGTGCTATGCGTGCTGTATTAGAGAGTGCTGGAGTACATAACGTTCTTGCTAAGTCTAAAGGATCATCTAACCCTCACAACGCGGTAAAAGCAACATTCGATGCGCTTACTAACATGAGAGATCCATTATCAGTGGCTAAGGACAGAGGAGTTTCTTTATCAAAAGTATTTAACGGTTAATCAAGATGGCAAAAGTTAAAATATCTCAGGTAAGGAGTGCAATCGGAAGACCTGAAAGACAAAAGAGAACTATTAAAGCTTTAGGCTTAGGAAAGATTAGCAAGACTGTTGAAGTAGAACTTACTCCTCAGATTCAAGGTATGATCAATAAGGTAAGCCATTTAGTATCTGTAACAGAAATATAACCTACGAACAGATGAAATTGAATAATTTAACGCCTGCAAAAGGGTCAGTAAAGAATAAAAAGAGAATAGGACGTGGTCAAGGATCTGGTAAAGGTGGTACTTCTACCAGAGGTCACAAAGGTGCGAAGTCACGTTCTGGTTATTCTTCTAAATTAGGTTTCGAAGGTGGTCAGATGCCATTACAAAGAAGAGTACCTAAGTTTGGTTTCAGAAACCCTAACAGAGTAGAATATAAAGCAATCAACCTGGACACAGTTCAGTCATTAATCGAATCTGCTAAATTGGAAAGGGTTAATTTAGAAGCTTTAATTGCTCATGGTTTAATGGGAAAAAATGATAAAGTAAAAATATTGGGTAGAGGCGAACTTAAGTCTAAAGTAGACGTAGAAGCTCACGCTTTCTCATCTTCTGCTGTAAAGTCTATTGAAGCAGCCGGTGGTAAAGCTACTCAACTGTAATTATGAAAAAGTTTATCACTACTATACGTAATATATTTTCAATAGAAGATCTTAGAGTAAGAATTCTGAACACTATCGGTTTCCTGATAGTATTTAGACTAGGATCTTATATTGTTCTTCCTGGTGTGGACCCAGACCAATTAGGTGCGGGTGCTCAAGGTGGTATATTTGATTTGCTTAATACCTTTTTAGGAGGTTCTTTTAAGAGAGCTTCCATTTTTGCCTTAGGTATTATGCCTTACATATCAGCTTCTATCGTTATACAGCTTTTGACTGTAGCGGTACCATACTTCCAGAAATTGCAAAAAGAGGGTGAATCAGGTAGAAAGAAGTTAACACAGATTACTAGAGTTTTAACTATAGTTATAACATTAGCACAGTCTGCTGGATACTTAGCCACTACCATACCTGCTGAAGCAATATTATACTCACCATCATTCTTCCAGGTTACTTCTATGATCATATTAGTAGCAGGAACGATGTTTTGTATGTGGTTGGGAGAGAAGATTACGGACAAGGGTATTGGTAACGGTATTTCAATGTTAATAATGATCGGTATTATCTCAAGATTGCCAGGGTCTTTATTAAATGAGATGTTAGATAGAGGAATGAGCGGTGCTTTATTCTTTGTCTTAGAGATCGTTGCTTTATTCTTCGTAGTAGTTGGTGTTGTGGCTCTTACTCAGGCCACTAGAAGAATACCTATCCAATACGCTAAACAGGTTATTGGAAATAAGCTTTATGGAGGTAAAAGAGATTACATTCCGTTGAAAATTAATGCATCGGGTGTAATGCCTATCATTTTTGCTCAGGCATTGATGTTCATCCCTCCTTTAATTGCCGGTATTTGGAAGGAGAGTGAAGTAGGAGCTTACATTGGTTCTACCTTCTCTAACCCTTATTCATGGCAGTACAATTTGCTTTTCGGTATTTTAATTCTATTATTCACCTTCTTTTATACAGCTATCACAGTTAATCCTAACGATATTGCTGACAACCTTAAAAGAAATGGTGGGTTTATACCAGGAATTAAGCCAGGAAAGCAAACCTCAGAATTTATCGATGAAGTGTTAACTAGAATTACACTTCCTGGATCAATCTTCTTAGCTATTGTAGCTATCCTTCCTGCATTCGCTGTACAAGCGGGTGTAAGTTCTAACTTCTCTCAATTTTACGGTGGTACTTCTTTATTAATTATGGTAGGGGTAATATTAGACACCCTTCAGCAAATTGAAAGTTACCTTCTTATGAGACATTACGAAGGTATGATGAAGTCAGGCAAGGTAAAGGGTAGATCACAAACTGTAGCGGCTTAGTTTATAATATGATTTATTATAAGTCTAGGGAAGAGGTAGAGATAATAAAAGAAAGTGCCCAAATCTTGGGCAAGGCACATGGGGAAGTGGCTAAGGCGGTTAAACCAGGTGTAAAGACAATAGATTTAGATACTATTGCCGAGGAATATATAAGAGACAATGGTGGCGAGCCCTCTTTCAAGGGTTATAACGGTTTTCCATCTTCCTTATGTATTTCAGTAAATGAGAATGTGGTTCACGGTTTTCCTGGAAATTATGTTCTTAAAGAAGGCGATATAATTTCTATTGACTGTGGAGTCTTTTATAAAGGCTATCATAGTGACTCAGCTTATACTTATCCAATAGGTGAAGTAGATGTTGAGGTTAAGAAGTTGCTCACGGAGACAAAAGAGTCTTTGTACAAGGGCATTGAAAAAGCTGTTTTTGGAAATCGCATAGGTGATATAGCCTTTGCTATACAGGATCATGTGGAGCAGTTTGGTTATGGAGTTGTTAGAGAGCTTGTTGGTCATGGAGTAGGTAAATCACTTCATGAAGGTCCAGAAGTACCTAACTACGGTAAGAGAGGAAAGGGACCTAAGCTAAATGATGGGCTTGTAATAGCCATTGAGCCTATGGTGAACTTAGGCACTAGAAACATTGTTCAGGAGGCCGACGGTTGGACCATAAGAACAGCAGACAGAAGACCATCGGCGCATTATGAGCATACGGTGGCGATATTTAAAGAAGGAACTGAGGTCTTAACGACCCACAAGTATATAGAGGAAAATTATAAATTTTAATATGGCAAAACAGAAATCTATAGAGCAAGATGGTACTATTACCGAAGCACTTTCTAACGCAATGTTTAGAGTTGAGTTAGAAAATGGTCATGAAGTAATTGCCCATATCTCTGGAAAGATGAGGATGAACTATATTAAAATTTTACCGGGTGACAGAGTAAAGTTAGAAATGTCACCTTATGATTTAACAAAAGGACGAATTGTTTATCGATATAAATAAGAGACATGAAAGTTAAAGCGTCAGTAAAAAAGCGTAGCGCTGATTGTAAGATAATCAGAAGAAAAGGTAAGGTCTACGTTATCAACAAAAAGAATCCTAGGTTTAAACAAAGACAAGGCTAAGCTATGGCAAGAATTGCAGGAGTAGACATCCCAGATAACAAAAGAGGTGAAATCGCCCTTACTTATATCTTTGGTATAGGTAAAAGTACAGCTCAGAGAATTTTAACTGAAGCTGGCATTGATTGGGATAAAAAAGCACAAGATTGGACAGATGAGGAATCAACTGCCATCCGAAACATTATTAGTGAAAACTTTAAGGTAGAGGGTGTACTTAAATCTGAGGTTCAGATGAGTATTAAAAGACTTATGGACATTGGATGTTACAGAGGATTAAGACATAGAAAGAGTCTACCTGTAAGAGGTCAGAGAACCAAGAATAACTCTAGAACCAGAAAAGGTAAGAGAAAGACTGTGGCCAATAAGAAGAAGGCGACTAAATAGTAAATAAAGTTATAAGGTAGAGGACCGAATAACCAAATTAAAAAATGGCACAAAAAAGAAAAGATAAAGCAAAAAAGCGTGTAGTTGCTGTAGAGGCTATAGGCCAGGCACACATTAAGGCTTCTTTCAACAATATAATTATCTCTCTGACTAACACTACAGGACAGGTAATTTCTTGGGCTTCAGCTGGTAAAATGGGATTCAAAGGTTCTAAAAAGAACACTCCTTATGCTGCTCAAATGGCCGCTCAAGACTGTGCTCAAAAGGCATATGATCTTGGTCTAAGAAAAGTAGAGGTGTACGTAAAAGGACCTGGAGCTGGTAGAGAATCAGCTATCAGAACTATCCAGAATACTGGTATAGAGATCACTACAATTAAGGATGTAACTCCATTACCACACAATGGATGTAGACCTCCTAAAAGAAGAAGAGTTTAATAATACTAAAGATAACTATATATAATGGCAAGATATAGAGGTCCAAAGGCGAAAGTAGCCAGAAGATTCAACGAGCCTATTTTTGGCCCAAGTAAGGCGTTGCAAAAGAAGAGCTATCCTCCAGGTCAGCACGGACGTGGAAGAAGAAGAAAGCAGTCGGAATATGCTGTCCAGCTTATGGAGAAGCAGAAGGCCAAATATACATATGGTGTTCTAGAAAAGCAGTTCGCTAATCTATTCGACAAAGCTTCTAGAAAGTCTGGTATTACAGGTGAGATCTTATTACAGTTACTAGAATCTAGATTAGATAACACTGTATTTAGATTAGGCATAGCTCCTACAAGAAGAGCTGCTAGACAATTAGTATTACACAAGCACATCATCGTGAATGGAGAAATCGTTAATGTTCCTTCATTCCACGTAAAGCCAGGTGATACAGTAGGTGTTCGTGAGAGATCTAAATCTCTTGAGTCGATTACTGATAGCCTTGCTACGCACGGAGTAAAGAAATTCCCTTGGTTAGAGTGGGATGGAAGTGAAATGGTTGGTAAGTTGGTTACTTTACCACAGAGGGATGAGATTCCTGAAAACATCAACGAGCAGTTGATTGTAGAACTTTACTCTAAGTAATCTATAATTTAAAAATTATATTAGCCTTACTACTCAAAGTGGTAAGGCTATAACTATAAAAGCAATAACCTATGTCAATTTTAGCATTTCAAATGCCTGACAAAGTCGTAATGGAAAAAGCAGACGATTTCCACGGCTTGTTTACTTTTAAACCATTAGAAAAGGGATATGGTGTTACTATAGGTAACGCTTTAAGAAGAATATTACTTTCTTCTTTAGAAGGTCATGCAATCACTGGAATAAAAATACCAGGTGTATTACATGAGTTTTCTACTATCGAAGGCGTTGTTGAGGATGTTTCAGAAATTATTTTGAATCTTAAAATGGTAAGGTTCAAGAAAATAGGTGAGTCTTTTGATAACAAAATAACTGTTGCCATTAAAGGACAAAAGGAGTTCACTGCTGGTGATATCGCTAAGAGCACGTCTGCATTCGAAGTTCTTAATCCTGAATTGGTGATTTGTAACTTGGATGAGTCTGTGGATATTGAGGTAGAGCTTACTATTGACAAAGGTAGAGGCTATCTTCCAGCTGAAGAGAATAAACCTTCAGAGCAGGTATTTGGATTTATTCCAATTGATGCCATCTTCACTCCTATCAAAAATGTGAAGTATAGCATTGAAAATACTAGGGTAGAGCAAAAAACTGACTACGAGCAATTAGTATTAGATATAGAAACTGATGGTTCTATCCACCCTGAGAAAGCTTTGGAAGGAGCAGCTCATATACTTATTCAACACTTCATGTTATTCTCTGATAAGTCTATCGAGTTAGAGACTGATAAAGGTGGTGAAATAGAGCAGGTAGATGAGGAAATGCTTCATATGAGAAAGTTATTGAAGACTCCTCTTAATGACTTAGACCTTTCTGTTAGAGCATATAACTGCTTAAAAGCAGCTGATGTTAAGACATTAGGTGATCTTGTGAAGTTGGAGATTTCTGATATGATGAAATTTAGAAACTTCGGTAAGAAGTCGTTAGCTGAGCTTGAGCAATTGGTTCAAGATAAGAATCTAACTTTTGGAATGGATCTATCCAAGTATAAACTTGAAGAAGAATAATTAAAATGAGACACGGGAAAAAAATTAATCACTTAGGTAGAACAGCTCCTCATAGAAAGGCGATGCTTTCTAACATGGCTGCTTCTTTAATCATAAATAAAAGGATTACTACTACAGTTGCTAAAGCTAAAGCTTTGAGAAAGTATGTAGAGCCTTTGATCACTAGAGCAAAAGAAGATACTACTCATTCTAGAAGAATGGTTTTCTCTTACCTTAATGACAAACAATCTGTAAAGATGTTATTTGATGAGGTAGCTGAGAAAATAGCAAAAAGACCTGGAGGATATACTAGAATATTAAAGACTGGTAATCGTTTAGGGGATAATGCTGATATGTGTATCATCGAGCTAGTAGATTACAACGAGTTTCTTCTACAGGATGATAGCGCAGCTAAAACTAAAACTAGAAGAAGCAGAAGAGGCGGTAGCACTAAAGCAAAAGCTGAAGAAACAGTGGCTACTAAATCTGAAGAGACTGCACCGGCAGCCGAAACTAAAGAAGAGGCACCTAAGTCTGAAGATTCAACTTCTGAAGAATCAACCGATGAAAAAAAGGATTGATATTTCAACTCAAATTGAAAAAAGTTTATAAAAAAGAGGGGATTAGATTTATATCTAATCCCTTTTTTTATTTTTGTAATTCAAATTTCTAACATCAATGAAACTACAAAAACGAGAAAAAGCCTATTTACTTTTAGAGGATGGACTACTTTTAGAAGGTACCGCAATAGGTAAAAAGGGCACTCGAGGGGGTGAGATTTGCTTTAATACTGGAATGACTGGATACCAGGAAATTTACACCGACCCTTCTTACTATGGACAAATTATTGTAAATACTAATAGCCATATTGGTAATTACGGCACAATTGATAGTGAGCAAGAGTCTGACGCACCAAAAATCAGTGGTATCGTTGTAAATGATTACTCTTACATATATAGCAGAAAAACGGCCGGGGAGAGTCTTCAGGGTTATCTTGAGAAACATGAGGTAATTGGTATTGCTGATGTGGATACAAGGATGTTAGTAAGGCACCTTAGAAGTAAAGGAGCCATGAATGCCATTATATCTTCTGAGCTATCTGGGGATGATCTGAAGGCAGAGTTAGAAAAAGTGCCATCAATGGATGGTCTTGAGCTGTCATCTATTGTTAGTACCAAGGAACCGTATTTCGTTGGTGACGAATCTGCTCAGCACAGAGTAGCTGTATTGGACTTAGGTATTAAGACAAACATTTTAAGAAATTTGGCAGCGAGAGGTGTTTATTGTAAGGTGTTCCCTGCAAAAACTTCTTTTGAAGAGATGGAGAAATGGAATGGTGATGGCTACTTCATTTCTAACGGTCCTGGTGATCCGTCTGTTATGTCTTATGCTGTGGAAACAGTGAAGCAGATTTTAGATGCAAATAAACCCTTGTTTGGAATTTGCCTCGGTCATCAGATTATTGCTTTGGCCAATGGAATTTCTACTTATAAAATGCACCATGGTCATAGAGGGTTAAATCACCCTATTAAAAACTTGGTTACTGGGTTAAGTGAGATTACTTCACAGAACCACGGCTTTGCCATAAGCGAAAAGGATGTAGAGGCTTCTGATTTAGTGGAAGCGACTCATATCCATTTAAATGATAAAACCATAGCCGGAATTAAGGTGAAAAATAAGAATGCATTCTGTGTGCAGTATCACCCGGAATCTTCACCTGGTCCGCATGATTCAAGATATCTTTTTGATGATTTTATCAAGATGATAGCTGAAAACAAATAATAAATTCAAATTGAAAATTAATATACAATGAGTGTAATTGAAAGTATTCACGCAAGACAAATCCTCGATTCTAGAGGAAATCCTACCGTAGAGGTAGATGTTGTAACAGAAAATGGCATCCTAGGTAGGGCTGCTGTACCTTCTGGAGCTTCAACCGGAAAACACGAAGCCGTTGAATTAAGGGACGGTAACAAGAAGGTTTTCATGGGCAAAGGAGTATTGAAGGCTGTTGAGAATGTGAATTCAATCATAGCTGAAGAATTAGTAGGCTTCTCTGTGTTCGATCAGAATCTTTTAGACAAAATCATGCTTGAGGCAGATGGTACTGATAACAAAGCGAAGTTAGGTGCTAATGCTATTTTAGGAGCGTCTTTGGCTATTGCTAAAGCTGCGGCTAAGGAGTCTGGTCAGTCATTGTATAGATATATTGGAGGTGTTAATGCTAACACTCTTCCTGTACCTATGATGAACATCCTTAACGGTGGTAGTCATGCCGATAATGCAATTGACTTTCAGGAATTCATGGTTATGCCTGTGAAAGCTGATACTTTCTCAGAAGCATTACGTATGGGAACTGAAGTATTCCATAACCTTAAAAAAGTATTGTCTGACAAAGGTCTTTCTACAAACGTAGGTGACGAAGGTGGATTTGCACCAAATATCGGTTCTAACGAAGAGGCTATCGAAGTTGTACTTCAGGCTATTGAGAAGGCTGGTTATAAGCCTGGTGAGGATATGTTTATCGCTATGGATGCCGCTTCTTCTGAATTCTATGATAGTAAGAAAAAAGTTTATGACTTCGCTTCTACTGGAAAGCAGCTTACTTCTGACGAGATGGTTGAATACTGGGCTAATTGGGTAGATAAATATCCAATCATTTCCCTGGAAGATGCTATGGAAGAAGATGATTGGTCTGGATGGAAAAAACTTACTGAAAAGGCTGGTCATAAAGTACAGTTAGTAGGTGATGATCTTTTTGTAACTAACGTTAAGAGACTTCAGGATGGTATCTCTCAGGGAGTTGCAAACTCTATCTTAATAAAAGTTAACCAGATTGGATCTTTAACTGAGACTATCAATACTGTAAACCTAGCTACAAGAAGTAAATATACTAGCGTAATGTCTCACAGATCTGGTGAAACAGAAGATAGCACTATCGCAGATCTTGCAGTGGCATTAAATACAGGACAAATTAAAACTGGTTCAGCTTCACGTTCTGATAGAATGGCTAAATACAATCAGCTATTAAGAATTGAAGAGGAGCTTGGTGAAACAGCTTATTTCCCTGGAATTAAAGCTTTCAATAAGTAATTATAAAAGCCCCAGATTTCTGGGGCTTCTTTTTCTTCTTATTTTTTGATAACTTAAGAAAACTGATTTTTTCAATACATGAAATTGCCAAAATTCACAAAGAACTTTTATTTCATATTCAGCTTTTTCTTTCTGATATGGATGCTTTTTATTGATGCTAACGACTTAATCACTCAGTTTCAATTAAAGCAACAGAAAGACGATCTTGAGGATGAAAAGTCTTACTATCTAGAGAAGATTGAGGATGTGAAGAAAGACAGGCAAGAGCTTTTAAGTAATGATAAATTACTTGAAAAGTTTGCCCGTGAAAAGTATTTCATGAAAAAAGAATCTGAAGATCTATTTGTTATTGTAGAAGAGTAAGTCTTCTTACAATAAATCCAAATCAAATTTTCCTGCCACTTCATTTAAGTCCTGCACTACCTTCGGATTTAATGGTATACCAGAGATAACTCTCTCTCTCTCAGCTTCTCTTTCCGGATCTCCTGGTATCAATACCTTCTTGCCTGGCACTGCTTTCGTATTTCTAAATCTTTGAATCCAATTATCCATGTGTTCTTTGAATTCATCGGCAGGCCTGAAAGCATCTATCCTCATTGCACCTAGAAAATGACCAAGCCCTTCACCCACTGGATCTTTGGCTAGTGGAAGAAAGCTTACAAATGGTGGAGCCCATGGGCCGTAGTTAGCACCTGAGAAAACGGCAGAGAAGATATCTACTATAGAGCCCAAAGCGTATCCCTTATGACTGCCATGTTCTCTATCACTACCGAGTGGAAGTAAAGCACCTCCATCTTTAAGCTCAAATGGATTGGTAGATGTTTCGCCATCTCTATTTTGGATCCAGCCTTCCGGAGCATCTTTTTCCTGTCTTTGTAATATTTCAAGCTTGCCATTGGCCGCTGTGGTTGTGGCCATATCTGCTACAAATAATGGTTGGTCTTTAGTAGGAATGGCCACAGCAATAGGATTTGTACCTAACATTCTCTCTGTAGCAAAAGTTGGAGCAACCAAAGGGCTGGCATTAGTCATAGCCATACCCACCATATCCTTTTCAGCGGCTAACATGGCATGATACCCAGCTATTCCAAAATGATTGGAATTCTTGACACTAACCCATCCTGTTCCCACATTTTTAGCTTTCTCCATGGCAATTTCCATAGCTTTTATGGCTATGACAAGCCCTAGTCCCCTATCTCCGTCAATAACTGCGGTGCTGGGGGTTTCATGTAGAATTTTTACATTTGGCGTAGCATTGATTCTTCCAGCTTCCCATAATCTAACATAACCCGTTAATCGAGCTACTCCATGAGAATCTATACCGCGAAGATCCGCCTTTATCAAAACATCAGTAGCTTGCTCTGCTTCATCATTAGGACAACCCATTTTCAAGAAAACGGATTTTGTAAATGCTCTTAGCTTATTTTCAGGGTATGTTATGTTCTCCATAGGTGGCAAATTTATATTATATATGTTCTAACATAAAATTGTGCAGGTTAAAAATGCCTATAAAGAATGAAGTACTCCTTCTTTCAATGAGTAGGTGGAGACTTTTATAGCATTGAAAAAATGCTGTTTTAATAACCAATGAATGATGCTGCTTGCTACCACAATCATATCTACGCGCATTTCGATCATGCCTGGAATAGCCATTCTGCCATCACGGTCATTAGTAATGATCTTGTTGTGAATGTGCTCATAAGCCTCGAGGGTGAGAGGTAATTCACTATCAGTATCGTTAAAACTAAGGTTGAATTGATGGCAATATATCTCACTTAATGTATCAAATGTTCCCGAAGAGCCAATCATGTCAACAGGTTGAAAATGTTTGATCTTCTCAATAAGAGGAGTTAGTTGTTGGCCTAAATATTCTTCCAGCTTCGCAAGTTCATCTTTAGTTATTGGATCATGATGATGAAACTGGTCTAAAAGCCTTTGAGCTCCTATCTCAAAACTTTGTTTCCATAAAACTTCATTTTCATTGCCAATGATAAATTCTATACTTCCACCTCCTATATCAATAATGAGTACTGGGGATGAACCAAGTGTCACAGCATTCTTTACTCCATTGTAGATGTACTGGGCTTCGGTGTCACCACTTATTATATCTACAGAAATGCCGGTATTTTCCTTTATATGGCTCACTACTTCTTTTGAATTGTTAGCATTTCTAAATGCACTTGTCGCAAAAGCATATACTTCATCTACCTTGTGTTTTTTAATAGTTTCTGCGAAAGATGATAACACTTTTGTTGCTCTATCCAGGCCTTCTTGAGTAATCATACCATGACTAATTCCTCCTTTCCCAATTCTTACAGGAGTTTTGATGGAGTATGTTATTTTAAAACCACTATCCTCCAGCTCAGCTATTAACAAATGAAATGTATTGGTACCACAGTCTATGATGGCTACTTTCCTCATAATTCTAATTTTTTCTGAATTTAGAGAATGTCTATAATCCCAGCAGCCACATGTGGAAAATATATTCGAATCGGGTGATTGCTAGTCAATTTCTTTATATTTGATTATACAGAAATAACGCTAAAAATGGACGAAAATAAATCAAAGAAACCTGTTTACACCCTACCTACAAACCAAGAGAAATATGAACTTCTAAAGCAGAAGGAAAAAGAAGCTTTAGTGGGAGGTGGAGAAGCAAGAGTACAAGCTCAGCATGATAAGGGTAAATTAACGGCAAGAGAAAGGATCGATCTATTAATGGATGAAGGTTCTTTTGAGGAAATAGGCCAATTTGTAATGCACAGATGCAAAGATTTTGGTCTTGACAAGCAATATTACCCCGGTGATGGAGTAATTACTGGCTATGGTACTGTAAATGGTCGATTGGTTTATGTGTTTTCACAGGACTTTACTGTTTTTGGAGGATCCTTGTCTGAAACTCATGCAGAGAAGATTGTGAAAATAATGGATTTAGCCATGCAAAATGGTGCTCCTTTAATAGGGCTGAACGATTCTGGTGGTGCTCGTATTCAGGAAGGGGTAGTGTCATTAGGTGGCTATGCTGATATATTTTACAGAAACACCCTGGCCTCAGGTGTGATTCCTCAAATTTCGGCGATTATGGGCCCATGTGCAGGTGGTGCAGTTTATTCGCCAGCCATAACAGATTTCATCTTCATGGTGGAAAATACCTCATATATGTTCGTTACGGGGCCAAATGTAGTGAAAACTGTAACACAGGAAACAGTTACTGCCGAAGAACTAGGTGGAGCAAGTGCCCATAGTACAAAAAGTGGTGTAACACATTTCGCTAGTGCGAATGAAGCTGTATGTATAAATGAGATTAAACAGCTGTTGAGTTATGTGCCGCAGAATTGTGAGGAAGATGCTCCTGTTTATCCTTATGATTTAAAAGATGATGAAAGTGTACCCGCCCTAGATAATATAATCCCTGATAACCCTAATCAGCCATATGATATGCGTGAGATTATTAACCAATTGGTTGATGCGGATAGTTTTATGGAGGTGCATAAGAACTTCGCTGAAAATATTGTAGTTGGTATGGCCAGAATAGGAGGAAGAAGTATTGGTATTGTTGGCAACCAACCTGCATCGTTGGCGGGGGTTCTGGATATTGATGCCAGTACCAAAGGAGCTAGATTTGTTCGTTTCTGCGACTGTTTTAATATCCCTTTGCTTGTTTTGGAAGATGTTCCGGGCTTTTTACCAGGTACGGATCAGGAATGGAATGGCATAATTACCAATGGTGCTAAGTTACTATACGCCTTTAGCGAAGCCACAGTGCCTAGAATCACTGTAATTACAAGAAAGGCTTATGGAGGAGCTTATGATGTAATGAACTCTAAACACATAGGTGCTGATATGAATTATGCCTGGCCAATGGCTGAGATTGCTGTAATGGGAGCCAAAGGTGCGGCTGAAATCATATTTAAAAGAGAGATTGCCGCAGCCGACGATAAAGAGGCTAAGTTGCAGGAGAAGATAGATGAGTATACAGAGAAATTCGCCAATCCATATAGAGCTGCACACAGGGGCTATATAGATGAGGTTATTTTACCATCTAATACTCGAACTAAGCTAATTAAGGCTTTTAAGATGCTAGAAAATAAGGTAGCTACTTTGCCAAAGAAAAAGCATGGTAATATTCCGTTGTAAGATGTTGGTTACGAAGGATGTAATTTTATTTTAAAATTGAAGTGAAAGAATGGATAAGAAAAGTAAATCTTTTTTAGAGAAATATTTAAATAATGCCTCTCCTACCGGATTTGAGTCTTCCGGACAGGAGATATGGTTAGATTATGTAAAGCCTTATATAGATGAATACTTTACAGATACCTATGGAACTGTAGTAGGAGTCATTAACCCAAGTGCTGATTATAAGGTAGTTATAGAAGCGCATGCGGATGAAATATCCTGGTTTGTGAACTACATCAATGATGATGGCTATATTTATGTTCAACGTAATGGAGGTTCTGATCATCAGATAGCACCTTCAAAAAGAGTCAATATACATACTGATAATGGTATAGTAAAAGGTGTATTTGGTTGGCCTGCCATACATGTTCGCAGTAAAGAAAATGAGGAAAAACCTACATTAAAGAATATTATCGTGGATGTAGGCTGTGAGAGTAAAGAAGAGGTAGAAAAGCTGGGAATACACGTAGGTAGTGTAATGACATTCGATGACGAACTTCTTGAGTTAAACAAAAATTATTGGGCAGGGCGGGCTCTGGATAATCGAATGGGAGGCTTTATGATTGCCGAAGTAGCAAGAAGGCTTAAGGAGAATGGTAAGCAATTACCTTTCGGATTGTACATCGTAAATGCAGTGCAGGAGGAAGTGGGCTTAAGAGGCGCTCAAATGATTGCGCAACGCATAAAGCCGGATTTGGCCATTGTTACAGATGTGTGTCATGAAACTACTTCACCACTTTATGATAGAATACAAAGTGGCCTGCAAAAGGCTGGTAAGGGTCCTGTGTTAACCTATGGTCCTGCAGTGCATAATAATGTTCTGAAATTAATTATTGAGGCTGCTGAAAAGGCCAAAATTCCTTTTCAAAGAGCGGCTGCAAGCAGGGCTACAGGCACTGATACTGATGCCTTTGCGTACTCTAATGAGGGAGTAGCTTCAGCACTTATATCACTTCCTCTAAAATATATGCATACTACGGTAGAAACTGTGCATAAAGATGATGTGGAGAATGTAATCAAACTCATATATGAATTCCTGCTAAAAGTGAAGAACGGTCAGGATTTTCGTTATATCAAATAAGAAACCTTACTTCCCAATTTAGGAGAAATTTTCCTGAATTGGGAAGGTTTTAATTTAACCCTCCTTTAAAAACCCTCTTTACAAGCAGATAGATCACTTTTGATAGTTGGCACTGGCTTTGGATGTAAGAAAACTGTCCAACTAGTATAATTATGAAAATATTAAAATCTGCAACAGTACTGACAGTTTTTCTACTGTCGGGGTTCTTTGGAACAGCACAGGCACAGGGAAGGCCAATTCATGAAATTCACTCGATGATGATTTATAACTTCATCAAGTATATTCAGTGGCCAAGCTCAGATCAGTCTCAGAATTTTGTGATTGCCGTAATTGGTGATGATGAAGTGTACAATACCTTGAACACTTGGTATGGAGGAAAATTACGCGGGAATAAGAAGTTTGTAGTGAAGAAATTCGGTAGTCCATCTGAAATTTCTGAATGCCACATCTTATATGTAGCGAAGGGAAGTAGCAAAGATTTTGACACTATCAAAGGTCAGTTAGCAAACAAATCTACATTGATCATAACAGACAAGCCAGGATTAGGTGAGAAGGGTAGTGGAATCAACTTTAGAACGGTGAATAATAAATTGGCCTTTGAATTAAATCAAAAGGTAATTGAAGAATCACGTTTGAAAGTTTCGGGTCAGCTGTCTAGTATGGCCATATTAATATAACAAGACATTATTTTTTTAGCTTTTGGTATCAATTAGTATAATGCTCAAGAATATCATTGTATTAGTGCTATGTAAACATTGCAAAAGGAACTTTGCAGGTGTGAAAAATACGATTGATATAACTAGGTGGACTATTTGAGTTCATTAGACTAAATATGGTAAAGGCCCTGCCTTTACCATATTGATACCTTCAATTTTTTATTGTCCACCAAGTGATCAAGATTTATTGATCGGATTTTTTAAACTTTTATTTTTTCAGCCGTAACTTTAAAAATGCATGATTACGGCACTATGAAATTAACAGATCAAATGGGTTATGAGGTTATCATACCTCATAACCCTAAGATCGTCTCTCTCGTCCCCTCAATTACAGAACTCCTCTTTGATTTACAGTTAGAATCCACCATACTCGGAGTTACTAAATTTTGCATACATCCTTCAAGTAAAGTTTCTGATCTGCCCAAGATAGGAGGTACTAAAAATTTCCATTTTGATAAAATAGATTCCCTAAAGCCAGATCTTATTATTGGTAATAGAGAGGAGAATTATAAAGATGGTATTCTAGAGCTGAAAAAGCATTATCCCGTATGGATGAGTGATATCAATACCCTTGATGAAGCTCTTGAAATGATTTGTCAAATAGGCCTTTTTACTGATAGAGAGGTTTTGGCTAATGAATTGATCTCCCAAATTAAATCCGAGGAAGCATTACTAGCAAAGAGGGCACCTAAAAGGGTCCTTTATCTCATTTGGAGAAAACCGTATATGTTAGCAGGTAAGAATACCTTTATTGACCATATGCTGGAGAAGATAGGCTTTATTAATGCAGTGGAAGGTGTTGACAGATACCCTGCGCTCACTTTAGAGGAAATGATAGCACTATCTCCGGAGCATATCTTTCTATCATCTGAGCCATTTCCTTTTCAGAAGAAGCACATTGAGGAGTTTGAATCAATCGTGCCCAGAGCTAACATCCATCTGGTCGATGGTGAAATGTTCTCCTGGTATGGATCACGATTGACTCAAGCTTTTCCTTATTTCCAGTCTTTAGTTTTTTGATAAAACAAAGCCCGCTTTTTCCATATCATTCCAGAAACCAGGGTATGACTTGTTCACCACTGAGGGGTCTTTAATCTCCACGCCGGTTTGGGTAGCTAAAGGAGCAAATGCCATGGCCATACGGTGATCATGATAAGTGTCAAATGATAAACCATTTTGAGAATCAATTCCGGTAGATGGAATGATCTTCCATGAGTTGCCTTCTTCCAGGAGCTTAGCATTGAATTTTGATAGCTCATTTTGTAAAGCAGCAATTCTATCCGTTTCTTTAATTCTTAAGCTCTCCAGGCCTACCATATTGCAGGTAATGCCTTTAATAGCACAAATAACTGATACAGTTTGAGCCAGGTCAGGGCAATGAGTGAAATCAAAGCTTACTTCCTTTTGATGATCACATTTCTCCAAGATGGCACCGACCTCACTAAATGTAGTTTTAACGCCTAATTCTTTCATGAAATCAGCCATTTTTCTGTCACCTTGAATAGAGTCATCTTTTAAGTTTTTCAACATGACATTAGCCTCATTGCTAAGCGCTACAAAGCTATACCAGTAGCTCGCCGCAGACCAGTCCGGCTCTACTTCATAGGCGCATGGGCTATAATTTTGTTTGGCAATCGTGATACTAGATCCTTCCCAGCTAGCAGCTACACCAAACGCCTTCATTACTGCTAAGGTCATATCTATATAAGGGCGACTACCAATATGACCAGTTAGCTTTATCTTTAAGCCATTGGGCAATGTGGGAGCTATCATAAGCAATGCAGATATATACTGACTGCTGATGTCGCCGGGAACTTCAAGTTCATCAGTAAGTTGATGAACGATCTTTTTTATCTTAATTGGAGGATATCCTTCATTGTTTAAATAGGTAATATCAGCTCCTAGTTTTTGTAATGCTTCAACTAATATTTTGATAGGCCTTTCTTGCATTCTAGCCGTACCTGTAAGGATTTTTTCATCTTCTTTTACACTGGCAAAGGCTGTTAGGAATCTCATGGTGGTGCCCGCATCTAAAACGTCCCATGTGTCATCCTTTAGGTCTAATAACCTTAGCATAGTTTGAGTGTCTCGCGCTTCCGAAATATTTCCTATTTCAGAATTTTCTGAGCATAAAGCATTGATGATCAGGGCACGGTTAGCAATACTTTTTGATGCAGGTAGAACAATGGTGGTGTTCTCAATCACATCATGCTTTTCTATATAAATTTTTTTTGAATCCACGGTAAGAACTTTTAACAACAATTTTTATAAAATAACGTTTTTAATTTGGCATTATTTGTGATAAATAACTTTAAAACATGTCTATAATCAAATGAAACAGAGAAGAAACTTGGCTTTAGCCTTAGGCGTATCAGTAGGAGCATTAATTGCTGTAGCTTCCGCAGGAAGAGGTAGAAATACAAATACCCGCACAGACAACAGAACAGCGCAACGTAAGCAAATCGATATTCCAGATGAAATAGAGGCATATTATATCTAAAGGCTATTGTAGTAATTAATAGCTTCTGATACTTCCTCAGATGTAATCTCTATGTCCCAATTGGCTTCTCCTATATTTTTAAGTAGTGAAGCCATAATTTTGTTTTTCTGATTTTTCTTATCCTGAATTAAGTAGGAAAGAATTCCATCTAAATCATTGGGTTTAATTTCTGTTTTATCAAAAACTGAAAGAATATATGCTTCCAGAGCTTTACATTCTTCATTTGATATAAACCCTTTTTTAACACTTAAGTAGCCTTCGCATATCATACCTGCCGCGATGGCCTCACCATGTAAAATAGCTCTATCTTCATTAAGTAGATAGCTTTCTATCGCATGACCAATGGTATGACCGAAGTTTAATACTTTACGCAGACCCCCTTCGTAAGGATCATTATTAACGATATCTGATTTTATCTTTACTGAATGAGGCACCACCTCTGACCAATTCAGCTTAGGAAATGTCATCTCATTTAACTTCACCCAACCAGAATGATCTGCTATTAGGTGATGTTTAATAACTTCTGCAAAGCCGGAACGTAGCTCATTTGAAGGTAAAGTCTTTAAAAATGTCTGATCTATAATTACGGCATTTGGGTCTCTGAAAAGGCCAATGTGATTTTTGTATCCATTAAAATCTATGCCCAATTTACCCCCAACGCTGGCATCTACTTGAGATAGTAATGTTGTTGGGATATTTATAAAGTCAATCCCTCGTTTATAGGTGCTGGCACAGAACCCACCCATGTCTCCAATAACTCCACCACCCAGGTTGATTAGCACTGATTTTCTGTCAAAGGCGTAATGGGTCAGCTCTTGCCAGATGAAACCGCAGGTGTCTAGTGTTTTATTTATTTCACCACTTTTGATCTCTATAACTATATGCTCAGAGAGATGATTTGTGATCAGCGGATAGCAATCTTTTCTGGTGTTTTCATCCACCAAAACAGCTATTTTATTATAACCGCCCTGGTTTAAAATCTCACTTACTTTTACGCCTGCCTCTGATGTATAAATTATGTCACTAGTCACGATTAGAAAAAAGAATAGGTTGAAAAATTGAAGGTGCTATTAGCAAAGTCTAGTGTAGCTTCCCAGCCATTTTATTTTGATGTTAGGGTCATTCATGATTTGGCTGATGTTCTCATCATCCTTATGGCCTTCAAACTCTACTAAAAACCAATATTTAAAGCCCTTTCCTTCTTTTGCAGGATAGCTTTCTATTTTGGTAAGATTAATGCCATTTTTATGAAAACCCTGAAGGAAGCCAGCCAGACTACCTGGTTCATTATCATTCGAAAGTTTTACTAAAATGGTAGTTTTATCATTGCCACTTGAAACATTATTGAAGTTTCTGCTGATGATAAGAAAGCGAGTGTAATTGTCCGGGCTATCTTCTATGTTTTGAAATAAGATAGGTAGATGATACATCTTTCCTGCTATGTGAGAGCATATGGCTGCACTGTTTTCTTCTCTGGAGGCTAGTTTAGATGCCTTAGAAGTAGAATCAACCGGTATAAGCTCAACACTTTTATCGAAGTACTCATCTATGAATTTGCCACATTGTTTAAAGGCAATATCCTTAGAGTAGATTTTTTTAATATGCTTGGTGCTATCGCAATTGGAAGCAAATGAAAAGTGTATAGGCATAGGTATTTCGGCCACTATGTTGATGTCATAATCACATAGCACCTTAATGGTGTCATTCACCATACCCTCCTGATTGTTTTCAATAGGGATTATACCAAATCTTACTCTTTCTGTAGCAACGGCGTCAAAGACAGACTTAATGGTTTTCAAAGGAGTATAGTCTCCCATGGCACCAAATCTTGCCTCAGCCGCCTGATGAGTGAAGCTGCCCTCAGGGCCTAAATACGCCACCTTTTCAGGTAATTCCAGATTACGACTAACCGCAAATATTTCTAGAAATATAGCTTCTATCGCATTTTTATCAAGTTTACCTGTGCTGGCCGCGCTGAGCCTTTCTATGATGGCTTTTTCTCTTTCAGGCCTATAAACACTAGCATTAGTACTCTGCTTAATGTTCCCGATTGTTTTGACCAGTTCCATTCGCTCGTTTAATAAACTTAAGAGCTCATGATCGATTGAATCAATCTTTTTTCGGAGGTCGTCTATGTTTAATACTTCATTCATTACGGAATAAAGATATTTAAAAAATAAAACAACCAAGAGCAAAAGGTTAATTTATATCTTTGCGGAATTATTTCATGGACTATGCAGATTGAATCTAATATATCATTTGATGATACCTCGATAGCTTTTGAAGCCAAATCAAATAAGGCGCTGAATAAGGCTAATTTTATTTTTTCAGTAGTTAATAATCCGTTTATATCTAAGTTGTCAACTAGTGCTGTGAAAGTGGCCTTGGCTCTTCATATGCCTGTAAAGGGAATTATTAAGAATACAGTATTTGAGCATTTTTGTGGGGGTGAGACTATTAAAGATAGTGAGAAAACCATCAATGAGCTTTTTGAATATAACGTTGGGACTATTCTTGACTATTCGGTAGAGGGTGAGGGTAATACTGAAAATTATGAAAAAACTAAGGATGAGGTAATCAAAACTATCCTTACGGCCCATGAGTCTGATGCTATTCCTTTCAGCGTTTTTAAGGTCACTGGTATTGGTTCTACTAAAGTTTTGCAGAAAAAGCAGGAAGGAAAGGATCTTTCGGAGCAGGAAAAGCAAGATTGGGATAGACTGCATTCCAGAGTACATCAGATCTGTGAAGTGGCTTATGAGAAGAAGGTGAGAATTCTTATAGATGCTGAAGAGTCGTGGATTCAGGATAGTATTGATGAATTGGCTTATGAAATGATGAAGAAATTCAATCAAAAGCAGCCAATCGTTTACAATACATACCAAATGTACCGATCAGATATGCTGGGCAACCTTAAAAATGCTTTTCATTATGCTGCTATGGATAACTATTTCTTAGGGGCTAAGTTGGTACGTGGTGCCTACATGGAGAAGGAGAGGGAGAGAGCTGAAGAGATGAATTATGAAAGTCCTATTCATATTAACAAGGAAGCTACAGATGCTGACTTTGATAAGGCACTTTCGTTTTGTATAGATAATAAGCAGCGCATAAGTATTGTATGCGGATCTCACAACGAATATAGTAATCACTATTTAACCTTGCTTATGGGTAAGCATAGCATGGTGAATAATGATTCGAGAGTGTTTTTTGCTCAGCTTTATGGAATGAGTGATAACATATCATTCAATCTGGCTAAGGCTGGTTATAATGTGGCTAAATACGTGCCTTACGGCCCGGTGAAGTCAGTAATGCCTTATCTGTTTAGAAGGGCCAATGAAAATACTTCAGTAGCAGGCCAGAGTAGCCGTGAATTAACGCTGATCAGAAAGGAAATTAAGAGAAGGAGTAAAAAGTAATAATGGATATTATTTATCCATTATTACAAACTCTACTCTTCTGTTTTTTACACGTCCGGATTCAGTGTCATTAGAGGCTATTGGGTTAGCTTCTCCGAAACCTAAGGAAGATATTCTTTTCTTCTTAATACCCTTGTTTACAATGTATTCCATTACGGATCTAGCTCTGTCTTCAGATAGTTTCTGATTATAGTTTGCAGAACCTAAAGAGCAGGTGTGCCCATCGAGCTGAATGACCACTGATGGATTGTCTTCCATGAATTTGAATACCTTATCTAACTGAGGAATAGATTCAGATCTTAAAGTGGCTTTATCAAAGTCAAAATAAATATTGTCCAAAGGTATTCTCTCACCCACTTCAATTGGAGTCATGTGAATAACATATTCCAATTTCTCATCTTCGAAAACAGTAGAAAGGTCTATCTGATGGGTTTCTACTGAAAGGTAATTTTCAGCTTGCCCTGAAATTTCATAGGTGTGACCTTTTGGTATAATAAAATCAAAAATACCTGTATTGTCAGTAGATGGATGCCATTCCGCCAGATCCATTTCTTTGTTATACACTACCAACTCTGATGTGGGAATAGGTTCCAATGTATTCTTATCTACAACTTTTACTTTTAGCTCTACGGTTGGTTCCGGTAACTCATAAGCAGGAAGCTCCAGGCGGTATATGTCTGCATCCACGCCGTTTCCACGAGTGTAATACGCATACTTACTATCATAGGCTAAGTGAAAGAAGATCTCATCGTCAGTGGAGTTGATGTAGGGGCCCAGGTTTTCCGGAGTACTCCAATTAGTCCAGGTATCATCTAGTCTTCTTGAGATGTAAACATCACTTCCTCCAAAACCTAAATGACCGCTAGATGAGAAATACAAGGTCTTACCATCAGCAGCAAGAAATGGTGAAGATTCTTCTTCAGGCGTATTAATGCTAGGTCCCAGATTTTTTGGAGTTGACCATCTGCCGTTCTCTTGTCTAAAGCTCACATAAAGGTCTCTCATACCTTCGCTATCTCTTCTCTGTACAGACATGATAATGATCTGCTGGTTGATTCCTAAATAGTAGTTAGCAAAACGAGAGAAGTTCTCTTCATTTTCTATAAATACCGGTTCCACCTTAGATAGTCCTTCAGGGGTTTGTGTGGCTATAGAAAGCCCTTCAGTCATTTTGTTTTTCCTGTAGCGATTGCCAAGTAACAATACATATCCATCTCCTTTTGGAGTAACACTACAGATGAAATTCGGCCCTTTATTATTTAAGCCTTCGCCAATGTTCTTGGCTTTAGTCCATTCTCCATTATCATCCTTAGTAGATATCCATATATCCTCCAGATCATCTTCACCACCAATGTTTTGTGGATCCTGAACTCTGCTGAAGAACATAGTTTTTCCATCTGGGGTAAGAAGAGGTTTTAGATCTTTATAGGGGCTGTTAATGCTGTCGCTTAACCTCTCAGCCTGAACCGATTCGTATATACCGTCTGCGATTTTGATATCTATTTTGATAGGATCTTTTGAATCTGAAATGGCTATAGCATCTATTCCGTTGTATCCAGGCACATCTTTTCCATGAAGAATAACTTTTACCGCTGTTACCTTATACGGTGTAGGGTCAGTGAAAATGTTGATTATTCTACTTTTTAAAGGAATAGGTCTTGGCGTAAACTCATTGATGAAGTGCTCACCGCCATTTTCATCATAAGCAAACACTCTCCAGATAGCAGTTGGGTTAATTGACTCAGCAATAGCTATTTGTTGAATGGAGATCGGTTCCGCAAAACCTACTTTAATAAAATCTTCCTGATCAGGTTTTTTAGGTGTCCAGGCCCTACTTGATCCCTCACTTCCGGGGTATATATCCGGTTCACCAAGAATCTGACTTGCCTTGTAGGATTCACCGGCCAGCTGTGCCAGGTGCATGGGTGTTTTCCTTTCAGAAGAAAATTCAATCACTTTTGAAGCCCATAGCACTTTTTGAGCATTTACCTGTGTGTTGAATAGAAAGAATGTAATTATTAATAATAAAAAATTTCTAAGCATGGTTAGTATCTTGATTTGGCAGGCGCCAGGTCAGCAAAATGAAGGGAAAGGTGAACTTCGTAGGTTCCGATGCCTCTGTCATTATATCTTAAAGACGAGGTGTTCAAGTCATAGCTGAAGGCCACTTTGAAAAGCTGAGATTCAAATTCTGTTAATACAATGAATGAATCATCAACTCTGTACCATCCGCCAAGTCTGGCAATTACATATTTAGACTGGCCTGCAGATACAGAGCTAAGCTTGTAGCTGAGGTAAGTGCCTAAGTTATGTTGCCACTCTTTGTCTTGCTGTGAGCTGAAAACATTTGCTGAGATTGTTGCCTTCTGTGATAAGTTGAAAACAATACCTCCATGATACTTATATAATAAAGGCAGTTGACTATCTGACCCATCATACATGGATTCATCAGGATGGTTCATATGAGCCACTGAAAAGCCAGAATTGATGCTCTTGATTAGCTTATTGCCATCTTGAATAGGGTTATAAAACCAGAAAATTCCAGAGTTTAAATCAAGGAAAGTCCTGTTTTCCAAATTTCCAACTTCGGAGGCTGGGATGGAAGAGTCAAAACCTACAAACGGGTTATATTGCTCACCCCATTGTAGACCCTCAGAATCAATCCTCTTATTGATAAAACCTGCCTGCAAGCCAAAGCTAATTTGGTGGACTAGCTTTCTATCTAATGGTAGATTGTATGCGAAGGCAGCATTAGCTCCGGTGGTTTTGAAATTTTTATTTTCCCCGGCTACATCGTTATATACAGATACACCAAAGCCACCGATATGTCCGTATGGCTTTGTGTGCTGTGATTCATAGTAAGGTACTATTAATGATACCTGACTAGTGGTGTATGGGAATAATAAACTTCTCCACTGAGATCGGTAAGATACACCCACCGTCATGTTTTCCTCCACCCCGGCAAGTGCGGGGTTAAGGTAAAGTGAAGAATTATAGAACTGCGAAAAAACTGCATCTTGTGCGAATAGGCTAGTTTGGGTAGCTGCCGCAATAATTACTAATAAGAAAACAGTTTTGATTTTTTTACCTAGCACTACTTTATTTTGCGAGTGTAATTGTACCTGTTTTTTCAAAAGTCTGTCCATTTTCAAATTCTCCCCTCACCACATAGGTAAATACGTTGTTCTCTTTGCTTTCACCGTCAGATGATCCGTTCCATCCCTGGTTTTGAGCCTCATTAAGATTTTTTGTGCTATATACTAATGAGCCCCATCTGTTATAGATCTCAAAGTTGAAATTGTCATCTAAAATATTCTGACCGTATACTTTTACTACGTTGTTTTCTGGATTCGAAGAAGTAGGACTGAATACGTTAGGCACGTAAATGTTGTTTTTAACTGAAATTGCAATCTTTACATTACTTTCAGCGCTACATACATCGTCAGTACTAAATACTTCGAGACCAATGAAAAACTCACCTTTCTCAGAGAATGTGTGGGTAGCCACTTTTTGGCTGCTCACAGATCCATCACCAAAATTCCAGGCATAACTAGCTTGAGACTGGTCAATAGGAGTGAACGTATATTCTATGCCAGGAGAGTACTCACCGTTTTCAGGTGTTGGAGTAATCTCAAAAGAGGCGATTGGATTATAAATTTTAATTGTTTTCTCAACCTTCTTAGAAGCGGTACAGCTATTAGAGGCGGCGAAAGCAATAGTTACTTCAGCATCGGATAGTGAAGGATTGTAAGTAGCACTTAGTCCATTATCCACAAGATCACCTGATCCTGAAACCAATGACCAACCTTCAGGCGAGATAGCAGCTCCCGTTGATCCAGCAGTTAGGGTAATTAAACCATCACTGAAACATGCCATATCTGGAGTGTTAATTGAAAGGTCTAATGTTTCTCCTTCATTTACAGCAACAGCTTTGTTAATGTTAGAAGAACAGTTTTTGTCTTCTATTGAAATAAAGTTATATGTGCCGGCGGCAAGAGCTAATACTTTGTCAGCGCCATCATTAGAAGTAACTGTAACATCGGTAGTTCCATCATTATATATTAAAGTAAATGGAGCCTCACCAGTAAATTCTATAGTTACAGAAGCAGTTTCACCTTCACAAACTGAAATATCACTTGGAAGAGTAGCTATGCTAGGTTTGGTGTAAATACCTACGCTTGCCGTTCCGCTTACAGATCCAGAATTATCATTAGCATCTTTTACCGCTGTAAGAACGTACTGACCTGCTTCAGTAACAGGAAGCTGATAAGGAGATGTGTTAATCACTAGTGCGGTTTGCGCTACATTATCTTTTGTATATTCAACTGTCCAAGGTGCATCACCTGTAAGTTCAATGGTTAAGTTGTCAGAAGCTCCAGGGCAAAGATCAAGATCTCCTGCGATTTCTGCAGTTGGAGCTGTAAATACGCATTGCTCATCTAAAGCAATTGAAATATGACCGTCATCACCTAAACTTCCTTGCTCCCATCTTAGCACACTATAACCACCAAATTCACTAATGTTTTTATTGTTAGCGCCAGTGCCATATTGGAAATATGGTTGAGGAGGGCTAACTAAAGTAATGATGTAGCTTGGGGTTGTTACAGAATAAAGCTCGAAAGCATTGTAATCAATTTCATAATACTTCCATAGATCTGTTAGATCCGTACCCTGCCCCAGCTGAATATTTGGAGTATTATACGATGTTGCATTCATTCTTACATCCATAAACCACTGAGAACCAACAGGAAATTGTGTATTTCCGTTAGTTAGAAGTGTTAAGGTTCCTTTAAGATGAATTTCTGTATCTGTGATGATGAAATAAGCATCCTCGTTAAATTCAAACGTAGTTGTTAGGCTAGCATTGAACAATCCTTTAAGAGAAAGGCTGTAGTTGTTTGAGCCTGAAAATGAGCTTGCATAATATAAAACATCATTTTCTCCCAGGTCATCACACTCGGGGCGCACTACTGTTTGTGCATGGCTTATCCCTAAAGAACTAAGGAAAAGCGAAAGGATTAAGAAAGAGTATATGTGGTAAAAATTCTTTTTCATAGTGGCTGAGAGGCTTTACCCTCCTTTAAAGTCCAACATTACAATTTGTAAGTGCACAATGGCACTAATTTCTTACATACAAAAATAATAGAAATTTAGGTCCCATGCGAACATAATAGCATGAATATTTACATCTAAACTTTCAATAGTTAAATTAAATATTGAATTTTTAAATAAATGAAGGCCTTTGGTATCCTCTCCTTTTTGCTACTTTAATTTCAAACTTTCATCTATCTTTGCGGTTTCAGTGTTGAAATTGAATTTAAAGAATTATGCAGTTAAGCGAACAAGAGCTCGTAAGAAGAGAAGCTAAGGAAGAATTAGAAAAGTTAGGGATCAATCCTTACCCTTCAGAATTATTTGAAGTTAATGTGTCAACTAAGGAGATTAAGGATAACTACGAGAAACAAAAGTTAGATTATAAGAATATTTCGCTTGCTGGAAGATTAATGAGTAAAAGGGTAATGGGCTCAGCTTCGTTCGCTGAGATTCAGGACTCTAAAGGAAAGCTTCAGATATATGTAAGAAGGGATGATATCTGTCCTGGAGACGATAAAACATTATATAATACGGTATTCAAAAAACTTCTGGATAGAGGTGATTTTATAGGAGTTAAAGGATACGTGTTTACAACTCAGACCGGTGAGCTTTCTGTTCACGTTACAGAACTAACGGTTCTTTCTAAATCTTTAAAACCGCTACCAGCAGTAAAGGAAACAAAGGATGAAGAAGGAAACATCGTAAAGCATGATGCTTTCTCATCTCCTGAATTAAGATACCGCCAGAGATATGTGGATTTAGTGGTTAACTCTCATGTAAAAGATGCTTTCATTAAAAGAACGCAGCTGGTAAATAGCATGAGAAATTATCTGAATGACAAAGGTTATTTAGAAGTAGAAACGCCTATTCTTCAGCCATTATACGGAGGTGCGGCTGCCAGACCATTTAAAACGCATCATAATACCTTAGATATGACATTGTATTTAAGGATTGCCAATGAGCTTTACCTAAAAAGGCTTATTGTAGGTGGTTTTGATGGCGTGTATGAGTTCTCTAAAGATTTTAGAAATGAGGGAATGTCTCGTTTCCATAATCCTGAATTTACACAAGTTGAGCTTTATGTGGCCTACAAAGATTACTATTGGATGATGGATCTGGTAGAAGAAATGATAGAAAAAGTGGCGCTTGATCTTCATGGAACTACCAAAGTGCAAGTAGGTGAAAATGTTATTGACTTCCAGAGACCATGGAAGAGATTTACCATGTTTGAAGCTATTGAACATTTTACAGGTATTGATATCTCTGAAATGAATGAGGAGGAGCTGATAAAAACAGCAAAAGAGCTTAATGTACCTATCGATGAAACAATGGGCAAAGGTAAGCTTATAGATGAAATCTTTGGTGAGAAGTGCGAAGGACAGCTTATACAGCCAACCTTCATCACTGATTACCCGGTAGAGATGTCTCCTTTGGCTAAGAAACACCGTGAAAAAGAGGGATTAGTAGAAAGATTTGAAGCCATTGCCAACGGAAAAGAAATCTGTAATGCATTCTCAGAGCTTAACGATCCTATCGATCAGAGAGAAAGATTTGAAGAGCAGCTGGAGTTAGGTAAAAGAGGCGATGACGAGGCTATGACTTTAGACGAAGATTTCCTTCGTGCTTTAGAATATGGTATGCCTCCAACAGCTGGTCTGGGAGTAGGAATTGATAGATTGTCAATGATCATGACCAATTCTAACTCTATCCAGGATGTGCTTTTCTTCCCTCAAATGAAGCCAGAGAAGAAAGTGGCTTATGCTACAGTAGAAGACTATGCGAAAATAGGAATTAGAGAAGATCTAGTGCCAATTATTCAAAAGCTTGGCTTGCTTACAGTGAAGCAGGTGAAGGAAGCAAATGCCAATAAGTTATTTAATGATGTATGTGGTACACGTAAGAAGATGAAACTTAATGACGTGAAAAACCCAACATTAGAAGAAGTTACAGCATGGATTGAAGGGTAATCCTTCTTGGCAAAACTTATAAACCAAAAGGCTATCTCAATGAGGTAGCCTTTTTTGATTTTATAGAAAACTGAACATTAGTTGTCGTAGAAACTTCTTGTTCTGTTCAGTTTAAGGTCTTGAAGTAGAGCTGATTTTACTCTTATGGTGAAGTTGTAGTTAGTGTAAACTCCAAATGGAGTCCAGTTTAAGTTCATCTCCCAGCAGTGTAGGTCTCTTGAAATTCCAAAAGTAGTGGCAGAGACTGCTTTTTTCACAAAGTCATAACCAGTATTAAAGGTTATTTTCCATTTTTCAGATAGTGAAAAGTCACCAGACATACGGAGCGTCTGAGTGATGTTGGCTTCCTTAAAACCTACTTTTGAATAGTTAAAACTATAGTTAAGCCTTAAACTCCAGGGGATAGTAAAATCTACATAAGAGTCCGGGTTGTTCAGCAAATAATCCTTGTCTGTTTGGTTGAGGTCTGAATTGTTAATTCTGTCTCGCGTTTCTTCATCGCTCTTCTGGCCTTTGGGGTTTAAATTGGTGCTCAGGGCAATGTTAGCATTACTCAGCTGCCCTAATCCCTGGCCGTTATTCCAGGCATATTGATCTATTCTGGTTTGCGTGATAACCTGCTCACCTCTAGAGTTTTCAGAGATATTATCAATTCTATATAAATACGGGTTTACCGTACCTGATAGGTTAACGTTAACTTTCTTTTTGAAAACTGAGGTGTTAGCTCTGAATGTAATATTCGAAAGTTTAAAAGAGTCTGCTACGAAGTTATATGAGGTGTTAAATCCAAAGCTATTGAGTATGGGAATCTTCTCGGCCTTGTTGGTCGAGTCTGCCTTGGCTTCGTTTTTCATTTCCAGGGAGTTGTTTAAGCCAAAACTGATGGACCCACTTTCGCCATAGGAGGGTGCTGAATAAACATATCCCTGATATCTAGATTTTAACTGTACATCTCCTTCTTCGGTAGTAAGCTGTTGCCAATAATCGTATTTAGGATCCCCAAAATCTGGCCGATAGGAAAGTGACATGGTTGGGTTCATTACGTGCCTTATCTTTATCTTACCTTGTTTCAAATTAAAGAAACCATACAGTCGGGTACTAAAGCTGGTGCTGAAGCTGTACTCATATACTCTGTTGAATCCTGGAATAGTGTCTGCGATTTGAGCTGTTGTGCCGTCATCATCCAGCTCCCATTGTAGTTTGTCGAAATACCAGTTTTCGGAATAGTTGAATGATGGTGAAGCAGTGAAGTACTTTAAAAGTTTAAAAGAAGTACTTAAAGGAATCTTATGCTGAAGCCCTTTTCTTGAATTTTCGAAGAACAAACCCAGATTATCAAAGGTAAATGGAGCAATACTATCCTGTGCAGGATTAGAGCCAATTCGGCCTAAATTGTTAGTGATGTTGTTGGTTCCGGTTAGCGAGTATCTTACGTTAAGTTTTTCCACCCAGCTGTCTGAAGCTCCATTTTTACTTTTAAATGGATAAACATTGGTCATGTTAAATGACAAAGAGGGTAAAAGTAAATCCACCTCTCTGGTAGAAACGTCTTGGTTGTGTCTCATACTCAAACCCAGAGAGAAGGGAGTGCCCTGAAAAGTTTTTGAGTAAGATACGTTGGAGCTTAGCTTTCTGGTAAAGTTGTTGATTCCGTTCTGGCCATCATCAGTGCTAAATCCTAAATAGTTATTTGAGTTGTATGACGAAGTTGCAGCGTTTACTGAAGCAGAAAAACGGCTATTGCCTTTAGACTGAGGTGTATGGCTAATGGATAGTCGGTAGTCATTTCGAGTATCTTGATCTTCTATATTGGATGAAAGTCTGAGTTTAGTGTAATCGAAGTTGATATTACCATTATAGGCATATCTCTTTTTGTATACAGTGTTTAAATGAACTCCATGTCCTCCTTTAGAATAAACATCGCCTCTAAGGGCGACTTTCACATAATCACTTATATCGAAAAAGTACCCGCCACCTCTGAGGTAGAAACCACGTACTCTTTCTTCACCATAAGAAGGGATGATAATACCTGAAGAAGCTTCATTTTTAGCCGGGAACATCCCGAATATAAAACCCAAGGGTGTTGGTACGTCATTTATTTCCAGATTAAATGGCCCGGCAACTATCTTGTCATCAGGAATGGCTTTAGTTTTTCTGGCTCTGATTCGGTAATGCGGGTGGGCCAGGTCACATGTAGTATAAGTGTTGTCAATACTAAAAAGCTCATTCTCAGAGTTTTTAAATACAGTTTTTCCGTGTAGATATCCTTCGCCCTGCTGGGTGACTACTTCAGTGATTTTCGCGTTACCAGTTTTAAAGTTATAAATAATGTCTTTGGTCTCGTAAGTTTCGGCACCATTTTGAAAGATAGGATAGCCAACTTTTCTACCTAACGAGTCAAGCTTACCGTGTGCAGTTAGCGTTTGTTTGTTGTAATCAATTTCAATTTCATCGGCCTCTAGTTTGATGTTTCCATAATCAATTTTCGCATCACCATAAAGCTTTACTATTTTTGTGCTGATGGAAAAATTGATAGAATCTCTGGCAGAATAATTGATTGTGGTCTGGATATCACCTTTTGGAGTCTCATTTTTTAAAGAATCCGCAACCAATACTGTACTATCGCTGTTAACGGTAGTGTCAGCATTTATTGATTTTTTACCCAAAGTCTCCGTAGGTGCATTTAAATTTTTTTCAGGAGTTTGAGCATGACATATAGAAATGAATAAACCAAAAAAGACTAAAAGTAGTGTGTACTTGGCAGAAGACAAGAATTCCAATTTGCGTAGCGTATTTTTCGGTTTTAGAGAAAAAATTACAATTTTGTGCAAAGTTATTGGAATAACTTTTAAGAAGCGAAAGATTGTGAAGAATATTGCCATAGTTTTTCTTCTGTTAGCAATAACCTTGCTAACTTCATCTACACCGATAAGAAGAACAGATTTTAAAGTAAGAACAGTAGTTATTGATGCCGGACATGGTGGTCATGATCCAGGTACTCATGGTAGTAGCACTAAGGAAAAAGACCTGGTTTTAGCCGTGGCTTTGAAGGTTGGTGGCTACATAGAAGAGTATTTGCCAGATGTAAAGGTGATCTACACCAGAGATGATGATACTTTTGTGCCACTAAAAGGAAGAGCAGAAATAGCTAATAAAAATAAAGCTGATGTTTTCATTTCTATTCACGCTAACTCATTGCCAGATAACGTAAGCGCTGATCGAAAAAGCAGAATCAGAGGCACTGAAACTTATGTAATGGGAGCTCAAAATACTGGTCGAAACCTGGAGGTAGCCAAAAGGGAAAACTCGGTAATTATGCTTGAGGAGGATTACGAAAAAACATACGGCTTCGATCCTAAGTCACCAGAGTCATACATTCTTTTTTCTCTTACGCAGTCTGCTTTTCAAGAAAAAAGTATTTACTTGGCAACACAAATTGAAAATCAATTTAAACAGAGAGCGGGTAGAAACAGTTTAGGAGTAAAACAGTCAAGTTTATATGTGTTGTGGAGTACGGCTATGCCGAGTGTATTGGTAGAAATCGGATACTTGTCTAACACCACTGAAGAAAAACAACTGAATGATGCTTCCGTTCAAGGAAATATAGCCTCTGGAATTTTTAGAGCTTTCAGAGATTATAAAAATGAAATTGAATCTTTAAACAAATAATAAGTGAAGATATCCAAAGAGTTAAAGGTTGGCGTATTTATGATGTTCTCTATCGCCATTCTTTATTTAGGTTTTAATTACCTTAAAGGAGTTGATTTTTTCTCGTCTAATTCTAAATACTACGCTGTTTATGATAATGTGGATGGATTAACACCCTCTAACCCCATTTTCATTAATGGTTTTGTGGTAGGTCGTGTAAGCAGTATAAAGCTGCTTCAGAATTATAATGATCAGGTACTGGTAGAGATGGATATTGATGGAGATATTACTTTAGGAGACTCTGCTATTGCTAAGCTGAATAGTGATTTTCTGGGTAATAAATCTATTTTGTTGAGCACAGGAAATGTAGACAAGCCATTAATGCCTGGAGATACATTAATTGCTATACTTGATAAAGGTATTGCTGACATTCTTGCAGAAAGTGCTCAGCCCGTAGCCAATAATCTGGAAGCTACCATAAAAAAAATAAACTCTATTTTAGATAACTTGAATGGAAACAGTCAGAAAATAAATAGAATGATGGACGGTTTTGAAAGAACTCCGGTTGTTTTAAATGCTACTATAGTAGAAGTAAAACAAAGGCTAGGCTCTATCAATGAAACATTTGATGAGGTAGGAAGTCAGCTGAACTCTACGCTGGCGCAAGCAGAGCCTATGCTATCTAATCTGACACAATTTAGTGATTCATTAAAAAGGCTCGAGCTGAATGAGACGGTAAGAAAGGCAAACGAAGCCGTAGGCAACCTCAATGAAGCTGTAAAGCAATTCACTCAGAATGATGGCACCCTAGGTAAGCTTATTAATGAAGACTCGCTTTATAATAATCTTAATAATACGGTTCGAAGTCTGGATGCGCTCATCATCCACTTGGATACACAACCAAAAGACTTCCTATCTCCTTTTGGTAGGAAAAAGTCAAAAATTGAAAAAAATAGAAGAGAGGCTGCTGAAGATTAGCAGCCTTTTCTATTCCTGTCTTTCTACACACAATCCCGATGGTTTTCTGATAGTTTTTGCGTTATTTTATACAAACGCTAACTATTATAATTAATGATGTACACTAAGTGCATTCAGCTTCCTCATAGGCTGTTTTTTAGCATTGGTGTGTCAGTTTATTTATCCTTATGAATATAGAATTTAATAAAAACGAAGATCATTTAAAGCAGCTTATCTACCAGCTCGAGAAGAAGGAAGAGAAGACTAAGCTGGGTGGAGGTGAGAAGAAGATTGCCAAGCAGCATGAGAAGGGAAAACTTACGGCCAGGGAGAGAATCAGCTACCTGGTAGATGAAGGGAGTGAGCCTTTAGAAATAGGTTTGCTGGCAGGAAATGATATGTACGCGGAGGTAGGTGGCTGCCCTTCAGGGGGTGTGGTCACGGTAATAGGTATGGTACAAGGCAGAACCTGTGTGATAGTGGCTAACGATGCCACTGTAAAAGCTGGTGCCTGGTTTCCTATTACTGCTAAGAAAAATATGCGAGCCCAGGAAGTGGCCATGGAAAACAGACTTCCTATCATTTATTTGGTAGACAGTGCAGGAGTGTTTCTTCCTATGCAAAACGAGATATTTCCAGACAAGGAACACTTCGGTCGTCAGTTTAGAAATAATGCGAAAATGTCTGCTATGGGCATAGTGCAGATAGCGGCCATAATGGGTAGCTGTGTAGCTGGTGGAGCTTATTTGCCTATCATGTCAGATGAGGCTATGATAGTAGATAAAACCGGATCAATATTCTTGGCAGGCTCATATCTGGTAAAGGCAGCTATAGGCGAAAGTATTGATAATGAAGCACTTGGAGGTGCTACCACTCATTGCGAAATCTCTGGCGTTACTGATAATAAATTTGATAATGATGAAGCTTGCCTGGATTATATCAAATCAATTTTTGATAAAATTGGAGACGATGAAAAGGCTGGTTTTAGCAGAGTAGAAGCGGTGGAGCCAGAAAAGCCTGAAGATATACTGGGTACGGTGCCGAAAGACAGAACTACTCCTTATGATGTGAAGGATGTGATAAAACATCTGGTTGACGGTGGTGAATATGATGAGTATAAGGGTTTGTATGGTAAAACCATTGTTTGTGCTTATGCCAGAATTGATGGCTGGGCAGTAGGCATTGTGGCTAACCAGAGAAAGGTGGTAAAAAGTAAGCAAGGTGAGATGCAGATGGGGGGTGTAATCTATTCTGATTCAGCCGATAAAGCGGCACGATTTATTATGAACTGTAATCAGCGAAAGATACCTTTGGTATTTCTGCAAGACGTTAGTGGTTTCATGGTAGGCAGTAAAGCAGAGCATGGTGGCATTATTAAAGACGGAGCTAAAATGGTAAATGCCATGGCTAACTCTACAGTGCCTAAGTTCACCATAGTAATGGGTAACTCATATGGAGCAGGTAACTACGCCATGTGTGGCAAAGCCTATGATCCTCGTCTTATTTATGCCTGGCCTACATCCCAGATAGCGGTGATGAGTGGCGCCTCGGCAGCGAAGACGCTATTGCAGATCAAAGTAGCTACATTGAAAGCTCAGGGTAAAGAAATTACTCCTGAAGAAGAAGAAACGTTACTGAAAGAAATTACAGATAAATATAATGAGGAGCTAAGCCCGTACTATGCGGCTTCCAGATTGTGGGTAGATGGTATCATCGATCCTAGAGAGACCAGAAGGGTTATATCTACTGGTATTGACGCAGCCAATCATGCTCCTGTAGAAAAGTTTAATGTTGGCGTAATACAAACATAAGTTACTGAATGAAACAAGAAGAGATAAAGGCCTTAGTATCACTTTTAGATGATGAAGATGCTGAAATTATAGCACATGTGGAACAAAAGATTATCTCACTGGGGGGGAGCATGATTCCTATGCTTGAAAATGAGTGGGAAAGCAATCTTAATCCTTCTGTGCAATCTCGCATTGAAGACCTTATTCACACTTTACAATATGATTTACTTCAGGAAAGGCTGCAAAAATGGTTTGCTCAGGATGATGGAGACTTGCTTGAAGGCATGTGGCTAGTAGCTACTTACCAATATCCCGATCTGGAGTTAACTAAGTTGAGGCAGGATTTTGAACAGATCTATTATGATGCCTGGTTGGAATTCAAGTCCGATGTGCATCCATATGATCAGGTGAAGTTGTTGAATAGTGTATTGTTTAATAAGCTCAAATTCGGAGCTAATACTAAGAACTTTCATTCGCCCAGTAATTCTATGATAAACATTGTGCTGGAATCAAGAAAAGGAAATCCTATATCTCTTTGTGTACTTTACATGCTGGTAGCCAGGAAATTAAAAATGCCGGTGTATGGTGTTAACCTGCCAAATCTTTTCATTTTAACTTATAAAAGTGAGATAGATGGGGTGGACCAGTTTTATATCAATGCTTTCAATAGAGGCCTGATCTTTTCCAAAGATGATATTGATAACTACATCCACGAACTAAGGATAAATCCACAAGACTCTTTTTATGAGCCTTGTGATAATCGTGAAATCGTATTGAGATCTTTAAGAAATTTGGTAGTGAGCTTTGATAAAATCGGGGATCACGCTAAATCTGAAGAGATCAAAACTCTGCTTGAGAGCTTGGGTGATCACGGTCATTTGGGAATATAAATTATCCCCTTTTTACCATACAGCCAATAGGTCTACCACCTTTGGTGGCAGCTTTACCTGAAAGTAAATTATCGATATTTGCTTTCAGGTATTGATCTTTTACATCAGTAGCTACTTGAGGATTATTGTCAATCGCTCCTTGGTAGAAAACAGAGAAATATCCACCATTATTCTTAAGTAAGAATACTTCAGGGCTCTTTGAAGCATGAAATGCATTCATCACACTTTGATCTTTATCAGCCAAATAGGGTACTTTTAGTCCCCAGGTAGAAATCTTGTTCGCCATTTCTGTGGCTGATTCTTTATCTTCTACATGAGAGTTGATCAATATAAATGATAGGCCTTTAGACTCGTATTCAGCTATAAGCTGAGTAATTCTGCCTTCATAGTAAACAGAGTAAGGGCATACATTGCTAGTGAAAATTACCACCACACCCTTGCTGCTTTTATAATCTGTTAATGAAGTATTGCTACCATCAGTAACATTCTTTAACGTAAAGTTGCTCACCTCCTGGCTGAAAGCTTGAAATGAACATAATGCCAATATTAGAACAATTAACTTTTTCATGACTTTAAATATTGAAAGCTAAGATATAGTTTTCTTCAACTCTATATTCCAGTTTATAGCTTTTGGTAATACCATTGACAATTATTTTGCCAAAAACTGTTCCGATAAGTTCAAGTGTAAAGGGTTCTACCCGAATATGGTCTTTAAAAGATAGGTTCTTTGAGCTGTAAATTTTGTACAAGGCTTCTTTGGCGCACCAATAAACCCCCAATTTTTCAATGCTATTATCAGCATCTTCTACTTCCTTTTCATCTAAGAATTTATGCTGTACCCTCATTAGTTTCTCCTTTTTCTGCTCCAGATCAATGCCCACATCTTCCTTTAAATCCAGTAATATGGAAACATAAGGATATGAATGTGAAAGAGAGATTTCAACACTGCTATTTTTAAGAAATGGCTTGCCATGTTCATTTTTAATTACACCATGATACGGCAGGTTCAGCTGCTCGCACATGGCCATTAAAGTAAGTCTTCCTGCCAGCCATTCCATCTTCTTATGCTCGTGCCTAAAGGTGTTGAGCAAGCTGTATTCATCGGTTTTGCTTTTAAGTGCTTCAAACAAATAGTTGTAAGATTCTTGTATGTGCCAAAGGCCCAGGAATCTGCTATTATTTATTTTTTCGATTTTGTAGAGTGGCATTTGATAACTGACTGGAAACTTGCTTCTTTGCTTAAAATTTAAAAATAATCATTATTTCATGGGCAAAGTTAACGTTTCCAAACTCAAAACCTTTACCGGACATAATGATTGTGTTTATACCCTGGAGAGAACCCAGTATGATCATATTTTCTTTTCTGGTGCTGGCGATGGAATGGTAGTGTATTGGAACCTGGCCGAATCAGAGAATGGTAAGCTCATAGCCCAACTTCCAAATTCTATCTACGCCTTACATTATATGCCTACCAGAAATTTGCTGGCAGTGGGTCATAATTATGATGGGATTCATTTAATAGACTGGGAAAATAAGAAGGAAACAGGATCATTAAAGCTAACAGACGAAGCCATTTTTGATATTGATTCTTATAAGGATCATTTGATTGTGGCTGATAAGAAGGGCACCGTAACTATAATCAATATCGATGAGCTGCGGATAGTTTATAAAATTCATTCCAGTGATTATAGCGCACGCTGCATTGCTGTAAGTGAAGACCTGAATGAAATGGCCGTTGGTTTTAGCGATCATAAAATCAGGGTTTACTCTCTGGAAGACTTCAGTTTGAAGTACGAGCTGTCTGGTCATGATAATTCTATTTTCACTTTGAAGTACTCGCCTGACAATCAGCTTTTAATGAGTGCGGGAAGAGATGCTCATTTGAAAATTTGGGATATCAAAGCAGGATATTTATTGTTAGAAGATATAGTGGCCCATATGTATGCCATTAACCACCTGGATTTTAGCCCGGATGGTAAACATTTTGTAACTTGTAGCATGGATAAATCCATAAAAGTTTGGGACACTCATACTTTTAAATTGTTGAAGGTAATAGATAAAGCCAGACATGCAGGGCATGGTACTTCCGTGAATAAGTTACTATGGTCTAATCATAATAATCTTTTGGTAAGTGCAGGAGACGACAGGGCAATATCAGTATGGGATATTCAGTTTAATAATTAATAGTTGGTTTAACTACAATTTTGTGCTATGAAAATTACACCGTTAGAGATAAGACAAAAAACATTTGAGAAAGCCTTTAGGGGGCTGGATAAAGATGAGGTGAATGCGTTTTTGGTCACTATGTCTCAGGAATGGGAAAAACTGGTAGATGAGAATAAAGAACTTAAGATAAAGTTAGAGTCTTCTGAAAAAGAAGTGGAGAAGCTTAGAGAAGTAGAGAACTCTTTATTCAAAACGCTTAAAACAGCGGAAGATACCGGAGCCAATATGATAGACCAGGCTACTAAAACAGCTGAGCTACACCTGAGAGAAACTCAGATGAAAGCAGAGGCTATTTTGAATGACGCCAAAACCAGAGCGAAGGACATAATGGAGGAGGCCGAGATAAAGTCCAGAACCACTATTGATGACATGGAGTCTGAGGTGAAATCATTGGCTCATATGTACCGAACACTAGAAAATGCCAAGGATGATCTTCTTTCAGATATAAAAACATTTGCTACTGAGTCATTAGAAAAAGTAGAGCGAGTAAAGGCTCAGAAAAAGAAGTTTAATATAGAAGAAGAGATGCTTCGTATTAAAAGAGAGTCTGTTGATAAAGCTGCCAAAAGTGCCCTTAAGTTTGAAAAGGAAACTTTAGATGAGATTAAGCTGGAAGTAATAGCCCCAAAAATTGAACCTAGGGTAGAAATAAAACACAAACCTCAGGAGGAGGTACAAGCGCCAAAGGAAGAAGTACCCGAAGAACCTAAAGTAGAAGAGGAAGAGATTGCTACTATGGAAATTCAGGAGGAAACTCAGGAAGAGGAGCAAGCAATAGCATCAGCAGAAGTAGAAGAGGAGTCATTTGAGGAAATTGAAGAAGCTGAGGAAGAAGAGGTAGTTGAAAAAGTGGAAATTGTGGAGAAGGAAGTGGTTTTTGAAATCAAAAAAGAGGAGCCTGAAGAAGAGCCTGCTACCATAGAGCCACCAGTAAAGAATAATAAAGTTAAAGATAATAAGAGTACATCTTTCTTTGATGACATTGAGTAATGGGGAAAATTCAACTGAAGGGGCTGAGGTTTAAAGCATACCACGGCTACTATGATGAGGAGCGTCAGAAGGGAAATCAATTCGAAGTAAATATTTCAGTAAAAACCATCTTCAAGCAGGCATCAGAACATGACGATCTTGAAGGTACGGTTGACTACGAGCACCTTTACAGGATTATTAAGGAGGAAATGGAAATCTCCTCTAAACTACTTGAACATGTGGTGAAAAGAATTTCAGATAGAGTAATGTCTGAGATTGCAGCTGTGAAGAAAGTAAAGGTTTCCTTGTCCAAATTTAACCCTCCCTTCGGAGGCGATTGCCGTGAGGCGGTAGTAACTATTAAGGCTAGCCGAGACTAGATTTTAGGGAGCTCTTCACCTGCTTTTACGAAAGTAAATCCTCTGGCATCTGCGCCTTCATAGAAGTCTACTTCAAGGCCGAGCAGATACATGGTCTCTCTTTTTTGCACAAGTACAGTTACACCATCTTGTAGATATTCCAGGTCTGTATCTTTCTTTTGGTCAAACCCAAGCATGTAGGTGAATCCAGCGCAGCCACCGGCTCCTTTAATGCCAATGCGAAGAGAATAACCTTCAGGGATATTCTTGTTATCCATAATATTCTTCACTTCTTCTACCGCTTTAGCCGTAAGGGTTACAGGCACTAATCCATCCATGATTATCTGTGTTTTGTTTATCCTACTGTAAACTTAGAAAAGAAAAAATTAATTTCTGAATAGCTTATTTTTAAATAATTCGGAGGCAATTATCTCAGTTTTAAAATAATTTCGTTGTAAACTCATTGAATTAATTAATTTAGAGACTGAACTATAAAAACTTATGGAATTAGTTATTGAATTCGCTAAACTACTGATACCGGCTGCTATAGTTTTATATGCTATGTATCTGGTGGTGAAGTCTTTTTTAGATAAAGAAATCGCAAAACAAAGCCTTGAAGTGAGAGGCAAAAGTATAGAGACAGTGCTTCCCAACAGGTTGCATGCCTACGAAAGGGTATGTCTATTTCTTGAGAGAATCACTTTAAATAACCTTATTCCACGTTTGAATAATGGTCAATACACAGCCCGTGAGTTTCAGCATATTATGATCAATGAAATTCGCGAGGAGTACAATCATAACGTGTCTCAGCAGCTTTACATGAGCAACGAGGTTTGGGAAATGGTGAAAAGTGCCAAGGAAGAACTTATTACTCTAATCAATGAGTCTGTTGCCGAAATGAAGCCCGAGGCTACTAACCTGGATCTTGCCAGACATCTGTTTGAAAAAGCAGCTCATCTGCCAGATGATAAGATTCAAGTTACTTTGCTTACTTTGAAGAATGAGATAAGACAAGCGTTTTAAAAAATGGCTGCAGAAGGAAATAAGTTTTTTAAGAAGGCACAGCGCATGGCTGCTGAAATGATTCAAAATAGAGGTAAGCTCAATGATTTATTGAGTAACTCTGTGGAGAAGATTCAAACTTATTTATCTAAAAACAATGAAAGTCAGCCTTTACAAAGAGCCCTTACTATTGTAAGGATGGTACGGGCTTATATTAATGGCAGCTACAGAGATGTTCAGAGGAAGAATATTCTTCTAGCTATAGCGGCGCTGGTCTATTTTGTGATGCCCATCGATTTAATGCCTGATTTTATTCCTATTACTGGTCTTGTAGATGATTTTGGAATTATGCTTTGGGTGTACAAACAGCTGCAGGAAGAAGTGGATGCTTTTTTAGCCTGGGAGGATACTCAGAATAACATTGCCTAGCAAAATGCTGTTTTACCAGGCATGAACAATATCCCAAAGTCAGCCCTGGTTTTTGGTAGCACTGGCCTTATTGGCCATCATTTGTTGCAAGCCTTACTTTCAGATGAATATTATGATAAGGTATATGCGGTGAGCCGTAAGCCTATTCTTAATGACTCACCCAAACTGATAACTATCCTGGCCGATTTTGAAAATGTAGAAGAAAGGGTTCAAGGTCTGGAGTTTGATGATGTTTATTGCTGCCTGGGCACCACCATTAAAAAAGCGGGAAGCAAGGAGCAGTTTCGAAAGATTGACTATGAATACCCTCTAAAAGTAGCTGAGATGCTTCCTGCAAAAAAGGACGTTCAGTTTCTGATTGTCTCTGCCATGGGCGCTAAAAGTTCTTCGAAGATATTTTACAGCCAGGTGAAAGGTGAAGTGGAAGATGCTTTGAAGCTAATCAAGTTCAAAGCTTTACATATATTTAGGCCCTCTTTATTGTTGGGTGATAGGGAAGAAAAAAGAGCGACAGAAAAAATTGCTATAATACTTTTTAAGGTGTTTGAATTTGCCTTTGTAGGGCCATTAAAGAAGTATAAAGGAATTGAAGCTAAAAAGGTAGCCGAGGCTATGTATGCTTCAGCAAAAAAGAACTTATTGGGGCTACATGTCCATGAATCAATAGAAATAGAAAACATAGTTTAATGGTTGCAGTAATTCAGCGTGTTACCGAGTCATCGGTGAAGATAGAAGGAGAGGTAAAGGGAGAAATAGGCTTAGGACTTACCATACTTTTGGGTATAGAGGAGGCTGACAATCAGGAGGATATAGAGTGGTTAAGTCGGAAGATAACTAACATGCGCATTTTTAATGATGACGAAGGTGTAATGAATAAAAGTGTGCAGGATGTTGAGGGAGATATATTGCTGATTAGTCAATTTACGCTTCATGCCAGTACTAAGAAAGGAAATAGGCCATCATATATAAAGGCCGCCAAGCCGGACGTGGCCATTCCACTTTATGAACAGTTCATAAAGCAAGTGGAGGCGGACCTGGGTAAATCAGTACAGACTGGTGAGTTTGGAGCGGATATGAAGGTTTCTCTGGTTAATGATGGCCCTGTAACTATTATTATTGATACAAAGGATAAGAAATGACCCTGGAAGAAGCTCAGAAGATCGTAGATGAATGGATTAACACCACTGGTGTGAGGTACTTTAATGAACTGACCAACACTGCCATTCTCACAGAGGAAGTAGGGGAGGTTGCTCGTATTATGGCCAGAAGATATGGCGAACAATCCGAAAAGGAATCTGATAAGAATAAGGACCTTGGCGATGAAATGGCTGATGTGCTATGGGTGCTCATCTGCCTGGCTAACCAAACCGGGATAGATCTTACCGAGGCTTTTAAAAAGAACCTTGAAAAGAAATCTATCCGCGATAAAGATAGACATAAGAATAATGAGAAGTTGAAGTAATTAAGCGCTCAGGCAGATTTCGCCATCTCTAATTACTGGCACTACATCATATTCATCCATTTTCATGCAAAACTCAATGTCCTCATGTATGTTGAGGTTATTCAATCTTTTAGCATGAGAAGAGCCTTTGATAACATCAAGCAACTGAGCTTCAGAGTATTCGAAGGCTGTGTGTGCGAAAAGCGGTGCATCGCATTCATTTACGAACTCGCCTTTCAGCCTTTTTACCAAGGCTCCTGCGAATAATGAATCTTCCATATTCACTTTACCTTTCCAGCCAGCACAGAAGATCAGAGCGTCTTTGTCCTGCTTTTTTAGGTAGTCAGCCACAGCTGATATGTTTAAGAAAGATCCAATGATGATTTCAGCCGCTTCGGCAGATTTTTCTATGGCTACGGTGCCATTGGTGGTGGTAACGGCCACTTTCTGGTTTTTAACATTCTCCGCCATATAGTCGAAAGGAGAATTGCCCAAATCAAAGCCTTCTACCTTAATGCCATTTCTTTCTCCGGCAATGAAATATCCTTGCTCACGCATTTTAATGCAGGCATCTCTATCCGCAAAAGGACGGATGGCCTTTACCCCGTGTGCTATGCCGGTAGTCATGCAAGAGGTGGCGCGCAGAATATCTACGATCACCACCACTTTACCTTTTAGATCAAATAAGTGTATAAGCTCAGGGCTTAAACAGACATCTATTTTTTTCATATATGACTCTTAGATCAGAGGTAATTTGTTTACAACGGCCTTTAAAGCCTTATTTCGTACTGATATGAAAATCTCTGACCCGCTTGTAGCAAATTCTTTCTCCACATAACCTAGACCAATTCCCTGACCTAGCGTTGGAGACATGGTGCCTGAAGTTACTTTTCCAATTACCTTACCTTCACTATCATGGATTTCGTAGTCTTTTCTAGGAATACCTTTGTCTTCCATTTTAAAGCCTACAAGCTTTTTAGTTACACCTTCTTCTTTTTGTGCTTTCAAAGCTTCAGAGTTAGTGAAGTCTTTAGTGAACTTGGTGATCCAACCCAGACCAGCCTCAAGAGGAGAGGTAGTGTCATCTATGTCATTTCCATAAAGGCAATATCCCATTTCCATTCTTAAAGTATCTCTGGCACCTAATCCGATAGGCTGAATGCCTTCTGGCTCTCCAGCTTTAAGGATTTCGTTCCATATTTTTTCTGCGTCAGAATTTTTCACGTAAATCTCAAATCCACCTGCACCTGTATAACCGGTAGCCGACATGATTACGTCAGTTACACCACCGAACATACCTACTGTGAAGTGATAAAATTTGATAGCTGAAAGATCAGTTGTAGTTAGTTTTTGAAGCACTTGAACAGCCTTTGGTCCTTGCACTGCGAATAGAGACATGTCATCAGATATGTTAGTCATATCCACACCTTCAGTATTGAATTTAGAAATCCAATTCCAGTCTTTTTCTATATTAGAGGCATTCACTACAAGCATATACTCTTCCTCAGCCATTTTGTAAACCAGAAGGTCATCTACAATACCGCCGTCTTCATTGGGCAGGCAAGAATACTGAGCCTGACCAATAGTAAGCTTTGAAGCATCATTGCTGGTCACGCTCTGGATCAGGTCTAATGCCTTTGGTCCTTTAAGCATAAATTCACCCATGTGCGATACATCAAAAATACCCGCACCTGTTCTCACCTTCACATGCTCCTCTATGTCTTTCGTGTATCTTACAGGCATGTTATAACCTGCAAATGGAACCATTTTGGCTCCTAGCTTTTCGTGTATATCGTTAAGCTGTACTTTTTTTAATTCCATGGATTTTAATTTAAGGCCTTAGGCCAGGGTTAAAAATTTGCTTCCTCTTCTGCCACCTGTTTTACCAGCTGGTTATAATCATTTACAAAGTTTTGAAAAGCCTTATCAGAGATGAGAGGCTTTAAATCTTCCATGCTTAGCTGAGCATAATTGTCTAGCTGAACACGCGCGCACTGCAAAATATATGCTTTTAAAAGCTTTACTGATCTAGGATTGATCTCAATAGCATTGATCAAAATATTATAAGCTTCAAACTTATCACTTACATTTAAGAAGTTTGCTGCCGCAATAGTTGCCTCTTCTTTAAATGGATTCATATAGGCAATCAGTTTGTAGTTTTCAGCAGCCTTGGTGGTATCTCCACTGGCTTCACTTACTAACCCACTGAAATAATGCTTTTCTATTGCGTGCTCCTTGTCAAATTCAATGCCTTGGTTAATCTTGGTGGCCAATCCGCGAACGTTGCCTTGTGCAGCCAGCATGTTGAGCTCAAACCATTGTATCTTGTCAAATAGAGTCTTGTCAGTGATTTGTAAGCCGGCAACAGAAGCATAGATATCAATGGCAGCTTCATTTAAGTCCTTCTTCCAGAGCTTGTTAGACATATCTAAAATAGCCTGACCTTTGTAGTTGGCATCTGTAATATTGTCAATCAGACCTTTAAAGAGAGTAGTGTCTTTATAACTAAGCTGATACCTGAGGAATAAATACTTTTTATTGTCCGGTAAATCAGAAAAACTCTGCTGTGGATTGAGTATCTCTAACATCATTTTGGCTATCTCACGAGTGCCTTCTGGTCCGGTAGAAGATAATTTAACCCATTCTTCCATAGCTTGCGGAATGTGGCTGGCTTCTGTTAAAGCAATAGCTTTGTTGAATGGAGCATCTTTGAAGAACCTTTCTGAAGCCCAGGAGAAATGATCAATAGCCGTTTCTGATGCTCCTTGCTCCAGAGCCCATAAGCCCAAAGTATTAAAGAATTTACCTCCCTGGATAGGACTGTTGTTAGCCAACCAGTTAAGTTTTCTAAAAGCCTGAGTGATATTGTTTTGCTTGTACCAATTGATGCTAAGTCCGAAAGAAAGCATCTCATAAGCCTCAGCATTTTCTGGTCGACTGGCTAAGCTTAAAATAGGTTTGCTGCTAAGGGAGTCAGTAGCAAAAAGCTGATTGAAACTCTGGTTGTATAAAACGGAAGCTTCTAAAAATGAAAGGCTTGAGTCTTTCGGCCAGTAGTCAGATGAGAAATGATCTCTGTTCTGATTGTAAAGTGCCAATTCATTATTCATAGCAATAAGATCTCCCTTACTATCCCAATCACTAAAAATAGAGTCAAGATCTATATCTAATTTGTTTTTAGCCAACAATGCTACCAGGTTGCTTTGCGCCGTCTTGGCAGTGATCTCGTAGTTGGTGGCTTTTTCAATATAGAAAGATGCAGTGTCTACAATGTTGGTTTTAGCGTAAACTATACCGAGGTTGTTCTCTAGTCTGGGATTGTTAGGAAGTTTAGCATTACCTTCATTCAAAGTGAATAGAGCATCAAAGAAGTTGCCTTGAGTAAGATACAGATTGCTTAAGTTGGCGTATGCCTGAGGTGAAGGGTTTTTAGCTATTGCTGTTTTGTAGTTGATAGCCGCATTAATATCATCTCCTCTCTTTTCGGCCAGGTTGGCTAGCATATAGTGAGATTTATGATTCTGATAACCATAAAAAGCTCCTTGCTTGTAGTAGGTGTCAGCCAGTGGAAATTCACCATTAATGTAGTGCATGTCAGCTATGCTGTTATAATATGCTGAGTAGCCTTTATGCACATAGATGCTCCATCCTGCTGTGAATACTAATGCAGCACAGGCAATAAGGCCCGCAAAGCAATAAGTGAAATACGGCATATTGCTAGGCTTGTAAAGCACTTTGTACACTTGCATATTTTTGCCTAGTGGCTCTATAAAATTGCTGGTGATGTAAACCAGGAAAATCACGCCAAATCCCAAATGAGCATATATGATAACATCTTCGATAACATATAATGCGGGATCATTAAAAGTAGCCGTGAAATGTGCTATAGTGGCAAAGCATACCACAAACATGATGATGAAAATCAAAGCTCCATTTACTGAAGCCCCTAAAATATTGGCAAATTGAGCAGCTCTTCTCTGGAATCCCCAAATGCCTATGATGGCAGAAACCGCTAGTAGTAAATAGGTATTGATATAGACAATGTTCCAATCAATAATACCTCTGTCATGCAAATAGAGCAATAACACGTTGATCAGGTAAATAGAACTGATCAGGTAGAAATGAGTTAATGAGTTTTTGGAGCTGGCACTGTTTGATCTGGTAAGTAGATAAACAAAACTAGCAATGATCTCATGCGAGACCATGATGATGAAAACCAGTGACACTAACAGCGGGTTGATTATGCCATAAACAGACATGTAAAGGAACGGAGTGTTCACTTCAGCTGTATAGTAAATAATCGCTCCGAGCACTAAAGTGATAAGAGTGAAGGTGGCTAATCGTGTTAGAAACGAGAAGCTATCGTTAATTTTATTAAAGAAATAGGCCGCTGAAAAATATATAAGAATGGTGCCTATTAGTCCCCACTTTTGAGAACTCCCGAAGAGTAGCAGCACTTCAAATTTAAAATTGACCAAAAGGCCGAGGAATACAGTAAGACCCACGAAAAACCAGAAACTTGGTAAGTCAGATACTACTGTAATGAAAATAACCATCCCAATAATGGTAATGGCAAACAGTAAATAATAAGACGTGGGAGAATATAGAGCCTCTGAACCAGTGAAATTCTGAAAAAACAGAATGTTATCATCGGTGGTGTTCAGGGTAAAAGGCCCTAGTTTAAAAGAGTCTATGAGGGTGCTGATACGTTCAGTCTTGGCCATGGTGTCCCAGCCAATAATTCCTTCTGTACCAATAAAATAGTTGTAGCCAAACCAAACTAATGTGCCTGCTGCCATCAGTAAAAGCAGAAGGTATACTGCCTGCTGCGGTTTTGGCCATTCTTTCCAAAAAAGCCTGGATTGCATAATAGTAATTTACTCTAGAACTTTAGGTACTCTGAAATAGTCAGAGTCCTTTTTAGGGGCGTTTTCAAGCGCTTTTTCATGGCTTAGATGTGGTTTTACCTCATCTTCTCTTAAAACGTTTATTTCATGAGACATGGTAGTGAGAGGTTTTACGTCATCAGTATCCAACTCATTGAGTTTTTCTACCCAAGTAAGGATCTTCGTCATATCAGCCATCATTTCCTCGGCGGTGTCCTCGTCAAACTCCAACCTGGCCAAATGGGCTATTTTATTCAGAAGGTCTCTATCTATATTCATGTAGTTGTTTATTTAATTCAGCACTAATTATATCATAAGTCTTTTGTTTTAGCATGGGCAGGTCATCAATAGTTAACCCTTCAGTGCTAATTGGCTCATGATAAATGATCTTCATTAAATGACGCCAGGGCAACAAGGTGTGCTCTGGCAAAATTATCCAATTAAAGGGAATTGTTACAGGAATAATATCAATTTGTTTATCTATGGCTATCCTGAAAGCACCGTCTTTAAAGCGGGTCATTGAGGGTGGTTCTTTAGTAAGAATGCCACCTTCAGGAAATATAACCAGATTCTTGCCCTGATCAATAGCTTCTCCTCCTTTTACAAAAGTAGAATAACGACTTTTTAAGCTGTTGCGGTCTACCGTTATGTGAAGCCTTTTATACATAAATCCGAAAAGAGGAATCTTCTCCATGTCATTTTTGCCCACAAAAATGCTGTTGAAAGGATTTAGGCCCATGGCAGGAATATCCAGATAGGAAGCATGGTTAGGGCAGAAAACATAGCGCTTTCCTTTCTCTCTTTTGAATCTCACTTCGTTTTTGAAAGGGATGAATATCAAGGTCAAAAAAGAAGCGGCCCACCAGCGATTAGCTCTGCCTACCCATTGGTGCTGACTAGGGAATAATACCGGAATCATAAGCAGAGGGAAGAAAAGAGCAAAGAGTAACGCGAAAGCTAAAATAGCATAAGCAGCATGGATACCGCGTATGAGCTTCATATATAAAATTTTATGGTTAAGGCTATGAGGCGAATATAAATGTTATCATTCAAATATGAATTATATTATCACCATGATTTATGAGTCGAACTGAATTATGCATTTTTGATCTTTAATTAGTAGAAGGGCCTTATCAAGATCTAGAGCTGCCTTGGTCTCATCCATTTTTTGATTAAAAGAAAACTTTAGCTCTTTTCGCTTCATGGCCTCAAAGAATCGCCTCACTTCTACTTTATTCTCAAGAATGAGAGGAGGCACTGAGGTAGGTTTGTCGTGATCATCTTTAGCTACCATGGTCACGTAAGAAGTATTGGTATGTTTTACGCTGCCGAGCTTCACATTTTCAGCTATCACCTTTATGCCTATAACTAATGAGGTGTTTCCCACATAGTTAACAGAGGCTTTTAATGATACCAAATCTCCCACGTCTACAGGTTGTAGAAACTCAACATTATCTACAGATACCGTTACGCAATAGTTGCCTGCGTGTTTAGAAGCACAGGCATATGCCACTTTGTCTATCAGTGATAATAAAATACCACCGTGAATTTTACCCCCAAAGTTGGCATATGCCGGTATCATGAGCTCAGTGATAGTGGTCTTAGAATAACTTACTTTTCTTCCAGGTTGCATGCCTTTAAGATAGTATTTAATTTAAATTGACCCTAAAAAATTGATCTTCTCTTTCTTTTAAGCGCTGGCTGCATGATAATAGCAGGTGATCAGAGAGTCCATGCTTTCTTCACCGGCTATAATAGCTTCAATTTTATTCCATCTCAAATCATCAATCAAAGGCCTCAATGGCTGCTGATGCTTCAGGATTTTCATAAATGAAGGGGTTAACTTTTTATCCCAGATTTTAGAATACTTTAAGAGGTCGTCTGGGTAAACTACTTTTCTTTTCGTGCCCTCGGGGATGCCTCTAAAAGGCTCACTGATATTCAGATAGCCGTAATCATCAGTGAGTTGCTCTCCGGGGTGAATGTCTCTAATGGCGATTTCAAAATCATAGGGTGTGGTAAAGCAGTTAGAGTTAAAGCTATGATTTACAAAGCGGCCATTATCCCAGCACAGTACATAGTTGCCTTTGTTGTTTCTGTAACTGTAGGTGTCTAAAATATCTTTGTAGATATCGTCCAAAGCATCGAGCTGCATTGGGGTGAATTCTTGATCCAGTTTGTCTAGTGCCCAGGTGATAGTGCCGGCAGGTATAAAACTAGTGGCAATTACTCCATACCCCAGTTCCTTGCTGATGTATTGAAGTCTTGTGTTAGGGTGAATCATTTATCTTATTAGGTCATAGACTATAAGATAAGTACAATATATAATTAGTTGTATCAGGTAGTTGCCATTATTTTTTCGGGGGAATTCAAAGTAATGTTTTGCCGTGGGTGCAGCGGTGTTAAATTTTCATTGCAATGTGCTTATTCTCAGATATATACTAACGATTATTTGTGCTGATTACAGTTTGGAAATCTTTAGCCAAGGTTAGCATCTAAGGCTTCGCTTTCAAAACTTTTGCCTTTTCTTCCTGCATTTTTTGCTATTAGATAAGAAATGAAGCCGCCCAAGCAGGCACCAGCCAAAGCACATACATAATTTATAAGTACATCGTCGAACAGGATATCGCTAATCACTGCTCCTGCTAGTTCCAGTCCCACCCACAGAATGATAGTGATTAAAATGAATAGCAAAGGTTTTAATCCCTTTTTCTTAACAATCGCAATATTCGTTTTACATAGAAAAATGATGGCAATAATCTCTAACATCTCTTTAAGGTTTGTACAAAAAATAAGGGTGACAATATATTAAATATCATCACCCTCTACAAGAGATATATTTTACTAAAGCCTTAGGCTGCTACCTTATTGGCTTCTGATAATTCTATTTCTTTAGGCTTCACTATTTTAACAATACCTACTTTGTCAAAAATCTTAATGGCAATGTAAGTAGGGTCAATTTCGTGCCATCTTACCCCACCGAAGTTAGCTCTGTTGCCATGCTTGTGGTGATTGTTATGATAGCTTTCTCCCATCATAAGAAAATCAAATGGTAGGAAGTTTTTGGATGTATCCCCAACTTTATAGTTAGTGTAACCATACTTATGAGCAAACCAGTTAATTATTGCTCCGTGAATAGGAGAAAGTAAAAACTGGATAGGTAATAATAACCATAACCACCAGTGTGTGGCGAACACAGCGTATACTGTAATATAAACACCGGCCCAAATTAATCTAGAGAACCATGATCTGGCAAACTTGTCAAATGCAGGCCACTCCGGCACATCTTTAGTGAATCTTGAATCTACTGTTACCTTTTTGCTGGTAATGTCAGAGTAAATAGTTTTTGTTTTCCACATCATTTTCCAAATGCTCTCATCGTATTTAGGAGAGTGTGGGTCATTAGGTGTATCTGCATAGGCATGGTGCATGCGGTGCATAATACCATAACCGTAAGGGCTCAAATAGTTAGATCCCTGGAAGAACCAGGTAAGTACGAAGAATACTTTCTCCCAGCCTTTGCTCATAGTAAAAGACTTATGAGAGGCGTATCTATGCAGGAAAAAGGTTTGGAAAAATAGCGACAAGTACCAATGCGCTACAAAAAATATCAGTATTACTTCCATCGATTATTTTGTTTAGTATGCGTACAAAGGGTGATGTAAAAGCCCTTTTACCTATAGACAGCACTTTTTTCAGTTTGTGACAAAAAAGATGAAATTTTTTTAAAAATTACTTTCTAGCTTGTCCATGATTTCCTGCTTCACGTTTTTTATAAGATCTGCAGGTGACCCAAAATGGCAGGCCTTTTTAAAGCTTTCCAGTAAATTGGTCTGCGGTAGGTCTATTTTTATCTTACTAGTTTCTTGTGAGAGTTTGTCCTTCGCCCTGCTAAATAGCTGGCGGCAGTTGTCTTTCTTTTTATCGAAAATAATCTGAAGCTCTTCGTATTCAAAGTTGAAAAACTCACGAAGTAAATAAATGCCTTTTTCCACTGGCTCCAGCTTTTTATGAATAACATCCAGGGCAGCAGAAATTTCGTTTTCCATATCAAAGTTGAAAAACTCCTTTTCCTTATACCAGTCTATCAGTTCGGCAGGCTTAATGTTTTGAAGGCATTCATCTTTCTTTCTTTTTAAGGTTTCAAGATGATTCAAACAATTATTGGTGACTGCTCTTATAAGATAAGCCTTGGTATTTTCTATCTTTTCTGTGTTGATGGTAAGCCATTTTAGGAAGGTGTCCTGCACAATATCTTCTGCATCAGCAAGTGACCCTACCATTTTGTAGGCAATCTGCTGCAATACAGGCTGATACAGTGCTATCGTCTGGCTTTTGTTCATGAACCTCAAAGATACACCTTAATTTCAGCAAAAAACAATATATGTACTGCTTTAAAGCATTATTTGAGGTTTTGTCGGGCGGATAGTTTTCGTGTAAGTATATAAAATCTTGTGATCATTATACTTGCTACCAAGGAAAGCCCGATTAACAGCCCATACCACACCCCCTGAGCTCCCATGTCCATGTGAAATGCCAGATAATATCCGATAGGAAGAGCTAAAACCCAGTAGGCAATAAATGTAAGAATTGTAGGTGTTTTTACGTCTTCCAGACCCCTCAGGGCACCAAGAGATACTACTTGTATGCCGTCAGATATTTGGAATAATCCCGCGATTATAAGTAATGAGGAGGCGAGCTCAATTACTTCAGCATCGTTGATGTACAATGTGGGTAGCCAATACCTGCCTATGATAAATGTAAGCGCTGTGGCAGACATAAACATGACGGCCATGATAAATAGCGTAGAAGCAGCGATTTTTAAGGTACCAATGTTCTTTTTTCCCAGCTGATTACCTACTCTAATAGTAGCAGCTGCAGATAGCCCGGAAACCATCATATAACTTACTGCGGCCAGGTTTATCGCAATTTGGTGTGCGGCAAGCTGCTTGGTGCCTATCCAACCGATCATAATTACGGCAAAGCCAAATGCGCCTACTTCAAACACAAATTGAAAACCAGCAGGGAGACCAATGGAGAGTAGTTTTTTGAAAATCTTCCTACTGTAGTCACCCAGGCTAAATCCTGATCTATAGGCTTGAAAAGCCCTTCCTTTGTAAATATATAGTACCATCCATAAAGCCAATATTACCCTGGCTATAAAAGAGGCCCAGCCGGCGCCATTCAGCCCCATCATAGGTATGTTCAGACTGTCTGAGCCATAAATGAATAAATAATTTAAGCCTACATTGGCCAGGTTAGACCCTATCACCACAATCATGGCTTGCTTGGTGAAAGATAGCCCTTCGGCAAACTGTCTGAATGTTTGAAATACCATCAGAGGTATTAAAGACAGCATGATGATATTCAAATAAGGAATGGAAATTTTTACCACTTCAGGGGGTTGATTGATGTGGTAAAGTACCGAACTGCCCAATTTTACCCCAATAAATAGAATTATGCCGGTAATGACATTTATAACCAGAGCATGTTTAAGATATGAGCTGGATTTCTCAGTGTCTTTTTCTCCATCCGCGGCAGCTACTAGTGGAGTGATGGCATAGGAAACACCAATCCCAAACATCAATAGAAGATTAAAAACTACCATGGCCAATGAGGCTCCTGCTAAAGGTAGAGCGCCGAGCCTGCCCACCATCATACTATCAGCTACGTTTACCATCATATGGCCGAGCTGGCTAAGCATAACCGGGTAGGCAAGAAGGAAATTCTTCTTTAAATGACCTATAAATAGCTTTTTTTTCATGAGTTAGGGGCAGTAATTGTAGTATTCTAAAAATTATATGCCGAGTATTCTGGCCACTTTTAATATGCCTGCCACACTCATACTGTCGGTAATTTCCTGATTCATCACCATCTCCAAAGCGTCTTTAAAAGGCAGCTTTTTAAGTAGTAAATCAGATTCTGATTCTTCAAGATTTTGCTCGCCCATACTCAGGTCACGTGCTAGAAATATCCTGCCTTCCTCATCTGTCACTGAGTTTGAGGTGTGAAAGCGCATGATCATTTCCCATGAATTGGCAGATAAACCGGTCTCCTCTTTTAATTCTCTCTTAGCGGCATCTAGCGGGTCTTCTTTTAAAGGGCCACCGCCTTCAGGAATTTCCCAGGAGTATTCATCTATTGTGTATCGGTATTGACCAACGAGCCAGGTGTTGCCCTCCTCATCTATAGGAATAATACCAATGGCCTTATTTTTAAAAAACACCTTACCATAAATGCCTTCACCGCCGCCAGGATTAATAATCTGGTGCTCCTCAAGCTTTATCCAGGGATTATCATAAATCTGATTGGTTGATAGCGTTTTCCAGGGATTTTCATTGGTGTTTTTCATAAAGCGGATACATTGAATCGGCTGCAAAGCTATTAAATACTAGGTAGCAGTTACGAGGTGTGCGTTAAAAGTAGGTTAATATTTTTGGTTGTAACGGAGGTCATCTATTTTTGTTAGCATGTTATTATCGTTTTTTAGTGAAGACAAAGTAGAGGCAGGCTGCGACGAAGCCGGTAGAGGCTGCCTTGCAGGACCCGTAGTGGCAGCAGCTGTAATATTACCCCGAGATTATAAGCACGACGTCTTAAACGATAGTAAGCAGCTAAGCAGAAAGCAGCGAGAGCTTTTTCGCCTGGAAATAGAAAAAGAAGCCATAGCTTGGGCTGTTTCTTTCGTAGATAATAACGAAATTGATGAGGTGAATATCCTTAACGCTTCATTTCTGGCCATGAATAGAGCAGTAGATCAGCTTACAAAAGCTCCGGAACTATTGCTTATAGATGGAAACAGGTATAAACCACACAATGAAATTCCTTTTGAATGTATCATAAAAGGTGACGGAAAGTATTACTCCATAGCCGCCGCTTCTATCCTGGCCAAGACTTATCGTGATGAGTATATGTACGATTTGGCTGAGAAACATCCTGAATATCAATGGAATAGTAATGTAGGTTATCCTACTACTGCTCATAGAGCGGCTATAAAAGATTTTGGGGTAACGGATTATCATAGAAAATCTTTCAGATTATTACCCGAACAGTTAGAGCTTTTTGAATAAAAACCCATGTGTTTAATACTTCTGGCATATAAGACTCATCGTGAATATCCACTAATTATAGCGGCCAACCGTGATGAATTTTATGACCGGAAAACTGACCATGCGCATTTCTGGGAAGATCATGATCAAATACTGGCAGGGAGAGATCGGGAAGCCGGGGGCACTTGGATGGGTATAACCCGATCGGGTAAAGTGGCCATGCTCACAAACTATCGGGACCTCTCCCATATCAAGGAAGGAGCTCCTTCACGTGGTCACTTGGTATCTGACTTTTTGAAAGAAGATATAGAAGCAGAGACCTACTTGCGAGAAATTGAAACCGTAGGAAGGAGGTATAATGGCTTTAATCTTATTTGTGGAAGTGCAGATGAACTTTATTACTATGGTAATTATCAGGAGGGCGTGCATGAGATCAAGCCTGGTATTCATGGATTAAGCAATGCTTTGATGGATACACCATGGCCTAAAGTAGAAAGAGGCAAAAAGGAACTAGCTGATCTCATTGAGAAAGACGAACTCAGGGTGGAGGATTTTCTGGAAGTGCTTCATGATGATATAAAAGCTCCTGATGATCAGCTGCCGGAAACGGGAGTGGGGATAGAAATGGAACGCATGCTCTCACCTATGTTTATCAAAAGCCCGAATTACGGTTCCAGATGTTCTACTGTAGTATTGGTTAAAAAAGATGGGTCGTTCAGCTTCTTAGAAAGGACTTATGATCGAGAGGGAAATAAGAGAGATTATATTTTTTGATAGAAAGGGAATAATACCCTTGACTGATATTGTCAGAAGTTTTTACATTTGAAAGAACCTCATTGAACCTGAGTGTAGTGTATTTATTTTCTACAACACTAACCAAATTCACTCATGGTATATCCATTATTAACATACTGTTTTTAGTCAGATAGCCATTGAACTTTCGTGTTTCGAGTAGGTCAGATTTTCTGATAATCGGAGATGTAGTTAGGTGTATTTGGTGTCATTATTTAGTGCGATGAATGGTCTGTACAGGTCATCCAGAGCTAGTTAGGAAATTAAATTAGATAGAGATGAAAAGCAACCTAAACCTTATTGTAGTAGAAGATGATCCTATTATTGCTGAAGACATAAGAGAAACACTTATACATCTGGGGCATCATGTAGTAGACTGTGTATATAATGCTGAGCAATGCCTGGCCCTGTTAAAATGTAGTAAGGTAGATATGCTAATTATGGATGTAGATCTGGGTAGAGATGAAATGGACGGTATTTCTTTAGCCAGAAAGGTGAAGCAGGAATACGGATATCCCTTTATATTTCTCACTTCATATTATGACGATGATACTTTGAAGCGTGCAGCAGATACCCAACCAAGAGCTTATGTGCTCAAACCTTTTGTTGAGAAAGACTTAAAAGTTGCTTTAGAAGTATCCATGGCCAGAAACGCTATTAGTAGGAATGTTACAACGGGTCATAGTTATGAAAATGATCGGCTCTTCGCTAAAGATCATGGTGTGCTGCAAGCTATTGCTATTAAGGATATTATCTACTTTAATTCTTGTGATAATTACTGTTACATTTTCGTGAAAGGAGCCAAGTATATGGTGCTCCATCGATTAAAAGATTTTCTGGATTTATATGGTCATTATGGGTTTCGACAGGTACACCGCTCTTTTGTAGTAAACCTCCATCATCTGGACCAAATCACTGAAGATTATGTCCATTTAAATGATTATAAAGTGCCTATAGGAAAGTCTTACAAGAAAGACTTTTTAAACAGCCTTACGGTGGTATAACTTTTACCAAGTTATAAGCATACTTCACCAATTATTAGCCAATGATGGCCAATTATTCATTGATTGTAGCTAACGGGATGTGGATCTTGTACACATGTTCAACCCACAAAAAGTTTCAATATGATAACGCGCATCAATGATCTAGAAGAGGAATTAGTAGTAGAGGATGCTTTTCCTAAATTATTCCGAATAGCAGTACCTACGCTTGAAGGAATAACCTTCGTTTCTGTAGAAAAAATAATTTTTTGTAAGGCAGATAGCAACTATACTGAGTTGATTATGACTGACCATAAAAAGTTATTAGTTGCCAAGAGTCTCAAGCAATTTGAAAGAATATTAATGGGCTCTGGTTTTTTTAGAATTCATCATAACGCCATAGTGAACCTGAGCCATATACAAAAATATGTGCGAGGCAGCGGCGGTTATGTTGTGCTTACTGAGGGGCATCACCAGGATGTGTCCCGACGGCGAAAACACTCTTTTCTAAAGACTGTAGATTACCTCTAGAATAAAGCTCCTTATGGAGCTTTTTTTATTTCACATCCACTTGCTAACCGGAGTGTTCCACTTGCTCATTGGTGGTATGAAGGCCTTCCCCGACTGCCTAATTTCAGGTTTATATACATTTTTAACTAACTAAATAAATTTATGAAAACACTTAGCAAATCATTAATTCCTGTGGCTATGAGTCTGCTTGTGATGGTGGGAGCTATCTCTTCTTGTCAGGAAGAAGAAATAGCAGCTCAGCAGGAAGAAAAAGGTCAGGTGGATGCTTTTTGGGGGAAGCACCATGGCTAGAACTGATGGAAAGGCACAAATGGCAGATGTCCTGGCGCGATCCTTGGCAAAAAGCTTAAGAGATGAGAGAGTACGAGCTCTTGTAAAGCGAGAAGTTTTAGAGAAACGGGATGGAGATTATAATGTGCTTTTTGCTCGTATAAAAGATGTAATAGTTCCTAATTCTAATACTCCATTTTATGAGGTATTGGGAAGAAACAGTGGTATGAATAAAGATCAATGGAAGCAGTATTTAGATGAAGTAGAAAGTAATTTTCCATTATTACAAATCGCAGTACCTGAGTTGCCTGAAATTAAACCTGAAGAATGGAATATTGGTGAGCACATACCAGCGGTCGCTATCAATAATTTAGCAGGTTATACACCTACATTAAAAGGTTATTCTAATGAGGTAGAGCCTATGCTGTTTGATACTGATGTGCCTCCGGAGGAACTTACAGTTGTGGTAAGTGAGAACGAACGACTATTGGTTTTTTCTGCGCATGGACCTGATATTGAAATTCCTCCTTTCTATTACAATAAGCTCCATATCCTTATTGAAAAAATAAAGTATTATGATTGGAAATGGTTACACTGGGATGACGGTGGCTTCGGTGATGGGGATGATGATGGAGATGACAACGGTGGAGGATCTGGAGGAGATACAGAGGTTGACTGCGATGGTAAAGATGGAGATAGAATTACCAATAATGATAAAGATAACTATAACAAATGGAAGTTTACAACGTCCAAGAATGCAAAGAAGGCTGAGCCTTGGGCTTCAGGGGCATTTGAAATGAGAGCAGTAATTATTAGATCGAATGTTTCTAATGAATCTCTTGTGAAGATTGAGAAATTTGTAATAGCCCCTCGAGCAGACGTTATAGATTGTAATGCATGGGGAAATAACTGTAGTTTATTTTGGTTTAATGTAGACGCCGAAGTCATTACCTGGGAACCCGAACTGCATGGTTTAGAAATGATGTATGAATTTATTGAGGAAGATTCAGGTCCTGATATCACTCTTACTCTTGGGGCAACACTTCAAGCAACAGAGGCTTTGGAAATTGAAGGTGGTGTACAGGTGAATATTCCTGTAAACCATGATAAATTGGGTAGCTCAATAGTTGAATACTGTGATAATACTGACGGAGAAGGAACGAAATATAACACCGGTTCACTTTACTTCTACGTAAACCAGCAATAACCAAGTCAATGTTTAGTACAAATAAGTTGAGGTGTTCCAATGGGGGATGCCTCAATTTGCTTTATAACTTCTCCTCAAACTCTTTGCTCACACTCTCTTTATATTGTTCACCTATCGGTATTTCTATATCATCAATTTCTACATCTGCTTTGGTGAAAGCCGTCACTTTTTCGGTGTTGATAATATAGCTTCGGTGAATTCTCAGAAACCTGTTATCCAGCTGATTATGAAAAGCACTGAGGCTTGTTTTGATGAGAAACTGTTCGTCATGCTTTACTATTTTCACATAGTCCTTTTGGCTTTCAATGTATAAAATATCCTGAAGCAATAGCTTGATATTCTTCTTGTTACGCTTTACAAAAATGTATTCTTTAGTAAGATTGTCTAGTTTGGAACCACCACTGGATAAGGTGAAAAACTTCTCTATGGCCTGAAAAAACCGCTCGAACACTATGGGCTTCAGTAAATAATCAACTGCATTGAGTTCAAAACCCTGAAGTGCGTAATCTCTGTGAGCGGTGGTGAAAATTACCTGAGGCTTCTCATGGAGGTTTTTGATGAAATCGGTGCCTTTCAGAAGAGGCATTTCGATATCCAGGAATATCAGATCTATAGTTCTGGTTCTCAATACCTGATGTGCTTCAATGGCATTGGCGCAAGAGGCAACCAGTTCTAAACTAGGTACTCGTGAAATGTGCTTCTCCAATAATTCTCGAGCTAGTTCTTCATCATCTACTACCATACATCTGATCATGATAATTCTAGTTTTAAGGTAACTTTAAAAAACTCCTGCGTTTCCTCAATATGCAAATGGTGCTTTTCAGGATAGAGTAAATTCAGTCGTTTCTTTGCATTGGCTAATCCAATGGCCTCTCTGTTTAGTTGTGGCCCATCGGAAACTATCTGCGGTTTACTGTTCCTTGCGGTGAAAGCAATTATTTCAGAAGAAGCCTTCAAATCAATATCAATACTTGCTACTTTAATTTCCTCTTTTACCCCATGTTTAAAAGCATTTTCAATGAAAGTAAGCATAAGTAGAGGCGCTATTTCTGCAGTGGATTCTACCTTATGAGTAAAATGTACTTGAAGCCTTTTTCCATATCTCACTTTCTCCAGCGCTAAATAATTTTCCAGTAAACTAATCTCTCCACTTAAAGGCACAAACTGGTCGTTGCACCGGTAAAGCATATAATCAAAGATGTCCGAAAGCCGGGCGATGACATCAGGCGTGTCATCAGACTTTTTTAGTGCCAGAGTATACAGGTTGTTCAGAGTATTGAAGAGAAAATGTGGATTGAGTTGGTTTTTAAGCAGATTGAGTTCTGTGATTTTTTGTTGCTCTCGTAGCTCTACCAATTCCCGTTGTCGGGTATAGTAAGACCAGGAGGCCAGTAATAGGGTAGGGAAAATATGCCAGATGATTTCATTAAAAAACACTTTGAAGTCGGTTACACGCCACCAGTAGCTGGCATCAGGCACACGAAATGAGGAAGCATATTCTATTTCCAGATAGTAATATCTAAGGGTAATCATTAAAGCAAATGACAAATACAGATAGGCCAGCACCGATAATGTAAACAGGATTTTATTTTTATGCAGTAGCTTCGGCACCAGCAGATATAAAATTCCATAGGCGCTAAACATCTGTGATAGCAGCTTATAAAAATCCAGAATCATCAAAGTGCTTCTGTCTTCTACTAAAACCCAGGCTGTGCTAACATAAAATACGTAGATGCAAATCCAAAAAAGGACATGACGGACATAGGTTTTTTGTAAAAGGCGGGATAAGGTCATCTATAATGGTTTGGAGGTAAATATATAATTAAAAGATTAATCCTAAGTCTGAGAAAGTAAAGGTTGGGCCATATGAACTGATGGTTGGTAGACTGTAATTGATTGTTTGTAGGCAGTTGTCTCCAGTACGTCTATTATTTGTAAGTAGCATGCCACTAAAAGATAGATTAGGGCATAATCTAAAACGAATCAAATGATGACCAATCTAAAAATCAACCTGCTACTGAGTTTATCGATAGTAATCTTCACGTTAAGTCATGCTTCAGCTGAAGAGCATTATTACCGCCAGCTTTTGTACAATCATGTCTCTCCTTATGTGCCGATTGTAGGTATTCATGAAATAAGTAAAGAGGAGGCCATGGGCGAGTCTCACTACCTTTTTAAGTATGACAAACAAGGAAGAATAAGCGAAATTATCAGTAATTATTATCTGGACGGGCGACTTCATTTTTTAGCGTCTATAGGTGCATATAGAGCAGTGTTTACTTATGAAACAGGCAAAGAAATACGCACTTATTATGATAAAAACAATCAGAGAATAATCAATGCAATGAATGTTTATAAGGAAGTCTATAATGTTGATAGCAAGGGATTTAAATATGCTCTGCATTATTATGATCTGGATGATGAACCTATGGAGTCTGTTTGGAATATCTCCAGGTATGAGTGGAAAAGACATAAGAATATGGTAGTGGAAAATCGCTATAACCTAAAAGATGAACCAATGCAGATCTCTTTGTTTTTTGAATTTAAAACAACGGGCATTGTGTATGATAAAAAAGGTTGGCCAAAGGCACAATACAATCTGAATGATGACTTGGAAATAACGGATAATAGCATTGGCGTAGCAGCCTATCTGGATGAATATGCTGAAAATGGTGATCATGCAAAAGTATCATATCATAATAGCAATGGAAATTTGGTGCTGAGCATGAAAGGAGGTTGTGCAGTAATTGAAGCGTATTATAATGAGAATGGCGTGGAAATAGGGAGCACTTGTTTTGATGTTAACAAAAATGAAATCAAGAAGATAGATGTCAATGAGGTGAAGCTGGCAGCACTAGCCAGTGTCAGGGATTCTGCCGAAATAAAAAGAATAGCTTTGGATTATATGGTTGCTCTCCAAGAGCAGAAACCTGAGCTGATGAGAGACGTAGTACATCATCAACTATCGCAGAAGACCTTCGCTTTTAACAGAAGGGAAAAGAAAGAGGAGGTACAGAATACAAATTATGATGAAATGGTGGAGAGGGCGACATCGTTTAATAAGGCCAATAATATGTTTCCTCAAAGCCCCGCGAATCAGATAGTGGTGCTTGATATTTATAACAGGATAGCCACGATAAAACTAGTATCTGATAGCTGGGTGGAATATATGCAAATGATCAAAATGGAGGATAAATGGAGTATTATCAATCAGGTATGGCAATATAAAATTCTTAAACTCTACTAACTGTCGTAGCCTAAAATAGAGCCCGATGGACCATTGTTAAGTCGGGCTCTTTTTGAAATGAAAAGTTATTTATTTACCTTAGAGACCAATCGGTCTTTTTTGAATTTATGAAAGGAGCAGCAACCAAGGATAAGATCATCAAGCAGTCGGCAGAGTTGTTTAATATTTATGGCTATCACGGCTGTTCGTTAAATCATATTATGGATGCTACCCAATTAAAAAAAGGAGGCATTTATAATCATTTCAAAAATAAGGATGAAATAGCTCTGGAGGCTTTTAACTATAACTACAATCGTGTTTTAAAGCGGTTTAGAGAAAGGCTGGATAAGGATACCACTTCTTTGCAAAAGCTTCATTCTGTGATAGATGTGTTTGTTTCTTATTATGATGATCCTATGGTGAAAGGTGGAGGCTGTCCAATTTTCAATACGGCCACAGATTCTACCAATACCCATCCGGAGCTTAAGAAAAAAGCGCAAGAGGGCATCAGGGGTTTACAGACTTACATAGAAATAAAACTGAAGGAAGGAATAAAGGCCGGTGAGTTTGTTAGTGATATTGAGCTGTCAGAGATATCGACACTTTTTATAGCCACTTTAGAAGGAGCGTTGATCATGTCTCGTTTGCACGATGATAGAAAAAGTATTGATTTTGCCGCAGATTATCTGCGTAAATATATAGTTGATAAGGTTTTAGCAAAATAAAAAATTTTGACCAAAAACAGACCGATCGGTCTTTAATTATGAAGAAAAAACAAATTAAGCCGCCTCTTGCCCTGCGTATGGTAGGGTGGTTATTTCCTAAACTTGAAAAAGTAGCTCCATTTTTGGCCAAAAGGTGGTTCGTTCGAGTGTTTTTCACGCCTGTGAGATATAAAATGCCTTATGGAGAGGTGGATGCCATGAAAGAAGCCAGCATTCATCAGCTGGAGTTTGAAAATAAGAAAGTACAATATTATAAGTGGGGTACAGGCAAGCCTATCTTATTCTCTCATGGTTGGATGGGGCGTGGCACCCAATTTAGAAAGTTCATTCCTGTGTTTAACCAGGCCGGATATCAGGTAATATCTTATGATGCTACTGGGCACGGAAAGTCAGAAGGAAAAAAATCTCACCTAATGGAGTTCGTAGGCATTATCGAAAAGCTTCATGAATTGGAAGGGCCTTTCGAAATGATAGTAGGGCACTCTCTTGGCGGCGTGGCTTCCATGCATGCTATCCACAGAGGCCTTCCCACAGATAAGCTCGTGATGATAAGTAGCCCTACAATTGCTGATAAAATTGTAGGAGAATTTCTGTTGAGGTTAAATGCTTCAGACGTTTGTAAAGATTATTTTGAAGCTTACATCATGAAGAAATATGGTAAGCCTTTTTCTCACTATTCGGCTTCATATATCGTGCAGAGCCTCAGGCCTGTAGACTTACTTCTTATTCATGATGAAGATGATCCTGAAGTAGGTATTGAAAACCCTGAAGCTATCCTTTCTTTATATCCATCAGCCACTCTGGTGAAAACTCAGGGCTTGGGGCATACCAGAATTCTAAAGGATGAAAAAGTGATAGAAGCCTGTCTCAATTATTTAAAAAAGGAGGCTTCGTCGGTCGAGGCAATTAATCACTCAATAGGATAATTTACCGTTCAAGTAATATTTATACACTATAGAGCAGGCCTTTACGTTATTAGCGGTTGATAGCAATATTTATTATTTTTGAAAAGATCAGCCTTTATTAGATATGACAAAGATTATTGAAACAAGCGAAATTTCTAAGATTTATAAAATGGGTACACAAACAGTGGAGGCCCTTAAATCTATTTCAATCAGTATTGATAAAGGTGAATATGTAGCTTTTATGGGACCTTCTGGTTCTGGTAAGTCTACGTTAATGAATATCATCGGCTGCTTAGATACCCCAACTAACGGTACTTACATTCTTAATAATCATGATGTAAGCGACCTTACTGAAAATGAGCTGGCTGAAATCAGAAATAAAGAGATTGGTTTCGTATTCCAAACCTTTAACCTTCTTCCAAGAGCATCTTCTTTAGAAAATGTGGCATTGCCATTGATTTACGCTGGTTATGGAAAAGCTGAGCGTGAAGAAATTGCTATGGAAGCGTTAAATAACGTAGGGCTGGGAACAAGATTTGATCACAAGCCTAACGAGCTTTCTGGTGGTCAGCGCCAAAGGGTAGCTATTGCTCGTGCTTTGGTGAATAACCCGAGTATTATCCTGGCGGATGAGCCTACAGGTAACCTGGATACCAAAACCTCATATGATATTATGGACCTTTTTCAGCAACTGCATGATAAAGGGAACTCAATCATTATGGTAACTCACGAAGATGATATTGCTCACTATGCTCATAGAATAATTAGGCTGAGAGATGGATTGGTAGAAACAGATGTGATCAATGAAAATGTAACTCGACCTGAGCGAGTATGAGCTAAATGAAGATATATACAAAGACGGGAGATAAAGGAAGTACTGCCCTTTTTGGTGGGCAGCGTGTTTCAAAAGCAAACTTAAGAATAGATACTTACGGTACAGTAGATGAGCTTAACTCATACATCGGCCTGGTAAGAGATCAGGAGGTGAATGAAAGTAGAAAGGATTTTTTAATAGAAATTCAAGACAGGCTTTTCACTCTGGGATCTATCTTAGCCACTGAGCCCGGAAATACCAAGGTAAAAACCCCACCTCTTACTGATCAGGATATTGAAGCCCTGGAGAAGGAAATAGATAAAATGGATGAGGCTCTCCCACCCATGCGCAGCTTTGTGCTTCCAGGTGGTCATCAGTCAGTTTCTTTTTGTCATGTCACCAGGTGCGTTTGCCGCAGAGCGGAGCGCCTTACAGTGGCACTAGCCGATCTGGAAGAGGTTCAGCCCAATGTAATTCAATACCTTAACAGACTTTCAGATTATCTATTTGTGTTAGGTAGAAAAATGTCTGCCGAACTGAATGCAGAAGAGACTCCCTGGAAACCAAAAATGTAGAAAAATTCAGCTTCGGTCCTGAATTTTTTTGATATTTTTGTTAACCCACCATAGAATTAAATATTTACGTTATGATAGATACTCACAATATAAACGTACAGAAAATAGATAGTAGTAAAATAGGTCAGGTAGACTTTAATAATATCCAATTTGGTAAAGTTTATTCAGACCACATGTTTGTAGTAGATTATAAAGATGGCGAATGGAAGAATCTGAATATTAAGCCATATGCGCCAATCACTATGAGCCCGGCTAACCCTACCTTGCATTATGGGGTGTCTATCTTTGAAGGACTAAAAGCTTACAAGCATGAAAATGGCGATGTGGCTGTTTTTCGTCCAGATAAAAACTTTGAAAGACTTAATTTCTCAGCGCGCAGAATGTGCATGCCTGAGCTTCCAGAGTCAGTTTACTATGAAGGTTTAGATACCCTTTTGGCTTTGGATAAAGCATGGGTGCCTTCTGTTACTGGTACATCGCTGTATATCCGTCCATTCATTATCTCTGATGATGATTTTATTGGCGTTACTCCTTCTTCAAACTTTAAGTTTATGATCATTACCTGTCCGGTAGGTTCATACTATGCCAAGCCGGTAAGAGTGAAGATAGAAACAGATTTTGTAAGAGCGGTACAAGGTGGTAGCGGCGCTTGCAAAACAGGATGTAACTATGGACCAACCCTTTATCCGGCTCAGCTTGCAAGACAAAATGGTTATGATCAGCTGGTTTGGACAGATGGTAAAGAACATAAATATGTAGAAGAGTCAGGTACTATGAACCTGATGTTTATCATTGATGGTAAGCTTATAACACCAGCCACTGGAGATACCATTCTTAACGGTATTACCAGAAATAGTGTGATTAATATGGCTAAAGACTGGGGCTTAGAAGTGGAAGAAAGAAAAGTAGAAGTAGCTGAGGTGATCTCTGCTATTAAAGACGGATCATTGCAAGAAGCATTTGGTGCGGGTACTGCTGCTACCATTGCACATATTGAGCTTATCGGTTTTGATGGTACAGATTACACTTTACCTCCAGTTGAGAACAGAGAATTCTCAAATAAGGTGTTAAAAGAGTTAGATGATATTAAATACGGCAGAACTGTAGATAAATTCGGCTGGTTAAGAAAGATATAAACACAATAAAATTTCTAAAAAGAGGTTGCTAATTCAGTAACCTCTTTTTTTTGTCTTCGTTTTAATAATTTAACTAATCTAATGAATTATATGAATCTTAAAGTGACGATGCTTTTCGTTCTCTGCCTGCTATTTTCTCATTTTACGTTTGCCCAGCGCAGGCTCATAGTAGCAAAGAAATTTCGTCCTCCCAAGTATTCATTCTATGAAGGCCAAACCATTAGATTTAAAATAAAAGGCGAGAAATATTGGAATAAGGGCCTAATTCAGGGGCTTGGTGATGATTTTATAAGAATGCACTATGCTAAGATCATGCTTAGCGAAATTGAAGCCATTGATATAAGATCTCAGCAAAAGAATTTTTTAAATACACTTACCGGCATTTTAGCCATAGGGGCTATTGGATTTCCCGGGCTGGATACTATTAATGGGGTATTAGTGCATGGTGAAAGTGTAGATGGGAAATCATGGCTCATAGGAGCATACCTGGCTACGGGCGCTGTTATTTTATACTTTATACAAAAGCGTAAGGTGAAAATTGGTAAGAAATACCTACTTAGGGTGGGGGAAATTTAATCCTGGATACATGTCTTTATATTTCTTATTTAAATCCTAAATTTGCGTCTTTTAAATTAATATAGAATATGACTACAGACGAGTTGAAAGACTTGAAGGCGCGAATTGAAGCCTTGAGGAGGTATCTTTGACTACGATAAAAAGTTAGCCGAAGTACAAGAAGAAGAGCTGGTTACCGCCCAGCCCGGTTTTTGGGATAACCCTTCCGAAGCCGAAAAAATAATGAAAGGCATAAGAGCCAAAAAAACCTGGACAGATAGCTTTACCAATGTTTACACCCTTATGGAAGACCTGGAAACTCTAAACGAGTTTTATCAGGAAGATGAGGTAAGTGATGAAGACATGGATAAAGAGTATGCCAAAGTTGAGAAAGCTGTAGAGGATCTTGAGTTCAAAAAGATGCTAAGCAGCGAAGAAGATCAGCTGGGAGCTATTCTGGAAATTAACCCTGGAGCCGGTGGTACCGAGAGTCAGGACTGGTCAGATATACTGAATAGAATGTACATAATGTGGGGTGAGTCTCACGGGTACAGCGTAAAGCAGGTAAACTATCAGCCTGGTGATGTAGCTGGTATTAAATCTGCCACTCTGGAAATTGAAGGTGATTTCGCTTACGGTAATCTTAAATCAGAAATTGGAGTGCACCGTTTAGTGCGTATCTCTCCATTTGATTCCGGAGGTAGAAGACACACCTCATTTGCTTCAGTATATGTATCACCGATTGTGGATGATGACATAGAAATTGAAATTAACCCTGCGGATATTGAGTTTCACACTTCTCGTTCGGGAGGTGCCGGAGGTCAGAACGTAAACAAGGTGGAGACTAAAGTACAGATTACACACAAGCCTACAGGCATAGTGGTAGTTTGTCAGGTAGAGAGATCGCAGCTTGCTAACCGTGAGCGTGCTATGAAGATGTTGAAGTCCAGACTTTATCAAATGGAGCTTGAAAAGAGAAATGCTCAACGTGAGCAAGTGGAAAACTCCAAAATGAAGATTGATTTCGGCTCGCAGATCAGAAACTACGTGCTGCACCCTTACAAATTAATAAAAGATGCCAGAACAGGCGTGGAAAGAACGGATGTTCAAAACGTGCTTGATGGCGACCTGGATGATTACATAAAAGCCTTTCTTTTAGGCTATCAGGACCAAAAAGGAGATAATAATTAATGAGAGACATTGCGGCAAAGCAGCCAAAAACTTACACACTTCAATTTTGGCTGCTTTGCGCAAGTTCTTTTTTGTTCTTCGCTAGTTTTAATATGATAATTCCGGAGCTTCCGGATTATCTCACTTCACTAGGCGGTGCTGATTATAAAGGCTGGATTATAGCCATATTCACCTTAACCGCCATGTTATCCAGGCCTTTTAGTGGTAAGCTGGCAGACAGCGTAGGGAGAATACCTGTGATGATGGTCGGTGCTATTGTGTGCTGCATTATGGGGCTGTTCTATCCATTAGTGGCTACAGTGTCAGGCTTTTTTATACTCCGATTTTTTCATGGCTTTTCTACAGGTTTTAAACCTACAGGAACGGTGGCCTATGTAGCTGATATAGTACCAGATCATAGAAGAGGGGAGGCTATGGGGCTGTCAGGAATGTTCGGAACATTGGGTATGGCCAGCGGTCCGGCATTAGGAAGCCAGATAAAGATTTGGTTTTCCTTAGATGTAATGTTCTATACTTCCTCAGCTTTAGCCATTCTTTCTATTCTTATTTTGATTGGCATGAAGGAGACCTTGCAGAACAAGCAGAAATTCCATTTAGGCCTGCTTAAAATTTCATCTTCAGAGATATATCATCCTGATGCTATAATTCCTGCGGTGGTGCTGGCGCTCATGGTATTTTCTTTTGGGCTCGTGCTGACCATAGTACCAGACTTTACTGATTATTTGGGAATAGAAAACAAAGGAGTCTACTATGCTACTTTTACGGTTTCATCTCTGGTAGTGAGAATCTTGGCTGGTAAAGCCTCAGATAAGTACGGAAGAATAGTAGTGCTTCAGGTGGCATGTGTGCTTTACGCCGCTGGTATGATAGTTACTGGGCTCTCTACTAACATTTGGTGGTTCCTAAGTGGAGCTATATTGTTTGGCTTGGGTACCGGTATGAACTCACCAACCATTTATGCCTGGGTGGCAGGCAGATGCGATTTTAAAACCCGGGGAAAAGGCATGGCTACCGCTTTTATTGGCCTGGAACTCGGTATTATGCAGGGTTCTATATTTTCTGCAGAAATTTATAATAACAATCCTGATAATTTCTTTTTAGCCTTTTTAGTGGCTGCATTGTTAGCATTATCGGCTTTACTTTTTTTGCGTAAAAAAAACGGCTAATTCCGTTTATCAAATAATAATTACTTACGCTAAACGCTGCCGTATTTCTTTTTATATTAACTTTTCTAATAGCTATACTTTACTATAATTGAATGAATATTCATAAGGAGGTTTTAGATCATGTGGAGGCCGGTGTAGAGTATTTCACGGCTGTGCGCGATGCTGATAATCAGCTTGTTGACTTTAAGTTGGAATATTATAATCGTGCTGCAGTTCCTTTTGTGCCTATTGCAAATATTTCAGATGCTGAAGGCACTACGCTAAAGACCAAATTTCCCCCTGTAGCCGTGGCGTATTTTGATAACTATGTGCAGGTAGTGGAGGAAGATATCATATTTGAAAGCGAAGAATTTCATGATAAAAGCAAGCAGTGGTATCATGTAGTGGCTAAAAAGCTTGGAGATGGTCTGCTGCTCAGTTTTACCGATGTTACTGGTAGAAAGGATATAGAGCAAGAATTGAATAACTCAAATAGTGAGCTTCAAACGCTTCTTAATCATAATCCTGCCTTTATTGTTCGTCTGGATGAGCATCTCAGGTATCTATATGTTAATAAGGCCGTTTTAGATAGGATAGGCTTGCGTTACTCACAAATGCATCAGCAGAATATCAAAAAATTCTACCCTATATCCGAAATAGATGCTTTCGTAGAAGGTGTTGCAGATGTTTTCAAGGAAAAGGCACAGCAAGTTCGCTTTACCTCTATCACCAGAGATAATCAGGTTATTTATTATCAGACACTCATGCTTCCGGAATTTGATGATGATGGCAGGGTAGTTTCTGTTCTTAATATTACCAGAGATATTACGGATCTTAAAAACGCTGAAATCAACTTAAAGCAAACAAAGGAAAAGTTTGAAATGATCTTTAATAATGCCTTTCAGTTTATGGTATTATTGAATAAGGAAGGAAAAATACTGGAGGTAAATCAAACGGCACTGGCGGCCAGTGGATATAATTCAGACGATTTGTTTGGTAAATTCTTTTGGGAACCGAAATGGTGGTTTTACAGAAGAGATGATGAGTTTTTGAAGCAGGTGCTGCATAAGGTTTCCAGAGGGGAGTTTTATAGGGATGAGATTGAAATTAAGGTGCTGGGACGCCACATGATTCTCGATTTTTCTCTAAAGCCTGTAACGGATAAAGAAGGTAATATTCAATATATCATAGCCGAAGGTAGAGACATAAAAGAGTTGATCGATACAAGGAAGCAACTGCATGAAACCAGTAATTTTCTTCAAACCTTGGTTGCCCATATTCCTGATGGTATAGCCAGGCTAAATAGTAATGATGAAGTCATCTATCTCAATAAAAATTGTGCTGAAAGGTGGCATTTGGATCCAGATAAATATCACGGCATTTCCTTTTATGATATACAGATCCCTGAGCAGAAGAAGGCTTTATTTGAGCAGAACTTAAGAAAAGTAAAGGAGAGTAAGCGTACTGAAAGCTTTATGACAGCTATAGACGGCAATTATACCTATGTAGCCTTAAGTCCGGAGTTTAATGCAGAAGGTGAGGTAGTTTCTGTTCTGTCGGTGAGCAGAGATATTACAGAGCTCAGGCAGAATCAAAATGCACTGGAGAAGATCAATAAAGAACTTACTCACACCAATGAAATGCTCATAAAGGCTCAAAATGATCAGCAAAAGCTGTTTGATCAGCTCATCGCATCTGAGAAGCAGACCAGAACTTTAGTGCAGCATTCGCCTAACGTGATTATTCGCCTATCGCCAGATTTGAAATATAAATTTGTCAACGACTCATTAACTCAATATACAGACTTGTCTATCCTCACTTTTGAGGGGGTGGATATACTTGCCATGAGTTGGCCTAAAGGAGCTGTAAATGATTTTGAAGAACTTCTACTTGCAGCCAAACAAGGAGATAAGCAAAGGGTAATAGAGTTTCAAGTAGGAGAAAGAGTGATTCACGGCATGTTCAATGCAGTGCCGGAGTATGATATTAAAGGGAAGCTGGAGAGTATACTGGTGATAATGACGGACTTAACCGAGCAGAAAGAATTTGAAAACCAGTTAATACTTCAAAAGGAAAAATTAGAAGAAGTAAATGCAGATTTAGAGGCATTTACCTATACTGTTTCTCATGACTTACGTACACCCATAAGGGGTATTTTAGGACATAGTGAAAAACTGAAGGGCGAGAATCTTAACGAAGATATGGAGAGAAGTCTTGCGGCAGTTCAGAAGAATGCTAAAAAAATGGAAGTCTTGATAGATGAGCTTCTGGCATTTTCCAGAATAGGCAGGTCAGAAATTTATAAGGCCTCGATAGATATAAAAGATGTTTTCAATGAATCTCTATCAGAGCTAAGCCATCAGCACGAGTTTAATTATGAAATAGCCTCAAATATGCCTATTATAAGGGCAGATAAGCACATGCTGAAGCAGGTGGTCATTAATCTTTGTGATAATGCTGTAAAATATAGTAAAAAGGTAGAGTCACCGAAAATTAAAGTGAGCTATTTCACTGATGATCATGGACATATCGTTTATTGCATTGAAGATAACGGTATAGGTTTTGAACAAAAGTATGGTGATAAAATCTTTGAGGTATTTCATCGTTTACATACAGAAACTGAATATCCTGGCGTAGGTGTAGGCCTGGCTATTGTAAAGCAAATTATAAATAAGCACAATGGTGAAATTTGGGCTAAATCAGAGCCAGGAAATGGTACCACGGTTTTTTTCAAAATACCAGATAAAAAATAACCTAAACTTGAATGGATAAACAGTATTATGTAATTGTAGAGGATAGTGAAGATGACCTGGAATTTATCTTAGACGGGTTAAGAAAAGTAACTAACACTTTTGAACAAAAAGTACTTACTGACGGTAGACAGGCAGATCATTTCATTACCGATTTGATTGATATGAAGCGTGAATTGCCAAAGATGATGTTACTTGATCTGAAACTACCTATGCTTACAGGACTGGAAATTTTAGAAAAATTGAAGGGACATGAGTATACAAGAAAAATCCCTGTAATTATTTTCACCTCTTCTCAGTCTCACGGAGATGTGGAAAAGGCATATGAAATTGGAGTGAATGCCTTCGTAGTGAAGCCGATAGATTATAAGCAGTTTATATTAGCAGCTGAAAATATAGGCAAATTCTGGCTGGGCTATAATATATAAAAGGCCGGCTCAAAAGTGTAATCTTTGCAGATTAGGTCTCCACTTTTGAGCCAGCCTTTTACTATTTATTCTGAGTAATTAAATTTTCCTTACTGACCCGCTACCTGCAGTTTTGCTGTTTACTTTTTTAGGATTTCCTTTATAATGAACACTTCCGCTTCCGCTAATCCTGGCATCTATAGACTCCTCGGCGTAAACTTCGCAGCTTCCTGATCCTGAAATACTTACGCTGTAATCTTTGGCTTTAAAGTCACTGGCCATAACATCTCCTGATCCACTCACTGAAGCTTCTACAGAATTGGCTTCACCTTCCAGTTTCACTTTACCTGATCCTGAAATAGAAATATCTACATTGTCAGAGCTGGTTTGGATCTGAACTTTACCAGATCCACTTACTGACACTCTTAAATCATCAGTTTTGAATTTATTCTGACCGTATATTTTACCTGAGCTGGAAACGCTGAGTCCTTCTATGGAAGGCATTGTAATATAAACTGTTAAGTCATCATCGCTAGACCAGTTAAACCATCCACTACCTTCTTTTTTAATTACTAGCTTGCTGCCTCTTACTTCTGTTTCTACCTCTTTCAGTACATCATTAGAGCCTTCTAAAACTACCTTATATCCATTGCCTTGAGTAACATAAACTTTACCTGCAGTGCTTAGGTTAACAGACTTAAAATCAGATACTGATCTCTCTTCTTTCTTTTGAGCTAAAGTGGCAGTAAAGCATGCTACCACGAGCATTAAGGTTGATATAGTTTTCATATTTTGAGTTGTTGTTTATTATTAAAGACTAGCACGGTGAAAAAAGGTTGCATCATCGCCTATAAAAAGAGTCTTTTACCTAATATTTTCTCAAAAAGTCGCTTTCTTTGTGCCTTTTGAGCGGATATGAGTGGAATAATACTTTGTGTTTTAATGAATGTGGGCATTTTCACCTGCTTTAAGATGTATGCCAGGTTTAAGGTGAATACCTTTCATGCTATTACCATTAACTATTTGGTTTGTGTGGTTACAGGACTAATCTCTGCAGGCGATGGTAGTTTGGATTTTATTACCAAAACTAATGAGACCTGGTGGTGGATGGCTCTTTTTCTTGGGTTTGTATTCATCGGTACTTTTTACCTGATGGCCAAAACCACGGAAGTTTATAGCATGACCGTGTCAAGCATAGCTTCTAAAATGTCTTTGATTATACCGGTGCTGAGCAGCATTTTCATTATAGGTGTTCAGGCTAAGACCTACACTTCATTGAATATTATAGGTATGGTGCTGGCACTGCCGGCCATATTTCTCAGTTCTTATAAAAAAGGAGGAGATAAAAAGGCGTTCAAATTTAGCTGGGAGCTCATGCTGCCATTACTGGTTTTTGTGTTGGGTGGACTTATAGATTCGTCCATTAATTATAGTAATCATTTTCTGCTCAAAGCTGATGAAAAGGCAGATTTTTCAATCATGATTTTCCTCTTTGCAGGAACCACAGGAAGTATTTTAATGCTATTGGAACGAGAGCCGCTAAAGCTTAAAAGCGTCATTGCAGGATTAGCTTTGGGGATCATTAACTTCTTTTCTATCTATTTCTTATTGGTCGGTCTTTCCTCTTTTAACAATGATGGGGCATTTGTATATCCACTGATTAATGTGGGCATCATTGTGATAAGCTCTTTGGTCTCCATCATCTTTTTCAGAGAGAGGTTATCTGTTAAAAATCAAATTGGAATTGCTTTGGCCGTTTTGGCGATATTCCTAATTTCATACCAGGAGATATTATCTTATGGAGCAGGTTGATCATTTTTTTACCGTAGAAGGAGTTTCTGAGGGACTTTATAAGGAGAAGGGCAGTAAGTTCATTGCTTATGCCTACCCTGTAAAGAATGAGGAGGAAGTGAAGGAAACGCTCCTGGAACTAAAGAAGCAGTACTATGATGCCAGGCACCATTGCTATGCCTATATGCTAGGTGCCGAAAGAAAAGACTACAGGGCCAATGATGATGGTGAGCCCAATCATTCTGCCGGCGATCCTATACTCGGGCAGATCAACTCTAAAAACCTTACCAATGTGCTGGTAGTGGTTGTGCGATATTTTGGTGGTACCAAGCTGGGAGTCAGTGGTTTAATTAATGCTTACAAAGTATCTGCTGAAGAAGCACTGAGCACAGCTAAAGTCATTAAAATAGATGTAACCAAGTCTATTCACCTGGAATACACCTATGAAGATACCAATGACGTGATGAAGCTGGTATCTGACTTTAATATTGATATTACAGATCAGAAGTTTGAAGCCGCATGCGCTATGAAAGGAGAAGTGAACATTAACCTTGTTCACCAACTCCAGGAAAAGGTGCAGCTTCTGCAAGATCTAAGCAAAAACGTAAAGCTTACTATAGATTAAATGTAGCCTTTCTTTTCCAGCTCATTATACATTTCTATGCAAACCCACGCGTCTGTAGCCGCATAAAACAATTGTTTTTCTGATAGTATTTCACTTTCCCAGTTAGAGATTTGGGCACTTTTAGAAACCCTAAAACCAAGAATAATAGCTACTAGCTTTCTTAAGCCATTGCTTTCAATACCAATCTGTTTTACTGTTTTATTTAACTCTAAAAAGCCAGCGGGTTCGAAATGGGTGAGTTTTTGCAAGTCTTTAATGTCATCTCTAAGGGCAATGCCGATTTTAAGAATAGCCTCATTAGATAAGAAACTGATAATTTCAGAAGTTAATCCTGTAATATTCACTCTAATAAGAAATACCTCTTTATCAGTAGCTATCTGAATTAAAGATACATCATTAAATTCCCCCTTTTTAAAAGCGGGTTTTGTCTCCGTATCAAAGCCAACGGTTTTACATTTATTGATTTTGGTAAAAGCCTTTTTTACACCTTCTTCGGTGGTAATAACATGAATCTTCCCCTCGTATCGTTTTAAGTCGAGTTGGTTAATCTCCTCACTACCTATTGTTTCAGGATAGGTAGATTTAATTTTCTTCTTTCTCGGACTTGTCGATCTTTCTGATTTTGATATTGGCATACGCAAATAATATTGTCATAAATGGACTTATAAGGTTGAAAAAACAGTAGGGTATGTATGTTAGAGGGTCTACCCCGAGCGTACTTGACTGATAGGCACCGCAAGTGTTCCATGGAATCAGCACCGAGGTAACTGTTCCTGAGTCTTCTAAAGTACGGCTTAGATTTTCTGGAGCTAAACCACGCTTTTTGTACTCGCTACTAAACATTCTGCCCGGTACCACTATGGCTATATACTGGTCAGATGCGGTTAAGTTAAAAGTGATACAGGTTCCGGCAGTGGCTGCTACCAATGATCCAGTAGAATGAGCTAGTTTGATAATTGATTCTGCTATTTTTTTAAGCATACCATTTCCTTCCATTACACCGCCGAAAATCATAGCGCAGATGATGAGCCATACGGTTGGTAAAATGCCTGCCATACCGCTTGAGGATAATAATTCATCCACCATTGCATTATCAGTAGATATGTTAATTTTCGTAAACATGGCCTTCATTATGCCCTTATAGGCCGCCTCAAATGTGAATGAGTCAGCTTCTGCCACCATTTGGATTACATTAGGCTGAAATATCAGTGCAAAAACACAGGCTAATAATGTTCCTACAAGCAAAGCAGGTAAAGCGGGTACCTTCTTAACAATTAAGAAAATAACGGCTGCAGGTACTATGAAAAGCCAAAGGTTAATGTCGAATTTGCTTGCGATAGCGTTTTGAACTTCGGCTACTGAGTTTATTGCCGAGTTACTATCTATACTAAAACCCCATATGAAAAATATGATAAGCGTTATCACCATTGTGGGGCCAGTGGTGAATAGCATGTATCTGATGTGAGTAAACAGATCAGTACCTGCCATTGCTGGGGCTAAATTGGTAGTGTCAGAAAGGGGAGACATTTTATCTCCAAAATAAGCACCTGAAATTACAGCTCCTGCTATTATTCCAGAACCAAGGCCTAAAGCCTGACCTATGCCCATTAATGCAATACCGATAGTAGCCGTCGTAGACCATGAGCTACCCGTGGCTATTGATACCACTGCGCTCACGATACAAGCAGCAAAAAGAAATATAGTAGGGTTTAATATGTCTAATCCGTAATAGATCATGGCGGGAACTACACCACTAAGCAGCCAGCTTCCAGCTAAAGCACCGATCATAAGTAATATAAGAATAGCGCTCATTGCAGAACTAATACTCTTTACAATACCATCTGAGACTTCATCCCATCGGTAGTTGAGTTTAATCGATAACACAGCACCTAGAGCAGCAGCAAAGATCAAAGCCATTTGATTCGGTCCGAAAGAAGCATCTCCTTCAAAAAAAGCTACGTTGGCAGCTAACAGGATTACAAGAAAGATAATGGGTACTAAAGAAAGTAAAAGTGAAGGCTCCTTGTGCTCTTTGTTCATGTGTTAGGGGTTAGATTGTCGAATATAAAAAAAGATTTTGTTAAACCATCATATCGGCCAGATTCTCACCTATTTCTGTGCCAATGGCTACTCCCATGCCTCCCAGTCGGAAGCCAGCATAAACATTTTCGCTGTGCTTTAGCATGACAGGCTCCTTATGATCACCAAAGGCCATGATGCCAGACCAGTAGTAATCAATGTCATAAGAAGTGTCGGGAAGTAGGTCAGTTTTTAATGTTTCCTCAAGTTTAGTAGTTATTTTATCGTTGACGCCAAATTCAGTGGTACTCTCCGCTTCTTTGTCGAAGTTTCGGGCTCCACCCAATATCAATCTGTTGCCGAAGTTTCTAAAGTAATAATAGCCCTGATCCATGTGAAAAACACCTTTTAACTTAAGCGTATCAATTGGCTTTGTGATCAAAACCAGGCCTCGGCCAGGAGAAAGGTCAGATTGAGGTAGTAATTTTTTTGTGAAAGCATTGGTGCATATAGCTATTTTTTTGGCTTTAAAAGCTGTGGTGTCATACACCTTATCTTTCACGGAAACGGTAACAGCATTACCATCATCCTCAAAACCTGTTACTTCAGCCCCGGTGATTATGCTTATGCCTTTGCTTGTAGCATATTTAATAAGGGACTTCATCATTTTCCCGGTGTCTATCTGCCCTTCAAATGGTGAGTAGATCACAGATTTTATGCTATCAGCATTAAAACCGAATTTGTTAATGAGCTTATTATCAATCAAAAAGGGTAATCCCGAAAATATTGGAGATAACAAGCGATTAACAGCTTCTATATCATTTAGGTAGGGCAGTTCTTCTTCTCTGATGAGTTCGTATCCACCATGGTTTTGATAGTCAATGGCATCATCACTGAGGCGAGCTCTAAGTTTTAAAAGACCATTATACCTTTGGGAAGCTAGCTGGTAAGTGCGCTCGGGGCCTATGGTTTTGATATCTTGAAGTAGTTCGGTAAGGCTACCAAAACATGCAAATCCGGCATTTTTGGTACTTGCTCCAGAAGGTAAAATGCCTCTTTCTAAAACGGCTATGGAAGCGGCAGGGTCTTTTTCTTTTATTGATATGGCGGTGGAGAGGCCCACGATTCCGCTACCAATAATTAAATAGTCATAACTTATAAATGACTCTTTTTCCCAAACACTTAACATAACCTGTTTACTTTTAGCGCCTTCAAAGATATGGAGTTGAGCTTTATATTAATTATATTTTCCCTTTAAATCAGAAATAGCGCTATGAATATTAAGAATATTGTTAAAAAAGCAGAATCTTCTGGATTTTACTTATGGATTTTGAACCAGGGATTAAACAAAATGATCCCTTTTAACAAGCCGCACGGTTTTAAAGTGGTCAAGATCAATGAAAAAAGCATTCAGACGGAGCTGCCTTTTAAGAGAAGAAACTTTAATCACATAAGAGGATTGCATGCTTGTGCACTGGCTACGCTTTCTGAATTTACCACTGGTTTTTTAATGGTGTCTCGCTTAGATCCCAATAAGTTTAGGATCATACTCAAAACTTTAGAGATGGATTATCACTATCAGGGAAAAATGAAAGTGTCAGCTACTTTCGAAATAACCGATGAGTGGCTGGAGAAGAATATCTATGGGCCTTTGAAAGATAATGACTCTACAGTAGTGATATGCGAAGTGAAGATATTTGACGAGAAGCAGAATCATATTTCTACCGGAAAGGTACATTGGCAGGTGAAATCATGGGAGAAGGTGAAGACCAAAGTGGCCTGATTTAACTCGTTATTTTGTAAATTACTGTAAAAAAAAAACCATGCGAAAAATAAACAAACTACTGCTGGAGTATGGTGAAAGTCATCAAAACCCAACGAATAAACAGGTGCACTGGATTTGTGTGCCGCTGATCTTTTTTAGTATTGTGGCTCTGGTGTGGTCCATCCCTTCGGACTCACTCAGAGATTTTCTGGGTAGCAATAATCCTTATGTAAACTGGGCTGGCTTTATACTGGCGCTTGTTTTCATTTATTATATTACGCTATCAATACCTTTAGCTGTGGGAATGCTGGGATTTTCCATATTATGCTTGATAGTTTCTAACGCTCTGGATCAATATATATCCTTTCCTTTATGGGGTATAGCGCTTATTATTTTTATCATTGCATGGGTCGGCCAGTTTTTTGGTCATAAGGTAGAAGGGAAGAAGCCTTCCTTTTTTAAAGATGTTCAGTTCCTTATGATCGGACCAGCCTGGCTGATGCATTTTATTTTTAAGCGTTTAGGAATTAGTTATTAGAGGGATTTTTGGAAGCACAGATTATTCAGTTAAAAACTTCTGTTAGCAAAGGGGGAGAACTTTCGGTGATAGATGAAGAACAAATACCTTTTCAGGTGAAAAGATCATATTGGATTTATAACCTGAAGGAAGAAGCGAAAAGGGGCGGCCATGCACATATAAATTCAGATCGTGTTTTGGTATGCCTACAAGGAGAGGCTGAAATAGTGCTAACTAATAAGGACAATAAAAAGGCTCGTTTTATACTAAATAACCCTGGTGAAGCCCTTTATTTTCCATGTCAGCACTGGATAGATATGACTTGTAAACAAGGAAGTATTCTTATGGCGCTTACTTCATGCGCTTTTAAAGATGATTTGCTGGAAACTGATCTGGATAATTTTCTAGCTTCGTGAAATTAAAACCTTCTCAGCGGTTTGAGGTAGAGAAGTATCCATTTTCTATTAACCTTAAGGCTGAGTTTCTGTATAATTATCAATCGTATCTATCTAATTATCAACGTGATAATCTCTTTAGGTTCTCTTTAATTGAGGAAGATACTTACCTGGTTTATATTTACTTTTGCTTATGTGATAACCAAGCTCAAAACGCTCGCTTCTCTGGTGTAGGTGGGTTTGAAGGTGCTGAGGTGAATAGTGAAAATATATCCTTGCTACTGGGTTCTTTATCTGATTGGGGTAAAGCTAATGGTATAACTGCCTTCACTATTAAAATGGCTCCCGAATTTTATCTGAAAGATAGTGTTTGTTTGAAAGATGTTGGGAGCCTGGAGCTGCTTTATTCAGAATACAATCAGCACATAGAAATATCCTCTGAGCCCTACATTAATCTACTGAAAAGGAATGAGCGAAAGCGTCTCAGAAAATGCCAACGTGCTGGCTATCAATTTAAAAAGCTTACTGTAGAATTCTTGCAGCAAGCTTATGAGGTGGTGAAAACTAATCGGGAACTCAAAGGATATCCTGTTACCGTCACTTATGATCAGTTACTGCTGATGTTTCACAACTTCCCTGATCAATATTTACTATTTGGTGTTTTTGATGAAGCCAGGTTAATTGCCGTAGCGGTGAGTATAAGAGTATCTGAAAATGTTCTTTATAACTTCTATCACGGTGATGATTTTGAGTACCGAAGAGATAGTCCGGTGGTTATGGTAATCAATGGAGTCTATGAGTATTGTCAGGAAAATAAGATCCAGTACCTGGATCTGGGCATTTCTTCAGTGCAAGGAGTGTTAAATGAAGGTTTGAGTCAGTTTAAAGAAAACTGCGGAGCTCTGCTTTCTCGCAAAGAAATCTTAATCATGAAAGTGTAGCTGATTGATAGATTTGCATAATCCGAGGCACCAGCGCTTCACTAGAATAGAAATTGGAAAAATGAGCTTTAATCTCATCGGCTTTGAATTGATCTTTATGCTGAATGAACCATTTTATTTCATTAGCAATAGCTTCAGCAGATAAGTCTTTAACCAACCTTCCAGTGCCTGGATTTATGATATCTAATGGTCCCCCAAAAGGTGCTGCAATACTTGGGATGCCTGCTGCCATTGCCTCTATATAACTCACCCCGAAAGACTCTAACTTACTAGTAAGTATATGACAATCAGATGTCTGCATTAACTCCAAGACCTCTTTTTTTGATAATTCCCCCATCCAGATAATGGGGTTTTTGCTTCCAATTGATTCACTGAGTTCCTGCATGGCTGCTAAGTCCGGTCCTGAACCAGCTATTTTCAGTTGACAGTTAGGTTGATCAACCAGAGCCCATGCTCTGATCAATTCTTCTATCCCCTTTTTTTTAGCTATGGAGTTGGCGTAGCAAAAAGTGGTTTTAGATTCCTTTGTAAAAAGGGTGTCGGTAGGTGTATTTATGAAATTGGGAACTACTTCGATATTACAACCAGGAACGCTTGCGTCAATTTGCTCCTTTAGATAGTTGCTTACTACTAAAAGTTTCGAAGCATCGCGCATAGACTCTGCTATTTCTGGTAACATTTTTCCAGAAGCATCCAGATGATATTTCTGAGGAAAAGGAGCCATGTGCTCTGTCAGAATATATGGAATTTTAAATTTTTTTGATAGCTCACGAGCAATCACACCTGCTGGGTAATTAATATGGGCATGAATGACATCCACTTTGCCAGAATGAATCTGAAACTGACTCAGGTTGAATATGTTAGCCTCAATTTTCTTTTTAATGTTACCACCTTTAATACGCTGATGAAATGAAAAGGCAGGAGTGAAATACTCTTTTACATTCGGGAGTAAAGCGCTTTCATCAGGGCTTGAGCTTTTTAATAGTTTCCTAAAACTGCTAATTGGTTTTTTAACATACAGCAGGTAATCTTCATCGTTCTGTCCCCATAAGCTAATGGCAAATTTACTGTCTGGGTAGTGCTTGGCTAAACTTAAAGTCTGCACTTTGATGAATATGCCATTAAGCCAGTTGCTCTCTGAAGGATACCATGATGGAATTACAAATACATTCATTTAGGCGGACTTTTGAACATGGGTGCGCTCCCATTTTTTTGCTTCTTTCAATAAAAAATAATTATACAATAAAATGTTTAATATCTCCCCGATAGTTAATAGATAAATGCCGGTTGTTAGATCGTAATAGCTGATGCCAAAATATAGTAAAGAAGTTCTGGTCACCAGTAAGAGGCTGCCGAAAATAAGACCATAATACTGTTTGTTCAAGGCCGCCATGGCCCCGCTGGTAGGTGTGCTCATAAACATAAAAAAGAGCATGGGGCTAATGATGGATGTAATTTCCCCTGCTGTTTTCCACTCATTTCCAAAGAGGATATTAAATATAAAGGGGCCTAAGAATAAGCAAATTGTGAATACGGGAAAACCTATCAAAGCCAGAAGTTTCCAGCAGTTTTTTATTTCCTGTATTATAGGTTGGTTTTTGCTGGTGAGCTCGCCCACTTTCTTATAAAAAATATTGGCAATGCTTACGCCAATTACAGCTTCTGGTACACTTAGAATTTTATAGGCCAAAGAAAACTGTCCCGTTGCGGCTTGTGATGCTAGAATGGAAATAATAAAAATCGGAACCTGACTGCTTACCCTCTCCACCAGGCCGCTGGGTAATGAATACATGGGGAAGTACTTATATTTTTTAGCAATGGCCTTGGCTTTTAATTGAAAAAGAGACTGCCATGCAAAGCGGGTTTTTGCAAGGGAAATGAAGAATATTGGGGCCTGTGAACTGATTCCGGCAAGCACTAATGGATTTAAGAACCTCCATTGAAGAAATGAATAAGCTATGGCTGTGGCTTGAAATGAAAGCCTTTCAGTCACTTTTAATATTGCAATGAGCTTAAATTGACTTTTTTTAATGAAAAACCAGTGTGCCATTTGATGATAAGTCCCTAAAAATACAGCGATAATAATAGCCCAGTAAATGGAGGTGGATAGCTTTAAATCAAAGTATTGTGGGATGTTAAATAGGTTAAGGATGCAAAGGAGAACACAGAAGGTTAGAGTAAGTGCTAGTATCAGCCTGATCAGTTGATTCAGTTCTTTTCTGCCCTTTGTAAGAACAATGGCTTTGTTATAATGCAAGCTTGAAATGGAAATGAGTATTATAAAAATGCTTTGATATACGGAGAACTCTCCAAATTCAACATCGGTATATAGTCTGGTAATGATAGGGTAGCCGGCAAGGGTAATGAGCATGCCAATTACGTTTCCGATAGTTAGCACCCCGGCATCTTTAAAGTAGCTTTGAATAAATGGAATATTTAAAAAGCGCTTCAAAGACCGATTCGTTTAGTGAATTTTCTTACTGCCAGCAGGCATTTAAACAAGGCTGATTCGTGCCTGTAGATAGAATATTTCTCTTCTTCGGCTCCAAAACTTTTGAAATAATCAGCTATACTATTTATGTGCGACCCCTTAAAATCTAGGGTCAGCTCTGTGTTGGCATAAGTCCGAATTACATGGTCCATAATTAAGCTTTTGGCTTGCATCCTTTTGCCATCATTATTGGTGGCGCTTAAAAAACATATTAACCTTTTATTATGCTTAATTAAAAAGGTCTGACTAAGTGCCACTCCATCTTTATTCGCTGCTATCAAGAATCCGTTTTTATTTTTGATACACTGTTCGATCAAACGTTTTATCGTTAGAAAAGTCTCCTCACTCACTCCTCCCAATATTTTGGGAGCTATTTCTTTTCTATATGCTACAATAAATCCTTCAATATCAGTATTTTGTGTGATTTCTGGATTATGTTTCAGGCCTTGTTTTAATCGCTGCTTTCTGTCTTTTCTGTAGCCATCAGCCAGTATCGAATAGTCCTTATTTAGAGGAAGTATATAATTTGAAGCTTCTGTAACAGGGAAGCTTAATTGAAGATCTTTTTTGAAAGGGTATTCAACCGAGGCAAAATGCTTATTGAGATAGCTAAATACTTCATCTATAATCTCTTTATTGTAGTGTCCATAAATACCAAGTCGCTGAGCCAGGATAGGCGAAGGGTGAAGATCAAGGCCATATCGCTTAATGCTCAGGAGTGGCATTATCATTTCATACTGATTCTCCTTTTCTATCACCAGTGCTTCCCATGCATGATGGGTTATATTTAGAAACCATGAACACACATATACATCTTCGCAGCTATGTTGCAAAAGGCAAGCATCCCACTTTTTTTTATCTATTTGTGTATGTTTAAGGTGTTTTAACAATGCTTTTAGTTTATGTCTTCAGGTCCTCTGGTGTCAATTATATGTCTTTGCTATAATCATGCTCGGTTTGTGGAGGAGGCCGTGCAATCTGTTATTCAGCAAACATATAAAAATATCGAAATTATTATGGTAGATGACGCCAGTACTGATAATAGTAAAGACGTGATCAATGGAATTGTTAAAGCATATCCGCAAATAAAATTCTTACCTCTTGAAAAGAATATCGGTAATTGTGCGGCTTTTAATTTAGGGTTTAGTCACGCATTTGGTGATTTTATCATAGATATGGCCACTGATGATGTACTCCTTCCGGAAAGGGTGGAGAAGGGTGTGAGTTCCCTAAGGGCAGCAGGAAGTGAATTCGGATTAGATTTCACAAACGCTGAAATAATAAATGAGTCAGGAAATTTGATGAGCTACCACTATCCGATGGATGGGGAAGGGAAAAGTAAAGTGACAGTTCCTTCCGGGGATGTCTTCGCTAATTTGTTGGGGCGCTATTTTATTTGCCCTCCTACTATGATGTACACCCGGCAGCTGGTAGAATTTTTAGGCGGTTACGATGAGACGTTAACTTACGAGGATTTTGACCTTTGGATTCGATCATCTAGAAAGTATAAATACGCTTACACTGATGAAGTGCTGGTGAAAAGAAGGGTGGTGAAAGGCTCGAAAAGCTATTTGCAGTTCAAAATTGGTAGTCCCGACCTAAGAACTACATATAAAGTGATGCAGAAGGCGAAGGCATTGCTGCAAACTGAAGAAGAGAATGTCATTTTTAGAAAGAGAGTCTTTTATGAAATTAAAGTTGCTGTAAGGTACCTTAACTTTTCACTAGCCCGGGATTATTATAAGATGCTTAGAGTTTAGCGTCTGTTGTCATCGCCTTCAAGTATGCTGAGGTAGCTGATGTATCTGCTTTCTGAAATCTCACCGTCTTCAACTGCTGCAAGAACAGCACATTTAGGCTCATGGGTGTGTGTGCAATTATAAAATTTACACTCAGTTTGTAAATCCCTCATTTCTGGAAAATAATCTGAAAGCTCCTCTTTTTCTATATCAATAATACCCAGCTCTTTGATGCCCGGAGTATCGATTACAAAGGTGTCTTTTTCAATTTCAAACATCTCAGCAAAAGTAGTAGTATGCACTCCTTTCTTTGCGAAGTCAGAGATGGCGCCTGTTTTTTGGTCGATATGAGGAGCTATTTTATTGAGTAAGGTTGATTTACCTACGCCACTGTGCCCTGAAAGAAGGCTTTTCTTCCCTCTTAAAGCATTCAGAACAGCATCCAGATTTTCATTGTTTAGTGCTGATACCTTTAAGCATTGTATGCCAATAGTCTCGTAAATGTCAATGATTCCATCAAGCAAGTCCTGATCTTCTTCGCTTACCAGATCCACCTTATTAAAAATGATAATCTGAGGTATTCTAAAAGATTCTGCCGATACTAAAAATCTGTCTATGAAACCTAAGGAAGTTTTTGGGTAGGCCAGGGTAACAATGAGAACGGCCTGATCAAGATTGGCCGCTAGTATATGTCCGTGGCTTTTTTGCTTTACAGACTTTCTAATGATATAATTCTCTCTCGGTAAAATCTCTGTGATCACTCCTTCTGTATCATTTTCGAGAGTAATATCAACTTGATCGCCCACAGCTATTGGGTTGGTAGTTTTAAAGCCTTTTAATCTGAGCTTGCCTCTGGTGCGGCACTGATAAGTTTTCGAGTCTTCAGCAAGCACATCATACCAGGAGCCAGTCGATTTTAATACTTCACCCTTCATTTTTTAGCGTTTTGCAGTATTGAATTATTTTTTCCGTGGCTCCCACATGGTCTTTCACGTAATCTTCATTTACCTGGCTGGCAATGATATAAGTCTTTGGCTCCATAAACTGGTAAAACTGAGATCTTAATTCGTCGTAATTATCTACTGCAACAGCTCCTCCTAAATTCACTAGATCTACGGCCTCTTTAAATTTTGTATAATTCTTGTTTCCGAAAAATATGGGTAAGCCAAAGGTGGCTGCTTCCAGAATGTTATGTAAGCCCTGCCCAAAAGCACCGCCAATATAAGCAAAATCGCCGTATCCATATAAGCTGGAGAGCATCCCAACATTATCAATAATTATGACCTGACGGTCTGAAAGGTCTGTAGAGTCATTAATCTGTGAATAGCGAATAACTTTTTTGGCCACCTCATTCTCTATCCTATTTATGAATTTATTCTCGATCTCATGAGGAGCAATGATAAATTTTATGCTCGAATCATTTATCAGAGGAAGTAAAACTTCAAAATCTTCAGGCCAGCAGCTACCTACTACGAAAAGCTTTTCAATCCCTTTAAAACTATCAATATGCGGTATGTCTTTTTTCTGCTTTACTATACTTACTACCCTGTCAAACCTGGTGTCGCCGGAAACAGTGACATTGTTAATTGAAATGCTATCAAGAAGTTTTTTGGAATTTAAATCCTGAACAAAAAAATGAGAGACATGGCTCAGAATTTGTCTCTGAAATGATCCATAACCCTTAAAATAGATCTGATCAGCTCTGAATATAGAGGATACTGACAACATTGGGATATTTCGCTGATTCAGCTCTTTCAGATAATAGTGCCAGAATTCATACTTTACAAATATAGCGAGCTCAGGATTGGTTATATCTAGAAACTTTTTAGCGTTATAAGCCGAATCAATGGGTAAGTAATAGATATAGTCTGCCTGGTCATAATTTTTTTCTCACCTCATAGCCCGAGGGGGAGAAGAAGGTGAGCAAAATTTCATACTGAGGAAATTGCTTTTTAAAGGATTCAATGATGGGGCGTCCTTGTTCAAATTCACCTAAAGAGGCACAATGAAACCATGCCAGCGGTCCTTTCTTTTGCTTTAGGTCCTGCTCTAATCGAGGTAATAAGTTTTTGCGTCCTCGTATAAATAGCCTGGCTTTATGATTAAAAAGCGAGGCAAAACGAATAAAGATGCTGTAAAAAACTATAAATAACCTGTAGCTGAGCTTACCCATAGCGCAAAATTAAAAAAGCCCACCGCAATGCAGTGGGCTTTTCTGAAATATTCTACTATTAATTAGTTAGAAGCAAGGTAGCTAGATACACCATCTCTGGTAGCTTGCATAGCTTCTTTTCCTTCTTCCCAGTTAGCAGGGCAAACTTCACCGTGCTCTTGTACGTGATGCCATGCATCAACAATTCTTAACATTTCGTCAATGTTTCTTCCTAGAGGAAGGTCATTGATGGTTTCATGTCTTACTACACCTTCTTTGTCAATGAAGAAAGTACCTCTGAATGCTACAGGAGCACCTTCGAATACTAAATCACCTTCTTCAGTGTAGCTCCAGTCACCTGCTAATACACCATAGTTGTTAGCTACTGTCTTAGAAGAATCAGCTACTAATGGATAAGTAACACCTTCGATTCCACCGTTATCTTTAGCAGTTAATAACCATGCTAGGTGAGTTTCTTCAGTATCGCAAGAGCATCCTACAACTTGAACACCTCTTTTCTCAAACTCAGCTAATTTAGCTTGGAAAGCGTGGATTTCAGTAGGGCAAACAAAAGTGAAATCTTTTGGGTAGAAGAAGAAAATAACTTCTTTTTTACCGATGTAATCAGCTAAAGTGAAAGATTCTACGATTTCTTCACCGTTAATTACAGCGGGAGCATTAAATACAGGAGCTTTTTTTCCTACTAATGACATAATGTTTGTTTGTTTATTTTATTCTAAAATTATTTTATGTTCACGTCCTTTTCAGGATCTATCTTGTCTCCGTTAATCTGGAGAGTGATATTTTTTATTTTCAGATTGCTAACCTTCTTCTTTTTGAAAAAATTAATGATTACATCATTCAGCTCTTCGTCATAGTAATCAATAATCTCTGAAGTATTGGCGCAATAGATATGTCCATGGTTATCTAACTTTGGATCATACCTCATCTGACCTTCATGAGTAGATACCTTAGCAATAAGACCCTTCTCTACAAATGTTTCAGCAGTCTTATAAACAGTGCCCAAAGATATACTGGGGCATGACTGTTTCACATAGTCATAGATCTGCTCCACACTAGGATGAGAATTCATCACGTGTACAGCTTCCAGTATCACAGTTCTTTGGTGGGTCACCTTAAGACCTGAATCACTGATTTTGGTCTGTATGTCCTCGTATCTATTCATAATTAATTCCTAAATGATAATTATTCTTATCTAGGAAATTGTATTGCAAAGCTAGGGAATGGAATATCAAAACGCAACCGACACCTATATTTTTTTGGTTACCATGTTTACAGATCAGATATCAAGGACATAAACAGCAGATTATTAGTAGGATTAGTCTAATCTTATTAAATTATATTACTAACCATATTTAAGAAAAATGTCTAAGAAGATTTATCTAGTATTAATTGTTAGTCTATTTAGCACCTCAACCATATTCGCTCAGGATAATATCGGTGAATTCCTGGAAGCAGGTGTAGAAGACGCAAACACGTTGGTTGAAGGTTATGTATCTCCATTTATGAAGGGCTTTGGTACTGGCCTGGGTAGTGGCTGGCTAAACACAGCAGAGGCTCATAAAAAGTTTGGGTTTGATTTAACAGTAACAGTAAATGCTGCTTACGTTCCAGACAAGGATCTATTTTATCAACCAAATTTGATTAATGGAGGTTATGCTCCAGGTTCACCGACGCAGTCACCAACTATTTTTGGTTCTGATGCTGATTCGGATATACCTACTTATGAGTATTCTTACGAAGAAGATGGGGAAACTTATACTGGTACATTCGACGCTCCTGAAGGCTTGAACATTAAAGATGCTATTGGTATGCAAGCCGTACCTGTGCCAATGGCTCAGCTTGGAATTGGCCTTTTTAAGAAAACAGATCTCAAAATAAGGTGGACTCCTGAAGTAGATGTTGAGGATGGATCATTTAAGCTTATTGGATTTGGTGTAATGCATGATGTAAAGCAGCATATACCAGGAATGAAGAGATTGCCTTTTGATCTATCTGTATTTGTAGGCTATACCAGTCTTAGCTTTGATATGCCTATTGATGAGCAATATAGCGGTAATGGTGGTGGCGTTAACATGCCTAATGGTCTAGGTCAGTTTGATGTTAATACATGGACAGGGCAGGCTATCATCTCAAAGAAATTTTCAGTACTTACAGTCTATGGCGGTCTTGGATTTAACAGTGTTAAATCAGAGCTAGCTTTAAAAGGTGATTATGAGGTTTATGATGACTCTGGCTCTATCTCAGTGTCTGGTACTGATCCTATCGGGCTTTCTTTCAAAACCGGTGGACCAAAACTTAATGCAGGATTTAGACTAAAATTAGCGATTGTAACCTTACACGCTGACTATACAGTTCAAAAATATGACGTGTTATCAGTGGGATTCGGTTTCTCAGTGAGATAAAAATATTACGTGAAAGTAAAAGGGGCTATCTCTGTGAAGAGTAGCCCCTTTTTAATTTATTCTCCTTTATAATTCGGCTTTCTCTTTTCTATGAAAGCCTGCATTCCTTCTGTCTGATCTTCACTTGCAAAAGCGAGATAGAAGTTTTTTCTTTCAAAATGAAGACCTTCTTCTAAATGAGTTTCAAAGGCTCGGTTAACTGCTTCCTTCGCCAGCTGAGCTGCCACCGGAGACATACTGGCAATGCTTGAGGCTACAGACACGGCTTCATGCATGTACATTTCTACCGGAACCACTTTATTAACTAATCCAAAGGAAAGCGCTTCATCAGCAGATATGAATTTGCCCGTAAGTACCATTTCCATGGCTCTGGCTTTGCCAATAGCTCGGGTTAATCTTTGAGTTCCACCGGCTCCAGGCATAACACCAATCTTTATTTCAGGCTGGCCAAACTGAGCCGTTTCAGATGCAATGATCATATCGCATGTCATGGCTAACTCACAGCCGCCGCCAAGGGCAAAACCAGAGACAGCAGCTATTAGCGGCTTCTTTGTTTTTTTGATTTGATCCCAGGTACTAAACTGATCTATTTTAAGCATATCAATGGCTGATTTATTAGCCATTTGCTTAATGTCAGCTCCAGCGGCAAAAGCTCTTTCATTTCCTGTGAGAATGATCACTCTCACATCGTTATTATTATCAAGCTCAGCTAAAGTTTGCTTTAGCTCAGTCATTAATTCAAGATTGAGAGCATTTAGCTCATTAGGTCGGTTTAATTCTATTAAAGCAATATATTTTGCGTATTGCTCGGTCAGTTTTATGTATTTCATAGCATGAGGGTTTATGCTAAGAAAATGAAAAGCCGCCTTTTTTCAAAGACGGCTTCAACTAACCATACTAAACAGGTGAGTAAAAAAAGTGCTATGTACCGTTTAATATGGCAACGGGGGGATAAGTAACCTTTTAATGAACCATTTGTTGGTTTATATTTGAGAAAGTTAGATAATAGTGGTCAGCAATGAATCCAGGGCTGTTTTTTGAATAGAAAAAAATAAATCTTACATATGGTAAACGTACTTTTTGTTTGTCTCGGAAATATATGCAGATCTCCTTTGGCTGAGGGAGTTTTTCTGAAAGAGATTAGGAATAGAGGGGTTGAGGGCGAATTTAACGTTGATTCCTGTGGTACAAGTAAATATCATATAGGTGAACAGCCTGACTCACGTACTGTGGCTAATGCCAGAGAAAATGGTGTTCATCTGGATCATAAGGCACGTCAGTTTTCAAAGGCAGATTTTCGTGAATTCGATTATATAATGGTTATGGATAAGGCCAATCTGGAAGTGATAGAAAGACACGACCAGAATAATAACTACTCGGAAAAATTTCACCTTATGCGTGACTTTGATCCGAAATTTAAAGGAGAGGATGTACCCGATCCTTATTTTGGTGGCGAATCAGGCTTTCAACATGTTTATGATATAGTGAAAAGGTCCGTAGATAATTTTCTAGACTTTCTCATTAAAGAGCATAAAATTCAGATTAAGGAGCAATAAGAGCTCTATAATTATTTCTACTAATCTGCTCTAAAAGTATTTTCTTATCCTTTCTATACTCTTGCAGCGTGCTAGGCTTATAGTTTTTCAGGGTAATTAATTGTAAGCCGCTATTATATCTAATATCAAAGTGATCCTTTAGAGATACCATTAGCTTCTGAATCTTCTTCATATCATTATCAATTACTATTGAAAATGATATAGCGGAATTCTGCATAATATTAATCTTAATGTCATTTTCAGAAACAGTTTTGAAAATGAGACTAAGGTTATCTTCATTGATGAAAGTGAAGTCTACTACCTTAAAAGAAAGAAGACACTGATCATTCTTTATAATTATGGTAGGAGGTAGGTCTGTCCTGAGCTTGCAGTCATGAATAATGGTGCCGGGTTCATCAGGGTGATCAAAGCTTCTTACATAAAGAGGAATGCCCTTATTCGCCAGAGGCTTAATGGTTTTAGGGTGAATGACAGTGGCTCCATAGTAAGTCATTTCAGCAGCCTCCTGATATGGCAGTTCATCAAATAGTATGGTGTCGGCTACTTTTTTAGGGTCTCCGTTTAGTATGCCTGGCACATCTTTCCATACGGTAACTGATTCAGCAGAAAGGCAAGAAGCAAAAATGGCAGCGGTGAAATCAGAACCTTCTCTACCCAAGGTGGTAGTTAAGCCGTTATCAGCTCTACCAATAAATCCTTGTGTCACCAAAATTTGATCTTTGGCAAGCTCTTTTACATCATGCTTAATTAATTCTTCCGTTACCTTCCAGTCTACATGGCCTTCTCTAAAACTATTACTGGTTCTTATATATTCTCTGGCATCTAACCATAGAGAGGAGGTTCCCTTCAGATTGAGGTAATTAGTGATTATCGTGGACGAAATTAACTCTCCTACAGATACTGTCTGATCGTAAAGTTGATCAAAAGGCATCTCCTTATTTAATGTTGTGCGGAGCTCGCTTATTTGATCTATAAGTAGGTTGAAAATATTATGATCAGAAGGAAAAAGCTCCCTGCAGATATCCATATGATATTCTAGTAGAGATTTTAAATTCTCATCCTGAGCTTCTTGTTTCGCCTTGTTAAATAATAAGCTTTCAAGGTTATTGGTAGTTTTTCCCATGGCAGATACCACCACCACTAATTTTTCAGTGGCATTATTAGCAATAATCTGACACATATTTTTAATAGCATCTGCATTTTTGATCGAGGCTCCACCAAACTTAAATACTTTCATAGGGAAAATTGGACAGTAATTTTTAAGTGTTTAATTTCGGTACCAAGTTGCAGTTAAAATTTCAAAAACTAAAGACTTTACGGATTTATGGAAGATTCCAGGATTGCCTTGCCCATCGGTACCACGCTGGATAGATTTATCAAAAAAAAACAGGACGAGTTTCAATTTGCTACAGGAGAACTTTCGCAGTTGCTGAGGGATATAGCACTAGCAGGAAAGGTAGTAAATAGAGAGATTAACAAAGCCGGACTTATAAATATCATCGGCCCCATCGGAGCACAAAATGTGCAGGGAGAAGATCAGCAGAAACTGGATGTATTAGCTAATATCAGGTTTATCAGAGCACTTACTAAAGGTGGCGAAGCCTGTGCTATTGTATCTGAAGAGGATGAAGAGATCACTGATCTGGAGAATGATGGTAAATATGTGATAGCCATAGATCCATTGGACGGTTCTTCTAATATTGATGTGAATGTTTCAGTAGGAACCATATTTTCAATATACAGAAGATTTACACCGGTAGGCACACCTATTACTAAGGAAGATGTATTGCAAAAAGGAGCGGAGCAAGTAGCGGCTGGTTATTTGTTATATGGCTCTTCTACCATGTTAGTGTATACCACAGGTCATGGTGTAAACGGGTTCACCTATGAACCTTCTTTAGGAGAGTACTTTCTGTCCCACCCGGATATGACTATACCAGAAGATGGTAAAGTTTATTCTGTAAATGAAGGTGGTTACAAGAGCTTTCCAAAGGAAGCTAAAGACTACATAGAATATTGCAAGGATAGCAAGTTTACAGCTCGTTATATCGGTTCGTTGGTAGCTGATTTTCATCGAAATATTTTGAAGGGAGGCATATACATGTATCCTCCAACGTCTTCTTCACCATCAGGTAAATTAAGACTTCTTTATGAGTGTAATGCTCTGGCATTTATAGTTGAGCAAGCAGGGGGAGTAGCCTCAGATGGTAAAAGAAGAATTTTAGAAATAGAGCCTGATGAATTACATCAAAGAGTGCCACTATATATCGGCTCAAAAGCTATGGTAGAGAAGGCTATTTCTTATTATTCTTAAGAGGAGTATTTGAGCCTTGTTGCTGCTTTCTCCATTTCTCTATTTAAAATGAGATCTGTAATGGATTCAGCCAGGAGTTCAGGCTTTTCCATGGCAAGCGTAGATTTTAATTTATTCTCATCTATATCTATTCGATAAAGCGAATTAAGAAGACGGTTTAAATCTGTATTGAGAAGAGAATTAATTACCGGAATCAACTTAGCTTTTAATTCATCAAAGCTGTTAGTTGATTCCGGTATAATATTTTGTTCTAAAGAAAGGTCTTTGACTACCAGTTCTATGGTGCAAGTCAATTGACGATCTGTCATTAATCTTCTTTTGATTCCTCTTTCTTAGATTTTTCTTTTTTATCCTGCTCTTTTAAAACATCAGGAGCATTAGCTCTCAAGGCATTGTACCAGTTGATCACTTTCTTTATGTCAGAAACATAAACTCTTTGGTCATCATAGTTAGGTATAATGTGTTTGATAAAAGCCTTCAATTCATCAGGCTCAGATGTACTGGTTACACCCAAATCATCATCAAATTCATTAAATATTTTTTTGAATACATCCCCTAAAGGAATAGAACCTTCCTGGTCAGTAGTATAGATTGAAATATCGCTCAATACAGATATTCTCTGCGTAGCGCTGGCAACTAATTTTTGCTTTTTATCATCTAATGACTCTAAAATTACTCCCGTACGGGTAGGCTTTACAATTTTAAAAAGTCCTCCTTTTCCTGAAACTGATGCTATATCACTATATTCCATATACTTCTTAAGGTTGTGTTTTTAATTAGGGCGCAAAATTAGTCAATATTTTACTATTTACTAGTCGAAATCAATTCTTCTAAATAGCTTAATATTTCTTCTTTACCCTCTACTTTAAATGAGGATGATACGAAGATAGGGGGTAGTGTCTCCCAGAACTTTTTCAAAAATCTCTTATACTTAGCCACAGAAGATTGTGTCTTGTTTTTGGATTGCTTATCAGACTTCGTGAAGATTAAAGCAAAGGGAATTCCTTCTTCGCCTAGCCAGTTGATAAAATCCACATCAATGGGTTGTGGATCTAACCGTGAATCAATCAAAACAAATAGTGAGACCAAAGTTTCTCTTTCCTTCAGGTAGTCATGTATCATGGCTCCCCATTTCTCCTTCTCTGTTTTAGCTACCTTGGCCCATCCATATCCTGGTAAATCCACAAGATACCATTCATCATTAATAAGAAAATGATTGATAAGTTGCGTTTTTCCCGGTTTCCCAGACACTTTGGCAAGTTTGCCATGGCCAGTGAGCATATTGATAAGCGAAGATTTACCTACGTTAGATCGGCCAATAAATGCGAATTCAGGTAAGCCTGTTGTAGGGCACTGTTTGTGGTCGCTGCTACTCGTTATAAAACTCGCTTTTTTGATTTTCATTTTATTGAAACTATTGATTATATTTAGTTTTTAAAGGCCTATTTAGATTTTTTATGTTAAAGTAATACTTGAATTAATAATTATCTCTATTTTTATAGGCTTATATAGAAGATGTTACACCCAGGTGACTTAAGCTAATTTTTTTTAAACTTATTTTTTTTAAATTGGGCAGCAAATATCATTACAAAATGTATAAAGGGCTTAAATTTTTATTTTTTTCTGTATTCTTTTTTAGTTTAAATTATATAGGATTTGCGCAGGAGGTTTCTCAAGAAAACAAAGATCTGGCTAATACATATGTAGAAACGGCAAAGGAAATCTTGACCGCTACGCAAGCATTAGATCAGGCTCGTGAAATGTACGTTCTCGCAGCGGAGACAGACCCTACAAATATTCAAGCTAATTACAGCGCTGGAGATGCTTACTTACGCACAGTAGGTAAAGAGAAGGCGGTAAACTATTTCCTTCAGGTTTTAAACTTAGATCCAGAATATCGCTTTGATATCATGTATTATATAGGTCGTAGCTATCAGTATGGGATGGAGTTTGATAAAGCTCTTGAATATTATGGCAGATATCGAAGTAAGTTAGTTTCCAGAGATGGATACAGAGGAAGAGATAAAACTCCCCTAAATGAGGTGGAACGAAGAATTTATGAATGTGAAAATGCACTTGAATTTGTAGCGAACCCTTCGCATTTCTCCATTGTAAACGTAGGAACAGCTATTAATTCAGAGTTTGAGGACTATGCCCCGGTACTCAATGAGGATGAAACTATGCTGGTATTTACTTCAAGAAGAAGGGAAGGTAACTTAAACCAGAACGTGGCTCCGGATAACAAACCGTATGAAGATATTTTTATTTCTCGTAAAGTAGACGGAAAATGGGAGTATGCTCAAAACATTGGTGAAGTAATTAACACAGAATATCATGGATCTGATCTGGCGCTTTCTGCGGATGGTTCCAGATTGTTTATATACAAAGATGATAACAACGGAGATATTTATGTTTCCGAAAGAAATGATGATGAGACTTGGAGCTATCCGGAACCTTTAAGTGAGAATATTAACTCTGAAGGATTTAAGGAAAATGCAGTGTCAATGAGTCCCGATCAATCAATATTGTTCTTTGCGAGCGATAGGCCAGGAGGAATGGGAGGAATTGATATTTATTATAGTATCAAGAACAAAGCTGGTGAGTGGACTCGTTCAAAAAACATTGGATCTGTTATTAATACAGAATATGATGATGATGGTCCATTTATCGACTATGATGGAAAGACACTCTATTTTAGTAGTCAAGGTAGGAAGGGTATGGGAGGCTATGACATCTTCAGGACAGTATATGACAGTGCTGCACAACAATGGAGTGAACCTGAAAACCTGGGTTTCCCTATCAACACGCCCGATGATGATATCTACTTTGTAAGTACCAAAGACGGGAAAAGAGGATACTATGCCTCTGTTCGTGAAGACGGCCAAGGATATACTGATATTTATATGGTGACAGTTCCTGATGGTGATGAGAACCTGAGAAACTTAACCACCAAGAGAGATAATACTGAAGAGGAGCCAGAACCTGAAAATCCTGATAGGATCGCTAAAGTAGATGTGGAAGAAAATCCTGTTGAAAACACAAATTTAGTTGAAGAAGAACCGGTTGAAGAGGAGCCTGTAGAGGAAGAACCTATTGAAGAGCCGGAGCCAGTTCAGGAAAAGCCAGTTGTATTACAGCCTGTAACAGTTACAGTAAAAGTAGTGGATTCCAATGGTGAGCCTTTAGATGCCAAAGTGAGTATGAAGAGCGCTTCTAACGGTCAGGTGGCTGGTAAGCGAAGAGTTAGTCAGGGTGTTTATGAGTTTAATGTTACAAGCTCTGATCCTGTTACCTATAATCTTTCGGTTGAAAATGAAGGTTATGTTTTCGAAACTCAGGAGATAGGAATTAGACCAGCTACAGGAGATCCTCAATCTATGGCAAAAACCATAACCATGCGTAAGCTTCAATTGGGAACAAGGGGAGTTCTAAGAAATATTTATTTCAACTTCGATAAGGCTACATTCTTGCAAGAATCTTATAATGAGTTGAATAAGCTGGAAACTATGATGACGCAGAATCCTGGTATGCAGATTGAAATTTCTGGTCATACTGATAATATAGGATCTAAAACGTATAACAAATTCTTGTCTCAGAAAAGAGCAAATGCAGTAAAAGACTTCTTAGTGAAGAAGGGAGTAGATGCTCGAAGAATTTCGGCTGTAGGATATGGAGAAGAGAGACCTCTAGCTAGTAATGATGATGAAAAAGAAGGTAGAGAGCTCAATAGAAGGGTAGAATTTAGAGTTACTGGAGGAAAGTAACTAAGTAAAATAATCATAATGAAGGGAGCTATTTTTAGCTCCCTTTTTTATTATACAGGATTTAATGGGATATTTGCAGCCCAAAGTTTTATTTAATATTAAAGTAAGTTCATGTCTTCAGTTTTACCTTACAAGGAGCAATCAAGTGGAAAGAAGGAGCAGGTTGCTAACATGTTCAATAACATTAGCAAGAAATATGATTTCCTAAATCATTTTCTCAGCATGGGTATTGATATTGTGTGGAGAAAGAAAGCTATTAAAATGCTTAAATCTCATCAGCCTAAACAGATTTTGGATATTGCTACAGGTACTGCAGATTTTGCCATCGAGTCATTAAAGCTCAATCCAGATGCTGTTATCGGAGTAGATATATCCGAAGGTATGCTTGAGGTAGGTAGGAAAAAACTAAAGGAAAGAAAACTGGATCATAAGATAGAGCTAAGATTAGGTGACTCTGAAAAGCTTTTGTTTGATGACAATAAGTTCGATGCTGTAATCGTTTCTTTTGGTGTAAGGAATTTTGAAAACCTGGAAAAAGGTCTTAGCGACATGTTCAGGGTTTTAAAGCCTGGAGGTAAAGTAGTAATCCTTGAGTTTTCAAGGCCGGCTAAATTTCCGTTCAAGAATATTTACAATTTTTATTTTAAAGCAATTTTGCCTAAAATAGGTAAAGTAATTTCTAAGGACAGAGCCGCTTATACTTATTTGCCAGAGTCAGTACAGGCTTTTCCTGATGGACAGAATTTTCTTAAAGTTTTAAATAAAGTAGGGTTCAAAAATACTAAATGCAGACCTTTAACCTTTGGCGTAAGCTCTATATACATAGGGGAAAAATAATCCTTTCGATTTTATTTCTGATTATTGCCACCAATTTGTCTTTTGGACAAAGACGGGTAGGTATGAATAACCCTAATTACGATGATAAATTATTAAGCTATGGCTTTTTAATTGGTATTCACACCTCAGCATATCAGCTTAAATATTCAGATACTTTTGTAACTGATTCATTAGATAATCTTTACTCAATAGATCCAAAATGGTCTGCCGGTTTTTCTCTCGGGTTTATTGTTAACCTCCGAGCTACTGATTTTCTAGATATCAGAGCACTACCTACGGTTGCTTTTTATGAGCATTCTTTAGAATATCAGGCCTTTGACGAAGCTCCATTTGTTGAAACGGTAGAAACCACGGTCGTTGAGTTGCCAATATTGTTGAAGTATAAGTCTGAGCGTAGGGGTAATACGCGGATGTATTTCGTAGGAGGCGTTAAGCCAGGTTATGAGGCAGCGGGTAAAAATGATGTGGAGGCAGTTGGGGATGATAACCTTAGTATAAAAGAATTTAACCTGTCATTGGACGTAGGGTTTGGTCTGGATATTTATTATCCGTTATTTAAATTTTCACCTGAGATACGATTTTCACGAGGCATGACCAATATGCTTGGACCAGCTGGAAATCAATTGAGTGCAGGTATCGATAAAATCAATACAAATACAATAACCTTGTATTTATTATTCCAATAAAAACCATGAGTAAAAGAAAGGCTTTAATCACAGGAGCTACTTCCGGTATAGGTTTAGCTACAGCTAAAACTTTGGCTGAAAATAACTTTGATATCATCATTTGTGGTAGAAGACTGGAGAGACTTAAGAGCCTTCAGGATGAACTATCTTCGCTTTGTGAAGTGAAGATACTCTCATTTGATGTAAGTAGGTCTAATGAAGTTAAAAAGGCCATAAACTCATTGCCTGATGATTGGAAAGTAATTGATGTTCTGGTGAATAATGCCGGAAATGCACATGGATTATCACCTATTCAAGATGGAAGCATTGAAGATTGGGATGCCATGATCGATATCAATGTCAAAGGACTTTTGTATATGACCAAGGAGGTTATTCCTGGTATGGTAGAAAGAGAACGAGGTCACGTGGTAAATATAGGCTCCATAGCAGGTAAAGAAGTGTATGCTAATGGTAATGTCTATTGTGCTTCTAAACACGCTGTAGATGCTATCAACAAAGGTATGTTGCTGGATTTAAATGCCTACAACATCAAAGTCACTTCTATCAACCCGGGCTTGGTAGAAACTGAGTTTTCCAAGGTTCGCTTTAAAGGAGATGAAGAAAGAGCAAATAACGTTTATAAGGGGTTTGATCCCTTGGTAGCTCAAGATATAGCTGATACAATATTATTTGTTGTAACAAGGCCCGCACACGTAAATATTAGTGATCTCACCATATTCCCGACTGCACAGGCCAGTGCCACTACAGTGAATAAATCAAAATAAGGATCCTAACGTTTCCTGATCAATATCGTGCTCACCATCGAAGGTGAGTACTTTGGGTGATATTCCTAGCTTTTGGGAGATCGCTCGCATCTCCTCTAATCTCTCTTCTGAAATAAACTGATCTGAAAGGCCATATACATAATGTATCTCTTTCTGTTGAAGAACCTCAGAGGCTTTCTCAAAATCCATGTCAGGTGGAAATACTCCTGCCCATAGTATGATTTTATCAAATGGTACTTGATTATCAACTACCCATCGACTGACGGTAGCAGCACCTTGAGAAAAACCGATAACCGATATCTTAAATGAAGTATTACCAATCTGCTCTTTAGTAGTACTGTATATCTCATTTAGATAGTTGATGTAATTATCAATGTCATTGAGCCTATCTTCTTTCGTCATCCAGGTAGCACCAACCCGACCTGAGAAACCTTGTAAATAAAATTTTGATAACCCTTCCGGGGCTATTAGGCAGGTGTAAGGGTTTTCTAGGATTTGAAATTTTCTTATAAAATACTTGGCTTGTTGACCATAGCCATGCAAAAGAAAAATTATTTGTTTGGTTTCAGAGTTTAGCTCTCCTTGTTGAAAATAGCGAGCGGAAAATCCAAATTTGATCCTTTTCTGTTCCATTTTGGGAATAAAAAAGCAGGTCTCTTATGGGAGACCTGCTTCATTTTATGTCTATATGAATACTAGCGTTTAAATCCTAAGGCACTTCCACCGCAGAATTGTGTGCTATTATCAAATGTATATTGAATGTAATAAATACCTGTAGTATTACATGGATAAGCTATAGCTGAAATATATTGTCCATTCACTTTGCTAGTTGCTACCTGATTTCTGTTGCTATCATATAGAGATACAACAATACCATCAGTGCTAGATCCAGTTGCGCAAACGTTGATCATATACTGTGTTCCTTTAGTGAATACGTAAGAGTACTCTACTTTAGTTTTAGCTCCACCCTGACCATCTATTTTATAACTTTTAAGAAAGTTAAAGCCAGAGGCTAATTTAGGTATACAGGCGTCTGTATATTGCTCAGGATTGCACTGTCCATTGGCGTGGCCAGAGAATAAAAAGAACAACCCCACAACAAATATTGAATAAATAGCCTTTTTCATATTATAAATGTTTTCCTCTTAACTAATTATTTTTTTTCTGATTGATGTAATGATGCTTCTAATGTTCTCTACATTTTCATCAGTTATTTTGATTTCGCTAGTGCTATTATCTTTAATAACCATTACACCATCAACAATTTCGAAGGTAGATTCCTGGTAAGTCTTAATGATCTCTACTGACTCATATTCCTTCTGTAACTTCTCCATGTCATTCAAAAGTGATGCCATATTTGGATCGCTCTCTTTATAAAAGGATAAAAGTTGCACTACGTTGTCTAAAATGATCTTTTGCTCACCTATGGTTTCTTTTAAATCCTTGTTAGAAGGATTCTTTTTTGATACTTCGCAAGTAATGTGCATAGCTTCAAGCCATCCTCCTGTAAGCGATAAAACGCTGAGGTTAGCCCTCTTTTGCTCTTGCAAATACTTGTTTATGTTATTGAAGTTTTGAGTTGTGATTAGTAAAAGTGAATCAAGGTTTTTACTATTAGTAGCCAATCTACCAATAGTTTCTATATCAAAAAACTGTCCGATGCTTAGGTTATCCGCAAGTTCTTTGATGGATGACATGTATTCTATACCATCCTGGTTTTGCTCATAAATGTTAGTGTATCCTAAGTCAGTACCGTAAATACCTAAATTTAAAGCTTTTCGATAGTTGCTGTTATATTTAGAAATATTATCTGGTGAGTTGAGAAGAGCACGATCATATTTGGTTCCAGATTCTTTTAGAAGTACCGAGATCTCTAATGGAGATGGTATCTGCTGGATAATGCTGCTAATAACTTCTTCAGATATGGCAGGTCCTTCTACCTCCGCAGAGTCAAGGCCTTCTAAAAAAGCGGCTTCATCAGGCTTTTTGCTTGAATTACAAGCAACAATAAAAATCAGAATAAGCCCTAGTGGTAATATCCTCATAAATAAAAAATTAAGTGATAACAAAATTATAAATTCATAGTTCTATTGCAAATAAAAATTCGGTTTAAGCCAACCTTAACTTGCCTTTTTGAATGAAAAATTGATTTTGCCAAACGCACTCAGACCCTTTCTCAAAACTTCAAAATAAAGCGTAATGTAAAGAATCAATGTCATCAACCAAATTACTATAGTGTTAAACCAGAAAGTATCTATCTCAACACCAAAGAAATATTTGGTCGGTGCAAAAAAATGTGTTCTATAATCAATAATATTTTCTGGCTGATCAGGTTCATTATATACTGGGTTTATCCTTTGAAGTAACTCCCCATTATGTTCCATAATCCTTTCTTTCACATTCACGTTCGTCACTAAATCTGCCAGACTTTCATTAAAGTATTTGTTTTTAAACTCATTAAGGTCATAATCTTCTTGCTGCTGAAGATTAAACATTAACTTCTCTCTCTGAGCTACAATCTTATTATAAATGTCTTGATAATGAGCCTTATAATTCGTGAAATAGTTAGTCAGAGTCTGGCTAACCTCTTCAGTATACCCCTCTCGGGTTAACTGTTTGTTTAAATCTAGCTTTTCGATCCCTTCTCTGTAGGAATCTTTTGCTATCTCATTACGCATAACAACGAAGTCCTTATCTACAATTTGTAAGATGGAATCATTGTCAGACTTATATTTGTCATTAATATAGTTCTGATACTCTTTTAACTCCTCTACTAAATAAGCCGCTTTAAAATCTGCTTGTGATTCAAATTTCTCATATTCATAATAAGGCTCTTCGTATGGGTTACTCTTAAATTGATTAACAGCTAAAGCCTCATATGCCCATCTTGAGGCCATCATATCAGCTACTAAAGGTACTTTGCCTTTAGTGCTAATTACATTATTCAGTTTATCAAAGCTGAATAATAGCCCGCTTAAAATCATTTGAGGAATGAGTAAAAGCGGAATCATTACATAAACTGTCACAGCCGAATTGAACGCGCTTGAGATGTTCAATCCGATTACGTTAGCTAAGCATGAGCATGTAAATAGCACAAACCAGAATGAGAAAGTCATTGCTCTGATTTCAAGAATCAGATCGCCTACTATTACGAAGGTTAAGGTTTGGATAGCTGAAAAAGCAAACAGTATGATAACCTTTGACATTAAATAACTATTCCAGCTAAGATTAAGGAAGGATTCCCGTTTAAGTATCTTTCTGTCTCTTATTATTTCTTCGGCACTCACGGTTAATCCCATGAAAAGAGCAACAACTATGCTCATGAGCATAAAGGCTGGGATGTTTTCGTTAAATCTGAAGATATATTCATCACCGTCAGGTGAGCTTTTATAACGTATGATAAAAGCTAATATAATCGCTAGGAGTGGAGCTTCTAATAAGTTGATTAACAAGTATTGCTTGTTACTTAACTTGCTTAAAAGATCTCTCTTTGTAAAGATAGCAGCCTGTTTAATCTTATTAGGGATGTTTAGAGAGTGTGGAGGCTCTTCTTTGACATCTTCTACTTTGCTAATAGAGAAGTTTTCCTGATAGCTGTCATTCCATTGCTTAGGATTTACTTTTCTCTTATTGGTGAGCTGGCCATATTCATCAACAACTTTGGCCTCTATAATATTGAATATTTGCTCGGGATTTACATTTCCGCAGACCTCACATTGTCCCCTTTGGCTATCTACCTGATTTGTTGCTTTTTTAAAGTAGCTAACCGCCTCAACCGGATTACCGTAGAAAACAGGGTATCCACCAGTATCCATGATATACATTTTGTCAAACATCTTGTAGATGTCTGACGATGGCTGGTGAATAACTACGAATATTAACTTTCCTTTTAATGAAAGCTCCTTTAGAAGATCTATTACGTTTTCAGAGTCTCTGGAACTTAAACCAGAAGTTGGCTCATCTACAAATAAAATGGCTGGTTCTCTGATCAACTCAAGAGCAATGTTGAGTCTCTTTCTCTGTCCTCCACTTATGGTCTTATCCAGAACGCTACCTACCTTCAAATCTTTTCTTTGGTCCAGACCAAGGCTTTCAAGCACATCTATAACACGCTTTTTAAGCTCTTCTTCAGTGTAGTCAGCGAAACATAATTTGGCGTTATAGTACAGGTTTTCATAAACCGTCAATTCCTCAATCAATAGATCATCTTGAGAAACATATCCAATAACACCATGGATTTGATCCTTATTCTCAAATATATCATAGCCGTTGATCTCTATGCTACCAACGGTTGGTTTTTCTATACCGGCTAATACGTTGAGAAGTGTAGTTTTACCCGCACCACTGGCACCCATAATGCCTATGAGTTTTCCAGGTCCTTCCGCTATTTGTACATCTCTTAAACCGAGACCACCATTTGGAAATCTAAATTCTTTAATGTGGGCGTTGAATGATAGTTTGGTAGTATTGAATTCTTCATTAAAAAGACCTATTAAATCACTGTAATATAGAGCTGAGCCCTGTGGTGTTTTAATGGTACTACCATGAGAGTAAAGATAAACCCGGTTCTTTTGCATGATAAATCCATTAAGAACAAGGTCATCTTTACCTATATATTTTGTGAAATACATGTCCACACTGTTAACCCTTAGGAAAATCAGATCGCCATGAATTTCTGTTTTAATGTGCTTGTATTCTTTTTCCCCATCAATGTCCTCCTTATTGGCAATAAGAACATCACTGTAGTTGATATTCTCGATGTTTTCTTGAAGAACAAATGCTTCTATGAGCTTGTACTCATCTTTAACGATGTTAAATACAGTACTAATTGTATCAATAATCTCCATTCTCTGAGGAGTGAAATTTTTATCAGCTCCTACGAGTTCTAAGATTTTAATTAGTACAACAACTTTCTGCTTTTGAGTAAGTGTCTTATTAATTTTTTTACACAAGCCAAGAGTCTTCACTGAGTCACGAACAGAAGTAAGCTTCTTTTTCTTGACTGGCTCTTCTTCACTTTGAGGCTCCTCAGAATATCCTGAGAATTTATCATATAGCTCAAGATATTCTTTTACAGAATCCTGATCTAGCTCTTGTTTAAAAAAACTAATAACAAAAAGCCTCTCCTTTTCCGTAACACCTCCATCTTGCTTGGTTATAATGGCGAATAACTGGGTAAGAGCTTTAAGTATTTCCTCACTCATAAGTACGTCCTCCTACAGGGAGAATTTAGCAATAGTTTAAAAAATAGAATAAAATATTAGTAAGTTTTGAACTCGAATGGTATCTCTACCAACTCAGAGAACTCCTCACCAGCCTCTTCCATATCTTCATCATCTTCATGGAAGTACCAAATAATGTTTACGCCATCAATATCTTCCAATGCAGACAATACATCTAATATAAGTTTAGATGAAGCTGTATTGAAGTATTCTAGTTTAAACATGAAATCGGTAGAAGGGTTAGGAGCTTTAGAGTACTCTTCTATCCAATCTAAAACAGGTTGATAGAATTCTGCAGAATCTTCAGGAAGTGATCTTCCAGAGATTTCATAAATACCATTTCCTTTATCTAATATTATTTTTGGGGTATCTTCAGTTCCTTCTAAATTAAGTATATCCATTGTTTGAATGTTTTTAAAAAATAGTTGTTGTCAATTATTTAAGCTCTTGAAATGCATGATTTCAGGCAGAAGAATGAGTTTCCATCTTCCATTTCCAGGAAGTCAAACCCTAATTTCTGACCAGATTTACGCGCCATGTCAACAAAGCCTAAACCAGCACCACCTTTATCTGAAATTTCAGTATTTCTGATGATGTCCTTGTATAATGCTTTCAAACCATCCTTATCTAAATCATTGATTTCTTTAAGTCTGGATTTAAGGCCTTCTACATTTTCCTTTCTAATAGGGTTTCCAGATATGATGATGTACTCATCCTGGTGTTTACCTATCATGAATATTGCAGAATGATTGTTAGTTACCTCATCAGCATGTTTAACAATATTCTGAAGACACTCTACCATCACATTAAACACTTTCCTTTTAATGCTTGATTCTTCTCCCGATGAATCCATATTACGCTCTGCCATAGCCAGCACGGACTTGGTTATTTCCTGAGTAAATTCACCTTCATAAACCAAGATAAGATTGTGATCTTGCATGGTTTGGTGTAAGTCGAAAATATACTTCATAAGTTGTTCTATGTTTATTCTTATTGCCGATTTTTTTTAAAATTCCTTATTTATCAATCGGAGGCGCATTAAGACCTCCAAAATACTACATTTAATCAATAATCTCTAAAATTTTATTCCTATTAATAAAACGTCATCTGTTTGCTTCTCATCACCTCTCCATTCTTCCCACTCTTTATCGATGATTTTGTAAGCGTCTTTCATCGATTTTTCATGGATTTCTGTAATAATGGTTCTGGTTCGTTTAGGGCCATATTTTCTATTGTCCGGTCCTCCGAATTGATCAGGGAATCCATCAGAACAGAAGTAGAAGGAATCTCCCTCATTTAATGCAATCTTATGACTGGTGAAATTGGTTTGGTTCTTATAGATACCTCCACCTATAGCGAACTTATTACCTTTGATTTCAATCATTTCACCATTTTGCATTACATATAATGGTCTGTGAGCTCCTGCGTATTCAACGGTACGCTTTTCAACGTTGATCTTACAAAGAGCTATATCCATACCATCTTTAGTCTTCGAATCATCTTGATCTTGTCTTAAAGTGGTAGTAACACCTTCATCCAGCTGATCTAAGATTATACCAGGATCAGATATTTTTCTACTTCTTACAATATCATTTAGTAGGAAGTATCCTATTAAAGATAATAACGCTCCTGGTACACCATGTCCTGTACAATCTACAGCAGCCATATAAATGTCATTTCCTACCTGCACATACCAAGGGAAGTCACCACTAACTACATCCTTCGGTTTATACAAAATGAAAGAGTCAGGTAATATCTTGTTAATGACAGAGTTATTAGGAAGAATAGCATTTTGGATACGCTTGGCGTAGTTAATACTATCCGCAATCTTTTTATTCTTATTCTGAATTTCTAACTCAATGATTTTACGCTCAGTAATATCGTGAGATACTACTAGAACTGATTCAATATGCTGTGATTCATCATATTCCGGGATAGCATTCACCTGCATTACACGGTCTCCCATTTCAGAAGGGAAGTCCATTTCAGTAGCTACCTTGTCATTAGATGAATTTACCTCTTCTACTATTCTTAACCATTGTTCTAAAACTTTTCCGTTAAGGTCCGTTTCGCTCACATTATGATTAATGTATTCGTTAGGTTTGTTTCCAGTATATTCTTCAATGATTGGGTTGATATAAGAGATAGTATCAGATTCTAATCTGGCAATTAAGTCAGGTGAATTTTCTGATAAGGCCTGCATCTTACTTCTCATTCTTTGCTCCTGCTCAGCCCTTCTTCTTTCAGTAATATCCGTAGAGTTAACTATTAAGCCGTGGATGGCTGGATTCGACATGAAGTTAGTACCTGTAGATTCTAACCAGATGTAATTACCTTCTTTAGTTTTGTACTCATACTGAATGGTTACTTGCTCTTCTGGGTTTGCCTTCAGCTGGGTAAACATATTCTTAAATGCTTCCACTGCTTCAGGATGTACCTTGTCAACATCAGTTACACCCATCATTTCCTTCTGAGAGTATCCTAAAATAGGCTCTACAGATGGACTGATATATCTGATGGTCTCATCTTCTTCATAGATAGTGATTACCTCAGAAGCGTTTTCAAGAAGAAGCTGCATTCTCTTCTGCGTTCTGTTCACCTCTTCAATTTGCTCTTCTAGTTTGTTGTTAGAGTTTTGAAGCTCTTCCTGAGTGGCCTGCATTTCTTCAGCATTCTGTCTTAAGATCTCCTGCTTTTCTTGAAGTTCAGCACTCATGGTTTGAGATTCCTGTAATAGCTTACGTGTTCTCTCGTTAACTTTAATGTTGAATACTGTTCTTGCCAGAATTAAACTCAGCTCCTCTACGAACTTTACTTTGCCCTGATCAAACTTCCCAAATCCTGCAAATTCTAGTACACCATACACCTTTTCGTCAGTTATCAATGGCACTATTAATAAGCAAGTAGGCCTTTGATCTCCTAAAATTCCGGATGTGATTGTTACATAATCTACTGGAATTTCGGTTCTTAATATAGTGTCTTTTTCAGCTGCAGCCTGACCGATTAATCCTTCTGCAAATTTAAACTTGGACTGTAAGTGTTTTTTTCTGTTATAAGCAAAGCTTGACTTCATTTCAAGAGCAGGTGCACCTTCATCATCATTGATTACATAGAAGGCTCCTTGAACAGCTCCGATTTTATTGATGATATATTTAATAGTTTCATCACCCAGAGTCTCAAGATTATCATGAGCTCTTAAGATCTCGCCAATTTCTGCTACCCCTGTTACAATCCAGTTGCGTTGCTTATCTCTCTTTTCAGCTTCAATTAGGTTATCCCTCATGTTTACAAGAGATATACCCAAATCATCGTCATCACTGATAGGCTTAAAGTTAGCATCGAAGTTTCCTTCACCAATTTGCTGAGCAAAACGCGCAGTGCCTTTAAGCGTCTTAACCAAATAATTAAGGCTAACTGCCATTGTACCTAGCTCGTCATTTGATTGTTTTTCTACTTGTTCTGGTAAAATACCATTTCCTACAAGTTCCAATGTTTTCTTAAGCGAGTTTAATGGCTTAGTTAAGTATTTTGAGAATATTAATGAGATTAATGTTGCCAGAATAGCTACTATTAACCCTGAAGCTAAAAGTTTGTATAAAAGACTATCAATCTCATCAAAGATTTCATTGCTGTCGATTTTAGCAACCAGACCCCATTTTACATTTGGGATAGCTCTCCAAGCCGCTACAGTTTCCACACCTCTGTAGTCATCTGTGTAGCCGGCTCCATCCATTCCTCTTACAGATTGCTGCACAGCCACGGAAAATTCAGCTTCTTTTCTACTAACAAATGAACTGTCAGAGCTATTTCTAGGATGATTTAAGAAGTTTATATTTTTAGTGGTAGTATCAATTCTTGCAAGGATGATTTCACCAGTTTTACCTAAACCTGTAGTGTCATTTATAGACTTATAGATAGGATCCATTCTTATTTTTATGAAAAGAAGAGACTTCTTTTCTGATGGATGTGTTATTGGTGCTCCTGCATAAATAAAATCAGACTCACCGTCGTTATCTATATTACTAAAGTAGATATCATTAACTGCGTTATCTAGTATACTAGTAGATGAGAAGTTATTTGAGGCATCTACACTGGCATCTGTGGAGAATAAAATCTTTCCGGTAGTTCGTGTAATGTAAATGTCAGCGTAGTTGTTAATCTTTTTAAGATTTTGTAGCCATTCACTTACCTCTTCATTGGATATAGTTGAGGCTGGAGCGCTCATTTCTTCCATTCCACCGAAGCCCATGTCAGCCATTGATTCATCAGGTGCAGAACTCATCATATCCATCCCGGAATCCATCATGTCCATTCCAGAATCCATCATATCCATACCGCCTTCCTCGGAGGTAGTTTCTTCAGTGGCATCACCCATGTCTGGTAAAACCATCATATCCATGCCCATGCCGCCGGCTGGTGCATCATCTATGTTAACCCCTTCTTTTAGGATTTTAGAGTTTTGTAGCAGCTTTAGATTAGCAATTACATGGTCAAAGTTAGATTCTAATTTTTCCGCCTTACTGTCAGCGATTACACTAAGGTTTTCAATATAATTATCGCGAATAGTGTCTTTGGTAAGCTTATAGGACAGAAAGCTGATGGCAAGTACAGTGAGTATTACTACTGCAATTACCAGAGCTGTGATTTTTTTACTTATAGTCAGTTTATTAAACATAAATATATTTTTTATGCCTCGTTATTTCCTTTTGATTTATCTGATGCTGGCTTTTTAAGCTGGTAGGTCATTTTGGATTCTTTCTCCAATACTTCCAGTGCCTGCGTAAATTGTCTGAATGCGTCGTTAACCATTCTTTCTTCAGTTTTGCCTAGTGAGGTAAATGAAGCTATCTCCACTACGCTATGAAGCTCATCTTTGTAAATGATTGGAACAATTAATAAATGAGTAGGAGTAGAGGCACCTAACCCAGACACAATTTTTATATAACCATCAGGAATATCGTCTATTAAAATCGTTTTCTTTTCAAGAGCAGTTTGACCAACCAAACCTTCGCCAAATTCAAATTGAAGGGTTTGAGATTCTGCGAGTGCTAAAGCGTAAGAAGCTTTTAGAGAGAGTATCCTTTTGTCTTCTCTTTCTTCGGCCTTATAAAATGCTCCTAGCCCAGCTTCCATTTGCTTACAAACTTCATGTAGAAGATTTTTAGCTAGTTTACTTTCTTCAGTTTCCTTGGCAAGTAAGGTTTTTATAGCATTTAAGTCTAATGAGTGCTCATCATCACCATTTTCATCAGTGCTGGCACCATTGGCAGATTGCGAATTCTTCTTTTTTTCTACATAGATCACCTCTTGTGTAGAATTTGATAAAGCAATAACTAAACTCCCAAGGCCAAGCAATAAGGTGATGCCTGCCACTATGTATAATTTAAAAAATACGGGTTGTGCAGCTGGTAGTTGAGATATATTGATTACCCCACTTTGATAGATGAGGTCATCTTGTAATTGAAAAAGAACATAAGCCGTAAAAAGCATGCCGGCTACATAAAGGCTAATCAGAGCAATGTTCAATTTTCTGAATTTTAACTCCATTATTTATAATGTTTATTTAACTCTGAAAAAAAATTAACGATATCGTCTGTTTTAAGTACATGATCTATTGTTGTTACATTCATAGCGGCAGTAGGCATAGTATCTATCATACATTCTGATGGCTCCTGCACTATGGTGAGACCGCCTTTTTCTTTGATATATTTCATGCCCAGAGCACCATCTTTATTAGCCCCTGAAAGGAGAATGCCGATGAGTTTGTTTCTATATACATATGCCGCTGTGCCGAGTGTTATATCTATGGCTGGTCTCGAATTATTTATCATCTCTTCAGTAGATAGGCTAAAGTAATTACCTAACTCTATGGATAGATGGTAGTTAGCTGGTGCAAGGTAAACCTTTCCACGCTTTATATTTTCCTTATCAAAGGGTTCTGTTACCTCCATGATGCTCTTGATAGAAAGTGCTTCCACAAATCCATTCCTAACATGCTTGAGCCTATGTAAGCACATGATTATTGGTAGAGGAAAATCTGCCGGGAGCTGTGATAAAATCTTCACAATACCCTGAAAGCTTCCTGCAGAACCACCTATCACTACGGCCTTATACCTATTATTTAAATCAAAGCGACTCATCCCCAGTATACCCTGCTTAATCTTTAATTTTCTTATATACCTTCTCTTCGTTGTTTACCACTATGAATTTATTAGCTATATCACACCAGATCAATGATTCTTTGGAACCAATAGCCAAATAACCGTATTTAAATAAGCTTTCGTGGAATTTGCGAAGAACATCATTCTGCAATGTCTGATTAAAATAGATCATCACATTTCTGCAGAGTATAAGGTCAAACTTGTTGAAAACATCTCCATTTACAAGGTCATGCTTTCTAAAAGATACATTTTCTACCAGGCTTTGGTCCATCACTGCCCTGCCTCCTACTTCCTTAAAGTAATCTTTAAGCGTGCTGTTACCTTGATATCTAATGTAGTTTTTTTCGTTTAACTCCATGTTCTTGATATTGTACTCTCCGGCTTTCGCTCTTTCCAATATCGTGGTGTCCAAATCGGTGGCTATGATAGATACCTGATCATGGATGCCCATTTCTTTAAGCAATATGGCCATAGAAAACACCTCTTCGCCAGAGGAGCATCCCGCATGCCATATTCTGATTTTCTGATGGTTTAAGAGAATAGCAGGTATAATATCATCTCTAAGGACTCTCCAGAAAGGAGGATCTCTGAACATCTCGGTAACATTTACCGTGATTTCATTAAGAAAATCATCTAAGAATTGTGGCTCATTCAGCTTTTTTATCAGTATGTCTACTGTGATATTTTGAAGCTCCAGTATTCTAAGTATTCTCCTCTTGAATGAAGACATAGCATAGTTAGTGAAGTCATAGTTGTATCTGGTTTTCACTAACTCTGTGATCTTCTTTAAATCTGCAATATCAATTTCCTTCATTATCTATTGTGCCAACTGTTCTTATAAATTAAAGAACTTATTAAAAAATCTTGTACAAGTACTTTAGTTGTCTTTAGTACTTAAAACCAAATAATGTGAATATGATGATTGCTTTGATCAGCGTAGATATTCACTTGTTTAGTTGCATGGTTAGTCTTAAAGCTCACTTCTTTTGTCACGAATGTATTCCATTCAGTTTGGGTTAATACGGTTTTGTCTATTAAGGTATCTGTCTCTTTATGAATTAATTCACTTTTTTCTACTTCTAAAAAATTAAGGGCATTTGCGTTAATGTACGATATTTTTTCTTCGTTATCTATAATAATAATATTAGCTATTTCTTCAAAGGCTTTTAGTGAGGTTTCTGCAGTTTGTAATTTCTTATCGAGCTGCTCCTGAGTAATTTGTAACTCTTCAAGGTGCTGTCTAAGCATTGCTTCTACTTCATCTATGTTGCCTTCTCCTTCGCCAACAAGATCATTTTTAACATCTGTAATATCTTTAGAAGTACCGAACGTACCCATACAGTTACCTGCTTTGTCAAAGAAAGGAAGTTTTGTGGTGAGAACCCACTGGTCAGTGCCGTTGGCCACTAACTCATGAACAAGGTTATTTACAAAACCTTGACCACTTTTAATGATTTCTTGTTCTTCGTTGAAAAACTTACTTGCCGCTTCATGCGCATGGAAGTCAAAATCTGACTTGCCAATCATTTCATCTACGCTGAAAGGGAAGAGCTTTTCCATGGATTTACTTATTCTAATAAACTTGCTTTCCAGGTCTTTAAAGTAGATATAGTCAGGAAGACTATTCATTAATGCGTCCAAGAGTGCTTTCTCCTTAATGAGATCTTCCTGCATCTTGTTGTTATCATTCATCTGCCTCTGTAGCTGCTCTTGAGTGGCTTGCAGCTCTTCCATATTTTGTCTCATCTCCTCTTCCTGGCCTTGCATTTGCTCGGCTAGCTCTTGAGATTCTTCTAAGAGGTGTTTGGTACGTTGGTTGTTTTTAACGCCGGCTATGGTGCTGGCTATACTCTCTCCCAGCTTTTCTACAAACTCTATTTCATATTGCTTGTACTCGGTGAAGGAGGCCAATTCAATGACTCCATAGATCTCATTATTGATTTTCAATGGTACCAATAATAGCGACTTTGGATTGGCGTTGCCTAGGCCGGAAGTTATGCTAACATATTCATCTGGCACTTCCAGTAAATAAATGGTTTCTTTTTCCTGGTAAGTTTGACCAACCAATCCTTCACCTATTCTGTAGGACTTGGTGTCATATTTTTTGCTGTCAAAAGCAAAAAGCGAAACAAGCTCTAACTTTATATTCTGAGAGTCTTCTTCATCTATAATGTAGATGCCACCTTGGTTAGAGTGAGTGTATTTTACGAGGTTAGATATAATTATATCACCAAGTTTGGAAACACTGTCATCAGTAGATCTTAAGATGTCTACGAATTTGGCAAGCCCTTCTGTAGTCCATTTTCTTTCCTGATCAGCTATTTCAACCTTTTTCATTTGCTCTCTCATCAGTAAAAGAGCTTTTTCAAGGCTTTCGTCTCCTACGTTTTCTTCACTGATGCTTTCTAGCTGAGCGTTTAACTGACCCTCTTCTATGCTTTTAACAAAGCTTGTTGCACTTTTTAGGTTCGTTACAATCTTATTAACGGCATTAGTTATTTTAATTATCTCCAGAGGAGCCTGGTCAATAGACGTGATATCAAGTTTGCCGTTACTTACATCTTCTGTAGACTTACTGAGTTTATCTAAAGGTTCTACTACCTGTTTTTTAATGAAAGTGTAAACGAAAATAATTGCTGCCGTAAATAGCAGTAGGAACACAAATAAGATGAAAGTGAGATAAGAATGATCTTCTTTTTTAGCCTCTATCTGTTTGGTGCTTAAAGCATGACTGAGCTTGTTTATTTTTAAAATATCTTCCTGAATGTGGTTGTTTGCTCTTATTACTTTGGCATTATTCAAAACTAAAACCTTTTGTGAGGTTTCTGTGGTGTATGTGTTGAGCGAATCATTTAAAGGAACCTGACGAGTTTCTTCTACTAGTGAATCGATTTTTAAAGGCTCATAAAGCAGGTCCTCTATGTGAAGTGATGTGCTTTGCCATAACGCATAAATTTCACTTTCAAGCTCCTCGCTGCTAAATTCACTGAGGTTAGTGCTGTCAGTAACAATGGAAATCTCAGAATCAGGATTGTTTCCTATTTTATTAACAATGCCATTGATCTCCGATCTGGTTGATTCTAATCTAAGTTTAGCAGCTTCACCATTTATATAAGCACTGCTTTCTCTTTGAAATTCCTCTGTGAGAGTTTGCAGTTTTCTAAGCGCATTAATCCTCTCCGTATCTTCTAATAGATTCTTTTGGTAGTGATCTATTAAAAAAAAGTTAGTGAGTGCCAATAGAAAAAAAGCAAAGCATAGAAAAAGTATTTGCTTGCCTATTGATAAATTTTTCAGATCAAGGTTCATTTAAAAAAATGTCTTTAGGAAACACCTAATTTACAATTACAACTAAAGAAAGAAAATAAAAAACTTTACAATGAATGTTTGTTAAAGCAAAAAGGTAATAGGACTTTGGTTGATTTTGTGATAACCCACTGATTATAACTACTTTGTATTATTACATTTATATTAGATTCTTGCCTTGTTTCAGTCTCTAATAATACCTGTCTGCAGCCCCCACAGGGTGTTACAGGTACAAACTCTGATTCACCTTTTCTTTTAGCGGTAACAGCCACTTTTTTTATTTTCTTACCAGCATAATTTGCACCTATAAAAAATAGAGCCACACGTTCAGCACATAAGCCCGCTGGGAAAGATGAGTTTTCCTGATTAGACCCGGTGACTACTTCACCATTTTCCAATAATACTGCAGCTCCCACCTGAAAATTTGAATACGGTGAATATGACGTATCACAGGCCTGCTCTGCTTTCTTTATAAGATCCTTAACTTCCTCTTCAAGTTCGGAAAAAGAATATGTTGAATATTCTGTGTTTCCAATTAATTCTTCTGCCATAATTCGTCTTCTAGTAGTGCAATATACTATCTCATGGCAACTAGAAAAATTTTATTGGTAAGAATTCTAAAAGCATTTTTGAATTGGTTTACTTTGGATCACCTCAAAAATAGACGAATATGAAGCGAATTTTAATTTTAGGTGCGGGTAGATCCTGTACCTCTTTGATCGATTATCTGTTAGAAATTTCTCAGGAAAATCAGTGGATAATTAGAGTAGGAGATTATTCTGAGGAGCTGGCTCATGAGAAATGCCACGGATATGAAAATGGACAAGCTTTTCAATTTGATATAAATAATGCCGAACAGAGAGAGCGAGAAATAAGTGCAGCTGACATTGTGGTCTCTATGCTTCCTGCTAAGTTTCATCCGGTAGTGGCAAAAGTTTGTCTGGCCAACAGCAAGCATATGGTAACAGCCTCTTACGTTTCTGATGAGATGAAGGCTTTAGATGCTGAGGCTAAAGAAAAAGGACTAATTTTCTTGAATGAATGTGGTCTGGATCCTGGTATAGATCATATGTCTGCCATGAGAGTGATAGATAAAATAAGAGAGGCTGGACATAGATTGACGGCATTTGAATCTTTCACAGGGGGCTTATTAGCACCAGGTACTGATGAAGGAAATCCTTGGGAGTATAAGTTTACCTGGAATCCCAGGAATGTTATATTGGCCGGTCAGGGAGTAGTGAAGTTTATTCAAGAAGGCACTTACAAATACATTCCTTATCAAAAACTCTTTAGAAGAACAGAACAGGTGCATATACCCGGTTATGGTTACTTTGAAGGTTATGCCAACCGTGATTCTCTGAAATATCTGGATGTTTACGGTCTTAGGGGAATCAATACTATATACAGAGGAACTTTTAGACGCCCTGGGTTTTGTAGAACCTGGGATATTTTTGTGCAGCTAGGAGCTACAGATGATACTTATGAAATGGAAGGCGTGAAGGATATGTCTCACAGGGCTTTCATAAACTCATTTCTGTACTATAACCCTAATGATTCGGTGGAGTTGAAACTGGCACATTATCTTCAGTTGGAACTGGATGGCCCTGAGATGAACCGATTAAAATGGTTGGGAATATTTGATAACACACCTGTAGGTTTAGATGCAGGAACTCCGGCTCAAATACTAGAACATATTCTTAAGAAAAAATGGACTCTGAACAAGGAGGATAAGGATATGATAGTGATGTGGCACAAGTTCGAATTTTTAGAAGGTGAGCAAAAAAAGGAAATTCACAGCACCTTTGTAGCCATTGGGGATGATGATGTGCACACTTCCATGTCAAAGACTGTGGGTTTACCCATTGCGATAGCTACCAAGCTGATTTTACAAGGAAAGATAAATAAACCCGGTGTGAAGATTCCGATAGAAAAAGAGATTTATAATCCTATTCTTGATGAATTGGAGTCTCTTGGTTTTGAAATGTCTGAGAAGGAGGTTTAATATTTACTTATTTGGAGTAATACTTTCTTAGCTCGACTTTTAAAGCCGGCAGAGCCATATGGAAGCTGATCTTCTATAAGAATTTGAAGTTCGTTTTTAAGGTCAGGTTCCTTTTTGCAGATTTTGGCTAAAATGGTCATAGAGAATGCCTTTACAGCTATAGGCTCATCTTTAGATGCTAAAAGCCCAAAGCATATATCTGCGGCTTCACCTAATAAATGGTCGGGTATTTCTATATTTTGAAGTACTCGTACCGTATTTCTTTTTACCGCTACGTGAATATTATTTCTGAGATTTAGAATAAGCTCATCTAAATGATTATTTAAAAGCTCTGGATGTTTTTCTGCACAGTGGCTAACTACCCAGGCCGCTCTTTGAGTCACTCTATATTCTTTGCCCAAAAAAAGGCTCATGAGTTGATTAAACTTTTTCGAGTCACCTCCAATATAGTCAGCTATGCGGATGGTATTTTCTTTAGAGTGCTCTTTTAATAATTCGATTTTTAATTCCATGTGAAGGAATTTGAATGGATATTTATAAGAGGTTTCATTTCTGAAATAAATATAATGGATTTAATTATTCTTATAGCCGCTGCCATCCTTTTGATAGGAGGTGTGGTAGGCTCCTTCCTTCCTGTATTACCCGGCCCACCCCTGGCCTTTTTAGGGTTACTTATTATGCAACTTACTGATGAGTATAAATTCTCAGGTAATTTCATTTGGACCTGGTTAGCTATAACTGCGGTGGTTACCGTACTAGATTATGTGATACCAGCGTATGGCACAAAGCGGTTTGGTGGGAGTAAATATGGAGCCTGGGGTTCTATGATTGGGCTGGTGGCAGGAATTTTTCTTCTGCCAATCATCGGAATTATTGTAGGGCCTATGCTTGGTGCTTTTGTGGGGGAATTAATAGCTGGGAAAACATCATCCCAATCTTTAAGGGCTGCCTGGGGATCTTTTCTAGGTTTTTTAGCGGGTACTTTTTTAAAGTTAACGGTCTGTTTTATAATGATTTACTATTATCTGGATCAAATTTTTTAATTTTTTTTTGAGTAAGAGCGCAAGTTTTGAAATGAGGTTGGCATCTAATAAGAAAACAAAAGATGTTAAACTAAATTTTATAAAGATGAAAAACTCAAAATTTAAAGTAATGCTAGTGGCCTTGTTTATGGTGGGAAGTAGTTTAGCAGTATTTGCTCAAGATGGTGATCCGAGGCCTGAAAGACACGAGAGAGGTAAGAAAGAATGGTCAAAGAAAGGGAATCATCAGAGGGGAGGATTCATTCCAAATCTTACAGAAGAACAAAAGACAAAGATGAAGGATTTACGTATGGCTTTTCAAAAGGAAACCATGCCTATGAAAAATGATCTTAATGAAAAGCGCGCTAAGTTAAGAACATTAACTACGGTAGATTCTCCGGACATGAAAAAGGTTAACAAGCTCATAGAAGATATGGGTGAGGTGGAAGTGAAACTTCATAAAGCTAAAGTGGCGCACCAGCAGGAGGTTAGAAAGCAGCTTACTGAGGAGCAACGTATAGCTTTTGATAGTCATTCAGGTAAGCGCGGAAGACACCACGGGAGAAAGTAATTAGTATTTGAAAGCAATAGATCAGATAGATAAGCATGAGGCAGATGAGGAGACGGTTCGTCTCCTCCAATCTGGCAATGAGGCGGCTTTTCGGCAGTTGGTTGAGGCTTATCAGAACAAAGTGTATAACCTTTGTTTGGGTTTTCTGAAAAACGAGACTGATGCAGAAGATGTGGCTCAGGAAGTCTTTGTGGAGGTCTATAGATCTATTCATCAATTTAACAACGACTCAGGTTTGGGTACCTGGATTTATCGCATATCCGTAAACAAATCCTTAGAGTTTCTTCGCAAGAGTAAAAGAAAAAAGCGGTTTAGCTGGCTAACGTCTATTTTTGGCAATGAAGAGGTCTTGGAAAGTCAAACGGCTGATTTTGAGCATCCTGGAGTTTCACTAGAAAATAAGGAAAGATCCAAAATTTTGATGGAACACATAGATAGGTTGCCCAAAAACCAGAAAGTGGCATTCACCCTGCATAAGTTAGAGGATTTGAGCTATAAAGAAGTAAGTGACATTATGCAGGTAAGTATTTCTTCTGTGGAGTCTCTTATGTTTAGGGCGAAGAAGAATTTGAAAAATACGCTTAAAGATTATTATAAAGAATTGTAGCTGATATGGAAAAGACAAGAATTGAAAAAGAGGTAGATAGTACAATGTCCAGTATGGATAACCTGGAACGGGCCACTGTAAAACCTTTTTTCTATACGAGGCTACAAGCCAGAATGAATAAGGAAAGGGAATATGTAACTAGTGCGGGATGGAAGTGGTCTATGGCAGCGGTGATTCTGCTATTGGTAATGAATGCCTTTACACTTCTGCAAGTAGATTCTACTGATTCGGCAGAGGGGAATAGTGATGAGGTGGAATTGCTTTCGCAGGAATATTCTGTGAGTACTTTTGATATTTATGAAGAGGACATAATGATTGAAAATGAATAGAAATAGATTATTAATTATACTGGTAGCCATATTGGTGGTGATGAATGCAGGATTGCTTTCATTCCTATGGCTGAATAAACCAGATTATAAACGCACCAGAGGAGATAGGGAGCGCCAGAAGCGGGTGGAGAATTATTTTAGTAAGAAATTAGACTTGTCAGAAGAACAAGAACGACTGTTTGAACAGCAAAGGAAAAAGCATTTTCGTGAAACCAGAGCTTTAATGAAAGATATTCAGGCAGACAGGGAAGAGATGATAACCATGCTTCAAAATGGTGCTGATTCATTGGCTATAGAACAGGTTTTGGCGCGGATAAATGAAAAAAATAATGATGTAGAACGCTTAAACTTCTGGCATTTAAGAAACTTAAGAGAAATATGTGATGATAATCAACAAAAGCGTTTTGATAAGATTATGCACAGAATAGGAGAGCCTCGACCCAATCAGAGAGTCAGGTCGAGACCTTAATGCTTTATTGATTTTCGTAGCCGTGGTCTACTTGAAGGTTGGGCCCCTCCGCTGCTTCAACGGCTAACTGATCGCATCTTTCATTTTCAGGTATACCAGCATGGCCTTTTACCCACTTGAAAGTGACCTTGTATTTGTTGTATAAGGGGATAAACTGCTGCCACAAATCAGGGTTTGCTTTATTTTTAAACCCTTTTTTCTGCCAGCCCCATATCCAGCCTTTTTCCACAGCATCTACCACATATTTTGAATCAGAATATATAGTTACAGGCGTTCCTTCCCTTTTTAATGCTTCCAGCCCTTTTATTACGGCCAAAAGCTCCATTCTATTGTTGGTGGTTTTTCTAAAACCTTCTGCCAGTTCCTTGCGGTAGGGTTTTCCGTTTACTTTAGCTAAAAGTACCGTGCCATAGCCACCTGGACCAGGATTGCCTCTGGAAGATCCGTCTGTATATATAGTGATCATTAAATAAGTATATGGTCTTTAAATATTTTAACAGCTATAGCCAAAAGAATGATTCCGAAAACCCTTCTTAAGATGCTAAAGCCTGATTTACCCAGCTTTTTCTCCAGCCAGGAAGTCGATTTTAAGACAACATAGACAAATATAAGATTAAAGACTATCCCGGTTAAAATATTAGGGGTTTCATATACAGCCCTTAATGATAAAATAGTGGTGAGCGTTCCTGCTCCTGCTATCAGAGGGAATGCTAAAGGTACTATAGAACCAGCCGCCCCACCTTCAGAATCATCTCTAAACAAGGTGATACCTAATATCATTTCCATAGCCAGAATAAACATGATAATAGCCCCAGCTACGGCAAATGAACCAACGTCTAATCCAAAAAGCTTTAGAATAGACTGCCCTAAAAATAAAAACGCGATCATTAAAATACCGGAAATTAGCGTGGCTTTACCAGAATGGATGTCACCTTCTTTCTTCCGAAGATTGATAACGATAGGTATTGAACCCAAAATATCTATTACTGAGAATAGAATAAGAGTTACTGAAAAAATATCCTTGAAATTAAACATGGTGCAAAATTAGTAGAATAAATCCCGCACCAAGTCAGTTCAAAAATTAATTTTTAAAGAAGTTTTCAACACCTAGCTAACTTTTAATTACCCATTATATTGAGGGTAGCTATATAGAAATTCTTATCTACTTTAATTTCGGCGTTTTCTGGAATGTTGGTAGTAGGCGTCCAATGTGTTTCGGCTTCTACCCAGGTTTCTTTGCCGTTTACATAGAGTTTTACAGGCATGTTAAAATCTTCAACCGTATTACTCCATTTGCAAAGAAGGGTATTACCCATTAATCGGTATTGTAAAATAGGTATTTCAACCGTTCTTAGGTACTGATCGAAAAAGGGTTTTAAGTCTTTTCCTAGTTGCTCACTCAGGTAGTTTTCTATCTCTTCGGTGGTAACTGTAGCATGATAGTACTTTTCATTCATTCCTCTTAGGGCGCTTCTCCACTTGTTGTCATCATTGAAAAGTTGCCTTAAAGTGTGAAGCATGTTAGCTCCTTTATAATACATATCACCTGATCCACTGTAATTTACATCGTAGTATCCGATGATTGGTCGGTCGTTTAAAATGGACGATCTTGTGCCTAGCACATACTCGTTTGCCGCTTCTTTGCTATAAAAATATTCTAAGAAAAGTGTTTCAGAATAGGCTGTGAACGACTCATGGATCCACATGTCGGCTATATCTTTGTAGGTGATATTATTAGCAAACCATTCATGACCTGATTCATGGATGATGATGAAGTCAAATTTCATTCCCCATCCACTTAAGCTTAGATCTCGGCCTCTGTATCCGTTGGAATAGCCGTTTCCATAAGTTACTGAGCTTTGGTGTTCCATACCTAGATAGGGCACTTCTACAAGCTTATAGCTATCTTCATAAAATGGATAGGGACCAAACCAATATTCAAAGGCCTCTAGCATTCTGGTAGCATCTTTAAATTGCTCCTTAGCCTTGCTCAGGTTATCTCTCAATACATAATAGTTACAATCTAATTCGCCTTTTTCGCCATTATATTGCTCGCTGAAATTAACGTAATCACCAATATTAATATTTACACCGTAGTTGTTAATAGGATTAGTCACTTGCCAATGGTAAGCCTTGGTTTTTTCAAACTTGTTCTCCTTTACTTCAATCAATCTACCGTTAGAAACTTCGACCAAATCTTCTGGAACTGTAACTATAATGTCCATGCCATTATCTGGCTCGTCATACATGTGATCTTTGCAAGGCCAAAACATGCTGGCTCCTTCACCCTGACAAGAGGTAGCAATAAAATCTTTGCCATTGGCGTCTTTAGACCATGTTAGGCCACCATCCCAAGGAGGATTTTTCGCTACTCTGGGCTTTCCGCCATAATAAATGGTAATTTCTTCTGTTTTTCCCTCTTTTTGCTTCTTGTCTAATGTGATGAAATAGGCATTTCCATCCCTTTTAAATTCTAGCTCTTTTCCTTTCTGCGTCACCTTTTTTATGTCCATTGGTGGTTGCAAGTCTATTTGCATTACCTGACCAGCCTTTAAAACCTCATAAGTGATGGTGTTAGAACCATCAATAGATTGATTCTCAGGTTGTACCAGTGCCTCAAGCCTGTAGTGTTTTAGGTCCCACCAGGCTCGTTCAGGTGTAATGGAGCCTCTCAGACTATCCTGATGATTAAAGACAGGTGTTTCTCCTGATTTAATAACTTGTGCGGAAACAAGGCTTGTGGTAAATAGAAAGTAAATAGTGTATAGCAGATATTTCATAATTCGTATCATCTTAAGAATAGCGAATATATGAAAGTTTGATTACTAAACGGGGGAAAGTTCTTTTAACGGGATGAGGTAAATATTAATGGGCGAAAAAGTGAGTTTCTCAATAACCCAAAACACCTCTCTTATAAAAAAGTAAGGAAGGCCTAATGACCTTCCCTTTGATATTATAAAAAGCTATCTATCTTCTGGCTATTGACTACAATGCCTCTTCGCTTTTCAAATTCTTCTAAGGCATTAGCATAAGCTTTGTGATCTAAAGGTTGAGATAAATCCTGGATGAGGTAGCTTCTAAAGCCTTCTTCAATAGCATCTTTAGCAGTGAAAAACACGCAAATGTCACCTGCTAGCCCGCAGAAAAAGGCATCAGTAACGCCGTGCTCCTTTAGATAGCCGGTTAGTCCGGTGCTCTTTCTTCTTCCATTATCAAAAAAGCCGCTGTAGCTATCTATTTCTGTGTCCATCCCTTTCCTGAAAATGGCGGCTACTTTATTCATATTAAGGTCCGGATGAAATTCAGCTCCTTTGGTTCCTTGTACGCAATGGTCTGGCCAAAGCACCTGATCAAGCATTTTGAGCTTTATTTTTTCATAAGGTTGCTTACCCTCATGGTTAGAGGCAAAACTCTTATGGTTTGCAGGATGCCAGTCCTGAGTGGCCAGAACAAGGTCAAATTTACTTTGTAATTCATTTATGCCTGGAATAATTCTATCTCCGAACTCTACTTCTAACGCCCCTCCAGGGGTAAAATCATTTTGTACGTCTACTATAATTAATGCTTTCATTGCTTTGTCTACACTTTATACTTTTGCCTTAATTCGTCCCTCAAGCTTTTAAGCTCACTACTTATACCTATTTTGTAAGTATGTGGGTATTCGAATCTTTTGTATTCAACTGGTAAAAGACCCAATTGCTCCTGTGAGTATTTCTTTATTTCCGTGAGGGTAGGAGCTCCGGAGATGTTCTTGCCATTTTCGAAGACCTTATTTAAGGTTGGTTTTTTCTGTATATTTCCAATATGCATGTTCTTATGGGGCTCATAAGGATGGTGCATTTGGGTAATGTCAATTTCACCTTCAAGGCCTACGACATCTGCTCCATATAACTGCCCTTCTTCATCATAAAGTCTCCATACCTGCTTTCTATGAGGTAATGTAGTCTTTGAAATGTTTTCTGATAGCTTAATTCTTGGCTGTCCGTTATGATAGCTTAGTTTGTAAACTCCATCGAAGGCGCCATCAGGTTGGCCTGTAACCAGGTTAGTGCCTACGCCATATATGTCAATGGGTGCCTCCTGGTGCATTAAACTCTTTATTACAAACTCATCCAGCTGATTGCTGGCAGCAATTTTCACATCATGAAAGCCCTCGTCATCAAGCATTTTTCGAGCCTTTTTGGCTAGATAAGCCAAGTCACCACTGTCTAATCGAATGGCTTTTAGCTGATGCCCTTTTTCTTTCATTTCTTTAGCCACCTGAATGGCATTCGGAACACCACTTTTCAGTGTATTGTAAGTGTCTACCAATAAGATGCAATCATCAGGCCTTCCATCCGCAAAATCTCTGAAAGCACTTATTTCATCTTCATAGCTTTGGATGAAAGAGTGAGCCATGGTGCCTGAAACAGGTATGCCATATTCCTTGGCTGCTGATACGTTGCTGGTGGAATCAAAACCGCCAACCATAGTGGCTCTTGAAGCAGAAAAACCACCTAAACCATGAGACCTTCTAAGGCCAAAATCACTAAGTATCTTATTAGGAGCCACTTGTCTTATACGTGCGGCTTTGGTGGCAATTAATGACTGGAAGTTGAGAATGTTAAGCAGCAAAGTTTCTATGATCTGCGCCTCCAGCATGGTAGCCTCTACTCGTAAGATTGGTCTGTTAGGGAATATTACATCTCCTTCGTTTACACTGTAAATGCTTCCATTGAACCTGAAGTCTTTCAATGAATCAACATAATCCTTATTAAGACCTTGATCCTTAAGGTATTCCAGGTCTTCTTCAGAGAATTTAATATCTTCCAGTATTTCTAATACATCTTGCAGGCCTGCGAATACAGCATACCCACTTCCGTAGGGGAGTTTTCTGAAAAAGTAATCAAAGGTTGCCGATGAATGGGCCGTTCCTTTAAGGTAATATACCTGGCCCATAGTGAGTTGGTACAGATCAGTATAAGTGGCGGTAAGGTTAGTGAGCTTCATAGTTGCGCGAAGATAACAAACTAGGTGAGAATCGGTTTAGAATATAGTTGGTAAACCTCATTTAAGGGCGATATTACTTTTGTCTAAGTCCTTATTAGAATTGTTCTTGTAAAAGCTTTATCGTATCTTAGAGGCTTAAATATCGACTCTTTTTAACAAACAAATATTATCTAATAGTACCATGATTGAGGAAAAATTAAAGTACAAAGTAAAAGATATTTCTCTTGCTGCCTGGGGGCGAAAAGAAATAGAACTTGCAGAGGCAGAAATGCCAGGTTTAATGGCGTTGCGTGAGGAGTATGGAAAAGAGAAGCCTTTAAAAGGCGCTAGAATTGCAGGTTGTTTACACATGACTATTCAAACTGCTGTTTTAATTGAAACTCTAGTAGAGTTAGGTGCTGAGGTGACTTGGTCATCTTGTAATATTTTCTCTACACAAGATCATGCTGCCGCTGCTATAGCTGAAGCAGGTATTCCTGTGTATGCATGGAAAGGAATGAATGATCAAGAATTTGATTGGTGTATAGAGCAGACTTTAGTTTTCCCTGATGGACAGCCTCTAAACATGATTCTTGATGATGGTGGAGACCTTACTAATATGGTATTTGATAAATATCCTCAGTATGTAGAAGGTATTAAAGGTCTTTCTGAAGAGACTACCACAGGAGTTCACAGATTAATAGAAAGAGAAAGAAAAGGAACACTAGTTCTTCCTGCAATCAACGTAAATGACTCAGTTACGAAATCTAAATTTGATAACAAATACGGATGTAAAGAATCATTAGTTGATGCTATTAGAAGAGCTACTGACGTTATGATGGCTGGTAAAGTAGCTGTTGTAGGTGGATATGGTGACGTAGGTAAAGGTTCTGCTGCTTCTTTAAGAGGTGCTGGAGCTAGAGTTATCGTTACTGAAATTGATCCTATCTGTGCTTTACAAGCTGCAATGGACGGATTTGAAGTGAAGAAAATGGTAGACGCAGTAAAAGAAGCGGATATCGTGGTTACTGCTACAGGTAACAAAGACATCGTAGCAGGTGAGCACTTCGAACTAATGAAAGACAAAACCATCGTTTGTAACATTGGTCACTTCGATAATGAAATTGATGTAGCCTGGTTAAACAAAAACGCTGAGAAGGATGAAATTAAGCCTCAGGTAGATAAGTATAAATTGAGCAATGGAAATGACATTATTCTATTGGCTGAAGGTAGACTTGTAAACCTTGGTTGTGCTACTGGTCACCCTTCATTTGTAATGTCTAACTCATTTACAAACCAAACTTTGGCGCAACTTGAGCTTTGGACTAATACTGATCAGTATGAAAACAAAGTTTATACTTTGCCTAAGCACTTAGATGAGAAAGTAGCCAGCTTACACCTTTCTAAAATTGGTGTAGAGCTAGATGTTCTTTCCACTGAGCAGGCTGAATACATTGGTGTAACAGTGGAAGGTCCTTATAAGCCAGAAGCTTACAGATACTAATAGATAAGAGAGTATTGAAAATATGGAGCCTCGCAGATTTGCGAGGCTTTTTTTATTTAAAAGAATATACAAGACCCATTCCGTTATTGGTAGGGGCAAAGCTTAAAGAGCCAATTCTGCTTTCTTTTATCTTAGGGTAGAATTTTAAGACGCTTTCTGCACAAGCTATACCTAAGGCTGAACCAAGCAGAATATCTGAAAACCAATGTTGGCCTTCGTAAATTCTAGATAGGCCTGTAACTACTGGAACAGCATAAAAAACAATTTTCAGAGCCAGTGGCTTTACCTGATGTGCTAAAATCCAAGCAGATGCTAATGCTAACATGGTATGGCCGGAAGGGAAAGAGTGATATGACGCTCCGCCATCAAGTGGTTTAAAGGAGTAAGGTCCCTCTCCGCTTCGAGGTCGGGCTCTACCGCTCAATTCTTTTAAGGCCGTCTGAATAAGACCAGAGGTAGTTACAGAAGCAAAAAGCATCACGCCTGTATCTCTAAGCCAATCATTGTTGCTAATGACTCCGGCACCCCAAACGGTAAGCATAAATGGGTAATTATTTTCAGGTTGGCCAAGAAAATCTCCTACTTTGGCCATATCATCCAAAGGGCCAGATGGATTATCTCTGAAGAACTCATAGATAGGCTTGTCTGCCGTGCTGGCCAGAGCTGATATGGCTATGGCTCCTCCAAATTGAAACCATTGTTTTTTTTGCCAGTGAAATGGCCTGGAGTAGGTTTTTAAAATAGTACGCCCAGTGTTGGATGCATCAAAGGTTATTCTTTTAAAAAAAGGTTGTTTTACTGTATGCACAGAATCAGAAAACTGAGCATTTACAGTTGTTGAAGTAATGCACACACAAGCGAGGAGGAGATAGTATAAATGTTTCATATTAGCCTTCTAAACAGGGGCTGAATATAAATGTTTATCCGGTAAGATTGGGAATTTCAAGGTTAACAGTTGTGCCTTCGTTCTCCAAAGATGAGATGTTTACGTTTCCTCGTAGTTTTTCAATGGTTTCCTTAACAATATAAAGGCCTAATCCCGAACCGGCATTGTCATCAGTGGCTCTATAAAACATATCAAAGATTTTCTTCATATGCCTTTTGGGAATGCCTTGCCCGTTGTCATGCACCTGAATTTTTGCAGTAGCCTCATCTATCTCTACATCAATTTTAATCATAGGATTATCCTCTCTGCTATATCTGATAGAGTTTGAAATGATGTTGTTGAAAATTACTTTGATTCTTTTCTTATCTGAGATGAAGCTATGTGTTTGTGAGATATTGATTTCCTTAATCACGTTTTTGTCTACCGCACTGTACTTCAGCTGATCGAATATTTCCGTTATCAAATTGTCGAAATTGATCTGATCTCTGCCCACATCAAGTCTGGAATTTCTAGAAAGGTCCAAAATATCCTGAATGAAATTATCCTGCCTTTCTGCGCTGTCAGCTATCATGGAAAGGTACTTCTGCATCATTTCGATGTCATTCTCTTTTGTGGCCAGGTTTACAATGCCCAAAACTGAGGCAATTGGCGCACGTAGATCGTGAGAAACGCTGTATACAAAATTGTCGAGCTCTATATTGGCTTTACGGAGTTTACTGTTGCTTATTTTGATGGTTTCTTCAGATTTTTTCCGCATCCTTATTTCTTCATGTAGCTCTTCCGTTCTCTCACGCACTTTTTGTTCTAGCTTTTCATTGAAGACCTTTATTTCTTCCTGAGCCACTGCACGTTCTCGCACCGTCGCATAAAGGATTAGGGTAGAGATGCTTACCACACCAGTAAAGATTTGTAAAATACTGCGTGAGTCATATTCTGTGGTTAGTGAAAATGGTCCTAATTTATTGATGGTGAAATAGATAGCAATGAACGAAACGATAAGAATGCCACTCATTGTGGTTTGTAGGTTGAATCGGAAAGCCAGCCAAAGTAAGAATGGCATAACTAAAAATGGAAGTGATTTTTCAATAGTCTCAGAAAAGTCACTGTACTCCATAGTAAGTAAAATTACTGTGAGCATGCCCACAAAAATGACAGCCTCCAGTGTTCTGGACCATGATATTTCCAGTTTAAACGGTGCCGTCCAGGAGATGATAAATGGCGTAATGATAAGTACGCTGATCACATTGCTAAGCCACCAGCTTGAGAAATAAGAGGTGAAATCTTCCAGCTCTAGAAGGTTGTTGGCCCACATGCCTAATGAACCTATTCCAGAGCCAATGATGCACATACACAAGGTGACAAACAGGAAAATGAAAACATGGCCTGTTTTGTAAAATGGGTTTCTTACCCGAATAAATTTGCTAATTAAATAATATCCGAAAAGGGCTTCGCAGGTATTACCAATCGAGGTAATCACTAATGCCATAACTACGGAGAACGAAAAGGGGGTGCCCTGAAAAAGAAATACCATAGCATAGGCTATGAGCGATCCGATAGTAATGGCGGGCCAGGTTTTGTGCTTAAATAAAATAAGCAGAGCCAATGCTAGGCCTGCTGGAGGCCATAAGGCAATGATTTTTGATTCCGAAAAGGATAATAGTAAGCCAAACTGAGCTGAAAGAAAATAGAATATGGAAACAGCGACTATCTTTAAGTCATCACTGTTTTTAACTCTGGCGAGAATCTTTAAAGTTGAGGCATTCATGTCTGTATTTATTGGCCAACCAGACATCAGTACAAGTACGTAATATAGTTATAAATTTGGTTTTAACAATACAAAGTATTACAAATCAATGCTTTTGCTGAATTGCTGATATGTAAGAAAGTGCTACGGCTAAAGCTCTATTCTGAAAATTGTTTCATCATTTTCGCGTACGGCCGATAATGTACCATTATGCAGCCTTACTATTTGCTGTGATAATGCCAGGCCAATACCTGAGCCATTCTTCTTGGTGGTAAAGAAAGGAATAAATATTTGATCCAGTTTATCAGGAGTGATGCCCTTGCCATTGTCTCTAATTTCTAAGAATGACTCATCTCTTTGGAAGAGATTAATTGTCAGTACTGGTTTTTCCTGATCTTCCATAGCTTCTAAGGCGTTCTTTATCAGGTTAATAAGTACTTGCTCTAATAATTTGGGGTCCGCAGTGGCGATAAAAGGTGTGGATTCTGAATTGAACTTTAAATCAACTCCGTTTAAGTGGGGTTGGAGTAGTATCAGCACATTATTAATCAGACGATCCAACTGTATGTTTTCGAATTTTGGTGTAGGAACCTGAGTTAGGCTTCTATAAGCTTGGGTGAAAGATTGTAATCCAATACTTCTGTTTCGAATGGCATCTAAGCCTTGTAATATTTTTCCAGTAACCTCTGGTTTGAAGGGTTCTTCTTTGCTGGTAATCTGATAGAGCGTGTCTGATAATGAGCTAATCGGCGTAACAGAATTCATGATTTCATGAGTAAGTACCCTTATCAGTTTTTGCCAGGCTTCCATTTCATTGGCATCTAACTCATTCTTAATATTTTGAAATGAAATGAGCTTATGATACTTTTCTTTTAAAATGAATTCAGAAGCGTGGATATTTACATGAAGCAGTTTATTATGTATGTTGAGTTTAATAAGTTGATGCTCTCCAGGCTTCAGCGCTCTTACTGCTTGAAAAAGCTCGTTGCTAATTTGCTGTAAGCCACTCAGATATAATAGCTGTGGTCTATCTAGCAGGTCTTTGAATGCCTGGTTGATCAGATGTATTTTTTCATTTTTATCATAGCTCAATATGCCAACACTTATATGTTCTACCAGAGCTTCCAGATATAAATGATGCATTTCTTTCTCAGAGTTGATCTGCCGAAATTTATTGGTGATCTGATTGTAGGTTCTATGAAGCTCGTTAAATGATTTACTATTTCCAGACTCAGAAAAGGTGGTGGTAAAATCGTTTTGCAAGAGAGCAGTGAGAAAGGATGTGAAATTTCTATTGGTTTTGTCAATAAAATAAATGAACTCAAACAAAGCAATGGCAACAAAAATCACCAAATAAACACTTCTCAAATACTTCTGCTCCAACAGAAGGTAATAAATCAGCAGTGCTAATATGCAGGTGATGATGAGTATTCTTATGATTACTTTAAGTCGGAAGTTGCGTGACATAATACTTACTTTATATTGTACTTGTCCATTCTTCTATACATTGATCCTCGGGATAAGCCCAGCTCTTTGGCGGCATGACTAATGTTTCCTTGATGCTTTTTAATGGCATTATGTATGGCCCAGGCTTCCAGATTTTCAAGGTTGTAGTCATCAAAGGCTTTATCTATTTCCTGATGAGACAGAAAAGCAAAGTCGGCTTGGGTAAGCTCATTGCCATCACTGAGTATGACAGCTCTTTCTATGGCATGCTGAAGTTCCCGAATATTTCCTGGCCAGTTGTGGGTCTGAAGTCTCTTTATAACCTCATCTGAAATTGCTAGATCTTTTTTATGATACTTATGTCCGTAGTGATTCAAGAAATGATTTACCAGTAATGGCAAGTCAGCTACCCGCTCTTTTAATGGTGGAATAGTTACTTCTACTGTATTAATCCTGTAAAGTAAATCTTCTCGGAAGTCACCATTTTTCACCATTTCTTTTAGATTACTGTTAGTAGCACAAATCACCCTTACATCTATGTCAATAGCCTGATTAGTACCTAGTTTAGTGACTTTTCGGTTTTGTAGCACGGTTAGCAGTTTGGCTTGCAGGGAAGGTGACAGGTTGCCAATTTCATCTAAGAAAATAGTGCCGCCAGAGGCTGCTTCGAAGCGTCCGGTACGGTCTTCTTTGGCATCAGTGAAAGCTCCCTTTTTATGGCCAAAGAGCTCACTTTCAAACAGATTCTCAGATATGGAGCCGAGATCAACACTGATAAAAACCTGGTCAGCTCGGTTAGAGGCTCTGTGAATAGCCCTGGCAGCCACTTCTTTGCCAGTACCATTTTCACCTAAGATCAGAATATCAGCATCAGTAATGGCAACTTTACTAATGATGTTCATAATGCCTTTCATGGCTTGAGATTTCCCAATCATATTAGAAAAGGCAGAGTCTGCCGCCTTTGAAAGAGCTTTGGTTTTAGACTCCAGGCTTTTGATTTTTTTCTGCTGAGCAGATAGAGAGAGTGCCGTTTGTACTGTGGCTAGTAGTTTTTCATTTTGCCATGGTTTCACTATGAAATCAGTAGCGCCTTCTTTCATAGCTTCTACCGCTAGATTTACTTCTCCATAGGCCGTCATTAGCAATACCTGAGTCTCAGGAGAGATTTCTTTGATGGTTTTTAACCATTTAATACCTTCTTTTCCAGAGGTTTCTCCTTGTTGAAAGTTCATATCTAAAAGCACAAGATCATAGGTGGCTGATGATATCTCTTCTATAATTAGCTCAGGACTGTTTAGCGTAGTAATGTCTTTGAAATACTGCTCAAGAAACATTCTAGCTGAAAGCAGAATGAAGTCATCATCATCAATTATCAATATCTTTCCAGTGGCCATATACAGAACTTGTTTGCGTAAATCTATTTAATAGGTTTTAAAAAGCCATGACAGCTGTCCACTGGTGGGCACTTTAATGTTCTATAGATGAACATCGCTAAAATTAAGCTAATACTAATTTTAATTTAATTAATTGATTATCAGTGTTTTAAATTAATGGCATTGTATTAGTAAAGGGGGTTTAATAATTATCGGCCATTCTATGCTAACCAATTTTATAAAAATAGCTTTCAGAAATTTATTGAGGTTTAAAGGTTATACTTTGATCAACCTGTTGGGCTTGTCCATTGGTCTTACTGTGGGCATTCTTATTATGCTGTTTGTGGTGAATGAAACCTCTTTTGATAAGTTTCATCAAAAATCAGATAGAATATACAGAACGGTTACGCTCATGGATGAGTCAGATGATCGAGAAGGTTATGCTGGCATGGGTTGGGGTGTTGGTCATCAGTTAAGAACTCAATTTCCGGAGGTGGAGAGTGTGGTTTATATTAAAGATGCATCATTTTTAAACGTGCTAGATCAGGGTAAGCGCTACGAGCAAAGTCTGTATTTCGCTAGTCCTGAGATGTTTGAAATATTCACTTTTAATTTCAAGGAAGGTGATGCTGCATCTGCTTTAGAAAAGCCAAATACGGTGGTCATCACAAAAGAAATGGAGTCTCGCTACTTTGGTAATTCAGAAGCCATCGGTAAAGTAATCACTTTTAGCGATTCTTCTGAATATGAAGTAACAGCTGTAATAGAGGACATTCCAGTAAATTCTCACATCCAGTTTGATATGTTGCTGTCTTTCGCTTCCTATGAAAAGCTTAGTCCAAATTTTACCTACAGTGGGGGCTGGGGTAATTTGAATGTATTCAATTATGTTTTGCTTAAACCGAATGTGAAAGTATCAGCTTTTCGAAAAAAGGTGGAGGATATTTATAATATCAATGCCGGCGAAATGCTTAAATCTTTTGGAGTAAGCTGGAGGGTAGGCATTGAGCCTTTAGATGAGATTTATTTAAGTTCTAACATCTCTAATATTTTCGGTCCCAAAGGATCTATGGATCAGGTGTGGTTAGTCTCTGCTATTGCCATTTTCATTATCATTCTCGCTTGCATCAACTTTGTTAATCTAACCACGGCTCGTTCGGTATACAGAGCCAAAGAAGTGGGGCTTCGTAAAGTGGTTGGTTCCTCTCGTGGTTCTCTGTTTTGGCAGTTTCTTAGTGAGTCTTTCTTTCTTACATTCATAGCATTTTTATTAGTGATCATCATTTTGGATATGATGCTACCATTCTTTAATCATTTGATGGATAGGAACTATGAATTGATGCAATTGCTTTCATTACCAGTGCTTTCTGGAGCTATCTTGTTGGTTTTTGGAATCACTTTTCTCGCTGGTTTCTACCCTGCGTTCGTTCTTTCTGGCTATCAACCTAATGCTATTTTAAAAGGCAATATGTCTTCTTCTAGAAAAGGGGCTGCTTTGCGTAAATTTTTGGTAGTGTTTCAGTTTGTCATCTCTTCCGGTTTAGTGCTGGCAACGCTCATAGTGATAGATCAGCTTAATTTTATGAGAGATCAAGAGCTTGGATTTTCTCAAGAGCAAATCTTAGTGCTTGACTTAACCAGATTAGATAACACCAGAAATGTGGAGTCCTTTAAAAATACTTTAAAGATGCAGTCTCAAATATCTTCAGTTACTTTCACCAATGCTTTGCCGGGCCGACCTGGCTGGCAGGGACAGGTAGCCATGCCTGAGGGTTTTCCAAAGGATAAAAGCGTTACTACTGAATATATGGCTGTGGATGAAGGCTATTTAAATACCCTTCAACTCCAACTAATAGCTGGCAGAGATTTCGATTTAAAAAGTATGGCCGACTTAAAGGATGGTCTGATTATTAACGAAACCTCAGTGGCTGAAATGGGGTGGTCTACACCTGAAAATGCTATTGGAAAAAAGATTACTTCTCCCTCAGGCTACCCTGAAGGTACGGTGATAGCCGTAGTAAAAGATTATCATGGTATGGGCCTTCAAGAAAAAATATGGCCTAAAGTGATGGATTATAATCCAAAAGCTTCATCATACTTAGCTTTAAGGTTGTCTACCCAGAACCTGAGCGGCTTGGTGCATGATATAGAGTCTTCCTGGGCTGACTATTTCCCAGGTTATGAGTTTGATTATTACTTCATGGATGACGATTTCAACAAGCAATATGCTCATGAAGAAAGGCTTATAAATGTGCTTACATTATTTACATTCCTTACCATCATTGTGGCTGCAATAGGTCTGCTGGGTTTGGTCTCTTTCATGGTGCTTTCCAAAACCAAGGAAATAGGTGTAAGAAAAGTGCTAGGTGCCAACAGCTGGAACATTACCAAGCTAATTTTTAAGGAATTTATAGTTTTAATATTAGTGGCCAACTTGCTGGTGGTTCCATTTGTATGGTACTTTGGACAGCAATGGCTGGAGCAGTTTGCTTACCACATGAGCATCAATCTATTGATATTTCCACTTACCATTATAATCACCATTTTCATGGCTATGCTGGTGGTGGGGTATAAAACCATCAAGGCGTCACTATTGAATCCTGTAGAGACTCTAAGAGCAGAATAACAACAACTCAAAATACAACGACATGTTTAAGAATTATATCAAAATTGCCATTCGCAACCTAAGGCGGCATTTATCCTATTCGGTGATCAATATCATAGGGTTAACAGTGGGGCTGACAGCAGCATGCCTTTTATTTATGTATGTGGCAGATGAACTATCTTATGATAAAGGTTATAAAAAATCTGATAGGATCGCCCGTATTGTAGAAACCGAAAAAGGAGCTGAAGGCCAGGAGAAATGGGCGTTTACTAACTATAAGATGGGGCCTGCTCTAGTTGAGGAGTTTCCTAATGTGGTAAATCAAGTACGCTTAATGCAACCATTTGGTCATTTGGATATTGAATGGAAGGGTGAGCGAATAGCGGAGCGCAGTTGGGTGATGGCTGATAGTACATTGTTTGATATTTTAGATTTCGAATTTATTGAAGGAGACCCAAACACAGCGTTGAAAGATCACAACTGTGTGGTGATTAGAGATGAAATTGCCAGGAAATACTTTGGAGATGAGCCAGCTCTTGGAAAGGAATTGCCATTTTATCAGATCGAACCTTTAAAGGTAACAGGAGTTATAAAATCTCAAGATAATGTAACCTACAGAGCAGATCTGATACTGTCTTATAATAGTGGCGTTCTAAGTAACCCGTATTTTAAGGCTGCTAAAGAAAGTTGGTATAGGTTTTCTACCACCACATTTGTTGAACTGGCTTCTCCTGAAGATGTAAATGAAGTTAATCAGCAATTACCCGCTTTTGTGGCTAAACATAGAACTGTAGAAACCCCTTTAGGAGATCCATATTTACAGAGTTATGAAGATATCTATCTAAACTCAGCAGATATTGAGTCAGGTTCTGATGTAAAAGGCAGTTGGTTCTATATTTATTTATTCAGTGCTGTCGGTATTTTCATTTTACTCATCGCTTGTATCAATTATGTAAATTTAGCAACAGCCAGGTCTACCGAAAGAGCCAGAGAAATAGGAATAAGAAAAGTCTCTGGAGCCTACAAGAAGCAGTTAATAGGGCAGTTTCTTAGCGAATCGGTTCTGATATCAGCCATTGCTTTCATCTTATCGGTTGGTTTGGTAGATGTGAGCCTGCCGTTCTTTTCTGTAATTGCGGGCAAGCAGATCATTATGGACGCCGATAACTTTGTGAGTATTATTCAGATGCTTTTTGCTATGGCATTGCTTACTGGTCTTATTGCTGGATTATACCCTGCTTTCTACCTTGCAAGTTTAAAACCTTCACAAACTTTAAAAGGTGAGATGTCAACCTCAAGAGCAGGTCTGGTATTGAGAAAGGCTTTAGTGATTTTTCAGTTCACATTATCTATTGTGATGATTATTGCTACCATAGTAATGTATCAGCAGTTGGATTTTGTAAATAACAAAACTTTAGGGTTTGACAAGGAGCATATACTGGTGATAGACATAAATGCCAGTAATGTTAGGAGAAACTTCAAGGCCATGAAGGAAGAATTTGGTAAGGTTTCTCAAGTAGAGATGGTAGCTACTTCTTCACGCCTGCCAGGAGATTGGAAGCATATAAATGAAGTAATAGCTAAAAAGTATGGTTCCGAATCTGACTCATTAGATAGCTATTTCATGAATTTCGATGAAGATATGATGGCTACTTATGATTTGAAACTGGCTGCAGGCGAGAATTTCAAGGGATCATTAGGAAGTGATTCTACGGCTATCATGATCAACGAATCTGCAGCTGCCAAGTTATTTGGAGATGATGATCCTGTAGGACGAAAAGTGATTGTTAATGATATCCCGTATGCTTTTAATGTGGTGGGTGTAATCAAAGATTTTAATTATCAATCACTTCATCAGCCCATAAGACCTTTGTTGATTGGCTATTACCAAAATCCAGTATCCGAAATAGATTATTTTTCGCTCAAAATATCACCTAATTCAGATTATAAGGCAGTAGTTGAGGCTGCAAAAGGTATCCATAAGAAGTTTGATGAATATACTTCTATGGAATATCATTTCTTAGATGATCAGCTGAACCTTTTTTATAAGGAAGAAATTAAAGCCCAGCAGATTTTTCAAATAGGAGGATTTATAACATTGCTTATAGCATGCATGGGGCTCTTTGGTTTGTCATCTTATCTGTTAAGAAAGAAAGTGAAAGAGGTGAGCATAAGAAAAGTTCTCGGAGCCAATGCTTATCAGCTTTTCATTCAACTGTCTAAAACTTTTGTGGTGCAAGTGATCTTAGCCACATTAATGGCGGCGCCTCTTGCCTGGTGGCTTATGACTAGCTGGTTAAGTTATTTCACTTATAAAGTAGATGTTCAGCCAACGGTGTTTGTTATAGCTGGCTCGGTAGGGGTAATAATTACGATTTTCACTACTGGATATCAGACTATTAAGGCTACCAGAGCCAACCCGGTTACTACTTTAAAATCTGAATAATAAATCAAAAGCTCCAGGTGATTTCACCTGGAGCTTTTGATTACCTCTTTTCGTAAAGTATATCTTTTCTCTTCTTAATCTGCCTTTTTAGTTTTTCTACTACTTCCATCACAGATTCTCTGAAGCTCTCAGACTGATGGTCAGCGTAAAGCGTGGGGCCCGGTAAGAAAAGTTTTATCTCAGCAATTTTTGTTTCGTCGTGGTTGTCTTTTACAGACTTGAGATAGACGTCCACTCCAGTGATCTGGCTATCGAGTTTTGTTAAATGCTTTAAACGATCTTCCACAAAGTCAATAAGCTCCTTATTAGCACTAAACCCAATTGTTTGTATATCAGTTTTCATAAATAGTTAGTTATTAGCGTCCTCCAATTAGTCTAAGTAATAATATTACTACTGCTGCTACTAACAGCACATGAATGAGCCATCCCAGATCAAAGTAAAAGAATCCGAAAAACCAGCCCAATATCAAAACGATGATGACTATTAGAAAACAACCTCTCATAATATTTAATAGTTTTTAGGATGAACTGGCGGCTATTTTCATGCCATTAGAATAATCAACTCTATTTCATAATATGGCCGGTTGGCGCTGTGGAAATTTATTACCGATAACCTCTTTTTTCTACAATTTCAATTACTTTTAAACTATGTATTGCATGGTAAACGGTAAGTTGATTGAAGAGAGTGCTGCTACGCTGAGCGTGAAGGACTTGAGCGTTTTAAGGGGCTATGGTATTTTTGATTTTTTCCGTACGGATTTTCATAGACCTTTATTTTTAGAAGACCATTTGCAGAGACTGCAATATTCTTCTGCCAAGGTATTTCCAGACCATCCATTAGATATGGAAGATGTGAAAAAGCAAATTCTTGATTTGCTCAGTATCAATAAAATGGCCTTTTCTGGAATTAGAATAGTAAGAACGGGCGGTGAAACCAAAAACGGTTATGACGTTGGAGATCCAAATCTTATTATCACCCAGGAAGATATTAGCTTCCCTTCATCAGAGAAGTATGCAAATGGAGTGAAATTGATTTCACACGAGTTCCAGCGCGAATTGGTAGATGTAAAAACCATTAGTTATATGACCAGCATTTGGCTACAGCCTCAGGTAAGAAAGCATAACGCCTATGATATCATCTATCATCAGAACGGAAACCTAAGTGAGCTAACCCGAAGCAACTTTTTTATAGTGGATAAAAATGGAGTATTGGTAACTCCGCCATCCAATATTTTAAAGGGAATTACCAGAAAGAAGGTCTTGCAGGTAGCTGGTGATATTATGGAGGTTGAAGAAAGGCACATTCATTTAGCTGAGCTCGCAGAGGTGCAGGAAGCCTTCTTAACCGGTACTACTAAGAAAGTTTTGCCAGTAGTAGAGGTAGATGATGTGGTTATAGGAAATGGAAGACCCGGTGAACGAACTAAAGAGCTAATGCTTAAATTTGAGCAACTGGAGAAAGATTATTTTAAACAATAAACAGAAATAGATGAGTGCGAAGAAGATAGTGTCATGGAATGTAAATGGCATTAGAGCTATTATAAAGAAAGAATTTATTGAAAATGTAAATAAAATGAGCCCTGATATTCTGTGTTTGCAGGAAACGAAGGGCGCAGTGGAAGATGTGAAAACTGCTTTGCAGTTAATGACAGATTATAAAATTTACGTTAACTCTTCAAAGGCTAGAAAAGGCTATAGCGGTACTGCCATACTGTCAAAAGAAGAGCCCATTTCTGTAGTTTATGATCTAGGTATGGAAGAGCATGATCAGGAGGGAAGGGTAATTACCGCAGAGTATGAATCGTTTTTTCTGGTAAACGTTTATACTCCTAATTCAGGACAAGGCCTAAAAAGATTAGACTATAGACAAACCTGGGATGAGCATTTCCTCGCTCATCTTAAGAAGCTAGAAGAAAAAAAGCCTGTAATCCTATGTGGAGATCTAAATGTAGCTCATCAAGAGATAGATATAGCCCGGCCAAAGCAGAACTATAACAAGTCCGCAGGCTTTACCCAGCAGGAAATCGATGGCTTTGGAAGATATCTTGAAGGAGGATTTGTAGATACTTTCAGACATTTCTACCCTGAAGAAGTAAAGTACTCATACTGGAACTACATGTTCAATGCACGAGCAAATAATGTAGGATGGAGAATTGATTATTTCCTTGTGAGTAAAATTATGATGGATCAGGTAAAGGCGGCTCATATTCATAATGAATACTTAGGGTCAGATCACTGCCCTGTAGAACTAGAGTTAGTCTAAGATCCTTTTTTAGGTAGGTAATTCGTAAGAAAAACCACCAATTTGCGTGATTCGGTTGTTGTTGTTTTTGTCTAAGTTAGAGTAGGTCAAAACAACAACAACAACATGTATTACATTTTTAACAACCATCCCCGGCTGGTCCGGAAGAGGTATGTACTTACCTGGGTCTTGCTGCTGCTATCAACAGCACTATTTGCCGATAAACTCGGATTCAATTTCACCAACAACAAAAAGCAAACTAAAATCAAGTTTAAGATTATTGATAATCTTATTGTGATGCCGGTCAGCATTAATGATAAGCTAAGAGTAAACCTTATTCTTGACACTGGAGGCAGAACTTTGGTGCTATTTGGAAGGAGGTTTGCCAAAAAGCTGGATGTAATTCCTAATAAAGAGGTGATCCTCAATGGTTATGGGAAAATGCACTCCCGAAAGGCTGAGCTCTCCATTGGTAATAAAGTGAATGTAGCTGATGTGGAAGGGAGAGGTATCGGAATTATAGTTACGAGTGACAAGAATTTCTTTCCAGATTCGAATTTAACGAACATTCATGGCATTATTGGCTATTCTATTTTTAGTCGGTTTGTGGTCATGATTGATTACAATAATCAGGAAATCACACTGAGTGAGCCTACTAATTTCTGCAGTGATAAGCTAAGCTTTAATCAGATGGATTTAGTAGTGAAGGACACCAAGCCCTACATTAGGGCCAGCTGGGCACATCATAATTATCAAAAAGATGCCTTCTTTCACATAGATACAGGCTCTGCCAGAGAGCTGATTTTATTTATGAAAGATGGTGAAGCGCAGGAAGAATTTCTGGAAGAACGAACCTGGGTAGGCAAAGGGTTAAATGGAATTATATCAGGTTACAGAGGGGTGGAGGTAGACCTTGCCTTACGGAGTGACGATGTAGAGAAGATAAGCCCTTATTTTATTAATAGAGAGTTTTCTAATAGAGAAATAACAGATGCCGCAGGCTCAATTGGGGGAGGTTTTCTGAAGAACTACGTAATCATATTTGATTACGTGAATGAGAAATTTTACTACAAGAAGGTTGCTTGAATTTTGAGTTGTGAAAAAGGGTAGTCTGCGAAGACTACCCTTTTCAATCTCTTAACCATAAATATCGTTAAGAACACCTGCCAGGCGAATACCTGCCTGTTCTAATCTGTGTTTCACTGTTTTCCAGTTTTTGTAACGATACTCGTAACTCAAATTAATCTTTTCCTCATTAGGCAAATCGTATACCTGATTTCTTAGCTCCATAGACTCATAGGCCCAATCACGTACGCTAGCGCTTTGCCATTTTTTAATTTCTTCTTTGGTGGCATGGTCCACTACATCTCCAAGCTCTGAGTAGCTGTAGTTTTCAGAATCAATCATACCACTATCCCACACGCTGTGTAGGTTAGATGAATTCCAGAACCACTTTAGCTTTACAGCATTTCCACCGGTATCATCACCTGTGCCTACATGTAGTGGCTGATGAATGTCTCCAACAAGGTGCACTAGCATCTTAATGTTCTGAGCTTCTTGCTCTTTGCTTAAACCACCCTTTTTAAGTTCGGCAATTACCCTTTCAATAGTGGCTATGATATCGCCATCAGGGTTTTTTTCTGCCTCTTCATAAGTTTTTCCGTTAGGGATAGTTACCCAGTGCCAATCGTGGGTGTGATCAAAGGAGTCATCAGACTTAATATCATCCATCCAGTTGCTCACGGTAGAGAGTGACTCTCCGTCAAGTACTTCTTCAAGATGTTTCTTTGCTTTTTTTGATAAGTGCTTTTCAGCTACATAACCAACTACACGGTGACCCGTCATACCCCACCCAAATACCTGAAAAGATATAAACAGGCATAAGATAAACGCTACTTTCTTTCTCATGCTAAAGATTTATTAATTATTAATACCTCCAAATGTAGGTAAGGAAGATTAAAGTAATATGAAGATGGGGTTATTTTTTAACCTCTGTCGACTGTTTTTCCAGGTCGAAAAGATCATTAAGTACATCAATAAGTGTTTCAGCCTCACCTCTTTGGCAAGCAGCTTTAAGCTGAAGTACAGGCAGCTTCATCACTTTTTGCATCATGCTCTTAGTTACCTTCTCTATGATCTTGGCTTCTTTAGCATCGGCATTTTTCAGGAATCGTGCTATCTCTTCTTGTCTGATGTCTTCCAAAGCATTTTTCAGCTTTTTAATGGTAGGAGATACCAGCATTTCTTTAGACCAGTTGTTGAATTCAGCAATGGCCTCATTGATGATGCGCTCTACATCCGGAATAGAAGCTATTCTTTTTTGAAGAGCCTCAGATGTTTTGCTTTGAATATTGTCAATGTTGTATACTAACGCTCCAGGTACATCTTCAATGTTCATCTCTACACTTCTTGGTACAGATAAATCTATGAAGAACTTAAAGGAAAGTATATCTAGCTTGTTTACTAACTCTTTTGTAATGAAAGGTTTATCTGAAGCTATAGATGAAATAACTACATCTGCATTTTGTATTGCCTCAAATACCTGATCATAAGGAGATACCTTGAAGTTGCATTCTAATGCAAGCTCCTGAGCTTTTTCCTCAGTACGGTTAGTGATATAAACTTCAGAAAATTTAGAACCTACCAGATTTCGGCAAACATCTTTACCAATTTCTCCAAGGCCTAAAATTAATATCTTAGGGTCACGAATATCTTTGGTAATATCTTCTGCTAGCTCTTTAGCAGCATAAGAAACCGAAGCAGCACCATCTCTGAATGGTGTTTCTTGCACTACTCTTTTATTAGTGAAGAAAATGGTGTGCATAAGTCTATGAAGAAATGGACCTGCCATATCCTCATCAGCACTCCACTGATAAGCTCTTTTTACCTGATTAGAGATTTGAAGATCACCCACTACCTGAGCGTCAAGACCCATGGCTACTCTAAACAAGTGCTTCACGGCCTGGTGATGATCAATTTGGCTTTTGAAAAAATCCTTTATGAGAGAAACAGCAATACCTTTTTGTAAGGCAATACCTTGTAAAATAGCATCACTTTGGTCTGTTTCTGAAGTATAATAGATTTCTGTGCGGTTGCAGGTAGATAATATTAAAACATCATTAGCGGTAGAATATTCACTAATGTATCTCAATAATTGCTTAATGTGCGCTTCATCTAACGCAAGACGCTCCCTGATGTTAATAGGAGTATCTTTAAATGTTAAACCAAGTACTTTAAAACTTTCCTGCATCTCTATCTAGTTCGTTCGCAAATTTAATTAGTATAACTATACTTTGAAAACTAGTCAGTTATTTAGAACTCTTTTAAATAATGAAAAAGCCCATCTTCAAATCTACCTGAATTCCATCATATAAATACTGATAAGAATCAGTTTAGTAAACTACTAATGTCAGTATTTCAGCAAAATCTGCTTTATCAACTTGAAAAACTAATATAATTTCAATTTATGAAAAAGAAACTAATTCGCTGGGCCCGATCTTCCTTTGGTTTATCCAGAGTGGAAGCCAATGGAATAGTTATTTTTCTTCCCCTTACGCTATTTATCATCATGATACCATCCATCTACAAGCTCTTGCTTCCAGATGTGACTCATCCTAATGACTCTGCGAAACTGGATGAACTCATAGCTCAAATAGAAATAGATTCCTCAAGTCCAGATATTAAACAAAGAGAGTGGAAAATAATTCCTTTCAATCCTAACAATATTACCTATGCTGAGCTGCTTGATTTTGGGGTGAATAAATATGCCGCTAAAAACTGGACCAATTATACGCAAAAAGGAGGCGAATTTAAAGGAGTGAGCGATTTGGAGAAAGTTTATGGAATTCATGATGATGAGTTAGAGCGTTTGTTGCCATTCGCTCAATTTCCTGAAAAAGTGGCCAAAGCACCTTTGAAGAAGGAGTTTATAAGGCCGTATGATAGTGGGAGTAAACCCGAAAAACGGACTTATGCAAAATTTGATATTAATAAGGCAGACTCTACTGATCTAAAAAGACTAAGAGGAATTGGTACAGCTTATGCCAATAGAATTATAAAATATAGAGATGTACTTGGTGGATATGTAAATAAAGAGCAGCTCAAAGAGGTCTATGGACTTAAGTCTGAAGTGCTCCAAGGTCTGGATACGTCAATATTTATTTCTGGGGGCTTTGATCCTACTAAGCTGGACCTTAATAAGGCCAGTGAGTATGATCTTTCTAAACATCCATACTTAAGGAAAAAGCATGCTTCGGCTATTATAAACTATCGCTACCAGCACGGAGAGCTACACAGTTTGGACGAATTGTATAACATTAAGCTGCTTGATTCGTTGACCATTCAGAAAATAGCTAGGTATGTAAGCTTTTAGTATTATTTCAGGATTTATAAAATAGATTCTAAAGACACATCTCTAATCAAGACATAATTTTACACCTAGTTTTTAAAATTTATCGGTAATTTTCGCTTCTTTAGGGTAATATGCACGATCTGCTTAAATCTTATCTAAACCGGCTTACCAATCTCACTGCTAATAACCGGTCTTTATTATTACTTCGCTTACCATCAGAGCAATACCTGGACATTCAGGACTTTAATTTCGTTACCAAAGGAGGTTCTTTTGAGATTATTGAGTCGCTGATAGCTGGTAAATCGCTCACCCTTTGCGCGCAAATGGATAGTAGAGATGAGGAGGTGAACGTGGTGAGCAGAAAGCTCAAGAAGATTAATCGTGCTGATAAGTTTATATATGATGAGCGTGGTTCAAAGGATCTTTATGTAGGCTGGCCGTTCCTCCGAGGAAAGCTGGCGGATGGTACGCTGATCAGGTGCCCCTTGCTTTTTTTTCCTGTAGAAATTCAGCTGGTAAATAATCACTGGCGCATGCAGCCACGGAATGATGCCGGTGTTACATTGAACAAGTCCTTTCTTTTGGCTTACTCCTATTATAATAAGGTGAAAATCCCAGATGAACTTCTGGAACGAAACCTGGAGGACTTCGATACGGATAGCACCGTGTTTAGAACGGCTTTATATCAGCTTTTCAAGGATAGTGCGATAGAGATTAACTTTAACCAGGATAATTTTCAGGATGTCCTTCAAAACTTTGAAGAGTTTAAAAAGGCAGATTTTGACGATAATGAAAAGATAGGAGAGCTTAAATTATATCCTGAAGCTGTTTTGGGGATATTTCCTCAGGCAGGCTCTTATCTGGTGCCTGATTATATGCACCTCATTGGGAATAACCATGTATTGGATATTGAGCAGTTTTTTGAAAACAGATCACCATTCGAGAAAAATGAAAAGCAGGGGCCGGACTATTATTTTCTCAATAGCGTAGAGGAGGAGAAGACTTTCACACCTTTCAAGATGGATGCCTATCAGGAAAATGCGCTAAAAGCCATTAAGAAGGGTAATTCCATTGTAGTTCAAGGCCCTCCGGGAACAGGGAAGTCACAGCTTATTTGTAATCTCATTTCTGACCATATAGCCATTGGCAAGAAGGTATTAGTGGTGTGCCAGAAAAGGGCTGCTCTGGATGTGGTATACAACAGGATGGAAGAGAAGGAGATGAACGATTTCCTCGGTTTGGTGCATGATTTTAGAAATGATAGAAAAGATATATATCATAAAATAGCCAAGCAAATAGAACGAATTGACGATTATAAAATTCGTAACAATGGCTTGGATGCAATACAGTTGGAAAGAAAATTTCTTCAGGTTAGTCGCAGGATAGACCAGATTATTGAAGAAATGGAAGAGTTTAAATTCGCCCTTTTTGATGAGAGCGAATGTGGAGTTGCCGTGAAGGAGCTTTACCTTACATCAGATGTGGAAAAGCCTACGGTTAACTTAAAGCAGGAGTACACACACTTTAGGTTTGAAGATCTACCAGCCTTTATCAATAAGCTTCATTATTATGCGCAATATGCTGAGCGATTCAATAAAACTGAATATGTGTGGCGTGAACGCAGGTCTTTCGAACATTTCAAAATCTCTGATCAGCAAAGGTTAATGACTATTTTGGAGGAGATCCCTGCCTATCAGGAGGAGATTTCTGACAAGCTGGAAGCTGTGATTGGCGAACGCTGGAGCTTTGAAGATGCTGAATTGATATTGCAGAAAAGGCAATTCATTATTGAAATGCTGGGTATTCTGAAGAACCCAAAAGCCTATGAGTACTTCAGGCACATGATGTCATATCCTGATGATGAAACAAGTAATCTTTGGCTATCGAATACGGAAAGGGTGCTGGTAGAATGCTATCGCGGTGCTGGCCCTGAAACAACCTTGCCTGCTGATCAATTGGGAAGGTTCCAGGAAGCACTTCAGAGGAATTTGGTAGCTCGTAGAAGTATATTCAGGCTTTTACAGTGGAAGCTATTCTCTAAAGATAAGGCCTTAATTAAAAGGGTTCTTGTGGCTAACGGGCTGAAGGGTAACAGAGATGGCTTTAATATAATGGTGGAGAAAATTGATAACAGGCTGAACCTGGAGCATAATCTCACCAAATTAAAGCAGCGTAATTGGATTACAGCTGTGCCGGCCACTTATGAAAAAATACATATCCAAAACTGGTTTCACCTTCAAAAGCTCTCTGTTAAAGCTAAGTTGATCTTTAACTCTCTCAGAAATTTCAAGGAGTACTTTAATGTGCAGAAGCTTTCATTTGCAGAGCTGCAGGAGAAAATTGAAGCTATCTTCAGCATCACTAAAGATATACCTGCTAAGAGAGTAGAATGGGAAACTTACCTCACGCCAAAGCAGGTGAGTACATTATTATCTTATCCTGAACGAGGTGCTGAAATGATGGCGGTGCTGAAGAAGGATTTTGATGCCCTTTGTGAATACGATAAGTTGAAGAATGAGATGACTTTGCAGGAAATGCAGGTCATTGATAAGGTTATCGATGAGGTGAAGGAGCCAAGTGTGGAGGCTGTGGAAGAGCTTTTTCAAAATAGCTTAAGAATAGCCTGGATTGAACATATTGAAACTAAGTATCCTATTTTGAGGTCTGTCTCATCCCTTAAATTCCAGAAGTTAGAAGCAGAGCTACAAAATAATGTGCGAGAGAAGCTGAACGTAAGTAATGACATGCTTCTCCTTCGTGCGCGTGAGCGGACTTATGAAAATCTGGAGTACAACAGATTAAATAACATGGTCACTTACAGAGATTTACATCATCAGGTGACTAAAAAGCGTAGAATATGGCCACTGCGTAAGCTTATTGCTGAGCACTATGAAGAATTATTCAAGCTCATTCCATGTTGGATGGCGTCACCAGAGTCTGTCTCTGCCATGTTCCCGATGCGTGAAATGTTTGATCTTGTCATTTTTGACGAGGCTTCTCAGTGTTTTGTAGAGCGAGGATTGCCTGCCATGTATAGAGGAAGGCAAATAGTAATTGCTGGTGATGACAAGCAGCTAAAGCCTAATGATCTCTATCATGTCCGCTACGAAGAGGAGGATGAGGATTTGGATACGGCATTAGAAGTAGATTCACTACTGGAGCTGGGAAGTCAGTATCTGATGAGCATTCAGCTTCAAGGTCATTATAGAAGTAAGTCACTGGATCTGATAGACTTTTCTAATCGTCATTTTTATGGTGGGAACTTAAGACTTCTGCCTGATTATGATGTAATTAATAATAATGAACCGGCTATTAAGTACATTAAATTAGATGGTGTTTGGGAGAACAACGTCAATGCGATAGAGGCCGAGAAAGTGGTAGATGTACTTCTTGATATCCTTGATCGTACGCCATTTAAAGATGTGGGAGTAGTAACATTTAATGCTAAGCAGCAGCAATTTATCTTAGATCATCTGGATCAAAGATGTGCTGATACGGGCAAAATCATTCCTGCCAACTGGTTTGTGAAAAATATTGAGAATGTTCAGGGTGATGAGAAAGACATCATTATATTCTCAACAGGCTATGCCCCGAACGCTGATGGTAAAATGATGATGCAGTTTGGTAGTTTAAATGCTGCCAACGGAGAGAACAGGCTAAATGTGGCAGTAACAAGGGCCCGTGAAAAAATAATGGTTGTGAGTAGCATTATGCCTCAGCAGCTAAAAGTAGAGGACACTAAAAATGAAGGCCCTAAGCTGTTGAAATCTTATCTTGAATATGCATGGAAGGTTTCTGAGGGTGAGTTCAAGCCTTCACCTTACCCTGAGAAAAAGCATCATTCAGAGTGGTATTTGAAGAAGAAACTAAAGGAATGGAACGTTACCCGTGGTGATGTCTTCACTCTGGAAGAGGAATTGCCATTTGCAGATCTTACCGTAAAGAGTGATGATGAACACCTTGGTCTTATTATCACAGATGATGATCTTTACTATCAAAGTATTTCAGTGAAAGACCTTCATGTTTATACGCCTTTTGTGCTGAGTAAAAAGCAGTGGGATTTTAAAGGTATCTATAGCCGTGAGTATTGGAGCAACAGAGAGCAGGTACATGAGTTGATTTACCGATTTGTAAATCATAACATGGCTAAGAAAGACTCATAATCTGCCACCGCACTTTTTACAATATGCAGCATCAATGTCGTGTCCTTCGGCACTGCAGTGCGGGCATGACTGAGTATTTACCGGATGATGTTTCTGCTGGCTCATTTCTGCTGAAACAATACCTGTGGGAACAGCTATAATTCCATATCCTAAAATCATAATTAGTGTGGCAAGCGTTTGTCCTAAGGTAGTATGAGGAGCAATATCTCCATACCCAACCGTGGTAAGTGTTACCACTGCCCAATAGATGCTTTTAGGGATGCTGGTAAAACCATTTTTACCTCCTTCTATCATGTACATCATGGTGCCAAGCACTACTACCATGGCAAAGACACCACCTATAAATACTATGATTTTGGCTCTGCTGGCTTTTAAAGCCGTTGTGAGCTGGGTGGCTTCACCCATAAATCTCCCTAGTTTAAAGACTCTGAAAACTCTGAGTAGGCGAAAACTTCTTATCACTAAAAGGCTTTGTGCACCTACGAAGAATAAGCTCAGAAATGTAGGTACTATGGATAAGAGGTCTATAAGTCCGAAGAAGCTGAAGGCATATTTCCATGGCTTGGTAACTACCAGTAGCCGAGCGATATATTCCAGCGTAAACAGAATAGTGAAGAACCACTCAATGACATATAGCAGTTCGCCATGCTCAGCTTTGATATGAGCCACGCTCTCCAGCATAACCGCTAGCACACTTAGTAAAATGGCTACCAGCAGTGTTACATCAAAAGCTTTACCCCAAAAGGTGTCGGCCTCAAAGATGATTTCATGTAATTTATACCTCCAGCTTTGGGTTTGCGTGTTCTCTTCAGTCATATATGTCACAAAACTAATCTAAGCCAATCATAATAAAAGAACCCCAATAGATCGGGTCTGGGTATTTTGTACGAAGTTCTTTTTTAGCATCCACAAAGGCTTGTCTTTTTGTGTTTCCTTTTTCAATCCAGTTTTTATAGAAGTTGGTCATTAACTCCTGAGTAGCGGCATCGTCCACTTTAAACATGCTCATAATCAGTGATTTAGCGCCAGCTACCAGGAAAGCTCTTTGTAATCCATATACTCCTTCGCCTACTTCAAGCTCGCCTAAGCCTGTTTCGCAGGCACTTAAAACTACCAATTCTGTCTGGTCAAAGTTGAGGTTCATAGCCTCGTAAGCGGTAAGAATGCCACTTTCCAGATTGTAGTTATAAGCGGTTTTGTTTAGAAGATCACCAGCTCCTGTAAGTAGTAACCCAGTTCTCATTAAAGGGTTTTCATTCACCTGCATTTCACCTCGAGTGATTTGGTCAGTGCCTTCTAGTTGTTTAATAGGTGTGAAGAAACCGTGTGTAGCAATATGGAAAACTTTAGGGTTATCCAGCTGCTTGATTTGCTCTTCCTGGGCTTCTTTTTCTGTGTAAGAATTGGTAGTCCATCCTTCTGTGCGCAATAATGATTTTAATGAACTGACCTCCTTGGCCGTACCAGGAAGCTGATTGATACTACCTGAGGCTGATGCTGTATAGAATTCTGGGTTGCCAAACATGGTGGCCCTTTTTTCCTTTTGAACAAGTTGAGTAGTTACCTGCCTTAAATAAAGATCTTTGGTGTTGCTTACCAGAATAATGTTAGAATTGTCGATTACATATTTTCCGTCAGGGGTTGGAATAGCCTCCAGATTGAGCTGGTTGTAAACCCCATCGGCTGATAAGTAAATGGTAGGGTAGGCGCCAGCTATTTTCTCAATAGGCTCCCAATACTTTTTATAAGAATATTCGTCTCTGATTTTGAATAAAATACTGTTTCTATAGAATTTGAAATACTTAGTCTCAAGATCATGACCGTTGTTTATAAGGATAACTTTCGGCTCAGCCTGGTTGCTCTTGTCCTTAATATACATGGCGGCATAAACCACTGAATCAGTAAATACCCTGTCGAAATAACGATACCTCACCATTTCTATGGCTATTTCATTAGCCTTAAGAGCCTGCTGAACATGTTTCCACTCAATGGTTTTTTCTTCTATGCTGGAGCTGAATAGCTGTGATTTCTGGCTAAGCTCTTTCTCTAATCGCTCTACTTCCTGAGATAAAACAATCGGATCTATCTGATTTTCAGCTAATTGTTCATTTGTCATGGAGAGAGCATCGGTAAGACTTTCCTTCTTTTCCATCCACGAATTATACACTCCTTTTAATTCATCATCAGTGCTATTTAAGATCCTCTCTTTAATCTTAATGGAAGAGTTTAATAAAATGGCCTTAGTTAAAAGTGCATTGTTAAATACCTCGCCTATGATATCAGGATCTTCATCTTTAAGCTTAAAGGCAAGGGTGTTGTAGAACTCAAAATCAGGCTTTATGGTGTTCCAATATTTTGCTTTTTCACGCTCACTAAGTGCTGGGAAATAGGTTTTTATAAATGCTCTGTAGTTGGCCAAAGCTTCTTCAATGTACTTTCTGCTAGACTTGGTGTCGCCTTCCATGTAGTATACTTTGCTAAGCTTGGAAAGTACTTTTACATATTCAGGATGATTGCGGTTGAAGAACTTTTCGTAAAGCTTTTTAGACTTATTGTAATGCTCTTCTGCCTGATCATATTTTCCTTGATAGTAATAGATATCGCCAGTAAGCGTGTAGATACCAGCGGCATTAATGTTGTTTCTACTGCCTACCTTGTTTTCCCAAATGTTTTCCGCAGTCTTTAAGGCTACGAAAGCTTCTACGTATTTCTTTTGAGCAATAAAAACCTTGGCCTGCTCTGTAAGAATGTTTGCATATTGCGGGTTTTTATCGCCCAATTTGTTGAGGATAATCTCTTTACCTTGCTCCAAAAGTTTAGCAACTTCATTAAGATCATCACCATCATAAAATTTAATAATGGCTAGTTGGCTTAGGCTTTTACCCACTTTTATGTGTTGCTTTCCAAACTCCTTGGTTTCAATATCAATGGCCTTTTTTATGTTTTGCTCACCTTTTTCATAATCACCAATGCTGGTATAAACCTCAGCTAAAAGAATAAGAGCAGGAGAGGTTTTGGTGGAGTTTTCTCCAAAGGTTTTTACTGACAGATCAAAGGCTGTTTTAGCGAATTTTTCAGCCTCAGGATAGTTTCCTTTAATTAATTCCAGCTTTCCGCTGCTCACTAAAGGACCAATTAATCTTCTGGAGGTGGCTCCAAACCTCTTTTTGTAGCTCGCGATGATCTTATCCAAAAGCTTTTTGCTATCCGAATATTCTCCGAGAGTCATATAAAGGTCCACCATTTTCTCAGCAGAGTTCAGGTCATTGTAGTTGCTTTCTAATTCAGCTCGGCTCACCCACTTTTTTGAATCAGATATGAGATCTTCGGCTTCATCGAAAAGACCTTGGATGGCTCTTAAGTCGGCTTTAGTTTCTAGTGCATTTACATAATCCAGTACGTATCTTTCGTCTTTTCTTTTCTCCTCCAAAATGGTAAGAGATTGATTAATATTATCAGCAGCTTCTTCATAGGCGCCCAATTCTATATTTAGCTTAGCAATATTATTGAGCTCTACACCATAAGCGGGATCCGTATCCTGAAACTTTGCCCGAGCTGTATTTTTAGCTTTTTCCAGCGTTTCATTAGCTTTTGCATACTGATCGGTGTTGGCGTAGAGTAGCGCTATGTGGTTAAGAATTTCTATGTAATCTTTATGCCATGAACTGATTTGATTTTCGACTACGCCGTAAAAGCTTTCATTGTAAATGTTCTCAGCCTCCTTTATACGATCGGTATAATCCAGATAATAGTTGGCTTGTTCAATTTTTCCAAGATGATACTCAGGGGAGTTCGTGCCGTAAAGCTGAGCTTTGATCTCAAGTATATCGCTAAGGTTTTGTTCTGCAGCGGGGTAGTTCTCCTCCTGAAGTGCCAGATGATAAAGGAACTCCAGTACCTCAATAGTCTTTTTATGTGTTTTAGGAAGGTTTTGAGTGTTATTAACTATAGAAGCCGCTTTAATGGCTAAATTTCTGGTATTATTATGAGCTAGCTTGGAATCAAACTCTATGGTTTCCAGATTGATGTAATGCAGGCTGGAACGTTTGAAATTTCTCTTAATGGCTTTTTCATATTCCACTTTTACGTTTCTATACTTACTCTTATCTTCTTCCTTTAGGTACTGCTTTAACAAGGATTGGTACAGGTCAAATGCCAAATAATGAGATTCTTCGTGCTGTTTTAAGATCTGGCTGAGGCTTCTGTCAAACCTGGTTTCTTTCGGCATTTTGGCTTCCAAGCCATTTTCTATGAGGAATTGTCCAAAGAGATATTGATTTTCAACGTAATAGGCACTGGTTCTACTCAGGTTATCGCTAATCCAGGTTTCTGCCTTAATGAAGGCACTATCAGCGCTAATGTAATTCCCCTTTTTTCTAAAAGTGTTAGCCTTCAGGGTTAAAAGGTGAGCAAAAGTGGCCAGTCGAGCCTCTATTTCTTCATCGGAGAGCCTTCTGGTTTTAATCTTCCCATCTTCTACGTAGGTTTCTTTATTTACCTGTACAGTCTGGTAGCTTTCAATCAGGCTGTTTAGCAAGGTGATGGCTTCATTATAATACCCTTGTCCTGACAGGATCTCAGCTTTTACAGCATCAAGCTCAGCTTTAATATTATCATTTAAATTGCCGGAAGTTTGTAATGAGGATTCAGCTGAATTTAATTGCTCCTGGGCCTTCAGGTAATTGCCATATTGAATGTAAATTCTAGCAATTTCCAGCTCATTTTCAGCGTGTTCCAGGCTGCCGTTGCTGTTGGCTTCTTCGCTTAAAGTAATGGCTTTTTCTAAATACTCCTCAAAGTTCGCCAGCTCACCCTGAGCCAGTCGATAGCGAGCCATTCTTAAATAGTAGATAACTAGAAAGTTGTTGGGCCCTTTTTCCTTTTTGGTTAGCTTCTTCTTAAACTTTTCTATGTCCTTAATAGCCTTGGCGTAATCACCTTCTTCGTAGCTTTCATCCGCTTTTTCTATGCTCTTATCCCAATTCTGACCTAAAGTTGGGGTGGCGAAAAAACATGCAAAAAGAATAGTGGCCGTAAGTAAGCCTTTAAGGGGTTTAATATTTGTGTAGCGTAACATAAAAAAATCGTTTAGGAGCCAACGAGACGGTGCAAAATTTTAAGCATAAAACACCTCCCTAACCAAAATACTAGTTAGTAAAAAAAACTTTATAATTCTACTTTTTTAGTGGCTAAGCCTCTATTCTTCAAGCAATTTGTTGAGTATATCCTTGGCTGCCTTGGCTATAACAGTGCCCGGACCAAATACACCAGCAACCCCTGCTTCATATAGAAAGTCATAATCTTTTGGAGGTATTACGCCACCGGCTATTACCATGATATCTTCTCTACCCAGATTTTTAAGAGACTGGATGAGTTCAGGGATCAACGTTTTGTGCCCTGCTGCCAGGCTTGAAGCACCTATCACATGCACATCATTCTCAGTGGCTTGTCTGGCCACTTCTTCAGGTGTTTGGAATAATGGTCCAATGTCTACGTCAAAGCCCAGATCTGCAAAGCTTGTGGCTATTACCTTAGCACCTCTGTCGTGTCCGTCTTGGCCCATTTTGGCTACCATAATCCTGGGTCTTCTTCCTTCCAGCTCAGCAAACTGATCTGAAAGTGCCTTAGCTTCTTTAAAGTTGCTATCCATTTTTGCTTCTTCTGAATATACGCCTGAAATTGATCTGATGGTGGCTTTGTGTCTTCCAAATTCTTTTTCCATAGCATCAGATATCTCACCTAATGAGGCTCTTTCTCTAGCAGCAACAACCGCAGCTTCCAGTAAATTGCCTTTCTCTTCTCCTGAAGCTATTCTGCTAATTCTCTCTAATGCAGCGGCCACCTTTTCCTTATCCCTGTTCGCTTTAAGCTCCTCTAATCTTTTGATCTGCTGCTCACGAACTTTGGTGTTATCTACTTCCAATATGTCGAAATCAGGTTCTTCATCAGTTTGGTATTTATTTACACCTACTATTATGTCTTTCCCTGAATCTATTCTAGCCTGCTTTCTTGCAGCTGCCTCTTCAATCCTCATTTTAGGAAGGCCACTTTCAATAGCTTTGGCCATACCTCCTAACTCTTCCACCTCTTCTATTAAAGACCAAGCCTTCTGAACTAACTCATCTGTGAGGCTTTCTACATAATATGAGCCACCCCAGGGATCAACCACCTTAGTAATATTGGTTTCCTTTTGAAGGTAAAGCTGCGTGTTCCTAGCTATCCGCGCAGAGAAATCTGTGGGAAGAGCTATTGCTTCATCAAGGGCGTTCGTATGTAAAGACTGTGTGTGTCCTAGTGCTGCGGCTAAAGCTTCAGTGCAGGTTCTTGCCACGTTGTTATATGGATCTTGTTCTGTTAAGCTCCAACCAGAGGTTTGGCAATGCGTGCGAAGTGCTAATGATTTGTCATTTTTAGGATTAAACTGCTTTACGAGTTTTGCCCATAGTAATCTGCCAGCCCTCATCTTGGCTATCTCCATAAAATGATTCATACCGATAGCCCAGAAAAAGGATAGTCGGGGAGCAAAATCATCAATATCTAATCCTGCTTTTATCCCTGCTCGAATATACTCCAATCCATCGGCAAGGGTATAGGCTAGCTCAATATCAGCAGTGGCACCAGCTTCCTGCATGTGGTAGCCGCTGATACTGATGGAGTTAAAGCGTGGCATATTCTGAGAAGTATATTCAAATATGTCAGCGATAATCTTCATGGATGGCAAAGGAGGGTAGATGTAGGTGTTCCTCACCATAAACTCCTTTAAGATATCATTTTGAATAGTACCGCTTAAGTCCTCCTTTTTTACCCCTTGCTCTTCTGCAGCTGCTATGTAAAAGGCCATAATTGGAATTACAGCACCGTTCATAGTCATAGAAACAGACATTTTATCCAGTGGTATTTGGTCAAATAACACCTTCATATCCAGGATTGAATCTATTGCTACTCCCGCTTTGCCCACATCTCCGGTTACTCGCGGATGGTCTGAGTCATACCCTCGGTGTGTGGCAAGATCAAAGGCTACAGACAGACCTTTTTGACCCGCGGCCAAGTTTCGTCTGTAAAAGGCATTAGATTCTTCGGCGGTAGAAAAACCGGCATACTGACGAATGGTCCAGGGCCGTCCTGCGTACATAGTACTGTATGGTCCTCTTAAATAAGGCGGAATGCCTGCACTATAATTAGTATGTTCCAGTGTTTTAAAATCAGCTTCTGAATAACCTGATTTTACCTCTATTTTTTCAGCTGATTGCCAGGTGGGCTGATTTGAAAGATCTTTCGCTTCAGGCTTAAACTGGTTATATTTTATTTTATCGAAATCTGGCTTCATTATTCTTCGTTCAATTTAGATTGAAACTCGGTCCACGCTTGCTGGCTTATTTGGTCAATAAGTGTTTCCAAATAATAAGATCCTGCTACAGGATCATTCACCTTGTTTAAATAAGCTTCTTCCTTCAAAATCAGGCTTGTGTTCACGGCCATGCGCTTAAGTAGCGAGCTATCCTCATCAGAAGGTTTTATTAAAATACCATTGCATCCACCAATGATGGCAGCCATGCAGGCTGTGGTAGACTTGAGTAGGTTAGCTTGTGGCTCATAAGCTTCATTGTTCCATGCGTGAGATGTGCCTAAAATATATAAATCTTCTGGTAAAAAGCTTTCATGTCCATAAGCCTGAGCTATTTGATACACCAGGCGTCTTATCGCTTTGATTCTGGCGATTTCCTCAAAATACCCTGTGCTAAGAGGGACATTTATAAACAAAGAATCAAATATCTGCTGGCTGGTAACGCCTTCATCAGTAAGATTTTCGATGGTGTGCACCAGCGATGTGAGGCCATGAGCTACTGACTCCGTAAAGCTTAGATCTGACGGTAGCTCAATTTGTATGCTCTTCAAATGCGGAAATGCTTCCAGATTTGTGTTGCTTAGGTACTCATCACTATTGCTACTCATTATGAGGCCTACAATATCTTCGGCTTTAAAGTTAGAATCAGCTAAAAAACTTACATAGTTGTTAAGGTGTGTTTTAGCATTTTCTGAAAGCATTAAAGAGATGTTGCAGTAGGCGGGAAGTATGTCTTTTAGCAGTTCATCAAAGTTGACAATCTTGTTTTTTTCAAGATCAAAAATAATTCCTGTCGCACCGTTGTTGAGTGCTGCAAGGGCAATTTCATTGGCCTCTTTTTCAGAGTTTACTTTTAATAATTGAAAGTTGTCCCAATATCTCGACTCGCCGTTCGTTTCTCTATTGTTAAAAAGCCTATTATCAAAGTGAGATTGTTTAAAAGTGATGTCACTATTATCATAGTAAGGATTTAAGGTTATTTTAGGGTCTGGTTGCCACGAATACTGCTCAAAAACGTTGTTCCCTTTGAGGTCTTTTTCTGTGACTTTCAGCCATTCATCTTTAGAATTAGACTTGAAATCTTTGAATAGTTCCTTATGTCGATTACTCATGATTTTCTATGTAAGGTTATCTGGTAAAGTTACCCGTTTTTAATTAACTTGAACAGTTATGTACGATAACCGATGAAATTGTAAAAATTAAGGTTAGAATATATATAATATAATATGTGTCTTTCGCATGAAGAAAAAATACCCGGAAAAATTTCTTTGTAAAATAGAGCTATAGGTCTCTTTTAAGTTCGTGATTTTTTTCTCAAATTTGTTACCCTTTTCTCTAAAAGGCGAAATTATTAAACCATTCTATTTATTAGATTAGCAATACATGAGCACTGAATGTGAATCAGTATGGGAGGATTGCCTGCGGGTAATCAAAGAGAGCGTGGCTGAGCAGAGTTTTAACACTTGGTTCAAGCCGATATCTCCACTAAAATGTGCGAATGAAGTACTCACAATTCAGGTGCCTAGTCAGTTTTTCTATGAATGGTTAGAAGAGCACTACGTGCATGTACTAAAGAAGGCGATCACTTCTGTGATGGGGCCAAATGCACGTCTGGAATATTCGGTTATCGTAGATAGAGGTAATAGCAAGAGTCAGCCACTATCTGTAAACCTGCCGAATCGTACTGCTCCTAAAAACGGCAACTTCAATGCTAACGGAACTAAGGATGATTATGTGTCTCCATTCCAGCTGAAGTCCGTAGATTCTTTATATCAGGAATCTCAATTAAATCCGAATAATACATTTGATTCTTACATCGAGGGAGATTGCAATAGGTTGGCAAGATCTGCTGGTTATGCAGTGGCTCAGAAGCCTGGTGTTACTTCATTCAATCCATTGATGTTATACGGCGGTGTTGGCCTTGGTAAAACTCACCTGGTGCAAGCCATTGGAAATGAGATAAAGAATAACAAAGTAAACAGCTTTGTATTATATGTGTCTTCTGAGAAATTCACCAATCAGTTTATTGATGCCCTGAGAAATAATAAGATTCAGGAGTTTCAAAACTACTATATGCAAGTTGATATCCTCATTATTGATGATGTTCAGTTCCTTGCAGGCAAAGAAAGAACTCAGGAGATTTTCTTCCATATTTTTAATCACCTTCATCAGGCAGGTAAGCAAATAGTGATGACTAGTGACTGCCCTCCGAGAGATCTTAAAGGTCTTCAGGAAAGGTTGCTTTCTAGGTTCAAATGGGGACTTACTGCAGATTTACAGCAGCCTGATTATGAGACCAGAATTGCCATTATTCAGCGTAAAATGCAATCTGATGGTATTTATATTCCTGAAAATGTAATTGAATATCTGGCTTATAGCGTAGATACCAATATCAGAGAGCTGGAAGGTGTGCTTATTTCACTTATTGCGCATGCTTCTTTAAGTCGGGTAGATATTGATCTGGAGCTGGCAAAGCAGACTTTGAAGAATATTGTTCATGATATAGAAACTGAGGTAGGTATAGACTACATTCAGAAAACTGTGAGCGAATACTTTAAGGTAGATGTAGACTCACTCAAGGATAAAATAAGGAAGAAGGAAATAGTAATAGCACGTCAGGTGGCTATGTATTTTTCAAAGGAATATACTAACCATTCTTTGAAGTCCATTGGTTATCACTTCGGTGGTAGAGATCATAGTACTGTAATACATGCAGTACAGTCAGTGAATGATATGATGGATACTAACGCCCCTTTCAAATCTCAAGTAGAAGAGCTGAGAAAAAAGCTCAAAATGAAAGCGGTTTAAATAATCTCCTTCAATATATCAAAAGCCCTATCCATTTCTGATGGTGTTAATGAAGCAAATCCTAGTCTCATAGCGTTTTGCTCTTTCACATGCTTTTTGTCTACATTTAGATGTAATCCTCTTTCATTGGCTCTTTCTAATAATTCATGAGGTTTCAGCTGATCTTTGAAGATGGTCCATATGGCCATGCCACCTTCGGGCATTTCGAAATCAGCATGAGGTTTAAGATGTTGCTGCATCAGTCTGTAAAAATGGTCCTTCCGATGAGAATACTCCCTGATTACCTTTTTTAAATGACGGTCTAGCTCACCAGATTTTATGCTTTCAGCTATAACTCTCTCCACAATCTGGTCACCCTGACGATCAACAATTCTGCGTGCTCTGGATAGAGATTCTATCAGTTGTGGGCTTGCCGCTACGTAGCCAACCCGGATTGTGGGTGCATAAATTTTACTGAATGAGCCTATGTAGGCTACATGTGCGCCGCCAAGATTTAAGCTGGCAAGTGGTAGGAGAGGGCTGCTATTGTAATGAAAGTCATAGTCGTAGTCATCTTCTATAATGAGGAAATTATACTTGATGGAAAGCTCTAGTAGTCTAATCCGCCTTTCGTTGGATAAGGTTACTGTGGTGGGGAAATGATGATGTGGGGTGATGTAAACCAGACTCACTTTTTGTTTTTTACATAGAGCTTCAAGTTCGTCGGTATTGAGACCTTCGTTATCTATGGTCACCCTCATCAGTTGAGCCCCGGAATATTGAATGGTCCAGTCGGCGGCGTCATAACTGGTGTTGCCTACTACTGCAGTTTTATCGGGAGCCAGCAGTGTGGTAGCTAATAGAAATATGCCCATCTGACTACCTCTGGTGATCAGGATATTTTCTGGGGTTACGGGCATGCCTCGGGTTTCGCTGAGGTATTGGGCTAGTTCAGTTCGTAAAGTTATATCTCCCTTAACATCTGCATATTTCAGTAGATGCTCTCCGTAGTTGCTCCTGGCGATGGATCTGCATTCCTTATATATCCAATCAATAGGAGCAAGCCTGTGATCTGGTGACCCGTCATTTATTTCTATAAACTGTTTGGGTTTTGATTTGAATGATGGAATGTAGTTATAGTTGTTATGATCAATGGTGTCTTGCTTTACTTCATGGGGTGGTGTGGCTTCAAGCTTTCTGGCTTCTAATAAGGGTAGTTTGTTGCTTACAAAGGTGCCTCTTGAGGTATCTGTGAAGAGCCAGCCCTGGGCAATAAGCTCGTCATAAGCCTGAATGATAGTTTTTCTATTTACCTGAAGTTCATCTGCTAAAGCTCGAGATCCTGGCATTTTTAGCCCTTTCGAAAGATTGCCGTTAAAAATGAGCTTCGTTATTTGATTGGCAATTTGCAGATAAACAGGTGTATTTCTGCTTTTATCAATTGAGAGTGCCGACTTCCATGGAAATATCATTGGACCATCTGTTTATTTAAAAATGGAGCCTTAAGGTAATCCAATTTTATTTTATTATTGATACGTACTTTAATAAAATATGTAATGGATTCTTACGAAGTAAATCACCGAAATCAGGTAAAAAGAGTAGCTAAAAGAGGCGCTTATGATAAAGAAACAGTTTATCGCATACTTGATTCATCATTTATGTGCCATGTGAGTTTTGTTGTTGATGGTCAGCCGTTTATAATACCCACATTATATGGCAGAGATGGTAATACTATTTTTCTGCACGGTGCTACTACCAGCAGAATGATCAAAAATTTGCAGAATGGTTTTGATATTTCGCTTGCTGTAACTCATGTGGATGGTATTGTACTGGCTCGTTCTATTTTTCATCATTCAGCTAATTATCGCTCTGTAGTGGTTTTTGGCAAGGCAAAATTGGTGGCAGAGGAAGATAAAATAAGAGCTTTGGAAGTGATCTCTGATCAGGTTATCAATGGTCGCTGGTCTGAGGTGAGGCCTCCAAGTGCTAAGGAATTAAAAGCAACTTCGGTACTCGCTATCGATATTGAGCAGGCATCGGCAAAAATTCGTGAAGGAGGCCCTGGTGATGATCAAGAGGATATGATACTTGATGTATGGGCAGGAGTAATTCCATTTAAATTACAAGCTATGGAACCTATAACAGATGAGCTTTGTAGTAAGGGGGAGTTGCCTACTTCGGTAGTCAACTTTTATAAAAGTTCTTAAATTATATCTGTGCACTAATATTATATAAGTATCATCTTGTATTAAGGCGTGATTTTTTATAGAAAAGCAATCGAAAGTTATGTTATAACTGAGATTACCATTACTTTTAGTCTATAAATCTAAACAATTTTTTAATATTTTGGTTTCAGGAATTTTTTATGATTTTTATGAGTTGTTAATGCTCTCCTGAAATTGATTCGTATCAACCAATCACCCTTTTAAGTAAGAAAACGATTGATCGAGGCTAGTGGGGAAGAAAGGTAAAACAGAACAAGATGAAGATTAAGTTTAATGGCCGGAAAAATCCGGGTTTTTATGCGGAAGTAAGAACTGAAGTTGATAATTATTTCAAGCAAAATAATATTGGGAAACACGCCAATGCCGAAATGGTATTGAAAACGGTTTTCTTCTTATCCGCCCTTGTAGGATTCTATCTTTTAATCGTCTTGGGAGGATTTAATATGTATGTGAATCTTCTGTTAGCCATCGTTCTCGGAATGGTGCAGGCTTTTATCGGATTCAATGTATGTCATGATGCTATACACGGGTCTTACTCTGGTAAGAGAAAGGTAAATGAAATATTAAGTCTGTCATTTAATTTGATAGGTGCTAATGCATATGTGTGGAAGATTACTCATAATCAGGTTCACCATACTTACACTAATATTCCGGGGCATGATGAAGACTTAGATGTGGCTCCAGGTTTAGTACGTCTTTCTCCACAGGAGGAAATGAAACCTATGATGAGGTATCAGCATTTGTATGCTTTCTTTCTTTATGGTTTGGCCTCACTGTCTTGGGTTTTTCGAAAAGATTATGTGAAGTTTTTTGCTAAGCAGATAGGGTATACTGATAATTCCAATCATCCTAAAAAGGAGTACTTTAATTTATTCTTCTATAAAATTCTTTACTACACTGTCTTTATTGTAGTGCCTTTAATAGTGATGGATATTACATGGTGGCAGTTTATCATTGGCTTTTTTATGATGCACTGGGCAGAAGGGTTAGTGCTTGGTCTTGTGTTTCAGCTTGCTCATGTGGTAGAAGGGACAGACTTTCCGGAGCCATGTAGTGAGGGTAAGGTAGATGAAAGCTGGGCTATTCATCAGATGATGACTACGGCGAACTTTTCAAGAAAGAGTGCGGTGGCTAAGTTTTTCTGCGGTGGTCTTAATTTTCAGGTAGAGCACCATTTATTCCCGAACATTTGTCATGTTCATTATCCTGAAATATCAAAAATTGTGGAGCGCGTAGCTCATAGACACGGCGTGCCTTATCATGAGAATAAGACCTTTGGCGGTGCATTGGCCTCTCATTATAGAATGCTGAGAAAATTTGGTAAAGAAGCAGAAATGGTGCTTAAGCCGGTTAGGGCTTAAGCATATTGTTTGAGCATTTCTTCAGTAATATCTACCCCTCCATTTAAGTTAGAATGTAAAGAATTAATGGTGTGGGTAGGCCCCTGCAGGCCCCACCAACCTAAAAATATTGAAAGCAAAGTAAATCCTATGCTGTGCTTGGTGGTGGATTCTCCTGATCTTATAAAATAAATATCGCTGGTTTTTTTGTAGGTAAGTATTAGTATGGAAATACAATACTGAAAGGTGACAAATTTGCCCCCATTCTTTAACTCTTGACTAATCTGATCGGTAGTCAGAGAGTCTATATTTCTGATAATAGGCATCGGTTAGGTGATTAAGTTGGTCCTACTCTTAAGGCTTTTCGGCACGCCCCGTTTAAATGGTTACTGGTCTCCGTTTGTACATTTAATAGGGTTGAACTTGAACAAGGTAGCCCAAATTCGTTATAATAAAAATATGTATTATGTAATTTACACAAGCGGTAGTTTTATTAAGTGAATATTATGTTCGTATTATTACTAATGTATGAATAGGGTCAACTAAATGGCATATGTGACTGTTTGATGGCTTGAAAGCAATGAGAAAAATGTATTTTTGAATACTTTGGACCGCTTTCATACTCTCATGTTGGAAGTGAGATCCGATGTCAGATTTTTACATTAAAGGAAGGGTGAGTAATAGGTTGCCTTTGGAGAGATAATTTAAAATGATAACACGAGCGATAGTAAAGGCATTTCAACATGCTAAGAATAAGGGGTGGGATAAAACATATTGGGCCTTTGATATTCATGATACCATTATAAAACCTAACTGGTCTACAAAGGAGATTCCTACAGATTTTTATCCATTAGCTAAGGAAACTCTGCAGCTGATCACCCAAAGGGATGATGTGGTTTGTATTCTCTATACTTGCTCACACCCGCATGAGCTGGATAACTATGTGAATTTTTTCAAATCTCATGATATTCATTTCGATTATGTAAATGAAAATCCTGAGGTTGAAAGCCAGAAATATGGATATTATGAGCGAAAGCCCTATTTTAATGTGCTTTTTGAAGATAAAGCTGGTTTTGATCCTTTGGAAGATTGGCGGGAAGTGCTTGATCTGATGAAGAGCGAGCAGTTTAGTCTAAAATAATGATTCCTAATTCTATGAAAAAGATCCTATTCCATACTACCGATTATCAATATCTGGCAGAGAAAGTTTTAAACTCGAATCAGTTGGAAGCTGGTGAGGTGGAGGTGAAAAAGTTTTCTGATGGTGAAAGGTATCAAAGAATTCTTACTGATGTAGAGGATAGAAATGTGGTATTAATAGGGGGCACTATAAATGATGAGGCTACTTTAGAAATCTATGATTTGGCTTCTACTATAGTAAGTATGGGTGCCAATTCGCTAAGATTGGTGGTGCCCTATTTCGGATATTCTACCATGGAAAGGCGTGTGAAAATGGGTGAGGTAGTTACTGCTAAAACTCGTGCCAGACTTCTTTCTTGCATTCCTAATAGTTATAAAGGCAATCGCATTTTTCTTTTTGATTTACATACAGAGGGCACTCCTCATTACTTTGAGAATAATATTCGTGCGGTTCATGTGTACTGCAAGCCCATTATTTTAGAAGCTGCGCTGGAGTATGGGGGCTATAATTTTGTGATGGCCAGCACTGATGCGGGCAGAGCTAAATGGGTAGAGTCCCTAGCTAATGACCTGGGGGTGAATGCTGCCTTTGTTTTGAAGCGTCGTTTAGAGGGTGACCATACCGAAATAAGTGCGGTGAATGCTGATGTGGCCGGGAAGAATGTGGTGATCTATGATGATATGATCCGCTCTGGAGGAAGTATTATCAATGCTGCAAAAGTTTACAAAGAGGCCGGGGCTGATAAGATATTTGTAATTACCACTCATGGTCTTTTTATTAATAACGGATTCGAAAAGTTGAAGGCCAGTGGTATAATTGAAAAGGTTATTGCCTGCGATACTCATCCTAATGTAATGAATATTAAAGATGATTTTCTAGAGGTCAGAAGTATCTGTGATCTTGTGAATCAAGTGGTGGCCCACTAAAAACAACAGATCCTTTTATTTTACAGGTCTAAAATAGTTCGTAGGAAGGGGTGCGTCCGTACAAAACTCACCTGGGGCCTCGTTATCATATCTTTTTATCAATCGAAGTAAGTTAAATTCAGGTAGTGGCAAATGCTACTGATTTATTTTTAACCTAAACCAACTTACAAATGAAAATCAGAATATTAAATTCTAATCGATTGATGCTGCCCTATATATTTTTGGCCATAATGATTTATGGCTGTAAATCTGACTCTGTAGAGCCTACAGTGCAAGACTCTGGTGATAATGTGATAGTTGAGGGAGAATTTCCCGAAGACAAACAGTCTGCGAATGCCCGGTTATTTGATAATCACGTGGTGAACTGGGATAATCGTGCTCATGATACCTATAGTTATAATGAGGCTGTGGAGGATTTTGGAAACCTTCGTGGCAACTGGCGTGAGGACCGGTGCTTTAATTCTAATGGCCGTTGCCGCGTGACATTGCTTAAAAATGCACTCTCAGGTGCAGGAGGTAACATTGTAAACATAGATGTGCCGGATGGCGAGGAATATGAAATGGAGTACGATGTTATGTTTCATAGTCAGTTTGACTGGAGTCGTGGAGGTAAGGTAGGCTTTGGTTTTCACATTGGAGATGGTAACACAGGTGGAGATCCGGGCTGGGATGGAAATGGTGGCACCTTACGAATGATGTGGTATAATAACAATGGCTCGGTTTATCTGCAACCTTATGTGTATTACAAGGATCAGTCATGGCAATATGGTGATGATTTTGGTAAGCGCTTTTACATTAATAAAGGAACCTGGTATCATGTTTATATGCATGTGAAAAGTAATACAGGATCTAGTACAAATGGTCTTTGTGAGCTAAAGATTAATGGGCAAACCGTGCTTAGTATGCCTATTCGCTGGACTACCAATGATGCGAAGAGGTTAGTCAGAGAAATTACTTTTCATACCTTCAGAGGTGGGAGTCAGGATTATTGGATGTCTCCCGAAGATGGTTACATTTATTTCGATAATCTGAAATGGTCGAAACTTGACGGAGGTGGGAATGGTGGGAGTTTTCCAAGAGTAGAAGCTGAAAATTACTTCAATATGGATGGTGTAGAAACTGAGTCATGTTCTGAAGGAGGTCAGAATGTAGGGTATATTGATGCTAGTGACTGGATGGCTTATTCTGTGAATGTGCCACAGGCAGGAAATTACACCATTAATTATAGAGTAGCCAGTGCCAATGGAGGTGGTACTTTACAGCTTGAGTCGTATGGCGGTGGCACTGTTTATGGCTCGGTAAATATCCCTAACACAGGTGGTTGGCAAAACTGGACTACTGTTTCGCATACAGTGTATTTGCCTGCTGGTCAGCAAAATTTAGCTATCAAGGCTTTTTCCGGAGGTTGGAATTTGAATTGGTGGGGAAATTAGATAGAAAAGGCTGCCCTAAAAAGTAAAGGGCAGATTAATTAATGTTGTATTGATGCACTCGAAATGTTTCTCTATTTATAATAATGAGCATTTCGAGTGCCTCAATCTTAATTATGTGTTACTTTGAACAGCTTCTTTTATTTATTCAGTTGTCAAAATCTCACTCTTTTCTGAAACGCCATTCTCACTAAAAGCTTCTACCTGGTAATAATAGGTTTGATCTATATTAAGGGCTCTCAGTTCGTAACTATTCTTTTTGTAGATCATCACTGAGTTATTCAGCTTATCTTTTGATATGCCCCAGTAAACTACATAACCCAACGCGCCTTCTGACTCATCCCATTTTAAATCAGCATTTCTTTTGTCTTGCTGTCTGGTGGCTGAGAAATTGACTGGCTGCGCAGGTGCAGGCTCGAATCCCTTTCCAAAAAGCCTGAAATCTGATATGGCCAGGTATTGATGTGGAATGTGCACATTATTATATCTTACATATCTGGCTTTAACAGGTTCTGCTAACTCAATGTAAGCATGGGGCTGATCTCTTTTATTGTTAGAGTAATCCGCCATGGTTTTCCATTCTTTGCCGTCTAAAGAGTAGGTAAGGGTAAATTGCGTTGTTAAAGTATCAGGCCTTCCAAAAATGTTTGAATTGAAATCCTGGAAATTGATTTGAGCTGCATTTATCGTCATTTCCTTTTCTAAATCTACCTGCAAATAGATCGAATCGCTGCTGTTTTCTGCTACCCAGTAGGTTCTGATGTTTTCATCAGTGACCATGGCTGGTGAGTAGTTCGCCTCTTCCTGCTCGAGCATGTAGCCTGTGTCACTTTCATCTACCACTTTTCTTTCCACGTTCTTTAAGGTAGAGTTGCTGGTTGCAGGCTTTTTGTAGGTAAGTAGCATCCAGCCCGTAAATCTATTCTTATTGTCTTCTAGCTCCACATGTGGTAGGTAGTGAGGATAATCTCCATAAGCAGTGTTTACATACATTTGCTCGCCTTCATATCCGGCAGGGAACATGCCTATTCTTCTTTCAAATTTGTAATTCACCGATATAGGCATACTGGCAAAGTGCCAATAATGACCTTGATTGTCCTTTACAGTGCTTCCATGACCTGCGCCAGTTAGGAAGCCTCCTGGCTTGTAAGACACAGGATTGTATGGTGCGTATTCAAATGGGCCGGAAGGGCTGTCGCTAGTATAAACACCATCTGCATAAACATTCCACTGGGTGCCCGGGGCGCTATATTCTAAATAATATTTTCCATTGTGCTTGGTCATCCATGGCCCTTCTAAATATGGGTCTATATCTGATTTGTGGTCTTGCCCGAATCTTTCCCAGCCGTGCTCATCTGGGTGTAATTTGAATAGATCCTTTTCTTCATCAACGGGCACAAAGTGGTTATTGGGATCAAGCTCTACCATTCTTAATGGGTAAAGGTTAGAAGACTCTTCGTATAAGTAAACTCTACCATCATCATCCACAAATAAATCAGGATCTTGAATGCCAATAGGTATTACGCTGTAAGTGGTTTTCCAATCTCCCAGTTCAGGGTTGTCAGTTTTAATTACCGCTCCGTGCCCTGATGGGTCTCCTAATACAATGATTTCATCATTTAAAACGGCTGCAGCAGGTGCGTTGCTGCCATTGAAATACCAGCTTTGTGGTTTTATAAATTTCCAGTTGCTCATATCATCAGATACCCAATAACCATGAGATCTGGTGATGAACATATAATATTTTCCTTTGTAATTGATTACCGCAGGATCGGCGCCAGAGCGATATGAAACGCCTCTGTATGCGTAGTGCGACATATAGCTGTAGTCTATGTCTACAGGGTTGCAGTAAGGGTCGAAAGTCTGGCTTTTTACATTCTCCTCAGTACTCTCTTTTTCTTGCTTGGTTTCTGATGTGCAGGCAGCTATTGTTGCTAATATGCATAGTGCTGCAGACCTTTTTAATAAATTCATCTTCAGTATTTAGCCTTAGTTCTGATGTAAAGCTAAGTACTTTAATGCATACCTGCGAGGGTAATGGGTAAAGCTGGTGCTATACTTTTATTAAAGGTTTTGAAGGAGTTTCTTCATCTGTGTTTCTAAGAGATTTACACGCTCTTCTAATCTTGAAGGTGAGTCCAGGTTAGTGCTAAATATGGCATCGGCTTGCCAAATTTCAATGATATCCTTCTTTTGTAGTTCCACAGGATCAAAAGCAGGATTGTCTGCCTTGAAAAGGAATGTTTTGCCTGACTTAGAAAATCTGCGGGCATAGATGCCTGATTTCGCGACTATAATGTATAAGTTTCCTTTTTCCAGATCTTCAAATTGTGCAGGAAGGCAAAGCAGAATGTCTTTGTGGTGGAGGCCTTGATTCTCTACCGTCATTTCATTTCCGCTGATTTGAAAGGCCCTTGATTTTTTATCTTTAGTAAATGGAAAATGGATTACAGGAAGATTATTTACAAAATCTTTATTGTGATGGTTCACAATATAATCCAGCTGCTTTTCCAGAGTTACTAAAGGGGTTTGCTCCCTTACATCATCTTTATCAGTGGGTGTCTCCAGGTCTTCTTTTGAGAATTCCTTTTTGAATATATCAAACTTGTATAGCTCATTAATAGTGAGCTCTTTGGTGAGAAGTGTATCTATGGAGATCTCAAAATGACGAGCTATTTGTATAAGCGTCTCAATCTTAGGCTCCGTTCGTCCTTCTTCGTACGCGCCAACGCTGGGGCGAGCCAAATTAAAAAGCTGAGCAAAGTCTGATTGGCTCATTTTTTTGACAGCTCGTATCTTCTTTATATTCTTTCCTATGAACGACATAATCTCATTAAGCTAAAATATTTTTCAAAAATCGTATAACCTTTTCAAAAATGCTAACGTATATCTAAATAATTAATTGCTCAAAAAATGAGCATTGCTATTGAAATTAGAAAAAAATTATTATTATTGAACTATGAAACACATTAATGACATTCCGCCCTAATAATTTGTAAGAATTGATATGGCTGGTTTAATTATTTTATATAATTTGAACCGCTTTTGATTTTTTCCGAGTAAAAATGCAACTCTCAATGACTCAACATTTTATTAAAGTAAAAGAACTCCTTACTGAACTTGATTATGAAATTACTTATGCTAGCGAAAACGACTGTGTTTTTGTGGTGAGTGATGAGCGGTCAGGAATCAGTAACATGGTGCTGGGATGCGCGGATCCGATCTTAATCTTGGAGCAATTCATTTTTGAAGTGAAGGATACTTCAGCCAGCACATACGTCCGGCTTTTGCAGAAAAACAGAGACATCATTCATGGCGCCTTTGTTTTAGATGAAAGCGGAAAGAAAGTAATTTTCAGGGACACATTAGAACTTGAAAATCTTGATTCTAACGAACTGGAGGCTGTTTTTAACTCATTAGGTCTCTTGCTTAGCGAATTCTCAAATGAGTTGATTGAATTATCAAAAACTAAAAATTAAAAGTAATGAACATATTTGGTAGATTATTTAAGATAGGGCAGTCAGAAGCCCATGCTGCTGTAGATAAATTAGAAGATCCTATAAAGTTAACCGAACAAGGGATCAGAGATATGAAAGAAGACCTAGATAAGGCTTTGAATGCTCTGGCTCAGGTGAAGGCTATGGCTATCAGATCTAAGAGTGATGTAAGCACTTATAAAAATAAAGCTCAGGATTATGAGCAAAAAGCAATCATGCTATTACAACGAGCAGAGAAGGGAGATATCGAGTCTTCAGAGGCAGATAGATTGGCTTCAGAGGCTTTGGTGCAAAAAGAAGAAAATCTAAAACATGTGTCAAGAGCTATGGGCGAGCAAGAGCAATACGACGATTCTGTTGCTAAATTAGAGAGCAATGTCAAAAGATTGAGAAGTACCATTGCGAAATGGGAAAATGAATTGAAGACCCTGAAGGCTAGAGTTAAAGTGAGTACTGCCACTAAAAACATCAATAAGCAGATGGCCCAAATTGACTCTACAAGTACAGTATCTATGCTGGAAAGAATGCGCGATAAAGTGGCTCAAGAGGAAGCTTTGGCGGAGTCTTATGGTGAAATCGCCAATGAGAGCAAAAGCATTGATGAAGAAATAGATAGGAAACTGGCGGAAACCAGTAGCTCTAGCACCAGTGAAGAATTGGCTAAGCTGAAAGAAAAAATAGGAATTAAAAAAGAAGAATAAAATTGAATTAAAATGGGTGAATTACTTGATGTAGCAGTTAATCCTGCAAACATACTGATCACCGCTTTGGCTGTCTTTATGTTGGTTTATTGGATAACTGTTTTAATTGGATTATTTGATATTGATGTGATTAACATCGATGTAGATCTTGATGCAGACGTAGATGTGGATATCGATCCCGATGTAGATGTGGAAGGAGGTTCAATGATAGGACTGAATTCAATACTGGTCTTTTTCAATCTAGGTAAAATTCCTTTCATGCTATTCCTGTCATTCTGGATTATACCTGCTTGGATAATATGTATCAACGTCAATCACATACTAGGTAATTCCTCATTTTTGCTAGGACTCCTTGTGCTCTTGGGTGCTTTAATAGTAAGCCTGTTTGTCTCAAAATTTCTCACGTATCCGTTCGTGAAGTTATTTGATCAGATGCAGAGTGACCGTCAAAATGATTTTGTAATAGGAAAAATTTGTGAAATCACTATTACTGCTTCTGAAACTAAAACAGGGCAAGCGCAAGTGAAAACAGAAGGAGCTCCGCATATTTTAAGTGTGAGGACTGTAAGCGATGCTGAAATGAAGAAGGGTGAAACCGGACTTGTTTTGGAGTACAACCAGAATTTGAATCTTTATATCATAGAACCTTTTAAATAATCAATTACTAATATGTTATCATCCACTATTCTCATTGGCGTAGGTGTCATAGCATTCTTTGTGCTACTTGGCCTAGGAGCCTTCATGAAAATGTACAAAAAGGCGATTCAGGGAGAAGCGCTTATTAAAACTGGTGCGGGAAAAGTTAAAGTAGATTTTTCCGGTATGTTTATCATCCCAATATTTCACAAGCTTGAAATAATGGATATCACTCTCAAAAGTCTTACCATTTCCAGGTTAGGTAAAGACGGACTTATCTGTAAGGATAACATGAGGGCTGATATAAAGGTGAGCTTCTTCATTCGTGTAAATAAAACCACTGAAGATGTAATTCACGTAGCGCAAAGCATTGGCTGTAAGCGTGCTTCGGACATTGATCAGTTAGAAATGCTTTTTGATGCTAAGTTTTCAGAAGCTTTAAAAACGGTAGGTAAGCACTTCGACTTTGTAGAGCTGTATAACTCCAGGGCTGCTTTTAAGGAAAGAATTTTGGATGAGATAGGTACTGACCTTAATGGATATGTACTTGATGACTGTGCCATTGACTACGTAGAGCAAACCTCAATACTTGACCTTAATGAGCAAAATATATTAGATGCTCAAGGTATTAAGAAGATTATTGAACTCACTGCATCTGAAAAAATCAAGTCAAACCTGATTGAAAGAGAAAAGGAAAAGACTATTAAAAAGCAGGATGTTGAAGCTAGAGAAACTATTCTTGAGTTAGAGAAACAGCAAACTGAGAAAGAAGAGCAGCAGCGCAGAGAGATTGAAAATATTAGATCTAGAGAGGCAGCTGAAATCGAGAAGGTTCGTCAGGAAAATGAAATGAAAGCTGCTCAGGCTCGCATAGCTACTGAAGAAGAAATTGGTGTAGCTGAAGAGAACAAGCTAAGACAGATAGTTGTGGCTCAGAAGAATAAAGAGAAAACTGATGCTGTAGAATCTGAAAGAGTAGAGCAGGCCAGAGCGTTAGAAGCTACTGAAAGAGAAAGAGTAGTAGAGTTAGCTCGTATTGATAAAGAAAAGTCGCTTGAAGTAGAGCGTAGAAATATACAAGAGGTTATCCGTGAGCGTGTTACAGTGGAAAAAGCTACTGTAGTAGAAGAGGAGAAAATAAAAGATACTCGAGCTCAGGCGGAAGCTGATAGAAATAAAATGGTGGCCATCACGGTTGCCGAGCAAAAGGCTGAAGAGGCTTTAGTGCAAGAAATTAAGGCAGCGGAAGCAGCCAGACAAGCAGCGGATTCATTAGCTAAAAAGGCGTTGATTGATGCTGAAGCTGAGAAGGCAGCAGCTAATCATAAAGCTGAAGCTATCAAAACATTAGCAGATGCTGAAGCCGCACAGAAGGCAGCCATAGGTATGTCTGAGGCTCAGGTGATGACAGCCAAGGCCGAAGCCAAAGAGAAAGAGGGTGAGTCTGATGCAGCTGTAATAGAAATGAAGGCAGATGCTGAAGCTAAAGGCATAAGATTGAAGGCTTTCGCCCAATCTGAGGCAGATGAGAAGCTTGGCTTTGTGGCAGCTAAAGTGGCCCGTGAAAAAGGAACTGCTAATGCTGAAGTAACCGAAGTACAAGCAGTGGCTGATGAGAAGAAAGGAATGGCAGAAGCTAAAGTAATGGCTGAGAAATTCAAAGCCGATGCAGAAGGTATCAAACAAAAAGCAGCTGCTATGAAAGCTCTGGATGGTGCAGGAATGGAGCACGAAGAGTTCAAGTTAAGACTAGAGAAAGACAGAGCCATAGAATTAGCTCAAATAGATGTGAGCAAGTATATTGCTGAGGCTCAGGCTCAAGTACTTGGTGAAGCCATGAAATCAGCTAAGATTGATATCATTGGTGGAGAAAGCATGTTCTTCAACCAGATAGCAGGATCTGTAGCTAAAGGAAAATCTTTAGATGCCTTTATCAATGGCAGCGAAGTAGCTACTGATATAAAAGCGGCCTTTTTAAGTACTGATGGAGGTAATTCTTTCAAGGAAAATGTAGGTCAGCTATTGAAGAGCTTTAACCTTACCTCAGAAGATGTGAAAAACATCACCGTATCGGCCTTATTATTCAAAATGATGGGTAGCGCTGAGGATGAAGGTATCAAGAATAGCCTTAGACAAATGATGAGCGTGGCTAAATCAGCCGGTCTTGATAACGAGACTCCCCGCTCACTGGGATTGATTTAAGTATAGTCTCTGAGAAAACACCAATTTCCGTGTTGAGCTTGCGCCATAATATTCCGTTTTTCGGTACTGCGCAAGCCTCGCTCTGGGTGTTTTCTTAGACCACCAAGTACTCCAAATACTCAATACTAGTTTCTCAATACTCAATACTAGATTCTCAATACTAACTACTAACTATGTCTCAGGAACAGACAGAAAATACTAACCCATCTCAAGTGACATTGGAAGGCGGTACCTATGAGGTTTTGAAGAACCGATTGGAGGGGAATACCAAAGAGCTGTCACAGGTTTTGAAAAAGCTTAATGAGGCCAGGAAGCAAGTTTTTGGTTCATTAGAGACTAAGCTGATTGCTACCGAGCGCATTACTACGGAGCATAATTGTATCCCGTGGGATATGGTGCCCATCGGCAACAGCTTTCTGTTCGGCTTTAATGTTCATTTAGGACTCAAAACTCAGGTAGAGCTATCAGACGTTTTTAGTATTCATGAATATAAAGATCATGCTTTTCCTGCCAAAGATATGGCTATGATCGATGATGAGCAGTTTAGAACCGACTTTCAAAAGTTATACAAGTATTATAAAGATACTCAGTTTGTAAAGTTCGCTCTTATCGGCCCACATCTTTATATGATCTTCCGCATAGGAAAAGCTGTAACTGACATCAAGGCCTTTAAATGGCTGGTAGAAGGGGAAAAGCTTACTTATCTGGATAATCGTAGTGAGCATGAGTTTTCTTTCCCTGCACAGCATGCGTTTCAATGGAAAAGAACTACCAGAGATTACCATCGTGAGGGTAAATATCCGCATGTTTCTATAGAAGACAAGGTGTTTGTAGAGACCGTAGGCGGTGATCTTACCATCAAGGTGGAGGATAATACAGATTCTGGTAAGGGAATATATCATGAAGATGTAGAAAATCCTGATCAAACGCTGGATGATGCCGAAATCATGTATGCTATACTTGGAAACCTTATTCTTTTAAAAATAAGGCCTTATCAAGAGAAAGATTATCGCTACATCGTTTTCAATAGCAAGCTGAATGAAGCGCGAAATATCAAAGCCATAGCTGATGCCTGTATTCTGTTGCCAGATGATCAGGGCATTATTTTCTCTAATGGTTATTACCTGCAAAGTGGTGATTATAAGGTGTTTGATAATAACCTGAAGGACATGATTTATGAGAAAACCATACCTTCTCCGAACGGCGAAGATTACCTGTATGTGTTTTACAATCGCCTTCATGGTACTTATTTGCTATTGCCTTACAATATCATACAGCAGAAAGTAGAGAATCCTATTATTTGCCATGGCTATTCTATTTTTGATAATGGTGAAATGTGCTTTTTTAATGCTGATAATGAGCCGAAAAAGCACCATGCAACCAAAATCTGGCAAACACCCTTTACCGGTCCTGATTTTCAGGCTGAAGCCAATAACGACTCTTATTTATTCAAAATTGGTAATAAGGAAATCGTAAGAGCTATGGCCGAGTGTAATGAGCTGATTACGCTGGTAGAGAAAGGTGAGAGCTATTCGAATTTGTATTCAGATCTTCAGAAACAGTCTACTGATATCATTGATACTTACCACTGGCTGGGAAAAGAGGAGGCTTTTAAGGCGCTGGAGCCACTTAAGGCGATCCGCCAGACGGCCTCATCAGCTATTGATGAGTACGAAAAAGTGGTGAGCATCCGAAAAAACACGGCTGATCAGGTCAATGATGTGCTCAGCCGAGTGGATGACATGACGAAAAAGATCAGTCGTGAAACGCAGCCGAATCTTGAGAAATTCGTCAATAACCTAAATGCGCTTAGAGAACTGAGAGGAGAGACTGAATCATTGAAATCTCTTCGCTATGCTGATGAAGCAAGAATTGAGAAATACGAAGGGCTGCTTAAAGAAACCAATCTTAAGTATGCCGACAGTTGCGTACGCTTCTTGCTTCGCGATGATGCTCTGAACGAATACGAAAGTAAGGTTCAGGGACTGGAGAAGGAAATTGAGGAGGTGAATAAGGTGATCGATATCGATGAGCTGGAAAAGAAAATTGACCAGATAGCTCATGATTTGGAGATGCTTATTGATATAGTGAGTAACCTAAAAATTTCTGATGCTACTCAAACCACCCAGATCATAGATAATATATCGGCTTTGTTTTCTATTCTTAATAAAAACAGAGCCGCTTTAAAGAAGAAGCGTAGAGATCTCATGCTGGTGGAAGGTAAGGCTGAGTTCAATGCTCAGATCAAACTGCTGGAGCAGGGAGTGACTAACTATCTCGACCTCTCTGATACGCCTAAAAAATGTGATGAGTACCTGGCCAAGCTCATGGTGCAGCTGGAAGAACTGGAAGGTAAGTTTGCGGAGTTTGATGACTTTGTGGAGAAAATATCTGAGAAAAGAGAAGATATTTATAATGCCTTTGAGTCGAAAAAGGTGGCTTTGGTGGAGTCCAGAAACAAAAGGGCTAATTCACTGCAGCAATCTGCTAACAGGATATTAAGTGCCGCTCAAAGTAGAACCGAAAGAATGGCTACTGCTGCCGAGATTAATGGCTATTTCTCATCAGATATGATGATAGAGAAGCTACGAAACATTGTGGCAGAGCTCAAGGAAATAGGCGATTCTGTAAAGGCTGATGATGTCCAAAGTAAGTTAAAGGCTCTAAAGGAAGATGCTATCCGTCAGCTTAGAGATAAAACTGAGCTTTTTGAGTCTGGAGAAGATATCATCAAGTTTGGTAAGTATAAGTTCTCTGTAAATACCCAGTCACTAGAAGTGACGGTAGTGCCGAGAGACGAAAGCCTGTTTTTTCACCTTACCGGAACTAACCTATATGAGGAGATTAAAAATGAGCAGATCAATGCTAGCCGTCCTGTATGGAACCAGGCGGTAATTTCTGAAAATGATAAACTCTACAGGTCTGAATACCTGGCTTATAAAATATTAAAAGCAGGTGAGAAAAAGGCCAATGGAGAAGAGGTGCATAAAACTTTAGATGAGCTTTATAAGCTTACTCCTGATCAGTTATTAAACTATGTGCAACAGTTTATGGGGCTTCGGTATAATGAGGGCTACATGAAGGGTGTGCATGATCAGGATGCTACGCTTTTGCTAGGCTCTTTGCTTACCTTCTATCAATCTGGTGGTTTGCTTACATATGCTTCCGAAACCAGAGCTATGGCAGAATATTACTGGCAATACGCTGTGGATCAGGAATATAAGCAGTTGCTTGATAATAGAATCAAAGGCCTTGGTATAATCATAGATGTATTTCCAAACCTGCAGGAATATGCTCAGGTTATTGAAGAGATCAGTAAAGACATTGAAGCTAAACTGACTGGCGTTTTTAAAACGGATCAAAGCAGTAAAGCGGCCCAATATCTTTTCTTTGAAATAAAGGATAACAATGACTTTTTAAAGTCAGGCGATGCCATCACTCTTTCAGAAAACTTCCTTCATTATTTGAAAGATAAGAAAGTGACTAAAAAGTTTGAGGATTCGGTGAAGAAGCTAAAGGCTGATGAGGATCAGTATCAGTTGATAAGAAAGTGGGTTCAGGCGTATGCCGAGTCCAACGGAAGTGTGGATGATCTTCAGTTTCTATCAGAAACGGCTCTCATTCTTATGGAAGATAAGGCTCAGCCAAGGGTAGTTAACATTCCTTTGGTGGAAGAAATAGCTGGATTACAGGGAAGTCATGGTGTAGTAGAAGACGGCAAGTATCACATGAACTTTAATCAGTTTTTGCTGAAGCTGGAGACTTTTGAAAATACTACAGTTCCTGCATATAAAGCATTCAATGCTTTGAAGAAGGAACTGGTATCTGATTTTACCGATGAATTACGTCTCGGTGAATTTAAGCCCAGGGTTATGTCTTCTTTTGTTCGTAATAAGCTGATCAATGAGGTGTATCTGCCTTTGATTGGTGCTAACCTGGCCAAGCAGATAGGTGAAGCAGGCGAGAGCAAACGTACTGACCTGATGGGGATGCTATTACTGATATCTCCTCCGGGATATGGTAAAACCACGTTGATGGAATACATCGCTAACCGACTGGGAGTGATTTTCATGAAGATTAACGGACCGGCCATTGGTCATCAGGTTACATCGGTAGATCCGGCAGAGGCTCCTAATGCTGCGGCAAGAGAAGAGCTTCACAAGCTTAACCTTGCCTTTGAAATGGGAGATAATGTGATGATCTATCTCGATGATATTCAGCACTGTAACCCTGAATTTTTACAGAAGTTCATCTCTCTTTGTGACGCTCAGCGTAAGATCGAAGGGGTGTACAAAGGCAAGAGTAAAACCTATGATTTCAGAGGTAAAAAGGTGAGTGTAGTGATGGCCGGAAACCCTTATACCGAAAGTGGTGAGAAGTTCCGTATTCCTGATATGCTTTCTAACAGGGCCGATGTTTATAACCTGGGAGATATCATTGGAGATTCTGATTCGGCCTTCAAACTGAGCTATCTGGAAAACTGTATTACCTCCAATCCTGTGCTTAACAAGCTGGCAGGTAAGAGTTTAAATGACGTGTATTCACTGGTAGGTGCCGCCGAAAAAGATACTTTGGAAGGTGTAGAATTTGAAACTAACCATTCCTCTGAAGAAGTGAGGGAGTATATGAATGTGTTCCAAAAGCTCATGAAAGTACGTGATGTTATTTTGAGGGTAAACCTGGAATATATCCGCTCTGCAGGGCAGGCTGATGAGTATAGAACAGAGCCGGCTTTCAAGCTACAAGGATCATATAGAGATATGAATAAAATTGCGGAGAAAGTATTCTCTGTGATGAATGATGATGAGTTAACCACTTTAGTAAATGGCCATTATAATAATGAAGCCCAAACCTTAACCACAGGTGCGGAGGCCAATTTACTGAAATTTAAAGAGCTGAATGGAGATCTAGACCCGGATAAAAGCGCGCGCTGGGCTGAAATTAAAGAGATTTTCATGAAACAGCAGCGTACCAAAGGCTTCGGCATGGGCAACCAAATGGGACTAATGCTCAGTCAGATCGAAGAAGTAACCAAAGGCCTTGATGGTATCAGGGATGCTTTGACAAAGAAGTGATGTAAGGGCTTAATGCCTTATTGGTGATAATGTCTGCTATGCTGGCATTATCACCTCACTGGCCTCTGTTGGTTTTATCACCAACAGAACTCCAGATCAAGAATGTTGGCGCTATCACCAACAGAACTACATCAGCTCACTAGAATTTTAAATTTTAAACTTTAAAAAAATACTCCATGAAGTATAATGGCACCGCTATGCCTAATAAAATTGGCCAGATTACCTGCTGGCAGCTGGATGACTGGTGACGTTCCAGTCGCTTCGAAGGCTTTAAATAATATGTTGTCTAAACCAAAAATACCATGAAAACTAAACTAACCTATTATTGTATCTTATTGATTGTCTGTGTTTTGTGTTCCTCGTGCGGCTTTAGGGGGGGGTGATCATGCTGCCGGTGTAAAACGTATCAAGGTGCCGTTTGCTGCCGCTTCTATCCATGTTCCTGCTAGTTATAATGTCACCACCATTAATGCCTACCAGGAATTATTAAATAATGTAGAGAGTCCGAATGAATTAGCCAAGGGAGCCAGCCAGGCTTTAGAGCAACTGAAGAGTAGCAATTATAAAACGGCCATGCTGGTAGATAGTACTGATGCCAGAAAAGTGATATTCTTTCAGCAGGGTGACTATATACCGATGACCGCTTCATTGGCAGCCGAATATCTGATTTTACTATCGCAAACAGTGAAGAAAAACTGGGCTTTACAGAACATCAAATGCACCAGAATAAAGGATAAATACATCAGCTGGAAAGATGCCAAGATTGTAAAAATCAAGTACAAACTAGAGGTGGAATCCTATAACATGTACACTACGCATTATCTCATTACGGCTAATAATCGTACCTGGGCGCTGAATATCAACAGTCCGGATGAAGAAGACTTTGAGGATCTATTGACTAGCATTAAACTTTATTAATTATGGGATACATGGGATTCGGCATGCGTAAAGAAGTATATACGCGAAAGCCAAAAAGATCATTTGAAAAAATAAAAGAACTCTATGGTAATGACATTCCTCGTGTTGAAGAAAGTGATGGAAAATATGAATTAAAGGCTGAGGAGATACTGAATAAGAAGCGGTTCAGAACGCTTTATGATACAAAAGCATTTAGGTATTTTTTAGTGATAGCCGTTTAGCAGGACTTTCGCTAACCGCTTATAATCTGTTTATTCATCCTATAATATTAAAATATAAGAAAAAGGTCTTTGAAAAAGAGATTATGGCAGGAAGGGGAAAGTATCAATTTCTGATTGATGCGAGGAAGGATCTGAGTGGCCATGAGTATTTATATATAGGCCCTGAGAATGAGATTAAAATGAACCTGGTTAACAGAGTAACGCCAGATAGTGCCTTTGAATATTCGCAAAAAGTATTCTTAGCACCAAGGAGATATAATGCCAGGAGCTTCGTCATTGAAGGTGAGCGATTGAAAGTAGATAGAAGGGATTCGATTCAAGTTTTAGATGGCCACTGGATGATTCTTTATGAATCAGATTCAATAGATGCCTCTGGTTTAGCTATACTGGAGTATGCTCATGTTGAACCTGAATATGTTGAAAATCTCAGGTCTAAGATGAGAGAATTAAACCTGGCTAAAGTAAGCTATCATGGAGCAGAGGTCTCTTTTCCATTCGCGAAACATCCAGATTTTGGATCTTATGATTTAATTAGCCACCCTGCCGATAAGCGCGGCCTGATAAAAGTAGATTCTGTGACTTATCTGAAAAGAACTCCAGCAGAAAGGTACCGTCGATATTTTTAAAATCAACCCTAAAACCATTAACATGACTAATACAGAAGAAAATATACATCGAACATTTAAACTTGAACAGATACCACAGCATCTAAAAATTCTAATGTTAACTTTTGTAGTTGGTGCTATTTTTCTAGCTTTTGCCTACGCTATGGGTTCATTATCGAGCCACGGGCCATCTACCAATGATAGCTTCATCGACTCTGTTTTAGCCACCTCACAAACCGAAGGTAGAACTATGAAAACGGAGGATCATAAAGTGGCCATGCTTCTCAATACAGAACATTGTATGCTCAACCTTAACAAATACTGGCTTACTATGCATCAATCTGATTCCAGTCGGTCAGATAGGAAGGGCCTCACATCATATTCAGAGGTGAACCAAGGCTATATTCAAAGTTTGCGACAGGAAATGCAGAGATTAAAGCTTCCGTTCTTTTTATTTTAACTTCTGGCGCAAACGGCATATATCGGAATGATTTTAAGAAATTTTCTTATAAAAATTATAAATTAAAGCCATCAAATCAATAGTTGGCTCCTATGATCAAAAATGAAACGTTATGGCAAGAAATAATCGATTTCCAAATTGATGCACCTTTTGGTAACTATTGTTTCTCGGTAAGGCTCGCCAATGAAAATAACTGGACACTAAATTTCACACAACTCGCCATTTTAGAATACAAGAAATTTATGTATTTGGCGGCCACATCTGGAGAAATGGTATCTCCCAGCGAAGTGATAGATGTGGTTTGGCATCAGCATTTAATATTTTCAGATTCTTATGCTCAGCTTTGCAAAATCCTCGGTAAAGACATAAAACATATTCCTTCTACGCACATCAAGGGCCAAAAGGAACAGTTTGATCATGCGAGGAAACGGACCAGGGAATTGTATGAAATGGAATTTGGCCGTCAGCCTAATGCTATTTGGAAATATGATGACATGTTTGAGCCTTTGGGTCTGACATTATCCTCCATGTCTTTATCTACGTTGTCAGTGATTGCCGTAGCCATCATATTAGTTCTAATGTATCCCTTCGCGCTATTATTGAAACCCGTTTACCTGGTTTTGGGTAATCCACAATTTCTGATAGGCTATATTGCTTTACTTGCACTTGCCTTTATGCTTCTGTGGTATCATACCAGAGAAGAGGTGGAGTCGAGGATTAGCGAATGTAAGGATGACAACTTTGTTAATAATCTTTCGCCGCTTGAGTTGGTATACGCTAAGGAGGAACAAACCATGGATGTAGTTCATGTTATCACTGATGTATGCCTAAGGAAGGGGGTACTTGTGGCCGATAGGTATACCATAGATTTAGGAGAATATGCTCCATCAAATGTGATGGAGACCACTGTTTATGAGGAGGTTAAATCTTACGAACCTATGATTTATTCTTCATTAGCTAATTTGCTAGTTCTTCAGCCGAATATCACAGCAGTAGGGAAGGTGATGAACTACTTTAAAGAGTATTTTAACAGAAGTAAGTTCTTTTTACGTGTTTTCAGTGTAAACCTGGCTGTATTAGGATTCTTTTTGCTTTTTGGAATCGGGAGATTGATTATAGGTCTGCAAAATGGTAAACCAGTCTTCTTCTTGTTTTATGTCATCCTGCTCACTATTATTATAGCCATTATATATCTGAAGAGAATACAAAGTATCATCCTAAGAAAGGCGGTAGTTAATCTTTATAAACAACCAGAAAGAAATACACGGGAAAATGACTTATGGGATTATGTGCTTACTGGTATTCCGGCTTGTTCGTTGGTTATTAGAGTTACCGCCAAAAGAATGAAGTCTAGAAAATGGACTCGAAAAGGAGGCGGATATTGGGGTGCTGGATGTGGCACTGGTTGTGGTTCTTGTGGAAGTAGTGGCTGCGGTGGCGGTTGCGGAGGCTGTGGTGGAAGTTAGAAGTATGATGAAATTATTATAGAAGAATAACCCTGATGAATATTCTTCTATAATCTTATATTAAGTATGCATCACCAAACTCACACTTTCAGTTTCTTGTAGTTCGGGCTCTATAGTAATGCAATAGCTGCCTTGTTCCAATATTTCCGGGATTTTTTTATTAGACAGGCTTCTTATCATATCCTCGGGGTTAAATGAGATAAAAACCTCTCTTACCTGACCGTCTGTGAGGGTTTTTAGACTATTGAGCTCGTAAACTATTAAATCTAACAGCGTTAAATCGTCTTCAAGATCATCAAATTTTCTAACCAGATAGGAGCCAAACTCTATTCCATTTTCGGAGGCAAATAGTAGCGATTGTGAGCTCATCCAGAAATCTGCAAATAGACTTTCTAGCTTTTCTAAGCCATACTTTAATAAAATATACCTGCATGTGAGCTTCATGGAGCTAACAATAAGTGAGCTCTTAAATTTCTTAATCAGGCTAATGATGATCTTAGTGCCTTCATCTTTCAATAGCAATTCTTCCAACTGACCGTCGGTATTTACCTGAGCCTGCTTTTCTAAAGCAATTGATCCCAGGGTGGCCTCCCAGTTTTTTACTGAGGGAATGTATTCGACCTGGGCGTTAGATAAAGGTTGTTGAAATCCTGTTCTAAGTTTTTTCCTGGCTCCCCTTTTATCCCATATGGATCGCATTTTTTCCAGCTGAGTTCTAATGGCTTTTTCTGGAACAAAATTTAAATACTCAGGCAGCATTTCAAAAGTTACTGCTTTAAGGTTGGGAAGTTCCTGAACTATGTCATCATATAAGCCCATCAATTCATGATCAGATACATTAGAGTGTGCATCCAGATAGTAGCCATTATACTCAAAGCCTCCAGCGAGATGAATTTGAATGATTCTTTCAGGATCTATTTGTCTGATAAGTTCCCTTATGTTTTGCCTCCCATTTTTTTGGTTGGCCAGCAGGTTATGAATATCTAATAATATATGACTATCAGATTCTTGAGCCACGGCGTTGATAAATGAGCCATCTTCGAGCTCAAAAGGATATGGAGAAAGATAATTTACTCCTGTTTCAAATACAAAAGGCAGATTAAAGTGAGAAGAATATTCTCTTATAGTCTTAGAAGCTACATTAATGCCTTCTATAGTTTGTAGGGGAGGGAGTAGGAAATTGGTATTATGAATTTGATTGTTAATTCGGATATTGTTGAAGCTAAGGTGCTCGCTTAGCCATACCGGATTAAGCCTGCGCATCATCTCCTGAAGGTAAGCGATGTGATTAGTGTCAATAGGCATAGAGCTGCCCACAGGGAAGCCTACACCATGAAATAATTTGTTTTGTGGAAGTGATTCGAGATAGTTTAGTTCTTCTTCATTAAAAACGTAAGAGTCCTCAGAAGCTCTACCCTTAAGCCAGAATGTTTGAGGTTCTATTTCTATAAGGTCAATAAGATCTTCGTTAGACTCTATCACGTTTTTAAATCCAGAGAAATAAATAATCCCAATTCCTAGTTCAGGTATATTCATTTTCTTGGACTTAGTACAATTAGTGACCGATTGGATTTAGTTTTTCATCAAAAGCAAATTGTCTCTCAATGTCAAATCTCAAATCAAATCCTGAATGACAACCAGGGCATCCTAACTGATTAAGCACCGAAGCAGTGATCTTATTCATCTGATCAAGGTTGTTAGCCACTTTTACTGGTACAGAAATCCTGATGGTTTTGTCAATTACAGTAGGTCCGTGTGTAAGACGAACGTCTTTAATAGCATCTTTCATTTTATTATGGTTTAAATTGATTGAAACTATTTAATCGCATAGTTTCTTAGGCGTGATGGTTTGATCAATTCATCTGGTACAAAGCTATAGGAATAGTAAGCCTTAGTAAACAGTAGTTTGCCTGAGAATTAAAGGGTGTTTTTCCCTTTTGTTTTAAGGGATATGTCTGTAAGTGAGTGGGTTGTGCTTTATTTGGGTCGTGGCCTTATTCTTGTTGTAGCTTTGGGAAATCAACAATAACCTAATGAAATTATATTATTTACCTATCGTTCTTTCTTTATTCATTACCCATCATTCCTCAGCTCAAGAGCTTTCTACAATAAGTGGAAGGAAATTTTTATATGATGCTTATTTTATCAACCCAGCAGGAGATACGCTGACTAAAGAAGTCATGGAATGGTATTTTCAGGAGGAGAAATCAAAGCTTCCCCAGCAAAAAAATCTTCATTTTACCTATTATACGGATACTGTAGGTATTAAGAAATTTATTCATCCACAAGAGAAAGTAAGGAAGAGAATCGCCCGTAACATGTTAAAGGCTGAAAAGAAGAAGGCCTGGGCCAATTGGACATGGTTACAAAAAGAGATTAATACAGGGTATACTGAGACAGATACGTCTTTCTGGATTCACCCACCGAGAGGTAATCAATATATTTATTGCGAACTATCGGGTATGCCAGGTATTGAATACAATGAACTGAAGGTTGGAGGTAACTGGAGCAAAACGTTACTTATATTAGGCGGATATGGGGATGGGAACGGAAAGTTAATTTCTGATTATGAGGTGAAAAAGGAGGTAAAATATTCAAAAGGAGGTCCTGATGTTGACCATTGCTGGCTGATAGAAGTAACACATACGCATTCGAAATTAGGCCAGACTTCTTCACAAATAGTCTTTGATTCGAAGAAATATGGATTTTTAGAAATAGTGAATAATTACTATGACGGATCAAAAATTGTATTTCAATTGCGTGAAATGTTATGAATTGGAAAGACCTTGATCAGCAAATAAGAGATTTGGCTTCTAAAGAAGAAGCTACTTTAACTTTCCTGCAAAGTGTACAATTGGAGGGTAAAGTAGATACATATCAATGCCTTTGTTGGTGTTATCACCAACGAAACCACGAACCGTCTCTGCTAATGATACTGCCTCCCTAATCCTTGTTTTCAACGAGGATTTGTAGAGTCTAGCATTTGGAATGCGAGTATTGCTGAAGGTTATATTTCATCGCTAAGGTTTCTTTACTTTTTTGCAATCGACCAAAAAAGTAACAAAAAAGTCTTTCTTGCTGCAAGGTCTTCCGAGAGCAAGAGTATTTCATAGATATGCCCTGCCACTAAGGACTTGAGATAAACCTGCATTTCAAACAACTCTTATCACACGACTGAGCAGCAAGATTTGCATTTATGCATCTGAGGTATTCATTTCATCGCTAAGGTTTCTTTACTTTTTTGCAATCGACCAAAAAGTAACAAACAAGTCTTTCTTGCTGCAAGGTCTTCCGAGGGCTGGAGTATTTCATAGATATGACCTGCCACTAAGGACTTGAGATAAACCTGCATTTCAAACAGCTCTTGCCGCACGACTGAGCAGCAAGATTTACTGCATCAACCGAGTCACCCTTAAGGCCTTTGTTGGTGTTATCACCAACGAATCTACGAACCGTCTCTTCCAATGACACTACCTCCCTACTCCTTGTTTTCAACGAGGATTTGTAGAGTCCAGCATTTGTAATGCGATTATTGCTGAGGTATTCATTTCATCGCCAAGGTTCCTTTACTTTTTTGCAATCGACCAAAAAAGTAACAAAAAAGTCCTTCTTGCTGCAAGGTCTTCCGAGAGCTGGAGTATTTCATAGATATGCCCTGCCACTGAGGACTTGAGATTAACGTGCATTTCAAACAGCTCTTGCCGCACGACTGAGCAGCAAGATTTACTGCATCAACCGAGTCGCCCTGAGCCCCGTCGAAGGGTTGACGATCAGGATTGCATCTCTTTTTCCTGTGGCTGGCAGCTTGAGATTGTCTAATTGAGTTCTTTTTTATTTTAACAACTAAATAATTAGTTTATTAACTATAAATTTAGTTAATTAAAATTATGGAAGTAAAAACGAACAAATCGGCAGATGTAAATAAGAAGCGAGGTCTTTTTTTTAACATTGGATTACTCATTGCATTAGCCGCAGTAACGGCGGCCTTTGAGTGGAAAAGTTATGATCAGGGAGATATGGTAGACATAGGGCAGGTCTCAGATGACTTTGAAGACCTTCTGAATATACCACCTACACAGCAGCCCCCGCCACCACCGCCTCAGATTCAGCAGCCTGAAATCATAGAAGTGCCTGATGAGGAGGAAATTGAAGAGGAAATAGATATTGATCTGGACGTGGAAATTACTGAAGATGAAATTATTGAAGACATCATAGTTGAGGAGGCTCCTGAGGAAGAGGTAGCCGATGAAATATTTATGATTGTAGAGGAGTCGGCCACTCCAAAGGGCGGCTATGCAGAGTTTTATAAGTACATCCGTGATAACCTCTATTACCCTTCAAGAGCCAAACGGATGGGTATAGAAGGAAAGGTTTTTGTGCAGTTCGTAGTAAGCGAAGATGGCACGCTCTCGCAGGTACAAGCCATAAAAGGAATTGATACGGAGTGTGATAAGGAAGCCGTGAAAGTGGTGCGAAATGCCCCTGCCTGGAATCCACCACGCCAGAGAGGGGTAGCTGTAAAGCAGAGGGTGAGCCTGGCTATTACATTTAGGCTACAGTAAATAAAGGGTTAATCATTAGTGAACCGGAAGTTGGGCGACTTTTTCAGAGTGTAAGTCTGCGTTCCGCGTTCACTTTTATGTTTATCAGGAGTTTCAAAAATTTTAGAGTCTATGGCCACATTGTAAGATATATCTTCTACATGTATCACGTAAAACAATTGGTCATACTGAAACTTTTCAATAACATAGGGCTCTTTGAAACCATCTTTTACGCGGTAATCTTTGTAATAATATTCATGATGGTCTCCACCAGTATTATGATACTCTTGTTTTACTACCAGCTTTGTTTCCTTATCAAAGAAGAGGTATATGGTGCGTTGCCATCGAGCATCCTTAAACCCAATTCTGTATAAGCTGTCCTGTGATTCAGCTTCGCTTTCTACAGGCATATTAATAATGCTCAATGCATTGATTCTGGGAAAATCTTTGGCCTTTTCAATGAATTCGTCTGAAAGAACTGTTAACCTTTTGGTATCAGCACTGTAGGTCCATACGCTGTTATTAGTTTCACAATAAACTTTGGTATACAGATCTTCCACCCAATACTTTAAGTAATTATTAGGGGCTGCATAGTAGTTGATGAAATTCCGTTTGGTTACGCTGGTGGCAAATAGACCTTCACTGGAATATTGCAGCATTTCTTCCTTGCATACCCTGGTTTTCAGCTTCTCCCAACTTTCTCTTCCGCCTATGGTTAGTAGGTAGTCATCAATGATTTGTTTAGAGCTTTGAGCAGACAAAGTTAGGCTCAGGCACATGCAAACAGCTAAGGCTGACAAGGTTTTAGAAGACATTATTGCAATATTTTTATTTTCAATATAATCAAATATCCTGTCAAAATTAGATGGATTTTAATAGATTTAAGATCCTTTTAGAATAGAAAATATCAGTTGGCGTATGGATAAGTCTCTTTGGAACAGGATTTTAAGTTTTAATCTGGATGAACCTTTAAGTGAGTATGGTTTCTCAACCAGACTAGCGAAGGAAAATGCATGGACTCAGAACTTTACCGAACTGGTCACAATTATATTGCGGCCTCATCTTTATCGCATTTGTAATGCCATTACAACAATAAGGAACCTATTTAAAACGGCATAATAAGGGCATTACAAATGCCCTGAAGGTTGCGCTCGCAATATAGTTGCGACCGAGCTTAAAGGACCAAAGCCTCGAAAACCACTAACCAGCCATGAAATATACAGCATGTTGTGTACTTTAATTTTCTTTATATTCAAATTTGCGACCGTTAAATCTAACCTCTCTGAATTTCCCTGTTAATTCGATCTTGCCGTCCTCAAGTTCCTTTTTGATGTTTTTCAATTCTTCAATAAATGAATGATCTTCTAGTTCGATAATTTGCCACTTTTCCTCTATGCTTAATTCATCTTTATAGTCAGTTCTAGAAAGAATTGATTTGCCTTGTTCGCCAAAATTGGAAATTATTAAATTTCTTGATAGAAAATTATATCCTTTAGAGTCCAGCCATTCGTAATGAAGTTCACCTAGTCCATCAATTGGGTCTATTCGTTTTTGAATTATGTCATTTATTAAAGCAATGAGGATTTGTTTATGAGCTTTCCCAAAGTCGAGTCTTGGCGTTATAATTTCAGATACGTAATTTCTAATTGACTTATCATTAAAATCTAGGGATATTAGCTCAGTATAAGTTTCTTCTGGTAACTCTTCTTCTAGTGATTCTGATTCATAAATCCATTTTTCAAAATCTTGAATTTCAGTTTTCTCTTCTATGAATTGTAGAAATGATATTGAAGTTGAAGTTTTCAAATTCTCTTTTACTATTTAGGCTTGGCCGCAATTATATTGCGGCCTCATCTTCTTGGCATTTGTAATGCCGCTACAACAATAAAGAACCTATTTACACCGGTATGATAAGGGCATTGCAAATGCCCTGAAGGTTACGATCGCAATATAATTGCGACCGAGCTCAAAATATAATTGCAATCGAGCTCAAAATAAATAATAAGTTGTTAATCATAAAAAAGCCACCACAAACTCCACCCTCATGGACCTTGCAATGGCTTCCTTATCAATTTTATAATGTCAAAAACCACCAATCAAGGTAGCTTTCATTATCCCTAAGCCGGAATCATATCCTGCTTTTCTTCTCGGCTCCAGTGTCTCTTCTTAATAGCATTTTTAAAGGCTTTAAAGAAATCATCGCTGGTTTTGCCGGCGGTTACTATGCCTTGATCTTCTTTCAGATCTTTATCACTATAGTTTACATCTTTAATGTCTGAGGCTTTTAAAATTTCAATGGCTTCACCGGTGGCGGCTATACCTTTGCAGTGCTTAAACATCTGATTTACAAAGTATAGTATTGCTCCCTGCTCTTTTAAAGTCTTCACACTATCACTGCCGCCTGGTAAGAATACCGAATCATATAAAACAGCATCTACAGTAGGCAAGCTCTTGTCTACCTCCATGATAGAGCCATCGGCTGCTTTTACGGCACCTAGCTTCTTAGCTATAATTTCAGCTTTAGCGCCCTGAGTTTTTAAATATTTGGTCAATGTTTCTACTGCGGCACCATCGAATCCATCAGCTACCAGGATGGCCACTTTTCTGGCTTCAATGGTATCTTTTTGTCCTTTTTCCATGCTCAGCGCGTCAGAAGTTTTGGTGTAATCTTCATTCGCAGCGCTGGATTTCGGAGGCTTCACACCAATATTATCGGCTATAGCCACGGCCATATCATGATCTATATGGTTGAAATGATCCACCATTTTCTCATGAATATGCTTGTGCTCTACTTTGCCCAATTCAAAACTTAAAGCATCAATAATGTGCTGTTTTTCCGGCGGTGTCATGCTGTTTACAAACAGACGGGCCTGGGTGTAGTGGTCTTTAAAGCTCTCAGGCCTTTTTCGCACTTTTACGCTGCTCATCGGCTCCGGATAACTTACAAAACCTCCTTTGTCTTCAGGTACTTCAGCCGGTTTTCCTTCAGCCAGAGAGTTGGGCTCATAGTTCACTCTGCCTTTATTAATGGTCTGGCGCATGTACCCATCTCTTTGATAATTATGCGTAGGATTAATCGGTCGGTTAATCGGAATCTCGGCGAAATTTGGACCTCCTAGTCTAATAAGCTGAGTATCAGTGTAAGAGAATAAGCGACCTTGTAATAAAGGATCATTAGTAAAGTCAATACCTGGCACCACATGTCCGGGGTGGAAAGCTGCCTGCTCTGTTTCTGCAAAGAAGTTATCAGGGTTTCTATCCAGCACCATTTTACCTAGCATTCTAATGGGCACCTCTTCTTCTGGCCATAGTTTGGTGGCATCGAGCACATCGAAGCTGAGTTTATCCTCTTCTCCTTCTTTTATGGCCTGCACGCCAAACTCCCACTCAGGAAAATGACCATCTTCTATGGCTTCCCAAAGGTCTTTTCTATGGAAGTCTGGGTCGTTGCCCATAATTTTCACGGCCTCGTCCCAAACCAGGCCATGAACGCCCAATTTTGGTTTTAAATGGAATTTTACGAAATGAGATTCACCTGCTTTGTTAATAAACCTAAAGGAGTGAATTCCAAAGCCTTCCATCATAGCATAGCTCCTGGGTATAGCACGGTCAGACATCACCCACATCATCATGTGCATGGCCTCTGGCGTTAGCGATATAAAGTCATAGAAGTTATCATGGGCAGAGGCCGCCTGTGGTACCTCATTGTGTGGCTCAGGTTTCACCGCATGAATCAGATCAGGGAATTTAATGGCATCCTGAATAAAGAATACAGGAATATTGTTTCCCACCATATCAAAAATACCTTCTTCGGTATAGAATTTAATGGCAAAGCCGCGCACATCTCTGGCAGTATCTGCCGATCCTCTAAAGCCTGCTACGGTTGAGAATCTTACAAAAACAGGCGTTTTCTTTCCTTTTTTGAGGAAGTTAGCCTTGGTAATATCGTCGCAGCCGTCGTAAGCTTCAAAGTAGCCATGAGCGCCGGAGCCTCTGGCATGCACTATTCTTTCGGGTACGCGCTCATGATCAAAATGAGTGATCTTTTCGCGCATGATAAAGTCCTCTAGCAGTGAAGGTCCTCTTTCTCCTGCTGTGGCTGTATTTTGATTATCATTGATACCCACACCTTGGTTTGTGGTGAGTTTTTCGCCACTATCTTTGGTATGGTTTTTCAATTGTTTGCTCTTTTCATCCATAAGTATTGGTTGGTTAGTTCTGTTGAGTTTATTGCTGATAGGGGATTAACATATTAGCTGTGCTAATGTTGTTGATATGTCATTGGTAGACTAATGTTTTTTAATGATACTGATATAAGTAAAAGTTATAGATGAAATTCATCCGCATTTGGAACAGTTATCATGATATGTCGTTTTCAATAGAAACTCACACTTTAAGCTATGCAAAACCATAACCCCGCTGCCCCCATTTTCAATGCTGTAAGACAGGAAAACCTTGAAGAGGTAAAACACCTGATTGATCAGGGAGAAGATATTCAGGTGATTGATAACAAGGGATTTACGCCTCTTATTTTGGCCACTTACCATGGTAATGCAAATATTACCGAGCTTTTAATCAACAGCGGAGCCGATGTGAACCATCAGGATGCATCTGGTAATACCGCTTTAATGGGCGTTTGCTTCAAAGGATTTTTGCCTATTGTGGAGCTTTTACTGGAAAAAGGAGCTGATGTACATCTTAAAAATGGCAATGGAGGCACAGCACTAGCCTTCGCCGCCATGTTTGGTCATGAAGATATAGTGAAGTTACTGGTAGCCCATGGTGCCAGCCTGTATGATCAGGATGTAAGAGGCATGCGACCTATAGATTTGGCAGCGCAGCAAGGCAATGAAAATATGGTGGAATTGATTAAGAATTTAGCTGAAAGCCAGGAAAAGTAATGGTGCCTCAATAATTTAGAGACACCATTTTATATATGCTAATGATGGTGGCCACCTTCGCCTTTATTCATTTCTGATTTAAGGTAAAAGGCTCCTTTAGTAACTATTTTGCTATTGTCTAGTTCCTGCTCATAGCTCTTTATTTCTGTGAATCCGGAAGAAGACGAACCTGGAACAAACTCATTCTTTGTAAACGTAAGTTCCTTTCCCTCTGATTTTGTCTGGCTGAAAAAGTAATATTTTCCGTCGTCTCTGATGATAGCATCATCCGGTAAGGATCTTACCATGGTGGTATCTAGCAAAATATTAGCCTCTACATAAAGGCCAGCAATGAGATCAAACTCTTCATGAAAATGGCCATGCACCCTAATAGTTTTGGTGTCTGTATCCATGTTCTTACCCACTAATGAAACTTCTCCGTCGTATAGCTTATTATTTTCAAAGGCCGGTACTTTAAACAAAATTTTCTGACCTTCCTTCACTTTAGGGATGTCTTTCTGGAAAAGCTTGAGTTCCAGATGCATATGCTCTCTGTTAATTAGCTCCATAATCATTTCTCCAGCCTCTATGTGCTGCCCATTATGTGTTTTCACAGAGGTGACGGTGCCATCAAAAGGGGCTGTGAGATAAATCTTATTTTGAATATGGCCGGCAGCCACTCTCTCAGGGTTAATTCCTAAATATTTCAGTCTTTCGGCTAAGGCAGCTTTTTGCGCTTTGGCATTATTATGATTAGCCTCTGTTTGCTGTAGTTTTTTCTTAGCACCAACCTGCGCCTCGTTAAGGGTTTGCTGCCTGTCTAGTTCCTGCTCCAGCACCTGCAGATTATTCACAGCCTGAACATATTCCTGCTGCAGCATGATATATTCAGGGTTTCTTAATGTAGCCAGTATTTGACCTTTCTTTACCTCAGCGCCCTCTAAAAAATGGATAGATTGCACGAAACCGTCCATTAAAGGAGTGATGCTGGCCAGATTATTTGGAGGCAGTTCAATGGTGCCGTTGGCTTTTACAGATTGTCCCAAAGGTTTATAGTCAAAAGTACCCAATGCTATACCAGCTTGTTTCACCTGCATATCAGAAAGGTGTAATTGACCTGGCGTTTCTTCCTCTTCATGATCTTGCTCATGAGTTTCTGTGGCTGTTTCATTGCTACAGCTCACTATAAATAGGAGGAATATGAATAAGTATTTTATGTTAAATGTCATAATATTTTATTTAGTACCGCTGAGGTAGTTAATTTCAATAATGGATAGGTTGTATTTCAATATGCTAGTAAACCAGTTACTCTTAATAGTGGTAGCTTGAGAAATACTTTGTAAGTATTCTACATAGTCAATATCTCCTTCTCTGAATGATAAGGAGGCCCCTTCCAGCAGCTTTTGGCTTAAGGGTAGACCAGTGTTTTGGTAATAATTCAGTTGCTTTTGCTGTTGTTTAAAGTTGATAACTGCCTGGTTCAATAATGCATTCCAGGATAGCTTTTGGTCTTGAAGCAGCATTTCCTGCCGGTCTGTTTCTAATTTGGCAGCCTGAATTTTTGCCTGCTGAGAACCGAAAAATAGAGGTACGGTCAGGCCTACCTGAAATCCATAGTACCCATTTTGCCCATTTACATTTTGCCATGCATATTGCCCTTTTAATCCTGGCCACCACTGTGATTGCTGCACTTTGAGTTGTTCTTCAGCCAATTGGGTTCTTTCCTGTTGATAAGCCATAAAAGGATTGTTGGCAGCAGTATCTAACAGACTGTTTTCTAACTTAAAAATAGTATCCGCCGGAGACAAAGAAGCTTGTAAGCTATTGCCGAGCAGCTGATTGAGCTTAGTGTAACCTGAGTATTTCTCCGCCTCGGCTCCTGAAAGAGCCAATTCTATCTCCTGTCGGCGACTTTGGGCATTTAACTTCTCTAGTCCTGAAGATTCACCGGTTTCATACCTTATCTGAGCTGCCTTTTCAAAATTTTGATACAGGCTGTCTAGATTTTCATAAAAATGAACCTTTTGGCAGGTATACAACCACTGAGCATAAGCCTGATTTACTTTCTTTAGTAATACTGATCGATCAATTTCATACTGCTTATGCTGTACTTCAGATTGCTGTTTTAGCATTTGAGATCTGGCAGCATAGGCGGTGGGAAAGGCAAATTGCTGCGAAATACCCAGGCTCTCAACGCCGCCTCCGGCCGATGTGGAACGCTCTTCTACACCATAAAATACATTTGCATTCTGTGGATTGAAGGCTGTTTTTATCATTTTTTCACTCTGTTTGTTGGCCAGTTGAGATGCTTTCAACGACAGGTTTTGTTCTAAGGCTAATCGTTGCGCTTCCTCTATGCTTAAGGTCTGGCTCTGAGCCGGGTAGAAAGCAGCTAACACTAAAATAATGCTGGCTAAGGCCGTTTTATTAATCCTTGGTGGGTTTTCAAACCAACTGTACAAAACCGGGAGCACTATCAGTGTGAGTAAGGTAGCGGTTAGCAAACCGCCAATAACCACCGTTGCCAGCGGCCTTTGTACTTCTGCTCCTGCTGAAGAGGATAAAGCCATGGGTAGAAAGCCCAATATATCCGTGACTGCAGTAAGAAAAATAGGCCTCAGTCTGGAGGTAGTGGCTTGCTTGATTCTTTCGCCTATGTTTGTTACACCACTTTCTTTTAGGTCATTTAGGCTACTGATTAGCACCAGGCCATTGAGTACAGCTACTCCAAAAAGCGCAATAAAACCAACCCCTGCGGATATGCTGAAGGGCATCCCTCTTATCCACAATGCGAATATTCCACCTACAGTAGCAAACGGAATGGCAGTGTATATCAACACCGTTTGCTTTACGGATTTCAAATGAAGAAATAGGATGATAAAAATGAGTGCCAGGGCCAAGGGTATCACTATTGCTAACCTGTTCTGAGCCCTCTTTAGATTCTCAAACTCACCACCAAAAGTGGTGTAATATCCTGGCGGAAGCGAAAGCCTTTCCTTGAGCTGATTTTGCATATCATTTACCAGAGATTCCGTATCTCTATTTCTTACGTTTACACCAATTACAATCCTTCTATGTGTGTTGTCTCTGGAGATTTGGGCCGGAGCTTCTTCAAAATTCACTTGGGCTACTTCTCTTAGCGGTACACTCCCATTTCCAGTGGGGATATACAGATCTCTTACAGCGTTAATATCATTTCTTGCCTCACTTTTCAATCTCACCACCAGATCAAACCGTTTCTCACCTTCAAAGATTTTGCCTGATTCAGCTCCGGCGAAGGCCGTGCTCACAGTTTTATTAAGATCAGAAATAGTAAGACCATATTCTGCTAGTCTTTGCCTATTGTACTTGATAACGATTTGTGGGAGGCCAGTCACCTGCTCTACTTTCACATCAGAAGCACCCGGAATTGTGCGGATTAAGGCTGCGGCTTCGTTGCCCTTTTCTTGCAAAATATCCAAGTCTTCGCCATATATTTTCACAGCAATGTCCTGCTTTATACCAGTCATCAGTTCGTTAAAACGCATCTCTATAGGCTGACTAAATTCTATGGCCACTCCTGGAAGAATGCTAAGGGCAGCTTCCATTTTTTCGGCTAGCTCCTCCTTGCTGCTGGCTGAAACCCACTCGTCGGGTTCCTTGAGGCTTACCATTACATCGGCTCCTTCTATCGGCATGGGGTCCGTAGGTACTTCACCGGCTCCTATTTTCGTAACCACGGTTTTTACTTCAGGAAAACTATCGAGTAGTATGGATTCCACTTTACTGGTGTTTTTGGTCGTTTCCGCAAGAGAGGTGCCCGGAGCCATGCGGGTTTCCAGCGCAAAGTCACCTTCATCTAGCAGCGGTATAAACTCGCCTCCCAGGGTGGTGAATATAAAAATTGATACCGCCAAAGCTCCTACTGCTATAGTCACAACCAGCTTTTTCATGCTTAATGCTTTGTTTATAACAGGTTGATATCTGGCTTCCATCCATGATATAAATCGGTCGCCCCAGGTCTTTTTGGTAATCTTTTTACTATAAAGGCCACTTGCCGTTATCATGGGTACATAGGTAAGGCATAGCAGCATAGCACCTATTATTGCGAAGCCGAAAGTGAGTGCCATGGGGCGAAATGTTTTGCCTTCTATTCCGGTAAGGGTAAGGATGGGTATGAAGACTATAAGAATAATAATCTGACCGAAAATAGCAGCATTCATCATTCTGGATGAAGATTTTGAAGCAATATGGTCTAGTCTTAGCTGTTTGTCTTTGCCTGTAAGCGTTTGTAGCTGAGTAGAGTTATTAATCAACATCACCACCATAAATTCCACTATGATAACCGCTCCGTCTACGATGATGCCAAAGTCCAGAGCTCCTAAGCTCATAAGGTTGGCCGATACCCCAAAGGTGTTCATCATGCCTAAGGCAAACAACATGGACAGGGGTATAACGGAGGCTACAATTAGGCCTGAACGCATGGTGCCTAGTAAAAAAACAAGAGCCAAAATAACGATAAGTCCCCCGATGATCAGGTTTTCCGAGACGGTAGAGGTGGTTTTATCCACTAGTTTGGTTCTGTCGAGGAATGGTTTTATGCTTACTCCCTCGGGTAGTGTGCTCTGGATATCGGCTATTCTGTCTTTCACTCTCTCAATAACCGCGGCTGAGTTAGCGCCTTTCAGCATCATTACTATGCCTATTACGGTTTCACCTTTACCATCTTTAGTGGCAGCACCGTACCTGGGAGCATGCCCTTCACCAACCAGAGCCAGGTCTGCGATGGTTACGGGTATACCATCTCTATTGGTGATGAGAATCTGGCTAATGTCATTATAGCTCTTGGCCATGCCTTGACCTCTGATGTAATAGAGGTTTGGCCCTTTTTCAATATAACTGCCACCGGTATTCTCATTATTGGAGCGCAAAGCGGAGTATATATCATTTAAAGTAAGGTTATAGGCATTCAGTTTGCTGGGATCTATGGCTACCTCATATTGCTTTAAGTAGCCACCCCAACTGCTGATTTCTACTACACCTTCGATCATGCTGAGCTGCCTCTTGATAATCCAGTCCTGAATGGTTCGTAGTTCTGTTGGTGAATATTGATCTTTATATTCGGGGTCTACCTCAAGAGAATACTGGTATATTTCGCCCAATCCGGTAGTAATAGGGCCAATTTGTGGAGACCCCAGGTCCTCACCGATATTTTCGCGTGCTTCCGTTATTTTTTCTGCTACCAGCTGTCGGGGTAGGTAAGTGCCCATATTTTCTTCAAAAACAACAGTAACTACTGATAAACCGAATCGTGAAATTGACCGGATCTCTGTCACACCCGGGATGTTAGCCATGGCCAGCTCTACCGGATAAGTAAGAAACTGCTCCACTTCCTGTGCTGCGAGACTTTGAGATGTAGTAATGACCTGCACCTGATTATTAGTAATATCGGGTACGGCATCTATGGGTATTTGTGTTAAGGAATAAGCTCCCCAGCCTATGATTACAAGTGTAAACAACCCTACTAAGATTTTATTCTTAATAGAGAATTGGATGATACTATTGATCATATTATTGAGTTTAAAATCAATGATTTATGGTATCAAAAGCGGCCTTATGCAACTTTCAAAGGCAGCTTGTGATAATGAATAATTAAAATGCGAGCTGGTTAAAGCCCGGCAGATAACATTGATTTTAAACCTGTGGGGGTTGGAAAATGCTGTTTAGATAAGCTGTATTGGCAATAAAATTATAGGTTGGTAATTCTGTCTTTCTAAAGTCACTTTGCCAGCTGAAACCTTGCTCTTGTCTGAAAATGGTAAAGCTACAACAGTGGCTATGATTCAGATGTCCATGAAAAGGGAGGTTGTCATCGTCAGCATGGTGCTGTCTTTCTGATGATTTGAAGCTAAGATAATCTTCAGTGAGATATTCCAGAAAAGAATCTCCTGCGGCAAGTTTGTGTTCCTGATAATGGTCAAATACTTTAGGGAGCTCTCTTAGCTCACACAGATCTGTGTGTGGGGTTAAAGAAACCACCAGAAAGTGCATGGCCCATATGATGTTCACTAACTTCATTCAGGGCAAAAGTACCTATAAATAAGGTGCAACAGGTATACAAGAAGAGTAAATAGTGGTTAGTAACTTGTAAATAGTCGTTAGTAACTAGTATATAGTAAATAGTACAGGAATGAGTAAAGAGTTGGGTTATGGTTGCTCTCTACTCATTTTAGTTATTTCTTTTTACTCTGCCAAGGCTTGTGGTTTTTCGCTCTTGGGCCTTGCAGGTTATGATTACTTCTACCTGCCACTTCCTGATATTGGTTCACTTCTTTTTTCCAGGGCTTTTGATTTTTAGCATCCGGTCCTTGAAGTATTTCTCTTCTGTAAGTGATAAGTTTTTTGGTGGATTTGTTTTTCCACGGCTTGTAGTTCTTGGCCTCAGGCCCCTTGAGGTCATTGCGTTCCTGGGCGGCGCTCTTGTTAAAAAAGGCTGCACCAGAAACGGCCAGAACGGTGATAATTAATCTAATCATAGAGTATCCAATTTTTACTACAAGAATACAGTTTTTGTCTCATTTTAGCCTGAATGGACAGGTTTTACTTTCTCTGGTGAGACAGATATCAGTATATTTTGATGGGTTAAAAATCATCATAATTATACCTTTTTATATCAAAGAGAAAGTTTTGTGAAATGATTTGATGCACAATTCGGGAAGTAAAATGTAATATGTATTATATATTTGGCTATCAAAATAAATTCAACTCATTCCAAACTTTACATCATGAAGAAACTGATTGTGGGGCTAAACTTACTACTGGTCCTGGCAGCCTGTGAAAAACAGGAAACAAAAGAGGCTGAAGCTATTGAGGAGCCTGTGGCTAAGCAGGAGACCGCTGAAGCGCCGAAAGAGAGATCATATGCTCAGGTAGAAATTTATAGAACAGCTAAAGGTACTGACGAGCGCTTTGCTCAGCTAAGCAGCGCACAGTTCGGTGAAGCAGATAAGCCGGTAGAAAACAAAACCTCTATTTACGTAGACCCAACCCACACTTTTCAGCAGTTTATTGGTATTGGCGGAGCTTTAACTGATGCTTCTGCGGAGATATTTGCCAGCTTGCCTCAGGAAAAACAAGATGAGTTGCTTACAGCTTATTTCGATGAAGAAAAAGGCCTTGGTTATACCTTTACCAGAACCAACATCGCCAGCTGCGATTTTTCTAGTGCTAGCTATGATTACATTGAGGAAAATGACAAGGAACTAAAGACTTTCGATATTTCTCATGATAAGGAATACAGAATTCCATTCATAAAAAAGGCCTTGGCAATGGCGGGCGATAGCGTGAAAATGTTTGTGAGCCCATGGAGCCCACCAGCATGGATGAAGGACAATGGTGATCGCTTAAATGGTGGTAAATTGCTGGATGATTACAAGCAGGCATGGGCAAATCATTACATCAAATTTATTGAGGCATATGAGGCAGAAGGTATTCCTATCTGGGGTCTTTCTGTGCAAAATGAGCCTATGGCCAAGCAGATCTGGGAGTCTTGCATCTTTAATGCTGAAGATGAGAGAGATTTTGTGAAAAACTACTTAGGCCCAACACTGGAAAAAGCAGGCATGAGTGATAAAAAGCTGATTGTTTGGGATCATAACCGTGATCTTATCTATCAGAGAGCCATGACCATGTTCAATGACCCTGAGGCTTCTAAATATGTGTGGGGAATAGGTTTTCACTGGTATGAGCCTTGGAAAGGTGGAGGCATGCAGTTCGATAACTTACAGAAAGTGCATGAAACTTTCCCGGATAAGAACTTAGTTTTCACTGAAGGATGCGTGGAGAAATTTGACTACAGCAGAGTCAATGACTGGGCGCTGGGTGAAAGATATGGCTGGTCTATGCTGAATGATTTCAATAACGGAACCGTAGCCTGGACTGACTGGAACATTCTTTTAGATGAAACAGGAGGACCTAATCACGTAGGTAACTTGTGTTTTGCCCCTGTGCACAGAGATAAGTCTAAAAAGGATTTGATTTACACCAATAGCTATTATTACATTGGCCACTTCTCTAAGTTCATAAAGCCAGGAGCCAAGCGTATTATCAGCTCTTCTAACTATGATAGTATCAATACTACTGCTTTCTTAAATCCTGATGGAAAAGTAGTGGTGGTTATTCTTAACAAGAACGAAAAGAAACAAGAGGTTACGGTATGGTTAAATGGAAAAGCCATTAAAACAGAAAGCCTTCCTCACTCTATTATGACACTGGTAGCGAGCTAAAAAGGACTTTAAACATATCATTTAAAGGAAAGCGCAACTGTAATAAGTTGCGTTTTCTTTTTTCCTGCTTTATTTTCGCTGCATAAACAACTGAGCCCCAATTGAATTCTTTAAACACTACCGTATATCCCTCATCGTATGAATGCACCATCACGGTAGATTGCTCTGTTTTCGGATTTCAGGATAACGAACTAAAACTTCTTCTGGTAAAAAGATCCATTGAGCCTTATAAAGACCATTGGCTGCTTCCGGGCGGTATTATGGGGGAGGGGCAAACGGTGGAGGAAGCCGTAAATAGGGTTTTGTTTAATCTTACCGGTATTCATGGTATCCACCAGGAGCAGGTGGGCTGCTATAGCGCGGTGGACAGGCACCCGGTAAAACGAGCGGTCACTGTCAACTTTTATGCTTTGATAAAACCTGAAAACCACCCCGCCATACCAAACGACTATGTGTCTGATGTTCAGTGGTTTTCACTGAATAATTTACCTCAAAAGCTGGGTTTTGATCATGAGATTTTGGCCAAGGATGCCTTAGCCAAGCTGAAAAGAAACCTTCAGGATAACCTGATCTTTGGAGAACTATTACCCGAAAAGTTTACGCTAAAGGAAATGCAAGATCTTTATGAGAGTATTCTGGATGAAAAGCTGGACAGACGCAACTTCCGCAAGAAGATTTTACAAATGAACTTATTGGAAAAAACCAATGAGAAAAAAGCCGGTGTTAAAGGCGGCCCTGATCTCTTTAGAATCAAGTAATTAGTTGAAAGACTGCCTGAAAGTAAGCGGAGACACTTTCATTTTATTCTTAAAGAACTTGTTAAACGACTGCGGATATTCAAACCCCAGTTGATAAGCAATCTGACTTACCGATAAATTGGTAGTAGTCAGAATCTCCTTAGCCTTCTCCATTAATTTATTCTGAATGTGCTGCTGCGTGCTTTGTCCAGTGAGGTTTCTGAGCATATCGCTCAGGTAGTTAGGCGACATGTTCAGTTGATCGGAAATGTATTGTACAGAAGGCAAGCCTTCAGATAAGGCCTGATCGTTATTGAAATACTCATCCAGAATATTTTCTACCTGGCTAAGTATATCAGGATTAGCGCTTTGCCTGGTGATAAACTGCCGATTATAAAACCTGTTACAATAATTGAGCATAAGTTCAATATGAGAAACCAGCACATCCTGGCTAAATTTATCTATGGACGACTTATACTCATTAGCAATGTTTTGCATGAGTGTGCTAAGCATAAGTTCTTCTTTATCAGATAAATGCAAAGCTTCGTGCACCTCATAGGAAAAGAAGCTATAGTTTTTGATGTTTTTGCCCAATGGATATTTACTGATCAAATCAGGGTGAAAAATGAGACACCAGCCTGATAATGACATTTCATCGTCCATACTGGTAGATACCACCTGTCCGGGAGAGAGGAACGACATTGTACCGCTATTAAAGTCATAATAGTTTTGTCCGTATTTCATTTTACCATTAAAATCTTTTTTGATACAGATGGAGTAGAAATTATAGACAAAGTGCCCAACTAGATCAGGACAAGATTCTCTCAATAATTCCAGTGAGGTAACACCTATTAAAGGATGCTCCAGGTCCGGCATTCCAAACATTTTGAAAAGCTCAGGAACGGAATTGATAATCTGCGGAGAGTCAATAGTTTTCTTCATAGTCAAGTATCAATTACATCATTAACGGGAATGGGATCTTAAGGATTTAAAAAGAAGGGTTTAAAATCATTTTACCGCTTTTAAACCCTTCCGTTTATTAGAAATTAGCGGTCTATCTGCTCCATTATTTCCTTGTTATATCTGTCGCCAGTTTCGGTTTCTATAGGAATAATGCTTTCCAGTCTGTCCATTTCAGCTTTTGATAACTCAATGGTAGCGGCTTCAATATTCTGCTCTACATATTTCACTCGCTTGGTGCCAGGAATAGGCACATAACCTTGCGTTGTTACCCATGAAATAGCCAATTGAGAAGCTGTTACCCCTTTTTCTTCCGCCATTTTCTTAATTTCTTCTACCAGTTCAAGATTTTTGTAGAACTGATCCCCTTGAAATTTTGGAATGTATCTTCTAAAATCATCCTCAGCGAAGTCATCAGGACTTTGTATGTTTCCTGAAATAAAACCTCTGCCAAGCGGTGAATAAGGCACAAAACCAATGCCCAGAGATTTTACTGTATCTAAAATTCCATCTGCTTCCACATTGCGCTCAAATAGTGAATACTCCGTCTGCAAAGCAGATAGCGGATGAACAGCATGAGCCTTTTTTATGGTATTTGCCGATACTTCAGACAAACCAATGTATTTCACCTTACCCTCTTTCACCAGTTCGGCCATAGCACCAACCGTTTCTTCAATGGGCGTATTGGGATCCAGGCGGTGTAGATAATATAAGTCAATATAATCCGTCTTCAGGTTTTTAAGCGATCGCTCAGCTGCTGTTTTTACATATTCAGGCCTTCCGTTAATTTGTCCGGTAAGCTCATCTTTTTCATTCAGCTCATACCCAAATTTGGTGGCGATGATATACTCATCTCTATTGCCTTCTATAGCCTTGGCTACCAGCTTTTCATTTTCGGTAGAGCCGTAGAGGTCTGCCGTATCCAGAAAGTTGCCACCCAGCTCAAGAGAGCGATGAATTGTAGCTATCGATTCTTTCTCATCGGCCTTTCCATAAGTATCGAAACCCATAATCTGAGTCATTCCCATACAACCGAGGCCTATTTGCGGCACCACCAGGCCTTGTGAGCCTAGCTTTATCTTTTTTAATTGATCCATATTCAAGTCTTTTTTAGTGATTATTACAATGCAAATATCGCTAGTGGCGGTGCTGACCGAGTGTCCATATCTCGGTTAAGTGTGTCCAAACACAGAATCATTTTCATACTTGTCAGGATATGCTAATACAAAATTTATAAAAATAAATAAGCCCTCTTTTGTAAAGGTTCTATCACTCACTTATAACCTTTCAGCTACTATCTTTTTGTTATTGAACTTTGATAATATTGTTTGTTGTATGGTATTTAAAGGGGCATTTTTTGCCTGTAAATAAATATCATCGAGTATCGCTCTCTATTGCTGACTTTAGATTAATTTGTGGCTGTTTTTGCCATGCAGAATAGTTCCATGTTTGTGTCGGAATAGAAAAAAAATGAAACTCTCTTAGGGGTGCTTTTCATTTTTACTGTCTATTACTTGTAAATGGTATCAGAGCTAAATACCAGAGCGTGCCAGGGTATTGATGTGACTATAGGATAAGATTATTGAAAGAATTTTCTGAAGAACGACTTGTACAAATGCTAAGTAGAGGGAATGAAAAAGCCCTCGAAAGTATTTTTCATACCTATTATCGTCCTCTTACCCTGTTTGCCACCAAGTATGTAAAAGATGTAGAGGAGGCGCGCGAAATCACCCAGGATTTTTTTGTGAGACTTTGGACCAAACAACCCACTTTAAACTCCAGCTCTTTGAAGACCTACCTTTACCGAGGTGTTCGAAATGCCTGCCTTAATTACATCGAAACCAATAAAGTAGCCGCCAAACACTTGCAAGATTATAAGGAGCCGGAGTTTACGCAGGATAATATTTTAAGGAAAATAATGCTTGCAGAGCAGGAGGCTGAGCTGATGAGGGCCATCGATAACCTGCCCCACAGATGCAGAGAGATTTTTCTCATGAGCAGAATGAAAGAGCTCTCCTATAAGTCAATTGCAGAAGAATTGAATATTTCCACTAAAACTGTCGAGACTCAGATAAGCCTGGCATTGAAGAAGTTACGCGAACTGATCATAAGCTTTTCAGGGGTGTTGATATTTTTTTTGGACTCCTTTTAGGGGTGCTCTGAAGTTTCTCTGTCTTAAGGGTGAATGATCCTTATGTTAGTTTTAATGGAAAATATATGAGCAAATTCTACCCAAGTATTTATAAGATACTATTAATATCATGTTTCGCCTTTTTATTCCTGACACCTGAAAAGATTTACGCCCAGGAACCTACTTTTTTTGAAGGTTTTGATAACACCGAGATGGGTGATCTTCCTGAGGGCTGGAGCTTTTACCAAAAAGGAGGTCAGATTCCAACCGCCCATTGGGGAGTTTCTACTTATGGTTTTTTTGGCCCCAAGGTAGCTTTCAGTGGCATAGAAGGAGCTTTGGAAGGAATGATAGATGAAGATTGGCTCATTACACCAGAAATCACTCCTTTAGATGGAGATTTTCTGATTTTTGATGCGGCCCAGACCTATACAGGTATAGATTATGGTACTAAATATCATGTTCTTATCTCCACCGCCACTGCCAACGCTGCTGATTTTACTGATACACTGGCCACTTTTGATGAAACCACTTTTCCCAAATATTTTGAAACGAGGTCCTTTGATTTGGCAGCATACATTAATCAGCCTATTCACATTGCTTTTGTACATGAAACGGCCTCAACAGATCCTAATCAAACGGATGACTGGTATCTGGATAACGTTTATGTGCGCCCTGTACAGCCAGCCACTTTTTACCAAACGCAGGTGTCATGGCAAAATGCCATCCCCGTGCCAATTTCAGAAACGTCATATACTCCTTTCCTTGGTTTTCGTGTTCGCATAAAGGGAGATGAAGGTGTACCTAAACTATCCTCATTAAAGCTTACCACAGAGGGTACCGATGCGGATATTCATATTGCAAAGGCTAGTCTGTATACCACTAAAGATGTAGCATTTATAGCTTATTGGGATGGTCAGGTTGATGCTGAATTGTTTGGAGAGGTTGAAAATCCTGCTGATACTTTTGTTATTCAGGGCGATCAGGACCTGTTGATAGGAGATAATTACTTCTGGCTTACCTACAGTGTGGAGTCAGATGAGACTTTAGAATATCCTTACCCAAGAATAGATGCTTCACTCTATTCAGTAACTATTGATGAAGAGGCTCATTTGGGTGCCAAAGACACGGTGGTAGTTTCACCGTACATCGTTCCTGATGTCATTCCCAATGATAACCGATCTGATGCCACAGAAATAGGTCCGGTTTCTGGTAAATATGGCTCATATAATATGCGAGCCACGGCCGAGCCAGATATAGAAACATTGGCATATTGTGCTGATAATGGTACTTATGATAATAGTAACTCAATTTGGTGGCACTTTGTTGCTCCTGCTGCAGGAAATGTAACGGTAGATCTTTCAGAGTCAGACTTTAATACGTTGCTGGTTTTCATGGATGAGAATTCTGACCAGTATGCCTGCAATAATGATATTGAACCTGGTGTAAATGTCCAGTCCAGAATTGAAGGTTATTATATGGAGGCCGGAGAGGAAGTGTATATCCGTGTCACAGGTACCGGAGATCCGGGAGATCCTAATGGGGAGAGCGGCATTGTAGTGATGGATTTTACCTTTGAAAGCCTGGTGAGTGGTGTGGATGATATTTTAGAAAGTCAGTCGATGTCATTGCCTTACCCTAATCCAACAACAGGCACTACTTCTCTGGATATAAAAGTAAAAAAGAGCGGAGCTGTAAAAGCCGAATTGCTCGACATATTCGGAAGAAAAGTGAAAACCATCTACAAGGGAACTCCTGCGGTAGGAGAAATTGAAACCATACAATTCGATGCATCACCCTATCCCTCAGGCACATACTTGATCCGTCTGGGCAATGATGAAGAGGTTTATGGTACACAACGATTGATTATAAATCATTAAAAGAGTCCCCCTCATGTGGGACAAACGCAACTACTAATTATTACTATGCAAGTGAATGATCAAAATGAGAGATCCTGGTATTTGGCTTCGAAAGCCATAACCAGAGAACTTACTCAGGAGGAAACCATCGAATGGCAGGAGCTACTTAGGTCAGACGCAGAATTTAGCGCTGATTACAATAAGCTGAAGCTGCTATGGGACCAGGCAGGTGGGCTGCCCTATGGTGAGATTGATATAAGAAGAGATTGGGAGAAGGTAAGAGGCAGAGTAAAGGGCAGAAGCTTTAAACCAATGTATAAATATGCCGCTACAATCTCTCTTTTGCTGGTAGCAGCGATGGTTTTATGGAAATACGGCCCCATCAATTTATGGGGTAATACTCAGGTGACTACAACGGTAATTCAGGCTCCCTCAGGCTCACAAAGTTATGTTGTACTTCCTGATAGTTCTGAAGTATGGATAAATGCTGGTAGTAAGCTCATTTTTGATAATCAGTTTGGTATCTCTAACCGAAAGCTCACACTAGTGGGTGAGGCCTTTTTTGATGTAGAGGAAGATGAAGTTCCTTTTACGGTTTTTACTCCTGATTATGACATCAAAGTGTTGGGCACGGCCTTCAATATACGCGCCTATGAAGATGATAAAGATGTGGTGACTACCCTGGTTCGGGGCTCGCTGAAAGTAAATAATATATATACCGCTGAAGGGATGAGGTCTACCACACTGAAGCCAGGTGACAAACTCACTTTATTGAAAGATACTAAAACAGCCAGGCTGGAAAGAGGGATTAATGTAAATCTTGAAACATCATGGAAAGATGGCTGGCTTACTGTAAGCAGTGAGTCATTAGGTGAACTGGCCAAGAAACTGGAAAGGCTGTATGATATCAATATCACCTTCAAAGATGAAGAGCTGAAAAGCTACCGATACACGGGTAAAATAAAGCAGTTGAGTCTGGAGCAGGTACTGAAAGCTCTGGCACTCACTTCACCAGTGAAATTTGATGTAAGCGAAAAAACGGTGACCATAGGTATGGATGAAAGTGAAAAGCAAAAATACCGGTCGCTACAAAATCCGAATAATTAATTAATACTAACCCAAAATCTTAAATATGAAGCACTTATACGATAAGCGATAATACCAGTTAGAAAAAAATGAAGGACCAAAAGATGCGGCAACATCCTTTGATCCTATAGGACTGGTAACAGTCTGTATCCGAACCTAGCGAGTAGGATAAGTATTTCGATTGTTGAATCCCAATCCCATATAATACTATGAAAAAATTAAAATATGACCAAACATATACTTGGTCTGTATTATCTATGATTATGAAAATATGGCTGTTTATATTCATTAGTGCAGGGGTGGCACTGGCAGGAACCGTCAAATCTCAAAACCTTGATATTAACCTTAAAAATGTTACTGTCCGTAAAGCGCTTAACGTGCTTGAAAAAGAAAGCGACTATTCCTTTTTTTATAATGATTCATTTGCTGACCTAGACAAGCGGGTGTCCATTACCGCCAAGAATGAGGAGTTGAATACGGTGCTGACCAAATTGCTTTCAACTACTGCACTTACTTTCAAATTCCTGGACGGGAATCTTATTGTCATATCACCCAAAAACTTTGTAGAGCCCATATCAGTATCAGGTAAAGTGACTTCGGCGGTGGATGGAGAAGTTCTACCTGGGGTAAGTATTACAATAAAAGGCACTTCTAAAGGTACTATCACAGATTTCGATGGTAACTACACGATAAAAGTAGATAATGAAGCATCGCTGATTTTTACCTTCATAGGTTATATGGATCAGGAAGTGGCCATTAACTCGCGCACTGTGATAGACGTGCAGATGGAGGAGGATATTACTACCCTGAATGAGGTAATGGTGATCTCAACTGGTTATCAGGATATTGATAAAAGGCTTTTCACTGGTTCCGTGGTAAAACTGGATGCCGAAGAAATAGAAACAGAAGGCACCATAGATGTAAGCCGAATGCTTCAGGGACGTGCGGCTGGAGTGTCCGTTCAGAATGTGTCAGGAACCTTTGGTACGGCTCCTAAGATAAGAGTACGCGGTGCTACTTCCATTACCGGTGATAATAAACCACTTTGGGTTATAGATGGTGTGGTGTTGGAAGATATCGTGAATATCTCTCCTGACCAGCTTACCACAGGTGATCCTAACACCCTGATCGGGTCATCAGTAGCGGGGATCAACTCTGAAGATATTGAGAGCATTAACATCCTTAAAGATGCCTCTGCCACAGCATTATATGGTGCTCGTGCCAAGGATGGTGTAGTGATCATCACCACTAAAAAGGGTAGAGTAGGTAAGCCTTTGATCACTTATTCAGGAAACTTCTCTTCCTACCTGAAGCCATCGTATGACAATTACAATATCATGAACTCCAGTGATCAGATGTCAGTGTATGCGGAGCTGGAGCGAAAAGGATTTCTTAACCACTCCGATATATCCAGGAGCCCCAATGGCGGCATTTACAAAAAGATGTATGACTTAATCAATGGCTCCTTTGATGAGAACTCAGGCCAGTTTCCTTTGGCTAACACTCCGGAAGCCAGGCGAGCCTTTCTCAGCAGATATGCTACTGCCAATACCGATTGGTTTGATGAGTTATTCAGAAATTCATTTGTTCAGGAGCATTCCCTGGGCATTTCTTCAGGTACAGAGGCCTCAAAGCTCTATTTTTCAACCAGTTACTATAATGATCAGGGTTGGACTATTGCCGACAGGGTGAAGAGGTATACTGCTAATGCCAGAGGTACTTTCAAGCTATCTGATAAAATAAGCCTTGGTTTTATTACCACCGGTTCTATCAGAGATCAGCGTGTGCCTGGTACCATCGATCGCCAAACTGATGCCGTTTCAGGAAGCTATAGCAGAGATTTTGATATTAATCCGTTTAGCTACGCACTCAATACGAGCAGGGCCCTCACCGCTTATGATGAAAATGGTGACCTCGAATATTTCACCAGAAATTATGCGCCTTTTAATATCATCAATGAGCTCAGCAAAAACTATATAGACCTAAACGTGCAGGACTTCAAACTGCAGGGAGAGCTTAAATACAAGCTGTTTGACAACCTGACCTATGACCTGGTAGCTGCCGTAAGATATGTGAAAACTACCACAGAACATCAGGTGCAGGAAGGCTCTAACATGGCAGAAGCCTACAGGGCGGATGGATCCCAAACTATTCGCCAGGGTAATAAATTTCTGTATTACAACCCGGATTATCCTAACCTCGATCCAGTGGTGGTGCTTCCTGAGGGAGGTTTCTATAATCGTACTGATGATCAGATGGTTAGCTACTATGTGAAAAATCAATTGGGATGGAATCATCTATTCGCCAAGAAGCACAATGTGAACCTGGTACTGGGGCAGGAAATCAGACAGGTGGATCGTCAGAATGCTTACAGCAATGGCTATGGTTATCAATATGGCAAAGGTGGAGTTCCTTTTACCGACTATCTTATCCTGAAGCAACAGCTGGAGCAGAATTTCAATTATTTCGGTATGCAGAACTCATTTGAGCGCTATGCCAGTTTCTACTCCGGACTGACCTATTCATATAACAGCAAATATGTTTTCAATAGTACCGTAAGATATGATGGCTCTAACCGCCTGGGTGAATCATCTACCTCGCGCTGGTTGCCAACCTGGAACGTCAGTGGTGCCTGGAATTTGGATTCTGAGGAGTTTATGAAAGGTGTTAGATCCGTTGATTTCCTTACCCTAAAAGTAGGATACGGCCTTACGGCCAACATAGGAAATGCCACCAACTCGTCAGTGGTGTACAGAAGTGGTACCACCCGCAGGCCTTATCTTGACGAAACAGAATCTCAGATAGGCATTGAAAGTCTGGAGAATTCTGATCTTACCTGGGAAAAGCAATACGAGACCAATATTGGGCTTAATGCAGGCTTGTTTAAGCGTTTCACCATCTCCGCTGATTATTATTGGAGAGACCACTTCGATCTGATCAGCCTTATCAAGACTTCAGGAATTGGCGGAGAAGCTTACAAGTATGTAAACTACGCTGACATGAAATCGCACGGGCTTGACCTGTCGCTGGGAGCTACCTTGGTAGATCATAGAGATTGGGGTTGGAATACCAATTTTATTTTCAGTTTCAATAAAAATAAGATCACTAACCTAAAGAATCAGCCCCGTATTTTGGACCTTATTTTCCCTGAAGGAGGTGCGCAACAAGGCTATCCGGTGAGAGGATTGTTTTCTATAGATTTTGAAGGCTTAGATCCTGAAACTGGTGTGCCTTTATTCCTTAATCAGGATGGTGAAATAAGCCCTAATGTATTCATGCAAAGCTATAAAACAGCGAACTTGAAATATGAGGGGCCAGTAGATCCTACAGTTACAGGTGGCTTTTCAAATACTTTCAGATATAATAACCTATCGTTAAATATCTTCCTCACCTATCAGGCAGGTAATAAGATCAGGCTTAATCCGGCTTTCAGTAGTTTTTATTCAGATCTTAATGCTTCACCACGCGAGTTTCATGACCGATGGATGTTGCCAGGTGATGAGCAGTATACCAATGTGCCGTCTATTGCAGATTTGCTAACGCTGAACCAGCTATATGCCACTGGTGAAGTGTATCCATATAACAATTACAACTATTCTTCTGAGAGGGTGGCTGACGGATCTTATATTCGTTTGCGTACGGTTTCTCTTACTTATAATCTTCCAGGTAAGTTTTTAACGAATCTGAATTTGCAAACAGCATCATTCAGTCTTACGGGTACTAACCTTTTCTTATTGTATGCTGATAAGCGATTGTACGGCCAGGATCCGGAATTCTTTGCCTCTGGTGGGGTAGCCATGCCAGTAGCGAAAAAGATCACAGCTTCTATAAAACTTAGTTTCTAAACGATAATAACATTGATATGAATAGATATTCAGCAATCTTATATTTCATTCTGCTTTTTCTGGGGGGTTGTGATGATTTCCTCTCACAGACCCCGGATGGCAGGACCAAGCTTGACACCAGGGAAAAAATAGGTGAGCTATTAGTAACTGCCTACCCTGAAGCTAATTATGCAGCGTTTTGTGAAGCTATGTCAGATAATGTGGAGGATAACCCTTCCGGTGGCCAGGATCAGCGAAACTCTGATGCCTATTTTTGGAGAGATGGGCTGTCTACCGCTCAGGATTCACCAGAATTTTACTGGAACTCTTGCTATGCAGCCATTGCAGCGGCCAACCATGCCCTGAAAGCCATAGAACAGGCAGAAAATCCTGAGGAATATAGTGCAGAATACGGTGAGGCATTGGTAGCCAGAGCTTATTCTCATTTTATGCTGGTGAATTTATTTGCCAAAATGTATAACCCTAACTCTGCCACTTATGATCTCGGCATTCCATATGTGACTGACCCTGAGACGGTTTCATTAAAAACCTATGAGAGGAATACGGTAGCTTATGTTTATGAAATGATCGAGAAAGATCTTTTGGAAGGGTTGCCACTAATAGACGACAAAGCCTATGAAACAGGTGATGCCACCGGTGTGATCAAATATCATTTCTCTAAATCTGCTGCTAACGCCTTTGCTGTTAGGTTCTACCTTTTTACAAAGGATTATGACAAGGTGATAGATTATGCTGAAAGGGTGCTGGGTTCAGGTGAATTTGCAGATTATTTAAGGCCATGGAATACTGATTATAAATCACTTTCAGCACAGGAGCTGGCCAATATTTATACCAGATCATCTGAAAGAACGAACCTTTTATTGAGCGAAACATTGACCGAGTGGCCAAGAAGGTTCAACAGCTTTAGGTTTTCGACCGGAGCCATTAAGTATCAGGAGCTGTTTCCTAATCCAAGTGGCGGAATATTCGCCTTTTCGACCTTTTACACATCTAGCGGCATCTATTTCATCAATAAATTCAAAGAGCATTTTGTGCGTACCGGCAATAATGCCAACACAGGTTATCCATACATGATGCTGCCTTTGTTTACAGTAGAAGAAGTGCTGCTCAGCAGAGCGGAAGCCTATGCTTTCAAAAATGAATTCCATGAGTCGCTGGCAGATTTAAATATCTGGATCTCCAAGCGCATCAATAACTATAATCCGGAGGTGCACCAGCTTACTTTTAACAGGCTCTATGAATTCTATCAGTATAACATAAATCAGCAGAATTTGGTGGCTGCTGCCTTGCATTTCAGACAGGTAGAGTTTTTACATGAAGGCATGCGCTGGTTTGATATACGCAGACATCATATTCCGGTGGTTCACACTACCAGCAATGGTGAAACCTACGAGCTAAAGGCTGATGATGCGCGAAAAACGCTTCAAATTCCGCAAGAGGCCATGACCATAGGAGGTCTTCAACCCAATCCCAGATAACCCACTTAAAGCAGAGATATGAATTTTAAGAAATATATAATTTATGCGGTGGCAATAATACTATCTGCCACCTCCTGTGATGATCCCTATAATGATTCATTAAACGGTGACGCAGAATACGTGAATAATGATCCCAACCAAGAGCCTACTGAGCTGGATAACTGGTTGGCCACAAACTTTACCAGTCCATTCAATATAGAAGTGAAATACCGATGGGATGCTTCGGAACTGAATATTAATAAAACTTTGGTGCCGCCAGAGGCCAGCAAAGTGCAGGGAGTTATGGAGGTAGTGAGAAAAGTATGGATTGACCCATATATCTCACTGGCCGGAGATGCCTTCATTAAAACATACTCGCCTAAACAATTTATGCTGGTAGGCAGCCCGGAATATAACTTTGATGGTACCATAAAACTAGGTACCGCGGAGGGAGGTAGAAAAGTGGTGCTTTATGTGGTAAACAGCTTTGAGCAAACAGATCAGTATTCTGTAAAGCAGCTTATCCATACCATTGAGCATGAGTTTGGCCATATTCTACACCAAACCAATTCGTATCCTTCTGAATTTAAGGAGATTACGCCTGGAGATTACACTGCCAACTGGAATCTGGTGTCATTGCAGGAGGCCCGTGCTCGTGGCTTTATCACCAGTTATTCTATGCTTTCTCCGGATGAAGACTTCGTGGAAATGATCTCAATGATGTTGGTAGAAGGAAAAGAGGCTTATGAGGCTATTTTGGAATGTGAGACCGGGGCCGCAGGTAGAGCTATTTTGAGAAAGAAGGAAGAGCTGGTAGTGAAATACTTTGCAGAAACTTATGGCATAGATTTTTATCAGCTGCAGACAGAAGTACAGTCGGCCATAAATGAGATTGCACCATCTAATGGTGAAGGTGATGGAGATGAGGAGCCAGCGCCACTTCAGGAATTGTGGGGGCAGGGTAAAGAATATACTGCGCTTTATTATGATTTGAGCACTTTGGTGCAGCCTGATGATGTTATAGCCAGATATAATTATGACAACAACCTGCTCCATCAGCAAGGATATGCCCTTGACTATAATTTCAAGCTGTTTTATGCTGAGGATGGTACCTTAACGCTTACGCTATATTATCATACCATCAACACCTCTAACCAAGAGTATTATGAGGCTAATTTTTGGTTTTTCGTGCCAGAAGGACCTGAGGAAAGCACCAGAACTTTATACTATAATGGTGGCGATATGAACAGCGGCTTCCTGGAATATGATGTACAGGCCACGGGCATTTTGAGCTTTTTCGCCAACAGAACCTTTAATCTGAGCTGGGAACAATCGTGTAATGGAGATTACTATCCTACACTTTCCTTCGCTGATTCTCCTGACAATTATATACTAGGAATTCTGGGCAACTAAACTGAAGAAATTATGAAGAAATTATTTTATTATATCAGCATCTGTTTTCTTTCAATAAGCGTGTTTAGTTGTGATAATGACTATGATACTATTTTTGAAGAGACACCAGATCAGCGATTGCAACAGGCTTTGGATGAGTACAATAGCCTGATTATCAATGCTCCACAAGGGTGGAAAGCAGAGCTAACCACTGGAATTAACAGAACCTATTTTTATTATTTTGATTTTAATGAGGATGGCACTGTTACTATGGTTTCTGATTTCAGCCAGACCACAGCCGGAACCCCTGCCAGTAGCTCCTGGGTAATAAAAGCATTGCAAAAGCCTACTTTAAGCTTCAACACTTATTCCTATATCCACCTTCCGGCAGATCCTGAGGGCGATGTGAATGGCGGGGCTAATGGTGAAGGATTGATTTCAGATTTCGAATTCAGCTTTAGTAGTGTCAGTGAAGACAGTGTGATCCTAACAGGTGTGCAGCGTTGTGCTTCTCTGAAGTTGACGCCTGCTACTGAAAATGAAAGGAGCGCTATTCTGGATCAGGAGATTCTAAATGTGCTGGACGGTGTAGTGCAAACAACGGCTGCTCACAAAAGCATGAAAATGGTACTTCCCGATGGTGATGAGGTGCCGGTGGTAATCGATGTAGCGCAAAGGGTTTTCGGAGCGCAATATCAATCGGAAAATGGAGGTGATATATTGTCATTTCAAACAGGATTTAATTTTGAAATTGAAGGTATCAAGTTGAGTCATCCCTTTGAGATTAAAGGTTATACCATCCAATACTTATTCTGGGATGGTGAGCAATCGCAGATCACTGTAGATTTGGATGGTGAAACTCGTGTGGTTGGCTTTGATGAACCGTTTATTTTCGAGGTGAGCACACCGCTTTCTGGTGAGTTGGGTGAAGCTTATGCCGGGGTTTTGATCCCACAGGGTTCAGGCGAGAATCCGCTAAGTGGCCAGTCTGATAGCTTTATTGCATCTTATAATGCCGCCGCCAGTTACATGGCCTCAGGTCCTTATCAGCTTACTTTGAGGGAGATGGAGCTGAATTTTGATGCTTCTGCCAAAACCATGAATCTAAATGTGTATATATCACAAACCAATAACGGTAGTACTTCCATCTTCCTGGCTCAATATGGCTACTCTTATAGTGTTGATGCTGATGGACTTATCAAATTCAGCTTCTTAGGAGCCAACGACAACGGCTGGTTGATTTATGGTGATTTGTACGATATTTTATTTCATATAGAAAGCGACAATTTTAGCACAGAGTATATCGGCGGTGACCTGAATCTTATCGGTGGATTTTTTAGTGAAGAAAGTCCGGAATTTTACTTTTCAGGCTATCTGCTGAGAGACATGTAATTAAATTTAACTCAACGAAAATGTTAAAAAGAGATTATTTTAAAATATTGATATTGCTGTATATCATCCTTCTGGTAGTATCTGCATGCAGCGATGATGATGCTCATACTGATCAAGAGGGTGTGAATCAAATCATAGGTGAATGGAAAGCGGTGGAGGTAAGCAAAGACGGTGATGCTGATGACAGATTTGATGACTTTAAACTGAGTATTTCAGCTGATGCCATGACAACCTCTGGTGATCCTGACTCAATATTTCCGGTAGGGAATTATGAGGTGAAGGACACGGAGAAGTCATTTTATATTAAATGCGACCAGGTGGATATGACAGTACAACCGGACGGTGATAAGTTGTATGTCAGCTTTGTTAAGTCTGCTACAGCTTCCGGCGGTAAGGTAAATGCAGTAGATGGGGAATATTACTTTACTCTTGAAAAAGAAACCAATTAAGGTAATAGTGATATCTTGAATGAAAGGGTGGTAAGTAGCCACCCTTTTTTTATAGGTTTCGTATAATCAGAATATCTGAAGCCTTTCATGAACATTAAATCATTCTTACCCTGCGCTCAGCTACAGCCTTTTATTAAATCATTTTTGATTATAGAAACGCATGCTTCGGAGGCAGTTAATACGGTATTCCCCGATACCTCATTAGTCATGGCACTCAGGTATAAGGGCAAGGTGAGTTATTCTGTGAATAATGATGCTAATGACTTACCTACTATGGTGCTCACCGGACTGAGGCGATCAGCCAGAAAGATGCATTATGAGCTTAACACGGGAAATATCCTCATCATTTTTAAAACAGGTGGTGCCAGGCAGTTCTTTCGAGAACCTTTACATCTGCTTTTTGAAAGCTCAGAACCACTGGATTCCCTTGACGGATGTTCTGGACGTAACCGTCTAGAAGATCAATTATCTGGCGCTGAAAGTCATGCGCATAGAATTCAAATTATTCAGCAATTTCTGCTTTCTCGCTTCAGGAAGCTTGAAAATGATAGCCTTGTAGACGCCGCCGTTCAGAAAATATCGAATACTAAAGGATTAATTCGAGTGACAGAATTGTCTAATGAACTTTGCATTAGTGTCGATGCTTTTGAAAAGCGATTTAGAGAAGCTGTAGGTACTACTCCCAAGCGGTTTTCTAATGTTATCCGGTTGCAGAATGTGGTGAAAAGCCATTCGAAAACCAAAACCCTGTCTGAGCTGGCCCTGGATGCGGGCTACTTTGATCAGCCTCATTTTAATAAAGACTTTAAGATATTCACAGGCCAGACCCCCTCTGAGTTTGCAGCCCGCCCCATTTTTTGGTAATCACTGATTTTTTACAAGACTTTCGTCATGTGCTGATAGAATTTTGTAAAAACAAATATTCAAAACCATGACAGTTAAACTAACAATGCTTTTAGTAATCCTTGTAGGAGGTGTTGCTTATGCTCAAACTGCTAAAAATCAGAATGATATGAATAAAAATGAAATCACCGTCTTCGTTGATCGGTTCTATGTGCCGAAAGAGGCAATAGTGGAGTTTAAAGAAAGAACGAAAATTAACAGAAAATTCATTGAAGCGCTAGATGGCTTTATTGAACATGCTGCCTATGAATCTTATAACGATGATGGTAATCTTACCCTGATTACCATCGCGAAATGGGAGAGCATGGAGGCCATTCAAAAGGCCAAACAAAAAGTGCAACAAAAGTATAAAGAGGAGGGGTTTGACTTAGCACGGATGCTCAAAAGACTAAACATTACCATGGAGCGAGGACTGTTTAAAGAAGAGGAGCTTTAGTTAAGTTTAAAACTTATTAGCCCTTTAATTGGCCGCTCGGCATATTTTAAAGTATAAGAACGCTAATGTCCGTTATAAATCATGGACGTTATAAATTATATTTTAAAATGAAGATGAAGCAAAATTTACTCGTAGTTGCAGCTGTTTTATTAAGTTCCTTTACTTATGCTCAGGAAGCATTAACCCCTGAAAATATTAAGTTAGATGCCTCAAAAATTAAAGATCAATCCTACCAGCAAAAGTGGTTTTTTATTAGAGACACCACAAAAATGGAGATCGGAAGCATAAAGGTAGACATAAATAAGAAAGGAGATGAACTGACGGTAATAACACATGTAGAGCTTAACCAAATGAAAGGTGCGACCTGGGTAGACAGCGCAGTGGCTAAGCTCCCATATATGGCTCCGGTGTATCATTCCAGCTATAATCCTCAAAGGGATATGGTGCTGCATTATGGCGATGATGTCACCGGCTATTATTTAGATAAATCCACCAATACCAAAACAGAAATTAATGATGCCGTTGAAGGAAAATACTTCGATAGTAATTTATACACCAACTTTATCCCCTGGCTGCCGCTAAATGAAGGTTATCAGACAAAATTCACCATTTATGACTACAACCCATCCGCCTCAGGCCTTATGACGGCCGTGGTGTCTGGTGTGGAGAAAGGAGAATATCGTACCGAGAAAGCAGGAAAACGCCCCGTCTGGGTGGTGACAGTCTCCGATAATATTGGAGGCGGTAAAAACGACCAAAAGTTATACATAGATCAGGAAACCCGACAAATATGGCAGCAACAAATATCTGCAGGTGGCCGATTGATGCTATTGAAAACGGTGGAGGATTAAAAGTTCAAAAGTACAACCATCCGATGGCTTGGAGCCATCGGATGGTTAATCAAGGGCACGGAGGATCTATAGCTACTGATCCTAAAATTTCATAGTCAGATTCGTATTGCCATCTGGCTAAAACCGCCTTTGCATATGCTGATCTAATGGCTTTGTGTGTGCCATCAAGCTGTATAATGTCAGTAGTATCTACAACTGGTTTATTTAGATTTAATTCCCTGGCAAATAGTAAAACCTCATCCTTTAAATATTGCACATCCATATTTTTTGATGAATCTATACGTTCAGCAATCTCATACTGGAACCTATGAATCTTTTCCAGCCTATTTCTGATCTCTAAAATCTCAGCGCTCTGAATTTCAAAAGATTCCATGTCACTCTTTAATCTCCCCAGTGCTTTGGCGGATTCCATGAGGATTATTTCTCTTTCTTTTTTAAGTTCTAAGTTAATTGATTTGTAATTACTTGAATTACAATTGAATAGGAGGAGTGTGATGACTAAGCTGGTAATTTTACTCATTGGGAGGTATAGGGCGGTTTATATTTTTTATATATTAACTTTTGTTGGATGGGAAATTTATACTAAAAAATATTAAAGAATAAACTATGGGAGATTATAAAGCATCTAATTTTCTGCCGTTTGGAAAAGATGAATTATTTGATTTATCAAGTGAATATATTTTATATTTAATCAAACGTTGTGGCTTCTTTGAAAAAGAAATATGTTCAGCAGCAGAACGTATCTGTGGTGATTTATCAAAAATTCAATCTATTGAATTTAAAGAATTACTAGCGTTGGTTGAATGTTATCTGGATTATTATTGCAAAGTTGTGAAGGCAATAAAATTATTTTCTGGTGAAAATGTTGGTAAAGTGGAGTCTAAAAGAAAGATATATGATCATTATGACTATAAATTGAATAGACCCTTACATTCAGATGTGCTTCATGGGGTCCGTAATACTCTTCAACATTTTGAAGAAAGACTGCAGGAGTTTGATGAGCAAATTGATCCCTTAGCGGAATTACAATTTTCCGATACTGAGATTAATTGGAGCCTAAGGTTTGGGAAAGGAGGATTTTCTATTAATAGGGCAAATTCTAAAGTAGATATCTCCCCAAAGCTGGAGAACCTAACATTCAAATCATACTTAGTGAGTCATAAGAAAATTGAAGAGACATCAGTTAATTTGGAACATGTCAAAATTGACTTGGAAAATATAGAGCAAATCCTTGAGAAAAATTTAGAAGAGAGGGTTAAAGAATACAATTTAAGAGTTCCTTCTCCGAGAGGAGGAGGCATTGAAGAAATTGGAAGTACTACTGCAAGAATTCGTTGGGATGGAGTTGAGGAATGACTCTATAGACTCATCTGACAAATTAATCCCCCTCAGAGTCACTCACAGAGGACTCTGAGGGGGGTATGATTAAGCTCTCTGGCGCACACATGAAAGGAATAATCGCTGCCCACCAAATGAATCAAACCGTCAAAATCATAAACCAATCCATATGAATGTGAAATTTGAAGCAGGAATTAATATTGCCATAAAAATTCCTAAAAGTAAATACGAAAAAACGGTTGCTTTCTACAGGGATATTCTAAAACTGGAGGTCGAGGAAAAGCCTATTGATAATCCCACTGTTTCGAAAACGCATGAAGTAAAGTTTGGGAACAATATAATCTGGTTGGACTGCGTCGACAATTACACCCATTCAGAAACATGGTTGCAGCTTAAAGTAGGTGACGTGGAAGTCGCAACCCATTATCTGGAATCAAAAGGAGTAGAAACTTGTGACGAACTTGAAGCGCTTCCTGAAAATATGCATTGGATTCAGGATCCGGCAGGAACAGTATTTAACTTGCAACAGAGGGAAAACGATTAACTAAGATTCTCAGAGTCCTCTGCGAGTGACTCTGAGAAGGTTGAAGAGTCACTCGTGGAGGACTCTGATGTACTTATGGTATAAAATAAAAATCCTTTAGATTCATTCGCATAAAAACCACTTATTAAAAATGAAGAAACTTTATTTAATCATTTTAATATTTGTCTTTTCAACTATCATTTATCCACAAGTTCAAAAAAGAATTGAATCGGTTGATAATAAAATAATACTTGCTTGTGCCAATTTTTCTGGCTCAAATATTCTGACTGGGCTAAAAGTATATTTTAGGATAGTTACCGAAAATGATAAGGAAAACAACACTATTACCTTATGCAAATCCGCTAATAATCTTCAGCTTTATAAGCTTGACAAAGATAATGGAGGACACCCAAGTCAAAATTACTTTGTATTTGATACTGATGATAATTCAGTTGAAAGCCTGAGCAAGATTGACGTTTTAATAGATTCTGTAAAAAATGGGCATTTATCCAATGATGAAGCACTTCAGAAATTGCGATATTATCAAATTGATCTCAATCTTTTTAATCAATTATACATTGAAGCTTCTAATGAAAATAAAATGAAAGAATATGCCAAACTTTATACTTCTGGCAATGAAAGCTTCAAAGAACTAAAAAATCAAAATGATATTCTCGAAATACTAAAATTTTGGCCGAAATCCGAACGCCTTGTATTAGACCTAGCTTTAGGTGACTCCACAAATATTATTACAGATTTCTCCTTTATTGATTCTTTATCAAATAATGATTTTTTGAGTTGGGATTTAAAAAGTGGCGTATTGAAATATTCCTTTGGGTTCAAAAAATCTGCTATTGAAACAGTTGAAATAAATGATATGGGGTTGATTGGTAATGAAAGAACTTTTGAATTATAAATACACAAGTGGTAACAAGACTTGTGCGTATGCCCTTCGCGATACCAGTCCCCCTCAGAGTCACTCGTAGAGGACGCTGAGGTGTTTTTATGATTAACCTCACTAAACCAGAATTCTAATCAATGTTTAGTATAAATAAACTCCAGCAACTTAAAATCTCTCAAAATTGGAAAATAAGGAGAAATGTGTTCTTTGATATTGATCCAAGTGACGAATTATCTGAAGATTATAAGTTTTGTAATATTTATTGCCAGGAAGATTTGCTATGGATGTCTTATTTTGATTATAATCTTGTTTTGGGATGGTACGGTGCTGATGATTTAGATGATGAAAATACTGGATTTATGCTGGTATTATATAGAGGAGAAGATTGGAATAACAGTGAATTATTGGAGCTAAAAAGAACAAAATCAAAGAAGGACATAGTTGACAAAATAGAGGAAATATCAGAAGTTGTGATTTCAGGTTTTTTCGATGATAAGAAAGGATATGAAATATCTGAAAATCAGGCCGATTATAGATATATTGGGCAGCACCGTAACTATTCGGTGATGAATAACTTTAATGAACTTTTAAAATAGAAATGGGTGGTAATAGAACCGTCATATAGTATGCTAATGAAAATGCTCTTAATTGCTAATCTGATTATATTTTCTTTATGTGGAAATGTCCTAGCGCAGAAAATAGAAAACTATCGTGATAATTTGCAGAAAGGTTACGATCAATTAGAAATATCCGAGTTTGACAAGGCTAGTCTGGCTTTTACTAATGTTATTGATGCGTTTCATGAGGATGAACAAGCATTTGCTAAAAAATTATACCTTGGAAATGGCTTGACAAATGAGGAAATGGATCAATTTGTCGAAATATCGATTTATTATACTCAGGCGTTGTATCTAAGTGGAGTAATTGATTTAACACTCAATCGTCCTTATGAAGCAATATATAAATTAAGTGCTGTCATGGACTTTGATAGCACCAATGTAGATGCGATGGCAGCACTTTCATATATATATACTCAAATATACCAATACCCACGAGCACTGGAAATTATCACGAATGCATTGAACCTCAAACCTGATAACGTAGATTTTCTTATGGACCGTGCCAGTATACTAGGGAATCTGAAGATGTATGATGTCGCAATTGAGGACATTGATAAAGCAATTAGCATTGATGATTATTGCTCAGATTGTTAGGAAAACAGAGGGTATTACAAGTTAGAGAGCAACAATTATTCAGAAGCTGTTGCTGATCTCGACAAAGCTTTATCACGAGCACCCAATGATGCATATGTGTTAAATAATAAAGGCTTCGCTTTATTTAATCTTGGTAAAACTAAAGAGGCTATTCAATTGATTAATCAATCAATTGAGTTGGATCAAACTAATTATTATGCATTTAAAAATCGAGCAATAATTTATTTTAAACAAGGCAAGAAGAAGAAAGCGTGTGAAGACTTTAGTACCTCCAAAAAACTTGGAATGAACCCCGAATGGTTAAATTTTCCTGCTGAATTAATTAACGAATGCGAATAAGCCTCCGGTGTGCATAGCGAAGGATTGCGATTTACACTCAATTGATTAATTATAAGATGATGATATTTAGTCTTGAATTCAATCCCTCTACGAGTCACTCTCCATCCCCATCAGAATCACTCGTAGAGGACTCTGATGTACTATGATTAAAATAAAAATCCCTTAGATTCATTCGTGAAGAATAAAGAATGTTTTGTCTCATACTGTTAGTTAGCAACAATTGGGATGCCTCCAGTGATACAGACCTATAAGGTTAAGGAATTGGCTGATAAAAAATGAATAACATCACCATTAAGACATTTGTACAATTATTAATTATCGCTTCTATAACGATCTTTTATAGTGCATCCTCTGCAAACATCGCGGATACTCCTTCACCAAGGCATGGCAATTTAACGGGAGATAGTTATTTAAAGAACCTTACGATTCTTCGAGAGGACCTGACAATTAATCTCTCTAAAATTCATGAAGGAGAACCAGTTAAAGTCTGGGCGAGATACGTCATAAATTGCCCGAAGCTATTAAGAAATGTCGATTTGTTTTTTGTGGCGAACAATCTTACAGAAAGTCGCTATCGAGTAGACTTAGACGGTAACTTTCTAAATGGCCACTTAACTGAATTAGATACAATCCCTTCAAATTGGCTACCGCCCGACTCAATTATTTGGTTGGGACGTAGCATCCCCTACAAGTATAGACATCGGGGTTTAATCTCATTTCAATTTGACAGTTTAACGGAAGGCGAGCATATCTTAACTGTTGAATATGATGCTGACGCTTCCGAATGGTTTGAAGAAGGAGACTTGGCTATGGTGCGAACTTTTGTTTACATACTAAAGCCAACTGACAACTGGAAAGATTTTGAAAAGTTTCACCTTGTAATCTTTACGCCTCAAAATTGGGAGCTTTCTTCTAACCTATCTTTAAAGAGCAAAACTTCTAATGCCTGGAGTGGTGACTGGAATCAGCTTCCCGACCAATATTTAACTATAGCAATTAGGAAACCTCCAGACAAGGCTAGGATATTCTCAATACTATTTTTGGCAGGCACATGGTGTGGTTTTATTTTATTCATTATTTACTGGATGCAACGAGTTATAAAGTTTCGAATCCATAATAATAAAGGAAGGATAATTCAGATTTTGAATTCGATTGCTGTTTCACTTCTTGTTACCATATTTTTCTTCTTTATTTACTTTAAAAATCAAGACCTCATGGCATGGTGGCTTGATGACCAACTTAACCCATTAATTACATATGGAACCGGTTACTATATCATGACATTCCCAATAGTTTGGATTGTTGCAGCCATTATTGTTTTCTTCATTGATTATGCACTGACTGCAAGGGTTAAAAGAAGAGTAAAACATTGATTTTGAGCATTTTATCTCCATCGGGGTGATTCGCAGAAGACTCTGATGTACTATGATATAAACTAAAAATGCTTTAGATTCATTCACATAAAAGATATAAGGGAATGTTGTGTCTCTTATATTTTGGGCGCAATTAAAAAATGACTAATACAAAGAAGTACATAATCATCTCTCTCATGACTTTGACAGGTTTATGCATCTTGACAGTCTTAGTCGCTTTGAGAGCGCAGAAGACCATACATGAGAATTACGGACCAGACTACAATCAAAAGAGAATAGAATTAGGTGTGTATCCCATAGACGATTTCCAAAACAAAGAAAACTACTATTGGGAAGACTTCTACCCTGACGATCCTTTCAAACGGTGGGCTGAAATCCTGACCAACACGGAGATTGTAAACTCGACAACTTACATCAATCCTGACATAAATGATAAGCCATTCCACAAGCAAAAGACCGTTTTCTATGGGACACACCTATGTTTTTGGCAAAACTTTCACGGAGGAGAAATAGACCTATTTGTTAAGCCCCTTGATAAAGAAAGACACATTGAGTTGTTTGTGGCGTATTACTCAGACGATTTAGAGCCGAGCAACTACTTTTACGCTGAACTTGATACCGTACATAACGACACACCAGAATTTATTTGTGGTGGTATAGTTGATCATAAACACCACAAAGAGTATGACATACCAAAAGGAAATTTGACTAAACAACAGGCAGACATACTGCTCTCAGAATGGAAAATGAAAATAAAATAATTGTGCCCAACAAAATCTAAGCTTTGGGTCGGCTGACGGTATTCAGCAAGGTCTTTGCTTATCTGCTTCTTTGGTCATGGCGGATAGTTTTAGTCCCCCTCAGAGTCACTCGAAGAGGACTCTGAGGTATGTTTATGATCGGGGAATATGAGTCCAGGACGAAAATGTAAACTAGAGCAGGGTGCATATCAATGAAAGATGCTTGCCTAACTAAAGCTTTCCGTTTTGTTTTTTCTCAGAGTCCTCTGCGAGTGACTCTGAGGAGGTTGAAATGATATAAACTAAAAATGTTTTAGAATCATTCACATAAAAGATAAGGGTTATGTTTCATGCGAATGTTAGCGATAAAGAAATCATGGGTATAGGAAGAATTCGAATTATAGGACTTTTAAATTTACTCGGGGGAATTTTGATATACAACTATTTAATTAATGAAAATATCGTATCAGAAGAATTTCTTCAAACACTCACATTTTTAATTATAGCACTGCTTTTGATATCAATGTGTATTTTGACAGTAAGAGGAAAACGAAGACTTAAACTTCTTCCATTAATTAAGTCCCAACTCGAAGAATTTGAATATACGGTCTTGTCCGAAAGGCCTCTAAGTATAAAAGAAGTATTAGAAAACTTGACATTTTCTCCTGCCATACTGATAAATGGTAGATCCATCCCAGCTGTAATAAATAAGTCTATTTTTCAACGGATTTTCTTAGTCAAATCTAAGAACAGCAATAAATTTGAATTGTTTGTAACCATCTATCAACCCAATGATAAGGATTACAGAATTGAAATCAATTCGAAGAAAAGAGTCTAGTCCCGCTAACATCAACTAAGACGTTATGGCTGTTATGCAGCCCCAGTCTTTTTGCATAAAACTTGCAGTTCTGGAGCTCATATCGAAGCAATATGCGCGACCTAACCATTATGTAATTCAATCCTTTCCTTTCTCAACCTGATCCAAAGAAGGCTGTTATCTCTCTTGGAGTCACTTTTAAAGGTCTATGCGTAGGGGTAAATTACCTCACCTCCAACAACACCGGCACCAACATCCTCGTAGCCACTTTCACTCCCCTCTGCTCTCCGGGTTTAAATCGGTAGTCCAGCGCTTTAAATGCTTTGAGAATCACCTGATTCAGCTCTTCAGATCCACCTTTGGCTATTTCTATTTGCGTCATTTTGCCTTCAGGGCTTACTACAAAACTTACAAATACTCTGGATGGAATGTCTTTTAAGTGTTTAGGCAGAGTGATTGATTTGGCAATGGCTTCATAAAATTTGGAAAAACCTCCTACAGGCTCGGGCATCGATTCTACCATCATTCCGAATATCTCTTCAGGTGGTGCCTCTTCTTCAATTATTTCAAAGAATTCAGGTTCAGGAAGTTCATTTTCCTGAGCGCAGGATGCAGAAAAAATAGAGGCTGTTGTGATCAGTGATAATGAGGCATACTTCATAAAATCTCTGCTGAGCTGGGTGGTTTTAAAAATACCACAAACAGGTTTCCCCGCTTTTTTAAGAGTATTTTCCAGCTCTTCGGATGAGCTATTGGTGAAATCATGTACCCGATGATTGCATTGTTTACAATGTAACTGCTGATCTTTTATGCTCATATTTCCCCTGGTCTGGTCGCAAGGGAAGGCAAGCTGGATGTTTTTAATGTCCGCCATAAGTAGAGAGGTTTACTACATAAGCGTCAATTAGCGGAAAGTCACAAGGTTTGTGTATTATCGATCCGATGGCTGATATCGGACCTAACAAACTAAATCCATCCGATGGCTTGAAGCCATCGGATGGATAATCAAGACCCATAAAAATATTAACTGTGTATTTTATACACAGAAATAAATTGTATATTGCATTAAAATCTAATAACCATGAATCCAATTTTTGATGAGCTGAAAGGCAAGGTAGCGGTGATCACCGGGGGCGGAGGCGTCCTTTGTGGTACATTGGCCAACGCCTTAGCGAAGCAAAACGTAAAAGTAGCTATACTGGATCTTCGGCTGGAAAATGCGGAAGCTGTGGCCAGTGAGATCACCAATGAGGGCGGCACTGCCATAGGAGTAGAGGCCAACGTGCTTAACCTGGAGAGCTTGCAGGCGGCCAGAAAAACCGTGGAAGATAAACTAGGCATTTGTGATATCCTGATCAACGGAGCCGGTGGAAACCACCCCAAAGGCACTACTTCCAATACTCATCTGCTGGCTGATGACCTGAAAAGTGCAGAAGCCATCAAGACCTTTTTTGATCTTGATCCTGATGGTATTCAGTTTGTGTTTAATCTTAATTTTATTGGCACATTGCTGCCCACGCAGGTATTTGCTAAAGAAATGGTCGGCCGTGAGGGGTGTAGCATTATCAATATTTCATCCATGAATGCTTTTAGGCCGTTGACCAAAATTCCCGCCTACAGCGGTGCTAAAGCTGCGGTAAGTAATTTCACACAGTGGCTGGCGGTCCATTTTTCCAAAGTTGGCATTAGGGTTAACGCATTGGCACCTGGTTTTTTCCTTACGGATCAAAACAGAAGCCTGCTGACTGACGCAGATGGTAGTCTTACTTCAAGAGGGAACACAATTATAGAACATACTCCGATGGGGCGCTTTGGAGAGCCGGAAGACCTGAACGGTACGCTGCTATGGTTGTGCAGCAACGCCTCGGCCTTTGTTACGGGGGTAGTAATCCCTATAGATGGTGGATTTAGTGCTTTTAGTGGAGTTTAAGTAAAGAATAATGAGTTTAGAACAAACCTGGAGATGGTACGGGCCGAAGGATCCTGTGCCATTGTCACATATAAAAATGGCTGGAGCCACGGGCGTGGTTACGGCATTGCATCATATTCCTAATGGCGAAGTATGGAGCCTGGAGGAGATACAAAAGAGAAAAGCAGAGGTGGAAGCTGCAGGCCTTTCCTGGTCGGTGGTGGAGAGCATTCCTGTGCATGAAGACATCAAAAAGAGAACGGGAAACTTTGCCATTTATATTGAAAACTATAAGCAATCCATTAAAAATCTAGGGGCCTGTGGTATTGATACGGTCTGCTATAATTTCATGCCCGTGCTGGACTGGACACGTACTGATCTGGCTTATCAAATGGAGGATGGTTCCAATGCTCTTCGCTTTGATGCCGCTGAGTTTGCTGCTTTTGAGTTATACCTGCTCAAGCGCCCCGGAGCGGAGCAAGTGTATCCTGAAAGCCAGCAGAAAAATGCTAAAAAGGTGTTTGATCAGTTCAGTGATGAGGATAAAGAAAGACTGGTGAACAACATCATTGCTGGTCTGCCAGGTGCTGAAGAGGGCTATACGCTTAACCAGTTTCAAAAAGTACTTGATGCCTATAGCGAGATTGGAGATCAGCAGTTGAGAGATCATCTGTATGCTTTTCTGGAAGCTATAATTCCTGCGGCTGAGGAGGCTGGCGTGCTCATGGCTATTCACCCGGATGATCCTCCTTTTCCTATTTTGGGGCTGCCCAGGGTGGTGAGTACCGAATCGGATGCCCTGCAATTGCTCAAGGCAGTGGATAGTCCTAACAATGGCCTTTGTTTTTGTACCGGATCTTATGGTGTGAGGCCGGATAATGACCTTTCTGGTATGGTAGAAAGGCTGGGCAGTCGTATTCATTTTATCCATTTAAGGAGCACACGAAGAGATGAATTTGGCAACTTCCATGAGGCTGACCATCTGGATGGTGATGTAGATATGTATGGTGTGATGAAGGCCCTGGTGAATGAGCAAAACAGACGTGTGGCTGCTGGCCGAAAAGATGCACGCATGCCTATGAGACCTGATCATGGTCATCAGATGCTGGATGATCTGGATAAAAAAACAAATCCTGGTTATTCCGCTATCGGGAGATTAAGAGGTCTGGCAGAGTTAAGAGGTCTGGAATTGGGTATCCGGAAGGCTTTGGGTGATATTTTATAAGGCTGTACGATTGAGCACCCTAATATGAATGAATTTGGCAGGAGATATTGTGAAGGCTTGCGTAGAATGCTGATCAAAAAAAGACTATCATGAAGTATTTCTACATTTTGATTTTGTGCACCTGGACTACCATTGTCCTGGGGCAACAGCCAGCTATTTTAGCCGATAAAAAAGTAGCGAAGGAGAATTACCTGCCAGATTTTTCGTACGCTGGTTATGAAAGTGGCCTTACCACAGATTTTCAGCTGGATAAACCTACTCAGTTGCATATTGAAGATTTTGGAGCGAAACCAAATGATAATTTGGATGATACCAAAGCAATTCAAAAAGCCATGGCCAAAGCGCATGAAGTAGAAGGCCCTGTAGAGGTGATTTTTCCTGCCGGTGAGTTTATTTTAAGTGAGGTGTTATTCATCACCCGAAGCAATATTGTGCTTACTGGTGACGGCAGTGGTGATGATGGAACTGTCATCTACTGTCCTCGGCCGATGAGCTATATGGCTGATCCTGAGCCTTTAAAAGAGCTGAGGGAATATTTAGTGAAGCTCGACAAAAGACAGAAAGAACCACAAAATAACATTGATCTTCCCTTTAGCCAGTATGCCTGGTCTGGAGGTATGATCTGGACGTATGCGCCGGGTGAAAGAATTAAAACCTACCTGCCTGAATATAATCTAAAGGCCACTGTTTTAGCGCATTTGGAGTCAGGCAAAATGGGAGCATTAACGGCTACTGTTGATGATGCTTCTGAACTCAAAAAAGGAGATGTGGTGCAGGTGGAATGGTTCAATAAAGGTGGAGAAAAAGGGGCTTTATTAGACCAGCTTTATAAAAGAGAAGAGGTGAAAATAGGCTCACACCATTGGGAGTATCCTGACGAGCCGCTCGTAAAGCAGCAGCTTAGAATAGTAAATATTAAAGGTAATACCATTGAGTTCAGCGGCCCACTTTTGCTGGACATAAATAAAGAATGGGCACCACAAATTACCGCCTGGAAGCATCTGGAGCATGTGGGGGTGCAACATTTACAATTTAAATTTCCCATGGCACCAAATATTGCGCACCATGTGGAAGAAGGATATAACGCCATTTATCTCACTCGTTTATTTGATGGCTGGGTAAATGATGTGGTGATTAAAAATGCAGATAGTGGCATTCTTACCGAAGAATCGGCCAGTCTCACCATCAGTAATATTACTACCAGTGGCGATAAAATAGCGCATTATTCTGTTTACATTGGAGGAGTACACAATGTTCTGGTAGATCATTTAAAGGTTTACAATGAGGTGAGGCATGCGCTCAGTTTCAATACCCTGGCTACAAAAAATGTTTATACCCATTGTGAGGTTTTTACGGCCCCGGTATTAGACCAGCATGCAGGCGCTAACCACCAAAACCTGTTTGATGATATTGTTATGGACGTGGATTTGGGCAGCAAAAGAAGCTATCCATTATTTAAGGGAGGTGGTGCCGGCTATTGGAAGCCTTCTCACGGAGCTTACAGCACCTTCTGGAATATCAATTTACATTTTAAAAATGGCCATGATAGTCAGGATGCGGTGTTGCTCAATGGCATGGACGATGGTTCTTATGCCAGGCTGGTGGGCATTCATGCTGACCTGCCGGTGAAGATTGAATACGGACCGGATGCTTATATAGAGCTGACTAATAAGCAGCCTGAAATTTTATCTCTATATCAATATCAACTGGAAAAACGAAAGCGCAAATAACAGATCATGTATGAGTAGATTGAGGGGTTTACATATATTGTTAATAGTGTTCTGCTTCGCTGGGCTGAAGTCTTTGGCTCAGGAGCAGGCCATCAGCTTTGAGCATCTTACCACGGCCAATGGCTTATCGCAAAGTTCTGTGATGGCCATTTGCCAGGATAAAAACGGACTGATGTGGTTTGGTACCCGTGATGGTCTGAATAAATACGATGGCAATAAATTCACTGTTTACCGCAACGATCCTCATAATGATAACTCCCTCAGTAGTAATGATATAGTTGATCTCACCGTGGACACTCAGGGCAATATCTGGGTAGCCACTTATGACGGGCTTAACCTCTATGATGCTAAAACAGAGACCTTCAAGCGCTTTCTCTCAGATCCGAATGATACCAATAGCCTTTCCAGAAATACGATTTGGTCAGTGGAAGTGATGAATGAAAAGGAAGTCTGGATTGGGGCCAGCGTGGGGCTCAATATCATGAATACCGAAACTGGCAATATCATCAGACTTTTCAGTGAAAACGATAACTCCGCCAGCCTTTCCGATAGCCACATTATGGAGGTGTTTAAAGATAGTAAAGGCAATGTTTGGGTGGGATCCGCACATGGTTTGAATAAACTGATCAGCCGGAAGGATAATGAATTTAAGTTTAAGCGCTACGGTGGTTTGTTGTCTGATGTGTATATCCAAAACATTATTGAAGACAAGACCGGGAATATTTGTATTGGCACCAAATACAATGGTTTATTTTTATTGAATCCAGAAAACGATTCCATAAAGCACTTCACTACCGATACTGATCCATTGAACATTATTAACAATGACGTTCGTGCTTTGGAAGTTGATAATACCGGCAGGTTGTGGATCGGGACTTACAATGGCGTTAGCGTCTATGATCATGAGAAAAACAGTATTACCCATGCTTATCATGATCCACTTTTGCCTCAAAGTCTTTCGAAGAATACCATAAAGGCCCTTTATAAAAGTAGCAACGGCTCTGTGTGGGTGGGTGCTTACTATGGCGGTATCAATATGTGGGATAAAGGCAATTTTAATTTTAATGTTTTGAAGCAACTGCCTAATGGTGAGGGGCTTAAATACAATGTGGTGAGCTCAATTGTAGAAGATGAAGATCATCTTTATTTCGGTACTGAAGGTGGCGGTGTGAGCATTAAGAATAAGGAGAATGGCACTTTTTCATATATCACTTCCAGTAATTCAGACCTGGCCAGTAATAACATTAAGTCGCTATACATTAACCATGTCTCTGATGAACTTTGGATTGGCGCTTTCAATGCCGGCCTGAGCATTTTTGATATTAAAAAAGGCCACATTACAGGCAACTATGCCGAAGCCAATGGCCTCAGCAATAGCAGCGTCTATGGAGCCATGCCTTATAATGATGACCTGATCTTTGTGAGCACGTTTGGCGGAGGGCTGAATGTGTATAGTAAGCAAACTGCTCAATTGAAATATGTAAACAGTGCCAACAGTGGCCTTACGGATGATCAGATCCGGTGCATGTTCATTGACTCGAAAAAGAACCTCTGGCTCGGTACGCCCAATGGTCTGAATATGGTTACTAGTGAGCAGATTGAGGCTGGGGAGTATCATTTCAAGCACTTCTTTTATAATGAAGAAAGCCGCTCTGGTGAAGATGTGCTCACCATTTTTGAAGATACAAAACAAGGTATCTGGGTTGGTAATAAGGAAACTGGCCTTCATCATATGGAAGGAAAAGGTTTTGCGACAGTAAACCTATTTCACGGGTATGAAAATACCAGCAACACCATCCATGCGATTATAGAAGATTCGAATGGTAATTTTTGGATCAGCTCCAACAATGGCATCATGAGGTTTAATCCTGAAACTGGTGGCCGTAAATTATTTGAAGAGTCTGACGGTCTGGTTTCCAATGAGTTTAATAACAATGCCGCATTAAAAAGCAGTTCAGGTCAGGTTTACTTTGGTGGGCCTGATGGCGTGAGTTATTTCACCCCTGGAGCTATGGAAAGCAATGATTTTACACCTCATGTAGTGCTCACCGGCCTTGAAATTTATAATCAGGACATTATGCCGGGCGATACCACGGGGATTCTCACCAGCAATATGGCCATGACCAAAGAGGTGGAACTGGCTTATAATCAGGCTAATTTCACCATTGATTTTGCACTGCCCAGTTATATTAACCCAGAAAAGAATCTGTTTGCATATCGCATGAAAGGCCTGGAAGATGAATGGACCTACACCACGGCCACCAGCGCAAACTTCATCATCCAGAACTCAGGCAATTATGTTTTTGAAGTAAAAGGTGCCAATAATGACGGCCAATGGAGTGACAGCGTTACCTCACTGCAGGTGGTGATTACGCCTGCTCCATGGAGGTCATGGTGGGCATTTTTGATTTATGGTGTGCTCATCTGCGTGGCGCTTTACCTGCTTTTTAATATTATTCAATCCAGAGCCAGGCTGCAGCATGACCTGGAACTTGAATATCAGGCTAAGGAACAGCAGGAGAAAATGAACCAGATGAAGCTGCAGTTTTTTACCAATATTTCGCATGAGTTTAGAACACCATTAACACTGATATTAGGGCCACTACAGCAGATTCTTCAGGAATATAAAGGTAGCAATCGTGTTTTTAAGCAGCTGGTAGTGATTCAGCAAAATGCTAACCAGCTTTTGAAATTAATTAACCAGCTGATGGATTTCAGGAAGCTGGAAAACAAGCAAACCAATCTGGAGGCCGCCGAAGGAAACATCGTGAAGTTTGCCCGTGAGATCTTTGTATCCTTTAAGCCTTATGCTAAAAATGGCGACTATCAATATGAATTTGAGGCCAGCGATGAAGAAATAAGAGCGTGGTATGATAGAGACAAGCTGGAAAGGGTGTTTTACAATCTCATTTCAAATGCCTTTAAATATACTTCCGAAGGTGGAAATATAAAGGTGTCACTAAAAAAGACCGATGATCATGTAGAGATTTCCGTGGCTGACAGCGGTGCCGGAATTAAAGAAGAGGAGCTGTTGAAAATATTTGATCGGTTCTATCAGGTGCAAAGTGATTCTAAACAACCTTACAAGCAGGGCACTGGTATCGGTTTGGCCCTGGCAAAAGGAATTGTTGATCTGCACAAAGGCGAAGTTCAGGTAAAAAGTAAACCTGGTGAAGGAAGTGAGTTCGTGGTGATTTTGCCTTTGGGAAATAAGCATTTATCTGAGGATCAGATCATTAAAAACTTTAAGGACAGCGAGGACCTTTCTAATTATACTACGCAACTAGAAAAATTATCCAACACGCCTTTGTCCATTGATGAAGAGAGCTTGGTGAAAAAAGAAAACCAGAAAACCATTCTGGTAGTGGAGGACAATGACCGGGTGAGGCAGTTTATCATTGAGTTGCTCAAAGGCGAATATAATATTTTGGAGGCAGGCAATGGTAAAGAAGGCTTGCAGGTAGCTCATACCCATGATCCTGATCTGATCATTAGCGATGTGATGATGCCCGAAATGGATGGTATTGAATTTTGCTCTGAAATTAAAAGCGACCTGAAAACCAGCCACATTCCATTTATTCTGCTCACCGCCAGAACCTCCTTGATCTTTAAATTTGAAGGTCTGGAATCCGGTGCTGATGCTTACATCAACAAGCCTTTTAATGTGAAGGAACTTCAACTGCGAGTTACCAATCTGCTGCGAGTAGTAGATCACCTCAAGAGCAAGTTCAAAAGCGATCAGGGCATAACGCCTTCAGAAATTACCATATCTTCTATAGATGAGGAATTGCTGAAGCAGGCCATCCAAATTGTAAATGATAACATCAGCAACGAGCTGTTTGATATCAGCATGTTTTGCACCGAACTGGGGGTGAGCCGAACCATGTTATTCACCAAAATAAAAGCATGGACCAACCTTACGCCCAATGAATTTATCCTCTCCATGCGCATGAAACGCGCCACCCAGCTGCTGGAACAGAACAAGATCAGCATAGCACAAGTATGCTATCAGGTGGGCTACAAAAACCCCAAGTACTTCAGCAAAACCTTCCAGAAATATCACGGGGTGACACCATCGGAGTATGCGGCTAAGTTTCATGTGAGTGTTTGATCGTACGGTTAGAAAAGATTGGTAAGTTTGAGATATGTTCACAGATTCACAGCTTTTGCTCATATCCATAGTGGGGACAGTAGTATTTTATACTGTCATTTTTATTATTTACAGATCAGCCAAAGGAAAACCCAACGAAAAGAGAATACAAAAACCATTAAAAAGGATTGCGGTACTTTATGGTATATTGATGTTAATACAAATTTTAAGGTTTTTAACTTAATGACATGAATGAACAAAATTCTCATCGTTCAAAAAAACGAAATTACGTTGATCTATATTTTACTAATAATGAGCAAAAAGCCTCCATCGCGCTAGCACTTAGTCAAATTAAACACGGATTGGGTATAGATGCTGCTACTGCTGATAATGAAATTGATCAGTGGTTGGGGAAGTAGATTAATATAACCATCCCTTCTTTGCTCTCTCAATTGCTTGTTTCAATCTTTTACGTTTCCTTATATCAGCGCTTCTTGTTAATGACATTAATAGTGCATCAATTACTTCTTCGCGACTCGGTGTCAATTCAGGCTTATTGATTATCAGATCATTTGGTAATATTTTGCCTACTAATTCTGATAGCTGCGGATTATAATTTATATAGGTGGTGTCACTTTTCCACGGAATTTGATAGAACTTTTGCCCGTAAGTACTAAATATTAATGTGTCAGTAGAATTCTCAAAAGCAAGTGTCATGTTTGAATAATCGCTAGTATTGGTTTTAAGAAGCGTATTCAAAAGTAAATAGTTAAATAATTTCCTGTTTTTAAGAAGTAGAAGTCCATATTCTTTTTGTAAACTATTAAAGTCCGAAACCAAACTAGAGGAAAGCCATTTGTCTGCTAGTTGGTTTTTATAATTATTATGCCATACACTGTCCATTTCAAGATATTCAGTGATGCTTCCTATTCCTTTTGGGTTGTTAATAAAATAGATGAGACTGTCAATATAGCTACTGGCGATGGAGTCAATTACGAGGTCTTGAATTTCAGTGTTTATCTTATAGAAATTAGGTATTCGTCCCTCGTAGAATCCACCTAATGAGTCCGGTCTTTTATATTCTCTAAAAATTTTAAGAGCATGAGTTGAGTCGTTCAAATTACATTTGTAAATACGTCCGTAAATAATGCTGTAATTGATATTTTCCTCATCAACGATCACTAATCTGTCGAAGTTAGATCTTTCTACAACTTGACCGAAAGAAGTCGAACAGATAAACAAAATGATTGGTAGTAATTTATACATAAACCTTGTGTGCAATAATATCTGATTATTATGCTCGAAAATTTTTTAAGCTACATCAATAAATAGCAATCTAACCATTTTCAATCAAACTCATGGTCAATAGCCAGTAGTCCTTCGTGAGATCACATGACTTAACTCCATTATCTTCCCCATAACCCCTCCTAAACCCCAATTTTGTACGATTCCCCCCCCGTTTCCGGACTCTTCATACCTCAGATATAACTAAGATTGTTGCTGATCAACTCATTGTAACATGAAGTTAAAATCAGCATGGCCAGAATTTCTATTAGGGCTATTCATAGTGCTTATGACGCTGGTCATCATATATCTAAGTTAAATCCTTATAACATGAAGAACGCATTACTACTAAAAAGAAAAATCCTAACCATGGTATGGTTAGTCTGTTCCTGCGTGGCTGCTTATGGCCAGGCACGAACTGTGACTGGGGTTGTTACTTCTTCGGAAGATGGCTCTCCACTACCCGGAGTGAACATAGTAATTGAAGGCACCAGCAGAGGAACTACCACAGATGTGGGGGGTAAGTTCTCTGTACAGGCAGCACCGGAAGATTATTTACTCATTTCATTTATTGGGTTTAAACAGGAAAGGGTGCAGGTAGGAAACCAAAGTGCAATCGAAATTAAATTGGAATCCGATCTACTATCTCTTTCTGAAGTGGTTGTGGTAGGTTATGGAGCCGTTAAGAAAAGCGATCTTACCGGCTCCGTATCCTCAGTTAAGGCTAAGGACATCGAAGCTTTTCCTTCACTGTCTGCAGTAGGTACCTTGCAAGGTCGTGCTGCCGGGGTGCAGATACAAGCCAATAACGGTGGGGAGCCTGGGGCTAACTATAACATCCGTATTCGTGGAGGTACTTCTATCAATGCCAGCAGTGATCCTATCATTGTGGTAGATGGATTTGTGGGGGCTGAAATGCCACCGCCACAAGATATTGCCTCTATAGAAGTGCTTAAAGATGCCTCAGCCACAGCCATTTATGGTTCCAGAGGTGCTAATGGAGTTATCCTGGTATCTACCAAGCAGGGTAAAAGTGGCCAGATGAAAATAGATTTCAATACCTCTTATTCATCTCAAAAAGTATTAAATCAGCTAGATCTGCTTACCGGTGATCAGTTTACAGATTACATGCAAGACATCAATCCTGGCTACACCGGCGGAGGTGCCAATACTGACTGGCAGGATGAAATTTACAGAACAGGTTTCATCTCTAATAACCAGCTGTCATTAAGCGGAGGAACTGATAATGTAAGGTATTATTTATCAGGTACTTATTTCGATCAGGATGGTGTAATCATCGGCTCTGATTACAAAAGATATTCATTAAACAGTAACATAGATGTAAAAGCCACTGATCGTTTGTCCATTGGTTTAAATATGTATGGCAGAAGAAGTACTTCCGCAGGTGTAAGCACCCAGGAGGGAAGTGGCGGTGCTGGTAGCGCAGGTATTGTTTCATCGGCCTTTAGGTTTAATCCAGACTTGCCTATTTATAAAGAAGATGGTTCGTTTACCAGATCAATAGTAGGGGATCAGATTGACAACCCTTATGCTTTAGGTACGCAATATGACAGAGAGAATAAAACCGATTATTTCAGGTTTAACACTTATGGAGACCTGAAGATTTTAGACTGGTTAAGCTTCAAAACTACGTTAGGTATCTCCGTGAATAATTATAGAACCGGTGAGTTTTACCCAACCACGCTCATGCGCGGTGAATCTCAGAACGGTACCGCAGATATCAACTCAGGGAAAAATACGTCAGTTTTAACTGAAAACTATTTTACCGTAGATAAAGAGATAGGTTCGGCCCATCATATTACTTGGGTAACGGGTTATTCATTCCAGAAATATACTAATGAAAACTGGCAGGCGGGCTCTAAAGGCTTCATATCTAACTCTGTAGGCTTCTGGTCTTTAGGTCAGGGATCAACGGCTAATATCCCGTCATCGGGTATATCAGAAAGGTTGATCAAATCATACTACACCAGGGCAAACTACTCATTATTAGATAAATACAAGTTCACTTTCACCGCCAGATATGATGGTGCTTCAAACTTCGCAGCTAAAAACAAATGGGCTTTCTTCCCATCAGGTGCCTTTGCCTGGGATATGAAGCAGGAGTCTTTCATGGATAACTTTGAAACTGTTACCTCATGGAAATGGCGTGTGAGTTATGGTGTTACGGGTAATCAGGCTATCGGACCTTACGAATCATTGGCCCGCTTAGGTAGCGTTTATGCCAGTAGAGATGGTGCACAGATCAATGCTTTACATCCTACTAATCTGGCTAACAGTGATTTAACCTGGGAGTCTACCAAGCAATTTGATATAGGTCTGGATGTAGGATTGATCAATGGCCGTGTAAATGCCACAGTAGATTACTACAGAATGGTTACTGATGATCTGCTTTTTGATAGAAAGCTGCCAAGTTACGTGGGTGTGGGCACTCAGCTGCAAAACATAGGTTCAGTGGAGAATAAAGGTTTGGAATTGACCATCAGCTCTAAAAATATAGTGGGATATTTTACCTGGGATACGGATTTTAACATCTCCATGAATAGAAATAAGGTGTTGGAATTGCCTGACAGCATTCAATACTTAAACTCATCGCCAGGCCATTTTATCCTTAACGATGCTACACAAATACTTACTGAAGGTCAGCCCGTTGGCGTGTTCTTCGGATACGAATATGCAGGTGTGTATCAGGCCGATGACGAAGTAGGTTCTTTTGAGTCTGACCCTGTAGGAGGAGAGAAGTTTGTAGATGTGAATGGTGATTCTAAGCTTAACGCTGATGATAGAACCATCATTGGGGACCCTAATCCTAAGTTTATCTGGTCTATCAATAACACCTTTAGTTATAAGAATTTCGATTTAAACATATTCTTCCAGGGCTCACAAGGTAATGACATGCTGAGCTACACCCTAATGGAGCTAGACGTGCTTTCCGGTCAGAATAATGCCACTACGGCAGCCCTGGACCGATGGACTCCTGAAAATACCAATACCGATGTGCCCAAAGCTGGCACCAGAAACAAAAGACCTTCGTCAAGATTTGTGTACGATGGTAGCTATGTAAGGCTGAAAAATATAATGCTGGGTTACACTTTCCCTTCAGCAATGCTGCAAAAGGTGAGCCTTCGCTCGCTTAGACTTTACGTAAGTGCCCAAAACATCTGGACGCTCACAGACTTCCCGGGACTTGATCCTGAGGTGAATTATAGAGGCAGCTCCATTAATAAAGGCATTGATTACGGTAGCTACCCTAATGTAAAATCAGTCACTTTCGGTTTGAATATCGGGCTGTAATTCAAAACATTAAAATTTAGAAAAAATGAAAAAGCAATATATAATTCCATTACTGTGCATATTCTGCTTTTGCTTCAGCATAGCATGCGAAGACCTGGATGAAAAGCCTGTGGGTTCGCTCAACCCGGAAGGATTTTTCAAATCACCTGATGATGTTATGGTGGCCATCAATGGTGGCTACGCCGGTATTACTTCTGAAGAGTTCTGGGGTAGAAAACTACCATTGGCCCTATTACTCAGAGGTGATATGTGTACCATTGGCGACCCTACCACCTCAGCGGCCAGAATAGATGTAGATCAGTTTAATGTAGACCCGGCAAACGGTATGGTGGGTGCTTTCTGGCCAAAAGGCTACGAAGCCATTGCTGCGCTTAATACCGCCATAGCTGGTGCGCGAGAGCTGGATGTTCCTGAGGAGGAAATCAACCCGATTATGGCTGAGGCTATGTTTTTAAGGGCATTTATTTACTATCAGTTTGTGCGTTTGTTTGGCTCACTACCATACGTAGATATGCCTTTTACAGATCCTAATTCGGCCTATACTTATGAAGAATCTTCTGCTGAGGAGGTGTATGTTCATATTATTGAAGACCTTCAGTTTGCCAAGCAGTGGTTGCCAGATGATCAGGGCCTAAGATCAAGACCTTCCAAAGGATCAGCGGCGGGCATGCTGGCATCAGTGTTTCTTACGCTGGAGCGATATGAAGATGCCTACGATGAAGCTAAATATGTAATTGATAACAAAGCTAAGTTTGGCTATGGCCTTACGCCGGAGTTCCAAAACCTGTTTGATGCTACAGTAATCGATAATGATGAGAATGCTCAGGAGATATTATTTGCCGTAGACTTTAATGGTAATGATGAATATCCTGCAGCGGGTAACTACACCAGAGATTACCTGGCTTCTGTAACCGGACCAAGAGGTGACAACAGGTTCCCACAAGGAGAAGGCTGGAGTGTGGCAGTGCCCAGCATGGAAGTTTATAATACCTGGGATGGCAGAGATTACCGTAAGGCGGTAAGTTTCGATACGGTAGCGGTGATGGGTGATACACTCACCAACTATCAATATTGGGATAAAGCTTCGAGGGGAGTAGCCAGGCCACATATTGCTAAATATTTCAGATACTTTGGTAAGGCGGGTTTAAATGGTAGAGATTCTGATAACAACTACATTGTGATGAGATATGCTGAGGTGCTTTTAATAGCTGCTGAAGCATTAAATGAGGTGCAAGGTGTTAGTGATGAGGCTGTTGGCTATGTGAATGAAGTAAGGCAAAGAGCCAGAAGAGAGCTGGACGCAGACCCTGCTAATGACAGAGATTTTCCGGCTGACATCACTGCAGCTATGACAGACGCGCAGTTCAGAGATCTGGTAATAGATGAAAGACGCCTGGAGCTAGCTTTTGAATTTGGCAGATGGTATGACCTGAAGCGTAGGGACATGGGCACGGAGGCATTTGCTGCTGGCGGTCTTGAACCACAACCAAACTTTAATGTGGCCATAGATTATCTATTGCCTAAGCCACAAAGTGATATCAACATCAATCCAAATATTAACCAAAACGACTATTAATGAACCTTAGGTTAAACCTTTTTTTATTAGTTATATCAGGCGCTGTTATCGCCTCTTGCTCATCAGAGAAAAAGCAGGAAACGGATCAAAATGAAGAGCTGAGTTTTGAAGACAAGCTCGATAAAAGGCTGGAATATATGATGGCCTATCCGGTAGACTCTACCGCTTTTCCTCGCAGCATGGATAATGGTAAAATGAAAAAAGTGTCTTCCGGGGACTGGACCAGTGGCTTCTTCCCCGGAAGCCTGCTTTTTGCTTATCAACTCACGGGAGATCACCAGTATCTGGAAAAAGCAGAACAATGGATTCCTTTTATTGAAAAAGAACAATTCAACACTACCACTCATGATATGGGCTTTAAAGTGTACTGCAGCTTTGGCAATCTTTACAAAACAGAACCTAATGAGCATATCAAAGAGGTGATCATTCAAAGTGCCAAAACGCTTGCAGGAAGATTTAATCCTGAAATTGGCTGTATCCGTTCATGGGATTTTGGTAGAGATATGTGGCAGTTTCCGGTCATTATTGATAACATGATGAACCTTGAGCTACTATTTGAAGCTACCAAGCTTACAGGAGACAGCAGTTTTCATATTATCGCTTTAACCCATGCGGAAACTACTTTGAAGAATCATTTCAGGGCTGATAATAGCAGTTTTCATGTGGTAGACTATAATCCTGAAACGGGTCAGGGAATCAAAAAGATGACACACCAGGGCTTAGCCGATTCTAGTTCATGGGCGCGTGGACAGGCCTGGGGGCTTTATGGCTTTACCATGGCTTACCGCTATACTCATAAGCCGGAGTTTTTGGATCAGGCCAATAAAATTGCATCTTACATTATCAATAATCCTCAAATACCGTTGGATAATGTGCCTTATTGGGATTATAATGATCCTAGCATTCCTAACGCACCAAGAGATGCATCTGCGGCCGCCATTACAGCTTCGGCGCTTTTAGAATTATGCACTTTTAGTAATAATGAAAAGCAAAAGGCATATGCCCAAAGCATCATAGAAACCTTGTCATCAGACGAATATTTAATAAATGTAGAGGATGAAATTCCATTTATTCTAGCACACAGCACGGGAAATAAGCCTGCAAATGGTGAGATAGACGTGCCTATAAACTATGCGGATTATTATTATTTGGAATCGCTCATCAGGAGTAAGTAGAACGGAAATAAATAATGAGAAAATATTCATACCAGTTGAAAGGCCTGCTGGCAGGTCTGTTTTTTAGCATACTTTCTATTGCCGGTTTTGCGCAGGGCAGGGTAGTGAAAAATATAAATGATGGTTGGAAATACCTGGAGAAGCCCTACACTAAAGTAGATCAGGCTAAAAATGATGAACGCTGGCAGCAGATTGATCTGCCACATAGCTGGAATAGTGAAGATGCTACTGATCTGGAGCCGGGGTATCGCAGAAGCGCCAGCTGGTATAAAAAGACTTTGAATTTCAGTGAGTTAAGTGATGGTAAACGTTATTTTCTCTATTTCGAGGGCGCTAATGTCACCACAGATGTATACGTTAATGATGTACGTACGGGTGGTCATGTAGGTGGCTATGTCGGCTTTGAAGTAGAGCTTACCAAATACTTAAAATCGGGTGATAACGAGATCATGGTTAGGGTGGACAATGGCTATGATAAAGAGGTGATTCCTTCTCAGAAATCCGATTTTTTCATTTATGGAGGTATTACCAGGGACGTGTGGTTGAAAGAGGTCAGTAATACCTTCATTTCTCAAATTAAAGTGCAGACTCCAAAAGTGAGTGCTAAGTCTGCTCAAACTCAGGTAGATCTTCATCTAAGTGGAAATCTGGCAAAGAAAAGTTCAATACACCTCACGCTGCTTGATTCCAAAGGAAAACAAGTTTATGAGAGTTATAAATTATTGAATAAGAGTGATTTATCGATGGATTTTAAGTTGCCCAATCCCATACTTTGGGATGTGAATACGCCGAATCTATACACTTTGAAGGTAGCCTATCAGGTAGCAGGAAAAACAGTGGATGAAGTTTCTGAAAAGATCGGTTACAGATGGTTTGAGTTTAAGGAGCATGGCCCTTTTTATCTCAATGGAAAGAGACTTCTTTTGCGAGGCACACATCGTCATGAAGAGCACGCGGGCGTTGGTCCGGCTATGTCAAATGCTATGCACAGAAAGGATATGGAAGACATCAAGAATATGGGGGCCAACTTCGTGAGGTTGGGTCATTATTCACAAGACCCGGAAGTGTATAAGGCGTGTGATGAGTTAGGTATTTTAGTCTGGGACGAGCTGCCTTGGTGCCGCGGTGGAGTAGGGAATCAGCAGTGGAAAGACAATACAAGAAGGCTTCTAAAGGAAATGATAAGCCAGAATTACAATCACCCCAGCGTGATCATCTGGTCATTAGGAAATGAGATTTACTGGCTGCCTGATTTTGAAGATATCAATAGTACGGAAGCCATGAATGAGTTTCTTTCCGAGCTCAATGACATCGCTCATAGCATGGATCCCGGAAGAAAAACGGCTATTAGAAAGTATTATGAGGGGTCGCATATAGTAGATGTGTTCAGTCCATCTATCTGGTCGGGATGGTATTCTGGCACCTACAAGAATTATGAGCAGGTCATTAATAAGTCTATTGAAGAATATCCTCACTTTCTGCATATGGAATACGGGGGATCCAGTCATTTGGGAAGGCATACCGAAAACCCCATCAACGGCGATGGTTTGGTAAATCCCGATGAATGGGAAGAGCCTGTTAATCAGATAGAAACATCCAATGTAGCCAAAAATGGCGACTGGAGTGAAAACTACATTGTAGACCTTTTTGACTGGTATTTGCACGTAAGTGAAACCAACCCTAAGCTTACCGGAAATGCACAGTGGGCTTTTAAAGATTTTGGTACGCCGCTAAGGCCGGAAAATGATATTCCGTACATGAACCAAAAGGGAGTGGTGGACAGAGCAGGCCATCCTAAAGATGCTTACTATGTTTTTAAAAGTTACTGGTCAGATGTGCCATTTGCCTACATAGAATCCCACACGTGGACTGAGAGATCAGGGCCGAAAGGTAAAAGCAGAAATGTATGTGTGTTTAGCAATGCCGCTAAGGTAGAGTTATTCTTAAATGGTAAAAGCTTAGGGGTGAAAGAACGTGACATACAGCAGTATCCTGCTTGCGGCCTGAACTGGAACATAGAGTTTGTGGAGGGCGAAAATAAGCTAGAAGCCATAGGATATGCTGGAGATAGCCAGGTGAAGGATAATTTGATGGTCAATTATACTTATGAGCAGTCAGGGTCACCTGAAGAGCTGAAGCTCTCTTATGAGTTATTAGAGAATGGCCACATTATGGTTACAGCTACAGCAATGGATAGCCATGGTAAACGAAGTTTAGATTATCAGGAGAAGGTATATTTTCAATGCCTGGCCGGAGGCACCACTTTTAAAAACATGGGAACACCCACAGGCAGTGAGGCCATAGCTATGGCTAATGGTCAGGCTTCTATTGAGGTGATTCCTGATAGTGCTGAAAGTGAGCTGGTTATGACCGTCCTTAATCAGAACTTCAAAGGCGAGTTTTTACAAATAAAGATGACTGATATTGTGAAAACCACATCAGACTCAAGGTAAAACAAGACCAATAAAGGGTTGTTAAATTCGGATTTATAATATTATATTTATTACAAACGATTCCGAATGATGGAATTGCTGAAGACCCAAAACCCTTTATTGGCTTAAATACAGTTTGTTTTTTGAGGCCTCTGTACATTTACAGCGGCTTTTTCATATTGTTTTAGGCTGATCTTATGCCTCTTTCAGAGCTACTGACGAGGCAATTTTGGTACGCTAATACAAGTGATATGAAGAGCAGAAATACGTATTTAAATTTATTAATGGCCTTAGCACTTTTCGTGGGGTGTCAGCCCAAAGAAAAGCAAGCGGAATCAGCAGAAGTAGAGCAGCCAGAGACAGTTGCAGAAGAAAAATTTCAAGAGGAGCACCGTCCTCAATATCACTTTTCACCACCGGCTCATTGGATGAATGATCCTAATGGCATGGTGTATTATGATGGTGAATACCATCTTTTTTATCAGCATTACCCAGACAGCACTGTTTGGGGACCGATGCACTGGGGGCATGCAGTTTCTCCAGACATGGTGCATTGGGAGCACTTACCGATCGCACTTTATCCTGACAGTCTTGGTTATATATTCAGCGGCAGTGCCGTGGTAGACTGGAAAAATACTACTGGTTTTGGCTCTGACGATAATCCGCCATTGGTGGCTATGTTCACCTATCATAATATGGATGGCGAGCGCTCAGGAAAGATAAAATATCAAACCCAGGGCATTGCCTACAGTACAGATAAGGGACGTAGCTGGACAAAATACAAAGGCAATCCTGTATTGGAAAATCCTGGTATTAAGGACTTTAGAGATCCAAAAGTAAGATGGCAAGAGGACCTCAACGCTTGGATACTGACCCTGGCTGTGAAAGATCATATTGCTTTCTATTCATCGCCAGATTTGAAAGAATGGACGCATTTAAGCGACTTTGGTATAGATAAAGGCGGCCATGGGGGCGTATGGGAGTGCCCGGACTTATTCCCACTGCCTACTCCTGATGGAAAAGGCGATAAATGGGTGCTTTTTGTGAGTATTAACCCCGGAGCTCCACAAGGAGGTTCTGGCACTCAATATTTTATTGGAGAATGGGATGGTAAGACATTTACTGAAGATAAAGGCTCTTATGGGTGGCTAGATTACGGGCCAGACAATTATGCTGGTGTAACCTGGGCTGACGTGCCTCAGGAAGATGGCCGGACTTTATTCCTGGGCTGGATGAGCAACTGGCTATATGCCCAGATAGTGCCAACAGAAAACTGGAGAAGTGCCATGACTGTGCCTCGCAAGATGGAATTATTTAAAAATGGTAATGATTATTTATTGGCCTTTAAGCCAGTGAAAGAGCTGGATGAACTTAGAAATGATTGTATTACAGAAGCTACTATGATGGTAGATACTTCGGCAGTTTTAGATGATCAGGTAAAAGGTAGCACTACTTTTGAGGCTAAACTTACCCTGTCTGAAATTCCTGAAGAAGGGTTTGAACTGATTTTATATAATGATGTAGATCAGCATGTTACATTTGGTTATGACGCCGCAAAAGACGAATATTATCTGGACAGATCAGAATCAGGGAAAAATGATTTTTATGATGAGTTCAGTAGAAAATATACTACAAAAAGAATCGTTGATACTGAATCGATAGACCTGCATATATACGTAGATGTAGCATCTATTGAAATATTTGCAGATGAAGGTAAAACAGTGATGACTGCTATATTTTTCCCAGATAAGCCTATGGACCATATGAAAGTGGAGGCTAATGGGCAAATGAAGGTCAGTGAGCTGGAAGTGTGTAGTTTAAAGTCAATATGGAAGTAAACGTATGAAGATACTGAGTTTTGGAGAGATACTATTTGATATCATAGAAGATGACCCACACCTGGGCGGTGCACCATTAAATTTTGCAGCCCATGTTTCACAATGTGGAATGGAGTCATATATATATTCTAAGGTGGGTAATGATGAACTAGGGAAAGCAGCGATAAAAGAGGTGAAAAAGCTGGGGGTGAATCCTGAGTTTATTCAGCAAGATGAGCAGCATCCTACTGGTACTGTTACTGTTACGCTAAGCAAAGGGCAACCTGAATATGTCATTCACACGCCTGTAGCCTATGATTTTATGCGCTATGAGCAGGAGGTAGGAGAGATTCATTTCGACCTGCTATATTTTGGCTCATTGGCCCAGAGAAATGACTTGAGCAGGATAACCCTAAAAACACTAGCAGAGCATAATTCATTTAGACATATCTTTTATGATGTGAACCTGAGAAAAGGCTGCTATAACCGGGAGATTATTCGTGAGTCCCTCAATTTTAGTTCAATACTAAAGTTAAACGATGGTGAGGTTATGGTGCTGTCAGAGTTGCTTTTTGAAAAGGCGCTAAGCATCAAAGGATTCTGTAATCAGGTGGTGAAGACCTATCCTGTAAAGCTAATTTTGATCACTGCTGGTGAAAAGGGGAGTTATGTATATCAGAATGGAGAGTTGGAATTTGTATCTGGCTTTAAAGCAGAGGTTTCAGATACAGTAGGAGCCGGAGACGCTTTCAGTGCTGGCTTTGTTTTCAAATATTTACAGAGTGATAATGCTATATCTGCTTCAAAAACAGCTAATTACCTTGGGGCTTATGTGGCTTCCAGAAGGGGAGCTATTCCTAAATATGATGAAGGTGTAAGAAAAATGTTAGGGCATCCGGTCTCTTTAGATTAACGCCCTCTTAATAAACAAAAAAGGCTGGTACTTGTGAAAGTACCAGCCTTTTTCTATTCGATTATATCTATGTTATTTAGATTTTTCGTCTTCGTCTTCATCTTCATCTTCAGAAATGTCTTCGTCTTCAGAATCGTCTTCATCCTCTGAAGTTTCATCGTCTTCGTCTTCAGAATCATCCTCTTCTATTTCTTCTTCGTCCTCATCTTCGTCCTCTTCATCATCCTCAAGATCAGTTACTTCATCAGCTAGATCATCTTCTTCGTCTTCGTCATCTTCAAGATCCTCTTCATCATCGCCCTCTAATTCATCTTCTTCAGTGTCAGGATCTAAAGTGATTTCTTCGTCATTGTCATCATCAGCCATTAGCGTATCTCCTTCATCATCAGAGTCGTCTTGGGCTTCAGAGATTACCTCTCCGGTACTTGGATCGATCTCATCATCACCTTCAGTTTGGAAGTTAGGGAAGTTAGAGCTAAAGCCAGCCATGTCATCTACAGGCTTGAGGTTTGAAGGAATATCATCGCCATTATATGGGAATACCTCTACGAAATTAGTAAGCGTAATGCTAGGGATTTCATAGGGTACCAGCATACTGTCAAAGTGCTTTTCAGTACGGTCATAGGCCTCTCTAACATTATCTGCAGATACCAATAAATATGTGTTGATTTTCTTTTCTTTCCCGCCCTGGTCAGCATCTACGGCACTGTAAGACACCTTGCATTTGTACCAGGTTTCTGAATCTTCATAGTTCACCACCTCTACAATGTTAGTCTTACTGATTTGGGTAACAGCAAACTCACCAGGAAGCTCACGACCTACTACATCATGTACACGTGTTTCAGCGTCAGTATAAGATACCGCGTCAAAGAGGTAAGCATCAGTTACTTGCTTTAAAGATCCCTCATCCGTTTCTCTACCATACTTTACTTTACAAGAAAACCAGACTTTCATACTTAATGATATTTTGAAATTTAAAGAAGCCGCAAAGATATGATCCTTCGCAAGGAACCGAGCGAAAAATTGGAATTATATTATTCTGATTTCGATAGATGGGAGAAATAGCATCAAAAAAAGAGGCTGCCTGAAAAGATGAATCTTTCAAAGGCAGCCTCTTATGAAGTTGAGTCAGACGTTTATTCTGATCTTAATACCTTGGCAGGATTGCTATTGGCTCCTTTTAAAATGTGTAAGCTCACTGTTCCTAGAGCTAATAAGGTCAGTATTGCCACAGGAATCACGAACAAATCCCAGCTCAGGCCAATTCTAAAAGCGAAATTGTCCAGCCAGCTGTTGATCCCGTACCAGGTTAGTGGCAAGGCTACAGCACTGGCAATAATCACCAACTTTAGAAACTGCCAGGAGAGTAATGAAACTATGCTATTTACAGATGCTCCCATTACTTTTCTTATGCTTATTTCGCGCAGCTTTTGAGAGGTGTCATAAGAGGCAAGTCCCCACAAGCCCAGGCAGGCAATGGTAATGGCTAATACGGCAAATAGACTGAATATTTTGCCAAACTGTCTTTCGGCTTTGTATTGCTTGTCAAAGAAATCATCTAAGAAGAAATAGTCAAACGGATTGCCAGGAAAGGCCTCTTTGTAAATATCTTCAGCCTGATCAATCACATCATCAATATTATTTCCTGTAAGGTGTAAAGAATACGCACTTGAAGAAATAGTGTCAGCACGTAAAAGCCATGGTTGATGCTCCGTTTTCAGAGAGTTCCAGTTGTAGTTTTTTAATACGCCTAATATAGCGCAAGTGTCACCGCCCATAATCACATTTTGAGTTACGGCTTCTTCTGGGGAGCCTAGATCAAAGGCTTTTAGAGCGGCCTCATTAACAAGCACCGATTCCATATCTGATGTAATCTCAGGATTAAAGCTGCGGCCGGCAAGTACAGTAATGTCATAGGTTTTTACGAAATCAGGATCTACCCAAACTATGCTGACATTTTTACCTTCTGAGCGATCAGTGCCGTCTTTTCTTATGCTAGTGCCCCAGTTATAGCCACCACCGGGAACAGCCCCTGATGTTGCTACTTGCGTAACTCCAGGTACCTTGGTCAGCTGATCTTTTAACGTGGTTAAGCGCGTGCGGAAGTTCTCACCTTCAAATACTTTAGGGCCTTTTACTACCAGCATTTTATCCATAGTGAGTCCTTTGTCCTGGTCTCGCATAAAGGTTATTTGTTGGTATACAGCAAATGTGCCTGCAATGAGGATCATAGAAGCAACAAACTGAAAAACTACCAACGTCTTTCTTAATGAAAAACCTCCTTTGGCCTTTTCTCCGCTTCCCTTGAGCACAGCTATAGTGTTAAACGAAGACAAAACAAAAGCTGGATAAATACCGGAGATCACTGAGCCAAAAAGGAAGAGTCCTCCTAATATCATCCACAAGCGAGGGTCGTTAAAATCAAAGTAAAGGTTTTTGCCTACGATACTGCTCAGTACAGGTAAAAGCAGTACGGCCATCACCATGGCAATGATTACACCCAGTAAGTTCACCACAATAGATTCCAGTAAAAACTGCCCGATAAGCTGCTGTTTATAGGCGCCAATCGCCTTTTTAATGCCTATCTCTCGGGCGCGCTCCATGGCTCTGGCAGTGGATAAATTGATGTAATTCACCCAGGCTATAGCCATGATGAAGATGGAAATGATAATAAAGAAATATATCGTGTTAATGCTCACCGTTTCGCTAGACTCATTAGCTAGCCCGGGCTCCAAATGGATTTTTTCTATGGGTTGATAAATCATTTCTGCCCGGCTATTGTATCGCTCCATTTCTTCTCCTCTGTATTTTTTCACAAAGGCTTCCATCTTATCTTTCATATCATCCGGCTTCACATTAGGAATGAGCTCGGCGTAAGTAATGAAATTATTCCAGCCCCAGCCATCATCGTTTTGGTACTGCTGACCTTGAAGTAGATTGTGTATAGGCACTATAAAATCAAAAGGGAAATGGCTGTTGCCCGGAGGGTTTTCTATAATCGCTGTCACCGTGTAATCATGATCTGCCCAGCCGCCGGATATTGTCATGGTTTTACCAATAGGATCCTCGTCATCATGAAAGTACTTGGTGGCCATTTTCTCTGTAAGTACCATAGAGTTAGGGTCTTCCAGAGATTTCGACAAATTGCCTTTTATCGGCTCATAAGTAAATACGTTGAAGAAGTTAGAATCTACAAATTGAATGTTTTCTTCAAAGAAAGATGAGGCGTCAGCGCTTTCTCTACCGTAGCTGATAACCGCACCTCCGTACATGGGGTGAGTACGGATATAGGATTCAACTTCAGGTATATCTGTTTTCAGTGCCGGCCCTAAAGCATAGCCCGATAAAACGTGATGTGCTCTGAATTCATTGTTTTGGTAAGAGGTGGTAGTTACTCTGTAAATCCGTTCAGACTTTTCATGGAAGCTGTCATAGCTCAGTTCAAAGTCCACATATTTCAATATGACAAGGCACACAGCCATACCGGTGGCTAAGCCAAAAATATTGATAAAGGAATATACCTTTCTCTTCAGCAGGTTGCGCACCGCTACCTTGAGATAACTTTTAAGCATGCTAATGTTGTTAAGTGTCATTAAGTTGTTGACCTATAGAGATAATACTTAATATTTTAGGAAAGGTTACATGAGTCCTTTATGCTTCTAATTCTTAAGAGCAAATATGGATTTTAGAATATTGCTGGAATACAATTTATTGATGTATATTTCTTATTTTGAGGCATGAAGTGTTGTAAGATAATAGCTCTGTTTATAATAGTATTGACGTTCAATAATTTAGCAATTGGACAGTATGAAGATTACGAAAAGCCAAAGCTCAGTGGCAAGTACATTTTCTGTGGGGTCAAGACTTATTATGCGTCGGCAGTCAAAGATTCATTTGAGTTGGGGGATTTTATCCCACATCACAGTAGAGGAGAAGCAAGCTTTGATAGAAACCAGAATATTCTTGGGTTCGTATATCATCCATCTTTCTTCAATGAGAATATTAAAGTAACTATCAAATACGAGTATGATGAAAACAAGATCCTTAAAAAAAGATATTTTACACTTCGTCAGGTGAGATAGAACGAATGTTTGAATATAAAATCGATGCTAAGGGGCATATTATAGAAGAAAAGCGATATCAATATGATATGGGAGATGATGTGATTAGGACTGAGAAGTTTATTTACAATGAGGAAGGTAAAGTGATTGAGGAAATATCGGTACCTAGAGAAGGTGAGGCTTCAACAACAACATTCGAATATGATAAGAATGGCTTTCTCATTTTTGAAAATGATCTTTTCGGGTCTAAATATGTAAATGATGAAAAGGGTAATATCATAGCTGAATATAGTGTAGTGGATGGAGATGAGGAATTAGTCAGCGGCTACAGATATAATGAAAATGGCCTTGTCAAAGAATTTAAGGAATATAGCAATTCAAAATGCATTTCCACCATATGCTACGAGTACGTTTTGGATAATCATAATAATTGGGTTAGAAGGATGGAGTTCTTGATTAATGGCTCCACTGATTACAAAAGAACATTATCCAAGATTACATTTAGAAAAATAAAATACGCAGATTAAAATCTTATTACCTCAACCCACGTAGTTCTAATAAATCAACTTTCTAAACCTCCATGACCGGACCTGACAAGGAGAGCATATTCCCTTTACCGAATTACAATAGACTTTGCTTTCTTAAAAACATTCTCAAAAACCCCAACATCATAGTGGGAGATTACACCTATTACGATGATTTTGAGGACGTTGCCAACTTTGAGAAGAATGTGAAATACCATTTCGACTTTACGGGAGATAAGCTGGTTATTGGTAAATTCTGCATGATAGCTTCAGATGTAAAGTTCATAATGAATGGAGCCAATCATTTGTCTAATGCCATTTCAGCCTATCCATTTGCTATCTATGGCAATGGCTGGGAGCATGCCATGGAAGGAAAGACCTACCCAAATAAAGGTGATGTAACAGTGGGAAATGATGTGTGGATAGGATATAACGCCACCATAATGGCAGGGGTGCAGATTGGAGATGGTGCCATTATCTCGGCCAATGCTACTGTAGTTAAAGATGTAGCGCCTTATTCTATTGTAGGCGGAAATCCTGCCAGAGAGATTAAGAAGCGATTTTCGGACACTAACATTGAAAAGCTCTTAGAAATGGCCTGGTGGAACTGGCCTATAGAAGCCATCACTGAAAATATTCAGGACCTGACAGATAATAATGTTGATGATTTGTATCAAAAATGGAATAATAAACGTATTTGAATAAGTTAATCATTAATTATTTTAATCATATTTATAATTCTGATTCATTCTAAATCGATATGAAGTACCTAACCTTATTCCTCCTACTAATTCCATTTTCTATGAGCGCACAAAACCAAGATCCATGGTCTGTTTATATGACTCCTACTGATGTTCATGACTTATTCGCTAAATACACAGGTGATTTTGAGTTGATTATAGAAATGCAAGGCATGGATAAACCTATTGCGTTGGAATCTTCTCAGCAAATGATTTTAGGAGGTCGGTTTCTTGAGTTAAAACAAAAAGGCAATATGATGGGAATGGATTATGCTTCACTTTATACCATCGGTTATAATACCATTGATAAAACTGTTTCGATGACTACCATTACCAACATGGGCACCGGCACATTGGCACTTCAAGGCAGCTGGGATGCAGACAAAAAGGTGGCCAATCTTCACGGTAAATTGACAAATCCAGTCTCCAAAGAGACCATCAATGTAAGACAAACCATCAATTTCGTAGATGATAACACCATCCTAATAGAAAGCTTTGACCAGGAAGGAGATCAACCAGAAAAGAAGACTGTTGAGTATAAATTTGTAAGGAAGTAAAGTTTTATTTTATCTTGTATAATCAACATTAACTATTAAATTGGATACAGTATGAAAAGATCATTACCTGATATCATAATTTTTGTTGTCATTGTCATTTTTGGAGTTATAATCTCTAGAATTTCTGCGCATAATCATGGCGTGGATATACAATTGCATGATACATATTACGTGCTGAGCACCCTTTCTGCTATTGTTTTGGTTGTAGGAGTTTTAACATTTATCGTTTTCTCTATTAAAGGCGGTATAGAGCGTTTTAAATCCTTAGGATCTAACATGGGCTTATTAGTAGGTTTAGTGTTAGTTTCGATAATTACTTATTATATCATTGAGATTAAGGCAAGCTTGCAAAACCAAGCAGAAATAAGTGATAGTAGCAATTTTCAATTGATGTGGGGAATTCTGTTGTTATGGATACTTGCATTTATTCTTCTTTCATTTAGGACATTAAAGGTTTGGAAAAAGGCATATTGATCAAGTACCACTTGGATCATATTTCTCCTATTTTCTACTCCCTTGTTAGGTAGCGTCATGTCGGATTTCAAGATGTGCCAATTGCCAGATTATTCAAGCACTCGCATTACCCCACAGATACATTATGTCGGCACTGTGCAGCGTACCCCACAAGTACGTCATGCCGGAATTTCGTAGCGTAGCGGAGAAATATCCGGCATCTCACCGATCAAGCACTACACATTTATTAAACTTCAACATCATCAGCCTTTCAAAACAGCACCGATCATTTAAACCCCAAACCCACAATCTCCGTAAGCACCTCTATTGAATTATGCCACGAATTATTATAGTTTTCTTACTTCTTTTGAATACAACCGTTCAGGCTCAGTTTTTTCAAATTGAAGGCACGGTGCGGGACAGTGAATCAAAAGAGCCATTACCATATGTTACCATAGCCCTTTCTGGCAATAAGCTGGGAACAGTTACCAATGAGCAGGGGAGGTTTAAGTTATTACTACCTGACCATTATGAAGGCGCTTCATTAAACATTTCGTATCTGGGATATCATTCTCAGAATATAGTCATCGATCGTGAGAATGCGAGCATATCTGTTGCTCTAGAGGAAAACCCAACAGTGTTGGAAGGGGTTACAGTTACAGGGCTCACCGCTCAGACTATCATCAACAAGGTGATCGAAAAGGCGCCACAAAATTATTATAGCTCCCCATATAATAGCACTGGTTTCTACAGGTTGAATTCGACGAAAGGTAAGGAGTACGTTGCTCTGTCGGAGGCCGTTTTTGAACTATACCAGGCTAAGCCGGTAAGGAAAAGTCAGTTTAAGCTTACTAAAATGCGCGCTATTAAAAATGAAGCTGTTCTGGAAAATATTGAGATAGGCATAAAGCCGGCTGCTGTATTTAAGTTTGATGTACTCAATAACCCTAATGAATGGGATATTCTCAATAGCCGTGGCATCAAGGATCATGTTTTTGAACTTGAAGGTATTGTCAATTATGAGGGAAAAGATGCGTATGTTATCGAATTTGATCAACGAGATAATTTAAAGAAGGCAGCTTATAAAGGAATTATTTATGTGGATGTGAACTCATTTGCAGTGCTGCAACTAGATTTCGGACTTAGCCCAAAAGGATTGTCATTTTATAAATACGGAAGCGCAGCCATGCGTACTTTGATGGATCTAATGGACATACACTTGGAGGTTGAAAAGAGTAATTATAGCATACGGTATAAGCCCGTAGCCGATATCTATTATCTGGGAAGTGTGCAGCAGAAGACCATTTTCATCGTTAGAAGTGGTCGGGAAAATTACAATTTCAAAATGCACAGTGATGCAGATTATATCGTAACCTCATTGAATACTGATTCGGTTGCTGAGTTCTCCAATAAAGAAGTTTTGGGTGATAATGAATGGATTGAGAAACAGGACTCCATGTATGATCCTGACTTTTGGAGAGACTACAATGTGATTTTGCAAGGCGATGATTTTGAGGGTATTGCAAGAGACATTGCCGCTAAAAATGATAGTCATAATCTCCGCGCTCAAATTGAAGAACAGCTGCATCGGTTTCCGAAGGAGAGTAGGATAGATTCCATTTTGTCTTTTTATAATGAGAATGGGCTCTTCAATGGTAATGCTCTCATCGCTTCAGGTGGTAAAGTGATTTTAAAGAAGAGCTATAATAACGAATTCACCAGCAATACAGAGGATACTCAATTCAGAATAGGCTCTACCAGTAAAACATTCACTTCGGCCGTGGTTATGAAATTGGTAGCTAAAGGGAAATTAAAGCTTGATGATCCAGTAAATAAATATTTGCCCTGGTATATCCATGGAGATATTACGGTGGAGCAACTGCTTACTCATCAGTCAGGTATTCCTAATTATTTGAGTAATCCTGAGTATCAGGTAGATATATTCTCAAACCCTTATGAGCTGGAAGATCTGGTCAAAAACTTTTGTAGTGATGAACTGGAGTTTACGCCTGGAACCGCTTTTCATTATTCCAATTCAGGCTATGCTGTTCTGGCACTGGTTGTTCAAGAGATTGAGGGAGAGGTATTTGCGGAGGTTTTGTCTCATGAGATTTTTCAACCTTTGCATATGAATAACAGCTGTGTAGATTGTAACTCCAACCTAAGAGCAAAAGGCTATTTGTATGGTAAGGAGGAAAAGGCATATTACAGCCAAAATGTGATGGGAGCGGGTGGAGTATCTGCCATAACCGATGATTTATTTAAATGGAGTTTGGCCTTTGATAACAGCTCCTTTCTATCAAAAGAAACCATTGACCAGATTTGGCAGCCCAGAGCGGAGTATAAAGACTGGGAGGCCAGCTACGGTTACGGCTGGATGATTGATAAGCATATGTTCAAAGCCTCCAATAAACACAAGATCGTCTACCACCCCGGTACTGATTTTGGTTTTTACAGCATGTTCTTAAAACAGCCTGATCAGGGCATCACCATCATCTTACTAAATAACACCGGTGATTTTCCCAGATTTGAAATGACTGATTTGATTTTAAATGAGTTGAATTGATGCTTCGTCCAGTCCTTCTTCTAACCACATTCCTTTCACAGATACGTCATACCGGAATTCGCCACATATCCCACAGATTTGTCATGCTGGAATTCACGTACCCTCACAGATACGTCATGCCGGAATTGTGTAGCGCAGCGAAGCAATATCCGGCATCTCACCGTGCAAGCACCACTAATGCATTAAGCAACTTCATGCTGCTACAAATATCGCATAGCACCCACAGCCATCTCATCCAACATCGTTCTCTTTACTTTTTTGCAATCGATCAAAAAAGTAACAAAAAAATCTTTCTTGCTGCAAGGTCTTCCGAGACCTAGAGCATTTCATAGTTATGGACTCCCACTAAGGACTTGAGACTGGCCTGTTTTTCAATCTTCTTTCACCTCACGACTGGGCAGCAAGAGAAGCACGATTTTATGGTTTAGCTTGCCGGAGGATGCCGGAATTTCGTAGCGTAGTGGAGAAATATCCGGCATCTCACCGTTTATATTATTGAAATTCTCTTAATTAAATAATTAATTTGCCATTTAAACATGCAAATCATCCACCTAGACCACACCGGCAAAATACCTTCCCGCTACCAATATCTCACAGGGGCACCCTTTTCTTTGCTACACAAAATCAAGCTGAAAGGTGTAGGTTCACCTTTTTTCATTTACCAAAACGGAATTACTGAATTTGATGTATTGGGGGAATCAAATGCTGACATCAATTATGTGAACATCGAACTCTTTTCGTTGGCGTTAGTGGTGAGATTTAAAAAGAAAAACGATTTTCTGGCGGCCATTATCAATCCAGATGATATCACTGAAATTACATTCAACACATTTCGCTTGAAGTATCGTTCTGGAGGTAGAGAGGTTATAAAAAAGGCCGCTAACATAACTATATGTCAAGCTCAGTATGATAACCTGGAATTGTTTTTAAGTGTCAGTAACTATGCAGGAGGATATTCATTTTTTAAAAAGAGATATTTTTCAGGAAAAGTGAAATTTGAATTGGATCCGCGGCCGCCTTTAGTGGAAGATGATATTGAGTCTCTCCTGTTGAAATTATTATTTACTGGCTTAAGGGGCTATTAATTATGGGTAAAAAGGAAGGTTAATGAACTTTAAGGAAAATGCTAACCAACTAAAGGAACTTGGTTATTCAATAACCACAGCAATCTATTCTGAGGATGAGATAAGAAGTATTCTTGCCTGTCTCAAAAGCGCTGAGCATAACAGCTCTTTTATGAAAACTAAAGATCTGTTTGCCATAAGGCAGCTTTTTACAAATGTTTCAGGATTGAAAGAGCTGGTTCTTAATGAAAACCTATGCCAGTTAATTTCTGATGTAGCGGATAACAACTACTTTATCAGCAAGGCTATATACTTTGACAAACCTAGCGACTCAAATTGGTTTGTTGCTTACCATCAGGATTTGAGCATTTCCGTAAATCAAAGAGCTGAATTAGATGGCTACTGTAACTGGACATTTAAAAAAGGTCAGCATGGGGTGCAGCCGCCGCTCCCAGTTTTGGAAGACACCATTACCATCAGAATTCATTTAGATGATACTGATGAAAATAACGGTGCATTGAAAGTGATATCAGGTTCTCATAAAAGAGGTGTGATAAGAATTGAAAATAAAGACTGGAATTCTCTTGATGAGAGATTATGTAATGTGCAAAAAGGAGGTGTTATGCTGATGAAGCCATTAACTCTACATGCTTCAGGAAGAACTACTAACCAGAAGAGAAGAAGAGTTATTCATATCGAGTTGAATAAGCATCATTTAGAAAGCCCGTTGGAGTGGTTGGAGAAATGTGCGATTTAGCTCTCAACGTCTAAAGTTTCTCTTTAGGTACGTCATGCCAGAATTTAGTCACGTTCCCCCACAGATACGTCATGCCGGAATTGTGCAGCGTACCCCACAAGTACGTCATGCCGGAATTGTGCAGCGTAGCGAAGCAATATCCGGCATCCCACCGTTCAAACACTGCGCATTCATTAAACAGCTTCATGCCGCAACAAATACGGCATTACACTCATAGCCACCTTATCCAACATCGTTCTCTTTACTTTTTTGCAATCGATCAAAAAAGTAACAAAAAAATCTTTCTTGCTGCAAGGTCTTCCGAGACCTGGAGCATTTCATAGCTATCGACTACCACTAAGGACTTGAGATTGGCCTATTTTTCTATCTTCTATCACCTCACGACTGGGCAGCAAGAGAAACACAGCTATCTGTTTAGTTTGTCGGAGACCATGACCACATTGAGCAGTGTACTCTGCAAATACCTCATACCTGAATTTCGCCATGTATCCCACAGATACGTCATGCCGGAATTGTGCAGCGTACCCCACAAGTACGTCATGCCGGAATTTCGTAGCGTAGCGGAGAAATATCCGGCATCTCACCGTTCAAATACTGCATACTCATCAAACAACTTCATACCCACTGCAAATTCACCATTTATAATCAACCCCTCTTATTAATTCTATCCATAATCCTCTGCTAAATTCTTCACTTAGCATACATAGGTAATATTTTGATTGAAGCATGATCTTTCTGAGTTTTATTTATAATTATCTTATAAAAATTGTAGATAAAATCTACTTAACCTAAAACCAATTATCATGAAAAACAACTTACAAATTTTAACAAGGGGCATCTTATTGCTCCTTTTTTCAGTGGTGCTCAGTACTGCTGCTCAGGCTTATGTTTATATTGTAGGCCCTTCCACTATATGTACGAATAATACTGCTACGTATACTACTTCATATGACCAGTGCAGTTATCAAATCCAATGGGTAGCCTATAGAAATGGATCAGCTATAGCATCATCATACGGAAGTTACTTTTCTTTTAATCCTGGCAGCTCTACCACTTCCATCACTGTGGTAATGAATGCCTATTCCTATGGTGGTGGTTCGTGCTATAACTCTTATGATTCGCGAAATGTCTCAGTTGTAAATGGACAAACGCCTGGAACGCCATCAGTTATTACGGTATCGCATGTATCTGGATATTTATTCGATTTAAGTACCTCTTCCAGTAATGCTTCGAGCTACCAGTGGAGCGTAAGCAATGCTACCATCCAGGGTAGTAGCACCGGATCTACCATTCGAGTGCTATCTACTTCCGGATGTACTTTCAACTTTCAGGCAAGAGGAAAAAACACTGCCTGTGGTACTACTTATTCATCCTGGAGAACAGGTTCGCATACTATTACCGCAGCAGGAGCTCCAATGTATGTTACAGGTCAAATGTATATTCCCAGAGGCTCTTCAAATTATGAGTATAAAGCAATGTATGCGCCAAGTGATCCTGGAATATATTCGTGGTCTTTGTCTGATCCGGGGGGTGCTCTATCCATTTATTCTACCGGTGGGTCTAATGCATATGTTTCCCACAATGGAGGATCATACCCTGTGCTTCAGGAGGCCTATGTTCAGGCTAAGAGAAGTAACAGATGTGGATCTTCACCTTGGGTTCAAATGCTGGTAAGATATGGTGGTCCTAACAGTTTTATGAGAGTAGGCGAACCTACAATTATAGAAGATGATGCCTTAGGCATATATCCAAATCCTATTAAGCAAGGTGGGATACTTAGTATGAACTTCCAAAAGGATAATGCTCCTAAGCAGATTGTTATTATGGATACCTCCGGAAAGATGGTAATGCAGTTAGAAGTAGAGGACGCTAATCTGGAAATTAATACATCTGAATTTACCAAAGGCATGTATCTGGTAAAATCGATCAGTGGTGATCAAGAGGAAGTTAGTATTACCAAATTTGTAATAGAATAATTGAAATAGATACTCCGCTTCATGCGGGGTATCTTCTTTATCATGTCTCTTTTTAATTATATTATCAATCTACACTTTCAGTTTGTTATGCTGAAAATTTGTAGTGAATGTCCTGTAGCCCACTATTGCATATCATCCCCTGCGAAATAGCATTTCTTTTAATGGCTTCAAAAAATAGACTTAGCATTGAACCTAACCAGTTTTTAGTGTACTTGTAAAAGGTAAATCATTTTTTGTATTGGAAACACAATATTTTTAAGTTTTCAACTTTTATAAGTCAAACTCAACATTAACAACTATATGTCTATTGCCTTAAAAACCAGAGGGATAACGATCCTTCTATTACTTTTTATTGCTTCATTTATTCATGCTCAAAGCATTGAGCCTCCAGTGGCTAAGAAAGAAGAGCACCTTACCATTATCCATGGAGATACCTTAAAAGATAATTACTATTGGCTCCGGAAAAAAGGAGATTATGAGGTGATTAACTACCTCTCTGCAGAAAATGGTTATGCCCAGCGAATGACCAAAAGTGGCGATTGGATCCGAGAGAAATTACTCGAAGAGATGAAGAGCCGAATACAGGAGCGGGAAACGTCGGCCCCGAATAAGATAGATGACTATTACTATTATAATCGCTATGAGAAGGATAAAAATTATAACATTTTATGCAGAAAAAAAGGTAGCATGGATGCCGAGGAGGAAGTGCTATTGGATGTCAATAAGCTGGCTGATGGATTAGGATACATTGCCGTACGGACTCAAATAAGTCCTGATCATCAATGGCTTGCTTACCAAATAGATTATACTGGAGGACATAAGACCAGTGTTTATTTTAAAGATCTTAATACCGGAGAAGTGATTAATGATGAGCTTCATCGGGTAGGCTCTATGGTTTGGTTTAATGATAGTAAAACCATAGCCTATACTAAAAAGGATACTACTAATAGAGATTATGTAGTGCTCACGCACAGGCGGGGAGATGACGTGAAAAATGATAAAGTGCTTTTTGAGGAAAAGGATAAAACACGTGCCTTAGGACTCGCTAAAACTACTTCGAAAAAATACATTTTAATAAGCTCATCAGTTACGCTGTCCTCAGAAATCAGGTTTATGGAAGCTGATAATCCAGGCTCTCGACTAAAGCTTTTTAGGGAGCGAAGAAATGATCAGAAATATTCTATTAATCATTTTCCGGGCGAAGAATATTTCTACGTGACTAAAAACTTCCCAAACAAAAATCGTGATATTGTCCGTACCCCAGAGGAGCAGGTTTCAGAAGAGAATTGGGAGCCCTTCTTCCCGGCCAATGATACTATTCCTTTAAATGGCTTTTCGCTTTCTCCGGATTTTATGGTGGTGAATCAGCTGATTGATGGTCTTCCTTCAATTATGGTGACTAACCGCAAAACACAAGAAAGCTATAGGCTGGAGTTTCCTGATCCTTCATATACCGTTTCCGGAAGGATTGAGCTGGAATACGGCCCTGACATTCTGTTGTACAGCTATTCCTCGCAAAAGCAGCCTTCAGTAATGTATGAATATAATCTGAGAACCCGGGAGAAAACTATTTATAAAGAATCGGAAGTGCCTGGTTATGAGTCTGATAATTATATTACAGCCCGCCTTTTTGCTACTGCTGATGATGGTACTGAAATTCCAATTTCTGTAATGTATAAAAAAGGTTTAGAGCTGAACGGCCAAAATCCAGTGTGGCTAAAGGGCTATGGTTCTTATGGTAGTACAAACTTTCCTAGTTTCAGTTTGGATGAGATCAGCATGTTGGAGCGAGGTTTTGTTATGGCTACAGCTCATATAAGAGGCGGCGGAGAGTATGGTCCTGAGTGGTACGAAGCAGGTAAACTCTATAATAAGAAAAATACCTTTACTGATTTTATTGCTTGTTCTGAATATCTGATTAATGAAGGTTATACCAATAATAAAAAGTTAGTGATATCCGGCACTAGTGCAGGAGGTTTACTGATGGGAGCGGTATTAAATATGCGCCCTGATTTGTATCAGGCTGCCATTGTGAATGTGCCCTTTGTGGATGTAGTTAACACCATGCTGGACGAAACTATTCCTCTAACTACCTTTGAGTACGATGAATGGGGTAATCCAAATGAAAAAGGATACTTCGATTACATGATGTCATACTCTCCTTATGATAACATTAAGGCTCAGGATTATCCTATGATGTTGGTTCAGGGTGGCTATAATGACAAAAATGTAGCATACTGGGAGCCAGCCAAATACGTGGCAAAATTGAGAGCTACCAAAACGGATGATAATAGGCTTTATCTGAAAACAGTAATGAATGCAGGCCATGGCCTAAGCTCAGGTAGGGATGGTTGGTTAAAACAACAGGCCTTTGAGCAGTCGTTTATGCTTAATGCTGTAGGTGTAGATGCTGGCTATGGTACCATAAGGGGTACAGTTACTGATCCTGATGGTGAGCCGATGCCATTCGTAAATGTTTTCCTAAAAGGCTCTACCACAGGTACTACTACTAACACCAATGGTGAGTATGCCCTGGATTTAAGAAGTGGCAATTATCAAATTGTATTTAGTCATGTGGCCTACACGAATACTGTAAAGGACATCAATGTAAAAGGAGATGTAGATCTCGATGTTAAATTGTCCTCAGATGCCATCATGTTAAAAGACATAGTGGTGAGTGATAGCTATGAAGATGCTGGTTATGAGATTATTAAAAAAGCCATGGCCAAAAGAAAAGATTATCTAAAAGCGGTAGATGGTTTCTCTGCTGATGTATATATGAAGTCCTTTGATCGGCTGGATGAGATTCCTGAAAAGCTCCCTGCCTTCCTGCCAAAAGAGGACTTGCCAGATAGTACAGACCTTGGACTCATTTATCTAAGTGAATCCATCTCAGAACTGTATAAAAAGCAGCCTGATGAAGTAAAGGAGGTCATGATTTCCTCTAAAGTAGGTGGTTGGAGTCAGGGCTATAGCTGGAACCAGGCAGGCCAAATTGATTTCAACTATTATCAAAACCTCATAGATATCGGTGATTTGGCTGCCAGAGGAATAGTGAGTCCAATTGCGGCCAATGGTCCGATGTTTTATAGGTACAAATATCTGGGTGAAATAGAAAAGCAAGGAAGTAAAGTAAATAAGATAGAGGTAATACCCAGGCGAAGAAATGACCCTGTGTTTGCTGGTAACATTTACATAGCTGAGGATACCTGGAATGTTGTAGGTGTAGATATGATATTGACTAATAGGCAGATAGAATTTTATGATACGCTGCACATAGAGCAGGATTATGTGAAAATAGAAGAGGACTTATGGATGCCGCTGTTGCTCAAAACTTATTCTAAAATTAAAATCTTCGGTTTTGCAGGCTCTACTAATAATATCATAAGTTATAAAAACTATGAGGTGAATCCGGATTTTCCTAAAAACCTCTTTAATAATGAGATCTTCAAAATAGAAAAGGAGGCCAATAAAAAGGACTCATCTTACTGGGTAGAACATAGACCTGTGGTACTCACAGATGAAGAGATCAAATACTATTATAAAAGTGATAGCACCGAAAAGCTGCATCAGTCCAAAGAGTATCTGGACTCCTTAGATAGAGTGAGGAATAAAGTAAAGTGGGGTGAGCTTCTTACGGGTGTAAGCATACGCAATAGATATAAAAATACATATTATAATTTCTCGGGTTTGCTGGAAATGCTACAGTTCAACACGGTAGAAGGTTTGGTGGCAAATTTCAAATGGAGTAGATACAAAGGGGAATGGTGGACTTTCGATAAGAAAAGCTATTACCTCAGCGGCACGCTCAGATATGGCTTTGCTAATCAGGGCTTTAATGTTACGGGAGCTTTTGCTAAAACGCTGAATAACATGACCATGGAGCGGATTTCCTTCTCCGGAGGTCAAACTGTGGCTCAGATTAATAACTTAGATCCTATTTCACCTATCGTCAACGCTTCATATTCACTTTTTGGTAGAGACAATTACATGAAGCTTTACCAGAAGCAGTTTTTTGAGGCTGGCTATCAGAAGGAGGTGACCAATGGTATTTTACTTACAGGGCAGTTAGGCTATGAAAACCGAAAGCCTATGGTAAATCACTCTGATTATGCCTTTGTTTCGGAAAAGGAAGATAGAATGTATACTTCTAATAATCCATTATCTCCATATTCTGATGAACCACTTTTCTCTGAGCATCAGGCTCTAATGTTTAAGATGCAGGCTCGTTTCAGGATCAAGCAAAAGTATGCTACCCGACCAGATAGGAAGGTGATATATGGTTCTAAATACCCAACACTCACGTTAAACTATAAAAAAGGTATATCAGCTTTAGGTAGCGATGTAGACTTTGATTTTGCCAATATAGTTATAGGCGATAATCTGGACTTAGGACTTTTAGGGGTGTCGTCTTATGATATCACTTTTGGAGGATTCTTCAATAAGTCTGCAGTGCCGTTTTTAGACTACAAGCATTTCCAGGGTAATGAAACTATATTTTTAAATAAGCAAGAGTATTATGGAAGGGATCGTTCGCCGCTAACTGCCTTCCATATCCTTGATTATTACAGCAAAAGTACCACCAGTACTTATTGGGAAGGTCACTACGAGCATCACTTCAATGGCTTTCTGTTAAATAAATTTCCATTGGTAAGAAAACTGAAGTTCCAGGCCTTGGGTGGTGTCAATCTCTTAAAAGCCGGTGATAGGGAGTATACCGAACTTTATTTCGGAGTTGAAAATATATTTAAAGTAATGCGGGTAGATTTTGCCGCCGGTTATGATGATATAGATAAGGTGAAAACCGGAGTAAGGATTTGGATTGGTATTTCTAATCTATAAAAAGTGAAAAAGAGGCTTTATTAAAAGTAGGTATTCTTTATTCTACTTTTAATAAAGCCTCTTTTATTTATCTCAAATAGAAAGAGTAATAACCTTCTCTTCCTTTGTTATTAACGCCTTCTATAATTACCCGGCCTCTTATCTTTTCAAGGATATCAACCAGTTTTTCAGGTTCTTTTATAGCTACTCTGTTAATATCTGTAACAATGAAATCTTCAGATATACCTACTCTTCGTAAAAGGCCATTTTGAATATTAAAAACCTTCACACCATATTCAATACCTAGCAGATCTCGCTCTACTTTCGGTACTGTTTCAAACTGAGCTCCTAAAGATTCAGAGGTGAAAATTTCCCTCTTCAAAATGCTGGTTGTTCCTTCTCTGTTTGTAAGTGTAAGGTTAGCTGTATTTCTTTTTCCATCTCGTTTGTAAGTAAAACTGATTTTGTCTCCAGGAGAATGATAGCTCAACTCTTCCTCAAAGGCACTCCTTGTATTGGTGGTCATTTCATTCACAGCCAATATGATGTCACCTTCTTCAAGGCCTGCTTTGGCTGCTGCTCCGTCTTTCTGAACATAGCTCAGCAATACTCCATTATAAGAGGCATTGTCTTTTATGTCTAGCCTTTTGGCCACGGCCGCATCAAAGTCAGATACTTCTCCGCCAAAGAAGGCTTTTTGTACCTCACCGTATTCTACGAGGTCGCCTACAATTTTCTTTACAATATCAATGGGCACCGCGAAACCATAACCAGCATAAGATCCGGTTTGAGATAAAATGGCGGTGTTAATGCCTACCAGCTCTCCATTTTTATTTACCAGAGCTCCCCCGCTGTTTCCGGGGTTAATGGCGGCATCAGTTTGTATGAAAGATTCAATAGGAAATTTGCCCTGCAAGATATTGATCTCACGACCTTTAGCACTAACTATGCCTGCTGTTACGGTGGAGGTTAAATTGAACGGGTTGCCCACTGCAATCACCCATTCTCCTACCTTCAGGTTCTTAGAGCTACCGATAGGCACAGCTGGTAATGATTTTTCATCTATTTTGAGCACAGCAAGATCCGTGGAAGGGTCGGTTCCGATCAGCTCGGCTGTATATATGTTTTTATTATATACTACCTCAAGCTTATCAGCATCCTGCACCACGTGATTATTGGTTACAATGTACCCGTCTTCAGAAAAGATAACGCCGGATCCACTACTGATTTGGGTTTGCCTGCTCGGCGAATTATCAAAAAACCAATCTAAATAGGTAGTTCTATAAGCTGTTTTTGAAATGTTTTTGATATATACCACACTCTTCGTGCTAGTCTCTGAAGCCATTACAAAATCAGAAGTAATGTCAGGTATGGCTGCCTTTGATGTAGTATAATTAGGGGTGTCTGTGTTGTGAACAAGCTGGAAGCTGTCAGACGCTGAAGCCTGATCTACATCTGCTTTTGGTTTTATAAGTTCAAATGTAAATGCTCCTCCAAGCCCTGCGGTAAAACTTAATAATACAATTTGAAGCGTCTTTCGCATATCTCTGTTTTTTACTGTTTAAGTGAACAAAAATTGTGCTGGTATAAAGAACGTTACATTTTCCGTCAAGTTTTAAATTTAAATGTAAATATTTGTTAATGAGCTTTTCACTTTTAATGAAGGCTAAGAAACAGAGTTAATTATCTTTGCGCTATGGGTATTCGATCTACTTTAAGTAAACCATTCGCCTCTTATGTGGTGAAGCAGCAAAAAAAATGGTCAGCACAGCCTGGTAAATATCAGGAGCAGATTTTTAAAAATATTGTCAAAACAGCTGCTAACACCAAGTTTGGTCAGGATCATGGTTTTTCTGAAATAAGAAACTTTGCTGATTTTCAGGAAAGAGTACCAGTGAGAGATTATGAACTACTGTCTCCTTATGTAAAAGAAGTGGTAGGCGGCAAAAGCGATATCCTTTGGCCTGGAAAACCTGAATATTTTGCTAAAACCTCAGGTACTACGTCAGGCACCAAATATATTCCTATTACTAAAGAGTCGATTCCTAATCATATCAATTCTGCCAGAGATGCATTATTAAGCTATGTGCATGAAACTGGTAAGTCCAGGTTTTTAGATGGAAGCCTTATTTTCTTGTCAGGTAGTCCTATTTTGACTAAAACAGCAGGTATCAACACCGGCCGACTGTCGGGTATAGTAAATCATCATGTGCCTGGGTACCTCAGAACTAATCAGATGCCTAGCTATGAGACTAATTGTATTGAAGACTGGGAAGAAAAGCTTGAGAAGATCATAGACGAGACCATTGATAAGAATATGAGTCTCATCTCTGGGATTCCGCCATGGGTACAAATGTATTTTGATCGAATTCAGAATAGAACAGGTAAGAAAATTAAAGATGTATTCCCTGATTTTGAACTCTTTGTTTATGGAGGGGTGAATTTTGAGCCTTATCGGGCGAAATTATATGAAACCATAGGGAAGAAGGTAGATTCAGTGGAGACCTATCCGGCTTCGGAAGGTTTTATCGCTTATCAGGATACTCAAACTGAAGAAGGCCTGCTTTTATTGGCTAATTCAGGAATATTCTATGAGTTTATACCGGCAGATGAGTTTTTTAATGATAACCCCAGAAGGTTAACCATTGAAGAAGTAGAAGTAGGGGTGAACTATGCAGTGGTGCTCAGTAGTAATGCAGGTTTATGGGGTTATAGCATTGGAGATACCGTGAAGTTTGTTTCAAAGTATCCACATAGATTATTGGTAACAGGCAGAATAAAGCATTTTATCTCCGCTTTTGGTGAGCACGTGATAGGTGAGGAGGTAGAAAAGGCCATGAAGTTTACGCTAGAGAAGTATGAAGACGTAGAAATTGTGGAGTTTACAGTAGCCCCTCAGGTTACGCCTGAAGAAGGTTTACCTTTGCATGAGTGGTATGTTGAGTTCTCAAATCCACCATCAGATTTGAAAGCCTTTGAAAAAGAGCTAAATTCGCAGCTTCAAAAATTAAATAGTTACTATGATGATCTGCTTACGGGTAACATTCTGAGAAACCTGGAAGTGGTGTCACTTCAGAAAGATTCCTTTATTAATTATATGAAGTCTCAAGGTAAGCTAGGTGGCCAAAATAAAGTGCCCAGGTTATCTAATGATAGGAAAATTGCTGATGCATTAATGAGTTACAGAATACAATCTTAGTGATGCGATTATTTTTAACCCTGGTCATAATTTTTTTATCTCTTACGGTCAAAGCTCAGCTGAGGCCTAAGAAAGGGCATATTAAAAACTTTGAAATTGAGCAGGAGCTGTGGTATGAAGGTCAAGTGACGCTCGAAAATGGTAAAGTTCTAACAGGAGAGCTTAACTATAATTTCATAAATGATCTGCTTCGTTTGAGAAACGATGATAAGATACGATCATTTACATCAGAACAGGCTTTATCTTTCCAGTATACTAATGAGGGGGCATTAAGTGTATACTATTCTTTACCCTTTAAAAACGAAATGACTAATAGAGCAAAGTTCGTATTTTATAAGGTGTTGTATCAGGCTAAAGATGTAGCTTTATTGTGCAGGCATGATATGATTGTGAAGCAAGATCAAGATGTCGGTTATGATAATCAGACAATATATCAATATGAATACGAAGATGTAGAAAGAACCATCTATTTGGTGAAATTGAATCAAGAGCCTGAGCCTATGATGAAAGCTAAGATTATTGAAACCTCAAAATTCAGTCAATTTTTTCTTTTACATTATAGGCGCAAAAAGCCTGAAGGTACGGCTACTGATGAGGAAGATTTAAAATATAGCCGACTATATAAAGGTGAGGTCTATGATTTATTCCCGGAACAGAGAGATCAATTAAAGGAATATATTGAAAAGGAGAACCTCAAGCTTAAAACTGAAGAGGGTTGGATTCAACTTTTAAAATATAGAGATACGCTAGCGTAAATTTAGTTTAGAATAAAAACGTTTTGTCAGAAAAGAAAAATATAGCCATACTCGGGTCTACGGGATCTATTGGTACTCAGGCACTGGAAGTGATAGAAGCTAATCCTGAAAGTTTTCAGGTAGAAGTGCTTACTGCTCAGAATAATTACGAGCTACTTATACAGCAAGCTCGGAAATATAAACCAAACGCTGTTGTTATTTCTAATGATGCTCATTACAAAACAGTGTTCGACGCTTTGGATCCTGAGGATATAAAGGTGTATGCAGGGGAGAAAGCACTGGCATCAGTCACTGACATGGATAGCATAGATGTAGTACTCACCGCTTTGGTGGGCTATAGCGGTGTAAAGCCGACTATCAGAGCCATCGAATCAGGTAAAAATATTGCATTAGCCAATAAGGAGACATTGGTAGTGGCAGGTGAGTTAATTACCAAGCTTGCCCAGGAAAAGGCTGTAAATATCTATCCTGTAGATTCAGAACACTCCGCTATTTTTCAATGCCTGGTAGGTGATTTTCATAATCCCATTGAAAAGATCATACTTACAGCTTCTGGAGGTCCATTTAGAGGAAAGAATCCTGAAGAACTCGCCCATGTTACCAAACAACAGGCTTTAAAGCATCCTAATTGGGATATGGGAGCCAAAGTTACTATTGATTCGGCATCATTAATGAACAAGGGGCTGGAGGTAATTGAAGCGAAGTGGCTTTTCAATTTAAAGCCAGAGCAAATTGATGTAGTGGTGCATCCGCAATCTATCATCCATTCTATGGTGCAGTTTGAGGATGGTTCCATCAAAGCTCAAATGGGCTTGCCAGACATGAAATTGCCTATACAATATGCTATAGCTTACCCGGAAAGGCTCAAGTCAAACTTCCCAAGGTTTGATTTTACCCAGTATCCTCAGCTCACGTTCGAGCAGCCGGATACTACCACTTTTAGGAATTTAGCACTTGCTTATGAGGCACTTAAGAAAGGAGGCAATATGCCATGTATCTTAAACGCTGCCAATGAAATAGCGGTGGAGGAATTTTTAAAAGATAATATTGGTTTTCTTCAAATGTCTGACATTGTGGAGAAATGTATGGAGAAAATTTCGTTTATTAGTACTCCTTCTTTAGAGGATTACGTAAACACAGACAAAGAAACAAGAATAAAAGCACTTCAATTAATTAAATAAATGGAAGGATTAATTATGGCGGCTCAGATCATTCTGAGCTTATCAATTTTAGTGGGACTGCATGAAATGGGGCATTTACTTGCTGCCAAGATGTTCGGAATGAGAGTGGAGCAGTTCTCTATAGGTTTTCCCCCTCGGATTTTTAGTTTCAAATACGGAGAAACAGAATATGCGCTTAGCGCCATCCCATTAGGTGGTTTCGTTAAAATTTCAGGTATGATCGATGAGTCTATGGATACTGAGGCTATGAAAGAGCCACCAAAACCATATGAGTTTAGATCAAAGCCAGCCTGGCAGAGGCTTATTGTAATGCTTGGAGGTATCATTGTAAATGTTATCACCGGTATAATCATTTTCGTGTGTCTCACCTTTGTGTATGGTGAAATGTTCATTTCTAATGACATGGTTAATGAAAATGGCGGAATTGTAGCTTTAGATCTTGGTGAGGAGCTGGGTTTGAAAACTGGTGATCAGATTGTAAAGATTAATGGTCAGGAAGTGCATGATTTTTCAGAGATTCTTAACCCTAATACATTCATGGGGTCCGGCGCTTATTATAGCGTTATAAGAGATGGCGAGTCAAAGCGAATAGCCATTCCAGATGATTTTATTGATAAAATGAATTCAAAGGAGGCGCAAAGCAACTTTGTAATGCCTAATATCTATAAAATGCCTCCAGTTGTGGGGCGTGTAGAAGCAGGTAGCCTTGCGGATAGAATAGGGTTGAAGCCTGGGGATAAATTCCTAAATGTTGGTGGTGTAACTATTAACAAATTTGAAGACATTCAGAATGTATTAAAAGGCTATAATAAGGATTCCATCTCCATGGAGGTGGTAAGAGAGGGTGAAACGCTCACCTACAACGAATATTTCGGAAAAGATTCAGTAATAGGTTTTGCTGTAGACGTACCAGTAGAAAAGAAGGATTATTCTTTCGGTCAATCTATAGGTCTTGGTACTAAAAAAGCATTTGGAATAGTTTTCTTGCAGATCAAGGCGTTTGGTAAAATGTTCAGTGGCGATCTTTCTGTTACTAAATCATTGTCAGGTCCTATTGGTATAGCCAAAGCTTACGGTGGTGAGTGGATTTGGGAGCGATTCTGGAGTATGACTGGTCTGCTTTCAATGGTACTTGCGTTTATGAACTTACTACCTATTCCAGCGCTTGACGGAGGGCATGTGATGTTCCTTACTTACGAAATGATATCAGGTCGTAAGCCGTCAGATAAGTTCCTTGAAAATGCCCAAAAGGTGGGTATGGCATTTTTACTTCTTTTAATGGTATTTATTTTCTTCAACGATATTTTCAAAGAATTCCTGAAGCCTTTGATAGGATAGGGTGTTTTTTGAACCACATTTAAGGAAAGCCGTCAGTTTTGACGGCTTTTTTTGTTTTTAAGCCCTCTTCCTTATGAATGTAAGCTCTAAGGATTGCTAAATCATTTTCATCAATGGTTAAATCGTCATTTTGACGCTTTTCAAACGGATGCACTCTGCTCATCCTTACCTGTTCTGATGTAAGTTCTTCCGTGGTAAACTTCCACAACCATCATTTATGTAATTATTTAAATATTTTATTGTTTTTCAGGTCTTGAAAAATGATGAAATCGAATATTTTAACATTTTCAAAATTGCAACGTTTGCAATTTTAAAATTTGCAAATTATTGTATCAATTCGAGGTGATAATATTAAAATAACTCACATTTATCGTTAACGATGGTGTAATATATACCCTATAAGTGCTTATTTAGGTCATGGTTTTTTAATCTGGGGGTAAAATTTATACCTGAATATTTCCTAATTACCAATAATTAGCTTTTCTTCGATGTTGAATTGAGCGCTTACTCTTTAGCAGAATATAATTATTACATCAACCTTTTATTTAATTCATTTATTATGCAATTATTAGATTTGACAGAATTTTCTTCTTCCATGATCGCTGGTGGAGGCGTAATTCTCGATGAAGCTATGGCTCTTCAGCAAGAGGCAATAGCTAATGGCCTGTTTACCGCCAATAACATATGGATGATGCTATCTACGGCATTAGTCTTTATTATGCACCTCGGCTTTGCTGGTGTAGAGGCAGGTTTTGGTCAAGCGAAAAACACTGTAAACATCCTGTTTAAAAACACACTTACACCTATTATAGGAGTTCTTACTTACTTCTTCGTAGGTTTTAACCTTATGTACCCTGGTTTTGCTGAAGGTGATGCTGGTATATTCGGTTTTGCAGGATTTGGTTTATCGTTACCAGAAAATGGTAACACGGTAGACTATGCTAGTGGTGGTTATACTTACTGGACTGATTTCTTATTTCAGGCCATGTTCGCTGCAACTGCTGCTACAATTGTATCTGGTGCTGTAGCTGAGCGTATCAAATTATCAACTTACTTAATCTTTACTTTCATTTTCGTTGGCCTTGTATACCCTATAGTAGGTAGCTGGAAATGGGGTGCTGGATGGTTAGATCAATTAGGATTCTATGACTTTGCAGGTTCTACATTAGTTCACTCTGTAGGTGGCTGGGGAGCTTTAGCAGGTATTATTGTGCTCGGACCAAGAATTGGTAAATATGTAGATGGTAAAGTAATAGACAAGCCAGGTTCTAGTGTGCCTTTGGCAGTAATAGGTGTATTCTTATTATGGTTAGGCTGGTTTGGTTTCAATGGTGGTTCTGTACTATCTGCTGATCCTGCTACAGTATCTTATGTACTAGTTACTACATCTTTAGCTGCTTGTACAGGTGGTTTAGGAGCTATGTTCACTGCGCTTATCACTTTCAAAAGACTTGACCTTGGTATGGTGCTAAACGGTATTCTTGCTGGTTTAGTAGGTATCACTGCCGGTGCTGATGTAATTTCTCCTAACTGGGCCCTTCTTGTAGGCTTTATTGCTGGTATCCTGGTTGTAATTTCTGCAATATCATTAGATAAATTCAAACTAGACGATGTAGTAGGTGCTGTTTCAGTACACCTTACTTGTGGTGTGTGGGGAACATTAGCGGTTGGACTTTTCAGTTCAAATCCAGATCATACCTTAGTAAAACAACTTATCGGAGTAGCAGCTTGTGGTGCTACAGCGTTTATAGCAGCTTTCATCATATTCTATGCATTGAAATTAACAGTGGGAATCAGAGTATCTGCAGAGCACGAAAGACAAGGGATGGACAGTCATGAGCATGGTATCAGAGGATATACCATCGTTTATGATGAATAAAATGCATTAACATCTTATCAACAATATTAGAAGTCACCCTGGAAGAGCTCTCACCCATCTTCCAGGGCCTTATATGACTTCACAGCTAACATAACTATTAACCTTAACACAAATTAAAATGAAAAAGTATTATTTATTACTAATGATAGCTACTTTTTTAGGAACGGTAGAAGTAAACGCTCAGGACGATGAAGTAGAAGAGTCAAAACCGGCTCTTAGTATTTCAGGTTCTGTGGATGCTTATTACAGGCTAAATTTTTCAGCGCGCAATAAAGTGGATGACAACTTTGGGTATGCTGCTCCAGGGACATCTTTCGCTAATTTACCAGGCTTTGCTTTGGGGATGGCCAACATTGTAACCTCTTACGAAGGGGAAAAAGCTGGATTTGTAGCTGATTTAGTATTTGGTCCTAGAGGTGAAGATGCTGTTTTTGGCTCTCCATTATATAATGCAGGCCGCGGGAGCTCTCAAATAGTGAACCAATTATATGCTTACTGGAATGTGAGTGATGCGGTAACCTTAACTTTAGGAAATTTCAATACTTATTTAGGTTATGAAGTAATCTCACCTGCTTCTAATTTTAATTACTCTACTTCTTACATGTTTTCTTACGGTCCCTTCTCTCATACTGGGTTGAAAGCAGATTTTGCATTTTCAGATGATGTTAGTGCTATGCTAGCTATCATGAACCCAACTGATATGACAGAATTGAACGTTACAGGAACTTATACACTTGGAGCTCAGATAGGATTTGGAGGAGCTTACCTTAATTTCCTATATGGAGATCAAGATGGTAAACTTGATGAGGATTTTGATGGACCGGGCGAGAATTCTGCTGGTACTACTTTTCAAGTTGATCTTACAGGTGGATGGGATCTTTCAGATGCTGTTTACTTAGGTGTTAATGCCACTTACAATACTACATCTGCAGGTGAAGCCATAGATGCATTAGGTCAATTGGAAGATGCCGATGGAGATGGATCTGGATTTTATGGTGTGGCTGGCTACTTTCAGGTAGCAGCATCAGAAGCTTTTTCTGTAGGCGCAAGAGTGGAGTACTTTAAAATGTTCAATGGTGGGCTTATTGATGGTTCAGGAGCTGCTCCTATCGGTTATGATGCCGATGGAGATGGAAGTGTAATCGATCTAACACTTTCAGCTAATTATAAAGTAGGTAATCTTACTATCATTCCTGAATTCAGACTTGATTCTACATCAGAGGATTATTTCTACGACAAGGATTATGAAGCTAGCAAAAGCCTAAGTTCTTTCGTTTTAGCAGCTGTTTATTCTTTTTAATTAAAATTATATGACTTTAACTCCGGCGATATTGTTTTCTGTGATACTTCTCATTACCCCTCATAAAGGAGAGGTGGTGGATAGTCTATCTTATCAGGAAGTAATATCGTGTGAGGGGGTGGCTAAACAAACTCTATATGAGAGTTTATCACTGGCCATGTATTCTATTTATGATAGTGCTTCAGTAAATATTGTAAATGAAAACACCATTAATATAAAGGTGGATATTACAGTGGCGAATAGCATTGTGGGCAAAGTAGGAAACCCTGCCGGAGAGCTTGATTTTACCATTGACGTTGACGTAAAAGATGAAAAATTCAGGTATAGAGCATATGATTTTTATTTCACTCCAATGGAGCGTAATCGCTACGGAAGGTTTGAATTAAAGGGAAAAAAAGAAGCTGTGATAGAAGAAGAATTTAAGCAGCGTAAAGCTTTGCTCAAAAAAATAAAAAGCGAAAGTGAGGAGTATTTGTCAGACCTCGCTGCCAGGCTGAAATCTGAAATAATAAAAGAAAAAGACAACGAAACAACTGAATGGTAACTAATAACTAATAAATCAAAACTATGGGAAAATCAAAACTCGAATACGTATGGCTTGATGGGTACAAGCCTACGCAAAGCTTGAGAAGCAAAACTAAAATTGTTTCTGACTTTGATGGAAAACTAGAAAGCTGCCCAATATGGTCATTCGACGGTAGTTCTACCGAGCAGGCTGAAGGAAACTCTTCAGATTGTCTGTTAAAGCCTGTAGCAATATTCCCGGATCCAGACAGAAAAAATGGATACCTGGTAATGACATCTGTACTTAACCCTGATGGTACTCCACACGTAACTAACGGTCGTGCTCTAATCGATGATGATGATAACGACTTCTGGTTCGGATTTGAGCAAGAATATTTCTTGTGGGATCCTTCTACTAACCTTCCATTAGGTTTCCCTACTGGTGGTTATCCTCGTCCTCAAGGGCCTTACTACTGCTCAGTAGGTGCTAAAAATGCATATGGTAGAGAAATTATCGAAGAGCATTTAGATCTTTGCCTTGAAGCAGGTATCAATGTAGAAGGTATTAATGCTGAAGTAGCTACAGGACAGTGGGAATTCCAAATTTTCGCTAAAGGTGCTGAGCAAGCAGGTGATCAAATTTGGATTGCCAGATATTTATTAGAAAGAACAGCTGAAAAATATGGTTTGTCTATCAACTGGCATCCTAAGCCATTAAAAGGCGACTGGAATGGATCTGGTATGCACGCTAACTTCTCTAACAGCGCTCTTAGAACTGCAGGCACTAAAGATGTATATGATACTATCTGTGAAGCATTCGGACCTGTAATTAAAGAGCACATTGCTGTATACGGTGCTGATAACGATCAGAGATTAACTGGAGCTCACGAGACTCAGTCTATCGATAAATTTAGCTATGGAGTATCTGATAGAGGTGCTTCTATAAGAATTCCTATCGCAACCGTAGAAAACGGATGGAAAGGATGGTTGGAAGATAGAAGACCTGCTTCTAACGGTGATCCTTATAAAATTGCGGCCAGAATTATCAAAACTGTAAAATCAGTTTCTGAGCCAGTATCAGCTTAAGCTGAAAAGTCAATTAGCTATAAAAGAAGGAGGGCTTAGTCCTCCTTCTTTTTTTTGAACATAGTTTCAAACGCATTTCTTAGTTCATGAGCGGCTTTTTGCAAGCTCTTCTCCACATCATCAAACTTGTCCTTATTGTTATTTCTGAAGTTATTGATCTCCTCATTAAGCTTATCTCCGCTTCTCTTCAGTTCATTAATTTCGTCAGCATATTCTACCTTAGCTCTTTCTTTGGCTTTGTGAAGATCTTCTATTAGGCCATCTATGCCTTTCCCAATGTCCTGAAACATCTTCTCGGCCCGTCCTTGTTGTTCTGTTTTCATAGTTTTTGAGTTTTAAACATGATTATAATAACAACGTGAAAAACAATTTATAGTTGAATAACCTTTAGATATTACATTAGAAATCAGATGAATTATAGGCTGTTTCCATGATCTTACGAATAAGCTTATAATTGATTACAGAACTAAGCTTTTATGCTTTATATTTGTGACACTAACGATGAAGTTATTTTTTAAATATAGTGTATTAATTGGCCTTTCTTTTTTGTTAACGGTAGGATGTGCCTCCGGCAAAAAGAGAAATGGTAAATTAAAGAAAGGGAAGCCAATTCCCTGCCCTATGAAAGACTGCTAACATGAAGAAAATTATACTGGCTATTGATGGATATTCAGCGTGTGGAAAGAGTAGTACTGCCAAGGCAGTAGCTGCAGAGCTGAATTATACCTATATAGATACAGGAGCCATGTACAGAGCGGTAACGCTTTACTTTCACGAGCATCACGTTAGCCTTACCAATGATAAAGAGGTAGAAAAAGCCCTTAATAATATTGATATTACTTTTCATAACAACGCTGAAAAAGAAACTGAAACGTTTCTCAATGGCTTAAACGTGGAAGACGAAATCAGGAAGATGTATATTTCTGAAAAAGTGAGCCATGTGAGCAGCCTTGCAGCTGTGAGAGAGGCTATGGTGGCTCAGCAGCGTAAGCTAGGTAAGAAGAGCGGCATAGTGATGGATGGGAGAGATATTGGCACTGTGGTATTTCCAGAGGCGGAACTCAAAGTATTTATGTTTGCTGATGTATATGTAAGAGCAGGTCGCAGACAAAAAGAGCTCATGGAAAAAGGCCAGCTGGTAGATCTTAGTGATATCATTCAGAATTTAGAGAAAAGAGATAAGATAGATAGTACTCGTGAGGTAAGCCCTTTAAGGCAGGCCAAAGATGCTATTGAATTAGATAGTTCTTTCTTAACCTTAGAAGAGCAAGTTGACCATATTGTGAGATTAGCTCTGGGTAAGATTTTGGAAGAAAAGAAAGAAACAATTAGCGCCTAGAAACGACGCTAATTTTTATTTGTTTTAAATTATTACATTAATTTTAATTGTAGGAAAAATTGTTAATTTTGCCTCGATTTTAAAAGATGAGATTTCAATCTTAAAGTATAGCATGTCTAAATTCATCAAGCTAAAAAAGGGGTTTGATATCAACCTGGCGGGCAAAGCTGAGAAGAAGATCGCGGAAGTAGGACAACCCGAAACTTTTGCGTACAAGCCCACGAGTTTTCACGGTATTTTAAGGCCAAAATTAAAAGTTAAGGAAGGTGATGTTGTAAAAGCAGGAACTCCTATACTTTTTGACAAGACGAACGATAAAGTGCTTCATGCAGCTCCTGTGAGCGGTGAGGTAGTTGAGATCAGACGAGGAGAGAAGAGAAAAATTCTTGAGATCGTAATCTTGGCCGATAAAGAGATCGAATTTGAAAGCTTCCAAAAATATTCAACTTCAGAGTTAAGCACTTTAACTAAAGAAGCTGCCATAGAGCAAATGCTTGCTGGTGGTGTATGGCCTAACATTATCCAAAGACCATACGGAGTTATTGCTGACCCTGCAGAAGCGCCTAAGGCAATTTTCATTTCTGCATTTGACACCCATCCTCTTGCACCTGACTTTGATGTATTATTCAAAGGTCAGGAAGTTGCATTTCAGGCTGGTATAGATGTGCTAAAGAAACTTACCACTGGTACAGTGCACGTAAACATTGATGCAGATGCTGAGGTTTCTCCGGTATTCTCTCAAGTAAAGAATGCACAAATCAATAAATTCTCAGGTCCACACCCTGCTGGTAACGTAGGTGTTCAGATCCACCACTTAGATCCTATTAGTAAAGGGGACGTGGCATGGACAGTAACTCCTTTCGGTGTTATCCAAATAGGTAAGTTATTCCTGGAAGGTAAGCACGATGCTTCAAGAGTAATAGCAGTAGCTGGTTCTGAAGTGAGCAAGCCTCAATACTACAAAACTTATACTGGAGCCAGTATCAAAAAGTTTGTAGAAGGAAACCTTACTAATGATCACGTGAGATACGTGGCTGGAAACGCTCTTACAGGAGAAAAGATCGCTATCAATGGCCACTTAGGTCACTTTGATAATTTATTGACTGTACTTCCAGAAGGAGACCAATATGAAATGTTAGGTTGGATTTTACCTACCACTAAGAAGTTAAGTTTCCAAAGAGCATTCGGTCTACTTTCTTTCCTTAATCCTAAGAAAGAGTATGTTATCGATACAAATACCAAGGGTGAGCCAAGAGCTTTTGTTCAAACAGGAGTATTTGAGAAGGTAATGCCAATGGATATTCTTCCTACTTATTTATTGAAAGCTATTTTAGCTGAAGATTTTGATGAGATGGAAGCTTTAGGTATTTACGAGGTTATCGAAGAGGATTTAGCTCTTTGTGAATTCGTGGATGTTTCTAAACATGAGATCCAGGAGATTCTTCGTGAAGGAATTAATTTGATTCAATATAGTTAACAGAATATAGATTCATAGGATGAAGTTTTTAAGAGATGCACTAGATAAAGTAAAACCCCATTTCGAGAAAGGCGGAAAATGGGAGAAGTTTTACTATATATATGAAGCGCATGATACCCTACTTTTTGCTCCTAATCATACCACCAAGCCAAAAGGTGCTCAGATTAGAGATGCAATAGATATGAAACGTATGATGATGACAGTAATCATAGCTATGATTCCTTGTCTTCTATTCGGTATCTATAATGTTGGTTATCAGCATTTTTTAGCCATAGGTCAGCCCGATGCTGGTCTTCTAGACATGATTATAGTGGGAGCTATTCAGGTATTGCCTGTAGTAGTAGTTTCTTACGCAGTGGGATTAGGTGTTGAATTTGCTTTTTCTGTAATAAGACAGCACCCAATTAACGAAGGCTTCCTGGTAACAGGTATGCTTATACCTTTGGTTATGCCTCCAGATATTCCTTTATGGCAAGTGGCTTTAGCTACAATTTTTGCAGTAATCATTGCAAAAGAAGCTTTCGGAGGTACTGGAATGAACGTGCTTAACGTGGCTTTAACTGCCAGAGCGTTCTTATATTTCGCTTATCCAAGCCAGATTTCTGGTAATGTTTGGACATACATAGGAGCTGATAATCAAGCTTTAGATGGTTTCACAGGTGCTACTCCTTTAGCGCTTGGAGCTACTACAGTAGAAACTGGAGAAAAAGTAGTAACGTCATTAGCTAGTTACGGCGAAGGTTGGGCTGACGGACTTTACAGCTTTAGTAATATGTTCTTCGGTTTTATGCCGGGTTGTATTGGAGAGACTTCTACTTTAATGTGTTTGATCGGAGCTATTATCCTTATCATCACTGGTGTAGGTTCTTGGAAAGTAATAGTAAGTGTTTTTGCTGGTGCTTATGGCATGGGATGGTTATTAAACCTATTAGCTGTAAACGAATATATGGCTATGCCTGCTCACTATCACTTAGTAATAGGTGGTCTTGCATTCGGAGCTGTATATATGGCTACTGATCCTGTAACAGCAGCTCAAACTGAAACTGGAAAATGGATCTACGGTCTTTTAATAGGTATGTTAACCGTAGTAATAAGGGTATTTAACCCAGCTTACCCTGAGGGAATAATGCTAGCTATTCTATTGATGAACGTTTTTGCCCCTCTAATTGATCACTATATAGTAATTGCTAATAAGAAAAGGAGGTTACAACGTGCGACAGTCTAACGCTTATATTATAATATTCACAGTAGTCATGACCGTTGTGGTGGGTGGCTTACTGTCACTAGCTTCTCAAGGCTTAGCTCCAGCTCAAAAGAAATCTATAGAGTTGGATACCAAAACTCAAATTTTATCCTCTGTAATGGACAGAACTAAACTTGAGACCATGGAGCCAGATGCTATTTTGAAAATGTATCAAGAAAGAATTACTTCTTTAGTAGTAGATTATAGTGGTAATGAAGTAACTACAGATGAAAAAGGTGCCGCTATAAAGGCTGAGAATGTAGATATTCTGAAGAACTACAAAAAGAAGCCGGAAGATAGACTTTACCCTGTATTCAAATACAAGGCAGATGCGGCAGCTCAAGGCGTAGATGCTTACATATTACCTTTATATGGAGCTGGTCTTTGGGATAAGATTTGGGGATTCGTGGCTATGAAAAGTGATCTGAACACTATCGCTGGTGTGTCATTTGATCATAAGCAGGAAACTCCAGGTTTAGGTGCTAGAATTGCTACTCCAGAAATTCAGGGTAGATATGTAGGTAAAACTATTTTTAACGAAGGTGGAGAACTTGTTTCTGTTACTATGTTAAAAGGAGAAGGAAATGCTGACATCAGTAACCATCAGGTAGATGGTATGTCTGGTGCTACTTTAACAGGAAAAGGTGTTACAGCCATGTTAAAGAACTACCTTTCTTACTATAGCGCCTATTTTGAAAAGCTTAACGCAGGTGAAACGGCTAGCCGCTAAGGTCAGTCATATTTTTGACATCAAGAGTTTATATTATTATGAGCACTGAAACTTTAGAACAACAAAAGGAAGAAGTTGCAATCAAACCCGCTGAGGGATTGCTTTCTAAGAGAAGAAAGAGATTAGTAACTGATCCTTTAAATGAAGATAACCCGGTTACTGTACAGGTATTGGGTATATGTTCTGCTTTAGCTGTTACAGTAAAAATTCAGCCAACATTAATTATGGCTATCGCTGTAACTTTCGTTATTGCAGCTTCAAACCTTCTTATTTCTCTTATGAGAAATTTGATTCCTAACCGTATTAGAATCATCGTGCAGCTGGCAGTTATCGCTACACTAGTAACACTAGTAAGTGAGGTACTTAAAGCTTATAGCTACGATATGTACAAAGTACTTGGAGCTTTCGTAGGTCTTATCATTACAAACTGTATTGTAATGGGACGTCTGGAAGCTTTCGCCATGGGAAATAAACCTTATGATTCAGTTTTAGACGGACTTGGAAGTGGGTTCGGTTACGCATGGATCATCCTTACAGTTGCTTTCTTTAGAGAGCTGTTTGGATCAGGTTCTATATTTGACTTCAAAGTATTTGAAGCGATGCATATTGACAACTTCCCTACAAATGGTCTTATGGTAGATTCTATCGGAGCATTTATGGTGTTAGGAATACTTATTTGGGTACAGAGATCTAGAACTGGTTACGTAGAACATTAAAAAAATTAAGGATGGAATTATTAAGCATAGGAATAAAATCCATATTTATTGAGAACATGATTTTCGCATACTTCTTAGGTATGTGTTCATTTCTCGCTGTATCAAAGAAAGTTTCTACGGCAGTAGGTTTAGGTGCGGCAGTTATTTTCGTACTTACTATAACAGTTCCTGTTAACTGGCTGTTACAAGAGTATATTTTGAAGGAAGGTGCGCTAGCCTGGATCAGTGCTGATTTCGGTGGTGTAAGCTTAGAGTTTCTTCAGTTCATTATGTTCATCGCTATTATCGCTGGTATTGTACAGTTGGTAGAGATGATCATTGAAAAGTTCTCTCCTTCATTATACGGATCATTAGGTATCTTCTTACCGCTTATAGCTGTAAACTGTGCTATCTTAGGTTCTTCTCTTTTCATGGTACAAAGAGATTATACTTTATCTGAAGCTACAGTTTTCGGTTTCGGTTCAGGTATTGGTTGGATGTTGGCCATCGTTGCTCTTTCAGCTATCCGTGAGAAGTTAAAGTATTCTAATGTTCCTGATGGACTTAAAGGTTTAGGTATCACCATGTTAATCACTGGTTTGATGGGATTAGCCTTTAAATCTTTCATTGGTATTGCTATATAATAGAAACAAAAAATAAATATATTTAAAGGGTTTCTGGCAGCAGAAACCCTTTTTTTGTACGCAACTAATTACAATACATGAGCAGATTCACATTTAACAGGTTTCTTTCTTATTTCTTTAGAGGTCTATTGTTTGTGGTGCCTTTGGCATTGACCATTTACATTATCTATGAAATACTTGATTGGTTAGATAATTTAATACCAGTGAATATTCCTGGGCTGGGTATTGTGATTATTGTGGTAAATATCACTTTTCTGGGGTATTTGGCTTCTTTCTTTATAACGAGGCCATTTTTTGATCAGTTGGAGAAGTATCTGGTTAAAATACCTTTAGTGAATATTTTATATACTTCTATTAAGGACCTTATTGGTGCTTTTGTAGGAGATCAGAAGAAGTTTAATGTGCCTGTAACAGTAGCTTTTAATGACTCAGGTACGGTGCTGAAGGTAGGTTTCATTACAAGAGCAGATCTTGAGGAGATTGATTTGCCAGGTTTTGTATCAGTATACCTGCCACACTCTTATAACTTTTCAGGAAACCATTTTTTAGTAGATAAAAATCATATTAAACCATTACACATGGACGGGGCCGACGCTATGAAATTTGTAGTTTCAGGTGGGGTATCTGGTCTCGAAGAAAAAGAAGCTTAAACCATGAGAAGAAAGTTGCTTTCAGAAGGAGCGAACAAGCTTGAATATGAAATTAGGCAAATCGTTCAAAAGGCAGAGAAGGTAGCGGAGTGTGGAGTGCCAATTACGTGGGAGAACATCGGAGATCCCATTCAGAAGAATGCTGAAATACCAGACTGGATTAAGGAAATTGTTTCTGAGCTGGTCAGAGATGATAAGAGCTATGGCTACTGTCATTCAAAAGGTGTTTTAGAAACAAGAGAATTTTTAGCGGAAAGAAATAACAGGCTAAATGGCGTGCAGATTTCTGCTGACGACATTCTGTTTTTTAACGGACTTGGGGATGCTATTTCCAAGCTGTATCAATATTTGCCGCCTACTTCAAGGGTTATTGGCCCATCACCGGCTTATAGTACCCACTCTAGTGCGGAAGCGGCTCATGCTAATAGCAATGCGCTAACCTATCCATTAGATCCTGATAATTCATGGTATCCTAATCTGGAGGAGTTGTATAATAAAGTAAAGTACAACCCTAACATAGTAGGCATTCTCATTATTAACCCGGATAATCCAACTGGTATGATTTATCCGGTAGAATATCTTGAGAAAATCGTGAAAATTGCCGATGAATTTGATCTGCTTCTTATCAGCGATGAGATTTACATGGCCATTACTCAGCCCGAGATGCACACCTTGCCTTTGGCTAAGATGCTTGGTGATAGACCTGGAATATCCATGAAGGGAATATCCAAAGAACTGCCATGGCCTGGAAGTAGGTGTGGATGGATGGAATTTTATAATAGAGACAAGGATAAGGAGTTTGATCAGTTCTGTAAGTCATTAGAAGATGCTAAGACTCTTGAGGTCTGCTCCACTACCTTACCGCAAAGAGCTATCCCGAGAGTATTCTCACATCCGAAATATCAGGAATATATCATTGAAAGAAACCATCAGATATATACCAGGAATAAGCTGATTACCAGTATTCTGCAAGACGTAAAAGGGATAAGGTATATAGAAACCAAAGGAGCTTTCTACAACACTATCTTATTTGATAAGTCACTTTTGAATAGTACTCAGCAGCTAACCACTGATAATCCGGGAATTCAGAAACTGTTAGATGAGTGGATTTATCCTGAAATGGATTTTGACAGAAGGTTTACTTATTATCTATTGGCTACGAAGGGTATTTGTGTGGTGCCAATATCTTCATTCCAGTCTGATTTGTTAGGCTTCAGAGTAACTCTACTAGAGGAGAATCAGGAAATTTTGGTTAACACCTTCCAGACTTTGAAAGAAGCGATTGTAGAGTATCTTAATTCATAAATAAAAGAGGCTGTACCAAAATCATATTTGAGACAGCCTCTTTTCATTCTTTTGATCAGCTGATTACTCCTGATCCAACTAATTCTTCACCGCTATACCATACTGCAAACTGCCCTGCAGCCACGGCTTTCTGAGGGGAGTCAAAGATTATGTATAAGCCATCATCATGCATATACAGATGGGCTTTTTCCAGGTCTTGTCTGTACCTGATCCTCACCATATACTCTTTATCTTCACCAGGCTGAAGTACCATGTCTGGGCGAACCCAATGTACATCTTCAGGAGCTATTCTCAATCCTTTTCTATATAAGCCAGGATGATCTTCACCCTGACCTGTATAGATCACATTTTCTTCTGTATCAGTCTCTATAATGAATAAAGGCTTAGGAGTTCCTCCAATATTCAATCCTTTTCTTTGACCAATGGTAAAATAGTGAGCACCACTGTGTTCTCCAACCACGCGGCCATCAGCCTGCTCGTAGCTAAAACCAGTGGTTAGCTTTTGTAATGTTTCCTTTTCAGCACCATTCAGCTCCACCTGCGATGGATGGTTGACGTAATTGGAAGCATCTGCACCCACTTCAATGACTACACCTTTTTTAGGTTCTAACTTCTGCTGTAAAAACTCAGGTAGACGCACTTTACCTATAAAACACAAGCCTTGACTGTCCTTTTTATCGGCAGTGACTAAATCTTGTTCTTTAGCTATACGTCTTACTTCTGGTTTTTCCAGTTCGCCAATAGGGAAGAGGGCCTGAGATAATTGCTCCTGTGTAAGCTGACATAAGAAATAGCTTTGATCCTTATTCTTATCCTTACCGGCCAAAAGCTGATATGTGGGTTTGCCATCCACTTCTGTTTCTCCTCTTCGGCAGTAATGACCTGTTGCTATAAAATCAGCATTAAGCTTTTTGGCTGCCTTTAAGAAGATATCAAATTTAATTTCTCTATTACAAAGCACATCAGGGTTGGGAGTACGTCCTTTTTGGTACTCGTCAAACATATAGTCTACTATGCGCTCTTTATACTGCTCACTTAAGTCAATAGCCTGAAAGGGAATGCCCAGTTTCTGAGCTACTATCATAGCATCATTGCTATCCTCCAGCCAAGGGCATTCGTTGCTAATGGTAACACTGTCGTCATGCCAGTTTTTCATGAACATGCCTATTACCTCATATCCTTGCTCCTTTAGCAGATAAGCAGCTACACTGCTATCTACCCCGCCTGACATACCTACAACTACTCTTTTCATAATGCAAAATTAGGTCTTTTTAGCCACTTTATTAATACACTGATTATCTAGATAAAGGTTTCAAAGCTATCCTATTAATTTGATTTTGGATATTTTCCCCCACTTCCACCCACCACCCCCAAATGCCCACTTTTCCTCCCACTTCCTCCCACAGTGTGCTTAAATGATTCGCATTCGATGAAAATTCTGGCATATTTGCAGAAAATATCATTCCCAGGCCTTAATCAATAGTTTTTGATCTGCATTAAAATGAGCTTTTCCCAGGCCTTATTACCCAAATTTTAATTTTGATGTAAGAAAATGTGAAAAAGTGGAGGAAAGTGGAAGAAAGTGGTGGGATATGTCAAATTATTTTCTAGCTTTGTTTATTAGAATCCAAGTATACCGTCCGCAATGGCATTTTTCACAAGTGAATATGAGTGCAAGATTGATGCTAAAGGTAGGCTAGTTTTACCAGCAAAAATCAAAGCAAATTTACCAGAATCCTCTGGTAATGAGCTCGTTGTGCGACGAGGTTTTGAACCGTGCTTGATTCTTTACCCCATGGTAGAATTCAAAAAAATCTACTCTAAAATCGCTGGATTGAATGAATTTAATGAGGAGTACAGGAAGTTGCAGCGTAATTTCTTCAGGGGTAGTTCTGTTGTTGAGCTTGATAATTCTGGGAGATTTCTCATACCTAAACTAATGATGGGTTATGCCGGCCTGCAGAAAGATGCAGTGGTGGTAGGTATGGGTAATAAAGTGGAAATATGGGATCCTGAAAAATACGAAGAGCATCTTATCAGTGATCCTGGTGAGTTCTCTAAGTTGGCTCAGAAATATTTAGATGATTAAAATTGGCTGGTAGCGAAAGCTTTTGGCTGTAAATAAAAATTATTAACAAATGCCTGAAGCTTAGTTGCTTAAGGTAATAACTGGAAAATTGGATGAGTTATCATGATCCGGTAATGCTGACAGAGTGTATTGAGGCACTAAACATTAAGCCCAACGGGGTTTATGTGGATTTGACTTTTGGCGGTGGGGGGCACTCTAAAGAGATTTTGAAAAAGCTTGACGGCGGACACTTATACAGCTTTGATCAGGATCAGGATGCTAAACTCAACGCAGAAAATATAGATACAAGTTCTTTTACATTTATTGAAGGAAACTTCAGGCATCTCAGAAGATACCTCAAAATGCACGGCGTAAAGACCGTGGATGGTATTTTGGGTGATTTAGGTATTTCTTCACATCAGATAGACGCTGCTGAGCGTGGCTTTTCAACTCGTTTCGAGGCGGAATTGGATATGCGAATGGATCAATCAGCCACCAAGAGCGCTAAGGATGTTTTGAATACTTATAGCCAGGCAGAGCTGCATCGCATATTAGGAATGTACGGTGAGGTGAAAAATGCAAAAACGTTAGCCGCTGCTATAGTGGCCAGGCGCACCAATGCTGAGATAAATACGGTGAACGAGCTTAAAGAAGTTTTAAGTAAGTACACTAAAAGAGGTAAGGAAAACAGGTATTACGCTCAGGTTTTTCAAGCCATAAGAATAGAAGTGAACGAAGAGTTGAAAGCGCTGGAAGAAGCTTTAGAGCAAAGTGCTGAGATGCTTGATATAGATGGGAGGTTAGTCATTATGTCTTATCATTCTTTGGAAGATAGAATAGTGAAAAACTTCATTGCAAAAGGAAAGATGACAGGTGAGGTGGAGAAAGATTTTTACGGTAACGTAATAAGGCCACTAGAACCTGTAAACCGAAAGCCAATAGTGGCTGGGGCAGAAGAAATAGAGAGGAATAATAGAGCGCGTAGCGCCAAGTTGAGAATAGGAAAGAAAATTTAATATGGCATCTAATAGCTATAGATTAAAACAAGGAGAGGCTGGAAAAGGTAGCATTTTTTCCAGGTTGGAAAAGTGGGTCCGTATAGACACCGCTTTTCAACATGGGCTACCAGTGAAGTTCTTACCTCACGTGTTGTTTGTAACGGCTATTGGCATTTTCTATATAGGAAACAGCCATTATGCTGAAAAAAATGTAAGAAAGATTGACCGCCTAAAAACCGAAGTGGAAGATCTAAGGGCTGATTATACCACGCTGAAAGCGGATTATATGAAGGCCAGCAAGCAGTCTGAGGTGGCAGCAAATGTTAAGAAATTAGGTTTAAAAGAAAGTTTACAACCTCCTGAAAAAATAGTGATAGAGGAAGAGTGAATATTAAGAAGTCCATATTATTAAGAGTAAGAGTAGCGTTTCTATTAGTTGCGCTTTTTGCTATTGCAATAGTAGTGAAAACGGGACTTATACAGTTTGCTGAAGGGGAGAAGTGGACTGAGATGGCAGAGCAAATAAACGTGAAGTACAAAACAGTGAAGGCTACCAGGGGTAATATCTACTCTGATAACGGAAGCCTGCTAGCTACCTCTTTGCCTTTTTATAAGCTTGCTTTTGATGCTACCATTTCTAATGAAGAAGTTTTTAACCAGGGAGTAGATTCTCTGGCTTATTTGCTTTCAAACTTTTTTAGAGACGAGTCTAAAGATACCTACAAGAGAAAGCTTAAAAATGCTCGCGCAAAAAATCGTCAGTATTTGGTGTTGAATCGAAAAATGGTGGGATATCAGGATAAAAAGAAGATGTCTCAGTGGCCCATTTTCAGACAAGGCCAAATGAAAGGTGGCGTAATATTCGAGAAAATTGATAGAAGATTTCATCCTTTTGATAACCTAAGCAGAAGGACTATTGGCTTTATAAATGAGAATAGTAGAGGAGCCGGTCTTGAATACAGTTTTAACGAGCAGTTGGCAGGAAAAGATGGAGAAGCATTATATCAAAAGTTAGCTGGTGGTGGTGAGAAGCCTCTTTTTGATAGCAATGATGTGAAAACTGAAAATGGTTATGATATCGAGACTACAATTGATATCAACCTTCAGGATGTAACAGAAACAGCGCTTTTAAGAGCTCTTGAGCATCATAATGCTGACTATGGCGTGGTGGTAGTAATGGAAGTGGCTACCGGAGAGATCAAGGCTATTTCAAATCTGAGCAAAAGCAAGAGTGGCTACTATCATGAAAGATATAACTACGCTGTAGGTGGACTTAGAGAGCCAGGGTCAACTTTCAAATTAGCAACCATGATTGCTCTATTGGAAGATACAAACATCTCATTGTCAGATAGTATTGATACAGGAAATGGGGTGCTGCAGTTTTATAAAAACACTGTAAAAGATCATGAGCAGGGTGGTTATGGAACCATTACTGTGCAGCAGGCTTTTGAAAAATCATCTAACGTGGCCATGGCTAAGTTAGTAGATAAGCACTTTGGGTTAGATCCGGATAGGTTCCTGTCTTATATCGATCACTTGGGTTTATCGCAGCCGCTTGGTCTTCAGATCAAAGGAGAAGGTATTCCGAAGATAAAAAGGCCAAATGATAAAAGCTGGAGTGGTATCACTTTGCCGTGGATGGCTTATGGCTATGGTTTGGAGTTAACTCCTATTCAGTCGCTGGCACTTTATAATGCCGTGGCTAATGATGGAAAATTGATCAAGCCTATTCTGGTTAAGAAAATTAGAAGAGCTGATAAAGTGCTCGAAGAGTACAATACAGTGGTGCTAAACAAAAAAATATGCTCTGATGAGACGCTGGAAAAGCTAAAGATAATGCTTGAAGGTGTGGTGGAAAGAGGTACTGCAGAAAATATTAATAACAGCTACTATAAAATAGCTGGTAAAACGGGTACAGCCCAGATTTTGGACAAAGGAAAATATACCAAACGATACCTTACCTCTTTTGCAGGTTATTTTCCGGCAGATGAGCCTAGATATAGTGCAATTGTACTTATTAAAAACCCACAAGGGTACAAGCAATATGGTAGCAGCGTGGCGGCGCCAGTATTTAAAGAAATAGCGGATAACATCTATTCCAGAGATATTGATATGCATAAGCCAATGCCTAAAGAGTATATCGCTGAAGAAGATGTGTTTCCGGTTATCAAATCAGGTAATTACGAAGAGTTGAGCCTGGTATGTAATGAGTTAGGAATTAAAAACCTAAGAGGAAACAGCGTAGAAGATTGGGTAACTACTGCCGCCCAGGGAGATTCTATCTTATGGAAAGACAACAGCGTGAGCACCAAGTTTGTGCCCAACGTAAAAGGAATGACTTTAAGAGATGCACTTTACTTGTTAGAAAGCTGCGGACTTAGAGTAAATATAAAAGGAAAGGGTAGAGTGAGTAAGCAGTCTCAGTACCCTGGAAGTAAAGTATTGAGAGGAAGCACAGTAACCATAGAATTGAGTTAATGCCTGTTTTAAAAGACATATTATATAAAGTATCATTAGTTTCTACCTCTGGAGATATGGAGCGAGAGGTGAAATCTATTGCCTTCGATTCCCGAAAGGTAGAAGAGGATACTTTGTTTGTGGCTATCAAAGGCACTCAGTCAGATGGGCATGAATTCATTGAAAAGGCCATTGCTTCAGGTGCTACGGTAGTGGTATGTGAAGAGATGCCTGGTGAGATTAACCCTGCTGTAACTTATGTGGCGGTAGCTGATAGCTCCAGAGCTTTAGGCTTCATTTCTTCTAATTTTTATGGTGAGCCATCTACCAAGCTAAAGCTGGTAGGTGTTACCGGTACCAATGGAAAAACCACAGTAGCTACCTTGCTTTTCAACCTATATGTAAAAATGGGTTATAAAACAGGTTTGCTATCTACTGTAAATAATAGAATAGGTGATGAAATTATTCCTTCATCACACACTACGCCTGATGCTTTGAGCTTAAATCAGCTTTTAGCTAAGATGGTGGAGAGCGGCTGTGAATATGCTTTTATGGAGGTGAGTTCTCATGCCATTCAGCAGGAGCGCATCGCTGGTCAGTTGTTCGCGGGAGCTATTTTTACCAATATCTCTCATGATCATTTAGACTACCATAAAACCTTTGATGCTTACATTTCTGCTAAGAAAAAGCTGTTTGATGATTTGCCATCTACTGCTTTTGCTTTGGTAAATGTAGATGACAAGAGAGGTCGTATCATGTTGCAAAACACGAAGGCTACTAAAAATACATTTGCACTAAAAAGTGTAGCTGAGTTCAAGGGTAAAATGATAGCGAATACCCTCCAAGGCCTTGAAATGGACATCAATAACAAGAATGTTTGGTTCAGACTTATTGGTGATTTTAATGCTTATAACCTACTAGCGGTATATGCTACTTCAGTGCTGTTGGGTAAGGATGCTGATGAGGTTTTAACTCAGTTATCAGTGCTGGAAGGTGCCCCGGGAAGATTTGAGCAAGTGATATCACCATCTAAGATAACCGCAATAGTGGATTATGCCCACACACCAGATGCATTGCAAAATGTGCTGGAGACCATCAATAACTTCCGAACTGGAAATGAAAGGGTGATCACCGTGGTTGGTTGTGGTGGTAATAGAGATAAAACAAAGAGACCTTTAATGGCCTCTATTGCTTGTAAGCTGAGTGACAAAGTGATCCTTACTTCTGATAATCCCAGAAATGAAGATCCTATGGAGATCATTAAGGACATGCAGGAAGGTGTAGGTCCTGTAGATTATAAGAAAACAGTTGTAATTGCTGACAGAGAAGAGGCTATTAAAACCTCATGTATGCTGGCAGGTGAAAATGATATTATTCTGGTGGCCGGTAAAGGCCATGAAACATATCAGGAAATAAATGGAGTGAAGCATCCCTTTGATGATAAAGAGGTGCTGAGTAGAATGTTGAACTTATTTGCTAACTGAGATAGATGTTATACTATATTTTTGATTATCTGGAGAAGAATTTTGACCTCATCGGGGCGAGTGTATTCCAGTACATTTCGTTTCGGGCAGGTATGGCTGCGGTCATTTCTCTATTAATCACTATCACTTTTGGTAAAAAGCTTATCAACTTCCTGAGAAGAAAGCAGGTAGGAGAGACCGTGCGTGACTTAGGTTTAGAAGGGCAAATGGAGAAGAAGGGTACGCCTACCATGGGTGGTATCATCATTCTCAGCGGAATACTGGTTCCGGTTTTACTTTTTTCTAAGCTGGATAACATTTATGTAATCCTTCTCATAGTAGCTACCGTCTGGTTAGGACTTATTGGCTTTTTAGATGATTATATCAAAGTATTTAAAAAGAACAAAGAAGGACTTGCAGGCCGATTTAAGATAGTAGGGCAGATTGGAATAGGCCTTATTGTTGGGCTCACACTTTATTTTAATGATGATGTGGTGATCAGAGAATATTCTGATACTGCTACCATTGAAAACAATGAAATAGTGAGAGAATATGAAGAGGTAAAGTCAACTAAGACTACGGTGCCTTTCTTCAAAAATAATGAGCTGGATTATGATGAGGTATTCTCCTTTTTAGGGCATGATTTTACATGGGCCATTTATGTGCTTATTGTAATCTTCATCATTACGGCAGTATCTAATGGAGCTAACATTACTGATGGTATAGATGGTCTGGCGGCAGGAACCTCCGCCATTATAGGGCTCACCCTAGCCATTTTTGCCTATATATCAGGCAGGGTGGATTTTAGTACTTATCTCAATATCCTTCACATTCCTAACCTAAGTGAAGTGGTAATTTTCTGTACCGCTTTTGTAGGAGCTTGTTTAGGGTTTTTGTGGTATAACTCATATCCGGCGCAGGTTTTTATGGGTGATACAGGAAGCCTTTCATTAGGAGGTATCATAGCAGTAATTGCCCTTGTAGTAAGAAAAGAATTGATGATTCCATTGTTGTGTGGAGTCTTTTTGATAGAGAATTTATCAGTGATTTTACAGGTGTCTTATTTCAAGTACACCAGGAAGAAATACGGTGAAGGTAGACGGATATTTTTAATGTCTCCACTACATCACCACTATCAAAAGAAAAATTTACATGAGGCAAAAATTGTCACCAGATTCTGGATAGTAGGTATCCTGTTGGCCATACTTAGTTTGGCCACATTGAAGCTGAGATAATTTGTGCTGAAGAAAGGTTGTGATGTTGAATTTATAAGAATAGGAGAAGTTTTAAATTCTTGATAATGATAACAGTAGCAGACATTTATTTAAAAGTATTTGAATTGATCGCTGTCGCTTTCAAGAGAGGTGCTAAAGTTTTGAAACAATGGTACCTGGAGGCGATAACATCAATCAGAGAGATGGAACAATTACAGATTGAATGGTAAACAAGAAGGTGACCATATTGGGCGCTGGAGAAAGCGGAACAGGTGCAGCTCTTTTGGCGAAAGCTAAAGGGTATGATGTATTTGTGTCCGATGCTGGAACCATCAAAGATAAGTACAAGGCTGAGCTTGAGGCTGAGGCTATTGTCTTTGAAGAGAAAACTCATTCTATGGATGAGATTCTTGGTTCTGAGCTTATTATCAAAAGCCCAGGTATACCTGAAAGTGCTGAAATCATTCAAAAATGTATCGAAAAGCAAATTGAAATCATTGATGAGATTGAATTTGCCTTTCGATACACCAATGCTCAGATTATTGCCATTACGGGAACGAATGGCAAGACTACTACTACACTTTTGACTTATCACTTGCTGGAGCAGGCTGGGTTAAAGGTGGGCTTAGCAGGCAATGTTGGTCATAGCCTGGCCAAGCAGGTAATCAAAGACGAATATGATTACTATGTAGTGGAAATGAGCAGTTTTCAATTAGATGGAACGGTCACGTTCAAGCCATACGTAGGTGTGCTTTTGAACATTACGCCAGACCATATGGATAGGTATAACTATAGCCTTGCTAAGTATGCCGATTCCAAATTTCAACTCATTAAAAACATGGACAAAGCTAGCCACTTTGTCTATTACCAGGATAATGAGTTGGTCAAAGCTGGTCTTTCATCACGAGCTGATAAAGGAGCCAGACATGCTGTTTCCTTAGTAGAGGAAACAGCCAACTACTTTGATCAGGGTATGATGTACTTCGATCAAAGTGTGAAAATAGCTCAGGAAGAAACCTCATTGAGAGGACTTCATAACGCTATTAACATGATGTGCGCCATTAGGGTGGCTTTAATTTTAGAGCTTCCTGAGGACAGGATAAGAGAAGCATTGAAAACATTCAAAAATGCTCCTCATAGAATGGAATATGTGGCTACCATCAATAATGTAGATTTTGTAAATGATTCAAAAGCTACCAATGTAGACTCAGTGAAATATGCTTTAGGAAGCTTCAATGAGTCTTTGGTTTGGATAGCCGGAGGAATAGATAAAGGTAATGACTATAACCTGATCAAGGACAGTGTTAATGCCAAGGTAAAAGCTTTGATATGCCTGGGCAAAGACAATAGTAAGCTGAGAGATGCATTCCATGAACAGATTATTGATTTGCTGGAAACGGATAACGTAAAAGATGCAGTGCGATCAGCACTGAAATATGCTGATGCTCATGATGTGGTGTTATTATCACCTGCATGTGCCAGTTTCGACCTTTTTAAGAACTATGAAGATAGAGGTGAACAGTTTAAAAAGGCCGTTTTAGAGTTGAAAGAAGAATTTGAAAGTAACGCGATAAAGCAATGATGAAGATCAAGGCATGGGCGGATAATAACCTGAAGGGAGATCCTGTGATCTGGGCGGTAGTGTTTGCACTTTCACTTATCAGTATTCTGGTAGTGTATAGTGCTACAGGTACACTAGCCTTTAAGCACATGCGTAACCCTGAAAGTTACTTGCTTAAACATACCGTGCTTATTGGTGTGGGTATTTTAGCTATGTGGTTGGCGCACAGGGTAGATTATAGATATTACTCAAGAATATCAAGGTTAGCACTGTGGGTAAGTGTGCCCTTATTGCTTTATACTTTTACTAATGGAGTAAGCTTAAACGATGCATCAAGATGGATCAGTGTGCCCATTATTCACGCTACTTTCCAGCCTTCAGATTTAGCGAGTTTGGCCCTGATTACCAGCTTGGCCAGTATGCTTTCTAAAAGGCAACAAAATATAGCAGACTTTAAAGAGTCATTAATTCCAATACTGATTTGGTGTGGGGTTATCTGTGGTCTTATTGCCCTTACTAACCTGTCGTCAGCTATCCTATTATTCCTTACCTGCATGTTGATCATGTTCATAGGTAGGGTGCCTGTAAAATATCTGGCTATGCTGGTTTTTGTAGGTGGCTTAGCCGGAGTAGTAGCATTGAAGTTTGGAGTAAGAGCTGAAACGGCCAAGAGTCGTATCGAAAGTTTTGTGAGTGGTGATGATCTTCCATTCCAGTCATTACAAGCTCGTTTGGCAGTAGCTACGGGGGGCATTACTGGAAAAGGACCAGGCAAAAGCCAGCAAAGAAATATTCTTCCTCACCCATATTCGGATTTCGTGTATGCCATCATTATCGAAGAGTATGGAATGATAGGAGGCGTAGTGGTTTTAGTGCTCTACCTGATTTTACTATCACGCGGTATGAAAGCCGTGGTGAACAGTGAAAGGGCCTATGGAGGGCTTCTCTCCGCAGGACTCAGCTTTTCGCTGGTGCTTCAGGCATTAGTGAATATGGGGGTAGTAGTAGGATTAGGACCTGTTACAGGTTTACCATTACCGATGGTAAGTATGGGTGGTACATCATTGATGTTTACCGGTCTGTCATTAGGCATCATCCTCAGTGTGAGCCGAGGTGAGACAGATACAAGCTGGAAAGACAGCTCAAGTTTAGTTAAAAACATGGCCAGGGCATAGTGAGTAAGAATAGACCATATCGATTCATGATCAGTGGTGGCGGCACCGGCGGGCATATTTACCCTGCTATAGCTGTGGCCAACGAGATCAAGCGCCGTTATGAGGATGCTGAAATCCTTTTTGTAGGAGCTAAAGGTCGTATGGAAATGACTAAGGTGCCTGAGGCAGGTTATAAAATAGAAGGACTATGGATCAGTGGTTTACAAAGAAGGCTTACAATAGATAACCTGTCTTTTCCGCTAAAAGTAGTTCATAGCTTTTTAGCAGCTAAGCGCTTAGTGTCCAGCTTTAAGCCTGATGCGGTGGTAGGATTTGGTGGATACGCCAGCGGACCTACTATGCTTGCAGCTACAGGCAAAAAGATTCCGGCTATGGTACAAGAGCAAAACTCACATGCCGGTATCACAAATAAAAAATTGGGCAATAAAGCCCGGAAAGTATGTGTGGCCTATGAAAATATGGACAGATACTTTCCTAAAGAAAAGATAGTAATTACAGGAAACCCTGTAAGAAGAGATATACTGGAGGTAGACAGCAAAAAGGAGAAAGCACTGAAGCACTTCAATTTGTCCGCTGGCAAGAAAACGATTTTGGTTTTAGGCGGAAGCCTGGGAGCCAGGACTATAAATAACAGTGTCATTGGTCAATTGCAAAAGGTGGTTGATGCCGACGTGCAGTTGGTATGGCAAACGGGTAAAATCTATCACTCTGAAATGACTGCCAAGGCAAGCAATTTTGACCTTAGTAACATCAGAGTGATGGAGTTTATTAAAGAAATGGATTTGGCTTATGCAGCGGCAGACCTTGTTGTTTCCAGAGCTGGTGCTCTTTCCATTTCAGAATTATGCCTGGTGGGCAAACCGGTTATTCTGGTACCATCAGCTAATGTGGCTGAAGACCATCAGACTAAAAATGCCATGGCGCTGGTTGTGAAAGATGCAGCGGTAATGGTGAAAGACAGCGAAGCTGAAAATAATATGATTCCAGAAGCATTAAACCTTCTGGCAGATAATGATAAACAAAAGTCATTAGGCGCTAATATCAAGAAAATGGGTAAGCCTAATGCAGCAGAAGATATTGTGAACGAACTAATGAGCATAGTGAATTGAAGCTTACTGATTACCATAGCGTGTATTTCATAGGCATCGGGGGCATCGGTATGAGTGCGCTTGCCAGGTGGTTCGTGCATAACGGCTATCAGGTAAGTGGTTATGACCGCACGCCTACTAAGCTCACAAAAGTGCTGGAGCAGGAGGGTATGGCTATTCATTATGATGATAACGTGGAGAACATTCCAGCAGATGTGATGGATAATATGGAAAAAAGCCTGGTGGTGTATACCCCAGCTATTCCGGCATCGCATCAGGAGTTTAACTATCTGAAAGATAAGGGCTATACCATTAAAAAGAGATCGGCCATTTTGGGTATGATCAGTGAACATTTCTTCACTGTAGCTGTGGCCGGAACTCATGGTAAAACCACTACTTCATCTATGGTGGCGCACTTGCTGAAATCAGCAGGTAAAGACATCACCATGTTCTTAGGTGGTTTGGCTACCAACTATGACTCTAATTTCATAGCGAATGAGTCAGATAAGGCGGTGGCCATTGTAGAAGCAGATGAGTTTGACAGGTCATTTTTAACCCTGTCACCAGATTTGGCAATAGTGACATCAGCAGACGCTGATCATTTAGATATTTATGGCGACAAGTCTCATTTAGAGCAGTCGTTTAAGGAGTTTATAAACAAAATAAAAGATAGCGGTAAGCTATACATAAATGATAAGATAGTAAACGAATTGGTGGATCATACTGCTAAGGCAGAGATCAATACCTATGGAATGAACCGGGGGCAATTTTTGGCCAGTAATGTTACCATGGAAAATGGATTTTTTCAATTTGATTATAACGACAAGCAGACTAGGATTGAAAGGTTGATACTAGGCGTCCCCGGATTTCATAATGTTGAAAATATTACAGCAGCCATTGCCATAGGATTGGAGCTCGGTCTCTCAGATGATCAGATTCGTCATGGTGTAGAAACTTATAGTGGTGTTAAAAGAAGGTTCGAGTATCAGCTCAGAACCGAGCAGATTGTATATGTAGATGATTACGCGCATCATCCAGTGGAGATAAATGCATTTTTAACTTCCCTGAAAGCACTATATCCGGATCGTAAAGTGACGGCCATTTTCCAGCCGCACCTCTTTACACGAACCAGAGATTTTGCTGATGGTTTTGCGGAAAGTTTAAGCCTGGCAGACGAGGTGATTTTGCTGGATATCTATCCGGCACGTGAAGAGCCTATTGAAGGTGTTACTTCAGAACTTTTGTTCAAGGATATTACCTCAGAAGCGAAGGAATTGTGTAGTAAGGAGCATTTGATAGAATGCTTAAAAGAGAAGGAATTAGAAGTGGTGGCTACCATAGGTGCAGGAGATATTGATAAGCTGGTGGAGCCGGTAAAAGAATTATTAAACAACAGGTATCATGTTTAAAAAGATGAAACTAAAAATCGGGGCGAAGTTGCTGATAGCAGCCGTGGTGCTGATATCTGTTATTGGCTTTACTAATAGCAGGCAGAGCGGCGAAGTGTGTAAAGACATAGCCATTCGTATAGCTAACCAGCATGAAAACTATTACATAGATGAGCAGGATGTAATAGCGCTTATGACTGAAAATGGTGATAGAGCTATCAAAGGAACAGATTTTAAAGAGCTGAACCTTAAGGAAATAGAGCATAGAGTAGAGCAGGAGAAGTTTATAAAATCTGCTGAAATCTATAAGGATTTGAAAGGTAATCTGGTGGTAAAGGTTTCTTTAAGAAGGCCGGTAGCCAGAGTGATCCAAAATATGGGGCCAGATGCTTACGTGGCTGAAGATGGCAGCATGTTGCCCACTTCAGGAAAGTTTACCTCGCGAGTATTATTGATTAGCGGAGGTTATGCAAACACGCTGGTAAAGCAGGATCTACCTGAAACTGAAGAAGGAAAGAAGGTATTTAATCTGATCAACTATATCAGTAAAGATAAGTTCTGGAGAGCCCAGATAGCTCAGATAGAGATAGATAAAAAACTGAACGTGATACTCTACCCGCAAGTAACAAAGCAGTACGTAGAGTTAGGGCAGCCAGATAAGCTGGAGGCCAAGTTCAAAAAGCTTAAAATATTTTACGATCGAATTTTAAAGCAGAAAGGCTGGAATACCTATGAGAGGGTAAACCTGGAGTATGAAGGGCAGATAATAGCAGAGTAGAAAATCGATCTATAGAAGGAATTAAGAAATTAGAAAACAACAACCACTTAAAAATAAATTTACAACCATGGAAAATGACAAAATCGTAGTAGGGCTCGATATCGGCACCACCAAGATTTGCGCTATTGTGGGCAGGAAGAACGAATTCGGGAAGCTGGAAGTTCTTGGAATGGGTAAGGCCGAGTCAGATGGCGTTATTAGAGGAATAGTAACAAATATTGACAAAACGGTAAACGCAATAGAGAAGGCGGTACGTGAAGCAGAAGATCAGTCTGGTATTGATATCAGAGTGGTAAATGTAGGTATTGCAGGGCAGCATATAAAGAGCTCAATTCATCATGGTAGCATCACCAGAAGCACTAATGATGATGAGATCACGATAGAAGATATTAACAGATTGAATAATGATATGTACAGGATTGTAATACCTCCTGGCAGTGAAATTATTCATGTTATGCCACAGGATTATACTGTAGATTATGAAGACGGTATTAAAGATCCTGTAGGAATGTCTGGTGTTAAATTAGAGGCAGACTTCCATATTATCACAGCACAAACCAATGCTATCAATAACATTAACAAATGTGTAAAAAGAGCTGGTTTGGAGATAGAGCATCTTATTCTGGAGCCTTTAGCTTCCAGTATGGCTGTGCTTAGTGATGAAGAAAAAGAGGCTGGAATATGCCTTATAGATATAGGTGGTGGTACTACAGATATTGCTATTTTCCATGATAACATTATACGCCACACCGCAGTAATTCCTTTCGGGGGTAACATTATCACATCAGACATTAAGCAAGGATGTATGGTAATGCAGCACCAGGCGGAACTACTTAAAACTAAATTTGGTAAGGCTATAGCTGAAGAGGCTAGCCCTAATGAAATTGTTTCTATTCCAGGTATCAGAAACCGTGCTCCAAAGGAAATATCAGTGAAGAATTTGGCGCACATTATTGAAGCTAGAATGGAGGAAATAATAGAACTGGCTCATACTGAGATTATTACCTCAGGTTTTGAGAACAGACTAGCTGGTGGTATTGTAATCACCGGTGGTGGTGGGCAGCTGAGCTGTCTTAAGCAACTCGTAGAGTATATGACTGGTATGGATGCCAGAATTGGTTATCCTAACGAGCATCTTGGCAGGAGCAAGGTGGACATAGTGAAGAGTCCTATGTATGCTACTTCTGTTGGGTTGGTACTATCTGGTTTCCGTGCTATTGATGAGCGCGAAAACAGATACAATGAAGTGAAAGTGTCCGGCCGTCCCGGAGTACAACAGAAGAAAAAAATTGGAGGAGGAGACTTCTTCAGCAAGATTTTAAACAAAACCAAAGGTCTTTTAATAGACGATCTTGACGGTAAGAGCGATTATTAAGAAGACATAACAATTTGCAACCACTAAACAAGAAATACTATGTCTGAAAACGCATATAAATTTGAAATGCCAAAACACCACAAATCGATCATAAAAGTGATTGGTGTGGGTGGCGGCGGAAGTAACGCTGTAAACCACATGTTTAGCCAGGGCATTAAAGATGTGGAATTTGTAGTATGTAATACAGATTCGCAAGCTTTAAAAACCAGCTCTGTTCCAGGTAAAATTCAGATAGGTGTAAACCTTACTGAAGGTCTGGGTGCTGGAGCTAACCCTGAAGTGGGTAAAAACGCTGCTTTAGAAAGCAAAGAAGATATAAGAGATTTATTAGGTAATGATACCAAAATGGTATTCATCACCGCCGGAATGGGTGGAGGTACCGGTACTGGTGCAGCGCCTGTTATAGCTAAAATAGCTAAGGAGATGGACATCCTTACAGTGGGGATAGTTACGGCTCCTTTCGGTTTTGAAGGTAAGAAAAAAGCTAACCAGGCAGAATCAGGGATCAACGCTTTAAAAGAAAGCTGTGATACTGTGTTGGTTATATTAAATGATAAACTAAGAGAGATTTTTGGAAACCTTTCTATAGGTAGTGCTTTTGCTCAGGCGGATAATGTGTTGACCACAGCCGCCAAAGGTATAGCAGAAATTATTACGGTAGCAGGTTATGTAAACGTCGATTTTCAAGATGTTAGAACAGTAATGCACAATGCTGGTGCGGCTGTTATGGGATCTGCCGAAACTAAAGGTGAAAACAGAGCTAGAAAGGCTGCTGAAGAGGCATTAGCTTCGCCTTTATTGGATAACAAAGACATCCTTGGTGCTCAGAAAATATTGCTTTCCATTATATCTGGTGAGCAGGCTGAGTTACAAATGGATGAGCTTACTGAAATCACAGAATACATCCAGGAGCAAGCTGGTGACGATGCTGAGGTGATCTTCGGTCACGGTGTAGACCCTGACTTGGGAGATAGTATCAGAGTGACAGTAATTGCTACAGGCTTTGATCATGATCAGGCATACCTGCCTCAAAACAGACCTTCTAAAATGGCTGAGCACCCTCAGGAAGAGGAGAGAAAGGTGTATGATCTTGATGCTAATAAGCAGATCACTATGTTCGAAGTGGACAATACAGTGAATCATGCCAAGCAGGAGATGAGCAAGAGAAATATTAACGACGGTAACAACGCATCAGACAATCGTTTTGCTGAGCCTGATAGAAGCTATTCTTTCACCAGCCCGGTAAACTCAGATTTTAATGATGACGATGGTGACGACGGTCTTTTCTCTGAGCTAGAGGATGAGTTCGAATTCATGCAAGATGATTCTGATCAGCGCATCAATGATGATGGCATGATGGACGTGAATAAGAACACCAAAGATGTAATGCGTAAAAAAGCTCAGGACAGAATAGACAGACTTAAAGGTCTGCATAAAGCTGACATGGGAGCTGAAGAGTTTAAGGAAAAATTAGATGTGCCTGCTTACTTGAGAAAGGATATCAGGTTACAAAACGTGCCTCACTCATCTGAGCCTCACGTGTCTAAGTATAACTTAAATGATGATAATCAGATATTAGGAAACAATAGATTCCTACACGATAATGTTGATTAAAGATCACTGATTGACATGGCAGCGCAACCGGCTTGCTTCCAATTTTGTAGTGGTTGTTGGTTGTAAATTTTTTGGCCGGTGCTGTAGTGTCATCTTTTTCAACTAGACCTCCGGGGTGCGCCCCAGGAGGTTTTTTTATTTCTATCTAAAAGGCGATAAGTTTTTCTGCTTGGTCTGTTAGAAGCTGGGTGTAAAGCTCATTTACAATGCTTCCATCCTGAAAATGCTGGTTGATGTGAGATAACTTAGGCTTTTGTGCCAACACATGCATGCCGCAGTAGTTAAAGATGTCAGTAAGGTGGCTAAGCGCCATGCCAGCACCCTGAATACCAGATGATACACCCACCAAAGCACATTTCTTATTGGTGAAGCTATCCGGATACTGTAAGCCATCTATAAAGGTCTTGAGCACTCCTGGGAAAGAGCCATTATATTCAGGAACAATAAAAACAAACTTTTGGCTGCTCAGCATTACTTTTCTGAAGTGATTGAAATCCTTGTTCATTCCGGCCTTTTCATACAGCGCAGAAAAAGCAAAGTCAGCAGGCAATTCGGTTAGATCTAGCAGTTCGCTGCTAACTCCTAAACCATCTAAAATTTCCTGGTATATAGTAGCTATTTTATAAGATACAGAGTCAATTCTGTTAGTTCCGCATATAATTATGATCTTCTCCATTTTATTGGGTTTGGTCTATTAGTTCGCCTAAATTTCTATCCTCTATTTCAATCAATTTAGGTCTTGATCCTCTTAATATAATATTTCCTGAAGAGAGAATGCTCCCTGTTAAAGTATCAGAAACATTTACTATAATGTCATTAGATCCTCTGTTGGTCACATTCGCATTTCTTGTTTTTAAATTTTCACCTTCAAATCTCCCATCACCAGCGGCAAAGAATATTCTAAATTCATCCGTGAGGCCATCCACACGAAAGTTTGACAGGCTATTAGTTACCACTCCGAAGTAGTTAGTTTCAATAGTAAGATCGAAATCGCCACTTCTATCTTCGCAAGATACGCTCAATCGGTCTAGTTTTAAGGTATCAATAGAGGACACAGTTCCGTCTCCATTGTTGATAATGTTATTGATGTCGGGGGTGTAGATAGTCACTTCTGGAAAACCATAGCTTCTTACCCATTTGCAACCTAGGTTGTTGGTTAAGTATAAAACACCGCCTTCGTCTACAGAATAGGCTATATCGTTAATCAGGTTACTGCCGACCGTGAGTTCTACCCTTTGCTCGCTGGCTTGTTTAATGAATACATTTAAACTGTTGGTGATCTCAATCTTTTCAAAAGCATCTACTTCCAGCTCTACAGTGGTTGTATTTCCTGCTTTTTTCAGGCAATCAGGAGCGCTGTCATTATCGCATTGAGCAAATAAGGATAGAATAGCTACAAAGGTCAATATGTTGAATAATACCTTTCTCATTTAAATCTATATCCTATTCCAAATTCAAATGCCTCTGCTTTGGCTCCATGTGATTTTAAAAGGATGGAAGTGTACATCTTATTTTTAAAATACCTTCTTAAACCGATCCTTAAATACATTTTGCCAAAGTAATCGTATTCATCAAACACATAATAACCAGCCTGTGTAAGCACTGAAAGCCTACTAACAAATAGCTCATGGCTAAATGCTACTCCCAGTCGCATCCAGCTGGGCTTATTAGGCTCATCCATGAGATGCCAGTCATACTTTATATCCTCTCTCATAGATAACGACCCAAACCATTCTACAGCCAGACCTAAGGCACTTTTATGGTTTAGTCGTTTATCAACCGTTCCTGAGAGTACAAAAAACGGATGCTGACCAGTACCTTGTCTGGAATAGGCGTGCATGCCAGAGGCTAATGTGGCGGTAAATCCTACAGACCTCTCGGCCTTAGGTTCGTCCTTGAAAATATACTCTTTGGGCTGGTAGTTAAACTTGTAAGCGATGCCTGCATTAGCCGAAACGATGTTAATGCCAGAGTTCGGCTTTTTCAGTGATCCATTTGAGAAGTGGGTCAATGATATTGAGCTTAAAAAGAATAGCTGCGGAGTAACTTCTCTCCTGTAGCCGGCTTCAAATAAAACGGCGCCGTTAATGTCAGTGCTAAGCAGATTGTTTTTGTTATTGGTTTCCCGGTCATATTTTTCAGTATTATACTCTGCTCCAAAGCCAATAGTGTAATGAAATTGATTCTTAGCTTGCTTATTCTTATTGATATATGCTTTGTAATGAGGTATAATAGCTATTGACTTTCCTATTACAGGGTTTTTATAATCCAGGTAAATGGCAGTAAAACCAATATCAGGAAAATTATACCGTTGTTGCCATGGTTTTCCACCATAGGTCTCACGATCAAAGTCTATTCTTAAGCCAACTGGGTGGTGGGTTATCAGGTGCGATATACCAGCCTTATGCTCAAAGATAAAACCACCTATATATTCTGCACTAATGATCTTATTATCATGACCTTTAAACTGACCGGAGCAGAGCCTGGGCAAACTGAAAAGGCAAATCATTACTAAAACCACTTTGGTTGACTGCATCATAAGGAGAAAAAGGCCTTTGGTTTAACTGAGGAAAGGTTTTAGTTTCTCCAAATCTTCCGGCGTATCAATGCCAATAGAGTCATAGCTGGTTTCAGCTACTTGAATAGCATAACCATTTTCAATCCATCTGAGCTGCTCCAGAGATTCGGCTTTTTCCAGTGAAGACACACCTAGTTGAGTTATTTGCTCCAAAACATCCGTTCTGTAGGCATAAATCCCAATATGTCGGTAATAACTATGCTGATTAAGCCAGTCATCTTTTTCATGATTCCTGTTGTATGGTAGAGGAGTTCTGCTGAAATATATGGCTTGTTTAGTATTGTTGAAGATCACTTTTACCACGTTAGGGTTAAATACATCTTCAGAGCTGTCTATTTTCTTAATAAGTGTCCCCAGCTGAGTTTCTCCATCTAACATTTCAGCTACCAAATTGATCTGTTCAGGTGCTATAAAAGGCTCATCACCTTGAATGTTAATGACATAGTCATACGTAGAGCCTTGTTGCTGAAGGGCTTCGTAACATCTATCCGTACCACTCTGATGGTCTTCTGAGGTCATGACTACTTCACCACCAAAGCTTATTATCTCTTCATAAATAGCTTCATGATCTGTAGCTACCACCACTTCACTGAGCATAGAAGCCTTCTTAGCTTGTTCGTAAACCCTGCGTACCATCGTTTTACCACCAATATCGGCTAATGCCTTGGCTGGAAAGCGGGTGGATCCATACCTTGCTGGAATAATTCCCAGTATCTTCATTCGTTAACTTTTACTTTAAGAGACGTTCCTTCATTGCTGGTAACTATTATGGGGGTGCCTTTTTCTATGTACTCGCCTCTGGTATAAGCATCATATACTTCACCTTCAATGAGCACTTTGCCACTTGGTCTAAGAATGGTATAAGCCTCTCCTGTTTTACCTACTAATGATACTTCATTGAAGTTAGAAGTAAAGCCTTCTTCTCTTCCCATGGTATCTGTCAGTGCTATTCTGGCAAATGCTTTTGATTCTGTAAACCGCACGCCGCCAATAAATAAAACGGCCAGACTTCCCAAAAATCCTCCTAAAGTAGCTGCTAGAGCCAGTAGGAGTTCGTTACTACCCACAAAGCTAAAATTAAATAGATCATTATTCAGCATTACGAGAACTAATGAACTCAAAGTAAAGGTAATACCGAGCACACCAGCTACTCCGAAGCCAGGAATCACAAAAACTTCCATGGCGATGAGTATTATTCCTATGAAGAAGCAGATGATCTCCCAGTTTTCGGCCAGGCCATTCAGGTAATAAGGAACAAAGTATAAAACAGCGGCAATTATGGCCGCCAATATAGGGAATCCTATGCCAGGTGATTGTAATTCAAAATAAATGCCCCCAATGATAACCAGGATCAAAAGTCCACTGATAAATGGGTTGAGAAATACTGAAATGATCTGCTCGGTGGCATCTAGCTCGTAAGTCTCAATGTCATAATTGGTTACGCCATTCCTTTCTAATATTTCATCTATAGAATTGACTTTTCCTTCGCAAAATCCCCATTTAATAGCTTCTGAAGTAGAGAATGTGATCACCTGACCGGCCTCAGATACGCTATCTACTGCCAGATTCTGATCTACCATAGCCTCAGCTATTTTTGGATCTCTACCTTTTTCTTCAGCTATTGATCGCATGGTACTTCTCATATAAGATTGATACTTATCCGGAGCTGCTACCCCATCAGAAGTCACCACCGTGGCAGCACCAATATTAGCGCCGGGAGACATGTAAATACTGTCGCAAGCAATAGAGATTAGAGCCCCTGCTGATGCCGCATCTTTATTGATAAAGACCCAAACGGGCTTTTTAAAATTCAGAATGTTTTCTACTATGTCCTTGGCATCTGTTACGGCACCTCCATAGGTATCCATTTCTATAATTACATAATCTGCCTTTATGTCTTCTGCGTGTTCCAAACTTAATTCTACATAGCGGTTCATGCGCGGATCAATTTCTGCTTTTATCTCCATTTTCATGACTTTAGCCATGGTAGAGTCCTGAGCAAAACTGATAAATGGTGTGGCAACTATGAACAATATGTTAAGAAGCCAGTATATCTTTCGTATTATCACTTTTTTGAGTTATTAATGCCTTAATTTTGTTAAAATAACAAATAAATAAGCACGTGAGAAAACTCCCACTTAAATTTTCATATTTATCTGAGGGTAAGATCTGGAATATCATATCTGCTTTTGGTAGTGATTATATGCTACTGGAAATCAGGCATCCTGATGAGCTTCTGGCGCAGTACTATCTGCTTGATTTGGAAAATAATGAATGGCTGATAGAAGGGCTCACATTTGAAGAGAAGTGGTGGATCAGCGCCTCTTATGTCTATGAAAATGTAATCCTGTTTTATACCTATGGCGGAAAGGATAATCCTGACTATAAAGACTTTTTTGCTTACGATGTGTCTGGTAAGAAAATCCTTTGGACCAAAGAAGAAGTACGGTTGCTTCAAACGGGCAATAACCATCTCTTACTAGGGAAAAAAGGCGAGGAAGATCCTTTTATTGTTGATTTTAGAACTGGTAATACCGTGGCTGCTACTACGGAAGAGGAAATAGAAAATATTCCGATAATACAGCCGTTCTACTACCAGCAGGATTCGCCTCATTTTCATACGGTGAGTAAATTCCTAAAATCAAGGCTGGCCATAGGGATAGTGAAAGGAGCTCATTACTTTGAGAATGAGCAATTTATAGTTGTTTCATATTATTATAATGAAGAGGAAACTCTAAATAATAAGCTCATAGTTCTGGATAGAAAGGGCAATATTTATTTAAATGAGTTAATTGGGCAAAAATTGCCAGGAATAGCTGATGATACCTTCTTCGTTTATGATGATAAGCTTATTTTTGTTAAAGATAATTCTGAGCTTTTTATATATCATTTACGAATAGATAACGTTAACTAGTTTAGTGTTTATAATTTATCCGGTTTAATAATTTTCAAAAGGGGAATGAGATATTTTTTATTAGTTGCACTTCTAGGGTGCAGTTTTTATGGTCGTGCTGAAATCTACCCAATGGATTCAGTAGGGGTGGAGAAGAAAGATGGAAAGGTATTTATACTTCATAAAGTGGAAGACAAGGAAACGTTGTATTCACTTTCCAGAAGATATAATGTTTCTATTTACAATATCATAGAACATAACCCACCTGTGGAATTTGGACTTGAAGTAGGGCAGATAGTGAAAATTCCTTACCAGAAAGCGGCTAAGACAGAGGTTGTTTCTAATAAGCCAAATAATACTACCCCTGTAAATAACACAGTGACTACACCCAAACCAGTATCATCAGATCCTGGTAAGAAAATACATGTGGTAAAGCCTAAGGAGACTATCTACTCCATTTCTAAGATGTATGGCATCACCCGTGAAGAGCTGAGAGAGTGGAATGGTATTGAAGGAAATGTTTTAGACATAGGGCAGGAGCTTATTATTAAGCAATCTAATACAGCTACTGCAACCAATAATACTCCCACATCAAATACGCCTGCAGCGTCTGGAGATAAAATCCATGAGGTGAAAGCCGGCGAAACATTGTATTCACTTTCTAAGAAATATGATGTGGCCATGGGTGAGATTATGGTTTGGAATGACCTTCAGGAAGCTACTGCTATAAGTGTAGGTCAAAAATTGATTGTAGGCAAATCAAATGGAGCCGCTGAAACAAATACGGTGAAAGAAGAGCCAGTATTTGATCATACTAAGCCAGTATCCAGTGAAACTACTACATCTGAGGAGAATCAGTTTCCTTCTATAGCTAGAAAGAAAGATAGCACCACAGTTACCACACCAAAGGGAACCATGGAGCCTACTTTTAAGAAAGAAATTATCGAATCTGGAAATGCTCAACTGATCGATGGTTCGGGGAATACCAGAAAATATTTAGCACTTCATAGAACAGCCAAAGTAGGCACTATTATGAAAGTGAGAAATGAAATGAATGGCCAGGAGGTTTTTGTTAGAGTAATGGGTAAGTTACCTGATACCGGAGTTAACGATAATGTTCTCATAAGAATCTCAAAATCAGCTTATGATAGGTTAGGTGCCATAGATCCTAAATTCAGAGTGTCTCTTTCATACCTTCCATAAATCATTGAGTTATTAAGCACGATCAGTTAAAGGCTTTCTTAGATGCTAAGGTGGAGGAATACAATCACCCGGGTTTCATTCTGAATGATCCTGTATCTATCCCTCATCAGTATACTAAGCAGCAAGACATAGAAATAGCAGGTTTCGTAGCAGCTGTGCTGGCCTGGGGGCAGCGTGTAACCATAATCAATAAGTGCAATGAGCTTTTCGGGCTGATGGATAATGCTCCTCATGATTTTATCATTAATCATGAGGAAAGTGATCTCAAGAAGTTTTTAAACTTTAAGCACCGTACATTTAATGCTACGGATACCCTGTACTTCATCGAATTCTTTCGGGAATTTTATCAGCATAATGGCACACTTGAAACGGCTTTTATTAAAGGATTGAATGCAGAAAGTGAGCATGTGGGTGAAGGCATTAAAAACTTTCATCATACCTTCTTTAGTCTGCCAGATGCCCCTCAGCGTACTAAAAAACATATTGCCACCCCGGAAAGAAAATCAGCTTGCAAAAGGATAAACATGTTCCTTCGCTGGATGGTTAGGCAAGATGAAGCCGGTGTAGATTTTGGCTTTTGGACTAACATAAAGCAGAGTCAGCTCATCTGCCCCTGTGACCTACATGTAGATAGAGTAGCTAGAAAATTGGGGCTCATCAAAAGAAAACAAACTGATTGGCAAACAGCCGTAGAATTAACGGCTGAACTAAAGTCCTTTGATCCAGAAGATCCGGTAAAATATGATTTTGCCCTATTCGGCCTCGGAGTTGAAGAGAAGTTTTAAAAAGGCTGAATGTACGAGGCCAACAAACAAATAATAATTTCGCAATTGTATTTCTCTATTGTTTGTATCTACATCCGCCATTGTCTGTGTCTTCACAAACAATCTCACCTAAGCTTTTGAATCCGCTCCGCCATTGTTTGTGTCCTCACAAACAGTCTCACCTAAGTTTTTGAATCCACTCCGCCATTGTTTGTGTCCCCACAAACAATCTCGCCAAACAATCTACTGCACTTGTATCTCCACAAGCAATCAAACTCAAATTACTTACCCCAGGTATCTGGGCTTTCTCTCCATTCTTTTAAAGAGTCTATCTGATCTTCAGAAACATACCCTCTTTTTAATGCTTCTTCTATTAATAGGTTGTAGTTGCTCAGGCAAACAAGAGATACATCAGCGTCAGTGAAGTTTTTATCGGCTATATTGAATCCGTAGGTGAATATGGCTGCCATACCAAGAACTTCCATATCAACAGCTCTAAGCGCTTCTACAGCCTTCAGAGAGCTTCCCCCGGTAGATACCAGGTCTTCGATTACCACTACTTTTTGTCCTTCAGTGATTTTACCTTCAATCATGTTTTCCATGCCATGTCCTTTAGGTTTGGATCTAACATAGATAAAAGGAACTCCTAAGGCATCAGCTACAAGGGCACCTTGTGGTATACCGGCAGTGGCTACCCCAGCAATGGCTTCTACATCAGGATATTGCTCCTTAATAGTGCTGGCTAAGGCATCTTTTATTAAAGTTCTTGTCTCAGGGAAGGATAAAGATAACCGGTTGTCGCAGTAGATAGGTGACTTCCATCCGGAGCTCCAGCTGAAAGGAGAATCAAGGTTGAGCTTAATTGCTTGAATATCTAAAAGTTTCGCGGCGATGGTGTATCCTAAATCTGCAGACATATTTATGTGTTTTGCATGCGAAATTATGGATTAAAAAACGGAAATTCTATTGGCGTGCTGCCAAATATTTTTTTCATTTGTGACTGGACTAAAAAATCTTGGATGAACCTATTCATCAATGACATTCCTGTTCAGCTGGTGAAAGCTACGGAGAAGCTTGATAAGCGTGAATTTAACAATATCATAAATGCAGAAGTGGAGCCTATCACACAGGCTAAATTGTTGCATAGGGTTTGGATAAAGCATGTGAAACGTGAGGACTTGGATCATTTGTTTGATCTGCTGGATACCACAGTGCCTCAAGGACTTATTGCTTTAACCTTGACCATCGATGACTATGATGATATGAAGAAGTTTCTGAAAAAGAAATTTAAGATCATCAAAGCCGCAGGTGGTATTGTAAGAAAGAAGGATAAGATCCTTATGATCTACCGCCTTAAAAAGTGGGATTTGCCTAAGGGTAAGCTAGATAAGGGTGAGGGAAACCGTGTGGCAGCTCAAAGAGAGGTGGAAGAGGAATGTAACGTTAAGGTAGATCTTCAAGCGAAGATTTGTACTACATGGCATACCTATACCATGAAGAAAAGGCGCATTTTAAAGAAGACCGCCTGGTATAGTATGGATATAGTTAAAGACTCAAAAATGAAGCCTCAGCTGGAAGAAGATATTGAAGAGGTGAGATGGATGACACGTAAAGAGATTTTTCACGCCCTCCAGGACTCATACAAATCTATAGGCTTTGTATTTGATCAATACTTCCAAAAGGAGAAAGAGGAAACGGAATAAGGCTTATTTAGGAAGCGGGTAGGGGATGAAGTCACTTACATCTCCTCCGTACTTATGTACCTCTCTGATAATAGAACTGCTTATTGCTGCTAACTCTGGTGATGTAATCAGGAAAACAGATTCCAAATGCTCATAAAGGTATTTGTTTACCTGAGCAATGCTGTTTTCATACTCAAAGTCGGTAGTATTTCTTAGCCCTCTCAGTAAGTAGTTGGCTCCATGCTTTCTAGCCAGCTCTGCCGTAAGCTCATTATATACCACTACCTTTATATTATCATAGTCTTTAAAGGTCTCTTCTATTAAACCTACCATAACATCAATATCAAAGTATCTGATGTTCTTTTTGCTGTTATGGCCTATACCGATAATAATTTCGTCAAATAGTGTTAAACCACGTAAAACTATGTCCTCATGCCCCTTGGTGAAGGGATCAAAGGAGCCAGGAAAAATAGCTATTTTTTTCATGAAGGGTTTGTTTGCTAATCGCAAAGGTGGATACTGTACAAGTCAAAATAGTGATGATCCTGTACCTCATCAAAAATATATCCGAAGTCAAGGTAAGAAGGTCTCTCACCGAAAGATATGTTTTTGATAAACTTGTAAAATTCCTGATAGTGAGGAGACTGCTTACCGATGTAGCCCCATAAAATCACCTCAGTTTTTTGCTGGCTCTTCTGTAATCCTTTCATTACCAGCATAATGTATTTAATGTAATCGTTAAACTGCTTAATAGAAAACTGGTTATAATATTCCAGTTTATTGTTCTTAAGGGTAATAAGGTGCAGTTTAAAACGGTCTATGTAAAGGTAAAGTGTGTCCTTTTTGTTAGACTCTTCGTAGTTGGTTGTTCCTTCTATCAATACACTAGACTGGTGCAAGAAGCCTACATCTGCGTTAGGATATAGCTCTTTAAGCCATTGGTATAGGTTTCTATTAATAGCGAAAACGCAAATAGCATCTGACTTAATGTGCTTGTAATAAAGCACCTCTTCCTTTTCAGGATTTACAGGGCTGTTAAGACTTAAATAGTCTACTAGCGCTTCTTTTACAAATAGTGATGAAGGGACTAAAGAGAATTTAGAATTTTTAATGCTAATTCTCACGTTTTTCCAGAAACCAGCCATCAATATGTGGTGGTCTCCAAATAGTGCCTTTAAGATGTCTAAGAACTCGTGGTGAGTTTTGGCACTTGATAATATATAATCTTCTAAAAGAAGAGTACGGTTGCTGGTAGAATCAACTACAGCCACCTGTAAGTCTCTGATTCCAATCTGAATCATCAGATTATAAAGGTGAAGATTTTCTACATCAAACTTCTCGTCCTTTATTTTCTTTATAAGCTTATAGCTGGCTGTAGCGGTATTCAAAATATAATATTATTCCCAGTTTCCTGATGTTGTTACGTCTGTTCTGCTTCCGAATCTTAAAGGCTTTCTACCTTTGATTTCTGCGTCTTCGGTTCTTGTAGGGTCAAATGGATGAGAGTTTTTAACCTCAATTACGTTTACCGCACTTCCATTTTTGTCTAACTGATCAGCGAAGATTTCAAATTTCACGTTATCTAAACCTGGCACGTAAGCTAGTTGGCTTAGGTCAATGTTTTCGTTAAATTTAGTTTCTTCTAGTGTCATCAAAAGATCTCCTTTAGTAACTTTTTGACCAGCTGATATATTTTCTTTCTTAACTACTTTACCATTATCTCTAAACTTGTGAGTAGTTCTTTTACCATCTTGATTAAGAACGTAGGCACCTGAACTTTTAGTCACGTTAGATCCAACTTCAGCAATGAAATTTACGAACGTACCATTGTTAGCAGCTGTAACGTTATGAGTTTGGATGAAGATTCTTTCTTTGGCAGGAATCATACCTAAAGTATCGTAAGAAACCACTGTACTATCAGCTCCGTAGCTTAAAGTATAAACTGTTTCTTTTCTTTCTACAATAGGGAATTGACCATTAGCAATGAAGTCAGCTAATTTATCCCAATCACTAGTATATTTTCCATTTACCTCTTGATAAGCAATTTCTGCTTCTCTGATAAGCATTAAGCGATCAATAACAGCTGCTTCCTGTGAGGCAATTTGTTCCTTAGCCTTGATTTCTGTGTTTATATCATCAAATAGAAAGTAAGCTAATCCTAGACTTCCTATAAGTAATAGTATAGAAATAATTTTGGTGACGTTCATTTTCTACGTTTTTTTTTGGTGCAATAATAAAACTTTTGAACTGCAATACATAATTTATTAAACCGCTATTTTATACAATTATCGGCAAAATTTAAAATAGCCGTTCATATTTAATATCGAATTTTTGTCCTTCGCTTCGTGAAGTATATTATGTAATGTTTCATCTGCCATAATCACTATTTCATCAAAAGTCACAAAGCGCACTTCTTTAATGATCTGATTTTCCTCTTCCAATTCCGGATCGTGCCCTTTTATTAGGGAATCATTCAATGCGCTGACCTGAAAAAATAGCTCCACCGCATGCAGCGGATTCTCCTTATACTCGTTGATAAATAGGAACTTATCCACCTGAATGTCTAAGCCTGTTTCTTCCTTAAATTCTCTGATCAATGCAACTTCTGCTGTTTCGTCAAAGTCAATTTCACCGCCGGGCGGAGCCCAAAGGATTCCTTTCTTTCCAAGCCCAGAATGTTTAACAAGTAAAAGGCTGTCCTGTTTTATACAAATGCCAGATACTCTGACCCTTATTCTGTTGCCAAATGTTTTTTCTAAATTCTTATCCATCAGTTAGTTTCGGGTATCTTGTCATTCACTGTTTATGGGTGAAGGTTTGGCTTATATTTGTGAAGTAAAATAGTAAATATGGTTAAAAGTTATAATCCTCAATACAAGGAGCGGGTAGAAAAGTTTTTAGAAAGGCAATTTTTCATGCAGCACATCCATTTCTCATTGTCAGAAATAAAGGAAGGCTACACAGAAGGATGGATGGATATTGAGAAATTTCATCTTCAGCAAAAAGGGTTGGTTCATGGTGGCGTAATCGCTACTCTGGCTGATAGTGTCATGGGTTTTGCTGCCTATACCTTGCTGCCCATTAATCAACATGTGGTTACTGGTGAGTTGAAAGTTTCTTACCTAAATCCTGGTGCCGGTGAAAAGCTGTTTGCTAAAGGCTGGGTGCTAAAGCAGGGGAAAAAGATTAATTTTTGTGAAGCAGAAGTCTATGTAGTAAAAGGAGATAAGAAAACGCTCATTGCCAAGTCTAGCTCCACCATGGTGACTATATTTCCTGAAGCACACTAGTTTATGCCTAACCCGTCAGACATATTAAAAAATAAGTTTCCGTTTACGCCTACGCCAGGTCAGCTCCGCCTTTTCTCTCAAGTGGATGACTTTCTGAAGGAGAAGGACGAGAAATCTGTTTTAGTGATTAAAGGATATGCGGGTACTGGTAAAACTACGGTAGTTAGTGTTTTAACGCAGGTATTGCCTTTATTTAATAAGAAGTTCGTTCTGCTGGCTCCGACAGGAAGAGCGGCCAAGGTAATGTCTCAATATGCTAAGAGGGTAGCTTTCACTATTCATAAAAGGATTTACAAACAGGTAGGTGATGCCTCTGAAGGGCCAGCCTTTAAAAGACAAAAGAACTACGCGAAAAATACCGTATTCATTGTAGATGAGGCATCTATGATTCATGAAGATAAGAGTTTTGGTAGCCGGGGTCTGCTTTCAGATCTTATACAGTTTGTATTTTCAGAGGAGAGTAATAAACTTATTCTCATAGGTGACAATGCACAGCTTCCGCCAGTGGGCCAGCTAATAAGTCCGGCGCTGGATAAAGATTACCTGGAGTCGGGTTATGGTGTATCGGTACATCATTCGTTGCTTACCGAGGTAATGAGGCAGGAGGGTGATTCCGGTATTCTTATGAACGCTACAGATCTACGAAATCAGTTGGGGAAAGAGAAACCGGAAATCTTATTCAGTACCAAAGGCCATAAGGACATTTATAAGATGACTGGTGAGAAGATGGAAGATGGCTTGAGGTATGCCTATGATAATTTCGGCATGGAAAACACTATAATTATCTGCAGATCTAATAAGCTGGCTAATAACTATAATCAATACATAAGAAATAGAATTCACTTTTATGAGTCTGAATTGGAGGTGGGAGAAATTCTTATGATAGTTCGAAATAATTACGTTTTCACCCCTGATGATGTACCTGGTAGTTTTTTGGCCAATGGTGATTTTGTGGAGGTAATGAAGATAGTAAACTTCGAAGAAATGTATGGCTTTAGATTTGCTACGTTAGAACTTAGAATGCTAGACTATCAATCAGAAACATCATTCGAGGCTAAGGTAATACTGGATACACTTCATTCGGAGTCTCCTTCTCTTAACTCCGAGCAGAATAGAGGGCTGTATGAGGCGATCATGGAAGATTATCAGGATTTGGCTTCGGTAAAGGAGCGCCGTGAGGCTATGAGAAAAGATCCTTATCTCAATGCACTGCAGGTGAAATTTGCCTATGCACTTACTTGCCATAAATCTCAGGGTGGGCAGTGGAATGCTGTTTTTGTAGACCAAGGTTACCTGAAGGAGGATGGGATAGATACAGAATATGTACGCTGGCTGTATACGGCAATTACCCGTGCTACAGATCAACTTTTTTTAGTGAATTTTAACAAGAAAATGTTTGTTAATTGAATTATATTGAGCAGGATTGCTGTTCTTTATAGATAACTTTGAATTAGTAACCAATAAAAACGATCTTAATATGAAGACTTTTGTATCATTTATTTTTGGGATTTTCGTGATTTTCAGCGCTTTAGCTCAAGAAGATAGTACTATGGAGACCAAAAATGGACCTGCTATGACTTTTCAGGAGGTGAAACATGAGTTCGGTGATATCCATCAGGGAGATAAAGTTGAGCACGTGTTTAAGTTTGAGAATACAGGAAACGAGCCTCTTGTTATCAGCAACGTACAAGTTACTTGTGGTTGTACTGCTTCTGATTGGCCTAGAGACCCAATTGCTCCTGGTCAGGAATCTAGCATGACTATCAAGTTTAATAGTGCTGGTAAAATGGGAACACAGAATAAAGTAATTACCATTATTAGTAACTCTGAAGAGAAGTATAGATTAACTATTACTGCTAATGTTCTTCCAAAAGAAGAATCTGGAGATACTAACTAAGGAGTAAATAGACATTACATGAAAAAGGCTAGCCGATTTGGCTAGCCTTTTTCATTTATTTAATCTTTCTTATTCCGAGTAGCAATAACACCCAGCCCACAATCAGAAGCACTCCGCCAAAAGGAGTAATGGCTCCTAAAATTGGTGTGTTAGTTAGGCATAAGATGTACAGTGACCCACTGAAGATAATCACACCTATAAAAATGCTATAGGCGGCATAGCTAAGTAGTTTTTGAGGCCACTTGGTATCTATTATACCTATGGCTAATAAGGCTAGTGTATGATAAAATTGATATTTAACGGCCGTTTCAAATGTTTCTATTCTGCCATATTCAGTAAGTAATGGCCTTAAGCCGTGAGCTCCAAAGGCTCCAATCATAACAGACAATGCTCCCAGAGCACAGGCTGTAATAAGAATATTTTTACTTTTAGTTGGCATAATTTCTCGCTCCGAAAATCGCGCTCCCCACTCTAATTAATGTGCTTCCCTCTTCTACAGCTATCTCATAGTCGCCGCTCATACCCATGGAAAGCTCCGCCATCTCTACGTTATCAGGAAGGCTCTTCTCTTTCATGGTATCAAATAGTGACTTTAACGACTGAAACTCTTCTCTAATTTGAGATTCCTTTTCAGTGAAAGTAGCCATGCCCATGAGACCTACCACTTTTATGTTTTTCATTTCAGCAACTTCCTCAGATTCGATGAGTTCTATTAGCTCTTCCTCAGATAATCCGAATTTGGTTTCCTCTTTGGCGATATGAATTTGTAGTAGACAAGAGATGACTATGTCATTTTTCTGGCCCTGCTTGTCAATTTCCTTGAGTAGTCTCAGGCTGTCTACAGAATGAATGAGACTCACAAACGGAGCGATATATTTTACCTTATTTCTCTGTAAATGACCTATCATGTGCCATTCTATGTCTTTAGGTAAAACCTCATACTTGTCTGATAACTCCTGAACCTTGTTTTCACCAAAAATCCTAATCCCCTCATTATAAGCTTCTTGTATAAGATCATTGGGCTTAGTTTTGCTTACAGCAACTAATCGACAAGATTTGTCTGATAAAAAACTTTTAAATTCTTTAATATTGTTTTTGATATCCATTTGTATAGTTTTAAATATCGATTCAATATTTACTACTGACAAAGTAAGAAATTTTAACTGAGAGCATATGCCTATTTTAGGTACTTTATTAAAGAAGGGAATTCGAATTAGAGAGAGCCTTGAGCAAGAGTATTCGAACCCTTACGACCTACAAAAGCAGGAATTAAAAAAACTACTAATCACCGCCAGTCAGACCCAATTCGGAAAGTACTACGATTTCGATAAGGTGCTGAAATCTTACAGGGAGTTAGATCCAAAGGCCTTCTTTAATTTATATAAGGAGCTGGTTCCTATACATAATTACAATAAAATGTATAAGGACTGGTGGCAAAAAGCGCAGGGTGGCAAAAATGATGTGTGCTGGCCAGGGAAAATCAGATATTTTGCCCTGAGCTCAGGTACATCAGAGGCCTCTTCAAAATACATTCCTATTACAAGGGATATGAAGCGCGCCATTCAAAAGACCAGTATTAGACAGATATTATCACTATCTAAATATGATCTTCCCTCAGAGATCTTTCAGGGTGGCATACTTATGCTTGGGGGAAGTACGCATTTAAATAACAGGGGTAGCTACTTTGAGGGCGACCTCAGTGGTATACAAGCTGCTCAGCTACCGTTTTGGTTCCAACATTTCTATAAGCCTGGTAAAAAGATAGCTCAAACCAGAGATTGGGACGAGAAGTTGACGGAGATAGCTAAAAAGGCCAAAGAATGGAATATCAGTATCATTGTAGGGGTGCCTGCCTGGATACAGATATTGATGGAGAAAATATTGGAGCATTATCAGGTAGATAATATCCATGAAGTATGGCCAAACCTTACCGTGTATGTGCATGGAGGGGTTTCCTTTGATCCATACAGAAAAGGATTTAAAAGACTTTTAGGTAGAGAGATTCATTATATAGAGACCTACCTGGCTTCTGAAGGCTTTATCGCTTTTCAGGCCAAGCCGGATACTCGCAGTATGAAAATGGTGCTTAATAATGGAACATTCTATGAGTTTGTGCCATTTGAAGAGCAAAATTTTGATGATAACGGTGAGGTCCTTGCCGACGCACCAACTTACATGATTGACGAGGTAGAGGAAGGCAGAGAGTATGCCTTACTATTATCTTCTTGTGCAGGTGCATGGAGATACATGATCGGGGATGTGGTGAAGATAGTTTCTAAGGAAGAGGCCGAGATAGTGATCACGGGAAGAACCAAGCACTTCCTTAGTTTGTGTGGAGAGCACATGTCTGTGGATAATATGAATAAGGCCATAGAAATGCTTTCTGATGAACTTAACATCACCATCAGAGAATTTACAGTAGCAGGTATCCCTCACGGAACACTATTTGCCCATCATTGGTATATCGGAACCGATGCTGATGTTGATCCTAACGTAATTAGAGAAAAGCTAGATGGCTACCTGAAAGAATTAAATGACGATTATAAAGTCGAAAGGATTGCTGCGCTAAAGGAAGTGCTGGTAGATGTTCTACCGGTGAGCACTTTCTATAAATGGATGGAGTCTAAAGGAAAAGTGGGAGGGCAACATAAATTCCCTCGTGTTATTAAAAGTCATCAATATGATGATTGGAAGGAATTTATAAAGACTATTGATTCGTAATGTATATTGTTAATGGGGTCTTGTTTGGTCTTTTACTTATGGTTTTGGTGGGGCCGGTGTTTTTCACACTCATCCAAACCAGTATAGAGAAAGGATTAGACAAGGCAGTTTTTGTGGCGTTGGGTATTTTCTTTAGTGATGCTCTTTTTATTGGCTTAGCTTACCTGGGCGTTTCTCAGTTTGTAGATAATGCCGGATATAATGTATGGATCGGTTATATAGGAGGAGTGATACTTTTCTCTTTTGGTTTATACTATCTCATTAGATCTCAGAAAGCAGCTGTTTTTACGGAAGCTAAGTCTGTAGCCGTAAAGGGTAAGTTCAGGTTTATATTCAAAGGTTTTATCATCAACGGTGTCAGTCCTTTCGTACTCCTGTTTTGGATAGGAGCCATGAGCTTGGCTACTGCCAGATATCAATACCATGGACACGAGTTACTAGCTTTCTTTATTACCATTCTCATTGTAACCCTCTGCAGTGATGTCTTAAAAGCTTATTTGGCTGGTAGGCTAAGGAAACTATTTACCCCTAAGCTTTTTAAAATATTAAATCTGATCGTGGGTCTTGCCATGATTGGCTTCGGCATTCATATGTTTATCTATAGCATTTAATCCTGAAGCACGTTAGATATAAACGTGGACTTTAGGAGAAGCCATAAAAGGAAGAAGCACATGGCCCATAGTAGATAATTTCTGTAGAAGTCAGTGGTGTCCTTATACCTTGACTCTTTGATTTCAGCTTTTTCGTATTTGTCAATTAAATCGAAAACTTGCTGTAAAGCTTCATTATCAGACACCCTATAGAATTCGCCTTCACCGATTTTCGCGATCTCCCTAAGTGTAGTCTCATCAAGGGTATTATCTATCATCCTGGGTCTGCCAAAGAAGCCTTGTCCAAAAGGTACTTTACCCTCTTTGCCTATGGCAATGGTGTAAATCTTAATGTCATAGGCAGCAGCCAGCTTAGCAGCGGTTATAGGGTCTATATTTCCGGCGGTGTTGTCTCCATCACTTAACAAAATCACCACTTTTGATTTAGAGTCAGACTCTCTCATACGGTTGGTGGCTACCGCCAAAGCACTACCAATGGCCGTACCTCTGTTTTCAATCATATCAAAGTTTATTTCTTCGATGTATGATTTAAGTAGGTCATAATCAGTGGTTAGTGGGGATAATGAATAAGCATCTCCAGAAAATATTACCATACCTATTCTATCCTGAAAGCGGCCATCAATGAAATTTTCAGCTACCTTTTTAGCGGCCTCAAGGCGGTTAGGTTTGAAATCTTCAATCTGCATAGATTGCGAAATATCTACCACTAGCATTATATCGATCCCTTCAGTCCATTGCTCTACTTTTTCATTGGTTTTCTGAGGACGGGCCAAAGCCACAATTACTAGGGCCACAAAGAAGATAAGTAGAATGTCCGGAATCAATCTCACCAAGTTGGTAGGGTTAGATTTTACCTGACTTTTAGTAAGCGCTATAGGCAACTTTTGGTTAAAGAAATGCCTGATTACCCACCTTAGAACGATAAATATAGGAATCAGAAGCAAGGCGTAAAGCACGAGCTGATACTCCCAGGTGAAGCTCTTAAAAGTAGAAGCTGCAAACCACCTCAATGAATACCATGGCATGTCAAATCCTGAATTATCTGTCATTTTTCACCTCCTCTACTTTCTGGTTAAACCTGTCATGAGCATACTTTTTAAGGCTGGTATAAGCCGGCATAAGCTCTTCAGTACTTTGCTTGCTGTAAATGGCTCTATCAATAGTTTTAAGAGATCCTTCAATCCCCTCTACTTTATACCATTTTATAATTTCTTTGGTGGTAAGTTTGGTATAAGGTCTTCTCTCAAGTCCTTCCAGATATCTTTTCCATGAGATCAATGCTTTTTCAGCCTTAAAAGTCGGGGTTGTGGCTGAATCAGAAATAATTTGATCATAAGATGCCACAAATTTCTGATATGATTTTCTCATCCTCCTTATTACAAAATTCTGCTTAATTTTTCCTCCGAATATGATGAGGAAAATGGTAATTGCCACAATCAGTATACCTAATATTAAGATAAGTACTGGGTAGTTAAATTGCGTGTCTACATTCTTATAAGTAGTATTTTCTTTTAATGGCAAGGCCTCTATAGCCACAGAGTCTGGTACTTCCTCTACTAATTGATCTAAAATAATAGAATCAGTATTGGAATAGACTGTGGTACTATCTTTACTGTGCAGAATAAAAACGGGCAGTTTTAACGTTTGAATGCTATCTATCTCAAATGATAAGAAATAGTAAACCGCACTATCATAGCTATGGGTGCTGTCAGATTTGGTAGGGAAGTATTCTTTATGATCGATTTCATAAGGTGAGAAATCATATAAAGAATCAGGAAACACCACGTCAAGTTCTTTTGGGTATTTCAAGGAAAGAGAATACCCTACAGGCGTTCCAATTTTAATGGTGTCTTCCAGAAATAGGCCCTTAGGTTCAATTTCCTGGGCTAAAACTGACTGGTTTACAAAAAATAAAACGAATAACAGACCTAAAATACCTCTAAACACTCTTTACTGTTTTATTTCTTACTTTGAATAATTTAAGGAGTTTGGGCACGTAATCTTCTTCTGTATCTACTGATAAGAAGTTGATCTGGTGCTTTTTAGCGAAAATAGAAAGAGCTTCCTCATTCACATCATAATTCTGCTTTATTTTCGATCTGAAATTCCCAAACGATGTATTTACCCAGATAGTTTTTCGGCTTTCTTTTTCAAAAACAGGAACAATTCCCAGCTTAGGTAGCCTGGTTTCTCTCTTGTCAGTAACTCTTATCATCACCACATCATGCTTTTTGGCAAGACCTTTCAGGTTGTGCTCATAATCCTCATCTATGAAATCGGAAATGAAAATGATTACGCTTCTTTTCTTTATGGCATTGAGAGTCCATAAGATAGCAGCATTGAGATTTGTGGTATATGATGTTGGCTTGAGTTTAGCCAGACTGCTTACTAATTCATATGCCTGTCTGGGGCCTTTGGCCGGTTTTACATATTTTTCTTTTTGATCTGAATAACAAATTAAACCTACCTGGCTGGCTTGCTTTACCGCAGATAGTGCCAGCACTCCACAAATTTCTTTGCTTATATCCAGCTTTTGCTTTCCTGGACTACCAATTTCTTGAGAGCCACTAACATCTAATATGAAAAATACCGTTTGCTCCTTTTCCTCTTTAAAGGTTTTCACAAAGGTACCATGTCCTTTAGCACTTACATTCCAGTCTATAGTTCGAATGTCATCACCATATTGGTAGGTGCGTACATCATCAAACTCTAGTCCTGATCCCTTGAAAATAGAATGAAAATCTCCTTGCATCTGGCTGTTGATAGCCTTTCTAATTTGGATTTCATATTTTCGCAGTTTTTTTAACAGGTGCTTCATTGGCCTAATTTTCGCTATAAAACTATTACAAATTTCACGATTATCTGCAATTTGCAAAAGAGTGATTATTTAGCAGGGATAATTATTTTATTAATGGACGTATTTGAACCTAGAATACTAATCTGGTTCAATGCGCTAAATCAAAACCACTGAAATGAAAACGAAAATATTTGTTATATGTTATCTTTTTCTCATCGGATGTAGCTCTGATAAAGAGGTGCCCAACGATATCATAAAGCAAGACAAAATGGTAGCGGTAATGCTGGATATGTATCTGGCCGAAGGCAAGGTAAATAATATGCGTTTAAGCCGTGATTCGTCACTAGCTATATTCGATGTGTATGAAGATATGCTCTATAAGAAACATGGAGTAATAGATAGCGTATATGAGAGGAGTATGTCTTACTATTATGATCACCCGGACATGCTCGAGACAATATATGAATCCGTGCTGGATAGTTTAAACCTGAAGCAGGAAAGGCTCAAAGAAAAAGCGGAGGATCCTGAGGATGACAAAGCTGAGCCTAAGAAAGAAGATGAACAAGGGAAGACTTTGGAAGTGAAGAAGGATGACGCTAAAGTGGAGGGTGATAAGAAAGATAATAAAAAGGAGTAAAGAGAATGTTATATCCGAAGGATATTGAGCAAAAAATAGGATTTGATAAAATACGGGAGTTTCTCAAAGAAAGATGTTTATCTGCCCTGGGAACTTCCATTGTGGATAAAATCAGTTATACAGATGACGTAGAACAGATTCAGAAATTACTGCATCAGGCATCTGAGTTTGTTAAGATCATTAGTGCTAATGACCCTTTCCCTACTAATTACTTTTATGATGTGTCATCATCGTTGAAAGGTATTAGGGCTGAAGGTACGTTTCTTACGGTAGAGGAGTTTTTAAGAGTAAACAACTCCTTAAAAACCATAATTGCTTGTATAAGCTTTTTAGATAAGCGAAAGGAAGAATACCCATATTTACAGTCATTAAATGGCTTGGTAAAGTTCAATGAGACAATTATTGATGCCATAAGTCATAAAATTGATGAAGGTGGTTTTGTTAAAGATTCGGCCAGTGAGGCTCTGGCGGATGTAAGACGAAACTTAAGAGGTAAGCACGCCCAGGTGAGAAGAGCACTAGATGCTATCTATAAAAGCGCCGTTAAGAATGGCTATGTGCCTGAAGGAGCATCCCTTACCGTAAGAGATGGTAGGATGGTGATTCCAATCACTGCGGAGAACAAAAGAAGGATTAAAGGCTTTGTTCATGATGAGTCATCTACAGGGCAAACTGTATTCCTGGAGCCCTCAGAAGTGCTGGAAGGTAATAATGAGATTCGCGAACTGGAAAATGCAGAGAAGCGTGAGGTGATCAAAGTACTCACTCAGCTTACCGATTTATTGCGAGATGATCTGCCTAATATAAAAAGAGGCTATCAATATCTGAGTTTAATTGATTTCATAAGAGCTAAAGCCAAGTTGGCCTTAGACATGGAGGCGGTAAGGCCAGAAATTGAAGATAAGCCTTTCTTCGATTGGCGAGATGCCAGGCACCCAACTTTGTATATGACTTACAAAGCAAGTGGAAGAAAAGTAGTGCCGCTCACGATCGTTATTAAAGAAAACCAGAATTTTATAGTTATCTCAGGACCTAATGCTGGTGGTAAGTCTGTCTGTTTGAAGACTGTGGCTTTAACACAGTATATGCTCCAGTGCGGGCTTCTGATTCCGGTGAGAGAAGATTCAAGAGCAGGTATTTACAAAAATATCTTTATCGATATAGGAGATGAGCAGTCTATAGAGAATGATTTGAGTACCTATAGTTCTCATTTATCTAACATGAAGTTCTTCCTGCAGCATGCCGGTAAGGATTCCCTGTGTCTTATAGATGAGTTTGGAACCGGAACTGACCCACATTATGGTGGCGCTATTGCCGAAGGTATTTTGGATCAGCTGGTGCAGAGAGAAGCTAAGGGGGTAATCACCACTCACTATAGTAATATAAAGCACTACGCTGAGAATAAAGAGTCAGTAGTTAATGGTGCCATGAAGTATGATGTGGAGCATCTGGAGCCGTTATATCAACTGGAAATAGGTAAGCCTGGAAGTTCATTTTCTTTGGAAATCGCCAGAAAGATTGGCTTGGCCAATGTGGTGACGAAATATGCCAGAGAGGTGATAGGTAGAAAGGGACTGGATGTAGATGATCTTATTCTAAAGCTGGAGAAACAGACTCAGGAAATCCAGAACAGAGAGAGAGAAGCCAAGGAGATGGACCGTGAGGTGAAAAGGCTCAAGAACAAATATGATCAACTTTATGATGAGTTAGAAGCCAATAAAAAGGAAATCATTAATAAAGCCAAGAGAGATGCAGCTTCTTTACTGGCCACTACCAATAAGGAGATAGAAAAAACAATTAGGCATATTAAGGAAAACAAAGCTGAGAAGAAAGAAACCTTGAAAATGCGTAATCGTCTGGCTAATCTGAAGGATGAAGTTCAGGTTAAACCAACTGTACAGAAGGCTAAGGTTGAAGTGGTGCCAGGTGAAATTGAAATAGGTGATAGCGTTAGATTTATCGATAATCAGGTAACTGGAGAAGTTATAGATATTAGAGGTAAAGATGTAGAGGTGAAAGTGGGCGACCTGAAAACGGTGGTGAAGAAAAAGAGGCTGGAAAAGATCAGTCGTACTAAGGCACGTGAAATAACGCGAGGATATACCAAGCCAAGTTCTAGTATGAACATTAATCAAAAGATGGCTGATTTCAGTGGTACTTTAGATGTAAGAGGTAAAAGGGGAGAAGAAGTGCTCGGGCTGGTAGATAAGTTCATAGATGATGCCTTACTAGCCAATAGCTCGGAGCTTAAAATACTTCACGGTAAAGGAAACGGAATTTTAAAAGACTTAATCAGAAACCACTTGAAAGGCTCTCATATGGTGCAGAGTGTTCAGGATGAACATGTAGAAAGAGGCGGAGCAGGTATAAGTGTGGTGACACTAAAATAAAAAAGGAGCTCATTGAGCTCCTTTTTTATTTATATCTAATTGAAATTAGTTCTTTTCAAATACGAATGTCCAATCACCATTAACATTCGCAGTTTTGGCGTTTCCAGGGAAACCATCACCATTGTAAGTGAATGTTATAGTAAGCACATCGTCAACTATGCCATAAGTCATAGGCTGACTAGACAATGAAATGCTACTAGTAACTGGAGTTCCTAAAGACCATGAACCACTATTTTGGAAAGGAAGAGCTTTATCTCCTTCTGGTCCACCTGTAGTAGAATAAGTGCTTTGAGTAAATGTTATGGTAAAGTCATCATAATCATCTCTTACAGTTCCATCATTTACTGTAGTGGCAGTCCATACGCCAATTAGTTTAGCAGTCTGCTGCTCCTCTTCAGTGGGGCCACCGTCATCACTACCGCATCCTATAGTAGCTAAAAGCATAAAAAGTATTCCTGCCGAAAGTAAAAAGGTTAATTTTTTCATTATCTATTAGTAATTTTTCAGGGTTTTAATTTAGTAATTAATAACGTTTTATCTAAGTAAAGATAGGTAAAGTAACCATTTTGAAAACAAAATTCAATGTTAATTTAATTCGATGGCTTAATCTCAGTAAGGTTTATTACCTCAGGGCAATATTTTTCGTACTCTTCCAGCTGATTGCTGGCTATGATCAAAGTCTTATCTGAACTTGCAATCTTCTCTATTTCTGCATGATACCAATCTATTCCTTGTGCATCTAGATTAGATGTAGGTTCATCAAGCAATACGTAGTCACTCTTGGTATAAAAGGTAAGGGCTAGCTTTAGCCGTTGCTTCATTCCCGAACTAAAATTCTTAATGTATTTATGAGCAGAGTTTGAAAGCCATGCTATTTCCATTATCTCTTTTGGGGAGATGTTATCGGTGATCTTCCTGAATTTAAAATGAAAATCAAGGTGTTCGGCCAGAGTGAAATCTTCAATAAGCTCCATGTAGGGAGTAGCCACTGTGAAATGCTCGAAGACAGAGTCTATAGGAATTTCATTATCCGATTGCTCACTAAAGTAACTTATTTGGCCTTCAGTAAATAAATGATATCCACTAATGATTTTTAAAAGGGTAGACTTACCGCTACCATTGTGTCCGGTAAGTGCATATCCTTTGCCCTGATAAAAGGTATAGTTGAAGTTTCGAAATATCCATTCGTTTTGGTAGCGCTTACCAAGCTTTTCGATGGATATTTTCATATTTTAATAGCTGTAACCTTTCATTACTCCTCTATCTGAGTTTCTGATGAAATTAATAATTTCATCTCTTTCTTTAGAAGGAGGAAGCTCTAATTCTACTAAATCTAATGCTTTAGAGTTATTTAGACCTTTTAGGAATACATATCTGTAGATCTCCTGTATTTCATTGATTTTTTCCGAAGGAAAGTCTCTTCTTCTTAAACCAATAGAGTTAATACCACAGTATGTAAGAGGCTCACGAGCTGCTTTAGTGTAAGGAGGTACATCTTTTCTTACCAAAGAACCACCGCCAATATAAGCATGAGATCCTAATCTTGTGAATTGCTGTACAGCACAAGAGCCACCAAAGATTACAAAGTCATCAATCAAAACATGGCCAGCTAGCTGAGTAGCATTACCAAGTATACAGTTATTTCCAATAATACAGTCATGACCGATGTGAACGTATGCCATGATAAGGCAGTTAGCTCCCACTTCAGTCTTGTATTTATCTATAGTTCCTCTATTGATGGTAGCACACTCTCTAATAGTAGTATTATCACCAATAATAGTAAGCGTCTCCTCACCAGCGAATTTTAAATCCTGTGGTATAGCAGAGATAACGGCTCCAGGGTAAATTTTTACGTTTTTACCAATTCTGGCTCCCTCAAAGATGGTAACGTTAGGGCCTATCCATGAGCCTTCTTCTATTACTACATTTTTATGAATAGTAGAGAAGGGTTCAATTACTACGTTTCGGGCTATTTTAGCCTGAGGATCTATATATGATAACGGTTGGTTCATAAAATTAAATTCAAATAACCAAGTTTTGCAACCTAAGTATGTACCTGAGATGCCTCAGGTACTCATTAAAAATTAACTGTCTTTTCTAACTATGCTGGCGGTCATAGTACCTTCACAAACTAAGGTATTACCTACATAACCTCTTCCAGACATTTTAGCAATACCTCTCTTAATAGGTGCAAGAAGATCACACTTAATAACTAGTGTGTCACCTGGTAATACCATTTTTCTGAATCTAAAGTTCTCGATTCCAAGGAAATAAGTCCAATAGTTTTCAGGATCAGGAACGGTATTTAATACAAGAATACCACCTATTTGAGCCATAGCTTCTACTTGTAATACTCCTGGCATTACAGGGTTTCCTGGGAAGTGACCTAGGAAGAAGTGCTCATTTAAAGTGACATTTTTTACTCCAGATACGCTCTCTTCATCTAAATGAATGATCTTATCGATCAATAAGAACGGATATCTGTGAGGTAATATATTGGTGATTTGGTTGATGTCCAGTACGGGTGGTAAACTAGGGTTGTACTTAGGGACATTGTTTTTGTTAGAGCTCTGCATCGCTTTTTTAAGCTTTTTAGCGAAAGCTACGTTAGCCGCGTGGCCAGGACGTGCCGCTAAAATCTGAGCTTTAATAGGTCTACCTGCTAGTGCAAGGTCTCCCATAATATCTAACAGCTTGTGTCTTGCAGGCTCATTTTTATATCTAAGCTCTACGTTATTTAAGATGCCTTCTTTTTTAACTTCCACTTTGGGTTTGTTAAACAATCCGGCAATACTTGCTAATTCTTCATCTTTAACAACTCTGTCTACTACTACAATGGCATTGTTTAAATCACCACCTTTAATCAGGTTGTTTTTATGTAACATTTCAAGTTCATGTAAAAAACAGAAAGTTCTACATGAGGCAATTTCTTTTTCGAACTGGCTGATGTTCGTTAATGAAGCATGCTGACTACCTAAAACAGGAGAGTTGTAGTCAATCATTACTGTAACTCTATAGTCATCTAAAGGTAAAGCAGCAATTTCTACATCTCTTGATGCATCTCTATAGAAAATACTGTCTTGTACTTCATAAAAGTCTCTCAGAGCATTTTGCTCTTCGGTACCAGCTTCTTTAAGGATATCTACAAACTGCTGAGAGCTACCGTCCATAATAGGAGGCTCTGGCCCATCTAGCTGTATAAGTACGTTGTCTATTTCTAAACCTACTAACGCGGCAAGGGTGTGCTCTACCGTGTTTACTCTAGCGCCACTCTGCTCTATGGTGGTACCACGAGATAAGTCTACTACGTTATCTACGTCAGCATCTACTATAGGCTGGCCTTCTAGATCTACTCGTTGAAATTTGATTCCATGACCTGGTTTGGCGGGAAGGAATGTCATGTTGGCTTGAACGCCTGTATGTAATCCTACACCAGATAATGTAACCGATTTTTTGATTGTTTGCTGCTTGATATTCATTATTTTTCTTGAAATGTCGGCAAATTTAGTACTTTTTCTTCAAGTTGCTTTAATCTGACATTTAAATCCGGGAGATTTTTAAAAATTGCGTAGGTCTTGTAATAGTCTTTGTAGTTAAAAGCGGGGCTACCCATGAGTTGAGCGCCTTCATCCTTGATATTCTTTCCTAATCCTGCCTGTGCTCCTATAGATGTTTTATTGGCTAAAGAGATGTGTCCGGCTATACCTACCTGGCCAGCTATCACACAGTTTTCTCCCACTTTGGTAGATCCGCTTACACCAGTTTGTGCCGCGATCACGGTATTATTGCCAATCTCTACGTTATGAGCTATTTGAATAAGGTTATCTAATTTTACTCCATCTCCAATTTTGGTGGCATCGCCATAGAAGGTAGCACAGTCAATAACTGTATTTGCACCAATATCTACATGATTGCCTATTTTAACATTACCCATTTGAGGGATGGTCTTATAAGTGCCATCTTTTTGAGGGGCAAATCCAAAACCGTCACTTCCTATTACGGTGCCGGAGTGGATAACACAGTTGTAACCTACCTTCGTATGAGGGTAGAGCTTTACGCCTGCGTTAATAATGGTGTTGTCACCAATTTCTACGTTATCTCCAATGTAAGCATGAGGGTAGATTTTAACATTATTTCCTATTTTAACATTGCTGCCAATATATGAAAATGCTCCTCTGTATAAATCTTCTCCGGCGGTGCTGTTCTCACCTATAAAAGAAGGTTGCTCTATGCCTGATTTTTGGAAACTTATAAACTTGTGATATTCTTCGAGTAGAACTGTAAAACAGCTGTATGGATCTTCTACCAAAATAAGGGCGGCATTCACCTCTTTCTTTGGCACAAAACCTTTTTTAAGTATTACTGCACTAGCCTCAGTAGTGTATAGGTAGTTTTCGTATTTGGGATTGGAAATAAAAGATATATCGCCCTGCTTTGCATTCTCAATTTTAGCCAACATACCTATCTCCACACTACCATTTCCTACTACTTCGCCTTCTAAAAGTGATGCAATCTGATCAACCGTAAACTTCATTTAAATGGGATAGAATGGTTAATTTCTTTTCACAAAGATACATTTTTAGGGCAGCATAGATAGTATTTTTTGACAATTTTACTCATGGCCTTAATATTAGGTAAGTCGGCTGCCTCTGCAATGTCTATTACCTTTCCTTTTTTAGTGAGTATGTTTATGGTTTGTCCTCCCGCTATGTAAGCTTTATTGGTTACTTCACCATGTGCGAAGAAGTATCTGCTGTCTGTTCTTAGTACATTATAGCTCTCTGCTATCTTGTTCCTCAATGACTTTAGCTCTTCTTTACTAAGGGGCTCATTGGTAAGCTTAATCTTGAATAATTTCCTGTTAAGCAAAAACTTGCTGAGCTGGCTAAGGATCTTATCTTCATGATGTTGCCATACTTTTATGGCACCCCAAATATCATAATCATCCAGCTGACCAAACATGATGAGAAGATCGTCATTTTGCTGAAAATCGTCTAATGTGTATTGGTGCGTTAGAAAATGTTTGAGCGCAGGAGTTGCAAATACATCATGGCCGCTCATGGCTAAATCTTTAGCCCTGATGATCAGGTTAATGAGCATTTTTTCGGCGCTGACAGAAGCTTTGTGAAGATAAACCTGCCAATACATCAAACGCCTGGCATTAAGGAAGTTCTCTATGCTGTAAATTCCCTTTTCTTCCACTACAATGTTGTCATTCACCACATTGAGCATGCTAATGATTCTCTCCAAACCAATGGCTCCCTCAGACACTCCGGTAAAGAAACTGTCTCTTTTCAGGTAATCCAATCGGTCCATATCCAGCTGGCTGGACACAAGCTGGTGGAGGAATTTCTTGTGGTAAGTGTTTTGAAATATTTTGATGGCCAAAGACAGCTGGTTGTCAAACTGTTCATTTAAATATTTCATAAAGAGGAACGAGATACTTTCGTGCTGAATACCGTGCAGAAGACTGTATTCTAAAGCATGCGAAAATGGCCCGTGACCCATATCATGAAGTAGAATAGCTATTTGTACGGCTTCACTTTCTTCATCTGTGATTTCTACACCTTTGCTTTTTAGGCTCTCTAAAGCCTGAGACATCAGGTGCATGGCGCCCACAGCATGATGAAATCTGGTATGTAGGGCTCCGGGATATACTAAATCAGTTAACCCGAGCTGCTTAATCCTTCTTAACCTCTGAAAAACAGGGTGTTCAATAATATCGAACACCAGCTCACTTTTTATGTTAATAAATCCGTAAACAGGATCGTTGAAAATTTTCTTTTTATTCAATCTAATCTATGATTATTGCGTTACGATTGTAAAAGAAGTTTTTAATTTGAGTAAAAAACCAATGTATGCAAAGATATAATATTTTGTGGGCCGACGACGAGATTGACCTATTAAAGCCCCATATACTTTTTTTAGAGAATAAAGGATACGATATAACCCCGGTAAATAGTGGCGCAGATGCCATGGAAAAATGCGAGCAACAGCATTATGATGTAGTGTTTCTAGATGAAAACATGCCTGGTATGACAGGACTTGAGACATTAACGCAGATAAAAAGTATGAAGCCTAACCTACCCGTGGTAATGATTACCAAAAGTGAGGAGGAGCTGATTATGGAGGAGGCTATCGGGGCTAAAATTGCTGACTACCTTATTAAACCTCTAAATCCAAGTCAAATATTATTGTCTGTAAAGAAGATATTGGATAACAAGAGGCTGATTACTGAGAAAACGAACCTTAGCTATCAGCAGGAATTCCGAAATATCAGCATGGCATTTGGTGACAATCTTGATCATGAAGAATGGGCAGAGATTTATAAAAAGCTTGTATACTGGGAGTTAGAAATAGATAAGACTGAAAATAAGAGCATGGCCGATGTTCTCTTTATGCAGAAAGATGAGGCTAACAGTCAGTTTACTAAATTTATAAAAGAGGAATATGAAGACTGGCTCAATGATGCTGATGTTGAAAAGCCTTTATTGTCTCATATGCTTATGAAGAAAAAGGTATTCCCTCACCTCAGTGACGAGAGGCCTGTTTTCTTTTTAGTGATTGACAACCTTAGATATGACCAATGGAAGGTGATAGAACCCGCCATAATGGAATATTTTACTGTAGAGGAAGAAGATAGTTATTATTCTATACTGCCAACTACTACCGCATACTCTCGTAATGCCATATTTTCTGGAATGCTACCTGAGGAGATGGCTAAGAAGCATAAGGACCTTTGGGTGGGTGAAGATGTAGAAGAAGGAAAAAATAACAATGAGGACCAATTCTTAGAGCGCCAGCTGAAAAGAAATAATCTTGATATAAAATTTAGCTATCATAAAATTAAGCAGATAAGCGAAGGTAAGCAGCTGGTAGATAACATTAGAAATCTGGCTAGTAATCAGCTTAATGTGATTGTTTATAATTTCGTAGATATGCTTTCTCATGCCAGAACAGATATGGCTATGATCAGAGAGCTGGCACCCGATGAATCCGCTTACCGATCTATCACCAAATCCTGGATAGAGCATTCTCCACTTATTGAAGCCATCAGAAATATTGCCGACGCTGGTGGTAAACTTATTATTACTACTGATCATGGTACTATCAGAGTAAAAAGACCTTTTAAAATTGTTGGTGACAGAAATACTAATACCAACTTAAGGTATAAACAAGGTAAAAATCTTGGGTATGATGGGGGTGATAAAATTATGGAAGCCCTTAAGCCTGAGAGACTTCACTTACCTAAAATCAATGTTTCTTCGACGTACGTGTTTGCCACAGAAGATCAGTTTTTCGCTTATCCTAATAACTATAATTATTACGTGAATTACTATAGGGATACCTTTCAGCATGGAGGAGTTTCCATGGAGGAAATGATTATTCCAATTATTTCACTAAATTCGAAATATGGTGGATAAAGCTTCTGCAGATTTAAGCATAACTTATGCTAATCTGGAGGAAATTGAGAAGGTTGCTCAGCAGATAATTTCATTTGCTGATCAGGATAAAGTGTGGATTTTTGAAGGCGAAATGGGAGCTGGAAAAACCACGCTTATTAAGGTTATATGCGAGCAGTTAGGTGTGGAAGATGTAGTGAATAGTCCTACATATGCCATAGTTAATGAGTATCAAAATGGTGAGGGCGAAGTGTTCTATCATTTTGATTTTTATCGACTAAATAGCCTGGAAGAAGCAATGGAAATTGGCACTACGGAGTATTTCGATTCTGGTGATTATTGTTTCATTGAGTGGCCTTCTAAAGTAGCGGAGCTTTTGCCTGATGACATTTTAAAAATTCAGATAAGTATAACTGAAGATAATAAGCGGTTAATTGAAATAACCAGGTATGAGTAAGAAAGAACATAGAGGGTTTGCGGAGTTGGTAAAGGAATCCAGCTTATCCCCACAGGAAAAATTGATGCCTGTAAAAAACGGTACACATTCTTTTTTTCTAGGCCTACCTAATGAAATATCATTACAAGAACGTAGGATAACACTAACCCCTGACTCTGTGGCCCTTTTGGTAAACAATGGCCATGAAGTGTGGGTAGAAACTAAGGCCGGTCTGGGCTCCAAGTTTACTGATAAGGACTATAGCGATGCCGGCGCAAAGATCGTTTATTCGGCAGAGGAAGTTTATAAGGCGGAAGCTATTTTAAAAATAGAACCACCTACAATAGAGGAAATTCAGCTCATGAAGCCAAAGCAGATATTGATATCTGCCTTGCAAATGGGAAGTCAGTCACCTGAGTATATCAAAGCCTTAAATCAAAAGCAGATCACCGCTTTAGCCTTCGAATATATAGAGGATAAAGTAGGAGGGATGCCTATTATTCGTGCCATGAGTGAAATTGCTGGTAATACAGTAATGTCAATAGCCGCTGAATACTTAAGCAGTAGCAATGGCGGCCGTGGAGTGATAATGGGTGGAGTTACAGGGGTACCGCCGACCAAGGTTGTCATCCTGGGAGCTGGTACTGTCGCTGAATATGCTGCTAGAGCCACCATAGGACTAGGAGCAGATGTGGAGATATTCGATAATCATATTTATAAACTCAGAAGGATAAAACAGGCGTTAGGACGCCAGTTATATACTTCTACTATTGATTCGGCTACTTTAGCCAGAAGCCTTAAGCAGGCAGATGTAGTGATAGGAGCCTTAAGACCGGAAAAAGGAAGAAATAGATACGTAGTTACTGAAGAAATGGTGGCTGAAATGAAGCCGGATTCGGTGATCATCGATTTATCTATAGATCAGGGTGGCTGCTTTGAAACTTCTGAACAAACGAGCTTAAAAGACCCTGTTTTCAGAAAGTTCGATGTAATACATTATTGTGTTCCTAACATCGCTTCAAGAGTAGCGCACACAGCTACGAATGCTTTGAGTAATATTTTTACTCCAACTATATTACGAGCTGCCGAAGAAGGAGGAATGGAAGATATGATTTTCACTCATAAATGGTTCATGAGAGGGGTGTATACCTATAAAGGTTCCCTAACTAATGAACACATAGCCAGAAAATTCCATATGAAACATAAAGACTTGGGCTTGCTGATGGCAGCCAGGTTCTAAAAATATAAAAGGGCTGTATCAAAAGCGGGTTTTCCTTGATTTCAGGAAGCTTTTGATACAGCCCTTTTAATGCTGAAAGTGTTGTGATTATCCTAAGTTAGCCAAGCTTTCTTCTAAAACTTTGATTTTAGCTTCAGCATCAGCTTTCTTCTTTTGCTCCGCAGCCACTACTTGCTCAGGTGCGTTATTTACGAACCTTTCGTTGCTCAGTTTTTTGTCTACTGATTTTAAGAATCCTTGAGTGTATTCTAACTCTTTCTGGAGCTCTTCTTTTTCTTTTTCAATATCAATTGATCCTGACACTGGAATAAAGAATTCATCAGCATTTACTACAAAAGTCAGAGCACTCTCAACGTTGTCAGATACAGCCTCTAAAGAGCTAATATTTGCCAGCTTCTTAATGATAAACTGGAAGTTGTTGAAGGTGTCAAACTGTTCTGATTTTACCTTTAACTCTAAAGCTTCTTTAAAAGATATCTGTTTGGTTGTTCTGATATTTCGAACGTTAGTCACTACTTCAAAAGCCAATGCTGCATCAGCTAAAAGTTGCTCATCTATAGCTTCAGGCTTTGGCCATTCTGCTATAATTAGACAATCTTCTTCACTTCTTTCTCTCAGTTCATGCCACAATTCTTCTGATAAGAATGGCATAAACGGATGAAGGAGCTTCATTAATTGCTCGTTAAAATCGATAGTTTGTTCTAGTGTTTGAGCATCTATCGGTTGACCATACTCTGGTTTAATCATTTCCAAATACCAAGAGCAGTAGTCATCCCAAATCAGTTTATAGATGCTCATTAAGGCATCAGAAATTCTGAATTTGGTGAAATGGTCTTCTACCTCAGCTAGTGTTTGCTTAAATCTTGATTTAAACCAAGCAATAGCGGTAGCATTATAACTTCCATCCAGATTTTTGTCTACTTCCCAGCCTTGAACCAGTCGGAAAGCATTCCATATCTTATTAGAGAAGTTTCTACCTTGCTCACAAAGTTTTTCATCAAACAACAAGTCGTTTCCGGCAGGTGAGCTGAAAAGCATTCCAGTCCTCACACCGTCTGCTCCATATTGTTTAATCAGGTCTAAAGGATCAGGCGAGTTGCCTAATGATTTAGACATTTTTCTTCTTTGTTTATCTCTAACTATACCAGTGAGGTATACGTTTTTGAAAGGTTTTTCTCCTCTGTATTCATATCCGGCAATGATCATTCGAGCTACCCAGAAGAATAAAATCTCTGGCGCTGTTACTAGGTCATTAGTAGGATAATAATAGTTAATATCTTCATTATCAGGATTGTTCAAGCCATCAAATACTGATATTGGCCACAACCATGATGAGAACCAGGTATCTAGTACATCTTCATCTTGAGTAAGCTGATCTATAGTGATGCTGCTATCCTTTTCCAGTGCTTTTACTAAGGCTTCTTCTTTAGTTTTAGCTACTACAAATGTGCCGTTTGGTAAATAAAACGCAGGAATTTGATGTCCCCACCAAAGCTGTCTTGAAATACACCAGTCATGAACATTCTCCATCCAATGCCTGTAAGTGTTTTTGAACTTAGGCGGGATCAGCTGGATTTCATCATTCATTACATTTTCTAAAGCTGGTTTAGTAATATCTTCCATCTTTAGAAACCACTGAGTAGAAAGCTTAGGCTCTATCACGGCATCAGTTCTCTCAGAAAATCCTACCTTGTTAGGATAATCCTCTACTTTATTAAGCTGGCCTAGTGCATCAAGCTCTTTGGCTATTTTCTTTCTCACCACGAAGCGATCTTCACCCACATACATCTGAGCAGTTTCATTCAGAGTTCCATCGTCATTCAAAATGTCGAAAGACTCTAAATTATGCTTCATGCCTAATTCATAGTCATTAATATCATGAGCAGGAGTCACTTTCAGACAACCCGTACCGAATTCCATAGTAACATACTCATCCTCTATAATAGGAATAGATCTGTTAATCAATGGCACTAGCGCTCTCTTGCCTTTTAGATGAGTGTATCTTTCATCATTCGGGTTAATACAGATTGCAGAATCACCTAAAATGGTTTCAGGTCTAGTAGTAGCTATAGTTACGAAAGTGTCTTCACCTTCAATTTTATAGTTTACATGGTACAGCTTAGATTGTACCTCCTTATGTATTACTTCATCATCAGAAAGAGCAGTTTTACCCTGAGGATCCCAGTTTACCATTCTCACACCTCTGTATATAAGGCCTTTGTTGTAAAGGTCTATAAATACATCGATTACAGATTCTGATAAAGATTCTTCCATGGTGAATCTGGTTCTATCCCAGTCGCATGATGCCCCTAGCTTTTTAAGCTGTTCCAGGATGATGCCACCATATTTCTCTTTCCATTCCCAGGCATGTTTCAAGAATTCTTCACGAGTGATGTCCTTCTTTTCAATGCCTTGTTCTTTCAACATGGCCACAACTTTGGCCTCAGTAGCAATAGATGCGTGGTCCGTTCCTGGTACCCAGCAAGCTTCTTTGCCTTCCATTCGGGCCTTTCTTATCAGTACATCCTGAATGGTGTTGTTTAGCATGTGCCCCATGTGCAATACACCAGTGACGTTAGGAGGTGGTATTACAATAGTGTAAGGCTCCTTGTCAGGGTTTGGCTCTGAGTGAAAAAAACCATGGTCCATCCAATACTGGTACCATTTTTCTTCTACTGCCGATGGATCATACTTTGTTGAAAGCGACATTCTAAATTTTGGATTTTTGGTTAAGACCGCAAAAATAGGAAAATGCCTCCGCTTTTTTAATATAAAATGTAAGGTTAAACATCAGCCTGTTTTTTAAGGTTATTCTGTGACTTGAAAAATGATTTTTGGTTTCACCTAGTTGCTTTAACTTTGGTAGAACCTCATGAATGAATAATGAACTATGAATATAAAGGCAAATGACCCATCGTTAAAAAGTTGGGTAGAGATTCCATCTGATTCTGATTTTCCGATTCAGAATTTACCATTTGGTATTTTTAGTACTGATTACCTGGAAGCTGGCGCTGGTGTAGCTATTGGTAATCATATTTTAGATCTTACCTATTTGCATGAAAATGGCTTTTTAGATGGATTAGGATTGCCGGCAGGAGTCTTTAATCAGAAGTATTTAAATGATTTTATCGGTTTAGGTAAGCAAGTAGCGCGGGAGGTAAGAGGCAGAATATCTGAGCTTTTGAATGTAGAAAATGATGAGCTTCAAAGTCAGGTGGCCGCTAGAGAGCTATCCCTGATCCCTATGGATGAAGCACAGATGCACATGCCGATAAGGGTTCCGAATTATACTGATTTTTATAGTAGTGAGTATCATGCAGCTAATGTTGGCACTATGTTTAGAGATGAGGAAAATGCCTTGTTTCCTAACTGGAAGCATCTTCCGGTAGGTTATCATGGTAGGGCATCTTCTATTGTGGCCTCAGGAGTAGATATTCATAGACCATATGGACAGTTAAAGCCAGCTGAGGTTGAAAAGCCATTCTTTGGAGCTTCAAAAAGGCTTGATTTTGAATTGGAAATGGCCTTTATTACTTGTAAAGAAAACGGACTTGGAAATCCGGTATCTCTTTCTGAATCAGATGATTACATATTTGGTTTTGTCTTATTTAATGATTGGTCTGCTCGTGATGTGCAGGTGTGGGAATATGTGCCATTAGGACCATTTTTAGCTAAGAGTTTTGCCTCATCCATGTCTCCCTGGATAGTAACGGCCGATGCTCTGGAACCATTTAAAGTGAATGGCCCTAAACAGGATCCCGAGGTGTTACCTTATCTTCAATATGAAGGAAGTAAGAATTATGATATTGATCTTCAGGTGTTTATTCAACCTGATAATGATGTGGCCAATTTAGTGTGTTCTACCAATTTCAAGCATATGTATTGGAATGTAAATCAGCAGCTGGCACATCAAACCATGAATGGCTGTAATTTGCAGGTCGGAGATATGTATGCTTCCGGCACCATTAGCGGACCAGATGAAGGTAGCTTTGGTTCTATGCTGGAGTTAGCCTGGAAAGGTACTAAGCCTATTCAACTCAAGAATGGTCAAAAGAGATCATTTTTGGAAGATGGAGATACCGTGATAATGAAAGGTCAATGTGAAAGAAATGGTGTAAAAATTGGCTTTGGAGAGTTGAAAAATAAAGTTTTACCCTCAAAAAATAAAGACTCATGATTATAGATCCGAGTACCGAAGCTTTAAATAAGCTACATGGCATATTAGTAGGTGCAGTGGCTCCCAGGCCCATTGCATTTGCTAGCACAATAGATGCTAAGGGAAATGTAAACCTGAGCCCTTTTAGCTATTTCAATGTATTCAGTGTTAATCCGCCTATTCTTGTGTTTTCTCCTTCCAGGCGAGGAAGAGATAATACTACTAAAGATACTCAGGATAATGTGCTCGAGGTGCCGGAGGTGGTAATCAGCACGGTGAATTATTCTATAGTGGAGCAAATGTCATTATCAAGCACGGAATATGACAAGGGTGTAAATGAGTTCGTGAAATCGGGTTTAACACCGATTCCCTCTACCAAAATAAAGCCACCAAGAGTAGCTGAAGCTCCGGTTTCTTTTGAATGTAAAGTGATAGATGTACAACCTTTAGGTGAAAACGGTGGCGCTGGTAATCTCGTACTTTGTGAGGTACTCCTGGTTCATATTAATGATGATATCCTGGATGAAAATGAAGTAATTGATCCATACAAACTAGATGCTGTGGCCAGAATGGGAGCCAACTGGTATTGCAGAGCTCAGGGAGATGCTATTTTCGAGATACCTAAGCCACTACGCAGACTAGGGGTTGGCGTGGATCAAATTCCTGAGTCTATCAGAAATAGTGATGTGCTAACGGGTAATAACTTAGGCAGATTGGGCAATGTAGAAGTGCTTCCTACTCAAGATGAAATAAATGCCTATATCGAAAATAATGTGCTAGTGGAGGATGTGAAGGAATTACATATACAGGCGAAGCAACACCTCGATAATGGAGATGTGCTTACCGCCTGGAAAGTGCTCTTATATGCAGATAGTTTATAATACTACCACAGGTATTTTGGTTGTAGAAACTATCTTTTTACTCATGCTTTTGTGAAACAAGTCAGAAATAAAGTTTCTGTCCTTGTGAATAACGAAAAGGGTATCAATGTTATTGTGGGACGTATATTCATTAATAGCATTGTCAACGTCGCCATCTAATCTAACAAAGGTGGCTTCTTTGCCAATGGATGTCTTTAATTGATGAATCCCACTTACATCTTTTTCAGCCACATAGATTACAGAAATGTTAATGTCAAAAGCATTATCCATCAGTTCCATAAACCTTAATTTTTCCTTCTCTGGAATGTGATCAGGGTCAATGGCTATCGCTATATTTTGTGGATTACGGTAAAGAGCATTTTCAGGAATTACCCATAAAGGGCTGTCAATACTTCCAACCATGTTGGCAGTAGTTGAACCACCTAAAAATTGCTCCCAACCTGACGCGCCGTGTGTCCCCATGATTATCAAGTCAACGGGATATTCTTCGGAATAGATGTTCAATGCTTGTGCCAGCATTCCCGGAGAGGTGGTTGTGAAATAATCAATTTCATGCAGTTCAGTAAATTCTGAGGACAGTTGATTGAGTTCATCTTCAGTGGCCTCTTTAAAGTCTGTTAGTGAAATAGGATACACACCTGTAGCGGCATCTGTGGTGGTTGTTTCTACAGGTACATTGTAACTTTTAAGTATAGTGAGTTTTCCGTGGAGGATTTTTGTTAATGCTATAGCGTAGTTTAATGCATTTCTAGAGGGTTTTGAGCCATCGTAAGCAATTAATATGTTATTTATGGGGCTTAAGGTTTTCATAGCTGGTTATCTTTTTTATAAATAATATTGAAAATATAATGCCACATTTAAATATGTTTCACTTTTAAAAATCATGTTGATTAGCCTAATTCGCCTTTGTGAAGCAATTATTATTGAAGTATAGGTATTATTGGTTGGGGCTGGTCGGAGTTTTACTGTTAGTATATATTTTCATATTGCCTTCTAGTTTATTTAATGACCCATACTCCACCGTCATCACCTCGTCAGAAAGACAACTGCTTTCCGCATCTGTTGCTGAAGATGGGCAATGGCGTTTTCCCGCTTTAGATTCTGTGCCCGAAAAATATGCCACGGCTGTTACCTATTTTGAGGATGAGTCTTTTTATTGGCATCCTGGTGTTAATCCATTTTCTCTGGTCAGAGCCACTGTTCAAAACGTTAGAAAGGGCCATGTGGTAAGTGGAGGAAGTACCATCACTATGCAGGTGGTGCGCATGAGTAGAAAAGATAAACCACGAACTTTTTGGCAAAAGTGCATCGAAATTGTGTTGGCCACTCGTTTAGAATGGAGTTATTCAAAGGAAGAAATTCTTTCTACTTATGCATCTCATGCACCTTTCGGAGGTAACGTAGTGGGATTAAGGGCAGCTACCTGGCGTTACTTTAACAGAAATCCTGATGACTTAAGCTGGGGCGAAGCCGCTTTACTTGCGGTACTTCCTAATAGTCCGGCGCTCATTCACCCGGGTAGAAATCGGGATGAATTGCAGGCTAAAAGAGATAGGCTGCTGCGAAAATTGAGAGATAATGAGGTGATCGACAGCTTAACCGCTGAGTTAGCTATGGCTGAAACCATTCCTTCTGAGCCTCTGCCTTTGCCTCAAAGAGCACCACACCTCCTTACGAGAGCCATTAATGATGGTAAGGCTCAGCAAAACCTGCAGACCACTATCAGGGCAGGCCTTCAAGATAGAGTTACACAAATCTTAGAAACTCATCACCGACATTTAAAAGCCAATGAAGTGCACAATGCGGCGGCTATAGTAGCTGATGTAAAAACTGGGGAAGTGCTGGCGTATGTTGGGAATGTAGTTCTGGCTGGGAAGGAGTATGATAGTCAGGTAGATGTAATAACGGCACCTCGAAGTACCGGAAGCATTCTTAAGCCTTTTTTATACGCTGCCATGATGGATGAAGGGCAGCTACTTCCCAAAATGTTAATTCCAGATATTCCAGTATTTATAAACGGCTTCGCTCCAAAAAATTTCTCAAAAACATATGATGGAGCCGTTCCGGCAGATAGGGCTTTAGCGCGGTCTCTAAATGTGCCGGCGGTTCAGTTATTAAGACAGTACAGGTATGAAAAATTTCATTCCCTGTTAAAAGAGTTAGGCATGACCACACTAACTAACTCCGCAGATCATTACGGTTTATCACTGGTCCTTGGCGGTGCAGAAGGATCTTTGTGGGACATCTCCGGAATGTATGCAGGCATGGCCAGATCTCTTAATTTTTATTCCGAGCATACAGATCGTTTCAAATATAATCAGCAGAACTATAAGCCCTTGACCTATCTGACTCGAGAGGATACTGCTGAAAAACGCAGTAAAAATGGACTTTTAAGTGCCCCTTCCATATATCACACATTCACTTCTATGCTTGAAGTTTATCGACCAATAGAAGAATCAGCATGGAAAATCTTTGAATCATCACAAAAAATTGCATGGAAAACCGGCACTAGCTTCGGTTACAGAGATGGCTGGGCGGTGGGTGTTACGTCAGATTATGTGGTGGGTGTATGGGTAGGTAATGCTGATGGCGAAGGCCGACCTGGTCTTACCGGAGTAGAGGCTGCAGCCCCAATAATGTTCGATATTTTTGATTTAATGCCTAAATCATCCTGGTTTAAGGAGCCTTTGCAAGAAATGATTAGTTTGCCTATTTGCGCTGTTAGTGGATATCAGGCAAATGAATATTGCACAGAAGTGGATACAGTAAATGTGATAAAATATGGGCAAACCTTACATCAATGTCCCTACCACAAATTGGTACATTTAGATCAGAGCGGTTACCGAGTAACTTCTGACTGTGAGTCGGTAAATAACATGGATCATGTGAGTTGGTTTGTATTGCCTCCTGTGCAGGAGTTTTATTACCGATCTAAGCATCCTTCATACAAGAAAATGCCTTCATTAAGATCTGATTGTCAGTTGATTAATGCTGAAATAATGGAGCTTATTTACCCCAAGCCGAATGCTGAAATATTCATCCCTAGAGAACTGGATGGGACACCGGGTAGGGCCGTGTTTGAAGTAGCCCACCGCAGGCCTGAAACTACCATTTATTGGCATTTAAATGATGTTTATATTGGTGAAACAAAGAGGATCCATCAGATGTCCGTTAACCCTGGGGGAGGTGACTATGAGTTGACCCTGGTAGATGAAAATGGTATGAGTATAAAGCAGAGTTTTACCATTATTTCTAAGTAACTTCGCGAAATTCTTGAAAAGAATGAGGTAATAACTTACCTGAGATGTTTTAATTTGAAAATTAAAACTATTATATTTATTAAATATTTTTTTAAGCTTTTGCAATGTTGCTAATAAAAATTTTTAAGAGGTTAAGGTTCACCCCTCTGATAATCTGTGTATTATCAATTGTATTGACATCAACCGCGCACAGTAATAGTTACGCTAAATTTGAGCCAAATCCCGAGAAGAGTTATGTTGTAATTGGTGCTTTTAGCTACCATAAAAATGCATTGAAATTTGTGAGCTTCGCTCAGAGAAAATCTCTTCATGCGTTCTACGAGAAAAATTTAGACAGAGGTTTATATTACGTTTATGTATACTCTTCAGATGATAAGCAAAAGGCAATTGATGAGGCCTCTCGCGTAAGGGATGAATATGGCTTTTATGATGCCTGGGTATACACCGGTAATTTTGGAAAGGCCAGTGGGTATGTTGCTGCTGTAGATACTGTTTCGGGAGTAGTAGAATCTCCTTCTATGCAAGAGGAATATGAGGATATGCAAGAGGCTCCTGAAGAAATTGAGGAAGAGCAGATGGAAGAGGTGAGTGAGGAGCCTGAAATGGTGTCAGAAGTGGAGGAAAAAGGACAGAACCTTGTTCAGGAAAAGGCCGCAGAAGATATCAGCGAAATGGACAGTGAGGAGGGGTACTTCAATTTATATCTTAACGCTATAAACACTAAGAACTATCAAGAAGTAAAGGGGAAAGTTAAAGTGATAGACCCTGAGCGGGTAAAAGAGCTTGATGAAGTTAAAACTCATAAGTTGGTTAAGCTTAAGGATCCTCACAATGGTACCGAAAAAGTGCAGTTGATTACTAATATATTCGGGTTCAAAGAAGTGCAACACACCATAGATCTGGATGATCCGGTTAATGATTCTACAGAAGCTTTTGTAGATGTTATGGGTGATTCAATAATAGTGCATTTCGATTTGGAGAGATTCAAAAAGGGAGATGTTCTGGTTATGTACAATGTATATTTCTACAAGGACGCCGCCATTATGAAGCCTGAGTCAATCTTTGAGCTAAATAGTCTATTAGATATGCTCAATGAGAATAAAAAGTATAAAGTAGCCATTCATGGTCATACAAATGGTAATTCCACCGGTAAAATCATCCATTTAGATGATAAGGATAAGAATTATTTTAGCCTACATGAGCAGCATAAAGAAACGGTAGGGAGCGCCAAAAAGCTTTCGCAGTACCGAGCATACACTATTCAGCAATGGTTAATAGAGCAGGGAGTTGATCCAGCTCGAATGGAAATTAAAGGCTGGGGCGGTAAAAAAATGCTTTATGATAAGTTTGATGCTCAAGCCCAAAAAAACGTTCGAGTTGAAATAGAAATTACAGACGAGTAATTTTTTTTGAAATTAACTGGAACTTCACTTACTTACATTTTATTTTACAATTTTTATTAACCTCAACCTGTAATGAAAGCCTTTTCATATTTCTTCATTGTCTTACTATGTCTGTTGGTTTCGTCTACTGGCTTTGGACAAACCAACTCATCTGATAAAGAGATGCTTCAGGGCTATTATGTAGTAGTTGGAGCTTATTCACCCAGAAAGGAAAGCTATGCTCAGAGATATGTGGATGTAATAAAAAAGATGGGTTATGAGGCTGACTATGGTTTCAATACCAAGAAAGACCTTTATTTTGTTTTTGTGGACTATACTGAGAATTATAGAGCATCTATAACCAGTATGAGTGAAACCAGAACTATCGAGAAGTTTCATGATGCCTGGGTTTTCGTGTGTCTTGGTGGTCCGGTAAGAGTGCCATTGGCACAAGCTGATACTGAAGCTGGTAAAGAAGAAGAGGCGGATGTGGTGGAAGCCAAAAGGGATGAAAAGCCTGCTGAAGTAGCGCAAGAAAAAGTTTCTGATGTGGCTGTAACTGCACCAGTTACGGAATCGGTTAAAGAGGAGGAGGTTGAAGATTCATCTGCAGTGGCTGTAGAGGAAATCTTAATTGATGAAAATGCTGAGGAGAAACCAATAGTCAAAAATGGCAACCTGTCAGATTATTCTGTTTTCTTTAATCTGGTAAATGCCAGAAATAATTCTGATGTAAAAGGTGAGGTTCAAATAGTTGATGCCGAGCGCTCTAAGTTGATAGCTGTTAAGGACGGAGGTGATTATATCGAATTGCCTGATCCACATAACGGTACTGGAAATCTTACTCTGCTTTGTGATGTGTTTGGGTTTAGGAAGACTCAAATGGAGATTAACTATTACCATCCATTAAAAGATACAATATCTGAAGATGTAGATCTTTTAGCAGATGTTTATCTGGTGAATTTTGACCTGGTAAGATACCATGCGGGTGATATTGTAACTATGTATAATGTTTACTTTTTTAATGATGCAGCGCTTATGAGGCCTGAATCTAAATACGAAGTAAATAGTCTGTTAAGTATGCTTCAGGAAAATCCAGGTTATGCTATAAGAATTCATGGACATACTAACGGTAATGGCGTAGGTAAAATCATTTCCAAAGGTGATGCTAGCTCATATTTTGCTCTCGATAATGGTAATAAAGAGGGTGCTGGTAGTGCTAAAGAACTTTCCAAGCAAAGAGCTGAGCTTATCAGAGATTATCTAATAGAACAAGGTATAGAGCCTGAAAGAATAGAAGTAAAAGCATGGGGAGGAAAGCGCATGCTTTATGATAAATACAGCACAAAAGCTAAACAGAACGTGAGGGTAGAAGTAGAGATTCTTAGCGAATAATTTACATATACCTTTTATACCACCACTGAAATACTATCAAAGACCAGATCCGGGCGTGTACATCGCCTGGATTATTAGAAAATAGTTTCTTCTTAAGTTTCTGAACTGTTTTCAAATCAAAAATTCCTTGATCTTTAATAAAGTTGTCTTCAAGAAGGTCTTGAGTAATCAATGACTTCATGTCATTTCTAAGCCACTTGAGTAATGGTACTTCAAAACCTTTTTTAGGTCTGTTATAAAGCTCCTTAGGAAGTATATCTTTGAAGGTGTCTTGCAGTATTCTTTTTCTTATCTGACTGTTAATTTTAGATGAGTCAGGTAGATTAAAGGCAAACTCCACCACCTCATGATCCAGGAATGGTACCCTTACCTCCAGACTATTTGCCATTGACATTCGGTCAACTTTAGTTAGCATGTCATCGGGTAGTACCATATTCATGTCAGTCATTAATATGTCATTAATGCTTTCATTATCAGGAAGATGTTTCAATAGTTCTTGTTTGGCTTCCAGATATTTTTCTCTATCTACAGCATTTTGAGATTCGTTAGTGAGTAAATCATTCACCTCATTTTCAGAGGCATATCCAGCCCATTGCCAATAGCGCTCACTACTGCTTAGTTTCATTCCTGTGCTGAACCTGTCTAGCTGTCTGAATAGGTTGGTGAGAGAGTTGCTGCGCGATTTCGGAAGCGCCTTCCATACTGGCCCTAGTTTTTTCACTAAATCTGCCTTAGAGCCACCTTGAAGGATTTTATAAAATGCGGCGTGCTTATTATATCCAGCGAATAGCTCATCGGCACCATCGCCTGACAATGCTACTGTGGCATGTTTTCGGGTTTCCTTTGAGAGTACATAAACAGCTATGGCAGAGCTATCCGCAAAAGGCTCATCTATATAATCAAGAATATCATTTAGGTGAGAATACATTTCTTCATTGGTTAATGAAAAAATAGTGTGCTCAGTGCCGATTTTTTTTGCTACCAGGCTAGCATAAGAAGACTCGTCAAAGAACTTCTCATCTTTGTAACCTATTGAGAATGTGTGTAAATCTGGCTTATGTTTTGCGGCCAGGCTTGCTATAACTGATGAATCAATTCCTCCACTAAGAAACGAACCAAGCGGCACATCAGCGACCAGCCTTTTTTGAACGGACTTTTCCAGAATCTCTCCCAGTTCTTTCCTTTGCGAATCATAATCCTTTTTAGTAAAGTTATTTTTGTTATAAGGAATAGAGTAGAAAGGCGTTATATTAATTACCTCGCTGTTTAATTCAATATAATGTCCTGGCTTAAGCTTTTTCACATCCTTAAGTATAGTCTGTGGGGCAGGTATGTAATTGAGTTGCAGGTATGTGTATAACGCCGAGTAGTCTATCTTCTTCTCTATTCCATAAGCCTCTATAGATTTCATTTCAGAAGCGAATAGAAACCGATCATTGTCCAAAAGATAATAGAGAGGCTTTATGCCCATTCTGTCTCTTGCTATAAACAGTGATTTTTCTTCTATATCATAAATAGCAAAGGCGAAAAAGCCATTTAATTGAGAGAGGCAATCTTTACCCTTTTTAATGAAAAGCTGTAAAAGAACTTCAGTATCAGTATTGGATTTGAACTGGACCCCGGTGTTAATTAATTCTTCTCGTAGCTCTCTGTAGTTGAAAATTTCGCCGTTGAAAATGATAACATACCTGCCGGAAGCATCATACATGGGTTGGTTGCCTTCAGGAGAAGGGTCTATGATGGAAAGTCTGCGGTGGCCCAGTGCAACATGGCTGTCATTATAGAGATTTTGAATGTCCGGACCTCTATTAGATAAGCATTCTGTAGCCTTGGCTACATTGATCATGCTCACCTTTCCTACAAGGTTAAAGGCGTAAATTCCACTGATGCCACACATGTGTTAATCTTTTGGGATGAAAATACTAAATGTAGTGCCTTTCTCAGCTGATGAATCTACCTGAAGGTCAATATCAAGGAGGTCAGCAGCCTTGGCGGCCAGGTATAAACCAAGACCATTGCCCTTTGACTTTGTACTCGCTTTATAAAAGGCCTTGTAAATTTCAGATTTTTGTCTCGGATTAATGCCATTTCCATTGTCATAAATCTTAACTAAATAGCTTTTAGCGGTCTCCTCAGTTGTAATGATCACCTTAGGCGTGTCCTCATCGCTAAAGTAAATGGCATTTTCGATGATATTTCGAATGATTATCCTTATCAGTTCGGGGGAAGTGACCAGGCTAATTGCGCCAATATTTGCTTGAATATCAATATTATACTTCTGAATGTGCTCTTCGTATAGCTTGAGTATAACAGTGATTAAGGGCTGAAGCTCAAGCTCTGTTTTATGAGTGTGATCATGATTCAGTAAGTAGCTCATCTGCAGCTTCCAAAGCATGTTGTCCATGTTTAAAGCTGTTTCCTTAATCTTTATAAGCACCTCAGCAAGATTGGGATCAGAAGTGTAATTCCTGGCTAGATTTTCCAGACCCAGTATTGTAGCTATGGGCTGGCGGATGTCATGTGAAGATCTGTAAATGAAGGTGTCGAGCTCTTCATTGAGCTTCTTTAACTTCAGTGTTCTTTTCTCTACTTCTTCTTCCAGATTGGTGTTAATGTGCTGAATTACCTTGTTTTGCTCACTGAGTTGCTCACTTTGGGCTTCCAGCTCCATGTTCTGAGCTTCTATTTGGTTTTTGTTCTTCTCCAGAATGACATGCTCACGCTTTTTCAGCCTTAGCTGTCGATAGAAAAGAAAAGCTATGATCATAATTAAGATTATGGCCACGATGGAGCCTATAATTATTAGGTTCTGATTCTTAATCTGTTGCTGCTGAATCTGACTGTTTTTGGTGAGGAGGTCAATCTCCGTAACCTTAGTTTCAAAGTCATGAAGTGCCTTTATCTCAGTTAGTTTTATTCTAAGTTGTTCTTCCTTAAGTGAGTCAGATTGCTGCTGAAACAGCTGCTGATAAGCATAAGCATTTTCAAATTGCTTCTGAGCTCCAAACCAGGAAGATAAATGCTGAGAGTATTTCATCCTGATTTTTAATGGGCTTCTTCCAATATTATCAATAAGGACAGCAACGGTGTCATAGTAAAGTTTTGCTGTAGAGAAATCATTGTCCTGCTGGTAGATTTCACCAAGGGAGAAGGCTGCATTAATTGCGCTCAAAGTTTGCTTATGCTTTCGGCTGATGAGGTAATCTTTCTTCAGTAGGGGGATGGCTTTTTCCGGTTCTCCAAGGCTTTTATAAATTAAACCCAAATTACCAGCGGTAAGCGCCTCCCAAAATTCAAAACCGTTATTGTTGGCTAATGATCGGGATTTATTGAGATAGTGGATGGCACTGTCGTAATTCCCAATGTCTCTATGGCTAATGCCAATACTGTTCAGCGTATTTATGCTGTTTTCTATCTTTCGTTTGTTATCCGGTAATGCGTTAAGGATTTTAATGGCTTTATTGCCATAAATTATGGCCTCTCTAAAGTTTTTAGATCTGTATTCCAGATTAGTGATGTGGTTTACGCTTTTATAAGAATAGGCGGAATCTGTTTTGATAAAGATAGAGTAGGCCTCCAATTCTGCCTTTAAAGCCTCAGGTTTCTTGTCAATAGCATCATAAACCCGAGCAATGTTAAACAGCATAACAGCATAAGTGAAGTCATATTGATGCTTCTGGCTAATGGAGGCAGCTATTCGGTAGTTTCGGATGGCTTCTACAAAATTGTCTTTACTGTGAAAATAGTCTCCTTTGGCTTTTAGAATGTTACAATGCAGAAGGGGCCAGTTTTTAGCGCTTCTATGCTGTTGGATGTCATTGTAAATAGAAAAAGCGGCAGCAGAATCCAGGTTGTGCTGTATTGAGTCAAAATAGTTGAACACTAATTTTTCCTCAATATCACCACCTAAAAAGGCTGAATAGGGCAGTTTAGAGCTGTCCTGAGCCTTAACAAATGATAACGAAATAAAGATTAAAAAATACAGACTAAACTGCGATTTCATACCGAAAATTTCTCCAATATAAAAAAATACCTTGTTTATATTAAAGCATCATACATAATTTCGACCAGGTGAAGGGCCTTTCTGCTGGTGCCATCTTTTATCTGGTGCCTGCAGCTGGTCCCGTTTGCAGCTATTATAACATCATCTGCCTGTTTTCTCACCGTTGGAAATAATACGAGCTCACCAATTTTCATGGAAACTTCATAATGCTCTTTCTCATATCCAAAGCTGCCAGCCATACCACAGCAACCGCTAGGTATTAGCTGAACCTCATAATTGGCTGGTAAAGAAAGTACTTTTTTTGTTGGCACTAAGGATGAAAGTGCCTTTTGGTGACAATGACCATGTAATTTTATGAGCCTTTTTTCACTAGTAAATTGACTAGCCGTAATATGGCCTTCTTTTACTTCTCTTTCCAGGAACTCATCTATAAGTAATACATTACTAGCGAGTTCCATGGCTTTTGCTCTATCATTAGCTTTCACCAAATCAGGATATTCATCCCTAAAAGATAGAATTGCAGAGGGTTCTATACCTATTAAAGGGGTGTTTTTGCTAATGATATTTTCGAAGATTTTAAAGTTTTTTTGAGCCACATTTGCTGCCTGATCGAGCATTCCTTTGGATAAAAAGGTTCTTCCACTCTCTTCATGGTCTACCGTTTGCACTTTATAGCCTAGCTTATCTAGTAATAAAACTGACTTAATGCCAAGCTCAACATCATTGTAGTTTGTGAACTCATCCATGAATAGATAAACTGTGCCTTTCACGTTATCTTTTGATGGATTAAACTTCTTCTTAAACCAGTGCTTTAACGTGTATTTATGGAGTAATGGCATAGATCTTTCATTAGCAAAGCCAGTGAGTGATTTAGCCAATTTAGAAGTAACAGCATTAGTAAATGTGAAATTGTACAAGCCAGGAACGAGGGAGGCTACCTTATTTAATGTGGTAAAGCTTGATATTAACTTCGTTCTCAAAGGCACGCCATTACTCTTGTAATATTGGTGAAGGAACTCTGTTTTTAGTTTACCCACGTCCACATTAGAAGGGCATTCTGACTTACATCCTTTACATGATAAGCAAAGATCCATTACATCTTTTATCTCCTCGCTGTCAAAAGGATTCTCTTTGGTGGAGTTGGTAAGTACTTCTCTTAATATGTTAGCTCTTGCTCTTGTCGTGTCCTTTTCATTTTTTGTGGCCATATAAGAAGGACACATAGTACCTCCTGATAAGTGTGTTTTTCTACAGTCTCCAGAGCCGTTACACTGTTCTGCAGCTCTTAAATAGCCTTGAAATTGATCAAAATTAAGTGCAGTTTTAAATTGCCTGGTTTCTTGTCCCGGTGTGTACCTCAGCATGGTGTTCATGGCGGGTGTGTCTACAATTTTGCCAGGATTAAAAATGGCATGAGGATCCCAAACCGCTTTTAGCTCTTTCAGTAGTTGGTAGTTTTTGTCACCAATCATATAAGGAATAAACTCTCCTCGAAGTCGGCCATCACCGTGTTCACCACTTAATGAGCCATTATATTTTTTAACAAGCTTCGCAATCTCATCAAGGATGGTTCTGAAAAGCTCATTACCTTCCTGAGTCTTTAAATTTAATATTGGGCGAAGGTGCAGTTCTCCAGTGCCCGCATGAGCATAGTGAACGCAGAATAGGTTGTGTTTCTTTAAAACAGCGTTGAAATCATTAATATATTCTGGTAAGTCATTTACATCTACCGCTGTGTCTTCTATTACAGGTGCAGGCTTAGCATCTCCTGGCAAGTTGCTTAAAAGCCCAAGGCCAGCTTTTCTTAAATCCCATACCTTTTTCGTATCCTCTCCTGTTACCAATGGAAAGTGGTAGCCTAGTCCTTCAGCTTTTAATTCTTCTGTTAGCTCAAAGGCCTTTCTTTCCATTTCTTCTTGGCTGTCCTCTCTGAGCTCAACCACTAGAATGGCCTGTGGGTCTCCCTGCACAAAGAATCGGTTCTGGCGATAATGAATATTTTCTTTAGTGCACTCCAGAATATAATTATCCATAAGCTCACAGGCGGTCGGCGCATATTTTAATGCCACCAAATTTCCTTTCAGCGAGTCATAAACAGATTCGAAATGAATACATAACAAGCCTTGGTGAACTTTTGGTAAAGGCTGTAGTGCAAGCTTAGCTTCGGTTAGAAAAGCAAGTGTGCCTTCTGATCCTGCTATCAGTTTGCAGAAGTTAAAAGGTTCTTGGCTATCCGTGAAAGGAGCCAAGTCCTTTAATAAGTCAATGGCATAGCCAGTATTCCTTCTTTGGATAGACTTTTTAGGGAAATTCTTTTCTATTTCCTCCCTGTTATCCGCTTGAGAGAGTACATCGTATGCATGCTTATATAGTTGTCCTTCCAGGTTATTCTGTTCTCTTTTTGAGTGAAACTCTTCGTTAGATAATGACTTGAATTCCACCTCAGAGCCGTCAGAAAGATACCCTTTAGTAGAAATAAGATGATCTCTGGTGCTGCCATAAACGAGTGAGTTTGATCCACATGAGTTGTTACCAATCATGCCACCAACCATAGCTCTATTGGCGGTAGAAGTCTCAGGACCGAAGTATAAACCGAAAGGTTTTAGATGCATATTCAGTTCATCACGAATAACACCTGGCTGAACTCTTACCCACTTCTCGTTTTCATTCACTTCCAGAATTTGAGTGAAGTGCTTGGAAACATCTACAATAATTCCTGCACCAACCACTTGCCCTGCCAGTGAAGTGCCGGCCGTCCTTGGGATCAAAGGAACCTTATGCTCATTTGCAAAACTTATTAAGGGCTTAATATCTGCTTCATTATGAGGAATGGCTACTGCTAATGGCATCTCTCTATACGCGGAAGCATCCGTGGCATACAGAGTTCTTAAGGTGTCATCAGTATAAAAGTCGCCTTTTAATTGAGCGCGTAGATTGTTCAGGTCTTGTTCGGTATACAACTTCTATCGGAGATTTATTTTTTCGAAAAATATAACCTTTTTGTTTTTGTAAAAAGATCTTAACCGTTAAGTTACGGGAGGAAAATTTTTTTAACTACATTTTTTAAGATGAGACACTATCGCCTCTTCGTCTGGTTGGTTCTAATTTCTTCATTATTTTCATGTGCTTCTGCTAAGAAGGCTAAAGTTAGACAGGATAAGATTCAGACTGTCATAAAAACAGCAAAAAGTTATATAGGTACTCCGTACAAATGGGGTGGTACTACAAGAGCGGGGATGGATTGCTCCGGATTGTTGTACAATAGTTACACTTCTATAGGTTTTGCTATGCCACGAACTTCTGATGCTCAGAGTAAATTAGGCAAAAAGGTAAAGATAGGGCAGTTAGAAGAAGGGGATTTGGTCTTTTTTGCCACAGGAAAGAAGAAACGCAAAGTAACTCACGTAGGTTTGGTCACATATTCTCGCAAAGGAAATGTGAGGTTCATCCATAGTTCTTCCTCATTAGGGGTGGTAGAAAGTAGCCTGGAGAGTAAATATTATAAAAAAAGATTCAGAACTGCTCGAAGACCCTTTTAGTATTTCCATAATTAGATTATATTTGCCGTCCCTTACAAGGAAAATGGGGAATTAGCTCAGTTGGCTAGAGCGCTACACTGGCAGTGTAGAGGCCACCGGTTCGAATCCGGTATTCTCCACATTTTTCTTACTTATCTGAATATCAATTCATTATCATTTAATTTTTCTTTTTTATCTCTTCTGGGGAATTCATTCACAGCCGTGAATTCGTTCTTGTTTATGAGTGGATATGGTCTGTTTGAAGTAAATCTTGCTTGTAATAGAATGAGTATGTTATGGTGAATTCACACCTAATTTTTTCAAATTTTCATTATTCTGAAGAAAATAAATTATTGTAATGAAATGAATGAATTGTAATATTCAATTTATCGCTTAAGAATTTATATTACAATGTCTGATACCAGTCTTCCTTTTTGAATACTTTAGTTTAGTTAGTTAATATTTTTCGTAAGATCGTTAATATTTAGGTGAATTTACCAGTGAAGCAGGTGGGTGATTTTGTTACATTGTAGGTTTTTTGCTTTGTGTAAACTAAATTCTGTATTAGACTAATAATATTGTGTCAAATTGCGTTTTAAACAAGTGTTCTGTAGTATTAAAAGTTTAATGATTGATTTTCATTTTATAGTTAGTTTGATTTTTTGACCTGGTTTTCAATTAATTTGCTGATAAATATTACATATTGAGTTGCTAAATATTGGTTTATTTAGTGTTACCATGAGCTTAAAAGACTAATTTCTCTGAGGCTCATAATGTATGTAAAAAATATATTTAGTAACTTTTTCATATGTAAGTTGTAAGACTTACCTATTGATTTATAAGAATTAAAATTTTTTTGAATTTAGAAAGTCTATGGCTAAGCTGAAGAACATAATAAAACAACTTTCGAATAGAGACTATCGAGCAATACATGATTCACTGATTGAGAGTAATGCCGATAAATCAGCTTATCTAATACAGGCTATGCGAGAGCGTCAGCTATCTGATACTAAAATCATGATGGAGCTGGAGGTGAATACTAATGCGTATTACACCTTACGTTCCAGGCTTAATCAGAAAATTGAAGAATATTTGCTGCAGCAGATGGAGAGTCCTAGAACGGACATCCTGAAGAAGGTGGCTAATATTAATGAAATAATCTTTACAAAAAAGAAGGCTATTGCGGTAGCTACTTTAAAGAAGCTCGAGAAGGAGCTCTTAGACTATGACTTATCAAACGAGTTAACCATAGTTTATAAGTCTTTAAAGAAGCTTCATATAAACTCACCTGATTATTTTAATTACTCGCAGTTGTATAACCGCCATGTAGCATATATGCTAGCGGTAGATAAGTCAGAAGATCTGTTGGCTGAATACTTTAAGAAGTTTGGAAATTATTCATTGTCAGGAGACGAAACGGATAAGTTGGGTCTAACCCTCTTGCTGAAGGAGATGTACAACGTGAGTGCCCTCTATGAGTCTCACAGGCTGTATGTTTATTACAGCTGTATGGTTATATTCCATAGGTTGTTTGTCGATCAGGAAGATTCCATGGATGAAGACATGGAGCCGATCGAAGATATACTGGAAAATGTACAGAAAATTTTCAATCAGTATCAACTAGACTCTATATACTATCACCTTAATCTGGTGTTCGAGTTTTTGAAATTTGAATATTATACACATTATAAGGTGTTCAGAAAGGCGGAAAGATTTTACGAGGAAGTAAATGATGCTGCCAGTAATCTCCTTACGAATTATACATTATACACTTACCCTGCACAGTTTCTGGTGACGAAAATGGAACGTCATATAAGAATTGGAAATGTGAGAAAGGTGTATGAAGAGAATGATGGAATTTTTCATGACTTTGAGGTCGATAAGCAGGACATTCCTACTTACGTGACCTATACTATGTACAGAGCCATATCATGCTATTATGTTGAGAAATACGATGAAGCCAGTAAGTGGATTAATAATTTGTTGAATGAGGTGAGCTTGAAAAAATATCCCTTCATGCAGCTGGAGATTAAAATCGTATTGGCACTGCAGTATTGTTTAATGAATGACTATGATCTGTTTAATCAACTTATTAATAGTATTCAGAGGCAGATACGTTTATTAGGCAAGGAGAATTGCGAACACATTCTATTCTTGTCCAAGATCATGAAGGTATCAATCAGTGATATAAAGAGAAATAAAGTAGATAAAATCAGAGCACTAATTGAAAAAGCTGAAAGTGTAAAAACTGAGCATTTTTCTCCTACTGCTCTTATTAGATTAGACGAAGATTTTATCAGTAGATTAAGTACTCAGCTCTAGGCTGATTACTGATAAGGATAAAAAGAAAGGGCTGCTTTGAAAAAGCAGCCCTTTCTTTTTATATCCAGTTATGACGATACTAAACGTTCAACTTCTCCAGATTCTCCTGAGAAAGTGGTTTGTTGATGTATTGTTTTACATAACTATATTTCTTCGATTTATTAACATCTTGAGGGTTAATTGAGGAAGTAAGCATTACAATCTTACATTTCTCTCTTGTTTCCTCAGATAGCTTTTCAAATTCGTCTAAGAATTGAAAGCCATCCATGAGCGGCATATCTATATCAAGAAAAATGACATCAGGTAATACGCTGGCAGATATTTCATCTACTTTCTCAATATTCTTAAGAAACTCAATAGCGCTCTTAGCTCCAGTGTGAGTATAAATATATCTGGATATATCTGCGGCCTCGATCATTTTCTGATTAATGAGATTATCTATCTCATTGTCGTCGATTAGCATTACTGATATATATTTTTTTTGAGTATCAGACATAAGTTGATTTATTGTATAAGTTAAATATAAATCATACAGAAGTAATTACAAAATTATCAATAAAAGATAAAAACAGTGCGATGTTCACCTCATTGAGTTACCTGTAATTTGCCTCAAAAACTTACAATTGTAAGTCTTATAATTTTTTAAACTAAATGTCGAACTTGATGCCTTGAGCTAATGGTAAGTCTTTACCATAGTTGATGGTGTTGGTCTGTCTTCTCATGTATATTTTCCATGCATCAGATCCAGATTCTCTACCACCTCCGGTTTCCTTCTCACCTCCAAAGGCACCTCCAATTTCAGCTCCTGAAGTTCCAATGTTAACATTGGCAATTCCGCAGTCTGAACCATCATGAGATAGGAACTTCTCTGCTTCTAATAAGTTCGAAGTCATAATGGCAGAAGAGAGCCCTTGAGCCACGCTGTTCTGTAGGGTAATGGCCTCTTCGATAGAGCTATACTTCATCAAATATAAGATAGGAGCAAAGGTCTCAGTCTGAACTATTTCCATTTCATTATTGGCCTCAGCAACTACAGGTTTTACATAGCAGCCAGATGCGTAATCATCACCTTCAAGCACGCCACCTTCTACTAATATTTTACCTCCTTGAGCCTTGATTTTTTCCAAAGCACTGCTATACATTTCTACAGCCTGAGTATCAATTAAAGGACCTACGTGATTCGACTCATCTAATGGATTACCTATCTTAAGTTGACCGTAGGCATTCTTTAGTTGCTCTTTTACCTTATCGTAAATGCTGTCATGAATTATGAGTCTTCTGGTAGATGTACATCTTTGACCGCAAGTACCTACTGCACCAAATAATGCTCCTGTTACTGCTATCTTAAGATTAGCATCTTCACTGATAATTATAGCATTATTTCCACCTAATTCTAACAAAGCTTTACCTAACCTTGCACCTACTGCTGCACCTACCTTTTTACCCATTCTGGTAGATCCAGTGGCAGAAACTAATGGAATTCTACTGTCGTTAGAGATCAACTCTCCGATTTTATAATCACCATTTACTAAGCATGAAACACCTTCTGGTACATCATTAGCTTTAAATACTTCTGAGATAATATTTTGACAAGCTACGGCACAAAGAGGAGTTTTTTCAGAGGGCTTCCAAATACAAACGTCACCACAAACCCACGCCAACATGGTATTCCATGACCATACCGCTACAGGGAAGTTAAAGGCTGAAATTATGCCTACAACCCCAATCGGGTGATATTGTTCATACATTCTATGGTGAGCTCTTTCAGAGTGCATAGTGAGTCCGTGCAGCTGACGACTTAAGCCAACGGCAAAGTCACATATGTCGATCATTTCCTGAACTTCTCCCAGACCTTCCTGGTAGGATTTACCCATTTCGTATGAAACGAGCTTACCAAGTTCAGTTTTATATTCGCGGAGTTTATCTCCTATTTGTCTAACTATTTCACCTCTTTTAGGAGCAGGCAATAGTCTCCAGCTTTTAAAGGCTTCAGTAGCTTTAGTAATTGCTTTTTCGTAGTCTTCTGAAGTAGAAACACCAACTTCAGCAATAAGCTGCCCATCTGCCGGTGAATATGATTTTAGATAGTCGCTACTGTCTCCAAACCATTCACTTCCAGTGGAGGAGCCTTGGTTTTTGTCTTTTATGCGTAGCGTTTCTAGCGTTTTTTTAATTCCGAAACTATTAATATCCATGAGCGTTTTTTGTTTGCAAATCTATAAAAATGTGTGATTCATTGCAGGGAAACTTGGTCAAATTGGTAAAGGGCTACCAATCAATGCCATATAGACCTTCTGATCCATCGGGTTTAATGCCTTCGATCAAAATCCCCCCACTTTTGTTTTTCAGAGTGCGAGTAAGCTCATCAATAGATGTAATTTCAATTTTATCAACTTTCGTGATAATAAATCCAGTTTCAATGCCGGCATCTTTCCACTTGCCATCATTTAGCTCTTTGATCAATACGCCTTTTTCTACAGGAGATTCCTTATCATCTGATGACTCGAAATTTTCTAATGTAGCACCTTCTAAAACATTATCTACATCTGACTTGAGAATATCCACTGTGCCTTGGGTGTTCTGTAAAGTGGCTTCTGTAGTTTGCTTTTCGCCATCTCGTATGAAAGTTACATTCACTTCATCTCCAGGTCTATTTCTGGCAATCATTTCTTGTAGCTCAGATACATTGTGGATAGTCATTTCATCTATGGCAATGATAATGTCTCCAGCCATAATGCCAGCCTTATCAGCGGAGCTGTTTTCATATACATCACTTACAAAAACGCCACTAAAAATGTTTAATCCTTCTGCTGCTGCTATTCGTGAGTTCATATCGCCTATTCTGATGCCTAAAAGGGCTCTTTGCACCTCTCCAAACTCTAAAAGGTCATCAATGACTTTCTTCACCAGGGAAACGGGAACGGCAAATGAATAACCAGCATAATTACCAGTAGGTGTAGCAATTGCCGTGTTAATACCCACTAATTTACCTTTAAGATTAACCAGAGCGCCACCGCTATTTCCTGGGTTTACAGCTGCATCTGTTTGTATGAAAGCTTCTATTTGAAGGTTGTTCTTATCTCTTAAAATGCCAATGTTTCTGGCTTTTGCACTCACAATGCCCGCAGTCACCGTAGATGTGAGGTCAAAGGGATTTCCTATTGCTAATACCCATTCCCCTGTTTTTATGAAGTCAGAGTTTCCATACTCTACGTAAGATAGGTTTTGCTCCTCAATTTTAAGTAATGCGAGGTCAGTGGTAGGGTCGACGCCGATGGTTTTAGCCAGATAAGTTCTGTTATCATTGAGTACTACCTCTATGTTGCTGGCATTTTCAATCACATGATTGTTGGTTACTATAAATCCATCATCAGATACGATAACGCCTGAGCCGGATGATTGAGTAGGACTTCTAAAGTAGCCTTCTAAAGGATTAATGCTATACTTTCCAGAAGAATATAGAGACCTAATATGAACCACTCCTGGGATTACTTTTTGAGCAGCATTTACAAAGTTCAAACCTTCTGGGACCACATATGAGGTGTCCATAGATGAGTTTTTGGTCAAGTTCAGCTGATGCTTGGCTATTGAGTTGTAGCTACTTGATGGTTGGCTACTGAGGTATAGATAAACTACTACGCATGAAATCAGGCCACTTAAAATAGAGGAAAGTATAATGCCTATAAAAAATGTGCTTTTATTCATTGCTGTATTAGTTTTCTTTCTCTTGAGCTAGCTTTTGTAATTCCAGTAGTTCATCCCTAAGCTTGGCAGCCTCCATGAAATCAAGCTCTTTGGCTGCTTTTTCCATGTTTTTCTGAGTGGTGTTAATAAGCTTTTGAAGTTGATCTTTGCCCATATATTCTACCACCGGATCCGCGGCTACTGATGGAGCCTCATCACCACTGTAGTACTTCTTGCCAGACTTCTTCTTATCAGCTACGTTAGTTTGCTGTAGAATGGAATCTTTTGATCTGAGAATGGTGGTTGGTGTTATTCCATGCTCTTCATTGTACTCCATTTGAATACTACGTCTTCTATTGGTTTCATCAATGGCCGTTTGCATTGATGGGGTAGTTTTATCAGCGTACATGATTACCATTCCGTTAGCATTTCTCGCAGCTCTCCCAATAGTCTGGATTAAAGATCTCTGATTTCTCAAGAAACCTTCTTTGTCAGCATCCAGAATGGCTACCAGAGATACCTCAGGGAGGTCTAGTCCTTCTCTTAAGAGGTTAACTCCTACCAGCACGTCGAAAATTCCTAGTCGGAGCTCGCGAAGGATCTCAACGCGATCTAATGTATCCACCTCGCTATGTATGTAACGACACTTTACACCTGCTCGTTCCAAAAACTTGGTCAATTCCTCTGCCATTCGCTTGGTTAAGGTGGTAACAAGCACACGCTCCTCTTTCTTTATTCTTTCATCCACTTCTTCAAGCAGGTCATCAATTTGATTAAGGCTAGGCCTTACATCAATTTTCGGATCTAATAGTCCCGTAGGTCTAATAATCTGCTCTACCACCACTCCCTCTGATTTTCTCAGTTCATACTCGGCGGGTGTAGCGCTAACATATACCACCTGATTGAGCATGGCTTCAAATTCATTGAAGGTAAGGGGTCTGTTGTCTAATGCAGCTGGTAGCCTGAAACCAAAGTCCACCAGATTTACTTTTCTGGCTCTGTCTCCACCCCACATAGCTCTTACCTGAGGAATGGTAACGTGACTCTCATCAATGAACATTAAATAATCATCAGGGAAATAATCCAAGAGACAGAAAGGTCTGGCGCCAGGTATTCTTCTATCGAAGTATCGAGAGTAATTTTCTATTCCAGAACAGTAGCCTAGCTCCCGCATCATTTCCATGTCGAACTCAGTACGTTCCTTCAGTCTTTTTGCTTCAAGGTGCCTTTGTTCTACTTCGAAATGATTAATCTGAGCCACTAAATCATCTTGTATTTCATGGATTGCCTGATGTAAAGAATCTTTACCAGTTACAAATAAGTTTGCGGGGAAAATGGTAATTATCTTTTCATCAGAAAGAGTTTTACCGCTGAATGGATCAACTCTTTGAATAGACTCAATTTCATCGCCCCAAAACATGATACGGTAAGCAAAATCTCCATAGGCAACGAATATATCAACCGTATCACCTTTAACTCGGAAATTACCTCTTTTAAACTCTCCTTCAGATCTGCTGTAAAGTATGTCTACCAGCGCGAACAGGAGCTTGTTCCTAGGGATGGTTTCCCCAACTTTTAGCTTAACGATATTCCTTCCAAACTCCTCAGGGTTACCAATACCGTAGATGCATGAAACCGAGGCCACTACAATGATGTCTCTTCTACCTGTAAGTAGAGAAGAGGTGGAACTCAATCTTAATTTTTCAATTTCTTCATTAATGGAAAGGTCCTTTTCAATATAAAGATTGGAAGATGGAATAAATGCTTCTGGTTGATAATAGTCGTAATAGGATATGAAGTATTCAACAGCATTTTCAGGGAAGAACCTTTTAAATTCACCATACAGCTGGGCAGCCAGAGTTTTGTTATGGCAAAGCACCAGAGTGGGTCTGTTTGCTTTAGCTATTACATTGGCCATGGTAAATGTTTTACCTGTTCCGGTTGCTCCCAAAAGGGTTTGAAAGCTCTCTCCATTTTCTATACTGGCCGATAATTCTTCTATGGCTCTTGGCTGATCACCTGTAGGTTCGTACTCGCTGGATATATTAAACTGCATAAGCTATTGGTTCTATTCAAATCTAAAGAACTAATATCTTATAATACGGGATGGGTGGAAAATGTTGTAGATGAAGGCATACTTAATTCCTGTAAAAAATAAATCCGATGAATGGAGGGGCATGCATCGGATTTTAGTTCTAATGGAGAGGTAACTTACTAGTTATAAGCTACCTCTTTGCTCTTTAGCCATTGTTCCGCATCATATACTGAATGAAACGTGGTAACAACGTCTGAATCTGGCTTGGCCTTTTGCGCAGATAGTTCTGCGAAAATGTTAGGAGAAAACACCCATGCAAAGTGCTTTAATCCTGCACTCTCCATTCTGGGAAACCAATTTTTAGCAGTCCACTCGGCTGCGTCTTGCCATGGGCCTGATACGCTGGTGTTGTCATTAAGGACTTTAGCGCACCGTTTACTCTTCAGTAGCTCGAGGATTTTCTCCCCGCTGTTCATGATTTTTTCCTTGTTTTGAAAGCCAAGCCATACACAATAGAGTATTTGTTCATCCTTGTCGTAGCTTACTTCCAAATTTGATTGTTTTAATAAAATTTCCCTATCCATTTCCTTCAAGTTTTAAACATTATTAGAATTACTAAGATTGAAATTTTTCATATGAAAAAAGAATCAATTTTTGGTATTAAACCATCTCTATAAAAAAATAATAAAATTTCTTCGATCTGTCGTTATAAACATCTTGTTAATGTCTTTTAACTGGTTGCAACGCTTTAAATGTTGTAATTGATATAATTTTTATTGATTTATTTCACTGAGCTTTTAAAAACTTAGCCGTTATTCTTTTATTTTGATTATTCCTTACATCGCTCCCATACAACATAAAAGACAATGTCACCATTTTCTGTAGGAATAGGAGGAGTGTAGATAATGAGCTGATTGTCTTCAATTTTGGCATACCTTTTTTCAACATTTCCTTCCCAATTAGGAAAGAGTCCGCCTTCAACAATGTGGGTCATAGTGCCTTCATCATCTTGATAATATTTGCCGTAATAGGCAAAATAGCTTTTAAAAGCAGATTCGATCTCTTCAGGCGTACCTTCATACATTCCATCCGTTTTAAATTTGGTTCTCGAATTTTTCATGATGTGAACACTCATATAGCCCGCGTTATCATAGATTAAAATGCCTTGCGGATTACGACCAAAGTAATCTACTCTATTGCCATCTTCATCCTGATAATACCATGAAACAAGCTTCCATGTACCTACTATCTTTTTAGTTAGATTATTTACTGTTGTTTCCATTATTTATTGATTAAAATGGTTTTGTCTATCTCTGAATTGATTAAATGAGTAATGAATTCACGGTCATTCCTTAAATAGTGATGTCCACCTTTTCGTTGAATTAATTTGAATGTAGTGGTGGTTTCATTCTTCCAATTTTCAATCTGTCCGTGTGATACGGTATTATCATCGACACCATGTATTGCGATAATGGGCAGATCAAATGGTGGCTGAAATTCATATTTAAAGCTATCAATCAGGGCAAGGTCATTTCTAAGAAGAGTAATCAGTACTTTTCTTAGTTCAGGATCAGGTGTGTTTTCAGGTTTCAAATGAGGGAAGGAATCCATGAGTTGCTGGTTGTCTAACCTTGGGTCCAGGTGCGCGCGCTCATAAGAGGCCAACTGTGGGGTACTGCTAATAAAGAGCTGCTGAGGCTGACGTAAATTATTTGTTCTGATGAGCCTTAATAGTTCAAAAGCAATTAATCCACCCATGCTATGACCAAATAGGAAGTATGGTTTATCCAGATGATTTTTGAGATCTTTTAAAATTTTATTGGTAGCAAATTTTATGTCTTGAAAAGGCTTTGCCGATAGCTGTTTACCTCTACCGGGTAATTCCAATATTATAAGCTCAATATCGGCATCTAACATAGTTTCCCACATGTCATATAGAGAAGAACTGCCACCGGCATCATGAAAACAAATCATCCTGAAACTAGCCTCTGGATTTGGTTTTGGAATGACAAGACTTTGAACAACCTTACCGTTTCTTTTGGGAGTGGTTAGTAAATCACCTTCTTCGCTATTCACCAGCCTTCCCATTAGAAATGAGGAATATTCCCCAATGGTGGGGTACTCCCAAATATTGGTCACTGATAATTTAAGTGATAAATCTTTTTCCAGCTTGTTTCTTAACTGAACTGCCATTATAGAATCTATTCCCAGGTTTTTAAATCGCATCTCGGAGTTGAGCTTTCCTGGTGTGCTTTTGATGATTTTAGCGGTAAGTAATTTAACATGGTTTTCTAATGCCAATTGCTTCTCCTCTTTGTTCGGTAATAATTCCAACGTTTGAAGTAAACTTTGATTCTCATTGGATTTTTCTTCTTTAAGTAAGAGGTTTCCAAAGTAGTTGCTGGCACCTAGTGAAGGGAAAAAGTCTGCTGTTTGATCAGGGCTAATTTTGAATATCCCAATATTTACAGGTTGCTGAAAGATTATATGATCTAGTGCATCTACTGCCTCTTTCATGGTAGTAGGAATGAAACCCTCAGCTTTAGCATATTTAGCCATTTCTTCGGCATTAGCCACCATACCTGCATCTGTCATGACGCCCCAGTTTACTGCCGTGGCTGTAAGGCCCAGAGAATGACGGTACTGTGCTAGCGAATCTAAGAATGCATTAGCGGCTACATAACTACCTTGTCCGCTGAGGCCAATCATTGAGGAGGCAGATGAGAAAAGGAGAAATGTATCTAAATCATATTCTTTGGATAAAAGGTGGAGGTTCCAGCCACCTTTTACTTTCGGTGCTAAAATATTAGAATAGTTGTCCGAAGTTAATTCATTGATTGGTGTAGCTTGTATAAGACCAGCAGCGTGAATTATTCCTTTTAAATTGATGCTAAATTCTTGATCTTCAAAAACTTGCTTCAGTCCAAAGTAATCAGAAACGTCGCATGGTATGATTTCAAATGATGCGCCACCTTTCTGAAACTCCTGTATTTTACTGCTTGTGTATTCATCTGTATTTCCACTTCTGCTGAGTAGAATGAAATTTCTTGCCCCCTTGGCAAACATCCACTCCACCAGTCTAAATGCAATGCCGTTATAGCCAGTGACCAGGTAGCTGCCTACAGGTGAGAAAGTCTTATTTTGAATGCCGAAAATGTCTGGTTTTACCTTGTTTAATCTGGAGACATAAACATCCTTATTTCTTATGGCAATCTCTTTTTCTTTACTTAACCTGCTTGATAGTAATTGCGTGAAGATTTCCAATTCCGAATTATTAGGTAGATAACTCAGGTCTATTTGCAAAGTTTCATACTGAGGAAGTTCATTGGCAATAACCCTTGCTAACCCATTTAATGGCCCATGTTCAATATTAATCATGGTGTTTTCAATAGGTTTACTTCCATTAGTTACTACGTTAAGTTTTGGATAGCGCTTCAGTTTTAATGCATTTATAGCTTGCATTACATTAACTAGATAATACGCGGAAGCGGTTTTGAGTTGAAGCTTGTCATGATGTAGCTCCTTGGTAAAGAAGAAAATGACATCGTCTTGAGAGTTTAGATTAATCTCCCTTAACGTCTGCTGTACTGACGCAAGGTCATCATAATTGGTCTTGTAGATTTTAACGTTTTCTGAATTCGGGCTCTCTAGTTTATTTATTAAAACTGATACGGTATGACCTTGCTTGCTTAGTTTGCTAACTAGCTGTTGAACAGCGATATAAGAATTGCTAATCAGAAGGTAGTTTTTCAAACCAGCAGAGGCTGATTTCTTATTAATTTCTGTTTTAAGCCACTGCACCTGATGAAACCATTCATTGTCAGCCTGATGGTAATCTGACACTGACATAATTTTTGCTCCAACCTGTTCTACTTTTAAAAGTGGATTACCTTGTTCATCATAAATGACTAAATCTGCCAGCAAGTCAGTGAAGTGCTCATTTTCCTGTTTGGCTTTAATTTTTATATTCACCTGTAGGTCTGAGTTCTTAGGAATATTGCCGAAGACTTCCAATCTACCTACTCTGGTTAAATAGGTGGTTCGGTAATTACTATCTTCTCCATTTAACGCAGGGACAAAAAGTGCCTGAAAACAACTGTCTAATACAGCAGGATGAAAGTGATATTTGTTTATGTTCCCTGAGATTTTGGAGTCAATCTTTACATTGGCCTTAATGTCATTTTGATCTATAGTTAGTTGTGAGATACCTTGAAAGTACGGTCCATAATTGAGCCCGATACTTTCCAGTTGCTTGTAGTAGTCTTCACCTGAAATGATATCTCCGGCTAGAGTTTTAAATGGACTCACATTGTAAGAATGAACTTCGTCCTTAAAGTGATATTCTCCTTCAGCGGTTAGTAGCCATTTATCCTGGTTTTGCTGATAAAATTTAAATCCAGACAGCCCATCATCTTCTTCATGTAGTTTCAATTGCACCTTTATGGACTCATTATCTTCGAAAGTGATAGCTTTTTTGAATGATAAATTAACTATTTCACAATGTTGGGATCCTGAGAGTTCGTTTAATGCGGCCAATATCATTTCTACATATGCAGTTCCTGGCAGTACAGTAATGTTATTTACTTGGTGATCTTTTATATAAGGAAACTGATTTAAATTAATGTGCGCTTCCCAAAAATGTATTTCAGGAAGGTTGGCCAATTTTATTTCTCTACCAATCCATGGGTGTCCAGATTTGTTTTTATCGAGAGATAGCCGTTCATTGAGCTTGTACTCTTCCCTTTGGAATGGATAGGAGGGAAGGAATGTATGGTAGGTATTAACATTTTTATAAAACTGATTCCAATTGATACTAACGCCGTTTTCATATAATGTAGATACGTTATCATACAGTTCGCATAATTCTTCTTTGTCTCTGTGTAAGGTGCTTGTAACAACGGCTTTACAGTTGTTGGCATCCAAACATTCGTTAATAGAAGTGATTAATACAGGGTGAGGACTTACCTCAATGAATACCTTATGTCCATCTTCGACAAGCTTATCCATTACAGCGGCAAATTGAACCCCATGCCTTAGGTTATCTACCCAATATTCACTTGTCAAATCTTCACCTTCTACTATTTGATTTCTTACGGTAGAATAAAGAGTAATGTCTTGATGTTTGGGATTGAGTTGGAGGCTATTACCAAGCTCTTCTTTAATTGGATCCATTTGTTTAGAATGCGATGCCACATCTACTTTTACTCTTCTGGTGAAACGCCCCTGCTTATCTAGTTCTGCAATAATTTCTTCAATCGCTTGTTCAGCTCCCGCTAATACTGTTGATTTTGGACTATTATTTACTGCAATAGATAATTCTGGATATCTCTTAACCACCCTTTCTGCTTGCTCAAGTGTTAATTCTGTAACAGCCATGGCACCGCCTTTGCCACTCATAGTTTTCATTAACTTACTTCTGTTGCATATGATCTGGGCGGCTTCATTAATAGAAATACTGCCTGAGATATAGGCAGCAGCTACTTCACCCATGCTATGCCCGACTACGGAGTCTGGTTTTAAACCGATTGACATCCATAATTTTCCTAGTGCAATTTGAACTGCGGAAAGCATAGGTTGTATCACATCAATCTCATCAAGCCTGGATTCTCCTTCTGCTGCATGAAGTTGATCTATCAGAGACCAGTCTGTATACTTATTCCATTCTTTATCGCAAGCAATAATGGTTTCTTTAAAAACGGGCTCGTATTGAAATAGAGCTTTACCCATTCCTATCCATTGAGAGCCTTGTCCGGGAAAGATAAAAACAACTTTATCATTGACGGCATGTAGAGGCGTAGAAGCAGTCCATTCTTTGTGATCGCTGAGAAAGGAGCTTATTGACTCTATCATATTCTCCTTGCTATTGGCTTTGAAAAGTTTTCTGAACTCAAATGATGATTTCGTAGTTGCGGCCAGTTTACAGGCATTTTCAAACTGATGTGCTACTCCGTTAATTTGAGTACGATAGTAATGGAGATAATTATATATTGATTGAAACAAAGCCCCTTCAGATTTGGCAGATAACGGTAATAAGTAGCAGCCGTGCTGATGATCTCCAATATTAACATTGCATTCTTTTGGTACGTACTCTTCGAGAATGGTGTGAGCATTTGTTCCTCCCCAGCCGAAAGAATTCACGCCAGCTCGTAGGGGTTCACCGGGCTTGGCAGGCCAATCACTGAGTGAATCCTGCACTTTTAATTTTAAATTTTCAAAGTCGATGTCAGGGTTGGGTGTTTTAAAGTGCAAGTTTTTAGGCAGCTTTCTTTTATTCATGGCTAGCACCACTTTAATAAGCCCTGCAATGCCAGCTGCCCCTTCCAAATGACCTATATTTGTTTTGACCGAACCCACATGCAGCGGCCTGGTCCGGTTAGTGCTGAAGAACTGACCTAGTGCTCTACTTTCTGTAGGATCACCCAGTTTAGTGCCGGTGCCATGGGCTTCCACATAATGTACGTCAGCTGGTGCAATGTCAGACCTTTCATAAGCAGATTGTAAAACGTCCAATTGTCCATTAGTACTGGTGGCAGGTAGGTTTACATTGAAGCCATTGTTATTCATGGCACTACCTTTAATAAGTGCGAAGATTTTATCTCCATCTCTTTCAGCGTCTTCTAAGCGCTTTAGAAGAATTATACCACCACCTTCACCACGCACAAAACCATCAGCAGCTATATCAAAAGTACTACAGCTACCCTTAGCGGAAAGTCCTCCAAATTTGGAGAGCAATATGTTTTGATCCGGATCAAGTGTGTGATTTACGCCACCTACCAGACCGTAGCTGGTGCTTCCGTCCCAGAGACTTTGGCAGGCTAAATGAAGTGCCACTAAAGAAGAGGAGCAACCTGTATCTACCACTAAACTAGGGCCGGAAAAGCCATAGAAGTAAGAGATGCGATTGGCTATAATATTAGCCGACTGCCCCATGGCGGAATGAGAAGTGACTACTGCATTCTTATGTTTCCTCAGGTGCTCAAAATCACTCCATATATTGCCTACATAAACACCCACTTTTTTACCAGCTATCTGCTGATATGGAATGTTGCCACTTTCGAGACATTCCCAGGTGAGTTCCATCATAAGCTTTTGTGATGGAGTCATTTCAGCGGCTTCTGCAGGAGATATATTAAAGAAGAAAGGGTCAAATTTGTCAATGTTATCAAGCATGGCTGCATGTCGCTGATGAGTTTTGTCGGCCGCACTTTTATCGGCATCGTAATATTCATCGATGTCCCATCTGCTGGCAGGAATTTTCTCAACGGCATCAATACCGTTCTCCAACATTTTCCAGAATTCCTGTAAATTTTCAGCCTTAGGGAAACGACATGAAAGTCCAACTATAGCAATAGGGTTGATTTTGTTTTCAGCATTCTTATTAGTTTCTAACATTGTTATAAATGGTTAGTTTTTAGCTTCTTGCATCTATGAAATTAAGAGGAAGGCCACTAATAATCGCTGTTATGTATAGCTAGAGTCTACTTAAGTAATAAATAAGTATTTTTAGTTGGAATAGTATTGAAATAATAATTATATAAATATTTTATAATCAGATAGTTGAATATGTCTATTCTAACGAATGGTTGGGGTGATGATAGGAGATATACCCATGTAAGTAGTAATGTTTTGAGAATGAATAGGGGGTATTAGTCTGTATATCTGATGATTATAAGACTGTGGCGGTTACCAGTGAAATTAAGAATTCCAGATCTCCCAGGACTTTTCTGCCTGAAGATGAAGCATTTCGAGACCGTTTTTAACTTGGCAATTTTGAGCCTTACCTAAACTCAAAAATTTCGTTTCTGTAGGATTATATACCAAATCGTATAAAAAGTGATCAGAGGTTAAATGCGCATAGGGTAACTCTGGCATACTTTCTGTATTGGGAGCCATTCCTAGTGGAGTTGTGTTGATAATTAGTGGGTACTCAAGTATGAGTTCGGGTGAATCAACAAAGTTGTTATACGTAAGCGAAGCTTTTTGGTTGTCTCTTGAAACATATTTAAACTCTATGTTTAAAGCTCCTAAAGCTGCGGCTACAGCCTTACTAGCTCCGCCTGTGCCTAACACCAGGGCTTTGTTGTTTTTTGTTGGCTTATACCAGTTTTCTAAAGAAGATTTAAAACCGAAGAAGTCCGAATTATAGCCTGTCAGTTTGTTGTTTTTTATTTTAACAACATTGAAAGCACCAATCTCTTTAGCATTCTCCTCCATGCTATCAAGGTATGGGATGATTTCTTCTTTATAGGGAATGGTGATATTAAAACCTTGAAGTTCTGGATTGGCCTTTATCAGATCAACTATTTGACTAATGTTTTCTAAAGGAAATAAATCGTAGGAGTAGTCAGTTAGACCTAGATCCATAAACTTTTTAGAAAAATAGTCTTTTGAGAAAGAGTGAGACAGCTTCTTTCCGATAAGGCCATACTTTTTCATTACTGAGTAGGTTTTATCTTGTAGTTAGCCACCTTTTCTATTCCTACTACCAGAAGAATTCCTATTGCAAGGAAAAGAATGGCTGTAAAGAGCTGAGGATCAGTCTTAAAGTGCTCGGTGTACTCATTGGGCATAACGTTCTTGGCTGCAGCTACCACTTGCTCTCCGTGTCTATCAACTCTAAAAGCTGTTGGTATCTTCCATGGCCATACTTTATTTAGCGAGCCCAACATAAAGCCAGCAAGTAATGCTATAGTAAGGTCATGAAATTTCTTGAACAGATAAGATACTACCCTAACGAAAGAAAGTAGACCTGTAACACAACCAGCCATAAAAACCAGAATAGTCACTACATCTAAATTACTTAGCGCTTTGAAAATATATTCGTACTTGCCTAAAACCAAAAGTATGAACGAACCCGAGATACCTGGTAGAATCATAGCACAAATGGCAATGGCTCCTGACAGAAATATAAACCAAAGGTCAGTGGGCGTTTCAGAAGTAGTAGCAGAAGTAATTAAATAGGCAATGGCAATACCGGCTAGCAAAGTTATTACTACGCCTACATTCCATTTTTTAATAGGTCTTAAAACTAGAATAGCCGAGATTATAATCAGCCCAAAGAAAAATGACCACACAGGTATTGGATGCTCATCTAATAGATATAAAATGAGCTTAGAAAGCGTTAGGAGACTCACTGCTATGCCTAGAAATAGTGGAAGCAGGAAGTTGCCGTTTATCTTTCTCCAAAATTCTGGAAGTTTAAATGAAATTAGAAGCTTAAATGCTTCCAAGTCAACCGCCTTAATAGAGTCAAGAAGTTCTTCGTAGATTCCTGTGATAAAAGCGATGGTACCTCCAGAAACTCCTGGAACTACATCAGCACCGCCCATACCAATTCCTTTTAAGAATATGAGCAGGTGCTCTTTAAATTTACCCATGTGGTAGTGATTGTTTAAAGGTTGTTCTGTAAAGAAAGAAAATGATTGAATGTATCTCCCCTCAACCCTAAACGAATAGTCTCTAATGGTATTATTTCATTGGGTGCAATATTGCCCAGGTTTACATTAGAACCTAATAATTTGATGAACCATACTTGCTGCGCCTTTTGTGGTGCCTCCCAAATGATTTTCTCAAATGGAATTTTGGTCAAGATCTCTTGAACCAAGCCTGATCTTACTTCACCTGTAGATCTGAAAAGTCCTACGTTTCCGCTTTCCCTAGCTTCACCGATTACTTTCCATGCTCCTGCATCTAATTCTGCCTGCATGAGTTTGATCCACTGATAAGGAGGAATAATTTTTTCCTCATCTTTAGATCCTACTTCAGAAAGTACAGTTACCTGCTCGGAAAGTTTGCTGATATAGTCACACTTTTTATCGTGATCCAGTTCAATTGAACCATCAGACACCTCAGCGTACTGAAGATCATACTTATCAAGTACCTTTCTATAATCGTCAAACTGATTTCTAATAATAAAAGCTTCGAAAAGCGTTCCTCCAAAATATACAGGAATACCAGCGTCGTGGTACACTTTTATCTTTTCTTTAAGATTTGGAGTAACGAAGGATGTAGCCCATCCAAATTTTACAATGTCAACGTAATCACCGCAGATACTAATAAAATCTTCTACTTCTCTAATACTAAGACCTTTGTCCATAGCCATAGTAAAACCATACTGCCTGGGCTTTACTGTGCGCTCAGGAACGTTATTCAAAGTATAATTCATTATGAATTTTCTTTTCTAAATTGATTAATGATTTTATACAATGCTTTTTGAGTCTCAAGCTGTGGAAAAAACTCAAGGAGAACCTCATGCATATCAAAGTCCAAAATTAAGGCATTTTCAAGATAATTAAATGCTTCTTTATATTTTCCTGCACTAATAAGATATGCGGTTAGCCTGTAAAAATATTCAGGATCATCAGGGATTTCCTCTAAACCGGATAAAATCAGCTCTATTGCCTTATCATATTCACCTTGTTCAAAGTAAATATATGACCAGTCCATCCATATTTCTTTGTCTTCAGGGGCTAGCATACTAGCCTCTTCATAAGCATCTATGCTGGACACAATATTTCCAATATTACACTCCGTTTGAGCTACAGCTTTCCAATACTCTGCATTTTCGTGGTCAAGTTTCAGTGCTTTATTGTAGAAATGCAAGGATTGATACCATTTTTGTTGCTGAAACAAGCATTTACCCGCACCATACCAGGCTTCATCATAAAGATTATCCAATTTTGCAGCCTTTTGGTAATATTTTAGTCCAAGTTCATACTGTTCCATGTTTTCGTAAACAATGGCAATCTGACAATAAACTTCTGGACTAGGTCCTTCAATGTCAAGAGTTTTCGTGTACGCATCAAGTGATTTAGAAAACAGTTCCATTTGAAGGTAAGTGTTCCCCATGTTAAAGTATGCGGAGGAAAAATTATCTTCAATCACTACGGCAAATTCATAAGCTTCAATGGCTTTTTCAAATTCACCTATTTTATTATACACTATACCTAAATTATACCACGCAGCCTGTGAATACGGGTCTGCATCTATAAACTTTTTGTAATAAGTGATGCTGCTTTCTAGTTCTCCACAAAGGTCTAAACAATAAGCTAGTTCGTACAAAGCTCCATCATGAAGAATATTTTCTTCAATAGCCTGCTTATAAAGCTCAATAGCCTTTTGATAATCTTCTTTGCTTTGATAGGCCAGCCCGATACTGTAGAATAATTCGTCTTTATCTTCAGTATAAGGTAGCGCCTTATAATATACTTCAATGGCACCATCATAATCCGCTCTTAGGGATAAGATTGATCCCTGCAGAAAGTAAATTTCTGAATCGTTGGGTTGAAAAGATTCAGCCTTGCTTAGCAGTTCTAGTGCCTCATTATATTGCTCAAGATTAGATAAAATTTGTGCCTTAGTTACCAGAAGCTCGGTGGAGAAAGGATATTGATCTGAAGCCATATTCACAGCTTTCAGAGCTTTCCTATATTGCCCTCTGTCTATGTAGAGACCAACTATTTGTTCAAAGCTGTCTAACTCGAAGAAGTAGTTAGCCTTGTTTTTTATATGATCTTCGAACCTTTTTAGAAGTTCGTTTTCTTCTTTTTTCTTGAAATTCTCAGCCATTCAGTCCCTCTAATAGTTTAAACAATTTAAAGAAATTAATCTTATTTTTAATAAGGTTAATAGTGAATTTTAATTTGTTTCTTGTTCTAAATAATACTTACAGGTCCAGTCTATAGTATCTTCAATTGGTGTAAATGTATAGCCTAGTTCATTCTTAACCTTAGCATTATCAAAGTAAATTTTATTTTTACTTACTCTTGCTGTTTCTTTTGTGATAATTGGCTCTTTATCAGTGAATAATGATTTAACTTTTTGTGATGCCAATGCAAACCTTGTAAGCCACTTGCCAGCTTCGATGTGAGGTGCTTTTTTGTTTAGTTTGGTCGCAACTTGCTCGAAAAACTCTTTATAGCTTAAAGTACCACCATTAAGGATAAATCTACTATTGGTTAAACGCTTATTCAACATTAATATTATAACCTTTACAACATCTCGAAGGTCTACATAGTTTAAAAGTCCTTTGGTATAGAACGGCTTTTCGTCCCATACATATTTAATAAGCTTAGAGCTACTTTTTTCCCAGTCTCCTGGCCCTATAATTAATGATGGATTAAGAACTACTGCATTCAATCCTTCGGCCATGCCACGCCATACTTCTAGTTCTGATAGATGCTTTGATTCGGCATAAGCTGTGGTTTTAACTTCATTTTGCCACTTTTCCGTTTCATTAATGGTGCCTTCAGCTTTGTTTCTACCTATGGCAGCAACAGAGCTGATGTGGATGAAGTAATCTATCTGGTGAGTAATGGCAAGATTAACTAAGTTGGCTGTGCCTTCTACATTAACGTTAAACAGCCTTTCTTTTTGGGAAGGATCATAAGAAACTATTGCAGCGCAATGTATAATGACGCTACATTCTTTGATAATGCTTTCAATATCCTCTACATGCCTGATATCTCCATATCTTAGATCTATCTGATCTTTGATGTCTTTCAATAGGCTTAAGTCACTATTTTCCCTTATCAGACCAATAAATGGTTGGTTGCTTTGTAATAGCGTTCTACAGACATAGCTACCCAACAATCCATTTGCACCTGTTACCAATATCATTATAGGCTATCGTTTAGTAAGGGCAAATCTAAGGCCTTTTTATAATATTTCTCTTGTCTGGATTTTTTCATTACGCCAAAGTGACGAATATTATGGCAATCACTTCCGATCAAATGGACCTGTTTTGCATCGATCAGCTTCTCCGCAGTTTTTTTAATTCTTTTAGAGTAATACCCTGATAGCGAGTTTATATTTAGCTGCATTAATACGCCTCTATTGATCAGGTCTTCAACCTTACTAAGGTCTTCTTGTAGATAGACATATCTTTCTGGATGGGCTAAAATAGGGTTTAAGCCTTTGGATTTTGCTTCGAAGATGAACTCTTTCATATACAGCGGCTCTGTCATAAAAGAGGTTTCGAAAAGAAAATAGTTGTCACCGAAAGTCAACAGTTCTTTTGGTTTTTCTGCTACGATATTAATAAGCTGTTCATCCAAATAATATTCCGCACTGGCCTTTACCTCTACGTCTATATTTTGCTCTTTTAATAATTGCTTCAGTTGCTCTAATTTGTGAAGGATATCTTCTGACGAGTTATTATAAAAGTCATGCATTACATGAGGTGTGGTAATTATCTTACTGTAACCAAGACTTTTAAGGCCATTGATGATCTCTAGGCTTTCTTCAAAACTTTCAACACCGTCATCTAACCCGGGAAGCAGGTGAGAGTGTAGATCGCAATTGACAGCTTTTACTGGGGCACTATTTTTTTTAGAGAATATTTTAAACACCTCTTACAAAAGCGTATCGTATTTTATTAATTAGTCCTTTGGGCTTTTCTTCATAGTAGCCATAGCCATAGCTTTTAGCACCTACAATAGAGGCTGCATTAAGTATAACTGCGAGGTTTTTAAAATTATTAACCTCTCTTAATTTATTTAATGTGTTGAGGAATATCTTTTTCGAATAATTAGATCTTACTATGTATAAGGCCAAATCTGCCTTTTTCATCGCCAGCACACCATCAGTGACCAGACCTACCGGAGGAGTATCCAAAATGATAATATCATAGATTTTCTTCAAGTCCTCTAAAAGTTGATCAAATTCACCGTTTAACAAAAGTTCTGAAGGGTTAGGCGGAGTAGGACCTGCAGAAATGAAATCAAGGTTTTCTATCTCAGTCTTTTGGATACATTCTTCAAGTGTATGCCTTTGAATGAGTATTGTACTAACACCCTTAGGTGATTCCGGAGTGCTAAAAGCGGTGTGAACACGAGGTTTACGCATGTCAAGGTCAAGCACCACCACCTTCTTCTTTGAAAGCGCAATTATACCACTCAGGTTAACTGAAATGAAGGTCTTTCCTTCTCCACTTATGGTGGAGGTGATGGAGATAATCTTCTTTTTATCGTTGGGAATAATAAATTCAATATTAGTTCGAATGGTCCTAAGGGCCTCACTTACAGCAGATTTCGGTCTTCTATTGATGGTTAATTGAGTCTCAGATATTCTTTCCTGGCTCTTAGGAACACTACCTAAAATAGGTGCGGAGGTAAGTTTTTCAAGTTCAGCTATGCCATTAATTTTATTGTGAAGTAAATATCTGCCACCGACAAATAATAAACTTAATATAAGGCCTGCTACCATGCCAATACCCTGAATGATTACTTTATTAGGTGATATTGGCATCCAAGGTGTAGTTGCTGGAGATAGAATTTTGAAATCGGTAGTTGTTCCTGCCTGAGCAATTTGAAACTGTGCCTTGCTTTGCATTAATGAAAGATAGAACTCTTCATACAAGCTAAAGAATCTTTGATTTTTCTTGTACTCCGTACTCTTGCCTGGTAATCTCACGAAACTTGCCTCAAGTTCATTTTTTCGTTTATTTAGACTCACTCTGTCTTTGAAATAGCCCTCTTGTAGCGTATTAATTTGTTGTTTTAGCTCTGCCGTTGCCTGGTCTATTTCCTTATCTAGTCTCTTAACCGCAAAAGTGTTTTCGCTGTAGGACAGATTTACTTTTTTTCTGAGTTTAATATTTTCCTGAAGCTCTTTGAGTGATTGAGTGACGTAATCTGGAAGATAGTACAGATTGGCACTTATTATATCATCTTCAGATCCTAGACTTGATAATAGATTTTCGGCGGCTTGTATTTTTTTAGAGACATGATACCTCTGAGAATCAATTTCATTAATGGCTGTTACTGTTTTTCTTAGGTCTTCATCAAGGTTATTAGTTCTATTCTGAATGGTAAAGTTTTCAAAGAAGTCCTCGTATCCTTCAAGTTGTGCCTCAATCTCTTTTAACTCCTGATTTAACCAGTTGATCTTCTGACTATTCTCAAGGTTTTTTTCTTGTTCCGTATAATTTAAATACAGCGTATCAATGGCGTTTACTAGATCCCTGGCCTTATATGGGTTGTAATCTCTAAAGGCAACTTTAATAGTGTTAGCATTGAAATTCAAAGGCTCGACGGTCAGGTGACTCGCTATATATGCAATCTGAGCTTCTTCGCTATTAAGGGTGAAAAAGAAGTTCTTATCACCATTGGGCTCGTAATTTTTGGTTAAGTAAACTGTGAATTCTATTTGACTAGTAACAACCTTTTCCCCAAACCTGTATTCTACAGCATTATCATTGTCTTCAGAGCCACTGAAGTTGATATTATATACTTTATCATTTAAGATGGTGATGTAGATTCTTCTGTCGTAAAGACTAGGATTTAATAGTTTGTAACTAACTATAAAGGGAGAGGTTTTAAACTTTTCGTCCACCAAAACATTACCAGCTGTATAATAGCTGATGTTCAGATCAACGGCATCAATTACCTTATTAAAGAAAAGTCTTGATTTAAGAAGCTCTATTTCCCCTGAAATCATATTGATATTAGGAGATTCATTAATTCCAGCTATACCGAGTTCTGATGCTTCTGACTTTACATCTATTTTTAACTCTGATTGAGATTCGAAAAGTGGCTTGGTCCACCGGACATATAGATAGGCTATGCTATTAGTTAAAAGAAAAATGAGGATAACCCAGATAATACTTTTCTTGAAAACAGCATAAACTTTTTCAAAATCGATTGTTTCTATGGTTTTTCCCTGCTTTTCCAATTAATTCAAACTAATAATTATCACCACCAATGAGACAACGCTGCTGAGCATACTGACTACAGGGCCATTATCCCTTATGAATTCAGAAAAAGGCTTTTTCACAGGCTCTACATATATGATGTCACCATTTTGTACTGTCATGTTATCGGTAAGGTATCCATTGAGCGTGGAAAAATCAATCATGTACATTTCTTCCCCTCTTAACAAACGAATATTGTTCACTTTATTAGTGCTTTCCATATTAGATGAAAGAGCTAAAACCTCTGTCACTTTCATGTTTTCATTCTCAAGAGGAATAACCTGTCCACCGCCACTGGCTCCTAGTAAAACTACTCGTTTATTTAAGTATCTTAATTTAACGAAGGGCTCTTCATAAAACTCCTTAAACTTCTCTTCTAGAATATCTTCTGCATCAGAAATGGAATGGCCCTCTAGTTTAATTAAGCCTACCATTGGGAAGTCAACAAAACCATCAATATTAACTAGATATTGATTTTTTTCTTCTGAAGTAGTTTGAGTAGTATTAGAGATTTCTTTGAGATGATTTTCAGGATCTATAAGCTGCTCCCCGTTATGAGTGTAAACTTCTATGGATAAATAGTCATTTTTCTCAATAAGGTAGTTGCTTTCAGCTGATCTGACCTCTTCAGAAATTTTTAAACTCCTGTTGCTTTCATTCTTAAACATGATCGTGTTTTTATACGAGCCACATGAACATAGCAACAATATGGAGCACAGGTAAAATAAATTTTTCAATTTTAACCTATCAATTTAGTTTAAAAAATTACGTTCAAACTCTTCTAAGGTAGGTAGCTCTAAATCTTTATCAGAAATAATAGGGTTAGAAACACCCCAGTCTATATTTAAGGTTTTATCATCAAACCTAATTCCACCTTCAGAGTTCTTGTGGTATAAATTACTGCATTTATATTGAAAAATACTATCTTCTAGAGCGGCAAATCCATGAGCAAACCCTTCAGGAATAAGGACGGCATTATTTTTAACTGCGTCTAACTCAAAGTAATATACCTGTTTAAAAGTTTCAGAGTCGGGTCTTAAGTCTACCGCTACATCTAGAACCCTACCTGAAGTAACTCGCACTAGTTTGGCCTGAGCATATGGAGCGAATTGTAAGTGTAAACCTCTCACAACACCCTTTTTCGAAAACGACTGGTTGTCCTGAACGAAATCGTAATTAATTCCTTTTTCCGTGAGCCTTTCCTGATTAAAAGATTCAAAGAAGAAACCTCTGTCATCTTCAAAAATATTTGGGGTTAATTCATAAAGCCCTCTTACACCTGTCTCTTTTACGTTCATTGAGTTGATAGTTATTCTATAGAAAATACTAAGATAACACTAGTAAGAGACAAATACAGATTATTGATTAAATTCTGCTATAGTTTTGATGTATGAGTCAATAACCAGAACTTCATTGAATTCCTCTTCCACCTTTTTACGACCATTGAGGCCAAAGTTTTTGATATCTGAATCTGGCAAAAGGCACATGTTATTCATTTTTAGAGCCAGATCTTCTGAACTCTTTAATTCACAGAGATAACCATTGAAGTTATTGGTAACTACATTGTTGCAACCTGGTACATCGGTAGCAATAATCGGTTTTGCAGAGCTAGCAGCCTCCAGTAATGTTCTTGGAGTGCCCTCTCGGTATGACGGCAGAACTATACAATCTGCATTTTCTATGAAATTTCTTACATCACTTGTGGTGCCTAAATACTCAATTACGTTGCTGTTAATCCAGTCGTTAATAAGATCTTCTTGAATACCTCTCTTATGTTCTGGGTCTTTTGCTCCGAGAATTTGGAACCTGGCATTGATGCCACTTTCCTTTAATTTCTTCACTGCATCAATGTATTCAATGACACCTTTATCATATATAAGTCTGGATATTAAAAGGAAGGTGAATGGGTTATTTCGCTTAAAGGCCATAGGAGGGAAATGATTCAAATCAATTCCTGATCCAGGTATCACTTCGCAGAGTTCCTCTTTGATAAGTTTTTCCTTTATAAAAAGGTCATTGTCATGATGGTTTTGGAAGAAGACTTTCTTTGGAAATTTAAATGCAACTTTATACATTAAAAGTGCTATAGTGGAGACGATGCCTTTTTGCAAAAACACTGTTCCTAGCCCACATACATTATTTATGCAAGGAATTTTTAATGAAGCTGCCGCTAATGTACCGTAAATATTGGGTTTAATAGTGAAATGAAGAATGATGTCTGGCTGTACCTTTTTATAGATAGATCTAAGCTCAAAAAATAGAGCCATATCTTTTATAGGATTTGCGCCTCTGCTATCCATCTTTACAGGATGAAATTCGCAATTACTCTCCTTTATTTTTTGCGTATAATCGTCTGCCGGGGCGATAACGTGTATAGCATGATTCTCATTTTGTAAAGCCTTTATCAGGCTCATTCTGAAATTATATACATTCCAGGATGTATTAAGTACAATCGCAACCTTCATTCCACCAACTAGTAATTCTTTTCTATGCTGAACAAGCAATGATATCGTTATTTTTTAACTTTGTAAACAATATAAGCCTGTTTCTGGCTATATATTTTTTTTGACATAAAAGTAACCAATTCTTACATGACAGCAAGAACTTGTAATGTTCATATAAGTTACACATTCTGGCTAACATTATAAATTAAATTATCGTTAATAAATTTAATTGGTAAGAATTAAGGAGAGAGAAATTATATGGATAAATGTGTATTAGTAACGGTAGCTGATAAAGGCGCTGACGATAATGTTATTAATGAGCATCTGGACGAGCTGGCATTTCTAGCATCTACTGCTCATATAGAAACCGAAAAGATTTTTATTCAGAAACTTGAAAAGCCTGATATAAGAAGTTTTGTAGGTAAAGGTAAGCTCGAAGAGATTAAGCAGTATATGATTAGCCGAGATATAGAAATTATCATTTTTGATGATGACTTATCTCCAAGTCAACTTCGAAATCTTGAGCGTGAACTGAAGTGTAAAATATACGATAGAAGTTTACTTATCTTGGATATCTTTCTTGAGCGTGCCCAAACTGCCCAAGCCAAAACTCAGGTGGAGCTAGCCAGATACCAGTATCTTATGCCAAGGCTTACAAGAATGTGGACTCACTTGGAGAGACAAAGAGGTGGGACAGGAACTCGTGGTGGAGCAGGAGAGAAGGAAATTGAGACTGATAGAAGAAATATTCGAAACCAGATCACTGTTTTACAGAAAAAGCTGGAGAAGATAGAGAAGCAAAATGCAGTACAACGTAAATCTAGAACTGGCATAGTGAGAATGGCACTGGTTGGATATACTAACGTAGGTAAGTCTACGCTGATGACCATGCTGTCTAAAAGTGACGTTAAAGCAGAGGATAAGCTTTTTGCTACGGTTGATTCTACGGTGAGGAAGGTTGTTTTTGAGAATATTCCATTTCTGCTTTCAGATACGGTAGGATTTATTAGAAAGCTACCTCACCACTTAATAGAGTCTTTTAAATCTACGTTAGCGGAGGTGAAGGAAGCTGATGTGCTTATTCATGTTGTAGATATTTCGCATCCGGCCTATGAGGATCATATTAGGGTAGTAAAAGAAACACTTAAGGAATTAGATGCGGTGGATAAACCGACTATATACGTTTTTAATAAAATTGACCTTTTAGAAGAGGAGGAAATGGAAGACCTTCAAGATAGAAGAATAGCAAATATTGAAACGGATGATAAAAGGGTATTTGTTTCGGCGGCTAGTAAAATTAATATAGATGAATTAAGGCAAGCTATATTGGAGGCTGCAAAGATTAGACATTATCAGATATACCCTAACTCACTGAGTGATGTAACCTGGTAAATCTTAAAGTCTCATAATTTCTCTAACAGCCTTTAATTGAGTGATAACTTTTTCATGTTGGTTAACTACATCGTTTAAGTTATCAAGTATTTCCTCAGCAAGCTCTCTTAGATTCATGAATGCCTCAGGTTCACTACCTGAGTCAAATTCACTTTGAATTTCGTTGAGAGCTTTCTTATATAATAGGATGTCTTTTATAGAGGTGACGTAGCTCGCTTCAGAATTATTCTGTTTTTCGTATAATTCGTCTACGTTTACCTCTAAGATGCTGGCGAGTACGTTAAGTACATCCATATCAGGAGCCGTCTTCCCGTTTTCCCAAGAAGAGATGGTTCCTTGTCTGAATTTCTTACCTATCCTTTTATACACTTCATTACGCAAGTCATGTTGGGTTAATCCCTTCTTTTTGCGAAAAAAAGCTATTTTATTTCCTGTTGTTATCAATGTTATAACAATGTATTAGAATAACGAGTAGCGCAAATTTCTAAAAATAAACTTTTTAGAATCTTAAATATAGTAAAAAAATATGTTGTTCTGTTTTTGATACAATTTAAAAATAGAAATACGGCTACAGAAAAAATTTTACGAAAAAATACGTTTATGTTTTGAGTAATACGTATAAAAACTTACATTTGGTTGAATAAAAATTCTATATATCGTTTATTTGAAATATATCTAATCTAAAAACCGTATATTTTATCAACTAAACCTTATATACAACGTTATGATATCAATTGAGAACTATCCGCGTTTAGAATTTTTCATTCACTCATCAGCAGAAGAGCTGATAGATAAGTCGTATAGACATGTTGAGAAGTTGCCTATTTGTTGGGTTGCGCACGAGGAAATGGAGCTTGAGTATGGAAAAGCTTTAAGTGAGCATGGTGTAGAGATAGAGATGAATGAAGGTCAGCTTTTATATAAAGATAAACTAAGCGATACTGTAGTAGCTAGAATACTATTTAGTAAGAAGCTTGTAGAGATGGATTTACGAATAACCGCATAAAGGTTATTTGAAAAATATTTAAGATACCCACCTGGGTTTAGGTTGAACGTCATCACGAGGAGGTAAAACGTTATCTCCTCCGATGACATTTTTTGTTTATACCCCTTCCGAACTTGATACCCGTAAATTATTTTTTCTTTCCCGGTCCTTTAATATTCTGAAAAGTAATTTTAAACAGCATATAAAGTAAAAATATCCATGGAGCTCCGTGTAAAAATAAATCGAAGTAATCCATAGGTTTCATGCCTATACCTCCACCAAATACTCATTTTAATTTCCCCCAAATATGAGGTTCGGGTGCAAATGGTGCTAATCCAAGTGAAAGTGATGCTAATAATGCCAAGAAAAGCTAGGATTTAGTCCCTTACTCACATTCATAAGTTGAAAATTTTACGTGTATAAAATATATGTTAAAGTACATGTGTGTAGAAGTGTTCATTATTTCTAATTTATAGTATGCAATGGTTGCTTCAAAGCAGTGAATTGTAATGAATATCAATTCCTTTACAGATATACTTACTAATCATAAAAAGGGTTCGTGATAAATATTACACAGTATGAGACATATAGAATGCGCCTATATAAAATAAGATAGAGCTTAAAAGGCGGTAATTCATTGGGTGAAATGTAGCTTTTTTATACCTTTGATCCTTTCGAATTGTCAGACATCAGAGCAAATCATACTTTTCTTTTGCTCCAATACAAGGCCCCGTAGTTCAATGGATAGAATAAGAGTTTCCTAAACTCCAGATACAGGTTCGATTCCTGTCGGGGCTACTACATAAACAAAAGGCCACCTAGATTATTCCAGGTGGCCTTTTGTTTTAATAAACGAATTTCTTATAAAGTATTGTAGTGATTAAAAATTTGAATTAAATCTTCTTCTTTTCTGGTGTTTAACTTATTTGCAGAAATAAAATTTTTCATTTGTGAAGATTTGTTGCCAAACAGACTCAATGTTTCTTTTTTTGAAGGCTTGAATTCTATTAAAGAAGAATTCTCTGAATTACGATAAAAATAGCTTTCCTTTTGAACGTATTTATCAGGAGTGGCTTGAATAATTCCATTAGAAGCCTTTCCTGGCTGTATTGAAATATTGAAGCCCTTCAAGAGATCAATTCCTGATTCTGACTCTACCAATACTTGAAATGCTTCTTTTTTATTGTTGTATATTATCTTTTCGAATTTTTTAAGTCCAAGCGTGAATTGATGCACTATGAGAGTAGGTTGTGGGGTTAGTTCTTTACCATTCTCTTTAAATGTCAATATCTGTCGAGCTATGTGATAATTTAATTGGTCAACACTAATTTCTAAGCCAGTACTGGTGATTATTTTTCCTGGGAGCCATTCCTTGTTAATATATGGGCTTCCTTCCATGTCAGTATCACCATCATTAAAAAGACGATATTCAATGCTTGCGCCAGCATTATTGTCTCCTCTTGTTGTTAAATACGTCTGTGCGTAAGAGATGTTAATCCATAGGGCAAATAGGGGTAGAGTTAAAAGCTTCCTCATAGTCATAAATTTACGTTTCCTCAATGGTATAAAAAAAACAGAAATAATTCTATTTCTAAAGATTTCTTTTTCGCAATCAGTTGTTTCAATTTTATGTTATTACTCCAATTTATTTGCTAATTATAAGTTTAGTGAATATAATTTTTTACACAACCGATTGCGTAAATCTAAAATCTTTTCTAATTTGTGCCAATGAAATCATAATCAGTCGATTCTGACTCGCTTAAAGCGGTCTCTTGATATTCTGAATCGTCTATTATCCCATTTTGAAAACTAATAAACCTACTATGCAAAAAACATTACTATTTTACACGGCAGGAATCGTTTGCAAGAATCGATTTTTGGCCTTGATCACAGTTTTACTACTGTGCTCCATAGCTTCATACGGTCAGCGTAAGGCGGTGACTGGGAAAGTGGTGGGAGGAGACACGAATGAACCTTTGCCGGGTGTGGCGGTGATGGTTAAGGGTACCAATGAAGGTACAGTTACTGATGTGGATGGAGCTTTTAGCGTCCAGGCGAATGCCAATGACATGCTTATTTTCTCTTTTGTTGGTTTTGCTACGGAGGAAGTGGCAGTGGGTTCACAAACTACAATAAATGTTACCCTCACCGAAGATATTACTGCTTTAGATGAAGTAGTAGTGGTCGGTTATGGTGTGAAGCAAAGAAAAGAAGCCGTTACAGGTTCCGTGGCTTCTATTGGTGGCGATGCTGTTCGGGAGGTGCCGTCTGCGAATATCACGCAATCACTGCAAGGACGCTTGCCTGGAGTTGAATTCACCCAGACATCATCAAGGCCAGGCGCTACCAGGCAGATACGTATTAGAGGTACACGATCATTAACCGCAAGTAATGATCCTCTGGTGGTTCTAGACGGTATTCCATTCGCAGGTTCCATTAGCGACATTGATCCAAATAGTATCAAAAGCATTGATATTCTGAAAGATGCATCAGCTACAGCTATTTATGGATCCAGAGGTGCTAACGGGGTAATATTGGTTACAACGAATAGAGGCCAAATGGGGCAAGCAGCTAGAATATCATATAATGCCTTTTATGGTGTAAATGATGTTTTCTCTAAATATCCGATGATGGATGGACCAGAGTTCGCCAGACTTAGAGCTGAGGCTGCGCGCACTGTTGATGACCTGGGTAGGGGTCCGGTTTTCTCCAACTCATCTGATGAAATGAATGATATTAACACAGATTGGCAGGATCTACTCTATAGAAAGGGTAAAATAATGAGTCATGACATTAATATTACCAAAGGATCTGATAATGGAAATTACTCTTTCGGTTTTGGATACTTTGAAGATGAAGGAGTATTGCCAACCAACCAATACACACGTTATTCATTAAGAGCAGCTATTGATCAGGAGGTAGGTGAATATTTCCGCTTTGGCTTAACTTCTAATAATAGTTACGGACTCACTGAAGGAAATCAGGTGGGGGTTGGAGATGCTCTGGCAGCCTCGCCATTGGCCAGTCCTTATGATGATGAGGGAAATCTGAAGAGAGCCACTTTTGCTTCTCAGGATGTTTACAAAGTATGGACAGCCGAAACAGTTGAAGATGTTAAGGACTTGTGGCTCAGCGAAACAAAAACTTACGGAACTTATAATAATATATATGGTGAAGTAGAGGCTCCCTGGGTGAAAGGTTTGAAATATCGCTTGAATTTAGGTCTTAACTTAAGAACCACTGAGGGTGGAAGTTTTACCGGAATAGGAGTTACAAATCCCACAGATCCTAATGCACTATCTTCAGCTTCTATAAGTCATTCACGTACAACAAGTTGGGTTATAGAGAACTTGCTATCTTATGATAAAACTTTCGCAGGGAAGCACGAAGTCAATGTAGTGGCCTTGTATTCTTCACAGGAAGAGAAATATAATAGCTCAAGAATTGCTGCCTTGGATTTACCGGCGGATCACTTTCAATACTATAATCTAGGATATGCGGAGGGGGAAATCACCATAAATCCAAATGAGCAAAATTATTCGGTTTGGGGTCTGAAATCATGGATGGGGCGTGTTATGTACTCCTATGATGATCGCTATATGCTTAGTGCCACAGTAAGATCAGATGGTTCTTCCAGATTGGCGCCAGGCCATAAATGGCATACTTACCCTGCCGTATCTGCCGGCTGGAATATTGCCAAAGAAAACTTTATGCAAGGAGTTTCTCCACTGAACCTATTGAAGCTAAGAGTGGGTTATGGCGAAACTTCTAATCAGGCCATTTCACCATATGCTACTCTTGGTCGACTGTCTACCAGGTTTTATAATTTCGGAGATGATGGTGAAGACAGTTATTCCACTGGTTATATTATTTCAGAGCTTCCAAATCAGGAATTAGGGTGGGAATATACTCAGACCTGGAACTTTGGTTTAGACTTTGGTCTGTTTGGGAATCGTCTCACTGGTACGGTGGAGTACTATAAGCAGCATACCAAAGATATACTTTTAAGTGTTGATCTTCCTCAAACTGCTGGTGTGAATAGCTATGTGGCCAATATTGGTGAAACAGAAAACAAAGGGGTGGAGATTTCACTCAATGGTATTATCATAGAAAATCCTGATGGTTTTACCTGGGAGGCTGGTTTTAATATTTATGCGAATAGAAACAAGCTTTTAGCACTTACATCTGGCCAGGAAAGAAATGAAGGTAACTGGTGGTTTGTTGGGCATCCTATCAATGTGATCTATGATTATGAGAAAGAAGGGCTTTGGCAGGAAGAAGATCCTTATCTTGATATACTCGAGCCTGGAGGAAACCCGGGAATGATTAAAGTGAAGTATACGGGGGAATACAATGCTGATGGTACTCCTGTAAGAGAGATTAATGAAGATGACCGACAAATACTGGATTTCAACCCAGATTTCCAGGGAGGATTCAATACTCGATTTGCTTACAAGGGACTAGAATTAAGTGTAGTGGGCGCTTTTAGGAAGGGTGGAACTTTGATCTCTACGCTCTATGGCGGCAGTAGCTATTTAAATCTTATGAGTGCCCGTCATAATAATGTATCAGTAGATTATTGGACACCTGAGAATACTGGTGCAGATTACCCTAGACCCGGTGGTGCTTCAGCCGGAGATAATCCTACTTATGCCAGCACTCTGGCCTATTTCGATGCTTCCTACCTGAAGATCAGAACTATGACTTTAGGCTATAAATTCAAAAAATCTAATTGGATGTCTTTGGCAGGCATTGAGCAACTGAGGCTTTATGTAACAGCTCAAAATCCATTTGTTATGTTCTCGCCATATAAAAGAGAGTCTGGAATGGATCCTGAAACCAATTCATATGGTAATCAAAATCAGGCAGTTACCACTCAGATACAGAGTCGTTTGCCAGTGCTCGCCGTTAACGCACCATCTACGCGCAGCTATCTAATCGGAATTAATTTGACTTTTTAAAAGTAGAAATCATGCAGAAATTATATAAGAAAATAGTATTAATGATTGCCGCGTAATTTCTGATGGCTGGCTGTCATGATATCCTGGAAGAAACCACAAGGGAAAGATTTGAGCCAGGCTTCTTTAAAACAGAGGAAGGAGTTGTAGGTGGGCTTACCGCACTATACGCTAATTTAAGAAGGGTATACGGTCAGCCTTATTATTATAATGCTACTGAAACAGGTACCGATGAATATACTTATGGTGCTCAGGCGGATGGAAACTTTCAAGCAGCAGATCTGTCGGGTTTAGGTATTCCTGATGCACAAACTAGTAGGTTTGATGTGCTATGGAATGCTTCATATGCAGCTATTAATTCCTCCAGTGGGATAATTGCTAATGCCACGGAGGCAGAAATGCCTGCTGCGCTTATTGCCGAGGCTCGATTCTTTAGAGCATTTGGATATTTTCAGCTAGTACAAGCCTTTGGTGGTGTGCCTTTAGATTTAGGTGGTGGAATTTTAGAATTTAACACAGCTCCTACACTAGTTTCTTCTCGAAATACTGTTCCTGAAGTGTATTCATTAGCAATTTTTCCTGATCTGGTGCAGGCAGTGGCTGATTTGGAAGACAACCCTCGAGTAAACGGTGGAGTCACTAAAAACGTAGCAAGACTGATATTAGCCAAGGCATATCTTACTTATGGTTGGTGGTTAGAAAATCCTAATAATATTCCCACATACCCTGAGGCGAGTAGAACTGACCCGGATGGGCATGATGCACAATGGTATTTTCAAGCGGCCTATGATGTTGCGACAAATGCTATTGATAACCCTGGACCATACATGCTTCAGGAAACATTTTATGATGTGAATCTAGCTCAAAACGATCGTAACAGTGAAATTATGCTATGGGCAGATCATACTGAATACAGTGCCAAGTATAGCGAAAGCAATGTTACTGGCTGGGACGGAGGTGATGCTCAAAATCAAGCTGTTTGGATGGTGACATGGTATTTTCATACTATAAAAGCCAGTGCTGATCCCGCCACCTGGTCACCAGTAGATGCCATGTTTAGAACAGTGCAGGCAGGGCAGTCTTATAGCAGAATGTGGTCAAGAATGGCTCCACCAATTGGTGTTTTTACCAATACTTTTGCAGATAAAACCAATGATTCCCGTTTTAATGGCACTTTCACCACGGCATATCGAGCTACATGGCACTACAATCCGGGACGAGCTGAAAATACGCTTTATGGTGCCAACTTTATGCCTGTAGGGCCAAATGACAGAATTCTCTCGTTTTTACCAAGTGATCCTGGAGGTATTGATTATTCTAATACTACATTCAATAGCGGCACGGAAGCTGGCTACTTGCCTGGAAGACAAGATTATGTGGTTCCATTAACCAAAATATCTAGAGCTGATTATCCTGGACTTTGGAAGCTGGGGGTTTATCGTCAGGGTAGCGATTATAATGATGATAAGGTGGCAAGCTCAAGACCATATAATATTCTTAAATTCTCAGAACTGTATTTCATTGCTGCCGAAGCAGCTGTTAAGGGGGCGAACGGCTCAAGAACTGCCCGAGATCTTATCAATGTAATCAGATCAAGAGCTGGTAAGTGGAGGTTTGATGTGGCTGAAAATCAAGAGAAACTAGAAGATTACAGTGCGGAAATGACCAACGCAACACCAGTTACCATAGATATTAATTATATTCTTGATGAACGCTCAAGGGAATATTTTGGTGAGGGCTACCGGTGGTATGATCTTGCTCGTACGCAAAAATGGGAAGAATATGCCGGAACCTATCAGATATCTCCGAAAGCTGGACAAGATCCCGTGACTGTAGAAAGAGAAATTGAGCCATATCTTTATCTACGCCCTGTACCTGTAGGACAGCTAGATCGAATGGATGGTGATGAGGCTTATAAAACTAACTATCAAAATCCTGGCTACAGAGGTGGTGAATAAAGTCTTGTAGGCAGTTTTCTGTAAAAATAAAAGGGTTAACAGATTCGCTGTTAACCCTTTTATTATTCTTAAGACCTGATTTTATTCCTTTACAAACTTCGAGTTGATTGTTCCATTAGGTGTGATGAATTCAAGGATATAATGTCCCTTTTTTAGGTTGCTCACATCTATTTTTTGATCTTCCCCGGAGAATGTTTCCTGCAATACTCTTTTACCTGATGTGTTGTATATACTAACCTCTTGAGCGCTGCGTCCCTCTGGTAGCTTTATGTGCAAAAAGCTTTGCACAGGATTTGGGTAAATTAATGCATTTTGTTCGTAAATATTTAAGTCATTCTCTGCCGGACTGTGCCTCGCAGAAGAACTTGACGATACACTAATTAATTGCCACTGAGCATTTTGATTAGTCGTATTGGCATATTGGCCACAAGCTGCTCCATTTGTATTTCTTCCCATTCCATCCAGATAAAGACCGGTAGCTCTGTTTTGAATTCGATAGTAGCTGCCGCTATATTGCTGGGCAATCCAGTGAGAGTTAGGATGGCTAGTGTTGGCCCATTGAGCTACGTCAGCACCGTTGGTGGTTGTGCCCATACCATCCAGATACAAACCAGCGCCTACATTTCTTAGTTGGTTATAGCCGTCGCCTGTACTAATAAACTGCCATTGAGAATTGGGATGAGACGTACTGGCCCATTGCACTGCAGGATCTCCATTAGTTGTTGATCCTAATCCATCTAAATACATCCCAGTAGCTCTATTTCGAATTTGATAAATACTTCCTGTACTACCTCCACCTCCAGAGCAGTTGCCAGCGGCACTTCCAGTGCCAGAGGGAGAGCCGGAGGTGGTTAAATATAGTTTGTCCAGCTGTGCTCCATCTTCTCGATAGGCAATGGTAAGGGTATGATTTCCAGAGCTTAAGTTATATGATGAGAAGCTATCCCAGGTCCAGGAGGTGGCTCCGGGAGCAATGTTGTTCCAGCTTTGCCAGCTGCCGTTATCGATTCTTACCCAGAAAGAATCATCGTTAGCTGTAGGCGTAATTACTCTGCCCCACAAGTTATAGTTTCCAGCAGTGCTGACATTAAAATTATAGGTAATATGTCCATTAGAGCTGGATGGAGCGGATGAAGTACTGTTGTTGCCAGGCTGGATTGTGACAAACTGGCCATTTGAAGCACTTTCGCTTGATGATGTGTTCCAAAGGCTGCCGGTTGATCCACATTCGGCTTCAAGCCATATTTCACTGGCATTACCACCGCCACCGCCATTGCCACCTGAAAGGTTTGGCGTAGTCCAGTTTACATATGATTGCCAGTTATAATTAAAATCTGATCTGGTGGGTTGCACTCTTATGGTGGTGTTAGTGCTGGTGTTGTTTCTTAGAAATTTATTTACAAATGCAGTAACCGCCGAGTTTTGACTTGATGCAGCTTGACAATGTTGGTGGCCTCCGGTGAAGTTAAAGCCAAAGCGATCTTCTACGCCCATGGCTTTCCATACTTCTAAAGCTGCCATGGTAGACTTATAGCCAGATTCATCTCCCAGCCAATCACCATAGTTTTCGTTTCCTAATGTTAAAAATGCCCGTGGTGCTATCATAGCTATTAGCTCGTGGTGATCATGCGGTAGACTGTATGGGTTTCTGCTGAGCATGCTACTCATAAACCATGAGCCATTGGTATTGTCAATTTTTTCAACATTAATACCTGTGCGGTTAACAAAATCCTGAGAGGCGCGCCATGAGTTAATACCTCCACCACCAGACTCCTGGGCAATTGTGAGTGCTATCCTTTCGTCTAGGGCACCTGAAAAAAGAGCCATTTTACCTGCATACGAACATCCGGTTACGGCTATTCTGCTCATATCCAGATTTAGTTGTGGTGCCACTATTTCTAAACCATCTATTAAACGACTGACTCCCCAGGACCAGGCGGCATAATCCCCAACATAAGTCAGGTTTGGGTAAAAGCGATAGAATGGTGCGCCAGTATCTTTCCCACTGAAAGAATATGTAGCTACCTGATTATGATTAAAGGGCACTTGTACAATACCATTAAATAAAGATGAGGATAAACTGCCTGTGCCGCTATTCATACCTATTACAATGGGGTGCGGTCCGCCTCCTGAAGGTATGCTAAATTGGGAGGTTAAAGTAAGCGATCTACCATTTTCACTAACAGTTACGGTAAGTGTATTGCCTGAATAGCTGGCAGTAACATTGGCAGGTTTGTTGGGTTTCTGGCCGATCTCATAGGCCTCGAGATCTGCTTTGATCTCATTCCTTCGGCAGATCCAGTCATCTAGTGATGATACCCGGCCACCACTGGTAAAACTAAAGGGATCTGGAAAGTTAGGATTATTGCTTAGACTTCCGGCGCTTACAGAGCAAGATTGCCACCTGTTTTCAACATTATATGAAATAGGGATTGATTGTGCTAAAGAATTGATAATCAGCCAAAAGAAGGCGAGCTTAAAAAGGATAATTGATTTGATTTTCATGAGTTTGTAGGTTTATTTTTAATTGGTTGAGTACGTTTTACTTCTGATATATTAGCCGTTTCAAGCACATATACGCCTGAAGGGAATTGAGATGAAAACAGTAATAGAATAGCTTTTTCATTGCGGTGAGGTTTTGGTTGAAATAGATTATCTGACAATGAGAAAAGGCTGGGACATTCAAATGCACTCATTAAAGGTGTGAAGAGCCTTTTCAAATTATCATAAAGTCGACTTATAGACAGTAATAAGTGATGCTTCAGTTAAGTGAATGGGTTAAGTGTACAAGTTTAGGTTTATGTGAAATTTACTCAATCGATTGCGTAATGAATTTATGAATATTAATTACTAAAAACCAGTGTTAATTTTAATAAATGCGATTTTCACATTGGCCTTTTCGATAAAACATTGATAGGTATATTATTAAGCTTTAAATAATAAACAATCGATTGTTTTGTGATCAGGAGTTTGGTTTGAATAAATTATCCATTGACATAAAAGTCTCTTTGATCATCAATGAATCAACTTCTTCTTTAAAAGAACAAAAACTATTGGTAAAGGAATAATTAATAAATTATACGCAATCGGTTGCATTATTTGTATGTCTTGATTAGTTTGAGATTTGAATTAATATGATCATGATCTGAAGCACTGAATTTCTATGCCTAAGCTTACTAGCTTTTTTGTTGTCATTTATCTTTTACTGTTCTCATGTGAAAGTGAGAAAGTACCATCAAGTCTTGAAGAGTCATATTATAATACCAGACAAAGAATCTCCATAAACGAAGGCTGGAAATTTATGAAATATGCCTCTGTGGAGAATGCTGATAGCTTAACTTATGATGTGAGGCCAGAAATAACTGACGACAGAGATGAAAAACCTGCGGATGAAAAACCAACCGAAGCCGTGGAGGTTGCTTCTACACATAATATTCTAAAGCCATGGATAATGCCTACAGGTAATTCATTTATCAAGGATGCTTTCAGGCACTACAAAAGACCCGAAGGAGATCCGGGAAAAGACTTTCCATTTGTAAAAGCTGACTTTGATGATGCCACCTGGGAAGTAGTTGATCTGCCACATGATTGGGCCATAAAAGGACAATTTATGGAAGGTTGGGATGCCGCAGTGGGAGGTGGTATGGGCAGGTTGCCAAGCCCTGGTGTGGGGTGGTACCGTAGAAAGATAGCTATTTCAGAAGCCGATCAAGATAAAAATATATATCTGGATATAGACGGAGCCATGTCTTATGCTATGGTCTGGCTCAATGGTCATCTGGTAGGCGGCTGGCCGTATGGCTATTCCTCATGGAGGGTAGAGCTAACTCCATATTTGAAGGAAGGGGATAATCAGCTGGCAATCAGAGTAGATAATCCATCTCATTCTTCTCGCTGGTATCCTGGTGGTGGTATTTACAGAAATGTGTGGTTAGTGAAAACCAATCCTACTCATGTGAGCCATTGGGGTGCTTCTGTTACTACAGAGGATGTCTCAAAGTCATCGGCAAGAATCCATTTGGAAATTGAAATTGAGAATAATGCTTTTGAAGAGAAGGAAATTTCTCTGCAAACAGATGTCTATGAAATCAATGAAAAAGGCGAAAGAACGGGCGCTATAGTTTCCTCTTTTGAGCCATCAACCCTAAGGATAGCGGGTAAAACATCAGTTTCTCATGCCGGAATTACAACCTTGAAGAATCCTAAATTATGGGGCCCTCCTCCTAATCAAACACCAAATTTATATGTAGCGGTCACTACGCTTTTGGAAGATGGAGAGCCTATAGATCATTATGAAACCACTTTTGGAGTCAGGTCAATCAAGTTTGATGCTGATAAAGGCCTTTTAGTCAATGGTGAACATGTTTTTATAAAAGGAGTAAACCAACATCATGATCTGGGTGCATTGGGAGCAGCTTTCAATGCCAGGGCTGCTGAGAGACAGTTGGTAATGCTGAAGGAGCTGGGGGCTAACGCCATACGAATAGCCCATAATCCGCCGGCACCAGAGTTATTGGAAATGACTGATCGTATGGGCTTTCTGGTAGTGGATGAATTGTATGACTGCTGGGAAAGAAAAAAGAATCCGCTGGATTTTCATTTGATCTTTCCCGATTGGCATGAACAGGATTTAAGAGCCTTGATCCGAAGAGACAGGAATCATCCCTCAGTGATCATGTGGAGCACTGGCAATGAGGTAGGTGAGCAATATACAGGTGAAGATGGGGCCAGGGTAGCTCAAGTGCTCAGAGAAATAGCGAATGATGAAGATCCCACCAGGCCAACTACCACTTCTATGAATTATGCCAAGCCCAATATGCCCATATCTGAGGAAATGGAAATTATGAGTCTAAACTATCAGGGTGAAGGCATAAGAAATGCTACAGCTTACAGCCATCTAAAAGGCATTAATACCGCCCCACTTTACCCCGCCTTTCATGATAAATTTCCAAATAAAATGATTGTGAGTAGTGAAAATGCTGCAGCGCTCAGCAGTAGAGGAACATATTTATTTCCTGTGGCTGAGGAGATTAGCTCGCCCATTGGCCAAGGTATTGGCGGAGATCCTGAGAAAATGTATGTAAGCGCCTATGAATTGTATACTGCTGATTTTGGATCATCAGCTGACAAAGTTTTCGCCTCTATTGATAAGCATCCATATGTCTCAGGAGGCTTTGTTTGGAGCGGGTGGGATTATCTTGGTGAACCGACTCCGTATTATTTAGCCCGGAGTTCTTATTTTGGTCTTATTGATCTCGCCGGATTCAAAAAGGATAGGTTTTATCTGTACCAGGCCAGATGGAGACCCGATTATCCTATGGCACATATTCTTCCTCACTGGAACTGGCCGAATAGAGTAGGGAAGGTTACTCCTGTGCATATTTTTACTTCTGGCGATGAGGCAGAATTATTTCTCAATGGGAAATCGTTAGGCAAAAAGAAAAAAGGAGAGTACGAATATCGCCTTCGCTGGGATGATGTGATCTATGAGCCAGGAGAGCTGAAGGTAATTGCCTATAAAGATGGAAAGCAATGGGCAGAGGAAATAGTGAAAACGACAGAGGCGGCCAATAAAGTAATTTTAGAAGCTGATAAAAAAGAATGTTATGCTGATGGCAAGGACCTGATATTTATCACAGCCAGAGTGGCTGATCATCATGGTAGTACTGTTCCGCAAGCCGATAATCTAATTGAATTTTCAATAGATGGGCCAGGAGAAATTGTAGCTACTGATAACGGTGATCCTACAGATATGACTGCTTTTCCATCGCATTCAAGAAAAGCTTTTGGAGGTTTAGCTTTGGTAATTATAAAAGCAAAAAAAGGAGAAAGCGGCATTATCAAGATCACTGCAAAATCCTCAGAGCTTAGTGCTGGCCTGCAAAATATTGCAATAATCAACCCTTAGAAGAACCTTAATATCATGAATAAAAACTTCATCCCTTTTCTGCTACTACTCCTTATTATTGGACAGATGAACTGTGCCACTGCTGAAGTTCAATTACCTCAGCTGGTCAGCGATGGCATGGTTTTGCAACGAAATGCAAAATTGAAGATTTGGGGCTGGGCAGATACGGGCGAGAATATAAAGGTAAAGTTCAAAGGCAAAAGCTATAAGGCAAAAGCTGATCATGAAGGAAATTGGTCAGTTTTACTTTCTGCCTCAAAGGCTGGTGGCCCCTATGAAATGGAGATAGCTGGTGAGAATAATAGTATCACTTTGAAGAATATATTAATTGGCGATGTCTGGCTGTGCTCAGGGCAATCTAACATGGTTCATTACTTGGGAGTACATCAGGATAGGTATTCAAAGGAAATTGCTCTGGCAAATTATTCTGAAATAAGACAGTTTTTTGTGCCTACTCTGGCTGTTTTCCCTGGACCGGCCAAAAATTTACCAGAAAGTAGCTGGAAGGAAGCCAATCCTGAAAATGTACTTCAGTTCTCGGTGGTGGCCTATTTTTTTGCCAAGAAGATCTATGAGAAATACAAAATTCCTATTGGCCTGATCAACTCTAGTGTTGGGGGCTCTCCCATTGAAGCCTGGATCAGTGAAGATGGCTTGAAAGATTTTGATGATCTCCTTAAAACAGTGGAGCAGAATAAAGATACGGCTTATGTATATGGTACCAACAGAAAAGCTGAAGCTTACCAGAGAGAAATGGCCAAGGATATGCCCAAAGACAAGGGGTTAGAGGAAGATGTGAAATGGTATGATCCTGATTATCAGTTGAAAAACTGGAGCCAGATGAATATCCCGGGCTACTGGGAAGATCAGGGAGTAAGTAATTTGGATGGAGTGGTTTGGTTTAGAAAAGATATTGAAATACCAGCATCTATGGCGGGAAAAGCAGCCAGGGTGGCACTTGGAAGAATTGTAGATGCCGATCAATTGTATGTAAATGGAAAGGAAGTTGGCAGTACCGGCTACATGTATCCTCAGCGTAGATATGATATTCCTGAAGGCTTGTTGAAAGCAGGTAAAAATACCTTTACCATTCGAGTGACTAATAACTTTGGAAAAGGTGGGTTTGTGCCTGATAAACCATATTATCTGGCGGTTGGCAAAGATACCTTGGACTTGAAAGGTTATTGGCAATATAAAGTGGGAGCAGTATATCAGCATAAGCCGAATAACGGGCCCAGAGGTATCGCTATGAGGAATCAGCCGGCAAGCTTTTACAATGGTATGATAGCTCCATTTATAAATTATTCTATTAAAGGCATTCTCTGGTATCAGGGAGAAAGTAATGCTGGTAGACCAGGCGAATACCTTGCATTACAGAAGGCTTTGATTCATGACTGGAGAACTCAGTTTCAAAATGAAAACTTACCTTTCTTATATGTACAGCTTCCTAATTTCATGGAGGTTAATTACCTGCCATCGGAGAGTAGCTGGGCAGAACTTAGGGAGGCACAACTACAATCTCTGGAAGCCCCAAATACTGCCATGGCCGTAGCTATCGATCTGGGAGAATGGAATGATATTCACCCGGATAGAAAAAAGCCTGTAGGAGATCGTTTGGCTCTTGCCGCGGAGAATCTGGTTTATGGAGACAAAAGCATAGTGTTTTCCGGCCCTATTTTTAAGTCTGCTTCAGTGGCTGATGGGAAGGTTCAGCTAAGCTTTGATCATACAGGAAGCGGCCTGATCTCTAATGATGGGGAGGAACTGAGGTGGTTCTCCATTGCTGGTGAAGATAAGCAGTTTGTGTGGGCTAAAGCCGAAATTAAAGGTGATCAGGTGGTAGTTTGGAGTGAGGAGGTGAAAGATCCGAAATATGTCCGATATGCCTGGGCTGATAATCCTGATCAAGTGAATTTTTACAATAAGGAAGGGCTTCCTGCTTCGCCATTTAGAACCAAAGAAATAACTCAAAAATGATCCATATTCAGCCACTAAATTTTAGGTGTGGCTGAATATGGATCGTACTCATTTAAGGTTCTTGGTTACGGTAGGACCTAAATAATTCGTTTCAGATGATTCGGACCTGGTCATTGAAAGCTTTTGCAGAACCACTCCAGGGTCTACCAACCAGTACTTCAGTGTATGCTTTCCTGACTTTTCTACCATTAGTTTAGTGCTGACAGTTCTAATGTTGTTGCTCACAGATTGTCCCCAAGTGTATCCATTTTCACCTTGGTGCATATTTAAAATTTGTGGGGCCTGATCATCTATGGAAATAGCCAGGCGAAGACCTTTATTATGATATGGTAATGTAGGCGATAAGTAGGCCGTCACATTTAGTTCTCCCTTATCTAGAAGGTAAATATCATACTCAAGGTGAGGGCTATTCTGGCCAGGTTTTTCCACTGTTTTGGTCACCGGCATAGCACTAACAGCCGAGGAGGTACGACCTAGATTAGGGATTTCTGTCCAGCTAATACCTTCTGTATTTATCGCTTTGGTGTAATCTTTTGGTTCAATGGAGATGACTCCGTTTTCTTCTACATAGGCCACTCCTGTAGGGACATCAATTTTCAAGGCCTCAATATTCACAACCACCTGCTGATCTGTGCCTGAAATGGTGATGGAGCCATTATTTGAACCACTTTTCTTAAGCTGATCCCAGTTTATGCTTATCCAAATTCGTTGTTGATGTTGAATTTTTCCTTCACTGCTGGAGATATTAATCCAGGGTTGTTCGGTAGATATAGTGTATTGAAAAGGTTTATTACCAAGATTAAATATATCTAAATACCATTTGTTTAATGGATTGATGCTGCTAAAAGCTGGAAGTGCAAGTGACCCTTGAGAATATGTCTCCTTTTTGCCTTCAATGGCTATTCCCATTTCAGCTTCTTGCTTTAAAGTTACACTTTGAGTGTTCGGAATAATGTTCTTCCTGGGCTCCTGCCAGCTAGTGTAGCCGATATGGGTTTGGTCCATCATATGGTTCCATTTGCCATTCAGGAGCTGGTGGTATTCATCGGCCAATTTCTGATCTTTATTGAAAAGTTCTTCGACTCTATTAGCCAAAGAGTCAGTAGCAGACCGGCCCTGCTGAGCGTACAGATTATTGAGTGCTGCGGCATAGTAAAGTTCATTGATATTGGCACTTGCCTTCACAGGGTAAGACACCAATTGAAAGTAAGCTGCTTGATAAGGTTCGGATAGCAGCTGTTGAATGCTATCAGTTTTTTCTACCAGCTGCTGATATTCATTTACTATAGTTTCAAACTCACCGTTGGTGATATTATAGGTCTCCGGAGAGAGTAGTTCTGGTTTTCGTCTACTATTGTATTTGGTGTACTTCTCCAGTATGTCACTAATAGCTTTTTCGTGTTCTTTGCCAAACTGAGAGGCAGTCCAGTTAATGGTGTAATCTGGCAGTTTATCAGCTGAAAGAGTAGGGTCCCAGGCGTAGTCCATAAAAAAGCTAATGGGATATTCCATAGGCTTGATGTCACCCACGTTTACGATCCATATTTTATCCGCATTGTAGTTGTAGGCTAGATTCATTTGCTCCCATGTTCTTGATATCTGATTAGTATTCAGCCACTTGTAGTTTCTTGGCCCACCTACATAATCGAAATGGTAATAAATGCCATATCCGCCGCTACGCAAGCTGTCGGATAATGCGGGTAGCTTGCGAATATTGCCCCAGTTGTCGTCACAAAGCAGTAGTGTAACATCATCTGGTACGCGCATACCTTTGTCATAATAATCCTGCACTTCCTTGTAAAGTGCCCAAAGTTGAGGAGTTTCTTTGGCGGGTTTTCCTGTTACTTCCTCAATGATTTCTCGCTGATCTTTTACTATATTTTCCAGCAGCTGAATATTACTATCCTCACTCATGGGCTCATCACCGTCACCCCGCATAGCAATGGTTACGATGCTTTCATTATTCTCCATTCGCTCCATGCCTTCTCGCCAAAATTCCTGTAAGATCTGTTTGTTTTTGCTGTAGTCCCACGGTCCCTTTCCGTATCTGCTCCATTCTACATGTGCTCGCATAAGAGGTTCGTGGTGCGAGGTGCCTATCACTACACCTAGTTTATTGGCTAAACGTGCACTCAGGCTATCATCATCGTAAATCGCACGGCCCCACATGGCTGGCCAAAGGTAATTGCCTTTCATTCTAAGTATGAGTTCGAAAACATGATTATAGAACTCATGATTGAAATCGCCGAAGTTTTCCTGCACCCAGCCTGATAGGGCAGGAGCCTCATCATTGATGAAAATTCCTCGGTATTTTACCTTCGGTGCATCAGTAAAGTTTTTAGTGATATAAATATTCTGCTGATGGATTACAGGCACATCTGCCCACCAATACCAGGGAGACACTCCAATCTTTTCTGAGAGGTCCATCATGCCATAAATAGTACCTCTTTTGTCACTACCGGCAATAATCAAGGCCTCATCAACTCCTTTAAATGGCTTTTTTATTTTTTGAATGAGAAAATGCTCCCACTTTCCGTCAATGCCGCTCACATCCAATTGACCGTTTTTTACCAGCTTGTCAATCAATGGATTTCTTCCTAATGTACCAATAATCACCAATTGCTCTGATTTAGGTGCCTTTTTGTCAATGAAAATCTCAGGCTTTATATTAGTAACCCTTTGAATATCAGATTGTAACCATCCAGCTATCTCCTGCACACCTTCAAACTCACCCGGGCTGAGATAGAAGGAGGTGGCCTTATTTTTAGCCACAAGAGGAAATGAGCCAGCCACGGCATTATAACTGACGTAATTTTCCTCTGGATCGAAGTTTTTTTGAGCCTTTAGGCTAATACAGAGACAAATTAAAAGATAGGTGATTAGGAAGCGTTTCATTTGAGTAGGTTTAGAAATTGAAGTTGGCAGGGTTCGGTCCCAGCCGCCTGTTTTGGTTGAGTTGATCAATGGTCTGGATATCTTCTTCCGAAAGTTCAAAATCGAAAATGTCGCTATTTTCTTTTATTCGTCCAGGATTAGTGCTCTTGGGTATGGTAGCCATGCCTTTCTGTAAATCCCATCTTAGAATAACTTGAGCAGCAGTTTTATTATGCCTGGCACCAATTTCTTTCAGCGTAGCATGGTTAAGATCTCCTTGCATCAATGGGCTCCAGGCCTGTGGCTGTATTTGGTGCTTCTGACAAAAGTTGATTAGATCTTGCTGTATCAGTTTGGGATGGAATTCAAATTGATTGACCATCGGTACAATGTCACTAGAGCCCATCAGATCTTCAAGTTGATCAATCAGGAAGTTACTTACACCAATGGCTTTAATTTTCCCGTCATTGTAAAGCGTTTCAAGGGCCTTCCAGGTTTCTTTGTATTTGCCTTTTACGGGCCAATGAATCAAGTATAAATCCAGGTATTCTAAATTCAGCTCATTGAGAGATGATTCAAAAGCCTTGATAGTTTTATCATATCCCTGATCACTATTCCAAACTTTGGTGGTTACGAATACATCTTTACGATCCAGCTTGTGTGAGTTGACTGCCTCACCTACACCTGCCTCATTTTTGTACATAGCCGCTGTATCAATGGCCCTATAGCCGCAGTCAAAAGCAGAATGAATAGCATTAATTACTTCTTTTCCATCTTTTGCTTTATATACACCTAAGCCTAAATAAGGCATTTGTACACCGTTATGTAGTGTTACCGTTCCTTGTACGTCAGAAATATTCATGTTAGTTATGGTTATTGATTATCATTATTATTGAAATCAACAACCTCCCAATAGGCTTGTTTACGATTAAAGTTTTGATCAAAAAGTAGTGGATAATTTTTTCTTCCCGGCACGGGATAGGTATCTAGCCAGCTGTATTTGTCGGAGATGTTCCAAAAAGTGACACCGGTAATTGTGTCTTTATACTCCCTGAATACACGAAAAAACATAGCATACTTTTTAGATTGTTTTTTCTGTAGCTCAGCTGTATACTCATCAGACTCACCTGGTTTTCTTTCCCTTACGTTCTTTTCCCAAGGATAAATGGAAACGTCAAGCTCTGTGATTTGTACCTCAAGTCCGAGAGATGCATATTTTTCAATGGCTGTTTTTAGTTCATTTTCCGAAGGCTCGAAAATTGACCAGTGACCTTGAATACCTACACCATCAATAGGTACTCCATTATCAATCAATTCCTTGAGGAAAGTATAAACTCTCTCACGCTTTTCCGGTCTTACTATATTGTAATCATTATAAAACAGTTTAGCATTAGGATCGGCGGCTTTGGCGTATTCAAATGCTTTAGCCACAAACTCTTTACCGCAGATCTGGTGCCATTTAGAGTCCCTATAAATCATGGTGGAATCATCGGCCACGGCTTCATTCACTACGTCCCAGGCATAAATGGTACCTTTATATCTATTCACTACAGTAGTAATATGATCCTTCAATCTGGCTAGCAGCTCCTCTTTATTTACATCATTACCCAGGCTATCTTTAAAGAGCCAGTTAGGTGTTTGCTGATGCCAGCAAAGTGCATGCCCCCTCAGCTTAAGGTTGTTTTCTTTTGCAAATGCAGCAATTTGATCGGCGTCTTTCCAGTAATATTCATCAGGTTTAGGATGGATAGGCCCCATCTTCATCACATTTTCCGGAGTCATACCGTTAAATTCTGAGGTGATGAGCTTTGCTTCTTCTCCCTTTAAGGCAGATGGATATACGGCTACGCCCACTGGGAAATAGTTTTGATAGTAGTCTTTTAGCCCTTTTGTAGAATCTAAAGCGATCTCTCCACTCACTTTGGAGGTAGGGGAGCTACAAGATGTTATTAAAAGCACAAAAAGTATGATAACAGGGCTTATGAGGGATGATTTGATCTGCATCTTAGTTGATTAGAAATAAAAATTTTTGATTAATTTAAACAATCGATTGCGTAAATGGAAATCATTGACTTAATTAATTTTAGAAAAGGATTGAATTTTGAATATGGGACGTCAGCAGTTCCATCAAGGGTATAAATATGTCCTGGAATTAAATTTTATTTTTTTATCATTTCTTAAATGATATATTTGTGTACAATCGATTGCACACATAAATTCTATGTCTCAAGGTCGATAAAGCAAGCTACTATCTGTTATATTTAGAGAAGATGTGTTATAAACTGAAAACGATTGAGAAGTTTCACATAGTCATAATCTTGCTGGGAGTGTTACTTTCAGGATGTGGCGGTGGAGAAAATGTAAAGAGCATTAAGCTAGGACACGGTCTGGACGTAACGCATCCGGTGCATCAGGCTATGGAGTTTATGGCTAAGCGTGTAGATGAGAAGTCTGGTGGTAAATTACATATCGAAATTTATCCCAGTCAGCAGTTGGGTACCGAAAGAGAATGTCTGGAGCTCCTTCAAATAGGCAGTTTAGGTATGACCAAAGTAAGTACAGGAGTTCTGGAAAATTTTGCTCCAGGAATGAAAGTTTTTGGTTTGCCATTCCTTTTTAGAGATCGTCAGCACTTTTATGATGTATTAGATAGTGATCTTGGAAACAGCCTATTGGCCGAGGGCGAGCAATATTGGTTAAAAGGACTAGCCTATTATGATGCAGGAAGTCGTAGTTTTTATACCATTGATAAACCAATTCATAAGCCGGAAGATCTTGCTGGTTTAAAAATACGAGTACAGGAAAGTGCCACTTCTATTGACATGGTAAAGGCCCTTGGCGGATCGCCTACTCCAGTAAGCTGGGGAGAGCTATATACCGCTCTACAGCAGGGCATTGTGGATGGAGCTGAGAATAACCCACCTAGCTTTTATCTTTCCCATCATTACGAAGTATGTAAATATTACAGTCTGGATGAGCATACCTACCTACCAGATGTACTGATCATGAGCACCATTGTTTGGGATAAACTCACGGATCAGGAAAAGCAGTGGATTAGTGAAGCCGTGACGGAGTCTGTTGGTTTCCAGAGAGAACTGTGGCAGAAGGCTGAGAAACAGGCGCTTGATTCTGTGAAAGCGCATGGTGTGGAGGTGATTTACCCCGAGAAAAATCTATTTAGCGATAGGGTGAATGACATGTACAATACATACGGTTCAGAAGCTAAAATGAAGAGTTTAATTCAAGAGATTCAGAATACAAAATGATTAAAAAAGTTATAGATAAAGTACTGGCTAACCTGCTGGTGGCCCTCATGGTGGTCATGGTGTTAGACGTACTATGGCAGATTTTTTCCAGGTATATTCTGGTTTCGCCAAGCTCATTTACTGACGAGCTGGCTCGATATCTTTTGATTTGGATTGGTGTACTTGGGGCTGCTTATGCTTCAGGTCAGGGTAGTCACCTGGCTATCAACTTACTGTCCGATAAGCTTAATGATAAACAGCAGATAAGGCTAAAGATCATACAGAACATTTTGATCATCATTTTTGCCTTGGCGGCCATGATTATTGGAGGAGGAAGATTAGTTTACATCACGTATGTACTGTCGCAAAATTCCCCTGCACTCAATATACCGCTATCCTTGATTTATGCAGTTATACCGGTGAGCGGATTGCTCATTCTTATTTATAAGGTATTAGAAATTATCTCTCCTAAAAATATTACCGATGGCCAGTGAAGTTATAATCCTCGTACTTAGTTTTTTAATCCTTTTAGGAATAGGCCTGCCAGTGGCTTGGAGTATTGGTATTTCTACCTTGTTCACCATGCTTATTTCTATTGATTCAGTGCCGGCAGTGACAACTATTGCACAAAGAATGGCTACCGGATTGGATAGTTTTGCCTTGCTGGCGATTCCCTTTTTTGTGCTCTCAGGGCAAATTATGAATCAGGGAGGTATAGCTAATCGACTCATTGCCTTTGCGAAAGCACTGGTGGGTTCTTTCCCTGGTGGCTTAGCCTATGTGAACATTATTGGAGCCATGTTATTTGGAGCTATTTCAGGCTCTGCTGCAGCGGCAGCCTCAGCTATTGGAGGTATTTTAGGCCCCAGAATGGAAAAAGAAGGCTATCCGAGAGAGTTTGGTGCCGCTATTAACATTACCAGTGCTACCACAGGTTTGGTAATACCACCATCAAACATCCTGATTGTTTACTCTCTGGCGAGTGGAGGGGCATCTATCACAGCCTTGTTCTTAGCAGGATATATTCCTGGAATTATCACTGGTTTAGTACTTATGGCCGTGGCGGCATATTGGGCTAAGAAGAAAAATTACCCTACTGGAGATAAGTCATCATTAAAGGATTTGGCGGTTAAGTTTTTCCATGCATTACCTAGTTTATTCCTTTTGGTAGTGGTTATAGGTGGTATTGTTACTGGTATTTTCACCGCTACTGAAGCTTCTGGCGTGGCAGTACTTTATACGTTCGTTTTAGCAATGATCTATGGTGAAATGGACAAGAAGAGATTCTTTGATATTTTCATCAAATCCATAGTTACTACCAGCGTGGTATTGTTGCTGATAGGTACTTCTATGAGTATGTCATGGGTTATGGCCTATGCAGATATACCCCAAAGTTTCAGCCAGGCTTTATTAGGGTTAAGCGATAACAAGTATGTTATCTTGCTTATAATCAACTTGATATTGCTGTTCATTGGTGTTTTTATGGATATGACGCCTGCGGTGTTAATCTTTACACCAATTTTCCTTCCTGTGGTAAAGAACCTGGGGATGGACCCGATTCATTTCGGGATTATCATGGTGCTCAATTTATGTATTGGGTTATGTACTCCACCGGTAGGGTCTGTGCTGTTTGTGGGGGTAGGTGTGGCTAAAACGTCTATTCAGAAAGTGATAAAACCACTTTTACCACTGTTCATAGCCATGTTAATTGTACTGTTATTAGTGACCTATATTCCTGGATTAAGTTTATGGTTACCTAAGGCGTTTGATTATTAATATCAAACGCCACTAAAGGCACTGAAACCTCCGTCTACAGGAATTACAGTGCCTGTTATGAAGCTGGCTGCCTCGGAGCACAGAAACTGCACTATTCCATTCAGCTCTGTAATTTCCCCAAAGCGACCCATAGGTGTTTTGTTGATGATCTTTTTACTACGATCAGTTAACTCTCCATGCTCATCTAAGAGAAGGCTACGGTTCTGCTCACCTATGAAAAAGCCAGGAGCTATGGCGTTTACTCGTACTTTGTCTCCATATTTATGAGCCATTTCGCAAGCCAGCCACTGGGTAAAGCTGTTGATGCCCGATTTAGCCACAGAATAAGCTGGAACTCTGGTAATGGCTGATTCAGCAGCCATAGATGAAACATTAATTATGGAGCCCGATCCATTCTTAGCCATTATTTCCCCAAAAATTACTGACGGATATATGGTGCCTTGCAAATTCAATTGAACGGCGGTATCAAAATGCTCTAATTTTATGTCAAATATGTTTTGATCGGGTTGAAGAGTTGCGCCATTGGTATTGCCTCCGGCAGCATTTATTAAAATATCTATGGTTTTAAAAGTGGCCACAATTTTCTCTGCCGCCGTTTTTAGCGAGTTGACATTTAGAACATCACAGGTAATCCCTATCACCTCAGCAGAAGCGGCTTTTAGCTCATGTACTATATGATTAACTTTCTCCTCTGTCCGTCCGATAATAACGATTTTTGCACCTGCCTGAGCAAAACTTTTAGCGATATTGCTCCCCAACACACCGGAACCACCAGTGATTACCGCTACTTTATTTTCTATACTAAAATTGATCATTTATGATGTTTGAATTATTTAGGATCTAAGCTGGTAAAGGTAAAGAATTTATTTAACGGCCCGCAACCGGTTGTTTTTAGTGTTTAGATTTCAGGTCTTAAAACTTCATTGTTACATGAAAAAACCGGAGTACAGTTTTGAACTTACCCCGGTTTTATACCCTTACCTCATAAAGAATATGCGCTCATTCCTTAGGGTTGTGGTTGAAATGAACACAAGTTAAATACACTTACGAGTACAAGTTAGCAACAATATTGAATTTACACAATCGATTGCGTAATTTTTTCGTATATTCATTTTTCAATTTATTTTGTACTCTATACTTTTAATAAATAAGTTTGGACAGACAGATCGTCCTAAAAAATTGATGGAGAAATGAAAAACAAAAAGGGAGTAACCATTTATGATATCGCCAGTGAGCTAAAAGTTTCTCCATCTACGGTATCCCGTGCCTTGAAAGATCATTATAGCATTAGTAAAGAAATGATCAAAGAGGTAAAGAAGCTGGCTCAGAAAAGAGGCTACAGGCCTAATAGCATAGCTGCCAGTCTCAGAAGCAATAAGACTAACAATATTGGTGTAATTATTTCCTGGATCAATCGCCCTTTTATTTCTTCATTAATCAGTGGAGTAGAGGAGGAGGCTAATAAGGCGGGTTATAATGTTATCATCTCACAGAGCCATGACAGTTATGAAAATGAAGTGGCCAATGCCAGAGCACTCTATGACAGTAGAATTAGTGGTTTGGTAGTGTCGCTGGCCATGGGTACGCAGAACTATGATCACTTCAGTCAATTCATTAAGAATAATATTCCAGTAGTTTTTGTAGATCGGGTTACTGATGAGCTGAATTCAGACAGAGTGGTAATTGATAACTATGCTGCTGGTTTTAATGCTACAAAGCATTTGATAGAGCAAGGATGTAAGAATATAGCCCTGGTTTGTGGTTCACAATCAAGAAACATTTACAGAGAACGGGAAAGTGGTTATCTGGCCGCTATGCGCGAGCATAATATGCATATAAATGAAGATTATATCTATCATAATGATGTGCTAAATGCAGAGGAAGGCTTCCGTATTGCTGAACATCTTTTATCTATGGATACACCACCGGATGGAATCTTCACGGTAAATGATACTTCAGCGGTGAGTATTATTCAGTACGCTAAAGATAAAGGTATAAAGATACCTGATGAGCTCGCGGTTATAGGTTTTAATAATGATCCGGTATCGTTAATCATTGATCCTCAGCTTTCTACAGTGGGGCATCCTGCTATAGAGATGGGTAGGCTTGCGGCTCAGCAGGTTTTGAAGCAAGATAAGTTCAAAGACGTGGTTAAATCAGAAACGGTAATGCTACGCACAGAGCTTTTAGTGAGGGCATCTACCTTAAGAAAGAAATAGAAGATAGCCCAAAGGACTATCTTCCAAACCATTTATTTTAAAGTCAACGTAGTTTTTGCCACTTCAGGCATGCCTAATGCCTTACTTCTCTCACCAGGAAGTGAGCCACCGATAAATATATCGAAATCGCCTTTTTCTAATTTGCTTTGTCCTTCGTCATCAATGAGGTAAAGCATGTCTTTAGTGATGGTAAAAGTCACTCTTTCAGAAGCACCTGCTTTCAACTTCACTCTCTTTATGCCGTGCAAAGAGAATAATGGGGTTCTTGTACTTGCGTCTTTATCAGTGATATATAATTGCACTACCTCTTCTCCTTCAGTTTTGCCAGTATTTTTCACTAATGCGGAAACGGTTAGCGGCTCAACCTTTTTGGTTTTTGCTGTTTTGGTAGAAAGCTGAATATCAGAATATGTGAAGGTGGTGTAGCTTAAACCATACCCAAAAGGATAAAGAGGCTCCTTGGTCATGTATTTATAAGTACGGCCTTCCATGTCATAGTTTTCATAATCAGGCAACTGATCGAATGATTTCGGAAAAGTAATAGGCAATCTGCCCGATGGAGAAGTTTTTCCAAATACAATATCAGCTACAGCATTACCTCCTTCTTCACCCGGATACCACACCAAAAGTACAGCATCAGCTATTTCCTGAACCTCTGCCAGATTCATGGGGCTGCCTCCTGTTACAATGGCAATTACCGGATTGTCATTTCCATTTTTAAGCTTTCTTAAATAATCAATTTGATTCTTGGGCAAGTTGTAATCCAGGCGATCACCATAATGCTCAGAAGCAATAGATTCACCTTCTTCGCCTTCAATCAGGCCATTGATACCCATTACCATAAAGGTAGCATCGCTTAATTTAGCCACATCGCTCGACCAGTCAATGGGGTTAACATTGTTCCTGTCCAGCAAAACGCCTGGTCTGTATTGTAGCTGACTTCCCGGTTGAATGGCTTTGGTGATGCCTTCCAAAACCGTTACCATTTCAGGATTTACACCATAATAGTTTCCGACTAATGACTCCACATTAGCAGCATTTGGACCTGTTACATAATAAGTGGGAAGGTCATTTTTCAATGGAAGAACACCATTGTTTTTAAGTAGCACGATGGATTTGGAGGCCACTTCCTTGGCTAATGCTCGGTGCTCTTTGCTGTTGATTACCTCGGGAGAAATATTGTTGAAAGGTACGTTCTCTTTAGGATCAAACATGCCTAGTTTGAAGCGTGTTTCTAATAAATGAGCCAGGGCATTGTCAATGGTTTCTTCAGAAATCAAGCCTTGCTTTACAGCTTCTACCAGAGCAGGATATTCATCACCACAGTTAAGATTGACGCCCGTGTTCACTGCCAAAGCAGCGGCTTCGGTTACATTTTCAACATTTTTATGCCCCTGGTAAAAGTCTACAATGGCCCAGCAGTCACTCACCACATGCCCATCGAAACCCCAGTCTTTTCTCAGTAGCTCTTGTAGTAGATATTTATTAGAGCAGCAGGGCTCACCGTTGGTGGCATTGTATGCACACATAACTGCTTCTACATCAGCATCTACCAGTGCATGAAAGGCTGGTAAGTAAGTCTCAAAAAGGTCTTTCTTGCTGGCTACCGCATTGAACTCGTGTCTTAATCTTTCCGGGCCGCTATGCACAGCAAAGTGTTTAGCGCAGGCCGCTGTTTTTAAATATTTGGGATCATTTCCCTGAAGACCTTTTACAAACGAAACACCTAACTGGGAGGTAAGGTATGGATCTTCTCCATAAGTTTCCTGTCCACGGCCCCATCTGGGATCTCTGAAGATATTAATATTAGGAGTCCAGAAGGTGAGCCCACCATACTTTTGATGATAATCTTTAGCAAGAGCTGCATTATACATCGCTCGCGCTTCATCAGAAATGGCGGTGGATACTTTCAATGCCAGGTCTGAATCAAAAGTAGCCCCCAGAGCTATGGCCTGAGGAAATACCGTTGCTGATCCGGAACGGCCTACTCCATGCAGTGCTTCGTTCCACCAGTTGTAGGCGGGTAAATCCAGTCGCGGTATGGCAGGGGCAGTATGCATCATTTGCAATACCTTTTCTTCCAAAGTCATTTTGCTCACCAGATCTTTGGCTCTGGCTTCAATGGATTGGTTTGGGTTTTTGTAAATAGCGTCTTGCGCGAACAAGGAGCCGGAGAGAATGAATGATAATAGTGTAAATAGAATTTTAGGGTAGGTTTTCATGAGTATAACGTTTAAAGTATTGTAGCCATCTATTTCAGATAGTCTCAGAAGAGAAGTAGCTTCGAATACCTATATAGTAAAATTGACCATTTCATGTATGGATTTTAAAATTATAAACTTCTTCAATTTAAACAATCGATTGCGTAAAATATTTTTTAATTTAGGATCGTACTAATCCCTCTTGAATCAGATGAAATTTAAACTGCTGTTGTTCTTCCTTTTTGTTACTTCAATCTGCCTGGCTGAAGATGGTTATGACTTATGGTTAAGGTATAAGCCCATAGAAGATACGGCTCTTAAAAGTCAATACAAAGAGCTTTTACACAAGTATGTGGCTAATGAAAGTAGCCCTACCATGGCGGCTGCCGTTCAGGAATTAAAATGTGCCTTAAATGGACTTTTGGACTATCAAATAACAACTGAGTCCAAGCCTTCTGGTAAAACCTTGTTGATGGGAACGCCAGAAAACTCAAAGTATATTGCTTCCATGAAGCTGGATAAAGATCTGCAAAAGATTGGAAATGAAGGCTTTATCATAATATCTCAAAAAGGAAATACTGTAATAACCGCCAATACCGATGTAGGGGTGTTATACGGCACTTTTCATTTTCTTCAGCTCGTGCAGATGCATCAACCTATTGAGCGCTTGCATATTGTGAGTAGCCCTAAAGTGAAACTCCGTGTACTTAACCACTGGGATAACCTGGACAGAACAGTGGAGCGGGGATATGCCGGATTCTCTTTGTGGGATTGGCACAAGCTTCCCGATTATATTGACCCAAAGTATATTGATTATGCCAGAGCCAATGCTTCCATAGGTATAAATGGCACCGTGCTTACCAACGTAAATGCCAACGCTCTGATTTTAACTGATACTTACATTCAAAAAGTAAAGGCCTTAGCCGATGCATTCAGACCTTATGGCCTAAAAGTTTATCTCACAGCCAGGTTTAGTGCACCCATAGAAATTGGAGGTCTGAAAACTGCAGATCCTCTCAATGAAGAAGTAAAGCAATGGTGGAAGGATAAAGTAGATGAAATTTATAAGGCCATTCCGGACTTTGGTGGGTTTTTAGTGAAAGCCAACTCTGAAGGCCAACCTGGTCCACAGAATTATGGCAGAACCCATGCTGATGGCGCTAATATGATGGCAGACGCGGTATCTCCTCACGGCGGTGTAGTGATGTGGCGCGCCTTTGTTTATAGCAATGAAGAACCTGACGACAGAGCCAAGCAGGCGTATAATGAATTCAAGCCGTTAGACGGAAAGTTCAGGGAAAATGTGATAATTCAGGTGAAGAATGGTGCCATCGACTTCCAGCCCAGAGAGCCATTTCACCCTCTCTTTGGCGCTATGCCCAAAACACCTTTGATGATGGAGTTTCAAATTACACAAGAATATTTAGGGCAGGGTACCCACCTGGCCTATCTGGCGGAAATGTATAAGGAATGTCTTGATGCAGATACTTATGCTCAAGGCAAAGGGTCCACAGTGGCTAAAGTGATAGATGGTTCTCTGGATAATCATCAGCTCACTGGTATGGCTGGGGTGTCTAATATTGGAACAGACAGAAACTGGACAGGACAGATCTTTGGTCAGGCCAACTGGTACTGTTTTGGGCGTTTGGCGTGGGATCATCAGCTTACCTCAGAGGCTATTGTCGAAGAGTGGATCAGAATGACTTTTTCTAACGAGCCACAAACAGTAAAAACCATTAAAAATGTAATGTTAGGCTCACGTGAGGCGGTAGTCAATTATATGACTCCACTTGGCCTGCATCACATGATGGGCTGGGGACACCATTATGGACCGGGCCCATGGGTAGCTAATAAGCACCGGGCCGACTGGACCTCAGTATATTACCATAAAGCTGATAAAGAAGGGATAGGTTTCGATCGAACCGCTTCGGGTAGCAATGCCGTGAGTCAATATTTCCCAGAAGTGGCTAAGCAATTTTCCTCATTGGATGAATGTCCTGAGAAGTATTTGCTGTGGTTTCATCATTTGCCCTGGACTTACACCATGAAGTCTGGCAGAAGCCTTTGGGATGAACTCTGCTATAAATATCAAGCCGGAGTGGACAGTGTAGGACAGATGCAAGAACAATGGAATAGTTTGCAGGGGAAAGTGGATGAAGAAAGATTTGATCAGGTAAAGTCCTTTTTGCAAATTCAAAAGAATGAGGCTGAATGGTGGAGAAATGCATGTCTGCTATATTTTCAGACCTTTTCGGGAAAGCCCATTCCGGACGACATTCCCAAAGCAGACCATACTTTGGAGTACTATGAAGAGTTATCTTTTCCTTATGCTCCAGGGCATTAATTTAGACTAATCAGAATTGATATGAAGAAATATTTGATGGAGCAAACCATGAGATGGTATGGCCCTAATGATCCGGTAAGTTTAAGTGATATTCGCCAGGCAGGCTGCACGGGCGTGGTTACAGCCCTGCATCACATACCTGTAGGTGAGGTGTGGTCAGTGGAGGAGATTATTAAAAGAAAGCAGACTATTGAACAAGCCGGTATGTCCTGGACGGTAGTAGAAAGCCTGCCGGTGCATGAAGATATAAAAAAGCAGACCGGAGATTATGAACAGCTCATTGCTAGCTATCAGGAAAGTCTGAAGCATCTGGCTATGTGTGGTATTAAGGTAGTGACCTATAACTTTATGCCCATTTTAGACTGGATGCGTACTGAGCCATTTTACGTTTTGGAGAATGGAAGCAAAGCATTAAGGTTTGAGAAACTGGCATTTATTGCTTTTGATCTGTTTCTACTGAAAAGGCCTGGGGCTGAAGAAGATTATTCTGAAGATGAAATAAACCAGGCTAAAATTCATTTCGATCAAATTACTCAGGATCAGAAAGATGACCTCTTTCAGCAGGCTTTGCTGGGACTTCCGGGTAGTGATGAGAGGTTTACGCCAGAAGGCATCTTGTTAGCCTTGAAAAATTATGAATTTATAGATGCCAGACAGTTGAAACATCATCTGGCTTTCTTTTTACAGCAGGTAGTACCTGTGGCAGAACAAGTAGGAATACAGCTGGCCATTCACCCGGATGATCCTCCCTATTCTATCCTAGGTCTCCCACGCATAGTAAGCACAGAACAAGATCTGGATGATATTCTTGAAGCAGCACCTTCTCCTGCTAACGGACTTTGCTTCTGCACTGGAAGCCTGGGCATAAGGCCTGATAATGACATCCTTCGCATGCTGAAAAAGTATGCCAGCCATGTGCATTTTCTTCACTTGAGAAATACCAAAAGAGATGAACACGGCAACTTTTATGAAGCCAATCACCTGGATGGGGACACCGATATGGTAGCCGTAATCCAGGAAGTATTAAATATAATGAATTCAGAAAATCGGTCTATCCCTATGAGGCCCGATCACGGTCACCAAATGTTGGATGATTTAAGAAAAGTGACCTATCCTGGTTATACGGGCATTGGAAGATTGAAAGGGTTAGCAGAGTTGCGAGGGGTGGAGCGGGCTTTGGCAAGTTAAGAGTTATAATAAGTACCGCTTGCGTATTTTTCTTTTAAGATAAATCTTCATTACATAAATTGCACCTTTTTTAAACTTAAACAAGAAGATACCTTGAAGAAAATTGGCCTTTTATTTTTGTTGTTAACCTCCTTATTATCAAACTCTTCTATTGCACAGAACTTTACGATAGAAGAAAGTGAGGCATTAGAACGTGAACCTGTCGAAGGTTGGATGAAACTTTTGTATTTGTCAAATGGTAATACGGCGCTGATTCATTTTACAGAGGAGCAAGGTATTGAATTAAGGGTTTATGGCACTGATCGTAAATTGTTATTAGAGCAGGTTGCAAGACCTCAATATAATTCTAAAGGCGCCATCCATCTTGATAAGTCTAAAATAGAAGGGGTCTTTAGTTTTGGTGCTGATTTGGTTTCCTTTATCAATATTTATAGCAAGGAGGGGCCAACTCTCTATAGGGTGATCATAGACCTTAACACTGGTAAACTAAAGTCAGAAGAGGCTATAGCGACACTCATGCCGGAAAAAAAAGTATCCACAAACTACTTTGTAGTTAGAAAAGATGAAAACTCGGATAATTATGCAGTGGCTGTTTGTAATAGAACTGAATTTGATAAAAACAAACAGATAAAAATCTCCTATTATAATGGCACTCATAAAAATATAGCAGAATCTTATTTTGTAGCACCAATAAATGATTTTAAGGCATTTGATTTGGTAGATATGTATGTTTTCAGTAGCAAAAAGGTTGTTGCTTTGGCCAGAAGCTATGGGAAAGAGGAAGATCAATACGGACTTTATATCGGAGCGTTGGAAGCAGGTTCTGATTATTTTGTGGTAAAGGAAAAGGAGGCAAAAGAGCTAAAATGGATACAAGAAGGGGCATTAAGGTTTGATGCTAAGAATAATAATTTGGTTCTCCTATCTCTCTCCGCTTACAGACGAGGGTTCGATATTTACTTCACCAATATTGTAATATTCAATTCAGATAATCTTGATACCAAATTTATTAAAACCCTTGACCTGCCTGATGTAGAGTTAAATTATATAACCTATGGACAAACGTCAAAGAGATATACCGGAATACCTCAAAATTTGGTGCTAAATGATGATGGCACCTATTCCATAGTTTATGAAATAAAATTTACTCGGTCTAAAGGTAACATCGTAGAAGGAACAGGGCTTGGTGGTGCCGTGGTTTCCGTACTGAGTCCAGAGCTTAAAACACTTAAAAGTACACTTATAGCTAAAGGACACTGGCTTACAGGCGCTGTAGATGACCTTTTACCTTATTCAAATGAAAATAAGGCTACGAAATTATTTGTATCGAATCATTATAAATCCATTGCTTATGTTGATGGCGCTACTGGTAAATATGCCATATATAATGATTTCATGGAGAATGAAAAGAAAATAGAAGAAACAGGAAAGCTTCGAAATTTAAACGGTGTAACTGATACAGATGCTTTCTATATAAATTGCAGCCCTGATGCAGAGTCACATAAAAAAACCTTGCTTTATGGTGAAAATGCGACTGCAAGAGATCACAAATTTACAATGGTTGGGGTTTCTGCTTTTGATAAACAATCTCATACCTATATCACTCTAAAATTAGTTCAGAGCAGAGAAGGTAAAAAGTTGAAAGTAGTATGGATCAAAATGTAAATTTAAGATAAAATTAATCTTGATAAGCTAATCAATAGAATGAAACTCAGTAAATTGTGGCATGCTTTCCATTAATACTGAAAGACTGTCGCTTCTGGAAATTACTGAGGCAGACTGTGAATTTATACTTGAGCTGATGAATACAGCAGGATGGCTCAAGTTTATAGGAGATCGAGGAGTTAAATCTGTGGATCAGGCTAAACAATATATTGAAAACCGCATAAGAAGTAGCTATCTGGAATACGGCTTTGGGATGAATAAAATAGTCCTAAAAAATGATAATGTGCCTATCGGTATGTGTGGTTTAGTAAAGAGAGATTATTTGGAAGGGCCAGACATCGGCTTTGCTATATTGCCTGAATATGAGGGGTTTGGCTATGCTTTTGAAGCGGCCCAGGCCGTATTAAACCATGCAATTCATGAACTGAAGTTAAGCAATGTGATGGCCATTACGGATCCTGATAATGAACGTTCCCAGAAATTAATACGAAAGCTCGGTATGAAAGAAAGAAGCAGCATTGATCCTCAAGGGAAGAGTATCAGCATGTTTTCATACCGATAAAACCATAATATTTTGATATTTCAAAACCTTAAACCGTATACAGCCGTATATTATAATGGTTTACAGGTTGAAAATAAATGAAAGTTGAAAAAGGTTGAAGTCTTCGGATTTCAACCTTTTTTGTTTTTAACAATATGGTGTAAAATCCTGTTAGTGCTGTAGTGTAATCTGGCAAAGATATTGTTGATTACGACTATAGGTATAAAATGTAAAAACTATAAAAATGAGAAATAGAATATATACTACATTATTACTAATGCTTATTTCTGTTGTGGCATTCGGACAGAAGAAAATGAAAAGTCCGGCCGCAAGTTCGGAAGGAAGTATTGATGGGGTAAAGGTTGAAGTAAAATATCACCAACCCTCAGTTCAAGGAAGACAAGTTATGGGTAAGCTAGTACCTTACGGCCAGGTTTGGAGAACAGGAGCGAATAATGCCACTACTATCTCCTTTGATCAGGATGTTAAGGTGGAAGGTAAAGCCCTGCCTAAAGGTACCTATGCTCTCTTTACCATCCCAGGTGAAGGCGAGTGGGAGATCATTTTCAACAAAAATGCTAACCAGTGGGGCGCATTTAATTATGACAAGGCTGAAGATGTACTACGAGTGAAAGTGAAATCTAAAGCTACATCCTCTATGGTAGAAGCATTTACCATTACCGTGGGAAGCAATGATGTTTCAATGGCCTGGGAGAATACGGAAGTGAAATTTAAAGTGAGCAAATAGAAATTTTTCACATAAAAAGTGGAAATTCTATTTAAATGTGATTTCCTAGGGCTAATTTGAGCTCGGAAATATGAATTTGATTGAATGAAGCAAAAAATAGTTATCGGCAGAAATGATAAAATTGATCTGCCGAAATTACATTTATATGACCTGGACGCCAAGGTAGATACTGGCGCTTTTACCTCAGCCATTCATTATCACATGGCAGAAGTAATTGAAAAAGAGGGCAGAAGAGTGCTGCATTTTACTCTTTTAGATCCTTCTCACCCTGATTATAACGGGAAGAGCTTTTACTTCGAGAATTTTGAAGAAAGAGAAATAAAAAATTCTTTCGGAGATTCTGAAAGAAGGTATATTATCAGCACTATAATACATATCTTCGGCCGCGATTTTGAAACTGAATTCTCCCTGAGTAATAGAGGCAACTTAAAGTTTCCCATCCTCTTAGGGCGTAAGCTTTTGAAAAAGGGTTTTTTGGTAGATGTATCATACAAAAACCTTTCCTTTAATCAGAAGCAGAAATAATTATAAACCGGCATAAGCCATAAAATTTTAAACTAGCAAAACCAACAGACATGAAGGTAGGAATCCTATCCCGGAACCAAGATTTATATTCTACACGCAGATTAGTAGAGGCTTGTGAAGTGCGAGGGCATGAGTGTGAGGTGATCGACCACCTTAAGTGTACCCTGGTAATGGAGCAAAACAACCCTACGGTAATATACAAAGGACGTCACCTGGATGACTTCAATGCTATTATTCCTAGAATAGGTGCCTCTGTAACTTTCTATGGCTCAGCAGTGGTAAGGCAGTTTGAAATGATGAAAGTTTTCACCGCTGTGGAATCTCAAGCCTTAATCAGGTCGAGAGATAAACTGAGAAGTTTGCAAATTCTCTCTAGAGCGGGTTTGGGATTACCTAAGACAGTATTCACAAACTATTCCAGAGATACTGATGATATTTTGAATGGCGTTGGCGGAGCTCCTGTTATTATAAAGTTATTAGAAGGTACTCAGGGTCTAGGGGTGGTGCTGGCTGAAAATAAAAAAGCAGCGGCCTCTGTTATTGAAGCTTTTCATGGACTTAAAGCAAGAGTGATAGTGCAAGAATATATCAAAGAAGCTGGTGGTGCTGATATTAGAGCTTTCATTGTAGATGGCGAAGTAGTTGGTGCTATGAAAAGACAAGCTAAAGAAGGTGAGTTCAGATCTAATCTGCATAGAGGAGGTACATCTCAGGTGATTAAACTATCTCGTAAAGAGAAGTCTGCGGCCATCACTGCTGCAAAGAAAATGGGTCTGGGTGTAGCTGGTGTTGATATGCTTCAGTCATCTAGAGGGCCATTAATATTGGAGGTAAACTCTTCACCAGGATTAGAAGGAATTGAAAATGCTACCGGTTTGGATATTGCAGGTAAAATTGTTGAATATCTGGATCGAAACAGTAGCAAACAGAAAAGAATACAAAAGGATAAAGTGAATGCCTGATATTGTTATTGATGGCCATAAGGTGTCTCCGGGGCAAGATATTCAAATTAATGCCCTGATTGCCAGATTGCCTACCAGAACACCAATAAATATTCCCGTTTTTGTGAGCCGGTCTACCAAGCCCGGCCCTACGCTTTTGGTTATGGCTGGTGTGCATGGAGATGAAACCAACGGGATTGAAATCTTAAGAAGAATCATCATAAATAACTATCACAAGCCTACTAAGGGTACGGTGATAGCTATTCCTGTTTTTAACGTTTATGGTTTTATAAATCATTCACGTGGATTGCCAGATGGAAGAGATCTGAATCGATCCTTTCCTGGATCTAAAAATGGATCTTTAGCAAGTCGTGTGGCTCATTTTATGACCAGCGAAATACTGCCTCAGGTAGACTTTGGAATAGATTTTCATACCGGTGGGGCTAGTCATAACAACTTCCCGCAGATTCGAGGTGTTTTTAATACCGTGAAGGAAATGGAAGTTGCTAAGGCTTTTGGTGCGCCATTTATTATAGAATCTCCTTTTAGAGAGAAGTCGTTAAGGAAAACGGCGGATAAGGCCAATAAAACTATTTTGGTTTATGAAGGAGGAGAAACACTTAGGTTAAGGAAAAAGGTGATTGACACCGGCGTGGATGGCATGCTAAGAGTAATGAAATACCTTGGAATGAGAGATGATGCTCCGGAAATAGAGCAAAAGTCTATCTATCTAAAAACCTCCACCTGGGTAAGAGCCAAGTATGCAGGGCTACATCACGCTGATGTCCGAAATGGTAGCAGAGTCGAGAAAAATGAAGTTTTAGGCCTTATTACAGATCCTTACGGTCAATTTGAAAAGAAAATAAAATCACCTGTAAATGGTTTTGTGATTGGAATAAATAACTATCCGGTCGTAAATATGGGAGACGCTATTTTACATATAGGTAGCGAATAGAATTAATTTTTATATTGCATTAATGAATCCTGAACTTCAAGGGCAATACAACAACCTAAAAACCATCTTAAATGATAAGTTTCTCTCTGTTTTATGTAGAGAAATTAACGGCCACATTGATTTTCTTAAAAGAGTAAAGTCTTTAGAATCTAAGATTATTAAAGCTAATATCAGTACTCAACAGTATGATAAATCACTAGCCATAATCAAGGATTATAAGTCTACCCTTATTGTAGAAGTAGAAAAGCAGTTTACTCCTCCTGAGATTGTAAATTTTGATGTTGACTTCCTGAATTTTAATCAGGATATAACAGATTATATTGCACAACTAGAACTAGATTATGTAAGGAAGCAGGAAGAGTCGCGCTTTCAACCCACAGATGGTGACTCAGTTTTACTCAAGGTTAAAAAATGGTTCAAACGCTTTTTTTATAATACGAGTAAACTGCCGGTCAGAACAGGTAACGCTTTTAGAAAGCTTTTCAAAAAGCCAGTTAAGGAGCTTAAACCATGGACTCATCATATTCATTTACAGGACCTTACTGCTTATTTCTTCAAAGAGAAGCTGCCTTGTCAGCTTTTGCCGATCATTGATAAGCTCAACTTAAGATTGAGTCATGCTACTAAAGTGGCCTGGAAGATTGACGAGCAGATAGAGGTAATATGTAATCAGCTGGTAGAGCAGGATGATTACACCAGTGAACTGACCTTGGAGGTTCTAGAGCCTCTCGATCAGGCCATCACTAATCTGGAGGAGTTCAAAGGTGAACTCAAAAATGACTTAATTGAGGCATTTGAGAATGTTTTTGGTAAGTATGAAGATGCGTTTCTGAAAGTGGGAACCATGGAGCTTAGTAATAATAAGTTTAAGCCTGTGAAATCTTCTAAGCTGCATTCTGAATTACTTAAGCAATACAAATCTAAGCGAGAAGGCTGGTATCATCTATTTACCGTATTGTCAGATGACTGGGAAATAGACCTGGAACTATATTTCATTCTTTATTCGGGCTTATTGGAGTATCACCGTACACTACATATTCTTAAGCAGAAGATAGACACCGCGGTTATTTCTAAACTAGAGACTATAGCCTCTTATCTTGAAAGTATCAAAGATCAGATTCAAAAGGCCCCAGATGAGGCTGCTTTGAAAATGGTGATGGAACAAAATATGAAGGCTGTTAGGGGTGAACTTACTCCTAAAATTCTGCCCGAAACTAATGACCTTATTTTAAGGCAGGATCTTCCTTCTTTGGTAAATAATATTGAATCCAAAATTGATAAACTCATCTCTTCTGTTTCCGAAAAGAGGGCGGTTGTGAAAGGTCTCAACTATGATGAAGCTATTAAAAGTTCATCCATTAGTTATGTGTCTCCTTATGAGTTAATTCATTTTGAATCCTGGCCAGAGCTGGTTAAAGAGATTAAGGCCATCAAAATAAAGCTTACCGAGCAGCTCAGTGTTATTCAAAATGACATTTCCGGGCTGGGTCAGATAGCCGAGTTTAATTTGGAATCAGCCATGTCGCTTTTCAATGAGGAGGATAGAAAAGATCAACCTGATGTAATAGCATTACAAGGAATAGATCGCACGATCGAAAGAGTGAAGGCTATCCAGTTATCATTTCAAAGCTTTGAAAATGACGTGGAGAGTGTTTTATATGAGGGTATTCAGCAATTCAATAAAAGGCTGGTTCAGTTTACCAATAATGAGAATATCTATGACATTAGGGTAAGAATAGCCAAAGGAAAGGCACTACAGAGGAGTAAGGAGTGGCGGGAGCAGGCTATTTATAAGCTGAAGAACATTGTGCCTACGGTTATTTCTTTCGCAAGGCTCAACTATCAGAAAGTCAATCATTTTGTAACTACAACTTATAAAAAGTATGGCTTGACCAGCCAGCCTGAGAGTATTACAGCAGAGCTGGCAGACTTCCTTGCTGAGACTAAAGGTGCAATAGAAAAACTTCCTTTTGTCTATCAAAGGCTGTTTAAATTGGAGCCTTTGTCGGATATCAACTTTTTTGAAGGTAGGGCAGAGGAAATGCTTACGTTGAATACGGCTTATAATAATTGGATGAAAGGCCGTTTTGCTGCCACCGTTTTATTGGGAGAAAAAGGTAGTGGAGCTACTACGTTGCTTAATTTCTATCTAAGCGATCTTGGAACGTCAAGTGCCGTACACCGATTGGTTCCAAAGTCCAGCATTTCAAGTATTGAGGAGTTGCTTGAATGGTTCTCGATATCTTTTGAGCAAAATTTTAAATCAGCTGATGAGCTAATCATATTTCTAAATCAGAAGAAGAGAGTACTGGTGTTAGAAGATATTCAAAAGCTGTATTTGAAAAAAGTGAAGGGTTTTGAAGCTCTAAAATGGTTGTCAGAAATTATTGCGCTTACTAATGAGAAGGTATTTTATGTATGTAGCTGCACCAAATATGCGTGGAGTTATTTAGATAAGACCATTCAGTTATCAGAGCACTTTAGTTATCATATTTCATTAAACGATATGGCTGATGGTTCCGTGGTCAATGTGATAGAGAAAAGGCACCGTGTTAGTGGGTATAATCTTAAATTTGAACCCACCGTTTCCGAGTTAAATAATAAGAAATTTAAGAAACTGCCTGAACAGGAACAGCAGGTGGTTTTAAGGGAGAGGTATTTTTCTTCTATGAATAAAATTGCCAAGAGCAATGTCAGCCTGGCACTAGTTTATTGGCTTAGGTCGACCAGACAAATTACAGGTAATACCATCCATATAGGATCTCTCAAAGAGATTGATTTTTCCTTTATGAAAGGCCTCTCTATGAATAAAGTGTTCGCTTTGGCTAACATAGTATTGCATGACGGGCTTACCGAAGATGAATGTGTAGCTATTGAACGAAGTTCTGTAAGGAAGGTGAGGTCTACACTTTATCCTCTATTTGAAGACGGTATTCTCGTGAAAAATGAAGGTAAATATTATATTAACCCTTTGCTGTACAGACATACTATCCAACTGCTAAAATCTAAAAACATAGTTCATTAACGTGAAAAAAGCTTTTTTTATACTGATCTTATTCATTAACTCATGTATAGCATGGGCTCAGGCTGACTCTGTGAAAGATACTACTGTTATGGTAGTGGCGATTAAGGCAGACTCTACAGTGCCCGTTGCTGTAAAAGTAGATACAGCAACCGTTACGGCTGATGAGAAACTTAATAATGAGATCAGCGATTTGAAGAAAGATATCCCATCACTTTCTGATCTAATCTCCATTGGTAAGGTCTTTTGGGCCATTGTATTTCTATTTGGAGGATACTTTACAGTCCGCTTCATTGGGTCCATTCTGGAAAAGCTTGCAGAGAAGAGTACTAACTATCGAATTACTATTAAGGGTCTCGTCCCAGTGATAAAGATATCCGTTTGGATGATTGTCCTATTTATCATCATTATGGGGATTTTTCATCCTCCCGTGAATGGTATAATAGCCGCTACAGCTTCCATAGGTATTGCAGTAGGTTTTGCTGCTCAGGATATTCTTAAAAACATCTTTGGCGGTATCATGATCCTTTTTGACAGACCGTTTCAGGTGGGAGATAAGATTGAGATTGGAGAGTACTACGGTGAAGTCCTTGAGATTGGCTTGAGGTCTACGAGAATTGTTACACCTGATGATTCACTTGTAAGTGTTCCAAATGGAGAGTTAATGAACAAGTCGGTATCTAATTCTAATACGGGAGAGGCTAATTGTCAGGTAGTTGCAGAGATATACCTGCCTATTACCGTGGATACTGCTGAAGTGCGCAAGATCGCTATAGAATCAGCTCAGGTTTCCAGATTTATCTACCTTAATAAGCCCATTACTGTACTGTTCTTTAACGAAGTGAAGGAGCGAAGGTCATATTTGAAGATGAGATTAAAGGCCTATGTTTCTGATATAAGGAATGAGTTTGCCTTTAAAAGTGATATGACTGAGATCGTTATGAGAGAACTTTTAAGTCAAAAGGTGATTTCACCTGATGACTTAAAATAATTCCCTTATCATTTATAGCAAGCTAGCCATCTGCTGTTCTTGCATGCTTTTTAATTTCACCAACTGAATTTTATCTACATCATAGATGTCTTTTCTGAAGTTGATAAGGCCATTAGTGTCAACCCAAGAGGTTCTGTATACTAAGAATACTGGCACATCTTCAGTAAGCTTTACATTAACGGGTTCATCCTTTTCCATGTATTCTTTCACCTTGAAGCTATCCCAATCCTGATCGCTTAATAAATACTCTGCTAATTTATCCGGTTGTTCTAATCTCACACATCCATGGCTAAATGCTCTTTTGTCTCTTGAGAATAAATAATCAGAAGGAGTATCGTGCAAGTATATGCTTCTGCCGTTCGTTAGAGGGAATTTAACAAGACCTAAGGCGTTTCTTCTACCTGGCTTTTGTACAACTCTTAAATTATTTATGTTAACCGTTTCCCAGTTTACTGTTGCAGGATCAATAGGATCAGTAGAGTCCCATCCTTCAAATAAATCATAACCATTTCTGCTTAAGTAGGTGGGGTCATTCTTCATCCTACCCAACATTTCATTCTGAATGATCTTCTGAGGAATAGTCCATGTTGGGCTAAATACAAGGTAGTGCAATCTATCTATCATTACCGGAGTGGCATGATCGGTTTCTCCTGTTATAACTCTCATCTGTAGAGGAACTCTGTTGTTTTCATATACATATAGCTGATATTCAGGTATGTTTACGTAAATGAATTTCTTACCCAGATCACCAGGCATCCATCTTATTCTTTCCAGGTTTAGCTTTATTTGAGCTATTCTCTCGTCTAGAGAAATATTCATTACAGATGCTGTTCCTTTACCAACGATGCCATCAGAGGTTAAGCCATTTCTAGTTTGGAATCTTTTTACAGCGGACTCAAGTTCAGTGTCAAAATAAATTGAATCGGCTGTGGTTTTTAATTTTCTGTCCTTAAGATCATGAGTTAAGATCAGTCGTTGTTTAAGAGCCGCTACGTAGTTGCTGCTGTCACCCACTCTGATGTTGATGTCATCTGGAAGTGCCTTCCAGCCACCATTAACATTGATTGTTCTATAAAAAGCCAGGGCTTTAACTAACTCTTTATAGTTTTCATTCTTGGGAGTAACTTTCTCAATCGCATCTTGTACATCATTGGTGGCTAAAGTATGAGCTACAGGTTCAGGCGTGTATTCGCAATTCCAAAGTTTATCAATCTGAATGGGCTTTATTCTGCCATTTTGTAGGTGGTAGGCATAAGAAAGGTAAGCTATAGATAGGCGGACATCAAGCTGTATCAATTCAAACGCATTCACATTTTTAGCATTGTAAACCTCTTGTTCGTAGTTGATTAATTTTGAAATATCATAATCTGCAGTATTTAGACCTTGGGCGGAAGCATTGAGAAGTTCTCCTTCAAGAATTTTAACCTTGTCCTCTGGCTTTTTGTAGGTTAACCAAAACAGTCCTGAGTTATTTAAAGTATAAAAACTATCCAGTTCTTGCTTTATCTCAACCCGGTTAATATTATCTTTGATATAGTGGGCTGTGTTTAAAGTATCTAAAAACTGAGATAGGTAAGTTTTTAGTTGATTATCAGATAGTTTAGTCAGGTTACCTTGAGGAGGCTTTACTGTATATTTAAATGTATCATTAGGGTCATGATTCATGAGTCCTTTTGACTCAACCTTAGAAGTGGTCTTCATTCTGTTGTTACACTGGGAAAACACCAGTGGAATCAGCAAGAGTAGAAAAAAAGTTTTTATATAACGGTGCGACATACTTGTATCAATTTTTATAAACTAATACAAGTAAAAGCTGTGCCAGACTCTTGAAATGACGTTTTTTAAGAGCTTTTAAGATTGTGACAATGGAAGTTTGTGTAATTTTTTTCCCGAGATGAGAATTTTTTATACGTAACGGAAATTTTTTTGTGGTGATGTTCGTTTCTCATCTGGACATCAAAAAAGTATCAATTTTTAACCTATAAAAACCAACTGAATGACAAGAAAAGCTATTCTCTTCTTAGTAGTTGTGCTTATTCCTTTCTATAACATTTTTGCTAGCGTTCCGGTATCCGAAAAAGCTAAGGCCTTAGGGACTTACATCGAGAACAACTATGCTTCATTAATATTCGAAGGTCCTAAACCAGATTACGAGTTATTCAAAAAAGGCCTTATCGGTTATCTTAATTTAAAGAAGCAAAACAAGCTGTCAGACAATGGACTACTTACTTTGATTGACTTTAGAATGTCATCAAATAAGAAGCGTCTGTGGGTGATCGATTTAAAGAAGCACAAGGTGTTGTATCATACACTTGTTGCTCATGGTAGAAACACAGGAAATGAGTTCGCTAAAACTTTTTCTAATGTACCAAATTCTAACAGTAGCAGCCTGGGCTTCTACGTTACAGGTGAGACTTATTATGGTAAGCACGGCTTATCTATGAGATTAGACGGTGTGGAATCAGGCTTTAATAACAATGCTCGTCAGAGAGCAATAGTAATGCATGGAGCTGATTATGTAGACAAGTCTTACACTAAAAGTTATGGAAGGATTGGAAGAAGCTTTGGATGCCCATCAATACCGATGAAATATCATAAAGAGATGATTCCAAAACTGGCGAATAAAAGCTGTCTGTTTATTTACTATCCAGATGCTGAATATTTAGAAAATTCAAGCCTTATTGATGAGGAAGTGGCCTATGAGGCCATCTCCACCCTTCAATATTTGCTCTAATATTTATATAGAAGGAGGGTCTTGTAATAAGGCCTTCCTTAATATGTTATCCCTCTCATAGATATCTAACCTAAAATTGGTGTTGCCGTTTTCATCAACAAAGGCAGTCCAATATAATAAGTGAACCATAATATCTTTCTTGATCATCATGGTCAAGTTTTTTGAGGTTCTAATCACTTCATCTACACGCTTTTCATCCCATTTATCAGTATCACTGTTGAGGATGTAAGCGGCCATTTCTTTGGGTCTTGATAGTCTTATACAGCCTGAACTGAGTGCTCTGTCTGTATTTCCAAAAAGCTCCCGGTGGTTGGTATCATGCATGTACACGTTATAGGGGTTAGGGAAGATAAACTTCACTATTCCCAAGGCATTATTTAAACCAGGCTCTTGTCTTAGCTGATATGGAAAGTTCCTCGGCGTAGTAGTCGCCCAATTGATGGTATTAGGATCTATTATTTGATCTCCGTTTACTACTTTAATGTTTATGCTGTTCAGGTAGTTCGGGTTTTTGCGAATGGCTGGCAAAATATCCTGAGATAAGATGGTTGGAGGAACGGTCCAGTATGGGTTAAACACCAGGTATCTGAGCTTTTCGCTAAATACAGGGGTTTTTCTGAATGGCTTCCCTACCACCACATTCATTTTTAATTCAGTCTTACCATCTTTTACTGCCTGTAATTCAAAATTCGCGATATTCACTATGATATGTTCCTTTCCTAAATTAGTAGGCAGCCATCTGCATCTTTCCAGATTAACTATAATCATATCTATGCGCTCATCTACCGAGAAATTCATGGCGGAAAGCGTTCCTTTACCTATAGCACCATCAGACGCTAAGCCGTGCTTCTTTTGGAAATCTTTAACTGAAGCAGCTAGTCCTTCGTCATAGAATGAAATTAAAGAATCGGGCAGGTTCGGTAACTGATAGGTTTCAGTTACAGCAAGCCTCTTCCTTATGTCTTGAACTCGTGGATCAGTATCACCTGGTTTTATAGTTTCTCCTGCTGCTATGGGCTGCCAGCCTCCTTTTTCCTTCAGATCTCTATATTTTGCTAAAGCCTTTTTTAATTTGATATATGTCTCATACTTAGGCTTAAGGCTATTTATGCTTCTGGCTACCTCTATTTCTGATACGGCATGATTTAAAGTTTGCTTCAGGTCTACATCTTTGGTGCTTACAATCCATTCAGGGTCAATGGTTTTAGCGTTCACCTTACCAGAAATCAAATGGGAGGTAAGTAGTAAATAAGCATCTGTGAGCAAAATATCCTGAAGAGCCGTTACTTCTTTGGCAGTGGTAATGTTCTTTAAAAGGTAGCTCAAATGATAATCCTCAGGCTCTAATCCGTCCTCATGGATTCGCTTAATCTGCTCAATAAGCTCGGCGATATTGTCGTCATTAGTCCAGGCGGGTTCAAATCCTCTGTCCAGATAAAATTCTGGAATAGACTTCTTTCCAAATATTCTCTGACCATCTATTTCAAAGGTTTTGTTTTCAACCCATCTTCTTATTTCCTCACTAGGCTCTATAGGAGCGGCAACTAATTTTAAATTTAGTAGGATAAAAGCTGCTATTAGCAGATTTCTCATAACCAGTCTTTCTTTTTAAAGTAAAACAACATTGCAATAAATATGGAAATCATCACACCCCAGGTGACATAGTAACTGTATTTCCAATGGAGTTCAGGCATATGATCGAAGTTCATGCCATAGATTCCAGCAATAAATGTAAGCGGTATAAATATGGTAGCAATGATGGTGAGGACTTTCATTACCTCATTCATTTTATTGCTTATACTGGTCATATACATATCCATAAGACCAGTGGTAAGGTCACGATAGGTTTCCACCGTTTCTATGACATGTATGGTGTGGTCATAAACATCTGAGAAGTAAGTGAGTGTTTCATTGCTAATAATGGCATACTCACCTTTCATGATTTTGCTTATGGATTCCCTTAAAGGATATACAGATTTTCTAAGAAAAATAAGCTCTTTTTTAAGCTTTTGAATCTGCTTTAAAGTTTTTTGAGTCGGTTCTAAATAGACTTCATCTTCCAGTTCTTCTATCTTTTCACCTATTTGCTCAAGTACCACATAGTAGCTATCAACAATGGTATCTATTAAACGATAAAAGAGATAATCAGCCCCTTTTTTACGAGCTCTAATCACACTGGTAGTTTTGTCTTGCCTCAATCGACCTCTTAAACTATCAAACAAATCTCCTTCTTTTTCCTGAAAAGAAAGTAGATAGTTAGAGCCTAACACAAAGCTCATCTGCTCATAATTGATCACATCTCCCAAGTCACCTTCCTCCTGAATGGAGTGTAGTGTTTTCAAGGTAAAGAATAGATGATCTTCATAATCATCAGACTTTGGCCTTTGGTCCGGGTTTAAAATATCTTCTAGCAAAAGGGGGTGAAGTTTATAGTGTTCACCTATACTCTCAATGAGTTGAATATTGTGAAGGCCATCAACATTTAGCCAGTTTACATTCAGCTCATCGGTATGTGGGAGTATTTCGTCAATACTTTTACCAGTAGTTTCATGTATTTCATTTTCATTATAGGAAATGAGCTCAATTTGCGATTTGTCAGTAAGCTGATTTCCTGTATATATTAAAGTGCCTGGGGGCAAACCCGCTGTTTCTTTGGAGTTTCTTATGCCCAGTACTTTAGATAATTTAGTGAGGCGTGGTAAATTCATATTTACTAAATTCAGTAATCTCTATACTTAATAATTAATAAGACCTTTTAGTTATGGTCAGAGCTCGGCTGAGTGGCCTTTTTTAAGAATTCCAGTGTTTTATCAAAAGCTTTTTGAGCGTCTTCGGGTAAAATTTCACTGTCATAAGGATGACTTCCTCCCAGCACATGGTTAGCATCTTCTATAAGAAATAGCTCAGACGTAGGATTCATTTCATGGAGCATAAGAGCTTCACGGTGCTCTACAGTTTCATCGTTAGTGCCGTGAACTATGAGCTGTGGAATGGTTAAATTTTCTGCGGCCTTTGAGATAGTAAATCTTTCTTCGTTTGCGAAGAAGTCTTCCACAATTTGATAGTCAAGCGGCATTTCCTGCTTAGTCCTGCTATTTGTAATGTAGATAGTTTGATCTTTTTTCCATTGGCCTAAAGCGGCCTCGGGCCATCTCATTTTAAAATCAGCAACAGATGCCCAGGTTACAATACCTTTTATTCTACTATCTTCTGCGGCCTTTAAAATTGAAACGCCCCCGCCACGGCTATGCCCCATAATGAATACTTTCTCAAGGTCCATTTCGCTGGCAGGTAGTGGGCAATCTTCAGTAAATAAATAATTAATGACCTCATCAATGTCATCTAGCTCTATGGTGAAATTGTTTTGACCAAAGGCCTTTAGATCGCTGAATTCACTAGGGTTTTCTGGTGTGGTACCGTTATGAGAGAGATTTAGTTTTAAGAAGACAAAACCATTATCAGCGAAATTATCGGCCATTATATTAAAATAACCCCAATCTTTGAATCCTTTAAAGCCGTGAATAAATATAATTACAGGTTTTTTCTGATTATTTGATAGATATCTGGCATCTACTAATATTTTTGCAGCATTATGCTTAGCAGATAGTAGGATGTTATCTTTCAATTTAATGGAGTTGGTCATTTTATATTTTGATTAGGTCTTTTTCGTCATTATTATTGTAGCTCATTAGTCCACATGGCTTTAAAACTACGCGATATTCAGTCCCCGATAGCTTCAGAGATGGAGGAATTTGAAAAAAAATTCCGTGCCTCTATGAAGACCAAAGTGTTGCTTCTCGATAAAATAATGAGTTATATCGTAAAGCGCAAAGGTAAGCAAATGCGACCTATGTTCGTGTTTTTAACCGCCGGCACTTGTGGTGAGATCTCAGAAGCCACCTACCGGGGAGCATCATTAATAGAACTTTTGCATACTGCAACTTTAGTACATGACGATGTAGTAGATGACGCCAACTATAGAAGAGGCTTCTTTTCTGTAAACGCTTTGTGGAAAAATAAGATCGCGGTTTTGGTGGGTGACTACCTTTTGAGTAGAGGATTACTTTTATCTGTAGATAATGAAGATTATCATCTGCTTAGAATAGTGTCACAGGCAGTAAAACTGATGAGTGAGGGTGAACTACTTCAAATGGAGAAAGCCAGAAGGCTGGATATCACTGAAGAGGTTTATTATGAAATTATTCGTCAGAAAACGGCTTCTCTTATCTCTTCTTGTTGTGCTGTGGGTGCTGCTTCTGTTCAGGATAACCCTGAAGTAATTGAAAAGATGCAGCAGTTTGGAGAGAAGGTCGGTATGGCTTTTCAAATTAAGGACGATCTTTTTGACTATGGTGAAGATGAAGTGGGCAAGCCGCTTGGTATCGATATCCGTGAAAAGAAAATGACCCTTCCACTTATTCATGCTTTGCAAAAGGCTCCATGGCTAGAGAAAAAGCGTATTTTGAATATGGTGAGAAACCATAATGATAATACCAATAAGATCAACCAGATTATTGAATATGTGAAGTCTTCGGGAGGCCTCGAGTATGCTCAGGAAGTGATGTACCGCTACTATAATGAGGCGATTGCTATTCTTGATGATTTTGCAGATACACCTTACAAAAACTCTTTAAGGCAATTGGTTCAGTTTACCATTGAGCGCAATAAATAACCTTTCTTTAGTTTAAACAAAACACACATTTCCGGCGTATTACATAGGTACTTACCTAAGTGTAGTTATGGAATACGATGCGATAATAATTGGTGCCGGACAGGCTGGTCCTCCTTTGGCTTTTAAGCTGGCAAAGGCTGGTCATAAAGTAGCTATTATTGAGCGAAAATATTTTGGTGGAACTTGTGTCAATACTGGTTGCACTCCCACAAAAACCATGATTGCCAGCGCCAAAGTAGCTTATACCGTGAAAAGAGCTCAAAAGTATGGTATTAGCGGGGTTTCCAATTTCAAAGTAGACTTCCATAAGGTAAGGGAGAGGAGAGATGAAATTGTGCTCAACTCCAGAGATGGCTTGAAATCTTCCTTAGAAAATGCTGAGAATATCACAGTTTTTGAAGGGCATGCAAAATTCACCAGCAATAAATCCATTCTAATTAATAATCAGGAGCTTCATGCAGAGAAGATATTTATAAATACCGGAGGTAGAGCCAGGGTAGGAGACCATGAAGAAGGTTTGGATTGTTTAACCAATAGCTCCATGATGAAGCTGGAAGAACTTCCTGAGCATCTGGTGATTATTGGTGGTAGTTATATAGGTATTGAATTCGCGCAAATGTTTAAGCGCTTTGGTAGTAAGGTGACTATAGTGGAGAAGGGCCCTTGCCTGGTGAGTCGTGAAGATGAAGAGGTATCTAAAAACGTACAGGATATCCTGGAGAAAGAAGGAATTCAAGTACGGACCAATGCCGAATGTATTTATGCTAAACACTCTGAAGATGGCGGTGTGGAGGTAGAGATAAACTGTGAGGATGGTGATCCCAGTGTTTTTGGAACTCGTTTATTGTATGCTATAGGTAGACAGCCAAATACTGATGAATTGGGCTTAGAGAATACTGAAATTGAAATGTCTGAGGAAGGATTTATAAAAGTTGACGAGCACTTACAAACTTCAGTAGCAGGTATTTATGCTTTAGGTGATTGCAATGGCCAGGGAGCTTTTACCCATACGGCGTATAATGACTATGAGATTGCTATTGATCATGTGCTGGGTGAAGGGAAGCGCAAGCTTTCAGATAGAAAGTTATGTTACGCACTTTATATGGATCCTCCCTTGGCGAGGGTAGGTCTAAATGAAGCGGAAGTTAGAGAGAAGAATATTAAGGTTCTAAAGGCTGAAATGCCAATGGATAAGGTGGCAAGGGCTAGAGAAAAAGGTGAAACAGAAGGATTTATGAAAATCCTTATAGATAAAGAAAGTGACCTGATTTTGGGTGCAGTGATCCTGGGAACTGGGGCAGATGAAATCATACATTCTATTTTAGATGTAATGTATGCGGAGAAACCTTATGCTCTAATAAGAGATGCTGTACATATTCATCCTACCATTTCAGAACTGATCCCTACAATGCTTGAAAATTTGCAGGAGCTTTAGTTTGTATTATTATCAGCGGCCTTTCTTTGCTCCATAGCTTCATATTTCGATAAGAAATCTTCCAAGCGCTCTGCAGGTAGTTTTTTAGCTATAATTTTCTTCTTTTCATCCAGCACATAAATGGTTGGAGTAGTCATAGCGTCGTAAAGATTTTTATAAGACTCTGTATATGTTCTGGGGCCATCTACAGTAGTCCAGTCTTCCATCTTCATGGTTTTGATGTAATCCTTCATTTTTACCATAGATGTATCTGCAGAAACAGCATAGATGCCTATGTCAAAGGCTGTTTCATCATAAAACTTCTTCAACTTAGGAGTCTCTTTCTTACAGTGGCCACAATCAGGATCATAGAAGTATATAAGTGTGTACTTATTCTTCATGTCATAAAGTGATTTTGCCTGAAGATTTTCATCTAGCATAATCAGATTAGGCGCGGTCTTTCCTATCAGGCTGCCTCTCAGTTGGTTGGCTCTTTCCTTGAGGTTTTTAACAAGGCTTGCATTAGCCCAGTAACTCATTTCTCCAGATTCGAAATAAGTATCATAAAGGTGTACAAAGACCTCATCTAAGCCCATAATTTCAGGATGCTGGTATTTAATAGTTGCTATCCATATAAAATACTTGTAGGTATCTTCATTTTGTTTAGCTACCTGAGCTAATTCATCAATGGCTTTGCTCACACTATCAGGATGTTGATAGATTAACTTGTCTAGATAATCTTCCATTTTACGCTTGTATAGAGGTTCATTGAGCCTTATCATAGCAGGATCTGCCAGATTAAAGTTGTCCCAATAATGGGCTTTATAATATCTGTAGCTAAATGTAGAGTCGATAGAGCCATTATCTAATTGAGGTGCTTCAGGTACGTCTATTTTCTGATTTGCCTTTAGTATTTTAGAATATAAAGTGTTAGGGTGCTTCTTGATGATTTCATCCTGATGCGCCATTACTTTGTCATTCAGCTTGTTCAGAAACTCTCTAGATTCTTTTTTGTCAGCTTCAGAGCTGGTGCTGTCTTTCAGCGTTTTTACATAAGGCATAGCTTCTTCATTACGCTTTTCATTATAAAGCATATTCTGGAAGAAGATTTCATTATCTACATCACCATTTACTTTTGCAGACTTTACAAATTCCGGGTTGGTAGTTTCTATGCTGAATTGCTGGTCTTGATTAATGATGATATCAAAGAGCTTATTCTTATTTAAAACCAGAAAGTAAATTCCGGGCGTTAAAGTTTTTGAGCCATCAAAAGTGAATTTTCCATCATTTCCTGCCTGAGCAGTATCTGTAAGGTAGGTGCTTTCACCGAAGAAATTGCCTAAATAAATGGTGGTGTCAGCAAGGCCGTGAATCTGAAAATCAAGCTGATATCCTTGCTGGGCCTGGCTGGTGAAAAAAATGATAAGTAGTGAAAAAGTGAAAAAGAGTTTTCGCATGGCTTTAAAAAACTATTCCTTAAAAACAGGAGAACATTGACCAGGAAAGTAAAGTTTCTGGCCGTTCCTGCACAATTTTAGTTAATTTCGATCAAAAATTCCCATTATTACTAATAAGGATATTTTTTTGTATAAATACATCATCTTAATACTTTTGTCGTTCATTTGGTAATATGTCGATATCGGTCAAAAATCTCACTAAAGTATTCGGACAACAAAAGGCTATTGATAATATCTCATTCGAGGTTAAAAAAGGAGAGATCCTAGGCTTTTTAGGTCCAAACGGTGCGGGAAAATCTACAACTATGAAAATTGCTACGTGCTACCTGCCACCCACGGAAGGTACAGTAGAGGTTTGTGGTTTAGATGTAATAGAAGAATCTGTTGAAGTAAGGAAGCATATAGGTTATCTGCCTGAGCATAATCCACTTTATCTGGAAATGTACGTACGTGAGTATCTGCATTTTATCGGAAAAATATATGGATTGTCTGGAAAGAAGCTAAAAAGTAGGGTAGATGATATTATCTCACTGTGCGGATTGACTAAGGAGCAGAATAAAAAGATAGAGGCGTTATCTAAAGGCTACAGGCAAAGAGTTGGACTGGCGCAGGCGCTTATTCACGATCCTGAGGTGCTAATATTGGATGAGCCTACCACAGGTCTGGATCCTAACCAAATTGTAGAAATCAGAAATCTTATTAAAAATATAAGTCAGGATAAAACCGTGATTTTTTCTACTCACATTATGCAAGAAGTGCAAGCTTTATGTGATAAGGTGGTGGTGATTAATAACGGTAAAATTGTGGCGAACGATGAGATCAATCAACTGAAGAATACCACCCGGAAAGTAGCTGTTATTACAGTGGAATTTGGTTCTGAAGTGGATGAAAATGGTCTCAAAGAAATAGAAGGGGTTTTAGAGGTTGAGAAAATTCAACAGAATAAATATAGTATCACCGCTTCGATAGAAAAAGATGTAAGACCAGCCATATTCAATTATGCTGCGAGTAAAAATATCACCTTGTTAGGCCTTCAGCAAGAGGAGGTTACAATAGAAAATGTATTCCAGGAATTGACGAAAGGAGGGAAAGTAGAATGATCCAGATTTTTGTCAAGGAATTTAATAGCTTCCTGAATTCTCTCATTGCCTATATAGTAATAGCGGTTTTTCTTACAGGAATTGGTCTACTCATGTGGGTATTTCCAGATACCTCGGTTTTAGAATACGGCTATGCTGATATGGAAACACTATTTGTGTTGGGGCCATATGTGTTTATGTTCCTAATACCGGCCATTACCATGAGAATGTTTGCTGAAGAAAAACGTGGAGGCACCATAGAGTTATTGCTCACCAAGCCACTTACTGATTGGCAGATTATATTCGGCAAATATCTGTCTGGCCTGGTCTTAGTGATCTTTGCAATTGTACCTACTATCATATACTATTGGTCTGTTTATCAACTAGGTAGCCCGGTCGGAAATATAGACACTGCCGGAGTGATGGGTTCATATGTTGGGTTAGTATTATTGGGAGCGGTATTTACTGCCATAGGCATCTTTTCTTCAGTGATCAGTACTAACCAGATTGTATCATTCATTGTAGCAGTATTCTTCTGCTTTATCGTGTACTCAGGGTTTGGTTCAATTGCTTCTATTAATAATTGGGGAGCCTTCTCCGCTTTGATAGAGCAGCTCGGTATTCTTTACCATTATGATGCATTGAGCAAAGGCCTAATTGATAGTAGAGATGTGATTTACTTTTTAAGTGTCATATCCGTGGTTCTATTAGCAACTAAACTAGTTTTAAGTAGTAGAAAATGGTAGTGTTGAATAGTAGAAAACTAGAATCGTTCTTAAGGTTTTTCATTGGCCTGGTGGCTGTGGTGCTTATCAATATTGTAGCTGGAACTAATTTCTTCCGTCTAGATCTTACGGAAGAAGGGAGATATACGATTAAAGAGCCCACCAAGGAAATGCTTCATGATCTGGACGACGTCGTTTATATAGAGGTTTATCTTGATGGTGATCTTAATTCCGGTTTCAAGAGGCTTCAAAGATCCATAAGAGAAACTTTAGAAGAGTTTAGAATATATTCAGGAGATAATATTCAGTATACTTTTAATGATCCTACCGCAGCTATGAGCGAAAAAGCTCGAGGTGAATTTATGAGAGATCTGATGGCAAAAGGTATACAGCCAACTAATATTATTGATAATCAGAATGGTAACAGGGTAGAGAAACTGATATTTCCAGGAGCTCTGGTTTCTTATGGAGGTACTGAGGCTGGAGTAATGCTTTTGAAAGGCAACCAGGCGGCAAGTGCGGAGGAGAAGCTTAATCAATCTATTGAAAGCATAGAGTATGAGTTGGCCTCAGCCATACGAGAGCTAACCACACTTACTCGAAAGAAGGTGGCAATAGTGCGCGGCCATGGAGAATTAGATTCATTGCAGATGGCTAGTTTCACTTCCGCCTTATCTCAGAGATATGATTTGGGTAAAGAGCGCCTGGATAGAGATTTAAGTAGTTATGATGCGATGCTGATAGCTAAGCCGCAAAATAAATTTTCAGATCAGGAGAAGTACTATTTAGATCAGTACCTGATGAAAGGTGGTAAGGTAATGCTCCTTTTGGATAAGCTGCAGGCTAATATGGATAGCGCTTCGGCTCCAATGAATTTTGCTTTTCCTTATGATGAAAACCTTGATGATCAGCTTTTTAAATATGGCATCAGATTTAATAACGATCTTATTCAGGATCAACGGGCGGCTAGTTATCCTATTGTGGTTGGTAACATGGGTGATCAGCCTCAGTTAAGTCTTGAAAATTGGCCATTCTTTCCGATTGTTAATCAGTTTGCTAATCACCCCATCACCAGAAATATGGATGCGGTGTTGCTGAAATTTGTCTCTACAATGGATAGTATTAAAGTGGATGGTGTGAAGAAAACGCCGCTGCTATTTACATCACAGTATTCAAGGTCAGTGACATCGCCTGTAAATGTATCTGTGCAAGATTTGAGGAAGAATCTAACCCCTGAAATGCTCAATAAACCGCATCTTCCAGTGGCATTTTTGCTAGAAGGCACTTTTACTTCTTTATATAAGAACCGCTTTAAGCCCGAAGGAATTAATGCGGATAATGCTATTGATGATTCGGATCCAAGTGCAAAAATGCTGGTGGTGAGTGATGGCGATATTGCAGAAAATGAGATCAACAAAAGAACCGGTGATCCACAGCCTCTCGGGTTTTACCCTTTTGCACAAAGTGAATTTGCTAATCAAGACTTTTTACTCAACTCACTGGCATATATGCTAGACGACGGAGGATTGATCACCGCAAGAAACAAAGAGGTGAAAATAAGGCCTTTAGATAAAGTGAAGATCGATAGAGAGAAAACTAAATGGCAGATCATTAACCTGGTACTGCCCGTCTTGCTGATCATCATTTACGGACTGATAAGGTTTTATCTCAGAAAGAAAAAATATACTGGTTTTACAGGAGAATAATCCATGCAGAGAAAAAGAAATATAAAGCTTATCGTTGTATTAGTAGCATTAATAGTGTCTACTGTGCTGGCGTATTTCTTTACGCGGCCTGCGGATAAGATTAAGGTGGATAGAACCATTTTTGCGTACGAAGATCCTGCGGGTATCAATCAGGTGGTTTTCGAAAAAGCTAATCACAGCGATACTCTTCAATTCGATGGGTCTTTCTGGAGAGTAAATGATACTTATGATGCTGATCCTCAGCGTGTAAGTGTAATTTTTGCTATATTGAAGCAGGAGAGGGTAAGGAGAAAGGTAGCTAAGCAACAAGAGGATTCTTTACAGCAAGCTTTTGAGCAAAATGGGGTTCATGTTACCTTCTATGAGAATGGTAGTGCCGTGAAAGATTTCTATGTGCTTGGAGATGATGCGAGTAAGATGACTTACATGGCGGAAAGGCCTGATGAACAAGCATATATCGTTGAGATTCCTGGTTATAGAAGTTACCTGGCAGGTATTTATGAGCTAGATGTAAATGGCTGGAGAAACCCCAGGATATTCGATTTTAACTGGGCTAATCTTAAAGGTGTGGATGTTCTGTATCCGCAGAGTGAAAAAGGATTTAAAGTAGGGTTTGATCAAAGTTTTTATCAGGTGCACGGTTTGGCTGAGACAGATTCCTCCAGACTCACTGATTTTCTGGATGATGTGTCGTTGCTATATGCCAATGATTTCCTTGACCCAAAAGAAGTTGAAAAATATAAAAATCAGGTTTCAGTAGAGCCTCAGGCTGTTATTTCAGTATATGATGTAGGAGATAAAGCCTACACATTAGAGGTGTATGAAACCCTTCCAAATAATCGTGAAATAATCGGTAGAAAAGATTCTTCTGATTATGTTATATTTGATGTTTCACGGATTCGTAAAGTTTTAAGGCCGAAGAGCTTCTTTCAGAAAAAAGAAAGCGCTGATTTAAAATGATAACGTTTCCTGAGAATGATTTTATTTTTAACTTTACCGAGTTTTAAAATTAACTATACGTAATCAACATCAGTAATGAAATTTATAGTCTCGTCATCAGCACTTTTAAAGCAGCTTGCTAGTATCAATGGTGTAATTACTACTAATCCTGTAGTGCCTATTCTTGAAAATTTCCTTTTTGAAATTGAAGATGGTAAGCTTACAGTTACAGCATCTGACTTGCAGACTTCTATGATCACTGAGATTGATGTTGAGTCGAAGGAAAGTGGAAATATTGCCGTGCCTGCAAAAATATTATTGGAAACGTTGAAAAACCTTCCTGAGCAGCCAGTGACTTTTACTATAGATGAAGATACGTACAGCGTAGAGATTAGCAGTGATAACGGACGTTATAAGCTGGCAGGTGAAAATGCTACGGACTTCCCGAAAGTGCCTACCGTTTCTGATGATTTTTCTGTGGATATGTCTACAGAGGTGTTGAGCAGTGCTATAAATAATACGATTTTTGCTACCAGTAATGACGAACTAAGACCCGCTATGACTGGTGTTTATATGAATCTTACTGATACTAATACAACTTTTGTTTCTACTGATGGACACAGGTTAATTAGATATAGAAGAGTAGATGTGGCTTCTGATAATGGTAATGCCATCATTATCCCTCGTAAGGCGCTAAACCTTTTAAAATCTACATTGCCATCAGAAAATACGAATGTATCGGTAGAATTTAACGTTTCTAATGCTTTCTTCAGATTCAACAATATCAGAATGATCTGTAGATTGATTGACGAGCGTTTCCCAGATTACGAAAACGTAATTCCTGTTGATAATAACAATAATATGGTAATCGATCGCTCTGAGATATTGAGCTCACTAAAAAGGATTGCTATTTATGCTAACAAAACTACTCACCAGGTAAGATTAAAAATAACTGGCAGCGAGCTTCAGATCTCTGCTGAGGATTTAGATTTCGCTAACGAGGCAAATGAAAGACTCTCTTGTGAGCATGACGGAGAAGATATCGAAATCGGATTCAACGCCAAGTTCTTAATTGAAATGCTTAACAATGTAGACTCTGATAAGGTAGAACTAAGACTTTCAGAGCCAAATAAAGCAGGTCTACTTATTCCATTAGATAAAAATGATAACGAAGATATCCTTATGCTGGTAATGCCAGTTATGTTGAATAACTACGTTTAAGGAAAGATATACATATAAAATCACAAGGGTCGCAAGACCCTTTTTTTATGACCAAGAATTAACCCAATAACCAATAACCAATAACCAATAACTCAATAACCCAACAACTCAATAACCATCACCCTTCCTTCTCCTCCCTCAAAATAGCATCAGCCTTAGCTCTAATCACCTTACCCACAGGCTTCTTCTGAATCTTGCTCTCAAGCCACTCGATAATATCAAAATAGATAAAAGCACGCTTTTCGTATGGGTTTTTCTTTAATGGTATAAGCTGGTTTCTTAGTTTTTCGAATTCAGGTATCAACTCATCTTCCGTGATCTGATAACTTAGTTTTTTCAGGAAGTTGAGAATGTACTTCTGGAAATTATGTAAATCGTCTTTCTTTAGTAAAAAGCGATAAGTAGAGCGGATGTAATAGTCAATTACATCTACGTTGCCGAGCTCATAATGACTGATCAGGTTAAGGATTCTGGCGAAGGAGTGGATGTCTTCTCTGATGTCTACATTTTCTGAATTCAATATTCTGTTTAGCCAGAAGATAGCCTCATGATAATCGCCATTTCCAAAATACAGGCAAGACATTTTATAGTACATAATCAGTTTGGAATGGTTGTCTATCTGGTTGATAAACTGCTCTAAACCTGGCTTGATTTTGTTCATAAGAGCTACTCCAATTTCAAAATCGCCAAGCATAAAAAAGCGATTGAATTCATGTACGTAGGTGTATTTTAGCAGGCGCAGTTGAATATTCTCATTCATTACATTTCTAGGAAAATGCCTGATCTCCCTCAGCTGCCTGCTGGTCTGTACGAATTCATAATATTTATAAAGCTTGTACTGAGCTATTAAAAGGTTGTTAATAGCCCGGATGTAGGATTCCAGCTTTGATACTTTAATTTGCTTATACTGCTCAAAAAGATTGACCCATTTGCGTGCATACTTGTATCCGTTTTCAAAATCCTGAATAAAGAAATAATACCCCACATATAAATTGTAGAGATTTAGTTTTTCATCAAGGGATAGCTTTTGCTCTTCATATACAGGTAGGCTGGCTTTAAACATGCCAGTGATTCTGTCGTAATCACTTTCATTTCTGATGAAACCTATCTTCATGTAAGAGGCATTTAGCTTGGCCGCCAGGTTGGTGAAAATATTTATGTTGTTAATGCGATTATTGCAGTCCTGAACCTCTTCTATAATTTTATTTACACGCACCTGATTTCCAGGTCCTACTGTCTGGTTAAGGACGTTCTTTTCCCATTTTAATATTTCCAGCTGTAGCTCTAGATTACCAATTTTCTGAGCCTGCTTTTTCGCTTTCTTTAAAACGCTGGCGCACTGATCATACAGGCTTCGATTAAAGAGAATCTGGGCATAATCGATCATTTCCCTGATCTGTATGTCTATTACTGATCCTTGATTGTACTGCCTTATGCATTGTAAGATTTTTTTGTATAAATGAGATTTTAAGTTGGAAAGCTGGGTAGGATTTAATGATGAATCTTTTCTTAAAATATCATTTTCATTAAAGTGTGTTTGCGCGTCAATAAGCTCGAATAACCTTACATACTTTCTGCTCGCACTATCGCTTTCTGCATTTACAGATACCTTGAAATATCGTTTTTCACTTTTTTTAAGTGATTTTATTAATAAAAATAAAGCGTCTGATTTCTCCTTAGGCATCGTATTTATAGATATTAAAATATATGCCTAAATATAGTAATTAGCGGATTATGTTGAAAATATTACCATTTAGAAATTGTATTTAATCCCTTTTTAGGTAGCTCGTAAGCTTTGCTGGTCTGTTACATTTGATGTCAATATTTGAAACGAGACCATTTTATTATGAATAACAGAATCCAAATTTTTGATACTACCTTGAGGGATGGCGAGCAGGTGCCAGGTTGTGGCTTATCTAAAAACGAAAAAATAACCATAGCAAGAGCACTCGAAGAACTGGGAGTAGATGTAATAGAAGCTGGATTTCCTATATCAAGCCCTGGAGATTTTCAATCTGTAGTGGCTGTTTCAAAAGAAATTAAAAACGCAACAGTTTGTGCTCTTTCAAGAGCCATAGAGAAAGATATAGATGCTGCCGCTGAGGCTGTAAAACATGCTGCAAGACCTAGAATACATACAGGTATTGGTACTTCAGATCAGCACGTTTTTACTAAAATCAGAACTACACGAGAGGATATTTTAGTGAGAGCCGAAAGATGCGTGAAATATGCAAAGAAATTTGTTGAAGATGTAGAATTCTATGCTGAAGATGCCGGAAGAACAGATAATGAGTTTTTAGCTCAGGTCATCCAAGTGGCAGTGAATGCCGGTGCAACTGTGGTAAATATTCCTGATACTACAGGATATTGCTTGCCAGAAGAATACGGTAAAAAAATCAAATTCCTTTGCGATAATGTAATTGGAATAGAGCATGTTACCATCTCAACTCATTGTCATAATGATCTTGGCTTGTCTACAGCAAACAGTATAGAGGCCATTAAAAATGGTGCTCGTCAGGTAGAGTGTACCATTAACGGTATCGGAGAGAGAGCCGGAAATACTTCTTTAGAGGAAGTGGTAATGATTCTTAAAAAGCATAACTGGTTAAACTATGACACTGGTATAGATTCTACTAAAATATACCCAATCAGCCAGTTAGTGTCTTCTACCATGAATATGCCTGTGCAGCCTAATAAGGCTATTGTAGGAAGCAATGCTTTCGCTCACTCGTCAGGTATTCACCAGGATGGTGTAATCAAAAACAGAGATAACTATGAGATCATTGCTCCTGAAGAAGTAGGGGTAGATGAGTCTTCAATTATATTAACAGCACGTAGCGGAAGAGCTGCATTGAACTTCAGAGTTGGGAAATTAGGAGTACAGTTGAGTAAAGATGAATTGGAAAATGTATACTCAAGATTCCTGGAAGTGGCAGATAGAGTAAGTGTGGTGAATGATGCAGAACTTAAAAATTTGGTGAGCCAGTATTTGATCACCAATACAAACTTTTAATTTTTAAAAATCAAATGAGTAAAACGCTTTTTGATAAGATTTGGGATAAGCATGTGGTTCAGGAAATAAAAGATGGACCACAAGTTTTATATATAGACCGTCATTTTATACATGAGGTAACTAGTCCGCAGGCTTTTGCGGGACTTAAAAATAGAGGCATTGGAGTTTTCAGACCAGACCAAACCGTGGCTACTGCTGATCATAACGTGCCTACCAAAGACCAGCATCTTCCTATAAAAGATCAGCTTTCAAGGCATCAGGTTGATACACTGGTTCAAAACTGTAAAGATTTTGGTGTTGAGCTATATGGCTTGGGCCATCCATTTCAGGGAATTGTGCACGTAATAGGGCCAGAGTTGGGTATTACTCAGCCGGGCATGACTATAGTTTGTGGTGATAGCCATACATCTACACACGGGGCCTTTGGAAATATCGCTTTCGGTATTGGCACCAGTGAGGTAGAGCAGGTGTTTGCTACTCAGTGTATCCTTCAGAAGAAACCTAAAACCATGAAGATTCAGGTGGATGGTCAGCTTAGAAAAGGAGTTACTTCAAAAGATATTGTTCTGTACATCATCTCTCAAATCACTACTGGAGGAGGAACAGGATATTTTATTGAGTTCTGTGGTACTGCCATTGAATCACTTTCTATGGAGGCTAGAATGACCATTTGCAATATGAGTATTGAGATGGGGGCCCGTGGTGGAATGATCGCTCCAGATGAAATCACTTTTTCATATCTGAAAGGCAAAAAGTTTGCTCCGGAAGGAGAAGAATGGGATAAGAAATTAGCCTATTGGAAGACCCTAAAGACTGATGCTGACGCCACATTTGATAAGGAGTATGTTTTTAAGGCTGAAGACATAGAACCGATGATCACTTATGGTACTAATCCTGGAATGGGCATTGGTATTACCCAGAGCATACCTGGAGGAAACGGGCAGATGGATGCCGGGTTGAAAAAATCACTTGAGTACATGGACCTAAAAGGAGGTTCTCAGCTTTTGGGTAAAAGGATCGATTATGTATTTATTGGAAGCTGTACTAACTCCAGAATCGAAGATTTGAGATTAGTTGCTAATCTGGTAAAAGGGAAAAGAAAAGCTGAACATGTAAATGCTATGATCATCCCTGGCTCTAAGCAGGTGGAGGATCAGGCTAAGGCAGAAGGTATAGATAAAATTTTGGCAGAGGCGGGCTTCGAGCTGCGTCAACCAGGATGCTCAGCATGTTTGGGTATGAATGAAGATAAGGTGCCAAGAGGAAAATATTGTGTTTCTACCTCTAACAGAAACTTTGAAGGCAGACAAGGACCGGGTGCCAGAACTATGTTGGCTAGTCCTTTAACAGCGGCAGCTGCGGCTTTGAATGGCTATATCACTGATGTTAGAGAAATGATAGAAGACTAAAATTGAGATGGATAAATTCGATACATTAATATCAACATGCGTTCCTGTTCCCTTTCAGGATATAGATACTGACCAGATTATTCCGGCCAGATTTTTAAAGGCTACCACCAGAGAAGGATTTGGAGATAATCTGTTCTGTGACTGGAGGTATGATGACCAGGGTAATCCTAATGCTGACTTTGTGTTAAACAAGGATACTTATACTGGAAAAATATTAGTAGGTGGTAGAAACTTTGGCTGTGGATCTAGTAGAGAGCATGCTGCCTGGGCCATCTATGATTATGGGTTTAAAGTGGTGATTAGCAGCTTCTTTGCTGACATATTTAAAAATAATGCGCTTAACAATGGTCTTTTGCCAGTGCAGGTGTCTGATAGCTTTTTAGAGAAGCTTTTTAGCGCCATAGAAGATGATCCTGAGGCGGAGGTGAAAGTAGACCTTGATGAGCAAACTGTGAGCCTTTTGGGCTCTAATCTAAGCGAGAAATTTGAGATCAATCCTTATAAGAAGCATTGTCTTAAAAACGGCTTTGATGACATAGATTTTCTGCTGAGCAGTCTTGATAAAGTGGAGGCTTACGAGGCGGAAAATACAATAAAGTAATGATGGGTGAAACATGCCCCTCGTAGAGATATGGTTTAGGTTGACCTTTCTACGGGGGCTGTTTCTATTATAGCAAATATAACAATGAAGAAAAATATCGCAATATTGCCTGGAGATGGTATAGGGCCGGAAGTAACAAAACAGGCTTTAAAAGCATTACAATCTATAGAAGAAAGTTTCGGACATGAGTTTACCTATAAAGAAGCTCTTGTAGGTGCGGCAGCCATAGATGCTACTGGCAACCCTTTTCCTGAAGAAACTGAAAATACATGCCGTGAGGCAGATGCTATCTTGTTTGGGGCTATCGGTGACCCTAAATATGATAATGACCCTAAAGCAAAAGTGAGACCTGAGCAAGGTCTGTTAGCCATGAGAAAGAAATTAAATCTCTTTGCTAACGTGAGGCCAGTGAAAAGTTATGATGCTTTGTTATCAAAATCACCATTAAAAGAGAGCATTATTCAGGGTACTGATTTTGTTGTATTCAGAGAGCTTACCGGAGGTATTTATTTCGGCCAGCCCAGAGGTAGATCGGAGGATGGAAGTAGCGCTTTTGATACCTGTAACTACAGCAAAGAAGAAATAACCCGAATAGCTAAGTTGGCTTTTGAGGCCGCTGGAAATAGGAGTAAGAGATTGACACTGGTAGACAAAGCCAATGTATTAGCCACTTCGCGCTTGTGGAGAGAAACCGTGCAGGAGATGGCTGCAGATTACCCTGACATAGAACTAGACTATATGTTTGTGGATAACGCAGCTATGAAGATTATTCAAAATCCAAAAGGATTTGATGTAGTACTAACTGAGAACATGTTTGGTGACATTATCACAGATGAGGCTTCGGTAATAGCTGGCTCATTAGGTATGTTGCCATCAGCTTCAATAGGAACAGAACAAAGTTTGTTCGAACCCATTCACGGATCGTTTCCTCAGGCTGCAGGAAAGAATTTGGCTAACCCTTTCGGCGCCATTCTTTCGGCAGCCATGCTGCTGGAGTATTCCTTTGGCCTGGTAGAGGAAAGTAAAGCAATACAAGAAGCTGTTTTAAAAGCTGTAGAAGAAGGATTTGTTACTGAAGATATTAACAGCGATAATCCTAAAACTACAGAAGAGGTAGGAGACAAGGTTGCTGCCTACATCAAGGAGGCATTAGCAGTTTAAGAATAGTTATTATGGAAAAAAACATGCCACAGCGTTGTTATTTCAAAAACTATTTGGTTAGCTTTAAATCAAAGAACAAGAATGAAAAGTCTAAGCATCAATATTATTTCCCTGATTATTATTAACGTCATCGTGGTGACTTCCACGAGGGATTGGTGATGCTTTGTATATAAAATAATACTAAGCGCCAATCCTCAGGGTTGGCGCTTTTTTTATGTCAAAAAATTAAATGTATAGCCATGTATTACAACAATGAGACCACTGTATTTCAAAATGGCAAATGGTTAAAGGCCAAAGATGCCAAAGCCAGCATGTACAATCAAACATTGCACTATGGTATTGGAGTGTTTGAAGGAATAAGATCGTATAAAAATGTGAATGGCTGCAATATATTCAGAGCCAAAGAACATTATGACAGGCTCCTGTATTCTGCAGAAAAAATGCATATAGAGGTGCCTTATACTGTAGAAGAATTAGTAGGTATTACTTATCAGCTGCTTGATAAGAATAACCTTAGTGACGCATATATCAGGCCATTGGTTTATCAGGGTATGAACATGGCGCTAACACCAGCTTCTGAAACAAATGTTTTCATAGGAGCCTGGGAATGGGCTAAATATCTGGGTAATGAACCTTTAAATGTAATGATTTCATCATACCAAAGGCCAAATCCTAAGTCTTGCGTGATGGAAGCGAAAGTAGTGGGTCATTATACTAACTCGGTATTGGCTACTACAGAGGCTAGAAAGCTGGGCTATGACGAGGCTCTTTTATTAGACATACATGGTTATGTAGCTCAGGGGCCAGGCGCTAATTTCTTCTATGAGAAAGATGGTGTTTTATATACTCCACCGGCAGGAAATATTCTTCCGGGAATTACCAGAGCAACCATCATGGAGTTGGCTAAAGAATTAGAAATCAGAGTGATAGAGAGTCATTTTACTGTAGATGAGGTATATGATGCAGACTATGCTTTCTTCGCCGGTACCGCCGTGGAAATAACCCCGATCGGTGCTATAAACGGCGAGAAATTTAAGGCCAATTGGGAGGAATCTGCTGGTCATAGCATATATCAGATGTATCGCACTAAAGTGCAACACAACGAATATCAAGGACTTACAATCGTATAAAATTTATAATGTCAGAAATACTTAACAAATATAGCCGTACCGTAACTCAAGACCCTACGCAGCCAGCTGCACAAGCCATGCTGCACGCCATAGGTTTAACTGATGATGATCTTAAAAAACCACAAATCGGAATAGTGAGTACAGGTTATGAGGGCAACCCTTGTAACATGCACCTTAACGATTTGGCTAAGGTGGTGAAAGAAAGCACTAACGAGCAGGATCTTGTAGGACTTATCTTCAACACTATTGGTGTAAGTGATGGTATCTCTATGGGGACTCCAGGAATGAGATATAGCTTACCTTCTCGTGATGTAATTGCTGATTCAGTAGAGGTAGTAGTAAATGCGCAGTCATACGATGGTGTAGTTACCGTGGTTGGTTGTGATAAGAATATGCCGGGAGCTATGATTGCCCTGGGTAGATTAAACAGGCCGGCTATTTTGGTATATGGAGGTACAATTGCTCCAGGATGCTATAAAGATAAAAAACTAGATGTAGTAAGTGCTTTTGAAGCTTTAGGTCAGAAAATAGCAGGTTCTATTTCTGAGGAAGACTTCAGTGGTGTAGTTCATAATGCTTGCCCAGGTGCTGGTGCTTGTGGAGGTATGTATACTGCGAATACCATTGCATCGGCCATTGAAGTTTTAGGCTTGAGCTTGCCTTATGGTTCTTCAAACCCTGCTGTGAGCGGTGAAAAAGGTGAAGAATGTAAGAGAGTAGGTGAGGCCATGAAGTTGCTTATTGAAAAAGACCTTAAGCCAAGAGATATTGTTACAAAAGCATCATTTGAAAATGCTGTGAAGCTGATCACCGTTCTTGGTGGTTCTACTAATGCAGTGCTTCATTTATTGGCAATGGCCAAAGCATTTGATATTGATTTTGATATCAACGACTTCCAAAGAATAGGTAATGAAACGCCATTCCTGGCAGACCTTAAGCCAAGCGGTAAATACCTAATGGAAGACCTGCACATCAACGGCGGTGTGCCTGCAGTAATGAAACTTATGCTGGATGAAGGCCTGCTAGATGGTAGCTGTATGACAGTGACTGGCAAAACAATAGCAGAAAACTTAGCTGATTTACCAGGATTAAAAGAAGGACAGGATATTATTCGTCCGGTATCAAACCCTATTAAATCATCAGGTCATATTAGAATCTTGAGGGGAAACTTAGCTCCTGATGGAGGTGTAGCTAAGATCACCGGAAAAGAGGGTGAAGTATTTGAAGGGCCAGCCCACATTTTTGATAGTGAGTATGACGCTAATGATGGTATCAGAAATGGCGAAGTGAAAGCTGGAGAAGTAGTAGTTATTCGCTATGAAGGACCAAAAGGTGGCCCAGGTATGCCTGAAATGCTTAAGCCTACCGCTGCCATTATGGGCGCAGGTTTAGGAAATTCAGTGGCCCTGATTACAGATGGTCGTTTTTCTGGAGGTACTCATGGTTTTGTGGTGGGGCATATTACTCCTGAAGCACAAGACGGCGGTGCCATCGCATTGATTGAGAATGGTGATATTATAAAAATAGATGCTACCAAAGACACTATTGAGGTGATGGTAGATGAGGCCGAAATGAAGGCCAGAAAAGATAAATGGGTTGCTCCACCATTGAAAAAAACATCAGGAGTACTGTATAAATATGCAAAAAGTGTTTCATCCGCATCCCAAGGGTGCATAACAGATCTTTAATTATGGATACATTGACCAAAACAGTTGGTGAAAAACAAATTGAAAAGCAAAGTATGGCCGGTTCTGAGGCGGTCATCAGATCGTTGCTAGCCGAGGGTGTCGAGACTGTCTTTGGTTACCCGGGCGGTGCTATAATGCCGGTCTATGATTCACTTTGGCATTTTCAGGAAGAGCTTAAGCACATCCTTACCAGACATGAGCAAGGGGCTATTCATGCCGCTCAGGGTATGGCTAGAGTTACCAACAAGCCTGGGGTAGTTTTCGCTACATCAGGTCCTGGAGCTACTAACCTGATCACTGGTTTGGCAGATGCTAAGATTGATAGTACGCCGTTGGTATGTATTACCGGTCAGGTAGCTTCACCATTATTGGGAACTGATGCTTTTCAGGAAACAGATATCATCAGTATATCTATGCCAGTAACCAAATGGAATACGCAAGTAACTAAGGCTGAGGATATTCCAAGTGCCATTGCCAAGGCGTTTTATATTGCTACTTCGGGTAGGCCAGGTCCTGTATTAATAGATATAACCAAAGATGCTCAATTTGCATCTCTTGATTTCTCTTATAAAAAATGTAACGGCTTCAGAAGCTACGTACCTAAGCCTGCCTTAGATCATGATGAGGTAGAAAAAGCGGCAAGACTGATTGATTCAGCTAAAAAGCCATTCATACTTTTCGGTCAGGGTATAATACTTTCAGAAGCGGAGAATGAGCTAAAGGCTTTCGTAGAAAAAACAGGTATACCTGCGGCATGGACTGTCTTAGGACTTTCAGCAATGCCTACTGACCATCCTTTAAATGTAGGAATGCTGGGTATGCATGGAAACTATGCTCCCAATAAACTTACCAATGAATGCGATGTGCTCATTGCTGTAGGTATGAGATTCGATGATCGTGTTACCGGCGATCTAAGTCGCTATGCTAAGCAAGCGAAAGTGGTTCATTTGGAAATAGATCCGGCCGAAATAGATAAAAATGTAAAGACAGATATAGCCATTCTGGGTGATGCTAAAGAATCATTGCAGTTGCTCACTTCGCTATGTAGTGAGAACAATCATGATGATTGGGTACAGAAATTTCATGATCTGAAAGCCATTGAATATGATCAGGTCATACAGAAAGAGCTAAATCCTGATAAGCCTGGCCTAACTATGGGCGAGGTAATAAGAAGAGTAAACGGGCTCACAGATAGCGAAGCTGTGGTAGTAACTGATGTAGGTCAGCACCAGATGGTGGCCTGTAGGTATGCTACCTTCAAACAAACTAAAAGCAACGTTACTTCTGGAGGTTTGGGAACTATGGGCTTCTGTTTGCCGGCAGCCTTGGGGGCTAAATTGGGAGCTCCTGAAAGAGCAGTAGTAGCGGTAATAGGAGATGGTGGTTTTCAGATGACCTTGCAGGAATTAGGCACTATATTCCAGACTAATGCGGCGGTGAAGATTATTATTCTAAACAATAACTTCCTGGGCATGGTGCGCCAATGGCAGCAGCTTTTCTTTGATAAGCGCTATTCATCTACAGAGCTGGTAAACCCTGATTTTGTGACTATCTCTAAAGGTTTTGGAATAGAGGCTAGCTCAGTAAGTGAAAGACAGTATTTGGATGCTGCATTAAAAACCATGATGGATCATGATGGTCCTTATCTACTAGAGGTAATGGTGGAAAAAGAGGATAACGTATTCCCAATGGTTCCTACCGGAGCTTCAGTAGAAGATGTAAGATTATCATAATCTAAAAAGAAGAAGATCATGAAAGAGACATTCACCATAGTAGTATTTACTGAGAACAAAATCGGTTTGCTAAACCGTATTTCGGCTCAGTTTACTCAGAGACATATAAATATAGAAAGCTTAACTGCTTCAGAATCAGAATACCCTGGTATTCATAGGTTTACAATTGTAATCAATGAAGATGAAGAGAAGACCAGAAAGGTAGTCAAACAAATAGAAAAGCAGGTGGAGGTATTAAAAGCTTATTGCTTTAAAGATTCTGAAACCGTGCATAGTGAAATTGCTTTGTACAAAATTAAAATGGATCCGAGCCTTGATAGGCCAAAATTGGATAATGTGCTCATTACCCACGGAGCTTTTGTGCAAGAGCAGGTTGGCAGCTTTATGATCATCGCTAAAACCGGCACCAAAGAAGAGACACATCAACTCTTTGAGGATTTGTATCCATTTGGTTTACAGGGTTTTGTGAGATCAGGAAGAGTCTCCCTTTCTAACACCATGAGTACATTTAAAACATATTTACAAGCTTTAGAAACACATTCTAAAGAAATAATAACAGACAACTTTTAAAAAGAATAACTAATTCAACAAAACAATGGCAAAAATTAACTTTGGCGGAGTAACAGAAGATGTAGTAACAAGAGAGGAATTTCCTCTAGATAAAGCTCAGGATACATTAAAAGACGAAACTATTGCTATTATCGGTTATGGTGTGCAGGGCCCAGGTCAGGCGTTAAACCTAAGAGATAATGGCTTCAATGTAATCATTGGGCAAAGAAAAGAATCTAAAACATGGGATAAAGCCGTTTCTGACGGATGGGTGCCTGGTGAAACTCTTTTCGAAATTGAGGAAGCTTGCCAAAAAGGAACTATCATTCAGTATCTGTTATCTGATGCCGGCCAGATTAGTTTGTGGCCTACTGTGAAAAAGAATTTAACTGCTGGTAAAGCACTTTATTTCTCTCATGGTTTTGGTATTACTTATAAAGAGAGAACAGGCATTGTTCCTCCATCAGATGTAGATGTAATTTTAGTAGCGCCTAAAGGATCAGGTACTTCACTAAGAAGAATGTTCCTTGAGGGTAGAGGTTTGAACTCTAGCTACGCTATTTTCCAGGATGCTACCGGAAAAGCTAAAGACAGAGTAGTGGCTTTAGGTATTGGTGTAGGATCAGGATATCTTTTCGAAACTGACTTCAAAAAAGAGGTTTACAGTGACCTTACTGGTGAGCGTGGTACACTTATGGGTGCTATCCAGGGTATCTTTGCTGCTCAGTATGAAGTGCTTAGAGCTAATGGACACTCTCCATCTGAGGCTTTCAACGAAACAGTGGAAGAGTTAACTCAATCACTTATGCCGCTGGTAGCTGAAAACGGAATGGACTGGATGTATGCTAACTGTTCTACTACAGCTCAGAGAGGTGCATTAGACTGGTGGAAAAAATTCCGTGATGCTTCTAAGCCTGTATTTGAAGAGCTTTACAGCGAAGTGGCTGCAGGAAATGAGGCACAGCGCTCAATAGATAGTAACAGTAAGTCTGACTACCGTGAGAAACTCGAAGTAGAGCTGAAAGAGCTTAGAGAGTCTGAAATGTGGCAGGCAGGAAAAGAAGTAAGAAAGCTAAGACCTGAAAACGGTTAATTAATTACAATAATTTATCAGGCAGTCAAATTTTGGCTGCCTGTTTTTATCTGATAAAAGGAGATTATGAAGTCTGAAGTGAACAAAGCAAAAATATCGATAGATAACATATTAGCAGCTGCCGAGAACCTTAAAGGTGTAGCTATTCGCACCCCATTAATGCCAAATCCAATTCTTTCTGAAAGATTTGGAGCTAATATTTTGCTTAAAAGAGAAGACCTTCAGGTAGTAAGATCTTATAAAATTCGTGGAGCTTATAACAAGATTCAAAGTCTTGCTCCAGAACAGCTAACTAACGGAGTAGCCTGCGCAAGTGCAGGAAATCATGCTCAGGGAGTAGCTTTTGCATGTGCTAAAAAACAGATTCAGGGCACCATATTTATGCCTGCACCTACACCTAGTCAAAAGGTGAATCAGGTGAAAATGTTCGGTAAAGAATTTGTAAAAGTGGTGCTCACCGGAGATACCTATGATGATGCTTTTCATGAAGCCACTAAATTCTGTGAAGAGAATGAAGTGATGTTTATACCTCCTTTTGATGACCCCAAAATCATAGAAGGACAGGCAACCGTAGGTAAAGAAATTATAGAAGATAGCTCAGATCCCATTGATTATCTGATACTTCCTATTGGTGGAGGAGGCCTAGCTGCAGGCTTAAGTAGCTATTTTAAAACCCTTTCGCCCTCTACCAAAATAATAGGAGTAGAGCCAGAAGGAGCACCAGCTATGAAGGCTTCTCTCGAAAAAGGAGAGGTAGTGGTTCTCAGTAAAATAGATAAGTTCGTAGATGGAGCAGCGGTGAAAAAAGTAGGTGATCTTACTTTTGAAATCTGTCAGGAGCTGCTCGATGATGTAATTACCGTGCCTGAAGGTTTGGTTTGCGGTGAGATATTAAGACTTTACAACGAACAGGCCATTGTTGTGGAGCCTGCGGGAGCATTGGCCATCACTGCTCTTGAAAAACTAAAGGACCAGATTAAAGGCAAAAATGTAGTGTGTATTGTCAGTGGCAGTAACAATGACATCACCAGAACCATGGAGATAAAAGAAAGATCCATGCTTTATGAAGGACTTAAGCATTATTTCATAGTCAACTTCCCTCAAAGAGCCGGAGCTTTAAGAGAATTCCTTATTGATGTATTAGGCCCAGATGATGATATCTCCCACTTTGAATATTCCAAAAAGAACGCCCGCGACAGAGGCCCGGCACTAATCGGCATAGAACTTAAACGCCGAGACGATCTGGAGCCTTTAATGGAGCGCATGCAGCGTAAGAAATTTAAATTCGAATACGTGAACGATCAGCCGCATCTGTTTCATTTTTTGATTTAGCTATTGTGCCGTTAAAGAATGTTTTCATAATGTTATTAATTGGCTTTGTTCTCGAAGCCTGTAACTTGAAAAATAGTGAGAAAATTACTAGTATAACATCTTCTTCCAAATGGCTCAGAGAAAATCAGAACTGTATTGATTCTCTAATCTTCAGGGATGACATGGGATTCTTATTTGATTGCTACAATCAACATTATTTATTATTCACAACTCAAAAAATGGATTCGGATTCAATTATGCTTGAGGTTTCAACCGTTACTTCAATGCATCCTGATCACGACTCTGTTTTTATAGCAGGGCCATCAATTTCATTAAAGTATAAACTGATAGGCGATAATGATAGTATAAGGTTGATTGGTATTCAAAATAGTAATGGCTCGGTCGGGCCATTATCGGAGGAGGAACTTGTGTTCAGACGATTGTGAATTTAGCTTATTTTTTATGAGCTTTCAACCTGTAGTTTTAATTGCCTTAATATACTCCTTGTCGTAATTATATGGTAAATGGGAGGCTATAATTCTCTCTTCTCTGCACGTGTCTATGCCTATTAAAATACTTCCGCTCTTCCTTCTATTACAATTTTACTCCCACATCATCAGAGCACAAGACCCTTTTGAAGTTTATCCAGCTATTAATTATACAACCTTTGGTGACTGGATTACCTATGATAGATCGGAAGAACAGAATAAAATTCATTATACGAATACAGTTCCCGATTTCTTTGCTAATGGTGATTCCCTAACCATTCAGCTGACCACTTTTGTTGGCCAATGGGACAGCTCCTTCGTTCGAATTTATAGAAACCACGAGTTCTTGGCAAGGTATGAGGAGCCAATGGGGATAGCGCATGTAGGCGATCATATGCCTTTGATAATTATGGATGTGAATGGCGATTCCTTGAAGGATATAAAAATAGTTATTCCCTATTATGGAAATGGAATAGCTGCGCTCAATGTTCGGGTAATTTATTTCCTCAGTCAGCCTGATGGAAGCTTTGTGAAGGTTTCATACGATGATAAATTGAGTGAAAATAGGGTTGAGAGAGATTTTAATGGAGATGGAAGTTATGAGATAATAACTATGACCTTGCAGGGTTATGAAGGACATAATTATTGGCTTTATAATCTTTTTAATTTGGGTGAGGACGGCCTGGTCACGGTGAATGAACTGTATGATTATCCAATTATGATACAATTACTATTTAGGGAGAATCACCAGATAACAAAAAATTTAACAAGGGGAGAAATGAAGCAATTTGCTCATGAAAAGCCAAAGGGTTATTCTATAAGTCATTAATTGCCATGATCTTATCACGAAAAATATGGCCATATAAAGGTATTCCTCTTGTCGAGCGAGTTTCTATTCGCTTGCCATATCGTTATGAGACAGTATTTGAGGAGGAGGGGTGCTTTGTTTTTGTGAAGGATCTTGGGTCAACCGTCTTTTCAATTGATGGTACGGCCAATGTGTCGGCAAATGAAGCGATGCTTCTTAAGTGTGGAACCTATTTTGTTGACTGGGTGAAGGAAACTTCTTTGACAGAGGTGGAGGTGATTGCGGTACATTTAAATTCAACTGTGGTTCAGGAGTTATATCATGATGGGATTCCAGATGTGAGGGGTGAGCAATCTGATCTTCAGCAGGTTAAGAGGATATTGCCAAATGAAGTGCTTTATAAATTCATTGAGAGCCTGGAGTTCTATTTTGATCATCCGGAACTCATCAATGATGAAATTTTGAAACTGAAAATAAAGGAACTTGTCTTGCTTTTAATTCAGTTTGGTGGTGGTATTTCAGTGCAACAATTACTATCAGATCTGCTGTCGCCAGTTGAAATATCCTTGAAGAAGATTATCAAAGCGCATTTATATTCTAACCTGACTATCGAAGAATTGGCTAAGCTTTCGGGGATGAGTCTTTCAGGGTTTAAACGGAAATTTCAAACAGTTTTTGGGACTTCACCCAATCAATATTTAAAAGAGCAGCGCATAAAGAAAGCCTGTGAGTTGTTAAGAAACTCTTCCAGAAATATTACTGAGATTGCCTTCGAGGTAGGGTATAACGACCCTTCATATTTTACAAGGATCTTCAAAAAAGTCACCGGTACCACACCAATGGCTTATAAACTTTCTTTAGCCATGAGCTGATTGTCCTATAATCAGAGCTAAATGTCCGGAAGTTGAATTTATTAAACACTGATTTTTGAAATAAAAAATGAAAAAGTCAGTAAAAGTCATCAGCCTATTTTTGGGTGTATCTATGTTTATGTTTGGTGTCCTTAAATTTATTGATCCTTTCAAAAGCTGGTACACCGTGCAGGTGCAAAGCAGTGAATTGCCATTCCCTAGCTATTGGGCAGGTCAGCTGGGAGAGATCTTTTCTGGGATACTTTTTTTGCTGCTGGTAACAAGGTTTCATTCCTTACCGGCAAAAGCATTTAAAATCTTGTTTTTGATGGATAATCTCTTGGTAATCATTATGATGGTGGTAGCATTTTACGTGCATCTACACCCTAATGTGCCTCAGGATGTCTTGCCTTTAAAGTTCAGGCCACCGGTTATTCCAGCGGTATTTTTAATATTGGCAGTTATCAATCTTGTATTGAATTGAAGGCCAGCTCATGAGCCGTCCATAAAATGATTGAAGCTATAAGGTTGTTTCAATAGGGAATAATTTGGCATGCGAAGTTTTACTTATCGATGTTATCGCTAAACTTTCTATCACAAATCTTCTTATTATAGCAATCTTTAAAATTTGCTATGAATAAATTTCTACTCTTAACCATTACTGTTCTATCCTCTTTTCAGTTATCTATGGCTCAGGATGCCATTTTCACCGACAGGCCTAACACCACCGATGCGGCTCAGCTACTTGAACCAGGGGTTTTTCAGGCTGAGCTGGGATATGCTCGGATGAAGGATGGGGATTACTCTAAAACAGATGTTCCGAACGTGAATTTGAAATACGGAATATTGCCATGGTTAGAGATGAGGGTACAGACAAATTATAGCAGGACCCAGCTCAGTGTAGATGGAATAGATACGGTGGACTATGATGTGAATGGCCTAACTCCAATCACCCTAGCTCCGAAAATAAAGCTGATCGAGCAAAATTTCGCCATCCCGGCTATCACCTTGACTCCACTCTTAACTCCAGGTCATATTGGGGCTGAAGGCTTTCAAAATGACCACTTTAATTACGGTTTTAGGTTTCTTTTTGAGAATGTACTAAATGATAAGTTTACCTGGGGTCACGGTTTTGGTGCTGATTGGGACGATTCAAGGGAAACCACCTGGGCATATTCATCAGCCCTTTCTATGTCAATTACAGACAAGCTTGGCTCGTTTGCTGAAATCTACGGTTACTTCGCCAATGATTATCCTTCACAGCACGTTTTTGATGCGGGCTTAACCTACACGGCTACCTCAGATCTCCAATTTGATATAGCCGGAGGTATACCGCTCAACGAAAATGCACCAGACTATACTTTTACTATTGGGGTGAGCTATAGGGCTAATTAACTATTTCGGAAAGTCTGATTGAGCGGTAGTTCTTAAATCTCTGTTCTGGGCGTTTTCCACTAGGTATTTAATTAGGGAAAACATCTCATCTACCCTCATTACAAAGTCAGGATGGTCTCTTTTAATAGTGGTCATGGGCATGTCTTCGTAATGAGCCGTTGCAGGATCTTGCACTATCACCACGCCATTGTATTCTTCTATGTCTTTGCAGCCTTTACTGCCATCGTCTCCTGTGCCGGAGAGTATAATTCCTACAGTTCTGTCACCTGCTTCTTGAGCTAAAGCAGAAAATGTAGCGTCAATGGTATGGTTGATTTTTTCATCATCTTTTCGCTCAACTAATTTAAAGTGCCCGTCAGAAAGTTCAGCATAATGAGATGGAGGGCATACAAATACCTTATTGCCAGATATTTCCATATTCTCTTTAATGGCTAATATGGGTAGCCCGGTATACTTTTTAAGTATCTGAGGTAATAGACTTTTATGGCTTCTTAGGGCGTGCTGAATGATAATATAACAAATGTTTTCATCCGGCTCTACCGTTTTCATGAAGCTTTGTACTGTGTCTAATCCACCCGCCGAGGCTCCAATAGCCACAATGTAAGGGTTGCTCATTATGCAAGAAAGATTGATGCTTAACTTTATAACACAATCTACAATAGTAAGTTTGGTTTTTGGAAATAAAAAAAGCTCAAGCCGGTCGACGTGGCTTGAGCTTTAGTGGTAAACTAAATTGCAGTTATTTATAATTTGAAGTTTTTAACCTCTCCATCTATGATCACTTCCATTTCATAATCATGATTTGGAGTAAGTTGATCAAGGTTGTAAACCTCGCTATATCCGTTCTCAATCTTCTTCATATCAGAGTAGATCTCATAACCATTTTGGAAAATTCTTACTTTGGCTACTGATTTATCAGAGATGATTGTTAATTGGTATTTTTTATCTACTGGTCTTAAGCTAATGAAGTTTATTGATGAAGATCCAGTGGTGGTGTTGCCATGCTGAATAGTTTCAGTAGTGGTGCCATTGTGATCTGTAACCTTAAGCGTATAATTACCAGCAGGTAATTCACTTAAGTTATAAGGACGTTTAAATGATCCGTTAGCTTTGATTGATTCTGAGAATACAATTTTACCAGCCGGAGAAATGATTTCTACAGATACTTTTTTAGCATCTTCACCTCTATAATAAAGAGTATATACATCATTGTCAGAAGACATTTTCACATTAACAGTGGTTTTGTCTAGTTCAGTAGCGAATGCTGAGCTCGAAACTATTAGGAGTGCAGCGATTAATTTCATTGATTTCATTATAACCATTAAATTTTTTGCGGTCGTGTGAAATTTTATTTCGATGCAAATCTCCGAAAGATTATTTTTCTGGCATTTATGGAATATTCAACTGTTTATTAAGTGTCTGTAACCAGAAAGCTGCATTTTATGATGTTTATTATCATTCAATTAAATGTATTAAAAGAAGATTTTTAAGGCTGAAATAGGGAATACTGATTGAGTTTGTTTACACAAATTTCTATAGAGATATTGGTTGGTTTTGCCAAATATGTCATGGTAAACATGGTGAAATGCCAAATTCAAAATTCCTTAACATTGGCGTAACATTGGGTAACCACTTTTAACCTAAAAATTAAATTATTATAATTAAGCTGTGAAAAGCTTCCATTATTGATTGTCCAGCTGTTTCAGAATCTTCCACATCATATCCTTAAGATGAAGTAATTCATCCACTGACATATTCATGTTCTTGGCCAATTCATAAGGAATACATTCGGCACTTTCTCTTAGCGCTTCACCACTACTTGTTAGTGTTATAAAAACGGTTCTTTCATCTTCATTAGATCTGTTTTTTGTTATGAGTCCTTTAGCTATAAGTTTGGAAATCAGAGGTGTAAGAGTATTGGTGTTTAAAAATATTCTCTTGCCTATTTCAGTGACCTTCTGCTCCCCATGCTCCCAAAGTACCATCATTACAAGATACTGTGGGTACGTCAGCCCGATCTTATCTAACAATGGCTGATAGAGCCTGGTGATAAGTCGAGATGACGCATAGATGGGGAAACAGATCTGCTCACTGAGCTTTAAAATGCTGCCCTCCATTATTTTAGTATGGCTTTAATATCCCCTTCTATCTTTTCAGGTTTGGTAGTGGGAGCGTATCGTTTAAATGGTTTCCCATCAGGAGTAATTAAGAACTTGGTGAAATTCCATTTGATCTTCTTGCCGAAAGTTCCTCCTAAATTATCCTTTAGATATTTGAACACAGGGTGAGTGTCCTTCCCATTAACATCCACTTTTTTGGTTAGCTGAAAAGTTACTCCATGATTGATTTTGCAACTTTCTTCCATCTGATCATTACTAAGAGGTTCTTGCCCCATAAATTGATTGCAAGGAAACCCTAGCACTACTAGTCCTTTAGCTTGATAATCCTGATGTAACTTTTCCAGTCCTTCAAACTGCGGAGTAAGGCCACATTGGGTGGCGGTATTTACAACTAATACCGCTTTGTCTTTGAAATCACCCATAGAAATTTCTTTTCCTTGTGGGGTCTCAGCTTTTAAATCGTAAAATTCCATATTTATATCTGTTATGATTATATCGTGTGCGATATAAATTTAATAATTATCTTATGAAAGAGAAGCCTTTCGTAAGAATCTTTGCTAATAATCTAATTCTTTTCGTCTTCAAAGTCGGATTCATCATCTCTCTTTTCTACTAATTCAATTTTAATATTTTCTTTTTCAGGTCTTCGGAAAACAGGAACTATGGCACCGTTAATGCCTAACCCAGCAGAGGCCAATATGATGATAATAGCTAGCCCCAGAAGCCTGAGTAGCTTTTTAGTTTTTTGCATAGCATAGTTTTTAAGGGCGGAGGCGCCCAGTAGATGATGGAATGAAAAGATGAGGGGTTAACCCAAAAGATTAGGAAAGATCTACTTCCTTGTTACTCTGAGGGGTGGTTTTTGGCCTACCATGCATAAAGATAGTGTCGTAAGAAGGTTTAGCTTCAGAGAATAGTCTTAGTTGAGTGGCTACTTTATCTTGATAAATTGAAAGAACAATATTATAATCGGGATCACTTTTTCCTAAATTGTACGCAAGGTTTCTGTATATAAGGTAGCTAGAAGTTGTATTATCATAATTTTTAATACTTAGCTCAATATTGGAAGCAGTGGCTGAGGTATTATAAGTGATCGTCTCAAGATGAACTCCAAAGCACATTACACTTACTAAAAGTAATATAAGATGATAATTTAATGCTCTGTTTCGGTTCTTCGGCAGCCTGCTCATATTTAAAGATAAGAAGAAATCTGAAGCAACTTTATTTCAATGTCATTCGTTTGTGATGAAAAACTTAAAGCTAGATCCTATGGCGGGTTATTCTGGAACACCTTTGGCGAAAAAGCTTGGAATTAAATCTGGCCATTTTCTAAGATTACTCAATCAGCCAGCTTATTATCATGAGCTTTTTAATGACTTTCCTGATAACGTCAATTTTGAAGAATTAAATGGAAGGGCAGATATAATCCATTTTTTCACTCAGAATGCATATGAGCTAATGGAACAACTACCTTTGCTAAAAGGTGAAATCAAACAAAATGGTATGATTTGGGTGAGTTGGCCTAAGAAGGCTTCTAAAGTGCCTACTGATGTTACTGAGGATGTAATTAGAGATTTAGCTTTAAAAATTGGTTTGGTAGATGTTAAAGTTTGTGCGGTGGATGATGTTTGGTCTGGACTTAAATTGGTCATTCCCTTAAAAGATAGAAAATGAGCGATATTTTGTTTAGAAATAGATTTTCAATCATACTTTTTCACTAATTATGCTCTCTAATCTTTGAGTTTTGAAGCATATTATTATCATTTGTTTGCTGATCTGTTGTTTTTCCTGCTCCAACCCCAAACCAGAAGTATCCTTCTATCATTGGAAAGCTAAAGCAGAATATTCTGAGCCTATTAAGACTACGCTTAGGTCTTTGGAGGCCAATGATATATATCTACACTATTTCGATGTAGATGATGTGAAGGATCCGTCTTATCAAAATGATGGTTTGTATCCTGTTTATGTTCTGCGGCAGGTGGATAGTGCTTATAGAGATTATAATATCATTCCAGTGATTTTCATTGCCAATGAAGCATTGAAAAAGGCTTCAATAGATCAGTTGGCTGATCGGATACATGCACTAACAGATCAAATCAGTGGGTATCATTTTGGAAAAATCCTTACAGATATTCAAATTGATTGTGATTGGACACAGACTACAGCTAATGCTTATTTTGATTTACTGAAAAAGCTCGAGGCTTACTATAGGGTGAGTGTCACCATTAGATTGCATCAGATTAAATATAAAGATAAAACCGGCATACCGCCTGTGTATGAGGGTGTTCTGATGCTTTATAATATGGGTAAGCTCAACGATGAGAAGGCAAACTCAATTCTTAGTACTAATATCATTTCTAGTTACATTAATAAAGAGAGTGATTACCCTCTCACGCTCAAGGTGGCCCTTCCGTTGTTTTCTCAGACAGTGATTATTAATAAGAATGGAGAAGTGAAACTCATTAATCATGTGAATGAAAGTACGTTTGCTGAAAGTTCTACATATTTTGATCGGGTAAATGATCATCTTTTCGAGGTGAAAAAAGACACACTATTTCATGGCTTCTACCTTACTAATGGTTATAAGATAAAGCTTGAAAAGGCATCGCCGAATGATATTGCTAAAGCCTATCATTTAATCACGCAAAGTAAAATAAAAACAGACGGCATTATTTTTTATCACCTGGATGATGCTATTTTTAGACACACTAATCCTACTGAAATCTTAGACCAGCTATGAAGAGGTTTTTAACTGTTGCTTTTTGTTTTATTGGAGTCACCGCCTTTAGCTGCGGATGGTATCCTACTGATGATCTTTATTTCTTCTATAACCTGTTCAATCAGCAGAATATTTCTTCGAAAGCATATTACCCTTTCCTTCGGGAAGATGCTAACACCTTTTATCAAACCGAATGGGGGCAGGAGTTTCATGAGGGCAATGTGCAGTTATGGCAACAGCTTTTGCCTGGCTGGAAAGAAGCTAATGTAAGAAAGGCTCTTCACGCTGATACGGATGAGTTTAACAAGCTTTGGATAAATCATCAATCTGATTTAGAGCAGCAGGTGAAGGAGTATATGCTCTTTGCCAGAAAGTGCAGTCAGACTTTCGCTTATAGGAAAAGAGAATCATGGGATTACCAGGAAATTTTAAAAGAAAATACCTCTGATACCGAGGTGCTTACCGATGAAGGTAGTCAACTTTTTGCAAAAGCGGAGAATAGTCAATTAAAATTACGCTATGCTTATCAGCTTATTCGGGCTTATCACTACAGCTCTCGTTATCAAGAGGCCGTTGATTTTTATAATGCTCAAATAGCGGGAAAATATGATAAGAATGAGATCTTTTACTATTTGCAGGATCAGTTGGCAGGCTGCTATTATTCTTTAGGTGATTTTGAAAAAGCTGCTTATCTATTTCTGGAAGTATTCAATAACAGCCTTGATAGAAAAACCTCAGCTTATTTAAGCTATAGATTTTGTGTAAACAAAGGTGCTGATGGTCGTTCACTGTTCACCTCAACTGCTGATGAAGCAGGCTTTATCACTATCAATAGTGTGAGTGGCGTGAAAGATAATTTTCAGGCGTTGGAAGAATTATATCAGGTATCTCCGAATGATAAGCAGGTAGAGCTTGTGTTCATGCGTGCGCTGAACAATCTGGAAAGACAAATTTGGCCCACAAGAGTAGGAGTGAAATCTGAAACCTTACCTACAATCGGGGAGGAGCGAGGTAAGCTTAATCAGCTTTATGATTTTGCTGATAAAATGGCTGGTGATAAGAAAATAGATAATAAGAGTTTTTGGCTTATGGCATCTTCTTACCTGGCATTTTGTAAAAATGATATGAGCTTGGCTAACAGCCTGTTGGATAAAGTGAAAGGCTCAGATTTCTCTGATCAAAAATCCATTTTGACTAAAGTTTATACGGTTTTTTCATGGCAGGAAATGAATGCTAAACATGAGGAATACCTGTCTGGATTTTTGTCAGACATCATAACCGCAGAAGGAATTGACGACTGGCAAAATATGGAGCCTTCCTGGAAATATCTCATTATGGATCAGGTAGCCCACCTTTATTATAAAGAGGATAAGCTGGCCAAATCATTTCTTATGCATAATAAGGTTCAGCATATAATTAGGGTATCATCTTTACCTGTAATTAATGACTTGATCGCCTTCACTTCAAAGGCTGATAAAAACAGTTTTGAAAAGCTTTTGGCTAAGAGAACGGAAGGTATAGAAGGTGGTTATGCAGCGGTTGATTATCTGAAATACATAAAAGGTATGTTTTATTTGAGAAATGGACAATCTACAGATGCATACAAATGGCTGAAAGATTCTCCTTTGAATAACGGAGGTAATTCCATTTCAGAGTTAGTTTCTTCTAAAATTTTCAGTAATAATATCACTGAATGCTTTAGCTGCTCTGACGCTATCATGGAAGATTCCGTTTTCCTGGCCTCGCCTTATGCTTTTATAAAAAGCACCTTCAATAAAGCAGAACTAGCAGATTATCTCATTCAGTTAGAAGATATGGCTGCTAATAATTCTGCTCAGTGGAAACGTAAGCTGGCCAATTATCTATTGGGTAACTATTACTTTAATGTTTCTAATACAGGGTATTACCGCGGCGTGCTCATAGGCGGATCAAACTGCTGTGACTATGAATTTATACTTCGTAGTTATGATGATAAAGTAAGAGCCAGTGAGATAATCAATAAAAAGAAAGGCTATAACCTACTTGATTTAGATGGGCATTACGATACTTATTACGGGTTGTCTAAAAAATCATACATGCATTATGAGAATGTTTTAGCGCAATCTACTGATAAAGAGCTGAATGCAAGGTGCTTGTATATGATGGCGAAATGCGAACTCAATGTGATGTACAATGAATACGAAATGCCAGGCTTCGGCGGATATAATGGAGATATAACAGCGGATATTTTAAAGTATAAAAAGAGCTTTGAGCGCCTAAAAAAGGAATATAGTGATGCACAGTTTTATCAGGATATAATTGAAGAGTGCAGTTTTTTCAGGTATTATACCTCTAACTATTAAGTTTTAAAGGGGTGTCGTTATCATCCCTTCATATTGGCATTTTTACACCGGCTTTAATCTGAAATTTGTAACTACTTTCGTTAAAAATTTAATCAACTATGAAACAGAAAACTGCTAAAATCATCTTTTGGGTTACGACTACACTAATATTCTTATTCGAAGGGGTAGTTCCTGCCCTTACCTCTCAAACTGAAATGGCTAAAGAAGGTATCAGTCATTTAGGGTATCCACTATACTTTGGAAATGCGCTCATTGTCTTTAAAGTATTGGGAGCATTGGCTCTTATCATTCCGGCTGTACCGAAGCGGGTGAAAGAGTGGGCTTATGCTGGTTTTGCCTTTGATTTCATCTTTGCCTGTATTAGTCATTGGGCAGTTGATGGCTTTAGTTTCGAAGCTATATTTCCTTTGATCGTACTGGCCATATTAATGACTTCTTATTACACTTATCATAAGATCACAGCTTAACTGTTGCTATTCCTACACAATTTTTTATCAAAAATTCCATGTTGTGAGGATAGAATCAGGTGATGAAGGTGAATATTACTATTTTTAAGCTCAGTTTTTAATTTATCGGCAGGTTGGTAGCAAAATTGCATAGGTCTACCTGTAGTTAAATCATAAATAAAAGAAAATGAAATTTGTATTAAGTATACTATTCACCTCAATCCTTTTTGCAACAGAATATAGAAATGCCGTATATCCAGCTTTAAACAGTGGCTCTTTAGATAAAGTAGAATCTGTTATAGCTTCATTAAAGGGTAGCGGTGCTGAGATAGATGCCTATAAAGGAACCTTACTCATGAAGAAAGCTGATCTGGTAAAAGGACCAGCCAAGAAGCTAGACTTATTTAAAGAAGGACATGAATTACTTGAAAATGCCATAGCTGCAGACTCAGATAACCCTGAGTTTAGATTTTTAAGGTTATCTATACAGGAACATGCGCCGAAAATATTAAATTATAATGATGAAATAGAGGCTGATAAGGCAGTTATTGTCAAAAGTTACTCAAGCCTGGATTCTGATCTTAAGAAATGGGTGAAGGATTATGTTTCACATTCTACTGTGCTAAAAGCTGAAGATTTAATAGATTAGGGGGAATTTTTATCCCTATGAAGAAAATCTTGGCGATCAGCTACAGCCAATCTGGCCAGCTAGACGAAATTTTAGATAACTTTTTAAAACCTTTTTCGAGTTTTGATATAGACAGAGTGAAGGTGAAGCCTGTTAATGACTTTCCCTTTCCCTGGACATCTCCGGTGTTCTTTGATGCTATGCCGGAAACCGTATTAGAAGAACCACGTGAGCTAGCTCCCTACGAGCTGGCTCATGATCGTTATGATCTGGTCATACTTGGTTATCAACCCTGGTATTTATCTCCATCACAACCTGCGGCCGCCTTGCTACAGGATCCTAAGTTTAGAAATGTTCTGAAAGATACACCAGTAGCCACGGTTATTGGCGCTCGAAACATGTGGTTGAAATCTCAGGAGAGTATTGTGAGGGAGGTGGAGTCAGCGGGAGGATTTTTGGTAGCTAATGTGCCATTGATTGATCGCGTGCAAAACCATGTGAGTGCCTTCACGATCTTACATTGGATGCTTACCGGTCAAAAGACTAAAAAATGGGGGTTTTTGCCAGTTCCTGGTGTTAGCCACGAAGATATAGTAACCGCAGATAAATATGCTGAGCCTTTAGCCGCAGCGTTACCAACCGCCAATTTTAAAGGAGTGCAGAAGCAAATCCTGGATAAAGGTGGTATCAATGTTTTTGCCTCAATTATGTTGGTAGAGTCCAGAGGTAAAATGCTGTTTAAAGTATGGGCTAATCTAATTAAGAAAAAAAGTACCACTCCTGAGATTCGCGCTAAGTGGGTCAATCGCTTCAAGTGGTATTTAGTAACGGCCCTTTTTGTTATTTCGCCTCCAATACTTATAATATACACTTTGCTGCGACCAATTATGTTTATGAAAATTCGAAAAAATAAGCAGCATTATTTATATCTTGGAATCGAAAATTAATTGACCATGCCTGATTTTGATGTAATAATTCTAGGAGGTGGTATGGCCGGTCTTACACTGGCTATGCAGCTGAAAAAAAATGAGCCCGAATTAAACATTGCGCTGTTGGAAAGGAGAGGAAAAGCAGCTCCTGATGCAGCACATAAAGTAGGGGAGTCTACCGTAGAGCTGGGTACTTATTATTTAAGAGAGGTACTTGGATTAAAAGATTATTTAGAAGAAAATCACCTGCATAAGCACGGTCTTAGGTTCTTCCTATCACCGCAGCTAAAAGGTAAAGACATTGATAAAAGAGTGGAATATGGCGCACGGAACGAGCTGTTTGTGCCTAGCCACCAGATAGATAGAGGTACTTTTGAAAACGACCTCTTACAAATGATATCAGACCTGGGCGTTCATGTTTACATGGGTGCCGGTGTGAAGGAGGCAGAGTTGAAGGAAGATGATGTTCACACCGTGTCATTTCTGCATGATGGTGAAACTATTACAAAAACGGCCTCATGGGTAGTAGATGCTACTGGTAGAGCTAGTTTCCTCAAAAGAAAGCAAGGCTTGTCTAAAGACATCGAGCATAACATTAACTCTGTTTGGTTTAGAGTACCTGGAGAAGTGGATGTTGCTGACTGGTCTGATAATGAAGAATGGGTGAAGTTTATAAATCCAGGCCTCAGAAGGTTAGGTACCGTCCATTTAATGGGTAAAGGGTATTGGGTGTGGCTTATTCCATTATCTTCCGGAAATACCAGTGTAGGTATAGTGGCCGACCCTCGTTTTCATGATTTTTCTAGTATTAATACGCTAGATAAAGCTTATCAGTGGCTGGAGGCTAACGAACCACAGTGCGCAGAAAGACTGGCCGAGAAGAAAGATGTAGTGCTAGACTTTAAAGTGCTGAAGAAATATTCTTATGACTGCGAGGCATTTTACTCTGTAGATAACTGGGCTGTAGTGGGCGAAGCAGGAGCGTTCCTTGATCCCTTCTATTCACCGGGCACTGACTTCATTTCAATGAGTAATTCCTGGGTGGCTGATCTTATTATCAGAAGCCATAAAGGTGAAGATACCTATACACGTACGATCGTCTATGATAAGGTGCATGCCCAGCTTTTCAAAAACTGGATACCTATCTATTTAAACAAATACGAACTGTATGATAACACTCAGGTAATGACTGTTAAAATAACCTGGGATTTTGCCGTTTACTGGGCCATACCATCTTTAATGTTCACAAACAAGGCATTCATCAATATGGATGTTCTGAAAGAGCTATTCACAACCAAAAATAGCTTTGGCGAGCGTTTCGGCAAACTCAATAAAAACGTGCAGGATTTCTATCTTGACTGGGGTAGAATGGAAAATATAGAAGTAAGTGAGGCTTACATAGATCCTATGTACGTGTCATTTATGAAAGATCTACAGAAAGGTATTGAAACAGTACATTCTTCTGATGAGCTACTGGTTAAGAAGCTTGAAGAAAACCTGGCCTTGCTCGAGAAAACAGCTGCTGAATTATTCCGCGTGGTAAGTCATAAACTGCTTGGTACACCAGAAGATATGTCGGTAAATCCTTACACTATGTCATTGCAGCTTGGAGCAGAGCAGTTACTGGAGCAAAGTAAGGAGGCTGACGCCCTTGCTGTAGATGAGCAAATCAGCATGGCGGTATCACCCCTATGGATGTATGAAATGGCAGGCATGTAAAATCTGCTGTTTTCATATTAACCTCTGAGTTTGAATTGATTTACTCTAAACGAAAAGATTATTTTTTAGTCTAACTTTTGAAAAAAAAAGATAGTTTTACGATTACATTTTATTGGTTAAATTCCCCTAAATATTTTTTTAATGATAAAAGATGTTTTTATAAACAGAGCCTCAGCATTTCTTCCTAATGACCCGGTATCTAATGACGAACTGGAAGAGTACTTAGGTTATATTAATAATAAACCATCAAGATCTAAACAGATCATTTTAAGAAGGAACGGTATCAAGAATAGATATTACGCTATTACCAAAGACGGTAAAGCTACACATACTAATGCGGAGATGGTGGCGAATGCAGTAAAGGGTCTTTTTAAGGATAATCCTGCAGAACTAGCAGAGGTAGATTTATTAAGCTGCGGTACTTCAAGTCCAGATCAGCTTATGCCTTCTCATGCCGTGCAGGTACATGGCTGTCTTCCTGAAACTCAAAATATTGAAGTAGTTTCTCCATCAGGAGTTTGCTGCTCTGGGATGCATGCCTTAAAATATGCTTTCATGTCTCTTAAACTTGGAGATAAGAAGAAAGCAGTAACTTCTGGTTCTGAGAGATTGGCCATTACCATGACATCAGATAACTATGAAGATGAAGTGCAGAAATTAGCTGAGCTTGAAGAAAATCCATATATCGGTTTTGAAAAGGACTTTTTAAGATGGATGCTTTCAGATGGTGCAGGAGCATTTTTATTAGAAACAGAGAAGAATTCAGAGGGAATTTCTTTAAGAATAGACTGGATGGAAGCTTGTTCTTTCGCCCATAAATTAGAGCCATGCATGTACATGGGGGGTGAAAGAGATGAGAATGGCGTATTCCAATCTTACAAAGACTATGAGCCAAATGATTTGGTGAGCAAGTCTTTAATGAGTATTAAACAAGATGTGAAGTTATTGGGTGACAACATCGTGCCTTTGGGTAACGAGTTGCTTTTATCTTCATTGAAAAAACATAACGTAAACATTGAGGATGTAGATTATTTCCTTCCTCACATGTCTAGCTACTTCTTTAAGCAGCAAATAGCTGATATTTTGGCTGCTGACGGATTACATATTCCGGAAGAGAAGTGGTTTACAAACTTAGCTACCAAAGGTAATGTGGGCTCTGGCTCTATTTATCTAATGGTAGAAGAATTATTCAACAGCGGCCAGCTGAAAGTAGGAGACAGATTATTGTTAATGGTGCCAGAAAGCTCCAGATTCTCTTATGTATATGCTTGGATGACAGTAGTTTAATTCAGAAATTGTGAGATGTCAGCTAAGCTTAATTATAAGATTGTTTGGCATTTCATGTGATCTTTAAATAACTATTTAGGTATGAAAAAAGATAGCCTTCCACAAGACTCTTCCGCATTAAAGGATTTCACCCGTGAGGTGTGTTATGTTAAAGATGATAATGGAAAATATGAGCAGGGTTTAAGTACCGGCTGGAAGGTAAAAGCAGATGCTCTTGATGAGGCATGGGCTGATATCAACGATCGAATATTAGAATCAGCACAGGAAGTGGCGGCAGGCCAAAAAAGCCCTGTGCTGTTTTTTATGGAATTAAACTTAATGGATTTTCCTACACTTACCGGATATACTGGTTTTTGGAAATGGACCATTAAGAGGCATATGAAACCTGCCGTATTTAAAAAGCTGAGTGAAAAGAAACTGGCCAAGTACGCCAAAGCGTTCAAGATTTCAGTGGAAGAATTGACAAGTTTTGATGGAAGAAATATTGACAAGTACACCAAAAAATAGCAGACAGCATATACAAACTGCTCACTGTGAAAATGGAGTAGTTACCACTTTGCTGCAGCATCATGGAGTAGACTTCATGAACGAACCCTTGGCTTTTGGTATTGGAGCGGGCATGTTTTATGTGCACTTACCTTTCTTAAAAGTAAATAACGCACCTGCCATTGCTTTCAGAATTATGCCTGGTTATATCTTCAGAGATACTTGCAAGGCACTAGGCGTAAACATTTCCAGAAAGAAATTCCGTTCGCCAGAAACAGCCAGAGCTTATTTGGATAAAAAACTGGAAGAAGGACATCCGGTTGGTTGCCAGGTGGGAGTATTCCATTTGCCCTATTTCCCTAGAGAGTATAGATTTCATTTCAATGCGCATAACATCATTGTGCATGGTTTTGAAAACGGCAGGTACATTGTAAGTGATCCTGTTATGGAAGAGCTTACCAGCCTTTCTCCAGAAGAATTAGACGAAGTACGCTTTGCAAAGGGACCTCTAGCACCTAACGGACAGATATATTTCCCTACTCAGGTAGGCGAAATAGATGAAGCCAAACTAAAGAAAGCAGTTAAGAAAGGAATTAAGAAAACTACCTGGTGGATGACACAGGTGCCTATTGAGCAGATTGGTGCTCGTGGGTTTAATTATACTGCCAAGAAAATACGCAAGTGGAAAGAGCAACTGGGCGACCGTAGAGCGGCGCTTTACTTGGCTCAGATCGTGCGTATGCAAGAGGAGATTGGTACAGGAGGTGGAGGTTTCAGATTTATCTACGCCGCTTTCCTGGAGCAGGCAGCTGAAATCTTACAAAAAGATGAGCTAATGGCTTTTTCTGAGGAAATGACCAAGTCTGGTGATTTGCTAAGACAAAATGCTGTGCGAATGGCTCAGATTATAAAAGGAAGAACATCGGATCAGAAAGACTATGATGAGGTAGCGGATGCTATGGCTGAAATTTCTGCTCTGGAACTTAAAACATTCAAAAACCTGCGTAAACTGCGATTATAGTCAATGACCGATAATTGCATTAAAATAGAGCGCTTAACCAAAAGGTATCCTGGTGAGTCTAAGGATACCCTGTGTGGTATAGATCTTACCATCAGAGAAAAAGATAAATTCGGCATTTTAGGTCCTAATGGAGCGGGTAAAACTACCCTCATCTCTATTTTGTGTGGCATTATAGAAGCTTCTACCGGCCATGTTTATTATTGGGATCAGGTGCAAACACCTAAAGTAATCCAGCAAAAAATTGGCTTTGTGCCTCAAGAATACGCCTTTTACGGAGAGCTTACTCCCATGCAGAACCTTGAGTACTTTGGAGCCATGTACAAACTGACTGCCGCTGAAATCAAGGAGAAATCTATCGAAATATTGACCAGATTAGGACTGGGCGATGTTAAAAATAAAAAAGTTCGAGCCTTTTCTGGCGGCATGAAGCGTAGGATGAACCTGGCCATAGGTATCATTCATGATCCTGCTATTTTGTTCTTAGATGAGCCCACGGTAGGGGTAGATGTGCAGAGTAAAATGGCCATTATGAAATTACTGGAAGAGCTCAACCAAAAAGGAACTACAGTTATCTATACCTCACACCACCTGGATGAGGCTGAGGAATTCTGTAATCATATTGCTTTGATTGATCATGGCACCATCATCACTGAAGGAAACACTTCAGAACTACTCAAAGAGCATGCAGTAGACTTAAAAGGCCTTCTTATTAACCTAACCGGAGAATCATACAGAGACTGATGTTTAGATTTTGGATAGCGTGTAAAAAGGAGTTACTCATTCTCTGGAATGATAAAACAGGGTTGGCGCTGATGTTTCTCATGCCTGTGCTTTTGGTTTTTGTAATTACGATCATTCAGGATAGTGCTTTTCAAATCGTTAATGAGAACAAGATCAGCATTATTATTTCCAACAGAGACCAGGGAGAAGAAGGCAAACGGCTGATAAGTATGCTGGAGGACTCCAGATTTTTCACTATTACTGAAAATGATGATTTAGACAGCGAAAGCATAAAGAAGGAAATGAACGATGGTAATCAGATCACAGGATTGATTATACCAACAGATTTTTCTGAAAAGCTTATCCTTAAATCTCAGATGGTGGGTGATATCATGCTTGAAGAGCTCGAAATTAAAGAGCAAACAAATACCACCTCAGATCTACAGATGCCCGCACTACAGTTTTATCATGATCCTGTACTTCAGGAGAATTTTAATTCATCCATAGTAAATGTGATCAATGCCTTCGTTAAAAGCATTGAAGGTGATTTATTAATCAAAGAAATATCGGCTCAGTTAGAGTTAAAGGAAGCGCCTAAGAGACTGGAAAAGGCTTTGGCCTCTAATCAGGTAACCATACAGCAGTTTGCAGCCACACTCTCTGAAAATGAAATTATACCTAACTCTACCCAGCATAATGTGCCGGCATGGACAATTTTCGCCATCTTTTTCATGGTTATTCCTATGGGTAATAACATAGTGAAGGAGAAGTTAAATGGCAGCTTTATGCGATTAAAAACAATGCCTACCAATTTCGCCTTGGTGTTATGGGCCAAGCTGTTTGTCTATTTGCTGGCTGTAGTGCTTCAGGTATTTATCATTTTTGCGTTAGCTAAACTTACATTTCCATCTATCGGTTTGCCAGAATTGATTCTGCCATCTAATTTGCTGGCTTGTTTAGTTGTGGTGGTTATGACCGGTTTGGCAGCAATAAGCTTTTCAGCCGCTGTGGGTACTGCGGCTAAGACTCAGGAGCAGGCTAATGGCTTCGGAGCGGTGGCTATTGTGATCTTTGCTGCTATTGGCGGAGTACTAGTTCCAAGCTTTGTTATGCCTGAATACATGCAGATAATAAGCCATGGATCACCATTATACTGGTGTCTGGAAGCGTTTTATACATTGTTCCTGAGAGGGGGAGATTGGCAGGTACTAGGCCCGGATTTATTAGGTTTAGCAATTTTTTGTTTAGTTTGCTTTGTAGTAACCTACTGGCAGCTGAAAAAGAGTAGAATTATTTAAAATCAACATCAATATATTTTAATAGCATATGGCTAGTGAAGAATTAATATTAAAATTAAAGAAGCAGATTATCCAATACTTAAACCTTATGGATGTTCAGCCTGAAGACATTGAAGCTGATGAGCCATTATTTGGCCCTGAAAGTAATATTGCCTTAGATTCTATAGACGCCATAGAGCTTAGTGTGCTATTAGAGCGTGAGTATGATCTTAAAATTACTGACTCTAAGCAGGGTAAGAAGATCATGGCAAGTGTAGAAAAACTAGCTGAGTTCATCACCGAAAACGGTAAAGCATAAGCTATATGAGTAAGCGTGTTTTTGTTACGGGAATGGGCATTATTTCGGCATTGGGCAATGGCGTTCTGGAAAATAGAAACCAGCTCGAAGCAGGAGCTACGGGCATAAAGAAAGCCACCATCCTAAAAACACGTTATACAGACATTTTTCCTTTTGGGGAGGTTCCTCTTACCACCGATCAGCTGCTTGAAATGGGAGAAGTGATTGGTGAAAAAGGTATTTCAAGAACGGAAGCCCTGGCCATGGTTGCCATAAGGCAGGCCTTAAAAGATGCGGGCCTTAAGCAGGAGCAGGTGGAAGATTACAGTATGTCATTATTGTCTGCCAGTACGGTAGGAGGTATGTCACGAACTGATCAGTTGCATAAAGATGCCAATAAATTGGAGCCTGCATCAGAGTATTTGGCTTCATACAATGTTGGTGAACATACTAGCGGTATAGCCAAAAGATTAAATGTAAAGGGAGCTTCTACCACCTTTAATACAGCTTGTTCCTCATCAGCTAACGCTATAATGTATGGAGCCAAGCTAATCAAGTCTGGAAGGGCTACCCGAGCCATCGCAGGCGGTACGGATGCATTAGCCAAGTACACCGTTAATGGGTTTAACTCCTTACAAATACTGGCTGAAGAGCTATGCAAGCCATTCGATAAAAATCGGGTAGGTTTAAATTTAGGAGAAGGGGCAGCCTATCTGATCCTGGAATCGGAAGATGTAGTAGGAGATAAAAAGATATACGGTGAGGTGTCAGGCTATGGTAATGCTAATGATGCCTTTCATCCATCATCTATTTCAGATGAGGCCTTTGGGGTAATAGCGGCCATTGAAGGAGCACTGGAAACGGCTCAGATTCCACCAGAGCACATTGATTATATCAACACTCATGGCACAGGAACACCTAATAATGATATAACGGAGCAAACGGGTATGCATAAGGTGTTCAAAGGGCAGATTCCTCCCTTTCAATCCACTAAAACCTATACAGGGCATACTTTGGGAGCGGCAGGTGCGATAGAAGCTGTATTCAGCCTGTTAGCACTAAATCATAACGAATTATATACCAGTCTCAACTGCGCTGATCCGATTGATGATTACGGAGTGGTGCCTATCAATAAGTATCAGGATAATTACGAAATCAACCATGTGCTTTCTAGTTCATTTGGCTTTGGAGGTAATTGTTCATCTTTAGTATTTTCAAAAGTATAAGCTTTATGTTCATAAGAGATATGTCATGTATTTCCGCACAGGAAACTTATCACGGTGAGTTGTTTACTGATGGAGTAAAGTTTTTTGACGAATCTAAGCTTTGGGCTAAAGAACCAAACTATAAAGGCATAATTCCCATGGGCTTACTCAGACGCATGAGTAAGCTGGTAAGGATGAGTGTAGCCACCGGCATGCCACTTATAGATAAGCATCAGGATGTGGAGGGAATTATCTTCGGATCATCTAATGGTAGTGTTGATCATTCGTTACGCTTTCTTAATCAGATAGTTGAGTATAGTGAAGGTACACTTACCCCAACTGACTTTGTACAGTCTACCTCTAACTGCGTGGCGGGTATGCTGGCGCTTATGGGTAAAAAGAGAGGATATAACACTACACATGTTAACCAGGGATTATGCTTTGAATCATCTGTTTTAGATGCGAAGATGCTTTTCGAAGAAGGAAAGTATAAAACTTTGCTAATAGGTGGGGGAGAAGAGCAATCTGCCAGCAACTACAACATCGAATCTCAGCGTGGGCTCTATAAAATAGAGGAAATCTCAAGTAAAGATTTGTTAAATACCAATACACCTGGTACACTTCCTGGTGAAGGTGTGGCCATGTTTGTAGTGGAGGCAGAAAAGAGCAATGATAGTATTGCCCAGATTGTGGCGGTAGATTCTATTCAGCATGTTGATACTGAGGGACTTGCAGATAAGTTGGAGATTTTCCTTAAAAACAATGGCCTTACTGTTTCAGATCTGGATAGCGTGGTATTAGGTAGAAATGGTGATGTAGTGGCTGATCAATTCTATAATCATCTTGAAAAGGATCTTTTTACGGATCACAATATATTCGTCTACAAGCACCTCAGTGGTGACTATTATTCAGTTCCCGCTTTTTCTTTATGGCTTACAGCCCAATTATTATCAGGCACTAAGCTACCTGAAGAATGTGTTTGGAAAGATCAGGGCAAAACACCTAAGAATATCCTTCTTTATAACAATTGCGAAGGCAAGCAGCATGGATTTATGCTGATAAAAGGTTGCTAATAAAACCTTCGGAATAAAAAACTCAAAAAAAAATTCTGGAAGATGTGATTTTTATCGACTGTCATCTACTAATGGGTTAAATGATGTGAAACACATAAACTCTATTAGAATGAAAGCGATGGAAACTAATCAAAATCAAGCTCCTTTAAATTTCAATAAAATACGAAAAGGTGAAATGTCAGGACTAATGGTCACCTATGGCGGAGCCATTTGCTTGATGGTGAATTTTACCGATGTATCTGGCTTTACCATGAAGTTGTTTATGATTGTGGCCATACTGGCGCTGGTTACACTCCCCATCATTTCGCTCTATTTACTCAAACGCCTACGAAAGGCTGATCCCTCTCAGCCAAATAACCTGCTGCAGCACAAGATGAGATTTAAAAAGTTTCAAGTACTAAGCGTGTCCATCGGACTTTTCATGCTATTGATCATGACTCCTCTTCTGGCAGCCATTAAAGGTAAAAATATCACCGACGATCCATACTTCTGGACGGTACGTTTTCCCCTCGCTGTAGCCTTGTTTTTAGGCTATGCTTTCTGGGTACATAGATCGTATAAGAAAGCATTGAAAATGGTGTAGGCACACCTAACTCTTCAATTAAATAATTCACTTTACATAAAAGATGACCGGTTCGGAACTTGTCGCAATTGCGATAGATTGAACTGTACCGTTTAAACGTTAGCGTTTATAAAAATTAAATGCTAAATTATATAGACGCTAACGTTTAGAAATATGCCTCTAAAAAAGGTCCATAAAAATGAATGGCTTAAGCACGGTTTATCCCAGTTTTCTTCATTGGGTTTGGCCGGAATTAATGTAGAAAAAATGTCTAAGGCATTGAAATGCAATAAGTCTAGCTTTTATTGGCACTTTAAAACCAGACAAAATTTCTTCGAAGAATTAATTCAGTTTTGGCAGGATCAACAAGAATCTCTGATCCAAAAACTGCATATGGAACATTCACCCTCTGAACGTTTCAAGAACTATCTCAGATTTCTATTTCGTAAAAATCAATATGGAGACTTGCTATTCTTTATTCAAAGAGAGGCTTTGCATGATAAGTTCCTAAAAAAGGTCCTTCGTAATTATAATCAGCAAAATAATGAACTGGCATTTATACTTATCTTAGACTTAGGCTATGATGAAGAACAGGGCAAACAGAAGACTGATTTGTTGCTCCATTTTCATAGAGGCTGGTACGAACAGCATAAGTATCAGAGAGTTTCCAAGCCAAAGGTGGAGGATGCAATGAAGTTGGTGAATGATTTTATAGAATTTGAAGGGGAGAAGGACTGAATTTCAGAAGCTATTTATATCATTTCAGATAGATTTTTTGAATGAAAATGGGTATTATTAATAAGAGATTTATGATCCTCAAAAGAGTCATTCAGAAAATATGAAATATGTTCTTTTTACATTCCTTTGCTGTTTTGTTTTGATAAACGCATCGAATGCTCAGTCTGCTTCAGATACTCTAAGAGTAGGGTATACTTATTGGTGGCCAAAAGCAGGGCCATTTATTGGAATGTGTGGGGAGCAGTATTCATTGGTTTTTATAGGTGAGATAAAATCATTGAGCAAACCACACCTCTCTGATACTGAGAATTATACCAGTCAGGAGGGTGTAGTATCTATTGACAAGGTGCTGCATAAAAAGACATTGGACCAGGCTAGTTATAAAGGGCAAAGCTATTTCACCACCAATTGCTTTAACGAATCAGGATTGAAGGTGGGGGATAAGGTGCTGATCGTTTGCTATAGTTATGAAGAGCATTTTAGCATTCCAGGAAGAGAATCCATATTGAAAATAACAGGTAAGAAGGATCCGCTTGTAAAATCCTTGAAAAAATACATCACGTCTAACCAAAATGCCAGGGTGATAGAAAAAGATTTGTCATTATGGGAAGAACGTGGATTTGGAGATGATCTAAAGCAAATTCTGGAATGCAAAGATGTTATGAAATGAGGTCGTGCGCTCCACTTTTTATCTGTCATTAAACCTGTTATCTTCGCCACCGACTAAACAAAAAACCACATGAAAAACTTATCAACCTTATCAATAATCATTTGCTCTCTACTGGCTTTGGTATCATGCGACGCACTTACCGGTGAAGAAGTTGGCAGAATACCTGTGAATGAAGTAAGTACAGATGATGAACATCTGATCCTAAAGGAAACCTCCGTTGACTTGAAGCAAGGAGATGACGTTGGCATTTGGTCTGATATGGATTTGGAATATGAGGGTGATGTGGTGGTAAGCTTTAGAATGGAGGTGCTGAAAGACGGGGTGAAATTTGGTGGGATGGAAATAGATCCTTTTGAAAAGGATATTACCATGAATGAAACTAAAACTACCATAGGCGGCGATACCAAATGGAAGTTTAGTGGTCGCAATGCTAATTTGATGATTGAAGAAGATGGAAATTATACCTTTCAGGCCATTTTGGTGACCTCTGATAATCCTTCATTAAAGATCAATAAGGCAGAAATAGTGCTGAAAAAATAAGCACAATTCCCTGCTAGAAATAAAGCCATCATGAAAATCATCGACCTATCTAAGCCTATTCAATATAACAAGGATGATCCCTGGTTTATGAAAGTGAAAATCAAGCATAAACCTCATAAGAAAGCAAAATGGTTGATTCGCTTCTTGGGACTTCCGTTTAAGCTTTTCCCCAAAAATTTTGATGGTTGGGCAGATGATACTATTCAAAAAATGGGAGTGCATTCTACCACACATATTGATGCTCCCTGGCACTATTCACCTATAGTAAAGGGTGAAAAAGCCAAAACTATAGATGAAATTCCTTTAGAGTGGTGCTTTGGTGAAGGTCTTGTTATTGATATGAAGCATAAGCCTGATTTTGAGGCTATTGAGGTTGCTGATATTGAAGATTTTCTGGCCAAAGAAAGCTTGGAACTTGCTCCAGGTTTGATCGTGTTGATTAAAACTGGCCGTGACAAGTTTAACGGTAAGAAAGACTTTCATAAAAAAGGCACTGGCATGAGTGCGGCCGCTACTGAGTGGCTAATCAAAAAAGGGATAAAGGTGATGGGCATAGATTCCTGGGGATGGGATCTGCCACTTCCATATATGTTGCAGAAAGCGAAGGAAACCAATAACTCTGAGTTGTTCTGGGAAGCACACCTAGTGGGGCGTGACCATGAATATTGCCATATGGAGCAGTTAGTGAATCTGGATGCACTGCCCTACACAGGTTTTAAAGTGGCCGTTTTTCCATTAAAAATTGTAGGTGCCTCTGCGGCCCCGGCCAGAGTGGTAGCTATGCTGGATAATTAAAAATCTGGACGATGCGCAAAATAAGAATTATAGGCTGTGTTTGTTTTCTTATTTTAAATACATGCGTCTACGCTCAAAAATCTCATTTTGCTCCATCCAAAGATCTAAAGATTCATTATCAGGTATTGGGCATTGGAGAGCCTGTTTTAATTATAAATGGTGGCCCCGGATTTAGTAGTGAAGGCTTTTTACCATTGGCCAGGAAAATAGCCTCTCTCGGATATCAAGCTATTCTCTATGATCAACGTGGTACTGGTAAGTCATCCATCCAGCCATTAGACAGCACCACCATCACTATGGATCTGATGAATGCCGATATTGAAGCCATCCGTAAGCATTTGGGTTATGAGAAGTGGATAGTTTTGGGCCATTCCTTTGGTGGAATTATGGCCTATTATTATACCTCTAAATATCCTGAAAAGGTAAAAGGTATGATTCAGTCATCTTCTGGCGGCATAGACCTTACCCTGCTTTCGACTTCTGGTATTTTATCTCGTCTCACAACCTGGGAAAGAGACTCTCTTCAGTATTGGAATACTCGTATGTCAGAACATATTGCAGGAGCTAGAGAACATTACTACAGCTACCTAGCGCGGGCATATGTGTTAGATAAGTCTCACGTAGCGGCTGTTACAGAAAGATTATTACAGGGTAACTTATTTCTTAACGGACTCGTTTGGCAAGATCTGAGACGTATCAATTATGATTGTAAAGAACAACTGAAAAACTTTCAGGGGCCCGTTTTAATTATTCAAGGCCAGCAAGATGTAGTAAGCATGGAGCTTGCAGAGATAGCTGAAGGTACATTGCCTAATAGTGAAGTGGTGATTTTACCTGAATGTGGACACTACGGTTGGCTAGATCAGGAGGCAAAATATTTCAGTGCCATAGCATCATTTCTGGATACTTTTTAAATTCTCATTATAATTATTCTTTCTATATTATTATATTGGAGCCCATTTCTGGTTTCCGGAAATTATAAATTGTCACATTAGTTGCTTTAATATGGAAAGATCTGAACAATTAAAATTCTGTCAAGCTTGCTTAAATAGGCAGTTCGACATTAATAAAGGTGTTATTTGTGGACTAACAAACGACATAGCCACTTTTGAGGGGCACTGCCCAAGCTATGCTGAAGACTTCAAAGCTGCGGAAGAACTAAAACAACGAGAGGCCGTTTTGCAAGACGCTGCAGTTGGTCAGCCTTATGGCACATATTCTGAGAATCAGGCCGAAAAGGCAGTGAAGAGTGGTGCCAATTGGTTTTATTGGATAGCGGCGCTCTCTATGATCAATTCATTTATGTTTTTGGCTGAATCGGATTTTGGTTTTATAGTAGGGCTTGGCATAACGCAGATTGTTGATGGCATTCTTTACGGTCTCTTGGAAGAGGTTAGCTTGTGGGGCATTATCCCAACCTTATTTTTCTCTGGTATTTTCGTGATATTGGGCTACAATGCTCACAAATACAGTAAAGCCGCATTCATCGCAGGTATGATTGTGTATGGATTAGATTCCTTGATATTTATGGCAGTTGGAGATTACTTTGCTGTGGCCTTCCATGCATTTGCCGTTTTCATGATATATAAGGGCTTTAGCCATTTGAAGGAAATTAAAATAGAAGTAATGGAAAATAGACCTACTTTGGATTAGTGAAAGTTCTACTAACCACTGCCTGGGTCTTCTCAATCACCTTCTTTAATATCTCTACGCCTCTGTCGGTGTCTTCACCGACAGACTCTGTCTCATAATAATAAATCTCTCTTATGCCCCTGTCTGTGTCCCCACAGACAGGTTCTAAGATATTGACTTGAATCTCCTAAACTCTGTCTCATAAGATGAGAGCTTTCTCTTTTAATTAAATTTTATTGTTTAATAATACAACCATGAACTATTAAGTTGGGTCATATTATAAAAAATAAAAATTTATGAAAAAGATATTTGTTGCGTTTGCTTTACTGTTTGTGAGTCTGTTTGCCTGTAAAGAAGAAGACGAAGAAATCAATTTGTATAATGTACGAATTGAGAATAAGGTAGATTCAGATTTGAATGATGTAGTGGTACGTTTTGGAAGTGAAAAATTGGACTTTGATGTAGTATCATCAGGGGTTCTTACAGACTATAAATCACATTCCAGCCAAGACTATATGGAAATGGATCTCATGTATAAAGGCAGAGAATACTTTTTTAAATTTCAACCCATTGAATTCATAGATGCAGACGTGCCTGCACCATTTACCACCATAGTAATTATTTCGGATGAAAAGGGTAATGGTATAGATATGTACTTTGAAATAAGACAATAAACGAAGTATTCTCCTTCTATCTTCCTCCTTCTACGCTGGTATAGCTTGTGTTTGTGATGACACAAACACAGGCGAAAACCCATGATCTCTTGTTGGTCAGCACATCTGCGCCTCTGTCTGTGTCTTCACAGACAGTCATTCTCAAGATTAAATTTCACCAACGATCTACCAGTTCGCACAGAATGACACAAAAGACTCAAATTCATTTGTAAGCCAGAAATTGAAATATTATTTTTCGAAAAAACTTTTTCAAATATGATTAGAGCTCTATTTCTCCTCATTTTTTCAGTTTTTACTCATTATACATTTGCTCAGGAGGAAAAGTCAATTACTTATCTCAAGCTTGAAGAACGAGGTGATTATACGAATGGTTATATCATTACTAAAGATCATCACCGGATCAACGGACTGATAGAAAGGTTGGATGATAAATTGTACAAAGTAATCAGTTTTGTGCATTATGATGGACGTGAAATAGGATACCGCCCACCAGATATTTCAGAGTATGGCTTTAATGGTCATCGCTACGTGTCTGACGGGGACGGATTTTATGAAATGATTATGATGGGGACCAAAATTGGTTTGTTCATTAGAGAAAACAATGAAACTTATCTCAGGTATGATGCTTTCAATCAGCCGGGTACCGGGATAATGGGTAGCCACTTTAACGTGATAAAAAATAGAAGCGGCGTAATGATTTTTGTTAAGAAGACTGATGAGTCAGAATTCAAACGCGTTCGGCTTACTGATTTTAAGATGAATTTTATTCCCTATTTCCAGGATTGCCAGATTGTGGTAGATGCCATTGAGTATGACGTACTTACCTATAAAGACATTGAGGACATATGCACGTTATATAATACCTGTGAGGATTAAATTTTATCCTTATGCTGCTGAGTTGAGGTAAGTACAAACCTATACTTCGTTCTTGAGAGATAATTTACGCTAACCAAACCAGCAAATCCTTCCTTTTACCTTCTCCTTTTTTTATATTTCATTCTTAAACCCTAGCCTGTTTCTCATGAAAAACATATTAATCATTTTGTGCCTGCTGATAGCCAAGACAGCTTTCGGTCAATCCAATCCGTCTGTATATATTAAAAATGCCACCTATTTAGATGTAAAAAAGGGGAAATATGTCACAGGAGTCAATATCTTGATAAGCGATGACCAAATCATTGACATAGGTAAAAAGGTGGCAAAGCCAGCAGGAGCTGCTGAGTTGGACGCTACGGGTAAGTTTATTATCCCTGGACTGATTGATGCTCACATCCACTTCTTTCAGTCTGGAGGGCTATATACACGTCCGGATGCTATTGATTTAAGAGACGTGAGGTCATATGATGATGAGATAGCTTTCATGCATGAAAATTTGGATAACACGTTAGACCGATATTTAAAAGTTGGAATTACCACCGTATATGATGTTGGTGGACCTATGGCCAATTATGAGATAAGAAAAATGGCTAATGAAAAGGAGGTAGCTCCAAACGTTTTTCTTACCGGACCGCTGGTTTCGACCTATCAGCCTAAGGCCTTCGAAATTGAAGATCCACCTATTATTAAAGTGCACACAGAGGAGGAAGCAAGGGAAGTGGTGCGAAAGCAGTTGCCTTTCAAACCGGATTTTATTAAAATTTGGTATATCAATTTACCAGATTTAACTGCTGACCAAACTTTTAAGCTTATTCAGGCTGCCATCGGCGAAAGTCATAAGCATGATCTACCTGTGGCTGTGCATGCTACGGAGCTAAGTACCGCTAAGCTGGCAGTAAAGGCAGGTGCCAATTTCCTTGTTCATAATGTGGATGATGAGCCTGTGGATCAGGAGTTTATAAAGCTATTGAAAGATAACAATGTCACTTTGATACCAACTATGATAGTGGCTGGCAAATACAGTCAGGTATTTTCTCAGGATAATCATCTTACCACAGCAGACTTTAAGTATGCTGATCCTTTTGTGCTAGGGTCATTATTTGATCTTCAACACATCACAGGAAAAGATGATATGATTCAAAAGTATAAAGACTATAGTGTAAAAGGTCAAAGTAGGTTGGCTAACGAAGATGCTATGAGAAAATCTAACCTAAAAGCGTTGTTTGATGCCGGGGTGAAAATAGCTACAGGTACTGATGCAGGTAATGTGGGTACTCAACACGCCAGTTCTTATTATGAAGAATTAGAATGGATGAAAGCAAGTGGAATGACAAATCTTGATATCATAAAAGCATCTACCATAAATGCTGCAGAGATCTTAGGTAAGAGTCAGTTGGGGAGTATCAATAAAGGCATGCAAGCGGATTTGGTCATTACCAATATAGACCCATTAAAGGAAATCAATTTTGTAGATGGAATAGAGTACACAATTTCTGCGGGGCACCTTATCAAAACTGACACCCTGCTTGCGGATACTCCCGAAGTGTTAGCTCAGAAGCAACTTAATGCCTATAACGCCAGAGATATTGAAGCTTTTCTGGAGCCATATGCCGAAGACGTGAAGATATATCAGTTTCCTAATCAGTTGAGTATGGAAGGAAAAGAGGCCATGAGGAAGAGCTATTCTGGGATGTTCGAGCGCATTACTAATCTGCATTGCGAGCTGGTAAACAGAATAGTTCAGGGAAACACTGTAATAGATCACGAATCTGTAATTGGGTTTGGAGAGGATAGGTTTGAGGCTGTAGCAGTTTACAAAATAAAGGACGGTAAAATTGCTGAGGTGTACTTTATCAGATAGCAATTAAATGAGGTCTTTTATAACATGGAATATGATAAAACTTGGGATTAATTGCTATTTTTTCTACTTGCGGTTACCCGCTACTTATTAGTGTGATGTATAGTAATTATTGATAGACTATATTGGCCTTATTTAGGTACAGTTATGCATAAAAATCTTATACGTTCTGCTGCTTTTTTGATAACAATAATCGGACTTATTTTTAGTCCGTCTGTCTTTTCCCAAAAGATAGATAAAAGCAAACTGGAGCAGGATCTGAAAACGGTAGTGGAGAGCAAGGATTATGAGAAAGCTGCATATTACAGCTATCAGTTAGCTAAATCCAGCTACAGCCAAAAGGAAAATAAAGAGGCGCTGGATTACTTAGATAAATACTTTGATTATAGTAAAAAGTCTGAGGATGAGCTACTTGAATATCTCGCATATCAGTTAGAAGGTGACATTCATTTAAGTATGAACGATGCCGGCAAGGCACTGAACAGTTACAAAAAATCACTGAAAGCAGCTAATAGAATAGGTAGGGCAGACTTCGAAATAGAAGCATCATTAGCTACAGCCAGCGCATTTATGGCACAAGGCAGACATAAGCGTGCTATCAGCCCGTTGGAAGAAGGCCTTTCTTTATCTATAGTGAATCATAACATTGAAGCACAGGAGCGCGCCTATGATCTTTTGATACAAAGTCATAAAGCCTTAGGCAATTCTGATAAGGTAAAAGAATATGAAACCTTATTGTCAGATTTGGCGCCCATAGCTGAAGAGGATAATTCAGGTTTAGAGGCAGATGTTGATTCCCAAGCTACAGGTACCACAAGGAGAAGGGTCAGGAGAAATAATGGAGGCCTGGATAAATTAAGGCAGGTGGAGGATTCTTTGCTAGCAGTAAGATATTCTTTAGAGGAAACGGAACAGTCGCTCAGAAATATGGAGGCGGTAAGTGAGAAGCAGCTGCTGGAAATAGACTTGCTGAATAAGGATAAGGAGCTGGCTGATTTAGAAATAAAAGCTCAAAATGCCAGGCTGAAGAATGCGGCTTTGATCCGAAATTTCATCATTGTGGCTTTGTTGTTAACTGCAGCATTGGTAGTGGTACTTATTCGCAGTTACAGAAAAAAGATAGAGGCCAATAAAGAAATTGACAGGCAGAATAAAAACATTCAGAGTAGTATCAATTACGCTAAGCGAATTCAGGATGCTATGCTGGTAAACGCTTCAGTGCAAGAGAGTTTAATACCGGAATCATTTATATTATTCAAACCCAGAGATTCTGTAAGTGGTGATTTCTACTGGTTTTCAGAAATTAAAAGTTGGTATGACCCTGATGTGGTTTTTGCGGCGGTTGACTGTACAGGCCATGGTATACCGGGAGCATTCATGTCATTGGTGGGGATAAACGCCCTGAATAATATTGTGAACAGGGGAGAGGCGGAGTCTAACCAGATACTTGAAAACCTGGATATTGAAATACGCCAGGCCTTACAGCAAGAGACTACCGGGAACCGTGACGGTATGGATATTGCCCTTTGTATCTATAGAAAGGAAAAGAATATTCTGGAGTTTTCAGGAGCTAAAAATCCATTGATATACATTCAGGACGGAGAGCTACACCAGATCAAAGGTGATTCAAGAGCCATTGGAGGTTATAGACCTACCAAAAAGAAGCCTGGACCATTCAAAAAACATGTGGTACCTATAGATCAGCCCACTATGATCTATGTTTTCTCTGATGGTTTTCAAGACCAGTTTGGTGGTGGTGACAACAGCAAGTTTATGATCAAGAAGTTCAAAGAATTACTGTTGAGCATTCATCATTTGCCGCTAGCAGAACAGAAGAGAGAGCTTGATAAGACTATTGAAGATTGGAAAGGCAAAGAGCACCAAACAGATGATATCCTGGTAATGGGTATCCGCTTGGATGAAGTATGATGTGCTCGTGAAGAGCAGAAAATAAAAAAAAGGTCCTCAAAGTTTTTATTCTCTTTGAGGACCTTTTTTATTTAAGGTCTTACAGAATCTACCAATAACATGGTCTCCTGTACTTTATTCTTTAGGCCTTCGTAATCATTATTCGAAATGAAATTAGAAGTGATCAATTGAGATCCCATCCCTACGCAATGTGCGCCAGCTGCAAACCACGAAATGAGGTTATCATGAGTAGGTTCTACACCACCTGTAGGCATAATGCTAGCCCATGGCAATGGTCCTTTTACAGCCTTGATGAAATCCGGTCCGCCTACCTGGCTGGCAGGGAAGATTTTTACTACTTCAGCTCCAAGTTCCTCAGCTTTAGATATTTCAGAAACAGATCCACAACCAGGTGACCACATGATTTTTCGTCTGTTACAAACTTTCGCCATATCTTCATTGAGCACCGGAGATACTATAAAGCTAGCTCCAAGTTGAATATAAAGTGCTGCTGTAGGCGCATCTACAATAGAGCCTACACCTAGAATAAGACCACTAGCGTGCTGCTTGGCATACTTTTCTAGCTCTCCGAAGATTTCATGAGCGAAATCACCACGATTGGTGAATTCAAAAACTCGAAGGCCTCCGTCATAGCAGGCTTTTAATACTTTTTTACAGACTTCTAAATCAGGATGATAGAAAACGGCAACTAAACCAGTTTCTTTCATCTTTAGTGCTACTTGAATGCGTGTAAATCTTGCCATAATTTATCTTACTATTCTTCCGGAAGTATTTCCGTTCATTAAACTTTCAATTTCTTCTACAGTAGCCAGGTTAGCATCACGCTCTATTGTATGTTTCAAAATAGAAGCTGCCACGCCAAAATCAATGGATTTTTGATCATCCTCATAAACTAACTGACCGTAAATAACACCAGCAATAAAGGCATCACCTCCACCTACTCTGTCCACTATTGGGTTTACCTCAAATACTTCTGTTTTTAGCATTTCAGCTCCATCAAATAAATGTCCTGTTAAGGTATTATGTGATGCACTGATGGAATCTCTTTCCGTAGTTACTATTTTCTTCACTTTAGGAAACTGAGTGGTGATCTGACTAAAAACAGTCAGTTCTTTATGTTTGATGTCTTGAGAATCTATTCCCAAAATGTCCTTTGCATCATATGTGCTGGCCACTAGCAGGTCACAACCCTCAATAAGTTCAGGCATAATTTCAGTAGCTTTCTTACCATATTGCCACAGGTTCTTACGATAGTTTATATCACCTGAAACAGTTATCCCTTTCTTATTAGCCACTTTAATGGCTTCCTTGCAGCAGTCTGCAGCACCTTGTGAAATAGCCGGCGTTATTCCCGTCCAGTGAAACCAGTCGGCACCATCTAAAATTTTATCCCAGTCTAGCATGCCGGGTTGAATATGAGCAAAAGCAGAATCAGCCCGGTCATAAATGATTTTGCTCGGACGTACGCTGCTGCCCGTTTCAAGAAAGTATAATCCCATTCTATGATCACCATAAACAATGGAATCAGTGTTTACTCCAAAGCTTCTGAGTTGATTAGAGGCAGCCTTACCTAATTCATTATCAGGAAAGCGAGTAACATGAGCAGCCTTTAGGCCCAGCTGAGCTAAAGATACCGCTACGTTTGCCTCTCCACCGCCATAAGTAGCATCAAAGCTGGTTGACTGAACAAAACGAGAATGGTTGGGAGTAGAAAGGCGAAGCATTACTTCGCCAAATGTCACTACCTTTTTAGTCATCATTTAGAAGTTGAAATAGTTCTTGGCGTTGTTATAACAAATATTCTCCACTAATTCACCCATCCAGGCCATCTCACTAGCAGGGAGTTCTCCATTCTCAACGTCATTTCCGATTAAATTGCATAAAATTCTTCTAAAATATTCATGCCTTGGGTAGGAGAGGAAGCTTCTGGAGTCTGTAAGCATACCTACAAACCTGCTTAGAAGTCCCATGTTTGAAAGCGCATTCATTTGCTTGATCATGCCATCTTTTTGATCTAAAAACCACCAGGCAGAACCATACTGGATTTTACCAGCCACAGATCCGTCATTGAAGTTACCGATCATAGTAGCATAAAGCTCGTTCTGGCTAGGATTGAGATTGTATAAAATGGTCTTAGCCAGTTGGTTAGTATTATCCAATCTATCCATGAATTTGGCTAAAGCCGAGGCGACACCAAAGTCACCGATGGAATCAAAACCGGTGTCAGGGCCAAGCTCACGCATCATTCTGGTGTTGTTGTTTCTCAATGCACCCAGGTGGAACTGCTGAGTCCATCCTTTAACATGATCCATAACGGCCATATCATAAAGCATTGCTGATCTAAACTTGCTCACCTCTTCAGGAGAAAGAGCTTGTTTGTTAAGTGCCTTGCTGAATATGGCTTTTATTTCGCTTTCAGTATAATCATCAGCATAAACAGTTTCAAGGCCATGATCTGATAGTCTGCAGCCCATTTCATGGAAGAAATCATGTCTGTTTTTAAGGGCAGTTAAAAGATCATCATAGCTTTCAATGCCTACTCCCGAAACCTCACTTAATTTGTTAAGATAAGGTAGGAATACATCACTGTTTTCTATGGCCAGAAGTTTATCAGCTCTAAAAGCAGGCAAGATATGTACATCAAATCCGTCTTGCTTTATTTTCTGGTGATGCTCCAAGCTGTCAATAGGATCATCAGTGGTGCAAACCACTTTTACATTCATCTGCTTCAGAATATTTCTTACGCTGAATTCTTTGGTTTGAAGCTTCTCAGTGCAAGCGTCATAAATCTCTCTGGCAGATTCTGGTTTTAATATTTTATTGATACCAAATGGCTTTTTAAGCTCCATGTGTGTCCAATGGTATAATGGATTACGCATGGTATAAGGCACGGTAGCAGCCCATTTTTCAAACTTTTCATAGTCAGAGGCATCACCGGTACAGTATTTTTCATTCACACCATTGGTACGCATAGCTCTCCACTTATAGTGGTCACCGTTCAACCATATTTTGGTGAGGTTTTCAAAATTTTTATCACTGGCTATTTCATCAGGAGGTAGGTGACAGTGATAATCTATGATGGGCATTTTAGCCGCATGATCATGATATAATTGTTGTGCTGTCTTTGTTTCCAGCAAAAAATTCTCTGATAAAAATGACATGTTATCTCAATTATTGTAAGTACGATTTTTCTTTTTCAGCCTTAACCAAACTGTTAATTTCAGTCTGTAGCTCACTTTCCAGTCCCTCAACCTTGGTTAAGTCTGTATCCCACAGAGCAGTGTTAGAAAGTACCTTCTGCGCAATTTGCTCCTGATCTCCATTCCAAATTTGCCCAAAAAACTCCATCACATCTGCAGAGTCATTGAGGGCAATCTTCTCATCTCTCCATTCGCCTTTGTAAAATACTATGAGCGCAGCCAATGCATGTACCAGATGATGTGGTAAACTGTTTTTACGGTTATAGTATTCCAAAACTGATGGAAGAACCCTTACCTTATACTTAGAAGTAGAGTTAAGCGCAATGGAAATTAACTCATGTCTGATGAAAGGATTTTGAAATCTTTCCAGTACGGCATTAGCAAACTTCTCTAATTCCTCCTGAGGCAGATCCAACGTTGGTACAATTTCATCAAATATGGTTTCTTTAATGAATTCACCAGTGTAATCATCTTCCACAGATTCTCGTACCGTTCTCACGCCATGCAAATAGGCTACAGGCACCAAGGAAGTATGTGCACCATTAAGAATTCTTACTTTTCTGGTTCTATATGGCGTAATGTCTTTTACAAAAAGTACATCCAGATCAGTCTTATGAGTAGGGAAGGCCTCTTTTACGCCTTCAGGGGCGTCTATCACCCAAAGTAAGAAGGGCTCAGCCTTTACCACCAAATTATCTTCAAAGCCTAATTCAGCCTGAATTTCTTTTATATTCTCTCTTGGATATCCAGGTACTATCCTGTCAACCAAGGTGTTGCAGAATTTGTTACTGCTTTCTATCCAGCTAATAAATTCATTGGATAAGGCCCAATGTTCAGCATATTGTAATATGGCCTTTTTAAGATTCACTCCATTATTTTCAATCAGTTCGCATGGAATTAAGGTTAGCCCCTTATCAGCTGCACCATTGAAATGCTTAAATCTATGATAAAGTAAGGCAGTTAATTTACCAGGAAAGCTGTCTGGAAGGCTATCCATTCTCTTATCAGATTCATCGAATCTAATACCAGCTTCGGTGGTATTGGAAATGACAAACTCCAGATCAGGATTTTCTCCTAACTGCAGATATGCTTTATAATCTTCATAAGGATTAGAAGCGGAATTAATACTGGTGATCAATCTTTTATCATCAATTGTTTCTCCATTCTGAATGCCCTGAAGCAATACATGATAAAGGCAATCCTGGTCATTCAGCATGTTGACCATGCCTTGTTCAATGGGTTGTACCACATGAATACCACCATTGAAATCGGCCTTTTCATTTAATATATCAATTACCCAGTCTACGAAGGCCCTAAGGAAATTACCTTCACCAAACTGAAGCACTTTTACCGGATGATTCTTCTGAATTCCGGCTGTTTGTTCATTGAGGGGTTTCATATCTTATCTCTTTAAATACCTTTAAAAAACAATCGATTGTTTATGTATATTTAATCTTAACAGTAGCCTATTCTATTATCCTTTTTTCAAGGATGATTGTCTAATGATCAATTCAGGTTTAAGTACGGTTTTTTGAGGAAGCTCCTTTTTGTTGCCTGCTTTTATCTGTTTAAAGAAAAGCTCGGCACAAACTTTACCCATGGTGATACTCAGCTGATCTACAGTGGTGAGTGTTGGATCTGTAAAGGAGGTGAAAGGCTCATTACTGAATCCTGCCAGCGCCACATCCTGAGGTATATTTAAACCCTGCTCTTTCAGTACCTGCATGGCGCCCATGGCACCGTAATCACTGGCAGAGAAAACCGCATCCGGTCTATTATCTAAGGCCAAAAGCTTTTCCATGCTTTCTCTTCCATCTTCCAGCTGCATATTGCTTTCTACAATAAGATCATCATCTATTTTGATGTTATTATCTCTTAAAGCATCCAAATAACCTCTGAGTCGATCTTTATAAATGTTGATTTTTATAGGGTTAGTGAAGTGAGCGATGCGCTTACAACCTTGCTCAATCAGGTGCTCAGTAACTTTATAAGCTCCCAGATAATCATCAATCATTACCTGGCCGGTCTCTATTTCATCGGTAGTACGGTCAAAAAGAACAACAGGTGTGCCACGATCCTGAGCTTTCTTAAAGTGCTCAAAATCAAGGGTATTCTTGCTGATAGAGGCAATTATTCCGTCTACGCGTGCACTTAGAAGAGCATCAATAGTTTGCACCTCCTGGTCATAATCTTCATATGACTGGCAGATGATAACCTTGTAATTAAGCTTATTAGCGATTTCTTCAATCCCTCTTACAACAGAGGAGAAAAAGGCCCTGTTAGCTGTAGGTACTACTACACCAATGATATGGCTCTTACCATTTCTAAGTGCCGCCGCAATATTATTAGGCTGGTAGTTGAGCTCTTTAGCTACTTTTTGTACAGCTTTTCGGGTGTTTTTACTTATTCGGGGGTTATTATTTAACGCCCTGGATACCGTAGATGCCGTAATATTTAGCGCTGAAGCGATATCATGAATTGTAGTTTTTCCTTTTCCTGCCATTTTTATGGTTACGCCCGTATTATAGTTTAAGCTTCGTTAGTGGGTTTGCCTATGGTTGCTAATATACCACCATCTACATAAATAATCTGTCCATTAACGAAGTTGCTTGCTTTGCTGGCGAGGAATATGGTAGTCCCGCCCAGGTCTTCAGGATCTCCCCATCTTCCGGCAGGGGTCCTGTTTACTATAAAGTCATTAAAAGGATGGCCATCCACTCTTATTGGAGCAGTCTGGTCTGTAGCAAAATAGCCAGGGCCAATGCCATTGACCTGAATGTTATATTTTGCCCATTCCGTAGCCAGGTTTCTGGTGAGCATTTTCAGCCCTCCTTTAGCAGCAGCATAGGCTGACACCGTATTTCTTCCCAGCTCACTCATCATAGAGCATATATTAATGATCTTTCCTCTCTTCCTTTCCACCATGTATTTAGCTACCTGCTTGCTCATAATGAACGGCCCGGTAACGTCTACATCTAATACTTTTCTGAAGTCTGCCACTTCCATCTCCAGTGCTGGCACTCTTTGAATCATGCCGGCATTGTTCACTAAGATCTCAATGGGTCCGATTTCACTTTCTATCTTCTTAATGTTGCTAGCCGCTTCTTCTTCGTTAGTAACATCAAACAAAAACTCATATGCCTTATAACCACCAGCTTTGTATTCTTGCATTGCCTCTGTCATTTTAGCGGGGGTGTGGCCATTAATAACCAGCGTTGCTCCGGCATCGCCTAGTGCTTTGGCCATAGCCATACCCAGACCATGCGTGCCACCAGTGATAAGCGCTACTTTTCCGGTTAAGTCAAATAGATTGGTCATAGCTTATCTCAGGTCAGTTGGTTCTACTTTGTCCATATCTCCATAATCCAGGTTTTCTCCAGCCATACCCCATATAAAGGTGTAATTAGAAGTTCCCGCACCACTGTGGATTGACCATGGTGGTGATATCACTGCCTGGTGATTTTTCATCCAAATATGACGTGTTTCATCAGGTTCACCCATAAAATGGCATACAGCGGCATCTTCAGGAAGTTCGAAGTAGAAATAAGCTTCCATTCTTCTGTCATGAGTATGCGCCGGCATAGTGTTCCATACACTACCTGTTTTAAGTTCGGTTACTCCCATTTGTAACTGACAGGTAGGCACTACAGAGTTTACTAAGACCTTTCTGATGATTCTATGATTTGAACTTTCCATGCTGCCCAGCTCTACTGTTTCGGCCTCATCCAGAGATACCTTTTTGGTAGGGTAGTTCCTATGAGCCGGAGCAGAGTTGAAATACAACTTCGTTTCTCCTTCTAATGATGGGTGAAACAGAACCTCTTTTGTTCCCATGCCTATATATAAGGCCTCTTTGTTTCCTAGCTCATAATCACTACCGTCTACTGTTACTTTAGTAGGAGCAGCTACATTTATAATTCCTATTTCTCTTCTATCCAGAAAGTTTTCTGATTTCAGAGTGTCAAATGTTTCTAACTTTAAAGCTTTGTTTACAGGATTGATACCACCAACAATTAATCTATCATAGAGCGTATAAACGGCGTGAATAGTATCTTCTTCAAATAGCGTTTCTATTAAATAAGAGCTGCGCAATTTTTTGGTATCATAGTTTTTGCTGTCCTCATGATGAATTGCATGCCTTACTGAATATTTTATGCTCATAATGGAATAAATTAAAGTTGTGTAAACGATTGCTCAAAAATAGGGATAAATTCAAATACATGGCTACTGTTTCAGATTTATCTCCTGGCTAACATAAAATAAAATATTGATATTTCCGCCAAAATCATCCCAAAAGATTGTGTTTGAGAAAAAAGTTTCGATTTCATTTTGGATTAAGATTAATAATTGCTAAAATGCAATCGATTGCACATTAACCCCTGGTTTTTGATCAATAGCAGATGTCTTAAATTCTAAATGAAACGCACAAAGACGCTGATAAATGCTTGAAAATCAGATAGTATTATTCAGTTTGTGCAATCGTTTACATTTTCGAAGGTTGTTACATTTCTAGTTTGTAATTTTATATCGTTTGCAAAACATTAGGAATCTAATTTCCATAAAATGGAATCGATTGCACTTAATTAAATTTAAGAATAACAAACAAACCCACACGCTATGAGTAAAATTCTTCTACTGTTTAAAAACAAGATTACAGCCCTGGTGCTGCTCGGTGCAGTCCTGCTGCTGCCGTATCATGGTTACTCCCAGAGTGATATGATTACAGGGACTGTATCATCTGAAGATGGCGAAAGACTGCCTGGTGTTTCGGTCATTATTAAAGGCACAACTAATGGTACCACCACAGATATGGATGGTGCTTTTCAGTTGAAGGCAAGTTCTAACGATATACTGGTATTTTCCTTTATAGGAATGAGGTCGAGAGAAATTGAAGTTGGAGCACAGACTAATTTAAAGGTTGTGCTTATTGAGGATATAGCCCAGCTAGACGAAGTGGTAGTAGTGGGTTATGGTACGCAGAAAAGATCAGAGCTGACAGGTTCTGTAGTTTCTGTAGAAGGTGATGCCTTAAAGAAAGTGCCTGTGGCTACTGTGGCTGAGTCTTTGACCGGTCGTTTGGCAGGTGTACAGGTTACAAGTTCAGAAGGTTCACCTGATAATGAGGTTAGAATTAGAGTAAGAGGTGGAGCCTCATTAACACAGGATAACTCTCCTTTATATATAGTAGATGGATTTCCTGTAAATAGTATTTCTGATCTTACACCTTCAGATATAGCAAGTATAGATGTACTTAAAGATGCATCTTCTACTGCAATTTACGGATCAAGAGGTGCTAACGGGGTAGTTATCATCACTACTAAAAGTGGTAAGCAGGGTAAGGTTACGGTGAGTTATAACTCGTTCTACGCTGTAAACAAAATTGCCAATAAATTAGATGTACTTAGCCCGGGAGATTACGCCAGATGGCAGTACGAATATGCCATGTTGAAAGACTCTGAAGATATTTCTTCTTATGAAGATTATTTTGGTTTGTTTCAGGATATTGATCTTTATGATGGTCTTCCTGCTAATGACTGGCAACAGCAAGTGTATGGTAGAACCGGCCATGTATTCAGTAATGATTTAAGTGTAAGAGGTGGAAGCGAGAAATTTAATTACTCTGCTAACATTGCTCGTTATGATCAAAAGGCGATCATGGTAGGCTCAGACTATTTAAGAAATAACCTTACTCTTAAATTAAATAACAAGCCTCATAAAGATGTGAACTTGAATTTTTCAGTTCGTTATTCTGATACAGATATTTCTGGAGGTGGTGCTAACGAGCAAAATGAGGTTTCTTCTGCAGATTCTCGTTTAAAGCATAGCATTGGTTACTCTCCAATTCCGATAGATGGGCTTACTAGCAGTAACGTTACAAATACTAACGAGCAAACAGCCGGTGATCTAACCAATCCATTAACATCGGTTGCGGATAATAACAGAATCCAAACTCGTAAAAACTATAACCTTGCAGGTGGTGTGTCCTGGAAGATTGCTGATTTCTTAACATTAAAAAGTGATTTCGGTCTTGATAACTATTATTATAATGATAATCGCTTTTATGGTTTAACTACTTACTATGTAAATAACAAACCTTCTGCTGAGCAGCAAGGTCAGCCTGCTGCTTCTTTGAGTGATAGAAGAGATGTTCGTTACAGAACAACTAATACACTCTCTACAGAAAACTTGCTAAAAGGTGAAAATAAATTGACTTTACTTGTAGGGCAGGAATATTTACTCACCCAGAGAACACAAAATACTAATGTGATTCATGGTTATCCAAAGCAGTTTACCTCAGAAGAGGCCTTTAAATTAACTACTCAGGGTACTCCGTTTACAATTGATAATTATTTGAACCCTGATGATAAGCTCTTGTCATTTTTTGGAAGATTCAACTATCAGTATAAAGACAGATATCTGTTAGAAGGAGTTTACCGTGCAGATGCTTCCAGTAGATTTTCTGGCGATAATTTCTGGGGATACTTTCCATCTATATCAGCAGGTTGGAAGATATCAGAAGAGAACTTCATGAGAGGTGTTTCCAGTTGGGTTAATCTTTTGAAATTAAGAGCTAGTTACGGTATTGCAGGTAATAATAATATTCAACTGGGGCAGACAGTTCAGTCATATGTTTCAAACAATACATCATGGCTTAATAACATTGATACATATTGGGCTCCTCAAAGTCGCTTAGCCAATCCTGATCTTAAGTGGGAGACTACGGCTACGAAAAACATAGGTCTTGATTTTGGAATACTAAAAGGCAGAATTAATGGTTCGGTAGAAGTGTATCTAAACAACACAGATGGAGTACTTATTGACTTCCCTATTCCAGGTACTGGATATGAATCTCAATTCAGAAATATGGGTGAAACCCAAAATAAAGGTCTAGAATTAGCACTTAGTGCCATAGCTATCGATAAAGAGGATTATGGTTTCAGTGTGAATTTCAACGTGGCCTTTAATAGAAACGAAGTGAAGTCTTTAGGACTTATGGAGGAATTTGGCCAGCCTACTAACTGGGCTTCGACTCAAATCAATAACGATTACTTAATTACTACAGGTCAGCCGGTGGGTATTATGTATGGTTACAGAAATGATGGCCGTTATGAGGTGTCTGATTTTAATTACGATGCTTCTACAGGAGAATACACTTTAAAAGATGGTATTCCTGATGTAGACTTTCTTTCAGTTGTGCCTGGAATGATGAAGTTAAAGGATCTTGATGGTGACGGTACAGTTACTGTAGCTGACCAGGAAATCATTGGTAATGCTAATCCTAAGCACACAGGTGGTATTGTATTGAACGGTTATGCTTATGGTTTTGATCTTACTGCTGCATTTAACTGGAGCTATGGCAATAATATCTATAACGCAAACAAGATTGAGTTTACCACTGCTAATCAGAACAATCAGTATAGAAACCTTATAGATATGCAGGCAGAGGGTAAGCGTTGGACGAATATCGATTGGGAAACAGGTGAGCTAGTGACTGATCCTCAGCAGCTTGCAGCGATGAACGCAAACACTACTATGTGGTCTCCATATATGGATAGATATGTTTTCAGTGACTGGGCTGTGGAAGATGGTTCATTCTTAAGGTTAAATACTTTGACTTTAGGTTACACTTTACCTGCTTCATTAACTAGCAAAGCACACATTGAAAAATTAAGGTTTTATGTGACAGGTTATAACGTATTTGTACTTACTAACTATTCAGGTTTTGATCCTGAAGTTTCTACAAGGCGAAAAACAGCTTTAACACCAGGTGTTGATTATTCAGCGTATCCTAGAAGTAGACAAATCTCTGTGGGCTTAAATCTTACTTTCTAATTTATTGAAGATGATTAATATGAAAAAGATTATATATATAGCGGGAGTAATGATGGGACTGTTCTTAACATCTTGTGAAGATGGTCTTGAAGCTCCAGCAAAATCAACTTTAGATGAATCTACCATTTTTTCCAACTATGATTTGGCTAAAGGAGCGGTAGATGGCATCAAAGAACCTTTCGGGCAAACTAATTCTTACCGAGGGAGATTTTTACCCTGGTATGGAATGAACACTGATATAGAGTGGTATAACTCTTCAACAAGTGGTAATGATAATTCTGACTTGGTAACTTATGATGCCAAGCCTAATAACTCTAACATGAACTCGGCTAATAATGCCTGGGCCATGATGTATTCAGGTATTGAAAGGGCTAATCTTTGTATCAACGGTTTAAGAACTTACGGTGATGCTGTGCCTGGAACCGATATGGGATATTTATTGGGAGAAGCATTAACATTAAGAGCCATTTACTATGCAGACCTAATGAAAGCATGGGGAGATGTGGTGGCCAGATTCGAACCTATTAATACAAGTACACTCTATTTACCTAAATCTAATAGAGATATCATCTACAAGCAGCTATTAGACGATTTAGCAGAGGCATCAGAACTTGTGCCTTGGCCTAATGAATCATCATTAACAGGTACAGTAGAGCAGGTGAACAAGGCTTTTGTTAAAGGATTCAGAGCACGTTTGGCGCTAGTGGCCGGTGGGTATTCTCAGTACCCTGATGGAGTGCGCTTGAGCACAGATCCTGATTTATCAAGAGATAAAATGTATGCTTTGGCATTACAAGAATGTAAAGATGTAATCGCTAGTGGTACAACTCAGCTTGAAGGCTCTTTTGAAGAGTTATGGAGAAAATATAACCGAGATGAGATAAACGCTGGTGGAGAGTCTCTTTGGGAGATACCTTTCTCATCAGGTAGAGGTAGATGGTTATTTACATTTGCTGTACGCCATAGAAGTGTTGATCAATACACTGGCCAAGCCAGAGGTGGTCAGGGTGGTCCTACACCTTTCATGTTCTACGAATATGATCCATCAGATCTTCGTCAGGATGTAACTTGTGTGCCTTATGAGTGGGGCGATGCTGATAAAGATACTAAAATTGCTCAGCAACAGCTTACTGGTATAGACTCTTGGGCTTTTGGTAAGTTCAGATATGAGTGGAAAGATAGCTATGTGACCTCAAGTAATGATGATGGTACTAACTTCATGTATATGAGATATGCCGAGGTTGTGCTTATGGCAGCTGAAGCAGCTAACGAGCTGGAAGGTCCTGGTTCTGCAGCTCCATACTTAAGAATGCTGAGAGAAAGAGCTTTTGATCCTGCTGACTGGTCAACTATGGTTGATGGTTATATCAACGGATTAGGAAGTAAAGAGGAAATGTTCCAAGCTATAGTGAAAGAGCATAAGCTTGAATTCTGTGGCGAAATGTTGAGAAAGCAAGCGCTTATCCGTTGGAATCTTTTAGGTGATAAATTAGAAGAAGCTAAAGCTAAAATGTATGATTTGAGAAACACTACTGGCGAATATTCAGATGTACCTCAGACCGTATATTATGAGATAGGAGAGGATGGCGAATCATTAGTTACCTATGGTATAGAGCGTGGAGAAACAGATAACAGATCTGCAGATTTTGCTTATTCTATGGATTGGGCTACGCCTGATGAAATAGAAGATGAGAAGATAGAAACACTCTATACTTTTGATCCTGATCAGCATCAGTTCTGGCCAATTTGGCAAGTATTTTTAGATGCTAGCAACGGACAGTTGAAAAATGATTACGGGTATTAATCAAGGATAATAGGAGTGTTTAAGGCACTCCCATTTCTGAATAAAATTATACAAACATGAAAAAATCATTCAAATATATATTTCTAGCCTTCGGTTTACTCCCTGTGATCATGACATCATGTTCTGATGACATAGATCCGGTAATAACGGAGCTTGATACCGATAGAGCTTTTGCTCCAGTTGGCCTCACAGCTTTCGTGAGAAACCAGACTACAATAGAATTAAAGTGGGATGTAAAAGAGGGTGTAGATCATTATGAAGTAGAGTTTAGTCAGGATAGCCTGGAATTTAACTCTATCATTCGTACTGTAACAGTGATGCCTGACGAGGTGCCTATTCAGGAAGCCTTTGAAGGAGAAACTCAATATTCTGCACGTGTGAAGGCAGTGAGAGAAGATGGAAAAGAATCAGGCTACGCTACTATTGCAGTGATGACTGCTATCGAAAATATCTTCTTGCCTTTAGAAGGAGAAGATATTGCAGCTAAGGAAGTTACTCTTAAATGGCCTGCAGGTAGTGAAGTAACTCATTTAATAGTAAATCCAGGCAATGTAAACAGAACCATAACTGCAGATGAAAAAGCAGCGGGTGAAGTGACCATTGAAGGGCTTACAGGAGAAACTGAGTACACCATCACTCTTTATAACAATACTAAAAGAAGAGGTGTAGTTACATTCGAAACGCTGGTAGATATAGGTGATGCTATAGCTGTACACCCTGAAGATGATTTATTAGCTATGATTGCAGCGGCTAACGACGGCGACGTACTAGTTCTTTTCCCTGGAGAATATGGTTCTGCAGAAGCTGGGCTAACTATTAATATTGAGAAATCAATTAAGCTAAGAGGCTTGTATCCGTATGACAGACCTGTTGTTTATGGTCAAATCACCTGTAATGCTGCGGTGGGCTTGTTAGAAGTGAGAAGCATCATCTTCGAAGGAACAGGATATGGTCAGTTCTTTAATGTATCTGGTTCTGATTGTAACGTAAGCACTTTAACTGTAGAAGATTGTGACATAAGTGGTTATTCTAACAACCTGATTTACAATAACAACTCAGGAGTATTTGGTACCATCAACATCAATAATTGCTACATCCATGACATACTAGGTAGTGGCGGTGATGGTATTGATTTCAGAAGTGGAGAAATCGGTGCTCTTAATGTTACTAATTCTACTTTCGCTAATGGTTTCAGAACATTCTTAAGAATGCAGGCAGAATGTAACTCGGTTTTCGAGAGCTGCACATTCTATCAGGTAGCTAACGTAGATAGTGGAAACAACAGAGGTCTTTTCAGATCTAGTGGTGGAGGTACCATTAAAGTAAGTGATTGTTTATTTGTACGCACTGGTCTGGAAGGTACTACTACCAGAGGATGGTGGACTAAAGCCGGTGATATGTCAGCCTCAACTACTTACGCTGATAATTACTTCTTCAATGTATTCAACTTATTTGCTGATGGCAGTGAGTATACTGATCCAGCGCAGGTTGATGCCACTGAATTAGATCCTGGCTTTGTAGATGCTGCCAATGAAGACTTTACAGTGACTAACCAAACGCTTATAGATGAGCAAATTGGTGACCCACGTTGGTTAAATTAAAAGTTTAGGTTTTGTGATTTTAAACTGCCTCTGTGAATAGATTTTGTCTTAGCAGAGGCAGTTATTTCTTAATTATTAACCATTAGATGAAGAGAACAATTATGATTAAAAACACGAAGGGTCAGATAAGATTAGTATGGGTGGTTTTGTGTACAATAATGATCTCTACATCTTGCATTAGCGCTCAAACCCCAGCTTTTCCGAGTGCTGAAGGATACGGTAAATTTACCACCGGAGGCCGAGGAGGCAAAGTGCTGATAGTCAGTAATCTAAATGATGATGGCCCAGGAAGTTTAAGGGCAGCCATTCAGGAGAAAGGCCCAAGAATCATCACCTTTTCCATTTCAGGAACAATAGCACTTAAATCTAACCTACCCATAGATAATGGAGATGTTACCATTGCCGGACAGTCGGCTCCCGGAGATGGTATTTGCATCAAAAACTACCCTGTGAGAATATCAGCAGATAATGTGATAGTAAGATATGTCCGCTTTCGTCTGGGCGACGAAATGAAAGTGGAGGATGATGCTATCAATGGCCGAAGAAGTAAAAACCTTATTATTGACCACTGCTCTATCAGTTGGTCAACAGACGAATGTGCTTCTTTTTATGGTAATACTAATTTTACCATGCAGTGGTGTATTGTGTCAGAAAGTCTTAATAACTCAGTCCATCATAAAGGAAATCATGGTTATGGTGGTATCTGGGGTGGAATTGGAGCTAGCTTCCATCATAATCTTTTAGCCCATCACACCAGCAGAAATCCAAGGTTTAGTGGTTCGGCCACTACTCCCAATAGCCCTCTGGAACATGTAGATTTCAGAAATAATGTGATTTATAACTGGGCTCATAACAGCACTTATGGCGGTGAAAAGGGGAAATACAACATGGTGAATAACTATTATAAACCAGGCCCTGCCACAGATAAATCGAAAAGAGATAGAATAGTTAATCCTAGTGAGCCATACGGACAGTTTTACGTGGCTGGCAACTTCGTAGAAGGCAGTGAGGAGTTAACTAAGGATAACTGGAATGGCGGTATTCAATGCGATGATCCCGAAGCCACCAAGGCCTCGGAGCAGTTTGAATATGTATCCACAGGTTCTGAAGAGTCTGCAAAGCAGGCCTATGAGTCAGTTTTGGCTAAAGCAGGAGCTAGTCTGAATAGGGATGCCGTTGATGAGAGAGTGATAAAGGAAGTGAAAACGGGTACAGCAGCTCATAATGATGGAATAATCAATTCACCGCAGGATGTTGGTGGCTATCCTGAGCTGCAGAGTAAACCTGCCCCAAAAGACTCAGATAATGATGGTATGCCAGATAGTTGGGAAAAGAAGCATAAGCTAGACCCTAAAAATGCCGATGATGCATCCGGCTTTACTGTAGATAAGAATTATACAAATATTGAAGTATACTTAAACGAATTGGTTCAATGAGAATTCAACCTAAAAAGTACTATAAAGTATTATTAGCGAGCTTGATAGCTACATTTTGTGCAGGTATGTTCACCTCATGTTCTACCTCAAAATCTGAAACTACTTCAGCTGATTCACTGGCAGTGGAGCAACCGGCAGAAAAGGCTCACTTATCAGTGAAAATGGCACAGTCTGAGATGCACCGTACGCCGGATGCTCAGTATTTAGACTTCAGACCGAAGCCGAAGTGGGAGTATACCAATGGTCTGATGTGCTCTGCTATGCTCAGAGTTTATGATAAAACAGGTGATAAGGCGTTCTTTAATTATGCAAAGGCTTATGCTGACTCAATGGTCAATGAGCAAGGACAGGTGAAAACCTATAAACTAACAGACTACAATATTGATCGTGTAAATCCCGGTAAATTCCTTATTGATCTGTACAATGAAACCGGACAAGAAAATTATAAAAAGGCCATTGAAATGCTTCGTGATCAAATGAGGGAGCATCCTCGTACCAGTGAGGGTGGCTTTTGGCATAAGAAAAGGTATCCTCATCAGATGTGGCTGGATGGTATTTACATGGGATCTCCATTCCTTGCTAAATATGCCGCCACCTTTAATGAACCACAGCTTTTTGATGACGTGGCTAATCAGATTTACCTGATTGATAAACATAACTATGATCCCGTGACTGGCCTTTATTATCATGGCTGGGATGAAAGCAAAGAGCAGGATTGGGCCAATAAGGAAACAGGTCTATCCGAAAATTTTTGGGGCAGAGGTATGGGCTGGTTAGCTATGGCTCTTGTAGATGTTTTGGATTATTTCCCTCAAGATCACCCAAAGAGAGAAATGATTCTACAAATAGCTGATAAAATGGCTCAAGGAGTGGTGAAATATCAGGATGAGAAAACAGGAGTTTGGTATCAGGTTTTAGATAAAGGGGAAAAAGATGGTAATTATTTAGAGGCGTCAGCTTCAAGTATGTTCGCTTATTTCTTACTCAAAGGCGTAGAGAAGGGCTATTTAGATCCAAAATATAAGGATACTGCCATAAAAGCTTACGACGGTGTGGTAAAGCAATTTATAAAGAATGAGTCAAATGGTGATGTGAGCATCATCGAAGTGTGCGCAGTTGCTGGTCTGGGTGGAGATCCTTACAGAAGCGGCACTTATGAGTATTACATCAATGAGAAGAAGAGAGACAATGATCCAAAAGCCGTAGGGCCTTTCATCATGGCCTCTTTATACTATGAAAATCTGAAATAATGAGAAGGTTAGGCATCATACTATTATTCTTAATTACTAATTCGGTCAATGCTCAACAGTTTGACTTTACTGTGGCGGCTGACGGAAGTGGCGATTTTAAGATGATTCAACAAGCTATTGATGCAGTGCCGGATATGAGGAAATCCGAAACCAGAATTTTCATTAAAAATGGTATTTATAAAGAAAAGCTGGTGCTTTCAGCTTCAAAAACCAACGTTACTTTCATAGGAGAAAGCGTGGAGAAGACCATCGTCACTTATGATGATTACGCCTCTAAAAAGAATCGTTTTGGAGAGGAAATAGGCACCTCAGGATCATCAGGATTCTTCGTGTTTGGAGAAGGCTTCATGGCTCAGAACATAACATTTGAAAACTCGTCAGGCCCTGTAGGTCAGGCAGTAGCGGTGAGGATAGATGGTGATAAGGTAATCTTTGATAATTGCAGGTTTCTAGGGTTTCAGGATACACTGTACCCTCATGGCGATAGAAGCAGACAGTATTACCGAAACTGCTACATAGAAGGTACCACAGATTTTATTTTTGGCTGGTCTACCGCTGTTTTTGATAACTGCGAGATCTATTCTAAAAAGAATGGAAGCTACGTTACAGCGGCATCAACTTTAGAAGAAACTGACTATGGATTTGTCTTCCTAAACTGTAAGCTTACAGGAGATGCTCCAGAAAACTCAGTTTACCTGGGCAGACCGTGGAGACCATTTGCCCAGACAGTTTTTATCAATTGTGACTTAGGAAAGCATATAAAGCCAGAAGGGTGGCATAATTGGAATAAGCCAGACGCTGAAAAGACCACCTTTTATGCAGAATATAACTCAAAAGGTCCGGGAAGTAACGGAGAGCGCGTGGATTGGTCTCATCAATTATCTGATGATCAGGCCAATAAGTACACGTTGGCCAATATATTTAAAGACTGGAATCCTCTCGATAAACTAAAGACCGCTATGGAAAACTAGAATTTTATGAACCCTACCCAGCTAATCCGAACTACCCTTACTCTATCACTTTTAGTGCTGGCATTGCTGTCAGTTACTCAAGTCCTGGCTCAGAAAAGCTCAGGCCTGTCGCAAGTATGGGTGTCAGATCAGGGTGATGGCACTTATAAGAATCCTATACTTTATGCCGATTATTCAGATCCGGATATATGCAAAGTGGGAGATGATTTTTATATGACTGCCTCTAGCTTTAATGCTATTCCGGGTTTACCCATTTTGCATTCTAAAGATCTGATTAACTGGCAACTAATGAGCTATGCTCTGGATAGACAACCACCTTTTGATCATTTCTCTATCCCTCAGCACGGCAATGGTGTTTGGGCTCCTTCCATCAGATATCACAATGATGAGTTTTACATCTATTATGGAGACCCTGACTATGGTATTTACATGGTTAAAGCCAAAGATCCTAAAGGGCCGTGGGAAGCTCCGGTTTTGGTGCAGGAAGGTAAAGGACTCATCGATCCATGTCCTCTTTGGGATGAAGATGGAAAAGCTTACCTGGTGCACGCCTATGCTGGCAGCAGAGCAGGTATTAAAAGCATCCTGGTTGTAAATAAAATGAGCCCTGATGGAACGCATCTATTGGATGAAGGTACCATTGTATTTGACGGACACGAGAACCATCCAACCATAGAGGGCCCCAAATTTTATAAGAGAAATGGTTACTACTACATCTTCGCACCTGCTGGTGGTGTGCCTACAGGATGGCAAATGGTATTGAGATCTAAAAATGTATTTGGCCCTTATGAAGATAAAATAGTTATGGATCAAGGCGCTACCGAAATCAATGGGCCTCATCAGGGCGGATGGGTAGAATTAGAATCAGGCGAAAGTTGGTTCGCCCATTTTCAGGACAGAGATGCGTACGGTAGAATCGTGAATTTACAACCCATGATCTGGAAGAATGACTGGCCAGTCATTGGTGTTGATAAGGATTCAGATGGCAAAGGAGAGCCGGTAATTACTTATAAAAAACCAAATGTAGGCAAGAGCTACGGCAAGCAGACGCCACCTGATACTGATGAATTCAATGAAAATAGTCTAGGGCTACAATGGCAATGGCACGCTAACCCAAAGGCTACATGGGCTTTTCCTAATGCATCGCAGGGATACCTGAGATTATATACAGATCAAATTCCTGAGGATGCAAGCAGCTATTGGTCGGTGCCGAATTTGTTACTTCAGAAGTTTCCGGCACAGGAATTTGCTGTTACCACCAAGCTCAGCTTTTTTCCTAATGAAAAGTTACAAAACGAAAGAACTGGTTTGATAATTATGGGTGAGGATTATGCCCATATTAATCTGATGAGTAAAGAAGATGGTCTTTATATAGAATATGCCGTAGCTCATGATGTAAGACATGGCAATAAAGAAAATCAGCAGATCATAAAGAAAATAAAAGGTAATGATGTTTACTTCCGGGTAGAAGTAAGTAAGGGTGCGAAATGCCAGTTTAGCTACAGTGAAAACGGTAAGAAGTTTACAGATGTAGGAGATGAGTTTACAGCGGTACCCGGACGCTGGATAGGAGCTAAGGTTGGCATTTTCGCGTTAAGACAAGATAAAATTAATGATTCAGGATACGCCAATTATGATTGGTTCAGATTTACACCTTTAAATTAACATGAACATGAGTAGAAATTTATGGCTCGCGGCTTTAGTAGTGCTTTTCGGTTGCAATAGCAATACAAAAAATGAAAGTGAAAGCACTGATGCAGAAAGTATTACCGAATTCACTGTTGTGGTGAATAACCCATTGTCTCAAGTACGAACGGGTACATTGGTAATGATCAAAGCAGCAGATTTGCCTTCAAATTTTAATAAAAATGCCTTTACCGTAATGCTTGGAGAGCAGGAAGTGCCATCTCAGTATAATACTAAAGGAGAGGAAGGGATCGCTTTTGTGATAGATACTCTTGCTGCTGAGGCTAAGGTGGAGTACACCATAGATTTTGATGTGGATGGTGAGAGAAAACATGACTACCCTAAAAGAACTCAGGCCGAGCTGTCTATTAAGAAAGGTGGCAAGTTTGAGAACAGAGAATATATGGGTGGTGAGTTTGAGAACATAGATTCACTGAGAGTTCCAGATGAACACACTGATCATTCATGGTTTATCCGCTATGAAGGTCCGGGATGGGAGTCTGATCTTGTTGGCTATCGATTCTATCTTGACTGGAGAAATGCTACTGATGTGTTTGGTAAAACCGGTCATGGTATGGAATTACAGCATGTAGGGAAAGATAATTTCGATTCTTATCATGAGCTCAGCGATTGGGGCATGGATGTATTGAAGGTAGGTGAATCATTAGGCGTAGGATCAATAGCTACTTACTATAATGACAAAGCCATGAGAGTAGCAGAAACTGACAGCGTAATAAGCAAAGTATTAGAAAATGGACCAGTTTACTCTGCCGTTCAAACTGATTACTTTGGCTGGAAAGTGGCTGATACTGAGCTTGATCTGGAGTCTGTTATCAGTATTCATGCAGGAACCAGACTATCTAAAGAGCAGCTTACCCTGGAAAATAGTCTTGAAAATATCGCTACTGGCCTTCATAAAGATAAAGGTACTGATCTATTCACCTCAGAAGGTGATGAAAATAGCTGGGGCTATCTGGCTACTTACGGAGCACAAAGTTTGAACAACGACAATCTGGGTCTTGCGATTTTGTTCCCTCCTAAAAGCCTGAAAAACTTCACTGAAGATGCTCATAGTCATGTTGTTACATTAAACCCTGAAGGAAATGAAGTGACTTATTACTTTTTAGCTGCCTGGGAGAAGGAAATGGATGGCATAACTACTAAAGAGCAATTTGTTGAGTACCTGAACAAAACTGCCAAAGAATTGGCACATCCTGTGGAAGTATTAGTTACGGAATAAAAGAATTTACTTATGAAGCTACTATATAGATTTTTTACACTCTTTTTGGTGGTATCGTTTTACTCAGCTTCCGGACAAACCATGGAGGATATCTATGCCGGTGTTGAGTTTGATATGCCAAAAGTACAGGAGCCGACTTTTCCTGATCACTCGGCTTCTATTACGGATTTTGGTGCTGTGGGAAATGGTATGCATGATAATACTGAGGCCTTTGCTAACGCAATCAATGCGGTTGCTAAGAAAGGTGGAGGTAAGGTTGTGGTGCCTAGAGGAGTTTGGTTAACTGGTCCCATAGTGTTTAAGAGCAATATTAACCTTCATACGGAAGCTGGCGCTCTGATCATATTTAGCGCTGATAAAAGCAAATATCCATTAATACAAACCAGCTTTGAAGGGCTGGATACTTACAGATCACAATCACCTATTTCTGGCGAGGGTCTGGAAAATGTAGCTATTACTGGAAAAGGAATTATTGACGGTTCGGGAGGCACCTGGAGACCAGTGAAAAAGAGCAAAATGTCTCCTTCTCAGTGGAAGGCCTTGGTAAAGTCTGGTGGTATTCTTAGTGATGATGAGAATACATGGTACCCAAGCAAAGCCTACGAAGAAGCCAATAAATTGACTCAGAACTTCAATGTTCCTCCTTTTAAAACCAAAGCAGAGTTTGAGGCGGTTAAGGACTTTTTACGACCTGTGATGGTAAGCTTTGTGAAATGTAATAAACTACTGCTAGATGGTCCTACCTTTCAAAACTCACCAGCATGGAACCTACATCCGCTAATGTGCGAAAATGTTATTCTCAGAAATCTTACTGTGCGTAATCCATGGTATTCTCAGAATGGTGATGGCCTGGATTTAGAGTCATGCAAAAATGCCTTGGTGTATAATAACTCCTTCGACGTAGGTGATGATGCTATTTGCTTTAAGTCAGGTAAAGATGCTGACGGTCGTAAGCGAGGCATACCTACAGAAAATGTTATTGTAAAGTATAACACGGTGTATCATGGTCATGGTGGTTTTGTAGTGGGCAGTGAGATGTCCGGAGGTGTGAAAAACGTTATGGTGTCCAAATGTACTTTCATCGGCACTGACGTGGGCCTTAGGTTTAAAAGCACAAGAGGCAGAGGCGGCGTAGTTGAGAACATCTACATATCAGATATTGATATGATTGATATACCTACCGAGGCTATCCGATTTAATATGTTCTATGGTGGTGCTTCTCCCATTCCAGAGGAAGGACAGGAAGCTATGGATATAGGTGAAACAGAAGCCGTGCCTGTAACCGAAGAAACGCCTTCATTCAAAAATATCTTCATGAAAAATATTACCGTAACAGGCTCTGGTACAGCAGCTTTGTTTCAAGGCTTGCCTGAAATGAAACTGGCCAATGTGAAGTTGGAAGATGCTGTTTTGGAAGCTAAAAACGGCATTACGATGATAGATGCTGACCAGCTGGTATTGAAAAATGTAAAGGTGATGAATGAGAAAGGTAAAACCATCACAATTTATAATAGCTCGAACGTGTCTTTGGATCATTTTACTTACGAAACCAAAACCACAGAAGCTATAAGAATACTGGGTACAGGTACAGACAAGATTAATATCACCAACAGCGATATTAAGGAAGATGCCATCAACCAGGGTAAGGAAGTAAAGAAAAAGGCGGTAAAGCTGAAATAATCAAGTTGGAGAGCAGTAAATATCCTGCTCTCCACTTTTCTGTAATACCTGAGCCCTTCAAAGACAGCTAATCATGAAAAACCTCATACTACTACTTTTACTCATACCTCTACAAAGCTTCTGGCAAGATGATGATATAACCATTTTTTTAGTGGCAGATTCTACCGTAGCTAATAAACCTTTCAAAGATGGCAATCCTGAAAAAGGCTGGGGACAGGTGTTCCCGCTGTATCTGAAAGAAGGAATTAAGGTAGATAATCATGCTGTCAATGGCAGAAGCACCAAGAGTTTTATGGATGAAGGCCGTTGGGATAAGGTCTTATCCTTGATGAAGCCGGGTGACTATGTGATCATTGAGTTTGGTCATAATGATGAAAAGATTAAGGACCCTTCAAGATATTCAGATCCGGATACCGCCTACAGAGCTAACTTAAAAAAGTACATAGCGGATGCCAGGGCCAAGGGCGGAAAGCCCATTTTAGCCACACCAATTGTAAGAAGAAAGTTTGATGAGAATGGTGTGTTCGTAGAGTCACACGGTAGATACCCTGAAGTGGTAAGAGAAGTAGCAAAAGAAGAAAAAGTACCATTGCTAGACCTGCAAAAAGAAACCAAGGCCTTATTGATGGCTTATGGTGAAGAAAGTTCAGCCAAATTATACTTGCACATAAAGCCCGGTGAGTACCCTTCTTTGCCTGACGGCAGAGATGATGATACGCATCTATCACCTTATGGGGCATTCAGAGTGGCAGATTTAGTGGTGGCCGAGATAAAGAAAAATTTACCTGAGTTGGAGAAATTTATTAAGGAATAAGATGAAATTAAATATAAAAATATACCAGCTATTATTAGCATGCATGGTCTTCACAAGCTGCGTGGCATGTAAGGACGAAAATTCTGATGATCTAAATAAATATGTTACTAGTGTTCAGCTCATTGGTAATGACATTAAAAACGGAACTAGCAGCCAGGTTTCAGCTATAATTTTACCTGAAGAGGCGGATGACCGATCAGTCACATGGTCGTCTTCAGATGAAGCTATTGCTACTGTAGATCAAAACGGATTAGTTACGGCTACAGCCAATGGGACCGTAACCATTACTGCCACCGCTAATGACCGTGGCTCTGTGAAAGGGACAGTTCAAATAACTATCAGCTCTTTCGAAGAAGAACAGGAAGCTACAGTTGTAGTGAATACATTAGCTGCTCTTATCACAGCCGTTGAAAATGCAGAAGCTGGAGATGTTATAGAAGTGGCAGCTGGCACTTATGCTTTTACAAGCAGATTAGATATCGAAGTTTCTGGGTCAGAGAGCAAGATGATTGTTTTAAGAGCTGCCGCAGATGGAGGCAGACCTAAATTTGACTTCTCTGCCATGTCTGAAAGTTCATCAAATCAGGGGGTAATTCTGAACGCTGATTACTGGCATATCAAAGGCATTGATTTTTATAAAGCAGGAGATAATGGCCTTAAAATTCAGGGAAGCAACAATATCATTGAGTTCTGCACTTTTTCAGAGTGTTCTGACAGCGGCCTTCAAATAGATAGCGGTGGTGCAAACAATACTATACTCAATTGTGATTCTTATTTCAACGCCGATTCATCCATTGAAAATGCAGATGGATTTGCTTGTAAGCTTACGGCTGGTACAGGTAATAAATTTATCGGTTGCCGAGCATGGCAAAACCTGGATGATGGCTGGGATGGATACCTCAGAGGGGCCGATAATATCACCACAACCTATGAAAACTGCTGGGCTATAAAAAATGGATACCTTAAAAATGGCACTCAGGGTGGTGGCGATGGTAATGGCTTTAAAACAGGTGGTAGTGACGATAAGCAGCTGAAACACAATGCAGTATACCATCACTGTTTGGCAGTAGGTAACACTGCAGATGGTTTTGATCATAACAGCAACCGTGGCACCGTAACTTTATTTAACTGCTCCGCCTATGATAATGGCAACAATCTCAATTTCAGTAATACCAATCCTCTGGAGAAACTCATCATTAAGAACAGTGCTGTACTGGGTACAGTGGGTTCATTAAATGCTACCAGCAAAGAGATTTCTAGTAACGCCTGGGATCTTGGAATTACCGTTTCTGAAGAGGATTTTGAGAGCATTGATATTGACCTTCTTTTAGCACCGAGAAAAGCTGACGGAAGCTTGCCAGATGTAGATTTCATGCGTTTGAAAAGCGATAGTGACATGATTGATAAAGGTGTGGATGTTGGCTTGTCATTTAATGGTGCAGCACCTGATCTTGGGGCATTTGAATCTGATAATTAACAGGCATGTATAGACCAATAATAGGAATACTGATTTATGTTACACTGATTATCACCGCTTTTACTTTTAAGAGCAAATCGATTACAGTGTACCTCATTGGTGATTCTACCATGGCGGATTATGCAGATAATTACGAGCCAGGAAAGGACTATATGAAAACCAGATACCCGGTTACGGGCTGGGGGCAGGTTTTTCAGCAATTCATGGTGGCTGATAGCCTTTTGCAAGTGAAAGGTATCATTAAATCGGATAGTGTGCTGGTGGATGATCGGGCAAGAGGAGGAAGAAGTACCAGAACCTTTTTTCAGGAAGGTAGATGGCGGAAAGTTTATCAAAACCTAAAGAAAAATGATGTGGTCATTATGCAGTTTGGTCATAATGATGCCGCAGATACAAAGCAGGAAAGGTATGTGGATGTAGAAGGCTACAAGGAGTTTTTAAGATTGTATGTGGAGCAAAGCTTGCAAAAAGGAGCTGTGCCCATTGTTTTAACTCCTGTTTGTAGAAATTACCCATGGGAGAATGGCCATCTGGAGAATGTTCATGGCGAATATCCTCAGGCCGCTAAAGATGTAGCTGCTGAATATAAGGTGCCATTGATAGATCTGAACCAATTGTCTATGGATGCATTTAGCAAAAAGGGTAAGGAATATGTGTCAGATCATTATTTTATGAACTTACCAGCCGGAAAATATGAAGCCTATCCGGAAGGCCAAAGTGATAATACTCATTTCCAGCCAGAGGGTGCTAAGGCAGTAGCTCAGTTGGTTTTTAATGCCATGAAAGAACTGAAACTAGACCATTAAATTATGCGCAAGATTCTGATTATATGCATTTTATATTGCTTTGCCATTCAGTTGGGCTATAGTCAGGAGAGTGATCTTAAACTATGGTATAACCATTCGGCTAATAATTGGAATGAAGCCTTGCCTATCGGCAATGGTAGGTTGGGAGCCATGGTTTTTGGAGGTACGGCAGAAGAACATTTACAGCTTAATGAAGAAACCATTTGGGCCGGGGAACCAGGTAATAATATACCTCCCGGCTTTGCAGAGGTGCTACCTGAAGTTCGTAAACTGATTTTTGAAGAGAGATATAAGGAAGCGGAAGCTTTGCTCATGACTCGTGTGCCCAGGCATGCTCCTGAAAATAATAATTATGGCATGCCTTATCAGCCAGCGGGGGATCTATTCATTAACTTCCCCGGGCATGACAATGTAAAAAACTATAAGCGGGATCTGGATATTGCTCAAGCCATGGCTTCAGTAAGCTATGAGGTGAATGATGTTACTTATAAAAGGGAGATTTTCTCATCTTTCGCAGATAACGTTATTATGGTGAGGCTAACTGCCAGCCGCCCTAAAAGTATTACCTGTAAGCTCAACCTTTCCACACCACAACTGCACCATCAGGTAGTGGTGGAGAAGGATGTCTTAAAACTCTCCGGAGTATCAGGCGATGTTGATAATAAGAAGGGTAAGATAAAATATACCTGTCTTGCTAAGCCAGTAGCTGAGGGAGGGAAGGTGAAATTCTCAGAAAAAAGCATCAGCATTGAACGTGCTAACAGTGTAACCATCTATATATCAGTATCTACCAACTTTGAAAGTTATAATGATCTGGGAGCTGACCCTGAAAATAAAGCCTTGTCTATTTTAAATGCGGCCCTTAAAAGGACTTACGCAGAAGCCAGAAAGGATCATATAACTGACTATAAGAAATACTTTGATAGAGTTAGCCTTACACTGAGTGAAAAGGCACAGTCAAATGAACCTACTAATGAGAGGCTAGCAAATTTTTCAAAAGAGCATGATTTATCATTGGTCTCATTGTACTTTCAGTATGGAAGATATTTGCTGATAAGCAGCTCACAACCAGGTACTCAGCCAGCTAATTTACAAGGTATCTGGAACGATCAGCTCTCTCCACCATGGGATAGCAAGTATACAGTGAATATCAATACGGAAATGAATTATTGGCCGGCAGAGGTGACCAACCTATCTGAAATGCATGAGCCGCTGTTTGATATGATAAAGGATCTGGCCAAAACCGGAGAGCAAAGTGCGAGAGAAATGTATGGAGCACGAGGCTGGAACATGCATCATAATACAGACATATGGAGAATGACCGGCCCAATAGACGGTGCGTTTTACGGTATGTGGCCTATGGGAGGCGCCTGGCTTACACAGCACATGTGGCAGCATTATCTATATACCGGCGATAAGGAATTTCTGGAAGAGGTGTACCCAATTCTTAAAGGAGCAGCACAGTTTTATGTAGATGTGTTACAGGAGGAGCCGTTAAACCATTGGCAAGTGGTAACGCCTTCCATGTCACCCGAAAACAGACATGCTGGAGGTACATCGTTGGCAGCCGGTAATACTATGGATAATCAGCTGGTATTCGATGTGTTTTCCAATTTTATTCAGGCCTCAGAGCAGTTGCAGAAATCTGGTCCTCTGGTGGCTGATGTAAATACAAAACTCAAGGAACTACCGCCTATGCAAACTGGCAAATTTGGTCAGCTGCAAGAGTGGATGAAAGACTGGGATGACCCGGGTGACAAACATCGGCATGTTTCACATTTGTATGGATTATTTCCGTCTAATCAAATTTCGCCCTTTTATCACCCTGAATTATTCAGTGCCTCCAAGAACTCCCTGGTACATCGCGGAGATAAGTCTACCGGTTGGTCCATGGGCTGGAAAGTCAATTTATGGGCCCGCCTTCTTAATGGAGACAGAGCTTTTAAACTTATTGAAGATCAGCTTACTCCAGCTATGGAAGGAGAAAGTGGCGAAGGCGGTGGCACTTATCCTAACCTGCTAGACGCGCACCCTCCCTTTCAAATCGACGGTAATTTCGGCTGTACATCAGGAATAGCGGAGATGCTTATGCAGAGTCATGACGGAAGTATTTATATACTACCTGCTTTGCCTTCTCAGTGGAAAAAGGGAGAAGTAAAAGGATTGGTGGCCAGAGGAGGTTTCGAAATAGATCTTAGCTGGGAAGACGGTAAAATAAAGCAGATAAGAATCACCTCAAAACTAGGAGGTAACTGTAGGGTGAGAACAGAATTTTCGCTTAAAATCAATAAAGGTCAATTAAAAGACGCTAGTGGCGACAATAGTAATCCACTCTATCAGACAGCCATGATAAAAGATCCGCTCATTAATTATCCAGATCAGATTGTGGAGAACAAAATACCTGAAACTCTGCTATATGACTTTGATACAGAAAAGGGAAGTACCTACGTTTTAGAATTGAAATAATATGATAAAATCTGTCTTTTACATACTGATTATTCAATGGATCTTTTGCTGGTCAGGTGAAGCTGTCAGCCAAAAGGTGGATTATCTGATTACAGTAGCAAAAGACGGCAGTGGTGATTATAGTTCCATTCAGGAAGCCATCAATAATACTAAGGCTTTTCCAGATAAAAGGATAACTATTTATGTGAAAAACGGCATCTATCACGAAAAAGTGAAGGTTTATTCCTGGAATAATATGGTCACCTTAAGAGGAGAAAACAGAGACAGCACCATCATAACCTACGATGATTATTTCAATAAAATAGATAAAGGACGAAACAGCACCTTCATGACTCCGACCCTTTTGGTTCAGGGAAATGATTTTATAATGGAAAACCTTACCATTGAAAATACTGCTGGTCCGGTAGGGCAGGCGGTAGCATTGGCCATTGAAGCAGACCGATGCGTTGTGAGAAAGTGCAGTATCAAAGGAAATCAGGATACGCTTTATACCGCAGGTGAGGGAGATAGGCAATATTTTTATAAGTGCTACATCGAAGGAACCACTGATTTTATCTTTGGCGAAGCCACCGTTGTATTTGATAAATGTGAAATACATAGTAAATCAGATTCTTACATTACTGCAGCATCTACGCCGGAGAATATTGAATTTGGCTATGTATTTATGGATTGCAACATCACCGCAGACCGAGGAGTTTCAAAGGTTTACCTGGGGCGTCCATGGAGGCCTTATGCCAAAACAGTGTTTATACATTGTAACCTGGGTGATTTTATAAGGCCAGAAGGATGGCACAATTGGTCTAAGCCAGATGCAGAAAAAACTTCGTTATATGCTGAGTATCAAAATAATGGAGATGGGGATCATCCAGATAAAAGAGTAAGCTGGTCTCATCAGCTAAGTAAATCAGAAGCAGAAAAGTATACTGTAGAGAATATTTTGGGAAGCAAATTAACCACTCAAGCAGAAGATTGGTTTAATAGAAAAGGGAATTAACTACAGTAAAAGAAATGACCATGAAGAATATAAAAGTAGGATTAATAGGCTATGGAATGGGAGGACGTGTTTTTCACGCGCCATTGATTCATTACGTGGAAGGCCTGGAGTTGGTGAAAATTAGAGAAACGCGTGCAGAGAATATATCCATAGCTAATGAGCGATATCCTAATGCCAAAATTGTATCTGATGCTCAGGAGATTATCCAGGATAGTGCTATCGATTTAGTGGTGGTAGCGGTACCGAATAAGGCACATTACTCCCTGGCCAAGGAGGCTTTGCTGGCAGGTAAGCATGTGGTGGTAGAAAAGCCTTTTACAGTGACCTCCAAGGAAGCCGATGAATTAATCGCTTTGGCTAAAGAAAAGCAAAAAGTACTGTCAGTATACCATAATCGCCGATGGGATAGTGATTTCATTACAGTACAGAAAGTATTGAAAGATGACAAACTGGGAAGATTGGTAGAGTTTGAAAGTCATTATGATCGGTTTAGAAATACCATCAGACCTAATACCTGGAAAGAGGAGGGGAGCCTGGGTACCGGACTTTTGTATGATTTAGGATCTCATCTTATTGATCAGGTGCAGGTGTTGTTTGGATTACCACATTCACTCACGGCCTTCATTTCTACGCAACGAGATAATGGTAATATTGCCGATAATTTTGAGCTTCTTCTTCATTACGATCAACTCAAAGTGACCATAAAATCAGGAATGCTGGTGAAAGAACCGCTGCCTAAATATATCATGTTGGGTACCAATGGTGCATTCGTAAAATATGGATTAGATGTGCAAGAAGCGGCCTTAAATGAACATACAAAATCCCTTGATGATGAAGACTGGGGTAAGGAGCCGGAAAATAAATGGGGAGTTATTCACTATGAAGAAGATGGTGAAGATTTTAGGTATCCGGTAAAAAGTGAACCTGGAAACTATCCGGCGTTTTACCAAAATGTCTATCAGGCTATTGTGGGGGAAGGTGAGCTTATAGTTACTCCTGAGCAAGCAAGAAATACTATTAGAATAATTGAATTGGCTATGCAAAGTCATGAAGAGAAAAGAACAGTGAAATTCGAATGAGACTTGTCTTTACCATATTGATTTTCATCTTCAGTGCGGTGGCCTTAAAAGCGCAAGATTATCCCAGGGATACTTCATACAATATCTATAGTGCCTATCTCAAATTGAAAAAGCACAACCCTGAGGTTACGCCTATAGAACCGTTTAATTACAAGAATATTAGAGAAAACTACAATGTTCCATATGTGGATGTAGGCCGTGAACTAACGGTAGATGTATTTTATCCTCTTGATAATTCTAAGCAATACCCTGCTGTACTGTTAATTTTCGGTGGGGGATGGAGCTCCGGTGAGAAGGCCAATCAGGTGCCTATGGCGCAAAGTCTTGCCAAGGCTGGCTACGTGGCAGTGGTGCCAGATTATAGATTAAGCCCTGAAATTGCTTATCCTGCAGGTGTTCATGATTTAAAAGCAGCTATCAGATGGATGAGGGCTAATTCTTCTGATTATCAAATAGATACAACACAAATAGCGGTGCTGGGATGCTCGGCAGGTGCTCAGTTGGCCACCTTATTGGGGGTAACTGGAGACCTGCCGCAGCTGGAAGGTGAAGAAGGAGATCTGAATCATTCCAGCAGTGTGCAAGCTATTGTGAATATAGATGGCATTGTGTCATTTATTCACCCGGAAGCGGAAGAAGGAAAATATGCGGCAAAATGGCTGGGAGGCTATAAAGATGAAGTTCCAGAGGTGTGGAAGGAGGCGTCGCCGCTTGAGTATGTAGATGAAAGCACACCACCGACGCTTTTCATCAATAGTGCACAGCCCCGGTTTCATGCGGGAAGAGATGATATGCTCAGCATTTTAAACAAACACGAAATATTCAACCAAACCCATACATTACCTGATTCTCCTCACTCTTTTTGGCTGGTTCACCCCTGGTTCGAACCTACCTTGAAGTATACTGTGGAGTTTTTAGATCATGTATTCAAATAAAAAGAGAATGTAGTATGTGATTGATTTTAAGGTACGCCTTATTTCGATGACGGATCTATTATTCTCACTTCTTTAAGTTGGCTCGCTAGATTTTTCTAATGACAGAATAGTCATTAGCGTTTGGTTGATATGCTTTTAGAAGTAATGAGAAGTCATATTATCCATATCATAGTTATCTTGCTATTTGCTGTAATTCAGGCTCATAGCCAGAATAATGACTACCAGTTTAGAAACTTTACTGCGGGGTTTAACTTCTCCGGAGATAACGTTCGCTGTGTCTATCAGGATAGCAAAGGCTTTATCTGGATGGGGCTCGAATCTGAAGGACTCTGCAAGTTTGATGGCAGTAAATACGAGGTGTTTTCTGAAAATATCGCCTCGAATTACATCAATGATATTAATGAAGATGCATACGGTAATATCTGGGTAGCCACTGAAAATGGGCTCAATATTTTACAGCAGGAGTCTTCCCGTTTCACCAATCCTACCGGTCGTTCTGATGAGGTTTTCATGCTTTTTAGAGATCAACAGGACAAAATGTGGGTGGGAGATGCCACAGGCTTATTTCAATATTCAGTTACAAAATCAGACTCAGGCTATAATTACAAGCAGGAAAAGCACTCCATTACTGAGAAGCTAAAAGGTGAAACAGTCTTGTCTTTCCTTTGGGAAGATTCTGTGTCATGCTGGATAGGTACTAAAAATGGCCTTTTTTATAATTCTCCTACAGTTTTCAAACAATGGAAATCATCTAATCATAAACCATTTGCTTTAAGCGACAACGAGGTACACTCAATTGTGCAGCTGGACAATAGAGATCTGCTCCTGGCTACAGATAATGGAGTCAATATCCTGAATCATAGTAACCTACAGGTACAAAGACTAGAATTTAAGAATAGTGGAGTTTACAACAATGGCAAGGTCGGCGTGGTGAAAATTCTTAAAAGTTCAGACAATATGATCTGGATCGGAACCACCACTTATGGCATTCTCACAGGTAAGCTGATAACATCAGAAAATGGTGTTTCTCAGTCTGATTTTAAAATTCCAGAACACATCACAGGCCTCAGTAGTGCTTATATCACTGATGTTATGGAAGATCAAAACCGCCAAATTTGGGTCTCTACTAAGTTTGGCGGTCTATTTATTCATGATAGAAGAGGGCAGATCTTTCGTCACTATGAGCTAGATGAACAGGAAAATCAAAGCTTTATAATATCGGTTGCTGAGGATAATGAAGGTCAAATTTGGTTGGGAACACGAGAGGCTGGGTTGGTCAGGTTCAACCCTAACCAGAGTACTTATCAAAAAGTGGAGGTGTTTCAGAATGGTGAGGAGGTACGCAGAATTGAGAGTTTATTCTGCGATAGTGAGGGAAAACTATGGATTGGTCATAAAAAGGGTATCAATAAGTTAGATCCCAAAACACTGATGAGTGAATATTTTAATTTGCCCAAAGTCATATCAATTGCAGAAGGGATTGATAAAATATGGGTAGGTACCACGGCAGGATTATTCACATATACTAAGGATCTGGATTTTACCAGATTTAAATCCTCTCAGGTACTTTTTGATAAGGCTGATGTTAAATTTTCAAAGCTACTTTGGGATAATTCGAGCACTTTCTGGCTGGGCACCAATAGTCATGGGTTATACCAGTATTTTATTCAAAAAGACAGTTTATCACATGTTAATACCAATGATCTCGCCAATGCCACCATAAGGGAGCTTTATCAGGACAGCAAATCTAACATTTGGATTGGCACCAAGTCCTCAGGTTTATACCGTTATGAAAAAGGTGATTTTCAGTATTTTACAATTAAAAATGGACTTCCGAGCCACACTATCTTTTCGGTGCTGGAAGATAATGCTGGTAAAATATGGCTTACCACTAATAAGGGAGTTTCAAGATATGATCCATCCATAGAAGAGTTTAGAAATTTCAATAGCTATCATGGCCTTCAGGGAAATGTGTTTGAGAAAAATGCCGCCATAAAACTCCAGTCTGGATTTTTGTTAATGGCAGGAAATAACGGCTTTAACCTTTTTGATCCTCAGAAAATTAACATTGAAAATTTCACGCCACCATTGGTGATTAATGCCTTAAAGGCGAATGGCCAATTGGTCATAAAAGATGCTTTCTATAATCAGAGCCTCCAGTTGCCTTATGATCAAAACCTACTCTCTCTGGAATTCTCAGCTTTAGATTATCGTGATATTGGTGCTTTGAAGTATAAATACAGACTTCTGGGCTTGGATAATCAATGGTCTGAGGCTGGTAACAAAAATACAGTAACCTATTCTAATCTTGAACCTGGCATTTATTCCTTTCAGGTTTTCTCTACCGATGCAGATGGCAAATGGACGGATAATCTCATAAGTCTGGAAATTGAAATAGCCTCACAGCCATGGCTTTCCTGGTGGGCCAAGCTTTTATATGCAATAGCGTTAGCCGCAATCGTATTTCTGGTATATTGGGTGATTGCCCAGCGCGTTAAATATCATCAGAAAATGAAATTGAAAGACATGGAACTGAGTCATGTCTCAGAAATGAACGATCTGAAAATCAATTTCTTTACCAACATTTCTCATGAATTGAGAACGCCATTAACACTAATTATGACACCGCTAGAGAGGTTGCTCAATACTTATAAGGATGAGTCCATAACCAGCCATGTGAAAATGGCGCATGCCAGTGCCAAGAAACTACTGAATCTTACTGACCAGCTTATTGATTTCACAAAGATCGAGCATGGAGCCATGCAGCTGCAAGTACAGTTAGTAAAGGTAAAGGAGTTTTTTGATCAGCTTATCATGCCCTATTCAGATTATGCAAGAAGTAGAAGTGTGGATTTGAAGGTGCAGATTTTTAATCAGGAGCAGGAAGCTTTATTAGATGTAGATAAGGTGGAAAAGGTGTTTAATAATTTGATTATCAATGCTTTAAAATATACTCAATCTGGTGGAGAGATTATCTTAACTATTGAGGCTGATGCATACAATTTAACTTTTAGCATTAGCGATACAGGAAAGGGTATAAGCCAGGCTAATCTTCAGCATATTTTTGATAGGTATTATCAAGTGAATACCCTGCAGCCTGGAGGTGGAATTGGACTAGAATTGGTTTACAACCTGGTGAGCTTGCATAAAGGGAAAATTCAGGTGGAAAGTGAAGAGGGAAAGGGGAGTACTTTCACCGTGAGCCTACCAATAGGTAGCGAAAGTTACGGTGATGATGAAGTGAAGCGGGAACCAGGTGTCCTAAAATTTCAAGGCTTTATTGAAGGTGATTTTAAAAGAGAATACGAGATTGAGAAAAGAGAATTATCGAATGAAGCTTACAAGATTTTAATTGTTGATGACAATCAGGAGCTGTTACACATGTTAGCTGAAACCTTTTCAGATAAGTTCTTTCTAGATATAGCCGCTAGCGGCGAAGAAGCATGGAATATCATATTGAAAGAGGCGCCTGATATTGTAATTACTGACATAACCATGGCTAATGGAGATGGATTGGAACTGTGCCGACAAGTGAAGGAAAATGTGGATACAAACCATATCCCTGTGATCTTACTCACGGCAAGAAGCATGACCGATCAGCAGTTGGAAGGATTTGGTTCTGGAGCCGATGCTTATGTAGTAAAACCGTTTGACCTGGCCATATTGGAGGCACAGATTTATAGTCTGATAGAGAATAGAAGAAGATTATGGAAACATTATAATGGTCAATCTACCGAAATAGAGATTACGGAGAATCCATTAGATGATCATTTCCTGAAAAAGTTAGCTGACGTTATTAGAAAAAATTATACAGATCCTGACTTTAGCGTGGAGGCACTGGCCTTTGATTTGGGAATGAGCCGTAGTCAACTGTTTAGAAAGCTGAAAAGCCTAACTAACCAAACACCTTCAGAATATCTATACGCATACCGAATAAGAAAAGCATCTGATTTACTCAAAGAAGGCAGACTGGGAATAGCTGAAATAGCCTACAAAACTGGTTTTAGTTCGCCTAATTCTTTCACCAAAACCTTCAAAAAACACCTCGGTATTTCTCCTACCAAATACTCTAAAAACTACTGAAATTGGTGAATGGCACTTCTGTTCATGTGTGCACCCTCCATTCACTTCATTCAACCCACGGTCATACATTTGGCATTTCTAATCATATGCGTACTGGTACATTTATTCCCATTATGTTTAATCTAAACACATGGAAATGAACGCTACAAACAAAAAATCATGGTTGGCTACTGTGTTATTAGCTATGCTTTTCTTCCCCGGATTTGCATCCGTAGAAAAAGCAAAGCACAGCACAGAGACCAACGATCTTCTATTTGCTACTACCAGAATAGAGGATTCAGACGCAGGTACTGTCTCGTATGACGGTTCTTTGAAATCATATAGCGCCGCCAGCAATGGTAAAGCTATTAACCTTTCTAACGATCAGGGTAAACAAATTGTGTGGAGTTATAATGCCAGTTCTAGTGGCAGCCATACGCTTACTGTAAGGTATACGCGTAAATCAAGCATGAACCCATCAGTAAGTATAATAGTAAATGGCTCATCGCAAACATTAAATCTGCCCGTTACCTCAAGTTCTTCTTTTGCTACAGCCTCTCTTTCAGCTTCACTGAGTAGCGGTAGTAATCAGATCATTCTTCGTACCAATGCAGGTAATGAAAGCGCTGACATAGACTGGATTGAAATCAGTGATGGTGGCAGTGGTGGAGGAGGCGGAGGAGGTTGCACACCAACCTCGATTACGCCTTATCTTCAAGTGAATGGAGGCTCTTGGCAGCAAGGATCTAGTGTAACTATTAATGCAGGATCATCTGTTAAATTTGGTCCTCAGCCTACCAGCGGTGGTTCTTGGAGCTGGAGCGGATGTGGTACATCAGGCTCTTCCCGTGAGCAAACGGTTAGCCCTTCAAGTTCATGCACAGCCACGGCTACTTACACCAATAGTCAGGGATGTACTAGCACCCAAAGCTTCACTGTTACTGTAAACGGTAACAATGGAGGCGGAGGTGGCGGCAATGGCGGTGATGCCAACTATGATATCATAGGCTGGGCCACACAAGCCGGAGGTACTTCTGGTGGTCAGGGTGGTGTAACTGTAACTTGCTCTACAGGAGATTGTATCCTGAACGCGATTGATCAAAAGAAAGACGGAGTGATCACTCAGCCACTCATCATTTTCGTAAATGGTACCATTACATCTTCAAACACATCAGCTTCAAAAATTGATGTTAAAGAGGTGAGAGATGTTTCCATTATAGGAGTAGGCTCTAGAGGTATATTCAATGGTATTGGTATTAAAATCTACAAAGCAGGAAATATAATCATTCAGAATGTGGCAGTGCACCATGTGAACATTGGTGATAAAGATGCCATAAGTATCGAAGGTCCTGCTGATCACATTTGGGTAGATCACTGTGAGCTTTATGCTGAATATCAAGGAGTTGGTAAAGATTACTATGATGGTTTGCTAGATGCTAAGAAAAACTCTGAGTATATCACCTACTCATATAACTACCTGCATGACAGCTGGAAAACTATGCTCGTAGGTAGCAGTGATAGTGATAACTACGACAGGAAGATTACTGCGCACCATAACTATTTTGATAATTGTAATTCCAGAATGCCACTGTTCAGATTTGGAAATGGCCACTTTTTTAATAACTACTATTCTGGTGTAGCTTCTACCGGATTGAACTCAAGAATGGGAGCCTGTTTGAGAGTAGAAAATAACTATTTCAAAAACTCTCAAAACCCAATAGTTTCAGCCTACAGTGATGATCCTGGAGGCGTTGATGAATCAGGTAGCATCTTTGATAATGTGACCTGGGCATTGTCAGGAGATGTTGAAGAGCCTTATGATTGTAATGCTTACATTCCATACTCTTACAGCTCATCATTAAACAGTACCTCACAAGTACCATCAGTGGTTGTAGCCAATGTAGGTATCGGAAAAATTTCAGGTAGCTCCAGAAAGGCGAGTAGTGTAAATGATGCTGTATTAGAAAGTGAGTTCAGCGCTTACCCTAACCCTGTACTTAATCAGATTACCGTTACCATCCCTGAGTACAAAGGCGATGAGCAGATTAGAATAGTGAATATTATAGGAGTAGAGGTGATGAATGTAAAAGCCACCTCAGCTCAGCCCACGTTAGACATCAGCGACTTCAAACCAGGTAGTTATATCATGCAGGTGAAAACCGAAGGACATACCTACCTAAGAATGATTGTGAAGGAATAGATTACAGTTGTGGAGTTTGTAAAAAGCCATCCCACGAAAGTGGGGTGGCTTTCTTATGTATCACCAATTTTTCCTCTGAGGCTCACAAAAGCAAAGCAACCACATTTGCCTTTTCGCCCTCGTTTGTGCCCCCACAAACGAACCTACTATCCATCATAAGTTAAAGCTCTCTCCATCGAATCTCCCTGCCTTGGCCTTTGTTGGAGTTATCTCCAACAAAACTACTGACTGACCCCATCCTGCTTAGCCACTAAAACATCCCCGTCGCCCTAGTTTGTGTCCCCACAAACGAAACTACTATCTTCTACGAGCAACGTATCTCCACCAAAACCATCAGCCTTTGTTGGAGTTATCTCCAACAAAACTACCGACTGACCAGGCCCTGCTTAGCCACTAAAACATCTCAAATCCCACCCTTATAAGCATTATTAGTTTACATGAAAAGCTTATTGCACTCCACCTATTTTATCTATAGTTTTAAACCTGAATTATGAACCTTTAACAATGAAATTAGAACACTTTGCTGTAAACGTGAAAGAACCATTAGCCATGGCAGACTGGTATGTGGAGCATATGGGAATGACCATAGTAAAACAGCTGAAAGATAGCCCATACATGACTTTTCTGGCCGATGATAGCGGACAAATAATGATTGAAATATATGGTAATCCCTTGGCCGTAGTGCCAGATTATGCTAATCAGCATCCACTAATCGTTCACCTGGCCTTTGTTTCTGAAAATCCAGATGAAGATAGCCAGAGGCTACAGCAAGCTGGTGCGATTGAGCTTACTAATGATAAAATGGAAGATGGCTCACACCTGATCATGATGAGAGATCCATGGGGTCTGGCACTTCAGCTTTGTAAGAGAGGTGTACCAATGCTAAAATAATCACATGAAAAAGATAGTTGATTCAGAAGTAGTTTGGGGAGTAATAGGAGCCGGCGACGTGTGTGAGAAGAAGAGCGCTCCTGCCATGAATAAGATCCCTAATTCACGAATAGGTGCCGTTATGAGTCGGAACGAGGAGCGAATAAAAGATTATGCTTCTCGCCATCACATCCAGAAATGGTATACAGATGTTGATCAGCTCCTCAACGACCCTGAAATCAACGCTATCTATATCTCTACCCCACCAATTTCTCATGCAGCACTAGCCATAAAGGCGGCTCAGGCCGGAAAGCCAGTTTATGTGGAAAAACCCATGGCCCGTACGTATGCCGAATGTATGGAAATGATCTCAGTTTTTACTGAGGCTGATTTACCATTATATGTGGCTTATTACAGACGAGCACTACCTAATTTCTTAAAAGTAAAAGAATTGATAGATAACGGTGAAATTGGTGATGTTAGAACCGTTAGTATTGAAATGTACAAGGCATCAAACACCGACACGGTAGCTCAAACAGCTCATCCATGGCGTTTGGATCCTGATGTTTCCGGAGGTGGCTATTTCCATGATCTAGCCTCTCACCAGATGGACCTTATGAACTTTTTATTAGGCCCGATGCACGACGCACATGGCTACTCCGTTAACCAGTCACAAAGTACAAAAGCTGATGACGTAACTACTGGTACATTCAGGTTTGAATCAGGTATTCTGGGGGTGGGTAGTTGGTGCTTTAATGCATCTCAAGCCTCTGAAAAAGAGCTTACTACCATAATCGGCAGCAAAGGAAAGATAGAGTTTGCCACTTTTGATAATACTGATGTCATAGTGACTACAGAGCAGGGAAGAAGCACTCTACAGTTTACGATGCCCGAGCATATTCAGCAGCCGTTGATAGAGCAGGTGGTGGCAGATTTATTAGGACATGGAGTATGCAACAGCACGGCAGAGACCGGAGCCAAGGCTAGTTGGGTTTTAGATAAGATGACCGGCGCACTTTAGTAAATGTTAAGAATTAATTAACAACGTTTTATATACAGCTTTAATTAAATATCAGCATCATTGCTGGTCTATATTCAAACTATCATGAAATTACAGCACTTATTAATCATCTCATCATTTGCATTCCTCTCTGCTTTCAGTTGCAAAAAAGATAAAACTGATGATCCCCAACCACAGGATAGCACAGAAGTAAACGACTCTCTCACCATCTTCTTCATGAACGATATGCACGGCGAGATTAAAAACTTCGCCAAAGCAAAATACATCATTGATAAAGAAAGAGAAAAGTCAAAGGTATTAGTGGTTTGTGCTGGAGATATATTTTCTGGAAACCCTGTGGTGGATCAATACGATCCCAAAGGTTTACCTATGGTAGATATGCTCAATGAGATAGGAGTAGATGTGGCAGTGTTGGGTAATCATGAATTTGATTATGGTATAGAAACGTTAAAAGATCGCATGGCTCAGGCGCAATTTAGTTGGATATGTGCAAACATGGATGTACAACAGTCCGTGTTGCCTCAAACAGAACCATATGCCATAAAGACATTGGAAGATTTGAAAATAGCGGTATTAGGTGTGGTAGAAACAAACGGTAAACCCGGCGATACTATTCCTCTTACGCACCCGTGGAGAGTAACTGATCTAAAGTTCACGCCATTTGAGAATGAATTGCCAAAATATGAGACATTGAAAGAAGATGAAGGGGCTGATTTATATATGCTCTTAACGCATTTGGGCTCTTCGGTGGACACTAAGATCGCCAACGAGCATAAGGAATTTGATCTCATTGTTGGTGGTCACTCTCATGAAAAAATAGATAAGAAAATAGGCGGAACACCTGTGGTGCAAGCTGGAGCTAATTTTAGTCTTCTTGGTAAGTTGAATTTGGTGATAATGGATGGTGAAATATTGAGTAGTAGCACTACCTTCATTGAATTAGATAAAGAAGACAATATTGATCAGGAGTTACAGAATAAAATAGATGATTTTATGGCAGGAGTAAACCTTGATAGTGTGGTTGGATATTCTCAAAACAACATGCCTAAAAGTGCTATGGGCTGTTTTTATACAGATGCTTTAATGACTTACCTCGGCACCGATATGGCCTTACAAAACACAGGTGGAGTAAGATCTGTATTTGATGCTGGTGATATTACCACAGGAGAAGTATTTGATATGGATCCATTTGGTAATAAATGCGTTACCTTCAAAATGTCAGTAAAGGAACTGGAAAATTTCTTTGTCCAAAGCAACCAGGGCTTTTACGTTAGCGGACTTACCTTTGGAACCGATAATACAGGATTTGCTCTAATAGATATGAATGGCCAGCCTATGCCAGAAACAGATTCCATTAAAATCGGAGTAAACGACTATATCCCAGCCGTATTTGATAACTTCTTCCCCTACGAAAGAGCCAACCTTCAGGAATTAACCACCGCCGAAGCCATAGTTAATTACCTGGAAACAACCGAAGCACCAATAGACTACAACGGCTGCAATAACTATCAGTCTTATTAGTGAATAGTATTGAGTAAATAGATTTAAGTATCGAGTAAATAGATTTGAGTATTGAGTAAATAGACCTGAGTATTGAGTACTAAGTAATTAGATGTAGGCATTAAAACCATAATGAGCAACTAATAACCAATAACCCAATAACCCAATAACTAAATAACCTAATAACCAATAACTCAATAACCTATAACCAATAACCAACTACCCAACAACAAACTCCTCATCCTTCGGAAGAGTCATAAACTTCTCCGCCAGCTCCTCCGGAAGAACAGCTAGTTTGCGTTGTACCAGGTCGAGCCAGGCGCCGTCTACATTAATTTGGGCAGCTTTCACGCCATCGCTGCGGAATACTTCATGCTTTATGCTCCAGCGGGAGCCGTCTTGTCTGCATTTAACCAGGTCTGCGGTAATGGTGATGATATCATTAGGGGCTACTTCTCTCAGGTATATCATTTCTTCTCTGAATAAGATTGGTCCTATTTTTAATTTTTGAAAAGTGGCCATATCAAAGCCAATGTTCTGTAGTGCTTGCACACGAGCCTGGGCTCCAAAATCCGCGTAAGCAGAATGTCTTAAATGTTGGTTAGCGTCTATTTGTGACCAAAGGATTTTAAAAGAATAGGTAATGTTACTCATAATGAAAAAATGTTATGCATGACGAGTAAATATAAAACAAATAAAAATGAACTAAAAGAATACGCAGGTTAAGCTGCCTGACTTTCTCTTAGCCAGGACATATCTCCAAAGGTTTCTAGAATCATCCATAAAACGAACAGAGCATAGACTATCAGTAATATCCAACTCTCTAAATGGTTGATGCCCAGCTTGGTGCGCATCATAGCAAAGAGTAAAATGGTTGCGAAAGTAAGAAATAGCATGAGCGGCACGGCCAGAGCAAAATCAATTTCAGAACTTCCCGCAATAAGTACACCTACCGGTATGGCAACTAATAAATCAAAAATATTGCTGCCAATTACATTGGCCAAGCTGATCATACCTTTACCATGTCTGGCCATTTTTACACTTACAAAAGCATCTGGTATACTAGTGGCTGCTGCTATTACCGTGATACCCCAGAAAAAACTAGGGGTATTCAGATATTCTCCCAGAAATAATGAGCCTCTCACCAGCCCCTCTACGCCAGCCACAATCAGTACCAGGCTACCCAGAAGTTTCAACCATTCTTTGCCAGGTTTTATATCACTAACGTCATGATCGTCCGTTCCTTCCTTTTGATAATCAGATGTTTCCTGCTGTTGTAGGAAGATGTAAAGCACATACAAGAGCAACGGTATTAGCGCAATTGATCTGGTCATTTCGCCTACCAGTTCTTTGCCTTCTACCGGATTATAGATCACCGCCAAGGAAAAAGTTAACAACAAAACGGCAACAGAAGTAATGTAAAATTGAGCGTCTTTATAGATCAGAATACGGTCTGCGTCAAGCTTTTTAGATACCAGGCCCGAGAGTGCGGGTATCATTAAAATATTAAAAATGGCAGATCCTACAATAGCGCCCACACCCAGTTCAAACTCACCGTGAATTAACGTAGATAACACAGTGGTAGATAATTCTGGAAAGCTTGAACCAATGGCCGTGATGATGGCACCCTGGACAACCTCAGGTAATTTATAGTAGGAGGCAAGCTTTTGAGAGCTGGTTTCTAACAAGTCACTGCTCTTCCAAACTACTATGGTAGAGATTATGATTACTACGATGTAAATGATCAAAGAAGTCAAGATAATCTGGGTTGATTTACATGTAATAACCTTTGAGAGACCAATGGGTTTATAATTTTTTAAGTAGTTCCTTTTTCGGGGTTACAATTAACATGGGCAGATCAATAAATGGTCTAACGATAAAACCAACTAACGTATTTTAAAATGAAAAGAACCTTACTTGCAGCTTTCATAGCTATAGTATGTATTTCTACCAGTCAGGCACAAGTTTCTGGTGGAGCAAAGGCGGCTTTAAACATTGCAACTACTGTTTCCAAAGATGGAACACATCATGCAGATGCCAGATTAGCGCCAACTTTAGGCGGCTATTTGAATATCAACTTATCCAACGGGTTTGCTTTTCAGCCTGAATTGTTATTCTCATTTCAGGGGTCGAGATGGGAGGCTAATGGACATACTTACACGCGTAACTATGTGTATTTAAATGTTCCTTTAATGCTAGAATATCATGTAGGTAAAGTTTTTTATTTGGAAGCAGGTCCTCAATTGGGCTTTTTGGCCATTGCCAAGTTCAAAGATAAATCAGATGGACATGTGGAAATTACTGATCAGAAAGGTAATATGAACGGAACTGTGGTAAGTCTTAATCTAGGTTTAGGGCTTGATTTTAATAAAATGCATTTTAACCTGAGACATTGCTTTGGCTTATCAGACATATATGATCACGACTATTATGATGATCCGGTAAGAAATTCGGTCTACCAATTAGGCATAGGTTACAGATTATTCTAATAAATTAGGGGTATTTCAAACGAGATACCCCTAATTATTTATATATGGATTTTTATAAAGAAGCATTAAACCAGGCCAAAAAAGGCCTCCATGAGGGCGGAATTCCTATTGGAGCAGTACTGGAGAAAGACGGGCAGATTTTAGGACAGGGGCATAATCAGAGGGTTCAGCAAAATAACCCCATTCTTCATGGCGAGATGGACTGCATACAAAATGCTGGCAGACAGAGCTCTTATGAAGGAGCCACCATGTATACCACTTTGAGCCCGTGCATGATGTGCACCGGGACTATTCTTCAATTTAAGATCAAGAAAGTAGTAATTGGTGAGAATGTAAATTTTGAAGGCAATATTCCCTTTCTGGAATCACAAGGGGTGGAGGTAGTACTTTTAAATGATAGTGAAACCATCGAAATGATGAGCACCTTCATCAAAGAAAATCCTAAGCTGTGGAATGAAGATATTGCTGAATAGGAGAGGTAAGTATTCTTGATCAATGAACCCAATCTAAAAAAGGCTTTTAAAGGATTGTCATAAAAAAAGCCACTCCTTTTACAGAGTGGCTTTTCAATATGGATCGATGTAAATTAAAGCGAAACACCTCGCTTCCAGGGTATGAAATCAGCCTGATCTAATTGCATAGCCTTGGTTTTAACATTTCCGCTGGCGACCTCAATGATATGATCTAATAAAACTGTTCCCATTTCTTCAATAGTTTTCTCACCAGCAATGACAGGTCCTGTATCTACATCAATGATGTCCGGCATTTTCTCAGCTAATTTAGTATTGGATGATACTTTGATTACCGGGGTCACAGGGTTTCCCGTAGGTGTACCTAAACCGGTGGTGAATAATATTATGTTAGCGCCAGAACCAGCCATGGCTGTGGTGCTCTCAACGTCATTTCCTGGGGTACAAAGCAGGTTTAAGCCCGGTTTGGTAGCATATTCAGTATAATCCAAAACGTCAACTACCGGTGATGTACCTCCTTTCTTTGCTGCCCCTGCTGATTTAATAGCATCGGTTATAAGGCCGTCTTTAATATTTCCAGGGCTAGGGTTCATATCAAAGCCTGATCCAACTGCCTCAGCAGCGTGGGCATAAGCCCTCATAAGCGATGAGAATTTAGTGGCTATATCATCATTCACGCAGCGATTGATCAATTCCTGCTCCACGCCACATAATTCCGGAAACTCTGAAAGAATAGATTTTCCTCCCAACTCCACAATAAAATCAGACACCTGACCTACAGTAGGGTTAGCAGATATACCAGAGAAACCGTCTGATCCACCACATTCTAACCCAATAACCAACTTGCTGAGAGGTGCTGGTTCTCTCTTTTGCTTGTCAGCATCAACCAATGCCAGGAATGTCTTTCTAATGGCTTTAGCCAGCATTTCCTGCTCGGTACCTTCCTGCTGTTGCTCTAAAATGATAACGGGCTTAGACTGGTTTGCATTGATTTTGTTAAGCTTCTCCTGCAAAATGCTGATCTGTGCATTTTGGCAGCCCAGGCTAAGTACGGTTGCACCGGCCACATTAGGATTATTAATATATCCAGCCAATAGGCCACAAAGCATTTCAGAGTCTTGTCTTATGCCGCCACAGCCACCTTCGTGAGTCAAAAAGCGAATGCCATCTACGTTTTCAAATAGCCTTGTTTGCTGGGCAAGTTCAGTTTCCTGAAAGGCCAGCGTTTCTATCTCTGCTGTTTTGCCAGACTGGTAAAGGTCTACCATTTGCTGTACATATGACTTATATACATCCTGATGGCCAAAGCCAAGCTCATCCATAAAGGCTTGCTTGATGGTATTTACATTTCTGTTTTCACAGAAGACCAAAGGTATTACCAGCCAATAATTGGCTGTACCTACCTGACCATCAGCTCTATGATAACCCATAAATGTTTTGCCTTCCCATTTACTCACATCAGGTCCAGACCATTGAAACTGACCTGTCCTTTCCGTAAAGCCAGAGGCTTCATGTTTTACATTAGCGGTGGTAAGTACTTCACCCTCAGGTATCAACTCCACTGCCTTACCCACCAGATTACCGTACATAAGTATTTTATCACCTTCATGAAGGTCTACTTGTGCAAATTTGTGCTTGGCGGGTACATCATGAATTAATGTGATGTCTTTTCCCTCATATTGCACTGTTTCCCCTGCTTTCAGGTCATCTAGTGCCACCAGAACATTATCCTTAGGATGAATTTTTAGTAATCTGTGCGCCATATCTCTCTGATTTATGTGCAATCGATTGCACATTACAATTATACAAATATTTTATGGAATACAAAATTCTTTTCTGCACGTGTAAAAAAATGTTCATTCTTACTTTAGTTTTAGAAAGGATCTTTATTAACTTATCCGCCAAGCATATGAAGAATTTTATAATAGTTGTATCAAAAGATCATGCAGAGCGTGGTAAGCAGGCCGGGTTTGTACAGTCCGGGCATGGGAATAAGTTTTTCCTTAACAGAATGTCTAAAGGAGACCATGTGATTTTCTATGCCTCAAAGAAGAAAAATGGAGATACAAAGCCCTATCAAAAATTTACTGCCATAGCCAAAATTATGGATGATGAGCCTTTTCAAACTGAGGTGTCTGATACTTTTAAGCCCTGGAGGCGTAAAGCAGAATATGTGAAAACGTCAGATCAGGACATTCAGCCATTAATAGATAAGCTAAACTTTATACCACTGAAAAATAAATGGGGACACCCTTTAATGTCAGGCTTTGTAGAAATAGGGCAGGAAGATTTTGAGCTGATAGCTTCTAATATGGAGGTTTCAGAGTCTTAAACTTTGAAAGAAAAACCGTCCATGACCTTCTCCTTGTATTTTTGCTCATCAAACTTGAACAGGTAAGAACCTTTCTTGGAAGAGGTCATGTCCTTTTCATCAAGCCTTAGGAGTAAATCCATTCCATTGATCTTTTTAGTGAAGTTCCTTTTATCCAGTGTTTGATCATAGATGGCTTCATACAATTTCTGTAGTTGCCTCATAGTAAACTTTTCGGGAAGAAGCTCAAAACCAATGGGTTGAGTGGCTGTTCTGTATCGTAGTCTGCGTATGGCATGCTGTACCATGGCATCATGATCGAAAATAAGCTTCGGCATGTCTTTTAAGCTAAACCACTTAGCAGAATGGCTCTCCGTTAATTCTTTATCATGATCATTCAAATTGATCAAAGCGAAATAAGCAACTGAAATGGTCCTTTCCACCGGGTCTCTATCTAGCTCACTGAAGCTGTAGAGCTGCTCCATGTATACATCGTGTAAACCAGTGAGGTGAGTAAGAACGCGGCTGGCAGCTTCGTTGAGGGTTTCATTTTGCTTAAGGAAACCACCCATAAGAGACCATTTACCTTTTTCCGGCTCAAAATCCCTTTTGATAAGTAATAGTTTTAACTCTTCGTTATCAAAGCCAAAAATTATACAGTCTACCGCTAATAGAGTTTTATCCTCGTTCTTGTACTGGTTGATCATTAGGGTACAAAAAAATTAAATCTGAGCTTCAAAAACCAGTAAAACACAGAAATATTCATTTAATACAGAGATTGACGAACCTTTGACGTAATCTGACACTAATCACCCTAATCTTACCAATATCTTCTAAAAGTTATAATATCAATCGATTTAGATTATCAATAATCATAATTACAATCGATTACACATAAAATATTTTCAATAAGTACTTGATTATATGATAAATCTTTAAGTTATTTATAAATGTATAAAATACACTTAATATTTTATCACTAAACCTAACACCATGATAAAAACTCTACTACTACAATTTTCCTTCATTCCTATTCTCCGAAGGGGAGCCTATCTAATGGGAGTGTTGGTGCTGCTCTGTGTGTCTGAGCTTCAGGCTCAGGATGTTAGAACTGTTACAGGAAAAGTAACGTCTTCAGAAGAGAATGAGGCTTTGCCCGGTGTAAATGTCCTGATTGAGGGTACCACTAAAGGTACCGTTACAGGTGTGGATGGAACTTATTCTATCCAGGTATCCAATAATGATGTGCTGGTTTTTTCATTCGTAGGCTTTGTTACCAAACAGTTGCCGGTAGGAAATATGACTACCATGGATGTGAAACTAGAGCTTGACATTACCTCGTTGGATGAGGTGGTGGTTTTAGGATATGGTAAACAGCTGAAGTCTGATGTTACAAGCTCTGTCGCCGCCGTTAAAGATGATGAATTTATAAAAGGAAATGTGGTAGATGCGGGCCAGCTTATTCAGGGCAAGGTAGCTGGACTCACCGTTTCTATGCCTAGTGGTGATCCTACCTCCGGGACGCAGATACTACTAAGAGGGCAAAGTACAATTTTAGGAACTAACGTAAGTCCGCTCATACTTATAGATGGAATTCCTGGAGATTTCAAAACCGTGCCACCAGAAGATATTGCTTCCATCAGTGTATTGAAAGATGGCTCCGCAGCGGCCATTTACGGTACCAGAGGTACCAATGGAGTTATTCTTATCACCACTAAAAGAGCCAGCGGAAGCCTGAATGGACTGGATTATTCGGTGAGCTTCAGTACTCAGCAGATCACCAGAAAACCAGAGTTATTAACCGCCGGTGACTATCAAGCCCAGATAGCAGCAGGCGACAGGGCAGCTCAGTGGGATCTTGGAAGTTCAACGGACTGGTTGGATGAAATCACTCAAACACCTTTCAGCCATGTGCACAACCTTACTTATCGGGGAGGAAATACTACTACCAATTACTTGGCTAATATCAACTATAGAGATCTAGAGGGGATCTTCCTAAAATCTGATAATCAAACCTTTACTGGGCGTATCGATATAAACCACGCCATGTTTAATGATAAGCTTAAATTTAACTTAGGTCTATTAAGCTCAGCGAATAACTTCACTAGTACTGGAGATGGGGCCAGCTTCAACGGTTACACTTACAGACAAGCACTTCTTTATAATCCTACTTCGCCTATTTATAATGATGACGGCTATTACTATGAGCAAACCGGTTTGTTTAATTATGAAAACCCATTGGGAAGAATCTATGAATCGGATGGCGAGCACAGATCTCAAAATGTAAGGTATACTGCCTCAGTAAGCTATTTGCCCGTAACAGGCCTAGAGCTTAAATCTAATTTTTCAGTAAACAGATACAATCAAACCAGAGGCTATGCCGAATCGAAGCATCATATTTCTACTTTAAGAGATGGCAGAAATGGTTTTGTATCTAATGGCACCAGAGAAACCCAGGATAGATTAATGGAGCTTACGGCCAACTATTCTACGGTTTTCGGTAATCATAATATTTCTGTTTTGGCGGGCTACAGCTACCAGGATTTCTACTATAGAGATTATTGGATGCAAAACTGGGATTTTCCTACTGATATTTTCAGCTACCATAATATAGATCAAGGTCAGGCTATAAGAGAGGGGGAAGTAAATGTACCTATAGATGGCTTCACTTCTAAAACTAACTTAATAGGCTTTTTTGGTCGGGTAACTTATTCTTATGAAGATAAATATCTGTTCATGGCCAGCCTTCGTCATGAGGCGGCCAGTCAGTTGGTGGGTACAGAAGATCCATGGGGAACCTTCCCGGCGGTATCAGTAGGCTGGAAAATATCTAATGAGTCATTTCTTTCAGGAAGCAATATAGTAGAACTACTAAAGTTAAGAGCTGGCTATGGTGTTACAGGTTCCCAAAACTCAGCGCCTTTCGGAGCGGTAGCATTATTGTCTTATAATAATTTCTACTATTTCAATGGTTCATGGGTGCCTACACTTTCACCTTCACAAAACTTTAACCCATATCTTCAGTGGGAAGAGAAAAAAGAACAGAATTATGGGATAGATTTTAGTTTACTGAAGGGCAGGGTTTACGGATCAGTAGACTATTACATCAGAAATATTGATAACCTGTTGTATGATTTCGCTGTGCCCAGCCCGCCAAACCTCTACAATACTACCCGCGCTAATGTGGGAGTGATGGAAAATAAGGGATTGGAGGTATTGGTGAACATTGTGCCTATAAAAACTCCGGATTTTGAATGGACTACCTCTCTTAATTTCTCTACTAACCAAAATAGCCTCAAGAGTTTATCTAATGACTTGTATGAAGCTACTAATGACTGGTTTGTAACGGGAGCCACCGGTGAGCCGATCCAGACATATACTCACCGGGTAGAGGTGGGTGAGGATATTGGCAATTTCTACGGTTTTAAAGTGGTGGATGTAGGTGAAGATGGTTTGTGGATTTACGAAAATGCTGAGGGTGAGAGAGTTGCTTACGCTGATTTCACTCATGCTGAAGAAGATAAGCAGGTCTTAGGAAACGGTTTGCCCAACTATTATGCAGGTTGGAATAATACTTTCCGGTATAAAAACATAGACCTGTCTATAACCATGCGGGGAGCTTTTGATTACCAGATTCTCAATTTCCAGCGCATGTATTATGAAAATCCTACCATTCAAAACTACAATAGACTGGCTTCTTCTACTGACCCGGTATTTGGTAAGGCAGCACTAACCGCACCTTTAGAATATAACAGCTACTATATAGAAGATGGAGACTTCTGGAAGATCGATAATATTACCCTGGGGTATAACATTCCAGCCATTGGTAATAACTTCATAAAGAGAGCACGTATTTATGCCTCAGCTCTAAATGCTTTTGTATTTACTGGCTATAGTGGCATAGATCCTGAAGTGAATCGTTTGGGGCTGGATCCCGGTAATGACGGTAGAGATAAATATCCCACCTCTCGTACCTACACCGTTGGTTTTAATATTTCTTTCTAGGGCCTAAAGCATACTTCAATGAAAAAGTTAATTAATCATAAAACACTTATAGCTAGTATCTTCATAATTACAGCCCTTTTTTCTTGTACTGAGCTGGAAGATGAAAGCTTCAATAATATAGTTTCCAAAGATTTTACACCCACCACTGAGCAGGAGATTGCCTCAATTGTAGGATCTACCTATGTGGCCTGGAGACAGACCTTTTTGCTATGGAATGGTGTATGGCGCAGTCAGGAAGTATCTGCAGACCAGATAGTGATACCCGCACGCCCTAATGGCTGGGTAGATGGTGGTGTTTACAGACGGATACATGAACATAATTGGACAGCTCTCGAAGATAATGTATTCCAAGGCTGGAATAGAACTTATGCAGGTATTACTAACTGTAACAGAGTTATTTATCAGATAGAATCAGACATTTTGCCTTTAGGTGAAAATGCGGCTTCTACCTTGGCAGAGCTCAGAGTGCTAAGGGCTTCATATTATTACATTCTTATAGATTTGTATGGAAATGTGCCCATAGTTACAGACTTTGATGTGCCTGAAGGCTTTTTACCTGAGCAGAAAAGTAGAGAAGGGGTATATCAGTTTGTAGTGAAGGAAATACTGGATAACATAGATATGCTTAGCGAGGCAAACGATGGCACCACCTATGCCAGGTTTAATAAATGGGCGGCCTATACCTTATTAGCTAAGATTTACCTAAATGCAGAAGTTTACACAGGCATCGAGCAGTGGGGCAAATGCATAGAGGCGTGTGATGCTGTGATTAATTCTGGCGCTGGCTATATCTTGGAGCCTGATCAGAAAAATGTTTTTGTAACAGAAAACGAAGGATCAAAGGAAATAATTTTCGCGCTTCCTATAGATGAAACATACACCACCGATTGGAATGCTTTTGATGTACATATGCAATCTTTACAACCGGCAAATCAGGCCACTTATAAACTGCTCTTTAGCCCTTGGGGTGGTATGTGTGCCATTCCACAGTTCATAGATACATTTGACCCCGAAGACAGCCGACTGACTCAAAACTTTATCTATGGGCAGCAGTACTCCGCTAGTGGAGAAATGCTTATGGGAACGTTAGGAGCCTCAAGCGGCCAGCCTTTGGCCTATATTAATGAGCTACCTGGAGTAGATCAATCAGAAGAAATTCATGGCTATCGTTTTGGCAAGTTTGAAATAGAAGTAGGCTCATCCAATATTCTGAATAATGACTTTCCATTATTCAGATATGCAGATGTACTCATGATGAAAGCTGAGTGTCTGCTAAGAAACGGTAAAGCTGATGAAGCAGCTCAGATAGTATCTCAGGTGAGAGAGAGAAGCTTCAAGGCTAATCCCTCCAAAGCTACCGTTACCGGTGATCAGCTAATGCAAGGAAGCGTGTATGATTATGGCCTTAGAAACCACTTGGAGACTACCGCAGAAGGTGGTGCCGATGTAGAGTACGGACGCTTTTTAGATGAGCTGGCCTGGGAGTTTAACCAGGAGGGCCGCAGAAGACAAGATATGATCAGATTTGGAGTGTATACTACCAAATCTTGGTTGTCTCATTCAGCCAGTGCTGATTACAAAAAGCTTTATCCTATTCCACAGACGGAAATCAATAACAATATCAATTTGGGGCAGAACTTCGGATATGATTAAAATCGTCAACAGCAGGTTCTCATATAGGTACATGACTTTATGAGATCCTGCTTTTAAACATTCAAACTAAATTTTTTTATCTAAATAAATGTGAAAAATACACTTAAATAAAAACTAAACCTATCTACTCATGAATGAAAAATTACACTTACTGTTTAGGCATCGTTTCGGCTGCATTAGCATAAGGCTACTCGGAATGGTGATTATGCTACTATTATCATTACCCACCTGGGCACAAAATGATAAGCTCATCAGCGGTAAAGTTCTTTCTGCTGATGAAAACGAACCTCTACCCGGAGTAAATATCGTCATTAAGGGTACGCTTGAAGGCACTGTTTCAGGAGCTGATGGCAGCTATTCTTTACAAGCTTCATCTGATGATGTGCTGGTATTTTCTTTTGTCGGCTTTGCCACTAAGGAGGTAAAAGTAGGATCGCAATCTCAAATAGATGTTTCTTTAGCCTCAGATTTCACCTCTTTGGAAGAAGTGGTGGTGGTGGGATATGGTACGCAGCAAAAATCTGATATCACCGGCTCCGTGGGTATTGTGGATGCTGACGAAATGAAAAAGTTTGCTACCAGTGATGTGTCTCAGCTACTACAGGGTCGAGTATCCGGAGTGCAGGTGAATAGCGATGGTCAGCCAGGAGCTGCACCCAGCGTGCGAATTCGGGGTTTTAGTACATTCGGTAATGCTCAACCTCTTTATGTTATTGATGGCGTGCCTATTGGTACATCGCCTCGAGATTTCAATCCAAATGATGTAGAATCTGTGCAGGTACTTAAAGATGCTTCAGCAGGAGCAATTTATGGATCTCGTGCCGCCAACGGAGTGATCATTATTACCACGAAAAAAGGAAAGCAAAATACTCCTTTAAAAGTGAGCTATAGTGGCTATTACGGCATTGATAAAGTTTGGCAGATCATACCAGTATTAGAGCGAGAAGACTATCAGATGATTGTCAACGAAGTGCGATCTAATGCCGGCTTGTCTTTGTTGCCAGGAAATGATCCTAACTCACCGGTCTTTATTGATGACGTAAATACAGACTGGCAAGAGAAAGGGCTGAAAACCGGATCACGACAAAACCATAATATCAATTTTTCTGGCGGTGGTCAGAATATGACTTATAACGTTTCTTTAGATTATTTCGATAATGAAGGCACATTTGTCGGAAACGGACCTGACTACAAACGTTACTCTGCCAGAATAAATACCACTACTGAAAAAGGGATTTTCAAATTTGGTCAGTCCTTTTATTATGCACACTCGCATGAAAATACCCTGACTTATAATTCTACAGTGCTCAAGGGTAGTCGTCCACCATTAATTATTGATCTGGTGGAGGCCGTGCCAACCCAAAAAATCTATGATGACAACAATGTTGGTGGATATGGAGGTACTGAAGCAGAAATTCATAATGTTATTTCGCTGAATGCCATTGGTATCAACAGCATGTTTGAAAATTATACAGATGTAGACCGTATTCTCGCTTCTGGCTATGGAGAGCTGGCACTTATAGATAATGACAAACATAAGTTGAAATACAAGTTGAATCTCAGCTATGATAAAACAGTGGCTCATGATTTCTCTTTTATCCCTGCTTTTGATTTGGGTTATTTCTTTAACCTTGAAAATGCTCAAATGGATGAGGGAAACAGAACTTATACCACCGGCCTTGTGGAAAATACACTTAATTATAGTTTAAAGCTCGAGAAGCATACATTAGATGTTTTGGTTGGTCAGATGTATCAAAATGTGAGTTTTTATGATGCTTTCGGCCACACTGAAAATCTTACAGAGCCATATTTCCCTACTTTAAACAGTGGTTCTAATAAATCAGCGTCGGGAGGTAAAAGCGAAAGTGTGCTTTCATCTTATCTAGGAAGAATTAACTATAATTATGATGACAGATATTTATTAACGGCAACTATTAGAAGAGACGGTTCTTCACGTTTCGCACCGGATTATAGATATGGTAATTTCCCATCCATAGCACTAGGTTGGAGGCTTTCCAATGAGAGCTTCCTGAAGATGCCTACCTTCATTGACGATGTGAAAATTAGAGCCAGCTATGGCCAACTGGGTAATCAAAATATTGGTGACTACCTCTATTCTCCATACATCAACTCTAACATTCCCTATAACTTTAATGGTGTAAAGGTCATAGGCGGCCTGCAAACCAGCGTGGTTTCAGAAAGGATAAAGTGGGAGGTGAAAACTTCTACCAACATTGGGGCGGACGTATCCTTATTTAATGGCAAGGTTGACTTCTCAGCTGAGTACTATAATAGTAAAACAGAAGATCTTTTGGTAGGAGTACCTATTCCATTTACCGTAGGGTCCGTGAACTTCAGGCCTACGGTAAATGCAGGTAGTATGCGAAACCGCGGTTTTGAGTTTGTGCTTGGCTATCATAAACATAGTGGCGATTGGAATTTTGATATATCAGCCAACCTTTCTACGCTGAAAAACGAAGTACTTTCCTTAGGAGGAAACGATGAGCCGATCTACGGCGCCGGATCAAAAACGGAGGTAGGAAGTGAAGTAGGTCAGCATTTTGGATATGAGGTGCTCGGCATTTTCCAGAGTGAGGCAGAACTATTAGAGCATGCTGAGCAAAGTGCAGCTACAGCTCCGGGAGACATCAAATTTAAGGATCAACTTACTGTGGATACTGATGGTGACGGTGTGCCTGATGCTGCCGATGGTATTATAAATGCCGATGACAGAGTGTATTTAGGCAGCGCTATTCCTAATCTGACTTATGGTCTTAACGTTTCCATTGGTTATAAGAACTTTGATTTTACCTTATTTACATCAGGCGCTTCAGGCTACAAGATCAATAGCCGCATGTACAGAGATCTCATGCTTACCACCGATTACATCAACAGGCATGAAGATATCCTGGACCGCTGGACGCCAGAGAATACAGATACTGATATCCCACGATTGGTGTCTGATGATCCTAATGGAAACCAAAGAGACTCTAACCGTAAGGGATTCTTGCAAGATGGTGATTATCTGAGAATTAACACCGTCTCGCTAGGGTATACATTGCCAAGAGGTCTGGTGAAAGGGTTGGATAATGCTCGGGTGTACCTTACCTGTCAGAACCTGTATAGCTTCCAGTCTTACAAAGGTTATAACCCTGATTTTACATCAGATGTATTTTCTCCGGGGTTTGACTTTGGCTCATTTCCAAAGCCCAGAACTATCATGTTAGGCGTTCAGCTAGGTTTTTAATCAATCACCTTAGATCATAAGTAAAATGAAAATATTAAAATATTACATAGCACTGGTGCTGCTAATAATGATGGCACCAGCCTGTGACGATAAATTAGAATTGACTAACCCCAATAGTCAGACTGCGGATACCTTTTGGAAGAATCAAGATCAGGCAATAGCCGCAGTTAATGCTACCTATACCGGATTTATTACCGATGGTGGTTATATGAGAATGTTCCCTGCTCTAACAGATGGTAGGGGCGATGATTTCCGAGGAGATAGTCCATGGCCAGATCTGGTACAGGTGGCTAATTTCACCATTTTGCAAACTTCAGGACCAGTGCGCTGGATATGGGAGGCTCATTATCAGATAGTATTCAGAGCTAATCAGGTGATAGCTTATGTTCCTGGTATTGAGATGGATGATGACCTTAAAAACAGACTTTTAGGACAAGCATATTTTCTAAGAGGAATGGCCTTTTTTAACTTGGCCAATACTTACAAAGAAATTCCTATTGTAACTGAACTACCTCAATCCACAGATGACTATTATCCTGCTACAGATACTGAACAGGTGATCTGGGAGCAGATATTTTCTGATTTTGAAATGGCTAAGTCTATGCTTCCAGTATCTTACTCTAATGTGTCCGGCCCGGATCAGGGTCAATTGGGGAGAGCTACAAAGGGTGCTGCCACTGGCATGTTAGGTAAGGCTTTGCTTTACAGGCAAGAATGGACCAGAGCCATTAATGAGTTTAAGTTATTGGTAGACGGACCAGAATTAAATATTTACAGCCTGGTGCCGGAGTACAGAGATAATTTTAAGCCTTTTAATGAGAATAACTCCGAGTCATTGTTTGAAATTCAATTTGCTGATCCGAACACCGTAGGTGGTACCATCTATAACTATGGTGGAGATCCGAATGCTAACTGGAAGCAGGTGAACTCCATTGGTCATACTTATGCTATGGAAGGCTTTGGTTATTCAGACTTTCTACCCACTACCTGGATCTATGAAGAATTTAGGAAAGAGAAAACAGTAGATGATAAATATGATCCCAGGATGTATACAACTATTGCTTCTTATGAAGCAGGCGTTTCAGAAACAGCTTACGGTGGCCCATGGATAAATCCACAGGATAAGATTTACCCTAGAAAATATACTCACGATGGTATTGAAGGCTTCACTAATGAGAACAACGGTACCGAAAACTCAGGGATCAATTATCGAATTTTAAGATATGCAGATGTGCTGCTCATGTATGCCGAAGCTTTAAATGAAGACGAGAGAACTGCTGAAGCTTACCCATATATTCAACAGGTGAGAGACCGCGCCAATTTACCTGATCTGGCGGCTACAAAACCTAATATGACTAAAGCACAAATGAGAGAGCAGCTGGCTCATGAGCGCGCTTTGGAGTTGGCAATTGAAAGCATTCGCATCCATGATATTATCCGCTGGGGATGGTTGTATGATGATGCTAAGCTGGCTGAATTGCGTACGCATGATCCTGACTTTGATACCTGGAGACCAGGCCATGAATACCTGCCTATTCCTCAGGAAGATTTAGATTCTAATCCTAACCTAAGCCCAAATCCGGCTAATTAGTGACAATAAGAGATGGTGCCATACTTTTAAGTAAGGGTTTTTAGTATGGGCCATCTCTTTACTATAAAAACAACCTGAACAGTGTTTATGAAACCTAGCATATCATATAAATTAATCCTTTTTGCTTTGGCTTGGGCCATGCTTTTTTCCTGTAAGGAAGATAAACCGGGTAGTAATCCTGATCCGGAACCAGATACTACCACCGTATCAACAGATTTTGATCCCGGTACTATTACAGATACTTATGGAGCAATTGCTTCAGGGCCATCTTCTTTGTGGGGACCCTACAATGTTCATGATCCATCTATATTGAAGGATGGCGATTTTTATTATTGCTACTCTACTGATGTTGCCTATGGACAAGCTGTGGTATTTGGTACTACTGCGGGGCACCAGATCAGAAGATCAGAAGATCTTTTAGAATGGAAATATAGAGGAACTGCTTTTGGTAAATATCCACCTAAAGCTGAGGGTTTTATTAAGGCTAATGGAGGTGAACCCGTGGAGAACTTATGGGCACCTTATATCTTAAAGCATAATAATGAATATCGCCTGTATTATTCTTTAGCTTCATCCATTGGCAGGCTTAGTGCGATAGGTCTCGGCGTAGCCAACAGCCCTGATGGTCCCTTTATAGAGAGAGATACTGTGGTAACATCTTACGGGGATAACAGCCAGCATACCAATGCCATTGACCCAACCATAGTGACTACTCCTGATGGAGATCAATGGATGGCCTACGGCTCTTCCTGGGATGGTATATGGATGTTGGAGCTGGATCCTGATACCGGATTACCTAAAAATCCGGGTAGTAATGGTCAGAAAATAGCACACCGTGGCTTTACCAATAACACCATCAATGGGAATATTGAGGGAGCAGAGATTATTTACAATCAGCAGTTTGATAAGTACTACATGTTTATCGCTTATGATTGGCTGGCTACAAAATATAATGTGAGGGTGGTGAGAGCTGATCATCCTGAAGGACCATACTATGATTTTAATGGGGCGGATGCCATTGATTATCAGGATAATGCGCCAATGATTTTAGCTCCGTATAATTTTAAAGGGCACAGCGGCTGGCAAGGAGTATCTCATCCCGCTGTATTTTCGGATGGCAATAATCAATATTTTATCGCTCATCAGGGAAGGCCAGTAGTAGACCCTGCTTTCATGGTGCTGCATGTTCGCAAAATTCATTGGACAGAAGATGGATGGCCCATAGTGTCGCCAGAGCGCTATGCAGAGGTGGAGCAAACTGAAATTGCAGAGGAAGACATTGCCGGTGGCTGGGAACAGATCATTCTAGGTTATCAGGTAGTGCCTGGGTTTGGAAATGAGCAGTTGTCTCCAGATTTACAAAGCGCCTTTGATCTGACGATAAATGCTGATGGATCGCTTAATGATGATGCCGGCACATGGACCTGGGAAGCCCCATGGCTCATCATGACCTGGAATAATGGTTTTACTGACAAAGTTCATGTAGAGTGGGCGCGCGATTGGGAGAATCAGGTGGAAAAAACGCTGGTTTTTACCGGCCTGAATAATGATGGTACGTCCATCTGGGGTAAAAAAATCAATTAAAATTATAATAGATTAATTCATGAAATCAAACTTCTTATACTTAAACCTAATCATAGCTTTTTTTGCAGTGGGCCTGGCTCATGGGCAGGAGGCCACTGTAAAACTTCAGCCTGCAGATAATGCTCCGGTTATTAATAAGCACATTTATGGCCATTTTGCCGAGCACTTGGGCAGATGCATTTATGGAGGTTTCTACGTGGGCGAAGGAAACACCAAAATCCCTAATACTAATGGAGTTAGAAATGACATTATTGAGGCTCTTAAAGAACTTCAAATCCCTAATTTAAGATGGCCAGGTGGTTGCTTTGCAGATACTTACCATTGGAAAGATGGCATCGGTCCGAAAGCAGATAGACCTACCATGGTGAACCGCTGGTGGGGCGGGGTGACGGAAGATAATAGTTTCGGTACCCATGACTTTCTAAATATGTGCGAAGAAATAGGTGCAGAACCTTACCTGGCAGCCAATGTAGGAAGCGGAACAGTAAAAGAGCTTACCGACTGGGTGCAATATGTAGGTCATGAAGGTGGAAGCCCAATGTCTAAATTAAGATTGGAAAATGGGCGTAAAGAACCATGGGACGTTACCTTCTGGGGAGTTGGTAATGAAATGTGGGGCTGCGGTGGCAATATGACGCCTGAATATTATGCTAACTTGTATAAGCAATATGCCACCTTTATGACGGATTGGTCTAATAGCGATAGTCTGTTTAGAATAGCTTCCGGAGCTAACGTAGCAGACTATCACTGGACTGAAGTACTCATGCGCGATATACCCAAAAATTTGATAGAAGGAGTGGCACTTCATTCTTACTCATTTGTAGAATGGCATAAGAAAGGTTCTGCCACCGCCTTTGACGAGGCGCAGTATTTTTCTACCATGCAAACCGCATTGAAAATGGATGAATTGGTAACAAAGCACTCGGCTATTATGGATAAGTATGATCCGGAAAAGAGGATAGCTCTGGTAGTAGATGAGTGGGGCGGCTGGTATAATGTGGAAGAGGGAACTAACCCCGGATTTCTTTATCAGCAAAACACTATGCGCGATGCCATGATTGCAGGTACTACCCTGAATATCTTTAACAATCATAGCGAAAGAGTTCGAATGGCTAACCTGGCTCAAACCGTAAATGTGTTGCAGGCCGTTATCCTTACCGATGGTGAGAAAATGTTGCTCACACCTACCTACTATGTGCTAAATATGTACAAGGTGCATCATGATGCCACGCTGATACCTGTAGATCTGAAAACGGCTGATTATCAGTTTAATGGAGAAAAACTGCCGGCGGTTTCAGTATCAGCTTCTAAAGATAAGAATGGAGCCGTTCACATTACTTTGGTAAATATCGATGCAGCTAAAAGCCAGTCGGTAACTATCAATTTGGGTAATATCGACGGTAAAAACCTTACAGGACAAATCCTTCAATCAGATAAATTGCAAAATCACAATACCTTCGATCAGCCAAATGCTATACAACCAACTGATTTTAAAGATTTTAAACATAAAAAGAACGAATTAACGGTGAAGCTACCTGCGTTTTCGGTAGTAATGTTAGAGATAAAATAAGAAATGAGAATGATATCTAAATACCTATTGATTGTATGTTGCAGTCTTGCCTTATCTACGACTGTTTTTGCTCAAGAATATAACTGGCAGCTAGATACTAAGCCCAAAGCTAACATTCAGCCCACTATGTATGGTGTCTTCTTCGAGGATATCAACTTTGCCGCTGATGGAGGCCTGTATGCCGAACTGGTGAAGAACAGGTCTTTCGAATTTGATGAGCCGCTCATGGGGTGGATACAGCCTAACAGCGATAGACATTCTTTAAATGAAAAGTCGGGGATAGCCAATGTAATTAAACGAGGAGATGAACCTAACAATCATTTTGCGAGAGTTAATGTGAAAAATGCTAGTGGTTATCAATTGATTAACGAAGGTTTCCGAGGCATGGGCATCAAGGATGGAGCACAGTATAATCTTACGCTTCAAGCCAGGTTAATCGGTGAGATCAAGGCCATTAAGGTGCAGCTTATCAACGAACAAAACGCTGAAATAGCTGCAGCTATTATAAAGCCTGGCGCGAAAGACTGGAAAGAATATTCGGCTACTTTAACAGCTAATGGTACGGCAGGAAAAGCCAAAATGAAGCTCACTTTTGAAGGGGCTGGAGAGATAGACCTGGACATGATCTCACTATTTCCTGAAGACACCTGGAAGGGGCGAAAAAGAGGTCTTAGAAAGGATTTGGTACAACTATTATATGATCTAAAACCTGGCTTTTTAAGGTTTCCCGGCGGCTGTATTGTTGAGGGAAGAACCTTGGCTAAAAGATACCAGTGGAAGAAAACTGTAGGCGATGAGGAGGACAGGGAAATGCTTATCAACCGCTGGAATACAGAGTTTGGCCATAGATTGACACCTGATTATTACCAAAGCTTTGGAATAGGCTTTTTTGAATACTTTCAACTTTCAGAAGATCTTGGTGCAGAGCCACTTCCCATTTTAAGCTGTGGTATGGCTTGCCAGTTTAACACCGGAGAGCTGGTGCCTATGGATCAACTCGATCCGTATGTGCAAGATGCACTTGACCTCATAGAATTTGCAAATGGTGACACCAGCAGCAAATGGGGTAAATTAAGAGCTGATATGGGCCATCCGGAACCTTTTAATCTGAAATACATAGGTGTAGGAAACGAACAGTGGGGCCCAGACTACTTTGATAGACTCAAGGTGTTCATAAAATCTATCAAGTCTCAATATCCTGATATGATTGTGGTTTCTGGTACCGGTCCTTTCCCTGACGGAGAGCAGTTTGAGTATGCCGAAAAGCAGCTGGAAAACCTGGACACTGAAATAGTGGATGAACACTATTACCGCAGCCCAGAATGGTTCTTGGATAATGCTGATCGATATGACAGCTATGACCGTGATAGGTATAAGATTTTTGCAGGAGAATATGCAGCCCAAAGTGTGGCCATCGCCAGCCCGGAGAATAAAAACAATTGGAATTGCGCCCTATCGGAAGCTGCCTACATGACCGGCCTGGAAAGGAATGCCGATGTGGTGTATATGACCTCTTACGCGCCACTCTTTGCCCATGTAGATGCCTGGCAATGGACTCCCGATTTGATCTGGTTTGATAACCTAAAGTCTTATGGTACAGCTAATTATTATGTTCAGAAGTTATATTCTAATAACCCAGGTACTAAGCTGCTTTCCATAACCAATGGAGAACAACCCATTAAAGGGCAGGACAGACTTTATGCGTCCGCGGTGCTGGATGACAAGACAGGAGAGGTGATAGTAAAACTTGTGAATGCTAACACTACCTCTAAAAAAGTGAATATCTCGCTTAAAAGCGGGAAAATGGCCACCAAAGGTACCGTTCAGATCTTGCGATCATCAGATCTTGATGCAGTAAACTCTTTGGATAAACCTATGAATGTCAGCCCTGTACAGCAAGATTTGAAGCTTAAAGGAGGTAAATTATCAATGGAACTAGAGCCTGGCAGCTTTTATGTGATTAGAACCAAAACGAAATGATAACCCGTTTGAAATCTGCCTTTTTGATAATAATAGTTCTTATCATTTCAAATACGGTAATGAGTGCCCAGGAGTTGAGTGATGACATCATTGTTCATGATCCTGTTATGATCAAAGAGGCAGATACTTATTATCTATTTTGCACAGGTTGGGGTATTTCTGTCTATAGTTCTAAGGATAGGAAGAATTGGAAGAAGGAAAAGCCTGTTTTTGCAGCTCCTCCGGCCTGGGCATTAGAAACGGTATCAGGATTTAAAGGGCATATTTGGGCTCCTGACATCTCCTTTTATGACGGAAAGTATTACCTGTATTATTCCATTTCCGCTTTTGCTAAAAACACTTCAGCCATAGGGTTAGTGGTAAATAAAACATTAAACCCTGCAAGTCCTGATTATCAGTGGGTTGATCAGGGTCTGGTAGTTCAATCTGTACCCTATCGTGACTTTTGGAACGCCATAGACCCGAACTTGGCTATAGATGAAACCGGTCAGCCCTGGTTGAGCTTCGGTTCATTTTGGGGTGGATTGAAAATGGTGAAGCTCAGTGATGACAGAAAATCATTAGCCCAGCCAGAAGAATGGTGTTCTATTGCCAAAAGGCAAAGAACTGACTTTTTGGATGATAAAGATCCTGGTGATGCAGCTCTGGAAGCCCCTTTTATCTTCAAGAAAAATGACTACTACTATTTATTTGCCTCCTGGGACTATTGCTGCCGTGGGGCGGAAAGCACTTACAAAATGGTGGTGGGCAGATCACAGAAAATACAAGGGCCTTATCTGGATAAAAGCGGAAAAAGCATGGCAGAAGGAGGAGGCACTATACTGCTTCAGGGAAATGAAGTATATCCTGGTGTTGGGCACAATAGCGCTTATGCTTTTGACGGTAAAGATTATTTACTCTTTCATGCCTATGACATGAAGGATGACGGAAAACCTAAACTGAAAATTACTGAAATGACCTGGGATGAAGAAGGTTGGCCTATGGTGTCAACAGAAGTTTTGTCTGAATAGCCCAGGTTATTGCAAACCTAACTTACTCATGAAGAATCTACATACACTTACCATAATTGCAACTTTGATATTATCAGGCTGCCAAAACAATAATGAAACTCAGGAAGAAATTGATAAACCATCTACCGATAGTGTAGCCGCCTACAATCCGGTTTTTAAAGATATTTATACCGCCGATCCTGCGGCCATGGTTCATGACGGTACATTATATCTATACACAGGACATGACGAGCAGGCAGTGGGAGCTCAAGGCTTTCTGATGAATGATTGGCTTTTGTTTTCTACTAAGGATATGGTGAATTGGGAAAAGCATGGACCAATATTAAAAACCACCGATTTTAAATGGGCTAACGGCCAGGCCTGGGCATCTCATGTGGTCGAAAAAGAAGGCAAGTTCTATTGGTATGTCACTCTGGAGCATGCCAGTGTCCCGGGAAAATCTATTGGTGTAGCAGTGGCCGATTCACCGGCTGGCCCATTTAAAGATGCTATTGGCAAAGCGCTGATTACTAATGATATGACCAAGCAGACAGACATCGGCTGGGATGATATTGACCCAGCGGTATTCGCGGATGACGATGGTCAGGCCTATATCTATTGGGGCAATACGGTTTGTAAGTGGGCCAAATTAAAGGATAATATGATAGAGCTGGAAGGAGAAATTCATACCATCGATTTACCATCTTTCACTGAAGCGCCGTGGGTACATAAAAGGGGAGATCATTATTACCTTAGTTTTGCTGCTCAATTCCCGGAAGTGATAGATTATGCCATGGCTACTAGTCCGGAAGGACCATGGGAATACAAAGGCCGACTGAATGATTTAGTGCCTCATTCACCTACAAACCACCAGGCCATACTAGAGTTTAATGATCGCTGGTACTTCATTTATCATAACGGATTGCTGCCCCAGGGTGGAGAGTTCAGGCGCTCAGTGTGCATAGAAAATCTTTATTATAATGAAGATGGCACCATACAGAAGATAGTCCAAACCAAAGAAGGTGCGTCGGACGAGTTGGATTAATCATGTTGAAAACTACAGGTATGGATCATTTTACTTATTCTAAAAGGTTGTCATATATTTTGGAACTCATAGAAAAGAGAAGGCTAAGCTCACCGAAGGACCTAACAGATAAATTCGGATGCTCCGAAAGAACGGTTAGAAAGATGATTAACGATCTCCGACGAGATGGCCATAGCATTCGATATTCACGTAAAAATTTTAAATATTTCCTGGAATAATGTAGGCGGAAGATAGGCTTCCGTGTGGGTAGTTAACTTGGCTTGTATGTTCAACTACCTTAAATAAACCTACGTTATGAAGCAATTTAACAAACAACTGAAAGCTGGTATGGTCACGGCCATACTAGCTTTGGTGGGGCACCTGGCTTTTGCTCAATATCCGCCTAGCCATGATCCATCTACCATGATTCGAAACACGGATGGTCGCTATTGGATTTTTACCACAGGGCAGGGCATCTGGGCCATGTCTTCCAGCAATGCCAATTTTACTGATTGGCGGGTAGAGCCCACACCATTCCCAACTAACTCTTGGCCCGGGTGGATCAGTAACTATGTATCAGGCTTTGGAGGCTTCTTTTGGGCTCCTGATGTTATAAAAATTGGTAATACCTATTTCCTTTATTATTCATGTGCCGGAAATGGTGCACCGGCCGCAATCGGTGTGGCTACGGCCACTAACCTGGCAGGTCCCTGGACAGATCGAGGTATGGTGGTAGCAGGAAATAATGCCATTGATCCTGCTCTGCTTTTAGATAATGGCCGCCTATGGATGTCTTGGGGTAATTGGCAAAGTGGTATAGACATTATCGAGCTGAGTACCAGCACCGGGAAACCCATTTCTGGTTCTACTCATCTGGTGTCTGGCCAGGTAGAAGGGCCAGGACTTTTTAAGAGTGGTAGCTACTATTATCTCTTTTATCAACGAGGCCTTTGCTGTAATGGCGTTAACTCCAGCTACTACATGGTGGTGGCGCGTTCTACCAGTATTACCGGCCCATACACTGGAGAAAGGGTTTTCTTGCCTAATCAAAACGGTAATGTGGTGGGGCCAGGGCACTTCGGATATGGAGAGGGGCGGCTCACCTATCACTTTTATGATGCTAATGATAATGGTAATGCCAAGTTGATGATCCGTACTGACTTTGGAGTCTCCAATGGGTGGCCATATGTGGGCAGCCCACCGTCTTCAGGACCTGTGGTTTCAGGTGGCACCTACCGGATTACTCCACGGCATAGCGGAAAGGCAGTAGATGTAGTAGCCTGCGGAAATACCAGTGGCACCAATGTGAATCAATGGACCTGGCTTAACAATAACTGTCAGAAATGGGTGTTCACAGATGTGGGCGGATCTTACCGAATATCGCCAATAAATGCGACCAATCTGGCCTTAGATGTTGAGAACTGTAACAGTGCCAACCTCACCAATGTAAGACTTTGGAGTTGGCTCAATAATAACTGCCAAAAATGGGAACTGATAAATAGAGGAAGCGGCTATTATTCCATTCGATCGCTGGCAACCGGTAAATGTTTGGATGTCAACGGTATATCAACAGCCGATGGGGCCAATGTAATGCAGTACGATTGTATTTCGGGTAATTATAATCAGCAGTTTCGCTTCGAAAGTGCCTCCGCATCTTTATTGGCCAGGCAGGGAGGTGAAGAATCCGAAATCCAACTTGACGGTGCTTATCCTAACCCAGTATCAGATCATCTGAACATTAGAATCACCACGCCTTTCGAGGAAGAAACTACTTTTGAAGTAATTGATACATCTGGAAAAATATTAAAGCAGGGTGCTTTTAGAGGAGCAGAGTATAGCATCGATATGAATGACCTGCCGACGGGAGTTTACATTCTCAATTATAAAAATATCGCAGGTTCTCACACTCAAAAAATAAGCAAGCTATGATTACAGGAGCTTCAAATATCAGGTACTTAATGGTAATTATCGGCCTGTTTATAACTGTGCATGTACAGGCCCAATATCCACCAAGCCATGATCCGTCTCAGATTATAAGGGATGGCAGCAAATACTATATCTTCAGCACTGGTGACGGCATTTGGACCATGTCTTCGAGCTCGCCGGATTTTACTACCTGGCAGGCCGAGCCAGCACCTTTTGCTAACGGGTGGCCCTCATGGATCAATAACTATGTTTCTGGTTTTCAAGGTTTTTTCTGGGCACCGGACTGTATTTATATGAATGGGCGGTATTATTTATATTATTCAGCCTCTACCGGGCAAAGACCATGTGCTATCGGAGTGGCATCCACGGCCTCTCTCAATAATCCTAATTGGGTAGATCATGGTATGGTAGTTTATTCAAACAATAGCACCCCTTACGGTTCAATAGACCCAGATGTGTTTTTTGATCAACAAGGAAGGCTTTGGCTGGCATGGGGGTCTCATCTCATGGGCATAGTGCTTACAGAGTTGAACCCATCCACCGGTAAGCCTTATAATGCTAATAACTATTACAATTTGGCAGATAGTCCGGCCCACGATTTGGAAGCGGCCTCTATTATTTATCGAAACGGCTATTATTATTTATTTTTTAATAGGAATACCTGCTGCGCTGGTACCAGTAGCACCTATACCATCTACATGGGTAGATCCACCAGTGTTACAGGACCCTATCTGGATAAAAATGGCAATAACTGCTTGAGCTCAGGAGGCTCAGTTTTCTTAAGCTCTTCGGGGCGATTTATCGGCCCTGGACATTTTGGCTACTCCGAAAACCGGCTCACTTATCATTTCTACGACGGACAGGATAATGGAGCCCCTAAGGTTCGAGTATCTACTTTAGGCTGGGATAACGGCTGGCCTTATGCTGGCTCTACGCCGCCATCAGGCCCCGTGGTTTCTGGAGGTACTTATAGAATTACGCCTCGCCATAGTGGCAAAGCTATCGATGTAGTTAATTGTGGTAACACAGATGGAACAAACGTAAACCAATGGAGCTGGCTTAATAATAACTGCCAAAAATGGGTGTTTACAGAGGTTGGTGGCTCTTACCGAGTATCACCTGTAAGTGCTACTAATATGGCTTTGGATGTTGAAAACTGTAATAGTGCTAATCTCACTAATGTGCGGTTGTGGAGTTGGCTGAATAATAACTGTCAAAAGTGGGAATTGCTGGATCGTGGCAGTGGTTATTATTCCATGAGATCCGTGGCTACAGGTAAGTGCCTAGATGTCAATGGAATATCTACAGCTGATGGAGCCAATGTGATACAATATGATTGTATTTCTGGCAATTACAATCAGCAATTTAGGTTCGAAAGTACCTCTGCCTCATTATTAGCCAAACAGGGTGCAGTAGAAGCGGAAATTAAGCTGAATGAAGTGTATCCTAATCCCGTTGATGACTATCTCAATATAAAATTATCTGATCGTATTGATGGTGTTACGTCGTTTGAAATCATAGACAGTTCTGGAAAAGTTTGGCTGAAAGATAGCTTTAAAGGGCAACAGTATCAAATTCAGACAGACCGTCTGCCTTCAGGAATTTACATCCTTAATTATGAAAACGTGGCTGGTAGCTACACACAGAAAATCAGTAAGCCTTAGCAATTCATTTAATCAGATAGCGTAGAAACTCATATTTTATTCAAAAAGATTTGAGTATCTTATAATAAGAAAAGTACTGTATCCTGCCATTGTGCTAGGTAGGTTGCAGTGCTTTTCATCATTGTAGCACTAAGCTGATCGGATAATGAGCAGCAACAAATCATTATACTTAAATTTTAATTGTACAAAATACACTTATTAATAAATTTTTATTACATTAGCTATTACTAAACTACTGTAATCCCAAAATGAAAAACGAATACGTTATTGGCCTGGACTTCGGGACCGATTCCGTCAGGGCAGTATTGACCAATGCTGACAATGGCGAAGAATTGGCTTCACATGTCCATTGGTATGATCGCTGGAGGCAAAAGAAATACTGCGAGCCTCATTCCAATCAATTTAGACAACACCCTTTGGATCATATAGAAGGCATGGAAGCCACCATAAAAACAGTGGTGGCTCAGTCTCAGGTAGATCCGGCTTATATAAAAGGCATTTGTATAGACACCACTGGCTCTTCGCCGGTGCCGGTTTATAAAGATGGCAGACCATTAGCTTTAGTGGAAGGTTTTGAAGAAAACCCTAATGCTATGATGGTGCTTTGGAAGGATCATACGGCAATAGATGAGGCAGCAGAGATCAATCACTTAGCAAAAAGTTGGGGAGGAGAAGATTTCACCAAATATGAAGGAGGAATCTATTCTTCAGAGTGGTTTTGGGCTAAGATTTTACATATTATCAGAGAAGATAAAGCGGTTAGTGAGCAAGCTTACACCTGGATGGAGCACTGTGATTTAATGACTTACTGGCTCATTGTCGACAGGGATCTGGAATCTTTTAAAAGAAGCAGATGTGCTGCCGGGCACAAGGCCATGTGGCATGCTGCCTGGGGAGGTCTTCCCGCTGATGATTTCTTGTCACAACTGGATCCTCGCTTAATTACGCTTAAAAATAACCTGTACCAAGATACCTACACTTCAGATGAAGTGGCTGGAAAACTCAGCAAGGAATGGGCACAAAAGCTTGGCCTTACGGAGGATACAGTGGTGGCGGTAGGAACGTTTGATGCGCATTCGGGAGCGGTAGGAGCAGAGGTGGAGGAACACACTCTGGTTCGGGTAATGGGCACGTCCACTTGCGATATTATAGTGGCATCTAATGATGCTATCGGAGATAATCTGGTAGAAGGAATATGTGGCCAGGTCGATGGTTCGGTTATTCCTGGTATGGTAGGACTCGAAGCAGGGCAGTCTGCGTTCGGAGATGTGCTGGCTTGGTTTGGCGATATATTGAATTGGCCTCTGGATCATTTATTGGCTAACTCTAGCCTTATAGATGAGGCCACCAAACAAAAACTCACAGCTGAAATAAAGCAGAACCTTCTCAAACAACTTTCGGATGCTGCCGAGAAAATACCGGTATCAGAAAGTGCCCCGGTGGCCCTGGATTGGGTAAATGGCCGTAGAACACCTGACGCTAATCAAGCTCTGAAAGGAGCGATGATGAACCTTACTCTAGGCACACAGGCACCTCAGATATTTAGAGCGCTGGTGGAAAGCATCTGCTTCGGAGCAAAAAATATTGTTGACAGATTCACCAATGAAGGCGTAAGAATAGATACTGTAGTGGGAATTGGTGGTGTGGCTAAAAAATCACCATTTATCATGCAGACCCTGGCCAATGTGCTGAATATGCCTATTAAAATCGCTGTTTCAGAACAAGCGCCTGCTTTGGGGGCCGCTATGTATGCTGCCGTTGCAGCCGGAATTTACACCAATATTCAAGAAGCCTCTTCCAAAATGGGCAGTGGTTTCGAAGCTGAATATCATCCGCAACATGATCAGGTAGAGCTTTATAAAACACTGTTTACCAAATACTCTGAACTGGGAGCATTTGTAGAATCTATCACTAAAACTCAAAAGCAACCTATTCATGAGTAAATACAAAGAATTAAAAAGGGAATGCTACGAAGCCAATATGCAACTACCTGCTTTGGACCTGGTGGTGTACACCTTTGGAAATGTCAGTGCGGTGGATCGGAAGAATGGCGTATTTGCTATTAAACCTAGCGGTGTGCCTTATGACGATTTAAAGCCTGAGGATATAGTAATAGTAGATTTTGAAAATAATCTGGTCGAAGGTGAAATGAGGCCTTCTTCAGACACCAAAACACACGCTTATCTTTATAAAGAATGGAATGAAATAGGTGGTATTTCTCATACTCATGCTACCTATTCTGTAGCCTGGGCTCAGGCACAAAGAGATATTCCCATTTTCGGTACTACCCATGCTGATCATCTGGTGGCTGATATTCCTTGCGCCCCGCCCATGCCTGATGAGTACATTGAAGGCGATTATGAGCATATGACAGGAAAGCAAATTTTGGATTGCTTCGCCACTAAAGGACTTTCGTATCAAGAGGTGGAAATGGTTTTACTGGGCAATCACGGACCATTTTCATGGGGAAAAACGGCAGCCAAAGCTGTTTATAATAGTAAAGTAATGGAAGAGCTGGCCCATATGGCTTACCTCACCCTGCAAATAAACCCGGAAGCGCCACGACTAAAAGACGCACTCATCAACAAACACTATCAAAGGAAGCATGGCAAAAATGCTTACTACGGACAGAATTAAAATTAATCAACTTAAATAGACACCTCAACAAAAAATGATCGATATTTCGCAAAAGGAAGTGTGGTTTGTGACAGGAAGCCAGCATTTATATGGAGATGAAGCACTTCAGCAAGTGGCCTCTCATTCGGAAGAAGTGGCCAAAGCCTTAAACAATAGTAGTCATGTACCTCTCAAGATCGTCTATAAGCAACTACTAACCACACCTGATGAAATCACACAGCTGATGCTGGAAGCCAATTCATCACAGGTTTGTATAGGACTCATAGCCTGGATGCACACTTTCTCACCAGCTAAAATGTGGATCACCGGTTTAAATATTTTAAAGAAGCCATTGGTTCATCTACATACTCAGTTTAATGCTGAAATTCCTTGGTCTAGCATAGATATGGACTTTATGAACCTCAACCAATCGGCCCATGGTGATCGTGAGTTTGGGTTTATGATGACCAGAATGCGTAAAAACAGAAAGGTGATCACTGGCCACTGGAAGTCAGATGCTGTGCAGCAAAAAATTGGCACCTGGTGCCGCGTAGCTGCTGGCTGGGCAGATATGCAAGGTGCTAAAATTGCCCGTTTGTGCGATAATATGCGCGAAGTGGCCGTAACCGAAGGTGATAAAGTAGAGGCTCAAATGAAATTTGGCTTCTCTGTTAATGGATATGATATTCCAGATTTGACCAAGCATTTTCAGCAAGTAGGGGAGAGCGAAGTGAAGCAGCTTTTAGATGAATATGAAGCTTCTTATGATCTTACCAGTGCCTTACAAAAAGGTGGAGATAAGAGGAGTGCCCTTGAGGAGGCTGCTAAAATTGAGCTAGGTCTAAGATCATTTCTTACCGACGGAGGCTTTAAGGGGTTTACTGATACTTTTGAAAGCTTAGGTACTTTGAAGCAGCTTCCAGGTATTGCCGTGCAAAGGCTTATGGCTGATGGTTACGGTTTTGGTGCCGAAGGAGACTGGAAAACCGCCGCCTTGCTCAGAGCTATGAAAGTGATGAATGTAGGCCTTGATGGCGGCACCTCGTTTATGGAAGACTACACCTATCATTTTGGTGGTGATAAGTCTTATGTTCTGGGTTCACATATGCTTGAAATTTGTTCTTCTATAGCTCAAAGTAAGCCTTCATGTGAAATTCACCCGCTTTCTATCGGAGGCAAGGAAGATCCTGTAAGGTTGGTTTTCAATACTGCTCCTGGTAATGCTATCAATGCATCATTAGTGGATATGGGCAACAGATTTAGATTATTGGTGAATGAAGTGGAGGCTGTGAAGCCATTGGGCGATCTGCCGAACTTACCTGTAGCCAGAGTTCTTTGGGATGCTAAACCTAATTTGGAAATAGCTGCTACCGCCTGGATTTTAGGTGGTGGTGCACACCATACAGTATACAGTCAGGCGTTAACTACTGAATACATGGAAGACTTTGCAGAGATGGCTGGAATAGAACTATTGGTCATAGATAATGACACTAGGATCAGGTCGTTTAAGGATACTTTGCATGCTAATGAAGTGTATTATCACCTGTTTCAAAACGGAATCTAAATGAAATATTAATGCCGCTATAGATATGTGATTAACGGATTGAATCATATATTTATAGTTTGGCAGCACCCTAAATAATAACCCTTATGAAAACCAAAACCGCTGCTAACTTTATTAACGTTATACTGCTATCAATCATAATTATGACCACATCTTGTTCTAATCCGTCAAAAGAAACTGAATCTACCGAAGAAACTGCTGCAACAGATACTGTTGGCATCACTAAAGAAGATTTTGGAACCACAGCAGATGGAGAAAAAGTAGAAGAATACACACTTACCAATTCAAATGGTGTAGAGATGAAAGTGATCACGCTGGGAGGCATCATCACTTCATTCAAAGCACCAGACAATAAAGGCAATATGGGAGATGTAGTGCTCGGTTTTAGAGAGGTGAAACCCTACGAAACTGAAAGTCCATACATCGGCGCTATCATAGGAAGATATGGTAATAGAATTGCTAAAGGTAAGTTTTCCTTAGATGGTCAGGAATATGATTTGGTCACTAATAACGGTGCCAATCATCTTCATGGAGGCACGAAAGGTTTCGACAAAGTGGTGTGGAAAGCACAGGAGATCAAGAATCCTGAAGCTATAGGATTAAAGCTGACTTACCTGAGCAAGGATATGGAGGAGGGCTACCCTGGAAACCTGAATGTTACAGTGACTTATCTGCTAACTAATGAAGATGCTCTAGAGATAGATTACACGGCTACTACTGATAAGAAAACAGTGGTCAATTTAACTCAGCATACATATTTTAACCTTTCTGCAGATCCTAATCAGAGTATTTTAGATCATGAATTGGTGGTAAACGCCAGTAGATTTCTTCCAATAGATAGTTCGCTTATCCCAACAGGTGAGCTACGAGATGTGGAGGGTACACCATTTGATTTTACTTCCGCAAAAGAGGTGGGCACAGACATAGAAAAAGATGATGAGCAGCTCAAATTTGGGTTAGGATATGATCACTGCTGGGTGCTAGATGGTGAAGGCATGCGCAAAGCAGCTACTTTATATCACAAAGAAAGCGGCCGTTTTATGGAGGTGTGGACTACCGAACCGGCCATTCAGGTGTATTCTGGCAATTTCTTAGATGGTACCTTGGCCGGGAAAGATGGAATTGAATATCAGAAGAGATCGGCCATTTGCCTTGAAACAGAACATTATCCTGATTCACCTAATCAGGAAGCTTTTCCTTCTGTGATATTAGAACCAGGGCAGACTTACAATACCAAAACAACATACAAGTTCGCGGTGGAATAACTGATCTGTAAAATATTTTATAGAAAAGGGTTTACGCAACCGATTGTTTTTACCATATTGTGAATCGAAAAATTGACTTATGGTCAAAATTACCAAATATGAATTGATCCTAAAATCGATATAAACGCAGAATAAACAACTTAACTATTAATTAACTCATGAAATAAGCTTATTACTTTAAATTATGCTCCCTATCATAATTAAAGTCTTTGCGATTTCTATGTGACTAAACCTTAAACGCATATGAAAACACTAGACACCCTCGACTGGGTATTTATTGGTATTTATTTTTTGGTTCTTTTTGGTGTGGCCGTCTGGGTGATACTCAAAAAGCAGAAAAACACAGAAGATTACTTTTTGGCGGGAAGAAATGTGGGATGGTTCGTTGTAGGAGCTTCAATTTTTGCTTCTAACATCGGGTCAGAGCACGTGGTAGGACTGGCAGGAGCTGGTGCGGGCGATAAATTCCCTATGCTTATTTATGAGCTTCATGCCTGGGTAGTACTTATGTTGGGCTGGGTGTTTTTGCCTTTCTATGCAAGAAGTGGTGTTTTTACTATGCCGGAGTTCTTAGAGAAGAGATTCAGTTCAAAATCCAGATGGTTGCTCTCAGTATTTTCGCTTTTAGCTTATGTGTTAACTAAAATATCCGTAACCATCTATGCTGGTGGAGTAGTAGTATCATCTCTATTAGGCATTAACTTCTGGGTAGGTGCTTTAGCTACGGTTATTTTAACAGGAGCATACACCATTCTTGGTGGAATGCGAGCGGTGGTTTATACCGAAACACTTCAAACTGTGGTGCTAATTATTGGCGCAGCTACCCTTACAGTAATGGGTTTGAATGCGGTAGGTGGTTTTGAGAGTATGAAAGATACCTTAGGTCCAGAGTATTTTAACATGTGGCGTCCTGCTACAGATCCTGATTTCCCATGGCCTAGTTTATTCTTCAGTAGCACCATTGTAGGTATATGGTATTGGTGTACAGATCAGTACATTGTGCAGCGTGTGCTTACTGCTAAAAATATAAAAGAGGGTAGAAGAGGTACTATTTGGGGCGGTTTCCTTAAGCTTTTACCGGTATTCTTATTCCTTATTCCTGGTGTGGTGGCTTTGGTGCTAAAACAGAGAGGTCAATTAGAATGGGATTCACCAGATCAGGCTTTTCCTATTCTTATGAGTAATCTATTGCCATCAGGGCTTAGAGGGTTGGTAGCTGCAGGGCTTTTAGCAGCTTTGATGAGTTCTTTAGCTTCTGTTTTTAACTCTTGTTCAACATTATTTACAGTTGATATTTATAAGAAATTAAAACCTAATACTCCTGAAAATAAGCTGGTTAAGATCGGGCAGATAGCTACTGGTATTGTGGTGATCTGTGGTATCCTTTGGATTCCTATCATGGCCAATATCTCAGGGGTATTGTATGAATATTTGCAAAGTGTACAGAGTTATATTGCTCCACCTATTACGGCTATATTTTTATTAGGAATATTCTTAAAAAGAATCAATGCCAATGGTGCTTATACCACATTGGTAGTAGGACTTATAGTGGCAGCTTTCAGAATAACACTAGAACTAGTAAAAGAGGATTTAAGTGGCTTCCTATTCTATCTGGCGGACATGAATTTCCTTACTTTCAGTGCCTATTTCTTCCTGTTCTGCGTGGCCTTGGCCATTATAGTGAGTTTGGCTACTGCGGCGCCATCCAGAGAGAAAGTGGCTGGTCTTACTTTCGGTACACTTTCAGAAGAAGATAAAAAGAGCAATAAAACCAGCTATGGCTGGGTAGATGTAGCGGCATCATTAGTGGTGCTGGTCATTGTTATCAGTATTATGATATACTTTAACGGTCAATAGATAATCAATTAGGGTTTGATTAAATAAAGAAGTTCTGGCTTTCGGGTTAGAACTTCTTTGTTTATATAGGCTAAACCCTTGGCGGCATAATCCGTATATTTAGAGTTCCAAGCTAAATAAACCTATTATGACTAATCACTACGATCTTTCTGATGCGCAATTTGAGGAAGCCTTCAGCAATTGCTCATTAAATCCTTCTGTTTTCAATCATGAAGCTCATCTAAGGCTAGCATGGATTCATATTAGGAATTATGGAATAGAGGTAGCTCTGCTAACTATTCCTACTCAGTTAAAGGCCTATGTAAAACACCTGGGAGCTGAAGATAAGTATAATGCCACTTTAACACATGCAGCGGTTAAGGCCGTATATCATTTTATGCTTAAATCATATTTCGCTGATTTTCAGGCTTTTATTGAGGGATTCCCTAGATTGAAAACTTCCTTTAAAGATTTAATGGCCGCCCATTATGGATTTGATATTTACAATTCTGCTGAGGCCAGGAAAGAGTTTTTGGAGCCTGATCTTTTACCGTTTGATTAATTGCTAAAGCAGTGAGATAAAGATTGAAAATGAGTATAAAAGATAGTCAGACACTTTTATACTCATTTCCATTTTATACGGTTTTAGCCTTTTGTATTCTATTTCTGATATAAAGCACAGCCAATACCACAATTATTCCAAGAAGAATATAATTTTTCATTTCTGCTCTTGCTAGCAATTTTTCTTGTTTCTGGAGCTGAGCATTCTGATCCTCGTTTTCGTTTTCGTACTGAATCCGCAATTCTTCCATATCATTATCAGACCGAATGGATACCAGACTATCTTTCAATGTATAGGATTTTTCCATATAGGTAATAGTCTTTTCATAATGTTGCACATCTCCTGTGTAGAAAGCCATGTCTTCATAATAGTGATGGAGATGCTTATAGGCTTCCTGAATTTCCCACAAGTCATGAACTTCTTTAGCAAGCGCAAGTCCTTTATAGGCAACCTCCAGCCCTTCTGAGTAAGACTTTTGAGCTATGTAGCAATCGCCCAAATAAAAGTAGGCATCTATGAGTATTCCTGATTTTTCTACGGATTCCAAATAGGATATTGACTCTTCTAGTAGAGGCATGGCTTTTTCAAAGTCCTTCTTGGCAGCGTAAGCAGAGCCTAGAAAGGAATAGGCCGTCTGTTCGGCACCTTTGTCTTTCCGTGAAATGTTTTCCAGCATAAACTCAGAATAGTATGTGGCAGAGTCATAGTTGCCGATTCTTAAATAATTATGCGCTAGTCTCTCCGTATTGTGAGTGAGCTCCGATGACTCTTTTGCTATGAAGGTTTCATTTGCAGAAAGACCATGCAAAATGGCTTTTTTAAAGTTGCCGTCGTTCTCGTAGGTCATACTTATCTTCTCATCGGTGAAGGCTCTCATCAATGTAACTCTGCTGCTCATGTCTTTAATAGGAACAGAGGATAAGTCACTAAAAATTTTGATGGCCGATTCAAATTCAGAGATGGCCATTTTAGGCTGTGATTGAAGCCTATGCAGTTCTCCTAGCCATAAATAAGCATTGGCTTCACCTTCTTGAAGCTGAAAAATATATTCACCAGGTTGTTTTCCCGGGTATTCTATCTTCCATACGCGTATAAGTTTTTGAAAGGCGCTTTTTGATTCAATAAGGTATAATTTAGCGCTGTCATAGTGCTCACTAAAGGCATATGCTTTACCTTTAATATTATTGTAAAATGCTTTATCAGCCTTGGAGAGATTATCAAAATCCATCTCTCGAAGAGCGCTTAAAGCCGCAGAAGGATCGTGAACTGACATGGTGTTCAGTTCTTTAAAAGGAAATTTAGAGGGTTTCCTGGGTTCGGAATGACACACCTCTGACAGTAAAATCGCCAGAAGGATGACAATAGTTTTTGGGTAGTACATAGTTTAAAGCCGACAATAGTTGTGAATTAAAGTTCTTAGTTCATATAATTATAGTTACTATAATAATGTTTATAACTGCAATATGTTTAATATATTATAATTTATAATGAATTATTCTGATAATATTTTCTTTGAAAAGGCTGAGATTGAGGACGTTAAGTTATTATTGAATTTAGCCATCAAGACATTTCGTGATACGTATTCCGATAAAAACACCAAGGAAGATATGGAGATTTATGTGGCTAGTGAGTTTACACCTGAAAAGATCTTATCAGAGTTAGAAAATGAAGATATTGAATACCACTTTGCCAAAATAGATGATGAAATAGTTGGCTACCTAAAAGTGAATTTTGGTGATTGCCAAACAGAGAAGGATCATCCGAATACTGTGGAGCTCGCCAGAGTTTATGTGGTAAAGGATTATCAGGGGCGGAAAATTGGTAACTCTTTAATTGCCAAGGCTATGGATATTGGAAGACAGCGAAATGCCAAATACCTTTGGTTAGGAGTATGGGAGGAAAATCAGAAGGCCATCAGGTTCTACGAAAGGAATGGCTTTACCATTTTTGGCAAGCATTCTTTTCTGCTAGGAGAGGACCTGCAAGAAGATTGGCTGATGAAGTATGATCTTCAGGGATAGAAGTGATTACCTATCAAAAAAGCCCATCCAAAATAGAAGGAGTAAGATTGCTGAAATCACGGATGATCAGATCACAATGCTTCAGCTCTTGCTCGGAATGAGTGGTGGTAATACCTACTACTTTACAACCAGCTGCTTTTCCAGCTTGCACTCCTGAAAGAGAATCTTCAAATACAATACAGTTTTTAGGATCGTAGCCCACGGCGTGGCAGGCCTTTAGGTAAATCTGAGGATCTGGTTTGCTTTTGGTGACATGCGCTGAGTGCAAGATGGTGTGGAAGTAATCCTCAATATCCAACCCTTGCAAAATGAATTCTGCATTCTCCATAGGGGCGGAAGTACCAACGGCCATTTTGATATGATCTCTTTTAAGATGATCTAAGAAAGCTTTTAGCCCTTTTACGGGTACCAGATCTGTTTTGTATACTTCACGAAACATAGCCTCCTTTTCATCAGCGTAAGCATGCATTTGATCATCCTCTATGCCCTCGAATATGGCTGGGATCCAGTCAGCATTAGTACGACCATATACCTTTTCTCTCAGAAAATCTTCAGTTACCTCTTTGCCGTACTTCTGGCAAAACTCTTTGATGGTTTTTTGGTGGTAAGGATTGGTGTCAGCGATAACGCCATCCATATCGAAGATGGCAGCGAAGTTATGTTTTGGAGACATAGGTATTGGTATAAATTAAAAAAGCTGTCTTATTTCTAAAACAGCTTTTATGTACAATGGTTTTTTCAATTTATTTAGCGTAGGCTACAGATCTCATCTCTCTGATTACTGTGATCTTTATCTGACCAGGATACTGCATGTCTTTCTCTATTTTTTGCGAGATATCGAAAGATAGCTGTCCTGCTCTGTCATCAGTAACGTTGTCTGCGTCTACCATTACGCGGAGCTCTCTACCAGCCTGAATAGCATAACATTTATGTACGCCTTCAAAGCTCAGTGCCAGTTGCTCTAGTTCTTTCAAACGCTTGATGTAGCTTTCCATCACTTCTCTTCTAGCTCCTGGTCTTGCACCTGATATAGCATCACATGCCTGGATGATAGGAGAAATCATGGTAGTCATCTCAATTTCGTCGTGGTGAGCTCCAATAGCGTTGCAAACCACAGGATGTTCCTTATACTTCTGCGCCAGCTCCATACCAAGGATAGCGTGAGGCTTTTCTGGCTCCTCTGGCCATACTTTACCAATATCATGAAGTAATCCCGCCCTCTTAGCTTGTTTAGGGTTTAAACCTAACTCAGAAGCCATAGTAGCACAAAGGTTAGCCACCTCTCTGGAGTGCTGTAATAAGTTTTGACCATAAGATGATCTGAATCTCATACGACCCACCATCTTAATTAATTCAGGGTGCAACCCGTGGATGCCAAGGTCAATTACTGTTCTTTCACCTATCTCTATGATCTCTTCTTCAATATTTTTCTTAGTCTTAGCTACGATCTCTTCAATACGTGCCGGGTGAATTCTTCCATCTACCACTAAACGGTGAAGTGAAAGTCTTGCGATCTCTCTTCTTACAGGATCGAAGCCTGAGATAATGATAGCTTCAGGGGTATCATCTACAATAATCTCAACACCTGTAGCTGCTTCAAGCGCACGGATGTTACGACCTTCACGACCAATGATCTTACCCTTAATGTCATCACTTTCAATATTGAAGATAGACACGCAGTTTTCAATGGCATGTTCCGTAGCTGTACGCTGAATAGTTTCTAATACTACTTTCTTAGCCTGCTTGGTGGCTGAAAGCTTAGCTTCCTCTAAAATATCTTTGATAAATGAAGAGGCTTTGGTCTGAGCTTCGTCTTTAAGTGATTCCACTAACTGCTCTTTAGCTTCTTCAGCAGTAAGGTTTGAGATCTTCTCTAGAATGCTTACTTTCTGCTCGTTGAACTTGTCTAATTCCGCTTTTTTAGCATTCACTACATCCAGCTGACTTGATAGTTTATCTCTTAGATCTTTAATCTCGCCCTCTTTACGTTTTACCTGCTCAAATTCTTTTGATAAATGCTGCTCTCTCTGCTTTAGCTTGTTTTCATTAGTGATAATGATATTCTTCTTCTTAGAAGCTTCCTCTTCAAATTCTGATTTTAGCTTTAGGAATTTTTCTTTAGCCTCAAGTATTTTATTTTTCTTGATATTCTCAGCTGAGATCTCAGCTTCTTTGATTATGCCCTGCGCTTTTTCTTCTATTTCTTTCTCTTTCTGCGCGTTAACCTTTGACACCAGAGCCCTTCCTATTACAATTCCAATACCGAGGCCCACAACGCCCGCCAGTATTACGTAGATTACATCTGCCATTATTTATATATTTAATTTAGGTTGCGCGAGAGCGCCTCAGGAGTGCGGATAAATAATGACAAACGGTTTAGATCTGTCTCATGTATATGTCTAAAGGCCTGAAAAAAAGGCCTTAAAGTTCCTATTTCCTGATATTAACTCTCACAGTTAATCAACTCAGAAAAAGGTATTTACTGGTTAGAGGGGAGGACTCTATAGAGACTGGTTAATGAGATTATTCAGCTCATTTACCTTTTCTACGGCACCATCATCCGTAGAGTGCTGTTGTTCATCAGCCTCCATTTTGTCTACAAGACAATCAAATGCTACCATGGCTAAGAGATCTTGTTTATCATCTATGCCAAATTGTTCTCTATAAGATCTAATTCTTTCATTAATCTGCTTACCGGCACTACGTACCCTAGCCTCATCTTCTGCCTTTACCTTCATCGGGTATTCTCTGTCGGCAATCTTTATTCTTATTGAAAGTTCGTCCATATGGAGCGGTATTATTTACTTAAGTGTACAATACACTTATCTATCTCCTTAATATAATCGTCAATCTTCCTCTTTAACTCAGAAGTGTTCCCTTCTTCTGTTTCTATATTATTTACAATCTTACTAATTTTAATCTTATTTTGAAAGTTGTTGATCTGCTCATCTTTTTGTTTCAAACTAGTACGCAATTCCTGGTTTTCTTCCTGAAGCTTACTTACTTCCAACTTTAGCGCTTTATGATCGCCTAGCAATAAATTGATTTTACGTTCTAGTGTTTGAAGACTAACTTTTAGTTGATCTTTGTTCATTTTCAGTATTGTAATTGACCTCTAAATAGTGTTGATTACGAGCCGCTTAGCACTTCATTTTCCTCTGAAGGCTATCAACAATTAAAATGTAAATTAAAGATTAAACTTAACTTATCCTATTTACGGATTATTGCATTCAAATTATTTTCAAATAAACTTATCAAATGAGTCATAGTCTTATCAATGACTTTGTCAGTAAGGGTCTTTTGCTTGTCTTCAAGCGTAAAGCTTATAGCATAAGCCTTTTTATCCTCACCAATATTCTCTCCCTCATAAACATCAAATACATTAATGGCTTTGATCAGGGATTGTTTTTTGCCTAAGGCAATATTTTTGATCTCATCGAAACTTACTTTTTTGTCAATCACCAAAGATAAGTCTCTGCGTACTTCAGGGTATTTAGATACTTCTTCAAAGGTTACTGTATTCGTAATTTTCTTCAATACAAGATCCCAATCTATTTCTGCATAGAATACTTCCTGCTTCACGCCTATCTTCTTGCAGGTAGCCTTGCTAGCCTTACCTAATTTCGCAATCTCTTTCTCTCCAAACTTTAAAATAAGGCCATAGTCAAAAGGAGAGGTGTGAATTACCTCGGTAGAAAGCTCTTTATTGAGCAGTCTTCCTGTGATGCCTAATACGGTCTGATACAGATCGTGGAAAGTTACTTTTCTGGTTTTATTGATCCAGTTTTCATTTTCAATATCACCAGTAAGGTATATGGCTAGTTTTCTTTTCTCTACGTAATCACCATCTATAAGGAAGTAGGCTTTTCCAAATTCGAAGAGCTTCAGGTTAGCCTGCCTTCTGTTAATATTATAAGCTGCTACTTCCAAACCTGTGTGTAGCATGCTCTGTCTCAAAACGCCTAAATCTTCACTTAGCTTGTTAAGAATATGCACGCTCTGGCTTTCGTCTAGCTCAGCAGCGTTCACCGCATATTCAGGCTTAGTAAGTGAGTTGGTCAGTATTTCATAATAACCCTGACCTACAAGCATTTCTGTGATGGTCTTCTGGATTTTATCTTTATCCTTAGCCGGAAATTCAGCCAGGTAGTCAGCTTTTACATAGTTTGGTAGCTCTACATTGTTGAATCCGTACACTCTAAGTACTTCTTCAATAATATCGGCCTCCCTTTGCACATCTACACGGTATGGCGGCACAATGGCCAGGAAAGACTCTTCAGTTTCTTTAGTAACCTTTATGTCTAAGAGCTCCAGAATTTCTTTGATTCTATCCTTCGCAATATCTTTTCCTATCAGTCTGTGAACATTTTTATATTTCACAGGCACTTCAAAGTCTGCGATAGGAGTAGGGTAAATATCAGTTACTTCAGAGCTGATTTCACCTCCTGCTAGTTCTTTAATAAGTAAAGCAGCTCTCTTTAATGCATAAACAGTGATATTAGGGTCAGTGCCACGCTCATACCTGAAAGAAGCATCAGTTTTAAGCTGATGGTGCTGCGCAGTTTTACGAACATAGTCCGGAGAGAAATAGGCGCTTTCCAGGAAAATGTCCGTAGTAGAGTCTTTTACTCCGGATTGAATACCTCCAAAAACACCTGCAATACACATTCCTTCACCGTAAGCATTACAGATCATGAGGTCATTCTCTCTCAGCTTGCGCTCTTTTTCATCAAGCGTGGTGAATTTGGTGCCTTCCGGCAATGTTTTAACTATTAGCTTGTTGCCTTTAATTTGTTTTGCGTCAAAAGCATGTAGTGGTTGTCCTACTTCATGAAGCACAAAGTTGGTGATATCCACTATGTTATTGATGGGCTCTAAGCCTAGAGCTTGTAATTTTTGTTTAAGCCAGTCTGGCGACTCTTTTACAGTAACATTACTAATGGAAACTCCTGAATATCTTGGGCAAGCTTCATGATTTTCTACAACAACTGTAATAGGGCTACTGGTACTTTCAGATTTGAAACCTGAAACATCAGGCCATTTCACCTCTGACTTCAATGCTGCCTTAAGGTCTCTGGCTACACCAATGTGAGAAGTAGCATCAGCACGGTTGGGAGTAAGGCCGATCTCAATGATCATATCATAAGAAAGGTTGAAGTACTCAGAGGCTGGGGTACCGTTAGGTAAATCAGTATCCAGTACCATAATACCTGCATGGCTGGCACCCACACCGATCTCATCCTCAGCACAGATCATACCTTGAGAAGCCTCTCCTCTAATTTTAGCTTTCTTTATAGTGAACGGCTCGTGTCCTTTGGGATAAAGAGTAGCACCAACAGTGGCTACAATTACTTTTTGGCCCGCAGCTACATTCGGGGCTCCGCAAACTATTTGTGATGGCTCATCAGCGCCAATATCTACTGTAGTAACTCTTAATTTGTCTGCATTGGTGTGAGGCACGCAAGTAAGAACTTCGCCTATTACCATCCCTTTTAATCCACCTGGAACAAGTTCAAATGCTTCAAGGCCTTCTACTTCAAGACCAGTATCAGTTAAAAGCTTACTTATTTCTTCAGGTGACTGATTTAAGTCGATATATTCCTTAAGCCAGTTTAAAGATATCTTCATGCTATAAAAATGCCGTTTATGTGCTAAAATTTTAAGGAAACAAAATTACACATTTATAGCTTTTAAGGAGACTTAAATGATTTTTTTTGGAATGATATTCAAAGGGCTTTAAATCAAGGTGTTAATAGGATGTGTGATTATTCGCTTCTGTAGCGCCATGAGCTTTGAGACCGACTGGTATGGCTTACTGCAAGAATTATTATACTTTTATTATTTTCTTGAAGTATGTAATGAACTTGGAATGGGAATCTGTTGACTCCAGCACTTCTGATATTTTTATAACTAATTTGATAATGGTGAGGATGAAGCTGGATGTAATTTGGTCTGGCTTTTACATGTATGTAAAACTTCCTTCCAAGACCTTTCTTTTGATCGTCATACCATTTTAGACTTTCTCTGATATCTCGCAAAGCCGGTGGTATGAGTTTTAGCTTGTACATTATAGATCTTTTTCAAGATCATTAAGGGCATCATCTAGGTCAATTAAATCGTCTTGGTTATTGCCGTAAAAGGCTAATCTTTCATTCAAGAGAAGTTTTGTACTCTCATCTAAGTTGTTTTCATGCTGGCTTTTGAACGTATGCAAACTCTTCAGTACTTCAGGGTCTTGAAGTTCTGTTAACCAGTGAATTAGATCTATTTTGATTGATTTTATATCCATCCTTTTATAAAGTTAAGAACTTTATCTTGAAGAGAGAACTGTTCAGTATCTTATCATAGAGTAATCCTTATAGCTCTTTATAAGTCTTCTCGCCAGCTTTTATAGGTACAGTTAAAAGATTTTCACTTGGAGGTAGCGGGCAGCTGTATCCTGCGGTATAAGCGCAGTAAGGATTGTAGGCCAGGTTAAAATCAAGTAAAATGCCATTGCCACCATTGTGTTTTACTTCTAAGTATCTGCCACCACCATAGGTTTCGTCAGCACTGGTATCATCTGCGAAGGCTAGGAATAAAACATCTTCCTTCACATTTTCCATAATCAGTAGTTTTTGTTCTTTCCCATCTAAGGTGAAGCTGGCATAGCCGTATTCCAGATATTCTTCCGGCTCTCCCTCGCTGGTGGCCAGTTTTCTTATTTGAGGATCTTCCTTGGCTGTAAATTTAGCATTGATCTTATACTTCAAGTCAGCAGAAAAGAACTTCAGGCCTTCAAATTTTACCTTTTGAGCCACGAATGGGGATTCATCAGAATTCCTCATAAAAGACTCTTGCGCATCTCTTTTTTTGTCTATCTCAGCTTTGTATGATTCTGGAGATTGGCCTTGAAAGGAATAAATAAAAATGATCACTACAGTAAGCGCCACTACGCCTATAATCCACTTATTTCTGCTCATAACTTATAGCATATTTTCATCTGCGAAGCTAAAATAGCCATTGTCAGTGAAAATGATGTGATCCAATACCGGGATTTCTAAAACTCGGCCTCCTTCTGTCATTTTTTTCGTCAGGTGAATGTCTTGTTGACTGGGCTTGAGGTTGCCGGATGGATGGTTGTGTACCAGGATGATACCGCACGCCAGTTCTTCCAGGGCTGATTTGAAGATGATTTTAGGGTCGGCCACAGTACCCGTAACTCCTCCGCTGCTTATCAATTGTTTTTTAATAACCATATTTCTGCGGTTGAGTAGTAAAATCCAAAACTCTTCGTGGCGGTTGTCTAATAATTCTGGTGATATGATTTTATAAGCATCCTCGGAGCTGGTAATTTGGGGCTTCTTTTGGGGTTCGGTGTCTTTTCTGCGGCGGCCAAGCTCCAGAGCGCTTACGATGGATATGGCCTTGGCCTCACCAATGCCTTTGAATTTCATCAGATCCTTTACCGAAAGCTTGGCCAGTTGATTAAGATCATTCCCTGATTGATTCAAGATGTGCTTGCTCAGATCTACTGCAGACATGGATCGGGTGCCTGACCCGATAAGTATTCCAATAAGTTCAGCTTCTGATAATGAGGCTTTTCCTTTTAATAAGAGCTTTTCTCTGGGGCGGTCTTCTTCTGCCCAGCTTTTTATGTTGAGATGGTCGGCTATGGTCATATCACCCGTGGCTTAGTTGGATGATATATAAGTTATCACATTTTGAGTAAAAAAGATAGTAAAACAGAAAAGCCTTATCCCGCGAGAGATAAGGCTCTTCTATATATCTTAAATACTAATTAAAGGCTGTTAACCATTTTAGTTAACTTAGACTTTTGGTTAGAAGCCTTTTTCTTATGTATAATATTTTTCTTTGCTAGTTTATCAAGCATAGAAGAAACTGTTTTTAACAATTCCTGCGCCTCAGACTTATCAGTAGTACCGTTTAACCTCTTTACAAAAGTTCTAGTGGTTTTGTGTTGGTACTTGTTTCTTAATTTTTTTGCATTATTCGATCTGATTCTCTTTAATGCTGACTTATGATTTGCCATATCTGATATTTATTCGACTTCGCCTTGTTAATTTTGAGTGTGCAAAGGTAAAGCTATTTCTAATATTTACAAAATGTATCTCAAGAATAATTTTAGAAAAAATATGCTTACCTTAATATAGATGCGATTTTTGGCTAAAATATTTCTTTTTATAGCTCTGCTTATCCCGTTATCCAGTCTTTCTGGTATCTGGGGTTTTTATGGTCATCAGAAAATAAACCGATTGGCCGTTTTTACTTTACCGCCAGAAATGATAGCCTTTTATAAGCATCACATCAGGTACATTACCGAAAATGCAGTTAATCCTGATAAGCGAAGATATGCAGTAGATGGAGAAGCTCCAAGACATTTTATTGATATTGATGTATATGGTGACTCTGCCATCTATAAAATGCCACGATATTGGAATGCAGCCGTAGAGCAATTCACGGAAGATACTTTGCAAGCCTATGGAATAGTGCCATGGCATGTTTATAGAATGAAAGGCTGGCTTACTGATGCCATGAGAATTAGAGATGCAAAGGCTATTTTAAGGTTATCAGCGGAGCTGGGCCATTATATTGCAGATGCTAATGTGCCGCTACATACCACAGAGAACTATAATGGCCAACTTACTGGTCAGAAAGGGATTCATGGTTTGTGGGAATCCAGGTTGCCAGAGCTTTTCTCTGAAGATTATGATTTTCTGGTAGGTAGGGCAGACTATATCGAAAATACTCAGTTAGCTATATGGCAGGGTGTAACACACGCTCATGAGGCTCTGGATTCGGTGCTGCAATATGAAATTACGGTATCTCAAAAGTTGGAGGAAGATAAGAAGTATAGCTTCGAAACTCGTGGTGCTGCCACGGTAAAGGTCTACTCCAGAGAGTTTTCCAAAGAATATCATGTCATGCTTAATCATATGGTAGAGCGGCAGATGAGGCGGGCTGTAAAGATGGTCGGTGATTTCTGGTATACCTGCTGGATAGATGCAGGGCAGCCAGATTTAGAGGCCATCATTGGCGTGGAGTTTTCGGAAGAAGAACTAAAGCAACGAAAAGAGGAACTTCAGGTCTGGAAAGAGAAAAGATATGCTTCAAGAGCTCATGAGGTAGAATGAGCTCTTGAAAATATTAAGTTGTTATTCTACAGACTTTTTAAGGTTGGTCAGGCCTTGTTCATAATCCGGCCCTACCATTGTTTCTAAATCCATGAAATTATACATGATTTTGCTTATTGCTCCAGGTTTTTCCTCATAGGTCCAGGTAACTTCTGTAGCGCCAGCTTTGGGTTCAAACAGTAGTTTTGCATGGGCTTCACCACCATAACCAAAGTCCATTCTATTGTCTATCAGTTCATTTTCCTTTACTTCTACCGTCCACATGGAGCCCTTGCCTAGGTTCACGCTGTCGCTTTCCCAGTTCATGCGGGCATCTACGCCGCTATCGGGGCCTTCATAAGTATATTTGGCGCTGGGGTCTTTCGGATACCAGGGAGACCAATCATTGAATTCTTTCATGTTGGCAGCTTTGGTATATACTTTTTCTACGGGGGCATTGATAGTTATTTTTCTTTCCATGTACACTTCTGATGGACCAGTGAAATACATGATAAGTGCTATCACGAGTATTAAGCCTAAGATGGCTATAGCAATTTTACCGATTTTCATAAGCTGATTGTTTTTAGGCAATATAGAAATTATTGATAGTTTCATCAATAGCTACCTTTGGGTGAGTATTTTGTTGGCTAGCATGTTATGTGCGTATAAATTCATGTAGTTTTGTTGAATGAATTACTTATCTGTAGATAAAATCTCGAAATCATTCGGAGCCAGAGTGCTCTTTGAAAATATATCTTTTGGTATTGAGGCCGGTCAAAAAGTAGCCTTGGTGGGTGTAAACGGAAGTGGTAAATCTACGCTTCTTAAAATTTTGGCAGGCATTGATGAGCCTGATTCTGGTGAGGTGGTGATTGCCAATGATGTAAAAGTAATGTTCTTGAATCAGCAGCCGGATTTTGATAGTAATTTATCGGTAATTGATGCTGTGCTGGAAAGTGATGAACAGCTTCCCACTTTGGTGAAAGAATATGAGCAGCTGCTGCAAAAAACAGCTGAAGATCCTAGTGCTGTAGATAAGCTTACTTCACTAATCACCAGAATGGATGAGCTTGATGCGTGGAACTATGAAAATCAGGTAAAGGAAATTCTTGGTAAACTGGGTATTCATGATCACCAACAAAAAATTGGTGAGTTATCAGGAGGGCAGAAGAAACGCGTAGGGCTGGCAAAAACACTCCTGGAAAAGCCGGACTTGGTTATTCTGGATGAGCCTACTAACCACTTGGATTTAGAAGCTATTGAATGGCTGGAAGAGTACCTTTCTCAAAGCCAGATGGGAATAATTATGGTTACTCACGATAGGTATTTCCTGGAAAGTGTTACGAATGAGATTATAGAGTTAGATCAGCAGCAGGTATTTAAATACTCTGGTAATTATTCTTATTTTCTGGAAAAGAAAGCTGAAAGAGAACAAATACAGCAGTCTGAGAAGGAGAAAGCGAAGAACCTTTATGGGAAGGAGCTGGAATGGATGAGAAGACAGCCTAAAGCCAGAGGTACAAAAGCAAAATATAGGGTAGATGCCTTTGAAGACATTAAGAAAAAGGCCCATCAAAATCTGGAGAAGCAGAAGCTGGAACTAGAAGTGAAAGGCAGACGCCAGGGAGGCAAGGTGTTGGAAATTGATGCGATATCTAAGTCATTTGGAGAGAAAGATCTGTTTAAGCATTTCTCATACATATTTAAGAAAGGTGAAAGGGTAGGTATAGTAGGTAAGAATGGTACTGGAAAGTCTACCTTTTTAAATATTCTCACTGGAGCTCTAAAGCCAGATGCAGGTGAAATTGTAAAAGGAACTACTACAGCCATTGGTTATTATAAACAGAAAGAGCCTGAGTTTAAGGCGGGTAGTAAAGTGATAGATGTAGTGCAGGAAATAGCCGAAGTGATCACAATGGCCGATGGAAGTACAGTGACTGCCTCTCGGTTTTTGACGCTTTTTAACTTTTCTCCTTCCGCTCAGTATGATTTTGTAGATAAGCTCAGTGGTGGTGAAAAGAGAAGACTGCAGCTATTATGTGTGCTTGTAGAAAATCCGAACTTCCTTATTCTGGATGAGCCTACCAATGATCTGGATTTGATCACCTTGCGCACTTTGGAGGATTTTCTAAGTCAGTTTCAGGGCTGCTTGATTATTGTATCTCACGATAGATACTTTATGGATAGATTGGTCGATCACTTATTTGTGTTTGATAGATCTACTGAGATTGAAGATTTCCCAGGGAACTACACCGTGTACAGAGAGTACGCCAAAGCCAAAGAGGAAGCTGAGAAGTTTGCGGGCACCAAGATTGATTCTGAGCCTAAAGTTGCCAAAGTGAAGACGGAGGAGGCCAGAAAAATGACTTATAATGAAAAGAGAGAGTTTGACGCTTTGGAGAAAGAACTCGAGGCGCTGAATAAAAAGAAAGATCAGCTAAATGAGCAAATGAATTCTGGTGAGCAGGATCATGTGAAGCTCACTGGCTGGGGCGAAGAACTGAAACAGGTTGAGAATCAAATAGATGAAAAGGAAATGAGATGGCTTGAGCTATCCGAGCTGGGTTAATAGGATCAATGCTAAATTTTAATTAAACTGGCACCTTCATTGGCAGCTAAACCTAAATAAATGATCAGAGACCAGTTTAAAACCAAGAACGAGATTTCGCCAGAAGGCTTCAGGTACCGTGGGTTGGAATCCACCAGGCTAGAAGCCCTTACTGATACAGTGTTTGGTTTTTCTATAACGCTATTGGTAATATCTGTTTCTGTGCCAAGTACTTATCTTGAGTTGCAGGTCTCTATGTATGGGTTTCTGGGTTTCATCTTTTGTAGCATGATCTTGCTGGCAATATGGAATGGTCATTATAAATATTTCACGAATTATGGTCTGGAAGACGGGTTTAACCGAACTTTAAACTTCCTTTTTCTTTTCATTTTGCTGTTCTATGTCTATCCGCTAAAATACCTATTTAATGTGCTGGGCACTGTAGTTTGGCTACGGGTGATGCAGGTTTTTGGCGTTCATTCTGAGGCATTCTTGTTGAAAGCCAGAGAGATGCAGGCGGCCAATTTGGAAACGGATCAGTGGGCTGATCTTATGATCAGGTTCGGTGTAGGTTTCTTTCTTATCTATCTCATCTTTTTCTTATGGCACTGGCGAGCTTATAATCAAAGAGAGCATTTGGCCTTAAATGAAAGGGAAGTGTTGCTTACCAAATACCACCTGAAACGTTATGGCCTTATTTCACTTATTCCATTAGTATCGATGCTGGTGGTCATTCTTTTTGGAGGCACAGCATCAGGATGGGCAGGACTGATTTATCTGGGAAATGTCTTCATCATTATCTTCGATAAAAGATTTAGAAGAAGGTTGCAGGCTACTCCCAAATGATCTCAACACAGTTTTCAGGTGAAGCTACGGTGGTTCTCTTGGCTTCTTTCTGTCTTTTTACCGTTACTTTGCCATTTCTGGATATCAATAGTTTCTGAAACAGCACATTAACAGCATCTGATTTATAAAATGCTACCAGATTGTCAGAACCCATCATCACTTCTACCTCATCGGCTTTAGTCTTTATTATCTTTCTTTGGGTTTTGTTTTTCCCTCCATTCAGTATATCAATGGCCTTTTTGATATTAGGTACACCATAACCCAGATAATTATTAGGCAGCTGAGATAAATGAGCTGACTGCTCCAAAGCTTTCCTGATTTCTTGTGGTGTAGCTTCTGGAAAGCCCTGTTGCAAGCTGGCGATAAGCCCTGTGATTACCGGAGCAGCAAATGAGGTTCCTGAAACGGAATAGCAGGAGAGGTCCGGCTTTATATGTTTCAGATTTTCTGGCCCGATGGAGCTGTAATATTGTCTTTTCCAGTTACGTATGTCTGTGGCCCCCACGGTGATAACCCCTTCAGCATCAGCAGGCACGGAAACTACTTTAAATTTATTATTGCCGTCATTTCCAGCAGCCAGCACTATGGTCATGCCTTTTTCTTTAGTGGCGATATTGGCCGCTTTTGTAATAGCGCTGGATGAGCCATCTACATCAGAAGGAGAGTAGTTTTGAGAGGCATCATTGAAGCCGGTAGAATAACCCACTGAGGAGTTGATAAGGTATACACCCTGCTCATACATCCATTCTACAGCAGCAACCCAGTGGTCTTCCTCGCCTCGGTACTCTTTATCGCCCTGGTCGGTACGGGCTAAGTAGAACATGGCTTCTGTAGCAGTACCAAAGTACTTTTCAGAGCCCGATCGGCCTGCGATCATAGTCCAAACTTTGGTGCCATGATTATCCTGATATCGGGCTGACCCTGTATATGGATTAGTTACATCCTTTTCAATATAATTTTTGTAGGCAGCCACCTGCTTGTTACTGAGGATATGAATGAGTTCATCCGCTTCATCGGCACCCAGAAAGCCACCGTCAATAATTCCTATTTTAATTCCTTTTCCGAACCAGCCTAATGCTATCAGTGTATCAGCATTCATTTGATTGAGTACCTGTACAGCTTGCAGGGAGCCGGTGCCTGAGTGTTCTCTAAAATGGATTTCAACCGGGCTGAGCGCTTTTACAAAGCCTAGGTTTGAAATGGATTCATATTCATTTTGAGATAAATAGGCCGTTGTGGCATTGAGCCATTTGGAGTTAGTTCTTGCGGTTATTCCCAGTTGTGAAAGGCTATCTAAATAGGCCTGATTTACGGGTAGGTCGTAGAGCTCTGTCTTACTGAGAGTGGGGACTTCCTGCGTTTTGTCTTTGAAATATATCCAGTACTTTTGTTGCGCATGAAGGGATAATGAAAATAGCGTGATACACGCCAATAATAGTGATTTTTTCATGCTTTAATTTATTGAATTGAAAACCAACTACCAGAAGTAATGAGATACCAACCCATAAATAACGAGCTTTTTACCATAAATAGAAGTCGATTTGCTGAAATGTTGAAGCCTAACTCCATTGCAGTCTTCAATTCTAATGACATTATGCCTACCAATGCGGACGGTACTATGGCTTTCAGGCAAAATAATGACCTGTACTATCTATCAGGCATTGATCAGGAAGAAAGTATTCTGGTTATTTATCCTGATTTTCATAATGAAAGGCTAAGGGAGATATTGTTTCTAAGAGAGACTAATGATGAAATTGCCATTTGGGAAGGTCATAAATATACCAAGCAAGAAGCCAAGGAGGCGAGTGGTATAGAAACCATCTTTTGGTTATCTCAGTTTGATAATGTTTTTAATACGTTAATGGCTGAGGCTGAATATGTTTACTTAAATACTAACGAACATATCAGAGCTGCTGTTAGTGTAGAAACGCGTGATTCCAGATTTATTAAACAGTGTATGGCCAGCTTTCCGTTGCATAAATACGAGCGTGTGGCGCCTATTATGCATGAGCTTAGGGCGGTGAAATCAAATTTGGAAATAGCCACGATGCAGAAGGCCTGCGATATTACCGAAAAGGGTTTTAGAAGAGTGCTGGAATTCACTAAACCTGGAGTGATGGAATACGAAGTTGAGGCTGAGTATATTCATGAATTTGTTCGTAATGGCTCCAGAGGTTTTGCATATACACCAATAGTAGCGTCAGGATTTAATGCTTGCGTGCTTCATTATATCGAAAACAGTCAGGAATGTAAAGATGGCGATCTATTGCTGATGGATGTAGGGGCAGAATATGCTAACTACAATTCCGATATGACTCGTACTATTCCGGTGTCAGGTAGATTTACTGATAGACAAAAAGATGTTTATAATGCTGTGCTGAGGGTGATGAAAGAGGCTATGCAAATGTTAGTGCCTGGAAATGTAATTTCTCAATACCATAAAGAGGTTGGTCTATTCATGCAGAGTGAACTGGTGCAGCTTGGTCTTCTAGATCAGACAGATATTAAAAATGGAACTGATCTCATGCCAGCATACAAAAAGTATTTCATGCATGGCACATCTCACCATCTCGGCCTGGACGTGCATGATGTAGGTAATATTTATCAGGAGATGAAGCCTGGAATGGTCTTCACTGTGGAGCCTGGAATTTACATTCGCGAAGAGAATATGGGTATTCGCTTAGAGAATAATGTGGTTATCACAGAAGACGGCATCATAGACCTGATGGAAAATATTCCTTTAGAGGCTGATGAAATTGAAGACCTGATGAACTCCTGATATCGTGCTGTGGAATTATTTTCCACAACTTGCACCAAATTCATCAATTACACTTCTGGTTGGAGCTCTACACGGGGCTCCTTCACCTCTTTATTTTTACCCCAGTTTCTTTTGTAAGCTACTGCACTTTGATACTTTAAAGCTGCTCTATTCTTGAATTCTGTGATTTTTGAGGCCTTTTTCTTGATATATCGACCTAAAACGAAAAGGGCAATGGCACTATAGATAATGGTAAGTATTGTTACGAACATAGTTTTATCTGTTTAATTTTACTTAATAAACCTTCAACATAAGTGCCATAAATTATGACCGACTCTAAAAATATATTCAATTCAAGTAACGCACCTGAGGCCGTAGGATTGTATCCGCATGCTCGGAAAGTAGGAGAACTGCTGTTTCTTTCGGGGGTGGGGCCTCGTAAAAAAGGAACTAAAGAAATACCCGGAGTAACCCTAAATGCAGCGGGTGAAATTGAAGCTTATAACATAGAAGAGCAGTGTAGATCGGTCTTTGAAAATGTAAGAACCATACTTGAAGATGCAGGCTCTTCATGGGATAAGTTAGTAGACGTTACGGTTTTTCTTACCAATATGAAAGGGGACTTTGCCACTTATAATAAGATTTATGCAGAGTACTTTAATGATACTCAACCTTGTCGCACCACAGTGGAAGTAAATGCTTTACCAACGCCAATTGCTATTGAGTTGAAGTGTATAGCTACTATATAAAAAAAAGCCTCAAAAGAGGCTTTTTTATTTAATATCTAAAGTAGTCCTTAAACAGCGAAGCTTTCACCGCATCCACAGGTACGAGTAGCATTGGGGTTAATGAATTGAAAACCCTTACCATTTAAGCCATCAGAAAAGTCTAAAGTGGTACCTAGTAAATACAGTAGACTTTTCTTATCTACTAATATTTTAATTCCTTTATCTTCAAATATCTCATCTGAAGCTTCTACAGCGGCGTCAAATTTCAGGTCATACATTAAGCCTGAGCATCCACCACCTTGTACAAGTACTCTTATATTATGATCAGATGTTTTTCCTTCTTCATTTCGAAGTGAAACAATCTTGTCTTTTGCTTTATCGGTTACGTTAATCATGTTTTGTTAATTTAAGCTACTGGGTTTAAAACCACACTAAATACCGTGATGGTGTTAGAGTCACGGCCGTAATATAATTTATCCAAGGCATCATACACTCCGCTGGCTCTGAAATAAGAGGTGTGAAGCTCTTTTTCACCGTTAGCGATCCACTGTATGGTGTAGCTGCTCTCTTTCTCTTTATAGTGCTGCACATATTCCAGCATTTTTTGTAGAGCATCTACTTTGTCAAACCCTCTCACAGAGTGAAATAAGAATGACTGATGGTGCCTTGGGTTGATGGTGATCAGGTCCAGCTTCACTTTTCCCTCTACATTGCCGTACTCAAACATAAGGGCATTACTCCTTAGCCCGAGATGGCTTTTTATCTCTTTCTGTATGCGTGCTGCCTCTACGTGAACATCACTGGAAGTTTCCATCATCATAGCGGTATTTCTGATACTAATTGAATAAATTTAAAAATAAAACTTTACCAAAATTTAAAAAGTTTCAAATTTTGAGCAAAGTTAGCCAAAAGCTGGCTTATCCCCTAAACGTAGAATTATGATTAAAGTTGAACATATAGGAATAGCAGTTAAAAATATAAACAACTCAAATGAGCTTTTTACCAAGCTATTTAACCAGCAGCCATATAAATTAGAATCAGTGGAATCCGAAAAAGTGTCCACTTCTTTTTTTCAGATGGGTGAAACAAAGATAGAATTATTGGAAGCTACTGATCCGGATTCACCGATTGCTAAATTTATAGAGAAGCGCGGTGAGGGTATTCATCATATTGCTTACGAAGTTGAAAACATTGAAGCAGAGATGAAGAGGTTAAAAAATGAAGGATTTACCTTACTGAATGAAACACCGAAAAAAGGAGCAGACAATAAGTTGGTTTGCTTTTTACATCCCAAATCTACTAACGGTGTTTTAATAGAGCTTTGCCAGGAAATTACTTCTTCTTGAAGCTCTTAAATTTCTTTGGAGTTGCCTGCCCGTACTGAATAGAGTTATAGTGCTTCAGTTTCTTCTTACCCACAGCAGTTTTGTATTGCGGCTTTGGTCCGCAAGAGGTAAGAATGGCAAGTAAAGTCAGTATAAAACAAAAATATTTGATCGTGGCTTTCATAATAGTTGGTGTTCTTCTGTGCTGCTACTCGAGCAATCTGTAGATTGATAGGTTTCAAGCCACATTTGTAACCCCGAATGAAGCCGATTTAAGGATATAGCCTTACCTTTGCAGGGTAAATGACAAAATATATCGATGAATTGAAATTTTCAGTTTCATCACATGATAATAAAACTTGATAATGAGCGAAAATAGAACGGAAATAGGTAAGCTGGGAGAGTTTGGGTTAATAGATAAAATAAGTGAGAACTTTTCAATCACTAATCAGGAAACGGCTCTGGGAATAGGAGATGACGCCGCGCTTATTGATAGTGGTGATCATTACACTGTGCTGTCTACTGACATGTTATTAGAAGGAGTGCATTTTGATCTTTCTTTCATGCCATTGCAGCATTTGGGCTATAAAGCTATTGCTGTGAATGTTTCAGACATAGCAGCCATGAACGCTACTCCTAAGCAAGTTACGGTGAGCCTGGGCTTGAGTAACAGATTTTCGGTAGAAGCAGTTGAAGAGCTTTATAGAGGTATAAAAGCAGCATGTGATAGCTATAAGGTAGACCTCATTGGCGGAGATACTACTTCTTCAAGAAGTGGTTTGGTGATTTCTGTTACCGTAACCGGTATAGCCAACAAAGACGCAGTGGTTAAAAGAAGCGGAGCACAAATAGACGACGTGATTTGTGTAACAGGTGATTTAGGTGGTGCCTATATGGGACTTCAGATATTAGAAAGAGAGAAGCAGGTTTTCCTGGCTAATCCTGATATGAAGCCTCAGCTGGATAAGTATGATTACATCGTACAAAGGCAGCTTAAGCCTGAAGCCAGAATGGACATTATCCATGAACTAAAAGACTTTGGTGTAGTGCCTACTTCTATGATAGACGTTTCTGATGGTTTAGCGTCTGAGCTTTTCCACATCAGCAAGCAGTCTGAGGTAGGAATGAAGATTTATGAAGATAAATTACCGATCGATAAGCAGACTTATGACACTGGTTATGAGTTAAATATAGATGCTACTACTGCATCACTAAACGGTGGTGAAGATTATGAGCTGCTGTTTACAGTTTCTAAAGCAGACATGGAAAAGCTAAAGAAACATGCTGATATTCACTTTATAGGAGTGGTGCAAGCTAAAGAAGCTGGAAATATTATGATTACTAAAGGGGAGAGAGAAGTGATACTTCAGGCGCAGGGCTGGAACCACTTTGAATAGTAATCCAGGTTAAATAAGATTGTAAAGGTTTTTGAAGTAGTAAGAACTTCAAAAACCTTTTTTTATTTTAATCTATCGGGTAAGGAATGAAAACGAAATTGGTAAAGTCTTCATCCACCACAAAAAGACAGCAAAACTCATCAGGGTCTTTGTAGTTAGCCTTAAATTCTTCCAACGCATCTTCTGCTACAATCTCTCTCTGCACAAATTCATCTAAATAAGAAGCATTGTAGTGCCAGTTTACCGCCAGCTCAGTTTTGCCTACAAGTAATTGACCAATAGGTAATTCTATTTTTGAAATAGGAAAAATAGGGTAATCTGAAAATCCCCTTTTTCTAATTTGGTAAGAAGCCTCTTTTAGTGTGTCTGATACTACCACAAAGTCTTCAGATATCTGTCCTAAATACTTTCCGTTAAGTTCCGGATCGTTATTCATAATAATGATTCTTTTATTGTGAGCTACAAAATTAACAAAACAAGTGCTTTTGAGTATTGGTTTAGTTGTTAAGTAGCCAATCTGAGGTAAATTTCTTTATCTGTGGGAAAAATTCATTGAATTCTTCTTTAAACTCCTGCTCATATTTAATCAGTTCTTCCACTGCTTCATCCATTTTAGATTCGAACTTGGTGCGGCTACTAAGGCCTGTTAGCGCCCTATCTATGCCTTCAGTATACTGATAGCTATATAACCAATCGCCCCGTTCCATATACTTAAACATTTCTTTGGCCCGGCTGGGAATATTATCTTTCAAAGTGGCAATGGATTGGTATACACTCAGAGAAAAATCTTTAAGCCCTTTTTGGTGGAATTTATCCCACTGGCTGGCTAAAAAGTAGTCATAAAAAAGATCTACTATAACGCCGCTGTAATGCCGGTATTTCTGGCTCAAACGTTTTTTGCTCTCCAAAACCAGCGGGTGTGCATCAGTATAATTATCAATCTGCCGGTGAAGTAAAATGCCTCTTTTTAAATCTCCTGAATAGTGCTCATATCTTTTGCCCTTTACAAAATCACCGATGAGGTTTCCCACCAATAATTCAGTGTTTTCTCCAGATAAATATGCATGAGCGAGTAGATTCATAAGGGGTAATTATAAAAAAGATTTGCTTAAGATAGGTCATTTTGAGTCAGCAAAAGCACGTTTGTTATATGGTTTCTTTTTTTTAATGAATAATTAATGAAATTGAAATATATTTAGCCATCTCTTAATCACAATATTGCAAGCATGTCTAAAGATGTTTATGGTCAGGCGCTAAAAGATTACTTACAGGGTAAATTTGAAGCGCCTTTATTAATTCATAATAACTATGGAGAGCCTGAAGAAATGCCAGTGGAGGTGTTTTTTCGAGAGCCTGATGACCTTTCTGAGCTTGAACATTACGCTCTGGAACTGTGCGATGGTAAAATACTAGATGTAGGCGCTGGTACCGGCGTACATACACTAATGCTTCAGGATAAATATTATACTGTGGCGCTTGATAGCTCGAAAGATGCTTGTAAGGTAATGAGTCAGCGCGGAGTAAAGAACATCGTTCATGCAGATTTAATGCACTACAAACCAGATAGAAAGTTTGATACCATGCTTATGCTTATGAATGGTACAGGTATTCTGGGTACACTTCAGGCCTTTAAAAACTTTCTTACCTATGCTCAAAATTTGCTTAATGAAAACGGCAGGATCATAGTGGATTCCAGTGATATAGAATACTTATATGAGGAAGGAAATTACCCTGACTACTATTATGGGCAGATTGAATATCAGTTTGAATACAAGCAGGAGCTGGGCGAAATGTTCAAGTGGCTATATATAGACCAGGATTCTTTAACCAGAATAGCTGCTGAGGTGGGTTGGGCTACTCATATTGTTTTTGAGGGGGAAGAGGATGAGTACCTTGCTGTACTGCAGCCTTTTAGTTAAATTGTTGCCTTTACCTAATTAATCCTAAACTAAACCTATCTTATGAGCAGCAAACCGGAATCCACTGGCTTGAAAAAAGTACTACGTCCTATTCATTTATGGGCAATTGCCGTAGGGCTGGTAATAAGTGGTGAATATTTCGGTTGGAATTATGGGTGGGAGGTGTCCGGAACGGTAGGTTTTCTGCTGGCAACTTTGGTGATCACCGTGATGTACATCACCTTTATATTTAGCTTCACCGAGCTTACATCTGCTATACCTCATGCCGGCGGTCCGTTCGCCTATTCATACCGAGCATTTGGATTTATGGGCGGTTTTATTGCCGGATATGCCACTTTAGTAGAATTCTTATTTGCTCCACCAGCCATAGCCTTAGCATTAAGTAGTTATTTACATTTTCTCCATTCGGCCATTCCTGTTTTGCCGTCGGCTATAGTTTGCTTTGTGATTTTTATTGGTATTAACCTGTTGGGAATCAAAGAGTCAGCTATATTTTCTTTGGTAGTGACTTTGCTGGCTGTGGCCGAGCTACTTCTTTATATGGGGCTGGTAGGTCCTGCTTTTGAATCGGAAACTTTTCTTTCAGATCCTATGCCCTTTGGTGTGTCTGGTATCTTTGCGGCACTTCCTTTTGCCATCTGGTTTTACCTGGCTATTGAGGGCGTGGCCATGGTGGCTGAAGAGGTAGAAGAGCCCAAAAAGAATATTCCGAAAGGATACATCTACAGCCTCATCACCTTAGTGCTCCTGGCTTTGGGAGTAATGATATTAACAGGAGGTGTGAGTCATTGGCAAAATCTGAGCAGTATTGATTACCCTCTACCTGAGGCTTTAGGCATAGTGCTGGGTAAGGATAACTCATGGACTAAACTATTTGCTAGCATAGGCCTTTTTGGACTTATAGCTTCCTTTCACGGTATAGTCATTGGGTATTCCCGTCAGCTTTTTGCATTGTCTAGAGCGGGATATTTGCCTGGGTTTTTGGCTCAGGTCAACAAGAAATTCAGAACCCCTCACTGGGCATTGATCGGTGGGGGAGTGGTAGGCTGTGTGGCCTTGTTAACCGGCACTACAGATCAAGTAATTATAATGAGTGTTTTAGGTGCGGTATTAATGTATATTATTTCTATGATTAGCCTATTTGCACTCAGAAGGAAGGAGCCAAATTTGGAAAGACCTTTTAAGGCCCCTTTTTATCCCTGGTTTCCTGCCATTGCGCTAATATTATGTGTAGTGAGTCTCATAGCCATTATCTGGTATAATCTTCTTATCAGTGTTATCTTCTTTGCTGCTTTATTCGTTACTATGGGTGTATACTTAGTTTTGGGCAAGCATAAAAACAAAATCAAAGCTGATTTGCTATTAGAAAAGGAGGTCTGATATATGGAATACAAGCACACCTATAATAACATCACTTATCATTTCAAGAACTTGAAGGAGGTGATGGCTAAGGCCTCTCCATTGAGGTCTGGGGATGTGCTGGCCGGATTAGCAGCGGAGAGTTACAAGGAAAGAGTTGCTGCTCAAATGACTTTGGCCAATGTACCACTCAATCGCTTTTTAGATGAAGAACTTATTCCATCAGAAGAAGATGAGGTTACGCGCCTAATTCAGGAATCGCATAATGCAGATGTATTTCGATCAATCGCACATTTTACGGTGGGTGATCTAAGAGACTGGTTGCTTTCTCAAGAAGTAACTGGGGATGTGATCATGGAAACAAATCAAGGCCTGACTCCGGAAATGATAGCTGCCGTTTCTAAGCTTATGCGTAATCAAGAGCTAATAATTGTGGCCGCCAAATGCGAAGTAGTCACTCGTTTTCGAAATACGTTAGGCCTTAAAGACTGCTTCTCTACGCGGCTACAACCTAACCACCCCACGGATGATATAAAAGGAATAGCTGCTAGTTTAATAGACGGTCTCATGTACGGCAGTGGTGATGCCGTGATTGGTATAAACCCTGCTACAGATAGCCCTTCTCAGGTGCTACATCTGTTAGAGGTGCTCAATTCATTTCGCGAAAGCTATGACATACCTACTCAGACCTGTGTTTTATGTCATGTTACCACTATTTTAGAGCTCATTGAAAACAATAAAAATGCTCCTATCGATCTCACGTTCCAATCAATAGCTGGTACAGAGGCTGCTAACAATAGCTTCGGAGTTAATTTATCTATTCTGGAGGAGGCTTATGAAGCTACACTATCTTTAGGAAGAGGCACCATCGGTGATAATGTAATGTATTTTGAAACCGGGCAGGGCAGCTGTCTGTCAGCCGATGCGCATCATGGTGTAGATCAGCAGACCTGTGAAGCCAGGGCTTACGCAGTGGCCAGGCAGTTTAAGCCATTACTGGTGAATTCTGTAGTGGGCTTCATTGGTCCGGAATATCTGTATGATGGTAAGCAGATTACAAGAGCTGCATTGGAAGATCATTTTTGCGCTAAGCTCATGGGGCTTCCTATGGGTGTGGATGTTTGTTATACGAACCATGCAGAGGCTGATCAGGATGATATGGATAACCTTCTTACGTTGCTGGGTGTAGCCGGTTGCAATTACATTATGGGGGTGCCTGGTGCCGATGATATTATGCTGAACTATCAATCAACTTCTTTTCATGATGCGCTGTACATCAGGGAGTTGCTGAAGTTGACTCCAGCGCCTGAATTTGAAAACTGGCTTATAAAACAGGGTATGATGACGGCTCAGGGAGTAATCCAGCCTTCAGAGCCACTAAGGTTTTTAGAAAGTATTAATAAGCTCTGATATGGCAGAAAACGGGAAAGCATGGGAATCACTGAGAGATTATACTAAAGCCAGAATTCTTCTGGGTAGGTCAGGAACAAGCGTACCTCTGCAAGCTGATCTCGAGTTTAGAATGGCCCATGCTTTTGCAAGGGATGCCGTTTATTCCAACATGGAATCTGATCGATTAAAAGGTGAGATTGAGAAATTGGGCCAATCAGTATTGCTACTTCAAACTCAGGCAAGTGATAGAGCTAAATATCTAAAAAGGCCTGATTTAGGTCGAAAACTGGACGAGAATTCGGCTAACCTGGTTAAAGATAATGGCGCCAACTGTGATGTGGCCATAGTTCTGGCAGATGGATTGTCAGCCACCGCTTTGAATAAAAATTCAATTCCACTCTTAGAACTACTATTGCCAAAGCTAAAAGATACTGGGCTTACTGTGGGGCCAATATCAATCGTGGAAGGTGGAAGAGTAGCGGTTGGTGATGAAATAGGAGAGGCCTTGCTAGCTAAGCTGGTCATTATTCTTATCGGTGAGCGCCCCGGATTAAGTTCTCCTGATAGTCTAGGTGCATATTTAACCTACAGACCCAAAAGAGGTCTTACCGATGAGAGTAGAAATTGTGTTTCTAACATCCGTCCACATGGTTTGGTGTATGAGCTGGCGGCCGACAAAATATTCTACCTTATATCTGAAGCATTAAAAAGAAAGCTGTCCGGTGTGAAGCTTAAAGATAATATGGGTAAGTTGCCCTCCTGAAAATAATATTTTGACCTAAATTGACTTATGAAAAAGATTTACCTACTACTAATGCTGATGAGCATAGTGGCAGCACAGTCATTTGCTCAGAGAACGCTCATTCACTGCGGTACGCTTATAGACGGAAAGAGTGATAAAGTGCAGAAGGAAATGACCATTGTAATAAAAGATGGTGAGATTGAAAGTGTAGCAAAGGGCTATCAAAGTCCATCCCAGGGCGATTCAGTGATTGATCTCAAATCAAAAACGGTGATGCCAGGCCTTATGGATATGCACGTTCATTTGGAAGGAGAAACTAGCCCAACTAGTTATATCGACGAATTTAAATTGAATGAAGCTGACATTGCGTTTAATTCAACAGTTTATGCTAAGCGTACTTTAATGGCTGGCTTTACCACAGTAAGAGATCTCGGTGGTACTGGCGTAAATACAGCCTTGAGAAATGCCATTAACAGCGGAAAAGTAGTGGGGCCAAGAATATATTCGGCAGGTAAAATTATCTCCACCACAGGCGGCCACGGAGATCCTACTAATAGCTATCGTCATGATTTGATGGGTGATCCGGCACCGATTGATGGAGTGGTTAACGGTCCCTATGAAGCTAGAAAAGCCGTGAGACAGCATTATAAAGATGGTGCGGATGTGATAAAGATTACTGCTACTGGTGGGGTTCTTAGTGTAGCAAAAGATGGTTCAGGACCTCAATTTCAGATGGATGAGCTAAAAGCGATAATAGAAACAGCCAACGAATACGGCATGATTACAGCGGCTCACGCTCACGGACCAGAAGGTATGAAGAGAGCTGTGGAAGCAGGAATTACTTCTATAGAACACGGTACTTTAATGACTCCGGAAGTAATGGAGCTGATGAAAGAAAAAGGGACCTATTATGTGCCAACCATTACAGCAGGTAAATATGTAGCGGAGAAGGCGAAGATTGATGGTTTTTACCCTGCATTGGTGGTGCCTAAAGCATTGGCAATTGGTCCTAAAATTCAAAGCACATTTGGAGAAGCTTATAAGAAAGGCGTGAAAATAGCTTTCGGTACTGATGCCGGCGTATTTCCTCATGGTGAGAATGGTAAAGAGTTTGGCTACATGGTAGAAGTAGGCATGCCGCCGATGAAAGCCATCCAGTCGGCCACTATAGTTGCTGCCCAAATGCTTAAGATAGATAACAAGTATGGTTCTGTTGAAAAAGGTAAAAAGGCAGATATTATTGCGGTGGATGAAAACCCCATAGATAACATCCATACCATGGAAAACGTGTCTTTTGTGATGAAAGACGGAGTAGTATATAAAAGCAGTAAATAGTAATTATTGATGCGTTTAAATTATTAGTCTTGAGAAAACGCTAGTCTTCTCAAGACTAATATTCTAGTTCTTATTCAAGAAGTTTTTCTGCTTGTATTTGTAGCTTAGGTAGGAAAGAATATCTCCAAAAGCATTAATTCCCGGCATTACTTCCTCTGGCACTTGCTTTCCGTTCATTCTAGCCAGAAGCAGACCATAAATTCCATTAAGACAAAGTTGAACCTCATCCGTAATGGCGCCCTCTGCCAATTCAATATACTCTTTGATATATGGCTCAGCATTTTTATAAATCTTTGTAAACTCATCGTCCTCACTTTGAAGTAGAGTCATTAACTCTGAAAGTTGAGCCACATAAGTCTGCACGGATGATAAATGGCCTCTTTCTTTAATACCTTCCTCATTCATCTGCTCCATGAGCTGAACATACCATTGTGTCATTTCAGCTTTCTCCTCGTCACTCACAGGGAAATGTTTGATAACATACTGTTTAACTAGCTCAATATCAAACTCATAGACTCTTATCAAGTCTTCTGTTTGATACATGTGAATAATATATTCTGAAATGTTGTTCTGCTTTTTGCTTTCGGCAATATTCATGAAAATCAAAATTTAGAAAATGAAGCTTATACCATCAATAAATCAAAATTAATGGTTTCATTCGTCTATAAATAATTAGTATTCTGCAATGTTAGTTAAGTACATATAAATATCTACCTTTGCACTTTTAAAATTCTACCAGTTAGAATAGAAAAGAGAGGATAATTCGTACATGGAGCATATAAGAAACTTTTGTATAATAGCCCACATTGACCACGGTAAGAGTACTTTGGCAGACAGGCTTTTGCAATCAACAGGAACTGTTACTGAGCGTGATATGCAAGCACAGTTGCTTGATGATATGGATCTGGAAAGAGAGCGTGGTATCACTATTAAGAGTCATGCTATTCAGATGGACTACGTTCACGAGGGGCAGGCATATACGCTAAACCTAATCGATACTCCGGGACACGTAGACTTTTCATACGAAGTTTCTAGATCAATTGCTGCCTGTGAGGGTGCTCTTCTTATTGTAGATGCAGCTCAGGGTATTGAGGCACAAACAATATCTAACTTATACCTTGCTCTTGAGCATGACCTGGAAATAATACCGGTGCTTAATAAAATAGATTTGCCTAGTGCAATGCCAGAGGTGGTTACAGACGAGATCGTAGGTCTTATCGGCTGTGATCCTTCAGATATTATCCATGCCAGTGCTAAAGAAGGTATAGGAATCTCTGAAATTCTTGAAGCAATTATAAACAGAATTCCAGCGCCTAAAGGAAGTCTTGATAAGCCATTAAAAGCTATGATCTTCGACTCTGTATTTAATCCATTCAGAGGAATTGAAGTTTATTTTAGAGTTTTTGATGGTGAGATAAATAAAGGCGACAAAGTAAAATTCGTAAATACGGGTAAAACCTATGAGGCGGATGAAATTGGCGTGCTGAAATTAAAGCAGCAGCCTAAAGATACCATCAAGGCCGGAAACGTAGGATACATCATATCAGGTATCAAAGTAGCCAAAGAGGTAAAGGTAGGGGATACGATAACTCACGTAAATAAGCCTTGTGAAGCGGTAAAAGGTTTCGAAAATGTGAAGCCAATGGTATTCGCGGGTATCTACCCGGTGGAAACCAGTGAGTTTGAAGAGCTTAGAGCCTCTATGGAAAAGCTTCAGCTAAATGATGCTTCACTAATTTGGGAGCCTGAAACATCTGCTGCCCTTGGGTTCGGATTTAGATGCGGGTTCTTAGGTATGCTTCACATGGAAATTGTGCAGGAAAGGCTTGAGCGTGAGTTTGATATGACGGTTATTACTACGGTTCCTTCAGTGCAGTTTCATGCAGTAAGAACAGATGGTAGTATCATGAAAATCAATGCTCCTTCAGAAATGCCGGAGCCTAACACTATATCTCACATTGAGGAACCGTTCATTAGAGCTCAAATAATTACCAAGGATGAATTTATTGGTAATATCATTAGCCTTTGTATGGATAAGCGTGGTATTATTAAAAATCAGGTTTATCTAACTACAGAAAGAGTTGAGCTTACATTTGAACTACCACTTTCAGAAATAGTATTTGACTTCTTCGATAAATTGAAGACTTTATCAAGAGGTTATGCTTCATTAGACTATGAACTTATAGGTTTCAGACAGTCTACCATGGTTAAGCTTGATATTATGCTTAATGGAGACAGAGTAGATGCGCTTTCAGCCATTGTTCATAGAGATAAGGCCTATGAATGGGGTAAGAGGCTGTGTGAAAAGCTTAGGGAATTGATCCCGCGTCAGATGTTCGAGATCGCTATCCAGGCATCTATAGGCACTAAAATTATAGCCAGAGAAAGTGTGAAGGCTATGAGAAAGAACGTATTGGCTAAATGTTATGGTGGTGATATTTCCAGAAAGAGAAAGCTTTTGGAAAAACAGAAGAAAGGTAAGAAGAGAATGAGACAGGTGGGTAACGTAGAAATACCTCAGGAAGCATTTATGGCTGTACTAAAGTTAGATTAATCCTTTTTAGATAACACATAAGAATTTAATAATGTCTCAGAAATCCATCATACTGGACGGTAAGAAAGTTGCCGATGATATTAAAGATGAAATAGCTCAAGAAGTAGAGATCCTGGTGTCAGGTGGAGGCAAAAGACCGCACCTTGCAGCTATTCTGGTGGGTGATGATGGTGCCAGCCAGACTTATGTGAATAATAAAATCAGAGCCTGCAAGAGAGTTGGCTTTGAATATACATTGCTAAACTTTCCTGAGACTATTTCTGAAAATAAGCTGATGTCAGAAATCGAGCGTATCAACGCAGATGATGATGTTGATGGCTTAATAGTGCAGCTTCCTTTGCCAGAGCATATTTCTTCATCTAAGGTTACTGAGCGTATTATGCCAGAGAAGGATGTTGATGGTTTTACTAACCTTAATTATGGTAAAATCACTTCTAAAAATCCTGGACTAATGCCAGCTACACCTTATGGAATAGTGGAGCTTCTTAAAAGATATGATATCGACATATTAGGTAAGCACTGTGTAATGGTTGGGAATAGCCGTACTGTTGGTGCTCCCATGAGTATCATCATGTCGTATCATGAAAATGCAACGGTTACAGTATGTCATATTCATACTAAAAATCTGGAAGAGCATACCAAAAAAGCTGACATTCTTATTGTAGCTACCGGAAAGCCTGGTCTTATTAAAGGAGATATGGTAAAAGAAGGGGTAATTGTAGTGGATGTAGGCATCACCAGAATTACTACTGATGAGAATGATAGAGGTTATTATTTAAAAGGTGATGTTGAGTTTGAGGAAGTAGAGCCTAAAGCTAGTTATATAACTCCTGTTCCTGGCGGAGTTGGGCCTATGACCATTGCTTCTCTATTGCTTAATACACTTAAAGCATCTAAAAACAGAGCGCAGTTAAAGCAAGCCTAATTCGTAAGGCTTTTTAGTATTTCTCATAACAGATTCATAAGTTTACCATAACTATTTTGTTATGAGAGCTACTATTATATTTATAGGTTTTCTATTTGGCTTTATTTTTTCTCAACCTGCTCTTGCTCAGAAAGGACTTCATACTAAGTCCAAAAAAGCAATCGAATATTATCGGGAGGCCGATAATCATAGAGTAAGAATGCAGTATCAGACTGCTGAGCAACTTATTCAGGTTGCCATCAAAAAAGACGACAAATTTCAAGAAGCATACATGATCCTGGCTCTTATATATAGAGCCACAGGGCGTATCGATGAGGCTGTGAGTCAGATGGAGTTCGCAAAATCTTTAGATGAGAAAAACTCCATTGTCTTGTACGAACTCGCCAAGCTATATTTACGACAAGGTAAATATAATGAGGTTTTAACAACTACTCGGGAATACCTGGCTTCGTCTCCCACCTATGACAGGCGTATTGAGGATGCCAAGAAGATGGAAGCTACTGCAGAATTTGCCATTCATCACATGAATGATGCCTCTCTGTATAACCCCCATCCATTAAGCGATACCGTGAACGCTTTCCCGACACAATACTTTCCTGTGGTGACCGTAGATAAATCGGCCATTCTTTTTACAAGAAGGTTCGGAGCATCCATGGACTTTGATGAAGACCTGGTGATCAGTTACAAAAAGGATGATGGGCAATGGGGGTTTGCAAAAAGTTTGTCCCGTAATATTAACACAGATGGTAATGAAGGTACCTGTACACTTTCGGCTGACGGAAGGACTTTAATATTTACTTCTTGCTTTGGTAGGCCTGGTTATGGTAGCTGTGATTTATATGTGAGTAAAAAAATAGGAGATGAATGGACAGTGCCTGTGAACCTTGGTCCGAAGATAAATACCAGAGCTTGGGAATCTCAGCCATCATTATCAGCAGATGGTAGGACATTATATTTTGTTTCTGACAGACATAAAGGTGATGTTGGTCACAGAGACCTATATGTAAGTATATTAGATGATCAGGATGAGTGGACATCCGCTAAAGCCTTAAGTGAGGAGGTGAACTCTATGGGAGATGAGGTGTCTCCGTTTATTCACCCAAATGGAGTTACGTTATACTTTGCTTCCAATGGATTAATGGGTTTCGGTGGCTTTGATATTTTCCGTACCGAAAAAACAGATACAGGCTGGACCACGCCTGTAAATATGGGATACCCACTCAATAATAGTGAGGATCAACTTTCTCTATTCATTACTTCAGATGGTGAGCAGGGCTATTATTCACATGAAGATATATTTGAGAATCAGAAAAGAAGTATCCTGTATGAATTTGATGTTCCAGAAGAGACACAAGTGAAATATAAAACCTCTTATGTAAAAGGACATGTATATGATGCCAAAACTCAAAAACCAATCAAAGCCGAAATTGAATTATTTGATTTAAAGAAAGTACAGAAAATTTCTCAGGTAAAATCTGACTCTGTGAGCGGAGACTATTTAATGGTGCTCACGGAAGGCGCAGAATATGCTCTGTATGTGGATAAAAAAGGCTATTTGTTTAAAAGTATGTCCTTTAACTATGAAAAGGGAACAGAAAAGCCTGTGGAGGTAGATATTTTTTTAAATCCAATTAGCGAAGGTACTTCAGTTATATTGAATAACATTTTCTTCAAATTGGATAGTTATGAGTTAGAAAATAAATCCACCACGGAGCTTGACCGGTTAATCAGATTTCTTAAAATCAATGACCAAATCAAAGTAGAAATCGGAGGCCACACAGATGATTTAGGGTCCGATGAATACAATAAAAAGCTCTCCCTACAACGTGCTGAATCGGTTTATAAATACCTGGTATCACATGGCATTCCGAAGGCTCAACTTAGGTACCAAGGCTACGGAAAGACCCAGCCAGCCGTACCTAACACATCAGAGATTAACCGTCAATACAATCGACGAATAGAATTTAAGGTCGTTAAGTGACGTTATCCCCCATTTTGGGGTAATTATCAATGTTGAAACAAAATAATATTTTAAACTTCACCCAAATTGCAGTAAAATGTTGATGAAATATTTCTCGTAAAGTGATTTTTATATTATGTTTGGAAATACGAATAAATAATTCTTAAACTAAACAAAACAATATGAAGAACTTTTTACTAGGAAGTTTCGTGTTGATTCTAATGTTCTCTTTCGGAGAATCCTGGGCTCAACAAAGAACGATATCTGGGAAAGTAACCTCGAGTGAGGATGGAAGTGCTTTGCCGGGTGTGAATGTGGTTCTAAAAGGAACTACTAATGGTACAGTAACCGATATCGATGGTAACTATTCCTTGTCAGTATCTTCTTCTGACGGAATATTGACATTCTCTTTTATAGGGCTTAAAACGGAAGAGGTTGAGATCGGTTCTAAGACTGTGGTAGATGTGCAGATGGCAGACGATGTGCAGCAATTAAGTGAAGTGGTAGTTACTGGATATTCAAAGGAAAGCAAAGCTAAGGTTGCAGGTTCAATTGCCACCGTAGACGCTAGTACTATTGAAAAAGTTCCATTGGCAACTTTTGATCAAATTCTTCAAGGACAAAGCCCTGGTTTAGTAGTGACTGCCGGATCGGGTCAGCCTGGAACAAATGCGGTAAAGGTTAGAATTAGAGGTAACGGTTCCATAAATGGAGGTAATGATCCATTATATGTAGTCGACGGAGTGCCAATTGGAAGTGATGACATTGCAACACTAAACCCTAATGATTTTGGTTCTGTAAGTATTCTAAAGGATGCTTCTGCTACTGCTATTTATGGTTCTAGAGGGGCCAATGGTGTTATAGTAATAACAACTAAGAGTGGTAGAACTGATGGGTCTGCAAGAGTAACTTATAGAACTCAGTATGGTACATCGCAATTGGCTAGAGAGAATTTTAAAATGATGAATTCTACTGAAAAAATTGCCTTTGAGCAATTTGTTCAAAGAGGACCTACTGCTGGTCTAGATCCTAACGATCCGGATGATGCAGCTGAACTGGATAGATTAAGAGCAATTAATACCAATTGGAGGGATGCCTTTTTAAGAGATGGTAAAACTAAAAATCATGAGATTTCCATTTCAGGAGGTAACCAGAACATTAAATATTTCACATCAGGTAGTTATTTTGATCAGGAGGGTACAGCATTATCATCAGATTTTGAAAGATATACATTAAGATTTAATGTTTACGCTAACGCTACTGATAAATTAAGGTTTGGACTTAATTCAAGTTTGGGTTATTCACTTTCTAACTTTGCTCCTGGTCAGGGTGTGAATCTAGCAAACCCATTTGCTGCAGCTTATTTAGCTAATCCATACGAGCAGCCATATGATCCTGAAACTGGAGAATTAGTTACAGGTAATGGACGTACAGGATCTAACTCTCTTGAGCGACTTTTGAAGAATACAGATAAGCAAAATGAAACAAAAGTTGTAATGTCAGCTTTCGCAGAATATGAGTTTATTCCTGATTTAACACTCAGATCAACTTTTGGTATTGATTATACTCAAGAAGATGATGAGTTTTTTGTTCCACCAAATACTTTTGGAGGGAGAAATGTGGCAAATGGAAACCAAGGTCAGTATAGTAAGAATTTCTACCGAGACTTCCAGTACGTATGGACCAACTTATTGTCGTACTCATTTAATATAAATGCAGACCATGATTTTGGGGTAAGTCTTGGTATGGAGGCTATTGATAACTACGATGAAGGCTTCGGGTTTTCTGGCTTTGGAATCAACTCAAAATTACCAAATAGTAATAGTGGTATAACTCCAGGTTCGGCAGAAGGTTTCATTCCTACCCTAGGAGGTTATAAGACTTCTAGTTCATTGCTTTCATATTTTGGAATCTTGAATTATACATTTAATCAGAAATATAATTTGAAGTTAAGTCTTAGAAGAGATGGATCTTCAAGATTTGGTGATGAAAACCAATTTGCTACACTTTGGTCAGTAGGTGGATCTTGGAATGCTTCAAGTGAACCATTCTTAAAAGATATAGATTTTATTAATAACCTTAAATTAAGAGCAAGTTACGGTCAAGTAGGAAATCAGGTTGGTATTGGTAATTTCCAATCAATTGGTACTTTCGGTTCTGTTAGCTATGGTGCTGAATCAGGCTTAGCTCCAACGAGTATTGGTAACCCTAATTTGAAATGGGAAATTCAAAAACAGGCAAACGTTGGTATTGACTTTGGACTATGGCAAGATAGGATTTCTGGTTCATTAGATTTTTATAACTCCATTACAGATGATCTATTTATTGATACACAGTTATCAAGAACAACTGGCTTCTCTGTAATACAGACCAATGCGGGTCAGGTAAGAAACAGAGGTATTGAATTCTCGCTTTCTGCAGAAGTACTAAGAATAGGTGATTTTAGCTGGACAATTGGTGGTAACATTGCACACAATGATAACGAAATTCTGGACTTAGGTCAGGTTTCTGAATTTGAATCAGGTACAAGTATTATTAGAGAAGGATTGCCTATCGGATCACATTATGTGGTGGAGTGGGCTGGAGTTAATCCTGCCAACGGTCAGCCTTTATATAGAGATAAAGAGGGTAATTTGACATCAGTATTTGATGCAAGTAATGCTGTAGCAAAATTTGGAACATCAGAGCCACCGACTACTGGAGGTATTAATACAAAGCTTGTTTGGAAAGGATTTACCTTGACAGGTTTGATGTCTTTTGCTCATGGTTATTCTAGATTTAATAACCAAACATTCTTCCAAGAGAACCCGAACTTTGCTCAATATAATCTTTCTACTATAATGAATACAATGTGGAAAGAGCCGGGAGATGTGACTGAGGTTCAAAGTTATGCATATGGAAGACAATTTTCTTCTAAAGATATAGAAGATGCTTCTTTTATGAGGTTAAGAAATGTAATGCTTAGCTACAATTTACCTAGTACGCTATTAAGTAAAACCAAAATTATAAGAAGTGTCAGAGTGTTTGTTCAAGGGCAAAATTTAGCAACATGGACAAAGTGGACTGGTTTCGATCCAGAGGATGATAATAACATTGGTCAGTATGAATATCCTGTTCCAAAAATTTACACTATGGGTCTAGACGTAACATTTTAATTAGATAGGAGATGAAAAAAATATATAAAATACCTTTCTTAATATTGATTATAAGCTTTGTCGGATGTCAAGACATTCTTGATAAAGAGCCTATTGATATTATTGACTCTAATAAGGCATTTCAAAGTGCTGAAGATATTGATGCTGGGGTTATAGGTGTATATGCTGCTATGACGGCTACAACCTATATAGATATATCCTCAAGAATGAGTGATGACGTACGTCTAAGTCCTGAGAATAGAGGGCAAGGGGTGCAGATTCATGATTGGTCATTTGCTGCCAATGAGGGATCAACTACGAGCGCCTGGAATAATTGCTATCAGGTGGTATCGCGTATTAATAGAGTATTAGATGCTATTGAGCGGTTAACAGCGGAAGGTGTAGTAACTGAAGCAGATGTTGCTCAAAGTAAGGCTGAGTTATTGGCTATTCGCGCATTAAGCCATTTTGATTTATGGAGAATATTTTCGACTAAATATAATCCTTCAGCTCTGGCAATTCCATATATGGCCTTGCCAGAAGGGCTTCAGGTAGATATAAAACCTGAAAGAGAAACTACCGAAAGTGTGTTTACCAAGATTAAAGCGGATTTAGCTGAGGCGCAAAATTTAATGCCTGATGGTTTTGATAGCCCAACAAGAATCACTGATTTAGCTATCAGTGCATTAAGAGCTAGAGTTGCGCTTTACTCTGAGGACTGGGATGATGCGATAACTTTTTCTACTCAGGTAATAGATAACATGGAGTTGGCAGGTGCTGATGACCTTAAAAATGTATTTTCTGATGTGTCTAATGAAGGGATTGTTTTTGAATTACTTCGTGTAAGTGGTGATGAAAGAGTTGGTACATTATTTACTGATACTAATGGAGATATATTCTTTAATCCATCAAATGAAATCATTTCTGTTTATGATTCAGTTAATGATGCAAGATTCGATGCTTACATCGAAGATGATCGTACTGAAGCTGATAGAGATCAGGTGATCAAATATCCAGGAAAAGTAGGTTTGGATAAACTTAATGATATTAAAATCTTTAGAGTAGCTGAGCAATTCTTAATTAGAGCTGAGGCATATGCTAATAATAATCAAACTTCTTTAGGTAATGCTGATTTAAATACATTAAGAGCTAATAGAATATCTGGTTGGGTTAATCAGTCTTATAGCCAATCTGATCTGTTGGATGAAATTATGTTAGAAAGACGTAGGGAGCTGGCATTTGAAGGTCATAGATTCTTTGACCTTAAAAGGCGTGGTTTGGCTATCGATAGAGAGGGTGATGACTGTTTTAGAGTGCCTAATGCATGTACTTTAGAAGCTAGTAGCTTCAGGTTTGCTTTGCCAATACCTCAGTCAGAGATATTCGCAAGTGATATGGAGCAAAACCCAGGTTATTCAAATAATTAAAATATGATTATGAAAAAAATATTAAATCTGATACTAGCATTTGGCTTTGGACTCATGCTTGTGGCGTGTGATGAAGAAGAACCAGCCCTTTTGGAGGAAAGTATAATAGTATTTCAGTCATCTTCTGTTTCAATCCAGGAAAGTGGAACTACATATAGCATTAAAATTCTAGGTTCTGAGATTGGAAATTCTTCAACAGTAACAATTGAAGGTACTGCAGTTGAAGGTGAGGATTATACAACTACATTTACTAATCCTGCGACAGTTGGAGATGACTATGCCTTTTACATAGATATTACGCCTATTGATAATGCGATATCTGATGGGAATAAAACTTTAACTTTCACCTTGAACGAAGGTGGATACTCAGATAATACTGATGAAGGTAAAGTTTTTACATTAACAATTATAGATGACGATTGTCCTTATGTATCTACTAATTTTGAGGGGGCAGCTGCAACAGATGATCTCATTGGGGGTGAATCTAATGGCACCTACGATACATCTGTTGAATTAGTAAGTGATGAAAATGGTGTAGCATTGTTTAATGTTCCTGATTACGTTGCTAGCTTTTTAGATGTAGGATATCCATATGAATTCTCTATCGACTCATCAGATCCATCTAATATTAAAGTAAATGTGGAGACTCAAGAATTTTCTGCATATGGTTTTGATTGGGTAATTACGGAAATCGCAGGTGGAGAAGTTAGTACTTGTGGAAATACAGTAACAGTAGCTACAAATTTAAGGTCTACTGATAATAGTTACAACATTGATTGGAATGTGGTTTACACCATTTCGGCTGAATAATCATAGCTTGTAGATGTGACTAGTCCTAAAATAGATTGACACTATTTTAATTAAAAATTAATTAAGAACCACAGGATATTCTTCTGTGGTTTTTTCATGTATTTGATTTGGGGTTTTCATATTTAAACTCAAATGAGGTCTTATGTTATTGTAGGTGTTAATAGATTCACTTAAATAGCGTTCTAATTCTTCCACAGTTTTACATTGATGGATCAAGAATTCTCCCTTAAGAATTCCGTTTACACGCTCTGCTAATGCATTCTGATAACAGTCATATCCTTCAGTCATAGAAGGAGTAACTCGGTTATTTTTTAGTTCTCTTTGATATATTTCAGAACAATATTGTAAACCTCTATCGGAATGATGAATAAGGTCTTTGGTTGTTTTTCTACTTTTAAAAGCTTTTTTTAATGCTTTCACGACACTTTCTGCATTCATATCATTGCTTAAATGGTGGCCTACAATTTTTCTTGAGTACGCGTCTGTTACCAATGAGAGGTAATGTGTCCCCTGATCTGTTTTTATATAGGTGATGTCACTTACAAATACCTCTTCTGGTCTACTCAGCTTTCTGTTTTGATACAGGTTAGGATGCTTGCGAAGCCAATGTTTTGAGTGAGTCGTTTTTGTGTAATTTTTCTTTGGTTTAACCAACATCCTTTCTCTTCTTAAGTAATCAAACAGTCCATCTCGACCTATTTTTACTCCATTTTCAACAAAGTCAGCTTTGAGTAAAGCATATAGTTTGCGTGTCCCTAAGCGAGGCATTAACCTTCTTTTGTTCTCAACTAGTTGTTTTACAAGTAGAAGATCAGACTCTCTTTCAAGCCATGCTTTTTCGTGCTGGTAAATAGTTTGACGGCTTATCCCGAACAAGCGGCAAGCATGAGCTAAACTTAGCTTTCTTTCTTGCTGGAGTTCTCTTGCTGTCCGGGCAAGTGCTTTTTTCTGATCGCTGTTCCAAACTCTTTGTCTGATATGTCGATCATTCTATTTAAAACTAGGTTTCTTGCTTTTTCATCTGCAAGTTCTTTTTCCAAACGCTTGATTTTTTGTGCAGGAGTTTCTTCTGAATTTGGCATCTTTTTAAAATGGATATAGGGTTGACTCCAATCTAATCGTCCATGCTTTCTTAACCAAGTTAAAACCGTACTTCTTCCTTGAATACCATAACGCCTTTGTGCTTGCTTATAGGTCAGATCGCCCTTTTCTACTAAATCTACTACTGATAATTTAAAGCCTAAGGTATAATCCCGTTGGGTACGCTTTTTGGCTTTTTCTGAATTCTTTTTGTCCTGTTTCATTATAAGTCTGGTTTATGTCAACTTATTTCAGGACGGGACAATGAAATAAAAAAAGCCATCTCGAAAGAGATGGCTTTTTTTTGCTGTAGGGGAAGGATTCGAACCTCCACGGAGCAGTTAGTTCCTATTGCTATTGGATGCTTTAAGGAATTTATCCTGTTATCTCCACCCTCGAGACCGGAGGGCATGTCTGCCAGTTTCAACACCCTACAGTGTTATGTTTTGACAAGCCAAAGGTAGTGAAAGCCTCTTTTTTTTAAAATTTTTATAATCAATTGCTTAATTATTTATAATATTTTGAATATTATTGAGTATTGAATAAAAGCTCTACAATTAATCAATACTTTTATGCCTGCTAATTATGAAATTGATAACGTAGATCTCAAGATTTTAGAGATCCTACTTAAAAACGCTAAAAAACCATATACTGAAGTAGCTAAGCAAGTATTTGTGTCTGGTGGTACCGTTCACGTACGCATGAAAAAGCTCGAAGATATGGGGGTGGTTGAAGGCACTACCTTGAAAATCGACTACACAAAATTAGGTTATGATATCACCGCTTTCATAGGTATTTTCCTTTCTAAAAGTGAGCTATATGATCAGGTGATTTCAGAACTAAAGCAAATCCCTGAGATTGTGAATGTTCATTATACTACTGGTAACTATAGTATGTTTGCTAAAATTCACTGCAAGGATACCCAGCACCTTAAAGACGTTCTACACGATAAGATACAACGTGTGGAAGGAATTATCAGAACGGATACTATGATTTCCCTTGAGGAAAGTATCAATAGAAATATTCAATTAGAGATGAAAAATAATTGAATTTGCCTATCATAGTATAGGTTTTATTGATCTCAAAAAAGCCTTATGCCGGAACCCTAAAGTGTAGATTTTGTTGTACCTTTGCAGAACATTTGACAACAAGTCTACAACGGTATGAGCAAAGATAATCAGATATTAGAAGAATTTACCTCTAAAGAATACGAGCACGGATGGAACATAGATCTGGAAGCAGATCAGGCTCCTAAGGGCTTAAGTGAGGAAATTGTACATTTTATCTCGGCGAAGAAGGAAGAACCAGAATGGCTTCTAGAGTGGAGATTGAAGGCCTACCGTGCCTGGACAAAGATGGAAGAGCCGGAGTGGGCGAATGTTACATTTCCAAAGATCAACTACCAGGATATTATTTACTATTCAGCTCCCAAGCAGAAAGTGAAACCTAAAAGTCTTGACGAGATCGATCCTGAATTAAGGGAGACTTTTAAGAAACTTGGTATCAGTTTGGAAGAGCAGAAAAGACTTACCGGTGTGGCGGTAGATGCTGTATTGGACAGTGTTTCTGTTGCTACTACCTTTAAAGATAAATTGGCTGAATTAGGAATCATTTTCTGCTCATTCAGTGAGGCAGTAAAAGAACATCCTGAGTTAGTGAAGAAATACTTAGGCTCTGTAGTTCCTCAAAATGATAATTACTTTTCAGCCTTAAATTCAGCTGTATTCTCTGATGGGTCATTTTGTTATATCCCGAAAGGAGTACGTTGCCCTATGGAGTTGAGTACCTATTTCAGAATTAATGCTGCTAATACTGGTCAGTTTGAAAGAACTTTGATTGTTGCTGAAGAAGGATCATATGTAAGCTATCTAGAAGGTTGTACTGCTCCTCAGCGTGATGAAAACCAGCTTCATGCTGCAGTAGTAGAGATTTATGCTAAGAAGGAGGCTGAGGTCAAATATTCTACCGTGCAGAACTGGTACCCTGGTGATAAAGAAGGTAAAGGAGGTATTTATAACTTCGTTACTAAGAGAGGTATCTGCGCTGGTGATCATTCTAAAATTTCCTGGACACAGGTTGAAACAGGTTCATCCGTAACCTGGAAATACCCATCTTGTATATTAAAAGGAGATCATTCAATAGGAGAGTTTTATTCAGTGGCTGTTACCAATAACAGACAGCAGGCTGATACCGGAACCAAGATGATCCACATTGGTAAAAATACCAAGTCGAGAATCGTTTCTAAAGGTGTGTCAGCGGGATACTCGCAAAATAGTTATAGAGGTCAAGTAAAAGTAATGAAGAGAGCTGAAGGTGCAAGAAACTTCTCTCAGTGTGATTCATTGCTTATGGGAGATAAGTGCGGTGCGCATACTTTCCCTTACATCGATATAGAAAATAAATCAGCACAGGTAGAGCACGAGGCTACCACTTCAAAAATTGGTGAGGATCAAATCTTCTACTGTACTCAGAGAGGTATAGACGAGGAGAGTGCCGTGGCATTAATCGTAAACGGTTACTGTAAAGAGGTACTTAACCAGTTGCCAATGGAGTTTGCTGTGGAGGCTCAAAAATTATTAGCCCTTACCCTGGAAGGAAGTGTGGGTTAATTAACACCCACCTTTGGCTATCGCAAGCGTAGCTTGACATTAAATATCAAAAAGAAAATAACACAATACTTAGTAGAATGCTTAAGATAAAGAACTTACACGCATCAATAGAAGGAAAAGATATACTAAACGGTATAAACTTAGAGATTAAGCCTGGTGAAGTACATGCTATTATGGGGCCTAACGGTTCTGGAAAAAGTACATTGGCTTCTGTATTAGCGGGCAGAGAGGAATATGAAGTTACTGATGGCGAAGTAGAGTATCTTGGTAAAGATTTGTTAGATCTTTCTCCAGAAGATAGAGCTAGAGAAGGAGTTTTCTTGGCATTTCAGTATCCTGTAGAAATACCAGGTGTAAGTACTACTAACTTCTTAAAAACTGCACTTAACCAAATTCGTGAGTATAGAGGGCAGGAGCCTTTAGATGCTGTTTCCTTCCTTACTTTGATGAAGGAGAAAATGAAATTGGTGGAAATAGACCAATCATTATTGAGCAGAGCACTTAATGAAGGATTCTCTGGAGGTGAGAAGAAAAGAAACGAAATTTTCCAAATGGCAATGCTAGAGCCTAAGTTATCTATCTTGGATGAAACAGATTCAGGACTTGATATAGATGCTCTAAGAATTGTAGCCAACGGAGTTAATAAACTAAAAACTAGCGAGACTTCTACTATTGTGGTAACGCATTATCAGAGATTGCTAGATTATATAGTACCAGATTTTGTGCACGTACTGTACAAAGGTAAGATTGTGAAAAGTGGAGATAAAAACCTTGCTCTTGAATTAGAGGAGAAAGGTTATGATTGGATTAAAGAAGAAGTAGATACTACCACTGCCTAGATTTTAATTACATGAGTGAAATAACACAAGAAAGTCTGGAAAGCAAATTTGTAAATCATTTCGAAGCTCTTGAGTCAAGAATTAATGGTGCTTCAGCCTTGCCTTTTCATAAGGTGAGAAAAGAGGCCCTTGAATCTTTTAAGTCATTAGGACTGCCAGGTGTAAAAAATGAAGAATATAAGTATACACCTATCCAAAAGGTTTTAACCAAAAACTTTGATTTACAGGGAGCTAACGCAACTGATGGTGTATCAGATCAGTTTGTGAATGATGCCTTTATTCCAGACCTGAAAACGAACACTTTAGTTTTTATTAATGGAATATTGTCTGATGAATACAGCAATATCATTAGTGAAAACCTAATTATAAAAAGCTTTAAAGAGGCATTAGAAGAGAATGCTGAAGATGTGGCAGAGTACTTAGCGAAGTATGCTGATTATAAAGAAGATGCATTCGTGGCTTTGAACACTGCACTAGCAGAGCATGGCTCTTTTATTAAAATAGCTGATAAGCAAATAGTTGAAGAGCCAATTGCCCTTTACTTCATTAATGATACTTCAGCTAATGAGGTGCATATTCAGCCAAGAAACTTATTTGTAGCTGGGAAAAACAGCCAGGCTACTTTCATGGAGATCTACAAGACTGCAGGTGATAAGCCAAGTTTTATAAATATCGTTTCTGAAATTGTAGTGAATGAGAATGCTCATATCGACTTTTTTAAGATCCAAAACAATAAAGATTCTGCATATCAGGTAGGAACCACTCAGGTTTGGCAGGATAGATCAAGCTATTTCTCAGCCTATACATTTACCTTAAATGGAGCGTTGGTGAGAAATAACTTGAATATTACTGTAGATGCAGAAGGCTGTGAATCTCACATGTATGGCCTTTATCTACTTAACGGTAACACTCACGTTGATAATCACACAGCAGTAGACCATAGAAAGCCTAACTGCTTTAGCAATGAACTTTACAAGGGAATTCTAGAGGATCAATCTCATGGCGTTTTTAATGGTAAAGTTTATGTGAGACAGGAAGCACAGAAGACTAATGCCTTCCAGTCTAATAAGAACATATTGCTTAGCAATGATGCGGTTATAAATACCAAGCCTCAGCTTGAAATATGGGCAGATGATGTGAAGTGCTCTCATGGTTGTACCACTGGTCAGCTAGATGAAGAAGCTTTGTTCTATTTGCAGTCGCGTGGGGTAGGTAAGGAGAGAGCCAGAGTTTTATTATTGTATGCTTTTGCAGCAGAGGTGCTAGAAAGTGTGAAAATAGAACCATTGAAAAAATACTTGGAAGGATTAATATCAGAAAGGTTGCATAAAGATTTTTAATATGACTGACATAAGCCAGGAAACTAAGAAAGTGCTTGATATTCAAGCTATAAGAAATGAATTTCCTGTACTTGATCAGGAGGTTAACGGTAAGCCTTTAGCCTATTTCGATAATGCAGCTACTACCCAAAAACCCATACAGGTAATTAATGCTCTGGATGAATATTACAGAGGTTATAATGCCAATATTCATAGAGGTATCCATACACTCGCTGAAAAGGCTACCAAGGCATTTGAAGATACCCGTGTAGTACTTCAGCAGTTTTTAAATAGTAGAGAAAAGGAAGAGATTGTTTTTACCAAAGGAACAACCGACTCTATTAATTTGGTGGTGGCTACTTATGGTAGAAAATTCATTGGAGCGGGAGATGAAATTATTCTCTCTGGTTTGGAACATCATTCTAACATAGTGCCTTGGCAGATATTAGCCGAAGAAAAAGGTGCAATTATAAAAGTTATTCCTGTGTTCGATAACGGGGAGCTTGATTATGAAACCTTCGAAAACCTTCTTTCTGATAAGACCAAATTTGTTTCAGTAAACCACGCTTCCAATAGTCTGGGTACCATAAATGATATTAAAAGAATTATCAATGGAGCTCATGGAGTTGGAGCAAAAGTTTTAATAGACGGGGCACAGGCTAGTGCGCATATTGAGCTTGATGTTCAGGACTTTGACTGCGACTTTTATGCAGTATCATCACATAAATTTTATGGCCCTACTGGGGCAGGTGCGCTTTATGGAAAGCGTGAACTTTTAGAATCGATGCCGCCTTATCAGGGTGGGGGAGAAATGATAAAAGATGTTAGTTTCTCTGGAACTACATACAACGATATTCCGTATAAGTTTGAGGCTGGCACACCGAACATAGCTGATATAGTGGCTCTTAAAGAAGGGATCAATTTTATTAAACGTTTCGGTAAGGAGAATATAGCAGCGCACGAACTTGATCTATTGGCTTACACCGTAGATGGATTAAATACCATCGAAGGAATGAGGCTAATAGGTACGGCTAAGCATAAGGTAAGTGTACAGTCATTTTTAATAGATGGTGTCCACCCATTTGATATTGGTCAGATGTTAGATGCCAGAGGGGTTGCGGTGAGAACGGGACACCATTGTACGCAGCCGCTTATGGATAGCATGGGAATTGAAGGTACCGTAAGGGCTTCTTTTGCGATCTATAACACAAGAGAAGAGATTGATAGAATGGTAGAAGGCTTGACCCGTATAGTGAAATTTATGAAGTAATGGCTGAAGGAATTAAGGAAGTACAATATAATATAATTCAAGAGTTTTCAATTCTTGATGGGGATATGGAAATGACCAATTTTTATATTATGGAACTTGGTCAGAAACTTCCACCTATGAAGGAAGAAGAGAAAACAGAAGACAATATTGTAAAAGGTTGCCAATCTAAAGTGTGGCTAACAGCTCATTTGGAGGGTAATAAAATTTTTTACAACGCAGATAGCAACACTGCTATAACCAAAGGTCTTGTAAGCTTACTTACAAGGGTGCTGTCAGGGAATACACCTGATGATATAATTAATGCTGAGCTTTATTTTCCTCAAGAAATTGGGATGGATAGATTCATAGGAACTCAAAGATCCAATGGTTTTGGAGCTATGATGAAGCAAATGAAATTATATGCAATTGCTTTAAAAAGTAAAGTTGAGGCTTAAATAGTAGACAATGAGTGAAGAAACAAATTTGAAAGAAGCTTCTGATACCTTGAGAGATAAGGTAATGTATGCTTTGAAATCAGTTTATGATCCGGAAATTCCGGTTGATATATACGAGTTGGGCTTGATTTATGAAATCAGTGTACATCCAGTGAATAATGTATATATCCTCATGACTTTGACGTCTCCTAACTGTCCTGCAGCTGAGTCTATACCGGCAGAGGTTGAGGCGAGTATTAAAAAGATAGAAGGGGTAAATGATGTGAATGTAGAAATTACATTTGATCCTCCGTATTCTCAGGATATGATGTCTGAGGCAGCAAAGTTAGAACTAGGTTTTTTATAAAATCATTATTATAAATATATAAGTATGTATCCAGAAGAGTTAGTAGCGCCTATGCGAACCGATCTTACTCAGGTTGGTTTCGAGGAGCTTAAGACCTCAGAAGAGGTTGATAATCATTTTAATGATCACAAGGGCACAACCCTATTAGTTATAAATTCAGTATGTGGATGTGCGGCAGGTGCGGCAAGACCAGGGGTGAAATGGGCTGTTCAGCAAACTGACAAAAAACCGTCTTCATTAGCTACTGTATTCGCAGGAGTGGATAAAGACGCTGTAGCTAAGGCTAGAGAATACACTTTACCTTATCCTCCGTCTTCTCCATCAATAGCTCTATTTAAAGATGGTGAGTTGGTTCATTTCATTGAAAGACACCACATTGAAGGTAGAAATGCAGAAATGATAGGTAATCACTTATTAGAAGTGTTTAAGGAGTTCTGTTAATAGGAAACAGTTAGATATAAATAAAAAAGGAAAGCTATTTAGCTTTCCTTTTTTATTTATTGAAGTTTCGGTTCTATCCTGTAACAATTGATGTTATCTATATTTAAAAACAATTTGCTCCGGTTGAGGAAGGATTGTAATCTAGAGTTTTGCTCTAAGTCATCTTTCTTGGCTGTAGTCTCATACACCAAGTTTAATTTGTCGTCGTAAATTCTGTAATTTGAGTTGTTCATGTGAGTTAGTTTTGACCATGTGTTGTATTAATTTGACCCTTTGATGCAGTTGAGTTCTACATCTGCTCCTTTATACGTGAAAAGTAGGTTATTGTTGTAAATTTTAATGAAAAGAATGCTTAAGCCAAAGATTGACTCTTCCAGAACCGAAGATCCAGGTACAGGTACCCAGTATACTATAAACTCTAAAAGAATTATCAATAGAGATGGTTCTTTTAATGTGATTAAACAAGGGCTGGGTTATAGTACGCGAAATGTATACCAGTCTTTGATTAGAATGTCCTGGACAAGATTCTTTATTATCATATTTGCCTTTCTATTGCTGGTTAATGCATTGTTTGCCTCTATTTATGCTCTTATTGGTATAGATCAGCTTGGGGGTATTACCACCACCAAAGGATTGAATAACTTTCTAGAAGCTTACTATTTTAGCTTTCAAACATTTACCACAGTGGGATACGGTGTGCTGCACCCAGTGGGACACTTGGCTAATATTCTTGCAGTTCTAGAAGCTGTCATCGGATGGATGTGCTTCGCACTAATCACAGGTATGCTATATGGTAGGTTCAGTAAGCCCAGTGCTCATTTGCACTACAGTGATAAAGCATTAGTGTCGCCGGGTAAGAATGGATATAAGACATTGCAGTTTAGGATTGCAAATATGAGAAACAGTAATCTCATGGAAATGCAAGCTACCTTGATTCTGGTGATAGTGGAAAAGAATTCAGACGGTACGGGTATCTCCAAAAGATCATTCGTTGACCTTAAATTACAGCGTAATTCCATCATTTTCTTTCCCCTAAATTGGACTATTGTTCATGTTATAGATGAGGAGAGTCCTTTCTATGGCAAGGAGTATCAAGACTTCGTAGATATGAATGCCGAACTGATAGTAATGGTCAAAGGATATGATGATACTTTCAGCCAAACAGTACATTCCAGATTCTCCTATAAATGCAAAGAAATAGTATGGGGCGCCCGCTTCAAACCAGCCTACCAAACACAAACATCAGGTGATATATTCCTCTATTTTGATAAAATGAGTGAGTATGATGAGGTGGATTTGTAAAAATTTTCAAGTAGAATTTTTCTTATATAGAATGTGTCTTTTTAACATAAAGGCTGGTGTGATATTGATATGAACCTTTTAATAATTGAAGTTTAAAATTAAACTATGATTAAGTAGAGAAAACGTTTGCAATAAAAAAATAGGTTAAAATAATACCCCAAATTGGGGGATTATATATATTGTGAGATCCTAACAAATCAATTATTAACTTAAACAAAACAAATGAGAAGGATTTTACTTTTAACCTTTACGGTTGTCTTTGTAATGTTCATGCAAACATTGCAAGCGCAAGATCGTACCATTTCAGGTAAGGTTACGTCTTTAGAAGATGGTAGTGCATTACCAGGAGTGAACGTAGTTTTAAAAGGAACTACATTGGGTGCGGTTACCGATATTGACGGTAATTACTCCGTAAGCGTGCCTGCCAATTCGAAAACGTTGGTTTTTTCATTTATTGGTCTTTCAACAGAAGAGATAGAGATTGGAGAAAGAACAACAATTAATGTTCAGATGTCACCTGATGTTCAGCAATTGAGTGAAGTTATTATTTCTGGTGTGGCTGGAGCAACACCCAGAGAAAAACTGACCGTTTCTGTTGCGAAGATAGGAGAGGATCGCCTTAATGCGGTGACCGGGATGTCTCTAGCTACATCTTTAACAGGTAAGGTCGCTGGTGTGAGAATCAGTAATCCTAGTGGTGCTCCTGGGGGCGCTTCTAACATACTACTACGTGCTGACAATAACTTAAATAATGTGGATTCCGACCCATTGATAATTATCGATGGTCAAATTATGGTGGGTAGTTTGGCTGACATCAATGCAGATGATGTAGCCTCTATGGAAGTTATAAAAGGTGCATCTGCTTCTGCACTCTACGGATCAAGAGCAGGTAATGGTGTGATAGCAATCACTACAAAAAGAGGTTCAAGTCTCAAAAAAGGCGATGTTAGAGTAACACTTAGAAATGAGGTTGGTGTTCAACAAATTGGTAAAACATTAGATCTTGCTACACATCATCCATATGCTCTAGCTGATGATTATCAGGATTTTGTTGGTCAATATACTAAATACGATGGTGTTACTTATCCAGATGGATATAGGGATTCAGGATGGCATCCAGGTATAGCTGGTAACAGAACTATTGATGACGATCATTATATGGATAATGAATACGGCGTCGTTAGAGATCAACAGGATATGTTCTTTAGGATAGGGGTGAATTATACTAACTATGTGGCTGTGGCGGCTAATAATACCAAAAGTAGCATCTTTGCTTCTTTTGAGAATAACTCTCAAGAAGGTATTATTATGAATACTGATGGTTACGATAGACAAAACTTTAGAGTAAATTACGATTTAGATGTTAAGCCTTGGTTAAGGCTATCTACTTCTAATCTGTTTATCAATACTGAGACTAATTATCCAGGAAGTGGTGGTGGAGTATTTTTCAATATTGCACTAGCTGAACCTGACGCTAATCTAGAGGCAGAAAATCCTGATGGACAACCTTATTATTTAAGGATGAATCAGTTCAATGGTGAAACAGTTAATCCTCTTTACCCTCTTTATAAAGCTGAAAGAGATAATAAATCTCGCAGGTGGATGGGTAATTATGCGGCAAATATAGAATTCGCAGATTGGATTAATTTGGATCTTTCACAATCTATTGAGATTTATAATTATAGATATACCTTAAATAATCCTGCGGATACCTGGACGCCAACTGGCGGAACAGATGAAACTTTTGGGATGTCTTATACTAAGGGGTCTTTAAATAAATACTCAAGAGAACGAGTTACTAAAAACTCGCAAGCAACATTGAATCTGCATGGTAAAGTTGGAGATCTAACCATGAAAGGAAAGTTATCTTATTTATTTGAAGATCGCCATGATGAGAATTTTCAGGCCTCAGCTAGTCAATATGCATATAAGGCCACTCCGGATTTTGATAATTTTAGTAATATAAGTAATGCCTCTTCAGGTGAGTTTGTAGAAAAGGCGCAAAATTATTTTGCTATCCTGGGGTTAGACTGGAGGGATAAACTTCTTTTTGATGGTATGTTCAGATATGACGGTTCATCACTTTTTGGTCCAGATTCAAGATGGAATTCGTATTACCGTTTATCAGGTGCTTACAGAATTACGGAAGATGTTGAGATACCAGGTATTAATGAGCTAAAGATTAGAGCTGCATATGGTACTGCTGGAATGAGACCAGGTTTTGATTTTCAATATGAAATTTATAGAGTTAGCAGTGGTAGCTTTATTCAGGAGCAAGTGGGGAACTATGATTTAAAACCTTCAGTGACCACTGAAAGAGAGATCGGTCTTAATGCATCAATCATCAATAAGATAAATTTTGAAGCATCATATGCAAAGTCTACTACTGAGGATCAGTTCTTACGAGTGCCTTTATTTGCTCCAACTAACGAAGGGTTTGCATATCAGTATCAAAATGCTGGAACAGTTGAATCCAATACATTTGAGATGTCTCTTGGAGGGAATTGGGTAAATAAGTCTGATTTCACCTGGAACTCTAATATTGTATTTTCTAGGGTGAGACAAAAAATTACTGAACTGCCAATCGCACCTTACGTATTTGGAGATACTGATGGTGGGGCGCAATCTATATTTTATGTAAGAGAAGGTGAGACCTATGGTTCAATGTATGGTTATACTTGGGTTCGTTCTTTAGAGCAAATGGCTCAACAGTTACCGGAAGGATCTACTATTGAAGATTATGAGGTTAATTCTGATGGTTACGTTGTGCCGGCGGGAAGTATAGGTACCCCAGGTGAGCAAGCCATTAAGGTTTTGGATGAAGAAGGAAATCCATTATACACAAAAATTGGAGATGGAGTGGCTGATTTTAATATGGGTATTGCCAACACATTGACCTATAAAGGATTTACTCTTTACTTTTTGTTTGATATAAAAGCAGGCGGTGATGTATATAATTCTAAAGGTCAGTGGGTAACAAGAGATTTGCGTAACGGAATTATGGATATGAGCGGTGTGCCTGACAGCGAAAAGAAAGCTTACGATTATTATGTGAATTTCTACGATGTTAACACTCCTAATTCTTATTGGGTTGAGGATGCTAGCTTCGTTAAATTAAGAGAATTGTCACTGGGATACTCTGTTCCTACAACCTCTCTGAGCGGATTTCTTAACGGAACGTTTAAGGCAGTTAGATTTAAGTTGGTGGGAAGAAATCTTCTAACTTTCTCTGACTATTCTGGATATGATCCTGAAATTGGTACAGTTCGTCAGCCTTATGACGGTACTTATGCTTATCCGAATTTTAGAAATTATGCAGCTTCTCTAACCTTAGAATTTTAAAGAATTGAAAATGATAAATATAAATTTCAGAAAGGTATCAATTTTCGCAATATTGATACTCTTAACTATTTCTTGTGATACTTCATTAGACTATGAAAACCCTAATGATCCTGATCGCTATAGAGTGTTGTCTGATGCTAGTGATGTGGAAGCACTTGCCGGAGGTTTGTATGTGAATGTTTATTCAGGTATGCATGAATATGACGGTGTTCAAATGATGTTGGCGACTGCGGCTGATAATATTTCTTGTTCTTGGGGAAATCAGGCTATGAGAGATATGTCCTGGGAGCCAAGAAATAATGCATGGGTGAATACTCCAGCCTACTCCTACAAAGGTACAACTAAGCTTCTTTTCGATAGAATGTATAGTGCGATTAACACCTCTTCCAATATTTTATTTGTAATGGATGGTGAATTAGATTTAGGTGATAATGAAATGAAGATTAGAGCCTGGTGTAAATTTATTCAAGGTGTGGCCTATGGAAATTTAGCACTTGTATTTGATAGAGCTTTTCTAATTGATGAAAAGACCTCTGTAGAAAGTAATCTTGAAGCAGCTGTAGGTTTTGAAACTATACATGAGGCAGCAATGACCTATTTAGACGACGCTATCGACTTTGCATCGAGCAATGATTTTACGATTAGTGCTGATTGGTTGGGGCAAAGTGGCGATATGAGTAGCACTGAATTTGTTAAGCTTATTAATACATATGCAGCTAGGTTTATGTCATATACTCCACGTAACTCTGCTCAGAAAATGGCTGTTGATTGGTCTAAAGTAAAAGAATATGCTGATGCTGGGATTACCAGTGACTTTAATATTTTAAATGATAATTATGTTAACTGGTATGACGAGGCGGGTGATTATTTAACATATAATGGATGGGGTATTACAGACATGTATGTAGTTCATTTAATGGATGCATCTCAGCCTCAGCATTGGGATGATGATCCTGATTTTCCTCACCCGGCTAAATCGACTGATCCTGACGATAAAAGATTGGACACCGATTTCGCTTATGTTGCATCCAATTGGTTTCAGGCCGCAAGAGGATATTATCATTATTCAAATTACAGACATAAGAGGTATGATGCTTTTTATGTGAATGCTACAGGGTTAAAACCTGAAATTATGCTGTCAGAAAATGATATGTTGAGAGCTGAGGCTTTAGTATATTCTGGTGGTAGCTTGAGTGCTGCAGCGGATATAATTAACTCAGGAACCCGGAAAACTAGAGGTGAAATGGAGGATGTAGAACCTGTTCAAGATGACCTTATCCAGGCTATTCACCATGAGAGACATGTGGAGATGTACACTACCGGTATGGGGCTGCAGTTCTTTGAAATGAGAAAGCTTGATTTGTTGCAGAAAGGAACGCCTTTACATTTACCATTACCTGCACAAACACTACAAACTTTAGAAGTGGCTGAGCCTTACTATACCTTTGGTACTGAGGCTAAAGCAGATGGAGTGAACACTTCGAACGGAGGTTGGAGATAATATTTTATTATTAATTGTTATAAAGAAAGCCCAAGTTTCAAGCTTGGGCTTTCTTTATTTAAAGAATTCAATATTTTAATTTATTTAAGTAACAAATACCCCTTCACATAATCCTCAACCCCATCTTCTAGCTCATAAAACTTTTTGCCATAGCCAATAGATTTAAGTTTATCCATGTTGGCTTCGGTGAAATATTGATATTTATCTCTAATATCCTCTGGGGTATCTATGAAACTGATATTTTCTTCCTTATCCATGGCTTTGAATACGGCTTTGGTTAAATCCAGGAAAGTTCTGGCCTTACCACTTCCGAGATTGTAAATGCCCGAGTCTTTTCTGTGGTGCATGAGCCAAATGCATACATCTAACACATCTTTCACATATACAAAGTCTCTTTGCTGTTCGCCATCTTTATATTCAGGATTGTGAGACCTAAATAATCTCATACCTCCGGTGTCACTTATTTGATTGAAAGCATGCCAGATTACGGAAGCCATACGTCCTTTATGGTTCTCATTGGGCCCATAAACATTGAAGAATTTTAAGCCAGCCCAAAAGAATGGTTTTTCGTCCTGATCCAGCGCCCATACATCAAAATCTTGCTTAGATTGACCGTAAGGGTTTAAAGGTTTTAATTTATCAATGTTAGATTCATCGTCATCGTAGCCATATTCGCCGAGACCATAGGTGGCTGCAGAAGAAGCGTAAACTAAAGGAATCTGATATTTTACACATCTTTTCCACACCTCTTTGGTGTAATTGGTATTTAATCTCTCCAATAACTCTACATCGAATAATGTGGTGTCTGTTTTTGCTCCAATGTGAAAGAAGAATTCAACCTCTTCGTGATTTACATCAAGCCAGCTCATGAAGTCGTCTCTATCTACTTTTTGCTGAATCTTCAGGCCCTCAAGGTTCTTGTTCTTCTTCTCATTATCAAACTTATCTACAGCTATTATATAGTTGAAATTCTCTTGGTTGAGTTTGTGTATAAGTTGGCTTCCTATGAATCCTGCAGCACCCGTTACGATAATCATATTCTTCTTCTTTTTTGGCAAAGTAACCCAAACCCAACGTTATAATAAAATGCTGTTCCTTAAATCTTACTCCCTCTTTCGTATATTTGCACTTTGAAGGAAAAAGGTCATGGTTTTTGTAAGTAGGAAAGAACATTTTAACGCTGCGCATAAATTATACAATCCAAAGTGGACTGAGGAAAAGAACGTGGAAGTATTTGGTCCTTGCGCTAATTCTAATTGGCATGGGCATAATTTTGATTTAATTGTTACCGTAAAAGGTGATCCTGATCCTGATACAGGATTTGTGGTAGACCTGAAGAAGCTTAGTGTTCTTATTAAGGAACAAATTATTGAGAAGGTAGATCATAAAAACCTCAATATGGACGTTGATTTCATGCAGGGTAAAATGGCGAGTACAGAGAATCTGGTAATAGAGTTCTGGAGAATACTGGAAAGTAAACTGCCTCAGATTACTGATAATGCGGTTTTACATTGTCTAAAGCTTTATGAAACACCTCGAAATTTTGTTGAATACTACGGTTAGCCGTTAATGAAGTACTATATCATAGCCGGAGAGCGATCTGGCGATTTACACTCCAGCAATCTCATCAAAAGCATAAAACAGCTTGATTCTCAGGCTGAATTTAAAGGCTATGGTGGGGATTATATGCAGGAGGCTGGGGCAGAAATTTCTGTACATTATAAAGACTTAGCCTTTATGGGCTTCCTGGAGGTGGTTAAAAATCTTCGAACCATCAAGGGCTATCTCAAGCGTTGCAAACAAGAGATTTTAGATTACAAGCCTAATGCGATTATACTGGTAGATTACGCAGGCTTTAATCTCAAAATTGCCGGATTCGCTAAGAAACATAATATTCCAGTCTACTATTATATTTCACCAAAAGTATGGGCCTGGAATCAGAAAAGAGCCTGGAAAATTAAGGACAGAGTGGATCATATGATGACCATTATGCCTTTTGAAAAGGAATTCTATAAGAAGTTTGATTGGGAAGTTGACTATGTAGGAAACCCTGTTCTGGATGCGGTAAAGAGCCATCAGGTCAGCGCGGATAAGCTTAATGGAATTACCGATTACGTGGCCATACTTCCAGGTAGTAGAAAGCAGGAGTTAGAATCCATCTTACCTACTTTAAGTAAGGTTGTAGATGCATTTCCTGAGATGAAATTTGCCGTGGCTGCAGTAAATAATCTGCCCGAAGACTCATACTCGGTTATAGCGGATAAGCCTAACGTTCAGCTTTTTGAAGGGTCTACTTATGACTTGCTTGCAGGTGCTAAGGCTGCTATTGTAACATCAGGAACAGCTACATTAGAAACAGCCATGTGGGAAGTGCCGCAGATTGTTGTTTATAAAACAAGTGGTGTGTCATATGCTATTGCCAAGAGTTTGATCAAGGTGCCATATATTTCATTGGTAAATCTCATTGCAGATAAGGAAGTGGTGAGAGAGTTAATTCAAAAGGAAATGAATCCACAGTCTATTCAAAAGGAGCTCAATAGGGTGCTCAACGATTCTGATTACAGGCAGAATATGCTGAGTGATTACCAGAAAATTAAAAAGAAGCTGGACATCGGCAGGGCTTCTGATAATGCTGCCAAAATTATAGTGGATAGAATGAAATCATAAAATAGAAAAGGCCAACATCAAATGTTGGCCTTTCTTATATTAATCTGTTGAATGATTAACTTTCTTTGTTACTCATTCTTTTTCTCTCGTTCTCATCAAGATAGATCTTTCTCATTCTCATAGACTTAGGAGTTACCTCTAGGTATTCATCTTTTTGGATGTATTCCAAGGCTTCTTCTAAAGAGAATTTTCTAGCAGGAGCAATCTTGGCATTGTTATCAGAACCTGATGCTCTCATGTTAGTTAATTTCTTTCCTTTTTGAACATTAACTACCAGGTCATTATCTCTTGAGTGCTCGCCGATAACCTGTCCCATATATAAATCATCTCCTGGATCTACGAAGAATACACCTCTATCCTGAAGTTTATCTATAGAATATGCAGTAGAAGGACCTGACTCCATTGAGATTAAAGATCCGTTGATTCTTCCAGGTATATCACCTTTGAATGGAGCATATTCTTTGAATCGGTGAGTCATAATTGCTTCACCAGCAGTGGCTGTAAGCACGTTATTTCTTAAACCGATGATTCCTCTTGCAGGGATGTCAAACTCAAGGTGCTGTAAATCTCCTTTTGGCTCCATGATTTTCATTTCACCTTTCTTGGCACTTACAAGCTCTATCACTTTTCCAGAGCTTTCTTGAGGTACATCTACTACCAAGTGTTCAATTGGCTCGTGTTTTACACCATCTATTTCTTTGAAAAGCACTTGCGGCTGACCTACTTGTAGCTCATAACCCTCTCTTCTCATAGTTTCTATAAGTACAGACAAGTGAAGGATACCACGACCAAATACGTTGAAACGATCCTCAGAAGTTGTATCTTCTATTCTTAAAGCAAGGTTCTTTTCAGTTTCTTTATATAAACGATCTCTCAAATGTCTTGAAGTAACGAATTTACCTTCTTTACCGAAGAAAGGAGAGTTGTTTATAGTGAAAAGCATACTCATAGTAGGCTCATCAATAGCTATACGAGGCAGTGGTTGTGGATTTTCCAGACTGGTAACAGTATCTCCCAGTTCGAAATCTTCAATACCTACTAACGCACAAATTTCTCCGGAAGAGGCATCAGTAACACGTTTTTTACCTAAGCCTTCAAATATATGTACTTCTTTTACCTTGGCTCTTTTTACAGATCCGTCAGCTTTCGTAAGTCCTACAGTATCTCCTTCTTTTACAGTACCCTGGTTAATTCTTCCTATGGCAATTCTTCCTACATAAGAAGAGAAGTCAAGGGATGTAACCTGCATTTGTAAAATACCTTCATTTTGAGGAGCTGGTGGTATGAATTCCACTATCGCATCTAAAAGTGGTATTATATTATCAGTAGGAGTTTTCCAGTCTGTATTCATCCAGCCTTGCTTAGAAGAACCATATAGCGTAGGGAAATCTAATTGCTCCTCAGTAGCATCAAGGTTGAACATTAAATCGAATACCTGTTCGTGAACTTCGTCTGGGCGACAGTTTTCTTTATCCACCTTGTTCACAATTACTATAGGCTTAAGGCCTAATGAAAGTGCTTTACCAAGTACGAATCGGGTCTGAGGCATTGGTCCTTCAAAGGCATCTACAAGAAGAATTACCCCATCGGCCATTTTCAAAACCCTTTCTACCTCACCACCAAAGTCGGCGTGACCAGGAGTGTCAATAATGTTAATCTTTACATCATTATATCTTACTGAAACGTTCTTAGATACAATGGTGATACCTCTTTCTTTCTCAAGATCTTCGTTATCAAGGATTAAGTCATCTGTTTCCTCGTTATCTCTTAAGATTTTAGAAGCATGAATGATTTTGTCAACCAAAGTAGTTTTACCGTGGTCAACGTGAGCTATAATAGCTACGTTTCTAATATTTTGCATAGACTGAAATTGAGCTGCAAAGCTAATCATTTAATAGCAGAATATAGTGATAGCTATGTTAAAATTAAATGATTAATGAGGTGCTCTCAGAAGTGTTGTTTGGTCGATGAAATGCCAAAATGAACAGTTGAAATGCGGGTAAGTACCTTAAACGTATAAAATGGTGAATTGTTTTCTTAGTTATATTAATAATTAAGAAACTTCAATAGTGGATATGTAAGGTCTGTTTATAAGTATATATAATTAGGTATATACTCGTAGAGAAACAAAGGTAACCTTATTTGATAAGAGTACGTCTGTTAAATGATTCTCCTATGTATTGCTTTAAATATTATTAGGTAACCCATTGTATAACAAATTTTTATTGCAAAATGTTTTTATGAACAACGGGATCCTAATGAATATCGAACTAGATCTGGAATTAGAATTGAGTCGTGTCGCTCATTGTGAATCCTCCTACAGGTTCTTGAGTCTTAGTTGGGGTTGATTTTTCTTCTAATTTTTTTCTGTTATTTATTTTGTTTACAGGGATGAAAGCAAATGAAGCTGCAATAGCTAATATAGATGTGAGTATTAATATTTTCTTTTTCATGTTCGATATTCTTTTAGTTCTGTTGATATGTTTTAGAATCCACCAGTTTCGCGAATTACTGAACCATCTCCGCTGGTGTGGTCCACATTATTATTGGGAGTGATCTCCTCTTCAGTGCATGAGGCAAAGAATGTGATAGTAAATAATGCTAACAATAAGGCTGTAAATAATCTTTTCATGTTCAAGTTTGGTTTTATATAGTAGAAGAAATGTTATGGTAGATTGAATTAGAATCCTCCAGTTTCACGAATCACAGAACCGTCCCCGCTGGTATGTCCAGTGGTGTTTTTAGGTGCAATTTCTTCTTCCGCACAAGAGGCAAAGAATGTGATAGTAAATAATACTAATAATAGGGCTGTAAATAATCTTTTCATGTTCAAGTTTAGTTTTGTAAAGTAGAAGAAATGTTAAGGTAGGTTGAATTAAAATCCACCAGTTTCGCGAATCACAGAACCGTCTCCGCTAGTATGTCCGGTGGTGTTTTTAGGTGCAATTTCTTCTTCCGCACAAGAGGCAAAGAATGTGATAGTGAATAATACTAATAATAAGGCTGTAAATAATCTTTTCATGTTCAAGTTTAGTTTTGGGGTTTTAGAATTGTAAAGCAAGATTTGATTAAAAGAAATTGATATATTTAGGGTTGATTTATTTCTAGTTAACCATGAGGTAGGTGCTTAATTAGGTTCGAAAATTCAGCACTATTATTCCTCTAAACCTTGATTTCATTGTATAATTAGTTTTAGTTTTAGTCTTCTTTTATTTTTTTGTTTTAACTTATTGCTGGACTTGTTAATTTTTAACAAATCATACATAAATATTACATGTGTTATAGTGTCGGGGTTTTTTGTAATTGTTGTGTTTGAGTTTGTATGACACAAAAATGGATGGTTGGGTTTGTAAAAACTAATCAAAAATTAATGTAAACTTACTTGTGTGTTTCTTGTATAAATTATTGAAGAAAATAGTAGCAACACTTTTGATGTCAATTTTGATGTCAATGTCACATCTTTATGCTGATGATATTGATTCATTAAAGGCGATTCTTTCCACTCAGGATTTTGCTGAAAAGGCTGAAGTGGCAAGGCAGCTTTTTGTGGCTTATAGTAATAGTAATTTAGACTCGGCTCTATATTTTGCTAAAGTGTCTAGTGAATATGCTACATATGCAGGTGATAGTTTATTGCTGTCAAGAGCTGAGTTTTGTATAGGCTGGGCATTAGATAATAAAGGTTTTTATCAAGATGCCATTGATCACTATGCCAAATCTTTAAGCATAGCTAATAATAATAATTATGATAGCCGGAAGAAGTATATTTTAAATAATTTGGCTAATGCCAATTATCTGGTTGGTAATTATGATGATGCACTCAAATATCATTTTGAATCCCTCAGAATTAGAGAGCAAGAGGGTAATATGCTGGAAGTGGCTATTTCCCTGAATAATATAGGGCTGGTTTATTATAAAATAAGGGATTTTAAAAATGCCATTAGCTTTTTCAATCAGTCGGTTAAGATAAAAAAGGAGATTCAAAACGAGCAGGATATTGAAAGTGTTCTGGTTAATCTCGGGTTGTGTTATTCGGAATTAGAACAATATAAAAAGGCTATTGAGTATTTTGACCAAGTTTTAAATATTTGCCAGGAGGGATGTTCTGATAGGATGAAGATTGAGGCTCTTAATGGTGCAGGTATAGCAAACTATAATTTGGGGGAAATAGTTGAGGCTGACAGATATTTTAATAGCTCAAATGAGTTAGCTGTAGGAGAGGACTATCAGGTATACCGGGTTATCAATGATCATTATTTGGCAAAGGTTAAATTAGATAGAGATGAGCTGGAGGAGGCTAAAAGTTATATAAATAGAAGTTTAGCTTTGGCAGAGCATTTAGGCTATAGAACTTGGATTAGAGATAATTATCAATTACTGGGCAAAATTAAATTCGATGAAGGAGAATTTAAGGAAGCCTATAAATATCAGATTATATACGACTCCTTAAGTAGTTTAATACTAAATGAAGAGGTAATCCAAAACTTAACGCAGATTCAGGTTGAATATCGAGAGCGGGAGAATATTGAAACCATAAGTAATCAAAAATCAGAATTATCTAAACGCACTACTTTACTTGTTTTATCCGCGATTATCATCCTTCTAGCTATAGTAATTTTAGTAATCTTATATAAGAGTAATCACCACAGGAGAAAAGTAAATAAAGAACTCTCCGTGGCTAATGAAAAGCTTTCTGAAGCCAACGATACCATCGAGCGGCAGAACCAGGAATTGACAGATGTTAATTTTAAGCTAGAGGAAATTGTAAAAGATAGAACTAAGGAGCTTAAAGCTACTAACGCTGCACTTTTAAAGTCAAATAATGAGCTTGACAATTTCATTTATAAAACCTCTCATGATATTAGAGGTCCACTAGCTACGTTGCAAGGAGTCTGTAATGTGGCACTGATTGATATTAAGGATGAAAGAGCTATTGATTATTTCCAAAAATTAGGCAATACGGCACGAAATTTGAACGAAATCCTTTCTAAGCTTTTGATTATCAATCAGATAAACAACTCCTTAATTTCCGACGATAAAATTGATTTCGATTCATTGATAGATAGCATCGTCAAAGAACAGAAAACTCTGAAGCGAGCGAAGAATATTTCTGTCAATAAAGAGATTGATGATAACCTATATTTTAAAAGTGACGTAGATCTGTTAAAGATTATATTAAATAATTTGATCGGTAATTCGTTCAAGTTTTATAATACCTCTAACAGGCTTGATTCATTTGTTACTATAAGGATATTTAAGGAGAAGGATCTGGTTATGCAGGTGATTGATAATGGAATTGGCATTGAAGATAAGGCGTCTGACAAGATCTTTGAGATCTTTTCAAAGGCATCTGAAATGGCTGATTCGGCAGGTCTTGGTCTGTACTTGGTGAAACTGGCAGTGGAAAAGCTGGAAGGCGAAATAGCGTTGGTGAAAACAGAAGAGGGGCACACATGTTTTCATGTAACTATTCCTCAGGGGTAATCTTAAGCTAATAGTTTATTATCAACCGCATTAATTCATTTATGCTAGGTAAAATATGTTTAAAACAGCCTAGTGCTGCAGAAAGTAGCACGGCTTGCATCGCCTCGGTTTCTGTTTATTATGGTCTTAATATTCCTCTCCAGATCATAAGAAGGTTTGCTCCATTAGAAAATGAGAAGGCTACTTACGAAAAGCTTGTTATGGCAGCGCAGTCTGTTGGTTTCGAGGTGATTGAGCTGGTAAATGATGAGTTTTATCTGCGAAACATGAGAAAGCCATTGATTACTTCATTTGGCACTGATGATAATCCACACTTTGTAGTAGTGTATGATGTTTCAGATACCAGAGTGGCCTTAATGGATCCAAAAGATGGTAAGATACATGAGTTTTCACTAGATGAGTTTAAACAGGGTTGTGGTTCTTTCCTTTTGCAATTAAAGCCAACTCTTTTCCGATAAGGTCTATAGGTTATGGTAGGTATAAACTACCAATAAATTTTATCTTTGCAGTTATAATTCAAAGATATGACACAAGAGACCGAAACCAACTTTAAAAGACATACTATTACTGCCGCTTTGCCTTATGCAAACGGCCCTGTTCATATAGGTCACCTGGCTGGTGTTTATGTGCCGGCAGATATCTATGCCAGATATTTGAGAAGTAAAAAGGAGGATGTTGCTTTCGTATGCGGTTCTGATGAGCACGGCGTAGCCATTACCTTAAGGGCTAAAAAAGAGGGAGTTACACCTCAGGAAATCGTAGACAAATACCATACATTAATCAAAGACTCTTTCGAGAAATTCGGAATAGAGTTCGATATATATTCAAGAACATCTTCTGAAGTGCATAAAAAAACTTCAATGGATATGTTCAAAAAGCTCTATGACAAGGGCGGCTTTGAAGAGAAAACGTCACAGCAATGCTTTGATGAAAAGAGTAACCTTTTCTTAGCAGATAGATACATCGTAGGTACATGTCCTAAGTGTGGTTATGATCAAGCTTATGGAGATCAGTGCGAGAAGTGTGGCTCATCTCTGAGTCCGTCCGAGCTTATTGATCCACGTTCTGCGCTTAGTGGAGATAAGCCAGTGTTGAAAGAAACTACCCATTGGTTCTTTCCTATGGATAAGTATGAAGGCTGGTTAAAGGAATGGATACTGGAAGGACATACAGAATGGAAGGCTAACGTTTATGGCCAATGTAAATCATGGTTAGATGGTGGCTTGGCTCCAAGAGCTATGACTCGTGATTTAGATTGGGGCGTGCCAGTGCCGATAGAGGGGGCTGAAGGAAAAGTGCTTTATGTATGGTTCGACGCGCCAATCGGTTATATCTCTGCTACCAAAGAATGGGCTGAAAGAGAAGGTAAAAACTGGGAGGATTATTGGAAAAGTGATGATACTCGTTTACTACATTTTATAGGTAAAGACAATATCGTTTTCCATTGTATTATATTCCCAAGCATATTGCATGCTGATGGTGATTATATTCTGCCTGATAATGTTCCTGCTAATGAGTTTTTAAACCTGGAAGGTAATAAGATCAGTACATCTAAGAACTGGGCGGTTTGGCTGCATGAGTTCTTGGAAGATTTACCTGGTAAGGAAGATGTTCTTAGATATGTTTTATGTGCCAATGCACCAGAAACAAAGGATAACGACTTCACCTGGAAGGATTTTCAGACCAGAAACAATAGCGAGTTGGTAGCCATTTTTGGAAACTTCATCAATAGAGCGGTAGTTCTTACCAATAAGTACTATGATGGTGAAATTCCTGAAAGAGGAGAGCTTTTTGATATTGATAAGGATACCATTGAGAAATTGAAGGCCGCTCCAGTGAAGATTGCTAATGCCTTGGATTCATTCAGGTTTAGAGAAGCAATGTCTGAATTTATAGACCTGGCCAGAACAGGTAATAAATACCTGGCTGATACGGAGCCTTGGAAGCTGATCAAAGAAAACCCTAATAGAGTAAAAACTATTATGAATATTGGTCTGCAAATAGCAGCTAATCTTGCTGTAGTGGGTAAGCCGTTACTTCCAAAGACTATTGACAAGCTTTGTGGTATTTTAAATATAGAAAATAAGTTCTGGGAAGAAGCTGGGTCCATTGACTTATTGGCGGCAGGTCATAAAATTAATGAGGCAGAGCTTTTATTTGAAAAGATTGAGGACGAAGTAGTAGAAAAACAGATGGCTAAATTAGAAGCAACAAAGAAATCAAATCAAGAAGAAACAGCGGTAGCTGCGGCTGCTGCGCAAACTCAGGAGCCAGAGGCTGTAGAGGAAAGTAAAAGCCAGATCACTTATGATGACTTTGTGAAGCTGGATATGAGAGTAGGAACTATTTTGGAAGCCGAGAAAATGCCTAAGTCTAAAAAGCTTTTGAAGATGCTAGTGGATACAGGTATTGACAAGAGAACTATTCTTAGTGGAATTGCCGAGCATTTTAGTCCGGAAGAAGTTGTGGGTAAGCAGGTTTCAGTACTGGTGAATCTAGCCCCAAGAAAAATGATGGGAATAGAGTCCCAAGGTATGATTCTTATGGCTGAAGATACTGATGGCAAACTAAAATTTATCCAACCATCTGAGGCGGTGGCCCCAGGGTCAGGAATAAGTTAATTATTAATTAATCAATATTTTTTTAAGGGCGTTTAAGATCGCTTATATTTAATATGATCTTAAGCGCCCTTATATGTTTAAAAAGATTATATCCACAATAGTAGGGTTCGGCATAGTTGAAGATATGCCATTCACACAGGCCAAGCGGGTGAAGCTGGTGAACGTTTGTTCATTTCTGGCGGCTCTTTCTACCTTCCCCTACATCTTTCTATTTATTGGCCAGATCACCTATCTGGGAATTGCCTCATTGACTTTCTTTCTCGCGTTTATAGGTACATTGTTATGGAATTGTGCTGGTAAGTACCAGGTAGCTAAATTTTGGATACTGGTTAATAGTCATGCCTATATATTGCTCACGGCTTCATCATTTGGTAGATATGCCGGTGAGCAACTCATTCTCATTCCAGTGCTTTTTGGTGCGGTACTGGTTTTTGAGTTCAAAGAAAAGCTGAGCTTATACTTTTCCATAGGTCTCACAGTCGCTTGCTTCCTATTTTTGGAGTATACTAACTATTCACTGTTGAATCTTGACATTTCCCCTGCTGAGCAATTGGAATATTATCAGGGTAATCTGGTCATTACAGTTGCTTGTTGCGTAACCATTGCAATTTTCTATTTCTACCTCTACGGACAGCAACTGGATGAAAATCAGCGGGCTATGAATACTAGTAAGGAGATAGAGGAGATGATCAGCTATTTTTCTAATTCATTGTATGGTAAGAATACCGTGGACGAGATATTGTGGGATGTAGCTAAGAATTGTATTGGTAGATTGGGCTTGGTGGATTGTGTAATATACATGATGGATGAAGACAGGCAGGTTCTGGTTCAGAAAGCAGCCTTTGGAGATAAAAATCCTCATGACTTTGAGATTTTTAATCCCATAGTGATACCGGCAGGTAAGGGCATAGTAGGCCATGTGGCGAAAACGATGAAGCCATTTATTGTGCAGGATACCTCCAAAGAACCCATGTATATCGCTGATGACCGAGTGAGGCTGTCGGAAGTGGCTGTGCCATTAATTTACAACAATAAGACTATTGGGGTTATTGATTCTGAGCATCCAGAAAAGAATTTTTATAAGCAGCGCCATGTAGATTTATTAAATATTGTAGCTTCATTATGTGCTAATAAAGTAGTGAGAGCCATGGCTGATGAAGAGCGAGCTAAGGCCTTGAAGATTAAAATGGAAGCTGAAAAGATAAAGGCCTTTGATGAATTTAAAACCAAACTATTTGCTAATGTTTCTCATGAATTAAGAACGCCACTTACATTAATAAAAGGCACAGTTTCAAAACACCGGGAAGAATCAGAAGATTGGATACTTATGCATAGGCATACTGATCATCTATTGAGACTGATCAATCAAATACTGGACCTTACCAAAATAGAGTCGGGGCATTTTGAATTACATCATCAGCCGAATGACATAACAGCATTCTTTAAAATATTAGTTTCTACTTTTAGCTCATTGGCTAGTCATAAACAAGTGGAGATTATTGACAATATAGGAGATGATCCGTTTTACCTTTCTTATGATCAGGATGCTTTGGAGAAGATAATGTTCAACCTTTTCTCTAATGCCATTAAGTTTTCGCCTCACCATTCCTCCATAGAGTTAAAGGTCACTTATGATGATGTTCTCGTTATTCAGGTGATAGATAGGGGACCTGGTATACCTGATTTACTTCAAAATAAGATTTTTGAGAGGTACTATCAGGTGCCATCAGTAACTAGTGGAGGAACAGGAATAGGCTTGGCTCTGACCAAAGAACTGGTGGAATTGTTTAATGGAGATATTTCTGTATCTAACGCCTCTGATGGTGGAGCTGTATTTACAGTGAAGTTACCTGTTCCTATCTCAGGAGCATCTGAGAATGAGGTGCAAATGGAAGTGGAAGATTCACTTTCAGAGGTAGATAGTAAGCGTTTGGTCTTATTGGTAGAGGATAATGTGGAGCTGCTTGCCTACATCCGGAATGAGCTAAAAGAAAGCTTTAAGGTGATAACAGCTGCTGATGGTGAATTGGCTAAAAAGAAAGCCCAGGATCAGTTGCCTGATGTTATCATCAGTGATATTATGATGCCTAATACAGATGGGATAGAGTTCTGTAAATGGTTGAAAAATAATGAGCTTACCAGCCATATTCCGATAATGCTGCTTACGGCAGTTGCTGATCAGAAAAAAAGGCTTGAAGGCTATGAACAGGGTGCAGATGATTATCTTACTAAACCATTTGATAGTCATGAGCTTAGAGTTAGGGTAAATAACTTATTAAGATCTCGGGATAAGTTGAAAGAGAAGTATCAAAATGTATTAAAGATGCCTTCTCATGATATTGTAATACAGAGCTCGGATGAGCTTTTTATGAAAAAGGTTTTAAAGGCAATTGATAATAATATTGAAAACAACGACTACAGTGTATCTCAGCTATGTGAAGAGGTGGGGCTAAGTAGAATGCAGATGCATAGAAAGCTGGTAGCACTTACTGACTTTTCTGCGACTTCTTTTATCAGAGAAGTGCGTTTGCATCGAGCTATGGAATTGCTCTCCTCAGGTGAGCCAGTGTCTCAGGTGGCCTATGCTGTTGGATTTAACAGCCTTTCTTATTTTAGTAAAATCTTTAAGGGTAAGTTTGGTCACTTACCTTCGGAGGTAGTTGCAGTTAATCGTTAAAGTTGTTCATGGTATGAACAGCTCCTACTGTACAGAATGATAAGCACATATCAATGGCTTTGTCCATCATGAAAGGCAGCTCTTCAAATTCTTTTTTTGTGAAAGGACTTAAAACGAAGTCAACCTGCTTTCCTTTAGAATAATCATCACCAATACCCATTTTAAGTCTTGAGTAATTGCTTCCGCCTGTTACTTGCTCTATGTTCTTTAATCCATTATGGCCGGCTGCAGATCCTTTGGTTCTTAACCTTAGATTGCCGAAAGGAATAGCAATATCATCTACCAATACCAGGAGATTTTCTTTAGGTATTTTTAGCTCTTGCAGCCAGAAATTGATCGCCTTGCCACTTAAATTCATATACGTGGTAGGTTTGATGAGGTGAATGTGCCTCGACTTATGTTTAAACTCTGCTTTTTCTGCTAATCGAGTATTTTCAAAGGTAAACCCCTCCTTATCAGCAAGCCTATCTAAGGTAAGAAAGCCAATGTTATGTCTTGTAAGCTCATATTCAGCGCCAATATTTCCCAGTCCGGCTATTAGATATTTCATGTTTGTGTAAGTCTTGTGTAAAACAAAAAAATCCTGCACTAATAAATAGAGCAGGATTTTTAATATTATTCAGGTTAGGCTTATTCAGTAGCTTCTTCTGCTCCTTCTTCAGCTGCTCCTTCTTCCTCATCTTCCTCCATTTTCTTACCTCTAAGAGCTCTAGGTATCTCAACCACAGCCACAGAAGCAATTTTAGTATCAAGGATTTCAAAGTTGTTTTCTTCGATCTCTTGTACTTTGATAGCTTTACCAAAGTCCAAAGTTTTAAGGCTTACCGAAATATGCTCAGGCATATCTTTTGGTAAAGCAGAAACTTGAAGATATCTTCTTTTCTTAATTAAAGTACCACCTTTCGCTACTCCAGGAGCTTCTCCTTCGAAGTGAACAGGTACGTTCATTTTGATTTTCTTTCCTTCAAATAACTGTAAGAAATCAACGTGTAAAAGAACTTCACTTACAGGGTGGAATTGAAGATCTTGCATGATTGCTTCATATTCTTCACCTTCAATGTTCAAGTGAACAAAGTGAGCCTCATCAGTATAAACAAGCTCTCTAAAAAGAATCATTGGTGCGGAAAAGTGAACTTGTTTGTCACCACCATAAAGTACGCAAGGAACGTTACCCTCAGCACGAAGCTTTTTAGATTCAGCTTTGCCGAGATTTGCTCTTTTATACCCTATAATCTCAACTGTTTTCATAATGAATATAATTTATAGTTTTAAAAATAAGTTCTTAAGAATGGATGAACAATGAGCTTATAGACTCATGATCATGAATTTTTCTGATTGCTTTTGCAAAAAGATCAGACACTGACAATACTTTGATTTTGCTACGCTCTTCTTTAAGCGGTAAAGTATCAGTGATAACTAGTTCTTCCAAGGCAGAGTTCTGAATGTTTTCATACGCATTTCCTGAAAGAATAGGGTGAGTAGCTACAGCTCTTACTGAAGTCGCTCCTTTATCTTTTAGAAGCTGAGCTGCTTTGCAAATAGTGCCTCCTGTATCGATAAGGTCATCTACCATCACCACATCTTTGCCTTCTACATCACCAATTAGCCTCATAGAAGCTACTTCATTGGCTTTCTCTCTGTACTTATCACAAACTACCATTTCAGCTCTAAAGAATTTAGCGAAACTTCTGGTTCTCTTCACACCACCCACGTCAGGAGATGCAAAAATAATGTTTTCTAAGTTCAGAGATCTGATATAAGGAATAAAGATTGAAGTACCATCCAAGTGATCTACCGGAATGTCAAAGAAACCTTGAATCTGATCGGCATGTAAATCGCAAGTCATAATTCTATCCGCTCCGGCTGCTGAAAGCAGGTTGGCCATAAGTTTTGCTGCTATAGCAACTCTAGGCTTGTCTTTTCTATCCTGACGTGCATATCCAAAGTAAGGAACCACTACAGTAACATACTTAGCACTTGCTCTTTTAGCTGCATCAATCATTAATAGCAGCTCCATAAAGTTGTCAGAAGGAGGAAAAGTAGATTGGATAAGAAAGACGTCGCTTCCTCTTACAGATTCAGTGAAAAATGGAGACATTTCTCCGTCGCTAAATTGTTGGAGGATTACTTCTCCTAAGGGTTTGCCGTATGCCAAAGCAATTTTATCGGCTAAATATTTAGTTTCTTTTCCGGAGAAGATTTTAACTGAAGACATCTTGTATTTATTTGCCGTTTTTAAACAAAAAAGGCGGACTTTTTATGTCCGCCTGAGTTGCCCGACTAGGGCTCGAACCTAGACTCTTCTGAACCAAAATCAGACGTGTTGCCAGTTACACCATCGGGCAATCTTTTGTTTCCCTCATTTTTGGGATGGCAAAAGTAAAATTAATTTTGAAAAATGAAAACACTGAGCCCGAAATAATTTAACTTTTTTTTCAAGGTGTCTGAGATAGTATCTTTTTTTGTTCATCAAGGAACCCATCCGCAAAGAATTGATACTTGTTTAGGATGGATTTTACGGCATTATTTACATCTCTATAGTCAGAGAAATTAACTCTGCCATAGTAGTCAGTAGCATATCCTTGCCAGATGGAAGTTTTTTGTTTTCTATCAAAAATCTGAATAAGAAGGGTGCCTTCCTTCATACCTATCTTAAGTCTGTCATACTCAAGGTCTCGATCTTGCTTGGCCATCCAGTCTTCTATGCGGGGCTGATTATAGCCTCTGAAGTTAAGACTGTCTACAAAAACTCTGAAAGATAGAAGTAAATCGGGCTTACTGTCCTTACGCTTATATCCCAGAAATTTCATGTGCGATTCTATGGCAGTCTGAATGATCTTGCCACCACCTTCCAATTCTTCATTCTCTGATTGTATTAGGAAGTCATAGTTACTGTACTTATCAAATCTTCCCTTGTAGCTGTAGTCATATTCTACGGGAAGTTCACGGTAGGAAAAACAGGACGCTATCACCACAGATAACGCACCTATCATAATTAAATGAGAGCGTGATTTCATATAAAAGGGATTTAAACAGAGCCTATATAAATATAGTATAATAGGCTCTGTTTTAATAGTGTTTACCCCAAAATGTTGGTGAAGCCACGCTAAATGCGGGAAACTACTTATGTGTTTTTATCCACTCTTTTGCGTTTACAAATGCCTCTATCCAAGGTGTAATCTCATCGGCATTTCTGCCCTCAGGATAGTTAGCCCAGTTATGCGGATAAAGTGATCTTTCCAGGTGAGGCATAATAGCTAAATGGCGGCCATTTGAAGAGCATACAGCGGCTGCATTGTGATCTGAACCATTAGGGTTAGCAGGATATGCATCACTAGCATAATTGGCCACAATGTTATATTCTGCTGCAGCTCCAGGTAGATCAAATTTACCTTCTCCATGAGCTATCCATACACCCAGCTTAGATCCACTTAAAGAGCTAAACATAACGGTGTCATTTTGTGGGATCTCTACGTTTAAGAACGATGATTCGAACTTATGAGAGATGTTATGCTTCATGGTAGGATGATCGCTCATATTAGGGTATAAAAGCCCTAGCTCCATCATGAGCTGGCATCCATTACAAACACCAAGGCTTAGTGTATTTTCCCTTGCGTAGAAGTTATCCAATGCCTGTTTTGCCTTTTCGTTATATAAGAAAGCACCAGCCCATCCTTTAGCTGATCCTAGTACATCTGAGTTAGAAAATCCTCCTACAAATACGATCAGATTTACGTCTGTAAGGTCCTCTCTGCCGCTGATGAGGTCAGTCATGTGAACGTCCTTCACGTCAAAGCCAGCAAGGTGCATGGTCCAGGCCATTTCACGGTCTCCATTAACTCCTTTCTCTCTGATGATGGCCGCCTTAATGCCGCTCTTGTCTTTGCGGTTAAGATCAAGGCCAAATTGGCTTAATTTACCTTCAAAGTTCTCTGGGAATTCATAAGAAAGAGCTTGTTTCTTATAGTTGTCAAAACGTGCCTTAGCTAGCTCTGATCCTGACTGTTTTCTGTCGAGTAAATAAGAGGTTTTAAACCAAAGGTCTCTTAGCTCTGCTACATCGAAAGTTAAGGAGCCACTGGCATGGGTAACATTCACTGATCCTGTGTCAGTAGATTTACCTATTTTATAAGCATTTATACCAGCTGTTTTAAAGTCATTTAATATGCTTTCATCAGTGGTTTGAATGATGACTCCAGGCTGCTCACTGAAAAGTAGTTTACAGATGTCTTTTTCCTCTATTGCAGTAAGGTCTATATCCAAACCTCCTTTTAGGGTAGGGAAGCACATTTCTAATAAAGCAGTGATCATACCACCAGCAGAAATGTCATGACCGGCAAGTATCTTATTGTCTACTATTAACTCTTGAGTTTTAGTAAAGGCCTTTTTGAAGTATTCAGCATCTTTTACTGTTGGTGCAGAGTTTCCAATTTTATTGAGAGCTTGCGCAAAGCTACTTCCTCCCAGCTTGTAGTCATCACCAGAGAAATCTACATATATGATGGAAGAATCCGTGTTGGCCTTTAGGTCAGGGCTAATAACATTAGTGATGTCGCTTACCTCACCTACAGAACTTATAATTACAGTTCCTGGAGAGTATACCACATCTCCATTCGGGTATTTCTGCGTCATAGAAAGGGAATCCTTTCCGGTAGGGATATTAATTCCCAAATCCTGAGCAAATTGGCTCACAGCTTCTACCGCTTTATAAAGGCGATTGTTTTCTCCTTCTATTTTTGCTGGCCACATCCAGTTGGCACTAAGCGAAACACCTTTTATGCCATGGCTTAGCGGAGCCCATACTAAATTGGTCAAAGCTTCAGCGATGGAAAGCTTAGATCCTGCATCCGGATCAGCCAGCGCTGACACTGGTGCGTGACCTATAGAGGTAGCTACACCTTTCTTTCCTTTATAATCAAGGGCCATTACAGCTACATCATTTAAAGGAAGCTGAATAGCTCCACATGTCTGTTGCTTGGCCACTTTCCCAGATACAGAGCGGTCTACTTTGTTAGTTAACCAATCTTTACAAGCTACGCCTTCAAGTTGAAGTACAGCTTCTAGATATTCTTTGATATGGTCAGCACTGTAGGTAATGTCTGAGAATGAGCTTGAAGTATCATCATCTTCCAAAATTGTCTTTGGTGACGAGCCAAACATATGCGAAAGATCCCAATCAATAGGGTTTTTACCTGTTTTCTTATTCTCAAATTTGAAATGATTGTCACCAGTAGCGTTTCCTACAGCGTACATTGGAGAGCGCTCTCTATCGGCAACATTTTTAAGAAGATCAAGGTCTTTGGTTTTCATAACCAAGCCCATTCTTTCTTGAGATTCATTACCCACTATTTCTTTATCAGAAAGGGTAGGGTCTCCTACAGGTAGTTTATTTACATCTATTGTTCCCCCGGTTTCTTCAACTAACTCAGAAAGACAGTTTAAGTGACCACCTGCACCATGATCATGGATTGAAATTATTGGGTTTTCATCACTTTCTACCATGGCTCTGATGGCGTTCATTACCCTCTTTTGCATCTCAGGGTTAGATCTTTGAATGGCGTTTAGCTCTATAGAGTTGCCAAATTCACCAGTGGCTACAGAAGATACTGCTCCTCCGCCCATACCAATTCGGTAATTATCGCCACCTAAAATAACGATCTCATCACCCACTTCTGGCGATGCTTTCAGGCTATCAGCTTTTTTACCAAAACCGATACCTCCAGCAAGCATGATCACCTTATCGAAGCCATACTTCTTATCGTTTTCTTCGTGCTCAAAGGTGAGTAAACTACCGCAGATAAGTGGCTGGCCAAATTTGTTTCCAAAGTCACTGGCTCCATCAGATGCCTTGATCAAAATGTCCATAGGCGTTTGATACAACCATTTTCTTGGCTCAATATTCTCTTCCCATTTTTTGCCTTCTTCTAATCGAGAATAAGAGGTCATATACACAGCGGTACCAGCTAGCGGTAAACTACCTTTACCTCCTGCCAGTCTATCTCTTATTTCTCCTCCAGAGCCTGTAGCAGCACCATTAAATGGTTCTACAGTAGTAGGGAAGTTGTGTGTTTCAGCCTTTAAGCTGATAACAGTTTCTATATCTTTAGTTTGGAAATAATCAGGTTTGTCTTGTGTGGCCGGTGCAAACTGCTCAGCCTTAGGTCCTTGTATAAAAGCTACGTTGTCTTTGTAAGCAGATACAATGTAGTTAGGATTTTTGACGGAAGTTTCTTTGATCATTTGGAAAAGAGACTTGTCCATTTCTTTCCCGCTAATGATAAACGTACCGTTGAATATTTTGTGACGGCAGTGCTCTGAGTTTACTTGTGAAAATCCGAAAACTTCACTGTCAGACAATTTTCTGCCTAGTTTTTCGCTAACACCATTCAGGTATTCAACTTCTTCTCCACTAAGTGCCAGGCCTTCTTTCTTGTTGAAGGCATCTATATCTTCAATTTCTATTACCGGATCTGGACTTTTGGCAATGGTGAAAATACTTTGCTCCAAATCATGATACAAAACCTCAAGCATTGGGTCATGTGCTGCAGACTGATCTGCCACCTGAGTAAATTGCTCAATCCTTTTAATGCCTGAAATGCCCATATTCTGGGTTATTTCAACTGCATTAGTACTCCAAGGAGTGATCATCTCTTTTCTTGGCCCTATAAAGTAGCCCGATAAAGTAGAAGTTTCAATCAGTTCTGCCTGTCCGAAAAGCCATTTAAGTTTGTTTAAATCGGCTTCCTGAAGGCTGGTGGTGAGGTCTACTGCATAATACTGTTGACCTTGAGATCGGAAAAACTGGATCATTAATAGAGGATTTGAATAGTAAATGTCTTTCAGCCGCAAAAGTAGAAAAAAGAATTATAATATGCTTTAAATAAAGCCGCTGTAAAACGGTGTTGTTCAGTACGCTGTAAATTGGGAATGTTCTAATAAAACTGTTTAAAAGTTGATTTTTTGAGAAATTTTGAACATTAATAAGGGCATTCTTTTTAATTAATAAAGCGTAATCAATTTCATGAACAAAATTAAGGTACTGATAAAGTATGGTGGAAACGCTATGCTGAACGAAAGTTTGAAAAATCAGATAGCCAGGAAAATCAAAAAATTACAGGATCAGGGCTATGAGGTGCTACTAGTGCACGGTGGTGGCCCATTTATTAACAAGGCCCTCGAAGTGGCCGGCATAGAGTCAGAATTCTTTGACGGACAGCGACATACCAGTGCAGAAGCTTTGGTACACATAGAAAAGGCGCTGAAAGGGGAGGTGAATAGCTCTCTGGTAGGTTTGCTGAATAATCACGGTCTCAAAGCCGTAGGGCTGTCAGGGAAAGACGGACAGTTAGTTCTCGCAGAGAAGAGATGGCATGAGCCTCTGTCTGGTGGCGATAAGATCGACTTGGGACAGGTAGGAGATGTAAAGCAAATTAATGCTGAGCTGGTAGAAGTTTTATTGAAGTCAGGATTTACACCGGTAATTACCTGCATAGCCTCCGATGAAGAAGGGGCTGACTATAATATTAATGCAGATATGTTCGCAGGGCACCTTGCTGCAGCATTAGGGGTGGATGAATTTGTGTTGCTCACAGACGTTGATGGGCTGTTTGAGAATTATCCAGACCCTGAATCTATTCTGCATCAGGTGAGCTTAAATGAGTTGGAATCTATGTATGGCAATGTGATCACCGGAGGCATGATTCCGAAGCTTGAGTCTTGCGAGATAGCGCTAAAGGGTGGAGCAGGTAAAGCTGTGATACTCAACGGCACTCAGCCTGATCAGATTACAGATCATTTACTAGATAATAAATCAATAGGTACAACAATTAATAAATAATGAGTTTTACTAACGAAGAATTATATCAATTAGATAGAGAAAACTATTTGCCAACATTCAAGCGGTTTCCATTGGCTTTTTCAAAAGGGAAGGGCAGCAAGCTGTACGATGTGGAAGGTAAAGAATATATAGACCTGCTTGCAGGAATAGCGGTTTGTAATGTAGGACACTGCCACCCAGATGTGGTGAGTGCCGTACAAAAGCAGGCAGCAGAACTAATGCATATTTCTAACTTTTTCGTGACCCCCGCACAGGTGGAGCTAAGTAAGAAGTTAAACACAATCAGTGGATTAGATCATACTTTCATAACCAATAGCGGAGCAGAATCTGTAGAAGGTGCTATTAAAGTGGCGCGTAAATATGCTCACAAAAATGGCCGGGGAGGAGAAGTGATATCCATGACCAAGTCATTTCACGGACGTACTTTAGGTACTATAGCTACAGGTCAGGCCAAATATCAAAAAGGATTTGAGCCCATTCCTTCTGGTTTTAAGCAGGTGGAGTTCAATGACTGGCATACTTTAAAATCGATGATCACCAATGAGACGGCAGCTATAATTTTAGAGCCCGTACAAGGTGAAGGTGGTATAAATCCAGTGAATAAAGAATTTTTAAAAAACGTAAGAGAACTATGTGATCAGGAAGGCATAGCACTGATTTTTGATGAGGTGCAATGCGGTATTGGACGTACTGGAAAATGGTTCGCTAAAGATCATTACGGAATCCAGCCAGACATCATGTCTCTGGCCAAAGGTCTTGGTGGTGGTTTCCCAGTAGGAGCATTTTTATGCTCTGCGAAGATTGGAGAGGCCATTGATTTTGGTGATCATGGTACCACGTTTGGAGGTAATCCTTTAGCATGTTCAGCTGCATTGGCTACCCTTTCGGTGATAGAAAAGGAGAATCTGATAGAGGAAGCTGTAAAGAAAGGAGAGTGGATTAAAGCTGAGTTTGAAAAAATGAAATCTACTCATCCTGAGATCAAAGAAATAAGAGGCTTGGGTTTAATGCTTGGAATAGAATTATCTCAGCCAGCAGCACCTTTGGTTAAAATGCTGCTAGAGAGAGGAATAATTGCAAATGCCACTGCAGATACAGTGTTAAGGCTGGTTCCTGCCTTAAACATTCCTATGGATGACCTGAAAGCGGTGATGAAAGAAATAGATAAGTGTTTATTAGAAATGGTGGTGGAACATGGGTAATATGCGTAAAAAAGTAGCAATAGTAGGTGCCTCAGGGTACACAGGATCGGAGTTGGCAAGGTTTTTACTTCATCATCCGTTAGTAGAGATCATGATGATCACTTCGGAGACTCATGAAGGAAAGCCTTTTTCATCATTACACCCACAGTTTGCAGGGCAGCTGGATATGCCACTGGTATCTGCACAGAAAGTGGCTGATGAAGATTTAGATATTGTTTTTCTGGCGCTACCACACGGCGTTTCCATGAATTTCGTGAAGCAGTGGGCCGATAAATCATTCAAAATTGTCGACCTGAGTGGTGACTTCAGGTTAAAGAATGCCGAAGTGTATCAGGAATGGTATAAGAAAGATCATATTTACCAGGAAGGTTTTGATAGTGCTGTTTATGGCTTGCCAGAGCTTCACAGAGATGAGATAGTGAAAAGCAAGCTGGTGGCTAATCCAGGTTGTTATCCCACTACGTCTACTTTAGGAGTAGCGCCATTGGTAGCCGAAGATCTTATTGATGTCACCAGCATCATTATCGATGCGAAATCTGGAATCACAGGAGCAGGTATAAAACCGAGCCTCACCACACATTTCAGTAATGTAAATGATAATTTCAAGGCCTATGGAGTAAAGAGCCACAGGCATACCATAGAAATAGAAGAGCAGCTTGGCTTCTTAAAGCAAGCTGATGTAAGAGTTCAGTTCACGCCTCATTTACTTCCGGTAGATAGAGGCATCCTGGCCACAAGTTATTCTACACCAAAAAATGGCATGACTCAGGAGAAACTAGACGATCTTTATAAAACATTTTATCATGATAAGCCTTTTGTAAGGGTAAGAGAAGACTTACCTACCTTAAAAGATGTAAGAGGTAGCAATTATTGTGATATCCATCCTGTTTGGGATGAGCGTACCAATCGAATTATGGTGTTTTCGGCTATCGATAACCTTGTAAAAGGTGCTGCCGGACAGGCCATTCAAAATATGAACCTGATGATTGGTGCAGATGAAACTACAGGTCTATTATTAAATCCGTTAAAACCTTAAATTAACAATATTATCAGCGATCAAATGATTCAAAATATCACGAATGTAAAAGGTATCAAATGTTGGGGTGCTCATACCGGTATTAAATCTATGAGACGAGACCTGGCTATTATTTATTCAGAGGTGCCTTGTGCAGCTGCAGCTTGCTTTACGCAGAACAAGGTGCAGGCAGAGCCTGTAAAGCTTAGTATTAAGCACATTAAAGACAATAAGGCTCAGGTAATAGTCTGTAATGCCGGTAATGCCAACGCATGTACCGGAGAGCAAGGTAAAAAGGGTGCGGAAGCTATGGCTAAGGCTGTGGCTGAAGGACTTAAAATACCTATAGAAGATGTAATTGTAGCATCTACCGGGCTTATAGGTGAGCCTTTTCCTACAGATGATATAGTGAAAGGAATTGAAGAAAATATTCCTAAATTATCGAATACAGCCAAGGCAGGATCTTTCACGGCTAATGCAATTTTAACCACAGATACTTTCGCCAAAGAAGGTTTTCTGGAGTTCGACTGTGATGGTTCTAAAGTAGCACTTGGAGGTATGGCCAAAGGGTCTGGTATGATTCACCCAAATATGGCTACTATGCTATCTTTTGTGGTTACAGACCTTCATATAGATGAGAAACTACTGGACGAAGCGGTAAAATATTGCGTAGATCGTACTTTTAATATGATCACAGTAGATGGCGATACTTCTACTAATGACATGGTAGTAGTTATGGCTAATGGGCTAGCAGGGAATAAAAAAATAACCCAAAAGACTGATCCTAATTACAAACTGTTTGAAGATAAACTAATGCAGTTATTAACTCACCTGGCTAAACTGATTGTTTCCGATGGTGAAGGCGCTTCTAAGTTTGTAGAGTATAAAGTAGCTAAAGCCAAGTCTGAAGATGTAGCTCGTACTTTGGTGAGAGCCATATCAGATTCAACACTGGTAAAAACAGCCATGTTTGGTAGAGATCCTAACTGGGGTAGAATAGTTTCTGCTTGCGGAAATGCCGGCGTACCGTTCAATTATGCTAAGGCAGACCTGTTTATTGGAGACAATAGCAATTTGGTACAAGTGCTTAAAAAAGGAACGCCTGCAGATTATGACAGAAATTATATTAAGAAGTTATTGAGAGAATCTCATATAAGAATACAGCTAGACTTAAACACTGGTGAGGAGGAAAGTACCGGATGGGGTACAGACCTAACCACAGATTACGTAATGTTTAATTCAGTGTATACTACTTAAAAGTATTAGGAACTAGCCGCGTTGTAGAGCGGCTAGTTCTTAAAAATATTTCTTGTAATTCTCTTCGTCTTGCCAGAACGCTTTGCATTTCTGAATCTGCTCCTCTTTAAAAGCCTCATCATTCTTTAGCTCTTTCCAATCTCCAAAGCCTAGTTGTTCTGCTAATTTGTAAAAGCGATCTCCCTGACCGTTCTTTTTATCTTGTACCATTACACTAAGTAAAGGTCTTTTATCCTCATACTCCTCTTCTGAAATTTCATCAAGGATGGTCCCCAAAAGCTGCTTTTCATGCTTTATGTCAAGGTTGAGACCCAGTTCTGTTGTGTTAATCAATCTTCGGTACGAAATAGGTGCACTATCAGTACGTGCAAGTTGAATTAGTTTATTTCTTACTCTCGTGTTCAAACCTGTATGGATCTTGTTTAGTTAAAATAATAGCCAATTTTAACAAATATTAGAAATTTTAACCACTTAGAGCCATTAAATATCATTAGAAACGTTCTGTATCAGGTTATTATGGCCACTTTTAACCATTATTACCTTGGTTGAGGCAGATTTTTTGGTGAGAGACTCCATAATTTTCGCTGTTATGATCTTATCGTAAGTGCCCAGATAGATCTTAACAGGCAGATGATATTGATCAATAATCCGAGCTATATTATTCATATTGAAATTCAGCTTAGAAAAGATCATCCAGGTATAGTACACTCTTTTCCTGTTTTCAATGGTCAGCATCTGAGTTGCAGCAAACTTAACCACCCCCTTGTCTATGATTTTTAGTTTCTGAGCCAGTTTTATGAGGTTATAAAAACGAGTTGGCTTGTGGATCATACTTTTAAAATAGCTACTTATCAATGGGTTAGTAGTAGCAAGTTTATACCACAAGTTGTTCTTAATGCCGTCGGGGGCCAGCAGGTAGATGCTTTTGATGCTTTCAGGTACGGCCTCAATAGTTGCAAGTGCTAATTTTGCTCCTATGCTGTAACCCATGAGCGAAAACTCTGAAATTTTATTTTCTTTAAGGAATGAGGTGATTATTTTACCCCAATAAATCTTGTCTATTGGTTTTTTCTCTTCTTTCCAAGTGCTATTTCCATGAAAAAAAAGATCAAATGAGAAAAAAATGAAATCTTCAGCCCAATTTTTAGCCATTTGACTAAAAAACTGACCGTTCTGGCCAAATCCATGGAATGCCAACATCACTTTAGGCCCATTTCCGTAGGTATAATAGTGTAATTGTGCTCCTTCGTACGTGAAATAATTCTCGGGCATGAATTAAAATGAAAAAAATTTCTTAAACATATAAAATATTTTTCTCAGTCACCCGACTACACAAAGGAGATGACAGTTGAGAATACCATATTGATAGATATTCACATGGCGCAGAGTCAAAAAGAGACCATAGAGAAGGAAAAGGGAAGACTGCTGAATTTTATTCGCGCAAGGGTGAATAGTGTGGAGGATGCTGAGGATATTCTGCAGGATGTGCTCGTGCAGTTTATAGATGGTTATGGTACCATTAAGTCTATTGAAAAAGCCACTTCTTGGCTATTTAAGGTGGCCAGAAATAAGATCATTGATTCTTATAGAAAAAGAAGTGTAAGGTCTGAAAGTGTAAAGTTAGATCAGGAAAGCTATGATAGTGAAGATGGCAGCCTGATGCTAAAAGACATTTTGCCAGACATGGGAGACTCTCCGGAGGAGGTTCATTTAGAGAAGCCATATGGGACGCCATAAACGCCGCTTTGGACGAACTGCCAACGGAGCAAAGGGAAATATTCATTCTTCATGAATTAGAAGATGTGAGTTTTAAGGAGTTATCAGAAAGATACGGATTGCCCGTAAATACGCTGATATCGAGAAAAAGATACGCCATACTGGCGCTAAGAAAGAAACTGGAAAATTTATATAAGGAGTTATAGTTATGAGACCTGGTAAAGGTAAAAAGATCGCGTTGGGCATAGTAGCCGCAATAGCTTTTGTGACCGTTTTTGGTTGGGTAGTAATGTCTTTGTGGAACTGGCTGGTGCCAGAGTTATTCAACGGCCCTGTTGTTACATTTTGGCAAGCTATAGGTTTACTTATTTTGAGTAAGATTCTATTTGGAGGTTTTCACGGAAAAGGCGGGCATGGTCCGAAAGAAAAATGGAAAGAAAGATGGAGAAACATGACTCCCGAGCAAAGAGATAAGCTGAAGCAGAGATTTTCCAGCCGTTGGGCGGATTGCGAAGGACCAAGATGGGGCAAAAAGAGAGAGTTCTCTAACCAGGATTGGTCTGAAGAAAATATTGATAAAAAAGATCAATAAAAGCTGAACAAAAAAAATCAATGGCCGTTATGCTAAGAAACTATGGAAACTATTGACATGTTTAAAGTTTCCTTAGTTTCTTAGCATAAATTTTAAAACCGTTGGATACAAGAGCTAAAATTATAAAAGGTGCAGCTGAGTTGTTTACAAAATACGGGGTGCGTAGTGTTACTATGGATGATATAGCCCGAGAGCTATCCATCTCTAAAAAGACTATTTACCAGTATTTTAAGGACAAAGATGAGATAGTACTGATGGCAGTACAATCTCACGCGGAGAATGAGAAGGAGGATTATAATTACATCTTTAACAGATCTAGAAATCCTATTGAAGAGCTCACCTTAATGACCAGATGCATGCGTGATGACTTCAGAGATATGAATCCATCTTTGATATTTGATTTACAGAAGTATCACCCGCAGGCATGGAAGGTCATTGAAGATTTTAAGAATTCATATATAAAAAATGCCCTGGTCAAAAACTTAAGAGATGGTATACAGCAGGGCTTATATCGTGAGAATATGGATCCGGAAGTGTTGGCCATTATGAGGCTAGAGCAAGTGCAACTGGCCTTTGATAGTCGGCTTTTTCCGCCGGATAAATTTAACCTCGCGGATACCCAATTACAGTTTTTAAGCCATTATGTAAATGGAATAGTAACTGAAAAAGGAAGGGAGTTATACCTGGAATATTTAGATAAATTAGAATTACATCAAACCAAAACGACTTATAATAATGAGATTTAATTTAAGTTTTATACTTGGATTTTTGCTTTTAGCTGGCACCCTCAGAGCACAAGAGGCTGTGCCTAGCACCTTTACACTGCAACAGTGTATAGATTATGCTTTAGAGCATAATCAGGATATATTGAATAAAGCTATAGATAAGGAAATAGCTGAAACTCAAGTGAGAGAAACTTTAAGTGAAGGCTTACCTCAAGTAAGTATAGGGGCTGGAGTTAATTACAATTTTGAAAGACAAAAGTCATTGCTAGACGCAAGTACCTTTGATCCAACTATTCCTGAAGGCCAGGAGGTGGTATTGTCCTTTCAACAAAAGTATGATGGAAATGTGGCCCTAACTTTAAGACAGTTGATTTTTGACGGATCGTTCTTTGTTGGGTTACAAGCTTCTAAAACCTATAAAGAGTTATCTTCAAAGGAATTCATTAAGAGTCAAATTGATGTGGTTGAGGCTATTTCAAAAGCTTATTACAATGTTCTGGTAAGTGAAGAAAGATTTGCTCTAATCAAAACTAACTTTAGCAGAATAGATACCATTCTTTATGAAACTAAAATCATGAGAGAGAATGGGTTTGCTGAAAGAATTGATGTGAATAGACTTCAGGTTCAATATAATAATTTGAAAGTGCAAGTTGAAAACACTGAAAAACTTCTTGAGCTAAGTAGAGATATATTGAAATTTCAAATGGGAATGCCTCTTTCGAATACAATTGAACTAACTGATAAGCTTGAAGAAGTTGTTTTTGATGATCCAGAAGGTAACGGCGGTTTTGATTATGCTCAAAGAATAGAATACTCTCAGTTACAGACTAATATGGCTTTGGCTAATCTTGATTTAAAGAATAATAAAATCAAATACCTGCCAACTCTATATGCTAACTTTAATTATGGCTATAATACTCAGACTGATAATTCTGATCAACTTTTTGAATCAGACAGGTGGTTAAACTTTGGCTTAGTAGGGTTATCACTTAACGTTCCGGTGTTTGATGGATTTCTTAAGAGTAATAAAATACAGCATAATAAACTTCAAATCAGGCAATTAGAGAATTCTTTTGATCAATTGGAAAACTCAATTGACTTAGAAGTTCGTCAAGCTAAAATTAACATGGAGACTTCTCTAAAGCAGATGAAAGCACAAAGAGAAAACATGGAGCTTGCTGAGGATATCTACAACGTAACCAGCATTAAATTTAAAGAAGGAGTAGGCTCTAATTTAGAATTAGTAGAGGCCGATGCTGACTATAAAGAAGCTCAAACCAATTATTATAATGCCCTTTATGATGCTCTTATTGCTAAAGTGGAGCTAGAAAAGGCTTATGGTCAATTACTTAAAAAATAAAATAACCCAATCCAGAAAATAAATCAGAAATGAAAAATACAGCAATCTATTACGCAGCTATTTTTACTTTATTCCTTGCTGCATGTCAGCAGAAGGAAGGCTTAGAGGCCAAGAAAGAGCAGCTTCAGTCTTATAAGAGTGAGGTGAAGGACTTAAATTCTAAAATTAAGCAACTGGAGGAGGAAATTGCTAAAGAAGACACTACAGCTACACCTGGTGGTAATGTAAAAGCGGTTTTGGTAAATACTCAAACCGTGCAGCCATCTAATTTCAATCATAAGATTGAGGTGAGAGGAGCCGTAGAATCTCGTAGAAATGTGATGCTTACGTCTGAAACTGCAGGAACTATAGAAAGTGTAAAAGTTTCTGAAGGACAGAGGGTGAAAGCTGGCCAAACATTGGTAGTGCTAGATGCAGACATTCTTAGAAACAGCGTGGCTGAGTTAAAAACTTCTTTAGAATTGGCTAAAGCTGTATATGAAAGACAGTCTAACCTATGGGATAAGAAGATTGGGACAGAGATTCAGTATTTAGAAGCTAAAAACAATAAAGAGTCATTAGAAAGAAGATTGGCTACCGCTTATTCTCAACTAGATCAGGCGATAGTGAAAGCACCTTTCTCCGGGGTTATTGATGAAGTGCCTGCCAGAGTAGGAGAAATGGCTCAGCCTGGTAAAAACCTTGTGAGAATAGTGAGCCCTGAAATGATGTATATAGATGCTGACGTTTCTGAAAGATATGTTTCTGACTTTAAGCAGGGAGATGAGGTAGAATTATACTTCCCTACACAAGATAAGCATGTGAAGTCTAAAATATCTGCAGTTAGTGAAGTGATCAATAGCTCTAACAGAACATTCTCAGTAGAGGTGAATCTGCCTAAGCTTGATTTTCCGGTAAAGCCTAACCAGGTAGTGGTATTGAACTTAACTGATTACACTAAAGAAGGCGCCATTACAGTGCCTACTGAAATCATACTTACTGACGGTGACGGCAAATTTGTATTCATTACTGAAACTAAAGGAGATCAGGTAGTTGCTAAGAAAACGGAAGTAGAAGTAGGTGCCAGCTATGATGGTAATACAGAGGTGATTGAGGGTATAAAACAGAACGACGTAATAGTTACCGAAGGATACAGAAGCTTAAGTGATGGCGTAGCTATTAAATCTGTAGAAAGATCTACTAAAACTGCCCAATTAAATTAAAAAGCTCTAATTGTATGTCAGATACTAACATTAATAAAGATAATCAACCCCAAGTGCAAGAAGAGCACAAGGAAAAGGAATTTGGGCTCACCAAATTATCCTTGAACAACAGGAATACGGTTTTCTTCCTACTGTTTTTGGTGGTGCTTATGGGTATTACATCCTATAATAACCTACCTAAAGACAGTTACCCTGAAGTAGAGCAGCCAATGGTTTATGTGGGTACTACTTATCCGGGTAACTCACCAGTGGATATAGAAAACCTGATTACAAGGCCTATTGAAAAAGAGATAAATGACATTTCAGATGTCGATAACATAAAGTCTACCTCCGTGCAGGATTATTCTACCATTATAGTAGAATTTGAGTCTGATATGGATATAGATGACGCCCTGCAAAAGGTAAAAGATGCGGTGGATAAGGCTAAGCAAGAGCTGCCTAGTGACTTAGATACTGATCCTAATGTTTTTGACATGGACTTTTCGCAAATGCCAATCATGAACATTAACCTTTCAGGTAATTTTAGCATAGAGAAGCTGGAAAATATTGCCGAAGACCTTGAAGATGAGCTGGAGCGTATCAGTGAAGTATCTTCTGTAGAGGTTAGAGGTGTAGACGACAAGGAAGTGAAAATCATGGCTAATCCATATCTGATGGATGCCAGGGAGATAAGCTTTTCTGATATTGAGCAAGCGGTAGCCGCTGAGAACGTAACTTTTTCTGCGGGTAACCTAAAGGAAGGTGAGCAGAGAAGAACCATAAGGGTAGTAGGTGAATATAAAGATCCTCAAGACCTGCTTAATATCGTGATCAAGCATCAGGATGATAATATCGTTTACCTGGGAGATGTAGCTAAAGTAGAATTTGGATATATAGATCCTCAAAGTTATGCCAGATTAGCGTTAAAGCCGGTGGTGTCTGTAGACGTTATAAAAGGTAGTGGAGAAAACCTGCTTATCGCCACTGATAAAATTAATAAGGTACTAGATGAGATGAGACCTCAGTTTCCTGAAGGTCTTGAGATTACCATTACCAATGACCAAAGTCAGATGACCAGAGACTTGGTAAACAGCTTGGAGAACAACATTATCTCTGGGGTAATTCTGGTAGTATTGGTATTACTTTTCTTCCTGGGTACACGTAACGCCCTTTTCGTAGGAGTCGCTATTCCGGTGTCCATGTTCATTACCTTCTTGATAATGAGTGTGTTGGGTATCACTATTAATATGATGATCCTCTTCTCGCTGATCTTAGCATTGGGTATGTTGGTGGATAATGGTATTGTAATCGTGGAGAACGTATATCGTCTTATGGAGGAAGGACTTTCTCCTTGGGAAGCTACCAGGTTAGGGGTTAGTGAGGTAGCTTGGCCTATTATTACATCTACAGCCACTACATTGGCAGCCTTCTTACCGTTAGCCATGTGGCCAGGACTTATGGGTCAGTTCATGAAGTACCTACCTATCGGTGTAATGATTACGCTTACCTCGTCATTATTTGTGGCACTGGTAATCAACCCGGCTCTTATCTCTGTGTTTATGAAGATAGAGGATGGTAAAAAAGTGAACCATAATAAGATATTAAGAAACTCTGGTATCCTTGTTCTTCTGGGTACATTAATCTTGATATTTGGAGCGGCTTGGTTAGGTAACTTGCTAGTATTCTGTGGATTATTAATCCTTTTGAATGTTTACGTATTGATGCCTGCCAGTAGAAGATTCCAGTCTGGGTTCTTACCATGGTTAGAAGATTTATATTCCAGAACACTTTCTTTCGCTCTTAAAGGCTGGAGACCTTGGTTGTTCTTCTGGGGTACTATCGCGCTGTTGATATTGTCCATTGCCTTAAATGTGATCAAGCCACCAACCGTACTGTTCTTCCCTGAGAACTTACCAAAATATGTGAACGTATTTATTGAATTCCCTATAGGTACTGACATTGATAAGACCAACGAATTCTCTAAACAAGTGGAGAAGGAGGTGATGGAAGTGGTGAAACCTTATGGAGAAGTGGTAGAGTCAGTAATCGCGAAAGTAGGGCAAGATACTGCTGATCCTAACGATCCAGGATCATTCGGAGCTACTGATACACCGAATAAGGCTCGTATCACTGTAAACTTTGTTGAGTTTAAGGATAGAGATGGAGTAGATACCAGAGAGATTTTTGATGAGATTCGAAATGCTATTCAAGGGTACCCAGGTGTATCAATATCAGTAGATAAAGATGCAGCAGGACCTCCTACCGGAAAGCCTATTAATATTGAGGTGTCAGGTGATGATATCAATACTTTGATTTCTATTACTGATAGAATGAAAAACTATATCAATACATCAGGCATTGAAGGTATAGAAAACTTACAGACTGACTTAGAAACTGGTAAACCAGAGCTTCTGGTAAACATTGATAGAGATAATGCCAGAAGATTTGGGCTCTCTACCATGACTATTGCTAGTGAAATAAGAACAGCTCTTTTCGGTAAGGAAATCAGTAAGTATAAAGAAGGAGAAGATGATTATGATATCGAGCTGAGACTTCAGGATGAATATAGATATGATATAGAAACGTTGAAAAACAAGGAAATTACTTTCAGAAATAACAGCGGTCAAATCATTCAGATTCCAATCAGTTCGGTAGCCAATATGGAGCTAAGCTCTACTTATGGTTCTGTTAAAAGAAAGGATTTGGAGAGGGTGATTACTTTATATTCTAACGTGCTTCAGGGCTATAACCCTACGGCTATCAATGATGATATTAAGGTGTTACTTGAAGATTTTGAAATGCCAGCTGGTTATGACTTCAAATTTGGTGGTCAGCAAGAGAAGCAGGCAGAAGAGATGGCCTTCTTAACTCAGGCACTTTGGTTAGCAGTATTCATTATATTCCTGATCATAGTAGCACAGTTTAACAAGATTACCACACCGATCATCATCATGTCTTCAGTAGGTTTGAGTACGGTGGGAGTGTTCTTAGGCTTGTTCGTGTTCAGCATGGACTTCGTAGTGATCATGACCATGATTGGTATCATTTCACTGGCGGGTGTGGTTGTAAACAATGCCATTGTATTGATAGACTTTATAGAACTGATCAGAGCAAGAAAGCAGAAGGCGTTAGGAGTGGATCGATTAAGTTTTGACGAGATAGATGCTGCCATTGCAGAGGCTGGTAAGACAAGGCTTAGACCTGTATTATTGACCGCGATAACCACTATCCTGGGGCTTGTACCGCTAGCTATAGGTTTGAACTTTGACTTTATTAAGTTCTTCACAGAGTATCACTCAGATTTCTATATGGGTGGTGATAACGTAGCATTCTGGGGACCAATGTCCTGGACTATTATATTCGGACTTACCTTCGCTACGTTCTTAACCTTGGTAATTGTACCGATCATGTATCAGTTCTTTGCTAAGATTAATAGAAAGCTGAATATCAGTTAATACATTGATATAAATTAAGAAGGCTGTTTCTCCCCATGATGAAACAGCCTTTTTTTATTCAAATACATTGAACCCGAAGTAAAATTCTTAAGTTGGTATCATAAATAGAAAATGCAGAAGCTAATGGTAATTGTGATGTTGATGGCAGTAATGCTGCTGATTGATTATTATGTTTTTCAGGGTATTACATTTTTAATGCAGAATAGCTCTGCTACCGCCAGGAAGGCAGTGAAGTATGGATATTGGGGCCTAACTGTAGTTTCTTTCCTGGTTATACTGGTCTACAATTTTGGTGATCCTGAATGGTTTAAAGGCTCTTCGCGTAGCCTTATTTTTACTGGTCTATTCATCAATTATTTTTCTAAGGTATTTGCAATGCTCTTTTTGTTCATGGATGACCTCATTAGAGGTGTAAAGTGGATCATATCGCGTTTTTCCAGCCCTTCTCCATCTGGTGATGGTGAACCTATTACACGATCAGAGTTCTTGACTAAAACAGCAATTTTAGCCGGTACAGTGCCATTAGTGGCCATGAGCTATGGTATCATCTCTGGAGCACATGATTATAGATTTAGAAGAAAAACTATCTATCTACCTAACTTACCTAAAGAGTTCGATGGTATAACTATCGGTCAACTGTCAGATATCCATTCCGGCAGCTTTTTTAATAAAACGGCCGTTAAAGGTGGAGTAGAAATGTTCCTGAGAGAAAAGCCAGACTTAATATTTTTCACTGGTGATCTGGTAAATAATGAAAGTGGCGAAGTAAAAGACTATATCAACATATTTGATAAGCTAAAGGCTCCTTTAGGTGTTTACTCAACCACGGGTAATCATGATTATGGTGACTATGCTACATGGTCTTCAGAGACAGCCAAAAGGAAAAACTTTCAGGATTTGATCGCTGCCCATGATCAGATGGGATATGACCTGTTAATGAATGAGCACAGGTTTATTCAAATAGGCAATGAGAAAATAGCTGTGCTTGGTAATGAAAATTGGGGTGCCGGCAGATTTTCTAAATATGGCAATCTGGAAAAAGCTTATGCAGGAAGTGAAGAAGCGCCAGTAAAATTGCTTTTATCTCATGATCCAAGTCATTGGGATGCACAGGTAAGACCAAAACATCCGGATATTGATGTGATGTTTGCCGGGCATACACACGGCTTTCAGTTTGGGGTAGAAGTGGGTGGTTTTAAATGGAGCCCTTCTCAATACGTGTACAAGCAGTGGGCAGGACTGTATCAGGAAGATAATCAATACCTATATGTAAACCGGGGCTTTGGGTATTTAGGATATCCCGGGAGGGTTGGAATGCCTCCCGAGTTAACCATTATAACATTGAAAAGAGAGGCCTAGTTTTCTGTTTCCACCTTCTTGATCCAATCATCAGAAGAAGATACAGCTACTGTTCCGTCTTTTTTAACTAAAATAAAATCTAACATCACAGGTGTTCTACAGCCTTGAAACTGTGTATCGCCTGTGCTTTTCATTAATATAGGATAAGAAAGGCCATATTCTCTTTGAAACTTAACAATTTCATTGTTTTCGTCTAAAAGAAAACCCCACTCCATTTGAATAGCTCCTTTTTTGCATGATTCTGGCGCAAAGCCAAATACATCATAGTTATAGGTGCCTGTACCGTCATCATTAAGCTGTAAGTAGCCAGTTTTACGGCCAGTATACTTACCGTAAAGTTCAGAAGGTATATTGAAGGTGGTTTTTACAGGAGTGCCGTTATATTCAATTTCTCGAATCTTTTCTCCTGATGTAAATAGAGCCAGACTAATTAGTATAGATAAAAGTGCTTTCATGTATCAGATTAAAACGGTAAATCATCTTCATCCCCACCTTCAGAAATCCAGCCTGGTTCTTCCATTTGATCCATGCCATTATCCATTGGAGGAGGAGTATTGCCACCACCTGCAGCAGGAGCAGTATTTCCTTCTAGTTTCCAGGCTTGTAACGAATTGAAATACTTTACTTCACCTTTAGGGTCAGTCCACTTACGACCTTTTAAGTTGAAGTGTACATTTATCTCGTCTCCTGTCTTGAAACTATCTAAAAGTGCGCATTTATCCTGTATCATCTCAAATTTGATAAACTCAGGATACTGTGGATTTTCTGCGTACTCTAAAACGAATTCTCTTTTTTGGAATGAACTGGTAACTTGTTGTGTGTTCGAAATTTCTAAAATTCTCCCCTTAACGTTCATGAAAACTTTATTTTTATTTTTTGATACTTAAATGAAAAGCAAAGGTAATGGAATATACTAATCTTATCTTTTTTTTCTGAAGATTGCCCAGAAAATAACGACAAAAATGATTCCACCTACTACCATAGCCAGTATGGTGCCTGAGTCTATTAATTCTACTGCGTGCATAATTCAAATCTTTGCTACAAAGATAGTAGATCAGCCCTAGTTAAGTTTTTAAATATTGCTTCTTTTGATAAACTTGTAGATATAAACCTCAGATAAGCCTTTTGAAAGTCAGTCAGCGTAATCATTTATTCGGAGCATTTTTGATCATAGTGATTATAGCTGTTCTTTGCCTCAGAATTTCTGTGGAGGCCACCCATTATCGATCGCCAGATTCTGATTTCTACATTCGCGTGGCAGAAAATATTCTGGAGGGAAAAGGCCTACGAGGCCCAAACACCTTTCCTTTTGATGAAAATACACCTGAACAACACTTCGCAGCCTGGGCGCCAGGTTATCCTATTCTCACGGCTTTTGTTGCCTGGTTAACGGGTGGAGTCTCTGTATTTTGGGCCTCTAAAATGGTCAATTTCATAGCGCTGATAGCCATATACTTTTTATTATTTAAATGGGTGGGCAGCAGGGCATGGTTCCCATTTCTTTACTTCTGCTCGTTTGCCATGTTGGAAGTGTATTCATACTCCTGGTCAGAGCCGATTTTCCTGGTCTTTGTGTTGTTGCTAGCTTATCAGCTGAAAAATGCCTGGTATGAACGGGAGAGGCTTTTCTTTTTGAAATTGACGGTCACCTTATCTCTACTTTTCTTCATAAGGTATGCCGGTTTGGTCTATTATTTTGGAGTAGCCTTTTATGCTATAGCAGCCTTTTTCATGAACCGCAGAAAGCTGAGTTTTCAATGTATTATCAGCCTGGCAATATGTTCTATTTTGGCCCTTGGCTATTTTTATTATAACTACCTGCAAGTGGGGGATTATACAGGAGGAGAAAGGGTGTTTCCAGATTGGATCAATAACCTTGATTTTATTGGCAACTTACTTCACGGCTTCCTGAATTCTGCTTCTCTGGCCCGCAACTTTTATCTAGCGACAGATGAGTACCTGTATTTTGCACTTATGCTCATTCAGTTGGCTGTTATCGGTTATATGATCACGAAGAGAAGGTTGATCAATGGCCCATTGCTAAAAACTAATGAAGATGTCTATGCCTTGTGGGGTACGAGCTTTTCTTATATGCTCATCTTGCTCATTTTAAGGCGTTTATCTCCATTTGACCCTTTTGACTATAGAATATTGAGCCCCTTTATTCTTCCTTTTTTCGTTGGATTATTTATGGCCATTCTGAAAAAGGAAGCCTTTTTTCAGAAAGTATACAGGCCTATAGTAGCCTTTATGATGCTCTGCCTGGTAATGAACCTGCCTAAGGTTTATCTTCTTGAAAAAGTGAAGGCATTATTGTCTATGATCCTTTAAAATCGCACCCTCAACTGACATTTGATGTCGGTCTTGGTGCTTCCTTCTATTTCTTCCAACCCTGAACTAATAGAGTCTTGATTACGGTATTGGGTTTGCGCATATTTTACCCAGATATCAAAGTGCTGGTTAATCTTGTACTGTAGAAGAATGTAAGTTCGGGTACCGCGACCATGGTATGCTGGGATGGCAAACGAATACAAGACATCTCTTTCATATGCATATTGCCTATTCTCATAGTCATCGGTATCAAATAACGCAAAACGAGTACTGATTCTGAATTTATTAAGCCTCAGATTCAGATCCTGAATCAGCGCCAAACCTTCTGAATGGCGGTGATTCAGGTTGTAATTACTAAATTGTATTCTTGTTTTTAGTGTGATATTATCGGTGGCGTCAAGATCTGCGGAAATTATCCAATTGTTTTTTATGCCATTGGCCGTAAGTACCATCGGTCTTTCTAGTATGGTAATGTCAGTGGCTTTTGATTCTTGCCTGAACTGAGCATATAATAAAGCCTTTCTTGTGGGCTGATAGTTGAAGCGAACCAAATATTCATAACCATCGGAAGGGCGACTGACGCCAAATTTTAGCCACGGAAAGCTAAATTGATCAAAATATGCTGTTACTAGATACTTTCTGTTTGGTGAGTATTTCAAGCCCCAATACCAGCCACTTTCATTGCTATTGGTCCCGGCTGCTTCAGAAAAGGCACTGCCATAGAAGCTGTGAAAATCCTTTTCATAGTGACGTAAAACAATGGAGCTCTGCAGGCTCTTACTTAAATTGATAATAAAACCACCAACAGCACCTATTCCGCCACTTTTAGATCTGGCAGCTTCTGTAAAGAGAGCCAGGTTATTCCAGTTGTATTGCCCTGATATTCCGATGTTATAATTGTCAGTGCCGCTAAAGGCATATCTATTATAGAGCTGGTCAGATTTTATGAGAGGAGTGCTGTAATGATTACCAATGACTGTAAACCCAACTTGCAGATTATCAGCGGCATCTTTGAATAGTAAATGGCTTCCATAAGTTTGTTCATTGATCTGGTTTTTGGCATTAATTTCACTGTCAGTTCGGTGAAAACCACTGCTTTGAACGGAAGAAATAAACTCGTAAGCATTCCTCGCAGAGTCTGATCTTAGCACAGCATCCTGCTGAAGTCTGGAGTAGAAGACAGTGGTTTCCAGATGTTTATTGATCTGATAAGAGGCCGTGGCACCTCTGAAAAATCCGGTTTCAAGGACAGAAGTGTAAGGCCCGGCTCCCATATTACTTCTTCTCACGGTATTGATAGTCTCAGATCCCTTACCCACATTGAAGCCTGCCGAAAGTAGCAGGCCTTGACCAAACTGCATTTGATAATCCCCTACGATCAGATTTTTTAAACGACCTTCATTCTGAATTTGAAAATGCAAGCTGTAGAAATCAAATCCTTGATTTTTGTTATTTAATGAGAAGGTTTCTCCTGCATCTTTTTCAGCGGTAAAACCTAAACTAAAGTCATTGGTGTGACTCACTCTAAAGCGGCTGTATAATTTGTAAGGACTACCGGCATAGAGTGAAATACTGCTTTCGTTAGGCTCAGTATAGCCCTTTTTTGTTTCTAATGTTCTCTCTACCCTAAGTAATAAATAGTTGTTCGGTTCTGTAGTAATTCGCTGCCACAGTGGTGTATTATCTTTGTTCAAATACTCATCTACCCTAATGAAAGGCAGAAGTGACCTGATATCATCCAAACTCAGAGCAGGAATAGTTTGTAACTCATAGACAGACAGTAAGTTTCCATACTTTTTAATATGCTCAATGATGGCATCTATTTGCTGGTCATTGAGTATATAAAGAGCCCGAAGATCTTCTTTCGTAGCTTTGTTAATATTAATCGGATTGGAATAATAGAGCAATAGAGATTCATATAGCTCATCATAACTTAAGTCACTATCCTGAAAAGCAAAGATCTTCTCTATATATTTTTGAATATCAACGTCTTGTCTAGTATTCTGAGCTGCTAGTGGTAAGCTTATCAATATCAATATAGGTAAAATAAGCAGCTTCATTCTGCCAATTTTAAATAATAAATTAGCCCTACTTGATGGCTTAGTCCCAGGTTACGGCTGTTAGTGATGGCATAGTCAATAGAAAGTTTTCTGGACCGAAACCCCAAGCCAGCAAACTGCTTAAAGGCATTGGTCTGGGCTCCAATTCTTATGGCTAGTCGGCTTAAAAACAGATATTCTAATCCTGACTGGATAGATAGATCATAATCCAAATCTTTTTCTACTTCCACGTTGAAAATGACCTTTTGAGTTGGTCGGTAGGATATCCCAACCTGCATGATGGTGGGTAGTCTTTCATCTTCAAAGTCTGAAATTTTGGCTTGATTAATATTCTTAATATATGCTCCAATAATGAATTGTTCTGACAGAGTGGTAATCCCTCCGAAATCTATCGAGAGTAAGTTTTTATTGCCGTAACCTTCCAGATGATATTGATTATAATTCACCCTGATACCAAGACTGGTTATTCCGAATGTGTTAGCATAGCTGGCCGAAAGCTGTTGTTCATGATACAGATCATCTCCAAACTTCAGTACAGAAATTCCAATAGAGCCAGTTGTTAATGGTTTATTAATTCCAGCGGCTATTGTGTTTAATCCTTCAACTCCATACCTGTTTTCAAATCCTCCGATAACGCTCATATTTTTGAGCTCTGAAAGTCCTGCAGGATTGTTGAGCAACGACCATTCATCAGCCATGGTGCTGGAGGTATAGCCCATACCGGTGCTTCTGGCTCCAAACTCTACAATGTTTTGTGCAGAAGTTTTGATGAGCTGGGTCAAAAGCAATAAACTAATCAGGATTAATTTTTTCATAATGACGCTAAGGTTGTATACTTAAAATACTAAAACCTCCGTATGAGTAGAAGTGAATGTAACTAATCATGATTAAGCTATTTATTTTAATGAGTATGCTGCCTTTCACGCTTTTAGCACAGGATACTCTTCGCTATGAAAGTGGTGCTGAAAAGGCGGTTGGAGCGCTTAAAAATGGGAAAAGAGAAGGTGAATGGGTATTTTATTATCCTGATGGAACCTTAAGTGCTTACCAAACCTACAGTAGCGGCGCTTTAAATGGAGACGTAAGTTATTTCAATTTTCAGGGAAACCTCACCGGGAAGGAGTATTGGCGCAATGATCTTCTAGTGGATTCTGCCACGTATTATCATGATAATGGAGTTGTAGAAAAAGCCGGTAAGTATGACTTGGGTAGGTATGAAGGAGTGTGGCGCTTTTATCATGAAAATGGTAGATTAAAGCGCATAGTAACCTACGTAAATGGCTGGCCAGAAGGAGATTGGCAAGTGTTTAACAATCAGGGGATACTCGTACAGAAAGGCTCATTTTCTGAAGGTAAAGAAACCGGAGAATGGAAGTTCTACACAGATAAAGGTGATCTGGAGTATGTTGGTAATTACGAAAATGGAGAGAGAGTAGGGAAGTGGTACAGAGTAACTGCCAAAGGCAAGCGAAAGGAAGTAGATTATTAAAATTCCTTCTTCAAATGTATGAATACGCCACTTTCTCCTTCACGATTCACTGAATATTCAAAACGGATAACGGTGTCATAGTAAGATACTATATCAAGACCCAGTCCTGTCCCGAATAAATACCGGTCAGAAAGGGTTTTGTTTTGATAATAATTGGTCAGGTTTTCAGCATAGGCCATATCGAAATAGGTCTTTAAATAGATATCTATTGGTATATTTTTAAACTGGTCTATAGGCAGAAAGCCAAGGTGAGTGGTAAAGCTCAGCAGCTTCTTTTTAAAGGTGGTTCGGTTGAGGTAAAATGACTTGGCTTCAACCACATAAAGTTCATACCCTCTAACCACATCATGTTTATAACCCAGACCGCGTAAGTTGGCATAAGGCTGGTCTTTAGGCGTGCTAACATACACAGAGCTGAAATTGGATAAATAATAGGATTTTCCAAGATCAAAAAACTTAATATTCCTCAGGCCAATATCCAGCTGGTTGATATCATCAAATATGCCCAGGCCATATTTACGAATGAATGCATCAAATTTAACGCCTCTCAAAGGATAACTGATGTTGTTACGTTTATCATAAGTGAAATCATAAGCGGCGCTGAAGTACCTCTGGGTGAGGTCACCATTGAGGTAGTAATTGGGGTTTTGCTCCGTCACTTCACTGCTTACCCAGTTGTCATTATAGTAGATATCAAAGTTATGCTGAGTATAAAAATTGTTTCTGAACTTATAACCTAAACCGTACAAGGTCTCCACCCTTAAGATATTTTCTGAATCAAGAAATTCTCTTTTATGATCTTCGGTGGCTATGGCAATGTTCTTATTTTCAGCATATGAGAATAACACGGATAAGCCATGCCTTTGCGATCGGTCCAGATAGGGGATGTTGTAGCCTACATCAAATCGCTTGGTATAGCCAAACTGTAGCAATAGACGCAGGCTTTCGTTACGGCCTCTCATATTGTTTTTGAAGAGCTTTACTCCATAATTAACCCGGCTGAAATCATGATTCTGATTTTGCCACCAATCGTTAAAATTACGATCTACCAGGTCAAATATGGGCACTGGAAATGTGTACCATCGTTCAGTTACCTTTATCACAATGTCCACCGCATCGCTACCCAGTTCTAACAACGAAACCTCAACTGTATTGAATAATCGGGTATTAAAAATCTTATTCCTGTCCTGTATGAGAATGCTATTCAGGTCTTCTTCATAATAGAATTCACCCTGGCGCACACTCATTTCACGCAAAATGATTTTCCTTTTGGTCTTGGTGTTACCAATGATGAGAATATTATCTATGTAAAGATTGCGACCTAAAGTAGTGTCTTGCTCATGCTGAACAGAAGGGATACTGTCCTGACTTATTACGGTAGAATCGCCTGCATACGAAGTCGCAAATAGTGAAAATAAACATGAAATTAAGTATGCCAGCATCTTCGATTCCTACCCAGGAAATGGTTTTTGGTTTAAGGTTTAGTAGATAAAAATATGAATTGTATATCATAAACTAAACGATTTCGCTATTCTATTTTAGGCTCGGGATCATTCTTTTTCTTTAATCCGCGTATAAGAAGAATTAGGCCTATAACTACCAGAGGAATACTTAGTATCTGCCCCATGTTAAGAGCCAGATCATCTTCAAAACCCACCTGATTCTCTTTTAAAAACTCATAAAGAAAGCGCATAGTAAACACCACGGTCAGGAAAATGCCGAATAGCAGTCCTTGAGGAGTTTTGTTCTTCCATTTATTCCAAAGGAAGAATAGCAAAATAAATAGCACCAGGCAGCTAAAAGCCTCATAGAGCTGTGCAGGATACCTTGGGATTCCGAAGATGTTCACCTCGGCAGTGTATTCACCGGCATTATTTTGTGATATTTTATTTATAAATTCAACACTATCAGATACATAGAAATGTTCTCTCAGGTAGCTTTTCCCTTTTAGCTGAGCTTTAAATGATTTATTAAGATAGCTCTCAACACCTTCTTGAGTCCTTACGTCAGGATGATTTTTGAAGTTGATCTCAGCGTGGATTGGAACGTGTCCAGTTTCATAGCTTTGGTTAGATTGTGCCTTTTTATAGGTGACTTCAGCAATGGGAGTCGGGAATTCCTGAACAAATTGGTTGAGATTAGCGGCAAAAACAACGCCTTGTTCAGAGTCAGTTGGTTTTCCTACAATTTCAGAATTCATAAAATTACCTACCCTTATAAGGCAGCCGCAAATGGCAGCAAGGATGGCTACTCTATCTACCATTTGTAGAAACGATTGATTGGCTCGCTTCTGTTTCTTAAAAACAAACTTGTCTCCTTTACCGAAAGGATTGATTACGAACTTAAAGTTAGTGTAAAACCAAAGTGCGGTGAGCAACCCTATAGCGGCTCCATGACTGGCAAGTCCACCTTCCCATATCTTAAAAATATACAACGGGTCACCCAGGAACTTTGCCGGATTATTCGGGAAGTCGTAAAAGAAAACATGTCCTAAACGTGCACCTATAACGGTGGCTAGCACCAGATAAATGGTTAAGGTTTCAACGTCTTTTTCTGGTTTACCTTCTTTTTTATAGATGTAAAATAAGATCTGCTGACTTATAACCAGGCTTAGGGTGAAGAGTAAACCATAGTATCTTACCGGATGATCATTGAATGGCAAATGAAAGAATACGGGATCAGTATCCCAGATGATGTAGTTCAATAAGTTCATCCTTGGATTTTATAGGTTGTTTAGTTCTTCTAATTCTTGCTTAAAGCTTCCAGACAGTATTGGGAATCTGCACCAGGTTCTGGGATCTACGTTGAAATCATCTAAATGGAATGATGGAGCTATTCGCTCTCTTTTCCATTGATTTCTAGACCATAGCGTATAAAAACGAGTAATATGCTGCTTTAGAAGGTCATCATTTTCCAGATTCCTGGCACTTAGATTATTGAAAACCTCTACCGGAGATTGATGTTCTTTGATGGCCAGCTTTTCTATTTCCACTATAATGTGATAAGGCATAAGATCGGCCTCATCAGTTTGATGTGATTCCAGAGGTCTTAACTCAGCACTTGGCTGCAATAAGTTTACATGAGATAAGGCGGTATAGCCTAATTCTTTCTCTGCCCACTTCAACCAATTGATAATGAAATGCTTATCCACTGCCGCTATAGGAGAAATACTACCACTAGTATCACCATCCATGGTGGCGTAGCCCACATCACCCTCACTTCGATTAGAGGTGGTGAGGAGCAAGGCATTGTTAATATTTGCCAACATCCAAATGATTGGAGAACGAGCTCTGGCTTGAATATTCTGTAGTGCGATATCGTCCTTCTCCCAGGTTAATTCTCTAGCTAATGCCTTTTCTATTTTACCAGTATAAGATGAAACTTCATCATCTATTAACCAATGATGGAAAGTGGCTCCCAGTTCAGTGGCCAGCTCCTTGGCAGAATTAAAAGTATCTTCAGAACTGTTTACAGTGCCCTGATAAGCACAAGTCAGAATTTCAGCTACAATGCTCTTTAAATCCGTACTTTTTATATGTTGAAGGCCAGCTTTTTCAAGAAAAGCCTGAGTTCCTAAGGCTACGATTCCTCTTTTTACCATCTCACCTACTAATACTGCTATAGTAGAGGAATCAGCGCCACCACTGAGTGATAGTACATAACCTTTGCTTCGGCTCTTTCTGAGGTAATCGAATAAGGCTAAAGTCTCTGCTTTTAAGAACTCTGTGTTCTTGTCTCTTATGTATTCTACAGGAGCAGGGTAGACCTCATCCTCATTATTGAAGTCAACTTCGGCATACTGCAGTTCTACACTTTTAAAAGAGAGCCAATCGTTTCTTTGAATGAGTTTTCCATGACGTGCGATCAGTATTTCTCCGTCATAAATCATTCTACCCGCTTCATTACCCAAGAGATTGGCATAAACGTATGTACAATGAAAGTTTTTTGAGCTCAGCACTACCAGTTCTTCTCTCGCTAGTGTTTTGTCAAAAGCAAAGTGGCTGGCACTTGGGTTTAATATCAGGTTTACGCCCTTTTCATAAAGTTTGCAGGCCGGGCGTATCTGGCGCCAGGCATCTTCACAAATCTCAAAGCCCATTTTTATAGGGCCAAATTCAAAAATGACATCACCAAGGTCGTAGGTTTCACCGAACACTTCTAGTGGTTTTACCACCTCAGAGGGCCATGGAGTAAACCACCTTGGTTCGTAATGCACACCGTCATTAGCCAGGTTTTGTTTGGCATAGAACCCCAAAATTTCAGTGTTCTTTACTATACAGCAGGTGTTATAGTTCTTCCCTTCGTACTTTATGGGCACACCAATAGCCACTGTAATATTCTCACACAGAGGGATGATCTTCTCTAAAATCTCTAACGAGCGAGCATAGATCCAGTCACCCAGGAATATGTCTTCACACCCATAGCCTGTAATGCAAAGCTCAGGCAGGCATAAGATGTCCACCTTGTTTTTCTGGGCTGTTTCAATAGCCTCACTTATGTTTTTGAAATTGTTTGCCCAGTCTAGAGCGGTTTGGTTTAAAGTAGCTCCTGCTAATTTAGTCATTGGCTAAAATTATGAGTGTGAGAATGTAGGAGCGAATATCGGTAATTTTACTCCAAATTCAGGAGTTCACAGGTTTTTTGAGCGGCACTTTGTTCTGCCCTTTTTTTACTGGAACCTATGCCTGTGGCCATGGGCTCTTCATTAATATAAACCTGAGCGGTAAATTCCCGGTGTTGCTTATCGCTTTTCACTGCAATAATTTCAAATTTAAGATCCTTATTTTCCTTTTGAGACCATTCTATGATCTTACTCTTCCAGTTAGGATTAGATCTTATAATTTCGTTGATATCAAAGTAGGGGATAATGAGCTTCTCAAGTACAAACTTAGAACAAAAACGGTAGCCTTTGTCCAGATATACTGCACCTACCAGAGCTTCTAAAGTATCACCATACAGAGACTTGTGAGAAAGATTTCCTTTCTTATTCTGATCGTATTCCACCACCTGATTTAGGCCAATTTTCTTACCCAGATTATTAAGAGATTCACGATTTACTATTCGTGCTCTTATTTCGGTAAGAAATCCTTCTTCTTTAAAGGGGAATGTTTTGAAAAGGTAGTCAGCTACAATAGCTCCCAGAATGGCATCGCCCAGGTATTCCAGCCTTTCATTAGATTCTTTTAGGCCTTTGCTGTTTACCTTGGCAATAGAGCTATGCTTTATAGCCAGCTCGTACAGCTTTAAGTTAAAAGGCTTACTACCGACAATTGTAGTAATTGCGGTAATAAGCCTTTTGTCCTTTTGTGATTTTTTTCGAAAAATGTTAACCAGTCGAGTTACACCACGACGCACTACTATTGGATTTTTCTGAAAATTATAGAGGTATTGTGACCTCCAAAACCAAAAGTATTGCTAAGAGCAACATTAATGTCACGCTTTTGCGCTTCATTAAAGGTGAAGTTTAGCTTGTTATCCAGGTTATCATCATCAGTAAAGTGATTGATAGTAGGAGGAACAAGACCTTCTTTAATAGCCATTATACTAGCTACAGCCTCTATAGCACCGGCAGCACCTAAAAGGTGACCAGTCATAGATTTTGTAGAGCTAATGTTAAGCTTATAAGCATGGTCGCCAAACACCTTTTTGATTGCTAGCGTTTCGCTAATGTCACCAAGTGGAGTAGATGTACCGTGTACGTTGATATAGTCTACATCTTCCGGTGAAATTTTGGCGTCAGCTAATGCATTGATCATCACGTTAGTAGCTCCTAAACCCTCTGGGTGTGGAGCGGTAATGTGGTGAGCATCTGCTGACATACCACCGCCAATAATTTCGGCATATATTTTTGCACCTCTTGCTTTGGCATGTTCGTATTCTTCAAGAATTAATGCTCCAGCTCCTTCACCTAACACAAATCCCTCACGGTCTTTATCAAAAGGTCTTGAAGCAGTTTCTGGAGAATCATTTCTTTCAGAAAGAGCTTTCATGGCGTTAAATCCACCAATTCCAGCTTCAGTAACTGCAGCTTCACTTCCGCCAGAAATGGCGATATCCATATGTCCTAATCTGATGTAATTTAATGCATCGATTAGAGCATTGGTGGCCGAAGCACACGCAGATACGGTGACAAAATTAGGGCCGTGAAACCCATATTTTATCGATATATAACCTGCACTGATATCAGCAATCATTTTCGGGATGAAGAATGGGTTAAAACGCGGCGTGTTATCATTGTTCGCGTAACTCTTCACTTCTTCCTGAAAAGTCTTGAGGCCTCCGATACCAGAGCCCCATATAACCCCAGCCTTATTTAAGTCAATAGATTCCAGATCGAGCTGAGCGTCTTTAACAGCCTCATCAGCTACGATTAGGGCATATTGGGTGAAAGGGTCCATTTTTCTGGCTTCCTTTCTATCAAAATGATCTTCTGGATTATAGTTTTTTATTTCACAGGCAAACTGTGTGCGGAATTTCTCGGGATCAAACCTAGTGATGCGATCAGCCCCACTAACACCATTTTTCAAGCCTTCCCAAAATTCAGGAGCTGTATTTCCTATGGGAGTAAGGGCGCCTATTCCTGTGACTACTACTCTTCTCAACGTCATAAAGGAGGGTTAGGGATTATATAAAAGGAGTTAAAATTAACTTTTTACGTTTTCTTCTAAATAAGAAATTGCCTGTCCAACAGTAGAAATGTTTTCTGCCTGATCATCAGGAATTGAAATGTTGAATTCTTTCTCAAACTCCATAATTAATTCAACTGTGTCTAGTGAGTCTGCTCCTAGATCGTTAGTGAAGCTAGCTTCAGGAGTAACCTCTGATTCCTCAACTCCTAATTTATCAATAATAATTGATTTAACTTTTTGTGCTATTTCAGACATGTTTTTAATGTTTTAATAGTTAAAATATCTGCAAAGAAATGCATTAAATATAATAATGTCAAACAATTTATTTAAAGTTATTAATGCAGGCAAAATGCCGAATATTCCCTTAAAAACTTATAATATTTGCAAATTTTAGAGAACTTTGCACCGGAATTTACAATTCAAAATTCGGGTTGTAAAGATGACTAAATAATTTAAAAGTGTTGTTTGAGCACTATTTTATTTTAGTTAAAACACAGGATCGCACATATTATTATATAATATAAGTGAAAAAGACTAAGCTAATTATTGAGCATAGTTATGATTTTGATCTGCTCGGAATCATATCTACCATTCGTTTTTATAAGGCAGCCTGGTCTATAAATAATTGTCTGAATATAAGATTTATTAAAGACGAGGACCTTACACTAGAGATAAAAGATGCAAGACCCTCTATATTCGGCAGTTATATCTTTGAAACAGAATATTGCTGCATACAGCTATATAAAAATAAATCGATAGATGGTGAAAACGCTTACCTTATTCCTGAAATGCAACATTACGATTATATATTAAAGACCTCACAGGAATCACAATCGTTTGCAGGAGAAGAAATAATGAAAGCGCTAAAAGAAGTCCCATGGATTCAATATATTGCCGCCATCGAAGTAAATAAACTAAAGTCTAAAGACAATCTTTTAACTTAATATGGATCAGGAAATACACTTTAACAAAACAAAAATTGTGGCTACAGTGGGCCCAGCCTCTAATGATAAAGACATGCTTCGTAAGCTGATGAAGGAGGGGGTAGACATTTTTAGATTAAACTTTTCTCATGGTACGCATGCAGATCACGCACAGGTGATACAGTATGTACGTGAGCTAAATGAAGAGCTAGGTAGTCATGTTTGTTTACTTCAGGATTTGCAAGGCCCTAAAATTAGGCTTGGTGAAGTAGAAAAAGGTGCTAAAATTAAAACAGGTCAGAAGTTCGTGATCACCACTGAAGATATGGTGGGTAACAGCGAAAAGGCCAGCACTGTATACCAAGGCTTGCCAGATGATGTAGAAATCGGCGATATCATTCTTATAGATGATGGTAAAATAGAGCTAAAAGTTACTGGTAAAAGCGGTAAGGAAGTAGAAACTGAAGTTGTTTTCGGTGGTAAAATAAAGTCTAGAAAAGGTATTAATATGCCTTTTACTAAGGTATCTGCTCCATCTTTAACAGAAAAAGATGTTAAAGATCTTGAGTTTGGACTACCTCATGATATAGAGTGGGTGGCATTATCTTTCGTAAGAACAGCTGAAGATATCCATGACCTAAGAAGTAGAATTCAAGCAGCAGGTAAAACAAGTCGTATTGTGGCTAAAATTGAAAAGCCTGAGGCGATTAAAAATATCGATGCTATCATTGAAGCTACAGATGCTGTAATGGTGGCTAGAGGAGACCTTGGTGTTGAAATCTTCATGGAAGAAGTGCCAATGGCTCAGAAAATGATTGTAGAGAAGTGTAATAAACTGTCTAAGCCGGTAATCATCGCTACTCAAATGATGGAGAGTATGATTGAAAACCCTAGACCAACCAGAGCGGAGACCAATGACGTGGCTAACGCTGTAATGGATGGTGCTGATGCTTTAATGCTTTCTGCAGAAACTGCTGCTGGCTTATTCCCTGTAGAGGTTATAAAGAGTATGGTGAAAACCATTACCAGCGTAGAAAGACAGGCTAATGTATACTACAAGCATGACTTACCAGATAGAGAAGATCCTTTATATAATCATGATGCACTTATCTTAGGAGCATGTAGATTAGCTAAAGCTACTGGTGCTAAAGCGCTTATCGGTATGACAGCTTCTGGTTATACTGCTTTTAGATTGGCAGCTAGAAGACCAAAAGGACATATCTTTATATTCACTTCTAACAGACCTTTATTAAACACTATGAACCTAATCTGGGGTGTAAGAGGTTTTTATTATGATGAAGAGGAATCTACAGATAAAACTTTTGCTGATATCGAAGATATTCTGGTTAAGAATGGCCACTTAGAGAAAGGTGATGTATTTATCACTACTGCTAGTATGCCTATTCAGGATAGAGCAAGAACTAACACCATTAAATTTAACGTGGTAGATTAAGTTCTTTTAAATAAGATAATTGAAAGGTGTTTCTAGAAAGAGGAACACCTTTTTTTATACCTTATTACTAGGCGGAACGAGTATTACGCTTTCTTCTTTGTCTACAGCCACCATGCCAGCCGGGTCTCCTTTTCTCTTGCGCACGTATTTCCTCGGAGTGACAATAACAGGGCATAAGGTGTCTGTTTTTCTTTTGCTGTAATAAGCGGCAATTTGAGCGGCTTTCTCTATCACATCATTAGGGAAGCCTTTTCCCGCCTGGTGTTTAATCAGCACGTGAGAGCCAGTTACATCTTTAGCATGCAGCCAAAGATCTTCTTTATAGGCATATTGCTGCAGAAGTAAATCATTATTCTTAGCGTTTTTACCTACCCAGACATCATAGTTGTTTACCTTAAACTGATAAAATGGCTTGTGACTGGTTTTTTCTTCTTCTTCTTTATTTTTATCCTTAACAAAAGATTTGAGTTGCCTGAAATCCTCAGTCTGCTCTATTTCTTCTTTTTTCATCATCAGTTCCAGAAGAAAATCGTCTTTGTCTGATATGTTTTTTTTCAAAGACTTGATCTCAATGGCCTGATTCTTTGCCTTTCGGTAATAGTTCTCCGCATTTTTTTGAGGTGAGAGATCCCTTTTTAATTTAATGGTGATGGGAGCGTAGTCCGCATAGAAATTATCGAGCGTAGTTTCTGTGCTGTGAGGAGCAATGTTGTGCAGGTTAGCCATAATAATATCGGCTAGCTGACTGTAATTCTGCTGATTTTCAATGCCTTTGAGCTTATCTCCGGTCTTTTTAATATATCCTTCGGTTTGCCTGATGCTCTTTTCCAAACCGCCCAAAAGCTGTTTTTTTATGTGCCTTGCACTTTCTTCAGAGATATATTTTATGAAAAATTGAGTAACAGCGTCAATTGGGTTCTGGTAGCTGGCTTTAATGTCACCGAGCTTAAGTAAGCTAAACTGTAAGCTTTCATCTAGTTCTGTAAGGTGAAAGATGCCTTCATTCAGTTCTTTGAGAACACTCTGAATGATTTCCCATTTCTCTTCAATATCTTTCTCTTGATAAGATTTATTCTTGAGATAATCCTTGATCAGTGGACCGAAGGTTGGGAAAAGGGTTTTTATATCACCATTTTCAGCTATGAAATTATCCTTACTTTGATCTAATGGCCTGTCTAATTCATCAAGCGTTAAATTAAAATCATTTTTAAGGCCCTTTTTAAATACTTCTGTGATGTCATTATTCTGAAAAAGAATGATGTTAGACCTATTGCCATGCATTTTAAACAGAAGGTGGTCATCATCTTCAAAAATGAGAGCAAAACATCTTTCGTTCTCGTACATTTTAATGTCAGAAACCTTTTTGCCAATAATCACTTGAAAAAGGTCAACACTGTTTCTTCTCGCTCGGCTGAATTCATTTGGAAATGACAGGCAGCAAAAGGATGGAGATAAAGATGCTTTTATATAAAGATCTTCTTGTCCGCTAAACCCGAATATCACCTCATTTTTATTTTGAGAGAAACATTCTACCAGCTCTGCGTTTTGCAGGCGTGGAGTTAAGGCAGCTGAAAGTTGCTTTAGGAAATAGTAATTATTGTGCATGTAACTACATTTCTATAGTTAGACCATCATGGGCTAGGTGCATATTATCAGGAAGTTCGGTTTTTACTTCTTTATGCAGCCCCATTCTATGGCTTATGTGTGTGAAGTAGGTTTGTTCGGCGCCAATTTCTTCAGCTAAAGCTATGGCCTGCTCCAGATTAAAATGAGAAATGTGTGTTTCTTTTTGCAGTGCGTTCAGCACCAATACCTTCGAGCCTTTTACCTTTTCTTTTTCTTCCTCGCTAATGTAATTGGCGTCTGTGATGTATGAAAAGTCTTTCACTCTAAAGCCGAACACCGGTAGTTTCAGATGCATCACCTGAATAGGAGTGAAGAGTACACCCTCTACTTCAAAAGGTGAATTGTCTATTTCATAAACTTTGATTTGAGGAACTCCGGGGTATTTTTTCTCGCCAAAAGCGTAGCTAAACTCTTGTTTTAGCTGTTCTATTACGTTGTGCTTGGCATAAATAGGCATGTCTTTTTGTTGCCTAAAGTTAAATGCCCGTACATCATCGAGGCCTGCAGTGTGATCTTTGTGCTCGTGGGTGAAGATAATAGCATCCAGCTGCTTTATTCTTTCTCTGAGTACCTGATTTCGGAAATCGGGTCCGGTATCTATGATAAAGCTTTTGCCTTCTGTTTCTATGTGAATAGAAGTGCGGGTACGCTTATCATGGTAATCTAATGATAAGCATACCTCGCAATCACATGCTATCACAGGTACGCCCTGAGATGTTCCGGTGCCTAATGTGGTCACCCTCACAGCTCTAATGTTGGTTGTACTAGTTCGTGGTAAAGTTTTTGGTTCTTTTCGCTTAGCTGGCCAGGATTAATCTCCACCGTCTTGATTATATCTAGCAGACAGTTGATTTTCCCATCTAAAGCAAAATACTTATTCACTACCACCACCTTATTATCGTTCAGGATGCACCACCCTGATTTAAAGTTACCCTTCTCATATCTTAAAATATAGTCGGTTTCTGCAAGCAGATCTTCGAGCTTGTTTAAAAAATGATTAGAGTACTTAATTGTCATTAGCTAGTGTATTTTTTCACCGCGTTTACTAACGCATCATAGTCTAGTGGCTTAATGAGGTACTCATTTATGCCCACATCATCGAAATCTGACTTAGCGTAGTTTTTGTAGTTACCAGAGATAGCTATAATAGGCATATTAGCTTTCTTAGAGTCACTTAACTCACGAATTTGCTTAGCTAGCTGCATACCGTCTGCACCTGGTAATATGATGTCTAATATTATAACATCATAATCATTCTTCTCAATTTCCTCAATTACCTTAGTCCCTGACTTGATCCCCTTAATGTGGTATCCCTGACCTGAGAAAATCTTCTTCGAAAGGGTCTGAATAACAGGACTGTCATCCGCAAGTAAAATTCTTTTTGCCATCTATTCTACAGTTTAATTCATTAAGTTTTCAACCTCATTTAAAAATGATTGATATAAGACTCGCAAGGTAGATAAACCTTCCTCAAAGTTATAATACTCTTTGGTTTTTAGCCTATCCTCCATTAGCTCAGCCTGTTGCGCCATTTTTTCAACACCTAAAGTAGAAGCGTTTCCTTTTAGGGCATGTAAAATGTTCAAAGTTACATCAAAATCTTTGTTTTTAAAGGAGCGAGCAATGTCAATTAATTGCTTTTTGCTTTCTTTCTCAAACTCTTTCAGTGTCTCATTTAGAACTTCAGTACCTGCATATTTACGCAAAGTTTCTAAAGTAGCCATATCAATATCGGATAAAAGTGTGCTTTGAGGCACATCTTTTTCTTTTAAAACGCTATTTTCTCGTTTATTGGTCCATGATTCTACCTTTTGTATTAATATGGACGGTTTAATGGGTTTAGCAATGAAGTCACTCATGCCGGCATCTGCAAACCTTTCCTCATCGCTATCCAGAGAATATGCAGTCATGGCTATCACTGGCGGAGCCTCATTACACTCAGCCACTATCCGAGCGGTGGTTTCATAACCATCCATATCAGGCATTTGTATATCCATTAGTACCAAATCATAATGATTGGTCTTACATTTTTTTAAAGCCTCATCACCACGCATGGCTGTATTTACCTTGCAGCCTGCATTTCTCAGTATTTCAGAGGCCAGGTCCAGATTTACCTTATTATCATCTACCAATAATATCAGTGGAGCATAAGATAGGGTGGGGTTTATAGAAGCATCATTAGGTTTTGCTTCCAGATTATCTGCCGTTTTAGTTTGGAAAGTGAAAGTAAAACGGCTGCCTTTTCCTACCTCTGACTCCAGAGTTAGCTTTCCTTTTAATAATTTAATTAATTTTTTGGATATATGCAGGCCTAAACCGGTGCCTTTGTAAGATTTACTACTTGAACTATCAAGCTGAGTGAAGCTAGTAAATATCTTTTCCTGATCTTTCTTATCTATCCCTATACCGTTATCTTCTACACTCCCTTCCAGCACAATGTTAGTTCTATTTGATCTGCGATCTGCTAACGTCAGATTTACATTTACAGTACCTCCTTCGGGGGTGAATTTTATACTGTTGCTTATAAGGTTGGAATAGATTTGAATTAGCTTGGTTTCATCACAGAAGATATATTTCGGCACGTGCTGGCCAATGCTGAATTTAAGAGCAATGCCATTTTCTTCCGCCTGCGGATGGTATAGTAGCTCCAGCTTATTCATTAATGCCCGGGTATGCATATTAGTTTTATTAATACGCATCTTTCCAGCCTCAATTTTAGAGAGGTCTAGCAGGTCATTAAGAATGTTAAGTAATATCTCTGATGAGCCTTTTAGGGCTTTTATATGTTGTTTTTGCTTGCCACTGAGGTTAGAATCATCCAATAAATGCAACATTCCCATGATACCATTTAAAGGAGTTCTTATTTCATGACTCATGTTAGCCAGGAAACGCTCTTTTACTTTTAATGATCTTTCGGCAAACTCCTTACTGCGCTCTAACTCCTGGTGAGTCTTTTTCAACTCGCTGATATCTCTGGCTACACCTTCTACATATAAAGGAGTATCTTCATCATCGCTTATTATTCTGATGTTGCAGATGCAGTGAACAATCCTTCCGTTTTTATGCAAAAGGTCAGTTTCAAAGTTTCTCACCCGTTTTGAGGCGGTGAGCTTTCGTATTAAAAAGGCCGTTTTTCTGTTACTTCTATAGTAATCGATGATGTCCATGCCCAGAATTTCTTCTTCTGTATAGCCGATAATATCTACCACAGAAGGGCTCAGCATGATTAGCTTACCATCAAAATCAAACCTGAAATATAGATCCTGGAATGACTCGAATATGTTCCTGAACTTTTCTTCACTGATAATCAGATCTATTTTAGACTGCATCTTATCAGTAATGTCATGAGCCAGGCCTGAAATTCCAGTAATCTCACCTAGTGTATCGTAGATAGGTGTTAGAAAAACCTCTTTCCAGGAATATTTTCCATTGATATCTATCCGAATTTCAAAGTTAGTGCTGGCACCGGTGAGGGCTTCTTGATAATGCCTTTTCCAGAAACGGTCAGCATCTTCGCTTTTTATTCGGCCTTTGTTTTCATAGGCCACCAGTCCATCAGAGTATTTTTGAAGGAAGTGTCTGAAATAGTTCTGGTTAAATGAAATGAGGTTTAGATCAGTGTTTACGGCCCATATTATGAGTGATCCACCTTCGAGTATGGCATTAGTAAAGGCGTTTTTGTTCTGCTCCTCGTAAAGTTGCTGTTTTAGCTCATCAACTTTGTTCTCTAAACTCAGTTCTTTTTGACCCTTACTATTCATCGCTGTGAATATAATAAATATATCTTAATGTAGGATCGACACATTATAGATATTGGTATAATAGGGCTATTAGCAGTAGCTTTGTTGAAAATATTTTTTTGTGAAAAGTTTAATTGTTGTGGTAGGTCCCACTGCGGTGGGTAAGACAGATCTATGTATAAGGCTCGCTCAAGAGTATAAAACAGAAATAGTTTCTGCGGATTCCAGACAGGTTTTTCGAGAACTGGAAATTGGTACTGCGAAGCCATCTGCTGATGAGCTGCAACAAGTAAAGCATCATTTCATAAATTCTCATTCCATCCATGAAGATTTCAATGCTGGTGATTATGAGCGGGATGCGCTTGAGTTGCTGGAGCGTTTATTTGAGATTCATGACGTAGTAATCCTCACCGGAGGATCAGGCCTTTATGTAAAAGCTTTGACCGATGGTATGGCTGATATGCCTGAAATAGATCCGGAAGTAAGAAGTCAGTTAAAGGCAGAGTTGGAAGGAAAAGGGCTTTCTTTTCTGGTGGAAGAGCTCAAAGAGGCTGACCCGGATTATTATGGACAAGTTGATCTTCAAAATCCACAAAGGGTGATCAGGGCACTGGAGGTAATCAGAAGTACAGGGCATAAGTATTCTGAACTTAGAACAGACGAGAAAAAACAAAGGCCATTTAAAATAATTAAAGTAGGCTTGGAGCGCCCCAGAGAAGAACTTTATCAGCGAATTGACCTGAGAATGGATATCATGATAGGGCAGGGGTTATTTCAGGAGGCAAAAGATTTTCACCATTTAAAGCATATTAATGCACTGCAAACCGTAGGTTACAAAGAAATTTTTGATCATCTGGATGGTGAATATGACAGGGGTGAGGCCATTAGATTACTGAAAAGAAACTCTCGCAGGTATGCCAAGAGACAGTTTACATGGTTCAGAAGAGATGAAGAAATGAAATGGTTTCACCCTGACAATTATGACGGAATATTACATTACATCAGTGAACAAATAGGATAGATTACTATATTTAACTGATGAAATTATTTTATATTAAATCTCGTTTAGAGGTAAAATGATGAATATGACACATACTTTTTCAACTTATATTAAATCGGCTTTATTGATAATTTTCGTAGTAAGCTCGGCTTTTGTTGGAGCTGAAAGAACTGAGCCAGCCAAGTCTACTGAAGAGGAAGGCGTGCACTGGTACACTTTTGAAGAAGCAGTGGAGCTTTCTAAAAAAGAGAAAAAAAAAGATTTTTATAGATGTTTATACTGACTGGTGTGGATGGTGTAAGAAAATGGATAAAGATACCTTCAATAAAGGTGAGATTGCAGCATATCTAAATGAGAATTACTATCCTGTAAAGCTCAATGCTGAGCAGGAAGAAGATATAATTTTCAAAGGAAATACCTTCAAATTTGTAGCGTCTGGCAGGAAAGGATACCATCAGCTTGCGGCTGCGTTGCTTCAAAATAAATTAAGCTTCCCATCTTTCGTTATTCTTAATGAAGATTTCGAAATCATCAATATAACCCCTGGATATCAGCAGCCAGCACCTTTTCATAAAATCATCACCTATTATTATGGTGAGTATTATGCCTCTCAGGATAAGTCAAAACAATTTGAAGAGGAGTACAAATCTCCTTTCTAAACCTTCATTTTAGGAAGTGAAAGGTTGAATTTTATAGCCACTACTCTTATGATAATAATGGTAATGATGGTGGCTATATAGTTGATGTTTTGACTGAAAACTTCATAGTGTTCGAGTAGGAAAAATACGATGGCACCCACCAGGCAGGCTGTGGCATAGATTTCTTTTCTGAAAATTAGTGGAATCTCATTACAAAGAATATCTCTTATAACACCACCCACCACAGCTGAAACCATACCCATGGTAATTGCTAACCCCGGATGAATACCAAGGTTTAATGCTTTTTGCATGCCACTGATGGTAAAAAGAGCAATACCCACTGTATCAAACACAAAAAAAGTACGACGCATGTTAACAATGTACTTTCGAAATATAAAAGTGAAAGGAAGTGCCAGTAGGATGGCAATGGGGTAGTTAATATCCTGCACCCAGGCTACAGGATAGCTGCCTAATAAAACATCTCGCGTGGTACCTCCGCCCACGGCCGTAACAAAGCCGATAACGGTAACACCAAAGATATCCATCTCCTTCTTTGCGGCCAGCCTAATACCACTTATGGCAAATACGAATGTACCTATAATTTCTAATGTGTAGAGTAATGTCATTTCGGGTGCGAAATTAGTTAGAATTTAAATATTATAATAGAGAGCTCCAAGTGTTGATTTTTTATTGGAGGCTCAATTCTGTAACTTTGCGGTACCTTGAAAATCAAGGATTAATTCAAAACAATAAATAAGGAAAACATGTCTGAAGCAAAAAAAGGCGACAGAGTAAAAGTACATTATACAGGGAAGTTAACTGATGGATCTGTTTTTGATTCTTCAAAGGACAGAGAGCCTCTTGAATTTGAATTAGGTTCAGGAATGATGATTGCAGGTTTTGACAAAGCTGTTACTGGAATGAAAGTAGGCGATGCTAAAACTGCAGATATACCAGCAGATGAAGGTTATGGACAAAGAAATGATGAGATGGTGGTACAAGTACCTAAAGCTCAGCTTCCTGCAGACCTTAATCCTGAAGTAGGACAGCAGCTTGCAATGCAGCAGCCTAACGGCCAGTCTGTGCCAGTGCTAGTTACTAAGGTAGAGGCTGATAACATCGAAATCGATGCTAACCATCCGCTAGCTGGAAAAGATTTAGTATTTGATATCGAATTGGTTTCTATTAACTAATAGAACTAGTTCATTAGACATAAAAAAAGGCTTAGATAAAAATCTAAGCCTTTTTTGTTTCAAACCAAGGAAGAAATTAAGCTTCCTCTGATTTATTGTCTTTATTAGCTTTTAACACATCTAATAAGCCTAGTGCAGCTCCAAATCCAGCCAGGCATGCCACTATTGTGATAAACAAATCAGCGCCATCTCCTATATATGAAATATCCATAATTATAAACTTTACAGGGTTTTCTTCAAATAACGAGGCCAAATTTAAATCATAATCTCGGTATATTAAAGTATTGTTTCTCCTTTTTAGACGGAGTATGAATTCTTACGAATTCATACCTCTCTGCATATCAAATTGCTCCAAATAGTCAGCTACTCTACGTACTAGCATGCCTCCTAATGAGCCGTCTACTACTCTGTGATCATAGCTGTGAGAAAGGAACATTTTATGTCTTACAGCTATAGCATCTCCATGTGGAGTTTCTATCACTGCAGGTTTTTTTACGATAGCACCTAATGCTAAAATACCTACCTGAGGTTGCATAATGATTGGTGTACCCATTACATTACCAAAAGAGCCTACGTTGGAAATAGTAAATGTACCTCCTGAAAGCTCATCAGGTGTAAGCTTATTAGCACGAGCTCTTCTTGCTAAATCATTTACCTTTTTGGCCAGGCCAGTAATGTTAAGCTGATCAGCATTTCTAATTACTGGTACTATTAAGTTACCAGATGGCAATGCCACAGCCATTCCTATATTAATGTCTTTTTTCTTTATAATTCTGTCGCCGTCTACCTGAACATTAATCATCGGGTAGTCTTTGATGGCTTTAGATACAGCCTCGATGAAAAGAGGAGTGAAAGTTAATGTATCGCCTTCTTTCTCTTTAAAATCCTTTTTATAACGGTTTCTCCAGAAAACAAGGTTAGTAACATCGGCTTCTACAAATGATGTAACGTGTGGTGATATTCTCTTGCTATCTACCATGCGCTCAGCAATCATTTTACGCATACGATCCATCTCGATGATCTCGTCCTCAGCACCGATAGAGACATTTACTCTTTGAGGTTCTCTTGCAGGTGCTGCTGGAGCTTTGGTGGCTACACCATTACTTGAAGCGGCAGGAGCACTAACAGGTGCTGCCGATCTGTTTTCTACGTAAGAAAGGATATCCTTTTTAGTAACACGACCTTCTTTACCTGTGCCAGGTACTTTTTCTAGCTCAGCCATGGCTATACCTTCTTCTTTGGCAATATTTTTTACCAATGGAGAATAAAAACGACCATTTTGATCTTTAGTAGCAATATCGCTGGCCTCAGCAGAAACTTCGGCCGCTACAGCTTCCTGAGGTTGAGCTTCTGTTTTAGTACTTGCAGCTGAGTCATTGTCAGATTTAGGGGCTGCTTCGTCTCCATCGGTAGCAATAATGGCAATAGGCTTACCAACCTCTACCACTTCGCCATCTTTGGCCAGAATTTCTTTTAATACACCAGCATGGGTGGAAGGTACTTCTGTATCTACCTTATCAGTAGCTACTTCCAGTACAGATTCATCTTGCTCAATAGTATCTCCTTCATTTTTGAGCCATGTAAGCACAGTGGCTTCCATAATACTCTCTCCCATCTTGGGCATTATTAATTCTACTAGTGCCATCTATTTATATTTTAATCCTTCTTAAAATTTCTGCAAAGGTAAGCTTTTACCCTTTTATTTCAATCGTTTCCGAAAGGCTAATTCTTACCAGGTTTAATACCGCCGCCGCTGTGGCTCTGATATTCACTTGCCTGTCTTTCCATAACTGTAGTTTCCTGGTTATTGTTTGCTCACCATCGGCAAAAGCAATCCAAACCGTGCCTACAGGCTTTTCAAGAGTACCTCCCGTCGGGCCGGCAATCCCGCTCGTAGCGATACCAATGTCAGCCCCAAGTTTCTTTCGGACATTATTGGCCATTTCATGAACAGTTTCCTCGCTTACTGCACCATGAGCCTCTAATGTTTCTTTTTTCACCTCTAAAATACCAATTTTTGCATCATTATGATAAGGGATGATGGATCCTCTAAAATAGGTGGAGCTACCAGGTATTCGGGAAATGAGATGTGAAACATAGCCGCCAGAACAGCTTTCTGCCAGGGCTATGGTTTTATTTTGATCCCTTAAGAGTACTCCTATGGCAGACTCGATGGTGTCCTGATCATAACCATAAATATATTTGCCTACTAGAGTGTGCAATGAAGCAACCTGATCAGCTACCTCAGCTATTAGCTCTTCTTTACTATTGCCAATGGCAGTTAATCGAAGCTTTACTTCTCCAGTGCTCGGTAGGTAGGCTAGCTTAATATGTTCTGGTAAATTCTGCTCCCAGTCCTGTATCTGGTCTGCCAACCATGATTCTCCAATACCAATGGTTTTAACCACTCTATGGTAGATGACATCCGTATTGAAAACTTCTTGAAGTTTCGGAATGATGGTGTCAGTCATCATTCGTTTCATTTCATGAGGTACACCAGGCATGGAGACGAAAACTTTGCCGTTCCTTTCAAACCACATTCCCGGAGCGGTACCTAAAATATTGCTGACCATTTCGCAGCATATAGGTAAGGCCGCCTGAAGTCTGTTTACAGGGGTAAGCTCACGTCCTTTGCTGGCGAAAAAAGCAGTAACTTCTTCTAATGCCTTTTCATTTATTTCAACTTCGCAATTGAAGTATTCGGCCAGACAAGGTTTTGTGAGGTCATCATTGGTAGGACCAAGACCACCCGTAATCAGAACGATGTCAGCTCTGGATTCTGCTTCCTTAAAACTTTGTAGTATATCTTCTCGGGAGTCACTTACGGTAGTTTTTCTAACCGTTTTTATGCCCACTTTATCAAGTTCGGCACTCATCCACTGTGAGTTGGTATCGGTAATCTGGCCATAAAGGATCTCATCTCCAATGGTCAGTATTTCAGCTTTTGTTTTATGCATTTCTAAAATTATGCTATTACAATCATGAAAGACCACCACGATCTTACCGCTGCAAAACTAAGCTATTATAGAAATAAAGTGCCGCTAATATCAGGTTAAAAAACCATTACCTTTCTAGAAGATGGAAACCCCAAAAAACTTTTGTAATACGGTGAGTATGAACATAAAACCTAAGACTACAGGACATACCATAGTGATCATTAAATTGAAATATTTTTCAATAACTGAGCCTTTGTAAGACGCATAACCCTGAGAAATTTCTTCAGAAAGGCTCTTTGCTTTCCAGTGTCTGGCAATGAATATACTCAGAAGGAAACCACCAAGAGGTAAGCTTACCACAAAGAATAAGTCCTGAACTACATCCATAAACGTTTTGGATGTACCCTCGTAATAGGCAAAGTTTGAGAACAAGTCTGATGCCCCATAGCTAAGCATGCTTGGTAGACCTAAGGCAAAAATGATGGCAGACATCACTATTACTGATTTCTTTCTGCTCCATTTCTTTTGATCTACTAAGAAAGCAACGGGTACCTCAAGTAATGAGATAGTAGAGGTAAGTGCTGCAAAACAAAGTAAAAGGAAAAAGCTACAGCCTACTAATTTACCCAGCAATGGAGGCATGTTTTGGAATATGCCTACCAGAGCGATGAATACTAATCCAGGCCCTTCACTAGGTGATTGTCCTTGTGAGAATACCAGCGGAAAAATCATAAGACCAGCCAGAAAGGCTACAAGAGTATCAGATATAGTAACCCAGGTGGCAGAGTTCACAATATTGTCTTCTTTGCTGATGTATGAGCCGTAAGTGATCAGAGCTCCCATTCCCAGGCTTAAAGAGAAAAATGCTTGTCCCAGAGCGGAATATATGGTCGCACCATTGATAAGGCTAAAGTCAGGAACCAGATAAAAAGCTACACCATCAGCAGCATTGGGTAGATTAAGGCCATATATGATGATGAGAATAAGTATAATGAACAAGGTGGGCATCAATACTTTAGAAGTACCCTCGATACCTTTTTGAACTCCTCTGTAAACTATGAAGCCCGTTAATACCATAAATACCAGACTGTAGATCAGATTATCTGAAAAGTCTGCAGTGTAGTTATAAAAATAATTGCTCAACTCTTTTTGTTGAAGTAGGTCTCCAAAGCTCAGTTGCACAAAGTATCCGAATGCCCAGCCAGCAACTACATTGTAGAATGAAAGAATCATTACACCGCATAAAATGCCGAAGAAGCCAACCCAGGCCCATTTCTTTCCTCCTAATTTCTTGTAAGCACCAAAAGGATTTGCGCCAGTGTTTCTTCCTACAGCTACTTCACCCACCATTATAGGTAAACCAATAAGGAAGATCCACGCTACGTAAATTAGAAGAAAGGCTGCTCCTCCGTTTTCTCCAGCTACATAAGGAAATTGCCAGATGTTACCCAACCCTACTGCTGAGCCGGCCGCAGCCGCAATAAATCCTATTTTACTGGAAAATCCACCTCTTGATGCCATGATAAATTGTTGTCTTAAAATTAAAAGGAGCGCAAATTAATGAAAAAAATCACAAAGGGAGGGTATGAATTTATGTTCTGTAGTATATTGTGGCCCGTTTCTATGGTTTTGTTGGTGATTAAGATGCTCTATATACATTTTAAATTAAAATAATTATGAAAAAGGTACTGCTATGCCTCTTTGTAGTGGCAATTATTGTTTCATGTACTACTACTCAGATAAATAAAACTATAGGTGATATTAATGATGCCCTGGGTAGTGGCGGAGGTCTTACTACAGAACAGGTGGCGGCCGGGCTGAAGGAGGCACTTACCAAAGGAATATCTAATGGTTCCGCGCAGGCATCTCAGTTAGATGGATATTTTAAGAACCCCAAAATCAAAATTCCTTTTCCTCCAGATGTGCAAAAGGTAGAGGATAAGTTAAGACAAATTGGCCTTGGAGGTGAGGTTGATAAGTTTGTAAAACAATTAAATAGAGGTGCGGAAGATGCGGCTAAAGAGTCTAAAACCATTTTCGTGACAGCGATTAAAGCTATGACTATTCAAGATGCCTGGAATATATTAAAAGGTGAAGATGATGCCGCTACTCAATATTTAATGAAGACTACTTCCGCCCAGCTGAAAGCGAAGTTTAAGCCAGTAATGAAAAGTAGCCTCGATAAGGTGAATGCCACTAAATATTATAGCGACATCATTAACACATATAACAAAATTCCATTGGTGGAGGATGTAAACCCTAATCTTGATGACTATGCTACAGATAAAGCCATTGAAGGTTTATTCTATCTTGTAGCTCAAGAAGAGGAGAAAATACGTGAAGATCCTATTGCAAGAACTACGGAGCTTTTGAAAAAGGTATTTGCTGCTCAGGATTAATGAGCTCCTTTTACATTCATCTTTAGCGTATAAACACTGGTGCTGGCGGTAATAAATAAGGTGTTTCTCTCTTTGCCGCCAAAGCATATGTTTGCAGTCCAGTTTTCAGGAACAGGTATATACGCTATCTTTTTTCCTTTTTTGTTGAATACGGTTACACCCTTTCCTGTCAGGTAAAGATTGCCCTGCTCGTCAAGTGTCATGCCGTCAGATCCCATGTTTGTGAAGAGTTTCTCTTTTGAAAGGGAGCCATCTTTTTTTATTTGATAGCTGAATATTTTTCCAGCCCCAATGTCAGCCACATAAAGGGTTTTTCCATCTGGGGTTCCAACTATGCCATTGGGCTGATTGTAGTTATCGGTTACTGGTTTTACTTCACCATTTGAATCCAGAAGATATACATATTTGCCTTGCTGTTGCATTTCAGGGTTTCGTGTCCAGTAATCTCTTTTGTATAGAGGGTCTGTGAAATATAAATTGCCATTAGGAGCTATCCATAAGTCGTTTGGTCCGTTTAAGAGTTTGTCATCTACCTGATCTAAGATTACTTTATGGTTACCCTCAGAGTCTATAGACCAAAGCTGATTTTCCATATCTGCACAGGTAATTAATAGGCCTTCTTTGTTGAAGTACATACCATTTGATCTACCTGATTTAGATAAGAATTTGGTGAGTTCTCCACTTTCTGCATCCCATCTAATGATCTGATTGTTAGGCTGATCTGTAAAAAATACGTTGCCTTCCTTGTCTGCTGCTGGCCCCTCTGTAAACGAATATTCATCACTGAGCTGAATTAATTCAGCGCCATAGACAATAAGATCCTCATCATCAAATTCTTGAGCATAACATGATGATGCCAAACCACAGACTAATAAAAGGAATATGTTTTTCATGGGATATACACTAAAGATTTAAGTTTCAGGCCCTGCAGGCTACCCTCAAAGATAGTGGATTTACTTCTAGTTCAATATCATCTTTGAGCTGATAGGGATCACCATCTAAATGGATGTTTTTGTTCTTTTCGCTCTCAAGCAAATGAATGTGGGCGGCTTTACCTTGCCATGTTTTATAATATCTGGATCTGGTAAGCGTACCATTAAATAGGTGAAAAACCAGGGTGGGGTAGTACCATAAAGGTACTTTTCTCATTACACAAATATCCATAAGGCCATCAGAGATTTCAGCACCAGGAGCTATATGGGCATTATTTCCATATTGACTAGAGTTGGCAATGGATACCAGAAATGGAGCCTTTTCAAACTTTTCTTCACCATCTATGGTAAGCTTAAAATCGGTGCTTTGAAATCTTAGAATTTCCTGCAAGGCTAACATACCATAGGAGAAAAAGCCTCTTTTTTTACTCTCTGCAAATAAGCTGGCTATGTGAGCGTCAAACCCTACACCGGCTACATTCACAAAGATGTCTTTGTTGAGCCTGATGGTGTCTATTTTCATTGAGGTTTGCTGGTTGAGCAGCATGATTGCTCCTTTTGGTGATAATGGTACCCCCAAATGTCTGGCTAAACCATTACCTGAACCCATAGGTATAATGCCCAAAGTGGTATTGGAATTAATCAGCGGTTTGGCAATTTCATTTATGGTGCCGTCACCACCTACTGCTACTATAATGTCATAATGATTCTTTTCCCTTTCAGCAATCTCAGAGCCTTCTCCAGCATATTGAGTATAAATAATTTCTGCTGATACCTTGTTAGAATCCAGGTGAGCTTTTATCAGCTCTGGAAAGTTCGCTTTTCTACTGGTCCCTGATTTAGGGTTAATGATAAAAAGTGCCTTCTGTGCGGTCATAGATTACCTATGATTATAATCTCTGTAAAGTTTTTGAATGTATGACAAGCTCGGCCACAATTGCTCTTCAGTATTAGCTCCCTCTTTGATAAGATATTGCTTTCCTGTTTGGTCATAAGTAAGCTTCTGATTGTCATCTATGTAAGCATAACCATTATTGAAGATAAACACAGCAAAATCATGATAGTTTTTGTCTAAAAGATTGTTGCTGAATATATAGTCATTATTCACAGTAGATACTTGCCCGAGGATGGTGTTAGGAATATCTGTTTGACTACCAATGTTGTGAATAACTCTGCCTTTTTGTGCTAAAGCTCCACCAGTCCAGATTAGGGGTATTCTGTAACGATCTGGGTTGGCTAACCCTTCATTATCAGGAGTAGGGTGACCATGATCTGCTGTAATTACAATCAGAGTGTTGTCCCACCAGTCAGAGTGCCTGGCCTTATCCATAAATTCTCCTAAAGACTTATCAGTATAATGTGCCGAGTTTAAGAATTTGGAAACTTCATCATCTCCTTCGAAAACCGTCTTCATAGGCACATTAAAAGGCTCGTGGCTGCTGAGGGTTAACATTACCTTAAAAAACGGGCTTTTTAGCTCGTTGATTTCTTTATAAAATTTCTCAAAGACAGGTCCGTCATGTACTCCCCATTTGCTGTTATTCAAAGAATCAGCGAACTGTGATGAATGTGTTAAATGATCGAACTGAGCTGTGGTGAAGTAGGATCTGAAGTTAGCGAAGTCGATGCTTCCACCATATGTGAAGCCTGTTTCATACCCCATTTCATTAAAATTTTTACTAAGGAAGGGGAGGTTTTGAGTCTTTTTAGGATACTTAATAATCGAACCCGTGGGTTGAGCCGGGTAACCACTAAGTACACTTACTATACCTTTGTCTGTTCTGTCTCCAGAAGCATAGATATTATCAAAAAGAAGTCCTTCGGTAGCTATTTTGCTGAGGTTTGGAGCTACTCCTGGAATCCCACCTAAAGGTTCTATCAGTCTGAAGGTGAAGCTTTCAATTACAATTACTATTACATTTGGTCTATCGGTGGTCAGCACCTTTTCAGTTTCTCCCGAAGACGTATACAGTTGCTTGAAATATTGATCAGTTTTATCCTCATCTAGGATGTTTTCCGGATATTCCAGTTTCTCCAATTTTCTTAAGGCATACCCAACATTCCAAACCACATTAATGGCGCCATGATTGCCAAAAAGGTGTTCATTATCATAATAAACGGTGCCCACATTTATAGGAGCCACACCGAAAGAACCACGAATGGGGGCTATAAGCAGTGCCGTAAGAATAAGAGGAATGAATGAATGCTTCCAGGTTGACTTTGAGATGTCTACCAGATACGGATAAATGTAAACTGAATATAGGTACATAAAAACACCAAAAATCAGTAGCCAGATGAAGATGAGTAAACTCAAAGCGGGTGCTTCAATGGCAATGGTTGTGTCCTGCCCAATATATAATAAAGGTGTAACATCTAACCTAAAGGCCCAGTGCTTGTACATCTCAAGATCCATGACCACAATAAATGATGCTATGAAAAGCATAAGACCTGTGTAGATATGGAAGAAAAATCTTACTGGTTTGTTAGTGATGTACGGTGAAATAGTAAGGAATAAGCCTGGTAAGAGTAGAAAGTAGCCTGTGGCGGATAAGTCTAAACGAATACCATGGGTAAACATGAGCAGTATCTCAGTGAAAGATAGCTCAGCGGTTTTGTCGTAGTAGTAAGTCAGGAAAATAATTCTGGTTGATATAAAAAAGATTAACCAAAAAAGGCCGTAGTGTAAAAATAATTTAATTCTTTCTCTCATTCCCCTTATTCCTAATTATTAATTGAATGCAAAGATAATATTAATTTAATATTATGTGGGTCAAATCTATATAACGGTAAGTCTGGCCCTAAGGGTTCTTTTTCTTTTATTTGTAACTATGAATTCTTATGAATATAGGGTAGAAGGGCAGTCTTTATTAAAGGGCTTTTTTAGAAAAGCACTCAGGCCGCCAAAATTATCTTCACCGTTGGTCCTTACCGTAGCAGGTCATCTGGCAATATATTTAGCTACCTATTTGGCTTATGCTCAGGTTTTTGCGTCTACGCTTAATTTTACCGTTATAGCTGTATTGATCGTTTTTCAAGTCATCTGCGATCATCTGGATGGTGAGATGGCTAGAGCTACTCATTCGGATTCAGCAATGGGCGAGTTTACAGATCACTTTTTTGAATTACTTAATCAATGTGCTTTTGCGCTGATATTCATCTTCTTATTTAATGTAGAGCATTCGTTGGTTTATATAGTGTCGGCAATTAGTGTGGGTGCAGTAAATACTGCTAAATACTACGACCAGTATAAAAGAAATTTATTGGTAAAAGCGAGATTAGGCTTTGCCGAAGTGAAGGTTTTAGGCGCTTTGATATTATTACTTTGCATTTTTCCGAAGGCTTATGCGTTTATCAACTTACCTGATGGTAGCTCATTTTCTGTAATAGAAGTTCTTGTGATGGCCATTAGTTTTATGAATCTAATTCAGATCATTAGGGCATTATTAAGAATTCCACATATCTCCTATGGTATGTGGTTGTTTCAAGGCTTTCATGTTATCATAGCTGTTTTGGCTTTTCTTACTTATGACGGCCTCACTGCTATGCTGATAGTTTTTGGCTATTCTATTTTATATGTTGGGCGCTTATTGAGTGCTCAGCTTACCGATGGTGTGGAAAAGAGCCCTGATTTCTTCCTCTTGTTATTTATTGTTATCCAATACTTTACTTCATTCTTTGATAGTAGCAATACCAGATTGATTATCCTTATCTATCTAGTAGTGAATGTTTTACTCGTAGTTTTAAAAACTTACAGGGTTTTGAAGATGCATAAACAAGCTACTCAATAACCAATTTGGATTTATAGTTTATGTTATCACCTGAAATGGTGTAGATATACAGGCCTTTCTGTATTCCATCTAATGGTACAAACTCTCTTTCTGAAAGTAATGTAGTAGCAAATACCTGTTGGCCTTGAGTGTTGTAAAGGCGTAAAATATATTTATCACCCGGATTATATTTAGTATAGACTGATATGGCCTGCTGTTCCTGTACCGGGTTAGGGAAAATGAGTACAGGTTGGTCAGAAAGGAAGTAAACCAGCGCTTCTTCACTCATAACTTCCAGACCCGAGTTGAGCGTAATGATTGCTCTATATCTACTCAATCCTTGGATTGGGTTTGAATCAGTATAAGATATGGTGGTGCCATCTGGAGATAGAGTGGAGATGTTGGTAAATTCTGAGCCATCAGCCCTCTGGAAAGTGATTTCTTTTACATTATAGGTGGTTCCAATGCTTAAAGTGAGGTTCACCAGCTCGTTTTGCTGGTCTTCAAGTGCTAAAAAGCTTCCCAGGTAGCAATCAACCCCTTGAATTCTATAGTCGAAAACAGCATTTTGAGCGCCTTCATATTCGTTTGACAGCACGGGTCGAATAGAGAATAAATTTTGATCATAATCGGATTTGCTAAACATGAAGGCAGTATCGCTAGTGGTAGCAATGGTTTCTAAATATTGTTCTCCAAGTGTGTAAATGTTGTAACGCTCCACTCCGGATTGATTGTTCCAGATTAGCAATACACTATCTGCGCAGTTGAAGCCCACCTGAGCCTCAATAGGCCGTGAAATGGTGAAGGTGGGGGAGGTGAATGAGGCTTCGGTGGTAACTATGCGTGCCTGAGCTAGAGTATTTACCTTCGGAGGAGTCCATTGATAAAAGCCTTTTTTCAGATCAACTTGATTGTCAATGATCGACCAGTTGGCGCCATTATCATAACTGATTTCTAAAGTGCCATTATCTGTAAAAGTAGATTCCCATCGAAAGTATGAAAGCTGATCATAGGCAGGCATGTTATCACTGGCGGTTGGGTAAACCCACTCAAAAGAGCTTTCATAATCCCACTGATATATAAGGTGAAACCTTTGACTACTAAGAGCGTGGATGCTGTTCACCTTAATTGAGTAATCACCACTTTCAGGCTTACTGATGGTGATCTGCTCCATGTTATTTAAATGATCTTCCATTCTTTTGGCGGGTAAAGCCAGAGAGTCGTTATGAGGGTAGCTATTTAATACCCAGGGCAACCATGTTTCACCCCCGAACTCTAAAGATAAGTCAAGGTCGTTGACTAAAGCTTTATCTGCATTTACTGTAGCGGCAGGATCATTCCAGATGAGCATGAGTTTGAGGTTTCTGGCATTTTCAGGCATGTTAAGTACAAAAGTCTTTTCATCATCAGGAGGCATCTCATCACTTGTAAAACTTTGATTCTTAATAACTTCCACTGCTCTTTTGGAATTGACGCTCCCAAAGCCTGATTTAAAATCAATACCTTCAGGACCAGCCTCATCTGCACTATTAAGTAAAATGCCTTTTATTAAAGAGGCCTCTGGAATTGCGTCATATTCACTAACGTAGTGCTCTTGCAATGTAGTGGCAATGCCGCTTACCAGTGCTGAGGCTGACGAAGAACCAAAGGTGCTATAGGCAGAAATTTCTGGTTTAATACGTCCATCATAAGCAGGACCTCTTGAAACATAGGGGTCGGGTTTATAAGTGGTATCTACTGAGGCTACCGTGATTATGTTTTTAGCCATTTTAAAATTGCCCGTTAGGTTGGCGTAGTTGGTGGTACCAGCATAGGTGTATACCGTGTCGCTCGCAGAACCATTATTCCCGGCTGAGAAAATATGAAGGATTTCGGGGTTATTATGAGAGAATAGGTCGTACGCTTCAGCTTCTGCGCCATAAAAATTCTCCAGTTGTGTGCCATAAGAGTGGTTTTGTAAATAAATACCCCTGCTGCTGAAATACTCAAGATCATCCGGAAAGATATTATCGTAGCTAGATGAGAAAAGCTCTGCGCCGTAGGCTACTCCTTTACTTTTAGGAGAGGTGTTACCTGCACCGGCTAGAATAGTGCCCATTTCAGTGGCATGTCTTGATTGGGTTTCGGTATTAGTATTTTGCACCCTGCCCAATAAATCGATATCTGTTAGATCCATACCCTGCTCTTTTATAGAAACGTGCTGTCCCACGCCTATGAAGTTGGGGTATTTATCATGATTGTAGCTTACTTTATTCACTGATAAGTTCAGGTCTATTACTGAAGTCTCATCCTTGGGAGTGCCATAAGAAGGATTAATAAAGATCACATCATCATTAGTGACCAGCGATTTTAAAAAATTGTCATCTTTAATAATTACTCTAAATGTATTAGTTTTTTTGTATTCTTCTATAATCTCTATGTATTTGGAATCTAGCCAAGTTTCCTTACATTTTTCGAAATTTCTCACATTGATAATAAAAGAATTAAAAAGAGAATTTTCTATACTATTTACATGCTTCTTGGTGAATTTCCAACGATTGTTGGCTGGTCCAATTATGTGATTGATTTTCAGTCGATTATAAATATAGGAGGCTTTAATGTAAATAATGCTGTATGCGTTGTTAAGCTGTCGGCTAAGCTCTATTTCTTCAGAATTTATAAGATCTCGCTCCTGCTTTAAGGTGTGCTGAAGGATGTAGTAACCCGGTTTAAATCCATCTATTTTAGTGTTTTCGCTGCTTTTTATCTGTTCGAAGGCTTCTTTGTTAAGATAGGCTTTCCAGTAGGTTGAGTCTTGAATTTGAGCAAAAGTGTCATTGGTAAAAATGCTCACAAGAGCAGTCAATAATAACAATTTCAATATTGTATGAAACATATATAATGATGGGAAAATATGGGTTAGATTGATGATTAAATATTATTAAATAATTATCAGATTACTTTCTAATATTTATCATTTTATTACATGATTAATTTAATGTTAATAAAGCGATTTTTATTGGGCTAAACCTTTGGCTACCTTGCGGCTGCAGAAATGCAATTCAACCTAAACCAAATTTTTATGAAATCAAACATTTTCAAAGCAGGGATGCTTTCTGCATTCCTACTTGGTAGCGCTATGGTTTTCACTTCTTGTGAAGATGCTACCGAAGCAACCCCAGAAGTAAATCAAGGAGACGAAATTTCTGCATCTGTTTTGCAGAGATTGGAAGATTTACAATTCAATACCGAAGGTATTAAAAAAGTGGGTGATGATTACCTTGTAGAAGGTGATATGATCATTACTCCTGAGGCATTAGCTAATATGGCTGAGCCTACTATTGTGGAAGGTCCACAAGGAGAGCAGTACAGAACTTATAACCTGGTAAGTACTCCTAGAACTATCAGAGTTAGAGGTTATGGTCTTAATAGCACTATGAGTCAAGGTCTTGATATGGCCATTGCTAATTATAATGCTTTAAACATCGGCTTAACTTTCGTTAGAACTACTGGTAGCTATGATATTCTTGTAAGAAGTTCAGGTAGCGGTGCTGGTGGTGTAGCTGGTTTCCCTACAGGAAATGGTGCACCTTACAACAGTGTTAACGTTTATCCTGGTACTGCTAGCTACGGTGTAAATGTGGTAGAGCACGTAATGACTCACGAAATGGGTCATTGCTTAGGTCTACGTCACACAGATTATATGAACAGATCTTATAGCTGTGGATCAGGTGGTAACGAAGGTTCTGGTGGTGTTGGAGCAGTTAACATCCCAGGTACTCCTACAGGTATCGATTCGCAGTCTATCATGCTATCTTGCTTCAGCGCTAATGAGGACGGTGAGTTCTCTTACTATGACAGAGTAGCTTTAGAATATTTATATTAATAGTTTAACCCATCATTAATCATTGAATTGTATTTCTGCAAGCCAGAGCGTTAGCTCTGGCTTTTTTGCTTGTGTAATTAATTACTCCTGTTTAAAGTAATTACCTTTTTTTATAAAGCATTCTGACTTTTTTAAAGGATGCAATATCTTATATAAAATTGTGACCTACTGAGGATGAAATGATTAGCATATTCTGATGAATGCATGATGTAATTTTCATGCCGTATCTGCCAAATGACTTTTGTGATGAAAGTGGTTTTAAAAAGGCGTTTGAAATGAATATTTTATTTCAAGTTTATTTTTAACCTAAACCATAAAGTCATGATAAAAGTATCATTGAAATCCGGACTCGTAATTGTAAGTCTGGTAGTTGTCAACTTCATTTTCTCCTCATGTTCAGATCCTGCAGTGGAGGAGCCTGTTATGTCGCAAAACGATATTCCTGAATCTATTATTAAGAAACTGGAAGAACTCCATTTTGATACTTCTGATATAATGCGGCATGGAGATGATTACTTGGTGGAAGGAGATATGGTTTTTTCTGAGGAAATGATTGACGCCCTTTATGAAGAGACTATTAGTGACGTAAATGGCGAACATTATTATTCATGCACGGCAGGGATTGTTTCTCATCCAAGAGTAATTACTATAAGGGGTTATAGTCTAAATAGTACTATGAACAGTGCTTTAAATCTCGCCATATCCAGATACAATGCATTAGGACTGGAAATTTCCTTTCTTCGAGTTACGGGTGCTGCTGACATAACTGTATACAGTAGTGGTAGTGGTGCAGGTGGCGTGGCAGGTTTTCCTTCAGGGGGTAATCCATATCCTTATATCAATGTTTTGCCTGGCACTACCAGTTATGGAATGAATGTAACTACTCATGTTATGGTGCATGAAATTGGTCATTCTATAGGTATTAGACATACTGATTGGTTTAATCGTTCTTATAGTTGTGGATCAGGTGGCAACGAGGGTGACGGAGGTGTGGGTGCTTGCCATGTTCCTGGCACACCTACAACTTATGACAGCCGATCGGTTTTTCTTTCATGTTTTTCAGCAAATGCTACTGGGCAATTTTCATATTATGATGAGATCTTATTGCATTACTTGTACTAAACATGTTAATGGAATAAAATGAGTGTAATAAATCACCATTATTTAAAGTCATAAACCATCATAGGTCAGGAAATCTCATAAAAGATGATATGTATAAGATTACTTATTTTCATAAATCACTTACTATCATCTTTTTATATTTTTAGAGAGGTGATTCCATGTAATTTTGGTTAATTCTTGTGTGTATGATTTTTGAGGGAAAATTCGATTTCAATTGGTTTTTTGATTAGGTACCTTATTATCAAATTATTTTACAACCTAAACCAAAAAACCATGATGAAAAAATCATTCAGATCTGGTATGGCATTCCTATGTCTTGTGGGATGCAGCTTTCTAAACTTTTCTTGTAATGATCCTGCTGCCGAAGAGGTAGAAGTAAACAGAGAAGAAATTCCGGAATCCATCATTCAAAAACTTACGGAGCTTCACTTTGATACTTCTGATATTATGAGGCATGGAGACGATTATCTCGTAGAGGGTGATATGATATTTAGTCCTGAACAGATAAATCAGTTGTACGAAGATAGAATCGTAAATGCTAAGGATGAGCAATACTATACTTGTAATACAGGTATTGCTAGTTCAGGGACTATTACTGTTAGAGGTTATGGTCTAAATAGCACTATGAGCACAGGCTTAGATTGGGCCATTGCTAACTATAATCGAATAAATTTAACTATTCAGTTAGTTAGAGTAAATGGTAGTGCTGATATTACTGTGTACAGTAGCGGTAGCGGTGCTGGTGGTGTAGCTGGATTCCCTAGTGGAGGAAATCCATATCCATATGTAAATGTGTATCCCGGTACTGCTAGTTATGGTACTAATGTGGTAGAGCATGTGATGACTCACGAAATTGGTCACTGTCTTGGCCTTAGACATACAGACTGGTTTAACCGTGCTTACAGCTGTGGTTCTGGAGGTAGTGAGGGTACAGGTAGCTATGGAGCTTGTCATATACCTGGGACTCCAACAGGTGTAGATCCTAACTCAATTATGCTTTCTTGCTTCAGTGCCAGCGAAGATGGAGAGTTTTCAAATTATGACGTTATCGGGCTGCAGTGGCTATACTAATCCACTAGTCTGATTTAGAGATAAGAAGCTGTTTCAGAGGTGATTAAGTTTTTTTCCTGATGAAGCAGCTTCTTTTTTATTTAATTAATGTTTGAACATTGAATTAATTTTTCTAACTTCGTTTTATAATAATGTTTAAACATTGATTTTGAAATTTAAAGAATTATAAAATGGAAACTCTAGTTAAAACTACATGGGCGATTGACCCAACACACTCTGAAGTAAGCTTTAAAGTAAAGCATATGATGATCTCCACCGTAACAGGACATTTTGAAAGTTTTAGTGGTACAGTAGAAACGGAAAATGAACAATTTACAGATGCTAATGTGGAATTTACAATTGATGTGGATTCTATCAATACCAAAAATGCAGACAGAGATGGTCACTTAAAATCTGAAGACTTCTTTGCTGCTGATCAGCATCCTAAAATTTCATTTAAATCTAAGTCTTTTGATGGTTCTACTTTAGTGGGAGACTTGACTATCAGAGATATAACTAAGGAAGTGGCTTTAGATGTAGACTTTAACGGAGTTGCTGTAGATCCTTACGGACAGACCAAAGCAGGCTTTGAGGTAGAGGGCAAAATAAACCGAAAAGACTTTGGTTTATCATGGAGCGCAGTAACGGAAGCAGGAAATATTGTGGTTTCAGATACTGTAAAGCTGGTAATGAGCGTTCAGTTTATTAAGCAGTAAATGAAAGTTACGGTTTTGATGTAAACAAAGAGGTTGTATCCATATTAGTTTGATACAACCTCTTGTTTTATTATTTCTTCTCGAAGTTGATTTCAGCTTCTAAAGCCACTTCACTCCATGTTTTGCTTACACCGTCAGGACCAGTGTGCAGGTCTTTGCAAGCATTGTTAATTGATTCTACCGCTGCAGTAGCATCCCAATCTTCCAGGTTCATTACACCTTTAAAGCTATAGTAAGTCTCTGACGTTACTTCATAAGTGAAAGGAACACTCACTGTTTTGTCATTTAAAGTAATGTCTACCACGCAGGTTTTGTCATCATTTAATTTGAAAGTTCCAGATATGGCATCAGTATTTGCCATAGCTCCGAAGAAGTGCTCTATAATTTTTGGATCTCTTGTACCTGTAGCATCATTGGTAAATAAGCTTTTTACAGGGATATTGAATTCAGTTCCATCTAAGGCTTCCAACGGCGTGGCGGCTTCCTTAGTATTAGAGATTTCTACGGTTTTAAAAGTACCGCCAACAGGTTTTTTCTCAGTGGTCTTGTAGGCTGTAAATTTAACTTCCGCTGACGACTTTATCAGTGAATACTGTGTAGCGGTAGCTGTAGTATCTTTTTCTGAAGTGTCGGCATCTTCTTTCTTAGGTGAGTTACAGCTGGCAGCTACAACTATGAAGCCTAGAAAAATCATTGATAATCTTTTCATGTGATCTGATTTTGAAATGATAGTTTATGAATAATAAGCGATATGACTTGGTAAGTCTTATTACGCAAAGCTATTTCATAAAAATGATCATCAATATTATTTGGTCATATAAATGGTCAATTTTATATCAGTCGGGCATGAGGTGGATCAGTGGAACTATAAATCGATTTTTGGTAGGCTTAAAATGCATAGCCGAAGGAGAGGCCGCTGTATATCGGTATGTAGGAGCCACAGCAACCTACAGGTGCTACCCAATATATCCGAAATAGTAATCCATTTTTTAAATTCTGGTACCTGTAGCCTATGATCAGCTGCATGCCATTATCAAAATTTGCATCTTCTTCATCATCCATGTCAAATTGCCCCGCATCATAATTCATTAAATAACTTGTGCCTATCTCAGCACCTGAAGATCTGCCGAAAATATAGCTCAGTCCTAGGTGGGAAGACATTTTAGTGAAGCTATCAACGCCTCCAAAACCACCTCGTAACGTAACACGATTCAGTCTGGAGAGAGGAAGGGTTCTTTCGTAGGCCGCACCTATACCAATTACTACAGGTCCGCCTATTTCTAGCATAGCAGCATTTTTTCTGGGGAAAAGATCATCTTGGCTAAAGGCTGTGAGCTGCAGTGCGACGCATGTGATAAGTAGTAGTAGCTTTTTCATGGTGATGGTTTTGGCTCTATTCAATTGTGAGCAAGGTTGTAAACGTAATGATTATAATTTGTATGTTCTTTAGACCTTCATTTTATACAAATGGTTGGAAAAGTATAATTAGAAAATTAAGATTTATCCTCCATCGCCTGAGGATGGCAATTAATTGGTATCTTCGAGGCTTTGTTTTTTGGTGGCATGGGTAGAAGATGGCCATCATTATGTATTAATCAGAATCGTTAAATGAGTATTTATAAAGAAATAGAAGCAGAAATATTAAATGCTTCAAACATCGTAATCACCGCACATAAATCACCAGATGGAGACTCCATTGGTTCTTCTCTGGGGCTTTTACGCTTTATCCAGAAGTTCGGTAAGGAAGCTGCCGTTTGTCATCCAGATCCGGCGCCTGGTTTTTTACATTGGGTAGATGTATCGGCCATTATTCCAATGTCAGAGCAGCCTGAAAAAGTGGTGGAGCGGATGAATAATGCTGATTTGATTTTCTGTTTAGATTATAACAGTGCGGACAGAGTGGGAGAGGATATGCAGGTGCTTTTAGAGAATTCAAAAGCCAAAAAAATAATGATTGACCATCATTTAGATCCGGCTGATTTTGCTGATATCATGGTGTCAGAGGTTACTGCTTCATCTACCAGTGAGCTTATAGTAGAGCTGATTGTACATTCAGGAAATGAGAGCCTTTTGGACGAACAGATAGGTATACCGCTATATTTGGGCATACTTACAGATACAGGAGCTTTTAGATTTTCATCAGTACGGCCACGAACCCATGAGATTTTGGCCATTTTACTAAAAGCGGGCGTAAGGCACCATCTCATCCATGAAGTAATGAACGATAATAATACGCTAAGCAGATTAAGACTTCAAGGTTTTGCGCTCAGCGAGAAGCTGGAGGTATTGGACGCATATAAAGTGGGCATAATTGGGCTTAGTAAAGAGGAACTGGAGAAATACAGCTACCAAAAAGGAGATACTGATACCTTGGCTAACCAGATATTATCCATCAAAGGCATGAAAGCAGGTATAGTTTTTACAGAAAGAGATGGCATGATTAAAATATCTTTCAGGTCTAAAGGTGATAATCACGTGAACATGCTCGCCGCCGAGCACTTTGATGGCGGTGGTCATGCTAACGCTGCTGGTGGTAGAAGTGATCTATCAGTAAATGAAACTATTGAGAAACTGAAAAGGTTGGTGCCGGAGTATTTTGGGTGAGTGAGTTGAAAAAAGTAGCATTAAATTTATAAGAATGCTGATATAGTATATATTTTCATGAAATGAATCAATACGCCAAGCTCGGAACAAGATTAGCCTGTCATTTAGGTGATTTGATCATTATCCAAATCATAGTGTTGCCACTATATATGCTCTTAGAGTTTATGGATTGGTTAATTGATTATGAGTTGGTGACAATGGTGGTATGGGCGGTTTATTCGACCATTATGAATTCAGGAAGGCAAAAGGGGACGTATGGTAAAAGATTAATGGGAGTAAAAGTGGAAACGGAGGATGGTGAACGGCTAAACTTTGTGCAGTCACTGGTAAGATATATTCTGGGTTTTCTCTTATTCGGAATCTTTATAGGAATGCTGCCAATCTTCTTTAATAGTAAGAAGAAGGGGCTTCATGATATAATGATGGGGACTGTGGTTAGGTATAGGTTTTAGATGAAATTAGGACATCCAATTGTGAAAATTCTTAAAGTCATATTAGTAGCTATTCCTTTGTTTTTTATAGGAGTTATCACAGCATATGTGCTTGAATCATTTTTTAGAGGGGTTATTCAAGATATTTTCATGTGGTCGACTTCAGGAAAAATTAAATTTATTGGTAAAGATTTTCATTTGTTTCCACACGCTATGTATCTCGTAGCTTTTGGTCTAGGTATTCTGATTTTATTTTTTGAGAATAGGCTTAAAGCGGATGGGGAAATTTTTAAGCATGTAGTTCTGAATCTTATTGTTTTTTTCTGCTGCTTTAGTAATCATAGCATCTATAGATGCGAATTTAAAAGTAGTCGAATGCACACTTTGTGATGATGGAATAAGACAGTTGCATTGGAATGAAGTTAATTATGAACTGATCTTAACTTTAAGTGTATCGGCCTCACTTTTACCCAACTTATTAAGGATCATAAAACAAAGGTCAAGTCTAAATTGAAAGTCGGCATCATTATCATATTGATTTCTATTACATGTGGCATAGTTCACTCTCAAGGGATACCGAATGATACGGTGAGCTATGGTATACGAGAAGAAACGTTACGTTTTAATAAATTCTTCAGGCCGTTTGATTCCATTAATGATTCACTGTTGGTTAGAATATGGGTGTCAGGCCATTGGTTTTCTTCGAAATTTGTAGAGTTTCGCTTGAATAAAAATTCTGATATATGTTTTAGAAGAGGATTTATTGACTATGAAACAGATAGTATAATTACACTTCCATTTAAATCAGATTCTTTAGACTATATTTTCAATAAATTGATTGAGAATCATGTATTGACCCTTCCCGATGAAAAGAATGCAGAAGTTACAATACAGAAAAATGGTAAAAGTTGGCTCATGCCATATGATGGTAAAGAGCGCATAATAGAGTCGCAAAGGGGAGATTTATTTATCATTGAAATCTATAATGTTCAAGATTACAGAGATTATGGCTATACTGCTCCAGTAGAACTTTATCAGGCTTTCAAGAGAAATAATTACGAATGTAAAGACTATTACTTCATTAATAATATTGCTAACAGTATCTACGAAGATTTAAAAATTATAGATTTAGTAAGGGCACAGATTAAGTTACATAAGGAATAACCAAGCCAATATGAACTCAATACCTACTTTCTTTGACCAACTTAACTACCGGTTTTTCTTCCGATATATAATTCCTATTTCTTGTGTTATCCTATGCATACTAGCTGGCAGTGATGTCATAAATGGTATTGATACAATTAATGTAGTGGTAGGCGCTTTCGGATGTTATCTTATAGGATGGATTTGGTTGTTTATGTATGCTAAATACAAGCTAATGACTAGTGCTGACAATAGACTCAATAAATCTAAGAGGATAAGCTTAAATGATATTATGTCGAGTAAGTTCATGAACTTGACTAATTACGAGAAAAGCGTTTTTTATGCTTGGTTGGTATTTATATTCAGAGTTATACTTCTAATAATTAACTGATTGCCGGAGTCATCAGAAGGGATGCGAGATTACGGGCACACCGGACTCAAATAGTTTATACAAGAATTAGCTTATGCAAAGTCATCCTGAGGCACTCGAAGGATAGACTTTCTGCTTACTGAGAAGACCCTTGCAGCAAATCTTAGATTCAGAATGCCTGACGCTATTTGAAGTTTCATTTGTAAACCTAACTTGTTTAGGCACCTGACCGTCTACTCTTCGAGAACCTCAGAGTGACTCTTTTCGTGGTTTAATTTATTGATATCAGGTAAGGATTTTTAAAACCAATTGCATCCTGAAATTATCAAAGTCATCCTAATGTCCTCGAACAATAGACTTTCTTCTTCTAGTGCAGGTTTGCAGTTCTAAACCGGCGGATCCTAGAGTGCCTCAGAGAGATTTTATCTGAATTCAGTAGATAAGGCTGTCAAGAGGGATATGTGGATGCATCTTACCTTCAAACTTAAATATAGGTACTGCTATCTTCTTTGAATTGACAGTATTCTATATTTCCTGCAAATGAATTTGAATAATAGAGTGTGTCAAAACCTAATATTTTATATCTCAGCAATGTTTTATAGTCACCCGTTGGAGCTTTTGACATAAGGCTTAGGCTTTGTCCTTTTTTAAGATCAATTCCGTCATAACTATTACCACACCAACTCAGAGGCCAATATTCTATAGGCAGCCATTGATTGTTTTTATTTAAAGCTTCCATGGTGCAGATAAGGGCATTGTCTTGAGTTTGTAGCGGGATCGAGTCATCAGAATGATGAATAATATCAATTCGTAGAATTGTATCCTGATTTAATAAGGATACAATAATTGAATCCCCAGATATATGCGAGAATTCATCTGCTGATTGTATATTTTGATCGTAGTATTTAGCTTCTCTCATCAAGCCCTCGTTGCAAGTATCAATCGCTACTGGGTGATTATTCTTGTTGCAAGAAAATAACAATGCGGTCAGACAAATGAAGTTGATTACTTGAACTTAATCATAATACAATGATAACCAGGTCTTGGTGAGAAGTCACAGCATTAGATACAAATTATTGGTATGTGCTGAACGAAGTATATTTTCCTAAAGAAATTTACGATCAAGATCTATTCGACGGATAATTTAAACAACAGTTAAAATAGACTTATATTTTACTTTTGCGCAGTACAAATTTTATGGTAAAATTAGTACTGGAAGAGTGATTCGCGTATATGGATATCTATGGTTATTCTAATTCCATATTTACCTATTCAGAATTCTGGATGTGAAACGAATATAACTGTCGATAATATTTAAAATGGCATTGTTCAATTTTCTTCGAAAAAAGTCCTCTAAAGAGTCAAAATCCGCTATTTTAACTGAAATAAATGAGTTAGATCTTTTTGAAAATCAACTTAGCAGTGATCAATTTCTTCTTAAAGTTGGCCAGCTCAGTGATATTAATAAGAAATTTCAAAAAGGATTCAACTTACTACATTTTGCCGTCGAGTTTGGAGAATTGAAATTAGCGAAGGTATTACTTGAGAGAGGTATTAATATTAATGATAAGAATGATTTTGGAAACACACCCCTTTGGATAGCTACCTTTAATGCCAGAGGTAGCTATGAAATGGTTGACCTACTTCTTTCTCATGGTGCAGATCCGTATTTAAAAAATCATGCAGGCCGTTCTCCAGTTGCATTTGCGAAAATCATTGAAGATAAAATACTGATTGAGAAGTTGATAAAAAACGATTTTAACCAACTATAGAGATGAGTAGATCAAATTGGTCTAGTGAGAAAATTTTGCAAAGACTTCAGTTAAACAAAACGAAAACAACTTATTGGGATAACATTCAAGAATTGAGAAATAGACCTGATGAAGAAATTTTTCAAAAGGTGTATGACTTTTCGCAATCAGAGAATAGAAAGAAACGTATCATAGGAATTGATGTTTTAGCTCAGCTAGGTCCAGGGCGTCCATATTACAAGCAGAATATTGAGTTGTTTTTCAATCTTTTAGGTAATGAGAAAGATAATGATGTGTTAATATCTCTCCTCTATGCTATTGGACATAACAATGATTATTTACATGCAAATGAAATCAAAAAAATGGCCAATTTTAAGTCTGTTGATAATGCTGCTGTGCGGAAAGCTCTTGTTTTTGCACTGCTTGGCGTGGATGATGAGTTAGCAATAGATGTATTAATTGAGTTGTCCACTGACAAAAGTTCTGAGGTAAGAAGTTGGGCTACCTTTGGCATTGGCTCGCAGGTTGAAGTAGATAATGACAAGATTAGAGAAGCTCTATGGAATCGAGTGAATGACAAGGATCAAGAAACAAAATTGGAGGCAATTGTTGGATTGGCTGAAAGAAATGATCTCCGTGTAAAGGAAGTGATTAAACGAGAGTTGATTGATGGAGAATACGGAAAAATATTATTTGAGGCTATTGAGCTCATACATGGGGTTGAATTTATTCCCTTGCTAAAAAATAATCTCAGCTCAGGGAAGAATACTTCTGGGGTAGAAGCTGAATGGCTGAAGGATTTAGAAGAATTAATCGCTAAGTTGGAAAATAAGTAAAGAGTTTTTACACAATGTGATACATCACTGAAGTTTATCCATTCGATGGCTCTGAGCCATCGGATGGATAATTGAGCAACAGTTAAAATAGCCTTATATTTTACTTTTTGCGCAGTACAAATTTTATGGGTAAAATCTGAGCTGAACTTACGGGCTTACCATTTTTCATGGAGGAGTAATTGTTGCGACCTGGTAAAAGGTGTTTTGAAGCGTATCTCCCCCAGTTAGTGAGAGGTAGAGTTAATTTTCCATTTTCGTCGATCTTTTCTCCCATTTCAATTGTGTATATGGATTTTTGATCAGATGAAAATGGTCTACCCTCCATTCAGAAAATTTACTCTCTCACACATAACCAAATCATTAGGTTTATAACTTCAATCATTAGATATTAAGGCATGAAAAAAATGTTAATATTATTCGTGGGGATGTTATTTATCACCTCTGCATATGCTCAGCTTAAAGAAGGACAAAGCTTTTGTGATGAGAATGAGGATGGGAGCTATTTTCCGCTGATTTTTAAAGAGAGGAAGATATTTTGGGTTAACACCTATTACACTGAAACTAAGATTGGTACAAAAGAACTCAATGGAAGGACCTATTTTGAATATGCACAAACCTGGGAAAATGGAGCTGTAGATACATTGTATCTTCGGGAGGATGAGGGTGTGATATATCAGTATGCAGCCTGTTGTGAAGAGGAGACTATAAGGTATGATTCTAAGTTTGAAAAGGGCCACCAATGGAAAAATATGAATGGTGGTAAGTATAAGATAATAACCTATGACGGTACCTTAAAAACAAGACTTTGTGAATATAAAAACCTGATGGTTATGGAGGCTGACATGGGCGATGTGATTTTTCAATTTTACTACCTCAGAGGTCACGGTTATGTTGGTGCTACCGTAGATGATACTGTTATTTCGTTCGCTACTCCAACCTTCGATCTGGATTAAGAGTATTATCTAATGACTGAAAATTGCTAGATAACCCGTTTTATTAATGCTAGTATATCCAAAATCAACAACTAATGAATAATCCTCAAGACTTTTTCACTATCTATTCTAAAGCTGCCTGGAATAAGGATGTAGGTGAAATGACAGCCCTATATCATGATGATGTGATCATTTTTGACATGTGGAATGACGCTTATAGTATAGGCATAGAGGCATGGTCTGAAGTTATCAAAGACTGGCTGGGTTCATTGGGCGAAGAACGAGTTAAAGTCATTTTTGAGCAAGTAAAGGTCAGGGGAAATGAAAGTACTGCTTTTGCTAGTGCTTTGATTGGCTTTCAGGCCATTTCTAAAGACGATAATGTGATCAGGAGTATGAAAAATAGAGTGACTGTTGGCTTTGTTTATGAAAATGGGGCCTGGAAAGTGGCACATCAGCATACGTCTTCACCCATCAATTCTGAACTTAAAGCCATTTTGAGTTTCTGATTGAGTTATCATTTAGCAACCTAGTTCACAATCGAATCTCCTAATTTTGATTCGTACATTTCATCATTAAACTAATCCACTTGAACCATGACCAATACCAAAGACAATAGAAGAGATTTCCTAAAAAAGAGCAGTCTTTCTGCGCTGCCTTTTCTGTTTCCGGTAATGGGTAAGGATAGTTTGAATGCCGACAAATCGAAGACCTCAACTCAGTTTGTAAAAGGTAATAAGCCTGTGGTGAATTTTGTGCTTGATGGACTACATTTCTCACCGGGTGAATATTTGCACAAGCTTCAGGAGATCAGTAAAACAAAGGCCATTGAACCTGACTTTTATGGAGCAGGAGGGGCTACCAAACAGCTGGAAGAGCAATTTGCTCAACTCACCGGCAAAGAAAAGGCTATTTATCTTCCTTCAGGTACTATGGCTAATCAATTGGCTATTAAGCTGTTGAATGGAAATAGTACTAAAGTGATGGTGCCGGAAAATTCTCACATTTACAGAGATGAGGCTGATGCAGCACAGAGTGTGCATGGCGAGAGATTGATGCCTGTGGGAGAGGGAAAACCATATTATGACCTCAAAGATTTACAAAGTACTATTGCTTATTCTGATAAAAACGAGGTGTTCAAGAGTGGTTTAGGTACGGTGGTGATAGAAAACCCCGTAAGACGCGCTGACGGTGCTTATGTGCCCTTAGAAGTCATTAAAAATGTTTCTAAATACTGTCAGGATCATGACTATAAAATGCATTTGGATGGTGCTCGCATCCATATTGCCTCCGCTTTTAGTAATGTATCGGTTGCTGAGTATGCCTCTTATTTTGATACCGTTTATATCTCTCTATACAAGTATCTAAACGCTGCAGGCGGAGCCATACTTTGTGGAGATGCTGCGCTTATTGATCAGATTCCTCACCTGATTAAGATCTATGGTGGCACCATGTATCAAAGCTGGACCAACACAGCTATGGCTTTACATTATTTTGAAGATATTGATTCCAAATGGGAAAAAGTAGCCAAAGTGGCACAACAGCTGATTGCCGACCTTAATAAAATAGAAGGCATTACCATTACAAGCATTCAAAATGGATCTAACATATTTGATCTTGTGCTCAGCAGTAAAGTAGACTTAAAAGCATTGGCCAACAATCTGTATTCCGAGCATGGCATATGGCTGGGGAGAGCAACTGATAAAGGCATTGTGAAATTTACCGTCAATGAAAGTTTATTAACTCGAGACTACAATGATATTCTAAGCGCCTGGAAGAAAGCGATGGATCAGGTGATTAAATAAGCTAGATTAATGTGAATAAACTAAACCTTTTACTCATAGTTGTTATACTTTCCTGTACATCCAAAGGTAAGAAGGAGGTGTCTGATAAATCAAGTATAGAAAGTATTGTTGACAGCACTATAGTTATGTCTGCGCATACCAGCATTTTAGAAGAAAAGTACGTTGGCTTTACCACTAGTGGAGGAAAAATCATTGTTCTAAATGCTAAGCGTGATACAGTTTTGAGTCAATTCACTCCATATCCTGACTTTGAGTTTAAAGACTTTAATGCTGATGGTTTGAATGATGTGATAGTCAAATACCTGAACAATACCCCTGGCCAAAAAGACTTGTTTCTATTTAATAAAGCGAAGAAAACTTTCGCAGAGGTCAAAGACTTCAATAAGTTTCCAACGCCAGAGGCCATCGAGGGAACCCGCTATTATTATTCCTATCACAAAAGCGGCTGCGCAGATAATTATTGGGACAGCGACTTATTTTACATAGAGGATTCTGAATGTCATTTAATAGCCAATATCTCAGGGAATGAATGTGAAGGAGAAAAAGGAATAATCGTATCACAGGTGTATAACGGAGTGAAAAAACAGATTGATAAATTCAATATAGATGTCCTGAACAAATACGAGGACGGGAAATGGGGATTCATCGAAGATTACTGGACTAGAAATTATGCCAGGTTTGTAAACTAATGCTATATCTACCCAAGTTATCCGGTGTTTTTACTCACAGCTTTAGAATTAAAGTGAGGCAATTCACAAAGTCCATCCTGAGGCACTCGAAGGATAGACTTTCTGCTGACTACAAGGAGCGTTACCTCACCCAAACACCAAAGTCGGATTTGTAGCACTCGTTTGTCGGAATTTTTATAGAGGGCTCCAGGTGTTTCAAAAAGCAGGATTTTGCTTGCCGTGAGGGCGGCAATTTGTCTTAAGATGCCGGATTTTTGCTAATTCAATAGCGATATTGATATGTAACTTTACAGCTCGTTAATAAGCTTAATTTCAGTACTTTATGATATCATCTCCCGTTGCACCGTCCCCATCTGATGCAGTTACCACTTTCCTTAATGCCAAGAAATTCGCCTTCCTCATTCATCTGCGTCATACTTATAGTGATGACATGGGATTATACTGGAAGCCACTGCGTAAAATCCCTAACAAGGTGTATAGAAAGATATTCACCAAACTACAGGCGCCCTCGGTAAAATGGAGCGACATCTATTTAAATGGCTCAGCAGGAGAGAAGTGGCATATAGGTAGGAATGAAATAATTTTATTGAATGGTAAAGATATTCTTGATCAGGGCCCCAAGAATATGAGTAAAAATATAGAAAGGGTTATTGATAAGATGACGCAAAAGGGCTACACAAATATAGGGCTTGGCGCACTCACCTCACCTATGACACTAGGAGGGGCACTCTTAAAGCATAGGCAGGATGTGAGCATTACCAATGGCAATGCCTTCACAGCCACAGGTCTTTTCAGGGCCATTGTCAAGCTTCTGGAAGCGAGTCCTAATTTGATGGACCATCAAACTATTGTAGGGGCAACCGGTAGTGTAGGTTCTTGTTTGGCTGGTCTATTGGTAAAGAAGAATTATTGCGACAAGCTGTTGTTAGTAGCTCGAAATCTTTCAAAACTAGAGAAGCTAAAAAATGATTTAAAAAGCATTAATCCAAATGTACAAATCGAAGTTTCTAACCAAATAAGTGAAATCAGGAAGTCTAATCTTATTACTTTACTCACTGCCAGCGCCGATAATATTATTGGGCCAGAAATATTAAAGTCTAATGCCGTTATTCTGGATGGAACACAACCTCGCAATACTTCACCAGAGCTACTGGTTCAAAGGCCAGACGTCACGGTGATTGACGGAGGCATTATATCTATTCCGGGCATCACCATGAGTAATGGTGGTATCGGTTTGCCTTTAAATCACTATTATGCATGCTTCTCAGAGACCTTATTATGGGCGTTAGATGGACAATCTGAGCACTTCTCCATTGGAAACCCCACACTGGAACAAGCAGAATACATGGATACACTAGCCAGAAAATATAAGATGTTTGGATTTGAACTGGCTGATTTTACCTCTTTTGGTAAGCCATTGACTAATTCTTTTATCTCTTGATGTAGCTCTTTGTTTGGAAGTTTTATTTGTAGCCTAACTTGTTTAGGCACCTGACCGTCTACTCTTCGAGAACCTCAGAGTGACTCTGTTCGTGGTTTAATTTATTGATATCGAGAAATGGTTTATTAACCCAATTACTCCCTGAATTTATCAAAGTCATCCTGAGGCACTCGAAGGATAGGCTTTCTGCTTGCGATGAAGACTTTTACAGCACATCGTAGATTAAGAACACTTGACTCTCTTGAAGTTTTATATGTAGCTCACCGTGTTTAGATACCTGATCGTCTACTCTTCGAGGACCTCAGAGTGACTCTGTTCGTGGTTTAATTTATTGATATCGGGTAAGAATTTTTAAAACCAATTGCACCCTGAAATTATCAAAGTCATCCTGAGGCATTCGAAGGATAGACTTTCTGCCTACGTGGAAGGCCTTGTAGCACATCTTAGATTAAGAACGTTGACTTTATTTACAGTTTCATTCGTAGCTCATTTTGTTTAGTTACTTGACCGTCTACTCTTCGAGGACCTCAGAGTGACTCCGTTCGTGGTTCAATTTATTGATATCGAATAGGGTTTATTAATTCAATTGCACCCTAAAATTATCAAAGTCATCCTGAGGCACTCGAAGGATAGACTTTCTGCTTGCGTGGAAGACCCTTGCGGCACATCTTAGATTGAGCATGCCTAACTCTATCTACAGTTTTATTCTTAGCTCAACTTGTAGCAACACTTCACCGTCTACTCTTCGAGAACCTCAGAGTGACTCTGTTCGTGAATTAAGTTATTACCCCTCTAAAACCCATCCCCAACATTCCAACCATTCATCTGTTCTATTTCTGATGTTATTAGAATTCACAGAAATAGGAATATATTGTCCGCAGGCAGATATCTACATAGATCCCTGGAAGCCGGTAGATAGGGCGCTGATTACCCATGGGCACTCTGATCATAGCCGCTGGGGGCATAAATATTATTTGTGTACTGAGGCTGCCATGCCAGTGATTAAATATAGGCTGGGGCAGGATATCAATGTGGAAACTGTAAAGTTTGGTGAGGTAAGAACCATCAATGGCGTAAAGTTTTCGTTTCATCCGGCCGGTCATATTATTGGTTCTGCGCAGATCCGAGTAGAGTACAAAGGCGAGGTTTGGGTAGCTTCTGGAGATTATAAGGTGGTGGAAGATGGCTTCACGGAGCCCTTTGAACCGGTGAAGTGTAATACCTTTATCACGGAGTCTACTTTTGGGTTGCCGATTTATAAGTGGAAGTCACAGGAGGAAGAGTTTAAAGAGATCAACAATTGGTGGCGTGCCAATCAGGAAAATGGCAAAGTTACGGTGCTCACAGGCTATGCTTTAGGCAAAGCGCAGCGCATTATTCAAAACCTGGATGATTCCATCGGTACTATTTATACCCACGGAGCAGTGGAAAATGTTAATGAAGTAATTCGTAATCAGGGCATTAACCTAAAGCCTACAGTAAGAGTAACACCAGAAATCCCGAAAGAGAAATTTAAAGGAAATATAGTAGTGGCCACACCCTCAGCGGTAGGTTCACCATGGATGAAGAAATTTATGCCCTACAGCGTAGGTGTAGCCTCCGGCTGGATGAGCCTACGTGGAGCCCGCAGAAGACGTGCGGTAGATCGCGGCTTTGTGCTTTCAGACCATGCCGATTGGGATGAACTCAACACCGCCATAAAAGCCACGGAAGCTGAAAGAGTTTTTGTTACCCATGGTTACACCAGTATTTTCAGTCAGTGGCTCAATGAGCAAGGCATAGAATCTGGTCGTGTAGAAACTCAATATGAAGGTGAACTCAGCGAAATAGGAGAATCAACTGTGAAAGAAGAGGAGGAGGAAAGCTGATGAAGCATTTTACTGAACTATTCACCCGCCTGGATCAGACCACAAAAACACTGGTAAAGGTAGATGCCCTCACCGAGTATTTCGAAAAGGCTCCTGACAAAGATAAGCTTTGGACCATAGCACTCCTTTCTCATCGTAGACCTAAGCGAACGGTTAATCGAAATTACATCAAACAGTGGGCAGCAGAGTTCAGCGGCCTGCCTTTCTGGCTTTTTGAGGAGAGCTACCACGTGGCAGGAGATTTGGCTGAGACCATCGCCCTCATATTACCTAACCCGGATACCAGAACTGACTTCACGCTCACTTACTGGATAGAGTTTATACAGTCACTGGGAGGACTGGAGGAAGAAGAGAAAAAGGCTAAATTAAAAGACGCCTGGCTTTCGCTGGATGCCATTGAGCGCTTTGTGTTCAATAAGCTGATCACTGGTGGTTTTAGAATGGGTGTTTCCCAAAAGCTGATGACAAGGGCTTTGTCAAAATACACCGGCATAGATGAAAGCAGCCTGGCACATCGCCTTATGGGTAATTGGACTCCAGAGACAACTACTTTTCATGACCTGGTGCTGTCTGAAGATCCCAATGAGGATAATTCAAAGCCATATCCTTTTTATCTGGCCTATGCTTTAGAAGATGAGGTGGACTCACTGGGCAGCCCTGATGAATGGATTGCTGAAAGAAAGTGGGATGGCATCCGCGGACAGATCATAGTGCGAGATGATGAGCTCTATGTTTGGTCCCGAGGTGAAGAGCTGGTAACAGATAAGTATCCTGAATATGAGGTGCTAATAGATAAACTACCCAACGGCACTGTGTTAGATGGTGAAATTCTGCCTTATAAAGACGGGCAGCCACTTTCATTCAATTTATTACAAACCAGAATAGGTCGTAAAAATCTGACTAAGAGTGTATTGCAAAAGTCTCCTGTAGTTTTTAGGGTGTATGATGTTTTGGAATGGCAAGGAGAAGACATTCGTCAAAAGCCTATGCAAGAAAGGAGGGAGCTCCTGGAAGAAATTGTGAGCCAGGTGAATGATCCTGTTATGCCAATTTCTGAGCTGGTAGCATTTGAAAGTTGGGAACAGCTGGCAGAGGAGAGAGACAAGAGCCGGGAATATGTCAGTGAAGGAATCATGCTCAAGCGCAAGGATTCAATTTACCGTGATGGTAGAAAAAAAGGCGATTGGTGGAAATGGAAGGTCGATCCTTTAACCATAGATGCCGTTATGATCTACGCTATGCGAGGCAGCGGCCGAAGAGCTAATTTATACACCGATTATACTTTCGCTGTCTGGGATGGAGAGATGCTGGTGCCCTTTACAAAGGCTTATTCTGGCCTCACTGATAAAGAAATTGGCCAGGTAGACCGGTTTGTGAAGAAAAATACCATTGATAGGTTTGGGCCGGTAAGAAGTGTAAATCCTGAATTGGTCTTTGAAATTGCCTTTGAAGGCATCAATAAATCTACTCGCCACAAATCAGGTGTGGCCCTTAGGTTTCCCCGAATAAAAAGATGGCGACATGATAAAAAGAAAGAAGAAGCCAATACTTTAGAGGAGCTGCATCAGCTTTTGGAAGCATATGGTTAATTTTAAAAGTAAAAATTGCAATGGAATATAACAGACTTGGAAAATCAGGTTTACAAATAAGCAGATTGTCATTTGGTTCATGGCTTACCTTTGGCAAACAGATTGGTGACAATACTGCAGAAGATCTAATGAGAATAGCCTATGATGGTGGTATTAACTTTTTTGATAATGCGGAAGCTTATGCTGGCGGCAAATCTGAAGAGGTAATGGGCGAGGTGCTTAGTAAAATGGGTTGGAGAAGAGATTGTTACATTGTTTCGAGTAAAGTTTTTTTTGGTGCTGATGAAGGTACGGGAAACTTAAAACCTACCCAAAGAGGTCTGAGTAGAAAGCATGTTACCGAAGCTTGCCATCAGGCACTGAAAAGATTAAAGGTAGATTATTTAGACTTATATTTTTGTCACCGGCCTGATAAGGAAACTCCTATAGAAGAAACGGTCTGGGCGATGCATAATCTGATTCAGCAAGGTAAAGTGCTCTATTGGGGTACTTCTGAATGGAGCGCGCAAGAGATCATGGAGGCTCATATGGTAGCCAGACAATACAATCTCATAGGCCCTACCATGGAGCAGCCTCAATATAACATGATGGTGCGAGATAAAGTGGAGGTAGAGTATTCGCAGATATATAAAACTGTAGGGTTGGGTACTACAGTGTGGTCACCACTGGCTTCAGGCTTGCTAACAGGAAAGTACAACAATGAATCTCCGGAAGATACTCGCTTTAAGTTTGAAAGCTTAGGATGGTTAAAGGATATAACTCTTGCAGAAGAAAAACTTGAGAAAGTAAGAAAACTAACCGCTTTTGCTGCTGAATTGGACACCTCAATGCCCTTATTAGCTTTGGCGTGGTGTTTAAAAAACGATAATGTGAGCACTGTGATTCTGGGTGCTTCAAAAACCAGCCAATTGGAAGAAAACCTGAAAGCTATTGATGTAAAAGATAAGCTCACCCCAGATGTAATGGAGCATATTGAGCAAATTCTAGATAATAAGCCTCAGCAACCAGCATTCTAACGTATGGGGCAGGAGCTTATTCAAATAGGTGAGAGCTGGTTTAATAACCAAAACTGGAAGCCTTTTCAATTTCAATTGGAGAGCTGGCAGGCTTATTTGGATGGTTATAATGGGCTGGTAAACGCGCCTACGGGTAGTGGTAAAACTTATTCTTTGGTGATGCCTATTCTGTTAGAATACATTAGGGAAAACGGAGGGGCTACTTCATCTATTGGGAAAAATGGCCTTCGCGCCATTTGGATTACACCTATTAAAGCACTGGCCAAAGAGATCAGTAATTCAGCCCAGCGAGCGGTAAACGGGCTTGGTCTTGATTGGCAGGTGGCGCTCAGAACAGGAGATACATCACCAGCCGACCGGCAAAAGATGAAGAAAAATCCACCTGAGTTTCTGATCACCACGCCTGAGAGTTTGCAGCTTATGTTAGCTCAAAAACAATATCCTAAGTTCTTTAAAAACCTCAGAGCCGTAGTGTGTGACGAATGGCATGAGCTGCTAGGCTCTAAACGTGGAGTGCAAATGGAGTTGGGCTTGTCCCGATTAAAAAATATTTGTACGGATCTGAAGGTATGGGGAATATCAGCAACCATAGGTAATATGGATGAGGCTGTTCAGGCGTTGCTGGGATCTACTTTAGAGCAAGGTAAAAGCAAAATTATTCGCTCAGATATAAAAAAGGCGATTGAGGTAGAATCTGTGCTACCAGACACTCTGGAGAAATTACCCTGGGCCGGACATTTGGGGGTTAATCTCATAGATAAGGTCATTCCTATCATAAAGAACAGTAATAGTACTTTAATTTTTACCAACACACGGTCTTTCGCAGAGATTTGGTATCAAAAGCTTTTAGAAAGAGCACCTGAGTTGGCCGGAATAATGGCGATGCATCATGGCTCAATCAGTAGAGAGCTGAGAGATTGGGTGGAAAATGCACTGCATCAAGAGCAGCTCAAAGCCGTGGTATGCACCTCAAGCTTGGATCTGGGGGTAGATTTCCGACCGGTAGAAACGATTATTCAGATAGGGAGCCCCAAGGGCGTAGCCCGGTTTATGCAGCGAGCAGGTAGAAGTGGTCATCAGCCAGGCGCGTTGAGTAAAATCTTCTTTGTACCTACTCACTCTCTTGAATTGGTGGAGGCAGCTGCGTTGCGGGAGGCTATTAAGGTGGGCCTTGTCGAGGATCGTATTCCTTATATCCGTTCTTTTGACGTACTCATCCAGTATCTGGTAACACTAGCCGTATCTGATGGCTTTAACGAAAAGGAAATCTTTGAAGAGGTAAAAGGCACTTTCAGTTTCAACAGCATCAATCGTGAAGAATGGGTGTGGTTGCTTAGCTTCATCACTACTGGCGGAAACGCTCTTACCGCATATGATGAATACAGGAAAGTTGAGGTTGAGGATGGTCTTTACAAGGTGAATAACAGAAGGATAGCTATGCGACATCGCTTGTCCATCGGTACTATTGTGAGTGACTCTTCCTTAAAAGTGAAGTATGTTACCGGTAAGTATATCGGTACTATTGAAGAGTGGTTCATTGCGCGCTTATCCCCGGGTGATGTTTTCTGGTTCGCCGGAAGAAATTTGGAGTTTGTGCGTATTAAAGAAATGGCTGTTCAGGTGCGTAATACCAACAAGAAAGCAAAGGCCGTTCCTTCCTGGATGGGCGGCAGAATGCCGCTTTCCAGTCAAATGTCAGTGATGCTGCGCAAAAAGTTGCATGAGGTCACCTTACCGGGAAAGAAAGAAGATGTAGAACTCAACTTTCTTCAGCCCTTGATGGATTTGCAACGAAAAAGGTCTCATTTGCCCTCTAAAGATGAGTTTTTGATTGAATATTTTAAAACCAGAGAGGGGTATCACGTACTGATGTATCCTTTCGAAGGTCGTTTTGTTCATGAAGGTATGGGAGCGCTGTTGGCCAAAAGAATTAGTGAGATTACTCCTATCACGCTGAGTATTGCCATGAATGATTATGGCTTTGAACTACTTTCTGATAAAGAAATTCCTATTTATGAAGCCCTGGAAATAGATATCCTTTCCTCTGATAACCTCTATCAAGATATTCAGGGAAGTATGAATAGTGTAGAGATGGCCAGAAGGCGATTTAGAGATATTGCTGCCATATCAGGCCTGGTGTTTAAGGGGTATCCTGGTCAGCAGATTAAAGACAGACATTTGCAGTCGTCCTCACAGTTATTTTTTGATGTTTTTCATGACTATGAAGCTGATAACTTACTGCTGCTTCAGGCCTATGAGGAGGTGATGGATTTTCAATTAGAAGAAGCACGTATGCGAAAGGCTCTGGATAGAATCCATCATCAAAAAATCATTGTTAAAGAGCCTGAAAAGCCCACACCATTTGCTTTTCCTATTATGGTAGATAGAATGAGAGAAAAACTGTCATCTGAAAAGCTCGAAGACAGAATAAAAAGAATGACCCTCCAGTTTGATGATTAGATAATATTATTAACTCAAGTTAAGATAAACGACACATATTGTCGGTGAATGACGTATACTTTTTTAGGTGGTGATTGTTAAGTAGTTGTAAATAAGAAAGCTATGTCGAAATTCGCAGATTTAATAAATAGTAATAAGCCGGTGTTAGTAGATTTTTTTGCTAGTTGGTGTGGCCCGTGTAAGGCTATGGATCCGGTTTTAAGTGAGTTGAAATCAGAAATGGGAGAAAAAGCTCGCATAATAAAGGTAGATGTAGATGCTAACAAGCATGCAGCATTTACATATGGAATAAGTGGTGTGCCTACTTTTGTTCTTTTTAAGAACGGAAAGGTTATCTGGAAACAAAGTGGCGCTACACCGAAGCATCAGCTAAGCAATATTATTAATCAATTTGTTTAAGTGATGCCAATCTATTCAGCTCTTCCAAAGAGTGAATGTAATTGGTGGTGATGATATTATCAGAACTTGATCTAAAGAAATTAAGGATGTGGAAATCTTCAGAGGCTTCATCCAGAGCCTGATCAAAGGGGATTTCCACACCTTCGTATTGATCATAATTATAGGGGACTCGCTGTTTTAGAAGTAAGTTTTTTATGGCAATGGCATGCCCCTTTCTGTTAAGTGTGTTTGAAACTCCACTAATCACTTCCGGGTTGGTTTCAAAACCCAGATTGAATATATAATTCTCTTTTTCATTCCAGTCCAGATTCTCACATTCTATATATAAGGCTCCATCTCTGATTACCATATAAGTGCTCTTGTATCTGTGGCCCAGAGTTTTGGTTTCTACCATCACTATCTCTTCCGAATGCTCTTTAATAATAAAAGGTGTTTTTATGAGCACCGGGCTTCTGTCAGATTTTTGATAATAACGGAAATAGTGCCCTACAAAATGTTTTCGCAACAGGTAAAGCGTGCCGTTGTTGTTCTTTTCATTATGCCAGGTAGGTTTTCCATTCGAACTGGTTTTCCAACTATCCCAATCATTGCTGTGAATGCCTAAAAAAGAAAGCAGCACATTGAGCTTTTTATCCTTGGCATTACTGTAATTCCAATAGCATTGCAGTGTTTTACCACTGATCCAGTTATAAGGTCTTTGTTGATTCATGGATTTCAAGAGATCAACAAAATCATCCATAGAGCTGAGCTTATATCTGAATTTAATGTTGTCAAATTCATTCTCCCCAAATAGCAAGAAATCTTTCACCAAATAGGTGTTTCTGATCACCTGCTGAGTTACCTCCTGATTGATCCTTCGGGCTATTCTCTCAAATACTGTTCGGGTGCAATTTTTCCAGTCCAACCCTTTGGCGGGAACTCCTGTAACCTGCAAGAGTGATGGAGAATTTTCAATCTCCGATTTTATTCTGGACGGGATCATTATTATCTGAAAATGAATTATTTATTAAGAAACATAACCGTATTTCTAATCATTTCAAAGTCATATTATTACTTATAACAATCTTATGACGCATATCTGACTTAATTTAAATCATAAATCATTGATTATCAATTAATTGAATGAATATTTAAAAATAATCTGACGGTTTTTAATTTATATCTGCCCTGTATAACTAGTAGGCAACTAACTAATAACCAGCCTATGAAGAAGTTCTTTACTTATTTATTATTCTTGCTATTTGTGCTCTCGGTGCACCTGGGTTTAGCCCAGTCGCAAACCATAAATGGTCAGGTTTCTACCGAAGATGGAGAGGCTTTGCCTGGTGTTTCAGTGCTAATAAAGGGGAGTAGCACCGGTACCGTTACAGATGTAGATGGCAAGTATACATTGCAGGTAAGCGATGAAGCGGCCACACTAATTTTCTCATTTATCGGCTACGAAACTGCCGAAGTGTCTATCCAGGGTCGCTCAAAAATTGATTTCACCATGACCCCAGATATCACTGAATTGAATGAGGTGGTAGTAACGGCTTTGGGGATTTCCCGGGAAAAGCGTGCCTTAGGATATGCTGTTGAGCAGGTAAACCAAACCGCTATTGAAAATAGTGGGCAGACTAATATTGTTAACACTCTTCAGGGACGAGTGGCAGGTGTTACAATTCGTAACTCCAGTGGCGCACCTGGTTCAGGTGCTGACATTATTATACGTGGTATGACCTCCCTGGATCCTAATAGGACTAATAGACCTCTATATGTGATAGACGGAATAGAAATGAGTGATGACGTTGATGCGCTGCCTATTTTGCCGAGTGCCGGTTCAAATGCTACAACTTCTGAATCTCAAGCCAGCGTTGGGAATAGAGCTATTGATATTAATCCTCGAGATATTGAATCATTGACCATATTGAAGGGAGCCCAGGCTACTGCTTTATACGGTATAAGAGCAGCCAATGGAGCCGTAATTATCACTACGAAGAAGGGTAAGAAAGGTGCTCCTCAAATCAATCTGTATTATGGGGCAGGATGGTCTGAAGTAAATAAGGCGCCAACTGTTCAGAGAAACTTTATTGATGGAATTTACTCAACCACAGCTAAAAGAAATGGCTATTTATGGGATACCTGGGGTGCACCTGTGAATCCTGAGCTTCCGGATCCTACCCATGACATTTATGATGATTTTTTTCAGAAGGGTACCGAGTCAAGCTTTGGTGGAAGTGTGGCAGGAGCTAATGATATTTTCAATTACCGATTTTCTATTGACAAACTTTATCAAACCGGAGTTATTCCTAAAACTGACTGGGGAAAAACTAATTTCAGTTTTTCCACGGGTATAAATATTTCTAAAAGATTAGAAGCCACTGCAAGTATAAGATATGCAAATACCGGTGGTAATAAGCCTCATGTTGGTGATAAGTCAATTTTGAGTAATCTTGGATATGTTACTACAGTAGCTGATGTGAATCATTATGATGAGCCGTATGACTATAGCAATAATATCTTCGCCGGTATTATTGATCATCCTCTGTATTTGGTAAATAATAACAAATATACTGATGATGTAAATAGATATATTTCAGGAATTGGGCTAAAGTATAAATGGAATGATCAGCTATCATTTAACTATAAAGTTGGTACAGATGTATACAGCGATGAGCGTACGAGGATAGTTGACAGTGAAACTGATGAAGGCTCTCAAGTAGGTGGCTTTGTGGTAGAGCAGCGTAATAAAAGTGCCTCATTTACATCTAATCTATTTGCCCAGTTTAAATATGATCTACCGTATGATATGAGCTTGTCAGGTGTTTTGGGTCAATATTTATTTATTAGTGATAAGAACTATCTTACTACTCGTGGTGAGGATCTTGTTCTGGATAATTTTTATAATCTAGATAATGCTATAAATATTTATCAGGCAAATGATAAGACCAGATACAGAAATGCTGCCGTATATGGAGAGTTAACCTTTGGTTTTAAAAACTATTTATTTCTTTCACTTACAGGTCGAAACGACTGGTCATCCACTCTTCCTAAGCAGAACAATTCTTATTTCTTTCCTGCAGCCAGCTTAAGTTGGGTAGTTTCGGATATGTTTGAAATCCCTGAGTATATTTCTTTTGTAAAATTGAGAGGTTCTTATGCCATTGTGGGTAAAGATGCTTCACCTTATCAAACCGGAGTATACTTTCAAAAGGCTACCAATTTTCCATTTGGAGATGCCTTGGGCTTTCGTCAGTCTACTTTAATAGGTGATGAGGAGCTGAAACCGGAGTTTACTAAAACTACTGAGTTTGGTGCCGATCTAAGGTTTGTTCAGAACCGTCTTGGCATCCAATTTACATATTATAAGAGTGATCTTACTGATATGATTTTGTCAGTGCCTATCAGCAACACTACCGGTGCCGCCAGATTTGTTACTAATGCCGGCTCTATGACTAGTGAAGGAATAGAGTTGAGTTTAAACGCATCGCCAGTCAAAATGAATGATTTTTCATGGGATGTAAACCTTAATTGGTCCACCCAGGAGGGAAAAGTAAATGAAATAGCAGATGGCATTGAGGAAATTGAATTATTTTCTTCTTTCGGTATCACTAATAAGTATGTGAGAGGTGGAAAAATCGGTGATTTATACGGTTATGTGTATCGTAGAGCCCCTGATGGTCAATTAATTGTAAATGACAGTGGCCTTCCTGAGGTCGATTGGGATAGTTTACAGTTAGCAGGTAATGCAATTCCTGACTGGTCTGCTGGCCTTACCAATACTTTTCGCTACAAAGGCTTTGAGCTATCTGTATTGCTCGAGTGGAAGAAGGGTGGAGATGTGCTTGATATGGGTAGAAGGAATAGTATGAGAAATGGTCAGTTGAAGGAAACAGAGCGACGATTTGAAGAGGTAGTTTTTACAGGAGTGAATGAAGTTACTGATGAAGAAGGTGAGGTAATCGATTATGTGCCAAATACTACACCTGTAGAAATAACGCCGTCGTTTTATCGCTCCACTACCAACTATAATTATGCGGCAGAGGTCCTTCTTGAGGATGCTTCCTGGTTTAGGGTAAGGAATATCAGTTTGTCTTATAATTTCCCTAATCAATTGCTTGGAAAGATTGGATTGAACTCGGCCAAGCTCTCGCTAACTGCTTACAATGTATTCTTAAGTACACCGGTGAAAGGCTATGATCCTGAGACCAATTATTTCGGTAGTGGAAGCAATATCTATGGATACACTGGTTTAAAGACTCCTGCTACCAGAAGTTTTTCAGTTCATTTAAATCTTGGAATTTAAAAACCAGACTATGAAACTTATCAATAAAAATATCTTTTTATTACTAATAATGGCGCTTTTTACATTTTCATGTAATGACTTTCTTGATGTAAATAGTGACCCAAATAAAGTAGATGCGGAGCAGGTAAACTTAAGTTCTTTGCTCCCTACAGCTCTGGAGGCCACTTCGGAAACACATTATTCCACAATATATACGGCATCTAGAGTGACGCATCAGGTAGACCATGTAGCTGGATATTACACGGAGTTCACCATGGATGCGGACTGGTCTAGAATTTATCTGGAGAGTTTAAATACACTGAAAGTAATTGCGGATAAGGCTGAGGAGGAGGAGTCGCCTCATTATTTGGGCATCGCAAGGGCTCTTCAAGCATTGAATCTAGGAATTCTTACAGATTCATGGGAAGATGCACCCTATTCAATGGCACTCACGGGTTCTAAAAACATTACTCCTGAGTATGACTCTCAAGAAAGCCTTTATGGAATGATTTTCATCTATTTGGATGAGGCAGAAGCTGGTTTGATGGCTGAAGAATCGTTCAATGAGCCAGGTCAGGATGATATGGTTTATGGTGGTGATTTATCAAAATGGTTAAAGTTAGTCCATTCATTGAGAGCAAGATACATGCTGCATCTTCATCAGAAGGGTGTATTTACTGCGGCACAGATCTTAGCTGAGATTGATGAAGGTTTTGAATCTAATGCCGATAATTTCCAACTCTTTTATAATGATGTCAATCTAAACCCAGTTCATAGTAAAGTTGCTCTAGCGAATGAAACCGGAAACCTGACCATCACTCATGGTAAATACCTGGTCGATTTAATGAACGGGCGATTGTATACTGTTTTTGATCCGAGATTACCCATCATAGCAGATACTACAGGGAGCGAAAAGCCTACTTATGAAGGATTGGCCTCTTATGATTCTAATTCACCTGTTCATAGTACGGAAATAACCAGATCTACCTGGTATGCCACTGCGGATGCGCCCATAATTATGATGAATTACTCTGAATTAAAATTCATAGAAGCAGAAATGGCTCTGTCTACGGATATAGCCAGGGCGAACGAAGCTTATTTGGATGGCATCAGCGCTCACATGGATATGCTTGGGGTAAGTGAAAGTGATGAAAATGATTATCTCACTGATCCTAATGTAGACATGGGAGGCTCTCCTGATCTAGAGCATATTATGAAGGAAAAATATTTAGCCTTGTTTTTGAATTTTGAGACATGGAATGATATGAGAAGGTATGGATTTAGCACTGATGTTTACAAGGGGTTTGAAGAGCCTGAGTACGATGGCCGTGATGAGCCAGCAACACGTGCTTTATACCCTATTTCCGAACTCAATAGAAATGGAGCCAACTTGTTTGCTCACATCAAAGATTTCACAGATACCATGTGGAAAGATCAAAATTAAGCAACCTAACAAATTAGCAATGAAGACTTTATATATAATATTCTCAGTATTAGTGTTGTCATCTTTAACCTCATGTTATGAGGAAGAGTACTTCTTAGATGATAATTCTACCTCAGAAAATAAGCATTTCCCAGTAGTGCAGTCGGTTGTGGTGGAAGGAGAGGTAGATGAAGATAGTAGCATAAATTTACTTACACATTATTGGTCTCAAGATCCTATAGATCATTATGAGCTGTACTCTACTGTTGAAGGTGGAGAAGAATCATTGGTGCTGGAAATGCCTTATCAGTATAATTTTGATGAAGAGGCGGGAAGCGAACTTGTTTCGTTGCCTTATACCATTCCCTCATCAACTTCTGGCAAAACAATTGATTTTAGAGTGTTGATAGTGAACCAAAATGGTCTGTCAAAAGACCGAACCACCTCCATCACCGTAAACTAAACCAGCCTTGACATCCAGGAGAAACTTTATTGGTGGGGCCGCAATTTTATCGCTGGCCCCTGCTTTCAATTTAACTGCGAAGGAGAGATTTTTCATTCGATCAGAGAAGATAATCAAGCCTCCGAAGCTCAAGCAAGGTGATGTGGTAGGTCTCATAAGCCCTTCAGGGGTGATTCATGAGACAGAACCTTACGAAATAGCCATTGAAACCTTGCAAAGCCTTGGTTTTAAGGTGAAGCCAAGTGAGCATTTGTATGATAGGTATGGATATTTAGCCGGCACCGATCAGGATAGGGCTGATGAAATTAATAGCATGTTCAGGGATAAAGAGATCAAAGCTATTTTCTGTATTCGCGGTGGTGCTGGAGCAGCCAGAATATTGGATCTTCTTGATTATGAATTAATTAGGAAGAATCCCAAAGTCATGATTGGTTATAGTGACATCACAGCATTATTGCTGGCCATTTATGTTAAAACGGGTCTGGTTTCATTTCATGGGCCTGTGGCCACTTCAGATTGGAATGATTTTACACTGGATTCATTTAAACGGATTCTGTTTCAGGGAGAAGCTATCACTTTTACTAATCCTACAAAAAGAGCTGATGAGTTGGTACAAACTGAAGACCGGATTAGAACTATACATCCCGGAAAGGCTTCAGGCGTATTGGTAGGGGGTAATCTGTCCGTATTGTCGGCATTAGTAGGCTCTGCTTACTTACCTGATTGGAAAGGCAAAATTCTCTTTCTGGAAGATGTAGGTGAGGAAATGCATCGGATAGATAGAATGATGTCTCAGCTTAAGCTGGCTGGTATTTTAGATGTTCTCTCTGGCTTTGTGTTTGGTAAATGCTCTCGATGCACACCGGTGGAGGGATATGGATCACTCACTTTTGAAGAGGTAATCGATCATTACATTAAACCCTTGGGAATTCCAGCCTATAGCGGTGCTATGATCGGTCATATAAGTAAAAAATTCACTATTCCGGTAGGCTGCATGGTAGAGGTAGATGCCAGTAATGGCACTATTGAGATGAAAGAATCGGCCGTAATTTAATTTGTTAAAAGCCTTTAATTATGATAAACGATAATGACTTTCACCAAGCTCTGAAAGGAACAGCTTGTATTATTACTGGTGGATTATTTGATACCATTCATGCTAAAACTACTCACGGATTACTGAGAGAATCTAATCGATTCAAGATTAAATGTATAGTGGATGATAAATTTGCAGGGCATTCGGTTGAGGATGTGGTGCTGGGGCTGGTATCTTCCGTGCCCATTTACAGCTCCATAGCCTCTATGTGCGAGGCTGGCATTAAGCCTGATTATGCCATTATTGGTATGGCCACCAAAGGGGGAGTGCTGCCACAAAGTTTATATCCGGTCATTCTCGAGGCCTTAAGTTCTGGGATCAATATTGTTAATGGGCTTCACCAGCCACTGTCTGAAGTGGAGGAATTGAAAAGTGCTGCTGAAGAACATCAAGTTCATATTTACGATATCCGTAAACCGAAGAAATTTGATCAACTGCACTTCTGGAGTGGGAAAATTATGGAGGTTAAGGCTTTGAAATTGGCTATCCTGGGTACTGACTGCTCTGTGGGAAAGAGAACTACCGCCAAGTTGCTGACCAATGCCCTCAACCAGGCAGGTATTAAAACTCAGATGATTTATACCGGGCAAACCGGATGGCTGCAAGGCACGAGGTACGGTCTTATATTTGATGCCACACCCAATGACTTTATCCCTGGGGAGATAGAGCACGCCATTTATCAATGTTGGACAGAAGAAAAACCTCAGGTGATCATTGTGGAGGGCCAGGCTTCCCTGTTGAATCCGGGTGGCCCTTGTGGTTCGGAATTTATAATTTCAGCTAAATTAGATGGAGTCATTCTTCAGCATCATCCAATAAGAGAAAAATATCATAACTTGGAAAAGTTACAGGATAGAATCAAAGATCCATCAACAGATATTGAAATCATCAGGCTGATGGGGAGTGAGGTCTGGGCTTTGACTTTAAATATTGCGGATATGAGCCAGACTGAGATTGCACATCATACGGATCAGCTTACCGAGCGATGTTCTATTCCCGTGGTGAGTCCGTTAACTCAGGGGATTCAACCTTTAGTGCATCTGATAAATTCTAAATTAAGCCTGGAAAAGGCAGAGATTTCTTAATGGTATAAAATTATATGAAAATAAAGAGTATTGATGTTTGGCGCATGAATCTGGGAAACACCAGACCCTACACCATAGCGTTCAAAACGGTAAGTGATGTGGATAGTGTGTTTGTTAAGCTAACATTGGAAAATGGCATCTATGGAATGGGAGCGGGCAACCCAAGTCAGCAGGTGGTAGGAGAATCATTAGATGATACACTGAACACGCTCTCTGAGGAGAATCTTCGATTTTTAATTGGAAGAGATATTCGTGAGTTTAATGGTATTCTTCATGAGGTGATGACCAGATTTCCTAAGACACCGGCAGCCAGAGCGGCTCTTGACATAGCTCTTCACGATGGCTTTTGTAAATACCTGGGCGTTCCTGTGGCGGCCTTTTTAGGTCAGAAAATCAATAAAATGGAGACATCTGTAACCATTGGGATAAAGAATGTGGCCGATACACTGGAAGAGGCTCAAGAATATTATGATATGGGCTTTAGGTGTTTAAAAGTGAAGACTGGGCACGATGTAGATGAGGATATTGAAAGAATGGTCAAGCTCAGAGAGGTGTTTTCAAGTCAGATGAAAATTCGAGTGGATGCTAATCAGGGGTATGAAAAAGAAGATTTATTCAAATTTTTTAATGATACCAAAGCCTTAGATATAGAGCTGATAGAGCAACCTTTAAAATCCTCAAACATCATGGAAATGAAGGCCTTGCCCGATGAGGTGAAAGGTCTGATTGCGGCTGATGAAAGCTTAAAATCACCTGAAAATGCGTTTGAATTGGCATCTCCTCCAGTGGCCAGTAAAATCTTTAATATCAAACTAATGAAGTCAGGAGGCATATATCCGGCCATACAGATTGCCAACATTGCAAGGGTTTCAGGAGTAGAGCTGATGTGGGGTTGTAATGACGAAAGCGCTGTAAGTATCTCGGCGGCTCTTCATGCAGCACTTTGCTTTTCTAACACTAAGTACATTGATCTTGACGGAAGCCTAGACCTTGTGCAAGATGCCGTTTCAGGAGGCTTTAAAATAGAAAATGGATGGATGTCCGTAACGGATAAACCAGGATTGGGAGTGGAGTTAATATAAAAAAAAGGCTGTTTCAAAAGTAAGTTCTCAGTCAGATGAGGCATTAATTCATCTGAATTCTACTTTTGAAACAGCCTTTTTTTTAGTTTTTAGACTAAAGCTTTCTTCTTAGTCACTTCCCAGATCATATTGATGTTCTTGATCAGTGTAGTCAGCTCTTCAGGTTTTAATGACTGTTTAGGATCATCACCAATACCATGTTTAGGGTCTACGTGAGTTTCAATAATCAGTCCGTCAGCACCGTAAGCCATAGCGGCCATAGAAGCAGCGGATACATATTTTGCTCTGCCTACAGAGTGAGAAGGGTCTACAATTACCGGAGCCCATGTTTTTTCCTTAATAAGCGGAGTAATGCTCTCATCAGGATTGTTTCTGTAGCCATCTACTTGAGGAATAGTACCTCTTGGGCATAACATTACGTTAGGGTTTCCTCCGGCAGCAATATATTCAGCCGCAGCTATCAGTTCGTTAATCGGACCCATAGCGCGTGATCTTTTCAATAATACTGTAGTTTGAGTTCCAGCTGTTTTTTCACCTATTTTCTTAAGAAGAGAATAGTTTAATGCATTTCTGGTACCAATCTGAAGGATATCCACTTGAGCTTCAAGAGCTACTTCAAGCTGGTGCTCATCCATTACTTCTGTATCTACAGGTAAGCCAGTTTGCTCTCTGGCTTCAATAAGTGTTTTTATAGATCTATCATCACCTTGGAAAGAGTAAGGCATAGTTCGAGGCTTCCAAACACCACCACGGATGGCTTTGGCTCCTGCCTCTTTTACAGCATGAGCTGTCTCAAGGAAGTAATTAGGATTGTTAGGGTCAATAGTACACTGACCAGCTATAATAAATGGTTCTGCACCCACTATACTGCTTCCCACACGTATTTGATGATTAGCAAGCTCAGAGTGTATGTCCATTAGTTTGTATGGAGAATCTATGGCATCAAATCGATCAATATAATCCAACCCAAGTATTCTGTTTATCATAACTTGTTCTCTCTCTTCACCTAATAAGGCATAAATAGTTCTGTGGTGGCCTTCTATAGGCTGGAGCTTGCAACTATACTCGTTGACAATCTCCTTAATTTCTTCTAACTGTTGGTCTGTTAATTTTGGTTCCTTAGGTATGATCATATCGCCTAGATTTCAATTCAAATTCAAAATTACCGCTAATTAAGTAATTTCAAATACAATTATCATAGTTTCGATTAAAACTTGACTATTTTTGTGATTTTAATAAAAAAAGCGGTGGAAAATTACGAAGCTGGAAAATTAGGAGTGGAATATGGTAGCTGAGATTAAAGGGGAGCAGTTTCTTCTACTCTCCGAAAAAGCTCTTTTTTGGGAGAAACATAGAATCTTATTAATCGCGGACTTACACTTGGGTAAGGCCAACCATTTTCGCCGGTCTGGTATTGCCGTTTCGCAGCAGGTGAATGACCATAATATAGAAAAGCTGATTCAGGTTTTAAATCAGTGCCAGCCAGCGCGAGTGATTTTTATGGGTGATCTGTTTCATAGTCACTATAATCAAGAATGGGAGGTGTTTGGGCAGGTGTTAAAATATTTTCCAGCCATATCGTTTGAACTCATTATTGGCAATCATGATATCATGAGTGAATACCAATATCTAAAACATCAGCTTAAGCTTCATCAGGAGCCACTTATCATTGCTCCATTTTCTTTGTCTCACGAAACTATGGAAACGGAAAGCGAAGACCTTTATAATATAGCAGGCCATTTGCATCCGGGAGTAAGGCTCACGGGTAAGGGCAGGCAGTCAGTAAAGCTGCCATGTTTTTACTTTGGAAAGGAATTTGGATTATTACCGGCCTTTGGTGAGTTTACAGGCTTGGCTATCGTAAAACCTAAAAAGGATGATCAGGTGTATGTGGTGCTGGATAAGCAGATTCTGAAAGCCCAATAAAAAAGCCCCTCGAAAGGGGCTTCTTCATTATTATATAGTACAGATTTTTTTAGTTTTCCCCTGCATTAGCCAAAAGGCTGGTTTTCAAATTAAAAACATACCTCTCTGATCTTCAATAATGCATTCACCTCAGGAATGCCAAATATTTTCAGCACTAGGAGAATCACCTTCAAAGTGATAAGATATTAAATCTAAATAAGTAAAAACAACTATTTAAGACACTCATTTGAGGTATAATCATGCTTTTTTAAATGCCAATAAATGAGCCTAATTTAGTTGTCGAATGGTACCGAATGAAAAATGTTTATTTTTTTTCATTGGTCTTGTAACATTCATGAAACACTGTCGTCTTGCCTGTGAATATGAGTTTGGAAGCATTTAAAATCAGGGTATTACCCGTAAAGAATAAGCTTTATCGTTTTGCGCTCAGTTTCCTGAAAAATGAAGAAGAAGCTCAGGATGTAGTGCAGGAGGTGCTTATTAAGGTATGGGATAAGCGGGAAGAAATGAACCAGCTGGAAAATATGGAGGCCTGGTGCATGAGGATTACCAGAAACCTGTCTTTAGATAAGCTCAAATCAAAACATAAAAAATATACTGACCCTATAAGTGAGGGTTTTGATATCAGTGGTGGTGATGTAGGTACACCTTACAGAACTACCGAAATGAGTGACACAATGAATAGTATAGGCCTTTTCATAAAAGCATTGCCAGAAAAGCAGAGGCAGGTGATTCAACTCAGAGATGTTGAAGGTTACAGCTATCAGGAGATTTCCGACATTATGGAAATAGATATGAATCAGGTGAAGGTAAATCTGTTTAGAGCAAGAAAGGCTATTAAGGAAAATCTATTAAATATCAATGCATATGGACTTGGATAGAATAGAGCAACTGTTAGAGAAATATTGGGAATGCGAAACTTCTGGGGAGGAAGAGCAGGAGCTAAAAGAGTTCTTCAATAATAATGAGGTTCCAGAGCATTTAAAGTCTGTTGCGCCATTGTTTACCTATTTTTCAAAGGAAGAGGCTGTTGGAGATTTAGGTGATGATTTTGATAATAATATTATAGAAAGGCTTCAAACAGAGAAGGCTCCTAAAAAAGGAAAAGTTGTAAGCCTGATATTTAATGCGATGAAAGTAGCTGCTGTGGGTGTTATTTTAATCACGGCCGGCTATTTTATGAAGCAGGAATATATAGATAAAAAGGATTCTATAGACCCTTATATGACGGGCACTTTTGAAGATCCTGAAAAGGCTTTTGAAGAGACGAAAAAAGCACTAATGCTATTATCTAAAAATATGAATGTAGGTAAAAAGCAGGTGCAAAAAGTAGGCGTATTTCATGAGGCGCAAGAAAAAATTAAAGAAACAGAGACATTATAAATAAAATGGTGATGAAGAGATCAGTTATAATATTGGTATTAGGAATGTTAATGGCTACTGGCGTTCAGGCGCAGGATGCTATCAGCAAGTTTTTTAGCAAGTACGAAGCAGACGATAGTTTTACACATGTATCGATTAATAAGCGGATGATTGAGTTATTCACTAATCTGGAAATCGAAACCAAAGAGGATGAGGAGATTATGAATGCCATTTCTAAACTTCAAGGTCTTAAGATTTTGGCAAAAGAAGATACCCCAAATGCTAAAAAGCTTTATGATGAGGCATTTAAGCTGATTTCTTCTGGAGGATATGATGAGCTTATGTCAGTAAGAGATGGAGATACAAACATGAAATTTATGATTAAAGAAAGCGGCAGTAAAATTAGTGAGCTTCTTATGGTTATTGGAGGTGAAAAGGAATTCTTCATACTGAGCCTATATGGAACTATTGATTTGAAACAAATTGCTAAAATGTCTAAGGCAATGGAAATAGACGGTCTTAAGGGACTTGAGAAACTTGGAGATCAAAAATCTAATTAGCCCTACTTCCAGGTCAAAATAAAAACAACAACACATTAACAACTCAAAATAAATAATTATGAAACAATTAGCAGTAACAGCGGTAGCTTTGATTTTTAGTGTAAGTTTTACGATTGCTCAAAGCAAAACGGTACAAAAATTCCATGATAAGTATAAGGATAATGAAGATGCAAAAGTAGTGTCTTTAAATCATGGATTATTTGAATTATTGGCCTCGGTAGCCTCTTTTGATGAAGATGATGAAGATGCAAAAGTGATTGCTAGAATAGCTGACAATATCACATCTATGGATCTTTTAGCTATTCCTTTGTACAAATCCGGATTCAACAATAATGACATTGTGGATATGAGATCTGCATTGAAGAAGGAAAATTATGAAGAAATGATGACAGTAAGAGATGGTAGCGATCATGTATATTTTCTTACGCAAGGCAACCAAAATGAGGTAAAAAACATGTTAGTGCTTATCAGTGGAGATGATGAGTTCATGGTGATGAACATAAATGGAACCCTTAACATGAAAGATCTTGCTTACCTTGCAAAAAACAGAGAAAAGTGGGATTAAAGTAAAATACTTAGTTAATTAAAGAAATGCCTGGCATGTATTATGTCAGGCATAACCTATTTATAAATATTATGCAGAAGATTATTTTCTTATTGGCTTTTGTAATGCTTCCAATGCTTTCTGAGGCGCAAAGTGAAACCACTCAACAATTCTCCAAAGAACATGAGGAAGCCCAGGTTTTCTTCTTTTATAAGAATACACTCAAGATGCTAAATCAAAACGACAGTGAAGAATTTGCTGAGCTGATAAAGGATATTGATAAAATGAAATTCATTATAGCAGATAAGGCCAAGAGTAATGTGGGCGATAATGATTACAATGAGTTGGTAAAAGGATATAAAAGTGAGCACTTTGAAGAGCTCATGACCATGCGCCACCAGGGAATGAAGGTAAATGTATACATACAAGAAGATGATGGTGTAACTACAGGTCTGGTATTTCTGATGACTGATAATGAAAAACTTTCTATACTTGACGTAAAGGGCTCAGTACCTTTAAATAAGCTAGCCAGTATCATCTCCAAAGTGCAAGAGTTCAAGTAGCATTTTGGCCTTATACCTTCTCAATATACCGTAGATGAGTTAAAGCTAATAAATTCAAGCGCCATCAGGTATATTTCATAAACATGTAAAATCTTAATCAAAACCTTTTGGAAACTGTACTTCAAATAAAGAACCTCACCAAAAGATATGGGCGCCTCACAGCAGTAAATAAACTGAATCTGGAGATTCAGAAAGGCTGTGTTTTTGGTATTCTGGGGCCTAACGGTAGTGGTAAAACTACAACTCTTGGTATTTTACTCGATGTAATTAATAAGACCGATGGGGATTTCTCTTGGTTTGGTCAGCCGGCTACTAAGGAAATGCGTAAGCGAGTGGGAGCTATTTTAGAGACTCCTATTTTTTACCCTTATCTCTCGGCAGTCAAAAACCTTGAAATTGTAGCGGCTATAAAAGGAGCTCCTGTAGCGAATATAGAGCCTGTGCTTAAAAAGGTAGAGCTTTATGAAAGACGTTTTGATAAGTTTAGGACCTACTCGTTAGGTATGAAGCAGCGCTTGTCAATAGCTTCAGCATTACTTTGCGACCCAGAAGTTATGATTCTTGATGAGCCTACCAATGGCCTGGATCCGCAAGGAATAGCAGAAATAAGAAGATTAATTAAAGAAATAGCCGCTGATGGCAAAACCATAATCCTGGCGAGCCATCTCCTTGATGAGGTGCAAAAAGTATGTACCCATTTTTGCATACTGAAAAAGGAAATCTGATTCATGTTGGTGGGGTAGAAGATGTTACCAAAGGGGCTGAATTGGTAGAGGTAAGATCTGAAAGCGCTGATCTCAAACAGGTTATGGCCAAATTTGAAGGGCTTGCTAAGCTGGTAGAGGAGGAAAACCAGGTGGTAGTAACCTTAAAAGATGGCGCAAGTGCCGGTCAGTTAAATAAATTTTTATTTGAAAACGGTATTGTGGCTACGCACCTTGTCACACAGCGAAAAAGCTTGGAAAAGCAATTTTTAGAATTATTAGCCGAATCAGATCATGCTTAAATTATTAAAAATAGATTTAAAGAAATTGGCCAATTACAGAGCTTTTTGGGTGCTGAATATTTTGTATGGCTTTCTTATCCTGAGTATACCGATATCGGTTATTGAATTTCTGAAATGGTTAAAGGCCTCCGGGGTTGATTTTGATAGGTTCGATCCTATGAAGATTCCCGTACTTCACTTTCCTGATGTATGGCAGAATATCACCTGGGTATATTCTTTCCTGAAAATTTTCCTTGCCATTGTAGTGGTGATTTCAGTATCTAATGAATTCAGTTATAAAACGGTTCGTCAAAATATTATTGATGGCATGAGCAGAGCCGATTTTCTTATTTCTAAACTGTCTACGGTATTACTTTTAAGTGTAGGGTCTACAGTGCTAGTGTTTCTTACTGGCCTTGTTTCTGGCCTTATCTACACTTCAGATTTGGCAGATGCGTCTATCCTAGAAGGATCAGAATTTGTATTAGCCTATTTTCTGGATCTGTTCACTTATCTGGTATTCGCATTTTTTCTCACAGTCTTATTTAAAAGGTCAGCGCTCACTGTATTCATGCTTTTGCTCTATAGCCCTTTTGAATATATTGTAGCAGCCTTTTTCCCTAATAACCTTGAGTTCATAACAGAATATTTTCCGCTACACGCCATCAATAATCTGATAGAGATACCTTTTCCAAGGTATATTTTCCGAGAAATACAGGATTATGTGAGTTTCTCTGCCGTGGCAGTGGTATTATTTTATCTATGCTTGTTTATATATGTTATTTATTATAAGCTCAAGTCAAGCGATTTGTAAAATTCAATAAGTAATATCACGACATTTATTTTCTGGTATAATAACCAATGTATATATTAGTGTATTAATTAATGTTGAAAATATTAATATACTAATAATTCATTTCAGCCTATACTATGAAAGCCCACGAATTAATTAGAGATTATAAGGATTCTATAATTGATAACTGGATGAAGGAGGTTAAAACAGAACTTCCTGGTTCTAAAGAGCATGATAATGTGGCTTTAACGAACGATATCCCTACGTTAATTGACAATTTGGCGGATGCTCTTGAAAATAAAAACATAGAGTTTACGCATGAAAGTATTGAGCATGGCCGCTTAAGAGCTTTGTTCAAGAACTACTCATTACTTCATGTAATTAGAGAATATCGAATTCTTAAGCGAACGATATTTCGGATATTAGATTTGCAGAGTCAGGTATCGGTAAAGGATCGAAATCTGATTATGGAGTCTATAGATTTGGTGATAGAGCAAGCTGGTGAAATATTCTTTCAGATTAGAAATCAGATTGAATCTGATGCCCGAACGGTGGCTGAAGATAACTACCAAAGGCTTCAGGGTGATGATAACTTGAGGAACGAGTTTATAGAAGGCCTTTCTCATGATATGAAAAACCCTATTACAAACATTAAGTTGGCAGTGGATATACTGAAAAGCAAGGTGTATGATGAGGAGCTGATCCCGGTGTTGAACCTGCTGGAAAAGAATACCGATAAGACGGAAGTGTTAATTAATAGCCTCAAAAATATAAACTTCGTTAGCACTTCTGAGGGGTTTCCTATCCAGATTTCGCCAACTAACCTCACTTCGCACTTGTCTGATTTTATTCAGTCGAATACTATTCAATCTAAGTACACCTTATTGTCTGATCTTCCTGAAGTACAGATCAGTGGATTTTGGGATGTAGATGCTATACTAAGAGCTATCGGAAACCTATTGCAAAATGCCATTAGGTATGGAAACACTCAAATGCCAATTACCATTGGAGCCAATGAGGTGAATAATACAGTACTGATTTTTGTTCATAATCATGGGGAAGCTATACCATTTGAAGAACAGGCAAAAATCTTTTCTCGCCTCTATCAGGTAAATAATTCCACAGGAGTAGGGCAGGGATTAGGTCTTTTCACGGTAAAAAATATAGTTGAAGCCCATGGCGGAAAAGTAGAATTAACTTCCTATGAGGGGCATGGGACCACTTTTAGAATGGTATTGCCAAAGGATTCCAGACATATCGGATAGAGGTAATGGCTTCCAGCATCATATTTGCCTTTCATAGCATATGATATCATTAGAAGCCAGAACTATAGGACTAGGGGCCATTAGCGGATTGAGATCCATGATGGGCCCTGCTTTACTTTGCTATTATTTAAACAGAGAACCCGAACCGAGTTGGAAAAGGAGGTTAATTAAGCTTCCTAAATTACAGACAGTCACAGCTGTTTTGGCTGGAGGCGAGTTAGTCGGTGATAAATTGCCTAATGCGCCAGATCGGATTAGTCCAATAGCCTTAGCAGGAAGAGCTATTTCCGGGGCTTTAATAGGAGCCATTCTCTATAAAGAGGCTCGAAGAAGCACCAGAACAGGTGCTATTATGGGTGCTGTTTCAGCAGTCGTTTCGGCTGGTGTTGGGTTTTACCTGAGAAAGAAGGTTGGTCAAACTACAGATGTTCAAGATCCGATTATCGGCGGTGCTGAAGATCTACTTGCTTTAGGTGCTGGCTCACTGCTGGTAACTCATTGATATTTAATGGTGCGTTAGCTCATAAGCTTTTACACCTGCTCTCATATAGGCCAAAATCCGGTTTTGTCTCGGTACTAAAGGACAGGAATATTTATCGCTATAGGCACAGTATGGGTTATAGGCCTTGTTAAAATCAATAACAATTTGATCGTTTTCGGGTATTCTTAGCCCAATATATCTACCGCCACCATATGTTTCCTCGCCATTAGTTTTATCTGTAAAGGGTAGGAATAAGTAGTCTTTGTACTCCTCTGTTTTACGAAGGTCATGGCTTTGGTAAATTTCTAACACCACCTCTATACTATCAAGAGTAAAGTGCGCTTCACCATACTTCTCATAAATGGGAGAGCGATCGCCTGAAGTGGCCATTTTGAAAGGTTTTTGATTGGGAGTACGGATGAACTTTGCTGTGATATGATAATTAGTATCGATAGGAAAGAAATCGAGTCCTTTAAACTTTTTTCTATCTTCTTTCGAGAGGGGAGATTCCTTTTTACTAGCAAATTCATGATTGATTTCTTTTTGAAACTCCTTAACATCTTTAACTACTTCAGAGGTTTGACTCATTGAAAGGTGAGTAGCACCCAGTATTAATATTAAAGAAAAAACGATTTTCTGCATAGTCTAAAAAAGTGATGGCTAATACTTAACTTAAAGAATCCTATTCCTGCAAATCTATGAAAACTATTCACTTTCTATATTTCGTGCTCATGTTTACCACTTCTTGTGTTCAGACCAATCCAGAAGTTATTCCTTTATATCCCAATGGTGTACCAGGAGCATTGGGGCAGGAAGAAAAAGATATGCCTAAGCTTTACTATTACGGCTCTGAATCCGCAAAGCCAGGTCCGGCGGTAGTTATTTGTCCGGGAGGTGGTTATGAACACTTAGCTATGGAAAAGGAAGGATTCAAAATGGCCAAATGGTTTAATACTTTTGGAATGTCCGCCATTGTTCTTCAGTATAGGCTGGGTGGTGATGGTTACAAGCACCCCATTCCTCTTGAAGATGTTAAAATGGCCATGCGTACGGTGAGGTCAAAAGCTAAGGAGTGGAATCTCGATGAAAATAAAATAGGAGTTATTGGCTTTTCTGCTGGCGGGCACTTGGCATCTACTTTAGCAACTCATTGGGATGACGGAGTAAAAGGGAGTGATGATTTACTTGCTATCAGTAGTAAACCTAACTTTGCTATATTAGGCTATCCGGTAATTACACTAAAAGATGATTTTACCCATAAAGGATCAAGAAGAGCACTGCTTGGTGATCAGCCTGATTCCACACTAGTGTCTTCATTATCAAATGAAACACAGGTGACAAATCAAACACCTCCAACTTTTCTATTTCATACCTATGAAGATGGATCTGTTCCGGTACAAAATAGTTTGCAGTTTTATGCTGCGATGGTTAAAGCGGGTGTCCCTGGCGAGCTCCATGTATATCAAAAAGGAGGACATGGACTAGGCTTTGGGCCAGGTGAGTCATCTTATCACACCTGGCGTGTTACCTGTGAGCAGTGGCTCAGAAATATTCAGATTATTGAGTAAATAAAATACCGATTGATATTTCCAGGCCAGTGTAATCTACTTTTGCATCAGCCCAATCTACCTGTCTGGTTTCCAATGACCCAGAGGCACTACCTCCGGTGTAGCTTCCTTCTAGTGGTAGATCAGCATCACCTATGAAATAATTGGCCTCTAAAGATAATCCCCAGGCTCTGGTCACATACACTACATATTCTGCACCGAAATAATAGCCAAGCCCTAAGCCATGCTTATAGTCAAAACTGGAATTTGCCACATCCCAATTCTCAAACTTTCTGATGGCTCTATCCATATTGCCATAGTTCAGTTTGTTGTCAAAGCCATAAAAGGCAAAGCCACCACCCTTGATTCTGAATTCTTGCGTTTTACCAATAAACTGCATCACTAATTCCAATGGCACCATGATGGTGAAATTTGGACCTAACAATGATTTGTCACTTTCAAAATCATCAATATCCTTGATGTTCAAACCACTCATTCTATATAATGAAAATCCCGTTTGTAACGCAAAGTAATCGTTTAGATCTACACCTACACCTCTTATTGAAAAAGGACTTATAGGAGTAGAGAAATCCCCGTTTTTTGGTAAAAAATAAGAAAACGAAAGGCCAACCTCCTGCGCTTGAGACTTTGGAATGGTAAAAATGAAAGCTAAACCAACTACTAGCGCACACCGCTTAAATGTTTTCAGGCTCATTACTATAATTGAATTTGTTAAATTGATAGATCAATCAATCTTTGCAATTGATTTCACAAAAGAAGGGAAAAGCGGACTACCATCCGAGTATTCACTATCAATTGTGATAAGGTCAGTAATATAATCAATGAATATGTTTTTAAAATATTTAAGTCAAATAAGTTTAATAGGCCTCATCCTGTTCTGCGCCGCGTGCGGTGGCAAAGAGACTAAAAATGCTGCTGACCTTATCCTTCAAGGTGGCAATATCTACACCGTGCAGGGAGAGTCATCTAAAGTGGAGGCTGTTGCCGTAAAAGATGGGAAAATCTTGGCATTAGGTTCTAATGAGAGTATTCAGGCTTTCCTTGGTGACAGTACTAAGGTAGTGGAGCTACAAGGTTTAACCGTTACCCCTGGCTTGATAGAGGGGCATGGCCATTTTATGGGGCTGGGATACAATGAGTTAAATCTAAATCTCATGGAAGTGACCAGTTATGAGGAGTTAGTGGAAAAAGTAAAGGAAGCCGTAGATAAGGCCGAGCCCGGTCAGTGGATTGTAGGTAGAGGGTGGCATCAGAGTAAATGGACTCCTGCACCAGATCCTATGATAAAGGGATTTCAAACTCACGAGAAATTAAGTGAGGTTTCACCTAATAACCCTGTATATCTGGCTCATGCGAGTGGTCATGCTGGTTTTGCCAATGCGAAGGCCATGCAGATGGCGGGTATAATGCCTTTATCTACCGAGAGTTTAGCCCAGCAGCAAGTGGAAGGCGGTGAAATCATACGGGATGAAATGGGTAACCCTACGGGTATCTTTAATGAAAGAGCCATGGAGGTTATCACCAAACATATTCCTGAGTCTACTCCGGAAAGAGATTTGCAGGCACTAAAATTGGCCATTAAGGCATGTCATGAAAATGGTATCACCAGCTTTCATGATGCCGGGATAGATGGAAAAACTATAGACCTGTATAAAAAAGCTAAAACCAATGGAGACCTTGGCCTGCGCATGTATTCTATGGTTACAGGTGAAGATACTACGCTGGTAGAGCAGTGGTATAAAACAGGGCCAGAAATTGATACTACAGATAACTTACTTACCATCAGATCAATAAAGCTTCACTGTGACGGCGCATTAGGTTCACGTGGCGCGTGGTTGCTGGAGGAATATTCTGACAGAGATGATCATTTTGGAATGGCTACAGTACCTATGGAATATGTTGAATATATCTCGGATAAAGCCCTAAAAAACGGCTTTCAGGTATGCTCACATGCTATTGGCGATAGAACTAATCATGAAATCTTAAATATTTATGAAGCAGCATTCAAGGCTAACCCTGAGGCTGCTAAAGATAGTCGCTTTAGAATAGAACATGCACAGCATTTGGCTCCATCTGATATTCCAAGGTTTGCTGAGCTTGGTGTTATCCCATCAATGGAGGCGATACATATGTCCTCAGATAGACCTTGGGCCATAGATAGACTAGGAGAAAAACGCATAAAAGAAGGTGCATATATGTGGCAAGCTTTACTAAAGTCTGGAGCCAGAATTGTAAATGGAACGGACGTGCCAGTGGAGCCCATTGACCCTATTGCTTGTTTTTATGCCAGTGTAAGTAGAAAGACATTGAAGGGTGAACCTTCCGGAGGCTATGAGCCTGAACAGAAAATGACCAGAGAGCAAGCCTTGAAGTCTTATACGCTGGATGCAGCTTATGGAGCTTTTGAAGAAAACATCAAAGGATCTATTGAAGTAGGTAAGTTGGCCGACTTTACCGTCTTTTCACAGGATATACTTACCGTTCCTGAAGATCAGATACTGGCCACCAAGATAAAAATGACTATTTTAGGCGGCCAAATTGTTTATTCGGCTGATTAATCAACTTAGTAAATTTTAATTTTTTATATATGAGAATTCTTACAAAACAGTTATTACCCGTTGTCATCTTTTTTGCTTTAATAGCTTCTGCTTGCGGTCCTAAAGGCGGTCAGGAAGAAGGAACTGAGGCAGACTCAACTGCAGCAGATACTACTACTGTAGTTGAAAAGAAGGAGGAGCCAATAAAGAGCCCAAGAAAACAAGCTGAAGGCGAGATTGGTGACGTGAGCATTGTTGTAGATTATGGATCGCCAGCAGTAAAAGAAAGAGTAATCTGGGGTGGCCTGGAGTCTTATGATTCAATATGGAGAGCAGGAGCTAATGAAACTACTTCTTTTGAATTCAGTAAAGATGTTACTATTAATGATACTGAAGTGAAAGCCGGAAAATACGGTTTCTATCTTATCCCTAAAGAATCAGCTGATTGGGTGGCTATCATTAACACTGATTGGAATAGAGAAGAGCACGGAGCTTTTGGTGCTTATAACTACAAAGAAGAACATGATGTAGTAAGAGTAGAGGTTGCTCCTGAGTGGAAAGAGGATGTTACTGAAAGACTTACTTACTCTGTTATTGAAGAAGGAATAGTTTTAGAGTGGGAAAAAATGAAACTTACTATCCCTGTAAGTGCAGTTGCAGAATAACAAATGAATATGAAAATCACTGAACCCACCTTAATATTAGATGAGCTCAAGTGTAAGCAAAATATTCAAAGAATGAAGTCAAAAGCCGATGCCTGTCATCTGGCTTTTTGGCCTCATTTTAAAACACACCAATCAAAGATAGTAGGGCAGTGGTTTAGAGATGTCGGCGTTCAGCACATAACCGTTTCCTCTTTAGGTATGGCCGAATACTTTGCTGCTGATGGTTGGAAAGAGATAACAGTAGCTTTTCCAGTTAATATCTTGCAAGAAGAAAAAATCAAATCTTTAGCTCAGCGCATTGAACTCACCCTTCTTGTTGATCATTTAGAAATAGTAGAAAAACTCAACGCTTTAGGTGTTTCTATTAACCTCATGGTCGAGATTGATATAGGTAACGGGCGCACAGGTATTTTACATTCTGAAGTAGATGCCATCCATACCCTAAAAGCAGCGATTAACAAATCTGATAATCTCACCTTTTCAGGTCTTTATACTCACGCTGGTCACTCTTATAGTTGTAAAGGCACTGATGAAATAGAGGCATTACATACCATCATTCATGAAAGACTGCAGGAGCTTAAGCACTCCTTCTCTGAAGATGTTTTTATATGCATGGGTGACACTCCCACATGCAGCATTGGTAAGTCTTTTCCAGGCTGCGATGCTATAAGTGCGGGTAATTTAGTGTTTTATGATGCCATGCAAGCTCAGATAGGATCGTGCGATTTTAGTGATATTGCTGTGGCTGTTGCTTGCCCTGTTGTTTCAAAAAATGAAGCCAGAAAGGAAATATGCATTTATGGTGGTGCTGTTCATTTCTCAAAGGACTTCTTAGAAATAAATAACCAAAGAGTGTTTGGATTCCTTGCATCGTCTCATGCTGCTCATACTTGGGAAAAGATGATTGATGGATGTTATTTAAAATCCATTTCTCAAGAGCATGGAATTCTCGCAGTGACGGAAGAGATGTATGAATCTATAACTATGGGGGATGTAGTAATGATTTTGCCTATTCATTCGTGCCTTACCGCACAGGCTTTAGGTGGATATGTTACTACAAGCGGTCAGAAGATTGACCATTATTAAGTAAAGAAAATGGGTGTTTTAATTGCAGACTCACATAGCAAAAGTCTGATGCTAAAACACCCATTTATTATTATTTTAAGTACTTCTGGGCTTTCGCTTTAAGCATCTCTCTGTCGGCAGTAATTGAAGGATCACTGAAAATTCTAGAAGATAATTCAGCAATAACACCCTTCTTGTATCCTAGTCTCTCTGCAATATCCTGGCAGAAAACTATTTCACTTTTAAACACTTGTCCATCAATTTTCATTAATTGAACAATGTGATATAAATGTTCAAACTTTTGATCAGGAGTAAGCATGCTCAAGTTACCGATGGGTCTCTCAGGGTTTTTAAGCATTTCTTCAATCTCCTCTTTAGTCACTCCATTGGATTGACCAATCATCTGAATAAGTTTTGCTTCTTTATCCGCAACCTGATTGTCACTGGCAGCCAGCTGAATTAGCACATTTAATTGTTCCTTAACCATGTCTGTAAAGTTAATTGTGTTGATTTCTGTTTCCATTATTCCTAATAAAGTTATTAAATAATGCTTTACAAGGGTTATTAAACATTAGATTATTATGGATCATAGCACTTAGGCCAATGTTTATTCTTGTAAAAGCTATAATGATTACTTTTATATATAGTGTTTAGGGCCAGAAGGTAATCGGTTTAGTTTTGGGAATTATGTCTTTCCTTTATATTAGTGTCCTCTTTTTGGCTGAAAATTTGATTCTGCTTAGAGAACTAGAAAGAAATGATGCAACTATTGATTAAGTAGATGGTCTTTAAGATGAATTACAAATAGTACTTAAGATGAAGAAAGAAATTATTTTAATGATAATCCTTTTTGCCTTCATGGGTTATGTGGGCAGAGCTCAGGAGAGTGAAACAAGAGATGTAGGTACATTTAGCGGGGTGAAATCTGGGCAGGCTATAGATGTATATCTTACTAAGGGGGCAAAAGAATCTGTTAAAGTTGAAGTAAGAGGTATAGATTTAGATGATGTAGAAACAAAAGTGTCCGGTGGAGAGCTTAAGATAGAATTGGGCAGCGGTCATTTTAGAAATCATAGTGTAAAGGTGTACGTAACCTATGTAAACTTACAATCCATATCAGCCAGTTCTGCCGCTAGTATTTATGGTGAGGGTACCATAGAGAGTCAGTACTTGGATATCCGAGTGGCCAGTGCCGCGGATATAGATGTTACTGTAGAAGCTGGTAGCTTGGATCTTTCAGTTTCAAGTTCGGCAGATATAAATATTAAAGGGCAGGCAAACAGGATGGAAGTCTCCGTAAGTAGTGCAGGCAGTGTTAATGCCTACGATTTACAAGCTAAAATAGCTACTATTAAGGTAAGTAGCGCCGGTAGTGCCAAGGTATATGTTACCGATGAAATTGACGCTAGGGCCTCGAGCGGTGGAAGTGTGAGATATCGTGGCAATCCTTCTAAGTCGTCCACGAACTCCAGCAGTGGAGGATCGGTGAATAAATCAAATTAAAAAATGGGCCTGTTTAGTTTTTAAACAGGCTTTTTAGATTCTAAACGGCCTTTTAACTCTTTCCTCTTGAAGGTTCAATTCTAAATTTGTAAGAGCATCATCAAAGTGTTTCATATAAGACCTGTCCACAGATTTTTGCATGGCTCTTCTTATGTTCCAACTAGTTTTTTTTAGCGAAAAATTGATCATAAGCGTGATTTTTTCAAGTTATACGGTAAAAATTCACTTGGGTTTCCCTTGGTGTTCAAATATAAGACAACCAAAACGCGCGTGAAGTTGCTATACAAACGAGAAAAAATGCAAATTTAGTTTGTTAATTACGTTTATTGGGAGATATCGCGGTTAATTAGCATATATTTTATGCAAATGAATATCTTTTTAAGTGCTAATACGTCTGCATAATTCAATATTTAACTTCTTTTAACATGCGCAAAAGGCTTTGGATTCTCTTTTTCTTGTTCGCCATTCCTGCTATATTACTTTGTTTATTCTATGTAGGTATTTTAAGATTCAACTATCCATCTGGTGAAGATTTTCCTATTAGGGGTATAGATATTTCTCATCATCAGGGAAATATTAAATGGAGTAAGTTGCCTGGAAAAGAAGTGCGTTTTCTGTTTGTGAAAGCTACGGAAGGAGGGGATTTCATAGATCATAAATATGTAGCCAATCTAGATAGTGCTTTGAAATATACCATTCCAATAGGTGCGTATCATTTTTTCACTTTCTGTAGGTCAGGTGAGGACCAGGCTGAGCATTTCATCAAAACAGTAGATAAAAGCAAAATCAATCTCCCGCCAGTGATTGATGTAGAATATGGAGGGAATTGTAAAGTGAAGGATAAAGCTAAGGTTAGCAAAGAGCTACACATTATGAATAAGATGATATATGATCACTATGGTACTTATCCCATCTTATATGCAACAACGGAATTTTATAATGATTATCTCATTGAAGACTTTCATGAGAACGCTATTTGGATCAGAAATATCTATCACCAACCTGAACTAAAGGGCAACAGACAATGGTTGTTTTGGCAATATGCTAATAGAGGTCATCTGAAAGGAATAAGAGACTATGTTGATCTGAATGTTTTTAAAGGTTCCGAGGAGGAATTTAATAGCTTATTGTTTTAGCAGTTTAAATACCTGTGAATTCACACCACTTGTTACTTTAAGCCAATATATTCCACTGCTTAGATTTTTAATAGATAGTATTTGATCATCTACTGATTTTCTTAACAAGATTTGACCAGCTGCACTGTAGATTTCTACATCTACTTTATTATTGAATTGAATATAATCTGTGGCAGGATTTGGGAAGAATTTCAATTCATCTTCTAAGTGATCTATTCCGCTTACTATTTGTGATCTAGCGCTCAGCTCACTAGTAAACAGACTGGAGCATCCGGCTTCGTTTATCGCAACCAGAGTCAAATGATACTGATCATTTTCTTCGAGTTCCAGTATCGGAGTTTTCTCATAACTAACGGTATCAGCGTCTAGCATCCATATAAATTGACTGGCTTCAATGCTGCTGTTCTCAATGATAGGAGAGAGGCTATTTTCAGTAATGGTAAAAAGTGCTTGTGTTTTGTATGTTTCTATATTGATTTCAGCTATTTCACTTTCAATTAACCGGTTCATCGATGTGAAATAGAAAACAGAGTCACTATTGATGTTGCTTACGTTCCAGTTGCTGCCTTTGTGAAGAAGTGTCTCTGCATTGGCGTCCTGATAGAAGTAATAAATTTCATTGTTTTCAGGTGTAATGCTAACGGTTTCACTGGTACATGTCTTAATAGTAAGGTCATTAGGCCTTACCTCTTGAAATGGAGATATGAATTGCTCATATCTATCAAAACATCCATTCTCATCTTCAGCCACTAGAACTATTCCAAAATTTGATTGGTTAGTAAAGTCGTAGGTTATGTCTTCGTTGGAGCCTTGAAATACACCATTGACATACCATGAACAATTGGAATTGTTTTCGCTACTATTTTTGAGATTCAAGAGTTGCTTTTGATTTAGGTCTAAGGTGTCAAGCCCATAGGAGAAATCAGCTTTTACCTTACTTACTTCAATTACTACTTTCTTAGGGTTGCTTTCATAAGCACTGTCAATACTCGTAATGTAAAGCGTTGTATCCTGAGCTAAGGAAGGTATAAAAAGCGAGTTGCCTGAATATACCTTTTCATTGAGATTAGCATCACTATAAAAGTTTAATAATGAGGCATTTGAAGCCTTGAGTTCCACATCTGCCTGGCTGCAAAGTTTTTGATTGTCTATATCCGGTAAATTGCTTCTATAATATACTGTAATGTCCTTTGAGGTCGTTTCTACACAATTTAGATCATTTGTGGCAGTGAGTGTGACGTGATAAGTGCCTGGTTCTGTATAATGCACCAAGGGATCTTTGTTGTTAGAATAAATGCCATTGCCCAAATCCCATTCCCACTTCACAGCGTCTTTACTAAGGTCGGAAATAGTAGCTCTGGTGTTTCCGGTTTCGTCTAAAAGCAATGGATTAGGGTTAATTGAAAAATCCGCTTTTAATAATTTGGGGGCTGCTATAACCCTTACAACATCGTCATTGTAGGCTTTATCTTTGTTTACTGCATAATATGTCTGGGGCTCGTTGATAATCCCTGTGTTAATGAATGAGCCTGTGGTTAATGAGTCTTGCAGTAATGAATCTGAATAGAATGTGAATATATCTCCAATAGGAGGGTCTAATACCATGCTGCTGCCCTGGCAAGTGAGCCCGGTGTATAATACTGGAGGATTATACTTGTAATGGTTATAATTTGCCTTTGCTTTATTGATATTCTGTACAATGTTCTCAAAGGATGAGGCTACAGAGATGGCTAAAACAATTTTGGCGGATTCGTTCACCTTCAGGTTAAATGATGCCCCATTGATTTGAGATACATCATTACCTGTGTTGGCAGCGCCAGCTTCTGTGAGGTAAATGCCATTAGTAAGGAAATTTAATTTATTTTCGTCAGTGATCAGCGAAAGAATGTCACCACTGTTGCCGTTAAAGTTCCGGTTATCCAGAGCGGAATAAACAGGGTTATTTCCATCAAGTAATGCTACCGCAGCAACAAGGGTGTCACTCAGATTATCCACGGTATAGCCCATGTTGAGTTCATCATTCCAATAAGCAGCGTTGAAGTTTTTATTATTTAGATTCCAGTCTGTAAAGAGCCCTGCGCTTACATTGGTCAGGTCTTCAGTGCCTGTATTGGTTATTCTGTACTCTAGAATGAGATAACTTTCGTTTTTGTTGGAGAGCGTTTTTTGCTCTACTCTTAAGGTTGCACTTTGGTTAGAAAAGGTATTTCTCACATCGATTTCTGCTTCAGAATTGCGATATAATTTGAGATAATCAACAGTATTGAAATCGTCATCTCTTTGATGTGTATTCAGATTGATTGGAAAGTTATCGTGAACGAGGCCATTGGCAGCAATTGCAAAGCCTATATTGTCCAGCACTTTATTGTTTTTGTAAAGCAAGCCTATGCCACGATTATAACCATCTAATTTATAGCCCAGTTTGCCATTGCTCACCACTGTTAATGCTAAGGAATCATTACGGACTGTAAGGTAATCAGGAGAGCTCTTCAATGTGAAAATCTGAAAATCCTGATAAGCACCGCCTACAAAATCTACTCTAAACGAGATGTCGGTGTCGGGAGGTAATTCTTCACTAATTAGTATTTGGAAAGGGGTAGAAGCATTGTTAATTGACTTTAATGTGCCTAATTCTCCAATGTTAAAAGTATTGTTGAGCACAGTAACATAAGGAGAAGTACTGCTAATAGTAGCCTCAGTACTAGCTGCAGATTTAATCAAATAATTAGTGAAATCCATTGAGATGGATAATGAATCACCATGGTATAAAAACTGACCTGATCCGTTATTGTAATCAATATCAGAGATACGAATTGATGGAGACGTGTTATCGGTTAATGCTCTGAACATATTTAGCCTTCCCTTGCCTAGCATGCCCTGGTAAGCAGGATTTTTTGAATATATATCGTCTGTTGTTACTCTTACCTTTTCCATAATTTGATGCGCATTCAATTCTGGATATCTGGCTCTGAGTAAAGCCACGGTTCCAGCCACGGCTGGCGATGAAAATGAGGTACCCTGAGTATAATCATATTGGCCATTATTGAATGTTGTAAATATGGCCACTCCGGGTGCTACCAAATCTATTTTATCACTGTAGGTGCCAAATGATGCCTTTTTATCATTATTATCTGTAGCCCCTACTGATAGAACATTTTCAAAAGAGGCAGGATAAAAATCCAGGTCACCGTGTGTGTTGCCTGCGGCTGCAATAATGGCGACATCTTTTTCAAGCACAGCGTAGTTGATAATGTCTTGTCCATAAGCACTATAAGCGCCAGCACCACCCCATGAAAGGTTAATTACCTGGCAGCCCAAATCCGCAGCAAGCGCGATAGCTTCATATCCGTTATTAAAAGCACTGGTGCCACTCTTGAATATCTTTATGGGTAAAAATTTACTCTTAAAGCCAGTGCCTGCTATACCAGTACCATTATTGGTAGAAGCTGCAGCCGTACCAGAAACTTTAGTGCCATGCTGATCTGTATCTGCTTCCGGGCGGTTATCATTATTGGCAATATCCCATCCTTGAAAGTTATCTACCAGGCCGTCATTATCATCGTCAATCCCGTTGACGGGGTCATTGTAATTATATTTTAAATTATTCTTTAAATCAGGATGATCTAAGTCAACACCGGTGTCTAATATGCCTATTACTATTGTGGTGTCACCTGTTTCGATGTTCCATGCTTCGTAAGCTTTTATTACGCTGAGGTAGCTTTGTTTGCCATCATCGGTGTTGGCTTCCGGGTCTGAGGGAACATTAAGCGGTCTGAGATTGAAATATGGCTCAGCATAAACTACCTGGTCTGATTGAAGAAGCTCATTAATCGCTTCTATAACGTCTTTATTTTCAGATACTTCTACCTTAAAAATATTAGATAAGCGGTGTGAGGAAGAGGTTCTGGCGGAAGTGCTGGTATTGATGGTTGGAATGGCAGGCTGTACTTGTTTTATGGAGCCGTTTAACCTTCTGTAGATGATTTCTGGTGAAGCAGAGGCGGATACACGTCCTGTAGTACTTGAGGTGGTTTTTACTTTTACAATGATAGTAGAAGCTGCATAATCCTCACTTGATATACCTTGTGGGAGTTGGTATATTCTGGTTTGCCCTAAGGCAATGCCAGTCATTAACAAAAAGCCAAATATTAAAACAGATCTTATCACACGCACTTCATTTCCTTCATTAATATACTTTTTGTAGGATAGGTAAACTGTTAAGTTTTGAGGTTAATCTATTTGTAACGATTGCAGAAAATAGGTCCATATATCTTAACTTAGCTTGTGAGAGAAACGAACATAATATGAACTTATACGAGAAACATAAAGAACTTATTAATAAGGCCATCACAGCCTTACATAATAGAACTTTTTTTGCCGCTTATCCTGAGCACCCATCTCCTAAAATATACGGAGAAACTGCCGATGCGGATGGCAGGGAAAAGTTTCAGGCTAGCATGGGTAATAAATTTGAAGAACTATCTCAAACTGGAACATCTGGCTGGATGGGAACAGAGGAATCTCCGTATTTGCAAAAAGATTTGGGGATCACTTATCCATCTGCAGATGTAGATACTCTGATAGATAATGCCGAAAAGGCTTTTCACGTATGGAGAAAGGTGTCAGCGGAAGATAGAGCTGGCATCTTAGTAGAGTCTTTGGAGCGAGTGAAAAATAGATTTTTTGAAATAGCGTATGCCACTATGCATACTACAGGCCAAGGATATATGATGGCTTTTCAAGCCTCAGGCCCACATGCGGCAGATCGAGCTTTAGAGGCTGTTGCAGCAGGTTTTGAGGAGCTTAAACGATTCCCAAGTGCAGCTTTCTGGGATAAGCCGATGGGTAAATTCAACATTCAGCTAGATAAAGAATGGAGAGCTGTTCCAAAAGGTATAGCCATGGTGATCGGTTGTTCTACTTTTCCCACCTGGAACTCGGTGCCAGGCGTTTATGCGAGCTTAATAACGGGTAATTCTGTGATTGTGAAACCGCACCCAGGAGCAGTGCTGCCCATGGCAATTGTAGTGGCTGAAATTCAGAATGTATTAAAGGAAAATGGTTTTGATCCTAACATTTGCCAGTTAGCAGTGGATACAGTAGATAAACCATTGGCTAAGGAACTTGCTGAGCATAAAAAGATGAAGATCATTGACTTTACAGGTAATTCTGAGTTTGGTAGCTATTTAGAAGGTCTTCCAGGTAAGCAGGTGTTTACAGAAAAGACGGGTGTAAACTCGGTGATTCTTGATTCTGTGGAGAATGTTGATAAGGTGGCAGGCAACCTTGCTTTTGCTCTTTCATTATATTCCGGTCAGATGTGTACCGCCCCTCAAAATTTTTATATACCAGAAGGTGGTATTGATACCCCGGAAGGTAAAGTTAGTTTCGAAGAGTTTGCTCAAAAGTTCATTGAGAACATCAACGGATTGGCGGATAATCCTAAAGCCGGGCCATTCGTATTAGGAGCTGTGCAAAATAAAAATACATGCGCCAGAGTAGCGGATGCAAGTAAACTGGGGAAGGTGTTGCTGGAATCGCGAGCTATTGAAAACCCTATGTTCAAGGATGCCAGAATAGCTACGCCAGTAGTATTAGAGGTAAGCGCAAGTGAAAAAGACAAATTTGCTACTGAGCTTTTTGGGCCAATAGCTTTACTTATAAAGACCAAGGATGTAGATGAATCAATCGCTTTGGCAAAGGAAATGGCGGAGCAACATGGTGCAATTTCTTGTGGTGCCTACACCACCAACTCAGAGGTGAAGGAAAAAATTGCTGATGAAATGTCTTTAGCAGCTACACCAGTATCATTTAACCTTACAGGAGGTATCTACATGAATCAAAATGCGGGTTTTAGCGATTTCCATGTAACAGGTGGTAATCCGGCAGGAAATGCTTCTTTTACTAACCCTGAGTACGTCATTAAAAGATTTACCTGGGTAGGACACAGAGAACCAGCTAAGGCGTAACTCTATAATGGTGTGTGAAAAGGAGGTTATCAGTTATCTGATAGATCAATGAGAACTCTCAGTTCTAGCTTTTTCACACACCTTATTTATTGGTGTCAGCTAATGGCCTGGGCGAGGAGGTGGAATTTTTAAAACTTTTGTGTAATATTGGCCTCTTTTAAACGATCTGGCTAAAAAATATAAGTTATGGAAAAGGTAATCATTAATAATCACGCTGAATTCGAAGAGTTTATTGGAAAAGAAATTGGTGTATCTGATTATCTGAAAATAACACAAGAGCAAATTAACCAATTTGCAGAAGCTACTCTTGATCCGCAGTGGATTCACATAGACCCAGAAAGAGCAGCAAAGGAAAGCCCGTTTAAATCTACAATTGCTCACGGTTATCTTACGGTGTCTGTAGCTCCCTACCTATGGAAGCAAATTGCAGAATTTAAGAATGTGAAGATGATGATCAACTATGGTATTGAAAAGTTGAGATTCAATCAGCCCGTTTTGGTGAATAGTGAAGTGAGATTAGTAGCCAAATTAGAGTCTTTAGCTAATTTAAGAGGTGTTTCTAAAGCACAGTTACATGTAACTTTGGAGATCAAAGACAACCCTAAGCCTGCCTTCACTGGGGTTTTAGTTTTCTTATATCATTTTGCTTAATTAAGTCTTATCAATAAGAGTTATATGTACCTGTCTATAAGTCAGGTAATAATAATCTATTAGTTTTCTAATAATAGGTGAAGTAACAGCTTGCCCAATTCCTAAATTTAGTGGTGCGTTCCTATTTCGTGGAGTGACCACTTATGAGCATGTCGTTCTACTTCTTTCTCTATAATTCACATCTCATTTATGTAACTTTTGGATTTATTTCGTCCTGTAAATTATGTAAAAAATTATATAATTTTACTTGACATCAATCTAAATCCAAAAATCATGAAAAATTTTATTATTGCTTTAATGTGCTGTTTATCAGCTACTTCTGTCTTTGGCCAATTTCAACATTCTTATGGTACCGAAAAAAACGACATCGGAGAGTCATTAGATGCTCTCTATGATTCTGATGCCCGATATATTGTAGCGGGACGTTCTGATGGACTGTATTTCGGAGGGGTAGATGCTTCCCTTACAAAAGTTCAGGCATCAGGCGCACAGGTTTGGAGTGCCGTGTATGGATGGGATAATACTGATCTTTTTAACTCCGTAAGGCGCGGCGCTTTCCTTCAGGATCAGGTGGCTTATGTGGCTGCTGGATATACTAACAGTGTAGGCTTTGGAAACGCAGACGCCTGGATTCTGGGGGCGAATAGAAATGGAGCTCCTTCTTTCAGTCATCTCTACGGAGGTAAGGGTACTGACATTTTCCACGACATCAAAAATAGTTATAAAAAATCCTTAGGGCAGGATGGTTATGTGGCTGTAGGTCAAACCAATAGTTATACCAATTTCTTTCCTGGCAACAGCATGTATGTGGTGAAAACCGATGTATTTGGAGTACTTACCAGAGCTACAGTAATAGGAGGTCAGGGAGGACAAACTGGTTACTGGATAGAGCAAACCAAAGATGGCGGTTATATCATAGTAGGGTCTAGTTTTAATAACCAATGTCATTCAGGTGTATTTCTTAAGCGTCATCAAGATATATTGGTAGTTCGTTTGAGAGAGGATTTAACTATGATGTGGAGCTTCACCTATGGCTATTCAGGTCCTGCTAAACCATTAAGTACGAGAAGCATAGGACGATGTGTAAAAGAGGATGCTGAAGGAAATTTTTACATTACTGGTGAAACGAATGCTTTCGGTCTAAATAATACATATGATGCTTTCTTAATGATTCTTGATAGGTTTGGAAGTTTCAGACTAATGAAAACCTACGGTACAGAATGTGACAATGAGTTCGGTAAATCACTATTACTTGGAAAGAATAATGCGGGTAAAGAAGTGGTTACTGTAGTAGGTTCTAATAATCCTCTTTCGCAGCCAAATTATGATGCTTTAATGTTTCAAACTGATCGTTCCTTAAATCTGGTATGGGCTAAGGAATATGGCCGTGATAGTGACGATACTGGAGCAGAGTTAACAACTTATGCAGATAAAACTTATGCATTCACTGGCTATACCTATTCTTTAGGTGTTGGTGGTCCGGATATCTATCTCACAGAGACTGATCTAGATGGTAAGTCTGGTACTAGTTGTGAGAGAAGGGTGGAGTTAAAGGAGATATATCATCAGCCATGTCAGGTGAGAAATGTGGAGCAGGTTTTTGTGGATGACTGGCAAAGAGTTCAAGGACCGTACGAGAGATTCTTATATGCTGAGGATAGATGTACTACAACTCTAAAGGCTGGTGAAGCAGAGGATGATGGAACTTCTAAGTTATTTCCTAATCCTACAAATGATGTACTTACATTAGAAGTGCCTAAAGGTTATGATGCTGCCTCAATGAAGGTAATTAAGCTTGAGACTGGTAAAGAGATCATGATTGATTATGAATCAACAGATGAGGATCACGTTAAGCTGGAGACCACCACATTGGAGAAAGGAGTTTACATATTAGAAATGACTACCGAGGATGGAAAGGTTTTTAGACAAAGATTTATCAAAGAGTAAGGGTTAATTAGTTTTGCATTGTTAGATGAGGTCAGCTTGCAAGGGCTGACCTTACTTTGTAAAATAAAAAGAGGGTTAATGATCCATGATCATTAACCCTCTTTTTATTTTAATAGAAACAGATTATTGAATAGCAATCAAATCTATTTCAAATACTAATGGGGTGTATGGGCCAATGCTATTGTTACCATCACGACCATAGGCAAAGTTATATGGTAAGAACATAGTTATAGAACCACCTTCACTTACATATGGCATTAAAACTTTCCAACCTCTGATTAGGTTGCTCAATGCGAAAGTAGCACTTGGACTACTGTCAAATTCAGTACCGTCAAGTAACGTACCTTTATACTTTACAGTCACAGTACTCGATCCTGTAGGATAATCTCCTGTTCCTTCTTTAGTAATGATGTATCTTAAGCCTTGGGTGGAATCAATTTCAGCAGTAAGACCTTTATCCTCGATGTATTTGTCTATTCTACGTTGATCATAATCAAATGGAGAAATTGCCTCCATAAGTTTTACATCCAGTCTCATAGGAGTATTTCCTGGTAGTTTACCATCAAATCCACCATTAGCGCCATATCCATAAAGCGATGGAATAAACATAGTAACATCACTACCTACCTTAAACTGTGGTTGTAATACATAATAACCGGCAGTCCAGGCATCTATGTGAATGTAAGTGCTGTCGTCAACTATAAATGAGCTCCCATCTAAAGTGGTTCCTTTAATATTTACGAGTGCCACATCATCATTTTCAGGATATTCTCCAGTGCCTTCAACGTTTACTACGTATCTCAATTGAGCATTTGAGGTGTCAATTTTTGCGTTCAAGCTATTAGCCGCAATGTACTCATCAATCTGCGTTTGCTCTTTGTTATATTGGTCTGAGCTGCTTATCGAATCATCATCAATACATGATGAAAGCATTAGGGTACATGCTGCCAGGCCTAATAATATCTTTTTAGAATTAGTTATCATTTTGAATTTATGGGGTTTAACGATTAGTCAATAATTAAAGTATCTAAGGGAATAATTTTGCTGCAAAAATAGCCCATTTTTTTACATTACGAGGCTTATTTTAGTTCCATTGCCATCCAATGATGTACCATTCGTCTGTAACATCCCGGAATGTATGAATAGTTTTGAAACCGATTTTCTCATGAGCTCGCATGGAACGAGGGTTGCTAGAAGAAACTTCGGTTAAAATAATATCATAGGCCCCAGAATACACTTCTTTGTGTTTGGTGTACATGGCTGAGACTAATCCCATGCCTCTAAAATCTTGAGCCACACAGATTTGTCCCATCACATAGTATTTGTACTGAGAGAGTTTAATGCCGTCTAAATCAATGGTGTCAAACGTGTCAAACATAGGAGTAAGCACTGGGATGAGCTTGCTAAATTCGGGAACCATTACCAAAGCGTAGGCCACCACTTTGCCATCATATACAGCAATAATCTGTTTCGCCTTGGAGTTCATTTGTTTTAAATCCTCCAGGCTATGTTTTACTGTAACAAAGCCCTCTTTGTTTTTAATATCAGCAGAGATATTCTGCACATGATTATCTTGCTGAAGCTGAAGTATGCCTTCTAGGTCATTCTCAGATTCAGCTAATCTTACAACAGGTGTATTCAAGGATCATTAGTTTAGATTATGAAGTTAAACGATCCAAAATACATCAGGTTACTCCGCCTATAATTTATTTTAAATACTTCAGCGGAGATACAATTTCATAATTCGGATTTTCCTCAAATAAATCCTGAAGTACGCCAATGTGGGCCTGCCCGAACATGATGAGTAACCGTTTCTTACCTGTCTTGAGCTGTGTATTTAGAATGTTAGAATAGATCTTCAGGTTCCTATTGTAAAATAGTGTGATATATTCAGCTCCGATGTACTTGTTATCTATTTCGCCTATATCTATGGTGTTAAGACCATCACTAAACTCACCGTTCACAACATATGCTGGTAAGTTGAAAACGAGGTGATGCGTCATGTCAATCAGCTCAGGTTCATTCATGTATCTGATATAGTCGTAAATAGACATGCTGTCGTTCTGTACGCTTTGCTTTAATGGCCTGGCGGTGGCCTGCAGTTTCTTCAAACCATTCATAAATAACTCAAAGTTATCACCGCTTTTAAGGAGCGATTGTGAGGTGGAATTTTCATTATCAACCGCGTAGATGTGTTCCAAACCTAACATCTTTCCAAGGCGATAGCCAACTTGATAGCTTTCGCGGGCGCCGCTTTTATAATCTTTAAATTTTACATTTCCCTTTAAATATGCACTATAAAGGCTGTCCTCAAAACTCTGAAGTTTAGGGTCATCTTCTACACCAATAAAGTCAGGCTTATATTCGGCCAGGGCATTGGTCAGCTTGATAAGCTCCGCTTGCTTTTTGTCACTAAAGATATTGGATGTGGGGGATCCATTATACATTTGATTCAGGTGATCGAAACCAACGAACATGATCTGTATTTTTTCCTTCTCCTGAGCATGTAGTTTGCTACAAATGATAAAAAGAAGAAATAGGGTTATAGTTTTTGTTGGAATAGTTATTTTCATTTAACAATAATACTCTTTTATTATTCAGCTTTCAAACTTTCATATATAGGAACCAATCCTGCTGGAATATTTACGTCATCGTAGTAAATACATACACCTGCACAGTTTTCTTCCTGATCAAATTCAAAGGCTATTCCACTGCTAGCACCATAGAGGTTGTAGTCAGCACTCTTTTCCTGAAAGGTGCCAATCGGCTTGAGCTTAAACTCTGTTTCAATTTCTTGTTTGGTGGATCCTGTACCTAAATGTTTTTGAGTCAAATATTTGGGAGAAGTAGTTCTCATAATCTTGATTCTATCTATGTCTTCCACTCCCATTTGCCGAGTAGTATAAGCGCTTAAAATGTCTGTAGAGTCAATATTCCATGTTCTAACTGATTTGCCCATGCCGGCATTGCTGTCATCTGGTTGGCCAAGTTTGTTCTGTATTTGCTCAATGCTGCCATTAAGTTGATAGTGTGCCAAAGATTTGCCGGGAATAATTAAATGAGAATTATCTATTGTATCAACTTCTGTCTCTTGTTTTTTAGCTGTAATAACCTGGTCTTTTTCTTTATTGGAATTGCCTTCACATGCCATTAAGCCTAGGATAGAAAGCACTATAATTGTCTTTTTCATCATCTTCTTTATTCAATAAGAAGGGCAGGAATAAATTGTTCATAGATATAAGGTGAAAGTGAAGTTGTTTATCCGCTCAAATATTTTTTTCTTTAGTGTCCCAAAAATGAATGGATCGTGAGTAGACTTAAGAAAGCCTTTATAAAATCAGAGTCAGGTATTGATATTTTAAAGTTCAAAATCAAAGAAAAGCTGAACCTGGCTAGCCCGGTTTTTATTTATCCCTATCGGGGTTTTGGCACGCCTGAGCTGGTGCACCTGCACGGAAGAATTCTTGAAAAAGAGGCCATTATTCATGAGCCGTCAGATAGGCCAGATACTACCTGGACTAACTTGAAAAAGGTTTGGAAGCGATACGAAAGTGATGAAGTGCCTGGTGTAGAGGTGAAAGGTGTGCTTTATGGCGAGGAGGCCACGGCCGTAAGTGATGATGAAGGGTATTTCACTTTAAGGTTTGAGAAGCTAGACCCTGCCAAGCTCATCAATGGATGGCATACAGTAGATTTAGAAATTACTGATATGCCCTTTGATCTTGATTTCATAAAAACGGCAAGCGCAGAAGTGATCATTTCTGATGAACAAAAGACTTTTGGAATCATATCAGACATAGATGATACCATTATTCAAAGCGATATACTGAAGCCTTTGAAGATGATATCAAATGTGCTATTTAAGGATGCTAAAAAGAGGGTGCCTTTTGAGGGAGTGCAGGAATTGTACGTACGACTTTCTAAGAATTACCTCAATCCGCTGCTGTTTGTTACTGGCAGCTCGTATAATCTGTTTGATATGCTTACTGAATTTTGTGAGCACCATGGAATACCCAAAGCTCCGTTTATTATGAGGGATTTGGGTTTTGGGCCAGACCAGTGGCTCAAGCAGGATTCGCAAGAATATAAAAAGCAAAGTATTGAGCTGATTTTGAATATTTTCCCACACCTCAATTTTATTTTAATAGGTGATAGTGGTGAAAAAGATCCTGAGATTTATTTGGACATTCATCAATGCTATCCGGGTAGAGTAATGGCCATTTACATCCGTCATGTACATTCTGACTTACGAAGAAATGAGATAGATGAGCGGGTGAAAGATTTAGATATCCCCTTCTTGCTTATGCAGGATTCACAGGAGGCCATTGATCATGCTGCTGAGAGAGGCTGGATTTAAAAGTAATCTGCACTAAGCTTGAATCGCTTTCCTATCTTGTACTTCCTTTTTTTAAGATATTTTATGGCGAAGGCAGTTGAAATAAGTACTCCGGAAGCTATTAATACACCAGGATTCCAGGTGCCTTTCTGATCATTGATTACCGTTTCGTTGAACCGATCTAAGAAGGGGAGAAGCACCCCTGCAGTTAATAACTTATAGTGAAAATTCTTATTGAAGGATTCTTGGGAGTAAATCACTTCGATCTCACTCACATCAACCTTTGCTTGCTCAACAACTATCTCATTTGACTCTGCCTTTACAGCGTTTAATTTGCCAGTATAAATATCTTTATCGCCTTTCAGTTTAAATGCAATGACATCATCTATAAAAAACTCTTCTTTCACCTTATTCGACTGCTTTCTTACGGTAAGGTGAGATTGGCTGAAGGCTGAAAACTGAATAAGTAATAGTAAGGTTAGGGCAAGAGGTTTCAATTTTATTATAAGTAGGTAGTTTAGACCTCAACGTAATGCATTTAATTATATTATTTATGTATTTGTTAATATTGAATTTCCCACTTTTGAAAATTCTCGCTTAGTAGTGTGGAGAACTTACGTTTTGATTCGTGTAGTTTTTGAAAAAAGAGAGCATAAGGGATGAGAAGCATGAATAACCATATATACGAAGATGCCGAAGAATTGCCGTTGACAAGCATAAAATACACAGAAATTATAATGACCGTTATTAAAAACACTCTAAGTATCAAGAGCATAAAAGCTAATGCCATAGGAAATGTATATTCAATTTTTGCTACAGTAGATTCCTGGTTTTCTTCTATCCTAATCTTGAATTTGATATTGTCTCTACGTTTAATGAAAAATGAATTATTGACCCGTTTTAATATTATTTCATTGTCTGTTGTAGAGCCTTCATAATAATTATCATATGCGATTGTCTTAATTCTTTCGATAAGAGAATGCTTGGTCATAAAGAATTTAATTTCCTGATTAATCTTGAGGGTGATAAAAGATTTTAAAAATTGTCTTAGTTCTGTCAATGATTCCACGATTTAATAAAAAATGAGGCAATAATAATTAAAATGATTGGAAGAAGAGTTGTGATAATTATGCCTGTGATCCAATTCTTATCCATATAATGAGTGACTTTTCTATTGTTAGAAATAAGAAGAGCATTACAGATTGCGCCTAGATTTAACAACCATTTAGGTTTTCTCATTTGGATTATTTGTAAACTGAGAGCTAAAGTTATTGTTAATTAAGTGATTGTCAAAAGCTGATATAACTATGGAATCCGATAAGCCAATAATAACCCAACTCATAAAACTCCTAACAGAAGGAAACGCCCACGCTACTTTCGAGCAAGCCGTAGCTGATTTGCCAGAAGAATACAGAGGTAAAAGACCAGATGGACTGCCTTATAGTGTATGGGAGTTGGTGGAGCATATTCGCATAGCCCAGTACGATATACTGGATTTTTCAATCAATCCTAATTATAAAGAAATGGTCTGGCCTGATGATTACTGGCCTGAAAATCAGGCTCTAATAGATGACGCAGCCTGGCACTCATCCATCAAACAGATTCAAGAAGATAAAAAGAAATTCATAGCAGTAATATCCGATCCAAACGCAGATTTATATACGCCCTTCAAGCACGGCACCGGCCAAAATCTACTGCGAGAAGCCCTACTCATCGCTGACCATAACAGCTACCATGTAGGCCAGATCGTTCTTATAAGGAGGCTCCTAGGGCAGTGGGGTGAATAGTATATAGATTTTAGTATTGAGTATTTAGTATATAGACTTTTAGTGTTGAGTAATTAGTATCTAGATTTTATTAGGGAGTATTGGCAAAGAGTAAAATATTCTAATAATAACCGATAACCCAATAACTAATAACTTAATAACCCAGTAACCAATAACTTATTAACCCAATAACCAATAACTCAATAACCCAGTAACCAATAACCAATAACTGAACAACCACCCCCTACCTAACTCTAACCCCCCTAACCATCCTAGCAAAATACCCCGGCAGAAACCTCTTCAAATAAACCCCAAACCTCTCCTTTCCACCAATATAAACCTCGAGTTTTTCCTTTTCAATGGCCTTTGTTATTTGTCTGGCACATTCTTCAGGGGACATGCCATTGGCTTGAGCTTCATCCATCTGGTTGAGTTTGTCACCTTTTTCCGTCAAGGCATTTATGGAGACATTGGTATGAATGAAACCTGGGCAAATTATGCTGACTTTGATATTGTCATTAAAGACCTCTGCCCTTAAAGAATCGAAAAAGCCATGAAGAGCGTGCTTGGCCGCAGAATACCCAGATCGGTAGGGAGTGCCGAATTTCCCGACCAGGCTAGTAATGACAACGAAATGACCGTTTTTACGCTCTGCAAAATGAGGGAGCAGATATTTGGTGATGGCAATTGTACCAAAATAATTCACCTCCATCAGCTTTCGATAAACCGATAGATCAGTGTCTTTAGTTAGTGAACGTTGACTGATACCGCCATTATTGATGAGTATATCTATATGCCCGAAAAGCTGAATGGCCTGCTGTGTGGCTGTCTGCAGGCTATTCGCTTGAGCGAGATCCAGAGGCAGGATTTTAATGTTTTCAGGTGAACCTTCGCACTGACTTTTCACCCTCTCCAGTTCGTCAACTCTCCGTGATGATAAAATCAATTGAGCCCCTTGCGCAGATAAATGATAAGCAAGCGCCTCGCCAATACCCGAAGAAGCCCCCGTAAGCCAGATAGTTTTGTTAGTCATTGGTCAATAGTAAATAGTAATTAGTACTGAGATTTTAGTATTGAGATTTGAGATAAGTTAAAAACTCAACAACAAATAACCAATAACTCAATAGCCTAATAACTCAATAACCAATAACTCATTAACCAATAACACTCACATAAGTCACAAAATCAAAAGCAAACTCATGCCTTTCATCTTTGCTGTGCGGTATTCTTTCTGCCTCTTTCCATTCTGATTTGTCGAACTCGGGGAAGAAAGCATCGCCATCGAAAGTGGCGTGTATTTCGGTGAGATACATGGTGTCTGCGTATTTAAGGCCTAATTCATAGATTTGTCCACCGCCGATGATAAATACCTCTGGCTCACCATTTTTCCTGGCTATTTCCAGCGCATCTTCCAGAGAATGAACTACCTCAACACCATCTGCCGACCAGTCATCTTTTCTGGTCATCACTATGTTAGTTCTGTTAGGCAGAGGACGATATTTTTCAGGAATAGAATCGTAGTTTTTTCGGCCCATGATTACATGATGTCCTGATGTTTTTGTCATGAAAAACTTCATATCATCCGGTAGGTTCCAAACCAGATCATTGTCCTTACCTATTACATAATTTTCGGCAATAGCCGCTATCATCGATATTTTCATCTCTTAGTAAATAGTGGTTAGTAGTAAGTGTTGAGTATATAGACTTGAGTATTGAGAAATTGATTCAGTTACATAAATAATGAAATGTAAAGATAATATGTTTACCCCACAGCCAAAATAACCAATAACCCAATAACCAATAACCAATAACCAATAAATAACCCAATAACCAATAACCCAATAACCAATAACCCAATAACCAATAACTAATAACTTAATCACCAATCACAATTGATTCCCCCTCAAAAATTCATCAATCGTCATTCTTCTTTTTCCCTGTAACTGAAGCTCTTTCACATCAATGGCGCCATCTGCGGTGCGGAAGTGTAGGTAGTTTTTATTGTCAGTATCGTACTGTCCGGGAGCTAAGCTTTTGAGTTTTTCGTTTAACTCAAGTTTCTCAATAATGTAAAGCTTTAAGTTTTTATCCAGAATTTCTGTCCAGGCAGCAGGGTAGGGGGAAAGGCCTCTGATATGATTGTATACCTCTTCGGTTGACTTGCTCCAGTTGATCTCGCAGGTTTCTCTAAAGATTTTCGGGGCTGATTTCAATTCCTGATTCTCATCCTGATCGATCTGAGGATAGTCTTCTTCCTGAATTGCCTGTACGGTTTTTAGCACCAACTTAGAGCCTAAGGTCATTAATCTGCCATATAGATCCCCCACAGTGTCATCTTCTTTAATGACTTCTTTTTCCTGGAAAATGATCTTTCCGGTATCAATCTCATGCTGAAGGAAGAATGTGCTCACGCCCGTTTCCTTTTCTCCGTTCATAATGGCCCAGTTAATGGGCGCGGCACCACGGTACTGAGGTAATAATGAGGCGTGTAGATTAAAAGTGCCGATTTCAGGCATATCCCACACCATTTCAGGAAGCATTCTAAAAGCCACTACTATCTGCAGGTTGGCATCGTAGCTTTTTAGCTCTTCAATAAAAGCAGGATCTTTCAAGTTAGTAGGTTGCAACACAGGAATGTTATGCGCTACTGCACAGTCTTTCACAGGTGAAGTAGCCACTTTCTGCCCACGACCTTTTGGCTTGTCTGGAGCCGTGATCACAGCCACTACGTTAAATTTATTCTCAATCAGAATTTCTAATGATGGCACAGCAAATTCTGGTGTGCCCATATATATAATTCGTAAGTCTTTCATCCTGTGTTAGTTATATTTATCTATTTATGGGCTTTTGGTATGATGTCTAGTCTTCGAGTGCCTCAGACTGATATCTATGGTAAGTTCGTTTTTCAGCCCAGCCTCATATGCGTGTCTCCACAAACATGTTACAGCTATAAACCCATTAATTTCCTGCAAAGATTTCCTCTTATCGTGGTCTTTCCAATAAAAATCCATGAATCCTTTGCTATTATTAGCACATGCTACCAATTAAATCATTTTCTTTGCACTTTATTTGAGGTCATAACAAAACAATCAGAATGCTTTCAGTACAGAATGTCTCCCTGCAGTTTGGAAAACGCGTATTATTCGATGAGGTAAACATGAAGTTTACCGAGGGTAATTGCTATGGTGTAATTGGTGCCAACGGTGCAGGTAAGTCTACTTTCTTAAAAATTTTAGCGGGTGATGTAGATCCTAATTCAGGTTCAGTTTCAATGGAGCCGGGAAAAAGGATGGCAGTATTAAGACAGAACCACTTTGAATTTGATGAGTTCTCTGTTTTAAATACAGTGATGAAGGGCCACAGCCAGTTGTGGAAGATCATAGAGGAGAAGGATGCTATTTATGCTAAGCCAGATTTTGATGAGAAGGATGGAATAAGAGCTTCAGAGCTGGAAGCAGAGTTTGCTGAAATGGATGGCTGGAATGCTGAGTCTGATGCAGCGGCCTTATTGAGCGGCTTGGGAATAACTGAAGATATTCATTATTCTCTTATGAAGGATCTTAGTGGTACACAGAAAGTAAGAGTACTATTGGCGCAAGCTTTATTCGGTAACCCTGATGTACTTATCCTGGATGAGCCTACCAACGACCTGGATATCCATACGATCTCCTGGTTGGAAGACTTCCTATTAGATTTTAAAAATACAGTGATTGTAGTGTCTCACGACCGTCACTTTTTAGATACTGTGTGTACGCACATTGTGGATATTGACTTTAGTAAGATCAGCACCTTCACCGGTAACTACTCTTTCTGGTATCAGTCTAGCCAACTGGCTCTAAGTCAGCGATCTGCAGCTAACAAAAAGGCTGAAGAGAAGAAAAAGGAACTACAAGAGTTCATAGCCAGGTTTAGTGCTAACGCATCAAAATCTAAGCAGGCTACTAGTAGAAGAAAGTTGTTGGATAAGATCAATGTGGAAGATATTAAGCCTTCTTCAAGAAGATACCCTGCCATTATTTTTACACAAAATAGAGAAGCAGGAGATCAGATTTTACAGGTGGAAGGTTTAACCAAGTCTGTAGAAGGTAAAACCTTGTTTAAGGATGTTGATTTCTTCGTGAACAAAGGTGATAAAATAGCCATCATCAGTAAAGACAGTATGGCGACAACTGCTTTGTTCAAGATATTAGCAGGTGAAAGTCAGGCAGATGCAGGTGAATTTAAATTTGGACAGACTATAACTACTGCTTATTTACCAAACGAAAACGAAGAGTTCTTTAAAAATGACCTTAACCTGGTAGACTGGTTGAGACAATACTCTGAGAAGGAAAAAGACGAAGTTTATATCCGTGGATTCCTGGGTAAGATGTTGTTCTCTGGACAGGAAGTGTTGAAGAAGAGTACCGTGCTTTCCGGAGGAGAGAAAGTAAGATGTATGCTTTCAAAAGCTATGCTTACTGGCGCTAACTTCCTAATCCTGGATGAGCCTACGAACCACCTTGACCTGGAATCTATTCAGGCCTTAAACAACGGTCTGGCTGACTTCCCTGGAACAGTGATCTTCACATCTCATGACCACGAGTTTACTCAAACTATAGCTAATCGAGTAATAGAAATTACGCCTAACGGCTTCTTAGATAAGCTCATGACCTTTGATGATTATATCGAAGATGATTACATCACAGAGCAAAGAGATGCTTTGTATGCAGGATAAGCATTAAGTAAATAATTTGGAAAGGCCTCGGAAGAGGCCTTTTTTGTTTGGAATTGTAACAAGGAATTTAATATTTAAAATAGAAACAGTATAATATTTAATAAATCCACTGCTTGAAAAACTCACTCAAATCTCTCTGCGATGATTTTTCTATTGATTGTTGAAAGAGCTCTGTGTTCACAGATTTTCCATAGTATTGCTGACTGTAACTTTTAATGGCGGCCCAAAAGGCATCATCTCCCAATTCCTCTCTTAGTAAATGCAATACATAGGCGCCCTTAAAGTAAACCAGGTTGCGATCATCGCCCGTGGGGTGGATCCAGTCTTTGAAAACCAGTGGCTTATCTGCTCCTTTGCTTTTTACTTTTTGGTAAACATCATAATAGGCATTAATATTTTCCAGATACTTATCTCTTCCAAACTGGCGCTCATTATAAGCGGCTGACATAAAAGTGGCAAAGGCCTCATTGAGCCAGAAGTGGCTCCAGCTTTCACAGGTAATGGCATTTCCCCACCATTGATGCGCCAGTTCATGGGATATCAAATTGATCTCAGTGCTGTCTTTTAATATTAAGTTGCCATAGTTTTTCTTCAGTACGGAAAAGCCTGACATCTCCTGATAATGGCTGCCCATAAGCACCTGCGAATAGTCAGTTTGAAAGTAGGGAACTCCTGAAATTTCCTCGAAAAACTTCAGCATAGCTGGCGTGTGTTTGAAGATGCTGGCTAGTGTATCTGAATTGTAATCAGCTGAATAATAGTTGAATATGTTTCCGTTAATACTGTCAGCGGCCTTGTTAAAAGAGCCAATGGCAAAACCATAAGTATATGCTGGAGTAGGGCTGGTCTGTTTCCAGAAGTATTTGGTTTTATTGTTCTCAGCATCTGTACTATTCATAAGCATGCCGCTGGCCACTATATCTAAGTGATTAGGAATAATTAACTCCATCTCAATGGTGGCCTTGTCATCAGGATTACTATTGCAAGGCATCCATTCTTCAGTGCTGAAAACAGTGTAGGCCTGCTCTAATTCAGATGAAAACTGTGCTCCTCTTGTTGGTGTTCCATGATAGAATATTTGTAAACTATTCCTTGAAGAACTTTTATTAAACGCTATACTGAGTTCCGCTTCATTCTGAATGAAGCTGTTCACCGTTTCACCTTTAACACTATCAATGGTTAGTTGACCGCAGTCAAAACTAACCTGCTTTGGATCCTGAGATGAAAATTCAATAATCACATTCCCCTGAATCGATTGATTGGTGATGTTGGGTTCCAGACTTAATTGATAATTACTAACGTCCACTTTTTCAGTCTGAGCAAAGATTTTAGAAGATGATAATAGTAAGAATAGGGTAGTGTATATAATTTGTTTGTCGATCATTATCATAAAATTGGCCATTAACAATAACGCTGTTAATGGCTAATGAAACGGAGGGTAAGGTAACTTATTATCGGTCAGTGATTCAAACACCAAATTGAGTGAGGTGATGATCCAGATGCTTGTAAAACATGTTGTTCCATTCATTTACAATTAATGGACCAAATGAATGAGATTCCTTGTTGTCAAAATTATGAGCGCCGAGTTCCTGCGTTCTGGTTATGTAATTTATGATTCGGGTCTTTTCAGTTTCAAACTCTCTGGTATCAGTGATTTTGAGAGCTGGGGCGGTCTGAGAGTTCTTTTTATAAGGGGTTTCGTTAGTTACAATCTTCTTCACAAATGATTTCAAAATAAACCCCATAAAGAAATTAGGCTTAGGATGCTTGTCTTCATACACCATCTCGTAAACTGCATTGCAGTGGGCAAGCATTTCTGAAACACTCATTTTACCCCACTTGGGCTGTGAGCTCGGAGTCAGCTGGTTGATCCTATGGATCACATTTTCTGAAACTTCTTTGCTGAAGATGTTAGGTAAGGCCATGGTATTTTGATTTTCGTTCAATAATTGCTCATTAAAGGAGGTTCCTGAAATTGATTGTCCCGTGCTGATCATAGATGTTTTCATAGTGATAATGTTTATTTTCTTCTATGACGATCGGGTATTCAGGAATAGGACATAATCATTGAAAAACCTATTTGGATCATTTTACCTCAAACCTATCACCCTCATTCTTAACCTGCATCTTTTTCTCTGTATCTATGGTTAATTCACCTCTCGCAGCTGGTGATATCCATAGCTCATGAGAGGCTTGCTCGCCAAGTCCTACATTGGCAATGGTAATATTCTTAAGAGTGGCTTTTGTAAGTGCCGAATTAATCCTGTCGTCAGTATTAGCTCTTATATTGATGGCATTGCTCAGGCTATTCGTTATTTGAATATTCTCCATCCACAGCCCATCAATATCCTTTTTATCCAGGCATATTTCAATAGCCCCACGCCAGTCCCAGGTGTGGTCAAAGCCGCCGCTGGTGGTTATACTGCAGTTGGTGACTTTGGTGATGCCGGTGAAGTTATTATCAATATTCCTGCTACTATCTGAGGTGGGGAAGGTGGTGCTGATCAAAATGGCTGATCCGGGTGATATGTCTTTGAAAAAGCAGTTTTGTACGCTGTTACTTTGTGCGCCATAAACGGCAACTCCATTGGCCAGAAAAGGAAGCTCGCCAGTGCAGTTGGTGATCAGATTATGCCCTGGGGCATAGTTTTGCTCCATAAAGGCGGCTGGCCAAATGGCAAAGCAATCATCACCAGTGCCTCGTGCCGAACAGTTTTTTATGGTGGAGTAGGTTATGCCCACACAGAAATTAATTCCATCGGCTATAGTATTTCTAAACCTACAGCCCTCGACTATTAAGTCGCTCGAGTTCTCAACCCAAATGCCGACTTTGGTGTGCTCTATCCATATATTAGAAATGCTTGATCCTGAGCCGAATGAGCCTACTATGCCATCATTGGGTTCATTGTCATTACGGTAGTTGAGTTTGCCGATAATAGAAAAGTCAGACAGGTGTATGTTGCTTCCGTTTCCTTTCAGACGAACTCTTTTGGTGGCATCAGTATAGAAAGATTCACTTCCCACAAAGATGCTATGCCAGATTCCAGCTCCTTTAATGATAATATTATCGGGAATAATGATGTCTTCTGACAGCTGGTAGGTGCCGGTAGGTATCCAAATAGGTTGCCCGGTCTCCGTCGCTATAGAAATACATTTCTTAAGTGCTGCTGAATAATCTTTTGGAATGGTCTTGCCGATTATAGCGGTATCAGTAAGGGCAATGGCCTGTTCGGGTTTGCTTAGTTCTGGGGTTATATTTTCAATGTCAACCAGGTCGATAATACAATGATCGGCAGTGCTGTTCTTATCTTTTTTCAGCTGGAATCTAATGACATCTCCTTTCTCAATCTCCAGGTCTTTTACTCTCACTTCATCATAAAAGTTTCGATGCGCTTCACCTTTGGGATCATTGGTGAAAGGGTACTTGCCATACAAATGAGCATACTTAGAGGTTATACTAATCTCTTTTACCAGGTCTCCATTTTTAGAGATAATAAGCACGGCTGTAGTTCCTCCGCCCACTGTGGCATCGGGTAAGCTGTATCTGGTTATCAGGCTATTAGCCTTGAAGGGAGCTTTAAATTCCAGGTATTGTTTGCCTTTGATTTTCACGCATCGCTGGCCTGAAGATTCGGTCTCTACCTGATATGGTCCATAAGTAGGGCCTAAGATTTGGCCATTGGTAAGCATAGATTCGGCTTCTACAGTAGACCAGGATATGGATGCTCCGGTTTTGCTCTGAGCGGAAGTTAAGAATGGAGCAAGGAGAAGTAAAAAAGCAATGCCTTTACGTAAAGACATTGCTTGAAAATTTTTATTCGGTTTTGGCGGCATTTTCTTCGGGGTCTCGTTTTCCTCTTTTAAGGTACATCATTACTATACCAAATATAATAAAAGGAATACTTAATAGTTGCCCCATGTTAAATAGCCAGCCCGCTTCAAAAGCAGATTGATCGGCTTTTACAAATTCTATCAGGAAACGTGCTATGAAAAGCAGTGTAAAGAATAGACCAAATATGAATCCGTTATGTCTATTACTTTTCTTAAGTACTATGCTTAAAATAGCGAATATACTGAGGTAGGCTAATGCTTCATAAAGCTGCCCAGGGTGTCTGGGTACATTGTCTACTTCCTTGAAAATAAAAGCCCAAGGCACATCAGACGGACTTCCCACTATTTCTGAGTTCATTAAATTACCCAGTCTGATACAGCAACCAGCCAGTGCACCTACTACACTTAATCTGTCTAGTAGCCAAAGTGGTTTCACCTTGTATTTTCTGCAGAATAATACAGTAGCTATGAATACACCTAAAATTCCACCATGACTGGCTAATCCCTGGAAGCCAACGAATCTGAAGGGATCGAACTTCACTGGTAAGAATATTTCTAGTATATGCTGTGAGTAATAATCAAAGTCATAAAATAAACAGTGAGCTAGTCTGGCACCAATAACAGTAGCCAGCACCAAATACATGGTCAGCTTTTCAAGATAAGATTCATCTAGTTCTGCTTTTTTAAATTGCTTTCTTAGTAAGTAGAAGCTCAGTACAAAGCCTAATGCGAATAATAAAGAATACCATCTTAAGGCATAGAAGCCCAGGTCAATAATTTCTTTGTCAGGAGCCCAAGTAATGTAAGCCATTGAAAAAATAGGGTTAATTAAAGTCTGGATATAGTAAATATTTAGTTCTTATTTGTTTGAAATCTTTAAGCTCTTTCTGCCATGATTTCTTAATCTCTGCTTCAGAGAGACCGTTTTTAATCTGTTCTTGCAATATTTTATTTCCGGCAAGGGTGTTAAAATAGGGTTTAAAAAAGTCTTCACCCTTATATTTTTGGTAAAAATCAATTAAATAATTCAGATGAAGGCCGCCTTCTATGTTTTTTTTATGTGAAAAGTTAATGCCGTAACATGTTTCCCCTTCCAGTGGTGGATATACTGACATACCTTTAATACTCACGGGTTTAAAGCTATCTTTCATGTCTGTAAACTGCGGGTGACCAATTTGTAGAAACGGTTCGTAAGTGCCTCTGCCCACACTAATAACCGTACCCTCGAACAAACAAAGGGTAGGATAAAGCTCAATGGCCAAGTCATTTGGTAAGTTGGGCGACGGCTTTACTGGTAAGGCATACTTGTCCTCATGCTTGTAATCCTTTACTGGAATCACTTGCAGGTCGCACTTCACCTTATTATTGAGCCAGCCTTCTCCATTGATCATGAGCGCCAGTTCGCCTACGGTAAGTCCATGCAAAATAGGAATGGGATCCATAGCTACAAAGCCTTGAAGCTCAGCCGTTCTGATGGGGCCATCTATGTACATGCCATTGGGGTTGGGGCGGTCTAGCACCATAAAATTTACATTATTTTCGGCACATGCTTCCATTACCAGGTGCATGGTGCTGATGTAGGTGTAAAAACGTGTGCCTACATCCTGTATGTCAAATATGATGAGGTCTATCCCCTGTAAATCTTCTTTAGTTGGCTTTTTATGCTTACCATAAAGCGAAATAATGGGCAGCTTGGTTTTGGTGTCAACGCCATCTTTTACCAGCTCGCCATCGGCAGCCTGACCTCTAAAGCCATGCTCAGGAGCAAATACGGCTTTTATCTTAATTCCATAATCCAGTAGTGAATCTACCAGGTGAGTACCACTAATTTCAGAGGTTTGGTTAACAACCAGGCCTATATTTTTGTCTTTTAACAATGGCAGGTAAGCAGGTAGGTTATAGGCTCCAGGAGTGATGTGCGGTGTGTCCTGAGATTGAGAAACACCACATGAACTGAAAGCTATAAAAAATGATACCAATAAAATGAGCCTGTTCATAGTTAATTATTTAATTTGCGGTAAACTGCGGGTCTAAAATTAAACATATTCTTGAACCTCTCTTATTTTATATCTAAAAGAATCACTGCAGGTGGAAACGACAGTTTTTCATCTACCATACACAAAATAGCCGTTGGCAGTATTGGTATTGGTTTGGCAGTAATGATCGTTTCCTTTTTGATCCTTAAAGGCTTTCAAGATACCGTTACTGAGAAAATATATAGTTTTAGTTCGCACTTTAAGGTAACGAAATACACCCTCGGAAATTCTTACGAGGAGTCTCCAATTTCTATAAATAATGAGCTCTATAATAACTATAAGAAATATGGTTTTATAGACCATGTGCAAGAATACAGCCATAAAGCAGGCCTGATAAAAACTGAAGAGGAAGTACTCGGCATCATATTTAAAGGTGTAGGCACTAGTTTTGACCTCGATCGTTTTGCTCCTAACCTGAAGGAAGGCCGTTTTGTCAATTTTGATTCGACCGGTTATTCTAAAGAAGTGGTTATCAGTAAGATAATATCTGATAAATTACGTTTGAATGTGGGTGATGATGTGGTTATTCACTTTTTCCAAAATCCACCTAGAGTGAGAAAGCTGAAGGTAGTGGGTATTTATGAGACTAACCTTTCAGAATACTACGATGATAAATTCATCATAGGTGATATCGACCTTATCCAAAAGCTGAATAACTGGGCCGATAGCGTTGCAGGAGGTATGGAAGTGTTCGTTACCGATGAGAGCAAGCTGGATGAGGATGAGAAACTACTAGATGATATTGTGGATTATGATTTGTTCGTTGAAAAGGTGAATGACAAGTACATTCAAGTTTTTGACTGGCTTCATCTTATCAGCCGGCAGGTAAACATATTTCTGGCTATTATCCTTTTTGTAGTTTGTGTGAATATGATTTCCATTATCCTTATTCTTATCATGGAAAGAACACAAATGATAGGTCTTCTAAAGGCTTTTGGGGCTAATAATCAGCTTGTGAGAAAGATATTCACTTTTAATGGTATGCACTTGATAGTGAAAGGTTTAGCCTTAGGAAACTTGCTGGGGATAGGTATTGGTGTTATCCAATACTACCTGAAGGTGATTCCATTAAATCCGCATGATTACTACATGAGTTACGTGCCGATAGGCTGGAGTTGGGAAATTATCATAGCGCTAAATGTGCTAACTTTTGTGGTGGTGAGTTTAATCATCATTGTGCCTACCACAGTGATAGCCAGTATCGATCCTATTAAGAATATTAAGTACGATTAAATAAGATTGTATCTAAGTGGGTAGTAGTAGAATTCTTAGATACAACCTTACTCTGTTGTTATTGGATCTAATTCTGAGTTGTTATTTTTTGTAAATGGCCGTTAATATAATAAGGCCTACTTTTCCTAATAAGAAAATTACAGTACCATATAAGGTAGGTAACATAGAAACCTTTAGGCCTCCTGCTAGTAAGGCGGCCGATACTGTGCCAGATTCCATGACCTGAATGGCCTCAAAAGCTCCAAATAAACCTAGGAGCTGCCCAAATATTCCAAATACCAGAATGAAAATGCTGAGCTGGTTGATAATGGCATTATTTTGCACAAAGCTCTTCTCAGGAGCTTTTTTCGAAATGAGTAAACCCCCTCTGGCTATTATTGCCAAAAGCACTAAACCGAATATGGTTAAAGGCCCCATGAACATTGTACCTCCCTGAATGATAAATTCGCTAAAACTCATAATTATATTATTTCATTAAACATGCTTCAATGATAGTTCTCAAAATAAGGCGAAATATTCTTTTGCGGTCAATGACAATTTTTCATACCGAATATACATGATTCTAAATAGATAGGGCGCCACGGTGCAAATGAATGTTAAAACCCGAAGTAAACAGGTAATCTGTCTATGTTTTAAGGAAAATTATGATTTTTAAGGCATCTTGCATGATTATATGACAATAGCTGAAGTGAAAAATAGAGTGATGACCATTGCTGCCCATATCATCTTTTGGGTACTCACTTTTTTATTTTACGTCTATTATTTCGGATATAACAGCTCAGACATTACCTACGTGTGGGGCTTTGTCGGTTTTTTTATGCCTGTAACTATTCTTTCTACTTATTATGTCAATTACTACCTAATACCCAGGTTTTTATTGGCAAAACGCTATTTAAAATTTGCGCTATATGCAGCATATACATTTATCATCACCTCATTTTTTGTAACTATATCCATTTTTCTAGCTTTCATCTTCTTGGCTAATTACTATGTAGATCAAATGGCTCCCCTAACAAGGAGCTACATGTTCATTTTTATTGGAATTTTTATAGTTATCTTTCTCGCCACCGCCATTCGTCAGCTACAACATGCATATCAGGTGCAGGCAAAAAATAATGAGTTGCAAAACCTGATGTTAGAAGCAGACTTAAAGCTTAAAACCCAGGAGTTACAATATTTAAAAAGTCAGGTACATCCGCACTTTCTGTTCAATATGCTCAATACGCTCTATGGCATGGCTTTAAAGAAGGATGATCAGTCGCCAGATACTATTCTCAGGCTGTCTAATTTACTTGATTATGTGCTTTATAGAGTAAATCAGCCCCATGTAACGCTAGGAAAGGAGTTGGAGCATTTATATGATTACATAGAACTTGAAAAGCTCAGAATTGGTAGCCTGCTGCACCTGGAAGCTGACACATCAGAGGCTGATAATGATTTTATGATGGCTCCATTACTATTAATCCCTTTTGTTGAAAATTGCTTTAAGCACGGTGGTTATAAAGAAGGGAAACTTCATGTACGTTTGAAAGTGGAAAGTAAAGCCGATGGACTGCACTTCATGGTTAAAAATAGCGTGTCTGCTCAGGTGGAGCAAAAGGGTGGAGGTATTGGTATATTGAACATAAAAAGAAGGTTAGAGCTACTTTACGCAGATCACTACGATCTAGCCATTAAAGAGTCTGATCAATGGTTTGAGGTAAATTTGCATTTGGGTAAAATGAAGATGAAAACTAATAAGGAGACTGAAAAGAAGGAATTATGAACTGTCTGATAGTAGATGATGAGCCCATTGCAAGAGAGGTGATCAGAACGCACCTGCAGAAGTTAAATGATGTTCATATAGTGGCAGAATGTGCTTCTGCCATGGAGGCCTTTGCTCAGCTACACCAGGCTCAGATCGATTTGATATTTCTGGATATAAATATGCCTGAAATCACGGGGCTTTCCTTTATGAAATCATTGAGTAAAGATGTAAAAGTGATCTTTACCACTGCCTACCGCGAATATGCTGTAGATGGATTTGATCTGGAAGCAGTAGATTACCTCCTTAAGCCAATCTCTTTTGAAAGGTTATTGCAAGCGGTGTCTCGGTATTATAAAGTGGATACAAAAAAGGCTGATGACTCTGCCTCTACGAAAGAAGAGCCAAAAGATCATTTCTACGTACGTGCAGATCGTAAAATGGTTCGGGTGAATTACAGCGATATTTTATACATAGAAAGCTTCAGCGACTATGTGAAAATTCAGACGACAGATAATACTGTTGTGAGTAGAGAGAACATTAGCAACCTAGAAAGCAGCCTTCCAACAGCTCAGTTCGTGCGGATTCACAGATCTTATATAGTGGCTATTAATAAGATTGAGGCTTATACTCATGAAATTATTGAAATCCAGGAGAGGGAGCTTCCTATCAGCCGTAGTTATAAAGATGAGGTGCTGCAGAAGCTTACTCAGGCAGCAGGCTGATACTTTTTAAACCAGCTATTGATTTTTAATTGGATAACACCAAAAAATGCTTCTTTAAAGATAGATCCAGACATTTTTGATTTTCCACGCGTACGATCGGTGAAGATAATTGGCACTTCATCTATTTTAAAACCATACTTCATGGTGGTAAACTTCATCTCTATCTGGAAAGCATAGCCAATGAATTTGATCTTATCAAGCTCAATGGTTTCTAATACTTTTCTTCTAAAGCATACAAAACCAGCAGTAGTGTCATTGATAGGCATGCCGGTAATAAAGCGTACATACATACTGGCAAAGTAGCTCATCATAACACGGCCCATGGGCCAGTTTACCACATTTACACCAGTAATATATCTTGACCCGACAGACATATCATATCCACCAAGAGCGCAGGCTTCATATAAATTGATAAGATCTTTTGGGTTATGCGAAAAGTCAGCATCCATTTCAAAGATGTACTCATAACCTTTCTCTAAAGCGAATTTAAATCCGGTGATGTAAGCAGTGCCTAAGCCTAATTTGCCTTCTCTTTCAAGCAAATGCAGTGTTCTGCCATCAAAATCCTTCTTCTGAAGTTCTTTAACAATGTTGCCAGTACCATCAGGGCTGCCATCGTCTACTATAAGGATATCAAACTTGTGACTTAACTTAAAAACAGCGTTGATAATGAGTTCAACATTTTCTTTTTCATTATATGTAGGGATAATTACTAAGCTGTCAGTCACTATAGAGTCGCGTTTATAAATAAAGTCGCTAAAAATAGGAAAAGTTGAGGTAAACCAAATCAAGGGAATTTGATTTTCTTCATTTAAATCTGATTTTTGTGAGTCATTATAAACTTTAAATTCATTCATTTTGAACAAGTGTATCTTCCTTGATCGTGACGGGGTCATTAATAAAGATTATGTAGATTATGTGTATACTCCAGAAAAGTGGGAGCTCCTCCCTGGGTTAAAAGAGGCACTCACATCACTGAAAAAGGCTGGTTATAAGCTGGTTATAGTTACTAACCAGTCAGGCATAGCCAAGGGTATTTACACCAGAGAACAAATGCATGAATGTCATCAGCTTATGCAGAAGCAGCTAGACTTCGCCATAGATCATATTTACTACGCGCCATGGCATGAGTCAGTGACTAACAGCCTTACCAGAAAGCCTGGCTCGTTAATGTTCGAAAAAGCTATGGCTAAATTTAATGTAGATCCTAAGCTCTCCTGGATGATTGGCGATAAGGATCGGGATTTAATACCTGCTAAAAAGCTTGGAATTAAAACTATTCAGGTAGATCACTCAGACAGTAAAAATGCGGATTATAAAGCGGCAAACTTGCCAGACGCTTTAGAAATTATATTCGGATAAAATAAAAGAGGTTGTACAAAAGTGCCTTTCAGCCTTTCTGTACAACCTCTTTAAGTTTATTGTTATGATTACTTGTTATAACCTAAGAGCTTAAGCATAGCTTCGCTTTCCTGCTCTTCAGTAAATAACTTCGTTTCTATTTCTCCTTTGCTGTTTTTATTAATCAAAACATGCTTTGGCGCTGGAATAAGACAGTGCTGAATACCTCCGTATCCTCCCAATGATTCCTGGTATGCACCAGTGTGGAAGAAGCCGATATACAGTTTCTCTTTTCCTTTAGGGTCTACCATTGGCATAAATACATCGCCTGAATGTGCTTCTGAATTATAATAATCCATACTATCACAGGTCAATCCACCCAGGTTTACTTTGTGGAACATATCATCCCATTTGTTTACTGGTAGAAGAATGTACTTTTGGTTTAGTCCCCATGCATCTGGCAGATGAGTAATGAAAGAACCATCTATCATATACCAAAGCTCCTTATCATTCTGAAGCTTCTGATCCATGATACTATAAAGTACAGCACCACTTTCACCTACAGTGAAGCTACCAAACTCAGTGAAGATATTTGGAACGGGCACATTGTTCTTGCCACAAATCCACTTAATGTTTTCAATGATTTGCTCTACAATATACTTGTAGTCATATTCAAAATGAAGGGATGTTTTTATAGGAAAGCCACCTCCAATGTCAATGGTGTCTAACTCAGGACATTCCTTTTTAAGTTCACAATATTTAAAGATAAATCTGCTTAACTCACTCCAGTAGTAAGCAGTGTCTTTTATTCCTGTATTAATGAAGAAGTGAAGTAACTTAAGCTTAGCCTTTTTACTTGGTTTAATCTGATCGCGGTAAAGCGTATTTACATCGCTATACCTAATGCCAAGTCTTGAGGTATAAAACTCAAAGTTAGGCTCTTCATCAGCGGCTATTCTTATACCTACGTTAAACTCGCCATTTACCTTATCTTCATAGTATTCCAGCTCGTTTAGGTTATCTAATACTGGAACACAATTTTTGAAACCATCATTTAGTAAATCACTGATATACTGTTTGTAAAGAGGTCTTTTAAAACCATTACAAACCACAAAAGTATCCTTGGTTACCTTATTTTCTTCGTGCAGCTTTCTTACAATAGGAATGTCAAATGAACTTGACGTTTCTATGTGTATATCATTTTTTAATGCCTCTTCGAGTACAAAGTTAAAATGTGATGATTTCGTGCAATAACAATACGTATACGACCCTTCATAATTATGCTTTTTCATAGCATTGCTGAAGATTTTCTTCGCGTAGTTTATGTTTTCGCTAATCTTAGGTAAATAACTAAGCTTTAATGGAGTACCGTACTTCTCAATAATATCCATCAAAGGAACTCCGTTAAAGAACAATTCATTGTTCTCGACTTTAAATTCCTCCTGTGGGAATTCAAATGTCTGCTCTATTAAATCAATATATTTTTTCACACTATAACATTAATGTATTCTAGGGGTACAATGTTACAAATTTTAACATTAGATTCTATAAACACCAAGTATGAGCGGCACATTTTTTATAAGAATGAAATTATGCAATCACAGCGCATATATTTAAATTTGGCGTCTTGAAAATAGACACTACTATATGTTAGAGATTTATGTTAATGATGAGACTTCTAAGCTGCAGGCCGTGATCCTGGGTACAGCTAAGGGGTTTGGTGGAGTGCCTAAGTTGGAAGAGGCTTATGATCCAAAATCCATAGAACACATAAAAAACGGAACTTACCCGCAGGAAGCTGACGTGCAAGCCGAAATGGAGGCATTTGCAACAGTACTGAAAAAGCATGGCGTGGAGGTATATAGACCGGAAGTAATAGAAGATTACAATCAGGTTTTTTCCAGAGATATTGGTTTTGTAATAGAAGATAAGTTTATAAGACCGCGCATCTTAAAAAACCGAAAAGAAGAAATTAGAGGCATACAATATGTGCTTAATAAAATAAATCCTGAGCAGCAGCTAGAGGTGCCAGAAGGTGGTAGAGTAGAGGGCGGAGATGTGATGCCCTGGAAAGACCATTTGTTTGTTGGATATTCTAAAAAAGAGGATTTTGAAGAGTATATCGTAGCTAGAACCAACGAAGAAGGAGTTAACTTTTTACAAGAAAGCTTCCCGAATAAAAAAGTAAAGGCTTTTGAGTTAAAAAAGTCAGACACAGATCCTAAAGAAAATGCTTTGCATTTAGATTGCTGTTTTCAGCCTATTGGCGAAAATAAGGCCATTATTTACAAGGGCGGCTTTAAAAATGAAGAAGACTATCAATTTTTAGTTGACTTTTTCGGTAAAGAAAATATTATTGAGATCACAAAAGATGAAATGTATCAGATGAACTCTAATGTATTTTCTATCAGCAAGCAGGTAATAGTTTCAGAGCAGAGTTTTACCAGGCTTAATGCTGAGCTGGAAAAGCATGGTTTTACGGTAGAAAAAATACCTTATTCTGAAACATCAAAAATGGAAGGACTGCTAAGGTGCTCCACGTTACCATTAAGAAGAGAAAAGTAAAAAATAATGTCACGGCAAACTACTAGTACAATAATGATGATCAGGCCGGTGAAGTTTAGGTATAATGAACAAACGGCCGTAAATAATTATTACCAAAAGGTTTTAGATGAGTTGGACCCTGAAGAAGTGCAGGCAAAGGCACTGCAGGAGTTTGATAATTTCGTTGAAAAACTGAGAGGCAAAGGTGTTAAGGTGATTGTGATTAACGATACACCAGATCCTGATACCCCAGACTCCATTTTCCCCAATAACTGGGTTTCCTTCCATGCTGATGGCAAAGTGGGATTGTATCCTATGTTTGCCGAAAACAGAAGGCTGGAGCGCAGAGATGATATATTAGGGGCATTGGATAATGAGTATGGTCTTAATGTAGCAAGTATTGAAGACTTTTCTTTCCATGAAAAAGAAGATAAATACCTGGAAGGCACCGGAAGTATGATTCTGGATCGTGTAAATAAAATTGTTTATGCGGCCATCTCTCAGCGAACAGATGAGGACGTACTTGATGAGTTTTGTAGGAAATTTGCCTTTAAACCAGTAAAGTTTATTGCCAACCAAACCGTAGAAGGAGAGCGACTGCCTATTTATCATACTAACGTAATGATGTGCGTGGCAGAAACTTTTGCAGTAATATGCCTGGATTCTATCGATGACGCTGATGAAAGAAAAGCGGTGATTGATAGTTTAGAGGCTTCCGGCAAAGAAATTATAGAGATTACAGAAGATCAGGAGCATCATTTTGCGGGGAATATGCTTCAGGTAAATGCAGAATCAGGAGAGAAGTACCTGGTGATGTCAGAGGCGGCATATCAATCACTTACCGCCAAACAAATTTCAGCGATTGAAAAACATTGTCCTATCATACACAGTTCTTTAGATACTATTGAGGCGTTAGGCGGCGGTAGTGCCAGATGTATGATGGCAGAAGTTTTTTTACCCGCTCACTAATTTTGAAATATTAAAACCAGAATAGAAAATGGCTCAAAAACCCATTACAGAATTTATTGAAAAACATTATTTACATTTCAATGCCGCAGCACTAGTAGATGCTGCCAAAGGATACAAAAAGCATTTAGAAGAAGATAAGAAAATGCTGGTATCATTGGCAGGTGCTATGAGTACAGGTGAGCTAGGTAAGTCACTGGCAGAGATGATCAGACAAGATAAGTTGCACATTATCTCATGTACAGGCGCTAACCTGGAAGAAGATGTAATGAATCTTGTAGCCCATTCACACTACGAAAGAGTGCCTCATTATAGAGATCTTACTCCTAAAGAAGAGTGGGATTTATTAGAAAAAGGACTTAACAGAGTTACAGATACTTGTATACCTGAAGAAGAGGCTTTCAGAAGAATTCAGAAGCATATTTTTGAAATATGGAAAGATGCTGAAGAGAAAGGTGAGAGATATTTCCCTCATGAGTTCCTGTTCAAATTACTCAACTCAGGTGTTTTGGAACAATACTATGAAATTGATCCTAAAAACAGCTGGATGATAGAAGCTGCCAAGAAAAACTTACCAATGGTAGTGCCAGGATGGGAAGATTCTACACTCGGAAATATTTTCGCTTCATACTGCCTGAAAGGTGAGCTTAAGCCTTCTACCATGAAGTCTGGTATTGAGTACATGGTATGGTTAGCTGATTTCTACACAGAACAAGCTACAGATCAGGGGATTGGCTTCTTCCAGATAGGTGGAGGTATAGCAGGAGATTTCCCTATTTGTGTAGTACCAATGCTTTATCAGGATATGGAGCGCACAGATACTCCTTTCTGGAGCTATTTCTGCCAAATTTCAGACTCTACTACCAGTTATGGATCTTATAGCGGGGCTGTACCAAACGAGAAAATCACGTGGGGTAAATTAGATATAGATACACCAAAATATATAGTGGAATCAGATGCTACCATAGTAGCACCACTCATTTTTGGTTATGTGTTAGGATGGTAATAATTATATGACGGAGAAACAAGAAGAAAGCTCACAACACTTATTAGTCACCCGAACTTTAGAGATGGGTGACTATGACAGAATAGTTGAAATTATGCATAAATGTTACCCTATGATGAAGGGTGACATTTGGCTGAAATCTCAAATCAAAAAACTCATTAAGATTTTCCCGGAAGGACAGATTTGCGTGGAAGATCATGGTGAAGTTGTAGCTTTTGCCCTCTCCATTATAGTAGATTACAAAAAGTATGGTGATAGCCATAGTTACGAGCAGATTATAGACGACTCTAACTTCGGTACTCATGATGATGAAGGCGACGTGCTCTATGGTATAGATGTATGTGTAGACCCTGATTATCGTGGTATGCGCCTGGGTAGAAGGTTATATGATATGCGCAAGGAACTATGCGAGAAGCTGAACCTGCGCTCTATCGTGGCAGGTGGCCGCATTCCTAATTACCACAAATACAAAGACGAATACACCCCAAAAGAATACATTCAGAAAGTAAGGTTCAAGGAGATTTATGATCCTGTACTTTACTTTCAAATGAGTAATGAATTTCACGTAAAAAAAATCCTTAAAAACTATATTCCTTATGATAAGGCATCTGGTTCTTATGCGGTGCTTATAGAGTGGAATAATATCTATTTCAACGAGGAAGAAATTCATTTCGGTTCTCAGAAGAACTTTGCCAGAATAGGCGTGGTGCAGTGGCAGCTAAGGTCTGCCAGATCAGTGGCCGCCTTTTTTGAAAATGTAGAGTTCTTCGTAGATGCAGTTAGTGGCTATAAGGCTGATTTTCTGGTGTTTCCAGAGCTTTTTAATGCTCCACTAATGGCTGAGTTTAACGAAGATAATGCTGCCAAGGCCATTCGTAAATTGGCCCAATATTCCATTGAAATACGCGATAAAATGGTGGAGTATGCCGTGTCTTATAACATCAATATCATAGCGGGAAGTATGCCTATCTATGAAGATGAAAAGCTCTACAACGTAGCTTATTTATGTAGAAGAGACGGTACTTATGAAGCCCAATACAAAATCCATGTTACCCCTGCTGAGCGCAATGACTGGGGTATGGTTGGTGGAGACAAAGTTAAGGTCTTCGAAACTGACACCGCCAAGATTGGAATTCTCATTTGTTATGATTCAGAGTTCCCGGAGCTTAGCCGTGAGCTTGCAGATCAGGGTATGGAAATCCTTTTTGTGCCTTTTGCCACAGATATGCATAATGGCTATAACCGTGTGAGAGTCTGCTCCATGGCCCGAGCCATAGAAAATGAGTGCTATGTGGTAATATCTGGTAGTGTGGGCAACCTGCCCAAAGTGGTGAACATGGATATTCAATATGGTCAGTCTGCCGTGTTTTCACCTTCTGATTTTGCCTTCCCTCATAATGCTATTGTTTCTGAGGGTACCCCAAATACCGAAAATACAATCATTGCAGATGTAGATCTTAATGACCTGAAACACCTGCATACGCACGGTAGCGTTCGTAATCTTCTAGACAGAAGAAAGGACTTGTATCAGGTGAAGTTTAAGAAGTAATTACCGATAGTACATAAACGTAGTAGCTTTTCAGTTTTTTAGCTAAGAGTGTGTTAACTTTGCCCGCAAATTAAGTTAACAATACGTTTATAAATGAGTCTGGAATTACAACTTAAACAAGACATCTCTAAGGCATTTAGCAGCCTTTTTAATGCAGAACTGAAAGTAGAAGATATTACTTTACAGCCTACAAGAAAGGAATTTGAAGGTTCTCATACCTTCGTATGCTTTCCTTATGCCAGGTTGTCAAAGAAAAATCCAGAGGAAACGGCCAGGCTCATTGGCGAATATCTTAAAGAGAACGCCGAAATAGTAGCTGACTTTAATGTGGTGAAAGGCTTCTTAAACGTAGTACTTTCTGATGCCACCTGGATCTCGCTCTTCACAGATATGTGGAAAGATGAGCACTTTGGTCAGTATCCTTCAAATGGTAAAGAAGTAATGGTGGAGTATTCTTCTCCAAATACTAATAAGCCATTACACTTAGGGCATTTAAGAAATAACTTCCTGGGGTGGTCAGTAGCTGAAATACTTAAGGCCAACGGGTATGATGTGCATAAAGTACAGATTATCAATGACCGTGGTATACACATCTGTAAATCAATGGTGGCCTGGTCTAAATTTGGTAATGGCGACACTCCAGACTCTAGCGGAAAAAAGGGAGATAAGCTGGTAGGTGATTACTATGTGAAGTTTGATCAGGAATATAAGAAAGAAATAGCTGAGTTAGTTGATGGCGGCATGGATAAAGCCGTGGCTGAAAAAGAGGCGCCCATCTTCAAAGAAGCTCAGGAATTATTAAAAAAATGGGAAGCTAAAGATCCTGAAACATACCAGCTATGGGAAACCATGAATGGATGGGTTTATTCAGGCTTTGACGTTACTTATAATACTATGGGCGTAGATTTTGACAAGTTATATTACGAGTCAGAAACGTTCCTTTTAGGTAAAGATGAGGTGCTTAAAGGTTTGGAGCAAGGCATTTTCTTCAAGAAAGAAGATGGTTCTGTTTGGGTAGATCTTACTGATGACGGTCTTGATCAGAAGCTTTTATTAAGAGCAGATGGTACCTCTGTTTACATGACTCAGGATATTGGTACGGCTATTTTACGATTCCGTGATTTCCCTAAAATTGCCCAGCAAATCTACACGGTTGGAAATGAGCAGGAATATCACTTCAAAGTGCTCTTCATAATCCTTGATAAGCTAGGGTATGAGTGGGCAAAAGAATGCTATCACCTTTCTTATGGTATGGTGGACTTACCTTCCGGTAAAATGAAATCTCGTGAAGGTACCGTTGTGGATGCAGATGATTTGATGCAGGAAATGACAGATACTGCCCGTCAGCATACGGAGGAATTGGGTAAAATAGAAGGTTTTAGTGAAGATCAAGCTACTGAACTGTACCACACGCTTGGAATTGGAGCTCTAAAATACTTCCTGCTAAAGGTAGACCCTACTAAAAGAATGCTGTTCGATCCTAATGAATCTATTCAGTTTCAAGGAAATACAGGACCATTTATTCAATATACACATGCCCGTATCTCTGCCATTTTAAGAAAAGCAGAGCAGATAGGCGTTGAGGCTACTGAGGAAGATCTTAAAAAATTAACATCGCTTCAGCCAAGTGAGAAGAACGTGATTTTCATGTTAAATGACTACATGAAAAAGCTGGCAGAAGCCGGAGCCAACTACTCACCGGATATTATAGCGCAGTATGTTTATGACCTGGCCAAGGAATATAACCGCTTCTATCAAGAGGTGTCTATCTTTAATGAAGATGACCAAACAGCGCTGAAGTTTAGAATTGCATTCTCTAAAATAGTGGCTCAAACCATTGCTAAGGCTATGGGTGTGCTAGGAATAGTGGTGCCGGAAAGAATGTAACTAAATACACATGAAAGCCTGGATTATAGCATTTAGATTAAGAACATTACCATTAGCACTTGCCAGTATCTGTATGGGTAGCTTTTTGGCTGCAGCTAATGGTTTTTTCAATGGTCTGGTATGTGCATTCTGCATACTTACTACCGTATTATTACAGATTTTATCTAACCTGGCTAATGACTACGGCGATACCATTAACGGTGCCGATAGTGCTGATAGGGAAGGCCCTTCCCGGATGGTGCAGTCAGGTGCTATCACGCTGCCAGCCATGCGCAGAGCTATCGGCCTTTTTATAGTTATGACGCTGGCTAGTGGCATCTATTTGTTATACCTTTCCTTTGGCTTTGATGTAAAAGCGTTTGCCTTTTTCTTTGTGCTAGGCCTGCTCTCCATACTGGCCGCACTGGCTTATACAGCAGGAAGAAAACCGTATGGCTACATTGGTCTGGGAGACCTTTCTGTATTGCTATTCTTCGGTCTTACCGGTGTATTGGGCTCTTATTATCTATTTGCTCAGCAGGTAAACTGGCTCTTATTATTCCCTGCACTTAGCTGTGGGTTGTTTTCAGTGGCCGTTTTGAATGTAAACAACATCAGAGATATAGAATCTGACAAGAAAGCAGGTAAATATTCAGTTCCAGTAAGACTAGGAAGGAGCAAAGCGGTGGTTTATCATTACTTCTTGCTTACCATTGGCATTCTGTCGGCCCTGGCTTTTACAGCCTTGGAATTTCACTCATGGACCCAGCTATTGTTCATAGTGACGGTTCCATTATTCATTGTGAATGCCAAAGCAGTAAAGAACAAAACCAAAGCTGCCGATCTTGATCCATATCTTAAACAGATGGCCATGAGCACACTGCTTTTTGTGCTTCTATTTGGTTTAGGATACCTTATCGCTTAATCAGCTTCATTTCACGTATCATTTAGAATTCTTTTTACAAGTTAATTCTTCAACAACCCGTATATTTAAAGTATGAGTAATACCAGGGTTGGAGCAACGGAGATAATAAAAAATTACAAAGGAGATTACACCAGTCGTCCTGATTTATTGGCTACTGAAGAGCCCCTGGAAATAAGGGTGGGCTTTGGAGAGGAGCATAACAGAAGAGAGGAAAAGCTGGCCGTAACCATGCGCACACCAGGTAATGATGCAGAACTTGCTATGGGCTTTCTTTTTACAGAAGGTATTATTACTAACGCGGAGCAGGTGGTAAGTGCCCTTCACTGTGAAAATGTGAAACCGGAGGAAAAAGGTAATGTCATTCGCGTCGAATTACACCCAGAGCACAACTTTGATCCAGCCATTCTGCAAAGAAATTTCTATACTAATTCCAGTTGTGGTGTTTGTGGAAAAAGCTCCATCGAATCTATTCATCAGCTTTGTAATTATATTGATACAGACCTTGTTATAGAAGAGAGCTACATCAGAAGTGCCCCTGAAAAGTTGAGGGCCGGACAAGATGTTTTTGAGCATACCGGAGGGCTCCATGCTGCTGGCTTGTTCGATAAGCTGGGGCAGCTATGTTTTATAAGAGAAGATGTAGGTAGGCATAACGCTATGGATAAGCTTGTAGGTACAGCACTGTCTAATTCTTTGCTACCACTGTCAGAATATTTTATATTGGTAAGTGGAAGGGCAAGTTTCGAACTGGTGCAGAAGGGAGCTATGGCTGGTACGGCTTTAATGGCTGCCGTGGGTGCACCATCTAGTTTGGCCGTTAATCTTGCCAAGGAAACAGGTATGACTCTGGTAGGTTTTCTTAAAATGGATGGTTTTAACATCTATTCAGGCATAGAAAGGATTAACCTGCAAGCAGATAATTATTTAAAAGTTTAGACTTTTAGGAACATGAAAATCAGAATAAAAGGAAATACATTAAGATTACGTTTGGCACCGGCCGAAGTAGAAGAAATAGCAAAAGAAGGGCTGGTTAGTGATAAGATTGATTTTGGTTCTAACCAATTGATTTATTCACTGGAATCTACTCAGGAAGCGACTATGTCAGCTGATTTTAATGGCTCTTTCATAACAGTAAGAGTACCAAATACGATCATTGATAGCTGGACCAGCACTGATCAGGTGGGCTTTAACTATGAAATTCCGCTGGGAGAAGATAAAAGCCTGAGCGTATTGGTAGAGAAGGATTTTCAGTGTTTAAAGCCTCGTGCGGGTGAGGATGAATCCAAATTATATAAGAATCCATTGGCAGAATAGATATGAGTAAAGACGGAATAAAGGCACAACCACCGGAAGACAATAATAAACTAGAGCTTAATGACCCGAAATCAGTAGCAGGAGGGATGCCTGCCATAACATCTTCCTTGCAGCATGTGTATGGAGAGGTGGGCATTGTAGAGGGTACCAAAGCCTTACTAAAACTTAATCAGTTCGATGGGTTCGATTGTCCTGGTTGTGCATGGCCAGATCCGGATAAGCATAGATCGGTGGCTGAGTTTTGTGAAAATGGCGCCAAGGCTGTTGCTGAGGAGGCTACCAAAGCCAAGGTGAATGCTGATTTCTTTAAGAAATATTCCGTACAAGAATTGTCAGAATGGTCTGATTATGAGATCGGTAAGAGCGGTAGGATCACTGATCCTATGGTATTAAATCCTGGTAGCAGTCATTATGAGCCTATCTCATGGGAAGGGGCCTTCAAACTGATCGGCCAGCAGCTGAATGCTTTGGGCTCTCCAAACGAAGCGATTTTTTACACCTCAGGCCGAACCAGTAACGAAGCAGCCTTTTTATACCAGCTTTTTGTACGCCAGTTTGGAACTAACAATCTGCCAGACTGCTCTAATATGTGTCATGAATCGAGTGGCGCTGGTCTTTCGGAAACAGTTGGTATTGGTAAAGGATCGGTAAAACTCGATGATTTTTATATGGCCGATGTGATTATGATTATTGGTCAGAATCCAGGTACCAATCACCCCAGAATGCTCACAGCGTTGGAGAAAGCTAAGAAGAGCGGAGCAAAGATAGTAACGGTGAACCCGCTGCCAGAAACGGGCCTCATAGGTTTTAAGCACCCGCAGAGCCCTAAAGATATGTTGGGCTCCGCCACTAAAATAACAGATCATTTCTTGCAGGTAAGAATAAATGCAGATGTTGCCTTGCTGAAAGCCATCATGATTATGCTTTATGAAATGGAGGAGAAGGCACCAGGCACTGTGCTTGATCATGATTTTATAGCCAATAAAACGGCAGGTTACGATGATTTTAAAGCTGACCTGGATAAGTATGATCTGCAGACTTTGATCTCACAAACCGGATTGCAGGAGGCAGCCATCCGTGAAGTGGCTGATTTGTTAGCTAGTAAAAACAAAATTATAGTATGCTGGGCAATGGGATTGACCCAACATAAAAATGCAGTAGATAATATTAGAGAGGTAGTAAACCTACTCTTGTTGAAAGGTAGTATTGGAAAGCCGGGAGCAGGTACCTGTCCGGTGCGTGGCCACAGTAATGTGCAGGGAGATAGAACCATGGGCATATGGGAAAAGCTTAAGCCTGAATTTGGCGAGAAGCTGAAGGCCACTTTCAACTTTGAGCCGCCTAAAGAAGATGGATATGATGTGGTGAATGCCATAAAAGCCATGCATGAAGGAAAGGCTAAGGTGTTTTTTGCTATGGGTGGCAATTTCATTTCGGCTACGCCAGATACAGAATACACTGCAGAGGCTTTGATGAATTGTGATTTGACCGTTCATGTGTCTACCAAGCTGAATAGAAGCCATTTGGTGCATGGGAAAACAGCCTTAATTTTGCCATGCTTGGGTAGAACAGAAAGAGATGTGCAGAATGGCGAAGAGCAGTTTGTGTCTGTTGAGAACTCAACAGGAGTGGTGCACAGTTCTAAAGGTAATAAAAGGCCTATTTCTGATCATCTCTATAGCGAACCGAAGATAGTAGCTGAGATGGCGAAACATACGCTCGGCAGCCGATCTACCGTAAATTGGGACGCTATGGTGGCCGATTATGACCAAATTCGCGATAGCATAGAGCAAACATGTGGTGGTTTTACAGATTATAACAAAAGGGTGCGTGAGCCTGGAGGGTTTTATCTGCCTAATGGAGCTAGGGAAGGAAACTTTGCTACTAAAACCAATAAGGCAAACTTTACGGTAAACCTTCTGCCAGATTATACCTTGGAAGAAGGCCAGTATTTAATGATGACCATACGCAGCCATGATCAATACAACACCACTATCTATGGTCTGCACGACAGATATCGTGGGATACATTATAACAGGAGAGTAGTTTTAATGAACCCGGAGGATATGAAAAGCGCAGGTATAAAAGCAAGAGATAAGGTAGACTTGATCAGTGAATATAATGGAGTGGAAAGAGTGGCGAATGGCTTCTTGGCTGTTCCGTATGACATTCCAACTCAGTGTGTTGCGACTTATTTTCCTGAAGCAAATGTATTGATACCATTTGATCAGTACGCTCGAAAGAGTAATACACCTATTTCAAAGTCGGTAATTGTCACTTTAAAGTGTTAAGTTGTATTAAAGCTTTAAATGGGTATATATTGCCGGTCACTTTTTAGAGTGATGGATTTTTTATGAGGAGATTTTTATTAGTTGGCATTTTCGTGGCTTTATGTCTTACCGGGCGTAGCCAGAGCTACCAGAGGTTTACCTACGGTGTAAATGAAGGCCTTGTTACTCACCTGGTAAAAACCGCTGAATTTGACTCGTTGGGCTTTTTATGGATTGGTACTGATGAAGGCTTGGTGAGATATGATGGTAGAAATTTCCAGAATAATCTCAATGCTACACCCAGCCGTTATATCAAAGATATTGTCAATGTAAACGGTAAAACCATTGTTATAAGTGACCTTGGCCTCACTGAAATCATACCCAGGCTTGATACAGCACGGTTCAAACCGCTGGTAAGTGGAACCAGAACTATGGAAGATAGTACGCTTTGGTATCCAAAAGACCTATATCAGGATAGTCGTGAGCGTGTTTGGATCTCTGAGCCAGGCAATGTGGTGAGAATGGATAATTCTTTCAAGCGCTTCAAAAGATATAAGTTTGGTAAGGAGGATTTTTCACACAGCTTTTTCTCTTCATTTACTTTTTTTGAGATAGGTTCCGAGCTCTTCGTTACTTCTCATGTTGGCAGAGTTTTTAAGTACAATGCCGAAAAAGATTCATTTGATTTGGTCGAGTTGGAAACTAAGGTGCCAATAAATGAGGTAAATACTGCTTGCAGTTTGGCAAATATGGCGCTCATTGGTGGGAGAAATGGAGTGCATAAAATATGGTATGAGGAAGACAAATTAAGGGCTCAGCTGATTGAAAGTATTGATATCAATATCATTTCCAAAATATTCCAGGTAGATGAAGAAACCTTGCTTGTAGGGAATTTTAGTACAGAATTGTTACAGGTGAGATTGCCAGATTTTAAAGTTGAAAACAGAATTAAAGTCTTCAGAAGTAATGACATCGTAGCCACTTATGATGGAAGCATTTGGGTAAGTTCAGATGAAGGTATCGTTCTATTCAAGAGAAATTTTTTCGGAAAGATTACACCTGATAATCATTATATAGAATCTATTGTACCTGTAGGAAAGAGCCTCTACTACAGCTACAAAGATGGCTTTTTTAAGATAACAAGGAATAAGGGAGATTACGCTCAACACAGAATACTGGAAGGTAATAATGAGTATTTTTTAAGCATTGCAGGTGACACGTCAGATCTTTTTCTAAGCAATAAATCCGAAATTCTTCATTTGCAGGATGACCAGGTGGTAGATACATTAAGGCTGAACAGAGGAGATAAATTTGTTTTTTATCTCTATTATGATTCAGATAAGAATCTATGGGGACAGCAGGAGGACGCTTATGGTATTACAAAGATTGATCCAGATAAAAACATCACTCAATATAGTCAAGATCAGGGGTTAGATGCACGGGTAATATGTGCTTATGAGCTAAAGAACAGCATATTCTTCGGGACTATAGGAAATAGTTCGTATCTCTATGAGTATGATAAAAGTAGCAAAAAGTTTAAAAATGTGTCCGTTCCTCTGGGATTCAACACCACCACAGAATTTGAAATAAATGATATTATTTCAAAAAATGATACCCTCTGGATGGCTTCATCCTGTGGTTTAGTCTATTATGCTAATCATGAGATTAACAGATTAAATACCGGTAGTATGACCGAGCTACCTGTAAAGGCAGTGAGCTGTGAGGGAGATTACCTTTGGCTTTCAAATACCCAAGGTGTTTTAAGAATCAATCTAAAAGATAAAAGTAACGTTATTGCTTTCAATGAAAACACAGGATTACCATCAAGATCAGGTAATAGTCAGGCACTGAGGGTGGATAATTATGGAACTAAATGGGTGGGAACGGCTAATGGGATTTCTTATTCACTAAGCAATAATCAGGAATTTTATAAGACTAAGACTCCGATCTTGACATTCATTTTAATGAATGGTCGGGGAATACCGTTATATGATTTGGGAAAGGAACCACTTCCGAATAAAGCCTTCCTGGAGCTAAGTGTGATATCTCTCACCTTTCCAGGCAAGCTACTCAGATATCAATACAAATTAGATGACGCAGAAGACTGGATAGATGCAGGTGCTGAGCATTATTATACCATGACAGACCTTGAAGCAGGTGAACATGTGGTGCAAGCCAGGGTAAAGCAAAGAGGTAATTACTTATGGAGTGATCCGGCTACGTATCATTTCACAGTATCTAAACCACTGTATTTAGAGTGGTGGTTCATTTGCCTTATCATTTTTAGTGTGGCCTTACTTATAGCCATTGCCTATCAGATTTATAACCGCAGGCTCATAAGAACCAGACAGCGGTTAAATTCCCTGGTGGAGGAGCGTACGGCGCAATTAAGGCATTCTAATGATGAGTTGATGCGGACCAATAAAGAGCTTGACATGTTCGTGTACTCCGCTTCCCATGACTTAAAAGCACCGCTGTCTTCCATGATTGGTCTGCTCAACATTTATGACATGGAAACCAGTGAGGAGGTGAGAAGAGACCTGATTTCCAGAATGCGTCAGAGCATATTTAAGCTGGATTCTTTTATTAAAGACGTCATTGCCTACTCTAAAAATTCCAGATTGGAAATCATAAAAGAACCAGTGGACTTTGATGTGGTGATTAAAGAAGTGCTGGATTCTTATAAGTATTTGGATCACTACAATGATATTTTCTACGATATTCAGGTAGAACAGAAGTTATACGTTTCAGATAAAAATCGGATAAGAATCATATTTAATAATCTCATTTCCAATAGTATAAGATATTGTGATCTATCCAAAGAGCGGCCTTTCATCTATATCCGAGTATCTGAAAGTTATGGTAAAATAATTATTGAGGTGGAGGATAACGGTATGGGTATATCTGACCAACACCTGAAAAGAATATTTGAGATGTTCTATCGTGCTGATGAGTCTAGTGCAGGCTCTGGATTGGGATTATACATCGTAAGAGAGGCCATCAACCTTTTGGGAGGATATATTAATGTGGCGTCAACTCCTGATATTGGCACCACATTCATCATACAGCTGCCTAATTATAAAGATTGAGCTTTGAAGGTATCACCATCTTCTAATTGACCGCTAACAAAGCCTTTTTTGAACCACCTTACACGTTGCTCAGAAGTGCCGTGGGTAAAGGCATCAGGTACTACATAACCTTGGGATTTTTTCTGGAGACGGTCATCACCAATGGCGTTGGCAGCATTAAGCGCTTCTTCAATGTCTCCTTCCTCAAGCATTTGAAAATCATTTTGAGCATAATGAGCCCACATTCCGGCCAAATAGTCGGCCTGTAATTCTAGCTTTACGGATAAAGCATTATATTCTGTTTGAGATAAGGAGCCTCTCTGTGCCTGCACTTGTTTGCTTATGCCCAATAAATTTTGAATATGATGCCCCACCTCATGTGCCACAACATAGGCCATGGCAAAATCTCCTGGTGCATTCAGCTCATTTTTCATCTGCTGGTAGAAACTCAGATCTATATAAACTTTGGAGTCTGCAGGACAGTAAAATGGACCTACCGCAGCACTGGCACCACCACAAGCAGATTGTACTGCACCAGTAAAGTAGACTAAGTTAGGTTCTTGATACACATCACCTCTCTCTTGAAACACTTCATGCCACACATCTTCAGTGTTGGCAAGCACCACACCTACCATTTCTGCTAACTCTTCTTCCTCAGCCGTAGCTTCATAACCACTGGATGAGGTGTCTTGCTGCATAAGCGCAGAAGGATCGCCTCCCATTACTAAATAAAGTATCACAAGGATAACTCCACCAATGCCGCCACCTACGGCAACTCTACCGCCTGACCGCCCTCGGCGATCTTCGATATTAGAACTAGATCTGCGTCCACGCCATTTCATATGCTATAAAAGCATTTTAAGGTGGTTTTGTTTAAAACTGCCTGGTTTTAAACTAAAAAAGCACGGAGACTGAGGGTTTCCGTGCTTTTTTTATTGTTATTTCTGAGTTAGTATTTCTGAACTTTGATATCCACTAATAAGCGGTCGCTATTCACAGCCTTAGTTTTAATGGCACCTTTTCTTCCATCAGCCAGTTGAAAAAGGACTACATTTGGGATAGAGCTATTGCCAAAGCTATCTTCCGTACCATCAATAGTAAGATCAGCTAATTCAGAATCATCAGCCATAGCATCAAATTGCGTAGCATTGAAAGTTGGTTCAGATTCGTAATTAATTACTTGAGTAACAGTAGCATTAGGAACATTATAATCTTCGGCAGAAGGGCTTTCGAAGTAGTACATTGTGTTGCCCATGCTACCAAATGCAAGACCTATCGATGCTCCATTCGCCTCGGTTATCTCACTGTCTTTGTAAATTTTCCCATCTTCAAAAGAGAATAGACGGCCATAGGTATCATCACCTGCATCTAATCCAAATTCTAGGTCAGTGTACGTAACAATGGCGTTATTACCAGAAATAGTAACTGTTTGCGTCATTTGATCTTGCTCGCTACCATTGCTAGCCACTAAACTAATTTCAAGGCTACCTGTTTTATCCACTGTGATACTTGGAGCTTCGTCAGTAGAAGTTTCAAGGTTAGAACCTTCACCGAAAGTCCATACATAGGTTCCGGCATCAGTAGAGTTATTTGTTATAGTTACAGTGGCATTAGGCGCATCTCCACTTACTGTTGCAGTGAAATCAGCCACAGGAGCTTTAGTTTCATTATCGTCAGAACATGAGTAAAAAAATACTACACTTACTAAAAGTAAAAGTTTTGATAGTTGCTTCATGATTTAAAAAATTGAATAATTAAAACTTTGTTTTTTCTAAAAATATTTATGCCAGTGTATTCTTTGAAATCTGTTTAAGTAACTGGTGCTTACGGATTAAATGATATTTAATCAGGGGTTTATTGTCATATTTAATGTTATAGTTTAAGTTAATTTAATGGTATTGATTGCAACTTTTTGGTCAAATACTTTTATTTTAAAGCATGAACCAAGCAGATATAAAATCAATACCCATTCATTACTCGTCTTTAGTTGCCAAGTGTAAGGAGGAAGGTTTCACTATGCCTTCAGATATCTACATAGGTACGCTCCTTACAACATTAATTTCCTCTAAGCCAAAAGCAAGAGTACTCGAGCTGGGCACAGGCATAGGTCTGTCACTCGCCTGGATGGTAGATGGCCTTGACGATGATGCCTCGATAATAAGTATTGATAACGATCCTAAGCTTATCGAAATAGCTCAAAGTTTCTTTGGTGAAGATAAAAGAGTGGAACTGCTATGTGCGGATGGCACTGAATGGATCAAAAATTATCAGGGAGAGCCTTTTGATTTGATTTTTGCGGACGCCTGGCCAGGAAAATACTCTGAGTTGAACGAAACCATCTCGATGATAAAGAAAGGCGGATTTTACATCATTGATGACATGACAGAGCAACCCAACTGGCCGGAAGGACATGCTGAAAAGGCTAAAAAGCTGGTATCCGACCTAGAGGCAAGGGAGGACTTGATAATCACTAAGATGGTATGGTCTACCGGAGTTATGATTTGTGTGAAGAAGTGAAAGATAATCACCTCTTCCAAACCTCGAAGAGGTGATACAATTTTAAAAAGTAAGGCCTTATATATAACCCCGAAGGGGTGTAATTATACCACTCAGCTTAGCTTAAAGCCTTCTCCATTTTCTCTACAATCTTATCATTGCAAAGATTACCGATGCTTCCTTCATGAGTATGATGAACCTCTTTACTCGGTGAATATTTGCCTTCTTCAATCTCTTTACCCACTTTTTGGTAAGCCTCACGGAATGAAAGTCCATTTTGAACCTCTTTGTTCACCACCTCTACGCTGTACAAGTAATCGTATTTCGGATCATTAATGGCATCTTCGTTTACAATAATGTGCTGTAGCATAAACTCACATATCTGCAGGCATGATTTTAACTCAAAAAGGCCTGCAAACAGGCTCTCTTTAAGAAGTTGGAAATCACGATGGTATCCACTTGGTAAGTTGTTGGTAATCAGCATTAGTTCTGTTGGTAATGCCTGTATTTTATTGCATTTACCTCTGATGAGTTCAAATACATCAGGGTTCTTTTTATGAGGCATGATGCTGGATCCTGTAGTCAGGTGAGCCGGGAAAGTAAGGAAACCAAAATTCTGACTCATATAGAGGCAAACGTCCATAGCGAATTTTGACAATGTTCCAGCAGTACTAGCCAGAGCAAAACTCACTGACTTTTCTAATTTACCACGGCTCATTTGAGCGGCTACTGAGTTGAATTTCAGTGTACTAAATTCCATTTTCTGGGTAGTAGAAGTCCTGTTAATAGGAAAAGAACTACCATAACCAGCGGCGGAACCCAACGGATTTTGATCAGAAATTTTAAACGCGGCATTCAAGAAATGAACGTCATCAACCAAAGCTTCTGCATAAGCGCCAAACCACATTCCAAAGGATGATGGCATAGCTATTTGCAAGTGAGTATAGCCAGGAATTAGAATACCTTTATGCTCATTGCTCAGCGCAATAAGTCTGTCAAAAAGGTTTTTCACTAATGATTTAATGGTGCCAATCTCTTCTTTGCAGAAAAGGTGCATATCCACTAAAACCTGATCATTTCTGGAACGGGCAGTATGGATTTTTTTGCCTGCTTCGCCTAATTTCAGCGTGAGCTCATGCTCTATTTTAGAATGGACATCCTCAAAATTCTCATCAATGCTGAAGTTGCCTTCTTCTATATTTTTAAGAATAACTCTTATCTCCTTATCAATGCCTTTGATGTCTTCATCTGTTAAAATGCCCACCTCATGAAGCATTTGAGCATGTGCCAGCGATCCTAAAGCATCATATTTTGCCAGATGCAGATCGAGCTCACGGTCATTGCCTACGGTAAATTCTTCAACAGCAGTTTCTATTTTATATCCTTTGTCCCAAAGTTTCATTCTTCAGTTTTTTAAAAATCTTTCTAATAAATCAATATAGGTATCAATACCTTCTTCTATCTGCTTCACATAGATGAACTCATCGGCCGAATGTGACCGCTCTGAGTCTCCAGGGCCCAGCTTTATGCTAGGCGCATTGATCAGCGCCTGATCAGACATGGTTGGTGAGCCATAAGTCTTCATGCCCTTTTCAATGGCTATCTTGACTATCGGATGCTCCAGACTAATACCCGATGGCTTCAATCGTGTAGAACGAGCAGTAACTTCGCTCGAAGTATGTTCACTGATGATTTGCAGTATTTCTTCATGGCTGTAAGTATCTGTTAATCTTACATCAACCACAAAATGGCATTCGTCAGGCACCACATTGTGCTGAGTTCCTGCGTTTACCTGAGTCACGTTCATATGCACGGGGCCCAGAGTAGGGGAGACTTGAGCAAATTCATACTTTCTGAACCACTCAATGTCTTTTATGGCTTTATAAATGGCATTCTCACCTTCATTCCTGGCGGCATGTCCGGCTTTCCCTCTAGCTACACAGTCTAGCACCATCAGTCCTTTTTCAGAAACGGCCAGATCCATACTAGTTGGTTCGCCCACTATCGCCAAATCTATTTCACCCAAGCTGGGTAAAATGCTTTCTACACCATCTTTACCTGACACTTCTTCTTCAGCCGTGGCGGCATAGATCAAATTATGACTTAAGCCTTCCTGATCATAAAAATGAAGGAATGTAGCTAGCAACGAAACTAATGGTCCGCCAGCATCATTACTGCCCAGTCCATAGAGTTTTCCATCAATCACCTCCGCTAGATGTGGGTCTCTGGTGTAGCTGGCATTTGGCTTTACTGTATCATGATGAGAGTTGAGTAAAAGTGTGGGTTTGTCTGCCGAAAAATGCTTATTCTTCGCCCAGACATTGTTTTTGCTTCGCTCACAGGCAATACCCCTTCCATTCAAAAATTCTTCCATGAGATCAGCTGTTTTATCCTCTTCTCTGGAAAATGATGGAATGTTAATCAGGGATTTCAGTAAGCTAATCGCTTCTTCTGTTAAACTCATAACAAGCTGGTACCTAATGGTGATGTCAAATTCAAAGCATGTTTTACGGTTACGTTCACGCCTTGTCTTTTGGCAAGAAAAGCATTGTCAAGCTTTGGTATCATGCCTTGATGAATAACACCATCATCCTTTAATTGCTGAAAGTGAAGATAATTCAACTCACGGATGAGCGTGTTGTCATCTTCAACATCCAATAAAACACCATTTTTTTCGAAGCAATATATCAGCTCAGTATCATAACCTTCAGAAAGAGCTATGGCCAAAGAAGAGGCCATGGTATCGGCATTCGTATTAAGCAAATGCCCCTGATTATCATGGGTTAAGGCACAGAATACTGGCACTAGTCCGCCATCTATCAGGTAGCTTAGTCTCTCGGTATTGATATGGGAAGTATCTATATCACCAACAAAGCCATAGTCAATGTCATTGACAGGCCTTTTATTGGCAGGAATAGTATTGGCATCCGCTCCGGTTAGCCCAATGGCATCGGTACCATAGCTTTGCAGAATGGCTATTACGTTTTTGTTCACTAATCCACCATACACCATAGTAACTACTTCCAGGGTAGCGGCATCAGTAATGCGCCTGCCATCCACCATTTGAGTAGGTATTTTTAATCTTTTAGAAATGTCAGACGCAATTTTACCACCTCCATGGACTAAAAGCTTAGCACCCTCCAGCTGACCAAACTCTTTAAGTACAGTTTGTAACATTTCGGGGTCATCAATTACGTTTCCTCCTATTTTTACTATGGTTAGTTTGGGCTTCATAGATTTTCTAAAATTTCCTTCAACACGGCCTGTGCGGCATATTCTCTATTTTTTGCTTCCTGATAAACAATAGAATTGTCTATTACGTCATCAGTGGCTATTACATTTCTTCTTATAGGTAAGCAATGCATAAACTTACCATTGTTTGTGAGCGCCATTTTTTCTGAAGTGATTCTCCAGTCTTCTTTCACCTCAGGTTTTTCACCATAATGGTGATAGCTGCTCCAGTTTTTTGCATAAATAATATCAGCCCCACTAAAAGCTTCCTCCTGATCATGCGTAACGTTAGCTCCAGCCATAAATTCATCGGCCAGTTCATACCCTTTTGGGCAGGCTATAGTGAGCTCTGCATCAGTTACTTTTACCCACTCGGCAAATGAATTAGGTACTGCCTGAGGCAAAATACGTGGATGTGGAGCCCAACTTAATACTACCTTTGGTTTTTTGACGCCAATTTCCTCAATAGTCACTAAATCAGCCAATGATTGCAGCGGGTGGCGTGTTGCCGACTCCAGGCTTACAATGGGCACATCACTATATTTTATGAAGTTAGATATTACTTCTTCGTTATAATCTGAATCTCTATCCTTAAGGCCAGGGAAGGTTCTTACACCCAGTATATCCACATACTGGCTCATCACTTTCACCGCGTCTTTAATATGTTCCTGACTGTCACCATCCATCACGGCTCCGTCATTAAACTCTATCTTCCAGCCGTCCTTATCAATATTCATGTTGATCACATTCATACCCAGGTTCATGGCCGCCTTTTGGGTACTCATCCTTGTCCTTAAGCTGGGGTTGAAGAATACCAACCCCATGGTTTTGTTTTTTCCTATCTGGTTAGAAAATGGATCTTTTTTTAATTCTAATGCTTTTTTAACTAACCCTTTCGGGTCTTCTGTGTCCTTAACGGATATGAATTGCTTCATCAGCCTTTACTTTTGCTATTGCTCTATTTAATTTCTCTATAAACAAATTAGCATCATTTTCACTTAGACTCAAAGGTGGAAGTAATCTAAGTACATTGGGATTGGATGCTACACCCGTAAAAACATGCTCCTCTTGCAGTAGCACCTGCCTTAATTTTTTAATTGGAAAATCAAACTCAAGGGCTATCATGAGTCCTCTTCCCCTTATTTCTTTGATCTCCGGGATCTCTATGAATTTACTAAAAAAATAACTTCCTAGGTGTGAGGCGTTTGTAATTAATTTTTCACTTTCCATCACCTCTAACACCGCCAGGCCTGCCGCACATGCCAAATGGTTGCCTCCGAAAGTAGTGCCCAGTTGCCCATGCTTGGCTTCAAACTTAGGACTTATCAGCACGCCACCGATTGGAAACCCATTACCCATTCCTTTTGCCACCGTAATAAGGTCTGGTTTAATGTTAGCATATTGATGTGCGAAGAACTTACCAGTTCTCCCATATCCTGACTGAACTTCATCCAGAATAAGGATGGCATCATATTCCTCGCAAAGCTGCTTTAAGTTTCTAAGGAACTCATCATCAGGTAAATGTATTCCACCAACACCTTGAATTCCTTCAATAATAACAGCACAAACATTTCCTTTGTTTAACTCAGTTTCTACCGCATCAAGATCATTCAGCTCCACGAAAGTGGTGTTTGTAGTCTTGTTTACAGGAGCAATGTAATTGGTATTATCCGTAACAGAAACTGCTGCTGAAGTACGACCGTGAAAAGCCTTTTTGAATGCGATCACTCTACTTTTGTTAGTATGAAAAGAAGCCAGTTTTAAGGCGTTTTCATTGGCTTCAGCCCCGGAATTGCATAAAAAAAGGTCATAATCTTCATAACCTGAGAGTTGACCTAACTTTTGAGAGAGTTCTTTTTGAATTGGTATCTGCACTGAATTAGAGTAGAAACCTAGGTTCTGCAGCTGCTCGCTAATTTTCTTTACATAAACGGGGTGTGAATGACCAATGGAAATTACAGCATGACCGCCATAATAATCCAGGTATTCAGTGCCGTTGCTATCTATAATTTTACACCCTTCTGCTTTTACAGGCTCTATGTCCAGGAGTGGATAAACGTCAAATGGGTTCATGATTTTTTCATTTTGTTAATTCGATCATAAGAAGTAACCAAACCTTTGATAAGGGCGGAGCTAAGTCCATTATGCTCCATCTCATTAAGTCCGGCAATGGTACACCCTTGAGGAGTAGTTACTCTGTCTATTTCCTGTTCTGGGTGGCTGTCGCTGCCGTCTAGCAGGCTAGCGGCTCCAAGGCAAGCTTGAACAGCTATCTTCTGAGCATCTTCAGCATCAAAGCCCAACTGCACGCCACCTTGTGTGGTAGCTCTGATGAAACGCATCCAAAACGCAATGCCGCTGGCACATACTACTGTGGCCGCTTGCATTAGGTTTTCTTCTATGACCATGGTCTTTCCTACGCAGTTAAAGATGGTTTGTACAGCGTCTAACTGCTTTTTACCAGCTGCATTATAAGCTATGCAGGTCATGGACTGCCTTACGGCAATGGCCGTGTTGGGCATGGCCCTTATAATCGGAAATTGAAAGCCAACCATATTCTCTATCTCTTCAATAGCGATAGCAGTTATTACTGAAATGAGCGTGTGCTTGTCCTGATCTAACGCAGGCTTCACCTCATTAACCACATCAGCTAACTGCCTGGGCTGCACAGCAAATATTACAATGTCCGCCTTTTCTACAGCCTCCTTATTATTGGTAGTAACCGTAGTAGATTTATGGCTAATGTCTTTTATGCTGCTAAGGTCCCTTCTGGTAAGAATAGCCTGATTAGTTTCCAGTAAGCCACCGGCTTCCAGACCCTTATAAATGGCTAATCCTAAGTTTCCTGCTCCAAGAATGGCTATGGTTTGCTTTTGCATGGTTAGAATAAGTTAGCTTTTAGTTTTAATCCTGTGCTTTGGTCAAGGCCAAACATCAGGTTCATATTTTCGACCGCCTGGCCAGAGGCTCCTTTTAAAAGGTTATCTATAATGCTGGTAATCAATATTTTGTTTTTGTGTTTCTCTACACTTACCAGAGCATTATTAGTATTAATCACCTGCTTTAGATGAATGCCTTGATCTGTTACTGTAGTGAAAGCAGCATCTGCATAAAACTCCTGATAAAGCTTGAGCGCATCACTAGCAGAGCCTTCAAAAGTGGTGTATACAGAAGCCAGAATACCTCTTGAGAAATTACCTCTTACCGGAATAAAGTTGATATCCTGATCAAAGGCAGGTTGAAGACTTTTTACACTTTCCGTAATTTCTACAAGATGCTGATGTTCAAATGCTTTATAGATGGACACGTTATTGTTTCTCCAGCTAAAGTGGGTAGTCGCTCCTGGAGCCTGACCGGCACCGGTAGAACCCGTAATGGCATTTACATGAACCTCATCTTTTAGTAAACCGGCCTGAGCTAAAGGTAGTATGGCTAGCTGTATAGCAGTAGCAAAGCAACCTGGATTAGCTATGTTTTTAGCGGAAGTTATTTTTGACTTGTTTAGTTCTGGTAAGCCATAAACAAACGTTCTGTCATCCCACTGAGCCTTTGTCTGATGTCTGAAATCCTGACTAAGGTCAATGATTTTAGTTTGAGCATTGAAAGTGTGGTGATCTAAAAATTCTCTGGATTTACCATGTCCCTGACAAAGAAATACAACATCAGTTTCTTTGATTTCGGCACTGAACTTTAGATCCGTTTGCCCCAGTAGGTCATCGTGAACACTGGTAATGTCGCGCTCGGCCTGACTGTTGCTATATAAATATGTGAGTTCAATATCAGGGTGGTTGATCAGGATTCTGATAAGCTCCCCAGCAGTATAACCTGCTGCCCCGATAATTCCTACTTTGATCATTTCTTATTGGTTTTGTTGATGTTAAGGCCTGCAAAAGGTTGTGCTGACACAAACCTCAGCTATACCTTGGCTTTTTAATTTAGATGCGGTTCGTGAAGACACGAACCTAGGCTTTAAGGTTTATTTGGCCAATGTTTGTGTCTCCACAAACATTCAACATCATTATTTATAATTCATTTACAGCGTAAAAGATCTTAGTCTGATTTGCCAATATTTTGGTAAATCCTTTCACATCTTCTCCGCTCCAGCCTTTGTTCATTTCTCCGTAGTTACCAAACTTAGAAGTCATTAAATCATGCTCAGATTCAATGCCTTGCAAAGCAAATTGGTATGGGCTTAGCTTCATGTGCACCTTTCCTGTTACAAACTGCTGAGTGTCTTCCATGAACTTTTCAATGTTACGCATCACGGGATCAAGATATTGTCCTTCATGCATCATCATGCCATACCAGCTGGCTAGTTGCTCTTTCCAGTGCTGCTGCCACTTGGTGAGTGTATGTTTTTCAAGTAGGTGGTGCGCTTTGATCAATAAAATTGGTGCTGCTGCCTCAAATCCTACTCTTCCTTTTATACCAATAATAGTGTCACCCACGTGTATGTCTCTTCCAATAGCATATTCACTAGCTACTTTATTTAATAGCTGAATAGCTTTGGTAGGAGCCATGCTTTCGCCATCTACGGCTACAATTTCACCCTCTTTAAATTCTAAAGTAATGCTTTTAGGTTCCTTGTTTACTAACTGACTTGGGTAAGCCTCTTCTGGTAATGCATTTTTAGAAGTAAGCGTTTCTGCTCCACCCACGCTGGTTCCCCAAAGGCCTTTGTTGATAGAATATTTCGCTTTCTCCCAGTTCATTTCCACCCCGTGAGATTTCAAATAATCGATCTCCGCTTGTCTGGATAGCTGAAGGTCACGGATAGGAGTGATGATCTTCGCTTCAGGGGCCATAATGTTGAAAACCAAATCAAAACGAACCTGATCATTACCTGCACCAGTACTACCATGAGCGATATATTCTGCTCCATGTTCTTTGGCGTACCTGGCTATGGCCATGGCTTGAAATACCCTCTCTGCACTTACAGATAGAGGATATGTGTTGTTTTTTAGTACGTTACCAAAAATAAGGTATTTGATAGCTTTTTGATAGAACTCATCTACCACATCAATGCTTTCATGATGCGCTACTCCAAGTTCCAAAGCATGTTTTTCAATTGCTTTAAGCTCTTCCTCACCGAAGCCACCAGTGTTTACAAGCACCGAATGAACTTCAAGGTTCAGTTCGTGTTTTAAATATTTTACACAATAAGTGGTGTCTAGTCCACCACTAAAAGCTAAAACAACTTTACTTTGGTCAGCCATGATAAATTTTTAGAATTTTTAGGGTCTTGATTATTAATTTTTAATTTAATTTTTCCTTTCAAACGGTCAGCACCATCTTTTAAAAAGCCTGTGAAGCGCTGCCATCTTTCTTCTTTACTGGCTTTAGCTACGCCACTTTTTGCTTGCTTGGCAGGATCATAGATCATGCCTGTGCATAGACAGTGAGCTCTGTTTGTACGGGTAAGAATGTCGTAGTTTTTACAGCTCTGACAGCCCTTCCAGAAGTCTTCATCAGTAGTAAGCTCAGAGAAAGTGGTTGGTTTGTAACCTAGTTCTGAGTTAATCTTCATTACTGCTAAGCTGGTAGTGATACCAAATATCTTTGATTCAGGATATTTCTTTCTGGATAGTTTAAAGATCTCATCTTTAATACGTTTGGCTAAACCAGTATTTCTGAAATCGGGGTGCACAATTAAGCCTGAGTTAGCCACATATTTACCATGTCCCCATGTTTCTATGTAGCAAAATCCTACGGGTTGATCGTCAGAAACAGCGATTACGGCTTTTCCTTCCATCATTTTGGCGCTCACGTATAATGGTGAACGTTTTGCAATACCGGTTCCGCGCTGGGCAGCAGCGGTTTCCATCATGTTGCAAATTTCTTCGGCGAAACGCAAATGCGTTTCATTAGCTATTGTGAGTTTTACTTCCGACATTATTGAAAATCGAAATTATATTTGTGAATGCCTTGCGGCAAAAATTTAAAATAGGAAATAATAAAAAGATATGTGTGTGCACGATGGGACGTACCCCCGGCTAGATGCTATTACCCCAACAGGGGCCTAAATGGCCTAAACCTAAGCACAGGAGTATACACAACCGCAGCTGGAGAAGCCGGGCTATTCATGGGTGTATATGTGCTTGAGTTAATCATTTGCATCAAAGGTTAAAAACTTATTTGGATTTACCAAATAAGTTGAAGTTTTTTAATTTTTCTTAAACTTTGTTCGTTAGACTGTGTAGTTGATTAAAAGTCACACGTTTGAATGTTAAATAATATGAAATATTTTATTGCCCTTTTTATTGTAATATCTTCTACCATAGTAAGTCATGCTCAATCGGCTGATGATTTGCTGGATAAAGGTTATGATGAATATTCTAATGGGAATTTTGAAGCTGCCATAAAACTTTTTGAACAAGCCGTTGAAAAAGATGATTCTAACGCAGAGACATTCTATTTGATAGGTGTCTGTAAATCGCAGCTGAATGAAAATGATGATGCTATTACATATTATGATAAAGCTATAGCCCTTAAGCCCGCATATGCCGAAGCATTTTATGAAAAAGGTTACTCATATTTCATTATGAATAAATATACAGAGGCTATCACTGAGTTTTCCAGAGCACTGAAAATTAAGCCAGACTATGTGGAAGCATGGCTCAACAGAGGCAGTATCTACTGCATTATGGGCGAGGGCGTGAAAGCGAAAAATGACTGGGATGAGGCCCGATCTCTTGGAGCCGAGTTTCCAGAGCAGGAGTGTAACTAAATCACTCCTTTAATATTTTTCTGTTGACGATCTGGTTATCCTGAATCATTCGGATAATATAAATGCCTGATTCTAAGCTAGTCATATCTATGGTTTGGCTGGCTTGTGGATCAAATATATCCTGCAACACCTGACCTTGCATGCTTATGAGCTGTATCCGGTTAGTACTGGAAAGTAGCTCTACTGTTAAATTGGCATGAACGGGATTAGGATAGATTTTAAATGAAGGTATTCCGTCAATAGCAGTAATTTGCTCTTCCACGTTCGGTTGATTAACATAGGTAGCAATGTTGGGTAGTTCATCCAAAGTGATTACATAATCATGGTTAAATACTTCCACCAAATGACTTTGAGTGTTATAGTTGCCATCTTTAATAAAGCCACCTTCCCAGGTGCAAAACCAGTTCCAATAGGCACCTTCATTTTCTAAATCAGTAGGGGTAGGGATAGTACCCGTCTCAGACAGCGTAACGATTTTCTCTCCATTAAACTGAGCTACGATATTATCAAACATGCTAAAGCTTGTACTATAGTTGCCAGGGCTTAAATAAATATCAGCACCAACAATGTCCACATATTCATCCCCTGGATACCAGTTCATGGCATTCTCAGAGTCTGTGGTGGTCCACACCCAGATCAGATTATTAATGCCGTGATAGTTGATCATTCGATCAAACATTACTCTCCAGAGCCATTTGCATGGTTCGGGGCCTTTTGCTCCCCACCAAAACCATTCGCCTTCAGCCTCATGAAGCGGCCTGAACAGTACCGGAATGTTAGCTTGTTGCAGGGTTTTGAGCTCTTGTGCTATTACATCTATATCTCGAATTAATAGTTGGTATTCCTGAGAATTACTGTTATTCATGGCGATAGAGACATCAAAGGTGGTGGCATAGGTATAGAAGCCGCGCCACCATTCTTTATCTACCTGATCAATCAAATCTTTTGGGGCATTCCAATGCCAGCAAGCAGTGACAATTCCACCTTGATTATGCCAATCAATAATATCCTGGGTTTCATTAGAAGAGGCACCATGCTCTACTCTGGAAGGGGAGTAGTCAATGAAATCAAAACCTCTCACCGCAGGGAGCTTTCCGGTAACTTGCTGAATATGTTGAATGTTAGATAAATCACTGCCCTGCTGCCCTGATAGTATTTTAGATCCATAAATATCTCCCAGGTAGGCATATAGCCTTTTGGTAATATCTGCGGCGTTAGTTGTAACTAGTGTAGGTGAAATATTATCGAAATCTGCGGGGGCGGTGCTTTCTAAAGATATATAATCCACGTCTGTCCAGCCCCAGAAATGTTGGATAGCTATAGTATTGACACCCTGATTAAGCTGGACTTTACCAAAGGCTTTTGTTTTAAACGTGGCAGAAGTTTCAAACTGCATACTGCCTACGTTTTCACCATTGATAATGATATAATTTTCTTTATAGCTATCGGCAGCGTAACCTACTGATAAAGTGTACAGACCAGCTTGGTTCATGTTTACCTCGATGGCCAACATGTCTCCTTCCTGATCAAAGCCAGTGACATAGCCATTGCCAGAGTAGCCACTTCTGCTGTTGCCAACATGAGTACCTGTTAATATTCCTGTCTCTGCTTCCACTCGTTGTCCGTAAACGTAGGTGGAGAGAATTAATAATACGATAGTTAATGAGGGTATAGGTGATTTCATAGCGGTAATTCTTATACCTAATTATAAGTATATGCTATGACAACCAATAGGATCATTGTCTCATTTACGAGACTATGGAGGTATGCCCTTTAACAAAGTTATATTTACCCTGCTTGTTACAGAGGTTTAAATTGCTCAAAGGTCTCTTTACATGAATAACAATGATGAATAGAGCGACAAGCGGTGGGGCCAAAAGGGGACCTCAGCTCAGTATTTGTACTACCGCAATTGGGACACTCTATATTGGTGAGGATATCTATATCAAAGATGAGGTTATGTTTAGGGGGAGGAGCCAGACCGAAATCTTTGAGTGCTTTACGTCCTTTTTCAGAGATGAGGTTAGAGTTCCAACTTTTCTCAAACGAAACTTCCACGTCTACATAATCAATACCATAGCTATTTAAAGTCTCGATGATATCCTGCTTCATATAGTCAATGGCCGGGCATCCGGTAAAAGTAGGAGTGATGGTAACTTTTACCCTATGATGATCAATGTCTATGTCGGTAATTACTCCGAGGTCTACCAGTGATAAAACAGGTATTTCAGGATCTTTCACCTGCTCCAGCCATTCTAAAATATTTTCCTTGGTATGTATCACTAAGAGGTCAAACGCTTTAAGATAAAAGTAAGTTCAATTACCATTCCGCAGTAGGATCGATTTTGAAAACTTCAGACATTTCATCTAAAAGAGGCTGCAAATGTTCCGTGTGATGCCCAAATCTTCCTCCGTAAATGGCTGCAGGATCTGAGGTAGGTAGTTTCAGCTCTGTTTGAGCAATAACCTTCCTGATCTTTTCTTCCCACATTTCTTTTAACTGTTTTTCACCAGCAAAGATACCTTCATCAATGAGAACTTCTTCCATTGGTGACGGTTCAAAGATGCCTAAAGCAAAAGGATAAGCCTCATTAAGGGAAGACTGTAGTCTTAATATGCTTTCTTCAGTGGCTGTGCCTAATTGATTAATCCAGGTGTTGGCATGCATAGAATGATACCTGATTTCACCCTGAATCTTCCGGGCTAACTGAGCCAGAGGCTCGTATGTAGAGTTAGCAAGTAGTTCAAACCTGACACTTTCAGCCGTGTCAAACAGAAAATGGCGGATAAGACTAAAATCATACTCTCCATTTGGAAGCTCTACTAGCTGGCAGTTTTTGAACTTCTCCGCTGATCGCATAAAGGCAATCTGATCAGGATCTTCTTCTCCTAAATCGTTTAATAATTGATAGAGCGAATGACTTTGACCAATCTTATCCTGAGCCATGGAAGAAAATGCAATGTCTTCTTCCAAAATAGGACCCATTCCTGTCCACTCACTATTTCTATGTCCTATAATTAGCTGATCATCAGCTATTTTATATAATAACTCTTTTAATGCTTCAGTATTCATGCTTTAAGCTCTAGATTCTTTAAAAGCTTTGATTTTGTCTGCTGCCTTATAGGCAATGGCGTCTCTAAATTGCTTTTCAGGCAAGGTGCTCCAAATGATCTGGTCTTCGTCTGAAGAGAAAAGTATATCGCTGGTTTTGATAACCCACACATTATAAACAGGCTTCTCTTCGATGAAGGCTGGCTTGGCCATAGCCAAAGCTTCTTGAGGGTTTCTGGCTTCTACAGAGCCTACACGCTGGTGCTGTTTTCCTCTTTTCATCAAATGAAAAAACTCATATTCCTCAGCTTCTCCTTCTTTAGGAAATTCATCTGAAATCAAACTATACAGATTAGTCTCATCTTCGGTAGTATCTGTAACGAAAACATTCCTGGTTTCCACAACAAAAAGTCCGGAGCAAGTCATTCGCCTGCTGTATTGTTCTTTAGCAAAAATAAAGGCCATATCAGCATTAGGAGCATGCACAATGCCTTCATGCTGATATGGTTTATCTTCTTTCAGCTGGGTGAATACCTCATAAGTACCAAACTGATCTAGTGGTACTTTACGAGTAAGCCCGGCAGGGTGATCTTCTATATTTAAACGTTGTACTCGTGGGTCTAACGAATCCTTCATACTCTTATAAATAGCTTAGTCTTCAAAGTTGTTTTATAAATATTATTTTTGCAATCGTTTACGAAAGCAGTTAAATAAAAACTTTGACTAGGCCAGTGGAGTAACGTACTCTGTTTTTGGTTGTAAAAGTGCCTGGCGAACCCATTGCCCTCTTTCCTCTGCCACTCTTCTCACTGCCAGTCTTTCTTTATTGCATGGTCCATCACCATTGATTACCCTTTTGAATTCATTCCAATCAGGTTCAGTATATTCCCACGTTTTTGTTTCCGGGTTCTTTTTAAGCTTAGGGTCAGGAATAGTAAAACCTAGTTCCCAAATTTTGGGCACATACATATCTAAAAACTGATTTCTACAATCGTCATTAGAAGACATTTTTACTTTCCATTTCATGAGCACCTCTGTGTGAACCGAAACTTTGTCTGGTGGTCCGAAGAAATGCATCATAGGTCCCCACCATCTGTCAATGGCTTCCTGCATCATATTACGCTGAATTTCAGATCCGGTGGCCATGTGAATAACGCAGTGATGTCCATATTTCAAGTGGAACGATTCTTCCGCACAAATCCTTTCCAGGGCTCTGCAATAAGGGCCGTAGCTGCCTCTGGCGTTTGCTAATTGGTTAACGATAGCTCCAGCATCTACGAGCCATGAGATAAAACAGGCATCTGCCCAGGTAAAGGTAGGGTAGTTAAATATGTTAGAATATTTTGATTTGCCGTCTAGCAAATCATCGATCATCTGCTCTCTGGATTTTCCTAAGGTTTCAGCGGCCGCGTATAATAATTGTGCGTGGCCTACTTCATCCTGGACCTTGGCCATAAGCGCTAGCTTTCTTTTTAAAACCAGGCGCTCTGGTTATCCATGTGCCTTCAGGTAGTGCACCTATGATTTCACTGTGAGCATGTTGCTCTATCATTCTGATCAGCTGCTTGCGATAAAGTGCAGGCATCCAATCACTTGGTTCAATTTTTTCCCCTCTCTCAATTCTGGCTTCGAACTCAGCTAATTTTGCGGGATCTTCGTTTTCTAGCCCTTCGAATTTTGTTGATTCAAAAGTGTTTCCTCCTCCGTACATATTAAAGTTATTTTGTTGCTTTTAAGTTACAATAAAATAATGATTTATTTCGTTTGGAGACCGTCAATCAGCATATCAGCCAGCTGATTTCCTAGTTCTATGGGCTCTATAATTCCGGAAGGATCATACCAGTGTGGCATCCAGTTTAAAGAGGAAAAAAGAGTCATTACGGCCAATTTGGTATCTAGTTTTTTAAATTCACCAGATTTAATACCGCCCTCTATAATCTTCTTGAACCGGTTTATGTAATTGATTCTAAGTAATAAAAAGGCTTTAAGGTGAGGATCGCTAAGGTGCCTGTGTTCATTCATGAAAACTGCTGAAGCAGTAAGCTCCTGAGCCATCACCTGAATGTGACCAAGTATGCCTAGTCTTAATTTTTTAGAAAAGGAATTATCCGCTTTTTCCACCTCTTCTAAAGAATTTCTAAACTTTTCAGCCATGTCAAAGCATAAATGCTGAAGAATTTCTTCCTTAGATTTAATGTGAGAATAGAGGCTGGCTGCTTCAATGCCTAAGGCATTGGCGAGGTCTCTCATGGATGTAGCTGCATAACCTTTTTCTTTAAAAAGCTCAGCTGCTGTACGTATTACTTGTTCCTTTCTACTTAGGTTTTCTGTTCCAACCATCACACAAAAATAACGATTATTGCTTTCGATGGAAGTAATTTACTAGTTTTAGGGCAAAATTTTGGTGTATGACATTTAAGAGCCCGGAGGAATTTCACAATAAAACAGGTTTTATCTTTCACGGAATGCTGGCTTTGCCGTTGGCAGTCTTTGCATATCTCTTTCTGGAAATTAAGAATAATCATATGAACCCGGTCTTGCAAGATGGAACCATTACCATGGCTATTTTAATAGCTGTCCCCATCTTATCAGCCATCATATTTTGGGTAGGTTTCAAGCGCTTCAGAAGAGCTTCTAAAGATATTAAAGGAGTGCCTTTGGCAGAGAAGCTGTCGTTATATTATGACTGTACTATTAAATTTTACATGTCCTTAGGGTTGGCCTCTGTGCTCTTGGTGACGGGCTTATACTTAACCACATCGGCCGTTTTTATTCTTGGCTACGTATTTTTGCTCTTTTTTATGTCATTACATAGGCCTACGCCTCAAAAATACGTGAAAGACATACCATTGACGGAACAAGAGAGGCAGGTAATCCTAAATAAAGGACGCTTCGAGGACCTGGAGAATACCTGATAAGTCTACATTAACTAATCATAGGCTGTGCATTGGTGCTTAAAATAATGATGAGTACCACTATTAGACCAATGATCACGGTTAAGGTTCTTTTATTCATAGTAGGTTAGGTGGTTTATTATTTTAGACAACAGCTTTGTGATAAAGGTTGCTTTGCCTTCGGAAATAATTTTAGGAGGCAAGTTATGAGTCATTTTTGGCTAATAATGATAGGCTAATCCTATATTTGCCTCTATGGGTAAAGTTTTAATTATAACTTATTATTGGCCTCCTAGTGGTGGTAGCGGAGTTCAGCGATGGCTAAAGTTTACAAAGTATCTTCCTGAATTTGGTTGGGAGCCATTCATATTCACCCCTGAAAACCCATCATTTGAGGTCAAAGATGAAAGTCTGGTAAACGATATCTCTGATGAGGTGGAAGTTATAAAAATGCCCATCTGGGAGCCGTATTCTGTGTTGGATAAGTTCAAGAAAAAAGGACAAAGCCAACAGAGTGATATGGTGAAAAAAAATGGCAAAGGTTTCATGAGCAAGCTCATGTTATGGACCAGAGGCAATTTGCTGATACCTGATCCTAGAAAATTTTGGGTGAAGCCCTCAGTAAAAGTTCTGGGAGATATTCTGTCGTCTAATGGTATAGACACCATCATTACTACTGGTCCGCCCCATAGTATGCATTTAATTGGTCTAAAACTCAAGGAAAAATATGGTGTAAAGTGGCTGGCGGACTTTAGAGACCCCTGGACACAATGGGACCTTTTCGATAACTTCTACCTAAGTAAATGGGCAAGAAATAGGCATGCCGCATTGGAAAGAAAGGTGTTGCAGCGGGCTGATAGGGTTATCTCAGTAAGTAATCATTATGCTGCAGATCTTGCAAAACTAGGTGGGAGAAAAGTGGAAGTGATCACCAATGGCTTTGATGCAAGCGAATTTGAAAAACATAGCCACCTCCAACCTGAGGAGTTTGTCATCCGTCATGTAGGTGTAGTAGATGAACTTAGAGATCCAAGGCCATTATTACAGGCTGTAAAAGAATTGAAATCTGAAGGCAAGGGCTTTCGGGTGGAATTTATAGGCAATATTAACCAAACGCTGAGGAGCGAGATAGAGGAGGATGCTTATTTAAAAGAGCTGGTAAGTATAAAGCCATATATTCCTCATTCAGAGGTGCTTAAGGTTTATAGACAGTCCGCAGTGTTACTTTTAATACTCGCACATTCGCAAAATGCTCCTGGTAATATACCAGGGAAGTTATTTGAATACCTTGCGTCACAGAGGCCAATATTGGCTATTGGTGCAACCGATGGTGATTCGGCTCAGATTATTAAGGAAACAGGGGCAGGTGTAACATGCAGGGCTGAAGATACTGAACAGATTAAGAAGTCACTAGAAGATATGTATGATCAATTCTTAGCTGGAAATGTAAGTCATGAAGGTGATGTGAAGGCTTATTCTAGAAAAGGATTGACTCAGAAGTTGGTTGGGGTTTTAGATTCGATCATGTGATTTCAGGATATGAAGCGAATTTTGACTTCATAGATCAATGCTTGAGTATGTGTTTAGTATCTATTGAAACAGTGATCATTGTATTAATAGATACTAAAGCGTATTTAAATTGAGAACGAGACAAACTAAACTAGCTTTTCATGCATACTATACCGAAGTTTGGTGCATAGTATCTTCTAATTTTATACATCATTCTACTAATTCCAGTAAGTATTTTGCTTGTAAAAGTTTTGGGAGCTTCGTGTTCTTTAATCCAAGCAAAGTCAGAGATTTTCAACCCACTTCTATCTAAAACCTCAAACATTACATAAGGATCTAGATAGCAGGTGTGCTCTACGTTAATAAAAGGCCGCTTAAAGAAAAATATATTTAAAATTTGCCTGAAACTGAATGGATTAGGTGTGGTGATGACCATTTTACCTCCAGGTTTCAGATGCTTTGCGTAAAATTCCAGAAATATATTGACATCACTTACATGTTCAATAATGTCTCCCATTACTATCACGTCAAAATGATGTGCATTTGTTAATTCAGTGGTGTGAAAAATATTATAACCAGCTTTTTTGACTTCGATAATTTTTTCTTCATTAATATCAACGCCAACAACATTGTCAGAATGTTGACAGAGTATACCATGAAGCCATGAATTCGACTTGTTATCAATGGCTTGCCCTATACAGCCAACATCCAGCACTGAACTTTCTTTTGAAAATTGCTTTAAAATAAAATCTTTTTTGTTTTCAATGGATCCTTGAAGGATGAAGTTATTTAGAAGATGCTCTTTATCAGTCATTGGATTTGTTTAAAAAATTAAAGATAGCCATTCTCAATTTTAATGGTATAAGAAGCCTTAGGATGTGCCTTACTTGATGTTTTATTTCTTTGAAAGATTGAAAGTTTAAAAGCTTATTGCTTACTCCAAAGTCACTTTCTATATCGCTGATTCTTTTAACCGATCCACGCATAAAATTCACCATATTTCCCTCATGAATGATCTGTGCCCATAAAGGTCTTTCCTGAATTTGGATGGTTGAGGAGATATTTAAATAATCTCCATGTTTTTTATTATAAACTCCAAGGGCTTTATCTGTTTGTTCAATTAAAGAGACGAAAGGCCCATCTTTCAATGTTAAGGTAGTGATAATTTGAATTTTGTTCTCTGAATTTAAATTAAAACAATAACCCTTTGCCAAATTAATTGGAGTGTTGTGAACAGGGATGAAGTGGTCTTTAATGGTTAATGAGGCTTCTGTGTGAAGACTGTCATCATTATCTAGTCTGGTGGTTATGATATAAGGTTTGTTGGGAGAGTAGGCTTTAATATCCTGATTAATTTCTTTCATAAAGTGATTATAGCTGGGTTTATAAATAGGAGTGAAAAACTCCAAATCTGTTTCCCATTTGCTTATTTTTTGCTTATATGCCTCAGGGGTGTTTTCATCAAAATATACGAGCCATTTAAAATCCTTTTCTGTTTGATTTACAACGGAAGGTAAACAAAAGGCTTCAAATAGATTGAATCGTTCTTTCAGCCATTGTTCTGTTTGTACCTCACGATTTTCACGATCCCTTGTCCATAGAGCATCTATAACGCTGCTGGTCGAGGTTACTTTCAGATTGAAACGGGTGATAATAAGGTGTTGAAATGGTAAATTAGGAGAAGACATTATGATTGAAATGTTGAAAGAAATGACTGGGAGAAAACTTCATTGCTATATGGTATATAATGTTCTATGCATCTGTCATACGCTTTTTTATATTGCTCAAAGCTGAAATCCTCAAAATCATCATAAAAAAATCCACAGCCGCTTTCTATAAGTTCTTTAGTAGTTTTTCTTTGATTACCTAAGATAGGTATTCCCATGGCCATGTAATCTATGTCTTTATTTGCATTTTGCTCGCTGTAACTCTTATGCGGCTCCTGGATAAGGCTTACCCCTAGTAGATTAAAATCTTTTCTGAGTTCAAATAATTTCGTCTTTAACTCCATAGCTTCAAAATTGCCAAGATATGTACAAAATGTAGATTCTTCTACTTTTTTAGTGATGTAGTGATCCTTTATTATACCACATACAAATAGTTGTCTTTTTTGTCTTTCAAGGAACTCAAAAAAATCAGGAGCTATTTTTTCTTCTCTGAGTTGACCTAAATATAAATAAGCAAAAGGTAAGTTTTCCTTGGGCTGGGTTACATTACCTTCCAAGGGAGATGTATAAAATATTAGTTTGGAGTGAGGGAGTAGTTTTAATAGAGATTTTGAATTGACAATGGTTGCTTTTACCTGCTTTGAGAGCTTAAACTCCAGATTAAAAAAAAGATGATGCAATATCTTTTTGCACCGCTTTAGGATTATGTTACGTTTAGATAACTCATAAACATGGTAAGTGACATCATGATTCAACGTTTGGTAAACGCATTTGGATCTAATGTGCCTGGGAAGGAAAATAAGTGGCAAAAAGACTTGAAGCCCATAAAGGAAGATTAGGTCATAGCTTTGATGCTTCTTTTTAAGAATTTCAAAGGCTTTGAAATTAATGAATTTTAAAAAGAATAGACTCAACAACTTTTGTTTAAAATCTAATGTAGAATTTCCACAATGTATAATTTCTGTTTTGAATCCCTTTTCTGATAAAATTTGATTCTCAAATTCCAGCCGTGCATGTTTAGTTCCTTTGGGATAGTTGGTGATTATGAGAATTTTTGACCCAATCGAATCCATGGTTATGATTTATAAGCTCTTAAAACTCCCCTTCTTAGATATGGTTTCACAAAGTTATTGTCAAAATAAAAAAGCATGTAATTATCAGTTGTTCTACTTGAATAGCTTTTGTTTTTAAAGTACTGGGTAAACATGTGCTCATCTTCTTGTTTATGGTAAGTGCAGATGGCTATTTTGGTTTTGGTGTTTTTATCACTTAATGTTTTATCGAAACCTTTAAGAAGATTCATTTCTTCACCGTCGACATCAATTTTAACAAAATCTATTGGGCCATATTCTTTGACAATATCATCTAAAGAAATAGAATTATCTCCCGTGGAGGACGTAACGAATTTATTAAAGATGGTTACTTTATTGCCCCATGGCTTAAAGGTGTGTTCCAGAGCTTCAATCCATAATGGATCAGTTTCAAATATGTATATTTTAGAGGCCTCTTCCACTGCATCCAGTGAAAACGAAGCTTCTGCTGACCCAGCTTCTACCACTACGTCTTTTGGTTCAATCTTAAACAAGCTGTCAGTATATCTGTGAGGTGACTCGGGATCTTGCTCAATGGTTAGACCTCTATACATCTTATGAATTTTTTCCGAAGACATAGTTCGTTTGAAATACAGCCTTTTGCTATTATGAATGACGTATTTAAGGCCTGACTCCACATCTACCTGAATATCAATATTAAGATCTTTATACTTATCCTGATAATTCCCTGGAAAAACTGTAAGTCCATTTTTTTTCAAATATTCAAGGGCCTTATACTCCTCATTGCTAAGTGAAGCTTTAGCTTCCAGATATGAGATTACCTTTTTGAAAATTATCTTTCTATGAATTTTAGTAAAAATTGGGACTAAGCCAGTCCTTACAAATTTTGGAGTTACTGAATGATAAATTTTTTGAGCTTTAGAAAATGCGGACATGTTTTATTTCTTCTTGGAAAAACCCACTCTATGAAAGAATGACAGAATTAATTGATTTATTTCAACGGAAATTTTACTGAAAAAAATTAAGCCAACAAAAAGAAATACTAATATGGTTGATTTAATGAAACTATCTATCCAAATAGATTGAGTTTTTGGAATTGCAAGAGCAATTCCAACCACAGCAATAATAATGATAATGCCTTTCAAGTAATTTAAATCAAAGGGACTAAGATTCATTTTTATTTTAAGAAAAGCATATTTTAATAAGTTGAAAACGGTAATCGAAAATGCCGTGGCAAATGCAGCTCCTTCTACGCCATACATGGGTATTAGATACATGTTGCTAACAAAGGTAAGAGCTAGTAAAACGCATGACAAAATGGTGTCTACCCGGAAGAAACTGCTGTTTAAAATGATTGGGCCATTCATGCCGAAGGCAGTATCTATAACTTTCGCCCCGCCCAAGAAGAGAAATATATAGAAGCTATCTTTGTAGGATGGAGGTAAAAATTGAATAATTAAATTATAGTTGATAGCAATTAAAACAAAAACAACAGACCCTAAAATGAGTTGATTGAGAGCAGTTTTTTTATATAGTAAGATTAGGCTTTCAATATCATTTCTTTTAGCGGCATCTGCTAAAAGTACGGAAACAGTTCTGGAAATGGCTTGAGAAGGCACCAATATCACAGTACTCATGTTAAATGCAATGGCGTAAATAGCAACCTCATCTAGTCCAATATATTTGCCCACCATCAGTATATCTAGCCTATTTATAAGATAGAAGGAAATGCCGCTTGCAATAGTGAAAACCCCAAACCAGCCGATAGTAGAGGCATTATCCACCATTAATGTTTTCAGATTAAAGCTAAGATTAAACTTCTTTAAATAAAGCAAATAGCCCGCACAGATGATTGTGATGAAGATTTGAGCTCCAACATAAAGAAAGAGAAAAGCGGTTATATCAATCCACTCAAAGTAGTATAATATTACTATTGCTAACCATGCTATTCTTAAAACAATAAAATTGAGAAAGACAACAAATACATTTTTGAAGATTACTCTCAAATAGGCATCAAATAAATTGAAAAATACTAATGCAATGACATAAGGGACGAGTAAATAGGAGTATTCTACAAATAAGGAAGATTTTTCAGAGTACATCTCCAAAAAGTGCTCTCGGAATATGAATATGGCAATACCTATGATGGTTAATCCGAGTAAGGATAACACGAGGCCAATGGATAAAATTACATTTTTCTTAAAATCCTTAAAGTAGGGTGAGAAACGGATTATAACATTATCACCCCCTAAAATTGCAAACTGAGCAATGACCGCAGAAGCTGAAGCAAGAATTCGAGTTAAACCAAATTGCTCTTCGCTCAAAATGTTAGGGAAAACAATGATAGTATTTACATATCCTAAAACTATTCCCACATAAAGAATGATGGTAAACTTGACACCACTTTTACTAACTACGCCCATAAATTACTTTTGGTATTGCCAGCAAATATATGAGTTTGACGAAAGGAGTGATGCATTTTTAGCTTATTTCACCCTCCCCGGATTATCACTAATAAACGCTTCCCAACTTTTAGCTTTCTTAGTAACTAAGCTGCCGCTCTGGAAGTGATGACATACCGCTACGGCCAGTGCATCGGTGGCGTCTAAGAGTTTAGGCACTTCTTTGAAGTTTAATAGTGTTTTAAGCATGTTAGCTACTTGTTCTTTGGAGGCGTTACCGTTGCTGGTAACGGACTGTTTCACTTTTTTAGGGGCATACTCTGTAATGGGAATATCTCTGGAAAGGGCGGCTGCCATGGCTACTCCTTGGGCTCGGCCTAGTTTTAGCATGGATTGAACGTTTTTTCCAAAAAAAGGTGCTTCCAGTGCTACTTCATCAGGATGAAAATCGTCAATAATACTGATGATACGCTCAAAGATTTTCTTGAGTTTTAGTTCATGGCCTGAGTATTTAGAGAGATGGATGACTCCGAATTGTAGTAAGGTGATTTTTTGCCCTATGACAGTAATGAGACCATAACCCATAACATTGGTACCCGGATCAAGCCCTAAAATAATTCGTTCCCTTTCTGATTTTTTCTCTAATTTGCCCACCGGTGCAATTTAGGTATATGGCGTGGGTTAAAAAAGCTTCCTCTAAGGTTATAATTATGAACTTAATAAAGCTGGTGGTGCTTTTTGGTATCCTCATCTTTATCTACTATAAGTTTAAAGACCATCAGATAGAACTTGCCGATGCTGTTTATCATCTCCAAAATAAGTTTTCGGAGAATCCAATTATCTTAATTGTCGTGGTTTTGCTAATGCCTCTGAACTGGGGGGTAGAAGCGTTGAAGTGGAAAGTGCTGATAGGGCAGTTGGCCACTTTTAAAGAAGCTTTTAAAGGAGTTTTGCTTGGTCTTAGCCTAAGTTTTATAACTCCTCATGGTCTGGGAGATTATTTCGGTAGAATGTTCTACTTGCAAAATGAAGAAAGGCATCATTACATCGGTAATGTTTTGGTAGGGCGTATATGCCAAATGATTCCTACATTGATGTTTGGTATGGTCGGTTTGCAATACGTTTGGTTTAAGGAAAAAGGCTTGTTCGTTATCATAGTTATTTCATGTATTTCAGTAATAGTAATGCTCCTTTTTCCTTTAAGGAAGATCGTTTTAAGGCTTTTAACCAAGATTAAAATAGTGAGGCAGTTGTTCATTGGGTTAGCGGATAACAGCTTTCAATCCATCTTGTCTGTTTTAACACTGTCCTTTGTCCGATATCTAATTTTTACTTCACAGTTTTTGTTGTTGCTCACCCTCTTCGTTCCTGAATTAGACATTTATACACTTTTTGCAGGTGTTTCTTGGATTTTTCTGGCTAAGTCCATTATTCCCACCTTCAATTTCTTAAGCGATCTAGGGGTTCGTGAGGGTTCAGCTTTATATTTCTTCGAAAATTATAATGTTGATCTATCTCTAATTTTTAGTGCCAGTATAGCTCTGTGGCTTGTCAATATCTTGGTGCCAACCGTTATTTCTACACCTTTAATCTTTAAAACAAAAGGAGGCCGATCGTGACTATATTAATAGGAGTGATTATAGGCTTTTATGCTATTCTTATTTTTGCTTTGGTCATTGCCTGGGGCCGCCTACCAGCTTTTAATGATGAAGGTAATTGTACGTCTTCATTCAGTATAATTATCCCCTTTAGAAATGAAGAAGACAACTTACCTCAGTTATTAAAAGCACTTTCTTCTATCGATTACCCTTCTGAAAAATTTGAAGTTATCTTCATCAATGATCATTCTACGGACCAAAGTGTTGATATTATTAGCAAATTTACTGAATCAGCTTGGTTTAAGATCAAATGCTATGATTTGGAAGCCACTAAAACAGGAAAGAAGGCCGCTTTGAACTTTGGTATTAATAATGCGGGTCATGATTATATTCTGACCACTGATGCCGATTGCTCTTTTTCTAAAAACTGGCTAAGAAGTTATAATAGAATATATCAGCAAGGTGATGCTCAGATGGTTACAGGGCCAGTGGCCTTCTATGATGAAAAATCATTTTTTCAAAGGCTTCAATCTATGGAGTTTGCCTCATTAATAGGCACCGGAGCCTCAAGTCTGCAACTTGGAATTCCTAACATGTGCAATGGGGCTAACCTAAGTTTTAGCAAGTCAGCCTTTTTTGCTGTTAGCGGATACGCAGGAAATGATAAAATAGCCAGTGGTGATGATGAGTTCCTCATGCATAAAATTTATCAACAGTTTGATGGTAAAGTTTTCTTTAACAAAAGCAATGATGCTGTGGTAAATACGTTTCCATTGCGGAGTTGGAGAGATTTTTATCATCAAAGGAAGCGGTGGGCAAGCAAATGGAAGAGCTACGGCAGGGTGTCTACCGTTATTACGGCACTTTTTGTAGCAGTCTTTAATCTTTGTATGCTACTGGCTTACAGTTTCTTACTGGTGAATTGGTCGGGTAATAGTTGGCTTATTGTTCCCATAATTTTTAAAGTTATAGCGGAAGGTATATTCTTGTATTTGGTGATGAAATTTTCTGGAAAACGGTTCTATTTTCTTCATTTCATAATTTTAGAATTATCTTATCCTTTCTATGCATTATTTTTCGGAATAGCTGCTAACTTTGGCTCATACACCTGGAAGGGCAGAAGACACTGATCTCAATTCTCTTTTATACCTTTATTTACTATCTTGTGAAATGAGGCGAAGGCGATAATTTTTTCATGGAGACATTATCTTTACAGAACAAGTACAACTTAAAAGAGCTGGAGCTTAACGCTCTTTTGGAGATCACACAGGCTATTAATAATAACCTACCTGAAAGATCTTTGTATAAAATTTATGATTTTACCCTTCGTGCTAATCTGAATATCCGAAGGCTTGCCTTGTATGTGCTTGATGAAGCATGGGATTGTAAAGTGAGCTATGGTACCTCCATAAACTGTTTTGAAACACCTGTTCCCCCTGAGTTTTTAGAGCTCAATGCCGTATCTACTATAGATAAATCCAGAGATGATATTTTCGGTGAGTTTGAATATATAGTGCCCGTGAGCCACAAATCGGCCATCTTGGCCTTGGTGTTTGTGGGAGATATTGATGAAGAAGATGAGTCTATGAAAAAGAGCAGCATGCGCTTTATTCAGGCTTTGAGCAATATCATCATTGTGGCTATAGAGAATAAAAAGCTAGCGAGACAGCAACTAGAGCAGGAAGCCCTTCGTAAGGAGCTTGAAATTGCTAGTGATGTACAGCAGTTTCTCTTTCCTGAGCAGCTGCCTTATGGTATTAGACTGAAAGTGGAGGCTAGTTACTTGCCTCATGATAGGGTAGGGGGTGATTACTACGATTATATTCCTATTAATAAAAACCAATTTCTGATTTGTATTGCGGATGTATCCGGAAAAGGAATACCTGCGGCATTAATGATGTCTAATTTTCAGGCTTCGTTACATACTTTGATCAGGCAAACCGGTAATTTAAGAGAAATTGTAAACGAGCTCAACTACCATGTGCTTGAAAACGCCAAGGGAGAGAAATTCATAACCTTCTTCGCTGCTATTTATGACCATACCTTGAAAACATTGGTTTATGTAAATTCTGGTCATAATCCGCCCATGCTAGTTGATAAGAAAGGGAATATCCAGCTTTTAGAAGATGGATCAACTGTATTAGGCGCTATTCATCCATTACCTTTCTTAAACGAGGGCTTTATAACGGATCTTGAAGATTTTCTGATATTCTGCTATACTGATGGTCTTACCGAAACGGAAAGTGAGTCTGGTGAAGAGTTTGGAATGGAACGTCTTATGAGCTACCTCGAGGAAAATGGAGACAGAGACCTGAAACGCATTCATCAGGATATAATCATAGATTTAGATACGTTCAAAGGGAAAAATGGCTATCGAGATGATATTACCATGCTTTCTTGCCGCATAGAATCTTAATTTTATGTTTTTGCACAAAACGCCTTTGGTTCTAAAGTGGATTTATCCGCAGCTTACCTGGTCTAAACCCACCAAAGAAAAAGTGCTCTACCTTACCTTTGATGATGGCCCTATTCCTGATCTAACTGAATTTATCATTGCTACTCTAAATTCATTTAATGCTAAAGGTACCTTCTTTTGCGTGGGCGATAACATTAGAAAACATAAGGAAATAGCTGAAAGAGCAATTGAAGCAGGGCATAGTTTGGGAAACCACACCTATAATCATATGTGTGGCTGGAAAACTGAACTCGACACTTATATTAATAATGTTAATTCTTGCCAGCAGGAGCTAGAAGATTTAGGCGTGAAAAATACTTTGATGAGACCTCCATATGGTCAGATAAGTAGAAAGCAGATTTCAGAATTAAAAGACAGATTTGATATTACTATGTGGGATGTTCTGAGCGGTGACTTTAGCTCTAAAATTACTCCAGAGGTCTGTCTAAATAAGAGCATCAAAGCTACTCGAAATGGTTCTATCGTGCTCTTTCATGATAATATAAAGGCAGAGAAGAATATGAAATACGCTTTGCCTCGCTACCTGGAGCATTTTTCTAAACTTGGATATGCCTTTAAAACACTATGATGATTGTAGAATCTCTTCTTGTAGGTGCTATCTCAATTGTACTACTGATAGACTTCTTGCTCATTATTTTATGGAAACCTAAGTCTCCTGAAGCCACAAAAGAAACCCCGCCATTGGTTTCTGTATTAATTGCTGCCAGAAATGAAGAACAGACAATTCAAAGATGTCTGGATGCCACCCTCCAACTGAATTATCCTTCAGACAAGCTAGAGATACTCGTCGGAAACGATGGTTCTACAGATGCCACTTACACTTTAGCCCGTGCCTATGCTAAAAAGTATCCGCACATTAAAGTGTTGAATATTACGGAAACTAAAGGATTAGCCAGGGGCAAGGCTAATGTGCTGGCTCATTTAGCCTCAATAGCACAAGGTGATTATTATTTCATTACAGATGCTGATACTGCCGTGCCGTCTACTTGGATTCATGCCATGCTGGAGGGTTTTAGCTCTAATACGGCTATAGTTACGGGTGTCACGGGTATCCAACATTCATATTTGCAGAATACAGACTGGCTATTTGCTTTAGGAATGGTGAAAGTGATCACTGACTTAAATCAGCCCGTTACCAGCATGGGTAATAATATGGCCATTATTAAAGAGGCGTATTTAAGCGTTGGTGGCTATGAAAATATTCCATTTAGCATCACAGAAGATTTTGAACTTTTCAAGCAGGTGAGAAAAAAGGGGTATCATGTAGAGCAGTTATTTAATACAGGCGTTTTGGCATATTCCTTACCAGCCTCTAGTGTTCATCAAATATTAAATCAGCGTAAAAGGTGGATGAAAGGAGCTGTTCAGCTGCCCTTTAGTATCGTAGCTCTGCTTTTTTTTCAGGCACTTTATTTTCCAGGCATTGTAACGCTGGCTATTTTTCAGTGGAAAGCAGCACTCTTGCTCATGTTCCTGAAAATTATTTTACAATCCATCTTTATTTTAAGAGTAAAGGCCACTTTAAGAATGAAGACAAATCCTTTGAAATTGGCTTTCTACGAGGTTTATTCCTTCCTTTTATCAGTTTCTTCATCAATTTTCTTTTTGTTGCCTGTAAAGACAGTTTGGAAAGGGCGGAAATATTAACTTTGGAAGCTGTGACTTTTTAAAACGTTTTAAATTATAGAATTGAATATGCCTGAATTTGCTGACAGCCATGCACACATTTATGCAGAGAAGTTTAAAAATGATCTGCCAGATGTTTTAGAGCAGTCTTTTGAAAATGGTGTAAACAAAATTTATATGCCAAACATAGATCATACTTCTATAGATGATATGCTTGAGATAGAAAACAAATATCCTGAAAACTGTTTCGCCATGATGGGGCTTCATCCCTGTTCGGTAAATAAGGATTTTGAGAAGGAGCTATATATCGTGGAAGAGTGGTTAGCAAAAAGAAAATTCTGTGCTATAGGTGAAATGGGGACAGACCTTTATTGGGACAAAACCTATTGGGAGCAGCAGAAAGAGGCGTTTAAGATACAGGTGGAATGGGCAAAGAAATACGAGCTCCCCATAGTAATACATTGTAGAGAATCTATAGATGAGACTATAGAAATGGTAGAAGAGTTAAAGGATGATCGTTTAACCGGCGTGTTTCACTGTTTTACAGGCTCTGCAGAACAAGCTAAAAGAATCACAGAATTAGACTTTTATTTAGGAATCGGGGGAGTAAGCACTTTCAAAAATGGAGGAATGGATACAGTAATTCCTGATCTGGATTTGAGTACTTTGCTATTGGAAACAGATAGTCCTTATTTGGCACCAACACCACATAGAGGAAAAAGGAACGAGCCGTCATTCATACCTTTAATTGCTGAGCGGGTGGCTTCTTTAAAATTATGTGAGGTAGATGAGGTGGCAGAGGTGACTACAGGAAACGCTAAAAAGCTATTTGGGGTATGAGAGACTATTCAAAGATAAATATTATCACATCTGTACCCAAAGAGCCTGAGGCCTCGATACTCATTATATATACAGGCGGTACTCTAGGTATGGTTCATGATAAAAATGGAGCGCTGATACCTTTTGATTTTAGCTCTATCCTGGATCATGTGCCGTCTTTAAGACAATTGGAGCTTAATCTTACGGTGATTTCATTTGAAAAACCTACTGATTCGTCTAACATCAATCCTGATGATTGGAACATGATAGGGCAGATGATACATGACCATTATCATGAGTTTGATGGTTTTGTGGTGCTACACGGTACAGATACCATGGCCTTTACAGCTTCAGCGATGAGTTTTATGCTTGAGAATCTGGATAAACCAGTAATATTTACCGGTGCCCAGTTGCCTATTTCATCATTGAGATCAGATGCACGTGAAAACCTGATTACTGCGATAGAAATAGCTTCTTCAAGAATAAATAATAAACCTATTGTTTCAGAAGTGTGCATCTATTTTGATTATGTATTGCTTAGAGCCAATAGGAGTAAAAAGGTAGAAAGCCTTCATTTTGATGCTTTTCAATCTGAAAATTACCCTGTGTTAGCAGAGTCTGGGGTAGTTATCAATTACCATCATGCCGTGATTAAGAGCTTTCAGTCTGAGAAAGATTTGATTTTGCACAATAAATTCGATCGCAATGTAGTTATACTCAAATTGTATCCTGGTATTACTGAGGATGTTGTGCGAGTGATAACACAGATTCCAAATTTAAGAGGAATTGTGATGGAAACGTTTGGCTCCGGCAATGCCCCAACCTCTCCTTGGTTTATCGAATTGTTAAGAAAAGCGATAGAGAAAGGGGTGACGATTTTAAACGTTTCCCAGTGCCCTGGAGGACGGGTAGTGCAAGGAAGATATGACACCAGCCAACAATTACAGAGGATTGGTGTTATTGAAGGGGCCGATTTAACGCTGGAATCGGCAATAAGTAAGTTGATGCTCATATTAGGAGAGGAGCAGGATATAGAGATTATCAGAAAAAGATTAATGGAGCCAATAAGCGGTGAATTGACGCTATAATAAACATTATTAAATTTATTTTATGCTTGCATAAAGCGTTTTTTATTGATTTATTTGTGCTTCTTGCGGAGCGAAAGGCTGTGCGAAACTAGAGAGGTGACCGAGTGGTTGAAGGTGCTCGCCTGGAAAGTGAGTGTGCCCCAAAAGGGTACCGGGGGTTCGAATCCCTTCCTCTCTGCTAACATTTAATTTTATCTAACTTTAAACTATAAATTGTAATCGTTAAACAATCTCTGCAAAACTGAGAAATATTTTAAAACTTGAATTATGAAAAAACTATTTACATTATTGGCGCTCGTAGGGGTTCTTACCCTTGGATATCAGGCTAAGGCTCAAGATGAGTCTATGGATACAGATACTTCGTCAACAACCGTAGATTCTACCGTAGCTGAAGAACCAGAACCAGTGGTAGAAGAGCCAACAGTTGTTACCGAAACTGCAGTGGAAGACGAGGCCACAGAAGATTTGTCTTTTCATCAAACAATAAAAGAAAAATTCATTGAAGGTGGTGTTGAGTGGATGACGCCAGTATTAATTTGTTTGATCTTAGGTCTTGCTATTGCTATAGAGAGAATTATCACTCTTAATATGGCTACTACCAATACCGATAAATTATTAGCTAACGTTGAAGATGCTTTAGCTAACGGTGGTATCGAAGCTGCTAAGGAAGTTACTAGAAACACTAGAGGTCCTGTAGCATCTATCTTTACTCAAGGTTTAATGAGAATGTCAGAAGGTATCGAAATGGTTGAGAAGTCAATCATCGCTTACGGTTCTGTTGAAATGGGTAGACTAGAAAGAGGTTTAGTTTGGATATCTCTTTTCATCGCTCTTGCTCCAATGCTTGGTTTCACCGGTACTGTAATTGGTATGATCGGAGCATTTGATGCTATCGAGGCAGCTGGAGATATCTCTCCTCAAATTGTTGCTAACGGTATCAAAGTAGCACTTTTAACAACAGTAGCTGGTCTATTTGTAGGTATCATCCTTCAAATATTCTATAACTACTTAGTATCTAAAATTGATTCTTTAGTTAACCAAATGGAAGATGCTTCTATCAGCTTGGTTGACTTACTAGTGAAGCATAAGCTTACAGGAAGAGCTTAATTGTTGAAATCAATTTTAGTACTTAATATAATTAAATGATATGGATACTTTTATAAATATTGCCTTATGGGTTGCAATGGGTATGGTAGTAATAGCTGCTTTGGCTTCTATCTTCCTTCCGTTGATCAACTCTTTAAGCAACCCTAAATCATTGCTAAAAAGTGCTATAGGTGTTGTTGCATTACTAGTGTTGTTCTTAATCGCATGGGCAATATCTGGTAATGAAGTTACAAACACATATGTTAATTTTGGTCTAGATGCTACCGGTTCTAAATTAGTTGGTGGCTGCCTTATTCTTATGTGGATATTGCTAGTTATTGCACTTATTGGTGTAATAGTTTCTGAAATTAATAAAGCAATTAAGTAATGGCTAAAAGACAAAGAGAAGAGCCTCAAATTAACTCAAGCTCGATGGCTGACATCGCTTTCTTACTGTTGATCTTCTTCTTGGTTACCACTACTATAGCTAATGACAGAGGTCTTAGTCTTCAACTTCCTCCAAATCCTGAAGATATTGTGGATGTTGATGTTAAGATTCCAGAAAGAAATCTTTTTAAGATTCTGGTAAACTCCTCTGATAATCTATTGGTAGAAGGTGAGCCTCTAGAAGATGTGTCAGCTATTAGAGAGATGATTAAGGAATTCGTGCTTAATGAAGGTAAAGATCCTACAAGCTCTGATAGTCCTAAAGAAGCAATTGTTTCTTTTAAGACCGATAGAGGTACTAGTCAGGAGATGTTCATTAAGGTGTTAGATGAGATTCAGGGTGCATATTACGATATGTACGCTGATAGAATTGGTGTAACCAATGAGAGATGGAGAGAGATTGCTAATGATCTTTCTGATCCTGAGAATAAGAGATTGTATGATCAAGGTAGAGGTTTGAAAGATGGTGCTTTGGAATTCCCAATGAACATCTCAATAGCTGATCCTTCAAAAACTAACTAAGGAGATATGTCTAAATTTAAGAAAAAAGCAAATACGAAACAGGAAATACCTACTTCTGCTTTACCAGATATTATCTTCATGCTCTTGTTCTTCTTCATGGTAACAACCGTAATGAGAGAAGTAACAATAAATGTAAAACAAAGAATACCTGAAGCTACTCAGCTGAGAAAGCTACAACGTAAATCTCTTGTAAGTTACATTTATATCGGAGAGCCTAAGAAGGCATCTGAGTTTGGTAGCGAACCTAAAATTCAAATTAATGATGCTTTTGCTGACCCTAAGGATATCATCCAGTGGGTGAATGAGCAAAAGGATGAATTAGCTGAGAATGAAAGAGATCAGCTTACCATCGCCATGAAAGTGGATGAGGAAGCTAAGAGAGGTTTGGTTTCAGACGTAGAAATAGAATTGCGTAAGGCAAATGCTAGAAAACTGCTTTACACTACTCTACAAAGTTCAGAAGATTAATTAGATTTCTAAATCTTTGAGAATATAAGGGCTATTTGCTTTACGCAATAGCCCTTTTTTTTATTATAACCCGATGGAGCTTAACAATAAGAAAATTATCAACGGCTGGTGTATGTATGACTGGGCTAACTCAGTATATTCATTAGTAATCACCTCAGCTATATTTCCAGTTTATTATGACGCCGTTACCACCACAGACGGACCCCAGGGGGACATGGTGGAGTTTTTTGGATTACATCTAAAAAACTCTGTGCTGTATGCCTGGTCGCTGTCATTTTCGTTTCTATTTGTTGCCTTCATTTTACCCTTACTTTCTGGTATAGCAGATTATGCCGGCAAGAAGAAGCTGTTCATGAAAATATTCATGTACCTCGGCGCATCGGCCTGTTTGGGGTTGTACTTTTTTACAGGCAAGGTGAACATAGAATTGGCCATTATTTGTTCTGTATTGGCCAGTGTGGGATACTCTTCTAGCTTGGTATTTTATGATGCCTTTTTGCCTGAAATAGCTTCTGCCGATAGGATGGATAAGGTAAGTGCGAAAGGATATTCTTTGGGGTATATAGGAAGTGTTATTTTGTTGATTGTAAATATATTGATGATCAATCAATATGAGGTCTTTGGATTTGAAAGTGATACAGGAGCAGTGCGGTTTTCTTTCTTAACCGTAGGCTTATGGTGGATAGGGTTTTCACAATTCACTTTCTTGAGATTACCTGATAATGTATTTAAAAGGAAATCTGATAAAGGATGGCTTACAGGAGGCTACAAGGAGCTGAAGAAGGTTTGGAATAGCCTTGGAGAGCAAAGGGTGCTGAAAAGGTTTTTATGGGCCTATCTTTTCTATAATATGGGGGTGCAAACCGTGATGTATCTGGCAGCTACGTTTGGTTCTAAAGAATTGAAGCTCGAAGGAAAACAATTGATAGGCATTGTATTAATTATTCAACTAGTGGCCATAGCTGGTGCCTATCTATTTGCCTATATATCTAAGGTACGAGGAAATAAACTTTCGCTGATGGTTATGATTGGCATCTGGATAGTCGTCTGTCTTGGCGCTTATTTTGTTACTAATGTTGAGCAGTTCTTTGCGTTGGCTTTTGTAGTAGGCTTGGTAATGGGAGGTATACAATCACTTTCAAGGTCCACTTACGCTAAACTTATCCCTGAGAACAGCATTGATCATACTTCGTACTTCAGCTTTTATGATGTTACCTTCAATGTTTCTATTGTAATCGGTACACTGGCGTATGGTGCAATAGAGCAGATAACAGGAAGCATGAGAAATAGCACCTTAGCACTGATGCTCTTTTTTATTATAGGGATGATCTTTTTACTATCGGTAAAGATGCCTCACCTTAAAAATGACGCTACCAAAGCTGACAGTTAAAAGAAAACTTCTTTGAATAGAAATACGATAATAGTGGTTGATAATCCTAGATAGATCAGAGTCACTGGTAATCCTATCTTTAAGAAATCCTTAAAATTATATCCACCTGGTCCATAGATGATCAGGTTAGTCTGATAGCCTACAGGTGTTAAGAAGGCAGCGGAGGCAGCAAAAGCAAGCCCGAGGTAGAACGGAGCTGCATCTAGCCCTAGTGAGCTTGTAATGGCCAGTGTAAGAGGAAATGCTATTGATACTGCTCCCACGTTAGTAATGAAGGAGGTCAAAATGGTGGTGATCAGCATAATACCGCACAGAATAGCAATGGGGCCATAGGGTTGTAATAGGCCGAGAACATATTTGGCTACAAACTCACCTGTTCCCGTACCAATGATAACTTCACCTAATGCAAGAGATAGTACAAGTATTGACACCAGATTGACGTCCAAATCCCTTTTAATGTTCTTCATAGTAATGAGCCTCATCGAGATCATTAAAGTGAAGATGATTAGTAGAGATACAAACAGTGAGAAGACTTGTGTAACGGCTAATAAGGCTACTACAGCCAAAATGACCATGAGTTTGTAAGAGTTCTTCTTATTGGGTTCTATTTCTTTGTTTTCCCCTGTAATGACATATAAGTCTTTATACATGTCGACTCGGTCATTAAAGTTGTTTCCAACATATAGAAGAAGTACATCACCAGCTTTAATTGACATTCGACCGATCTTTCCGCTTAGTTTTTCACCATTTCTGTGAACGGCTACCACGGCTGCGTCATATCTTTCACGGAAGTTAGAGCTCTTAATAGTCTTTCCTATAAGGCTGCTATTGGCACTTACTACACTTTCAACCACCTGGACCTTTCCGTTGGTGTTAGGGGACAGTTTCTCAGGTAATTCTACACCTATATCCGTTAAGGTAAGATCCACGATGTTATCCGTATTTCCTGCAAAGATCAAAACATCGTTAGCAATGATTTTTTCCTTTGGAGTAACAGGAGAAATGATCTGATTGTCTCTCACTATTTCTACAAGATAAACGCCATTAAGGTTTCTAAGGCCACCTTCGGCCACAGTTTTACCAATTAATGGACTATTGTCGCTTAGTCGTTTTTCAATTAGATATTGCCTTTTATTGGCTTGGAATTTTTCAATAAAATCAGTGTGATCTGGTAATAAATATTTACCAAAGAAGCCAATAAATAATACACAAACAAGGGCCACAGAAGAGCCGGTGATGAACAGTGACCAGGTGTCTAATCCTGTAATATTTCTTTCTGTTAAAAAACCATTTAAAACCAGCGTGGTAGATGTACCAATGATCGTAATCATACCCCCGATAATGGTTGAGTAGGATAGTGGTATAAGCAGTTTTGACGGTGATATTTTATTCTTTTTTCCCCAATTGAATACATAAGGTGTAAGTAAGACAACTACGGGAGTGTTATTTACAAATGATGATAGTATCGCTACCTTACTCATCATGCTAAATAGGAATCCTCTGTAGGTCTTTGCCCGTCCAAATACTTTGTTTAAGAATATCTCAATATTGAAGTTACTTCTGATGCCGGCCGTAATTAAAATTAGAAGTACTACACTTGCGATGGACTGATTAGAAAAACCTTCCAATACCTTTGCCGGCGTAAGTGTTCCAAACATTACAAAAATGATAATAGCAAACAGGAAGCTTACCGCTGGTTTCACTACTTCCAGATAAATGGCTATGAAAAGTATTAAAATAATGCCGAGTACAAAGTAAGGCTGGAAATCTGCAGGGATTATGTTCATGGGTTTAGCATAAAGTTAAATCAATTTTTTAGGTAAACATCTGGTTTTGGTTCGTTGAGAATTTTGATTTAACTAATTTTGAACGATGGTTACTTTAAATCTCCCCAAATTTGATTGTAATATCAGAAAAAACGAGGGGAAAGTTGAAATTTTTGACGTCATAAGGAAAAAATATATTGTGTTAACACCCGAAGAATGGGTGAGGCAGCATATTATTCATTTTTTACTTAATGAAAGAGGATATCCCCGGTCTTTGTTTAGGGTGGAATCCGGTCTTAAATATAATAAGAGGCAAAAGCGCTCTGATGTGCTGGTCTATAATAGAGAGGCGAGGCCATTTCTTATTGTAGAGTGTAAGGCGCACGATGTTAAAATAACTCAAGCTGGGTTTGATCAGGTGGCGGTATATAGTAAGCAGTTAGATGTTGACTTTTTGGTAGTGACTAACGGAATTAATCACTTCTGCTGTAAACTCAATAGAGAATCATCTCAGATGGAGTTTATAGATGATATACCATTCTATGAATAAAAAAAAGCCGCTAACAGCGGCTTTTTTTGGGTTGTTATTATTTAGTTAAGAAATTTCTCAACATCTGTATATTCAAGGTTGAAGGCTTCGCCCACAGCTTTGTAAACGATCTCTCCTTTAATTACGTTAAGTCCTAGCTTTAATTCCTGATTATCAGCACAAGCTTTCTTCCATCCTTTGTTTGCTAGTTGTAATGCATATGGTAATGTTGCATTAGTAAGCGCTAGGGTAGAAGTGTAAGGAACAGCGCCAGGCATGTTAGCTACACAGTAATGAAGTACATCATCAATTACATAAGTAGGGTCTTCATGCGTAGTAGGCTTACAAGTCTCAATACATCCACCCTGATCTACTGCTACGTCTACAAGTACCGTTCCTGGTCTCATATCTTTTAGCATGTCTTTAGTGATCAAGTGGGGAGCCTTAGCACCAGGTATAAGTACAGCACCTACAATAAGGTCATGAGTACCAATAAGTTCTCTGATGTTATATTCGTTAGACATGAATGTGTTAACGTTAGCAGGCATTACATCATCTAAGTATCTTAATCTTGGTAAGTTAAGATCCATGATAGTAACGTCAGCTCCCATGCCAGCAGCCATTTTAGCAGCGTTAGTACCTACTACACCACCTCCTAAAATTAATACTTTAGCAGGTCTTACTCCTGGTACACCACCAAGAAGAATACCTCTTCCTTTAAGTGGTTTCTCTAGGAATTTAGCACCTTCCTGAATCGCCATTCTTCCGGCTACCTCAGACATAGGTATAAGTAGTGGTAAGCTTCTGTCAGCTTTTTCTACTGTTTCGTAAGCCAAACATACCGCTTTGCTTTCAATCATGGCCTTAGTTAAAGGCTCATATGAAGCGAAATGGAAATAGGTGAACACTAGCTGATCTTCTTTAATGAGCTTGTATTCAGCTTCTATTGGTTCCTTTACCTTCATGATCATCTCAGCGATGTCATATACTTCTTCAATAGTAGGTAAAGTGGAGGCACCTGCTGCAATGTATTCAGCATCTATGAAACCACTTCCTTCTCCAGCGGTTGCCTGAACGTACACTGTGTGACCTGCCTTTACTAATTCCTGAGCTCCTGCAGGAGTTAGCGCTACACGATTTTCGTTGTTCTTAATCTCTTTTGGTACACCTATTATCATTTCATAAACAGTTTAATAAGGGCTACAAATATAGGAAGTACATAGGCATTAAATGTTGGTTTTGTATATATAAAATCAAGTAATTAAAGAAATAAAAATTAAATTTTAATTAATTTTATTAAGGCAAAATAATATTCTGCTTTTCCTGTCTAAACTTTATTTTTCATCCACTTATGGGGCTTCTCATCTTTGTAAATGGAAGATCATTTTGATTTCGGTAATTTGAAACGATCTCTTTTTTGGTTATTTTTGTTATGATTTAGAAAAAAAGTGTACATGGACTAAACTTTAAAAATAAGCGATTTGAGCACTACTGATATTATTAAGAAAAGCACGAAGAAGAAGACTGAGGTTATTGCAGATTACAGGTTGGCTTGTCAAAGTAGAGAAGCTAGCTTATTAGGCAGAAAAGAGGTTTTCATGGGGAAAGCTAAGTTCGGCATTTTTGGGGATGGTAAAGAGGTGGCTCAGATAGCCATGGCGAAAGTTTTCCAGGATGGTGATTTTAGATCTGGTTATTACAGAGATCAAACGTTCATGCTGGCCATTGGCGAGCTTACTTTGGAGCAGTATTTTGCACAATTATATGCCCATACCGATGTGGAGGCAGATCCTGCTTCAGCTGGTCGTTTAATGAACGGGCACTTCGCCACCAGAATGCTGGATGAGAATGGCGAATTAAAGGAGCTTAGTAAGCATAAAAACAGTAGCGCTGATATTTCACCTACTGCAGCTCAAATGCCAAGATTAGTTGGTTTGGCTTACGCATCTAAATTGTTTAGACAAAACAAAGGTCTTCATAAATATAAAAATCTATCTATTAAGGGTAACGAGGTGGCTTTCGGAACCATAGGAAATGCTTCTACATCCGAAGGTATTTTTTATGAGTCCATAAACGCTGCTGGTGTACTACAAGTGCCAATGTTGGTGGCTGTGTGGGATGATGATTATGGAATATCAGTACCTCAGGAATATCACACTACTAAAGGAAGTATTTCAGAAGCCTTAAAAGGATTTCAAAGAGAAAATGGTAGTAATGGATATGAGATATTCACTGCTAAAGGTTGGGATTACACAGGCCTGATAGATACATTCATTAAAGCATCTAAAGTCTCCAGAGATGAGCATGTACCTACCTTGGTTCATGTTAAAGAAGTAACGCAACCACAAGGGCACTCTACTTCAGGTTCGCATGAGAGATACAAGTCTAAGGAGAGATTAGAGTGGGAAAAGGATCATGACTGTATTAAGAAAATGCGGGAGTGGATACTTGAAAATGATTTAGCCACCTCTGCGGAACTAGATGAAGTAGAAAAAGAGGCGAAACAATTTGCTAAAAACGCGAAGAACTCAGCTTGGAAAGCATTCAACGAGTCTTTAAAAGCTGACGAAAAAGAGGCGTTAGAGCTTTTAACAGAAGCAATTCACGAAAGTGCTCATAAAGAGGCGCTTCAAAATATTAGAAACGGTCTTAAAAATGCACTTAATCCTATTAGAATGGACAGTGTAAGAGCTGTGAAGAAAGCTCTCCGTTGCATTAGAAAAGAAAACATCTCTACCAAGGCAAAATTACAAGACTGGGTAAAAAGAGTAGCTGCTGATAATTTTGAGAATTTCAGTTCTAACCTTCATAGTCAGTCGGCACAGGCAGCCATGAATGTGCAGGTGGTAGATCCAGTATATAATGATGATAGCCAGCTGGTTGATGGAAGGGAAGTATTGCAGGCTTGTTTTGACAATGCTTTAGCAAGAGATCCAAGAGTACTTGCTTTTGGCGAAGATGTAGGTAGAATCGGAGATGTGAACCAGGCTTTTGCTGGCTTGCAGGAGAAGTACGGCGAATTAAGAGTTACAGATACTGGGATTAGAGAGGCTACGATTATAGGGCAGGGTATTGGTGCAGCGCTTAGAGGTTTAAGGCCAATCGCTGAAATTCAGTATCTTGACTATTTGATCTACGCTATCCAGATCATGTCTGATGACTTGGCTACATTGCAATACAGAACCAGAGGTGGTCAAAAAGCACCATTAATTGTAAGAACAAGAGGGCATAGATTAGAAGGTGTTTGGCACGCAGGGTCTCCTATGGGTATGATTCTTCATAGTTTGAGGGGGATGTACGTGTTGGTGCCTAGAAATATGACCCAGGCAGCTGGTTTTTATAACACACTACTTCAGTCTGACGATACGGCACTAATTATCGAGTGTCTGAACGGATATCGATTAAAAGAAAGAATACCAGAAAATATTGGTGAATTTACGGTGCCTTTAGGTCAGCCAGAAGTGCTAAGAGAAGGTAGTGATGTAACGATCGTTACCTACGGTTCTATGTGTAAGATAGTGATGGAGGCCGCTGATCAACTTAAAGAATACGATATTTCTTGCGAAGTGATTGACGTGCAGACCCTATTGCCATTTGATATTAATCACACCATAGTAGAATCTTTGAAGAAGACAAATCGAGTTATTTTTGCAGATGAAGACGTGCCAGGTGGAGCTACGGCATTTATGATGCAAAAGGTGCTTGAAGAGCAAAATGGATACGCTTACTTAGATAGCAAGCCAGTTACACTTGCTGCGAAAGAGCACAGGCCTGCTTATGCTTCTGATGGTGATTACTTCTCTAAACCAAATACAGAAGATGTATTTGATGTGGCTTACACCATCATGTCAGAGGTAAATCCTGAAAGATATCCTGAGATATATTAATTGACACGAATGTCCTGAAGAGTAAATTCAGGACTTTCTACTACATTGCTAGGATTGCCTTCTCGGTCATAAATAAATACTCGAAGCCTTAGTGTTTCGCTCTGGAATTTATCATTGAATGCAATCTCGGCAATGGCGTACCTGATAGAGCCCTCAAGCGGACTTGGTTTGCTGAGGTCATCAGAAAGAATAGGAAACCTGCCACTGAAGGTGGTGCTGCATTCTAACTCCGTTCTTTCATTATAGTCACGGAATTCTCCATTTTCCTTAATTTGTAGTTGGATGATGAAGTTGTTGTATCTCTGATTGAACTCATAGTAGACAGTGTCGTTTACTTGAACTTCTACACCGTCAATTCTCCTTAACGTTGGATTGATGTCGTAATTAAGACATATAAAATCTCCGCTATAAGGAGGTAAGCCTAAATCATCTGCATCAGAAAAAGTTGCTAATTCATCAGGTAGTACGTCAAATTGCGGGTCAAACCTTTGACCTGATTTATTGAAATATATCTTATTGCTGAAGGGGTAGTTACTTTCTTCAGGGCCTAAACCTACATCGCCGTCGCCATCTTCAAAGTCAACACTCACAATTAGAGAGTCTGCATCAGGAAAATTTCCAAGTTTAAACTGAACGTAGTTAAAGTCTATATGCGGTTGATCAGGGTAGTTTGGAGCATCAAAACATGAGCTGGCTGTAAGGCCAATAGTAATTATAAGAAGTAAAGTGTTTATCTTCATGGCGTGGTTTTATAAGCACAATTGTACTAAAATTAACTAACGATTGAATTCTTTTAAAAGTTTTTCAAAACAAATATTTGATTTACAGCCTTCAGGTTTTGAAACATTAACTTTAGAAATATTCAAATACCAGGCCGAAAATAATGAGGTATATAAAAACTATTTGAATCATTTAAAGATTCAGCCAAAGGATGTGAATCAAACATCTGATATACCATTTTTGCCTATCTCATTTTTTAAAACTCAAAATGTAATTACAGGTAGCTGGCAACCTTCCGGCTATTTTGAAAGCAGCGGTACCACAGGACAAAGTACCAGTAAGCATGCGGTATATGATGAAGTGTTTTACCTGAAAAATACAGAGAAAATATTCAATCATTTTTACGGACCATTGGAGGGGTATCATTTTCTAGCCTTGTTGCCTGCATATCTTGAAAGAACTGGCTCTTCGTTAGTTCTAATGGCTGATTATTTCATCAAGGAGTCGGGGTCAGATATGAGTGGGTTTTACCTCAATAATTTGGATGCTCTGGTGAGTCAAATCGAAGCTATTCGCAGGAGGGAGGATGGTAGGCAGATTGTTCTTTTAGGTGTTTCGTTTGCTTTGCTGGACCTGGCTGAGGAATACAACTGCGACCTTTCAGATGTAATAGTTATGGAGACTGGAGGGATGAAAGGCAGAAGGAAAGAAATGATTCGGGCAGAATTGCATCAGGTATTAAAAAGTAGTTTCAATACACATTCGGTGCATTCAGAATATGGTATGACAGAGCTTATGTCGCAGGCTTATTCAGACGGTGATGGTAAGTTTAAAACACCACCCTGGATGAGGATAGTGCTACGTGATTTAAATGATCCTTTTGATTTAAAATCTGGTAGAAGGTCTGGAGGGATCAATGTGATAGACCTGGCTAACTTCCACAGCTGTGCGTTCATTGAAACTCAGGATATAGGTAGTTATGTGTCTGATGATGAGGTAGAAATACTGGGCAGATTTGATAATTCTGATATCCGTGGCTGTAATTTAATGGTAAGTTAAGTTATTGTTTTATTGCTAGGTAAATTCATATTTATTTTGAATATTACGATTTAGTTTAATACATTTGATTCGCGTTGTACATTGTTAAATCATCTTTATTATGAAATTTAGACTGCTTTTAGTGCTTTTAGTTGTTTTTGGATTGTCTGCTTGTAGCCAATATACTTGCCCTACATATTCTAAGAAGGATGTAGAGAAAAAAGAAAACACTATTAGTCAGGAGAAAATATAATTCTGCTTTTTTCTAGGTCATATGGCCTAGAATTTACAGTTTTTTGAAAAATATTTAATCACACCCCTCAAGGTGTGATTTTATTCTTTATACCGTGTTCACTTTAATTTTTGACTGTATATTTTAGTGGAAATTAAATATACAGTGATATGCATAAAATTGAAGGCAAGATAGTAGATGTAGTCAATAGAAGAATCTTTGAAGGCAGCATCTCTATTGAATCAGGTAAAATTACAGAGGTAAATGAGCATCCTGTAAGTGACGCTCGTTTCATTCTTCCTGGCCTTGTAGATGCTCATATTCATATTGAGAGCTCTATGTTGGTGCCTTCAGAGTTTGCTAAGCTGGCCGTAGTTCACGGTACCATTGCCACAGTATCTGATCCTCACGAAATTGCCAATGTTTTAGGCGTTGCTGGTGTTGAATTTATGATTCAGGACGGCCAACAAGTGCCCTTGAAATTTAATTTTGGAGCCCCATCTTGCGTGCCTGCCACCCCTTTTGAGACTGCTGGCGCAGAGATCAATGCTGACGACATTGTCTATTTGTTAAAGAAACCAGAAATTAAATATCTGGCCGAAATGATGAATTGGCCGGGCGTACTTAATAGAGATCCTTTGGTAATGACTAAGATTAATATAGCCAAAGAGCTGGGCAAGCCTATAGATGGTCATGCTCCCGGATTAAAAGGGTATAATGCTAAAAACTATATAGACGCTGATATTTCTACTGACCATGAGTGCTTTACCATAGAGGAAGCGCTGGATAAGTTAAAATATGGAATGAAAATACTGATCAGAGAGGGGAGTGCTGCCAAGAATTTCGAAGCACTTATTCCTTTAATGAAAGATCACGCTGCTCAGCTGATGTTTTGTTCTGATGATAAGCACCCCGATAATTTAATAGAAGGCCATATCAATCAATTGGTGAACAGAGCCTTGGCTTATGATCATGATTTGTTTGATGTGCTCACCGCAGCCTCCGTTAACCCTGTAAAACATTATAATCTTGAAATGGGCTTGTTGCAGCCAGGTGATGCCGCTGATTTTTTAGTGGCGGATAGTATTGAGCCTTTGAGCATAGTAGAAACCTGGATAGATGGTGAAAAAGTGGCCGAAAATGGAAAGGCTTTATTTGATGCTGTTTCGCCCGAACCTATTAATGCTTTTAAGGCTACAGCTAAGAACCTAGAGGAATTTAAGCTTGATGTAACAGGTGCTGAAGTTAGGGTAATAGAAGCACTCGATGGACAGTTGGTAACAACTGAAAAATGGGTTGATTCAGCCCTAATAAATAATCCAACTCAATCTTCTACGGAAGCAGATGTGTTGAAGTTTGTGGTGGTTAACCGTTATCAGGATGTAACGCCGGCCTTAGCTTATATCGCTAATTTTGGATTGAAAGAAGGGGCCATAGCCTCATCTGTCGGTCACGATAGTCATAATATTTTGGCGGTTGGTGTAGATGATGAAAGTATTCAGCGGGTAGTCAATTTGCTTGTTGAAAATCAAGGTGGGGTAGCAGCTGTCGGGAAAGGTAAAGAAATGGTTTTGCCATTGCCTGTAGCTGGTCTTATGTCACTTGAAGATGGAGTGAAAGTGGGAAAGAAATATGAGGCCATTGATGCCTATGCTAAAGAATTGGGATCTCCATTAACCTCGCCTTTTATGAGTTTGTCATTTATGGCGCTCCTTGTGATTCCTTCTCTGAAGTTAAGCGACAAAGGGTTGTTTAATGGAGATCAATTCGAATTTGTATCACTTTTTAGGTAAAGCATCAGCGGAAGCTAATAAATCGTCATGGCCGAATTCTTCATAATATCTCTTGAAGAATTCTGTCATTACCAGATTGGAAAATTTGGAAGGTGCATTGGTTAAAATGCATATGCCAATATTCTTAGATCTGTCTAATGCTACGCCGCTTTTAAAGCCATTGGCATATCCTCCATGGTACACCAAAGTATCTTTTGGGTATTCCATAATTCTCCATCCCATGCCGTAATAGCCCTCGCGCGGGGTGAATAGCTGGCTGAAATATGGATTCTTGACTCTAATTTGAATTACTGGCTTAAACACCTGATCCAATACGGATGAAGGGATTACCTCTTCATTATTGCCAGTAATCGCTTTAAGCCACTGAGCCATATCATTAATGCTTGCATTGATTCCACCTGCAGCAGCTGTGTTGTAATAGCTTCTATGGAGCTGAGTTGGTACGTAAGACTTATTGCGATAGCCATGAGGTTCTGCCCGGTCCGTTTCGTTAATCATAGAATCATATGAAATTGATGCCGTTTTCATGTGTAAGGGCAAGAATATTCTCTTATAAATCAAGTCTTTAAAGTCCTGGCCAGTAGCTTTTTCTAATATGGGCTCTATAATCGAGTAAGCAATATTCTGATAGCTGTGTATTTCACCAGGATTTCTGCTCAAGCTTAAAGTAAATAGATTTTTTATCAAGGTATCTCTCGGTAGCTCGTCTTCTATTAAGGTAGAGAAGGCCTGATATTGAAAGCCAGCAGTATGAGATAATAAATGCCTTATAGTGATGCTGTCACAATAAGCAGGTAATGGTTGCGGGAGATAGTCAGATACATGGTCGGTCCAACGTATCATACTGTCTTTTACCTCCAGTCCAGCCAAAATAGCACTAAATCCTTTGGATACAGAAGCTAGTCTGAATAGGGTATTGGTGTCTACTGAATCTTTGCTATTGGCAGATTTAAAACCTAGGGCTACCTTATAAACCGGATATCCATCTTTTACAATGACTACTGATGCCCCTGGTGTGTTCGTGCTGTTGAATTTATCATGGACAAACTCATCAAAGCTCTTTAGAAAGGCTTCTTGCTGATCGGTGAGTTCTAAAACCTCTGGCTCATTTTTTTTTGGTTCGCCGATAGGCTTTAATGATAAATGTCTTTCGTTCATTCCTATCAAAACCACGGCTAATACGGCCAATATGGAAGTGATAGAAGTGTATATAAATATGACTTTACTTTTCTTCAAATTACATTCTCTTAATCAAAAAGGTCCGAGCTTAAATAACGATCCCCTCTGTCACACACAATAAAAACTATAGTTCCCTCATTAATTTCTTCAGCTACCTGAATGGCCGCCGAAAGTGCTCCTCCTGAGCTCATGCCTGATAATATGCCTTCTTCCTTGGCTAGTCTTTTGGCCATAGTTCTGGCACTGTCCTCGCTTATGTCGATAGTTCTATCCACTCTTGATGCATCAAAAATTTTCGGAAGAAATTCGGGAGACCATCTTCTGATCCCAGGAATCTTTGAGCCTTCCGTAGGTTGTGTGCCAACTATCTGAATATTAGGATTTTGCTCTTTTAAGAATTTAGAAACCCCCATAATAGTTCCCGTGGTACCCATGGCAGAAACAAAGTGAGTCACCTTTTGGTTAGTGTCTTTCCATATTTCCGGGCCGGTAGTATTATAATGCATCCCGTAGTTATCCGGATTTGCAAATTGGTTTAGCATGAAATAACCCTCTTCGTTGGCCATTTTTTCAGCTAACTCTCTAGAATACTCTATGGTTTTATCTGCAGGAGTTAAGACTACTTCAGCGCCATAAGCCTTCATAGCAAGTACTCGCTCTCGGGTAGAATTCTCTGGCATAAGCAGAGTCATGTTTAAACCAAAAGTCTGAGCTATCATGGCTAGTGCAATTCCTGTGTTTCCGCTGGTAGCTTCAACAAGTTTATCGCCTTTTTTAATTTCTCCTCTGTCTAGCGCACCTTTGATCATGCCATAAGCTGCACGATCTTTTACGCTGCCGCCAGGATTATTACCTTCAAGCTTACCAAAAATCTTTACGTTGGGTTTATTATATATATTTTGGATCTCCACTAAAGGAGTGTTTCCAATAAGTTCGAATAGAGTCATTATGGTTTGTAAATAATAGTGTCTACACTTTTGTCTAAATCGTTATGCATGTGCGCTTTATAGTAGAGCTTGCTCTTCGGAGCCACGCTACTGGTGAGCCAAACATTTCCGCCAATTACAGAGTTATGACCAACTACAGTACTACCTCCCAGAATAGTAGCACCGGCATAAATTACCACATGGTCTTCTATGGTCGGATGCCTTTTTATGGATGCATCTTCTTTGTTTACACTCAAAGCTCCTAAAGTCACGCCTTGGTATATTTTTACATGCTGCCCGATTTCGGTGGTCTCTCCAATCACAATGCCTGTGCCGTGGTCAATGCAAAAATATTCAGCAATACTAGCGCCAGGATGAATATCTATACCAGTTTTGCTATGCGCATATTCGGTTATGAGTCTTGGTATATTATTGATGTTCTGTTTGTATAGCTGATGAGCCACGCGGTAAGCAGCGATAGCATAAAAGCCAGGATAGGCTCTGACAATTTCATCCTTACTCTTTGCTGCCGGATCACCCATGAAGGTGGCTTCAATATCTGTTTCCAGCTTTTTATATATGGTTTCTAATGCATCATAGAAGGTTTCTATTATGTCAGCATTATGTTGGCCATTATTATTCTTGGCTAATATTCTATTGAGCTGCTGTTTGGATTCCTGAATGTTGGCTTCCAAACCTTCCAAAGTATCAACAGGAGTATTAGCGAAACTTGGAAAAAGTATGCCTATAAGATGTTCGAAATACTGATGAATCATCGAAGAAGTAGGGCACTCGGTACAATTAGAATGTGATTGATATAGTCGGTTGATGAAATTCTTGTCCATGGGTTAACGCAAGATTAACACTTTAATTTCAATATGAACGGGCAGATGTGTTGAATGTTTCATCGTGCGGTCACTATGTTTGATATCGGACACTCTGTTTCATTAGCGGACGTGAAAATGAATAGATTAAGTTATGGAAATCCTTAAATTAGCCTTTCTGAGCCGATTGTAGTACTTGGCATATTTATTGGCAAACAGGTAATTGATGTTAAATCAGAAACGAACAGGTATGATCAAACTAAACAATGTTGATAAGTACGTAGACTCCCGTTTTCAGCGGACCTTTATACTGAAAGGTGTAGACCTTGAAGTGGAGCAAGGGGAGTTCGTAACAATAATGGGGCCTAGTGGAGCCGGAAAATCCAGCTTAATGAATATTATAGGTATGCTGGATGAGCCTTCGCAAGGTGAATACTTCTTCTTTGATGAGCCTGTTCATAAAATGAAGGAAAGAAAGAAGTCTGAAATGCATAAGCATTACATCGGCTTTATCTTCCAGGCCTATCACCTGATAGACGAACTTACAGTTTATGAAAACATTGAAACACCACTATTATATAAAGGTGTGAAAAGTGCTCAGCGTAAGAGTATGGTGGCAGAAATGTTAGATCGTTTTCAGATGGTGGCTAAGAAAGACTTATTTCCAGAACAGCTATCAGGTGGTCAGCAGCAGCTGGTGGGTGTGGCGAGAGCCATTATCGGCCAACCGAAATTATTGCTTGCAGATGAACCTACAGGAAACCTCCATAGTGAGCAAGGTGATGAGATCATGAGCATTTTCCAAAAGCTCAACCAGGAGGGGATGACTATTATACAAGTAACACACTCCGAAAAAGCAGCATCTTATGGAAGTCGTGTAGTGAGGCTGGTGGATGGTGCTATAGTTTCTGATACCAAAGAAAAAATGCATTCTTAAAAATTATGAAAAAGATATTCGTTTTTATACTAAGCCTTTCGGGGTTTGCGCCCCTTTATGCCCAAAATTCAGGCTCAGATACCACCTCTCTCACTTTTAAAGAGGCTGTAAGTCTTGCCGTGAAAAATAATGTGGTATTACAAAAACAGGAAAATGAGCTTGAGTTCAGTCAAGCACAAAAGGCTTCTGGAATTGCTTCTCTCGGCCCATCAGTGGAATTGAACGGCTACATGAGTCGTAACGATGGTAATTCTTTTAACCAGCAGGAAGGACGTGTAATCAATGGTAAACTTGATTATATGAATGCTAGCGTTGATGTTCAAATGGCTCTTTTCAATGGGTTTAACAGAGTGAATACCATGAGACAGAGGAATTTATTGGTTGACTATCAGGCCTATGCCTCCAAAAGATCTAAGCAGTTGGCCATTCAGCAGGTGGTAGCTCAGTATCTTCAATGTCTTTTAGATAGAGAACTCAATTACATCGACAAAAATAATCTTGAAGCCCAGCAGCAGAAGCTTGAGCAAATTACTGAGCAGGTGAAAGCAGGAAGTATAGCTGAGGTTGATCAGTATAATCAAACTTATCAGGTGAAGAATGCTGAGCTAGCGGTTTTACGTTCAAAAAACACTTTAGTAAATGATAAGGCGGCTCTTGCTTTGATGATTCAGAAGAACCCGGCAGATCCTTTCGTTTTGGTAGAGCCAGGATGGGAGCTGGATGAAGTTCAGAATTTGGATTTGAATGAATTATATCAAAAAGCTATTGAGAATAGAGCAGATCTTAAAAGTGCAGAAGCTTTTGAGAGAGCTTCTCATTTAGGTTACAAGGCCGCACAAGGATTCTATTATCCTTCTCTATATGCTTTTTACTCTTATGGTTCAGCTTATAACTATGTACATGCTTCAGCAGCTATACCTGATCCTGCCAATAGATCTTTCGAGCAGCAGTTTACAAAAGATAATACGCAAACTGTATACGGCCTAAGTCTTAATGTGCCTATTTTCAATGGCTTAAGAACTCGCACCAATGTGTCGCGGGCTAAAATAGACAAAGAAAATGCTGAATTGGATGCAGAGAATACCAAGCTCCAAATAAAGTCTGATGTGCTTAGCGCTTATCAAAACCTGAATGATGCTGTAAATGCATATTTGGTATCTCAAACCCAACTTGAAGCCGCTGAAGTATCATTCGAGTTAGAAAGCGAAAGAAACAGATTGGGAATATCAGATTTAGTGCAATATACGCAGGCCAATCAGGATTATTTAACCGCTAAGAATGATGCCGCACAGGCAAAATATACCTTAATGTTTCAAAACCTATTATTAGAGTATGCCATTGGTACGCTACAGTTTGAAAGCATACCTTAAAATCTTGAGATTCTTAAATTCTTCCAATGCTATATTTATAAAATATATTTGCTAACTTTGCACTCCCGTTCGAGTGGACGGCTTTTTCTGAACTTTTTCAGGGGGAGAATTTTATATCAAATTTGTTATCTGATTGCTCTAAGGTAACATGTAAGTAGAGCAAAAGTTATATTATGGCAAACGAAGAAAAAAACACTGCAGCTGAAGAGAATGTAGAAGCTGCAAAAACAGAAGCCAAAGAAACAGCAAAAGCTGAAAAGCCAAAGGCTCAGGAAAATGTAGCTCCAGAAGATTTCGACTGGGAAGCATTTGAGACTAAAGGTTTCGGCGAAGGCTATTCTAAAAAGAAAAAAGAAGAGATGGCTGCAATGTATGAAAATACATTAACTACCATCGAAGAAAAAGAGCTTGTAGAAGGTACTGTAGTAGGAGTTAACGCACGTGACGTAATCCTTAACATCGGTTTCAAATCTGATGGTTTAGTATCAGCTACTGAATTCCGCGACATGCCTAACTTAAAAGTAGGTGATGTAGTTGAGGTTTTCATTGAAGAGCAAGAAAATGCTAACGGACAGTTAGTTCTTTCTAGAAGAAAGGCTAAGATTGTTCAGGCATGGGATAAAATTACTAAAGGTTATGAAAATGATCTAGTTATCGAAGGTTTTGTGAAACGCAGAACTAAAGGTGGTTTGATCGTAGACATATTTGGAGTAGAAGCTTTCTTGCCAGGATCACAAATTGATGTGAAGCCTATTAGAGATTTCGATGTATTTGTAGACAAAGCTATGGAAGTGAAAGTTGTGAAAATCAACTACACTAACGATAACGTAGTAGTATCTCACAAAGTACTTATCGAGAAAGATCTAGAAGAGCAAAAAGCTGAAATTCTTAACAACCTTGAAAAAGGTCAGGTACTTGAAGGTACTATTAAGAACATGACTAACTTCGGTGTATTCATCGATCTTGGTGGTGTTGATGGTCTTCTTCACATTACTGATATTTCTTGGGGTAGAATTAATCACCCTGAAGAAGTACTTAACCTTGATGAAACAGTTAAGGTAGTAGTTCTTGACTTTGACGAGGATAAGAAGAGAATTTCTTTGGGTATGAAGCAATTGACTTCTCATCCATGGGATTCGCTTCCTGAAACTCTTGATGTAGGTTCTAAAGTAAAAGGTAAGATTGTTAACGTGGCTGATTATGGTGCATTCCTTGAAATCCAGCCAGGTGTAGAAGGTCTTATCCACGTTTCTGAGATGTCTTGGTCTCAGCACTTAAGAAACCCACAAGACTTCATCAATATTGGAGATGAGTTAGAGGCAGTAGTTCTTACTCTTGATAGAGAAGACAGAAAAATGTCTCTAGGTATCAAACAATTAACTGAAGATCCTTGGACTAAGCAAGATGTATTAACTAAGTATGCTGTAGGTACTAAGCACAAAGGTGTGGTTAGAAACCTTACTAACTTCGGTTTATTCATCGAGCTAGAAGAAGGTATCGACGGTCTTGTACACGTATCTGATCTTTCTTGGACTAAGAAAATTAAGCACCCTTCTGAATTTGTAAAAGTAGGAGAGGAGCTTGAAGTGCAAGTTCTTGAATTAGACGTTGATAACAGAAGATTGGCACTTAGCCATAAGCACCTTGAAGAGAACCCATGGGATACTTTCGAAACAGTATTCACTCCTGGTTCTGTTCACAAGTGTACTATCCTTGGTCAAAACGAGAAGGGCGCTACATTAGAGCTTCCTTACGGTATTGAAGGATTCTGCTCTAGCAAGAACCTTCAAAAAGAGGATGGATCTAAAGCTGAAAATGGTGAAACTTTAGAATTTAAAGTATTAGAATTCTCTAAAGATGATAAGAGAATTGTATTGTCTCACAGAGCATTATACTCTAAAACTGAAGAAGCTCCTAAGCCAGCAGCAGCTCCTAAGAAGAAAGCTAAGAGTGGTGTAGCTAAGGTTAATAATGACACTGAAAAGTCTACATTAGGTGACCTTGAAGCTCTAAGTGCTTTGAAGGATAAAATGGAAGGTAAAACTACTGAAGAGGCTCCAGCTGAAGAGAAAGCTCCTGCAAAGGAAGAAGCTCCTAAGGCAGAAGAGGCTCCTGAAGCTGAAGACGCATCTGATGATGCAGCAGACGCTGAAGAGAAGAAATAAGTAGTTAAGCTTATAAATACTAAAGCCTCTGAAGGAAACTTCAGAGGCTTTTTTTGTGCCTTTGTTTTTAGATCCTTAATGCTGGTAGTCATTACACGTTTTAACCACTGACTCATATGAACTAAAGATATGATACCTGGCCATTTCTTTACCATTGATAATACTATCTCTCATTGAATAGTACGATTCGGATTTAAGGCTTTATAATTTACTCTAAGTTACCTGGCTCCAATATCAGTATCTCGCCAGGATAGCTGTAGCGGAGTTGGAATAGAAAGGCAATAAAAAGCCGATTCAATATTGAATCGGCTTTTGAATGATCTATATCAAGGATAATTAGAATCCTCCGCCCTGGTTATCACCACCTTCTTTTTGATCGTTGTTATCGATACGGCTTCTTCTCTGTCTTTGTTTGAAGTCTAGCTTACCGAATTTATAACTTAAGTTAAATCCGAATGATCTAAACGGCACATCATAAGAGCTGGTCTGATAATAAGTGTCTCCTTTGATTTCACTACCGAAATTCTGGTATTTAGTGAATGGCTGAGTAACATTGATACCTATGCTTCCTCTATCTCCCCAGATTTTCTTTTTGATACCCATGCTAAAGATAGAGAATGATGGGTTGTAGCCCTGTAATGTCTGTCTCCTTGGTCTGTAGAAGCCGAACATATCAATGATCCAACTTTCACCAAGACTAATGTTAGAGTTAAGGTTACCGTCCCAAAGAATAGCATTATTGCTTACAGATTGACCATTAATCACACCTTTAGCGTTATAGGTATACACGTTAAGTCCGCCACGTAAAGTCCAGATTTCAAATAAGTTTAATGATGTGAATAAGTTTACACCAATAGAGTTGTTCTCTCCGATATTTAAATATCTTGTTCTGTAAATATCATCTTCTTTAGTAAGATAGCTTTCTATTACATCAGTAGTCTTTTTGTAGAACACGCTGGCGTTAACACTTACCTTCTTTACAAATGCACTATAGCCAATTTCATACTGGTCAGTAAGTTCTGGATGCAATTCAGGATTACCAGAGCTCACGTTTTTGTTATTATTGATTTGCTCGTAAGGGTTAATGAATCTTAAGCTAGGTCTTTGAATTCTTCTGCTGTAGCTCGCTTTTAAGCTATTCATTTTTCCGATCTTTCTGCTTAATGTAACACTTGGTAGAAAGTTGTCATAATCATTGCTGAAAGCATTTTCCGGAGTGTCTCTGAAATCACCTTCTATCTTTGTGTACTCATATCTTAAGCCTGCTAACAATCCGTATTTAGTTCCAAATTTGAAGTTACCAGATAAATAACTAGCCAAAACATCCTGACCGTAGTCAAAATAATCACTTCTGCTTTGGTCTGTTATAAAAGTGCCTGTGCTCTCCTGATAGGTCTCATAGCTGAAATCACTGGTTACAGTTCTTAAGATGCCTTTAGCCCCAGCTTCTAAGGTGAACTTATCACTGATTGGGTTAGTATAATCTACCTGGAAGGCGTGCTCATTATTGTCGCCATCATTCAGGTTTTTCTCATTTCTTTCAAAAGTGTTAATAGTTGAGAGTGACGGATCATACTGCACTATTCTATAATCCTGATCCTGAGTATTCTTATCTAGCTTGTAAGAAACTGATAGCTCATGGCCTTTCTGCTCAGGGAATTTGAATACGTAGTCTACTGACCATTCATAACCACCAAATGCATTTTCATTGTCAGTATTACGCTGGTATCTGCTTATATCATCAAGGCTGTCATACATACCTTCTACCTTGTTATCACTATCAAAAGAGAAAGTTCTCAGTCTCAAAGAGGTGGATATACTGTGATAAGCATTGAAGTCATAGAATGCTCCGATGTTACCGAAATAGCCCCTTCTGTTAGAAGTGTTAGTTCCTATTTCCTCTTGTATCTGATCATTTACATAGTCTTCTGTGAAGTAGTAAGACTTTCCTTCCTGTGGCCATTGCTTAAATCCACTGAGGTTAGCGTTAAAACCAAATCTTCCTTTACCGGCTGTAATACTTCCTGATCCACGGTTCAGTCTGGTACCCACCGTTAAATCTACATTACCTGTAAAGCCCTGAGCTTCACCTTTTTTGGTAATGATATTGATGATGCCAGCCGTTCCATCTCCCTCATATTTGGCAGATGGTGTAGTGATTACCTCTACACTTTTAATATTATCAGCAGGAATCGCTTTTAATGCTTCGCCCGGGTTGCTGGCAAACATGCTTGATGGCTTACCATTAATAAGGATTTTAACATTTTGGCTACCGCGCATTGAAACATTACCTTCTAAGTCTACATTAAGAAGAGGAGCTCTTCTCAGTACTTGAGATGCATCACCACCTGCATTGGCTACATCACGGTCAGCGTTGTAGACTATTTTGTCTATCTTGTTTTCGATTAATTCCTTTTCACCTTTTACCACTACTTCTTCAAGTTCGGTAGAAGTACCTGTAAGTTTTACAGTTTCCAGATTAGCATCCGGGCTTTTAGGTGTAAGCGTAACTTCTCTTGTTATTGTTTCATAACCTACAAATGAAATGAGCAGGTCATATTTGCCTAGAGGTACATTACTAAGCTTAAAAGTACCATCCTCTTCTGAAATAGTACCGTTAATGTCTTTATTGGATTCGGGGTTTCTTAATACTACTGAAGCAAAGGACAGTGCCTCCCCGGTGGTAGCATCTACCAGCGTTCCTGTTACTTTGCCTTTTAGTTCTTGCCCTCCAGCTGCCATTCCGCCTCTTTGCTGGCCAAAAACTGAAATGCACATGATTAGTGCAATGCTTGTTAAAATCGTTCTCATAAAATCAATTAGTTCTAGGTAGTAATACTACCAAAAGGGGTGAAGGTTTTTTAAATAATGACCAATGGTCAGATAACTTTTGTATTGGAAGAAGAGCCGTGATTAGTGGTGGAGGGTAGCTCTATAAAAAAGGGAAGAAGCTAAAGTGTGGGAGTTCTTACGAATCCCACTTTTTTATAATATCATCAATAGACGATAGCAAATCATCTCTGCTATCTTCGGAAAGTAAATATTTTCTTTCCAGCAATCTTATGGCCATCTCATTCATGATGAAGTGATTTCTTAAAAAATCCAGTCTGTCATTAATAGAGCCAAGGCCTTTGTATTTATTTCTCTCGGTAGGTGATTCCATAATTAGTTCTACCTTGCTTATAAATACATCAGAATCATGAAGCATAACTATAGCAACTTTTATTTATAACGTAATATATCAAAGTATTACCTTTTGACCTCTCAAATGTGCATTTTAATTTCAAAAATTAATACTTGTATTTGTAGATTTTTTTATTACTATATTATGTGTATAGTTTAAGTGAAAGTATAAAAAATTATATAATATTATCCAGCTAACCACCTCCATTTATTAAATCTGATAATTGAAAAATGGTAGTTCCTCCACTGGTATATCCATTGTTTTTATAACACATATTTTTCAATTATTGGCCTCCAGGCATATTTAAGGGTGTTTGTAACAATCTACAAGGGCATTTATACCAACCTATGGTAAGATTGCTCAGGACTGTTAAATTGGTTTTGAAATCGATCTTGACATTTTATTACATGCAATCGATTGAGTGAATTAAAAATCATGTTTCATTCGATTGTAAAACGTCAATATCAGTTAACAATAAACCTACCTTAATATGAAAAAACTTTTACTCTTAATGCTGTGTTTTTGCTCGGCCAGCCTGGTCATGGCTCAGGAGCAAACCGTGACAGGTAAGGTTACTTCAGCGTCTGACGCAGAAGTATTACCTGGCGTGAACGTGATAGTAAGTGGTACCACAAAAGGTACTACCACAGATTTTAATGGGGAATTCTCCATTAATGTACCAGGCAACGCCTCATTGGTATTCTCATTTATTGGATATAAAACCACTGAGGTCCCTGTAAACGGACGATCTGTTTTAAACATTACTTTAGAAGATGACATCGCTCAGCTGGATGAAGTAGTGATTACCGGGTATGGATCTATCCGAAAGAAGGATCTGACCAGTGCACACACCACGGTGGGTGCAGAGGAAATTCAGAAAACCGTAAATACTACTATCGAACAGGCTATTCAAGGTCGTGCTGCTGGTGTTTATGTAACCCAAAACTCAGGTCAGCCGGGTGGAGGTATGTCCATTAATATTAGAGGTGTAAGCTCTATTAATGGTAATACACAGCCTCTCTATGTTATTGACGGAGTTCAGATAGAGGGTTCTCAAGTTTCTGGCGGAGCCCAGAGTTCATCTAATCCGCTTTCAGGATTGAACCCTGCAGACATAGCTTCTATGGAGATATTACAAGGACCATCAGCTACTGCATTATATGGTTCCAGAGCCACGAATGGCGTGGTGGTTATTACCACAAAAAGAGGTAAAGCGGGAGATATACGAATCAGTTATGGCTTCCAATACAGTCTGCAAACCGAACCTCAAAAGCTGGATGTAATGAACTTGCGTCAGTATGCTCAGATGGTGAATGAGTACAAGGAGATAGATGGTGGAGACACCCCTACCGAATTTTTAGATCCTTCCATACTCGGTGAAGGAACTGACTGGCAGGATGAGTTATTCAACCGAGCCGCTATGAACAAACATCAACTAAGCCTAAGTGGTGGTAGCGATAAAACCAGGTATTACTTTTCAGGAGAATATTTAAATCAGGAAGGTATAGCCATTGGTTCTGGATTTGAGCGTTACAGCACCCGTGTTAATTTGGATAATGATGCTAACGACTGGCTTTCCATTGGTGTGAACTTAAGTTTCAATCAAACGCATGAGCAACTAACTACCAGCCAGGAAAATATCATTTCTAATGCACTACGTCTTTCTCCCCATATTCCTGTAAAGAATTTTGACGGCTCATTTGCTGGTGGAGACGTTTCAGAAAACCCTGCTGAGCAGTTTATACCACCAAACCCTATTGGACTAGCTACTATTACAACTAACGACCTTACAAAGCGTCAGCTCCTGGGTGGTGTAAACCTTTCTTTCAAAATTATGGATGGGCTTACTTTCAGAACTAGTTTGAATAGCAATTGGGAGTCTAAGCAATCTACTTATTTTGTGCCTGAGTATGAGTTTGGCTATCAGAGAAATGATAATGCTACACTTTCTAATAACTCAACTACGAGCACTTATTGGAACTGGAACCAAATGCTTCAATATGAGAAAAAGGTTGGTAGTCATAATTTCAATATCATGGCCAGCCATGAAGCACAACGTTCTCACTGGGAGAGTGTAACGGCCGGTATTTCAGATTTCGTGGTAGATGGAATCATCGATCTTAACCTTGGAAATTCTGATACAGAAACCAATGCAGGAGGTAAGGGCAGCTGGGCCATGGAGTCTTTCCTGGGTAGAGTAAACTATAATTTCAAAGATCGCTACCTGTTGATGGCTGCCATAAGAGCCGATGGATCGTCAAATTTTGGTAGAGAAAACAAATGGGGTTATTTCCCTTCATTCTCAGTGGCTTGGCGTGTATCTGAAGAGCCTTTCTTTGATGTAGACTTCATCAATGACTTTAGATTGAGATTCGAAAATGGTCTTACCGGAAATCAAGGAGGCGGAGGCTACATTTATGGACAATTGGGTGCTAATAACACACCTTGGGGTACAGGTTTTTCTGTGTCGAGATACTCTAACCCGGCTTTAAAGTGGGAAGAGACTAACACCAATAACTTTGGATTGGATATGGCCTTTTTTGAGAACCGTATTCAATTTGAGGTGGATTACTACATCAAGAAAACAGATAATCTTTTAACACCAGCTGCTAACCCGTGGTATATGGGCGTAGCAGGAACTGGTAGCATAGCTAATCCTCAGGTAAACCTGGGCTCATTAGAAAACAAAGGTTGGACTATCTCTTTAAACACCATCAATTTGGATAGAGATGGGTTTACCTGGCAGTCAAACTTCAATGTCTCTCGTGTAAATACCAAAATCACAAGTTTGAGTACAGAGTCTGGCTATTATGCTCGTACATCATGGTGGCTGGATGACTGGACACAGAGAGCAGCAGTAGGTGAGGCACCATGGTTATTTTATGGTTATGTCGCTGATGGTATTTTCCAAAGTGTAGAAGAGATTGAAAATAGTCCCACACCTACTGACAATAATGGCAATAAGTTGCCTGTCGCAGAAAATGGTATATGGGTGGGCGATGTAAAGTATAAAGATATCAGCGGACCTGACGGTGTGCCTGACGGTGTAATTAATACTTACGATCAGACCTATATTGGAAATCCATGGCCGAAGCTTTTTGCTGGTTTAACTAATACCTTTTCTTATAAAGACTTCAGTTTGAGCATATTACTTACCGGTGTTTTCGGAAACGACATCTATAACTATGTTGCCCGCACGAATACTAATCCTAATAACATCAACCTGAGTAGAAACCTTTTGGTAGATGTGCTGGACTATGCCAAAATAGAAACCAATGAGGAGGGAGATCCTTATCTATCTAATCCCAACACAGACATAGCCAGGATTTATAGCAGTGATCCGAATGGTAATTATGATAGACACACTACCAAGTATGTGGAAGATGGTTCTTACATCAAAATAAAGAACATCAGTTTAACCTATAATGTGCCAGCGTCCATCATAGGAAAGCAAAAGGTTATTAGAGGTGCCAGGATCACATTTAGTGGTCAGAACATAGCCACTTTTACCAAATATTCTGGTTATGATCCTGAAGTAGGAGCTTATGTAGGTCGTGATGTAGATGCCAGTAATCAGGCCATTGGTCTTGATAATGGACGCTACCCACTTACACCAGTGTATTCTATGAGTCTGGGTATTGATTTTTAATTGATAATGACTAAAGACATGAAAAATATAAATTCAGTAAAAAATATATTCCTTGCTTTAGGATTGGGGGCTATGATCAGCTGTTCTGATGACTTTTTAGAAGTACCACCTGAAGACACTGTAGTTGATGCTAACTTCTACAAAACTAATGATCAACTGTTGGCAGCCACAGCACCATTATATAACCTGGGATGGTTTGACTATAATGATAAAGCTTCCTATAATCTGGGCGATTTTAGAGGTGGATCTGCCTTCAGCGCTTATAATGATCGTGAAAACGTAGAGTTCAACACTACAGAAAATACGCCGGAAAACGGAGCTGCCTGGAGGGCCTTTTATAATGTAGTAGGTCAGTCCAATATGACGATAGTGAACATCAACCAGTATGCCACTGAAGGTGTGTCTGAGGAAGTGAAAAAGGTATGCATTGCCGAGGCCAGATTTATGCGAGCTTTGGCTTACCGCTATCTGGTAATGAACTGGGAGGCTGTGCCGATAATAGAGAATAACCTTGAGATTCTAGATAATCCGCTGGTAGTGAAAAGAAATACAGTGAGCAGCATTTGGGGGTTTATTACAAAAGAATTTAGGGCTGCGGCTGCAGATTTACCAGAAACCCCTATGCTGGAAGGGCGGTTAACAAAGTGGGCCGCAGAGGCCATGCTGGCTCGTACTTATCTTACCAGATCTGGAGTGCCTGATAATTACGGAATGGGGGCTTCTGAGCAAGTAATCAACCGAAATCAGGACTATCTGGATAGTGCTAAATACTACTCTCAAAGAGTGATTGAATTTAGCGGAGCCGCTCTACTACCTAGCTATTCAGATCTCTATCATTATCCCTATGATAACAATTCTGAGTCATTATTCTCTTTGCAGTGGGTGTTTACAGATAATACAGCCTGGGGTACTCAAAACAGTACACCAGCTTATCTTACACCTACTTCAGAACTAGGAAATGGTGATGGCTGGGGTGGCGATAAAGGAGCTACTTTCTACATGTTGAGTTTATATGAAGGATTTGAAAATCAGGGAGATACCATATTGAGAGGTAGAACCGTAGATGCTAGACTTAAGGCTACTTTTATGCTGCCCGGAATGGAATATGATGAGCTTTCTTTTCAAGGTGGTGATGGTTTAGAAACCGGATATACCGTGCCTTATAATGCAGGTACGCCAGGTGAGGCTGTAAATTTTGCAGCAGTCAAAAAGTATGTGGTAGGTAAGCTGGCCGCTACTGAAGCCGCTTCTCAAAGATACGGACATGATACCTACATGATAAGATTGGCTGAAATGTACTTGATATATGCTGAGGCTGCTCTTGGTAATAATTCTAGCACTTCAGATGCCCTGGCTATGGAATACTATAACCTCGTTCATGAAAGAGCTACTAATCAGGTAGAAACAGATCCACTGACCTTTGATATGATCTATGAGGAACGCCTGAAAGAGTTTGCAATGGAAGGTATGGCCTGGTATGATTTAGTAAGACTACATTACTACAATCCTCCATTGGCTTATGCTAAAATAGGCGAGCAGGACAGAGGGTTTTATTTCATTCAACCGGATCAATATCCTGATCCTACAGAATGGACCATCCGAAAGACAAGTTGGGATGACAATCGGTCTTTCAATGCAACCTCCGGTAACTTTAGAATTCCGCTACCCGCGGCAGAAGTAAGTGCAGCTCCTAACCTGCTAGACGAACCGGTTCCATATGACTTTAGTGAATAACTATAACAGACATTAAGATGAAAATAAGATATAATACAATAGTTTATTTCATGCTGTCACTGGTATTTGTAGGTGCAATTATCAGCTGTACAGATGATGATGAATTAAATGGTGGAAAACCAAGGATAAGGTATGTGCGTCTGGTAGATCCTAATTCTTCAGACTCTTTGTTAGTGGCTGGCTATCAGAATAATATGGTGGCTATCATAGGTGAAAATCTGGGAAAAACTGAGCAAGTATGGTTCAATGATAAGAAGGCTGGCTTGTCCCCAACTTATGTCACTAATTCTTCTATTCTAACCACTATTCCGGGAGACATTCCTGATCAGATTACCAATAAAATGGCATTGGTGTTCAGTAATGGCGATACACTTTTCCATGATTTTGAAGTGGCCATTAGTGAGCCTGTAATTAATTCTATGAAAAGTGAGTATGTATTTGCTGGTGATGTAGCTACTATTCGCGGCAACTTTTTCTATGAGCCTGTCACAGTTACATTCACTGGTGGGGTAGAAGGTACTGTGTCTACAGTAGATGATGATGCAGCCATTCTTCAGGTGGTGGTTCCAGAAGGTGCAGAGCCGGGTCCTATCACTATTACCACTCCATTTGGTGAGACAGAATCTGATTTCTGGTTTAGAGATAACCGAAATATCTTCATCAGCAGCGATCCTTTTACAGGCTGGTGGAATGAGTCCTTCGTAGTTTCTGCTCCAGAGGCCGGTGATCCACCTTCTATTAACGGTAATTATATCAGAGTGAAGCAGAATATTGGTAGCTGGAGCTGGCTGGAAGTAGCAGGCGGACCACCAAGCGCCATGGGCGATATCAGTAAAAATATCCCTGATGAGGCCATCATAAAACCTTCTGATTATTATCTGAAGTTCGAAGTCAACACCATGAAGCCTTTTGATAACAATGTAATAAAGCTCAATGTAGGCTTGAGTAATGACTTTTATAACGATGGCTACCAGTGGCTGCCTCCATATGATACAAAAGGTGAATGGCAAACTGTGGTGATTCCATTGGAAACTGTTATGGCAGATTTCGATACTTCTGTTAGTGCGGATGGGTACTATGCCAGAATTCTATTCCATGGCCCTGGTGATCTGGATGCTGATATCTCTTTTGATAACTTCAGAGTGGTGCCTAAATCTCTCGATTAACTAAATACCAATTGAAATGAAATTCATAAATAGATTATATATTCTATTCGTCTTATTTACTATCATGGGATTAGCCTCATGTGGTGATGACGATGATAATAATACGCCAGATAATATCATGCTACTGAGCTTTGGGCCTACCGGCGTTCAGCACGGTGAAATGATAAAGTTTATTGGAGAAAATTTGGACAGAGTAGAGTCAGTAGAGCTGGGAGGTGGAGTGGTTATAGAAAAAGCAAGCTTTGATTCACAAACAGATCAAGTGATAGAATTAGTGGTGCCGGCACAGGCTGAGGCAGGTGTGGTAACACTCCATAGTGCCGAAGGTGATGTGGTGTCAAAAACAGTTTTGAGTTTTGAGGTGCCAGTAGTTATTACGGCTTTTACAGGGGAAGTGAAGCCGGGTAATAACATCACTATTACAGGTAATTTCTTGAACTGGGTGGAGTCAGTATGGTTTACCAGAGATGTCGAAGTTACCGATTTCGTAAGCCAGAGTATGACCGAATTGGTGATTAAACTGCCTATGGAAGCAGAGACAGGGCCTATTGTTTTTATGACCGGAGGCACTGAGCCATTAGTGATAGAAACGGAAGAGGATCTGATAGTTACTATGCCAGTAATATCTTCATTATCACCACTTTCACTGCAACATATAGATGAATTAACAATCAGTGGAACCGACCTGGATTTAGTCAAAGAGATCAGGTTTCCTGATGGATCTACAATGTCAGAATTCAGCAGTCAGAGCGAGACGGAAATAAAGTTAAATATTCCGGCTACCGTTACTGATGGTAATATTGTATTGGTCCTTGCTTCTGGGGTGGAGGTGAGTAGTGATGACGCTATAAGTATCATCTTACCCATCACTACCAGCATCACACCAGAAAATGCTGAGTTGGGAGATGATGTTACCATTACAGGCTCTAATCTTGATCTGGTGAAGAGTATTACATTTAAAGGTTCTGCCGCTGTTATTACAGAATTTGTATCTCAATCGGCTTCAGAAATAGTAGTAACTGTACCTGATGATGCTAAAAATGGCACCCTCACCTACAAGACTATTCACGATTTCGAAGTGGTGTCAGAAGTGGAGGCCTCATTGAATGTGTCTGCCGTATATTTTATCTATGACGATGCGCTGAACGCTAACTGGCAGCAATGGGGAGGTTGGGGTACTGACCTTCAGGATATGGCTAATACAGAACAGCCGGAAGCGGGATCAAATGCCTTAAAGATAATTTATAATGATGCTTATGGAGCTGTGCAGTTACACCCTCTGGCTACTGACGCCGGGGTTCTGAATAACTTTAGCAAGCTGGTTCTTTCTGTATATGGTGGCGCTAGTAGTGATGGAAATACTATGGCTATTCAACTCAAAGATGGTGATGGCAACTCTAGTTCTGAACCTACCTTTACTGTGGCAGCAGGGGTGTATACGGAGATTACAATTAATCTAAGTGCATTTACCGGAGTTGATCTTACTAACATTGTTGAGTTCTATATTAAAAATTATGGCGTCGCTAGTAATACGGTGTATATAGATAATATTCAGCTAAAATAAATTTTCTCGTATATAGTAAGTTGTAAGGGACGGGCAGAAATGCCCGTTTTTTTTATGCTGCTCAAAGCTCGCCCTTCTTACGGGTAGCTCACTTTTTTTAACCTGAAAGAAAACCTATATTTAACTTTACAAGTGTGAAAAATACACGAACTGATTTTTCATATTGTCTGTTTAAGGTTTGATTTATAGATAGTTAACTATGAATTGATTTAAGGTATTCCAATGAAGACCATTTCATTTTTAAAAATCTTTTTATTGCTCACATTCGTGCTATCCCTGGAAAGCAACGCCCAAATCCCTTTACCCTATCAGTTCGAACATTTAGATGTGAAAGATGGCCTTTCACATGGGCAAATCAACTGTTTTTTTAAAGATAGCAGAGGCTACGTGTGGATAGGAACCTCCACAGGCCTAAATCTATATAATGGTTATAGCATCAAGACCTTTAATAATCTTCCTGGTGATGCTCAGACCTTAAATGCTAATGATGTTGAAAGAATATCTGAAGATCCTGAAGGTAATATATGGGTGAGTACCTATCAGGGAATTGGTGTTTATAATCCTGTGAATGAGACTTTTAGTCAGAATATTGAGGCCTTTGTAGCTCAATACCAATTGCCCAATACTGATGTGTTTAAAATTCTTAAAGGTGATAGTGGTCAGTATTGGTTTCTGAATGAAAATGCAGGCGTCACCTATTTTAATGCCGAAAATGGAGAAACTAAGCATATCAAACTCAGTACTTCAGAGGTGTCTGATATTCAGCTGGATGGCAACGGTGATCTGTGGGCTATTCACACCAATGGCCTATTACAAAAGATTGATCATCAAAAGCTGCAAGTTAGATCTACCTATTCGGAATTAGCTCATGTTGTGGCGTCTCAAGAGGTTGATTATCAGTTTAATATTGATGCTGATGGTCATTTATGGATTTATCAGCCTAATTATAGCAGAGGCGTTTATTTCTTTGAACCACAGTCCGGGCGATTGACTCATTACAGCAAAAACATCAAAGAACATAAGTTGGATAATGATCTGGTGACAGGTGTGGTAGAAGTTTCTCCTGGTATAATATGGGTAGGAACCAACCATGGAGGCATCAATGTGATTGATAAAAAGCAGAACACCATTAAATATCTGGTTCATCACCCTGAAGTGCCCAATAGCTTGTCTCATAACAGTGTATACTCTTTATATAAAGACGAGGATGATATTATCTGGGTAGGAACCTATAAGAACGGTATCAACTTTTATCACAAGAATATTAAACGGTTCAATCATTATAAGCACCTGATTTCGGAGCCTGCCAGTTTACCATATAATGATATCAATCGCTTTGTGGAAGATGATGAAGGAAACTTATGGATGGGAACCAATGGTGGCGGTCTTCTTTATTTTAACCGACAAACAAATACCTTCAAACAATATAAAGCTGACCCTAATGACCCTAATAGTCTGAGTAGCGATGTAATTGTAAGCCTGTTGATAGATAAAGATAATGTCCTTTGGGTAGGCACGTACTTAGGAGGGTTGAATAGGTTTAATGGAAAAGGGTTTGATCACTTTCGGGAAGATAATCAGGATAGCACCAGCATTTCTGATGATAATGTGTGGGAGCTATTAGAAGATTCTTTTGGAAACCTCTGGGTGGGTACACTTGCCCATGGTGTGGATCTACTTAACCCTGATAATGAGCAATTTACTCATTATGATGTAGATACAGTTAATCAACGAAATTCATTACATTCCAATTACATATTAGCCCTGGAGGAAGACGCCAATGGCAATATCTGGGTAGGTGGAGGAAACGGGGTTGATGTTTTTAATCCCAAAACAGGCTACGAAAAGCATTTTCTCCATGACCCGAAAGATTCTCTGAGCCTGGCCAGCAACACAGTGCTATGCCTGCTCCATGATAGTGAAAATAGAATGTGGATGGGAACCCAGCAGGGACTAAATGTATATTCTCCTGAAGATGGTCTGTTTAGAAAATACACTACTCAAAATGGCCTTCCTCATAATACCATTCTCACCATTTTAGAAGCAAATGCTAATAGCATTTGGGTGAGTACACCCAATGGATTATCAAACATTGAACTATCTGAAAATGGAGAGGCCCGGTTTATTAATTATGATGAAAGTGATGGTCTTCAAGGCCGGGTTTTTAATGAAAACGCAGCCTATAAAACTTATGACGGAAAGCTCATATTCGGTGGGCCAGAAGGATTTAATATCTTCGATCCGGACAATATTGGTGAAAATGATCAGAAGCCAGAGGTGGTATTCACAGATTTTCAGCTGTTTAACAAAAGTGTAGAAGTAGGCGCAAAGGTTGATGACAGAGTGCTGCTCACAAAATCACTTTCATTTACTGATGGAATAACCTTAAATCATGATGAAAACGTATTTTCTATTGAGTTTGCAGCGCTAAACTTTCTTCATGCGGGTAAGAATAAATACAAGTATAAGTTGGAAGGGTTTGATAAGCAGTGGCGTACCACCTCATCCAGAAAAGTCACTTATACTAACCTTGATCCTGGGAATTACACCTTCAAAGTGCTGGCATCAAATAACGATGGCCTTTGGAATGATCAGGAAACCAACTTATCGATTCAGATTTTACCTCCTTTTTGGAAAACTACCTGGGCCTACGCTCTATATGCCATTATCATTTTAGGGGGCTTATACCTTACTCGCAGCATCATATTACAGCGTGAGCGTATGAAGTTTCAGATAGAGCAGGAGCGAAGAGAAGCGCGGCAGCTGCATGAATTGGATCTATTAAAAATTCGCTTTTTCACCAATGTAAGTCACGAATTTCGCACTCCTTTATCATTGATCCTGGCACCTTTAGAAAAGCTGCTGAAGAATGATAAAGATGATATGCAAAGTAAGCAGTATCAGATGATTCACCGGAATGCAAGGCGACTATTGAACCTGGTGAATCAGCTTTTGGATTTCAGAAAGCTGGAGGTAGATACTATAGATTTACATACTTCTGAAGGCAATATCGTGAAATTTATAGAAGAGTCAGTTCATTCTTTTTCTGATCTATCTGAAAATAAGAATGTTGAGTTGGTCTACGAGAGCACGATCAATGATTTTTTTGCCTCCTTCGACATGGATAAGCTGGAGAAGATACTGTTTAATCTACTTTCAAATGCCTTCAAATTCACCCCTCAAAATGGTAAAGTGCATGTACAGGTCAATGCCTATGAAAGTGACAGTGGCACAGAGGAGCTAAAAATACTGGAGGTAAAGGTAAGTGATACAGGCATTGGTATTTCAAAGGAGCAACAGGAGCTTATTTTCGATAGATTTTTCCGTAGTGATACACCAGGCAGTGTGGTGAACCAGGGGAGCGGCATCGGGCTATCCATTACAAAGGAGTTTGTGAAGATCCATGGAGGCACCGTGTCTGTAGAAAGTGAGCCAGGTGAGGGTACTTGCTTTACCGTGCGTATTCCGGTGAAAACGGTGCCGGCTCAGGAAGTGAAGAGCCAGTCTACTCCGGATCAGCCATTAAGTGAAACGGTACATTCAAAACCTTTGCATGATCAGGAAACACCTTTGGTACTTCTGGTGGAGGACAGTGAGGATTTTAGATTTTACCTGAAAGATAACCTTGGAGTACACTTTAAAATTATTGAGGCTAAAAATGGTAAAGATGGCTGGCAAAAGGCTTTAGCGAACCTTCCGGATTTAATAGTCAGTGATCTTTCTATGCCTGAGATGAATGGTGTGGAACTATGCGAGAAGGTAAAGTTAGACGCCAGAACCTCGCATATTCCATTTGTGCTGCTAACAGCGCATAGTGCTAATGATAAAAAGCTAAAGGGCCTAAATGTTGGGGCTGATGATTATGTCACCAAGCCCTTCAATTTTGAAATACTGCTTTCCAGGGTTAAGAACCTCATACAGCAGCGCCAGGCTATGCAGGCCGTTTATAAAAAGAAGATAACGGTAGAAACCAGTGAAATAGACATCACCTCTCTGGATGATAAACTGATTCAGGATGCCATTAAAGTGGTGGAAGAAAATATTTCAAATCCAGACTTTTCTGTAGAGCAGCTCAGTCGAGAACTGGGCATGAGCAGAACACATTTGTATAAGAAGATGGTAGCCATTACTGGGAAAACACCAGTAGAGTTTATCAGAAAGATAAGGCTGGAGCGCGCTGCACAATTTCTACAAAAGAGCCAATTAACCGTAGCTGAAGTAGCCTATAAGGTGGGCTTCAATAATAGAAAGTATTTCTCCAAATACTTTAAAATGGAATACAATATCCTCCCTTCGGCTTACGCTGATCAGTATTCTAAATAAGAGGCCCTCTTTTTTACTTAAGAATCCCCTTTAAAACAATTTATACCCCAGAAATGGCTCTGTTAACCATTTGAGCCCTCATTTGAAACATTTGATACCCCTAAGAATACATCATTATTTCTACATTGGATCCTGCAAACGATTGATAATTGAGTGTTGCTGGATTTAAACCATGAATAAATAATGAAAGTAGTAAAGGCAAGTATTTTAATCTTACTGTGGTGTAGTCAACTGATATGCTTTAGTGCGGGAGACCCTGTTCTTCAAAGCTATGAAAAGCTACCCGACGGACTAATCCTGAAAATAAAACCTGCTGAAAAAGGACAGGCTCAGGTGGTGAAGCTAAGAGTGATTTCTGATAATATCATTCAGGTAGTTTCCACACCGCAAGCCAGTCTTTCTGAGGAGGAAAGTCTGATAGTGATCAATAATGAAGGATCTACTGACTGGCAATTTGCCGATGACAAGAATACCCTTGAGATCAATACTAAAACCTTAAATGTAAAAGTGTCTGCCGCTACCGGGCAGGTGTCATTTTACGATAAAAAAGGCAAGAAACTTTTGGGAGAATTGAAAGAAACCAATACTCAGGGTGGCAACTACAAGTTTGTTAAATATTTCAGCACTGATGATAGTGAAGCTTTTTACGGATTGGGTCAACATCAGGAAGGTATAATGAACTATAAGGGCTATCAGGTAGATCTTACACAATATAACTCAACAGCCGTGGTTCCTTTTGTGGTTTCTAACAAAAGCTATGGCATTCTGTGGGATAACTATTCTATTACGAAATTTGGAGATATCCGTCCTTATAAGCCTCTTTCATCATTTCAGTTGTATGATAATGAAGGTGAAAAAGGTGGACTTACAGCTACCTACGGCTATCAGAATAACAGTAAGCCACATGTGGTAAAGTCAGAAAATGAAATTGACTATGAATTTCTAAGCTCACTATCCAACATGCCTGAAGGTTATGACATGTCAAATGGTAAAATAGTGTGGGAAGGAAAAATAGAGAGTGATCAGACAGGTAAGCATACTTTTCTAATGCCTGCTGCCGGTTATGTGAAAATATGGATTGACGGTGAATTACTACTAGATAAATGGCGGGAAGCCTGGAATCCGGGATTTAACATTTTTAGAAAAGAATTAAAAGCCGGTACCAAAACTGATATTAAAATAGAATGGATTCCAGATGGAGGCCAGTCTTTTATTGCGCTAAGATATTTGCCACCTGTAGCTAAAGAAATGTCTGATAAGTTCGCTTTTGCCTCCGAAGGTGGAGAGCAAATGAGCTATTATTTCGTGCACGGTGAAGATTTGGATGAGGTAATTAGTGGCTATCGACAGCTTACTGGTTCTGCTCAGATAATGCCTAAATGGGCTATGGGTTTTTGGCAAAGTAGAGAGCGCTATAAAACTCAGGAGGAGATCATGACCACCATCAAGGAATTCAGAAAAAGACATATTCCTATCGATAACATAGTTCTCGACTGGTCTTACTGGAAGCAGGATGAATGGGGAAGCCAGGAGTTCGACGCAAGCCGTTTCCCTGATCCTGAGGGAATGATCAAAAGTCTGCATGATGATTACAATGCACATTTTATGATTTCCGTGTGGCCTAAGTTTTACGAGGGTATCGATAATTATAAGATGCTGAATGACAAAGGCTTACTCTATACTCAGAACATCAAGAACCGAGAAAGAGATTGGATAGGAGAAGGGTACGTATCAACCTTCTATGATGCCTATAACCCTGATGCGCGCCAATATTTCTGGGGCCTGCTAGACAAACACTTATTTTCTAAAGGTGTAGATGCCTGGTGGCTGGATGCCACTGAACCAGACATCCTTTCTAACTCATCCATAGAGCACAGAAAAACTTTGATGAACCCTACTTTCTTAGGCTCTGCCACCGATTATTTCAATGCCTACTCTGTAATGAATGCCAAAGGAATTTATGAGGGGCAAAGAGCGGAAGCCCCTAATCAAAGGGTATTTATCCTTACGCGTTCTGCCTTTGCCGGTTTGCAGCATTATGGTGCAGCCACCTGGAGCGGTGATATCTCTGGCAGGTTCGACGAACTGGAAAGACAAATACCTGCGGGCCTAAACTTCTCATTATCAGGGCTTCCTTATTGGACTACTGATATTGGCGGATTTTTCGTGGAGAATAAATATGACCGACCTGAGCCAAAAGGTGAAGCACTTGAAGAATGGAGAGAGCTGAACACACGTTGGTATCAGTATGGCACTTTCACGCCGCTTTATCGTTCTCACGGTCAATTTCCTTACAGAGAGGTGTTTAATATTGCCCCGGAAGATCATGCCGCCTATAAGTCAATTGTTTATTACAACAAGCTGAGATACAGGCTTATGCCGTACATCTATTCACTTACTGGTCAGGTATACCATCAGGATTATACCATCATGAGAGCGCTGGTAATGGACTTCCCTGAGGGTAAAGAAGTGGCTGAAATTGGCAATCAGTTTATGTTTGGCCCGGCACTTTTGATTAATCCTATAACTGAATACAAGGCCACAACCAGAGAAGTTTATCTACCCAAGTCAGCCGGATGGTATGATTTATATTCTGGAAAGTTCATCAAAGGTGGCCAGCACATCTCCGCAGATGCGCCATATGAGCGAATGCCTATTTATGTGAAGGCTGGTTCCATCATTCCTTTCGGTCCTGAAATAGAGTACACCACCCAAAAGCCAGCTGATGAAATTACGCTTTATGTATATCAGGGAGCCGATGGAGAATTTGAACTCTACGAGGATGAAAATGTGAACTATAACTATGAAAAAGGGAAGTTCAGCACCATCACTTTCAAGTATAACGAGGCCAATAAATCCCTGACCATTGGTGAAAGCAAAGGCCAGTTTGAAGGTATGCTTACTGAAAGAACCTTTAAGGTAGTGCCCGTGAGCCAGTCAAAAGCTCAGCCTTTAAATTTTAATGCTCAGCCTCAGCATACTGTCAAGTACACAGGCAAAGCAGTAACTCTTAAATTGAACTGATTCGAATAAATTAATAGTCTGATAATGAATGAAATACACTACGAATGGTGCGTCTGAATAGGTCCAGATAAACCTCACTTACTAAACTACAACAGCAGTGATTTCACTGCTGTGATTCAACTAATTAAACCTCATGATATGAAAAAAATACTACTGATGCTATTGTCATTTTGCTTCTGTGAAATGGCATATGCCCAACACACTGTAACAGGTAAAGTCTCCGCAGGCGGCGAGTCAGTACCTGGAGTTAGTGTAGTGGTGCAAGGAACTACTAAAGGTACTACCACAGACATTGAGGGTAAGTATTCTTTAGATGTAAACACGGGTAATGAAACCCTGGTGTTTTCATTTATCGGTTATTCTACCAAGGAGATAGCTATAAATGGACGAACAAGTATAGATGTGAATCTTGAAGAAGATATCACCGAGCTGCAAGAAGTGGTGGTGATAGGTTATGGTACTGTTCAAAAGAAACTTTTAACCGGAGCTACCGGCCAGGTAAAAGGTGATAAAATAGATCAGCTGAGCACTACCGGAACCTTAGATGCGCTTCAAGGTCAGATTGCCGGTGTCAATATCGCTGCTACCTCTGGCCAGCCAGGAGATAATTTAAAAGTTACTATCAGAGGTGCCGGTACCATAGGAGGCTCTAACCCACTGTATATTGTGGATGGTATTCAAACCGGTGATATTTCCTATTTAAATACCGCTGATATAGCCAGTATTGATGTGCTTAAGGATGCTGCCTCTGCTGCCATTTATGGAGCCCAAGCCGCTAACGGCGTAGTACTGATTACTACCAAAACAGGGTTTGCAGGAAAGGCAAAATTTAGCTTTGATAGCTATTACGGCGTTCAAGAGCCCTCTAAGCAGATTAGCATGCTCAACGCTAAAGAATATGCTGTGATCATGAATGAAGCGGCTATTAACTCTGGCAAGGTTCCTCATTTCACAGAGGAGGAAATAGATGCCATGGGAGAAGGCACTGATTGGATCGATGAAATGATGTACAACAATGCGGTAATGCAAAACTATGTGTTGGGTATTAACGGTGGATCTGATCGATCAATTTATTCATTATCAGGTACATATACCAGTCAGGATGGGATTGTTGGTGGACCTGGAGTATCCGAATATGAGAGATACTCTATCCGATTAAACAGTGAGCATAAGTTCTTCGATGATATTCTGACCTTTGGCCAGCACCTGACGGGAGCCTACATGAAGAAGAATGGTATTTCTGTAGGAAACCAATATAACAACACTTTGAGGGGAGCTTATAATACCAGCCCTTTCCTGCCAATGTATGATGATGATGGAAACTTCCTGAATAATACAGCAGGTGTTGGTGTCATGTATAACGGTGAGCCGTGGCAGCCATGGTTCAACGGCGAGAGTAATCCCTACGCCAATATGATCCTCAATAATCAGAGAAACAATAACAATCAGAAAGTATTCGGAGATTTCTATGCGGAGGTAGAGCCTATAAAGAATTTGAAATTCAAAACACGCTTTGCATATGATTACTACGTATCCGAAAGTAGAAGCTATCTACCTGAATATGAGTTATCTATATATAGTCAAAGATTATTTGATCAGGCAAGTCAGGGAATGAGTAAAGGTATAGCCCTTACCTGGGATAATACGCTTACTTATGATTTAAAAGTAAACCAGCATAACCTAAGCTTTCTATTGGGCACTTCGGCGTATAGTAACAAGAGCAACTGGATCAATATTTCAAATGCCGGATTAATCTTTTCAGATCTTGATCATGCTTTTATTGATAATACTACTAACACTGATTTTACTCGCCTCTCATTTGGAGGAGGTCCGTCTGATCCTTATAAATTACTCTCTCTATTCGGAAGATTGACCTATGATTATGCTGGTAAATACCTTTTCAATGCCACACTAAGAAGAGATGGTTCTTCCAATTTCGCAGAAGGAAACAGGATAGGTTATTTCCCCTCTGTATCGGCAGGTTGGGTGCTTTCTGAAGAGGACTTTTGGTCTGGAGCACCAGAATTTTTAGGTTTTATGAAGCTTAGAGGTAGCTGGGGTCAGGTGGGTAATGCCAATATTAGTGCCTTTCAATACTTGGCTCCTGTAAGCATTGGTACATCTAACTACTATTTCGGAATAGAAGATTTTAATGCTTCCGGAAATGCCATTGGTGCTTACCCTTCTCGCTTGCCAAATACAGAAGTAAAATGGGAAACTTCGGAGCAGATAAATATTGGTTTAGATGCCATGATGTTTCAAGGCAGGTTAGAAGCCAACATTGACTGGTATAAAAAGACCACTATTGATTGGCTTTTACAGAAGCCAGGTTATGCCACTGATGGAGCAGATGCTCCCTTCTTCAATGGAGGAAAGGTGGAGAACAAAGGGATAGAACTAGTGCTATCCTGGCAAGATCAGATCGGTGATGTCAATTACTTTGTAACCTTAACAGGGTCTAAAAACAAGAATACCGTTAAAGAAGTACCCACAGAAGATGGTATCATCCATGGTCTTACTAACATGTTATATGATAACGCCGGGGAGTTCTATCACAGAGCTAAAACAGGCTATCCTATCGGGTATTTCTGGGGCTGGGAGACTAATGGTATTTTTCAAAACGAAGAGCAAGTGGCTTCCTACAGAAACTCTGAAGGCACGCAAATACAGCCCAATGCTAAGCCAGGTGATCTGATCTATGTAGATCAGGATGGCAATGGCGTAATCAACGATGCTGATAAGGGAATGATAGGTGATCCTAACCCTGATTACACTTACAGCTTAAATTTTGGATTTGATTATAAAGGTTTTGACTTTTCTGTAATGGGTTATGGTGTAGCTGGTAATCAGCTCGTACAGTCTTATAGAAACCATGCTAATGCCTATTCTAACTACACCACGGCTATCTTAGGCAGGTGGCACGGAGAGGGTACTTCCAATAGCACTCCTAGAGTAACAGAAACTAATGTTAACTACCAGTTTTCAGACATTTTCGTGCAGGATGGAGACTTCTTCAGAATCAATAACATGACGTTAGGTTACAACTTCACTTCTCTGCTTCAAACTAAGTTTTTTACGAAAGTTCGCTTGTACGCCACCGTGCAAAATGCCTTTGTATTCACAAAATATGATGGTATGGATCCAGAGGTAGGTTACGGCCTTGAAAACGGCTCTTCAGGTGTAGATGTAGGGTATTATCCCAGACCGAGAACGTACATGCTAGGTTTAAACGTGAACTTTTAATCGAATATAGTCATGAAAAACATACATATATATTTACTGGTAATGATTACGGCTGTGTTCACCAGTGGCTGTTCTGAGTTTTTAGATACTGAGCCGCTCACCACCGTAACGGATGAAAACTTTTATAAAACCAAAGAAGATGCTGAGATGGCCATCATCGGTTGTTATGATGGGGTGCAAGTGCTCTATGCGTCTGGGGTAGCCTTTCCGGTACTTTCAGAAGTGATGTCAGATAACTGCTTTGGAGGTACAGGAAACAATGACGGTCTTGGGTATCAGGTGATTGATCAGTTTGATCTTTCAGTATCTTCAGGTGAAGTTAATCAGCTGAATGACAACTGGGTAGCCTACTACCGAGCCATTTACAGAATGAATGTATTGCTTCAAAAAATGGAGCAGATAGACTGGGAGGGGGATGATGCTTATAGAAATAATATAGAGGCACAAGCCAGGTTCTTAAGAGCATATTGCTATTTCGATATGGTCAGAATTTGGGAGAGTGTTCCCTTAGTTACTGAGCCCGTAAGTGGTAATATCCCACAATCCACTCCTGATGAAATCTACAAAGTGATTGCTGAAGATCTAAAATTCGCAGCTGAAAATGGTAGCACCGCTGTGCAGCCAGGGCGAATCAATCAGTATGCAGCTAAAGCTTATTTGGCCAGAGTGTTCTTATTTTATACAGGTTACTATGGACAGGATAATCTGGCTGGGATCTCTAAAAGTGAGGTGATGCAAGGTGTTGAAGACATCATTAACGCAGGATCTTACTCCTTGCTTGATGAATTTAAAAACCTATGGCCTGCGGCATCCTCTGAGCCTAATGAGGCTGGTGATGCACTAACTACTACCTATGCAGGAAAAGACAATGCTGAAACTATCTTCTCCATTAAATATAACATCACTTCGGATTATGATGGTAATACAGATGGTAATCACTGGCTGGTGATGCTGGGCTTAAGATCGCAATCATTCAGTCCTTACGGAAAAGGATGGGGTGGTGCCACGGTAAACCCGCAATTATATACCGCCTACCAGGGTGAGGATGAAAGAAGAGATGCTTCAATCATAGCCATTGAAGAGGAAGAATTAGATTTTGATAATTCTGATCAAAGAGAATTTACTGGCTATTCTATCAAAAAATATACACCGCTATCTAACCCTGATGGTACCGATGTGGCCGAAGCCAATGGAGGTACTAACTTCCAGATAGGCCAGTTTCAGGATTATGTTGTAATGAGATATGCTGATGTGCTACTTATGGCAGCAGAACTGGGATCGGCCAATGCCCAAACTTATTACGATGAAGTGAGAACCAGAGCCGGACTGGAAACCAGGCCAGCGAGCTTCAATAATATCATGCAAGAGAGAAGGTTTGAGTTTGCTTTTGAAGGCCTTCGTTATTGGGATCTGCTCCGTCAGGGGGTTGAAGTAGCTGCTAATGCCATTGCAGAGGAAACCACCGTGATGAATGGTGGCGTGCCTACCGATAAAACTATCGTAGCGCAGGATATTATTGAAACAAGAGGATTCTCCATGATTCCCCAAAACCAGATTACCCGTTCTGGTGGACTGCTGGAACAGAATCAAGGTTGGTAATCATCACATTTAAAGACAATCACAATGAAAAATCAATTATATAAATATCCTCTCTTTATTCTTCTGCTAAGCACCCTTTTTATGGCCTGTCAGCCAGAGGAGTTTGAGCTGGGAGAAAAGGTAGATAAATCTGAATTACAGTTCGAAATATACCAGGATACTGAAGATCCTAATATGGTGATTTTGAATAGTTTAACACCCAATGTTACACCACTCTGGACTACACCAATGGGACGATCTACACGTGTAAATGATACCGTAAGGCTGGCCTTTTCAGGTAACTATAAGTTCGTTTACGGTGTGCAAAGCGCAGGTGCTTACATTACCAGTGATACTGTAGAGGTAAATATTACCACTATGAACCTAAGCTATGTAAATGATCCTCTTTGGGAGAAGCTTACTGGCGGCGTAGGAGAGTCTAAAACATGGGTGCTGGATCTGGATGAAGAGGGCGTATCCAAATATTTCAATGGTCCGATGTATTTCTACGGCAGTGATAATGGCTGGCTGTTGGGTGGCGGTCCATTTGATAGTAATGCTACAGGTTGCTATGGTGAAGATTGCTGGACCTGGCCGGCTGATTGGGCTGGAAACCAGTGGATAGCAGATCTTGGAGACTATGATGAAATGACATTCAGCCTTATAGATGGTGCTAAACTTACGGCTAACCACAATATGATTCCCGCCAGAGGACTTGAATCAGGTACTTTCTTCTTAGATGCAGATGCCAAAACTCTGTCTACCAGTGATGTCACTGCTCTTCACACGCCTAATAATGATGCCTGTGTGGATGACTGGTATCATGCAAAAGTACTATCACTTACTGATGATTATATGCAGCTGGGCTTTGTCAGAAAAGAATCTTGCGATGGTGTGGCCCTTTTGGTATTCAACTATATTTCTAAAGAATATTCAGAAAACTGGGTTCCGGAAGATCAACCCGAACCAGAGCCTACCTTGCCTGATGGCTGGCTGGATGATGTATCACGCATCACAAATAGCGAACTCACCTGGAAACTTTCTCCGGAAACACCATTTAACTGGACCAGTCTGGACGGTACTTTCCTTAACAATTGGAGTAGTCCGGCAGACTATCCTGCCTGGTCAGGGTTCGATGCAAACGTACCAGCCACCTATGAAGACTTTGAGCTGACCTTTAATTCAGATGACTACACCGTGGAGTATGTTGATCCTAGCGGCAATGTTACAAATGGCACTTACACGCTAGATGAAAACGGTGTCTACACCTTTGATGGAGTACAGCCTAGCTTTGATATTGGTTCGGCTATAGACCTAAACACTACTGCTGAAAATCAGTGGAGAATTTTAAAGATTGAAAGAGATGGTAGTAATGTTTCAGGAATGTGGGTAGGTGCTCGAGATCCTGAGAAACCAGAATACCTTGCCTACCATTTAATTCTGGATGGCAGCGGTGGCTCCGGAGAGCCTGAAGGCACAGCAGTAACATTCGATAATGCCAAGCTCGCTTTTGGTGATCTTGAAGGTAATGGCAACTTAAGACTTGAGCTATTCAATGAATTCGGTAGCACCTTCACAGACCCACCTTTAAATCCTGCTGATATTGTTTTCAGTAACAAAATTGAAATCACGTTCACTTTATCCGGTATTTCGCTCACTAGTGGAGCCGCAGGCAGCTATAATACATCTATGTATATGGCTGATGCTGATTGGTCTCCGCAGTACACCGGTGACGGAGCCGGTGAGGTTACAGTAAACGGAGATGGTACCTACACGGTATTCGTAGAGCCTGGTGCTACCTTCGATACTGCCAAAGTATTCGTGATAGATATTCTGAATATGGCTACTGATATTGAAGATTTAGGTACAGTTACAGCTACTGTAGATAATATCACCATTTACTAAACTCATCATGGCAGGAACACATTTTCAAGGTTCCTGCCTCTTTTTTAATATACATCGAATGAAAAATCTAGTTAAGTATTGTTTGGTTCTCAGTTATCTTTTGTGTCCATTTTTAGTAAGCTGCGGAGAAGATGATGGTGGGGAAACGCCACCGCCGGATGAAGTTACCCTTTCCATTGCGGCCAATTCCTTTGCGTTTGGTGCTGAAGGAGGCACTCATGATACTGATATCTCCAGTAACGCTATTTGGAAAATAGAATATGACAATGCCTTATGGGCGAGACCATCCATCCAAACTGCTAAAGGAAATGCCACCATCACTATCACTGCAGATGCTAATGAATCTACTGATGAAAGAAGCATGACCTTCACCCTAACCAGCACTGGTGCAGATGATATCTCCATCACTTTAACCCAAGAGGCAGCGGAAGAGGAGGAAACAGAGCCCGAAAAAGCTGATTTTATAGAGCCTGATAATACTGACATGAGAGCGCTTACTTCGCTTGAGATGTCGGCAGAAATGGGCATCGGTTGGAATCTGGGCAACTCTTTAGAAGCGATTTCTGCTAATGGCGGTGTGTTCTCTGGCAATGAAACCAGCTGGGGTAATCCTTTGGTTACTAAGCAATTAATAGATTCTGTAAAAGCAGCCGGTTTTAACACCGTAAGAATCCCTGTATCATGGTCTCATATGTTTGATAACGAAGGCACCTATAAAATTAGCTACGCCTGGAAACAACGCGTGGAGGAAGTGGTGAATTATGTGCTGGCTAATGATATGTATGCCATTATCAATATCCACTGGGACGGTGGCTGGATGGATCATCCATTCTATGATAATCAGGAAGGCATCAATACCAGACTGGATGCTATGTGGAAACAAATAGCAGTTTACTTCAGAGATTATGATGATCATCTACTCTTTGCAGGTACTAATGAGGTTCATGAAGAAGGTAATTATAATGCGCCATCTGAGGAGAACGTGGAGGTGCAAAACTCTTTTAATCAGACCTTTGTGAATACGGTTCGGGCTACAGGAGGTAGAAATACCTACAGACACCTGATAGTGCAGGGCTTTAACACCAATATTGATCACACCGTGAGTGGTTTCGTGGTACCTGAGGACGATACCGATGACCGAATGATGGTGGAAGTACATTTCTATGATCCTTATCAATTTGCTCTGGAAGAAAACGGCTCTACTTCACTTTGGGGTGATGATAATTCCGGAAGCGCTGGTCATGCTGGCTGGGGAGATGAGGCCTGGGTAGATGCGCAGTTTGCGAAGATGAAAACCAACTTTGTAGATCAGGGCTATGGTGTTATTCTGGGTGAGTTTGGAGCTATCTACAGAGCCAATCCTGCGAATGCCACTTTAGCCGAACACGTGGATTCCAGAAACTATTATTTGAATTACGTTACCGCCGCGGCACTTGAAAATGACTTAGTCCCTGTTTATTGGGATAATGGAAATACTGGAGATAACGGCTTTGGATTATTCAATCGGTCAACGGGTGATAAAGCCCATGCTGATGCCATTGAAGCTATTGTTTCTGCCGAAGATTAAGTTTTAGTTTTAATCATGTAAGGTTGCAATGCTCGTCCTTCGGGGCGGGCATTCATCATTATTTTAGATACTGTCTCACTTTTAAATCAATACCATTGCAAACCCTTTTTAATCGCTTAGGTTTCATTCTCATTTTTATTATAGCAATCAGTTGCGGTCAGGAAAAAGCATCTCAAAGAACTGTTTCAGACTTCAATCAGGGCTGGCTTTTTTCTTTGACAGATAGCACCGTGGAGGCCAGTGATCCCAGTTTTAATGATTCCAGCTGGAGAGCGCTGGATTTACCTCATGATTGGAGTATAGAAGGAGCTTTCAACAAAGACAATCCTGCCGGAGTGGGTGGCGGAGCGCTTCCGGGAGGCATAGGCTGGTATAGAAAAGCTTTTAAACTGCAAAAAGCAGATTCCAGCCAGCTGGTGTTCATTGATTTTGATGGAATATACTGCAATAGTGAAGTATGGATAAATGGCAGCTATCTGGGGAAACGTCCCAATGGCTATATCTCGTTTAGATATGAACTTACTCCTTATCTCAATTATGGAGATATTGAAAATGTAATTTCTGTTAAAGTGAATAATGATCAACAGCCAAATTCCAGATGGTACTCAGGCTCTGGTATTTACAGAAATGTATGGCTGGTGAAAACCAATAAAATTTATGTAGATCAATGGGGTAGCCAGGTCACTACACCTACGGTTACGGAAGACTCAGCGCTTGTTCACTTGAAGATCAACTTACAAAACCGACTGGATGCTAGCGAGGTAAGTGTAAGTCATAAAATAGTAGGGCAGGATGGTTCAGAAGTAGCGATTATTCAAAATGAAAAGGTACAATTAAAGGAGGGAAAGAACGAATTAGAAGCCCAAATAAATGTTGATAAGCCTCGACTATGGTCAGTGGAAGATCCATTCATGTATAAAGTAATCACTTCTATTGAGCAAAACGACAAAATTATTGATACCTACAGCACTTCATTAGGTATTAGATATTATGAGTTCAATGCTGAAACAGGTTTTTCACTTAATGGGAAGCATTTGAAAATCAGAGGAGTATGTAATCATCATGACTTGGGAGCTTTGGGAGCTGCCATTAACACCAGAGCCTTGGAACGGCAATTAGAAATTATGAAAGGAATGGGTGTAAATGGTATTAGAACCGCCCATAATCCGCCCGCTCCCGAACTGTTGCAACTTTGCGATAGCATGGGTTTTATAGTAATGGATGAAGCCTTTGATATGTGGGCAAAGAAGAAAGTAGAGTTTGATTACAGTCAGGAATGGGATCTCTGGCACAAACGAGACCTAGAAGACCTGATCAAACGAGATAGAAATCACCCCAGTATTTTTATTTGGAGCATTGGAAATGAAATTTTAGAACAATGGGACAGCACTGGTACCACCATTGCCGGAGAGCTGGCTTCCATTGTTAAGTCGTTAGACGACAGACCTATCACGTCAGCCTTGAACGATCCGCAGCCCAGTAATAAAATATATCAGTCTAAAGCCTTGGACCTGGTAGGTTTCAACTACCATCACCAGGATTATGAGGCTTTCCCTTCTAATTTTCCAGGCGAGAAGTTTATAGCCACGGAAACTACTTCTGCATTGGCCACCCGAGGACATTATGATATGCCCTCAGATAGTATCAGAAGGTGGCCCATTCGCTGGGATTTAGAGTTTACTGAAGGGAACGCTGATAATACAGTATCAGCCTACGATAACGTAAGTGCACCGTGGGGATCTACCCATGAGGAAACGCTCAAGATCATAGAAAAGCATGATTACCTCTCGGGGATGTACATCTGGACTGGTTTCGACTATATTGGAGAACCTACACCTTATACCTGGCCATCACGAAGCTCGTATTTTGGGGTGGTAGACCTGGCTGGATTCCCAAAGGATACCTATTATCTTTACAAAAGCGTTTGGACTCAAGATACTGTATTGCACGTGTTTCCTCACTGGAACTGGACAGAAGGTAAAACGGTAGACGTGTGGGCCTATTATAACCAGGCTGATGAAGCTGAGCTATTCCTGAATGGCGAGAGCAAAGGAATCATGCGTAAGCAGGGCGATGATATGCATGTGATGTGGAGGCTAAATTATGAGCCTGGAACTGTGAAAATGATCACACGTAAAAACGGGCAGCAAATAAGTGCCAAAGAAATAAAAACTGCAGGCCAAGCAGCAATCATTAAATTGCAGGCCGACAGATCAGAAATAATGGCAGATAACAAAGACCTTTCGTTTGTGACTGTTTCCATTCACGATGCTGATGGCAACTTGGTGCCTAATGCCTCGGATCTTATTCAGTTTAAGCTGGAAGGTGAAGGGCAAATTGTTGGAGTTGATAATGGCGATCCTACCAGTATGGAATCATTTAAGGCAGAAGAAAGAAAAGCATTCAATGGATTGGCTTTGGTTATCATTAAATCGACATCAAAGACAGGAGAATTGAAACTCACAGCCACTGCAAAGGGGCTGGAAAGCACCACTATTAATTTGCAGTCAAAATAAAGCGTTTGATGGTTATGAAAAAGGATAAGGTTTTGGTGGATAGGAGATTAAGTTGCTGGTTAGGACTGATTTTATGGCTGTTCGTCAATGCAAACCTCTATGCCCAGTCAGATTTATTTACTGCGCCTGAACGCGGCTTCACCAGCTGGCTTCCCGCGCCAAACTGGGAACATGGCTTGCTCAGTGGCAATGGCACCATGGGCGCTGTGGTATTTGGTCACCCACATGAAGAAACGATCATTGTAAGCCACGGTCAGCTTTTTTTGCCTCAAGATCGCTCTGATTCAATCATTAATCAGGCGGCAAGGTTAGATGAAATCCGTCAGCTTATAAAGGAAGGTAAATATGAGGCTGCTGCCAAAATTCCTGTAGAGTTGAGAGAAAAAGAAGGCTACAGTGATCAACGCGATCCTTTTATTCCGGCTTTCGATATAAAAATAGAACAGGAGGCCGCTAATATTAAGCGCTATCAAAGGTCTACTAATTTTGAGACTGGCGAGGCAAAAGTGACCTGGGAAGATGATCTGGGCACTTTCCAGCGTAAGCTGTTCGTATCTCGGACTGACAGCGTCATGGTGTTATCTATCAAATCAGAGGCACCTATTAACTGCACTATAAATTTTGAGCAGAGACCTGTAGAATGGAATCAATGGTCTTTTGTTGGTGAGCATGTGGATGAAATGAAATCATCAGCTAGCGAAAACTGGCTTTCTTACCATAGCACTTTCAAGAAAAAATACCCGGGAAGCATAACCGGTTATGAAGGACTAGGCAAACTGATTCTGAAAGATGGAAACAGTAGAGTCGAGGGCAATAAATTGAAAATAGAGGCGGCCCATGAACTGTTACTTCTGGTTAAGGTCGGTCTGAATTATGATGGAAACTCATCCGCTTCACGAATTAAGAGTGAACTCAATAAAGTCTCAGGTAACTATGAGAACCTATTAAAGTCTCATCAGGATATGCAAGGTGAAATGTTCAGCAGAGTGATGTTAAACCTGCATAGCAATTCGAAATATAAGGAACTGAATACTGAAGAACTCATTTTGAAAGCCAAACAAGAAGGTGTTTCAAAGGCTTTAATTGAAAAAGTATTTGATGCTGGCCGCTATAATATCTTGAGCAGTACTGGCGCCAACCCTCCTAATCTTCAAGGTCTTTGGTCGGGCACCTGGACAGCACCGTGGGCTGCGGATTATACCCATGATGGCAATTTGCCATCAGCCATGGCCTCCGTTATGTCTGGTAACATGCCTGAGCTTATGGGCACCTATGTCAAATATATGGAGCGGTATCTTTCTGATTTTGAGGTAAATGCAGATAGATTATATGGAGCAAGGGGCATCCATTTGCCCGTACACACCACCACCTCAGGTTTCCCCACAGACTTTAATGAAACTTGGTGCCTTACTTTATGGACAGGTGGTGCAGGTTGGGTTGCAGATATCATGTATAACTATTATCTGTATACCGGAGATAAGCAATACTTAAAGGATCATGCTTATCCTTGGTTGAAGAAAACGGCCTGGTTCTATGAAGATTTCCTGCAGGAGGATAATAATGGCCAATTGATATTTAATCCATCATATTCCCCTGAAAACAACCCTGCCAACAGCAAGTCGCAAGCCGTTCTAAATGCTACCATGGATGTGATGATCGCCAAGCAAGTACTTAAGCGGGCTATAGAGGCTGGTAAGCTCCTCGGCGAGACTAAAAGTCAACTGAAAATATGGGAGGACATGCTTACCAAATTACCTGATTATAAGGTGAATAACGATGGCGTGCTTAGTGAATGGCTATGGCCAGGCATGGAAGATAACTACCGACACAGGCATGTGTCACAGCTCTATTCGCTCTATAATTACATGGACCCTGATATTTTAGAGAATGAAAAACTAAAGCAAGGAGCAAAGAAGCTCATTGATAAAAAGTTAGATTTCAGAAATGATGAAGGTGGCGGTGAAATGGCTTTTGGGCTGGTGCAGCTAGGGCTCAGCGCCGCTCACATGAGAGATTCCAAAAGAGCATATGAAGCAGTGAAATGGCTTTCAACTAAATACTGGTCTACGGGAATGGGCTCATTCCATAACGTAGGCGCACTGCTAAATACAGACATCAGCGGTGGCCTGCCGGCCGTGATTATTGAAATGCTAGTCTATTCAGAAAAAGGTAAAATTATTTTATTACCTGCATTACCAAAAGAATGGAATGAGGGCGAGTTAGAAGGAGCCTTACTCAGAGGACAGATCAAGCTGGAACAATTAAAGTGGAGTGGCAAAAATGTCTCCATCACACTGTTTTCTCATATAAAACAAAAAATTACCATTGAACTTCCCCAAAACGTTAAGAAAATCAGCTCTGGAGAAATAAAAACTAAGCAACTAACTAGTAATCAGCTAGAAGTTACACTGCCAGAAGCAAAGTCCGTGGCCTTAACCTTCGAAATAGAATAGAATGGCTATACCAACTCGCCAAGTCTGTGTCCCCACAGCCCCTCCGCGCCAAGGTCTGTGTCCCCACAGACCTCCTTCAATTAAAAAAAACACATATCACCACCTCCAATGTGCAATTAACCACCGCCTGAAAGGCACAACAAACCATAATTTGGTCACCAGATTTAAACCTTATTGAAAATGAAAAAACACTTACTCATCATATTTTCTCTCACTATCAGTATGTTCACTGCCAGCGCTCAAAAATTCGAAAACTGGGCTCAGACACCTCCCATGGGCTGGAACAGCTGGAATAAGTTTGCCTGTAATGTAAATGAAGACCTGATCAAGCAGACTGCTGATGCCATGGTGGCCAGCGGAATGAAAGATGCTGGTTATGAATACATTGTAATTGACGACTGCTGGCATGGAGAAAGAGATAGCCTCGGGTTTATTCATGCTAACCCTGAACATTTTCCTTCAGGCATGAAAGCTTTGATAGATTATGTTCACTCCAAGGGATTGAAGTTCGGTATTTATTCCGATGCTGGCTGGCAAACCTGTGGTGGTAAGCCGGGTAGCCGTGGCAGAGAATATCAGGATGCTCAAACCTATGCCAGCTGGGGTGTGGACTATCTGAAATATGACTGGTGCAATACCGAAGGCCTGGCCGCCAAGGGTGCTTACCTTACCATGAGAGATGCCCTTCATGAGGCAGGCAGACCTATAGTTTTCAGCATGTGCGAATGGGGTACCGCCAAGCCATGGGAGTGGGGCCAGGACATCGCTCATTTGTGGAGAACCACCGGTGACATTTATAACTGTTTCGATTGTGAGTATGATCATGGTGACTGGTCATCATTTGGAGTGCTGCAAATATTAGACATGCAGGATGGTTTAAGGCAGTATGCCGGTCCGGGCCACTGGAATGACCCTGATATGATGGAGGTGGGCAACGGCATGTCAGTGAATGAAGACCGGGCTCACTTCTCTATGTGGGCCATGTTGGCAGCGCCTTTGATTGCTGGGAATGACCTCATCAGCATGAGCGAGGAAACCCAAGCTATTCTCACCAATAAACAGGTCATTGCTGTAAATCAGGATCCTCTGGGTATTCAAGGGTTTAAATATCAAACTAAAGACAGTGTAGAGACATGGTTTAAGCCGCTTGAAAATGGAGAATGGGCCATATGCTTTTTGAACAGAAGTAAAACAGACCAGAACATCGAATTTGATTGGAGCAAGGAGAATGTACAAGATGAGTTAAATAAGCTCTCACCGGACTTCACCCAAAAAGTATATCAATGGTCTGATCTATGGAACACTAAATCTAAAGGAACTACTAAAAAGAAACTTAAAGCGGTTTTACCGGCTCATGATGTGCTGATGTTAAGGCTCAAGATGAATTGATTTTAATGCTTTTCTGGGCTATCATTGTGCTTCTCTTAAAGTGAAATTGATGGCCCAGATGCTGCCCTATAAAACGCTAATTATTATCGACAGAGCCTCGACAGTTCCTGTCTATATTCAAATTACCAATCAGTTTATTAGCCTTATAACCAGGGGGTTGCTCAAGTCAAATGCAGCTCTGCCAAGTTCCAGGAAGCTGTCAGAATTGCTGGACATCAACAGAAATACTGTGAAAACAGCCTATGATGAGCTCATTCTTCAGGGCTGGGTGGAATCGGTGAGCAGAAAAGGCCTTTTTGTATTGTCTAATCTTCCGGAAATTGATGCGTTGTCAATCGATAAAAAGACCAATCCTGATGAAGAGGTAGCTTTATCATTTACCTGGAATAAGCCAGGGATTACTGACTGGTATGACACCAATTTTCAGGAACGAAAGCTGACTATTGATGACGGTTTCCCGGATGTCAGGCTTACACCCATAGATTCGCTCATGCGCGAATATCGTAGTCTGGCTAATACCCATTATGGTAGGCCATTTTTGCATTATGGCAGTGCCAGAGGCTCCTTAAATCTTCGAATCGCTATCAGTGAGTATTTGTCCAGAACCAGAGGGTTGGTGGTGGACACCCAGGATTTATTGATCACCAAGGGTAGTCAGATGGCCATTTACCTTTGTGCTCAGCTATTGCTCAGCGAAGGGGATAAGATTGCGGTGGGAGAATCTAATTATATAGCTGCCAATGAAACTTTCCGCAGGCAGAAAGCAGAGCTGGTAAAAATACCTGTAGATGATCAGGGCATGGACATAGATCATCTTGAGCAAACTTTGCGGTCAGTATCAATAAAAGCGGTTTATGTAATCCCACATCATCATTGGCCCACCACCGTTACGTTGTCTATGGAAAGGCGCCTTAAACTGCTACAGCTGGCTCGGCAGCATCATTTTGCCATTATTGAAGATGATTATGACTATGATTTTCATTACCGGAATAAGCCCTACATACCCATGGCTAGCATAGATCATCATCAGAATGTATTGTATTTGGGCTCTATCTGTAAAACTTTTGCGCCAGGCATCAGGGTTGGTTATCTGGCTGGCCCATCTCACTTTATCCAGGATGCCGCTAACATCCGCAGGTTCATTGATTATCATGGTGATACGCTGCTGGAAGAAGCATTGGCGGCCATGTACAACAATGGTGAAATGGAGCGGCATTTCCGAAAATCGATAAAGAAGTACAGGAAAAGAAGAGATCATTTATGTCAGATTCTAGCCGAGAGGTTTAAAGAGTACCTAACCTTTAAAAAGCCCGATGGAGGTATGGCCATTTGGGTTGAATTCCATAAAAATGTCAATTTAAATCAGTTGATAGAGCGGTTAAGAATCCAGGGAGTGAAAATGATTACTCCTGAACTTTATAATAATGATGGGTTTGATAAGAATGGTTTGCGCTTAGGGTTTGCTTCTTTAGATATTGATGAAATGGATCGGGTGATGGCCCAAATGGAGGAGGCGGTAAAAGGTAGTTTGCTGGGCTAGCTCTGATTTAAAATCTGGGGCAGCAGCGTTACTGGCAGGGCTCTTAGCTTTGAGTATTATCATAAATATTGAAAGCATAATGAGCAAATTATTAATAATTAATGCTAGTGCCAGAGAGAGCACATCTTATAGTAGAAAGTTGGCCGAGGCCTTGGAGGTAGAATGGAAATTGATTGATAATCAGGTAGATGTGACTCACCGGGATCTCACCAAAAATCCTGTGCCACACATAGATGAATCATGGATTGTAGGTGCTTTTAAACCTGCAGAGGCCAGAACAGAAATTGATTTTAAAGCTTTAGCTGTAAGTGATGAATTAGTTTCTGAACTGAAAGCTAATGATGCTATTGTTATTGCTACTCCTATGTATAACTGGTCTGTTCCAAGTGTGCTAAAGGCCTATATTGACCAGACTATCCGTGTAAATGAAACCGTAAAAATTGATCCCACTACACCAGAGAATCCTTACAAAGGTTTATTGACCAATAAAAAGGCCTTTTTATTATTAGTAAGAGGTGTTTCCGGCTATGAAAAAGGGCAGCTTCACGAACACTGGAATTTCCAGACTGATTACCTTAGAACAGTCCTTAATATTATGGGCATTACTGACATTGAAGTAGTGATCATGAATAATGCAGCGGCCGGAGAGCAACTGGCTACCGAAGAATTTAACAGGTGTCTGGTGGAGATGAAAAAGATGATTGCTGCCCCAGTGAACTAAGCTTTTACAGCTGATTATAGGATGCTCGTTTTATAAGTGTTATGGCGAGTGTTTGGTGGTGAGTCAATTAATAAATGCAGTAAAGCGCTTGCTGTGAGATAACTTATAAAATATCTCAATTTTTTTCGCTTACTAATTGGCTCTAAACTCTATTCATAAGTAAGATCTCCTTCTTATAGCAGTTAATGAATTCTTTATCCCTACATCATGCCGCTATATTGGGAGATCTTATTTCTTATAATGGTATTTCACCAATAATTCCTTCTATACTTTTCAGTCTTATATCGTAAATTACAATTTTATTCTATAAGTAGAAGAGAATTTCTGTAACTAATCAAAATTTAACATTAGAATGCATTTAAGAAGGTCATTATTCATGCTGGTATTGCTAGTGGGTTGTAAATCAGTGTCTACTACATCCTCAACAGCGGTAAAAGAGAACAAGGAGGGAAAGGAGAAGTCAGAGGTAAGTGAAACCGAAAGAATACTGACAGACCTGGCTTCTGATAATTTTGGAGGTAGAAAGCCTGGAACCGCAGGCTACGAAGCTACCATGACATATGTAGAAAGCTTTTTTAAGAAGAACAAAATAAAGCCATTCTTTGAAACTTACAGGGACACACTTATGGTAAAAGACGTACCTTCTGCAAATATTGTGGGGCTTATTGGTGATCATGATCTATCTAAAAAACATGTGGTGATAGGAGCTCATTTAGATCATTTAGGACCATCAAAAAATGCAGCAGATTCAATTTTTAATGGTGCTAATGATAACGCAGCTGGCTCTACAGCAGTGTTGAAAGTGGCTAAAGCATTAAATAAAATGAAGTTTGATTATAATCTGATTTTAGTGCTGTTCACAGGTGAGGAATCCGGGCTGGTAGGATCGCGACATTTGGCTAAAAAGTTAAAAGGCATGGATTTGAACCTGGCCTACATGCTCAATTTCGAGATGATTGGAAAAATGCTCACTACCGGAGCCGATCAGGTGTACATCACAGGATACGACAAATCTGATTTGGCAGCGAAAATGAATGACATTGCTGGTCGTGATTTCGTGGTGTTTTTACCCGAAGAAGTAAGCTATGGACTATTCAGAAGGTCAGATAACTATGCTTTTTATCAGGAGTTTGGGGTGCCGAGCCACACGCTGTCCACCTTTGATTTTAAGAACTACGATCATTATCATAAAGAATCAGACGAAGTGCAGCTCATGGATATTGATAATATGAATGATGTTATCAATACCTCCATTGAGGTGATATCTCAAATGCTGATCAAGCATGTTGAGCCAGTAGAGGTGGAAAGCAAAAATTAACGAAATACAGTTTTCAATAACGGCTCCAGATCATCCAGCTGGGTGATCACCTTACCTCCATGTGACTCTATGAAATATTGCACCTGGAGGTTTACTGTGGAGCCTTCATTATCTGCTGATAATCTAAAATCTCCCCGGTAGCCTATAATCGGTTTTTCAAGTGCAGTGGCAAAACCAATCTCCGATGCCGTGCCGCTATCCACATCCACACCATCCAGAATGGCCACTATGCCATCACATTCGCGTATGGCCTGAGCATTATTGCCACCAATAATCTTATTCAGCGCTCTCCACTTATCTCGTTTCTCCGGCCCATAAGGCATCTGCGCCACCGGCTGTATCAGATCTTGAGATGTCAATTTCCATGGATCAAGCACCTCATAGCCAGCGTTTTCTATGATAGGAATAATATTTCCGTACATAAATACTCTACCAGCTTCAGAAAATCCAAACGGTGAGGCAAGATAAATTTTTGTTGGCATAGCATAAGGAGATTTTGCGAGGGCAAATTAGAAAAGGAGGGGATGAAAATGAAAGGGTTTGGGAGATTATTTGTGGGATGAGAGAGGTTTTGAGTTTTTGTAAACTTTCAGTGCAAGACATGGATTATGTGTTGAATATGCATGATTGTTTATATTCGTTTATCAGTATCAGTTCTTTCATATCAAAGAATGGAGATAATTTGCAGAATCAGTGAGCCCCCTTTTCCTAAAAACTTCTAGAACTTGATACTCATCCAAATCAGGATTTCTTCTATTTAAAACTAATCTTCTGAAGGCTACTACTGCTTGATCTGGATTTAAATCAATTGTATCTGTGATGAAGTCGTCGGCATCTTTAGCTGCTAATCCAAACTTAGACAAATAATCATTGGGAAAGTCCTTCAAATTATTCGTAACAATTATGTTAGCATTCGTTTTTATCGCTGCTGCTAAAACATGATTATCTTTCTCATCGGGTAGTTCCAGCCCACTAATAAGCGGTTCATAATTTTCAACAAGTGCGTCAGGAAATGCTAAATTTGCTCTATTTGTCCGTTTTGATATTTCTCCCTCTGGCAACCCTTTTCTTCTCATTACATCGGCCCATTCATCAAAAATGTGTTTACTCCATTTTGGTGTATACAAGTCAAATCGTGCAAACCAGAACAATAAATCACGAACATCTATTGGGTAAATGACATTTGTATCCAGCACGCAAGTAAACCGAACACTATGAATCATAAAGCCCTAATTCTTCATCTGATCGCATTATTTCCTCAATCAATTGCTCCTGATTAGCTTTCATTTTCTTTTTGTATTCGATAACATCTTCATACATCACTCTTCTATGCTTACCAACTTTGGTGAAGTTAATTTCACCACTCTCTAGCAATTTCACCAAATGAGGACGTGAGCAACCTATTAACTCTGCTGCTGCTTGTGTAGTCATTTCTGTAGCTATGGGAACAATGGAAATGGGCTTCCCTTGACTCGTAACTTTAAGAATTTGGGCAAGCAACTTTAGTGCATTAAGTGGAATCTTGATACGGTTATTTGTTTCCTCAATCTCAATCTCTGGATTCAAAGTACTTAGCTCGCTTAGTGTAGCTGCTAAAGCATTATAAGATTTCATAGCAGCTTCTTGCTCTTCTTTGCTGGGTTTCCTAATATCTTCAAATGCTTCCATAACGAGTTGTTTAAATGAATAAACGAAATAAACGAAACATAGTTCAAATTCCAATAACTTATTAAAAAGATGCTGACAAAATGCATAATCCTTATGCTAACTGAACTACTTGCAAAGGCCATTGCTATATAATGCTTTTATATATTTTTGAAAAATTAAGTTTACTAGTTGATGGTTGTTTGACACGGTGACTCGAGGACATACGTATAAACAAACCCTCAACTCCATCACAATTCAACCATCCTTTACGATGGTCCAGCATACACCGCTTTCTAAACTGACCGTTTGAATTGATCTTGCCAGCATATCAATTAAACAAAAACAGATGAAAGCTCTTAAAAAACTAACCTTTGTATTAGCATTACTAATATTACTTATATTCTCGAATGGTCAATATGCAATCTTCTTTGCCATTTGGCTGGCCGTACCTATGCTTCTTTTTGCCACCAGAAGATTAAAGAGATGGCAAGGATTTTTGTTTGCATTCTTGGCGTTAGGTGTTAGCTACTTTATAGGTTTTGATGTTGTACCATTTTTACCTTTGGTGGTATCAATCATCATCGCGGCTATTTTTAGTCTTTTTGCCTCCCTGCCTTACCTTATTGATTCTTTTTTCTCAAAAAATAGAGGTTCATTTATCAATACATTGATATTTCCTTGTGCTGCTGTTCTAATGGAATATGCTTATCACCTGATCAATCAATACGGTACCTGGGGGCATTTCGCATACACGCAACAGTTCCAGCAGCTTTTGTTGCAATCTATTTCCGTTTTTGGCATGGGTTATATCACATTTTTGATCTTTTGGTTTGCTGCAGTTGTCAACTGGGTTTATGAGCAGCATCATCATAAAAGGAACATCAAAAAAGGGGTGCTTGCCTATAGTCTTGTGCTGGGTTTAACACTAATTTTTGGTGGCTATAAAATGACATTTCAGAACACTAGCGCTCAAACTGTCCGTGTTGCATCTCTTTCTGCATCAGATGATTATGCTCTTAATTTTTATCTTGAAGGTTTGAATGACGAAGAAAAAGGACATGAGAATAAAATTGAAGCCCAAAGACAGATTACAAGAGTTAATCAGCACTTATTGGATAGAAGTGTTGCTCAGGCTAAAGCGGGTGCCAAAATAGTTTTTTGGGCAGAGGGAAACAGTGCTATCTTAAAGGAAGACGAAGAAGAGCTGTATAGAAGGGCCAGTAAAATTGCTGGTGATCAGCACATTTATTTAGGGATGGGTGTGGCAGTACTAGATCATACCAAGGCCAAATATCTTGAAAACAAATTCATTTTATTTGATACGGCCGGAAACAAGGTGATTGATTACTGGAAAGGAATATCTGTTCCTGGTGGTGAAGCTGAAGTCAGTAATAACAAGGCTACAGGAATACAAAAGATAGTAACACCTTACGGTACCATTGCAGGAGCCATCTGTTTCGACCTTGATTTTCCTGAATATCTAAGACAAGCAGGAGGAGCTGATATTCTTCTGGCTCCAAGTAATGACTGGAAAGAAATAGACCCACTTCACACAGACATGGCCAGGTTCAGAGCCATCGAGCAGGGGTTCAATTTGGTCCGTCAAACCAGTCATGGCTTGTCAGTAGGAACCGACCACACAGGTAGAGTAATTGAGGAAATGGATCATTTTGAAGATAATGATAAAACGCTTATAACTCATCTTCCAACAAAAGGAGTTTCTACTATTTATGCTGCCATCGGTGATAGTTTCATTGCTTTTTGTTTATTGATGTTTGCTGTTACGAGCATAGTACTTAAGAAGAGAAGTACGTTCAGTGGTCCAGCCTCTGCCGTGTAATTCTTAATGTTTTGATATCTAGCAGTCGCTCGGCTCCGGCCGAGCGGCTGTTATAGCAACCAAGTAATTTAAAAGTCATCACATAAAATCAGTAGACACTTTTACTTTAAACTTAAAAGTGCCTAATTGCCAGCATAATGAGTGCGGCATTATATAAGAGATATTTCGACCATCTAAGGCAAAAAGTAGAGCTCAGTCAAGAGGATGAGGAGCTGATTAAAAAGCATCTTTACCATCAACACCTCAATAAAAAGGAATTCTTACTGCATGAGGGCCAACCTTGTATAGAGGTAGCTTTTGTGGCTAAAGGATTTCTCCGTGTTTACTCTGTAGATACCGATCAGGTGGATCATATCGTGCAATTTGCCCCTGAAAACTGGCTGGCATCTGATCTATTTAGCTTTATAACGGGAGAAAACGCCATCTATAACATTGATGCTATTGAAAAGTCAGAACTCATTCTCATGTCTAAGGCCTCTCATGAAGAGCTTCTAAATACCTCAGTAGCCTATGAAAAGTTCATTAGAATACAGATTACCAATGCCTATGTAGCGCTTCAGAGGCGAGTGAATTCCAACCTGAGCCTCTCCATTCAGGAGCGCTATGAAAGCTTCTTAAAATTGCATGGAGACATTGCTCTGCGCGTACCTCAGCATATGATTGCTTCGTATTTAGGCCTGGCACCAGAAACGCTCAGTCGGGTGAGGAAGAAAATGTCTGAAAATGAGTAATAGGCAGTTTTCTTGATTTTAGTCAACGGTTTTTCCTGACGCGTTTTCGTAATTTTACTCTTTGACATGAATAGAAAGCGATTTTTAGTTAATTCATTGAAGGGAGGTATAGCAGTGACTACTTTATCAGCATTTAATAATTTCACATCTTCGTTGTCTCAGCAGGATTATGTGATGCCGGTTCTTTTTATTGGCCATGGGTCACCCATGAACGGTATCGAGGATAATGAATTTTCTCAGCGATGGAGCAGTATGGCGAAAGAAATACCTGAACCTAAGGCGGTTTTGGTGGTTTCGGCCCATTGGTTTACCAAAGGAACACGTATTACAGCTATGGATTTTCCAAAAACCATTCATGATTTTGGAGGCTTCCCACAAGAGCTTTTTGATGTTCAATATCCCGCTCCGGGAAATCCGGCTTTAGCCCAGGAGACCGTGCAGATGGTGAAGTCTACACACATAGAACTTGATCATGAGTGGGGCCTGGATCATGGCACCTGGACGGTCATCAGACATATGTATCCAAAGGCGAATATCCCAGTCTTGCAGCTCAGCATTGACTATACTAAAAATCCTGAATACCATTATTCATTGGCCCATGAATTATATGAGTTAAGAAAGAAAGGGGTGCTTATTATTGGAAGTGGTAATATGGTGCATAATCTTAGAATGGTAGCCTGGGACAAAATCAATGAGCCAGGTTATGGCTATGATTGGGCGCTAACTCTTAATGATAAGTTCAAGAGTTTGATTACCTCAGGCGGACATAAGCAACTGATCAATTACCAATCTCTGGGAGCTGATGCCAGGCTAGCTATACCTACGCCTGATCACTACATACCCTTGCTCTATTCCATAGGCCTGCAGACCGCTAAGGATGATATATCTTTCTTTAATGACAAGGCGGTGGCAGGTTCACTAACCATGACCTCCGTGAAAATAGGGTAGAAAAATAATAACACAAAGTTACTACAAAGGCCATTTTGTAACATATTACTACCTGTTTCGCATCATTTGAACCCTTCTGATTTTTGTTTTTTGTGCATTTTTGAGCACTTTAATATAAAACCTTAAAATTTTCTCATGATTATTTACAAACGATTTTTAAAGGCCTTCCTTTTTCTTTTACTTGGGGCTTGTACCACCATCGACTCTCAGGAAGTGACGGATCAGGAGCCTGCTAAAATAGATCCACTTACATCGCATGATGATCAGATCAATGAGCTGATAAGCAAGATGACCCTTGAAGAGAAGGTCTCCATGATACATGCTAATTCATCTTTTACATCAGCCGGCGTAGAAAGGCTTGGCATACCCGAACTCACCATGTCAGACGGTCCTCATGGTGTTCGTCCTGAGCATGGTCGCGGCTGGGACCTTCTTAATGACGGTACCGATTCATCTACCTACTTACCAACTGGTGTTACGCTAGCTGCCACCTGGAATCCTGAATTAGGCTATGCTTTCGGTGGAGTTTTAGGTAGTGAGGCCAATAAAAGAGGCAAAGATGTGATCCTTGGCCCGGGCATTAACATCATGCGTACGCCATTAAACGGACGTAATTTCGAGTATCAAAGTGAGGATCCGTACTTGATATCTAAAATGGCTGTAGGATACATCAAAGGAGTTCAGGATCAGGGTGTAGCTGCTTGTGTGAAGCACTTCATCGCAAATAATCAGGAAATAAGACGTAGCTCTATCAACGTAGATATGGGTGAGCGTGCTTTTAGAGAGATCTACCTGCCAGGTTTCAAGGCAGCTGTAGAAGAAGCTCAGGTAATGACTCTAATGGGAGCTTATAATCAATTTAGAGGAGAGTTTGCTACCCATAATACTTTACTAATCAATGACATCCTCAAAGGTGAGTGGGGTTTTGAAGGAATGGTAATTAGTGACTGGGGAGCAGTACATGATACCAAGCAGGCCCTGCAAAATGGAACAGATTTAGAGATGGGCACTGATCTTTCTCAAATGCCAAATATCGATTATAGCAAGTTTTTCTTAGGAGATACCGTTGTGCAAATGGTGAAATCGGGTGACATTGCCGAGGCTTTGATTGATGATAAAGTAAAAAGAATACTGAGAGTAATGTATGCTACCCATATGTTTGACAAAAGACAGGAGGGAAGCATAAATACAGATGCCCATCATAAAACAGCTCAGAAAGTGGCAGAAGAGGGTATCGTACTTTTAAAGAATTATGATCAATTGTTACCACTGTCTAAGGAGGTAAAGAAAGTAGCTGTTATAGGAGGGAATGCCGATGCCAAGCAATCATTAGGTGGCGGTAGCTCACAGGTAAGACCTCCATATGAAATAACGCCTCTTGCAGGTATAAAATCATTGTTAGGGGCTGATGTTGAAATCAGTTATGTTCCAGGGTTTGAGGTTATAAAACCAGAATCAGCTAATTCAGAAATGATCGCAGAAGCTGTAGCTGCGGCTAAAGCGGCCGATTATGTGGTTTATGTTGGCGGTTGGAACCATGGTTATAACTACAACGAATGGGGGCAGGGCTTTTATGACATGGAAAGTGTAGATAAACCGAGCATGAAGCTACCATTCTTTCAGGATGAGTTGATCAGCGCAGTAATAGAAGCTAACCCGAAGACGGTTGTGGTATTAATGGGTGGTGGACCTGTAGACATGTCTCAATGGATCGATAACGCTCCTGCTATTGTTCAGGCCTGGTATCCTGGAATGGAAGGTGGTAAGGCTTTGGCCAACATACTTTATGGAGAGGTAAACCCTTCTGGAAAGCTGCCAGTTACCTTCCCTAAGCAACTTGAAGATTCTCCTGCACATGCTTTAGGTGAGTACCCTGGTGACACTGCTAATGTATTTTATAACGAAGGCATTTTTGTAGGTTACAGGTATAATGATACCTATAAAGTAGAACCGCAATTCGCTTTTGGTCATGGACTTTCATACACAACATTCACATTCTCTGATTTGAAACTCACTAAAGAAGGAGAAAAGGTAACAGGCACATTTACGCTTCAGAACACTGGGGGTATGGATGGTGCAGAAGTAGCACAGATTTATGTTCATGATACAGAGTCATCACTAAAAAGGCCAGTGAAAGAACTGAAGGCTTTTGAGAAGGTGTTCTTAAAAAAGGGAGAAAGCAAAGAAATATCTTTTACTCTGGAAGCAGATGCGTTCAAATACTACGACGATACTAAAAACGGTTGGATTCTAGAGCCAGGCGATTTTGAAATTATGATAGGTAATGCATCAGATAATATTACATTATCTGGTACCATTACCTTTGAATAAAAATTAAGAGGCTGTCTCTAAAGCTTTAATCAATCAGGATTTTGCTTTAGAGACAGCCTCTCTATTTAGTTAGATTTTATCTCTTAAAGATCAAGGATGGTATACTCATCACCTTCTTTAATAATCTTCAAATATGTTAACGTAGTTCCCTCATCACTAGCCAAGAAATAGCTTGTGAATAGAATGTTTTCATTAGAATCGAACCCATTAACAAACAAGGAGTAATCTGCTCTTTTAGTACCATCATAAAACTTCACCTTTACTTCGTACTCGCCATCTGCGTAGTGATCTAAGATGGATACTTGTTCAAACTGAATATATGTTGACTCGTCAATAACCTTCCCATCTTTCTCAAGATAAAGATCAAGATCTACATCCTCCATTGACTGAGACGAAGATCCACCAGTGGACCATTCCAAGTCTATATTTAGGCCCTCGGAGTTCTTTACTACATTACTTGGTAGGGGATCTTCTGTAGTGCCACAAGCAGCAACAATGACCGAAACTAATAAAATGAATATATATTTTTTCATAATGGTTATTGTAAATGGTTAGTATTATTAGATAGATACTGGAATGTTTCCTTCGTTAGCAGCAAATCTTTGCTTTCTTCCGTTTAACCAGTTTTCATAGGTGTTATCAATCGCTTTCTTACCGATTCTACCTTCCGCAATTCCTTTGATTTCTTCAGCTTTTTCGAAATCAGACATCATAGAATAAGCTAAGAAAATATTGTTATACAAAGCTTCCGTCACTTTTTTGTTGATTCGAGCTTTCTTGTCATCAACATCACTTTCGTCAAGCACTTTTTGCCACATAGTAATGGCTTCCATCATAGTGTTATTGAAATCATCATTGAACACAATGTCTCCTTCGTTGATATAGTCAATAGCTGATTTTGCTTTTTCCCAAGCTGCATCAATATCGGTGTATTCGAATTTCTTGTATTTTTTAACTGTAAAGAATCTAGAGTAAAGAACTGTTTTTCTATAAGAGAATAACTTCATTACGTTGCTCTTCATATCACTTACATTAGAATTAAGTAAGTCTGTTCTTAGTTTAGATTGCACTGATTTGTAGTTATCACCCCACCATTTGCCTCTATCTGAAGAAGATCTAAACTCTTGACTCTTATATGTTTTCATATCTTGAGAGCCATTTGCAAACTGAGTGTAATAAGGATCTACTTCTCCAGGAAGTTTTACTTCATAGTAAAGTGGGTACTTATAGCTGAAAGTAAGATAATAATAGGTTACAGAAACTTCTTTGTCATCTCTCTTTTCTGTTTTAGTAACTGTTTCATACTTTACTTCACTTTTATAATATGACTCCAGTCTTACTAGAATTTCAGCTCCTTCACTCTCGGTTTTTTCTAAATGAGGTATTTGAGCAGCTCCTTTTATTTTGCTTAAAGTTTCAGTTTTACTGTCGCCACTATAGATATACCCTAAATCAGTCTTAATATGATATTGGGTAATTTCCTGTGGGAGAGGTTTTACAGGTAATTGTGTGTACTTAATGCTGTTTTTTTGTTTGTCAAGATTTTGAGCATTAACTCCAAAAAATGAAATACCAATAGCTAGAACGCAAAAAATAAATGATTTCATGTCAAATAAATTAAAATTGGTTTTTGAAAAAAAATGATAATAAGACAATAAATACTATGATTTATAGACCTAAATGGGGAGAAAGGATAGAATGTAACCCTCAGATTAATAATAAATTAAGAGGGAAGGTGATTTAAGAAGGAAAAATGAAAGTTTTTAGAAAGGAATTTGAGAATTATTAAATCTCAAATCTCTCTTCATCAAAAGTAAGATTTAAGGCCACCTTTTAAGCTACATACATTCGAGAAGCCTTGTTGCTTGAGGTATTTGGCTGCTTGTTGACTTCTTCTGCCTGATTCACAGTGAACTATGATTTCGTAAGTCTTATCTGAGGGAAGCTGATCTAAAAACTGAGGTAGCTCTCCAAGAGGATAGTTAATAGCACCAATATTTCTTTCTTCGTACTCCCAGCATTCTCTAACGTCAATAATTAGTACATCAGTGTTATTTTCAAGCTTTTGCTTGAATTCTTCAACCTCAATCAACTTCATTAATCCTCTTTGAAAATTTTTGTAGAATAGACCTGCTCTTTGTTTTGAACCTGCAAGATATACATTCCTCGTGGTAAATGCTTGATATTGATACTTTGCAGGTTGTTGCTAATGTTTTCTGGAGAGAAGGTATAAGTAATACCTCTTAGATCAGTGACCCAGACTTTATCATATTGTCCTTCTATATAAACCAGGCCAGATGAAGGGTTAGGGTAAATGGCGGTGGATTTTAATGGCTTGCGATCAATGCCTGTAATTGTTTTAGGAGATGAGCCAAATACAGGTCTCATTAATAGACTGCCTCCAATGATGGTGTTCACTTGCCATTCTCCATCTAAATTATAGAATATATCCTCTTGAGTATTGTTATTTCTATCAATTCCAATTCCTAATTTACCATTTACATTTTGGAGATATCCCACATAAAAAGTATCAGGAACTACAATGGCCTGTTCAAATTCATACCTTACAAATTCGTTTACGCCTGACTCTAATAATGACTGAGCTTTTCTGATCAATAAGTTATTCGGCTTATCCTTATCGTTATCCCATATGCAGATATAAATGCTTTTGTTGGCCGGTGAGGTCCCTAAATATGGAAAGAACATATCTAAAGCTTTAACACTATCTTTCCCAACTTCAACCGCTGGCCTTATGAATCTGTAAGCTATATAGTCTCCTGAATAATTGAGTCCCACGGCAGCTTCGGCTGTACCATCATCATAAGCATAGTAATCTTTAAGCTCTAACTTAACGGTAGTGGTATCATTATTTCTAAAGCCAATGGGAGCATATTTCTCTGGTAAGTAATCACCCACGTCGGCGTCTCCTGTAGTTACATTATCAGATGCATTAAGCACTAATTTTATATCAACAAAAACCGAATCATCAGTTCTGGCTATGGCGTCTTCAGGGATGTTCAGGACACTGACCGGAGCGGTGATATTGGAAATTCTTTGTGGAAATAAAATACTATTTGTGATGTCTGAGCTATTATCAAAGCTTGCTGCGGTGCTGGCAGAATCTTTCCAACTAGTGATGGTTACATCAAGTGAATAATTGAAAGGCTGTCTTCTAGGTTGGCCATCAATATCAATATCTTCAATGTTGTCAAGATTAAACAATTGAAACTTGAGGTCGGTCAGATAGTCATACTCAAAATGTGAAATAGGTACAGCATTGTATTTTCCAAATATTGAACTTGGACCAGAGCTAATAGATCTATCAGGATAGCTCGTGTCTTCGGCTAATGTACTTCTGTTTTTATTTAGATATACATAGTCAATATTCCATACATCAAAAGCCCCTGATTGTCTTCCAAAACATGAAAATTGAAATTGAAAGTTTTCATGAAAATACTCAGGGTTGCTGATTTTAATTAAAACCTGAGTGAATTCTGAACTGTCTCTGTTCAATGAAGCTGAAGCCGGCCATACGGTGTTCCAGGTGCCATCAGTTTCTTTAAAAGCCAAGCTTAAGGTGTCACTTTCTTCCGGGGTTTCTCCATAACCAGCGTACTGATAATAGAAGCTAATGTAAACATCGTCAGCAGCGGATAACCCACTCAGATCGATAGGTTTGGAGCTTAGAGTATCAGTGGTGCCAAAGCTGGTAGAGCTAGCCACATAGGGCGCTCCAAAGCTGTCTAGCCCATCAAATGAGGCCACGCCAATAGTAGGAGGGGCAATAGCCAGACCATTATTAACATATACTCCATTAGTAATCCAAAGACTATCCGAAGGCATGCCATTGGAAAACGAAAAATCATCCCAGAAAGGTAATGATAAAGGTTCATCGGCTTGTTGTCTGCCGGAAGGTCTGGGTTTAGAAACTGCATTTTTCTGTAGCGGATAATAGCTTATTTGAGCCTCAGCTGTTTGATAAGCCACTAATAAAATGAATAAAAAAGTTACGCTACGAAGAAATTTGCACATAAAATTATGGTGTTTCAGTTTCCTCTTCTTCAGAGATTTGTTTAGGTGCTATCCAAACATCAATTTCATCGCCAACATTTATTTGAGTTCCTTCTGCTGGTTCTTGTTTGGTAACGACTACTGTAGTGCCGGTAGTATCACCTTCTACCACTATAAGTCCTAACTGTAGGCTAGAGCCCAAAATAATAAACTTAGCGTCTTCAAACTCATTTCCTACTAGCTTAGGAGCTGGGAAAAGGGTTGGGCCTGAACCATTACCTACAATAAGATCAATAACAGAACCTTTAGGAATACGAGCGTCTTTCTCTATTTTTTTACCTTTCATCTGCATCCCTAAGACCAGATTATGAAACTGACTAGGTTGATAAATGATCTCACCACGCTTAAGCTCATTGCTTTTTAATGCAGTTTCTGCGTTAAGAAGGGATCTGTCTACCAAATCCGGAACGGGTACGGTAGGAGGATTCACTCGGTTAACTGAGATGTATATTTTCCTATTCTCTTTTACCTTGCTGCCTGCACTAGGATATTGCTTTACGATGGTAAGCGGCGGATAATCTTCTGAAAATGTACTGTCGTTTACTTCGTATCTTAAATTTCGGTCTGTGAGAAAGTCATCAATCTCATTCATACTTATTCCTTCAATGTCAGGCACTGTGATAGTTTCGCCAAGATTAGTGTATGAAGGAAGATAAACGTTGAAAAAAAGTAGAACCGCTCCAATAAGCAGAACTATAACTATAACAAGATGAAGTAAAAAATCTTTAAATGACTTTGGCTGTATTTTCATGCGTTGATGATGAGTATACTAAACGATCAAACTTAAACAATTCTTATAAAGACAGGAAATTAAATTTAGATTCCGGCGGTTTATCCATTGAAATTATTAGATAATCGCTGTTTAGATTCATGCTTTTCAAAAGCCAGCTCTATAAGTTTTGTAAGCAGAGGTGTGAATTCTAATCCTTTTTCTTTCCACATCATTGGGAACATGCTGGAGTTGGTAAATCCAGGAATAGTGTTGATTTCATTGATAAGAATATCTCCATTTGGTTTAAGGAAGAGATCTACTCTGGCAAAATCTTCACAAGCCAATGTTACATAGCTTTGAATAGACAATTCTTGAATTCTCTCACTGATAGCATCATCTACCACTGCCGGAATTTGAAGTTTAGCAGCTTCCGGATCCAGGTATTTAGCTTCGTAAGTATAGAATTCATGATTGCTTGATACTATAATTTCGCCTGGTAAGGTCGCTTCAGGAGAACTATTACCTATTACAGCACATTCAAGCTCTCTACCCTCCACGAACTCTTCAAAAATCACTGTTTTGTCAAAGTTGAAAATGTCTTCTAAGGCAGAATCGAATTTCTCTTCGCTGCTTATTTTGTGTACACCCACTGATGAGCCAAGGTTTGCAGCCTTTGCCATGAAGGGAAGGTTGAGTTTTTCTTTCACCTCTTGAAATGAGATACTTTTTCTATCATGATAATGAAAGAAAATATACTTGCTCACCGGAATGCCGGCGGCATCCATAAGCTTTTTTGAATAAAGCTTGTTCATTGAAATGGATGAACCTAAAACCCCGGTTCCTATGAATGGCATTTCTATGGCCTCTAACATGCCCTGAACGCTGCCATCTTCTCCATCTGTACCATGAAGCACAGGGAAAACTATGTCAGGATTCAGTTTTTTGCCAGAAGATACATGGAAGAATCCCTTCTGCTGAGGATTAAGAATTAAGAATAGTTCATTTTCCTCTTTAAAATCGGCATCGACAGTTTCTTTTAAATACCATTTTCCTTCGGTAGATATATAGATAAGAATGGTGTCGAAACTATTTTTATCTAAAAACTCATAGACATTTTTAGCTGAGTTGATAGATATTTTATGTTCTACTGATTTACCACCATAGATTATGGCTACAGTTTTTTTATTGCTCATAGGTTAATTAAACTTCAGTCAAAGATAACAAGTATCTGCTTTGCGAAATAGTTTAGTGATTCACCATTATTCTTTTCACTTCTGTGAAAGACTCGCCCTTCATTTTTAACAAATAGATGCCACTTGGCAAATGGGACATATCATAACTATAAGTTTGATTCAGGGTGTTCGGATAACTGGTTTCCGCTAAGATTTTGCCTGATGTATTATAGAAAACTATTTCCACAGTTTCCTTTGAATCAAGGTTAAATGGAATGTGAAGTAAACCGCTATTAGGGTTCGGGTATGGATTTTTAGCTTTTAGGTATTGTTCTGTTACATAAATATTGATATTGTCTATAAACAGATCACTTCCTTCATTATTAGTGGCCACAAAGGCTAATCTGGTTTGGTCAGTGCCAAGAAATGAAAATAGATTCATATCAATGGTTTTCCAATCGGTAGCTGCAGGTACGCCAGAAAAGTTGCCACTGGTAATGTCATCACTATTGTATATGACGTAATCGTAGTTTTCTCCACAATCATAACTGGCTAAAATAGAAAGGCTATTTTCATTACTGGCCGATGCCACATCGAATGATAAGATGGCCGTGTTATAAGAACCAAAATCCAAAACAGGACTTATCAGTAGGTCTTGTTCTCCATTGTCATCGTATTCAGAAGTTTTGAGCCGTAGTGCTGTACTATAATCCAAAGTTACAGTATCCCAGGTGATGCTGTTGTCCGGGTTGCTTATTAACCACAGGCTGCTGTTATAAAAGTCTTCAAAGTTCTCTTTTATCGGGATCTCCTGCGAATTGCTATTCACAAATAAATTGAGGCTAGCCAAATTATTATCTGGGTTATGATCTATGCTCAGATTGGGGTTAATGAGTGCTATTTCTAATGAGTGCTCACCTTCACTATAGTTAGGTAACGCGAGTGATATCGTTTCTTGTTCTCCTGCTTTTAACGAATCTGCAGGGTCTTTTTGCCATTGTAGGGTTTGAGATACTCCATCAAAGGAAATGTTAATCTGCATAGAGCCAATGGCCTTAGTGCCCTTATTGGTGACCACAAATCTTAAGGAATCGGACACGGTGCAAGAAGCTACCGAAGGAGAAATAATCTTTGTGATAGCAGCATCTGTTTTTTCTTTGGTTTCAAACTGAATATTATCTAAATACAGATTATTGCCGTATCCGTTTATTCCTACAAAAGCAATGCTTACCTTTTGTCCGATATACTGCTCCATATCTAGTACTATGGTTTCCCAGTCATCTTCGTCCGCAGGTACGAAAAACGAGCTTGACCTTTTTGTAGTGCTCAAATCTACCCCTGTTTCATAAAATAAAGTGTCAGAATTATCGATAGCATCTCCGCAATAGGGATTCACCGTTACCAATAGTCCTTCTTTTAAGGCTGAGAAATAGCTTTCATAAGCAACATCAAATTGTAATACTGCCACTTTTACATCAGTGAGGTCTATCATTCCTGACTTGAAAATGTCATGCTCCCCGTTTTCATAGATAGAAAAATTAACACCAAGAGCTTTATTGTTTGAGGTCTCTTTGGGGGCAGTGGTAATATTCCAGGTAATAAAACCATCAGGGTTTTCAATGCTCCAATTGGTAGGGAAGTTGTCGAAAGTGATATTGATAGGGTAATCTACTTCTTCAGGAACAGTAACTAATCTATCAGCAGAATTATTCGAATCGTCCTGATCGGTGCCGTTATTCACCTCAATGATGTCAAAAGTGAAATTATAGGCTCCAGAGGATGGGTAGGTATAAGTGCTGAATTCGATGTCAGTGGCTGCTAAGGGAGCGAGACTTCCGGAGTAGGATATAGTTTCAATAGGACTGCCATTGACTAACAGCTGTATTTGAGCAGAGGTTACTGAATTGTTACCATAGTTTCTGATTTCTATAGTAGGAATAACATTATCGGCACAGTCTGCCACTTTTGGTGAATATATCTGTCTCACGCCCAGGTTGTTACTAACCGTTACAGGAGCAATGTTGCCTTTTGAGCTTTTTAAGCTGGCCCTTCTGGGACTGTTGTCCATAACTACCTGAATTCTACCTTTTTGGCCTTCGGTAAATATGTTCATACAAGCGTCATCAGTATAGTCCATGTAGTTTTGGAACATGTCCTGAGAGCTGCAAGATGTTCTGTTTTCACTTTCAGGGCATGTTGTTGTACTGCTTTCCTGAGTGGGTGTGTCATCTACATAGTCAGTACCCGAACATCCGCCTATATCACCCCAAATATGTCTTAGCCCCAAATAATGTCCCACTTCGTGGGTGGTAGATCTCCCCAGATTGTATTTACTATCCAGACTCGCCGACGGAAATTTTTCAATAGACCCAAAGGCCATATAATCGATAACTACTCCATCAGTCTCCCTGTTAATGCTGCTGTTTTCCAGGCCACTCAATCCGGAATCCGGAAACTGAGCGTAACCCAAATAGTTGTCACCAAGGTCTGTAACCCAGATGTTTAGGTAATCTTCTGCAGGCCAATAGCTTAAGTTTTTAAGGGCATAATTTTCACCTACTAACCAGGAGGCTTGTGCACCGTTAACTCTCACAATTCCGTTTGTGGGTAGTCCTTCCGGGTCTCTCTGGGCCAAAGCAAATTGAATCTCCGTGTCAGCCGCTACTGACTGAAATACAGTGGGCGTATTGCTGGCATCCGCATTGGTTCTTCTGTAATCTTCATTAAGAACATCAATTTGAGATATGATCTGCCCATCAGGAATGTTTCTGCCCGAGCCTAAGCTTTCACCATTATGAATGATGTGCACCACTACAGGAATAGTGATCACTTCACTTTGCTGGCTTTGCCTTAATATCTTGTTTTGCTTCAGTAAGGTGAGCTTATCTGACATCCATTCCTCAAAAAGAGCTTCTTCCTGAGCCTGGTCTGGGGTAATCATTTTTTGGTATTCTTCCGTAGCACACCTTTGAGCGAAGGTTTGTACGTGGAATAAAACACAAAAAGCCAAGATTCCAAAGATTCTTAGCTTGTATGAGTATTGTATAGGTTTTAGGTATTTCAGGGTTAGGTCTTTTAAAGAGATCTAAATCATGTTTCCTGGTAATTTTGCGTTGGGGTCATCAGGGTGTGTGATGTTCACCGCCTCTACAGATTTTACTTCAGGCACAGCCTTTCTTATGGCTTCTTCCACACCAGCTCTTAATGTCATGGTAGACATAGGGCAAGAGCCGCAAGCTCCTAATAGCTCTAGCTTTACTACCAGGTCTTCACTAACCTCTAATACTTTAACGTTTCCGCCGTCAGTCTTTAAATAAGGTCTTATGTTATCCAGAGCTAAATCTATTTTCTCTTTAATCTCATCCATTGAAAGTGAGTTAGCAGTTTCCATGCAGGTTATTAAACTTTAAATTCTACCTTTTTTGTTTCGTCTATTGTGGCATTTCTGATAGCTACATTTCTGGCTACAGCCTCAGCTAATTCATGAAATGCTTCTTTGGTTTTACCCTCTTTTAATACGGCAGGATAACCACTGTCTCCGCTTTCTCTGATACTTTGTACAATAGGTATCTGACCAAGTAAAGGAACATCGAACTTTTGCGATAAGTTCAGGCCACCACCTTCACCAAAAATATAATATTTACTGTCTGGTAGCTCCTCAGGTGTAAAATAAGCCATATTTTCAATGATACCTAATATAGGTACATTAATTTGTGGCTGCCTAAACATAGACATTCCCTTTCTGGCATCGGCAAGGGCCACTTTCTGAGGTGTAGTTACAATCACCGCTCCGGTTACAGGAACAGTTTGTACTAAAGTAAGGTGTATATCACTAGTGCCTGGAGGTAAATCTATGATCAAATAATCAAGTTCACCCCAGTCAGTATCTCCAATAAATTGTTTCAAGGCTGAGCTGGCCATAGGACCTCTCCAAACCACAGCGTTCTCAGCCGGAGCAAGGAAACCTATAGATATAAGTTTTACACCATATTGCTCTAATGGCACAATGATGTTTTTGCCATTCACCTGCTTTACAGATGGCTGCTCGTGCTCACAGTTAAACATAGTAGGCACGGAAGGACCGTAAATGTCTGCGTCGATAATACCTACTTTTGCTCCTTCCTGAGCTAAGGCAACTGCAAGGTTAGCTGCCACTGTAGATTTACCAACACCACCTTTTCCAGAAGAAACGGCTATAATATTCTTTACATTAGGTAATAAAGGAGCACTGTCTCTGGTAGTGGTAACATTAGATGTCATATTGATGTCTACCTGAAGATCTTTGCTAATCAAGTTATGAATAGCATCTTCGCAGCTTTTGCGAATCACTTCTTTAAGCGGACAAGCCGGTGTGGTTAACACTACTGTAAACTTTACAGCGTCACTAAAAACTTCTACGTCCTTAATCATATTCAGGGTAACCAAATCCTTCTTTAAGTCAGGATCATCTACCGTAGAAAGTGCTTTAAGTACGTCTGATTTGTCAAATTTCATATCTAACCTTTCCCTTCAGCAATCATATTAAATTTCAGCTTGCAATTTAGTCCATTAGTTTTGCTTTTTTGCAATTTGAAACAACATTTTACATTATACTACGGGTTGTAGAATTAGTTGTTTGCTAAAACTTATCTTTGTAGAAACTAGAGATTTAATTTGATATCACAAGCCACCATAGACGCAGTAAAAGACAGGGTAGACATTGAAGATGTTATATCTGATTTTGTGAGTTTGAAGCGTAAAGGTCAGAATCTTTGGGCCTGCTGTCCGTTTCATGGTGAGAAAACTCCATCCTTTTCAGTTTCTCCAGCAAAAGGAATATTCAAATGCTTCGGATGTGGTAAAGCCGGCGATGCCATTACTTTCGTAGAAGAGCACGACGGACTCCATTATCTTGAGGCCATCAGGTACCTGGCCAATAAATATGGGATTGAAGTAGAAGAAGAGGCTAAGACTGATGAGCAGATTCAGCATCAGAATGAAAGAGATAGTCTGTTTATAGTTCTTAATTATGCTAAAGACTACTTTCAGGAAACGCTTTTAAAACATGATGAAGGCCGGTCTATCGGGCTGAGCTACTTTAAGGAGCGTGGATTCAATGAAAAAATCATTGATGAGTTTGATCTTGGCTATAGTTTAGATCAGTGGGATGCTTTCACAAAATCGGCTCTGGCGAAGGCTTATAGTGAAGATATGCTGGAAAAAGCAGGTCTGCTGGTAAAAAAGGAAAATAAGAAATATGACCGTTTTAGAGGGCGGGTTATTTTTCCTATTCATAATATTTCAGGTAAGGTCATTGCGTTTGGTGCCAGAACATTAAAGAAAGACGCAAAGCCTAAGTATCTCAACTCTCCTGAAACAGAGGTTTATCATAAGAGTAAAATCCTTTATGGTATCTATCAGGCTAAGCAAGCCATCAGGCAGATGGATAATTGCTATCTGGTAGAAGGATATACCGATGTCATCTCACTGCACCAGTCTGATATAGCTAACGTTGTGGCCTCTTCAGGTACATCACTAACTGATGATCAGATCAAGCTTATTCATAGGTTTACAGAGAATATTACTGTTCTTTTTGATGGTGATACTGCAGGATTAAAAGCTGCACTTCGAGGTGTAGACATGATTCTGGAAGCCGGCATGAACGTGCGGGTGATTGTGTTCCCTGAAGGTGAAGATCCTGATAGTTACTCCAGAAAACTTGGTACTTCTGAGTTTAAAAAATACCTGGCTGAAAACACCAAAGACCTTATTGCCTTTAAGGCTGCCCTTTTTGCAAAGGATGCTGCTAATGATCCGCTGAAGAAGGCAGAATCTATCAAAGAGATAGTTGGCAGTATTGGTAAAATACCTGATCCTATTAAAAGGTCAGTTTATGTGAAAGAAACTTCTCGTCAGTTAGATATTGATGAGGGTACGCTTTTCTCTGAGCTCAATAAGATCTTAATAGGCGATCGTAAAAAGAAGGATAAGGGCAAAGGTAAACCAGAGCATCCCGATCTGCCAGACCTGCCCGCAGAGGTTGTAGAAGCTGAGAAGAAGGTTTCTGCCATTAACCCAAAAGACAGCCAGGCTGCTCAGGAACGCGAAAGTGTAAGGATACTCATTAATTATGGCTTTAATGAAATAGAGGAAGAGTATAGATTACATGATTATCTACTGGAGCAGCTGGAGGAGATAGACTTCATCACACCTATTTATAAAGAGATAGTAGATGAGTTTAAAAAAGAGCTGGCTGAAGGTAGAGTGCCTGATAGCCACTATTTTATCCAGAATGGCTCTTCAGAAATGAAAAGTGTGGTGGTAGACCTTATCAGTGAGCGCTATGATGTAAGCAATAACTGGAATGATAAGTATGAAATTTTCGTCCCAAAAGAAAATGACATTCTTGAAAATGTGGTGTTTACTAATGTGCTTAGATTGAAGTTTAGAGTAATTCAACAGCTCATTTTAGATAACCTTTCTAAAATGAAGGAAGCCAAAGATTTTGACGCGGAGGAACATCATTTTAAGATTCATGCTGAGCTTAAAAAATCAGAAATGGAGATAGCCAAAGTCCTTGGTATTGTGGTGACTCGATAAGTCTTATTCTTGACATTTTACGAACCCCTTTAATTTTAATTTTGTTGATCAATTGTTAACTTTTATAACAGGTGTAAAAAGCATAGTTTTGCTTAGAAACATAGCAATTGATGAGTCAGGAAAATATAAAGTTAAATAGCATAGAAGAAGCCGTTGAAGATATCAAAAACGGCAAAGTGATCATTGTAGTTGATGATGAGGACAGAGAGAACGAGGGAGACTTTGTTTGTGCGGCAGAATGTATCACACCGGAGATAGTCAATTTCATGGCCACCCACGGCAGGGGACTTATTTGTGTTCCCTTAGATGAAGAAAGATGTAATGATCTCGGCCTTGAGCTAATGGTAGGTAGAAATACCGCTGCCTTCGAAACTCCATTTACTGTTTCTGTCGATCTTATTGGGCACGGATGTACTACAGGTATTTCTGCTCATGACAGGTTCAAGACCATAAAAGCATTAATAGACCCTGAAACAGATCCTGAGGAGCTGGGTAAGCCTGGTCATATTTTCCCGTTAAGGGCAAAGCAAGGAGGGGTTCTTAGAAGGGCAGGACATACAGAAGCAGCCATTGACTTTGCTCGTCTGGCAGGTTTTAGACCTGGTGGTGTTTTAGTCGAGATCATGAATGAAGATGGTTCCATGGCGCGTTTACCTGACCTGGTAAAGGTAGCTGAAAGGTTCGATCTAAAACTTGTGTCTATCAAAGACCTGATAGAGTACAGGGTGAAGAAGGAGAGCCTGATTAAAAAAGAGGTAGACAACGTAAATATGCCTACCGATTATGGTGACTTTAAATTGGTGGCTTACCAGCAAACGAATACTGGTGACAATCATTTAGCATTAATAAAAGGTACCTGGGAACCTGATGAACCTGTTTTAGTAAGGGTGCATTCTTCATGCGTTACCGGAGATATCTTCGGCTCTTGCCGATGTGATTGCGGAGGTCAGCTTCATGCCGCCATGGAAATGGTAGAGAAAGAAGGCAAAGGAGTGGTTTTATATATGAATCAGGAAGGTCGTGGTATCGGCCTGGTAAATAAATTAAAAGCTTACAAGCTTCAGGAAGAAGGGTTAGATACAGTTGAAGCTAATTTAAAGCTTGGTTTTGAAATGGATAAGCGTGATTATGGTGTTGGTGCTCAGATTTTGAGAGACCTTAATATTCATAAAATCCGCCTTATCTCTAATAATCCTAAGAAAAGAGTTGGTTTAATAGGATATGGCCTGGAAATTGTGGAAAATGTAGGTATAGAAATAGCTCCAAATAAGCATAATCAGCAATATCTTCAAACCAAGAGAGATAAAATGGGGCACCAAATTTTAAAAAACATAAAATAATTAGTGAGACTAGTTTGCTTTCTTATCGTTCTTATTTCGGCGTGCAGCCAAACCTTGAATGCGCAGAACTTTCCTTCGGAAGTATGGCATGAGGGAAAGGTAGTATTAGCTGAGGGTGATACGCTAAGCGGACTAGTCAAATATAGCCTGGAAAATGACGTGGTGCAGCTCAGTGCTGATAATAAAACCATAAAAGCATTTACCGGACGCAAACTCCTTTATTTCGAAATCTTCGATAAAACAGTTGAGAGGTATCGCCAGTTTTATTCAATTCCCTATACTTTAAATGGCAATTACAGAGTGCCAATTCTGTTTGAGATGTTGCTGGCAGGAGATAAAATGACACTGCTGTGTAGAGAAGCGGTGGAATATCAAACACGCTCTTATCCATATTCAGTGGCCGGTACTTACTCCACCTATGTTTTAGTTTATACCTATTATTTCCTTGATAACGAAGGGAATATTCAAGAGTACAACGGAAAGAAAAAAGATCTACGGTATATCATGAAAGACAAGCAGTCTCAAATGAAAAAATACATTAAGGATAATAAAATCAATGCAGATAGGAGGGGAGATCTGGCTAAAACCGTTGTTTACTACAATTCACTTTTTGACAAAATATAAATACAATTTTTGATGAGCAAACCACTTATTCTGGTGTCAAATGACGATGGCATCACTTCTAAAGGTATACGTACTCTTGTAGAAATTATGAAAGAGCTGGGTGATGTTATCGTGGTAGCACCTGATAGCCCTCAGTCTGGAATGGGCCATGCCATTACAATAGGAAATACACTAAGATTAGAGGAGAACGATATTTTTGAAGATGTAAAGGCCTATGAATGTTCAGGAACTCCGGCCGACTGTGTGAAGCTGGCTAAGCACTTTGTGCTAAAAGACAGAAAGCCTGATCTGGTAGTGAGTGGAATAAATCATGGTAGCAATACTTCAATTAGCGTTTTATACAGCGGCACTATGTCTGCAGCTATAGAAGCAGCTATAGAAGGTATGCCAGCCATTGGCTTTTCCCTTTGTGATTATTCTGCTGATGCAGATTTTAGTCACGTTAGAGATTATGTAAAAAGTATTGCTGAAACGGTTTTAACTAAGGGTATGGCCAAAGGAATGGCCTTAAATGTAAACTTCCCAGCAAAGTCGAAAGGCGCGATCAAAGGAGTGAAGATATGCAGACAAGCCAGAGCTAAATGGCATGAGGAGTTTGATCAAAGACATGATCCTAATGGAAGAAGATATTTCTGGATGGCAGGGAAATTTGTAAATCATGACAAAGGTGAGGATAATGATGAATGGGCTATCGCCAATAACTATGTTTCTGTGGTGCCTTGCCTGTTTGATTTAACTGCGCACCATGCTATCAGCACCATGAATGATGAATGGGATATTACCGTTTAGAGCTACAAGAATTACTTGAGCTATGGGTGGTAAGTCATTAAAAATAAATTTTTTATAATTTTTTTTGATTACTGGGTTACTTATTGGATGGTGGTGATATATAGCTATACAAGAGATTAATTAATAAGGGGATCTCAACAGCTATTTTTTAAACTTATTTGATTTATTTTTTTACCTATATCCTTCGGGATGACACCAGCTGTTGAGATCCCTGATTTTTTTGAAAGAAGTTCAAGTTTATAGTTTAAAAGGTCGTGATTTTCACGGCCTTTTGTTTTTTATGCCTGCCAGGGTTATTCTAAGCTTTCTTTATTCATAGTATAAATAAGAGGCTGCACCATTGGTGGGTACAACCCCTTAGTAATTACTTATTGCTTCAATATTGATCCGGTAATAATACTTTCTTCTGAAATAACTTTATAAAAATACATGCCTTCAACTACTGATTGTCCAGAATCATTTTTTCCATTCCAGAGCACATGTGATGCTTCTTGATTTCTGGTTATAGTTTTGTTTACAATCACTTTTCCACTTATATCAGTGATTATTAACAGAATATCCTTGCTCGTACTAGATGCCACAGGAAAGTGGATCTCATTTTTAAATGGATTTGGATATGGTCTCTGTGCAGCGTCATTCATATCAATATTTTCTGCTGAAGCCGTTTTAGCTGCAATGGCATTTTGAGATTTCAGGATTAACTTCCATCGTTGTGCGGCATTATTGAGGTCGTTCCACATGAGCACATTTGTATTGTTGTCCTGACTGATATTTGCTACATCCAACCTTTTGCCAGGGGCGCATTCGGGTTCTATTTCATAATAGCCATTCCCCTGATCTATAAATCGAAAACGCTGAGCTGTATTTGAATAGCTTTCCCAGATATGCATGTTAGAGCCTGCCTGATCCTGCCCACCTGCTACATCGAGTCTTCTACCTGTAGCGCATTGAGGTATAATTTCATATAAGCCATTGCCAACACCTACTATTTGCCAGGCCTGGGCTATGTTATTATTGCGTTCATAAATCTGAACATTGGCACCATTAGTATTAGAGCCAGAGGCTACATCTAATCTTTTGCCTGGGGCACATTGAGGCTCTAATTCGTAGATGGCACCGCTGATGATTTCTGCTGATGATACAATCTGGAGCTTCCATCGCTGAGCATTGTTGCCGTTATCATTCCATTGTTGCACATTAGCGCCATCGGAACTGCTGTTGCCTGAGACATCCAGACATTGAGAGGTGTTTTTATGCACGAGCTTATAATAGCCATCGGCCATGGCTCTTAACATCCATCGCTGTGCATCATTTCCGTTGTCTGTGTATTGAATAACATTGGTGCCTGGCGTAGCACTATTGTTAACTACATCAAGGCATTGATCGGTGCCCTTATGCTTTAGTTTGTAATGTCCGTCAGCTTGCAGGGTGATGACCCACTGCTGAGCTGTGGTAGTGTTGCTGGTCCATTGATGCACATTTGCATTCGGTGATGGGCTGTTGCTGTCCACATCCAGGCATTGGTTAGTTCCTTTATGGATCAATTTGTATGTAGCTCCAGAGAATACATTTCCTGTAGAACATTCACCACCATAAGGAGCACGAGCCTGCACTCCTGAGTTAGTCATATCTACTTTTCTGATAGAGCCATCCGGATCAAAATACATTTTATCAATGTTGCAGCTTCTGAAGCCGTAGTTGCCATTGTCATATCTATGGTAAACCATATAATAATCGTCACAGCCGGGTATTTGAACTATAGAATGGTGCCCCGGTCCGGTAATCTGATCAGAGGAGGATAATATGGAACCGCGATAAGTCCAGGGGCCAGTGGGAGAGGAGGAGGTTGCATATTGCACATTGTACGAGGCGTTATACCAGGCGCCATTAGAATAGGTCATGTAGTAAATGCCATCTCTTTTTACGAGAAAAGGAGCTTCAGTATAATTTGGTGGAGTGATATCCATGGGGCCTGAGGCGAAGGAGATCATGTCTGGATTAAGTCTGCGGACCACCATTCTTGACCCATTGGAACCACCATAGTAAAGATAGGCCTGACCGTCGTCATCTATAAAGGCCATGGCGTCTATAATGTCTACCGTATAAGGATCAGACCCAATGAAGGGGTAACCAATATCTACGAAAGGACCGGTTGGACTATTGCTTATTGCACAGCCAATTTTAGTTTCGGCGGTGTAATACAAATAATATTTTCCATTTCTAGAGATCACAGACGGAGCCCATCCGTTCACATTGGCCCAGCTGCAATCTCTACCTACTGAAAATATAGCGCCTTCATCGACCCAGTTAGTAAGGTCATTGGAGGAGAAAGCATGGAAGTCTGTATTGCCTTGGGTTGCCGTAGGATAAATATAGTATTTGCCATTAAACATCCTTATTTCAGGGTCAGGATGATCTCCAGATAAAATGGGATTGCCACTCATTTGTGACCATGATAATTGAGAACATAGAAGAAGAGCCAGTGCTGTAATGCAAAGCTTTCTCCAGAGGGTTTTGAGGTTTAAATTTTTCACAGTTAGAAGCGTTTAATTAAACATAATTAAACCTAACTCTTCAGACAGAACAGGGCATAGCAGTGCAGCTAAGTCCGCTGCTCAGGCTTAGGGTTTCAGGTTGAATAATGAAATTAGATAAAATGAAGGGCATACCCAACCTGGGAATAACTGTAAAAATTACGTGAAATCGTTAAGCACTTAGCCAACAGTTAATTACAGGAGAAAACGTACTGAGTTTGTGAAAACTTTGTAGTATAAAATGTAGTTGAATGAACTGATGGACTTTTTTACAATTGCCACTTGATATAAACATTGATAGCCGGTTCCGTACTATCGAATGCTCTACCATAGCCTGGGATTGCAAAAGTTTCTACTGGGTCTGAATCACCTTCTACTGTGTCATGGTCAATTAAAATTCTTAAAGCGAATGTACCGCCAATGAGCCAGTGAGGGTTTTTTAGTTTCTTTTCCGTTCCGAAAACTACTTCGGCCCAGGTAGCAGATAAATCTTTGCGTTCAAATGATCGAGTGATATTTGGCCATAAGGGACTGCTAATTTCATAGCTACCATTTTCGTCATAAGTGGACATGGCATATCTTCCGCCGATATAGAACGTATTAGTGTTGTCTAAGGGGATGAGATAGTTAATTCCACCTTTGAAATACTGTCCTTTCACTGTGTATTCCCCATTTTCTATGGCACTACCTGGATGTAATTCAGCCTGGCCTGCATGAGCTACCAGTACCAGTTTGTTTTTCATTTGAAAGGCTACTCCAGCTTCATACTTGGTTTCAAAATCAGTAGGTATAGTTAGGAATTTACCATAGTCAATGAATATTTGAAAGGCCGTTTTGATGTTTACCTTAGGTTTTACTGCAAGAGAATCTGTAACGGTAGAATCAGAAATGGCCGTTTGATTGACAACTACCGTATCAGTCGGTGTAGTCTTTTTGACCATGGTAGAATCTGATATGACCTTTTCACTTGCAGGAATGGTATCATTCAAAACAGCCACAGAATCAATGCTCGAGGTCTTGGTGCTGTCAGATTGAGCTTGTGCACTTATCGCTGAGCAGCTAAGAATACTAAAAATAAATAATAGCCTTAAAATCATTGCTGGATAAGTTTGTAGAATCATCTTGTATTTTGGATAGGCTATCGTAGCCATCGAGGTTACTGTCGAATAGTAAATCAAAATCATAGGCCAGAACCTTTATTTTCCTATTCTCTTCGGCGGTAAGCCTTGAATATTTAGTTCTGATAGTGTAAACATCATTGTTCAAGTGGACGTAGAATTTGCTGCTATCAGCATTTGGATTAAGCCCCAATTTATAGCTCTTGGCAGAATCTGCGTAGGTCACCTCTGTACCTTCAAGGCTGGCTGCTACAATTTTAGAAATTAAAACATCTCCGGACTCAACAGTAGAAATGGTATCATTGAATAGTCCTTTCAATGTGTTCAAATCACTCTTGGTATTGTTAAGAGATTCTTTTTCTACACTATAATCAGTTTGATTTAACTCGTAAAGTGAGTCTAATACGGTTATGCTATCATTAATGGTGATTATTTTATCGTCAATGTTGTCAATGCTGTCATTGAGCGTTTGCAGTTTTCTTGCATTAATAAACTGCATAGTAAAATATGGAGCAGTATCCGTAAGATTAATTTCTTGTTCTTCACAACTTAAAAAGCCCAGAAAGCTTATAAGTATATAGATGAGAAGCCGGTCGTAATTTTTCATAAAACAGGGCAAAAATAAGAATTTCAGTTTAGTAAACAGGTAATTTCTTTTCTTAGTACGGATCTACATCAAAAATTATGCGCGATGATTTGAGGCCTTTTTCCTGTAGCACTTCATGAGCCATCTCCTGCATCACTGTTTTTGCTTTGCTTAGGTTTATTTTCGATCGCTCCAGCTTAACAGATAGCTCCATCAGGTACTCATTTCTTATTCTTGATATTAAGGGTTCTTCGGGGCCAAGTACTCTTTTAGCACCAAGCTGTTCTTTTAATAGATTACCGAGTTTGATGGCTGTAGTTTTAGCTGTTTGAGCATCTTTATTTTTAACTATTACATTAATAAGTCTGGTGAAAGGAGGGTATCCATGTAGCTGTCTCTCAGCTAGTTCCTGCTTATAAAATGAATTGTAATCATGCGTAACTATCTGAGTAAGAATAGTCTGCTCTATATTTCTTGATTGGATGATTACCTTACCTTTTTTATCCCTTCGGCCTGCTCTGCCGCTGACCTGAGTAGAAAGCTGAAAGGCTCTTTCAAAAGATCTGAAATCAGGAAAGTGAAGCATTCTGTCTATGTCGAAAATGCCTACCAAATTCACATTATCAAAGTCCAGCCCTTTACTAACCATTTGAGTGCCCACCAATATATCTACATAGCCATTTTCAAAGTCTGAGATTATATTATCATAGCTATTCTTCCTGCGCGTAGTGTCTAGGTCCATTCTTTGAATACGAGCATCAGGAAACAGAAGAGACAGTTCTTCTTCCAGCTTTTCTGTACCAAATCCCATGGTGTTCATGTTGGTAGACCCACAGGCTTCACAAGCATGAGGAACAGGCTCTTTATAACCACAATAATGGCAGCGCATCTCCGCTTTATACTGATGGTAGGTGAGACTTACAGCGCAGTTTTCACATTTTGGCACCCAGCCGCACTCATTGCACATCAGGTAAGGAGAATAGCCACGACGGTTTTGAAACACGATGACCTGCTCTTTTTGCTCCATCGCAAGTGTAATAGCTTCTACCAGTTCGGTAGAAAACTCACCTTTCAAAAGCTTTTTATTTCTCTGCCTTACCATATCAGCAACTTGAAAATCGGGTAAGGCACCACTACCAAATCGGGTGTTTAATTTTATGAGTCCATATTTTCCACTCTGAGCATGAAACTGTGACTCGATAGATGGAGTAGCTGATCCTAGCAATACCTTGGCGTGATGTTCCCGGGCGATAACAAAGGCCAGATCACGGGCATTGTAGCGAGGAGCTGGGTCATATTGTTTGTAGGAAGATTCATGCTCTTCGTCTATAATAATCAAGCCAAGATTATCGAAAGGAAGAAATACTGCCGATCTTACGCCAACCACAAACTGGTACTTGCCAGATAAAACACCTTTCCAAATCTCAACACGTTCATTATCAGAGAATTTGGAGTGATAAACACCCATCTTATCTCCGAATATTTTTCTTAGTCGGTTAACAATTTGAGTGGTTAGTGCAATTTCAGGTAACAAATATAACACCTGACTTTCACCCTCTAACGCATCCTGAATCAGACTGATATAAATTTCAGTTTTACCGCTACCTGTAATTCCATGTAGCAGAGAAATGTCTTTTTCCTGAAAGGAAGCCATAATTTCTTCCTTAGCTTGCTGTTGGATGTCGGTTAGTGTTACTTCTTTTAGCGATTGGTCATGGTTGTCGAATCGGCTGATGATTACTTCGAATTCCTCGAAAACGCCATTTTTAACCAATGTTCTTAATGAAGAGGTAGATAAATCACCTTCATTAAAAGAGGCCTTTGGTATTCCATCGCGGTTTCTTTCAGGATGGTTGAAGACCGGAATTTCTTGTAAATAGTGTAATAATATGGCTTCTTGCTTCGGCTTCTTCTCCAGGTTTTCAAAAAGAGATTCCAGTTCTTCCTTATTGTCAGCTAAAAACTGAGACATCCTTATACGGGTCTCTTTTTTAGGCTTGTACTTCTCTTTGACCTCTTCAAAAAGCAAAACAGCACCTTTGTATACTAACGATTTGATTAAGCTGTAAATGGTCTTTTGATTGACCAGCCGGCCTATTTCACTGTATGATAATACTTCATCATTTTGCAGCGCTTCAATTACTGTAGCTTCCTTGTCACTAAAGTCAATATCTGATTCGTAGTAGTCAAAATGGGGGTGCAGTTGCACTTTAGATTCACTGCTGAGCTTAAGACCTGAGGGCAACGCCATATTCAGCACTTCGCCTATGGTGCACATGTAATAATTGGCAATCCATTGGAAAAGAGATATTTGCAAAGGCTGGATTACAGGCTCTTCATCTAAGAGCTCTAATAAATATTTAGCCTCATACTTTTCTGGTGGTGTCTCATGAATCCTACCGATGACTCCGGTAAGTACTTTACGCTGGCCAAACTGTACAATAACGCGAGCGCCCACCACTATCTTATCGCTCAACTCATGCGGCACGCGGTAAGTGAACATTTTTGGTATGGGCACAGGTAGCACTACATCTACAAAAAATGTTTTTCTACCTTGGGTGCTATTATTTTGAAACTCCAGCTGGCTCATGGATAGCCAATGTTAACAACTAATTGACTTCAATACAATACTTATGGCTTTTGTAGCTGCTCGTAAGCTTTTTCTACCTCATGCACTGGTAGTTTACATGTTTTGTTATAGCAAACATAGATTGTGGTTTTGCTGCCAGCCGCCGTTTTTTCTTCAAGTAGTGGAAGGTCGCTGCTAGAGGTGGTTCCCATTAATATTTTGTTGGGTACATATCTTTTAACAAACTCATTTCTAAAGGCTAATGCCTCATTGCCCACTATGGCTATTTCAGCGGTTGGGTTTAATAGATAAGTATATAAATTACCCCAATTAGAGAGGTAGGCAGTTTCAGTGGTAAGCAGGGTTTTAACCTTGGCTAACATATGGCTGCTCTTAGATTTGTATTCCTCATTATCATACAATGTACCAATCATATGCAGGTTAATAGCCATCTGAGAGTTTGAAGCAGGAATTACGTTGTCGAATATCTCTTTTTTGCGGGCTATTAACTTTTCAGAGCTGTTGTCACTAAAGAAAAACAGTTCTTCTTCTTTATCATAAAAATGTACTAGTGTGTACTCTGTGAGCTCCAGAGCAGATTCAAGCCAGGCTTCATCAAATGTGGCCTGGTATAATGCTGAAAATGCGTCTATTGTAAACGCATAATCTTCTAAATATCCATCGATGCTAGTTTTACCTTCCTTAAAGCTCCGAAATAGCTTGCCATCTTGCATCATTTCGTTTTTGATGAAAGAGGCATTTTTAATTGCTAATTGTAAGAATTTATCTTCACCAAAAGTGTTGTAAGCATCTACTAAGCCTTTAAGCATCAGTGCATTCCAGCATGTAAGAGCTTTGTCGTCTAACCCTGGTCTTACTCTTTTTGCTCTTTCTTCTAAAAGTAGTTGATTCGCTTTGTAGATCTTCTCATTCAGTTTTTCTGAGCTAAGGCTATATTTACTAGCAAACTCATCATCAGAAAGTGCTTTGTGAAGAATGTTTTTACCTTCTTCCCAGTTTCCAGGCTTATTCACATTGTAATAGGCTTTGATCAAATCGGCATCATCATGCAAAATCTGATTAAGCTCTTCGTCCGTCCAGACATAGAACTTGCCTTCTTCACCTTCACTATCGGCATCTAATGCTGAATAAAATCCGCCTTCAGCGTTTGTCATTTCTCTCTCTAGCCAATCAATGGTTTGATAAACCACATGCTTGTAAAGCGGCTTTTTAGTAACCAAATAGGCTTCGCTAAACAGACTAACCAACTGACCATTATCGTAGAGCATTTTCTCAAAATGAGGCACCAGCCAATCGGCATCTACAGAATAGCGCGCAAATCCGCCGCCTACCTGATCGTAGATTCCTCCCTTCGCTATTTCATCCAGAGTAAGCTCAAGTTGTCTCAAGGCTGGTTGATTATTAGTGATGTGGTAATACCTTAGTAAGAATAACCAATTGGCAGGCATAGGGAATTTAGGTGCTCTATTGAAGCCGCCTTTCTCAGTATCAAATCTTTGTGAGAAGTTTTGAAACATAGAGTCTAACGCTTCTCTATTAAGATCTGTTCCGTCGCTTTTTAATCTGAATTTTATGATTTCACTAGTGGCAATGGCATCAGTTAATTCTTTAGCGGAAGCTTCTACTTCTTCTCTTTTTGTCTCATAAACCTGTGCTATTTGTGTGAGTACTTGTGCCCAGCCGTTAGGAGGGAAGTAGGTGCCCCCGTAGAACGGCTGCTGATCCGAAGTAAGAAAAACATTGAGTGGCCAGCCTCCATTTTGACCCATAGCCTGTACGGCATCCATGTAAATTTGGTCTACATCTGGCCGTTCTTCACGGTCTACCTTAATGCAGATGAAATGCTTATTCATAATCTCAGCAATGCTGTCATTCTCAAATGACTCTTTTTCCATTACATGACACCAATGACAAGAGGAGTAGCCAATGCTCACTAAAATTGGCTTATCCTCGGCTTTAGCTTTGTTTAAAGCTTCTTCGCCCCATGGGTACCATTCCACTGGATTATAGGCATGCTGCAATAAATATGGACTTGTTGAATGTATTAGGTGGTTAGCTCCTTCTGGCATTTCTGTATTTTCTTTTGGGTTCTTCTGGCAGGAAATGAGTAAAATAACGAATAATATAAGGACTAAATTTTTAAGCATATGCTTTAAATAAGTTGATCTTCAAGACTTTTTATCTCCTCTCTCACATTTATCTTATTCTCTAACTCCTTAAGCTTGATGATGGTTTCACGAACAAATTTTTGATGTTCATCGGTTTCTGGGTTAAACGGTCTGTGCTGCAGCGCTCGCTTTATTTTTTGCCATTGTGGGATGAACTTTAAGGTCTCAGCATCAAAATATGACTCACTAAACTGATCCCATATGTAATTTTCTGCCGTTTCATTCGGGTGAATCATATCGGCTTTATAGAAACGGTAATCTCTGAGGTCGTCCATCATAATTTCATAGCTGGGAAAATAATGAACATTACTATGTTGCTGTGTGATTGTGTCACAAGCTACCCGCAGGTTGGCCTTGCTTACACTGTTCAGCGGCAATGTGTCTTTTATATGCCTAACTGGAGAAACGGTGAGTATTATATTGATATCCTTATTTAAATCTTGGAGGTCACGATAGAATTGATCAAAACCATTTAAGATTTGTTTTTGAGTCAATAGCTCTTTAGTGAATGACCTGGCCGGCACTTTATGACAGTTGGCTACAATTTGCTGGTTATCAGCCCTGCGATAAACGAAGGCAGTGCCAAAAGTGATGATTAAGCACCGGCTGTTTTTGATGAATTCATGGGTAGCTGCTATGCTTTCATTTACCTGTGAAACAATCTCTTCTTTTGATAGTGATGAGAAAGACGAATGAAAATCATAATTAGCAAAGAGCCCCTGACTATTCAGGTAGGTTTCTTCTGTAGGCTTAATATTGTTTAAGCTATAGGAAAGCAGTTTAAATATAGATAGGGGATTATAAACTGTGCCAAATGGATTGGCGAGGGCTGTAAATTTATTTTCAGAAAACTTAAGCCCTATGCAATCTGAAAAACATGATCCTATTGATAGGATGGGGGTGGATAGGGTTATTTTATTATCCGAATGATAAACCTTTAAGGATGTTCTAAACATATGCTTAAAGGTAATTAAGAAAGGCATAGAATTTTAATTAATCCTACGCCTTTAAAAATTCTCTATTAGAAACTAATTAGTGCTGTAGAGCAATCTTCTAAATTATGAGATGATTCTATAGTGAAATCTGCTGCTATTTGAGCATGTTCTGTTGCAATATCAACGTACCAATCAGAATTTGATTGATTAGACTCTATGTGAGTTGGTGTATTAGCGGTAAGACGAGCAGTAGTTCTAATGGTTATTGAATGAGTCTGATCATACTGTAACCAGTCGCAATTATTACAATGACTTTTCTTTGATCTAAAAGTAGCTTCCATTCTCGTATTGGAGAAGGTGTATCCAACTATAACATTAATATAATGCCCAGGAAAGCACTGAATGGCTCCATTTGGTTTTTCAATGCAGTCACCTTCTTCCCATCTTCTCTCATAACGAGGAACAAATGTCTTGGTGACTTTAACATTACCATCATATTTCCAATCAGTATAATCCCAAGGTGCTTTAAAACAGTTACAAGTATAATAATCCCCGCAGTGTTGAGTAAAAACATCAGTTCTTGCTTCACTCTCAGATTTTGAAAATTGAAAGCGCTTTATGTCAGTTTCATTACCATCTAAAGGTGTTGATACAATTTCTTTATTGGTATATTTAATTAGGTCATTGTCAATAATAACATAACCTTTAGGATTAAGTACAGATGCTATGAACATATCGTTAAAGGTTCTTTCATAGTCGCCCGCAGCGTTATAGGTGATGATATCTGCAAATTTGTTTAGTACTTCATCATATTTAGCTTCAATATTCTCGAAATCTGTATTGGAGGAATTTTGGTTTTCAATAATTTGAATTTGAGATTTAAAATCATGATATCTAGCTAAAAGTGATTTGAAACCTAAGTCTGCCGCCCAATTGACAATATCTTCTTCTGGTTGATTTTTGAATAATTCAAGCGATCTATTGAAAACTTCATGATCTCTAAATTGCAACATTTGTTGATCGTTGGTCTTAATCACTGATATTTCAGGGAAACTAGGTTGTGGATCTTCATTTTGATCTAGACTACATGCACTCATTAATACGAATACTAATAAAATCGATAATAGGTTTAAGTTTTTAATTATATGTTTATTTTTATTAAAAATATAAATCTAAATACATTTATTTAAATTAAAATAATTAATATAATAAATTTTAAAGTTTCATAATTTGACACAATTGTTCTTTAGTTCACTTCTCTGTGAATCAGTAGTTTAGAAAGGAATTTTGAGATTAATATTAATCCTTGCCCAGCATCTTACGAAACTCTTCGTTTCCTTCTGGTAGCTGCTTAAGATTTTCAATGAGCATGATCGCTCTGTCTATACGAGATTGGCTTCTTTTCACTTGTGCAACGTAATAGATTACATATCTCTGCTTGCTTTTAGGTAGCATGTCGAATCTTCTTCTGCCTTCATCATCTTGTTTGAGAAGTTCTTGTAGTTCTTCTGGCACTGGCATGCCATATTCACTGGTGTCTTTTTCCAGTTTTATATCTACTGTGGTGCCTACATCTGCATGTAGTTTTTTTAATCGCTGATTATTAATGCTGATATAGGCCTTGCCTTCACCCAGGGCCATGAAACCGCTTTGAAAGGTGACGGTCTTGTTTACCGTAATGACTACACGCTGCTTCATACCACCCACTTTATCTATGACATCCTTCGGGATCTCTAGATATTTCATATTTAAATGGTCTAGTTTACCAATGGTGGATTTAAAAGTGGGCATAGAATATTTAGTTGTAGAACTAAAATAGTCTTTTTCTAAAAAACTTTGAAGTCTACTCTGCGGTCTTTTTGACGTGCATCTTCAGACCAATCATCACCGGCCTCTTCTTCACCATAACCAACCACAGAAATTCTATCATCGGGCACACCCATATCATGCATGAGTTGCCTTATTTTTTCTACTCTTTCGATGGATAGCTTTACGTTATAATCATCTTTACCCTTACTATCTGTGTGACCTTCTATAAGTATAGTTCTTCCTTGCAGCGCATATTCTACAGCTATTAGGAACGGCTCCATATCTACCACAGAAAATTCATCCTCATCGAAGGTGAAATATAGCGGAGCAAGTTCTATTGGGTAAACGTCGTCTGTTTGCTTAGCCAGATTTTGTTTAACCATTTCTCTGATCTCCTGCTGCTTAGGACTTTTGGGTTCAGGAATATTGTCTTTAGTTAAGGTCTGCGGTTCTTCCTCAGGCTTTTTCTCTTCCTCTTTCGGTGTTTCTTTAGCCACTACCTCTTCTTTCGGAGGATCCTTTTTTGGTGGTGGAGGTGGCGGAGGAGTGTCTCCTGGATCGTATTCAGCTCTAGGGTATGTCTTTGGCTTTGAAGCAAATAACTTCACCTTCTTACGAGGCTTTTTATTTCTCTTTTTGTTCAAGGCTTTACACTGCCGTCCTGGATTGACGCTTTTATAATGGTTTTTGTGAAACAATATAGTGTGCTTGGTCTTGTTTTGACCAAAGGCTACTATAGAAAGCAACCACAGAATACAGATGAAGAAATATGTCAGTCCCTTTTTTAGCATGTAGATTAAAAAAACAGAGAGAACTCTGTTTTATCTGTTTACTGTAATTATTTAATCTATTTATGCTGAAAAAGTAACCTACTTTTGTTCAACCAATTTCAGAAAACTGTCCATAAGTTCATTGGGGACAGTTACAGACAGGTGATATTGTTCAATTTTCCATGTACCATCTTCTTGTTTTGATAGAATTCCAGATCCTCTGCACACACCCATCCAGGTTTTTAATAGCTCAGAAAACCATGCTGTATTTCCATCTGCTGAAAAGTGCAGATCTCTGTCATAAGGTGTAAAATCCCAAGCTTTTCCTTTATCAAAGTAGGGCTTGCCAAATTCCTCAAAAGAGGTCTTATCCCATCTTTCAGAGGCATCAGTACCTATGTAGATGCCATTTTCAGCTATGCTGCCAAAGAAAATTTCTGCATCAGCCTCGGCTGCTGCTTTATGCCAATTATCTATAAATCGGTTTACCTCTTCTTGCTGACAGAAGGCATAACTTATACTAATAGTTATAAGAAGCAGTGTGCTTAAAACCTTTCTCATCCTTAAATGTCGTTGAGTTCTAAAAACTCCTTAATCTCACTGTGAACTTCTGATGTGGATTTGCCATCATACGGGGCGGTAGCTATCGCTTTAAAAAGCTCACCTACTATAGAGGCTGCAAAGCCCAGCTTCTCAGCATAGATGCTGGCTACTTCTAACTCAATGTCTTCCACCACATTATCCAGATAGATCATGTGTACCAAATGGTAGATAGATTCTATTTTTTCAATTTTATCTTCCGGAGCTTTGTATTCCAGCTGATCAAAATTATTTTCTATGTAGTTAAGGTCGTTATCAGACAGGTTAAGCTGAGCGCTCCATTTTAGTAAGCATGCAACATACTTTCTGTTAATGGTTTCTTCTTGCATAAAGAGCGCTAAAATATTGAAAAGCTCTTTTTTACAGATTCTAATTCTTCTTTCTCCAGATTATTCATGGTCTTCCTGATTATTTAATCTTCAAATATTGCAATATTTTTTCAATAATGTGGCATCCACATCTTTTCCCAGCTGTTTTGCTTTCTGCCAGTCCATACAAACCTTCCGAAGCAGGTTAGATTTTTCTTCTGCTACGCCTCTATAAAAATAGCCATCAGGTCTATTAGGCCTTAAGTAGGTGGCCCAATTGAAGTCTGTTATGGCCTCTGCATAATTCTCAGCTTCAATGTTGAGTTGGCCTCTTTTTATAAATAACTTATAATAGAGGTCTGGTGTTCGCTCTACTGGCAAAACGAATTCAAAAGCTTCTCCAAAGGCCTTACTGTAAGTGTCCTTAAAGCTTTTCTTGGCCTCAGTGTAAGCATCCAGTGCTAAGTCTACCCGATCGAGCTTTTCATAATAGATGTCTCCAATCTTCATGGGAAGGGAGGCGTCGCTCGTTTCCTGATCGTAAACATACTTTAAGGCATGAATAGCGGCCGGATAATTTTCATTGGCATAATAGCAGTCAGCTAACATTTTCCAGGTATTCAGTTGTAATGGTTGCTGATAATCCCTGATTACTTCTAATGACTTGATTGCATCTTTGTAATTCTGCTGATTGAAAAAGCCGGCTGCCAAAACATTTAGATTTGCTAGCATTTTATCTTTCTCATCAGAATACTTTTGGTCTATCGGAAATTGGTCAATGAGCCCATTAAGTAAAACTATAGCTCCTTCGTAATCGCCTTTTTTATATTTGGCATGAGCCATCATAATTACCATCTGATTGGCTGCTCTGATTTTGGCTTCTTCTCTGGCTTTAAAATACTCATGAATACTTACGCCTCCAATCACGGTAATAGCAATAATAAATACACCTAATAATGTGTATAGCTGAGTTTTAAAATAGTCTTTATCTACCTTGTAGTGTGGTGCGTTTTTGTATTTAGGGGCCTTTCTCCAATCATACTTACCATACCTTTCATATACTGATTTTTCTGTTCTCTTCTTAGGAGGAGCAGTGGTAGTGTAGCCGCTAGCTGTTTGTCTGGGACGATCATAAAGGGCATGAAGCAGTTGATCATGCTGGAATTTTTTATCGGGATCAGTCAGGACTTGGTGAGCCTCATTTACCAGTTTAAAATATTCTTCAGCGGCTTTATTGTTAGGATTTTTATCAGGGTGGTATTTCAGGGCAAGCCTTTTGTAGGCAGACCTAATGGTTTTGAGGTCTGAGTCTCTGCTTATATCCAGTACCTGATAATAGTTGTACATAGAATAAATTTAACTATAAAACCAGTTTTTTATTGAATGGAGTTTCGGTTTTTTTGATAAAACTTCCAATAAAAGTAGCCAGCTACCACTACTACCAATAATGAAATGAATTGAGAATGAGAGAGGAAGTTATCAATTACGTAACCTCTGCTTACATCTCCTCTAAATATTTCCACCACAGATCTGCCAATAGCATAAAGCATTAGATAGCTTAAAAATAGCTGTCCTTTAAATGCCTGCCTTCTTTGAATAATTAGCAATACAATAAGTATGGTCAGTATTAGAGAAACACTATATAGTTGAGTAGGATGGAGCGGTGTGTTTAATGGCGCGAGGCACTCATCGTCTCTGAATATTACGGAAAGAGGGCCATGCCATTCTATACCGTAGCAGCACCCTGCCATGAAGCAGCCTATTCTACCAAATACATGAACAATACAGGTGACTATGGCCATTACATCTAACATTTCCAGCACAGGTAGCTTATGCTTTCTAAAAAATAAAAGCATGGTAGGAATGGCGAAAAGTAACGATCCATAAAATACAAAGCCTTTACCTCCGATAAGTCCTTTAGGATGATCAATATAATGGGAAGGATTCTCGAAAAATAGGAATACTTTGCCTCCTACAAAAGCTGCTATAAGTATCAGTAGGAAGAAATTGTTTATGGTTTCAAATGACAAACCATACTTTTTTCTGGTTTTGATAGTGAGATAAGTGACTCCTGAAATGGCGCCTAGCACAATGAAAAAACCATATGAGTGAACCGTGAAATAATCTCCAAAAATACCTGATAGAAACTCAGGCATCTTTATTTTAAACAGTGTAGGGTGCATGAATGAATATCCTTTGCAGTAAAGCTAATATAATTTTCCTTTTTAAACCATTTAGAGGTTCTTTGCGAAATGTTATCGAAAGGAGTGATTTATATGCTGGTGGCGGGCTTTTTTTTTCGCTACTATGAATGTTTTTGTGAAGCTGGTTCCTGATATTCCAGCGGTGGAGGTAGTGCTGTTCAGGTCGGCTGTTTCTTTTATTTTGAGTCTGGTGATATTAAAATCTTCAGGGGTAAATATCTGGGGTAAGAATAAACCCATCTTGCTGGCCCGTGGTGCGGCTGGTGCTGTGGCTCTGGTGCTTTACTTTGCTACCATACAGGCCATTCCTTTAGCTAGTGCTGTTACTCTTCAGTTTTTGTCACCTATTTTCACTAGTATACTAGGTATTTTTATTGTTAAAGAAAAGGTGAAGCCCCTGCAATGGCTATTCTTTCTAGTTGCATTCATTGGCATTCTCATGATAAAAGGCTTTGATGATAGAATATCATCCTGGTTTCTTGGTATCGGGGTGGTTGCAGCGGCATTATCTGGGCTGGCTTATAATTTCATAAGAAAGCTAAACACTAGTGAGCATCCACTGGTTATAGTGTTTTATTTTCCGTTAGTAACTATGCCTGTTACGGGTATTTACTCAGCGTTTGACTGGGTGCCTCCAGTAGGATGGCAGTGGTTTTTTCTGCTTATGATTGGTTTGCTCACCCAGGTAGCTCAGTACTTCATGACCAAGTCATACCAGCTTGAGGAGTTATCTAAAGTGTCGAGCCTGCAGTATCTGAATATAATTTATGCTTTACTATATGGCTGGTTGATATTCCGTGAATCATTTAATGTTATGACTTATGCGGGTATGCTGGTGGTAATAGTTGGAGTGGTTCTAAACGTCTGGTATAAACATAGTCTAACGGTGAGGAAATCAACTGAATAAACAAAATTTTTCAATATGTCAGGACATAGTAAGTGGTCTACCATAAAGAGAAAAAAAGGAGCTCTTGATGCTAAGAGGGCTAAAATCTTCACTAAATTATTAAAGGAAATATCCGTAGCAGCCAAGGAAGGTGGCGATGATCCGGATGGTAATCCAAGATTGAGGTTAGCGGTTCAAAATGCTAAAGGTCAGAATGTTCCTAAAGATAATATCGAAAGAGCTATCAATAAAGGTAGCGGTAATGACGGCGCAGATTACACGGAGCTTACCTATGAAGGTTACGGCCCAAATGGAGTAGCGGTTTTCGTAGAATGTACTACTGATAATTTGAATAGAACAGTGGCAAGTGTCAGATCATTATTCTCTAAATATGGCGGTAGCTTGGGAGTAAATGGTTCTGTAGATTATATGTTCGATAGAAAAGGCATTTTTCTTATCAAACGAACTAAGCAGATGAACCAGGATGATTTAACGCTGGAGTTAATTGATGGTGGGGCAGAAGAGGCCGACTTTGATGATGAATACATCCATGTAACCACAGCCATGGAAGACTTTGGTAGTATGCAAACTAAGCTGGATGAAGTGAAATTGGAAGCAGAAACCGCCGAGCTACAGCGAATACCAACAAACTATGTGTCATTGGATGATGAGCAGTTTGAAAGCGTAATGAAATTAATTGATGCTTTGGAGGATGATGACGACGTGCAGAAAGTATATCACAATCTAGAGATCACTGATGAGCAGTTGGAGAGATTGTCCTAAATATTAAAAGCTGAATTTAAGCCTTATACAACAAAAAAGGAGACCTTTTGAGTCTCCTTTTTTGTTGGGTTGTATATAAATTACTTAGCTAACTTAGCGATAAGATCAGCTACTCTGTTAGAGTAACCAGCCTCGTTGTCATACCAAGAAACAACTTTCACTAGGTTGCCATTCACAGACGTCATTTGTGAATCAAAGATTGAAGAGTGAGAGTTTCCAACTATATCAGTAGAAACGATCGGATCTTCAGTATACTCAAGGATACCTTTCATTGGTCCTTCAGCAGCTTCTTTCATTGCAGCATTGATTTCCTCTACAGTAACTTCTTTGTTCAATACACAAACAAGGTCAGTTAATGAACCTGTAGGAGTTGGTACTCTTACTGCGTTACCATCTAATTTACCTTTAAGAGAAGGAAGAACTAAACCTACAGCTTTAGCAGCACCTGTAGTAGTAGGAACAATGTTAAGTGCAGCAGCTCTTGCTCTTCTTAAGTCAGAGTGAGGAGCATCCTGTAAGTTCTGATCAGCAGTGTAAGCGTGGATAGTGGTGATGAAACCTTTTTCCAAACCAAACTTGTCATTAAGAACTTTAGCTACAGGAGCAAGACAGTTAGTAGTACAAGAAGCGTTAGATAATACTTCTTCTTCACCAGTAAGAATATCATCGTTAACACCTAATACTACAGTAGGTATATTTCCTTTAGCAGGAGCAGAGATAACTACTTTCTTTGCGCCAGCTTGAATGTGCTTCTTAGAGCCTGCTTCATCAACGAATCTACCAGTAGATTCAAGAACGATATCCACACCTAAATCACCCCAAGGCAATTGAGCTGGATCTCTTTCCGCAAGAACTTTAATAGATTTACCGTTTATTATAAAACCTTCGTCGTTAGTTTCAACTGTTCCGTCAAACTTGCCGTGGATAGAGTCATATTTTAAAAGGTGGGCAAGTGTAGCGATATCAGTAAGATCGTTTATGGCTACTACTTCTATGTTATCCTTTTGTAGTAATGATTTGAATGCCAATCGGCCAATTCTACCAAAACCGTTGATTGCTACTTTAGTCATTATTTGTGGATTAAGTTTTGTTGATTTATTACGGGCGCAAAAATACAATACGGTATATCTAAAATCAACGAAAGCGCAGGTTAAAAATAAAAATGTGCGATTTAGAAATTTTTTTTCACTGACCTATTGCATTTAAAAATCTGTTATATATATTTGCACTCTCATTTGAAAAACGGTCCGTTCGTCTAGGGGTTAGGACGCCAGGTTTTCATCCTGGTAACAGGGGTTCGATTCCCCTACGGACTACGAATAAAGCTGATCTTCTACGGGTCAGCTTTTTTATTTCTACCCCTCCCCAAAAAAAAATAATACGTTATCTGAATTTGGAATTCTCAAGTTAAAATAATTGACATTTGGATTAATGATAATTTAATAATTTATTAAGTTTTTGTTATTAATCAGTTATAATTATATAATTTTATTATATCAATGTTATATTATTTTGTTTTTCTTATTAGGTTGCTGTGATTAACTTTCAAACACTTACCAGTATTTGTTGTATAATTGTATGTTTAAAGCCAACCTTTTTGATTAAACATCAAGAATATCTGATGTTAATAGATCAGATGGGAATGGTAAATTTGAGGTATGTGAGAAGTCGACAAAGGTATTAGAATCATTAAATAGGTGTGAAGACCCTTTGATGCACTTGCTTTGTTCACTTTTTATAACGAGTAACCAATTTAACTGTAGTGCTGTCTCATTTCTTTCCTGATTAAGGTAAATTATTCCTAAGAAGGTAGTGTAAGAAGGTACATGTGTATGAGACCAATCCAATGTAAAGGTGAAGTTATAGATGTTGTGACTCATTTCATAGATTAAAGCTTGAAAGCTGTAAGTGGGCTCATTTTCAGAAGTTTTAACAGTGAATTGGCCATTGAGTGAATGTTGAGATAGTGAGTTTATTAGAATTGAAAACTGGTGGTTTTGTTCAAAGAATAGGGGGAGCCTCATAAATAATTGAGTTTTAGGTATAGGATTAGATTGGTTGTTGGTTTTGTCTTAAGTGTTTAGTCTTTAGTCTTTTACCAAAGACCAACTATAAAGTTATTCTTTTTTTTTGAATCAATAAGATTGAAATTTGATACGAAACTTACATAAGTACAAGTATTTATGATAATCGTATTGTTAATTATATAACGGTATGGACGCAGTAAATATTGAGGAGATAATCATTAAAAAAGAATTAAAGAGTTTTATAATTCCTCTCAGTAAAGAAGAGTATGCGCAGCTTGAGGCGAATATTGTGAAGGAAGGTTGTAGAGACCCTTTGATTTTTTGGATGACGAAAGATGGTCCGGTCTTGGTTGATGGGCATAACAGGTTTAAAATATGTGGTGAGCATAATTTGAATTTTAAGTCCAAAATACTTCCTTTCGAAAACGAGGAAGAGGTGAAGTTATGGATGCTGAACAACCAACTAGGAAGAAGGAATTTAACATCAGACCAAATAAGCTATTATAGGGGATTAAAGTATAATTCTTTAAAGCGACAGCGTGGAGGTTATGATAATGTGCAATCAAAAGGTCAGAAAGAACTTTCGACCTCGGAACGGCTGGCTGAAGACTTCAAGGTAAGTGAAAGTACTGTGAAGAGAGATGCTAAATATGCTAGTGGTTTAGATATTATTGGTAAGTCAAACCCAAGGTTAAAACTCAAAATTTTAAATGGAGAGGTTAAAGTTAATAAGGCAGACATTCGATTGCTAAACGATGGAGGAGATGCACTGCTTAAGAACATTAAAAACGAGGCCGATTTGTATAACAAGGCTAAGCTCATTAAAGAGAATATCTTGGATGAGGTAGAAAGTGCTTTAACAGAAATTAAAGAAAAGCAAATTGAAGAAGCCAAAGAGTATTTCGAGTCTAAAGAGCCTTTGTTTCAGGAAAAAGATGATCAAATAGTTAGAATAAAAGGTAAGGTTATTTCAGCTATAAATAGGGCAATTAATAACAAGGATATGGATGCTATTGATGAACTTAGAAAACTTATTGAAAGACTAGAGAATCTACTCTTTAGTTAGTGAGATAAAAGGGGTGCTATGAGTCATAGTGATAATTCTTACATATAAACTGGTGTTTGCATTATCTGGGTTAAAATAAATTTTCGACATGTGTTGAAAAATGTTAGAATCATTCTTATAATTGCACCTCGTTTTAAAAGCGGTCCGTTCGTCTAGGGGTTAGGACGCCAGGTTTTCATCCTGGTAACAGGGGTTCGATTCCCCTACGGACTACAAGAAAAATACGCTTATTACCGTTTTGAGTGTATTTTGTTTTTTTGATGAAAACGGTTTATGGTCCGTTCGTCTAGGGGTTAGGACGCCAGGTTTTCATCCTGGTAACAGGGGTTCGATTCCCCTACGGACTACACAATTTTAAAGCAAAGATTCTGTTTTGCTTTTCTTTATACTTTATCCTTTATAGTTTAGATGCACTTGCTTTGTTAAAGTGAGCTATTTATCAAAACTTTGATCCTAATTTAATGCTGATTGGGTGTGTCATTGGTTTATTTTAATATTTTCCTTAATTTCAGTGATAAGATTGAGCTATAGTTTTTGCTCTAAGAGGCTCGGAATTGGTAGCTTTAAATTTCTTTAAAAATGGAATCTATCTAATTTATGAGATAGACTGGTGATCTGATGTTCAGATTGAACATTTATTTATAATTGAATTCTTTATTGGAATTAATTTTGAATGAACAGATGTACATCTTTAACTAAAGATATGTATTATCAGCTATCAAATAAAGATGTCCTTTGGTTATTGAGATGATCTGATGGGTTTTTAAAACAATTTCGTTAATAAAAGTTAGTCGTGCTCCATGACTCATTTCGAAATAAGAGTTGCTCTTGTAGAATTTAGCAGGCTAATTTTTTCGCGTAATAATTTCAATTTGTACTATTAATAAATAACTAAATTAAATCAATATGGAAAAACAAAAAGTTAAGCATTTGGTGTCATTATCTGATTTATCAAACTCTGATATAGACGAAATTGTGAGTAGGGGCGCAGACTTTTCCAGTGGGAGTGCTCAAATGAATAATTTATTAACAGATAAAATTGTAGGTATATATTTCCGGAAGACTTCTACAAGGACTCGAACTTCTTTTTCTTCAGCGGCATTAAGAATGGGAGCACAAATCATTTCATATGGACCTAATGATTTGCAGGAAAATACAGGTGAGACTGTACAGGATTCTACGGAGGTTCTTTCTCGGATGCTTCATTGTCTAGTTGCGAGAACCGCCGGATCATGTGAAGAAATGAGGTGTTTTGCTTCGCAGGACAAGATGGCAGTTATTAATGCCATGACTGCAAAAGAGCATCCTACCCAAGCAATAGCTGATCTGATTACCATAAGGAGACATTTTGGAAAAATTGAAGGACTAAGAATTGCATATGTAGGCGAGGGTAATAATACTGCGTCTGCTTTGGCACTATCATTATCTAGATACTCAGGAGTTAAACTTTGTTTTTATACTCCCAAAAATTATGGTTTAGATCAAGTTGCAAAAGAATGTGCTGAGCAACTCGCTTTACAGAGCGGTGCTGATATTAAGGAATATCATGAGTTGAAAGATATCGATAAAGAAACTGATATAATATATACTACTCGCTGGCAAACTACTGGTACATCCAAACCTGATCCAAATTGGAGAGACGCATTTGAGCCATTTAAATTGACCTCAAAGTTTATGAGTCAGTTTACTAATGCTGTCTTTATGCACGATTTACCGGCACATAGAGGTGAGGAGGTAGACGCAGAGGTTATCGACGGTTCGCTTAGCATAGTTTTCGATCAAGCAGAAAATAAATTACATGCAGCAGCGGCTGTTTTGGAATGGTGTTTATGCGAAAAAGTAAACCCATTATCAAAAAGTGAAACAAGTGATGTTCATTATTCACTCATCGCTAACTGACTTTAAACTTGTATTATAATTTAATAGAGGGTTACAGACTATTTTAGTTAATTCTGTCGAAGGTTCAGTTTGACCTTTTGAAATATTCGTAAGGATGTGGTCTATGAAATAGATTGGTAATAATTATTTCATTATCATTTATTTTGAAATTTGTTATAACTCCCATATCTTAAAGCTATATTTTAAGTAGCAAAATAAAAATCTTCTTAAACGATAAATTAAATTAATCGCATCAATTATTATTTTTAATTGATAAAGGTGAGATATTACAATTTGACTTGTGGTGTCTACCGAGTATGTTTTAGGATATAGGCAATCATGGATTCTTTTTTTGTTAATAATGTAGCTTAAGCCTACTTGTTAGATTCTTATTTAAGGGAAACATTACAGCAAGAATTTTATCCATTCATGACCGCTCTGAATTTATTCATTTATTTTATTGAAATGAGTTCAGATGATATTTTAATAAATGTCAAGAGTAATAATTGATTTCTGAAATAATTTTGATCTGTCATAGTTATTGAACTAAATGGTAAATTAACTAATCCTTTTTTTTAATTTAAAACGGCCTTATCGCTATATGTGATATGATTAATAATATTCTAAATAAGGTAGGAAATACTCCTCTTATTCCATTGAAAATTCAGGAGAGCCCTAATCTAAATGTTTTTGCCAAGTTGGAATTTTACAATCCAACGGGTAGTGTAAAGGATCGAGCAGCCTGTTACATTATGAATCGTCTGTTGAATGAACGGGTAATTAATAAAAATACAACTATTATAGAATCATCCTCGGGTAATTTTGGTGTTGCTCTTTCTGCGTATGCACGAATGCATGGATTGAAGTTTATTTGCGTTATCGATAAAAATACCTTGCCTGTTAATGAAATGCTTATAAGGTTACAAGGGGCTGAAGTTATCTGTATTACCGAACCGGACGAATTTGGCGGATACCTTATGAATAGATTGAAGAAAGTACGAGAGATAATTGATAACACTGACAATATTTATTGGGTTAATCAATATGGTAATCCATTGAACGCTCAAGCTTATTATAACTCTTTAGGTAAGGAAATATGTCTTGAGATACCCAGGCAAAAATTGGATTACCTTTTTATGGGGGTTAGTTCAGGAGGCACAATTACTGGGGTATCACAGATGGTTAAGAGGAAGCACCCTGAAGCAACCATTGTTGCAGTGGATGTGGAAGGATCTGTAATTTTTGGTAGGGAAGCTAGCAAGCGTTTTATACCCGGAATAGGATCGAGCATAAGGCCTAAAATATTGGATGATGCATTTATTGATGAAATAGAATTTGTTTCAGAAAAAGACACTATTACTTCATGTCGCGAGCTTTTAGAAAAACATAACCTTTATGCTGGAGGCTCTGCAGGTTCAGTTTATCAAGCAGTGAAGCAATATTTCCAAAATAAAGCAATAAATAACCCTGTCAATGTGATGTGTGTATTTGCAGACAGAGGGGAGCGATATATAAGTACAATATATAATGATGATTGGTGTAGAATGGTTCAAGAATATGTTGAACGAAACCATTCTAAGGCGTCAGTTTCAGTTTAAAATATTTAGAATTTCATAAAATGATCTACCTAAACGAAAATGATATAAAGCAGCAAGATTTGGATTGGAGTAGAAATGTTGAAGTTATTGCTAATGCCATAACCTGCATTAAATCCAAAGATATTTCACAGCCTGTGAAACCATATTTGCGCTATGGGAATTTGAAAAACAGAATAATAGCTATGCCAGCATATATTGGAGGGGACATACATATGTCAGGTATAAAATGGATTGCTAGCTTTCCAGACAATATAAAAAAAGGACTGGTAAGAGCTCATAGCGTTATTGTACTGAATGAGGCTGATACGGGCCTTCCTGTTGGTATTCTTAATAGTGGTTCAATTTCCGCTATCCGAACTGCTTCTGTCAGTGGCCTTGTTCTAAAGGAATATATGAAAGCTCGTAAACCTAGAGGTCTAAAGATAGGTATAACAGGTTTCGGACCGATTGGACAGTACCATTTAAGTATGTGCAGAGAAATTCTAGGAAATACTATAGATGAGGTGGCCATTTATGATCTTAAGGGAATTTCTCTGGACACTATTCCTGAGAATACAAGAGATAAAATAAGGCCCGTTACCAGTTGGGAAGAAGCTTACGAGGATGCGGATGTTTTTATAACTTGTACAGTATCTAGTGAAAGGTATATTGATAAGAAACCTAAGGTAGGATCACTTCACCTTAATGTTTCACTAAGAGATTATAAATCTGATGTTTATCCACATTTTGTGGGAGGTATTGTAGTGGATGATTGGGAAGAGGTGTGTAGGGAAAATACAGATATAGAACAGTTTCATAAAATTAATGGACTGCAAAAGGCTGATGTGTATGCAATTCAAGATATTATAGCAGATGGCGTTTTTAGTCGTATACCAGTAGATCAACCTATTATGTTTAATCCCATGGGGATGGCCGTATTTGATATAGCGATGTCCAATCATTATATGAAGTTAGCAATGGCCTCTAGTAGCGGGTTGGCACTCGAATAATGTGCGTGTTGCTCCACTATTAGAAGCTCTCTGTTATTTAAAGAATGATCAAATGATCGAATTAATCAATTAATTCTTAAAACCGTATTACATGGAACCTTCCACAGAAGCACAAATAAAATATTTAACAAACCTGAAGGGTGCTACAACATTCGATGCATCAGACCATTTTCCATTCATGATTAAACCAAAAGGTAATGCAAATGCATTACTCTGGGCAAAGGAAAATAGCGATGAATTAAATAAGCTGCTGCTTCAGCATGGGGCGTTGCTATTGAGGGGCTTTGAAATTGGTGGTGCTGAAACCTTTAATAAAATGTTTTCAACCATATCTGGAGATGCCATGGCCTATAACAATAGAACATCTCCAAGGGAACAAGTTTATAGTAATGTTTATACATCTACTAGCCACCCTAATGATCAGAATATATATATGCATACTGAGAATTCTTACTCAAGCATATTTAATAGAATAATAGCATTCTATTGCCTTAAACCTGCGAATGTAGGTGGAGAAACACCAATAGCAGATGAAAGAAAACTTTTAGCTGGTTTAAAAAAGAGCACTATTGAGAAGTTTAGAGAAAAGGGAATTCAGTATGTGCGTAATTCCATGCCGGGCATTGGTCTTGATTGGAAAACCATATATCAAACCAATGATCGGCAAAAGGTGAATGATATTCTCACATCCAATGGGCATCATTTTACTTGGGTTAGTGATGAACATTTAAGGGTGAAGTGGAGTCTCCCTGCGTTTCATCAACATCCGCTCACCTCTGAAGATATGTGGTTTAATCATATGTATTTTGGTCATAAAAGTTTGTACGATCCGGCAGTTTTGGAGTTTTTTTCGGAAGAGGATTTGCCTTTTGTTACATATTATGGAGATGGGAGTGATATAGAGCCAGATGTAATAAAAGAATTTCATGATTTTTACGAGAGTGAATCGATAGTCTTTAAATGGGAGCAAGATGATTTTTTACTTTTGGATAATCTCATGTTTTCGCACGGGAGAAAACCATTTCAAGGTGAACGTACAATACTTACCGCCATGGGGCAACCTTACCAAATGGACCGGAATATATAATACCATTTCAACTAAACTTTAAACTCAATCCAATGATTAGTCAAGAACAAATAAGCCAATACCATGAGAAAGGTTATCTTCTGCTGGAAAACTATTTCACTCCGAAGGAAGTAAGTCTAATGAATTCTCAACTTACACTGCTTATGCAGGACGATGGGCCAAGAAAGATCATAGAGTCTAATGGGGAGATAAGATCCTATTATGGAGCTCACCAGATGAATAATATTTATAACGAAGTAGCGCGTGTTAGAAAACTCGTAGAACCTGTTAAACAGATTCTTGACAGTGATATTTACATCCATCAAACCAAGGTTAATTTTAAAAAGGCGCTAAAGGGAAACTGGTGGGAATGGCATCAAGACTTTCCATATTGGAATCTTGAAGATGGTATGCCACTACCAAGGGTTACATCGGTTATGATATATCTGGATGATGTAACTGAGTTTAACGGGCCTTTAATGGTAATACCTGGGTCTCACAAGTTGGGAATTGTTTCATTCGAAGACAAGCAGCAAAGTGAGGAGGAAGTTAGCTATACAGGAGCAAATTTGAAATACACAATAGGTAGATCAATTTTAACAAAAGGGTTTGAAGATAACAATGTAGTTAGTACCATTGGAAAAGCAGGTAGTGTACTTTTCTTTCATGGGAATATTTTCCATGCCTCCAATTGTAACATGTCTCCTTTCGACAGAAGGACATACATTATTACCTACAACAGCGTAGAAAATACTTTAAATAATGTTGGAAAAGAGAGACCTGAATTCCTTTCTGAGCGCAATTTCTCTCCTTTGCAAGCCTTGGAAAATGAATGGTATCAGAATGCGGAAATAACTTCCTGAAGAAGTTGTTTTCTTGGTGTAAAAAAAAACTAAAATATTGAATCTTTTAAATTCAAAGTAAGTGGGAAATATACCTAACTATCTATACATATTTGGAGGGCTTTTAATCCTTGTGGGGGTTTCGATATCAACGGTAACCTTTGTGCAGTTTTATAGAAAAAAAAGAAGTATCCAAATCACAGCGAGAAAAGTGTACCACTATTTGGGAGGAATATTGTTACTTCTACCACTATTCATATGTGTATACTTTATCCCGGTAGCTTTTTATGATGAGAATTTTTGGAATGCAATATCTGTCAGATATGATGATATAAAGCAATCTATGATGTTTTTTAGCTTTTCTTTATTAGGCTTTTATTTGCTCACTGCGTCTACATCCTTTTTTCCTCATTATAACAAATATTATAATGAAATACCTCCACTTTTGATTTTAAGCCTTTTTCCAGGAGTTGCTAATTCAATGTTGGTAATGATCATAACAAATTTCATCAATAGTGATACTGATGTGAAGTATCTGCTTTTCTTTTTTGCCTTGTGTACCTACGTATATATTATCACTGTGAGACTAAGTAAAAGAAAGGCAGCCTATATAGGAACGTTAGTAGCAGGAGATTTGAATGTGTTGGTACTGAGAAATATTTTTGATTTCTCCTACATTAAATTTGAAAAGATTAAAAGCAGTAAAATCTATACAATTTTAAATGATGATCTTGGCATACTGATTGGATTTTCAAAAGATTTAATCAGAATTTATACTAGCGTAGTCATGGCATTGATTGTTCTTGCTTACCTATTTAGTCTTAATCTTTTAAGTTCCTTGTTGTTAGTGCTTATAACTGGTTTAATCCTCGGCTTTCACTACCTGGTATCCAACAATTATGTTAAAGCACTCCATTACGCTAAAGAGCAGCGTGAACATTATATGGATTTGGTTATGGGCTTAGCTTCAGGATTTAAAGAGTTGGTGTTACATGGGGTAAAACGTAGTGAATATCATACAGACCTTGAAGGAGGGAGTGCAGATTATTATAATGCAGATTTGAAGACAACAAACATTAATATTAATAAGATTTTATTTTCAGACTTATCTTTTATTATAGCCATAGGAGCTACTTGTTTAATGTTTCCTTTGATTTTTAATTTCAGCAAAGAATTAGTTACATCTTATGTTATAGCAACTCTGTTTTTATGGTCGCCTTTTAATACTATAATTAATGCGGTGCCTCAAATTTCGCAAGTGCAGGTTTCTTGGAAACGAATAAGTGATTTTCTCCATCATACAGCCGCAGAAGATTTAGTAGAAGAGCCATTAACCTTAACAGCTAGTAATATTAATACGGTAAATCATATTATGATGAAAGATGTTAGTTTTAATTATAAACCTGACATTAAGAATGAGGATATCACGTATGGAATAGGACCTATTAATTTTGAAGCAGATAAGGGTGAGATAGTTTTCATAATTGGTGGTAACGGAAGTGGTAAGACTACATTTTTAAAAATCCTTATAGGACTTTATAAGTCGGATAAGGGACAAATTCTAATCAATGGGCAAAAGATTAATTATAGATTTCTTGGGGAATACTTTTCTGTTATTTATAGTGATTTTTACCTCTTTAAGAAAATCTATGGTATAAAGTATGAAAGGCTAGAGCAGGTATATGAGTGGTTAGATACACTTGGCCTAGCTGATAAAGTGAAGATTGAACATGGTTCTTTTAGTACTTTGGACTTATCTCAAGGTCAAAGAAAAAGACTTGCCATATTGAAGTCTTATCTTGAGGATAGACCAATTTATTTTTTTGATGAATGTGCAGCAGATTTAGATCCTGATTTTAAAGAATTTTTTTACTACGAATTATTGCCAAAAATGCGTGATGAAGGCAAGGTACTTATCAGCATTACTCATGACGAAAAATACTTTGATGTGGCAAATAGGTGCTACAAAATGGAGATGGGTAAAATGAAGGAACTGTCTAAACTTGAAAAGGTTTAGAATTTAAATTCTAAATAATAAAATATTTAACTTATGTTAAAAAAGAACTTTTTGATAGCTGTCCGTAGATTACTTAAAAATAAAGGGCATGCTGTGGTAAATATATTGGGATTATCGATTGGCCTTGCTTCAATTATACTTATGTTATTCTACATAAAGTATGAAACCACTTATGATTCTTTTAATAGCAATTACAATGAATTGTATAGAGTTGAGCGAAGTTACAATGTTGGGAACCAAAATGAAATATGGGATTCAGCGCCTTATATTTTGGCAGGAGAGTTAAAAAGTTCTGTACCTGAAATTGAAAATGCAACTAACATTAATTATACCTCGAATTACCTCACGTTTAATGATAAAATGTATAATGAGAAAAAAGGGTTGTATGCTGATAGTAGTTTTCCTGATATGTTCACTTTTCATTTTATAGAAGGTAATAAAATTGAGGCACTGAAAGAGCCGATGAGTATTATAATTTCTGAATCGTTGGCAAACAAAATTTATGATGATGTAGATATAATTGGAGAGACACTTCTTGTCGATAAAAAGCATAACTGTGTAGTAACTGGAGTATTTCAGGACTATCCTGAAGACTCTCATTTAGACATTGATTATGTTATTTCGTATAACTCATACGAGCAATTGACCGGATTTAAACGCGATGCGGGATGGGATTATGATAATTCTACTATTTATGTACAGCTTAAAAATAATGCTAACTATAAAGATGTCTCTCAAAAGATAAAAGACATACTAATGTCTCGTGGTAAACATGAGCAGGGAGTAAGTGAATTACTAAGTTTAAGGCCAATAGGCGAGATTTATCTGAATAGTTCCAATGTAAGAGGAGGTTCAGGCGGTCAAAGAAGTGAAATAACTATAATATATATGTTTGTGGCAGTGGTAATTTTCACTGCACTTATCACCATTCTTAACTACATTAACTCGAGTACTGCACAGCTAATGTATAGAGAGTTAGAAATTGGTATTAAAAAGGTACTTGGTAGTTCACAACGTCATTTGATTTCCCAATTTATAGCAGAATCATGGGTGATGACAATTGCATCATTTATAGTCTCAATTGCGATTGTTTTTGTAGCGTTACCATTTTTCAACCAATTAATAGATAAGGAAATTTCATTTGAATTGAATAGGGATTGGCTACTTTTAATTAAGATCACTGTAGCTGTGTTTATTGTGGGAACCATTTCAGGACTTTATCCAGTATTTTATCTTTCTTCTCTCAAAGTATCGGCCTTTCTCCATGGAAACTCTTCTTTTAAACGTAGAACTCGATTAAGAAAGGTATTAGTAATATTTCAGCTAATGGTGGCCATTCCTTTGATTTTCGTTTCCATTCTTATAACTGAACAGATCAGGTATATTGAAAATAAAAATATAGGTTTTGTTAAGGGAGGTTTGTTGGTGTCAAGAGTAGAAACTGCCGGTAAAAAAGACCTAGAGCTGCTTAGGTCGTTGAAGACCATTCTACGACAAAATCCGGAGGTAGAAGAGGTAACTATCTCCAGCTCAGCTCCTTTTAATGGAGGTGGTCAGGAAACGTTTAATTGGGAGGGAGGTGAGCCAGGAAGTCAAATTGCCCTTAGGTCACATGCAATTGATTATGACTTTATAGACACTTATAAGATTCAACTTGTAGCTGGAAGGGACTTCTCAAGGGAACATGGTATGGATTTACGATCGGCATGTATGCTAAATGAAACGGCGGTTGATGCATTTGGCTGGGAAGATGCTATTGGTAAAACTATTGATGATGGACGGTTGCGCGTGATTGGGGTAGTTGAAGACTTTAACGATTATACGTTATTCAAGAGAATTCCACCTATGATATTAACTATGAATGAAGACTGGCATAATCCCTTGGTTACAATTAGAGTAAATACTGAACAGGAGGCAAGGGTACAGCAAGAGATCAATACATTATTTAATGATTATTTTCCCAATGATCCTTTGGAATTCAGGTATTTGAACACAGAGTTTGATAGCAATTTCTTGGATGCTCTTAGAAGTGCCACTAAAATGTTTATATTTTTTTCAATGTTAGCCATTCTTTTGGCGGTTCAAGGACTTTATAGTCTTGTTTCTTATTCTTTAAAAAGCCAAAAAAAGATGATTGCGGTTCGTAAGGTGTTAGGCGCGAGTATTCCGAGTCTGTTTACATTGATGATGAAAGAGTATATGATACTGTTTGCCATTGCAGGCTCTTTGGGTCTAATTTCTGTCTACTTAGCAGCAGGCAAGTTAATGAGTGTATTTGCTTACCATGTGGAGGTGAAATTATTCTACCTATTGGCAGCTGGTATGCTGGCACTCTTTGTTGTAATAATATCAGTGAGTAGCAAAATAATATCAGCGTCCAAAGAAAATCCAATAAAAGCTATAGCTGCAAAATGATAAGTAGTAATGCTTTATGTCTTAACTATTAAGGTTGAAAATTAATTGAGTTATGAGTAATGAAAAAAAACCGATAGCTATTGTAGGTATCGGATGCCGGTTCCCCGGTTCAAGTTCTTCTCCAGCGAGTTTTTGGGAGATGCTGATTAATGAAACGGATGCTATTATTGATGTGCCAGCTGATCGTTGGGATAACAGGCGTTTTTATGATGAAAATGACAATAAATCCGGAAAGATAAGGGCAAAACAGGGAGGGTTTCTTACTGAAAATATTGGGGAGTTTGATCCAATGTTCTTTGGAATTTCACCACGGGAGGCAGAGCCCCTTGACCCTCAAACACGCTTGCTCTTGGAGGTTGCTTATGAGGCCATTGAAGACAGTGGGCATACTTTAAAGGCAATTAGGGGGTCTAGAACAGGTGTATTTATTGGCGGATTTACTTTCGATAATTATGGCCTACAAACGATCAAACCTAACCGGGAGCTGATTAATTCTCATACCGCCACTGGCGTTACTTTGACCATGTATTCGAACAGATTGTCTTATACCTTTGATCTAAAAGGACCTTCAATTTCAATTGATACTGCCTGTTCTTCCTCACTTGTTTCTACACACTATGCATGCCAAAGCATATGGAATGGAGAGTCTGAAATGGCGTTAGTGGGTGGAGTTAATCTAATGTTGAGGGCAGAGAATTCGATTCTCATGAGTAAAGGGAAATTTCTTTCAAAACATAGTCGTTGTAAGGCTTTTGATAGTGATGCTGGAGGATATGTAAGAGGTGAAGGAGCAGGCATAGTTCTTTTAAAACCGTTAGATAAAGCATTGGAAGATAACGATAGGGTTTATGCACTCATTAAAGGGACTGGGGCAAATCAAGATGGCCAAACCAATGGTATAACGGTACCAAATGGTGAGTCGCAGAAGGCCTTGATTCATGAGGTATATTCCAATAGCAATGTTAATCCTGCTAAAGTTCGTTATGTAGAAGCACATGGCACTGGAACCCCAGTAGGTGATCCAATAGAGTTTAAGGCATTAAACGATGCTCTTTCTTTAAATAGAAAAGGAGATGATAAATGTTTGATAGGTTCTGTGAAGACCAACATGGGACATTTGGAAGCTGGAGCTGGAGTTGCGGGCTTAATCAAGGCCGCTCTTTGCCTGTACCATAATGAGGTGCCGGCAAATCTTCACTTTAATAAACCGAATCCTGCTTTAAATTATGAAAAGAGTTTACTGAAGGTCCCAGTGACCAGAGAGAGCCTTCCCGATACCAGAGATTCTTTTGCCTCAGTTAATTCGTTTGGTTATGGAGGTACTAACGCTCATGCAGTGTTAATGCAATATACAAAGGATGAGAAGGACTTGAGCATCTCGGAAATTCAGAAAAAGGATATGTTTATTTTTCCTATTAGTGCAGCTAGTGAATTAGCACTAAAGGAAATGGTTCTAAAATTTAGGGAATATCTTGAAGTAACAACAGATAAGTTTGCCCAAATTTTGAGCAATGCAATTTATCGAAGAACGCTTCATACAGAGCGACTTTCCATAGCTGCCACATCAAAAGCAGATCTGATTAATAAATTAGAGGCCTGGGAGGAGGATGTGCAGTTAAAAGGAGTAGCAAGATTTAGTGAAATTAATGAAGAGGCTAAAGTTGTGTTTGTATATACAGGAATGGGCCCGCAGTGGTGGAAAATGGGCAGAGAGCTTTTAGATAGCGAGCCAGTTTTCTATGATGCCTTGCTGGATTGTGATAAAGAGTTCCAGACAATATCAGGGTGGTCTGTACTAGAAGAGATGAAAAAGCCAGAGGAAAGCTCTCGTATTAAAGAAACACATATAGCACAACCTGCAAACTTTCTGGTTCAGGTTGGGCTCACTAAACTTCTAGAATACTATGGAATATCCCCTGACGCAGTGGTAGGACACAGTGTGGGTGAAGTAGCCTCTCAGTATGTTTCTGGAGCGCTTTCTCTTCGAATGGCATTAAATATTAGCTATCATAGAAGCCGTTTGCAGCATAAAACTTCTGGAATGGGGAGTATGTTAGCTGTAGGTTTGCCTGAAGAAGAGGTGCTGAAAGATCTTAAGAAATATGAAAATGTATCTATTGCTGCGGTAAACAGTCCTGGTTCAGTAACATTAGCTGGAGATACTAACCAGCTGGAAATGTTGGCTAAAAAATATGAAGAGCAAGGTTACTTTAATAGAATGTTAGAAGTTTCCGTACCTTATCATAGTCCTGTAATGAACAAGATTGAGGATGAGTTATTAGAGGAGCTTGCAAATGTTAAGGGAGGGTCTACAAATATTGACCTCTATTCGACAGTAACGGGAGATATCGTTAAAGGTGAGGAAATTAATAATAGATATTGGTGGAAAAACGTCCGTGACACAGTGCGATTCAATACCGCTATCAATTCTCTAGCACGGGATAACTACAATGTTTTTATTGAAATAGGGCCTCATCCGGTTTTAAGAAACTCAATGATAGAATGTGTTCAGAATAACCCAAAGTATCATTTCTTGCAAACTCTCAAACGGAATGAGCCTGAGCAACTTAATTTCTTTGAAAACTTAGCAGCCCTTCAAGCCATAGGGTGTAGTATCAATTGGGACAGATGGATAGGTAAAATGCCTCATCTAAACTTACCGAGTTATCCTTGGCAACGAGAACATTTTTGGATGGAATCAAGATTTTCCAGAGAAGATCGACTTGGTCGAGATGGTAGTGTTTACCTCAATACTCAAGTTCACTCACCACAACCCACCTATGAAACTGAATTAAATAAGTATTTCTTTCCATTTTTAAATGATCACATAGTGCATGGAAAGGTGGTGTTTCCAGGTGCCGGATATGTTGCTGCTGCTATTGCCCTTTACCAACAGGAAGTTAGCACCAAGACTCCTTTCAGTTTAGAAAATATTAAATTTCATCAGGTCTTAACTGTGGATAACAATAAAGTGCAGAAGCTCTACACATCTTTTAATAGAGAAAATAGGCAATATATTGTTCAGAGCAGAGATGAAGGTGAAAATAGTTCATGGTTTACTCGTTCCTCAGGAAAATTCACAATCGGGAAATACGAAAATAGTCCCAAAAATCTAAATATTGCAAGTATCAGGAGCAGGATGAACCGCCAAATCAATGAAGAAGAGGTTTACGAAAAACTTAGCAATTCAAAGCTGGAATATGGTCCTTGGTTTAGAACTATCAAAGAAATAGAAGTTGGGGATGGTGAACTTATAGCCAAAATAAAAGCTTATTCTGGATTAGAGGAGACGGATGATAACTTTTTTCATCCTACTTTACTTGATGCCTGTTTTCAATCCATGATTTTGTTTGATAGCTCTGAATTTGTGCCGGTTTCTATCGGCAGAATTAAATGTTATATGAATCCGGGTAATGAATTTTACTGTTATTCATATCTTAAATATACCACCGTAAATTCTGCTGTAGCCGATCTGCTAGTATGTAATGAAAATGGTGAAGTACTCATTGAAATAGAAGATTTTAAATGTCAGGAGCTTGTGAGCAATGTGGCTCAATCAACTGACTTTCTCAAGGATAGCTTATTTGAAGTATTCTGGGCCGAAGAAGAAGCTAAGGATTTACAACCGGATCAAGATAATGTGATTTGCGTTTTTACCTATGATTATGGACTCTGTGAACCACTTTTAAAGGAGCTACAAGGTAGAGTCATTGTATTTCAGGGAGGTACCGCCTTCAGAGAGTTAGGTGATGATCATTTTGAATTTAATACTTCTGATCCCCAGGGACTCGCCAGAGTGCTTCCTGACGTTAATACATTGCAAATATTATCTTTACTTAGTATAGACGACGTGTCTTCAGACAAAATCCAAAGTGAAGAGTGCCTCGATAAAATTATGCCTCATGTGAATCTACTAAGGTACGTGCGAGATAATCATAAAGGCAGGTTGAAGGTAAGTTTTGTAACTCAAGGAAGTCAGCTTGTATTTGATAATGATGTTGTTTCTTCAGTAGTGGGAGGCGCTATACATGGGCTCGCGCGACTCATAGGAAATGAAATGAGAAATTGTCAGGTCAATTTAGTTGATTTGCCAGGAAAAGTAGGTGATAAGATTGATATAGTCACTTGGCAAAAGGTTGCTGCTAGACTGATGTGGGATGGTAATGGCTTTGAGGAGTTGGCAGTTAGAAATGATATAATTTATACCAAAGCAGCGAAAAAGTCTATCAGTAACAAGGAGGAGAAACTTACAGAGTTGGTTTCATTTAAGGATGGACCCCTTAAACTTAATTCTTCTCGTCTGGGTGACTTAGATTCACTTCGATTTGATTATATGGAAAAGCTCGTCCCAGGTTCCGATGAAATTGAGATACTGATTGATAATACTTCGATTAATTATAAGGATTATCTTAAGGTATGCGGAAAGATTACGGCAGAGGCATTGGAAGGTACATATTGCGAAGATAAAATCGGATTAGATTGTGCTGGTACTATCTTATCAGTAGGTAAGGATGTTAAAAACTTTAGTGTGGGAGACCGAGTAATTGCTTTTGCCAGAGGCACTTACCAGTCTAGCAGTATTACCTCGGCGAAGTTAGCAGTAAAGTGCCCTGAAGGATTTTATGACCATGGTTCAGCCATAGTTACCAGTTATGTTACTGCTATATATGCTCTTAGAGACAAAGCTATGATTTCTGCTGGGGATAAGGTCCTTATACATAATGCTACTGGGGGCGTAGGAATTGCAGCCGTAAACTATGCAAAATCCGTTGGAGCAGAAATATTTGCAACGGCAGGAACTGTGGAGAAGAGAGAGTATCTGAAATCTATTGGTATCTCTAAGGTGTATAGCTCCCGTAATCTGGATTTTTTCCACGAAATAATGGAGCATACTGACAGTTATGGGGTAGATGTGGTACTTAGCTCTTTGCCTGGCGAAATGATGCACCAAAGCATGGGGCTTCTGGCTCCTTATGGTACATATCTTGAAATAGGAAAGAAAGACATTATCGATAATGCCTCCATGCCAATGAGATTTTTTCATAAAAACCTTTCTTATATTTCCATTGATGTAGATAGGATGTTGAGGGAAAGACAAGATAAAATTCAGGACTTACTGATTGATGTTTGTAATTATATTCATGCTGGACAACTAGAGGCCTTACCGATAATAAAATATCAGGCAAGTGAATTGGCAGATGCCTTCGGTCTGGTGGAGGCTAGTAAGCATATCGGTAAGGTTGTCATAAATTTTAATGAGCAGTTTGTAGAAGTAAATACAAAACGTAAATGGGGGGTTAAACCCGATATGACATATTTAATTACTGGTGGAACCAATGGTCTTGGGCTGGAAATTGCCCGGTGGCTTGCTGCTAATGGTGCCCAGAATCTTGCACTAGTTAGTAGAAGCGGCCTTAAAACTAAGCAGGCTGAAATTGCAGTGGAAAATATGATTAGAACCGGAGTGAAGGTAAAAGTTTATACCACTGATATAGCTGATTCGAATCAAGTAAATGAAATGTTTAAGAAATTAAATTCTGAATTGCCAAAGTTGATAGGGGTATTTCATGGAGCGATGGTACTCGATGATGGTTACTTGGTAGACATGAATGAGCAAAGATTCAATACCGTGCTTAAGCCTAAAGTAGATGGCGCTGTAAATCTTCACCATGCCACAAAAAACGATGACTTGGATTATTTTATAATGTTCTCATCTATTTCCTCCCTAATAGGAAATGTAGGTCAGGCAAATTATGTGGCGGCCAATGCATTTCTTGATGCTTTTGCTTGGTATAGACATGGTCTTGGTTTGCCTGCAACAACTATTAATCTTGGAGTTTTGGCAGAAGCAGGGGTAGTGGCTAGAAACAAAAACCTTGAAACTGTCTTAGATAGTGTGGGTATCAAAAGTTTTACAAATAGCCAGGTTCTGGCTGGGCTAAATCGTATATTAGAAGAGAAGCCTGTTCAAATAGGTTTTTTTGACATCAACTGGAAAGTTCTATCCAAGAATATTGGTGCTAGTGGAGTATCACTTTTTAAAAACATGATTGCAGCCAATGCCTCTTCGGATGAAAGCCTTTCAGAAAAACAAGCCGCCCATTTGCAAAATATTAAACGACTTAGTGGCTTAGAGAGGCACCTCTATATAATGAATCTATTGACTATAGAATTAGCTAAAATACTTAAAATGTCTGAAAGCCAGATTGCTCCGGACAAGGGTATTAATTTTTTAGGGATTGATTCTATTCTTTCTGTTGAACTAATCAGAAGAATCAGTGACGAACTTGCTGTAGATATGTCTCCTATGGAATTCTTGGCGGGTCCTTCAGTGAGCCAATTGGCAACTAATATTATGGAAAGAATAAAGCAAGATCAGGAAGTAGAGGTAGTTTGATTTTAAATTAAATAAATGAATCATTGAGATTATGGAGGAAGTGACATTACAGGATATATTTCGAGAAAATATCAAAAGTGGGGCTAAGAGAGGTATCACATTTCTGGATGTAGGCGGTAAATCGGATTACTTGTCTTATAAGAAATTATACCTTAAGGCTACTTGTATGTTATATAGTTTGAGGGAGAAGGGAGTTGGTGCTGGCTGTGAACTAGTATTTCAATTTCAATCAAATCAAGATTTCCTTATCACATTTTGGGCCTGCATCTTTGGTAAGATTATTCCTGTTCCAGTTACTTTTGGAGTATCTCAGGAGGGAGTAAACAAGTTATTAGGGGTGTGGAAGAAATTAAAAGACCCATACTTGATAACAGATCTTCCCGGACTAGCCGATAAAGTTGGGAAATTTGACGAAATAGAAGAAGATGTGGTGATAGCGCAAATACGTCAGCGTTGCTTATTGTATTCAAATCTTACTTCTAATATTCAGGCAGAGCCACTTGCTGCTTCTATGGATGACCTTGTCTTTATACAATTTTCATCAGGATCAACAGGTTATCCCAAAGGGGTAATGAATTGTCAAAAAAATATAATGTACAATATTAATAATTCAATTAAACACCTGGGTGTTAAAGACGATGATAGATTTTTAGGCTGGATGCCCTTGACTCATGATATGGGGCTGGTTTTTTTTCATTTGTTGCCCCTGCTTCTTAATGCTGATCAGTGGCTTCTACCACCCGTAGTTTTTCTTACTTATCCTAACCTGTGGCTTTCAAGCCTTGCTAAAGAGCAGATAACGGTGTCTGGTTCTCCTAACTTTGGATATAACCATGCCTTGGAGAATATTGACATAGCGGCAATTCAACCTCAATCATTTGATAAACTAAGAATAATGATTAGCAGCGCCGAACCGGTTTCTATAAAAGTATGTAGAGATTTTACAAATATGTTAGGTCCTTATGGATTTGGTCCCGATGTTATTTGTCCGGGGTATGGATTGGCAGAAGCCGTACTTGGTGTATCACTATGTTTTCCTGATGAGAAAGATAAATTAAAAGAGCACCAACTAAACCGACATAAGTTAAATGTTGGTGATAAGGCTGAATATATTAAAGATGACATTCGAAATGCTGCCTCTTTTGCCGATTTAGGACCTCATAATGGTACGGAAATAAATATAAAGGATGCAGATGGTAACAGCTTGCCGGAAGGAACTCTTGGATATGTTCATTTAAGAAGCCCCGCTGTAACTTCTGGTTACTATAATGACCCTGAAGCCACAAAAAAAGCCCTTTCTAAAGATGGTTGGTTTGACACTGGAGACCTTGGACTATTAAGTAACGGAAATCTTGTAATAACTGGAAGGCAAAAGGAGATGATACTAATTAATGGACAAAATTATTTTCCTAATGACCTTGACAGAGTAATAGAAGAACTTTCTATTATTGAGTTTCAGCAAGCCGCATCATGTAATATATATAATAATACAACACTTCAAGATGATATAATAGTCTTTATAGCTTACCAAGGTTCTATACAGGAATTTGTGCCATTGGCACAAGCTGTAAAAAGACACGTGAGACAGCGAGTAGGCTTACGTGTAAAGGACATTATTCAAGTTGTAAAAATTCCGAAAACTACTAGTGGAAAAGTGCAACGCTACATACTAAGAGATAACTACTCTTCTGGGATTTATAATGACTTTCTTTCAAATTTTAAAACAAAGACTAATTTGATGAGGTCAAAGGCTAAAAATTTTTCAAAAGAGGAGCTAGAAAAAATGATAATTCAATCCGCCAAGGATATTTTGGAGGTGAGTGAAATAGTTAGGTCAACTAATTTTTTTGATCTCGGAGCCACGTCTCTTCAGATCATGCAACTCAATGGTATTATTGAAGCTTATATTGATAAAGAGTTGGATGAGGTAGCGATGTTTAAATACACGAATGCTAAGGATCTTGCAAGCTATATTCACAACGAATTACTTAGCAATCCATTGGACAAAGACGATGATACAATTGACTTTTCTTCAGCAAAGGAGCGTATTAAAAGACTTATCCGTCAGTGATAAGATATTATCATGGAGATAATAAAAAATTAAATTGAATGAAATCTAATAATTATACAGGATTTGAAGTTGCGGTAATTGGAATGGCCTGTAGGTTTCCTGGAGCTTCTGATATTAACCAATTTTGGAATAATCTACAAAATGGGGTAGAATCTGTATCTCGATTTAGCGAGGATGAACTTCTGGAGTATGGTAATTTAGATCGTGATATTTTGAATCCTGCATATGTAAGAGCTAAGGGGTTAATTGAAGACGCAAACCTGTTTGATGCATCGTTTTTTGGCTTCAATCCAAATGAAGCCAATATGCTTGATCCCCAAGTGAGGCTTCTGGCCCAATGTACCTATCATGCATTAGAGGATTCAGGATATGGTTTTGAAAATAATCTTAACCGAGTTGGGGTTTTTGTAGGTGCACTTCCTAATGTGCCGTGGCAAGGACATTGTTTTAGAAATAGTGGCACAGAATACTCTGAGCAATTTTCTTCTCTTATTCTCAATGATAAGGATTTTGCAAGTACTAGGTTGTCTTATCTACTTAATTTGCACGGACCAAGTAGTACTATATATACGGCGTGTTCTACTTCTTTGGTAGCTGTTGATATGGCATGTCAAAATCTGCTAACTGGCAAATGTGACTTATCTGTTGCAGGTGGCGTGGCACTGTCACTACCCTACAAGTCTGGCTATACCTATGAACCCGGAATGATTATGTCAAAAGATGGTCATACGCGTTCTTTCGACTCAGAAGCAACAGGCACCGTGTGGAGTGATGGAGTGGGTATAGTTATATTAAAGCGTCTAGATGATGCTCTTAAAGATAGAGATAATATATATGCCATTATTAAAGGGAGTGCGGTAAACAATGATGGCAATAGGAAAGTAGGATATACGGCACCAAGTGTAAGAGGGCAGGCTGAGGTGATTCGTGAGGCGTGTATGATGGCTGAAGTAAATCCCGAAAGCATTAGCTATATAGAAGGTCATGGTAGTGCTACAAACCTTGGAGACAAAATTGAAATTACAGCATTGAATGAAGCTTTTAGCGAGGTGCCAACAGATTACAAGTGCCCAATTGGAAGTGTGAAAGCAAATATTGGACATTTGAACGTGGCGGCTGGTATAGCTGGATTTATAAAAGCCTGTCTCATGCTGAAAAATACCTCACTGCCACCATCTATTAATTTCACAAAGGCAAGTTCAAAGTTAATGGAGGGCGATGCTCATTTTTATGTAAATAGAGATTTAGTTAGATGGGAAAATACTAATTATCCTTTAAGAGCAGGAGTAAGCTCTTTTGGAATTGGCGGTACAAATGTGCATGTTATTTTAGAAGAAGCCCCTGAGCAACCTTCGAATGTAGCAGATGAAAGGGGGTCATTAGTTTGTTTTTCGGCAAAAACCGAAGAAGCACTTAACCGAACAATAAATAATTTTTCGCTATATCTTGAAAATAATAAGGAAGTAAATCTCGACAAGTTGGCTTATACCTTGCAGGTTGGGCGAGAACATTTTTCTTTCAGAAAAGCCTTTTATGCATCTAACTTGGGAGATGTTAGTCTACAATTATCGGAAAGTAGTCATGCTACTTTATCAAAAGAAACACCCCCAATAGTTTTCATGTTTCCAGGTATGGGCGCTTTATACTCTCATCTGGGGCGTGAAGTTTATGGTAAAGAAAAAGTTTTTAGAGAAGCGCTAGATCATTGTTTCTCAATATTGAAGAAAAAAACAGGCAAGAATTTTAAGGAAATACTTTATCCTGAGAAGCCTTCAAGAGTACCTGATGATTTTCAGGTGCCTCAGCTTTTAATTTTTTCCTTTGAATACTCATTGTCTCTATTACTTAAATCATGGGGTATCTCACCGGATTATATAATAGGATATAGTCTGGGGGAATATGTGGGCGCTTGTGTGGCGGGCGTCTTTGATGTTGATACTGCCCTCGAGATTCTTGTAGAAAGGGGAAGACTTATTAATAGCCTGGATACAGGTGGTATGGTAGGAGTAGGCCTTTCAGTCGAGAAAGTTCAACCTTATCTTATAGATGGAGTCAATGTTGCAATAGATAATGGTAGGTCGGTCGTTCTTGCCGGTAAGAAGGAAGTACTTCAAGAATTAAAAGTTCATCTTAGTGAGCAATCCATTGCTGCTATTGATATGAATGGTTCATATGCCCTTCATACTTCAGAGATGTTACCTATTTCAGATGAATTTCGGCAAGTAGTGGCACGGTATAGTTTAAACATACCCGAGGTGCCACTCATGTCTAATTTAACAGGTAGCTGGAGTGATGAAAATATAACCTTTCCAGATTACTGGGTTAAGCATTTGTCACAAACAATGGTTTTTAAAAAGAGTATTGCCAATTTGTTAAATGAGCACCCAAATGCTTTGTTCTTGGAAGTTGGTGCAGGTAATAGTTTGTGTAATCTGGTGCGTCGCATGGCTGATAAGACAGCACTACCAACATTGATAAATCTTGTTAGATCTGAAAATATCAAGGATTCAGATCATGCCCATCTGATAAAAGCACTAGGCACATTTTGGGAGACTGGTGGGGTAGTAGAATGGAAAGGGTACCATTATGGTAATAAAAAGGCTAAGCTTTCATTACCAGTATATCCATTCGAGGAGAAAGCCTTTAACCTTCATGTAGATAACGACTTCAAAAAGATAATACCTTATGAGGATTGCCTTGAAAGAAATAAAGACATTTCTACTTGGTTTTATACACCTTCCTGGAAGCAATTATCGATAAGCTACAATACCCAGGTAAACACGGGTAATGTCTTGATGTTGGGCTGGGAAAAGACCGTAGAACTCACCGGTCTTATGGCCGCAAATGCAAATAGAATTATTTCAGTTTCATATGGCAAAACTTTCGCTGAAATTGGCCCTGGAAGTTATGAGCAAGACTACAGTCGTGGACAGCTTGATCAATTATTTACTGAGCTTCGTAGACTAAATTTCAATCCAGATATCATCGTCGATGTAACATCACTGAAAGGAAAAACGAATCGTTCTAATGATGATTTATTTCGACTTTTAAATGTATGGCAGTCATTTTCTTCTTCAGGTATGGCTCGCAAAAATGAGAAATTAAAATATGTAGCTATATCCAAAGATATATTTACCGTTTTTGGGGATGAAGAGATAGACCCCGACAAATCAACATTAATTTCCGCAATACAGGTTATACCACAGGAGAACGCAGGTTTGAATGGCAAGATAATCGAAATAGACGGCACCTCACTTTTGAAAAACCATCAGCAGATTTATCATACTATTTATCAAGAGATAATTTCTGATAATGCTGATTCGATTATAAGTTTTCGGGGAGGTAAAAGGTGGGTTCGCAATATAGAGCCGTATGACTTGAAGTACCATAATGAACTCCAGTCCATTGTGAAACCCGATGGAACTTATATAATAATAGGAGGATTGGGAGAAATCGGACATACTCTTGGAATGTATCTTCTCTCCGCCTTTAATGCCAATGTAATTTTAATAGGTCGGTCGGCTCTGCCAAAAAAACACCAATGGATTAAGGAAAATGGAACTGATGATGAGATAAGTAAAAAAAATTCTCGTTTTGCAGAAATGGAAAAGGCCGGTGGAAGGGTTGAATTTATTCAAACAGATTCATCTTCGGTGGAACAGATGTCAAAAGTTATCGATCAGGTATCTGCTGAATATGGGAAAGTGCAGGGGATATTTCATGCAGCAGGAGTATTAGATAGAGATCTTTTCAACCTGGCTTCTAGCATTACTCAAGAACAGGTACGAGGTCATTTTCCTGCAAAGGATAAAATTTTAACTGTTTTAAAAGATATTGTTGAACATCATGAAGTTGAGTTTATCGCAGCTGTTTCATCACTTTCATCGCTTGTAGGCGGCTTAGGCATGGTAGGGTATGCTGCGGCTAATCAATACATGGATAGCTGGATAGAACGTGAAAATAGACGAAGTAATGTCAAATGGATATCACTCAATTTCTGTAACTGGGAAGGGTGGAAAGATGACTTCGCAGACCTTTCACTAAGTGATGATGCTTTAAAAACATTCATAACTCCAAAGGAGGGGAAGGAAGTATTTAAGCGCTTGCTAATGGCTAATAACAATGAAACGCAAATAGCAATATCGCCTGTGGATTTACCGTCTCTCATTGAAAAATGGAAGTCCATTGAAACGAGTAAAGAGGTAAATAAAGTAAAAAAGCAAGCAACACGTCAGGATAAGCCAGCTATTTCGGTCACTTATCAGGCACCAGAGTCAGAGATGGAGGAAAAGTTGGTAGTTATATGGGAGGAGCTATTTGGTTTTGGTCCCATAGGTGTAAATGATGATTTCATGGAGCTTGGTGGAGACTCTCTTAAGGCGGTTACTATGCTTTCTCATGTTCACAGTGTTACAGAAATGGTAATGTCTCTTCAGGATTTCTTTAAAAATACAACGATAAAGCAAATTGCGTTTCACTTGGCCTCTGCACAGAAACAGATGTTTGAACCAATACCTTTAGCTGATGATAAACCATATTATCAATTATCATCGGCACAGCGTCGCCTTTTCTTTTTACATCAGCTAAATGAAAAAAGTATCACTTATAATGAAATAGATGCAGAAACTTTATTAGGTAGACTTGATGTAGAAAAACTAAAATCCGCCTTTAAACAATTAATAAAGAGACATGAAGCATTACGTACTGAAATCTTTTTTTCGGATGGTGTACCGGTGCAGCGAGTTTTGGAAACTTGTTCTTTTGATATCGAATATTTTGAAGCCGATTCAGATAGTGTGCTGCAGATTATTGAGCAATTTCAAAGACCTTTTAATCTGGCTAAAGCTCCTTTGTTACGAGCCTGCCTCATAATGGTTGACCCAGATCAGCATGTTCTGGTGATTGAAAGACATCATATTATATCTGATGCTATTTCTAGTACAACACTTGTAAAAGATCTGGCGGCATTATATAATGGAGATGTTTTACCAAAATTGGAAGTTCAATATAAGGACTACGCAGAGTGGCAATTATCAGAAAGTAATACAGAGCGTATTAAAAAACAGGAATCTTTCTGGGTAGACAATTTGAGAGACTTTATACCTCTTACTCTACCCGTAGATTTTTCTAGAAAACCTGACCAAAGTCATACAGGTAGTCAGTTAACTTTTGAGCTTGACTCAGCAGATGTTAAGAAAATAAAGAGGGCTGCTCTGGCTGGGGGGGTAACGGTATTCAATTTTATGCTGGCGGCTTTTAACGTTCTCTTATCAAAGGTAGCAGGCCAGGAAGAAGTAATAATTGGAACTATAGTGGCGGGCAGAGATCATCCTGATATAAGAGAAACAATGGGTGTTTTTGTGAATGCTCTACCCCTAATCAACACTGTAAATAATAACCTGACTGTTGGAGATTTTGTGGAGCAGGTCAATAGTAATTCAATAAAAGCTTTTGAGCATCAGCAGTATCCTTTTGAAGATATGGTTACTAAGCTAGATCTGCCAAAAAATTTGTCTCGAAATCCAGTATTCGATGTTACTTTTGTATATCAACCGGTGGATGTAAAGGCTCATACCATCAACGGTATTGAACGTCATTCTTATCCACTGCCTTGCAATACTTCAAAGTTTGATCTGAGTCTCAACTGTTTTGATAATGGTGAGACATTGAAGTTAACCTTTGAGTATGCAGACAGTCTCTTTAAAGAATCTACAATTAGGCGGTATTCTGTATACTTTCAAAAAATTCTAGCTGAGTTTTGTGAAGATAGTAGTCAGTTACTAAGAGAAATAGAATATATACCAGAGGAAGAGAGAAAAAATATTATGGAAATGTCTACAGGACTATATGTAGATACTCCTACTATGTTGATACAGGAATATTTAGAACATCACTCCGCAATCAAACCTGAGTCGACAGCCCTAATTACAAATCATGAAAGCCTAACCTATCGTTCGTTAAATGATTACGTTTTAAAACTTGGTAGATTTTTAATGAGCAAGGGCGCCGCCAAGGATAAACTAGTGGTTTTAGCTCTTGATAGAAGTATAGATATGGTAGGAGCAATGCTGGCAATTTGGAAAGCTGGTGCAGCATATGTGCCTGTTGATCCAAACCTTCCTGAAGAAAGGTTGAATTTTATACTGAATGACACAAACCCAATACTTGTTCTCACAGAAAGTAGATACGAAAATAGATTTTCTGAGGTGAAATTTGTTGAGGTTGTAAATCTGAATTTATGGAACGTAGCAAGTCATGAACCTTTAACCTTTGACTTTCCACACCCAGATCTTGACAGCCTCGCTTATGTAATCTATACCTCTGGTTCCACAGGGAATCCAAAAGGAGTTATGGTGGAACACAAATCCGTGATAAATAGGCTTATTTGGATGCAGAATGCATATCCTATAAGTGATGCAGACAGGGTGTTGCAGAAAACCCCAGCCACCTTTGACGTATCTGTGTGGGAGCTTTTCTGGTGGATCATTCCTGGAGCTACACTTGTACTTCTTGAACCAATGGGGGAACGTTTTCCAGAAGTAATTGCCAGTACATTCAAACAGCAACAAGTTAATGTAGTACATTTTGTGCCATCTATGCTCAATGTATTTTTGGATTATTTGGATACGGAAAGCAAAAATGAGGGAATTGGATTCTCTGAATTGAGACAAGTGTTCTGCAGTGGGGAGGCTTTATCTTCAGGCACCGTTAGGCGTTTTAACCAGCTAATGGGGATGAATGGATGCAAACTTGTTAATTTATACGGCCCTACGGAAGCAACGGTAGATGTTTCATATTTCGACTGTCCTGAGCAAGATGTGCCAAATATAATACCCATCGGTAAGCCGATATCCAATTGCACCCTTTTGGTTTTAGATAACCAGTTGAATTTAGTACCTACTGGTGTTCATGGAGAGCTATGTATAGGGGGAGTGCCTGTTGCGCGAGGTTATTTAAATAGGCCCGAGCTTAATCAGGAAAAATTTGTGGATGGTCCAGAAAATATCGGAAGGCTTTATCGTACTGGTGATATTGTACGTTGGTTAGACATCGGAGACCTCGAATATATGGGGCGTTCGGATCACCAAGTTAAGGTTAGAGGGTTCAGAATAGAAGTTGGTGAGATTGAAGTGGCCTTTACGAAGCATAAAAATATAACTGAGGCGGTGGTAACCACAATTATAGGTGCAGATGGCAATAAACGACTATGTGCATATTATGTAGGACACGAGGATATGGAAGAAATTCAAATAAGACACTTTCTTCAAGCATTACTTCCAGAGTATATGCTCCCTCATTATATTATACCCATCGAGTCACTGCCTTTAACAAAGAATGGGAAGGTAGATAAGAAAAATCTGCCCGAGCCAGGAATTAATGAGTTGAGAGGCAAACAGGAAAGGGTTTTACCTACTACTGATATTGAACAACAACTGACTGATATAGTCGGACTTTTACTGAACATAAAGGATATAAGTATTACGGATAATTTTTTTCGTATTGGAGGTGATTCTATTGTCAGTATTCAGGTGGTCAATCGAGCAAGGGAGGCAGGGATTAATATTAAAACTCAAGATTTATTCAGGCATCAAACTATAGAAAGGTTGGCGGCTTTTGCTGCCTCAAATGGAGTCAGTGAAAAAGGAGAGCAAGGAATTCTTTCAGGTCCTGTACCACTAGCGCCTATGCATAAGTGGTTCCTTGCGAATGATTTTCATCTGCCTGACTTCTGGAACCAGTCTGTATTACTAAGAATATCATCTGATGTTGACCCAAAGGTAATAGAAGTAGCATTTAAGAAGCTTACACTTGTACATGATTCTCTTCGCCTTAAATTTGTGAAAAATAAGCATGGTTGGAGCCAAGAGTATGGAGCAGAACTGCAAGAACCGATTGTAGAGGTAGCGCAGATAGATCATTCTGATACTGAAAGGTTAATTCCTTTGTTCAATGATATCAATAATCAAATGTCTCTTGAGGAAGGCCGTGTGATTCGAGCTTTATTACTAAAAACCCCTCCTTCTGAATTGAATTATCTCTATATAGTGATACATCATATGGTTGTGGATGCGGTATCATGGCATATAATATTAGATTCTTTTTTCAAGTTATTGTTTGATAATATAGATGTAAGTAAAACCCTGAAGAATAAAACAAACTCGTTTAGAGAATGGTCTACGGCCATGGAAAGTTGGGGTAAATCAGATAAATTATCAAGTGAGTTGGTTTATTGGCAACATGTACTCAATCATCAGTTTGAATTAAAAGCAGATTATTCCGAAGGTTCTAATTTTGAAAAGGACGCAATAAAAATGTCTTTAAAGCTTGATGCTAATTATACGGCACGACTTATTGGTCAAAGTCAGGTGGCCTATAATACACAAGTTCCTGATCTTCTAATTCTTGCACTTACCAGAACCATTGGTCGGTGGATAGGTTCGGATGATATTGTAATCTGGTTGGAAAGACATGGGCGGGAAGATGTAGAGCTTGATGTATCCTCAACAACCGGCTGGTTCACTTCACTTTATCCTCAGTTATTAAAACTTAAAGAAAAAAGCGATTTTGAAGATGAGATCATAAGCATAAAGGAGCAGCTGAGGAGCGTACCAAATAAAGGAATTGGATATGGAGTGTTGCGTGACAAACTATTTGACAATGATCATCAGTATGAGGGTGAACACCCTTTACTATTCAATCATTTAGGGCAGCTCGATAATCTGGATAATCTTGATTATCCGGTATACATGGAGGAGTTACCGGATATTGCGAACAGTCATCAGGATAATAAGCGCACTTCAGATTTTGAGGTTTTGACTTTTATTGCCTCAGGAAATCTAAATCTACAATGGTCATATAGCAAGAACAGATGGGAAAAAGAAACCATCAGATTACTTGGTGAAACATTCTTAACTAACCTGAAAGAAATTATTGACTATTGCGCTAATAAGCAAAAAAGAAATTATACCCCGTCAGACTTTCCTTTGGCACAACTTGATCAGACAGATCTTGAGGAGGTTTTAAGAGGAAATGGTGAAGGAGATAAGGAATATAACATCTATGAAATTTAATAAGTAGAGGATGGAATTTTTAAATTATTTAAAAGATCATGGTATTGAAGTCTTTCTTAAAGATAATGATAAGCTTGAGGTAAAAACTGAAGAAGCTCAAATTGATGAGTCTTTATTACAACAGATTAGAATAAGGAAAAAGGATTTAATCAGTCATCTCCAAAATTCAGGCAAAAAAGGGGGGGGGGGGATAGTGAAAGGCATAGATGATGTTTACGCTCTGTCAGCTATACAGGAAGGTATACTTTTCCATAGTATTCTTTCTCAGTATACAGGTATGTACATTGAGCAGATTTGTTGTGAAATGACTGGTGAATTTGATGTTGAAACTTTTAAGCAAAGTCTTTCTAAACTTGTTCCATTGCACAGTATACTCCGAACTTCATTCGTTCATGAATCCATTAGCAAACCAGTACAGCGAGTTCATGCTGAAGTAGAAATACCTGTAGATACCTATGGGTTTTCATATAACGACGGAGATGAGTTAAAAGATGCACTTAATGAATTTCTAATAAAGGATAGAAATAAAGGATTTGATTTAGCGAAACCACCCCTCATTAGAATTTCACTAATAAAATTTGCGCCGGACAGTTATTATCTGGTTTGGACTAGCCACCACATTTTAATGGATGGCTGGTCAATGATGTTATTATTGGAAAAAGCATTTAGGTATTACCGGATGCTAATTCAAAATATAGAACCTAAGAAGGAAGAACTAGATGATTATAAGGACTTTATTAACTATTTGCAAAGTCAAGAGACCTCCGCAGCAAAAGAATTTTGGACTCATAATTTGGCAAGATTTGAAGAGGCTTCAGAGTTTGCATTTAAGAAAAAGAAGCTTTATTCTGTTCCTACTAGCCAATCAGCTTTTCATTTTTCATTAGATAAAAATACTTCAAGTCAATTAGTTGATGAGGCTAGGCTACGGGGGGTTACTGTAAATAATGTAATTCAAGCAGTTTGGAGCATTGTGCTTTCACGCTATACTAATCAATCTGAAGTGTCATTTGGTATAACGCTGGCAAACCGGCCAGATAATATTAAGAATATTGAGAATCGCATAGGGCTATATATTAATACACTTCCGTTTTGTGTATCGATCAACCCGGAGATTTCATTTTGGGACCTGGCAGCTTATTTAAATAACCAGCAACTGAAACTATTTGAATATCAATTTACTCCTCTAGCAGATATTCAAGATTGGGTGGGGAAAAAACCCTTATTTAATAACATTCTTGTATTTGAGAACTATCCAGTTCAGAGTCTAAATGAAAACGAGCAGCTTTTTCGGATAAATGATATTAACGTTTTTGAAAAAACCAACTATGATATATCACTCATTGTGAAATATTCAGATACTCTGGATTTTGAAGTTCAGTTTGACGAAAGTAATTATGATAACCAACAGATGTCCTGGTTGGAGGGGCACATCAAAACATTGATTACACAAGCTATTTCTTACCCTAATAGACGTGTGAAGCAAATGGAAATAATATCTATAGAGGAGAGGAATGCACTTTTTTCTAATTTTCATGAGAATAACAATCTAGCTGTGCCTGATGATTGTCTTCATCAGTTATTTGAAAAGCAAGTTGAAACCCACCCAAATCGCAAGGCACTTTACTTTGAAGGGAAGAGCTATTCTTATCTAGAACTAAACAATCGATCTAATATTTTGGCTCATGTACTAAGAGAACAAGGGGTGGGTAGGAATATATTGGTCGGACTTAGTATAGAGCGATCTGCCGAAATGGTAATAGCAATTTTTGCTATTTTGAAAGCTGGAGGGGCTTATGTTCCAGTAGATGTAAAACTACCAGAGGAACGTATTAGCTATATGCTTGAAAATAGTGGCGTTAAATTGGTCTTAACAGGTGCTTCCACTGATAAATTACACCTCATATGCGGAGAAAATGTAAAGCTTCTAGATTTGAGGTCTTTCAACTTCAATTCAGACGCCTATCAAAGAGGACCACAAAATATTAATACTCCTAATGATGCCATTTATGCACTTTATACGTCTGGGTCTACTGGTAAGCCTAAAGGAGTGGTGCTAGAGCATAGGAACATCACTAATCTTGTACGCCATTGTATTGATCGCACGTCCTTAGATTTTACCAGAGTGTTGCAATACAGCACTATTTCTTTTGATGTCTCAGTTTCTGAAATATTCTATACACTGTGTGCTGGTGGGGAGATTTTCATCATCACAGAGGAAATCAGGAACAATTTGGATCTACTTTTTAAATTTATTGATGTCCACAAAATTTGTACGGTGTTTTTTCCAATGTCACTTCTTAGAATACTTTTTAGTGATGCCCATCTCAAAGAGTTAATACCTTCTTGTATTAAGCATATACAAACAGCGGGAGAACAAGTTGTCATCAATAATAACTTTAAAACATATTTAAAAGAAAAGAATATTTTCCTGCATAATCACTACGGACCATCGGAAACCCATGTATCATCTACATTGGAGATTCATCCTACTTCCAATATTCCTGAACTTCCATCTATAGGTCGCCCAATACAAAACTGCTGGAACTATATTGTGGACGGTAACGGCTTGTTACAGCCTGTAGGAGTTCCCGGAGAACTATGGATTGGAGGTGTACCAGTAGGCCGGGAGTACATAAAGAGAGATGATTTGAACCAACATAAATTTGTGACCGATCCTTTTCATCTAGAACACAGGCTATATAAAACAGGTGATCTGGCACGTTGGCTACCTGATGGTAATATAGAATTTCTTGGTAGAATGGATCGTCAGGTCAAAATTAGAGGTTTTAGGGTTGAGCCTGGAGAAATTGAGCAGTGTTTATTGAATCATTCACAAGTAAAACAGGCAGTGGTAGGTTTTTTTACGGATGTAGATGGTAACAAAGAGATTAGGGTTTACTTTGTTAGTAATGAAACACTGGATACCGATTTACTAAGAAAATATCTTCAGAAGCATTTGCCAGACTATATGATCCCTTCAGTCTTTGTGCAAGTGCAGGATATCCCGATTACTTCAAATGGTAAAATTAATTTATCAGCACTGCCTGAAGCAGGATCGAAAAGTGTTCAGGGATATGTTCCTCCTGCTAACTATAGTGAAGAAACGCTGGTAAGCATATGTAAAGAAATATTGAATAGTAACGGCAGTGATATAAGCATGAATGATAATTTTTTGGCTATAGGAGGACATTCCATAAAGGCAATGCAGCTTATATCCAGAATCCAAAAAAAAATGAGCGTCAAGCTCAAGTTATCGGATGTCTTTGAAAATCCTGTATTAGCAGATCTGGCAGAAGTCATTACAAAGGCCAAATCAAATCCAGTAAACACTATTAAGAAGGCAGATTATAAAGCCTATTATAAAACGTCATCAATGCAAAGGCGATTATTCTTCTTACAGCGGTTTAATCCATCAATAACCACATACAATATGCCTGTGGCCTACATAGTGGGGGGCTCAATTGATTTGAAAAGAATAGAAAATGCTTTCAAAAGGCTGATTCAAAGGCATGAGGGACTAAGAACAAGTTTTGAAGTGGTTAATAATGAAGTGGTACAAAGAATTGAAAGTATCATCAATTTTAAACTAGATGTTGAGCCTGGCATAGAAGCTGAATGTGGTGATTATCTAAAGAGATTCATTCGGCCGTTTGATCTTACTCTTTCACCATTATTCAGGATAAAACTAATAAAGTTTCAGGAAGACAAGAATTTGCTCATGCTAGATTTTCATCATATAATCAGTGATGCTTTTTCTATTGATACACTTATTAAGGATTTTGGAAGCTTATATAAGGTGCAGCCTTTGACAGATCTAAAGCTTCAGTATAAGGACTACGCCGAATGGCAATACTCAACCACTTTTACGGCAATAAGGGAAAAACAGGCTGAATTCTGGCTTGAGAAATTATCCTCAGAAATACCTCGGTTAAAGTTGCCGGTATCAGGCCAGAATACAGGTGACGGAACCTATAACTTTATTATTGGCTCTAAGAAGACACAACAAATGAGACAATATGCTGAGAGGCAAGAAGTAACTATGAATATTCTGTTACAAACTTTGTTCAACGTATTGCTATCAAAAGTTTCTTATCAGGAAACTATCTGTATTGGTACTCCCATGTCTGGACGTAGATCAGAAGAACTTGAAAACGTGGTCGGAATGTTTGTGAATACTGTCGTTCTGCTAAATTATGCCGAGGCAGACAAGCTGTTTAGCAACTTCCTTCAAGAGGTGAAATATACGGCTATTGAAGCTTTTGAAAATCAGGAATACCCATATGATGAATTAGTAGAGCAACTGCGAGATAGAGATATAGGCACACAACCTCTCTTTAACATTATGTTTGAGTTTCAGAATGTTGAAGTTGGAGAGATAAGTATCCCTGGACTTACTCTAACTCAAAAACTGTTCGAAAGTAGAGAATCCAAGTTTGATTTGACTTTTGTAGTGCAGGAAACAGCAGAAGGAATACACCTTGAGTACCGGTATTCTGGTAATTACTTCACTGAAAATTCAATAACTGATTTTAATCTCAATTTGCAGCATATCATCGATCAGGTACTTAGAAATGATAATGTCACCATTGAAGAGTTAACATTTGCAGGACATCAGACAAACAATGCATTGATGCAACTAGCAAAACCCATTAGTGAATAAAACAAAGAAAACCGATAATTTCCCTTAATCAACATGAGCCAATTTTCAACAATCGATATTTCGTCAGAGACCATACAGGAGACGTTTTTGCAAAGCTTTCAACAGAATGCGGATCAATTAGCCATTTCTTCCGATGAAAAAGAATATACTTATGGTGAACTTAACCGAGTCACTAATGAAATTTCTTTATGGTTACAGCATAAGAATCTTGGTAATGGTAAACACATTGCTCTATATATTGAGGATAAATCTTCTCTTATCATTTGGATTTTAGCGGTCTTAAAGGCACGATCGGTTTTTATTCCTCTAGATACCAATCATCCCATCGAAAGAATTATACAACTTGTTGGTGCCAGTGAGTGTAATCTGATCATAAGTGACGCAGCGGGAAAGGCAGATCTTAAGGATAAAGATATTTGCACTGAAATAGTGGTTGCTTCCGAAATTATGACTGACTTACCTAAAGATATGGCAGAATTTATTCAGCCAGAATATGATGGGGAAGATAAAGTTTATATCTATTTTACTTCAGGTTCAAGCGGAACCCCGAAAGCTATTGTTGGTAAAAATTTGAGTTTAAATCATTTTATTAATTGGGAAATTAACACTTTCAATATTGATAGCACCTTTAAAGTCAGTCAGTTTATCAATCCTGGATTCGATGCTTTCTTAAGAGATATCTTTTCAGCCTTGGTCGTTGGAGGAACAATCTGCATTCCTTCTTCAAATTTATCTGGTGACGAGATCATAGAATGGATTGATAAACAAAAGATTACTCTAATTCACTGTGTGCCAAGTTTTTTTAAGCTATTTCTATCAACAGGACTTAGCAGTGTGAAATTTGAAAGCCTGAGATATATTTTAATGTCAGGTGAAAAGCTTAACACTCGTGATTTATCAGTATGGTATCAAGTGATGGGTAATAAGGTGCAGTTGGTTAATCTTTATGGTCCCTCTGAGACAACGATGATCAGGACTTTTTACTTAGTGCAACCTGGAGATGCAAAGCTGCCATCGGTACCTATAGGAAAGCCTATATCTGGCACACAAATATTCCTACTTGATAAAAATCTCCGTCCTGTTGGAGAAGGGCATGTGGGAGAAATTTTTATAAGAACAAAATATGGTACACATGGATACCTGGACAAAGAATTGAATAAAGGTTCCTTCATTGCTAATCCATATGCGAACGATAAACAGGATTTTCTTTACAAAACTGGTGATTTAGGACGATTTAACCCACAGGGTGACTTGGAATTTTTGGGTCGGGTAGACCGCCAGGTAAAGATCAGAGGAGTTCGGATAGAACCTGCCGAAATAGAAATTAAACTTCAAGAACATCCTGTAATTTCCAATGCTGTAGTAAAAGCTTTTACTGCAGATACCGGTGGTCACTTTCTTTGTGCTTATATGGTTAGAGGCCAACATGAAATTACTGCTTCAGAGGTTCGTCAATACCTGCATGATCATTTGCCTGCTTATCTCATTCCTGATCACCTCATATTTTTAGAAACCTTACCATTACTAACTAATGGTAAGATTGATGAAAGAAGTCTTCCTGATCCGCGTAAGATAGCAGATGTTCAAATTATTCCGCCTAAAACTCAGACACAAAAGGTTTTGGTGGAAATATGGGCTGAAATACTAGATATGGATATCAACTCGGTAAGTGTGGAGACAGGATTCATGGATTTGGGGGGACACTCATTAAAATTATTATTTCTTGGGAATCAAATCATGAAACGTTTTTCTGTAGATATGGAGCTTACTCGTATCGTTGAATTACAGACTATTGTCAAGTTGGGTGAGTTCATAGACTCAGCAGCTGAGGCGTCTCATGAGAAGATTCCAAAAGTTGAGACCAGGGATTTTTATCCATTATCTTCTTCTCAAAAACGACTATTTTATTTACATGCCTATGATAAAGAGTCATTGTCATATAATATGACTCAGGTTGTTACATTAAATGGAAAATTGTCCAAAGATTGGTTAGAGAAAACTTTTGAGAGACTCATCGAACGACATGAGAGCTTAAGAACTAGGTTTGGATTTGAAAATGATGAGCCTGTGCAGTATATAGCTGATAAGTTAGCATTTAAGGTGAATTATTTGGGCAAGCAAGAAAATATTGCTGATGCTATTCATCATTTTATTAAGCCGTTTGACTTATCACAGGCATCAGTATTCCGTGTTGGAGTTATAGAGGTGTCTAGTGTTGAAAATGTTTTGATAATAGATAACCATCATATTATTTCGGATGGTCTTAGTCATAATATTTTATTACAGGATTTCATGTCTTTATATAACGATGAGGAACTCCCTGAACTACACCTCCAGTATAAAGATTATGCGGTTTGGCAACAATCAGAGAGTCAAAAGCGCGCCTTGTCTTCACACAAAGAGTATTGGCTAAATGAATTTGCGGATAACATTCCTGAATTGTCCTTACCAGTAGACTATTCCTCAGTATCCGAAAGAGATGGCACAAAGGGTACAGTTAAGTTCACGCTAGGGGCTGTACAGACAGATAAATTGCGAAATCTTGCCGGAGAAGAATCTACGACACTTTTTGTGGTACTGTTGAGTATATATAACATTTTACTTTCCAAGCTCGCTAATACAGAAGATGTGATTATAGGTACTTCTGTTTCTGGTCGTTCTCACGCCGATCTTGAAAGAGTAACAGGCGTATTTATTAATGCATTGGCATTGCGCAACTATCCACATGGAGGTAAGCCGTTTCGAGAATTTTTAAAGGAAGTAAATAAGCGTACTTTTGATGCGTTTGAACATCAAAAGTACCCCTATGAGGATCTGATTGAAGCTCTTAACCTTCAGAGAGATTCGAATAAAAATCCTCTTTTCAATGTGATGTTTGAGTATTTTAACTTTGACCAGCCGGAACTAACCATTGATGGACTTAAACTGACACCAGTTGATACTGGAGCCGGTGCTGCAAAGTTTGATATCACCTTAAGGGTAAATGAGGTTAAAGATTATCTTGATCTCAGTTTTCAATATGCCAGTGATAAGTTTAAAGAGGAAACTATAATTCGATTTACAACATGGTTTGAGCGTATTGCAGAGCATATTACGGAGCAACTTGACACTCAGTTGATGAATATATCACTGTTATCGTCAGAAGATTATGATCTGTTAGCTTTATACAATAAAACTACATTAAATTATTCTTCTTCAGAAAGTTTAGTGTCAATGTTTGAACAGCAGGTGTCTCAACATCCGGATCGCGTGGCGATTTCATTTGGAGGTGAGAGTCTTACCTACAAAGAACTCAATGAATATGCTAATAGAGTAGCTCATTATCTTCTTTCAGTGGGTGTGGTACCCGGAAGTGTAGTTGCATTGTTATTGGATAGATCCTTGAATATGCTTATAGGTATTTTTGGAGTATTGAAAGCCGGAGCGGGATACTTACCATTAGATCCAGATTTACCAGAACAGCGAGTTAGCTATATGCTTGATCAAAGTCGAGCAGGAATTTTGCTATCTCAAGCTAATTACCTTGAGCAATTTTCTGCCTATCTTCCTGTGCAGGATATTGATTCACCAGTAATAACAGACAGCCCCAATACCAATCCAGGGATCGAGGTAACAGGTTCAGACCTTGCATATTGTATTTTCACATCTGGTTCTAGCGGGCGTCCTAAGGGTGTTATGATGAGCCAGGGCAGTGTTATCAACCTTGTAAAAGGTTTGGAAAGTAGAGTATATAATAATTTGGATGTATCCTCGGGTCTTCGTGTTGTCTTGGTTGCATCTTATTCTTTTGATGCATCGGGTCAGCAGATCTTTGGCGCGTTACTACATGGTCATAGTCTTTATATAACAGAAGAGGATAGCCGCCGTGATGGAGGTCAATTGCTTTCATTTTATAATACCCATTCAATAGATGTTTCGGATGGCACTCCCACCCATTTACGGATGCTGGTTAATAGTTTGGAGGAAGGTTCTACTCTATGTCTTCAGTCATGGATATTAGCAGGAGAAGCTCTTCCTAAGGATCTGGTATTAAAGTTTTATTCTCAACTAGGGGAGGGAGTACAGTTGTACAATTTTTATGGACCAACCGAGACCTGTATAGATTCTACAGGTTATCGAGTTGAGCTTTCGAATCTTGAAAAATATGATACTATCCCAATCGGTAAACCACTACCTAATGAGCGCGTTTACGTTACAGATCGATATGGCAAGTTAGTGTCTCCCGGTGTAATAGGAGAGCTCTGCATTGCAGGAGACGGGCTGGCCAGATGTTATGCAGGAGAGGAGTCTCTTACAACTGAGAAGTTCAGCACTGGCTGGGTTGATGGGGAGGATCGCGTATATCGAACAGGAGATCTGGTAAAATGGCTTCCATGTGGTAACCTGTCCTACCATGGTCGCATGGATGATCAGGTAAAGCTACGAGGTTATCGTGTAGAGTTACAGGAGATAGAGCACAGACTAAGTATGCACGAATCTATTCATGGTTCTGTGGTACTGATAAATGATGATTCAGGTGATGAGCATCTTGTGGCATATTATGAATCAGAGTTTGAGTTATCAGTAGAAGTACTGCGTCATTATCTGGAGTCTTACCTACCATCTTACATGGTTCCCTCTTATTATGTTCACATGCACAAGCTACCTTTAACAGTAAATGGTAAATTAAACCGCAGGGAGTTACCAGCATATGAGCATACTAAAGGAGAGGCATTTGTATCTCCCACTACCGATACGGAGCTGAAGCTGGCCTCTATCTGGGGTGATGTTTTAAAGCTGGATCCTGAATCTATCAGTGTGAACACTGGATTTTTTGATCTTGGAGGACATTCTCTCAAGCTTGTTTTCTTGGCTAATAAAATCAGGAAGGAACTAGGAGCAGAACTTTCACTAACACAGATTATAGAGTTACAAACTATAGCCAGGCTTGCTGCGGCTATTGTTCCTGTAGTTACTACGACACATTCATCAATACCTAAAGCTTCCCCTTCAGAGTATTATCCTTTATCCCCTTCCCAAAAAAGATTATACTTTTTACATTCTTACAATAAAGAATCACTGGCCTATAACATGACTCAGGCGGTAACTCTGAAGGGTGTTTTAGATAGAGAGAAATTGGATAATGCTTTTAAGTCACTGATTAGTCGTCATGATAGTTTACGTACATCTTTTGATTTTGTAGATGGCGTTGTTGTTCAGCGGATCAGTGATTTCACGGATTTTCAGATAGAATATTTAGAACCTCAGAACGATATCGAGAATGAAGTACTGAGTTTTATACGTCCATTTGATTTATCACAAGCCCCCTTGATACGTGCAGGGGTCATTGAAGTGGCATCTGATGAACATGTTTTGGTTGTAGATAACCATCATATTATATCAGACGGAGTTACGAACGGTATCTTATTGAAAGAGTTTATGGCCCTTTATGCTGGTCATTCTTTACCATCACTACCTCTTCAATATCATGATTATGTTGTTTGGCAGCAGCAGGAAGATCAGCAGGCTGTTTTAGCATCACAGAAAGATTTTTGGGTCAATGAATTCATAGATGAAGTAGAAGAGCTAACACTTCCGATGGATTATTCACGGCCATTAAGCAGCACCAATGAGGGGGGCATAGTCTGGTTTAATCTGGGTAAGGGCCACACATCTGCATTAAAAGCATTGGCTGGGCAGGAAAACACCACATTATTTGTGGTGATGTTAAGCATCTATAACCTGCTACTAGGTAAACTGGCCAATACAGAAGATGTGGTAGTGGGCACTTCTGTTTCCGGTCGTTCTCATTCAGATCTTGAAAGTGTAACCGGAGTATTTATTAATGCATTGGCATTGCGGAATCATCCTCATGGATCTAAGTCTTTTCGAGAGTTTTTAAGGGAGGTAAATAAGCGTACTTTTGATGCGTTTGAACATCAGGATTATCCCTATGAGGACCTTGTAGAGGCATTAAACCTTAATCGTGATAGTGCGAATCGTCATCCGTTATTCAATGTGATGTTTGAGTACTTTAACTTTGAGCATCCTGAACTTACTTTACCAGGGCTTACATTAGAACCTTTTACTTATGAATTGGGAGTTTCCCGATTCGATCTCACCTTGAGAGTTAAAGAAGAAAATGAGCAGCTTATTTTAAGTTTTCAATATTCTGGAGATTTGTTTAAAAGATCTTCTGTGGAATCATTTGCTTTAGCTTTTGAAAAGCTAACAGATGTAGCTTTAAAGCATCCGGAGTCAGCAATTATGGATATGTCAATGGTATCAGAGTATGATCTGAGCCTGTTATCTTCTTTTAACAATACATCACTTTCCTATGCAGGAGAGGCAGGCCTTGTGGCCTTGTTTGAAAAGCAGGTGTCACAATATCCTGACCGCGTGGCAGTGGTCTTTAAAGGGGAGTCGTTAACATATAGTGAGTTGAATGAACGAGCCAATCAAGTGGCTAACTATCTTTTATCTTCGGGAGTTACACAGGGTAGTATAGTAGCTCTACAGCTAGACCGCTCTGTAGATATACTCATAGGTATTTTAGGAGTATTAAAGGGCGGAGCAGGCTACTTACCAATAGACCCCGATTTACCGGAGCAACGTATTAATTATATGCTAGCACAAAGTGGTGCCGAATATTTGCTTTACCATTCGCGCTATCAGGTGGATAAATCTGTACTTCCTGTTGTGGCTATAAATGCACCAGTAATAACAGACAGCCCCAATACCAATCCAGGGATCGAGGTAACAGGTTCAGACCTTGCATATTGTATTTTCACATCTGGTTCTAGCGGGCGTCCTAAGGGTGTTATGATGAGCCAGGGCAGTGTTATCAACCTTGTAAAAGGTTTGGAAAGTAGAGTATATAATAATTTGGATGTATCCTCGGGTCTTCGTGTTGCCTTGGTTGCATCTTATTCTTTTGATGCATCGGGTCAGCAGATCTTTGGCGCGTTACTACATGGTCATAGTCTTTATATAACAGATGAGGATAGCCGCCGTGATGGAGGTCAACTGCTTTCATTTTATAATACCCATTCAATAGATGTTTCGGATGGCACTCCCACCCATTTACGGATGCTGGTTAATAGTTTGGAGGAAGGTTCTACTCTATGTCTTCAGTCATGGATATTAGCAGGAGAAGCTCTTCCTAAGGATCTGGTATTAAAGTTTTATTCTCAACTAGGGGAGGGAGTACAGTTGTACAATTTTTATGGACCAACCGAGACCTGTATAGATTCTACAGGTTATCGAGTTGAGCTTTCGAATCTTGAAAAATATGATACTATCCCAATCGGTAAACCACTACCTAATGAGCGCGTTTACGTTACAGATCGATATGGCAAGTTAGTGTCTCCCGGTGTAATAGGAGAGCTCTGCATTGCAGGAGACGGGCTGGCCAGATGTTATGCAGGAGAGGAGTCTCTTACAACTGAGAAGTTCAGCACTGGCTGGGTTGATGGGGAGGATCGCGTATATCGAACAGGAGATCTGGTAAAATGGCTTCCATGTGGTAACCTGTCCTACCATGGTCGCATGGATGATCAGGTAAAGCTACGAGGTTATCGTGTAGAGTTACAGGAGATAGAGCACAGACTAAGTATGCACGAATCTATTCATGGTTCTGTGGTACTGATAAATGATGATTCAGGTGATGAGCATCTTGTGGCATATTATGAATCAGAGTTTGAGTTATCAGTAGAAGTACTGCGTCATTATCTGGAGTCTTACCTACCATCTTACATGGTTCCCTCTTATTATGTTCACATGCACAAGCTACCTTTAACAGTAAATGGTAAATTAAACCGCAGGGAGTTACCAGCATATGAGCATACTAAAGGAGAGGCATTTGTATCTCCCACTACCGATACGGAGCTGAAGCTGGCCTCTATCTGGGGTGATGTTTTAAAGCTGGATCCTGAATCTATCAGTGTGAACACTGGATTTTTTGATCTTGGAGGACATTCTCTCAAGCTTGTTTTCTTGGCTAATAAAATCAGGAAGGAACTAGGAGCAGAACTTTCACTAACACAGATTATAGAGTTACAAACTATAGCCAGGCTTGCTGCGGCTATTGTTCCTGTAGTTACTACGACACATTCATCAATACCTAAAGCTTCCCCTTCAGAGTATTATCCTTTATCCCCTTCCCAAAAAAGATTATACTTTTTACATTCTTACAATAAAGAATCACTGGCCTATAACATGACTCAGGCGGTAACTCTGAAGGGTGTTTTAGATAGAGAGAAATTGGATAATGCTTTTAAGTCACTGATTAGTCGTCATGATAGTTTACGTACATCTTTTGATTTTGTAGATGGCGTTGTTGTTCAGCGGATCAGTGATTTCACGGATTTTCAGATAGAATATTTAGAACCTCAGAACGATATCGAGAATGAAGTACTGAGTTTTATACGTCCATTTGATTTATCACAAGCCCCCTTGATACGTGCAGGGGTCATTGAAGTGGCATCTGATGAACATGTTTTGGTTGTAGATAACCATCATATTATATCAGACGGAGTTACGAACGGTATCTTATTGAAAGAGTTTATGGCCCTTTATGCTGGTCATTCTTTACCATCACTACCTCTTCAATATCATGATTATGTTGTTTGGCAGCAGCAGGAAGATCAGCAGGCTGTTTTAGCATCACAGAAAGATTTTTGGGTCAATGAATTCATAGATGAAGTAGAAGAGCTAACACTTCCGATGGATTATTCACGGCCATTAAGCAGCACCAATGAGGGGGGCATAGTCTGGTTTAATCTGGGTAAGGGCCACACATCTGCATTAAAAGCATTGGCTGGGCAGGAAAACACCACATTATTTGTGGTGATGTTAAGCATCTATAACCTGCTACTAGGTAAACTGGCCAATACAGAAGATGTGGTAGTGGGCACTTCTGTTTCCGGTCGTTCTCATTCAGATCTTGAAAGTGTAACCGGAGTATTTATTAATGCATTGGCATTGCGGAATCATCCTCATGGATCTAAGTCTTTTCGAGAGTTTTTAAGGGAGGTAAATAAGCGTACTTTTGATGCGTTTGAACATCAGGATTATCCCTATGAGGACCTTGTAGAGGCATTAAACCTTAATCGTGATAGTGCGAATCGTCATCCGTTATTCAATGTGATGTTTGAGTACTTTAACTTTGAGCATCCTGAACTTACTTTACCAGGGCTTACATTAGAACCTTATAAGTATGATCCACCTGTGTCTCGTTTTGACCTCACCTTGAGGGTAAATGAAGAAAATGAGCAGCTTATTTTAAGTTTTCAATATTCTGGAGATTTGTTTAAAAGATCTTCTGTAGAATCATTTGCTTTAGCTTTTGAAAAGCTAACAGATGTAGCTTTAAAGCATCCGGAGTCAGCAATTATGGATATGTCAATGGTATCAGAGTATGATCTGAGCCTGTTATCTTCTTTTAACAATACATCACTTTCCTATGCAGGAGAGGCAGGCCTTGTGGCCTTGTTTGAAAAGCAGGTGTCACAATATCCTGACCGCGTGGCAGTGGTCTTTAAAGGGGAGTCGTTAACATATAGTGAGTTGAATGAACGAGCCAATCAAGTGGCTAACTATCTTTTATCTTCGGGAGTTACACAGGGTAGTATAGTAGCTCTACAGCTAGACCGCTCTGTAGATATACTCATAGGTATTTTAGGAGTATTAAAGGGCGGAGCAGGCTACTTACCAATAGACCCCGATTTACCGGAGCAACGTATTAATTATATGCTAGCACAAAGTGGTGCCGAATATTTGCTTTACCATTCGCGCTATCAGGTGGATAAATCTGTACTTCCTGTTGTGGCTATAAATGCACCAGTAATAACAGACAGCCCCAATACCAATCCAGGGATCGAGGTAACAGGTTCAGACCTTGCATATTGTATTTTCACATCTGGTTCTAGCGGGCGTCCTAAGGGTGTTATGATGAGCCAGGGCAGTGTTATCAACCTTGTAAAAGGTTTGGAAAGTAGAGTATATAATAATTTGGATGTATCCTCGGGTCTTCGTGTTGCCTTGGTTGCATCTTATTCTTTTGATGCATCGGGTCAGCAGATCTTTGGCGCGTTACTACATGGTCATAGTCTTTATATAACAGATGAGGATAGCCGCCGTGATGGAGGTCAACTGCTTTCATTTTATAATACCCATTCAATAGATGTTTCGGATGGCACTCCCACCCATTTACGGATGCTGGTTAATAGTTTGGAGGAAGGTTCTACTCTATGTCTTCAGTCATGGATATTAGCAGGAGAAGCTCTTCCTAAGGATCTGGTATTAAAGTTTTATTCTCAACTAGGGGAGGGAGTACAGCTGTACAATTTTTATGGACCAACCGAGACCTGTATAGATTCTACAGGTTATCGAGTTGAGCTTTCGAATCTTGAAAAATATGATACTATCCCAATCGGAAAGCCACTACCTAATGAGCGCGTTTATGTTACAGATCGATATGGCAAGTTAGTGTCTCCCGGTGTAATAGGAGAGCTCTGCATTGCAGGAGACGGGCTGGCCAGATGTTATGCAGGAGAGGAGTCTCTTACAACTGAGAAGTTCAGCACTGGCTGGGTTGATGGGGAGGATCGCGTATATCGAACAGGAGATCTGGTAAAATGGCTTCCATGTGGTAACCTGTCCTACCATGGTCGCATGGATGATCAGGTAAAGCTACGAGGTTATCGTGTAGAGTTACAGGAGATAGAGCACAGACTAAGTATGCACGAATCTATTCATGGTTCTGTGGTACTGATAAATGATGATTCAGGTGATGAGCATCTTGTGGCATATTATGAATCAGAGTTTGAGTTATCAGTAGAAGTACTGCGTCATTATCTGGAGTCTTACCTACCATCTTACATGGTTCCCTCTTATTATGTTCACATGCACAAGCTACCTTTAACAGTAAATGGTAAATTAAACCGCAGGGAGTTACCAGCATATGAGCATACTAAAGGAGAGGCATTTGTATCTCCCACTACCGATACGGAGCTGAAGCTGGCCTCTATCTGGGGTGATGTTTTAAAGCTGGATCCTGAATCTATCAGTGTGAACACTGGATTTTTTGATCTTGGAGGACATTCTCTAAATGCAATTCAAATAGCTAATTCAATAAAAAAGGTTTTTGGAAGCAATCTTAAACTCGCCGATATCTTTGAGAAGAGGACAATTAGACAATTAGCAGAGTTGATTGAAATGGACTTATGGCTGGATGCGGACGATGATCTGGAAGATAATAATATTAAACGAAAGGAAACAATTATCTAATAAGGCTAATACGATACATTATAAGGATAGGTGAATAGGTAGTTCGATAAAAAACTGCCCAGATAAAGAACTAATACATAAATCTGATGGAAGAATTATTATTGAAATTAAAGCAGTTAAACATTCAGCTGGCTGTCGAAAATGACAGCTTGAAACTTAATATTCCGGAAGGTGTAGATAGCCCGGAGTTGCTTCATGAAATAAAAGAAAATAAATATGATTTAATAGAATTTATTTCAAACAGAAAGCAGCGAAAACCTTCAAAAGGTATAGGGGATATGGGTGATGTTAGAAAATCTTCTAGTCTTAAGCTTACTCCACAGCAGACCCGATTGTTTATTCTGCAGGAACTTGATAGGGATTCTACCGCCTACAACCTTCCTCAGGCATATGAGATAAAAGGCTTTTTAGATAAGGCGCGCCTGCAGGATACCTTCAAGAAAATTATCAGTAGGCATGATAGCTTGAGAACAAGGTTTTTGCTGAATGAAGACAAAGCACCTGAGCAGCACGTGCTTGATGACGTACCATTCTCTATAGAATATTATAAGGCTATAGAGAGCGAAGTAGAGAATATAATGCGTGAGTTTGTTAGACCGTTTGACCTCTCTACAGCTCCTCTTATAAGGGCTGGATTGATAGAAGTTGGTGAAGGTTGCGCAATACTTCTAATCGATCTTCATCATATTATATCTGATGGAACTTCGCAGCAGATACTTGTTCAAGACTTTGGAGCAATTTATAATGGAGTCGATCTTCCGGCAGTAGATTTGCAATACGGTGATTACGTTAATTGGTATTACAGTACATCAAATCAAGCTGATATTGCTGATCAGCGTGCATTTTGGTTGAAAGAATTTTTTGGATATCAGAACCAGCTATTTCTTCCTACCGATTACATGCGGCCTAAACAGTTAACTTTTGAAGGGAAAACAGAATATTTCACCATAGGTAATACACAATCCAATTTCTTAAGAAAAATAGCTCGAGGCTCTAACACTTCTTTGTTTTCTATATTAATATCTTTCTACAGTATTCTACTTTCTAAACTTTCGGGAATCACTGATTTGGCTATAGGTACTCCTGTGGCTGGTAGATCGCATAAAGATCTTGAAAAGATATTAGGAATGTTTGTTAATACTTTATCACTACGCCTGACGCCTCATGGAAATATTAATTTCATAAATTACTTAAAGGCGGTAAGTAGAAAAACAATCTCCTCTTTTGAAAATCAGGAATATGCATATGAGAATCTATTGCATGACTTGGATTTGGATAGACATGGTGATGTAAATCCACTGTTTAATACGCTTATGGCTCTCAATAATATTAGAAAAGAGAACTCCTCAATAAGTGGACTTAATATCAGACCCTTTGAGGTGGCCAAATCCACAGCCAAGTTTGATTTATCTTTTTATTTCACAGAAAATGGTGAATCAATAGATTGTGCTATCGAATACAAGACTCAACTTTTTAGTAGTGAATCAATTAAGAGATTCTTCAATTATTTTACTAATCTCATTGATCAGGTGATGGATAATGATCAGATTTTACTGAAAGACTTATCACTTTTAAGTGATGCCGAATGTAAAGAGCTGATCAAAAGGAATGATTATTCAGATATCGGATATCCTCTCTCGGATACTCTTATCACAATGTTTGAAAGGCAGGTTTCCCTAACACCGAAGAAAGTGGCATTAGTGATGGATGATGATACAATAACCTATTCTGAACTGAATAGCAGAGCTAATCAAATTGCCTTCGAATTACGGTCTAGAGGTATTGGTCGTAATGATATCGTGTGCCTGCTATCAGGAAAAACTATGGAAACGGTGGTGCAAATGCTTGGGGTGATCAAATCAGGGGGTGCCTATCTTCCAATAGATATTACATATCCTGAAAATCGTATTCGATACTCTATTGAGAACAGTGGAGCAAAGTTGATCCTTCTAAACAAGGAATTTACTTCACTTGTAAATGGAGTGAAGTCAGAGTTGTTGTATACGGATAATATAAACCACGTAGAGCGTTTGGAAAACCCTCAACATATCAATAGTCCCACAGATCTTTGCTATGTATTATATACTTCCGGAACAACAGGAAACCCGAAGGGAGTCATGATTCAGCATAAAAATGTGGTCCGTTTGCTATTTAATGATGCCTTTCAATTTAACTTTTGCTCAACCGATGTATGGACTATGTTTCATAGTCACTGTTTTGATGTGAGTGTCTGGGAGATTTACGGTGCACTGTTAAGGGGAGGGACACTTGTAGTGGTGGCTCCGGAAGAAGCCAGAGATCCTTCAGTATATCTCGAAATAGTGCGAAAGCATGAAGTTACCGTGCTTAACCAGACGCCAACGGCATTTTATAATCTTGATGAAGTTGTAAAATTGCAGGATATAACTTTACCGCATATTAGGTATGTAATTTTTGCCGGAGAGGCCCTTCTTCCTGCCAAACTTAAAAATTGGAACAATATACATCCTAGCTGTAAGCTAGTAAATATGTACGGCATCACGGAGGTTACGGTACATATGACCTATAAGGAGATTGGAGTTGAGCAGATTAAACATAGCATAAGTAATATAGGAAGGCCACTTCCAACAGGCTCAATCTATCTGCTGGATGAACATAAAAAACCAGTGCCTCCAGGGATTACAGGAGAAATATTCGTTGGTGGACACGGTGTTGGGCGCGGATATTTAAATAACGATGAACTCACCTCTTCTCGTTTTATTTCAAATCCATTTAAATCGGGTGACATATTATATCGATCTGGAGATCTAGCTCGAATGATAGGTGGTGGAGAGTTGGAATATCTTGGTCGTTCTGACCATCAAGTTCAGTTAAAGGGGTTCAGAATAGAGCTAGGAGAAATTGAACATCAGTTAGTTCAAAATGAGTATATTGAACATGCTGTAGTGTTGGCCAAAAAGGATGAAATTGATGATCAACCTTTCCTTTGTGCCTATGTGGTAGGAACAAAAAAGCTGGAAACAGAGTACCTGCGAAATTATCTCTCGGCGAATCTGCCTTTTTACATGATTCCAGCATATTTTATGCAGGTAGAGAGTATTCCGTATACTACAAACAATAAGGTAGATCGATCCAAATTACCGGCACCTGCTTCGGCTGAATTAGATAATTATGTTGCTCCTTTAACAACAGATCAGGAGATTATGGCATCCTTATGGATGAAAAGACTGTCTGCAAGTAGGGTAGGTATTAGAGATAATTATTTCTCACTGGGCGGAGATTCTCTAAAAGCAATTGGAATTATTTCCGAAATCAATGAAAAGCTGGGTGTGAACCTTACTATTGCTGATATCTACTCGCATCAAACTATTGATGAACTAACTTATCTGATCAATAAATCAGTCAATAAGGATCAGAAAAACTTAGCGGAATTGGCTTTAGATGTCATTCATAAATTCGAAAAGAAATACAAAGCAGCAGGCCTTTATAAGGAAATATATGAAAGTGTATACCCTATGAACGGTGTGGAAAAAGGGATGGTCTATTATTCTTTAAAGAAGGCTGCTGAGGAAGAGGATATTCATAAAATTATCTATCATGAGCAGAATATTTATCCAATTCCCTTCGGATCATTTGATTTTTCAGTTTTTAAAGAATCACTTAATTTACTGGTAAAAAAGCATTCCACCCTCCGGAAAATCTATGACCTTGATTATTTTGCACATATCGTCTTAGAACATGCCGAGCCAGAGTTGAGTTATCTTGATCTATCGGGGTACCCTTCCAATATGCAGGAAAGAGCAATTAAAGAAAGAATGCATGAGGAAAAGATCAGAGGAACTGAACTTTCATTATCACTTATATGGAGAATGTGTGTGATTAAGGTGTCTGATTCACGTCATTATCTTTTATTCGATTTTCATCACTCTCTGTTTGACGGGTGGAGCTTATCAACGTTCATGACGGAATTAAATAATACCTATCTTAACCTACGATCCAATTCTCAATATATTCCTGAGCTACTGCAGGTTGCATATCAGGATCAAATACTGGCTGAAGTTGCAGCAACCTATAATGAGGATAGTGCTGAATATTGGCGACAGGAGCTTGAAGATTATCATCGTCTTCAATTTGCCAATACAGGACTTGCACATAAATATAATCATGACTTCTATGACTTGGGTAATGATCTTCGTCAGGAGTTAATGGTGGTGGCGACTCAATTCAATTCTAGTTTTAAGCATTTGTGCTTTGCAGCCTATATATATGTGATGAAAATGATCACCTCTACAAACGATGTTGTTCTTGGAATCGTCACTAATAATAGGCCGTTGGTTACAGACGGAGAAAAATTGTTGGGATGCTTCCTTAATACTATTCCTTTCAGAGCACAAATGAAAGAAGGTATGTTGTGGAGTGAATATATCGAGTATATAGAAAGCAAATTAAGGAATCTTAAAAAGCATGAAAAAGTGCCTTTTAATGAGATCTTGCAAATGATTAAAGAGCCTGTCGGTGACCAGAATCCTATATTTGACACATCATTTAATTTCGTTGATTTTCACGTTTTTAAAGAAATGATCCAGGATGAATCCGTTACGGAAGACCATGGTTTCCAGCTTGATAACTATGTTAATAATAATACACTTTTTGATTTACACGTATTCGCACATAATACTGGCTTTCAGACAGGGTTAACCTATTCTACAACCATCATTGATGAATCATTATCCTTAAGAATATACAAATATTTTAAAAACGTACTGACTGCCTTTGTACACTTCAGAGACCAACCGATGGATCAAAATACAATTTTGCCAAAGCATGAAATGCAACAGCTAATTAGTATGAATGAAGCATCTATTTTTAACCATTCTTCTGGGTACAACTCGCTAATAGAGCGATTTAAGGAACAAGTGGCGGCTCAGCCAGAGAAAATAGCTATTAAATTCGGTGATCAGTCAATGACATATACTGAACTGGACAGTCGCTCTAATCAGGTTGCAAGAAGTTTACGTGAAGAAGGAGTTGGTAGAAACATAGTGGTGGCTCTGCTGATGGGGAAAACTATGGATACCATCATAGGGATGCTGGGGATTTTGAAAGCAGGAGGAGCATACTTACCTATTGATGTTATATACCCTTCGGAAAGAATAGCTTACATGCTTGAAAATAGTGGAGCTAATATTGTCCTTACAACCGGAGAGTATGAAAACGTGATTAAAAGAGACGATTTAACAAAGATTTGTATTGAGGAAACGATGGATTTTGATGATTCTATGGTAGAATATATCAATACTCAGCAAGATCTTTGTTATATAATTTACACCTCAGGAACAACAGGCAGGCCAAAAGGAGTAATGATCGAACATCGTAATGTGCTACAATTGTTCTTTAATCAGGCACCTGTATATGATTTTAATGAAAAGGATGTATGGACTCTCTTTCATAGTCATTGTTTTGACTTTAGTGTATGGGAAATGTATGGTGCTTTACTTTATGGAGGAACACTAATTATAATTCCGGCCGAAATTGCAAAAGATCCATCTGCCTTTTTGGATATAGTTTGTACTCAAGGTGTGACTGTATTGAACCAAACACCGTCCGCATTTTATAAGTTATCAGATGAAGCCAGGGTTTCTTCAGCTCAGTTGCCTAAACTCCGGTATGTTATTTTCGGAGGGGAAATGTTAACACCTGCAAAACTCGCCTCTTGGAAATCTGATTTTCCAGATACCCGACTTATTAACCAATATGGTATTACGGAAACTTCAGTTCATGTTACATTCAAGGAACTACAAGAAAGGGAAATTGAAGCTAACACTAAAAGTATAGGTAGACCGCTGCCGCTTACATCGATATACCTTTTGGATAAAGATATGAAACTTGTGCCTCAGGGTGTAATAGGTGAAATGTATGTAGGTGGTGCAGGTAAAAGTAGAGGTTACATTAATAACGAAGCATTAACTGCATCAAGGTTTATTGATAATCCTTATCGAAAAGGAGAGAAGTTGTATAGTTCGGGAGACCTTGCACGGGTTTTAAATGATGGTGAATTAGAGTACCACGGCCGAAGTGATCATCAGGTACAACTTCGAGGATACAGAATTGAGCTTGGAGAGGTAGAAAATAGGTTAGAAGCTATTCCTGAGGTAAGCAAAGCGCTGGTCGTAATATGTGGTGATGAGGATAATAAGAAGCTTATAGGCTATCTTGCTGGTAGAGAACATTTGGCCCACAGTATAATAAAATCACAGTTAGCATCACATCTTCCAGAGTATATGATCCCGTCTGGTTATGTGTGGCTAGAGTCTTTTCCACTTACATCAAACGGAAAGATTGATAGTAGTTCATTGCCAGACCCAGATTTAACAAAAGACAAGGCATACGTATATCCTAGGAATGAAACTGAAGAAAAGTTATTGTCAATCTGGGCTGACATACTCGAACTAAACAAAACAAAAATTAGTGTTGAGACAGATTTCTTTGAACTGGGAGGCCATTCTATCACAGCCATTACACTCGTAAATAAAATTGCAGAATTATTTTCAGTAAGGGTGCCCTTAAAGGACTTTTTTTCCTACAGAACTATTGCTCAGCTGGCCGATCTAATTCCGAAACTTGAAAAAGAATTATTCATCTCAGTTGGAAAGGCACCGATTCAGGAGTATTACCCACTGTCATCAGCTCAGAAAAGAATGTATTTTCTGTTTGAATTTGACAAGTTTTCCACGGCGTATAATACTCCTACAGTATTTGAGATAATAGGTAAACCGGATGAAAGGCGCCTTGAATCTGCTCTGTTTTCTTTAGTGAAACGGCATGAGAGCCTTCGTACGACTTTTAAACTTATAAATGATCAGCCGGTTCAGCAGATAAACACAGGTGACGAGTTTACCATGGGTAGAAAACTAAGTACTGCTGAAACTCTTGCAGAGGATATTCGAAGCCTGGTACAACCTTTTAATTTGAATTCCGATTATCCGATTCGTACATGTCTGCTGAGTCTTTCTGATAAAAGGCAATTCCTGTTTGTGGACATGCATCACATTATCAGCGACCTGTTATCCAGAAATATTCTTATTAGAGATTTTATATCAGCTTATCATGAAGAGCATCAGGCACCTCTCCATCTGCAATATAAGGATTATGCGGTATGGCAGCAGAGTGAATATGTTCATCGAATAATGGATGAACAAAAGGCTTTCTGGATCTCAGAATTTACCGAAGGTGGATATCAGGTAAATCTGCCTGCAGACTATTCTCGACCATTAATGAAGAGTTATCAAGGGGCTTCGGTTGATTTTGTAATAGATAGTGAAATTACAACCGGATTAAAAAAGCTTGCAGAAAATACGGAAGCCACTCTGTTTATGGTAGTTCTTTCTGCATATAATATACTGCTTAGCAAAATGGCCCGTACTCAGGATATAGTGGTTGGCTCACCGGTATCCGGGCGGCAACACACCGACCTTGAGGGAATTATAGGTATGTTTGTTAATACCTTGGCCATCCGTAATCAGGTTGAAGGGGGGCTTACCGTACAGGGTTTTGTGAAGGAAGTACGTGAAAAAACTCTAAAATGCCTTGAGAATCAAGGTTATCAATATGAAGAGTTAGTAGATGAACTGAAGCTCAATCGTGACACAAGCAGAAACCCACTTTTCGATGTGATGTTTGTGTTTGAAAATGCTAATGATGGCACCTTTGAAACAAAGGACTTTGCACTAAAGGGCTATACAAGTGATGAACATACTTCCAAGTTCGACTTGACTTTATTTAGTATTGAGAAAGGAGATAAATTACAATGCAGCTTCCAGTATTATTCAGCAATTTTTAAAAAAGAGACAATCAATACACTTATTGATTGTTTTCAGACGCTGCTTAGACAAATTGTTGATTTCCCAGAAAAGGCAATATCTGAGCTGCATTTACTAGAAAGGGAGTCACAACTCCGGTTGATAGATCAGTTTAACGATACTATTTGTCCTTATAAGGGTAAACCAACCATTCATTTATGGTTTGAAGAACAAGCAGAGAAAACCCCGGAAGCTTTTGCACTAACCTTTAAAGGTGAGTCAATTACTTACAAAGACCTCAATGAGCGAGTCAATAAACTAGCTCGTGCTCTTAGGGCACGAGGGGTTAGACACAATGTAGTAGTTGGACTTATGGTGGAACGCTCCGTTGAAATGATTACATCATTGCTTGGTATAATGAAGGCGGGAGGGGCATATCTTCCTCTAGATAAAAGTCATCCTGAAGATAGGATAATTGGTATGATCGAAGACAGTGGTATGCAACTGCTACTTACAGATACAATACCCAAATCCTCATTAACATCATGCGTAGACTGCATCAATGTAAAAGAATGGAATGTTTCAAAATTTGATAAAGAAAACCCTCGATATCCTGGTAAAAGTGAGGATCTGGTTTACGTTATTTTCACCTCTGGTTCCACTGGAAAACCTAAGGGAGCAATGCTTACGCATGGCAATCTTACCAATCTACTAGATTTTCATATCAACCACATTGGTCTTGATGGTTCATCTGTATTACAATTCACTACTATGACTTTTGACCCTTCATTCGTGGAGATATTTTTAGGCTTGCTAACTGGCGGGGTGGTACATTTGATCGATGAGGACTTAGCTCGTGATTTTTCGAAGTTGACCTTGTACATTCAACAAAATGAAATTTGTACAATTTTTATGCCTTCGTCTTTGCTGAACCAAATATTCAATTCTGGTCACTATCAAGACCAGTTGCCCAATACACTCAGACACATAGTGACAGCAGGTGAGCAAGTTGTTGTGGGGGAGCTGTTTAAAAAATATTTGAAAGAGAATAATATTTACTTACATAATCATTACGGACCGGCAGAGACTCATGTGGTAACAAGTTATATGGTTGATCCTGAGGGAGAAATACCTTCAATGCCCTATATTGGAAGGCCCATTCAAAATACCCAGATTTACATTCTTGATGAACAAATGCAACAGGTGCCAGTTCATGCCGCTGGTGAACTTTACATTGGAGGTGAACAAGTTGGTAACGGATATATTGGAAATAAGGAACTTACTACCAGTCGCTTTATAGAAAACCCTTTTAAGCCAGGATTTACACTCTACCGTACTGGTGATCTTGCCTGTTGGAAAGCTGATGGAAATATTGAATTTCTAGGAAGGATAGATCAGCAGTTGAAACTTAACGGTGTGCGTATTGAGCCAGGGGAGATTGAAAGCCAAATTAATACCATAGAGGGCATGGTAGAATCTGTGGTAATCCTTAAATCTGTCAGGGGTGATAAGACATTAGTAGCCTATTATATTTCTGAAAGAGATATTTCTGTTAGAGAGATAAGATCACATTTGATGGATAAATTGCCAATGGTTATGGTCCCCAGCTTCTTTATCAAAGTAAGTGAGATGCCTGTAACCTCGACCGGAAAACTACATCGTGCCAGTTTGCCCGATCCGGAACCCGAAATTGCTGTTGAATATATAGCGCCAGCCAATGAAATAGAGGAAGAACTTGCGGCCTTGTATGCAAAAGTGTTGAATCTGGATGATAATAAAGTGAGTACAGAAATTAGTTTTTTTGAAATGGGGGGACACTCTTTAAAGGCCATTACTCTTATAAACGGAATTAGCCGCGCATTTAATGTAGAAATTGCACTTAGGGAAGTGTTTAGTAAGCAAACTATTAAAAGATTGGCTGATTACATTATTACCGTAAAGCAGCTTGATATAACCAAGGAAGATGGTGAGGAGATAACCAAGATAATTATATGACGATTGACGAATATATAACCGAACTGAGACAAAGAGATATAATTGTTCAGGTACGGGATAATCAACTTGAGGTGAAAGCTTCTAAGGAACTTCTTACTCCGCAGGTGGTTGGCGAACTCAGAGAAAAGAAAGATGAAATACTTGATTTTTTCCTTAAGGTGAATAATAGGAAAATTTCAGATCCCATTCTTCCTGCGGCTCCACAACCTTACTATGCTTTGTCAGCGGCGCAACATCGTATGTATTTTCTCTATGCTTACGAACGAGGGGCAGTGGCATATAATATGCCACACATCCAAAGGTTGGGCGCCTCTCTTGATGCAGATCAGTTGAGATATGCATTGAAGGAACTGGTAGTGCGTCATGAGATATTACGCACTAGCTTTGAAGAGTATGAAGATGATGTTGTGCAGGTTATTCATTCAGGATTAGACTTTGAAATAGAAGAGTATAGTTGTACAGAAGAAGGAGTGTCTACTGCAGTAGATAATTTCATTCGCCCTTTTAAACTGGAATTTAGCTCTTTTCGGGCAGGTTTGATTAACGTTGATAATGGTGACTATATATTACTCATGGATATGCACCATATTATAAGCGATGGTGTATCTGATGGAATATTACTGGATGATTTGGTAAAGCTGTATAGAGGAGAGTCGCTTTCCCCAGTCCGGCTTCATTACAAAGATTATTCAGAATGGCAGCAGAATGAGTCACAGCAGACTTTGCTTTCAAAACAAAAGTCATTCTGGCTCAATACTTACTCTGATTTAGTAAGCCCCTTGGAGCTTCCATTGGATTATGAGCGTCCGGAAGAGATGAATTATGATGGAGGTTTCCAAAAGTATACTCTTAGTAAGAAACTTAGTTCTGGTCTTCGTTTACAATCACAGGAAACAGGACACACCCTGTTTATGACATTCTTGTCCATTTTTAATATTTTTCTGGCAAAGGTGTGCAATCAGGAAGATATAGTAGTGGGCACCCCTGTAGCGGGTCGTCAGCATCCAGATCTGGAAGATGTTGTTGGACTGTTTGTAAATACTCTGCCTTTAAGAAACCATGCTACTGGAACTCTAAGTTTCCAATCCTTCCTTAAATCAGTAAAATCAAGGGTGCTACAAAGTTTTGAGAATCAAGGCTACCCTTATGAAGAGTTGGTAGATGTTCTGCATATACCCCGATCAGTGAACCGCAACCCTTTGTTTGATGTACTATTTAACTACCAAAATCTGGAAGGGCATACAGTAGATTTTGATGGTTTGGATATTATTGGCCAAGAAGCCAGTTCCCATATCATATCCAAGTTTGATTTGAGTCTGTCAGTTTCCGATGTAGGAGACTGTTTTCAAATGGAATTTGAATATAAGAGTTCATTATTTTCACCCTCCACGATAGATCGTTTTATGGGGTACCTTGAGCGAATCATATCCTCCGTATTATCAGAGCCGGGTATTCTGTTGCAGGATATAGATATTTTATCGTCTAGAGAACGAGAGGAGTTACTTGATGATTTTAGTGGTCAGGAATTTTCACATCCTATAGATAAAACAGTTTTAGATTTTTTCAAAAGTCAGGTATCCCAAACTCCAGATAACATAGCGCTAATTTATGAAGATATACAGCTAAGTTATAAGGAGCTTGATGATCGGACGAATCAATTGGCTAATTATCTAATTGAGAGAAAAGGGGTTAATATTGAAGATGTTGTAGGTATTTATCTTCGTCGCTCTGAAGAGATTGTCATAGCGATGTTAGGTATCTTGAAATCAGGGGGATCATATGTGCCAATTGATAATGAGTACACTAACGAGCGTGTAAACAAGATTATAAAGGAATCGGGAGCTGGGTGCATCATTACCGATATAGAGGTTGAGATGCTTGAAGGTTTAGATGTTATTTACATAAAAGAAGATCCGATAATTTCAGAGTCTCCATCGACTGCACCTAATGTTTCCATTTCATCCTCGTCATTGGCTTATATAATTTATACTTCAGGTAGTACTGGAGTTCCGAACGGAGTTTTGATAAGCCATAATTCCCTTTTGGATTACAGTCTGACTTTTAAGGAATATTTTTCAATAACGGCGGCTGATCGTGTTATTCAGCAGTCCTCCATAGCTTTTGATACTATAGTTGAAGAAGTTTTCCCAGCTCTTTTATCAGGTGCTTCGATTATTGTTATGCCTAATGGAGGAAGAGATATTGACTACCTGAAGAACTCTATACAGAATCATGGGGCTAATGTTTTAAGTACTACTCCTTTGGTTCTTAGTGAATTAAATACCAGTGCAGCTGAACTTCAGAACTTACGCTTGATTATAAGCGGTGGAGATGTCCTTATTCCTACTTACATTGATAGGCTGATGAATTTTTTTCCTGTTTATAATACTTATGGTCCATCCGAGGCAACCGTTTGTATAACATATAACAGAATTAATAAATTATCTGATACATCCTTAATCGGCAGGCCGGTATATAACCACCGGGTTTATATAGTTGATAAGTATGGTAAGCTGTGTGTGCGAGGTTCTGTGGGGGAGTTATGTGTAAGCGGACCAGGATTAGCCCGCGGCTACCTAAACAACCCTTCTCTCACACAAGATAAATTTGTAGATAACCCTTATGGATCAGTAGGAGATCGGATGTACCGCACGGGAGACCTAGCCCGGTGGGGTTCAGACGGTGTTCTGGAGTTTATGGGTCGTGTAGACGATCAGGTTAAAGTTCGAGGCTACCGTATAGAGCCAGGCGAGATAGAACACCAGCTACTGTTACATCCATCTATAGACAGTGCAGTAGTTGTAGCACAGGGAGAGTCAGAGAAGTACCTTGTGGCTTACTATGTATGCTCCTCAGATGTGTCCTCATCAGATCTTAGAGGTCATTTGCAATCAGTTTTACCTGATTATATGGTTCCTCCGCATTATGTACATTTATCACACTTACCTCTTACTTCCAGCGGGAAGGTAAACAAAAGGGCGCTGCCTATCCCAGATCTTACAGAAGGATCAGACTATGAAGGTGCATCCACGGCCCTGGAGAGTCAGTTGGTAGAGGTTTGGTCAGAAGTATTAAAGTTACCCGCGGCAGATATCAGTGTTACCCGCAGTTTTTTCGAGCTGGGAGGTCATTCACTACGGGCAACGGTAATGGTCAATAAGCTGGCAAAAGTTCTAGAGGTATCAGTACCCTTGCAGTCGGTATTCCGTTATCAGGATATTCGTAGCCTTAGTCGCTACATATCAGGTTTAGGAGTTACCTCATATGAGCCTATTCCTATAGCCTCAGAAAAGGCCAGTTATTCCCTGTCTCCCTCTCAGCAGCGGATGTATTTTCTATATGAGTATGACCGTAGCTCTGTAGCTTATAATATGCCCCGAGTTTTACGATTGGGCTCTACGATAAATTTAGATCAGTTAAAGTTGGCTATACATGGTCTGGTTCTTCGTCATGAGATATTACGTACCAGCTTTGAAGAGGATGAAGAAGTTGTATTTCAGCGAGTTCAAAGTGGAGAAGATTTTGCGCTAGAAACTTATAGAGGGAAAGAGTGTGAGATAGACTCAATAGTTTCAGATTTTGTACGTCCTTTTAATTTGAGTGAGAGTCCCTTCCGGGCAGGTTTAATCATTTTAGAAGAAGGGGGTTATATTTTACTCATGGATATGCATCACATAGTAAGTGATGGTGTTTCAGACGGTATACTTGTAGATGACTTTGTGCAGTTATATTCTGGTAATGACTTGCCCGAAGTTCGTCTTCATTACAAGGATTATGCGGAATGGCAGCAGTCAGATTCCCAGCAGTCATTACTAGAGTCCCAACGTACCTACTGGCTGGAGGTTTATTCTGACTCAGTGAGTCCTCTTGAGCTTCCACTGGATTATTCACGTCCAGAAGAGATGAGCTATGCAGGAGGTTTACGCAGTTATAGATTAAGTGAAGATTTGAGTATCGGCCTACGCAAGTTATCAGAAGGGAGTGAAGCTACTATGTTCATGACGTTTTTGTCGTTACTGAATATTTTTCTGAGCAAATTATGTAATCAGTCAGATATAGTAGTAGGTACTCCTGTAGCGGGTCGTCATCATGCAGATCTTGAAGATGTTGTTGGCTTGTTTGTTAACACCTTGCCATTACGTCATCATGTTGAAGGTTCTGGAAGCTTCCGTTCTTTTCTGGAGCATGTAAAAAGCGTTTCATTATCGGGCTTTGCGCATCAGGTTTATCCTTATGAAGAGTTGGTAGATATTCTGCATATACCCCGATCGGTGAACCGTAATCCTTTGTTTGATGTGATGTACTCCTATCATAACCAGGAGTCTTCTAGTGATGTTCAGGGAGATTTGGATGTTTCTCTTTATGAGGGTTCGAGTTCCCGAATTATATCCAAGTTTGATTTAAATTTTTCTATTGTAGATCAGGGGGCACAATTTGAGATTAATCTGATATACAAAACCTCATTATTTTCACCCTCCACGATAGATCGTTTTATGGGTTATATAGATCGTATTATCACTACGGTCATACCGAACCCTGATATACTTTTGAACGATATAGATATTTTATCAGCTTTAGAGCGTGATAAGTTGCTTGAAGATAGCAGAGGAGAGGAAGTGGATTATTCATCAGAGAAGACAGTTCTGGACTTATTTGAAGAGCAGGTATCTCTTACACCGGATCATATATCCTTGGTTTATCATGATCAGGAGTTGACCTACCGTGAATTAGATGCTCGTTCAAACCAGCTGGCTAATTATTTGATTCGAAGAGGTATTACATGCGGAGATATTGTTTGCATATTGTCGGAGCCATCCTTTGATTTTGTAATCGGTATTTTAGGTATATTAAAATGTGGTGCAGCTTTTCTGTCTATAGCTCCAGATTATCCTTATGAGCGAATAAATTATATATTGAAAGATAGTCAGTATAGGTTATTACTGACTCAGTCAAAATTTAGTTTAAAAATTCCTTCATTGGAGAAATATATAAATCTCGATGATCCTTCTTCGTATGATTTATCAGATGATCCATCGCAGATGTTTCCAGCAGCAAAGGATTTGGCTTATGTAATCTATACATCAGGAAGTACGGGGAATCCCAAAGGAGTTATGATCGAACACTCCTCTCTGATGAATTTGTGCAACTGGCATAACTTGCATTTTAATGTAAGTTCATCAGATCGAGCTACAAAATATGCTGGTATTGGTTTTGACGCTTCTATATGGGAAATATTCCCTTACCTAATATTGGGTGCATCTATACATATAATCGATACTTCTATTAAGTATGATGTTCATCAATTAAATAATTATTTTAATGCCAATAATATAACTATATCTTTTTTGCCAACTCAGTTGTGTGAGCAATTTTTGACTTTAACCAATCATTCTCTTCGTGTCCTGCTCACGGGTGGTGATAAGCTAAGGGTAGTGCACAAAAATGATTACAAGTTATATAATAATTACGGTCCAACGGAGAATACTGTTGTTACTACATGTTTTGAAATTGATGATGATTCCTTGGCTTTAGGAAATATACCAATCGGCAGGCCGGTATATAACCACCGGGTTTATATAGTTGATAAGTATGGTAAGCTGTGTGTACGAGGTTCTGTGGGAGAGTTATGTGTAAGCGGACCAGGATTAGCCCGCGGCTACCTAAACAACCCTTCTCTCACACAGGATAAATTTGTAGATAACCCTTATGGATCAGTAGGAGATCGGATGTACCGCACGGGAGACCTTGCCCGTTGGCGTTCAGACGGTGTTCTGGAGTTTATGGGTCGTGTAGACGATCAGGTTAAAGTTCGAGGCTACCGTATAGAGCCAGGCGAGATAGAACACCAGCTACTGTTGCATCCATCTATAGACAGTGCAGTAGTTGTAGCACAGGGAGAGTCAGAGAAGTACCTTGTGGCTTACTATGTATGCTCCTCAGATGTGTCCTCATCAGATCTTAGAGGTCATTTGCAATCTGTTTTACCTGATTATATGGTTCCTCCGCATTATGTACATTTATCACATTTGCCTCTTACTTCCAGCGGGAAGGTAAACAAAAGGGCGCTGCCTATCCCAGATCTTACAGAAGGATCAGACTATGAAGGTGCATCCACGGCCCTGGAGAGTCAGTTGGTAGAGGTTTGGTCAGAAGTATTAAAGTTACCCGCGGCAGATATCAGTGTTACCCGCAGTTTTTTCGAGCTGGGAGGTCATTCACTACGAGCAACGGTAATGGTCAATAAGCTGGCAAAAGTTCTAGAGGTATCAGTACCCTTGCAGTCGGTATTCCGTTATCAGGATATTCGTAGCCTTAGTCGCTACATATCAGGTTTAGGAGTTACCTCATATGAGCCTATTCCTATAGCCTCAGAAAAGGCCAGTTATTCCCTGTCTCCCTCTCAGCAGCGGATGTATTTTCTATATGAGTATGACCGTAGCTCTGTAGCTTATAATATGCCCCGAGTTTTACGATTGGGCTCTACGATAAATTTAGATCAGTTAAAGTTGGCTATACATGGTCTGGTTCTTCGTCATGAGATATTACGTACCAGCTTTGAAGAGGATGAAGAAGTTGTATTTCAGCGAGTTCAAAGTGGAGAAGATTTTGCGCTAGAAACTTATAGAGGGAAAGAGTGTGAGATAGACTCAATAGTTTCAGATTTTGTACGTCCTTTTAATTTGAGTGAGAGTCCCTTCCGGGCAGGTTTAATCATTTTAGAAGAAGGGGGTTATATTTTACTCATGGATATGCATCACATAGTAAGTGATGGTGTTTCAGACAGTATACTTGTAGATGACTTTGTGCAGTTATATTCTGGTAATGACTTGCCCGAAGTTCGTCTTCATTACAAGGATTATGCGGAATGGCAGCAGTCAGATTCCCAGCAGTCATTACTAGAGTCCCAACGTACCTACTGGCTGGAGGTTTATTCTGACTCAGTGAGTCCTCTTGAGCTTCCACTGGATTATTCACGTCCGGAAGAGATGAGCTATGCAGGAGGTTTACGCAGTTATAGATTAAGTGAAGATTTGAGTATCGGCCTACGCAAGTTATCAGAAGGGAGTGAAGCTACTATGTTCATGACGTTTTTGTCGTTACTGAATATTTTTCTGAGCAAATTATGTAATCAGTCAGATATAGTAGTAGGTACTCCTGTAGCGGGTCGTCATCATGCAGATCTTGAAGATGTTGTTGGCTTGTTTGTTAACACCTTGCCATTACGTCATCATGTTGAAGGTTCTGGAAGCTTCCGTTCTTTTCTGGAGCATGTAAAAAGCGTTTCATTATCGGGCTTTGCGCATCAGGTTTATCCTTATGAAGAGTTGGTAGATATTCTGCATATACCCCGATCGGTGAACCGTAATCCTTTGTTTGATGTGATGTACTCCTATCATAACCAGGAGTCTTCTAGTGATGTTCAGGGAGATTTGGATGTTTCTCTTTATGAGGGTTCGAGTTCCCGAATTATATCCAAGTTTGATTTAAATTTTTCTATTGTAGATCAGGGGGCACAATTTGAGATTAATCTGATATACAAAACCTCATTATTTTCACCCTCCACGATAGATCGTTTTATGGGTTATATAGATCGTATTATCACTACGGTCATACCGAACCCTGATATACTTTTGAACGATATAGATATTTTATCAGCTTTAGAGCGTGATAAGTTGCTTGAAGATAGCAGAGGAGAGGAAGTGGATTATTCATCAGAGAAGACAGTTCTGGACTTATTTGAAGAGCAGGTATCTCTTACACCGGATCATATATCCTTGGTTTATCATGATCAGGAGTTGACCTACCGTGAATTAGATGCTCGTTCAAACCAGCTGGCTAATTATTTGATTGAAGTACAGGGAGTTTCTCGCGGAGATATTATCGGGTTGATGGTTGATCGTTGCCCGGAGCTTATAATTGGGATGCTGGGTATCCTGAAATCAGGGTGTACTTATCTTCCTGTTGATATTAGTCAGCCAGAATTACGTATACTGAATCAGCTTGCTGAGAGTGGTTCTGTTCTTTTACTTACAGGTAGCACAGATACATGGTCAGGTAGTAGTATACCGTTGCTGAATATTAATGACCGTTCTATACTTAATTCTTCTATTAGTGCCCCGTGTGTTAGGATATCGGTTACGGATACGGTTTATATTATTTATACATCAGGCAGTACAGGTACTCCTAAAGGGGTTATGATAGGTCATGAAGGGATTGTAAATCTGATAGCTCACCAGAAGAGGTATTTTGGGATATCTGATGATGAGCGTATACTTCAGTTTTCTACGATAATATTTGATGCTTCCGTAGAGCAGATCTGGCTGGCACTATTAAGTGGTTCATCGCTGGTGCTGATCGGTAAAGATGATATTTCAGAGTCAGACAGGTTTAAAAGTTATTTAATTACTCATGGAGTCACCCATTTGCATGCTACACCGTCGTTTCTTGAGAGCATTGATATCGGTGAAGTTCCTACTTTACGCAGGGTAGTTTCCGGAGGAGAGGCTTGCAAAAGAGATCTTTACAACCGGTATAAAGGGCGCTATTTATTTTATAATAAGTATGGACCTACCGAGACAACTGTAACCAGCATTGAATACCATGCAACAGATAGTTCTTCAATCCGTTCAGAACTTCCTATAGGCAAACCTATCCAAAACACACAGGCCTATGTATTGGGTTTGAATTTGGAGGTATTACCAAAGGGTGCTATCGGAGAGCTTTACCTTGGAGGGAAGGGGCTTGCACAGGGCTACCTAAACAACCCTTCTCTCACACAAGATAAATTTGTAGATAACCCTTATGGATCAGTAGGAGATCGGATGTACCGCACGGGAGACCTAGCCCGGTGGGGTTCAGACGGTGTTCTGGAGTTTATGGGTCGTGTAGACGATCAGGTTAAAGTTCGAGGCTACCGTATAGAGCCAGGCGAGATAGAACACCAGCTACTGTTACATCCATCTATAGACAGTGCAGTAGTTGTAGCACAGGGAGAGTCAGAGAAGTACCTTGTGGCTTACTATGTATGCTCCTCAGATGTGTCCTCATCAGATCTTAGAGGTCATTTGCAATCAGTTTTACCTGATTATATGGTTCCTCCGCATTATGTACATTTATCACACTTACCTCTTACTTCCAGCGGGAAGGTAAACAAAAGGGCGCTGCCTATCCCAGATCTTACAGAAGGATCAGACTATGAAGGTGCATCCACGGCCCTGGAGAGTCAGTTGGTAGAGGTTTGGTCAGAAGTATTAAAGTTACCCGCGGCAGATATCAGTGTTACCCGCAGTTTTTTCGAGCTGGGAGGTCATTCACTACGGGCAACGGTAATGGTCAATAAGCTGGCAAAAGTTCTAGAGGTATCAGTACCCTTGCAGTCGGTATTCCGTTATCAGGATATTCGTAGCCTTAGTCGCTACATATCAGGTTTAGGAGTTACCTCATATGAGCCTATTCCTATAGCCTCAGAAAAGGCCAGTTATTCCCTGTCTCCCTCTCAGCAGCGGATGTATTTTCTATATGAGTATGACCGTAGCTCTGTAGCTTATAATATGCCCCGAGTTTTACGATTGGGCTCTACGATAAATTTAGATCAGTTAAAGTTGGCTATACATGGTCTGGTTCTTCGTCATGAGATATTACGTACCAGCTTTGAAGAGGATGAAGAAGTTGTATTTCAGCGAGTTCAAAGTGGAGAAGATTTTGCGCTAGAAACTTATAGAGGGAAAGAGTGTGAGATAGACTCAATAGTTTCAGATTTTGTACGTCCTTTTAATTTGAGTGAGAGTCCCTTCCGGGCAGGTTTAATCATTTTAGAAGAAGGGGGTTATATTTTACTCATGGATATGCATCACATAGTAAGTGATGGTGTTTCAGACAGTATACTTGTAGATGACTTTGTGCAGTTATATTCTGGTAATGACTTGCCCGAAGTTCGTCTTCATTACAAGGATTATGCGGAATGGCAGCAGTCAGATTCCCAGCAGTCATTACTAGAGTCCCAACGTACCTACTGGCTGGAGGTTTATTCTGACTCAGTGAGTCCTCTTGAGCTTCCACTGGATTATTCACGTCCAGAAGAGATGAGCTATGCAGGAGGTTTACGCAGTTATATATTAAGTGAAGATTTGAGTATCGGCCTACGCAAGTTATCAGAAGGGAGTGAAGCTACTATGTTCATGACGTTTTTGTCGTTACTGAATATTTTTCTGAGCAAATTATGTAATCAGTCAGATATAGTAGTAGGTACTCCTGTAGCGGGTCGTCATCATGCAGATCTTGAAGATGTTGTTGGCTTGTTTGTTAACACCTTGCCATTACGTCATCATGTTGAAGGTTCTGGAAGCTTCCGTTCTTTTCTGGAGCATGTAAAAAGCGTTTCATTATCGGGCTTTGCGCATCAGGTTTATCCTTATGAAGAGTTGGTAGATATTCTGCATATACCCCGATCGGTGAACCGTAATCCTTTGTTTGATGTGATGTACTCCTATCATAACCAGGAGTCTTCTAGTGATGTTCAGGGAGATTTGGATGTTTCTCTTTATGAGGGTTCGAGTTCCCATATCATATCCAAGTTTGATTTGAGTCTGTCAGTTTCCGATGTAGGAGACTGTTTTCAAATGGAATTTGAATATAAGAGTTCATTATTTTCACCCTCAACGATAGATCGTTTCATGGGGTACCTTGAGCGAATCATATCCTCCGTATTATCAGAGCCGGGTATTCTGTTGCAGGATATAGATATTTTATCGTCTAGAGAACGAGAGGAGTTACTTGATGATTTTAGTGGTCAGGAATTTTCACATCCTATAGATAAAACAGTTTTAGATTTTTTCAAAAGTCAGGTATCCCAAACTCCAGATAACATAGCACTAATTTATGAAGATATACAGCTAAGTTATAAGGAGCTTGATGATCGGACGAATCAATTGGCTAATTATCTAATTGAGAGAAAAGGGGTTAATATTGAAGATGTTGTAGGTATTTATCTTCGTCGCTCTGAAGAGATTGTCATAGCGATGTTAGGTATCTTGAAATCAGGGGGATCATATGTGCCAATTGATAATGAGTACACTAACGAGCGTGTAAACAAGATTATAAAGGAATCGGGAGCTGGGTGCATCATTACCGATATAGAGGTTGAGATGCTTGAAGGTTTAGATGTTATTTACATAAAAGAAGATCCGATAATTTCAGAGTCTCCATCGACTGCACCTAATGTTTCCATTTCATCCTCGTCATTGGCTTATATAATTTATACTTCAGGTAGTACTGGAGTTCCGAACGGAGTTTTGATAAGCCATAATTCCCTTTTGGATTACAGTCTGACTTTTAAGGAATATTTTTCAATAACGGCGGCTGATCGTGTTATTCAGCAGTCCTCCATAGCTTTTGATACTATAGTTGAAGAAGTTTTCCCAGCTCTTTTATCAGGTGCTTCGATTATTGTTATGCCTAATGGAGGAAGAGATATTGACTACCTGAAGAACTCTATACAGAATCATGGGGCTAATGTTTTAAGTACTACTCCTTTGGTTCTTAGTGAATTAAATACCAGTGCAGCTGAACTTCAGAACTTACGCTTGATTATAAGCGGTGGAGATGTCCTTATTCCTACTTACATTGATAGGCTGATGAATTTTTTTCCTGTTTATAATACTTATGGTCCATCCGAGGCAACCGTTTGTATAACATATAACAGAATTAATAAATTATCTGATACATCCTTAATCGGCAGGCCGGTATATAACCACCGGGTTTATATAGTTGATAAGTATGGTAAGCTGTGTGTGCGAGGTTCTGTGGGGGAGTTATGTGTAAGCGGACCAGGATTAGCCCGCGGCTACCTAAACAACCCTTCTCTCACACAAGATAAATTTGTAGATAACCCTTATGGATCAGTAGGAGATCGGATGTATCGCACGGGAGACCTAGCCCGGTGGGGTTCAGACGGTGTTCTGGAATTTATGGGTCGTGTAGACGATCAGGTTAAAGTTCGAGGCTACCGTATAGAGCCAGGCGAGATAGAACACCAGCTACTGTTACATCCATCTATAGACAGTGCAGTAGTTGTAGCACAGGGAGAGTCAGAGAAGTACCTTGTGGCTTACTATGTATGCTCCTCAGATGTGTCCTCATCAGATCTTAGAGGTCATTTGCAATCTGTTTTACCTGATTATATGGTTCCTCCGCATTATGTACATTTATCACATTTGCCTCTTACTTCCAGCGGGAAGGTAAACAAAAGGGCGCTGCCTATCCCAGATCTTACAGAAGGATCAGACTATGAAGGTGCATCCACGGCCCTGGAGAGTCAGTTGGTAGAGGTTTGGTCAGAAGTATTAAAGTTACCCGCGGCAGATATCAGTGTTACCCGCAGTTTTTTCGAGCTGGGAGGTCATTCACTACGAGCAACGGTAATGGTCAATAAGCTGGCAAAAGTTCTAGAGGTATCAGTACCCTTGCAGTCGGTATTCCGTTATCAGGATATTCGTAGCCTTGGTCGCTACATATCAGGTTTAGGAGTTACCTCATATGAGCCTATTCCTATAGCCTCAGAAAAGGCCAGTTATTCCCTGTCTCCCTCTCAGCAGCGGATGTATTTTTTATATGAGTATGACCGTAGCTCTGTAGCTTATAATATGCCCCGTGTTTTACGATTGGGCTCTACGATAAATTTAGATCAGTTAAAGTTGGCTATACATGGTCTGGTTCTTCGTCATGAGATATTACGTACCAGCTTTGAAGAGGATGAAGAAGTTGTATTTCAGCGAGTTCAAAGTGGAGAAGATTTTGCGTTAGAAACTTATAAAGGGAAAGAGTGTGAGATAGACTCAATAGTTTCAGATTTTGTACGTCCTTTTAATTTGAGTGAGAGTCCCTTCCGGGCAGGTTTAATCATTTTAGAAGAAGGGGGTTATATTTTACTCATGGATATGCATCACATAGTAAGTGATGGTGTTTCAGACGGTATACTTGTAGATGACTTTGTGCAGTTATATTCTGGTAATGACTTGCCCGAAGTTCGTCTTCATTACAAGGATTATGCGGAATGGCAGCAGTCAGATTCCCAGCAGTCATTACTAGAGTCCCAACGTACCTACTGGCTGGAGGTTTATTCTGACTCAGTGAGTCCTCTTGAGCTTCCACTGGATTATTCACGTCCAGAAGAGATGAGCTATGCAGGAGGTTTACGCAGTTATAGATTAAGTGAAGATTTGAGTATCGGCCTACGCAAGTTATCAGAAGGGAGTGAAGCTACTATGTTCATGACGTTTTTGTCGTTACTGAATATTTTTCTGAGCAAATTATGTAATCAGTCAGATATAGTAGTAGGTACTCCTGTAGCGGGTCGTCATCATGCAGATCTTGAAGATGTTGTTGGCTTGTTTGTTAACACCTTGCCATTACGTCATCATGTTGAAGGTTCTGGAAGCTTCCGTTCTTTTCTGGAGCATGTAAAAAGCGTTTCATTATCGGGCTTTGCGCATCAGGTTTATCCTTATGAAGAGTTGGTAGATATTCTGCATATACCCCGATCGGTGAACCGTAATCCTTTGTTTGATGTGATGTACTCCTATCATAACCAGGAGTCTTCTAGTGATGTTCAGGGAGATTTGGATGTTTCTCTTTATGAGGGTTCGAGTTCCCGAATTATATCCAAGTTTGATTTAAATTTTTCTATTGTAGATCAGGGGGCACAATTTGAGATTAATCTGATATACAAAACCTCATTATTTTCACCCTCCACGATAGATCGTTTTATGGGTTATATAGATCGTATTATCACTACGGTCATACCGAACCCTGATATACTTTTGAACGATATAGATATTTTATCAGCTTTAGAGCGTGATAAGTTGCTTGAAGATAGCAGAGGAGAGGAAGTGGATTATTCATCAGAGAAGACAGTTCTGGACTTATTTGAAGAGCAGGTATCTCTTACACCGGATCATATATCCTTGGTTTATCATGATCAGGAGTTGACCTACCGTGAATTAGATGCTCGTTCAAACCAGCTGGCTAATTATTTGATTGAAGTACAGGGAGTTTCTCGCGGAGATATTATCGGGTTGATGGTTGATCGTTGCCCGGAGCTTATAATTGGGATGCTGGGTATCCTGAAATCAGGGTGTACTTACCTTCCTGTTGATATTAGTCAGCCAGAATTACGTATACTGAATCAGCTTGCTGAGAGTGGTTCTGTTCTTTTACTTACAGATAGCACAGGTACATGGTCAGGTAGTAGTATACCGTTGCTGAATATTAATGACCGTTCTATACTTAATTCTTCTGTTAATGCCCCGTGTGTTAGGATATCGGTTACGGATACGGTTTATATTATTTATACATCAGGCAGTACAGGTACTCCTAAAGGGGTTATGATAGGTCATGAAGGGATTGTAAATCTGATAGCTCACCAGCAGAAGTATTTTGGGATATCTGATGATGAGCGTATACTTCAGTTTTCTACGATAATATTTGATGCTTCCGTAGAGCAGATCTGGCTGGCACTATTAAGTGGTTCATCGCTGGTGCTGATCGGTAAAGATGATATTTCAGAGTCAGACAGGTTTAAAAGTTATTTAATTACTCATGGGGTCACCCATTTGCATGCTACACCGTCGTTTCTTGAGAGCATTGATATCGGTGAAGTTCCTACTTTACGCAGGGTAGTTTCCGGAGGAGAGGCCTGCAAAAGAGATCTTTACAACCGGTATAAAGGGCGCTATTTGTTTTATAATGAATATGGACCTACCGAGACAACTGTCACCAGCATTGAATACCATGCAACAGATAGTTCTTCAATCCGTTCAGAACTTCCTATAGGCAAACCTATCCAAAACACACAGGCCTATGTATTGGGTTTGAATTTGGAGGTATTACCAAAGGGCGCTATCGGAGAGCTTTACCTTGGAGGGAAGGGGCTTGCACAGGGCTACCTAAACAACCCTTCTCTCACACAGGATAAATTTGTAGATAACCCTTATGGATCAGTAGGAGATCGGATGTACCGCACGGGAGACCTTGCCCGTTGGCGTTCAGACGGTGTTCTGGAGTTTATGGGTCGTGTAGACGATCAGGTTAAAGTTCGAGGCTACCGTATAGAGCCAGGCGAGATAGAACACCAGCTACTGTTGCATCCATCTATAGACAGTGCAGTAGTTGTAGCACAGGGAGAGTCAGAGAAGTACCTTGTGGCTTACTATGTATGCTCCTCAGATGTGTCCTCATCAGATCTTAGAGGTCATTTGCAATCAGTTTTACCTGATTATATGGTTCCTCCGCATTATGTACATTTATCACACTTACCTCTTACTTCCAGCGGGAAGGTAAACAAAAGGGCGCTGCCTATCCCAGATCTTACAGAAGGATCAGACTATGAAGGTGCATCCACGGCCCTGGAGAGTCAGTTGGTAGAGGTTTGGTCAGAAGTATTAAAGTTACCCGCGGCAGATATCAGTGTTACCCGCAGTTTTTTCGAGCTGGGAGGTCATTCACTACGAGCAACGGTAATGGTCAATAAGCTGGCTAAAGTTCTTGAGGTATCAGTACCCTTGCAGTCGGTATTCCGTTATCAGGATATTCGTAGCCTTGGTCGCTACATATCAGGTTTAGGAGTTACCTCATATGAGCCTATTCCTATAGCCTCAGAAAAGGCCAGTTATTCCCTGTCTCCCTCTCAGCAGCGGATGTATTTTTTATATGAGTATGACCGTAGCTCTGTAGCTTATAATATGCCCCGTGTTTTACGATTGGGCTCTACGATAAATTTAGATCAGTTAAAGTTGGCTATACATGGTCTGGTTCTTCGTCATGAGATATTACGTACCAGCTTTGAAGAGGATGAAGAAGTTGTATTTCAGCGAGTTCAAAGTGGAGAAGATTTTGCGTTAGAAACTTATAAAGGGAAAGAGTGTGAGATAGACTCAATAGTTTCAGATTTTGTACGTCCTTTTAATTTGAGTGAGAGTCCCTTCCGGGCAGGTTTAATCATTTTAGAAGAAGGGGGTTATATTTTACTCATGGATATGCATCACATAGTAAGTGATGGTGTTTCAGACGGTATACTTGTAGATGACTTTGTGCAGTTATATTCTGGTAATGACTTGCCCGAAGTTCGTCTTCATTACAAGGATTATGCGGAATGGCAGCAGTCAGATTCCCAGCAGTCATTACTAGAGTCCCAACGTACCTACTGGCTGGAGGTTTATTCTGACTCAGTGAGTCCTCTTGAGCTTCCACTGGATTATTCACGTCCAGAAGAGATGAGCTATGCAGGAGGTTTACGCAGTTATATATTAAGTGAAGATTTGAGTATCGGCCTACGCAAGTTATCAGAAGGGAGTGAAGCTACTATGTTCATGACGTTTTTGTCGTTACTGAATATTTTTCTGAGCAAATTATGTAATCAGTCAGATATAGTAGTAGGTACTCCTGTAGCGGGTCGTCATCATGCAGATCTTGAAGATGTTGTTGGCTTGTTTGTTAACACCTTGCCATTACGTCATCATGTTGAAGGTTCTGGAAGCTTCCGTTCTTTTCTGGAGCATGTAAAAAGCGTTTCATTATCGGGCTTTGCGCATCAGGTTTATCCTTATGAAGAGTTGGTAGATATTCTGCATATACCCCGATCGGTGAACCGTAATCCTTTGTTTGATGTGATGTACTCCTATCATAACCAGGAGTCTTCTAGTGATGTTCAGGGAGATTTGGATGTTTCTCTTTATGAGGGTTCGAGTTCCCGAATTATATCCAAGTTTGATTTAAATTTTTCTATTGTAGATCAGGGGGCACAATTTGAGATTAATCTGATATACAAAACCTCATTATTTTCACCCTCCACGATAGATCGTTTTATGGGTTATATAGATCGTATTATCACTACGGTCATACCGAACCCTGATATACTTTTGAGCGATATAGATATTTTATCAGCTTTAGAGCGTGATAAGTTGCTTGAAGATAGCAGAGGAGAGGAAGTGGATTATTCATCAGAGAAGACAGTTCTGGACTTATTTGAAGAGCAGGTATCTCTTACACCGGATCATATATCCTTGGTTTATCATGATCAGGAGTTGACCTACCGTGAATTAGATGCTCGTTCAAACCAGCTGGCTAATTATTTGATTGAAGTACAGGGAGTTTCTCGCGGAGATATTATCGGGTTGATGGTTGATCGTTGCCCGGAGCTTATAATTGGGATGCTGGGTATCCTGAAATCAGGGTGTACTTACCTTCCTGTTGATATTAGTCAGCCAGAATTACGTATACTGAATCAGCTTGCTGAGAGTGGTTCTGTTCTTTTACTTACAGATAGCACAGGTACATGGTCAGGTAGTAGTATACCGTTGCTGAATATTAATGACCGTTCTATACTTAATTCTTCTGTTAATGCCCCGTGTGTTAGGATATCGGTTACGGATACGGTTTATATTATTTATACATCAGGCAGTACAGGTACTCCTAAAGGGGTTATGATAGGTCATGAAGGGATTGTAAATCTGATAGCTCACCAGCAGAAGTATTTTGGGATATCTGATGATGAGCGTATACTTCAGTTTTCTACGATAATATTTGATGCTTCCGTAGAGCAGATCTGGCTGGCACTATTAAGTGGTTCATCGCTGGTGCTGATCGGTAAAGATGATATTTCAGAGTCAGACAGGTTTAAAAGTTATTTAATTACTCATGGGGTCACCCATTTGCATGCTACACCGTCGTTTCTTGAGAGCATTGATATCGGTGAAGTTCCTACTTTACGCAGGGTAGTTTCCGGAGGAGAGGCCTGCAAAAGAGATCTTTACAACCGGTATAAAGGGCGCTATTTGTTTTATAATGAATATGGACCTACCGAGACAACTGTCACCAGCATTGAATACCATGCAACAGATAGTTCTTCAATCCGTTCAGAACTTCCTATAGGCAAACCTATCCAAAACACACAGGCCTATGTATTGGGTTTGAATTTGGAGGTATTACCAAAGGGCGCTATCGGAGAGCTTTACCTTGGAGGGAAGGGGCTTGCACAGGGCTACCTAAACAACCCTTCTCTCACACAGGATAAATTTGTAGATAACCCTTATGGATCAGTAGGAGATCGGATGTACCGCACGGGAGACCTTGCCCGTTGGCGTTCAGACGGTGTTCTGGAGTTTATGGGTCGTGTAGACGATCAGGTTAAAGTTCGAGGCTACCGTATAGAGCCAGGCGAGATAGAACACCAGCTACTGTTGCATCCATCTATAGACAGTGCAGTAGTTGTAGCACAGGGAGAGTCAGAGAAGTACCTTGTGGCTTACTATGTATGCTCCTCAGATGTGTCCTCATCAGATCTTAGAGGTCATTTGCAATCTGTTTTACCTGATTATATGGTTCCTCCGCATTATGTACATTTATCACATTTGCCTCTTACTTCCAGCGGGAAGGTAAACAAAAGGGCGCTGCCTATCCCAGATCTTACAGAAGGATCAGACTATGAAGGTGCATCCACGGCCCTGGAGAGTCAGTTGGTAGAGGTTTGGTCAGAAGTATTAAAGTTACCCGCGGCAGATATCAGTGTTACCCGCAGTTTTTTCGAGCTGGGGGGTAACTCTATAAATGCAATGAAACTAATTTCTAAGATAAAAAATGTCCTCAAAGAGAATGTCGCTTTAAAAGATATATTTCATTATCAAACGATTAGAAGTTTGTCTGAAAATATCGAAAATATTCAATCTGAAGAAAATTTGGTGATTAGATTAAATGAGATAAAACAAGAGCATCGTAGTGCATTTTTTGTGCCACCTATAGTTGGATCATCTACTATATTTAAATCCTTGGCTCTCTTGCTTAATGAGCATTTCAACGCATATGGATTTCAATATAAAGGTTTTGATTATGATGAATCATTTAGCAGAAGTATCGAAGAGATGGCACAAACCTATGTAACCTTAATTGAAAAAGTCAAACCTGATAGAAATATTTCACTTATAGGGTATTCAATGGGAGCTATTGTGGCTTTTGAAATGACCAAATTATTAGAAGATCTGGGATATAATGTAGTGTTAGTATTGCTAGATAGATATCCCTATCAGGAAATTGAACATGTTAGTGATCAGTCTCTTGAAAAGATAGTTAAAAATGAGTTGCGAGACTGGTTACATGATCTTGAAAATAGTCAGCTAGAAAGACTCGAAAATCTCATTAAGAATAACATCAGAATTCAGGACGGGTATAGTGTGAGCGGCAAAATAAAAGGCAAAATAATCGCAGTGGAAGCAAAAGGGAATTCAAATCAGGGAAGAATGAGGGAATGGAGAGATTTATCTGAAGGGGGATTTGACCATCATTTTATTGATGCTGATCATTACAGTGTATTAAGAGAAGAAAATTTAATTAAAATCTCCAATTTAATTTTGAGGGAAATTTCCCAATACGCCTGAATGATATAAAATGAAATATAAGGTAAAGTGTGAAACTAGGCTAATCATTTAAAAGGAAATCCATGGATGATAAAATCATAGGAATTGTAGGGGGTATGGGACCCCAGGCAGGAGCAGCATTATTCAATGAAATATTAGCTAATACTACCGTAAAAGAGGACCAACAACATTTATCTGTAATACTAATGTCCTTTCCAAAAGATATTACTGATCGTACAGCATTTCTGGAAGGAAAAGAAAAGGTTAATCCTGCCAAAAGCATAGTCGAGGTTATTTCTAAACTTGAGTACGCCGGGGCGAAAATAATAGGATTGGCATGCAATACGTCTTATTCTCCAGAAATATATGATGTTATTATAAAAGAACTTAAACAAATAAATAGTGAAGTTCAGTTATTAAATATGCCTATAGAAACGTGTAAATACATTAGAGATAATTATAAGCAGGTACGGAGAATAGGACTGATGACTACCAATGGAACATACAAAACGGGATTATATAAGAATATCTTGGAAGATATGGGTTATGAGATTGTTATTCCAGACTTACAATTTCAGGAGAATTTCATTCATAAGATGATTTATGATCGCAATTTTGGGATTAAGTCAAATACTAATAGCATATCCAAAGAGGCGCTGTCTTTATTAGATCGGGCTTTGGGTTTTTTCTCTGAAAGAAAAGCTGATGCGATTATTCTTGGTTGTACCGAATTATCCTTAATCTTAAAGAAAGAAATGGTTGAAAATATGCTAATAATAGATTCAACACAAGTTTTTGCAAAAGCCTTAATCAGAGCAGGCAGAACCCATGAAATAAAATGCAATTCTACAATATTATTAAAACAGGAATTTTAAAATAAAAAGAATAATGAAATTATGAGTCATTTAAAATTATTTGCTTTTCCCTATGCTGGGGGTTCGTCAGGTGTTTACGATAGTTTAAAACCACTTTTGCTAGAGCAGATAGACTTTATTCCTGTAGAGCTGGCTGGGAGGGGAAAGAGGATGGGCGAAAAGCCATACGAGAATTTGGACGTTGCAATTGATGATCTCTGTAAAATTGTTATTCCTCAAATAGGTTACAGTCAATTCGCTTTCTTAGGACATAGTATGGGGGCCTTACTTTCACATGCATTAGCTAAAAGACTTGAAGATGAGTCGGTAATATCCCCGAATCACATTTTTTTTTCCGGTCGAGGGGCTATACAGGTGAAAAGGAAAAAGGATAAAATATATCATCAAATGAATGATAAACAGTTTAAAGAAGAATTACATTTGCTTGGTGGTACACCTCGAGAATTCTTTCAATACCCAGAATTAATGGAACTATTTCTGCCATTGTTGAGAAATGACTTTCGAATTTCAGAGACTACAATTAAATATGAGGACTTTAAAAAAATGAATTTTGATATAACTGTATTTACAGGAACTCAAGATGATATAACGGAAGAACAGATTAATGGCTGGAATGATTACACTACAGGTAGTTGTAATATTCACACTTTTAAAGGTGGGCACTTCTTCATTAATAATGAAATGCATTCCATTGCTCAAATCATTAATGATACCGTTGCCCAATGTATCGCTAAATAATTAAAATTTCAATATGAGAATTCATTTTAAATCTCATTAGAACAGAAATTATTTATGAATTCGCAATAACGCACTTTGTAGAAGGATGACCTATTGTTGTATCCTTTAAAAGCAGGGTTCGATTCCCCTACGGACTACAGCAGAAGCCGATCACTGAAAAGTGATCGGCTTTTTTGTTTTATTTACATTTCAAAGGCACTTTTGCATGATGATAAAGAATCCTATTCTTTATGCTAAACCTTAACCAAATATGAAAAGATCACAGCTTATAACCCCTGAGGGATTAGAGAAGCTAAAGGCTGAGTTAGATCATCTTTGGCGTGTAGAGCGACCTGAAACAACCAGAAAGGTTTCCTGGGCTGCCAGTCTTGGTGATAGATCTGAAAATGCTGACTATCATTATAATAAAAAACGACTTCGTGAGATAGACAGGCGAGTGCTTTATCTTCGAAAATGCATAGATGACTTTAAGGTAATACGTTATGACCCCCACCAGGATGGCAAAGTGATGTTTGGTGCCTGGGTGGAAATTGAGAGTGATAAAGGTTTGAAAAAGCGCCTTCGTATAGTGGGATATGAAGAGCTCATTGGTAATAAAGATTATATATCTATGGATTCGCCAATGGCGCAGGCCCTTCTCAATAAAGAAGTTGGAGATGAGGTAGTGGTGCAAACCACAGTAAGCAAGTTTGTATGGCGAATTAATAAAATTGAATACCTGAAATAGCAAGATTTCAATTGAATATATGGGAAGGCAACCTCTAGAGGTTGCCTTTTTTTATGCTTTACCGGTTTAATGCTTATTATGGGCCCATAACAGTCCATTTACCGAATAAACCTTAGCTGAGCAATCACGTGAGCATTTTATCATTTTTTTCATCCATTTCATAGAAAGCTTCCACTTAATGGAAAATATTTACCTGTTAAATTATTAATTAATTATTTGATAATCAGTATCTTATTAGTATTTGTGCCGTTTGGTTCTCCCTTTGTCATGGGATGTAATAAAATTCATAAACTGCACAAATATGAAAATTAATTTGACCAAGGTAATGTTGGGGATGATTTTGTGGGGAGCGTTAATTAATGTTTCTATAGCGCAAAATTGTGTTTCTCCTTATGATGTTGACTGGGATACCTATGCACTGGGTACCGATCCTCGAAATCAGACTTATGATGTGAGTGATGTAGAGCTAAGTATTAGTTCAATAGATATTTATGGACACGTAAGTGGCTTTTCTGTTTCTAATACCCTTCAAGGTATTAATAGTATAGTATGGGAGCAAACCATAGATAACCGAAATGAATATGCTTTAGCCACATTCAAATTCAGTAAACCCACCTACTCATTTAGTTTTACTATTTTTGACGTGGATCAGGGAGTTTTCCAGGATTCATTAACTATTAATGGTTACTCAGATGGAAAATTAGTGAGCTTGTCGGCTTCAGATGTAGTCACATCAGCAGCCAATACTTTCATAGGTAATAACACCGTGTTAGGTACTGGTTTCGCTGATAATAACACTTCTGATGGTAATGTAACCATTACCATTCCTGAAACCATTGATTCATTGGTTTTTCTTTATAATAACCATACCCCAGCCACTTTCCAAACCATAGGTATCCATGATTTTTATTGGTGCGGGGCTGATAGTGATTATGATCACGTGCTGAATGTAGACGATGCCGATGATGATAATGACGGTATTCCTGATGCCGATGAAGTAGGAGGTGTAGACCCTGGAGCAGATGAGGATGGTGATGACATTCCTGATTATATGGATCCTGATTTTTCAGCCTTTGTAGACGCCAATGGCGATGGTGTTCATGATGGTTATGACACTGATTTAGACGGTATCCCTAATCATTTAGATAGAGATTCTGATAATGATGGTATTCCTGACGCTGTAGAGGCCAATGCAGGGGTAGTGCCGGCAAATATGTCTTCTGATGGTAGATTTTCAAAAGATTATGCCATGGCTAATGATACTGACGGAGATGGTATAGTGAATGACTTTGACGCTGATAATGGTGGTTCTCCGCTTGCCCTCCCAGATACTGATGCTGATGGAATAATTGACATGCTAGATAGAGATAGTGATGGTGATGGTATCACTGATGCCGTAGAGGCTGGGGCAGAAGATGCTGATGGAGATGGCATAGCTGATAATTTTTATGACTATGATAATGATGGCTTAAACGATAGTTATGATCTTACTTTTAATGGCAATATCCTGTCTATCTCAGACACTGATAATGATGGTCTGGTAGATTATAGAGATATCGATTCAGATAAAGATGGTGTATTAGATAATGTAGAAGCTCAAAACAGTTTGGCATATCGTGCGGCTTCAGGCAGTGATTCGGATGGTGATGGTATTGATGATGCCTATGATTCTGATGCCACCGGAGCTATCGTGTTACAAGATACTGATGGTGATGGAAAGTATGACTTTATAGATGGAGATTCTGATGGAGATGGTTTAAGGGATATTTTCGAGGCCAATGATGGTAATAGCGATGGTCAGTTTGTGCTATTTAAGCATAATATAGATACTGACGGCGATGGTCTGGCTGATATGTTTGATGCTGATAATGGAGGTTCTCCTGCTGCAATTCAAAATACAGATGGTGATGGTCTGCCAGATTATAGAGATAGCGACGATGATAATGATGGTATTCTTACCCTGAATGAAGACTTTGATGCGGATAAGAATTACTCAAATGATTTTACACAAGGAGGAAGTCCTACTCCTGATTATTTATATGCCACTGATGATATGGATGGTGATGGTGTGCCTTCAAGCCTGGATGAGGATGATAATAATGATGGTATTGCTGATGTTGATCAAGGTTTTGGAGTAGATCCAGGTGCAGATGCTGATTCAGATGGCATTGAAAACTATTTAGATACAGACTATGTGCACCCTACAAAAGGCGCTTATGTAGATGCCAATCAGGATGGTATAAATGATATTTTTGATGTCGATCAGGATGGTATTCCTAATCATTTGGATCTGGATAATGATAATGATGGAATAGTGAATGCTGTTGAGGCTAATGGTGGTGTACTGCCAGCTAACATGAATGAAAATGGCCAATACCCAGCAGTTTATGTGGCTGCTAATGATAGTGATGGCGATGGATTGGTAAATGATACAGACACTAGCACTGGTGGCGTAGCATTATCTACTGACACCGATGGTGATGGTGTAGATGACTTTTTAGATGTAGATTCTGATGGTGATGGCATGCTTGACGTTGATGAAGCAGGAGCCACCTATTCTAACGCTAACGGCATAGTAGATAGCTATTCTAATATAGACGGAGATGCCCTGCCAGATTACCTTGATGCTGATAGCGATGGCGATGGAATCACAGATAATGTAGAAGGGCAATCAACAGCCGGTTATATCGCCCCGTCCGGATCTGATACTGATGGAGATGGCTTAGATAATTCATATGACGCTGATAATGGAGGAATTGCATTTGGTGCTGTTGATACAGATGCTGATGGCACACCAGATTTTCAGGATACTGATAGTGATAACGATGGCGTATCTGACTTAGTGGAAGGTCACGATAGCAATTCTGATGGTATTGCCGATAGAAGCCCTGTTGGTATTGACTCTGATGGAGATGGTTTAGACAATGCTTTTGATGCTGACAATGGTGGCGTTGCTGCGGCTGTTCAAAACACTGATGCGGCTGGAGAAGTAGATTTTAGAGATAGTGATGATGATGGTGATAATATACCCACTGAGGATGAAATGGCAGATTTAGATCCGGTAAACGGAATTAGTGACTACCTTGAGGCGACATCAAACCCTTGTGGAAGCAGCTCTGTGCAGAGAGCTGTTTCTGGAAGCGCCTCAAGCGTAGTTTTTAACGTGGGCGTGGCATCTGCTAATTTTATGTTGGGTAATCCTAATTTCGATGGAACCACTAACACGGTGAGTACTTTTGGAAATGGAGATTACATTTATATTGATATGCAGGAGTTTATACCTGCTGGTGAAACAGTTATATTATATACTGTGACTGATGCAGGTGATCAAATGCTGGTAGCTAGCGGTTTGCAAATAAACAATGGATATTTAAACCTAACTGGAAATACTTATTTTACAGATAATGCTGGTGGGAATGCTTATGTTACTTATAACTATACTGTTCCAGCTGGTGGAGCCAGATACATGTTCATTCAAAGAACAGCGGGCACTTTTTATATAGATGCGCTAGTATATAATTTTAATAAGTGCGTGAGTGATATGGATAATGATGGCATAGCTGATGATCAGGATCTTGATGACGATAATGACGGTCTCACTGATCTTCAAGAGGTTACTGCCTATGCCGCTGATCCAGATGGAGATGCTGACTATGACAATATTCCTAACTACATGGATACAGATTTTGCCGGATTTACTGATCTCAACTACGATGGTGTAGATGATAGAGCAGATTATGATGGAGACGGCATTCCTAATCACATGGATCTTGACAGCGATAATGATGGTGTGGTTGATGCAGTGGAAGCTAATGAAGGAGTGCTACCCGCTAACATGACCACCCAAGGTAAATACACTGCCTCTTATGTGAAAGCCAACGATGCAGATAGCGATGGCTTAGCTAACGACGTTGACGGCACACCTTTGTCTAACCCTGATACAGATGGCGATGGTTTAGCAGATATTTATGATAGAGATTCTGATAATGACGGTATTACAGACCTGGCAGAAGCCGGAGGAATAGATGTAGATGGAAATGGAGTGCTGGATAGCTTTGCAGATGACGATGGTGACGGACTGGGCAATTCAGTGGATTCAAATTCTGGCGGTTCAGCTTTGTCTAATCCTGATACAGATGGAGACGGTACACCTAACTATCTGGATGCTGACTCTGATAACGATGGTATCCTGGATATTATAGAAGGGCATGATGGCAACGCTAATGGTATAGCGGACTGGGATGATGATAGCAATCGTACACTCAGTGCCTCTGAGGGTAATGCAGATACAGACGGTGATGGTATTTTAGATGCCTTTGATAGAGATAATTCAGGCGAAATAGCCAGTCTTGTTGATATTGATAATGATGGTCTGTATAACTACATAGATAGTGATGATGATGGCGATGGCGTGAGTACAGCTGCCGAAGATAGCAATGGTAACAATGACTGGTCAGATGACTTTACCTCTGGTCAAAGTAGTGCTCCTGACTATCTATATAACATTTACACTACGCTTCCCGTAGAGTTGGTAAGCTTTGAAGCTAACTGGCAAGAACCTTTCGTGCTGATAGAATGGGAGACCGCCTCAGAGCTTAATAATTATGGCTTTGAAATTGAGAGATCAATTAATGGCAGGGATTTTGTTTACATAGGTTTTGTGTCTGGTAATGGTACTTCGGATCAAGTTCATAACTATGAGTTTAAAGATAGAGAGGCGGCAGCAGGCACCAGATACTATTATCGCTTAAAGCAAATTGATTATGATGATCAATATGAGTTTTCCAAAGTGGTGATGGTAGAGTCTGAAATTGAGACAAGATTGGATGTTAATGTATATCCAAACCCTAGTTCAGACTTCATAAATATTCAGATTAATGACTACGAGGCAGAAGGTCAGTTTGAGATACTGAATTATAGTGGAGAGGTTGTTTTAAATGGAACATTCTCTAATAGAAGAGAGACAGTAGATGTCCGGTCTTTAAAAACAGGAGTGTACATTTTAAGGGTCTCAACTCGTGATCAAGTAATAACAAGTAAAGTGATAAAGAAATAGTAAATATTATAGTCCACTGAGAAAAGGGGTGAGAAATCATCCCTTTTCTTTTTTCTTCTAAAAGTTAAGCATCGTTTTATCTTATCTATGAATAAAACTCTAATTTTAACCCACTAATAGCCTCATGTTATTTAATCAAACCAAACCATTCATGAACTTATTCCGATCTCTGTTAGCTTTTGTATTATTTATTTCAATTATGGCCTGTGGAGATAATGAAATAACTGGTCCATTTACAGTGGATCAAAACTTTACAATAGAAGAGAACGCGGCCAATGGAACCTATGTTGGCAAACTGGTGGCTGCATCTGGAAGTAACGTTACTTTCTCATTCAAATCTGGTAATGATCAGGGGATATTTAACCTTGAGGCTGCAAGTGGAGTAATTACAGTGGCTGATTCTAGTGGTCTGGATTATGAAACCAACCCAGAATTTAATTTAGTGGTTGAGGCTCAGGATGAATCTTCTCAGAAAGCAGATATGGCAGTTTTAATTACGCTGGCAGATGTGACACCAACCACTGATGGTCTTATGGCTTATTATTCTTTTGATGGAAGTGCGCTAAATCAATTGAGAGCATCTTTGGCTTCAGATACTACGCACGGAAAAGTTACTGCAGCCACCATACAAGCTAATGATCACGGTTTAGAAACGGATAGTGTCTACTATTTTAATGGTGCAGCTTATATCAATTTTGGTACAGACACCATTTTCGATCTGGGTAAATTTGATGATTGGACCTTGTCAGTCTGGGTAAAGCAAGAGAGTAGTGCTGAAGGTGGGGCTATTTTTAGTAAATACTGGTCTACTGAGGGTCGTAGTTATAGCTTATCCACCACCAGGTCAGGAGATGAATATGGTGTTAATTTTACAGCCTTTGTAAATAATAGCGAGGTAAGCCTTTCATCGTCTATTACAGCCAATCAATGGCAGCATATTTTAATTAAGGAAGAAGATAACAGTACGCTCACTATGTTCGTGCAGGGAGAGCAGGTAAATCAGCTAGTTCTTGAAGATATAACCATTATGCAATACGATACTGTGCCAGCTATAATGGGTGCTTATAGAGAATTCAATAGTGCATATGACAACGGATTTACTGGTCAATTAGACGACCTAAGACTATATAATGCAGCACTATCTGATGAGGATTGTAGAACTATTTTTACCGAAGAGTAAACCGGAGATTACGTATTTACCAGCCTCTGGAGCTATTGCTTTAGCAGCTCTAAATGACTATCTTACTATTAATGACCGTCGCAGCTTTCAAGTGCGGATGTTATAGATAAAATGGGATTAAAAGGCTGGCCATGAGTAAATACTGGAGTTCTCTACCTATTGTAGTGCTGGGAAGTGGAATCATTTACCTTCTTTATTTTTCAGCCTGCAATGGAGTATTTGAAATCTACTCATCTCTGTTTATTATCATAATCATTCTCGGTTATCTCGCCTTCTACTACCTGATTCAAATCATTGATTCATTGCAAAGTGGCAGAAACAAAATGAAGTACCAACCTCTACTGGTACTTTTACTGGTTTCTATTGTCGGTTATGGTATTCACCAAGTGCAGGAGCATAGTGAGAGTGAAATAATCTTAAAAGCACATAGGTCTGTTAAATATGAAGAGGATGTTTTAATTCACCTACAGGAAAATGGAAAACTAGAAATAGTTTACGGCTATGTAGAAGACCGCTGCTCCTGTCTGGAAGTGTATACGTTCAAAGACGATACATTGAAAATGCCAGAATTGAGCGAAGAACGTCAGCGTATGTTTAATTTATCTAAGGTCTTGGTCAGATCAGACCAATTTCTAATTCCCGTAGTAAATAACCAAATAGAGGCTGATAGTAGTGTGTTTTTTAAGGTTTATGATTAGGTTTTCCAAAGAGTCGGGCTTCCGGTCCTCCCGTGAATGCATGGTGTCTTCTCAATGTTTTTCCTTGAAATAGTTAAATTAATAAGTTGAATTTTATATATTTCACTCTAAATCTGCAGTGTAACGGAATAGTGTAAGAGAAGCCTTAAGAGCCTTTCGATCATTGTGTGCAAATAATTTATATGAAGTCAACCTTTGTAAACTCTATAGTTTTATCACTTATAATTAGTTTATTGAGTTGTGACCAACCTGATATAGAGTCTCCATTAGAAATCAACTTTAATTCTAGAGCATATGTTTCTTTAGAGATATTTAACATTTCTTCAGCAAGGAATTTTAAGTTCAGCTATCTTCCAAGATTATATCCAAGGCGAAGGGAGACCCCCGAATATAATATAAATAGTGATACCACCCTTATTGTGGAGCTTATCACAAATATGCCTCAAGAATTCGATTTTAATTTAATTGACCTTCAAATACCCTTTTTTTCGGTCCCTAACGACACTGTTCATATATCTATTGATTTAAAAAATGGAGATATTAATTATTCTGGAATCAATCAAAATATTAATCGTTACCTTCTTTCAAAGACTAAGATTCAGCGGAAAATTGATGCGCGAAGAAGCGAAATTTATAATGACGAATCGTTATCCTATTCTGAGTTCTGCTCTAACCTAGATTCGGTATCGAAAGTAGAAAGGAAAATAATTGACACCACCACTCTTGATTTGCCTAAGTGGTTTAGATTGTTGACAGATAAAAATATTGATTTTAAAACTGCATACTCTAAATTAAGTCTTCCCAATTATCGAAATTTTTTGAAGCTTGAAAATTCAAACATGCCATCTAAGGCAGATCTGGAATTTTTATCAAGTATAGATTTAACGTCTCCCTACAACCAATATGTGTCTAGTTTTTATTCATTTATGAATTTCTATAGTTTCTATCTGATATATGGTGATAATTATGTTATCAGTGATTCAGTTCAGTTACTTTTTAATGATTTAAGTCAATCTACCAGGATGTTTGAGGCTGCGTTAAAAACTGACCTTACTGAGGATAATTTTTTAGCTTTTGCTACTGCTCAGACTATTAGTGACATAGGCCTTGTGCGTGATAGAAGAAAAGGAAGATTAGAGTATTTAGATTCAATGTATGGCCCTGAGTCAAGTGTTGTGAAATATCTGGTTGCTGTAGATTCTGAATTAGCACAGTATAATTTGAAAAGTGGAGATACTGCGCCATCCTTCTATCTGGAAGATTTGAATAAGAACTTGCATAGCCTTCAAGATCATAGGGGTAGAATTGTACTTCTTAACTTTTACACACCAGGCTGCGTTGCCTGCAAAAAGGAAGTACCATACGAACGTGAGCTTCAGGCAAAGTACGAAGACAATTTTCAAATAATAAATGTCTGTATGACCGATTCAAAAGAGTCATTTCAGAAAACCTATTCAAAATTTCAACTTGAAGGAATTAATGTCTTTACACCTGGAAGTTGGATGAAAAAGTTAAGAGATAAATATATGATTAATGGTTATCCGCACTATGTCCTTGTTGATAGAGATGGCAATATAGTAAAGAACCATGCCTTCAAACCAAGTAGTAAAAAACTTGAACCTCTTATAGAGTCTATTTTATAAAGGAGCTAATATTAGCTATAACAAAATGATATCTCTCAGATGATCCATCTTTTTAGTACTTACCTAATAAGCACATCCTTTTATCCAATTCCTTGATATAGGAGAAGGTTTGTGAAAACACTTTTCATTGCATTTGCACCAATGCCCTTATCTCCTTCCTAAACGCTACCGGACTCATTCCTCTGTTCTTTCTAAAAAATTTATTCAAGTGGCTTTCATCTGTAAAGCCCATGTTAAAGGCAATTTCATTGATTCTTAGGTTGCTATGTTTTAGTCTGTGCTCTATGAGTTTGAGTCTGTAGTTATTAATGTATTGCTGCAGTGTTTCAGAGGTGTGTTTCTTGAAATATCGCCCAAGGTATGATTCAGAGATACCAAATATTTCACTGATGGCTTTAGACCTGATTTTCTCGGGCTCATAAATGTTTTGTTGGATGTAATGAAGAATGTCGAGTATCTTTTCTTCGCTGTATTCTGTGATGCTGTCAGGTAAGAATTTGGCAATGTTCCTGGTCACTACCACAATCAAAGTATTGATCATTTGTTGGGTAAGTTCCGTGTTGTAAAGATCCTGGTTCAGGTACTCGCGAACTATGGCTTCAACCATCGGCCTTACCAGTAGCTTATCGGTTTGATTCTTCAAAATACAGCCAGGCTGTTTGCCTGCATTTTGCAGCATAAACTCTATTCTTTCGATGTTATTAGCCTGTAAACCAGATGATTTGATATAGATATCATTAAAGCGCAGGAAGAAGAATGTGGTAGGCTTTTCTATTTCAAATTTATGACAATCATTCGGGGTGATCAGGAACATGTGATTTTCAATGTATCTGAATTTGCTGTTGTTGATACACTGCTTTCCTGATCCTGACAGTACATATACCAATTCAAAAAAGGTATTCTTATGTCCCACGGCCGGACTTTCCTCCATGGTTACATACTCTATTTCGTACGGTTGATATAAGCTCAGCTTCTGCATGACACAAAATTACCGAAAATACGAAAACATGTACCAGTATATCGCTTGTTAACTGGTATATATTTGCTATGTATTTAAACGAGAACTGAAAAAATGAAAGCAATAATAATAGAAAAAGGTGGTGGAATAGAGGAATTGAAACTGAAGGAGATTGAAAAGCCATCCGTTAATAGTAATGAAGTGCTGATTAAGGTGAGGGCCTTGAGCATTAATCCTGTAGATGTGAAGACAAGGGCAGGCAAAGCTTTTTATGGAAAGTTAGAGCAGGAAAATCCTATCGTCTTGGGTTGGGACGTGTCTGGCATAGTGGAGGAAGTTGGTGCGGATGTAACCAAGTTTAAAAAAGATGATGCGGTTTTTGGAATGGTGAACTTCCCCGGACATGGCAAGGCGTACGCAGAATATGTGGCATCTCCGGCTGATCACCTGGCTTTAAAGCCAGAGAATATATCTTTTGAAGAGGCAGCTGCAACTACACTGGCAGCCTTAACTGCTTATCAGGATCTTGTGCATCAGGCGGGTGTAAAAGCTGGACAAAAGGTGTTGGTACACGCTGCTTCTGGTGGTGTGGGGCATTATGCGGTGCAAATAGCTAAGAGCCTGGGTGCTTATGTAATTGGCTCTTCATCAGGTGCTAACAGAGATTTTGTTTTAGGGTTGGGTGCAGATGAGCACATTGATTATAAAACTCAGGATTTTGAAGACGTGGTTTCTGATGTGGATCTGGTCATCGAAATTGTAGGTGGTGATCATATCAAAAGATCTATTCGGGTCATTAAAGAAGGCGGAACATTGGTGAGCAATCTGGGACTCAATGAAGAGGCCGCCACACTGGCAAAAGAAAGGGGAGTCAAAGGAATAGCTTATTTGGTGCAATCTAATGGAGATGACATGGATCAGTTGGCGGAGCTATTGGCATCGGGCAAGGTGAAAGCCCATGTTTCGAAGACCTATCCTTTTGAGCAATTGGCAAAGGCACATGAGCAGGTAGAGACGGGCCATACAGTAGGAAAAGTAGTAGTGACAGTTTAATTGAAATTTAACTTAAAATAATGGTCTTTGGGTTAACTAAAAGCGTTTAAAGACATTATAGTAATATCAACTAACCTAATAAACTTGAATAGTTATGGTAACAGAAAAAGTAAATTTAACATATAAAATTGGCGACCTTGAAGTGAATAGATTAGGCTTCGGAGGTATGCAGCTTACGGGTAAAGGTGTTTGGGGTGAAGTTCCCGATAGAGAGAATGGAATTAAAGTGCTTCAGCAGGCAGTGGAAATGGGTGTGAACTTCATTGATACGGCTGATTCATATGGTCCATATACCAATGAAAAACTGATTGCAGATGCTTTACACCCTTATAAGGAGGGTTTAGTGATAGCCACCAAGTCGGGCTTAGAAAGGCCTGGACCTGATAACTGGGTGCCCAATGGTAGTCCTGATCATATTAAAAAAGGTATTGAAGGTAGCCTGGAAAGGCTGAATGTAGACCAGATAGACCTTTGGCAATTACATCGTATCGATTCAAAAGTGCCTGTAAGAGAAACTTTAAGACCGGTAATTGATGCCGTGGAAGCTGGAAAGATAAAGTATGTTGGGCTTTCTGAGGTTACGGTGGATCAGATCAAAGAAGTGAAAGATATTCTGCCAATTGTATCGGTTCAAAATAGATATAATCTGGGAGACAGAGAATGGGAAAAGGTGCTGGATTACACCACTGAGAAAGGTTTGGCCTTCATTCCATGGTTTCCTCTAGCTTCTGGTCCGGATAAGATGCAGGAGAAGATCGAAAAAATAGCCAATAAATATGATGCTACCACTGCTCAGATAGCATTGGCCTGGTTAATGAAAAGAGCAGAGAACATCCTGTTAATCCCGGGAACCAAATCCCTGGATCACCTGGCTGAAAATATTAAAGCTGCTGAAATAGAGCTTACAGACGAAGAGTTTGAGGCTTTATCTAAATAATAGTTGAATTTGGAAGGTGTATCAGGTGGTTAGTGTCGTGATATCGGGGTTACTTCGTTCCTCGCAAAGCCTGAGGCCCTCGAAGGCTAGACGGTATTAAAAATCGTGGGCCTGGATACACCTTCACCATAAAATAAAATCAATTATGAAACATAGAGAATTAGGAAATACAGGGGTCAAAGTATCTGCCATTGGTTTAGGTTGTATGGGCATGAGTCATGCCTATGGAGAGCGAGATGATGCAGAATCTATAGCCACTTTGAAACGTTCCATAGAGCTGGGAATCAACTTTTGGGATACCGCAGATATCTATGGTAATGGAGAAAATGAAAAGCTGATCTCGGAAGTGCTGAAAGGGCACAGAGATAACATCTTCCTGGCTACCAAATTCGGGTTTATCTGGGGAGATAATATGTATAATAACTTTGATGGATCACCCAAACATGTGAAAGAGGCAGTGGAGGCCAGTCTGAAAAGGTTAAATACAGATGTGATAGACCTTTACTATACGCATAGGGTAGATCCAAATGTGCCCATCGAGGAAACGGTAGGTGCCATGGCTGATTTAGTGAAGGAAGGAAAAGTAAAATATCTGGGGCTTTCTGAGGCATCGGCTACTTCTATAAGAAAGGCTCATGCAGTTCACCCTATTTCTGCATTACAAAGTGAGTATTCATTGCTTACCAGAGAAGTGGAAGATGAGATTATTCCATTGTGCAAAGAATTAAAAATTGCATTTGTTCCATTTAGTCCGTTAGCTCGAGGCCTGGTTACAAACACATTAAATGTATCCGACTTGAAAGAAGATGATTTTAGGAAGCAACTGCCTCGTTATCAGGAGGAATATGCCGATAATAATCAAAAACTGGCGGCAGAGTTTGCTGAAATAGCAAAGGAAAAAACATGTACACCCGCACAGTTGGCAATAGCCTGGGTTCTCCATCAGGGCGATCACATCATACCGATTCCTGGAACTAAAAAGCGTAAATATTTAGAAGAAAACGCGGGCAGTGTGGATGTTGAGCTGTCTCCGAAAGACCTTGAAAAGATTGAGGATTTATTAAAGAAATACCCAAACACAGGAGCCAGATACAGTGAGAAAATGGCTCAGATGGTCGATAAGGATTGAGGTTTGGTTCTACTAACCGGTCTGGGCTTCGAGTGCCTCAGCCTGACCTCAGAGCTTCAACCGCGTCACCCTGAGGCACTCGAAGGGTAGACGATCAGGAGGCGACTGGCTTTTTGGTGCGAAGTGATCCTTATGCACAAAACGTCATTCCGGCCGCAGCGCAGCGGAGAGCCGGAATCTTACCGCTCGGTAACAGAGACTGAACAGTAAGATTCCGGATATTCTTCCGCCCCGCTTCAGAATTCCGGAATGACGTTATGATATAACGTGAGGTTAGTATGAGGTCGCGTAAAATGAGATACGCAACGATAGAGCAAGATGGCACCACCACCGAGTCACCCTGAGGTACTCGAAGGGTAGACGATCGGATAGGTGCAGACCTTTTGGAGCGAGGTGGTCCTTATGCACAAAGCGTCATTCCGGTCGTAACGCAGTGGAGAGCCGGAATCTTACCGCTCGGTACAGAGGCTGAACAGTAAGATTCCGGATATTCTTCCGCTCCGCTTCAGAATTCCGGAATGACGTTATGATATAACGTGAGGTTAGTATGAGGTAGCGTAAAATGAGATACGCAAAGATACAGCAAGATGAAGCCACCACGGAGTCACCCTGAGGCACTCGAAGGGTAGACGATCAGGAGGTCATCCCTTAATTCCAGGACACAACCGTTCGGTAATCTATTGCCTTATGAATTTGTAAAGCTTTCCATAGTCCAGTGTTTTTACTTTTTTGCAATCGATCAAAAAAGTAACAAAAAAATCTTTCTTGCTGCAAGGTCTTCCGAGAGCTTTAGCATTCCATAGTAATGAACTGCCACCAAGGACTTGAGATAAGCCTTCTTTTCAATCTTCTTTTACCTCACGACTAAGCAGCAAGATGAAACCATACCCGAGTCACCCTGAGGCACTCGAAGGGTAGACGATCAGGAGGTGACTGGCTTTTTGGTGCGAAGTGATCCTTATGCACAAAACGTCATTCCGGCCGCAGCGCAGCGGAGAGCCGGAATCTTACCGCTCGGTAACAGAGACTGAACAGTAAGATTCCGGATATTCTTCCGCCCCGCTTCAGAATTCCGGAATGACGTTATGATATAACGTGAGGTTAGTATGAGGTCGCGTAAAATGAGATACGCGACGAAAGAGCAAGATGAAGCCACCACCGAGTCACCCTGAGGTACTCGAAGGGTAGACGATCAGATAGGTACTGACCTTTTGTGATACTACCTTAAATTAAACTCCGCAAGTTTCGGATTTTATTGGTGCCCATGTCCTGCGATTTTTGTAATATAAATTTTACAAATAATGGAAACGCAGGAAAACTTAAGCTTCAATAGAATAGCCACTGCTATAGAGTATTTACGAACTCATTTTAAGCAGCAACCCGACCTGAATGAGGTGGCTGAGAAGGTGCACCTGAGCCCTTCACACTTTCAACGCCTATTTACAGAATGGGCAGGCACCAGCCCCAAGAAATTTTTACAATACATCAGCTTGGAACATGCCAAAGGCATTTTAAAACAAGAGGAGGGAGCGACACTATTCGATGCTACCTTTGAAACGGGACTTTCCAGTACTAGTCGCTTACATGATCTCTTTATCAACATCGAGGGAATGACTCCGGCGGAGTATAAGAACGGGGGCAAAAACCTGAGTATTAACTATAGCTGGGCTGAAAGTCCATTCGGTAATTTGCTGGTGGCCTCTACACATAAAGGTATTTGTCATATGGCCTTCCACCAAGATGAAGAGGCCGCGCTTCTTGAACTACAGGCTAAATTCCCCAATGCATCTCTGTCTAGAAAGCTAGACCTAATGCAGCAAAATGCCTTGTTCATTTTTCAGAAGGATTGGAGCCAACTATCTAAAGTGAAGTTGCATCTGAAAGGCACTGATTTTCAGCTCAAAGTATGGGAGAGTTTGTTGAAGATTCCAATGGGGAAACTTTCTACTTATGGTAGAATCGCCGAGCAAATTGGCAATCCAAAAGCTTCACGAGCAGTGGGAACCGCCATTGGTTGTAATCCAGTAGCATTTTTGATTCCATGCCACAGAGTGATACAATCCTCCGGAGTGTTTGGAGGCTACATGTGGGGACCGACCAGAAAGGCCGCTATCATCGGTTGGGAAGGGGTGAAGGTAGCTCAGTAATGGAAAGTATAATTTCAAAAGTGAAAGCGGTAGACTGGCAGTCTGTGGCTACCGAAATGCATACGAAAGGATATGCCATTTTACCTGGCTTTTTATCGATAAAGGAATGTGATGAGCTAAAAGAACTCTATTCGGCTCCTGCAATTTACAGAAAAATAGTGCCGATGGAGAGGTATAGATTTGGTAGCGGAGAATATAAATATTTCAAATATCCTCTTCCCGATCTTATCGACAGTATTCGAAGGAATGTATATCCTTATTTAGCGCCTATCGCCAATACTTGGATGAAAGTTTTAAATATTGACAAGGAGTTTCCTCCAGGTTATGAGCAGTTGAAACAAGAATGTCATGAAAAAGGGCAGATGAAACCAACTCCTTTGATTTTAAAATATGGAGAAGGCGGATATAATACACTGCATCAGGATTTATATGGAGATGTTTACTTTCCTATTCAAACCCTTGTGGTGCTCAGTGATAGAGGGAAGGATTTTACCGGAGGCGAGTTCATAATGACAGAGCAGGTACCCAGAGCACAATCTAAGGCGATAGTGCTAAAGCCTAATAAAGGTGATTTAGTGATCTTTACCACCAATTTCCGGCCTGTAAAAGGATCAAGAGGCTATTACAGAGTGACTATGAAGCATGGAGTAAGTGAAGTAGAATCAGGGGAGAGATATGCTATGGGAGTTATTTTTCATGATGCGGTTTCTTAGTTTTTATATTAAACGGCCGACCTTGATGAAAATGCGTTAAGAATTTCAAGTAATGAAGCGTTAAGAAAATATCCCTGTTTGAGCCCGATGATAATCGGGTGAGTTTGGATATTTTTAGCGTATGGATTGAAATTTAGCAATTTTTATCACAGTCTTGATCTTTTTGTTTCGCTTTTGGATCAAGCCAAAAATGAAAGATCCATAAGAACTGCATAACGTTGATCTATGCTGAACCACTCTTCTATATCAAAAGAACAGCTATTTAGACTCATCAAGTCAAATGAAATACAGTTTGCTGGAAATAAGAAATTGAAAATATATGGCACCCTTCAGTGTAAATCGGGTGAACGTTGCTTGTTTATATAGCATTAAATGAATTTTAAAATTGACCTTGATGAAAATGCGTTAAGAATTTCAAGTAATGAAGCGTTAAGAAAATATCCCTGTTTGAGCCCGATGATAATCGGGTAAGTTTGGATGTTTTTAGCGTAATGGATTGAAATTTAGCAATTTTTATCACAGTCTTGATCTTTTTGTTTCGTTTTTAGATCAAGCCAAAAATGAAAGACCCTTAAGAGCTGCGAAACGTTAATCTATGCTAAACCACTCTTCTATATCAAAAGAACAGCTATTTAGACTCATCAAGTCAAATGAAATACAATTTGCCGGAAATAAGAAATTGAAAATATATGGCACGCTTCAGTGTAAATCGGGGAAACGAATGAAGCATGAATATAGAGTATTCTTTCTATCAGAAGAGGAGGCAAGAGAACAAGGCTATAGACCTTGTGGACATTGTATGAGAGAATTTTACCAACTTTGGAAATATGGATCTATTTAGCCCTCAACCAGATAAAACCACCAACTGGCTTCCTTATGGAGGTACGGTGCATTATTTCGGCTGTATCTTAAGTCAAAAGCAGGCAGATGATTACTTTAATGTTTTGATGGATACCATAGAGTGGAAGAATGATGAGGCTAACATATTCGGAAAGAAGTTCATCACTAAGCGCAAGGTCGCCTGGTATGGAGATAAGGCCTTTGAATATACTTATTCTAATACCACCAAATACGCGTTGCCCTGGACTAAAGAGCTGGAAGAACTTAAGTCTATAACAGAGAAAGAAACAGGAGAGACCTATAACTCATGCCTGCTTAACCTCTACCACACAGGAGAAGAGAGCATGGCCTGGCATAGTGATGGTGAGGAAGATCTGAAAAAGAATGGCTCCATAGGGTCCTTAAGCTTCGGGGCTGAGCGAAAATTCGCCTTTAAACATAAGAAAACCAAAGAGAAAGTAGAGCTAGTGTTAGCCCATGGCAGTCTGCTTGAGATGACTGGCACCACACAAACCCACTGGCTTCATAGGTTACCACCCACTAAAAAAATAAAAAGGCCAAGAATTAACTTGACCTTTAGGAGTATTGTGGAGTAATTGCTTTTAAAATTTTTTGCGAACTGTCATATGTTTAATAAGGCTTGATTCTATATCTGTGGCTGGATATAGTATTAATGATAGATTTTTATCAGAACTTAACGATTCATAATCTATTAGACTAACCATAAAACTTACAGCATCTCCGTTCTTGAAATTTGTCTCGGTAATTTCAGGATATGAATCGAAAATATCATTGGGTATTTCAGGAAAGTGTATTATTTCTATGGTTTTTGATCTTCTGGACCATGTATAGTTAGTGGTAGTTGATTGACTTATATTATTCGTCCATGCAGACATTATATAGTCATAGTTTCCACTAACTTCAGCAGATATTTCTTCAATATTTGAGCCCGTTATAGAAGCATGTGCGTCTATGTAAGAGAATTTTTCTGGAAGTGAACCGTGGCTTTCATTGGTATATGATACTATATCATTAGTCACTTGTGATGTTGAAATATAACTGTCGAATAAATTAGAAGTGGGTATGTTATATTCAAAGGTCTTAATGTCACTTTGATCATTAAAAGTTTTTGTAAATAAATCTTTTGTTTTAAATATTGTTTGACTATTCTGAATTCCTCGCAATGTAAAGCTTAGTATGTTGAAGGAAGGATCATTTACCTCAAAGTTTTTCGTTGTCATTTCATAATTTAGATCAGACAAAGTAATATCATAATTATTGTCGGCAATTAGATCATTGATCTGAATATAAGCAGGACCTGTTTCAGTTTCTAAGTACAGGTATGCATCTGCGTTTTCTCCATAAATATTGATTGTTAGCGGTTTCGTAAAATCGTCTATAATTAAAGATCTATTTTGCACTAAGATTTTTGCAAAAGAAAACTCTGGAATGTTCGTGAAATTGAGGATAGCATCTCCGGTGTATTCAGGAAACGGATCAATATTTTTACCAATTGTTAATTTTCTTGGGATCATACCATAGTCACTTTCAAGAAATATGTAATTATTACTAATGATAGGCATTAATACCAAGTTGTGCATAGCGAAAGTAGTATCATTAAAATCTAAAGGTCTTTTAATTATTATAGCTTCCCCTGAATTATTAGTTTTTATATAATCAATTAATTCACCTTTGTTGGTCGTCAGTAGAATGTATTGATTGGTTTTCAATGAATTTCCTAGAATGGTTAAATCAATCAAAGTATTATAAATTTTAAAATCCACCTCTTTCGAAGCTACCTGCTCATCTAAATCGTCATAAGAAACCACTTTGATTTTATAATCTCCATCGTCATAATCCTGAGAATTAAAGGTGGCTTCATAAGGCTCAGATGTTACCGTTTCTAGTAATTCTTCGCCCAAATAGAATTCCACTTTTGAAGGGAACTGATTGAAGGTGATATCCGTGGTGATTTTGATCTCATTCCACAAGGTTTGTTCTGCCTCAGGCGAGGTAATATTAATTTGATGATCTGCATCTATTGTCCCTTCATCATCCTTTTTGCAACTGATGATTATTAAGAAAAGGCTGAGAAAGATAAGTTGATGTCGTTTCATGAGTTAAAATATATTTTTTCTTATGTTAATACTACTTTATTTCAAAGGTAACAGGTAGCCTACACGCAACCTATAAAATTCTATTTTTCATTTTTAAGATGGAAGGCGATAAAGGTTATTGTTAATAATTTCAACGCCAACCATGCCTAACTTTATATAATAGAAATTACTTACAATATGGCTATTCGGCTAAATCATTGGATTCTCAAATCGCCTGTTTGATAATCAACGTCATACTTTGACAGATAGAATCTATTAAAATAAGCATTGCACTGAAAAAATACATAGCTGATAGGATAGTAAGAACCCTAGATTTTGCTCCCTAAGAAATGGTTAAATTCAATAACTAACCAAATAGAAAAAGTTATGGAATTAGTTAAAACACCCACAAGATCAGATTATGTCAAAGGCTTGGAATTGGCAAGTCCAAATCGATTAGAGCAACTGCAGCTGAAAGCCGGTCAGTTAAACCTTAGTGAGGAGCCTGACTCTGCGGCAGTTGTAGCTGGAAGCACCATTTCATTTGTATCTGGCGTACCTGCTCAACTGCAGCAAGATGTAATGAATTCAGCTCTGTTAGCGCAGTTGGCCGCAAATAAAGCTTATGACCGTGAAACACAAACGGTAAACTGGTATGATAAGTATAAAGAGGTATTAGAAAATGTTGGATGGATAATCCAGGATTTTAGCTTTAGTAGACAGGAGGCGCATGGCACCACTGTTGAAATGGATAAAGTAGTGCTGGATATTTTAGCTGCTGCCATTTCAGGAAATGAGCTTGCAGTGCTCAAGGCTACAATTGATGCACTCAGAAATGCTGATCCAAATAGCAACCAGATTAAGCTTTTTGAAAATCATGGATCTTCCGGAGAAAGTGGTAATTTCCAAATGTCTACAGCTAGGTTAAATGGTCAAGGGAGTATGGAAATGTCACTGGGGGCATTTTATTTTCATGCTAAAGAAAGTCAAACTAGATTCTTATTCTTTAGTTGGTCTACAAAGGACCTTAATCTCTATGCAGGTTCTCAAACTATAGTGCTGAATGAGGAAATATACGCTACTGTAAGAAATGCTATTACTGAGAAGTTAGGAGACAAGGCTAAAACCTTTGTGGATTCTCTTGATATCTAATCCAAAATGAAATAGAAAAGGTCTCCAATTTGGAGGCCTTTCTATATAATTTAATTTAAAATATATTTTATAATAATTATCATTTTTTTTATATATATTAAATAATGGTTCTGATGAGCCATGAGTACTATACTATGTTCAACCTTCAATAAAACCTAAATCCTATGAAAAAATCAATTTTACTATCAGTTCTATTACTATTTGCCGTGATTTCTTCTTATGGTCAAATTATTAATGTTACAGGCGGTCCTGGTCGTGTAAATAACAATACTGTTATTAAGGGCCAACCGTTTACGGCTACCGTTACGGGGTTGAACGGCACACCACAGAAATGGTCTGTAGGTATTGGTACCATAAACGGCCAATTAATCTACAGCACGTCGAGTACAACCGTTTCTAATGCCATAGTTGACCGTACCTTAACGGGAAATACTGCTCTTATATCAGTTGGTGCAACTAATGGAAGAGGTGTAGCCAGGTATTTAACTGTTCAGGATCCACCTACACCGTGTTTGTCGCAAGTAAGGTTTCTATCAGCAGAAGATTGCTCAATAGTAGCGGCCATTTTAACGCCTGTGCCAGATGGTGCTACAGGTTATAGTTGGACAGTTACACCTTCCATACCTTTTACTAACTATGGAAATTATATACAACTGAGAAATTTAAATCCTTTTAGCACCTACAATGTGTCCATAACGGTTACTGGAGGCACATGTAATGGAGCTACATTTAGGGGAACCTATAGAACAGGAGATTGCAATGGTTTTGAAGAACCATTTGGGCAGGAGGATGAAATGACTTTATTTCCTAACCCAGTAGATAACAAACAGCTTAATGTGTTACTTAATCCGAATTCGGGTAAATATCAAATTGAGGTAATGGATGAGTCTGGGAATATTCTTAAAGGCATACCAATGAGCTCTGAAGATAATATTGCCACATTCGACCTTCAATCACTTAAATCGGGTACCTACTACTTAAAATATATAAGTGGTAGTGGTAAGGAAGAGGTGAAACGTTTTGTATTAGAATGATACTTTAAAACATAATTAAGAAGGTCTCAATCCGCGGGTTGAGACCTTCTTATTATTATAAGAATGAACTGATACCAGTTATATCCCTACCTACAATCAGTGAATTTACTTCCTTGGTTCCTTCATAGGTGTAAATAGCTTCAGCATCGGCAACAAACCTTGCTATGTCATGCTCTAATAATATACCATTGCCTCCGAAAATTTCTCTTGCTTTACCTACAATTTCACGTGTATGGCGGCTGCAGGCTACTTTCGCAAGGGATGCCTGTTCATCGGTCATAGTGCCTTCATCTTGTAATTTAGAAAGGTGGAAAGCCATACTCTGAATAGCTGTGAGGTCAGTGAGCATTTCTACTAACAGATCTTGAATGAGCTGAAAGGCACCGATCGGTTTGCCAAATTGATATCGCTTGTGCGAATAATCAAGAGCCAATTCATAGGCACCGCGGGCACAACCTACTGCCTGCCAGGCAACGCCAGCACGAGTGGCTTTTAATACTTTGGCAGTGTCTTTAAAACTGTGACATTCCTGAAGTCTGTTTTCTTCGGTAATTTCACAATCTGTTAGCGTGATAATGGCATTTTGAACTGTACGAAGGGCCATTTTGTCTTTTTGCTTCTCTGCTTTAAACCCTGGATTATCTTTCTCCACGATAAAGCCATGCACTTTATGATTTTCAACATTCCTTGCCCAGATAATGATCAAGTCAGCAAAGGTGGCATTACCAATCCATTTTTTCTGTCCGTTGAGAATCCACTTATCGCCCACTTTTTTACAGGTAGTTTCCAGCCCTCCGGCTACGGCAGAGCCTACATTAGGTTCGGTGAGTCCAAAGGCGCCTATCTTTTCCATACGCTGCATGGCAGGGAGCCATTTTTGCTTTTGCTCTTCACTGCCACAGAAATAGATACTGCCCATAGCCAGCCCGCTGTGTACTCCAAAAAAGGTGGAAATAGATGTATCAACCCTGGCCATTTCCATGGTAATAAAACCCTCCAAAAGATAGCTTCCTTTTGGGCTGTTGTACCCCTGATAAGTAAGGCCAGAAATATTTAACTCAGCCATTTTCGGGATCAAATGCATAGGGAATTCGGCCTTATTCCAATATTCATTGGCTATCGGCTTCACTTCACTATTCATAAATTCTCTTACCTGAAGTTGCTTTTCTCTTTCTTCTGCTGATAGGAATCGAGCTAATTGATAGTAGTCGCCTTCAATGGCAGGCGGTGTATAAGGCTTTGATTTAGATTTGATTACGCTCATGATCTGGTACAGATCTGTTCTGTCCAGCTTACCTAGCGCCTCGAGCGTTTCTGAGACGTCTATTTCAGAGACAACCTTACCAAACTTGCGTATACTTTTAAATATTGACATGTCATTTAGTTTTGTTATAAAACAGCCCTAAATATACAATGTTCATTAAAGTAGGGTGCCCATCCGGACACCCTTATTTGTTTATTGTTTTACGAATTTTGTAACCACACTTTCTTCGGCTTGTAATAAGTAAATGCCTGGGCTAAGTTCCTCAACATTAACACTGTTATTTTCCACCTTTACTGTTTTTATTAAACGACCATCGGTACTGTATATGTGCAGCGTTGAGTCATTATATTGATCGTCTTTCAACATCAAAACATCATTTACCGGGTTAGGAGAGTGATGCTTCATGGACTCAGTAGTGCCAGCTTTTCGGGCATTATTTGGAGTTCCGTTTACACTGAAATTATTAAAGAATGTTCTGGTGGCATGTGATCTTAATCCCACCCGTCCATTAATAAAAGGATCGTTATCTGTGTGATTGATTACCAATGAGTTATTGACATATATCTGAAAATTATTATCATAAGCTCTCACTGAAATATTATACCATTGCCCTGCACTTAACGCATATGGCGCTGAGGCCAGCTCTTGCCATTCATAGTTTTCTTTGCCTAGCACTATATTGCCAGATTGTATACCAACATAATAGCCTTGGAAGAAGTCTGTGCCTAGCTGAGAATCATTTCCTGCACCGCCGTTTGCAGGATTTTTAACTCTAAACATAATGCCTGCGTTACCAGTGGCAGGGCAGATAATGTCAGCACTTACAGTATAATTATGCCATTCTGAAGATCCCATTACTCTTTTTCCAAAGTCAGGTGAGTAAGCATTTCCGTTCGAAATGGTCCAATCTCCATTGCTATAATTCCATAGGTTATTGTAACCTGAATCGAAATTATCACCTCCGGAAGCACTATTGTTGGTAGACTTTACGAATTCTAAGGTGTAAAAATCAAACTCACCTTCTACTGTTTGAAGTTTGATAATGTGCTCTCCTACAGGTAGGTATAAATTCTTTAGGTTGTGTGTTATCCAATTATTCCAATCGCCAGTGCTGGGTAAAGACGTAACACCTGTCACATCGCTGTTGTCACATTGAATCTTTACTTTGCTGGAAGCGAAGGTGGTTGCATACCTTAATCCTAAATTGTAAAATCCTGATTCTTTTACATTGACCTTATATTCATACCATTCGCCAGTGGCATTCCAGCCAATGTTGAAGCCACCTTCAGGATTTGCCCTTATATCTACGTTGCCGCTTCTATAGCCACCACCGATATTGCCGCCAGAATTGTCATATGCATTGCTGAAATGAACAGCCTGTACTTCACCAGGAATGGGCTTAGGAATATCATAGATGGCGCTACCATTCACAGCATTGTTAAAAGCAATATATCCAAAATCGGCATGATCATTAAAAGTGGTGACACCTATCTTTCCTCCGTTTAATGCTTCGTTTCGGGTGAATTTCAGCATACCGTCTATATACACTTTAAAGACATTGCCACTTTTTTCTACTCTCATGGAGTGCCATTTCTGATAATCATAACCAGCGGGTAGGTTCACAAACTGTTCTCCAGTCCAGCCACCGTTTACTTTAAAGTTTACTTCTATTCTGTTAAGAAAGCTACTCAATACGGCCTGGCCATAGTTGTTTTCATCAGTATAACTGAAGACCACTCCAAACCTTGCGTTATCAGCTCCTCTACCCATTTCTTTCATATTGAACTCAGCTGTATAATCAGAAGCTGTGCTGCTGGAGGAGACTTGTCTAAACCAGCTGGAGCCGGTTCTATTGTCTTGCCATAATAACTCCTGATTGTAGATTCCCCAGTTTCCGCCATTAATATTTTGCCAGTTGTTTCCAATGTTGTTTCTGTCCCAGCGGTCATAGAATGCTGGTAATCTGGGTGCTTGCTGAGACCAATTAGTAGGCCCCAGTACACTGAGCTGATTACCGTTAAAAGCTACTGGATCAATGTTGAGCTTTCTGTTAGGACCTATAATGGAGCTTTGTCCTAAAAGATTGTGATATGCGATATACCATGTGTCCAGATCAGGGCCAATGATATTACAGCTATGCCCCAGGCCGAAGAAGCTACCTTCGCTGTGCAATACAATCGGGTTTTCTTTTTGTCTATTGTATGGGCCTAACGGATCAGTGCTGGTGGAGCAGTACACCCGGTAGCCTTTGCTAAAAACATGATTGCCAGTGTAGATTACATAATAAAGGCCATTTCTTTTGAATATTGTGCTGCCTTCAGTCCAGCCTCTGCTCCTGGCATTGATGTTTACTGCGGCGCCGTTTACGGTAATCATATCGCTCATGGTTGCGGCCTGTATACCGTCGCCACCAGCGTATGAAAAATACTTGGAACCATCATCATCTATGAACACCGAACCGTCAATGGTTCGTCCAAAATTGCCTGTTCTTAAAACAAAAGGTCCGGTAGGAGAGGCACTTGAAAGCACATAATGGCCACGACCAGCCGGTGATGTGTACATGTAGAAAGTGCCATTCCAGTAGTTTACTTCAGGTGCGTAAGCCCCTTTAGTGATAGATTCTGTGGTGACCAAGCCTTCATAATTCCAATTGGTCATATTCCAGCTGCTCCAGCATTTTACGCCCGTCTGATCATCTCTGGTACTGCAGTATAAATAGTATTTACCCCTGAATTTTAACATGTAGGGGTCGCCGATGCCATATTCTCCCCATTCTTGCGGTAGCGTTCGGGGATTAATTACTTGAGAAAATGCTGAGAAGCTTATGAGTACACAAGCCATCAGCAGGATGGTGAGGTGAAGTGTTTTTTTCATAGCGTTTTAGGTTGAGTATATTCTTAAGAGTGACTAAAAATGAAAATCTCACTCATTTTTAACTAAATCTGTGGACACCATCTGCTAAATCATTAGTCATCTAGCACTTAAGACCTTATTTTTGCCTCATGGATATTCTTATTAAAAATATAAAGCAGTTAGTTCAGGTAAGGGAAGAGTCACTGAAATGGGTGGCAGGAGATGATATGGCGAACCTCCCTGTACTTGATAATGCTTTTTTATATATCGAAAATGGTAAAATTGCTGACTATGGCTCAATGGCAGACTTAACCATTAATACCGCAGAAGAAGTAATTGATGCTACCGGAAGATTCGTTTTCCCTTCATTTGTTGACTCTCACACGCACTTGGTGTTTGCAGCCAGCCGAGAAGAAGAGTTTGTAGATAAAATTAAAGGGTTATCCTATCAGGAAATAGCGGCGAAGGGCGGAGGAATTCTTAATTCGGCTAAAAAGCTACAGGCTACTTCGGAAGATGAACTTTTGGAAAGAACGCTCAAAAGAGCCTGGGAAATTATAGGCTTTGGAACTGGTGCAGTAGAGATAAAGAGTGGCTACGGTCTTACGCTAGAAGATGAATTGAAAATGCTCAAAGTGGCCAAAAGGGTAGGGGAGTTAACCCCATTGACGGTGAAAACTACTTTTTTAGGGGCTCATGCTTTTCCAAAAGAGATGAGCCGAGAGGACTATATAAAGCTTATAAAAGATGAAATGATTCCTGCAGTTGCGGAGCAAAAATTAGCTGAATATATTGACGCATTTTGTGAGCAAGGATTCTTCACCGTTGAGGAAACGGAAGATATTATGGAAGTGGGCAAGCGTTATGGATTAATTCCAAAAATTCATGCGAACCAGCTGAGTATCAGTGGAGGTGTACAAGTAGGAGTAAAGACGGGCGCGCTTAGTGTTGATCATTTAGAAGCTATGGGAGAGGCGGAGATTAAGGTGCTACAGGGCTCTGAAGTGATGCCTACTTTGCTTCCGGGTGCAGCATTCTATTTGGGTACTAGCTTTCCTCCCGCTCGGGATATGCTTAATGCAGGTTTACCATTAGCCTTGGCTACAGATTATAACCCAGGAAGTGCTCCTTGTGGTAAGATGGCTTTCATGCTGTCATTAGCATGTATAAAAATGAAAATGACCCCAGAAGAGGCCATTAATGCTGCTACCATTAATACGGCATACGCCATGGATCTATCTGATTCTCATGGAAGTATAACCCGCGGTAAAGTTGCTAACGTATTTATAACCAAAGAGATACCTTCTTATAGTTTTATGCCTTATTCTTTTGGAGGCGATGTAATTGAAGAGGTAGTTCTCAATGGAAAATTAGTTGAAAAGCATTAATTACTGCTTTTCAACTACTTCAGTTTCGAATGTAATGTCCGCTTTCAGTGATGATGCCACTGAGCAATATTTTTCAAGGCTAAGCTTGGTTGCTTTGTAGAGCTCATCATTGTTAGCATCTGGAGATACTAAGGTGAACTTCAGGTGGATATTAGTGAAGTATTTTGGAGCTTCACCATTGCGAGTTCCCTCAGCATCAATAATTAGGTCTACCAAAGTTTTTCTTCGTTTTTTGATTACCAAGGCTATTTCAACGGCAATACATCCGGTCAGTGCAGAAAGTACTAACTGCATGGGAGACTGGTCAGTTTTGCCAGCATCTTTCATGTCTATCTTCACTTTCTGACCTTCTTCAGTAGTGGCTACATATTCGTAGTCCGATATATAATTAGTAGTAATTTTCATTTGCTATAATCTTGTGTTTCGCTGCAAAGATGAGAAATAATTAAGGTTTCAGCCGAAATTATGAGTTTTGTTTATAGGAAATATTTTTGATGAAGATCTTTTACAATCTCTTCGGTAAGTGGTTTTGAGATGTATTCCTTTACTTCCGGATAGCTTTTGGCTCTGTCTATATCTTCTTTATAAACAGATGAGCTAAGCATGCATAAGATGGTTTTTTTAGGAAAATGTTTACTTACACTGCGGTAGTTTTCCAGAAAATCCCAACCACTCATAACGGGCATATTAATGTCCAGAAAAATGAGATCGGGAAACTCGTCACTGTTCAGCTCGGAATGTTTTATGAGGTATTCAATAGCCTTGCTGGCCTGCGGGAAAGTCATAATCTGCTCTGAAACCTCAGCCATTTCTATCACCTTCTTAAATATAAAATTAGCTACACTGTCATCATCTATGATGAGAATGTTCTTCAGTTTCATTCTAACGTTATTTTCTATCACTGTTATTGGTGAAAATGACCTTGAAGGTAGAGCCAACATCTGGGGTGCTGGTTAATTCTATTTTCCCTCCCATGGACTCAATTTGCGATTTTATAATATATAATCCAAGACCTTTACCTTCCTTGTTTTCATGGAAACGCTCGTACATTCCAAAAATCCGTTTGCTGTTCTTCTCCAGATCTATACCCAGACCATTGTCTCTCACCGTCAGGTAGATAGTGCCATTTTCATCTTTATCTGTAGTTATATCGATCTGTAGAGGCTCTTCTTTTCTGTATTTGATGGCATTAGTGAGTAGATTAAGTAATATGCTTTCTAATAACGGCTTTTTATACATCACGGCTTTCACCTTGAAATCTGTATTTATAGTAGCTTCAGCACTTTTTATTTGAGTCTCAATACTATTGTAAACACTTTTATAGACCTCTCCAAAATAGATTTTTTCATCAGCCTGATATTTTTGATCTCTGATGGCCACCAGCTTAATAAGGTCGTTAAGGCTAGAGTTAAGTTGATTGAAAGACTGCTCAATCTTGTCTATCACCACAGGGTTGCCCGGGTCACTCCAGTCATCTTTATTCAAGAATTTGATCAGTGCACCAATATTCACAATAGGACCCCGAAGATTGTGTGAAGTGATATAAGCAAATTGCCTTAACTCATGGTTAGAACTAGTAAGTTCTTCGGTGAGTTTTAGCAGTTCTTTCTCATTTTTTTTTTCTTACTGAAATGTCAGAGATCATGAGTAGAATAGCTGACTCTTCAGCTATGGTGATGATCTCAGCAGAGAGCACCACATCCTTAAAGCTGCCATCACTCACCCTGATTTCTGCTTCATAGTCATAGACTCTTTTGTTTTTGTTGAGTTCACCCACAAAGTCTTTTCTGGAGTGTTCAGTTTTCCAAAAATTAAGGTCTAATGACGTTTTGCCTATAATATCCTCTCTTTCAAGTTTCACCAGATCAGCAAAGCGCTGGTTTACATCTATCAATTCGCCATTTTTTAGATGGCTGATAGTTACAGCAATAGGGCTAATATGGAAGGCAGTGTAGAAACTCTTTAAAGATTGAGCGGCATTCAGCTCATCTTGTTTGGCCTTGGTTACGTCTCTGATGATACTCAGGACCTGGCCAAGCTTATGTTTCACAATCCGTGCTTCGAAATATTTCCTGTCATTATCTAAAATAAGTTCGAACTCAAGGGATTGACCACTATTGGTTTTATATGCTGCGAGGAATTTTTTCTGTAATGTATTAGCTATATTTTTTGGGAAAAGAGCTTCCAAATCTTTACCTACCACTTGAGCCCTCGAAACATTCAAAGATGTGTTTTCAGGTAGCTCAAAATCCAGAAAGGTGCCATCCACCTGATGGGTGAATATCATATCAGGAATAGCTTTAAGCAAGGCTTTGTTCCTAGCTTCACTTTCTTTCAGTGCCACTTCTGCCAATTTGCTTTCAGTGATATCCTGCATGGTGCCCAATAAGGTATTACCGTCTTTACTCAGCTCAGTTCGAACTTGCGTAAAACGTACCACGCCATCAGCTCGCACTATTCTAAATTCGGTCTGTTTCCTAAACTCCTTCTTGTCAATTCCTTTCAGCTTAGTCTCCAGTTTTTTTCTATCACTAGGGTGAACAAAGCTTATGGCTGTTTCAATACTGGGCTTGAACTCTGCGCGCTTTGCTCCGCAGATCTTGAACAGCTGGTCTGACCATAGCATTTCTTTAGTAGTTAGATCCAGCTCCCAGCTGCCGATGTTGGCCACATCTTGTGCATGCAGCAGGTTCATCCTACTTTTATTCAAGTCAGATTCTAATGCCTTTTGGTGACTTACATCTAGCAAGATGCCTTCTACCGATAAAAGCTGTCCATTTTGATCAAAAACACCCTGACCGCGCTCTACAATTTCTTTTATAGTCCCACCTTTGGTCTTTATTCTATAGTTGACCTCAAAAGGCTGCTTCTTTTTTAAACTTCTTTCAATAGTATTCCAAACATATTCCCTGTCTTCTGGTAAGATTAGTTTGGTGAAGTTGGTAGTGCTTTCCTTTTTGAAGTCCTCAGGGCTGTATCCGGTAAGCTCAAGAGAGGCGCTACTTACAAACTGGATGGTCCTGTTCTGATCTCCAGAGCAACTGTAGGCCATACCAGGAATGTTTTCCACGAGAGTACTTAGCTTCTTCTGGCTACTTTTTACCAGTTGCTCGTTTTTCTTCCGATCAGTAATAAACTCTGTAAACAGGATTACACCGCTGATCTCCTTTTTTCATTACGCCAAGGACGAACATCCCATCTTAAATATTCCTTTTCACCATTGGCTTTAACAAACTCATCACTATCATTAAATTCAATGGCTCCTTTTAAAGCTCTCTTGTGCACACTTTTCCAATAGGGTGCCACATCATCAAAAAGATCATAATGATTTTTACCTATGACTTCAGGGATGGTGATGGGTTTTTCCTGCACCCACCAGTCAGCCAGCCATTTTTGGCTACAGGCCACATAGTTCATCTCCTTATCAAACATAGCTACCGCCACCGGTGCATACTGGATGAAATGAAGGAGGTCTGAGTATGATTCAGAGTTGTTGATTGATTGTGAAGTCATTAATTAAGACTCAATTACAATTATGGAGGCATAAGATAATAAATAATCCCAAATAAGAGATAAGTTTTTATGTCATTGTAATCTACATAGTTGTGATCGGTTAAAGTAAAATAAATGCGCGTTATAGCATAACATTAGTATAGCGATCCTGTTCTTAAATAGATGCAGCATTTTTCTGATATACCGGTTTTCCCGTTAGCCATTTTACCATTACCAAACGAGTTAGTACCTCTGCACATTTTTGAACCTCGCTATAAGCAAATGCTGAAAGATGTGGAAGAAAAAGGAGCGTTATTTGGTATTTACTACAGCCATGGTTTGAATAAAGATAGGATGGGAGGGATCATGAAGCTTGAGAGTATTTTAAAAAGATATGAAACGGGCGAGTGTGATATATTAGCCAAGTGCGTAGATACCTTCTTGCTTACCCAATATTATAATAAATGGAAAAAGAAGCTCTACCCAGGGGGTAAAGTTTATCAACTTGATGCCTCGAAGATCGAACCTATGAGTGCTCCATTTGTGGAGAAATTCAAAGCCTATATGGCTCTCAAAAATGTCACCGACATAGATGACGATTTTGATATCCACGATATTGCCAATGAGCTAAATTTAGATATTGGTGACAGGATCAAGTATTTGAAGCTATTGAGCAATATGAAACGCGAGAAGTTTCTTTTGGAGCGCTTGAAGTATCAGAAATTCATTTTGCAGCAGGAGCAAAAACATAAGGACAGCTTTTACCTCAATTAGCCTAAAATAAAAGAAGGCAACCTTTCAGCTGCCTTCTTCATTAATTTTACATATTTCTTCGGTATTCGCCACCCACTTCAAAAAGTGAGGTAGTTATCTCACCCAGGGAGCAATATTTCGAAGCTTCCATAATAGACTCAAAAATATTTTCGTTTTGAATGGCCGCATTCTTAATCAAACCAAGTTGCTTTTGTGATTCATCTGCATAATGGTTGTGTAAGCGTCCGAGCATATCTATCTGGTATTCTTTTTCATCTTTGGTAGCTCTGATCACCTCCTGCGGTATAACCGTAGGAGACCCTTTTGAGCTTAAGAATGTATTCACACCTATGATAGGATATTGTCCTGAATGTTTCAGTGTTTCATAGTGAAGGCTCTCTTCCTGTATCTTACTACGTTGATACATGGTTTCCATCGCACCAAGAACACCACCACGTTCAGTAATTCTATCAAATTCTGTGAGTACCGCTTCTTCTACTAAATCCGTAAGTTCTTCGATAATGAATGAACCCTGTAGTGGATTTTCATTTTTGGCTAGCCCCAATTCTTTGTTAATGATTAACTGAATAGCCATAGCTCGTCTCACAGACTCTTCCGTAGGAGTAGTGATAGCTTCATCATAAGCATTGGTATGCAACGAGTTACAGTTATCATAAATAGCGTATAATGCCTGAAGGGTAGTTCTGATATCATTAAAATCAATCTCCTGAGCGTGCAACGAACGACCTGAAGTTTGAATGTGATATTTTAACATCTGAGATCTGGCATCAGCTCCATATTTTTCTCTCATGGCTTTCGCCCAGATTCTTCTTGCCACTCTACCGATTACCGCATATTCAGGATCAATTCCGTTAGAGAAGAAGAAGGATAGGTTAGGAGCAAACTTATTGATATCCATACATCTGCTCAGATAGTACTCTACATAGGTGAAGCCATTAGCTAATGTGAAGGCTAACTGTGTAATTGGGTTAGCCCCAGCCTCAGCAATGTGATACCCTGAAATGGATACAGAATAGAAGTTTCTTACGTTTTGTTCAATGAAATACTCCTGCACGTCACCCATTAATCTTAAGGCAAATTCAGTAGAGAAAATGCAGGTGTTTTGCGCCTGATCTTCCTTTAAGATGTCTGCCTGAACGGTTCCTCTTACCGTGGCTAAAGTTTTCTGTTTGATGTTCTCATAAACATCAGCAGGTAGCACCTGATCACCAGTTACGCCTAATAGCATTATTCCTAAGCCATCATTGCCTTCAGGTAAATCTCCCTGATAAGTTGGTCTTTCATCTTCACGACCTTTGTAAATGCTCTTTATCTTTGCTTCTACCTCATCTTCGAGTCCATTTTCTTTGATGTATAGCTCGCATTGCTGATCAATGGCGGCATTCATAAAGAACCCTAGAAGCATAGGAGCAGGCCCATTGATAGTCATGGAAACTGACGTTAATGGATCTGCTAGGTTAAATCCAGAGTATAGTTTTTTAGCATCGTCAAGGCAGCAGATGGAAACTCCGGCATTACCAATTTTACCATAGATATCTGGTCGGTAATCCGGGTCGTTACCATATAAGGTTACAGAGTCAAATGCGGTAGAAAGCCTTTTGGCAGGCATATCCTTACTCACATAGTGAAATCTTCTGTTCGTTCTCTCAGGGCCACCTTCACCAGCAAACATTCTAGTTGGGTCTTCACCTTCTCTTTTGAATGGATAAATACCTGCGGTATAAGGAAACTCCCCAGGAACGTTCTCCTGAAGGATCCACTGCAATCTATCTCCCCAACCTTCGTATTTAGGTAAGGCTATCTTTGGTATCTGAGAATGAGATAATGACTCCGTATGTGTTTTTATAGAAATCTCTTTATCTCTTACTTTAAAAGTATATAATTCTTTGCCGTATTTGTCCTTTTTCTCAGACCAGTCATCAAGCACTTTCTGGTTTTTCGGATCGAAGTTAAGGGCCACTTTTTCATAAGATTCCTGTAATCCCTTAATCAAGCGGTCTTTATCTTCGATGTCAGAATCTTTCAGCGTGTCTATCGACTTTTCAATGGCATAGAGCTTTTGGGCTACATCAGCCTGATTTTTAGCCCATTGATCATAGCCACGATTGGTCTCAGCTATTTCTGAAAGGTATCGGGTTCTATGTGGAGGAATAACAAAAATCTTTTCAGACATTTCATCTGTGATTTCGAAAGTAGACTCCAGGCTGGCTCCGGTCTTCTTTACAATCACATCCATTACCTCCTTATAGAGCCTGTTCATGCCAGGATCATTAAATTGAGAAGCGATAGTGCCATAAACAGGGATGTCCTCATCAGGAGTCTCCCAAAGTTGATGGTTGCGCTTATATTGTTTCTTTACATCGCGTAAAGCATCCAAAGAACCTCTCTTATCGAATTTATTAACGGCGATTACATCTGCAAAATCAAGCATATCGATCTTTTCCAGCTGCGTGGCGGCGCCGTATTCAGGCGTCATCACGTATAGACTCACATCAGAGTGGTCAGTGATTTCAGTATCTGATTGGCCGATACCAGAAGTCTCCAGAATAATAAGATCAAAAGTGCTGGCTTTCAATATTTGAATGGCCTCTTTTATATGCTTAGAAAGCGCCAGATTAGATTGTCTGGTAGCTAATGAACGCATGTAAACACGATTGTTCTTGATAGCGTTCATGCGAATTCTATCTCCTAGTAACGCTCCGCCTGTCTTTCTTTTAGACGGATCTACAGAGATAATTGCGATATTTTTATCTTCAAAGTCAATTAAAAACCTTCTTACAAGTTCATCTACTAAAGACGATTTTCCTGCACCACCGGTACCAGTTATACCTAGTACTGGTATTTCTACTTTGTCTGCCAGAGTGTGTACCTCATTCAGGTATTGCTGGTTCTTTTCCGGGAAGTTTTCGGCGGCAGATATTAACTTGGCTATGGCCAATGGAGACCTTTCTGGTAGATGAGCCACCTCACCGTTTAGGGATTCTCCAGTAGGGAAGTCGCACTGCTCTATCATGTCATTGATCATGCCTTGCAGACCCATAGATCTACCATCATCAGGAGAGTAGATGCGGGTTACACCATACTCGTGCAATTCTTTAATTTCTTCAGGGAGGATAACACCGCCACCTCCGCCGAATATCTTGATATGATCTGAACCCTTTTCTTTGAGTAGATCATACATATATTTAAAATACTCTGTGTGACCACCTTGATAAGATGTCATGGCTATGGCCTGAGCATCTTCTTGTATGGCCGTATTTACTACCTCTTCTACACTTCTATCATGCCCTAAATGTATCACTTCACAGCCTGTAGACTGAATGATTCTGCGCATGATATTAATGGCAGCATCATGACCGTCAAAAAGGCTGGCAGCGGTAACGATTCTTATCTTATTCTTGGGCTTGTAAGGCTCTACTTGCTTCATGATGGGTATTTATGTTCAGAAGCCAAAAATAAAGATTAAATAGGGATTATGCTAACAATCATTAGTTAGCCTGTGTGGGCTTGCTTTCTAGCGTCTCCTTTAAGGATTTAAGTGCGTTTTGATTGGATTTTGTCCCCAGAGTGTTGATTAAGCTGGTTTTTTCTCTACTGGTAAGTCGCCAACTCAGTGAGGCTCTCTTGATGTTCTCCATCCTTAAACTGTCAGTTTTAGGGAGGTTTTCTTTCATATATTCCTGTGGAATATATTGAATATCAATTCTCTCTATGCTTCCTGAAAACCAGTTTTTAGCATATTCCACTCTATCGTCATTGGTAATATCCTGCAGACTTTGAAAGTTTTGATATATGCTGCTAATGGGCAGAGAGAATTTCTCGAATAAGGAAAGCTTTTCTTCCTTCTTTATAGGCTCCTCTTTTTCGGAATCTCTAATAGATAGTATTACTACACCTGACGTGTTTTCAGCTATCCAACCTTTAAAGGCATATAGGAATCTTACAGCATCTGATATTCCAAAATTATCTGTAATACCCGCGTCCATAATTTCCATAGGAGGGTAGCTGGGTAATGTAATGTTGGGAGTGATGTATGGGAAGGTGGCACTCATTCTTAAACCACTTAAAAAGCGGAGGCTATCACTACTTTGTTTATTGAAAAACCTTAAAAACTCAATACCATTGATCTTCTCACCATGATAGATGGAGTCATTTACATCCATCATATAGGAAACATGCTGAGGTGAGATGTATAATTTCCGGCCATCGTTTATGATGGTGGGTGCTAAAATCAGCATAGGGATTTGAGCGCTGGTTTCAGCTGCTTTATAAGCAGAAATGGGTTTGTCCAAGACAGAACCTGTATTTCTATTGAGCTGCTGTTCAAAGGCATAGCCCCGATCTTTGGAGTAGTCCTGACCTTTATAATTGAAATCTTGAAAACCTACAAAGGTATCGTTCATGAGCAGGCTGAAGATTACGGCATTGAGGTTGTCGCTACCCAGGCTGTCAAAGTAAACCTTTGAGTATAAATCACATATCTTTTGCTGCTGTTGTCTTAAGTAAAGCTCTCTGTAATAGCTAGCTCCAATAAGCCCACCAGAGGCACCTGTAATCAGCATGGTGTGCTTCATTAGATCTCCGCCAGTGAGACTGTCTGCTTGCTGCAGCGCATGTAATGTCCAGAGAGCAGCACGCTGACCACCGCCGCTAACGCAGAGAAATACCATCTTTGGCTTTTCATCTGCAGGGAATTTTTTGCGCCAGTTATTAAGGATTACTTGTGTTGACTTTTTGTCTTCATCTAAGATCTCTGGTGCCGTAAGCTCATCTATTCTATCCAGATTATAGTTGGCAGGTTTTGCATCATAGTTCAACCCATAGGCCATATAAGTTTGATTAAATATGCCTTCTTTCACTAGTAGATTGATAGAAAGTATCATAATCACTGCTACCGTGCTGGACCAATTACCAAACCAGTAAGCAAATGCACCTGCAAACATCACGAAGATGGTGAGAAATAGCACAAAGCTGGCTGCGGCTGGCAACTGGAAGATCTCGTGATCTCTAAAAATGCCCATAACAAATAATAAGGCCAAGATCAATAACTCAATGATTACCAGATTGAAGTGGTTTTGATCGAACACCTGAAGAATGGTATTTCTGTCATAGAATCCTTGTGCTTCATCGGCTCTTTGAAAATCAAACTTCAAAGACATATAGTGATCCACTCTTATTTGCTTTTTCTTGGCAATATTGAGTTTCTTCATGGCGCTGGCTCGCGTAGCCTTGAAATTTTGCTTCAGCTTTTCATCAACCTTGCATACCACATATTTGAAAATATCCTTATTGGTAAACCAGAAGTAAGAATATAATGCGAGCAACATGATGGCATATCCGCAAATAAGCCCCAGGATATTTATGAAGAGACCATCAAAGGAAACATATTCATTAGATACCTGATATTGAATGATATAGATGACATAAGTGAATAGGAATAGAAAAGGTATCACACTGTTATTCAAGCTGAATACGGTGAAGGGCTTTGAAACTACTCCTATAAATGAAAATCTATGCCCATCATTTATGTAGGTGGTAATGTGGAAAGCTACGCTGAACCCGGAAATAACCACCCCCATTATAAAGAAGCTTGAGAAGCTTACTTTATTCAAATAAACAGGGTCAAGGAATAAATAGGGGATTCCCAGATAGTTGCCGAAGTTGCCAGAAATTATAGAAAATAGGATAAGCCAGCAAAGAAGTAAAACGTAGTTTCTCTTTACATGATTTACCAGTAGCTGTATAGGAAATAGGTAATAAAAATTCTCCCCAATTACTCTTATCCTCTCTATCATTCAGTGAATATACTATTTTTTTCTAGTGCCTGAATATAATTCATATTCTAACAAACGGCAGTCGATTTTTGCGTTGAAAAACTCGATCCTGCGTTTTGTTCTAAGGCCTATCTTTTTAGCTAGATTCAGGTTTCCGGTGAAAATGTAACCGATATAACCTGATGCTTTTTGTTTGAAAAAATCTCCTATTTCCTGATATGTTTTCTCCAGAGCTCTCTCTTCACCCAGCCTTTGTCCATACTCAGGGTTGATGAATATCACTCCCTGGTTTTCCTGAGGCAGTTCGGTATCTCGGAAATCACAGGTTTTAAAGTCAATATATTCTTCTACGCCGGCAGCTATGGCGTTTTGTCTGGCAGCTACAATGGCGGCAGGATTAAGGTCTGTGGCTATGATTTTGAAAGGTAAGTCTTTCTTTTCCATAGCTTTAGCTTCAGTCTTAAGTTTATCCCAAATTTCAGGTTTGAAAAGCTTCACATGCATAAAACCAAAGTTTTCTCTGGTTACATTGGTGAATTTCTGCTTGGCAATCAAAGCTGCTTCAATGGCAAGGGTACCGCTACCACACATGGGGTTGATGAAGTGGCTTTTGCCATTCCAGGCAGAGGCCATGATGGTGCCGGCAGCCAATGATTCCATCATAGGTGCCTTCATGGGGATTTTTCGATAGCCATGTTTGGCAATGGTTTCACCGGAAGTATCAATGTATATAGAGGCCTGGCTTTCAAACCAGTGAAGGAAGAGTACAGTCTGAGATAGGTCTTTGCCGGAATCAGGTCTTTTGCTATACTTCTCCATGAAATAGTCAGCAATGGCATCTTTCGCCCTCAGGCTGGCAAACCTTTGATCGAGAATTTTTTCATGTTTCACAAATCCTTTGATGCTGAAATAACCATCAACATCAAATATATTATCCCACTGGATTTGCTTAACTTTTTTATAAAGCTCATCAGGATGGTTGATTCGAAAGCTCGATATTTCAAATAATACCCTGTTAGCAGATCTTAAATACATATTTAAGCGCAGAGTATCATGAAATGAGCCCGTAAGCTCTACGTTCTGATGATTGATGCTGGTATCCTTAAAACCCAACGCTTTTACCTCTTGCTCTACTACACTGCTCATTCTGGGGGAGCAGGTGATAACTATTTTATGTTTTCTATGATCTTGCAATGCTTTCTTCCTTCCTTTTTATTTCCGCAAAACTATATAAAAAAAGGCTACTTCGCTTTGAAGTAGCCTTCGGTATATTGTTGATGCAAAATTTTAGTTTGCTTTTTCTTTCTCTTTGATAAGATTAAGAGCAGAACCAGCTTTGTACCATGCAATCTGCTGATTGTTGTACGTGTGGTTTGCCTTGATAGTATCTTCAGATCCATCAGCGTGCTTAACTAGTAAAGTTAACGGCTTTTCTGGAGCGAACTGATCAAGATCTAAGAAGTCGAAAGTATCGTCTTCCTGGATTTTATCATAGTCAGCTTCGTTAGCAAATGTTAAACCAAGCATACCTTGTTTCTTAAGGTTGGTCTCGTGAATTCTGGCAAATGATTTCACCAATATCACTTTCACACCTAAATGTCTTGGCTGCATTGCTGCGTGCTCACGAGAAGAACCTTCACCGTAGTTGTGGTCTCCCACTACTATTGTAGGGATGCCTTCTGCTTTGTAAGCTCTTTGTACTGCGGGAACAGTTCCGTACTCACCAGTGATCTGATTTTTAACAGAGTCAGTAGCATCGTTAAAGAAGTTTACTGCACCTGTTAAAGTGTTATCAGAAATGTTATCTAAGTGACCTCTGAATCTTAACCATGGACCTGCCATTGAAATGTGGTCAGTAGTACACTTGCCTTTAGCTTTAATTAAAAGCTTCATTCCAGTGATGTTGTTGCCATCCCATGGTTTGAATGGAGTCAATAACTGCAGACGCTTAGAGTCTGGAGCTACTTTTACCTCTACATCGCTACCATCTTCTGCAGGAGCCTGGTATCCGTTATCTTCCACATCAAAACCTTTCTCAGGTAATTCAAATCCTGAAGGAGGGTCTAACTTTACTTGCTCGCCGTCAGCGTTTGTCAAAGTATCAGTAAGTGGGTTGAAACCAAGGTCTCCACTAATAGCTAAAGCAGCTACTAATTCAGGAGAAGTTACAAAGGCATGTGTATTTGGGTTACCATCAGCTCTTTTAGAGAAGTTTCTGTTGAAAGAGTGGATGATAGTGTTTTTCTCTTTTTTGTCAGCACCAGCTCTGTCCCACTGACCGATACAAGGACCACAAGCGTTAGTAAAGATTCTTGCACCAAGATCTTCGAATACTTGTAGGATACCATCGCGGTCTACTGTGAAACGGATTTGCTCAGAACCAGGGTTAATACCGAAGTCTGATTTTGCTGTAATTTTCTTATCTATTGCTTGCTGAGCGATGGATACTGCACGTGTTAAATCTTCATAAGAAGAGTTAGTACATGATCCGATTAGTCCCCACTCAACTTTTGTAGGCCAACCATTTTTCTCAGCTTCTTCTCTCATTTTGGACACTGGAGTAGCTCTATCTGGAGTGAATGGTCCGTTAATGTGTGGCTCTAAAGTAGAAAGATCAATTTCGATAACTTGATCGAAGTATTTCTCAGGGTTAGCATATACCTCATCATCACCAGTAAGATGCTCTCTTACAGCGTTAGCGGCATCAGCTACATCTGCTCTTCCTGTTGCTCTTAAATATCTCTCCATGCTATCATCATAGCCGAAAGTAGATGTAGTAGCACCAATTTCAGCACCCATGTTACAGATAGTTCCTTTACCTGTACAAGACATTGAGGTAGCACCTTCACCAAAATATTCTACAATAGCACCAGTACCACCTTTTACAGTAAGGATACCAGCTACTTTTAATATAACATCTTTAGGAGCAGTCCAACCGTTTAATTTACCGGTAAGTTTTACTCCAATCATTTTAGGCATTTTAAGCTCCCAAGGCATTCCGGCCATAACGTCTACTGCGTCAGCACCACCAACACCAATAGCCACCATACCTAAACCACCAGCGTTTACTGTATGAGAATCGGTACCGATCATCATACCACCAGGGAATGCATAGTTTTCAAGAACCACCTGGTGAATAATACCAGCACCTGGCTTCCAGAAACCTATACCATATTTGTTTGATACTGATTCTAAGAAGTTAAATACCTCTCCACTTGCAGTTAATGAACTCTTTAAATCTTCTTTAGCACCTTCCTTGGCCAGGATAAGGTGGTCACAGTGTACTGTAGAAGGTACAGCTGCTTGTTTCTTTCCTGCTTGCATAAACTGCAAAAGGGCCATCTGTGCAGTAGCATCTTGCATAGCTACACGGTCTGGAGCAAAGTTTACGTATGATTTCGCTCTTACGAAGTTTTCTAGGTTCTGCTCTTCGTGAAGGTGAGAGTAAAGTATTTTTTCAGATAAAGTAAGCGGCTTGTTTACCACTTTTCTGGCGGCTTCAATTTTTTCTCCCATGCTGGAGTAAACCGCCTTTATCATGTCAATATCAAATGCCATATGTCTTAGCGTCTTTGTTTTTAATTTGAAATGAGTCGCAAAATTACAAAATAATATTGCTTTTTGTATTAAGAGTTATTACGGTGTCCTTATTTATATCTTCTTTAAATAATGGATGCAATTTGTGCTACTTAAAAACCTCATTTTTTACTTACTAACAGCTCTTTTGCATAAGAGTTCTGTTTATTTTATAGGTTCCGCCTATAATGAAATAGATATTTTAAATATTACACCCATATAAATGATAAAAGCCACTTTAAGTGGCTTTTAAGCTATTTTGCATTAATGTAATTCAGAAACTCGTTTTTGATCTGGTTTTCTTTAAATTTTCCAGAAAAATAAGCTGTTCCTGTTTTGCTATTAGTATCGCCTACACCTCTTGAAGCTACGCAAAGGTGAGTGGCATCGATTACTATACCTACGTCTTCGGTATTGAGGGCTTTCTTTAGCTCATTGCCAATCTGTACCGTGAGCCTTTCCTGTACCTGAGGTCTTTTGGCGAAATACTGTACTATTCTATTGATTTTAGAAAGGCCGATTACTTTCCCGGAAGAAATATAAGCTACATGAGCTTTACCAAAAATGGGTACGAAATGATGCTCGCAATGCGAGTAGAAAGTAATGTCCTTCTCTACCAGCATCTGATCATACTTGTATTTGTTATCAAAAAGTCTGGCTAAAGGCTTGTTTGCCGGATTTAAACCGCTGAAAACCTCTTTAACAAACATTTTGGCTACTCTTTTCGGGGTGCCTTTAAGGGAATCATCCGTAAGGTCCAAGCCTAAGGTTTCCATGATTTCTTTAAAGTGGCCTTCTATTTTGACCATTTTCTCCTCATCACTCATGTCGAATGCGTCTGGCTTTAGTGGAGTGTCAGCAGCAGAACCCACGTGATCATCACCTATCTCGTCAAATTCTTCTTTATCCAACGGGGTATTCGACAAAGTTTCTTTCTGTTTCATATAGTCTTATTTTTAACTCCAAATCAGCGTCAATTTCCTTTCTTAGGATGTCGTATATAATTACGGCAATATTTTCAGCAGTTGGAATTTTGTCTTTAAAATATTCTGTATCCAGATTTAGGTTTTTGTGATCGAACTTTTTAATGACGTGCTCACGAATTACATCGCTTAAGAGCTTCATATCATATACGTAACCTGTTTTAGGATTTACCTCACCTATAAGTTGTACGTAAAGTTCATAATTATGGCCATGATAATGCGGATTACTGCATTTGCCAAACACCTTGAAGTTGGTGTCATCATCCCAGTCAGGGTTAAATAGCCTGTGGGCAGCGTTAAAATGTTCTTTTCTGAAAACAGCTACTTTCAAATCGTATGCTTTTTGATTGATTTTTGAGGTGTGAATATACGTGTTAAAACATTAAGTTTAAGGAATAGTTTCCTTAACTTAAACAAACCTCAATTACCAGCATACTAGAAATATCTTTCGCTCAGGAAGTGAAAGTCAAAGATTTCAAAGTCAACTCCAAGGGTGATTTCATGGGTTGAATAGCTGGTGCCTACGGAGTTATTTCCAGGCACTTCAAATACATAACCCAGTCGAAAATGATCTTTGAAATTGAATTGGGCCAATAGGCCATAAGTGTTAAAGTTTCGGCTAAATACGCCGGCTGTATACTTGTCATGAATGACCACACTGGCATTATAGTCTACCGATAGGGGAGCATTAGATACACCTTTGAGAAGAACGGAAGGTTTTAAAGCTAATTCGGCATTTAGGTGATAAACATAACCGGCGGCCAGGTACACATGACGTTGATAAATTTCCCCTTCTAAATTGCCAAAATCCGCCGTACTATTGATCATTCTGGGTATGGAAAGACCTAGATAATAATCTTTTGCCTTTAAGGCTACACCAGCACCAAAGTTGAACTTTGAAAAATTTTGGTCTCCTTCAAATAGCTTGTCAGGATCTTTTACGTTGAGCTCGCTGTTGCTCTCTTTGTAACCGACTACTCCAGCCTGTAAGCCAAATGAGAACGTAGCATCGCCTAAATCAATTTTGTAAGATCCTGTGGCGCTAAATTCTGTATTAGTGATATTAGCTATGCCATCTCTAACGAAGATTAATCCAACCCCAACTTTATTGTCTACCAGCGAAGTATGCGCTGTAAAGCTGGTAGTTTCGGGAGCTCCGCTAAATCCGCTCCACTGGCTCCGATGACTTAAGGTAGCGTTAAATACATTATTGATTCCTGAATAAGCAGGATTGAGCACTAAAGGGTTATTCAGATATTGGGCATGAAGTGGATCTTGCTGGCTATAACCGGTCACATAGGTGACAATCATAAGTATTGGAAGTAGAAGTTTTTTCATAGTCCTCTTTTTAGTACCACGTTCCCTTTATAAGTGCCTGAAGATGTTTTAATCTTATAGAAGTAGATGCCGGATGGCAGGTCTTTCCCTTTGTTACTGGTGCCATCAAAGCGAGTTAAGTCATTGTCATAATCAACAGCATCATAAACCAAATCACCCCATCTGTTATAGAGCTCCACTTTATTAGGTAGTGATATGTTTTGAATGTCCCAATAATCATTAGCTCCATCACCATTGGGAGATATGGCTGTATAAATGTTAATATCTGAATTTGGAGGTTCTGTGCCCACCGTAATGGTCCAGCTGGTTAGCTCTGCATTATTATGGGTTGGATCTGTATTGTCATAATCAGTGGCGTATACTTCAAGCGTTTTAATGGTGGCTTGAGCATTTTCGTTGCTGTTTTTGTAGATCAAGCTTTGCAGGGCATCCATATACTCTGAAATTTCTGCACGGCCACTGAAAACTAATTCTTCCGTGGAGGCATTGAAAGATCCGGTGATGTTATCCGTATTGGTGAACTCCAGAATGTCTTCATCGGCATCATAGCCAGAGGTAAATCTTACCACTGCACTAATAATCAGATCATCGTCTGTATCTGTAATGGCCAGGTTTGAGGCAATTTCAATGGCTGTATCTTCCGTTGGGTTATAATTCAGATCGGTGAGTCCTGTTATGCTTGGAACCTCGTTCTGGTTTTCGTAGTATTTTATTTGCCCAGAATATGAGCCCACGAGTATATCTAAATCGCCATCACCATCAATATCCTGAAAAACAGGGGCTTTGGATACTTCATCATCACTTCTCTCCATGAAGGTCACTGGATCAGCAAACTGAGGAGCAGTGGGTGTACCTATGTTTTGTAGCATATGAACCATGCCGTATTTTATCCCCAGAAAGGCATCCAGATCTCCGTCATGATCAATATCTGCGAAAGCTATATTAACATCATAACCAAAGGAGGTCGATGTTAAAGGGTCTGATTCATCAATTTTTACATTATAGACGCCGTTATCATTAATATAAAATTGTAATAATCCATCATATCCGCTTATAAATACGTCTAAGTCTCCATCACTATCTATGTCAGTGAAATTTAGGTCTTCCAGGAAAAATGATTGATCAACATCCTTAAAAGGGTTATTATCGGTAGATGTCTGATTCTCGTAAGAATCAGCAGATCTCGCGAAGTACATCAGATCATAAGAGAAATAGGCATAGCTGGTGAAAATATCCTGATCGCCATCTTTATCATAATCAACCAGAAAGCTTTTAAAGCGGCCAGCATCAAATCCGATTTGAAAACTGAGATCTTCTATAAAATCATCAGATTCAGCATATTTAAAATCACCGGTATTCTCATAGTATTTACAGTTAGCGAACTGATTGTTATACTTATTGCCTGAAATGAAAACATCAAGATCGCCATCGTTATCCATATCTACCAGCTCAGGATTCGAATAACTCATCACATCCACTCCATCCACCGGGTTTGCAAGGCCCTCCTTCAGTTCCATCTGGAAATCGCCATTGTTTTTTATGTAAAATAATGGGCCAGCTTCTGAATAACCTGAATATGTAGTAAAACCTGATATAACATCCAGGTTGCCATCATCATCTAAATCAGCAAATATGGGGGAGGCGTTATATTCGTCAATGCCTACATTCAGTAATGGATTTCCCTTTTTGGTAGCAGGGTTCCAGGGGTTAGGTTCAAGGGTGTATTCATCATTATTGTTGATGTATAACTCAAAATCACCATTATTCTTACCAATGAAAAGGTCCATGTCTCCATCATCATCAATATCTGTCATCATAGGAGCGGCAAAAACATATGACTGGATATTTCTGAATGGAGAAACGGCATCTAGTTCTTTTTCAAAAACATTGTTATCATTTTTAAAATAAAGGACTGAGCTACCTGATTCATAGCTGGCTGATCTTCCAATTAATAAATCCAAATCGCCATCGCTATCTGCGTCAGCAAAATGCGGATGTATATTAGCCGAAAAGTATGAACTTGAGAAATTTTGACCTGCAAAAGGGTTAGCATCGTCATCTCTCGTGAAACTTCCGTTGTTATTATCAAAGTAAATTAGATTTCCTGCCTGGTTTCCCACAAATAAATCCATGTCACCATCACCATCTAGGTCGAAGAAGGCCGGTGAAGCGTTGCCACCTACCCTCACTTGTTTAAAGGGATTGTCCTCATCATTCACCGAGTTGAATCTAGGCTCCGTAGCAGTGCCAATGTTTTCGAAGAGGTGCACATTGCCGTACTTATCGCCATCTACCAGATCAAAGTCGCCATCATCATCAAAATCAAAAAGGGCAGGTGCATTTACAAGAGATGTATTAACCGGAGGTGGTAAAGGATTCTTTAAAGGATTATTTACAAATGGACCAAGCTGCTGTGCCTGAGCAGCGGTGGCACTTAGTATTAAACTTAAAGAGCCAGCGGCCACTCCTAGTTTCAATTGTAGGCCGAGAGCCTTTAATCTTTTGTATAGCTGCTCAACCTTTTTGATTAAGGAAAATTGCTTTCTTTTAGAAAACTGATAGAAACGCCCTGACTTTAAATTCTTGTCGAGCCTCCCTTTGAACTTACGATACTTCTGTAAAGTTTCGCTGTAGAAGGTTTGATGGTAGCGATGCATCTAATTCGGTTAAAGGTTGAAGGAGGTATCTATATATTAATATAATTTTGGTAAATTTTCTTAAAAAAGGAAACTAAATCATCTTTAAATTAATATAGTATTGAAACTAATTGATAAGTACCAGGCTTCAGTTCATAAGCAAAAAGTCATCGATTTTTGGAATCATCTGCATGCGTTGCCTTCCGGAGTAAATCCTGAGGACCGTGTGAAAGAAGTAATATATGTAGCACAAAATGAAGAAGGCCAGGTAATTGGTGTAACTACTGCGGTAAGAAATGTGGTAAAGAAGCTGAATAATAGCCCTATGTTTTTGTTTCGGACCTTGATTCATCCTACAACCAGGATTCCCGGGCTTGTAGATAAGTTGGCGGTGGAAACAAAGAATTACCTACAAGATCAATACTTAGCAGGCAAAACAGACTGTATTGGAATAATAGCGGCCATTCAGAATAAACAACTCATGGCGGCTAAACCAGAAGCGGTATGGCCTTCCACAGGGCTTACTTTTATTGGCAATAATAAAGATGGCTCTCAAATAAGGGTAGTTTATTTCGAGAAGGCAAAGATCAGCATTTGATGTTCAGATTTTTTAAAGAACGGATAGCAATGTTGTTGTTCCATTCATAGTCAAAATGCTGATATTCAGGATGTGATGAAAGAAAATTGGCTATGACTTTTTCCGTTTGCTTTACCGCCAAATGATCGCCCAGACAAAAATGAATGCCTGAGCCAAAGGCTAGATGGCGGTTGGGGTTGCGGTCTAGCCTAAACTCATCAGCATCAGGAAACTGATCAGTATCTCTATTGGCGCTGGCCACGCATAATGTCACTGTCTCACCTGCTTTTATCAGTTTTTCATCAATCAAAATATCCTCTGCAGCTATTCTTCCCAGCAAGTGTACAGGGCCATTAAATCTGAGCAGTTCATTCACAAAGGCTGGAATTAGCTGATGGTTTATAGAAAGCTTTTGCCGTTCAGCTGGCTTTTGAGAGAGAAACAAAAAAGCATTTGAAATGAGGCTCGAGGTAGTTTCCTGCCCTGCTACAAAAATGAAAATGCATATGGAGATTAATTCTCGTTCTGTTAAAGAATCATCTGTTTTTGTGTTTTCGAGGATAATACGACTAATAAAGTCATTGCCAGGATGATGTTTTTTGGTTTCAATCTGTGCTATGAAATAGTCGATAAATTTTCGGGATGCAGAATCAATATTCACCAAATCTTCCAGGCTATTGTAAAGGTTTAACACTTTCACCAGATGCTGGCTTAGCTTTTGGAGTGCTCTATAATCATCCAAAGGAATGCCCAATAAACTACAAATGGTAAGTAAAGGTATAGGAGAGGCAAGTTCTTGCACGATCTCTATTTCAGCTTTGTCAGATAAATCTTTTAAAACCCCTGAGATATTTCTATCCAAAATTTCATTGAGATTAACATAACTCCAGTTTTTAGCTATAAACTTTCTAATGCGCTCATGTTCAGGTGGGTTAATGAGCAAGATGAACTTGTTGATGGCATCTGCAATGGCAGAGAAATCCTGATCTTTACTTTCGAAATAGGTGATAGCATTATTGACCCAGTCTAGCTTGTTGCCGGTTTTGAAGCGCCCATCTCTTAAGATTGAGTTCACCAGATTAAACGAAGTAACAATCCATTCGCCGGTCTGACTTTTATACATGGGGCTCTCTTCCCTTAGTTTTTGATACATAGGAAAAGGATCCTTCATGTTTTCTGGGGAGAGGGGAGACCAGAGTGTCATGGCTTAAGCGGCGAAGTTTTCATGAAAGATTTTCTCAGACAATGAGTTTATAGTGGGATAATCCCAAAAATCCATAGGGCTCATTTCTATATTGAATTGGTTTTGAATTTGATCCATGAAATATAGGCAGCTTATAGAATCAAAACCGAGCTGGTGAAAAGTAGCTGTGGTGGTGATCTGGCTCGAATCTGTTTTCATTTCCTGAGCAGCTAACTCACGTAGATAAGCTGCTATTTCATTGCTATTTTGAGGTGACATAATCATCTTTCTTTAGAGCCCAAAAGTCGCCTTCTGGGGAGGTAATGGCTATTTTACTTTCTTCTCGGTCAGGGCTGAGTAATCCTGGTCTTTTCAGGTTGGGAATAATTTTTACATCATAAATTTCATCTACACTGTTTTCATATTTTAGAGATGCCACTTGGCTCATGGTAGGAAGATGTAATACAGTGATTCCACAAAAGATTGACCGTTTCGCTATGGGTAAGTCATTAAAGGCCGAGCTATTTTCTCTCAATCGGGATGATCCTATGAACAGGTAGTCGCCATATAGATCCATGCCCCTCACAAAGCCATCAAACTGCTTTAAGGTGGTTGTTTTTCCATTGGAAGGGTCAATGCTTATGAGTTCTCCGCTACAGATAATAGTGCATACAAGGTGCCATTGTACAATCGTGGGGAGTGAGGCATGGCCAGTCCTTCGGCTACAATGGTGTTTTCTTTCACATCCATAACTATACCTCCGCTGGTTTTGGTCGCCCTCCATCCTTCCGCATCTGATGATTTTCCCAGAGCTGTAACATACTTTGGTTCACCGTTTTGCATGGCTACACCATTTAGATGACAGCAGTCTCCTGGCTGAAGTTCGTTAATGAAATATGGTTTCCATTTAGGTTTAAAACTGTAGGTATGGTCTACCGTAGCCAGGCATGAAAACAGGGTGTTCACCATCCAAAGCTCATCATTTACCCATTCCAGATCATGCACATTCATTGGGCCGGTGTAATAGGAGGCACGTGGAAGGTACAGTGCATCGTACGTATTTCGTTGTTTAGGGTAGTTGGGGGCCATTTTGCTGGCATTGGCCAATAGAATAATGCTGTCTTCAGTGGCCAGGGCCATTTCATTATTTCTGAAACTTATGCCCATAGGCTTATTAAAATTTCTGGGCAATTGTATTAGCTTTTGATCGTCTATGGCGCTGAGGAAAATGACTTTTCCAGCCTGATAAGTGCTAATGGCTATGGTGCATTCAAGTTGGTTTAAAAGCTCAGGCAGATTAGGTGAATGGGTACAGCTAAATGGAGGTAAAGGTTTATTCATGGCTGATATTTTAACCTAAACTAATTTTTGACGTAGTTAAAGTCCAGAGATATTTTATTTTTTATTTTCAAATGGTATTCAATTGAATAACTTTGACCTAACCAAAAAGGAGGTGTATTAGTGAATTTTGATGAAATAAAAAGGCAGCTAGAGATATATAAATCGGAAGGAAGAACCATGTTTACCACTTCTTCTTTTCAATCTCACAGTATTGTATTGCTTCATATTTTAAGCAGAATAGATAATAGCATTCCTGTGGTGTTTATAAACACCGGATATCATTTTCCTGAAACTGTAGAGTTTAAAGATAAGGTGGCTACGGAGTTCAATTTAAATGTGATTGACCTGAAGTCAGAAACACCCAAGTTTATGCAGAAGGACCCTGATGGTAAGTTACTATTTACCTCTGACCCTGATCATTGCTGTTTTTTAAATAAGACGCAGCCTGTGAATAGGCTTTTAATGCAATATGATATTTGGATCAACGGTGTAAGAGCTGACCAGAGTGCGGTGCGTAAGGCTATGCAAGTAGAGCAGCCAGCCCCAAATGATACCGTGAGATTTCATCCCATGCTGGATTGGAATGCAAAAATGATTTATCAATATCAAAAAGAGTATAATTTACCTAAACATCCACTTGAAAATGCCGGCTATCTCAGCATAGGATGCGAGCCATGCACCCGCAGGGTAGATCCTGAAATGATGGAAAGAGAAGCGCGCTGGTATGGCATGAATAAAACAGAATGTGGATTACATACTGATCTGGTAAGTAAATAATTATGAAAAAAGCGGCATCCTGAATTATCCTGTTATGAGGGAAAGGTTTGCCTGCTACAATTCCATTTGACCATTAAAAGAACATTATATAAATGAAAGTTTTAGTAACGGGTGGTGCTGGTTATATAGGCACTGAATTAGTAAGTCTGCTCCTGGAAAGAGATGATGTAGAAGAAATAGTGGTGTATGATAATTTGAGTAAGAATAACGTTAATTTTTTCTTAGGTCATTCTTTGCCTAATAACTCTAAACTTAAGTTTGTAAAGGGTGAGCTTTTAGACTCACGGTTCTTGAATAAAGCATTGAAGGGTATTGATGTGGTTTATCACCTGGCGGCTAAGGTTACTACACCATTTGATAATACTGATCCTCATTTTTATGAGCAGGTAAACCACTGGGGTACGGCTGAGCTTATTTATGCTATTGAAGAAAGCGACGTGAAGAAATTTATCTTCGCTAGCAGTACTGGTGTTTATGGTTCTGCTAAAGAGGCTGTGGATGAGAGTATTACGCCTAATCCTAGAACCTTCTATGGCATCTCTAAAATGAGAGGCGAAGAGCACGCCAGCCGCTTGAAGGATAAAATGGATACTTACATTTTTAGATGCGGAAACGTATACGGCTATAATAGAAGCATGCGTTTTGATGCTGTTATCAATAAATTCGTTTTTGAAGCCCATTTCTACAAGCGCATTTCCATTCATGGAGATGGTAGACAGCAAAGGGCTTTTATCCATATAAAAAGGGTAGCTAAAGCTCTATGCGGTGTTGTAGATGGTGGACTAGATTCTGGTATATATAACCTGGTAGACAGAGATATGCAGGTGTTGGATGTGGTGGATACCCTAAAGGAACTGATACCGGAGTTGGAATTCATTTTTGTAAATCAGCATCTTAAGCTAAGACAGCTAAAGGTACAGCCTAATGAAGAGCTCAATAAAAAGCTCGGATTACAAAGCGAAAAGTCTTTCAAAGAAGAGATAGAGGAGTTTAGAGAGCGATTTAGCTTTTCGTTATAATCAGTTCTGAGGTGAGAAGGTGAAGTTGGTTAACATTATCAATTACCTAATCCATGAAAATAGCAGTTTTTAGCAGCAAATCTTACGATAAAGAGTCTCTAGAGAGTCATAACAACGGCATTGAATTTAAATATTTCGATGCCACATTAAATAAAGATACCGTTCAGTTAGCAAAGGGTTTTGATGGCATTTGCGCTTTTGTAAATGATCACCTTGATGCTGATGTTTTGCATGTGCTGGCCGCCAATAATATTAAAATAGTGGCCTTAAGGTGTGCAGGATCCAATAATGTGGACCTGGCTGTGGCCGATCAGTTGGGCATTAAAGTATATAGGGTGCCAGCTTATTCACCGCAAGCTGTGGCTGAACATGCTTTGGCCTTGATTCTTACTCTCAATAGAAAAACTCATAAAGCTTATAATCGGGTAAGGGAAGGTAACTTTTCTTTAGAGCGCCTTTCAGGCTTTGATATCTATAACAAAACAGTAGGTGTGGTAGGCACGGGAAAGATAGGGAGCATCTTTGCCAAAATGATGAACGGAATTGGCTGTAAGGTGATTGCTTATGATGCTTACGAAAATGATGAGATGAAGAAGTTGGGTATCGAATACTTACCCTTTGAGGAGCTCTTAAAACAGTCGGACATCATTTCCCTTCACTGCCCATTAACTCCTGAAACACATCACCTGATCAATAAAGATAGTTTTGCTCATATGAAAGATGGTGTAATGCTTATAAACACCAGTAGAGGAGCTTTAATAGATACTAAAGATGCCATTGAAGCCTTGAAAACCAGGCGCTTAGGTTATCTGGGTATTGATGTTTACGAACAAGAGGAGCATCTCTTTTTCAGAGATCTATCAGAAAGTGTAATAGCGGATGATATGATCACCCGCCTTATTTCATTTTCTAACGTGCTGATCACAGCTCATCAGGGATTCTTTACCTCAGAAGCTTTAAGCCAGATAGCCATTACTACCATTAAGAATATTAATGACTTTGCTGCTGGCGTTGAAAATGCTAATGAAGTAGCTGTGGAAGCTTAGGCTTCTGAAGCTTTTTGTTTAAAGCTCCAGGCTATGCTTCCCAGGAATATTACTAGCATCAAGATGCAGGCAATCAGAGCAATACTATCTCCCACCGTGTAGGCGGCAGGAGCAAATGTAAAGGTGATTGTATGTTTCCCTGCAGGTACATTGAGAGCTCTTAAAACGAAATTGGCTCTTATAATCTCAGACTCATTGCCATCTATGGTGGCGGTCCATCCTTTCGGGTAATAGATCTCTGAGAATACTGCAATACCATCTTTAGAGCTGTTAGACTCATAAACGAGCTCATTAGGCTTGTGCTTAAGCAGTTTAATACTGGCTGATGCATCATAGCTATTTTCGGCAACGGAGAATTTAGATACATCAATAACAGCCTCTTTAGAAGGATCTATTTCACAGGTGGCTGCAAATTCTTCGTCGGCAGAATTAACTTTCTTTATTGATGGCGCAAACCATGCATTTCCTAAAGCCTCGTCGTTTTTCAATATCGCATTCTTTGTTGCTCCAAACACGATATATTTGGTGTTCAGCATGTTAAGCACACCATAACCGCTCACTGAACGACCACCATTTTGAATACTGGAGATCAATTCATTAGTTTCTTTTTGAATACATCCATTAAAGAGCTCTTCATACCTTCTTAACCTGGCACCGTTGTATCCGCCTAATGATTGGTGATAATAACTTGTACGGGCATCCATGAAAGTTCCTTGAGGGTTATAAACTCTATAACTCAGGTCTTTATCTTTCTTAATTTCCTTATCGGCCTCTGTTAAGTTAAAAAATGAGTTATCTCTAGATCGTTTGTAGTTGTCTTTGCCAAAATAGCGACTGTCTACATTCCAAAGATCAATCAGAACGATCAGAGCTAGTGCCGCTGCCATAATTCCGAATGAAAGCTTTTTCTTAAGGTGAAAGAAAATGAGTGCAAAGCCAATAAGTATGAATATCAATGATCTGAAAGCATCTCCTCTCAATAAGCTTTTTCTGTCATCTTGAAGTGCTTTAAGGAACCATAATGGCAATTGACCTTCTCCTTCTCTGGTAAATGAAGCCATGCCTGCAAAAACTATTACGAGTAGGCAAAAACCACCTGTAGCGCCAAGAGCTATGAAAAACTTCTTTTGGGTTTCTTTATTTAATCCTTTGCTTAGTAAATTCTCTAGACCAATAAGTCCTAATAAAGGCATGGCCAGCATAGGCATGATCATGGTGAAAGTAACTGATCTGAATTTGTTGTAACCTGGTAAGTAGTTGAATAAGAAATAGTTAAATGAATCAAAATTACTACCCCAGCTAAGCATAATTCCTAAAACGGATACTACGGCTAGCCATATGATGTATTTTTTTTCAGCGAAAGCGCAACCAATAGCAAACAACAGACATATAACAGCACCTGCATAGTATGGAGCTGTGTAGGGCTGACTACCCCAATATGAGGAGGTATATCTAGCTAATTGATTAGCTGTTTGAGGGTCATTGATACGTTGAAGCGCTTTTAATACTTCACTATCCTTATCCTGAACTAATAAATGGCCGCTACTGCCACCATAATAGTCAGGGATCATCATTACGAATGGTTCTAAAATGCCATTACTGTATTTGAAAGCATAGCTCTTTGAAAGTCCTTCAGTGTTTTCATTTTCTGAAAGCGAAGTAGATAATTCTGATTTACCTCGCTGTGAATATTTACTGAACTCGTAAGTAGACCACATACGACCCAGAGACGTTCCTAGCGCTATAACGCCAGCTACTAATAATAAAGCGATGGTGATTGCAAAATCCTTGGTTCTATTCGTCTTTACAAATGAAACTAGCTGAACTATGCCATAAACCACTAAAATCATAAATAGATAATAGGTGATTTGAGGGTGGCCTTCTCTTAATTCTAGCGCTGTAGCTACAGTGGTGAGACCAAAACCCAATATTTTATTTTTAGTAAAGGTAAGGTGAATACCCGCTATCACCAGTGGCATAAAAGCTATTGCTCCAATTCTTGCATTATGACCTGCCCCTAGGCCGATGATCATATAAGAAGATAGACCAAAAGCCAATGCTCCGGCTATAGCTAGATAGGGCCGTACTTTAAAGGCCAGCAGCATGATGTAAAAGCAAAGGAAAGCTAAAAAGATATTACATACTGGGTGAGGAAGCCATAGAGAGGCCACTCTTTTAATACCTGATATTATACCATCACTCCACTGAATATTTACGAGATAGGCCGGCATGCCCGCAAATTGGGAATTATTCCAAAGCCCTTCTTCACCAGTTTCATTTCTATAATCTATGAGTTCCTGAGCGCCACCTTTCCATTGGTTAATGTCTTCCTGAGATATACTCTTGCTGTCAAAAAAAACGGGGCTGAAGAAAATTATTGTTACAATTAAGAATGCCAGAACGGCAATAACATGAGGTAAAACCTGTCTCTTAAAATTGATTTTCATTTGTGTTGTTTTGGTTTTAGATCACCCTTAGGTTAGTCAAGTGCTGCAAAATAGCCGTTTTATAAATCATTAAAAAAATTATCGAGATGAAACAGATGATCATTTAATATTTTCATGCTCGCAATAAATATCAGAATGGCAGTGGTGCGCTGTATGGTTCTGTTGTTAAACTTCATCACCGAAAGCCTAGAGCCAATTTGTCCTCCCAGGAAAACGGCTAAAAGCAGCGGCCAGGCCCACTCAAGGTCAATTTCTAAGGGATGTTGAAACCACTGTCCTACCAGGCCGGCTATTGAATTTACCAGGATGAAGAGACTGGAAATTGCGGCTATTCTCTTGGCTTTGTTCCAGTTGATGAAATTGAGAACTGGTGACAGGAAAATGCCACCACCTATGCCTACCATCCCAGATATAAATCCAATAGCTCCACCTATTCCGGAAGCGATGTAAGCATTTCTATTTTCTAATCTGCTCTCGGATAAGGTTTTAGTGTTTTTAAACCATAACAATATGGCTGCTAATAGCAGTGCGAAGCCGAGAATGATGAATATGAGTTTGGCTCTCAAAGGCAGATAGCCGCCAATAAAGGCTAAAGGCACACTGGCTAATACCAAAGGTAAGGAGCGTCTTAAGTTTAAATATCCTTGTTGGTAGAAGATAATAGTGCCACTTGTGACTACAATTATATTGCACATCAGGGAAGTAGATCGGAGTGTGAAGAGGTCAACACCAGCCAGAACAAGAATGGCCAAATAGCTTGATCCACCTCCAAATCCTACTGATGAATAGAATATGGCTACCAGAAAAAAGAATATGGCCAGGTAAAACGGATCTTCCATTATCCTCCTATGGTTGACATTGATTCTTCAACATTGGTGCTGCGTGCTGCTTCGGCAGCATGGCCATCTTTGTGCCTGTGTGTAAGAGCATGTGTAATAGCCTGTTTTAACTCTAAATCGCTACCGCCCGATCTTAATATAGCTTTCAGGTCTAGCTGTGTCTGATCGTAAAGACAGGTTTTAATATTACCCTCAGAGGTAAGACGTATTCTGTTGCAGCTGCCGCAGAACGTTCTCGTGTAAGCAGCAATAATGCCTATATTCCCCTGATATCCAGGTATTTGATAATTGGAGGAGGTGCTAAATTGAGGGTCTTGAAGCTTGGTAAGTGAGCCATAGTGAGTATTAAGAGTATTTAAAATTTCACGATGATTCCACTTTATAGAATTATGACCATTTCCATTAAATGGCATTTCTTCAATATATCGAATAGATAGCGGTTTGTCCTTTGTAAGGTCGGCCATCGGGATGATGTCATCTTCATTCTGCCCGTCCATCACCACCATATTTATTTTGGTGTCAATGCCTGAATCCAACAGTTTATTCAGAGTTTCTTCCACCTGAGTGAATACGTCTCTTCGTGTTATTTTAAAGAATCGCTCAGGATTTAAAGAGTCAAGACTTAAATTGATGGAGGCTATACCTAATGCTTTTAGCTCATCTATATATTGGGCAGTGAGAACGCCGTTGGTTGTGATGTGAAGTTCATTTAGACCAGCAGTTTCGCTGAGCTGCCTTAAAAAACTCATCAGATCTCTTCTTACAAAAGGTTCACCTCCCGTAATCCGAATCTTGTTAACGCCCATTTCACAGAATACCTGCGCGAGTTTGAGCATTTCTTCGTAGGTGAGTAGTTCTTTTTTAGGTAGGTAATTGATTCCCTCAGCAGGCATACAGTAGTAACACCTTAGGTTGCAACGGTCCGTTACAGCCATCCTTAAGTAGGTGATAGGTCTGCCAAAATTATCAATTATACCTTGAGACATAATTCAAATGTAAGCGTTAGTGATCAGATTGTCCATCAGATTCACTTGTTTTCCCGAAGCCATATGTAACCTGCCCTTTAAAATCATGTGGAAAGTGCTGATCTTCATCAATTCCAATCTCTATATCTCTGCCATTATATGGAATATAGGCCGTTCCAAAAAGATAGTCCCAAATGCTCAGCGACAGGCCGAAATTGACACCATATCTTCTTTCTGCAGGCAATGTCTTGGCATGATGCCATATATGCATGGACGGGTTGTTGAATATATATTTTAAAGGGCCAATGTTTAAATTAAAGTTAGCGTGATTCCAATGGCCTATAAATAGCGCGAAAATGTGCACTAAAAAGAAATCATCTATACCGAAGCCTATCATGGCCAGTGGTATGTATTCTATGGTTCTATAGGTAACAGTTTCCATCCAGTGAAAACGTAAATGGGCGGCAAAACCCATCTGCTCCACAGAGTGATGAATTTTATGAAATTGCCATAGCCTGGGGCTGTAGTGAAGTAGTCGGTGCACCCACCAGTGAATAAAATCCCTAAGTATAAAGAGTATCAAAAGTTGAAGTCCTCTAGACCAGCTGCCTATTTCAATGGCCACTAGATTCTTTAAGCCAAAAAGAGCTAAAAAATCATTGAAGAGATTTACAAATACATCTGAAACAGCATTGTAAACTACAAGAGAGAAAAGGAAGAAGTTAAAGAACATGTAGAATAGATCTAGCCAAAAATCTTTACGAAATTTAGGTTGATCTTTTCTCCATGGTTGCACCCATTCTAATAAAAAAAATATAAGACTTATTATAATGAGTCCCCAAAAGTAATTAGCGTACCAGGGTTTGTAAGAATAATTAAAAATCATCTCGTTTTTCAGGTATTCAAAGTAGCCTATATAGGCATTTTTTGCTATTTCGAGGTATTTGCTAACCATCCTGTAAATTTGGATAATATTTCTATGAACTGATTATTTTAAATAATAGTTTAGTTCTCAATATGAAATTGAAGATATTATTATTTGGTATTACAAAAGACATTATTGGCTCTGAAAGTCATGAACTTACAGTAGATAAAAAGTCTGCTAAAGTGAAAGATTTGCGAGCTGTTTTGGTAGCTGATTATCCTGATTTGGAGAAGTTAAATTCTTTGATGATTGCGGTAAATAACGAGTATGCCGAAGATAACCAAGCTATAGAAGAAACTGACGAAATAGCCTTAATTCCTCCTGTTAGTGGAGGTTGATATATGATTAAAATAACCGAGCACCCATTAAACCCAGATGACGTAGTAGGTACAGTTTATGATGACGAAGCTGGCGCTACTAACGTGTTTATTGGTACAGTAAGAGCCCACACCAAAGATAAGAAGGTAAGGAAACTTGAATTCGAGACTTACCTGAACATGGCTATTAAGGAAATTGAGAAAATCATAGAAGATGTTAAGGCTAAATGGCCGATCCATCATATCACCATTCATCATAGAGTAGGGGTGTTGACTATTGGAGAGGTAGCCGTGGTAATAGCCGTAAGTTCACCCCACAGAAGAGAGAGCTTTGCAGCCTGTGAGTATGCCATTGACACCCTAAAGAAAACTGTACCTATCTGGAAAAAGGAAGTTTTTGAAGATGGTGAGCAGTGGGTGAGTGCTCATCCTTAATTTTTTATAAAAAAAACTGTATCTTTTTTTAATTCTTGCATTAATAGGGTTGTAAATTAAAACAACCTTGGGAAATTCATTACGATTAACTTATTCGAAAAACCTGGAGATGGAGCGCTCTGAGTTGGATCTCATAAATGAGTCCAAGCAGAATCCGCGAGCGTTTGAACCACTATATAAGAAGTATTTTGATCAACTATACTCCTTTATTTTCTATCGCGTAAATGACGCCGATACCGCTAAAGAAATTACTTCTCAGGTTTTCCTCAAAGCCTTATCGAAAATTCATCAATTTCAGTACAAGGGTCTGCCTTTTTCTTCGTGGCTATATAGAATAGCTATTAATGAATGTAATATTCATTACAGAAGTTCTAAACATTCTCGCATTGTCGTCCTAGATGAGAAAACCATTGACTACTTAACTAGTGAAATGGGAACCAGCACCATATTCGATGAAGATCTCTTTCAGCAACTAGAGCTTGTCATTCAAAAGCTTAAGCCTGAGCAGGTTCAACTTGTTCAACTGAGGTTCTTTGACGAGTTGTCATTCAAAGAGATAGGGCAAATCTTAGATGTAACTGAAAATAATGCCAAGGTGAAATTGTATCGGGTTTTAGATAAAATCCGCTCTAAAATGAATGTCCAATGAAAAAGTATAGAGTTTTAAAAAATCGGAAGCCGTTAACCAACTCTGTTTTATCTGAGGCGAAGGACTTTGATGGGCTGATGGATCAGTTTGAGAGTAGAAAACAGCTTAAAATAGATCGTAAGTTCTATATAAGCACGGGCATAACCATAATAGTGGTAATAATTTTTATGGCATTTCTTAATGAAGTCTTTGTGGTAAAGCCAGCCAATGATGAGGATGCTTTTGAACAAAATAAATTACCTGAAAAGTCTATGCCGCTGGAGGCAAAGAAGCCGCAACTGGAAGTTGAAGTGCTTGATAGTGGTAAGGGTCGAGACTTGCATCAACCTTCAAAGTTACCCCAACCGGAAGTCGTAAAACCAGCGCTAAAAGAAACCCGGAAAAATGAGAGTGTGGCAGTAAAGGATTTACCAAAGTCACAAGTTGATGATACTTCAAATCCGGAAGTTACTAAAGAGGAATATGAGTATGTTGAGGCCAGGCCAATAGACGGTATGGAGGAGTTTTATTCCTATTTTGATCATAACCTGAAATATCCCCGATCAAGTGTCAAAGATTCGATCAGTGGCGTCACGCTTGTGTCCTTTTTTATAGATGTTTCTGGCCGACCTGTTGATATTTCAATTGATAAGTCTCTTGGGGCTGCATTTGATGAAGCGGCCATTGATGTGATTAAAAATATGCCTGATTGGCACCCGGCCACTATTAATGGAAAAGCCGTGAAAACTAAATTGAGTGTTCCTTTAACTTTTAATCTGAAATAATATGAGATACTGTATTTTTATTGTCTTCAGCTTAATAACCATCGGCCTGAGGGCGCAAAATTTCATCCCTAAAGATTCCGTTGAGATAGGACTCACACAAGTAGTACACTCTGAATGGAATGATCTGAATAATGACGGATTATTAGATTTCATTTTCATTTCCCATGATGGCAAGTTCATGAAGGTCCTAAACTCAGATTCCTTGTATCTGGATACATTATTTTCTTCTTACCAATTCACTGATATTTTTAAGGTGGATGATATGAATAATGATAATCTTCTGGATGTGATTATGCCTATTCACCATTTAGGAGAAAGTAAGTTGGCCATTTTCTATCAAAAGCAAGATAGCACATTTGATTTACCATATTTCCCCGGTGGGGCCAAGATTAAAGATTATGCTATTGCTGATTTTAATAATGATGGAAGAAAAGATATCGTTTTTACAGATTCACTCAGTAATTCTGACCTTAATTTTCTGTATCAGTCATCATCTAATTTTGAATTAATATCAAGTTCAAGTGAAACGGTTAACATATCCTCAATACAAATACTTGACTATGATAATAACGGCTATAAGGATTTACTTTATTCTGATGCTTCAGCAGATGAAACTCATGTTTTTTTAAATGAGTGTGAAGAATGGAGGGACTCACTACTATTTTCTCTGAGCTATCTTGAAATGGATTACACCGATTTTAATGCAGATGGTAAACCTGATCTCCTTCTTGGTGGTACCTCAAGCAGTAAGTCGTTTTTCAGTATATTATATGGAGAGTCGCCTGAAGAAATAGATTCACTTTCAGGTAAAAGCTATGATCAGATTTTTATAGCAGATATGAATAGTGATGGTATTGTAGACGTCTCTCTGTATTCTTCAAGCGGCTCACAAACGGTACTAAGTGATAGTATAAACCAAAGTTATTTTTGGGATAATACTGACAATGGAAATGTACTTTCATACGGAGATATTGACTGGGATGGGGATTTAGATAGGGCAATTTTAAGAAATGGATACTTGGTATGGATGGAGAATCTCACTGTACAAAATTTAGCACCGTTGATACCATATAATAGTTTCGTTTTTCAGAAAGGCGATGGAGATGTTATAATCTCTTGGGAATCAGGTGGTGATGACCATACTCCGAATGCCAGCTTGACCTTTGATGTTTTTGTTGGAAGTGATTTAAGTTCTAATGAGTTTTTATCATCTAATCTTGATTTAAAATCAGCAGAACGGCTTAAAGTGGCGCATGGAAACTCTGGTTATCAAAGGCAAATTTTCGTCAATAGTTTAAGCCCAGGAGAATATTTTTATGGTATTCAATCGGTAGATAATTCTTTTTACTCTGGCTTTAGACCAGGTCCGGGAAATGGTAATAGTTGTAATCAATTACCCATAGAATGTGGCTCATTCATAATTTGCGAACAAATTAGTTATCACACATACCCCACTTGTGATGGAGATGTAGATATTCAAGTGGCAGAAAATGTGGGCTGGTATTCAGAGACCTATGGTTATTTGGGGTTTACGAATCATATTGAGTACACTGTAACAGCATCGGATGTATTATACACTTCTAAGCCTGACCCTTCAAGTTGTGATGATATGCAGGTTTATATAATCACCTTTAATGAGCCATATTTATTAAATGACACCACTATTTGTGTAGACCAAACCTTAAATCTCCAGTTTCCTTTTGACCCTGAGAGTGTTGTGTGGTCATCAGAGTCGGCTGGTGTTATTTCGAATTCAAACTTCTTTAGTTATCAATTTAGTGAAGCGGAAACCATATATTATACATATACCTTTCAAGGGTGCACTGTTAGCGACTCTATTTTAGTTGATGTTAGTGAACCCGTTTTAAACCTGGTAGGTAATAGTTTTCAGACTTTAAGAGGGGATGGGGTGCAGCTCAGTGCTTCGGGTGCTGAAAGTTATCAATGGACACCTTCATCAGGGCTTAATAACCCTAATATCCCAAACCCATTCGCTACACCAAATGAGAGCACCACATATATGGTTATAGGTGTAGATTCTATCGGATGCTCTGCTGAGGGTGAAGTACTTGTTATTGTTGTAAAACAGGCATTCTTACCCAATCTGTTTAGTCCTAATGGAGACGGGAACAATGATGTGTTCTTAGCATATGGATTGCAAAATGTTGAAGATTTTTATTTTAAAATTTATGATCGTTCTGGAGTAACGGTATATGAAACTAGTAGCTATCAAGAGTTGACTGGAAAGGGCTGGGCTGGAGACTATCAGGGTAAGATGTTGGCTACGGGGGTGTATTATTGGAAGGTCACTGGTAGCTATAATGATGGACAACCAGTGTTATTTAATGAAAAACGAGAGGGAGCCATTCATTTAATGCGATGAGACTACTTTTAATCATTTTATTTACCATTTTTTATACCAGTAGCACTGCTCAGTATTTTCAATTTTCTCAGTATGACTTCACTCCTGAGAGGGTTAATCCGGCATTTATATCTGCTTCTAATCATCTCTCTGGCAGTATTATATATCGAAGACAAAGTGTATCAGAAACATTAAATATTAATACTGCAGATGTTTTTGTAAGTTATCCGCTTTTGACTAGAAGAAACAAGAGATGGTCAGCGATAGGCCTTTCATTTCTGGATGATAGATCTGGATTAACCAATATCTACAAGGTAAACGAAATGGCTCTTACGTATGCATTATATGTTCCTGTAACAAGGAATGATGAGGTGAGTCTTGGGGCAAAAGCATTATACCAAAATAGACGCTTTTCTTTAGATGGGCTTTATACCGGGAGTCAATATGTGCCAGATCGAGGGTTTCTACCTAGTGTTGATAATGGGGAGGAGGTTGAGAGCTTTCGGAGACGATTATATACGCTTAGCTTTGGTTTGGGGTGGAGGCATGTTGATCGCTATGGTCATCAGCAAAGCTATGTTGGGATATCGTTTTTTGATTTTAATAAACCACAAGAGTCCTTCTATGGAGAAGATGCTCAGCTACCCTCTACGGTGGTGTTAAGTGGTAGCTTTCTTGCGTATGAGCAGGGACCATTAAAGGTGTTTCCTGAAGCTATCGTAACGAAAAGTTCCTCTAAGGCGGTACTGAACCTCGGCGCTATCACCAGGTATGATCTCATGAGTGGTAGGACGTGGAACGGATCCGTAAATATAATTACTAAATATAATACAGGCGGTTATGTAATTGGAGGCCTTCAACTTGAAAAAACTGATTTTAAAATAGGATTTAGTTATGACCTTTCTGTTAGTTCCAAGCCTCTAAATAATGCATTTGAAGTGGGGCTGGCCTATAAAACAGAGAGAACTGCAAAAAGAAGAAATAGGGTGGGCAAACGACGAATATCTAAAAATAAAAGAAGGAAAGGAAAACGATATAGAAGGAAGGAGCCAGACACAAAGAGCAAAGTGACAAAGACTACTGAGGACGTTAGAAATAAGAGTCAAGAAAAGGATTCTGTGTTTACAGAAACAGAAGTAACAGAGGCTCAGGAGGATAAAGTTATTGTTGTTGAAGATGCTGATTCAGTTATTACAAGTTCCAGAGTAGGCGACTTTAAACATCATTCATTGAAATTAGATGAAACCAACGTATTGTTCCATTTCGATTTTAATAGTGTGGATATTGATCAGGAATCTCTAGATTACATTCGTGAATTATCCGAGGTATTAAAGAGTGATCCTAATCTTAAGGTGAAAATTGTCGGACATACTGATAGTCGGGGTAGTGCTGAGTATAATAAAAATCTATCTCTGACCAGATGTAATTCTGTTAAGAACTTATTACTACAATATGGTGTCAATGAAGATCGAGTAGAGGTGGTAGGTATGGGTGAAGAAGAGCCTTCAGAAGATAATAATACGGCCGCAGGCAGGGCGAAAAACAGAAGGGTTGAATTTATTTTGCACTATTAATATTCCTCAACTTCTCACTATCATCCTCAGAAAGCTCTATCACCTTGACATCACGTGTGTCGAGAAAGGTTTTAGGGCTTTTTTGTCCTGATTTGTAGTAAGCCGTTAGATCAGAGAAACAGGAATTCTCCCAAATCGCACAGAGGGGTTCTATGAAGCCTTTTTTGAAGCAGGTGGCGGCTTTGTGAGTATCCCTCATGGAAATCAGCTGGTTTAGTAGCTGATCATCCAAATAGGGCATATCACAAGCTATCACAAGCCAGCTGACATCGGGAAAAGCCTCATGAGCAGCTATTATTCCGGTGAGCGGTCCTTCGCAAAGCTGGTCTTCAATATAGGGGAGATTGACATCAGCTTTTTGAGCAGGGTTACAGCTAAGAAATACTTTTTCGCAGTATTTTTCCAGTAAATTGAATGCATGATCTCGCTGCGGTACATCATGATAACTGATCAGACTTTTATCAGCACCCATTCTTGAGCTTTTACCTCCTATGAGCACCAGGCCATACAAATCATGCTTGCTCATTCCCTTTTAAAGTCTTTCTTGCCTCCGGTTTTACTCATCAGTTGGGTTTGCACAATCTTAATGTCATGAGATAACGCCTTGCACATATCGTACACGGTGAGTGCGGCTACGCTGGCGCCGGTAAGCGCTTCCATCTCTACACCTGTTTTAGAGGTTGTGATGCACTGGCAGTTGATAATGATTTCATCGTTAACAACCTTTATATCTATTTTGCAATCATCAAGAGGGATAGGATGACAGAAAGGAATAAGTTCTGATGTTTTTTTAGAAGCCATTACTCCCGCTATAATGCTGGTGTGAAAAACGGGGCCTTTCTTGGTTTGAATGTCATTATCTTTGAGCTGGCTTAATATTTCTCGGCTGACTATTAACTTACTCTGGGCTTGTGCTGTTCTACGAGTGATAGATTTCAGGGAGACATCCACCATCTGAGGGTTGCCTTCATTAGAGATATGTGTAAATTTAGACTCTTCCATATTTAACAAAACTACAAAAAATGATTCATGTTGATGAAGCCAGCCGCATAGTGCTGTCTAATACATTTAAACCCGGTACAGAAAAAGTGAAAATCGATGATGCTCTTAACCGTATTCTTAAAGAAGAAGTGGTGGCAGATAGAGATTTTCCACCTTTCAATAGGGTGATGATGGATGGGATAGCCATTAAATCTGATGAGTGGGAGAGTGGTAGAAGAGAATTTTACATTGAAGGGGTGCAGACAGCAGGGGCTCCGCAAATGGCGCTTAGTGAATCAGTTAATTGCCTGGAAGTAATGACAGGAGCTATGCTGCCACAATATACAGATGTAGTAATCCGCTATGAGGACGTGGAAATTCATGATAGCATAGCAAAAGTTCTAATTGATGAAATCACTCCATTACAGAATATCCATTTAAAAGGTACTGATAGGCTTGAAGGGGAATCGCTCATTTCAAATCATAAAGTATTATCTCCAGCGGAAATAGCAGTGTTGGCCACGGTAGGAAAAGCTGAAGTAGAAGTACAGCAGTTAATAAAAGTAGCCATTGTAAGTACAGGAGATGAATTGGTGAGCGTTGACCAGACACCCAACCCTTATCAGATAAGAAGGTCTAATAGCCACGCACTATTAGCTGCATTGAAGCAGCATGGATTTACAGCCACTATCTTTCATATTAATGACGATGAAATTACATTAAAGAAAAAACTTCAGGAGATATTGAATGATTATGATGCTATTTTATTGAGTGGAGGAGTATCTAAGGGAAAAAAGGATTATGTTCCTGCGGCTCTCGAAAGCTTAAAAGTGGAAAAGCTCTTTCATAAAGTAGCCCAAAGACCAGGTAAGCCCTTTTGGTTTGGTAAGAATGATAATACTACCGTTTTCGCCTTGCCAGGCAATCCTGTGTCTACGTTCATGTGCTTTTATCGCTATGTTCTGCCATGGCTTTATGCATCTTATGAAATTGATGTACAGCCACGCACAGCTCAGCTGGCAGAAGATTTTAAGGTGGTGCCAGATCTAACCTATTTTCTGCAAGTGAAAATTAAAAGGTCTGAGTCAGGAGAGGTGATTGCTGTGCCAGTTTCGGGGCGTGGTTCTGGTGATTTGGCTAACCTTTTAGAGGCTGATGCCTTCTTGGAATTACCTCAAGGCAAAACAGAATTTAAGGCCGGAGAGGTGTATCATAGAATTGACTACAGGTAAACTATTAAAAGATGTGCTCAGTCTTCAATTTAAGTATTGAAATGCTTAGTTTTGCATCCCTATAATCCGATTTGAATATGTTCGATAATTTAAGTTATAAGTTAGATAAGGCATTACAGAACCTAAAAGGTCAGGGTAGTATCACTGAAGTAAACGTGGCTACTACTGTAAAAGAGATTCGTAGAGCTCTTATAGATGCCGATGTTAACTATAAAGTAGCAAAGGAAGTAACTGATGATATCAAGGTAAAAGCGCTCGGTAAAGATGTACTTACATCAGTTTCTCCAGGTCAGTTACTTACTAAAGTTACCAATGATGAGCTTACTGAGCTCATGGGTGGAACTAATGAAGATATTAATATAGCAGGTGATCCTGCCATTATACTTATCGCTGGTTTGCAAGGTTCTGGTAAAACTACTTTCTCAGGAAAGTTAGCCAGCTACCTAAAAGCTCAAGGCAGACAAGTGCAACTTACAGCTTGTGATATTTACCGTCCTGCGGCGATTGATCAGTTGAAAGTGTTAGGTGAGCAAATAGGTGTAGACGTATATGCTGAGCCTGAAAATAAAGATGCCGTTGAAATAGCAAGTAACGCTATTAAGCATGCCAAGCAAAACGGTAAAAAGATAGTCATTGTCGATACTGCTGGTCGTTTAGCAGTAGACGAAGAGATGATGGATGAGATCTCTAAATTGAAGGAGGCTCTGAACCCATCAGAAACGCTTTTCGTGGTTGACTCTATGACAGGTCAGGATGCTGTAAATACAGCTAAGGCCTTCAATGACAGACTAAACTTCGATGGTGTAGTTCTTACCAAGTTAGATGGTGATACCCGTGGTGGAGCAGCTATTTCTATTCGTAGAGTAGTAGAGAAGCCTATCAAATTCATCTCTACAGGTGAGAAAATGGATGCCATTGATAAGTTCCACCCAGACAGGATGGCCAACAGGATCCTGGGTATGGGTGACGTGGTGTCATTAGTAGAAAGAGCTCAGCAGACTTTTGATGAAGAAGAAGCACGAAGATTAAATAAGAAAATCAGAAAAAATCAATTTGATTTTAATGACTTCTTAACTCAGCTGGAGCAAATCAAGAAAATGGGTAACATTAAAGACCTATTGGGAATGATTCCAGGTATGGGTAAAGCTCTCAAAAATATTGATGTAGATGATGATTCATTCAAACCTATTGAAGCAATTATTAGATCTATGACAAATCAGGAAAGAGAAAATCCTGAAATACTTGACGGAAGTAGAAGAAAGCGTATTGCAAAGGGTAGTGGTACATCTGTACAAGAGGTGAACAACCTAATGAAGCAATTTGCAGACATGAAGAAACTGATGAAGACTATGAACAAAATGGGTGGAGGCAAGAGAGGTCTTGCAGCCTTAAATCCATTTGGTTAAAACATACATTCTCAATAGCAACAAAGCGGCCCTGGAATCTAATTCAGGGCCGCTTTTCTTTTTTACCCACCACTCAAGTAAAATATCCTACAGCTTTTTTGACTTCCATTCAATGGAGGTTATCTTCAAAGCATGAAAAAAATAATCTACTCCCTGGCATTTGTGCTCTTCTCAGTAATGAGCAGTACGGCACAAAATGCAGATACTATCAGATATGATGTAAGCTTTCCTAATATAGCCCATCATGAAGCAGAGATATCAGTTACATACGATCACCTAAAGGCTGGAGAGCCTCTGGAGGTACGTATGAGCATTTCTTCACCAGGAAGGTATGCCTACCATCAATTCGGTAAAAATGTATGCCGTGTAAGCGCTAAAAATGCTAAGGGCAAGTCACTAGAAGTTACTCGCATAGCTCCTGAGACATGGCAGGTGAAAGGTCATGATGGAAGTTTTACTCTGACTTATACACTTTTTGCTAATCATGCTGATGGTACCTATGCTGGTATTGACCCATTATATGCTCATCTCAATATGCCAGCCACGTTTATGTGGGCTAAAGGCCTGGAAAAGAACCCGATAAGTGTACAATATCATTTGCCTGATAATAACTGGAAAATAGCTACTCAAATGAAGCCAACAGGCTCAAATACATTCGTAGCCTCAGACCTTCAATATTTTATGGATAGCCCTACCATTATTGGTGATTTGACTATAAAGGAGTTCACTATTAAAGAAGCAGACGGTAGAAGTAAATTGATCAAGGTGGCGCTCAACAGAGGCGTGAAGGACTACGTTGCTGAGAACTTTATCACTATGGTAGAGAAGGTGGTAAAAGCTGAGCAAAAGGTTTACAAGGAGCTGCCGGACTATGACTATGGAGTATATACCTTCTTGTGTGGTTATGGACCTGAGTTCGACGGTGACGGAATGGAACACAGAAATTCAACGATGATCACTAAAAGTGGCATATTAACTACTGATAACGCTAAGGATTTTATCGGAACAGTTACTCATGAGTTTTTCCATTGCTGGAATGTAGAAAGAATACGCCCGGCAGCACTAGAGCCGTTTGATTTTGAAACCGCCAATATGAGCGGAGAGTTATGGTTCGCCGAAGGGTTTACTTCATATTACACTGAGCTCTCAATAGCCAGAGCTAATATCTGTGATGACAAGGAGTTTGGAGAGCGCTTGGCAAGAGCCTTAAACTATGTATTAAACTCCGGAGGAACGGAAATATCCAGCCCTGTGGAAATGAGCAAGCAGGCACCTTTCGTAGATGCAGCTACTTCTGTAGATCCAACTAGCTTTTATAATACCTTTACCTCATATTATCCGTATGGAGAGGTTATTGGTCTGGCGCTGGATCTAGAGTTAAGAAACAGATACAAAGACATCACGCTTGATGATCTTATGCATGCCATGTGGGTGAAGTTTGGTAAGCCATTCAAACCATACCACAATGATGATATTATGAATACCTTAGCTGAACTAACTAAGGATAAGGCTTTCGCCGAAGAGTTCTTTAATAAGTACGTGTATGGCACTGAAGTGCCTGATTATAAAACACTATTGAAAACAATGGGATATGACCTGGTTCAACCCGATTCAGCTAAAGCATCATTAGGTACTGTTAGATTCAGCTTTTCAGATGGTATGCAGGTGAGTAGCCAGCCTTCTAGAAGGACAGCGCTATATAAGGCAGGTTTAGATGTGCAGGATGTTGTTATTGCCTTAGATGGCAAGGCTTTAGCTTCTAAGGCAGAATTAGAAGGTTGGTTAGCCCAGCATAAGCCCGGTGACATAGTGAAGGTAAAGTACAGTCATTTTGGTGAGGAGGCAGAAACACAACTGACTCTTCAGGGTGGGCCTGCTTATGATGTTGTACTTATAGATGATGCTAAAAAGAAGGTGGTAGCCAAGAGAGATGCATGGTTGTTTAACGAATAAACCATTCCCATTATAACAACAAAAGGCTGATAGAAACTAATCTATCAGCCTTTTTTCTTCTAAAGGAAGAGTATCTTATTTATATGTTACTGACTTTACAGCTTCTACTGTTCTCTTCACGCTAGGTAAAATAGCATCGATAAGAGTAGGCGCATAAGGTAAAGGTACATCCATACTGTTAATTCTATGGATAGGAGCATCCAAATAATCAAAAGCATGTTTTTGAACATGGTAAGTAATCTCAGAGCTAATAGCCGCTAGAGGCCAAGCTTCTTCTACAATTACTAATCTATTAGTTTTCTTCACTGATTCTACAATAGCAGCATAATCGATAGGTCTTACTGATCTAAGGTCTATAACCTCAGCAGAGATACCATCTTTAGCTAGAGCTTCAGCAGCCTGGTCTATCACTTTCATGATTTTACCAAAACCAACTAAGGTTACATCAGAACCTTCTTTAGTTACTTTAGCAGACCCGATAGGAATAAGGTATTCTCCTTCAGGTACTTCACCCTTGTCACCATACATAAGCTCAGACTCCATGAAAATCACAGGGTCATTATCTCTTATTGAAGACTTTAATAAACCTTTAGCATCATATGGGTTAGAAGGTACTACTACCTTCAAACCTGGGCAGTTAGCAAACCAGTTTTCAAAGTTTTGAGAGTGCTGAGAGCTAAGCATTCCTGCGTTTCCTGTAGGGCCACGGAATACACAAGGAACATTAAACTGACCACCAGACATAGACATCATTTTAGCGGCACCGTTAATAACCTGATCTATAGCAACAAGAGAGAAATTAAACGTCATGAATTCAATGATAGGTCTTAGGCCGTTCATAGCAGCACCTACACCTATACCTGCGAATCCTAGCTCAGCAATAGGGGTGTCTATTACGCGCTCAGGACCGAACTCATCTAGCATGCCCTGGCTCACTTTGTAAGCACCGTTATATTCTGCAACTTCTTCGCCCATGAGGAAGACTTTTTCGTCCCTACGCATCTCTTCGCTCATAGCTTCGCCTAAGGCTTCCCTAAATTGTATTTCTCTCATTTTATCCGTTTTAAAATTGGTTTGTAAAAATAGCATTCAAGGCTTTAATCACAAAATCCATATAAACAAAAAAAGCCCCGAAGAGAATTTCTTCGGGGCTTTTTTTTAATTTATTTGCTAAGAGCTTATTTCAAGATATTTCTGAACTGCTCGTTAGATACATAAGTAGCGAACTCAAGGTCTTCTAGAGCTTTTCCTTTAAGGTCAGGATCAGCAGCTACAGCGTTTTGTAAGTTCTCATAGATAGCATCTTCATTTCCTAAGTGTGCGTTAGCGATAGCTGCACCATAGTAAGCGATACCCATCTCAGAATCTTTCTCAGTAGCTTCTTTGAAAGAAGTTAGAGCACTTTGGTAATCTTTGTTTAATACTTGAGCTAAACCTCTGTTGAATGAGTTTACAGCGTTATCTTCTGCATTAGCAGTAGACTTCACAGCATCAGGGTATTTAGCAAGCATAATTTCTACAGAACCTTTAACTCCGTTGAAACCAGGGGCCATTTCGCTGCTAGGGCTCATAGAGTCAGCTTTCTTGATGTACTCATAAGCTTTAGAAGCATTACCTTTCATCAATTCTACTGATGCCATGTTAGCATATACTTCAGCAGTTTCTTGCTTGTTTTTAGCAATCTCTAATTGAGTCATTGCCATATCACCATACTTATCAGCATCTCCTTCAATAGCCATAGCTACATATACAGCAGCAAGGTTGTTATGAGCTACCCAGCTGTCAGTTTTCTTAGTAGCAGCTTTATAGATAGCTTCTTTCTCTTGTAAAGAAGGAGTTAAAGTAGCTCCGTAAAGAAGTTCTTCTTCAGATAAAGTGTCAGCAGTAACTGAACCATCAGCTATACCTTTAGAAAGTACAGAGATTTCAGCATCTGTTTTCTTTTCTTTTACAGTAAGGATCTCAGTTTTAGCAACCCTTAATTTAGGATATAAGTCTCTGAAGATTTTCTTATAAGTAGGAAGAGCATGTAATTTATCTTCTTTGTCTTCGTAAGAACCAGGACCATTAACTACGTCTAAGATAGCTGATTTTTCTTCTGAAGTTACACCTTCATAAGTAGCTAAAGAATCTTTGAATATTGACCAGTCTTCAACAACATCTTTAGTAATGAAGTTGATAGAATCTGCCATTCCAGCATAATCATATTTCTTCATTTCTCTTTGGTAGAAGCTCTGGATAGACTCAGCTCTGTCTTTAGAAAGTCTGCTGTTGATTCTTTCAGCACCTTCAGGAGAGTGAGTACCAGTGATAGTAACAGTTCTTGTAACGTTCTTGTCAGCAATGAATGCATCTAATTTCTTACCTCTGTCACTTTGTCTCTCAGAGTATCTTAAAGCAGAGCTACCTTGTACGAAGTAGAAGTTAACTCTAGTTGGGATAAGCTCTTCTTGGTTGTTATAACCGTGATCAGCATAAGCAGGAGCGTAAACAGCTTCTACTAATTTAGATGTAGTGATAACACCAGGAGCAACTGGCATTCTATCAGTTTCTTTAGATTTTCCGTTTTTAGGGTCTAGAGCTACACCTTGTACTTCTAACATACCGGTTTTCATAGCTGGAGAATAAGCAAATGCAAATTCTTTAGACTGCTTAGGTTGCTGCTCATCAGCGTTTGGATAATCATCGGCCTTAAATTCGATAGGATCTAGCGCCACTTCATTCTCCCCGTATTTATAGAATGTATTTACAGAGTAAACCTTTCCTTTTTTCAGCATTTTAACAGGAAGATTAGCTGACATCTCAAAAGCAACTGTGTCTGCATGAACCTCCAACGGATTTGGAGTAACAGTTAAATTCTGGTCCTCCGCCATTTTTACCATTTTATTAAGGGTACAACCTGGAAGGTAGAGTACTCCAAATAAAGCTATAGCGTAGAATAATTTTCTCATTGGTTTTTGTTTTTAATGTCTGGTTGAATTGTATTCAAAATTATTGTATATAGTGAATTATGCAATAATAGTTAAAAAAAATAAGAAATAACTAAGTGACTTTTGATTATGTGCTTATTATATTTGTAAAGGCGCATATTTATCGACGAGCCACAAGATATAAAGGATTAACTGTTTAAATTGTTTATTAATAGTTAATTTTTTTTCCACTTAAAATGACTTGCACATGAAAAAAATGCAGCTTTTTTTTGAAAAATACGCTTTTGGTGTTTGCTCTAAGCTTGGAGAAAAGTTAGGTATTGCAAGTTCTAGTATCAGACTTTACTTTATCTATGCTTCCTTTCTTACCTTCGGTTCACCTCTTATTATTTACCTGGTGTTAGCCTTTGTTTTGAATATGAGAAAGCACCTGAGAAGGAAGAGAAATTCTATCTGGTATTACTAGACTAAGTCTTACTAAAACGAAATTTCGCTAAATTTTTTCAGCTTTTTGATATAGTAATCAAAGACTATAGACCCCTTATATATTGTCTCCAGTTTACGTACTTTAATCCTCTTCTGAACTGCTCTACGCTTTCTGAAATTACTACGATGATTGCTGAAAAAGTGCCAATGGGCTTTCATCACAGCAATTCCATCTTGAAGGGAATCAAAAAATATGAATTTGAAACAAGCTACCCAGTCTAGCGCTAGTCTTATAGGGAATTTGAAGAATAGGTCTTTCCTGCTGTAGTTCTTATATAATATAGAAAGGCCATTTCTAAAATTAAGATAGGTTTTCCTTGGGTTAGACTTATGTAAGGTGCCGCCACCAACATGATATACCGTGCTCTTGCCACTATAGGCTATGGAGTATCCTGCATTATTAATGCGCCAGCATAAATCTATTTCCTCCATATGAGCGAAGAAGTCAGGGTCGAAGCCTCCGAGCTCATGAAAGACATCCGCCCTAATGAAAAGGCAGGCTCCCGTAGCCCAGAATATTTGTACCTCATCATCATATTGATGATTGTCTTTTTCCAGGTCTAGAAATAGTCTGCCTCTGCAGAAAGGGTACCCGAGCTTATCGATAAAGCCACCGCCTGCGCCTGCATATTCGAAATACTCTTTATTGTCATAAGCGAGAATCTTTGGTTGGGCCGCTACTGTATTAGGATCTTTCTCCATCAAGGCGATAATAGGAGATATCCAGTTGGGTGTTACCTCTACGTCCGAGTTGAGTAGAACGTAGTATTTAGCTTTTACCTGTAATAAGGCCTCATTATAACCCGCGCTATAGCCATGGTTGCAAGTCAATTGCACCAAGGTAACTTCAGGATGATTCTCTTTGAGGTATTTCACAGAGCCGTCATTAGAGCAGTTATCTGCAACTACTATTTCGCAGCCAGGGCTATTTTTAATGACGGAAGGAAGAAAAGTACGGAGATAATGCTCTCCGTTGTAATTAAGAATGACTACAGCGGTTTCTTTCATTTAGATAATGCCGCTCAGGTCGAGGCCTGGTATGTTCGGAAGCATACCGTCTGTGCTCTTTTTAATTTCTTCTTTTGCTTTAACGTCCATTTCCTGAATGGCTTTATTTACAGCGGCCACGATAAGATCTTGCATTACCTCTTTGTCATCAGGCTTCAGTAGATCATTATCAATGTCCAGTCCGATAAGTTCTTTCTTTCCGTTAACAGTAGCTTTAACCATACCTGCGCCGGACTCACCCTCGGCTCTTAAGTGGACTAAATTTTCTTGGGCTTCTTTGATTTTGGCTTGCACTTCTTTCATTTTGCCCATCATCTTCATCATGTCAAACATAGCTTCTCTTTTTAAGGGTTTATGTTAAAACTGTTATTTGTAAAATCGTATTGTAAAAAATAAAGTTGCAAAAATGGGCTGGTTCATTAGAATAACCAAGTAATTGGAGCTTTTTGCATGAATTACTTTCTGATCAGCATTATGGTGCCGGTCTTTTTGATATCTCTGCCCGCCATATCTGTCATTTCTGCAATGAAAGCGTAGGTGCCCAGTGGCAGTTCTTTCCCATTTAAGGTGCCGTTCCAGGCTTCATTCATATCTTCAGTTGCAAATATGAGTTCACCCCAGCGGTTATAGATTTTTAAGGCAAAACTGGTGATGTATTTTCCGTTGATTTCGAAGGTGTCGTTGGTACCATTGTTATCTGGGCTGAAGGCATTGGGGTAGTAAATATTATTAGGCTTTATGAGAGTGATAGTGTTCGAAATACTGCTTTCTACATTGTCATTAGCTTGGGCTATTATCCTGTAAATTACCACTTGCTCATTATCATTGTCATCAGGGCCTTGATAGGAAATGTTATTGCCAGCATCTATAGTAGTAACTGGTGATCCAGGATAGTTTTTCTCAATAATGTAGCTGGAAATGCCATTAACATACCCTGTATAATCTGACCACTGCAGGTTCACGGTGTTGTCATTATTGAAATTACCAGTAAGAAGAATAGAGCAAGCGCTGGTGCTCTGGCTGCTTGAATTGCCACACTCATCAGTAGAGCCTATTTGGTAGCAATAGGATGCTTCTGAGGTAAGTAGCTCACTGTCAGTATAGGTAGGTGAGGGGCTGCTGCCAATGATTTCAAATCGGGTGTCGTTTCTTCGTTGAATGGTATATTCTCCGCTGCCTTCTACCTCAGGCCAGCTAAGAATGATGTCTGATCCATTAACTACGGTGCTGATGTCCTGAATTCGATCGGGAGGGGTGTTACTAAAAGCAGTTCCACATCTAGTAAGTGATCTGCTGGTAAATCCACCAGAGTAATTGGCCTGGATGGTGTAACAATAATCAACCCCACAGTTAATATCGATATCATTGTATGATCTGGTAACAGAGGCAAATGTCTGGGAAGAAGAATTGCCTTGAGATTCTTTTTCTAAAGTAAAATTAACAGATGGGTTGGCGGTTTTCCAGTTAAGCTTGTTGGCGTCGCTAACATTGGTCAAATCGAGCACTATACTGCATATTTCATTAGAGTTGGCAGTGGTATACGTGTCATCACAAATATTATATGGCCTCACCATAAAGCAATAGAAATTGTCTTTAAAATTGAGACCCGCATTAATCACCTGAGTTTCAATATTGTAAATGTGGTCACCATACCTTTGCCAACTACCGGAGTTATTAGGCTTAATATAAAGCTGATACAGTATGTCAAGCGGAAGTTTATATCTCAGCTCGATAGAAGACTCGTCTATTATTTGGAGGTCGGCTATGGTTCCTTCAGGCAGCTGGGAGTTAATAGGATTGACAGATTTAGTATTTGAGGAGCAATTATCGAAGGCACTGTTATTTAAGCCTCTGACACTTATATTTCTTATTGTATTGTTACTATATGAATAACTGGCATTAGCAGCATTTGCAGGTACCTGTATAACAGAGGTTGGCCCTGCTCCGAAGTTGATAACATATTTATCAAATCGATTATCAGTAACTTTGACTTCCACTTGATTGTTGCTGCATTTGTAAATGTCGAATTCAGGAGGTTCAGGATCTGAGATTTCTATGTCTATGTAATCCAGGCCATCTCCGGGATAAAATACACCTATTCGATAGTTTCCTGGTTCGGTATAAGTATGGGGATTAGTATCACCTTCTGATGTATCATCAGGATCATATTCGAAATAAACGGTACAATCGTTCTGAGTGGGACAAGGTTTTATGAAGTTAATCGTGACCGTAGTTCCTGGGCAACCTCCTATATAATCGACTTCAAAAAAGCCCTGAGTAGAGGAGTGTTGAGCCTTTCCTATGAATGATATAGTGCTAAGCAGAAATATTGAAATATAAAAAAGGGCCTTTTTCAAATTATAAGATTACGTTTTTCAAAAACTTCTCAGCTTTAGCCATGTCTTCATAAAGCACTCTGTCATCTTCAATAAACGGAACTTCCTCTCTAAAATTGCTCAACAAATCTTCCAGATATCCTGAAGTTTTTAAAGGTCTTCTAAACTCAATGGCCTGAGCTGCAGTGATTAATTCAACACCTAATATACGATATAAGTTGTTTACCACCTTAAAAGTTTTCGTCGCTGCGTTGGCACCCATACTTACGTGGTCCTCCTGTCCGTTAGATGACACTATGGAGTCTACAGATGAAGGTGTGCAATACTGTTTGTTTTGGCTGGCCAATGATGCCGCGGTATATTGTGGTATCATCAAACCGGAGTTAATGCCCGGGTTGGCTACCAGATAATTAGGCAGATCTCTTGATCCTGAGATCAGTTGAAAAGTTCTTCTTTCCGAGATGCTTCCTAACTCAGCCAGAGCCATGCTTAAAAAGTCTAACGGTAAGGCCAATGGCTGTCCATGGAAATTGCCTGCGCTAATGATTTGATCTTCATCAGGGAATACATTTGGGTTATCTGTAACGCCGTTGATTTCAGTAAGGAAAATATCTCTTACATAAAATATGGCATCGGCACTGGCGCCATGCACTTGCGGAATACACCTAAATGAATAAGGATCCTGAACATGCTTTTTAGCCTGAGTAATGATTTCGCTGCCCTCCAGAAGTTCTCTGAATTTTTGAGCCACTAAAATTTGGCCTTTTTGTGGTCTTATCTGATGGACTTTAGCGTCAAAAGGTTCGATGCGTCCGTCAAAAGCATCTAGGGAGATGGCTCCTATGATATTGGCCAAGTCAAATAGCCTTTCAGCATTAATTAATGACCAAATGCCGAAGGCGCTCATTAACTGGGTGCCATTTAATAAAGCCAAACCTTCTTTCGCTTTAAATTTAATAGGTTCAAAGCCTAGCTTTTGGTTCAGAGCTTTACCCGATAGTCTTTCACCTTTATAATATACCTCACCCAACCCAATTAGTGGGAGAGATAGGTGAGCCAATGGAGCCAAATCTCCACTTGCGCCCAAAGAGCCCATTTCATAAACTACAGGGTATACACCGTGATTGAAATAATCAATTAGACGATTTACCGTGGTGAGCTGTACCCCCGAATGGCCATAAGCTAATGACTGCACCTTTAATAGGAGCATTAGCTTAACTATTTCCTGCTGCACTTCATCTCCGGTGCCGCAGGCATGTGATTTCACCAGGTTTTCCTGTAAGATGCTAAGATCTTCCTTGGGAATGTTTTTATTGTATAATGAACCAAAGCCTGTGTTAATTCCATACACAGGCTCTGATGATGATGCTATTTTATGATCAAGATATTCTCGGCATTTAATGATCTTCTTCTCAGCAGAAGGAGAAAGCGCCAAAGAATAGTTGTTATTTATGATTTCCTGGATGTCCTCCAGTGATAGTGGTTCGTCTGAGATGTAATGAATTTTACCCATTCGCCTTTATCTTTTCTATAATCCCCTCAATGGTTAATTTTTCTTCTTCACCTGAAGTCATATTCTTAAATGTTAGCTGTCCTGAATTCATTTCATCAGAACCGATAACTATGGTGTAAGCAATATTCTTCTTGTCAGCATAACCAAACTGCTTTTTCAGCTTAGCTTTCTCAGGATAAATTTCTGATTTTATATCTGCTCTTCTCAGCTTGTTGAGTACTGATAAGCCATATTTTCTGGTATCATCATCAAAGTGAATGATCAAAGCCTCAGTAGAGGTAGTGGCATTTTTCGGGAAAAGATCAAGCTCTTCCAGCACATCGTAGATACGGTCTACTCCAAATGAAAAGCCCACCCCAGAAAGATCTTTCAATCCAAATACGCCGGTAAGGTCATCATATCTTCCACCACCGCTTACGCTACCGATGCTCACATTGTTTACCTTTACTTCAAAGATAGCTCCTGTGTAATAGCTTAAACCTCTGGCAAGTGATACATCAAAGTCAATGTGATTTTCTTTTAGATCAAATGATTTTAATATCTCCAGAATCTCCTCCATGTCAGCCAGTCCACTAAGACCGCTTTCAGAATCAGCGAAGATAGTTTTCAGCTGAGCGACTTTTTCTTCAGTGCTACCTGATAGTTCTAAAATTGGAACTGATTTTTTGGCAGCCTCTTCAGAAATGCCACGATCTACCATTTCTTTGAGCACCTGCTCTAGCCCTACTTTATCAAGTTTATCTATAGCAACGCAAAACTCACTTTCCTTCCCAGCGGCGCCAATAGCTTCTGTTACACCTTTAAGAATTTGTCGGTGGTTTATCTTTATGTCATAATCTGTAATACCCAGCTGAGCAAACACTTCGTTGATCATAAGTATGATCTCAGCCTCACAAATCAATGATTTCGTGCCCACCACATCAGCATCGCATTGATAAAATTCTCTATATCGGCCTCTTTGAGGTCTATCTGCTCTCCAAACAGGCTGTATTTGATACCTTTTAAAGGGCAGAGCAATATCATGCTGATTCATCACCACGTATCTGGCAAAGGGAACAGTAAGGTCATACCTTAGGCCTTTCTCTGAAATTTTAGGTAACAAAGCTTTGCTTCCACCTGAAATGTCAGCCTCATCGGCTTTAGATAAATAGTCACCAGAATTTAAAACTTTGAATAAAAGCTGATCTCCTTCATCTCCATACTTACCAGTGAGTACTGATAAGTTTTCCATAGTAGGTGTTTCTAATGGCATAAAACCATACTTTTCAAATACACTTTTTATAGCTTTGAAGATGAAGTTTCTTTTGGCCATTTGCTCTGGTCCAAAATCTCTCGTTCCTTTAGGTATAGTAGGCTTTTGACTCATGGCCGCAAAACTACAAAAAACCGGACAATTGCACCCTGATTATTCATAAGAGGTGAATTGCAAAAGAGATGAAAATATTTTAGGAACTATATTTTAATATTTGATCTATTCTGCTAACTTTGCAACCTCTTTGACAAAAATATATCGGAAATGGCAGTTACTAGACTTAAAAGAAAAGCGAAAAGAAATAAAGTAAGATCTAAAGTTAGAGTAGAGACTATACAAAGATTGAACACTAAGCCTGTTATCAAGAGTGTAGATGTAGAGCAAATTAAAGAAGAGTTCGCTAAAGACTCTAAAGGTTCTAAAACTGCTAAGAAAGAAACTAAGGCTAAGAAAGAAGAGCCTAAGGCTGAAAAAGAAGATTAATTTCTACTAACAATATTTTAAAAGGCTACCTTATTAATTGAGGTAGCCTTTTTTGCGTTTCATTGGATTTTACCTTTCTTGCCGAGCTCTATGGCTTGCATGTTCTTCACTTCCTTTCCTTCTATATCAAAGCGCATAATGGTTTTGATTTTGTGGAAGCCCTGAATACCAGCGGCTCCCGGGTTTATAAAAATCAGATTATTTAATTTAGGATCACGCATTACTTTTAAAATGTGAGAATGACCACAAATGAATATGTCTGGTGGATCAGCCTGAAGTAATGGCCTCATGTGTGGGTTGTATCTTGGCGGATAGCCACCAATGTGGGTGATCCATACGTTAAGCTCTTCACATTTAAACTTCTGATGTTCCGGGCAAACCGATGTAATCTCCTTATCATCAATATTTCCATATACTGCCTTCACAGGTTTGAAGTCTTGCAGCGGTTGTAATACGCCACTCCCAATATCTCCCGCATGCCATATTTCATCACACTCCTCAAAGTAGTCGAATACCTTGGGGTCCAGATGACTATGGGTATCCGATATTAATCCTATTCTCATTTATAATGGTTTTATGATAGCTGCCCAACCGCCGTCGGCTGCCATCTTAATCTCTATTTTGTCTTTGTTAGTTATTTTTTGGTTACTCTTTTTGTAATCTTCAGCAAACTTATGGGCATTGGCTCCATCTTCCATAATTTCAATGGTGTAATTACCTTCTGGCAAAAAGGAAAGATCTAAAATATAGTCCTTAGCGTTGGCAGCAGTCATGGCACCAACGTACCAGTTGCTTCCTTTTCTACGTGCCATTATAACATGATCCGCTATTTTACCTGATAAAGCGATGGTTTCATCCCAGGTGGTAGGGATTTGAGCAATAAAATCGGTGGTTTCCTCTTCCTGGTAGTATCTGGAAGGTGATTCGCAGAGCATCTGTAAAGGACTTTCATATATCACATACATAGCCACCTGATGACATCTGGTACCAAGGCTCATGGGTCTTGAAAAAGATATGTTGTAATTGATTTTATGGGTGTTTACCATAGAGCCTGGAGTAAAATCCATTGGGCCGGGCACCATTCTGGTAAAGGGTAGGGTCACGGTGTGTTCAGGAGTTATCAGGTCGCTCCATTTATTGTTTTCATTGCCTTTTACACCCTCATAGGAAAGTAAATTTGGATAAGCTCTGCGCAGACCAGATGGCTTAAATGCACCATGATAATCTACCAGTAGATGATGGGCCGCAGCCATTTTAGCGATGCGCTCGTAATAATTAACCATGTATTGGTCAGATCGCTGCATAAAGTCTACTTTGATGCCTTTCACACCCCAGTCCTCATATTGCTGCAATAATGTCTCTGCATCTTTATCTAATGGTTTCCATAGCGCCCATAGTATAATGCCAACGTTCTTGTTTTTGCCATATTTCACCAGTTCCGCCACATCAATGGCTTCTGTAGGTTCTGCAATATTGGTGGTAGATTTAGACCAACCTTCATCCAAAATGACATACTCTATGCCATATTTGGAAGCAAAATCAATGTAGTATTTGTAAGTGTCATTGTTAATGCCGGATTTAAAATCTACTCCATAGATGTTATTATCATTATACCAGTCCCAGGCTACTTTTCCGGGCTTTATCCAGGTTGGATCCTTTATTTGATTAGGTCGGGAAAGCTGATATACGAGCTGATTGGTTAAGAGATCTTTGTCATTTTCAGCTATAGCTAAAACTCTCCAGGGGAAATTCCTAGCACCTTTAGTCTTAGCAATATAATCAGCGTATTCTAATATCTCATTTCTGTCTCCACCTTGTTCTGTAGGAGTAGCCTTAGTTACATATTTAGGGTTTTTCGCTTCAAAAATACCATTGTCGGTTTTTGTGAGATAAAGGCCTGGATAGTCATATAGATCAGCTTCGGTAAATAATGCGCTGATGCCATCATTTTGAAATAACACCGGCAGTGAGCAAAACTTGTCTTTTTTGATTTCGCTAACCTTCACCTTCTCATAGCTTCTTTCATTGTGAGATATAATGCTCTCTTCTTCAGGGAAATAGCTGATGGTGCTCTCTGGAAATTGTAATGAGATAATTTCAGAGTCTACTATGATTTCTTTATTCTGGGTGCTGATGAAGCGATAAGCCGCACCATTATCATAAGCTCTAAATTCAATGTTGAATTTGTGAGAAAACTCTAGCAACAGCGAGTTATAATGGTCGTCAATAGATGACGTTTTTAAAGCCACTACCGGCGTGATTTTATTTTGTATGGCTTCAGTTTTCTGCTTTTTAATCTTACTAAAGCTGAGAGGTTTCCCATTGATGGTCAGTCCAATATCGCTGGGATCAAGTAAGGTTTTGTCTTTAAAGGTTACAGACCATTGAAGGTTTTCATTAGAGGTAATGTGAATGGTGACATTTCCATCCGGTGATTTGAGTTCTTGCCCATGGCTTGAAAGAGCATAACATACTAATAACAGCAGGAGTATGTAAGATTTTTTGATAATCTGATGTGTAGGGGCGAGTTTGTTCATGGTTTAGATTCATTAGGTGTAAACAATTTTCCTTAATCTTGCGTAGATATCAAAGCTTACTTCAGCTAGAAAATCATTTTCTGATATAAAGTAGGCGAATATTATAATCAAAAAGCTACAAAATGTCTCTTACACCATCAAATATGCTGCCTTTAGGTACGGTGGCTCCGCAGTTTAAACTCTATGATGCTATTTCTGAAAGAACAGTGTCTTTAGATGAAATTAAATCTGATGTGGCCACAGTGGTGATGTTTATCTGTAACCATTGCCCATATGTGAAGCATATTCAATCAGAGCTGGTAAAAATGGCAGAAGACTACATTCCTGACGGTGTGCAGTTTGTGGCTATTAGTTCTAACGATGTAGAGAATTACCCGGAGGACTCACCAGAGTTAATGAAAACAGAAGCCCGCAAATGGGGTTATCCTTTTCCTTACTTATATGATGAAACACAGTCAGTAGCAAGGTCTTATGATGCGGCCTGCACCCCAGACTTTTATGTTTTCGATGGACATATGCAGCTTGTATACCGTGGCCAGCTTGATGATTCCAGGCCAGGTAATGAGAAAGAGCTAACCGGTAGAGACTTAAGAAATACACTGGATGATATTATCAAAGGTAATCCTGTTTCGGAAGATCAAAGGCCGAGCCAGGGGTGTAATATCAAATGGAAAAAGTAACATCCTAAAAGCCGAAAACATAGTAGTTACGTATGTGTTTTAAAACCATATGCGTAATTACATGTACATATTTATAACCATATTTCTTTTGTTCGCTTGTGCAACTGACGATAACAACATGCCTGTAAATCAGCCTTCTACACCAAACAATCCTACTGATAGTCCTGATAATACTGTAGGTCAGTATTCTTTCCTTGCTTTGGGGGATTCATATACGATTGGTGAGAGTGTAGATGAAGCTGAGAGATGGCCTGTACAGTTGGCCAGTAGAATAAACAGTGGTGGATATGGTTTTACGCTTAAAGATCCAAAAATAATAGCTCGCACAGGATGGACCACCAAAGAGCTCAAGTCTGGTATTGCTTCTACAAATATTGATCAGGATTATGATTTGGTATCTTTATTAATTGGTGTGAATAATCAGTATAGAGGGCAGAGTGTAGAGACATATAAACCTGAATTTCAGGAGCTTTTAAATATGGCTATTGAATTTGCGGGGGGCAATAAGGAGCATGTGATTGTGCTATCAATACCTGATTATGGTTATACTCCCTTTGGTGCAGATAGAAAAGAAACCATAAGTAAGGAGATTGATGAATACAATGCCGCTAATAAGCAAATTACGGATGAGCTAGGTGTCAAGTATTACAATATTACTGACATTTCTCGTTCAGGAGGTGAATCCTTAGTAGCATCAGATGGGCTGCATCCTTCAGGTAAACAATACAGTGAATGGGTAGCCAAGATCCTGGCTGACTCAAACTTCATTAACACCTACAAATAAATATCTTTCACAATCCTTTTTAAAAGGCCTTTTCTGGCTAATAATTCTTTAATTTAAAAAAATATCAGCTTAGGCTGTAACCATTTTCAAATACCTCAGTTTCCCTGCCTGAATAGAGAAACGAAAAAAGAATTATTGATTGGAGTCGATTTCCGATAATGCATTGATGCTAAAAGTACAGGAGGGTGATCTCGATAAATTGGGGTTGCTATTTGAACGCTATAAAAAGGTTCTGTTCGGGTTCTTTTTTAATATGAACCACGATATGAGCCTTAGCGAAGACCTCGTGCAAAACGTTTTCGTACGGATTCTCAAATATAAGCATGGCTTTAAAGCTACAGGTGAGTTTAAGGTGTGGATGTTTCATATCGCAAGAAATGTGAATATAGACAACTTCAGAAAAAACAAATTCAAACATAGCGATTCACTCGACTCGTGGGAAGATCAGGTGTTGGATGAAGCCGGTAACCAAGAGATGGAAATGACTAAAATTGATGAGATGAGTCTCCTTGAAAAAGCATTGATCAAAATGGAGCCTGAAAAGAGAGAAGTCATCACACTTTCCAAAATAGATGGGTTGAAATATAAGCAGATCGGGGAGTTACTAAACTGCTCAGAAGGGGCGGTAAAGGTGAAGGTTTTTAGAGCGCTTCAAGATTTGAAAGAAAAATATATGCTCCTGGAGCAACGGCTATAATATTCTTAAATATGGAAGCTAAAGATTTAATTGAAAAATATAACACTGTAGGGCTCAATGCTGAAGAGATGAGGCGGATGGAGGATCTACTGGCCAGCGGAGCTATTGATTTAGATGATTTGAATGTAATCAATGAATTCAATCATAAGCTCGATGGTCTTGAAATACCTGGTCCCTCTGAGGGCATGTCAGACGGGTTTTACGCTATGCTTGCCCAGGAAAAGAAGCAATCTAAAGCTTCTGGTTCATTTGATTTGGTGCGGTGGTTTACAGTTAAACCAGCATTCAGATGGGCATATAGTTTTGGATTAGTTTTAGTCGGAGTGCTAGGAGGGTACTTTGTGAGTAGGCAACCAACTGACAATCAGCAGCTTGATCAGTTGACTTCTGAGGTGGCAGATATGAAGGAGATGATGATGCTAACCCTCATAGATAAGGAATCTACCAGTGACAGACTAAAGGCTGTAAATCTTACCTCTGAGATGACCAATGTGAGTCAAAAAGTGACTGATGCGCTGCTAAATACACTGGTTAAAGATGATAATGTAAATGTAAGGCTGGCGGCTATAGATGCCTTGTATCCATATGCTTCTAATCCAGAGGTTAGGAAAGGTATAATTAGGTCTATAGCAAAACAAGAATCGCCAATGGTGCAGGTGGCGCTGGCAGAAATGATGGTAAGGCTTCAGGTAAAGGGTTCTGTGAAGGAATTAGAGAATCTGGCAGGTAAGGAAACTACACCGCCGGAGGTGAAAGAAAAGCTAAAGGAAAGCATAGATATACTCATTTAGAAACAATAACAACACTCAAATAAATAGGTAAATTAAAACAGTAATTAGATGAAGAAAGGATTATTAAGTATAGTGATTTTGGCATTGACCTGCGGGAATTTTATAGTGGCGTTGGCTCAGGATAAAGGTGAATTTGCAGTGCCATTCAGTGATCCTGCCAAGCGTGGTAAAGTGAATGTGGATATAAAAAGTGGCTTTATAGAAGTAGTGGGAACAAGCAGAAAGGACGTTATGGTTTCCTACGAAAAGAAGAATAGTCATGGTAAAAAGTCTACCGAAAGAACGGATGGCTTAAAGAGAATCTCTGCAGGCACCTTAGATCTTGAAGTAAGTGAAAATAACAACCTTATTGATATAGAATCCAGCTCATGGGGCAGTGGCGTGAATCTCAAGATTGAGGTGCCTACGAATGTAGACCTTCACGTAGAGACTTATAATGATGGTTATGTAATGATCTCTAATGTAAATGGTGAAATTGTGGCGGAGAACTATAATGGTAAAATCACAGCTGAAAATATTTCTGGCTCACTGGTGGCCGATACTTACAACGGATCTATTAATGCTACTTTCGTGAAGGTTTCTCCTGATACGCCCATGGCATTTACCACCTACAATGGCAATGTGGATCTTACTTTTCCCTCAACTGTAAAGGCTAGCTTAAAGATGAAATCTGCTCAGGGAGAGGTTTTATCAGGTTTTGACTTCACGGTGAAGAAGAATGAGCCCATCACAAAAACTGAAAAGAAATCAGGTACTTATAAGGTGTATTTAGATGATTGGGTACGAGGCGATATCAATGGAGGAGGAGCTGAATTCATGATAAAAAATTATAATGGCGATATTTATTTAAGAAAGAAGTAACCATTGCAGATTTATGGAGTACATATTAAATAAGGTCATTAACTTAAAACAACATGAAAAATTTATTTACAGCATTAATTCTAATTATTTCTCCGCTTTTTGTCACTGCACAAACGGTTAAGCTAGATAATCTTTCCAGCTTTGATAAGCTGATTATTAAAGGAGATGTGAAGGAACTTACATTTTCACCAATGGCTTTTGGAAATCAAACTTCGCTAAGCATAGAGGGAATAGAGCAGAAGAACGTTACATCGGAGGTTTCAGCAGGTACTTTAACACTTAAGGTGGAAGGTTCTGTTGATCAGGTGAAGGTTTTTGGCAGCGCCGTTAAACGAATTGTCGGCCCGAAAGATATGGTGATTACAGGTGCAGAAACTGTAGGGGATGCCGGAAATTATGTGGTGACGAACTACACATATGGTGGTTTTGCAGATGGTATTGCGGCCTTGAACAATATGAATATTCAGATTCCTGAAATCAATATTCCTGAGATGAACTTTGAAGAATTTGAAGTGGCTATTCCTCCGATCAGCATTCCTGAAATGAATATTGATTTAGGAGAGGAGCTACATATGAGTCCTGAAGAAATGCAGGAATGGATGCAGGAAGTGCAGGAGGCAGCAATGGATGCTCAAAAGGAGGCTATGGAATGGCAGAAGGAATTTCAGCAGGAGATGCAAGAGAATGCCATGGAAAGACAGGAAGAGGCTAGAGAAGCTCAAGAGGAAGCCAAAAAAGCTCAGAAGGAATGGAAAGAGGAACAGGAGAAAATGAAATCAACTCAAAATAAATTGAAGAAAGGAAAAGAAGAATAGGTATCTATTCTTCTTTTTTTTGTGCTGATTTAGTTCTTGCACTTTCTATTATTACGGTAGTCAAAATCAGTGCTCCACCAATAAGCGTGGAGCTTTGAGGTACCTCTTTTAAGAATAGTAACCCTAGTAAAATGCCGTAAATGGGTTGGGTTCCACTTATTATACTCACAGTGGTCACTGAGAACTTTTTGAGGTTAGTAACGAATAATGTATGACCAATAGCCGTAGTTATTAATGCTAGTGCTATTGTAGGCATCCAGGCTCCTGAGATAGTTCTGATATCGTTAAAGAAAAATACCGGCCAGAATAAACAGGCCACAATTATCACCTGATAAAACATCAGCGTAGTGCCGGCGTATCGGGATACTTTTTTCTTTAGAAGTAAGTTTCTTAAAGTATAGAAAATTGAAGATACTAAGCCGCAAATGATGCCGAGTGTAGTGTCATTCCCCAAGCTAAATTCTGGAGCCAGAAAGTAAATACCAATTAAGACCAGAAACGCTAAAAGGATATGTGCAGGCTGAAATTTTGTTTTCAGTAGTAACGGTTCCAGGAAGGCGGTAAATACCGGATAAGTAAACAGAGATAGCATCCCAATAGCTACATTGGAGAGCTTGAGCGCATAGAAATAAGTAATCCAGTGGGCGCCAAGTAAAATGCCTCCTATAAGTAATGCCCATCCATCATGGGCCAGATTCACCTTCAGGCTATTCTTTTTCCAGCGGCAAAATAGATATAAAAATAAAGCTCCGAATACACATCTCCACCAGATGGTAGCTGGAGGAGGCATATTGATGTATCTTCCCAATACACCAGACGTACTCATAATGAGCATGGTAATATTGAGTATAAATAGGTTTTGTATATGTGTTTTGTCTTTCAAAGTGCTAAAGTTACTGTGATGGGGTAATGATCTGAGCCAACATAAGGACCAATGGTTCTATCAGCTACCGCCAAGTTTTTAGATACCAGACAATGGTCTAACGGGATCCTGAAAATCCAACCCCAACTGGGCCAGCTAGCTTGAATTCCGAAGCCATTTCTCGTATCCTCAAGATCAGAATTCTCTATCATTGATTTAAAATATGAGGAATATGGCGTGATATTGAGATCGCCAATTACTACTAAAGAGTCAATTTTTAGCTCTGAAATACTTTTTAAATGTTGATTTCTTGATACGGCGTAATACTCCGAAGTGGGTGGTAGAGTATGAGTGCCTAGAACGTTGACTTCAGAGCCATTTACTGCAAATTTGCAAAGTAAAGAAGGTACTTCTGACTGATCCAAAGTTAAGGTTGTGGTGCTGCTCGGTTTTTCTTTTGAATAGATGGCTATGCCAAAAGAGTCTCCCCTCAATACAGTTTGCTTGTAGGGATAATTAACCAGCGCCACCGATAGCTTATCATGCCAGTGTTTTTGGTATTCCTCAAATACCAATACGTCAGGGTTTTCAGTGTTAATGAAATTGATAGTAGCCTGATAGTTGTGATTGGACTTTAGTAGGTTGATGCTAGTGATTTTTAAATGAGTATTAGCACCATTGCTACTTAATTTAGAAGTATGAGGTAAAACTGCTATGGCGTTGGAAATGAGGAAGATGCCGGCTATAATGGCCATTCTCTTGCCGTTAGTAAATGAGAGTACTATAACGCACAGCAAAAGGCTTAGAGCGTATTGTAGCTTGAAGTTTGTAAAAAGATCCAGCTGCCAGATCATGGACCCAAAGAAGCTAAGAAAAGTAGCCAGACAGACGATAATGGCTGCTAAAGAGAATAAAATTCTGAAAGCTTTTTTCATGGATCTTGATAATGTAGATCCAAAGAAAAGCATTTATCAGGGCATTACATAGAAAAAGGGTGCTGGGTCAAAGCTCCAGGCACCCTTTAGTTCTTAATTTATAGGAGAAGTTATCCACCAGGTGTTGCCAAAAGGATCTTTGACACCACATGAGCGACCATAATCCTGATTTGCTGGAGGCATAATACTGGTTGAGCCCAAGTCAAGAGCTTTTTGATAGGTGATATCCGAATTTTCAACCCAAATGAACATCCCTGCATTAGCTTGTTTAAATTCTTCTGTGACCTGAGCAAACATAATGGTGCTTTCGCCAACTGTCACCTCGCCGTGCATGATCGTTTCCGTGTTGTCTCTCATAACTACCATTTTTTCTTTGGCATCAAAAGTACTTTCCATGAATTTCTTAAATGCAGCTGCATCTATGACTATGAGGTAGGGCATTACGGTATTATAGCCTTCTGGTATTTTCATAATTATAATGGTTTAATATTTTGCTAAGGTCTTTCTTAGATCGGTTGTACGATTGTAAAAAAGCGACATTTTAAACTTCTCTATATTCAGTTCCTTCAGCGTTGCCGAAGAAGTAGGTGCTGGGATCATAGCCTGAAAACTCCTTAAAATCTTTGATGAAGTGAGATTGGTCATAATAGCCACAGTCATGTGCTAGCTCGGTAAGGCTGTTAATCCGGCCAAAAGAATTGAGGGCTTCATTAAACCTTAGGATCCTTGAATACACCTTCGGGCTAAAACCTGAGCAGGCTTTAAATTTTCGCTCAAATTGTCTTAGAGAGAGGCAGTAACGATCCGCCATATCTTTCACATTAATTTGCCCTTGGGCTCTCACCATATGATTCACCGCATCATGAATGTAGTGCGAGGAACATTGCAATGGCAGTAATTTCTTCTCTAGAAACTGAGTGAGAAGACTTACACGATCCTCGTTAGTTCTGGCATTCATAATTCTGTCTGTGAGTTCTTCGCCTTCGGCTCCAAGTAAGGTTTGAAGGTTTACCATTTCATCACTGAGCTCATCAGAGGGTAAATTAAAAATGGCAGCTAAAGCAGGCGGATGTAGGTACACCCCGAAAATGCCAAAGTTGCCCTCGGTATCAAATCGGTGAAATTTCTTGGTCTGAGCATGCACAAGTGCTCTATCGCATCTAGTTTTTCTGTCAGCATTAATTTCATCAAAAGGGCCTTTGTAGTGGAAGAGTATTTCCGCACCACCATCGGCCACAGACCGATAAATATAAGGCTCCGGCTGAAGGAAGTTTATTTCATACACCCAAAACATACGTACATAACGCGCCAGTCTCTGTGGTGGGGGATAGGTTTTGTATAGTACTTGTTGGGATGGCATAAGTGTAATACTGGAAGATACAAGTTATAATTAATTGATTCTGATAATACTTCAGCTATTTATTTATTATTATGTTAATAATGGTATTTTTTAAATAAATAAAGTTATTTTAATTTGAGCTTGATGAGTATATTTATTGTTTGCGATACGGGTGAGTAAGCTTTTTCTTTATTCATTTTTGCTTACAATCTTTTGCAAAGTCTAAATTGAACATAATGATCAATAGAATTCTCAAAGCCTTTGTTATACTTAGCTTAGGCATGATGATGCAGCCAGTTAAAGTTTTTTCTGACGTCCACATAGCACCTATCAATTTTTCAGTAGACCCTAAGGATTCGACAATTTTGGCTAATTTTCAACAGACTTTATCACAGTTAGGTTGGCCGACATTTTATGATATTAATGCTCCCGCAAGATCTTGGAGTGGTGTTACATGGTCTAGTTATTCCGAAGGGGGCCGAGCAACTTACGTGGGATTGGATGGATCTACTTTTGGATTTCAAACTGATAGCCTGCCTGAGCAAATTAATTTATTGAAGGATTTGGATCAATTGGAAAGTTTGACCATTTCGGAAATTGGCATAACCTTTATACCCCCTCAAATTAATGAGCTTACACAGATCAAGACTTTGAGCTTAGTTTATAACAACTTAAATAGCTTGCCATCTGATATTTCCAATCTTACCAGTTTAGAGCAGGTACTTTTGAATGGTAATAAGTTCACAGACATACCTGATCTTTCAAGTCTTACTAGCTTAAAGTACCTCAATCTTAATAAAAATCCTATTGTTGAAAATTACACTATACCGCCCATGGAATCTTTGGAATTTCTTGGGCTTCAACAGTGTGGCTTAACTAGATTGCCCGAAACAATTAATCAGGTTCCTAATTTGAAGCAGCTGGTATTATCGTTTAACTATCAGCTGCAATCATTTCCCAATAATCTTAATCAGCTAACTAAACTCGAACAGTTAAGTGTAAATGAGGGAAATTTAATGGAGCTGCCTGAAGCTTTCGGAAACCTTACTTCATTGAAATTATTAGATGTTTCTAATAATAAACTAAAAAATCTACCGACCTCACTCAGCGCGCTAAACTCTTTGGAAATTATTCGTTTTCAATCAAATGAAATAGAGACTTTTCCTTTAAGCATTGCTGGGCTACCTCATTTAAAGGAAATAAATGGTAGTAGGAATAGGATGGCTGGGGGCATTCCTTCAGAATTGTTTACAAGATCAGATTTGAGAGTTGATCTATCTTTTAATATGCTTTCAGGGGTTATTTCCACCTCAGCAGCAAAGCCCATGCCCACCCTCTTTTTTATAAACAATAACTCATTTACTCTCAAGGATATTAATCCGATTTATCAAAGATTAAAGAATAATAACACCAACTTTAAATTTAATCCACAAAATTTAGTAGGCGAGAAACAGAAGTTAATTCCTCATGCGGGTTCAGAGTTGAGCCTTTCGATTAGTGCTTATACCCCATTGGCAGGAGTAACTGTAAAGTGGTACAAGACGCCAAAGTTAATTTATAATGGAGCTCCGATCCTTGTTGGAAGTGGTTTGCCTTTAGTGATAGAGAGTTTTAAACCGTTACAAGATAAAGGTATTTATTATGCCGTAATTACGCATCCTGCGCTACCGAATTTGCAAATCGAAAGTGAGAGAACTCGAGTTGTCGGTGATAATCAAGCACCGAGAATAGTAGTGAAAAATTTTCTAGCCTTTCGAAATGATTCCGTACCAAATATAACTTTCAATGTGTCTGACGATTTTACATATCAAAAGGATCTTCTAGTAAGTATTTCAGAAACTGAGAATTTGGGCTTTGAAGTTATTGCTGAAGAAACAGCTAACATTGAAAGAAGAATTATTTTAAAAGACCCAAATTGGGTAGGAGTGGATACGGTTACTTTCACAATTACGGACGAAGAGGGTGTATTTGCAGAAAAGAATGTAATCATTAAGGTGGCTGATGCTGAGAATAGCGGTCCAATAATTAAACCGATACCACCCATCTATCTCAATTTTGATTGGGCTTTTGAAAATGGTTCAGAAGGGCCCTGTTCTATGACATATATTTATAGCGCTACCACTATTTTAAGTCCTTTTGCTACTGATGATTTTGATATTATTGATGACTTATACTTCTCATTAGATCCCTTAGATAGTACAGAGTTTGCTAACAACGACAACATTTTCGTTACCATAAACCAGTTTGGTGAAACTAAGCAATTAGACATATTACTTTTTGCCTGTGAAGATACCACGTTGAATAAAACTGTCCATCTGATTGTGACAGACAAAGAAGGAGCAAAAAGCACTGCTCCAGTTACTATAATTTACAATCCATTAGCGCCTAATACTCCTCCAGTGGTACAGCCTATCCCAGATCAGCTGATGGTGAAAGGATCTCAAGGGTTTGCTGATTTGGATCTATCAGACTATGTGAAAGATGACTATCTTAATATCACTGATCTAAACTTTGAATTAGGAAGTGCTAGTAGTTTCAATATAGAATTTACTGAACGTGCAGGTACAACTTACTTAATGGCTCAGCCAATGTTTTCAGATAGTAGTTACACTCAGAAAGTTGACTTTTATGTATTTGAATCTACTAACCAGAGCAGTTATTCATCATTTAGTATCACTTTCATGGTTATAGAAACTGGGTTTATTATTTCTGGCTTGGTGATAGATGAGGATAATTTACCTGTACCTGGAGTAGAAGTTCAAGGTTATACCGAAGAAGCGTTTACAGATGAAAGTGGGAAGTATGCTATAGAAGTTATACCAGGTTGGTCTGGTACCCTGACGCCTATGCTTGCTGATTATACTTTCAGTCCAGAGCAAATTGTTTTTGAAAATGTCCAGACAGATTCTTCTCTTGCAAATTTTATCGGAACCTATGTGGGTGAATATATGATTTCTGGTACTATAAGCTTTGCCTCTAATGAGGTAGGTGTTGAGGGAGTTGTGTTAGATGGACTTATTAATGAGGATGTTATTACTGATCAGAATGGGTATTACGAGTTTTCTGTTCCTAAAGGTTGGTCTGGCACTATCACCCCAATGTTATCAGGGTATACTTTTACACCAGGGTTCATGACCTATGAGAATGTAAATGAAAATTGGAGTTTCCAGAATTATATTGCGGAGGAAGTTACCGGAGTTGATGACATTGATGCAATTCCATTCTCATTCATGCCCAATCCGGCATCGAAGTCAGTGTCCATTTATTTCAAAAAGGAAAGTATTTCTTCAGGCTCCGCTCAATTTTACATTTATGATCTCGAGGGTAGGGAGTTGAAAAAGTTTGAATTATCCCCTGAAACGGAATTTTTGATTTGGGATGGCACTGTGGATTACGGCAACAGGATTGAGTCGGGGATGTATGTTGGAGAGCTGTATAACGGGGAAAAGGTATTTCAATTGAAATTGCTGTGGATTTATTAATTTAGTTGAAACTATAGAGATAAAACATGCCCAAAAAAGAATGCCCCTCCTGCGCCATGGAAATTGATGCTAAAAGTAAGCAGTGTCCCATTTGTGGGTATGAATTCCCGGCTCAGAGTAGGTGGATGCAGGTAGTAGCAATAATAATGATTTTATTAATCCTGTATTTCTGGATTTTTTAAGGTGTATCCCAGTGAGTTTTATTTCACGGAGATACACTTTATGAAGGCTTTATGCATTTGCTTTCATTAATTCTTCATTAATCTTCCCATGAAGATATTATTTCGTACATCGATGGCCTTTATAATGTATTGGCCATTATTCCAGTCTGATACATCTATCGAGGTGTAATCGCTACCTTCCGGCTGAATGTGGTGCAGAAGTTTTCCTTGAATGCTATAAACGTACAACTCTGAAATGCCCTGGTAATCATCGTATTTATAAAAATCCTTATCAAAGGAAAGAGTTACCGCTTTGTCTGATGGGTTAGGATACACATGAAGCTCATAAGTAGAACCTTTAGATTCAAACTTAATAGTGTTTACCAGAACATTGGTAGAAATAGCATCTTCATAATCGAAGGTGATACTAGCCACAGCTTTGATTTGTTCTCCGCCCACCAGATGGTTATGAGGCTTAATAGTGAACTTAAAGAAGCCATGACTGTCCTTTTCATTGGTGGTGCTATCAGGTAAGTAGATATTATTGAAAGACACCCTTAAAATTCCTCTTTCATCGATGTTATAAGTAAAATTATGGCTTGAATTTACAGTTTTAAAGGTGGATTCATCAAGATACTCTGAAATCGGAAAGGATAGGTAAACCCTTGATGCATAATACGTTCCCACGTTCTGAAAGCGGATTCTGTAGGTGAGTGTTTCATTTTTACTCACAAACTTATCAGCACCTTCGCCTTCAGGTAATACTGCTATGTCATTGGGATCTATTGCGCCTACTATGCTATTGCTTTCCGTCATGGAATTATTGCTTTCATCAAGATCAGATCCTGTAGCTGTAATGCTCGAATACACTAATAGATCTTGCCCCACTGTGGTCTCAAGAGTAACTGAATCTGTGATGATAATGCTGGTTGAAGCCCCTGGTTCTATTGTTCCTAAATTGAAGGTGTATTCATTGTCGCCACTTAGGGTGTAGGGGTAATTTGCTTCATTAATTACCACACTGGCCGGATAAGTCAATGTAATATATGAATTATAGGCTGCTTCCGTTCCCAGGTTATTATAATGTAGTACGGATTCGGCCGTAAAGCCCCTTCGCCATGCACTGGTAGTGTAGTCAATAGATAGATCATAACCATTGCTTACAGCTTGCAGAGGAATATTAATATTAGTAGAGCTACCTGTTACGGCAAAACTATTAGGACAAGATAAATTCCAGTAATTGCTCTCCACTAATAATGATATGGTATAGCTGCCATCTTTTAGGTAAAAGGCCATTTGACCATTCATGTCAGAGGCTACAATCTTATTTTGCTCTTCGATTACCAAAGCGATATTTGCCAAAGAAGGCTCGCCGGCATCTTGAATACAGTTGTTATTGATATCATGAAAAACTACTCCTTGAACATTGCTGGCACTTTCTTCCACTATGGTGATGAATTCATTAGAAGCCTGATTTGTTACATATTGTATAATGCCGGAAGGCCATTGTACCTCTATACTGTCGATCACAGTGGCAGTGCCCAGTCCGAAATGCGATCGTAAGCTATTCTGGCTGGCAAAACCTGAAATGGGATTAACTTCTCTAAGTTGCCATGTACCATCGGTTTTTACTCTGACTTGCGCTCCAATTCCATTGGCATTACTCACCGTGCCTTCAAGTCTTATGTTAGTCCAGGTGTTATCATTCTGCTTGTTGCAATACAATCGGTCTTTCTGATCACTATGGAAGGAAAGCATTACATCTAAAAAGCCATCTTTATTGTAATCAGCCCAAGCCTGACCGTAGTTAAGTCCTAAATCAGTAGCTATTTCCTCATCAGTAACCTTGGTGAAGCTGCCAGTTCCATCATTGATGTATAAAAAGTTAGGCCCGTTGTCATTAGTTACAAAGAGATCTAAATCCGTATCGTTATCAATATCTATCCAATTGGCTCCATGGCTATGTCCACGATCTGATACTGTAATGGAACTGGTGACTTTTGTGAAAGTACCATCAGTATTATTGGTATAAAGTGCATTGTTCTGGTTAGAAGAGTTGGTTACAAAAAGATCCATGAAGCCGTCTCCATTGTAATCACCCCAGGCGCCACCTACAGAATTGTCTGTGTCAGTAACTATGCTTCCTGTGGTAATACGCTCAAATTGAAAATTACCTATGTTTTTGAATAATGAATTTGGCTGATTGTCTCCATTTGGTATGAAAATATCTACCAAACCATCATTATTATAATCTGCTAAAAGCGGAGTTGTGGAGCGGTTGCTTACCTGACTTACTGGTGTATTCTCTACTTTTGAAAAGGTGTTATTGCCGTTGTTTTTATAAAGGTGATGGAATCTCGTTTTAAAAAAGTTAGTTAATATCAAATCCACAAATCCATCATTATCAAAATCAGCGAAGGCGGCACCATGAAAATATTGAGGATGCACATCTATTCCGCTTGATGGTAACGCTGAAAAAGTCTCATTACCGTTGTTGATATAAATCATACTGGCATTCCCTGTAGCGTTAACAATGCAAACATCCAAGTCGCCATCATTATCAATATCTGCCCAGGCACTGGCTGCTGTTTTTTCTTTGCTGGTAATCCCGGAAATTGTGGTGCTGCCGAGTGAGCCGGTGTTGTTTTTAAAAATGGCATTTGCTCCTGAATTATTCTTGTCTACCACGAAAAGATCTTCCCATCCATCATTATTGTAATCTATCCAGGCGCTATTCCAGCTGTCCGTAAATGAGTTTATTAAGCTGCCATTTCCGCATTTGTCCATGTAAACATTGCTGGTGCTACAGTCAATTATTGCAATGGTAGCTTTGTCAGAAACTACAAAAGTACCAGTAGCCTCACCTACCAGGCAATCAAATTGCCCTGCATCTGTAATAGTTGCTTGTTGTATGTTTAAATTTTTTGAAGTGGCACCTGAGATATCTACTCCGTTTTTTCTCCATTGATAATTAAGTGCACCTGCGTTAGTACTTTCTGCTACCACTGAAAGATTAATATTTTCGCCATCACAAACTGTTTGGCTAAGAGGTTGGGTGAGGATGGTTGGCGGCGAAACGCTGGAGTTATCAGTGCCACTATAACCACAAATTGAAAGCAATGAATCATTGACAGGATTTACGAACTCGAATGAATAGGTAGCAGCTGGAGGAAGGTTTTCGTTGTAAAAACAATACTTTACAATAGTTGTATTGCCAGATATTTCAGGAGTAGAGGCTGGTCCAGCTACTACATTCGCCAGAACATTGCCAATCCAAATTCTCCGTATGGCAGGTGGGTTTATGATTGGCTCATCGTAAATAAGCGTTATATCACCCGTTTTTGGCAAATTTTCATCAACTACAGCATATGGAGTACCAACAAAATTATCTGCTACAGGAGTACCACTTACGCCAGCGCAGCGGTTGGCCTGTCCATTTCCATTATTCCTTTTGTCAATAACTGGACAAGTTTGTCCATAAGCTATGATTCCAATAGCGAGAAATAAAATAGTAAAAGCTGCTTTCATCCGTCCTCAATTTTGGTCTTGAGGACGAATTCAAATGCGTTGCCAGAAATTAACTATTTGATAAGCAGTGATTTAAAAATTGAAAAAATTCCATTGTAAGGAATAATTCCGTCAGATGTAAATCTATATTTTTGGTTCTTGCTGACTCAGGCAGTGAAAAGAGCCCAAGCCCCAGATAATATCGAGGGAATTAATACCAATTACCTTTCTTCCTTTAAATGCTTCAGATAAGATGCTCAGCGCTTTATCATCATTCTTGTCTTGAAAGGTTGGTACAATTACATGTTCGTTACTGATATAGAAATTTGCATATGAGGCAGGCAGGCGCATGTCCTCAAAAATGATTTCTCTAGGCATAGGTAACTCTATGATATTCAATTGTTTTCCGTCTAAAAGCCTGATTTTTTTCAGTTCTTCCAAATTCTCCTGAAGTGGCTGGTAGTTCTCGTCATTTTTATTTTCTTCAACTACCGTTACCACTGTGTCCTCATTTACAAATCTGGTGAGATCGTCTATGTGGCCATCAGTATCATCACCCACTATGCCATCTCCTAACCATAAGATCTGATCTACACCATAATAGTTATGAAGATATTCTTCTATCTGCCCCTGGTTTAAGTTGGGATTTCTGTTTTCATTTAGTAGGCATGAGGTGGTAGTTAAAAGCGTTCCTTTGCCATTAAACTCAACAGAACCACCTTCCATAACGATACCTGGATGTAAAACAGGTAAATTGTAATGCTCAGCAATTTTAGTAGGAACCACATCATCCAGATCATACGGGGGATATTTGTCTCCCCAGGCATTATAACCCCAGTCAACAATAATTTTCTTGTGTTCTGCTTTCGGGTTGATCAAAAATGCCGGCCCATGATCTCTGCACCATGCATCATTAGTAGGATGAATGAAAAATTCGACCTTACTAAGATCAGTATTGTTGTCTTGTAAATGACCAATGGCTTTAGCTTTCATTGACTCATCACAGACGTTGATCCTTACTTTTTCACTTTCAGTAAGTACTTTAATGAAATCAGCATAAGGACTATAGATGGTTTCAATTTTGCCAGGCCATGACTCCTCTTTATGAGGCCAGCTTAGCCAGGTGGCCTCATGTGGAGCAAACTCTGCTGGAAAATAATACCCTAATTCTTTAGGTGTTTGACCCTGAAAAAGTGGCGACGAACTGTTATTCTTCATCAAGAAAACGCTTAGTGATGGGTTGGTATGAATCTATTCTTCTGTCTCGCATAAATGGCCAGTGCGTACGGTATTGATCCGATTTAGCAAGGTCAAGCTCTTGTACATGAACTTCTTCCTGATCATGAGACGCTTTGTACAGAAGTTTTCCAAAGGCATTGGTAATAAATGAACCACCCCAGAATCTCATCTCGGCTTCGCTGCCCACCCGGTTTACAGACACTACAGGTACACCATTCGCTACAGAGTGTGAGCGCTGTATGGTTTGCCATGCTTGATATTGTTCATCATTAGTATCAATATCCTGATCCCTGTGCCATCCTATTGCGGTAGGGTAGAAGAGGATTTCTGCTCCTTTTAAGGCTGTAATTCTGGCTCCTTCAGGATACCACTGATCCCAGCATATAAGTACGCCTATGGTGGCAAATTTTGTTTTAAAGACTTTATAGCCTAAATCTCCTGGTGTGAAGTAAAACTTCTCATAGTAACCAGGGTCATCAGGAATATGCATTTTTCTGTACTTTCCTAAGTAAGTGCCATCTGCATCTAATACGGCTGTGGTATTGTGGTAAAGACCCTGTGCTCTCTTTTCAAATAGAGAGGCAATGATCACCACGCCTAGCTCTTTAGCTACTTCAGAAAGGGCATCAGTGGATGGTCCGGGGATAGACTCTGCCAGCTTAAAGTTTTCGTAATCTTCTACATCACAGAAATATAAAGAACGAAATAGCTCTTGCAGACAAACGATTTGCGCGCCTTGTGCAGCGGCTTCTTTTACTTTTTCAATGGCCTTGGTCAAATTCTCTTCCGGTGAAGAAGAACAAGTCATTTGAACAGTACCAATTTTTACTTTTTTATCACTCACAGATTAATAATTTATTCGGGTAAATATAATGCATAAAATAATTATTACGCATACAATTTTTATACACTGAAAGTTTTAATCTGAGTGTGTGAAATAAAAGAAATTTCACATTTTTTTAGGTAAACCGAGCCTCTCAAAGTCTGAGAGGGCTCGGCTTATCGATCTTATTGCTTTAAGAACTTACGTTTTTCAATAGAGCCATCAGACTTTTTGATTACTAGAATGTAATAACCTTTTGGCAGGTCCTGGATATTCATTTTAGTTTCATTTAACTTATTATCTGATAGGTCTTTACTAATCACTTTTTCTGTGCCAGAGTAAATGTCTACAGCTTGTAATGTTGCTGACTCACCACTTTTAACGCTAATCTCATTGGCAGCGGGATTAGGATAGACAATGTCTGTACTTGTGCTCACGATGTTATTGCTCAGTGAAGCTTGATATTGGTTCCATAAAGACTGCACGCCTTCACCTAATATATTTTGGCAGGCAGTATTCCATGACCAATTGCTGTAATCACGTGCTGACTGATTGAACTTAATGGCAAAATCCGGGTCCTTATTATCGGCTATCCAATCAAGGAAAAAGCCGGATCTTGTATAGCCGTCAGTCCAGCTTCCACCAGGGCTTGGATATCGCTGTGGCGAAAAGCCATAGGTATTAATTCTTACATAATCAGCCAGACCTTCTATAAAGCCATAAAAGTCGGTTCCGGGAGTGTAGCCACCGGCATTTTTAGGCTCCCACTGATAGCCATGAGTACCCTCATGAGCTAAAATACCTCTAAGTTCAGCTTCCACAGCGCCATAGTCTTGGTTATGACTGTTGTAATAACTCTCCATGTACCTGGAACTCACGGTAATAGAGATTTCGGGCGGACTTCCTGATTTATAGGCAACTCCATCAAAATCGCTTAAAATCAGATTGAGTTTAGTAAAATTGACACGTGCATCCAGGTTGTCTTCATAAATTTTCTGACAAATTATAAGGGTCATTTCTCTCAAGACCTGATCCATATTGGGCATGGCAGTGTTTACAATGTTAGAACCTGTGGTACCTGCCGCCTGGTTGTCAAATACCACAGTAGGGTAAGTGAAATATTGCCAGTCGGATAGGTCATCAGAGACGGTTCCTAGCAATTCCCATTCTGCTAACTGAGTAGCTCCTGCGCCATTATTCACCATATTTAAGCGGTAATAGGTATAGGAGGTGCTGTTAGAAAATGAGAAAGTCTTCTTCTGAAAACGATTAGGAAAATCTATACCATTTCTGCTATCTAATGTGGTCCAGCTAGAACCATTATTGGAACCTTGAAGCGTCCAGTTTAACGGATCTCGTGCCGCAGCATCATTAGCTGAAGTAAGTGTGTAGGCTGAAACTACCGGGGATCCACTAGCCTGAAATTGCACCCATGCCGACTGGTGAAAGGTCAGGTATTTAGTAGATGATGAATTGTCAATCAGCTTGCTAATGTCTTCATTATTAGGAGAATCAGAATACTGAGCGCTAATGGTGCCACCTAAATTGGTGATATCAGTTTGCTCGAATGTGCCAATTAATTCTAATTCAGCTAACTGAAGGGCGCCATCCCCATTGTTTACCATATTCAACCTGAAGTAGGTGTAGGCGGTAGAGTTAGAAAACGAAAACGTCTTCTTCTGAAAACGGTTTGGGAAATCTACCCCATTTCTGCTGTCTATGGTAGTCCAGCTGGTGCCATTATTAGAGCCTTGAAGTGTCCAGTTAAGCGGATCTCGAGCTGCAAAATCGTTAGCTGAGGTCAATGAATAACTGGTAATAACCGCTGCGGTGGTAGATCGAAACTGCACCCAGGCGGTACCGTGAAACGTAAGAAACTTGGTGGACGATGACCCATCGATGAGGTTGCCAATAGCCTCATTGTTCGGGGAGTCTGAATACTGTGTGCTGATAGTGCCGGGATAATCCGTAATATCAACACTTTGTGCCACCGCTTTGGATTGAGCAAAATACAGCCCAATGCAAAGCAAAGAGAGAATCATTTTTCTCATAATAAAATCGGTTTAGGTTTATGTAATTAACGATTATGAAGATAGTGGTTAAATGGATTCTGTCTAAATCGGGGTGTTGGATGAAGATAAAATGAGTGTAAGAAATCGTTTGAAATTTGTCTTATCCTAAGAGAGTGTATAAGATATAGCGCTAATACGTATCAATGAAAGGTGTATTTCTTTAGCAGTGTACCTTTTGTCGTTCTCTTTATCTATTTATCGAAAATTATGTAGAGTGTAATTTCTTGCCTCAACTTAACCTGAATGGCAGACTTCTAAATGGATAAATATTGTTAAAATTAATTATGGTCAAAATGACCATAATTAGAAAAAGTTATATATATTTACCTGACGTATAATTGACGTAATTCTGATTTTATGTATTTACTAGGCTATGATATAGGAAGTTCTTCAGTAAAGGCAAGCTTGCTGAACGTTGAGAAAAATCAGGTGAAATGCGTGGTGCAATATCCTGATAATGAGATGGATATTATCTCACGCAAGCACGGATGGGCAGAGCAGCAGCCGGAGCTCTGGTGGCAGAACTTTATCATCGTTACCAGAAAGCTTTTAGCAGAATCTAAAGTGCCAGCATCTCAGATAAAAGGTATCGGCATCTCTTATCAGATGCACGGGTTAGTGCTGGTAGACAAAGACTATCAGGTACTTAGACCTTCCATTATTTGGTGTGATAGCAGAGGTGTGGAGATTGGGAAAAGCGCTTTTAAAGAGATGGGACGGGAATATTGTCTCCAGAACTTATTAAACAGCCCTGGTAATTTCACTGCTTCCAGATTAAAGTGGGTTAAAGATAACGAGCCAAACATTTACCAAAGAGTACATAAATTTATGCTGCCCGGAGATTTTATTTCTTTAAAGCTCACAGGCGAAGCATATACCACCATTCCTGGATTATCAGAAGGGATTTTCTGGGATTTCAATGAGCAAAAAGTATCGTCAGAGCTCCTGAACTATTATGGACTTTCAGAAGAGCATATTTGTGATATTACCCCCACCTTTGGCATACAAGGCCAGGTAACAAAAGAAGCTGCCGCTTTATGTGGATTGAAGGCAGGTACTCCTGTGAGCTATAGAGCTGGGGATCAACCTACTAACGCATTGGCGCTGAATGTGATGCGCCCTAATGAGATAGCAGCAACCAGCGGAACCTCCGGAGTGGTGTATGGTGTGGTGGATAAACCCATTTTTGATTATAAATCACGAGTGAATTCATTTGCTCACGTCAATTATGAGCAGAATCATGATAGGATAGGGGTTTTGCTCTGCCTAAACGGTGCCGGAATTCAATACAGCTGGATGAAAAACCAGATCGCTCGTGGAGATAGGAATTATAAAGATATGGAGCGCATGGTATCTACAGTACCTATTGGGTGTGATGGACTATGCATATTGCCCTTCGGAAACGGAGCCGAACGTATGCTGGAAAATCAGAATATCAACTCGCACATTCATAATATACAATTCAATAGACACGATAGAGCACATTTATATAGGGCGGCTTTAGAGGGTGTTGCTTTTTCATTTGTGAGAGGCGTTAATATTCTCAAGGAAATTGGCCTTAAGGTAGATGTAATGCGGGTGGGCAATGACAATATGTTTCAGTCTGAGGTGTTTTCTACTACCATTGCTACGCTGCTTGATTGCCAGATAGAGGTGATGGACACCACCGCAGCAGTGGGAGCAGCTCGGGCAGCTGGCGTGGCTACAGGTGTTTATAGCTCACTTGAACAGGCTTTAGAGGGAGTAAGTGCAGATGTAGTTTATGAACCTGAGTATGACGGAGCGGCTTGCCATAGAGCTTATAATTATTGGCAAAGCTGCTTAGATAAGGCTTTAATGCATAACGCGGCTCGTCCGGCAAATCTTAATCTTCGAGAAGCTCTGGAAGATATGGAGCTGAAAATGGAGGAAAAAAGCAAAGAGTTGACGGCTCTTCACCTCAAAATTCAGGCTCGTGATGAGTTTTTGGAAGAACTTAAAAATGATATCAGAGATCTCCAATCGGAAAATGGCTTTGACCATTCTTATCAGCTGGATCGTATCTTGAAAAAGATTGACAATCAGATGGATAGAAGTAATCGTTGGCAGTCTTTTGAGCAACATTTTGATGTTATACATGGCGATTTTTTTAAAAACTTGAAAAGCAGTTTCCCGGGCCTTTCGGTGTCTGATGTGAAGTTGATGGCCCTTCTGAAAATGCGAATGAATACCAAGGACATTGCTGAACAGCTCAACCTCTCAGTAAGAGGGGTGGAGACCAGAAGGTACAGGCTTCGTAAAAAGCTACAGCTGGACAGGCACCTTGCTCTGGATAACTTTGTAGAGCAGATTTAATGGGTTTTATTCAGGTATTGGTACAAAGTGTCTGATGATAGAATAAACGTCTTTTTACTGGTTTCTTCTCTCCATTTTTTAGTGATCAATGAGCTTTTCTGCAGACGGGCATCTATCTTTTGAAAAGTAGGATTGTCCTTCCACATAGGCTGGGACTTCCAGTAGGAGTTGATGTAACTCACCGCTTTTATCTCATCCGGATTATCATGGATGGTTTTGAACAAAGGAATAAACCATTTTTTCCAAGCTACTTCAGCCTGTTTTGCATCAGAAAGATTTGTGGCTATAGTTTGTCCATCGAATTTAATGGTTTCGTCGCCAATGGTAGGTGTAGCCTCAGCTATGAACACTGGTTTTCCTTTTTGGCGGGCAAACTCTATCATTTTAGCTTCATCGTACCGAGCGAAGAAGGAATAGGCGCACCAGTCTACATAGTCATCACCAGGGTACCAGGCCTCCAAATGATCCAGGCTTGATGCCCAGCCGGTAGATTGCCATACAAAAGCAACATTATTCACTTCCAAGCTATCAAAGACATCATGAATATGACGGAAAGATTTGATATAGTCCTCTCTGTTATAATGATTCCACTGATGGCCATCAAACTCATAACCTACACGTAGAAATACAGGCCTCTCGCCTTGCTTTTTGATGAATTCTGCCAAGCCAACTATTAAGTCATCATGCTCACCATTAGCAACTTGTGTCTCATGGTTTACAAAAGCCAAGCCGATAGCCAAAGCCATATTTTTAAAGTCGGGATCAGACAATTGCATGGCTATGTTGCTAGGTCCATCACCCCAGTTATCCGTGGTATTTACGCCGTCCAGGCCTTTGTTGATGTGACCAAATGAGCTGTCTCCGGGTGAAAAATTAGTGTACATGGTAAAGCCAGCTGGTCGGTCGAAGTTGTCCAGGTAGCCATCATTATAGTTCTCCAATCCACCGATAGCGGCTAATTCCTGGCCCACAAAGAGCAAGACTTTGCCATCTTCAGGTTCGAACTTAGCTAGTTTCCTTGCGGGCTTAGTAAGACTCTTTTCAAGTTGGGGATCTGACTCTCTACTTTTTAAACAGCTCATCACAGTTAAAAGTAATATACAGATAATGAAGGGTTTCAAGGTCATCTTATTTTAATTCGGTATAATTGAAATGCTTAAAATCAGCAGCCTTGCCTTGACCTGATAGATCCTGGCAGCAAATGCCACAGAAGGCTCCCGTAAAGGCAGGTCTGTAGTGGTTGGTCTCATCACGCACATAGTCATCAGAAAGAATGCTGGCATCTAAGGCTGAACCTATTGGTTTCCAGGTATCAGCTTCTTTATAATGAAATTGTAATCTGTCGTAATGAAGCACGCCTTTGAGGTGAATGCCCGGTGCTAATGACTCAATAGCTATTGTTTGCGACTCAGTGACCTTACTCTTGTCATAAGTGATCACTTGAATGGTCTTTTGTTGCTGATCATCGCAGGATACAGTTAAATAGTGGAAGTGATTGGTATTATAATAAAAAATAAGCCCGGCCATCTGCTGAAAGTTAACTGGGGCGAATTCCAGGTAGGTGGAGGCTTCAATTTTAAAATGTTGTATTCTCCTCGCGATCAAGCTTTGGTAGTGAAAGGAACTTAAAGATTCTCGGCCTTTTAGCCTCAAAAATCCTGGCTTTGCCGTCAAGGTGGCCCAACTTTCTTCTATGGGAACTCTTAATGACTGAAAATGAATATCCAGCACCGGCTGATCAAAAGTCACATGATGGACACTAGGAGTAAAGTCTTGAGGTGTCTGCCCATTAGAGCTTACCAGGGATCGAGGTGTTCTTGCTCCATTTTTAAGTTGTGGCCATTGGTTGTCAGGCCAATCTATCAATTCAATGGCTGTTTCCCTACCAAGAATACATTTACCTAAGGGACTCAGTGGCCGCGCAACCAGAAAGGTAGCTAACCATTGCCCATGCTCATCCTGAATCAGATCTGCATGACCAGCTTTTTGAAGCTCAGCTTCGGGATGATGCCTGGAGGTAATGATGGGATTTTCAGGGTGAACCTCATAAGGACCTGTGATTGATTGAGAGCGAGCCACCGTAACGGCATGGCCATATTCGGTGCCACCTTCGGCCGTAATCAGGTAGTAAAATCCATCTTTCTTATATAAATGTGGCCCTTCAGTGCAGCCAAGTTCGGTACCCTTGAAAATGGTGTGGATCGGTCCGGTCAGTCTTTTTTCAGCTTCATCATATTCCTGAAGGGTGATACCTCCAAAAAAATGATTATTACGCTGATCCGTAATCATGGCCAAAAGCCATTTTTTGCCATCAGTATCATGGAAAAGTGAGGCATCAAAACCGGAAGAATTTAAATACACAGGATCTGACCATTCTCCTAAAATATTATCTGTTGTCACCAGATAGTTGTGGGTGTCTTTCCATTTACCGTCAAATGATCTTACGTTGCTATACACCAGGTAAAAGGTGTTATTATGATATGAAAGACAAGGCGCCCAAACGCCGCAAGAATCAGGATTTCCACGCATATCTAACTGCGAGATTCTGTTTAACGGTCTTGCTACTAACTCCCAGTTAATGAGGTCTTTTGAATAATGTATTTGCACACCAGGAAACCATTCAAAGGTGCTGGTGGCTATATAATAACCATCTTTAGTTTTAATGATAGAAGGATCAGGGTTAAATCCTCTTAAAATGGGGTTTTGTATCTGCATTTAAAAAATCAATTATCTATTAGTTCAGCCTCTATTTCCTCCAAAGATTTGCCTTTGGTTTCTACCACATATTTCAAAACAAAAAACAAGCACAAAATCATAAAGGCTGCGAATATGAAAAAGGTGGTGGCCGAGCCCAGTTTTTCCAGTTCGTATGGAAATATGGTGGCTACCGCAAAACTTGTCAGTGCGTTCAATGAGCCTGCTACAGAAATAGCCAGTCCTCTTGATCGATTAGGAAATATCTCAGATAGAATGGCCCACATTACCGGGCCCAGCGATATGGAAAATCCAGCTATAAAACCTAAAATGCCTATTAGCACCCAATTGGCATTAATATTAATGCTGGTGCCTAAAATAACCTGCTTATATGCATCAGCAAAGCGCAGTTCTGTTACTTCATCTGCTGATAATTCCTGATTAGCTATGATGTTCTGAGCACTACTCATCTGTAGCTCTCTGCTAAAAGCTGTTTTCAAAGTGCTAAAAAAGTCGAGTTCATTCGTATAAACTTTTCCTTTTTGTCTTTCCAATACGCTGGTAATCAGTTTGATCTCGTAGTTAATGGTATTGTAAGTGTCATGCTGCACCTCAGCTATTACCTGCCCGTTTTTATACACCGAGGCGGCTGTCTGTATGTACACAATGCTATCTTTCTGGTAGATTTTAGGGTTGGTGGCTTTGGCCTGGGCCAATACCTCAGAATCCTTCAATGACTGCTCTAGGCTAGTGATGGTATTATCAGTAACCTTATAGGTTGCTATGTAGAAAGAATAACCTACCATTACCAGAAAAGCAGCCATGATAGATGTGCCTATGATCAAAAGCGGCTTCCTACCCAATCTATCTATTACCAGCATCGATAATACGGTGAATACCATGAAGATAATACCTACAATTATGGCCTGAAGAAAGGCGGTGTCAGTGGCGCCTCCGGCCGTTTCAAAAATCATCGGGGCATAATAAAGTACTGCATTAATGCCGCTTACCTGTTGAAAGAAGGCAAGCGCAAGACCAATAATCAGCACTACTTTCATTCTTCGGGAAAACACTTCTGATAGCTTAGCTTTTTTCTCTTTTTTAGTGGCTTTAAGTGTGTTCTGGATATTCTGAAATTCAATGACTGCCTGTTCATGATCTCTCACCTTATTCAGAGTGAATTTAGCCTCTTCCAAGCGACCTTTTTGGATGAGCCACCTGGGGCTTTCTGGAATGATAAATAGAAGTATGAAATATAACGCGGCAGGGAAGGCTCCTATGCCCAGCATCCATCGCCAGTTCAGGTCTGGGTCTTCTATGAACTGAAGTATGTAGTAGTTAGAAAAGTATGCTATCGATAAACCAAGTACTATATTTAATTGGTTGATAGTGACTAGCTTACCTCTATTTTCGGGAGGAGCCATTTCAGCGATATACATAGGAGCTACTAGTATAGCTATGCCTACACCAATACCTGCAACAAATTTACAAATGATGAAAATGATAATGTGCCCCGCCAATGCTGTACCTGACGCCCCAAGCATAAATAAGAAGGCTGTAATTAATAATGCTTTCTTTCTTCCAATAGCATCGCTGATCATGCCGGCAGTTAGGTTGCCTAGAATAGATCCTAATAGAATGGCACTGGTACTAATCCCTAGCAGCAGAGGTTGGCTGGAGATATTGAAGGTGTTTTTATAGAAGGTGATGGCCCCAGAATTAACTACGCCGTCAAAACCCAAAAGAAAGCCCCCAAGTGCTACTATAACAGATATTAATACAGGGTAGAGTTGATTTTTTTTCATGAAGGCGCATTTAAATTCGCAAACGATTTCATAAAGAAAGCTATTTTGCCTAACTATCAGTAAGGTTTCACTACTGCACGAATTCGCCATAATTTATTCATTTGTACGTCATTACTCAATGGAAAAAGTTGCCAAAGTCTAGTTCCTGAAAATGCGGCTACGTCAACAGTACGCCACTGTATGGTAGTGAAGGGTTGTTGACGTATGAAATTGGCGTATTTATGAATTTAATTGACGAATGGGTGAAGTATTGAAAGTAAGTGCATTCCACATGAAAAACACCAAATTTGTGAAGTTCAACTGATTAAAAAAACGATAGCAAAACAACCAATTCCCTCATGAGTAAATATTTAATAGGTTTTGATATCGGTAGCTCGTCTATAAAGGCGGCGCTGGTAAACGCCGAGACACGGGAGACCGTAGGCATGGCGCAATACCCTGATACTGAGATGGAAATACAGGCCTTGCAGGAAGGCTGGGCCGAGCAGGATCCTGAACAGTGGTGGGAGTATGTGGCCAAAGTATGTAAAAAAGTATTAGCCCAAACCGGTGTCAACGGCGCTGATGTAGAATCGATAGGTCTTTCTTATCAGATGCATGGTTTGGTGCTGGTAGATAAAGGCCAGAAAGTACTTCGTCCTTCTATTATCTGGTGCGATAGCCGCAGTGTAGATATCGGCAATGACGCTTTTGAGGGAATAGGAGAAAAAGTATGTCATACTCACTTGCTAAATTCACCGGGTAATTTTACCGCCTCAAAACTGATGTGGGTAAAAGAAAATGAGCCTGAGGTTTATAGTAAAATACACAAGTTCATGCTTCCTGGAGATTTCATAGCTATGAAAATGACAGGGAAGATCGTTACCACCAAATCGGGCTTGTCAGAAGGTATCCTTTGGGATTTTCAGAATAATGATATCGCTCAGATGGTGCTTGATTATTATGATATTGACCGCTCCTTAGTTCCGGAAATAGCTGATACTTTCTCAGTTCAGGGCCTCGTAACCGAGCAGTCTGCCGAAATTCTGGGCTTAAAAGCAGGAATCCCTGTTACCTACCGAGCTGGTGATCAGCCCAATAATGCCTTATCCTTACAAGTGACTAAGCCAGGGGAAATCGCAGCTACCGGCGGCACTTCAGGCGTGGTGTACGCTGTGGTAGATCAGCCTTTATATGATGGGGCATCACGAGTAAATGGCTTTGCTCATGTTAATCATCAGTCTGATGCTCAGAGAATCGGAGTATTGCTTTGTATCAATGGAGCCGGGTCACAATACCGCTGGGTAAGACAAGTTGTGGGTGAAGATGTGAGCTATGAGAAAATGGAAGAGATGATCAACCAGGTGCCTATTGGTGCTGATGGCCTTCGCATTGTTCCTTTTGGAAATGGAGCCGAGCGCATGTTGGAGAATCAATTTGTAGGTGCTCAGGTCAACAATATTCAATTTAACCGCCATGGTAAAGGTCATATGTACAGAGCAGCTCTTGAAGGAGTGGCTTTTGCCTTTGTCTATGGTGTGGAGATTATAAAAAACATGGGTATTGAGACGCATGTTATTAAAGTAGGAAATGATAATTTATTCAGATCTAAAGTGTTTTCTACTACTGTGGCCACCCTTACAGGTTGCAGAATAGAAGTAATAGAAACTACCGGTGCGGTTGGAGCGGCCAGAGGATCTGGATTAGTGACAGGGAGATATAAGGAGCTGGATGATATTTATGGCAAGGCCGAGCAGGTAGATAGCTATGAAATGAGCCCTGACAAAGACCCCTACCAGAAGGCTTATAACATCTGGAAAAAAGACTTAAAGAATTTATTAGAGAACAATTAAAACCTTATGAATAATGAGTAATAACGTATTATTAGGAGACAAAGAATATTTTAAAGGCATAGGAAAAATACAGTTTGAGGGTAAGGAATCTGATAACCCTATGGCTTTTAAATATTACGACGAGAATAAAGTAGTGGCCGGAAAAAGCCTGAAAGACCACTTCAGATTTGCAGTGGCTTACTGGCATACCTTCTGTGGTACAGGTGGCGATCCTTTCGGTCCTGGCACTAAAGCTTTTCCGTGGTCTACGGCTAGTGACGTAGAGCAAGAGGCTAAAGACAAATTAGACGCTGCTTTTGAGTTCATTACCAAACTTGGTGTGCCTTACTACTGCTTCCATGATTTTGATATGGCGGCTGAAGGAACCAGCTTCAAGGAGTCTGAAAGAAGGCTGCAAATAGCTTCTGATTATGCACTAGAAAAGCAAAAAGCCAGCGGTGTGAAATTATTATGGGGTACCGCTAACCTGTTTTCAAACCCAAGGTACATGAATGGAGCTTCTACCAGCCCTGATTTTAGTGTGGTTGCTTATGCAGGTGCGCAAGTGAAAAATGCTCTGGATACAACTATCAAACTGGGTGGTGAAAACTATGTATTCTGGGGAGGTAGAGAAGGTTACATGTCTCTTCTAAACACTAATATGAAGAAAGAGCAGGATCATTTGGCTAGATTCTTACATATGGCCAAAGAGTATGCTCGTAAGCAAGGTTTCAAAGGTCAATTCTTTATTGAGCCTAAGCCCATGGAGCCTACCAAGCATCAATATGATTTCGATGCCGCTACGGTGCTAGGCTTCTTAAGAGGTTATGATCTCATGGATGATTTTAAGCTTAATTTGGAAGTGAACCATGCTACCTTGGCTCAGCACACGTTTACCCACGAACTTCAGGTGGCAGCTGATGCAGGCCTATTAGGAAGTATAGATGCTAACAGAGGTGATTATCAGAACGGCTGGGATACAGATCAATTTCCGATCAATTTATACGAACTTACTGAGGCCATGCTGATCATTCTTGAGGCTGGTGGTTTTAAAGGAGGAGGCGTAAACTTCGATGCTAAAACACGAAGAAATTCTACTGACCTTGATGATATTTTCCATGCGCATATTGGAGGAATGGATGCCTTCGCCAGAGCACTGATCACTGCCGACAGGGTATTGGAAAACAGCAACTATAAAAAACTCAGAGCCGAAAGGTACAGCTCCTTTGATGCTGGAAAAGGCCTTGATTTTGAGCAAGGTAAACTCAGTCTGGAAGACCTATATGCTATAGCTAGCGAGGCAGGAGAGCCAAAATTAATAAGTGGCAAGCAAGAGATGTACGAAAACATTATTAATCACTATCTTTGAGCCGAACAATTAAAAAAACCTAGCTAAATCTTATGGCCAATCCAAAATTAGATAAACTATCTGCTGATAACATTAGGCTACTCTCTGTAGCAATGGTTGAAAAAGCTAATTCCGGCCACCCCGGTGGACCAATGGGAGGAGCTGATTTCATGCATGTATTGTACAGTGAATTCTTGCAATTTGACCCAGACAATACAGAATGGCGTTGGAGAGATCGATTCTTTTTAGATCCAGGACACCTCTCTGCTATGTTATATTCGCAGTTATACCTTTTAGGAAATTATTCTAAAGATGATGTTTCTAACTTCCGCCAATGGGGTTCTATCACACCTGGTCACCCTGAAGTGGACCACAAAAGAGGTGTAGAGAATACATCTGGTCCTTTAGGGCAAGGACATGCCATGGGTATTGGAGCAGCATTAGCTGGTAAGTTTCTAGAGGAGAGATTTGGTAGCTGGACTGATCACACCATTTATGCTTACATTTCTGATGGTGGTATTCAGGAAGAAATAAGCCAGGGTGCTGGTCGTATTGCAGGTTACTTAGGCTTAAGTAACGTGGTAATGTTCTTCGATAGCAATGATGTGCAATTAAGTACGTATACAGATGAAGTTACTTCTGAAGATACTGCTAAAAAATATGAAGCCTGGGGATGGAACGTGACTACTATTGATGGTCATGATCATGATGCAATTAGAAAAGCGCTGAAAGATGCTAAGGCAGAAACAAAAAGACCTACATTGATCATAGGTAAAACCATCATGGGTAAAGGTGCTGTTGATGCAGATGGAAAACCTTACGAAGGTTACAGTGTACTTCACGGTAAGCCTTTAGGTGGTACTGATGCTTCTTATGAGAAAACAGTAGAAGCTTTAGGAGGAAAAGTAGATGATCCATTTGCTATTTTCGAAGATGTTGAGGCTTACTACAAAGAGATCATAGATAGAAAAAGAGAAGAAGTAAAGTCTGTGAAAGCAGAGGAAGAAAAGTGGAAAAGTGCTAACCCTGAGTTAGCTAAGAAACTTGACTTATTCTTCAGTGGTGATATTCCTGAGATTGATTTCTCACAGATACCTCAAAAAGCGAATGTAGCTTCAAGAGATGCTTCATCTGCAGTTTTAGGTTATTTGGCTGATAAAGTTGAGAACCTAATCGTAGCTTCTGCTGACTTGGCTAACAGTGATAAAACTGATGGTTTCTTAAAGAAATCAAAAGCTTTCGGAACACATGATTATGCAGGTAACTTCATGCATGCTGGTGTATCTGAATTTACAATGGCAGCTATGGCTAACGGAATGGCCCTGCACGGTGGTATCATCCCGGTGGTAGGTACTTTCTTCATATTCTCAGATTATCAAAAGCCTGCTTACAGACTTTCTGCACTTATGGAGCTTCCTGTAATTTATTTATGGACACATGATGCCTTCAGAGTAGGAGAGGATGGACCAACCCACCAGCCAATAGAGCAAGAAGCTCAGCTTAGATTGTTAGAAAAACTTCGTAACCACAAAGGTGAAAGAAGTTTATTAGCTCTAAGACCTGCTGATGCTGCTGAAACTACAGTAGCTTGGGAAATGGCTTTGAAAAATAAGAAAACACCAACCGGCTTAATCTTCTCAAGACAAGGTATTAAAGACCTTATTGCGAAGGACGGTGACCGTTATTCCGAAGCTGAAAGTGCTAGAAAAGGTGCTTACAGAGTACAATCTGTAGACGGAGCTGATGTTACTTTAGTAGCTAATGGTTCTGAGGTAGCCACTTTATTCGAAGCAGCACAGCTACTTGAAAAAGACGGTGTGAAAGCGAATATCGTTTCTGTTATTTCTGAAGGTTTATTCAGAGATCAGTCTGAAGCATACCAGGCAGAAGTAATTGATGAAAATTCACCAATATTTGCCTTAACCGCAGGCCTACCAGTAACTATGGAAGGATTAGCAGGTAAGAAAGGTAAAGTATTCGGCTTAAGCCATTTTGGTTATTCTGCACCAGCTACAACTTTAGATGAGAAGTTCGGCTTTACCGGTGAGAATATCTATAATGAAGTAAAGGCATATTTAAAGAGCCTATAATTATAAACCCCATCAGTTCTTCTGGTGGGGTTTTCTTATGTAAAATAATGTTATGGTAAAATTGACTATAAGAAAATTTTATTGTAGCTTTAGTATCTATTAATCAATCATCTACATTAATCCTTAACCTTTAAAACCTTATGCGAAATTCTACACGCCCTTTCTTTAGATATCTTATGGTAAAAATGACTATATCATGAGTTTTTCTATCTTTTTTTTAAATCGAGTCATGCAATCGATTCCAACAAATTAGATTCAATTAAATCCCTTATTTATGAAATACGTTTACTTACTGCTCTTATTTTCTGCGAGCTTTTCGGTGTCTGCGCAGAAGATACTCACCGGTAAAGTCACCACGCAAGATGGTGAAGCACTGGTAGGAGCAAGTGTAGTAGTGCAAGGCACTACTAATGGCACCATAACAGACTATAATGGTGATTATAGTCTCAAAGTACCTGACGGCAATGAGACCCTCGTTTTTAGTTTTATTGGTTATACTACTCAAGAGGTGAAGATAGGTGGAAGAGAAGAGGTGAATGTAGTCTTAGCCGAAGACATAGAATCTTTAAGTGAGGTTGTCATTATTGGGTACGGAGAGCAATCTTCCAAAGAGGTATCTACTGCGGTAGCTACAGTGGACAGAAAAACCATTGAATCACTTCCTGTAGCCAGGCCAGAACAGGTGCTACAGGGAACGGCCCCTGGGGTTATTGTTCAGCAAAACTCTGGCTCGCCGGGTTCACCATTAACTGTTCGGCTTAGAGGTGTAGGCACCGCCGGTGGTTCACAGCCACTTTACCTGGTGGATGGACTACAAGTGCCTGATCTTAATTATCTTAACTCCTCTGACATCGCAGATATTTCTATTTTAAAAGATGCAGCAGCCTCTGCAATCTATGGAGCACGTGGAGGTAATGGCGTGGTACTGGTGCAAACCAGAAAAGGGAATCGTGATAAAAAGCCACAGCTGGCTTTCAGTGGCTATTATGGCATCCAAAACCTGGCTAACAAACCTGGTCTTATGGATAGGGACCAGTATGCGGCTTATTATAATGAGTACCAGCAGCAAGCGGGCGGTACACCGCTGAGCCAAAGTGATATAACCAAACTCCCTAATACTGATTGGTATGACGAGGTGTTTGATAAGAACTCACCTATGCAGAATTATAGCGCTTCCATTTCTGGAGGGGGCGAGGCATTTTCATATTATCTGTCAGGGGGCATATTTGATCAGGTCGGAATGGTTGGAGGTGAAGAGGATAAGTCTAAATTCAACCGAAAAAATGCCAAGTTAAAGTTCGATGTAGATGTTCTGGATAATCTAAATGTTAATGTTGGCGCAGACATAGTTCACACCAACAGAGATTATCTTTTTGAAAACCAGGCAGGTACAGGTGTGGCTATTATGAACTATATAAATGCTATTCCCGCTATTTATCCTGCCTTTGATCCGGAGAATCCCAGTGTGCCTTTTCACATGGGAGATCTAAATAACCCAATAGTTGTCAATGGGGTTACCCTACCTGCCGTAGGAGCAGTTTTGAATCCACATGTTTCAATGCTTTTGAATAATAACAGAACCGTTTCTGATTTAAGAGTTTATAATATTGGGGCCACCTGGAATCCTTTTAAAAATGTGGAGGTAAGAACCAGCTATGCCCATTATAGTGATGAGTCTTTGGATAAGAATTTTTATCCTCAATATGACTATAGACCTATTCAAAATCTATTTAATGAAACGGCTGATTTCACCCAAACTACCTATGAAAATGCCTACTCACAGTGGGAAGGTAATCTGAAATACGACTTCATAAATCTCGAGGATCATAATTTAGATGTATTGGTAGGCTTTTCGGTGTTAACGGCAGAGGGTCGAATTGAAAGCCGTTCTGGCTCTGATTTTCTGGTGAATGATTTTGAAAAGATCAATTTTGCTTTGATAAAAGATGCCACCGCTATCATAAACCCTAAGCCATTTGCTTATGAAAGCGGACTTCTTTCCTTTTACGGACGCGTTAATTATAATTTTAAAGAAAAGTATTTATTCAGCGCCACCTTAAGAAATGATGCTTCATCCAAGTTTGGAGCGGACAATCGGTCGGGAACTTTCCCATCATTTTCTGCAGGGTGGGTACTTTCAGAAGAGTCATTCCTAAATACCAATAACTTCATCGATCTGCTGAAACTACGTGCTAGCTGGGGTATTAACGGTAACGATAATATATCTAACTATCAGTTCAGTACCGTGGTAAATCCGAATTCAGGTCCATCTTTTGGTGGGATGAACACCCCTGGGGTAAGTGCAGGCTTCCTGCCGAATCCTAGTGTAAAATGGGAGGAGATATCTCAAACTAACATCGGTCTAGATTTGAATGCCTTTAACAACACCTTCGGGCTTACGCTGGACTATTATGTTAAAAATACTTCAGATATGCTGGTGCCTATAGGTACGCCACTTTATATCGGTCTTAACTCGGCTGCTGCCAATGTGGCTGATGTGAAAAACACAGGATTAGAAGTACTATTGACATATAAGAAAACCTACCAAAATGATTTTTCATGGAATGTGGGATTTAACCTGGGGTATAATAAGAATGAGGTGACCAGCCTTGGTGAAAATGGGCGGCCATTGAATGGTGGTAATATTGGTTTCATTTTCTCAGACCCTATCACCAGAACAGATATTGGTCAGCCTATCGCTAGTTTCTATGGATATGAGGTAGAAAGCATTGATGACAATGGCGAACTTATTTTTAGAGATACAGATGGTGAGGCCGGAATAACGCCTAACGATAAAACCTTTATTGGTAAACCGTTCCCAGACTATACCTATGGTGTAATGTTGGGAGCCTCGTACAAAGGATTTGACATTAGCGGATTCCTCTATGGATCTCAAGGAAATGATATCTATGATGCTACGGTAAGGTTAGACGCCTCATATTCTAACAGACCCACGACTTATGTAGGAGATAACGCTCCAGGCAATATTTTAGGTACAGGTGGAACCGGAGGCTCGCAGACAGAAGTGTCAGATTTTTATGTGAAAGATGGTTCATTTACCAAGCTCAAAACCCTCACTTTAGGTTACAATCTCCCTAAAGGTTCTCTGGAAGGAATAGGGATGTCAAACCTAAGAATTTACCTGACAGGGCAAAACCTATTTACTATCACAGATTATGATGGAGTGGATCCTGAAATTGGTCAGGCTTCTACGGAGTCAGTCTTAGATGTAGGTATTGATCGTGGTTTTTACCCTCAGCCGCGAGTATTCATGGTAGGCTTTCAAGCCAGGTTTTAATGCATAACAGAAAGAAATTATGATTAATATTCAACGAATAAATCGAACTCAATGGGTGCTGGTTCTGGCTCTCATAACATGGGTGATAAGCGGCTGTGATAAAGATGAGCTACTAGAAAAAGCACCCATTACCGAACTTGACGCCGGCAAGGCACTACAAACAGAAGGCGACTATATTGCACTTACAAACTCAGTCTATGATGTACTACAGTGGCAGGTGATTAATGGAGCTCAGACTCACATGTATCCCGTAATGTTTCAGGGTATGAGAGCTGATGATTTGGTTTCTCAGTGGGATGCTTTTTGGGTGGCAGGAGCTGCTTTTGATGATTTCACCAAAATTACGCCAAGCAACCCTAGTGTCCAGGCCTTATGGACCAAGTGGTTCACCATGATTGCACGAGCCAACACAGCCATTCATTTTGTGAATCAGTTTGAAGGTTTTAGTAATGATGAATTGAAGCAAAGGCTAATAGCAGAAGCCATGTTTTTAAGGGCATTTGCTTATTTCGAACTGGTGAAAAACTTTGGAAAGGTGCCGCTAATCACTAAATACATCGAAAGCGCCAACGAGGAATTAAAGATGGAAAGAGCAGAAATCACAGTTATTTACACCCAAATAGGAGAAGATGCAATGGCAGCTGCTGAAAAGCTACCAGAAAGTTATACAGATCAATCTGACAAGGGAAGAGCTACTAAGGGTGCTGCCTACACTTTACTCGCCAAAAGCTTTTTATATCAGGAGGATTATCCAAAAGTAAAGGAATACACAGAAAAAGTAATGTCTCTGGGGTATGCTCTCGAAGAGAATTTTGCTGACAACTGGTCATTGGACAATGAATATGGTAAGGAATCTATTTTTGAAATAGGCTATGCTGACGGCTTTTCAAATATTGCTTTTGAAGGACCTGCGGCTGTCACTAATCAGGGATCAAGCTCTTATCAGATGTTTGGCTATATATTTAACGGCAGTGCTACCGGTTTTGGAAATGCAGTGCCCAGACAAGAGTTGATCAACCTTTATGAGGAAGGAGACGCCAGGAAAGATGCTACCTTCATAACTCCGGAAACGGTATTGCCAGACTTAGGAGCACAGTCATGCGGATGTCTACAGTATGATGAAAATGGAAATCTGTTATTCGGAGATGCAGGTAATGAAAGTCAGTGGGTAGGCACAGATATTTACAATTACTTCTGGAGAAAACCAGCGGCACTGGAGTCTAAGGCTACTATGAGAAAATATCATATTTCTTCAACTACTGCCTCGTCATTGCTCAATGTGGGAAGCTCTCCTTTAAATGAAAAGATTTTCCGGTACGCAGATGTTTTACTTATGCGCGCCGAAGCAGCTGCCAGCGGAGCTGGTGGAGATGGCCAGGCAGCACTGGATGCTGTCAGAGCAAGGGCGGGTTTAGACCCGGTGCCATTAACATTAGAAAATGTGAAAATGGAAAGACGTAAGGAGCTTGCCACCGAAGGGTGGGACCGATTCACTGATTTGGTCCGCTGGGGTGATGCTGCCGATGCATTGGCTTTCAAGAATTATAACGATAACAGAGACAGATACTTACCCATACCACAGTCAGAGATTGACCTGGTAGGAGAGAGTATTTTAACGCAGAATCCGGGTTATCAGAGATAATATTAGTGGCAGGCACTTAGGTGTCTGCCACTTTTTCTTTTTTGCAGCGAGAAATTTACTCACAAAGGTTAAATTTGGAAATTGTTAAAGAAATAGGTTTTCTTTAAGGTACTGCTAAAAATTTGCTATGGATTCTAAGGAGTTTTCTGATGAAATAATTGAAGCGCTTTCTATCGATACCGTTATTTTCGGTTTTGAAAAGGCTGAATTATATGTTTTGCTGGTAAAGCACGCTCAGGGAATATCCAAAGGAAAATGGGCTCTTCCGGGTGGCTGGATCAAATACAATGAAAGTGTAGATGATGCTGCTTACCGTATTTTAACGGCCCAGACCTCCGTTTCCAACATATTTCTGGAAGAACTTAAGACCTTCGGTAATGTAGATCGTTACCCTACTACCCGAGTAATAACAGTAGCCTATTACGCCTTGGTGAATAAGGAAAGCTTTAAATTAAATCCTGGAGTTAGTGTTTCAGATGTACGCTGGTTTAATGTGCATAAAGTGCCGGAACTAGCCTTTGACCACAACGATATTTTTGAATATGGTTTTGCTCATCTAAAACACAAAATTCAGCATGAACCTATTGGCTTCAACCTGCTTCCTAAAAAATTCACTCTACTGCAGATCAAAGAACTCTACGAAGCTATCCTGGAAACAGAGCTCGACAAGTCTAATTTTAGAAGGAAATTTATCAAAATGAATTTGTTAATTCCTTGTAATGAAAAGCAGAAGGATGTGGCACACAGAGCTGCTCGCCTGTATAGATTTGACGAATCTGTCTACAACAATCTCCTGAAAAAAGGATTTGTTTTTGAAATTTAAGAGCGCCCTCAGTTCTTAATTTTTAACTCTTACAGTTGGCTTAACTACGCGTATCTTATAGTCATTTTGACTGTAAGATTCATGAAGATGGTCTTCATGTATGATGTTCAATCTAAAACGTTACTACTATGTTTAGAGTACAGTTTAAAACCAATGTACTGTTAGCAGTTTTGTGCTTATTTTTTCGGGTGGCCATAGGTCAAATTTATGATCCTGGACCGGGTAAAACCTTAAGCCTCATCGGTCAAACCTATCAAAGTGAATACACTGATTATATTTCAACCACTGGTATTACACCTGCCGGTTCTTCTCACTATGCATCATTTTACTTGGGTAGAATTGAGCAAGGAGATGATGATCCTAATGCGCAATTCCTTGACTATGTGAGAAACAATGACCTGGTTGAATATGCTTTGGTGGCCTTGAGTATAAAAGACAATACCGCCGCTGGAGGTTATGGCCAAATGATAGATCCCGGCTGGCCACAATTTAACGCTAATGCCATTTGGGAGGCAACTGAAGACATTGTTAATGGCCAGTGGAATAATCAAATAGATGCTTTTTCTAATATTATGAAAAGCCGAGGAGACACTAAGTTCATGCTCCGCATCGGCTATGAAGTGAGTCTTCTTTTATTTGCTAACAGGTCTGAAACATATGCTCCTGATGTGCTAAATCGCTATGCTTCTCAAGGAATAAACGCCCTGGAGAATGCGGATCAGGTCACTGAGTGGGACCTTCAGTCTTACAAGGATGCCTATAACTACATTGCAAACCGAATTAGAAATGTCAATGGCGTAACCAATGTAAATTTTGTGTATCATCCGGTACGAGGTTACTGGGATACCTATTGGTTATATCCTGGCGATCAGTATGTTGATTGGTTTGCACTCTCTGTGTTTAATAATGATGTTTGCCTGCCCTTTGGTAACACTGCCAATTGCGCTGGAGATCCCGCTGATGGCAATCTGCTGTCTTCTTTTGATTTTGCAAGACAGAGAGGTAAGCCCTTAATGATAGCGGAATCTGCAGCTAACTCACCCGCCAATCAATCGCCTCAGGGTTTTAATGATTATCTAAGTCGGGTAGATAACCTAATTAAGTCAGAAGACATTAGAGCTTGGGTTTACATTAATTCCAACTGGTCAGAAGATAAGAATGGAGATGGTCAGCCAGACTGGGGACCAGAGTGGGGAGATTCCAGAGTTCAGAAATTTTCATCTACTTTAAGCTATTGGCAAAATTTGATGAGTGATCCACGGTACATCAACCTTAATCAAGGGGGTGGAGGTAACAGTGTGCCTCAGGTACAATGGATTAATCCGACACCATCAGAAGGTGCTAATCTTGCGGCAGGATCATCTATTTCAGTGCAAATTTCCGCTTCTGACGCTGATGGAATTTCAAACGCAAGTCTTTCAATTAATGGGAATTTTGTAAGGCAAGAAAACCTTGCTCCATATGAATGGGGTGCACAGGGGCAGAATGATCCCCTATTACAAAACTTAAATGCAGGTAACTATACCTTGTCAGTGATAGTAACTGATAATCAGGGTGCTACCACTACTATTTCCAGGTCATTTGCAATAGGAAGTAATGGCGGTGGAGGAGACTGTACTTCTAGCTCTTGTCCTCCGTCACATCAGTATTTCTTATGTGGCCAATGCTGGGAAAGCCCTGCCCAGGCGGAGTCTGGTGGATGCGCAGAGACCTGCGAAAATACCGGAGGAGACAATGGTGGAGGATCAGGCGATGATTGCACATCAACCTCATGTCCGGCAAGTCATCCATATTTACTGTGTGGGCAATGTTGGGAGAGTGCAGCACAAGCTGAATCAGGAGGATGTACTGAAACTTGTAATAATGGTTCTGGTGGAGGAGGTTCATCTAACGACCTTGTACTGTTATGGCAAAGTCCTACACCTTCCGGATCAATAGCTGGTGGAGTTAATATCACTGCTTCTGTGGGTATTTCAGCAGGACAGACTAGCGCAGTAAGTCTTTTTGTCAATGGCTCTCTGATTAATCAAGATGCTATTGCACCTTATCAATGGAGCTTGGGTAATCTTAATGATGGAGTCTATAACCTACAGGCTACAGCTACTGGAGCACAGGGAGAAGTAAGTATTTACAGAACCTTTACTGTTGGCAGTAATAATTCAGCAAAAATAGAAGGCAAGTTTACACCTCAAAATGGACAAACATTGCTCTGTATCGGTCAGGATTTAAAAGGACTGGCTGGTTATAGGTATGGAGATATTATGCCTCCGAGTTATGATTACAGTCTTGGTGCAGGGCAGGGGGGAATTCCGGAGCCAGGGGCGGCTGTGGCCTATATCTCTTTTTATTTATTAACCACACCGCAGATTGATAACATCAATTATGGTGCTACAGGAATGGATAATGGTGGCAATTTCACTGGGATTGATTCTGATTGGGGCGCCGGACCTTTAAATGCTGCCAGCACCGCCTTAGGGTGGGATCATTCGGCTCTAGTGCTAGCCATGTCTATTACAGAAAACTGGGAGCAAAATGGTTTGCAGGGGATAGCTAATGGGCAGTACGAGGCAAATATTAGCAAGCTGGCCACTTTTTGTAATGCTTTCCCTAATAAAAAGATATTCTTAAGGATCGGTTATGAGTTCGACGGTCGTTGGAATGGTACTGATCTGGCTGGTGGACTTTATCCGGCTGGTTATCATAAAACCAATGAATATAAAGCCGCGTGGAGACACATTGTAAATGGACTAAGAAGTAGAGGAGTAAGTAATGTTGCCTTTGTATGGCAGTCAAGCACCTCGCCCGTGGATGATGTTTTAGATGCTTATTATGATCATGGTAGCAACTTTGCAGCAGCCCGTGAAAATCTAAATGATTGGTACCCTGGTGATGATTATGTGGATTGGTGCGGCATTTCATGGTTTATAGCGCCTCAGGAGGCGGATAATATCTTTGGCTTTGCAGATGTCAATGGCCTTCCTAATCAAGATGATTTGGCTGATGAGATGCTCAACTTTGCCCGATCGCATAATAAACCGGTGATGATCGCTGAAGCCACACCACAGGGGTATGATCTTGAGATCAGCCAGTATGATCCTACTCCATCCCTGGTCTCCAGAGCTGCCACCGGCTGGACTTATGAGGGCGCTAAAACACTATTTACTCAGGGTATTTCTGCTGCTCAGAGTCAGTTTGCTCCTGGAACATGGTTTGAAAATATGTCTGCTCAGCAAGCATGGAACAGATGGTATGTGCCATTTCTGGACTACATTCATCAGAATGAAGATGTGATCAGAGCAGCAACCTACATCAATACAGATTGGAATGAACAAGCTAAATGGACTTATCCATACTATGAAGGCTATTGGGGAGATACCAGAATAGAGGCCAATGCTGTAATAAAGCAGAATTGGTTGAGCGAAATTCAATCCGGCTTCTGGCTGTTAGGAAGCCCAGGAATTAACTCAAATTTAAATAGTCTATCAGTAAATGCTGTTGCCAGAAAGTCCTTTTCAGAGGAGATAGAGGTGCTCAATGTAGCGATTTATCCAAACCCGGTAAATCATACGCTTAACATCCGTAAAGAAGGAACAGTAAAAGGAGTGATTCTTGATTTTTCAGGTCGTGAAGTAATGCATTTTTCTGGTAAGGAAATTGACGTTTCAAGCCTTGGTAAAGGAACATATTTTATCAAAATAAATCAGGAAATCGAGCGGTTCATAAAGTTATAGCTAAACGCTTTTACCGAAGGCTGTAAGGCCTTCGGTTTTTATTTTCCTCTATTTCAAATGATTATAAATTATTTGAACTCACTGTAATTACTTTTTCTGCAGAAAATGTATTTATAGCTAGTGTCTATATCAAATTTCGGTAAAATGAATAGGTTTTTATTACAACAGGGCTACCTTACTTGCAATCTAAGTGAGCTTGAAAATATTAATCACAGGGTTAAAATTATGCCCGCTTTTTGTATGGTGGTTACAGCCTTGGGAATTGCTTTAAATCTGCCTGTTCTCAATTTTGGGATGCTCATTTTAGGAGTTAGCGGCTTTTTTTCAAAGAAATCTCACCCATTAGACTTATTTGTAAGTAAGGTAACTCAAGCTTTTAAAGGGGATGATTTTGTACCTTCTAATCCTCTTCCCAGGCGCATAGCATGTATTACTGGAGCTTTCTTTAACTTACTTATCGGGATAGCACTTGTGCTTGATATGTACGTGCTCAGCATTATCCTGGGTGGTATCTTAGTGGTTTTGCAGGTAATAGTCATTACTACTCACTTCTGTATGGCTAGCTGGGTTTTTGAGAAAATGTCCACCTATTTAGAATCTACCGCTAATATTACTGTTCAAGAGGCACGAGAGCTTAGAATGAGGGGTGCTTTGCTCATTGATGTGAGAACACCGTCTGAGTATCAAAAGAAATTGATCGCTGGTGCTTTGAACATACCCTTTCAGATGCTTGATCAGCACACAGCTTTTCATAATAAGGAAGTGATTATTTACTGCAACAGTGGAATGCGATCTAAAGAAGCTGTGAACATTATCAATTCCAGAGGTTGGGCCAAAGCTTACAACCTCGGGAATCTTAAAAATGCCATCAGTCTTTAGAATTTAAGAATAAACTCCTGAAGATTGGTAGAGCGCTCTAGTTCTAACTTTTTCCTTAATCTATATCGACAAATTTCCACTCCTCTCACGGAAATGTTGAGTAAGTGTGCTACCTCTTTGGTGGATAAATTCATTCTTAAGTAAGCACTTAACTTCATCTCTTGTGGACTCAGGTTTGGATATTCTATTTTCAATCGGTTAGTGAAATCACCATGTACCTGATCAAAATGGAAAGAGAAGTGTTCCCAATCATCATCCTGCGAGATGTTTTTATCGATATTAGTGATGATTTTCCTTAGCTCTTTCTTCACCTCCTGATTTTTACTGCGTTTGGAAATGCCCGAGAGGTTATTTTTAATATTAGCAATAAAGCCATTTTTGTTAATCAAGTGCATAGTAGAAGTGGCCAATTCCTTGTTTTTACTCTCTATTTCCTTTGTTAAGTTTTCATTCTTCAATCTTTCGATCTCATCGGCGCTCTCTCGAGCAATGTTTTTAATTTCAGTATTCTTCCTATTAATCTCCTTCTCTTGATTTAAGGACATTGCTCTTTTCTCCTTCTTATGTTTTTTATCGAACAGGTAGAATGACACAAATAGCACAGCAATGATCAAAAGAGTATATATGATGTAGGCCAGACTCGTGCGATACCATGGCGGCAGAACAACAAATTTATAGGTCGTTATTTCACTCTCTTTGCCATAGATATTTCGAGCTTTCACATGGAAGGTGTAGGTGCCTTCATGAAGGTTAGTGTATTCCTTTTCTGTTTTTTGGGTCCAGGTACTCCAATTTTTTTCAGAATTTTCTAACCAGTATTTGTATTCAGTTCTTTCCAATCCATCCACATAGGCGGCACTATAGGTAAATTGGATGGAGTTATTCGCATAATCAATTTCAGGAACCTCTGATTTAGGCTGATGATCAATGATATCACCATTTTCTACATTAAAACCCTTAAAAAGCGTTCGCTCATCATCGGTGGTGATTTTCACTTCTCTTATTAGCGTTCTGTAGTTATAATTAGCCATATCCTGACCACTGGCATCATAGAGAATGAAACCTTCTTTAGCCCCATATAGGGCCTGATTGGCACTAAGAATACTGATATTTTGAAGATCATCATTCAACATGTTTTTTAGCTTGTTGAAAATATCATCCTTTACCGTGAAACCACCTGTAGGCTCATTCTTGAGAATTCCAATTTCGTCAGGGGAGAGGAAGTATATGTTCTGATAAGGATCTTCTGCCAGAGCAGTAACTATTTCATTATCAAAATAGTCTTTAAAGGTATCATCTATGATAAAGCGGTCAGTCTTTTCATCATACCTATAAATTTGATCTGTGGTGGTGAAAACCAGCCTGTTATTAATGTTAAAAACATTGATCAGAAGGTTGGAGGGTAGACCTGAATCCTCACCATAAAATTTCACTTTCTCAACTTTATCCAATGCATCGGAAAGTGTGATGCGATATACTCCTTTATAGCCATGAGTCATCCAAATATCACCATTATCAGCTTGTTCCATTACTCTGGAAGACTCGTTAAAACCTTCTATTTTGTTCTGGAACTCAAGTTTTCCGTTTACCTCTTTGTATAGGTTAAGGCCTTTATAATTTCCACCAATTACATAGTCAGGATGATTTTTTAGAGGTAAAAAGGTCCATGAGCCTAAAGCAGTGGATATGCTTGTGGCCTTGCTATCCTTAATTTCAAAGGCACCTTGGTGATGCCCCAAGAGCAGGTGATTTTTGACCTTTTCAATACTATAAACCTGGCCATCTGTGTTAGGTACGAAATTGTACTCAGCAGTAGCCTGGGTTGTGATTTTCTTATGAAAAAGTCCATTGTTGGTGCCTAAATAGAGGTCATTCCCGTCGAGAAAGCCTGCATAACCTGAACCAGGCACACCCACTTGCTCATCAATATAAGTGAGAGGCATACCAAGTTCTATGTAACTAATGCCATTGTTATGGCCAAGCCATAAGTTATTTTGCAAGTCCTCATAGAGACATAAAACGGTTCTGTTGTTAAGCCCCTGGCCCTTATTGAGGTGAAGAATAAGCTGGCCTTGTGGAGACATAAGATACAAACCATTATTTTGTGTACCTATGGCAAAGTTTCCGTTTCTCAATCTTATGGCACATTTAATGGAAGCATCATGAAACTCATCCATAGAACCTTCCCAAGGAGTTACGGTATGATTGTCATAAACAAAAACACCGTTGTTTTCAGTAGCAATCCATAGGTTATTTCCTGATAGAGGAATAACGCCACTCACCTTCATGCCTTTTAACTTTTCGGCATGAGCAATGGGCACTATTTGATTATTATCAATATAAGAAAGGCCAGTTTCAAGCTGGTCTATATAAAGTTGATGATTAACAAAAAAGAAATTCTCAGGAGGGTATTGGGGGTCAATAATATCAATTTTTCCATCCTGGTTATAGATGAATATCTGACTGAAGGTGCCGAAAATGACTCTATTGTCATCAATAAAGACCTTCCATGTTTCATCAAAATTTCGATATTCTTTAGGTAAACTGTCGGCTAAAGATGTATAGCTAAGTATTCCATTTGTTTTAGGATAGAGGTACCCAAAATCACCTTGCCCAGCCACATATATCTTGCCTTTATCATTAATAGCCAGGTGCCTGGCTTTAGTACCAGTTTTGGTAGCATACATTTCCCATTTACTACCATCATACTCCAGTACGCCAAAATTATTAGCCACGTAAATAAGTCCATACTTATTCTGAGTAATAGACCAGTTTTGAATACCCCCATTATATTCCTTGGTAGAGTAGTATCTGATGAAGGGTAAACCCAGGTTGTAATTCTGAGCAATTATCGATTTCGAGATGAAAAAGATAACAAAAAAGAGAATATATCTAAATTTCATTTTCACGGGTTCGGTTCAGGTATTAACTCATAACGTTGTTACTATGATGTATATCTTTCATAACAATGTGCATTATGTTGAAAATCAAAAATAGCTTTAAAAACAGTAATAAAACAAATTTTTTGTCGACTTGATGAAATATAGTGCGTGTGCAATTCGGGGAGTGATGTAATTATGATGTAGTTATAATTTTGGGAATAGTAATCAAAAATACTTGTTTGCATTAGAATTCGCAAACGATTGCGAATTTCAACTGATACTTAACCCTATAATACCTTATGAGTATGAAGAAAATCTTACTATTTAGTTTATTAATGATCCTGACACTACTTGGCTATGGTCAAAGTAAGGTGACGGGTATGGTCAAGGATGACCAGGGTGGACCTCTGCCAGGAGTAAATGTACTGGTGAAGGGCACTACCCAGGGTGCCGTTACGGGCATAGATGGTTCCTTTACTTTAATGGTTAACGAAGATGCCATTTTAGTTTTTAGCTTTATAGGCTATGTCACTGAAGAGGTGACTGTTGGCAGCAAGTCTTCAATAGATGTTACTATGAAGCAGGATGTACAGTCTCTTGAGGAAGTGGTAGTAGTAGGTTATGGTACTACAACTAAGAAAGAGTTGACAGGTTCTATTGCTGCAGTTAATAGTGACGAAATTCAAGCCTTGAATCCACAGCGTTTAGAACAAGCACTACAGGGACAAGCAGCGGGGGTGAATATATCGTCTGTATCTGGCTCACCAGGTGGAGCGTTGAATATAAGAATAAGGGGACTATCAACCAATGGTAATAATAACCCATTGATATTAGTAGATGGTGTTACATATTCTGCAGAGGGCCTCAATGCACTTAACCCATCCGATATAGAATCTATCAACGTTTTAAAGGATGCTACTGCTGGTATTTATGGAGTTAGAGCAGCTAACGGTGTTATATTTATTACTACCAAAAAAGGGAAAGTGAATACTCCTGCTTCATTAAATTTTTCTGGTTATTATGGAATTCAGGAAACGTCTAGAAAGTTAGATGTTTTAAATGCACATGAGTATGCCGTATTAAAGAATGAAACGCTAGCTTCTGGTGGTCAGGCTCCACCATTCAATAATACAAATTTAGGAGAAGGTACTAATTGGCAGGATGAAGTTTTTCAAACTGCGCCCATCCAAAATTATAGCCTTTCTGCTACTGGTGGATCAGAGAAGACAACATATGCTATTGGTGGTTCATACTTGGATCAGGAAGGTATTGTTGGTGGAGATAAGGCCAGCTTTAGAAGATATAATGCTCGTTTAAACTTTGTTACTGAACTTGCTCCAAAGCTAAAATTGGAAAATGTTCTTTTGTTCTCAAACGAGAAAAGGAAGGCTTTGCCTGAGAATACAATAGGTTCTGTTTTGTATAATACTATTAATGCATCTCCTGCAAGAGAAGTTTTTCAGGAAGATGGCTCATATAGCTATTTGACAGAAGTAAATGATATAATCAACCCACTGGCGCAAATTGAGAATTCTTACAACAGATCAATTACCAATAAACTCACAGGTAAGCAAGAATTGATTTATGATATTAACAAGGATTTTAAAGCTTCAGCTCGTGCTGGTTATAACTATGCTGTAGTTGATTCCAAAAGTTTTGCTCCACCTGTTTTCTATGGACCCGGAAAGGCTCAAAACACCTTAAGAGATGATCTAACTCCTAATGAGGTAACTATAGCTGAAGATCTTTCTATACCGGTATATAATTCATTGAATGAAAGTAAAACTGTTTACTTTGATTACACTATTGAAGGTTTCTTAAATTATGATCATGTATTCTCTGATGTACACGGCCTAAAAGCTACGTTAGGTTTTTCTTTATTCAGTGATGCTGGTGATAACTTATCAGGCTACGCCGTAAACGTACCTTATGATTCTTGGGAAAATGCGGATATACAGGCCGCCAGTGGTTCTGATTTGCTACAAAAGACAAGTTCATATACCTATAGAGATCGTCTTCAATCTTATTTCATTAGAGCAGAATATGATTACAAAGGCAAATATTTTCTTTCCGCCATTGTAAGAAGAGATGCCTCCAGCAAGTTTGGCCCTAATAAAAGAGTGGGTTATTTCCCTTCTGGGTCTGCGGCCTGGTTAGTGTCCGATGAGGACTTTTTTGAATCAAGTTTTGTTCAATTTGCCAAAGTTAGAGCCAGTTATGGTGTGACTGGAAATGATAAGATACCTGCTAATGGCTATAGAGCCCTGCTGGGTGGAGAAGGTGTTTATCCATTTGATGACCAGTTAATTGTCGGTAGAGCGATTGGTAGAATTAATAACCCAATATTACAGTGGGAGACCAACTATCAGGCGGATTTTGGAGTTGACCTTACCCTTCTAGGTAAAGTTGATGTAACACTTGATTACTATATTAAAACTACAAAGGACCTTTTATTTACACCGGATGTATCAGGTGTTTTAGGTTCATATGGCCCTGGTGGAGGTAGCCCGATTATCAATGGTGGGGATGTTCGAAATAGTGGATTAGAAGTGGCTATTAATTATGCCAATAACGTTTCTTCAGATTTCAGTTATAGCATTGGTTATAATATGGCTACAGTTCATAATGAGGTGCTCAGACTTCCTGATGGAGTTGAGTTTTTAGAGGGCGGAGCTTTTGGAGTTGGTGGTGAAACATCATCAAGAATGCAAGAAGGTTATCCTCTAGGATATTTCTTTGGTTATAAAACAGATGGTGTATATCAAAGCCAGGAAGAAGTGACTAGCAGAGGCGTGACTCAGGATGGTGCACAGGCAGGAGATTTAAGGTTCGTTGATGTAAGTGGAGATGGTAGCATCAACTTCAATAATGACTCAGATAAAACTATGATTGGCTCACCTATCCCGGATGTAACTATGGGTTTAAATTTAGGTGCTAATTACAAAGGAATAGATTTTTCTGCCAGTATATATTCATCAATTGGAAATGAAATATTAAGAAACTATGAAAGACAGCAGCCTTTATCTAACCTACTAGCCTACAGACTTGATCGCTGGACAGGGCAGGGTAGTACTAATGAGCACCCAAGATTGACCACTGAGAGTAATAAAAATAATGTAATCTCAGATTACTATGTGGAAGATGGATCTTATGTACGACTAAGAAACATTCAGCTTGGTTATACATTGCCATCTGAACTTACCAAAAAGATTGGCGCCGAACAATTTAGAATTTACGTTTCGGCCAACAATTTAATTACTCTTACCAAGTACAAAGGTTATGATCCTGATGTGAATGGCGGTGCAGGAATCGCAGGAGGAATTGACTACGGATTCTATCCTCAGCCAAGAGTTTATATGTTAGGTGTTAACTTAAAATTTTAAATAATGAACAAGTTAAATAAACTAAAAATATTAATGGTTCTATTCGCCTTGATCATTGCAAGCTGTGATGATTATATAGAGATAGAGCCTCGTTATGTGCTTGATGCTGAAAACTATTTTCAGTCTGAAAAGGACTATGAAGATGCTTTGGTAAGTGCTTATGACCTTCTACAAACATCATATCTATCATTATGGATAGGTGAAATTGCCTCTGATAATTCAATTGCTGGAGGTGAAAGTGTCACTGATACTCAGGGGCTACATGAAATAGATGAAATGAAGCATGGAGGGGTGAATAATGAGCTGAGAAATGTGTGGAGATTCATGTATGCAGGTATTACACGAACCAATTATATCTTTGAAAACAAGGATAATATTGAGTTTGAAGGAAAAACCCAGATTATGGCGCAGGCTTCCTTTCTACGCGCTTACTATTATTTTGAATTAGTGAAATTCTTTGGCGATGTACCTCTTATTGTTGATAAAAGGTTAGGAATCGATGATTTATCTTCATTGCAGAGGACTCCGAAGAGTGAAGTTTATACTCAGATAGAGACAGACTTAAAATTTGCTTCGGATAATTTAGGTTGGACCGCTGCTCAAAAAGGTAGGGTTACTAAAGGTGCAGCTCTTTCTTTATTGGGGAAAGTATATCTATATGAAAACAAGTTCACAGAGGCCGCAGCTGCATTTCAAACTGTAATTGATGAAGGTCAGTATGACTTGTTCTCTGATTATTCCACTTTGTTTAGAGCAAATAATGAGAACAATTCTGAAACTGTATTTGATGTGCAGTATGTGAGCTTAGAAGGCGGTGGATACGGATGTTTAGAGTGTTTGGAGGGTAATGCCGCTCCAGGTTTTCAAGGAATCAGAGGATATACAGGTCCAATTTATGCTGACGGTAATAGCTACAATTTGCCTACTCAAGATCTGGTGGATGAGTTTGAGGCTGGAGATCCAAGATTAGAAGCTAGTATATTAGATATAGTGGCCTTTGCCGAGGCTAGTGCAGAGCCCGTTGCATATACCGAAGGAGTTGGTGGCCATACCGGTTACTATAACAATAAATACATCAAAAGACAAGATGAACTTGGTCCCGGTGACAATGACCTTACCAGCCCTAATAACTATCGAGTGATAAGATATGCTGATGTTTTACTTATGGCAGCTGAGGCATATAACAGAATGCCGGGTGCTAATGATGATTTGGCCAGAACATATCTTAACGAGGTGAGAGACAGAGTGGGATTAGCAGCAGTTACTGCTTCAGGCAGTGAACTTACCGGTGCTATTTACCATGAGAGACGAGTAGAGCTTTCGGGAGAAGGACACCACTTTTTCGATTTGGTAAGGACAAATAGAGCTGAGGCTGAAATAGATGGTTTCACAGCTCCTAAAAATAACTTGTTTCCTATTCCTCAAGATGAGATTGATTTAGCAGGTGCAGGATGGCAGCAAAATCAAGGATATAATTAATCATTAAAAGAGAAATTGACTATGAGATATATATTAAAAAAATACTGGTTATTTCTTGTTATACTCTTGCCGTTGGCTTGCCAGGAAGAGTATGAACTGGGTGATACCCCACCTGTAGAAGCTGATGCAGCTTTTACAATGACCACAGCCGAAGATAGTGACAACAAAATCATTTTTTCTTCGGGTTCAGATAGCTTTTTGAAAATCTGGGACTTAGGTAATGGACAAACTGGAAAAGGTAATACTATCACAGGTATATATCCTGATTCGGGCACTTATGTTATAAACTTAACTGTATATAATGCGGCGGGTAGTATAAGTTCAACTCAGGAAATTTATATAGCCATGCCTGATCCTACATTACTAGACAAACCATTATATAATTTCCTTACAGGAGGTGCTGATGCCGAAAATGGTAAAGTATGGGTTATGGATTCTACCAGTAAGAGTCACTTTGGGGTAGGTCCAAATCCTGTAGATGAAGCAGCTGGATACTTCCCTAACTATTATGATGCAGGTGCTTTAGAAAAGTCTGGCGGCGGAATGTATGATGATACTTATACCTTTAAGTTAGCGGCTTATGGGTTTGAAATGGAAACTAATGGAAATGTATATATCAACCCGGCGCAGTCAGGTGAATTCAGCGAGACTTATGAAAGTCCTGTAGGCGATTTAACTGCTAACTATAACGCACCGGAAAACTTGACTTGGAATATTGTAGAAGCTGGAGAGTTTCCAATCTTAACTATTAGTAATGGAGGGTTTCTTGGGTATTACACGGGAGTATCTACCTATCAGATCATTAGCATATCTGAAAATCAAATGTTCTTGAGATACCTGGACTCGTCCACACCTGATCTCTCATGGTACATTAAGTTGATACAAGCTGGTTATGATGCCGGAGGTGGCGAAGGAGGAGGAGAGGAAGAGCCTGAAACCTACTCTTTGCCATTAACATTTGAAACTGAAGTGCCAACTTTTGACGTATTTGGAGGAAGTACCTATGAGGTGGTTGACAATCCAGATGCCTCAGGAATTAACACCTCTGCTAAGGTAGCTACTACCACTCATGGTGGAGAAACATGGGCAGGGTTATTTGTAAGTCTTACGGATCCATTAGATTTTTCTTCTTTAAATACCTTTAAAATTAAAGTATGGGCCCCACAAACTGGTACATTCAGGTTAAAGTTTGAAAACGCAGCCAATGGAGATGATTTTGTGGAAATAGATCAGGATATTACGGTAGTTGAAGAATGGCAGGAATTAAGTTTTGATGTATCGGCCGTGACGTCAGATCAATATTCTAAAATAGTGATCTTCCCGGGTTGGAATGTATCAAATGCAGGTACCTTTTATTTTGACGACATGCAGTTAGTTTCTGATAACTGTGATGGGGAAACAGGAGAATCACTAGAGCCTGATCCAGGGATTAATTTCAATTTACAATCTGATGTGAGCTTTGGACAGTTTGGTAACATTGTGGCTGGTAGAGTGCCTAACCCTAATCCTTCTGGAATAAACACTAGCTGCTTTGTGAATTCTTATGAAAAATCAGCAGGTTGTGAAACATGGTCAGGTGTTGCTTATGGACTTGATAATGCCATTGATTTTGCATCTACCACCAAGAAAGTCTTCAAGATGAAAGTATTTGCAGTGGATCAGGTTACAGATGTAGTTTTAAGATTGGAAAAGTTACCACATCCAGATACTGAACCATCTGCAGAAAGAATCGCAACTATTTCTGGTACTGGAGCTTGGGAAGAATTAACATTCGATTTCTCTGATATCACTGACCCGAACACCTATAAGAATTTAGTTATTTACTTCGAAAGAGGAGCAACCTGTGATGGAGACTCTTATTATTTCGATGATCTGGTTCAGGTGGAAGCAGATTAAGCATTATTTAAACCCTTTATTTAAGATTATATGAAAAATTATTTTTTAATCATATTTAGTTTAATTTTCCTTACCGCATGCGGTGAAGATGGCGATGGGCCTGACGCAATTGCTCCTACTAATCTAATGTTAACCACTATGGTGGGAGAGAATGGCGAGGTAAGTTTTGCAGCCACCGCAGATAACGCCAATTACTTTAATTACTATTTTGGAGAGACCTCAGGTGAAACGGCTACCTATTCAGCAGATGGGAAAGCTTCCCACACATATTCTAAGTCAGGGAGCTTCACTGTGACAGTTCGGGCTCATACTAGTCAAAGTGTTTATACCTCTGAAACAGCAAATGTTACAGTAGAAGTTGAGATTGAGGTGCCAACAGATGGCTACTCGACCCCTGAAAGTTATGAGGGAATGACTCTTGTATGGAGAGACGAATTCGATGGTAACTCATTGAACGAAGATGATTGGACTTTTGAAATCGGTAATAATGGTGGATGGGGTAATAATGAGCTGGAGTATTATCAGAAGGAAAATACTACCGTGGAAGATGGTCACCTTATCATTGAAGCTAGAAAAGAATCCAAAGGTGGATTTGACTATACCTCATCGCGGATTAAAACTCAAGACAAGCAGGTGTTTAAGTATGGCCGTATTGATATAAGAGCTGCTCTTCCAAAAGGTCAAGGTATATGGCCTGCCTTGTGGATGCTTGGTAACAATATTACTGAAGTTAGCTGGCCTAAATGCGGTGAAATTGATATAATGGAAATGGTAGGAGGTTCAGTGGATAATAGAGATGCCACTGTGCATAGTACCCTTCATTGGGATTCTAATGGTCACGCTTTCACAGGAGATTCATATGAGTTATCTTCAGGATTGTTTGCTGACGAATTTCATGTATTCACACTAATATGGAACGAAAATACAATTACTTCATATGTAGATGATCAGCAGTTTTTTATAATTGATATTAAGCCTGCGGATTTAAACGAATTTCATGAAGAATTCTTTTTACTATTCAACGTAGCTGTGGGAGGTGACTGGCCTGGAAGCCCTGATGCAAGTACTGTATTTCCACAGCGTATGGTTGTGGATTATGTGAGGGTATTTCAGGAAAATTAATCCTAATAAATTTACATTTAAAAAGCCGTTTCGTCTGAAACGGCTTTTTTTGTTTAAATTCTCACTACATTAGCATTACATTTATTTAAAACTGAAATCAAGAATCAATGAAAAAGCATTTTATCATCTTAGGTTTATGTTCTATAGTTTTTGCTTGTAATCCTAAAACAGAAAAAGACTCTGATGCTACAGACTCTACCGAAACTCAGGCTACAGCTCATGAAGATGAAGTGGAGGAAGCTGGTGAAGTAAAGCTTACCGGTAATTTCGGAGAAGACATTACAGAAGAAAATGCTATTGAAATTACAGAATTAGAGGCAGCCCTGGCTGATAGTGATTCTGTGGCCGTAAAAGTAGAAGGTGACATAGTGACTACTTGTAAGAAAAAGGGTTGCTGGATGACCATGGAAGTGCCTGAGAAAGAAGATATGAGAGTTACCTTCAAGGACTATGGTTTCTTTGTACCTACAAGCGGTGTTGAAGGAAAGCATGCCATTTTAGATGGATATGCTAAAAAGGTTACTACAGATGTAGAAACCTTAAAGCACTTCGCTAAAGATGCAGGTAAATCTCAGGAAGAGATAGATGCCATCACTGAGCCTAAAACAGAAATTACATTCGTAGCGGATGGTGTTATCATCAAGGATACTAAATAATCAAGGCTTATAAACATTGGAATCTTTTCCTTTAAAAAGATTCCTAAATAGCGTGCCGCTAGCGGCAGACAAGCCACCAACTAGCCCTCCTATTAAAGCTACAATAATTATTAGTTTATAATTATTAGCGGAAAATAGGGGGGCTACTTTGTTTGTAAGGTTGGAGCTGGTTTCGCTATCAATAATAAAGGCCATTGTTCCCCAAAGCAGAAATATGGCAAGAAAGCCTGAAAGAAATGCCATCAGACCTTTCAAATTGAATATTGCTCCTGCAGCAGATGCGAGTATGGCCAGGGACCAAAATGGATAAAAGTAATTACATAAATATCCTAGTATGATTATAGAGATGGTTTGTAAGGCAAATTTCATTGAGCAGGATTTAGTTTTTGAGTATATATCATTGAATCTTCTTGATTAGAACCTTCTGTGGTGAAAACAACGGGTAGATATTCGCCGTCTCTCCAAAGAGGAATCATATTGTCATAAAGAGGGCTGCCGGGATTACCTGATTGCCCACCCGGATAAACCACATAAGCCTGAGGTGGAGAAGTCATTTCCACAATAAAGCGCTGCGATGGACCATGGTTTCTTTTCGTGCTGTTGATAGCGTCTGCTACACCGTTTACCTGAATATTATAGGTGCTAAAGCCAGCCAAACTTCCATTGAGATCTGCCAGGTGTTTTACGAAGGTTCCCTTGTAATTACCCCAGGTCATTTCCATCTTGTTGGTTTCTTTCCATGCTGCAAGTCTTTCTAATGACATTTGAAAGGAGGTGTTAATCAATTGCGTTAAGCTCTCTTTTTCATCAGTACTAACCACATCTATGAATTTATAATCAGGAAAGTTCTTAATAATGTAAGTTGTTGTGAAGTCATTAGGTGCCTGCAAAGCCACATTAGCCTCTTTAAATTCATCCCATAGTAGTGATGTGAATTCGTACCACCAGGCTTGAAAGTAAGTAGGAGCAAAATTTTCTACCGTGTAGTTATAATCCCAATCCTGCAAGGTTTGTAATACCTTCATTTCAGATTTATCGAGATCCTTAATTTGCATAGAGTCGAGGAACAATGGTAGTACTTCCTCGGGCAAAATGCTGAAACTATTTACCTGCAGGTTCATCATATCCTTTGGTGTGATATTCTCCATTTTAGAGAGCTCTCTGTTAATGATCCTATTTCTATAGTGCTCATAATTAGCATAATAGACCCAATAAGGGTATAGAGAGTCAACAGAGTTCTGATTCGCCGAGCTTACAAATTCTCTTTCAGGATTATACTGATATGGATTTTGTGTCTTCGGTATTTCTTTCTGCCACTCGTGCAACGGGTTGTTGCCATCCATGATAAATTTACCCTGCTCTTTCCATTTGGCCACATACTGTCCTTGTACCTTCAGGGCAATGTCGCCGTTGGTAGCAGCAAAAACAATGTTTTGAGGAGGAGCATCCCAGTTTTGTACGGCTTCCACATATTCATCATGATTTTTAGCTCTGTTCAAAGCTAAAAGAGCTGTTTGAACTTGAGATTGATCATGACCAATCCAGCGTAAAGCATAATTCTTTCTCTGATTATAATCACCGAAGCTCTTATCATATACCACAGGTCCTTGCTTTGTGTAGATTACGGTGTCATAATAAGTGTCAGCCCCTTTGATCTTTATGGCCTCAATTCTTTTCTTGGTATCCATCCATTTGTTATTATAACGATACTGATTCGCCTGACCATCCTTAAACTCAATTTTATACCAGTCTCTATGGTCTCTTGGAGCATTAGTAAAACCCCAGGCGATGTTGTCATTAAAACCAATCGTAACACCAGCAGCACCAGTCATGGTAAAACCATAGACATTTACTTCAGGAGAATGAAGTTGGATCATGAACCATAAAGAGGGTAGATTCAGGCCCAGGTGTGTATCGTTACACAATATTGGCTTTCCACTGGCAGTTTTTTTGCCAGATACTGCCCAGTTATTACTTCCATTATCGGCGTCTGGCTTGGGTAATATATTTTGGATAAGATCTTCTGGTAGATCAACAGCTGGCGTATCAACATCCATCACTGTGAAATTCCATGGGTTATCACTACCTGATGGGATAACCGGAACTATACCTGGAAGATTTTCAGGAAACAAAAAGTTATAATCCTCTTTACCAAATAGTTGTAGAGCATTGGAGTTTTCAAAATCCTCGTCACGTCCTGTTAGAGCATCAATCATATACTCTAGTATAAGTGCAGATTTTATCGGTTTCCATTCTTCTGGTTCATACCCCAACAGTTTGTATTCTATAGGCAAATCCTTGTAGCTAAGCGAGTTGATATAGGCATTGACACCATCAGCATAGGCATTAACAATTTCGTTTACTTTAGGATCATTTTTCATGGTCTCATAGGTGGCCTCTGCGCCATACACCATGCCTTTTCTGCGCTGAGTACGGTCAAAATCCAAACCATTAGGCCCAATGATCTCAGATACTCTGCCTGCCGCAGCATGCGTTTGAAACTCCATCTGCCATAAACGATGCTGTGCCACTATATAGCCTTGCGCCATATATAGATCATGATTATTGGTAGCGTAGATATGAGGAACTGCGTTTTTGTCATAGGTGACGGTTACAGAATCTTTTAAACCTGGGAGGTCAATATTTGTTAGGTAGCCTAGGCTATCTTTATCAGCATTTTGCCAAAAGCCTTGTGCAGGATCCAAAAACTTGCCCAATGGAGGAATGCGGGAGCCCTTTATAGACCATTGGTTGTTTAAAGCATAAACCAAGGCCACAGTAATAACTGAAAGGAGTAGGAATTTAAATATTTTCATGACATACAATATAAGCAGAGTGTCTCATAATACTTATTAACTTTCTAAGTTATTAAACTAATTATAAAACATAGAAATATTAAGGCTAACAAGAAATAATCCTGTTATATTTGATCGATTTTTTGAAAGAATGGAACTTATTTTGCAAAAATATTCTCAATCGCAGATTGAAAAGGCGCGGAAAATAAAAGCATTTGTTTTTGATGTAGATGGCGTACTCACTGATGGGGGGATTATTTACACCAATTCTGGTGATGAATTGAAGGCTTTTAATGTAAAAGATGGCCAGATTATCAAGCATTTAAAGCAAGCGGGAATTATTGTAGGAGCTATAACAGGAAGAAAGTCTGAGCTAGTTGCTAGAAGATGTGAGGAATTAAAGCTTGACTTTTTTCATCAAGGTATCAAAAATAAGTTTGAGGTTTATTCAGAGATACTTTCAGAGTATCAGCTAACGGATGATCAGGTAGCCTATATTGGAGATGATATTATAGATCTAAAATTAGTAGATAGAGCAGGGCTCGGCATAGTACCGGCAGATGGTCTGGAGTATGTACAGCAAAAGGCAGATCTGGTGTCTACCAAAGCTGGCGGACAGGGAGTAATTAGAGAGGCAGCTGATTTTATTTTATCTGCCCAGGGTTTATTAGAAGGAATAGTAAAAGAATATTTAGCGTGAGCATAATTAAGTCAAAAGAGACGATGCAAATTACTGATAGCATCACTTTAGGAGGGGAAAATATGGTTCTATTTGCTGGACCATGTGCTGCAGAGAGTTATGATATATGTATGGAAACCGGTGAAAAGGTGAAGTCCGTATGTTCATCATTAGGAATAGACTATGTTTTTAAAGCCTCATTTGATAAGGCCAATAGAACTTCTGCGGGTTCTTATAGAGGTAAAGGTCTAGACAGTGGTTTGCAGATATTGCAGAGGGTGAAGAAGGATTTAAATGTTCCCGTGGTTACGGATATACATGAATCAGCACAGGCTGAAGAGGTAGCTTCTATTGTAGATGTACTTCAAATTCCTGCTTTTCTTTGCCGTCAGACAGATCTTCTAATAGCCGCAGCTAAAACGGGTAAGGCCATTAAGATCAAAAGAGGTCAATTTATGGCGCCTGAAGATATGAAATACGCTGTGGACAAGGTGAGGGGAGAAGGGAATAACAACGTTTGCCTCACAGAGCGTGGCGCAAGTTTTGGCTATCATAATCTGGTAGTAGATATGCGCGGCTTGCCAGTCATGAGACAGTTTTCACCTGTTGTGTTCGACGTAACTCATAGTGTGCAGCAACCGGGTGGTGCAGGTGGCACATCGGGCGGCCAAAGAGAGTTCGCTCCATTCTTGGCCAGGGCAGCAGCGGCAGCGGGCGTAGATGGTTTCTTCATAGAAACACACCCTGAGCCAGCCAAAGCCTTGAGTGATGGGCCAAATATGATACCGCTGAATGAAATTGAAGATTTCATAAATATGATTAAAGAGGTATGGGCTGTTGGCCAAAAATACACTCAACTATAATTTTTTAACCTGAAGTATTTTAGTATAATATTTTTTCATGAAAGTAATTGTTACCGGCGGAGCCGGATTTATAGGGTCAAATTTAGTAGAAGCATTACTCAATGATGATAGAGTAGAGCATGTGAGAGTTATTGATAACCTCTCGAATGGCTATTATTCTAATATTGAAGAGTTTATAGATCATCCTAAATTTTCTTTTTATGAAGATGACATAAGGAATTATGATAGAATGGTAGAGTTGACTGAAGGTTTTGATGCTATTTCTCATCAGGCGGCCTTAGGTTCAGTGCCACGTTCCATTGAAGATCCTATGATCTCTACCGAAGTGAATATTTTGGGTACAGTGAATATATTACATACCGCTGTTAAAAATAATATTGATAGAGTGATTTTAGCTTGTTCTTCAAGTACATATGGAGATAGCAAGGCACTTCCAAAAGTAGAAGATGTAATTGGAAACCCATTAAGTCCATATGCTATCACTAAATATGCAGTAGAACTTTATGCTGAGGTATTTAAAAAGACATACGGTCTTAATTATATAGGTTTTAGGTATTTCAACGTTTTTGGACCAAAGCAGAATCCAAAAAATCCATACGCAGCAGTAATACCTATATTTTGTGATGCATTCATCAACGGTAAAAGCCCGAAAATCAATGGTGATGGACACACCTCCAGAGATTTCACCTATGTAGATAATGCAGTACAGGCTAATGTGAAGGCAATATTCACTGCTAAACCAGAGGCACTAAATCAGATCTACAATGTAGCCTGTGGAGAACAAACCAGCTTAAATGAAATGGTAGATATGCTTGCAGAAATTTCAGGTAAAAAAGTAGATGTAGAGTATGGGCCAGAAAGAAAGGGAGATGTAAAACACTCTAAAGCAGACATTTCTAAGATAGAAAACTCTCTGGAGTACCAAAGTAATGTTAAATTTAAAGAAGGTCTGGCCACGGTATACGAATGGTACCAGAGAAATATGTAATTTATGACAAAGTCTTCAACCCAAACCATGCGTAGATTTTTCTATTTGGCCTTATTATTAATTTTTGCTGCTTCATGCGTTCCGAATAAAAAGTTGGTATACCTTCAGCATAAGGATGAATTAAAACATTTGGATGAGATAAAGAAGGATACAGTTTTGAGAGAATATGAGCTAGCTAATTATGAGTATACTGTTCAGCCCGAAGATATATTGTTCATAAAAGTGAAGAGTTTGACAGACGAAGAATTTGATATATTCATTACAGATAAGACAACATCAGGAGGTAATCAAAATAACATGGTTCTTTCCGGATATCTGGTAGATAAATCAGGAAATATCGAATTTCCCGAAATTGGGAAAGTTAAGGTTCTAGGCCTGACCTTGCATGAAATTAAGGAACTGGTTCAAAATCTGGCATTGAGTTATCTAGACTCACCTACCGTAGAAGTACGTTTACTTAATTTTAGAGTAACTATTTTGGGAGAGGTCAATAATGAAGGAACAGTAAATACTTTTAATAATAGGACCACAATAATGGAAAGTATTGGTTTGGCTGGAGGATTGGGAGAGTTGGCAGATCGGCATAATATAAAAATTATCAGACAAGCTAGTGGCCAGACTAGTGTGATTTATGTTGATTTGCTAGATGAGAATTTAATGGATTCAGAATATTTTTTTGTACATCAAAATGATGTCATAATTGTTCCTCCTTTAAAGCAAAGACCGTTTAGAAGATATTTTGGTCAAAATGTAAGCCTCTTTTTATCATCGGTTTCTACATTATTGCTTGTTATCAGTTTAATCAATAATTAATATTTTGAAAGACAATTTTAACAACGAGGATTTCAACTTCATTGATTCTTCACCTGAAAGAAAAAGTAATTCCATTGATTTCCGACGGATATTATTTAGAGGTCTAAAATATTGGTATTTAATAGTCCTTTCTTTATTAATTGCGGGGGCGATCGCTTATTCAATAAACAGATATGCAACGAGGATTTATACTGTTCAGGCCTCTATTTTAATTAAAGAAAATCAAGAAAACGCAGCTGGGAAACTGTTGTATAATAACTCTTTAGTAAACACTTATAGAAACTTTTACAATGAACTTTATATCATAAAGTCTATACCATTGTTAACAGAAGTGGTTGAGAGTCTTCGAATTTATACTACATTTTATCGAGAAGGGGAGATTAAGGTTACGGAATACTATGATTCAAAGATGCCTTTTAATTTTGAAATCGTTGATAATGAAAAGGGAGCGGCGCCTCGCGGTAAGAGCTTTGGATTTCAGATACTTGACAGCTCTTCGTTTAAGCTAGATGTATTCAATGGGGATAAAACAGTTAAGACTTTTGAAAGGGTCTCATTTGGTGATTCGCTAAACTTTTCAGGTTATTCTTTAGTATTGCTCCGAAATGAATTTCCTCTTAATGGGTATAAAGACAAATATCTTATAGTGTCATTTAGTGACCCGGTAAAAATGGCTATTAATTATGAAAAAAAGTTAAAAACCAGGTGGGCAGAATCAGGAGCATCGGTGGTTAATTTAGAAATTAGCGGACCATCACCTGATAAAGAGATTGATTTTATTAATGAGCTGATCCATAAGTATCAACAGTATGATTTAGGAAAAAAGAATCAGACTGCTTCTCAAACAATTCAATTTATTGATGATCAATTACTCAATATTTCAGATTCCCTGAAATATTTTGAGGGCGAAGTTGAAAGGTTTAAAGAAAATAATGTAGTGGCAAGCCTGGAAGGAGAGTCTCTCAGGCTTTATGAAAGAGTCGAGGAGTTGGAATCTAATCTGGCAAAATTGCAACTTCAGAGAAACTATTATAAGTATCTGGTAGATTATCTTGAAAAAAAGAGTGAACTGGATCAGGTGGTACCACCATCCAGTGTTGGTATTGAAGATGTTGTAATGACTAATCTAATAAGCCAATACGTTCAGACACAAATGGAGTTACAGGTACAGATTGAACGTGAGAAAAAGGAATCATCGTTGTTTGAAAAAAAGAGAGATCAATTGGTCAAACTGCGAAATGATCTGCAGGAGAGTATTCAAGGTACTTTAGCAGCACAGGCCATAACCGAAAAGTTTTTAAAAGGACAAATAAAAGAGGTTGATAAACAATTAGCCAAATTACCATCCTCTGAGAGGCGACTTATTACTATCCAAAGAAATTATTCTTTAAGTGAGAATTTATATATATTCTTAATGCAAAAGAGAGCTGAGGCCGGAATATCAAAGGCTTCTACCACGTCCGATATTGTAGTGGTCAATCCACCCAGGCAAATTGGCGGAGCTATTACCCCTCGGCCTTTTCAGAATTATCTGTTAGCTATTGGTATTGGCCTGGCTTTACCTATTTTAATCTTTGTATTAATTGAGCTACTCAATAATAAGGTTCAGTCCAAAGAAGATATTCAAAAGCTTACAACTATTCCGGTTGTGGGAGGTATTGGACACAATAATTTTAAAGACAATCTTATCGTTAATATGAAACCAATGTCTGCGGTTTCGGAAGCATTTAGATCTTTACGCTCCAATTTGAATTATTTTACTGAAGGCAGAGATAAGAATATTTTTATAGTTACCTCCTCTATTAGTGGGGAAGGAAAGACTTTTACTACCATCAACTTAGCTACTGTTTTTGCAATAAGTGGAAAGAAAGTATTGATTGTAGGTGCTGATATGCGTAAGCCACGTCTTTTTGGCGATTTTAATTTGACCAATAATATCGGATTGAGTAATTATTTATCTGGGCAGAATACTTTTGAAGATGTAGTTCAGGATACATTTGTTGATAATATCAGTCTGATTAGTGGTGGGCCTATCCCTCCGAACCCAAGCGAACTGTTGATGAATAACAAAATGTCCTCTTTAATTGAAAGGGCATTAAAGTCTTATGATTATATTCTTCTAGATACTCCACCAATTGGCTTGGTTACAGATGCATTTATTTTAACAAAATTTGCGCATCATACATTATTTCTTGTAAGACAAAATTATACGCCACGGCAAGCAATAGAAACAGTCAATGAGATTTTTCTACAGAGAAAGATATCTCATATTAGTATTCTGTTTAATGACATTAAAAAGACGGGACCTGGTTACGGTTATGGCTATGGTTACGGCTATGGTTATGGCTATGGCTATGGCCAACGAAAGGAGCATGGTTATTACCATGATTAGATTACAATGGGGGTAGGAAAGGATATCTTTTCAGGTGTTGTTTGGACTACAATTCAGACCGTTATAAATAGGGGATTCGGTTTTGTAATCAAGCTGTTTTTGGCGAGAATACTGTTTCCTGAAGATTATGGTCTGGTAGGGATGGCGACTATATTTATCGCTTTTGTTAGAGTCTTTAATGATATAGGGATAGGGGCAGCATTGATACAGCTCAAAAAGGAAAAGCTAACGGAGTTACATCTTAATACCGCATTTTGGACGGGTATAGTTTGGTCTTTGTTGGTCTATATCATTGTAAGCTTAGGAGTTGCTCCATTTGCCGCATGGTTTTATAATGAAGAATTATTAAGATTATTCATACCTATATTGAGTATAGGAGTGTTGGCTAGCCCTATTAATTTGGTTCATAGGGTGCAACTAACCAAAGATTTAAATTTTAAAAGACTCGCACTAATAAATAACTTAAGCAGTATTTTTTCAGGTGTTTTATCGTTAACGCTGGCTTATTTTGGTGCCGGTGTCTGGGCACTGGTATTTAATACAGTTTCTGCTTTTATTATAGCTATGCCTCTCTATTTTAAAGCAACAGGCTGGTACCCAAAAAGAAGGTGGAGTAAAAAATGCTTTAAAGAAATTTTTGGATTTGGTGTATACACCACAGGAACACAACTTTTTAATAAAATAACAGGACAAATAGATTACTTATTAGTGGGTAAATTTTTAGGTGCTGTATCTCTGGGACAGTACTCTTTCGCTTTTATCCTAACGGATACATTTAGAGGACAGCTTGTTGAAATTCTAAACAAAGTGATGTACCCAATATATGCAAAAATGCAAGATGATCAATCTCAAATGAATTATTATTACCTACAGGTCGTAAGGATTAATGCTTCACTTGTTTATCCAATTATGATGTATCTACTAGTTTTTGCAAATAACCTGATCCCTTTTCTTTTCGGACAAAAGTGGAATGAGTCAATTATTTTGATACAAATTTTGACAATATCTGTTATTATACATATGCTTGTGAATTCGAATGGAACCTTAATAAGGGCCGCTGGTAAACCAAATTTCGAACTCAAATTAGAAATGATTAAGACGGTGGTTCTATTTGTTCCAATGATTATTGCCGGAGTTTATTTTTATGGAGTAGTAGGCGTAGCAATAGGATATACTATCGCCAAGCTATTTGCAACAATTCTTTCATTATTTTATACCCAGAAGTTATTTAATTTAGGTATTCCTTCAGTATTAAAAGCGATAAGTACACCTTTTTTAGCGTCAGGTGTACCTGCATTGTTGGCTTTTATTTGTATAACATTAACAAATAGTTTTATTTGGTCTAATGCCATATTTATAATATTCCTTGGTTTGAATTATTATTCTTTCTTCAAAAAAGATTTAGGTATAATCTTGAAGTTTCTTAAAGGGGGAAGTAAATCTTTATAAATGCACTCACAATTATTCTTATGAGGAGTGTATCAAAAAAATACATATTTATAGTTGGTTTCACAGAAGAGACACCACAATTTTGTATGATATGATTGCCAAAATTAATAAAGTGGCTTTATGTTAAGATACCGGGGCTCAACGAATGAAAGTCAATTTTTGCAGACAATCTTTAGCTGATCTCCAGTTGGCCCAGGAAAATAGAGAGTTATGCCTCAGTATTTAAAAATATTAATGCTAAATATATTCAAAACTGGAAGAATATTAAATCTTTATTTAATCCTTATAAAAGAATGATTACTATGTTTGAGAAAGCATTTAATTAGTTTAGTTATAGTCTAAAAGATTGTTAGTTATAGAAATGGATTGTAAAATCATTTACATAGTAGGAGATGGACGTTCGGGGTCAACTTTATTGGAAAACGTTCTTCGAAATCAAAATAATACAATAAATGTTGGTGAATGTTTTAGATTTTGGGAGCGATACTATAGGAATGAAACAATTTGTGGGTGTAATAAATTGATAGGTAATTGTGAATTGTGGACAGGGGTAGATGCAAATTTAAGAAATACCTTTGGTGATGATTATGATAGTAAAAAAGTTGAACAATCTATTAAGAAATTTACGACATATAAATATCAAAAGCATTTTAATGAATTTGAAGTGTCAGAACAGTTAAAAGATTTAATTATTACATTTTATTCAAGCATAGCGCACATCTCTGGAGCTAATATTATAATAGATAGTTCTAAGTCTCCAGGGTGGGCTATTTTATTAAGTAGATTCATACCAGAGAACGTTTTGTTTATACATTTAGAACGAGAATTAGCATCAGTTGCTGACAGCTGGAAGAAGAAGGTAGTTCTGCCTGAATATGTATTGTCTCAAAGGTATATGCCAGTGAAATCAGACCTTAATATTATCAGAACATGGACAAGAGTGAAGGTTATGGGGCGTCGTTTAAAAGAAACAAACAACTATATTTTCCTGAGATATGAGGATTTGGTAAATAATTTTGAGGCTGTAATTAATCATGTTCAATTGAAATATGGATTAGAAATATTTTCAGAATTAAAATGGCGTGGAAGCCATTCAATTGCGGGTAATCCGGTTCGTGATCAAATGCTGGGAAAGGATATAATTATTACCGACAAGAAAAGTAAACTGGAGCGACTGAATAAGAAACAAGTTATGCTTTTTAGACTTTGGGAGTGGGGGTGTAATCTGTTTTTGAGGTAACATGAAATTAGCTGCTTTTGTAATTACGTATAATCGACCTGATATCATTGGTAATACTATAAAATTGATCAATGAACAAACTTTAAAACCTGATTTAGTATTAGTTGTAGATAATAGTGAATCAAATGATACTGAAAAAAACATTCGTTGCTTAGAATATAATAATATTGAATACTTAAGAACAGGTTATAATGCAGGGCCTGCAGGAGCAGCAAAATTGGCCTTAAGAGTTTTGGCTGATAAGGGGTATGATTGGGTTTATTGGGGTGATGATGATGATCCTCCAAGGAGTAAGAAAGTTTTTAGACGCTTGATTGATTTGATCGAAGATGCGCCTAATAAAGTTGAGGTTGGTGCAATAGGCTCAGTTGGAGGTTTTTTTAATCAATATACTGCAAGAGTTAGTAACATACGCAACGATCAGATTAACGCGAAAGGATTAACTGAAGTGGATCAGATACCAGGCGGACATAATTTTCTTATTAATACGAGGGTTACAAAGGCTGCAATTGAACCAACAGAAAAGTTGTTTTTTGGATTTGAGGAATTGGATTTTTGCTTAAAAATAAAAAAAGCAGGCTTTAAACTCTATATAGATGGTGAAACTGTACTTAAGAATAGAATTTTGGCAGGGAATACTGCTGAGAATTATAAATGGAAATCTACATCCTTTGGAGATTCATCGAAACTGAAAAGAAATTATTATAGCATCAGAAACATGAGTTTTATTCTTTATACTAATGGATATTATCTCGGGTGCTTATATTTTTTTAATAAAAATTTGGCGAAAGCAATGGTTGGCTTTCTTCATGGACCTAAATATGGGGTGGCAAATTTTAAAATTTTTTTTAAAGGAACTCTAGATTTTCTTTTAGGAAAATATGGGAAGCGGGATGTTGAAAGATAAAATTTAAAATATAATTTTCATACTAGAATTAAGATGAAGAAAGAATTTAAAATACTAGACTGCACATTACGTGACGGAGGATATTACACAAACTGGGATTTCAAGTCAGATTTGGTTGAGAATTATTTTAGAGCTATGGATAAATTACCCATCGATTATCTTGAGGTTGGGTATCGTAGTCGGAAATTAAACAACTATTTAGGACAATACTTTTATTGTCCTGAATATGTACTTGAAAATGCCAGGAGGTTTACTAATAAAAAGCTCGCTGTTATACTGAATCAGAAAGATTTTCCGCTAGAGGATGTAAGGAATATATTAGTTCCGGTAAAGGATTACCTTGATCTTATAAGAGTAGCTGTTAGTCCAGATAGTTTTGGTGAAGCTCTTAAGCTCGCAATTGAATTGAAGAATCATGATTTTAAGGTTGCATTCAATGTCATGTACATGTCATCCTGGACAGACAAGGGGGACTTTATTAATGAGTTATCCCAGACCTCCGGCTTGGTAGATTATTTCTATATGGTGGACTCTTTCGGTGGAGTATATCCAGAAGATGTCAAGCAAATTATTAAAATGGTAAAGGATCAAACCGATGTGCCTTTGGGTTTTCATGGACATAACAACCTAGAGCTTGGTCTGATTAATACTTTAACGGCTATAGATGAAGGCGTAGATATTGTAGATGCCACAATTACAGGTATGGGCCGTGGTGCAGGAAATCTAAAGACAGAGTTGCTACTTACAGCTTTAAATGCCAGGCAGGACTTGAACGTAGACTTTAATGCCTTAACTTCCGTGGTTGATCAATTTGAAAAACTTCAGTCGGAACATAATTGGGGTACAAATTTGCCTTACATGGTTTCTGGAGCCAACTCCTTGCCTCAAAAAGACGTGATGGAGTGGGTTACTAGAAGATTTTTTTCATTTAATAGTATTATAAGGGCTCTTCAAAACCGTAAAAAAGGAGAACAGGATAATGAGAAGTTAGATGTTTTTCAAGTAAAAGAGAAATATGAAAACGTTCTTATTGTTGGTGGAGGGCCCAATGCGGCCGACCATGCCGAGGCTATTGAACAATGGATAAAGCAAAATAATTCTATTGCAATTATTCATGCCAGTTCTAAAAATGCCAAGCATTATGAAAATCTTGTAGATGTACCGCAGTATTTCTGTCTTGTAGGAAGTGAGGGGCATCGTCTTGAGAACGTTTTTAAGCAAATGACCGATTTTAAGGGAGAGTGTGTTTTACCTCCTTTCCCGAGAGAAATGGGAACTTATATTCCAACAGCTCTGGAAGGTAGGTCTAAAGAACTAAAAGAAGTCACATTCACTAAAGTGATGAAGGATACTCATACTGTACTGGCACTGCAAACGGCCATAGATCTAGGAGCAGAACACGTTTATTTCGTAGGTTACGATGGATATATGGAAGGAAATATATCTCAGCAAGAGAAAGGTCTTTCAGAAGAAAACGAGCTTATTTTTCAAGATTTTAAGGCTTACACAGGTAACGATTTAGTATCTCTTACACCTACTAATTATAAGAAGCTTAATGTACAATCGGTTTATGGAGAGTTAGTTTAATGAAGGTTTCATTTTTTCTTCCTATAAGAACTGGTAGTCAGAGGGTTTTAAATAAAAACATGAGACCATTTGCTGGATTTCAATCTGGCATATTAGAACTCAAACTTAGGCAGTTATTAAAAAGTTCTAAAATCGATGAAGTATTACTGTCTACCAATGATATGCAAGCTTTGGCCTTGGCTAATGAGCTTGATCCGAATCAAGAAAAGATTAAGACAGTGAAGAGGCCTAATGAGCTATGTTTGGACACTACTTCTCTAACAGACCTCATTAAATACGTTCCCACTGTAGTAAAACATGATGTTATACTTTGGGGCCATGCCACTACACCTTTGGCAGGTGCAAAGATTTATGATCAGGCGGTGTTAAAGTATGTAGAGGCGCTGAGAAACGGTTTTGATTCCTTAATATCCGGATGTGCATTTAAGAATTTTTTATTCGATAGAGATACTAATAAATTAATAACAGAGCAGCAATTCGGATTGAAGTGGCCAAGAACGCAAGATTTACCAGATTTGTTCGAGGTAAATCATGTTATTTTTATGGCTCATAGGAATATCTACTTAAAGCAACAGGACAGGGTGGGGGGCAATCCCTATTTCTATGAAATGGATAAGTTGACATCTACTGATATTGACTGGGAAGAAGATTTTAAAATAGCGGAAGCACTTTATGAAAGATTTGGAAAGCTATAAGGTTATATTCTGGGATTTTGATGGGGTGATTTTAGACTCCATGTCTGTAAGAGATCAGGGATTCATTGAAGTGTTAAAGGAATATCCGGATAATCAGGTAGATAAGCTGTTGGAATTCCATAGAGCTAATGGTGGCCTGTCACGTTATGTTAAATTTAGATACTTCTTTGAGAATATATTAGGGGAGAGTATAAGTGAGAGTGAAGTAAATGGATTAGCTCAACAGTTTTCTGTGATAATGAAATCTATTTTGTCTAATCCTGAATTATTAATCAAAGATAGCGTTCAATTTATTGCTGATAATTACTCTAACTATTCAATGCATATTGTTTCTGGTTCTGATGGTGAAGAGTTAAGATATCTTTGCGAACAACTTAAAATAGATCATTATTTTCTAACCATCGAAGGCTCACCTACAGCTAAAATTGAGTTGGTGAAAAATATATTAGAAACCTATATGTATGAAAAGAATGATTGTGTTTTAATAGGTGATTCTAAAAATGACTATGATGCAGCCAAAATGAATACAATAGACTTTGCTGGTTATAATAATGAAGAACTTCGCTTATTACATTCTAGCTATATTGAAAAATTTCGATAAATGAGATATTTAAAAGCATTATTTGGCTTGTGGATAATGCCATTTAGAATTCGTTTTTTTAATCCAAAAAAAATTTTTTTAAATAAACGTGTGGCAGTAGTAGGTCCTGCTGATTCAACTCATGATGATGAAAATGGAGATATTATCGATAGTTATGATGTTGTAATAAGAATGAATAAGGCTTTGGTGACTTGGAACCCTAAGAATCAAAAATATTTGGGTACTAGAACTGATGTATTATTTCATAATTTTTATGAAAATATGAATTCAGGTGGAGGAGGGCCATTGGACTGGGAGATTTTTAAAGGACACGGAGTGAAATATCTTATTCAGCCCCGCTTTGATAAAGAGGGGTGGCGATTGATGTTTAACTATTTTAAAAAGTACTTAAATACTAAAAATTCTATATATCTATTTTCTCATAAGAACTATAGTAATATAGTGGGGCAATTTGATAAGTATCATCCCACCAGAGGCTTCTATGCTCTGAGTGCTGCGCTTGAATCGAATTGCAAGGAAGTGTTTATAACAGGGTTTACGTTTTTCAAAACACCATATGCAGAAGGTTATAGAGATAACATTCGTGATATGAAGGAGAATGAAAAACATATTCAAAATCAGGGTTTACATAATGTTGATTTAGAATATAATAATTTTTTGAAGCTACTTCAGAATACACCCATTAAGAATGTTAAAGTGGATAAAAAATTATATGCAATAATTAAAAGTGACTCTAAAGAGTTAGCGGATAAAGTTCAGATAATAAATGCATTAAACTTAAGGAATGGTTAAGAGTAATATTTACATAGATACTATTAAGGAGCAACAAAAACTTTTATTTGATTGTCTTAAAATGATTTTAAAACAGGGAGATAAGGTAGCCCTACTAGACTTTCCAAATCATAATAACGTAGGCGATAATGCTATTTGGTTAGGAGAGAAGGCCGCGTTGAAGAAAATTGGGGTGGAAGTGGTGTATGAGTGTGATATTTATGGCTTTTCCGAACTGGCGTTGCGTAAGCATCTTGGTAATGATGGAATTGTATTACTTCATGGAGGTGGTAATTTGGGTAGTGTATGGCCTGAGCACCAGAGATTTAGGGAGCGCATCATTCAGTCCTTGCAAGATATGACAGTGGTACAGTTGCCGCAAAGTGTATTTTTTGATAATGATGATGAGTTAAGAGCTTTTGGAAATATCGCGGGAGAACATCAAAATCTACATATTCTTGTTCGTGATAAGGTCAGCTTTAAAATGTTAGATGATCTTAACCTAAATGTACAACTATGCCCTGATATGGCTTTTGCCATAGGAGCCATACCTTCAGAAGGTAATCCTAAGGTTGACGTAGTATGGCTATCACGGTCCGATCATGAGTCTGCAGGCTATGACATAAATGATGCAAATTTTAAGATAGAAAAGTTAGATTGGCTTCAAGGTGAGCCTGGCAGGTACTATTCTAAATTCAGTCCGAAAATAACGGTTAGAATTAGAAGACTAGTACAGCGAATTTTCCGTCAATCTTCATTTGTCCGTAATCATTGTTGGAAAATGAATACTACCTTCTTTGATGCCTTGGCACAACGAAGATTAAACCGGGGGGTGCGTATTCTGAGTAGGGGTAAAATAGTTGCTACTGACAGACTTCATGGGCATATAATCTCAACACTAATAGGGAAACCCCAGATTTTATTTGATAATCACTATAAAAAGATTGGTAATTATAGAGATTGTTTTGAGCCTGCACATGAAGCGATATTTTACGATTTAGACAATAAATCAAATATCGAAGAGAATATATCCAAAGCTTTGGACTTTTCTTAATAGCTAACCATGATTAAGAGTAAAATATCAATCCCACTATTTGTTCCTGATTTTAATCGCTTAAGAGCTGATGCCGTTTGGGTGACCATTGCAAATTGGGCCGAAGGATTCGAGGAAAGGTATGGGAATGCTGAAGTAATATCAGGAGAAACGTCATATTCTTCTGAACAGATTAGAAGTAGATGTTTTATTTCAAAGAATGAGAATAAGCAAAAGATTAGTCCTCTACGCAAGACTTACATAGCTAAGCTCCTGGAAATTTTAATAAAAGACATAAGGTGGTTTAGGGAGGATAGGAAGGAGCTAAATGTGGCAATTGATAAATTTCAAAATGCCCCATTTTTTTGGCAGCACCATGATCTTTTTCAAACGAGAGGTTTACAAATGGCAAAAAAGATGGGGGTCCCCTCGGTTCTGTTTGTAGACGCCCCTTATGTATGGGAGTCTAAGAAATGGGGGGTACATAGATTTGGATGGGAATGGTTTGCAAAGCGCAGGGGAGATGCTGATCCGTGTAAGCAGGCTGATTTAGTTCTGGCAGTTAGTGATGAAGTAAAGCAGGCAATTTTAGATTTAGGGGTGGATGAAAAAAAAGTAATGGTAACACCATGCACAGTTTCCGCCAAAAGGTTTGATAGTGTCAAAGGAAATGAAGTTCGTCATTCTTTAGGTATAGAGGATGATTTTGTAATAGGATGGGTGGGCAGTTTTAGAAAATTCCATTCTCTTGATCTATTAGTTGAAGCTTTTAAGGATGTCGTAAACCATCTGCCACACGCAAAGCTATTGCTGGTTGGTGATGGCCCTGAGAGGATTCCAATCCAAGAGATGGTAAATCAAATGGGAATGGGTGATAAGGTAATTTTTACTGGTAACATTCCTCATAAGGATATTAATACCTTCATCAGCAGTTTTGATATAGCAATTTTACCCTCCAAGTCTACTGCTGGTTTTCATTATTCTCCCTTAAAACTCAGAGAATTTTTTGCTGCGGGTGTGCCTGTTATTGCATCTGCTGTTGGGGATGTGAAGAAAGTAATTACGGAAAGCGAAGGTGGGTGGCTTGTTTCACCGGGCTCTAAGGATTCTATATCAGAAATGATCTTAAAAATGGAATCGAATAGAGAGGCTGTTAACGATGCAAGTATAAAAGCCAGAAATTACTCCGTAAATGAGATGGGAATTTTAAAGCAAATTGATATGATTGAGTCATATTTTGCTAAGGGTTGATTATATAAGGAGTGGTTCGATCTTTTAAGGATGTATTTTAACTAAGTGACTTGAGCATTGAAAATTCTTCAAATCATACAAAAGCCTCAGCTGCGAGGGGCTGAGATATTTGCATCGCAGTTATCAGTAGAACTTGAAAAATCCGGGCATCAGGTAGATGTCTTATACCTTTTTGATATGCCAGAAATGGCTTTGGAATATCCATTGAATTATTTTGGACTTAAAGCTAGCTTTAGAAAGCGCTTTACAGATTTTAAAGCTTATCGAAAGTTGGCCAGAATTGTAAAAGAGGGTGAGTATGACATTGTCCAGGCAAATGCCGGGGATACATTGAAGTACGCCGCCTTATCAAGGTTAATATATGGATGGAAAAATAAGTTGGTATTTAGGAATGCCAATAAAATGGGTGATTTTATAAAATCTTCTGCTCATAAAAAGCTAAATCAATTTTTCTTAAGGCAAGTAGATCATTTTATATCTGTCTCTGAGAATTGCAGACTTGATTTAATAGAATTATACAGACCCGCTGTATCATCATCCACCACAATAACTATAGGTACCTATTTATTTGATGATATCGAGGCTATTCCAAAATATGCTGATAAGGTATGGATCAATGTAGGAAGTTTTGTTCCAGAAAAGAATCAATCTTTTTTGATTGATGTATTTGCTGAGTATGTAAAACAAAATGAGGACGCTCAACTATGGTTAGTTGGAGATGGAAAATTGAGGAAGCAACTGGAGGCAAAGGTGAGTGATTTAAACTTAACTCATTCTGTTAAATTTTTGGGTTTTCGTAAAGACGTTATATCCCTTATTAAGGCAGCAGATGTTATGGTAATGCCCTCAAAAATAGAAGGACTCCCTGGGGTGATTCTGGAAGCGATGTCATGCAAGATTCCGGTAATAGCATCAAATGTTGGAGGTATTCCAGAAGTAATCATAAATGGTGAAACTGGTTTTGTAATAGAGGGATTTGAAGTTGACAAATATTTATATGCCGTAAATGAACTGGACCAGCTAAATATTTATCAATACATACAAGCCAATCAAAGAAAGGCTATAGAAGCTGAATTTTTGATGAAAACGGTTTCTTGTGGTTTTGAGGATGTTTACCAAAAGGTGATTGCCTGATAGTTGTGTTAATTTACAACTTGGATATTACTTAAGATATAATGATAATTTTTGATGAAAATTTGGTTAACCCAAAATTAACGTTAGTAAGACTTCCTTTTCTAACATGAGATTTGAAATTAGTAAGCATTCTATATTAGTACATGGATATTGTTTCTGAATAAACGAGCTATCAATGAATATTGAGAGTATTGCTTATTACTGGGAATAATATTTTATTAGATACTTAATTTTAAAACATAATTGATTAGTAATTTCACTTACTGATCGATCTTACCAAATTTATTGATAAGAGTTAGATGATAAGCGAAATAATCTAAATCCTGTTATTGTAAAACATCAATTTATGCTGGAGTGTTTAAAACTTTTAATCGAATAAACTCTAGATATAAGATTTGGCAGAGGTCAAGTGTAATATTTTACATTTAGATATAATAAAAATTTTAGATAATGATAAATCAGTTCTTAAGAAGAACAATACGCAAGTTTTCTAAGAGACGAAGTATATTGAATTCAGAGATTATATTAGACGCCGTTGAAATAAGTAATACAATAAACCATTGGTTGTCGGATTCTAGTTACGTAAAGGTTTCTATGGGAGAGAATTGTAATAGCTCTTGGTATTTAAAAGAAACGGGAAATAAAGAGGCATCCTATCCCTATGATTGGATATTTTCAAGTGGAGATATTATTAGCCATACAATAAGGGATGAATTTAAATCTTTCCTCAATAAAGATATGATGTTCAATGTAAATAGAAATAAAGCAGGTCATTCATTATATCATTCATTGCTCTTTAACCATAGAAATCCTTTAAAATCAAATGAAGACTACCAATATTATGTTCGAGCATCTGACAGGTTTCTTAAACTTTTAAAAAATAACGGAAATAATATCTTATTTGTTTGTACAGTTATTCAGGAAACGAATAAAAGACCTGGTTGGACGAAGGGATTTGATAGAAGCTTTAAAGTTCCAATTAATCAAAATCTGGATTCATTCACAGAAATGATTCAATATATAAAAAGTATTAATGAAAATGTAAAATTTATTTTTATTAATCAACTAACAGAGGATAATTATAAATTAGAAATAAAGTCAATAAATTCCGTCTCCCTATGGCTGGACTTTTGTTCTGAAGGTGAAAACTCTGGAGTAAAATACTTAAATCGCCTAGATGATACCATAATGAAAATTATATATAAGGGGATGTGTCAGAAAGCTTCCTACAATAATTAATCTGTCATATTTAATTACTTAAGGGCACTAACATTTTTCTGCCATTACCAACAATTCAAAGGATCATTTTTGAAGTAAAAAATAATCAAAGGCAAGGAGTTAATTATCGAAAATGATTTTTAACCACTAAATTGAATGGTGACAAATTTAACATTCCTCTTAATTTCTTTAAGAAGTTTTTTTTGGAGGAATTCAGCAGCTTTTTGATAAGCTTTCAAGGAAGGCGTGCAGCAAGTACTTCACGGAGAAATAGAGGAACACTCAGTATGTGCCAAATATCAAAAGAAGGATAAGTAAAACACTCGAAACGAGCCTTGCGTTTCCAATCAGTTCGGTCTGAAAACCTTCATTTAAAGTACTTGTAATCATAAACAGTTAAGTGTAATATTGTCTTTGGCCTTATGTTATTTTCTTTAATTATTACTTTTCATATCTAGAACTCTTTACGAAGTAAGCTTTGAAAGCTAGTAGACTTTATGTTATTTAACTCTATTGATTTTGCGATTTTTCTGCCCATTGTATTTATCCTTTATTGGTTTGTCTTAAGTAAACAAATCAAAGTCCAGAACCTTTTGATTTTAGTCGCAAGTTATGTCTTTTATGGTTGGTGGGATTGGCGGTTTCTATCATTAATAGCGTTTAGTACGCTTGTAGACTTTATAATTGGAGTAAGTTTGAAGCGTGAACAAAGCGTTTTTAAAAGAAAGGCGTTGCTTTGGACTAGTATTTCTATCAACCTGGGTTTCCTCGCTTTTTTTAAATATTATAATTTTTTTATCAATAGTTTCGTTGACGCCTTTTCATTGTTTGGGTCTCAGTTTGAATTAAGCTCTTTAAATATAATTCTGCCTGTTGGTATAAGCTTTTATACTTTTCAAACATTAAGCTATTCTATAGATGTCTATAAAAGAAAATTGGAACCAACTAAGGATTTTATTGCCTTTGGCGCCTTTGTTAGTTTCTTCCCTCAATTAGTTGCAGGCCCCATTGAAAGAGCATCACATTTACTTCCTCAATTTTATAATCGAAGAAAGTTTGATTACGGAAAATCAATTGATGGCTTGCGTCAAATGCTATGGGGACTATTTAAAAAAATAGTAATTGCCGATAATTGTGCTGAATTTGCTAATCAAATTTTCGATAATTACGACCATCTTACAGGAAGTACTTTGATTCTAGGAGCCATTTTTTTTACTTTTCAGATATATGGTGATTTCTCAGGGTACTCTGATATTGCCATTGGCGTTTCTCGATTATTTGGTTTTGATCTAATGCAAAACTTTAATTATCCCTATTTTTCCAGAGACATGGCCGAATTCTGGAGAAGATGGCATATTTCATTATCCACTTGGTTTAGAGATTATCTTTATATTCCTTTGGGTGGAAGTAGAGGAGGTAAATGGATGCAGATACGTAATACCTTTATCATCTTCATTGTAAGTGGTTTTTGGCACGGTGCTAATTGGACCTTTATAGTTTGGGGTTTTTTGAATGCATGTTATTTCCTTCCGCTCTTATTGTTCAATAGAAATAGGCAAAACATTGGGGATATTGCAGTAGAAAGAATTTTTCCATCCTATAAAGATATCATTTCAATTTTCATCACCTTCTCACTGTCTGTATTTGCGTGGATTTTTTTCAGATCAGAAAGCTTATCACACGCCCTACATTATATTTCGGGAATTATGTCACCATCAGTATTTTTATTTCCAAAATTTAACAATATGGGGCATGCCCTTGAAACATTCATTCTTATACTCATTTTTATATTAATCGAATGGAATGGTAGAGGTCAAAAATATGCTATTGCTACACTGGGCTTCTCTTGGAGGAGATCATTACGGTTAGCACTCTATTACACATTGGTAATCGCTATATTTTGGTATGGGGGTAATGAGCAGGAATTTATTTATTTTCAGTTTTAATTAGTATGAAATATTTCATCAAGAAACTAGGTTTTTTTTGCTTTGCAGTGGGTTTGTTTTTTACAATAAATAGTACGATTAATTTATTCTTTATCAAGAATAATGCCCCGTTGTTGAAGGGAGCTGACATATTAATTGTTGGGGATTCACATACTGAAAGAAGCCTTAACCCTGACTTATTTGCTAGTGCTGAAAATATTTCCCAACCTGCCGAACCGTACGTTCTAACATATTGGAAATTAAAATCAATTTTTAAAACATATAAGCCCGATACATTAGTTTTAGGCTTTAGTCATCATAATATTTCTTCATTTAATGATAGGAAGTTTTCTGATAAGACTTGGGCGATGGAAATGTTTAGGCGCAGTTATTCAATTGAGCATTTCGAGGACATAGACCACACTATAAAAGTGGATTATGATATGTACTATAGCACGTTATTTCATCAGATTGGATTTTACCCTAAAGCTCATCACGCCAATTATATTGGAAAATATGTTAATTCTAATAGAAGCAATATTAGTGATTGGAATGATGCAGTAAATAGGCATTTTTATGAGAGTGAAGGGAAAAGTTATATGCCTTCTCTAACCATGATAAATTATTTAGATTCAATTGTTAATCTCACCATTAATAATAAAGTAACATTAATAATGGTTAGTAATCCGGTTGTAAATAATTATAGAGAAAGAATCCCTGATGAGATTGTTACAGTTTACAATGAGTTAAAAAATAAATACAGGAAAAATTCTATAATAATAGATAAGAGTAATGTCAGCTACCCAGATTCACTTTTTTTAAATGCAGACCACTTGAATTCAAAGGGAGCCAAACGATTTACTACGAGTTTAATTGCGGAGTTAAAAAAAATATAAACTAAAGGTCATTGTCACGTGTTTCGCCAGAGGCTTTTATTATCTTCGAGCCATGAAAATAAAGGTATTGCACGTTATTAAGTCTTTAGGAAGAGGAGGAGCAGAGATGCTTTTACCTGAAACACTGGCGTTGCACAATCAAAATAGTTTCGAGTTTCATTATATATATTTCTTGCCTTGGAAGGACCAGATGGTTAGTAGTCTACAAACTGTTGGGGGTAAAGTAACATGTTTTAATGCTTCAAATAATGTGAAGTTAATTCTTAAACAACGAGAGCTGATTGATTATATAAGGGATAATGACATTCAGCTTGTTCATGCACATTTACCATGGGCAGGATTTATTTCGCGAATAGTAAGTAAGCGGTGTGGCGTTCCGGTGATATATACTGAACATAATAAGCAGGAGCGATATCATAAAATAACATTTTCTTTAAACAAACTTACCTTTGGCTGGCAAAGAAAAGTGTTGGCCGTATCCTCAGATGTACAAACGTCAATATTGAAAAATATAGGTGATAAAACCCGTGTGGAGACAGTACTTAATGGAGTGAATACCGATAAATTTACTCGTTTAAATTCAGTGCAACGGCTAGATTTCAGGCGCAAACAAAATATACCAGAAACTGCTACGGTGGTAGGAACAGTGGCTGTTTTTAGATTTCAGAAGAGGCTGAAAGAATGGTTACAGGTTTTTAGCGAGGCCAGCAAGCATAACCCTAATTTGTTTGGTGTGATTGTGGGCGATGGTCCTCTTAAAGAAGAGTTGATAACAGAGCGTGCGCGCTTAGGGCTACAGGAAAAGGTTTTAATGCCTGGTCTACAAACCAATACGCTTGATTGGTTTTCCATTATGGATATATTTATGATGACCTCAATATTCGAGGGATTACCTATCGCATTGCTAGAGGCGATGAGTATGGAGTGTGCTATTCTTACCACTGATGCAGGAGGTATAAAGGAGGTGATTAGTCATAATGACTCTGGTTTAATGGTGAGCATTGATGATTGGATGGATTTATCACAAACATTATCTAAAATAGAGTCAGAGCAAATTCAAACTTTGGGTAAGCAGGCAAGAAAAAGAGTAGTTGAAAACTTTAGTCTTACTAATATGGTAAATAGATTGGAAGAGATATATAAAGAGGAAGGCATTGGAAACTAAATTAGCTGCTAAAGAAGATATACCTAAGATTGTTGATCTTCTTAAAATAAGTTTGGGAGAGTCTTTAATGCCTAAGTCAGTGGAGTATTGGACATGGAAACATATTAACAATCCGTTTGGAGCATCTCCCGTACTCTTAGCTATGGAAAATAATCAGATAATAGGGGTGAGGGCCTTTATGACCTGGCAATGGAGGAAAGAGAATAAGGTTTACAAAGCTATTAGAGCGGTTGATACCGCTACTCATCCGGATCATCAAGGCAAAGGAATTTTTAAAAAATTGACTTTAGGGTTATTGGATGTATGCAAGGATCAGGGAGTTGATTTGGTTTTTAATACACCTAATGAGAAAAGTAAGCCAGGATATTTAAAAATGGGATGGGAAGAGGCCGGGAAAATGCCCGTTAAAATTGGATTCAAACGTCCCCTCTCTATGGTAGTAAATAAATTAAAAAGTAATAGTAATACAGAGTTTGTTCCCGTAGAGAATTCGGAATTTGATATATTGAAGTCTATAAAACGGTATTCGGCCGGATTTAAGTTACCGAGCTGTTGGAAGACAGATTATTCCCTGGAATATTTAAAGTGGCGATATTCAGATATTCCAATAATTCAATACGGAGGAGTTGGCGATAGTAGTGCAATAGTGATATTCAGAATCAAAAAGAGCAGCTTGGGTAAAGAACTGAGAATTTCAGATGCCTTTGGAGAAGAAGCGAGGATTAAAGGCCATATAAAGCAAATTTATAATAATTTTGAATTTGATTATATTTCCATAGATGGGTTTTCATCTCATTCACTTCCTTCTTTAATAAGTAAAAAGCTGAACAATGGACCGGAAGTGACGGTCCGCTCCGTAAATGCAGATGTAGAAGAATTTACTAATTTTAGAAATTGGTACCCTTCATTAGGAGATCTCGAGGTATTTTAAATAAATCATACAAAATTGCTATACGGTCTTTTCATAGTTTTTATTTCTTATTTTTTGTCTCAATGGATTATTGACAAAATCATACCTGCTACTAAAGCTAATGCAAGAGATAGATTAGTACTTAATCGATTATTTTTCTACCATCTGCTGCTTTCCTTTGTTTATTATCTCTATGCTGTTTTTAACCCTTCAGATTCAAATAACTATTATTTTAAAGTTACTGAATATTATAGAGGGCCTAATTGGTCCGATTTCTATGGAACTAGTACCACATTTATAGAATGGACAGGATATCCCTTTATTCATTATTTAGGTTTTTCCTATGAAGCAATGATGGCCTTATTTGCTTTCTTTGGATGGATTGGATTTATTATTTTTTATAAATTTTTTAAGGAGCAAATTGGTTTTCGAAATGAATTGTTCGGATATGATTTAATTGTATTGATTTTTTTATTGCCAAACCTACATTTTTGGTCAGGATCTTTCGGTAAAGGATCATTTATTTTTTTAGGAATCGCCCTTATATTTTATGGTATGAGTAAGCTGAATAGTAGATTTTTGTATTTATTTATCGGAGCAGTTCTAACCTATCATATCCGTCCCCATGTTATGTTTGTACTTCTGATATCAGCTATTATTGGATTTACTTTCAGTACCAAGGGTATTGGTTGGGGAGTTAAAATTTTGATGATAGCAGTTTCAATTGGCGCCTTTGCCTTTATTTATCAAGACGTATTAAATATGGTAGGTATAGAAGAAGGCGAAGAAATAACACAAGGTCTTGACCTAACTCACAGAGCTACTGAGCTTCAAAAAGCCACATCTGGAGTAGATATTACTAACTACAGCTTACCGCTACAGGTTTTTACGTTTTTATTTAGACCTCTTTTTGTAGACGCTCCAGGAATGTTAGGCCTCATCGTATCTTTCGAAAATGTATTTTTGCTTTATATAACCATATTGTTCTTTGCCAGAGGTGGCCTTGGTTTTCTTATTAGAGGTGATTTTCTGGTGAAAACCGCCTTTTTAAGTTTTATCACGGTTTCAATAGCACTGGCTCAGATATCAGGTAATCTTGGTATCGCTATAAGGCAGAAGAGCCAGGTTATGATGCTTTTCTTATTCGTAATTATTAAACTCATGGATGAAAAGCAGATGAAGGAGTACAAGAGGAAATATGCTATATGGCATAGAAAACAAATGATTAAAAAACAGCAAGAGATTTTACAACAATGACAGGAGGTTGCTTAGTCATATCTTTAGATTTTGAATTGCACTGGGGAGGCTCTGAAAAGTGGCCTTTGAATGATGGTTATAAAGCATATTTCCGTCGAACTAGAGAAAGTATACCTGTTGTATTGTCTATGTTTGAACAGGCTGGAATGAATGTTACCTGGGCAACTGTAGGATTTCTGATGCACGAAAATAAAGCTCAGTTGGTAGATTCACTACCATCAAATCAGCCAACTTATACTGATGGGCAGATTTCTGCTTATAACTATTTGCAAAATGAATGGGTAGGTGAAAATGAAAATGAGGATCCCTTTCATTTTGCACATTCGTTAGTAGAGTTAGTCAAAAATACCCACGGACAAGAACTGAGCACCCATTCATTCTCTCACTATTATTGTAATGAAAAGGGACAAACGGCAGATCAGTTTTATCATGATCTTTCAGCTGCCAAGAATGCTGCTCATAGATATGGAGTGTCTCCTAAATCTTTGGTTTTTCCTCGTAATCAATATAATGCAGAGTATCTGAAGGCCTGTAAAAAGGCAGGAATAGAAATTGTAAGGGTAAACCCGCTGGATTGGTGGTGGCAGATAGATAGCACACAGTCAGAGTCCAAATGGAAGCGTTTAAATAGGGGAGCTGATGCCTACTTTGCCATTGGTGGTAAAACTTCTTTTGCTGCGGATCAAATAAAGAAGGAGGAAGGTGTATGGTTGCTGCCGGCCAGTAGACTCTTAAGGCCTTATAACCCGAAAGAATTGTTTTTAAATAACCTGAAGATCAAAAAGATCAAGAAGGAAATGACCATAGCAGCCAGAAATAATGAGTATTATCACTTATGGTGGCATCCTCATAATTTTGGTAATTATACTCAGGAAAATATCAATGGCTTGATAGAAATCGTGAACCACTTCAATGCATTGCATAAGGAGTATGGTATGCAGAGCAAAAGCATGGGACAGATAGCTTCAGATTTGAATCAATAAAATGTCATATAAACTACTCAGGATTACCACCGTACCTATCTCCCTCAATATTTTATTAAAAGGTCAGCTTAAGTTCATGACTAATAATGGCTTTGAGGTGATAACAACCAGTGCAGATGGGGCGGAAGTTGCTGAAATAAAAGAAAGAGAGGGTGTTAGCCATATAGTTATCCCTTTTACCAGAGCAATAACTCCATGGCAAGATTTGAAGTGCTTACGAATGTTGGTGAAACTAATTCGTCAACAAAAACCCGATATAATCCATAGTCACACCCCCAAAGCCGGCCTTTTAGGCATGATGGCAGCAAAGATATGTGGTGTAAAACATAGACTGCATACTGTAGCGGGGTTGCCGCTTATGGAGGCTGTAGGGATAAAACATCAGATTCTAAAACTTACTGAGTCTATGACCTACGCTTGTGCTTCCAGAGTCTATCCAAACTCCTATAAGCTAAAGGAGTATATTTTGTCAAATCTGACAATAAAAGAGAGTAAGCTAAAAGTTTTAGGTAAAGGCAGTACCAATGGAATCGACTTATCCATCTTCAATAAGTCAGAAGAAATAACAAAAAAGGGCATTGAATGGAGGTCTAAACTTAATATTCCTGATGAAGCTTTTGTGTTTTTATTTATAGGTAGAGTAGTAGGCGATAAAGGCATAAATGAAATGGTAAAAGCTTTTGTTCAAATGGAAGATGCTTCATCCTATATGGTGCTCGTAGGGCCATATGAAGAGTTAGATCCTCTGACACCTGAAACATTTGACATGATTGAGAAGCATGCTAATATTATATCAACTGGTTTTCAAGCGGATGTTCGTCCATTTTTAGCTTTCACTGATGTTTTTGTATTCCCTAGTTATCGAGAGGGATTCCCTAATGTGGTACTTCAGGCGGCAGCTATGGAGGTAGCTACGATTGCTTCTAATATTAACGGCTGTAATGAAATTATTGCAGATGGTGAATCCGGTGTACTCATTCCCACTAAGCAGGTGGAACCACTACGAAAGGCAATGAGCAAACTTAGAAAGGATAAACAACTGAGATCTAAAATGGCTGAGAAAGCCCTCACCAATGTGAGAAGTAATTATGATCAAAAGTTTGTTTGGAATTGTATAAAGGAAGAATATAATCAACTGCTGCATGTATAAGAATTTCATAAAGCGCATAGCAGACTTCGGAGTGTCATTTCTAGGATTTCTGGTTATACTTCCTGTGTTTTTGTTTGTAACAATTTTATTAGCAGTTGCTAATAAGGGCAGCGCCTTCTTTACGCAGCCCAGGCCAGGATACAAAGGAAGAATATTCAAAGTAATAAAGTTCAAAACCATGACAGACGAGCGAGATGAGCATGGAGAACTCTTACCTGATGAGAAAAGATTAACGAAAATCGGCAGTTTTGTTAGAAAAACGTCCTTAGATGAAATACCACAATTGCTCAACGTAATAAAAGGAGATATGTCCTTTGTAGGGCCCCGACCACTGCTGGTAGAATATCTAGAATTATATAATGAAGAGCAGGCCAAAAGACATCATGTTCGCCCTGGAATTACTGGTTGGGCCCAGGTAAATGGTAGAAATGCGATAAGCTGGGAAGAAAAATTTAACTTTGATGTTTGGTATGTAAAACACCAATCTTTTTTACTGGATATAAAAATTTTATTGCTCACCGTCAAAAAGGTTTTTATAGCTGATGGCATTAGTGCAGAGGGTGTTGCTACCATGCCTAAATTTAAAGGAACTAAATAATGTATCTATTCGGAGCTAGCGGCCATGCAAAGGTCATATTAGACATCCTTAAGCTAACTAATCAAACTGTTAAGGGGTTTTATGATGATGATCCTAATAAGAAAGAACTTTGGGGTATTCCTGTATTGGGTCATACGGATGACTTCGAGGCCAATTCAGGAGATAGCATCATTACGATTGGAAATAATAAAATTAGAAAGAAAGTAACGGAGCAGATATCGTCTTCATACGGCAAGGCTGTGCATCCCACTTCAGTGATTGCTGAAACCGTAAAAGTAGGACAAGGCACAGTGGTAATGGCAAATGTTACGGTAAATCCCGATACACAAATAGGAAGTCATGTTATCCTTAATACTTCCTCTTCCATAGATCACGACTGTATACTTGAAGATTTTGTTCATATAGCTCCTAACTCAACTCTTTGTGGCGGTATAAAAATTGGAGAGGGCACATTAATCGGAAGTGGATCGGTTGTTATCCCTAATATAACCGTGGGCAAATGGGTAACTATTGGAGCAGGATGTGTGGTGACAGAGGATATACCTGATTATGCTGTGGTGGTTGGGAATCCTGGAAAGATCATAAAATATAATCGATAGTATGAAGCCGATAGCTATATATGGAGCCGGAGGCTTAGGACGCGAAGTGCTCACTATCATTGAGGCCATCAATGAGCAAAAACCAACCTGGAAATTTATAGGCTTTTTTGATGATGGGGTAGTGGGACATAATATATTAGGAGGCTTAGATGCATTGAATGAGTTTCAAGGTTCTTTATATTTAGTCATAGCGCTAGGGAGCACTGCCTTGAAAGAGAATTTGGTTCAAAAGATTGCCAATGACAATATTCAATATGCAACTTTGATCCACCCGAGAGCGACAATTTTGAGTAAAGCTGTAGTGATTGGAGAGGGAACAATCATAGGTGCTGGAGCTGTGCTTACAGTGGATATTGAAGTGGGCAAACATGTGCTAATCAATTTGAACGCAACTGTTGGGCACGACTGTAAACTGGGAGATTATTGCTCAGTAATGCCAGGAGTAAACATAGCAGGTGCCGTGGTGGTAGGAGCTAAGGTTCTGGTAGGTTCTGGGGCTAACATTCTGAATGGACTTCATATTGGAGAAAATGTTAAAATTGGTTCCGGAGCCGTAGTTACTAAAGATATAATTGATAATAATACCGTAATTGGTATTCCAGCCAGACCCCTGTGATATGATTTCAGAATTTAAACCCGCCATATTTTTTTTGGTGAAGTTTATAGCACTTTACCTCATACTTAATCTTCTATATGGTCTTATTATAGACAGCTACACCCCTCAACCTGATCCTGTTACACGCATTGTTACTCGTCACGTTACAGCCATATTGAGTCTTTTTGAATCACATGTTGAAATTGTAGACAACTCAAATAATCCTTCTGTTTTTATTCACAATGATAATAGAAATGTTCTTTCTGTGTATGAAGGATGCAATGGCATTAATGTCGCTATTGTATTTTGTGTTTTTTTATTATCCTATGGTCGACCAATTAAAAGAACGTTATGGTTTATTCCTTTGGGACTTATTATAATCTATCTAACCAATTTACTAAGAATAGCGCTCTTATATTGGGTAGCTGAAGAAATGCCTAAACTGATGTATTTTACACATAAGTATCTGTTCACAGCGTTTATTTATGTGGTTGTTTTTGCACTTTGGTATTTTTGGGTGACGAAGCTCTATAAAATCAAAAATGAAGATGCTGAAGAATAAGTCAATTCATTGGGGTGTTCTCATTATTGCAATTATAGGTCTTATGATCATGTATCTTGTGCAACGAAACATACAGGCCTTCTTTAATTCCCTCCTTTCAGATTCCTATTATGCCTTTGTAGCTGCCAGGATCTTCAGGTTTTTGATAAATGACCTTTTGATGATAGCCGTTATATACGCCTTATTTAAAAAAAGAAAGTATGTTGTCTTCGCATTTTATGTACAGCTAGCAGGCATTATTTTCATTTTAACTCCTTATCTTATAATTAAGTCATATACTTCATACAATGGGCCATTACTTTCTTATCTTCACCGTTTGATTGTAAACCCTTTACTAATGCTGCTCTTGATTCCGGCATTTTTATATCAGGAAAAGATCAACCAGTCAAAATCTTAAATTTATAGTACATCGTATCTTATGGAAAGAATCTATTTGTCTTCACCGCATATGGGAGGAGCTGAGCTCAAATATATACAGGAAGCTTTTGATACTAATTGGATTGCCCCGGTAGGCCCACATTTAACAGGTTTTGAAAAAGATCTTACAAGTTATGTCGGGGTGGACCATGCCGCAGCTTTAAGTTCAGGTACAGCAGCTATTCATTTAGCTTTAATAATTCTTGGGGTAGGAGCAGGAGATGAGGTGATTTGCAGCTCATTTACTTTTGCCGGTAGCTGTAACCCAATAGTATATCAGGGAGCAACTCCAGTATTTGTTGATTCAGAAGCTGATACCTGGAATATGGATCCAGATCTTTTGAAAGAGGCGATAACAGATAGAATCAAGAAAGGTAAAAAGCCTAAGGCTATCATACTTGTACACTTGTATGGGATGCCAGCCAAGGTTGATGAAATCATGCAGATAGCCAGGGAATTTGAAATTGCTGTCATTGAAGATGCAGCAGAGGCATTGGGGTCAATGTATAAGGGTAAGAAGATGGGGGCATTCGGAGACTTTGGAATTTTGTCATTTAACGGAAATAAAATAATTACTACATCAGGTGGTGGAGCGTTACTTTCTAATAACAAAGAAGCCATAGAAAGAGCCAGGTTTCTGTCTACGCAAGCTAGAGACCAAGCGCCTCATTATGAGCATACTACCATTGGCTATAATTATAGGCTCAGTAATATTAGTGCGGGAATAGGCAGAGGACAGATGGAAATTCTGGATGATAGAGTGGCAGGCAAACGTAATATCTATGACAGATATAGGAAACAATTATCGCAGATTGATTGTATTAAGTTCATAGATGAACCTAATGATACATTCTCAAATAGATGGCTCACTACAGTTTTAATACAAGAAAATAATAAAAAAATAAATAAAGATCATGTAAGGATTGCTCTTGAAAAAGAGAACATTGAATCCAGACCATTGTGGAAACCAATGCATATGCAGCCCGTGTTTAATGGTGTACCGTCCTATATATCAGGAGTTTCCGAAAGGTTGTTTCATGAAGGGCTTTGTCTCCCCTCTGGAACAAACATGTTAGAGGATGACCACACAAGGGTAATTGAATTGGTTTCTCACCTATTTTAGGTTACAACATTCATATGTAATGTATTCATATGAATATTATTATAATTATATTTGCACTAATAATTGGCTTTAGCTACTAAACTGAAGATATATGAAGTATTTTTTACTCTTAACCCTTTCGATATTTCTTGTCACCGATATGTTCGGGCAGGCCACCGGAGATTTTAGAACATTTAGTTCAGGTAACTGGGATAATGTTAATGTCTGGGAAAGATTTGATGGAGCTGTTTGGGTCAACCCCGCTCCCTCTGCACCTACTAGTTCAGATGGAACCATAACTATACGTGCCAATCACTCGATAGCAATAGCTTCAGGTTCAGTTTCGGCGGATCAAATAGTAATTGCGGCTAATAATGCTTCTATTCTTTCTGTAAGCGAGGGAGCGACTCTGATTTTAGACAATGGCGCGGGTAGTGATCTAAACATACAAACGGGTGGTTTTGGAGGAAGTACGGCTGGAGAACTGCAGGTTTATGGTACATTGCAAATTTCTAATGGAGCTACTATTGCAAATGCTAATGCCACTCGCCTATTCGTTTATGGTACATATCAGCATAATTATCAAGATACTCCGGGTACTGTTTATTTAGCATCTTGGGCGGATGGATCTGTCTTAGAATTTTCAGGATATACAACTGTCGATGCGGCCCCGGATGGGTTGAATCAAAGCTTCTATGATTTTGTATGGAATTGTCCGAGTCAAAATTCCACTGATGGATTTATAGATTTTGATGGTGCCTTCGGTTCAACAACAATTCGAAATGACTTTATTCTGAGGAATACTAATGACATTTTTTTTGTTCTGACCCAAGGAACCGCGTATACGTTAGATATTGGTAATGATTTTGTGGTTGAAGGCAATTCGGTTTTAGCATTTAATGGTTTTTCAAGTGCAAGTAGTACTGTGAATGTTGCTGGAGACTTTTTATTTGGCTCAACCTCTAGTCAGCCTAGCTGGTTATCCATTGAAGGTGACCTTGATTTAAATATCTCAGGGGATTTAAACATAAGTTCAGGAGAGTTTGATTTAAATGCAGGAAGTGGGACTTCAGACCTTAGTTTGGCAGGTAATTTAACGATAGCAGGGACATTGACATCTTCAGTAAGTCCTTCCACCTTTAACTTTGATGGCTTGAATCAAACAGTTTCTATTACAGGTTCATTTACAGGAGCAACAAATACAATTGTAAACAGTCAATCCTTGGATCTTGGTACAAGCGTTTTGCGAGGTTCAGGTGACTTTACCGTTTCTGCAGGAAGTGAATTAAGAGTTGGTTCAACTGCAGCATCTGGAGCTATTCAGTCGAATACAACTGCAGGTAATATAAGAGTGTCAGGAACAAGGACTTATAATTCTGGAGCAACTATTACATATAATGGGGCTGCATCGCAATTTATTGGTACTGGGCACCCTACATCGTCCGGAGTTAACCTTACTATTGATAATAGCAATAATGTTACCTTAGCAGGTAACGTTACGGTAGGAGAACTTCTTACATTGCAAAGTGGTAACCTTATTGTTGGTGCTCATACATTAACACTAGATGATGGTATAACTGGTTCTGGTAATATTACAGTAAGTGCTTCATCCAATATTGTTCTTAATGGTGCTGGTTCTACTGGTACTTTTCCATTCAATGATACTCCTACCTTAAATAGTTTTACTTTAAACAGAGCTGGAGGTGGTGTTACATTTACATCGGATGTTACTTTACAGGGAGCTTTAACAATAAATGCTGGTACTCTTAATTTTAATGATCAAGCATTGATTTTAAATGGTACATTAGTAATTGGTGATGGAACTGGTTTTTTAGCTTCAAATAGCTCTTCAAATCTAACTATAGGAGGTAGTGGTGCTTTTGGTACTTTGACATTTGCTGCAGGCAATAATGAACTCAGCACTTTAACTGTACAAAGGCCAACAGGTGCATTAGCATTAAGTGGAAACTTAAATATAGCCACCACCTTCAGTCTGACCAATGGTTCTTTCGATAATGCCTCAGGTAACATTTTTATGGCTGATGGCGCAACTTTAATTAAAAATTCAGCAGCTACTTTTTCTGGGAATAATCCAGAAGTTAGTCCGGGTGAAACATATAATGTAAGCTATACAGGCAGTGATCAGACCACGGGTGCAGAAATTCCTGCGGCTACTGAGACAGACGCATTGGGTGATTTAACGATCAATGCTGGAATCATTTCTCTGGATCAGAATTTGCAAATCAATGGTGTCGTAACTTTGCAAGCAGGTACTTTTTCAATTTCAAACAATACAGTCACTGTAAAAAATAACTGGGTTAGGAATAATGGTTCTCTATCATCAGGTAGTAGCGGTCTAATAATCTTTGATGGTACTACTACAATTTCAGGAACTAATACAGCAACTTTTGGAAATATTCAGCTCACTAATGGATCAAGTCTTACTTTACCTAGTGGTACGTTAAACTTCTCTAGAAATGTACAGATAGATGCAGGATCAACCTTTAATTCCAATGGCGGAAGCGTGGTCCTTAACGGAGGTAATTATAATCAGTCTATCAGTGCAGCTGGAGCTGACTTCAATAATATTAGGGTAAGTAAGTCTAGTGGCGGTAACGTTATTTTAAGCAATCAGCTGGATCTTTTAGGAGCACTTACTTTTACTTCTCCTACTCAGGTTACTTCAAATGGTAACTTAACAGTTATCTCCTCATCGGACGGTACTTCAGGGAATGGTAGAATAGGTACATTGATAGTAGGCGCTAGTTCAGCTAGTGTTACCGGTGATGTAGTGGTTCAAAGATATATGAGTGGTGAGGGACGTATTTGGAGATACATTGCTTCTCCAATTCAAGATGCAACGGTAGCGGATTGGCAAGATGATTTTCCGATTACAGGTGATTTTACAGGTCATTCTACAATAGCGCAATGGCCAGCTTATACAGATATGAAAGAAACCAATGCGTCTCTTTATTATTATGACGAAACTGTGAGCAGTGCAGACGATCAAGAAGGTTGGATAGCTTACCCAGCATCTGGCGGAAGCAATACGGCTCCAATTTTTGCTGGTCAAGGCTATATCGCTTTCAATAGGGTAGAAGATACTCCTACAGTAATTGATGTCACTGGCCCTATAAATACTGGTGTTACACCATTTAATGTCAGTGTTACTTATACTAATACTGGGAATGCAGCAGCAGATGGGTGGAATTTAATTGGAAATCCTTTTCCATCTTCAATTAACTGGAATAGTACAGATATTGATAAAACAAATATTGACAATACAATTTATTTGAAAGATGCCAGTGGTCAGGTGTTCTATTGGAACGGTGAATCTGGAGATATTACAGATGGACTTATTGCCACAGGTCAGGCATTTTGGGTAAAAACAAATGGAGCCAGTCCTAGTATAACTATTTCTGAGAATGCCAAGGTAGGATCTACTGCTGAATTTTATAGAGAAAGTAATACCATAACCAATCAATTAATAGTTTCTTTATCTGACGGAAATATGACTGACAAAACCTATCTCGTTGTTAGAACAGATGCTAAAGATGATTTTGATAGTAAGTACGACGCCTATAAAATGAATAATTCAGCCTATGGTAAGGAGCTTTTTGATCTATCATCCTTCAATAGTGATAGTGTTGATCTTGCCATGAATTACTTCCCTGAATTCGGTTGTACCAGAACAGTTGGGTTAAACATTAAAGATGTGAAGAATGGAAACTACACACTTGATGTAGATGGTTTGAATACCTTTGAAGGTGAAGTAACTATTCTGTTACACGATACCTATTTAGATGCCACGGTTGACGTTTCAATCCAAGATTCATATGTTTTTTCAGTTGATAAAAGTATTAAAGAGTCCTATGGTAAGGGTAGATTCTATTTGGAGTATGTTCAGGAGTACCTAAGCTCACAGCTTAATATTAATTATTCATCGGATATTTGTGTGGCGCAGGCTGCTAATGTGAAGTTAGAAAATCCTCAATCAGCAGCCAGTTACTATTTGATATCAAATGGTGTGGTAATTTCTGATACGTTATCTAGTATTAATGAGTCTCCAATAAACTTTGTCATTTCAGCAGACCAATTATCAGAAAACTCAAATGACTATACTATAAAGGCTCAAGCAGCCACTTGCTCTGCTACTTCCGAAGGTGAGAGTTTTAGCTTTAATGTTATTGATTTAAAGCCTACGATTACTGTTGAAGAGGATTATTTGAAATCTAATTATTCTGTGGGGAATCAATGGTATTTTAACGATCAACCAATAGAAGGGGCTTCAGGTGCCATTATTCAACTAGATCAGGCTGGTGTATATGAATTGAGGGTTTCTCAAAATGGGTGTGAGGCTTCATCCGCGGGTTTTGAATATTTGGTAACAGGAATAGATTTTGGTGATAATGGTCAATTTGTAGGATACCCTAACCCTTCATCAGAAACTATACAATTTAAGTTTAATGATGCTATTATTGGAAAAGAAGCGGTAGTTGAAATATATAGTCCAACTGGTCAGAGATTGAATGGTGATAAAATTATAGTTAATGAATCTTACAAATTAAATGTGGCTTCATGGCTTAATGGTGTATATTTGATTAAATTCAATGTAGAAGACAAAGTATATACCCAAAGAATTTTAAAAAAATAATCAATATAGTGATTTTTGATTTTAAAAAAACCATATGTACAGCTGCGTTAATTGCTATTTCGGTGGCAGTATACGCGCAACCAGAACCCCCTGTTGATGATGTAGATAGAGTGCCTATCGGAGGAATTGAGATCCTTTTATTAGCTGGCGGTGCTTTTGGCTTGAAAAAGGTGCTTAACAATAAGAAGAAGTCTAAATAGGCTAAGATGTGATAACTAAATTTTTAATACAACTACGAATACTTCCAAGATGGATTATTATCGTTTTGGACTTATTCGTAGTTGGTTTTTCAACCTATCTGGCGTATCTCCTGCGCTTTAATTTCGAACTTTCTGAGCTTTATAAATTTAATTATGGTCTGGGTATTTTAATTAATACCAGTGCTTGTTTATTAGCTCTATTAGCCACTAAAAGTTATGCTGGCATAGTTCGCTACACCGGTTTGCATGATGGTGTTAGAGTGCTTTCAACATTGCTCATTACACATATTGCCACGGGATTGGTGAACTATGGCTTTAATTTATACAATGGCTATAATCTATTGCCATATTCGGTAATACTGATTTCACTCTTAGCCTCCTTTGTATTTCTATTTCAGTATCGTTTATTAATTAAAAACATTTTCTCATACTATAGAGGGCCCAAAAAAGGAGATAAGCTTAGGGTGGCTATATTCGGTGCCGGTCAATTAGGTATGATCACAAAACAGGTCCTTGATAATAGCGTTGAGCCTAATTTTAGGATCGTAGCGTTTATTGAAGATGACGCTACAAAGGTTGGTAAGGTCATTAATGGTACAGAGATATACTATGGTGTGGATGACCTGGCTTCTTTAATAGAGGAGTTAGACATTAAAGAGCTGATCATTGCGGCCTCACGCCTTTCTTTGGATAGGAAAAATGCAATCGTTGATGCATGTTTAAGTCAAAACGTAAGGGTAAGAACTATACCTGAGGTTGATGATTGGGTGAAGGGAGAACTCAGTGTAAACCAAATCAAGCAAGTTAACATAGAAGACCTTTTAGGTAGGGAATCTATTCAGTTGAATAATAAGCTCGTTTGGGATCAGCTTAAGGGCAAGAAGGTATGTATCACAGGTGCGGCGGGTTCTATAGGAAGTGAATTGGTAAGACAGGTGATACAATATGATCCCGAATTGGTGATTCTTATAGATCAAGCTGAGTCGGCATTATATGAGGTAGAAAGGGAGATAGCTTCTTCCGAAAAAGATAGTAGATATAAGTTTTGCGTGGCTGATATCACTAATAAGAAACGCATTAAGGAGATCTTTGAGATAGATCAACCGGATATACTTTTTCATGCGGCAGCTTATAAGCATGTACCTATGATGGAGCGCAACCCGGCTGAGGCGGTATTGTGCAATGTCATTGGGACTAGAAACCTCGCGAACCTGGCGATTGAGTATGGAACTGAGAAGTTTGTAATGATTTCTACAGATAAAGCTGTGAATCCTACTAATGTGATGGGGTGTTCTAAAAGAATTGCAGAGATTTATGTTAGAGCGCTCAATAATGAATTAAGAAAAGCTGAGAATAAAGCATCAAAGACCTCCTTTGTAACTACTCGTTTTGGTAACGTTCTGGGTTCTAACGGATCTGTAATCCCATTCTTTGAAAAGCAAATTAAGGAGGGTGGTCCGGTAACAGTGACCCACCCCGATATTACAAGGTACTTTATGACCATTACAGAGGCTTGTCAGCTCGTTTTAGAAGCTGGGGCTATGGGTAATGGGGGTGAGATATTTATTTTCGATATGGGGCAATCTATGAAGATTGTGGACCTTGCCAAGAAAATGATCAGACTCTCTGGTTTAGAATTAGATAAAGACATCGAAATAGTATTTACAGGCTTGAGGCAAGGTGAGAAGCTGTATGAAGAGCTATTGGCCAGCAAAGAGAATACACAACCTACGCATCACCACAAGATCATGATTGCTAAGGTGCTTGAATACGACTATCAAGAGATTAGCCAAAGTGTAGACAAGCTACATGAACTGGCTAAGTTGGCTAAGAGTAATTTTGATATCGTAGGAGTGATGAAGTCGATTGTGCCTGAGTTTAAAAGCAAAAGCTCAGAGTATGAGATACTTGATGATGTCCTTTCAGAAAGTTGACCTGAACTAGGTCCTTTAATCAGAAAATGAGATCTCTTTCATAAACTAGGTTCATTCCTAATTTACATTATCGTTGAGATATATCTTGGAAGCTTTAAATGTGTCAGAAATTACTTGTTACAAGTAATTAAGTATGATGCAATTAAGGAGATTGATACTGATAGAAATTAGTTACCTTCTCTTAGGTCTTCTAGATCTTCCACCACGCTTCATCTTATAAGTGTTAAAGAACTGGGCTGGCAGATAGTATTCCACTTTAAAGCTCAGCATGAAATAGCCATCATTATCGTTAGGGTTACCTCTTATATGATCCGCTTCTAGTGCTGGAAGAGCTGGATCTAGCTCATTTCTTCTATCAGCCATTGCTCGAGCTAATTCAGAATCAAAAGAATTGTTATCCTTATACACAGTACTCACGTCATCTAAATAATCAGTAAACGTCAATCTGTAGCCTCCTTCTATGCCAATGTTTACAAAAGGATTAACCTTATATTTTACACCACCACCAAATGGAATTACAAAGGCGAATCGACTATATGATACACCTTCTGTTTGTAATGGCTGTAGTGCAGTGTAAGAGCCAGCATCAGCTAGTGGATCTCCATTCCAATCTGTTGAAGGTATTTCTCCTTTAGGGTTGAAATAAAGGCCTCCTATGCCTATAAAAGCATAAGGATTTATGGTGGGTCTTTGATAGAATCTATTTCCTTGTGGGAAGGCATGAATAATCCCTACCACGTTAAATTCAATATTATCAGACCTAAAAGATAGGTTTCTTCTGTTTTTTCCTGGAAAGTCAGAATCCTGATCATCTCCACCAATTCTAAAGTAGCTTAGTTCAGCACGACCAGAAATGTATGGATGAAAGAAGTATTGTACACCAAAGTTAAGGTTCAATTTAGGGTCTATGTAATCCCCATTATCTTTTAGATCACCGAAATAGGTAGTGGTACCCGTTCCAAAGGATGCGATAATATCCCTGGAGTTTCTAAGTCTATAAAAACTTTGGGCCATGAGGCTTTCAGAAACTAGAAAAAGACAAAGCAGTAATACTATTCGCATAAAAATTGATTGATAATACTTTATGAACCTGAATTTAATGATAATGTTTATTTTTTAAAATAATGTCTTTAAAAAAACAACTTTCCGGTTCCTACACAATATTAACATTATTTGTTGAAATTGTTCGAATCAAACTTAAATAGTTAGTCCACAAAATGCATTTAGCGATTTATGTAAATGAATTCTGGTTAATTATCACACCTTAGGAATAAAAAAAGCTCTATAAATTCCTTTATAGAGCTTTTCCGTGCGTCCGGAAGGATTCGAACCCTCAACCCCCAGAGCCGAAATCTGGTATTCTATCCAGTTGAACTACGGACGCTGATTTTATGCTTTTTAAGATAAAACCTCTTTTACTTTAGATGCGGCATCCTTCAGAAGAATAGCAGATGCTACTTTTAAGCCAGATTCTTCAATGATCTTAGCTCCTTCTTCAGCGTTAGTACCTTGTAGTCTTACGATGATTGGAATATCGATAGTTCCAATTTTCTTGTAAGCTTCCACTACTCCGTTAGCAACACGGTCACATCTTACGATACCACCAAAAATGTTGATAAGGATAGCTTTTACGTTAGGATCTTTAAGTATGATTCTGAATCCAGCTTCTACAGTTTCAGCGTTAGCACCTCCACCTACGTCAAGGAAGTTAGCAGGCTCACCACCAGATAATTTGATGATATCCATAGTAGCCATAGCAAGTCCAGCTCCATTTACCATACAACCTACGTTACCATCTAATTTAACGTAGCTTAAGCCAGATTTTCCAGCTTCTACTTCAGCAGGATCTTCTTCAGTAATATCTCTTAATTCTGCAATATCTTTATGTCTGTAAAGAGCATTGTCATCCAGGTTAACCTTTGCATCAACAGCTAAGATTTTGTTGTCAGAAGTTTTAAGCACCGGGTTGATCTCGAACATAGAGGAATCAGTAGCTTCATAAGCTCTGTAAAGAGAGTAGATGAATTTAACCATCTCTTTGAAAGCATTACCTTCTAAACCTAAAGCAAAGGCGATTTTTCTAGCCTGGAATCCTTGAAGACCAACAGAAGGATCGATCCATTCTTTAACGATCTTTTCAGGAGTGTTCTCAGCCACTTCTTCAATGTCCATACCACCTTCTGTAGAGGCCATAATTACATTACAGCTCTTAGCTCTGTCTAAAAGGATACTGATGTAGTATTCTTTAGGATCAGACTCTCCTGGATAGTATACATCTTCTGCAATAAGTACCTTGTTTACTTTCTTGCCTTCTTCACCAGTTTGGTGAGTAACAAGTGTACCGCCTAGTATATTCTTTACCTTTTCAGGTACTTCATCAAATGATTTAGCTAAAACTACTCCGTTAGAACCAGTTTCGTTAACTTTTCCTTTACCTCTACCACCTGCGTGTATTTGAGCTTTAACTACAAACCATTCGGTTCCGGTTTCAGCATTAAGTTCTTTTGCTGCTTCCTGTGCCTTAGCAGGATTGTCTACAACAATTCCTCTTTGCACTCTAACACCGTAATTTTTTAGTATTTCTTTCGCTTGATATTCGTGGATATTCATGCTCTCAAATTTTTGCACGAAAGTAGGCGATTTGCCTTTATATTTCAAGTAATCGATATTTTAATATCTCTAATCCTCAACATCTCTGTAAATTCATTAAGTTTGGGCCTTTATTAAACAGATTAGACATGCTCAGAGCCACCGGTATTAAGAAGACATATGGAGATTTAATGGTCCTTAAGGATATCGATTTGCATGTACCCAAGAAGGAGGTAGTGTCTATTGTAGGTGCCTCTGGAGCTGGTAAAAGCACATTGCTTCACATTTTGGGCACTTTGGATAAACCCGATGCTGGAAGGCTGGAGATAGGAGGGAGCACCGTTAATAATCTGAGTAGTAAAGAGAAGGCCGCTTTTAGAAATAAGAACATTGGCTTTATCTTCCAGTTTCATAATCTTCTGCCTGAGTTTACTGCTTTTGAGAACGCTTGTTTGCCTGGTTATATCGGTAACAGAAGCAAAGGAGAAGTGGCAAAAAAGGCCGACCATCTATTTGGAATTTTAGGTATATCTGCAAGGAAGGATCATAAGCCCTCTGAGCTCTCTGGTGGTGAACAGCAAAGGGTGGCTGTGGCCAGAGCATTAATCAACGATCCGGCGATTATTTTTGCAGATGAGCCTAGTGGTAATCTAGATTCTAAAAATGCTATGGAGCTACATAATCTCTTCTTTAAACTGAGAGATGAGCTATCACAAACATTCGTGATAGTAACTCATAATGAGGAGCTTGCCGGTATGGCAGATCGAAAACTTGAGATAAAAGACGGTAAGATTATTTAAGGCTTAATGAGCTAAAATCTCTTGCTCTACTTCTTCTACTTCTGCATAACCTTTTGTATTGATAGAAGTAATTTTCACTTTCTTAGTCTCATTCACCAAAACAGGATCATATTTTACTGATACACGCACATAATTGTCTGTAAAGCCATGCATCATGCCGTCTTCAATGTCTTCCTCGAAAAGAACGGTATCTACTCTTCCAATATTTTGCTCATAGAAGAATCTCTTCTTTTTCTCAGATAACGACCTAAGCATTTTAGAACGCCTGTTTCTTTCTTTCATAGGTACTACCTCACCCATCTCAGCGGCCATGGTGTTGGCTCTTTCTGAGTAGGTAAATACGTGTAAATATGAAATATCCAGATCATTTATGAAGTGATAGGTTTCCAGGAAATCTTCTTCAGTTTCTCCCGGGAAGCCCACGATAACATCCACACCAATACAGCAATGAGGCATTAGCTCCTTTATCTTGCTTACTCTATCCTGATAAAGAGGGCTCAAATACCTTCTGCGCATCATTTTCAGAATCTTATCTGAGCCTGACTGTAATGGAATATGAAAATGAGGAACAAAAGTGTTTGATTGAGCTACAAACTCTATAATCTCATTATGCAAGAGGTTGGGCTCAATAGATGATATTCTTAATCGTTCCAGTCCTTCAACTTTATCAAGTTCCTGGATAAGATCTAAAAATCTGTCTTCTCTTTGTCCATTTCTGATGCCGAAATCGCCTGTGTTCACACCCGTAAGTACAATTTCTTTAACGCCAGAATTAACAATATCATGAGCTGATGCAAGGATATTCTCTATGGTGTCGCTTCTACTTTTGCCTCTTGCCAGAGGTATGGTGCAGAATGTGCATCCATAATCACAGCCATCCTGAACTTTTAAGAAAGTCCTGGTTCTGTCATTGATAGAATAAGCGTTGTTATAGGTGTTGGCTTCTTCAATTTCAGAGGCTAATACTTTTGGCTGCTCAGGTCTTACAAAATCGTCAAGCAATTCTATGAGTCTGAATTTCTCAGCAGCACCAAGCACGGCATCTACACCAGGGATCTCTGAAATTTCTTTGGGCTTAAGTTGTGCATAGCAACCGATGATGGTTACATAAGCATTAGGAGAGATCTTGCGGGCTTCTCTCACTATCTTTTTACACTTTTTGTCAGCATTTTCAGTAACAGAGCAGGTATTAATAATAAAAATGTCTGGGGTTTCTGTAAACTCCACCTTTTTATAGCCTTTCTCCTCAAACATCCTGGAAATAGAGGATGTCTCTGAAAAATTTAATTTGCAGCCCAGTGTGTAAAAAGCAACTTTTCTCATTGGGCTGCAAATATAAGCAGATTAGTTAATCTAAACTATAATCTGTAGCAATTACAGACTCATTAGATCAGTTTCTATACTTTCAATTTGAGCGTTCAATTCAGATTCTACTTTAGCAAAATCTGCAGTATTAGCCAATGGCTTGTTCACGCTGATATAGAATTTGATTTTAGGCTCAGTTCCAGAAGGTCTGGCACTGATTTTTTGAGCCATCTTCTGTGAAGAACTGAAGTACGTTAGATTTTTCGTAATCTATGGTGGTTTTCTTCACCGCTACAAGATCATTTTCTACACTGTTTAGGTAATCAATTACCTTCACCACTTTAGATTCTCCAAATGATTCTGGTGCGGTATCTCTGAAATTCTTCATCATTTGCTGAATCTCTTCTGCACCTTGTTTCCCTTTCTTGGTAAGCGAAATAAGCTTTTCTTTATAGAAACCACACTCTTGATAGATTTCTATTAAAAGTTCGAAAACGGATTTGCCTTCTGATTTGGCATAAGCACACATCTCAGCGATCATGGCACAGCTGGCTACAGCATCTTTATCGCGCACAGCTTCTCCTATGAGATATCCGTAACTTTCTTCCCCACCAGCAATGAAAGTTCTCTTGCCTTCATTCTCTCTGATGATTGAGGCTATATATTTAAACCCAGTAAGTGTATCATAAGAATCTACGCTAAACCTTTCAGCTATCTTTTTGATAAGCTCAGTCGTTACAATTGTTTTTACAATGTACTCGCCACCTTTGTATCTATTCAGCTCAGTCCATCTTTTTAGGATGTAATAGATTAATAAACTTCCTGTCTGGTTTCCATTTAAAAGTTGAAATTCTCCCTGTAAGTTCTTCACAGCTATTCCAACACGGTCAGCATCAGGATCTGTGGCCATTACTAGGTCTGCATCGATTTCTCTTGCTTTCTCTAGTGCTATTTTAAGGGCCTCTGCTTCTTCAGGGTTTGGATATACTACTGTTGGGAAATTTCCATTTGGCTCTGATTGCTCTTGAACCACGTGAACGTGCTCGAAACCAAACTGCTTCAAACACTCAGGAACCACCGTTACTCCAGTACCATGGATAGGAGAGTACACTATTTTAAGATTCTTCTGTTCTTGTACAATCTCAGGAGATAATGAAAGCTCTTTGATCTCACCCAGATAAAGCTGATCTATCTCAGTGCCAATGCTGTGGATTAAATCCTCATTAGCATCAAATTTCACATCGTTGATAGAGCTGATGTTATTTACTTCGGTAATTACATTTTTGTCATGTGGGGCTACCATCTGTGCACCATCATTCCAGTATGCTTTGTACCCGTTATATTCTTTGGGATTGTGAGATGCTGTAAGCACTACTCCCGTATGGCAGTTAAGGTGTCTGATGGCAAACGAAAGTTCAGGAGTAGGTCTAAGCTCCTCAAAAAGAAACACTTCTATGCCATTTGCAGAGAAAACCGCAGCTGTAGTTTCTGCAAAAAAGCGGCTGTTATTTCTACTGTCATGAGCGATAGCTGCTTTAAGTTTTTCTCCAGGATAAGTTTTAAGTAAGTAGTTAGCTAAGCCTTGAGTAGCCATGCCTATGGTGTATTTGTTCATTCTGTTAGAACCCATACCCATAATTCCTCTTAAACCTCCTGTGCCAAACTCAAGGTCACGATAAAAGGCTTCTGTTAGTGCACTTTCATCTTCTAATAAAGCTTGTATTTGCTGCTTAGACTCTGCGTCTATGTTGCTGTCAAGCCACTTTTGGGCTTTTTCTTTCACTTCGCTCATGAATGTATAATCGTTAGTTTTGTGTTTCGATAGTGAGAGCCACCTATGCTGGAGGCTCACTCTTAATGGTTTCGCTATTTAAAAACCGCTGGTCAAAATAAATGTTTTATAAATTGCCGCGCAACTCTTGCTCTCGTTCTATGGCTTCAAAAAGTGCTTTGAAGTTACCTTTTCCAAAAGACTTAGCACCCTTGCGCTGGATGATTTCATAAAATACTGTAGGTCTATCTTGTACAGGTTTTGTGAAAATCTGTAATAAATAACCTTCTTCATCTCTATCAACAAGTATGTTTAAGTCTTTCAAAGGCTGTAGATCTTCTTCTATTTCTCCCACACGCTCAAGAAGATCTTCATAATATACCTCTGGCACTACCAGAAATTCCACACCTCTTTTTCTAAGTTCTGATACGGTATGAATGATATCATCTGTGGCGATAGCGATGTGTTGAACACCAGCACCATTGTAGAAATCAATATATTCTTCTATCTGAGATTTTTTCTTTCCTTCCGCAGGCTCGTTAATAGGAAATTTGATGTATCCATTGCCGTTAGACACCACTTTAGACATTAGGGCACTGTACTCTGTGGAAATATCCTTGTCATCAAAGGTGATAAGTAATTTAAAGCCCATCACATCCTCATAGAACTTAACCCACTTATTCATTTCTCCCCAGCCTACGTTACCTACGCAGTGGTCTACATATTTTAAGCCGATAGGTTTTACGTCAATAATACTTTCTTTAGCCTTAAAGCCAGGTAGGAAGGGGCCATTGTAATTTTTTCTTTCCACGAAAGTATGAATTGTTTCTCCATAAGTTTGGATGGAGGCCATCACCACTTCTCCATTATCATCGGAGTAAGTTTTAGGTTCAGCTACAGCTACAGCACCTCTTTCGGTGGTTGCTTTGAATGAAGCGGCGGCATCATCCACCCATAGGGCTAAAACCTTCACCCCATCGCCATGTTTTTTCACATGGTCTGATATTACAGAATCAGCCTGTAGAGAAGAAGTAAGTACAAATTTGATTTTATCTTGCTGTAAAACATAGCTTGCACGATCTCTAACTCCTGTTTCGGGACCTGCATAGGCTACTAGTTTAAAGCCAAAAGCATTTTGGTAGTATAGGGCAGACTGTTTAGCGTTTCCTACATAGAATTCAATATAATCGGTTCCATTAATAGGCAAAAAATCTTGTTCCATAGTTTAAATCGTTTATTCATTGGTCTCGTAGGTAAATTTACAGGAAGTGGCTCTTTTTAAAAATTATTTCTGCTACAGTTCAGATTTCAAATAATATTTTTGGAAGTTAAAATTAGACTATTGAGTTTTGCAGAGCTTTTAAAACATATGCAATGGATATTAGTAAGTTAGATAACGACCTTATTGCGCTATTAGAAAAGAAGATAACGCTTAGTAGCTTAGATTATAATAACGAAAAGTACGATGACCTGGAAGAGGAACTTCATGATATGGAGGATGGCTTCCTTGAGAAATATGGTGATTATCTGGAAGATGCATTCCATGAAGTGCATGATGAGTTTTGTCCGGATAGCGATGTGCTATTGCCTATCGCTTATTTACCTCAGGAAGTGCAGAAGAAAGATGATAGCTACGAGGTGGATTTTAAGCAAGGTGTATATGTAGAAGTTGATGACTACGCGGGTAACGAAACTAAATTAGTTTTACTACCAAAGCCTACAAGAATAGTTCTTCAAATCGATCCTCAGAATAGTGAGGTGGTTTGGACTGCAAAATAAATGAATGAATAAAGAGAGAGGCTTTCTCAAAAGTAGAATTCAGATGAATTAAAATTACTTTTGAGAAAGCCTCTCTTTTATTAGTAGCCTAATTTTTCTCGCACTCTTTGCAATACTTTGTGTGCTATTGCGCGTGCTTTTTCTTCTCCTTGCTTTAGCTTGGCGTCCAGCTCGGCAGGGTTCTCCATGTAATGGTTAAATATCCTTCTAGGCTCTTCAAAAGCTTCTATGATCAGTTGAAGAAGCTCTTTCTTAGCGTGACCATAGCCATAGTTGCCACCTAAATATTTAGCTCTTAACGCTTCAGTCTGCTCAGTAGAGGCTATGAGCTTATAAATGGCGAATACATTACAGGTATCAGGATCTTTGGGCTCTTCCAAAGGGGTGCTGTCTGTAACTATATTCATTACACTTTTCTTCAATTCCTTGTCTGCCAGGAAGATATCTATGGTGTTTCCATAGGACTTACTCATTTTTTGGCCGTCCGTACCAGGAATTGTCATTACAGACTCATCAATCTTAGCTTCTGGTAGTACAAAAGTTTCGCCATACTGATTGTTAAAAGAGCTGGCAATATCTCTGGTCATTTCCAGGTGCTGTTTTTGGTCTTTACCTACTGGCACCTGCTCTGCATCATATAAAAGAATATCTGCAGCCATAAGCACTGGGTAGGTGAAAAGCCCTGCATTTACATCTGCCAACTTGCTGGCCTTTTCTTTAAAAGAATGGGCATTAGCAAGCATAGGGTAGGGCGTATTGCAGTTTAAATACCAGGTAAGTTCACATACTTCAGGTATGCGTGATTGTCTGTAAAATATATTTTTATCAGTATCAAAGCCGAAAGCAAGCCAGGCGGCAGCAGTGGCATTTACATTTTCTATTCTTTGCGCTGCATCTTTAATAGTGGTAAGCGAATGAAAGTCCGCTATAAAGAACAACGATTCATTATTTTCTATTTTAGAGAGTTCTATGGCCGGTTTTATGGCTCCCAGGATGTTTCCTAAGTGCGGCCTTCCACTGCTCTGAATACCAGTTAAAATTCTAGACATGGCACTATTAAATATTAATTTTTGGCAAATAAACGCAAAACCTTTTAAAAATGCCGAATTGTAAAGTTTTAGATTTAAATCCCATCAGTCAACAATGAATGGTTACGCTGGTGGTTTAAATGTTATTCACATGTTAAAGCATGATGTTTTGCTCGTATTGCAATAGCATTTTTGTTAATTTTACAAAAAACCAATACCTGATTATGAGATCAAGAACTTTAATACTTTCTATAATTTGTTGGCTATCGTTCTATCTGGCTTCTGCACAGCAGGCTGAGGAAATGACATTTAGTGAAAAAACATTTGATTTTGGCACTGTAAAAGAAGAAGATGGACCCATCATTCACCAGTTTAGCTTTATCAATAAAGGTATAGAGCCCTTAAAGATTGCTTCTGTGAAAGCGTCATGTGGATGTACTACACCAGACTGGACTAAAGAAGAGGTGAAGCCAGGAGAGACAGGATATATTCAAGCTCAATACAATCCTAAAAATCGCCCCGGTTCATTTAATAAGAGTTTAACAGTAAGCCTGGAAGGTTCTGAAACTCCAGTGAGACTTTACATTAGAGGAAATGTGGTTCCTACTCCTAAATCATTAGAAGATGAGCTCACAGCTGAGATGGGTGGTATTAGTGTGAAGTACAGATCTTTCAACATGGGAAAGGTTTTAACTTCTGAAGAACCAACTACCAAAGAGTTTGACGTATTCAATTCTTCTGACAAGGCTATTACATTTAGCGATAAGGTTGTAGGTCCTGATTATATTAAATTGGCTTTTGAACCTCAAACATTGAAGCCAAAGGAAAAAGGAGTAGTAAAAGTGATCTATGCTGCTCAGCTGAATAAAGAATTGGGCTTTAGTAGTGATAATGTTAAGTTCTACACTGACGAAGCTCTAGAGCCTGAGAAATCTATTTCTGTGTATGCTACAGTGCTTGAATATTTTCCTCCTATGTCTCAGGAAGAATTAGCTAAGGCTCCGAAGCTTAAAATAGAATCTCCTGTTTATGATTTCGGTAAACTAAAAGTAGATCAGGAAGCTTCAACTACTTTCACCATAAGTAATACTGGCCAGAGTGAATTAAAAATAAGACAGGCCAAGCCTAACTGCTCCTGTACTGGCGCTTCTGTTAAGAAAGAGACTTTGAAGCCAGGAGAAAGCACTGAGATTAAAGTGACCTTTGACTCTAAAGGAAGAAGAGGAAATCAGCAGAAATCAGTAACAATTTTTAGTAATGACCCTACAGCTTCTGCTCAGCGTGTTACTATCAAGGCTTACATAGATTCTGAAGGCGAAAGCAAATAAGCCTTCAGATAAAAATTTCATAATCAGGTTTTAAAGTTTTTTCTCCAATTTTGAGGCATGTATTCTAAGGAGCAGGTATCGAAATTAAAGGAGGAGTTCTGGACTACTTTTGGTCAATATATAGCGCCACATCTTTCTGCTGAGGGTATGAAGATCAACTGGGTGAACTATAAAACAGGCATAAAAGAAGTCTATTTCAGAATGAAGGCCGATAAGAAAAAGGCATACATTGGAATAGAACTAGGGCATAAAGACGATGACATCAGGGAGCTGTTTTATGAGCAGTTTCTAGAGTTGAAGCTTATGCTCGAGGCATCTATGAATGAAGAATGGATCTGGGAAAATAGCTTCTATGATGAAAATGGCCTTCAAATTAGCCGGATTTATATAGAAATAGAAGGTGTGAATATCTTCAATAAAGACACCTGGCCTGAGCTTATTTCATTTCTCAAACCAAGAATTATTGCCCTTGACGAATTTTGGTCAGATGGAAAATATGCTTTTGAAGCGCTGAAATAAGCAGCACTTCAAAAGCTGACAATTCTACTTCTTAGCAAAATAGGCCTTAATCTCACTTTTAATGTTCTTCCATTGACTTTCATCACCTTCCAGTGCTAAGATGGCTTCTTTAGCTTTGGATTTAGTAAAGCCATAAGCCTCTTCTAATGTGATTTTTGGTGGTAAGGTAAGCGCACCTGAGGTTACTATGGCATCAATAACAAATGGTTTGTCAGAGTTTTTGGCCTTTGCAATCGCCACAGGAATATCTTCGGCTTTTTCTACTCTCATGCCATCAGCGCCACAAGCTTTGGCGTAAGCTACAAAATCTGGATTTTGAAGTTTTAGTGCTTCGTCAGCCCTGGCAAAACCTGCTTCTTCCATTTCCATCTTTACGAATCCCAGCTCACTATTATTAAACACTATCATTTTAATGGGATAGTTATATCTAACAGCCGTTACAAGATCATGCATAGACATGCCGAAGGCGCCATCGCCTACTAAGCCCCATACTTCTCTGCCTGGGTAAGCAGCCTGTGCACCAAGGCATGATGGTAAACCTACTGCCATGGAGCCATGGTTGAAGCTTCCAATAATTCGGCGATCATTATCAAAAGTCATATATCTGACGCCCCACACCACGGATTCTCCGGTGTCCATAGAGAAAACGGCGTCAGTAGATGCTTGTTTGTTGAGTTCATGAGCGAAAAGGCTGGGTAGAAGAGGGGTTTTATCATTCTCGAGGCTACTTTCTTTATCCATTTTTTCCAGCCATTTTTTGTGAGACTTTTGATGGCTTTCCATAAAGCTGGTATCGTCGTTAATCTTTGTTTTACTATTGATTCTGTGCACCGTGTCGGCAGCATCACCTACAATGCCATGAGATATAGATGTTCTGTTACCTAAATTTTCTGGCCTGATGTCTATTTGAATAATTTCTTTATCATGTGGTAAGAAGTTGCTGTAAGGGAAGTCAGTGCCGATCATTAAAAGTACCTCGCAGTTAAGCACGGCGCTGTAGCCTGGGTGGTTTCCTATTAGCCCGGTAAGACCTACTACGTTAGGAATGTTGCTGTCAAAAACATCGGAGGCCTTCAGCGTATGCACAATGGGGGCCTTTAAACTGTTAGATAGTTGGAGAACTTCTTCTTTCGCGTCTCTGGCTCCGCAGCCCGCTAATATGGTGACCTTTTTCTTTCCACTAAGGAGTTCAGCGGCTTTTACAATATCTTCATCAGGGCAAATAAGTTTGGACTTAGATCGGATAATAGGATGGTCAAAATAAGTAGCATCTATGGTTGCTGTGGTAAGGTCATGTGGAATTTCCAATCGTACCACTGTTTTGTCCCACAGGGCTACTTGTAAAGCTTTGGTCACCAGACGTGGTGTTTGATCAGCGTTTCTGATAATGCCCTGAAAGCCACAGATATCATCAAATATCTTCTTAAGGTCCGTTTCCTGAAAGTAATCTGTGCCGATATTGGCGCTGGGGACTTGTCCGGTAATGGCTAAAACGGGTACACGTGCCTTTTTTGCATTATAAAGACCATTGATCAGGTGTAAAGCACCAGGGCCTACGGTGCCGGCACATACGGCCAGATCTTCTGTGAGTTGAGCAGATCCATAGCAGGCAAAAGCGGCATTTTCTTCATGCCTTACTGATATCCAATCTATATCTTCATCTTTTTGTACAGCATCTGAGAATGCATTTAGTGCATCTCCAGTTACCGCCCAAATGCGTTTTACACCTACCTCTTTAAGTTTCTGTAATATATATTCTGCTACTGTGTTTTTCATATTCATGATGTTTATATGAATACCAACAAGTAGCAGAATTATATGTTGAGCGGTGTCGCTTTTATATGGTTAAAAAATGTGAAATTTAGCTAAAAGCCGGAATTCCAGTAATTTCTGCACCTAATATGAGTAGGTGGATGTCATGTGTACCTTCATAGGTTATAACAGACTCCAGGTTCATCATATGCCTCATCAAAGGATACTCCCCGGTTATTCCCATTCCACCATGTATTTGACGAGCCTCTCTAGCTATGGTCAGCGCAGTGTGTACTGAGTTCCTCTTGGCCATGGAGATTTGTGCTGTGGTGGCTTTTCCTTCATCCATCATTTTACCTAGCTTCCAGTTAAGTAGTTGAGCTTTAGTGATTTCGGTAAGCATTTCAGATAGCTTTTTCTGAGTAAGCTGGAAAGAGGCTATAGGCTTGTTAAACTGAATTCGTTCCGCTGCATATCTTCTGGCAGAGTCATAGCAATCCATAGCCGCGCCGATAGCTCCCCAGGCTATTCCATAACGGGCAGAATCTAAGCACATTAATGGTGCTCCTAAGCCGCTTTTACCCGGGAGTAGATTCTCTTTAGGTACTTTTACATTATCAAACACTAGCTCACCTGTACAGCTGGCTCTTAAACTCCACTTTCCGTGGGTTTCTGGGGTGCTGAAGCCTTCCATTCCTCTTTCTACGATCAGTCCGTGAATTCGTCCTTCTTCATTTTTGGCCCAAACCACAGCTATATCCGCTTTTGGTGAATTAGAAATCCACATCTTCGCACCATTGAGTAGATAATGATCTCCCATGTCTTTGAAGTTTGTAAGCATGCCGCTGGGGTTAGATCCATGGTCAGGCTCTGTAAGACCGAAGCAGCCCAGCCATTCGCCAGAGGCTAACTTGGGTAGATACTTCATCTTCTGCTCTTCCGAACCGAACTTATAAATCGGGTACATTACTAATGATCCTTGAACAGAAGCAGTAGAGCGCATACCTGAATCACCCCTTTCTATTTCCTGCATGATAAGACCATAAGATATATAGTCTAGGCCACCACCGCCGTACTGTTCAGGCACGGTTGGTCCGAAGGCGCCTATGTCTCCAAATTTCTTTACAATTTCATATGGAAAATGAGCATCCTGGCACCACTGTTCTATATATGGAGTAATTTCTTTCTTTACAAAATCGCGAATAGATTCTCTTATAAGTTTATGCTCCTCTGTAAGCAAATCATCTATGTTATAGAAGTCTGGTGATTCAAAGAAATCGTTTGCAGCCTTCTTCACATTAGTAGTCTCATGAGATTGTGTTGACATATAGATATTGATTTGGGTTATTCACTTTTAAGTATCAAATTTACGCAACAATAGCCAATAATCTTAAGAACGAAAATGGACAGGTCAGAAATAGATCCTAAAATTCTGGAGCAAATCAGAAAGCTGGAAGAAAAATATGAGGCGATGGGACAGGATTTATCCTCTTATCTGGATGGGCTATTGTACTCTGACTATCTTACTTATTGGGACTATATTCATTTAGATACTTTATTAAGTTTACAGAACCCAAAAACTGGTCTGCAAGATGAGATGACCTTCATTATTTATCATCAGCATACCGAATTGTTTTTTAAACTGGTGCTATGGGAGTTAGAGCAGATGACTTCTTCTGAAAATCTTACTGAGGAGTTTGCTATAGAAAAGCTGGATAGGGTGAATAGAATATTCAGGTTACTGTCAGATTCATTTGCCATTATGATCAAAGGAATGGATAAGGAGCAGTTTCTGAAATTTAGAATGTCTTTACTACCTGCCAGTGGTTTTCAATCAGCACAGTATAGAATAATTGAGATTACATCTACTTGCCTTTACAACCTGATAGATGTGCGCGACCGCGAAATGTTCAATAGTAACGAGCCCATTGAAGAGCTAATTAAGCATATTTATTGGAAGGAGGGTGCCACTGAGCTTTCATCAGGAAAGAAAACCCTCACCTTAAAAATGTTTGAAGAGAAGTATATGCATCTTTTCATTCATAGAGCTAAAAATTATCAAAGCAAAAACCTGAATCAGCTGTATCAAGACCATTTTTCTGGTACCGATAATAAGGAGTTAAAAGAAGCCTTTAGGGAGTTTGACTATCTGGCTAATGTTTCCTGGCCGTTGGCGCATTACAAATCAGCTGTAAAACATTTGCATAAAGCTCCTAGTGATATTGCAGCTACCGGAGGTACTAACTGGCAGAAGTATTTGCCTCCCAAATTCCAGAAAATTATGTTTTTCCCAGACCTATGGTCAGATAAAGAGAAGGAAGAGTGGGGAAAGAGGTGGCTCTTGGAGGAAGTATTTCAAAAATCTCATTAGTTTTGTAATAAATGAGACTTGTCTTGAAAAAGTGCTACTGTAAAATATTGATTTTCTTCTTGTTATCATCCACTGCAGCTCATGCCCAATATGTGCAGTATACCTATCACGATGATGATAAACACCAAATAAAAGAAATATATCATGTGAATGATACCATAACCAATACGTTGGAGGGGCGGTATCAATCATATTATATCAATGGAAATATTGAATCTACTGGTCATTTCACCAATAATGAAACTTTTGGCGTCTGGGAATTTTACTATGAAGATGGTAAGGTAAAGATGCGTGGTGATCTTCAGCAGGGCTCTAGTGATGGCTTTTGGGAATATTTTTTTGAAAGTGGATCTAAAAGTATGGAAGGAAGCATAATTGCCAAGAAACGTGAAGGACAATGGAAGATATTTTATGAAGGGGGTGATTTAAAAGAGGTAGGATCTTTCAATGAAGGCAGGAGAGAGGGGGACTGGGTCTACTTTTTTGAAGATGGACGAATAAAAGGAGAGATTAATTATAACTACGGAAAAGGTAGGTTTACTGAATATTATCCTACCGGGGAAGTGAGGGCTGAAGGTCCGAAATCTGGGGCTGAGAATGTAGGTGTCTGGAAGTATTACTATAAGGATGGTACTTTGCAGGCCGAAGGTAAATATGAGACTGACCAGAAATCAGGTCTTTGGAAATATTTTTATCATAACGGTGAGGTTTCAGCGGTGGGATCTTTTGAAAATGATAAACCCTCAGGCGACTGGAATTACTACTATGAGGATGGCACAGTGAGCTCTAAAGGTAGCTTCGCTGCGGGTAAAAAGGATGGTGAATGGCTGGTTTATTACCCTGATGGCACCCTGAAAGGCAAGAGTCAGTTTGATGAAGGATCAGGAATGTATAGAGAGCTTTATAAAAGTGGCAACACCAAGCTGCAAGGCCGAATAGTGGATGGACAGTATGAAGGACATTGGAGTTATTATTATGAAACCGGTGAGCTTGAAGGGGAGTGTGACTATGTTGAAGGAAGAGGGATCTACCATGGTTATTATGCTGATGGATCGCTTCAAACTAAAGGCCCTATTCACAACGGTAAAAAAGTAGGCAAGTGGGATTTATATAAAAATGATGGTACCCTTACCGGATACTACAGACCTGTGTATGATGAGCGTGGGGTGAAGAAGGTGAAGGTAGAGAAGGTAAAGGAAACTAAGAAGTATGGTGTGGCAGAATATCGATTCAGAGGCCGCAAAAAGTCTCATTTCGAGCCTCGTCTAAATGAATTCAAAGGCATTATAGTCGGAACTAATCCACTGGAGATGTTCATAAATAGACTGCCGCTTGCGCTTGAATTTTACATGCAAGAAAGATTGGGCTATGAGTTTGAATTTGAAGGAATCAGAGATCCGTTCTTCGGTGATGATGGTGATGTGCCTCTCAACGAAACCTACAAGAGAGGTTATAGCGCGGCCCTAAGACAAAAATTTTATAATCCTCAGCGATATGGTATGTGGTATTTTGGTCATGAAATCCGATTCACCAATATGAGTCATTACGTAAACCTGCCACATTCTACACAGCCAGAAAGCGTTGTGAGGGCCAGTGCTAAGGAGCAAAAGTATGAGTACTCCGGTGTGTTAGGCTACAGGCTGATGCAATCAAACTCAGACACAGGTTTCACTGCAGATGCTTTTGTGAGTCTGGGGGCAGGCTATAGAAGTTTCGATCAAAAGGGAACTGATGAGATGGCCTTTAGCGATCTCCATAGAGGTGATATCTCTTTTGCGTATAACTTTGGCCTTAACCTTGGCTATACCTTTCCGTTTAGAATCAGAAGATAATTTTTTAAGGATAAATACCTTACTATTGTGAGAATAATAGAACTGAAGTTGCGTCCTGAGGACGCTTTTGATGAGGAGCGCTTTGAAGCGCAGGTGATTCGTAAAACTGGTGGAAATACTAATTTTAGAATTACCAAAAGATCCATTGATGCCAGGCAGAACCAGGTTTGGGTGCGTGTGCAGGTGGAAGTGTTTCAAAAAAATGAGCCTACACCTGATCTAATAAGTTATAGACGAGACTATGCTAATGTAAGTAATCAACCTCAAGTGATTATAGTTGGGGCAGGTCCTGCTGGTCTCTTTGCAGCACTGAGACTTATTGAATATAATATCAAGCCCATAGTACTTGAGAGAGGAAAAGACGTAAAAGCCCGAAGAAGAGACCTTGCGGCAATAAATAAAGATCATACCGTAAATCCAGAGTCTAATTACTGCTTTGGAGAAGGTGGGGCAGGTACTTATTCTGATGGCAAGCTATACACCCGATCAAAGAAAAGGGGAGACGTGCAGCGAGTGCTGGAAATCCTTGTTGCTCATGGTGCCCGTGAAGAAATTCTATATGATGCTCACCCTCATATTGGTACCAACAAACTTCCTAAGATAGTTACAGAGCTAAGAGAGAGCATTATAGCCGCAGGTGGCGAGGTTCGCTTTGATAGCAAGGTGACAGATTTTATCATTGAATCTGATGAGCTGAAGGGTGTGCAATTAGCTGATGGAGAGGTGATTAAGGCGGATTCAGTGATCCTGGCTACAGGGCATTCGGCTCGGGATATATTTGAGTTACTTCATAATAGAAAAATAGCTATAGAAGCCAAGCCTTTTGCTTTAGGCGTGAGGATAGAACACCCTCAGGATCTAATAGATAGAATACAATATCATTGCGAAACGGATCGTGGTCCATATTTACCAGCCTCTTCCTATGCGCTGGTTAATCAGGTGGCTAGTCATACAGGTAAAAGAGGGGTTTTTTCATTCTGCATGTGCCCTGGTGGGTTTATAGTGCCTGCAGCTACTGCTCCAGGTGAGCTGGTGGTGAATGGTATGAGTCCTTCCAGAAGAGATTCTAAATACGCGAATTCAGGTATGGTAGTAGCCGTTGGTTTAGAAGATCTGAAAAATTACGCTCAGTACGGAGAATTGGCTGGCTTGTATTTTCAAAAAGAGGTGGAGCAAAGAGCTTGTGAAATGGCGGGAGGAGGACAAACTGCTCCAGCGCAGAGAATGGTTGATTTTGTGGAAGGAAAAGTATCGTCAAATCTAAATGATACATCTTACCAACCTGGCTTGGAGTCTATGGATATGACTACCGTGTTGCCTGAATTTGTATCGAAAAGTTTACAGAAGAGTTTTAGAGCCTTTGGTAAGAAAATGAAGGGCTATTATACCAATGAAGCCCAGATTATCGGAATAGAAAGTAGGACATCGTCACCAGTGAGAGTACCTCGTAACAAAGAGACTCTTGAGCATGTTTCTCTAAAAAGGTTATATCCATGTGGAGAGGGAGCCGGTTATGCCGGAGGTATTGTCTCGGCCGCTATGGATGGTGAGCGCTGTGCGGAAGCAGTGCTGAAAACCTATTTTAGAAAAGAGATAACAGGAACCGACAAATGAAGAAGACAGTAATACTGGGAGCAACAACCAACTCATCTCGCTACGCATATATTGCCGCGCAGCGATTAACCTCTCATGGCCATGAAATTGTACCTGTAGGTATAAAAACCGGAGAGGTCTTTGGTAAGGATATCCTCAACCTGCGTGAAAAGCCCGAAATAACTGATGTAGATACAGTAACTCTTTACATAGGTCCACAGAATCAGCCGGAATGGTATGATTACATCCTAAGTTTAAAGCCTAAAAGGATTATTTTTAATCCGGGAACTGAAAACCCTGAGTTGGAAAAGATGGCTCAGGAAAATGGCATTGAAGTGCAGTTAGGGTGTACTTTGGTGATGTTAAGCGTTGGCAATTATTAATTACCAACGCTCTAATGCTTTTTAATTAGCAGATACTTTCCAAACAGTTCCTCCGTCATCGTCAGCTACTAACAGGCTACCATTTCTTGTAACGGCGACTCCTACAGGTCTTCCATAAACTTCATACTTATCCTGATTTGAAATAAATCCTGTCAAAAAGTCTTCAGGAGGTCCGGAAGGTTTTCCATTTTTGAATGGAATGAAAAGTACTCTGTAACCATTTAAAGTAGATCTATTCCAAGATCCATGCTGTCCTACAAAGGCGCCGTTCTTATACTTAGCAGGAAAAGATGCTTGATCATAAAAAGCTAGTCCTAAAGATGCAGTGTGAGCACCTACGGCTACGTCAGGGATAATGCTTTGTGCTACCATTTCAGGGGCTTTATCCGCCATTCTAGGATCTTTGTTTGTGCCAAAATACGCATATGGCCAGCCGTAGAAACCCCCTTGCTTTACACTTGTTACATAATCTGGCACTAAGTTGTCTCCTAATTCATCTCTTTCGTTTACAGCGGCCCAAAGTGTGTTAGTTGTGGGTTCAAATGCTATACCTACGGGATTTCTTAATCCTGAGGCATAAACCTCTTCATTACTTCCGTCAGGATTGATGGTCAGTACATTAGCTCTTCTTTCTTCCTTCTCCATACCATGCTCGCCTACATTACTGGATGAACCAATAGATATATAAATTTTAGAGCTATCTGGCCCAAGGATAATATTTCTGGTCCAGTGATGATTATAACCACCAGATGGAAGGTCTAATATTTTCTCAGGTTCAGCTGTGATTTTTTCCTGCCCCACTTCATAAGGAAAACGGACAATGGCATCTACATTAGCCACATAGAAATATCCATTCAAAATAAGCATACCAAATGGCTGATTCAGATTTTCTATAAAAGCTTCTTTATAATCCGGGTTACCATCATTATCGGTGTCTTTTACCAAAGTAATTCTATTGGCACTTTTCTTTGCGTCGTCAGATTCAACAATAAAAATGTCATCATTTGGGCCTATATAAATCCATCTAGGATGTTCTAGGTCTGCTGCAAATTTAGTGACGGTAAAGCCAGTAGGGGCCTGAGGTGTATTGCCTTCACTCCAACCTATTGCCTTGCCTTCATTATCGGCACTTTCTGTGGCATAGGGTCTAGGGAGCTTGGCGGTATCTATGTTAACACCATATCCCGCTAAAGAATCTTGTCGTAAATCAACACTATCCAAGCTATCCTCATCAGTGCTGCTCGGTTCTTTCGTTGAGGTGCAGGATATTGTGGCTAGGATAATTAGAATTGTATAAATTAAATATTTCATAAAAGCTGTAGTTGGTTTAGTGTTTAAACAGCGATTTATGAGAATTGTTAGTGTATTGGTTGACTAAGGCCTCGTAATCATTTCAAAAGAATGCGGATTAACAATAGCTCCCATCTCAGTGAACTTGTTGATAGTCCGCTCTAAATGCTCGTTTTTCCTGGAGTTGAAGTCTAATGGATTTTCTTGAAAATAGAAGTTCATTAGAGGTAGTTCTGCAAGCTCTTTTGGGATAATAGTTATTTCATTGTTGGCTATATCCAAACTGTTGAGCTGAGGTAATGTCAGAATACAAGATGGAAACTCAGCGAAATAATTGTCATTAATTCTGAGAACTTCTAATGCCTGAAGGGAGGCAACTTCTACAGGAAGCGAGCTTAATCTATTATGATGAAGGTATAATCTCTTGAGGTCTCTTAGCTGTCCAATTTCCGCCGGCAGGCTATAAATCTGATTGTGAGAAAGATATAATATCTTTAATTTCTGCAGTTTTTTAATATCGCTAGTTATAACTTCTATTTTATTGTAATACAGATCAATCTCTTCAAGCTCAGTGAGGTTATACAATTCTTTTGGTAAGGTCATGATGTTATTTTTATACAGCACCAAGCCTGTAAGATTTTCAAATTGATCAATATAAGTAGGGATAGTTTGAATGTTGTTTTCAGCCAGTTGTAACTGTTCTAAATGGTTGAATTGTAGCAAGCTGGAAGGTAGCTCCGTGAGATTGCATTTATTAAGCCTAAGCTGAGTAATGTGATCTAATTTGTGATAGTAGCTTCCGTTTAATGATAATGGGTTGTCGCTGGCGTTTAAAGTTTTAAGCGCGTGATGCTTTGCCGCTCTTTGAGGAAGGTCTTTGAACTGATTTTGTTTTATCACTATTTCGTTCAATGAGTCTAATCTTTTGGCTCTCCAAGGTAATTTCACCAGATTATTCTCAGACAGATATAGGGTTTTAATAGTATTATTCTTCTTGAAAACAATCTTGTGTTCACTCAGTCCGTTATCAGTGAGGTTTAAAGATTCTAAATGTTGTAATTCATTGATTCTCTTATCTATTCTGTTAATGTTATTATGTGAAAGATCCAGCTTTTTTAAGTTTTTAAACTCATACACGAACTCAGGTATTTCGGTGAAATGAGAGTAACTTAAATCCAGATAGATCACAGAATCTTTGTTGGGGTGAAGCTTGTAGTCATTGATTCTCACAACGGCCTTTTCCTCCATTCTTTTTGTTCTGAGTAGCCTTAGAGAATCTGAGGGTGACAATGTTTGTGTTTGAGCCCAACTAACCAGATTACAAAACAAGTATATTGTAATTAATAATATTTTCATTGCACTTTTCATATCTTCAAACTAAAAAATTAGTTGTTAATTAAACAAGCGAAAACGATAAAAAAAATCATTTAAAATTGTAGTTTTGAGGGACTTTTGGAGAATCTTACTGTCGTTTAAACGATGGTTGTTTCTTGAAAAAAGAAATTAAAAGTTTTCATTGTATTGAAAGCTGATTTTTTAAAGGAATTAAATTACTGATGAGCGATAACAAAGAACAAAAGAAAGAGTATTCAGCAGGTAATATTCAGGTGTTGGAAGGGCTCGAGGCCGTAAGAAAAAGGCCTGCGATGTATATCGGAGACGTGGGAGTGAAAGGTCTTCATCACCTGATCTGGGAGGTAGTAGATAACTCAATAGATGAGGCACTGGCAGGATACTGTGATACAATTTCTGTTACCATCAACGAAGATAATAGCATAACTGTACTTGATAACGGTCGTGGTATTCCTACTGACTTCCATGAGAAAGAGAAAAAGTCTGCTCTTGAGGTAGTTATGACAGTACTTCACGCTGGTGGTAAGTTCGATAAAGATACTTATAAGGTTTCTGGTGGTCTTCACGGTGTAGGTGTATCCTGTGTGAACGCGCTTTCTACAGATCTTAAAGCTACTGTACATAGAAATGGAGCCATTTATGAGCAATCTTATAAGATAGGTGTTCCTCAGGGTGACGTAAAAGAAATAGGAAAAACAGACATTACAGGTACTTCCATTCATTTTAAGCCTGACTCAAGCATATTCACAGCATCGGTATATAATTATGAAACTGTGGCATCTCGTTTAAGAGAGCTATCCTTCTTGAACGCGGGTATAAAAATTAACCTAATTGATCTTCGTGAAATTGAAGATGATGGTAGGCCTAAGAGCGATGAGTTTTTTAGTGAAGGTGGTCTGCAAGAATTTGTAGCCTTCCTTGATAGTACTAGAGAGACACTTATAGAGGAACCTATCTTTATGGATAGCGAAAAAGGTGATACTCCTGTACAGGTTGCTATGAGTTATAACACATCCTTTAGTGAAAATGTAGTTTCTTATGTAAATAACATTAATACAATTGAAGGAGGTACTCATGTTTCTGGTTTCAGAAGAGCACTTACAAGAACTTTAAAATCTTATGCAGATAAATCTGGTCTTTTAGATAAGGTTAAAGTCGAAATCAGTGGTGATGATTTTAGAGAAGGTCTTACAGCAGTAATCTCTGTTAAAGTCGCTGAGCCTCAGTTTGAAGGGCAGACCAAGACCAAGTTAGGAAACTCTGATGTTAGTGGTGCGGTAGATACTGTAGTTGGCGAGATGCTCAATAACTTTTTAGAGGAAAATCCAAAGCAGGCCAGGCAAATTGTACAGAAGGTGGTGTTAGCAGCACAAGCCAGACATGCGGCAAGGAAAGCTCGTGAAATGGTGCAGCGTAAGAACGTTCTTAGTGGTACAGGTCTACCTGGTAAGCTGGCTGACTGTTCTGATAAAGACCCTAATGTTTGTGAGCTTTACCTGGTGGAGGGTGACTCTGCGGGTGGTTCTGCCAAGCAGGGACGTGATAGAAACTTCCAGGCTATTTTACCATTAAGAGGTAAGATTCTTAATGTGGAAAAAGCTCAGGAACATAAGATTTACGAAAACGAAGAGATCAAAAATATCCTCACGGCGCTTGGTGTTTCCATCGGTACTGAAGAGGATGAGAAAGCGCTAAACATAGCAAAACTAAGATACCACAAGATCATAATCATGACCGATGCCGATATTGATGGTAGCCACATTAGAACGCTAATCCTTACGCTTTTCTTCCGTTATATGCATGTTTTAATAGAGAAAGGATATGTATACATTGCCCTTCCTCCGTTATATTTACTGAAGAGAGGAAAAGATGAGCGTTATTGCTGGACTGAGGAAGAAAGAATGAAGTTAACGGCTGATATGGCTAAAGATGGTAAGGAAGAATCAGTAAACGTACAGCGATATAAAGGTCTTGGAGAGATGAACCCTGAGCAGCTATGGACAACTACTATGGATCCTGAGCACAGAAGTTTGAAGCAGGTGACCATCGAGTCTGCAGCAGAGGCAGATCACTTGTTCTCAATGCTCATGGGAGATGAGGTAGCTCCTAGACGTGAGTTCATTGAGCGTAATGCAAAATATGCTCGCGTTGACGTATAAAAATTGAAACAATAACCAATCAAAAGGGGTTCAAGTGATTGGAGCCCTTTTGTTTTTTATAGACTATGGTAATTTCGGAAAAAGTAAAAAAGCAGATTGTTCAAAGTGATTATATCAGCCGTGATTTAAGCTGGATAAATTTTAATTATCGGGTTTTAGATCAGGCTAAGAATAATGATAAAAGCATTATTGAGCGACTTAAGTTTTTGGCCATTACTGCTTCTAACCTGGATGAGTTTTTCACCATCAGGGTAGGAAGTTTGTATAACTACCTGGATTACCATAAGCAAAGAATAGACTACTCTGGACTTCGTGAATTGCCTTTTAGAAAGGTTTTGCTGGCTAAGTCTAAAGAGTTTGCTGAACAACAGCAGCAGCTCTATCTAAATGAGCTTTTGCCCAAGTTTGAAGAGCAGGGATTTTCGATTGTTATGTACAAGCATCTTTCTCATGATGAGAAAGAAAGGGTAGTAAAATACTTTGAAAGTACTATTTATCCTATGCTTACACCAATGGTGTATGATAGCTATCATACTTTTCCTATTCTAGGTGCATTAAGGTTCGTGCTTGGTGTAGTAACCAAAAGCGCCGAAGACGGGGTAGATAATAAAAAGCTTAGCTTTATACAGGTGCCATATAACCTGCCAAGGTTTTATGAAATAGAAAAGGACGATAAGATTTACTTCGTTCCTATAGAAGATATCATTCGTAACCACGCTGATTATCTGTTCAGAAATGTAAAGATTCAGTCAATCAACCTCTTTAGGATAACCAGAAATGGTGATTTCACCCTGGAAGAGAGTGATGATATTGAAGCGAACTTTCTGGAAGAGTTGAAGCAAAAACTAAAGACCAGAAGAACGGGGCGTGTGGTGCGTTTAGAAGTATTCGGAAGGCCTGATACCTGGATGCTAAAGGTGTTAAAGGAGAGATGGGATATTGATGATGATAACATCTTTAGAATCAAAAAGAAGGGACTTATAGACTTCACTGGTTTATGGCAGATTGTAGGCCATAGCCATTTCAAGGATAAGCATAGCGAGATGCCACCTATGGTGCCACCGGTAAGTTATCCTGAAATAAAAGAGGAAAATATTTTTGAGATACTGAAGGATAGAGACATTCTTCTGCATCATCCATATAACAGTATGGAGCCGGTGCTGGACTTGCTGGAGCAGGCTGCTGAAGACCCTGGAGTATTGGCTATCAAAATTACCATCTACAGGTTAGCAAAGGATAGTAGAGTGACGGCAGCGCTATTGAAAGCGGCAGAAAATGGAAAGCACATTTCTGTTCTTTTTGAGGTGAAGGCGCGTTTCGATGAAGAAAATAACCTAAGAGAGGCTCAAAAGCTGCAAAAGGCTGGGTGTTTCGTTATTTATGGTTTTAGTAGTTATAAAACTCATACCAAATTACTGCTCATAGTCAGAAAAGAAGGAGAGAAGGTGACCAGATATGCCCACCTTTCCAGCGGTAATTATAATGAGAGCACCTCTAAGCTGTATACTGACTTAGGTTTGCTAACCACAAACGATGTGTTTACCCATGACGTATCAGAGTTCTTCAATGTAATTACAGGCCATAGTATGCCTGAGAAGTATAAAAACCTGATCACAGCACCAAGGGAAATGAAACCGCAGCTCTTGAGAATGATTAGAGCCGAGGCTGAAAATGCGAAGAAAGGTTTGCCTTCGGGTATTGTAATTAAAATCAACTCTCTACAGGATAATGATGCTATAGATGAACTGTATCTGGCATCTCAGGCGGGTGTGCCCATTAAGCTTATTGTGCGCGGAATGTGCTGCCTAAGACCAGGAAGAGCTGGTTTAAGTGAGAATATTCAGGTTATCAGTATCGTAGGCCATTATCTGGAGCACTCCAGAATCTATTACTTCCATAATGGTGGTGAGTCCAAGCTGTATGTAGGTAGTGCTGATATGATGGTTCGTAGTTTTGAACGTAGATTAGAATCACTTTTTGAAATTACGGATAGTCTTCTTAAGCGTCAGGTTATCAATATTTTACAGTATAACTTGAAGGATAATGTGAACAGCTACCTCATGAAGGAAGATGGTTCATACGTGCGTAAAGCATCTGGTGACGATCCAGAATTTAACATTCATAAGGAGTTCTACCACGTTCACAAGGAGAACCTACAGGATCTTGATCTTACCTTTGATAAAGAAATTACTGTAGAGGAAGGTGAATTATTCGAAGATGTAGTAATAGAGGAAGATTTGGCCAAAGAGGAATGATCAAATGAATTTGATCTTCTCTTTGGAGGTATTCCTTTCATAAAGATGCTGCATAATGCCATCTTTCAGACCTACATCAGGAACTATGATATTGCTAGCTTTGGCCCATTCCATTACAGAAACGTAGATTTCTGAAGCAGGTATAATTACATCTGCGCGGTCTGGGTTCAGCTGCAGGTCGTTAATCCTTTCCTCCATAGTCATGTTACGGATGTACTTCTGTACTTCCTTTACTTTGGCTAATGACATCTTATCGCCGGGAGCTTTCTGGGCCAGATCAAAGATTTTATTGATGTTTCCACCTGTACCTACCGCAGTGATTGGAGCATTATTCTCAGCTACTTTTTCCTTTACCCATTTGCTCATGTTTTTCCAGATCACTGGCGAATCATGGTGCTCAAGACGTCTTACGGACCCAATTTTAAATGAACGAGACGCTATTTTATTTCCGCCTTTCAGTAAGTTTAGCTCCGTGCTTCCACCCCCAACATCTATGTGTAGATAATTTTTCTTCTTATCTAAAAATGAGCTAATGGCATTGTTAATCAGTAATGCCTCTTTAGTGCCATCTATAATTTTGATCTTAAGGTCCATTTCTTCCAAAACCTCTTTAGCTATGTCAGTACCGTTGGTGGCTTCTCTCATGGCACTAGTAGCACAGGCCATGTAATCATCCACCTCATATAGGTCTATAAGAAGTTTAAATGCTTTCATCAGCTTCTTAAACTTAGCTTTCTTGGCAGAGCTTATGGCGCCGGTACTAAATACATCCTGGCCAAGCCTGAGCGGAAAACGAACATACTCCATTTTCTTGAAGTGCAGCTGTCCCTTAGAGCTTATGGTGTTGGTTAATTGTAGTCTAATGGCGTTAGAGCCGATGTCAATAGCAGCTAGTTTCAACAGTATTTGGGTTTAATGAAAACATTATAGAATTTAAAGTATAACTTTGAAACCTAAATTCTGCTTCTAAGTTAATTAAAAGTAAAAGTTTGTGTCATGGATATAACAACATTATTAGGTAAAAAGATATTGATTTTGGACGGTGCCATGGGTACTATGATCCAGCGTCATACACTTACTGAAGAGGATTTTAAAGGTGATTACTTCAAAGGCCATGATTTTGACCTTAAAGGAAATAATGATCTTCTGTCCATAACCAGACCTGACATCATTAAAGATATCCATAGACAATACTTTGCTGCAGGAGCAGACATAGCTGAAACTAATACCTTCAGTGGCACTACCATTGCTCAGGCAGATTATCATTTGGGAGAGGAGGCTGTATATCAGATTAACTACCAGTCGGCTAAAATAGCTAGAGAGGTAGCCGATGAATTTACAGCTAATGAACCTGATAAACCCAGGTTTGTGGCAGGATCAATAGGACCAACCAATAGAACTGCCTCTATTTCACCAGATGTAAATAATCCTGGTTATAGAGCTATCACTTTTAAAGAGTTGTCTTCTGCTTATAAATTTCAAGCTAAGGCACTTTTAGATGGCAACGTAGATTTACTACTAGTAGAAACAGTATTCGATACACTTAACGCTAAAGCCGCCCTTTTCGGATTAGCGGAATTATTCGATGAATTAGGTAAATCCGTTCCTGTAATGGTTTCAGGTACAATCACCGATGCCAGTGGAAGAACACTTTCCGGACAAACTACTCAGGCTTTCCTTATTTCTTTAGAGCATATGCCACTTTTAAGTGTGGGACTAAACTGTGCATTAGGAGCAAAAGATTTAAGACAATATTTACAGGTGCTCAGCAAAGAGTCTGATTTCTTCGTGAGCGCTCACCCTAACGCCGGCTTGCCTAATGAGTTTGGTGAATATGATCAAACCCCTGAAGATATGGCAGGTCAGATCGAAGAATTCATGAAAGAAGGGTTAATCAACATTATAGGTGGGTGCTGTGGTACTACACCAGATCATATCAAAGCCATTGCAGACATGGCTGCTAAATATCAGCCTAGAAAGAAAAAAGAAGAATTGGAACCTGTTGAGTAATGGAAGGTAGAATTAGAGTATATCTAAATTACGCTGTTTTATCCTTTTTACCGATACTCATATTTAGAGGTGAGATTAGGGAACTTCAGTTAATATTCACTTTAATTTTCAATCTTTTTGTTTATAAAAAGATTCAAGGGACTAGTGAAAGAAGACTCATGATTCTGGTTCCAGCTATATCAGTTTCTGTTTTTTTATTCATTCTTCAAAGCCAATATTTTCATTATATAGACGGTGGCTGTATCAAATGGGTCTCTGATTGGAGTGCTATGAATAGCTATGTGAGTATGATGGTAATCAGCTCTGTAGTAATTTGGGAGTTAGGTTTGAAAATGGAAAGGTGTTTTTAGACAGGTCTTTAATAATGAACTTGTTTATCCTAGCAAATGCCCCTGTTTGTGTCTTCACAAACAAGCTACTAATTTATAATTCAAATCCTATCATAAAAAATCTTTCATTGATTATGGAATAAACAGCTCTTTAGCATCTCATAATAAAACGATTATTTATGAGATATTTAGCTATACTTTTATTCTTTATTGCTCACCAGGTTGAATCCCAAGAGCTTCCTCAGCATGAACTTAAAACAACCATAACAGATGCTACGGTTTTTCTCCAAAATGCTCTGATAACACGAGCCGGTAAACTTGAAATTCCTCAAGGGAAATCGGTTATTAAAATTAAGGCACTTTCCCCTTACATTGATGAAAAAAGCGTTCAGGTGAAAGCAACCGGTTCCTTCACTATTCTATCGGTCAATCACAGTTTTAATTATCAACAAAAGCTATCAAAAGATGAGCAGGTAGAGGATATAACCAATAGAATAAGCGATCTCGACCGGGAAATATCTAATCAACTGGCTCGGTTAGAGGTGTTGGCAGAAAAGCAAAGTGTGCTTAATGAGAATAAAGATCTGGGAGGAGGACACTCATCTGCTACGCTTACGGACTTGAAGCAAGCCATGGATTTTTATGATAGAGAGCTTACTGCCATCAAGAAGGAAGAACTTGATATTAAACTCAAAATCAGGCAACTGACAGGTGAGAAGGAGAATTTAGAGAAAGAAATAGACTCAGAAACTGCTATGAAAGTAATGCCAACGGGAGAAATTATAATAAAGACGGAGGCAGATTCTAAAACTATGGGTGATTTTAAAGTGACTTATATGGTAAAAAATGCCGGTTGGTACCCAAAATATGACATTAGAGTTAATAGTGTTGAAAAGCCTTTGGAGCTGAACTATAAAGCTGATATTTATCAGAATACTGGTGTGGATTGGAAGGATGTAAAATTGAAGCTTTCTAATGGAGACCCTAACCAAAGTGGAACTGCACCGCGCCTTAACCCGTGGTTTTTAAACTATCAGCGCTATACTTCTTTTAATGCAGCTTTATATGGGGCCAGGGCTTACGATTCAGATGAAGTGATTCGTGAAGTTGAGGGACTTGTAATGGATGAGTCAGGTCAGCCACTACCAGGGGTAAATGTAATTGTGAAAGGAAGCACCATAGGTACAGTAACTGATATCAATGGACATTATTCATTGGCTCTCCCTGGTTCTAATTCTATACTGATAGTTTCATTCATAGGTTTTAGTAGTAAAGAGGTGCCTGTTAACTCTTCAAAGCTAAATATTAGTCTCTCGGAAGATGATGCCGATCTTTCGGAGGTGGTAGTGACAGGATTTAATGGGACAGGATTAGAGGGGAGGGTTGCAGGACTTAAAGTTCGAGGATATGGTTCAGCTGCTAAAATAAATAAGTCTGAATATATTGGAACCTCCGTAGTTGAAAATCAAACCACAGTAGAGTTTAAGGTGGATGAACCTTACTCGATAAAGTCAAATAGTGATAAGCTTACAGTTGACCTTACCTCCTTTTATATAGAAACATTATTCGAATATTATGCTGCTCCCAAACTGGATAAGGATGCTTTTCTGGTAGCCAGAATTATTGATTGGGATCAATATAATCTGCTCGAAGGTGAAGCTAATCTGTATTTGGAGGATACCTATGTGGGTAGATCAGTGCTCAATGCAAAATCATTAGGCGATACTTTAGACATTTCTTTAGGTAGGGATAAAAGTATAGTCATAGTTAGAGAAAAGGTGAAGACTTTTGCTAAGAGGAAAATTATTGGAAGTAATAAGGTTGATACACGGGAATTTAAAATCACGGTAAGAAATAAGAAATCACAAACAATAAATCTGACACTTACGGATCAAATACCTGTATCAGTAAATAATGATATACAGGTGGAGCCTGTTAATGTCTCAAATGCTAAGTTAGATGAAATCACTGGCGAATTAACCTGGAAATTGGAACTGTCTCCACAGCAGCAAACAGAATTAACGATGAGTTACGAAGTAAAATCCAATAAATTTCAGAAGCTTGCTCTTGAGTAAGTATCCAAAAGAAAAATAGAAAAGCCTTTCCTTCAATTAGGAAAGGCTTTTTGCATTAACGGGTTCAAAGATCCCAATTCTATACCTGTGTACCATACTGTTTAGGATATGATTTTTTATGCATAATGGATTATGTATCTAAGCATAGGTTTTGCAATTAATTGTATAAAGCTCACCCTACATGATTAAAACTGAGGCTTAATACTTTTAATTAACTAAACCCAAAAAATCATGAAAACGCTTAATTGGGCCTCTCAAACGTGGAGAGGTATGACACTCGCTGTCGCTTTTATCTTATCTTTTTGTTGTGCTACTATGGCTCAGCTGCCCACCGCCAACCAGGTGGCTGGTGAAATGACTATCGGCTGGAACCTCGGAAATTCCCTGGAGGTGCCTGGGTCGGAAACGGGCTGGGGTAATCCGCCGGCCACACAGCAACTGATTAATCAGGTGAAATCCGCTGGATTCAACGTACTTCGGCTTCCCTGTGCCTGGGACAGCTATGCTGATCAATCTACGTTTCAGATCGATGCAAGCTGGCTAGCCAGGGTAAAAGAGGTAGTGGATTATGGTATCAGTAATGATATGTATGTTATCATTAACAGCCATTGGGATGGTGGCTGGTTAGAAGAGCACCCCCTTTACAGTTATCAGGATGCTGTCAATGAAAAGCAGGAGGCATACTGGACGCAAATAGCTGATTACTTTAAAAGCTATGATGAGCACTTGCTTTTTGCTGGTACTAACGAAGTGCGAGCAAACTACAGCACACCTACTTCAGAGAATATCGAGGTGCAAGAATCTTATAATCAGACATTTGTTAACGCTGTCCGTGCTACTGGGGGAAATAACAGTACTCGTACCCTGATTGTACAGACCTATAATACTAACATTTGGTTTGGTCTGGATTATTTTACATTGCCGCAAGACCCGACCTCTAACCGGCTGATGGTAGAGGTGCATCACTATGACCCATATGATTTTACTTTGAATCCTGATAACAATGCAGCCTGCACAGTGTGGGGGCAGCCTTGGGTAGGCGGAGACGTCTGTAGCTGGGGACAGGAAGATTATACTGAAGATCTTTTTGATAGAGTGGAGCAGGAGTGGGTAGTAAATAATGTGCCCGTGATCATTGGAGAGTTTGGGGTGGCAAAACGGACTGCGTTAAGTGGTACAGCACTCTCAGACCATCTGGCAGCCAGAGAGTATTATCTCGAGTATATGACGGATGCCTCATCAAGAAATGGAATAGTGCCTATTTACTGGGATAATGGCTATAGTGGAGATATGGGGTTCGCTCTATTTGATAGAAATTCTGCCGCCATTGTGGATCAAGGAGCATTAGATGCTTTACTAGAAGGTGTTGATGGTGGAGGTGGAGGAAATCCTGACATGACATATACAGTTAGCGTAAATACTGTAGGTCAAGGTGTTGTAAGCTTAAGTCCTTCAGGTGGTGTATATGAAGCTGGTACGTCTATTACTGTCTCGGCACAAGCTGCTAATGGGTGGTCATTTGATGCCTGGTCAGGGGCGCTTTCGGGTAGTTCTAATCCAACTATGCTCACTATCGATGGTGATATGTCAATCACGGCAAACTTCAGTGAAAATGATAATGGAGGCGGCTCAGGGTGTAGTTCTCCCATATCTATAAGTACTCCTTTTGCTCATGACGGTGCGGGGGATTACTGTTGGTTTACTACCGGACCTATTTCTTACATCAATAGTTGGGCTTTAGATGAGCTCCTTATCAATGGAGTAGATTATACCAACACCTGGTCGAATAGCATGCCACCGGCAGTTGATGGTGGTTGGACTATACAGTATAGTGGTTCGTTTGGGTGGTCACACTTTGAGGCTGCTGCTCCTTCAAATTCAGGAAGGCAAGGGGAAAATGGGGATCAAGCGGCTGTTTCAATGATGTACCCAAATCCATTTCATCATCAGTTAAAGGTGCAGTTAAATGAGCCTGATCAAACCCTTTACCTGGTGGTGAGAGACATTAGTGGGCGATTTATAAGTAGATATGAGGTAGGCGGAGTAAAAGGGCAAATTGAGATTGGAGTAGACCTAAAACCTGGTCAGCATATTCTAGAAATCATTAAAATGTCTGGTAAGAAGAGTTATAAAATTGTAAAAAGTAACTAAAATGATCTTTAGGGCTACTTTCAGAAAGTGGCCCTATTTTCCAAATTAGCCAGATATGGTAAATATTTAGCTGATCTAATGTTAATAAAATTGCTCTTCCACAATTAAACCGCTAGCTTAGTGGTTGGAAAGTCTTATCACCCATTCAACATACTTAGCCCATTCTATTGCATTTCCGGGCATTTCAAGTATTGGATTTTATTCATTCCAGATCGTCGGAAGATCCGATGGTTCATTTATTAAAATTAAACTTCATCTATGGGAAGATCACAGAATAGTTTTATCAAGAAGCAGAAAGAGAAAAAGAAAGAAATGAAAAAAAAAGGCAAAAATGGAAAAGAAGAAAGAGAGGCAAGAGAATAACCTTAAAGGAGCCGAACTTTCAGAAATGATTGCCTATGTAGACGATTATGGAAATATTGTTGACTCACCACCGGAAGATTAACCTTCAGAAGGTTAGGGGAGGTGCAGTCATCATTTGTGCATCAAATTAGGATAAGAATTTAATTAGATCTAACTTCGTGGCATAGTTGAAGAGTAATAATCAATTGTTCAATTCCCACAGGTTTTAATAATGATCATTGCACCTCCTCTATTATTATTACCATTTTAAAAAGAATAACAATATTATCTAATACCAGAACTTAATTAACAAAGGGCATGTTCTCATGCTAAATTTTAGTGGCAGATGTCATTAAGTACTTTCGAAAAGATAGTTCTTGTAGCACCCCACCTCATAATAACCAGCTTGCAAAAGCTAAATAATCAATATCACAATTATCAAAAAGCCCAAATTCTCTAATACCTCCGGCCCAGGCTTCGCACAAACTTTACGTTCCAGGGTTCAAGATTATTTCAAAAGTAATGGAGTAAGTCAGTACGGTAATCACCGAATGGTTTTGAAAAGCATTTTCATGCTTAGTCTGTTTTTTATTCCTTTATTGATTATCAATTTGGGAGTTATAAGCTCACCTTTAGTATTATTGGCTATGTACAGTCTGGCTGCTTTGGGTATGTCTGGCATTGGGATGGGCATAATGCATGATGCCTTACATGGTTCATATTCTAAAAATAGAAAGGTGAACAAATACATGGGCTATACCATGAACCTTATTGGTGCTAACGCTGATATATGGAAAATTCAGCATAACGTGCTGCACCACACTTACACAAACATTGAAGATGCGGATGATGATATCAATGCACCTTTTTTTCTAAGGTTTTCTCCGCACGCTAAAAGATATAAAATTCATAGATTTCAGCATTTATACATTTGGTTTTTTTATGGCTTATCCACCTTATCTTGGGTAACGGTGAAAGACTTTTTAAGAATGTCAAGATACAGGAAAATGGGATTTTTTGGTTCTAAAAAAGAATATAGAACCATGGTGCTGAAGGTCATAGCCTGGAAAATACTTTATTATTCTTATGTGTTGGTAATACCTATGATTATGCTGCCATTGGCACCGTGGTTGATCATTTTAGGTTTTTTGATCATGCATTTTATTACTGGAGTATTAATTACTACTGTTTTCCAGACAGCACATGTAATGCCTGGGGTTGATTTTCCGTTGCCTGATGAAAATGGTATAATAGGAAGTGACTGGTTTGTTCATCAAATGGCTACCACCAGCAATTTTTCTCCAAAGAGCAGATTTTTTTCATGGTTGATAGGTGGGTTAAACTATCAGATAGAGCATCATTTGCTGCCTAATATCAGCCACGTACATTATAAAAATATATCTAAAATAGTGGCAGAAACAGCTAAAGAGTATGGGATACCCTATAATACCCAAAAGACCTTTGTTGAAGCTGTCTGGGAGCACGTAAGAATGCTCAGACGCCTGGGGAAGGTAGAAATGATTCCTATTAAAGCTACTCAAAATACTCCCTTAAGGTAACATGTCAACCTTGAATTCCAATCCTAAGGTTGACTATTGACAAAAACATTATATGAATAACATAAAAACAAAAAAGAAAAGAAGTGGTAGTAACCCTTCTTTTAACAAGTCCAATAGAGGTGGTTCGGGCAGAAGACAGCCCAGAAAAAAGGCCGTTTCTACTTTGGACCCTAACTTACTTATAAAAAAGGCCGTAAAAGTAGAGGAAGAGGAGTATGTGCCTACCCGAACTTTTGATGATATGCCTTTAGATGTGAACCTTAAGGCAAATATTTTCGATAAAGGCTTTAGGTTTCCAACCAAAATACAAGACGAAACATTAGAGGCATTACTTGAAGGGACTGATCTTATTGGTGTGGCCAATACAGGTACCGGAAAAACAGGTGCTTTTTTGATACCCATAATCAATCAGATGTTAAGCAATCGTAAGTCTTCTAAGGCCCTTATTGTGGTGCCTACCAGAGAGCTTGCTTTGCAGGTAGAGGAGGAGTTTAAATCACTTAGTCATAGACTAGGGTTATATGCTGCTTGTTTTATCGGTGGAACTAATTTGGGTAGAGATATGATGCGTTTGCGCAAAAGAAATCATATCATCATTGGTACCCCGGGTAGATTGATGGATTTAGTGGGTAGAGATGCTCTTAGAATGGATGACATCAACACGCTAGTGCTAGATGAATTTGATCGCATGCTTGACATGGGCTTTGTGAATGACATCAAGAGAATGGTGAAGCTGATGAGCAGAAGAAATCATACCATGCTTTTCTCTGCCACTGTGGATGATACTCAGAAGGCTCTGATTGATACATTGCTCAATAATCCTGTAGAGGTGAAGGTGAGTAGCGGAAAAACTACGAACGAAAATATTGATCAGGATATCATTAGAGTAGCCGAAGGAGAGGATAAATTTCAGATGCTACTTGACTTGGTTTCTGGAGAGGATTTTCAGAAGGTAATAGTATTTGCCGAGACTAAAAGGATGGCAGATAAAATAGCCAAAAAGCTTAATCAATCTGGTGTGAAATCTGACCAGATACATGGTAATAAGTCTCAAAATTATAGACAGAATGCCTTAAACAGATTCAAAAATGGGCAGGTGAAGATTTTGGTGGCTACTGATGTAGCGGCCAGAGGAATCGATGTTACGGACGTAACGCACGTGATTAACTATCAGCTGCCATTAAACTTTGATAGCTACGTTCATAGAATAGGAAGAACAGGACGTGGTGGAAAAGTAGGAAAGGCTTACACTTTTGTGGATGAAGCCGATAATAAACAATGAATAATTACTAACAATTAATATTATGCAAGAAGGAACAGTAAAATTCTTTAATAACACCAAAGGTTTTGGTTTTATTAAGCCATCAGATTCAGGTGACGATATCTTTGTACACGAAAGTGGACTTATCGATGAGATCCGTGAAAATGATAAAGTAAGATTCGAAGTTGAAAGAGGCCGTAAAGGTATGAATGCAGTAAACGTAGAAGTGATAGACTAATCGTTTACCGTTACAAAAAACGAAGGCTGTTCTTTGAGTAGAGCAGCCTTTTTTTGTTTATTTAATTCTGATGTATTGAATGCTAGACTTTAGAGGGTCTTTACCATCCTTGGAAAGGCCTATTGTGTCTTTATCAATAAAAATGGCAGAAAGCTCTGTTGATGAGCTTAGTCCATAAAGTCCAAACAGTTCTCTGGCGATTTTCTTTTCTGTGAACTTAAACTTATAGTTAGAAGATCTGCTGATTTCAGACACCCAAACATCGCCTTCTTCAGCAAACATTTGAATGTATTTGTTGTCATTGAGTTTGGTTATGGTTCCGGTTAATGCACCCTCACTTTCTGTTATGGTTATTTCCATACCTTCAAACATGGATCGTCCTTTCAATGACCATTTGCCTGCAAACTGCTCTAGGGGAACCTTATCGTATTGACCATTACAGCCTGCAAACAGTATTGAGATGATGAATATTGGAAATAGTTTTTTCATATTTAGTGGATTGAATGGCGAATCTAAGGAATGATTGTTGGAAATTAAAGCAACTCTAAAGTCTCTCTTCTATTCACCTTGCCAGTCTTGGTCTCCATGAATTCTTTGACATAATACACCTCTTTAGGTAGTTCATATTTGGTTAGCTGTGTTTTGGCTTGGGATAAAAAGGTGTTTTCGGCATCTAAAACGGAAGATGATTCTATGATCATGACCACTTTCTTTCCTAGTGTATCATCATCTAACCCTGAAATGAAGAAGCGATTGTTGATCTCTAAATTTTCGAATATTTTCTCAAATACTCGTTCTACCTTTTCACTCTGTACTTTTATTCCCCCGCTATTAATCACATTGTCTATTCTGCCAAGCCATTCGAAGCTGTGACTAGTTTTCAGATCAACGCTGTCATTAGTAATGATGGTTTCATGATTGGTTACTACAGAATTAATGGTCAGGCAGCCTCTTTCATCTAATCCGAGCTGCACCTCATCAAAAGCGTTGTAGAGATTACTGGAATCACTGCCGTTAAGCTTTTTTAAGGCGATATGAGAGACTGTTTCCGTCATACCATATGTAGAGAAGGTTGGAACGGTTAAGGCGCTAATTTTGCGCTCTAACGATTTGCTTACTGGTGCTCCTCCCACAATGATAGACTTCATTTTATTTAAAAGGTCTTTTGTAGCAGCATTTTGAAGAATAGTCTCTACTTGCAATGGTACCAGAGCTGCGAAATCAGGTTGTATGCTTATGTCACTTAGCGGATTGGAACCAGGGTTTACTGCCCAGATAGTCATATCATGCATCAAAGCCCTTACCAGCATCATTTTTCCTGCGATATAGGCGGTGTCTAAACATACTAGTGCGGTGCCGTGAGCGATGCCCAGTGCCTTCATAGTCATTTTTGCACTGGCTTCCATCTGGCTTCTTAAAACCGATATGATTTTGGGCTTTCCGGTAGAACCTGAAGTTTGCATACTAAAGCTTTGGGCGTCGGAGAGCCACTCATCTATGAACCGTACTGTACTTTCTTCAAATGGGTTAGAAATAGTAAAGGTCCCGAGCTGCCCCGGGACCAATTCTTTTCCATTGATAAATATCTGTGAATTTGTCAAAGTGTATTTAAATCTCTTTCTAATCTGTCAAGGATAAATTCCTCCATTTCCGTTTTTCCGCATACTTCAGCTACCTTTCTTGCTACGGTGAGGGTTTTCTTTTTTAACTCAGGGGTTAGGTGACTTTTGTAAAGTTTGAATTCATGAATAGCCTCATTGTAAGCATGATCAATGCTGGGGTGAAGCTTTTCATCCAATATTTCAAACCTACTCTCAGCTGCCCATGCATCCATACTAAGTTCAGCTTCAACTATCTCCATAAAAGCCTTTTTCTCTTCAAGGCTTAGTCCTTTACTGGCCTTGGCTATCACGTAGGCTAATTCGCCAATGGCTCTATGTATTTCCCTGAGTTCAAACATTATCCTTTAGGGTTAAGAATAAGATCAATGCGTGCTTCAAGGTCTTTTAGGTGGTATGAAGACATGCGATCACTTATTCGGCTTCTTCTAATTTTGTTCTTTAAATCTACTAATTTTCCTCTTGCTAAAGAACGAATATCTGATTCATCTGCATCTACTTCTGTTCTTACTACATAAGATCTATATCTGGCAGGAATAGGAGATTGGCTACCTGTCATCAAATACTCAAGCCTCTCTACATAAGACTTTTGAAGATCTCTTCTATATGGATCGATCTTGCTGTTTCTTGCTAGTTCTGAGAATAAGCCGTTTTGTAGCTCATCCATAATATTAAGAGAAGTATAAGTTTTGCTGCCCATGAAGGCTTCAGCCTCAGACAATCTTTGTAGTACTTCAAAGCTTAATAGGCTGTTTAAATGTCTGGATTGCAATGACTTAACTCTGATTAGGGCTCCTGCGTGCTCTATTCTCCTTAAAAGATCTTCGCTTACCAGCCAATCAGGAGTAGTGAAAGCTTTGTCTAAAAGAAATGTCATAGCGCGTTGCTGATCTTTCTTGCTTACTGGCTGGTAGATAGGGCCTGTTGATTCTGAAGTTTTTAAGGTTTCAGTAACACCGCCAACATTGCGTACTACATGTCCTATATATCGGCTCCATACACCAACAAGTTCTCCGTAAAGCTCTTTTAAATCAGTATAGTCCTCACCGTCTTTAGTGGTCCAATCAATGAGGTTTTTGCTTACAATCTTTAGGTTGCTTAGTCCGTATTCGCTAGCCTTAACCGGGTCATCTCCTATACCCTCAGTTTGGGAAGTAGGGTCAAAGCCACCACTGCCGCTTCCAAACAGGTATCTTGCATCACCTTCTTTTTCCTTTATCCATTTGCTAAGTGTTGGCTTTTCTGCATCTGCACTATTTGCTTCTGGGATATAACGATAACCCCAATTGATAGCATAGTGATCGTAGGGGCCAATCTGTCTGATGAATCTAATGTTCTCATCACCCGGTTGAGCTACGTAATTATATCTGGCGTAGTCCATCAAAGTGGTGGCAATACCATATTTCTGAGTAAAAGTGCCAGATCTCAATGAATCTACAGGATAGGCACTGCTGGCTTTCATGTTATGAGGTAAGCCCAGGGCATGGCCTATTTCGTGGGCAATTACCATTTTCATCATTTCTCCTATTTCTTCATCAGGAGTGTCCAACGATCTTGCCTTTGGATTAGCTGCGCCAGTTTCCAGTAAGTATCTGTTTCTGTAGGATCTTAAATGGTTATGGAACCAGATGATGTCACTCTCTATGATTTCACCAGATCTGGGGTCTGATGTGCTTGGGCCAATGGCATTTCTGGTGGTGCTGGCTACATATCTTACTATGGAATATCTCACATCTTCAGGGCTGAAGTCAGGATCCTCTTCGGCTGTAGGGGCTTCTTTAGCTATAATGGCGTTTTTGAAACCAGCTGTTTCAAAGCATTCCTGCCAGCTCTCTATTCCAGCAATAAAGTACTTTCTCCATTTTTCTGGTGTTGCAGGGTCCAGATAATACACAATAGGTTTTACTGGCTCCACCAATTCTCCTCTGGCATAAGCTTCCGGATCTTTAGGTTCTAGTCTCCATCTTCTTATGAAGGTTTTGTCATCAGACTTCAAGGCCTCTGAACCATAGTCAATCTGACCTACAGTAAACCAACCTACTCTGGGGTCATAAATTCTTGGCTGCATGGGCTGCTCAGGTAATAGTACCATTGACTGGCTCATTACAAGGCTAATGGCTCCAGAGTTTGAGTTAGACGGTGGCTCGTCAGCCTCATACGTCATCTCATGTTTTACCTCAATATTTTTAGGATAGCTTTTCGCTGACCTGATAAAGCTTCTGCTGCCATCCAGTCTTTTTACTTTATACTCTCTGCGAGTGCTGCTAGATAGGGCACTGATGCTTGATACATCCTTAGTAAAGAAGTCTGTAACTTCGATTAAAACTCCGGTGCTGTCAGGGTTAGTAGCTTCTATATCAAAACTATAAAGGGTAGGCGAGTAGTTGTTAGACGCTACAGATTGATAGATCGGCAAAGTATCATTCGCTACAGCATTGTAGGAAATTGATTTTAGTAAAATCTTTTTATGGAATTTCTCCCATCTGATCAGTTGCTCACCAGTTTTGGTGCCGGCATTGACATAGCCACTGTTGAAATTAGCTCCAATTTTGCTAATTCTGCTTATTAAAAGCATGTCCTTTTCCAGCAGGCTGTCTGGGATTTCATAATATACTTTATCGTCTTTTCTATGTACGGTGAAAAGCCCGGCATCACTTTCTGTGCCTTTAGTAATGATTTTTTCATAGGCACTTTTCTCTTTCTTAGTGCCTTCCGATGCTTGCGACGCTTTTTTGGAAGTTTGGCAGCCAAATACTGCCGAAATAATAATAACTAAGGATAAAATTCTTTTCATGCCCTGAATATAGGCATTAAGAATTAACCAGAGAGGCCTTTTTTGTGAAAGGTAGTATTGTTTTTTAGGGGGAGGGAGTATAAATGCTGCCTCAAATTACTTTTAATGATGAATTTTGAGGCAGCACTAATGAAATGCTATTGTTGGGTAGACCTTTCATAGGAAAAAGCACCTGGATTTGGGTTAGGTCCTTTACCTTCTCCCCAAGAGGTGAATGTGAATATCACATAAATATTGTCTTCTACTAGCCAGGCTCCTAAACGAATGCCTACAATGTCTTTAAAGTTTGGTGTACTTAACTCGCCATTATTGGCTACTTTAATAGTAAAGTTGTTCACTACCTCAGTCACATTTTGGCCATTATTTAAGTTAGTGATCATGGTGACTACATTGTTTAAGCTGTAGAAATGATCAGGCTCACCTAAGGTACCATATAATGTGAAGTTGCTATCCCATTCAGGGTGATCTCCTGAGTTATTCAATATGGCCCATTTTATGCCTTTGGTACCACCAGTTGGTGTGAAATTTAGGGTTGGTGTGCCGTTATAAAAATCATGCTGTATATCATTAGAGCTCGGGTCTTGACCAAATTGATCCTGCCACCACTGATAGTTATAGAAAGGTCTGTTATTCTGTCTGGTAATCACCACTTTATCAGTAATTCTATCCTGGTATTGAGGATTTGTCCAGTCTGCATTGGCAGGCTTGCTAATTGGGGTCATTGGCCCTAACCAGATGTTGGTAATTTCCACTGTTCCATCGCAGTTACTATCTATTCCGTCATTGTCATCTTCTTCTGCTCCTGGATTAATGTCGGCGTTTGAGTCATCACAATCAGTGTCATCCGCTACATATCCTTCAGGCTGCGTACATGCTTCCATGAAATCGTTGGAATCACCATAATTATCTCCATCCGCATCTCTGTACCAGGTTGGGAACATGTCTGGGTTAGCATCTTTGTTGGAGTCATCACAATCTGTGTTGTCAGCTACATAGCCATCAGGTTGAGTACAGGCTTCAGTGGTTACATCTGGGTTTCCAAAACCATCGCCATCGGCATCTTCATACCAGGTAGGGAATGAATCTGGGTTAGCATCTTTATTGGTGTCATCACAGTCAGTGTTATTAGTAACATAACCTTCCGGCTGAGTACAGGCTTCTAATGGTGAATTAGGATCGCCAAAACCATCAGCGTCAGCATCTTTATACCAGGTAGGTAGTGTGTCTGAATTAGCGTCTTTGTTGCTATCATCACAATCGCCACTGTTGGCTACATATCCTTCCGGTTGATCGCAAGAGCGAATAACCTCGTCAGGGTTTCCAAAGCCATCGCCATCAGTATCCTGATACCAGGTAACCTCTGTACAGTCATCATCACCGCACGATGTAATAAAAATTCCAAATAGACATAAAAAAAGAATGGGTAGAGTGCTCTTCATTTAGAAAGAGTTAAAGTGATCAGTATAAACTTATTTACCTTATATGCATAAAATAAGGCGCAAAGGTAACCCAGGGTTTAGTGATATAGCGGTATTTGACGTATTAATTTCTTAAATAAAAAGGCCGCCCGTGTAATTTTCAGGCGGCCTCGTAATTTTATTAAACTAAAGCTTAGATGTGTTTAGTTTCTAGGCTGTAATATCAAGGAAACTTAGGGAATTGCTTAAAGTCAGGATCTCTTTTCTCTAAGAATGCCTTTTTACCTTCTTGTGCTTCTTCCATTAAATAGAACATTAATGTGGCATCACCAGCAAACTCCATTAAACCTCTCTGACCATCTAGCTCGGCATTCAGTCCACGCTTGATCATACGGATGGCCATAGGGCTACGCTGCATAATAATTTGCGCCCATTCTACTCCTTCATCTTCAAGACTTTCTAAAGGCACTACTTTATTTACCATGCCCATGTCTTCTGCTTCTTTTGCAGAATACTGCTTACACAAGAACCAAATTTCTCTGGCTTTCTTTTGGCCTACGTGTCTGGCCAGGTAAGAAGATCCAAATCCGGCATCGAAGCTACCTACTTTCGGTCCTGTTTGACCAAATATTGCATTTTCTGATGCTATTGTAAGGTCACAAACCACGTGAAGTACGTGTCCGCCTCCAATAGCATAACCGTTTACCAAAGCAATTACTGGCTTAGGCAGCTCTCTGATTCTTTTATGTAGGTCAAGTACGTTAAGCCTTGGAACACCGTCATTTCCAACATAACCACCTATTCCTTTTACATTTTGGTCTCCGCCAGAACAGAAAGCTTTTTCACCTTCTCCTGTTAATAAGACCACACCAATATCTTGTCTTTCTCTCACTATGTCCATAGCTTCGATCATTTCCATATTGGTCTCAGGACGGAAGGCGTTATATACTTCCGGTCTGTTGATGGTTATTTTAGCCACTCCATCAAATAGTTCAAATCTGATGTCGTTGTACTCTTTTATGGTCTCCCATTTTCTTTGTTCTGCCATAATCTATTATTTTAAGTCCTTATAGGTCTGTTTAAATTGTTTTAATATTTCAGTATTTGTAGCGCTATCTGATTCTATCTCAAGAATTTTGGCTAAGCCATCATCCTCGAAAAAGGCTTTCAGATAATTATTAAATTTAGTTTTCTTATCACAGTGAAGATACTCAAAACCAAACTCCTGGCATAGGAGCTTCGCGGTTAAAGGCTGCTTGGTTTCAAAGTACTCCTCCAACTCTGGTAGGCGACTAGGGCCATTGATTATTCTGAAAATGCCACCAGAATGGTTGTTAAGTAGCAGTATTCTTAGTTTCGAAATGTCATAGTTATTCCAGAAAGCATTTCTGTCATAAAAGAAGGCCAGATCACCTGTAATGAGCACTTGAAGCTTATCAGAAGCCAGGCAGTGTCCTACAGCAGTACTGTTGCTGCCGTCTATTCCGCTTGTACCTCTGTTGGCAAATACTTCCACTTCTGGTGTAGATACGCTTACAAAATTTGCATAGCGCACGGCCATACTATTGGCCAAATGTAAATCACTATTTTCCGGCAGGCGTTCTATAGTTTCTTTAATGCATTCGAACTCTCCCCATGTCTCTGTAGGGAAGAAGGTTTCGAGCAAACGTTTGGTCTTTCTTTCTTCTATTTGCCATAAATAAAAGAAGTTCTCCTGCTTTTGATTGTGGAAATCAGCTTCCGCCTGAATGTCGGCTATGTGCTTAAAGAACTCTTCTGCGGAGCATCTAATAATCTTGGTTAATGATTGATAGGTGTCTGCCACTTCGCCTTCAGGCTGTATATGCCAGTGCCCTGTTGGTTTATAATTACGAAGTAGCAGCTTAAGGTTTTTAGAAATGGTGGATTTGCCGAAAGTGATCAAGAGATCAGGCTGAAGGCTTTCGTGTAAGCCATTTTTGTCCTGTCCAAGAAAAATGTCTGATCTTTTAATAATGTCCTCAACATCATGCAGATTAGAGATGATGTCGCCCACCACAGGTATTTTCTTCTCTTTGATAATTTGAGTTAAGGATGTGTTTATGGCTATGTTTTTATCTCCTTGCCCACCTACTATTAATATGTGGTTGAATTGATGCCACGAGTTAGTAATGTCATTTATAACCTGATCGCCTAAAGTAGGAGTGGAGGCTATATTGTGAATTACTTTGATGTCTTTTTCATATACTGCTTCTTCATCAGCAGTTGGGTAAAAAGGCTCTCTAAATGGTATATTCAAATGAACAGGTCCATGAGGAAAGCTTTTACTTAGGTTAATGGCCTCTGAAACTATGCGGTAAGCATGCCACTGAGCATCTTTATGTTCCAGCTCAATAGGAAACTGATAACCCTTTTTAATGTGGTTGCCATAAATGTTTTGCTGCCTGATGGTTTGTCCATCCAGTTGGTCTATCCACTCAGGTGGTCTGTCAGCAGTGATAATGAGTAGAGGAATCTGCTGAAAGTATGCTTCTGCCACTGCTGGAGCATAATTATAAGCAGCTGATCCTGAGGTGCATACTAGCACTGTAGGCTGCTTGGTTTTCTGGGCTAGTCCTAAAGCTATGAATGCCGCCGAACGCTCATCGCTGATGGTTCTTGTAGTGATCTCCGGGTGTCTTGCAAATGCCACTGTGAGAGGTGCGCACCTGGAGCCTGGTGAAAGTATGGCCTGGGTGATGCCTAACTGGCTACATATCTCGGCAATATTGTAAATGGGAGTGAGGTTCACCTAGCTTATAATGTTTAGGATGGTGTTCATTTTTATTTCCGTTTCCTCCCATTCCAGTTCAGGGATGCTATCTTCCGTAACTCCTGCCCCGGCGTATAAGGTAGCTTTTTTCGCATCTATATGCATACACCTGAGGTTAACGAATAGAGAAGTGCCATTTTCCGCATTCACTGGACCTAAATACCCCGAGTAATAAGACCGATTGTAATGCTCATTATCGCTTAGGAATTTCTCCGCGGGCTCTAATGGCATTCCACATATGGCTGAGGTAGGGTGAAGCAGCTTAAGCATGGTATCTCCCAACCCTGGGAAACCGGTGGCGTCCATATCAACTTGATATTCAGTCTTTAAATGCAGTAAGTTTCCTGCTATTACAGTTTTTGGGCCTATTTCGGTATAGTCTCTTAATCTTATCTTCTTAAAGCAATTGATGATGTATCTACCTACTAGTGCTTGTTCTTCTATCTCCTTTTGCTTCCAGGCTACATGTGCCAACGGAATTTCAGGGTTATATTTTTGAGTACCGGCCAGCGCCACAGTCTTAAAGGTATTGTCTTTCTCACTAATGAGTAATTCTGGTGTGGCTCCCATCCATATTCCGGTTTTGGATGTGAAAACCAGACTGGTAAATGCAGAGCAATAAGCCGCTGCTAACTTTAAGAAGTTTTCACCTAAGTTAAATGCTTCTGGCAACTCAATTTCTTTAGTTCTGGAAGGAACTACTTTTTGAAAACTGCCCGCTTGTATTTCTTTTACGGATGCGCTTACGAGGTTAATGAATTTCTGTTTTTCACTATCAGAGGAAACAACCTTGATCTTTTGAGTTGTTGATTCCGAAGTATTCTCCTCATAGTTGCTGAGATGCTTTAAAAACTCATCGGTTTTATTGCTTACTTCTAAACCAGAGTTTTTTCTTATGCTAAAATCCTCCCATTTAATGTGCAGATCAGCCTTAATGAAATAAGCACTTTGCTCTTTTTGAAACGGGCTGAGCAGGAAGCCTTCAATATTTTGCTCCAGAGGATTGGTGACGGGTTGAATGTCTGAAGAGAAATCAACCATCATTTCTATATCACTGCTTTCTGGTCGGCTCCAGATAGCAATGGAATGTCCTTCCTTCTGGCAATAGTCTATAGCAGCGTTAATTACTTGGGCTGCAGACTGCTTTTTTATATGATCTAATATTATCAAATTATTAGCTTTTCTTCTCCAAAACTGCCATCGTTATTCTACTAACGCATACCAGTTCATCCTGTTCATTCGTAATTTTTATCTGCCAAACTTGAGTAGATCTTCCCACATGAATAGGTGTGGTGATGCCGTAAACAGTACCACTTCGCACACCTCTTATATGATTAGCGTTAATGTCTAAACCCACACAATAGTACTTAGAGGCATCTATAGAGCATTGTGCCGCTACACTGCCTAATGTTTCTGCTAGTACTACGCTGGCGCCTCCATGCAATAAACCGAAGGGCTGATGGTGCCTATGGTCTACTGGCATTTTAGCTTTTATAAAATCTTTTCCTATTTCTATGAACTCAATATCGAGAAGATCCATCATGGTATTTGCGCTCATATCATTGAGCTGTTTTACGGTTATCTCAGTATTCAGCATAGTAATTGATAAAAAAGGTTAATTTTGCGCCCAAAAATACAGACAAATTGAAAAGCAAAAAAATATATTTAGTAAGACACGGACAAACTGATTACAATCTTAAGGGTGTAGTGCAGGGTAGCGGCATAGACGCTTCTCTGAATGATACCGGAAGAAATCAGGCAGACCATTTTTTTAATGCTTATAAAGATGTTGTATTCGATAAAGTTTACACTTCGGCCTTAAAAAGAAGTGTAGAATCTGTGCAGAAATTTTTAGACCTGGGTTATGATCATGAGCAGCTATCAGGCTTGAATGAAATTAACTGGGGTACCAGAGAGAATATGAAAATTACGCCTGAAGAGGATGCTTACTATTACAGTGTGATCGATGAGTGGCAAAGTGGTAACACTACTTTGAGAATAGAGGGAGGGGAAAGTCCGCAGGATGTATACGATAGACAAAAAGTGGCCTTGGATCATATACTTGCTCAGGAAGATGAGGAAACTATCTTAATATGTATGCATGGAAGAGCAATGAGAGTATTTCTTTGTCAGATGCTTAACTATCCTTTACATTGTATGGATGAATTTGAGCATTCTAATCTTTGCTTATACAAGCTTTCTTATACCGGAAGTATGTTCACAGTAGAGAGTCATAATAACGTGGAGCATTTAGAGGCTCTTAAGGATGTCAATTAAGTTCAGCCAGGGCAGCATTAGCTTTGTTGGTTAAGCTGGTTTCGTATTCATAATCTTTGTATTTCAATACCTTTTCGAAATATGATTTGGCCATTTGATCTAAGCCTTCTTCGAGGTAAATATACCCGAGCTGAAGGCATGAGTTGGGAGCGAAATACCAGTGTTCATTCTTAGCTAAGTCAATAGTGTTTTTGTAATACGTTTTGGCTTTAGAGAGCTTATTGGTTTTGTGATAAAACCGGGCTTTTCTGTAGTCTAATTCGCATTTGTCTTTATCAGAGGTGATTTCAATATCAGAATTTAGAATACTTTCAGCGCGTTCGTAAAAGCCGCCATCAGTCGCTAGCCTTAACTTCATAATTTGAACATTAGGATAGTCATTCTTCGCCAGATTTTTAGCTGCATGTTTGTCTGCTTCGGCATCAGTAGTTCCATTATTTTGGGCTGAAGAAAAGGCCTCTTGAGCTTTTTCAGTCTGGCCATTTAGCCAGTAGGTGAGAAAAAGTTTGTACCACGCATCTTTCAAAAGGTTACGACCTTTGTTTTTCTTGATGAAGAGCTTGAATTTGGCTTCGGCCTTGATATAATCTCCTTTTTGTAGATAAATTTCACCTGCAGTGTAACTGAGTAGGTTAAGATCGAAGTATCCGTCATTCAGATTGGAAAGCCTGTTGTAGACAATTAATGCCTTTTCACCATCAGAATTCTTCATAAGTAATGACATGTAGAGGTATCCGAAGAGCATATTATCATTGACTTTATTGTAAACCTGCTCAAATTCCTGAATTGCCTCCTGGGTCTCATTAAGCAAGTATGATTTTAAAAGGCATCTGATAGCCTCAGCTTCTGCTTGAAAGATGTTGTCTGATTTAGCTAATTTGTTAATTTCATCAATTCCGTCTTCCACGGTCCCTTCCATGCCCAATAAGTGCAAGATCCATTGATATTTGGCAGGAACAGATCCTAAGATAATATGCAGCATGCCAAGCGATTTATAATTAGGAAGAAAATCAGGATAGGTTTCGGTATTTTCCTCTATCAGTTTATATGCCTTTCTAAACTGCCAGGCTGCATCCCATTCATTGCCTAGTTTAAGATTTACAAAGGCACTTTGGAGCTTTAGTTCTGCCAGATAGAATAGTTTATAGGGAGATTCCTCTTTTATGTCTTCAATAGTCTCGTATCGATCTTCGAAGGCTTCAGTGTATGAGGTAAAAAGGCTTTGGTCTTCAGTGAAAAGCAAAATCATGCTTTCCTGCATGTTTTGAAGATAGGAGGAGGCAGCGCGCTTTGTGTCTAGGAGAGAGGTTGTAGCTTCAAACCTTAAAGATAAGATATGATGGTAAGCCTCAATCTCAGATTTATTGAGTGTTAGCGAGGTTTGAGCGAAGGTAAATGAGGTGAAAAGACATAAAAAAAGGTAAGTAGTGATACTTACCTTTTTCATTGAAATAGTGTAATTCAATAAAGCCAAACTTATGCTTCTTTCTTCCTTCTCGTAGTTCTCTTTGGTTTTTCCTCTACCATAGATTCCATATCTACGTCAGCAAGGATTCTACCAGAGTGCTCATCGATCACGATCTTCTTCTTCTCACGGATCTCAGCAATTTTCTGAGGAGGAATAACGATGTTACATCCTTCAGCAGCACCTCTTTTTACAGATACTACTGCAAGCCCGTTAGACAAGTTTGCTCTTAGTTTTTCGTAATATTTATAGAGTTTCGGCTCGATTTTTTTACCCGCTTTCTCTCTATCTTGTAGTAATTTTTCTTCTTCGTCTTTGCTGTCTTCTAGAATCTCTTTAAGCTCTTGTTGCTTATTGTCCAGGTCAGCACTTCTTTCAGAAATCACTTCATTGATTCCCTCAATTTCTTCTTTCTTTCTGTCGATAGCTATGTGCGCTTCCTTGGTTTTTTTCTCAAGGATTTGAATTTCAAGCTGTTGTAGCTCTACTTCTTTAGTAATAGCATCGTACTCGCGGTTATTACGAACGTTGTTTTGCTGCTCAGTGTACTTAGCAATAAGTTTTTCAGCGTCCTTAATTCCGTTTTTATTGTCTTTTATGGATTGCTCCAGAGCTTCAAGTTCGCTATTGAATCTTCCTTGTCTGGTTTTGTATCCTTCTATCTCATCTTCAAGATCCTGAACTTCGTCAGGCAAGTCGCCCCTTAATTTTTTTATTTCATCAAGCTTTGAATCAATGGATTGTAATTTTACGAGAGCCTCGAGTTTTTGTGCAACACTAGTGTTTTCCATGTAATCTATAAGTAGCTAAGTGGATTTGTTACAGTTTCCGATAAATTGAGTGCAAATTTAGTAAATTTTTTACTTAATATCTCATTTATCAAATCTTTTGTGTATACTTCACTTTCATAATGACCTATGTCAGCGATAGTGAGGTGGTTTTCAGCATCAAAAAACTCATGATATTTAAAATCTGCCGTCACATAAAAGTCAGCACCAGCACCAATGGCATTTGGTAATAAAAAGCTTCCAGAACCGCCGCACACCGCAATTGTCTTCACCTTATCCTTCACTAGTTTAGTATGTCTGATGCAGCTGAGGTTCATCTTTTCTTTCAAATATTGAAGAAATTCCTTTGGGGTCATTTCTTTTGATAATTCGCCTACCATTCCTGAGCCTACATCCTGATGAGCATTCTTTAACTGAGTAAGATAATAAGCCACTTCTTCATAAGGGTGGGCATTTTTTAGAGTATTGGTTATTTTTCCTTCCAGGTAAGACGGGAATATCAATTCTACCCGGTCTTCCTGCAGATATTCTTGCTGGTTAACTTCACCGATATGAGGATTAGCAGCGTCATTAGGTTTGAAGCTGCCCGTTCCCTCTACTTTAAAACTGCAGTTAGAGTAATTGCCAATATTGCCGGCGCCGGCTTCATGTAGCGCATCAAGCACAGCATCAGTATTTTGAGAAGGAATATATGTAACTAGTTTGGTCAGTATCTCCGATTTTGGAACCAGCACTTTCGTATTAACAAGGCCTAGTTTATCACAAATTTTCTTGTTCACACCTTGAGAAACATTGTCCAGGTTAGTGTGTATGGCATAAATGGCAATATCATTCTTTATGGCCTTAATAACTGTTCGCTCAATGTAATTCTTCCCAGTAAGAGATTTGAGCCCCTTAAAAACTATCGGGTGATGGGAAATTATTAGATTACAGTTTTTTTGAATGGCCTCTTCTACCACCTCTTCAGTCGTGTCCAGTGTGATTAGCACATTAGTGACTGCCTCAGAAGAGTTTCCGGTAATTAGCCGTGAGTTATCATAGCTTTCCTGATAAGCCGCCGGGGCCACTGCTTCTAAATATTGAATGATGTCTTTTATTTTAGTCATAAATGCCCAAATTTGCGTTGATTTTGGTCGTTTTAAGTCTCGGATCAAAGTTATGGAATAATAGTTTTACATCATTAGTGCATGAATTTTTTAGCAATTATACTTTACCCGTTCTCCTTATTGTATGATATGATTACGCGTTTTCGTAATTATATGTATAACTCGGGACGTAAAACTTCATTTTCTTTTGAAGCTAATGTGATTTCAGTTGGAAACCTTTCGGTGGGTGGTACAGGGAAAACACCTATGATAGAGTATTTAATCAGGCTGCTGGATAAGAGACAGATGGTAACTCTGAGTCGTGGTTACGGTCGTAAAACCAAGGGGTTTCGCATAGCGAATGATGCTGACAGTCCGGCTACAGTGGGTGATGAGCCTTTCCAAATATTTTCAAAATTTAAGGATATTCATGTGGCGGTAGGCGAGGAGAGAGCCATTGCCATACCTTTTATTCTAGCCGAATTTCCTGATACTGAAGTTATATTATTAGATGACGCTTTTCAACACAGACCAGTAAAACCATCATTAAGTGTAATGCTTACTGAGTACAATAAACCTTTTTTTAAGGATTATGTATTGCCAAGTGGCCGTTTGAGGGAAAATAGACATGGTGCTTCCAGGGCTGATATCATAGTTGTGACTAAATGTCCTGAAGACATTAATATAGATGGCTACGAAAGAGAGATCAAAAAATATAATGATCAGGCCTTAATTGCGTTTTCATGTATTGGGTATGGAAAACCTATGAAATGGAATGGCAGTGATGAAGCCTTTGAAAAGAAAGATATTCTTTTGGTGACCGGAATAGCCAATAAGGCTCCTTTGAAGGAATTTCTTCAGCAAAACTATAATATTCAGGCAGAGCTGGAATACACAGATCACCATAAGTACGGGCAACGCAGTTTGAATGAGATTATTAATAAGTTCGATGAAATGCAGTCAGATAATAAAGGTATAATCACTACTGAGAAGGATATAGTGAAACTGAAGCCGCTGATGCAGGAAAAAGGAATTGATATTCCATTATTTTATTTGCCCATAGAGACTACCTTTGCAAAAGGTGGCAAGGCATTTGATGAAACCATTTTGAATTCTATAATCCCTTACTCTAATTAGTACATATTACTTATTTTTGGGCGTGCGTTTAAGAACAAAACTAATTTTATTATTTCTATTGGGGGTATCTATTCATGGCTATGGCCAGATAGAAATACCAGATGAAGAGAATAAGGACCGTATAGGTTCTAATATTCTGGATGACTCCACCAAGCAGATTTATGGACCTACCACCACTCTCTACACCTTTGAGGAGAATATTAAATTTAACAATCCAAGGTTTTGGCCAGTAGATACATCGGTTATTGATCTTCATAAATTTCAATTCACCGTAAAGGAAAATAACTTTTATCAGAACCTGGGTAATATTGGTACGGCTGTGAGTCCTATATATCCAGTACTGCCGACTCAAATAGGAGCAACATCAGGTTTTACAGTTTACGATCTTTACTACAGAGGTCCTGAGAAAATAAAATACTACGATACAAAATCACCATTCTCTAACCTTGGAGTTATCTGGGGAGGCCAGGGAAGGGCTATCACCGAGGCTACTTATGCCAGAAATATAGATGAAAGGTCAGGGATAGGTTTTGATTTCAGGGGATTATATATTGATAAGCAGATACTTAGAACAAGGAGGGGAGATAGAAACGTAGAAGGAATTTATTATTCAGGTTTTGGTCATTATAAAACCAGAAATGGTAAGTATCAATTGCTAGCCAACTTTGTTAGGAACAGACATAATGTAGATGAATACGGGGGCATTTTCTCTGAAGGACAAGGACCTGACGGTGAGATATTCTTTAACGAAGATGCCAGGCAGACTGTACTAGCCGCAGCAGAAACTGATGAACTACGCACCAACTATCATTTATATAACCAATATCAGATCAACGATTTTCTGCAGCTCTATTATGAATTTGATAGGTATAAGCAGCAAAATGATTTCTTGGATAATAACACTAATGAAGACCCTGATCTAAATCCATTTGATTTTTATGTGCTAGACTCTGCTGAGATAAAAGACAGATCAAAATTAATCTATAGGCAGCATGAGTTAGGTGTGAAAGGAGATATTGGGAAAGGCTTTTATATTCTTTATTATAAAGCCAGAGATGTGTTTTTTAGATACAAATACCTCAACCCTGATGAAGTGGGTGTAGAAGCTAACTACCTGGAGAACTATGCCGGGTTTAACCTTAGATTTGGCAATGACTCTGTAAGTTATATCACCGCCTTTGGAGAATATAAACTAGGAGGCGAATATAAATTAGGAGCAGAGATCAGAAATAAGTGGTTTTTTGCCGAAGGATATAGTGTCAAATACTTGCCAGGGTATATTCAGCAGGCTTATAGAGGTAGTCATGACGTCTGGATAAGAGATTTTGATTCGCCGATTTCATCACGTTTGTCGGCAGGTTTAAACTTAAAATTAGGAGACTTAAGAGTAGAGCCAAAAGCAGAATATAATCTACTAACCAATCACGTCTATTTCAGAAAAGATCCTGACGCTGAAGAGGGAACTCAGACCGTGCTGCCAACGCAGGCTTCGGGTGATATCAGTATATTAAAGGGGAGCTTAAAACTGAGTCTGGATTTCTGGAGGGTATTTAACTTCAACGTGTTAGGAATGTATAGCAATGTTAGTGGAGGTTCATCGGATGCTGTGCAAGTGCCCCAAATGTTTGCAAATGCTCAAATCTCTTATCATGATATTCTTATTGATGGTAACCTGGAATGGCAGATAGGCTTTGACGCTCACTGGCATTCTAGTTATTATGCAAATGGTTATGATCCGGTAATCATGCAATATTACACTCAAAGCGAATTTGAGGTGCCAGCTTTTCCCGTAGTGGATGTATTCGTTAATGCCAAAATCAATAGAGGAAGGTTGTTTATAAAATATAATAACCTGGTAGAGCTGGCCAGAAGCAGAGGCTATTTCGCTACTCCTTATTACCTGGGGCAAACCAGTATTCTGGATTTTGGTTTTAAATGGGCTTTTTATGATTGATGAATCTGGCAAGCATGTCTTAGGCTTAGAGCTACCCACTGATCCCAGGTGGGTGAATATTGCTGAGAAGAATATTGAAGATATCCTCATCGATCATGCTTATTGCGAGCAGAAGGCGGCCACATCCTGCATATCTATGATTGTGAGGTTTCCTGAGAAAGAAGAGCTGGTAGATATGCTCACGCCGGTAGTGGCTGAGGAGTGGAGCCATTTTGAACGTGTGCTTGAGGAAATGAAAAAGCGTGGCTATAAGCTCGGGCCTCAGAGAAAAGATGAGTATGTAGCCAAGTTAAATTCCATAGAAAAGAAGGGTGGGAGAAGAGAGCAGCAGCTGGTAGAGCAACTATTGATCAACGCGTTAATAGAGGCCAGAAGCTGTGAGAGGTTCAGGTTATTATGGAAAAATATAGCTGATGAAGAACTCCAGAAGTTCTATTATGAACTCATGGTTTCTGAGGCTAGTCATTACAAGAACTTCCTGCAATTAGCTAAAAGCTATATGCCTGAAGAGTATGTAATGGAAAGATGGAAAGAAATTCTAGCCGCTGAAGCTGAAATCCTTAAAACTTTAGAAGTACGGGGCGACAGAATGCATTGACCTCATCAGGTTTTTTGCTTCTTCTTCTTTGCCGCAGGGAAAAGAATGTTATTCAGAATTAACCTGTATCCTGGTGAGTTTGGATGAATATTTAGATCTGTAGGTTCCTCATTTACTAAGTGTTGATAATCTTCCGGATCATGACCTCCATAGAAGGTCCAGAAACCTTTGCCGAACACACCGTGCATGTATTTCACCTCATTGATGGCTTTACTCTCCGCCATAATGATCACATCACTCTTGATCAAGTTCTTTTTATAGCCAGTAGTCTGCCCATAAAATCCTTTGATCACTCGTGTATGATCCTGGGTGAGCATAGTAGGGACAGGATCCCATTTGGCTGAGAACTCGAATAAGCTGAAATAATCATTTTCTTCACGTAGACCTCTCTCTGCAGGCTGGTTGTCAATATTAGAGAATTCGTATTCATATGGATTTTTAGATATCACGAAGTTCTCAAAAGCGAAGGTATTACTGTAGTTAAGCTTAGATTGTGCCGAAGGGTCTGCAGGGTCACCATCAAACATTCTTTCCACTATGTCCAGTCCATCAGCTGCCAATGCTATATCATAACTGTCTGTAGCAGAGCACATGGCAAAAAGAAAGCCACCGCCACTGACAAAATTCTTAATCTTCTTGGCCACCGCCAGCTTTAAATGAGAAACCTTGCTAAAGCCATGCTTTCTGGCTGATTCTTCAAACTCACGCTGCTGCTCAATGTACCACGGCATGTTTTTAAATGATCGATAAAATTTACCGTACTGGCCTGTAAAATCTTCATGGTGTAAGTGGAGCCAGTCATAAGTAGGAAGTTTATCTAGCAACACTTCGTCATCAAAGACCACATCATAGGGGATTTCAGCATAGGTGAGCACAAGTGTTACTGCATCATCCCACGGTTGCTTACTTTTAGGGCTGTATACCGCTATCTTCGGAAACTTCTCCAACTTCATAATGTCTGTATTGGAAGATGGACTGGCAATTTTTTCGGTGATGCTATTAGATTCTGCATCTGAGATTACCTGATAGCTCACTCCACGTATAATTAGCTCATTTTCAAACTTTTGATAGTATTTAAACATGAAGCTACCACCCTTGTAGTTCAACATCCAGTCTACTTCTATTTCATTTTCAAGTACCCAATAAGCAATGCCATAGGCCTTTAGATGATTGGCCTGCTGTTCATCCATAGGTATGAAAATGTAACTGGCGTAGGTATGTGATGCTATAAAAAATATGACAAGAGTAAAAAGTAGTTTTTTCATATTCCTATCCTCTGGCTATTCTGTGGTTTTGCTAAAGTGAGGGTTTAATTGATGAAGTTCAATATTTCAGCGTTTTATTTAACCGATAAAAAGCTTTTTCGACTAATCAGGTAATTTATAAATGTAACAACGAAAGAATTAATTACTTTAGTTTCATAAATATTGAATTTATGAACCTACTGGAAAACATCAAGGAGGGATTAAGATCAGTTAATGCCAATTTGCTCAGAACTATTCTTACAGCACTTATTGTAGCCATCGGTATCACCAGTTTGGTAGGTATACTCACTGCCGTGGATGGTATTCAGGCTTCTGTGAAAGATAGCTTGTCAGAACTTGGCGTAAATACTTTTGATGTGTATTCAAAGCGAAACAGAGGAGGTAGAAGAAGTGGAATAACTGAGAAAACCGCTCCGGCATTGAAATTAAAGGAGGTGGTGAGGTTTATAGACAATTATAAATATCCTGCTAGCGTAAGTGTATCTACATCAGTTACAGGTAATGCTGAGTTAAAATATGGTTCCGAAAAAACGAATCCTAATGTTTGGGTGCTAGGCGCCAATGATGAATACATTGCACTGGAAGGGCTCAACTTAACCAGCGGAAGGAACTTCTCCTCCATTGAAATTCAATATGGAACAAATGTGGCTATAGTTGGTCCTGACGTAGTAAAGTCCTTGTATAAAGAAAATAAGGATCCCCTCGGTACAGAGATTTCACTTCTGGGAGGAAAATATAAGGTTATAGGTGTATTAGAAGAAAAAGGACAGATAGGAGGCGGAAATGGCCCTGATAACTCGGTCATATTGCCTTTAATCAATGCCAGTAGAATGGGTACAGATAGGGAGCTTCGTTATAATATTACGGTAGGTATTACTAACCCGAATGAGATGGAATTCGCAATGGGTGAAGCTACAGGGCTGATGAGAAAAATAAGACAGGATAAACTGGGAGATCCTAACTCATTTGAAATAGACAAAAGTGAATCACTGGCAGATACAATGGGTAGTATTACAAGCGTACTTAGAATTGCTGGGTTTGTAATCGGCTTCATCACATTGCTCGGAGCCTGTATTGCTCTAATGAATATTATGATGGTATCTGTAACTGAAAGAACCAGGGAAGTAGGTGTAAGAAAGGCACTTGGGGCTACACCTTTACGTATAAGACAGCAATTCATCATTGAAGCAATTGTGGTTTGCCTTTTAGGTGGTGTAGGAGGCGTTTTGCTAGGTGTAGGTATAGGTAATTTATTCGCATCAATTCTGGGAATTGACGGCTTTGTAATGCCTTGGTTATGGATTGGAATAGGACTGGCTGTGTGTATCGTAGTTGGGCTTATTTCAGGATACTATCCTGCTAATAAAGCATCTAGATTAGATCCTATAGAATCATTAAGGTTTGAGTAAATCGGCCTTTTCTTTGAAGTAGCTTTTTAAAGCATCGCCGGTAGTCTGATTTTCAGCTTTGATCACATCAATTTCATTAGTGGAGTAAAATTGGTCAGTTTTTAAAGTTGGCTGACCAAGCACAAGCTTATTCTTGATGCCTTTGTTTCTCCCATAGCCAGGAGCTTTTAAAAGGTCAAGGGCCTTCATTCTTACCCACTGATCATTAGTCTTGCCCTGATAAATAATGGCAGAGTCAAAGGTTCTAAGATTATTGATGTGCCTGTTTCTTTGGTTGAGGATATCGCCTTCAAAGCTGGGGATAATCACTTCAAAACCTTCGCTGGTTAAAGCGCTCTTGATATCAGTAACTTCTTTAGCATCTATCTGATCATAAATGAGATAGATAATTTCATTGCCATTTAAAGCTTGGGGCTTTTCAGTAACTATATCAACTTTCTTATCGATACTTACCTTAATAAACTCCTCTCTTATGATGCCTTTAAAATCTTCCAGAGGTATTTCCAGAATCTCAGCTTCTGATAAGGTCAGATCTCTTTTTATGTTTTCAATGAATGTACGGTGATCATCTTCGGCGGTAGTTTGCCAAGGAGATATCCATATAATACGAGAAAACAGATTCTTGTCCTTTAGTTCCGAGCTTTTCTCCGCAGCGATCTGATTTTGAATGTCTACCACGGATTTGTCAGAGCCTATTGGAGCCTTTCCGTAAGAGTTTCCTATCAAGTGAATGGATACATTACACTTGTCCATTTCTTCTTTTACCTTTCTCTTTAGAGCGCCAGACTCCTCTGGTAAAGCTTGAGAAGGATAAATGGTGTAACCATGCCTTTGAAGCTCTCTCTTAAGTATATTTCTTTGAATTTGTAGGTCTTCTGCGGTCTCTGCCAGGTAGATAGATCTGCCAGATATGATTGATTTTACTTTTGATGATTCTAAGCCTTTTACGCATTTGAGGTTCTCAAACACTTCAAAAGCAAGATCGGTGAACTTCATCCATATTTCATTTTTCAACTCTGGGTCGTAGAAGTTTTTATAATCTACAAACTCATCCAGGTCAGTATCATGCCTGTACAAGGGAAATGATGGAAATAAGTGTAGCATTTCCAGATCAGACATGGACGGTAGCGGACTTTTAATGATTTTAAATATTCTGCATTCCTGATTTTCCTTATTGATGCTAATAAACTCTTTTACGGTTTCTACACACAATTCGCTTTTTATGAAGTCAGGAGAAAGAATGGGGATAATAATATGAACATCTTCGAGGTTGGCCGCTGTAATGGTGTCATGTTCAGATTTTAATAATATATGAGGTTTTTGCCCTAATAGCTCACCTAGCAATTTTTCAAAGATAGATTTAAAATCAACTACCCAACCATTACCACTTTGTAATCTTTGATTATCAGCCTCTGTGTGTAATAAGAGGATGTCTATCTTATCCGGCATATAAAAACAATTAAGCACGAGTCTTACATTTTTCAGACTCTTAAACTTTTATGGTCTACAAAATTCTAAAATTCTGCTACAATTTAATACTTAATTGTTATCAATCAATAAAAATCATTTCAGGCGCGAACGCATTTGCTTAAATATTAGGGTTTTACGCTTACCAAACCCTACTAAAATGTTATTAAGCATACAAAAAGGCAGAATTAATTATTTTTGTAATTATTCTATTGTAATTTATATAGGCTTTTAATAACGTAAAACTCAGGTATGATTAATTTTTTAAGGCAAAGTACAGGTTGTATTTTATTGCTACTGTTCACCATGGTGTCTTTTCAAGGCTATGGGCAAAGTGTAAACAAGAAGGTAGAAGATGCAGACAGGTACTTTAAGATCAGGAACTATGAAGCGGCATTACCTCTTTATCTGGAGGCTATAGAAGGTGGGGCAAAAGATCCAATTGTCTACTATAGAACCGCAGAAAGCTATAAGAATCAGAATGAGATAAATAAGCAGATAAAGGCTATACCTTATTTTGAGATGGCTTTAGAAAAAGGTGGTGATCAGTTACCAGATTACATTTACCTTGATTTGGCAGACCTTTATATGAAGGACGAAAAAATCGAAAAGGGCATTGAAACCTACGGCAGGTATAAGGAGAAGGTAAAGGGAAACAAAGCTGAGGTAGAAAAGGCTGATAGAGCCTTGGAGACTGCTCAGAATGCACTTTCAATGATGAGTAGCCCGAAAAATATTAAGATTTTCAATTTTGGCTCTGTTATTAATTCAGAATATACAGAATATAATCCAGTGGTGTCGGCAGATGAGAGCGTAATGGCTTTTACTGCTCTAAGACCAAATACTGGTAAAACGAGATCTGGAGATAAGTTCATTGAGAAAATTTATATATCATACAACAGTTCTGGGGTATGGTCACAACCAAAAGAGGTAGGAGTTTCAAGTGATTATAATGTGGGAACTGCCGGTATCTCTGCTGACGGACATAGAATGCTAATCTTCATTGGTGGAGCTGCAGATCCCGGAAATATATATTCTATTGATAAAGAAGGGGATAGCTGGTCTAAGCCGGTGACTTTGGGTAGTAAGATTAACAGTAGAGCTCTTGAGACTACAGCAAGTATTACACCTGATGGGAAGACGATATATTTTGCTAGTGACAGACCTGGTGGATATGGTGGACTGGATATCTATAAATCTGTTTTAGATGCCAATGGCGAATGGGGAGCTCCTGTTAACCTTGGGCCAAAAATCAATAGTAAGTATAATGAAGATGCCCCATTCATCCACCCGGATCAATGGACGCTTTTCTTTACTTCTGATGGTCATAACACTATGGGCGGCAGAGATATTTTTGTTGCCAGACTGTTTAATGGAGAGTGGACAGCTCCTGAAAATATGGGTTATCCTATTAATACCACGGCCAATGATAACTACTTTACCTTAACGGCAGATGGAAGAAAGGGCTATTTCTCTTCAGATAGAAAAGGTGGAGCCGGAGATCAGGATATTTATTCTATAGATATGCCTGAGGAGGAGGCCAATATCCCTCTAACTATGGTGAAAGGTAAAATCCTGAATGGTGAGACCAATGAACCAATGGCTACAAAAATCTATGTGATTGATGTTGAGTCAGGTAAAAAACTGGACTATGTTTATCAGCCAGATCCTAAAACTGGTAATTATCTTATCATACTTCCGCCATCAAAGAACTACGATATCATCATAGAGTCAGAAGGGTTTTTGCCTTACACTTTGAATGTTAATATTCCAGGTCAGACATATTTCTATGAGCTTTATCAAAAGATTCTATTGAAAACAATAAAGCAGTTTGATGTAGTGGTAGGGCAGGAAGTAGAAGTTAAGAATGCTTTCTATGACACTCACGAGGATGCAGTAACTGATATCCGTAAGACGCATGAAGCCACACTAATAAAAAATGATAGCATAGATATCTATGATTTAATGGGTGACTTAATCGCTGCTGATGATCAGGCAGGAATTGATTATCTGGTGAGTCTTATCAATATGAAAAACCCTATTGAAGATGTGGAGTTCAATGAGAATGGTATGACCGAAACAGCCTCTCGCGTGTATTATTATGACGAAAGTGACGAGAGTAAGTTTGAGCAGAAGCAAGTGGATGGTAAGACTATCTTTTCATTGCCTACTTTCTATGTTACCGAAGAGGCTGAAAAACAGAGGAATAGAAATAAAAACAGGGCATCCACCTATGAAGCATCTTTGCTGGAGAAGAATTCAAAAGTGTATTTTGATGTGGCTAAGAGCGAATTAAAGGATAACTACAAAACAGAGCTGAACAGCATTTTGGAAGTACTGGAAAAGCATCCTGAACTTGGTGTACAGATATCTGGATATGCTTCATCTGAAGGTAACGCTGATTTTAACAGAGAGCTTTCAAACAATAGAGCTATAGCAGTGCTGGATTATCTTAATACAAAGGGAATTGTGAGAAGAAGAATCATTGCCAGAGGATACGGTGAAACTAAAGATGAGAAATCATCTAAGGAAGAGAGCAGAAGGGTAGAAGTGAAGTTTGTAGACCTTAATGAGCATGGAAGAACACTGAAGTAATTCAGTGGAAATAGATTTAAAATAAGAGGCCAACTAAAATGTTTAGTCAATCTGACTTAATTATGACTTTTTAGTTGGCCTCTTTGTTTTATGGTATCAATAAGGACGAATCCCCATAACTTAAAAATCGGTAGTTGTTATCTAAGGCTTGTTGGTACACTTTACGCCAGTCTTCTCCTATAAAAGCAGCAACCAGTAGCACCAGTGTAGATCCAGGTAAGTGATAGTTAGTGATCAACCCTTTGCAAACTCTAAATATATAGCCTGGGAAAATGAAGATCTCAGTATGCCCTGAAATTTTATCAACACCTTGTTTTATCATCAATTCCTTAATGGCCTGCATTGATTCTTTGGCGCTAGGCAAAGCCTCGTTTTTAAACTGATATGGAAATAACTTTTCAATCAGGAATTCAGTGGACTCCGTTTTAAGCAATTTCACCCCATACCAGTAAAGGCTCTCCAGAGTTCTCATAGAGGTAGTGCCTACGGCCACCACCTGATCATTTTCAATGATAGAGTTCAGGTTCTCCATGCTCACAATAACCTGCTCAGAGTGCATAGGATGCTCTAGCACGTTTTCTTCTTTTATAGGTTGAAAAGTGCCAGCGCTAACATGAAGAGTGAGGTAGTTGAGCTTCACATGATTATTGGTAAGCTTCTCAAGAACAGTATCATTAAAATGAAGCCCGGCCGTAGGAGCCGCTACAGCGCCCTGAGCCCTTGAGTATACTGTCTGGTATCTTTCCTTGTCTTCTTCGCTTACATCACGATCTATGTAAGGCGGAAGGGGTATTTTGCCAGATGCTTCTACTATGTCTACAAAAGGAATTTCTCCTGGCCAGCTAAATGATATTATTTGCTGAGTACGATCGTAAATTTCTGCAGTGAGTGGTATAGAATTGCCATTAATAGACAGCTCCATAGTTAGCTTTTGGCCATACTTCCATTTTTTGAAATTTCCCACCATACAGGTCCATTCACAATGCCCTTCTATAGTCATTGCTTTTGCAATGTCAGTGGTAGGCAAGTGAGGTTCTAATAAGAAAACTTCAATATTTGCTCCTGTATCTTTTTTGAAGTGCAATCTGGCCGGAATTACTCTGGTATTATTGAAGAACAGATTCGTGTTAGCGGGAATGTGCTGATCAAGGGTAAAGAATTGACTATGTTCTATGTTTCCCTTTTTGTAGATCAGAAGCTTAGATTGGCTTCTTTCATCTAAAGGATGTTTGGCTATTTTCTCTTTTGGGAGATGATAATTATAATCGCTCAGTTTAATTTTCTCCAGGCTTTCACTCATAGCCGCAAATATACTTGGCATTCATTGATAAAGTAGGATAAAACTGGCAAATTGTGCCCGAATTAGGCAAATGATCGGTTATGAGCGTAAAGACTTCTTTTAAAAAATATACCCTTGATTTTAAATTTGATGCAGGTACTTCCCGAGGTGTACTGAAAACAAAGAATACTTATTTCATTAAGGTGTGGGATACCGAATCTCCAGAAATCGTAGGTATTGGTGAGTGTGGCCCCCTTAAAGGTCTGAGCGTGGATGATAGAGAGGATATTGTCAGTTGTATCGAAAAGGCTTTACTGCACATGGAAACGTTACCTCAAAATGTGGAGGAGGCTTATTCTTTGGCTGATCAACTGGCCGGGAAGGACCTGCCAGCATTGAGATTTGCTCTAGAAGTGGCCTTTCTTGACCTGATTAAGGGAGGTAAACGATGTGTTTTTGATAATCCCTTTTACCAAAATGAAGCGTCCATACCCATTAATGGACTGATCTGGATGGGAGAGGTGGACTTTATGAAGCAGCAGATAGATAAGAAGATAGAGGAAGGCTATAGCTGCATTAAAATGAAAATCGGAGCCATTGATTTCGATAAGGAGAAGGAAGTGCTGTCCTACATCAGGAGTAAAGGAGATAAGTTGATCTTACGTGTGGATGCTAACGGTGGATTTTCTGCAGACGAGGCTTTAAGAAGACTTGAGCAACTGTCAGAATATAATATTCATTCTATAGAGCAGCCAATTATGAAAGGTCAGTGGGAAGAAATGAGCAAGCTTTGTGCGCAATCACCTATTCCAATAGCTCTGGATGAGGAGTTGATAGGTTGGTATACTAGAGAGGAGAAGAAGGATTTAATTCAAGCAATTAATCCTCAATACCTTATTTTGAAGCCAACGCTTCTTGGTGGTTTCAAATCCTGCAATGAATGGATAGAAATAGCTGAAAAACACAAGATAGGATGGTGGCTCACCTCAGCTTTGGAGTCAAACGTTGGCTTGAATGCCATCTCTCAATATGCTGCTGAAATATCTGCCCCAGGCTATCAGGGCCTTGGTACCGGCCAGCTTTATCATAATAACATCAGTTCTCCTTTAGAAATTGAGAACGGCTATATGATATATAAGCAAGAGAAAAGTTGGGATTACAGAAATATTGATTAACGCAATTATTGACCAATCAAAACAAATGGAGCCCAATAATAAGGGTGAGCATATTCTCCATTGCTGATTAAACTCTTCTTGGCTTTCCTTAAACCATGCACATAATCCTGTTCGGATAGCTCTTGGTAGAAATTGCTCATAAGCTGAGAGGTAGAATTGTCTGCAACACTCCATAACGACACCACAATGTTATCCGCACCGGCATACGTCAGTGCTCTGGAAAGTCCGATAATTCCTTCTCCCTGAGATATTTTCCCTAAGCCAGTTTCGCAGGCAGAAAGTGTAACAAGTTCTGCTTTCATTTGCATGTTGTAGATCTCTCCGGTGTATAGAGAACCGTCATTCTCGCCATCACTATGTAGTAGAATTCTGGAAAGCTCGGGTTTCTGCTCATCAACTACGCCATGTGTGGCCAGGTGGATGATGTCGTATTTGTTTAGATCTTGCTCTTTAAGTTTTTGCTCTTTAGCATCACCTTGTAGGAGAATAGATGGCGTCCAGTTCTGTGATGATAGAATACTTTTGATGTCAGTTATTTCCTTTTCTGTGCCTGGTAATGAAGGTTGGTTAGTAAAAGTGACAGGGGCACATAATAATGCTGATTTACCACCGATAGAATAATTCTTGTTAGAATATAAAATCGAAGAAGGCTGATAGCTGATGTTATACTCATTTACCAGATAATCTAATTCATTATACTGAATAGGTATACTTTTAATCTTACTGGTAGATAATGCCTCGAAGGGTATAGTGCCCAGCCTGCCGGCAGGAATGATAAGAAGGTTTTCTATTCCTTTATCAATTTTAATAGGGAATAAGGTTTTATAAAGCTCATAGGCTGTCATACCGTAGGTCTCATCGTCTTTATAGTAAATTCCGTTTCTAAATCCAGTGAGGTACCTATCAAAATCTTCAGATAACGTGGTGCTGCTTACCTCAAATTTGTCTTTAGTAACATAAAAAGTGTACAGCTTATTAAACCTGTTTTCAATGAAGTAACTAACTAAGGCAGTATTACTTTTGAGCTCATTTTGAAGTTTTACGATTGAAGGAACAGGTACATTATATTTAAGATTATAATACTCAGGATAGTCTTTTTCCAACCTGCTAATAAACTGTTGATATTTCTGTTTCAGGTCGAATAATGCTGAGCTGTACTGTTCTTCTCCCGCTGCAATCTTTTGCTCGTAAAAGGCGATGTTACTTTTTAAATCGTTCTCTTCTTCTAACAGAGCGGAAGGAATGTTGGCAAAGCTCTTGGCAGAAACATCAGAAATAGATTGTAGCAGAACTGCAGACTTATTCTTCTCTGAAAAGTAAAAAGACAACTCGTAAAGAGGCTCTTTTTTAATAGATACTTCCGCCATTTGATAGCATAATCGAACTCCGCTTTCATAAACCTGAACAGCAATGTCGCTCAGCTGTATTTGATCCTGCTCATTGGTTTGAATATGCCTGATATTATCTATTAATGAGTCGCACGATTGTAATGTAGAAAGACTTAGCTTCAAGTCTCTAGGCTTGCGGCTATAAGCGTAATGATAGTCTTCAAAGGCTTGTGATTTGAAGTATAATGAGCTTAGCAGCGTCTGGGCGTTTAGATAGTCCTTAACGCTTGGGTTAACTGTAATGTCAGTATTATTGAACTTGATAGTGTTAGCAACAATGGCATTTTGATAATTAAATAGAGCTTCATCAAAAGAAACCTGTTTGTAATAGACGTTGCCAATTAAGTTGTAATTGTACCCGATATCAGGATGCTTAGCTCCATAGTTATTTTTGTATTCCGCTAGTGATTTGCCATAATAAAGTAGCGCCTCGTCATTATTTTGCATACTTTCAAAAGTTTTACCCAGGTTAAGTAAAACAAAAGCCTTGTTAGGGTGGCCGTCTGGATATAATTTTTCCCAGGTGCTCAGAGCTTCATTCAGATAGTTTTGAGCATCGCCATAGAAGCTCATTTCTCTGTAAATAATGCCGATGTTCGTTTTCAGCTGAGCTATCTTTTCTTCATGTCCACTGAGATCTGTGTACATTTTCAAAGCTTTCTCATAATAATCCAGCGATTGATCGGGGGTATCTGATACCAACCCAAGATCATTGAAAGAGGCTGCGATCTGCTCTTTATTGTTAAGGCCTTCTCTCATTTTTAAGGCTTGAGAAATATATTCGCTAGCCATAAATTGGTCACCTTGAGCCCAATATGTTAAACCTAATCCATTTAGGCTTGCTGCTTGATCTTCGCTGTTTTTAGAAGACTGCTTGTAAGCCTTTTCGTAAAGTTCCTGAGCCAGGTCATTTCGTCCTTTTCTTAAATAAAATTCAGCGGTAGCTAATGGGCATGCATTTGTGGAAGAAGAGATAAGTGTCTCAGCCTCCATGATTTTACCTTCCTTTACAAGAAGACTGATTTTTTCACAGCTGGATTGTGCCCAGCTTGTGAAAGCAAAGCATAAAGAAGCTAAAAGGAGGATTTTTTTCTTAGAATCTAACCACATAGGCAAGAGAAATCACATTATGTCTGGTTAAACCATCAGGATTTACATCACGATCTAATAACTTCTGGCCGTACATGAATTTCAGACTATGGGCAGTGTTGAAATGATAAGCCACATTACCTAAAATGGATAAAGCCATTCCTGTGGTGCCATCTAACTTGTGATAATCCCCCGCATTATCTTTAATTTGATCCTTTGAGAACCTGTAAATAGGCAGAGCACCTATACGAATATCTAAATTAGAAAAGTGAAACGCACGTTCTATTCTGATCATGATATCAGAGCCTCTCTTAACGCTAGTGGCCAGGTCATATTCTCTTATGTAGCTCGGGCTGTGATAATTGTCCCAATCTTCATAATGAAAATCATTTTCATTGTTTTGAACCACTGGAACCTGAATTCCGAAGGCAAACATCCATTTTTTATTAATTAATGAAGCTCCCGCCACTACATCCCAGGTGCCTAAGCTAGTTTGGTAGTACATGGGCAGGGCTTGTTCGGTATTATCTGAAGTAAATTCCGTATCACTGCCGTCTTTCAAGTTCCCATTGTTAGTGGGTATTTTACCTCCTAATGTAGCATTCACATTAAATTTATCAGAGGAGTAAACGTTTCTTGTGAAACTGTATGAAATGTCTCCAAACGAAGAAGTAGATCCTAAATTACCATTCACATACTGGTAGGGTAATTTTATTTGGAAATTGGTTTTTTCATTAATGCCAAAGGTGAAATCCAGTGTGCTTACATTCACCACTGGACTAAGTGTAGTCTTTCCACGATATTGATTTACCTCTAATGCTTTTAATTTGAAGTTAATCTTACGTGTATAAATCTGGCTTGGTCTCATCGCTCCCATGGTGCAGAAACCTGCATCGCTACAACCTTGAGCATAAGTTTCAAAAATAGCCAGAGAAAAGAGAAAAAATAGAGCTAGTCTTTTCATTATTCTGTTTTTTGCGCTCACAAAATAGAAATAAACTTTTATAAATGTATTGTAAGGACCCTATTTTTTATTAACGCTTAATATTAGCGCTATTTCCAATTGGCCGTATTTCCGAAGTATTCTTTAGAGGCTTCTCTCACCTTAGGCGATAAAAGCAGCGCACCAATCATAGTAGGTATAGCCATTAAAGCGAAGGCTGAATCAATAACGCTGATAATAGTAGTTAAAGACGATATAGCTCCGAATATAATCGTGAATACGTAAAAGAAATTATAGTAATGCTGCTTGTCTGCTCCTATTAAATAGCCCATACATTTTGTTCCATAATAAGAGTATGAAAACAAGCTGGTGATTGAGAATATAAGGATACACAGCATCAGTAGATAATGACCGAAACCAGGAAGGGCAGTTTCAAAAGCATTGGCAGTAAGCGTTACGCCATTGCTTTCCGTAGTTTGCCAAACGCCAGTTATAAGAATAGCCAGAGCTGTGAGTGTACAAACAATAATGGTATCAATAAACGGCCCGAGCATAGCCACAAGTCCCTCTCTTACAGGCTCGTGGGTTTTGGCTGCACCATGAGCCATGGGAGCAGTACCTATACCGGCTTCATTAGAGAAAGCGGCTCTTTTGGCTCCAAGTATGATCAAGCCTCCCAGTAAACCTCCAAATATTGGATCTCCACTGAAATTATCAGCTACGGCATTATAATTATCTGCTGTAAAGGCATTTGAGAAGATGAGTCCTAAATAATGAGGAACCTCCGTAATGTTGATGGCCAAAATGCCAATAACAGAAATGAAATAGATCACTACCATAACAGGCACCATTTTACCGGCCACTTTACCTATTCTTTTAATTCCACCAAATATTACCATGGAAACAAAGACCAGGATCACCATTCCTATGTAAAGGTCAGTGTCTTTGAAAGATAAGAAACCTGCGTTAATCTGGCTGCCTTCTATTCCGTTCGGAATCAATAAAATGTCTTGTATAGCTTGTGTTAGCTGATTAGCCTGAAAAATAGGTAAGCATCCGATAAGGCCAAATATGGAGAACATAATGGCCAATGGCTTCCAGTTCTTCCCAAGTCCTTCAGTGATGAAGTACATGGGGCCACCCTGAATTTCACCAGATGAATCTTTTCCCCTGTAAAGAATAGCCAGTGTACAAGTAAAGAACTTAGTGGCCATTCCTACGAATGCGCATACCCACATCCAAAAGATAGCTCCAGGTCCACCAATAGTGATAGCCACAGCTACACCACTTATATTTCCCATACCCACGGTAGCAGCCAGCGCGGTACTCAGAGCCTCATAATGATTGATCTGACCAGGGTCATTAGGATCATCATATTTTCCTCTAAGCACATTCACGGCATGCATAAAGTGCTTAAAAGGTAAAAACCTGGAATAAATAAGGAAATATATACCGCCTCCTAGTAAAAGAAAGAGCAAAGGTGCTCCCCATATCCAACCAGAAAATTGAACGGTGATGGATTCGATGAATTTCAAAGCTAACTTTTTTGTTTAAACAACTAATATAGGATAAATATGACTAATAATTAGGTCGGGCTGATTGAATGCTTAATCGATCATTTTTAACCTGCCCATGGAAACACCCATTAAGCTGCCTAATTGATAAAGTAGTCGTGCTCCTACATTTGCATCCCACTCATCTTCACCAGGAGATACTTCATTGAGGTCAAACCCAATGATTTTCCTGCCTGATCGTACTACCTCCTTAATAAGATAAATCACCTGCTGATATTCCAACCCTCCAGGTACTGGCGTACCGGTATTGGGACACAATTTAGGATCTAATCCATCTATATCGAAACTGATGTAAACAAGCTCCGGAAGCTGGCTGATGATTTCTTTACAGATCAAATTCCAGTTTACACCTTCAAACTGGGCTCTTTTTATATCTTCATCATAATAAGTGAGTACTCGGCCATTAGAATTGTTGATATAATCCACTTCAGCTTCACAGAAGTCTCTTATCCCTACTTGCACTAATCTGGAAACGCCCGGATTTTTAAGCACATTATACATGATGGATGCATGAGAATACTTAAAATTCTCATAAGATTCTCTTAAATCGGCATGAGCATCTATTTGTAGAATGCCAAATGATCCATATTTTTCCGTAAGAGCAGCTATAAAACCTAGTGGAGTACTATGATCACCACCTAGCAAAGCTACAAGTTTGCCTGCCTCAAGATATTGAGCAGCCTGTGCTTTGATGTATATATTGAGTTTTTCACAAATGCTATTAATGGTGTTCGGGATGATTTTTAATTCGTCCGAAATCCATTCTTCTTCATTGTTTTCCAGCCAATTGATATACTGTATGGCCAGGTCTCTATATTTTCGATTCTCTTCTTCGAAACCTTCCGCTACAGGAAGAAGGTGCATTCCCATTTTCCATGAATCAGGAATGTCTCTCAGGAACAAATCTACTTGAGTAGAAGCTTCTAAAATGGCTTTTGGACCATCGGCTGTGCCTGCTTTATAAGATACTGTTACTTCCCAGGGTGCTGGTATTATTACTAAATCTGACTTCTCTAAGCCAAAAGGGAGTCCGAATAAACTTCCTGGAGAACCAGGGCCATTAGGATCGAAATTGGCTATTATTTCCGCTTTGCTTACCATAAGGCTGCAAAAAAAAATAATAATAACGACTTTGACCCAGCGATAGCAAATTAAAAATTCAGCAGGTCAGGATATTCGTAAGAAATGAGGTCTCCTGTGCCTTCTGAGACCATTGCCCAATCATCAAAATCAAACTCGATTCTCACTACACCACAGGTAGTTACATTGCCGATCTCTTCTTTTGTAATATATTCCGCCAGATAACTAACTGAAGGGTTGTGCCCCACTAATACCACATTTTGCCAGTCATTTTTAAACTGATTGATCACTTGCAGCAAGGTACGAGTAGAGGCTTCATATATTTCAGGGTTAGGATGAATTCTATGAGTATCGTATTTTATTTGCTCAGCGATTAATGATGCTGTAGTAAACGCCCGATTAGCAGGACTGGAAATAATAATATCAGGCTGAAGGCTCTGGTGATTTAGGTTAATACCCATTCTCGTAGCGTTCTGAAGGCCAACAGAATCCAGCTCTCTTTCGTTGTCAGTTTGCCCACTTAGCTTCTCCATGGCTTTTGCATGGCGGATAAGAAATAAAGTCTTACTCATAACTTTTGTAAAAATAGTGTTGTTAATTTGCCACTCATAATTGAATCTAGCAAATGTCTGCCCGATTATTTAATTAGGGCAAAAATTTTATCTTTATAGAAAATATAGATATTTCAAACCGAAGGAAGAGTTTTAGCGAAGATATATGGCAAAGAATTTAGTAATAGTAGAGTCACCTGCAAAGGCAAAAACAATTGAAGGATATCTGGGGAAAGACTACAAAGTTACCTCCAGTTACGGGCATGTTAGGGATTTACCTAAAGGTGATAAGGCTATTGATAAAGAAAACGGGTTCAAGCCCACATATGAGATCACAGCAGATAAAAAGGCTGTGATCAAAGATCTAAAGAAATTAGTTAAGGATTCAGAGACAATCTACCTAGCGAGTGATGATGACCGCGAAGGAGAAGCCATTTCATGGCATTTAAAAGAAGCTTTGAACCTTGATGATGCCAGAACAAGAAGGATAGTTTTTAGAGAGATTACTAAAAATGCCATTGAAAATGCTATAAAAACTCCAAGAGGGATCGATATTGATCTTGTAAATGCTCAGCAAGCCAGAAGAGTACTTGACAGACTTGTAGGTTTTGAGCTTTCACCTATCCTTTGGAAAAAAATAAAAACAGGTCTATCTGCTGGTAGGGTTCAATCTGTAGCAGTGAGATTAGTAGTAGACAGAGAGCGTGAAATAGAAAAGTTTGAAGCAAAATCAAGCTTTAAGGTGACGGCTATCTTTGACCTAGGTAATAAGAAAGAATTACATGCTGAGTTAGCCCATAAGTTTGAAACGCAACAAGAGGCCACTGACTTTTTAGAGGCTTGTAAAGATGCTGATTTCTCTATCGCAGACTTACAGAAAAAGCCTAGTAAAAAGTCGCCAGCACCACCATTTACCACCTCTACCTTACAGCAGGAAGCCAGTAGAAAATTAGGATTTTCAGTATCTCAAACCATGACTATAGCTCAAAAGCTTTACGAATCTGGTTTGATATCCTACATGAGAACTGACTCGGTTAATTTATCTGACGAGGCCATAAATGGTGCTGTGGAAGAGATTAAAAAGGAGTTTAGTGAAGAACATGTGCAAGTAAGGAAATATAAAACTAAGTCCAGCTCTGCACAGGAAGCTCACGAAGCCATAAGACCAACTAATTTTGCTAACACGAGCCCTTCGGCAGATAGAAACGGTCAAAGATTATATGAATTGATCTGGAAAAGAGCGATTGCTTCTCAAATGGCTGATGCTCAGATTGAGAAGACTACAGCCACTATCGATATTTCAACCGTTCCTCAGAAGCTTACAGCCACAGGGGAAGTAATTAAATTTGAAGGCTTCCTATCAGTTTATCTGGAATCATCTGATGATGAGGATGATAACGAAGAACAAAAAGGAATGCTTCCTCCTCTAACTATAGGTCAGGAACTTGCCTTGGATGAGATGAAAGCTCGTGAAGGCTTTACTCGTCATCCGGCCCGTTATACAGAGGCAAGTTTGGTGAAGAAGCTGGAAGAAATGGGTATTGGTAGACCGTCTACATATGCACCAACCATTTCAACAGTGCAGAAGAGAAACTACGTGGTAAAAGAATTCAGAGAAGGAAAGGAAAGAGAATACGCTGTAGTAAGACTAAAGAATAAGGAAATTAAGTCTACTAAGCTTACTGAGATAACCGGAACTGAGAAAAATAAGCTTTTCCCAACAAATACAGCCATGGTAGTTACTGACTTCCTGGTAGATCATTTTCCTAATGTGACTAACTATAGCTTTACTGCTGAAGTAGAGAAGCTTTTTGATGAAATAGCACATGGAAAGAAGGAGTGGGATAAAATGATAGAAGATTTCTATTCGGAATTCCATTCAAAAGTTGAGTCTACGGAGAGTATAGAAAGGTCGTCAGTGCCTTCTTCCAGAGAGCTGGGTGTAGATCCTAAAACTGGTAAAAAAGTTATTGCCAGACTAGGCAGGTTTGGCCCGATAGCTCAGCTGGGTGATGAGGAGGATGAAAAGCCTCAATATGCCAGCCTAAGACAGGGTCAGTTTATAGAAAGCATCACTTTAGAAGATGCTCTTGAACTATTTAAACTACCACGCGATCTTGGTGAGTTTGAAGAAAAACCTGTTCAGGCCAATGTAGGAAGGTTTGGTCCATATGTAAGACACAATAATAAGTTCGTTTCTATCCCTAAGGGTGATGATGATCCTTATACCATAGAACTTGATAGAGCCATAGAGCTGATCAAAGCTAAGCGTGAAGCTGATGCTAATAAGTTCATAAAAACATTTGAAGAGAATGAAGATGTTCAGGTTCTTAATGGAAGGTTCGGTCCTTACATCAAGGTAGGTAAGAAGAACGTGAAAATTCCAAAAGATAAGGATCCTAAAGAACTTACACTGGCAGAATGTTTAGAATTAGCAGAAAAAGCACCTGTTAAAAAGGCCAGAGGTAAGAAAAAGTAATTCAAATAGGTATGTCATTAAAGCCCAAAGTAGTAGTTCTTACTGGTGCCGGTATTAGTGCAGAAAGTGGCATACCTACTTTTAGAGATGCTAACGGTTTGTGGGAAGGCCATGATGTAATGGAAGTGGCCTCACCTCAAGGGTGGCATCGGAATAAGGAACTCGTATTAGATTTTTATAACCAAAGACGTAAGGCAGCACTTAATGTGAAGCCTAATGATGGGCACTATGCACTAGTGCGTATGGAAGAAGATTTTGATGTTACGGTTATAACACAAAACATTGATAATCTGCACGAAAAGGCTGGATCTAGCCAAGTTATTCACCTACATGGTCAGTTATTTCAATCAAGAAGCACCTTAGATGAGTCGCTAATTTATGACATGGACCACTGGGAATTGAAAGTAGGAGATAAATGTGAGAGAGGATCTCAACTAAGACCAAATGTAGTTTGGTTTGGAGAAATGGTGAAGATGATGGAGGTAGCAGCCAAATATGCTTACGAAGCCGATGCATTTATAGTAGTGGGAACATCGCTAAATGTGTACCCTGCGGCCGGCTTAATTGATTTAGTAAGTGATAATGTGCCTAAGTATATTATTGATGTAAAAATGCCAAAAGTACAGGAAAAACATAATTTATTTCTATTTGAAGAGTCTGCATCCTCAGGAGTTGAAAAAGTTCGAAAAAACCTTATAAAAGCACATATGAAGTGAAATGTGACTTTTGTCACATAGCATTAATTGGAGTTTTTCTTGATTAATTGGAGAAATTGTAGTAATATCAATTTATAACCAAAACACGTACTACATCAACCTGAGCTTTTGTTTAAAGCTTATTTTCACCTCTTAATTTTTATGAGAAAGTTTCCAAAATTTATAGAAACTACTGATAGAGAAATTCTTAGTATTGACCAATATCGCAGCGGCCGGTTTAAAATTATGCTGGAACAAGGCCTGATAATCTACGATATAAACGACGGACGCTTTTATCGTCGTGATGGGGCAGACAAAGAAGTACCTCTAGAGATACAACCAAGGTTTCCTGACTTATACCGAGATTGGCTGGCAAGCTATAGACACCGATATCCTCATGAAGATGCTAATTGATTAGTTTGTCCAGGAACTTATGGTATTTCTTAGTATCGTAGTTGCGCATGCCCTTTTCTGTAGATACAATATATCCATCTTTAGAAATAATGAATGTGGAAGGAATAGAGCCTGTCTGATAAACTTCTGGCACTGTACCCACTGAAGTATATACAGGAAAGGTGAAGCTTTTCTTGGTGATATAGTTTTGTATTCGTGTATCCGAATCTTTGATGGCGAGCATTACAAATGCTACATTTTCATTGTCTGCATAGGCTTCGTATAAGTCATGGATGCCGGGCATTTCAGCTACACAAGGAGGGCACCAGGTGGCCCATAAGTTCATAAATATTACTTTTCCTTTTAGTTCTGATAGGTGTACGAGGTCACCATTAATGGTGCGCAGTTGTAAGTTGAAGTCAGCTGGTACTTTTGCTGTGGCCTCTGTTTCAGCGTTGAACAAGCCTGTTTGAAGCATTCCTCGTTGTAAAAAGGAGGAGACGTCCTTGTACCATCCGGTAAAATACAATACAGATATTACAACTACGGTTACGAGCCATTCAATATGCTTTTTTTTCATTACAAAATTTCTATTTTGAATACGTGAAATTATTTCATTCCGTTTCTACTATAAAGGTACCAATATTAATAAATATTGATTGGTAAGTATGCGAAGTCATTGCTGCATGTTGTGCATAACTTTTAGTCAGGAGACCGGTCCGGTAAATCAGATTTTTTTAAATTTGTCGGCTTCAAAATGAATAACGATTTAAATATATACAATGGATAAGAATATCTTAATCATAGCTCAGGAGCAAGGAGTGAGCGAAAAGCAAGTGGTTTCAGTGGTAAACTTATTAGATGAAGGTGCTACGGTGCCATTCATTTCCCGATATAGAAAGGAAATGACGGGTAGCCTTGATGAGGTAGCTATTACATCTATTCGTGATAGGGTAGAGCAGCTTCGTGACCTTGATAAGAGAAGAGAGGCCATAATAAAGTCTATAGACAAGCAAGAGAAGTTAACTCCTGAATTGGAAAAAGCTATTAATCAGGCTGAAACTATGGCTGAGCTGGAAGATATTTATTTGCCATTCAAGCCGCGAAGAGTTACCAGAGCCACCAAAGCAAAGGAGAAAGGATTAGAGCCTTTAGCTGAGAAAATATTTAAGCAGGAAGATTTTGATCTTGAAGCATTTGCAGCAGAATTTATAGATGATGAGAAGCAAGTAGCTAGTCTTGAAGAGGCGCTACAAGGTGCTCGTGATATAATGGCTGAGTGGATGAACGAAGATCAGGAAGTGCGTAAAAATATGCGCCAGCTTTTTGAAAAGGAGGGTGTTATCACTTCAAAAGTAATCAAAGGTAAAGAGGAAGAAGGGCAGAAATACAAAGATTACTTTGAGTGGGATGAGCCTATTTCTAAGACTCCTAGCCATAGATTATTAGCTATGAGGAGAGGTGAGAAGGAGATGATTCTAACCTTAGATATTGCTCCAGATGACAATTCTGGTCAGCACATATTGAAAAAACAATTTGTTCAGGGAGCTAATAGTATAGCTCAGCAGGTAGAATTAGCTGCTGAAGATTGCTATAAAAGGCTTTTGAAACCATCAATGGAAACGGAGATAAGAATCAACTCTAAAAATAAGGCGGATGAAGAGGCCATTAGAGTATTCTCTGATAACCTAAGACAGCTGCTACTTGCCGCTCCATTAGGTCAGAAAAATGTACTAGCGCTTGATCCAGGTTTTAGAACCGGATGTAAAGTGGTGGTAATGAACAAGCAGGGTAAATTATTGCATAATGATGCTATTTATCCGAATGAGCCTCAGAAAAGAATTGCTGAATCGGGAGCTGTGGTGAAGCATCTTTGTGAAAAGTTTGATGTTGAAGCTATTGCCATTGGAAACGGAACGGCCAGTAGAGAAACAGAAAGTTTTGTAAAAGGCCTGAATCTCCCTAAAAGTATCATGGTAATCATGGTAAATGAAAGTGGAGCATCTATTTACTCTGCTTCAGAGGTGGCTCGTGAAGAGTTTCCAGATCATGATGTAACAGTAAGAGGTGCGGTATCTATAGGTAGAAGGTTAATGGATCCACTAGCAGAGCTAGTGAAAATAGATCCAAAATCTATAGGAGTGGGTCAGTATCAGCATGATGTGGATCAGAACGCGCTTAAGCATGGTCTAGATGATGTGGTAATGAGTTGTGTAAACTCTGTAGGTGTGGAATTAAATACTGCCAGTAAGGAGCTATTGAGCTATGTTTCAGGTCTTGGACCTCAATTGGCTAAGTCAATCGTTGAGTTTAGAAATGAAAACGGGCCGTTCAAAAACAGAAAATCATTGATTGATGTACCTAGGTTAGGTGCTAAAGCGTTTGAGCAGGCTGCCGGATTCTTAAGAATAAGAGAGGCTGAAAATCCATTAGATAGTTCTGCGGTTCACCCTGAAAGTTACCATATCGTTGAGAAAATGGCCCAAGACTTAGGTTGCTCAGTAAGTGATCTTATCAGTGATGTAAGCTTGAGAAATAAGATAAATCTGAAATCATATGTAACGGAGCAAGTTGGTCTTCCTACGCTGAATGATATCATAGATGAATTAGCCAGACCAGGTAGAGACCCTAGAGAGACTTTCGAAGTGTTTACTTTCCAGGAAGGAGTTAATCATGTTGAGGACTTAAGAGTAGGTATGGAGCTTCCGGGTATTGTGACCAATATCACTAATTTCGGTGCGTTCGTTGACGTGGGTGTACATCAGGATGGTTTAGTGCATGTGAGTCACCTATCTGATTCATTTGTGAAAAACCCGGCAGAAGTAGTAACTGTACAGCAACAGGTGAAGGTAACTGTAGTGGAGGTAGACTTAAATAGAAAGCGTATTGCATTATCTATGAAGAGCGATCCTTTTGGTAAACAGCCAGCTAAACCTAAGAAGAAGAGAGATGAAAATATTCCTGACGGAGATTTTCAGGATAAGCTGAATAAGCTTAAAGGACTCTTTAATAATTAAGAGAGAAATATAAAATCACTATATTCGGGTAAGTTTTGTTGGTATAATTATGAAAAAAATACTTTACTTACCCGTTTTTCTTCTATTCTTCAGTGGTCAAGCCTTTGCTCAGAAGGTTAAATACGATGACCTATTCGCTTTATTAAGCACTAAAAAATACGAGTCTGCAGAGCCTTTTTTAAGGACTTTTTTGGCAGATGAGAAAAATAATGATCATCCCAATGCTCATCTTCAAATGGGCATTTTATACGAGTACAAATCCTCTACTCAAGATGTACTTACTCACAGTGAGGAAAAACTGTACTACCTTGATTCAGCTCTGCTATATCTAAGAAAGGCTAAAACTCTAATAGACGACAAAGAAGTTCGTAAGAATGATGAGCTATATCAGGCCTATCAAAGAAGAGACGTGCGCACGGGCAAAATCGGCATTAAACTGGCAGATGTTCAGCTAGATATAGATAATAAAATCAAGAATATAAATGAGCGTCAGGATAATATCAGAAAGCTGGTAGCTTACTATAATGACATGATTTTGTCTTATGATAGTGCCCGTTACCTATTTACTGAAACCAGAAATAGTTCCCCTAGCTTGAAAGCTCTGTTGTTTCAATCTGGAGTAGATACGGAGAATAAACTTTTGGTTATGAAAGACTACTATCAAAAGTTTCATGAAGCCTATAAAAATTATAAGAATACCACTGGAACCATTGGGAAATATGATCAGTCACTCAATGAAAAAATGATTGAAAACTTTGAAACTGAAGGGGAGAGTGAGACCGACTTTAAACTAGATGTGATTGAGGTATGGAATTACAAAGCTTGGTATGATGGTGTGGTAGAAGTGAAGGAAAAAGATATCACCACTATAAAAGCTGAATTGATTAAAGTGACGTCACAACTTGATGACCTTAGGGCTGAACTTATAAAAGACTCCACGGGATTAAAGGGGAATGTGGACCTCACTTCAATTGGAGATAAAATACACGAGCATGATCGCCTAGCATTGCCATTGCAGGTGTTAAAGTATAAATCTGGAGAGCTTGATTATTTGTCATTTCTAATGGCTACTAAGCAATATACTGACTCGCTTGATATCCGCTATCAGATTGAAGTACTACAGGAGCGAGTATCGCAATGCCAAGGCTTAAAAAGTAAAATCGAATCGATAGAGGCGATCGATATTGATGAAGAGTCAAAGAATTATAATGAATGGGTGGAGAAATTCTATGGAAATACTTCTTCCTTAAAAGATTATGTGGCTGAGAAAGCAACTTGGGTAAAAGCAGAACTTGATAAGAACACCCAATGGTATGAAGATATATTGGTGCGAGATAAATGGTTGATTAATGAAAATGACTCTATTCCTCTTTATTTAAGCGAAGATTTAACATCATCTTATAAGCCTTTGTTAATTGAAGACAAAGCCACAGCAGGAGTAAGAGTAGGAGAGGTTCCTACAGGTTATTTTGTGAAAATAAGTCCTGCAAAAACCACTGAAGGAAAAATAGATATTGTCTTGCCCAAAGATTTTAATATCGATTCAGATGCCTTGTCTGTATTGCTAACCTCAGACGAAGATGGTTTGGTAGATTTTGTCATATATGACACTCCAGGAACTGAAGGAACGCTAGCTGTGATTAGCAAAATATATAAGGTGGATGGCCTGGCGTGGACAAAGTCATTTACTCTTGAAAATGGTGTTGCAGCTGCTGCTTATAAGGCGGGAAATCTGGAGCTGCAACTTGAGGAAGGTGAAAAGGTGGTGATAGACAAAAAAGGAAATATGGTGGAAACCAAATAGATAGATACTTTAGTAATAATAAAGGGCTGCCGGTTGTTACCAGCAGCCCTTTTTATTACAAATTCACATTATATTTTTAGCTTATTAATTTTTTCCAATCATGGAATCGAACATCAATTCTATTCTTGATGCATTCATAATTTTCCCATGAATCGTTCACATGATAAATTGATGGTAATTTTTTTACAAGCGTTTCATCATAATCATTTCTATATAGTCCACCACCATAATAATAGTAAGTAAACATATTTCCATATTTATTGAAAAGCTCATATCCCAGGTATCCATCCCAAATTTCACTCAGAATTGTACAAGATATTTCTCTTCTTTTGAATCTGAAAATCTGCATGTCAGCTTCTTCTTCAAAATACTCCGAATAAAGGTCGTTATCTATTACCCAACCCATGTACATTCCTATGTGTACATAGGCTTGTTCAATAGGAAGCGAGTCAGGAAAATTGCCTAAAAAGTGGGTTTTAGCATTGTCATAAATGGTTTTCTGAATATTCGCCTTCTTTTCGTTCGTCATGTGAAATTCGTATTTAAAAATGATAAATTTTTGAAATTTAAGTAAAATGGACCTTAATGAAAAAACAAATATCCAAAAAGTATAGCTGCTATTATTCCGGCCAAATCGGCTATTAAACCAGCAGTTATAGCATATCTTGTTTTTTTAATATTTACAGATCCAAAGTATACCGCAACGATGTAAAAAGTTGTCTCCGTTGCACCTCTTAATACGCTAGCAAGCTTCCCGGTAAACGAGTCTACCCCATAAGTATCAATAGTTTCTATCATCATACCCCTGGCAGCACCCCCACTTAGAGGCTTCATAAGTGCTGTGGGTAAGGCTCTTACGAAGTCAGTATTGATTCCTGTAAGACCAATTAAATATTCTATCCCACTCATTAAATAATCCATTGCTCCGCTAGCTCTGAACACTCCGATGGCTACCAATATGGCTACTAAATACGGTATGATTTTAATGGCAATTTGGAAGCCTTCTTTTGCGCCATCTATAAAGGTCTCATATAGATTAATTTTTTTTCGTAGACCTAGTGCTATGAAGCAAATGATTAAAGTAAATATAATAAAATTGCTGGCTACCGTAGAGATAGTGCTTATGCGTTCTTGAGGAAGGGTAGTGAAATAATATATAAGAATCCCTATAAGTGTAGAGAAACCTACAAGGTAGGCGAGGATGACTTTATCCAGCAGATTTATCTTCTGATATATTGCTACCGTGATTAGGCCAACCAAAGTAGATACAAATGTCGATAATAAGATAGGTAAAAATACATCTGTAGGATTAGATGCACCCATGACTGATCTATCTACCAAAATGGTAAGAGGAATGATGCTAAGACCCGAAGTATTCAATACTAAAAACATGATTTGAGCATTAGAGGCTACCTCCTGATCTTTATTTATGGTCTGCATCTCCTGCATAGCCTTAAGACCTAAAGGAGTGGCAGCATTATCTAAGCCAAGAATATTAGCAGAGAAATTCATGATAATAGATCCAATGGCTGGGTGGTTGGCTGGTATTTCTGGGAATAATCGTCTGAAGAAAGGGCCTACCAGTCTGGATAGAACATTCACCATGCCTCCTTTTTCTCCAATTTTCATTAAACCTAGCCATAAACTCATCACGCCTGTGAGGAATATTGATATTTCAAATCCGGTTTTAGCCATTTCAAAGGTGGAAGTGACAATGGAGGGGAATACTTCCATGTCTTGAAATACTATCAGTTTGATAAGTGCCACAACAAAGGCTATCAGAAAAAAGGCTACCCAAAGATAATTTAAAATCATACGGACTATCGGTTAGGATGCAAAGGTCTTAAATGGTAGGCATAATACAACTAATTGCTCAATATCTCAGATTGAATAACTGATTATTCAAATTTTCTAATCTTTTGACATGTGTAGCAGGTTACTTTAAATCTGTAGTTGGGTATAAACATTAGTATAAAATTAACGGATTTATTACATTGGATCATTTTTAGGCAAAACGCATTTATTCGAACCCAATTTGACTGCGTTTAATTTTTTAATTAAATGATGATAAAATTTAAATAATCTATTTTAATTATCCCTGATCATGAAAAATCTTTGTTTTTTGGTCCTATTTTTAGGATTTGGTATGAAGGGCATGTCGCAAGAGATGCCGGGAGGTATTGGTAGTGGCACAGGATCAGATGGCAAGCCGCATTTACAAATGTGGTACGAGGCTTCTGATATAGGGTTATCAAACAACTCTTCTGTTACATCTTGGGCAGATAAATCTGGAAATGGTAGAAATATTACTCAGGTAACAGCTGCCGCCAGACCTACAATGAAAACAGCCGCAGATGCTAACTATTCTTTCGACGCTGTTCGTTTCGATGGTACTGACGATTTCTTGAATATCGATGGAAGTGTAATCACTAACACTGATTATACTGTTGTTGCTGTTGCTGCGAGAAGGACAGGAGGAAGAAATGTAATTATGGGTGGAGCTACAGGCTCAACCAATCAAAACTTCCATCCCTATTTTAATTCAAGTACTTTAAATTTACATCACTGGGGAAATGATTATAACGTCGCTTACTCAGGAGGTGCCGGTTCTACGGCAAATGGAACTACGCCAAATTTTGGGGTTTTTGTATTTAATTTATCCAGTACAGGAAGAGAGATGTTCCAAAATGGAACTTCATTAGGTACTGATGGAAGTACTTCTCAATTAACATCTTATTCAGGTGCTGCTCTAGGAAGGATTGCTGCAATCAATGAATTTAGTGACCTTGATATCGCTGAGTTAATAGTCTACTCGGACGATTTAAATTTCGTAGAAATGGTTATTCTACAGAACTATTTGAGTTCTAAGTATGATATACCTATGGATGCGAATGATTTTTATGCTGGAGATACTCCTGGTAATGGTAATTATGATTATCAAGTAGCTGGTATTGGAGCAAATGGTGGACAAGAGTTAAGATCAAATAGCTCTTTGGATCTTACCATAGAGGTGGATGGAAATCCTACAGGATATGGTGTATTATTTGGTAATAATGGGGCTGCTAATGCGGTTTCTACTGCAAATTTAGGTTCAGGTGTGGCTCAAAGGTGGGCTCGTACATGGTATATAGATGAAATAGGGGCTGCTAACGTAAAAGTTGAGTTTGATTTTAGCGAACATTTCGGCAACTACCCATCAGGAGACCCTGATAATTATGTTTTACTAAGATGGTCTGGTTCTTCCTATGATATTGTTTCAATAGCAGCTGTAGATAAAAATGCTGTCGGCAGCAAAATTATATTCGATGTAGCTGATGCATCGCTTACTGACGGTATTTACACGCTGGGAACAGTAGACGCTACAGATAGTCCTGTAACTGGATCATCTAACCAAACCTGGTATAGTTATGCTTCTGGTAACTGGAGTAACCCAGCTACCTGGACCTTAGATGGAGGTGTTATTCCAGATCAAATACCTGCTGGAGGGGGAATACCTTCTTCAATAGATGATGTCGTTATCACTTCTGGCCGTACAGTAACTATGGATTTGGATGATGTAACTGTAGGGAGTGTTGAAGTAGTAGGGGAGCTGGATTTAGGAACTACACATGGCCATGACTTTAATACGATTACTGGTTCAGGAACTATACATTTCGCGGGATACAATCCTGGCGGTGGAGTAGTAGATAATTTCCCTGCTGGTGAAACTACTCAATTTGCGGATAGTCTCGCCGGTGGTACTGTAAGAATTTACGGTACAGGCCTCTCATTAAACCAAAATAGAACTTTTAATGATGTAATTGTTGATCTAAATTCTACATCAAACATTGCCATATTAACTTCTAATTATAGAATCAATGGAGACTTATCACTTGAGGACGGTGTATTCCAGATCAATGATAATTCTTCCACTACAGTAAGAAGCTTAGATATTTACCATAATTTCGATATCAGAAGTTCTGCTTCAGTAAGGGTTGGTACAGGTAATACTGCATCAGGTTACTCTATTCCAGGTGCAATGCCAGCTGCTGGAGCTTATCACGGTATTTATCATCAAATTAATATTTATGGAGACTTCAATAACTCTGGTTCAGCAAGATTCTCCAACCTAAGTGATCCTGTTTATAATCAGTTTACCTCTACCGGAGGTGCTACGGTAACTTTCAAAGGCCGTGAAAATAAAACAGCCTATCTTAATGGTGTAACAGATTTCTACAATCTGGTTGTAGATAAAGGTACAGACCAGACATATACCTTAGAGATTAATTCTACAAATGCTTCAAACTTTAGATTGTTAGGTGCCAACAATGTGGGAAGATACATATATGCACCTTATTCAGAAGCTAATCCTGAAGTGAGAAAAGCTCTTTTCATTAAAAATGGAACGTTAAAGCTTACTGGTAGAGTAAACATTCCATCATTATCTGAGGGTAGTGAGGCAGGCGGAAATGGTGATTACGCCATTGGCGCTAATGGATATTTGTGGATTGATGGAACGAACGTAAGTGTATACAGCACGGCTAGCGATGCTTCTCAGTCTCCAGGTTCCACAGGTGTAAACACAGGATCGGGTAATCAGGCTTTATCAGTATATGGTAAGTTTAGAATTAGTAACGGATTTTTTGGAACACGAAACAGTGCAGGTCTTATTTTCTGGACTGCTGTAAGTGGCGAGGTTCAGGTAGATGGTGGAACGGTAAACGTTTCTCAGCTCAGAACTGCCAATGGTGGCACTGGAGAAAATTCATACATCCAAACTGGTGGAAATGTTTATGTAAGAGGTAGTTCCACAGAGCCTGGAGAAGTTGCTGGTGAATATGCATTGTTCAGTATGCACTTATCAGAAAGTGTTTTCAGAATGACTGGAGGTAATCTTTACGTGTCAGGTGCCAGAGGTCTATCTGATCAAACAGGCAATGCCTCAGGTCAGTATCATGGCGGTGGCCTTATAATAAATTCTGACGAAGGAAAATATGAGGTAACGGGTGGTACTATTCACCTAATTAACAACACAAACGATAATTTTATAATCTCATCAAGAGTTCCTCTTTGGAATGTTGAAATGAGTAAAACAGGTGGTTCTGCCACGCAAATAGATATGCAGGTAGCTACCGCAGGTGGTGGTGGAGCAGGAGAATATAGTACTGTAGATGATCCTATTCTTCGAGTGCTTAACGATTTAACTATTGGCTCAGGAGTAGAGTTTGACCATAACGGATTTAACGTTGAGGTAGGTAGTGATTTTACTGTAGCGAATGGAGGTTCATACCTTTATGATGGTAATAAACATAATACGCTTACTATTAATGGTACAGATAATTCATTAATGTCTCTTTTGAATATTGATGGTGGAGGTAATCCGGGTGAGCAGCAGGTTTTCTATAATTTAATTATTGATAAGCCACACAATAAAACTGTAAGTCTTGCATCTGGTAAAACAGGTAGCGAATATAATGGCTTCCAAAATAACTTATTCAGAGTAAACGGAGAGGCTTTTAAGGTTTTAGGAGGAACGCTGGATCAAGGAAGGCATAGTATCTTGGCTAACTGTGATACATTGGTAAATTATGATGTATTAACAGTTTATAACAGAGCAACTGCAAGTACCGATGCTAATTTCAATGGTAATAATGATCAGTTGAAAATGGCTTCAAATCAGGGGACTCCTACAAATATTGTGGTGATAACAGCTGATACAGCGGTTATCGGTAACCTGAAATATTACATGCAAGATTATATTGTTGATATCAACAGTGATCTGCATGTTCAATATCTTGAATATTCTAATGGTAGACTTAATATTCAGGATAATAATCTGAAAATCGATTATTTTGATGAATCTAAGTCATTTACCAGAGGAGCTCCTTCGGTTAGTGATATGATTGTAACTAACGGAGAGGATTCTGATGGCGGTATTTCTCTATATATAAGTGGGAATAATACTTACAAATATCACTTTGGTTTAGGTTTAACGAATTCTGAGCCTACTTCAAGATATACTCCGGGCACAGTTAACATCAGTGATTTTGTTGATGATGGATATATTACTATTAGACCTGTTGATCAAGTACTTGGAACTACAGTAGATAGTGGAGATATACTTTCTTATTACTGGAAAGTTGATTACACTGGTTTTAGCACTCTTCCTACAGTTACATATACTTTCAAATATTATGATAATGATCTTGATGGATCAGGTAATGAAGGCAACTTTGTAGCGGGTAAAGTATTAGATGTAGTACCATTTACAAGAAATTTTGAAGATGATGGCATTCCTGAAAATGAAGGAGTAAATACTTCATCAAACATCATAACATTTAATGGTCCTGCAGATTCTGGGTTTACCCTAGAGACAGCTAGCTATACAGCTGGAGAAAACCCAAGATTCGTTGGTGCCCCAGAAGTTTTCTATAATACTTTTTCTTCAATAGATAACTGGAATGACGGTACTAAATGGACTAGCAATAGTGATGGTTCGGATGATGGTGTAAATGCTTATCCTCAGGCCGGTGATATTGCCATTATGCAAAGTTACGGACTTACCAACGATAGAGCATGGGTTTATGCTAACGTAAACATAAATGTAGCCAAGTTAATATTTGATAACTCAGCTGGTGGCTGGTTAGCTCGTTTGTGGATGACAAAGAGAAATGCCACTCATAATTTTGGAATTGTGTCAGGTGCAGGTGCACTTTACTTTGAAGCTACTTCTAACCAAATCCCTAACATCACTGATGGTTCTGATTTAGGACTATTCTCAAGTAATCTCGATTCTTACTTCATCTATAAAATGGATGTAGATAATGCAGATGTTGATATGTTAAGCAATATTGATGAGTATCCTAACTTGAGAATTGAGGCCGGTAATGGTCCTGGTGATGATGATAATAGGATTCTTTACACTACTATTCCAATTGTTGTGAATGGTGAGTTAAGAATGGACAGATCCAGTAGATTGATAGCTAATCATGACATAACTGTTCGACAAGATTTGAGAGTTACCTGGCAGGAAAACAGATGTACTTTTGAAATTGGTGACGATAGAGAAGTAACGATTACTGTAGAAGGTGACCTACGATTAGAAGATGGTAACGGAAATGATGATTCTCGTTTCATTGTAAAAAATGATAATCAAGCAGGATACGAGCACAAAGTAAGGATAGGTGGAAATCTTGTTGTTGAGTCTGTTAACGCGGCATCTTCTACTTTTGATTTATACAATGGTGCTGCGCCAAACAACAACGCTATTTTAGAATTTATAAATGATGGCAGTGTTACTTATTCTAATGCCAGCACTATAATTCCAGATTTATATAGGATAGTTGTTAACAAAACCAATCCTCAGGATATAGTAAGTATGGACGGTGACTTTGATCTAAATGGCCCTACAAGTGGAGTTGGTCAGGTGAAAGCCATCGAGTTAATAAGAGGTACTTTTGTGCTTAACCATCCGGACATCACCGTTAATTTAAACACTGGTGATGATAACTTCAGAATTCCGGCAGGAACCACAATGGATGTGACTCAAGGAAAGGCTTTTGTCAGTGGTAATAGTACAGGTATATATGTTGATGGTACATTAGCAGTTTCTGGAGCTAATGGCGAATTAAACATGGATATCAGCGATGCTAGTAACCCAGGAAATGGCTTAGGTCAGGATGGTAATAACTACATTGAATATTCAGCTTCAGGTAGTGCAAGCATGGTTATTACTGATGGAACATTAACGGTTGGTTCGCAGATTAGAAGATCAACTATTGCTACTACTGGTATCTTGAACTATGAGCAAACTGGCGGTCAGGTAGTTGTGGGTAAAAATAATCCATCGGTAGCAGACAGAGGTGTCTTTGAAGTTTTGAATTCTGGAAGCCGATTTGTGTATACCGGAGGTTCATTAACCTTGGTGAAGCAAAATTCTACATCTCCATCTGTAGCAGCATTGATGTTATTGCCAACAGAATTTGATGTTCAACAGCCTATAAACATTGGTAATGCGGATACACCTGTTGGTCAAGATAATTTCGGAATTAATGCAAATATTCCTTTAGATGGTCTGAACATTAATGGAACAAACTCGCCGACAGCATTTATTAGAGTTAATGAGTTAACCTTAACCGGAGATTTAGTAATAGATGCCGGTGCAACATTAGATGCAGCAGGCATTAAGTTGATTCTCGAATCTAATTTTGCTAATGATGGAACATTTGTTCCTTCTACTAACACAACGGAATTTAATTCGGATCAGATTCAAGTGTTAAGCGGTACTGGTACAACTGAGTTCTATAATCTTTCCAAATACGGAGCAGGTGAGCTACAGATACAACAAGATATTCCGGTAACTAATCTATTGAGAATAGCTGAAGGAATAATGAATGATGGTGGCAATGACATTTCTCTTTCAGGGGATGCAATCATTGATGGTACTCATCAGAGCTCAGGAGGCAACGGCCTTATCTTTGAAGGAAGTATTCAGCAGAGATTATATAGAACCTTAGCTGGTACCAGTGACTTAGGAGTTGTTACTATTAATAATGCGAATGGTGTGGTTATTCCAGAAGGTAATGGCTATAATTTCAATGTGAATAATGAATTGCGTATGCAGAATGGTGTGTTTAATATTGGTAGTGCGTTAATAACCATTGGACAGAATGCTAATATCACTCCAGTATCTGCCTATTCAGTTTCTAACATGATGAAGACCAATAGCTCTTTTGCAGATAATGGTGTTAGAAAGATATTCCCTGCGGGTTATACTACCGATTTTATCTATCCCATTGGAGAATCGAAATATACTCCAGTTACTATTGACTTAACAGGTGCAGGATATAGTTCGGGAACATCTGTAGGTAGCATTACTGTAAGGCCTGCTAATGAGTATCACCCGGCTATTGATGAAGGTTCAGACTTTTTCGCTTCAGGCGATATTAACAATGTTCTTCATTATTACTGGACTCTTGAAGCAGATAACTTATCAAGTTTTGTAGGTAATGCTTACTTCCAATATGATCAGAGCGATGTAAAAGTTGCAGAAGGCGGTTACAGTGAGGCAGATTATATAGCAGCTCAGATTCTATATGATAATAACCCAAGTAATAACATCAGCAAATTCACAACGGCGGAAGTTGACGAAGTAAACAACATTATCACATACGACCTTACTGGTAGTGGAGCTGGAATTACCAATTCAGGTATTTCCGGAGATTATTTCGCAGGTATAGATCAGGCTATTCCAAATAATATTGCCACATACATTTCTCAAACAAGTGGGGATGTAGATCAGCCAATATATGATCAACTTGTACCTGGTGGAGGCGCACCAAGAGGAGCTATATTAATTGTGGATACCGGAGATGAAGTAACATTCGAATTAGATGACATCAATCTTTATAGAACTGAAATTAGAGAAGGTGCTACACTAACCGTAGATGGAACTACTGGTCACAGATTAGGTATCATTTCAGGTACTGGTAACTTAAAAATTGTTAGTAACACTTCCAGCGCATCTTTACCGGCCGGTGATTATGGTGACTTCTTCTCTTGCAGTGGAGGTGGCCTTGAGTATGCTGGTACAGGTAGTTATAGTATACTAGGTGGAATTACTAACTTGAGAAATTTATCATTAACTGGATCTGGTCAGAGAAATTTCCCTAATAATAATATTACAATTTGTGAGGACTTTTTGCTAGATGGACCTGAGGTATATTTTCAAAATGATCGTAGACTGGATGTGGAAAATGATTTGATTATAAATTCAGGAGTCTTAGAAAACCCATCAGGTTATGGTAGAATAACTGTTTATGGTAATTTTCAAATAAATGGAGGTGAGTTTAAAGGAGCTTACAAAGGATATACTTATCTAATAGGAGATGCAACGATTTCATCAGGAACCTTGAGAGGAGGTAATTCTCAAATTTTGTATACCTTTAAAAAATTTGAAATTCAAGAAGGGGGAACATTTATAGCTGATAATAGTAGTATCACGTTTCAATCCAGTAGCTCTAATAATTACAACTCTGAAATTATAGGGGATTTTACTGGTGTGAATTCCTTTAATAAAATTAGAATCAATAAGATAGGTAGTCAAAATCGTGTAAATGTTAGGGATAATATTGAAATTACTGAGAGTGTACTTTTCAGTGAGGGAAATATGTATCTGGATGAAGATAAAACTGTTTTATTTGCTGAAGATGCATCTGCCACACCTGCCGCCGGTCTTGACAACTCCTACATTGACGGAAAAGTATCAAAAACCTTAGCCACAGCTGGAGAAAGCTTCATATTCCCAATAGGAAATGGAGGAGTAAGAAGACCTGCAACGGTAAGCAACGTTTCTACCGGAGGACTTTCATGGGAGGCTCAGTATTTCTTGGCTAGCCCTATGGCCGACTCTAGAGTAGATAATTTAACACCAACGAACTCTAACATTAAGACATTAAGTAATATAGAATATTGGGTAATCTCAGACGGTAGCTTAGCATCGACAGGGGAGAATGCGAATGTAGGACTAAGCTGGGGTATGGCTAGTGATGTTTCTACATCAGCTTCGGAGAGAGAAGAACTTGAGGTAATGGTCTGGAATGATGGTACATCCTCATGGGATAATTATGGTGGAGGCACTTTCAGTGGTGGTCATACACAATCATATGGTACCTTCAGCTCTACCTCTAAAGTATCCTTCAGTGAGCATGTATTTACACTTGGCTCAGGTGATGAAGCTAATCCCCTTCCTGTGACTTTAAGATCGTTTACAGGTGAAAATAAAGGTTTGGAGAATCATTTATACTGGACTACAGTTTCCGAGATCAACAACAGCCATTTCGAGCTTGAGAGATCCTCTGATGGTGAGACATTCCAGTTTGTAGCTGAAATAGATGGTTCTGGTACCACTAATGATGTTGTTAACTACAGTTATGTAGATCATAATCCAGTATTTGGAGTTAACTACTACAGATTAAAACAAATTGATTTTGATGGGACAACAACCACGATTAAAACTATCGTGAGGTTAACTGTAGATCAGGATGTCAGAGGTATTAATCTCGTGACTTATCCTAACCCTACAAGTCAGAACAACATTAATATAAGAGTGGCAACAGGCCTTGAAGCTCCTGTAATGATTAAGATGTATGATCTATACGGCAGACCGTGTTATGTGAAAGAGTTTGAATATAATGAGTTAAGTCAGGATATTAAACTTGATGTAAACGGAAGCCTTAAACAAGGAATTTACATCATCAGTGCAGAGCAAGGTGTGATAAAGGATACTAAGAAGGTGATGATACTTAGTAATAACTAAGCATCATCCCATATTAAGTAAATTTAAAGAATGGCAGGCCACAAGGCCTGCCGTTTCTGTTCTTAGGGTACTGTTTCCTAAGGCTACTTTTCTGAAATCACATTCCTGAGCCAATTTCAACTCATTCGCGGTAAAATCACCTTCAGGGCCAATGAGTATACAAGTGTTTTTGCCAGACTGAGCTAACTTAAAAAGCTGGTCAGGATTCTCTTTATCTACAAATGCAATAAACTTTTCATCAGCTCTGACTTCATTAAGAAAAGCGGTTAGGCTATTCATTTCGTTAATGGTTGTCATGAAACGCTGCCCTGACTGCTTCATGGCAGAAATAGCCTTTTTAATGACTCTCTCAGTCTTTAATACCCTTCGCTCGGAGTTCTTGGTTAAGATGAAGCTAACTTCTTGCAAACCTATTTCTACGGCCTTTTCAATAAACCATTCTATCCGATCCATATTCTTGGTAGGGGAGATGGCTATATGAATAGTATAAGAGGGCCTCTCCGCCTGTGAAGAATCAATTATATCAAACTCACACTTCTTATGATGGTTGTTTGTTATACGTGCTTTATAATATCCCCCGGCGCCATCTATCAATTCTATTTCATCACCAATTGAATGCCTTAGAACCTTTACGCAATGTCTGGATTCTTCCTCATCCAGGTGATGGATGCCAGATGGGATATCAGGTTGATAGAATAGTGGCATTAAGCGTATTTAGCTTGAAGTTCTTTTACAAATTGAATGTATTCAGTCTCAGCGTCAGCTGAATCTTTACCTTTGAGCTCAGCCCAGGCATCATGTTTTGCTATTCCTTTAAAATCAAAACCTCCGGGTCTTTCTCCGGTATTGTCTCCCTCCGTAGCCTGTTTAAATAGAGCATATAGTTTCAATAGCTCATCATTAGCAGGTCTTTGAGGTAGTGATTTAGATGCGTTTACGGCGTTATCAAATTCTTCTGTCATGGTTCTAAAATTGTTTTAAATAAAAAAAAGAGGCCTTTGAAATAAAGCCCCTTTAAAATTATAATTTGAATGAGTTGTTTAGCGTTTGTCAGCTCCTACGTAAGGTCTAAGATTCTCACCTACATAGATCTGTCTTGGTCTACCGATAGGTTCGTGGTTCTCTCTCATTTCCTTCCACTGAGCAATCCATCCTGGTAGACGACCCATCGCGAACATTACTGTGAACATGTCTACAGGTATACCTAATGCTCTGTAGATGATTCCAGAATAGAAATCTACGTTAGGATAAAGCTTTCTTTCTACGAAGTACTCATCATTAAGTGCAACTTCTTCCAGACCTTTAGCAATATCCAATACAGGATCATTTACACCAAGCTTTGCTAACACATCATCAGCAGCTTTCTTAATGATCTTCGCTCTAGGATCAAAGTTTTTATATACTCTGTGACCAAAGCCCATAAGTCTGAATGGATCATCCTTATCTTTTGCTTTTGCCATCCATTTTTTAGTGTCTCCACCGTCCTTCTTAATGTTCTCAAGCATGTTTATTACAGCCGAGTTAGCACCACCATGTAATGGTCCCCAAAGGGCGTTGATACCAGCAGAAAGAGAAGCGTAAAGGCTCGCTTGAGATGATCCTACTATTCTTACTGTGGACGTAGAGCAGTTTTGCTCGTGGTCAGCATGTAAGATCAATAGTTTGTCTAATGCGTTCGCAATTACAGGGTCTACTTCATACTTCTCAGCAGGTAGAGCAAACATCATTTTTAAGAAGTTAGAGCAGTAATCCAGATTGTTATCAGGATAATTTACCGGGTGACCAACTTCGTTTTTGTAAGCCCATGCAGCAAATGTTGGCATTTTAGCCAAAATTCTGATAATGCTAAGGTTCACAGCATCAGCAGATCTGTTAGGATCTAATGATTCTGGGTAGAATGCAGTAAGCGATGTAACTAAAGACGACAAAACACCCATTGGATGAGCATTTGAAGGAAACCCTTCAAGTATTTTTTTGATATCTTCATGAACAAGAGTGTGAACTTTGATATCGTTTTGGAATTTAGTTAATTCATCAGTCGTGGGGAGTTCTCCGTAAATAAGTAGGTATGAAACTTCAAGGAAGCTTGATTTCTCAGCTAGTTCCTCAATAGAATACCCTCTATATCTTAAAATCCCTTTTTCTCCATCAAGAAAGGTGATAGCACTTTTTGTAGAGCCAGTATTTTTAAAACCTGGATCTAGTGTTATCAATCCGCTCTCGCCTCTTAACTTTCCAATGTCAATCCCTTGTTCTCCTTCAGTGCCTTCAGTAAGCGGCAACTGATATGAATCGTTTCCAATTTTTAATTCAGCCGTCTTTGACATATTTATCTATGGTTTATATCTGTTTTTAGTAAAAAATAGACCGTGAAATTAGGTAAAAAAAGGGTTAAATAAAAACCGCAAAAATTATCTAATTATTGCCTAAAATCAATGGTAGCCCATCTTTGCCACTACCTACTACAACTACCTTGGAGTTAGTAGATTTAGATAGCTCAAGAGTGGCTTCAATACCACGCATTTTAAGTAATTCCGGTGTTAAACTGTTATTTATAATTTTGTTAGCAATAGCCTCGCCTTCTGCGGCTATTTTCTTTCTTTCTGCTTCGCTTTTTTCCTTTTCTAATCTAAACTGATAGGCTAAGGCCTCTTGCTCTTGCTTCAGTTTATTTTCAATCGCGTTTTTAATCTGCTCTGGCAGATTTATCGACCTTATTAATAACGCTTTCATTTCACAGTTGTTTTGCTGCAAGCTTTTCTCAGTCTCAGCTTTAATCATAGTTTCTACCTCGCCTCTTTTCGTAGAATAGATTTCTTCTGCTGTGAAACGCCCCATTACCTGCCTTACAGCAGACCTTACTTCAGGCACCACTAATGAGGTGACATAGCTGGATCCAAAATTTTCATGTAGGTAGCCGACCTGATCATAAATCGGATGAAATCTTAAGGTTACATCTACATTTATACTTAAACCATTCTTATCAAGCACATCCATTTTTTCTTCAATGGAGCTTTCTCGAACAGTGTAAACATATAGGTTATTCCATGGCGCTTTCATTCCAAACCCAGGTGTAAGAATATTTTCCTTGTCCAATCCACCTCCAAATTTGTAGAAAATCACGCCTCTTTCTCCAGCCTCTATGGTAAAGAAGATGCTAGATGATAATGCGATGATAAGTACAGCTGCAATTACCAGAATGATAATGAATGGTAAGAATTTTCGGTTGTCCATAGTAAGTTATGCTCTTCTGTTTATTAGTTGATGCTTAAAATTAATCACAAGAAGGCATTAATTTATTGTTATCCTCAAAATATCCTAATTCCTTGGCTTTTTCCCATTGGTTGCAGGCGGCTTCCTTTTGGCCCATAACAGATAGACAATTGCCTATCTGAGCATAATACTTTCCTTTGGCTGGTCCCATCTCAATGGCCCTTTCATAATCCTTTATAGCGCTTTCATATTCTTCCATATTCTCATATGTCCGAGCCCTTCTAAAATAGGTTTCAGCTTCAGGCTTTTTCATGGTAGCAATATTATACATGTATATCGCTTCTTCATATTTTTTAAGATTATTTAACGCTTTGGCTTTATATAAATAATACTTGTAAAAACCAGACTTCATGGATAATAGCTCATCTGAAGCTTCTAAGGCTTTTTCGAAGTTTCCAGCCTCAATAAAGGAGGAGTACCTGTAGTATTGATACTTTTCGTTGAGCACTTCTAATTGGTCATCTAGTGCTGGTAGATCATTAAGTTTAAAATCTCCCAAAGGATGGGGAACTATTTGATTGAAAATTTGGTAATAACAAGTGGTATCTTGTGGATGCCTTGAAATATAGCTGTAAAAAAAAGTTTTTGCACTGTCTGGTTTACTGGTTCCCTGATAAGCAAAACCAGTATATATAAGTATATTGTCTATAGAGGCTGGTTTACCTACAATCTTGAAATCTGCGAGGGCTTTTTCATAAGCACCGGATTTTAGATATGCGACCCCCCTCTGATAAATTGCTTTTTGGTTACTAGAATCTAGTTGGATACTGCGGGAAAGAAGATATATAGCAGAGTCAATATTTGTTGAAATTTGATGATAACCAATATCATAATATTGGCGTGCACTTATATCATTTTGGGCATTTGAACAGTTATTAATATAAACAGTAAATAAAAGAGCCAAGTATAGCCATTTACATGCTGGTGTTTGAAGCATTGTAAAATTGGGTTATGATATGAGCGAGTTAAAAAAGGTTAAAATAGTATTTAATTAAAATAATTCTAAGCTGTTTGCCAAAAAATTTGTATTATGCGAAGTTTCCCAAAAACACCGGGTTTTCGCAGCTGAAATACACATTTGTTATGGTATTATGCAGCTCTAAATTTACACAATAATTAGAATTTGGGAACAAATTAACTATTTAATTGTTAATTATCATTGTATATAAAGTAGGACGTAAATATATTAGGATTAAGGAGAATGAGACAACTTAAGATTACACAGTCTATTACAAACAGGGATAGCAGAACCCTGGAGAAGTATTTTAATGAAATTTCGAAAGACGAGTTACTTACACCTGAGGAGGAAGTTGATTTAGCGCAGAGGATAAGAGAGGGAGATGAGGCCGCTTTAGAGAAGCTTGTAAAAGCAAATTTACGATTTGTGGTATCTGTGGCTAAGCAATATCATTACTCTAATAAGATTCCTTTAAATGATTTGATAAATGAAGGTAACCTTGGTTTAGTAAAGGCTGCAAAGAGATTTGATGAGAAGAGGGGATTTAAGTTTATTTCTTATGCTGTATGGTGGATTAGACAATCAATCATTCAGGCTTTGGCTGAGCACTCTAGAATTGTAAGAATACCTTCAAACAAAATTGGTGCGCTTTCAAAAATAGATCAAGCTTCTTCTTTATTAGAGCAGCAGTTTGAGCGTGAACCAACCGATGAGGAATTAGCAGAGTTATTAGATATGTCTGTGGATGAGGTGAGAACTACAGTTCGCTCTCAAACTAAGCAGGTTTCTATTGATAAGCCATTTTCAGAAGATGAAGGAAGTTCTTTGTTAGATGTAATGGAAGATGAAGATAGTAACGAAGTAGAAAATATCGTATACAGCGATTCTTTAAGAAGAGAAGTGACAAGATTACTTTCTACTCTTACAGAAAGAGAAAGAATAGTAATAAGCCAGTACTTTGGATTAAGCGAGAATACAAGCTTATCTCTAGAGGATATTGGTGAGAACTTAGGTCTTACAAGAGAAAGAGTAAGACAGATTAAGGAAAAAGCGCTTAGAAAGCTTTCTAAGAACCCTAAGAATGAATTATTGAAGCCTTACCTGGCTAACTAATATAAAATCATTAGTAACTAAAAAGGGTATCTCATTTGAGATACCCTTTTTTTATGTCCTAATGAATCAGAAGTATTAGTTACTTCTGATGTCTTCTAGTTTATTTCTTTCAGTTTGAAGGTCTCTTCTTAGCTTCATCTGCTTCTCTAAAGCATTGCGCTTATAGTTCTCATATTCTTCATTTAGCCTATCATAGTCAGCGGTCTTCTTACGAGCTGTTTTGCTGTTGTCCTTATACTTGAAGATGATAAATGCCAGAGCTATCACTAACACTACTATTAAAGTATAGGTGATGATTTTGAAGCTTTCCTTTTCAATGTCTATGCCTAACGCCTCAATATGCGTAGCCAGGTAATCTTTCCCTTCGATAGATGCATCTTTTTCTGCTATTGTGCTATTAAGTTTTGCTATTTCCTTTTGTTGGGTGCTAATTTGCGTTTTGGTTTCAGCAAATTTCTGTTTAGACACTGCGAGAGAGTCTTGTACGACCTTCCAAAAGTCTCTTAACTCCGTTTGTTCAATAACCTTGTAGGTTTTGTATGTTCCAGAGTTTTCTTTTAGGTTCGCAAACTGATCATCAAGAGTTTGAGCAGATACGCTATAGCCAACTAAGCAAAAAATTATGAATACTAGTTTTGATTTCATCAGTCAATATTGTTTGAGTAGTTATAATTGCAAAAGGGCACTAAACTAAGTAACAATTTCTATATAAAATAAAGTCTTTCAGCTCAAAAAATGTTTTTTCGTCAAAACACAATTTTTTTCGATGAAGCGGCAGATAAACATAATTTAAAACATTTGAGTTGAACAATCAAAAATACACAGCGTTAGATTTTTAAATTTTAAATAATGGCAAATATGTCCGATAGTTTTAAACCATATATGTCACACCCGTGGCATGGTATTCCTGCAGGTGTGCAGGCTCCTGAAGTAGTTAATGCGTTTATTGAGATGACGCCAGCTGATTCAGTAAAATATGAGATCGATAAGTCTTCTGGGTTTCTTAAAGTAGACAGACCGCAGAAGTTTTCTAACATTGTTCCTGCTCTTTACGGCTTTGTTCCTCAAACCTATTGTGCAGAAGGTGTGGCTTCATTATGTATGGGTGCCACAGGTAAGAAGGATATAGTAGGTGATGGTGACCCTATTGATATCTGTGTTTTAACAGAAAGAAATATTATTCAAGGAAATATATTAGTGCCAGCTATTCCTATCGGTGGTTTCAGAATGATCGATGGTGGAGAAGCTGATGATAAAATTATTGCCATCCTTAAGGGAGATGAGGTTTTTCAAGACTGGCATTCTTTAGAGGATTGTCCGGATTCCCTTATTAATCGTCTTAAGCACTACTTCTTAACTTACAAGCAAATGCCAGGTGAGGAAGCTCACAAGAAAACAGAAATTGCTGCTGTTTATGGTAAAGAAGAGGCTTACGAAGTAATTAAGGCAAGCCAAAGAGATTATGAGCTTCACTACAAATCTGATAAGGTAGCTTCTAAATAATCAAATTTATAACCTAATACTGCCAACTATGAAATTATCTAAACTAGCTATTGTTGTTATAGGATCAACTATAATGGTTTCTTGCGGTCCTTCAAATAAAGGTGAAGATGCTTCATCAAGTGATTCGACTGAAATGTCTTCAGGTGATAATAAACCTGAGGAAAAGGTGATGTTAGAGGCGAAAGCCACCATTAATCCTGCCAGTGGAAGTAACATGCATGGAGAAATGACTTTTACTGATCTTGGTGAAGGTGATGTCACTTTTAAGCTTACTGTAGAAGGAGCAGAGCCAGGAACACATGCGGTTCACTTGCATCAAACGGGTGACTGTAGTGCAGAAGATGCTACCTCAGCTGGTGGTCATTGGAATCCCTCTGATGTTGAGCATGGTAAAAGAGCTGTTGATATGAAGTTCCACGCTGGCGATATAGATAACATGGAAGTAGGAGCGGATGGTAAAGGCGAGTTGACAATGACTATATCTGGATGGAGTATTGGAGGTGCCGATAGCACTAATATTATTGACCATGCTGTAATTATTCATGCCAAAGAAGATGACTTTGCAACACAGCCTTCAGGTGCTGCTGGTAAGAGAGTAGCATGTGGAGTTATTGAAAAAGCAGATTAGTAGTCAACATTACTATAAAACGAAAAAGGGTATGCCATGATCTGGTATACCCTTTTTCGTTTCTAATAGATTCGATTAATTAGTCTTTTTTAATATAATCATGGTTGGTTGGCTCTACATGAATCATTACCTCCAATATTTGAGGTAATTCTTTTTGAATGGCATCTTTTACATCATGCGCTATAGTATGACCTTCGTGTACTGTAAGGTCAGATGTTACCCAAATATGTAGATCAGCATGATACATTACACCCATTTTCCGTAAGTAGCATTTTTCCACCTTATTTACCCCATCAATGTCTAGTGCTAGTGATTTAACCTGGCTTTGAAGTTCAGGTGCTAAAGATTCATCTAATAGCTCGCCGATAGCGGGCCTAATTATGAAATAGGCATTAATAACGATAAATACCGCCGCAAATAAAGCAGCGTAATCATCTGCGGTTTCGTAGCCTTTACCTCCAATAATGGCAATGGAAATTCCTATGAAGGCTGCTGCAGAGGTAATAGCATCACTTCTGTGATGGAAAGCGTCAGCTTTTACTGCTCCACTTTCTATCTCTAAACCAGTTTTTAATACAAATCTGTATAGTAGCTCCTTGCTAATGATTACTACTACAAGAATTACCAACGTATATGGTGCAGGAGTTTTATGAGGCTCCATGATATGATATATACTATCTTTAGTAATTACGTATGCAGCAAAAAGCAGAGCCATAGCTATACCTACAGACACAAGAGCTTCGGCCTTACCATGACCATAAGGATGGTTTTTATCTGGCGGCTTAGATGACCACCTCAGGCCTACCCACATCATGGTAGAGGTGAATACATCACTGGTAGATTCTATTGCGTCAGCAACCAGTGCATATGAGTTGCCCAGAATACCTCCCAAGCCCTTAATAATAGCTAGCAAGCCACTAATTATGATGCCTACCAGGGTGGTTTTTAAGGCCTTTTTAGAAGATTCTTTATGATGGTCTATTTGCGTCATTAAAAACTTTAAATCGAGTATTTATCAATAAGTTGAAGCTCTTCTTCTGTGAAGCCAGACTGATCAAGAGAAGCCACATTTTCTTTCAACTGCTCTGGAGAACTGGCTCCGATAAGTACAGATGCTACCTGCTTTCTGGTAAGAAGCCATGCAATAGCCATTTGAGATAACTTTTGCCCCCTTTTGTGAGCTAATTCTGCTAAAGGCTTAATCTTGGAGAGATTGTTCTCAACAGCTTCTTTTTCTAAATATGTAAAGTTTTTAGCGGCTCTGGAATCTTTAGGTATTCCATCAAGATATTTATCTGTAAGTAATCCCTGTGCCAACGGTGAAAAGGCGATGCATCCCAGGTTGTTATCTTCCAGCGTGTCCAATAAATTAGATTCTACCCATCTATCTAAAATGGAATATCTGGCCTGGTGAATGATAAAAGGCACTTTCAGCTCCTTGAGAATTTTAGCAGCTTCTGCCGTTTGTGTATGTTCATAATTAGAAATACCCACGTAAAGCGCTTTGCCTTGTCTAACAATATCTGCTAAGGCAATCATGGTTTCTTCTAAAGGGGTGTCAGGATCTGGTCTGTGGTGATAGAAAAGATCTACATAATCCAGATTCATTCTTTTTAGACTCTGATCAAGACTTGAGATGAGGTATTTTCTGCTTCCAAGGTTGCCATACGGGCCTGGCCACATATCATAACCTGCTTTGGTAGAAATGAATAATTCATCACGGTATGATGAGAAGTCCTTTTTAAATATAGTGCCAAAGTTAGTTTCGGCAGAGCCGTAAGGAGGACCATAATTATTTGCAAGGTCAAAATGCGTTATGCCTAAATCGAAAGCTGTTTTAAGCATGTTTCGGCCGTTTTCTATGTTATCTACAAAGCCGAAGTTATGCCATAAGCCTAGTGAAATGGCAGGAAGTAATACGCCGCTCTTGCCACAGCGATTGTACTTCATGCTATTATAACGGCTGTCTGAAGCTATGTATTCTTTGTTGTTAGTTTTGTCGTTGATTTGCATTTTATAGTTAGTCTATTGAGTCAATATCGTCATCAGTATCTACTCCAGGAGGATTAAAAAGCCCCCATTGGTCTTTGATGTAGTTCCACTGGTCAAAGTCCCTTATCCATTGGATGAAAAGCAACCTGTATTCTTCAATGGCATCTCTAATCAAATTGAGATATGCCGTTTGGGCAAAGCCTAAGTTTTCAAGCGCGCTACAATGTGCCTGCAGGTCTCTGGCAGCTTTTCTTATCAATGCCGCGTTTTCCATGCGGAGATCGTACAAGTCGGCCGCCTCGGCACCTGCTACTTTTACGGTTAGCTGGGCAGCGTCTTCAAGCATGTATTCTCTGTAGCTAGCCAGCATAAGATTTTCTTCCGGAATAAGGTCAGTGATCTGTTCTGTTAGGTTGTAAATCTCTCTGCCTTTTTGATAGATTGTTAATTCCTCCGGGTTTATACCATGATCATCATCGTCATCGAACATCTGTAGGCTTAGTTGGTCCTTGATAGGCAAAAATATAGTTTCGGCACCAAAGGTGCTAACGAAGAGTAGGTTTTATAATGAGGTGGACCTATCTTTAAACAATGGTAACGGTAGAATATTTAGTAAATAAGCTGCAGCTTGAACCTCACCCGGAAGGTGGATATTTTAAAGAAACATATAGGGCGGATTTGAAATCTGATTTCAATGGCTTTGAAGGTGAGAGAAATGTGAGCACAGGGATATATTTTCTGTTAGAGCAGCTTGATTTTTCGGCTTTTCATAAGATACAATCTGATGAGATGTGGCATTTCTACGACGGGGATACTATGGAGGTGCACATGATTTTTGATGATGGAACTCATAAAGTGGTAAAGCTAGGCCGGGATTTGGAGAAAGGTGAGCTTTTACAGTTTGTAGTACCTGCCGGTGTATGGTTTGGATCTCGGGTAGCAAAAGGAGGTGATTTTAGTCTGGTGGGCTGTACTGTGGCTCCTGGTTTTGATTTTAAAGATTTTGAAATGCCGACCGCAGAAGTGTTGCTTGAGAGGTTTCCTAAGCAAAAAGGAATTATTGAGGAGATGACTAGAAAATGAAAAAGGTGAGTGGCTAAGTCACCTTTTGGCTGCGTTTAAGCTATTTGCATTTCTTCAATTTTAATGAAGTTGATCAATGACTTATTAATGTTATCCATTTCGTTATAATATGAGGCATGAGCAGCGTTATCATAAACGATATATTCAGCACTTTCTAAAAGCTTAGTGGCCTGGTCTGCAGTAGCTTTAATAGGCACAGTTTGGTCTTTCTCGCCATGAATAACCAGGGCAGGAACGTTTATCTTTTGAATTTCTTCTCTAAAATCTGTTTCTCCCCAGGTATGAACTGAGGCAGTGGTGGCTTTCAATGAAGCTTTCAGAGCCATTTCTACCGTCCAGTCTATAACAGGTTGGCTCACTTCTAAACCTTGGTTTACACCATAAAACTCTGGAAAAAAGTCTTTGTAGAAGCTCTTGCTATCGTCTTCTATCTGTTCTATAATATGGTTGAGCGTTTTTTGAGGTACTCCTTCAGGGTTGCTTTCTGTTTTAAGCATGAATGGAGCAATAGAACTCAATAGTACGATTTTGCTCACTCGTTCTTCACCATAGTTGGTTAAATACCTTATTACTTCACCGCCTCCCATAGAGAAGCCTACTAAAATAACATCATGCAGGTCTAGAGAGGTAATTACTGCGTTCAGGTCGGCTGCCAGGGTATCATAATCATATCCTGTTTCAGGTTTGTCAGACATACCGAATCCTCTTCGGTCATAAGCAATGCATCGAAGATTATGCTGCTTGAGGGCGTCCATTTGGAATTTCCACATGTTCAGGTTAAGTGGCCATCCATGGATAAATACTACAGGCTGTCCTTTGCCTTGATCTTCATAGTAGAGGTTGACGTAGTCATCGTCAGTTTTTGATTTGATGTAATCCATGTTTTTAGTTTAAGTTAAGTGTATGTTTAGAACCCTTAAAATATTTGGATTGTTCTGAGGTTCTCTTATAATTTAAAATTATGTAATGAATTTTGGTAATTCTTCGAAACATTATTTCTGAATTTCTGTAAAGAATAATGTTATGATTCATATTTGGATGCCATTATTACTAGGGGCAATCTTATTTGCCATTAACCTGTATCTCTACATCAGGTGCAGGGAGCTAATGAGCAAAGGCAAGCGGACAGATGCCACTGTGAATGATTTCGTTTTTAAGAATGATCTTTATTATCCCATAGTTCACTATACTACCGAGGATGATGAGATGTATTTGAAGAGGTTATCTGGCGGCACCAATCCTCCAAAGTATAAAAGAGGTGACAAGATTCCGATTATTTATCAACCGCATGATCCTGAAAACTTTATAATTGATGATCCGGCCAGTACAGTGAGAATGTATACTATCGGCATGGTAGCCGGGTTAGCTCTCACAGTAGTTTGCGGCCTGGAATGGATCGGTTACATCAATGTCTTTCCTATTTAATTTCGATGAGATATTTTAAGTTCTTGGTGATTAAGTGAAAGAATATTGCCAATTTGGTTATCAGTATTGGATGCGCATTTTATAACATTAAAAACCAACCCGCAAAATGGAAATGACAACTGAAACAATTCCGGCGCAATTTCAAATTCAAAATCTATTACATCAAAATACCTATTTGGTAAACGGTGAGCTAAAGCCATGGACAGGCAAAAGCACAGAAGTTTATTCCTCTATCCGAACAGAAAATGGAGAGGGTGTTTTAGCTCCCACCTTATTAGGTACAATTCCTTATATGACTGAGGATGGTGCTATTGAAGCTCTGGAGTCTGCCTGTGATGCTTATGGTAAAGGGCAAGGAGAATGGCCCACTATGAAGGTAACAGACCGTGTTCGCTGTATGGAGAAGTTCGTAGAGCAGATGAAACTGAAAAGAGATGAGGTGGTGAAATTATTGATGTGGGAGATCGGTAAAAGTCTGCCAGATTCAGAAAAGGAATTTGACCGTACCGTAGAGTACATTTATGACACCATAGAAGATTATAAGCAGCTGGATAGAGACAGTGCCAAGTTTCACAAAAATCAAGGTGTTTATGCTCATATCAGACGGGGGCCATTAGGAGTGGTATTGTGCTTAGGGCCATATAATTACCCGCTCAATGAAACTTTTGCTTTGCTCATTCCTGCCATCATGATGGGCAATACGGCTATTTTCAAACCAGCAAAGCATGGAGTGCTTCTTATTTCACCATTATTAGAGGCTTTTAGGTCTAGCTTTCCCAAAGGTGTGGTGAATATAATTTATGGAAGAGGTAGAGAAGTGGCAGCCCCAATTATGAAAACAGGCAGAGTGGATGTGCTGGCATTAATCGGTAACAGTAAATCTGCTATCGCGCTTCAAGATCAGCATCCTCATAAGAATAGGTTAAGATTAGTCCTTGGCCTGGAGGCTAAAAACCCGGCCATTGTACTGCCTGATGCCGATCTGGATTTGGCTATAGATGAATGCATTGCAGGAACATTGTCTTTCAACGGACAGAGGTGTACCGCTCTTAAGATTGTATATGTGCATGAAGATATAGTAGATGAGTTCAACGAAAGATTTTCCAAAAGAGTTGATGCATTAAAATTTGGTAATCCCTGGGATGATGGTGTGAAGCTTACACCACTTCCTGAACCTGATAAACCAGCATATATTCAGCGACTTATAGACGATGCCACCGCTAAAGGAGCTCAAGTAATCAATAAGAAAGGAGGGGAGACTACTGATAATTATATCTTTCCAGCAGTTTTATATCCAGTTTCTAAGGATATGAGGGTTTACGAAGAAGAACAGTTTGGACCAGTGGTGCCGGTACTGTCTTTCAAAACCATAGATGAACCGCTAAATGATATGGCAGACTCTAACTATGGGCAACAGGTCAGCTTGTTTGGTCATGATGTGAAAACCATCGGACCATTGATAGATACCCTGGTAAACCTGGTATGTAGAGTGAACCTGAATAGTTCTTGTCAGAGAGGACCAGATGTTTATCCGTTTACTGGAAGGAAAGATTCAGCGGTTAGTACACTAAGTGTGCATGATGCTTTGAGATCATTCTCCATAAGAACTTTCGTGGCATCTAAGGATAATGACTATAATAATGAGCTTTTAAACAAGCTTATGGATAGTAAGGCTTCTAATTTTGTTAGTACAGATTACATTTTGTAACTGTAATATAAATAATTGGAAAAGCCCTTCAATTTCAAATTGAAGGGCTTTTCTATTTGTCTATTTCTTAAACATCAATAGGTTCGTCTACTCGGGCTAGCACCAGTACTTTGCTGTTAGTGCTGATATGTTCATATGGCTGTTCATCCAACCCTATCACTTTAAACATTTCCACCAAAAGTCCATTTCTCATAATCTTTAAATATATCTGGTTATTGTTTTCAATAACATGAACTACGGTAGGGCTAAGGTAATATGATCGATCAGTTTTATCACAGTTAGAAAGGTCTGACCAGATGAATTTGGAATTGGTCACCATTCTCCATTCCACAAATTGACAACAACCGGTTTCTGGATAGAAGTTTTTAGCCAACTGACGTATTCTTACCGTATCACTCTTATAATATGAACTGTCATCATTGCAGCTGATATAAACAGACCGGCTAGATATGTGGCTGATATTTTTATTTACAAATTGCTTTACCTTACTCAGTTTTTCATAGTTCAGTGAGCTTGAAGATTCGCTGTCCGGAACTCTCGCTAATCCTGCAGAGTTATTGGAGGCTAAAAAGATCTCGTCTTCTGGAGCCTGACCATAGGTTACAAGGGCAGTGAGAAGAAATGTGGTTAGTATAATTATTGATTTCATGGTGTTCTGATGTTGGTCAATAATTAAAATTCAAATTTTTTGCCAGCCGCCTGAAGGCTTAAAAACGCCGTTTTAGAGGTTTAAAGTGTGAATCAAAATCCACAAAAGTTAATTTTTTGAGTATTTAAGGCCTTTTCCAACTTTTGGTGACAAAGTGGAGTCATATCTATAAATACCAAAGCCATGAAAACATACCTAGCCTATATTATTTGCTTCCTGCTGTTCGCACTTTCATCCTGCGAGAAAGAAGAACAAGCTACCTCTGAGGACTGTGTTTATTACGCCTATGTTCGAGATTTCACAACGCTGGATAATTGCGGATTTTTGTTCGAGCTGGAAAATGGGTCCTATATTCAGGGCGTTTGGAGGTGGGGCTTTTGCGGTACTCCACCTTTGCCTGAGGGTGCTTTAGAGGATCCACTTTGGGGATTTCAATATGAAGATGGAGCCAGGTTGAAAATCGGTTTTACTTATACCAATGATTATTCCTCCAGTTGTATGAAAGGTCGTACGGCTATTATTACTTGCATTGAAAATATTGATCAGCAGCCTGCTGAGGATGAGAAATAACTTAGGGCTTGAATTTTTGCTCAAAATCCGTTTTATAACTTCTTCCAATCGGTAATTCCTGATTAGAAAGGATGACTGATTTGGATTTAACCGTACTTATTTTTTCGAGATTGATCACATAGGATTTGTGAATTCTTAGAAAAGAGGCAGGCAGTAATTCCTCCATTTTTTTCATAGTAAGCCTGGCCACCAGAGGCTTATTATTAGATTCGAAGTGGATTTTAAGATAATCAGCAAGACCCTCTACATATGTAATGTCATCTAAAGCTACCTTATGAATGCTGTAGTCCGCTTTAATGAAGAGGTGGGTAGATGCTTTTTGCTGCTTTTGGTATTCATGATATTCAACAGCTTTATGAATGGCGGCAAGAAATCTTTCTTTTGAGAATGGTTTCAGTAGATAATCAATAGCGCTGAGATTGAAGCCTTCTACTGCATATTCACTATAAGCGGTGGTGAATATTACCATGACATTTTCATCCAGATTTTTATAGAAATCAATACCAGAAATAGAAGGCATATTGATATCTAAAAATAATAGATCTACCTCATTATCAGTGAGAAAGGCTTTTGCTGCACTGGTTTTTGTGAATGTTTCTAATAGCTGAACCTCGTCAGTGGCATCGCAATAGCTCCTTATTATCTCCAGAGGTAGCGGTTCATCATCTATGGCTATGGCTTTGATCATATGAGCTTCAGCTGTAGGTGTGTTTTATAAACATCTGTAGATTCACTAATGGCCAGAGAATATTGGCCAGGATATAGAAGAGCCAATCTTTTCTTGGTGTTTTCAATACCCTGATGGCTCTCTTCGTAATCATGCAGCATAGTTCTTACTTTGTCATTTACTACTGTAAGCAAAAGCTCTTGCTCTAAAATCTTTATTTCGATCTGTATGGTAGAAGGTACATCCGGATTAACACCGTGCTTAAAAGCGTTCTCTATAAATGGCATTAGAGTTAAAGGTGCTATGCGTTTTTGTAATAAATTCCCATCTACAGTATAAATGAGATTTACCGTGTCGTTGATTCTGATCTTCTGTAATTCAATATAGTCATTGATATAATCTATCTCTTTCTGCAATGGAACGAAGGTGTCTGCGGTTTCAGTAACTACATAGCGCATCATTCCGGACAGTTTTAGCAGGCTTTGAGCTGTGGAGTCTGCCTGGTCTTTTACAGCCAGAGCATAAATGTTATTGAGTGTGTTGAATAGGAAATGTGGATTGATTTGTGCCTTGAGGCTTCCTAACTGTGCCGAGTGCTGAGCGGCCTCTGTCTGTAATAGTCTACGGCTGGTTTTTAGAAGTACAGAGAATAAAATCACTGAAATGAAAAGAAAAATCTGGTGACTCATTACCATAAAGAAGTTTCCTCGAGGCTGGGGTGGCCCAGGAAAAGGCCTGCTGGGTGGGTTTTGAATAGTTTCTGGCAAATGTGGTAAAAGGCCTGTGAACCAGCTAGGTACAAAGCAAATAATGGCAAAACTGATAATTACGAATGAGGCATAGGTGACATACTTCTTCTCAAAATAGAATTGAGGTATGAAGTAATAATAATTCAAATAGAATATTACCAGCATCAATAAGTTAGATACAAAATCCCTGATGGAGGGGATAGTTATAGCCATATGATGCTGCTCTGGTGGTTTAGGATAGAGTAGCAAGGGGATAATTAAAAATGCTATTATGCCCACCACATGCCATCCGTACTTCTTCCAAAATGAGTTCAATTCTATCTAATTTATAATTCAGCAATTAAAATAACACCATTGTGAGACAAGGCTTCAAATTCTAATTTACTAACATCCGTTAAAGAAAGCACATCTCTGGTTTCAAGTAATCGTTCTTGAACCTCGAAAACACCTTGAACTATAAAAATTAAGAGATCAGATGGTTCTGAAAAGTTAATATCATCCTCTTGTCTTCCTTCGAATTCACCAATGTGCAGCTTTCCTTTCTTAAATGGGATTACTCGAAGATTATTATGTCCAAGTTTAAAATTAACAATGCTATGGCCAGGTGCACATATGGTCTTTAGTTCTATAAACAGAAAGTTGATGGCATTTTCCTGGTAAGAGTTTTCAATACGTAACTCCTGAGCTTCCTTAAAGCATAGATTGAGAATTTGCTCTACCTGTATTTCCAGATCCTGTTGGTTGAAGCGGCATTTGAGTTGCCCCACCAAAGGTATTATAACTACAGACGATTTAGCTTTTATCTCAAAAACTTGAGTTTTACCAGGATAGATAATCAGGTCGTGCCATTTCTCAATATCTTTAAATGAACGAGAATGCAGATTATTATTAGGGTCAAAAGTATGGAAACTGGTGCCTGATGTAAGTTCATTTACACCTCTTGAAGAAGATAGGTGTAAATGAACTTGGCTGTTATCAATGGTTTTCATTTTACAAAGGTTAAGGTGTAACAACTATAGAGTGCGATAGAGTGAATCCATCTGATACTGATCCACTTATAGAGGAGAGTTCTGTAGCAACACCATCTGAGAATACATTGTCATGTCCATTATAAGTATAGCCACTCATGCCTTTAGTGTATCCATTTTCAGAGCTGGCATTTACTGTTACCACGGCGCTATCATCTCCTTCTGGAAAGGCTATTTGAGTTACTAATAATGATTTTCCGGTGCTGTTATAGATATGCACATGAATATGAGTAGACCTACCACTATACCAACCTGGAAATATAGAGGTAAAGGCTACCATGCCATTGCTGTTAGATATTTGTCTGCCTCTTAGAAAATGCACGGATGAATAATTGGTGTTCTGCATCTGAGTGCCGCCATATTCAGAATAGTTGCCATCCTTATCACAATGCCAGATATCTACAATGGCACCTTCCAGAGGGGCACAGCTGTTGCTGCTGTCTAAAATGGTGATGTTGACCTCCATATCTATTCCAGTTCGGTCACCACGAATGTCAATTCTTTCCAAAGACGCGGGGTCTTTAGTAGGGAAGGGGCCAGCCGTTTCGGAGGCTGTGGTAGAGCATGAGTCCGCAGAAGTATTGTCTTCAGCTGTAGGATCGCCGCCATTGCTGCTGTTGTCACCACCAGTGCTACCTGGTGATGGATCGTCCTGACTCTTGCACCTGCTAAGAATGGGAAGTACCAAACCTGCCATTCCAAGGCTTCTTAAAAATTCTTTCCTTTGCATGTTAATAGTTTTTTTCGTTATTGGGGTGTTAACGCATCTTGTTCAAGGAAAGTGGCCATCTAAAGGCTAATTGCGATGAACGGCATAAGTTTGTCGATTAATGAAAATTATAGCTAGCTCAAAGCACTGTTTTAAGATCATAATTGTTAACGATAAATGAAATCAGGTATTCTCATAGGACTTATAATGTTCTCTATTAATTATATGGGATTAGCTCAGAAGAGGAGTGATGAACATTATGAAAAGGGATTTGAGGCTTATCAACAACAGCATTATCGTGAGGCTGTAGATCACTTTAGTAGGGTAATAGCCATGAGTCCTGATCACTTTGATGCCTACCTATATCGCGCTCACTCACGGGTGCAGATGGATGATTATCAAGGTGCATTCACTGATTTTAGAATTTATCTGGGAGCCTTTCCAGAGGATATTCAAGCCATGTTTTCATACAGTGTGGTCTGTTACCAACTAAAAAGATATACAGAAGCCGAGGAAGGATTTTTAAACGTGAGAGACATGCCGAGAGGGGAAACCACCATGGTGTTTTTCAGAGCTCCGGCCTCTGGTTCTGGTGTAAATAAGGTGTTAACGGCTCAGGGCACTGATTTATCATACCTTTATAACTATTTGGGGCTGACTTATCATGGTTTGAAGCAGTATGACAAGGCTATCGCCTACTATGACTCGGCTTTACGAAATCATCCGCAAGATGCAGATGTTCTGGTAAATAAGGCGCTCAGTTATAGCGACAAAGGAAATGATAAAAAGGCCATTGAAATTATTCAGCGTGCGCTAGAGTTCTCTACCGATCATAGCCTTGGTAAGTACAATTTGGCCATTTTAAAGGAAAGATCTGGTGATTTTAAGGAAACAGAAACATACTTTTCTGAATCTATTAAAGATAACCCACAAAGTCCGTACGGTTATAGGCAGAGAGGGTATAGGCGACTTATGAATAACCAATTTGATAAGGCCGTACAGGATTTTACCATGGCTATAAAACTAAAGCCAGAAGATGCAGAGTCATGGATGAACAGGGCCATTGCTTATGATAAAATGGGCAAGTACGAAAAGGCTTATGAAGACTATTCTCAAACTATAGAGTTGGAGCCTTCTTATGCAAAAGCTTATTTAAACCGAGGTAATCTCTCTCTAAAATTAAAGCAGTATACCGATGCTATTAATGATTACAATGTTGCCATTATTTATGATCATGAATATGGTGTTGCTTTTTATCAAAGGGGTGTAGCCTATCACGGTTTGGGGCAAGATGCACAGGCTTGTCTGGATTTGGAAAAAGCCATTGCTTTAAAGACAGAGGCAGCGGTAAGAGCCAAGGAGAAGATTTGTGGTAAGAAGGAGTAGAGAGCACAATTTTTTCAACCTTGTTTTTGTAGCCACCTTTATTAAATTGCATTGAATCAGTAGTTTAACAATGGTCAATTTTAAAAACCTCTTTCACTATATCAGCTATTTACAATATCCGTGCATGTTAGCCAGCCTCTGGTTTATCATACAACCATATATGCTACTGGCAGACCATAAAGAATTGTTTCTTGATTCGCTCTTATCAAATGCCAATATAACCCTTATGCTTATGGGAGTAGGTGTTAGTTTTGCTTCCTTGCAGGATACTTCAAAAACTCAAAATAAGCTATCGTTAAGAATATATCAGAACCCCAGAAAGAGTAAGCTTTTTTTGATCCTTGTAATAGTATTGATTTTCATCTTTTTGATCGCAGGTCTCATTGGTTTTTTTAGTTCTTCAGAGCGCGCCATTAGCGAACTTTCTATAGGTTCAATTGTGCTGGCCATAGGCATGATGGGTATGCTAAAGGCTGTGGTTGAAATGGCGGAGCATCATAGTATGGAGTGATGACTGTTGAACCGCTCATCTAATCATTTCATAGTTAATAATAGTTAAATTTTTTTATAAAAAATTAATAACATTTCCACTTAAGTTATGTTTGATATTTAAATAATTTAACAAACCTAAATCTTAAGTCATGAATTGTTTTTACAAATTACTTGTGCTGCTACTTGTAGTATCAGCTCAATTATGTATGGCGCAAAATACTGCCAAGTTAGCGCAGTATAATGGTACAACTCGCGCATATTTAGAATACCTGCCGCCTGATTATACAGCTAATGGTGATAAGGTGCCGGCCATCATTTTCTTGCATGGCCATGGTGAGCGTGGAAATATTAATAATACTAACACGGTAATGAACATTGCTAATGTGAATTATAATACACCACCTAGCTTAGTCCAGAATGGAAATGATATGTGCTTTGATGTAGATGGAGAAACTATATGTTTTGCTGTTTTCTCCCCGCAAGAATCTGATAATTACCACAGTTGGGTAGATAAAAATCAAAATCGTAATTCTGTACAACCATTTGTGCAGTTTGTGCTGGATAATTACAATGTAGACCCTGACAGGATTTATCTTACCGGATTTAGTATGGGGGCTGCTGGTGCTTATGAAGCTGCTTTATCTACAGATAATGAGCCTAATTTGTACGCTGCTGTGGCGCCTGTGGCTGGAAAGGCATTTTATAGTGATGTATGTAGAATACCTGATGCAGGGATTTCAGTGTGGGCATTTCATGGTGAAAATGATAATACTGAGAATAGCTTCTATTGGGGTAAGAGAACAATTGATAAGTTATTGGCCTGTGAAGGAGATCTTGATGTAGTGTGGACTCCATACCCTGGCGTTGACCACGTGGGTGCTTGCACAAGGGCCTACAGAGGAGATCATTCTTTGCACAATCCGAACTTATATGAATGGTTTGGTACTAAAGTGCGTGGTGAAGTTGACAGTGTTTATACTCCTCTTGCCCCAGATCAGTTAGCTATTACAAATGTTTCATATGCTCAGGTGGCATTGTCATGGTCTGATAATTCTGACAATGAAAGTGGTTTTCAAATAGAAAGATCAGTAGGAAATAACAGTAGTTACAGTCTTCTCACCTCTACAGCGAGTGGTGTCGAAAGTTATGTAGATACCAATGTAGCCCCTGAGACTACTTACTTTTATAGAATTAGAAGTTATAATACAGCGGGTAATTCTGCCTACAGCACAGAGGTCAGCGTAACCACGGATGCCGTAAATGCTAATTCTACCATAACATGGACAGATGTAGTTGGGCTCACCGTAGAGCTGAATAATGATCTGAGTAAAGGATCTGAATATCAGACCAGTGCTGGTGCCGCTTCTGAAGAAGTCTTAGGAGCAGGTGATGATGGCTGGTTTCAAATAGAAGTTGGAGAAACAGGTTATGGAAGATGGATTGGCTTGTCTGAGGTTAATACAGATCCTACGGGAGGTTCAATTGATTACTGTATTTACATTTCTAATTATGAGCCTAAAATCTTCATTTACGAAGATGGGGTTTCAAAAGGATATAAAGGGGTGTACGCTGAAGGTGATATATTTAGAGTAGAAAGAATAGCAGATACCATTTATTATAAACAAAATGGAAACCTGTTATATAAGTCTTTAACGCCATCATCAACTGACCTTCTGGTAGACGTTCATATTGCTCATAAATTTGGTAAAATTCATAATCCAGCTATCTCTTTTGGTAATGGAGGAGGCAGCCCGGCCCAGACTGTAATTATTGATAATAATGATCCGGGAGTTACTACCAGTGGTGTATGGACTGCAAGTACGGCCGGTTCAACAGATAGGTATGGAGCCGACTATTTTCATGATGGGAATGCCGGTAAAGGCACCAAGTCGATATCTTATAGTGCTAGTCTAACCCCTGGAACATATGAAGTTTATGGTTGGTGGTTTGCCTTTACAAATAGAGCTACTAACGTACCATTTGATATAGTTCATGGTTCAGGTACTTCGACAGTATATATGAACCAGCAGAATAATAATGCTCAATGGGTATCACTAGGAGTCTATACTTTTAACAGCACCGGTGAAGTAATTATTAGAAATGATAATACATCAGGTTATGTGGTAGCTGATGCCATAAAGTTTGTGCCACAAGCCGGCAGTACGAGCAGGTTGGCCAATGGACTTTCTCCCAAAGATTCTGAGAATCAGGCAGTATTATATCCTAATCCTGTGAACTCAAAGTTGAACCTTTCATTAGGACAACATATTGAAGGAGCTGTTAATATTAAGATAATGGATCTGACAGGCCGCATAGAATGGCAAAATGATTATAATGGATCTAATAAGTTAGAGTTGGATTTGTCTGAAATGAAGATTTCGAATGGAGTGAAAATTATTAGCGTCACTCATGAAGGAGAGGAGATACTTGTGAGTAGACTTAAAATTGAAAGATAATACATTTAGGCAGTCAGGAGATTATTCCTGATTGTCTTTATTTTTTTATCAGATCAATTTTTCTTAAAATGGCTTTTCTTTCAACCCCCATGTTAACCTTCTGCAATGCATCCAGATAATAATTAATAGCCAATTCTGCTCGGTCTTGTTTTTCATATAATAAAGCAAGTGCACATAAATAAGAAGGATTCTCCTTAAGCTCTTTCAACGATAATAAGATGTTTAATGCCTTTGAAGTATCTCCCATAAAATGCAATGCAATACAATAGTTTAGTGATATGAAAGGAGATGAGTGCAGCTCAAGTAGTTTTTGGTACAGGTGCACAATACCCGGCCAGTTGGTGGCTTCAAAGCTTGCTGATGTGGTGTGCAGTGATGCTATTGCTGCTTCATAATGATATTTTGACCATTCTTCAGCTAATTGAGACTGGTTGAAATATTTTATTCCCAAACTGATCAATTCCTTATCCCACAGGCTCCTATCTTGATCTTTTAGCTCTATTATTTCACCTAAAGGAGTTAAACGAGCCTTAAATCTGGCAATGTTGAAGATCATGAGTGAGAAAAGAGCCATGGTATCTTTTGTAGCTATATCTTCATGCTCAAGCAGCAGCTGGGTAAGTCGGATAGCTTGTTGGCAAAGGTCTTGTCTTATCAGATCATCCCCCTCAGAGGCCTTATATCCTTCATTGAATATGAGATAGAGTACTTGATGCACTATTTTAAGTCTGGCTTTAGATTGCAACCTGAACGGTACTTTAAGTTGCATTTCTTTGTCTTTTATCAGCTTTCGTGTGCGAACCAGATTCTTCTTTACAGCTTCTACCTTCATGCCCAAAGAGGTAGCAATTTCTTTCTCTTTAAGGCTAGCTAATACTTTCAAGGTGAGTATGATCTGAGATTTTGGAGGAAAGTCCGGATGGCAGCTGGCAAATAGCATTCTGAGCTCATTATCTCGAATTTCCTGTGGTGCAAAGAGCTCCTCTGGTAAGGTTATTCTATCAATGATGGCCTCATTGCTGCTCTTGTTAAGCTTACTAATTTCATTAAGCCCCTTGTTTTTACAAACTTTAAATAGCCACGCCTCGGGGTGATCGGGTATGCCACCTTTACTCCAACTTTTAAAAGCTGAGACAAAAGTATCTTGTACTATGTCTTCTGCCAGTTCCAGGTTGGTGAGCCTGAAATAGGCAGCCAGAGTTACTACCATTTTGCTAAAGTGGCTTTTATACAATTGGTCTATAACTCTGGCCACTTCCATTAGTATTTCATTATTGGTCTAACTTCCAGAGCACCATTGCTTTGAAATACCGGACATGTTTTGCTTAGCTCCACCGCTGCCTCCAGGCTCTCTGCCTGCACCAGAATGTAGCCTGTAATTACTTCTTTAGATTCTATAAATGGTCCATCACTCTCTATACTGTCTTTGGTCATATATTTGCCATAATTATCCAGCGGATCACCGCCAAGGCATTGAGAGCCCAGGCTTTCTACCCATTGTGTATAGGCCTCTATTTCTTGCTGCATTTGTTCTTCAGTAAGCTGGTTAGCTTCAGCGATATTTTCTCTGATAAGGAGTAGGAAGTTGTCCATGTTTTTAAACTTAAGTTAGAAATTAATTTTAGTCTATAGACAATAATTGATTGAAGTTGAGGACAAAAAACATTATATTAATTAAATAATCACACCCTGATAACTCCCAATTTATGAATAAAAGCGAGATTGAGTTAGTGAGAAAGAGTTATAGAAACTGGTCAGATGATCCCAAAATGATTCTCACCTTTTATGATCAGCTACTTAGCTCCGCCCCGGAACTAGCCCCCATGTTTACTAACACTGATATGGAAAAGCATAATCAGCTCTTACGTAAAGTTATCAATACCCTGATAGAGCATGTAGAAGGTGATAAGGAAGCAACAGTCTGGCTTAAAGAGCTGAGACAAATGCACACCAGAGGCCTTGAGATACAGGCTGAATATTTTCCTTTATGGAAAAACTCAATGCTATTTGCAATAGCAGCACATGATGAAGACTGGGAGAAAAAAGTGAACATAGCCTGGAATCATCTTTTTGATGAGGGTATTAAATTTATGGTGAGGTAACAAGCTTTTGGGTATGATATTGATCAGACTTTAGGTTGACCAACCTCCTTCAAATACGCTGCTTTTTACTCTAGCTTTCCGTTCTTAATTTTTATAAAAATTTAAAAAGTGGAACTTAAAACTGACGAGGAAAAAGTGAAACAGGTTCATGATAGCTATGGACGCTGTTTGAGGAATGGTAATCTGGTAGAAACTTTCTACAATTTGTTTATCAGTAGCAGTAATGAAGTGGCGAAGAAGTTTGCTAACACTGATTTTGAAAAGCAGCAAAAGCTGTTAAGACATGGTCTAAACCTAATGATCATGTATGCGGATGGTAATATTGTGGGTAAATCTGGCCTTTCCAGGATACAGCAAACTCATAATCGCCATCAATTAGATATAAACCCTAAATTTTACCCCATTTGGAAACGAAACCTGATAAAGGCTGTGAAGCAGCATGATCCTGATTTTAATGCTGAAATTCAAACTTCCTGGGAGCAGGTGTTGGATCGTGGCATCGAATATATTTCAAAAGGGTATTAAATAGATCTGATGAGCTCATCTATCAATTAGATGGGCTCATCAATCAATTCAAATCATTCAAGTATCAATTCTCCCATATTATAAGGACGTGTTATAGTTATCTTAAGGTGACCTTAAGCCTACATGCCCTTCCGTTACCTCTATATTGTTTGTTTGTTGGTATTTATTACCAATTATTCCTACGCGCAGGATCTTTCAAGTATTGGTGAGGCTCAGCCCTTTAGTTATTCCGGTAATATCAGTAGCAGATTAGTTTTTTATAATGCTTCAGGTATACAAAGCCGACGAGATCCTTTCGGGTATGTATTCAGTGGAGGTCTCAATATCAGTATTTATGAGCTCACGCTACCTTTTACCTTTTCTTATAGTAATCAAGGCACATCTTATGGGCAGCCTTTTAATCAATTTGGCGTAAGCCCTACCTATAAATGGGCTACCGCTCATTTGGGCTACAGAAATATTACTCATAGCTCTATGACATTGGCTGGTCACCAGATGTTAGGTGCGGGTTTTGATTTGAATCCGGATAAACTGAGAGTGTCATTTATGGCGGGAAGGCTAAGGCGCGCGGTTCAGTTCAGACCATTGAGAGATAGCCTTTCTCTGGATACCTTGCTTCAAATACAAGATATACCCATAGCCGAAGATCCTGTCTATAAACGCACCGGATGGAGTGCCAAAGTAGGTTATGGAGATAATAATGGCTTTATCGATCTGATTCTATTTAAAGGAAAGGATGATGCCAGCTCTATTCAGGATGATTCAATAAAGCAGCTTTTTAGACCGGCAGAGAATGCTATCATAGGTTTAAATGCTCAAAAAACTTTCTTCAATAAGCTTACGCTAAGTCTTGAAACCGCTCTCAGTGCCTATACACGTGATAGCGAATCTTTGGTGGAAGGAGAGGACTCTGTAGGCGGGTATAAATTGATTAAACCTTTTATACGGGAAAATGCCACTACATATTATTACAAGGCCATTAAGGCAGCTTTAAATTATAGTGGTAGAGCTTTTAATGTGAGGGCAAACTATGAAAAAATAGATCCGGATTATAAGTCAATGGGGGCCTATTTCTTTACCAATGACAGGGAAATGATAAACGTAACTCCCAATTTTTACTTGCTTAAGAATAAGGTCATTCTCACCAGCGGTATTTCATATCAGAGAGATAACCTGGCCGATAAAAAGCAGTACACTACTAAGCGCTTTATTCCGAGATTAAATATGTCCTACAATCCAAGTGCTCAATTGGGCTTTGATTTAGGCTATCAAAACATGAGGTCAACTCAGGAATCAGGAACTATTGAGCTTACTGATAGTACCAGGATGGCCATGAGCAACCCTGGTTTTACAGCTGGTTTACGCTACAATATCATGGATAGCCTTCGGGTGCACAATTTTATGCTTATGCTCAACAAGTTTAAGCTCAATGATGATAATGTAGTTACTCAGCCATTTAGCGAGTATTCGGCCACCATTTTAAATTTCAACTATAACTTTCTTTTGGTTAAAAAGGAATTGAACCTGAACGTTTCATTAACCACTAATACGCTAACTATCTACACCGGCAAATCCAACTCATTTGGCTTCTCTTTGGGTGCAGGTAAAGGATTTAAGGAAGGAAAGGTTAACACAAACTTTTCCTGGAGTTCCAATTTTTCTGATTACGGAGACTCACACAGTGCCACCTTAGGGGCAGGTATTCAGGCCAGTAAACAGATGACGCTCTCTTTAAATCTAAATTATCTGAAATCCGAACAGGCCACCTTAAGTTACAATGAGTTTACAGGCTTTTTTGAGTGTAGATACACCTTCCCTAAACCTAAAAAACAATGAAACCATTTTTGAAAAATATATGCTTGATAATCTTGCTGTTGGCTCCATTTTTTGCACATGCACAGGAAACGGTAAGTATAAATGTGCAGGTTCTTCCTCCATATGGATCAGGGTTTAATAATTTTGGTAGTAAGGTCATTGTTACACTGAGGAATAACGCTACGTTTCCTATGAATGTGGCGCTGGATGGTCAACTTCAATCTTCCGGGTTAAATATTGATCTCAATCCTTCTTCTGCGGTTTATACCTTAAATGCTCTGCAGGTTCTGCAGGTTACGGGTGCTCAGCTGCAGCCTTATTTTAATGAGATGAATGTAGAGGTAAAAGGTATTACCAAAGATGAACTCTACAGAGGTGATGGTTTGCCTTCAGGAAATTATGATCTGTGCCTAAATGTAATTGAAGCGAATACCGGTGCTGTTCTGGTGAGTAATCCGGGTTGTTTTCCTTTTACTATACTGCAGGAGGCTGGCGAGAACAGTGTGAACCTCACCACCCAGGTTATACCACCTTATTCTACTTATCTAGATGATTATATTAATCAAAATAAGTTGCTGGTTATCCTTCAAAATAAATCCAGAACCCAATCAGAAGATCTAAGACTCATAGGCAGTATTGAGGGTAACAACGGAGTGAGACTGACCATTCCTAATGACTTTATACCTACAGCACCCATCAGATTGGGGCCAGCGCAGACTCTCACTATTACCTCTGCATTTTTAAGGGAATATTTTGATGAAAACACGCTTCGCCTGACCGGTATTGATCGGGAAGGCCTTTATAGGGGAAATGGTTTACCAGAAGGAAGCTATCAGGTTTGCCTGCAGGCGGTAGATTATGAAACGGGAGAGGCCAGGTCTCCGGGCAGTCCCGCTGGCTGTAGTTTTATTGATATCAGGCAATATGAGCCCCCCATGATTATCCAGCCAGTTTGCGATGCTGAAGTGCCCGCGGTTAAACCTCAAAACCTGCTTTTTTCATGGAGTATACCGGCAGGAGTAAGGCCAAATGAAGTTGAGTACATTTTGAAGATAGTTGAGATGTATCCGCAGAATATAAATCCCAATCAGGCAGTGCAAGCTGCTAATGTGCCTCCCTTATTTGAGAAAGTGGTACCTACTAATGCCTACATCTATTCTCTGGCAGACCCACGGTTAGAAGAGGGTAAGCGCTATGCTTTTAGGGTCACAGCTGTTGGCAAAAACTCAAGAAGGAGAAAATCACAGGCTAATTTCCGTAATAACGGTCATAGCGAAGTATGCACCTTTGTTTATGGTAAGAAGAATGTAGTGAATGATTACGTTGCACCTGTTAGTTCACCGCCAAATGGTATTAGCATTAATCCCAAAGGAGTGCTTGTGGCTGGTCCACCATCCACATCTCCGCCGCCTGCAGATAATGATGATGATGCCTGTCTTTCTGGCTGCAGCATTTCGGCCCCAACCAATACCAGTACCAAAGAAATAGCCCCTGGACAGGTAGTTCAAGCAGGCAAATTTAGCATGACAGTAGTTAGCGGAAACAGTGCCCACGGTACAGGAACCATCCCATTGGCGTTTATGAATACGGTAATCAACGTTAGCTGGAACAATATTCAGGTAAATACTGATAATCAGATGTTTGGAGCTGGAAGTAAAATTACTGCAGATATGGACTTGGCAGCGTTGCAGAACAATGCGGTTGTGAATGCACCCATTGATAACCCTAATCTACCTGACGTTTCCGCATTAATGGATATGGTGCAAAGCCCTAGTAGAAGGTATAGCATGTTTTCTCCTGGAAATACCTCTTCTATAGGTCTTCCGCTGGCATATGATAATGGAAACTTTGATTTGATTATTCTTGGAATCATATTCACATCTACAGAAGCACAGTTAAATACAATAGCCGCTGTAGAAATGCTCAGCAGCAGCCAGGCTAATGATTTTTTAACTTTATCTTCTACTTCATGTATCAGGCCTAATGGTTTCGGCCCCAATAATCAGCTCAAGCTACAAATGACTAAGGAGGTGCCCTTCGCTCAGCATGCCTCTATGCAGTTACAAGCCAACACCACTATGGCGGAGTTTTCATGTGCTGGAATAGAGCAGATTACACTAAATGGTAAAATGGTTTTTGATCGTGATTTGGTATTGCCGGTAAACAATTCGGGCAGTGTAATTTCTGGTTCAGAAACGGTAGAAGCTAGCTTTGAGATAGCTGTCACCGATGTTAATAACTGGACCTTTGACCTCACAGCGCTCAATCACCCATTCACTATTCCAGAGTTAGTAGGGATGAAGTTCACTGCCTCGGACATTACTATTGATCAGTCAGATACACAAACACCTAATGGAATGGGTCAGCCTGCTAGCTGGAGAGGTATCTTTATTGGTGAAATCAATATGCAGTTTCCTGACGGGGTATTTAAAAAGAATGGTACACCTCTGAGTATTTCGGTTCAAAATTTTTCTCTTGGTAATAATGGTTTCTCAGGAGAGGTGGACGCCGGTGAAGTGTTGATGAGTATGTCGGAAGGGAAGGTAGGGAGTTGGCCTTTATCCTTAGATGAATTCTCGCTTCAGATCAGTAATAGTTCAATAGCAGGTAGTAATATAAGTGGTAGCCTTAAGCTGCCTATAGCTTCAAATGAATTGAGTTATAATGCCATCTTACTTGCCTCGGAAAACGAATCTCAAACGGTTGATTTTCAGTTTAATGTGCAGCAATCTAATCAGCTCAATGTAGATATGTGGTTTGCTCAGGTGGAGCTGGAAGAAACATCTACCATTGGTATACAAAAAGTTGGTAACACTTACCGGCCTACAGCCGATCTTACGGGTTCAATTTCTTTGGGTTGGGATAATAATAGCGACCCGGATACTAACAATAGTGTTTCAAATTTCAGCCTGCCATCTTTGAATTTTGAGCATTTTACGATAACTGATAATGGTAATAATTTACCTGAAATAAATATAGGAGCTATTGAAAATGCTAATGGTAACGGGGTTGATCTTCAGCTTTCGGTGTTCAGTGCTCATAGTACTACGCCCACTTTTCAAAAGCAAGGTGATTTAATTGGCCTAAGTTTTAATCTGAACCTTGAGCTTATCAATATGGCGAATAGCCTTAATGGGAGTACGGCTTTTACGATTTTTGCTAAGTATACTAACAACAAGTTTGAATACAAAAAGACACAGCTTAACCATATCTCACTTGATGGAGATATAGGTGTGGCTCGTCTGGACGGTTCGATAGACATCTATCAGGATGATGCTAAATATGGTAATGGCTTCAGGGGCGAGATTGAGGTGGTGATCAATGCGTTGGGCGGAGCAGGAATAGATGCTGTACTTCAGGTAGGTAAAGTAGATGGTTTTAGATATTGGTATTTTGATATTATGGCCAACCTGGGGACAGCAGGGTTTAATATTCCGGGAACCATGGCGTCTATCTATGGCATAGGTGGTGGAGCTTACGGTAATATGGCAAGGGATCAGACAGAGGCACAAACAGTTCAGAATCTCAATGCTGTATCTGCATATGATACCTCTCCGGGAGCTAATAAAGATGGGTTGAACTATGTTCCTGATCAGGGAACTTTTGGTTTCAGTGCCGCAGTGGCATTCGGGCTTACCGGGGCCAAGTCTGCATTTAATGGAGATTTAAAGTTCACTATGGAGTTAAAATCTAATGGTGCTGTCAATCATGTGATATTAGAGGGTAATGGTTACGTAATGCAAGATATCACTGATAGAAGCTCTGGCTTGATTACGGGAGGAGTCTATGCTGAGATACAACCGCGTATTCCTAATGCGGCTGAAGGACAAAATGCTGCAGAAAATAGGCCAAACTTCAGGTTTATTGCCGAAATGTCTCTGGATATTGCTTCCGGGCTCATAACCGGTGGTGCTACTTTAGATCTATGGTTTTCTCCACAGGAATGGTGGCTCAAGTTGGGTGAGTGGACTAATGAGGACAAGCCATGGCTAGATGAGAGCCGCAGTCACATAGCGATAGATCTTAAAATAGTAAAGACCGAGTTTCATTCCTACTTTATGATGGGGTCCAATATCCCGGATATGCCAAAAATGCCGTTGAAGGTAAGGAATATATTCGCTGATAAGAAAGAATCTCTTAACCCCTCACCACGCATTGGCTTGCTTTCTACCAATGACCCCGAGGCTGTTCCTGCCAGCCCTGGAATGGCTTTTGGCGCAGGCTCTCATTTTTATGCTGATATAGATTACCTGATTTTCTACGCAGATATTGAGTTCATTAAAGGCTTTGATATTCTTCTTAAAAAATTACCTGCTGGTGCATGTGGGCCAGGGGCTGGTGTGAATGGCTGGTATGCTAAGGGGCAAGCCTACTTTTATCTTTATTTTGATGTAGGCGTGCAACTTAACTTATGGGTTTGGAAGGGTAAGGCTAGCATTTTGGAAGCTGAGGCAGCTGCTACTATCCAGGCTGCGCTGCCTAATCCTACCTGGCTTAAAGGCCAGTTTGCTGTTAAAGGAGAGGTGCTTAACGGACTCTTTGACTTTAATACCAAGTTTAGATTTGAAATAGGAGAGAAATGCGAGGAGGGAAGCTCAAATCCTTTTGAGGAAATGCCTATTGTTTCAGATATCATGCCCAACAAAAATGAACAAGATGTAAGTGTTTATGTGGTGCCTGAGTTGGCTTTTAATTTTCCCAAAGGTAACTTCTCTTATGATGAAGAAGTGGATGGAGAGTTAGTCACAAAGACTTATAAATATATTTTCAAATCATTCGAATTAAAATATAAAGACCCTAATACTAATCAGACTGTAATTATTGATTTAAAGCCTCACATGAATTATCGACCTGATGATCAGTCTGCTACGTTCTATTACCCAGATATGGTGCTGCCTGAGCATACCATAGTGAATTACACTATCTATGTGCAGGGTTGGCAAGTAGCGCCTGGAGCAGATAAAAAAGTGCATGATGAATCACATACAGGAACTTTTAAAAGTGGCTCCTGGCCTAAGCATATTGCTAAAGAACAGTTGGTGCAGGGTGCTCCGCAATACAAGGAAAACTTCTTTAAAAAAGATGATCTGGAAAAAGGATATTTGAAGTTTAGAAACCCTCATAATCATTTTACAAATAAGGCATGGTGGTATGAAGAAGTTTTTAAGCTTGGTCAATACAAAGGGGCATCTTCTGGTAACTTTAAATTTTTTGCGAGATTCAAAGAGTTAAAAACAAATACCATCTTTGATAGAGTTTACACCATGGCTGATGGTGGAAAAAAGATGGAATTCAATGTGCCAGATGGACTTAAAAATAACGATATCTATCAGCTGGAGTTATATGTTAATTACTTGCCTCCTAATGCAGGTGGCCCGGTTACAAATACTAAAAGAACTTATCAGAATATACTGGTAGCTTCTGGTGAAGGCGCTGGTGGCGGTACTGGAAGTTTTGTATATTCAGGTATCTCACAGCAACAGGGCCAGTCGGTTAATAACATGCAGCTGAGTTCAGGCATGCAGGTAATGGCGGCCAACTATAATGCAGTTAATAGCTTTTCTTCAGCACCGAACTCTCCAGAGCCAGAGCCTCCCGCCCCAGGAGTGAATATTTCTCAATTAGTATGGGGAGGTAATGGGGGTGATGGTACTTACATCAAAAGGCAAAAGCAACAGTTAATTTCTAAAACTAAAGGAGATCAAGGGTTATTATGGCCATTATTTGATGATTTACCATGGTATTTCAAAACGAGTAGGTTTAATACATTGCAGGATAAGCTCAATAGTATAAAAACTGGCCCTGTGCTTACTCATGAATATGCAGACAATTTTGAAATGTTCAATAGCAGTGATTTTGTGCATGAGCATGCCTGGGATATTGATGGGAGTAAATATAGAGTGAGAACCAACGTGCCTGTAGTTCTTTTAGAAATAGAGGAAGCTTTTGAAAAACCATATGAAGTTGGCGGATATACAATAACCATTGCTAATAATCAGAATGAGACTATTGATGTGCCACCTCAAGTATCCATCATGAATACCTCCCCGTATGATGACTGGGTAGCTAATCATTTCTATGGCTCACCAGGAGACGCCTTTAAAAGACCAGATGATGATGACTGGGCTAAGCTGGAATATTATGATAATGAAGAAGGTATGTATGTAGATCATTATCAGACTCTTAATATTCCATATCCAGGCATATATTGGGAGAATTTTGAACCGGGGATTGATGGTACACCTTGGTTGCCAACCAGGTTGAGCTCATGTAAATATCTGGGTTCTAGAAATCTGCCTACTGTTTATCAAATGATGAGTAGCACACATAAGCCATTTCAGGAATTCTACCAAAGTATTACTCAAAACGGACCTATAGATTTTCAAAATAAGGAGATCTTCGGTTTTAAGACTACTTTGCTTGAAAATGATAAAATCAATAATGCATTACAGCAGGGTGGGGCACCATCTCCATCAAGCTCATCAATAACAAATCTTTATTTACAAGCTGTATCCATCTCTCCAGGAGTAATGGGAGCTACCTCTTTTAGCTCTAATGCTAAAAGATATATGGCTGTAATAGACTATACTGAATGGGTGACAATGAGAGATTATTACTTACTTCAGAAGTATATATATACCATGAATGAAGAGGAAGAAGGTGTGTTCTTTACTGAATGCCAATCTGGTAAATTGCTCTTGGATATTGAAAATGGTATTAATTGTTATTATCCTGGTATAAAAAACTATGTTAATAATATCATGCATTATTCTCCGAGACCTGGTGGATCTTATTCCATAAAACTGGGCAATGAAGATACCTCTAGAGAATACTTTTTTAGTATAGATCAACTTAATCCTGAGCACTAATGAAAAAGGCATATTTCATATTCTTATCACTCTTAAGCATAATATCATATGGACAGGAAGCAAAGCAGGACACCTTGTATGTGGCTACTCAAAGCTATGGAGATTCTGTAGTGGTGCGATGGGCTCCTGGAAGCACGCATTTGTGGAAGGTAGCTAATAAGGTAGGATATTACGTGGAGAGAAAAAAAAATTAGTGAAACTGACTATAAAAGACTCACTGATGCACCCATAATGCCTTATTCGTTAAAGCAATGGAAATCTCAATGTGATACCACCAATGTGCATGTGGCCACAGCGGCTCAGGTTTTATTAGGAGAGATCATGATGAAACCTCAAGAGGCAGCCACATTTAGTCAAAAATTATTGGCATCTGAAGAGCAAGAGAATAGACTGGCTTTGGGATTATACAGTGCTGAGTTTAATATTCAGGCTGCCAATGGTTTGGCCTTTCGTTATGTAGACAAAGGAGTGGAAAAGGACGGTGATTATTTTTATCGTGTTGTGCTGGCTTCGGATAAAGAGAATGCAAAGGTGCTGGTGAATGGCAGAAGGCAAAAGGTGAAAGATGTGTATGAGCCTAAAGCCGTTATGGAGGTGAAAGCTACTGGTGAAGACGGTGAAATAATAATCAACTGGCCCAAGCAGTACAATGATAATAATTTTTCAGGGTATTTGCTAGAAAGATCTGCAGATGGGAAGTCTTTTGTCCCTCTTATGCAGGTGCCTTTTAAAACGCTTGATTCTGAGGCATCAGAGCATATTTATGCTGATGAGGTAGATGTTTATCAAAAAACATATTATTATCGGATAAGAGGGATTACAAGCTTTGCAGATTTAGGAAGTTATTCTGTTGTAGTTTCGGCGCATGCTGTAGATTTAAATGGTCCGCCACCTCCTTCTTATGTGCTGGCTAAGAGCACCTCAGAGAAAACTGTAGATATAAGCTGGAAAGATAATCCGGATCTTACACCAGATCATGCTGGTTATTTTATAGCCAGAGCGGATAATATTCATGGTCCTTTCACCAAAATTAACGATAAGCCATTTAAGACTTCGATTAAGAACTATACTGATGCTAACCCCATACCTTATAAACCCAATTTTTATGTAATAATAGCGGTGGATAAGCTGGGGAATGAAAAGCAAAGTGTTGCGGCCATGGCCATCCTTGAAGACCATACGCCACCATCTACGCCTGAAGACATGATAGGTGTGATTGATTCCTTAGGGCTGGTGTCACTAGCCTGGCCTTTGGGTAATGAAGAAGATCTTATGGGCTACCGCGTGTATAGAGCTGATCATCCTGATGCTGAGTATCTTCAGGTAACGAATGAAATTATTCCTGGCAACTATTTCTTAGATACTATTCCGTTAAATACCCTTACCAGAAAAGTATACTACAAAGTGGCTGCTTTTGACTTCAACTTTAATCCTTCTCCCTTCTCGTCAGTCTTAGAGTTGGAACGGCCAGATTACATAGCCCCGGTAAAGCCTGTAATTAATGATTTCAGTGTAGTGCAGGACACTATACATCTGTATTGGGCTCAGAGTAGTAGTAAAGATGTGGCTCAGCATATTTTATGGAGAAAACAAGGCCAGCAAGGTCAGTGGATGAAGTTGGCGGAGTTTAATGGAGATGAAAATCATTATGCAGATGTCAATATCGAGTCGGGGCAAAAATATTCGTATGCTTTGGAAGCTATCGATAAAAGTAAGATTCCTTCCGGCAAAGGTACATCTGTTGCTATTAAGTCTGGTGTAGCTCAAGTGCCTATGGTACAGAACCTTAAAGGTCAATTTGATCAGGAGAGTAAGCAATTCATTCTAAGCTGGACATACCAAAGCTCGGAAGACGTGAAATTTGTGATTTACAGAGGGCAGGGAGCTGAGTTGGTGAAGGCTTATGGCTCATCATATGGTAAGGAGAGAAGTTTCGCAGATAAAAAATTCTATCTGGTAAAAGAAGGCTACACCTATCAGGTGAAGGTAATTACAGCTAAAGGAGTAGAGTCTGATCTTAGTGATCCATTTACAGTGTCGTTTAAATAATAGATTCAGGAGTTGGCGGATAAAATTCAAAACATTGAGGACATAATCAATCACTTTGCTATTTCGTTAATGGCGCAAAAGTCTGAAAAAGAGGTGCTTTGGGATTTGGTTAAAAATTGTATCTCTAAGCTCGGGTTAGAGGATTGTGTGATTTACATTTTAGATGAAGAAAGGCAGGTCTTGGTGCAGAGAGCGGCTTATGGTGCTAAGAATCCATACGGGGAAATGATTGTTTCACCCATAGAAATACCTGTAGGAAAAGGAGTGGTTGGGGCTGTGGCTAAAAGCGGCAAGGCAGAGATAGTGAATGATACCACCCTGGACAATAGATACATAAAAGATGATGAGCTCCGCTACTCGGAAATTGCGGTGCCTATTGTTTTGAATAGCAAGGTGATTGGTATCATTGATTCAGAGCACTCTTCTAAAGGATTTTATACCGGTTGGCATTTAAAAGTGTTTACGCTTATAGCGAATCTTTCTGCTAACAAAATAATGTACGTAAGGGCGGAAAAGCAGCTCAAAGAGGAGGAAAAGCAATACTTAGAACTTAAAAATCAGCTGTCCACTTATAGATTGCAGTCATTGCAGGCTCAGCTCAATCCGCATTTTGTTTTTAATTCATTGAATGCCATACAGCATTTTATTTCGGCGAAGCAATCGGACTTGTCGCTGAAGTATTTGTCGTTCTTTGCCAAATTTATGCGACTCTCACTGAAGGCCATACCAGATGATGATATCGATCTATCGGCAGAAATAGATCTGGTTAAATATTATATGGAGCTGGAAAAACTGAGGTTTGGTGATAAGTTTAATTATAATATTCATATACAACCTTCATTAAATTTAAAGCTGTTACGCTCGCCGGTTATCCTTATTCAGCCATTTGTGGAACATGTGGTGGCAAACATTGTGGTAAAAGATTTAAAGCATACTGAGGTGCTGATATCAATATCATCTGAAAATGATTATATTGAATGTGAAATTGGCTATAATGGTATTTCAAATTCCATAGGCCATGAGCGAGAGTGGGAAAGTGCAAATAATAACTCTAAACCCTGGATTGGAATATACGACCGCATCAAAATGCTCAATGCTATGTTTCGGGCAAACCTTCAAATAGAGTATGGTGAGGCCACTCTTAAAATGATTATTCCCATCTGGCTAATGGCCGATTAACTTGAAAACTTTAAACCACATCTGGAATACCGTTAGTGCGTTGGGCACTTCCCCTGATCATCCGGATCATCTCAACAGAAAGCTGATTTTGGGTAACAGAATTTCTTTTATTGCCGGAGTATCATTGTTTCCAATTGCCTTTTTCTATTTGGATGTGCTACCCCAATTTCTGGGCTATTCCCTCGGAAGCATGTTTTGCTTTATGCTGCTGGTATTCAACTATTTCGGTTATATAACCGTGGGCAGGATAATCTTTATGATGGGTGCACCTTTGTTAAGTGCGGTAAACGGAGCTTTCCTTCCAGATTCTATTAGAGATGCTCAGCGGCTGATTATGATGTCAGGAATCACAGTGCCCTTGGTGCTCTTCGGAATAACAGAAAAGAAGTGGATGATCTTCGGTATAGTGTTTACAGCGCTATGCATGATTGCCTATGACTACATGCCCAGATCAGAGGAGTTCATCATACAGATGGATCATCCTGGTTTAGATCCTACCGTGGTACTACTCATAGGGGCATTCGTAAGCTTTATAATCTTTATATCTACTTTTGTCTACCTTCAAAAGCTTAACCTAAGTGCTGAAGAAAAACTAAAAAGTCTGCTTGAGAAGTCTCAGAAGCAACAGCACAAGATAGAGCGTCAGAACGAGCAGCTTGAACATCATAACAGGGAGTTGAGCATCAGAGCATTAAGCGCTCAAATGAACCCTCACTTTCTCTATAATTCACTCAATTCCATTCAGCATTTTCTCACCATAAATGATAAGACCTCATCGTTAAACTATCTCTCAAAATTCGGTAGGCTGATCAGAAAATTTGTGGACTATGCTGACAAAGGCTTTATTCCATTAAGTGATGAATTGGCTCTGTTAAATCATTATCTGGAGCTGGAAAGTTTACGATTTGGAGCTGCCTTCAAATACTATGTGGAGGTAGATGAAGACTTATTGCTCTATAATATTGAAGTTCCTCTACTTCTTATTCAGACCCATGTAGAGAACGCCATTCTTCATGGATTAATGCAGAAGGAAGGGGATAGGAAAGTTCATATCACATTTAAGAAAGATCATAGTCTTCTCTTGTGCGAAGTGGTGGATAATGGCATAGGCCGGGAAAGATCTAAAATGATCAATATGAAAAAGACAGGGTACCACATATCTAAAGGCATTCAGAACTCTCGTGAGCGCATGAAGTTGATGTATCCTGATCTGGATAACTTGCTGATTATTGATGATTTATATGATGATCATGGAGAATCTAGCGGTACCAGAGTGACAATAAAAATTCCTTTTGAAACCATCTAAAATAAATGCTATGTTAAAGACAATTATCGTTGAAGATGAGCCGCATGGAAGGGAAACCCTAAAGAATTTACTCACTGAGTATTGTGAAGATGTGACTATAGCCGCTCTGTGCGGAACGGTCGTGGAGGGCATAGAAGCCATAGACAAAGAGCAACCTGACCTGGTTTTTTTGGATATAGAGCTGCATACAGGAAATGGTTTTGAAGTGCTGGAGCAGGTAAAGAAGCTGAACTTTGAAGTGGTTTTTACTACAGCCTATGAGGATTATGCCATTAAGGCCATCAAGTTCAGTGCTCTGGATTATCTGCTCAAGCCCATAGATATTAGTGAGCTTAAAGAGGCTGTGGAGAAAACCAGAGAGAGAAGGAAAGAGATGGATTACAATAAGAACCTGCATAATCTTGTGAGTAATATCAAAGGGTTTGAGCAAAAGAGAATTTCTCTTTCTACCATGGAGGGAGTTGAATTTATAAAAACTGAAGATATAATACGGCTGGAGGCCAATGGTTCATACACTAACTTTTTTCTGGTGGGAGGGCGAAAACTGGTGGTAAGTAAAAACCTGAAAGAGTATGAAAATCTCTTGTCTGATCATGATTTTTACCGCACGCATTATAGCACACTCATCAATCTGAGACAAGTGGATCGGTACCTGAAACAGGATGGAGGTTGCGTAGTGCTAAAAGATGGCTCACAGGCACCAGTTTCTCAAAAGCGCAAGGAGCTATTTTTTGAAGCTATGAAAATGGCTACCTAAATATCTGTCTGTTTCAGGATCTTCTTGATTACCTCATCCAGATCATTAGCGGAGGTGAGCATGTGATCAAGTAAATTTTTAATGTTTGGAGGAACCTCTGTTTCCATTTCTATTAGATTCATTATGCCTAAGATACGGGCCAATGGCGCTCGGGTCCGGTGAGATTGCATCCAGGCGATAGATTTTAACGCATTATTTTGTTTTCTTATCTCACTTAGCTGTTTTTTAGAGGCAGTTATGTCCAGCACGGCACCCACGGTTCTCACTGGTTTGCCATTCTCGTCTCTCAAAATATGGCAACGATCTACCACATAGGCAGTTTCGTTGGTGGCAGTCAGTATTTTGTATTCTTTGGTCCAGAAAGTGGCTTGAGGGTTTTCCAGAGCTGTACTAATTGAGCTCCAGACATCCTCTGTTTCTCCTTCTAAAATTAATGAGAACCAGCTGTTTTCCAAGTGGTTAAGCTCTTTGGATTTATATCCAAACTGATTTTCATAGTTAGCGCTTCGGGTAATCACATTGGTCTTATGATCCCAGTCCCAAATGATCTCATTGCTAGCCTGCATAGCCAGTTCAAACCTTTCATTACTGATCTCCAGCTGCTTTTCATGCTCCATCTGTTCGGTAATGTCCTGCACAGTTCCTTCAATGAGATAGGGAACGCCATGATCATCCTTTTTCAGATCAAAATGTTGTTTAACCCATTTTAATTCATTGTTTTTAGTAATAATACGGTTTGTGAAAAAATGCTCGGTGGAGGGAAGACCATCTAGCATATGCCTATCATCAGGGTGGAAGGTTTTCTTTATATTTTCCATATTAGGTACAAACTCATGGGGTTGGTAGCCAAATATGGCATAAGTTTCATCTGACCACTCAGCTACGTCATCGGTGAGTTTTCTGCTCCAATATCCTAACTTGGCTATATTTTGGGCAGTTTGCAGTCTGTCATTTGCTTGTCTAAGATTTATCTCTACTTTCTTTTGATCAGTGATGTCTTTGGCTACCATAAATATCACACGCTCTTCTTTCTTAAATTGCGAGGTGCAATGAAACCACTGAACCTTATTGTCTTTACCTATTATGCGTAGTTCCTTATGTACGGTCTTGTGCTGCTCTATGTTTTTCTCAAGAAAGTCAGCAAAAATGCTTTGATCATCAGGGTGCACTAATCGTTCAAAGGGAGTGTTGAGTAGTTCTTCTTCGGAATAGCCCAATATTTTTGAATAGGATTTATTGAGCTTTTTTAAGTTTCCGTCAAAGCCAATAATGCTCAGCAGATCCGATGATATATGAAAGAAATTATTAAATACATCTTCAGTAATCTTGTGCTTTAGAACAGCGCCAATTTGACTACCTACGTGCTGTAACACATCTTTAAGGTAGATTAAATCTTCTGACTTGCTTTTAGAGTGCAATAAAAACGACCCCAGAAACTGATCATTGTATATTATAGGTACACCTAAAGTGGTCTTAAAATTTGCATTTTTGGCTGATTGCCAGCGAATAAAGTCTTTGTTCTTATCGATATTCTTCCAGATTACGGTCTCTTTTTCTTTCCATAAATAACCAGGCATGCCTACTCCATAGCTAAATGAAGTGTGTTTTTGTGAGCCGTGATAGAAACTGATGTCACTGTCATTCTTTAAAGCAAAACTTACCATATTAATCTGCCTGTTGTCAATGGAAGTGATCCAAGCTTCTGCAGCATCTATATGTGCGCGTTGGAGAAGTATGCTTAACGATGCGTATAACCTGATTTCCAATGAACCGGGCTGGCCAATGGAATTAGATAGTGATAGCATAAGTTGCTCTTCCTCTTTTTCAATGACCAGAGAACTAATATCTCTAACAGAGCCGATAAGTCTGGTAGCTTTTCCTTTACTATCTCGAACAATATGTCCCGAATCACTTACTATAGCATAGCTGCCGTCAGCTTTTCTAAAGCGGTATTGCTCTGAGCATTGATCTACGCTATCATTTTCCAGTGCTCTATTTAGCGTAGTGTAAATTCTTTCCTGATCCTCAGGGTGTACCTTGTCTTTCCAAAAGTCACTATCCTGAACTTCATCATCCTCGTATCCGAAAAGAGTATGGAGTGATTCGCCCCATCTTTGGGTCATGCCTAATTCCAGGTTCCAGTCATAAATATGATCTTTACTGGCCTTGGCTATTAGCCTATACCTCTCATTGGCAAGTTGTAATTCATCAGCCTGATATATGTCTTTGGTGATGTCATGTGAAGTGGTGACAATACCATTTACAATGGGATCATTAAGCAGGTTAGACAGTTTGGTAATGAGCCAATGCCATTCGCCATGTGCGTCCTTAAATCGGTAGGGGGGAATGGTGACTATGCGTTCGGTCAATGCCTTAGCCAGACATCTTCTAATACGCGAAACGTCCTCAGGATGAATATAGTTAAATACATTCTGTGAGTATAGCTTTTCCGGATCATAACCAAGCACCGCAACTGATGAAGGACTGATGTACGAGTAGTTTCCGTCAGCATCAATCACAGCAATTAAGTCCAGACCTTCCTGCACCAAAGATCTAAACTTATGCTCACTGTGCTTTACTTTTTGAAGCACGGAATGCACCTCAATTACACGTGTTACAGAGGCTACAAAATTTTCGATGAATAATATATCGCTCTTGCTCCACTTTCTTTCCAGTTCGCAGTCATCAATGCCTATAAATCCATTAAGCTTGTCTTTAATAAAGATAGGGAGCAATACTATAGACATAATTCTTTGAGAATGGAGATAGGCCCTCAAATTGTTATTAGGAAGTTCTGAGGTGATCATGCCGAACTGACGGTTTTCAGCAATATTGTCCATCAAATCAGGGAAATGCTGATAGGTCAAATAATTGACTGAAAGAGCAGGGGTGAATTTGGCCGTCCATTCTATCTTCTTTTCTCCTTCCCAGTCCTCTAAAGACTCGTAGTCATTCAGGCTCTCAAAATAGTAGATACGATCTATTTGTAGGGTTTTGCCTAATACTTCAAAACTTTGATTGAGGGCATCAATTTCACTGATATTAGTGCTGAGCACTTGATTGATGTCTGTAATGGCGTCAAAAATACGCTTATATCCTCTAATTTCGGCTTTTTGATGCAGGTCTGAGGTAATGTCATGGATCATAATCAGAATGTGCTCCTGATTATTATCTAAGTATTTTTCGCCCTGTACTTTAGCGTAGAAAGTTTGTCCGTTTTTTTTTACATGGTTCCATATGGAGCCTCTGTTTGGAGGGTTGATCTGGATCCAATCGATGTATTTGATGTTATCTGTTTGAGAGAATATTCCATCGATGCTCATGGAGCAGAACTCAGGCTCTGAGTAACCGTATTTTATGATCGCAGGTCTGTTTACCTGATCAATTTGAAATGTAGCTGTATTAAAAGATATCACCGGAAATGGTGAAATGTTTAATAAAGTTTCAATTTCACTAAGGCTAACTAGTGAATTTCTGTTTTCTGTCCTCATACTCATTTATAGCGCTTATCTCATATTTAATTTAACGAAAATTAGCTAGAAATGGTAGATGAAAACCGATGGAAAACTCTGAGATTAATAAAAATCTCTCTAAGAAAAATCTATTTAAAGCTTTTCTCTTTAATGTATTCTTCTACATAGTTTTTGAAGTTGTTCAATATTCTTTGCCAGCCAGCTCTCTGACTTTCAGCACTTTCATTAGCACGGAGTTCAAATACTTCTGTAATTCTGGTGAGATTACCATCACTGATGAACGTGATGGTCACAGTTCTGCCATCATCTAATTTGTAGGTCATTAAGGTAGGAGCTTCGAGCTCACCATAATATCCACTGTGCTCAATGATTGTAATACCTTCATTGGTTCCCATGGTATAGGAAAATTTACCATTGGGTTTGAGGTCATTTTTGATTTGAGTAACACTTACAGTATCCGAAGGGCGGCACCATTGTATAATGTGCTCAGGGCCAGTCCATAACTCCCAAACGAGTTCTGGGGTAGATTCAATAAGTACTCTTACAGTTAGCGATTCCATAGGGTCAGTTTAAGTCAGGTACGCGAAAATAATCAATTAAATCATTATTGTATAATAATTTATGTAAGCAATAGTTGCTTTTATTATATTAATATTTTAATTAATTATATTTTTTACCGGCTACGAACTATTATTTACCACCCTTACAGTCTCATAGTCTGTTACTTATATATACGTAGTATAGGTTAATTAAGGATTTAGAAAATTTTCAGTAAGAAGTATTCTTCTATTAATTCAGTAAAATTACTTAAATGATAAGCCTCAAGAGGTCATTATTCACCAAGCGCCTTCAATATTTCAGGCTCGTTAATCTTTATTGCTTTAGGTAATTTTACTTGTCCGTCCGCACCAATTATAATATATCTAGGAATCCAATCCAGATTGATATAACTGGTTAAGGTGTTTTTCCATCCTTGATGTAGCCAATAATTGTCACCGTTTAACTCATATTTATCAATAGATGAAGTCCACTTTCCCTCTTCTTTGTCTAAAGAAATAAAAACAAAGTCCATTTCTGGATGATGCTCCATAAGCTCATGTAGTTCTGGCACGGACACAAGACAATCTCTGCACCAGCTGGCCCAGAAATCAATTAAAAGGTCCTTTCCTTCGTGTCTTTTTAGAATTTCACCGAAGGTTGTAGATGAGCCTGCTAAAGAGGTAAGAGGTAATTGCAAAACACTATCTGGAAAATTCTGAGTGCTCAGATAATCCGGGGGAGGGGCGTGCTGTGCAAATAAGGAAGTTTGTAAAATGAAAGTTAAAGCAGAGACAAGGATTATTTTCATACGCAAATATTTTCTTAAAGATAGTTTACAATCCATCGGAAACCAACCACAATTTACGTGATTTTACTAAGATTTTAATTTCTTCTCGTTCTCTAACTTCCTGAATTTAACCACCTTACCGATAAGCTGAAGCGGCACGGGCCGATCTATAGGAAACTGAACGGCTCCCTTGCTGGTGTTGTAGTCAGAGAATTCTTTGCTGAAGTGCCTGATACCCGATGGCGCAGGATAGAAGCCAATATGGTTTTTGTATGCAACAAAATGAACGAGATTGCCATGATACACAAAGGTGGGTATAGCATATTTCATGGCTTCCTCAGCCTCTGGCACCACCGATAATATTTTTTCTCTGATCTGCTGCAGCTTTTTCTGCACCTCTTCAGGGCAAATCGAAATATATTCATCAATATTTTTCGGAGAAGCATTCATTTTACGCATAGTATAAAGGTACTACAAATTAGCTGGTTGTATGGGTATAACTGCGTCAATTTATATATGTATTTGCGCCTAAAACGCCTGTATTAAGGCTTATGAGAGTAACTATTCGTCATGCATACTGTTTCTATATAAACGCTATGTATAATTAAATAGAAAGATTATGTCAGAACTAATTATAGAACAGGAAGTCTTAAAATCAGTAAATCCTGCTACTGGAAAAGAAATAAAAAGTTATTCATTAATGACTAATGAAGAAGCTTCTACCGCAGTTAAGAATTGTCATGAAGCCTTTTTGAAATGGAAGATGAAAACACCGGAAGAGCGCGCAGAAATTATTGCGGCTATTGGTGAAAAACTCTCTGAAAACAAAGATGAGCTGGCAAAAGTCATGACCGAGGAAATGGGTAAGCTGGTGAAGCATAGTAAGCAAGAAGTAGATCTTTGTGCATCTATTTGCCAATGGACAGCGGAGAATGGCCCTAACGAACTTAAAGATGAGGAAAGAGAACTAGCCAGTGGAACCAGGGGTATCATAACTTATTCTCCTATTGGAGTAATTTATGGTATACAGCCATGGAATTTCCCTGCTTATCAGGTAATTAGATATGCCATTGCTAACTTGATGGCTGGAAATGGAGTTTTGCTAAAGCATGCAGAGTCCGTAACGGGGTCGGCTTTGATGCTGGAGGAAATTTTTAAATCGGCAGGTCTGCCAGATGGTTTGTTTAAAGTTCTCGTTATAGATCATGATCAGTCTGATAGTATCATAGAAAATGAGCTTGTGAGAGGTGTAACTTTAACCGGAAGTGACAAGGCAGGTAAAGTAGTAGCTAAGAAAAGCGCGGAACAACTTAAGAAAACTGTGCTAGAGTTAGGGTCTAATGATGCTTATCTAGTATTAGAAGACGCCGACCTGGAGAATGCTGTGAAAATGTGTGTAAGGGGAAGAATTTACAATAATGGTGAAACCTGCGTAGCTGCAAAGAGATTTGTGGTAGTAGATAAGTTATACGAGGACTTTAAAAAGGCTTTTGTAGAACAGATGAAAGCCCTTAAGGTGGGAGATCCAACTGTGGAAGAAACGAAAATTGGCCCAATGGCTCGTAAGGATTTAAGAGATAAACTTCATGAGCAAGTGCAGAAAAGTGTCGAGCAAGGTGCTGATGTACTTTGTGGAGGTAAGATACCTGAAGGTGAAGGCTTCTATTATCCGGCTACAGTACTGGATAATGTAACTCCTGGCCAGCCTGCTTATGATGATGAGCTTTTTGGACCTGTAGCGTCTCTGATAAAAGCTGATAATGATGAGGATGCGATGAGGATTGCCAACGATAGCCGCTTCGGTCTTGGGGGTGGAATATTCTCTAAAGATGTAAAGAAGGCTGTAGAATTGGCTAAGCACCATTTTGATACTGGAATGGTTTTTATTAATGGCTTTGGCTTAGCACAGCCTAATATGCCTTTTGGCGGTGTAAAAGATTCTGGTTATGGCAGAGAGCATGGCGGTTTTGGTATGAAGGAATTTGTGAATGCTAAGGCAATCAATATTATTCAGGAATAGAATGTAAATAATATATGATAAAGAAAGTCAGGCCTCTTGGGTCTGACTTTTTTATGTTCGTATATGTATGAGGGGTGTCGCTCTTAATGCAAACTTTTATAAATCACCCCATCCTTCATTACAAAAGTCACATTAGTGGTTGCATTTATAGACTTTAAAGGATCACCCTTTACCACCACAATGTCAGCCAGGTAATCAGGTTTAATATTTCCTATATTGTTGAGTTTGAAAATTCTGGCGTTTACGCTGGTCACTGATTTCAGGATGTCCAGGTTGGGCATTCCATACTCGCTCATTAAGATGAGTTCTCTGGCATTTTCTCCATGCGGAAACACACCCACATCACCTCCGGCAATGATGGTGACCTTGTGTTTAAGCGCTCTTTTGAAAAAATCTCTTTTTGCTTTTACTACCTCTGGTTCTGGTTGAGTTTGATCATCCCATCCACGGTAGGTAGATATGGCATAGGTGGCTGCAAGTGTAGGGCAGAGAGCCACGTTCTTTTCTTTCATAAGCGCAAGCACTTCATCGGTGGCATCAGAGCCATGTTCTATGGTGCTCACACCTGCAAGAATTGCCCTTCTCATACCTTCAGCAGTAGAAGCGTGTGCTACTACATCTCGGCCGCTGCTTTTGGCAGTTTCCACTATCAGTTTTAATTCTTCCAAAGAAAATGTAGGCATAGCTTCTTTATTTGCTCCCCATCTGTAATCTGCATATACCTTTACAATATCAGCTCCATGACCAATTTGCTCTCTGGTTACTCTTATTAGATCATTGCCATCGGCAGCCTGTGCACCTAGAACAACCTCTACATCAGGATTATAACCTTTCGGTCCATAGCTCCCGGAGGCTACAATAGCCCTGCCTGCCACCAGCATCCGAGGCCCTGCCACTATACTTGCTTCAATGCTTTGCTTTATGGCTACATCAGCATAGCCAGCGCCTTCAGATCCTAAGTCTCTTATGGTAGTAAAGCCGGCCATGAGGTTTCTATTAGCCATTTGTGCTCCACGTATAGCTCTTAAGTTTTCTGATTCCTTCATCACCTGATCATTCCACTCAGTCTCATTATAAGGATATAGCAGCACGTGAGAATGCGCCTCAATCATTCCTGGCATAATAGTACTATTGCCAAAATTGATCACAGAATCAGCCTGAGTACTGAGTTTTTTAAAGGGTCCTATAGCTGTTATTTTATTGCCTTCTACAATAACAGCATAGTTCTCATGGATTTCTTCTCCATCAAAAAGCCTGTCTGCAGTGAGTAAAATCTTTTGAGAGAAAGTGGTGATTGAAATGAGTGAAAAAGCAAGTGTATAAAGTAATTTCATTTTACAGGGGTAATGTATTTAAAAGCAAAGGTTACGGCCAGGCATAGCAGACCTAGAATAGGATAGGAGGCCCCATTTCTCAAAGCCGAAGCAACTATAGTGGGACTAATATCGCCTGCAGCTGCAATGGCGTCAAAGGCATCTCGGTAGACTTTTGCATAGCCTATCGCTCCGAAAATGACTCCAATAGCTCCTAGTGGAATGAGTGATCTTTTCCTCTCTGGAGAATCTTCATCTTTCGCCAGGTATTGACGAATACCCTGAATGATGATAAAGACTAATAGCAGATATAGTGAAATAGATATCCAGCTGTCAAATAATGGCGGTAACATGTTATAAGAGTCCTCCTTCTTTTAGTTGATGTAGTATGCGGTTCAGGCTTCTCAAGGTTATGCCTAGAAAATTAGCAAAATCCTGTTTAGAAATCATCTCTAATAAATCAGGATTAGCTTCCAGAATGTTCAGGATGTTACTCTCTGCATCATGAGCCCACTGGTAAGCATGCCGTTTAGATTTGTAACTGATTTTATTGGCCAGTGCAGTCATTATTAATCGGTTAAAAGTTTGATCTGTTTGTAAAAGTTGATCAAACTGATCGCGGCGAATTTTATAGACCTCCATATCTGATATGGCCTCTATTGAACAAAAGCTCAGGGTATTAGTAAAAACTTCAACCTCTCCGCAAATTTCACCCGTGCTGAAGAACTCCTGAATAAAGTCTTTGCCATTATCCTCAGATCGGTAGCATTTGGCCAAACCAGAACTGATGATGAAGATATTCTGTACGTTTTTTCTTTGCTCAAGAATGATCTCGCCTTTATTAAAAACCTTTTTAATAAACTGATTATCAGGTGTTTTTATGATGTAATTGAGTAGGTCCTGATTTTTTCTGATCATTTTTTAATAGGGTGGGACAAATGTCCTTTTTGGTAAAAATAATTTAATGTCTATTTGTAACATAGAATTTGAACAATTAATCGATTGAGATTTATGCAAGCGGAAAGATTATTAAAACAGATAGAATTTATAAAGCAGATAGATCAGCTAAAATATATCATGCGTAAAACGCGCCTTTTCAATAGTGATAGGCATGAAAATGACGCAGAACATAGCTGGCATTTGGCTATGATGGCCATTGTACTGGCTGAGCATGCAGATGAAAAGGTAGATTTGCTTAAGGTAATGAAAATGGTCCTTATCCACGATATAGTGGAGATAGATGCAGGAGATACCTTTTTGTATGACAATACCAAAAACCACGTGAATACCGAGGAGGAACTGATTGCTGCCAAACGTATATTCGGTTTGCTTCCAGAAGATCAAGCTACAGATTTAATTGATGTATGGCAAGAGTTTGAGGCTGGAGAAACCAAAGAAGCCAGGTTTGCCAAGGCACTGGATAGGTTGGAGCCAGTAATGCAAAACGTGAGCAATAACGGTGGCACCTGGGCTGAATATGACGTAGAATTATCCAGGGTTATCGATAAGATCTGTGTTATAGAAAAAGGATCGTCTACCTTGTGGGACTACACACAGGAAATAGTAAATGAAAGTGCAGAAAAGGGCATTTTGAGGTCAAAGTGAAGAGTGCCGGGCTGGAAACGGCAATGGAATAGATCTTATGGGATAAAATATTGAATTTCTTGGATAATTTTTTATTTTTAATAAAAAGCCAACTATGATTAGAAGTAAAATATTATTCGTTATTCTGTTGATGCTCGTAGGAGGGACTACTTTTTCTCAAGAATTAACAGAGCAGGAGCAAAAAGCATTTGACATGCTGGCCAACCTTTCATATGAGCTTGGATCTTCTTTTGGCAAAGAAGAAAAGCTATATTTTAAAGGTGAGGCCTATGATGCGCCCTGGAAAGCTAAGCTAGAACCTTTAGAAAGCTATGTAGAAGTACTTAACCAAATAAAGGCAAATGCTCAGCTTGAAACCAACATCGGTAAGTACGGAACCTACCTTAATTTTAGATCAGATGTAGCTACTTCAAAACCCCATTTTGATGAGGTTTTCAGGCTTTTCCTGGCCAAGGAAAGTGTAACTAAGGCCACTGGAGAAGACGTTTCTCTTAATAGCAGGAGAAGAAGTGATGTGAGGAGCCAGGGAGATGGCATATATGCCAGTATAATTTATCAAGTAAAGCCTGATCTTACTGAGGAAGAGTCTTTAAAAGGTAGCATCACTTTGAAAGGTAAGGTAGGAGATGAGTTTAAAACTACGCTGGTTACTAAGGGCGACGTTGGTAAAGAATTTACCGCAGAAGGAGTGAAATATAAGGTGATAAAAATTCATCATAATCTGGTAGTATTAGAGCCGCTTTCAGAGCCTGAAGAAGATATTCTGGACATTCGGTATGAGCATGTAAATGCAAAAGGTGAGAAGCTGGTGAAAATGTCTAAGCAAGAAATTGAAGCAGCTACGGGTGTTAAAGATGACGGCCCTATGAAGATGAGTTTCACAAAATCCGTTATGCCAAGAGAGATTTATAATGCCTTTCAAGAGAAGCCCAACCTTACTTTAGAAGAGTATAAAAGCACTTTTAAAGGCATGATTCTCAATAAAGTACGTGAAGCTCTGGGTAATAGCAATTCAGAGGAAAAATGGAGTGATCTGTATATTATCCTGCATTTGAATGCACCTTTAGATCAGCTCTATTTCTATGAAACTGTTTATAAAAAAGAGGTTGATATTACTCTTGATGTGAAATAGAGGAATGGCATGATCAAAAGAGGTGGCTATTGAGGCTATTCTACTTTTGATCATGCTTTTTTATTGATTAGTGGTTGTATGCTTTTTCTAGCTCGTCTACTTCCAGTTTGCTCATTTGCATCATAGCAACAGTCATTTTTTTTGTTTTAGCAGGCTCTCCATTCATCATCTTGTTCATTAAGAAATTAGGAATAATTTGCCAACTCACGCCAAATTTATCCTCTAGCCAGCCACAGCGGCTTTCGTTACCCTCTGCAGTAAGTTTATTCCAAAAATGATCTACTTCGGTTTGGTTTTCGCATTTTACAAATAAGGAAATAGCTTCGTTAAAGGGCACGTTATTATCCACCCCACTATCCATTATTCTGAACTCAATTCCTTCCAGTTTAAACGAAGCATGTTTTATCATTCCTGTGGGGCCTGGTTCACCTTCTTCATACTTGGCGATCATATCTACGCCAGAATCATTGAAAAGGGAAATGTACAGTTCAATGGCTTCTTGGGCTTTGCCACGATTATCTCCACTAAACATAAGCAGAGGCACTATTTTTTGAGTAGTTTCTGTACTGCCATCGGCAAGCATAAATTGCCACCCAATACCATATTTATCTTCTAACCAGCCATATTTTTGACTCCATGGGTAGGTGTCTAAGGCCATCATTACTTTTCCTCCATCTATGAATTTATTCCATAATTCTTCCACTTCGCCCTCAGTTTCGCATATCACGAAAAAAGAGATAGATGAATTAAATGTAAATTGAGGGCCCGCATCAAATGCATAAAAGCGAAGACCTTCTAATAAAAAGGAACCCGTTTGAATTTTATCGGAAGGAAATGGGCTTTCCTCAGACCATTTTTTGAGCGAGCTAATCTCAGAGTTATTAAAATTTGAGGTATAAAAGTTTATGGCTTCTTCGGCTTGATCATTAAACCATAAAAAAGGGATAATTTTTTGATGTTTTAAAGCTTTCATGGTAGTGACTATTATTCATGTGGATAATCAATTTAGACAAAAATCCTTATTTAATACATTCGTTGCGTTGTACGAATGCGCCACATTAGCGGGGTGATTACGCTGGTCTATTACCTACCAATATTATTCTCAAACTTGCTCAGCTCTCTGGAAATGTCCTGAAGTACTACTGAGATTTTTTCAGAGGTCTGCTGCAGCCTTTCCAGAATGGCCTGGTTATCCTTAGAATCAAACTTTTCATGCTTGATCAGCTGTAAAAGACCTACCAGAGTAACGAATGGCGCCCTAATATTATGGGCCAGATCATGCTGGTAGCTGGATATCTGCTCTAGAGACTTTTCCAGCTCTTCAGTTCTTTCTTTCACCAGCTTCTCCAGGTTATTATTAAGAATGGTTATCTCCTTATTCTTATCTTCGAGGAGATCATTTTGCCTTTTAATTTTATCTCTTTGCTCTTCTACTTCCTTTTTTTGCTCAGTTATAATCTCAGAGTTTTTGAGTTTGCGCTTGTAACTTCGGTAGGATATGATGAGGACCACGGCGAATAACAAAATAATGCCACCGAGCAGAGCAGTCTGTATTTGAGCCGCTTTAAGCTGTGATTGCTGTTCGGAGATTTTAAGATTCTGAATTTCTTCTTTAGCGGCAAATGCTATACTATCAGCTGTTGATTTTTTCTCGTATTCATATTTATACTGCTGCTGCAATATTAATTCCTGATCTTCAAGGCTTTGAATGCTATCTTCATACTTGCGATTAAGCTCCAGCATTTCCAGAGCCTTGGATGACTGATTTAAGGCTTTATAGCTCTCATATAATATTTCTGCTGCGTCAGCAGTGCCTTTTATCAAATGAGTATCTATAGAGGTTGATAACGCTTTCTGACAATAGAAAATGGCCTTTTTATAGTCTTTTAGCTCAAGATATGCTGAGCCGAAGTTGTTATACGCATCCACTAAACCGCGATGATCATCTATTACCTCTATGATTTCAAACCCTTTCTGATAGTAGATCAAAGACTTTTTAAAATCTTTTTTTTCACTGTAAACCCTGCCGATGTTGGCATATGCGTAAGCCCGTTCTCTCTTAAAGTCTTGCTCTATAGCTAGTTCCACCGTAGAATCCAGGTAGGCGAGAGCTTTATCATACTTTTCTAGACCAATGTTTAAAACTCCGAGATTGTGATAGGAGGCAGTGATGATTTTCTTTAATTCGGCACTATTTTCATAATCTGGAGAGCCCTTTACATATCTGATAGCCTGGTGATAGTTGTCAATTGCTTTTCCATAATTTTTGTTTTCATCATTAATCATGGCCAGGTTATTTAACGTGGCTGCGATGCCTTTAACGTCCTTTATCTCTTCTTTGAGCTCAAGGCTTTCATAAAGCTTTTCAGTAGCTTCAGCATATTGACCTAACATATAAAGAGCTGTACCCTGAGTATTTAGGGCCACGGCCATCTGCTTTTTAGATCCTACGGATTTCGCAAAATCATATTGTAACTGAGCATAATAAATGGAACTGTCAGGGGCGCTAAATAGATAGCCTTCCCATGCTAGCAAATTAATAGCGGCTATGCGGCTACTGTCTGGTAATGACTTGTCCTCAAAAGTTTGCTTTAAACTGTCAAGGTTAACTTGCCCAAATACAGAAAACGAGATAAGTTGAAAAAGTATAAAAAAATTTCTCATCGAAGTTTAAAAACTTCAATATAAGCTGAAATGAAAAAAAAGTCTACACTTGTATAAATAAATGTAGAAAATTTATAAAATAAACACATATTTTATAATAATGAAAAGACGTAGAGCATTTCCGCGGCTATTTCCATTGATTTAAAGTCATACTGATCGGCTTCTTCAGCCGTATCGTCATAAGACTTTGGGTCTTCATATCTTACCGCAATTCTTTGTTCAGTACCCGGAATAAATGGACAGTTTTCATCAGCATGAGAGCATGTCATAACAGCAGCAAAAGCCTCGCAATTATTTTCAGCATCATCAAAAAGCTTAGAGAAGGCTTTAATAGGCTGAGCATTATCACTATATGAAACCAGATATAATGGATTGTCATCTCCTGAAGCAGAAACTTTAAATCCGTTTCCTTTTATGGCTTTTACAGCACGTTCGTTAAAGGCTGTAACTTCCACGCCTCCAGAATAACATTTCACAGGAATGGCAAAGTAAGCAGCGGCAGTTTGAGCCCATATTTGGGAGAACTGGCTACGTCTGGAATTATGAGTACAGATAAAATTGAGATGGGCAGTTTCGTTCGAGCTTAGCTTCTTGGAAATATAATTAATGAGTTCCTGAAGTACTGCTTTGCGCTCATCTGAAATTTGTGTTTTCAAAGCTCTCTCAATAGTTTGAGAGAGCTCTGGATAAAATTTAATACTTGACATATCGGTTGATTAACAGCAGCCCGAACCTGGTTCACAACAAGGTTCTGCACTTTCGCCTAACTTTACTTTTGGTTTATCTCTTTTTCCTGGCTTTTCAGCATAAACAGTTACACTGTAAATACCTGTGCCGCCATTATTGAAATGTTTTATCTCATCCTCATTGAGATATTTTGCTAATATATCATTCGGAATTGAAATGGCCTTTTCTTTTTGAATAGTTAGGTTAACAAAACCAGCTTCTTCAATGTATTGCAGATACTCATCTTTTTGAATAGCTCCGGAAACGCAACCTGCGTACATTTCAGCATCATTTTGTAGGGCAGGAGGTAGGGCTCCAATAAGTACAATGTCAGAAATACTAAAATGTCCGCCAGGCTTCAGAGTTCTGAAAATTTCACCAATAACCTTAGGCTTATTGGGTACTAAGTTCAGTACGCAGTTACTCACAATTACATCGGCCACATTATCATTTACAGGCATATCGTCGATGTCGCCTTCTCTAAATTCTACGTTGTTAAAACCTAGCTTTTCAGCGTTAGTTCGAGCCTTGTTAATCATAGCAGGCGTGAAATCTATACCTATCACTTTGCCTTCAGCACCAGTTTCATGACGGGCCACAAAGCAGTCGTTACCAGCTCCAGAGCCCAGGTCTATAACCACATCTCCAGGTTGGATTTGAGCAAATTGTGTTGGTAATCCGCAACCCAAGCCGAGATCAGCATCAGCAACATAGCCATCGGTCTGGTCATAATTGTCATTCATGATATTATAAACCTCCGATGAAGAAGGGGTAGCCCCACAGCAAGAGGCGGCATTAACACTAATTTTTTGCTCCGCGATTTGAGCGTATTTTTCTTTTACTTCGCTTTTTAATTGCTCTTCGGTTTTCATAACTTATTTTGTTATTGCAATATTACGATCAATATATTTAAATTTTTTTTCAACAGCAAGAATCGCCCTGATAAGAGTCGAAAAGAGTGTTGAATTGTTCCTTAATCTGCTTCCATCTTTGCGGATGTATACAGTAGTTAACCCGAGATCCTTCAATGGTACCTTGAATAATGCCAATGTCCTTAAGTTCTCTCAGATGCTGGCTAATTGTGGCCTGAGCCAACCCTAGCTCCTGGACTAAATCTCCGTTTATACAGGCGTTAGCTTTAATCAAATGCTGAATGATAGCAATCCTGGCAGGGTGCGCAAATGCCTTGGCTGCTATGGCCAGCTCATTTTGATCTTCTTTGAATAAATTGGTTTTAGTAACGCCCATTCAATAGTATTTGTATATCGCAATATTACGATATTAAATGAATTGATGTTTCACGGTTGGATAATATTTTATTATTTAAAATTAGTCTAAATAAAAACAATAATATAGATTTGCCTCCTATGATTAAATCAACCAACAAAATTGGGCTGATAAGCCATCAACCTTAATCTGATAATATGAAATCAATAATTACTACCTGTCTATTATTTCTTACAGTTTCTTTGGGATACGGACAGGAGAATATATTTCTGCAAAGAAGTTATTGGGAAAAGTCACCTTCTTTAGATGAGGTGAAGAAAATCATTGAGCAGGGCAATGATCCTGCTGCCTTTAATGCTCACAAGTTTAACGGTATTATGTATGCGATGCTTAGCAAATTGCCTGCGGAGACTGTCATATACATGTTGGATAACTATTCACAGGACATCAATGAACTCACTCATGATGGAAGAAATTACCTGCATTGGGCTGCGATGGGCGGAAGCATAGAACTAATGAAATATCTTGTTGAGCGAGGTGTTGATGTGAATATGGTAGATGACCATGGCTACTCAGTGATCACATTTGCCGCTACTACCGGACAAGCTGATGAGAGGATATATAACTACCTACTGGCTAATGGAGCCAATATCAAGGATGTAAATCACGATGGTGCAAATTCTTTGTTGCTGCTCATCCCTCATCTTTCTGATGATCAGATGATTGATTATTTTATAGATCATGGTTTATCCCTTCAGGATCAGGATGAAAATGGCAATAATGTCTTTTTCTACACAGCCAAAACTGGCAACAAGGATATGATGGATATACTCATTGAAAAAGGGGTAGATTATAAGGCACTCGGTAAAAAAGGAGCTAACGCTATTATAGCTGCAAGTCAGGGCACAAGAAGAAAAACTAATGATCTTAATGTGTTTAAATATCTAGAATCTAAAGGAATAGCACCGAATATAATTACTGAGGAAGGGGTTACACCTTTACATGCTTTGGCTGCCAGGTCTAAAGATGCATCAGTAATCGAATACTTCATTAATAAAGGAGTAGATATTAATCAGGTTGATAACCATGGTAATACCGCACTAATTAATGCCGCGAGCCGCAATGATTTGCAAATAGTGAAGTTGGTAACTATAAAAGAGATCAATCACAAAAATAAGGCTGGGGAAACTGCTCTTGCTAACGCTGTGAGAGGTAATACTATTGAGGTGGTAGAGTTTCTGATCGATAAGGGTGCAGAAGTGAAACTCACGGATGCCGAAGGTAAGACGCTAGGCTATTATCTAGTAAACTCATTCAATGGACAGAATAAAAAAGACTTTGACTCGAAGTTGAGTTTGCTAAAAAAACACGGCTTTGACCCAGCTCGGTCTCAGGCTAAAGGTAATTCACTTTTACATCTGGCTGTTGAGAAGAATGACCTCTCACTGGTAGAAAAGGTTTTGGCCATGAATATTGATGTGAATCAAGTCAATAATGAAGGGACTACTGCATTACAAATTGCAGCAATGAAAGCTACGGATGCTGATATCCTTAAACTATTAGTCTCTAAAGGAGCCAATAAAAAAGTGAAAACCGATTTTGACGAATCTGTTTATGATTTGGCTAGCGAGAATGAAGTTTTGAAAGAGAATAAAATAGACTTACAGTTTTTAAAATAAATCAATGAAGAAGGTATTGAAAGGTATTAGTTTACTGGTCTTAAGCATATGTCTGGCCAGTTGGTCTTATACAGAGTCTGGTAAAAGTTCTTATAAATGCATGGTGCAACTAGTTAATTATGAGGGCGAAGCAGCTTATGTGGCCGTCTCTTTGATTAACCCTGCTGGGGAATATGAGAAAACTTTGCATGTAATGGGTAAAGATGAAGATTGGTATCCTGATCTAACTTCATGGTTTAGTTTTTTCGAGGGTAATACTGATATCGACGGCACCAGCAGTGCAAGCATTGCAGGGGGAGAACGTAGGATTTTAGTTTTGAATATAGATGAGGATAAGTTAGATGCAGGATATCGAATTCGGTTTGAAACGGCTGTAGAAGAGCAGAAATACTATGAGCAGGATATTGAAATTCCTTTAACCAAAGAAGGAATACAAGGTAAGTTCGAAGGTAATGGCTATATCAGATACATCAGAATTATGCCAGGTTAATTACCGCACAATTCATTTTTAGAGTCATTATGATTATTTCTATTTGGAGGTACAGTCATCTAATATTGGCTGTATCTTCTTTTGTTTTTATTCTCATAGCATCTATCACAGGTGTTATTCTGGCCTTTGAACCGGTCTCATATCAGCTTTCAGACTATAAAGTAGATGGTTCAGATCAGGTTTTACTGGCTGATGCCTTTGAAAAGATCCAGACTCATTATGATGAAATCTTTAACTTGAAGGTGGATGAAAATGGATTGGTTTCCGTTTCAGCCGTTGATAAGGAAGGTAATATGAGTGATTTCTACATCAACCCAACCACCGGCGAGCAGTTGGAGGTGGTAGAGGATCAGCAGCCACTTTTTGAGTTCGTAACCAGCTTACACCGCTCTCTTTTTCTTAAAGGTTTCGGACGCTTTTTTATGGGCTTAAGTGCTCTTTGTTTGTCCCTTATAGCCATTACAGGAGTGGTTTTAATCATCAAGCGACAGCAGGGAATAAAGCATTTCTTTTCCAAAATCATCAATGAAAACTTCTATCAATACTACCATGTGTATTTAGGGCGGCTGGTCTTAATTCCTATTCTTATTACTAGCCTTACAGGCACATATTTATTCTTGCAGAGGTTTTCAGTAATACCGGAATCTACTGCGGCTCAATATGATATTAATTATGAAACTCTCAGTGAAGAGCCGGCAGTTTCTCCTGAGCAATTTGAATCTTTTAATAATGTGAAACTGGGAGAATTGAGAGTTCTTGAGTTTCCATTTTCTCCTGATGTAGAAGATTATTATGTACTCAAACTTAAGGATAGTGAGCTTTTAGTTAATCAATACACAGGCGAGGTTATGGATCAAACGGTATATCCGTTCGTGAATATCATTTCAGAACTTAGCCTAACCTTGCATACGGGGCGAGGTAACATTTGGTGGGCTTTGATCCTTGGGTTATCAGCCTGTAGCTTGCCCTTTTTCATATATTCAGGCTTTGTGATGACTTTCAAGCGTAGAGCTTCAAAGATTAGAAACAGTCTACAAAAGGCTGATTGTAAGTATATTATCCTGGTTGGATCGGAGACTGGCACAACCATTCCGTTTGCTATGCAATTACATCAACAGCTGTTAGAAAATGGCCAGTCGTCTTATATCACAGAAATGAATCGATATGAGATGTTTGAAAGTATGGAGCATCTTATTGTTCTTACTTCCACCTATGGTCATGGAGAGGCGCCTGTGAATGCTTCTAATTTTATAAAGCTATTTAAAGACTGCACATCTGAAAAGGCCTTTTCTTTTTCTGTTTTAGGTTTCGGTTCCTTGGCTTATCCAGATTTTTGTCAGTTTGCGAAGGAGGTGGATCTGGAGTTGGGCATGCACCCGCTGAGTAAAAGAAAGATGGAATTGCAGACAGTCAATAATCGTTCTTGGGAGTCATTTCGCCAGTGGGCTCGACAATTATCACAAGTAGATAACTTAAGCCTACAAGTGCCTGCCAAGAATCCTGTTGATCTGAAGCCTAAAAAGGTTCAGGGGTTCACAATTATCTCAAAAACCAAGGCAGAAGATAGTCTAGATGATACGTTTATTATCGAGTTAAGTAATCCTTCGAATAAGATTAAATCGGGTGATCTGTTAGGTATTTACCCTCCAAATGAGAGTGAGAGATTATATTCCATTGCATTGATCAATGGCAATATTATTATAAGTGTAAAAAGACATGAATTAGGTGTCTGTTCTAATTATTTGAATAATCTTAAAGTGGGTGATACTCTGGAAGGCAGCCTCGTGAGAAACAAGAATTTTCATCTTCCAGCAAAGTCTAAGAAAGTGATTATGGTAGCCACTGGAACGGGCATTGCACCCTATTTAGGAATGATCAATGATGGTTTTTTGGGTGACTTGCACCTCTACTGGGGTGCGAGAAATGAGTCTTCTTATGAAATTTACAGACCGTTTGTGGATCAGGCTTTGGCTAATAAAAAGCTTCAAAGCTTCATTCCTGCCTATTCAAAATCAGGTGGCGCAAAAGTGTATGTACAGCATTTGTTGGAAAAAGATGCGCATCTATTAGCTCAAACACTTAAAGACAGAGGTATAATCATGCTCTGTGGCTCTATTTCCATGCAGCGAGAGGTCACCAATGTTCTGGAACGCATTTGTGTGGCGCACAACGGTAAAAAGCTAAGCTATTACCAGAATAAAGGACAGCTTAAAATGGATTGCTATTAAAAAGAAATTGCTGATTCAAAACCCATGCATTTATCTAAGCATCTCTCTTTTCAAGTGTAAAAGTAAAGGTGGTTCCCAGGCCCAATTCTGATTGTATAGAGATATAGCCACCCGCATTTTCTATTATCTTTCTTACGGTTGGCAAACCAATGCCCGAACCTTTTACGCCAAACCTATCCTTCTTAGATACCGTTTTGAACAGGTCAAATATAATGGCCTGGTCGTCTTTAGAAATGCCTATGCCATTGTCCTTAAGGGTAAATTTATAATACTCTTCGTCTTCAAAGCATCTGATTTCAATGACTATTGGATCCTTGTCGTTATAGCGGATACTGTTATTGAGTAAATTCAGAAATATTTGCTCCAGCTGGGTTCGGTTAAAAATGATCTCCTTATGAGGGCATCTTACATCTAGAACAAAGCCCTTTTCAGAGGTGACAATAGATTTGATATTATCAAAAAACTGATCTAGTTGTATCTTATGATATTCAGCAACATTATTTTCGTTTTGATAATACTGTAAAATGCCTTCCACCATAGATTTTATCTTCCTGGCAGAGGTGTTGCTGATATTGATAAGTTCATTGGCGGCTTCTGGTAAATTCTTGCTGTGACCATCAGCCAATAATTCGTTACTCAATAAAATGCTTGTAAGTGGCGATTTAATGTCATGAGATACCACCATGGCAAAGTTCTCCAGATCCTTATTTCTAGCCTCTAAGTGTGTTTTTAAGAGCTTGAGCTCTTTATTAGACTGCCTAAGTTCAAGCAGGTGCATCACATTCTTAGAAAGCATTTTAAGTGCACTCTTCTGATCATCAGTGAGTTGCCTCACCTTAGTATCGATAACGCAAACAGTACCTAAACCGTGACCGTTATTGGCTACCAGAGGTACGCCGGCATAAAAAACTATATCAGGTTTGCCTGTAACTAAAGGATTGTCTTTAAATCGGTCATCCTCCCTGGAGTCTTCAATTATAAAGATATCATTAGGGTGGTTAATAGCATGCGAGCAGAAGGAATGAGCCCTTGGTGTTTCATGAGCATCTAACCCTCTTTTAGATTTAAACCATTGTCTATGCTCATCTACAAATGAGATAAGCGCAATTGGTGTACCGCAAATAGCTGATGCCAGGAAAGTGATATCATCATAATCACTTTCACTTAGCGTATCCAGTATATTATAATTTCTTAAAGTCTCTAACCTTAGCCTTTCCTTATCAAGATTCATCCTTATTATTAAAGTCCAACGAGCTTGCAATTTTATGCAAAATGGTAGCGATTTCAAAATACAAATTTCATCCAAATTGCTGTGAGGAGGGCTAATTTGGCTAATATTAGCAAAGAAATAGCATTATAGATATAACGGATTTTTATTGCTCATGAAAAAAGGAATTAGAGCATGATACTCCATGTATTAAATTGATTTTGGCTCAAAATATAATATGCTTTTATGTGAGTGCTTTGAAAAAATAGAACAGAAGGGTTAATAATAAAATTGAAGGTTACAATAGTGATTGAAATAATATTAAAATTAAACTTTTTGCATTTTTTTGATATAAAATAACCACCATAGGTTGACTACAGCAAGGAGGGATCACTAATTACTTGTAATAGGCTTTATCATTTTTTAAAAATCAACGGCGTGAAATCAATAATCTTATCCATTTCTTTGGCTTTAGTGGCCTGCGTAAGTGCCAATGCTCAGTATCATTTAAGGCTAAAATTCGAGTATTTTGATAAAGATGGCAATGTTCGGCCCGCGATGGAAGGTCGTGAAACGCTATTTCAAGATTACTACATTGTAGAGGGAAGAACCAAATCCGTTTTTGATCAGGGATTTGTAGTAATTACAGATTGCAGTGAGCCCAAGTACAAGAAAGTGATGTATAAGAATGGTGAAAAACAGCCTGATACTGATAAAAAGGCCTTGGAAAGTCGTAAGCTCATTAGCTCGAAGAAGTTGAAAGATACTGAAGTAGTGATGGGATATACATGTCAGTCAGTGAAACATAAATTTGCTGATGGCTCAGTACTGACCTCTTTTTATTCCGATCAAGTGGCGGTTGATCCAGAGCTTTATAATCATAAAGATCATGAAGAGTATGAGTTATTAAAAGATAAGAAAGGAGGGCTGGATCTGAAGTTTATTGTGGAGCAGGAGGGAAGGTCTAAAGTTGTAGCTACCACTGTACTTATAGAGAAAATTGAATACAAGCCGGAAGATTTCGATATGAAGAAATTCCTCAAATCTCATCTGGATGAAAACCAACAGCTATTTACCCAATTGCTTTCTGATTTTAAGTCTAAATACAAATTTGAAGCATTACCAGATGATTTTATAGCCAAGGGAGTGATCTCACAGGGTGAAATCTCTTTTCCAGTAGATCTCAAGGTTAAAAATCCTAATATGATGCTGATGAAAATGGATTTTGGTGCGGCTAGCTTTTTAACAGGTAGTAATGGTAATATGACATGGCAATACAATCCTGTTGATCAAAAAGTGAATGTTACAGATAAAGGTATAGAAGGTTATGATTTCTTAGGTCAGTTTCTTCCTAATTTGACCAAAGACTGGAATGAGTTATCCATAAACTCTTTCATAGATATTGATAGTGCTTATAGAGTGGTGTTTCGCAAGGTTAAGAATAGTAGCAGTTCTGTCTGTTATTTTAATAAAGAAAGCCTATTAATAAGTAAAAAGTTTGATGAAGGCTCATACTATATGTATGCAGACTACAAAGAATTTAATAACTACCCAGCTCCAACAAAATACCAACAGTATTTCTATGGTGAAGAACGGGCAATACTCAATGCTACTTTTGATCAATTTGAATTCAATAGACAGATTGATAATGAGGTGTTTGAAATACCTGAAAATTTAAAGGATAAGGTGGTGGGTGATAAGGCCACGAAGCTGGTGAAATCTGGAAAAAATGCCATTGATTATTTTAATGAGGCAGAAGCTTTGGCTGATAAAGATAATTATAAAGAGGCCATACCATTGTACAAACAGGCTATTCAGCTCAATAATAACATTGCGACTTATCACAATCAGCTAGGGCTGGCATTGCTAGAAACGGAAGATTATTATGGAGCAGTGGCCGAGTTTAGCAGAGCGTTAGAAATAGACCCTGTATTAGCTGTGGCCAAAAATAATCTAGGGTATGCTAAAATGCACTTCGGAGACTTTAAAGCGGCCATTGTAGATATCAATGAAGCAATCAGGCTCGATGGTGAAAATGCCAGCTTCTATTCAAACCGTGCTAATTGCTACTTGAATTTTGATGAATATGACTCTGCATTACTCGACTATAAAATGGTGATTCAATTGGATTCCACTACATTTTTTGGTTATTACAACCTGGCAATGTCATATTATCATCTTGAGAATTACGACAGTGCTATCATGAATTTTGATAAGTCAGAACGGGCAAAATTGTATGCACCAGGGGACTTATTTAATTATAGAGGTATCTGTAATTACAATCTAGAGAATTATGAAGGTGCGGTGGCAGATTTTCAAAAAGCTACAAAATCTGATGAACCGGAATTGATGTATTTCAGTAATCTGGGCCAGACTTATTCAGAGATTGGGGATTCGAAGAAAGCCATAGTAGCCTATAACGAGGCTATTAAAATGGATTCTACTTATGCAGAAGGCCATAATCTAATAGGGTTAGAATATTATAATCAAGAACTTTATAATGAGGCTATTAACTCATTTAACGAGGCCATTGCAATCAATGGAAAAGAGGCTGTATACTACGATAATAGAGCCAGAGCTAAGAGTGAAAAGATGGATTATGTAGGAGCCATTGAGGATCTGTCACATTCCATTAATCTTTATCCGGATGACGCTAGTATTTACTACTTAAGAGGGCTTACCAAACAACATATCAATGAGAAATTTGATGCGTGTTTAGATTTTAAAAAGGCCTCTGAAATGGGATTAGACGAGGCCTCTGATACTATGAATGACTATTGTTTGTCAGGCGGTTGATTAAATTACGCCTTCTTTACAAATTCAGACTTTAGTGCCATAGCACCAAAACCATCAACTTTGCAGTCTATATTATGATCTCCATCTACCAGACGGATGTTTTTTACTTTAGTACCAGCTTTGATAGGTTTTGGGGCGCCCTTTACAGGTAAGTCCTTAGCTATCACTACGTCATCACCATCTTGCAGAGTATTTCCGTTGGCGTCTTTTACTACAGGACCAGCAGCCTCTGCAGCCACATCTTCAGGGTTCCACTCATGGCCACATTCTGGGCACATCATTAATACTCCGGTAGAATAGCCGTAAGGCGAACTACATTCAGGACAAGTTTGTGTTTCAGACATTGCTTTTGTGATTTAAGACGCAAATTTAAATTAATTATTGGGACTGTAAGCGAATTCTACTAGAAAGCGCATTAAAATCAATGTTAGCCAAAGTGTAGTTCGTAAAAATTATAATTTATATATCTTATTTTAAATTATGGGATTACCTTTTGGCCATTTTTTATATTCAGGGTTTCTATGCGTCAAATTATTTGAAAAATCTTGCCGCATTTTATTTTACCTTATAAAAATTTACAAATGAATTTTAAAAAAGTAATCGTAATGCTTTTGTGTGCAAGCCTATTTGTAGCTTGTTCAGATGATGAAGAAGATTTACAGTTAAATAGTGAAATTGAAGGGACATGGAACATGACGGATGTAAGCTACTCAGGAGTCTCGACAACATCAGGGTCTGGAATAACAGTTATTACCACTTATGATGGTAAAGCATACGATCTAGATTACACTGTGGAATTTACCTCAAGTCCAAACAAGATTTTTGTTGATGGTGATTACAATATAAATCTGAAATATACTGTTAGCAGTTCTATAACTGGAGAGATGTCTTATGAACAGAATTTTTCAGGTTATAGCTTCTCAAATGAAGGTGCTTGGGAAATTGAGGGTGATAAACTAATTATAACAGATTCAAATGGTGAGGAACAGGAATATACGATCCTAGAAAAATCTGCCAATAAATTTGTTTTTACCACGGAGCTTAATATTACTACTGGTGGTGGTGGTGCCTCTGATTTGGTAGGACAGTTTACATTAGAGAGATAAATAAACTTTTGATATAACGGAGCCCTACAAATATTTGTGGGGCTCTTAATTATTTAAGATCAGCTCAAATGCTTCTTAAAAAACTCAATAGTTCTGCCCCAGGCTAACTTGGCCGCTTCATCATCATACCGTGGGGTAGTGTCGTTATGAAATCCGTGATTGGCATTGGGGTAGATATGTGCTTCGTAGTCCTTGTCATTCTCTTTCAAAGCCTTCTCATAATCAGGCCATCCTGCATTTACTCTTTCATCCAGCTCCCCAAAATGTAGCAGCAGGGGTGCTTGAATGTTTGGTACTTCTTCCAGAGGAGGTTGACCACCATAAAATGGAACAGCTGCTTTCAACTCTGAAACTTTTACTGCCATCATATTGCTGACCCAACCGCCAAAACAAAAGCCTACAACTCCGACATTGCCACTACATTCATCATTATTTTTTAGATAATTGAATGCGGCTATGAAGTCATTGAGCATCTCATTCTTATCACGTTTACTTTGCAATGCTCGGCCATCATCATCATTACCAGGATAGCCGCCCAGTGGTGTAAGTGCATCTGGAGAAATGGTAATAAATCCCTCTTTGGCAGCTCTTCGGCCTACATCTGCAATGTGTGGGTTAAGCCCTCTATTTTCATGTACCACCACTATACCCGGGAGCTTTCCTTTAGCATTTTTGGGTCGGGAAAGTTGGGCTTTTATAGCTCCGCCACCATCTGGAGATTGATAAGTGATAGTTTCAGTTTCCAGTGCTGGGTCATCTGCTTTGATTACAATATTGTCGCTATAATTCGGCATGATAAAACTCATCAGAGATGCCACTGTAAGTCCACCTACGGCATAAGTAGAGAGTTTCTCTATGAATTCACGTCGCTCCATTTTATTGTGGGCGTAGGCATCATAAAGTTTGAATACCTCCGGGTCAATGCTATTCTTATCAATCTTTTTCATGGTTTAGGGGATTAGTTGCTTATAGAAATATGAGTAATAGCGCCATTATTAAACCTGCCAATGTAAAGTACATTCCTTTCTTAAAAACACTGGTTTTAGGCATGAACATCCAGAAAGAAGAAAGTACAAAAAAGAATAACGATACGCCAAAGAAAATATTCAAAAAGGCTAAAGGTCTACTGCTGGTCGCTTTATGTAAATGAGTCATTTTTTCAAGTACAAAAGGCAATTCTTTTTGGGTATAAGTGGCTGTATGGTTTTTTAGATTATACGATCCATCTCTAAAGTAGGCTGTATCACCTTCAACTTTTTCTACATTAAATCTTCTCATTCCTAATGCTTCACCCAGATTTTCCAGGGTAGTGTCTTCAGGAAGTACTTTGGTAATAGTAGTTACCTTCTTAAAAGTATCTTTGTCTCTGAAGATTAAAACAATACCGCTAATAGCATATACAGCCATAATTCCCGCCAGGAAAAACCCCAAATAGCGGTGATAAATTCTCATTTTCATGTTCATTGCAATCACAAATGTTTAATTGAGCTGGAAAGATAATATTGCCTAAGGAATTGTGGAAGGTAAAATTGATGGGAGGTTAAGATGAATGCCACTATTTCATAACTAAGGTTAAGCTCTGGAATATTCGGGTGTATGTTTTGAAAAACGAAATTTATGTAATACATTTGTAATACAAATTTTTAAGGTTATGATCAATGTTAGAGTAAATAAGGAGTTGGAAGAGAAGCTGAATCAATATAGTCAGCAAAAAAATCTATCTAAATCATCCATAGTGAAAGAAGCATTGGCTCAGTACTTCAAAAAAGAAGAAATGAATCAAACTCCATATGAGCTAGGCGCAGATCTATTTGGTCTGGAGGGAAATGGTGATGCTAATGCTTCTTCGGATTATAAAAAGGCTCTAAAACAAAAATTAAATGAGAAGCATACTCATTGATGCTGGCCCATTAATTGGCCTTTTTAACAAAAGCGATAAATACCATTTCAAAGCACTCCATTTCATTCAGGAATTCAAAGGACAGCTATGGACTACCTGGCCAGTGATCACTGAAGTATCTCACATGCTCGATTTTAGTACAAAGGTACAACAGGCATTTCTCCAATGGATACAAAGAGGCGGATTGAAGGTTTATTCTCTGGAAGCTGAGCACCTAATCAGAATTATAGAACTGACTGAAAAGTTTAACGATGTCCCCATGGATCTGGCAGATGCCTCACTGGTAGTTACAGCCGAGAGCACCGGATTCAATGAGATCGCCAGTATTGACGGTGATTTTTATATCTATCGGGATATTAGGAATAAGTATTTGACTAATGTTTTTATGTGATATTGGTGAGACAGCTTATGCCTTATTGGTGCTAACACTCCCAACTCTAAACTAATCAGGCTAAACATATTTCGTGAAAGTTCCTTATCTTAACTATTGAAAAAGGTTCTCGATTGATTGACCGTGGTAAAGTCACTGAAAAAATTAATTAATACCACTTTTGCAGCTTCACCCGAATGTATACTTGCCATATGCATCCTGACCGAATAAATGAAGTCGTTGCGTTAGAAGAAAAATAGTGGCGTGATGTGTTTTATATCCACCCCGGCCTTCGGCCACCCCTCCTTTTTAAGGATGGGATCAATTGGGGGCAAGTGAATAAGAATTAGATTAAGATGAAAAAAGAGCAACTGTATAATAAACCGGAGCTCAAGGAATTTAGAAAAAACCTGAGAACTAATGGTACGGCAGCAGAAGCTACTTTGTGGAAGGTGCTGAAAAATAAACAGCTAGAGGGAAGAAAATTTAGGAGGCAATATAGTGTGGGAAATTACATCCTAGATTTTTACTGCACTTCTGAGAGACTCTGTATAGAGCTTGATGGCGCGGATCACTTTACTGTAAGTGGGTATGAATATGACAAAGAGCGCACCGCATATCTCAATAGTCATAACATTCGTGTTATCCGTTTCGAAAACAAAGAAGTTTTTGATCATCTTGATGCTCTATTAGAAGAAATCAAACGTAATTTCAACCGCTTATCTGATCCTCCCTTTGAAAAGAGAGGTGTCGGGTAGAACGGAGGGATTGAATCCTGACTCACATAAGCCGTCTACCTGTTTTTGTCCATTGGTTTCCCAAAAATCTATTCAGTCCACTGTACAGAAGTAATTTTATTCTGTTTCGATATGCTGAGCCATAATTCAAGTTCAATTGATTAAGTAACTAATCAAGAATGTTTACCAAAGCTCACTAGACATATGTTCTAAAAAACCCTTCTTCTATTTAAATGTTAAAACATTAATAATTGAATTGAAACAAACAGGAAGATGAAAAAAGTATTAATTATAGGAGCTAACGGTAAAATCGGGAAGATCTTGGTGAGCAAGATGAAGGACGGGGAGGATTTTACTCCGGTGGCTATGATAAGAAAGGAAGAGCAGAAAGATTATTTTAACAATTTGAACGTAGAAACTGTGCTGGAAAGCCTGGAGGGTGAAGTAAAACCTTTATCCGAGGCTATGAAGGGTATGGATGCAGTTGTCTTCAGTGCCGGATCTGGAGGTAATACAGGGCAGGATAAAACACTAACGGTTGATCTAGATGGAGCCGTGAAAACCATGGAAGCAGCCAAACAAGCTGGTGTGAGTAGATATGTGATTGTGAGTGCATTAGGAACTGATGACAGAACTTTTTGGGAGAAAAGTGGCATAAAACCATATTATGTGGCCAAACACTTTGCAGACAAGACTTTAAAATCAATCGGGCTGGATTATACTATTGTAAGGCCCGGCAGACTACTTGATGAGGAGGGAAATGGAAAGATTACCACTGTTGAACCTGCTTCGAAGGAAAGTGTGCCTCGTGAAGACGTGGCAACCGTAATTTATGAGTCTCTTTTAAATGATAGCACTATTGGCAAAATCATTGAGTTCAATCAGGGAGATACAGATATTAAGAATGCTGTAGCCAGTATTTAAATAAAAAAGAATAAGCCGATCATTAGATCGGCTTATTCTTTTTTATACTCTCTCTATCTCAAAGCCTACCTTCTTCACAGCCTGCATCACATCTGCTTCTGATGCTTTTGCGCTGTCTACAGTTAATATTTTATCGGGGTTATCCAGGTCTACTTCCCAGTGGTCAATGCCCTCGGTTTGATTAAGACTTGGGGTGACGCGGCTTAAACATCCATCGCAGTTTATATTGGTTTTGAATTTCATGGTTTCCATATCTGTCAATTTTATAATTTAATACTATTTAATCTTAAACTGTTCAGCACTACTGATACTGAACTAAAAGCCATGGCTGCTCCGGCAATCATAGGGTCTAATAAAAATCCATTAATAGGGTAGAGCAGACCAGCGGCAATGGGAATACCGATCAGGTTATAGATAAACGCCCAGAATAGGTTTTGCCTAATCCCTTTTACGGTTTTATGTGATAGTTTGAAGGCTTTTGGAATGTACTCCAGATCAGAGGTGATCAAAGTCATTTTAGCTACGTCCATGGCTATATCTGATCCGTGCCCCATGGCTATGCTCACGTCTGCCTGGGCTAGTGCCTGGGAGTCGTTAATGCCATCGCCTACCATGGCTACTATTTTCCCTTTTTGCTGGAGCTCTTTTACAAAGTCAGCTTTGTCGGATGGCAATACCTCTGCTTTGAAGTCTGTAACACCCACCTGATTAGCCACGGCCTGTGCCGTTTGCTGGTTGTCTCCAGTGAGCATGAACACTTCTACGCCCATTTCCTTTAGTTTTTTAATAGCAGAAGCAGAACTCTCCTTAATCTGATCAGAAATAGTGATAACGGCTAGCAGTTGCTGCTCATCAGTAAAGAAAATGACCGTCTTCGCTTCATTTTGCCATTGATCAATAGAAGTTTGTAGTGATGAATCTAAAGAAATGCTCAATTCCTTCATCAAACGCTGGCTTCCAACATAATATGTTTGTCCGCTGTCACTCTTTGCTTTTACACCTTTTCCCGTGATACTTTCAAACTCAGTAATTATAGAAGATTTCACTTGAGCATCTTTCAAATAATTAACCACAGCACTCGCCAAAGGATGCCCTGACTGTGATTCGATGGCTAATAAGACGGATTTTTGAGTTTCATCCAGCCACCTAATATCGGCAACTGTAGGCTTGCCTTGAGTAATAGTGCCTGTCTTGTCCAAGATCACAGTATCTACCTTATGAGCCATTTCCAGACTTTCTGCATCTTTGATCAGTATGTTGTTTTGAGCGCCTTTGCCCACGCCAACCATAATGGCTGTAGGTGTTGCAAGACCTAACGCACAAGGACAGGCGATAACCAGAACCGCGATAGAAGTAAGCAGCGCATGGGTAAAAGCATCTTGCTGACCTAAGATCATCCAGGTGATAAATGTGACAATGGAAATAGCAATGATGACCGGAACAAATATGCCGGCGATTTTATCAGTGAGCTTTTGAACAGGCGCTTTGCTGCCTTGGGCTTCCTGCACCATTTTTATGATCTGAGAAAGCAGGGTTTCTCTGCCTACTTTTTCCGCGGTAAACTGGAAGCTGCCTTTTTGATTTACAGTACCTGCAAACACTTTCTCACCTTTTTCCTTAGCTACAGGTACAGGTTCACCAGTAATCATGCTTTCATCTACATAGGAATGTCCACTTGTTACAGAACCATCTACCGCTATTTTATCCCCTGGCTTAACGATCAAGGTGTATCCAGTTTTAACCTCAGCTATAGAAATCTCTTGTTCAGAACCGTTAATAATAGCCATAACAGTTTTAGGTTGTAAGCCCATCAACTTTTTAATGGCCGTTGAAGTGTTTGATTTAGCTCTTTCTTCTAATAATTTTCCTAAAGAAATGAAGGTGATAATCACCACGGCAGCCTCATAATAAACATGAGGTGGTATGCCATGCCTAAGCCAAAATTCAGGAAAGAAGGTATTGAAAACACTAAAGGCAAAGGCAATACCAGTACTCAGTGCAACCAAGGTATCCATATTGGCTTTTCCATGTCTTGCCTGCTTAAAGGCATTGATGAAAAAGCTTCGTCCGAAATAAAATAAAACCGGAATAGTAAGCGCTAAGGATACATATTTTCCGGGCTCCCAATCCATGAAGAACATGCCAATTACCACAATAGGAATAGTAAATAGAGCAGACCAGATGAGTCTGAATTTTACTTGATGATAATGTCTTTGTTGTACTTCTTCCTGGGCCTCTTCTGGGTCTTCTGCATCAATAATCAGGTCGTAGCCCACACCCTGCAAGGCTTCTTTTAAGTTGGCACTGGGTACTTTTTCATCATACTCTACCAAAACAGAATTAGAAGCCAGGTTAACGCTGGCGTTTTTAACACCCTCAGTATGAGATAGTATAGATTCCACACTCGAAGCGCATGAAGCACAGGTCATGCCTTCTACTGGAAAGGTCTCTTTTTTTGTTTTATGATCTAATGTCAATGTTTCCGTGACTTCTTTTTTTAAACTTATGCTACAAAGATCAACAGATCAAGGAGGAAATGTATTATAGTATTTTGTGTTGGTGTTATGATATTTTGTTTGAGGTTGATGTCTGTGACGGTTTTAGTTAATTAATTCAGTATTCATAACTCTGAATGTTTCCTCGACGGTAGTAGAGGTCTATTTATTAAGTAGCTGAGCATAGTATTGAGCTTCTAACCACATAGATTTCTCCTGCTGTCGAAATGACCCAATGGTGATGGATGATAAGTACTCTCAATCCCGCCTTCGTTGTGTGTTATCACCAACGAAACTGCTCACGTTGGGCTAACTTCTTTCATTTTTCATAGCTCGGTTACTTTACTTTTTTGCAATCGACCAAAAAAGTAACAAAAAAGTCTTTCTTGCTGCAAGGTCTTCCGAGAGCTGGATTATTTCATAGATCATAGCTGCCACTAGGGACTTGAGATAAACCTGTTTTTCAATTTTCTTGCATCTCACGACTGGGCAGCAAGAGATTTTCCGAACGGTTTTAGTTTGGTCTTTCTAATTTTGAATGTTTTCTCGAAGGTAGGAGAGGTCTGTTTATTGAGTAGCTCAGCATAGGCTTGAGCTTCTAACTTCAAAGATTTCTCCTGCTGTCGAAATGACAAGAAGCTGAGTAATCTCCGTGGCTTTTAATCACCTCATCCCCAGCCCTTCTCCTCAAGGAGAAGGGGGTAAAGTCCTCTCCTTGAGGAGAGGGTTGCGTGAGGTGAGATCCTAAATCCCATCTAAACTCTTATGTCCGGGCTTATGCATTTGCTTGAAGGCGGTGGGGGTCATGCCGGTTTCTTTTTTGAATTGGGTAGAGAGGTAGGCCACGCTGCTGTAGTTCATTTTGAAGGCTATCTCTGATAAGGAAAGCTCATCATAAAATAGGTATTCTTTTACTTTTTCAATCTTTTGTCGGGCGATGAATTTTTCAATAGTAATGCCTTCCACTGATGAAAAAAGGCGACTGAGGTGGGAGTATTCATGATGCAGTTGCTCAGAAAGGTAGGTGGAAAAGTTTTCTTGTAAGGCTACTTTGTTATGATGTATTTGGTTGATGATCAGGCTTTTGATTTGGGAAATGAGGCTCGATTTTCCTGGTTCCAAGAGTTCAAAGCCCACTTGCTCAAGTTTAACCTTTAGTTTCTCTTTATCACTTTCAGTAATCTCCTTCTCTAAATCTACCTGCCCCAACTGAATTTTTTGCACTTGCAGTTGCATGTCTTGCAGTACATTTTCCACCGCCACAATGCATCGTGGACAAACCATATTTTTTATATAAAGTGTTGATGCCATTTTTTTATAAACGAGTTAACAACGTAACAGGTTTACTATCAATTAGTAAATAGATTTAGCGAGCTAAAAATAAAGAAAAAGTCAAAAATTAATGATTTCAAACTGGTGAGGTTTTCCTTTAATTTATCTCTTTTAAATGTAGCCTTATTTTGGCAGGAAATATGAAATCGATTTCGGAATCTAAAGCCTTCTCATAAGCTACGTAATGATAGTCTGAAAAAGACTAAATGTATCACTTTAACTATGTAATGCGAAGATAATCTTAACCTATAAACCTATTCTCATGATAAAAAAATGTACTACTTATTGGAAATCGGTATTGTTGCTGATTTTCATTTCAACCATATGGAGCATACCTTCCATGGCTCAGATCAGCTGGCCAGAGGATCAGCTGCTGCCGTCTTTTCCTGCACCTGAGCAGACTCAGGACTTAATTATTTTACGTGAATCTTCATCGCAATGGCAGGCTGAGGGCGGCGATACCCAGCATGATACAGGAAGAAATGATGGTGATGGCTGGCTATGTCAGACAGGGATAGATGCCGCTAATGAATACATGGTCATCAGCCCTTCTTACCAATTGTTTGAAGGGCCGAACGTGGCAGAATTTAGAATCAAGGTGGATAATATCACTGCTAATAATGATCCTATAGCCACTTTGGAAGTATACGACGTTACGCTGGGTGAAGTAATAAAGGACTCAACTATTACCAGAATGCAATTTCCGCAGGCAGGTATTTATGCCAACTTTACTATGCCATTTTATTGGGATAATGGAGGCAGCGACTTAAAGCTTAGAGTATTTTGGGAAGGAACCTCTTATACAAAAGTAGACTGGGTATCATTACAGCAAAATCAATCATCAGCAGAGATGTATTTATTTGCCTCGTTGAAAGGAGTTGTTAATAAAACCAAGCCGCGAATTTTTTCCTACGAAGGAGATGCTTTTGCTGAAGGGAGATACACCTGGTTGCAGTCATTGGAGTTAGATTACAATGAAATTGACAACAATTGGGATCTCATTGATAAGTATAAAGAGGAAATAGATGGTCTTATTGTTTATGATCCAGCTCAAATACATACCGTGAATTTAGCCACTACATTGGCTGAAGATCAAAATGCCATTATTGCCTCTCCTGGCCTGTTATCTAAACTAACTTCTGAGCCATATAATTTTCCCATACTCACAGATTTAAGAGGACAATTTAACAGTAAACTAGAGGTTTATCAGGAGTTATATGACACTTATTGGCCTAATATGGATCATAGAGTGCTGGTAGGCTTGAGTCCTAATTTTCATAAGGCATCTTTAAGAGAATATGCGTCAGCGCTGGGTATGGCAGTGATTTGGTTAGACCCTAAGGTCTCTGGTGAGAGTGAGCTATTGAATGATTTTCTTGCTTCAATGCCGGATGAAGCTAATTATATGGGCTGGTGGCCTGAAGAAGGCCCTGGTGTTGAAAGAGGGTCTTTGTATGGTATTTCTACCATTGCCAGTGATTATGCCACTAACCTGACCATGCATAGCGGTTTTGATAGAGAAATAAGAAAGAAGCCGATGCCTGTAAAGCCTGAGTTGGAGAATAAGATTTATGTGGCTTTTATTTTGAGCGATGGTGATAATCTGCAGTTTGTAGAGCACCTGATGCGTAAGTTATGGAATAACCCCGACCGTGGCCGAGTGCCGATTGGATGGACTTTATCACCAGCTATGGTCGATGCTATGCCTGGTGCTTTAAATTATTACTGGGATAGCTCTACTGAAAATGATAACCTCATTTCTGGTCCTTCGGGCTATGGCTATACGTATCCTAATTACTGGACTGATCTTGAAGATTTACAGCAGTTTGCGGCTCGAACCGACGAATATAATAACAAAGCTGGGTTTAACGTAACTACAGTTTGGAATACTATAGTGGGCGGTATCAGTCAGCAGTCTGGAGATGCCTATGCTGAATATGCGCCGTCTTTACTTGGACTAACCGCTCAAAACACGGGTGGCGGACTTACTGTATATAAAAATACGCTACCAGGAATGGCGCTGGCCTGTAATTACTGTACTAATGAGCAGGCTATGAAGGATCATATCAACGGAGGAAGTCAGAATTGGGATGGTAACTCACCGAGATTCTTAATTATTCAGGCACAGCCATGGCAGGGAGTTACACCAACCAGCTTTAAAAACGTAGCGAATTCTCTGGGTGACAACTATAAAGTGGTTCGTCCAGATCATATATTTCACTTGATCAGAGAGGCAAATGGCTTACCCATCGATCCCATAAATGATCCGGTGGCGCATGTTTACACTGACTGTGATTATGCAGGAGACGAAATTCCATTGCCAATAGGTAGTTACACTGCGGCACAATTACAAAACCTGGGAGTTGGCTCTGATGAGATTTCTTCTTTAAAGTTGAACACAGGCTATGAAATGGAGCTTTATGAAGATGATGATTTTGGAGGAAACTCTATCATTGTGAAGTCAGATAATAGTTGTCTTAATAGTGAAAATTGGGATAATAAAGCCACTTCTCTAAAGGTGCGGGGTCTCACGGGAAACGGTGATGGCCTTGTCGGTGAATATTATAATGGCATGAACTTCCAAAATTATGTAGGCTCCAGAGTGGATCCGGAAATTAACTTTAACTGGGGTGGAGGCTCACCTATGGAAGGTGTAGGTATTGATACGGCCTCTATTCGCTGGACGGGATTTATAGAGCCACATTATTCTGAAACCTATACGTTTTATCTCACCAGTGATAATGGTAGAAGACTTTGGGTAAATGACTCACTGGTAATAGATAAGTGGTTAGATGACTGGGATATTACTTACACTGGACAAATTGCCTTACAAGCCGGTGAACAATATGATATTAAAATTGAATATTTTGAAAACTATGGTGGGGCCAATATCAAGTTTGAATGGTCCAGTGATTCACAGATTCGTCAGATAGTGCCACAGTCGCAATTATATACCGAAGAGACGGTAGACCCTGATCCTGAACCAGAGCCAGAAACACCAACTGGTATAGAAAGCCTGAATCAAAATTCATTTTTACCATACCCTAATCCAGCCGATGAAACTCTGAATATTAAAGGATTAAAGCATGATGCGGAGCTTCAGATTTATAATAGGTTGGGCGCAAGTGTAATGCAAGTGCAAGGAACTTCGGTCCCGGTTGGAGATCTCATGCCTGGACTATATATGCTGAAACTCACGGTAGATGGGCAGGAGTTCACTTACAGGTTTATTAAGCAATGATTTAGTTTTATTTATACGTGTGAACGGCCATCCTGGAGAAGATCTGGGATGGCTTTTTTCATTTAGGGCATCACAATTAATTTCAAAAAAATCTGATCACTTCTGTAGTTTCCTTGTTAGGAAAATAAAAAGACTAACCAATGGAAAATATAAAAGGAAAAGTAGTGGTGATCACTGGTGCTAGCAGTGGTTTTGGAAAGATAACGGCGGAATACTTATCGGAAAAAGGAGCTGTCGTGGCACTAGGGGCCCGCAGCACAGATAAAATAGAGAAGTTAGCTAAGGAGATCAATGATAAAGGAGGAAAGGCCATAGCTGTTACTACAGATGTAACGGATAAGGATCAGGTAAAGAAGTTGGTAGATAAAGCGGTAAGTGAATTTGGAAAGATTGACGTTCTCTTAAATAATGCCGGAATTATGCCTCTTTCACCATTAGAATATCTCAAAATTGATGATTGGGACAGCTGTATTGATATCAATATCAAAGGTGTGCTGTATGGTATAGCAGCAGCCCTACCGCATATGAAAGAAAGGAAATCAGGGCAGATCCTTAGCGTGGCGTCTGTAGCTGGACATACCATCAATCCGGGTGGAGCGGTTTATTCAGCTACCAAGTATTCGGTGAGGGTAATTTCTGAAGCCCTAAGAAAAGAGGTGAAACCTTACAATATAAGAACAGGCGTAATAAGCCCGGGAGCTGTTGATACTGGTCTGCCAGATAGCGTTACAGCTGATGATGTAGCTGAAAACATCAAGAAATTCTATTCTGAAAATGCCATTTCAGCAGATTCATTTGCGCATGCGGTGGCTTATATGATCAGCCAGCCGGAAGATGTAGATATCAATGAGGTACTTTATAGGCCGACGAAGCAAAAGTTATAAGCTTTAAACCAAGCAGATTTAGAGGTTGTAGTGAAGTGGTTATTTTCTGCTTTGTTGCAACCTTTTTTTATTCAACATTTTAAAGGTAAGAACCAATTATTTTAACCGTAGAAACAGTAATCCTGAGTGTTCATCAACTAATACGTGATATTCATAACTAATTGTTTGATAATTGTAAGGGCTTGCCTTTCATTACTCGTATATTTAGTTAGAGAAATTCTTTAATTGAAGTTGAAACAACATTTAGGGGATTGCAGTTAGTATAAAAAGTGCTATTGGATGAGGTGGAAGAAGGGTGTAGAGGGGAAAATGGTAGCCCAATAATTAATCTAAATCAAAATTTCATGAGATTATCCTCAAAAAAGGCAGCAAGAACATTTCGTTTGCAGATGTTGCTGGTCCTGTCTATTATCTGTTTTGTGGCTACTGCTTTAACTGTTACCGAAAAGCCTTCAGATGTGGAAACATATCGTGAGAAGCTGGGTAAAAAGAAAGACAGCATAGCCTCAGTAAAAGCTTTCAATAAAGTGTATCAGGTGCTTATGCACCCTCGTTGTATGAACTGTCATCCATCTGGAGATGTTCCTTTACAAGGAAACGACAGCCATATACATACCATGCTCCCTCAGCGCGGTGAAGATGGCAAAGGATTGTATGCTATGCAATGTTCTAACTGTCATCACAGTAAGAGCGTACCGGGTGAAAATACACCACCTGCTAACCCTAACTGGCATTTACCTCCAGCAGATATGAAAATGGTTTTTGAAGGTAAGTCGGCGCATGAGTTAGCAAAACAATTAGTGAACCCGGATCTTAATGGTCACAAGTCTATGGAAGACCTGATAGAGCACGCCAATGATACGCTGGTAAAAACTGGCTGGGCCATGGGTGGAAACAGGATGCCACCGCCATTAACTTACGAAGAGTGGAAGAGCGAATGGCTAAAATGGATTAAAACGGGTGCTTATGCTCCTGCAGAATAATATATCAAACAAGATTTTAAGTAACTTATAAAATATTAAATCTATCAACTATGGCATTATACAACATAAAAGTAAATGGTAGCCAGCATCAGGTGGATGTAGACCCAGACACCCCTTTATTATGGGTGCTACGTGATACTCTGGACTTGGTAGGGACGAAATTCGGATGTGGCGTCGCTCAATGTGGTGCTTGCACAGTACATATGGATGGTAATGCTGTAAGAGCTTGCTCTATGCCTATAGCAGTGGTGGGAGATAAGGAGATCACCACTATTGAAGGGTTATCCAAAGATGGAGATCACCCAGTGCAAAAAGCGTGGTTGGACCATGATGTGCCTCAGTGTGGTTATTGCCAGGCAGGACAGATCATGAGTGCCGCATCATTATTAGCTCAAAATTCTAACCCTTCTGATGCAGAGATAAGAAGAGCTATGAACGGTAACATCTGCCGTTGTGGTACTTATACCAGAATAAACAGAGCAATTAAATCAGCAGCTAAAGAAATGTAATATGGCTAAAATTAAAACACATTTTAATAGAAGATCTTTCTTAAAGGTGGCCACAGCCAGTGGAGCAGGACTTATGCTGCAGTTTAGCTGGATGCCGTCACTTGCCGGAAAGAAAACTAAAGAAGAAATAGACGGAGTATTCAGATTTAATGGATTCATAAAAATCGCCACTAATGGTGATGTAACCATATTTTCTCCAAACCCAGAGATAGGCCAGAATGTAAAAACCTCCATGCCTATGATTGTAGCAGAAGAGCTGGATGTAGATTGGAAAAAGGTAATGGTGGAGCAGGCTCCTCTAAATACTGACCTATACACTCGCCAGATAGCTGGTGGTAGTCAAAGTATCAGACAGGGCTGGAAAGGCTTGAGAATGGCTGGAGCTACAGCTAAGCAGATGCTTAAAGAAGCCGCAGCAAAAGAGTGGGGAGTGCCAGTGAAGGAGATCTCCTCAAGCATGAGCAAACTATCTCATGCTAAAAGTGGTAAGTCTGCCGGATATGGTGAAATGGCTTCAGCGGCCTCTGAAATCAAGGTGCCAGAAGAGGTAGACTTGAAGGATGTTAAGGATTTTAAAATTATCAAATCATCTACCCTTAATGTAGATGGTCAGAATATAGTTACTGGTAAGCCACTCTTTGGTTTAGATTATAAGGAGGATGGAATGCTGATCGCCATGACCATTCACCCACCGGCTTTTGGTTTGAAGCTCAAAGACTTTGATAAGAGCAAAGCGTTAGCAATGCCAGGTATTACTGATGTCTTCACTATTAATCTTTACAAAGATGATTATCTGCAAGGGCCATTTGATATTACTGCCTTTCCGGAATTGATAGTAGTGGTGGGTAATTCCACCTGGCAGGTGATGAAAGCTAAAAAGGCGATCGAGGCTGAATGGGAAAAGTTTGATACTTATGAAGTTACCTCCAAAGGATTTGGCGGCAATAAGGAAACTCGTAAGGTGCCTGCAGGCCTGGAAAACTCTACAGAGCACCAGAATAGCCTAAGGGAGATGGGTTTTAAATCGGCAAAGGAAGCACGTAAAGACGGTGACCCTGAAGCGGTATTTAAAACGGCAGCTAAAGTAATAGAGAGAAGCTATACGGCGCCATTCCTGGCTCACAGTACTATGGAGCCGATGAACTTCTTTGCCAATGTAACGGCAGATAAGGCGGACTTGGTAGGGCCTATACAGACTCCTGAGTTTATGGAGAAAACAGTATCTGAAAGATTAGGGCTCCCGCTAGAGAAAATTGATATTCAGATGACTCGTATGGGTGGTGGTTTTGGTAGAAGGCTTTACGGCCACTTCCTGGTGGAGGCAGCTGTCATTTCACAAAAGCTGCAAAAGCCGGTAAAGCTGATCTATAATAGAGAAGATGATATGACTTTCGGTATTTATCGTCCGGCATATCATGCTTATTATAAAGCGGCATTAGATGAAAATAATAATCTGGTAGCCTTCCAGGTTAGAGCCGGAGGTATACCAGAAAGCCCACTATTTGCTAATCGTTTTCCTGCCGGAGCGGTGGATAACTATTTGGCTGAACAATGGGACACACCAACCAATATTACCATCGGAGCCTTCAGAGCACCAAGATCTAACTTTATGGGTGGTGTGGAGCAGGCTTTCCTTGATGAAGTAGCTGAAGCAGCCGGAAAAGATCCTATAGAATTTAGATTGGAGCTGCTGGAAAGAGCAAAGAATAAGCCTGTAGGTAAGAACAATGACTATGATGCAGCCCGCTATGCTGGTGTATTAGAGCTGGTTAGAGATAAAGCTGGCTGGAAGAAGGGTGATACTTCTAAAAACAGAGGAGTAGCCGCTTATTACTGCCATAACAGCTACGTAGCCAATGTGGTAGACGTAGTTATGGAAGATGATGCACCAATCATTGAAAAGGTTTACTGTTCTGTAGATTGCGGTATCGTGGTCAACCCAATAGCTGCATCTAATATGATGGAAGGTGGCACAGTGGACGGTCTGGGACATGCCATGTATAGCGCCATTACCTTCAAAGATGGTAAGCCAGAGCAAAAGAACTTTGATAAGTATAAACTGATCAGAAATTATAATGCACCAAGAGATGTGCAGGTTGATTTTGTGAAAAACAATATTGATCCTACAGGATTAGGCGAGCCGCCATTTCCACCGGCTATAGGTGCATTGGCCAATGCACTTTATAAAGCCACTGGCAAGCGGTATTACAATCAGCCATTTATGGAGGCTGAGCAAGAGCTGATCATGTAAAATAAAAAAGGCTTACTCAAAAGTTTACTTTTGAGTAAGCCTTTTTTAAACTATTCTATTCTCCAGCCGACTTTTCAAGGGTTTGAAGAAAGGCTTCCACCGGTTGTGCTCCTGATATTCCATATTTCCTGTTGAAAACAAAGAAAGGGACGCCTCTTAATCCTAATTGTGCACCTTCCTGAATATCTTGCTTCACCTGATAAGCATATTCATCATTATTTAAAGCTTCTAATACCTGTTCTTCAGATAGACCAACCTCTTTACCAAGGCCAACCAACACTTCAGTTTCCCCCAGGTTTTTTCCTTCAGTAAAGTAAGATTTAAACATTAATTCTTCCATATCATCACCTAAGCCCTGTTTTTTAGCTAATTGTATCAAACGATGTGCTTTAAAAGAATTGGCCACTTTGGCTATGTCAAAATTGTAATCTAATCCTACTTCTTTGGCCATAGCCACCACATTCTCATGCATCTGACTGGATTGATCGTAGCTTATTCCCTTGGCATCTGCCAAATATTGATATACATTTCCTTCAAAATTGAGGTCCTCGGGAATGCTCGGATCCAGCTGGTAACTTCTCCATTCTATTTCAATAGCATCACCATGCTCAAATTGAGCTAAAGCAGCTTCAAATTTTCTCTTACCTATATAACAGAAGGGGCACATAATGTCGCTCCAGATCTCCACTTTCACTTTTTTATCTAATGTGCTTGTACTCATATCTATTTGTTTGCTTTGTTTATTCTTACTAGCCCTTAATGCTGGGGCTAATGATAGTAAACGGAGTTCAGAGCTCCGGGTTTAGCGGTAATCATCTTATAAAAAGATAAAATATGAATCTGCAGGTTGATAGAAAAAGATCACAATAACTTAATAAACTTACATCTCTCAGAATGGGTAACTCGGCTAGCTTTGTAATAACCTTGAGAGAAGTTTCACATGGCAAACAACACTAAGCAATCACAATTTAAGCGCCTATATGATCTACACTGGCACCACGTGTTCGCTTACGTGTATAACATCATTTCAGATCAGGCACAGGCAGAAGATATCGTTCAGGAAATATTCATTGACGTTTGGAATCGCTTCGATCATCTTGATTTGAAAACTCCTAAAGCTTATCTTCTTCAGGCTGCGAGATACCAGTGTGCTAAGCATTTCAAAAAGAATAAGTTTACACATGTGCAGTTAGACACTGTCATGGATATACTCAACCATTATAATATAGATCTTACCAGAGAAAAGACAGAAGAGCTTGTGAGTGAGATAGCTAATAAGGCTGATGTCTTGCTGCCAGCCAAATGCAAGCAAGTCTTTGAACTCCGATTTTATCATCAGTATAACAACAGAGAAATAGCAGAAGAGCTAGGCCTCTCTGTGAGCACGGTTGAAAATCAGCTGAATAAGGCACTGAAATTATTACGTTTTTCAGTGAATCAGCAGGCCAGTGTGGTTTTAGTAGCTACCACAGTAGGTGTGGCCCTCGTATAGCGGCTTATTACCTTAATGTTTCCTTTCTATTAATGTAAAATTCCCATTTCCGGGTAGAGATTATCTGTTAGTTAAATGTGATTTAGCGCGTAGGTGCAAACAGCAATGAAGGTACTATGTCATTGAAACGATGAATAAAAGTACTTTCAATGGAAGATAAAATAAGAGAGTTTTTTGCCAAATATGCCGCGGGTAAGGCAGAGGAAAAGGAGCAGAAAGCTATCGATGAGTTTTTTAATCAATCTCAAAAAGACGGGCTGTCTTCGGACAAGGTCTATCAGGATGAAATGTTGAAGGCAAGACTGAGTAAAAGCGTCTTTCAACAAACAATTTATAAGGAGAGATCGAAAAGACGTGCTATGCTGGTGGCTGCAGTTGGGGCGCTCGCTATCGTAGCCAATGTTGCTATATTCTTTCTGAACCGAACGCCTGATATGACTCAGGTCATCTCTCATAATGGGGAACAGCTCAAAGTTTTGCTTCCAGATTCCAGTGCTGTGTATCTAAATTCTGGAAGCACCCTTTCCTATGTGCAGGATATGGCTAGTGAAGAGGAGCGTGTGATTCATCTTATGGGAGAAGCTTATTTTGAAGTAAAACGTAATCCTTCCAAGCCATTTATAGTAAAAAGTGAGCACATGAATACCCGTGTGCTGGGTACTCGCTTTGTGGTATCTGATTATGCCGGCGAAGGTCCGTCTGTGACTGTGCGGTCTGGTAAGGTGGGCGTTGATAATCTCAATACCTCAGAAGGCGTGATTCTCACAAAAGATCAACGAGTTTATTATCAAAATAATAAAACCATTACAGCCTCAGTAAATGCGAAAGACTACTACAGCTGGAAAGATGGGAAAATAGTGTTTGATCAGGCTGATCTAAACCAGGTGGTAAGCACTCTGAATAGAAGGTTTAGTAAGGTGAAAATCCATTTGTCAAACCCAGCAGATCAGCAGCTCTTAATTACCGGAAGCTACTATGATGATAACATTGAAAGCGTACTTCGAAGCTTAAGCTTCATATATGGAGTGCAATATTCTATTGAGTCTAACGGACAGATATATCTCAAAATAAATGATTAACCAGATCCCAAAAAGAATTGCCTATGTAGCAAAGAATTACCAGAAAAAAAGAGCTCGAAATCAAGGCCAGTCGATTTCGAGCGAGTCAAATCTTATTAAGCAAAATAAAATATTAACCAGTTTAAAGGTATTGTAATAAATGCAATTATCAACCATTAATTCTAGAAAAGGTTGGATCGGAGTAATACTTTTACTTCTAATAGTGATATCTAACCTCAGTGCTCAGACCCAAAATAGTTCGGGCATAATTGATTTACAAATTAAGGATAAAAAGCTCTCTGAGGTTTTAAAGCTCATTGAGGATAAAACAGATTACGCCGTGGTGTATTCAAATGATGTTTTGAATTATGAACACCCTATTTCATTGAATATCAAGCAGAAACCAGTTTCTGAAATCCTTAAATCTCTTCAGAATCAGTCTCCGATTTTATTTGATATTAATGATGATGTCATATCCGTAAAAATGAAAGAAGGCTATGAGTCAGAGAAGAATACCATAAAAGGAAAAGTTACTGACAGCAATGGAATGGCCTTGATAGGCGCCACTGTGCTAATAAAAGGTACCACCAAAGGTACTACTACGGATGTAGAGGGTAACTATGTTCTGGGTACTGCTCCTGCATATGGTGTTTTGGTATACTCCTACATTGGTATGGATAGCCATGAAGAAAACATTGCCAATAGAAGTCTGATCTCAGTAACACTTAACGAGAAGACAGAGATGATCAATGAGGTGGTGGTTACCGCTTTGAATATTCCTCGTGAAGAAAAGTCTTTGGGATACTCTGTAGCCAAAGTTGAAGGGAAAGAACTATCAAATTCAATCACAGGAAACTGGCTAAATAATATGTCTGGCCAGGTGCCAGGCCTGTTTTTTGCTCAGGCGGGTAGTGGTCCCAGCGGTTCTATTCGTGTAACCTTAAGAGGAGATCAATCTTTGAATTATGGAAGCAATGAGGCGCTATTCGTAGTAGATGGGGTGCCTATTTCTTCAGGCATGACAGCAACAAGAGACGTCTCTAACTATGCTCAGGCCGATGCTCCTGTGGATTTTGGTAATGCTGCCAGTGAGATTAACCCTGATGATATTGAGTCTGTTTCAGTGCTAAAAGGTCCGGCTGCAGCAGCATTATATGGTTCAAGGGCAGCAAATGGTGCTATCATTATCACTACAAAGTCAGGCAGAAAGAAAAAAGGAATAGGAGTGACGATTAACTCCTCAGTAAGCTTTGAGCGCGCTGGTTATTTCCCTGATTTTCAGACAGAATATGGAAATGGATCTGATAGAGGAGCTCAAGAGTATTCACTCTGGGAAATATCTGAGGATATGGCTCCTGACGGAGTGCCGGTATCCAGAAACTATTCTCGCTACACTTTCGGTGAAAAGTTTGATTCTAATGAAATGAGGTATCTATATGCTTCTAAAAATTGGGAAACAGGCGAATTCACAAAGCTGCCATGGCAGTATCAGGATGATTGGTACACAGGCCTTTTTGAAACTGGTGTAACTACTAATAATACCATCACCATCAGCGGAAACAACGGTGAAGGTACTTCTACACGCTTTTCTGTTACTGACTATAGCAATGATTGGATATTGCCTAATACAGGATTCGATCGTCAAACTGTATCATTAGCACTTAAAACACCTGTTACAGACAGGATCAGCCTTAGTACCAAGGTAAACTACTACCATAAGCAAAGTGACAACATGCCTGGGGGTGGCTATGATGAGGTAAATCCTATGTACTCTTTAGTGTGGGGCTTCAATGTAAACAGCATGAAAGACTGGGAGAATGAGTATACCGAAGGTCGCTATAATTATGCTAACTGGTCGGCTCAGGGAGAAAATGGCCAAGGATTAGTTTTCCCTTCAGCGAACTCTTTCAACCCTTACAGAACGCTTTATGAGCAGCTAAGCACTCAGGATAAAGATCGTGTTTTGGGTAACATGACTTTAAGTATTGATCTTTTGAAAAACTTAACCCTGGATCTACGCTCTGGTCTTGATTGGTCAGATGAATTCCGCACACAGAGAAAGCCTTTTTACACGGCAGGATATCAGAATGGCTTTTATAGAGAGCAAAGTGTGAGAAGGTTTGAAAACAATAATGATTTCATGCTAAGGTATCAGAATGATGACTTACTGGAAGGTTTAGGTCTATCGATAATGGCTGGCGGAAACAACAGGGTGAGTAAGTATTATAACAGTAAAATAACGCTGGAGCAATTAGGAGAAGAGGGGATTTACCATACCAATAACCTTCCTCCAGGCGTAAATCCTGATCCTTACAATTATAGAAGTAAGAAGGTGGTGAACAGTTTGTATGGTTTAGTTTCTTTGAGCTGGAATGATACCTACTATCTGGATATCACAGGTAGAAATGACTGGTCTAGTACTTTGGCCAGAGGTTACTGGTCATATTTTTACTCCTCGGTCGCGGGTAGTGTGCTTTTAGATGAGCTATTTGATTTACACACTTCTGCTTCATGGGTAGACCTTTTAAAGGTTCGCTTATCATGGGCTAATGTAGGTAATGACACAGATCCTTATTCATTAGATCAGTATTACGGAAACACTTCATTCCCTGGTGGTTATGTGCTTCCGGGTACTATTCCTGATCCTGAGATTCAGCCTGAAAACGTAGAAAGCTGGGAAGTAGGTGTAAGCGGAAAGCTATTTAGAAACCGCATTTCATTTGATGTTACTAAATATTATGCATCTACTACAAACCAGATTGTATCAGTAAATGTAGATCAGGTTACGGGTGCTACGGGAATGAAGATCAATGCTGGTGAAATCAGAAATGAAGGTATTGAAATAGCCGCTGGTTTTGTGCCTGTAAGAAAGAAAAACTTTGAATGGTCTTTTGATGTAAACTGGTCAAAGAATAACAACAAGCTAGTGAGCTTACAAGATGGTTGGGATCCTGAAGAGCCGCTACAAACAGACATGGGTACCACTATTGGTAACAGAACCTATGTGTATTCTTATGTAGGTCAGGAGATGCATGTTATCTATGGTAGAGGTTTTCAGAGGGCACCTGAAGGTGCATTCTATATTGACGAAAATGGCAACCAGGTAGATGCTTCAGGTATGCATATTGTTAACTCTGATGGATACCCTGTATTAGATGAGGCGCCCGATAGAAGAATAGGGAAGGTTAATCCTGATTGGAGAGCAGGCATGACTCAACGCATCAGATATAAAAACCTTACACTGTCAGCCGTATTTTCCGGTCAGGTAGGCGGACATGCCTTTTCTGTAACCAACTTCGCACTTTCCTATCAGGGTAAGCTAAAGAATTCATTAGAAGGCAGATATGACGGCCTTGTGCATGAAGGTGTAAATGTAAGCACAGATGCAGATGGAAATGTTACTTATCAGAAAAACAATACTGTAACCAGCAGCATTCAGACCTACTATAACACCTATATCTGGAATAGGAATAATACGGAGATGAATACCTTCAGTACCTCTTATCTGAAGTTGAGAGAACTAAGGTTAGACTACAGATTACCGCAGTCCATTTGTCAAAAAACAGGCATTCTACAAAACGCCTCAGTGGGTGTTTTTGCTACTAATGTTTTTTGCCTGTCAGACTTTCCTCAGTATGATCCAGACACAGGTATGCTAAACGGTTCTAACATCTATAAAGGAATCGAATCCATGTCATTTCCTATGACCCGTTCATATGGCTTCAATGTTCAACTCTCATTTTAATAATACCATCAACATGCAAATATTAAAGAGAATACTCACCATCGGGCTCATGGCTTTTATTGTAAGCTGTACCTCCGATTTTGAAGATACAAACACTAACCCGAATACAACTACTGTAGGTGAAATTCAGGCTACGGGTATGTTTGAGCCCTTACTTTATAATGGAGCTAATGGCTGGTTAAATTACACCTGGTTCTGGAATGATGAATTAATTCAGTTTACCGCCTTCACAGGAGGTACTACCAGACAAGAGCATAGATATTTTATCAGCGATGGTAACTGGCAAAGTGTATGGAATTTTTACGCCCGATATGCTAACAATGCTGTGCACATGTATGACCTCAGCGTAGAGCAGGAAGATGAATCTTTACAAGCAGTAGCACTAACCTTAAAGGTGCTTTATATGTCTAACCTTACGGATATGTTTGGCGATATTCCTTATTCTGAAGCCTTTACTGCAAACAAGCCTGGAGGAACTACCAAGCCTAAATTTGATTCACAGAAAGAGGTCTATGAGCAAATGTTTGCTGAGCTAGAAGCTGCCAATGAGCTGTATGCCTCAAACCCTCAATTCAGAAAACCAGAACTTGATGGCATGTATGGCGGATCTATGGAAAGCTGGAGAAAGTTCAATAACTCACTGTATTTAAGGTTATTATGTAGAGTAAGTGGCAGGTCTGAAATGGGAGTTGGTAGTAAAATGACAGAAATGCTCAGCAATCCGGATAGGTATCCTATTTTCACTTCTAATGATGATAATGCTACCGTAATCTTCTCAGGATCTGATCCTTATAGAAATCAGTTTGCGCTGTCTAATGAAGGTGACTTCACCAGTTCTGGTCGTAAGCTTACCGAGCAGTTAATCAAGATGACGGTAGTTACTGAAACGGATGGATCTCAGGTATATGAAGACCCTCGATTAGCCATAATTGGGAAGAAAAACCCAAGTTTAGATACTAATCCTGACGGCATTTGGATTGGAACAGTATCAGGTGGTACTGAGGAAAATCAAGGGACAGATAATAGAGGTTCTTCATGGTTAAATGCAGCTGTATTTTGTAGAGCCGATGCTCCAGGATGGTTCATGGATTATGCTGAGGTTCAGTTTATTTTGGCTGAAGCTGCATTGAAAGGATATATCTCAGGTGGTGAGACTGCCGCCAGAGAATATTATGAGCAGGCCGTTACTGCTTCTATAGAAAAATGGTCTGAGTTTGGTACATATAGTGAGGTGCCTGTGGCTGTTACCTCTGAAGATATAAGCACATTCCTTTCCTCTGATCTGGCCTCTTGGGACACCGCAGGCGATAAAGCTGAGCTTATCGGTAATCAGAAATACCTGGCGTTATTCTGGGTGGGCATGGAAGCTTACCATGAATACAGAAGAACAGGGTTTCCTGAGCTCACTATAGGTCAGGGTACCGTGTATAATGATTATACGCTGCCAACCAGGTTCGCTTATCCTACTACCACCATGGCTACCAATAGTGATAATGCACAGGCTGCATTGCAAAATATGGGTGGTGAAAACAATATGAAAACACCAGTATGGTGGAGTAAGCAAGCCATTGGACAATAATCAATTGATCAAGTTAAAAAGACATACAAATGACAAGTAATAGAATATTAAGCATTGGAAAAATGATGATGTTCATCTTTTCTATAAGCTCACTGTTATTCGTTTCCTGCTCTGATGATGATAGTACAGAGGGTGAAGCCTACTTTACCATTGAAGACAACCCTACTGGTTTAGCAGTAGGCGTGGAAGGTGTTTCAAAAAGTTATGTAGTTCGTTCTAACAGGCCATGGCAAGTGGTGGCACAAGGTGATGCGGATTGGGTGAAACCATTTCCAGCTGAGGGAGAAGATGATGGAATTTTTAGATTTATTGTTGATCCAAATGCAACGTTAGACGCTCGTAATGCCAGTTTTTCTTTCATGGTAGATGGTCAGGAACAGCCGGTTTTATTTTTAGTGGAGCAGGTGGCCAATATGCCTTACATTACTATTATAGATGCAGAAGATGGTTTCACAGTACCTGCTGCAGGTGGCGAACTTAATGTGGGAATAGACGCCAATATAGCATGGACTTACACCATTGAAGAAAATAATTGGATTAGTGAAACGGATGTAACTGACTCACAGATTACTCTGGTAGCCAATAAGAACGCTAAAGACGCGAGAACTGTGAAGCTTACTGTGAGCTCCCCGGATTTTCCTGCGTTAACTCAAGAGGTGTCCATTACTCAGTCAAGAGGAAGTGTGCTTTTGGAAGAGGATTTCAGCTGGTTGTCTTATGGTGATGCCATTCCTTATGTTACTTCTGGGGAGAAACGCTATGACTCGTGGACTGAAGAGGAAAAAAATCGTGGTTGGTATAGTACCCCGGTAGAAGTGTCTTCTAATCAGCAAATTGTCTACGCTCGCCAGGGTTTTGTGAAGCTGGGTAAAACCAATTATGGAGGAGATATGATTTCTCCAAAATTGCCAATCGAAGGCACCGTAACCCTTCAGGTTACTTTCAAAGCGGCCGCTTATATCTCAGCAGGAGGAAATGTTGATGACAGAATTTTAGTGATCAATGCCTTGGGAGCAGGAGAAGCTAGCGTGGCTCAAATGCAGATTGATAATATCCCTAACTCTCAGGCTGAGGATGAAGCAGGGGTGGTGAATGATATCTGGGCAGAAGACAGGAGCTACACATTTACCATTACAGGAGCCACTTCAGATACACAAGTGCAATTTCTTGGAGGTGCCTACGAGTTGAGTGGCATAGGGCAGGGTAAGAACCGCATATTCCTTGATGATATAAAGATTGAAATAGTTGAATAAAAGAGAGATGGATCAAACAAGAAGAAAGTTTATCAAAGCTGGTAGTTTAACTACGTTGTATGGTTTAAGTGGTTTGGGTTTTGGCTTTGTAAGCTGCAAGAAGGATAATGTGATCGATGAGAATAATGTGCTTAATATCAGTGGTGTATCTATTCCTTCAACACTTGATGTTACAGCCGGTCAGGAGGTAACACTCACGGGAAAGGGTTTTAAAATCGGAGACCAAATAGAAATGAAAACTGCAGATAACAGTGCTTTTACAAGCACTGTTATCTCAGTGACAGATACCACTGTAACGTTCCTTTTGCCGGATGGAATTAGCACTGGAAATTATAACCTAACCGTGATCAGGGGGGCTAAAAGCCTGTTTTTAGGAGGAGTGCTAATCAATCTCATTGCTAATGTAGATCTTCCTGATAAAGCAGGAATGACTGTGAAAGGCCTTGTTTATTGTAATGGTGTAGGTGTTGCCGGAGTGGTGGTTTCAGATGGTTATGAAGTGACCACTACAGATGATAAAGGACGGTATTATTTGCCTTCACAAAAGAAAACAGGCTTTGTATTTATCTCAGTGCCTGGTAATTATGAAGTGGTAACGGACGGCAATGCACCGCAGTTTTTTAAGCGACTGAGCAATGCTGTAAATACAGTAGAACAAAAGGATTTCTCATTGATAGAGGCAAATAATGAAAAGCATGTGGTAGTTACTATGGCTGACTGGCACCTGGCCAACCGTAATAATGACCTGGATCAGTTTACCAATAAGGTCTTGCCTGACGTAAATGCCACAATCAATAAATACGCTGCCGATGGCACCAAGGTGTATGTGTTAACACTTGGTGACCTTACCTGGGATCTGTATTGGTATAATAACAATTTTGGACTGCAAGAGTATCTTCCATACATGAATAAGCTGGCTTGTCCGGTTTTTAACCTCATAGGTAATCATGATAATGATCCTTATGTAGCTAATAATGACTGGGAAGCAGAGGCCAAATATAGAGATATCATTGGTCCGACCTACTATTCTTTCAACCTGGGCAAAGTACACTATGTGGTGTTAGATGATGTGGAATATCTTAATTCCGGTGGATCAGAAGGAGTAATTGGAAGTAGAAATTACAATGAGAAAATCGTTTCGGAGCAAATGGAATGGCTGCAGAAGGATCTGGCAACCATTACAGATAAGAGTACTCCAATTGTAATAGCCACTCATACTCCATTGTATAAAAACCCAACTTTGGATGTTAATGGAAATCAGGTTGATACACTTGATCTTTCAAATGGTGGTTCTTTGATTAATAGCTTAAAAGAATTCTCCACAGTTCATGTCCTCACAGGTCACACACACATTAACTACTCAGTGGAGGAGGAATCAAATGTGATGGAGCATAATACAGCTGCTATTTGCGCTACGTGGTGGTGGACAGGGAAGAATGGTTATGCCGGAAACCACATCTGCAAAGATGGAAGCCCTGGTGGCTATGGCATTTGGAAAATGGATGGCCAGAATATCGAGTGGTTGTACAAAGGCATTGGCCATGGAGAAGATTATCAGTTTAGGGCTTATGACCTAAATGAGGTTCATATTACCGCAGCCGAATTTGCTCCTAAATCGTCTGATAGTTTACTTGAGCCTTATGCGGGACCTTATGCACAGAAAAGTTCTGGTAATGAGGTGCTTATCAATGTCTGGGGCTATGATAGTGAATGGAAAATAGAGGTTTCTGAAAACGGTAACAAGCTGGGTGTTGACAGGGTTTATGCTTTAGATCCTTTGCACATCATCTCGTATGATGCACTGAGACTCAATGCGGGAGCCACACCAACAGGTGCTTTTACTACCACAGAAACTGCTCATTTATTTAAAGCAGTAGCTTCAGCGCCTGATTCTACCTTAGAAATAAAAGTAACAGACCGCTTTGGTAATACCTACACTGAGAGTATGGTTAGGCCGAAAGCATTCAGTTATGATATAAGATAGTTTGTTTGATTAAATACGTTTAATTAGTGAAAGGCTACAGAAATTCTGTAGCCTTTTGTATTCTAAGAAAGAAGTGATGGCTTATTAATAAACGTAAATACTACACTTATTATTGCAAAGGTTAAGCCATTCAAGTAGTTTTACCCTTATTTGAAGTTCAAATTTTTATCATTCTCATGATCAAGCGATTATTCATATTTACCATTCTTTTATTTCAAATTCAGGCCGGTTTTGTCAAGGCTCAGGAAAGGAAAGTGCAGACACTAAAAGATGGTTGGAAATTTCACAAAGGAGAGGCTGGGGGAGCAGATCAAGCCGATTTTAACGATGCCAAATGGCAGTCTGTTACGGTACCGCATGACTGGGCTATTTATGGACCTTTTGATAAGGAGATAGACAAGCAGGTGGTGAAAATTGAGCAGAATATGGAAGAAAAGGCCACTGAAAAAACGGGAAGGACAGGTTCTTTGCCATTCACCGGTGTGGGCTGGTATAGAAACCACTTTACTTACACTGTGCCACCAGGCAAGCAGCTCTTGCTCACTTTTGATGGAGCCATGAGCAATGCAAAGGTGTATGTGAACGGAGAGTACGTAGGCTCTCGTGCTTATGGCTATAGCTATTTCTACTTTGATATTACTGACAAAATAAAGCATGGAGAAGAGAATGTAATCGCCGTAAGGCTTGAGAATCAGCCGTTTTCGTCAAGATGGTATCCTGGTGCAGGTTTATACAGAAAAGTACAGTTAATCGAAAAAGATAAAATTAGCTTTCAGCACTGGGGACATTACATCACCACGCCTTTCATATCGGATGATGTGGCCAGAGTCAACATCAAATCAAAAGTGCAGGGCAACGGTTTACATATAGAAACAGAGATTACCGATGCTGACGGAAAGGTGGTAGCTACTCATAAGGAAAGCACTCAATATGATGATGAGTTGGTGCAAAATATCTCCGTATCGAATCCGCATCTCTGGAGTCCGGAAGATCCTTATTTGTACACCGCTACGCTAAAGCTGTTTCAGGGTAACGAATTAAAGGACTCTCAGAATATTCGGTTCGGGATAAGAAGTATTGAGTATGGCAGGGAAAATGGCTTTGTACTCAATGGAAAACCCACTAAGTTCAGAGGCGTTTGTTTGCATCATGATTTGGGTCCGCTAGGAACGGCTGTGAATAAAGCAGCATTAAGAAGACAGCTCACCATTTTGAAAGATTTAGGCTGTAATGCTATTCGCTCTGCGCACAATATGCCATCTATGGAGCAGTTGGAGCTTTGCGATGAAATGGGATTTCTCTTCGTGGCAGAAAGCTTTGATGAATGGAAAAAGCCCAAGGTGGAGAATGGATACAACCTGTATTTTGATGAGTGGGCAGAAAAAGACGTTGTTAACTTGGTACAAGCTACCAGAAATCACCCATGCATAGTGATGTGGAGCGCTGGTAATGAGGTGCCTGATCAGTGGGGGAATGAAGGGGTGAAGCGAGCCAAGTGGCTTCAGGAGATATTTCATAGAGAAGACCCCACCAGACCAGTTACCGTGGGTATGGATCAGGTGAAAGCGGTGATGGAATCAGGTTTTGGGGCTTTGCTCGATGTGCCTGGGCTTAATTACCGCGTGCATTTATATGAAGAGGCCTATGATAAATTCCCACAAGGATTCATCCTCGGCTCCGAAACTGCCTCTACCGTGAGTAGCAGAGGAGTTTACAAATTCCCTGTAGAAAAGGCTGTTTCAAAGCAGTATGATGACTTACAATGCTCTTCCTATGACCTTGAATATTGCAGCTGGTCTAACCTGCCAGAAGATGATTTTGTGCTTCAAGATGATAAGCCCTGGGTAATAGGTGAGTTTGTATGGACTGGCTTTGATTATCTGGGAGAACCTACTCCTTATGATGAATTCTGGCCGTCAAGAAGCTCTTATTTCGGTATGGTGGATCTGGCGGGCATCCCAAAAGACAGATATTACCTATATCGAAGCAGATGGAATAAAGAGGAGGAAACTTTGCATATTCTTCCTCATTGGAACTGGAAAGGCAGAGAAGGAGAGATCACCCCAGTATTTGTTTACACCAACTATAACAGCGCTGAATTATTCATCAATGGCAAAAGTCAGGGTGTTGTTACTAAGAACGACTCCACCAAACAAGACCGCGACAGGCTCAGGTGGATGAATGTAAAATACGAGCCAGGAACAGTAAAAGTGGTGGCCTTTGATGATGCTGGAAAAGCCGTGGCTGAGAAAGAAATAAAAACCGCCGGTGCCCCACATCACATAGAATTACAAGCAGATCGATCCGCTCTAACAGCTGATGGTCAGGATATTAGCTTTATTGCAGCCACTGTGGTAGACAAAGACGGCAACCCATGCCCTCTGGCAGATAACCAACTGAATTTCAAAGTATCAGGAGCCGGCTCGTTCAGAGCAGTATGTAATGGCGATGCCACCTCACTAGAAATCTTCCATCAGCCCACCATGAAAGCCTTCAATGGCAAACTGGTAGTGCTGGTACAGTCATCCAGGAAAGCCGGAGATATAAAACTCACTGTTTCAGGAAAAGGCCTGAAGAAGGCTGAATATTCTTTAAAGGCGGAGTAATGACCTCACCCAAACCCTCTCCTAAAAGGAGAGGGCTTTACACCCTTCTCCTTGAGGAGAAGGGCCGGGGATGAGGTGAAACTAAACACACTCATCTCAGTCATTTCGACGGCAGGAGAAATCCATGAATTAGATTAGTATTTCACCCTAAGGTATTACCGACTGGTCTCAAGTCTGGATATTTGCGTCGAACCATTGCGTTGGGTATTACCTCACCCAAGCCCTCTCCTAAAAGGAGAGGGCTCTTTACTCCCTTCTCCTTGAGGAGAAGGGCTGGGGGATGAGGTGATTAATTTCTTTGTATTCTATAACTACTACTTATTGTTTCCCCTACCTTTACACCTCACTATTTAATTAACAAACACATATGTTCGACGGCTCTGATTATCCAAAATCTCTTGATGAAGAACTCTTTAATACCTGGCTGGAAAATGGCCGTGAGAGCAAAATCAGTTATACTCACCTTCTAGTGGTGTGGGATGATTTTGAGGCTGATTATATGGCGGTTTATGTTGAAGATAGATCGGAGATAGAAAAGTATGAGAAATACGAGTCATCTACAGGGAGAGAATCCCTGGTAGCGGCTTATGATTTGTATTCCGAATCCAGGATTGCCTAAATAATCGTATCAAACTAATCTGATGTTTGGTTTGATTTTCTTAACTTTAATGTATGAGTGAGAAAATTGAAAGATCCGTTTCTGATTTTAATAATGAGCTTAAGCTCAAAGGCTTCAATGTGTTTCAGATTGAAAAAGATGGAAACGCCACGAAAACGTATAGCAGAAAGGATTTTTATAAAATCTGTCTCACCACCGGAAGGAGCATCATCCATTATGCGGACAAGAGTTATGAGCATGAAGGCACGGTCTTGTTTTTCGGAAATCCTCATATTCCTTATTCATGGGAAACGCTTTCTACCACTTATGTAGGCTATACAGTGTTGTTTTCTGAAGACTTTTTGCAACTTTCTAAACACTCAGAAAGCCTTCAGCAGTCACCTTTATTTAAAATAGGAGGTACACCTTTACTCACCATCTCAGAGGCGCAGCGAGAATTTCTTAATGGTATATTCATCAAAATGATCGAGGAGCAGAACTCAGAATATTCATTTAAGGATGATGTGATTAGAAATTACATTCACCTCATTCTACATGAGGCTATGAAAATGGAGCCTTCTGAAAACTTTGAGCAGCACAAAAATGCAGCATCTCGGCTTACTTCTGTGTTTTTGGAATTGCTAGAACGACAATTTCCTATTGAAACCACAGAAAAGCCACTTAACTTAAGGACTGCACAGGATTATGCCAATAATCTTTCTGTGCACGTGAACTATCTAAATCGCGCTGTAAAGGAGGTCACCGGAAAGTCTACCACTGCTCACATCACCGATAGGATAGTTAGTGAAGCTAAGGCTTTGCTGCAGCATACTGACTGGAATATTAGTGAAATCGCCTACTCTCTAGGTTTCGATTATCCGACCTATTTCAATAACTTCTTTAAAAAACACACCGGCTTTACGCCAAAATCAGTACGTGTCACTGAGGTTTGAAATTCTTAATCTTTGATTTGATTCTTATTAACCCATAGCGCTGGGGCTGATCTACCTTTGTCTAAGAACTTAAATATAAAGGTATGAGTAGTTCAAATTTACCATTCTCGGAAGAGAAGATTTTCAAAATGCTTAGGGAGGGAAAGTCTATAGCTATGGATGATCCTGATTATAGTCAAATAAGTAAGGCTGCGGCTGAAATGCGTAAGCTCGTTACCAGGCTAAATCAGGCTGAGGACAAAGATGAGATAAGAGAAATATTGTCGGCAATTATAGGCGCTGAGTTGGATGAAAAAACAAATGTATTTACTCCGTTCTATACCAATCTTGGCATCAATATAAAGCTCGGTAAAAATGTATTTATAAACCACGCTTGCAGCTTCCTGGATATAGGAGGGATTACTATTGAAGATAATGTAATGATAGGGCCTCGTGTCAATATCACTTCAGAAGGCCATCCTATTGATCCATTAGAGAGAAAAACTATGGTTCCAGCCGCTGTAACGGTGAAAGAAAATGCTTGGATTGGGGCCGCGGCCACCATATTGCCAGGTGTTACTATAGGTGTAAATTCCGTAGTGGCGGCAGGTGCAGTAGTAACTCAAGATGTGCCTGATAATGTTGTTGTTGCAGGCGTTCCGGCGAGGATAATTAAACATTTGGCACCATAAAATCACCATTAGTTTGATTTCCTTAATTATAGGTTTGATTCTTATAATAACCCCTCTGCACCATACCTCCTTAATATAGTGTAACCAATTTGATCACTAAAAGAACACATTATGAAGTATAGATTACTCCCCTTTTTGATTGCAATCATCATTATAACAGCAAGTTGTAATCAAAACACAGAAACTACTACTCAAAGCAGTACTGCTGATACTAGTGAAGAGTTAAATTTCATTTTTCCTAAAGGGCAAAAAGGCCCGGATAAAAACTTCACCGGCAATGCCTATAACATTGGCCTGGTGAATGATTCTACACTTACTACCATAGTGGGAAATGTCTATTTCGAGCCCGGCGCACGTAGTAACTGGCATACGCACCCTGCCGGGCAAATACTGATTATCACAGATGGGGTAGGCTATCATCAGATAGAAGGGCAACCTATTCAGGTCATAAAGAAGGGAGATGCAGTGACATGCCCGCCAAATACCAGGCATTGGCATGGCGCCAGCCATGATACAGGTTTGCAGCAGATGTATGTGGTTCCAAACATAGAAAAAGGAGTGGTAAACTGGATGGAGGCTGTAACTGATGAGGTGTACGATCAGGCTAAATAATTAAATAGTATATGGAGGATTTTAATAAAAGAAAACATCCGTCAAGAAGGGCTTTTGTGCAGCAAACGGCGGTGTTGGGAGTAGGGGCTTCACTGGTCAGCCCAGTGAGCTTGTTCGCTCAAAATAATTCAAATCAAAACAAGAACATGAGTAAAAACATAAAAACAAAAGGGTATGCAGCGAAGGATGCATCAGGTAAATTGAGTCCGTGGGAGTTTGAGAGAAGACCTGTAGGAGATAATGATATACTTATTGATATAAAATTTGCTAGCATTTGTCATTCAGATATTCATCAGGAGAAGGGCCACTGGGGCGAGCAGCAGTATCCTCAGGTTCCTGGTCATGAGATAGTGGGCGTGGTAGCCGCTGTAGGTAAAAACGTGACCAAATTCAAGGTGGGTGACAGAGCCGGTGTAGGCTGCATGGTAGACAGTTGTATGGAATGCGAAAGCTGTACCCATGGGGAGGAGCATTTCTGCGAAAGAGGTGAAACTCTATTTACATATGGAGCACCTACGGATGCTGAACCTACGGGAATCACTCAGGGTGGTTATTCAGATAAATTGGTGGTGAGAGATCATTTTGCTGTCCACATTCCAGCTAATATCACTTTTGAAGAGGCTGCTCCATTGCTTTGTGCGGGTATTACTACTTATTCACCTTTAATGAGAGCTCAATTTAAAATTGGAGACAAAGTGGGCATAGCTGGTATTGGTGGTCTGGGACATCTGGCGGTGAAAATTGCAGTGTCTAAAGGTGCTGAAGTTTATGCTTTCACCACTTCTCCGGATAAGGTGGAAGATATTAAATCATGGGGCGTGAAAGAGGTCATCGTAGTTGATAAAGAGTTTAAAAATATGAATGCATATGCTAAGAAGCTCGATTATATGATCAGCACGATTCCTTATCAATTTAATGTAACACCATATGTGATGTGCCTTAAGCCGGGTGGTACATTCACCTTTGTGGGCATGCCAGAGAAGTCTGAAATTACTATTAATAATCTGATGCTGGCATTTGCAAGGGTGAACTTCAATTCATCACTCATTGGAGGTATTCCTGAGACCCAGGAAGTTGTAAATTATTGTGCGGAAAATGGGATTCGTCCGGCAATAGAAATTATTGATGCTGAGGAGATTAACGGAGCCTGGACTAAGGTGATTGATAAAAAAGCCCGCTACCGTTATGTGATCGATGCATCTACATTTTAATCATTAAAACATAGAATTATGACAACATTACAAGAAAACTATACTTTATCTAATGGAGTAAACATACCAAAACTAGGGCTGGGAACCTGGTTAATAGATGATGATAAAGTAGCAGAAGCCGTAAAGGCTGCCATAAAATTAGGCTATAGACATATAGATACTGCACAGGCTTACCAAAATGAGCGAGGAGTAGGTGAGGGTATCAGAGAAAGTGGGATGAAAAGAGAAGAGCTTTTCGTTACTACTAAGCTGGCCGCAGAGGTTAAATCGTATGATGAGGCAGTTAAGTCCATCGATGAGTCGATCAAAACTTTAGGGATTGATTATATTGATATGATGATCATTCATAGCCCGAAACCATGGCAGTAGTTTAAAAGTGATAAGCCTTACTTCGAGGAAAATAAAGCAATTTGGAAAGCTTTAGAGGAGGCGTACAAAGCTGGTAAATTAAAAGCCATTGGTCTATCCAACTTCGAAATAGAGGATGTTCAAAACATACTTGATAGCTGCGAGATAAAGCCTATGGTCAACCAAACCTTGGTGCATGCAGGTAACAGACCCGCTGAGCTGATCGATTTTTGTGAGAAGAATGGTCTTTTGGTAGAGGCATATTCACCAATTGGTCATGGAGAATTAATGAAGAATGAAGAGGTGAAAGCTATAGCTGAAAAGTATGATGTTTCGGTTCCCCAGCTAGGCGTTAGGTATGATTTACAGCTTGGTTTATTGCCATTACCAAAAACAGCTAATCCTGATCATATGAAATCTAACGCAGCTGTAGACTTTGTGATTTCAGATGAAGATATGGATACGCTCAACGGTATTAAGATCAAAGATTACGGTGAGGCCAGCAAGTTCCCGGTATTTGCCAATTAAGTTTTGGCATCTTAAACTGAAGAACGACAAATAATCAAATTATAACTAAAGAATAAACATCATGGAAATTATAAAAAACGGCGAACAGCCATCAGTAAAACCACCCGAAGAGTATTTTACAGGTAGTGTTAGGTTAGATCCTTTATTTGCGAAGAAGGACTCCACCAAGGCTGCCGGAGCATTGGTCACTTTTGAACCTGGTGCAAGAACGGCCTGGCATACGCACCCTGCCGGGCAAACTTTAATTGTGCAGTCAGGAGTAGGTTTAGTACAGCGAGAAGGTGGTCCAATTGAAGAGATAAAGCCAGGTGATATCGTGTGGTTTCCACCTAATGAAAAGCACTGGCATGGAGCCTCAGCTGGTAAGGCGATGAGTCACATAGCTATTCAGGAATAAGTTGATGGAGAGGTAGTTACCTGGATGGAAAAGGTGACTGATGAGCAGTATAAGTCATAATATAATGCCTCATTTACAGATAAAATTATTGGAAGGGAAAACCGAAGAACAGAAGAAAGAACTATCTGATGCTTTGGTGAAAACCGCTATGGAGATACTTCATTATGGTGAGGAGTCATTCTCAGTCTCTATTGAAGATTTTACCTTGGATCAGTGGAAGGGTGATGTTTATCCTAAACAGATTCTGGGAAATAAGAATTTGCTATATAAATATCCGGGAAACGAAATGTGATGCCAGTTTTGGTCATAAATATGCTCACAGGCATTCATGATTTATGAATGCCTGTGAGTTTTAAATCTTTTATTAATGAATAATATACAAGGCTTAAATGTAGAAGAGATTAGGGAGGTTGCTTCTAAAGATGATTTTAAAATTGCCCCTTATTACTCAGATGGTGAAACTTACGGTACTCTCACCTGGATTTGGTCTGTGAGTGTTGAAAATAGGTTGTTTGTAAGAGCGTATAGTGGTGTATCCGGTAGATGGTATCAATCGGCCTTAGCTCAAAAAGCAGGTAAGATTACAGGTGCTGGCCTAGAAAAAAATGTGCGGTTTCAGTCTGTTAAAGACGATGAGTTGAATGATAAAATTGATCAGGCTTACCGAGAGAAATATCATAATAGTTCATATCTGAATTCTATGATGAGTAGTAGGGCAAAGGCAGCTACTATAGAAGTAATATAATTATTGTTGACACCCATCTAGGATTATTCAATCACCTGGATAAACAGGTCTTTAGACCTTTCTTTTTAATTATTCTGGAATCATAGCATTTCCAAAGTTTAAATCAATATCATTGCGCCATGCAATGGTTTTCCTTTATGGGAAATTAAAAGGGAATCCGGTGTGAGTCCGGAGCTATCCCCGTAGCTGTATGCTCTTAAAGGCTACTTTCAAACAAGTCACTGTTATATTTAATGGGAAGGCGGAGAGTAGTGGAGTAAGCCAGAAAACCTGCCCTTCGCATAATGTATAAAGACTTTCGGTGGAAAGGTCAGATATGAATTACATCAATCGTTAGCGTTGCGCCTTTTAATAATGCGCAAGGCCTTATGTTCATATTTATTCAAATAAGCCATTCCACAGAGCATTTATTGATAAATCATGAATTGATTAAAAATGATCTATTATATATCTGGTGGAGAGCGCTCTGGCAAGAGTAGCTATGCGCAGAATCTGGCTTTAAGCCTTTCAGATAATCCTGTTTATCTTGCTACCTCCCGTAATTGGGATGCTGATTTTGAAAAGAGGGTAAAGAGGCACCAAAGTGATCGTGATGAACGATGGGAAAATATTGAGGAAGAAAAGCATATTGGTGCTATTGATCTTCATGAGAAAGTGGTGGTGGTGGACTGTGTTACTCTATGGTTAACTAATTGGTATTCAGATCTTAAGTACGATGTTGAGGCCTGTTTAGAAAGTGGTAAAGCAGAATTGAAACAACTGTTTGAGCAAGATTGTACACTAATTATCATTTCTAATGAAATAGGTATGGGTATACATGCGCAAACAGAGGTAGGACGTAAATTCACCGAGTTACAAGGCTGGATGAATCAATTTATAGCAAATAAGGCAGATGAGGCCGTTTTTATGGTGTCAGGCCTGCCGTTAAAACTTAAGTAACATGATAAACAAGAGCAATTGGGCTATCGAACCAGTACCTCAGGATTTAGACGAGGCTATCTGGAGTAAGATTAATCAGAAGACTAAGCCAGTGGGGGCTCTTGGTGTTATTGAGGAAATTGCATTTAGGGTGGCTCGAATACAACGGAATTTGAGTCCATCGTTAAAGAAACCGACAGTAGTAGTTTTTGCCGGTGATCATGGTATTGCGAAATCTGGAGTAGTAAATCCTTACCCACAAGAAGTTACATATCAAATGGTGATGAATTTTCTGCAAGGCGGAGCGGCAATTAATGTGCTTGCCAGATCTGCAGGTATGAATGTTCAGATAGTTGATGCTGGAGTTAATCATAGCTTTGATAGATCCTTACCCTTAGTTCATGCTAAATTAGGAAATGGCACTAAAGATTATCGTTATGGAAATGCCATGGATCTACACATTGCAGAACAGGGATTAGTAAAAGGTGCAGAAATAGTAAATGATCTGCATAACGTTGGCGTGAATGTTTTCGGTTTTGGAGAAATGGGGATAGGTAATAGCTCTTCTGCAGCGCTAATCATGAGTCATATCTGTAACCTGCCAATTGATGGATGTGTAGGCAGGGGAACAGGCGCGGAAGGAGATTTCCTTAATCAAAAGATTAATACATTGCAAGAGGTCGTGGCTTTTCATCAGCTATCTGAAGAAAGCACATCTCTACAAATCCTGGTAGCCTATGGAGGTTTTGAAATAGCGCAGATGGCTGGTGGTATGCTGAAAGCAGCGTCACTTGGGCATGTTATTTTGGTGGATGGCTTTATTTCTACCAGCGCTTATTTAATAGCACATAAAATTAACCCTGCGGTGAAAGAATATGCTCTTTTTTCTCATCGATCTAATGAACAAGGACATGAAAAGATGCTCCAATTTTTAGATGCTAAACCTATTTTAAGTCTCTCATTGCGATTGGGCGAAGGTACGGGGTGTGCGGCCGCTTTCCCAATCATAAAAATGGCGGTAGATATGCTTAATGATATGGCAAGTTTTGAAAGTGCGGGCGTAAGTAAATCAGAATGATCAAGAGGGAAATACGCATATTTTTTACGGCCTTAATGTTCTACACCAGAATACCCTGTCCGAAATGGGTTGGTCACGAACCAGAGTATATCAATCTGTCGGTCAGGTACTTTCCTCTAATTGGTTGGCTGGTAGGATTCGGCGCTTTTGCGGCCTATTATCTCACAACTTTTTGTCTGAATAGCTGGGTAGGTGTCATCATATCCTCAATTGTAACTGTATTAATGACAGGAGCTTTCCATGAAGATGGCTTTGCTGATGTTTGTGATGGTTTTGGTGGCGGCTGGACCAAGGAGAAAATCTTGATGATAATGAAAGATAGCAGGGTAGGGGCTTACGGAGTAGTAGGATTGATATGCCTCTTTGCTTTAAAGTTCGCTTTATTGATATCCTTATCGGAAGAGTTAGACATGCTATGGATATTCATCACCTGGATTGTAGCACATACCTTAAGTCGTTTCTCAGCTTCCGTTTTCATCTTTACCGACAGTTATGTGCAGGATACAGATGTTTCAAAGGCCAAACCCGTAGCTAATCAGGTGTCTATGAAGAACTTGTGGTTAGCGTCTATATTTTCTGTAGTACCACTGCTGTTTTTGATTATTTACTCTCATCAATGGCCTTTTTTAATCATTTTTGCTGCCCTCACCCTGGTGTTTCTCTATCTCCGTCGCTACTACAACAAGTGGATAGGCGGCTACACCGGTGACTGTCTAGGGGCAGCCCAGCAAATCTTCGAAGTTATTATTTACATGAGTATCCTTGGTGTATGGAAGTTTATTTAATTCGACATACCGCGCCAAAGGCCATGAAGGGCATATGCTATGGTCAAAGCGATGTTGAGCTGGAAGATACTTTCACAGCAGAGGCTGAAAAGGTTTTAGACCAACTTCCGGGAAAGTTCGATGCAGTATACAGCAGTCCCTTATCTCGCTGCAAGCGGCTGGCGGAATTAGTGGTACCAAATCATGTGAAGTATGATAACCGTCTCAAGGAAGTTAATTTTGGCACCTGGGAACTCCAGCCCTGGAACAACATCCCACCATCAGAACTCAATCCCTGGATGAAAGATTTCGTCAACCTATCTCCACCACAAGGAGAGTCATTGCTAGATCTGCATCACAGAGTACTTGAGTGGTGGCAAGAGGTGCAAACTGAAAACCCTGGCAAAATAGCCATCATCACTCACGCAGGAGTTATTCGAGTACTGCTGGCTGAGTTTAGAGGTATTCCGCTAGATAAATGCTTTAGCGATATTTCTGTTGAGTATGGGGAGGTGGTTTGTAGTTCAGTGCTATGATTTTATTTGCCAATACAAAACTTACTAAAGATATTCGCCAACAAATCATCTGTAGTAATCTCACCAGTGATCTCTCCTAAATAATGTAATGACTGCCTAATATCCATAGCTAAAAAGTCGCCAGTGATATTGTTGCCGAGGCCGTTGAGGACATCTTGTAGGGCATTTCTGGTTTTAAGTAGATTGTCATAGTGGCGAATGTTGGTTACTAGGGTGTTGCCAGACTTGAAGTTGTCAAGATTAACCTCTTCTAAAATTCTATCTTTCAAAGCGTCCAGATTCTCTTTGGTGTTAGCGGCTATAAGTATGGATCCCTTTACACCTTCCACAGCTGATTTTAGTTCTGGCTGAGCCTTGTCAATTTTGTTGCCCACCACTATAAACGGAATACCCATATTTTCCAGCTTGTTGATGTCGCGGTTGAAGTCTACAACATTGTCATTGGCCAGGTCAATCATATATATAATAAGAGAGGCCTTTTTCATTTGAGCCTGCGTTCGCTCCACTCCAATTTTTTCAATCGTATCTTCAGTTTCACGAATTCCAGCTGTATCAATAAACCTAAAGGTGATGCCGCCCAGGTTAATTTCATCTTCTATCACATCTCTGGTGGTACCTGCAATGTCAGATACAATAGCCTTTTCTTCGTTTAATAAGGCGTTGAGCAAAGTAGATTTACCAGCATTGGGCTTACCTGCAATTACGGTGGGTACACCATTTTTAATGACATTACCCAGGTCAAAGCTCTCTATTAAGGCGTTGATTACTTTCAGCAAGTTGTTGATCAGGTTCTTTAAGTCATCTCTGTCAGCAAATTCTACATCTTCCTCGCCAAAGTCTAGCTCCAGCTCTATCATAGAGGCAAAATGTATAAGCTCCTCCCTTAGCTGGCGAATTTGCTCGGAAAAGCCACCACGCATCTGGTTAAGAGCGGCTTCATGCGAGGCCGCAGAATCAGAATTGATAAGATCGGCTACAGCCTCAGCCTGGGCCAGGTCAAACTGGCCATTTAAAAAGGCTCTTTTGGTAAATTCCCCAGGTAGAGCCAGTCTTGAGCCGGCAGCTAGAAGAACTTTAATTACTTGCTTTACAATAAAAGGAGAGCCATGACAGCTGATCTCTACGACATTTTCTTTAGTAAATGATTTTGGTCCTACAAATAGAGATACCACCACTTCATCAATCACTTTTTCTCCATCTCGTATAGTGCCGAAATGTAGTGTGTGGGTAGGCTGCTTCTCCAGGTCTTTCCCTTTAAATACACTGTTACATATTTTAATGGCATCATCGCCAGAAAGTCTTATAACCGCTATGGCACCTACGCCTGGTGCTGTAGAAAGAGCTACTATTGTATCTTCAGTGGATCCTATGTGTTGACTCAAAACGTTCCTTATTTTATTGATATGCAAATGTAAGCACATTAAAATATACATGCACTTTTAAGTCAGAGAGATAACGAATAATAGCTATGCTCTTGAACTTCACGTATTAAGCTATTATATTGAACGGTCTTTAGTTTTTTGTAAGAGTTTCGATCATTTTTTTGACTCCATATTTAGTGAAACCATTTTCTTTATTCTTTGTCTGCTGGTTGGCTTTTGTAACATTTAGTAAAGCTCAGGAAGATTCGGTAGCCCTGGCCGAAGAGTATCTTCAGCAGGCTACACAAATATATTCTCAGCAAAAAGAGGCCATAGAAATAGCTAAAGAGTTATTTATAAAGGCAGCAGAGCTAGATCCTAATAATATTACTGCCAACTGGATGGCTGGTAAGTTATACCTTGAAACCATTAATAAAGATCAGGCCCTCAAGTACTTATTACGCATTCAGGAGCAAAAACCTTCATATAGATTTGATATTTGGTACCAAATTGGTCGTGCTTACCATTACGGTTTGGACTTCGATCAGGCGCTGGAGTATTATAAAAAATATGAATATAAAGTTACTCATGATATGCATTACCGTGGCAAGGATAGAGTGCTGCCAGAAGATGTTCGTAGAAGAGTTGTAGAGTGTAATAATGGAAAAGAGATTATAAATCAGCCTGCCCGATACTCTGTGGAAATATTAGAGCCCGGTATTAACTCTGTTTGGCCCGATTATGCGCCAGTTTTGAATCAGGACGAAACAGTAATGATTTTCACCTCTCGCAGACAAGAGGGTAATACCAGTCCGGATGTTGATAAGGATAATTTTTATTTTGAAGACATCTTCATATCCAGAAAAGTGGGTGGAAAATGGAGTGAAGCAGAAAACATAGGTGAGCCTATAAATACTGAATATCATGATGCCAATATCGCCCTGTCAGCAGATGGTAGCAGGTTATATCTATATAAAGATGAAGGCAGGGGAGATATTTATTATAGCGATTTTGTAGATGGAGAATGGACTGAGCCTGAGTTTCTTACAGATAAAATCAATTCTTCAGTGTATTCAGAAAATTCCATCACCGAAACCTCTACTCCTGATTTGGTATTCTATACCAGTAATAGACCTGGTGGTGCCGGAGGGATTGACATTTACATGTGTGTGAAAGATGATAAGGGGCGTTGGTATAAATCAAAAAGCCTTGGACCTATGATTAATACCGAGTTTGATGAAGATAGTCCATTCTTATCATATGACGGTAAAACATTGTATTTCAGTAGTGCTGGTCATAAGGGTTATGGTGGATACGATATCTTCAAATCTGTATATGATAGTTTATCCGGCGAATGGTCTGAACCTGAGAACTTAGGATATCCCGTAAATACTCCGGATGATGAAATCTTTTTCAGAGCCTCAAAAGATGGTAGAGTAGGCTACTACTCTTCAGTGCGTGAGGGAGGATTAGGCTTCACAGATATTTTCCGTGTGAAATATTATGGCTCTGGAAAGAAAATGTCTGGTTCTGAGCTAATTGCTCAAGCTAAGAAAGAAAAAGAAAGAGCTGAAGCTGAAAATAGTAATTCGCAGGATCAACAGCCAGACATTCCTGGTCTGCCTGCAGATGTTCGTTTTGAAGAGCATGAACTCCAGCTAATGGATCATGCGCATCGCATCTATTTCAATGCCTCTCAAAGTGCCATTGATGAGGTGCATAGAGATGAGCTTGACAGTATAATTTCCCTTCTTAATAAGTATAAAGTATTAAATATTAATATTTCAGGATTCGCCAGTGCTGACGGTAATCCGAGATATAACCTACAGCTATCGCAAAAGAGAGCACTCATTGTTCTTGATTATTTTGTAGCGCATGGCATACCAGAGGAGCGGATCATAGCTCAGGGATATGGAGCGGTGAAAAGTGAAGATGGTGCCGACCCCGAAGAAAATAGACGTGCAGATGTAAGTATTGTAGCAGAGGAATGATGAAGTAAAATATTTAAATATTTATAAATATTTCATTGGTCATCCCCAAATAACATAAAATCTTTCCTATCTTTATGTAACATAACTGCCGCCCTGGCGGTTATACGTTCTTTAACTTGTTGGTCAGAAGCTATTTAGTACCTGAAATGGGCAGTGCTATGCCATGTCTTGTTGAATCATACTAAAAATTAATCAATACTAAACGTCTATTATATGAAAGCTTTAATTACTAATTTATCGTTACAGGTATGCATTTTCTTTTGTCTTGGAAGTGCAATAATCGCTAAAGAAAAAATCCCATCCGAAAAATCGATGTATTCAGATCTTGTCAATCTTAATCCATCAGATACTACCGTTGGAACTAGCGTTCAGTTGAACGCAGAAGGAAATCCGTTTCAGGCTCCTGCTCAATATACTTTGGGCGTGGAACTTAGTGGATTTAGTGAATTTAAATTTATGAGGGTATTATCTTCTGACCGAAATGTTAAAAAAGTACGGTTAGGATATGATGAGAACAGCGTATACGGTAATCGCCGAAATGTCGATTATGAATACGTTGAGGTTATTGTTAAAGACTTTAGAGGTGACATCAACTGGTCTAAGATAGAATTTAGGCCAAATAATGATCCTGCTGCTATAGGTATGTCCGTAGCTCCCTATGTGGCTACAGCAGAGGCCTTGGCAGATGGCTGGATTAAAATGACTATCCCCTTGGCTGACTTTGATGACGCCCGTGTTAATTTCAAAAAACTAGAATTCATTTCTTTCCCCTTTAGTGCACAGGCTGGGGTATTCAATCTCGGTGTAAAAGATATCAGTTTTGTTGGTAAGAAAGAGCGTTTCCAATGGTTTGGAGATAAGAAAAATGATAATGCTCATGATGGTACCGGTGCAGGTCTATCACTTGTGGCAGAGATTGAAAGAACTGATTTGCCCGTAGCAGATAAAATAGAAATCCGTAACAGTCTAACAGGCGAAACCTGGGTGGACGAGCAGATGCCATTTGAATTTCATGTTACTCTTAATGAAGGGCAGTATAATTTGTCAGCTATAGTTACTGACAAAGAGGCCGTTGACTATGTTTCAGGTGCTGAGGCAATTAGTGTTGGTGGCGGTATTTCCTTTAATGTAAATGGAGTTTCTTGTGCTAATGTTATGGATGGTGCTATCGATGCTACGGTTAGTGGAGGAGTGGCTCCTTTGAGATATCGCTGGAGCACCGGAGCTACATCTGAAGATTTAAGCGCTTTGTCGCCAGGTATATATGAACTTACCGTTGAGGATGCTCGTGGTAATATTGTGTCCAGGAAAGCTAGAGTTGAGGGTAACGCCCCGCTGATGGGACAATTGAGCGGCTCTTTGTGTTCAGATACAGTTCAGTTGAATATTAGTGGAGGAAATGGTCCTTATTCATATCAGTTTGAGGATGCAGGAGAGGTGCAGTTAGCTGCAGATGTGAAGAGATTAAGAGCCAGGTTTGATGCCACAGCTTCACAAGGATATGGAGTGTTATATATCTTAGATTTCAAAGTGGATAAAGCTGGCTACATGTATGTGTTAGCTTATGTAAGCGGAGAAAGTATACTTGATGGGAAAACAGTTTTAGGTAAGTCAGGCGAAGAAAATTTAATCCTCGTAAAATTAGATGATAATAATAGGGTGCTATGGAAGACCGTTACTAAATCTAATGTTTACTTCCCTTCAGCGGAACCTCGCATTAACCTGGATAGTAATGGTGATATTATTTTTTCATTTAATTCCGGAAACGATGGTGGTAGTTTAAATGCTAATGGTCAGACTATTAATTATCTGGCAAACAGCACTAATCTGTCAAAAATAAGTTCAGGGGGAGAGCATCTTTGGTCTAAATCCTATGATGTGACATCTTCTTTTGTGGATTTAGATGAATTTGATAACATTTTTATAGCTGGCAAGGCTCCTAATACTTTAAAGGTGATTGCTAATGATAAAGATGGAAATGAGACGTGGAGAAATTCCTATAGAGTTATTGATTATCACAATATTCATGGTGTAGAGGCTCATAATAATGAGGCTTATGTGATAGGCTCATTTACTACAGAAATAGATTTTGAAGGCACTAAGTTGAAGAGTGCTGGTAACTATGATTTTTATGTAGCTAAAATTACCGAAAGTGGTGTAAGCTGGGCTAAGAGGGGTGGCGGAACCAATTATGATATTCCTCAGGTAATTAAGATGAACACCAATGGAGAGTTAATATTTGGATTTTCTAGCTTATCATATTATTCCAAATATGAAAACCTCAACTTTACTAAAAATACCTTAGCAGCACTATCATTAAATCCTGATTCTGGTGAGCCTATTTGGTCTAATGCGTTTGTTCAGTATACTCAACCATATCCCTTTCTATATGTTTGGGCTGAAGGCATTGATGTAGATGAGGAAGGCAATATTTATATAAATGGACATAGTCCATGGAGAACAGGAAACGATGGTTTCTATTCTGATCGCCCTGAGCAATTTGTGATCACGTTGAATAAGTCAGGCCGGGTTATAGACCTAATGGCCAGTGATGAGTGGACTTATTCTGATTATGGAGCTTTGGATTATGAAGGTGGCAATGTTTATTGGGCGCAATATGATTATTACAGTGCTGATCAAATAGTTGATATCTATAAATACGGAGCAGAAAATCAAACACATCTGCCTGCGGCTATGCTAGATCAGCCACTATACGTGATGGATGCTAATAGTTGCTCTATGCAGGTGCAGCCACTAGATGATGAGTTTACGCCAACATCAATATGTTATATGTCTGTGGAAGATAATGGTATTAATATCAACTGGTCTGCAGATGAAGCATCAGCTATGGATGTGTACAGAGAAACTAGTCGATTAGATGAATTTGAATATATAGGAACCTCTGAATCGGGTCGAAGTAGCTTTGTTGACGGTTCTGTAGATCCATCAGAAAGAAGTTATCGTTATAAAATTAAGTCTGCTGAAGTTTGTTCAGATAGTGAAGATGCTTTTTCAGAACCTCATAAAACATTGCATCTAACCATAAATAGAGGAAATGCAGGTCAGGTCAACCTGCTTTGGGATAAATATGAAGGCACTTCTTATGAAAGTTTTCAGATTTATCGAGGCTCGTCAAGTTTTGATATGGTGCTTATGGCTGAAATTCCGGCCGGTATGAATACCTATACTGATTACCAGCCAGAGTCGACATCGCAATTTTATCAGGTAGAAGTAGCTGGAGTTGCAAGTTGTGATATTGAGGAGACCAATGCTGTAAATGGCAGAACGGCTGCGGAAAACACTAACAAGATCAAATCTAATATTAAAAACATATATACCAAGGATCATCTCACCCTATATCCTAATCCATCCCGTGGGGTGTTAAATGTAGGTTTCAATTCAAATGGATCTGAGTATCAGCTGCGCGTCATAGATATGAAGGGCGCCGTAAGGTATCAGGCTGTAGTCAGAGAAACCTCCCAAATATATCTAAATAGCCTGTCTAAAGGATTATACACTGTTTTGCTGACCAATAATTCGGGAGAAAGAATGCAAAACAATATTGTGATCGAATAGTTTCGAAAATATAATTTAAATATAAATTTTATAGTAATAATTTATTAATGTATATAAAATTGTATTTAAATTATATTTTATTTAAAATTGAATTATCAAATATAATATATGTAACAATTCTAATACTAACCAACTAAAAACAACTGTTGTATGAGTGCTTTAATTAAAACTGCATGCTTTGCTGCATGCCTCGTTATGGCTACTTTTCTAAGTGTGGCCTCTGCAAATGCCATTACCTTGTCTGGTAGTGATGAATGTCTTGAATATGATAATCCGCCGTCACCAGGTGATGATGACTCATATGTTAATTCTTATATCCGGCTTTTATTTCACGTTAGCCATGAGAGCTGCCCTGGAGCCAATGATGGTGAAGTTTTCGTTTGGACTCTGGGTAATGGTAGCTATGAATTCCCTGTTATTTGGAATACAGGGGCCACAACTAGTACTATTAGTAATTTAAGTCCTGGAATGTATACTGTAACTGCCTATGATTCTGCAGGTAATCAAACTAGGGGGTCGGTAGTTGTTTATGGAGCTTCTGAGCAAGAGGCGGAAGTTGACCTTGAATCAGTGTGTTCTGATGATATAACATTGGATATTAATGGAAACTCTGGTGAGGGCGATTGGTTGATGGGAAGTAGAGGTCAATATTCTTACAGTTATGATGGTGAAAACTATACAAATCTTGCGCTTCAAGATGAAAAAGAAAGGATTCGAGGTGAAGATGAGGTCTTCTACACGGATATGTTATTGACGGAAGAAGGGTCTCTTTATACTTCTTTTTCGTATACCCATTTCTTTGGTACTGTGGAGTTGGATCCATCCTATAATTCTTATTTGGTAAAAGCTAATAAGAGTAATGAGATTGAATGGAGTCAGGGTTTGACTAAGTATATTGAAAATGCTGAATTATCTAAGGATGAAGAAGGTAACATTTATTGGGCATTTGGTTCTTTGGCATTTAGCTGGGAAACTATCGGCGGTGAGGAGATAGCTGTAGAAGGGGTTACTTTAGTTAAATTATCTCCTGATGGTGAATATATTTGGCATAGGTCATGGTCGGATGCTAACTTCCTTATCGGTCTTTCTACTGACTATATGGGGAATGTTTATCTTGCTACAGAATCTTCGGTTTACAAATATAGTAAGACTGGTGTGTCTCAGTGGGTGAAAGAGTATGGTTATTCTGAGTATGTATCATTTGAGGGAGATGTTGTGCAATTTGATGCGAATCCAATGGGTGAGGTTTATTTGGCCGTAGCTACAGGAGATTATCTTACTATTGATTCGGATACCGTGGCTTCAGATTTTGGAATGGCTGTGGCATCTTTAACTACGGATGGTGATTTGCGTTGGGCGGAGACGGCTAGTAAGAGTGATGGAATGACATACGTTTCAGGATTGAAGGCAGGTCCACGTAATCAGCTAGCCGTTGCTTTGGATATTCGTGATGATTCCTTTGCATACGATTACTTTTCACTGGGCGGTAATTTCGGTACTGCTGTATTGAAAATAGATGCCATTAACGGTCAGGCTGCCGATAATTACGTAATGTCAATTTATAGTAATCCCGATTATCATGGATTCTCACAGATTACAGGATTAGCTTTAGATATAAATGGTAATTTATATGTAGCAGGTGAAAACGCCCCAGGTGAAGATACTGGAGATGGGGGAATATACTTATATGGCTATGATGTAGGGGGAAGCATGGTGGTGTCTGAGGAAAGGGAATTCAAATTTCTTTATATGCCCACTCCTTTGGCTACAAACAGAAATGATGTAGCTTGGGCTACCTTCAGTGATATGGAGGCTGTGGCAGCCAGGAAAATGCAAATCATGCAATATGGTCCTCAATCTCAAGCAACAATACCTTACGATGGTCAATCACAAATTTTTGTAAAGAATGTGGCGAACTGTACAATTTCCGTAGAAATTAAGCAGAATGAGTACAAGCCCCTACCAATATGCTACATATCACAGGCTAACAGTAATAATGTAATTCACTGGTCAGATGATGTGGAGGGAACGGTTGATGTTTATAAAGAAACTACCGCTTATGGTGAGTTCGAATATGTAGCTACTTCTTCAGCTGGGCTTAACTACTGGCAAGATGTTAACTCTAATGCTAACATCAGAAGTTATAGATACAAGATAAAACCATCTGATGAGTGTGAGGCTCAGGATTTTTCCGGTGCTCACAAAACCCTTCATCTCACAGCTAACCTTTCCAGCAGAGGGGAGACTAACCTGGTTTGGGAGAAATATGAAGGTTTGGAATATAAGAGCTTCCTGATTTACAGTGGATACAGTCCGCAAAACATGGAGTTTGTAACTGAGATACCAGCCAATTTATTTACATACACAGCCGATTATTCAGTGAGAGGACCATACTTCCAAATAGCCATTGAAGCTGATCTTGATTGTGAAATTGAAGGGTCTGCCAGTGGTGCAAAGGTTGCTCAAGGTGAATCTGGTCTTATCAAATCTAATATCATCAACACCTTAGAGGTGGATGCACTTCATCTATTCCCTGTGCCAGCAAAAGAATATGTGAATGTAGTGTTCAAGGAAGATGGCTCTGATTATCAATTGAAAATGTTTGATGTGAAAGGGGCGGTTAGATATCAGGCTACAGTGAATGAGGCGGTTCAAATACCTGTGAATAGCTTAACTCCTGGTCTTTATACTATTAGTCTGATTAATGCTTCTGGAAAAGCAGAAAGCAGGCACGTGGTGGTTGAGTAGCATTAACAAAAAATCTTAATTTAATATAGCTATAAAAGTAAATTTTATAACTATTTTTTTTTATTAATTAAAAAATAATAATTAAATTATATATAATATAACTATAAAATTAAACTAAGTCTATGTAAAAATTTTAATAACCAACTAAACTATCTTTGTTATGAGTGCTTTAATTAAAACTGCATACTTTGCGGTATGCCTCGTCTTTGCCACATTTTTAAGTGTAGTGCCATTAAATGTTTTCGCTCTTTCTGAGCTTGAGAACGTGTCAAGCAACTTCCCAATTAAAAGTCCCGAGATTATCGAAGGGCCTTATCTCAATTCTTACATCAGGATTTCTTTTATTGTAAATCATGTCAGCTGTCATGGTGCTAATGATGGAAATATATATGTATGGACTACTGGTAATGGTAATTATGAATTTGATATTCTTTGGAGTACAGGATCTACTTCAAATACTCTGACTAACCTAAGCCCGGGTGTATATACTATTATAGCTAGTGATGATGAGGGTAATCAAACCCAGGCTTCTGTGGCTATTTATGATGCGGAGCAGTTAGAGGCTGAAGTTGAGGTTGAATCTATATGCTCAGAAAGTTTAACTCTAAATTTCTATGGTAACACCGGTGCTGGTGATAATGAAATTGGATGGCCAGAACCTGATCCTGGGTATTATGCTTACAGTCTGGATGGACAAAATTATACTAATTTATCTTCGCGGGTTAAAAAAGATCGTGTTCAAGGGGAGGGCAATGTTAGTTGTTCGGATATTGTATTAACAGAGAAAGGATCATTGTATACGGCTTTCACTGGTTCTCATAATTTCGGTACAGAGGAATTGAACCCTGATCTGGAGTCTTACTTGGTTAAGTTAAGTAGAGCAAATGAGATAGAATGGTATCAAGGTGTTACTATAAACGATGAAAATGCTAAAGTTGAGGTTGACGATGCTGATAATGTTTATTGGGCTGTTGGGACTGGGGGCTTCAGTTGGCAGACTATAGGAGATACTGAATTTTATATTGATGGGGTGGCTGTAATAAAGTTATCTGCTGATGGAGATTATTTATGGCATAGAATTTTTCCTCAGGATGATTTTGTGGTTGGGGTGTCAACGGATTTTTATGGCAATGTTTACTTAGCTACTAATAAAAAAATTTATAAGTATGATGAGACAGGATTTCCTCAATGGAGTAAGTCATATAGTTATACGCCATATGGTTTCGCGTCACTTGTTGATCCGAAAAGTAATCTAATTCAGTTTGATGTCAGTGCTACCGGTGATGTTTTTATGGCTGCTGCTAGCGGTACTTACCTGAGTGTAGGTTCGGATTTAGTGGAGCAAAATTTTGGCTTAGCTTTAATTTCTCTTGATTCAGATGGATATCGAAAGTGGTCTAGAAGAGAGGGTTCTGCGAGTGATGAGCTCTATGTGTCAGGGCTTGCGGCCGGACCTGTGGGTGCAGTGGGGCTTGCCTTAGAAATTAGAGAGAAGTTTTTTGAATATGAAGGACATTCTTTTGGGGATTCTTATGTTAACGCCTTCTTATCTTTTGATGCTAATGATGGGGAGTTAAGTCTGCCACGAGCCATAGTGAGGTATGATGATCCAAGTCAACATGATCTGGCTAAAGTAACTGGTCTCGCTGTGGATGTAAATGGTAATTTCTTCCTTACAGGCGTTGATAGCACGGGAAATCAATATAATCCTGGTGGTCAATATTTTATGAAGTTTGATGTGTTTGGTGAAGAAAATTTCTATAACAATGATGACTCTTTTTCTTATTTTGAACACACTCCTCTATCAGCTAATAAAAATGGTGTCGCCTGGGCTGCTCATAGTGTCGGCTCCAATTCTAATCAGGGTAGAATGGAAATAGTAGAGTATGGTCCCCAATCTAGGGTGACTATTCCTTACGCTGGTCAATCTCAGGTTTTTGTGAAAAATGCAGCGGGGTGTGAGGCAGTTGTAAATATAGATTTTGAGGATTTTCAACCGTTGCCAATTTGCTACGTGTCACAAGCAAATGAGAATAATATCATTCTATGGTCGGATGATTATGAAGGCATAGTGGATGTATTTAAGGAGACTACATCTAATGGTGACTTTGAGTTAATAGGTACATCTACTGTTGGGCTAAATTATTTTCAGGATATTAATTCTGATACTGAAGTAAGAAGTTATAAGTATAAAATAAGGCCTGCAGGGGAGTGTGATGCTCAGGAGTTTTCACCGGCGCATAAAACTTTACATCTTACAGCTAATCTTTCAAATAGAGGAGAAACAAATTTGATTTGGGATAAGTATGAGGGGGTAGAGTATAATAGCTTTTTGATTTATAGTGGTTTTAGTCCTGAAAATTTGGAATTTGTAACGGAAGTTCCATCTCATCTATTTACCTACACAGCTGATTTTTCAGTGAGAGGACCATACTTCCAAATAGTCATTGAAGCCGATCTTGATTGTGAAATTGAAGAGGCTGTGAGCGGTGCAAAGGTTGCTCAAGGCGAATCCAATAATCTGATTAAGTCGAACATTCTCAATACCTTGGAGGTGGATGCGCTTCAGTTATTCCCTGTGCCAGCCAAAGAATATCTGAAAGTCTTATTCAAGGGGAATGGCTCTGATTATCAATTGAAAATGTTTGATGTGAAAGGAGCGGTTAGATATCAGGCTACAGTGAATGAGGCGGTTCAAATACCTGTGAATAGCTTAACTCCTGGTCTTTATACTATTAGTTTGATCAATGCTTCTGGAAAATCAGAAAGCAGACATGTAGTAGTTGAATAATATAAAAAAAAAGAAGAGTAGGCTAGGGCCTACTCTTCTCCTCTAACTATAAAAAGTGGAATATTGAGTCTGTGTCTCACGCCACTTACGGTGGTTCCGAATATAATATCCTTAAGCCATCCGTGGCCGTGTGATCCCATCACCAGAAGGTCTGCATCAAATTCTTTAACCAACTTAGGGATGGTTCTTTTTGGATTCCCGTATCCCAAATACTCTGATACTTTGTAGCCAGCGGCTGTAAGTTGGTCTCTGTACTTGTGCAGGTATAAAGCATCTTCAGTAGATTCCAGGTCGTCGATGTCACTTCCCATTACAATAGCTCCGGCTGATTCTACAATATGGATTAATGAGTACTCTGCATTAGTGCCTCCCTGCGCCAAGGCGCTGTTGATAGTTTTGTTATCAATTTTTGAGAAATCAACAGCAATGGCAATTCGTTTGTATTCTTTCTCTTCATGAAAATCCAAAGGCGTGTAGGTGCCGTGAGGAGTTTTGGTGATGTGAATAGGGTGTTCCTTTAAAATAGGTTTAAAAGTAATGTACAAGAGCAGTAATAGCACTGCAATTGCCAATGGTACTATGGTAATCCAGATGAGGTAGGAGTTACTGCCTGCTTCAGCCATCCAGCCTTGGATTTCATCAATTACCAACTTGCCATTTAGCACTACTACTATCGCTGCAATGATCCATGCTGCAACTTGCATCCACAGCTTTATGGCAAACTGACCCATCTTCTTCTTATCAGAGACAAAGTGAATTAGTGGGATTACGGCGAAGCCTAATTGAAGGCTTAAAACAACCTGGCTGAAAATAAGCATTTTCCCGGTTTCTTTTTCTCCGTAGATAGATATTACCAGTAGCGCTGGGATAATCGCTATAAGGCGTGTTAAAAGCCTTCTTAGCCATGGTTGTATACGAAGGTGTAAGTAGCCTTCCATTACAATTTGTCCCGCGAGTGTTCCGGTAATGGTTGAGCTTTGCCCTGCAGCAATCAAAGCCACAGCAAAAAGTATAGACGCCCACTTGGACCCAAGCATGGGGGCGAGCAGCTTGTGAGCATCTTGAATCTCAGCAATGTCATACATGCCGTTGCGGTAAAAGGTGGCGGCGGCCAAAACCAGGATGGCGGCGTTCACAAAAAATGCCATGTTCAAAGCGACGGCAGAATCGATGACATTAAACTTTATGGCAGCCCACATACCCTTGGATGTTGGACTGATCTTTCGGGTCTGAACCAGGGATGAATGAAGGTAGAGATTGTGAGGCATTACGGTGGCTCCAATGATGCCGATCGCGATGTACAAAGCACTGTGATTTGGGATGGTCGGAATGAAGCCTTGAGCAAGCTCTCCCATGTCCGGTTTGGCGAAGAGCATCTCAATGAAAAATGCTCCTCCGATGATGGCCACTAAACTCACAATGAAGGCCTCCATTTTTCTCATGCCATAGTTCTGAAGTATCAGGAAAAGAAGGGTGTCTCCAACGGTCAGACCGACGCCCCAAAGTAGGGGTAAGTCGAAGAGAAGTTGGAGGCCAATGGCCATCCCTAAAACCTCGGCCAGGTCGGTGGCGGCAATGGCAATCTCGGCCAAAATGTACAGGCAAAAATTGACGAACTTAGGGTAGGTCGCTCGTGACGCCTGGGCCAAATCCATCTTCCTTACAAGGCCTAATCGGGCTGAAAGGCTTTGTAATAATACTGCCATTAAATTGGACATTAGCAATACCCAAATTAAGGTGTATCCGAACTCACTTCCACCTGCAATATCAGTGGCCCAGTTGCCCGGATCCATGTACCCAACACTCACCAGGTAGGCGGGGCCCATGAAGGCAAAAAGTTTCTTCCAAAACCCTTTTTTGTTAGTGGCATTTATGGAGGCATTTGCGTCTCCTAATGACTTCATTAAATCGTGCTTATCTGAGATCATAATTTACTCTGCAATCCAAATATTTTCTGATACTTCTTTTGATATAAAAATGGTCCTTTTGTTGTCGATCAAAATCTCTAAAGATCCATCGAATTCTACCTTCTCCATGACCCTGATTTTTGCTCCAATATATACGCCAATTTTACCTACATATTGAAGGAAAGTTGAGCTCGCATCTTTCACTGAAATTACTATTCCTTCCTGCCCATTTTCGCACTGCGAAAGTGGTGTCTGAGGCTTGGCTTTAAACTCACCATTTTCATCAGGAATTGGGTCGCCATGTGGGTCGTATTTTGGGTGTCCGAGAAACTCATCGAGACGCTTAATTAGGAGAGGAGATTTGATGTGTTCCAGTTGCTCCGCAACGTCATGAACTTCGTCCCAATTGAACTTCAATTTCTCCACTAAAAAGGTTTCCCAAAGTCGGTGTTTTCTGATGACTTGGAGCGCTTCTTTTTCACCCGTTTCAGAAATTTTTACGCCCTTATATTTCTGGTAGGAGATGACTCCTTTTGCTGATAATTTCTTGATCATATCCGTGACCGAAGCAGCCTTAGTATTCATGGCTTCGGCAATGGAATTTGTTGAAACCGGAGCGCTGGTTTCTTCAAAAATATGGTAGATAGTTTTTAAATAATTCTCTTCTGTGAAGCTTAACATTTTTTGCTCTTATTTCTAACAAATATAGAAATTTAGATTTATCTAAAAAATTTTTTAAGTATAAATTAAACATTAATGCTAACCTGCCTTTAGGTGCATCCTAATCTTGTTTCTCTGAATTTTTAGGTTAGCCTAAAAATTTGAAATTTGAGTAAAGTGACTATAGCGGAATCATAGTATTAAGGATGTGGAGAATTATGGTGATTTTTGGCCGTTTTTGCAGCCTAAATTGATATTGATTTAAAGCTTAACTTAATATTTATTAAATGCCTGAATAATAGCTATTTATGAATTATTGAATCAATCATTTTTATAAGCTTATTTTCTTCACTTTTCCATAGGATTTCATCCCCTGGAGTGGTCACGTAAAAGGATGAGGATTTCATGGCTTTCATGAGGTCATTAGGAGATGTTTTGTTTGGGGTGAATACAAGGTGGGCGCTGTATCTTTCGCACAGTTCTACCCACTTCGGATGAGGCTGTAAAAGTATCGGTAAGGTACACCCCAGGTACTCATAAATTTTGGTAGGAATGCTGTTCACTGTACTCTTATTGGCAGGGTAAAATACGATGCCGAAATCGGCCTTGGAGATGTGATCTAAAATAACATGATGAGGTACTAGTTCATCACCTCCGATCAGGGTGGTAAATGGGTGGTTTTGTGCTGCTGATTTTAGTCTCTTCACTATGTCTGGCACAGGTGAATATCCTATGATTTCAAGCTGAACTTTCGGCTCGATATTGTGCAGAGATTTTGCCAGTTCTATGGCATCAAAAACACCTGTGCTTTCAGCCAATGTTCCGCTAAAAATTAGCTGAATTTCATCACGGTTTTTTGGACCCATTTTAGTGGGAGAAACGTCTTCCGTTTTGGATAGATTTTCACTCGGATTTTCGTGTGAAAAATGAGTGGTTTTATTAGCCGAAATTGGAAGGTATTTATTCTCTAAAACTGTTCTTTTTTGGCGCCCAAAATGTAGCTCATTTTCATACTCTTTTTCAGCCAAAAAGTAATGGTCTACCAGCGGACTGGTGAGGTACTCTTTGGCTCTTACATAGCCAGCCAAAAGAGGCCGAATTAGCTTTGGAAAATGCTTGGTGTAAAGGATGTTTCTGAAGTGATTTTCTTGAATATCATAGACCACTTTGCAGCCAAAAAGAATCTTGAAAATAGTAGTAGGTAATAGGAGTTCATGGGTGGAAATGATTATAATTTCCGGCTTTATTTGATATAGTTTTTTTAAGTATAAATATGATTTGAATATACGCTTAACACTGATTCTAGGAAAGTGAAAAATAGGATGAAAAGTGATATTATTATTGGAGGGAAGATTTTTTGAATAAAACCCTATGATATTAATTTCATATTTACTTGTTTGGTCTAATGAAAGGCCAAACTTCTCGTACATACGAGTTTCATTTACAGGCTTTAGTACAGATGCTAAAACGAGTTTGTGTTGTTTCATTACAGGTAATGATAATAGAATAATTAATAATTGTTGATGGAATTAAAAGAAATTGTAGAAAACGCCTGGGAAGACAGGTCATTATTAACTGAGAAGGACGTACAAATAGCAGTAAAAACGATAGTGGGAGAGTTGGATGAAGGGTCAAAAAGAGTGGCCGAATTCAATGGCTCAGAATGGGTAGTAAATGACTGGATTAAGAAGGCTGTTATCCTTTATTTTCCGCTCATGAAAATGCAGACTATTGAGGTAGGTCCATTCGAATTTCACGACAAAATTAAGCTAAAAAATAACTATGAAAAGATGGGTGTTAGGGTAGTACCTCACGCCATTGCAAGGTATGGTTCTTTCCTAAGTAGAGGAGTAGTTATGATGCCTTCTTATGTAAACATTGGAGCCTATGTGGACGAGGGTACCATGGTGGATACCTGGGCTACCGTTGGTAGTTGTGCTCAGATTGGTAAGAACGTTCACCTTAGTGGAGGTGTTGGTATTGGTGGTGTATTAGAGCCTGTGCAGGCTGCCCCGGTTATTATTGAAGATAACGCTTTCATCGGATCCAGATGTATAGTGGTGGAAGGTGTAAGAGTGGGTAAAGAAGCTGTACTTGGAGCTAATGTAGTACTTACAGGTAGCTCTAAAATTATAGATGTTACAGGAGATGAGCCAGTAGAAATGAAAGGTTATGTACCTGAAAGATCTGTGGTTATTCCTGGTTCATACACAAAGAAATTCCCTGCTGGTGAATATCAGGTGCCTTGCGCTTTAATCATAGGAAAAAGAAAAGAAAGCACAGATAAGAAAACGTCCTTAAATGACGCTTTAAGAGAAAATAACGTAGTCGTTTAGATTCTGGCACTTACTTTGTTCGTTAATGTGGTATAAAACGAATATAAGTAGCCATGAAAAAATTAATACCACTTTTAATCACATGTATAGCCCTTTCTGCTTTTACTGTTGGAGATGAAGAGGTGTATACCGATGTAGCTAATGATAGTTTCTTTAAAGGGGAAAAATTAGAATACAAGGTCAGTTTCGGTATATTTTCGATAGGTGAGGCAGAAATGGTTATTCAAGATAACTTTTACCGTGTAAACCACAGAGATTGCTATAAGATCGATGTGTACGGTAAAACTACCGGAATGGTAGACTGGGTAGCCAAAGTAGACGATCACTGGGGTGCCTATGTAGATTCTGCCGCTTTAGTTCCACACATTTCCTACCGTAATATTAAAGAAGGGAACTATCGTAAAAATGAAGTAACTCGCTTCGATCACCGCTCCAATCAAATCGAAACCAAGGTGATGGACAAGAAAACTGGTGAATATAAGGAGCCCAATTATTTCTACGCTCCAGAAGATATCAGAGACATGCTCGCCGGCTTTCTTTACATGCGCACCATGGACTTTTCTAACATGAAGAAGAACGAGGTATTCACCGTAAAAGGATTCTTTGAGGATACCTTTTATGAGTTAGATGTAAGATATAAGGACACCGAGAAGATAAAAACCAAGGCTGGTAAATTCAAAGCTATAAAATTAGCTCCCATCATGCCTGATAATAAACTGTTTGACGGAGAGGATTCTATCCTGGTGTGGCTTTCTAATGATAAAAACAAGGTGCCTCTAAAAATTGAAGCTAAAATGTTCATTGGAAGTACAGATGTAGAACTATCTGGATATCACAACTTAAGAAATGAAATAAATAAAATAGATTAACCTTTAATATATATAGCCTTATCAACCTTTTAAAATAACCTAACCAAGACTTACTTATGATAAAACTCTGTCTATCCTTGATAGTTTGTTTACAGTTGGTACTTAACTACCATCAAGTGATTGGACATCCTCAAGAATCTATACATTTTAAATCTGCAGATGGTGTAGATATCACTGCAGATTTATATATCGCTCACGAAAAAACAGCTCCGCTGATCATTCTATTTCACCAGGCTGGATGGAGTAGGGGTGAGTATTTGGAAGTGGCGCCACGTTTTAATGAAATGGGGTTCAATTGCATAGCTGTTGATCTAAGATCTGGAGGGTCTATCAACGATGTTCAAAATGCTACTAATCAAAACGCTTTAAAAGAACTTAAAGCAACTCAATATGCAGACGCCTATAAAGACATGGTGGCTGCTATAGATTATGCTAAAACTAATTACGGCCGTGGAAAAATAATAGCCTTAGGTAGTTCTTATTCATCTGCATTAGCACTAAAATTAGCGGGAGATATGCCAGAGAAAGTAGACGCTGTAATAGCTTTTTCACCTGCGGAATATTTTACGGCACAAGGCAAGCCCAGAGATTACATTACCTCTAGCGCTGTGAAAATAATGCAACCGGTATTCATTACATCTGCCAAAAGTGAAAAGAACAACTGGTGGGGGATTTATGTGGCCATTCCATCTGAGAAAAAGCAGTTTTTTATGCCAGAAACAACAGGAAATCACGGGGCTAAAGCCCTTTGGAGTAAATATAAAGACTCTAAAGACTACTGGTCGGCCGTTAAAACATTTTTAGATACTATTTGATGATTTTTGTCTTACCTTTGCTAACCTCTTGATTAAGCGTGCTTTCACCAACTTATTTTTTAATTTTTTACAATTTTATGCGCAATATTTTAGTAGTAGGATTTTTAATAGCTCTTACCATCTTTTCGAGCTGCAAAGACGAACGTTCCGATTTAGGAGACAAGTATTTTAAAAGTGGAGAGTACGATAAAGCTGTAAAGGCTTACACTGATTATCTTCACCTGGAGCCAACTCATATTAAATCTCTTTATAATAGAGGCAGGGCTTATGAAGAATTAGGTCAGCATGACAAAGCAATTGCAGATTTTAATAAAGTAATCAAAGAAGATCCATTGAATGCAAGTGCTTATTTGAGCCTGGCCAGTGATTTCTATTACAGATTACATGATTATGAGAATACAATCTTCTATGCTGAAAAAGCATTAAAGTACAATGAAGACAATGCTACAGCCCATACTATTAAAGGTAAGGCATTCCAAAAATTAGGAAAGTTAGAGGAAGCTATGTCTGCTTATAATGACGCCATAAGTGTAGATAAGGAGTTTGCAGATGCTTATCTATCAAGAGGTTTGTTGAGAATTCATTTAAAGCAAACGAGCAGAGCTTGTACAGATTTCAAATTGGCTAAATCTTTAGGCTCATCAAGTGCTGATCAGGTAGTTAGCAAATACTGTAAATAGTAGAAAGATAATAGCGAAATAGTAAGGCGAAGTGGTATACCACTTCGCCTTTTTTTGTTTATATACGCTTTAATTGAATTTTTTTAAGGTTGAAAATAATTTTTACCAAATTTGTTAGGGATAAAAGAATCCTCTTATTATCTTAAAGTTATGGCAATAACCATTTATTGTTTCAACCTAAAATGTTTACTAGTCTATTTTGGTTTTACTTAGCGTGAGCTATACGTTCGCCTCGGTTTTATCTAGATGGATCAAGTCTATTTTTTGTCACTTCCTAGGGATCCTTCCCCATTGTTTTTACTACCAATTCGCATCCATAGATAATTTCGAGAATACAACCTTAATTTCTAACAACCTGATTATTACACACATGTGATTGGCTGTACCATGATCTAAGCATTTCGCTGCTGTGCTATAATCAACCTAAAACCGATTTAATATGAAAAACATCTATTTTATAGATAAGGTCGTGCTATACCGGCATTGGCTTTTCTTATTGAGCTTTGTTTTGTCATCATTTATGGTGTCAGCTCAGCAAGCAAGCCAGTCCAGCACCTTCAGGATCAAACTAACTGAAAGTGCAGCCCAGCGACTTGAAAAAAGTGGGATGTCTAAATCAAGACAAGGATACGTTCTTACAGGTGTCGATCAACTAGATGCCTTAAACGCACAATCATCCGTTACTTCAATGAAGCGTGTTTTCAGATCCGCAGGTAAATATGAAGCCAAGCATAGAAAGTATGGCCTTCATCTGTGGTATGAAGTGACAATTTCTAAATCTGCTGCCGGACTGGAAGCTACAAGATCAGCTTATGATCAACTAGCCGAGGTTCAACTTACAGAGGTAGAATTGCCAAAGCGTAAGATTGGCGATGTGGATGGCCCGTATAAAGTTAACGCGCTGGATACTGTGCCCCCAAATGACCCTCAAGTAGGTCTGCAATGGCATTATAATAACACAGGACAAACTGGAGGTACTCCGGGAGCCGACATCAGCCTTTTTCAGGCTTGGGGCTTAGAAACAGGTTCTACTGATGTTATTGTAGCAGTTACCGATGGTGGTATCGATGTAGATCACCAAGACCTTGAAGGTAATATGTGGGTTAACCAGGATGAAATCCCTGGTAACGGCATAGATGATGATAACAATGGCTACATAGATGATATCAATGGTTATGGCTTTGGTGATAACACTGGAGAAATAGCTGGTGATCTTCATGGTACTCACGTAGGTGGTACCGTTGCTGCTGAAACTAACAACGCTATTGGGGTTGCCGGTGTAGCCGGTGGTTCTGGAAGTGATGATGGTGTGAGACTTATGTCTTGTGCGGCCTTCGGAGCTGTTGGTACTGGTGGCTTTGCTGAAACATATATATATGGTGCTGATAATGGTGCTGTAATTTCTCAAAATAGTTGGGGTTATACTCAAGCAGGCAATGTAGAGCCTTCAGTTTTAGATGCAATAGATTACTTTATAGCTGAAGCTGGATACGATGAAAATGGTGATCCTTATGGTCCAATGCAAGGGGGCGTAGTAATCTTTGCAGCAGGTAACAATGGTCAGACAGGAGAATGGTACCCTGGATTTTATCCTGCTACAATTGCTGTGGCTGGAACAGATCACAATGATAACCGTTATGTATCTTCTAACTATGGACCATGGGTAGATCTAGCTGCTCCAGCTGTAAATGTCTACAGTACTTTTCCAAATAATCAATATGGAAGCTTAACCGGTACTTCTATGGCTTGCCCTCACGTTAGTGGTGTGGCCGCTCTTATAGTCTCTAGGTATGCTGGTTCCATTACTCCGGAGCAGGTGAGAGATCGACTGGTTCAAACTACAGATGAAGTAGGCTTGCCAGAAGGTTTTGGTTCAGGAAGATTAAATGCCTTTAATGCCCTTCAGGAAAATGATAATATGGCTCCTGAAGTAATTGATGACCTAGCTGTGGTAGATGTATACCAAAATTCTATCATGCTTACATGGACAGCACCTTCTGATCCTGGAAATGGTTCTGCCAGTGTTTATGATTTAAGATACTCTACTGAGCCTATCACTGAAGCTAATTTTACAGATGCTACTGTGGTGGCAGATGTACCTAAGCCTAAAGCGGCCGGATCTACTGAAAGTATAGAAGTTGAGGCTTTAAATGCTAGCACTACCTATTATTTTGCTATCAGATCTTATGATTTCTTTGGAAATATATCTGATATCTCTAATGTAGCTAGCGGTACTACTGAAAATGCTCCTGTTATAGCTGTTACTCCAGAATCGCTTGATGTTGATATCGATGCGGGTACTAACCCTATGGCTTCAGCTATGATTACTATTTCCAATAACGGTAATGGTGCAAATCTGGAATATGAAATGTCATCAGTGGTTATAAGCCAGAGCCAGTCTTTCACTAATAAATTATTCCCTGGTGATGGTCTGAAGTCTGTTGATATGACTCGCTATGGTGCAGGTAATCCTACTGAAGGTGTAACTACACGTTCTGCCAAGGTTTCACGTACTTCTCAGTATCAGCCTTTGGCAGATGGACTAAATATCGTTGATTCTATTTCTTATGATGAAGGAGACAATGTAGCAGAAGATTTCTTTGGTTTAACTAGTGGAGCTGCCTTTACCAGTGGTGTTCGCTTTGATGTAGATCAAGATTTCTTTACACTAACTCATGTTAAAAACTTCTACAGAACAGAAACATTAGCAGATCCTACTACTATAGTAGAAATCTATAAAGGAGACACGTATATAACTGCTGAGTTATTACTTTCTCAAGAGGTAACTTATTCAAGTGAAGAAGGTGAGTATTTCACTATTCCTTTAGAAGTACCTCAAACATTTGCTCAAGGTGATGTTTTCTGGGTAGTAACTAAGTTCCCTAACGGAATTAACTACCCTCAAGGATCTGACGTTGATTTTACCCCACGTCCAAATACTTTCTTTTATAGTGTAGATGGTGGTTCTAGTTTAGAAGCACTTCCTTATACTTTAAAAGTTAGAGCATTGAGCGCTTCAGGTCTTGGTATCAACTGGATTACTTTTGACCCTCAGGAAGGTTCAATTGCTCCTGGAGAATCAGAAGATGTAGAAGTGAAATTTGATGCTACATATATTCCTAATGGAGAGTATGCTGTAAATATCAATGTAAATAACAATGATCCTAATAATCCAATAGCTACAGTTCCGGCTGATGTAACCATAAGTGGTCAGGTAGCCGATATAATTATTAGCGATGAGTTATTAGAATTTGGAAGTGTTTTCATCGGTAATTCTGAAACTTTACCATTAACCATCGCCAATGATGGCTTAGGTGATTTGGAAATAAGTGAAATTTCTACTTCGGGTTTTGCTTTCTCTGTAGAGCCTTCGTCTTTATCTATAGCTCCAGGTGGAGAGGCTACTGTAATGGTAACTTTCAGCCCGGCATATGCAGGTAATATCAATGGAACTTTGACGCTAAGCAGCAATTCAGGTACTGAAGAAGTTGTGCTAGTTGGAGTAGGTACATCACCGCCTGTAATAGGAGTTACTCCAGACGCGGTATCTGCTACTTTGGATGCTGGTGAAACCACTACTGAGACTATAGAAATTACTAACTATGGTAACTATCCTTTAACATTCTCATTCCCTGAATTAGCAGTTGACCAGTTGTTAGCTGATCCCTCTGTGGAATTGAATAACACTAGTTTCATAGAGTTTGAAGAACTTACCAGCAAAGAGCAGCAGGATACCAGAGTTGGTCATCCAGTGCTACTTGGTGCGGGTGCAGATACAGACTTTGGTTACAAATGGATAGACAGCGAAGAAGCTGGAGGTCCACTTTATGCCTGGGATGATATCTCTGAAACTGGAACTGAGATTAACTTAAATAGTGATGATGGATCTACTGAAGTTGAACTACCATTTACGTTCAGTTTCTATGGTGAAGATCACGATGCGGTATTGGTTGGTTCTAACGGTTATCTAACCTTCGGAACTACAGGTGGAGATTATACTAATGATCAAATTCCTAGTTCAAATACGCCTAATGATTTCATAGCCCCTTTCTGGGATGACCTTCGTCCTGGTTCTGCAAGAGGTAACATGTATTATGAAATTAAGGGTGGAAAACTAATTGTTCAGTACGAAGAAGTAGGAAATTATGCCGCTTCAGGTACTGCTACATTCCAGGTAGTACTTTATAGTAATGGTACTATTAACTTCTACTATAAGAGTATGAGTACTTTGGTGAATAATCAGAGCGCAACAATAGGAATAGAAAATGCTGATGCTTCAGATGGCATGCAAATAGCTTTCAATAGCGAGTATGTTAAAGATAGCTTGGCGGTAACTATTATGCCTCCTTCACCAAATTTCTTAACTGATGCTAATCCTTTAACTGGTATTGTACCTGTTAACTCTTCTGTAACTGTAGAAGTAACACTAGATGCTACTGAATTGAATGATGGTGTTTACATGAATGATTTAATCATTTCTAGTAATGATCCTTTCAATTCTGAGGTTTCAGTGCCATTTGAACTTACTGTAATTGGATATCCTGTAATTGCTGTAGAGCCAGATACAATTGAGTTTGATAGCCTATTCGTAGGTTTAACTCAAACGGCTTCATTAACAGTGGTGAACACAGGGTCTAAAGTTTTAGAAGTATCAAGTATTACTAATTCAGATCCTCAGTTTGAGGTTGATTTTACTGGTCCTGTTTCTGTGGACCCAGGTTCAGGAATTAATGTTCCTGTAACATTTGCTCCTACTACTGTAGGTTTAATCACAGATGAGTTAGTGATCATGAGCAATGATACTGAAGGAAACGAATATCTTACTGTTCCTTTAATGGGAGTAGGGGTAGATCCTCCAGTGATCAATGTATCTCCTGATTCAATAGTAGCTACTGTTGAGGCAGGTGAGATTGCATATGATACACTTACAATTGAAAATACAGGTGGATATGACCTGATTTATTCTCTTGCTGGTACTTATTGGTTCAAAACTGAAGAGGTGCAGCAATCTTCTAATGCCGATATCATTGACTTTGGTAATATTTACCTGGGTAAAGGCGTGGAAGATCCTAGAACTGGTTACCCAGCCAGAAATGGTGGTGGTGCAGATAATAGCTTCGGTTATATCTGGGAAGATAATAAAGACGGTGGTGGTCCTGAGTATGACTGGACTGACATAGAAGGTTCTGGAACCGACATTACAAATGACCTGGTAGAGGTAACTATATTTGGAACATTTGCTGATGGTGCGAAAAAAGTACCTTTAGGTTTCGATTTCACTTTCTATGGAAATACATATGATTCAATTTGGGTATCTGCTAATGGACTAATGTCTTTCACAGAGCCAGGATCAACTATTTCAAATTCTCAAATTCCTACAGCTAACACAGTAAATAATTTAATAGCAGGTCTTTGGGATGATCTTGAGCCAGGTGCAATTCAAGGTACAGTAGTGTATGAAGCATCTGAAGATATGTTCGTTGCCCAGTTTACTGATGTAGCCAGATATGGATCCAGCGCAGAAGGTACAGTTACCTTCCAAATGATTGTTTATCCTAACGGAAACATTAAGCTTCAGTATGCTGATGTGGAAACTGCCAACTTTGATGATGAGGCTACTATAGGTATTGAAAATGCTACTGGTACTGACGGTGCTCAGGTTGTATTTAACAATACTTACGTAGAGGATGGTCTTGCATTGATGTTTGAGCCTCCGGTAATGGGAGTAGTTGCTCCAGGAGAAACTGCCGTTATAGCAGTGGCGCTTGATGCAACAGGACTTAATGATGGTGTTTACACAGATGACGTTGTTATCAGTAGTAACGATCCTGTAACTCCTGAGGTGATCATTCCAGTAACATTAACTGTAAATGGAATGCCTGAAATCACAGCAACTCCAGATTCACTTGATTTTGGAGAGGTGTATGTTCATGCAGATTCATCATTCAGCAAATCACTGGATGTAACAATTACGAACTCAGGTTCTAAGTTGTTAACAGTAGATACAGTTTACATTGATGGACCAGGATTTATGCTTAGTGATTATGAAGCATTTACTTTAGATCCACATGATGAGAAAACTCTTACTGTAACATTTACGCCAGATTCAGTAATGGAGTATACCGCTTCATTAGTATTTGAAAGTGATAGTGAAACTGATAGTTTATATTCCGTAGCGCTTATGGGTGAAGGTGTTATGCCACCAGTATTCACAGTATCTGAAGATTCTATTTACTTAGAATTATTAAGTGACGAGATAGCTACTGATTATATCACGATTGCTAATGATGGTGGTAGCTTATTGACTTATGAGACTGCAGTTCAGTTTTCTTTAGGAGTAAGCACTCAGTCTGCACCTAAGCCAGTAACCTATGAGGGAGCACCTAACTTGCCTATGGCTAGTGCTAATGCTTCACCGGTTGTTGCTAAGGCTAAATTTGATGAAGGTCCGGTATTTACCGATTCTTTAGCTTACGATCCTAATGCAACGGCAGAAGATTTTGTGGGTATCCCTGATCCTACATTACCTTTCTCATCGGCGACTAAGTTTACTGCACCTTCTTCAGGATTCTCACTTACACACTTGAGAAACTTCTACAGAACAGAAGGAAGTACTGAGCCTATCATTCTTGAGGTTTATAAAGGGGGAGCTAACCCAGTAGTGGGAGAGTTGCTTACTTCTCAAGAAGTGACAGGTGGAGGCACAGAAGGTAACTTCGAATTAATAACACTTGAATCTCCTCAGTCATTTGCAGGTGGAGAAACTTTCTGGGTAGTGTTCCATTATCCTACAAGTATTGTATTCTCGCAAGGAATCAATACAGGTATAACAGGTGTTGAAGGTATATTCATGTATAGCAACAATGGTGGCATTAGCTACAATCCAGCTGAGGTTGATCTTCCAGGTGTAGCCTTTAAAGTGAGAGCTTTAGAGTCAGTGGCTGCATGGTTAACTTTATCTCCAGAGTCTGGCGAATTAGCGCCTGCTGAAACTCAGGATATTGAGGCAACTATGAGTGCTGAAATAGCTGGTCCTGGTGAGCATTCTGCTAGTGTGATGATCTATACTAATGATCCATTCAAGCCTATGGCTTCTATTCCGGTAACTATCCATGTGAACCAATTACCTGAGTTTACTGAGTACCCTATGGATACTATCACAGTAAATGAAACTGGTGAAGTTACTGTAACTCTGAAAGCAGTAGATTATGATGGTGAGATTATGGTTTACACTCTTGACGAGATGTATCAAAATGCTACGTTCACAGCTTATGCTGATTCTGCAGTAGTTCATTTTGAGCCTTCTTATGAGCAAAGTGGATATTATACTTTCACAGTTCATGCTATGGATAATAAAGGAGAGATCTCTGAGGTTTCTTTTGTAGTAGAGGTACTAGATGTAAACAGACCTCCAGTAATCGTTAAGGAAATCGGTACTAAAAAGTACAATGCTGGAGATAGCTTTGATGTAATTGATCTGTCTGCTTACATTCAAGATCCAGATAGAGAACCATGTACATTTACTGCTACCGCTATGAGTACAGAAATCATAGACTTAGAAGTAGTTGGTAAATTGTTATACATCACACCATTAAAGAAAGGTAATACTTTCGTGAGCATTATTGCTGAAGATGGAAGAGGTGGTATAATAGGTACATCATTCCAGGTGAAAGTGAAGAAAGCGAATGCTAACCCTGTAGTAGTGAAAGCTACTGAAGATCAGGATTTTGCTTCTGAATCTGAGTCTGTAGTATTCAAACTATCTGAAATGTTTGAAGATCCTGATGGTGATGCTCTTTACTATGAAGCTTCTTCTAGTGATGAGGACGTAGTTACAGTAGTAGTAGCTGAAGATATCCTGGTTATGGTGAAACATAATCCTGGTGAAGCTAATATTACAGTAAACGCCATGGACGGAAAAGGCGGATTAGCATCTACTTCTTTCTTAACGAAAGTAGGAAGAGTAACAGGTGTTGAAGGTGCATTTGACGGTAAAGAAATTGCTCTAAGCAATTATCCTAACCCGATGATGTCTACAACAACTATTTCTTACGTTCTGAAAGATGCTAAGAATGTTAATATCCAAATTCTTACTACTGATGGTAGATTAATAAGAACTTTAGTAAATGAAAAACAAAGTGCTTCTAAGCATGAGTTAGTTCATGATAGAAAAGGTCTTAACCAAGGATTATATTTATATAGAATCCAAGTAGGAGATGAGGTATACTATAGAAGATTAGCGGTTTCTAACCAATAATCAACTTAAACCAAAAGTAAGAGAGGCAGCTTCTTCGGAGGCTGCCTCTTTTTTTGTTTTATCGTTATTCGAAAATTACAGGCATAAAAAAAAGAGGCTTCAAAAACTGAAGCCTCTCTTTATGCTTATGGACGTATTTTGATTACATCATTCCTGGCATTCCACCACCACCTGGCATTGCAGGAGCATGATCAGCCTCAGGGATGTCAGCTACTACAGCTTCAGTAGTAAGTAATAATCCTGCGATAGAAGAAGCATTTTCTAATGCCAATCTTGTCACTTTTGTAGGATCAATTACACCAGCTTTGATTAAGTTTTCGTATTTGTTGTCTCTTGCGTTGTAACCGAAGTCATCTTTACCTTCTCTGATCTTCTGAACGATCACAGAACCTTCCTGACCAGCGTTAGTAACGATAGTTCTCAAAGGAGCTTCGATAGCAAGTCTGATAATATTTACACCAGTAGCCTGATCTTCATTGTCAGTAGCAACATTTTCTAGAGCATCGATAGCTCTGATAAGTGCAACACCACCACCAGCAACTACACCTTCTTGTACAGCAGCTCTTGTAGCGTGTAGAGCATCATCAACTCTATCCTTGATCTCTTTCATTTCTACTTCAGTAGCAGCACCTACATAAAGGATAGCTACACCACCAGAAAGCTTAGCAAGTCTTTCCTGAAGTTTTTCTTTATCGTAATCAGAAGTAGTAGACTCAATTTGAGCTTTGATCTGATTAACTCTTGCATTGATATCATCTTTGTTACCAGCACCGTTAACGATGGTAGTATTATCTTTATCAATGTTTACTTTCTCAGCAGTACCTAAGTACTCTAGAGTAGCAGCCTCTAATTTGTAACCTCTTTCTTCAGAAATCACAGTACCACCAGTAAGGATAGCGATATCTTCAAGCATAGCTTTTCTTCTATCACCAAATCCTGGAGCTTTAACAGCAGCAATTTTCAGAGCACCTCTGATTTTGTTTACTACTAGTGTAGCAAGAGCTTCACCATCTACATCTTCAGCTATGATTAATAAAGGCTTTCCTGTTTGAGCAGCAGCTTCAAGAATAGGAAGTAATTCCTTCATTGCAGAAATTTTCTTATCATAGATAAGGATGTAAGGGTTATCTAACTCTGCTTCCATTTTCTCAGTGTTAGTAACGAAGTAAGGAGAAAGGTATCCTCTGTCAAACTGCATACCTTCTACAGTTTTTACTTCAGTTTCAGTACCTTTTGCTTCTTCAACAGTGATTACACCGTCTTTACCTACTTTATCCATTGCATCAGCAATCATTTTACCGATCTCAGCATCGTTATTTGCAGAGATAGTACCTACCTGAGCAATCTCGTTAGAAGAGTCGATAGTTTTTGATTGTTGCTTAAGGTTTTCAACCACTGCAGTTACAGCTTTGTCTATACCTCTCTTAAGGTCCATAGGGTTAGCGCCAGCAGCTACGTTTTTAATTCCGTGACCGAAAATAGCCTGAGCTAATACTGTAGCAGTAGTAGTACCATCACCAGCATCATCAGCAGTTTTAGAAGCTACTTCTTTTACAAGTTGAGCTCCCATGTTTTCGATTGGATCTTCTAATTCTATGTCTTTCGCAACAGATACACCATCTTTAGTAACTGTAGGAGCACCAAATTTTTTGTCAAGGATTACGTTTCTTCCTTTTGGTCCTAATGTTACTTTAACAGCGTTAGAAAGAGCGTCAACACCCTTCTTTAGCTTTTCTCTTGCGTCAGTATTAAATAATATTTCCTTAGCCATAATTCTAAATGTTTTTATTAATGTCGGTTAGTCGAATAGATTAAACGATTGCAAATATGTCAGATTCTCTCATGATAAGATACTCCTTACCGTCTACTGTAATTTCTGTACCTGCATACTTACCATAAAGAACTTCATCACCTTCTTTAACAGTTAAAGGCTCATCTTTTTTGCCTGTACCTACTGCAATTACTCTACCTTTTTGAGGCTTTTCTTTAGCAGTATCAGGTATGATAATACCAGAAGCTGTCTTTTCTTCAGCAGCAGCAGCTTCTACAAGAACTCTGTCTGCTAGAGGTTTGATATTCACTTGTGACATTTTTGTTATAGGTTTTAATTAAAATTTTAATTCAAATTGCTGCTATGCCTTATTGCACCTTTTATGCCAAGTCTATAGTCCTGACATAAGTTGACATTTTTGCAGTTTTCGGGCTCCAAAACCTGACACGGGTGTTTTAGTATGACAATATTACTCTTGATATGACATGGCATAATGGCAGGGTCTTGCCTCGTTTTGCAATTTTTACTACATTATATGTTTTAATAGTCTGTCATATGGAGAGTTTAAGTACTAATTGGTTCAGTGAAGGGCTCATAGATTATGAGTATAAGAAGTATATTTTACTAGCTTATTTGAAGCATGTAAGGGAGTCTTTCGATCAGCATAAACTGTATCCTTTTCTTTCTGATTTAGTTTCTCACTATAATAATCTGGTCGAGTTTAGAGATAATCAGAGGCAGCTGGAAGATCATCTTTCCAGAGAGCTGCAAGGTATAGATTATAAGAAATTAGAGCTCATATATAAGAAGGTAAAAGAAGATGATGATCTATTCAATCAGATCAAGGAAATCATCGATTTCTCACTGCCTCGTTTAAAATCATCAGTAGAGGAGGGGAAGGAAGTTTATGAGTTAGTGGAGGAAAACTGTGAGTTGCTACCCATTGGTCTTATGCCTCTTTATACTGATGAAGGCTACATGTTTGTGGCCAACAGTGGTAAGAGCACAAATATATATAGGTATGAATTGAAGGCAATAGAAACTAGTACAGCTAAATATAGAGCTCTGAATACTCAGTTTGTGGAGGCTGTGCAGAAGGGGTGGGGCACTACCTATGAGAATATAAAAGTAAGCCTGGCTAGAAGGTTTAAGGATTTGCCTAATCCTGCTACCTTTTTATTTCAGAGTAAAATGAAGTTTCCTTATAACTCTACCATTGAGCCTATAGCCAAAAGGCTTCTGGTCAGGTATATTTCGAAGGCATAAAAAAAGGCGGTCAAATTAATTTGACCGCCTTTTTCGAATGTTTTATAAATTATTCTGCTGTATCGCTTTCAGTAGAAATATCTTCTAGAGAACCTGCATCTTCAGAACCTTCTGCTGGAAGTAAACCTTCGTCATCAGCATCAGTACCTATAGTTGGTAAAGAAGTAGCTCCTTGCTCGTTAGCTCTTTCTCTAAACTCATCTACAGGACCAGTTTGGTTCTTAAATAAGAATGTAGTAGATAAAGTAAGTATAATGATACCTATGGCAAATCCCCAGGTTAATTTTTCTAATAAATCTCCTGTTTTCTTCACACCAATCATATTGCTGGCTCCGGCACCACCAAACTGGCTAGATAGTCCGCCGCCTTTAGAATCTTGTGCCAAGATGATTAAAACAAGTAAAATAGAAGCTAGTATTATTAAGCTTAAAACGAATATTTCCATTATCTCACCCTATTATTTTTGCAAATCTTTAATTTGAGTCGCAAAGTACGACTTTTTTTGTGGAAACTTCCAAATTAATTTTTTATAAATATCAATCGCCTTATCTTTTTTGCCTTGGCTGATTAATATTTTAGCTAAATTTTCTGAAACAAGATCATCATTAAAATGAGTGCTATTTTCAGAAAGATCTTCCTGTGGTTCTGAAGAGGCCTTGGGTTTTGCCTTAATCTTTGGCTCTGCTGATATAAACTGCTCAATTAGCTTATTCTGTTCTTCTTGAGGTGTTCTCTCTGCGGATATCGTCTTATCTTCGGAGGTCGATTTCTTTTTAGTGGTAGTCTTTTTTGTTTTAGTGGTAGCCTTCGGCTTAGTCTCTTTTTTGGCTAGAGCCGCCTTCTTTTTTGTAGCCGTTTTAGCGCTAGCAGTAGTAGACTTAGCTTTTTTAGGAGTAGCTTTTGTTTCTGCTGCGGTAGTTTTCTTCGTCGTTTTTCTAACAGCTTTACGTTTTACTACCTTCTTTTCAGGGTGTTCTGCTTCCCACTCCAGATAAGACTCCTTACTTTTCTTTAAGGCCTCAAGATCACCTAAAACTTTGTCTCTTAATTCATCAGATACACTGTCTTCATTAGAATAGGTAGCCGTGAATCTTTCTTTTTCAGTAACTACCACCGCCGGTTCATGCTCTTCTGCTGCAATAGATTCAGGCTCTGAAACTATTGGCTGCTCAGGTATAACTGGTTGAGATTGAATAACATGTTTTAAGATGGCACGGTCTGTAGCGTACATAGCAGCATAGTTCAACGTCTGGCCAGCAATGCTGGTTTTGGCGTCGTGATTTGCCTTCGCAATGAGCGTATGTAATATCTGGCTGTAGGGGTAGGCTTTAACTATCTCATGTAGTTTGTTCCTATCCTCTTCAGAAATATTATTATAATTTTTGACAATTTTAATAAACTTCTGTTTGTTCAAAGCTGCTGATTTAGATGAAATTAAATTCAAAGTTAGTCAGTAAAAATATATTAAAAATTACCAATTGGCAACCGAGGCATTGAATATATCCAAAATTATCTGATCGAAGATCTCGTCTAACAGCTGTGCCTCTATGGCTGTCAGGTTCTGATCACTGTCAAAATCTTTGTAAAAAGAGAAGCTTTTGTTCTCAAAATCAAACTGATCATCGGTGGTGTTGGCATATGTTACCTGCACAGTAATAGTTAACCTGGTAAGTGCTGAGGTGTTACCTCCAAAGGCATCATTATTATTTGCAGTAGGGGCAATTGGCGATAATCTATAACCTGTAATAGACCCCTCTAATTGCAATTCTCCTTCTTCTTCCACCAAGCCAAGGTTAGTGTTAGATAGGTAATAATCCTTTAGTTTATTGGTAAACGTCTGTGACATATCGGGAGGCCCACCTTCAGCGTCATTATAGAACTGCTGAATGGAAATGGTTTCTGCCGTAATGGCCACACCGGTAAATGAATACACACCACAACCAGTTAGTATTATGGCAGTTATCAAAAAAATGAAAACGGAGTTTAGTTTAAAGATCCTCAAGCTCGTATTGTTTGATTTTTCTATACAAAGTTCGTTCCGAAATACCGAGGTCCTTTGCAGCGTATTTTCTTTTATTGTTATTTTTCATTAAAGCCTTGATAATCAACTCTTTTTCCTTTTTTTCAATGGAAAGAGACTCGTCATCTTCAGTTTCATGAGCTATGTCCTGAATTTCCTGAGAATCATCTTCATAATGGTTTGACTGTTCTGAATTGATATTAAGCAAAACAGGCTCTTCCGTAATATGATTAGTATGGGTAAGGTTGTTATTATCAAGATCTTCAAACAGTTCGCTGTGATTCTCAATGATCTGATGAGCTGAACCTTCATTCTGCAACGCTTCTAACACGAACTTTTTTAATTCGTTCATGTCTTTTTTCATATCAAACAGCACCTTATATAATAGGTCTCTTTCTGATATTCCCTGGTCATTACTTGCGTCTCGGTAAAGAGCTGGTAATGAGTTCCTTTCTGAAGGAAGATACTTTTGAAGTGTTTCTCTATCTATAACCTTATCGTCAGTAGAGAGTACTGATATCTGCTCAGTTAGGTTTTTAAGCTGTCTGATGTTTCCTGGAAAGCGATATTGGAGAAGGCTCTCTTTAGCATCATCAGTAAGCGTAATGGGCTTTACTTTGTATTTTTCGGCAAAATCAGTGGCGAATTTCCTGAAAAGCAAGTCTATATCATTACCACGATCTCTCAAAGGTGGCACATAAATAGGTATGGTGCTTAAACGATAATAAAGGTCTTCTCTGAATTTACCTTCATCCACATATTTCATCAGATTCACGTTAGTAGCAGCTACCACACGAACATCCGTTTTCTGAACTTTGGAAGACCCCACCTTAATGAATTCTCCATTTTCCAGCACTCTGAGTAATCTTGCCTGAGTACCAATGGGCATTTCACCAATTTCGTCAAGGAAAATGGTTCCGCCATTAGTTACTTCAAAGTAACCTTTTCTGGCTTCGTGGGCACCTGTAAATGACCCTTTTTCATGTCCAAAAAGCTCTGAGTCGATAGTTCCTTCCGGAATAGATCCACAGTTAATGGCAATGAACTGATTATGTTTTCTAGGGCTTAGGTGGTGGATGATTTTGCTGAAAGACTCCTTACCACTACCGCTCTCTCCGGTTATGAGCACTGACATGTCTGTAGGAGCCACTTGCATAGCTACTCTCAGCGCATGATTAAGCAAGGAAGAATTCCCTATAATGCCAAACCGTTGTTTTATACTTTGGATTTCAGAATCAATCATCTAGTCAACTATTTTACCAAATAACGTTGCAGGCGAACAATCGTCTACTAAAACATCTACATATTGTCCTTTTTGGTAATGTTTTTTAGGGAATATCACCACTTTATTAGCGGTGTTTCTTCCTTGTAGATCTTCATCTGAGCGTTTAGAAAAGCCTTCTATGAGTACTCTGTGAACCTTTCCGAGATCTCTTTTATTTCTTGCAAAAGCGTGCTCTTGCTGTTTAGCTATTATCTCGCTTAGTCTGCGTTTTTTTACGTCAAGAGGTATATCATCTTCAAATTTTTTGGCAGCCAGGGTTCCTGGTCGTTCACTGTAGAAGAACATATAGCTGAAGTCATATTTCACATAATCCATTAAGGTTAATGTTTCTTTATGCTCTTCTTCGGTTTCAGTGCAAAAACCGGCAATCATATCTGAAGAAATACCGCAGTCTTCACCTATAATTGTGCGAATGGCATCCACTCTCTCCATATACCATTCTCTGGTGTATGTCCTGTTCATCAACTCTAATACGCGGCTATTACCACTTTGTGCTGGCAGGTGAATGTAGTTACAGATGTTTTCATACTTATTCATGGTATGAAGCACCTCATCTGTTATATCTTTAGGGTGTGAAGTAGAGAACCTTACTCTTAGTTCTGGGCTCACTTTGGCCACCATTTCTAAAAGGTTGGCGAAGTTGATGATTTCAGTAACATCAGATTTCTCTAATCTGGCTTTATTATTTATTTCTTCACTCCATTTATAAGAGTCAACGTTTTGGCCTAGCAAGGTCACTTCTTTGTAGCCTTTGTCAAAAAGATCTTGAGCTTCAGCTACAATAGAATGCGGATCACGGCTTCTCTCTCGGCCTCTGGTAAATGGCACTACACAGAATGAGCACATGTTATCACAACCTCTCATAATTGAGATGAAAGCTGTAACGCCATTGCTATTTAACCTTACCGGGCTAATATCTGCATAAGTTTCTTCTCTGGAAAGGAAGGTGTTAACGGCTTTTTGACCATTGTCAACAGTTTGCACTAGATTAGGGAGATCTCTGTAAGCGTCCGGTCCTACTACTAAATCCACTATTTTCTCCTCTTCAAGAAGCTTATCCTTTAAACGCTCAGCCATACAGCCAAGTACACCTATCATCATTTCCGGACGGCTTTTCTTTACTTTATTAAACTGAGATAGTCTTTTTCTTACGGTTTGCTCAGCTTTTTCTCTAATGGAACAGGTATTTAAAAATACCACGTCAGCTTCATTGAAATCAGAAGTGGTATCAAAACCCTCTTTTTTCATGATAGAAGATACAATCTCACTATCAGCAAAATTCATTTGACAGCCATAACTCTCTATATAAACCTTTCGCTCCTTGCCGGTATCTTCTGTTTCAGACACCTTAAAAGTTTCACAAGCCTCTGCGGTCTGATCACTGTCTTTTATGATGTCTATATCTGCTATCACATTGTCCATTTTACGCTCAATTTAAATTGAGCAGCAAAGTTAACAATAAGCACTTAAAGTGACATAATGTCAGTAATTATTTTCCTTTGATTGTTGGTTGGCCGAGGATTTCTAAAAGAGCTTTGGCTTTTAAGAGGCACTCATCATATTCCTTCTCAGCAATGGCATCATAGGTGATGGCGCTTCCTACCTCAAAGGTAAGTGTCTGGCTGTTGGCATTATAAAGAAGGCTTCTAATCACTACGTTGAAATCGAAATCACCATTAGGAGTAATGTAACCCACGGCACCGGAGTACAGACCGCGTTTATTATTTTCGTACTGCTCTATCAGTTGCATTACCTTAACCTTCGGTGCACCTGTCATGCTGCCCATGGGGAAAGCATTTTTTATAGCGTCCACGAAATGAACCTCTGGCTTTATTGAGGAGGTGACAGTGGAAATCATTTGGTGCAGCTGGTTGAAAGTGTAGATGCCGAAAAGTTCCTCTGGCTTTACAGTGCCTGATATTGAGCTTCGGGCTAAATCATTACGAACCAGATCCACAATCATCATATTCTCAGCTAGCTCTTTTTTGTCATTTCTAAGTTGATGCTTGATATCTTCATCTTCTTCAAAAGAATGACCTCTTTTGGCAGTGCCTTTTATGGGTTGAGATACGAGTAAATTGCCCTCTTTCTTTAAGAACCTTTCGGGGCTGGCGCAAATGAGGTGGTTATCATTAAATCTATAGAAAGCTGAAAATGGAGTAGGGGACAACCTTTTTAATTCATGATAAGCTGCTAACGGTTTGAACCCCTGATGTTGAGCCCTGAAGTCAATGCAATAATTGATTTCATATATGTCACCTTCAACGATATGATCTTTCAGCTTTTCCACCTTATATATATACTCATCTCTACTAGTGCCAGCCGTAATCTCCGCAATGTGATTGTTAGCGGTTTTACTGATGTGAGTGGTTTCTATAAAATGAATGAGTTCAATAGGATCATTGTAGCTACTCAGCTCAACTGATTTGTCGCTCCAGGTGATGATGGTTTCAGGTATGAAAAATTCAATGTCTGGAAATTCTAGCCTGTCTACATTACTACTTGAAAGTTGTTCGGTGTGGTTTTTTAAGTCATAAGCTAAATGACCAAATAGCCAGTCTTTATGCTTGCCGTGGAAATTTTTAAGATCTTCAAAGGCATCATTTCCTGAGGTAAAAACCTTTTTGGTTCCGAATGCTAATATATTTTTAAAGCCCTGATGCGGAAATTTTATATGGCAGTGATCATAGAAGGCACAGTGATCATGAGTTGCACCATATGCCAGTGCTTTTTCAATAAAAGCGTCAATATTATTAGGAGTGTATGTGTGCTGTTGCCTCAAATATTCGGAATCCTTATAAAAAATAAAACCGATCCAAAATTAATTGAATCGGTTTAAGATTTTTCTATTCAGGCTATAAATTACATAGCAGCAGCTTCAGAAGCTGAAATGTCAAAAGAAACATTCACAGTATTGTAAATGAATTTATCTTTTGCTTTATCAACGGCTGTAGCTTCATCTCCGTAAGATAGACCCCACTGAGTTCTGTCAATGTTGAATTTAGCTTTTGCTTCTAGCTTATCACCTTCCATGCTTACTTGAGCTGGGAATGATACGCTTAAAGTTTTTCCTCTCATAGTAAGGTTTCCAGTTACTTTGTGAGTAGGAGAAGCTACCATAAATTCTTTAGCATTAGCAGGCTTGTACTCAGAGTCATATTCTTTTTTCACTTTTACTGAATCCTCTTTGCTGTAAGGCTCTACAGAAGTGATTACAAACTCAGCAGAAGGGTAGTTTTCAGTATCAAAGAAAACATCTGATTTTAAGTGAGCAACAAGTTTACCTTGCATATCTTCATCAGACTTTAAATCTTCGTTCTTAATGTTAGCAACATCTAAAGTAATAGTACCGCCTACGATATTTCCACCTTCAACAGCAATATTACCTTGGCTAATAGGAATAGTACCATCATGCTTACCGGTAGGCTTGCTACCAATCCACGCTACTGAGCTTTCCTCAGTGTTTACAGTATAGTCTTGAGAAGCTTCTACTTGTTCTACATCTTTGGCTTCAGAAACTTCAGCATCAGTTCCTTCTTTTTTCTGACCACATGAGGCCAAAATACCAGCTGATATTAAGAAAATAAATAAGCTGTTTTTCTTCATTTCTAATGGTTTTAGTTTGGTTATTTGTATTGTTTCAGTTTAAACTAATATACTACAAAAGTATTAATTTAACTAAATATGCAATACTTGTTTAAACATTAAATTATGGCAATAATAAAAAAAATAAGAGGTTTTTCACCGCAAATGGGTAAAGATTGTTTTTTGGCTGATAACGCAGTAGTGGTGGGTGAGGTTACGATGGGTGACAACTGTACGGTTTGGTTTAACGCAGTGGTGAGAGGTGATGTAAATTCGATCATTATAGGTAATGATACTAATATACAAGATGGCGCCATTATACATTGTACTTATGAAAAAGCGAAGACGGTAATAGGTAACAAGGTATCTATTGCTCATGGAGCTATTGTTCATGGTTGTACTATAGAAGATAATGTGCTAATAGGAATGGGTGCAGTAATCATGGATGATGCCGTGGTTAAAACCGGATCAGTTATAGCCGCAGGTGCCATTGTACTACCTGGTACAATAGTGGAAGAGGGAAACGTTTATGCGGGTATTCCGGCCAAAAAGGTGAAGGATACAGGAGCCCATATGAAAGAGGTGATAGAGCGTACGGCAAGGAACTATCCGATGTACGCAAAATGGTATAATTAAAAATTTTTTAATATAAAAATGCACTCACGGAAGAGGGGTATTTAATTCTTACAAAGGCTGTTAAAGGGAAGGAAAGATTGTGAAATTTTATGCTTGTTATTATTCAGAATTTCTTTTAATTTATATTACGAGTCTTTAAATAAATAATGATAATAGTTTTTTATGGGCCACTTAAATAAAGGATATGATGAGCAGGTACTGCAAGAGTACCTGGAAAAGATGAGGAAAGCAGGTACCAATCATGTGGTGGTAGAGTCAGATGACAATTCTGATGAGTATGTTAATTTTTACTTTGTGGGTAAGTATGAAGGTAGAGATGTTATTTATGATGCCGTTCTTTACACTTTACGCTTACATCATAACAGTGAACTGTATGAAATAGCAGAGCATAGAGCTGCTAAGCATTTTCCTGAATTTAAAAGTATTAAGTACGAGGAAGATGAAAACGGAGATCTTGAAGTTTTAGATCCTTTAGAGGAAGAAATTGGCCTTTTTATGGCAGAGGTAATTACCGAGCTTGAAGAAGAGGGCGAAATCAGGGTGAAAGAGCATGTGGAGCTAGATCCAAATGTGAATTTCGGAGTGGGGTTAGATGCTGGCCTTAACGTGGATAAAATTTCAAAGGATGTTATCACCAAGTTTGTGAAGAGCTATAATGAAGATAGTTTAAAACTTGATGACACCCTTTATGCTTTTCAAACAGAAGATGAAGAGCTTGTAAAATAATCATGTCAATGTATGGAAAAGTCAGGGGTTAAACTTAGAAGAAGTATATATTATACCCTGGCTTTTGTTGCATTTATATGGATCATTAAGATCATAGAATATACCTTTCATTATAATTTCGGAGATTACGGCATCTTGCCCAGAACGCTCAGTGGTTCCATTGGCATTTTTACCGCTCCACTTATACATGGTGATGTTTTTCACCTTCTTTCTAATACCTTCCCGCTGATAACCTTAGGTGTAGGTATATTTTATTTCTATGATAAAATAGCCCCAACAGTATTGCTTCTCATCTATTTGATGACTGGCTTTTGGGTTTGGGTGGCAGCCAGAGAAGCTTATCACATAGGAGCCAGCGGCCTGGTGTATGGCATGCTGACTTTTCTTTTATTCAGCGGTTTTCTTAAAAAAGATACCAAGTCATTAGCCTTATCATTTATAGTATTACTGCTTTACGGAGGATCTTTCTTTACAGGGATCATTCCGGGGGATCATACTGTAAGTTGGGAGTCACACCTCATGGGTGCTTTAGCAGGGCTTTTTTGCGCGGTTTATTTTAGAAATTATACCATCGACGGGAAGGTTAAAAAGACAACTTTAAAAAGAGCAGAGTCTCAATATATATATCATTATACAGATGAAGATATCAAATCTGAAAATGATGATGAGGAGCCACCTTCCTCAAATATAATTTATACTGTAAATTCTCCTTTTAAATAGTTCATCCGAGCAAAATCTGCACGATCTGAAAATGAAGATTAGCAATTCTCTATAATCTTTATTTTATTTGCCGACTAATTTTAAATTAAAAAGTTAATAAGGTGAAAAATCTATCTTTAGTGCTTAATGTCATTCTGATCATTGCGGTTGGTGTGTTATATGTATTACATTTTAATACAGATCACAGTGAAGAAACGAAAGAAGCGGGAATTTTGCAGGCATCAGAATATTCGGTTGCTTATATTAACTCAGATTCTTTAGTGAAGAACTATGAGCTTTTCCAAAAGAAGCAAGAAGAGTTAACTGCAAAGTCTGAGAAGTTGCAAAAAGAATATCAAGCAAGAGCAGAAGGCTTACAGAAAGAAGTGAATGATTATCAGAGAAATGTGAATAACCTAACTATCGGTCAGGCGAAAGCAGTGGAAGAAAATCTGATGAAGAAGCAACAAAATTTGAGAATGTACCAGGAAGGTCTATCTCAGCAGATTATGCAAGATCAGTCTAAAATGAATGAAGAGATTTATACCAAGATTTCTGGTTTCTTAAAAGACTATAGCAGCAAAAGAGGATTAGAGCTTGTGGTTCAATATACTCCTGGTAGTGATATTCTTTATGCTAATGACAGCATGAACATCACAACTAATGTAATAAAAGGATTGAATGAAGCATATAATGCTGAGCTTAATGCACCTAAAGTAGCTGAGACTGACTCTGTTAGCGCTGAGTAATCGGTATATAAAAGTATAAAAAAAGCCCGTCCTTATAAAGGATGGGCTTTTTTTATACAAATGGATTGTATATTACATCTAGTATGCATATATTTTGAAGTATTTTTCAAAATAGAAAATGTTTAAGGCCTTATTTTTAGCTCTCAATGTAAGAAAGGAGGAGGAGAAGCAGGTTTTGTTGCTGTTGGGTAATGGTTTCTTCATGGGGATATTCCTGGCTACCTACCAAATTAGTGCAGAAACTCTCTTTCTAAACCGACTAGAGGAGTACCTGAAAGAAGCGATTATGGTTTCAGGTTTTCTTGGTATAGGGGTAACTGCTCTCTTTGCTACATTACAGACACGTATTGACTTCTCGAAGCTTGCCCTGGGGAACCTCCTGGGGATATTCATATTTACCGCTGGTATTTATCTCTTATTCAGGTTTGGTAATCCTGCCTGGCAAGATATAATGGTATTTATGATGTTCGCCATGATAGGCCCTATGCTCGCAGTAGCTTTACTCGGATTTTGGGGTGTATTCGGAAGAATGTTTGACCTTAGACAGTCTAAAAGAATAATCGGCGGGATAGATATAGGACAGCTTTCGGCGTCAATATTAATATCTTTTTCAATTCCATTTCTAGAGCCGCTTTTACCCAATACTACTTCATATTTATTAATAAGTGGTGTCTGTGTTTTGCTTTCACTGGTTTTCCTGGTATTAATCACCCGTAGATATGATCTAAAGCAGGCGGAGGTTTCATCCAGTAAAACAGAGGCTGCAGGCACTAGTTTAGGTCAACTAGCTAAAAATAAGTATGTTAGGCTGCTTTCAACGTTCCTGTTGTTCTCGATGGTAGCTTTTACCTTGGTGCAATATTCATTTCAAAATGTAGTGGCGCAGCAATATCCTGATGAAGGCGAGCTCAGAAACTTTCTGGCTATTTTCAATGGATCTATACTGGTACTCAGTTTCCTCCTGCAAACCTTCGTAAATGATAAAATTATTGGAGAGTATGGTCTTCAGGTATCTTTGTTGGTGCTGCCGATCATTTTAGGTTTACTCACCATTGGAGCTATTGTGTCAGGAACAATGTTTGGATATTCTCCTTCTGCAGGCACGTTCTTTATATGGTTTTTCTTGTTTGTAGCGTTGAGTCGCTTGTTCAACTTCTCCCTTCGAGACTCTTTGGAGAATCCTACCTTCAAACTCTATTTCATGCCGCTGGATAACAGAATTAGGTTTGATATTCAGACCAAAGTGGAAGGTGTGGTAAACGAGGCTTCCAGGTTTATAGGGGGACTACTCATCATAGGACTATCATTACTTTCATTTTTTGAGCTTATCCACTATTCATTTGCCCTTGTCTTTATTTTAGTTGGCTATTTTATACTCATAGGCAAATTATATTCTGAGTATAGAAACAGAATTAGATTGAAACTTCAAGATCAGCAAGACTCTTTTGATATTGATGTTCTCAGTCCACAAGAAAGGCTTTTAAATAAACTGAACACTACCTTAAAAAGTGGCCATTCTAACAAGGCGGTATTTTCTTATAAACTGCTTGAAAAGTTAGACCCACATAATATACCCAAATATATCAATGCCCTGATGGGTAACGGTACCCGAGCGTTACAGGATTTTGCTCAAAATAAAATGAATGAGATCAAAGGTATCTCAGTTTCTGACCGCTATGTTATTAATATGTCTAGCGACAAGGATAAAAGTGGGAAGAGGTTAGTAAGTGGTACCGACATTTTAGACTTATTACAGTCAGGTAATGTTACCAAGGCCAGGTTAAGCAAGCTTTGCAAATCGGAAAATAGTGAGGATAGGCAATATGCTTCCGAGCTATTAGGAAATAGCGAAGACATGGAAAATATCTCTTTCTTAATTGAGCTTTTGCATGATTTAGATCCTAAAGTAAGAAACAGTGCCATTAAAACTGCTCAGAAGAAATATAACCATGAGGTGCTTAATGCATTGATTGAGAACTTAAGTTATTCTGCTTATAGTATTCAGGCTGGAAATACCCTGACTTTTATTGGAAAGGAAGCTCTGCAGGCGTTAGATGCTGCCTTTTATAAATCAGGACAGTCTTATCAGGTCATGCTCAAAGTGGTGCAAATTATCGGTAGAATAGGAGGGGATGATGCTAAAGAACTACTTTGGAATAAAATAGATTTCCCAGATAAGTTGCTGATGTCTCAGGTGCTATTGGCCTTAGGTATGAGTGAATTTAAGGCTAGTGTTAGTCAGATACCACGTATAAAGTACGGTATAGAATCAGATATTGAAGATATAGCCTGGAATATTGGGGCTATTACTGAGGTTACTCTGGAGCATTTCGGGAAGGAGATAAAGCAAGCGTTGGAGGAGGAAATCCTATATGATATTGAGCACATATACATGCTGTTATCCATGCTTTATGATACTAAATCTATCCAGCTGGTAAAGCAGAACATTGAGAGCGGTACCAATGAAGGTGTTACCTATGCTATTGAGCTGCTAGATGTTTTCCTTTCTGAAGACTTAAAACAGCGAATTATTCCTGTATTAGATGATCTTAACTTTGCCGAGAAGTCGAGAAAGCTGGAGCTATATTATCCGAGACAAAGACTGGATTCAAGATTGGTGCTTAAGTTCTTGTTAAACAGAGATTTCGCTCAAACTAATCGTTGGACCAAGGCGTGTATCATATTCCAGATAGGCCTCTTAAAAATCAATGATTTTTCTTACGATCTCATAGCTAACATATTTAATCCAGATAGTCTTATCAGAGAAATAGCAGCCTGGGCATTGTTCGAGATTGACCCGACACTTTATGTAAACAATGTTAAAAGACTAGATAAAAACATAAAGAGGGATTTAGATGAACTTGTATTGTCATACAACAAGAAAAAGAGGGGATGGCGATCTCTTAAGTTTGAAAAAATTATATTCCTTAAAAATATACCTGTATTTAAAGGTGTGTATGGCCTCACTATAGCCGGGGTGGTGGATGTTATAGAAGAGATATTACTTCCAGAGGGAGAGACATTGGCGGTGGATGAAACTTACAATGATAATTTTTATATCGTTTATTCTGGCTCCATTAATGTCTATGAGGATGGTAAGGTAAAAGGCGATACTAAAACAGGAGAATTTATAGGAGAGTTAATCACTTCTTCTAAAAACATAAGCTCTCACCTGATTATAGCAGTGAGAGACACGGTATTATTTAGAATTAAGAAAGATAACTTTTATGAGCTGCTTGCAGATGATGTGCAGTTGGCTGATAAAATTGTTGAGTATGTATAGGTTGATGGTCACAAATTATAGTTTTCTTAGCTTTTGTATGCTTAATAAATTTATTTTAAGTAGTTTGTGCTTTTGTTTTTTATTTAAGTTGTTACAATATTGTTCTTACTTTTTGAACTGTAGATTAGTCCGCACTGAATGCTAAATTATGATGTGAAAATAGGGGATCAGGGCTCTGCAGAAGGGGGAATCTATCATAGTGGTAGGCTGGGAAATAATCCATTTCCAGGTCTTAGACCATTTAGTATAGACGAGTGTCACCTATTTTTTGGCCGAGAGGGGCAGGTAGATGAAATATTAGTGAAGCTGGCGAATAACCGTTTTATCACTGTAATGGGTTATTCAGGCAGCGGTAAGTCTTCATTAATGTATTGTGGGCTTATTCCGGTCCTTCATGGTGGTTTCATGACCAACACCGGTCCAAACTGGAATGTAATAACCACACGTCCTGGTCTAAACCCTATTGATAATCTTGCAGAATCACTTTTAAAAGCATCACCAGATTATAATGATAAAACTGCTGAAGAAAAGCTGGTAAGCAAATCAGTTATTTCCTCTATTCTAAAGAGTGATACTGAGGGGCTGATCAAGGCAGTTAATAGAATCCAAAAAGACAGTAACGAGAACACACTTATAGTTCTTGATCAATTTGAAGAGCTTTTCACCTATCAATCGGAAGATGATGATGATGTAGATGAAGAGTCTAAGATATACGTTAACCTATTATTAGAAGCTTGTCATAATCCAGAATCTCCGATATATCTGGCACTCACTATGAGATCTGATTATGTGGGAGAGTGTGCGGTTTTCCCTGGTCTTACTCAGATGATCAATCAGAGTAATTACCTGGTGCCACAGATGACACGAGATCAGAAGCGAATGGCCATTGAAGGGCCAGTTGCTGTTGGTGGAGGACACATCTCAAATAGGTTAGTAAAGAGATTACTTAATGAAATAGGTGATAATCAGGATCAGCTGCCTATTATGCAGCACGCGCTGATGCGTACCTGGGACTATTGGGTGAAGAACCATGAGGAAGGTGAGCCGCTGGATCTGAGACATTATAATGCCATTGGAAAAATCAGTGAAGCTCTGTCGCAACATGCCAACGAGGCCTATGATGAGCTTGAACCTCATGAAAAGGAAATCGCTGAGATACTTTTTAAAAGTCTTACAGAAAAAACAAATGATAACTTCGGAAGAAGGATATCAGTAAAGCTTTCATTAGTTTCAGAGTTAGCCAACGTTAATGATTCTGATGTAATTGAAGTAATAGAAAAATTCAGACAGCCTGGCCGTTCATTCCTAATGCCGGCTGCCCATGTGCCTCTGACTGCAGACTCCATCATTGAGATTTCTCATGAAAGTTTAATGAGAATCTGGACTCGCCTGAAGGTTTGGGTTGAGGATGAACACGAATCTGCCATGATGTACCGTCGTTTATCTGAAGCGGCAGCTATGTATCAGGTGGGTAAAACTGGGTTGTGGCGTCCACCAGATTTGCAGTTGGCATTAAACTGGCAAAACAAACAAAAGCCTTCCCGAGTATGGGCTCAAAGATACGATGTTGCCTTTGAGAGGGCCATTGTGTTTCTTGATACCAGTAGAATAACCTACGAGGCAGAGCAAAAGAATCAGGAGCTTCTGCAAAAGAGATTGCTGAAAAGAGCCAAGGTAGTGGCTATTATATTGGCTGTGTTTTTGGTGATTTCTATCTTCTTATTCTTATTAGCTTTCACCAATAATATTGAAGCCAGAAAGCAGGCAGATATAGCCATTGTAAAAGAGGAGGAAGCCAGAGAACAGCGGGATAAAGCTAAGGCAAATGAAAAAGAGGCCAGAGAACAGAGAGTTTTAGCCCAGGAGAGAGAAAGGGAAGCCACTATTTCAAGACAAGAAGCTATTGAGGCTTTAGCCGATGCCGAGAAACAGCGTAACTATGCGTTGCAGCAATATTTGTATGCACAGCAACAGACTGATCTCGCTGAATCTGAAAAGCAAAAGGCCGATTCCGCCAGACTAGAGTCAGAAGCTCAGGCGGTGCTAGCCAGAGTGAATAAAGAAAGGGCAGAACAGCTTCTTTATCAGTCAATTGCGCAATCTATGGCCGTGAAATCACTGGAGATAGAGGACGATAACTTGAAAGGACTATTAGCTCAGCAAGCTTATACTTTCAATAAAGACTATGAAGGTAGGGAGTATGATCCATATATCTATAATGGCTTATATTCTGCATTAGCCCAGATCAAAGGTAAGGTATATAACACTATCGATGGTAAGCAGCGAAACTCTATTAAATCCGTAGTATTTAAGCATTCCGGAGATGGTTTCTACAGCACGGGTAGTGAAGGTAAAATTGTTTCTTCTTCCATTTCCGAGCCTGATAATTCAGTGATTGTGGCTAGTAATCACTATCCTAACAGAGTACTAACTATTAGTGAAAATGACGAGTGGCTAGTGAGTGGTAGCGATAGTACGTCTATACAGATTTATAACCTGAAACAAGGACAGAAAAAGCCTACTCTAATTAGAGGTCATGAAAGCTTCATTAATGACATTAAATTTATACCAGGTACTAATAACTTCATCAGTGTAGGTGAGGATGGTCAGGTAAGAATCAATAATGTTATAGATAAGAGTAGCAAACTTCTAACTACTACACCAGAGCCATATAAAGTAATTGCCATGCACCCTGACGGTACTATGTTCGCAGCTGGTACAGTAAGTGGGAAAGCTGTTCTGGTAGATTTGAGTGATGGAAGAAAAAGGGTGTTGGTGAACAAAGTAAATACTCCTGTGCATGCCGTAGCCTTTAATCCTGGTGGTTCGGAATTAGCCGTTGGTGACGAAAATGGAACCATTGCCATTTATAATATGGAAACAAGAAAGCTGATCAAGGATTTCGTAGGGCACAAAAGCCGTATAAGTTCTTTAAAATACAGTTATGATGGTAAGCTACTGGCTTCTGCCAGCCTGGACCACACTATACAGATGTGGGAGACCAGAAAATATAGCGAACTTCCGCTGAAAATGTCAGATAACGATGATTACGTGTGGGATATTCAATATAGCCCCGACTCTAAGTACCTACTGGCTGCTTGCGGTGATGGTGAACTTAGAGTATGGCCTACTCATCCGTCATTAATGGCCAAAGAAATGTGTGATATTTTGGTGCGAAATATGACTGAGGACGAATGGAAAGCTTATGTAGGACATGGAGTTCCTTTTCAAAATACATGTATGAATTTAATGCTAAACCAGTATTAATATGAGACTAAGGATTTTTACTGTTCTTATGCTTCTTATAACTGTTGGTTACGGTGTTAGAGCACAGTCATGTACGGAAACTCTCAACACAGCCAGACAGAATTTTGAAGAGGGGCATCTCTACGTAATTGAAGAATTGCTGGAGCCTTGTTTGAAAAAGGGATTTAATCGAGATCAAAAAATCGAGGCATATCACCTGCTTACCCGTACCTTTCTCTTTATTGATGAGCCGGAAAAGGCAGAGGAGAGTTATCTTAATTTATTAAAATTAGATCCTGAATACAAGCCGGACCCTGAAACTGCTCCTATAGACCTAGTTTACCTTAGTGAGAAGTTTACTACTACACCTATTTTCACCTTACATGGAGGCATAGGGGCAAATTTAAGCACTATTCACGTCCTAGGTAATTATGGAGTGGATAATACTGCTGAGTCAAGAGAGTCTTACAGTGAAGGGGGCGGTGTGCAGATAAGGGTAGGAGCAGATTTAAATATTAATTCTCATCTGAGCCTGGGTATAGAGCCTACTTTCATTACGCGTAGCTATAGCTACCAGAATATCTTATTTATGGTAGACGAGCAAAATTATATGGAGAATCAGGCATTGGTTCAATTGCCGGTAATTTTGAAATATCGCATTGAAAAGAACAAATGGAGACCGTTTATTTATGCTGGTTTTGGCTCAGAATTTTTAATCAATGCCAGAGCTCAAATTACTTACTATGATAAAAACCAGGATTCTCAAACGGAATTTCCTGTAACAGGACCGGAATTGAACATTTCCAAAATTCGAAAAAGGCTCAATAGTTATGTGCTGTTTGGAATAGGTACCAACTACAGAATTGGTTATAACTACATTTATATAGATGCTCGTTACACTGGCCAGTTAAGAAATATGGTGGATCCTGATAATCAGTATAATATAACTGATTTTGACTATACCTATGGATACATCGATGATGATAAGAGGCTGAGTAATTATGCCATTACTGTAGGTTATGTTTGGCCTTTATATAAGCCTAGAAAATTAAGAAAGTACACGAAGGAAGGATTTTTTAGTCAAATTTTCCGAAATGAATAGACTTGGATGATGAGGTATTTATTTTCTATAATGATTGCGTTGGCCCTATTTGCCTGTGATACTAAAGATAGTGTCACAGAAAGATACCGTCATTATTTTATAAAATATTATGGGGAAGATGGCAACCAGGAAGGTATAGACTTCGAGATGGTTGATGATGGCTTTTTGGTGTTAGGAAATAATGTTACCAATGGTACTGTGTTCATTGCGAAAACAGATCAATTAGGTAATGAATTATGGCATAAAGAATATGGTACCGGTATAGAAACGGCAGTGGAGATGGTCATCGGTGCATCTGGCGAGTATGTGATCGTAGGAAACTTAGCGGTGTCAGAGGCTGATGTAGACATTTTTGTGTGGAAGATTGATGATAATGGAGAGATACTCAATAGTCAAACATTTGGATTGGAGGCTTCAGATGATGTAGTTAATCCAGATTCTGTTACCATAGAACGAGCTGTTAAAGTAGTTAATGTGTCAGATGGTGGTTTTGTAATATCAGGTTTTACCAATTCGGTAGCAACTGAAGATGCAGACGACTTGTACGATATTTTCACTATCAAGTATGATAATAACCTCCAAAGGTTAGTTACTTGGAAGAATATATATGGTTGGGATGGAGTAGATGAAGGTGTACAGGCTCTTGAAACAGAAAATGGCTATGTCTTCTTTGGTACTACAGATCATAAACCGACAAGCAACACACCTCAAGCACTTTCTAACATGTATCTATTCCCCACTAACTGGGTAGGGGATCAGACATCTGACTTCCCTCTTCAATTATATGGTACTACTAATGTAGAAAGCGCGGCCGATATTATATCACTTAGAGGAGGTGGCTATGCTATGGTGGGTACCAGCTATCCTGGGGTAGATGATAAAAGGATATACGTAGCTCGTATTTCTAGTAATACTGACAGATTATTTGAAAAGACTTTAGAAGAGGTGCCCAATGTGGAGGCCAAATCAATTTTAGAATCAAGTAATGGAGATTTATTAGTGCTAGGTACTTGCATAGCTGATAACCATGATGATATTGCCTTGATAAAGTTGAAATCTGATGGTAGCTTTTTGTGGTCTAAGTCTTTTGGAGGTGATGATGACGACAAAGGAGGGGTAGTAAAAGAGATTTCAGATGGTTCCATAGTATTTGTAGGAACTGTAGAGCTCGGAATTCAAACTAAGGTGTGCCTTATTAAGGTGACTGAAAAAGGAGAATTTAAGCTATAACCAGTAGTTAATCAGGTTACTTATAGATATTTAGCATTATAAAAAGTATTATATTTTAATACTCCTAGCCTAAGCATTCATGATAAATAGCTCAACTAAAATCAACGGCAATTCTATTATAACACGCTTGTTATTATTTCAAGCTGGGTTAGTGATTGCGCTAAGCATTTTTGCCTTCCAGACAGGGTATGGGCAGTGTGGTTTTTCAGGATTGGCATCTAGCTACTGCTCGGACGATGCGGCAGTGACTCTATCTGAGTTTACATCAGGAGGAGCCTTTTCAGGTAGTGGCATTTCTGGAAGCGTTTTTACACCAATCACCGCTGGAGCAGGAACACACACCATTGATTATATTAATACGAATATCTATTCAGTAAATACTTCGGGAGCATTTGCCCCATTTATTTCAGGAACAGGTTGGACCACAGTTAGTTATGGCGCTGGCGATTTAGAGGATACTGACGATCAACTTTCAACCGCGGTTAACTTAGGTTTTTCATTTGATTTTTTTGGAAGTAGCTATACTCAATTATTTGTGTCTTCAAATGGCAATGTAGCTTTCACTTCTTATGTAGAGGCTGCATTTAATTCAGCAGTAATCCCATCTACAGCTTCTCCTGATAATATGATTGCGCTGGTAAGAGCGGATCTGGATCCCTCAAAGACAATTACAGATAAAATCGAATATCGGGTTGAAGGAGTAGCTCCAAACAGGATATTTATTCTCAATTATGAGGGCGTAGAATATAAAGCCAATAGCGATGTGGTGGATGTGCAGTTGAAACTATTTGAGACTACAAATATTATAGAAATACATACTACGCTCAATAACGCTACGCTTGAAAGCAGTTTGCAAGGTATAGAAAATGCATCTGGAACAACAGGCTATACAGTTCCTGGAAGAAATAATCAGTTATGGTCTACTACCAATGATTTCGTTGCTTTCACTCCATGTTCTGATAGTAAAAGTGTGACAGTATATGCTAATCCATCTGCCAATGCCGGAACAGGCGGTGATGTTTGCGGTAAAGATGCCGCAAATCCCTTCGGCTTATCCGCAGTAGCCAGTTCAGGAACAGGCTTATGGAGTCAGGTTAGCGGCCCTGGATCAAGCACATTCTCATCCGCGAGTTCAGCTACCAGCAATGTAACAGCCAATACTTATGGTACTTATGTTTACCGCTGGACAGAGACCAATGGCACTTGTGTCGATTTTGATGAATTGACAGTGGTTTATTATCAGCCAACAGTAGCCGATGCCGGCCCAGCGAGCCAGGACGAATGTGATTTAAACATCAATTTGTCAGGGATACAAAGCATTTCAGGTAGCAGTGCCAGCTGGACAGTTACCAGTGGCAATGCAGCAGACATCAGCTTTAGTAATGCGAATATCTTCAACCCGGTAGCTACATCAACTGCTTATGGTACTTACACGCTTCAACTAACAGAAAGCAATGGAACCTGCAGCAGCACCGACAATATTGTAGTAACATTCACCGAGCAACCTGCAGCCGATGCCGGAACAGGTGGCAATGTTTGCGGTAAAGATGCAGGCAACCCCTTCAGCTTATCCGCAGTAGCCAGTTCAGGCACAGGCTTATGGAGTCAGGTTAGCGGCCCTGGATCAAGTACATTCTCATCCGCGAGTTCAGCTACCAGCAATGTGACAGCTAACACTTATGGTACTTACGTTTACCGCTGGACAGAGACCAATGGCAGTTGTGTTGACTTTGATGAGGTAACAGTGGTTTATTATCAGCCCACCGTTGCCGATGCCGGCCCAGCCAGCCAGGAAGAATGTGATTTAAACATCAATTTATCAGGAATTCAAAGCATATCAGGAAGCAATGCCAGCTGGACAGTTACCAGTGGTAACGCAGCAGACATCAGCTTTAGTAATGCTAATATCTTCAACCCGGTAGCCACTTCAACTACTTTCGGTACTTACACGCTTCAACTTACAGAAAGCAATGGAACCTGCAGCAGCACCGACAATATTGTAGTGACATTCACAGAGCAACCAGTAGCCGATGCCGGAACAGGTGGTAGTATATGCGGTAAAGATGGAGGTAATCCCTTCAGCTTATCCGCAGTAGCTAGTTCAGGAACAGGCTTATGGAGTCAGGTTAGTGGCCCTGGATCAAGTACATTCTCAGCCGCAAGTTCAGCCACCAGCAATGTAACCGCCAATACGTATGGCACTTACGTTTACCGCTGGACAGAAACTAATGGCACTTGTGTTGACTTTGATGAGGTGACGGTGGTTTACTATCAGCCAACAGTAGCCGATGCCGGCCCAGCCAGCCAGGAAGAATGTGATTTAAACATCAACTTATCAGGAATTCAAAGCATCCCAGGCAGTAGTGCCAGCTGGACAGTTACCAGTGGCAATGCAGCAGATATCAGCTTTAGTAATGCAAATATCTTCAACCCTGTAGCTACATCAACTACTTACGGTACTTACACGTTTCAACTAACAGAGAGCAATGGAACCTGCAGCAGCACCGACAATATTGTAGTAACATTCACCGAGCAACCTGCAGCTGATGCCGGAACAGGTGGCAGTGTCTGCGGTAAAGATGCCGCAAATCCATTCTCCTTATCTGCAGTAGCCAGTTCAGGAACAGGCTTGTGGAGTCAGGTTAGCGGCCCTGGATCAAGTACATTCTCATCTGCTACATCAGCAGCTAGTAATGTAACAGCCAATACTTATGGTACTTACGTTTACCGCTGGACAGAGACCAATGGTACTTGTGTTGATTTTGATGAAGTGACAGTGGTTTACTATCAGCCCACCGTTGCCGATGCCGGCCCAGCGAGCCAGGAAGAATGTGATTTGAACATCAACTTATCAGGAATTCAAAGCATATCAGGCAGCAGCGCCAGCTGGACAGTTACCAGTGGTAACGCAGCAGATATCAGCTTCAGTAATGCGAATATCTTCAACCCGGTAGCTACTTCCACTGCTTACGGTACTTACACGCTTCAACTTACAGAAAGCAATGGAACCTGCAGCAGCACCGACAATATTGTAGTAACATTCACCGAGCAACCATCTGCCAATGCAGGTTCAGGTGGCAATGTCTGCGGTAAAGATGCTGGCAACCCTTTCAGCTTATCCGCAGTAGCCAGCTCAGGTACAGGCTTATGGAGTCAGGTAAACGGCCCTGGATCAAGTACATTCTCATCCGCGAGTTCAGCTACCAGCAATGTAACCGCCAACACTTATGGCACTTACGTTTATCGCTGGACAGAGACCAACGGCAGTTGTGTTGATTTTGATGAATTAACAGTGGTTTACTATCAGCCAACAGTAGCCGATGCCGGCCCAGCGAGCCAGGAAGAATGTGATTTGAACATCAACTTATCAGGAATTCAAAGCATATCAGGCAGCAGCGCCAGCTGGACAGTTACCAGTGGTAACGCAGCAGATATCAGCTTCAGTAATGCGAATATCTTCAACCCGGTAGCTACTTCCACTGCTTACGGTACTTACACGCTTCAACTTACAGAAAGCAATGGAACCTGCAGCAGCACCGACAATATTGTAGTAACATTCACCGAGCAACCATCTGCCAATGCAGGTTCAGGTGGCAATGTCTGCGGTAAAGATGCTGGCAACCCATTCAGCTTATCTGCAGTAGCCAGTTCAGGTACAGGACTATGGAGTCAGGTTAGTGGCCCTGGATCAAGTACATTCTCATCCGCGAGTTCAGCCACCAGCAATGTCACTGCCAATACTTATGGTACTTACGTTTATCGCTGGACAGAGACTAATGGCAGTTGTGTTGACTTTGATGAAGTGACAGTGGTTTACTATCAGCCCACCGTTGCCGATGCCGGCCCAGCGAGCCAGGAAGAATGTGATTTGAACATCAACTTATCTGGAATTCAAAGCATCCCAGGCAGCAATGCCAACTGGACGGTTACAAGCGGAAATGCAGCGGACATCAGCTTCAGTAATGCAAATATCTTCAACCCGGTAGCTACTTCAACTACTTACGGAACTTACACGCTTCAACTAACAGAAAGCAATGGAACCTGCAGCAGCATCGACAATATTGTAGTAACATTCACCGAGCAACCAGTAGCTGATGCCGGAACAGGTGGTGATGTATGTGGTAAGGACGCAGGTAATCCCTTCAGCTTATCTGCAGTAGCCAGCTCAGGTACAGGACTATGGAGTCAGGTAAACGGCCCTGGATCAAGTACATTCTCATCCGCGAGTTCAGCCACCAGCAATGTCACTGCCAATACTTATGGTACTTACGTTTATCGCTGGACAGAGACCAACGGCAGTTGTGTTGACTTTGATGAGGTAACAGTGGTTTATTATCAGCCCACCGTTGCCGATGCCGGCCCAGCGAGTCAGGAAGAATGTGATTTAAACATCAACTTATCAGGAATTCAAAGCATCTCAGGCAGCAGCGCCAGCTGGACAGTTACCAGTGGCAATGCAGCAGATATCAGCTTCAGTAATGCAAATATCTTCAACCCGGTAGCTACTTCAAGTAATTACGGTACTTACACGCTTCAACTAACAGAAAGCAATGGAACCTGCAGCAGCATCGACAATATTGTAGTAACCTTCACTGAGCAACCAGTAGCTGATGCCGGAACAGGTGGCAATGTTTGCGGTAAAGATGCAGGCAACCCCTTCAGCTTATCAGCAACTGCCAGCTCAGGTACAGGACTATGGAGTCAGGTTAGTGGCCCTGGATCAAGCACATTCTCATCCGCGAGTTCAGCCACCAGTAATGTAACTGCTAATGCTTATGGTACTTATGTTTACCGCTGGACAGAGACTAATGGCAGTTGTGTTGACTTTGATGAGGTAACAGTGATTTACTATCAGCCCACCGTTGCCGATGCCGGCCCAGCTAGCCAGGAAGAATGTGATTTAAATATCAACTTATCAGGAATACAAAGCATCCCAGGCAGCAATGCCAGTTGGATAGTTACCAGTGGCAACGCAGCAGACATCAGCTTTAGTAATGCGAATATCTTCAACCCGGTCGCTACTTCCACTGCTTATGGTACCTACACGCTTCAACTAACAGAAAGCAATGGAACCTGCAGCAGCACCGACAATATTGTAGTAACATTCACCGAGCAACCAGTAGCTGATGCCGGAACAGGTGGTGATGTATGTGGTAAAGACGCAGGCAACCCCTTCAGCTTATCTGCAGTGGCCAGCTCAGGAGCAGGCTTATGGAGTCAGGTTAGTGGCCCAGGATCAAGTACATTCTCATCCGCCAGTTCAGCCACCAGCAATGTGACAGCTAACACTTATGGTACTTACGTTTACCGCTGGACAGAGACCAACGGCAGTTGTGTAGATTTTGATGAAGTGACTGTAGTGTTTAATGAAGATCCTCAAGTTGTTTCAGTGGAGCACGATGGCGATGTGTATTGTGAGCCAGGTGTTATTGAATTGAGTGGAATCATAGGAGGTGGAGCCACTACCGCTAATTGGTCATTGATCAGTGGAGGTACGGGTACTTTGAGTGCTAGTAGCCTCACTGGATCTGTAGTGACAGCCAATTATATTCCTCAGTCTGGAGAATTTGGAGCCTTAGTATTCAGATTAACTACTAACGATCCTGCTGGTCCATGTAATGCTGATTTTATGCAGGTAACGATCACCACTAATCCTACTGCAGAGGTTTACGCAGGAACAGATGATGAAATCTGTGAAAATGAAGTTTATACCCTCAACGGCACTATGGGAGGAGCAGCTAGCTCCATCACCTGGAGTGGAGGTACGGGTACTTTTTCAAATATTAATGATCCGGCAAGTACTTATACACCGAGTCCTGCAGATATAGCTGCTGGTTTTGTAACACTAACCATTAGCTCTAACGATCCTGATGGCGCTGGGCCATGTACATTGGTGAGCGATGATGTAATTATAACCATCAACGCACTGCCAGAAGTCGCATTAACGGGTTTACAGTCTGTCTATGCCGAAAATGATCCAGTTGTATTAATGGAAGGATATCCTTCTGGAGGTACATATTCTGGACCTGGTGTGCAGCCAGGAACTAATGAATTTGATCCTGCTGCTGCCAATATTGGTACCGGTACTCCAAATGCAATAGTCTATGCTTACACAGATCCGAGCGGATGTTATAATACTGATACAGTAGGTGTTATAGTAAATCCAGCTACCAATATCAACTTTATAGTTGATGGGGCAACTCAAGATGGGGCAGGGAATTTTCAGGTTTGTGCTAATCAAGGTGATGTTAGATTAATAGGTAATCCTTCAGTGGCCAGCGGAATTGCCCCTACAGAGTTTCTTAGTGATACCACAGGTCTCGTTAGTTTGATAGGAGGTAATTATTATTTAAAAACTGATGGCTTAGTTTCAGGTATTTATGAGGTTACTTATAAATACACGAATTCGGAAAGTGTTACTTCTATTAGAAAGCGTAATGTGCATATTCTTGCCAGTCCGGTTTCAGGTTTTAGTGTTACCAATGCCTGCTCTGCAGATTCTATTAATTTTACTGATGAGACCTTTATTCCAAATACACCATTTGCCACTAGCCTGGTAAGTTGGAACTGGAACTTCGGTGATGGCAGCGCTAATGCCACGGTTCAAAATCCTAAACATAAATATGCTACACCAGGTATTTACACTGTTACTCTTATAACGTCTAATGACAGGCAGTGTACTGATATTTATACACGTGATATTAGAGTAGGAGAGTTGCCAGATGTAAGCTTTAACTGGGCTTCTATATGTAATAATCAGGCTACCGACTTCCAGGATATGACTGAGTCGGTAGATATCAGCTCCTTTGATTCCTACCAATGGGATTTTGGTGATGGAAATATAATCACAGGTGCACCAGGGGACCTAATACCTGCGGGTGCTAATGGAGGTAGAACTGCCGGCACATTTAAAGATCCTTCACACGATTATGATGCCACGGGTAACTATGATGTTACACTGGAAGTGACTACCAATGATGGTTGTGTAGCTTCGGCCACTCAAACCTTATTCATTTTACCATACAACACCGTAACACCAAACCCTCAAAGTGCTTATTTTGAGAATTTTGAAAATGGTACCGGCGGTTGGGTGGCAGCTGCTAATGTGATTAATGCCAGCGACACTTCATGGGTATGGGGTGTAGCTGATGGCGACGTCATTACGAGTCCTGGAAATAATGTGTGGTGGACCGGTGGAAATGATAGAGGTTATTACAATAGCGAAGATTCTTATGTCTATGGACCATGTTTTAATTTATCACAATTAAAGCGACCTATGATCTCTCTAGATGTACAGTTTGATACTCAGGATGGATTTGACGGAGCTGTAATACAATACAGCACAAATCAAGGGTTAACCTGGTATAATATTGGAGATATCAATGAAGGCATAGAGTGGTATAACCAACAAGGTATTATTGGCCGTCCTGGAGATAATGATAGTTACTCGATAGCGAATTACAATGAGGGTGACAAAGGCTGGACAGGTCTTACCGAAGAGTGGCTTTCTGCAAGATTCAGTTTAGATGATATACCAAAAGAAGAGAGAAATTTGGTGAGATTCCGAATTGCCTTTGCCAGTGATGCTAACAACCCTATAGATAAACATCATGACGGGTTTGCGTTTGATAATATTTATATCGGAGATAAAGCGAAGAAAGTGCTTCTGGAGCATTTTGTAGACTCCGAGTTGGATATTAGTAACCAATCCATAGGTTATTTTGAAACGCTGGAAAATGAAACGTTGCCCGTTGAGAACCGTGACTTTGTAATGCTCCAATATCATATTGACGATTCTGGAGAAGATCCGTTAAACGATGATAATGAATCAGATCCTAGTGCAAGAGCTATTTATTACGGAGTGTCCCAGGCTCCAGTGGCAATTTTAGATGGAGAAAAGTACACAACGCCATTTGATATTGATCAGGTAGAGATAGAGAAACGAGTACTTGATGCTTATTTCGATATCGCTATTGATACGCTTTCAGCTACTTCTACTTCAGTGCAGGCAGAAGTTACAGTTACCGCTTTAAGAGACTTCAACGAAGAGGTTATTGTTCACCTGGCAGTAGTAGAAAATGACATTGTTTTAGGTAATGGCACCACCTATAGTAAAGTGCTCAAGAAGTTACTCTTTGGAGGCGAAGGAGAAAGTTTGAATATCACATGGACAAATGGTAGCTCCAAGACCTTACGAGGTGAGTGGGAAATCAATACCAATCTTTATAATGGTAGCAAGTTGCAATACGTAGCATTTGTACAAAACAGATCTACCAAAGAGGTCTATACAGCTGCAGAAATAGATATTTTCCCTAAAATGTCTGGAGAGATTACTGGAATCAGAGCTCTTTCCTATGATATGGTAAGCATATACCCGAATCCAGCTTCGAATACTGTGAACTTCAAGTTTAAAAATAACTTTAATGATAAGTTATCATACAAGTTGGTAGATCAGCGAGGTATCGAAATGCTAGATGGTAACTTCACTTTGGATAACAACTCTTCAAGTATTGATGTATCAAAGTTGGCCGGAGGAATATACTACGTTATAATCTATCAGGATGACCAGCAAATCATGTTTACTAAAATAGCTGTGACTCACCGCTAAGGATAAAATAGATTCAATTAATTGTGATTTAATCAATAATTAATTGAATCTATTTCATTATATTCATACTCTATTTAGTCAAGGCATTTGTTGAAAGATTAATTCTAATGGTCATGGCCGGAAAGAGTAGCGGTGGTGTTAAGACCAAATTGAGGTCGGCATTGAATAAGGTCTCTTCTTATTTAATGTATTTCATTTTTTCCCTGGGTATTCTAGTAATTGTAGGCTGGTTCCTAGATGTAGAATGGATAAAGAGGCCTATTCCCGGGCTGGTAGCTATGAATCCGCTTACAGCTATCTGCTTTATCTTAACGGCAATTGCTTTCTGCTTAGGGTCTAAAAAGAAATCATTTTCTTATTTCGTAGCAGTTCTAACGGGTACAATTGTTATAGGTCATCTTATTCTGCTAATTCTGGATACTTCATTTCAATTAGATCAATTGGTGTTTAAGGGAAGGCTCTGGGTAGAGGCTGAAGGTACTGTATCTAACCGTATGGCTCCGAATACTGCCATTTGCTTTCTATTGAGTAATGCAGCCATTATCCTCCTTAAAAGGGATTATTTGCCATATGTGACTCAAATATTAGCATTGTTAGTCATTATTCTTGCTGGTTTTTCCATTATAGGGTATGCCTATAAAGCTGAAGAATATTATGGGATGTTAGAGTATTTTCCAATGGCCATTCATACTGCCATTGGTTTTTTCTTATTGCAATTGGCCCTGTTATTTAGAACATCTAACAAAGCCATTATGCGGGAAATAACAAGCCCTTTAACGGGTGGCTTTATGGCCAGGTTACTATTACCATTATCCGTTACAGTAACGTTTTTGGCTGGATTTTTTGCTTCGTTATCACATAGATTACTCATTATTTCTGATGAGCTGGGTATTACTCTTGTTATATGTACGCTCATTATTTCAAACGGCTTTTTCATATGGAAAGCTTCTGCCAAGATAAATCAGAAGGAGAAACTGAGAATAAAGGCTGAAGAGAAGAATTTGCTCACCTCTACATTGTTAAAATCCAGTATTAACAGTCTAAATGATATGTCTATTATATCTATTGATAAACAATATAGATGTATAAGTTTTAATACCAGTTTTCAGAAAGGTGTAAGAAAAATTTATGGCGTGGAGATAGATCATGGTCAATCTCTTTGGTCAATAATTTTAAATGAAAAAGAGCGATTAGAGTTAAAGGATAAGTGTAAAAGAGTATTTAAAGGAGAGATCATTACTGAGGAAAAATTCATTAAAGAAATTAACGCCTGGCATGAGAAGAAGTACCGTCCTATTTATGATCATAATCATGATATCATAGGCATGACACTGTTTGTGTCAGACATTACAGAAAGGCGTGTTAGAGAGGCGAAGCTGGAAGAAGCCAATAAGGAATTGGAGGCTTTTTCGTATACCGTTGCTCATGATCTAAGAGCTCCGCTTAGAATAATAGATGGGTACATCACTATTTTAAATGAAGATTATAAAGATTTGGATGAAGGAGCCCAGAGGCTTTTTGAGGTAATTTCACGAAATGCGGTGAAAATGGGTAACCTTATTGACGAACTACTATCATTTGCCAAGTTAGGCAGGCAGAGCTTAAGTCTAAGTCATGTAGATTTTGAGAAATTAATTAATGAAGTGCTGTCTGAACAGATAAGCCTTATGGAAAATCAGAATATTGAGGTAATCATAGGTAAAATAGAAAACTTTAACTGTGACAGGGCCCTAATTAGACAAGTCTTAGTTAATCTAATTTCTAATGCTCTTAAATATTCACAAAAAAAGGATAAAATTATTATTGAAATAGGTTGTTTTGAAAATAATAATGAAATTACATATTATATTAAGGATAATGGTGCCGGGTTTAACATGCAATATTCTGATAAAATTTTTGGTGTTTTTGAAAGATTACACAAAGATTCGGAATTTGAAGGCACTGGGGTTGGTTTGGCAATAGTACAAAAAATAATTAAAAAACATGGAGGTGAAATTTGGGCGGAGGCTGAAGAAGGTAATGGCGCTACTTTTTATTTTACAATGCCTCAGGAACAAACTGTAACTCAAGAAATATGGACACTGAACTAGTTGAATTGTTGTTGATAGAAGATAATCCTCATGAGGCAGAACTGACCATTCGTAATTTGAGGAAGAATAATCTGGCTAATCATATGAAGCACATCGATGATGGTGCTGAGGCTCTCGATTTTATCTTCGGCCAAGGTAAATATGCGTCAGAGAAAGACTGGAATTTCAATCCTAAGCTTATATTATTAGACCTGAAGCTACCCAAGATTGGAGGCATAGAAATCTTAAAACAGGTAAAGGCGGACCCTAGAACTAGAAACATTCCAATAGTAATATTAACCTCATCTAACGAACTTCCTGATATAGACCGATGCTATGAGTTAGGAGCTAATAGCTACATAGTAAAACCGGTTAACTTTAATGATTTTTCTAGAGTGATCGGAGAGCTAGGCATGTACTGGGTGATAACCAATCAACAACCAAACCCCGTTTCCGATTTATAAATGAAGAAATATTTAGGTGAAGGTCTTCTAATCGTATTCAGCGTTTTGTTTGCCCTCTTTATCAATAGCCTTGCTCAGAAGTACCAAACTTCACAAAAGGTAAAGGTGGCTAAAGAAAGTTTGCTCAAAGAAATGGAGCAGAATCAGGTAATCATGACGCAATGGAAAGAGAAGCATTCCAAAATACTAAAGCACATTGACGAAATTATCAAAAACGATTCCCTTCAGGAAGAATTAATAAAGGACCACTTTTTAGATATTGGAGCATTAACAGGTCAGGAGAATCTCATAAGTTCTCTGGTTACCAGCACCGCCTGGGAAACGGCTCAAGCCACTCAAATACTTTCCGAGCTTGATTTTGATACTACCCAGGAGTTAACTTATGTATATGAACTCCAAAATTCAATTATTAACAGTACGCTCCCAGATCTGGTAGACATTTATTTTCAAAGAGAAACTCATAGAAAAGAAAGCCTTCTGCCAACTCTGATTCAGTTTAAACTTCACTTTAATGAGATAGTAGGGCAAGAGACGCTGCTGGTCACTTTATACCCTGGAGCTATTGAGAAATTGCAGGACTAGTTTAATGTAAAAATGGTTTGAATAAACTCAGGGAGCGACTCATTAGTCTTGGGCTCTTTAGACAGGGAAATATTGAGCATAACGGGCTGAATATTGACTACACCATAAACGATGATTTTATAATATATCTCACCTTTGTTTTTATAACTGATTTTATAGCCTTCCAAATCATAATCAAAAGAGGTGCAGCTGATTTCTTTCTTTGAGAATTTCTTCAGCTTGTCTTCCAATTGATCAATAAATTGCTCAGGCATGGACTTGAGCATTAGGTTGTTCATGTATAGCCATTGTACAACATAGCCATCGCAATTGACCTCCTGCTCTCCACTTATTTGACATTCTGACGGTGGTGTGAGGATAAAGCCGCAGTAATCTACCTCTGATGCATCCTGAGAGAGGGCCGAGTATGATATGAATAAAGAACAGAGAAAAATTAATTGTAAATACCGCATTTTAGCTAATCTTCAACTTAGTATTAATATAGTAATTTTTCTCTGAACTTATATTTTCAATTATGGTATGATTACTTTTTAATCAGTTGCAAAGTTTGCACTTCATCTTTCTTATGGATTTTCAATAGGTAAATCCCACTTTTTAGCTCAGAACCAAATTGAAGCTCATTGCTTGTAGGTGTAAATGTATTGATCAATTTTCCACTGCTGTCCAGAAGTTCAAGTTGTTGAACGCTTTCCAAAGATTCTAATCTGATATTAAAATAATCATGACTTGGGTTGGGGTACAGAACTGAAATGTTCTGATTTTCTAAATCATTTCCCAGTCTTGCTGACGTGATACATGCCGGAGCTGAGGCATTGTTTGAGAAATAAATATAGAAACTGCCGGTTTTACTTACCATTACCAAGTTACCACCATCAAAATTGACCCAATAGCTTCCATCTAAACCATTAAATCCACTGCCTGATATAGTCACATCTGGTTGAGATTGATTAAATGATTGGGAGAGGTTTGGTCTCAGGTCTTTCCACCAGGTAGGTACACCGTTATTAGTTTGAATGGAAAACTGATACAAGCCATTATTCTGAAGATCCCAGTTGATGGTGAAATCTGCCACATTACTCAGGTTTGGTCCTCCGCTGGAAACATGGGCGTAAGTGTACCGTTGTTGCCCTGAGGGCAGAGGAGAGTTACGAGGAGTATTAAAAGAACATCCGCCACCTCCAGGATTAGAACTTACCGTGATGGTTACCGAGGCATTATCTGAGTTTCCATGGCCGTCATTCACCGTGAGTGTAACTGTGAAATTACCATTAGAGGTAAACGTGTGACTTACATTGGCACCAGATCCCGAGCTTCCGTCACCGAAGTTCCATGAGTAGGACAGGGCGTCGCCGTCAGGATCGGTGGAGCCAGTACCACTAAAGTTAACTGAGAGAGGAGCGGTGCCAGAGGTTGTGCTGGCGTTAATAGAGGCGGTAGGAGCGCCGTTCCCGCCTCCGCCTATGGTAGTGCCCCAGTTTTTCATTATATCGCGTACAAACACTCCGGATGTTGTGAGGTCACCAGTGCTCCACCCACCTGTGCTGCTGGCACCTGGTTTCAGTATTGAAGCGCCTTCCACCTTGTCATGCACTGACCAGTTTACATGAGTAATGCCATTGGCTTTTAGAAATTGCATCCAGGAATTAGTTTCATTTACTGCAACAGCACCATCGCCATTGGCGTTCACAGTTCCATATTCGGTTACCATTATGGCAATGCCATTGTTCATAGCTGTGGTAGCTTTGTCTCTTAAATACTGACCATGTGTACCAGCATAGAAATGCAATGAATAGGCGATATTAGCATATCCTGTAATCGGATTTTGAGAGGCCACATCTACATCCTGTGACCAGGTGGGTGAACCCACTACAATCAAATTATCAGGATCTATGGCTCTTATCGCAGCTATAACTGCCTCAGCATAAGGCTTCACCTGCCCGCTCCATGATGCTCCACCAAGTGGCTCATTATAAATCTCATAGATTACGTTGTTGGTGTTGCCATAGGTGCTAGCCATTTCCTGGAAAAAGCTGATCGCCTGAGATTGATAATTTTCCGCATTATGCGAATGCCAATCTATTATCACATAGATTCCTTCAGAAATTGCGGCATCTACCACAGCTTTTACCCGGTTTTTATTGCCGGTAGGGTCAGTTAAGTAGCCTCCGTCGGCTTCTACCCCCATAGCCGCGCGTACTATGGTAGCTTCCCAGTCATTCTTTAGCCAGGATACGGTGCCCGAGTTGTAAAATCGTTCTGCGCCCCAACCGGTATTACTCCAGAAATAGCTGTTGCCGGCGAAGCTTTTTTCTTGCCCACCACTTAAAATGCGATTGCCACTTACTGTGAGGGGAGGTTGAGCTTGTAAAAGGGTTAAGGTAAAGGTTAATACAATAGCCAATAAGACTTTGCTTACAGCAAAGAATTGCGTCTTCACGTGTGTCATAAATGTATATGTTAGGTTGAACTTTGATTAATAATGTAACAATACACTTAAGCAATGGTCAGCTCATGTAAGATAATAGTGAAGACTCAATTTTTATGGGCGAGTTTTTTCTGGAAATAGGTATAAAGTTCAGTATTCATGACAAGTAATAGCATGCCATAGAAGGTATCTTCCACAGGTATGGTAAACATTCTAATATCAAGGTTTTCCTCGTTGTTATACCAAACCACCTCTTCTGGGATGAAGCTTCCTGTTAATATGCCATTGATGATGAAAAATGGTATGAGTATAATAAGAAAAGTTAGATAGAATCTTTCCAACGGAATATCCAAAAGCAGCAGTACCAGGAGCAAGACCGACAGGCTGATGAAAGTGGTGGAAGTATAGGCCTTGGATAAGTTTAATAGAGCGATTGAAAATAATGAAATAATTAAGAGGCCGCTGATGATTTTGTGTATTGGTTTTAATGGAGGACGACTAACCAGATGGCCCATGGCAAAATAGGTGAAGGTACAGGCATAAGGTATAGTGATAAAGAATAACCATTCTTCTATGGGCAGGCCAAAGAAGTATAACCCTGAGAGGTATCGTGGATTAAAACCCCAAACCCCCCATTTGGTGAATTGAACATCCCATACAATGAAAATTACGGCAGGAATTATAATGGCAGGAACCAATGCCTTCCATGTTTTAGAGAAGTTTGCTTTTTTATAAAAACTGCACAAAAACGGGACTGATATAGCTCCAAGATTGAGCATTAAATAAAGCCATTTATCGCTCATTAGCCTTGTTTGATGTCGCGGTTTTCAAACTTTTTAGGAGCATACAGGAATCCAAAAGCCTCACAATCTTCTTTCGTATGCTTCTTATGATGGATATGGTGCGCTTTTATCATTCTATTGAGGTATTTGGAACGATTACGTGGCCACCATTTTACTCTTTGGTGAACAATGATATCATGAAAGACCATATAGAATAATCCATAACACAATATGCCTATGCTTACCGCAATAAGATATGGATTATATACCACCAGAGTGGAATAATAAAACAAGCTGATGCACGGAATGCTAAATACCAGCGCAAAGAGATCATTACGCTCCAGCGTATGGTTATGATGCTTATGGTGAGATCTATGCCAAGACCAAAGGAAACCATGCATAATGTATTTATGAGCAAACCAGGCTACTCCTTCCATAAATAGAAAGACGCCAATTACTATGGCTGCACAGATAATTATTAACAATGCTTGAGGCATACTTAAACAGTTACGGGTTTAGCTTTAAAATAGTCTTCTAGTATTTTATATCTGTGTTCGAAAATGCTTTTTACCTGCTTTTCTACAAATAGCCAGTTGGCAAACCTACCAATAGGTCCAAAAGGAATAGCATAATTAACGATGTCCGTCATGAGCACACCACCGGGCGTTTCCTCGAAATGATGCTGGTGGTGCCACATAGCATATGGGCCAAACCGCTGCTCATCTACAAAGAAATGAGGCTCACTTACATGGGTGATTTCGGTAGTCCACCTAACAGGCACTGAAGGCAAAACGTTCACAATATACTTTATGATCTGACCAGGATACATGCGGTCTCCACCAGAAATATATTTGATGTTAAAACCCATGTGTTCGGGTGTTATCTTAGCCAAATTTTTAGGCGTAGAGAAAAAACCCCATGCTTCAGGCAGGCTTATAGGCAGCTCTTGCTGTCTCGTTAAATTATAAACTTTCATCCTCTCAACTTAATTTCGTGTTCACTATGTTTTTTGCCATCTGCGGAAAGATGAGGAAGTGGAAGGGGAGTACACCATACCAATACATTCTGCCCCAAATACCCAGTGGCCTAAAGGTGGCTTTTTGAATAAGAGTGCTTTTGCTTCCATTTTCTTTGATTTTAAACTCCAACCAGGCTTCTCCGGGAAGTTTCATCTCTGCATATAACAGCAACCTTCTTTCTTTTCTATCTGCCAATAACACCCTCCAGAAATCCAGCGAGTCTCCGGCCTTTAAATCAAATTGACTCCTGCGACCTCGTCTCAAACCTACACCGCCTACCAGTTTATCTAGAAAGCCTCTGATCTTCCATAAAGAATTACCAAAATACCAGCCTCTGGTTCCTCCAATAGACCATAGGTTCTCTTGCACTTCATCAGCACTTCTTGAAAACTCGATTTTTCTGATGTCATGAAAGCAACCATGCTCGGGTACATCCACAAAATCCATGAAGTCAGTTTTGAAGCGTTTACTGGTGACTGCATCGGTCCAGCTGGAGATGACATTCTTCTGACTAATCTTACTAAAAGCCATTTCTAAGGCCTCTTTGTAGGTGTATTTTTCTATACAAACCACCTCATCAATGCCTTCATTCTCCACTATGACGTCATGTTTCATACTGTCTACCAGATTCCTGGCTAGCGGGAAGGAGGTGGAAGTAACGAAATAAAGCCAGAATGATGATAGCTTTGGGGTAAGCACTGGCACTGATTGGATATGCCTGCTAAGCTTCCTTACCTCGGCATACTTATATAGCATCTGCTTATAGGTGAGCACATCCGGTCCACCGATATCGAAAACTTTATCAAAGGCCTTTTCTTTGTTTAGTACTCCAGCCAAATATTCCATTACATTCCTTATACCTATGGGCTGGCATTTGCTCTTAAGCCATTTCGGAGCCAGCATTACGGGTAGCTTTTCAACCAGATCCCTGATGATTTCAAACGAAGCGCTGCCAGACCCAATGATGATAGCAGCTCGTAAAACTGTAACTGGCTTCTCACTGGTCTTTAAATATTCTTCTACCTGCTTTCTCGATTCTAAGTGTTCAGATAGTTCATCAGCATTGGTGATGCCGCCCAGGTAAATGATCTGTTTTGCCGTTGTGTTCTTTATATAGCCTGCAAAATTCAATGCGGTCTCTTTTTCTTTCTCTGAAAAACCAGAGTAGGAGCTGGTAAGAGAATGCACCAAATAATAAGCAGCATCGATATCCTTCGGAAGCATATCCAGGCTTTTCGGGTCTGAAAGGTCGGCCTCTTTCACTTCTACCTGACGTAGGAAATCATCATCAAAGTCATCCCAATCGAACCTTCTTTGGTCTCTGACCATACAAACTACCTGATGTCCATCATTTACCAGGATGGGGAGCAATCTTCGTCCTATATAGCCTGTGGCACCTGTTAAAAGAACTTTCATTAGTTAATGGCTGCTTTATATTTCTCTAATGTGCGCTCACGTGCTTCCTTATGGTCTACCATAGGTTCAGGATACTCGTCAGTGTCATATTCAGGTATCCACTTTTTTACATACTTAAGTTCGGCATCAAACTTCTTTAGCTGAGACTCAGGGTTAAATATTCTGAAATAAGGTTGAGCATCTGTTCCTGTGCCCGCTGCCCATTGCCAGCCGCCGTTGTTAGAGGCTAATTCATAATCAAGTAGCTTCTCTGCGAAGTAAGCTTCGCCCCATCTCCAATCTATAAGTAGATGTTTGGTCAGAAAGCTGGCTACAACCATTCTCACTCTGTTGTGCATATATCCTGTGGTGTTCAGTTCTCTCATGCCGGCGTCTACCATAGGATACCCGGTTTTGCCTTCACACCACTTTTTGAAGTCTTTTTCACTGTTTCTCCATCTTAGACTGTCATATTTGGTTTGAAAGTTTTCATTGACAACTCGTGGAAAGTGCCACAGTATCATTTGATAGAACTCTCTCCATATCAGTTCATTAAGGAAGGTGTCGCTGGTTTCTCTGGCGTGAGAGGCTACTTTTCTTATGCTTACAGTTCCATGCCTTAGATGAATGCCCAGCCTCGAGGTGCCTTTTTCGGCAGGATAGTCCCTCATTTTTGCATATTCCTTCAAGGTTTTGTCACTTACATGAGTAGATGGAATTTCTATATCAGACTTTTCAAACCCCAGTTCTTTCAGTGAGTAGAACTTCAGCGTTTTGTTCTGATAAAAATTGGTGAAATAAAGCGCTGATGATACACTTTCAAAATCCTGTTTAGTGGCTTTTTTACGCCATAATTTACTGTATGGAGTAAAAACTACATAAGGATCTCCGTCACTTTTAACCACTTCATCTTTTTCAAAGATGACTTGATCTTTAAAAGTATGGAAGCTTATGTCATTCTTTTCCAGAAGCTTACCAATATTTTCATCACGCTCTCTGGCGTAAGGCTCGTAGTCATGGTTGGTATAAACCCCTTCGATTTCGTAATCTTTAATGATCTCTTTCCAGGCCTTTTCAGGGCTGTCATATTTTATAAGCAGTGAGCTTCCTTTTGATTTCAGGTCTTCATTGATGCTGGTAAGCTGATCATGTATGAAGTTTACCCGAGCATCATCTTTTGGGAGCTCATCGAGTATGTTTTTGTCAAATATAAAAAGTAGTAATACTGGTAAATCCTGCTCCAAGGCTTCATGCAAGCCTATATTATCATCTAGTCTTAAGTCTCTTCTAAACCAGAATACGTTTATTTTATCCATATCTAATAGTTTCTGATCATGCCTGTTCAGAGCACGATCTTTTGCTTAATAAATGTTGGAATAAAAACAGCTTCCGGCCGGGGGATGTTTTTAGGCGAGCTTCAGGTGCTTTACCTTCTCAGGAAAGCTTTCCATAATAATCTGAAACCAACGGGTAAACAACTCAGGCTGAGCCTTTAGCTTGTTTTGTAATTCCTCAAGTCCTATGTATTTCCAATCAGATACTTCCTCTGTATTGATATTAGGTTCGTTGTCAGAATGGGCTATGAGTACGTGGTCCAGCTCGTGTTCACTGAGTCCGTTATCAAAGGATACGGAGTAAATGAATTTGTATAGAAATTCTGGATCAGCTTCCATGCCCATTTCTTCAGCAAGCCTTCTTTTGGCTGCCTCTTCAACGGTTTCTCCTTGTCTGGGGTGGCTACAGCAGGTGTTGGTCCATAGGTCAGCAGAATGGTATTTATGAGAAGCTCTTTTCTGAAGAAGCATTTCTCCGTTAGAATTAAACACTAACAGCGAAAAAGCTCTGTGTAATAAACCCTTCTCATGTGCTAGCATTTTCTCCTCAGTACCAATCTCCTGGTCTCTGGAATCGACCAATATAACCTTCTCCATTCTAAAGTAAGTTTAACCTATGTTTCAGATAGGTGTAAAATAACAAAGAAAATTTCTGTTGATTGGGTATTCTTATCCTTCTTTTCATCACGTGGGCAGAAGGTGTTCTTTTTATCTTTTTAAATAGTGCGTAATAATAGATGTAGGCCAGATATACACCGAATTTGGCACTGTAGGGTAGCTTTTTAATGCCAGCAAGTCCCATTTTAAAGTCTTTTTCAATATCGGCCTCTATTTCTAATTTATGGCTATCGTTAAAATATTGCAGCTCTACGCCTGGGAAGTATGTTCTTCCTAGTGTGAGGTAGTCATCTCTTAAATCTCTTAAGAAGTTAATTTTTTGGAAGGCTGACCCCAGTTTCATGGCGTAAGGCGAAAGCTCATCATATTGCTTTTGTTCTCCATTACAAAAAACTCGAAGGCACATGAGCCCCACCACCTCAGCCGATCCAAGGATATATTCTTCGTATTTAGAAGAATCATAGGTGAGTGGATTAAGGTCCATTTCCATACTATATAAAAACTGATCTATGAGAGAGGTTTCTATGTTGTATTGTCTTACCACCTGCTGAAAGCTATTGAGAATAGGGTTCAGGCTAATACCTTCTTCAATGGCTCTGTAGGTGTCATCTTTGAATCTCTGGAGCAGACTTTCCTTATCATATTCATGAAAGGTGTCTACTATCTCGTCAGCGAATCTTACAAATCCGTAGATGGCGCAAATAGGGTCTCTCAGCTGCTTATCCAGACAGCGTATACCCAATGAAAACGAAGTGCTATACTGATGTGTAGTTATTCTGCTGCACTTAATGGATACCTGGTCAAATAACTCTTTCATGAATGTTTGTTGGTTAGCTTAATGATTTCTTTAGCTGCTACTTCACCGGAAATGATAGCGGGGGGAACACCCGGCCCTGGCACGGTGAGCTGTCCTGTGTATAATAAGTTACGAACTTTTTTGCTGTGCATTGAAGGTTTTAGTATGGCAGTTTGCTTTAAAGTATTTGCTAAACCGTATGCGTTTCCTTTAAAGGCATTATAATCCTCTATAAAATTTTTATGAGCGTAGCTACGCTTGAAGATTACATGCTCTTTGATGGATTGCTTAGTAAGCTTTTCTAACCTATCTAAAACCAGATCATAATATCTATTTCTAGTGTCCTCATCATCTTCTAAACCTGGAGCTACAGGAATTAATATGAAGAGGTTTTCCATGCCCTCAGGTGCGCAGTCCGTATCTGTTTGTGAAGGACAGCATACATAAAATAATGGTTGAGTAGGCCACTGCGGCTTCTCATATATTTCAATGGCATGCTGCCTAAATTCTTCATCAAAGAATAGAGTATGATGTAGAAGGTTTTTAAGCCTTTTGTTTACACCTAAATAGAATATTAATGATGAGGGAGCCATTTCACGGTTATCCCAGTATTTCTGATCGTATTTTCTAAATTGCTTAGGAAGTAATTGCTGCTCTACATGATTGTAGTCTGCGCCTGCCAAAATATAATCGTGGCTTACTTGCTGATTACTGTGATTGACGCCCAGCGCTTTTTGACCATTCATCCATATACTCTCTATGGGAGTATCAAACTGGAACTCTACACCTAGTGATTGAGCCAGTTTATACATGGCTTCTACTATGCTATGCATACCACCTTCAGGATACCAGGTACCCAGACTCATGTCAGCATAGTTCATAAGGCTGTAGAGAGCGGGCGTTTTCTCGGGCATAGCACCCAGGAAAAGCACGGGAAACTCCAAAAGCTGAATCAGCTTCGGGTTTTTAAAAAACTTCCTTATATAATCGGAAATAGAATTAAAGACATGTAGCTTAAATACCCCTTTTACTAATCTGCTGTCAAAGAATTCGGTCACAGACTTGCCTGGTTTGTATACCAGATCATTAATGCCGACTTCGTATTTATATTGACCTTCTTTTAGAAATGCTTTGAGCTGATCAGCACTACCTTTTTCTATAGACTCGAATAACTCATAGAGTTCATCCATAGTGGCGGGTACATCCATGATGTCATCCTCGCCGAAGTAAATGCGATAGGAGGGGTCTAACCTTTTTAAAGAGTAATAATCTGATGTGGTTTTACCAAAATGGTTGAAAAACTTTTCAAACACATCTGGCATCCAGTACCAACTGGGACCCATATCAAAAGTAAACCCCTGAGAAACGAACTTGCGTGCTCGTCCACCAGGGGTAGAGTTTTTCTCGTAGACCTTAACTTTGTATCCTGAATTGGCTAGATGTGAGGCGGCTGAAAGACCCGAGAACCCCGAGCCAATTACAGCGATACTTGTTTTAGTCATTTAGTTCTTTCATAGTTACCTGGCGTATGCCACCAGCTTTTTCTGTATCTCTTTTCGTGCGTGAAAAATTCTGTTCTTAACGGTACCAATTGGAATTTCAAGATGATCAGCTATTTCATGATATTTATAGCCGTCTACGTGCATTCTAAATGGTTCTAATAAGTCAGATTTCACGTCGTTTACACAGTTCATGATATCCTCGTACTCGTACGAAGTATCCGGAGAGTGAAAAGTGTAATCATCAGCAACATTTAAATAGTAAAGCTCTTTTGTGTCATCATGAGTAGTTTTTGCTCTTTGTGCTTTTCTGTAGTTGTTTATGAACGTATTTCTCATGATGGTGTAAAGCCATCCTTTTAAATTTGTATTCTGCTTAAATTTATCTCTATAGGTCAGCGCCTTTAGCACTGTATCCTGAATTAAGTCTTCTGATTCCTCCTGATCTTTTGTAAATCTTCTTGTGAATAATTCTAAAGTATCTTTTAAAGAGGCGATTCTATGGTTAAACTCAACAGCGGTCATAATTGTTTAATGAATTTAATGAAATGTTAAACAAGATTAAATTTTAAGACTAACTTTTTTTAGAATTATTCAATCGGGTAAGGCTGAATAATGCACTCAAGTCAGTGTATTGACCATAAGATGAAAAATCATGCTAGAATCTTAGCTGTTCAGATTTCCTTCGAATATTTTTTTTAATTCGTGGATAGAATAAAATAGATCGATGTTTTTTGGTGTTTGGAGGATGTTATTTGTAATGTTTCTACCTGAAATATATAGGTGTGACTTGGGGAATTTGCGGGAAAATAGGGTAAAAAATTCCACACTCCAGTTCTCAGAAGTCGAGACTGAACTAATGGTAACTAAATATTCAGGTTGAACTTTTGTTATGCAGGTTTCCAGGTCTGACAAGGGTACATGCTGTCCAAGATAGATGGTTCTATAGCCCATGTTGCGAAGCATGTAATTACAATACAACAATCCTAGCTCATGAAGTTCCTCAGGAGGTAAAAATAAAATCACTTTTTTTCTATCAGGCTCATTTACAGGCGGTAAATTATCGATAGCTACGATGAATTTTTGCCTGATAAGGTTAGAAATAAAGTGTTCCTGAATGGGGGAGATGTTATTAGATAGCCAGAGTATGCCTATCTTCTCCAGGAATGGGTATATAATGCTCAGTACAGTATTATCAAAGCCAAACTGACTGATGTAGTCATTCAACAAAGCTTCGAACAGCATCTCGTCCATATCTACCATGGCTATGGACAGCTGATCAATGTAGGTGCTATAGTTAGAGTTCTGCTGACTTACCTCGTCTATTTCATGGGCCAGAGCATCCTGCGTAAGGGCTACAATATTGGAAATTTTATAGCCATGGTTATACAGGATCGCAATGTTGAGAATTCGTTTTAAGTCTTCGTCAGAATAAAAGCGGATGTTGGATGCGGTTCTTTTGGGTTTGATCACCTGATACCGCTTTTCCCATATGCGTATAGTATGAGCTTTAATGCCTGAAAGTTGCGCAAGCTCTTTAATACTGTATTTACTCATGAGGTAGAATGGGAAACTTTATTTTATCAGGATACTAACAGTGAAAGTGAGAGAATGTTGTAGAAAGGGCATAAAAAAAGCCTTGATGTAAACACCAAGGCTTTTTCTTATAGTATTTCTGAATTACTCAGCTATAACGTTAATTTTAACATCGTGCTTCACATCTCTATGAAGGTCGATAGTAGCTGTGTACTCTCCAAGATCTTTGATATTTTCGTTGAAAGAGATTTTCTTCTTGTCAATATCAAATCCTTTAGATTTTAATTTTTCAGCTACCTGAGTAGTAGTGATAGCACCGAAAATTTTACCGCTTTCACCAGCTTTCGTACCGATTTCGATAGTCATATCGCCAATTTTAGCTGCAATTTCTTCAGCATCTTTCTTTATTTTTTCTGCTTTGTGGGCTGCTTGCTTGATGTTCTCAGCGATCATCTTAGAGTTAGATTTGCTAGCAATGATAGCAAAACCCTGAGGAATCAAGTAGTTGCGACCGTAACCTGGCTTCACCTCTACAGTGTCATTCTTGTAACCAAGTCCTTGTATATCTTGTTTTAATATTACTTCCATGATAATTAAGCTCTTTTCTTATTTTAAAGAATCGGTTACATATGGCAATAAAGCTATGTGTCTAGCTCTTTTTACTGCCTGAGATACTTTCTTTTGGAATTTTAAGCTAGTACCAGTTATTCTTCTTGGTAAAATTTTACCTTGCTCATTTACAAACTTCAACAAGAAATCAGGATCCTTGTAATCGATGTATTTGATACCGTTTTTCTTGAAACGGCAGTATTTGTTCTTGTTTTCGTTCCTGTTTACAGGTTCGTTCATTAATGTCATGATGCTGGCTCCTCCTTAGCCTTCTTCTTATCTTTTCTAAATGCTCCTTTTCTACGCTTTTCGTTATACTCGATAGCGTGCTTGTCTAAAGAAACTGTAAGGAATCTCATGATTGCCTCGTCTCTTCTAAACTCAGTCTCTAATTTGTCTACAAGCTCAGGATTCGCCTCAAATTCAACCAGGTTATAGAAACCAGTAGATTTATGCTGGATAGGATAAGCCAGCTTTTTTAGTCCCCACTGTTCTTCATTGATGATGTTTGCTTCACCATCTTTCAATACCTGTACGAATTTTGCGACAGTATCCTTCATCTGCTCCTCAGACAAAACGGGATTTAAAATGAATACCGTCTCGTAATTTTTCATAAAATCAGTATTTTATAAGTGATTAAAATTTTGGTCTGCAAAACTAGTTATTCTTTTTTATAAATCAAAAATACCCTTAATATTACTTCATGCTTTTATCGGGTTATCACAGACTAATTTTTGTATTTCTTACCATTACAGGGCTCTGCTCTAATCTCATGGCGCAATCGGCAAACGACAATATGAAGGAAGCTATCCGCCTTAATGTAGGAAAACCGGTCAATTCTCATACTGAGAAGAATACGGTGGAGGCTGCATGTATTAATGAGGAACTAACCGGAAAATGCATTAAGTACCATAATGATCAATGGTATATATTTAATACAGATAGCGCTTCACATTTATATATTAATATCTCTGATCAGAAATGCCGTGATTTACTGGGGGTGCAGTTAGTAGTGTTTGAAGGCGATCTTTGCCAGCCTCATACCTACAGCATGCTATCCTGTGTTTCTCTGGCTACCCAGGACGATATTTTTGTTGAGCTTGAAAACCTCAAGCCTCACCACGACTACTGGATTAATATTGATGGCTATTTACATGACTTTTGTGCCTTCGCTCTGGAAGTTAATGCTAAGCCAAACGGTGTATCGGCTGAGAAAGTGGAGGTGCTGAATGACTTTGAGGCTCAGGCCAATGGTAATAAGGTATTATTAGAATGGAGCATCCCTGATTCTCTGCTACAGCAATGTAAGGGAACCAAAATACAGCGCAGAGAGCAGTCAGCGTTTAAATTCGGTGAATTAGAGGAGGTGCCCATGAACTACAATGCTTTCGGAAATGCACAGCAGGATTACTTTTACACCGATAGTCTTTTTAGACCAGGTACATATTATTACCGATTGATACTTGAGCTTCAGGGAGAAAGAAACTATTTGGTGAAAGAGGTATATTTCCATATTTCTGATGGGCCTGATAAAATCACCTTGCCGCTGGATTTTGACAAGGGATCGGAAATTCAGATTACCATTATTGGTGGTGAACCTTCAGAGACGCTGAGCGAATATCATTTTGGCTATAGCCCTGCTGATGATAGAGAACATGTATTATTTACTGACCAATTTCTTGCAAAGGGGATACGATATGTGGAAATTAAGGTGGTGGATTTAGACCATGATTACCATCAGACATATTATGCTGATTTAGAGAAGGGTATAGTGAAACGTTATTAAAATCCTTATTGAATAAAACTTCGTAACTGGTTTATGGAAATTTCCATTATCATTCCTACGTATAATGAAGAAGCCAATATTCTCCCTTTATTACATTTTTTAGAAGAGGAAATTAGCGGTAAGTCGGCTGAGATTATTGTGATTGATGGAGGTAGCACTGATGCCACCAGGACGAGGGTGATGGAAACATCCGCCAGATTTATGCTAAGCGAAAATAAGGGCAGAGCTTTTCAGATGAACGAAGCTGCTGAGGTGGCCAAAGGAGACCTTTTGTATTTTGTGCATGCAGATACCAGGCCGCCGGTAGGGTTTTATGAACATCTACTTAATGCTGTCAATAATCGAATCAAAGCGGGCTGTTTTACATCAATTTTTGATTGGGCGCATCCTTTTTTGCGATTTTGTAATTGGTTTTCGAGGTTGCCTTTTTGGTTTTGTAGGGGCGGTGGGCAAACACTATTTGTAAACAAATGGTTATTCAAGCACCTGGAAGGTTTCGATACTTCTATGATGATCATGGAAGAATACGATTTTATAGAGCGGGTGAAAGAGGTGGAGAGATTTAAGGTGATTAAGGAAAACGCCATATCCTCTGCCAGAGATTACCGGGCTAACGGAGCTGTAAGGCTTCAGATGATCTATGCCTATGTATTTTTCTTATACTCCATTGGAGCATCTCAGGAGAAAATGGTAAAGACCATTAAAAAGCATGTGGTAAAACCTTCTAAATCATGTATAGATTAAACGAAAAATAATGAAAGCTGTGATTAAATATATGTTTATTCCTTTGATGCTTATATCTGTAATGGCTTGTAATAGTACAGCCAGAAGCAGTTCGGCTGAGCCTCCGTCTCATAAGCTTTGGGATGAACTAGTGAAGAGGCACGTAGATGCAGAAGGATTAGTAGACTACAAAGGCTTTGTAAAAGATAAAAAGCAGCTGGAAGAATACCTGAGTCAGGTAAGTAGTCATGCACCGGATAAGGCAAAATGGTCTAAGGCTGAGCAGCTGGCCTATTGGATCAATGCTTACAATGCATTCACTATCAAACTGATAGTTGATAATTATCCAGTGGAAAGTATTCAGGATCTGCACCCTACTTTGAAGATTCCTGGAATTAATACCGTGTGGCACAAGAAGTTCTTCAAAATAGGAGGCAAGGAGAGCAGCCTTGACGAGATTGAGCATGATATACTTAGAAAGGAGTTTAATGAACCAAGAATACACTTTGCCATTAACTGCGCGTCATACTCTTGCCCTCAGCTTAGGAATGAAGCTTATACCGCACCGAAGATTGAACAACAACTGAAAGAGCAAGCCATATCATTTGTTAATGATGGTAAGCGTAATAAAATAGAGAAAAATCATGTTGAGCTATCCAAGATATTTAGCTGGTTCACCAAGGATTTTACTAAAAAAGGCGATCTGATCGATTTTCTAAATCAGTACAGTAAAGTCAAAATCTCCAAAGATGCAGATATAGATTATCTGGATTATGACTGGAGGTTGAATGAGCAGGAGTAATTTAATCCTTACTAGATCGTTTTTTTTACTTTAATTAAAAGTTCTGGATAATAAGAAAGTAAAAGGGTAGCCACACCAGTGCAGACAGAGTATCTCAAATCATGCATTCCATATAATACTGGAACCTAAACGGCTAATAAACTTACGGAAATCTTGGAGCTGATTATCTTTTTCAATTGATTTTAGTGATAGCTTAAACCGTTTTCCTTTAATCGTTCGCAGATACATGATTGTGCCATTTTGTAAAGAATTGTATACGCAATAAGCTCCAAATAGAAGCGGAATCACAGGTATTACAATTTGTTCAATATATATCGTATGCAGAGTTCCATTGACATATGCGAGATAAAGCTTTACTGAATAGTAGATGAAGAAAAGAACCAGGCCCAAGCCAATAGTAAAAATAACACCCCAATTTTTCAATTCCTTTCCCTTTTTCACTTCTATTTTTAGGATCTCAGAGAATAATATGCTTTTATAGTTAAAGCGGTCTCGTAGTAAATGAATACCCTCATCAGATAGTCCGAATTCTTTTGTTTCAAAAATATAGCTGTTCATGTTGTATAGAATTGATTTTGGATAGTTTAATTTAATATATCATATCTCCTCCAATAAGGATTCACCATGGGACATATCTCCTGAGGTCCATTGCCATTTTTCATGTAGGCGTACCTTGCCGGAAGGTAAAACCTCAGGTGTAGACTGACAAATGCCAGTCATCAATTCACCTTTAGCGTTGATTTGATGGTACCTCATGTTGATGTTTCCATCTTCATCTACCAGGCCAATGAGGTGTCCTTTTTTGATCTGACTACCGCTATATTCACAGGTTAAAATATTACCCTCCTGATGATAATGGAAAATAGTATCCTCGGATATCTCACCATTTTCAGAGTTGCTCAGTGGTCTAAACTTTTTATGGTGGTAGTTCATAGTTGGGTGGTTTAAGTCATTGCAAATTACTTATAATTTCTTTCCTACAAACCTCACCACGGAGCCTGTGCCGTTATGATACTTTCCCTCTGATAGCTCATTGAGTTCTTCCTTCAGGTATAAGTTTTCATAATTGCAGAAATCATTTTCTATTTCTTCTGTAGAAAAAAGAGTCTCCAGGTCTCTGGGGCCTCCTACGGCAGGATTTTGCTGCACTATGGGTAGGTGACTTTTGCTAAATGCTTCAAATATGATGATGCCACCAGGCTTAAGGTATAGATTCAGTTTTTGGTGTAATTTTGACTTGATCGGGCCTGGAAAGTGAGCATAAATGAGCCCTATAGCATCAAAGCTGCTTTCTTCAAATGAGAGGTCATTCAGATCGCCAACAATGTATTGCAAGGGCACCTGCTTGTCTATGGCCAGAGCCATTGCCTTTTTTTTTCCTTCTTCGCTTAAATCCATGCTAGTGACGTCCCAGCCTTTTTCAGCGGCAAATACACCATTTCTGCCTTCACCATCTGCCGGCATTAGTATTTTTCCAGGGCTTAATTTTTCTAACCAAAGCTTAAAGAATTCATTAGGAGCGGAGCCGTAGGCAAAACCGGTTTCTTCGTAGCGATCATCCCATTTTTGTTTTGACATATCAGTTGTGTTTTTTGGTAAAGGTAAGGTTGCGAAAGGTAGGTAGGATAGGAGATATGTGAAATACAATAGTACTTATTTGTACTTCTTGCGGAATGCTTCTGGTGAAAGGTCCATATGCTTTTTGAAAAACCTGATAAAGTAAGAAGGATCAGTATATCCCAGGTGATAAGCGATTTCATTGACCTGGTTATTAGTAGTGAGTAGGTGTCTCTTAGCTTCCAGAATTATTTGTTCATTGATTATTCCAGAGGCGGTTTTACCAATTAATTTTTTAGTGATTGCATTGAGCTGGTAAGTGCTAAGATGAAGATTGTCAGCGTATTCTGATACCTGTTTGCAAGTTTGAATGTTGGCCTCTAAGAGCTCAGTGAAGGTATCCAGTTTCTCTTGTGCATGAGTCTGGTCGGTAGATAAAACAGCTTTTTTCTGTTGACGATTTAATTCAATAAACAAAAGGTTCATCCATGATCCGATGGCCTCTTCAAAATGTTGCTTTTGTTCCAAATACTCATTTTCGATGCTTTTGGTGATGAGAATAACCTTTCGAAGACTTTCCTCGCTCAGTTGAATCGGGCTATTTTGAGCTAGTGATCTGAGATGGCTGGTTTGGGTAGTTGAGAGCAGTTCTTTGCCAAACTGTAGGATGTAACCATGTGCAGGTTGATTGATATGTAGCGCATGGACCTGCCCCGGCTTTAATAAAAACGCGGAGCCTGCCTTGACTTCATATTCTGCAAAATCGATCGCATGAATACCATGTCCTTTTTCTACGATCAACAGGTAGTAAAAGCTATGCCGGTGTAATGGTTCGGAGAGTTCCTTTCTGGATAGGAGGGTGTGGAGATTTTTTATTTTGAAATGTGAATCACTGGGCAAATCAGAAAGTTGGCGAATTGGTATATCACTCATTATTTGCAGTTTTCTTGTATCAGGGCATTCACTTCATTACCATACTTTTCCTCAAAGCCCAGTAAAGAGGATTTAAAGAGATCTTCGCAGGCTAGTTCCATATTTCCTTTTTCCAAATGTACCAGTGCTCTATTTTTATAAGCATAGGCATTTTCTGGGGCTAATTGCAGGGAAGAATTAATGTCATCCAGCGCCTCATCTAACTTTCCGAGCTTGTATTTTGCAAAGCCTCTGTTGTTGAAGGTAAATGCGTAGATTGTAGAAAGCGTAGGGATATTTTTTGTAATCCTAATTAGCCTGCTATGATCCAAAATCGCTTTCTCGTATAAGTTGGCAGATGTATACAGCAACGCCCGTTGTTCAAAGGCAAAATAATCGGTTGAATCAATGTCTATGGCTTTATTCAGGTATTCCAATGCAATGTCAGGTTTATTTTGTTTTCTATTTACTGCACCTAGATAACTAAGAGCATTGTAATTATTTGGCTTTTGTTTTAGAATAAGTTCGAAATCCTGCTCGGCTTCTTTGAGCATGTTTGTTTTATAATGAAGTGAGCCTATGATTGATTGTATTTCAAGATCATCTGTATACTTAAACTGATACTTTTCTAGTATTTTCAATGCTTCTCTATCTGAATAGAGATTGGCTTGGTGATATATCATGGCCTTATAGATATTAGCCTTTTCATAATTATTAGTTTTGGTAGCCTGATTTATTGAATAAACCGCAGAATCTAGCTCGCCGGTAGCTGCATGAATGCGACTTTTAATGGTCCAAGCCAGCTCATCTTTGGGGTAAGATGCTAAGTAAGAATTTATTATAGTTAGAGCCTCATTGTACTTTTCCTCATTAAAAAGCTGAGCAGCATTTTCCACTTCATTAGGTGGCTGCGCACAGGCTGTTAAAATCGAAATATTAATTATTATTATAAGGAAGTGAAGAGCTCTCTGCATAGAGAGATAAGAAGGATTTGAACAGAACATTGAATTAGATTTAAGGTCTTTGCGCTAAACCGATTTAATTTCCCAACTTTAAGGCTGTCTATTCACGATAAATCTGATTAATGCAATGAAATACTACGTTAAATATTTTTTACTCTTTTTCCTATTTTCCACAACAGCTTTTGCCGCTGAGGTAGATACTGTTACTACCCACAGTACATCCATGAACAAGGATATCAATGCTGTGGTGATTACTCCTAAAAGCTATTCTAAAAAGAAGCAGTTTCCGGTGGTGTACCTTCTCCATGGCTATTCTGGTAATTATAAAGAATGGGTAAGGAATGTACCTAAGATTAAAGATTTGGCCGATCAATACGGGATGATTATCGTTTGCCCTGATGGTAATTATGGCAGTTGGTATATGGACAGCCCAGTGAAAAAGGAATCGAAATTTGAGACTTACATCGTAAAGGAATTGGTTAGTTATGTAGACAAAAACTATAGTACTATTGCCAAAAGAGAAGGGCGTGCCATTACTGGCTTGAGCATGGGAGGTCATGGAGGCCTTTATCTGGCATTCAGAAATCAGGATGTTTTTGCCAGTGCAGGAAGCATGAGTGGAGGTGTGGACTTAAAGCCGTTTCCAAATAACTGGGAATTAGCCAGTTTACTAGGCACTTATGCCGAGCATCCAGAAAATTGGGAGGCTAACAGTGTAATTGAACTGACTCACCTGCTTACGCCTAATTCATTGGCCATTTCTATTGAGTGTGGTACGGATGATTTCTTTTATGCTGCCAATGTAAAGCTCCATGAAAAGCTAGTTTACCATAATATTCCTCACCGTTTTACCTCAAGCCCTGGCGGACATACCTGGGAGTTTTGGAGTAATGCTATTGATTATCAGCTGGCGTTTTTTAACGTTCAGTTCAATAAGAAATAAATCAAATCACCAAAACTGTTTAAAAGCAGTTTTGGTGAAGTATTTATATTACCATCATGCAAGTGATGAAACCGCCTATTAATGTTAATTGCGTTATAAAGCCTATCCACCAGTTTTTCTTTCTGGCCTTTGGTGTGTAAATGGTTTTGAAGTCTCTTTTTCCAAGGTAGAATACCAGCCGGATTAAGGCTCCAAGCCAAACTGTAAACTGAGGCTGAACCTCAGCTGCGTTTTTAACATCGAGGTCGCTATTTTGAGAGTTTTCTTTCACTATTACTGTGACATGAAAGAATTAAGGTACCCACTTTTACTCAAAAAGCTTTGATAATCAGCAATATTTAGGATTTCCTTAACGGCAGTTTTTTTATCTTCAGCGTTCTGGTAGTAAGCTTCGCATATTTTATACCCCATCCAATAGCCCATATCCTTCGGCATACCTTCTTTTCTTTTGCCACCATATAGCCAGCCATGGTAGTTTTTGTCATTCATTATTTGAGTAAAATCCTTGCATAACTCTTCTTCATGTTCACTGCCATATTGAAATGAATATCGGTCACTGAGGTCGGAGTCAATCATAAGGCCGGCAATGAAATCAGCGGCCCCTTCTCTTATGCACTGCCCTAGTAAGGTGATCGATTTAGGATAGTTCTGATTGAAATGCACAGATTCATGCGCTACCATAAACTCGGCCGTAGCGAGTTGACCTTGTAGCACTTCTACTCCTATGATTATGCCATTTTTGGAGGCCGTTCCGCCAGAATTGAAAGCCCCTATCACATAGTAGGTGGTAGGAAATTGTGCCTCAGGATAGAGAGATGCTAGCTTCTTATAATAAGTAAGTATCTTCTGATTAACGATGCTGAGATCTAACTTGTCGCGAATAGCCAGGTAATCGTCTTTTCGTTTTTTTACCGTTTTTAGAAGGTTTTTATCGCTCTCAATTCTGTAGGGAATAAAGTCCTTGAGGCCGACGGAACCCTGGTCTAAGTATTCAGAAAATGGATTTTTTTCTATGTCCATTTTATCATAAGCAGCCCAGAAATTATCTATGTCTGTAGTGATAAATTGAGCCTCACCTGGATCAGACGACATAAGCGATTGAGCAAAGAGGGCAAACGGTAAGCAACTGAATAATAAGGTAATAATAGGTTTCATAGGTAAATTAGGTTTTTACCTAGAGACATGTGAAAATTACGAAGGTTGCAATTTTTTAAATAAAAAAGCCGGTGTATTCATTATAATACACCGGCTTTCATACTATATATTCAATCAGTTACAAGTCACATTGTCTTCAATGTAAATAGTGGTACCATGCAAAGTTTCAAGATCACATACATCACTAGGTATAGATGTAAGGTTGTTGGCCGCGAGGTTTAGGGTGTTAAGATTAGTGAGCTGACCAATCTGCTTTGGTATAGCGGTCAGTGAGTTATCTCTTAAATTGAGGTAGGTCAATTGAGTCATTGAGCCTATGGAAGTAGAGACCTGAGTTATGCTATTGCTTTCCAGATGCAAATAGGTTAATGAGCTGAGACTCCACATTTCTTCGGGAATGGTGGTGATATTATTGCTCCAGAGTGTCAAAAACTGAAGAGATGGGAAGTCATCAATATAGGTAGGAATAGTTTCTATTTCATTGCTCGTTAATATCAAATTCTCCAGCTTCGGCATCTCGCTTAAGGGCTTGGGAATTGAGGTGAAAGCATTGCTGGAAAGATTCACATAATCTACATTTATTAAATTGCTCATTTCTTCTGGTAAGTCAGAGATCAAATTATCACTCATCCAAAGAAGCTCCAGACTTTCTATTTCAGTGATAACAGTAGGGAAAGAGGTGAGACCTGCACTTGCCATTCTGAGCTGTTTTAAGGATGTGAGATTGCTAAAGCTTTCCGGTAAGTCACCAATGTTATTATCGGAAAATGAAAGGCTTTCTATTAATGTCAATTTGGTGATTTCAGGATCAAATTCAGTGAAATCATTGCTAGTCAAATTGAGGTATCTGATTTTATTCAATGCTCCAAAATTATCTGGAAGTTCTGATAAGCTGTTTGCTGATGCGTTTAAAGTGGTTAGATTAGTTAGCTGAGTAATTTCATCGGGCAGCTCCGTAAGTTGATTGCCACTTAATCTGAGCACTTCCAGGTTAGTTATATTGCCTAATTCATGAGGTAGAAAAGTGAGCTCGTTATATTCAAGATCGAGTATTCTAAGCATTTCAAGTTGATCAATCTCTCTTGGTACATATTTTAGCTTTGTTTCATCTAAAAGCAAGTTAGTTACTTCATCACCGCTATTGACGGTTACCCTGTTCCAACTGCTTAAATCAGCATTTTCACTGTCCCATCCCAATTCATTTCCAGGGTTCAGATTATCTATTTCTGTCAGTACTTCTTTATCTGATAGTACAAGACTCACATCCACCATATATTCCGCAGTACTTCCATCTTCCGCGGTAACGGTATACATTACAGGGAAAGCGAAATTTTGAGGGCCAGTAGGTGAAACGGTAGCTCCTTCACTGATTTCTATTTCAGGGGTTAGGGCAGTTCTGTCTATCCAGCCGGTGTAAACTACTGAAATGGTCTTAGAAGATTCTTCTATGGTTAAATCCAAGTCACCATTTAGCGTAGAGTTTTCACTGTTGGCAAACATAAAGCTGGTGATTTCTTTCTCATCATTCAGCTCTACCGGAGTAGGGGCATCGTCATCTTTTTTACAGCTGTAGAGCGATGTTAGTATTATTAATGTCAGGAGGTTGAGGTAATATATAGTTTTCATTTTTTTTTATGTTTTAATTAATCACATGCGCCAAAAATGGTAGTGCCATAGGTATCCTTCAAATTACATATTTCTTCAGGTACATTACTCCCATGTCCATTGCCATTGATGTAAAGGCCTTTAAGGTTGGATAACTCGCCTATTTCTTTTGGTATAGAATTCAGTTGACGACAATTATCGAGATGTAGCCTGTAAAGTTTTTTTAACTGGCCAATCTGAGGAGATACGTAGTTAAGCTCACTGTTTATGCCACAAGAAAAGTATTCAAGGTTAGTCAACTTACCTATTTCATCTGGTAATATCTCAAAATCATTCATGTGAATAAGTAATATCTTGAGGTTCTTTAAATACTGAATTTCAGGTGGAATATTCGTTAAACCGATGTTACCAAGAGTCAACTTGGTGATCACCCCATTAACCATTTCAATTCCATCCCAATTCTCTATATCATCCGATCTAACGTCCCATTCTAGCCCCCAGCTGTCAGGATTAGCATTGTAAATAGCTACCAGAGCATCCTTTTCATTCATGACTTTCACTTCGTAGTCAGCAGTAGATCCATCTTCAGCCGTTACCGTGATGGTGCTCTCATTGCTGAAATCATAGGCGCCAAAGACATTAATGGTAGCGCCTGAAGATACTTGAATGTGGGGTACGAGTGAAGTTTTTAAAGTGGCACCTGGAAGCACAGCTGTTATGGTGTGATTTAGGGTGTCAATTTCCCCAATCACATTGCTGCCGATCGGGTTTTCGCTAATGAGAAATTGAAAGGATAATAATTCCTTTTCACTACTCAGCATAACTGGGGCTGGGCCATCGTCATCAGAACCGCAGGCTGTAGCCAACAGAAAAAATGTCAATAATATAAATGCTGTTTTTTTCATATTCATAATTTTAGAGCTATTCGCAAGGGGTACTGCCTCTGGATATATAAGTTTCGTACATGTCTTCCATCTCACATATTTCTGAAGGGATGGCGCTTAAACCAGTGCTATAAATGTCTAATTGAAATAAATGGGTCAATTGCGAAATTTCTGTTGGAATGGAAGTAAGGTTCGGATTATTGTCTAATCTCAAATACTCAAGGCTTCTTAGGCTTCCAATTTTTGGAGAAATCGTTCTTAAAGGAGGATTGGAACCTACTGAAAGCACCTTGAGGTTTTTCAGGCCTTCGATTTCATCAGGAATTTCACGCAAAACGTTTTCGCTAAGAATTAAAGTCTCAAGGTTACTTAGGTATCTAATTTCAGGTGGTAAATAGTATGCATTATTGTTGGAGAGATCCAATCCTACCACTGAGCCATTACTCATTGTAACGCCGTCCCAGTTCTCTAAATCATAGGTGCTTGAACTCCATGAGGCAGCACCAACTCGGGATAGGCTTATTAAGGCATCTCTTTCATTCACTACCGTGATGGTATATTCTGATTTAGTGCCATCTTCAGCGGTGATGGTCATGGTGATTTCATTATTAAAATCATAAGCTCCATGAATGTCGGTGGAGGCGCCTTCTGAAACTCTTATTTGGGGCACTAATGAGCTCTTCAGTGTAGCACCGGGAAGCACAGCTAGCACAGTATGATTGGCACTATCTACTTCACCTATCACATTGCCATCAATCGGGTTTTCACTAATTAAAAATTGAAAGGATAATAATTCCTTTTCACTACTTAGCATAATTGGGGCTGGGCCATCGTCAGACCCGCAGCCTGAGAATAAAATGAGGCTTGCCCAGCAGATAAAAATAAATTTCTTCATGATTGATTTAGGTTTAATAATCACAAAGTTATTATCACTGCCCTTGGGCGGGTAGGAGGTATGTAACACTCTTTAGGAAATATGTAACATATGCCTTAAAAATGCCTTGCAAGCATCATAAAGTATTATTCAATTAGGGTTTAACTTTTAATATGTTACAAAAAGAATTACTCACATGGGGTAGATTCAGTGTACACATCGGTACCATAGAGATCTTCCATTTCGCATATTTCAGCTGGTATTACGGTTACGCCATTGTTATAAAGTCCCAGATAGTAAAGTTTAGTGAGCTGAGCAATTTCAATGGGTAATTCTGTTAAATCCGTGCTTCCAAATATGGCTAATCTCTGTAAGTTTTTTAATTGGCCTATGGTGGCAGGTATCTTATTCAGGTTTTCATTAAGGGCAATAGTTACAGATCTAAGATTCTGTAGTTTCCCAATCTCTTCTGGTAATTCCGTTAAAGGGTTATCGATGAGAACAAGTGATTCCAGATTTTTAAGATAGGCAATCTCAGGTGGAATTTCATAGCACAATACCTCGCTTAAATGAAGCCCGGTTACACTGCCATTATTAGTGCTAACGCCTTCCCATTCGTCCAGATTATTGATAGTAAAGTGCCAGGGCGTTAGGAGAGAGGTCTCTGCTAATTTCATAAGGGCCTCTTTTTCATTTACCACGGTAACTTCATAATTCTTGGTGGAGCCATCTTCTGCAGTAACTGTGAAATTAACAGCAGAGTTGAAGTTGTAAGCCCCTAGTAAATCTACAGTGGCCCCCTCAGAAACCACAATGTGAGGAACCAATGATGATTTTAAAGTAGAACCAGGCAAAACTATAAGTACTGATTGGTCTACGCTGTCAATTTCACCGATGGTATTGTAAGTAATGGGGTTATCCTTAATGAGAAATTGAAAGGATAATAATTCCTTTTTACTACTGAGCATTACTGGAGCAGGGCCGTCATCCTCAAAACCGCAGCCTGAAAATGAGATGAGACTTGTACACAAAATAAACATAAGATTCTTCATGATTGATTTAGGTTTAATTGTAACAACGGCTAGAAGGCATATATCCTAACTTAGGAGATATGTAATATTGGTAATAAAAAATGCCTCAATAATTACTTTCAAATTAAGAAACAATAACACATGAGGCACTTTTTATCCTTTATTTTTTTATAAATTTTCTCACAAAAGATCCATTTATGTTTGTTAATTGAATTAAATACGTGCCAGCTTTCAGTTGACTGATGTCAATCGACTGCCCCGGCTCTATTACGGTACTTGAAATTCTGCTCCCAGAAAGATCGAATATCTCCATGTGAGTAGACTCTTGTAATCCAATAATATTCAAGGTGTGGGTGGAAGGATTGGGATAAATTTTCAAGTCTTTATTCCCTTCTATATCGTCCTCTTGAGCCACGCGAGCATAGGCCGCTGCCGAGCTGGAGCTTATACGCAGCCAGTTGATGTTCCATCCACCAGCGGTGGCCTTTATAGCCAGCTGTTGCTGACCAGAATTGAGGTTAACAGTATGAGAAACAGTGGTCCAGTTTTGCCAGCCTCCTGTATTTGAAATATTTACAGTACCATAAACAGGTGAACCGCCTGCATTTTCAAGCTGCAAAGTTCCGGTGCTGTTGGGGCTGGCCACCCTGTACTCCACCATATAACTACCTGATGCCGGTACATTGATGTCATAAACCATCCAATCGTCTGCATCTATATAGCCAACATTGTTGCCACCTTCTACGCAACTTTCAACCTGTATGCCCGATTGCAGCGAGAAGCTCTCTCCTTCTATTTGAATAGAGAAAGTAGAGGTTGAGCCCCCCAGTTGTTTGAATGTAGCATCATTTCTTCCCAAATCATTTGAAATAGACTCCACAAAAAGCTCGGAGTTACGGTGCCTGATATAACTTCCCGGCAAATTATATGATTCAAAAGACTGTTTTGAGCCATCTGCGAGGCCAGCCCTGAGATAAAAAGTGGCATCTTGTTTATAACCATCGGTATTTTCATAATCATCCAGCCATACTTCTCCGCTTCTGTGCCTGAGGTATCTGTTAGGGAAGTTTCTTGACTGGAATGACACACCTGCACCTGCCAGGCCTGGTACCATTTTCCAGTAGGCATCATTTACAGGAGAGATGTTGGCGTCTATCCTGCCTCTGGAAGAAGCATGTCTGATATATCTATCCGAAAAATTATGTGACTGCCATGCAGAATAGCCTTCCGGGGGCTCAGGCAAACCATTTCCTGGATTTACATTCAGTCCGTTTGCTTCTCTTATGAGCTGAAAAATATGGTCTGGTCTAACTACTACATAATTGCTGTTCAAGGAATTAGCCACATTTTTAAAGCTGGTAGGCGTTACTCCCTGCCAGGGCTGAGCCTGTATGATGATAAATCTCGGAGAGTTGCCGTCCCAGTTTTCTGAGGCATAACCAATATGATCCTTCATGGCCTGCTCATTGGTGCAATAATTACAGGATAGTGCCATGCCGGGCATGCTATTGTTGTAAATGCTGAGGCCACCGCCGGTATTCTGTGCTGTTAATCCAAGTAATGAGGGAGCATGGTTGGCAAAGCTCTGTCCTACATTTTGGTTAATACCACCTGTGATGGTATTCCAAATGGTCACCACCCTGAAACCAGCTCTTTTGGTATAGTCTTCGGTAGTAGTGACAAATCGATTTAGCGAGGTTGCATTAGGATAGCTGTTAGGGTATGAATACCCATAACCGGAAGGACCGGAAATCAGATTATCATTATTAGTAGCCGTTTGATAATAAAAGTTCAATGCTCCTGGCATGGCGTCCAGCATAGCAGGTGAAAGTGTCCAGCCAATAGGCACTGAGCCTCTGTCAGGGTTATTCCATAGTTTACGCATGAGGTGCTCAACATATTGTAAATTGTCACCATCACTCAGAATAAAGGCTACATATAGCTTGTTTTGAAGCGCTGGCTTGGCAGGAGGCGCTGAAACATTTACTGTTCTGGGCATACCACTGTGAACCGTAAGGTTGGTAGACCAGTCACTGGCAATGGTGGCAATACCATAGTTAGATGCCCTTTCCACACCGGGGCCTTCTTCTGGCCACCAGCCCATATAATTAGCTCCTGCTGGCATAGAGCTTAGAAAATTATTGAGTAATTCGCTTTCTCCTGAAACGTTAGGATCCAGCCATATTACGGCAGCACCGAGCGCAGTGGCATATTCTCTTAAAGCAGCTTTATGTGCATTGGGGTTCAAGCCTATGAGCACTCTTTTGTCAAGTCCAGACCAGTAATTGTTAAATAAGGTCTGGTATACCTGAAGTTTGCTGGTAAATTGCCCACGCATGTCCATGACTATGGGCAGATTATAAGGTGCTGATGTGAGCCTGCTTACCAGAGAGGGAGCTACCACAAGCGCATTTTGGTTAGCAGCCAGCGTGGTGGCCAGGTTGATAGTGTGGGGCTGGCCATTATCATATACAATAATGCCATCTATCTCATTCAGGTATTTGCTGATCAGGTCCCATTTGTCAGCGGGCTCATTGTAGCCTAAGCCCAATGAATTTAGCCAGGTATACTGACCTTCTGCAAAGGCATCACCCTCATAAGAAAATATACGAGGTTGTGTTTTGTTTACAATACCTTTCAGTGAGGCAAAGAGCACCATCTCATCAGTCGATTGGCTACGATTCACCCAGAGGCGATCTACTTTTATGTAGGCCCCACCATGCCAGAACACCCTAAGCTCTATGGAGTGACCATCAGCAGGAATGGTAAAAGGTAATGAGAAGTCATTATAGGTTGAAGCCGTAGCAAAATCCTGACGATTGATAATTCTGGAGGCCAATCCCTGACCTGTGGTGGCATCTCTGACATCAATGGTCACCATAGGATCATTGTTAGCGGTGTTGTTGTCTACTTTTATCCTGAAGTTAGCTGTGTTTCCGCCTGCAGGTAAAGTAGTTACATAAGGGCCGTAAATCATGTGCTGGTTAGGTGCATCTATTCCTGTTTGACATAGCCATCCATCCCCATCAATATGACCGGTGTTATGGCCTAAGGCGGGGCCTTCAGCTTCCCAACTTTGTGAGGTCTCCCTCAGGATAATCAGATCTTGCGTAGGTGCGGTAGAGGGAAATGAAGGTAGCAATTGGTTTTGTGGCCAGCTAATCTGACCATAGGAAGTAGTAAGGGTACATAGCCAGATAAAGGCATAGACCAACCACCTCCATTGTTGTGGTGTTTTAATCATTGGTTTGGTATTTAGGTTGAAAAATAAAATTATGTGATTATCTCACACGTTAAATATACGCATAAAAAAAGGCTGGCTCTTTTCAGAACCAGCCTTTTCTAGAATTTATAAAGACTTTATTATTTCACTTCGAATTGTTTTACACCCATTCTGTACTCATCAGTGTAAACTTCCATAGTGTATATACCATCTTCCCAGTCAGAGCCTTTTTGATATTCAAAAGTAAGCTGCTGCTTAGTGTTATCAAATAATATTTCCTGGCTGGCAGTGTAGAAAACCTCCTTACCATCAACCATAAAGGTGCCAGATCCTTTGGCTACATCAAAGATTACCTGATCGTTTTGATCTACAATCCTTACTATGATGTCTTTACCTTCTATAGGAGCCACCTTGTTTTCTGCAATATTAAATACCACCTTGATTTTATCAATTTGGCGGGCTTTAAAAGGAGAATCTCTTTCTTTTCCTTTGTTGTTAACAGCGAAGATTTCAATGTTTTCAGCTTTCAGTTGAGAGGCCACAGCCACTTTATCCGCTAGCTTTTCGCTTGATTGTTTTATTCTGTTAATAGAATCAGAAAGTTGGTTCTTTTCAGTTTTTAAAGAGGTGTTTTCAGTAAGAAGCTCGTCATTCACACTTTTTAAGTGTTCTATTTCCTCATCTTTAGCTTTCAATAAGGTCTCATAGCCACCTACTTTGTCTTTTAGACTTCTAATAGTGCTTCTGTTTGCTTTTTGTGTTCTTGCAAGCTCTGCTTCAATATCTGCCTTAGCTTTTTCAAGTTCATCTACGTTACCACCTAGCTCTTGAATCTGAGCTATTTTCTCTTCCAGCTCTGCACTAATATCACTTAGCTTTTGCATGGTAGTAGCCAGTTCTTCTTCAGTATTAGTAAGCTCAGTGTCTCTGGCCACACTTTCCTGATGGTCCAAATAAATCTTAACTCCCTGAAGAATAATGATTACAGCAAGAATAGCCACTACTATAGCTGTTTTCTTACTTGATTTCTTTGGTGGTGGGGTAGAAGTAGTTTTATCGTTAGTGGTTTTAATTTCTGTCATAGGTTTAACCAGGTTTTAGCAATTAGACCGTAAAATTATTCTTTATTTAATAGAATTCAACTTTTTATCATTCATTTGTGGGATATAACGCTTTAATACTATTACTGTTATGTGTCTGGATGAAAATTACTGGAGTGGTCGGTATCAGTCTCATGATACGCCGTGGGATGTAGCTCAGATCACTACTCCCTTAAAAGAGTACTTTGATCAGCTTGAAGATAAATCTTTGAAAATCATGATACCCGGAGCAGGTTACGGCCATGAAGTAGCCTATTTATATGCAAATGGATTTACCAATGTTTTCATGGCAGATATATCTAAAGCACCATTGGAAGATTTTGAAAAAAGAAACCCTGACTTTCCATCTCACCAATTGCTCCATGTTGATTTTTTTCAGCATGAAGATAAATATGACCTTATTATAGAGCAAACTTTCTTCTGCGCGCTAGATCCTTCTCTCAGACAGCGCTATGCAGACCAGTGTCATAAACTACTAAAGCCGGGAGGAAAGGTTGTAGGCCTATTATTTCACGGAGAGTTTAGTACCAATCCACCTTATGGAGGTACTATGGAAGAATACCTCGAGCATTTTCAAGCCTTTGATAAACAGGTTTTTGAGCCATGTTATAATTCTATTCCTGCAAGGGCGGGAAGGGAGTTATTCTTCTCAATTGTGAAAAGTGGTTATCTCACTACACACAATGACTAGAAATTTCAACATCTTATTATTCGAAAAGCCTTAAATAGTGGTTTTTAGCCACTTGGAATAGTTTGTGCCTCTCTTAAATCAATTAGTTTAAGATTTAGAACATAAATAGAAATATTATGAATACCGAGAAACAAGCTATTCAGAACGTAATAAATATTTGTCATGATGGTGCTAAAGGATATGAAAGGGCCGCTGAAGAAATTAATAACGAGGAGTTCAAAACCATCTTCAATAGACTGGCTCAGCAGAGAAAGCTATTTATAGAAGAACTTAAGAATGATGTAAGAGACCAAGGCATTACGCTAGAAGATTCTGGTACTGTTAAGGGATATTTCCATAGAAACTGGTTAGATATCAAATCAACTTTTTCTAAGAAAGAAGACCATCAAATTATAGAAGAAGCCAAGTATGGTGAGCAGGAAGCTGTGAAAGTTTATGACGAAGCGCTGAATGCTGATGTGCCAGAGTATATCAAAGAAAAGCTAAAACAACAAAGACATTTAATAGCTGGTTCTATTGACCAATTGACGGAATTTGAAAGAGAAACTGTGTAAGTGATAATTGGCTGTTAAAATGAAAGGGTGTTGATTCAATCAACACCCTTTTTTATTAATCCAATTTCCATTTCTTTTCTACAATATCTTCAGCCAGCAATTTTCCTAGCCCTGCAATAGCGCTGGTGGCCACAGTCCATATAATTACGTGTGCCGTATCATAGCTATTTTGTCTAATTGTTTTAGGAGGATCTTCCTTCCTTACTTTCTGATATCCATAATCAAACAGTCTGCGTAAAGCAAAACTACTTGCAATGGCTATTCCTGGAAATACTATATTACTTAATATCTGTTTTTTTCGTTTTTTATTCATGGTCTGGTGTTTTTTATAGATCGTTCAATTTTATAGAGGTCAAATTACGTTCCAAGCTACTGGCAAATCATAGGGGCCTCATTGGGGAATTTATGTGGGGATTTACTGCCACACTTAGGGAATTTCTCAAGAATGAATGTTTGAAAAAATAAGAGAGAAACGTGTTGGCATGTTTTTTACAGTAGTTGCTTGTCAACTTAAACGGATAAATTATGAATTGCACTGTAAGATTAGACATGCCAGCCAAAAGATTTACCACAGTAATAGATGGTAAAGAAAGCTATTTGCAGTTTAAGCAAGTGGCTCCACAAGTGTTGGATTTAGAGTATATCTACGTTCCTGAAGAGATCAGAGCAAGAGGTATAGCCACTAATTTGGTATACAATGCCTTGATTTTCGCTCAGAAGGAGCATATAGAAATCATACCTGGGTGCGAGTTTGTTCAAAACTACATGATTAAACATCCTGAGTTCAGATGCGTTTCATGGAAAGAGGCTGTTTAATAAGCCTTATTAAATCAGTTTTATTTATATGTCAGAAGAATCAACCAAGGAAGACTTAAAAATTTTAAAAAAAGCGGAGAAGCACATCGTAGCCCTATTTAAGGAAGAGCTCTCCACCAAACTGCTTTATCATAGCCTTGCCCATACCACAGAAGTGGTGGAGGCATCTGAGAAACTAGCTGATGCTGCCGATTTAAATAAAGAAGACAAAGAGGTACTTATCATAGCTGCATGGTTTCATGATACCGGATATATCAAAAAATATAATGGTCATGAGGCTGAAAGTGTAGTTTATGCCAAGAAGTTTTTAGAAGAGGAGGGGTATCCTCAGGATAAGATTGACCAGGTAGAAAAGCTTATTCTCAGTACCGTGATGGCCAGTAAGCCAGAAAACTACCTTGAAGAGCTACTGCATGATGCGGATATGGCACACATGGGCCGAAAAAGGTTCTTTAGAAAGGGTGAATTACTGCGTGTAGAGCTGGAGAATTACTTGGACAAGACTTACTCTGAACTGGAATGGGAAAAGCATCAGTATAACTTTTTGGTGTCTAACACATTCATTACAGAAGTGGCCAAAAGTGAGTTTGAAAAGCGCAGAGTTAAGAATATAAAAGAGCAGCGTCAGAACATACTGAAGGCCCGCAAAGTTACCATAAGGCAAAATACAGGTAAGGATTTTGGTAGAGGAATAGATACGCTTTACAGGGCTAATTATAGAAACCATATTAATTTCAGTGCTATTGCAGATGGCAAGGCCAATATGATGATAAGTATCAACACCATTTTAATATCGGTGATTGTTACTTTATCAGGAGCCAGCCTGTCAATAAGTGATGGATTTGCTGTGGAAAGCCTGCGTTTTACGATACCGATTCTCATTCTCCTGGTAGGATCTTTAGCCTCTGTAGTTTTTGCCGTGCTATCTGCCAGACCGAAAGTAACAGAGAAAAACGTTGATTTAAATGACGTAAAGAAGAACAAGATCAGTCTTTTATACTTTGGAAACTTCCAGGGTGTGCCTAAAGAAGAGTTTGTTCAATATTTAAATAATTTGAAAAAAGATCAAAAAAGGCTCTACGAAAGTATGTCAGTAGACCTTTACAATTTAGGAATAGTGTTGAAGGAAAAATACCGCTTATTAAGTATATCATATAACATTTTTATGGCTGGCCTCAGCATTACCGTGGTAGCCTTTATAGTTATCTTTTTCTACACCAGCGGTTGATAAATCATAGATTATACATGCGAGATAGATCCCAAAAAATGGCCAACTTAAAACTTGGCCTTACTTTTTTATATATTATTTTACTCAGCTCCTGTAAAGTATCTGAGTATAGCCATAACGAATCAGTGAAGCAGGAGGTGCTTGAACATAACGGCCCTGATTCAGTAACTGTGCGAGCAGGTAAGCTATATGAGGCGGGCAAGTTCAAACGCTTTATGCTGGGAGACCACTACAGAGATGTGTGGCTGGCTCCGGTAAAGGTTCCCATTCTGAACATCAATGAAGTAAAAGGTGGCCTGAAGCTGGAGGATAAAGGAGGAGGTATGCAAACCTATTCTTTAAAAGTGGAAGGTGGAGATGGTAGACTATATTCTATCAGATCATTGCAGAAAGATCCTACACCCACACTGCCCACGGCGCTCCAGTATTCATTTGCAGATGACATTGTGCAGGATCAGATCAGTGCATCGAATCCGTATGCAGCTTTCATTTTACCATCTTTAGGAGATGCAGCCGGCATATATCATACTAATCCTCAGATATTCTACTTGCCGGATACACCCGATTTGGGTGAGTTTAGAAAGGATTTTGGCGGCACACTAGTAATGCTGGAAGAAGATGCCGATGAAAACTGGGAAGGCTATGAAAGCTTCGGAGGTACAGAAAATGCCGTAAGCACTAACTCCGTAATGGAAGATCTGCGTGATGATAATGATAATTACATTGATGAATCTAATCTATTAAGAAACAGGCTCTTTGATATGTGGATTGGTGACTGGGATCGACATGATGGCCAGTTTAGATGGTCCGAATTGGAAGATGAAGATGGTAAAACGTTCTTCAGGCCAATACCTGAGGATAGAGATAACATGTTCTTCAAATTCGATGGCTTCTTTCCCACCATAGCTAACAGAAAATGGGCGCTGAGAAAGTTTCAAGATTTTCAACCAGATGTGCGCGACATTGCAGGCTTAAATTTCAACGGCCGTTATTTAGATCGACGTTTCTTAACAGGAATGTCAGAAAAAGAATGGGTAGCTCTGGCCGAAGATTTACAAAAAAGACTTACTGATGAGGTGATAGAAAACGCCATTCATCAGATGCCAGATACGGTATTTGCATTAACCGGTGAGCGCACTATAAGAATACTCAAGGCAAGGAGAGCTAACCTGCCAGAGTTTGCTAAAAGGTACTATAAAATACTGGCGAAGGAAGTAGATATTTTAGGTAGCGATAAAGAAGAGGCCTTTGAGATTATCAGACATGAGAATAATACCACAGAGGTAAATGTGTATGAGTCTAACGGTAGTGGTAAGAAAAAGAGAAGGTTCTATCATAGAGTATTCCTACCAGGAGAAACCAAGGAAGTAAGGCTTTATGGTTTAGCGGATGACGATCATTTTTATATATCAGGCAAAAGCAATAAGGGGCCATTAGTAAGAATAATAGGAGGTAAAGGTGAAGATGTGCTTCAGGACTCCAGTAAAGTTTCCGGGTTAAAACGAAAAACCATTTACTATGATGATATAGACGAAGAGAATGAGGTAGAAGACGGTAAGGAAACGAAAGTGTTGTTATCAGCCGATAAGGACGCTAATAGCTATGATTTCAAGGACTTTAAATATGACTACTTCGGACCAACCTTGTATTTTGGGTTAAACAATGATGACGGCCTCTTCATAGGTGGAGGTACTATCATAAAGAAACAAGGTTTTAGAAAAGATCCATATGCCAGCATGCATAAGATTGTGGCGAACTATGCTCCAAGTACGTCAGCCTGGAATTTTGAGTATGAGGGAGACTTCACCGAGCTATTCGGAGATTTAGGATTGAGCATTAACCTTTTCGCGCGAGCTCCGAACTTCTTCACTAACTTCTATGGTTATGGAAATAGCACTGAAAAGACAGTGGATGATGACATGTATTACAGGGTTCGTTATGAGGAAGTATGGTTCTCGCCTGGGCTTACTTACAAGCCAGGAAAGCTTTCATCAGTAAAATTCGGGCCGGCTTATCAATATGGTAAGGTTCATAGAAGCAGTGATGATAACTTCCTGAAGGATAATCCTGATTTATTAGGTCCGGATGTGTTTAACAAGAGCCACTTTGCCGGATTCGCTTTCAAGGCTGATGTCAATACTACCAAAATACTGAATAAGCCCGAGAAAGGTATCCGCTGGATTACTGAAAGCACATGGCTGTCAGAGTTGAATAATGACAACAGCCGCATGAGTAAGATTGCCAGTGAGTTAAGAGCTTATTACACCATTGATATACCTCTAGAAACTACTTTGGCAGTGAGAATAGGAGGGGAAAGTATCTCGGGAGATTATACCTTCTATCAGGCTAGTACCATAGGTGGAAATGCAGGTTTGAGCAGACTGGGAACAGTAAGAGGATATGGTAGAGATAGATTTTCAGGAAGAAGTAGCATTTATCAAAACAATGAGATAAGAATGCGGTTATTGAGAGTGCCGTTCTACTATTTGCCATTTGAGTTCGGTATTTCAGGTCATTTCGATCAAGGAAGAGTGTGGTCTGATGTGGCAGAACAAGATGAGTGGCATACAGGTGTAGGTGGAGGAATATGGCTGGCGCCTTTAGGCCAGTGGGTATTTACAGCCACTTATACCAAAGGAGATTATGAAAACATGTATAACGTTAATCTAGGATTTCTTTTTTAATATAGTTTGTTAATAGATAGAAAAGGGAGACCCGGCCAGGTCTCCTTTTTTGTTGGCATAAAAAAAGAGCTACTTCTTGCGAAATAGCCCTTCTTCCACTTATCTGTGTTATAATTTCCTTAGTGCACTTGGTGATCTTTCTTGTTTGCTTTGTCAAGGAACTCTTCCAGCTCCACATTGCTGTCAGCACCGTAGCTATTGGTTAGAATTCCCTTCTCGCCAGCAGATGTTTCTAAAGTATATAGTATAGATGAATCTTCCGGGTTGGTTTCACCTTCGAAACGATACTCTTCAGTAATTGTGATTTCTTTCGGTTGATAAACCTTCTTTTGGCTGTCATTGTGTAATTCGCCATCTCTATAGTTAAAGTCATCAGTATAACCTTTCTCTCTAAGATCAGTCATCACTTCAGACATTGGTTTTAAATTATGAATAGACATATCAGTTTAATTTAAATATTAGTTAATGTTTATTCAATTAGTACCAATCTCATGCCAGTGACTAATGTCAGCTAGCGCGTTTATCTGCCCTGTTTCTCCCCAGCTCACCCAAGTAATCTTCTACAAACTGTGGAATATGTTATACATTGAATAAGAGGTGTTATGGGTCAATAATGGTTGATTTGTTTATTAAATAATTGATATTCAGTGAATTATGATTTTAACTTTCTTTTGGTATGTCTTTTTCATATGTAATGTCAGAAACAGCTAATTATTAACTTTTAAAGTGAAACAATTATGAATAATACAAACATTAAAATTATAGCAGGATTTGCAGCAGGAGCCATCGCAGGAGCATTAACAGGACTTTTATTAGCCCCAGAAAGCGGTGACAAAACAAGAAAAAAATTAGGTAAAGAGTCTGATAAATTCAGAGAGTCTTTAAGCAAATCTTTGGCAGAATCTTTTGATGCTGCAAAAACAAAATATAACACTTTATTAGACGAGTATACTGCTGAAGGTAAAAAGAAGCTCGCTAAGGTAAAAGACACTGCTAAGCTTAACTAAGCTTAGTAGTTTTTGAAATCAAATTAAAAAATCTAAAACCATACAGTCATGAGTGAATTAGAAATTAAAGGAAACTGGAACGAATTGAAAGGTAAGTTGAAACAAAAATATGGAGAACTTACTGATGACGATTTGACTTTTGCAGAAGGTAAGTATGATGAAATGCTAGGAAGAGTGCAAAAGAAAACTGGAAAGACTAAAGACGAATTGAGAAAAGAGATCGAAGCTCTATAAACCCAAGCCAGATAACCTGCGTGGCATTACGCTGCGCAGGTTTCTTTTTACCTGCATGTTATTAAGCCTTAATAGATGAAATTTAACTTTGAAAATGCCTTAGATCAGGTACTTGACAAACTTAACGGATGGCTAGACACATTCATAGGGATGTTGCCCAATATGGCAGTAGCCCTTTTGATATTTATTGCCTTTTTGGTCTTAGCCAAAATAACAAGAAATTTAATCCTTAAAGTATTTCACAGAGCCAGTAATAATAAAGCTCTGGAAAACTTATTCGCCACAGTGATTTATTATATGGTGATTGGCCTGGGCCTTTTCATCATACTGGGTGTATTAAAAATGCAAACCGCTGTTACCTCGCTCCTGGCAGGAGTAGGAGTAGTTGGTTTAGCGCTGGGTTTTGCCTTTCAGGATATCGCCGCCAACTTTGTATCCGGTGTGATACTGGCTTTTAGAAGGCCATTTAAAATTGGCGACATCGTGTCTATAACAGATTATATGGGCACCGTGGTAAGAACCAACCTGCGGGTAACTACAGTGAAAACATTTCAGGGCCAGGAGGTATATCTGCCTAACAAGGATGTACTACAGAGCCCTATTATCAACTACACCATTACAGGTGAGCGCAGAATAGACCTTGAAGTAGGTGTTTCATATGGAGACGACCTAAGCAAGGTGCAACAATTAGTATTAAAAGCAATAAAGAGCCTTGATGGACTGATCAGATCTGATGATGTCATTTTTGATTATCATGAATTTGGCAGTAGCTCTATAAACTTCTTTGTAAGATTCTGGATCGAATACCCAGATCAGCCAGGATTTCTGGCTATGAGAAACAAAGCCATCATGGCCATAAAAGATACATTTGACGAAAATGAAATCACCATTCCATTCCCTATTCGTACGCTCGATTTTGGGATTAAGGGAGGTGAAAAACTATCAGAAATGTCTCTACAGCTTGCTGGAGAGGCATCTAACTCTAACTAAACATTTACGATTATGAAAGCGGAAGAAAAAGAGATTTTATTTATATATAATTCTGAAAAACAAGAAGATAGAAAAGCTTTTGGGTACGCAGATTCTATTGATGGATTTGCCCTGAATGATAAAGATGTAAACAAAGTGAAGATCACTGAAACCCAGTTAGCAGAAATAGCTGATGATATGGGTGTAGCGGTGGTACAGCTGGTAGATGAAAACTCTGAGTACTACATGAACGAGCTGAAAGGCAAGAGCATCAATGACTCTGAGTTGACCACTATTTTGTCTAAGAACCCGCAGGCCATTAAAACACCTATAGCTTACTTAGGTAAAAAAGCCTTTTTCGTTGATTCAGCCTACAGCTTTGTGAAGCAAGGCATTGAAATAGAAGGTGTAAAATCTGAGAAGGGTAATGCATTTGAAAAGCAAGTATGAGTAAGCTGATCCATAGAATAACAATAATGGCTGCCTTCATGGCAGCCTTATTTCTGCAATGCCAGCAGAGTTCAGAGTCTGAAAATGCTGATGCTGAGAGCACATCCTCTGAAACAGTGCAAGAGCCGTCTTCTGAAAAGCCAGTCATGACTGATGATGGTAGCACAGAGGTCAAAACGGAAGGCTCCACAGACTGGTCTGCAGACAAGAATGGCCTTGTAAAGCAGGTGGATGATTATCTGGCAAAGATAGATGAGCACCTGGAGGACATTGCCGAGCATGTGGAAGAACTTCATGGTGATACCAAAGATGAAGTAGAGAACATCAAAGAGAAGCTTGAGGTTGAAAAAATAAAGCTACAAGCTCGAAAAGAAAAGCTGGAAGCTGCCACAGCACAAAACTGGAGTGAGATTGCTACAAATACTCAAGGCGCATTAAAAGACCTTAAAACTAAACTAGACCAACACGAAGAATATCTCGAAGAGGCTTACTAGCCAACCCTGACCCTCATGAAAGAAAGAATTGTAGATGCCTTTAATAATTTTTGGATTGCCATTGTAGACAGAGTGCCGGAGATCACCATCGGGGTGGTGCTCCTTTTTGTATTTATAGCGCTTGGTGTATTGCTCAGAAGGTTTGCCCAGCGTAGGCTTTTAGTGAGAATAGGAGATAAGCTCACTGCTAACTTCATAGGCAGAGTGATATTCCTTATTTTCCTCATTATAGGAATAGTTATTTTCCTCAATCAATTAGGCCTGAGTAAAGCTGCCGGTGGCCTTCTGGCAGGTGCAGGTGTATCTGCCCTTATCATTGGTTTTGCTTTCAAAGATATTGGCGAGAACTTTCTCTCCGGCTTTTTCCTGGCCTTTAGCCGCCCTTTCAGAATTGGAGATATCATTTTGGTTAACGATATAACAGGTTCAGTGAAGGCATTGAGCTTTAGAAATACCCATGTCCGCACCTTTGACGGAAGAGATGTTTTCATCCCTAACTCTATTTTAATCAAGCAGCCTCTTACCAATTTCACCAGAGATGGTCTTATGCGTCATGATTTTATAGTAGGTCTGGATTATGGAGATGATATCGCTGAGGCTACCCGGGTAACGCTTGATGAACTGAGCGCTATGCAAAACATAACCCATGCAGAAGGTGTAGAACCTTTTGTAATTATCAATGACTTCAGCACCAGCACCATCAATCTAAAAATCCATTTCTGGATCAATACTTATGATTTCCTTGGCTCCACTACGGTGTTAAAGAGCACAGTGATGCAGCAGGTTCTAAATAGATTGAGCAAGGAAGGATTTACCATGCCAGCAGATATTATTGAGTTGAAAATTTACCAGGAAGGACAGCCTATTCCGGTATCGATAAGAGATAACAGGCCCATAAAAACCGATTAAGAATGAAGAAGTACGATGTGATAGTGATAGGCAGTGGACCGGCAGGAGCAAGCATTGCTGATAAGTGTAAGGAAATGGGTAAGAATGTGGCTGTGGCAGACCATGAGTTTGGTGGCACCTGCGGCTTGAAAGGTTGTACTCCTAAAAAGGTGCTGGCAGTGACATCAGAAATACTACGCTACGCCTGCCATCTGAATGGCAAAGGGATCAAACAAGTAAATGTAGACTTGGAATGGTCTTCTCTCATGCATTTTAAGAGGTCCTTCACCGAACTTATTCCCATGAATACAAAGCAGGGATTGCTAAAAAAGGGCATTGACATTTTGGAAGGAACAGCCAGCTTCGTAGATGAGCATACGCTGGAGGTGAATGGAGAAAAATATCAGGCAGATAAAATAGCTATTGCTACAGGAGCTAAGCCCATGGAATTGCCCATAGAAGGCTTTGAACATTTAATAAGTAGCGATGAATTATTGGAGTTAGATGAAGTCCCTAAAAGAGTGGTCTTCGTGGGCGGAGGCTATATAGCATTTGAATTTGCACAAATATTAAGAAAAGCAGGCAGTAATGTGAGCCTGCTGGAAGCAGCTGATAGACCATTGTCAGGCTTTGATTATTTCCTGGCCGGAAGGCTAGTAGAGTTATTCCAAATGGAAAAGATCGATATCAGGACTGGCTTTAAGGTAGAGAAAGTAATAAAGAAGGGTAAACATTATCTGGTGCGCGGCGAGCATGCAGGAGTAATGGAAGAGGTAGAATGTGATTTAGTAGTGCATGGTGGTGGTAGAATGCCAAATGTGGCCAGTTTAAATCTGGAGGCCGCAAATGTGGAGCATTCTAAGAAAGGAATTACAGTAAATAAACACATGAAAAGTGTGTCTAATGATCATGTTTTTGCAGCAGGAGACGTGGCAGACACCGGTTATCCATTCACACTTGTGGCTGATTATGAAGGAAGGGTAGTGGCTAGCAACGTCTGTTCAGATGATAAATCGCGGACTTCTTATGATGGTGTTCCATTTGTGCTTTTTACTTCTCCAAAATTGGCCTCTGTAGGTATGCAGGAGCAGGAGATTATGGACAAAGGCTTAAAGTATGAAACGCATCAGGGAGATACCAGTCATGGTCTTATCTCACGTAGCCTTCAGGAAAATCTAAGTGGATACAAGTTATTTATAGGTGAAAAAGGAAATATTCTGGGTGCGCACCTTCTAGGCCCAAAGGCGGATGAGGTAATCAATGGCTTTGCCATGGCCATGCAACATAATCTCTCCGTACATGATCTGAAAAAGACCTTTTTAAGTTATCCCAGTGCCTTTGCAGAAATTAGAAAAATGATTTAGAAGTCATGAAAAGGAAGAGCAACTGTCCTCACGGCATTCATTATATATCAGATGATTGCCAGGGCTTTACAAGGAAAAAGCGGGGCAAGGGGTTTGAGTATTTTGATTGCGATGGGGATAAAATAACCAATACATCGGCTATTGAAAGAATAGAAGAGCTAGTTATACCTCCTATGTGGAAAGATGTATGGATCTGCCAGGAAGAGAATGGCCACCTGCAGGTTACCGGCTATGATGAGAAAGGTAGAAAGCAATACATCTATCACACTAAATGGACCGAATATCAGCAGAAGAACAAATTCAGCAGATTAAAGGAGTTTGGAGAAAAATTACCTCTGATCAGAAAGAAGATAGAAGAGGATATCAATAAAAAAGGCTGGCCTAAAGAGAAAATTCTTGCGCTCATAGTGATGATGCTGGATGAATACTACATCAGAATCGGGAACAAAAGATATGAGCATGAGAATAAAACCTACGGCCTTACCACACTAAGAAGAAAGCATATCACAGAGAAGGATGGCCATCTGGTTATTGGTTTTAAAGCTAAAAGTGGCAAGCAGCGTGAAATTGATATCACAGATAAGAAATTGATAAAACTAATCAAAAAGACTTCAGAACTGCCTGGCTATGAAATATTTAAATATCTAGATGGCGAAAAGAAATCGCACAGGCTAGATTCTCATGATGTGAACGAGTACCTGGTAGATATTACCGGAGAATACTTTACCGCAAAAGATTTTAGAACCTGGGGTGGTACCGTTCTGGCCATTGAAAATATTGATGAGGCCAGGAAAGAAATTGAAGAGAATCCTCGTAAAAAGCTTGAAACAGCTTTGGTAAAGAAGGTCTCGTCAGTTTTGGGTAATACAGTGGCAGTATGCCGTGAATACTACATTCATCCCAAAGTAATGGATGTATTGATGAAAAATAGCGTAGGACATTATACAAAAAAGAGCCTTAATGGTTTAAAATATAAAAGTGAATTATCAAAAGCAGAACAGCTGGCTTTGAAAATCATATAGAATGAAAAAACTAAGACGTGTTCTTTACAAGGTTTCTTTAGAAATAACCAACAGTATTGCTTTCTATCCTACACTAATCGCAGTAGGTTTTCTGCTGTTCTCTTTTCTGGTAATGTCAGTGGAGTATGAGTCTTTCATACTGGACTTTAAGGAGGATATCCGTATTCTTTTAGTGCATGGAGTGGATAATGCCCGTTTGATATTGGGCACCGCTGTCGGCAGTATTATTTCATTAATGGTGTTCAGCTTTTCCATGGTAATGGTAGTGCTGAATAGAGCTTCTTCCACCTTGTCACCGCGGGTAATCCCTGGATTAATCACCAATAAGGCGCATCAGGTAGTGCTTGGTGTGTACTTAGGTACCATCATTTACAGTTTAATTCTCACCATAAACATCCAGTCCCCAGATGCGAAATATAGAATACCGGCTTTGGGTATTTTATTCTCTATGATCTTCGTAATCAGTTGCTTAGGGCTTTTTGTGTATTTCATTCACTCTATTTCCCGGTCTATACAAGTAGACAATATCTTAGATAGCATTTACCGCCAAACGGAAGAACAAATGGAGTTGGCGGAGGTGGAAGATGAAACTAAAGAGCTTCCCGATACTGAAAACTGGTATACGCTCTATACCAAGCGGGCGGGCTATCTGAAGCAAATGAAGGAGGATTCGCTTTTGAAAATATGCAAGAAGCATGATATCAAAGTGGAAGTAATGGAGCAGAGTGGCTTCTTCATGGTAAAAGGCTTTCCTTTCCTTAAAATAAGCAAAGAGATTAATGAAGAGCTGGAAGAGGATATTCGTAGCTGCTTCATTTTTTATGCTGAGGAGCATGTTACTGATCACTATTTGTTTGGCTTTAAACAAATTTCTGAAATTGCGGTGAAGGCTTTATCTCCTGGAATCAACGATCCTGGAACAGCCATTAAGGCCATTGATTTATTGTCCATTCTCTACATAAGAAAAATGCGCCTGAAGGAGCGTGAATATCTTGGCGATTCTGATGGCAACCCCGTAATAATGGTGCAATCTGTTACCCTTGAAGAGCTCCTTTATTTCAACCTTACACCCATAAGAGAATATGGAAAAATGGATGCTACGGTTATGCTAAACATACTCGAAAGCCTTAAAAATCTGGCTTACGCAGACCGCGAGCACCTGGTGCATCAAGAGGTGTTAGAGAAATATGTGAAGAGTATGGTGGAGTCTTGTAGAAAGCACATACACAACGACTTAGATGTAGAATCTCTGAATAAAATGATTGATAAAATCAACAACCTTTTATCAGATGGATACCACGTTCAGCACATTGATGGGTAATATGGTCAACAGCAGGGGAATGTGATACCCAATAATGTGGTCTACAGATCAATTTATAGCCCAAATTATCATTTCAATGGCACTATTTCTTGGCACAGTATTGATTAGGTAATACATAACCTAATCTAAGAACAAAAAAACTAACTAGCCATGAAAACTCTTGACGATCAAATCCACCTTAAAAACATGCTCTCCTGTATTGATGATATTGAGAACTACTGCCCGGACCTTACACCCGATGAACTAGAAGAAGATGATGTGAAAATACCGGTATATAGAAGTCTCACTATGGTTGGTATTGAAGCTTCTCAGCTATTTGGGAAGTACCCTATGCTGAATGTTTTACAGAGCTTCAAGAAAGCAGACTTTATAGATGGAATCGGTCAGGATGTTTATGCTATGTATAACTTCATTGTGAACGATCTTGGATCTCTTAAGCAGGCGATCATTGATTTGAGCACAAAGAGAACCACCAGAAAAACCAGATCTACCCTTATGAGCGCATAAGCAGGTACGCTTTTTGGATTGTCTTAAGTATAACCAATAATAAAAAAACGCTATGGATATATTTAAGAAATCTGAATTTTTAAAACTTGCTGATATTCACGAGCCACACTGTGTGTCTATATACATTCCCACAGAACGAAGTGGGGGAGAAGAAGCAAGATATAAGAACAAAACCCGTCTTAAGAATCAACTAAAGGAGGCTGCTCAGCAATTACAGGGTTTTGGCCTTAACAAGTCAGAAATAGAAACCTATTTAAAGCCAGCTAATGATTTAATAGATTCAGATAATAGCTTCTGGTCTAAGCAATCAGATAGTCTGGCATTGTTTCTTTATAAGGACAAGATGGAGTACTATTCTCTACCCACAATTGTAGAAGAGTATACCTACATTTCTAACCAACTTTATTTACAACCACTAGCTAATTTATTACACGGATCTGGCAGACATTTTATTATGTTGCTCAGCCTGAATAACGTTAGCTTCTTTGAAGCCACTGAAAACACTCTCATTGTTGTTGAAACTGAAGGACTTATCCCGGAATCAATGGTTGAGGCTGTAGGCACACAAGTAGAAGAGAGCAATCTTCAATTCAGATCTGGTCATGGGGAGCAAGGTGAAGCATTATATCACGGTCATGGAGTTGGTAGTGAAACAGAGAAGAAGGAGGAAATTTCTAAATACTTCAATGCTGTTAATAAAGGCTTAATGGAAATGCTGCATGATGAAAGTGCTCCGTTAGTAGTGGCTTGTGTAGATTATCTATTTCCTATCTATCAGAAAAACAATTCTTATAAAGGTCTTCAGGCACAACATATATCTGGTAATCATGAACATACGGATATATTGAAAATTAAGGAGCTGGCCTGGGATATCGTTAAAGAACAGTTTAACGCAGAATATGAACAAGCGGGTAAGCGATATAATGAATATCTATCTCATGGAAAGGCTGCTTATGGTCCTGAAGAGGTAATCCCAGCGGCACTAAATGGTCAGGCAGAATCTCTTTTCATCAAAAAAGGAGAGCATATCTGGGGTACCTACCAGCAAGACACTAACAAAATTGCTATTGATGCCATGCATAAAGTAGGCAATACTGATCTACTCAATAAAGCTGCTGTTGAAACTGTGAAGCACGGCGGATCGGTGTATGTGGTGGATGAAGAAGATATGGTGGAAGAAGGATCGGCAGTAAGTGCGGTATTTAGATATACAATGCAATAAATACCTCAACTGTGAACAGAATGTGTAATCGGGTTCACGGTAAAATGTGTGGAATTAGGGTTTTAGCCCTTATCAAGCGGCTGGCACCATTTTTCCACTATAGAAAGTATATTAATTATAGAATTAAAAAATTTGAGATATGGACATTTTAAAAGATAGAAAAGTTGCCATTTTGGTAGCCGACGGATTTGAAGAAGTTGAATTTACAGAGCCAAAAAAAGCATTAGAAAGAGCGGGAGCTACTGTACATGTTATCTCACCTAACGAAGATAAAGTAAAAGCATGGGACAGCACAGATTGGGGTAATTCCTATGACGTGGATAAGGCATTAGATGCAGCATTACCAAGTGATTATAATTCACTACTACTACCAGGAGGAGTGCTAAATCCTGATCAACTGAGAGCTAATGATAAAGCCGTTGAGTTTGTGAAGCATTTCTTTGAAGCGGGAAAACCAATCGCTGCCATCTGTCACGGACCATGGACGCTGATAGAAACGGGAGCTTTAGAAGGAAGACAAGTAACGTCATATAAATCTATTAAAACCGATTTAATTAATGCAGGTGCTGAGTGGAAGAACGAGGAAGTTGTTACCGATCAGGGACTAGTAACTAGTCGTAATCCTGACGATATACCTGCATTTTGCAAGAAGATGATTGAAGAGTTTTGCGAAGGAGTACACGAAGGGCAGAAGACCATTTAATCATTTTTTTAGCTCGGGCTGAGGTCTGGTTTTTGGCCTCAGTCCATTTTTCTTTAAATCTAACCAACTAAATATTAAAAATATGAAAGCGTTATATACAGCGGAAGTAACCGCACAAGGTGGCCGAGGAGGTCATGTAAAATCACAAGATGGTGTACTTAACATGGAGCTGGCTAAGCCGGAATCTATGGGAGGTGAAGGTAAAGAAGGTACTAACCCGGAGCAGCTTTTTGCTGCAGCGTGGGGGCCTTGTTTTCTGGGAGCACTAGGTACAGTGGCAAAAAAGCAAAACGTTGATCTAGGAGATACCAAAATCATTGTTAAAGTATCTTTCAATGAGGAAGATAATGGATACGCTTTATCTGCAGCTCTTAATGTTATAGATGAGAGCGTAGAGGACGATGTGCTAAATGAGCTTGTACAGAAAACACAGCAAGTATGTCCATATTCTAAGGCAACTGCTGGAAACATTGATGTTACGGTTACAGCCAACAAAATTGAAGTTGAAGTATGATGATCAACGGAGTAGATAAGCTGAGAGAGACTATTGCCTCCATTGAAGTGGCCATGTTAACCACTAAAGATGAGAATGGTGAGCTCTTAAGCCGCCCAATGTATACACTTTCGGTAGGGCATGACGGAGATATTTGGTTTTTCACATCCAAAAACTCCCCTAAAATGGATGAGATTGAAGAGAATAATCTGGTAAATATCAGTTATTCTGATACTCATTCTCACACCTACGCTTCCATTAGTGGTACGGCCAAATGTGTGGATGACGACAGCCTAAAAAGGAGATTATGGAATGACATTCATGAAGCATGGTTTCCTAAAGGAATTGATGATCCGGATTTATGCTTGCTGAGAGTAAATATGAAATCAGCCGAGGTATGGGATCAGGAAACCGCAACTATGGTTACCGTAATTGCTAAACAAGTAGCAGAATAAGCTGTTAACATATAGATAATTTATAAAATAGACCGTCTTAAATTATTAAGATGGTCATTTTTATATAAAGGATTATAACACTTAATATTGCGCCGCCGTTATTGAGGCAATTAAATTAAATGGCAAGTAAAGGTTTCGAACACATTCTATTTAAAATTCTGAAAATCACAGGCTGGATTATTCTTAGCCTGATTTTGATTTTGGTCATTGCCATTTTCTCCCTGCGCCTCCCGAAAGTTCAGGAGTTTGTTACTGGAAAAGCACTTAATTTCTTCAAAAGCAAAGTAGATACAGAGGCCAGCATTGGCAGACTCTATGTTGACTTCCCCAAAACCATTGTCATAGAAGATATCTACATAGAAGACCAGAAGAAAGATACACTGGTTTATGCTCATCATATTGGTATAAACACCGATTTGTGGGGCTTATTGGATAATAAGTTTCAAATCAATGATCTGGAAGTAGAAAAGCTGGTGGCTAATATCTATTCCACTAATTCTGATAGTACATTCAATTATCAATTTATAGTAGATGCTTTTGCAGCTCAGGATACTACACAGGCACCTGTAGATACCACCCAGACCAAGCCATTCGACTTTTCCATCAAAGAAGTAGATATCAAGCATACCAGAGTAAGGTATGATGATTTATATACTGGAATTAGCCTAAACCTGAATGTAGGCTCGCTGTACACTGACATTTCTGAGTTTGATCTCAATAATGCTCATATTCTGGTAGATGAAATTGCTCTTGAGAACTCTGTGGGAAGCTTCAAAATTCTTAAGCCTTCACAGTCGTCAGATACTACCAGTTCAGAGGTATTTGATATTGCAGGTAACTTGCTCACAGTCAATAATGTAAAGTTCACCTTTGAAGACCGACCAGGCAATATGAAATTCAAGTCGGATATAGGTAAGGTGGGCATTGAGGTGGATAGTATGAGTTTGGCAAGACAGGTCTACGTGGCTAAAACCATAGATATAGAAAATACATTTATCTCCATCGATCAGTACACCCAGGATTCTACTCAGGTGGAAGAACCAACTGATACCACATCAGTTTCAGAGGAAGAGATAGAAATTCTTACCGGTGTAGCGCAGGCCAATATCAAAAATGTTGGTTTCAGGCTCTATAATCATAATTATGAAAAGGTAGATGGGTTTGATCCTAATCACATGTGGTTTCAAAAGTTGAATGCTGATCTTCAAAATATAGTATTTAAAAATGGCTATGCAGATGGTAAAGTGAATAGCCTCACGGCATCAGAGCAGGGTGGACTAAGCGTGAAAAGCTTCAATGCAGAATTCAAGTATGGGGAAAAGGAATCATTTGCTAAAAATCTCCACTTAGAAACTGATCACACCAATATAACTGGTGATTTGGCTATTGCTTACCCTTCTATGGAGGCTATAGCAGATAATCTCAACGCACTTCAAATCGATGCCGAAATACAGAGGTCAAGAATAGATTTTGAGGATATTTTCTACTTTCAGCCGGCCTTAAAAGAGAGCATGAGCTATTTCAATGGCAAAGCTAGTCAGGTAATTCTTCAGGGTGATATAAAAGGATCTATGGCCGATATGGATATCAATAACTTACAGGCTGAAGCATTGAATAATACCAAGCTGGCCATAGATGGTCAGGTTAGTGGACTGCCAGATGTAAATAAAACCAGACTGAACTTAAAAATTAAGAATGTAGCTACTAGCAGAGAAGATATCAAACTGGTCCTTCCCGATAGTCTGATACCACAGAATATCAGCATTCCACAGAATATTGCTCTGAAAGGTAAATTCAAAGGCTCTTTAAATGATTTTGCATCTAAGCTTAACCTCACCACTAGCTACGGAGATGCCCTGGCTGATGTGAAAATGAAGCTGGAACAGGATAGTATTTATAGCTATGCCGGCACCGTGAAGGTGGATAGCTTCAAGTTAGGTAAGCTTCTTATGCAAGAGGACCAAATGGGTAATCTCTCTCTAAATATGAAAGCCGAAGGAAAGGGGTTTGCCATAGAAGATCTTGATACACAGCTAGATGGAGAAGTAACGGCTGTCGATTATAATGGATATACCTATAAAAATATCTCTGTCAATGGTAAAGTACAGGCGCAGGAGTTTACCGGTCAGCTGGCTATGGATGATCCTAATGCCGACTTTGAGTTTGATGGCACCGTAAACCTTAATGACAGCGTTCCTCATTATCAATTTACCCTGGATCTGCGTACCCTCGACTTATATGCGCTGAATTTTGCCAAAGAAGAACTTAAAGTTAGAGCCAAGATCATTTCTGACATTAGAATGGCTTCCGCTAAAAGGATTAACGGTACTCTGGCTATAGATGATTTTGTGATGGGCAAAGGCACCCACGTGTACCAAATGGATACCTTTCTACTCACCTCAAAAACGGATGAAGATAGCACCAACATCAGTATTCAATCTAATATCATCACCGCAGAATTTAAAGGTAACTTTGATATCGTTACGCTACCTCAGGTTTTAGAGCAGCATTTTAACAGATATTATGACTTGGCCGATGTGGAGGACGTACAGCAGTTAACACCACAAAGCTTCGATTTCAATATCAACGTGATCAAGCCAGGTTTCTTCACTGATCTTCTGGTACCCGAACTGGATGAATTAAGGCCTGGCCCAATAAAAGGTAATTATAACAGTGAGCTCTGGGAGCTCAACCTTGATATCAATCTGCACAAGGCAATATATGCCGGTACAGAGGTAGACTCGCTGGGGATAGAAGTAAATTCTGATGAAGCTGGCATGAGTTATCTTATGAAGGTGGCAAAGCTGAGTAGTGGAAGCATCACGGTAGATCATATCAACTGGCATGGTGATGTGGAGGCTGACCACATTAAAACTGAGCTCATGATCAATAATGATGAAGGAGAAACCAAGTACATGTTTGGTGGTATCTTCATCAGTGGTGAGGATTATTACAGGTTTCAGTTTACTCCCGGGGAGTTCATTTTAAATTATCAGGAATGGGATGTAAAGCCTTCCAACAGAATAGATATTCACCCCTCAGGTATCTGGGTGGAGAATATGATTTTGCAGGATAGCAGCCAGCAGATCATTGTAGAGTCTAAAGTAAACGACAAGAGCGATAGTACACTGGCGGTAAATATTGAAAACTTCAGCCTGGGTGCCCTGGGTAAGTTGGAAGAATCAGATGTATACCTAATCAATGGTATTTTGAACGGTGAGTTTAATCTGAATATGGAAGAAGCGGGTCTAGCCTTTACTTCTGATTTAGATATCAATCAGTTTAGCTATAAAGGAGATACTGTGGGTAACGTAACTGTGGTGGCTTTCAATGAAGGCGGCAATAAGTATAACCTTGATCTAGATATTAAAAACAGCCTTAATAATGTAAAAGTAGATGGATATTATCTGGCAGATAGTGTTCCAGAAATACATTTGGATGCTAATCTGGTTAATCTTGATCTTTCTACAATAGAATCATTCACCATGGGCCAGCTAACGGAGATGAAAGGTAGCATAAATGGATTACTGAAAATCAGAGGAACTACCGCAGATCCAGATATTGCCGGCAAGCTGAACTTTAATCAGGCGCGATTCAAAGCTGCTTATGTTCAGACCACCTTCAAGATCAACAATGAGTCGCTCAACTTTACTAAAACAGGTATTTCATTTAATGACTTTGTGATTAATGATGTCAATGGTAATGCAGCCAGAATCAATGGAGACGTTGCCACCACAGACTACTCTTTTTATAAGTTTGACCTGAAGTTAAAAACAGATAACTTCCTTTTACTCAATACTTCAGAGGATGACAATGAGCTATACTATGGTAAAATAGAGCTTAACTGTAATGCCACCATCACAGGTAATTCAGATCAACCAAACGTGCAGATGGATGTGGGTATGAGCAGTGGCAGTGAGCTGACATACGTTATACCAGAAGCCCAGATTACTGAGCAACAGACAGAAGGAATTGTTACATGGTTTGACGCTGACGTGGAGAATGATCCATTTTATCAGCAATTCAACACCGGCGAGCAGGAGAAAGATACCATTGAAGCCCAAATTACCGGTATAAACATAAATGCAGACATCAATATTGATCAAAATAATACCCTTAACGTAGTCATAGATCCAGTTACGGGTGATAAGCTTGCTGTAAAAGGAAATGCCAATCTTAAGTTGGGCATAAAGCCAAATGGTGATATGACACTAGCAGGTAGATATGAGGTTTTTGACGGTAGTTATAATCTGAATTTCTACGGACTGGTAAAAAGAGAATTTAAAATACAGAGGGGAAGTTACCTGCTCTGGACGGGGGATGTGCTGAATGCCAGAATGGATATCTCAGCGGTTTATACCGTGCGTGCTACACCACCGGCAGAAGCTACTTCCAGTGATGTATCAAGTCAGAAATTGCCATTCCTGGTCTATACAGATATTCAGGGTGAATTATTATCACCAGAAATTTCATTCCGACTAGCTTTAGAGGAGGGCGCACCTGCAAGTACAGCGGTGGTGGCTTATGTAAACCAGCTCAATAATAGAAATGAAGAGCTGGATCAGCAGGTATTTGGTTTATTGCTATTTAAGAACTTCCTCACCGGCACATCGTCTAATAGTTCAAGTAATAATGTGGCTCAGACCACAGCCAGAAATAGTGTGAGTAAAATATTGAACACACAGCTCAGCAAGTTGTCCAACAAAGTAAAAGGAGTAGAACTATCTCTTAATCTGGAATCTAACGGCGCACCTACTAATTCTGACGATCCTTTGGCTAATACACAGCTGGAGCTTGGCCTCTCTAAGCAGCTTTTTAATGATCGAGTAGTGGTGAAAGTGGCCGGTAATTTCAACCTGGATCAAAGTGACCAAAACAGGCAGCAATCCATGAATGATTTTGCAGGTGACCTTCGGATAGAGTACAGGCTAACAGAAGATGGCCGTTTTAGGTTAGTGGGCTTTAGAGAAAATGAATATGATAACTTCTTTCAGGGTGGTGATGATGTAGTGAAAACTGGTGTTGGAGTCATCTTCGTTAGAGATTATGACAGCTTTAAAGAGTTATTTAAGGCCAAAGACAACACTGAGAAAGAGGACGCAAAAGATGAGGATGCCGAGAAGGAAAATGTAAAGAAAGAGGACGCAAAGAAAGAGGAAGAAGAAACTGAAAATAATAACGATAAGTAATAAGTGATTCGTCAAGCTAAAATATTAATAAGCACCACCTTCATTTTGGTAATGATCTTTTCCTGCAGCGGCGTAAAGCACCTGGAGGAAGGTCAGAATTTCTATGGTGGAGGACAGGTTGTGTTCAAAACCAAAAGAGACTTCAAAAAGAAGAAAGAGGTAAAGGCTGAATTGGAAGCACTAATTACTCCTACACCTAACACCAAGGTTTTAGGCTCCAGGCCAAAAGTTTTCTTTTATAACCTGGCTGGTGAACCCAAAAAGGAAAAAGGCTTTAAATACTGGATGCGAACTAAGCTCGGAGCTCCACCAGTGCTCATGGAAGATGTAGACATTTACAGAACTCAAAATCTGATAGAAAGCAGATTGAAAAATGAAGGCGTCTTTCAAGCAAGAGTTGAATCTAAAACCACTACCAAGCACAGAGAAACTAAAGTAACATATATAGCTTATCTCACCAGACCTTACAGGTATGATTCTATTCATCTGCCAGAAGGCGATGGACCGTTAGTTACTGCTATCCGAGAAGCTTCTGATAAGATGGTTTTCAAAAAAGGAGATCGATATGACCTTAATGATCTTGAGGAAGAAAGGGTTAGGTTGGAAGGAGAGTTGAAGAACAAAGGCTTTTATTTCTTTGAAGATAATCACATCTTATTCCGGGCAGATAGTACTGTGGGTGACAGACAAGTGGACATATTCATGACCGTGAAGGAAGATACCCCGGAAAGAGCCAAGGAAGTTTATAAGCTCGGAGAGATCAACGTATTTGCTAATTATGATTTCGTAGGTGAAAGTAAAGCTCAGGCTTCTGATACAGTAGTGGTTGATAGTATCAACTATTATTCTGATAATCAAGAATTTAAACCAAAAGCTATTACTGATCATGTGAAGTTGAGAAAAGGCAATATCTACACCAATGAAGACGAAGAGGTGACCATTGATAGGCTTCTGCAGCTAGATGTATTCAAATTTGTGAATGTAAGTATTGACGAAATGAATGATAATAGGCTCAGATCAAATATTTACCTCACGCCATTTAAGAAAAAGTCATTCAGGCTGGAGGTTCAAGGGGTTTCTAAATCAAATGGATATGTGGGGCCGAATGTAAATGCCTCTTTTAGAAATAGAAATGCTTTCGGAGGTGCAGAACTTTACGAGCTCACCTTGAATACGGGCTACGAAGTACAGGTCTCAGGTCAGCAGCAGAGTACCACCGGAGGCGCAGTAAATTCCTATACCATTGGTATTCAAAATACCTTTACCATTCCTCGTTTCATTACTCCATTAAATATTAAATTCAATTCATTTAAGTATGTGCCACAGACCATTCTTAAAGCTGGCTTTGCCATGCAGAAAAGAAGTGGCTTCTTTACCTCATACACAGCCAATCTGGGCTATGGTTTTAGCTGGAATGAAACGCCCACCAGGAGACATGAATTATTCCCAATTGATATAGATCTTATCCAGATCAGTAATGAGTCTGATGAATTTCTTGAGACTTTAAACAAAAACCCTTTCCTGGCCAGAAGTTATGCAGAACAGTATATTTTAGGAACCACCTATTCTTTCTACTATAATTCACAGGCCAAGCCAGGCAGAGATAAAAGAACCAGTAATTTCTACTTCAATGGCAATATTGATATTTCAGGTAATGTAATGCACCTGGCGCAAAAAACGCTGACCTCATCTGAAGAAGATCCCTATGAAGTGCTTGGCTTCCCATATTCTCAGTTTGCTCGTGGAGATGTGGATTTAAGATATTATCTGAGATTGGATGATAAGAATAAAATTGCCACGCGTATGTTGGTCGGTGTAGGTTATGCTTACGGAAACTCCATTTCATTGCCCTACAGTAAGTCCTTTGCTTCAGGTGGTAGTAGCAGTATCAGAGCCTTCAGAGCTCGCTCAGTGGGACCTGGTACTTACGAGCCAGACACCACCCAAATTTTCATAGATCAGATTGGAGACATCAAGCTAGAGGCAAACATCGAATATCGATTTGAAATAGTAGGAGCCTTCAAAGGAGCGGTCTTCCTTGATGCCGGTAATATCTGGACCATGAGAGCGGAAGAAGAGAGACCTGGTGGAGAATTCGATCCAAAGTCATTTTATAAGCAATTGGCTGTAGGTACAGGCTTTGGTTTCAGGTTCGATGCTGACTTTTTTGTGGTGAGGTTAGACTTGGGTTATCCACTAAAAGACCCTGCTAAGCAAACTCCTGCCACAATTCGCTCAGATAATACATCGTCGCCTTTAGGTAAAATAGTTTATAACATAGCAATAGGGTATCCTTTCTAATATATTGTGGAGTATCATCCACACTATTCTTAAAGGTTTCTTCGTTTTATTTGAAATACGGTACATTACACAGTCTGGTACTCATTTTGGTAATGCTTTCATGAAAATAATCAATTATGAAAACAATGGAATTAGTGAAAAATAGAGCAATATCATTAGGAACAGCGTTATTGATCCTTTCTGCATTTGTATTATCATCATACATACTTACTGGGTGTCAGGCTAGTAACACAGCAAAAGGTGGTGCTGTAGGAGCAGCGGCCGGTGGAGCCATAGGTGCTGCCATAGGTAGTGGATCAGATAACACGGCCGTAGGTGCCATTATTGGTGCCGCTGTAGGTGGTACAGCGGGTGCTTTAATAGGTAGAAAAATGGATAAGCAAGCTGAAGAACTAAGAAGAGATTTAGAAGGTGCAGAAGTAGAAAGAGTAGGTGAGGGTATTAAAATTACTTTCGATTCAGGTCTTTTGTTTGATGTAGATTCTTATAATCTAAAATCGGCTACAAGACAGAACTTGTCAGACCTGGCCGCAACTTTAAAGAAGTATGAAGATACTAACATCCTTATAGAAGGTCATACTGATAACACTGGTGCTGATAGCTATAACCAAACGCTTTCTGAAAAAAGAGCTTCTTCAGTTTCTAGTTATTTAAGTTCAGATGGTGTAGCTGGTAGTAGAATCACCACTACTGGTTACGGAGAAAATCAACCTATTGCTGATAACGGTACAGCTGCTGGTCGTCAGCAAAACAGAAGAGTTGAAGTAGCCATTTATGCTAACAAGAAAATGAAGAGAATGGCCGAAAGAGGTGAGCTGTAAAGAATAAATAAAGCTTTTAAATTAATCCCAATTCCGATACTTTAGGAATTGGGATTTCTGTTTTTTATATGATTTTAGAATTGTTTAATTGAGAGTACTTTTCATCATTGGATTTTTAAGTGCACTAGCACTGAGCAGTTATGCCCAAAAGCCTAAGCCCAAAAGCTCATCTGGCATGGATAGCGTAGCGGTGCGTGGAAAAAGCTTTCTCATTCTGGCCGATTCGTCAATTTATATAGAAAATGATACAGTAATTCTTCTTCCAGACACTATAGCGGTAAAGCTTCGTCGCGATGAAACCCGAAGAAGCGATGATTTCTACAATAACCTCAAGAATAGGTTTTACAAAAAGAAATTTACCAAAGAGCTGTACGATCTACTTTTTGTAGATGTAAATACCAGTAAAGTAAAGACAGAACCAGTTTCTAATCAGGATTTTTACCAGTTATATGCGGGTAAGCGAATCAAAGAAATATCCGTGAAGAAACTTGAGGTCTTCGGTACCAGTATCAATGACACTACCAAGCATACTAACTCATGGGCGATTCGGGTCGCCAATAGTCTACACGTTTATACCAGAAGTTATATAATCAGAAATAACCTCTTCTTCGAAACAGGAGATGTGCTGGATCCTGATCTTCTCAAAGATAGTGAACGGGTGCTCCGGGGCTTGCCATATATTAAAGATGCTCGAATATATATAGTGCCTGATGAAGAAGATTCTGAGTTGGTGGGTATACTTATTCTAGTAAAAGATGTATGGTCAATTTCGGGAGAGCTCAAAATAGGCAACTTTCAGAAAAGTGATGTGGCGGTTATAGATAAGAACTTTCTTGGGCTGGGGCAGGAGTTTCGAAATGAATTTCTGTATGACACAGATAACAGTCCTGTGATCGGCTATAATGGTACCTATACCATCAATAACATTCGCAAGACCTTCATCACAGGCGAGGTTAATTATGCCAGTTCGGAACCGATATCCAGATATGCCGCCAGAATCTATAGAAACTTTATAACGCCAGAGATTAAATATGCTGGCGGTATTGATTTAAGTCACAACATTATTCAAGCCGAGCGCCAATACCCCGACACCACTTATGAATACACCACTAAGTATAACCTGCAAGATTATTGGTTTGGTAGATCATGGCTTATCGGCTCTGATGATGATCATGGAAGAACAAACATCCAGGCCGCTATTGGGTATAGCAAGTATAATTACATCGAACGCCCAATTACCACTGCGGATACGAATCAGGTCTTCTTTGACCGCAAGTTCTACCTATATTCTGTAGGTATTTCAAGAAGAAACTATGAACGTAGTACTCTCATAAACGGTTATGGACGTACGGAAGATATTCCTATAGGCTATTTGTTAGAATTTACTGCTGGTAGAGAATTTAATGAGTTTTACAATCGTACCTACGCCGGCTGGCGGTTTTCTGCTGGCAAGTACTTCGGGCGCGTTGGCTATATACGTCCCTCTGTTCAGTTTGGTGGATTTATGTATGATGGCCATTTGGAGCAAGGAGTGCTAAGAACGGGCGTGCAATACTTCAGCTACCTCTACAGATATCATAAAGTTAACCTTCGTCAATTCCTTAGCATAGATTATGTGCTTGGCGTCAATCGCTTTGGCTATGAATATGTAGATATCAACGATAGGAGAGGGGTGAGGGGACTCAGTAATACCTTCCTAAGAGGAAATAAAAAGCTATCCATTAAAACAGAGACCGTGGCATTCACTCCATTTTACCTGGTAGGGTTCAGGTTTGCCATTTTTGGCTTTGCTGATCTGGCCATTGTCAATCTAAATTCCGCTAAGCTTTTAAAGAACAAACTTTATCAGGGCTATGGAGTAGGCTTAAGACTCCGAAATGAAAACCTAGCCTTTAATACCATTCAAATTAGGCTAGCCTGGTACCCACAAGTGCCTGAAGATGAGTCATCATTCGGTGTAAAAGTTAGCGGACAGACCAACTTGGGAATTTCTGATTTTCGTATAGAAAAGCCAGCCGTTATAGAGTTTTAGCACCATTTGTAGAACATCCTACACGTCATTTAATCCTTAATTCGCCTTCTTTCTTCACTCTGGCCGTATTAGAGCCATGGCATGACTTTTATACATTTATCAATAGAAAGATCAACTAAACTATTGAAGATGAAAAAGCTATTTATAATAATGTCATTAGGAGCCTTACTTGTAAGCTGTGAGCCAAAACAAGGCACAGTAGATGATAAGGACGCAGTAAAAGGAGATACCCTTAATTCTACAGAAGGTAAGGGTGAAGGAGATGTTGGTGAAGGTGTTTACGGCCGATAACTCTTAATGATATGATTCGCGAAGGTTCCAAAGTAAAATGGAAATGGGGTAACGGCCATGCTACAGGCAAAGTGGTTAAAACCTATAAAGAAGAAGTGACCAGAACCATTGATGGCAGTGAGATCAAAAGAAAAGGTAGTGACGACGATAAGGCACTGTACATTGAGCAGGAAGATGGTAGCAAAGTATTGAAATTAGAAAGTGAAGTAGAAAAAGACTAAGATCATGAACATTGAAGAGCAACAATTACATTTAAATAATATCATAAAAGGAATTGAAGAGGTGGTAGAACTTACCAGAGAGCTGGATTATCACCAATTTACCCAGGAAGAACAGGTTAAAGAGGAGGTTTATAGCAACCTACAAATGGTGGGGCAAGCGGCTTATGAGCTATCCATTAACTCTGATAATGCAGGCGATCTCAATTTTGAAACCGACATTTTAAGCGGTTTCCGAAATGCACGCTATAACGATGAAATGGAAGTAGATCATCAGATGATATGGGGCATTATTGAAAATGATTTACCCATTATCAGAGACGAAGCCATTGAAGCTTCCGCTCAACTGGGTGTACCAGAAGAAACAGAAGCTAGCGGACTATTGTAAAGTGAATTTTACAATAACCAATAGTTTCTAATTTTTAACCATTAAATACGAACAGTTATGTTATACGATATTGAACAGAAAAGTAAAAGAAATAGCTTGAATCAAGGTTTTTGGGATGAGTTTACCAATAGAGACGTTTTTGAAGACTTTATTAGCAATAGAAAAGAGCGTCTGCCAGCAGTGAACGTTATAGAGAACGATGCGGAGTTCATTCTAGAGCTAGCATCACCGGGTATGTGCAGAGACAACTATACGCTGGAAGTAGAGAATGATGTACTGAATATTTCAGGAAATGTTAAAACACCCAACTCTACTGAAGAGATGACGTACAAGAGAAGAGAATTTAGTTATACCGCCTTTAACCGATCATTTATTTTGCCTGAATATGTTGATGAAGAGAAAATTGCAGCCAGCTGTGCTGATGGTATTCTCACCATTCATATTCCGAAAAAAGATCATGTTACAGTTAATAATAGAAGAGAAATTGTAATTGACTAAAATAAAACATTGAACCTGAGGTATTTTGCCTCAGGTTTATTCTTGTGTAAGGTTTCTTTAGTCACTTAATTTTAATAATTCTAAATTAGAAACGTGATTTTGTCTCGCCATCATTAATTAGCGCATTGATAATGAGGCATTTAAAAAATATACCCATCCAAATTATCCAATTTATTCCTCTTATTTCAATCCTTTTCGAGGAGGATGAATTTTATTTATAAGCATTCTAAATAAAGATGTGAAAGGCCTTTTTCGACCCTATGAGGGCATTTTTCACATCCACTAACGACGTTTCCTTTCATTTTGTTGCAATAGGTGCCAAAAGCTGCTCTAAATATGTTTGAAATAAACTAATCCGATAGTAGATTTGTGCCGGGTTAAGACATGCAAGTTGTTGCATTGAGAGTTATAAATTAAGTTAACAATGGCGCAAAAAAAATCATTGAGAAGCGTTTTTCTAGCATTAATAATATCTGGTTCGTTTTTATATTCATTCACTTCACAGGCGCAGGATACTACTGCTACTGAAGAAGCTGCAGCTACTGAAACAGCTGCTGCTGAAGGTGCCGCTGCAGCTCCTGGTGAGGTACCTACAGACGACGCTAGAATTTCCGAGGGTAAATCTTTATTTGAAGCAAACTGTAAGACTTGCCACAGAGTACACGAAAAATTAGTTGGGCCAGCCCTAAAAAATGTTTACGATAGAGCTCCTTCCATAGACTGGATTGTAAACTTCGTGCACAACTCATCTAAAGTTATCTCTAGCGGAGATGATTACGCAAACAAACTTTATAACGAGTATGATAAAACTCAGATGACAGCTTTCCCTAGCTTCTCTAGGGATCAAATCCTGTCTATCATGGGTTATATCAAGCAACAGACTGAGGCAGGTCCTGAACCTGATCCTAATACTGTCGCCACTACTCCAGGTGCAGTAGCGCCAACAGGTAGCTCTATTCCAGAAGGCTACTTAGATGCCATTATGGTAGGTCTGGTTATCGTGTTAGTACTTATCCTAGTAGTACTACTCCTTATAACTACCGTATTAAAGAAATATCTTAATAACAGAGGCGATCTTGATGAAGATGATACAGAAATTGTAAATGCTTCGTTTAGCTTAGAGAAAACAGTAAAAAGCAAGCCTTTTATCTTCATAATTGTGTTTGTCTTTACTGCCATAGCGTTTAAAGTGGTTATCAACAACCTTTTCGCTGTAGGTATCCAGCAAGGATACGCTCCTAAGCAGCCTATCGCATTCTCTCACAAACTTCACGCTGGTCAGTATGAGATTGATTGTAACTACTGCCACACGGGTGTAAGAAAGAGTAAGAGTGCTAACATACCTTCACCTAACATTTGTATGAACTGTCACAGTGCTGTTAAAACTGAGTCTGATCAGATCCAGAAGATTTACGCTGCGATAGAGAAAAATGAGCCAATTGAGTGGGTAAGAATCCACAACCTTCCTGATTTAGCATACTTTAACCACTCTCAGCACGTAAAAGTGGGCGGTATCGAGTGTCAGACATGTCACGGAGAAATTCAGGAAATGGAAGTAGTTCACCAAAATGCCTTACTTACTATGGGCTGGTGTATCGATTGTCATAGAAAAACTGACGTAAACACGAAAGGTAATGAGTACTATGACAACCTTGTAGAACTACACGACGCTGAAAGCAAAGACGCCTTAAAGGTTGAAGACATTGGTGGTTTGGAATGTGCTAAGTGCCACTACTAAAAAATTGATTGATAAGATTCCATCTATAGATAGATTATGAGTGATAATAAAAAGACATACTGGAAAGGTATTGAGCAATTATCTAACAATCCGGAGATTGTAAAAAATTCGGAAAGGGAATTTCCTGAGGTACTACCAACGGACGGTGAAGAAGGAGGAAGTAACAGACGTGACTTCTTAAAAATGATGGGTTTTGGTATCGCAGCTGTTTCTTTAGCAGCTTGTGAAGCTCCTATTAGAAATGCCATTCCTTATGTAAATAAGCCTGTTGACGTTGATCCTGGTGTTCCTAACTATTATGCTACTACATACGCTAATGGCGGTGATGTTTGCAGTATTGTAGTTAAAACCAGAGAAGGTCGTCCTATAAAAATAGAAGGGAACAAGTCGTCTAAAGTTTATCAGGGAGGTACTGATGCACAGGTGCAAGCCAGTGTATTAACACTTTATGATAACGAAAGACTTAGAGGTCCTAAAATTGCTGGTAAAAACGGCGATTGGGAGACCCTTGATAAAGAAGTGGTAAGCAAACTTAACAGCGTAGCTGCTAAGGGAGGACAAATAAGAATTGTAAGTAACACAGTTAACAGTCCTTCAACACTTCAGGTAATAGAAGAATTTAAAGCTAAATACCCTACTGCGCAGCACGTAATGTACGATGCTGTTTCTAGTGATGGTATTTTAAGAGCTAACCAGGAATCATTCGGAGAAAGAATGATCCCTTCATATGATTTTAGCAAAGCTGATGTTATCGTAAGCTTTGGAGCTGACTTTTTAGGTACTTGGTTATCTTCTACTGAGTATTCTAGACAATATGCTCAAACAAGAAAATTAGGACATGGTAAGAAAAACATGTCTAGACACTATCAGTTCGAAAGCAACCTTTCTATAACAGGTTCTAACGCTGATTACAGATACCCTACTAAGCCTTCAGAGCTAGCTAACCTTGTAGCTGAGCTTTATGATGCTTTAGGCAGCAAAAAGTCTAGTAACGAAGGTATTAATAAAGTAGCCGCTGATCTTAAAAAAGCTAGAGGTAAAGCTTTAGTTGTAGCCGGATCTAATGATCCTGCAGTTCAGGTGGTGGTGAATGGTATCAATCAGATTTTAGGCAGTTATGGATCTACTATAGATACTACCAAGCCTGCTTATGTTCGTAAAGGAGATGATGCTGCTATGCAGAGATTTGTTTCTGATGCGAAATCTGGTAGAGTAGGAGCGGTTATTTTCTATAACTGTAACCCACTTTATAACTATGCAGGTGCTGCTGAGTTAAAGGCTGCATTAAGCAAAGTATCTGTTAAAATCAGTACTGCTGACAGACCTGACGAAACAGCAATAGCTGCTGACTATGTAGCCCCTGATCACCACTTCTTAGAGTCATGGAATGACCATGAGGTGAAGAAAGGAAGCTTCAGCTTTACTCAGCCAACTATTACTCCAATCTTTAAGACAAGACAAGCTCAAGAAAGCTTCATGGCATGGTCTGGTGTTTCTAAGCCGGATTATTATTCATACGTGAAGAGCTACTGGGCATCTAAAGGAGTATCTGACTTCGATAAAGTATTATACACTGGTGTGCACGAAGGTGCAGGTATCATTTCATCTGAAACTGAGGCGCCGGTAGCTCCTGTGGCTGCTAGCTTTGGTGGAAATGTAGGTGCTGCTAAACAAGCCATCAAGAAAAACTATAAAGGAAACGGCGTTGAATTATCATTGTACCAAAAAGTAGGTATTGGTGATGGTTCTCAAGCTAATAACCCATGGCTACAAGAATTACCAGATCCGGTTTCTAAGTCTACATGGGATAACTACCTTACTGTATCTAAAAAATGGGCTTCTGATAATGACCTTACTTCTTTTGAAGGAAAGTGTAACAAAGCCAAAGTTACAGTGAATGGTAAATCAATGGAATTACCAATCCTTATCCAACCTGGTCAGGCCGAAGGTACTGTAGGTTTAGCATTAGGATATGGTAGAACTAGTGCTGGTAAAGTAGCTAACGGAGTAGGTGTTGATGCTTACCCATTAGTAACTATGGTAAACGGAACATGCTCTTATGATATCATGTCAGGCGTTACTGTAGAAGTATTATCAGATACTTATCAAATTGCACAAACACAGATGCACCAGACTCATATGAACCGTGAAGGTGTTATTCAAGAGTCTGTTCTGTCTAAATATCAAGAAGATCCATTTGCAGGAAGATATCAGCCACAAATTGCTGACTGGAGATCTGAGGATGGAACTACTAACCCTGGCGCAATAAGCCTTTGGAAAGGACATAAATACGGCAACCACCACTGGGGAATGGCTATTGACCTGAACCTTTGTACTGGATGTAGTGCTTGTGTAATTTCTTGTCACTCAGAGAACAACGTTCCTGTAGTAGGTCGTCAGGAAGTGATCAATAGAAGAGATATGCACTGGTTAAGAATCGACAGGTACTACAGCAGTGATGCTGCTCCTGAAGATTTAAAAGGACTTGAGGAGGCTGCGGCTAACCCTGAGGTTACTTTCCAACCAATGATGTGTCAGCATTGTAATAATGCTCCTTGTGAAACTGTATGTCCGGTTGCTGCAACCAGCCACAGTACAGAAGGTCTGAACCAAATGACGTATAACAGATGTATTGGTACAAGATATTGTGCTAACAACTGTCCTTACAAAGTAAGACGTTTCAACTGGTTCAAATATCATGACAATGGTAACTTCGAGAACATCAACACTGCCATGAACAATGATCTTGGTAAGATGGTACTTAACCCTGATGTAACTGTTCGTTCTAGAGGGGTTATGGAAAAATGTTCTCTTTGTGTTCAGAGAATCCAGTACGGTAAATTAGAAGCTAAGAAAGAGGGTAGAAGACCTAACGACGGTGATGTAAACACTGCTTGTGCAAGTGCTTGTCCTTCTGAAGCTATCGTATTCGGTGACATGAATGATAAGAACAGTAGAATCTATCAGTTACTACAAATCCAGGATACTGAGAAAGAACACTACATTACTGAATCTGAAATACATGAGCCAAGAGCATACCATGTATTAGAAGAGATTGGTGTGAAACCGAACATTACGTATCTCACCAAGATCAGAAACAAGGATTTAAACGATCATAAAGCTTAATTTAATAAGGTAAACTGGAAACAGGGCGCTAAACTGAAATTTTTAATAGAGAGAATATGCAAGTTACTTCATCCGTTCGAGAACCATTAGTTACCGGTGGTAAGACCGTTCATGATGTTACGGAAGATATATGCAGACAGGTAGAGGGTAAGCCAAGCAAGTCGTGGATGCTAGGAGTAGCAGTGTCACTTGTGGCTTTACTTTTAGGAGCCTATGCTGTATTCATGTTATTGTGGGAAGGTATCGGTGTATGGGGATTAAATAAAACCATAGGCTGGGCCTGGGATATTACTAACTTCGTATGGTGGGTTGGTATTGGTCACGCTGGTACATTGATTTCAGCCATCCTTTTACTATTCAGACAGAAGTGGAGAATGTCTATTAACAGAGCTGCAGAGGCGATGACAATTTTTGCCGTTATCTGTGCTGCTTGTTTCCCTGGTCTTCACATGGGACGTCTCTGGTTAGGTTTCTACTGGGCACTTCCTTTACCAAATGCTTTCGGTTCTCTTTGGGTTAACTTTAACTCACCTCTCTTATGGGACGTTTTCGCAGTAAGTACTTATTTCACCGTTTCTTTAGTATTCTGGTACATCGGTCTTATTCCTGATTTCGCTTCTATTAGAGATAGAGCTACTAATAAAATTTCAAAATTAGCGTACGGAGTTTTAAGCTTCGGTTGGGATGGAGCTGCTAAAACATGGTCTAGATATGAATCTGTGGCCTTAATATTAGCAGGTCTTGCAACACCACTAGTACTTTCAGTACACACCATTGTATCATTTGACTTTGCTACCTCAGTTATTCCAGGATGGCACAGTACAATTTTCCCTCCTTACTTCGTAGCTGGAGCGATTTTCTCTGGTTTCGCAATGGTACAAACACTACTTCTTATCTCTAGAAGGGTACTTAAATTAGAAGATTATATTACTCGTGAGCACGTGGAGTTAATGAACATCATTATCATCGTTACAGGTGGTGTGGTTGCTGTAGCTTATGCTACTGAATTCTTCATAGGCTGGTACACAGGAGTAGAATATGAAAATTATACATACATGTCATACGGTGCGGCTACAGGACCTTATGCATGGGCTTTCTGGGCATTAATTATCTGTAACATTTTAATCCCTTCTACATTATGGTTCAGAAGTGTTAGAACTAGTTACATGCTATCATTTATCATCTCTATTGTGATAAACATCGGTATGTGGTTCGAGCGTTTCGATATTATTGTAATGTGTTTGAGCCGTGATTACCTTCCATCAAGTTGGGCTATGTTCCATCCAACTATTTATGATGTGGGTGTGTATGTGTTCACTTTAGGTTTGTTCTTCACTTTGTTCTTATTATTCTCTAAGTTCTTCCCAGTGATCAACATGGCCGAAGTAAAAAGTATTATTAAGTCATCGTCTTCTAAACAGAAATAAATAAATGGAAAGCAATAAACACTTTGTATTAGGCGTCTATGATGATGAAGACGTACTCTTAAGTGCAGTAAGAAAAGTTAGAGGAAGTGGAGTTAAGATCCACGAAGTATATAGCCCTTTTCCTGTTCACGGTTTGGATGATGAGCTGGGATATAAAAGAACTCGCCTACCAATAGTAGCATTTATGTTTGGTATGCTAGGTACATCTTTGGCTCTTACTATGCAGTTTTGGATGTTAGGGTATGACTGGCCTATGATCATAGGTGGTAAAAACTTCACATCACTACCTCCATTTATTCCTGTTACTTTTGAGCTAACAGTATTACTTTCAGCCTTAGGTATGGTAGGTACTTTCATGATTATTAGTAACCTTAAGCCCCACGGTAAGCCAAGGTTAATGGATATAAGAATCACAGATGATAAGCATATCATGGCGATTGATTTGGCGAAGAATAACTTGAGTCAGGAAGACATTAAGTCTATCATTAGTGACTCTGGTGCGCAAGAGGTGAATTTAAAAGATTTTTAAAAAGTAATAAGGAATACTTAGCACAATGAATATTTATAAAAGTATAACATTTGTTTTTGGACTAGCCGTGATCGGCTCGCTGGCGTCATGTGCTGCTGGTGGCGAGGATCAGGGTCTGGAATATGCTCCTAACATGTATCACTCAGTTCCTTATGAGCCTTTATCTCAGATCAAAGATAAGGATGCTGGTAATGCAGCAGAATGGTTGGATGCTAACAGTGATGGGCACGGTGAGTACTATAACTCTAACCCATTAAATCCAAATGGTATGACAATGAGAGTACCGCCAGTAAATACGGTACCTAGAAATAAGAACGGTTATTTGCCTTACAGAATACCAAAAGACAGCCTTACTTATGCGTCTACAATGAAAAACCCTTTACCAGATAATGATGAAGTGGTTAAAGACGGACAGATGCTTTACAACAGATTTTGTGAGCATTGCCACGGTGGAGCAGGCCAGGGAGATGGATTGGTTTCTGAGAAATTTGCTGGGGTAGCTAACCTAACAGGTGCAGCTTATCAAAATATCACTGAAGGACACATTTTCCATGTTATCACATGGGGTAAAGGAAGAATGGGAGCTCACGGTTCTCAGCTTAGTCCTGAAGAGAGATGGAAGATTGCTAAATTTGTTAAAACTTTACAAAAGTAATAATTTATAATGCCTAAGGCATAAAATAGATATTCAAATGACTGAAGAAAGATTTTCGTTTACCGCTGGAGCTAAAAAGACCTTAATGATCCTAGGGATAGTGGGTATTGTACTTTTTGTGATAGGTACTGTATTCAATATGTCTGGCGGTCATGGGCATGATGAAGGTCACGGATCTGAAGAAGCTGGCTTAACTGTTGATGAGAGCTCATCACTATTGGCTAGCGCTGATGATCAGCATGAGGGGAGTGCTCACGCAGAGCCACAGCCCAATGACGAGCACGAGGATGTAGAAGCAGCTCACGGTGAGCATCATGAAACGGCTCATTGGTTAAAAAGAATTTATAATAGCTTATGGGTAAACAACGTTTACTTCACAGGATTAGCTATTATCGGATTATTCTTCGTAGCTGTACAGTATGTAGCTCAGGCTGGCTGGTCTGTAGGATTTTTAAGAATAGGATTAGCTATGGGTAACTGGTTGCCTATCGCTGGTATCCTGATGTTTATATCTTTCTGGTTAGTACGTCATGATGTATTCCACTGGACTCACGCTTCATTATATGGTGAGCACGGTGATGAAATATTAAAAGGTAAAGCAGCACTTTGGTTCTGGCCTATGGCTAATGGTAGTGCAGTACCTTTATTCTTTATTTTAAGAATGGTTATCTTCTTTGTGCTTTGGTACTTGATGTTCACTTACATCAAAAGAGAGATCTTCGCTGAAGACATTAACGGTGGTGTTGATCACTGGAGAAAGACACGTAAATATTCAGTTATCTTCTTAGTAATATTCGGATTCTCATCTACAGTAGGAGCATGGGACTGGGTAATGTCTATTGATCCTCACTGGTTCAGTACATTATTCGGATGGTATGTTTTTGCTAGCTGGTGGATCAACGGATTAGCTGTAATCGCTTTAATCACTGTGGTATTGAAGCAACATGGTTACTTGAAGATTATCAACTCTAACCACTTACACGATATTGGTAAATTCATATTCGGTTTCAGTATTTTCTGGACATACATCTGGTTCGCACAGTTCTTATTACAGTACTATGCAAACATGCCTGAGGAAACTATTTACTGGGCTCAAAGATTAGAGGTTCCAAATTACAGCTGGATATTATTCATGAATTTGTTCTTGAACTTCGTGCTTCCATTCTTACTATTAATGACTCGCGATGCCAAGCGTCAGATGTCTTTAGTGAAGTTGGTATGCCCTATAGTAATAGTTGGTCACTGGTTTGATTTCTACCTGATGATTACTCCTAGTACTATGAAGTTGGAGGGAGCGTTTGGTCTCACTGAAATTGGTATGATGATGATCTTCGGTGTAGCATTCTTATTTGTTACATTAACAAGCCTTACTAAGGCGCCATTGTTCGCGAAGAACCATCCAATGTTAGAGGAGAGTTTACATCATCATATTTAATAATAGTTCTAAAATAAAGATTAATATATAGGGATATGTTCAAAGTAATTATTGCTATAGGTGTTGTTCTTCTTGTGGTTATCCTTCTTATCTTATTTAGGATAGGTACGCTAGTAAACGTAGTAAAAGGCACCCATAGGGAGAAGGTAGGATCGGGTAATAAGATTAATGCTGGTTTATTACTGTTATTTATGTTCGTAAGTTTTGGATTATTCTTCTGGTATTCCTTTGCTTACTTTGATGATTACACATTGCCTCAGGCCTCAGAGCATGCTGGATCTATGGATTTTGCATTCTGGTTAACTACGGCCTTGACAGGTGTTGTATTCGTTGTTACTAACGTTTTACTTTTCTTTTTTAGCTTTAAATATCAACACAAAGACGGTAATAAGGGTAAATTTTATCCTGATAATACAAAACTTGAAATTCTTTGGACTGTAGTTCCTGCTGTTGTATTAGCTGGTTTAGTACTAACTGGTCTTAGCGCGTGGAATAACATTACTTCAAAAGCTTCTGATGATGCAGAGGTAGTGGAAGTAATGGGATATCAGTTTGCCTGGGGTGTTCGCTACCCTGGTGTTAAGGATGATAAACTAGGTGAATACGATTATAGATTAATTGATGCCTCTAACCAGTTTGGTATGGATCTTACAGATGAAAATTCTTATGATGACTTCATGCCAATGGAAATGCATATTCCTAAAGGAAAAGAGGTATTGTTGAAGATTAGAGCGAGAGATGTAATTCACAGTGTGTTTATGCCTCACTTCAGAGTGAAAATGGATGCTGTTCCTGGTATGCCTACTCACTTCAAATTCACTCCGACAAAATCTACTCAGGATATGAGAGACGAGATAGGAGATCAAGAGTTTGATTATTTCATTACTTGTACTGAAATATGTGGTAGAGGTCACTTTTCAATGAAACTTAAGGTTGTAGTAGATGAGCCTGAAGATTATGAGGCTTGGAAGGCTGAGCAACCTACCTGGTTGAAATTGAACGAGGATTACTTGGAAAAGATCCCTGTGGAAAAAAGAGAGTTAGCTAAGATCAAAGCTGGCTTTGATAAAGAAGAAAATACGGAAACTGAAGCTTCACTATAAGGAAAAGATATATAGATTATGGCAACTGCTGATTTACACATAACAGATGGAGGGCATGATCATGAACATGATCATCACGGTAACTTTTGGACAACATACGTCTTCAGTACAGACCATAAAATGATAGCCAAACAGTACCTGATTACAGGTATCTTTTGGGCTCTTATTGGAGGTACTTTATCTATCATTTTTAGATTACAATTAGGTTTTCCTGATGCTGATTTAGGCTGGTTAGAGCCATTATTAGGAAAATGGATTAGTGCAGAAGGTAAATTAGATCCGGAGTTCTACTTAGCGCTGGTAACTATGCATGGTACCATCATGGTATTCTTTGTACTTACTGCGGGATTAAGTGGTACTTTCTCTAACTTCCTTATACCATTACAAATTGGAGCTCGTGATATGGCTTCAGGATTTATGAACATGCTTTCTTACTGGATCTTCTTTGTATCTAGTGTGGTAATGTTCACTTCTTTATTTATTGAAACAGGTCCTGCTTCTGGTGGTTGGGTTATTTACCCTCCTTTAAGTGCATTACCTCAGGCTGTGAATGGCTCTGGTTTAGGTATGACTTTATGGCTGGTAGCTATGGCTCTGTTTATTGTTTCTAACCTTCTAGGTGGTATCAATTATATCGCTACGGTTATTAACATGAGAACTCAGGGGATGTCATTCTCTAAGTTACCTTTAACTATTTGGGCGTTCTTCTTAACGGCTGTTATCGGTTTACTTTCTTTCCCTGTATTATTTGCAGCAGCATTATTATTGATATTTGATAGAAGCTTCGGAACAAGTTTCTACCTTTCTGATATTTACATTGGTGGTGAGGCTCTTCCTAACCAAGGTGGTAGCCCCGTATTATTCCAGCATTTATTCTGGTTCTTAGGTCACCCTGAGGTATACATTGTATTGTTACCTGCGTTGGGTATTACTTCTGAGGTAGTAGCAACTAACTCAAGAAAGCCGATCTTCGGATATAAGGCTATGGTTGGATCTATGTTATTCATTGCCATTCTTTCATTCGTTGTTTGGGCACACCACATGTTCGTGTCAGGTATGAACCCATTCTTAGGTTCTGTATTCATGTTATTAACATTGATCATTGCAGTACCTTCAGCCGTAAAAGTATTTAACTATCTTACTACCTTATGGAAGGGTAACATCAGGTTTACGCCTGCTATGCTATTCGCTATAGGACTAGTATCATTCTTTATCTCTGGTGGTCTTACAGGTATATTCTTAGGAAACTCTGCCATAGATATTCAGCTTCACGATACTTACTTCGTAGTGGCTCACTTCCACTTAGTAATGGGTAGTGCATCATTCTTCGGTATGCTTTGTGGTGTTTACCACTGGTTCCCTAAGATGTTTGGTAGAATGATGGACAACAGATTAGGATACGTACACTTCTGGTTAACATTTGTAGGTGTATACATGGTATTCTTCCCTATGCACTACATCGGTATCGCAGGATATCCAAGAAGATATTATTCATTTACCAACTTTGATACGCTTAACTCATTCACTGACTTGAATATGTTTGTGAGTATTGCAGCTATAATTACCTTCTCGGCTCAAATGATCTTCATTTTCAACTTCTTCTACAGTATTTGGAGAGGTAGAAAAGCTACTGCTAACCCTTGGGAGTCTAACACTTTAGAGTGGACTACTCCAATCAACCCTGGTCACGGAAACTGGCCTGGAGAGATACCGAAGGTTTACAGATGGCCTTATGATTACAGTAAGCCAGGTGCTAAGGAAGACTTTATACCTCAGCACATACCATTCTCTATGACTCCTGAGTCTAACTTACCTCATGAAAATGATATGATTAAGTTAGAAAAGGATGACGATGTGACGGTTGTGGTGGTAGATGATAAGAACGGACACTAAAAACAGAGCGAGGCTGCTCCATAGGTTCAGCCTCATTACTCTTATTGCTGTATATGTACTTATCCTGGTAGGAGGGATTGTAAGAAGTACAGGTTCAGGAATGGGATGCCCCGATTGGCCAAAATGCTTTGGAAACTGGGTGCCACCTACAGATCAATCTGAACTGCCTGCTGACTACAAGGATATTTACGCTAACAAGAGAGCACAGAAAAATGTGAGGTTCGCCAAATATTTGACAGCTCTGGGGTTTGATGATACAGCTAATAGGATTCTGAATGATGAATCCATTTTAGTAGAGAACGATTTTAATAAATATAAAACTTGGACGGAGTATGTGAATAGGTTAGTGGGGGTTTTAATCGGCTTCTTTATTCTTATCACATTCATACTGTCTTTACGATACTTGAAACAAAACAAGACCATATTCTTTGTAGCGGCAGCTACATTACTTCTGGTAATCTTTCAGGGGTGGATAGGTTCTATAGTGGTATCTACCAATCTGGTGCCATGGATGGTGACTATTCATATGTTCTTGGCCATGGTTATAGTGGCATTACTGGTTTATCTTTATTTTGTTACTGGTAACGAGGACAATGCTAATTATGTAAGTGGCGTTAAAGGTCTTCTTGTAGCTTGTATGGCTACTTCTTTAATTCAGGTATTTTTAGGAACACAGGTGAGAGAGGTCATTGATGTAGTAGCGGCTAGCTTAGGTAATGATCAAAGGCTTCAATGGGTGAATAATCTTGGCGGAGAGTTTATAGTTCATAGATCTTTCAGCTGGGTGGTGCTGTTATTACATGTAGTATTGATCTATATGCTTGTTAAGAACTCAGTGAAATCTTCATTAGCTTATGGAATTATGGCTACAGTATTAGTGGCGATCATAAGCGGAGTTTCAATGGCTTATTTTGGCATTCCTGCTTTTATTCAACCTGTTCATCTTTTATTGGGAACTTTAATTTTTGGACTTCAATTCTTATTGTTTTTACAACTTAATAATAAGAGGAAGTTAGAGATATAATGATTGCTAATAACACAACATATAAAATTAGTTTGATTTCACTGAAGGTGAAAAGCTTTATAGAACTCTTGAAGGTGAGGCTTTCACTATTGGTGGCATTTTCTTGCGGATTTGGATACGTACTTGGAGCAAAAGGAGATATTCATTGGGGCGAACTATTAGCCATCTGTTTTGGAGGGTTTTTGATTTCTGGATCTTCAGTCATTATCAATCAGATTATTGAAAAGGATTTAGATAAGCTTATGTCTAGAACCATGAACAGACCATTGCCGACTAATCGTATTTCGGTAACGGAAGCCATGGTATTTACATTCCTTACTGCGGCCTTGGGGTTATGGATTCTTAGTTTCTATACCAACGGCCTTACAGTATGGTTGTCTTTGGTTTCAATGATCCTATACAGCTTTGTATATACGCCTTTAAAGAGAGTAGGACCAATAGCAGTATTTGTAGGAGCTATACCTGGAGCTTTACCTCCTTTATTAGGATGGACTGCAGCTACAGGACAATTATCTTATGAGGCATTAATAATATTTGGAATTCAATTTATCTGGCAGTTTCCTCATTTCTGGGCTATCGCATGGGTGGCGGATGATGATTATAAGAAAGCCGGATTTAAGCTTCTGCCTTCTGGTGGAAAGAAAGATATGAACACAGCAGTTCAGATCATGATCTATACGCTTTTCCTTATTCCTTTAGGATTGCTGCCAGCTAAGTTTGGCATCACAGGAATAGATTCGGCTATCGTGGTTACTGTTTGTGGCGTGCTGTTCCTGGCTCAGACATTCTCATTGATGAGACATGGAAACAGGAAGTCAGCATTAAGAATTATGTTTGGGTCATTCTTATATTTACCTATCGTGCAGATAGCGTTTTTATTAGACAAAGTGTAAGGAGGAATGGAGATGACATCAGATTTTAAATTAGTAGAAGAGCCAGAAAAGACATTATCAATGCATCCTAAAAAGTTTGCATTGTGGTTATTCATGGTTACTGTAGTGATGATATTTGCGGCTTTAACAAGTGCTTATATCGTGAGACAAGCAGAAGGCAAGTGGTTGGTATTTGAACTGCCACAAATTTTCTGGTACTCTACAGCTTTGATTGCTATGAGCAGTATTTCTATGCATTGGGCTTATCTTTCAGCTAAGAGAGATAATCTGGACATGGTAAAGGTGGCCGTAGTGATTACAACCATATTAGGATTATTATTTACAGCTAGCCAATACTACGGTTTCTTAGCACTGGCAGAGGAAGGATACCATTTTTCAAGTAATGATGTATCGGTTTCTTTTCTCATAGTTTTAGTAGGACTACATGTAGTTCACTTATTAAGTGGGATTATTGTTTTAATCATTACTTTAGTGTCTACATTTAAGTACAAAGTACATTCTAAGAATTTAACTAGGTTACAAATGTGTGTTACCTACTGGCATTTCTTAGATGTGCTATGGATTTATTTATTTATATTTTTATTATTGAATCATAATTAGAGATTTAAAGTATCATTATGTCAACTACCACACAGACAATTGATGGCCCAAAGAGAAGTATTTGGGATGGCGGGCAGTCACCGTTTAAGGCAAGTTATGGAAAACTAATGATGTGGTTTTTCTTATTGTCAGATGCATTTACTTTTTCTGCCTTACTAATTACTTACGGAATGGTAAGATCTGCACATCAGGCTTATGATGGAGCAGCTGAAGCTTTCCAATTCTCCAATGAGTATTGGCCTATTCCTGAAAAAGTATTTAATGCCGTTCCTTTTTTACACGGACAAGATCTTCCTCTTGTGTTTGTGGGTATCATGACTTTTATCCTTATCATGAGTAGTGTTACTATGGTATTAGGTGTGGAAGCTGGACACAGAATGGATAGAAAAGCGGTTGAAAAATGGATGCTTTGGACTATCATCGGTGGTCTTGTATTCTTAGGCTGTCAGGCTTGGGAGTGGACACACTACATAGTAGGAACTGAGAGTGGTACTGCAATGAATTTCCTGGTTAATGGTAGTTGGATGGAGAAAACAATTTTCGGTGCTAACCTTACTGTGAACCAGTACGGTCCAGCTGACTTTGCAGATTTCTTCTTCTTTATCACTGGTTTCCATGGTACTCACGTATTCAGTGGTGTTGTATTAAATTTCTTAATTTACTATAACACAGTGAAGGGAGTTTATGATAAGAGAGGTAGCTATGAAATGGTAGAGAAAGTAGGTCTTTACTGGCACTTTGTAGACCTTGTATGGGTATTCGTATTCACCTTCTTTTATTTGGTTTAAGATTATAAAATATTAAGATATGCACGCTGAAGAGACAACACACGTACAAGTACAACCGGCAGATAAGAATAAGATTAGAAAGATATGGCTGACAGCTGGTATTTTAGCAGCTATTACAGCCGTAGAATTCATCATTGCTTTTACTATTCCATTATCAATGGAAACTCTAAGAATAGCGATTTTCGTAGGGTTAACCATCGTGAAAGCATTTTATATCGTAGGTGAATTCATGCACTTGAAATATGAAATGAAGTCATTAATTTGGTCTATTCTAATTCCATTGATCTTCGTAGTATGGATGCTTATTGCATTCTTGTATGAAGGAATGGCCATATTTGATGTGAGATTCTTAAACTAAGAATTAAAAATATATGATCTTAAAATAAGGCTAGCGGTGAAAACCCTAGCCTTATTTTATGTTTAGCATTATGAACAAAGTCATTAAAGTCGCTTTTCTGGTTATTACACTGGCCATACCAGTGGGAATATTCCTGTTTTTAAAAGTATTCGGTAATAACAAATTTGATATTCCAGTTTATTACCAGGAGGCAGGTACCACCACGGATTGTGGTGAGCTAGGTGCGGATTATACAATTCCAGATTCGTTAAAAGCTGAAGGGAAAGGGCAACTAGTATTTTTCTATCAGCCTTCCATAGCAGATCCGCTGGAAATCAGTAATCAATTTGTGAGGTTGAAGGATACATTTAATGACCAAATGCCGACCTTTGTACTCTATAGTTCTAAGCAAGTTGAAATTGAGGGAGTGCCAACCACTGTATATAATAGACAAACTTATGATAAGGTGCTCAATTGTGCTTATGCGGCCGAGTATTCTGGTCAGTATGTTTCAGTGGATAAGTTAGGCAGGATTAGAGGCTATTATGCCACTGATTTGGATGAACAAGATAGGTTAATCGTAGAATTAAAGATTTTAAATGAAAACGGAGAGAATTGATAAGGAGGTAAAGTATAAGAAGCTCATAGTAGCTTTATCTATCATTATACCTGTTGCGGTAGCAGTTTTGTTTAAAGTACGCATAGAAGGACTGGATTTTTCGTTTTTGCCACCTATTTATGCTGGTATCAATGGCTTTACTGCTATTTGCCTGATATGGGCTTTCATTGCCATTAAAAACAATAATTGGAAACTGCATGAGAAGCTAATGAAGGTTTGTATTGGCCTGTCGGCTGCTTTCTTGGTCATGTACGTGTTATATCACATGACCAGTGATTCTACTCACTTTGGTGGTGAGGGTTTCATTAAGTATCTCTATTACTTTATTCTGGTATCACATATTATCTTATCAGTAGCCGTAATTCCTATGGTGTTATTTACCTTTGTAAGAGCGCTTGCTGAGAGATTTGATAAACATAAAAAGTTAGCTAGAATCACGTTTCCCGTTTGGCTGTATGTGGCAATTACGGGAGTGATAGTGTACTTTATGATCAGTCCTTATTACGTATAAACTATTATTTTTCAATTCTTGTTTGTAAAAGTAATGATGAAAAAACTATTAGTATCTTCTTTTCTTATTGCCGCAATGGTGCTGGTAAATAGTGTGGGTGCATTCGCACAGTGTGCTATGTGTAGGGCTACTGTAGAGAATAATGTGAGCAATGGTGATGTTGGCATTGGAGCAGGACTTAATTTCGGCATTATGTACTTATTTGTAATGCCTTATTTGGCAGTGTCAGTGGTAGCTTACTTCTGGTATAAGAAAAGTAGAGCTAATGCCAAAGCCAAGCAAACCAGAAGCCGGGTAGCCTGGTAATTTATTGACCCTGATCATCTCTGGATAATATTTCATTCTTATATTAATGGTATAAATTTTGAGCCTTTGAGGGTAGTTGTATTAAATCACTATCTTTAGCCACCTAACTCTTGTATTATATCATTGCTTGCTAATTATAAAAAGATCCTCCTTGCCAGCTCACTGATTTGTTTTCTATCAGCTACGGCCTTATATTTTCTACATGAATCAGATTCTCCTTCTCAGGAAGAATTTACAGCTCATATTACCAGTAATATGCAGGAAGAAGCTCTGGAGCTTCAAAGGGAGGTGGTTCCGATACTTGAGAATTTAGAGCAAAGTAACGAACTTCTTTTTTCATCTATACCTCATCCTTCTCATCCGTTTTATGTGTATAAAAGTGGCCGCTTAGTATATTGGTCAGATTACCGGTTTGTACCTGAATACAGGTATCTGGCGGGTGACTATACTTATAAATTCGTAAAGTCTTTAAGAAAGGAATATTTAGTAAGAAAATGGTCTGTTGACGAGACTGATTACGAAGTGTATGGTGCCATAATGCTTCATAGTACTTATAAGATAGATAATAACTACGTGCACTCGGGGTATAATCCCAGTATTTTCTCCAGCCAATCATTGAAGCTTTTCTCCACAGATATGACTGTCGGGCAGCCTGTATGTATCGATAATGATAATTGCATATTCAGAGTGCTTTATGGTGAGAATTATACAGAGGCTCAAAGACATGTTAATTATATAATTGCAGCATTGTATGCTTTAAGTATAGTGTTTTTATTAGGCTACTGTATTTCATTTTTCTATTCAGAGAAGCCTGGATTTTTAAAGTTTGCTCTGCTGGTCATTATCCTAATAGGTCTTAGGGCTTTGATGTTATTGCTGAATTTTCCAAACGGTCTGGTAGATATAGGTCTTTTTGATTCGCGCTACTTTGCTTCTTCCAGCCTAAACCCATCTTTTGGTGACTTATTGATCAACCTGATTTTTGTGCTAATCATCTCGCTTTACTATTTTCTGAATAATGATAAGATGGTGCCTCAATATTGGCTTGATAAACTAAATGTGCAAAGCCGATTTATAATGCTGGTACTCATTTCCGGGATGATGTTGCTGGTATTTCACTTTCAGTACCTGGTGCTCCAAACCATTTATCATAACTCTCAGGTGAGCTATGATGTGAACAGAGGCCTTGAAGTTGACGGGCACAGATGGGTCGCGCTCATAATCTTTGTGTTAGGCTCTGCTATTACTTTCCTGCTCTTCCATATTGGATATAAGTGGCTTTTCGTACTTAGTGGAAAGCGTAGAAGGATATTACTTGCTTTCGGGGTGAGTAGCCTGCTGTTTATAATGATTAATTTTTTCGTGGGCCAGGTCTACGTGTATAGCTTCATAGTAGCCACCTCTTTGTTTATTGTACTGTTGCTGTCTGGCCTTCCTGATTATGTAATTAAGCTCAGTTATAATACCTTCCTTTATTTCTTTACTTTCCTGATAGCTTCAGCAGTAATTGGAGCATTGTCTATAGACCATTTTGAAAACGAGCAGGAGAGGGAGAAGAAACTTAAATTTGCCAATCAGTTCTTAATTGAGAACGATAACCTGGCTGAGTACCTGCTATCTGAGGTTAACCAGAACATAAAGCAAGATTTATTCATTCAGGGAAGGATGTCCAGTCCATTTTTCTCAAAAGATGTTATCAAGTCAAAGATTAAACAGGTTTATCTGGGGAGCTATTTTGATAAGTATGAAATCAAAATCTACCTGTATAATGCGAACGGCAAGTCTTTTGATAATACTGAGAATCAACTTTCTCCCGAGGAAATTAATGAATTTGATGTAGCAGAGTATAAGACCAATTATGACGGTATATACTTCATTAATAGGCTCGGTATCAATGCCTCAAAGAGGTATTTAGATTTCATTGAGATTAAAAGAAGGGGAGTACTGATGGGGTACGTGATTATGGATCTTAACCTGAAAAGAATCATTCCTGAAAATGTATATCCTGAGCTGTTAGTAGATAATAGATTTTTAACTCCTTATCAAAATGCCAATTACAGTTACGCTGTATATTCTCAAGGTGTAATCACTTATCATTCAGGTGATTATAATTACATTACGGATTTTGATAAGGAGCTGTTGAGCGAAAGCGAATTGTTTGCGGGCGCACTGAGTCATGGTGGTTATTTGCACTTAGCGGTAAAGGATAATCAGGGGAGGATCATTGTGATAAGCTCAAATAATCATCCTTTATCGGATATATTTAGTAATTTTTCATTTCTCTTTCTTACTCAGGTATTTGTTTTCCTAATCATAGTGGCATGTTTTGCTTTATACTACAGCTTCCAGAAAGTTACGCTTAACTACTCAGCCAGGATACAGCTCTACCTGAATGCAGCATTCTTTTTACCACTTATTGCGGTAAGCATCACTACCCTAAGTGTCATCAATTCGTCATTCCGAAAGGAGGTGAATGAGGAGTATTTCAAAAAAGCAGAGAGCATAAGTGCTAATCTGAGTGATCCATTAAAATCATTTATACAGCAAAACACCACGGATCATGATGAGCTAAGGAGCAAAATTGCTGAGGTGGCTAAATATGCTGGAGTAGATGTAAACTTGTTTAGTATACGTGGGCGGTTATTGGCCAGTAGCCAGCCTCTGATTTATGAGAATGATTTACTTTCTCAGTACATAAACCCAAGAGCGTTAGGTAAAATACGGGAGCAGGGAGAAAATGCTTATGTAACTACAGAGGCTGTTGGCAACTTGGATTTCTACAGCACCTTCTATGCCGTAAAGTCATTTGAAAGTGGCCAGTTAATTGGAATTTTGAGTATACCTTTCTTCCAATCAGAATATACCATTCAGCAAAATCAGGTAGAGGTATTGACAACGGTAACGAACATTTTCTCAGTGATCTTTTTGTTCTTTCTACTGGTATCTTATTTGGCCGCAAAGTGGTTAACCTTTCCATTGGTATTGATCACTCAGAAGCTGAAGAAAACAACACTTACAGGATTTAATGAACCGCTCACATGGAAAGCTGATGATGAAATAGGGCTAATGGTGAGTGAATATAATCGAATGCTTCTCAACCTTGAGGATAGTAAGAAGGCTCTGGCAAGGACTGAAAAGGAATCAGCATGGAGAGAGATTGCGCAGCAGGTAGCCCACGAAATCAAGAATCCTTTGACTCCGATGAAGTTGACTTTACAGCATTTAAGAAGGCGTATTCAAGGTACAGCTCAGGATGGAGACTTCGAAAAGCCGATAGATAGTTTGCTGGTTCAGGTGGATACTTTGAATGATATTGCCTCGTCATTCAGCTCCTTTGCTAAAATGCCTATTCCTGAAAATGAGGTGTATGAGCTTGGAGCTGTAGTGAAAAATACGGTAAGCCTGCTAGAGAATACCGAATTCACTGAGATTTTCTTAGAATTGCCAGCAGATCCGGTGTTTACCAGAGGTGATGAACAGCTTATGGGGCGAATAATTTCTAACATTATTATCAATGCTATTCAGGCAAGAGAAAAAGATAGCTTGACTGTTCATGTAAATCTTACTATTCTTAACAAACAGAAGCTGTTACTTGAAATTAGAGATAATGGCCCTGGAATAGACGAATCAATTCACAACAAGATTTTTATTCCTAATTTTAGTACAAAGGAAACTGGGTCTGGCATAGGCCTGGCAATAGCAAAGCACGGTGTAGAGCATGCAGGAGGAAAAATATGGTTTGAGACTGAGCAGGGAAGTGGCACCTCATTTTTTATTGAATTGCCCATTGTCCCTAATGAAGGCTAGTGCAGTAGCCTTTGCTATGCTGTTTTTACCATTTTTATCTCATGGTCAAGATATTGAGCCCAAAAGATGCAAATGGGTTAAAATTGCCAATCAGCCTTTCGTTTTAGATACTCTATCCATCACTCCGAATTCCATTGAGCTTTCGGTAGATACAGCATTAGTAAAACCTGTTTATAATTTTAGTACCGGAGAGCTGGAGCTGCAAACTACTGAGAATATTGATTCAGTGCAGGTGTGCTATTCTGTACTGCCATTTAATTTAGCTCAGAAATACTATCACCGTAGCCTGGATGTATATGACTCTAATGCTGTATTCAAAGATCCGGTGAAAGAGGAAAGTCTACTGCAGCGCGATCAATTATTTGCAACAGAAGGCATTAATAAAAGCGGGAGCATAAGTAGGGGGATTTCGTTTGGCAATAATCAGAACGTTTTTGTCAACTCTACACTTAACTTAAATTTAGATGGTAAGCTCACCGATGATCTGAATATCAGAGCGGCAATTACAGATCAGAATGTGCCTTTTCAACCCGAGGGCAACACGCAGCAGCTTCAGGATTTTGATAATGTATTCATTCAGGTCTATAATGATAAGTTCTCTCTTACCGGAGGTGATGTGGTACTTAAAAGCCGACCTTCTTACTTTTTAAAATACTATAAAAATGTACAGGGTGGCCTGGCAGAATTAAATTATAATGTAGGCAATTCAGAGATATCAAATACGTTAGGAATTTCGGTGGCTAAGGGAAAGTTTGCATCTGTACAAATTACACCCAAGGAAGGTATTCAGGGCCCCTACAGGGTGCCTGGAGTTTCAGGGCAGGGCTTTATCATCATACTGGCTAATTCTGAGAAAGTGTTTCTAGATGGTAAACAGCTGGTTAGAGGTTATAATAATGACTACACCATCGATTATAACAGCGCTGAGATTACTTTCACTAATAATATTCTGATTACCCAATTCTCACGCATCAGGGTAGATTATGAATATTCTGATCAGAACTACAGCCGTACTATTACTACAGCCAGTCACTATCAGAAAAGTGGTAAGCTGAGTCTGTTTGCCAATGTATACAGTGAAAAAGATAATAGAGACAGACCTTTGCTGGTTGACCTGTCAAATGAGGACAAGCTACTCCTAAGTGAGGTTGGAGATGATGTGAATGCAGCGGTAATTTCTGGAGTTGATAGTGTTGGCTATAATGCTGATCAGGTTCTGTATGCCCAGAAAGATACAGTGGATAACGATGGACTTACCCAACAGATTTATTTATATAGTAATAGTGCTCAGAATGCTTTTTACCAGGTTACATTTAGTGATGTAGGCTTGGGTAATGGTAATTATGTATTAGAAACTACCACTGCTAATGGCCGAGTATATGCCTGGGTTTCACCTGAAAATGGGCAACCACAAGGGCAGTACGAACCAGTGCAGCAAATACCAACGCCTACTAAAAAGCAAATGGCAAATGTGGGGGCGGAGTACGCAGTTTCAAAGCATGAGACAGTGTATGTAGAAACAGCTTTTTCCGATCAGGACCTTAACCTATATTCTGATGTTGACAATGAAGACAATACTGGTTTTGCTATAAAAACAGGCTTACACTCAGAAAAAAGGAAAATCAGCTTTATGAAGGATTATCTCTTTGAAAGTCATTTATCCTTTGAATATGATGATCAAAATTTTGCCCCAATAGATCGATTTAGGTATATAGAGTATGACAGAGACTGGGGTTATAACCCTAATATCCAAACAGATACTTATAGTGATTACATCTCAACAATATCTTTGGGTGTGAGGAAAAATGCTGATAATGGCTTGAATTACGAAGCTGTTCATAGGAAGAGAGGTCTACAAGTTGATGGTTTCCAACAAACTGCTCGTTTGGATAAGCAAATTGGAAATTTTCAGCTGCGAAGTGATCTGTTTTTAATGGATAGTGATCAGGACTCATTAGATATAACCTGGCAACGATTCAATGGCGATTTGTCTTACAAAACAAAGTGGTTAATTCCTGGGTATCAGTATAGTATAGACCATAACCTGGTGAATTACTCAGCTGCAGACTCATTAGTGAGCACAGCCATGTATTATGATGCACATACCTTTTATGTAAGAAGTGTAGCCGATAAGAAGTTGCAGTTTCTGGCTCAGCATAGTTATAGAACAGATAAAAATGTTCTGACAGGAAAATTAGAAGATTTCACCACTTCTAATACTAGTCGTTTTACGGTGAGCAGGGATTTTGAAAATCATCATCTCTCGGTTCTTTTTACCTACAGAGAGCTGGAGTATGCTGAAACAGATCAGCTAGAAGAAACTGTTTCAGGTCGTCTGGATTTGCAGAACAATCTCTTCAAGAGGCATGTTGTTTCTAACCTCACTTATACCATTGCCAATAGCCAGGAGCCAAGAAAGGAGTTTGTTTACATAAAAGTACCAACAGGAGAGGGTATTTACACTTGGAGAGACCTGAATAACGATGGCATAAAGGATCTGGATGAATTTTTTGAAGCCATTAATCAAGATGAAAAGAACTATGTGCGAATTTTCACACCTACCAATGAGTTTATTACAGCCTTCCAGAATACGCTGACGTATAGAATTAACCTTCAAATGCCGAGGACATGGAAAAAGGAGGGAGGCATAAAAGAGTTGCTCAGTCGGTTTTCAAATAATACCTCCTGGGTAGCAGATGTAAAGACTACAGATGAGTCTTTAGATAGTCGGTTACTAGGGTTTGTGAAAGAAGTGCCTGAAAATGATGTGATTGCAGAAAAAAATGTGCTACGATCCACTGTGTTTTATAACAGAGCCAGTGTGAAGTATGGTGCCGATTTTAGTTATTTCAGTGCTGATCAAAAGCAGCTATTGACAGGTGGCTTTCAAGGGAGAAATATCGATGAATATACTTTAAATGGAAGGGTGAATTTTTCCAGGCAATATAACCTGAGGGTTCAGGTGATAAAGGGAGATAAGCTTATCACTTCAGACTTTCTGGATGGCCGAAACTACAACATTGCTTCCAGAGGTATCAATCCGGAATTAGCCTGGCAGCCTAGAGGCAATTTTAGGTTTTCTGTTCAGTACAATTACCAGGAAAAGAGAAATACATTCAGTGCGGAAAGCAGTGAAAGTGCCTTTATTAAAGAAGGCGGTATGGATTTTAAGTTTAATAAAGCAACCAATAGAACTTTTAGTGCTCAGTTTAGGTGGGTACAGATAGATTTTACCGGAGAGGAAAATTCACCCATCGGCTATGATATGCTCAATGCTTTGAAACCTGGCAGAAACCTGACCTGGAATATCAACTGGCAGCAGAAGATAGCTTCTGGATTGCAGTTGAATATCAGTTATAATGGGCGTAAATCAGAAGATACTGATATTGTGCACGTAGGTAGAGTGCAAATAAGTGCACTCTTTTAACGTTCTGCTTTCAGCTTACTCATCACCTTGTTAGCAAATACGAAATCATCAAATTCCTTCACATTGGAATACATGATATCATTCTTATTGCCTTCCCAGAGCTTGTGCCCTTTGTATAAGAACATAATCTTCTCTCCAATACCAAGTACCGAATTCATATCGTGAGTTACCACTACGGTAGTGATATTAGATTCCTCGGTGATTTCTAAAATAAGGTCATCTATAAGGATGGATGTTTGTGGATCAAGGCCTGAGTTAGGTTCATCACAAAATAGATAGCTGGAGTCGTTTACAATAGCCCTGGCTATACCTACACGCTTTTGCATACCACCACTTATTTCAGATGGCATCTTACCATTCTGGCCTTCCAATCCCACTCTTTCAAGCGCGAAATTTACACGATCGATCTTTTCACCACGAGGCATCTTAGTCAAAACATCCAGTGGAAACATCACATTTTGCTCTACCGTTTTAGAGTCGAATAACGCTCCACCCTGGAAAAGCATGCCTATTTCACGTCTGATTTCTGTTTTTGTATCTCGGTCAGCGTTGGTAAACTCTTTGTCATCATAAAAAACATGACCTTCATCAGGAGCCACCAGGCCTACGATAGTTTTTAAAAGCACACTTTTTCCTGTACCACTGGAGCCAATGATCAAATTAGGTTTTCCCCTCTCAAATACACCACTTATGCCTTTGAGTATCTCCTTATCTCCAAATGACTTTCTTATATTTTCTATTCTGATCATATTACAATAATAATTGAGCTAATAGATAATCGGCCAGAAGTATAGCTATAACACTTTGGGTTACAGCAGCAGTACTGGCTTGTCCTACCTCTACAGCTCCTCCCGTAGTAAAATAGCCCTTGAATGCTGATATGGAGGATACTAAAAATGCAAATGCAAATGATTTTATTAAGGCAAAGGTTACTGTGTATTCGTTAAAATCGAATCTTATTCCCTGAATGTATTCTGTTGGTGTAATTACATTGGTAAGTACTCCTGCCAGGTAGCCACCTACTATGGCCAATAAGCCTGCAATAATTACAAGCATGGGGTACATAAGCACTGAGGCTGTAATTTTAGGTAATACCAGGTAAGAAGCAGAATTAATTCCCATTACTTCAAGGGCATCTATCTGCTCAGAAATACGCATAGTTCCTAATCCACTGGCCATACTTGACCCTACTTTACCCGCGTAGATAACACCGATAATGGTAGGAGCCAATTCCAATATGGTCATGTCTCTTACTACAAGAGCTATTACATAGTCTGGTATTAAAGGACTTACCAGGTTATAAGCCGTTTGAATAGTAGTTACAGCACCAATGAAAAAAGCTACCAGAGCCACCAGAAAGACAGAGTTAATGCCTATACTGATACACTCCTCCATAGTGAGTTTGAAATATGTTCTAAACGTTTCTCTGTTTACGAAAAGTGAGCCTAAAAAAATAAAATACCTGCCTAGTGTTTCCATTAAATATGATAAATTCTCGCCATCAAGGTGTTTAAATTTTATACCTTTAAGCGTCAATGCCGAAAAGATACTAATATTATCATTAATGATATGGCTTTGAAAATGTTTTGGTAAAAATAAGTAAAGATTTAGAAGTAGTATGAGCAAAACAGCAATAATCACAGGTGGGACCAAGGGAATAGGCAAATCGCTGGTGAAATTATTTTCTTCCAAAGGCTTTAATATAGGCGTTTGTTCCAGAAATCTGGAAGAGCTTCACAGTCTAAAAGATGAGATTACCGAAGCCTATGGCAATGAGGTATTTGTGATGAGAGCAGACTTATCAGAGCGTACAGAGGTAGAGTACTTTGTTAAATATATCAAAGAGCATACTAAAGAAGTAGACGTGCTGGTGAATAATGCAGGTCTTTATATTCCTGGTCAGGTTCATAATGAAAAGGATGGTGCGCTCGAAGAGATGATTAATACTAACCTTTACAGTGCATATCATCTAACCAGAGGTTTCATTGGTGATATGAAAAAGAGAAAGAAAGGGCATGTGTTTAATATGTGTTCTACAGCTTCTATCATGCCTTATGTAAATGGAGGTTCATATTGCATATCTAAATATGCTATGCTAGGTATGACCAAGGTTTTGCGTGAAGAAATGAAGGAGTTTGGAGTGAGAGTAACAGCCGTAATGCCTGGCGCAACACTTACTGCCAGCTGGGAAGGTACTGATTTGCCAGAATCACGCTTCATGGATCCGGATGATGTAGCTGATGCCGTTTGGAACGCCTATGAGATGTCTGACAGAACGGTTATCGAAGAGATTCTGATGAGACCGCAACTTGGTGATCTTTAACAGAATTATAATTAAAGCTGGCCATTAATATCTATACATATCCGCTAACTTTGCGGGTAGAATTTTGAGCATATGTTAGATTCGACATTTATAAAAACTAAGAAATATTGTAATAGTCTGGTATCCTATTCACGCAGAATTACGCGTGAGGTGAAAATTGGTGATCTACCAATGGGAGCGCATAATCCTATTAGGGTGCAATCTATGACTACAGTAGACACCATGGACACCATGGGCAGCGTAGAGCAGGTGATAAGAATGGTCGAGGCTGGCTGTGAGTATGTGCGAATCACAGCACCTAGCATCAAAGAGGCTCAAAATCTGGAAAATATTAAAAAAGAGCTAAGAAGCAGAGGCTACTCTGTTCCGCTTATTGCTGATATACACTTTACACCAAATGCGGCTGAGTTAGCGGCTCGTATTGTAGAAAAGGTGCGTGTAAACCCAGGCAATTATGCAGATAAGAAAAAGTTTGAGCAGATAGAGTATACTGACAGCTCTTATAACGCAGAGCTGGAAAGGATAAGAGAGAAATTCACTCCTTTAGTAAATATCTGTAAAGAGTATGGCACTGCCATGAGAATTGGTACTAACCACGGTTCTCTTTCTGATAGGATCATGAGCCGCTATGGTGATACGCCATACGGTATGGTAGAGTCAGCTCTGGAGTTTTTGCGTATATGTGATGATCTTAATTATCATGACATTGTACTATCTATGAAAGCCAGCAATACGCAGGTGATGGTAGAGGCTTACAGGCTGTTAGTGAATAAGTTAGGAGAAGAAGGGTTGCAGCCATATCCGTTACACTTAGGGGTTACTGAAGCTGGTGAAGGTGAAGACGGCAGAATTAAAAGTGCGGTAGGTATAGGCTTACTTCTGGAAGATGGGCTGGGTGACACGGTAAGAGTGTCTTTAACCGAAGAGCCAGAAGCCGAGGCCCCAGTGGCACAGGTGATGGTAGACCGTTACCAGGACAGGCAGCCACATAGTGCTATTCCTGAGGTAGATGAGAATCCAATTGATCCTTTTCAATATAGCAGAAGAAGCACTGAAGAGGTGATTAATATAGGTGGGCAGAACGTGCCAAGGGTAATTGCTGACCTTAGTGCAGTTTCTATAGATGATTATAAAGACCTCAAGGCTATCGGACATTTTTACTTGCCGGAACCGGATAAATGGAGAATGAACGATCTGGGCGCTGATTATATTTACTCAGGCAGCAATGCTATTCCTTTCATGCTACCTAACGGATTAAAGGAAATTCTGGATTTTGAAACCTGGAAGAGTGTAAGTGGAGATGTGAATAAGGTGCCTCTTTATAAAGTGTCTGAATACGTTGACACGACTGATCGTCATACAAGTATTAATTTCGTAGAAGTAACTATTGATGACTTAACTGCTTCGTTTACAGAGCTACTAACTACAGATTCATCGGTAGTGTTAATTCTAAAAACTGAAAATAAGCATGGCCTTGCAGAGCAAAGAAGGGCTATTTTTAAGTTGATAGAGCAAAATGTAAAGACTCCGGTAATTCTAAAAAGGAGTTATGGAGAATTAACTGAAGATCAACTTCAGATCTATTCAGCTACAGATATTGGAGGCCTATTGGTTGACGGGCTGGGAGATGGTGCTATGCTTGGCATGGATAAGTTATCAGATCAGTCGGAAAAAACAGCTCAGTTGGAGTTAGTAGAAAGGTATAATAATATTGCCTTTGGTATTTTACAGGCGGCCAGAACCCGTATGACTAAAACGGAGTATATCTCATGTCCATCATGCGGTAGAACGCTTTTCGATTTGCAGGAAACCACCGCCATGATCAGAAAGAGAACTGATCATTTGAAAGGTGTGAAAATCGGTATTATGGGCTGTATTGTAAACGGACCTGGAGAGATGGCTGATGCTGATTACGGTTATGTGGGTTCAGGAAAAGGTAAGATTACCCTTTACCGAGGCCAAGAGGTGGTAAAGAGAGCTGTGCCTTCAGAAAATGCTGTGGATGAATTGATTGAAATTATCCGTGAAGATGGGAACTGGATTGAGAAAGAACAGGGTTAATGCCTAAATAATGAATAACATGACAACAGAATCTAACGATAAGAGGAGCCGAAATACATTTAAAGAGTATTTCCAACTAGGAGAGGTGTTTGGTTATTTTTTTAGAGGAAAAGACCCCAACAGGCCTAGAAGTTTCAGCCTTAGAATGATGCATGGAATCAACAAAATATCTTTGTTAATCTTTCTTATAGCCCTCATAATACTGATATCACGCCATATTTTTTAAAAAATGAATATAGAATGGTTCCGTGATTATTGTATATCCTTGAAAGGCGTTACTGAAGAGTTTCCTTTCGGTGAAGAAACTTTGGTTTTCAAGGTAATGGGTAAAATGTTTGCGTTAACAGATGTGGACCTATTTACAAGCGTGAACCTAAAGTGCGACCCGGAAAAGGCGGTGCAGCTTCGAGAGCAGCATGCAGCCATTCAGCCGGGCTATCATATGAATAAAAATCATTGGAATACTGTGCTCATGGATGGCACGCTTTCTGATAAGTTTGTGAAAGAACTGATCAATGATTCATATACGCTGGTTGTAAGCGGGTTAACTAAAAAACTGAAAGGCGAACTTGAAAAGTTGCCTTAATTATATTCATTAATCAGTAATTTTGTAAATTACTTTAAGTTACGATTTTTTAAAACTACCTTAGAAGTTTGATAAGACGTATGCGAAGTGAGCTAAAAAAGCGTTAAACTGACCTGGTCACTTTATTGTTTGCATGGTAAAAATCTATCACCTCATCATAGGTTTATTTCTTTTCTGTTGTATACAGGGCTGCACTGAGCGAGCTATATGCCCCGCTTACCAAAGCGCGTTTATATATGACGAAGAGGCATTACAAAGACGTTTCAGTTACTTTGAAGAGGATTCTACACCCAAAATTTTAGAGGCAGATAAGGATAAATTCCTGGTGATAAAGCCTATGTCATACCGCAAGAAGATGCGTAGTATGCGTACGGTACCTATGGTGGACGTTTACCCTGTTAAAGAAGATTCTCTGGAGTATAATGATGAATTTTACCTGGCCGAAAGAGATGGCTATGATTCTACAGCAGTAATTTCGGTAGACACACTGGCCGCGCTGACTCCTTTAGATATTGCCTATAAGATATCGATCAAGAAGGAGACTTTTAATACTGAACAAGAGCTCTACTTATATTATCTGAAAGATTATATAGTTTATCCAGACACTCGTTTGCAGATGGAAGGCAGTGCTGAAATGCAGGGTGGTAAAAAGAAAAAAGAAGGCTTCTTTAAGAGACTGTTTGGTAAGAAAAAGAACAAATCTGATAGCAGCCAATTTGATGTAGAGACCTCCGCTACTGAGCTGGATGATAGTGGTAAGAAGAAGAAAGGCGGCTTCTTTAAAAACCTGTTTAAGAAGAAAAATAAAGAGGGTACGCCATCCGAGGGTGTGAAAGAAGATGAAGGGGTGGAAGAAGATGAGGACCTTGAGCCTGAGATAGGTATAGATGAGGGCGAATTCTAAATGAAAACCTCATTTCGTTTTCCAACCCCTTACACCGTCTTATTTATTGTAATAGCTATCTGTGCTGTAGCCACTTGGTTATTGCCGGCAGGTAGTTATGATTATCTAAGCTATAATTCTGATAAAGATCACTTTACTGTCACTACTGAGGATAGTACCTATGCTTTGCCAGCAACAGACAGTACCTTAAAAGCTTTAGCCATTACTATAAAGCTGGAGAAGTTTAAGGATGGCAGCATTAGAAAGCCCATTTCTGTTCCTAATACTTTTAAAAGCAGTGAAAAAAGACCTCAAGGAGTAAAGGAAATTCTTTTTGCCCCCATTAAAGGGATTTATGAAACAGTAGACATTATGCTGTTTGTCCTGGTTTTGGGTGGTTTCATTGGTGTATTTAACAAATCAGGCGCCTTTGATGATGGCATTGCCATGCTAGCTTATCGATTGAAAGGGCGCGAAGGAATATTGATTATCATAGTCACATCATTGGTGGCAGTAGGAGGGACTACTTTCGGTATGGCGGAAGAAACCTTTGCTTTCTACCCCTTTTTGATACCCGTATTCCTGGCCGCTGGTTATGATTTGTTAGTGCCTGTAGCTGTAATTTATGTGGGCTCTTCCATTGGTACGATGGGCGCTTTAATCAACCCTTTCGGAACCATCATTGCCTCAGACGCAGCCGGTGTGAGCTGGACTATTGGTTTTTATAGCCGATTAGCCATGTTACTTCTGGGTACTACCATTTGCGTTCTGTACATACTTAGGTATGCAAATAAAGTGAAGAAGAATCCTTCGGCCTCTTTAGTGAAAAATAATCTAAAGGATGCCCCGGCTGATGTGTCTGAAAAGAAAATAGTAACAACGCTTAAACCTGTTACAAAGCTTCTGTTTGTGATTTTTGCCCTCAGCTTTGCTGTAATGATTTATGGAGTTTCTCGATTAGGCTGGTGGTTTGAAGAGATGACTGCTCTTTTTCTGGTGGCTTCATTAGTTATAGGGCTGATACAGAGAATTAATGAAAGAGATTTTGTGAAAGTATTCATTGCTGGCGCTCAGGAGCTTTTAGGTGTATCATTTATTGTGGGTGTGGCTCGTGGAGTTACTTTTATCTTAAATGAAGGCCATATTAGCGACACTATTCTTTATTATGCCACCGGTGTGGTGGAAGGTATGCCAGCTATGGCTTTCATACCAGCATTGATGGGTGTTTTTGCTGTAATGACCTTATTTATTAGTTCTACATCTGGTCTGGCGGTGGTGAGTATGCCAATACTTAGTGCATTAGGCCCGGTGGTGGGAGTGCCTCAGGAAGAAATAGTAAATGCCTATTTATTTGGTTGCGGGCTTATGACCTTTGTAACACCTACAGGACTTATTTTGCCTTCATTGGCTATGGTAAATGTTAACTACAACACGTGGCTAAAATTTATATGGCCACTACTACTCATGTTAGCAATAGTGGCCATAGGAATACTCTGGATCGGAGTGTTATTTTAATCCTCCAACCACTGGTTATGCTGCTCTTCCACACGTATGAATGTGGTTCTTTTTGTTAGCTCCTTAAGCTGTTGAGCGCCTACATAAGTACAAGTAGATCTTATTCCACCCAAAATATCAGTTACGGTAGCTTTTACATCTCCTTTGTAAGGGATTTTTACGGTTTTACCTTCTGATGCACGATATTCTGCAACACCACCTACGTGTTTGTTCATGGCCGTTTCAGAGCTCATACCGTAAAACAGCTTGTATTGCTTGCCATTCTCTTCAATAAGATCACCGCCACTTTCAGAGTGGCCAGCCAGCATTCCACCTAACATTACAAAATCAGCGCCGGCACCAAAAGCCTTAGCTACATCACCAGGAGCCTTGCAGCCACCATCAGATATAACGTGTCCACCAAGTCCGTGAGCTGCATCTGCGCATTCTATGATGGCAGACAGTTGAGGGTAGCCTACACCTGTTTTTATTCTTGTAGTACATACAGAGCCAGGGCCAATACCTACCTTCACTATGTCTGCACCCGAAAGCAGTAGTTCCTCTACCATTTCACCTGTAACCACATTTCCAGCCATGATGATCTTGTCAGGATATTGATCTCTGGTTTGCTTTACAAAGTCTACAAAATGCTCTGAGTAGCCGTTAGCCACATCTATACAGATAAACCTTAGGTCTGGAAATTCAGAAAGGATGGTATTTAACTTTTTAGCATCCTCTTTTCCGGTACCAGTACTAATGGCTATTCTGTCATATATTTTACTCTCAGCTTGGTTAAGAAATGCTCTCCACTCATCGTTAGAGTAGTGCTTATGGATGGCTGTAAGCAGATCGTGCTCAGCCAGTGCTGTGGCCATTTCAAAGGTGCCCACGGTGTCCATATTTGCAGCGATTACAGGAATGCCTTCCCATTCGCCATTACCATGAAGAAATTTATATTTTCTGGATAATGAAACCTCAGATCTGGACTTCAATGTAGACCTTTTAGGCCTTATCATCACATCTTTGAAACCCAACTTAACATCCAGTTCTATTCGCATATTGATTATGATTTTATTATTTCAAAACCAGTAAAATAGACCAGAAGCGTTGCTTTAGCAACTAAAAGATCATAAATAAATTGGCTTGAACTATTTTTTTTCCATCACCTCCGAAAGCGAGATGTGACCATCCTGAACTACCGTTTCTCTGTAGTTTGTTTTGTCCACCAAAACAGGAGTCAGAAGGATGGCATTTACAGTGATATCACCATTTTTGAGTGGCACAATATCTTCGTTAGTCGGTTGCTCATCTTTACCTAACATCATGGCAATTTCAGCTGCTTTGAAAGCTAATGGCTGAATTGGCTTATAAATAGTCATACTCTGTTTACCACTGATGATGTTCTTAATGGCTTCTAATTCAGCATCTTGTCCTGTAATAATAACGTGTTTTAACATTTCTGGCGGCAAAGCCTGCATGGTTCCTCGTGCCAGGGCGTCATTGGCAGCTATGATCGCATCTGGCTTTTTATTGAGGTTGGCGAATATCTCATCTATCTTGATCAAAGCCTCTAGCTCACTCCAGTTATCCAGCACTACATCAGAGATTACTTTTACCTTGCCAACTTTTATGTATGGTTGTAGCGCCTCCAACTGCCCTTCTCTAAACAGAATGGCATTGTTATCTGAGGTAGGCCCGTTGATCAATAGGTAATTTCCACCTTTGGCGTGATCTACAGCATACTGTGCTTGCATTTTACCTACTGTGAGGTTATCATAAGAAATATAATAATCTATCTTATCTGAGAGCACTAGCCTGTCATAGGAGATTACAGGCACGCCGGCACTTTTTGCATAACCAACAATCTCTACGGCTTTCTTGGCATCTGTTGGTACCATAACCAATACATCTATTCCTTCATCAACCAGCTTTTTTCCTAATTTCACCTGTTCATCTGCATCACCATAAGGTACTTCTACAAGGCACTGGCCGCCTAGCTCTTCTATTTTCTTTTGAAATAATCGCTGATCTAAGTACCATCTGTCTATAACGTAACTATCCATGAGCAGCCCCACTTTTTGTGACCATGCGGGAATACTTAAGGATGAGATAAATAGTAGAAATAGAGCGAGTTTGATTGACTTATTCATGAGTAGTAGCGTTTTAAATTGATGACATTAACATTTTAATATACTTAAATATCGGAATCTTTGGAAGTTTCTAATATGAATATTGATGCTGTAGATATGAGTTATTCTTATGGAAAGAATGAGGCAATCTTTTCACCTCCATTAAAACTTTTATATATATTTGCATGAGTTTGGCCATGCAAAAAAAACTAATACTCGATACTCACCTCCTGCACATCACAGTGGACAGGCTTTGCCAGCAGCTGATTGAAGCTCATGGTAATTTCGATGGTACTGCTATTATAGGCATGCAGCCTCGCGGTATTCACTTAGCAGAAATGATTCACCAAAAATTAGAAGAGGATCTAAAGACCAAGATTGATCTGGGTTATTTAGATACTACCTTTTATCGTGATGACTTTAGAAGAAGAGATACGCCCGTAAAGGCCAATGCTACCAAGGTGCCTTTTATTATTGAAAATAGAAATGTAGTGCTTATTGATGATGTGCTTTTTACAGGTAGATCAGTGAGAGCAGCATTAGATGCTATGATAGCATTTGGAAGGCCCAAAAAAGTAGAATTACTAGTTCTTGTAAATAGAAAATATTCCAGAGACCTGCCTATTGAACCCGATTATATAGGGAAGGACGTAAATACCCTTGAATCTCAACGTGTTTTAGTAGAGTTAGAGGGCGGAAAGCATAATAAAATTTGGTTGATAAATAAGGAAGAAAAATAGATGTCACAATTAAGTCAAAAACACCTTCTTGGCATTAAAAATTTAACAGAAAAAGACATTCAACTTATTTATGAGACCGCTAAGACCTTTAAAGATGTAATTAACAGACCTATTAAAAAGGTCCCATCTTTAAGAGACATTACCATTGCTAACATCTTTTTTGAAAACTCTACCAGAACCAGACTTTCGTTTGAGCTGGCTGAAAAGCGTTTGTCGGCTGATGTTGTAAACTTCTCTTCATCAAATAGTTCTGTGAAAAAAGGGGAGACCTTGCTGGATACCGTGAATAACATCCTTGCCATGAAAGTAGATATGGTAGTGATGAGGCACAGCAGCCCTGGAGCGCCACATTTTCTTTCAAAACATATAGACGCTAACATTGTAAACGCTGGAGACGGTACTCATGAGCACCCAACGCAAGCGTTATTAGATACCTATTCTATCTTAGAAAAGCATGGTAAGCTGCAAGGTCTTAAAGTGGCTATCATCGGAGATATTTTACATTCCAGAGTGGCCATATCTAATATATTTGCCCTACAGAAAATGGGAGCAGAGGTGATGGTTTGCGGACCTAATACATTATTACCTAAATACATCAGTTCACTAGGTGTGAAAGTAGAGCTAGATGTAATGAAAGCACTACAGTGGTGTGATGTAGCTAACGTATTAAGGATTCAGCTGGAAAGACAGCAGATCAAGTATTTCCCTTCTTTAAGAGAGTATTCACTTTACTACGGCATCGATAGAAAAATGCTGGATAAGCTAGATAAGAAGATCACGATTATGCACCCAGGGCCAATAAACAGAGGTGTGGAATTGAATAGTGATGTGGCTGATTCTGAGCATGCTATTATCCTTGATCAGGTTGAAAATGGTGTGGCTGTGAGAATGGCTGTGCTTTACCTTTTAGCTGGCGTACATAATTAAAAGAGATTGCTCCAGAGGCGAACCCCTGAAGCAATCCTCCTAACTTAAACCCTACTTAATAGAGATTTTTGAATGCATGATACTATCTCCTGAAATTACTTTCAGTAGATAGATTCCTGCCGTCATATTATCTGTGTCCACCTGAGTGTGACTTCCCGTTAAGGCACCTTCTTTTACTGATGTGCCTGATAGGTTATAGATTACAAATGATGCATCATCACGGATATCACTATCTACGGCTATGGTAAACTCATTTTCTGCCGGATTAGGATATACATTGAAAGCCTCAGAAAGCATGCTATCTGATGAGCCAACTCTGGCTGATATGCTTACAGGTTCCAATACCCACTGAGCGCTTTCCCACTGAGGATAGATAGTGCCATGTTGAGCATTTCCTTGAAGGTTCTCTACATTAATGTATTGATTACCCTGCCATACATTTCTGATTCTTACAAATCCGCCACCTGCGTCTTCCATAGCCCATCTTGAGCTCTGCCATCCGAAAGTTCTTGGCGTACATTGCACCTGTCCTGTCAGATTCTCAATATGCATGTAATGACCTGTAGCCACATTTCTGATTTCCTGACCGTTATTTACATCTTCAAGCACCCATAGATAAGAATCACCAGATGAAGAATTAGTGTACTGTACTCTATCACCACCATCTCTCAGGTAAGTGTTCTGCCATCTGTTCTTAATTCTATAGGCAGTAGAGCCGGTGTTGTCAGGAGTTACAGTAATAGTTACATCATCAGTGCTGCTTAGAGAACCATCGCTCACCGTTAACCTGAATACATAGCTGTTTCCGCTGGCCAGGCCATTCACGGAAGTGCTTGCTGCGTTAGCATTGCTGATAGATACAGAAGGTCCATTGATTTGGCTCCAGCTGTAAGTTAAGCTGTTGCCATCAGGGTCAGTACCTGAACCAGATAAATTCGCACTTCCTGTACCGGCAGGTAGATTTTGATCATTTCCTGCATTAGCAGTAGGAGCCTGGTTCGTATTGCCTTGCTGCACTGTGATAGAAACATCATCGCTGCTGCTCAATACTCCGTCACTCACGGTTAGACTGAATACATAAGTGTTGCCGTTTGATAAACCGGAAGCGGAAGCATTTGCTGCCTGAGCATTATTTAAGGTAGCCGCAGGACCACTAATCTGACTCCAGCTGAAAGAAACATTATCTCCGTCAGGGTCTGTTCCAGAACCACTTAAGTTGGCTGTGGTTGTTCCTGAAGATAATGATTGATCGCTGCCAGCATTAGCCGTAGGAGCCTGATTAGATGGATTACCATCAATTCTCACTTCAAAATCACCATTGTTGTTGAAGAAAGCGATGTCTTCACCCGCAATGTTGGTGAAAGTGGTGTTTGACAATTCCATCCATCCGTCAAAGGTATTAGTAGGAGAGAAGTTCGCTACATAAATTCCATGACCTCCTGATTCTCCTGAGCCTGTGGTGTACTGAGGTCCGTTGTTTACATCTAGGGCAACTCCGGTTCCATCAATATGTACATTGTTGAAAAAGATATTATCAATCACTCGGTCATTGTTAGAAGGCATGTAAGAGTGTACAAAAACAGCATCATGCTGAGAGTTGATTACATCTATATTGGTAAAATTGGCATATTGAAGATCATAAGCCTGACCTTGTGTAGGTTCAGGTAGTTCCAGCTCAATGGCTCCAAATCTGTACGTCCAGATGTTCTTGGTGGTACCGCAACCAATAACGGTAACATCATGAATGTTTATGGCTTCAGAAGCATTTGATCCAAACGGGTAAGCCGGGAACTGGGTGTTTAACCTAATACCAGGGCCGGCGAAGTTATCCTTAATGATCAGGTGATGTGCCTCATGGCTATGACCACCGAAGAAGCCTAAACCAGCTGCTCTTAAGTTATTCTCAACAGTGTTATATCTGAAAATATTACCATAACTAGGAGTTGGAGGTACAGCTTCAAGATAATTTACTGACCATGTCGCCATGGCATCATCAATACAGTTTCTAAAACTGGTATGCTCTACCACAGTGTTACGGGTTCCTTTGGCCAGATTCACACCATCGGCATATACGTTTCTGATTCGGCAGTTACTGATGACCAATCCATCAGTCACATTCCATCCTCCAGACTGCATGGAAGATATCCAGAAGCCTGTTTCAAAGTGCTCAGCCCAGACATTTGTAATGGTAGAACCAGATCCTACACTTCCGTTCACTGCTTTGTTACCAGGTATACGAGAGTTGGTAGCACTGTTCATATAGAAGTCTTGAAGGTGGATGTTATTCGCATCGAACAAGAATCCTGCACCATTTTGCGAGGTGCTGCTGAAGTATATTTCAGTATGCCACATACCAGCTCCCTGGATGGTTAGACCATCGTTAGGGACCCACATGTTACCAGAAGGAGAACCGTTTCCTTGACCATTAATAAATCTACCTGCTGGAATATAAATACCTTGAATGCTAGGATCACCATTGGCTAAATCAAGACACGTTCTAAAGGCTGCCGCATCATTGGTTTCATCATTTGGTGTGGCTCCATAGTCCATAATATTAAGATATCCGGCTGGTTGACTGATTGGTGCGGGCACATTTTCAAGTTCAATGAAGTCGATGCCATAAGCGCCGCCACCACCATCTTTCTGCAATCTGATCACATCTCCTGAATTCAGAGCATTTGCTAGTACCACGTGCACTTCATCAAACCTCATTCTTGGCTCAGGGTTTGATCCTTGAGGAGTATTTGACGGGGTTCCTGTAGTAGATGGGCTGATATCAAAATATTGCCATGCCCAGTATGAGCTTAAGCTAATATCTCTTACCTTACTTCCATTTACATAAACGCCCATAGTTCCGGTGCTATTGTCTGATAATGAGAATCTTAAGTTAAGTCCATTAAGGCCTGAGCTAGAAACAGTCCACTCTACATAGCTGCCATTTGAAGGTAAGCTTACAAACTTTCTGTCGCTGGCTTCTGAGGCTAGCTGTGCCATATCATAAGTAGGTCCTTGTACAGAAGCACCATTACCAAGTGTGGCATTTTCTGACTCATAGCGAGTATAAGGAGCATCATAGTCACCACGGTCAGTTGGGTAAACTGGCTCTGAGCTCACTGTAAGCAGTACTTCATCACTAGCGGATGCGTTGTTATTATCCGTGGCTGTTAACCTGAATACATAACTACCTTCTACAAGATTGGAAGCGTTCAATACTGCTGTGTTTTGTCCGGTTAAGCTGGCGTTTGAAGGGCCGCTCACCTGTGTCCATGCGTAAGAACTGATGGTGCCATCACTGTCAGTGGCAGATCCGCTCAAAGTGGCGCTGTTGGTAGGTAGCTGAATGCTTAGGTTATTACCGGCATTTACCACCGGTGGCTGATTAGAGCCAATGCTTATAGCTACCACATCTGTGGCAGTGGTTCCGTTGCTACTCACCGCTAGTTGGAAAGTGTAGCTATTGCCATCACTTAGACCACTAACGGTTGTATTTACAGCATTAGCATTTGCAATACTTACCGAAGGACCATTTACCTGAGTCCATGCATAGCTTAAAGTGCCAGGACCAGAGCTTCCTGCACCTGATAAATTAGCTGAGGTTGTACCTTTTGGAAGAGACTGATCTGTTCCGGCGTTGGCCACCACTACATCACCACACGTGGTTAAGTAAACAGTACCAAACAAACTAGGGTTTGACCAGGCCATCTCAGAGGTAGAGAAGGCTGCGATCTGCGCATCTCTGGCGCCACCGCCATCATCGTCATCAATTTGCACATCTATACCAATTTGGTTACCGATGGCTGGTGTTACGCCAATGGTAGACCATGGAATAGAAACTTCCATAGCATATCCATTACCGGTACTGTACATCGAGTGGTTAATGCCTGAAGCGTTTTGAACAGAGTTGCCACCCAGGTGAACAGTGCCATCATTCCAACGGAAACCTAACTGGAAGTCATTCTGCCCGTCATAACTGGAACCTTTGCTGTTATCGCCATCAATGAAGATGTTCATAACGTCGTCATTCCACCATTCACCACCAGAATCATTGTTAAGTGAATTGTCAGTAGACTGGACTAATAGATACAGGTTATTGTTGTCGTAAAGTGCTTTATAGCTTCCGCTGAAATCTCCAGGCATGCCGCCCAAAGTCACATTTGAAATGTTCACAGCACCTACATTATTCCAAACAGCATCTACATTTTGATCGATGGTTGGAGGCGTACTGGTAAGTCCAATATTCGGAGCAGAACAAGGTGCATTATCATTATCGGTAATGGAAATGGATGCGGATGTACTTCCTCCTAACTGATACCCAGAACCAGATTGAAGCGTAAGGGTAAGTGTTTCAGTATCTTCAAAGTCAGAATCATCTAAAGGGGTTATAATAATGATTCTGGATGTATTTGAAGGTGTTAAAGTAATCGATCCACTTAGTGAAGGATTGGCCGAATAATCTGATGGTGAGGCTGTTCCACTGACAGAATAGTTCACCGTTACATTCTGGCTGGTTTCTGAAATACTGATGGTAAACTGTCCTGTGTCACCGTTTTCGTCTGCTTGATCGTCATTAGCCACAATGTTTACTGCAGAAACTACCGTTACCGTAATCTGTGCGGTATGTCCACCATCAGCAGAGGTTACAGTTAAAGTCGCTGTACCTGTGCCATGCGCTACCACCTTACTTTCTACCTCATCATAAGTGGCTACTGAGGCATTAGAAGAGCTCCATGATACGGCCTTGTTAGTGGCGTTGGTAGGGCTATAAATAACCGATAGCGAAGCACTTTGTCCCGCAGCTAGATTAAGGTTGTTTTCCGAAAGTGAAATACCTGTTAGTGGTACATTGATATTTTGTAGTATCAGATTAAAATTTTGGTTAGCCTGGAAAATTGGAGGATCCCTTTCAATATTTTCCATACTGAGGTTATTGAAAACTGCTGTTCCCGAACCTCCAAAGGTAAGAATAGCGGCTCCTTCTGAGGCTACTGTGTATAAGGATGCCGTGTAAGGATCTAAACCAGTGCCATTGACACTTATATTGTCAAAATGAAGGTCAGAGCCATTTCCACCAATTTGTATACCATGGCGCTGAGCATCAATTACATTGATATTTTCAAAATAAACACCTCTCACAGCTCCACCTGTAGAATTAACTTCGATAGCACCACGATGGAAGTTCCAAAGGTCATTACTGGTTCCGCAGGCTATGATAGTGTTTTCATAAAAGCGAATCTGATTTGTATTGTCAAAGTGATATCCTGGGAAATCAGTAGTAAGCCTAATACCTGATCCTGCCATGTTATCTTTGATAATACAATGGTGTACTTCATGACCATCACCACCAAAAATGGCAGCTCCACCGGCTCTGTATGTGTGCTCTACAGTGTTGTATCTGAAGATGTTGTTCACTGCCATAGGTGCTCCAAAGTCACTATTTGGCCACACAGCCATGGCGTCATCACCATTACTTCGGAAGTTGTTCTGAGCCACAATAGTGTTAGAAGTTCCCTGACATAAATTGATTCCGTCAGCATAGTTATTCCTGATCCTGTTGTTGGAAAAGTTCAGATTCTGAGTGATATCAATAGGGTAGGGAGGATCATATCCTGCTATCCAGGCACCACACTCAAAGTGAGTAACCCATACATCATGGATGCTGGAATTATTACCATAAGTTCCCATGAAGCCTTTGTAAGTAACATATTGGCCGTTAAGGAAACGCTGATTGTTAACCGTGTTTAGGTAGAAATGTGAGAACTCTACATTTGAGCAACGAGCCAAAATACCTCCGCTAAATACAGCTTCAGTGGAAAAATAAAGTTCCGTGTGCCACATGCCAGCACCAGTTACGCCGATATTGTTTTCATTTACGATCAACTTCTGACTAAGCATAAAGCGGCCTTGAGGAATGTAAACCCCTGTACCTGCATTCTGCGCAGCTGTTAAAGCAGACTGGAAAGCAGCTAAATCATCAGTTCCATCATTAGGAGTAGCTCCATAATCGGTTACAGAGACATAACCAGAAGGCTTTTGACGTGGCGCGGCTACATTTTCAATTTCAACGAAATCCACTCCATATTCAAATCCATCTCCATTGTTTTTCTGGATACGTAGCACGTCTCCTGGAGATAGTGGATTGTTAAGTAAGAAATGAACTTCATCAAATCTCATTCTAGGCCTGTTTCCCGGATGATCTTCAGGTTCTGAGCCAGGGAAATATTGCCAGGCCCAGTAAGAAGTGAGGTTTACAGTCTGTGATAATGATCCGTTTACGTAAACATCTAACGAACCATTGTTTCCTTCACCGCCCGGTGCATCCGGCATGGTGAATCGCATAGTTACACCATTGGCGTTTTGGTTTACGGTCCATTCTACGTAAGCTCCGTTATTAGGTAAGCCTACATACTTTTGATCAGAGGCTTCTGCTGCAATCTGATCTTGCAGAAAAGTGGGGTTTTGATAGTAATTAGCTCCACCACCTCTACTTCCAGCTTCCGATTCATACCTTACATAAGGCATTTGAAAAGCGCCTCGTGGTAAGCCGTCGCTTTGCGCGAATGATAGTAAAGGGCTGAAAATCAGGGATAATAGCAGAATGTTGAGTATGCCTGGTGGTGAAAAAGTAAAAAGGTCTCCCCAGACCCTTTTGCAGGGTAGTTTTAGTTTTTCCATGAGTAATAGGTTTAATGAACAAATTGATAAAAGCCAACTCATCAACTTGGGTGGTACAGTAGTGTCTCTAAATTTTGAGCATATTTATCCTTCCAATTAATGAGAATATTAAAAGTTAAAGCTCAGACAAGAAGTAAGATCTGCCTGAAAGCGTTAATTCAGGCAGACCTTTGTGGTATTATTTAGCCATAGTGGCTGCGTCGAAATATTGCTGCAATTTTGGGTTTAGCGATATCTCTTGTTGTGGTATTGGGAATGTCCAGTTAGCAGGATCATTAGGATCACCTAAAGGCATGATGTCATTGGCATCTTTAAGGTTGCTGGCATTAGCCACGCCTAACATTTCTCTTCGCTGTAAATCCCAGAATCTTGGACCTTCACCAGCTAGCTCTAGCATTCTTTCATTCAGAACGGCGTCTATGAATTCAGCTTTGCCCAAGCCAGGAGTTAGATCCGCAACTCCAGCTCGTGATCTCACCATGTTTACGGCATCATAGGCAGCGGCTCCAGGTCCATTTACTTCAGCTTCCGCCTCAGCGTATAAGAGAAGCAAATCGGCATATCTGAAAACCATCAGATTTCTAAACATCACGTTTTGATCTCCTACTTTTTGTGCAATGGAAGTCCATTTTTTATAAGTAGGTTTTTTATAACGAGAGTTTTCGAATGAAACCACATTACCATTGTTATCGGCACTAGGCCATTCTGTAAGGAATGTGATTTCCTTTCTAGGGTCAGTGTCAGGATATCTATTGTAAAATCCTATCTCTGCATTATGATCTTGCCAGCCAGGAGCATTATCTCCTGTTGATAAATCTTCAGGGAACATTCCTTGGGCTAGCATTGGCCCTAATGAGGATACCCCAGATTCAACTTCTGCCGCGGAGAACATGAATTCAAAGATTGATTCGCCATTGGCATCATACATCTCGTTGTTATTCCAAAGCGCTGCAAAGTCATCAGTATCTTCGTCACCATCAGCGTCTACATCCAGGCTGAACGGACCATTTACGATTTCCTGAGCATATTGTCTGGCTAACTCATATTTGCTGTTATCCTTTACTGGCCAGCCAGCCCAGGATATATACAAATAAGTTAGGCCGGCCTTACCAGCCCATGTAGTTGGTCTACCGATATCCGCCCCATAATTATCTCTAGAGTGCTCTACTACATATTGAAAATCTTCTTCAATGAGTTTGTAAATATCTACTGTAGAAGCTCTTAAGTCACTTCCGTCGGTTTGAGGGGTGGTAATTAATGGCACAGAACCAAAATTTCTGGCTAATACCAGGTAAGCATAACCTCTTAAGAATCTCATCTGTGCTGTTTTCTCCATGAGCATTTCAGGGCTCACTTCAGCATCAGCAGATTCGGCCAGGAAGGTATTCACGTTGTAAATAGCATGCCAATACTCACGCCATGTTTTCTTATAGAAAGCATCAGCTTCGTCAGTAGGTGCATTGAAGGCATCTACATTAATTCTGAAGGTTTTCCCTGTTCGGGTAGATAGATCATCACCCATCAGAAACTGATAGAAGTAGTGATTCATCATGGTGTGATAAGTGAAATCTTTATAAGCACCACTAATGGCAGCATCCAGATCTTCTTCGGTTTCGTAGAAGTAGGCTGTAACCATGTCATACTCAGGCTCATAGTCCATGTCGCATGATGTAGTGGTGATTGTTAGTGCTGTAAGAAGGTATATATATATCTTTTTCATCATTCATCCATTTTAAAATGTAGCAACTAAACCGAAGATAAACGCCTTAGGCAGTGGTACTAGGCCGGTGGCGTGAATGCCCTGATCAATATCGCTAGGATTTGAAGGGTTAATCTGAGAAGAGATCTCAGGATCGTAGCCTTTAAAGCCAGTAAGCGTCACCAGATTGTTGGCTGATACATAAAATCTCAGTTGTGAGATCCTGGCCTTAGAGATGATGCCTTCTGGAATAGTGTATCCTAATGTGATATCTTTAATTCTTGTAAAGCTGGCATCTTCAACATATTGGCTGGATAAAAGCTTGTTAGCATTGGCTGAAGTAGCTGTATAACCTGAGGTGGTATTGCTTGGGTTGGTCTCTGTCCAGCGGTCAAGAATGGATCTGTCTACTGGTTGTAATGTTTCAGGGAACCATCCTTGTCTTATGCCTTTTGAAAGATTATAGATCTGACCACCCACTTTACCATAGATAACTATGTTTAAATCGAAGTTTTTGTAAGTCAATCCTCCTGTCAAGCCCCAGGTGAAATCAGGGTTAGCCGAGCCAATAATCGTTTTGTCATTGGCATCTATACCATTCTGCCCATCAATATCTACATAACGAGGATCTCCTGGGTTTAACCCGTACTGAGCAGCCTCATCAGCTTCGTCTGACTGATAGATTCCATCAAATTGATAGCCATAGAACTGACCTAGAGGCTTACCAACTTCCAGGATAGTGGCTACACCACCACCAGAACCAGGGTAGAACTCACTGCCCAAAGACAGGCTTCTTTCTACGGGTATAAGGTTGCCATTTTCATCTACAATAGATCCCAGGTCTAATACCTTATTTCTGTTGACAGATATGTTTCCATTAACATTCCAGCTAAGTGCATGTGATGCATCACTTCTTACACCCAGGGCAATTTCAAAACCTTCATTTTGAATAGAACCAATGTTATCAGTGATATTAGCTACGCCCGCGTAGGAGGGAAGCTGTCTGGTAAGAATGAGGTCTTCTGATTTTTTGCGATAGTAATCAATACTAGCCGTAAATCTGCTGTTGAAGAATTCTGCATCTAAGCCAATATCGAACTGCTTGTTAGATTCCCAGGTTAAACCATTGGCCCCGGCAGTAAGTGTAGGTACAAATCCTCTGATAGGTACACCATTCGAAATAGGATAGCTGTAGCTGGTTTCTGGCCAATCGGCTTTTACATCACCCCAGCCTGGGAATTCACTATAAAATGTAGTGTATAGCTGATTGGGATTACCCACGTTTTGATTACCTGTAACACCATATGAAGCCCTTAGTTTTAAGAAGTCCAGGCTCTGAACTGATTGCAGAAAGCTTTCTTCTGAAATAACCCACGAAGCACCGATAGAAGGGAAGAATCCCCATCGGTCTGACGGAGCAAAATTAGAAGAACCATCATATCTGCCAGTAGCAGTAAGGCTGTACTTGTTTTTGAATGAATAATTCATCCTAAACATAAAGGAAGTAATCATTTCTTCCCATCCACCAGGGGTTGCGGTGATGCTTTTCGCGTATTTAAGACCATTCTCTTGCAATTTCTCTGAGATTAAGTCAGATCCGTTGGTATTTAAAGTCTCGATTTTGAGCTTCTGATATTCCTGAACGGCATCTACCTTCAGGCGATGATCATCATTAAGAGATAAGTCATAAGTTAGCTGATTAGTAATGTTGAATCTCGTATTTTGCCCATCAAACCATCTTATTGCTATTGATCCAGGCAGAATGCTTGGTGTAAAAGTCTTATTCTGACCGTTGTATAACTCGGTTCCTCCGGTTGTTCTCCAGGTAAGATTCTCAAGTAAGTTCACCTCAAAATAGGCGTTAGCGAATATTTTTCTCTGATCCGCAGTATAAACAGTCTTGTCTGCAATGATTAGCTCATTGGGGTTGATGTTCCCAACACTTTTTGGACTACCTAGGCTGGTATTTAATGACTCCTGATAGGTAGTAGTAGGGTCAAATGTTAATGCATTATCCATTTGAACCAATGTGCCGTCTACCAGCTCTCTGTTGATAGAGATATTAGTACCAATTTTAACCGCATCGCTCATTTGTGAAGCTACATTGGCTCTCAGGCCATAGCGATCATAAGTTCTGTTTTTTACTACACCCTCTTTATCCAGGTAATTAGCGGATACAAAATAAGTAGTTTTAGAGGATCCTCCGCTCACTGATAAGTTAAAGTTCTTATTCCAAACATCATGGTTAAGCGCATCGTCTTGCCAGTCAGTACCACCGCCGTTTCTTAAAGCTTGTATTTCAGCATCAGAATAGATTGCGTTGGCACCCAGAGCCTGGTTTTTGGTGTTAGCCTGCTCTGCAAATTCTGATGGAGAAAGCAAATCCACTGTACGGCCGGGGTTAGTTACACTGTAAAATCCTCTGAAATTGATGTTGAAGCTATCTTCTTTCCCTTTTTTAGTGGTAATGAGTATAACACCATTGGCACCACGAGATCCATAAATGGCTGTGGCAGAGGCGTCTTTAAGAATCTCCATAGATTCAATGTCGTTAGGGTTAAGCACATTGATATCTCCGATCACCACACCATCCAAAACATAGAGAGGGCCATTGGAGAAGTTTATGGAGTTGTTACCTCTTATTCTTATTTTCATGCCAGCAGCAGGATCTCCTGTAGTTTGGGTAAGCTCTAAACCAGGAGTTCTACCTTGAAGTGCATTATCCACATTTGTAACAGGTAAGTTTTCATAACTTTCGCTGCTTACAGAGACGATTGAGCCAGAAATATCACTCTTTTCCTGTGATCCGTAACCTACAATTACTACTTCATTCAGGCTTGTGATGTCGGCCTCAAGCGTGATGTCAATGCGTGCCCTACCAACGATAGACACTTCCTTTGAGGAGTATCCAACATAGGATATGACCAATGTCTCTGCATCATCCGGCACGTTGATGCTAAAATCTCCCATGGCATCTGTTACCGCACCAATGGATGTGCCTTTCAGCATAATAGTGGCTCCAGGAAGTCCTTCACCAGCTTCATCTTTTACTGATCCGGTAATAGTTCTTTCAGGTTGAAGGCTCACAGTCACTTTTTCGGCCTCCTTCTTCAATCCTTTTTTTACACTTATGCTTTTATTGACCTGCCTAAACTCCAAATTGGTTTGCTTGGCAATTTCAAGCAGAATATCTCCGACACTTTGCGTAGAGGTGGAGAGCTTCACCTTGGTGTGATTGTCAATTTCTTTAGAATAGAAAAAGCTATAATAGGTCTGACCTTCAATGTCAGAAAATATTTCTTTTATAGTAGCATCTGTAACGTTTAGCTTTATACTTACCTCCTGTACGCTCTTTACTTGAGCAGTAGTACCCTCAGCTAACACGGAGGATAGCGTGAGGTAGATAAGGGAAAGGCTATACAGAAAATATTTTGTTACCATTATAATGGTCTGTAAAATTTGATATTTCATATATTTATAGTTGAGTAAAACATATATACTGGGGCATTATACAGGTGGCGGCCTGGGAAAATGCCTTTAAAATTATGTTCACCGGGGGCCTTGCTCCCGGTTTTTTGTTTATAAGAGGGTTTTAAGTAATCATGTTAAGCCAGTTTTAAGGGTTAAAGTGTATGTTAACTACATTGTTATCTATAGTGTAAGTAAAGTCTAAGGAGAAGCCGATGCTATGTAAAACATTGCTGAGATACTCATTTTTGAACCTCCCGGAGCATATCAGCTCTCTGTCAGGCATATTTTCCACCTGAATATCTACATCATACCACCTCTCCAGTGTATGTATAACTTTCTTAAAATCAGTATCCTTGAAATACAGTATTCCATCTTTCCATAGAATGGCCTCAGGTTCATTAAATTTTGATTTCTCAAAGTGATTGTCACTCTTCAGTTCTACCTGGAATCCGGGCTCAAGTAAAATTTTGCTGGCATTAGTGTTGTTTACTACTTCCACACTGCCATTGATCAATGTAACCTGAGTGGGAACATCTTCATAAGATCTTACATTAAAGGCTGTACCCAGCGCGGTAGTACTAATCTTACCCGACCTTACTGTAAAAGGGCGTGACTTATCATGAGCTACTTCAAAGAAAGCCTCTCCTGCTAGCTCTACTTCGCGGAAAGTTTTACCAAAATCTTTATTGTAGGCGATTGAACTTTCGGAGTTGAGGTTAACCACAGTGCCATCTGGAAGGATAACTTTTGATTTTTGACCCTTTGGATTTTGCTTAGTAATAAATTGAATGGTGGAGGCAGGTGTTGGCTCATCATTTAAGTTGAAATATATTGCAGAGCCTGAAATTACGAGCAATACGATGACACTCGCCACCTTGAGTAAAGTAGTAGGACGTTTCTTAGTAGCCACATCTTCTTGTAGCGGTAATACTTTTTGTTGAGGTTTAGTAGAATCAATTTCATTGGAAATTCTATTCCATAACTGATTCTCTTGTTCAGTAGTGAATGGCGCCTCAGAAAAGCGAATGTTCTGAAGGATCAATTTGGCCTCTTTAATGGTCTCGGATTTTTCCGGATTCTGTAAAAGCCATTTTTCCCAAAAGAAATTCGTTTCAGGATCAGTGTTTAAAACCCATTTCCTGAAGCGCTCATCATGTATAAATTCTTCTGTAGTAAAGTCTTTGTAACTCATAACCAATAGTTGGTAACGATTGCAGTTTTAATAATAGAGACAGAGACTTATTTGATCTTATCAAAAAGAGGAGAAAAAATTAAAATAAATTTCAAAAACTTAGCTGAAGCAGTAGAAAAGGCCAATTAAAAGAATAATATAAGGTAAAATTTCCTTCAAACTTTTGATCGACTTGGAGGTGAGTACATAAATAGAATCAACAGAAATTTCCATGATAGAGGCTATTTCTTCGTATTCAAGTCCTTGGAAAAATCGCAGATAAATGACTTCTCGCTGTCTTTTGGTGAGTTTTTTTAAAGCGTTTTGAACCCGCTTCTTGAGAGCAGCGTTTTCATTTTCATTTATGATCACATCTTCTCTGCTTTCACACTGGAATTCAAAGTTATGAAGTGATTCAGGGATTTTCTTTCTGGTATTGGTAATGACCCGAAAAAGACGCCTTCTAAATGAGGATATGAGGTAAAATCTGAGAGAGGAGGTTATTTCAATGTGATTTTTCTTGTTCCATAAATCCACAAATAGATCATGGATATTATCTTCCACCAAAAGCTTATCCTGAGATAGCTTCATCCCATATTGATATAGGATTTTTACATATTTCTTATAAATATCAGAGAAAGCCTTTCTATCTCCACTAGTTACTTTCTGCCATAGAAGTAACTCAGGAGAATCATTCTCCTTAGCGTTGGAAAGGTTGCTATGAGATAAGTATAGGTTCACGTTGAGGTTGGTCGATTTTATAAATTTATTAAAATAAATAGCAGTATTCCAAATTCATTGAGTTTTAAAGTGTTAAATCAATGTCAATATTGTAATTATCAATCGTTTTCAGGTTTTATATTCACTCCGTGCGAATGGCGAGTGTGACATTCATCAGATAATCTGTTAGCTTTGATATATGTTATATCTCATGGCTTCCTTATACTGCATTGCAGGAGTGCTGCATTTTATAAAACCTAAAATGTATAGAGGAATTATTCCTCCGTATTTTCCTTCGAAACAACTGTTGGTTTATCTCAGTGGTGTGGCTGAAATTGTGCTTGGTGCGGGCCTGTTTTTTGAGGCGACTCGTTCTATTTCTGCCTGGGGAATTATACTTATGTTGCTAGCTTTTATGCCCGTTCACATCTACATGTTAAGGTCTGATAAGTTTGCTCACCTTCCACAATGGCTTTTATGGCTGAGACTGCCAATTCAGCTTATTTTGATGTATTGGGCGTATTTATATGTATAAATTAACTCGAGTAAAGTTTATTTTTTGAATTTATCTTCCCAATAACTGGCTTCTTGCCCTAACTTTATTTTGCTTTTGTTATCAGATGACTTTAGGCTATTGTGCACATCACCTTTAGAGGTAAGATGGTAAGCATGGCAGTAGTCACATCTATAAAAATTCACTGGACCTTGATGGTGTTGATACTGCATGTGTGATCTTAGCAAGGCATCTTCTGCCTGCTCCGCAGTGTCGTAACATCTTTTGTTTGAAATACAGTCCATCCGTTTAAATTTTACTGTGAAATAATAAACAAATCAAATTCATTAGAGTTAGTGGATATAAATTCGATTTATGAATACAGGTTCTTCAAAGTTACCCATTTATGGCGCATTAGCAGCCAATTTACTTATTGCCATAACAAAATTTGTAGCTGCAGGATTCACTGGTAGTTCGGCTATGATATCTGAGGGTATACATTCAGTGGTAGATACTGGTAATCAATTGCTTATACTGTTAGGCCTGAGTAAGTCGCAGAAGCCAGCAGATAAGAAACATCCCTTTGGGTATGGGAAAGAACTTTATTTTTGGTCATTAATAGTAGCAATATTGCTGTTTGCCATAGGAGGAGGAATGTCACTATATGAAGGTATACATCATATGGGGCAGCCAACAGAGCAGACAGACCCCACCTGGAATTATGGTGTGCTGGCTGCCGCTTTTTTGTTTGAAGGTACATCGTGGGTAATAGCCATGAAGAACTTTTTAAAGAAGAAGTCTAAGCTAAGCTTCTGGAGGCGAATACAAAACAGTAAGGACCCTTCAATCTTCGTAATCATTCTAGAAGATTCAGCCGCGTTGTTAGGTATAATTGTGGCCTTTGCTGGTGTTTATTTAGGACACACCTACGAAAATCCGATGTGGGATGGTATTGCTTCAATAACCATCGGTGGTATACTTGCTCTTGTGGCTATATTCTTAGTTATAGAAAGTAAGGGCCTTCTTTTGGGAGAGGGAGCCAGTCCGCTAGTGATTGATGGTGTGAAGAAAATATTTCAGGAGAATGCATCAGTAGATAGTTTGGAAGAGCCACTTACCATGCACTTTGGGCCTCATGAAGTTTTGCTGGCCGTGAACGTTCAGTTTAAAACTGGCCTTTCAGCAGAAGAGATTGAGCACAGTGTAGATGATTTAGAGACCACCATAAAGAAGGAATTCCCCATTATTAGAAGAATATTTATTGAAGCGGAGTCAATATCCAGAAGTATTAAGAAATAACGGGATTTAGTAATCCAAAACTTTTCACTTCTTCAATATCCAATCTTTCATTAAGTCTTTTCGAATAGAGAACCTTTTCTATTTTAAGATCATAACCTATTAAAAACTCGGCGGGCATAGTTTTTATAGACTCGTCAGCTGCCATCATGTGTATAGGAACGTTCGCCTTTCTTGCTTCCCAGGCGGTCTTGACAAATGATGATAAGTGGCTTATAGCAGATTGTGAACCAGATTCTTCCAATCCATACCTCTTATACCATATCTTTTCAGGATCTGCAATTAATGGAATAGGAGATACTTCCTGGTGAAAACTACTGCGCAATAAAACTCTTTCAGGAGATTCAAAGAAGAAAATCATTTCAGTGCCAGCTTCTTTTAATTCTTCATGAATCTTCGTTAATGCATGCACCCTAAGATTGCAAAATGGGCAGCCGGCATGTCTAAAGAAACCAATGAATAATTTTTTATTCCTGTAGTCATTAAGATCTATCTGGCGGCCAAAAATATCTTTGAGTTGAAAAATCGGAGCTTCTATATTGGTTGATAACATATCTTTTTTGTTTATACCAAATACGAATTCTAACCAATCCCCGGATTTATAGGTACTTATTCCTCTCCCGTTGGTGCTTAATCTTAATCAGCTTAATTACCAATATGGCTTGATTATTTGCTGGAGATTAGTAAGACTTAGCTCAACGTTCGGCTTTTTAAAAGTTTAAATAAGTAAAGTTTTTCAGGTCACATATTTGAATTATCTTGTATATAATTCAGGTTCTGGTTCAATTAAACTTACTTTTTTTAACTTTTTATTGTGTTTTACACTTGTTTGGCTTTCCGAATTAAAGCAATATTTCTTCTTTTTATTGCTTCTACCGCTTGCTTAGCTCAGAAGATAGATCCTGAGAGAATAAAGCAGGCTAAAGATATTGCTGTAGATTATGAAGATGCGTCTGTCGCAGCAATCACATCATTTCAAAATTTCACCTTTTTTCTGGATAAGAGAGAAAATAGTCTCAGAGTAAAAAATGAAGAGCTTGAGCGCCTTATTGCTTTGAAAGATGGTGAAAAGTTCATTAAGCGCATTTTTTACAATGATAAAATTGAATTAAATCACAGCGCGGTTTTAAATGAAAAAGGCAGATCATATGACCATAATAAATTCTGTGGGCATTATCAGTCAGGAGATATATTTTACTCAGATGCTCAGATTTGTGCCTTCCGAATGCACATGGGGCAGCAAGGTCAGATTGTTGATTTTGAGGCCACCACTACCTATCTGGATCCTAAATACCTCACTTACGTTTTCTTTCATGAAGAAACTCCTGTATTAAAAAAGGAGATTGTTTTTGAAATCCCGGTAGGGGTGGATGTAGAGCTTAAAGAGATGAACTTTGAGGGGTACAACATCACCAAAAAGACGGTAGGAAATAAATACATATTTACAGTCAATCAATTAGAACCAATTAAAGAGAATTCAAATGATCCTGGTCATTTACATTATCTGCCTCATATCCTGATCTTAACAAAGAGCTTTAAGGCATCAGATGGCTCTAAAGTGCCAGTGCTTGCTTCTACCAATGATTTGTATAAATGGTATCACCATCTCACATTGAATCTTGACAATAAACCATCGGAGCTAAAACAGAAGGTGGCTGAAATAATTCAGGATAAGCAAACTGACGATGAGAAAATAAAGGCCATATATTATTGGGTGCAGGATAATATTAAATACATAGCCTTTGAGAATGGTCTTGCAGGATTTCAGCCAGACCCTGCCAGTAAAGTATTTTATAATAAGTATGGTGATTGTAAAGGAATGGCCAACCTTACCAAGGAAATGCTCAAATTGGCCGGTTATGATGCCAGGCTTACCTGGATAGGTACTAACAAAATTCCTTATACCTATGATATTCCTACCTTAGCTGTTGATAATCATATGGTTTGTACCGTCTTTTTGAATGGAAAGAAATTCATTTTAGATTCAACAGAAAAGTACAATCCTATGGGGTTCAATGCTGAGCGCATACAAGGAAAACAGGTTTTGATAGAGGATGGTGACAATTATATTATTGAAAAAGTAGATGAGCAACCTATTGAAGATTATCTGGTTGAGAACAGCTGGGATTATACAGTGAATGAAAATCAACTACAAGGTAGTGGTTCTGTAAAAGTGCGTGGCGAATACAAAAAGGTGCTTTTAAATTATATCAATACCGTTGATAAAAGTGATAAAGATAAGTTTTTGAAGGCAGTAGTCTCAGGTGATAGTGAGCCTGATTATTTCTCAATAAGTGACTATACCGGATTAGATAGGAAGAGTCCTACCTTGGTGAATTATGATATGAATCTGGCGAATCAAGTAAGCAGTTTCGGTGCTGAAATGTATTTGGATATAGATTTCAATGACGACTATAAAGGATCCTTGATAGAGGATGATCGTAAGGTGCCATATTCCTTTGGAAGTAAAAAATTCAGTAAGACAACCGCTAAGTTGTCCATACCGGATGGGTACAAGGTAGAGTACCTTCCAGAGCCATTTCAAATGGCAAATGATTATTACTCATTTACCGCAAAATACGAGGTGCAACAGGGTAGAATACTTTACACAAAGGAAATCAAATTATTCAAGACCATTCTGCCTACAGATGGTTTCGGTCAATGGAACGAGACTATCAAAGACCTAACTAAATTTTATGATGACCAAATAATTCTTAAACGTGAGAACTAAATTTTTTAAATCATTATTACTTCTAGCATTTTTTTTAACCACTAATCTTTCTTCCCTTTATGCAGTAAATGATAACCCAAAGCGATCAGCTGAGGTAAGGGAATCTATGTGGAATGGAAAAGACGAATCTTTTTATGTAACTGATATTCCTGACAAATGGAAGGATGAGTCAGCTGTGATTATCGCCAAGCTTAATTTACTCAGTTACAAGAAATCTGTTATGGTGTCTAACTTAAGTTATGATAATTATAGTCATTACAGAATCAAACTTTTAGATAAAAAGGCAGTAGAAGAGTATTCTCAATTCACTATACCAGAAAGTAGTTCGGAATTAGGTAAGAGATCTGAAATATATGTAGGGTTTAAGGTGATTAAGGCTGATGGCACTGAAATGATTATCCCTATGTCACAAGCGGTGAAAGAGGAGGCTAACCTGGATAAGAAAGGCTATAATAGCCTGAAGTTGGCCATACCTAACCTGGAAGTAGGTGACATTATTGATTACTATATGGGAGAAGATTTGAATTTTAACCCTTATTCTCAATACTACAGCTTTGACCCAGTGATATTTCAGCTACATGATAGTTATCCCATTATGAAGCAAAAGATCTCGTTTGATGTAATGAGAAGGTGTTTCATTAATCTACGCACGCTAAATGGAGCCCCATCTTTCGAGTTTGTTGAAGACGAAGAAAACGACAAGAACTATTACCTACTTGAGGATGGAAATAGGGAAAGTGTTGATGGTTTGAGATGGTTCTATCCATACAGACAGCTGCCAGCAGTGAAATTCAAGGTTATATATGCAGGCCCAAAAGCAGATTCGGGTCCTATGTTTTTGGGTAAACCAGGGGTTTTAAAATCTGAGATTTCTGAAATGGAAGTTTCTAAACTATGTAAGTACCTCTACAATAGTATGTACCTCACAGGAGACTTTGCGGGTTATATGAAGGAGCATTTTAGAGATGAGAAGGATAAAGATAAACTGGCTAGAGAAGCCTATTATGTCTTACGAGGCTTGAGGTATATCAATTATGAAGAAGATCGTACCATTCATAGGTTACGTTTTCCGAAGCAGGGTAGCCTAACAGAACATATTTTCATGTTGTCCAGATATTATAAAAGAGCGGGTATAAAACACGAAATGCTCATTGGCATTCCAAGAAGCATTTCCGCTATTGATGATTTAATATTAGAAAATGAGTTGGTCTTCATGCTTAAGGTGAATACTGAAAATCCCTTCTATGTGAGTGAATTTGGAGTGAATAGAAGTTTAGGCAACATCAATCCTATGATGGAAGGAACTAAGGTATATACTTGGGATATGAATGATGAATACTCGGATTTTGGCTTTTTTAATGTTCCTGTAGCTCCATCTAGTGCTAATTTGACGAAATCTGAGACCAATGTACAAATAATGGACTTCGATGAAGACAAAGTTCAGTTCCAGCTGAAAAGATCCGTCAGAGGAGAAAATAAATCCTATTATCAGGACTTACTGATGGACTTTTATACTTATAAAAAGGAAGAAGCTAAGCGCTTTGAAATAAAAGATATTTATGATACCAAGAAGAAAGAGGCAGAACGATTAAAAGCAAAGAAGTCGAAGTATATGGAGGATCGTGAAGCCGAGCTTAATGAGGCCTTAAAAACTGCGATGGGCTATGATTATGACATGGAGCTGCTTACGGTGGATAGCCTTGAAGTACTTAAAACCGGTAGATATGGAAGCGATCAGGACTTTGTATACACCTGTAACGTAGAAGCAAAAGGTGCCGTGAAAAAAGCCGGTAGAAATTATCTTTTTGATATCGGTAAGTTCATTGATATGCAGATTAAACTCACTGACGAGGATAGAAGTAGATTTTATGATATATACATGCCATACGCCAGGTCATTTGAGTATACTATCACTTTTGATATTCCTGAAGGCTATTCTGTGGAAGGTGTTGAAGACCTTAATGTAGATGTTAACAATGAAGCTGGAGGATATTACAGCAAGGCCGAAGTAAAGGGTAATAAGTTGATCATCGATACTAAGAAATATTATAACCATAATTTCGAAAAAGCTGATCAGTGGGGAAATATGGTGGCATTTCTTGATGAAGCTTATAACTTCACTCAAAAGAAAGTATTGCTAAAGAAGCTTTAAAACAAAAAAGAGCAGCCCGATTCAGGCTGCTCTTTTTGCTTAATATTCATATAATTATTATTCTTCCTCTAACTTTCCTTCATCATATCTGAGCTTGGCTATGATGTCTCCCTCTTCATTATAAACCCTCCAGGTACCGTCTTTCTTATCATCTTTATATCGGCCTTTAAACTGGGTTTCACCATTCTCGAAATAGCTTTCAAATTTGCCATGTTTCCAGCCATTTTTAATGCTGAAGTCATACTGTAATTTTCCATTTTCATAGTGAGATTGATATTTATCCTCAGAAAGATTGGGGATTACGATCTTATCAATCTCTTCAAGTGCTTTCATATACCTCTTATCCCAAGGGAGTTCTTCCTCAGGTATTCTTTGAATTTTGACTTTATAGGGTTGTGGACTGGGTTTAACTACTTTTCCATCAGCGGTTAATTCGGCTGGATTTTGAAACTGAGCCTGGAAGGTGGTTTCAAAAATATTATCTTCTTCTGGTGAAAGTTGTAAACTTAATTTTGAAAAGCATTTAATGTACTCCTGATTCTTCTGCATGCTTTTCCACTCCTGTATTTCCATTAAAGGTTTTAGATCGTTAAAGATCTCTATCATATTTACATAGGCATAAACAGCACTTTTATTACTAATCCTATCATAATGATCTCTAAATAAATCATCGTAATACAACGTGTGTTCTTCCTCTTTGGCATCTATAATGTTCTTAATGGTTTGAGGGTGATTTGAAAATACCACCCAATCATCTATTATGCTATAATATGGTTTGTCAAATTTATCGAACAGCTTTCCTAGAAAGACTTTAAAGAAGCCTTTCATAGCCATGTAGTGAATAGGATGACCTTTGTAATCAATACTTCTGATTTTAACAGGGGTCCTTTTTTTGATTTGCTCTCGTATAATGTCCAGACCTTCAGTGGCTTCACCTGCATCTTTAGCCTTGATTAATAATGCATATTCCTGGAAACCAGACGAGCTGCTAGGCTCCGTTTGCAGCATTACTATTTCATTATCCACCCACTTTACGAAAGTCTCATCCAAATCAATTTTTAAGAATTTCTCAGTGAGATCTTTGTTTTCGGTGTAACTCTCTTTCTGTTCCGGATTGCTGCTCAGGGCGCCCTCCAGGTTCTCTACGAACTCAGGAAAGCTCTTAAACCCTAAAGAAATGAAATAAGGCGATTGTGTGGGTACCATTTCCAGGAAATCATGAGAGCCGTTGCCTGATGTGTACAAAGCTTTTAAGTAGGAATTTACAGTATCATTGATGTTAGTATAGCCTTTCAGGTTAATGCCATCATTCTTTATTTCACCTTTGAAGCCGCTGTACCTTAATGACTGTTTTAGCATATCTATGCCAGCATTATCCAGCGCAAACTGACCCAGGTAATCCATAAAGCTGCTATAATTAATGTAAGCCCTGATCATACCGCCATAGCCCAGCTCATTAGTCACTTCGCTGAGATAAAGATCTTCCGGCTCAGGAGCAACATACTGATCTACAATGTGCTCGATGGGGGTAGAACCCATGCTCATCACCAACAGGTTTTCTAAAAAGCATAAATGAATAGTTTGCTTGTAATAGCTATCATAAATTTCAGTGATGTCAGTGCCTTTGTAATTTCTATAAGTCACCTTATAGCCATCGTCAAGAATACTCTCTAAATAAAACTGGACACTTTTAAGACGTGATACCCGGCTGAGGTCCATGATGTACGCGTAATCATAGGTGTTTTGTACCGGTAGCGCCGCAATAAGCAATTCTTTATTACCCACATAATCAAGCCAGTCATTACTCTGCACCAGCGAATCCATATAGTTCGCATAGTCAGTGATTAAGGCAAATTCAGGGTTTTTCTTAAGATGCTTCCATACCTGACTGTTACTAATATCTTTCCAGCTTTTTATGGGTTGATCACTGGCAAGAACAAAGGCAGCGTTAGAAGGGAGTACCTTCATGGGTTTAAGCCTGTAAACGGGTGACCAGTATAGATAATAAAATAATGCGCCGGCTACGATAACCAGAACGAGAGCAATAATGACTTTCTTCATGTAAATGGTGTACTTATTCTATTAATATGAATAGTAACGGCCAATTTATCCTCATATTTTGGAAAATAAAAACCCGAAGACTAAAAGCCCTCGGGTTCTTTATTTAATGCTATTAAATCTTAAGGATTCTTAATCAGATTTCCTGATTTGTCGAATCTCATAGGATCTTGACCATCTACGTTTACATCATAATATGTTTCATTATTGGTCTCTATCTTATGTATCCCTGAAATGGAGCTTGATTCGTACTCCCCTAAATTGTTTTTTAAATTTGTTGGCACAGTGGTCATATTCATGGGCTCTGAGGTTTGCATCCAGTTTCCATTTTCATCAAACTGGGTGGTTAGCTCTCTTCCCTGATAATTAAAGGATCCTTCATAATAACCATCAGTGGTACTTTGCCATTTGATGTTATTGAAATCAACCCCATTGTATCTGGTATTGATAGTGGTTTTCATTCTGCTGTTTTGCTTTTCATTAATAGTGGAGGTCTGAGCCATTGAAAGGTTGACCATTAAAAAGCAAAAGGTTCCGGTTATTAAAATATTGCGAAGCTTCATGTGTTTAGTTGGTTTAGTTTAACATAAACTAAAGCAGGCAAATAACATGACAAACTTCAGAATGCTATTTAAAGCATTTCTATAGCAATATATTAAGAAGTGATGGGGTGTTTTTGTGAAAGGTGTGGAAAAACGAGTTTAATCGTATACACCATTCAGCCATGCCCAAAATCTTTTAATTGGATTTTTATGCTTTATAACTTCCTTTTTACTCTTTGCGAGCTGCTTTTTCTTTTTGGCTTTCTTTTTTCCTGCACTATTATTGGTGTTAACTTGAAGTTTTTCTTCGTAGTGCTTCTTTTTCTTCGCTTTCTCTTTTCTCTCTTTTTGCTTTTTCTTTCGAGCCTCTTCTCTAGCTAACTTTTTCTGCTTCTGTTCGTAAGTTTCGGGTCGTTTTCCTCTTCTGCTGTTTCCATTACGATTATCATAAGGTCGTTTTTTACGATCTCGGGATGTTTCGTTTTTTTCTTTTTCTTCGGCAGTCTTCTCTCTGACTACAGGTTCTGGCAACTCTATTTTACCGAGAACTTTAATACCTTCTAATTTTACCTTTTTAGCCCTGATAATCTTTACATTCGGCTTTTCTGCCTCTACTTCAGGATCATCTATTTGGTCTGGATCTAAATGTTCGATAGGCTCCGGTGCTGGAGGAGGCGTGATTTCAGCTTCTATGCTGGTGCTTTCTGAAACTTCCAGTTCTACTTCCACAACAGTTTCTTGTTCTGCTTCCTCTTCTACGATCACATTGGCGGTAGCCATTATTGTTTCGGTAGTATCAGATTCAGGTTGAACATCTTCTACTGCGGGTTCTATTGTTTCAATTTCCAACTCAGCAGGGGTAGGGCTATCCTGATAATCGAAATGCTGATAAATGGAGGGAAGGGAGTCATCAGGAATTTTAGTGTTGCCGTGCAACTTTACTTCGATTCCCTGATCAGATAGAAAGTCTACAATTTCCTGCTGTGATTTCCCCAGCTTGCGTGAGAGCTGCATCAATCTCATACTTACAAATAATTTTTAAAACAAAAATAGAATGTTTAATTATTTGATGCTACCATCCGGTTAATAAATTATCATTTTTTTTGATCTTTTCCGTTCTGATCTGTAATTAAAACGGAGGCTCATTATGTTTTTCTGAAAAAAAACTTATTATTGTTGAATTGTTGGCATTAAAAACCTTGTAAAATTAACATGTTAGACTCTATTCAACTTCAACATTTTAGAAACTTAGTTTCATTAGCAGCAGCAGACGGGAAGGTGCAGGAAATTGAAAGAATTACGTTATCAAAAATTGCTTATGACCAGGGAATACCGTTGGATAGGTTGAATATTATGTTGAAGAAGGCCGATGAGTACATCTACCTCATCCCTCAGAACAAGGAAGATAGAGAGAAGCAACTGAAGGATATGATAAAACTGGCCATGGTAGATGGTGACTTTGCCACAGCAGAGTATAATCTGATCCTTTTGGTGGGAAACCGCTTAGGTTATACTAAATCCGAAACGGAGTCCCTGATAGAAAAGTATCGTTAATAATTTCTGGAATATATTTTCACATCTTTTAGTATACTCTTACTAAAAGCATATGATAATCCTTTATTGGTAAAAGATCTTGATGGTTGTTTAGCAAAGAATGACGCTGAATTAGGAACTTTTAATCCCCATGATCCTGAAGGTTGTAATGTGCCTGGCAGTATCATTACTACGTGGCCTACACCCTCTTGATTTACATACACCGCTACAACGGCCTTATTGCTGTTAGCATGCTGCTGTGCCTTGCTCAGCACATCCTGGCTGTAGGCAGGCCCCAGGTTAGTCCATGATTTGTCAGATGCTAATAAATCATTAATTTCTCCCACACCCATATACTCTTTGGCGGCGTTATCATAAAAATCATTCAGTTGATAAACCGTATTGAGTGATTTCCCCATATACTGATGACAATCCTCACTTGCTGATTCACAAGTTTGGAATGATGAAAAGTCTTTTTGTAAATCACTCTTCCAATTCTTGTTCACAGATTGGCCATAAGTGAATGAAATGCTAAAAATGAATAGAACAGGTAAGACTACCCCACGTTTTAATCTGCACATATAAAAAAGGTTTCTTTCAAGTTAATACGATCTACGCCAAATTGGACACTCCCTTAATAACTGTTTTTTGAGGTTGATGTAAGAATCACAGTCTAATTGCAGTATGTGGCGATGAATGGTAGTATATCACCGATGAAATAACTGTTAAATAATGGCTCATGTAAGTTTATAAATATTTATTATTCTTTAATAAATGTAATTTTGGGTATATATTGTGTTGAATTCTTTAGAATACGTATTTCTATAGTGGATGTAAAGGATTCTAATTATTTAAATCTTAATCTGAACCAACAAATTATGAAACGGCTGGCTTTAATTATCCTCATGAGTATTCCCTTGTGGGCTAATGCTCAAATTATTTATAATCAAGAGTTTAATGATGAAACTGGGTGGGGTGTGCTAACAGAACCTTCCTCATATGATTACTTTTACATAAAAAATTTCGGAGGTGCATTGGGTAAAGTTTTCTATGTCAATGACACCAATGGCGAGGAAGGAGTCTGGCGATCTTCTGTTATAGATATTAGTAGTTATTCAGAGGTGGCGATTAGCATAGGGCTTTTAGGTGTCTACTATACAGATCCGAATACCGATTACATACGTAGTTATTATGTGCTTAATAGCTCGGATACAGTGCTTTTTGATGAACAAGTTGGCCAAACCGATTTGCAGTATAATTCGGCAGCTAGTGCCATAGTTTCGGGCTCCACCTTGCAGATCATGATTGCAGTGAATGATGAATCTACCGGAGTGGGAGGGCCATTCAACTTTGCCCGCTCTTTTGGTTTCGATAAAATTACAGTTTCCCCCATCACCTATCTGTATTCCCGTAATTCTGGTAACTGGAATAATGGTAACACCTGGTCTTATGAAAGCCATTCTGGAGTATCTTGTGGTTGTACACCAGATGAGGATACGCATGTTTTTGTAGGCGGTAATGATATAGTAAATCTAAATACCAACGCTACCAGTGCAGGTGTAACTATTGAAAATACGGGTAGAATTAATTATACCGCTAATGCCCAGTTAAATATCGTACGAAGTGGAGTGCTGGAAATAGAATTTGGTGCAGAACTCAATAAAAATGGTAAAAATGGTTCATCTCTTCGTTTCTCCGATTACAGCTATCATGTAGAAATAGATGGTGCGCTAAGCGTAGGTACCATCACAGTAGATGCGGCTGATTTGACTATTGAGGGAACAGGAACATTAACCACTAATGGAAATTTCACATTTAATAATTTATCATCTAATAATATTCTCTTCGCAAGTGCTGGTGTAGCCATTGGGGGAGAGCTTATTTTTAGTTCTTCATCTAGTGATGTAGACTTTAACATTAATACTCAGCTTGCTATAAGTAATAGACTTAGGTTGGATGCTGAAGATGTAGTCATTTATAATTCTGGGCTTCTTCAATCCATCAATAATGGCATCTATGTTTCAGGTTCAGGTAACTCTATAACGAATGCAAGTACCTTTAATTTCAGCACGCTTAACCTTAATAATCAGGACTTTGCGTTGAATAATCTTGATGAGATAAGTCAGACAGGTAATTTTTCTAACATGGGAGGCGCAGTGTCCTTAATAAATGGAGATGGGGCTGCCTGGTCTTACGGAGGTGCTTCTACACCTTCTCAGTTTGACCTTTCGGCTACAGGAAATACCTTCACTTATAACGGTACAGATCAATCTGTATTTACGCCAGCCAATGGATCATATGAGAATTTGACCATACAAAATACAGGCACCAAGACCTTGCTAGCGCCTCTAGATATCAATGGCAACTTTAATATTAATGGTACTACCAATTTAGATGTTTCAGCTAATAATTATTCAATTAATTTAGGAGGCAACTGGACAGTAAGCTCAGTTCTGGATAGATTCATAGAGAGATCGGGTAGCATTACATTTGATGGCACCGCTGACCAAACCATAATTGTGGCCAAGGGAAATGAGACTTTCTATGATTTGGTAGTGAATAAAGCTTCAGGAAGATTACTTCTCGATGGTGCTACTACAAATCTGATTATTGGCAATAGTTTGAGCCTTGAAAATGGAGAGTTAAATAGTAATGGAAGAGATATAACCCTCAATAATGGCAGTCATTCCGCACTAAGTAGAACCAATGGTTATATAAAGAGTGAAAGTACTATATTTCCCTACAGTCCATTTAACTGGGTGGTGGGTAGTGGTACTGGTAACTTTGTTTTTCCTTTTGGAAAATCGGATTCCGAATATATCCCTTTCAGTTTTAATATTTCCGTACCCGGTGCAGTCGATACTCAAGTATCTGTGGCCACTTATGGAACGGGCTCTGATAATAATCCTTATCCGAATGGCGTAAGCAACCTTAATAGTTCTGATGGGGTGAATAATAGCTCCAATGTGGCTGACAGATTCTGGCAAATAGATGTGGCTAGTTCGGGAGCTACTCCTACAGCTGACATTGTTTTTACAGCTACAGCCGGTGAAGTTGGAAGTTTGTCAGGCCTAAAAGCACAGCGATATAATGATTCTGGAGGCTATTGGGATCAGCCTTTAGGTGGGCAGAGTAACCCTACGCCGTATTCTGTTATGGTGCCTAATGTCACTCACTTTTCTCCCTGGACATTAGTGGATAGCAATAGTCCGCTGCCGGTTGAGCTTGTATACTTCAATGCTGAATTAGAAAGGGGAGGAGTGAACATCGAGTGGAAAACTGCCTCTGAGATTAACAATGATAAGTTTATAGTTGAAAAAACCATTGATTTTAAAAATTATGTAGAGGTTGGGATCGAGAAAGGAAACGGTACCTCAGAGCAAGAACACAACTATCGTATTGTCGATTCTAAACCTTTTACAGGAGAATCTTTCTATAGGCTTAAGCAGGTAGATTTTGATGGTACAATAACTATTTATAAGCCTGTGAGAGTGAAGAATCTTAATTCCTTTGATGAACTAAGAGTATTTCCAAACCCTAATGATGGCGATAGCTTTACTATAGAAATGCCTGCCAATAATAGGGGTGAGGAAGTTAAAATTCAAATATTTACCTTAGCAGGGAAGTTGGTTGAAGGTAGGTCATTAGTTTCTAACTCAGATGAGCTGATCCAGTATACAATCGATTTTAAAGATACTTTGAGCCAGGGAGTTTATATGATAAAAGTAGGCTCGTATGCAATGCAAAAAATGGTAGTTCATTAAAATTTCTATGCTTTTTCACATCTTATAACCTTTTTTAACATTGTTAACTTTCATTCCAAACCATTAAGCATTAGCATTGTGAAGATGATTTCTTCAAATGTTTTGTTAAGGTTTCTAAGTTTTAGAAACCGGTTTGGTGTTAACGAATTATACGTTAGCACAAAGTTGATAAATTGGTTTTGAATCAGGATTACAGCCATATTTACAGTAAGTAGCTTTAGCTTTTACTATAAATATGGTTCTGTCCTGATGTCATCAAAAACAATTGAATACCTAATAGCTTCTCAAGTAGAATTTAGGCAAATGTAAAATATTGATTTATTATTCTATTAGAGAGAGGTTTTTCGATGTAAGCCACTACATCTTCGAACATTCCAGCTCTATCTTTTTCCTTTTTACGGATAGAGGTGGTAAACATCATGATCTTTGAGGTTCCTTTGTATACACTGCTTTCATACCAGCTCAGAAACTCAAAACCATTCATCAGCGGCATGTTGATGTCTAAGAGTACATAGTCGGGTGATTCATTCGGATGTTTCTTGAAAAACTCTATTGCTTCCATGCCATTAGATACAGTCATTACCCTAACGTCACCGAAGCGAGCTTTAAGTGCTTGACTGGCAACATAATTACTCGTTTCGTCATCATCAATAATTAAAATGTTGCTTTTCTCCTTCATACGCTTTTTCCATTTGATTTTAGTATCATATATTAAGTAAGCAAAAATAACTGTATAATGCTATACCTTAATCTACGTATTTTTGAAAGAAAAGTGCTGTTTTATTAGTTAGAAGTATGATTTCATGTAAGTATTAACGCTCTTTTAAATAAATTTGGAATGTCGTTCCTTTACCTTCTATACTAGAGACTTCAATTTTTCCTCCATATTTTTCAATGATTGACTTGGTGATGTGAAGGCCTATTCCTTTGCCTTCAATATCGAGGTGAAATCTTTGGAATAACCCAAAGAGTTTATTGCCATAGTTTTCCAGATTAATACCACGACCATTATCCTGAATACTAATGCAACAGTAGCCAGCTTCCTTGCTACTAATGATATCTATTTCGGGTTTCACCCCTAATTTTTTGTATTTGATGGCATTGGTAATCAGATTCTGCAAAATGTTATGCAAATGAACAGGAGGAAATAGGGCGGTGCTGCATTGATCCAGGTTAATGTTAATATGGGCCTTGCTGCTTTTTATCTCTTCTTCTACATCTTCAAGAACATCATCTAGTAGCTTTTTCAGTTCTACCTTTTCCGATTTCAAGTCCAGATTTTTTTTAACCGCAATTACCTCATTAAGTGTAGAGATAGTTTTTTGCATCCTCTGAACTGCATTTTTTAGTTTAGAAAACACATCATAACCATCTTTCTTCATAAAATCATTTTCCTCAATGATTTTCATTAAAGAATCCAGATTGGTAATGGGTGCTTTTAAGTCATGTGAAGCCAGGTAGGCAAACTGTTCAAGTTCTATATTGCTGCGCTCCAGCTCTTCCGCTTTGAGCATGAGTTGAGACTCTATTTTCTTTAATTGGTTAACATCTACAAATGTGAATACAACGCCTTTGATTTCTTTCTTTGATGTTACATAGGGTAATGCCTGCATCAAGAATACTTCATCTTTTTTAGTGACCACTTCTTTCTCTATAGCGGTGAAGTTTCTGAGTACTGATTGAGATATTTCAGATAAATTGAAATCTTTAAATTCATTGCTAAAATCACCAACGTATCTGCCTATATCGTTGCTGTTTAATTTGATTAAGCTAGTTATGGCATTAGTGAATCTCTTAATATTCAGATCGTTATCAAGGAAGAGGGTGGCGATGTGTGTACTTTGCAGGAAGTTTTTCAAGTCATCATTGAGCTCTGTCATCTCAATGAGTTTATTTTCAAACTCATTATTCACCGTATATAACTCTTCATTAACACTTTGCAGCTCCTCATTACTACTTTGCAGCTCTTCATTGGCGGCCATTAATTCTTCATTGGTGGCTTGAAGTTCTTCGTTAGAGGTTTCCAGTTCTTCAATGGTGGATTGCAAATATTCTTTGGTTTCTTTTAGTTCTTCCTCAAGTCTTCTAATGTGAGCGTCCTTTTCCTTTGACTGGTCGGATTTTACACTTTTTGAATCACTGCTGGTGGAAATGGTAGTGGTGTGCTCTAACTCATTAAAGCTGACTATGATATATGAGTTTTTAGAATTTGGTTCGGTATAAGGTTTGGATACAATTTTAATGTATTTCTTTTCATCATTATAGTTGTACTCAACTAATGGTGAGATGAATTTTTTCTTATGTGATTTTACTTTTGAGATGGCATTGCTAAGACTCACATAGATCTGCTCGTCTACCATTTTTAATACATTCAGTGTAAGTTGTTTACGAGGTAGTTTTATGTATTTGTCTACATCTCCGGCCACGTGAACGACATCCATACTCTCGTTTATAAAAACTGTGGCAGGAATCATGTCTTCCAAAAGAGCGTCTTTAAAGTTTGATACTATTTTGGTTTCATTCAGTAATCTGGGAGAGGTTTTCTTTATAGGCTCAAGAGTTGGTTTTTTACTCTTCTCAAAAGGATTAAGACGATGGACATCTATAATCCTTGTGGTCATACAGTTTTTATAGATTTTATACTTTTTGTTAACCTCTTCAAAAGCGTTTGATAACATTCCGGGAGTTTCGCTACTGCCCAGGAATAAGTAGCTGTTGGCATTGAGAGAGAAATGGATATAGGTTAAAATTTTCTCTTGCAGTGGTGGTTCAATGTAGATTAGTAGGTTTCTGCAGCAAGCAAGATCAATGTTATTAAATGGAGGATCTTTGGAAATATCATGTCTGGCAAAGATCACCATTTGTCGGAGCTCTTTTTTTACATGGTATGTTTCATTCACTTTTGTGAAGTATTTGAGTAACAGTGGTTTGGGTATTTCTTCTATCACTGTTTCTGCATATATCCCTTTGCTGGCTCTATCTATGGCTCGCTGATCAATATCTGTGGCAAATATTTTTACGCTTGGCGATTTTCGCTGTTTCCTAAACTGCTCTTTCAAAAGCATAGCAAGAGAGTAAACCTCCTGTCCGGTTGAGCAGCCTACTACCCAAATTCTGATGTCTTTGTCTACGGCATCTTTTACAAGCTGGTATAAAACCAGTTTATCCAAAGATTCAAAGGCTTTGGTGTCTCTGAAAAACCCTGTAACACCTATCAGAATGTCGTTACCAAGTAGATCGAGTTCATCAGGGTCATCTTTCAGGTAGCGCAGGTATAAATCCTTATTGAGTATATTTCTAATGCTCATACGGCGCTCTATGCGGCGTATTACAGTAGCTTTTTTGTACAATCTGAAGTCTAACCTTGTTTTTTGATGTAGTAAGGTTAATATCTGATGTAAAATATCTCCTTTGTCTCCATCATCACCACTAAGATGTTTTAATTCCTTAATGTAGGGATGTTTTACGTACTTAATAATGGCATCTGGCATTCTGCTGGGGTGGAGAATAAAATCCACCAGGCCAGTGGCTATGGCACTTTTAGGCATGTTGTCAAAAGCTGCACTGTTGGGGTCTTGGGCCATTACCATGCCGCCATTTTCCTTTACAGATTCTATTCCTAAAGTACCATCACTGCCGGTCCCGGAAAGTACTACTGCAATGGCTCGTTCTTTTTGATCTTCTGCCAGAGACTTTAGAAAGTTGTTAATAGGAAGGTTTAATGATTTTGGGTTGCCTCTGGCTTCAAGATAAAGCCTGCCTTTATTTATGAATATGTTATTATCAGGAGGTAAAGTGTATATGCAGTTTTGTTCTACTTGCATATTATTCACCACCTTGGAAATTTTCAATTTGGTATGCTTGGCCAGAAGCTCAGGCATCATTGATTTATAGTCTGGACTAAGATGTTGTACCAAAACAAAACTTAAACCGGGGTTATCAGGAACTTTATCAAAAAAAGCATTGATGGCCTCTAATCCTCCAGCGGAGGCTCCTATACATACTACATTTAGCTTTTCTGTGTTGCTGCTGCTTCTTTTTGATTTCTTTGTAGGTAATTTTTGACCGTTTTCTGTTCCATCATCAGCTTTTGTATCATTATCGTCTGCTACATCTAAATGATCCTCATTAATGGCAACTTTAGCTTCATTAGGTTCAACGGTTTTTTCTATTTTTTTATCCTCAGTTTTTGTTTGTTTTGGGGCTTTTTCTTTCATGGTCAATCGATTTTAAGATTAAGCATTGTCGTCGTCTTCCGAGATGAAATCTTCATGAAGATCTCGGAGATCATTTAGTGTGGTAGTTAAATCATCGGAAATTTCCAGAGGTGTGGTTTCATGAACTTTTAAAAAGTCCTGAATTCGATCCAGGGCTTCAATGTTTTTCTGTATCCTTTTGTGAATTCTTCTGCTTACCCATTCCAGGCGTTTGCTATACCATTTTCCCCTCTCATCTAGTATGCTTTGTACCACGGCAGGAAGCTTGTTTAAATTAGATTTTAATACTAGACCTGAGGCGCCATTAAGAATGGTTTCAGCGGCTATTTCTTCACCTATGGTTCCGGTTACGAATACAAAGGGGATGTCAGGATATTCCTCTTTTACAATAGCAAGGGCTTCAATTCCGTTAATTTCAGGTAAACTGTAATCTGCCAGGACTATATCAGGGCTAAAATGTATGAGTTTATCTGTAAAGCTGGGTCGATTGTCCGTGATTTCAGCTTCTATGTGCATACCTACTCTATCTAATTCATCGAGAATTAATTCTGCATCTTCTGGAGAGTCTTCTAACACTAGCACCCTCAAATTCTTGTACTCATCAAAAGCATTTACTTTCATAATTAGTTTTTTACAGGTTTATTCAGTAGTAGCCAGTATAAGGCCATTTTGCTTATTGTTTCTGTGAATTGCATGAAGTTCACAGGTTTTACTACATAACTATTGGCGCCAAATCTATAAGCGTCTACTATATCAGAGTTTTCGTTAGATGAAGTGAGTATTATTACTGGTACATCTTTATATTTCTCTGATTTTTTCAGTTCTCTTAGTACTTCAAGACCATTTACTTTTGGAAGCTTGAGGTCTAAGACAATAAATTTAGGATTTGGTCTGTTGTTCTCAGGTTGATTGAAGAAGTAGTCCAGGGCTTGTTGGCCATCTTCCAGCACATGAATTGGACCCTGAACCTTGTTGATCTCTAATAACGAATCAATAGTCAGCTCCATATCTGTGGGGTTGTCTTCAATAAGGATTATTTCATTGTATTCTTGTTCTCTCACGGTTTAAGTGTTAATGGTGAAATAAAAGGTGGCACCTTTGCCAGGCTCACCTATGCCCCAAATCCTCCCGTCATGTTTATTTATTATAAGCTGAGCAATGGCTAGGCCTACGCCTGTACCCTCAAATTGGCTGTCACTATGTAATCTTTGGAATACTCCAAACAGCTTATCTTTATGTCTCATGTCGAAGCCTACGCCATTATCCTTGACATAGAAGGCATTTTTTGCCTCAATGCTATTATAACCTACTTCTATAATGCTGTATTCTCTTGTCTTGGTGTATTTTAAGGCATTAGAGATTAGATTACTTATTACTTGTCTTAACATTACCTCATCACCTATGATCTCAGGTAATGGATCTATGAATATTTCAATGTTTCGGGTTGGTTTTTGAATCTGCTTCAGCTCATTATAAATATGAGAAAACAGCTGATGCATGTTTATTTTGGATAACGCAATATTTTCTCTAGTAATTCGCGAAAAGGCCAAAATATCATTGATAAGGTTGTCCATCTGTGTAGTGTTCTTGATGATGATATCAAGAAGTCTTTTACCTTCATCATTCAACTGATGACCCTCTTTCCTTAATAATTTATTACTAAATCCGGTTATGGCTCTTAATGGTGCCCGTAAATCATGTGATACTGAATAGCTAAAAGCTTCCAGTTCTTTGTTGGATTTTAGTAGATCATCATTCAGTTTGTTTATCTTCTTCTCATTATGTTTTTCCTGAGAAACATCTTGCTTTAAGCCAATAGCCTTTATGGCTCTGTTGTTTTTAAACTGGAAATAACAACTGTTTTTTATGTATAAAACTTTTTTGCTTATTGGATTATAGACACGGTATTCTGCAGTGAAGGAAACGTCCTTTCTTTGCGCTTGTTCAAACTTTCTTATTAGTTTAGAAACATCATCATTGTGAACATATTGAACCAATTCTGAAACTGGCATCTCTTTTTTCGAGATGCCAAACAGCCTCATGTAATTTTCAGAGAGATACATGATGTCCTTTTCTAAATCGGTTTCATAATACCCCATTTTTCCGATAACTTGAGACAGTTCTAAATTTCTGAGGTATTCGCGATTTTCCTCCTCTCTTTTTAATCGCTCTGTAATATCTCTTATAGCTGCTACTACTTCTGTTTGATCGGTATCTTCAATGGGCGCCAATGAAACTTCTACTGGAAACTCGACCTGATTTTTCCTAACACCTTTAAGAGGCAATCCATTGCCCATATTTCTTATTTGAGGGTCTTTTATGTACTTTTTCAGATGCTGCTGATGATTATATCTTAGCGGTTTAGGCAGTAGCATTTCCACAGGCGAGTTGATCAGTTCCTCTTTGTTATAGCCAAAAGTATTTTCAGACATATTATTCGCATAGGTTATTATACCATCTGCATTAGAAATGATCATAGCGTCTGGCGTAGAATTTAATAGTTTGCGAAATCTTTTTTCTGAAGTTGCCAGTTTTTCTTCTGTAGCCTTTTTCTCAGTCAGATCTTGAGTCACTTTCACAAAACCTGTAAGAATTTCATCGGCATCGTATAGAGGAACTATTGTCGTATGAACCCAATATTTTTCGCCATTCTTCTTGATCCGCCAGCCATCATCAGACGACCGGCCTTCTGCTAGCGCTTCGGTGAGTAATATTTGAGGTTTGGTTTTGTTATCTTCTGGATAAAATATCGAAAATGATTTTCCTACAATCTCTTTTTCCTGATAGCCTGTGATGGCTTCAGCACCTTTATTCCATACATCTATTTTTCCATTCAGATCGAGACGTATGATGGCGTAGTCTTCTATCTGATTTACCAGCTGATGATACTTTTTCTCTGAATCAGTTAGAGCCTTGATGAGACCTTCGTTCTTAATCTCCTGTATGCGGATAACCTTTACAGTGTAGGTTACAACCACCGTAGTCAGCGCGCTAAGAAGGGCGAATGAGGAAATGACCTTCAGAGCTATATTGGGAGTGTTGTCATGAAGATGAATCCCTATAAAGCCGCTAAAAGCCAAAGGAAGTAAAATGGTGAACGGGAGTAATATTCTCAGGATTTTTCCACCTAGAGATTGAGTTCTTAAAATAGAAATGACCCCCATGGTAGAGGTGCTATCGATAATGGCTAAAAAAATCATTAGAAAGGCAGCCATGGTAATAGGAGACATACCAATGCCTGATGAGGGGGCAAAAGAGTAAAAGGGTATAATTATTCCAAGGTAGCCATAAAGGGCAATCCATGGAATACATAATCCTGCAATACTTAAGATTATAGAGATTGTATTGAGCTTCTTATTACTAAAAGAAGATAGTACGAGTGCAATGGCTGCTAATGATAATGCTGCCAAAGTACGAGGAGAGGGGCGCCCAGGATATAATGCTAAATGCTTTTTGTTAAGAGGCCCAAAAATAAGATTTTCTAGTGCGGGAATCTTATCATAAACATACTCCAGGGAAATCCAAATGGTGAAAAGTAAAACTATAACACAGCAAATGGGAATATACTTCCTTTCCTTCAAAGTTAGGGATATGCCCAAAAATGAAATGAGCAATGCCGTCATAGGCACGGTTCTAGGATAGGCCTCACTAATACTAGTTAATGCACCTATATTGAAAACCCAACCGATCAATACCAATAGACTCAATGCGATCACAGACCAGCCGAGTATAAATATATGGTGAAATTTCATTGATATAGGTTAAGTATAATTAATGCATGAAGTTAATGATTTTTTCTCATATATGCTTCTATTTCATTAAGGTGAAATGTGAAGGTGTATTTTTTATATGAATTGTCACATGAGTGGATTTTACCAATAAAATTTTATAATTTATATAAAGATATACTTAAGTGAAAGGGGTGGACACTTACTGTATTATACTTAGAATGGTTGCTTGTACTAGTTAATCGATTAAGCATCAATTAATTGCATATGATAGTTGAAGATGAACGTATCCATGAGGAACACTCCTTGCTTAAAATGGTAGCAGACAATACTACTAATTTAATAATTTTTACAGATGCCGCTGGGTACATTACCTGGGTAAATAAAACTTTTGAAAAGGTAACAGAATATAGATCTGCAGAGGTTCTTGGGAAAAAACCAGGACATTTTTTGCAAGGACCATTAACGAACCCGGATACCCAAGACTACATAAGAAATAATTTACAAAGACAGGTTCGTTTCAAAGCAGATATTGTCAATTATACCAAGAGTGGTAAGGATTACTGGGTAGAACTAGACATAATGCCTTTAAAGACGGTTGAGAAGAAATTGATTGGTTACATGTCTGTACAGAGTAATGTTTCCAATGTAAAGATGATGATTGGAGAGATGCTTAGTGCAAAAGGCATTTTAAGAACCGTGCTGGATACGGTGCCATTTCATGTGTCAGTAAAAGACCCCCAAGGAAGATTTATATTTTATAATAAAGCTTTTAGTAAGGATTTTAGACATAATGAAAACGGGAATGATTATGCTAAGGGGTTGAACAAACAAGAGAAGGAAGTTCTTAAGGGAAGAAGGTTGGTGTTTGATCAAAGTATGAGAATTAACGATCAGGTACGTACATTTCTGACTTTAAAATTCCCAGTTGAAAATTCCGGAGGCCAAACCTATGCTGTAGGCAGGGTTTCTATTGATTTTACAGAGCTTAAACATGCCAGAGAGAATCTGCGAGAGCGAGAGCAACTATATTTCTCTACGGTAAAATCTATAAATGACGCTGCTATAACGGTGGGCAAAGATTTTAAGATCATCTTCCTGAATAATAGTGCTGAACGTCTCACCGGGTTTAATCTGAAGAACGCTAGATCAAAGCTTATTCATGATGTTTTTAAAGTACAGTCATTAGATCGAAATATAGCTATCAATCCCTTGCAATGTATGATTCAGGAGCACACGGACATTCTCAATGAAGAGTTGCTGATGATATCTAAAGATGGTAGAAAGATACCTATAGAAGGTAGCCTTACCGAAATGCAAGATTCAAATGATGATTTTGCAGGCATAGCTATTTTCTTCAAAGATGTATCAGACCGGTTTGAAAGGAGGAAGCTCGAACGAGATATGGAGGTAAGGCGTATCTCAGCTGTAATTGAGGGGCAGGAAAGCGAGAGAGATCGCATTTCTAAGGAGTTGCACGATGGGCTGGGGCAAATGCTTAACCTGGTGAAGATGAGGGTATATGTAAATCTTGAAGATAAAGAGCCAGAGCTTACAGAGTTAATGGATGAAGCTATCCAGGAGGTTAGACGCATGTCAGAAAACTTAATGCCTGCCAAACTCAGGGATTTTGATCTGCCTACGGCTTTAAATTCTTTAGTGAAGCAGCTCAAAAGAATTTATGATATAGATATATCCTTCTATTCTTATCTTTCAGAAGACCTCGATGATAGTAGAAAAATCAATCTCTACAGAATAGCACAAGAAGCCATTAATAACGCACTGAAACACGCAGAGGCCAATCATATTTCTGTATCACTTATAGAAGATGAAGATAAAATTAGATTAGCCATAGAAGATAATGGTATAGGGCTTAATAGTGAAGATAATAATAATACGTCGGCCAAAAGTACCAGACACGGACTAATAAATATGCGAGAGCGGGCCAATATTATGGATGGCTATCTCATTATTGAGTCCAACCCAGGATTAGGAACATTGATTATAGTTGAAATTCCCAAATACGATAGGAAATGAAAAGATATAAAGTGATAGTTGCTGATGATCATGATTTATTCAGAGAAGGGATAAAGACCCTGCTGAAAAAAATGAATAACATAGTGGTGGAAGGCGAAGCAAAAAAAGGCTCACAGGTAGTTGAGTTGTATAAGAAGGCGAGTCCGGATGTGGTGATTATGGATATTTCTATGCCTGGTCTCAATGGCATAGAGGCTACGAAGGAGATTTTGAAATACGATTCGACTGCAAAAATAATAATCCTGTCCATGCACGATGATGAAGAATATATTGGCCGATGTCTTGATGCGGGGGTGAAGGGGTATGTCATAAAAAGTGAAAGTGGAATGGAACTGAGGCATACTATAGAGCTGGTACTACAGGGTAAAAGTTACTTCAGTCATTACGCTCAGGATGTGGTGCTGAACCGCCTTAAAAATTTCAGAACACAGAAAAACACATCGGTGGATCATCCTCACATAACCAAAAGAGAGTATCAAATATTATCATTAATAGCACAAGGGCTTACTAGTAATGCCATTGCTGAAAAGCTTTTTATAAGCATAAGAACGGTGGAAACGCATAGGACCAACATTATGAGGAAGTTAGGGGTGAAGAATGTAGTGGAGCTTATTAATAAAGCCTCTGACCTGAAGTTAGTGTAAGAGTATACTCGTAGAGAATTTTAAGTAACATCACCCATAATAATATACAACCAATTTGCGATTGTCGGAATATAGATAGAGGTCTACCTTTATATAAGATATAATGGAAATTGTCTATGAATGTTCTGCCAAATAGTAATGAATTTCAGGGAAAGCAAGAAAAGGAGATCTTTCAAACGATTCTTCAAAACGAGAAATTTGGCGTTGTCATCCTTAAAGAAAACAGAGAAGTAATCGATTATAATGAACAGTTTTTCGAGCTTTTTGGGGAAATTGAAACCATCGATGAAATTTTGCACAACCCTTTTCAAAATCAGTCTTTAGAAAAAATAGAGGAGTTTTTCTTTGCCTCGGATCAAGGTAGGTCCAGAAGCTTCAATATCATCATTAACGGAGGTTATATAAAACTCAACCTGAGTTGCTTTAAAGATGATGAGGGCAAGGTTTTTATCGGGGTTACAGAGAAGGCGGAAAGCCATCCTATAAACAGTTTGGTGAAAGAATCTTTAGCCTTTTCCAAGCTGATAGCCAGTAGTACTTTTGAACTAATATTTCGTTGTGATGAACAAGGGAAGTTGATCTATTTTAACCGCCTTTTTGCCAGAAGTTTGAATTATCCCTCCTTATTGGCAGCGAGAAAAGATGGAATTAAAGATATTCTTAGTGGCGACTTTGAACGCATAAAAGGTGAGCTGGAGTCTATAGAGGGAAATATACTTACAGAACAAGTGTGGCTCAGGAAACATAGTGGAGGTTTAATGCGTGGACTGGCCAATATCAGTATCCATAGAAATCGACAAGGCGAATACATCTATAACTGGGTAGTGCTGGATTTAACACAGTATACAGAATATGAAAAGTATCTGAAAGCTACCAATACACAGTTAAAGCGTGTTAGTTTTCAATTAGAGCAATTTTTATACAGTACCTCGCATGATTTAAGGTCACCATTGACTTCAATCATGGGCTTAGTAAATTTGATTAAAGGCGAAGTGAAAAATGAGGTGGTAGAAAAATATGTTAATCTCATAGAACAGACAGCCCATGGACTGGACACGGTAATCAAGAATATTGCATACTTAACCAGAATCAATTACTACGAGTCTAACTACGAAAGAATTGACATGAGTCAACTGATCTGGAAGGTAATTAGTGAATACTCAAAGGACCCTACAACGCAGCATATTAAGTGGGAGGTAAACGTAGATGAGAGCTTCTACTTTTATTCTGATGAGGAGAAAGTTGAGATTGTGCTTGACCAGCTTATAAAAAATTCAATTGCCTTTAGAGATTCTACCAAAGATAAGTCTATCATAGAAATTACCGTGGCTGAGCAGAATGATAATGTCATCATCACGGTATATGATAACGGAATAGGGATAGATGACAAACACATTAAGCGCGTTTGTAATCTGTTTTATAAAGCTACACCAGTATCCTCAGGCTCAGGTTTAGGACTCTTCATAGTGAAGGAAGCTCTTGATAATCTGGATGGTCAACTCAATGTGGTTTCCAAGCTAGGAGTGGGTTGCTGGATAACTATGGAAATACCTAATCAGAAACGGAAACACCTTACAAATGATAGGCCTGATAGGCATCAGGCTGCTTACGCAAGAAAGTAAATTTCAAATCCGAATTCACACCTGGATTTTGCTATATGTAAATCTGTACTTCTTAAAAACTACGAGTTTTCTCTGACGCTACGTAGTTTCCACTAGTTCCAATATACACCCTTTTCTCGATTGAGAAGTAATGGGTTCATTGATAGATTTACTATATAACGAAGCACCTAAAACTCATTTTTTAAAAAAATTGATAGCATGGCTTTCTTTCTACATAACAAGATTTCTGGGATTTTTAACCTGCTGGTTATCATTCTGTTAGCTGCTAATTTTAGTTATGCTCAAAACCGACCCAACAGCACTATCAGTACTAACACCGGAGGAATTTGTGTGTTATGTGGTGTAAACAATCCTGATAGAGCCTGGGATACAGATGAAAATTCATTTGGTTCTATTCTATTCGGAGTTTTGGGTGTGGCTGGTTTTGGAGAAGTTACCTATGGCTTTGCTAGCCCAGTGGCGGATAATAATATTGTAGCTATAGATCTGGAGTTTGACGGTTCAGTTTTATCACTATTAGCTGCTGATGTATTTCAAAGGCTTCAAATAAATTTCTATGATAACTCTGGCGCCTTGTTAGAGTCTTTTGATGATGGTAATCTGCTAGACCTTCGGATAGATGTGCTCAGTGCTTCGGATAACCGTTTTAGACTATATATCCTCAACAATAATCCCACCATGCAGCGTATCCGCATCCGGTCAGGAGATTTGGTTTCTCTTGGTCTGGTGGCTCATGATCTTCGCATTTTCGATATTCAAACCTTTGGTGATCAGGAAGCAATATACAGTGTTGAGCCCTTCAAACCTGTAAATGATTATGTAGATAGTGAGGTAATTGCCACAGCCACTGATGCTGACGGTGATATTGTAGCCGCCACCGTTACTTCTGGCTCTTTACCGCCAGGCACCGTTTTAGAAAGTGACGGAACTATTCGTGTGAATGACGCTTCGTCACTAGTGGCCGGTTCTTACGCCTTCGAAGTAACTACTACAGATGAGCACGCCGGAACTACAGTTACTGAGCTTACCATCATTATTAATCCCACAGATATTGAAGCCATTTATATAGTAGCACGAGCTAAGCCGGTGAATGATTATACTAACGGGAATGTGCTGGCATCAGCTACAGATGCCAATGGAGATATCATATCAGCCAGTGTAAGTAGTGGTAGTTTGCCGCCAGGAACTACCATGCTTTCAGATGGCACTATTTCAGTGAGTAATGCCAATGCTCTGGTGGTGGGAAGCACTACCTTTCAGGTCACTACCACAGATGAAAACGGAGGCCAGACCGTAACAGAATTGACCATTATTATTAATTCTGCCGATATAGAAGCAGTATACGTTGTTGAGCCTGCAAAGCCTGTAAATGACTATGCTAATTCAGATATTTTGGCCACAGCTACAGATGCCAACGGGGATATTGTGGCGGCTTCTGTTACTAATGGAAGCCTTCCTCCGGGACTAACTTTAGCTTCGGATGGTACCATTTCCGTTTCTGATGCTAATGCTTTGGTGGCCGGAAGCTACACTTTTGAAGTGACCACTATTGATGAAAATGGAGGTGAAACAGCCACTGAACTTACGTTAATCATCAATCCTGCGGATATAGAGGCTGTATACACTATTGCGGACCCCAAGCCAGTGAATGACTATGCAAACTCAGATGTACTGGCTAGTGCTACAGATGCCAATGGAGACATCGTTTCGGCCACGGTAACTAATGGCTCTTTGCCTCCGGGTACATCGCTGGCTGCTGATGGAACGGTTACTGTTTCAAATGCTGGTAACTTATCTCCAGGAGATTATACATTTGAAGTAACCACGGTAGATGAAAACGGAGGCGAAACCAGCAGTGAACTTACCATAACCATTAATCCGGCAGACGTGGAGGCGGTTTATGTGGTAGAAGATCCAAAACCTGTGGATGAATATGCTGATAATGATGTATTGGCCACTGTTACAGATGCTAATGGAGATATTGTAGATGCCGTGGTAACAGGGGGTACTTTGCCTCTCGGTGTTGATTTGGCCACAGATGGCACCATTACCGTAGATGATGCTGATAATCTGGTAGATGGCAGCTATACTTTCGAGGTAACTACCACGGATGAGAATGGTGGGCAAACATCTACAGATGTTACGATTATCATCGGATCTCCTGATAATGAGGCTGTTTATGTGGTTATGGATGCGAAACCGGTAAACGATTATGCTAATTCTGATGTGGTGGCTACGGTCACTGATGCCGACGGAGCAATTGTTTCTGCTACCGTTACCTCAGGCTCATTGCCAGCAGGTTTAAGTATTGCTTCGGATGGTACAATAACAGCATCTAACTCAGGTAGCTTAGTTCCTGGATCTTATGCTCTGGGCATTACTACTGTAGATGAGAAAAATGGTACTACAGTGAGCAATATCACCATAGAGATTAATCCGGCAGATATTGAAGCAGTATATGTGGTAGAAGATGCTAAGCCGGTAAATGACTATGTGGCGGCCGAAGTGTTAGCCAGTGCCACTGATGCCAATGGTGATATAGTTTCCGCTACTGTTACTGACGGTTCATTGCCTCCCGGATTAGTGCTGGCTCCTGATGGAACAGTATCTGTCTCCAATCCGGGCCTTTTGGTGCCGGGTAGCTATACTTTCGAGGTGACTACAGTTGATGAATTTGGAGGGGAAACTACCACGGAATTAAATATTAATATCAATCCTGCTGATGCAGAGGCGGTTTATGTTGTCAATCCTTTCAAGCCCAGAAATGATTATAGCAATTCAGATATTCTGGCTACCGTGACAGATGCTGACGGGCCTATAGTTTCTGCAACCATTGTGTCTGGCACTTTGCCACCGGGTACCACCTTATTGGCGGATGGTACCATTCAGGTTACTAATGCCTCTTTGTTGGTGAGTGGTGTTTATAATGTAGATATAAGAACCACTGATGATAAGAATGGAACCACTCTCAGTAATCTGGTTCTCAAAATTAACCCGAACGATATAGAGGCCATTTATACGGTGGCCACTGCCAAACCAGTTAACAACTATACCGCGGGTGAATCCATCGCTACGGTTACTGATGCTAACGGAGCCATAGTATCTGCTACAGTAACTTCTGGTGTGCTGCCTCCGGGGACTATTTTGGCTTCAAATGGAGAAATTACAGTTAACAACACCGGCCTTTTAGCGGCTGGAACCTATAGCCTTCAAATAACAACTCAAGATATATTAGGGGGCGAAACTACCAGTAGTATTACCATTGTGTTCAATCCCTTCTCAGATCCTGATAATGAATCAGAGTATACGGTTTTTCCCTCAAAGCCTGCTAATGAGTATGAGAGTGATGATGTGCTAGCAGAAGCCTCGGATCCTGATGGCGATATTGTAAGCGCAGTGGTAACTACTGGTAGCCTTCCTAGCGGAGTAATTATTGAAAGTGACGGTACCATAGTGGTAGATGATCCTTCGCAGGTAGTGGAGGGGACATATCCTGTTACTATTACCACCACTGATGAGTTTGGTGGAGTAACTATCAGCAATGTAACATTGGTTATAGATGCTCCACATATTGATAATATCACCGTGGGTTTGGCCAAGTCTGTCAGTACTCCACAGTCGCAAAGCTCAGGTAATTATCGGGTCACAATTACTTTTGTGGTGGAGAATATGGGTGATGTTCTTATAGATAAGCTGAAACTCAATGATGACCTCTCGCAAACATTTCCATCTCCGGCTACTTTCCAGATTACCTCTTTGGTAACTACGGGTCAGTTAGTAGCTAATCCTGCTTATGATGGTTCTTCAGATGTTAATTTGTTGAGTAGCAGTAGTAAAATAGACGTTGGTCAGCAGAGAACGGTGGTATTAACACTACTTGTAAATGCTAATGGTGGCGATACCAGCTTTAGTAATTCAGCTACCATTGAGGCTGAAGACAGTAAAGGAAATACGTTTACTGACATTTCAGATGATGGTAATGAGCCAGATGCCAATAACAACGGAGATCCTACAGAAGTAGGTGAGAATGATCCTACCATAATTAACCTAAATGCTGTGCCTCAAATTGGAGCCGCCAAGAGCTCAGCAGCACCCCAGTTTCTGGATGATGGTAGTTATTTGGTGAACTACACAATTACAGTAGAGAATTTGGGTAACGTCAATCTGCAAAACGTTCAGGTTCAGGATAATCTGGAGCTTACTTATCCGGCACCTGTTTCTTTTGAAGTAAGTTCAATCTCAGCTACAGGATCATTAATAGTGAGCAATACCTACAATGGACACAGTGATATTGATCTGTTAGAGAATAACAGCACTTTAGGTATAGGAGATAAGGAAACCATAAGTCTGAGTCTTATAGTATTTCCAAATGGAGCAGTAGGACCTTTTGTAAATTCAGCCATAGCTAGTGGAAATGGTGCTGGTGGCACAGGAAGTACCACTGATACCTCAGCTCCCGGCAGTGATCCTGATCCGAATGGCAATGGATATCCTGGTGATCCTGGTGAAGATGGAGGAACAACTACTTACTTAAGCCTTTCACCAGTAATAGGTGTGGCAAAGGCTGCTGGAGCACCGCAGCCAATGGAAAACGGCCATTTTTCAGTGACTTACCTTATTAATGTGAAAAATCTGGGTAATACTTCACTTCATAATGTTTCGGTTTTCGATGCCTTAGCGTCCTTTACATTTCCACCTGATGTTCATTACAGTGTAACTGATCTGAAATCAGAGGGAACTTTGGTAGTGAATCCAAATTACAATGGAGATGATGATATCAACCTGTTAGATCCCCTGGTAAGTACTCTTGCGCTGGGGGCTGCGGATTTGATTACTCTGACCATTGATATTGATAATGGCAATAAGGTAGGGCCATTTCTAAATTCCGCCATAGCATTTGCCTACAATGCGGATAGAACAGTGAGCTACAGTGATGTGTCAGTAAACGGGATAAATCCTGATCCTAATGGTAATGGAAATCCGAATGATGAAAATGAAAGTACCCCAACACCAATACTATTAAAAGTGCTTCCTAACATAGGAATAGCCAATAATGCTGCAACGCCTGAATATCAAACGGATGGTACATATCTGATAGATTTCACTATTACAGTTCAGAACTATGGCAATGAGTCACTGCAGGATCTTGAAGTAATATCTGACCTGCGAAATGCTTTACCCGATCCTATGACTATAGCTATAGAAAGTGCTCCAACATCATCTTCTGATAATCTATCCATTAATCCAAGTTATGACGGAGTTACCAATAAGGTGCTCATTAGTGCTGGCACCCTGGATATAGATGAAAGTCAGGAGATCAGTTTTACGGTGAGGTTAGATGCAAAAGGTGCTTATGGCCTTTATCTACATCAATCATCAGTAGCAGCCACAGGTAGCATTAGTACCGAGAAGACCTCAGATCTATCGCAAGATGGTCTTGATCCTGATCCTGACGGAGATGAAAGGCCAGACGAAAATGAACCCACTCCAATAAGAATTGAACCTAATAATATACTTGGTATCGGTACATACATTGAATCTTCAGAATGGCTCTCCACATGTGAGCTAGAGTTGGAAATGGTAGTAGTTGTGAAGAATTTTGGTATCGACGTATTGGAGCACCTGCAGCTTACCACGGACCTGAGAAGCATATTCCCTTCACCAATAGAGTTCACTATCACCTCTTTAGAATCAGATGATGTTGCTGTTAATCCTGACTTTGATGGCGCCATAGATATAGAGCTTTTAGATAAGGTGATTGACCTGGAGAGTGGCGAAAGCTTTAGGATCTCTTATACCATTCAGGTAGCGCCATCAGGCTCATTTGGAGATTTCTTAAATGTGGTGAGAGGTTCGGCCAGCTATTTAGGTGACCCGGTTACTGCCGTGTCATTTCATATAGATCCTGATGAGGAGTTTAATGGAGTACCTGCCGAGAGAGATGTAACGGTAATTACGATCAATCCTCCAGAGCAATTCATTCCCGATGGATTTTCGCCCAATGGTGATGGTATTCAAGATGCTTTTGTCATTCAATTGGCATGCGGACTCACGGCACAGTTGGATATATTCAATAGATGGGGAGATGTGGTTTATCACAGTGAGACCTACAATAACGATTGGGAAGGGGGAGACCAACCAGGGTACGCTGATTGGGAATACTTTGCCTAACGGAGTGTATTACTACTCTATTAAGATTAGCAACGGTCAAACTCTAAAGAGCTTTTTAGTTATTAACCGATGAAATTATGTTAAAACTCTACAGACATATCTTACTGCTGACATGGTTACTCATCATGAGTGGCACCGCCGTTAATGCCCAGCAGGACCCAATATATTCACAGTATATGTTTAATATGCTCACCATAAATCCGGCTTATGCTGGTAATAGAGAGGTGCTGAGTGCTACTTGTCTATACCGCTCGCAGTGGAGGAAGATTGAGGGCGGTCCCAGCACCCAATTATTCACGGCAGATATGGAGCTGAGAAATAAGAGAGTAGGTCTGGGCGTGCAGATATTTAATGATAATGTGGAGGTGATTAACAATACCGGATTTTATGGAATGTACTCCTACAAGGTTTATTTCAATAAGGGAATATTAAGCCTGGGACTACAGGCCGGCCTTTTAAAATTTAAAGCTAATTACAGTCAGCTGGCCCTTTATGATTACAATGACCCTGCTTTTATGGCTAACCAAAATGAGTTTAGATTCAACTTTGGAGCGGGTGCTTTATATAACACAGATCGATTTTATATAGGATTTTCAGTGCCACATTTAGCCGGACAAGGTAAAGTAAATGCTGCGGAGGGTAATAAAAACCTCTATGAACAGAATAATCACTGGTTTCTTACATCCGGTTATGTGTTTGATGTAAGTCCTGATATTGACCTGAAGCCTTCCTTCTTGATGAGAGCGGTTAATGGTGCCCCTTTACATTACGATGTAAGTTTAAACGTATGGTTATTGAATCTGGCGGCGGTAGGAGTTTCGTATAGATCTAGTGAGGCGGTAGTAGGAATGCTAGAGTTACAGGTGCTTCCACAGCTAAGAATTGGTTACTCATATGATCTTACTTTATCAGAGCTGGGGCAGCAGAGTACTAATGAATTTATGTTACGCTACGAGTTTGGGTATTCTAAAAAGGACTTGGTATCGCCGAGGTATTTTTAATGAAGATTAAAAAGGAGGTAAAATGAAAAATTCAATTAGAATAACATGTACAGTGATACTAGCCATGTTGGCCTTCGAAACTGTTTGGGCACAATCGGTGGCTAAGAAAATAGCTAATAGAAAGTTCGAGCAGAAAGGATATGCCGAGGCAGCCTCTTTGTATGAAGATATAATTAAAAGTCATCCGGATGATCAAGAATCGTTGTTGAAATTAGCAGAATGCTATCGTGCTACAAATAATTCTGCTAAAGCATTAAGTCTGTATGCAAAATTGGCTAATGTGGAAAATCCTGAACCAGGTAATGTTTGGTACTATGCTTCCATGTTAGCAGAATCTGGAGATTATGAAAGTGCGAAGGAATGGTATTCTAAATACTCAGATCTTGTTCCTGAGGACACCCGGGGGCGGAAGTTTGCACGAGCTTATGCGTCTATGAACGAATTTTATAAGGATTCTACTAAATATTCCGTGAGATACCTGCACGGAGTTAATTCCTGGCAATCAGATTTCAGTCCATTCTTTTATGGAAAGGGGCTTGTGTTTTGCTCAAATAGAAGTGAAGATGTGGGGGTGAGAAAAGTATCAGGTTATGACAAAACCCCGATTGTAGAATGGTACATTATTCCAGATACCAGCGCATTGCATAATGATATATCTTCAGGCCTTCAGAGCGCACAGTATACTGTAGAAACGAAGAATGCTAAAAACGCCAATTTTACCAAAGCCAGCAGTGTGGAAGCAGACGTTATAGCTACCTACGGTTCTACTTTTATGCATGATAGCGTACGTTACAATATTCGCCCGTCGGCGAAGGTCAAAAAATTCGTGTCCCCTTCTAAAGGTATGCACATAGGACCCGCTTGCTATTCAGATGATCTGGAAAGACTCATATTCACCGCAAATGAGAGAGGAGAGAAGATCAAGAGGCTTCACTTGTTTTCGGCCAAAGTTAAAAACCATACATTGTCTGATGTTCAGGAGTTACCATTTAATAATCCAAACTATTCTGTCGGACACCCATCATTTACTCCTGACAGCAAGCGGTTATATTTTGCTTCTGATATGCCTGGTGGCATGGGTGGAGCGGATATTTATTATTCAGATTATACTAATGGTGCCTGGTCAGATCCTGTAAATGTTACAGAGATTAATACTGCCGGTGATGAGCTCTTCCCTTATGTAAGAGGAAATGGAGACCTTTATTTTTCATCAGACGGTCACCCCGGTCTTGGAGGTTTGGATGTATTCATGGCTAATTTTACTAATGACAAGATCACCGAATTCAAGAATGTAGGTGCTCCTATAAACTCCGAAAAGGATGACTTCGGTATCATCTATCTGAGTTCTACGCATGGATACTTCAGTTCAAACAGAAAAAGAGGACTATCAGATGATGATCTTTATTATTTTAAGAAACAATGTTTTCCTATAGAGCTTACCGTGTACAATGGTGAAAATAACCGAGTACTGGAAGACGCTTCAGTGAAGATCAATGATATTGAAACTCACAGGACTAATTATAACGGTAAGTTAGAGCTCTGTGTAGATGATGGTAATAATAGTTTTGTAGTAAGCAAAGAAGGGTTTGAGTTTCAGAATATTACCAGCAATGATTCTTATGTAAGCGTCATGCTAAAACCATTGGTGTTCAATGTTAGTGGCAATGTACTTAGCGATGCTACGCGACAAAATATGACAGGTGTGCAGGTGCAGCTCATAGAAAGTAACGGAAATGTGCTCAGAGAAGAGTTTACCACTGCGGAAGATGGTAAATACAATTTCTCCTTAGAGCCTCAGAAAGACTATGAAATAGTGGCCACTAAAAAAGATTGTGGCATAAACTCTATTAGAATTAGCACTAAAGGAGTGCATAAATCAACCAATTATAAGGAAGATTTAATTATGCTTTGTACTGGCGATGTGGTGCAGGTAAATAATATCTATTACGAATTGAATAAAGCGGAAATTACAGAGCAAGCAGCAGAAGAGCTGGATAAATTAGCAGACCTCATGTATAAGTATCCAGATATGAGAATAGAACTGAGAGCTCATACTGACAGCCGTGCAGACTCAGATTTTAATCTAAGACTATCTGCAATGAGGGCACAGGCAGTGGTGGACTACCTCACCGGAAAAGGTATTGTTCCCTACAGAATGAGAGCTTCCGGATATGGAGAATCCCAGCTGCTTAATGACTGTGGTGATAATGAAGATTGCTCAGAATTTGAACATCAACAAAATAGAAGAACCGAGTTTAAAGTGTTATCAATCAATCAGGGCATATTAGATGTAGACGGAAATCAAAACTTCCACATCGGTAAGTCCACTAATTAACATTTACGATGCTTGATAGTAGATGAATAGTAGTTTAAGTTAGATAACTGATTTTTTGCTGAAGAATAAGATCCCGGGCTTTTTGGCCGCGGGATTTTTTATGCCGTCCGATATCGGAATTGTGAATGTTCGAAAAGGAACGTCTATATCTCTCAGTTGCCTTATTTTGATGATTACTGAGATGGCATCTGCTTTGTAAACAGTTGATTACCTTTACAAAACAGAATGGATATGATCAAAAATTACCTGACCTCCGCACTTAGATATTTTCTTCGACATAAATTCTTTACCGTTATTAACATACTTGGCCTGGCTGTTGGCTTTGCCAGTGCTTTGCTGCTATCTATTTTCGTATGGCAGGAGACTAGCTATGATAAGTTTCACGAAAATAAGGAGCGAATAGCTCGCGTAGTGATGGAGTATTCATTCTCGGGAGAGAAAAGCAAGCATGCTGTAAATGGATCCATAGTAGGTCCCACTTTTTCCAGAGAATTTCCTGAAGTAAAAGCAGCTGTTAGGTTTGATGTATATCCGCGAACAGTTAAGTACAAGGACAAACTGTATGAGGAAACTAAATTTCTCCATGCAGATTCTACCTTTTTTGAGGCATTCTCTTTCGATCTGATTTCGGGTAATGAAAAAACTGCACTCGCTAGCCCTAATAAGGTGGTGCTCACACCTGAGTCTGCTAACAAATATTTCGGAACCACAGATGTGCTGGGCGAAACTATAAAGGTAGGAACCAAAGATTATGAAATCACTGGTGTTATTAAGCCAGCGCCAGCTACATCTCAAATAAAATATGATTTCATAGGCTCCTTTTCGTCATTATGGGCTTACCAAAACGAACAATGGAGCTCTGCTAATTATCCTACCTATCTATTGCTCAACCAGGCTGGGGACTTCGCAACCCTTCAACAAAAGATAGATGACTACATGCTGAGCAAGAGACAGGAAATGCGAATGGATGCTGAAAATCATTTGGGCTTTATATTAGAGCCGCTCATTGACGTGCATTTAAAGTCTGAAGTATCCGGTTTAGAGCCAAATGTAAATATCACGTATATCTACCTTTTCAGCGTAGTGGCTTTCCTTATCCTTTTAGTGGCCTGTGTCAACTATGTGAATCTGGCTACAGCCCGATCTGTTGAAAGAGGCACTGAAGTAGGCGTGAGGAAGGTGCTTGGAGCTAGTAAAGGGCAGTTGTTTGTTCAATATATCAATGAATCAGTACTCAGCGTATTTTCTGCCGCTGTGTTAGGTATAGCTTTAACCACGGCTGTTTTACCTTTCTTTAACCAAACGCTTAATAAAACCTATTCAATTGGGCTGATCATGGAGCCACAGGTGATAGCTGTTATCTTAGCTGTATTGGTGGTAGTGGCAATTTTAGCTGGAGTATACCCGGCATTTGTATTATCTAGGTTTGCCCCGGCTAAAACCCTGAAGGGAGCGGTAAAAAGTTCTAAAGGCGGTGTGGTTTTAAGACGTTCATTGATTGTTTTTCAATTCATTGTATCAGCCATGCTTATTATCTCTTCTTTAGGTATTTATAAGCAGCTTAACTATATCAAAACCACAGACCTGGGGTATCAAAGGGATCATGTCATCGCCTTGTCTATCAGTGGAAAGGATTCAAGGAAATTTCAGACGTTAAAATCACAGCTTATCCAATTTCCTCAGATTGAATCCATGACTATGGCCTATGAAACTCCTACCGAGATAGGCTGGGGAGATGGCATAGAAACCTCTGATGGTAACAGTCTCATGATTACCGCCAATCCGGTAGAATATAATTATCTCAAAACGCTTAATATCAAGCTATTGGCAGGCAGAGATTTTGATGAAAGAGATCAGAAACAGGCCTTTGCACCAAATTCAGATTCACTTCAGGCGCTTCATATGAATGTAATATTTAATGAGGAAGCAGTAAAGCAGCTTGGCTGGACAGCGGAGGAAGCCGTGGGGCAGGTGATCAATTATAAATCTGAAAACACTGAAATTATAGGAGTGATGGATGATTTTCATTTCGCTGCCTTACATGAGAAAGTGGGGCCACTGGCACTGTTTGTAGATGATATTTATGGACAGGTAATGATAAGAATTAATGGAGATGATGTGAGTGGTGCACTTGCCAATATCGGAAATGTTTGGTCACAGGTGTATCCAGACTTACCTTATAGTCCTATTTTCTTGAACGATGAATATAACGGACTCTATGAAACTGAGCAGCAATTAGGGAAGTTGTTCGTGTTTTTTACCTCATTAGCTATCTTTTTGGGCTGTATTGGTTTATTAGGCTTATCAGCGCTTATGATCAGTCATAGAATAAAAGAAATAGGTATAAGAAAGGTGTTGGGAGCGTCTTTAAGTAGCATTGTTACGCTTCTGTCAGCAGACTTTGCCAAGCTGATTTTGGTAGCTGTGGTAATAGCCGCACCGCTGAGCTGGTATATTATGAGCAGATGGCTTCAAGGCTTTGCTTATCACATAGATATGCCTTGGGAGGTGTTTATTATCTCGGGTGTGGTTTTGGTGGCTGTATCGTTACTTACCATTAGTACTCAAACTATTGGTGCTGCCATGCGAAACCCTTCAGATGTAATTCGCAATGATTAATTATTCTGCTGATAGCTTTTAGGGGTGCAACCCACTTCTTGCTTGAAGGCGCGAATAAAATGAGATAGATTTTCAAAGCCCGAAGAGAAGCATACTTCTGTTATATTCTTGTCAGAAGATTCTAAATCTCTTTGGGCTAGCTTTATTCTTTCTTTCAAAATGTACTGACTAGGTGTTTCACCCATGGTCTCTTTGAATTTCTGGAAAAAGCTGGTTCTGCTCATGCAAGCAATTTTGGCTACTTCATCCAAGCTTATTTTTCCTCTTAAATTCTGTTTCATATATTGGATGGCGGCAGCCAGAGGATTTTGGTTAGACCATAAAGAGTGAGAAGATTCAAACAAGGATCTGGCCTGGGTCTGCATCAGTCTGATCAGCATTTCCTGTAAGGTGAGCTGCACCATGATGTCCTTTACCTTTCCCTGCTCGCTCTTGGTTATCTTAATGATCCTGTCAATAGTGTCGGCCAATTCCTGGGTATTGTTTAGGTGTAACGAAGCTAAATTGATTTCCCACTCACCCCAACCATCAGCTTTTGGGTGATATTCTGCGAGACGGTTTACCGTGTTTTTTATAACATCCTGCGAAATGGTTAAAGCAATACATCGGGTAGGAGTATCCATTTCAGCATCTGGAAAATCTATATGCATATGTTCACCAGGAGGTAAAATCACTGACTCTCCGGGCAGATATTCAAAGGCTGGAGTTGAATCCAGCTTCATTATTTTTCTACCACTGAGCATACTTGTTAGTACAAAGTCATTGAACATAAGGTCCACATTATGAGCCGTTTGGTGCGTTTCAAACAAATTTAGCTCACATACATCGAAAGAATAAGAGCTGCGGTTTTCCACTAAAGTGAATAATGACTTCTCTTTTCTATCCGGGAGGGTGTTGATCAGGTTCTTGTTCATAGTGGTAGCAGTAGGGGAGTTTGTATGAAGTTAATCAATATTGGCATGATTTCGAACTCATTTCTATACTTTCAATCGTTTACGAAGCTTAAAAGTTTGGTTTTGTACACACAGCAAACTGGTTTGAACGCTCGGCAAAGATTTTTTGATATAAAATTAGCAGCTTGGACTTATTGAATAAACCCCGCTACTATGGATACTTTAACAAAAGAAAGTAAGGCCGTAAAATGGCCAGAATTTAAACCCCACTATGATCATTTCATTGGAGGCAAATGGGTTGCCCCCAGCAGTGGAGAGTATTTCGATAATATAAGTCCTATTAATGGACAACCATTTACAAGATCTGCCAGAGGTAATAAAGAAGATATTGAAAAGGCACTGGATGCCGCTCATAAGGCTTTTCCAAAATGGTCTAAAACAGCTGCTGCTGAAAGAAGCAGAGTACTACTGAGAATAGCAGATATCATAGAGGATAATCTTGAGTATTTGGCTCAGGTAGAAACCGTTGATAATGGTAAAGCCATCAGAGAAACACGTGCGGCCGACCTACCGTTATGCGTAGACCATTTCAGATACTTTGCCGGAGTAATCAGAGGTGATGAAAGCAGCATGTCTGAGCACGATGCCAATACAATAAGCATTAACCTTCAGGAGCCGCTAGGTGTGGTGGGTCAGATCATACCATGGAACTTCCCGCTACTGATGGCCACCTGGAAAATAGCTCCGGCTTTGGCCGCTGGATGTTGTACCGTGGTGAAACCAGCTGAGCAGACACCTACAAGTATTATGGTGCTGATGGAGCTCATTCAAGAAGTGGTGCCAGAAGGTGTAATCAATATAGTAACAGGCTATGGTCCAGAGGCAGGTAAGCCATTGGCAACATCACCAAGAGTGGCCAAAGTGGCATTTACCGGTGAAACTACTACTGGTAGACTGATCATGCAATATGCTTCAGAAAACCTCATTCCAGTGACCATGGAATTAGGAGGAAAATCACCTAATATATTCATGCCGAGCATTTTAGAAGCTGATGATGAGTTTTTTGATAAATGTATAGAAGGAGCTGTTATGTTCGCCCTAAATCAAGGTGAAGTATGTACTTGCCCTTCAAGAGTTTTAGTGCATGAATCTATCGCTGATCAGTTTTTAGAAAGAGTGATCGAGCGAACCAAGGCCATAAAAATGGGACATCCACTGGCTGATGATACTATGATGGGAGCGCAGGCTTCTAATGATCAGTTTGAAAAGATACTCTCGTACCTTGATATAGGTAAAAAAGAAGGTGCTGAGGTACTTTGTGGAGGTGAAGCAGCCAAGCTGAATTCCGGATTGGAAAATGGCTACTACGTACAGCCTACCATTTTCAAAGGCCATAATAAAATGAGGGTTTTTCAAGAAGAGATATTCGGACCGGTAACCTCTGTTACCACCTTTAAAGATGTAGATGAAGCATTGACCATAGCCAATGACACGCTGTATGGCCTGGGAGCTGGTTTGTGGACTCGCGATGCTCATGAAATATACCAAATGCCAAGAGCTATTAAGGCTGGCCGTGTATGGGTAAACTGTTATCACGCTTATCCGGCACATGCACCATTTGGAGGTTATAAAAAGTCAGGTTTTGGAAGAGAGAATCATAAAATGATGTTAAACCATTACAGGAACACCAAAAATATGCTGATCTCTTATGATAAGAAGAAGTTAGGCTTCTTTTAGTGTAGGGGTAAAATGATATGAGATTGTTCAGGCTCTATCATTAACGTAGATGGTATGCCGGTGAGGGTTGATCTGCAGGTCAATCCTGCACCGGTATATTTGATTTTAAAGGTTATGGAAGTTAAAAAAGTAAGTAGAATAGATATTACACCTACTGCCCTGGAGGTAGTAGATCAACTCAAGCATAAATACGGCCCCCTGATGTTTCATCAAAGTGGAGGCTGTTGTGACGGTTCGTCCCCCATGTGTTTTGAAGATGGAGAATTCAGAATAGGTGACAGCGATGTGAAGCTGGGAGAGGTGAGAGGCTGCCCATTCTATATGTCAAGAGATCAGTTTGAATACTGGAAGCACACCCACCTTACTTTAGATGTAACGCCTGGGCGTGGTTCCAGCTTTTCATTAGAGATACCGCTCGGTATCAGGTTCATTATCCGCTCTCGCCTTTTTACAGATGAGGAGTGGGAGGTGCTAGAAAAGAATCCGATTTAGTGAACTGTTACCGAACTCCCTTTCTCCCAATCTTTAAATTCTTCAGTATAATATAAATAGGCGGAGCTGGCAGGTGCAGTGAAAGTACCTTTCAGTTCGGCTTTTAAATCAAGGTCTACAGATTTGGTTTCAGCAGGTCCCATTTCTGTGTAGTAAAGAATCAGGTTGTCATTGATGATCTCATAAAAATCAAACACTTCTTTTTCCTGTAGTTCTTTCAGTTGCCATGGTTGCAAGCTCAACCCCGCCGGAATGCCGATGTTGGCAATAGTCATAGGTAGGCCATTTTGCTTTTTGTTTTTAATTTCGATGTGAAGCCTTACCGTCTCATTCATGTTCACATCATTCGCTTGAAGCTGTTGTTTTAGGGCTACGCTGCAGTTTTTATCAGATACCGGTGTTTTCGTATGCCATACAAAGTTTAAACCATATGGAATAGCCTTGCCGGTTTCACTAAACTTTACTCGTATCGGCGTTGCTCCTTTACTGGATAACTGATGCTGATCAATGTCAAAATGTACCAACTGCATGCTTTCTTCCTTATATTTTTGTGTATTAAGCAACTGATTCTGAGCATAAAGCTCAATCACGCCATCAGAATTCTGAGTGTTTAAGAGTTTCGCATATTGGGTAAAGGCCATTAATGTGAGGGTAGTAGCCTGTGTACTGCCATAGCCGTAATAACCTCTTTGAGATACTAAAAACTGAATACATTCATTGATCAGATTGAGATTGTGTTGATTGTTTTTGAGCAAAGCAACGGTCCAAAAAGCTACAGTTTCAACCTTCAGAGATTTGCCATAGCTTCTAACTATTGATTCATTTGCTTTGAGTTCGCCAATACCTTGAGTAGCCACTGCCTCTTGAAATTTATCCACCAGAAACTGATAGTCTTTCATTAGGTTAAAGTTGTAAGCTGCACTAGCTAGCAGCGCCATTTTATACATGTCCTTGCTTTTGAGAGCTTCTTTTAAGGCAGTATCATATTCATCCTTTACAGATTCAAGGCTCCCTGTTTCACTCATTACATATACGATGTAAGCGTTGTTCACTTCCTTGGAGGCGGCAGAAAAACCATATTTGCCATGCTTCTGTTTGAAGCCCCCTTTTCCATCTTTTCTGCTCATTAGCCAATCCTGGGTTCTCTTTATCATGCTGCTGCTAACTCCGGAATATACTTTAGCCATTTCATGAAATTCTAACAAACCATAGGCTGATAGGGCTTCATGGGCTGCCGGGTGACCGAACCACTCGAAACCACCACCTTTAATTTCATAAGCCATTAATCGCCTGTAACCATCTTGAATAAGTCGAGTGGCCCTATTCCTTACTTCCATATTAAAGCTACCCGTTTCTTCCATAAACTGTAATGCCAAGATATTGGGGAACGTGCTGGAGGAAACCTGTTCAAAACACCCATGTGGAGTTCTCAATATGGATTCAATGCCCTGGGAGATATCATTTAACAGGCTAGGGTAAGCATTTAATTCGGCCTTGAAAGTGCCTTTTTCTATTTCGCCTAAGTCTATCATGTATGTGCTGTCCATTACACTGGCTGCATGGCTAAGGTGTCTGGGGAATCCCACAGATTTAATGTTCAGCTTCTGATGGATTTTGTCTGAATAGCTACCACAATCTAGGGTTATGTCTATCAGGTATTGACCTTCCATTTGGTTGGTTAGCAAAGTGTACCACACTGTAACTACCTCATTTGGTGGAACATTGATCGACTGAGATGCATCTTCAAGTAAATGAAAACCATTCGACGCATTCACCTTTAATGTGGCTTCTTTTATCTTTTTGGTTTCATTTTTTACCTGCACAGGTATTCTTAGGGTATCTTCAAAACCTAAATATTGAGGAAGTTTCGCATATAATGACATGGGTAACTGAGTAAAATAGCTTTTCTCAGCTCTACCTATCTCACCTGTAGTGCTAAAACCTTCTGCGGTAATCTTAAAACTGCTCACCTCATCATTGTTGTAAAATGATACTTCAGCTTCACCTTTTGTATTGGTAATAATGTTGGGGTTCCAGTAAATGGTGCTTCTGAAATCACTTCTTTCTTCTTCTTTTGATGGGGGCGCTACATAAAACTCCCTTGAAGCGGAGAATTTTTTAGGTCCTATGCTGATATGATTGTAAACGGCCTTTTTCTTTTCTGACTTCAGGTTATAGTATGGGGTGGACTTCAATGTTATGAGAAGTGCCCCATTGGCTCCACGGCTACCATAAAGAGCTGAGGCCATTTGCGGACTCAATATCTCAACGCTCTGAATATCAGTGCTATTGATAAAGCTGCTATTAAGAAAATTTTGATTTGCACTAGAAGCCAATGGATGCCCATTAATAACATAAAGTGGCTCTGTTTCTCCAGAAATTGAGCCTACTCCTCTAATTCTTATATTCGGGGTGGGCATTGGTTCCTGCCTGGTTATCTGAACACCGGCTACCTGACCTTGCAGCGCCTGGGCTACATTGGTGATTTCAGGGTTAGTATAATTTACTACAGATACAGACCCCGTTAAACTGGATTTTGTCACTGTCGCATATCCAGTAACTACCACCTCGCTAAGCTGCTGTACATCAGAAGATAAACTAATATCTAATTGGTCAGATTGAGGTGTACCCACTACCTTATTCCTTTTTTTAGATTCTGGGGTTAAGATTTCTCTATCTTCATAGTCAAATTGGAAAGAGCTATTATCTGATGAGCCAAAATCATTGTTCTCTTGCTCATCTAATATTATCTTATTGGGCTGCTTGGTAAGGAGCATTTTTCTTACCGTAGCATCAGCATTCTTAAAAAGAAAGTGGCCTTCCGTGGTAGTAGTAACATTGATGATTCGATATGCGTTGCCCAGCTCCATAAGCGTTACCTCTCCATGGATAGGTTTGTCATGTTTATCCACAATCCTACCTGCAACATTCTTCGCTTTTTCAGGGATATAAGTGATGCTTTTATTAGGATTTTGAACCTCGGCCCACTTGAACCTTCTCCAGCCCTGTGTGAGTAAGAGGTAGTCCATGGCTTCCGTTGCTTTTGGTTCATCGGGGTCAAAATAGAAAGAGGGCTCCTGTATTTCTCCCTTTAGTTCTGAAGATAATAACAGTGACGAAAGGATGTTATCCTGCTTATCATCTGCAAAGGTCAGCAGCTTGTCGTCTACCACGGCTAACGAAAGCTTTCCCTGCACAGGCTGGTTGTCACTATCCAATGTTCTGATTTTGAGCTTAACTTTCTCCCGAGGCTGATAGTCATCATGATTGGTTTCCAGTTGTATTTTAAGGGTTTTGTGAGGGTTGATGAATACCAGGCGTTCGCACTGCTCCAGGTGTTTTTCATTAAACAGTGTGAATACTGCTATGCCTGCAGGAAAGTCTTCCGTGTTTACTTTTATACTATTTGAGCCAGCGGATAAGCTGATCATTTCTGAATAGTATAAAGCGCCATGTGCCTGACCTACCAAATATCCCTGGGTTTTGTCGGGAGAATAAATCTCCCACTGCAGCTGAGTATCATCATGATTTTTCAATTGCAGCGTGTACCCACCTGATTTGGTTGTTGGTAATGGTAAATGATCTTCATTACCACTTGGTGAGCTGATTTTAGCAAAGTATTGCTTTCCCGCTCTAGGAGTGAACTCAAAAGCGCCCATTCCCATATGAAAGCTTTGGAAACTAGTAACTAAAAGCCCATCATTATCAATGATTTCACCACTTATATCAGCTCCTTTATTCATTTCATTTAAAGCCTTGAAGCCCATCTTAGTCGGTTGATTGACTACCATGTCACCACCTTCCGGAAAGAACTGAACTGTCACCTTATTCAAAACAATGGGGATAGATCTTGAAATAGATTCTTCAATTCCTTCAGTGCGAACTATGGCATTAAAAAGACCGTCATTACTTGATAGACCATCAGGCAGCTGGAAGGTGATATTGGCTTCCCCATCCTGGTCAGTATAAGCGGTAGAATCCAGATGCTTACTTCCATTGAGTGAGATGGTGTATTTTATCTCAGCGTTTGATACTTTTTCATTCTTTAGGTTAGAAACTTTAAGTTCTGCTCTCACCATATCACCAGGTCCATAGGCTTCTTTTTCAAAGTCGAGCTTGAGCAGTAGTCTGGGAGTAATTATATGTTGAACTTGTAACTTCTTGCTGAAGACCATCTCTTCGCCGAAGTTTTTCATCCACTTGGTGTAGGCTTTCAAGGTGTATATGCCGCCCGGAGCCTGGTCAGAAAGCTCAAAATCACCTTTGCTTGTTCCTGACTGAATAAGAAGTTTTGAGGTATTTACCACGGTACCACGAGCATCAATAAGCTCTACATAGAGCACTTCACTTGTGGTGCTCGGCTTATGGTCTGTGCTGTTGAGAATAAAGGCATTATACCAGATAGATTCTCCAGGTTTGTAGAAAGGCTTATCGGTCTGCAGGTATATCTTTTCTTCAGGATATTGCTGATTGTAGAGATGTAATTGCTTTTTAAGATCATCCAGGAATCCATCTTTTATGAAGATGAAGGACGAAAAACAAAGTAAGCTGATGATGGATATTAGTAATGTCTTTTTCATGAGAATTAAAGGTTAGCCGTGATTTTCAAGTGATATGATCTGGTAGGAGGTGCGTTAAATACATCCAAACCAGCAGTTTGTCCATACAAATGAGATTGTGGATCAGAACCTTTATATGGAGCAAAAAGCAACAGGTTATGCCCGGTCAGGTGTAATTCGAGTCTTTTAATGAAAGAAGAATGATTATTAAAGGCTCTGTATGTAAATTGAAGAGAGCTTAAGCGCAAGGATGAGGCATCTTCTATATATGATTCTCCTACGCCGTCCCAGCCGTATCTCACCCAACGGTTTTCAGTTACTGGTAATTCGGGATTTGAAAAATTGACTGGTGTAATATTCTTAGAGCCATCCTCAGTGGCACCAGGAAATATGTAATTGCTTGTATTTCTGTCGTTACCACTAGTTTCTGACCTTCCCAGATAATCAAGAATAGCTTTTGTCCCATTGTATATATCTCCACCTTTACTCCATTCCCAAACCATAGAGCCGCTAAATTTGCCATAAGTGGCTGTAGTAGACCAACCTAAAATCCAGTCGGGTAGGGGATTACCTATTTTTTTGATTTGCTGATTTTCAATAGGAAAGCCATCATTGTTAATGAGTATTTCTCCATTATCATTTCTTAAGTAAGATGTGCCATAAATAGCTCCCAGCTGTTCTACTTCGGCTATCACAGATTGCACAGTTTTAAAACCACCTATGGGAATAGGTTTGTTGTCATAGACTTTTTTGGCAATAGTATTAAATGTGCTCCAATGCAATGTAGAACTCCAATCACCGCCGGCAAAGTAGCCAAAATAACCCAGGCTTGTATTTATACCCTTGTTAAGTAAATCAGCCACATTTTGGAGTTGGAAGTTGTCATTGCTATAGACCGGTGCTAAATAGTCTTTGGTCATATTTTGAAAGTAATCAAATGAAAAACTTATACCTCTCAGATAGAGTTGAGTCCCTGCTTCAAAGTTATGATGCCGCTGCGGCCTGGTAGAACTATCAAAAAACAGCTCTGAAGATTCATAGTAATGATTATAGTTTTGCAGCTCTAATATAGTAGACTGGTGGGCCCAACTTTGATAGACTAACGGCGATTCAGATACGTTTTGGTTATAGCTGCCGTAGAGGCTCAAATTATGGATTGAACCCAGATATAGTAACTCATTTAGTTTTATTTTAACAGAGGCCTGTGGCAACCAGAGTTCTCTTCCTGTGAGCGTGTTAGAAAAGTATAGGTTGTTACCCGCTTTTATATAGATTCCCTCATTACTATTTTCATAACTTAACTGTGCCCCAGGCTCGTGTGCTATTCTGTCTATTGATTGGTTCATGAAGGCCAGGGAATCAGCAGATTCGCCTTGAAAAATGGAGGATGACAATCCATACCCGTCAGTTCTATGGATGTCAGAGTTCCAATACTCATTGATATAGCTTAATCTGAGCTTGAGTGTGTTCCCATATTTTTTAATGAAATCATAGTAAGGTGATACATTCAGGTAAGAATAGGCCTGAGATGATTTTCTATTGGTAAATCGACCTTCGGTAAAAGAAGCATAGCCTAACGGTATTCCATAAGTCCTTTTTTCCGATTGAACGTCGAGGTTGACTTTAGCACTGACACCAAATTTTTTATCGTTAAAGCTGTAGCTTAATGAGCTTAATGTGCGGTTAATTTTCTCATTATCAGGTAATTGGTTGACGATTCCGTAAGGATTATCAACAAGGCCAGGAGCATGGTTGCGGAGCCGACCAATCTCAGTAAGGTAGCTTTCATGATGATCTTCTGGGTTATTAAGGCCGTTGGCATTGTCAAAAGTTACAGGTGTTCTATATATACTTCCTATGATATTACTCCAGTTGGATCCCCGCTGTAGCAGCTTGCCTTCAGAATGACTATAATGAAAGTCAGCGGAAAAGTGAGATTTCTTAGTCGATGCATCACTAATGCCTGTAGAGAATTGATAGGTCTGATTGCTATTATTCGGTAAGATTCCAGATTTAGTTTCCTGGCTTGCTTTAATGTCAAGTATACCCCCTAAAAAGGCTGGCAGGGAAAGACTTACATCATTCTTTAATGATACAGCATTTTTAAAGATCGAAGTAGGATCATACTTTCCAGCAGGTATGCCGTTGCCAGAGCCGCTTTTAACCAGTCTGCCCTTAGTATCATAGGCGTAGTTGCTGCCATCATACTCAAGGGCTTGTACGGCTGGCCCCCAGGAGAATATCTCACCCTGATCAGCCCCACGCCAGACATACTCGCCGTTTTCTGGCCTGCCTTGTGCATAGTTATTTTGCAGATCGGGTAGCCTGAAAACACGGCTTAATGAAAAGCTGCTGGAGAAGTTCAGTACGTATCCACTTCTTTTAAAGGGGTCTTTGTAATTTTTCACTACAAAATGGTCACCATTGCGTTCTATATTTTTAATAATGGAAGGATCAAGCCGGTTAGATGTGTAATATGTAGGTGTATTCTCATCTAAAACCGCCGTTCCGGGCGATGAGGCGCTGGTAGTATCCATGTAAAAGGAGGGTGGCAATGGCTCTAAATGGTGTTCACGATCGCGTTTCTTAGCCATGGGGTACCCAGTGACTATTACTTCTTTTGTAGCCATCCCTACAAAAGAGAAAACCAGTGTAGATCCGATAGGAGCAGTGATAGTGTAATAACCATTAATATCAGTTACAGTGCCCGTATTGGTTCCTTTTATGACTATGCTAATGCCAGGTAATGGCTCTCCATCATCATCAGTAAGCTGACCAGAAATAGTTCTTTCCTGGGCCAGTGCTGAGATGCAGATGAAAGATATGATTAGAGTAGTAAATATTGTTTTCATAGGCCGTGTTAATGTGTTCTACACTTATGATGCAGCGGCTATGAGGATTCCATAAATTAATTTTGATTATTGCATTCAGGTTACAAATTATCGGTATCAATCATTCATGATAAATTGAAACATTCCAATAATTTAAATATCATCTGACGTATGGAAGGTATACTTGATAGTTCACTTCATGAATCACACGGCTCTCATGGAGAAGAATATGTGAAAATTCATTTGGCCAGTACTGGTAAGAGGTTGGCTAATTATATTATAGATATCGTGATAAGCTATATCATATTGATTTTAGCTCTATTTATTTCTGATGCGATATCTATTTACGGAGGCCGTCAGGAGCTTATAATGTTTTTCTTGGTTTTTATGATCCCTGCTTACTATGTAACGATGGAAGCTACATTAGGAAAAACCGTAGGAAAATTCATAACTAGAACTAAGGTAGTAACAGTTGACGGAGCGAAGCCCTCATTCGGACAGATACTAGGACGAACAGTCTCTAGAATAATACCTTTTGAGCGTTTTTCTTTTTTTGGTTCTGAGCCTGTAGGCTGGCATGATTCATTACCTGGTACCAGAGTAATTGATGATAAATAATTAACTCATAAAAAAGCGGCTGTCTCAAAAGTAATTTTTAAGTCAGATTGAGGCTCTCGAAATCTTTATTATTTTGAATACAGAAACATTTCGAGCACCTCAATGTGACCTACAATAATCACGTAACTACTCTTGAGACAGCCGCTTTTTTATTAAATATCTATCTGATTTTAGGCTGTGACAGCCTGCATTTCATTGAGCTTCTTAATAATACTCGCTTGTAATGATTGGGAAGCGGGTAGGAGAGGAAGTCTCACATTATTGCCGCAAATTCCCATTTCAGCAAGCACTTGTTTTACCCCTACAGGATTGCTTTCAGCATACATTAGTGGATTAATGTCTAAAAGTTTAAATGCTTCTCTACTGGCTTTACCGAAATCACCTTCTAATACTGCTTCTTTCATTTTATAGAAGATATGTCCGAAGGCATTGGCTAATACAGAGATAACACCCACAGCCCCAATAGAGTACAAAGGAACGGTAAGCATGTCATCTCCAGAAATAAGCATGAAGTCTTCAGGCTTATACTTGCTGATGGTTAAGGCTTGCTCCATATTACCACTTGCTTCCTTTACACCAATGATGTTCGGGTGCTCAGCGAGTCTTAAAGTAGTTTCTGCAGTAATGTTAGAAGCCGTTCTGCCGGGCACGTTATAAAGTATTACCGGTACCGGGCATTCATCAGCTATTCTGGTGTAGTGCTGAAATATGCCTTCCTGTGAAGGCTTGTTGTAGTACGGACTCACAGAAAGTATAGCTTCCACACCGCTGAGATCAGTTTCTCGGGCTATTTTAACAGTGGCCTTTGAATCATTCACACCAATGCCGTAGACAATGGGTAAATCACTTTCATTATTGGCTTTAGTGAATTCTAGTATCTCAGCTTTATCAGCCAATGAAATAGTAGAGCCTTCACCGGTGGTTCCAAGTACCACATAATAGTCTACACCCTGCTTGGCGGTGTAGTTCAATAGATTTTTATAGCCGTTAAAATCTATATTTTCATCGTTGTCAAAAGGTGTAACCAGGGCTACACCTGTTCCATATAATCTAGACATAATCTTTAATTCAAAATCTTGGTGTACTTATACATCTCATCCGCTAATCCCTTCACATTGCTGTCATGAGTATTGATCATCAATTCAAAAAATGAATCACCCTTCTCATTATATTTTCCAACACGGCATTTGGCTTTACTCATAGCCAATATATTTTGTGTTAGGTCATTGGTCTCTATATCCAGATAAAACAAATAATCGAACGTTTTGTCTACAAAGCTTTGTACTTGATCTGAAGTAAAGCTGCCCCAAAAGTTCACATCATTATTGGTGAAAAAGTCAAATAGAAATTCGAAATTCTCCTGATCCTTAGGTAGATAAGCCAGCACTTTTACCTGCTTGCCATCTTTTTCCAATATCTTTTTAAATTCCTTTACTATTTGATGTTTTTGCTTTCCGTCTATACTGAATAATATACCGATACTCTCAGCATCTTTATAATCTGTGCTTATGCGCTTAGCATTGTTCTTTTTAATGAACGAGCGTGTTTTATATGAGAGCATTTTTTTGTTTAACATATCTATTTTATCATGGCATCAAATTCATCTTCTGAGATAATTTGAACGCCTAGTTTTTCAGCCTTTTCTTTCTTTGCGGGGCCCATCTTATCGCCAGCCACCAGATAATTAAGCTTGCCGGAAATAGAACCGACAACCTTGCCACCGTGCTGCTGGATTAACTCCTTCAATTCGTCCCGCTCGTAATTGGCAAATACTCCCGAAATTACGAAAGTTTTACCGTTTAGTACATCAGAAACAGAAGTAGATTCTTTTTCTATGATCTCCATCTGCACACCAGCCTGTTTCAACCTCTCTATTTCTTCTTTATTTTCGTCATTCTCAAAATGAGCGAGAAGGCTGGAGGCAATACGATCACCTATCTCCGGTACTGAAATTAACTCATCATAACTGGCCTTTATTATGTTGTCAATGTTTTTAAAATGTGCTGCCAGCTTTTCTGCTACGGTTTTACCCACATAGCGAATACCTAAACCGAATAATACACTTTCAAAAGGCACTTCCTTGGAAGCTTCAATACCTTTCAGGGCATTTTTCGTACTCAGATCTTTAAACCCTTCAAGCTGGAATATATCATCATAAGTAAGATCATATAAATCGGCAGGGCTCTTTACTAAATCCTTTTCATAGAGCAGGTTAATAGTTCTTTCACCCAAGCTATCTATGTCCATAGCTTTACGCTGAATGAAATGCTCTATCCTACCTTTTATCTGAGGAGGACACCCTTGTGAATTAGGGCAATAATGTACCGCTTCACCCTCTAAACGGATAAGTTCTGTACCACATTCCGGACAGTTTTTAATGTATTCTACCGGTGTCAACTCCGGAGTTCTTGCCGTAAGTTCTACGCCAGTTACTTTAGGTATAATTTCACCGCCTTTTTCTACAAATACCATATCACCAACGCGGAGATCAAGCCTTTGAATTTCATTGGCATTGTGTAAGGAGGCCCTTTTTACAGTGGTTCCTGCCAGCTGTACCGGGTCCAGCTCAGCTACTGGCGTAATGGCACCTGTTCTTCCTACCTGATAAGTGATGTCTTTTAATCTTGTAGCTGCATTCTCAGCTTTGTATTTATAGGCAATGGCCCATCTAGGGCTTTTAGCGGTGAAGCCCAACTTTTCCTGCTGCGCAAAGCTGTTCACCTTGATCACTATACCATCTGTTTCCAGTGGTAATTCCTGACGCTTGGTATCCCATTCTTGAATATAGGCTAAAACCTCGTCTATGGTCTTGCACTTGCGGTAAGTTGGAGATACGTTAAAGCCCATCTCCTGAAGTTTAGCTATGGCTTCAGCGTGGGTATCAATGTTTAGGTTGTCTCCGTTCATAGCATAAAGGAAGCAATCCAGCTTACGTTTAGCTACGGCCGCTGAATCCTGCATCTTAAGTGAGCCTGAGGCGGTATTTCGTGCGTTGGCGTAGGTCTCTTCACCTACAGCAGCACGCTCTTCATTAAGGGCGGCAAATACCTTCTTGGGCATAAATGCTTCACCACGAGCTTCAAACTCTTCTGGAAAGTCACCTTTAAGTTTTAAAGGCATGCTTCGGATGGTTTTAACGTTGAAGGTGATGTCATCTCCCTTGGTACCATCACCGCGGGTAACGCCACGGGTAAGCACACCATTTTCATAGGTAACGCTAAGGGCTACACCATCAAACTTAAGTTCGCAAACATATTCATATGGCTCATCTCCCAGGCCTTTGGCCACTCTTTTATCAAAATCTTCCAGATCCTCTTTAGAGTAGGTATTACCTAATGAGAGCATGGGAGTTTTATGAAAAACGGTGTTAAATTCTTTAGTTACTGTGCCACCTACACGATGAGAAGGGGAGTCCGGGTAGTTGAACTCCGGAAAATCTTTTTCTAAGGCTATGAGCTTGTTGAGCAACATATCGAACTCATAATCAGAAACCTCTGATTTGTCATTCATGTAGTACTGCTCGTTATAGTGGTTTATCTTTTTAGTGAGCTCAGCTATTTCTAATTGTGCTTGGTCTTTGGTCATCGGTGGCGCTTATGAAATGAGCGCAAAAATACTCAATCTCTATAAAAAAAAGAAAGATGAACTCCCGGGGGAATTCATCTTTCTTCTTAAGGTTTTTTAATGCTATTACTTCGTAGGATCTTCATAGGCTGTAGTAGCTCCTTTAAGCTCTACAGAGTTATTTGCCCTATCAATATCTGCCATTCTTTGAGTTGAGTCAATCTCAATTTTCTTAATAGCAGAAGCTTTGTTACTGATTTTTAAAGTATAAGTAGGGTAAGTCCATGGCCACGCTGCTTCTGTGATTCTTGAAGCAGATTTATCTTCCACAGCTTTTTCTCCTAACATTAATCTTAACGGAATGTAATAGATTTCAGTGCTACCATCTTCGTATTCTACATATAGATCTATAGGCATCATCATTTCGCCTACTTTCTCTAAAGTTACGTAGGTGGCATCTCCATCACCCACTACGGTTTTAATACCATAATCAATCTGATCTGTAGTCTGACCGAATTTTTCTAAATACCAGTCAAGCTGAAGGCCTGATGTTTTTTCGATACATCTGATGAAGTCGGAAGCAGTAGGGTGCTTGAATTTCCAATCGTAGAAATATCTTTTCATACCTTTCATGAAAGTTTCCTGACCTACCACATAACTCAACTGGTGAGCAAATACGGCTCCTTTAGCATAAGAGTTAATGCTGTAAGATCTGTTGGTGTGATAATGATCCGCGTGTGTAGTAAGAGGCTCTTCATCACCACTGTTAGCCATCATGAAATAAGCTCTGTAAGAGTTCATGTGAGGATCATCAGTGCTGTTAGGATCTCTTAAGTGCTGCATAGTTACTGAAGAGGCATATGAAGTGAATCCTTCATCCATCCATGAGTACAGGCTTTCGTTAGTAGCTAAAACACCCTGATACCAGCTGTGTAGTAATTCATGTACTGCTGTTCCTAAAAGACTGTTGATATTTCTATCACCGGTAATTAAAGTAGCCATTGGGTACTCCATACCACCATCACCACCCTGGATGAATGAGTATTTCTCATATGGATATTTACCAAAGTTATCGCTGATAAAGCTCATGGCTTTTGTCATGTACTCAGGTAGTTGCTCCCAAGCATCTTTGTTATCATCATTCGCCTGATAGAAGAAGTGAAGAACTGGTCCGTTAGGTACCTGTGCTGTAGTGTGCTTGTAGTCAGGATCTGCCGCCCACACGAAATCATGCACTTTTTGAGCTTTGAAGTTCCAGGTGATAGGCTTGTCTGAAGTTTTTACTTCTACACCAGCTGCTTCATAACCATGACCAATTTTATCAGGTTCTTGTAAGTATCCAGTAGCAGCTAGTGTGTACGTAGGATCTATCTTTATTTTTACATCAAAATCTCCCCATACACCGTGAAATTCACGACCGATATAAGGATCTGTGTGCCAGCCCAGCTCATCATACTCAGCTAATTTAGGGTACCACTGACTCATTGAATAACGAATGCCCTCAGAGCTGTCTCTACCTGATCTTCTAATCTGAATAGGTACCTGAGCTTCAAATTCCATTTTGAAAACAGCTTTCTTACCAGGAAGAATAGGCTTGGCCAGTCTTACAGTAAGTATGGTTCCGTCTACTTTGTAAGTAACATCCTTACCATCTTGTTTTAATGATTTAATGTGCTGATATCCAATCTCTTCTGGGGAAAGTTTAGAAATTCTGTCTCCAACTCTTCTGTCAGGATCAGCAATATTTAATGAGCGTACATCCATCATACTTCCAGGCTGGAAAGCATTGAAATAAAGATGGTAGTATACGTTATTTAATGTGTCTGGTGAGTTATTGTAGTAAGTGAGTTTTTGTTCACCGGTAAACTGATTGGTATTAACGTTCATGTCAATATCCATTTCATATTCCACCTTCTGCTGCCAGTAGGTAGTAGAGCCGGATTGACTTTTACCTATCAAAGGGATAAGCAAAAAGATTAATGTCAGTTTTTTATACATGTTCATATAATCTGTTATTTGTTTTTTGAATAATCTTAATGACGAAACTAAAGGTTTGAGGTTTGTAATCAAATTACATTTATAAGGACGGTAATTTATTCTAATTCTTCTAGTGTTTCAGAAAGGTTTTCCTCGGTACTCTTCAGTTTTTCTTTACAGTCTTTAATCAGTCCTGCAGCTCTTTTCACAAGCTCTGAAAGCTCATCTACGTCAGGCTCTCCATTTTCTATTTTATCAATAATAGACTCTATCTCTTCTACTGCGTTTTTATAACTAATCTTCTTTTTTGCCATGTTTTTTTCTGCTTGATTCTACGGTACTGGTAATGATATCATCCTTGCTTTCAGACACTATCACATCACCGGCCTTTACTTGAGTATTTTTTAATAACTTCCCATTAACAGTGGTTATGGTATAGCCTCTGTTCAACACGTGCTGAGGATCTAGAAATTTGATGGTGGTATCTGCCAGATCCAGTTTTTTATTTTGCTGGTTGAAAAAGTTTTTAATTCCTGTTTTAAGGTTGAAAGAAAGGTTATTCACCAAATAGCTGCTTGCTGATAACTTTTCTTTGCTGGCGGCTTTCAGGTGATATCCCAGGCTATTTAGTCGTTGGCTCTCCAGGTTGAGTTTCTGGTTCACATTATGGTGAATGCGAGCGTAATAATCTTCTAGCTGTTCTTCAAAAACCCTAAGCCCACTGATAAGAAACTCAGCCACTGCTGTGGGAGTTTTTACTCTGGTATGCGCTACCAGATCCGCTATGGTCTCATCTCTTTCGTGTCCTATTCCGGTGATAACTGGTAAGGGAAACTGTGCAATATGAGAGGCCAGTTCATAGTCATCGAAACAATCAAGATCTACCTGGCTACCACCACCTCTGATGATAATGAGTACATCATAGTCATCTATCTTTTCAAAAACCTGCATCATGGCGCTGATAATAGATTCGCCAGCTTTATCTCCTTGCATGGTGGCCTTGAATAGCCTGGCGTGAAATCTATAACCATGAGCATTTCGCTTTACCTGATCTATAAAATCACCATATCCTGCTGCCGTAGGGGAGCTGATAATGGCTATTCTCTGAGGCACCCGAGGTAGGAGGTGAGTCTTATTCATTTCAAAGACACCTTCAGCTACTAGTTTGTCGATGATTTCTTTTCTACGACGAGCTCTTTCGCCAAGCGTGAAGTTGGCGTCAATATCTTTAATGTTGACGCTAAGGCCGTAAAGTTCATGAAATTGTACTACAACATTGCAGAGCACTTTTAGGCCGGGCTGCAATGCCTGGCCAGTCATGCCTTCAAACCACGTGGAGAGGTTGCGGAAGGTGTAGGACCAGATAGTGCCCCTCACTTTAGCGGTTATTCTGTTCTCTTCTTTATCTACCAGCTCCAGATAGCAATGGCGGTTCTGGGTGGTTCTCATTTCGCCGATTTCTGCCACTACCCAGTAAGATGGCTCCAGGTTGGAGTCCAGGGTGCGCTTGATCAGGGTGTTTAGTTCATGTAATGATAGGTGCTCCATAGTGCGGAGCTCAAAATTATTTAATTATTGCCAACATCTTCAAAGTTTAATGGAATATGATGCGTTCATGCCGAAGAAACTGTTGTTGTTCAGGTCGAACTCTTCCCCAGGAAGTTCAACAGGTATGTTGTATTGATAGGTGAGTAGGAAGCCGAAATTGCCTTTCTTTAAACTTATGGGTAGCGTAATGCCATAGTTCATAAGCCCGAATACATTATTCTCTTCGATATTGATGTTGAGCCTTCTGTTTTCTCTGGAAAAAGTGGTCAGTAAAATGCTGGAGTTGCCCAATAGCATGCTAACCGTCGGTCTGATGTAAAGCTTGTCAAAAAACCAGAAGTCCTTTTTGTTGATATTGGTATTGATGCTCCAAATGATCTTATGGGCTGTCTGTGCTTGTCCGAAATTCACAGAATAGCTAATGCCCGTATCAAAGACATCTTTACTACAATAAATGGCTCCGATTAATCCATCAGAATAGGGCGCCTGAAAAGCAGAGTCAGATTGCGTATAGAAATAATGATCATAGGAGATAATGTAGCTCCAGGCCTTATTGATGGCTCCAATATAGCCGACAGATGTGTTAGTGAGATAATATTTTGGGTCCGATTCACTGTTCCAATAGCCAGAAACATCACCATAAACCCCTGAGTGATGATAATATGATACACCGTAACTCAAGCCATACTGCTCGATGCCGAGATCTCGGCCTGCCGTCACAATTTGGCTCATATAGCCGATCTTAAAAGATAATTGAGACTGTTTAAAATCACTATCATCCAAATGAATTAAACTATCCAGCAGGCCCATGAGCATGGTGCTGTCCTCATCGAGCAGCTGCTCCAGTTCCTCAAGATCCTCCCAGGAGATGTCATCATCCTGGGCACTGAGGTTGCTGAATAAGCCCAGGCAGATCAGTGCCGAGAAAAGTAGCTTTCTAAGCATTTAGTTATCTCGTGGTCTTATTCTGTCTGTGTTATTCTCTCTTATCTGCTGGCGTCTCTCCATTCTGTCCCTTCTGCGCTCTAGCTGCTCCAGTAGCATTCTTCTAAAGTCTTCTTCAGCCTTTCTCAGAGCCATTACCTGTTGTGCAGAGATTACTTTCATCATACGCTCAGAGTAATTCTTTTCTAAATCTACCTGTCGCTCCTTTAACTTCAGGCCCAGGTTGAGCAGGTCTTTCTTTTCCTGTTCGCTGGCCGTGTTGGGATCTAGTTTGCTCTTGGCAGTATTGTATTCGTTTCTGAGACCTTTACGTTTTTCAATAAACTCATTATAAAGCGGCCAGAATTTCTCTGCTTCATCAGGAGTTAATCCCAAGCGTTCGGTGATCAGGGCTATCCTGGCACTTTCTATCTTGCTGCGCTGGTCGGCATCTAAAGCAGTGTCTTGAGCAAAAAGGTGCCCTAATGGTATTACTAATAAAAACAGGACTATAATATTTTTCATATCAGTAAAAGTTAATCGAGCAGAGCCCGTGATAATTTTATATTTCCTGAATACCTGAGTATTCATCTATAAGGTCGTTTAGTTGGTTTTCATCCAAATCGAAATCATCGAGGAGGATGGTGTCATCATGTTCAAAGTCAAACTCAGTGGTGCTGAGGTCTATATTCTCTAGAATCTCTTCCGTAGTTATATCGGTATCTTCAAGGTAGTTAATGATCTCTTCACTGCTTACCTGTGCTAACAGCTCCTGAGCATTAGGGCCTTCTATTTCTGTGGAAGGCTTTAGCCAAATAATATAAACAGCCACCAATAAAATAACTAAAGAAGGAAGTGCCAGCCTCACCGCCGATGGTGTAAAAACCCATCCTCGCTTTTTAGAACTTTCTACAGCTTGCTCCTGAATTTTATGCGGCAACTGCTCAAAGTAATGGTCAGGCACCTTATAAACATTCTCTTTTTTCAGAGCGTCCAGTTTAAATTCTTTATGTTTTCTATCTTCAGCCATTTGATCCTTAGATTATAATTCACCCTTAAGGTTTAATCAGCAGTCATTATTTCTTCTATTTTTTTTACTGCATGGTGGTAGCTGGCTTTCAGCGCACCTACGCTAGTATCAGTAATCTCAGCTATTTGCTCGTACTTCATTTCATCATAATACTTCATATTAAACACAATCCGCTGTTTATCAGGCAGTTTTAGTAGTGCTTTCTGAAGCTTGAGCTGAATTTCATCTCCACTGATATAGTCAGAGCTTTCCAGCTTGGCCGTAAGTTCTCCTTCTACATCTCCTATAGGTAATAAGAATTTTCGCTTTTTTTTGTTGAGGAAGGCCAGGCATTCATTGGTGGCAATACGATAAATCCAGGTGTAGAGCTGAGCATCTGCCCTGAATTTATCAATATTTTTATACACCTTAATGAAGACATCCTGCACCAGGTCATCGGCATCATCATGGTCAATAACCATCTTACGAATGTGCCAATAGATTTTTTCCTGATACTTGCGTACCAGTAGGTTAAAGCCGAAGTTGCGGCTTTCAGCATGCTTAAGTTTTTCTATTAATTCCTTATCCTCCAAAGAAACGATTTCTTAGTTATCGATGCTTTGATTCGAAAATACTTTGAAGGTTTAATTAAGCAAAGAAAAAAAATTAGATTTCTCTTAAAGTTTCTATCAAACCAGCGTTCTTCCCTTTAAATCTCACTACTAAAAGAGGCTGATTCATTTTTTCATTCACCATTTTTTCCGCCAAACTACCAAGGAACAAGGCCGCAGCGGCTGTTCTACCTTTAGCGCCGATAATCACGAAATCTACCTTTTCAGAATCTGCCAGTTCATAGATGTCGCTGGCCAGGTTATCATTGGTATCCAAATCATATTCCGCACGAATAGGAATGTCTCTGGTTTTAATTTTCTTAATGAATTTTTCGAAGTTTTCCTGTGCATTCTTCTTCATGATCTCACCAAACTCTTCGAAAGTCTTTCCAGTGTAGTGATAGCCCGCAGGCACAGTGTACACATTTTGGCAGATGATCTCACTTTTGCTTCCTGTTCTTACAGCAAAGTCAATGGTTTGCTCCACAGCCAGTTTAGCATAGCTGGAGAAATCAACTGGTACCAGAAGTTTATCTACTTTAGGCTCCACATTATCAGGAACTATAAGCAGGTTACAGCTGGCTCTACGCGCTAACCTCATAGTGGTAACGCCGGTAGCATCTGGTCCTTTTTTCTGACCTATGATAATTAAGTCAGCTTTACTCTTATTAGCCACATCTAAAAATGTACCCGTTTGTCCTTTTTTGATCAGGTACACTACTTTAACCTTCTTCTCTGGTTTAAAATGCTCTTTTACTGTTACCTTAATTTTGTCCTTTCTTTCCTTTAGAGCAGTCTCCTCTATTTCAGGAAACTCCTTTCGTACATTGGCAGGAATGTTAAGGTTCCTCACAATATTTACGAAAGTGATTTTTTCAGCAGAGGTGTGGTCAGCCATGAATGATGCAAACTTTACAAGGGTTACATCTATTTCACTGGTGTCAAGACCTACAAATACATTTTTAAAAGGTTCCATAGTGTGGTTTAAATTTCGGGTGCAAAGCTATTTATTTGCTTCCATTTAGAAACTTAAATAAAACTTAATTATTTAAAATTTCTAACTAATTCATCGGCAATAAGTTCTGCACTTTCTTTAGAATGTGTTGGGAAATTAGCTATTCGTATATGTTCTTTTTTGTATTTACCATATCCAGAGCCTAAAACAATACCTTTTTGAGCTAAGGCGCCTATCACTTCACTGCTATCAACCTTGGTTTCAGCTACTAAAGTGGTTTTAGATCTGTATTTTTCTTCTTTTACAAAGGGTGCCAGCTGGCTACATTCTTCTATAGCCTGGTAAAGTACGGCTGACTTATATTCTGTCTCTCTTCTTATCTGATCAATGCCTTTGGTGAGCATATCTCCAGTAACCTTGCCTAATAAGTCTATGCCTAGCACATTTGGAGTTTCAGAGGTCTGGTTTTTCTCTGATTTCTCAAGCATGGAAGGTAAGCTATGATATGAGCCTATGATCTGGTCGTTATTCAGTTTTTCCAAAGCTTTTTCTACACACGCTACGTTCACTATCCATACACCCAAACCGGCAGGTAGTCCAAAGCACTTTTGCACTGAGAAATAGGCGGTATCTACCTGGCTATAGTCCATAGGAATATATGGAGCCGAAGAAACCACATCCAGTGAGAGCAATTTATCAGGAAAAGCCTTTCTAATGGCATAAATATCTTCTAATGGCTGGGCAGCACCGGTGCTGGTTTCGTTTTGAGTCATAGCAATCAATTCGCATGATTGTGGAATCAACGCTTCTTCCGGAGCTACCACTTTGCCATCTTCTGCTTTTTTAGCAAGCGCATTGATTTTGTAATTCTCAGCAATGTCATGAAAACGATTAGAGAAGGAGCCATTTACAAAGTGAAATGATTCAGATACAATTAAGTTCTGTACTATGCGCTCCCAAATTTCATTAGCCGATCCGGTGAACAACACATGATAACCTTCTGGAAGTTGTAATAACTCCTTTATGTTTTCTACAGCTCTCTGATGAATGGCCTCATAAGCCTTACTTCTATGCGAAATGGAAGCAACATTATCTTTAAGAGCGCTTTTAAGGTGCTCTTCTACAGTGAAATAAAGTTGTGAAGGTCCAGGTGTGAAAAAGATTTTCTTCATTTGATTAATCGGCTTTTTTGTGTTGAAACCAAATTTAGTTAACAGAATTCATATTGAAATAATATAAAAGGAATTAATCGTAATACTAAAGTAATCGGGCAGTCAAAGTGTAGTAATGTTTGAGCTATACATTTGTAATGTATGGGTTTAACAAAGATACCCTGAAGGTTTAGGTTGAATCTCTCCAGGGTATCTTTTTCAAATTTTTTTATGAAAGAGATAGCAAAACGCCCGGTAGATGTAGTTGTAATATCTGATGTGCACTTAGGAACTTACGGTTGCCATGCAGAGGATCTTCTTCGCTATTTAAAGACCATCAAGCCCAAAAAACTCATTCTCAACGGTGATATTATTGACATCTGGCAGTTTAGCAAGCGCTACTGGCCTAGCTCTCATATGCAAATAGTAAAACACATCACCAGTTTGCTCAGCAAGGGCACTGAAGTAGTGTACATTACTGGTAATCACGACGAAATGCTGAGAAAGTTTGTAGGCTTTAAGCTGGGTAAGTTCAAGATTGTGAACAAGATAGTGCTGAGGCAAGGTGGTAAAAAGACCTGGATCTTCCATGGCGATGTGTTTGATGTTACCATGCAGCATTCCAAATGGCTGGCGAAGCTGGGAGCAGTGGGGTATGACTCATTAATATTACTCAATACGCTAGTCAACTTCATCTCTAAAAGCATGGGCCGGGGTAAAATTTCCCTTTCTAAAAGAATAAAAGACAGCGTAAAATCAGCTGTAAAATTTATAGATGATTTTGAAGGGACAGCCGCTGATATCGCTATCAGTAATCAATATGATTATGTGCTTTGCGGCCATATTCATCACCCTCAACACAGACTGGTGACTACCGATAAAGGACAGGTAACCTACTTAAATTCAGGAGATTGGGTGGAAAACCTTACAGCTCTTGAATATAATGATGAGCAATGGTCAGTTTATCATTATTTGCAAGATCCCGTGGCCATGGCAGTGAAGCTGAACAAGAAAGAAAGACAGAAGCAATTCAATAATCAGGATATATTCCAGAGTATGGTCAACGAATTTTTAACGGTGAAGGCATGAAGATTTTATACGCAATTCAGGGTACAGGAAACGGCCACATTAGCAGAGCCATGGACGTAGGGCCGGCTTTTGAGAAGCATGGTGAAGTGGATTATCTGGTAAGTGGAGCTCAAGTAGAAATTAATCTGTCTAAAGAGCTTACTTATCGTTCGCCAGGTATGAGCTTCTACTTTGGTAAAAAGGGAGGTATCAATTTTGGCAAGACTTTCATGAAAAACTCTTCCATCAGGTTTTATAAAGAGATTAAGGACTTCCCCATTGAGAAATATGACTTGATTATCAATGACTTTGAGCCGATCACTGCCTGGGCAGCCAGAAGAAAAGGAATGAAATGTATTGGCCTGAGCCACCAGGGAGCTCTTTTGTCTGAAAAATGCCCCAAGCCTGATTCTAATGACATTGTGGGTAAGATGATTTTAAAAAGATATGCTCCAGTCACCCAGAACTACGGCTTTCACTTTGATGCTTTTGATGAGAATATTTACACTCCTGTGGTTCGCAAATGCATCAGAGAAGTGAAACCTACGGATAAAGGTCATTATACTGTATATCTACCTGCTTATGCAGATGAGAAAATTATAAAAGTGCTGTCTCAGGTAAAAGATGTGAAGTGGCAGGTATTCTCAAAGCATTCATCTCAAGCTTATGCTCAGGAGAATGTGAGTATCACACCCATTAATAACGATGCTTTTATTAACAGCATAACCTCAAGCACCGGCGTATTGTGTGGAGCAGGCTTTGAAACACCTTCTGAAGCCATGTTTTTAGGTAAAAAGCTGATGGTTATACCCATGGAAGGTCAATATGAGCAGCACTGCAATGCCGCTGCTCTGAAGGCCATGGGAGTTCCGGTGTTGAAAAAGCTCAAAAAGAAAAAGGCCCATAAAATAGAGGAGTGGGTGCAAACAGATCACCAATTTCAAATAGAATATCCGGATGAAACGGAGGAGATAGTGAATAGCATTATTGAAAAGGAAATGACAGCATGAAAAACGCGCACCCGAATAAGGTTTTACTGGTAGATGACGATAAGGATATTTTAGATTTATTAAGGTACAATTTACAGAAGGAGGGATATACCGTTGAAGTAGAGCGGAAAAGCACCAAGTCTGTAGAAACGGCCACCAAGTTTCATCCAGATTTGATTGTTTTAGATATTATGATGCCCAAGGTGAATGGTATTGAAATCTGCCGACAATTGCGTGAGCTGCCTGATTTCAAAAACACCTACATCTTTTTCCTCACAGCCAAATCTGATAAAATGCTACAGACTCAGGCGCTGGATACAGGAGGGGACGATTACATAGAAAAGATCACTGGCTTAAGGGCATTAACGCATAAAATAAGCACCGTGCTAAAAAATAACCTGATCATCCGCAAAAGCATCAAAGAGATCAAGTTTGAAAACCTGAGAATAGACAGAGCTACTAACACTGTTTATCATAGAAATAAGGTAGTAGAGCTGCCAAGAGATGAATTTGAATTGCTTTATTTCTTTGCACAGAATCCGCAGAAGGCCATTTCGTCAGATAGTCTGTTGAATAATATCTGGGGTTCAGACATTTACATCTTTTCCAAATCAGTAGATACTTACATTGCCAGCATTGCTAAAAAGCTGGGTAAGAAACTGATTTCCAAAGTGAATGATAACGAATATCGCTTTGAGGTGATGGCTTAGAAATCTGAGTCTAACACGTCATAGAAATAATCATTGCCATCCTTTTTCCAATTATCAACATTAAAGAAATTTCTTTCTTCATGGTAAATGTAATGATCCTGATCTACAACAGGGTTAATGTAGAGAGTTGAATCATTGCCTCTGATAAATCTGACGGAATCAACATCTAACTGCCCACCGCCATCACCGTCCTCAGCATTATTGGGGGCTAATTGTAGGTTTGCCACAGTGTTTCCATTATTATAAAGAAGGAATGTGATATCTTCAGTAGCAAGATTTCTCACTCTGTACTTAGGTTCACTATTGTATGGATCAGTACAGCTGAATAAGATAAGAAGGAGGAGAGAGATAAGGTATTTCATTAGGAAAATTTACGATCAATTTCCCTAATCATTTCTAATAACATCCGGTTATTTTCATCTCCCTTCAGTTGCTTTCCAAGCTGGTTGAGTAGCAACTTCGAGCAGTCATTAACTGGCAAATTCGGGTAATGATGGTCCCTCGCATAGTGCACATACTTCAACACTTTGAAACCATCGAACCAGTGGTAGAATTGCTTGATAAATGTATCATAGGTTTTTGAGTGTTTCTTTATTCTATCTAACTCTTCTTCGAAGTTATTATCGGCTAAAAAACTGGAAATGGAAGCAGGCATTGTGGCTATCAGGGGAGTGATCAAAGGTTCTGAATAAAGTTTCGGGACTATGTCTAAAAACTGCTTAAGCTCATCAAATATCTGCACATCATAGGTGAGGAGTTGGCCTTCTCTAAGCCAGTCGTTTACGGCTTTTCCGGTGCCGAAGGGTACCCGATCAGATTGCCGGGGTGAGGGCATCACTTTGGTGCTGTTAATCTCACCGAAATGGCCCATTGGAATGATTTTGTGGAGGAAGTAAAAGTCTTCTCCCGCCTTGCGCTTATTCATGCCACCTTGTTTCTGGTAGGCATTACTTCTTACAGCCATGCTAGAGCCGATGGTTTCAAAGGCATAAGGAAAGCCTGCATACCTCAGCGCATTTACGTAATACCTGAGAAATAGCTCATAATCGATGATCGCTTGGTATATCTGGTCCGAATAAGGGCCTTCCAGAGGGTGCTCAAAATAGATGGAGGCTCCCGGGCACTTCGGGTGGTTGTTGAAAAAGCCGACCACTTCCTGCAGGTAATTTTTATCGCACGAGCTATCAGCATCATAGCAAATGATGATACCTTCAGGTTTTGAGATGGATTCAAACCTCCTTACGGCCTCATCCATAGCTATCTTTCTGGCCAGGCCTACTCCGGCATGCTTCCGTGGTAAATCATTTTTAAAGAAAGGGTATACCTTAAAACCCGACTCATCATTTGCAAGACTCCATTCTAAAGCATTGTCAAAGGCCTTTGTATTAATCTCATTCACGCTTTCATCAGCATCTTCCGACTGATTGATCACGATGATTACCTCAATGCTCAGCCCCTCACGATCGCAGTTCTTTAAAGCCTGCAGGCTGGAGATCAAATCTTCTTCCTTATAGCACGGAATAGTGACAATGGCATCTAAATTATGATCGGGCGCATCGTTAATTAAGGCTTCGCTAAAGGCATACCTTTCTAAATACAGGTTTTTCATCAAGGAGCCAGCCTGTTGATTTTCCAGTTGTCGTCTTGTAAAGTATAGAGCAATCTGTCATGCAATCTGCTCGGTCTTCCTTGCCAAAATTCTATAAGGAAAGGCTTCACCAGATAACCACCCCACTGCTTAGGCTTTGGAAGTACCTCGTCATCACTAAACTTTTCTGTAAGTGTTTTTTGACGTTCCTCCAGAAGGCTACGGTCCTCTATTACAGCACTTTGTGGTGAGCACCAGGCACCAATCTGGCTTCCTTTTGGTCTGCTTTGGAAGTATTCTGTAGACTCTTCTTCGCTCACTTTTGCGGCAGTACCCTGAATGCGCACTTGTCTTTCCAGCTCTGGCCAGAAGAAATTAAGCGCTACGGCAGGATTAGCCTCCAGTTCGCGACCTTTACTACTCATATAGTTGGTGAAAAAAGTGAATCCTTCAGCGGTAACACCTTTTAACAGAATAATTCTGGAAGAAGGTAGGCCCTGCTCACTTACAGTAGCTACGTTCATAGCGGTGGCCTCTTTAATGTCGCACTCTAGGGCTTCATTAAGCCATTTTTCAAACTGTTTGATGGGGTCTTTAAGCACATCTTTTACATCTAATGCCTTTAAAGCATAATCCTTTCTTATATCTGCTATATTTTTATCCATGGTCTTAAATTTTAGCCCAAATTTAAAATCTTTGTTAATTTAAAGTCCATCGAATTTTAATAAATCAACGAATAACGTATATTAATTAATGAAACTAAGTATAGAGTTGGCTTGTGAGAGCAGTCCGGAATGGGTAGAGGCAGTAATGGGAGATTTCGACTCCTTTTTGCAAGACCACGCTAACTGTGAAAGAAAAGCCTCTGCCATGGCCATGAGCTTTGTGGCCAAATACCCGGATCGGGTAGAAATCATCCCTGAGTTAATAGAAACAGGAATTGAGGAGTTGGAGCATTTTCAGGCTGTATATCAGATCATGCAGGAGCGAGGTGTGCAGCTACCCCCAGAAATGGGCCAGGATATTTATGTAAAGAAGCTTATTGACCAGTGCTATACTGATGTGGAAAGAAGGTTTTTGGATCGCTTGTTACTGGCATCGATCATAGAATGTCGTGGTGCGGAGAGGTTCAGGCTGGTGTATGAAGCTTTGCCTGTGGGCGAATTGAAGACATTTTATCATAATTTGTGGGCATCGGAAGCTAAGCATGGCAATATTTTCGTAAAAATGGCCTTAAATTATTTTGATCGGGACCTTACATATAAGAGATTAGAAGAATTGAATTTAATTGAGGCCCAGGTGTTACGGTCTTTGCCACTTAAACCCGCTTTGCATTAATGGAATACTTCAGATACAAAAACAATTTTAAACCAGAGAAAGGGAGCTTGTTAATTTCTGAGCCTTTTCTTCCAGATCCTAATTTTGAGCGTACGGTCATACTTCTGTGCGAGCATAATCAGGATGGTTCATTTGGTTTTGTATTGAATAAAGCATCAGCCGTAATGCTCGACGAGATTATGGATGATGTGGCAGATTTCAATGAAAAGGTTTATATCGGTGGGCCAGTGCAGCAAGATACTTTGCACTTTGTACACCGGCAGCCAAACATAGAAGATAGCATCCAGATAGCCGAAGGGCTTTTTTGGGGAGGTAACTTTGACCAGGTTTTGTCATTGATAGACACAAAGCAGGTGTCAGGCAGTGACTTTCGCTTTTTTGTGGGTTATTCTGGTTGGGGAGAAGGTCAGCTGAACGATGAGCTGCAGGCAGACTCATGGATAGTGGCCAATTATGCTACCTCTGATCTGGTGTTTAATACACACGAAGATGAGCTATGGAAAGTGGTGTTAAAGGAATTAGGAGGGCGTTTTAACGTCTATTCAAATTATCCTATTGACCCACGCTTAAATTGAATGATTTTGTTACATTTACGGTTATACAGTTCGAAAACTGCAAAAAATGGATAAAGAGAAGGATATCAAGGAAGTCGACAACATGAACACTGAACAGGAAGCAGCGAAAGAAGCGCGAGAGCCTGAAGCCAGTGATCAGGAGAAAGCTGACAATCAAGAGTCAGAGAATGAAGTGAATGCTGCTGAAGAAAGCGCGGAAGAGAAAGTTGAAGCCCCTGCTGAGGCGTCAGCCAGTGAAGATGCACCTGAAGAGGAAGCATCAGAGCCAGCTGCACAGGTAGAGGAAGCTACTGAAAAGGCTGAGCCTACTTCCAAAGACAAGCAGCTCAACTCAGAAGAAGACCTCTCCGAAAAAGATCACGAAGACGACCATGATGACCACGATGAGCATGAAGATGTAGACTACAGTAACTTTAACAAAGAGGAACTGGTAGAGCTCATTAAATCTTTAGCCAAAGATGATAACCTACAGAAGGCTGACAGAGTAGCCAAAGAAATAAGACCTTTATTTGAAGAAATCAGAAACCACGAAAGACAGGATGCGCTGGATAAATTTGTGGCCGATGGGGGTGAAGAAGGCGATTTTGATTACAAGCCTACAGAACTAGATAACAGGTTCGACGCTAACTTTAAACTGATCAGAGACCGCAGACAGCAAGACCTGAAGAGTAGAGAGCAGCAGAAGGAAGGCAACCTGAAGAAAAAGCAGGATATATTGGAAAAACTGAGAGAGTTTGTAGACTCTGAAGAGACCAATATCAGCTTTGAAACGTTTAAGAACTTACAGACCGAGTGGAAAGAGATAGGTGCCGTGCCAGGTGCTTACGCTAAAACACTTTGGGCTAACTATAATGCGCTAATAGACAGGTTTTATGATAACAGGAGCATCTACTTTGAGCTTAAAGAGCTGGATAGAAGAAAGAACCTGGATTCTAAAATAGAGCTTTGTGAGCGTGCTGAGAAGCTGAAGGAGTTTGAAAACCTTAAAGATGCTATAAAAGAGCTTAATGAGTTACATCATGAGTTCAAACACATAGGTCCTGTACCAAAAGATGATCAGGAGGCCTTATGGCAGAGATTTAAAGGAGCTTCAGATGCCATCTATGCAAGAAGGAAAGAATATGTAGAGCAGCTTAAAACTGAGCTGGATGCTAACCTGATTGTAAAAGAAAAACTGGCTGATGAAGTGCAGGAATTCTTGAGCTTTGATTCTGATAGAATTAAAGAATGGAACGCTAAGACCAAAGAGATTCTTGATGTACAGAAGAAGTGGGAGGCCACCGGAGGCTTGCCAAGAGCGAAAGCCAAAGAGGTGAACAAGAAGTTCTGGGGTACTTTCAAAACTTTCTTTAATAACAAGAGTGCGTTTTTCAAGAGATTAGATGCGCAGCGCGAGCAGAACCTGGATAAGAAGAAAGTGCTGGTAGCTAAAGCCGCTGAAATTAAAGACAGCAAAGACTGGCAAAAAACTGCAGAACAGTTCAAGCAGCTGCAGAAAGAATGGAAAGAGATTGGCCCTGTTCCTGAAAAGTACAGAGAGTCTATATATAAAGAGTTTAAAGAATCAGCAGATCATTTCTTTGAGAAAAAGAGGTCTAATAACAGTGAGGTAGAGAAGGAGTACGAAGATAACTTAAAGCAGAAGGAAGACATCTGTAACCAGATAGAAGCCCTTGCAGATGGTGATACGGAAGATCTTGATGCCTTAAGAGACCTGCAGGATAAATTCAATGAGATAGGCTTTGTGCCAAGAAGAAGCATAGGTAAGATCAAGAACCGATATGCAGAAGTGGTAGATAAGTTTATCAACAGCATTGAAGGCCTGAGTAAAGAAGATAAGACTGAGATCAAAATCGAAAATCAGGTTAATAAACTGCTTAACGAGCCTAACGCTAACCAGAAGATCTACAGAAAAGAGCAGGCGCTTAGAAAGCAGATCAGCAAGGTGGAAAATGACATAGCCGTTTGGAAAAACAACCTGGAATTTTTTGCAGTTTCTAAAACAGCAGATAAGTTAAAAGATGAATTTAACAACAAGATTAAAGCCGCTAATGATGAGCTTAAACTGCTCAAAAAACAGCTTAAGATCTTAAGAACTGCTACCTGATAAAAAAAATAAAAATTTTTCCGTCTAGTATTTGCAATTAAAATCTGTTGCATTACATTTGCACTCCATTACGACAACAACGGCTCATAAGAGAGCTGAAACGGTCGAAAAAGTGATGGAAAAATAGGCCCCCATAGCTCAGTTGGCCAGAGCAACTGACTTGTAATCAGTAGGTCGTTGGTTCGAATCCGACTGGGGGCTCACAGAAAAAAGCCACTTATAACTTGTAGTTGTAAGTGGCTTTTTTGATTTATGATTAGGTGCTTTTAATATTGATTCGGTTCATGGCGTCGACTTCATTTAATTGATCTAAAATTCATTAAATTTTGTTAAATTGTAATAAAAGAGATCTCGCTATGAGTAACACACAATTACAAAAGTTGGAATTGCTGGAATGGATAGCCTCACTGCAAGATAAATCACTCATTGAAAGACTATCTCAATGGAAAGAGCAACATCAAAGGGTCAGTATTGAGCGATATAACGAGGAGCTTTTGGAGGCTGATAAACAAATTGAACAGGGCAATTTCTTAAGTCATGAGGAAGCGATTAAAGAAGTCGGTTCATGGCGAGAAGAATAGTTTATAGTTCCATTTCATTGAAGTGTTTACTGACCATTTGCTTTCTTCTTATATGTTCAGTTTTATTGGCTCAGAAAACAATCTGTGAATGTGCATCAGATTCACTAATGACTCAGAATATAGGTTGTGGACAGAGCCTGCTAAAGGATGGATCACAGCTGTACTATCAATTTAATTGTGACTCTATTTGGTTAACTCTGGAAACTAATGACTACCAAGAGATTATATTCTCAGGAAGTCAAGAGTTTTACGCCTATCATTATAGATTGGATCCACATCTCGTAAAGGAATTTTCTTCTGCATTATTATTTCGCTATGGCTGCTTGGCTAACGGCCCCTGTAGCTACTTCTTAATAGCTAAGAAGGACGGAACCAGAACTAGGGAGTTCGGTCAATTGATTTATGATGGCACTATTTACAAAGCTTCCATTTTGGTTTATATCTCAGAGAAAATGGACAATACTTTGGAGGTGTACGATGTAGAGCAGCAAAAAACCGTTCAAATCCCATTTGATTTGGCTGGGTTTACTGCTGTTATTCCGCAGCAGCAGTTTACTAAATCGGAGGTGAATGGTGATAATCTCATCTTGACTTATAAAATCTTCCCCAATAGCAACAAGGAAGCAGAGAAAGTATTGATGATCGATTTGGATAATTATTAATCCCGGTGCTGCGCACTCGCTTGGCTCCAGCCGAGTGATCTCTATGCTTTAGGCCCCTGGCCTATATGGCACGAAATGTCCTAACCTTAATACTGAAATGATAGAGAAGTTTTTTTTATTCTTTACAGTGTTTTTCTAATGCGTCTAAAACCATCCAATTATCATCTCCAAGCGAAACGGCTTTATTTAAATCAGCACAAATTTTAGTCAATTCGGATTCTGGTATTTCAGTTTCTTTTGAAGCGATGATTTGAACTTCTTTTGATTTCGATAAAGTGCGACCATTTCCAAGTTCGTATTTTCTTAAAAGTGCAAAAGCTCGATTGGAATAAGCCTTAGTGAAATATGGCTCGATCTCAAGAGTTTTGTTGAAATCTTTGATTGCTTCATCAAATTGAAAGTCATTTAATTTCATAGTGGCTCTTGCGAAATATCCGTCAGCCCAATTTGGTTCTAATTCTATTGCTTTATCTAATTTCTTAATCGCTCCTTTATAGTTTACTTGTTTAAACAACTCTTGAGATTCGTTGTATAATTTAAAAAGTTTATCGTTTACCTTACCCTTTTGGTAAACACCATTCTTAAAAACGTTTTTCCCTTTTATTTCTCCTGTCGAATAGTAAGAAACGGATTCTCCGTCCATTTTTCCGTTTACGAAATTTGTTTGTTGTTTTAATTGTCCGTTTGGATGATACATTTCCCAAATCCCAATTTCTAGTCCATTTTTAAATTCGCCTTTTTGCATCAAAGTTCCGTCTTCGTAAAATCGTTTTTCCATTCCGTTGGGAACTCCATTTATGTATTCAATTTCATCTGATACGTTTCCATTTAAATGATACATTAGACGTTTGCCTTGAAGCTTTCCGTTGAATAAAGTTCCTTCACTTTGTTTTTTTCCTATCAGGTAATAATCAATAAATTTACCAGAATAAGGTGTTGAATTACCTTTTAAATACCAAGCTCCATTTTTTTTAGTCATCAATTTGTTTGTTGGAATTGCTTTTATGCTATCAGGTCTTTTTACATATTCGTTTGTGAAAACATAAATAATTCCGTCCAAATCTTTATATCCAGTTTTCTCAATTGCTTCTTTATTCTTTACAACTTCAACTCTGTTAATTTCATTTTCGGTCAATGTTCCAAAACCTTCTTTGGGTTCTTCTATTATTGGAATTGAATCTACAACGTATAAGAGGTTCTCATTCTGGTTTTGACTGAATCCAATAATTGGTAAAATAGTCAGTAGTAAAATCAGTATTTTGTTTTTCATTCGTTTCTTTTCAGCTTGTTGCCATCATACATAAAAGGGAAGAAAAACATTCCCTTATTGATTTTATGCGTTGAATCTAGCCATTTTATCTAAAAACTCATAGTGAACGGTGGACGGTGTCTGGTAGCCTTTCATAGATTGACTTGACCAACAATAGTGCTCTTATCTTTTAATACCGTGTCAGAGACACTAGTGATCATTGGAAGGCTCGTAGTCGCAGACTACGAACAGCGAGGTCTCAACTTCTTTCGGTATTCCCTATACCATTAGCCAATGACTAATTTCCTAATTGGTTTGAAAAACAGTTAAATTTTTGATAATGTATTCTTTTAAATACATGTCCATAGATTTCTGCATGTTTCGAGAGTAATACCAATTATCAAAGTTTTTGAAGCTTTTTTCAGCTTCATCGAATTTCTTAGCTGTCAGTTCGCACATTTCCTCGAATGAGGAGGCAAGTTCGATTTGATTTAATGTTTTTAAGGCTATTATTATTTCTGAATTATACGAGTTTCCATAGTTGCTGAAATACTGATAGATACCCCCATTTAATATTTGCATATCTAGAATACATACATAATACAAGGTTCTTTCTTGCCTAGATTTTTTAGTAATTGTGATTTTAAATCATTATTCTCTTTTTCAAATGATAAAGCAATGTTGGTAAAAACTCTGTTTATAAGTTTGTATGGTTTTAAACTGTCTGCAATTTCTTTGTTAATGGGTTCCTTTTTATACATCATATTAGTTTGACTAATAGCGTAATTATAAAAAAAATAAAGAAAAATTGTTAATATAGTCATTTTATAAATTGTAATGCATTGTGTCCATATATGGTCTTGCTATTCTAAGTATCACCCAAGGGCGATTAAGGATTTTTAATAACCACGATTTTAAATTTGACACCTGCTTCATTTATTAAAACTCAATCTCTATCAATCCCGTATTTTAGCGTAGTCTTTTGGTATGATCAATAATAGTGCTCTGGCATTTCAATACCGTGTCAGAGACACTCGTGATCATTGGAAAGTTCGTAGTCGCAGACTACGAATAGTAAGGGTGGCTACTGCGCTTAGTTGGCGGTAGTTTTGCCTTTCTTAAAGTTCTCCAATTCCAAGATGAATTCTTGGAGTTTGATATTAAATTTCCTCTTCGTCATACTGATCGAGGCGATTAAGGTACCCGAATCGTTCCAACTCGTCAGAAGATCAGTCGATGCCTTAATATCATAAATTCCTTGTCCTTTGTTTCTTTCTCCTTCAAACATCGGATCTACCACGAAGCAGAGATAAAATTTAATTTCTGAATTATGTTTGAATTGGATAATCCAATGTTCATCATCCCACCATTCGTGATTCGAGTCAATTTCAATAATTTCCCAATTCCTTTTGATGAGTTCTTGTTCAATCTGATATTTATATCCCGATTGTTTTTTCATTGTTATTATCGTCAACGCTCTAGCTATGCACCTTGGCGTGTTTAAGTTCGTATTTTGTTTATCTAAGTAGCAAATTCGAGGCTGGCAAGTAACCACTGAACTATCCTAATCCATTATTATCCATGGAGTTATAGCCCTTGTAAGCGGTATATTTATTCATCATTTAGCGAATTCACACCCTGTTCATTTAGTTTTCTAATTCGGTCTCTCATTGCCTTAACTTGTTCTGGATCATGACCTGTCCAAGCCGTTACTTCCCCAACAATTCTGAATGGCTTTGTAGAACGATACGACATAGATGGATTACCTTTAAATTTTTGGTCAGTCAAATCCGGGTCGTTTTCAATTTCACCAGTAGGCTCAACTAAATAAATTCTTCCTCTACCTTCTCCAATTGAAAGCTCAGCTGCCCAAATTGCCGCATCCAACGTTGCGGTTAGGAATATGTACTTGGCTTTTTTATGTTGCTGATAATTCGTGCTGTAGCCCACTTCTATAAAATCTCCAATTTTCAGGTCAGCTTTCGTGCCGTGAAAATAGGTTTGGGCAAAGGGAGTTGCCGATTTTATATTATTTTTTGCTTCTGCCATTTTCGAATTTCGTTTTAGTTATTTCATTAATTCTTGAATCGAGTAGTGCAATAATCCTTTCACCATCAGAACTATAGTGACCTACTTTCTAACCCTTAACATCCTAGGCCGTCATGCTTGATTATACAATATAAGTGTAGGGTAAGCATCAAATTCCCTTATTTACCTTATTGATGAATCTAAACATTTTATTTAAAAATTCATAGTGAATGAGAGGTGGTGTCTGGTAGTGATTCATTGACTTGAGCAGTAATAGTGCTCTGGCTTTTTAATACCGTGTCAGAAACATGTGATCATTGGAAAGTTCGTAGTCGAAGACTACGCACAGCTAGTGGTGTAGCTTTAATTATTCGCTAATTCAGCCGATTCAATTATCATGACTTTGTCTTCCACTTTCTTAAGTAGAAAAATCAGACTTTGGCCAAACATGGTCACACTTTTCCAGTCCTTCTGTTTTTTTTGTCCAAATGCTACTTCGGCTAGAAATGTGTCATTTACTACATCCGAAAAGAATATTCTTAAGTCAGATTTTTTATTATCTGAAAGCTTTATAAGGTCAAGGTTTTTAGAGATTCTAATTGTGTCATTACTTAAACCGAAGTCATACCTGTTTGCTTTTGAAGTTCTTCTCGGAAAATGAATCCCATTTGGTTCAACGGAATAACTTCTGGCATTACTTGAAAATTCACATCTTTATTATCTGTGAAGCTTTTGAATTGGTCTGTGGTTTTAATTTCGACAATTGCCAGTCGATATAAATCCATACTATTGTCTTGGCAATAAGATAGGAGAGGTAAAGCAAAAAGTACTAAAATGATTAATCTCTTCATCTGGATAGCTACACACAACATCCGTATAAAGGGAAACAAAACATTCCCTTATTTATTTTATGCGTTGAATCTAACCATTTTATCTAAAAACTCATAGTGAACGGTAGATCGTGTCTGGTAGTCTTTCTCAGATTGACTTGGCTAGCAATAATGCTCTGGCTCTTTAATACCGTGTCAGAGACACTCGTGATCATTGGAAAGTTCGTAGTCGGAGACTGCGCACAGCTAGGGCTATCATCCTAACCTAAATACTGAAATAGTAGAGAAAGGGCTGACTTCCCTTAGTTTTACTCATAGTTATTGAAGTGTATCTGTACCTAACCGGCCGAGGCCTCAGTAATAGTCCGCGGCAGAGTTGGGCGACTGCGGGAGGTTGATCCACCTCCAAATATTTAAATCTTAAAACTGGATTATCTTTTATGTTAGAAAAGTTGAGAAGTTCGGACTTATCGTATCCCAGTACTCAGTTCGACTATTTGTGAATTTTTCCATATACTAAACCATCGCATCAATGTATTTTCTCATTTGTTCCTTAGTCAAACCTTGACGTTCAGCTTTTGAAATACGTTTAAGAAGAAGATTGAAGGGTACAATTTTCCGTGGGTAGTTTCTTGGACTAAATTCCCAGGAAACTCTTCTGCTACCAGAGTTAAACTTCTTGCGGTTGTTTATTCTAAGTTTTCTACTATATCTTGAATATGGTCTCATTTTCTCTGCGACATTTCGCCATAACATCCGTATAAAGAGAAACAAAACATTCCCTTATTTATTTTATGCGTTGAATCTAACCATTTTATCTAAAAACTCATAGTGAACGGTAGATCGTGTCTGGTAGTCTTTCTCAGATTGACTTGGCTAGCAATAATGCTCTGGCTCTTTAATACCGTGTCAGAGACACTCGTGATCATTGGAAAGTTCGTAGTCGAAGACTACGCACAGCTAGTGGTGTAGCTTTAATTATTCGCTAATTCAGCCGATTCAATTATCATGACTTTGTCTTCCACTTTCTTAAGTAGAAAAATCAGACTTTGGCCAAACATGGTCACACTTTTCCAGTCCTTCTGTTTTTTTTGTCCAAATGCTACTTCGGCTAGAAATGTGTCATTTACTACATCCGAAAAGAATATTCTTAAGTCAGATTTTTTATTATCTGAAAGCTTTATAAGGTCAAGGTTTTTAGAGATTCTAATTGTGTCATTACTTAAACCGAAGTCAATACCTGTTTGCTTTTGAAATTCTTCTCGGAAAATGAATCCCATTTGGTTCAACGGAATAACTTCTGGCATTACTTGAAAATTCACATCTTTATTATCTGTGAAGCTTTTGAATTGGTCTGTGGTTTTAATTTCGACAATTGCCAGTCGATATAAATCCATACTATTGTCTTGGCAATAAGATAGGAGAGGTAAAGCAAAAAGTACCAAAATGATTAATCTCTTCATCTGGATAGTTACACACCGCGCCAAGCTATGATGAATATGCGCCCCATCTGCTAGATCTGATAATGTTCCTATTTTCCGAATACTTTCCCCAAAGATCAGTTCGCATATTCATTTTTAGCATCTGTTATGTATCTCCATTTTTCTTTTGATCGTTCGTAAAGCGTTCGTTCGTCAATATCCAAAAGATCCAAGTTCTCTTCGACAAAATTTACATACTTTTCTGCCTTTTTATGTTCGTTGAGTTCATGAAAAGCTAATCCAACATAAATGGATGCGGCTAGAGTTTGGCTGTTAGGAAAATTAAAATCAACATCATTGATTAAAAGATTCTTTCCTTCCTCATATTTCCCCTTTTCTATTAAAACGGAAGCTCTCGTTCCTCGGATGTGTTCCGTATTCTGATTGGCGTTATATGCTAGTTCTGAATATTTGTCCGCTTCATCTAATTTATTTATTAACAAGTATTCCCAGGCAATGCCATTGAAAATGTAATTCTTTAACCATGCAAATCTCTCTTCATTAACTAATGGCAATAGTTCTTCCATCAGTTGAACAGCCTTTTCATAGTTGCCAAGTTTCATGTACGCTATACTGAGGTTGATATTTGCAGTTTTTGATCCTTCTGTCTTAGCTTGAAAGTTCTCATAAATAGCAATTGCTTCTCTATATTTTTTCGATTCGAAGAGGTCATAGGCATCAAGTAATTCATTCACTGAACTCAACTCAACCAAATTGGATTTTTTAAGAAACGGAATTCTAAGTATTGATAAACCATCAGAGTAAAGCCTTAAACCTTGATAACTCGAATAGTGAGGAATCAAAACAGAAATTCCAGTCAGCAAATTTGCAAGGACAATAGCAGATGAAAATTGAATTCCATCGGAAGCGTTCGTTGAAAAATCAAATGCTAAAAACAGTATAGAAGCAACAAAAAAGTTTGTTAGAAAGCCTCCAGAAGAGTAACTCAGAAGCCTTAGTCGTATCAACTTCAGATTGTCAAAAGCAGCATATGCAAGTCCAGAGTTGAAATTGGAGTTCAAAATAATCTTAACCCCCTTGAACCTGGTTTCAGCTACCTTATGACCTTTACCTAGTATCATTCTTCTTGGTGTTCCACCGACAATTCGAGCAAATAACAAATGTCCCAATTCGTGAATAAGAATAGCTAGTTTTAACCCAATTAGAAATATCAAAAAGTTAATTCCAATGTTCGCAAGTTTTAAGTATTCACCTCCAATGGCAGCAAAGGAAACTGCAACCGCGAGGATTATCCAGTAACCTTTAGGAATGATCGTGAAGAGTATTTTCTTGTTCAAATTTGCAGTTTATTATGAGTCTTGCGGTGATACATAACATCCGAATAAGGGAAACAAAACATTCCCTTATTTATTTTATGCGATGAATCTAACCATTTTATCTAAAAACTCATAGTGAACGGTAGATGGTGTCTGGTAGTCTTTCTCAGATTGACTTGATCAGCAATAATGCTCTGGCTCTTTAATACCGTGTCAGAGACACTCGTGATCATTGGAAAGTTCGTAGTCGGAGACAACGAATAGCTAGGGGATAAAAACCCATACATTCATTCATAGTATTTGTTAACAGTTTTTACTTTTCACTTCGGTTAAAGAATCTCGATAGAAATCCTTTTTTGATCTTCTTTTCAACGATCCAAATGGGTTCATCAGTTGGCCTTATAATCTTAGAATTGGCACCAAACTTCCCCCAGGCAAAACCTGTCTTTATTGGTTCGTTCGATAGGTCAGCGATTAAAAATGCCTCTGGAAGTTCTATGGTCGATTCAAAATCGTACTCACGTTCATTTCGTTCCATTATTCCGACCTTTTCGTTCCAGATGTCAAATACGATTTGTTCGTGAATTGTATCAAGGTTTGATTCTCCGCCTATACGTCCAAATTCATCCACGTGTTCGATGAATTGTGTTAGGCTGTCAGAGTGCTTTACAATGACGGCAGGGTCGTGGCAGACATAATATACCTGGTTCCAGTTGCCTCTAGAATCAATATCTTGAATCCAAAAATTACCAAATCCATCTCCTGCAAGTTGAATCGAGTTCGGGAAAACTTCTTCAAATCCGAAATGGCCAAACGAGTCAAATCTAACTTCCTCCAAACCATAAAATTCAAAGCCACGACTAAACTTAAGAAGTTCCTCAATTTCAGTTGGTAAGTGTTGGTTCGGCAAAGTCTTTTTGAGTTGTTCTATCTCAGTTTGATCCATGCCTTCAAGCAGATCTACCTTGTATGCATCACCGTCTTCAGATTCATACTGGTTGTCAAGGATGGATTTTAGTTTCTCAGTTGGAGTCATTTTCGTATTGCGAGTATTGCTGGTAACGACTAGCTATGATGAGTGGGATTAGAAACCACTAACCTCTCGTCTCAAACATAGCCACGCATTGATTTAAATTTAAAACTTGTAGCGGACTTTCCAATCCAATCTCCATGTAAATATCCTGACAGAGAAAAACCCATTCAATCCTGGCATATGTTGTGTGTAGTTGATTTTCATTCAATCGTCAGTTTACTTCTAAAGGCCACATTCATCCAAAGAAATAATGTGATTGTCCAGAAAACAGTAAGTACCGCATCATTAGTGAAGTGTTGCCGCCATGATAAGATTAGCGCTAATCCAGCAGCTAGAACAAGTCCATAAGTGAAATATATGGTTGTAATCCATTTTCTAATTCTTGTAACTTTACGTGAAATAATCACAGTAATTATCAATATAGGAATCAACCAGAAATAGCCATAAATCATTCCTAATCCGAGTCCAAATCCATTATTTACTTGGGGATAAAAAATAGCAACCGAGTAGGTAAGACTTAGTAAAAATCCGATTATATAGTATCTGTATTTGTTCAGCTAAATAATTTTTCGATCCTAATTACACACAACGACCATGTATGAGGCGTATGCTCTCACTTTGTGGACAGCACTAAAGTAGTGAAGTCTGCCGGTGCTTCCAAAGTTTGTAGAAAGGCAGTGGGTTCCACAAGTGAAAAAATCCCACGAACTGAAGTTTCCAAACAGCACAAAACTATCTCGGCGGCTGACTCAGTCTGTAGAAAGCACGCAAGCACATGCCTTATACATATTGTTGTGAGGCGTCTATTTCGTCCAATAGTAGAATTCCTTTTCTACGTCTTTAGAAAGTCGCGTAACGTTCCTTCGAAACCAGAAATAAGGCCAAATCAGAGTAAATACAAAAACTACAGCTAGCAAAGGAATTAGAATGTCCAACCGTTCATTGAGTTGTCCCTCAGTTATGGCTACAGTTGGAACGATGATGTTAAAAAGTAGCCCAAAGAGTAAGTAGGTGAAGAATATGTTGTTTGGAATTCTGGTCTCACCAGTTAGAGTAATTCCCGAGTTATTTGGTTCAATGGTTGCATAGGTCGTGGCGTTATTCTTCTGATATATGGAGATTGACTTCCAAATGGTTATTTCGTTTCCTTTTAATTTTCCTTGAAACTTCGTTCTGGGGGTTCCAAAGCCAACTACTGAAGGTGTTTTACCTACTTTTTGTTTAAAAAGGTTTTTGAATGAATCAACCGTTAGAGGAAGTTCCAAGTCAAATGTTTTTTGCAGTCCGATTTTCTTAAAGAAGTTATTTTTCATTTAGCAGATATGCCTCACAACGGTTTGGGTATGGTGCGTATCCCGAAGGGTATGCACTATACCTGTTGTTGTGCTTTCGTTTATTTTTTTCAGTTCAATCACAAGTATTGTTTGTAATCAATTTCTTCGAGTAGAATTCGTTTTTCTTCATCACTTATATTTCCACTCAATTCATTCTTTGCCTTTTCACCTTCTTCGATAATCATCAGCCATTTTTTGTCAGTTAATATGGCTTCAACATCATAGTCATCTTTTTTGGGCGAGTCATATTTGTCGAGTAGTTGATGCCATGCTGCTATCGAGTCAAGTTCCTTTTTTGTTATCCAACCTTTCTTTAATTGAAATTCGTAGTTATTATCGATTCCTAAGTCGTCAAAATAGCTACACATAAATTCCACGAAGGACCAATGTGGATTTGTATTTGATTTATCGACCCAAGACTTTCGTTGAAGTTCAAATGAAGTCAGTTCATTTATACAGCTTAACCATCTGTCTCTCCATAGTTTTTTCTGATTCTGGTTTTCATTCATAAACCGCTGCTCCTTTTAAAATTGTTTTGAAATTTTCCCAAGATGGCTCATCTGCGTTTATGTCCATTTTCATATTATCATAAAAACCTTGAACATCTCCTGTATAAGCTTGCATTGCTTCTAAAAAGTCTTCAAGAGTTGTGTTCTCCCAATTGGATTTATTCTTCTTAAGGTCATTTCTAAACTCTTCTAAAAACTCTATAAATTGAATTCTTGTCATTTGGTTATTCATAATGAAGCACAACATCCGAATAAGGGAGAAAAACATTCCCTTATTTATTTTATGCGTTGAATCTAACCATTTTATTTAAAAGCTCATAGTGAACTGTAGATGCGGGGGCTATCATTGTTGTTGACCCATTATAGCAAAAAAAAAGCCACACCAAAAGCGAATTTCACTTTCAGCGTGGCTTCTAACCATGCACATAATGATGGGTGCTATCCCTGCGTAAACTGTGCTTCTTCTGTGCTTCCTGTCATGGCGGTGGTGGAGGACTTGCCTTGCTGTACAATGTTCTGAACGGTGTCAAAGTATTGCGTGCCTACGAAGGCCTGGTGCTTTACTGCTTTAAAGCCGTCGGCCTGTAGAGTAAATTCTCTTTCCTGTAGCTCGCTGTAGCCTGCCATTCCTCTTTGCTTGTAGGCTCTGGATAGTTCAAACATGGAGGTGTTCAGCGCGTGAAAGCCCGCCAGGGTGATGAACTGAAATTTATAGCCCATCTCAGCCAGCTGTTCTCTGAAAGATTCCATTTCCTTTACGGTGAGCTTAGCGGCCCAGTTAAAAGATGGCGAGCAGTTGTAGGCCAGCATTTGCTCCGGATATTTCGCATGAATGGCTTGGGCAAACTCACGGGCCAGGCCAAGATCAGGGTTAGAGGTTTCCATCCATAAAAGGTCAGCGTAGGGAGCATAGCTTAATGCCCGGTCAATGCCCTGCTTTATGCCATTATGAACCTCATAAAATCCTTCGCTGGTGCGTATGCCTTTAATGAACTTATGGTCACGAATATCTACGTCTGAGGTGATCAGGTTGGCGGCTTCAGCATCGGTGCGGGCAATGAGTAGGGTAGGTGTACCCATAACATCTGCTGCCAGTCGGGCTGCTACCAGCTTGTTAATGGCTTCTTGGGTAGGTACCAGTACCTTGCCGCCCAAATGACCACATTTTTTAGCTGATGACAGCTGATCTTCAAAATGCACCCCGGAAGCTCCGGCTTCTATCATCATCTTCATCAGTTCAAAGGCATTTAGATTACCACCAAAGCCCGCCTCGGCATCTGCAATAATGGGTACCATCCAATCAATATTAGACTCACCAGTTACGCTTTGGATTTGATCCCGGCGCATCAGAGCATTATTGATGTTTCTCACCACCTTCGGTACTGAGTCTGCCGGGTAGAGCGACTGATCAGGGTACATTTCTCCAGCCAGGTTAGCATCGGCGGCTACCTGCCAGCCGCTAAGGTAGATGGCTTCCAGGCCAGCGGTTACTTCTTGTATGGCCTGGTTGCCGGTAAGGGCGCCAAGACCAGCTACAAATGGTTGTGTATTAAGCTTTTGCCATAACTTCTCTGCGCCTAAACGAGCCAGCGTGTGCTCTACTAACACTGATCCGCGTAAAGCCACCACGTCTTCAGCTGTATATGGTCTTTTAATGTTTTTCCAGCGAGGATTAGACATCCAGTCGCTATATATCTGTTCTATTTGATCTTCTTTTGTCATCGTAAATGCATTTGTGAAGGTTAATCAATTAAATTATAAGCAGGAATAGTGAGGAAGTCTGCCAATTCATCAGTGAGCACTAATTGGTCAAAAAGCTGCACAGCTTCTTCAAATCGGCCCTGGTCAAAAGTATCGGCACCAAGCATGTTCTTGATCTTCGTCAGTTCCTCTCGCTTCAGCTGATGGTATAGATCTGCCGTTATAGGCTGCCCATCTTCTGTACGGGCCTGGGTGTGAACCCATTGCCATAGTTGTGTTCGTGAGATTTCAGCTGTGGCAGCATCTTCCATCAGGTGATACAGGGCCGCAGCACCCTGACCTCTCAGCCAGCTCTCGATATATAAAATACCCACATTAATGTTCAGCCTCACGCCAGACTCTGTAATGGTACCTTTCGGAATTTCTAATAAATCCTTTTGTGAAGTATCCGCTTCATGGCGGGTGATGTGTATCTGATTTTTGGAAGGCATATGCTGGTCAAAGGCCTCTTCAGCTACCTTTACCAGGGCGGGGTGAGCTACCCAGGTGCCGTCGTGGCCATCTCTGGCCTCGCGAAGCTTATCCTGTCTCACTTTTTCTAGCGCTCGCTCATTGGCTTCGGGGTCATGACTGATCGGTATTTGAGCTGCCATACCACCCATGGCATGAAGGCCACGGCTATGGCAAGCTTGAATTACCGCATGGCTATAAGCTTTCATAAACGGAGTAGTCATGGTGATCTGTGCGCGATCTGGCATGATCATGCCGGGCTGTTTTTTCAACTTTTTAATGTATGAAAAGATGTAATCCCAGCGGCCACAGTTGAGTCCTGCACTATGATCTCTTAGCTCGAAAAGGATCTCATGCAGCTCAAAACTGGCGGTAATGGTTTCTATTAGCACGGTGGCTTTAATGGTACCTTTGGGTAAACCTAAATACTGCTGTGCAAATAAAAAGACCTGATTCCATAGCCTGGCTTCCAGGTGTGATTCCATTTTGGGTAAGTAGAAATACGGTCCGCTGCCTTTGGCTAGCAGGTTTTTAGCATTGTGAAAAAAATATAAACCAAAGTCCATTAAGCTGCCGCTCATTGGTTCACCATCCACTAATAGATGTTTCTCATTCAGATGCCAGCCTCGTGGTCGCACCATCAGCACAGCAGTTTGTTCGCCTAAAGCATAGTGCTTGTCCTTTGCTTGGTTGTAATAAGAAATATCTCCTTTTACTGCATCTCTTAAGTTGATCTGGCCTTCAATCAGATTGTCCCATGTTGGTGTGTTGCTGTCTTCAAAATCTGCCATGAAGGTTTTAGCACCGGAGTTCAAGGCATTGATCACCATTTTACGATCCACAGGACCTGTGATCTCTACTCTTCTGTCTAAAAGGTCCTTGGGTAACGGCGCTACCTGCCAGCTACCACTGCGAATGTGCTCGGTCTCAGGAAGGAAATTGGGCAACTGCCCCTGGTCAATCAGTCTTTGTCGATCAACTCTCTTTTTAAGTAAGTCTAACCGTGGTTGGTTGAATTGGCGATGGAGCTGAGTGAGAAAGGCTAGTGCTTCTTCGGTGAGAATTTCACCATAAGCGCCTTTTAACTCGCCTCTGATCTCCAATTCTTGATCAATAGATGGGTGTGCTAGATGTTGGCTCATATTCATAAGGTTTTAATGAAAAGATATATGAATATAGCGAAATTATTTCTTTAGCGAAATTTCGCTAAAAGAAATTTTACGATGATTTTACATATATTTGGTTTATGGTCACTAACAATTTCTCTATCAACCACATACTAGGCCTCAAAATCAGGGAGCTGAGGGCTCTGAAAAATCTTTCTTTTCAGGAGCTTTCTAACAAGACAGGTTTGTCCATCTCTTATTTAAGTGAGATAGAGAAAGGGAAGAAGTATCCAAAAGGTGATAAACTGATGGCTTTGGCCAATGCTTTTGAAGTGAGTTATGACGCATTGGTATCATTACAGGTGTCTAAAAAGCTACAGCCGGTCATTAATCTCTTAAATTCAGATTTCTTCAAAGAGTTTCCATTGGAAATCTTTGGCCTTGACCCTCAAAAAGTGGTGGAGCTATTATCTCAAGCTCCTGAAAAGGTGAATGCTTTTATTCATACGGTGATTAACATAGCGCGTAATTATGAAATGCGAGGGGAGCATTTTTACCTGGCTGCTTTACGTTCTTATCAGGAAATGCATGATAATTATTTTGAGGAGATAGAGCAGGCGGTGAAGTCATTGTCATCTGAGTTTCCACATCTGGCGCAGTTGCCTTTAAAGGCATCAGTAATTGAAAACGTTCTGAAAGAGCAATTTGGAATTACAGTGTCTCGTGATGAGCTATCCCAGGAACCCACCTTGCGTGACTTGCGGAGCTATTATGTGGAGGGCAAGTCGCGTTTGTTGCTCAATACAGGTCTCACCAGTTCGCAGGAAGGATTTTTATTGGCCAGAGAGCTGGCTTTTCACTGTCTGAAATTGAAGAAGAGGCCACTGGCCACACCGCCGTTGGGTGGAGAGGCTTTCGATGTAGTGTTGAATAACTATGAGGCTTCTTACTTTGCTGCAGCCCTAATCATGCCTGAAGACGTGCTGGTAGAAGATATATCAGCCGCTGCCCGACTTACCAAGTTAGATGATCAGATGCTGGTGAAGTTGCTGGAAAAATATAACGCTACACCTGAGATGCTCATGCAGCGTTTAACCAATTTATTGCCCCATCACTTTGGACTCAAAAACCTGTTCTTTTTGCGGTTTGTGGGTACCGACAACTTTAACCAATACGACCTGACCAAGGAACTGCATCTTTCACGTGCACATTCACCCCATGGTAACGGCCTGAATGAGCACTATTGCAGAAGATGGATCAGTATACGATTGATTAAACAGCTAAGAAGTAATAGTCAGCTCACAAATAGAGCAGGAATGCTATCAGGGGCTCAGATTTCCAGGTACTATGGCACTAATGATGAGTATTTGTGCCTTACACTGGCTTTTCCAAATGTTTCAAACCCAGCTGAAAGCATCAGTGTAACCATTGGCTTTTATATAGATGAGGGCCTAAAAAAGCGTATCCGTTTTATAGAAGATCCATCCATAAAGTCGCGTATAGTAAATACCACCTGCCAGCGCTGCGCCTGGACCGACTGCGAAGATCGCATAGCCCCACCAATTCAAGTAGAGAAGCAACGAGCTTTGAAGGAAACTAGTGAGGCGTTGGAGAGGGTAGGTAGTTTGAAGTGAGGTTGCTTTATTCTTTCTGAAGTTTCTATGGCCACAAACTATTCTTTATCGGAATCGATAATAATTTAGTGCCTATTTCAAGTATCTTAACCATAACTTGAAAAACTGAAATGAGCAAAAAGTTAAAAATTATAGGAATCTGTGGTAGCGCAAGCCAGAACTCCGGGAATTTGGCAATACTAAAGTTTATTTCAGAATGTATGAAAGCAGAATTTGATATTCAGCTAATTGATGATCTTGCTCAATTTCCTCACTTCAGAACTGAGCTGACCACTGAAAACACACCAGAGAAAATCAGCGAGTTCAGAAATGCTGTGCAAGAGGCTGATGGAATAATTATTTGTAGCCCCGAATACGTTTTTAGTATTCCGAGCGGACTGAAAAACGTTCTGGAATGGTGCGTATCTACCACTGTGTTTTCAGATAAACCAGTTGCTCTAATCACAGCATCTGCAAGTGGAGAAAAAGGTCATGAGGAGTTGCAATTAATTATGAAAACCATTCAGGCATCTTTCACCGAGGATAGCACACTATTAATTCAGGGCATCAAGGGTAAAATATCCAAAGAAGGGGAGATTTTAGACCAGCATACCAAGATTCAGTTACAGGATTTAGTTAAGTCATTTAATAATCTATTGCGTTAGTAATATATGCTATCTTGATGAAGAACGTCTGTTTGTATTGTTAGAGGTTAAAGTGTCTAGCTTGCCATTATATATTAAATTCAGTTCATGCGTGAATATGTCGAGTTTTTCTGAGACCATCTTTATGTGCTGTGCGTAAGCTTTTAATTCTTCTTCACTCATTCCTTGCTCATAATTTATCAGGTTAGATAAGCCAAGCAGGTTAGCCACTGGTGCTCTTAAAATATGCGAAATATCAAAAGCTATTTGTTCCAGAGCCTCTTCGTATGCCACATGATCCGTAATATCCTGATAAACACCATACCATACCACATCTCCATTTTTAAGTTTTTCAGGCTTAGCCTTTACCATAAACCATTTTATCTTTGTTTGATAAACCGTTCTATATTCAGCGTACCAGTTTTCAAGATTATTGTAGGACTTTTGTAATGATTCCTGCACCAGATTTCTATCATCAGGATGAATTAATTGAAAACCGAGTTCAGGATTGGCCATTAAGTCTGCTAAAGATATATTTTCGGGTAATATATAATCTCCTAAGCTCAAGAAATCATAAGAAATGGTATTGTCCTTTTTCTGCCTCAGTTGAAATATGGTAGATGGGATATTCTCGGTAAGTTTGAATAGCTTTTCGTTACTGGTGAAAAGATCCTTTTTTTGCTTCTTAATTATCCTTCTCGTATTAAGATAGTTCATTGCTTGCTCAGCCAGGATAACTAATGCATCTTCTTGATCTTTGTTGATTTGTTTAACTTTTCGGTCAATCACACAGAGTGTTCCGATAGCGTGTCCATTTTTTGTGATTAAAGGAGCACCAGCGTAAAAGCGGATAAAGGGATCGTTCGTAACTAATGGATTATTAGAAAACCTGGGGTCTTGTGTGGCATCTTCTACCACCATCACTTCATTTGGAGATTGAATGGCTAATGTGCAAAATGACTCTTCACGTTTAGTGCTATTAATGCTTAAGCCTATTTTTGCTTTAAACCACTGATTGTACTCGTCAATAATTGTGATAAGAGCTATCGGGGTATCGAAAATCAATGAGGCTATTTTAATTATTTTATCTAATTTCTCCTCAGGTTTCGTATATGATATTTTGTATCTATCAAGTTCTTTAAGCCGGTCTCTTTCGTTAGTAGTTAGCATTTTCTGAGAGGGAAGGTGTTGGTAACTATAGATAGTACAAATTTGAAATCAAATTGTTACTTAAAACTCGAGTTCAATCTTACATGCTATTCATGATTAATCAGGAGAAATCATCCGGGTTATTACTTGAAGAGATAACATGCAATTATTGGCATTTGTGTAATTTTGAAAATACCATCCGAAGTTAAAGAATTGGCCAAACCAGCAATGAGCACCACTGATTTAAGAAAATATTTAACATCTCACCTAAACATTGATGAAACCGAAATTTCCTCTTTATTAGAAAATTGCACCACCAAAAAAGTTAAAAGGGACCAATTTCTTCTACGTGAGGGAGAAATTTGCAAGCACACCTTTTTTGTGGAGAAAGGCCTTTTAAGGCAGTATTCTATTGATAAGAAGGGGAAGGAGCATCTAATAGGATTTGGTCCGGAAAACTGGTTTGTTACAGATCGGGAAAGCGTATATTTTAATCAACCTTCTGCTTATTACATACAAGCTTTAGAAGATAGTGAATTAGTGTTGGTAGATGAGTTGTTCGCTCAGTCACTTTCTGAGAAATTTCCTGTATTTACGGATTTTAACAACAGATTGCTGCATAATCATATTCGCCATTTGCAGCACCGTATTAATCTTCTGTTGGGGGCTTCTGCTGAAGATAGATACTTAAACTTTTTAGATACATATCCTGATATATTCTCGAGAGTGCCACAAACCATGGTAGCTTCGTATCTGGGTATCACACCTGAAAGTTTGAGTAGGGTGAGAAGGGAGCTTGCTCAGCGAAGCTCAGTGGAGTAGCTTCTTATCATACATCAATGCAGGGGCATGCTGTTCGGGTTAAATTTGAAGTAGAAATATTAAAAATATGAAATCAAGAACTGTAGAATTAGTAGTAAGCCCTAGTGAACCTCATTTTGTGGGTGATGGCTTCCGTGTACATAACTTTATTCCAAGTGGTTTCAGGCTAGATATGCAGCGAATGAATCCATTCATAATGTTAGATTATAACTCTACTTATCATTTCCCGCCCAGTAATAAGCCTAAAGGAGTGGGAGTACATCCGCACCGCGGTTTTGAAACTGTAACTATAGCATATAAGGGAAAGGTGGCTCATCATGATAGTAGTGGAGGTGGTGGGGTAATCGGAGAAGGTGATATTCAATGGATGACGGCGGCCCGCGGCGTTTTGCATAAAGAATATCATGAAGAGGAGTGGAGTAAGAAAGGTGGCGATTTTCAAATGGTGCAACTATGGGTAAACCTACCTCAAAAGCATAAAATGGATGCTCCGAAATATCAGGCTATAAAGTCAGAGAGTATTAACCAATATAAGTTGGAAAACGAACAGGGGGTTATAGAAGTAATTGCAGGAGAATATGAGGGTGTCAAAGGGGTGGCGTCTACTTTTAGTCCTATACATATGTTCAACGCCAGATTGAAAAAGGGTGCTCAGGGTAAATTCCATTTTCCAGCTAGCTACAATACTGCCTTGTTGGTGATTGAAGGAAGTATTCTGGTGAATGACACCGCAAAGGCACCCGCAGATCATTTAGTACTTATGGCTAATGACGGCGATTCTTTTGATATAGAGGCTACAGAAGAGGCTATTGTGTTGGTCTTAAGTGGTGAAAATTTAAATGAGCCTATTGCCGCCCACGGACCTTTTGTAATGAACACCAGGGCTGAATTACAAGAAGCATTTAATGACTTTAATAATGGTAAATTCGGATTATTAAAAGATTAAGATATGAACGTGTCAGATCAATTGCCTTCCTTAGATTATCAGGGAAACGAACAAAAGAAGATGACCTTACATCTGTTTTTACAGATCATAGGTAAGATCAGATTAAAGTCGACTCCCAGGAAAAATCACTGGTGGTTTATTACGCAATACATTTCCACAAAAGGTATTACTACAGGCCCTGTGCCTTATAATGATGGCTTAGATAGTTTTGATATTACTCTTAATGTGCATCGCCATCAGTTGGAAATAAGTACCAGCCAGGGCGAGTTTGAAAGCTTTTCATTAATTGGTACAAGCGTGGCGGATTTCCATGACCAACTTTATAACATTCTTAATAAGTTCAAGATTTCAGTCACTATTTTAGATAAGCCATTTGATTTGGGTATTCAAAAGCCTTTTGGGCAAATTAAGGAGTATTGCCATTATGATCGTAACTATACAAGAAGTCTTTGGCGAATACTACTTTGGGTCGCTGACGTATTTCAAGAGTTCAGCGGTAGGTTTTACGGTAAAACCTGTCCTGTACACCTTTATTGGCATTCTATGGATTTGGCGGTTACACGCTTCTCGGGTAACAGGGCACCTGCTATGCCCAAAGAAGCTCGTATATCTGATAAAGATGCTTATTCGCACGAATGTATAAGTTTTGGTTTTTGGGCGGGTGATGAAAATGTGAAGGAACCAGCATTTTACTCGTACACCTATCCTTCACCCGATGGATTAAATAAGGAGCCATTAGTACCTTCCTCCGCTGCGTGGGTTGATAATAATGGAAGTCCAATGGCATTGTTGACATATGATAATCTGTTGAAAGCTGAAGATCTGCGCGGCACTTTACTTGATTTCATGGAGTCGGCATATACAGCTGGAGCTAAAAAAGCTCAGTGGAGCATCAGTTCATTGGAAGTACCTCAATTGCAACAACTTTAACCAATTAGTAATATGGAATCTAAAGAGTATCATAATGGTGAAATAACCATTGTCTGGAAAGCGCATAAATGTATTCATTCAGGCGTGTGTGTAAAAACCCTTCCTCAGGTTTATAATCCGGAAGAAAGACCCTGGATTAAGCCTGAAAATGCAGCTTCTGCCGATATAATTAAGCAAGTGTCGAATTGCCCTTCTGGCGCCTTGAGTATTAAACAAGATAATGACCAATGATCAAAATAGATAGAGAAGATAATGGAAAAAAAGGGCGCTTTGTCATTTATGAAAACGGTGAATTTGCAGGGGAAATGACCTATGTATGGGCCGGACCAATAAAGTTTATCATTGATCATACAGGCGTAGAAGAGAAATTTGGAGGCCAGGGTTTGGGTGAAAAATTGGTGATGGAAGCTGTGGAATATGCCCGAAGTAATGATTTGAAAATTAAACCACTGTGTCCTTTCGCTAAAAAGGTTTTTGATAGGCATTCAGAACTTGAGGATATCAGGTTCTAATTAATTGAGTAGTATTCGGGAGCCTTAAGTGATATGAAATGTCATTTAAAAAGTCTAAATTAATTAATGTATGAATTTGACTTATGGTTATGATTTATTGAATATATCTTAGAATATTATATTCATGTTTCAAACCAATTAAGAACAAACTGTGTCATTAATCATAAAGGCTTTATTATGAAAACAAAATTAACTCTCTTGATTTGCGCAATGGCTGTCTTATTTTCATGTAATGAAGAGGAGATAGAAAAATCAGTTTATTCAAATGAAAGTTTCTCTATTGAACTTCCCTCGAACTGGGAGTTTAGTGAATTACAAGGCTATGATTCATATGTTGGTGAATTTAAGATCAGTAATAGCCAAACTATAGGAATGGATTTAGGACTTTATTCCTATGACCTGCCGGTAGATGAGCAAACGCATGATATTTCATACAAGTTGATTGACAGCAGGGAAGCCAAAATTGTTCATCCAAAGAATTTTGAAGATGGTACCACAGGTGTTTATTTTGCTGATCTTGACGGGCAAGGTACAAGACTGGAATTAAGCGGAAGCAATTTATCAGAATCTAATCAACGCCTCTTCCTTAAAGCAATTGAGACTATTGAGTTTAAGTAGGTTTCTAAAATGATTATTTTAATGGCAGCGGAGAAGCAACTTTATTTTAGTCTATAAAATGAGTGAAGCATCAGTATTGATGATGATCGCATTAGGATTTCATATAATTCTATGGGTATCATATAAGTTATTAAGACGGCTTATAGTGTATATTCCGGTTTTATTGTTCACATTGGGTATGGCCATCTTTGGATATTTCAATATAGATAATCCAGCTTTTCAAATGGCTAAAGCATCAGCTGCTAATTTTCTTTTCTCCCCTTTAATATTCATTATCCTGTTTAGAATGGAAAGGTTTTTGTTCTTGAAGATTTTCAAAAATGAACCTTTATTATCTGGATATATGCAAAGAAGTTGGGACCAAGGTGAGTACCGAAGGCTTCACTTTGGAGATGTTATATTTACAATTTCTTGTTTGTTGATTCCAATGGTAGTTCCATTATTTTTCGGAAACGGAATAGAATGATATTTGTGAGTACAGATAGGCCTATCAACGAAAAATTCATGAACATGAAGAAGTCTAAATAAAATAGCGAGCATTATTATTGGGGTGATTGCTGGAGTGGGTGGCATTTGGTAAAATCTCAAGCTTTATTGCATAGATTTCTCCTGACGTCGAAATGACATTGAAATGTTGTGACTTACAATAGCTCTGATCATCACGCCTTCGTAGGTGTCCTACCTACGAAACTGCTGCATGTTCTTTTTTCTATTCCATTTTGAGCGAATGTTTTGCTTAAACAGTGTATATTGATCACGCAGAATATCAAGTTTAATAAATTATGAATGGGAAATTGGTGAGGTTTCTTCGTGTTGCAATAGGATTGGCCTTGCTCCTTTATGTTTTTATATCTGGCTATTCGCATGACCATCAGAAGGTCTTTGTAGTGGCTTACCTGCTGCTATTTGCAATCGTGGACTTGATCTTTTTTAGAAAGAACATGCGGAGCCAAAATCTGGTTAAGGTAACTTCCTATGATTGGATATTCATCATTTTATTCATACCAATGTCAATCCTCTGGCTGGCATCTGATCAGATCAATGGTTGGATCACTCTGGCAATGGTAATTGTGGTTTTAGTTGCTGCTATAAACCTGTATACGTCCATTAATGTGGTCTATCGAATTGATAGTGAAGGTATATGGGATCTAAGTAAAAATAAGAAAATTCTAAAGGCATCCATGATAACGAATGTTAAGTATTTAGAAAACGAAATTTCAATAGATACAACCAGATATATAAATCATTTTGAAATAAAACATAGCAGACTTAAATCGCCGAGTTGGGAAGAATTAATTGAACGAATTAAGGATATAGAAAAACAGACTTTATTACCAGCTAAGGAGGAGTGAGGTCTCTATAACTCTCTTCTTGGAGATGTCATCTAAATGCTACTGATCTCATTACACTGCTTTTTCAGCTCAAATACATGGATTTCTCCTGACGTCGAAATGACATGATTTAGAATAGCTCTGATCATCACGCCTTCGTAGTTGTCCCCACCTACGAAACTGCTATCCTGGATACTCATCGATTCCTGTAAGCGGATAAAATTTGTTCTTTATCAGCTTGAGAAAGACCAAATTTTGAACTGTTATTAACGGGTAGAGGGCTGGAGCAATCCAAATAAAGTACTCGGCATATTAAGTATTCACCAATACTCAAAGTTTCACCCAAACAACCGGATTGAAACTCTACGGCATATGTGTTTTCACTGATTGCACTTAAAATTAGATCAGCCTTATTATTGAGATCTCTTTTACGGAGAAGCCCCTCGTAAGCAATAGCTCTAATATTCCCGTTAGGATAGGTGGTTAGTTTTTTAAGCTCACTAATATGTGCAGTTTTCATTATCCAGTACCGTCTTTCTACTTCATTTGTAGTAGAAATACCATCACCACCAATACCGCTTGTCATGGGGGCTGATACTGCCACCATTACAGAATCTTTAATGCTGTTGTGTATACCTGCCCAATTAAAAGTCCATTTTTCCTCATAACTAGATGCTAAGAAAAATGAGGTGCCTGTTATTAATATGGCAGATAAGGTCATGGTGGATAGACTTTTTATCTGATATTTTTGATACTTTGTTTTCATGCACTTTATTTCAACCGATCAACTCAATAAGTATTTTTTGATTAAAAGTCACAGTGAAAAACGTTAAAATAGAATTCATCACGCCTTCGCAGGTGTCCCCACCTAAGAAACTGCTAGTTATTCCAAGTGGCCTTTTACTGTTCTAACCAACCTTTTATTATTGAATTTCCACCTTTCCACTTACCCTGTATATGAATTTCAGTGCGAATCAATTAGATTGATGTTTAATAAATTATATCGAATCTTTATTTAATTGTAGGTTTCAGATTTTGAGACATCTGTCCAGCCCTAACCATAAATTAAAATGAGCGAACTACCATTTGAATACTGGAACAAGCTTACCAGTCAGTTCATTTTGATATCCGTTTTTTTAGGCGGATTTTCAATAGCCCTTACGGCCAACTTAATCATAAGCCAAACCAATGATAAGCTCCATAATATTATCTTAAAGGTGGCCACCACATCCTCTGGAGGATTTCTTGTTACTGTTTTTGCTATGACCAACATTCTTATGGCTACCACGGAAGGTTATCCGCTAGAGGTAACACAAGACGATTTAAATACTCCAAGGATCATCGGTATTCTGGGGTATTTAGTAGGGGTGTTCTCGCTATTCGCTATCATTGGTTTATCTGGCTGGACAAAGTCGAGGGGTACAGGTATTTTCACCACGGTAGTCAGTGTAATAACTCTGGTTCTTTTTTTGGTTTTAGTTTCTAGTTAAAATGAGGGGCTAAGATGATTACTCCACCCAACCTAATCCTCGTTTCCAACAAGATTTGCAGAGATTGGCATTTGTAATGCCAGACATCTCCACTCTAATTATGAAATCTTTTCAATATACTTTAGCTTCCATTCTATATTTACGTATACCACTAAGTATTTAAATCAACCAGATTGAAAATTATAGAAGCTCAGAAAAATGGTTTTACCATTTCTACAGATAAGGATAAATTGGATATAGAAGCTATTCATCAATTCCTGGCTCACGAGGCCGATTGGAGTAGGGGCATTCCTCTGGACACTTTGAAAACCTCCATAGATAACTCACTAACTTTTGGCGTTTATGATAATGGAAGGCAGATAGGGTTTGCCAGGATCATTTCGGATTATGCCACTATTGCGTATCTCGGAGACGTTTATGTTTTGCAGGAGTACAGAGGCCAGGGCCTTAGCAAATGGTTAATGAAGGAAATAATGGCTCATCCTCAGCTTCAGGGGTTACGGCGGTGGATTCTACTCACAGATACTGCTGAGTGGCTCTATAAGAAGTTTGGCTTTGTAACGGTGCCACGGCCGGAGCTTTATATGGAGAAGCATAACGCTACAGTCTATAAGAGCTAGATGCTTTCAATCATTACTTAAAACTTTATGAATCAACTAATTGAAGATGCTAAAGCGCTTGATGCTTTACTTAATGCCACTAAAAATCAAGGTCTGGATTACCTTACTAATATAAATGATCGATCTACCTCGGTGTCTGTAACTGCTGCTGAAAATGGTGTGCTGGCGGAGGCAGGAGTGGGTGCAAAAGAAGCCTTAAACTTGTTTAATCAGCGGTTTGAGCCTATAATGGTGGCCTCATCCGGCCCCAGGTTTTGGGGTTTTGTTACCGGTGGTTCCACGCCTGCTTCTATTGTGGGCGATTGGCTGGCTACCGTGTATGATCAAAATACTCAGGGTGTAACCGGGCATGGAGATGTTTCAGCCAATATAGAAGTAGAAACCATCAGTCTATTATTAGATCTTTTTGGTCTACCGAAATCTTTTCTGGGTGGGTTCGTTACCGGCGCCACTATGTCTAATTTCACTTGTCTGGCTGTTGCACGACAGTGGCTGGGAAAATGTTATAACAAGGACTTCGCAAAAGAGGGTATCACTGAAAAGATCAATGTGCTCAGTGCTACACCTCATTCATCAGCTATAAAATCACTCTCTTTGCTGGGCATAGGTAGTGGCAATGTGATAAAAGTGAATGCCATGGATGATAGAGAAGCAATATCTATCACAGATCTGGAGCAGCAAATTGAGAAATTAAATGGGCAGCCCTTCATCCTGATAAGCAGTGGCGGCACGGTAAATACTGTTGATTTTGATGATTTTACAGCAATTAAACAGCTAAAACAGAAATATAACTTCTGGTGGCACATTGATGCTGCTTTTGGTGGTTTTGCTGCTTGTTCCACTGATTATGCACATTTGCTTAAAGATTGGGAATACGCAGATAGCATTACCATTGATAATCATAAATGGCTTAATGTGCCCTATGAAAGTGCTGTGTTTTTGGTAAAGGAAGAGCATAAAGTATTGCAAACGGAAACCTTTCAAAACTCAAATGCGCCTTATCTTGGCGATCCAATGGAGAATTTTAGCTATCTCAACTTCTTGCCTGAAAATTCCAGAAGATTAAAAGCACTGCCTGCATGGTTCACCCTTACAGCCTATGGTAAGGAAGGTTATAGAGCCATCGTAGATAATTGCATTACATTGGCTCATTACTTTCAGGAAAAGCTAGAGAATAGCGATCAGTTTATGATGTTGGCACCCGTTATTTTGAATAACCTTTGTTTTACCATAAAAGATGATAATCAGGATGTTAGCACGTTTTTAGCTGATCTCAACAAATCAGGTAAAGTATTTATGACTCCCACTTTTTATAATGGAAGGAAAGGCATAAGAGCCTCTTTTGTAAATTGGCGTACGACCACTGCGGATGTAGATTTGGTATTCGATGTAATGGTTAATTTGTTGGCAAGATGATTTGAGGCATCCTTGGCTCCATAATATATAGCTCAAAGCACTCCAGCGATTATGGAGTGCTTTTTTGTTTTAGATGCAATAGATCCAATGATTAAAGGTGTGAATTTAGCAAGTAATAACTTGCGTATTGATTAGCAAGTATTATCTTGCGTATAAATTAGATTGAGATGAGAAGAGATGTATTTCAGGCCATAGCAGACCCTACCAGGAGAGATATTTTAATGTCGCTTACCAAAGAAACTAAGAACATTAATTCCTTAGCCGATCAGTTTGATATGACCAGACAGGCGGTATCGTTACATGTAAAGTACCTGCAGGAGTGTGGGGTTATAACCATAGAGAAGGAAGGGAGAGAGCGGTACTGTAAACTGGAAACTAAGTCGTTGGCCCAGGTAGAAAGGTGGTTAGATCCTTTCAGGAAGCTTTGGGAGGAACGATTAGACAAGCTAGATAACTTTATACGCAAAATACAAAGTAAAGAAAACCCCTAAAACATGGATGATATTAGTAAAAGGTCTTTAAAAATGACCAGAAAATATAATGCTTCGGCAGAGCTGTTATGGAAGGTGCTCATCACACCAGAATACATCGGCGAATGGTGGGGACCTCATGGTTTTACCAATACCATTCATAAAATGGATGTGCGTGAGGGCGGCAAATGGGAGTTTATCATGCATGGACCTGACGGTACTGATTATGAGAATGAATATGTTTATTCTACCATTATTCCTTTCAAAAAAATAGTGCTAGATCACTTAAAAACCCCAAAGTTCAGTATTGTGATATCTATTCATGAAGAGGGAGAACAGACCACTGTAGAATGGTGCAACATATTTGATTCTATACCCACTAAAGAAGAGGCCGTACGAGCTTTTAAAGCAGATGTAGGACTTGAGCAGAACCTACAAAGATTAGCTGATCATTTAAATAAACCTGAAAAAGTATAACCATGAGCAAAATTATATTCGATAGTGGAATATCTCTTGATGGATATTTCGCGGGTGACAACAGAGGCCCTCAAAACCCTATGGGCGGTGTTTCTGGTCAAATTCATCAATGGATGTTTAAACAGAAAGCCTTTTGGAAGCATCTGAAAATGGACGGAGGTCAAGAGCAGGGTGAGGATGGTAAACTGATTGATGCTGTGTTTGCACGTACAGGAGCTTACATTATGGGCAAGCGGATGTTTGAAGAAGGGGAGGTGAGCTGGCCCGAAGATTTATATCAGGCCGATGTCTTTGTGCTTACCCATGAGAAAAGGGAGCCATGGATTCAAAAAGGAACCACTGCGTTTTATTTCATCAACGACGGTATTCATAGTGCTCTCGAAAAGGCCAAAAAATCAGCCAATGGCAAGGATATAAGAATACAAGGCGGCGCCAACACCATTCAGCAGTTTTTAAATGCAGGTCTTATAGATGAGTTCTTTATCCATGTAGCCCCGGTATTTTTAGGTAGTGGAATCCGCCTGTTCGACGGCATAGATAAAGACAAATTCGATCTCCAAATCATGGAAGTACTTACTTCTGATTTAACTACCCATTTGAGGTATAAGCTGAGTAAAAAGTAGTGTGGCTGTTGGATTGAGGTAGCATCTATATTAAGTTTACTATTAAATGAAATATGTTTTTATCCTTTTGACATGCTGTCTTTCTTCTTCGATAGTGTGCGCTCAAGATAGCACAGTCTATTATCAAGAAAATGCGATTTCTTTCAATAATGAATATATTTTCTATTCTGATAATACCTTCAAGCACTATTATTACACAGATGATGGGCAAGTGTGGTACGGTAAAGGAGCATATTTTGATAGAAGGAAAAGTAGGATATTGAAATTTGAAGAACCTGATTCGACCTTTAGCCCAGAACAAGTGAAAGTTCATTATGAGTCAGGCTTTAAACGCAAACTAAAGTGGAAAAGCACCATTTTGTTGTCAGAAGATTATTATAACACGACGAATAAGGGGCAAATTACTTTGGTGGAGTTTAATGAAGAGTAGTTTCTAACGAGAGATAGAATGTTAATAATTATTGGAGGTATATCAATTTTGATATTGGCATTTTCTGTGGTGATAATGGTGATGTCTATTTGGGTAAAATCCTTGAAATTTGGCTGCTATGGCTTAATTTTTATGTTATTAAGCTTCTATGTAACCTCTCAAATCTTGCCCATACAGCATGCGATAACATACTCAGAAATGATATTGGAAAACGCTGTAAGCGATGACTTAGTCATTAAGGAAAATGTTAATGAGGCACAAAGTCAGCTTTATATCTGGGCTCTCATGGCCCTAGTAATATTATTCTTCCAGGTATTGTTAATTTTATCGGCCAAAAGAAGGAAGAGGAAGCTCCCAGATGGTTATAGTTAATCTTAATGATTAATTATGAAAAATAGTATACTAAGGGGGCATATTTAGAAATATGTAGTTAGCTTAATTTATGGTTGACTGCTAACTTAATTTACTTATGTGTGTATTACATGTCACATGCGGGAAAACGCTCATTAAGCCATTCTTGGATGCCACTGAGATGCCGATTTATCAGTTTCATGAAAGAGGAGATACGATAAAAATAGGATTAAACAAAAATGAACTGTACGAAGATTCAGGGTTTTCATGTGAAATTAGTGACAGAAATTGGAATGATTTTGAAGGACAAATTGATGATCTAAAACAATTTCTGCATAATTATCATTCTGATTTAGTTTTATTGAAAACTCATTACGAGATAAAAACCTGGATCGTTGATCTCCCTTATTTTTTAAGGTTAAATGGTGAATTCTTTTCTCAATCCGATTACTTGGACCCTGAGATAATGAAATTATTATCTGCCCTTGATATTGGATTAGAACTTAGTCTTTACCCGCCTGAGAACTGATTTAAGATCAAATACAGATCTCATCAACATCCAACACCAAAATCACCTCATGAAAAAATTACTATGCATACTACTCTTAACCATTTCATATCAATCTTTTGCAGGGTGGTATCAGTGTTATACGTATGAAGGGAAATTGGCGGGAATGAACGTTCATTTCTACCTTCAATTAAGGGAAATTAACTCCAAGAGCCCTGATTCAATTATGGTGTCTGGCGTATACAAATATGATAAGCACAACACGCCTATTTCACTTAGTGGTTATCTGGTTAATAAAAAACATCTATCTCTTTCTGAGCTGTCAGGTGATAACGAAGTCACCGCAACACTTTCATTAGAATGGTCTGATAATAAGTTAATTAATGGCACCTGGACTGGAAATAACAGTAAGAGGTTTAATATCAGTCTCAATCAGATCGGTCAGTTAATAGATACTAATCCGAAGGGTATAAATCCCGCAACAGAAATAATGATGGGTTCTAGTTTCAAAAATGAATATCTGGTGGGTGTTTATGATAAATTACAAATAGACAACAGGGCTAAGATGCTTGAATTGAGAATCATTGATAAAAAGACCAATGAATTAAAATATAGCATCGATTTTAGAGACCATGGTATGCCTGTGGGCAACGTCATGACCGTAATATTTGCCAATGCCTATGTGAGTGAATCCGCTGATGGTCAATCAAAAAGCATTGAAATGATGCAGGACGATGGCCGAATGGGCACAGAGTTTTATTTAAATTATGATGCGGCTTCTGATAGCTGGGTAGTGGAGGAGTAGGAATGTTGGTTGTCTATTTTTGAAACAACTTACCTATCAACATCAACCAATTTAAAGTTTTGGGTGTCTTATTCATGGAAATAAATGCTAACATTATTAACTCCATGCATCATGAAAAAAGAGAAATTATTTTACATTTTGACACTACTGCCATTCTTAGGATGTAATGACACGAATATTGGCTTAGAAGCTCCTAAGTGCCTTGAAGGCAGAATTGAAACATTTAATCAGTCGTCACACTGTGATGATAGCAGCGTGCAAGAATTTATGTTTCAGGGGAAAAAGGTCTATGTTTTTGATCCCGGTACTTGTGGTAATGACATGCAATCAGCAGTTTATGATGCAAATTGTAACAGCCTGGGAGCGCTAGGAGGTTTTGCCGGAGAGACCTCAATAAACGGAGTAGATTTCCCCTCAAATTCTGAATATATTAGAACGGTTTGGGAGAAGTAGGATTTAATGGCTTAATTTGACAAATCCTACAGACGTTCATGCATAAACTAAAACTCTTTATAATTTCTTTCTTGCTTCTATTCTTAAGTTTCAACCTTATTGCTCAGCAACTATCAGAAAAAGAAATGATAGGGTTTGGTTGTTGGTTTTCAGGTCGGCAAACCAAACAGGTTGAGCGCGGTTTTCAATTGCTCTCAAATAATAACTTAAATCAACTCAGAAAAAATCTCAGAAAGCCTAATTCCGCTGGGCAGTTTTTTGCGATAATTGCACTCACCAAGCTGGATAGTGCCGGAACTATCAGTTTAAGTTCTGGCGAACTCGAGCAAATAGCCAACATTCGTAATTCCACAAAGAAAGTTTCATTTTGCTCAGGCTGTACAGGTTTTTATGAATCGACCTTATCTGATGCATTGGACAAAAATAGCGTGATATACAAAGATTCAAACTTTTGGATCAGTCGGAAGCTTAAGGAATTGAATTATTGTCGGGAGTAATGTCCGTACTATGATTTTTTTAATCATTCAAAATCATAGCCCACAAAAAATCATTCAAATCACAGTTACCCTTCTTTCTTTTCGCATTTATTTATAACTATGCATTAGAATAATTCACTAAACCATTTCATACCTACTTACCATTACCTAACTCCTTGCTTCACGCTCCAGAACATATCGGCAGGCTGATTAAGGCCGGAGATGAGAAGGCCTTTGAGCATCTTTTCAGGGCTAACTATGCAGGTATGTGTGGTTATGCCATGAAATATCTGGAGGAGAAGGAGCAGGCGGAAGAGGTGGTGCAAGATGTGTTTATGCACTTTTGGGATAAAAGAACGGCCCTGGAAGTCAGTGGTTCTTTGGAGGCTTATCTGTTTAGGTCGGTACGAAATGCTTGTTTGAATAAGCTCAAGCATGCCAGGGTGCGTTTACAATATGCTGCTGCTCAGGAGCATGAGGAGAAATATAAGGAAGGCCAAATGGTAGATGGTGTAGTGGAGCTGGAACTTCAGGAGAAAATAGAGGAGTGCATCGGTCAGTTGCCACCAGAGCGACAAAAGATATTTTTGCTTAGCAGAGAAGAAGGACTGAAGTACAGGGAAATAGCCGATCAGCTAAAGATTTCTGTAAAAACGGTGGAAGCCCAAATGGGTAAGGCACTAAAATTTTTAAAGGAAAATTTACAGGAATATCTGCCTGTAATATTGTCTCTGGCCTATTTCAAGGTCATTGGCTGGCTGGTGTTTTTAAAAGATTTGTTTAACGAGTAAGGGTAGATGGAGTTTGGGGTGTCATTATATAAATGGATTAAATGAAGCATGAAGAGGAACATATAGATTATGAGCTGATTTCCAAGTATTTGGCAGGTGAAGCTGATGCCGGGGAAGAGGTGCAGTTACAGGCCTGGATGGATGCTTCGGAGCAAAACCAAAAGGATTTTGCCGATATGGAATTGCTTTGGAAGCATACTGGTCGTGTGATCCCTCATGAAAAAGCTGATGTGGATGTCGATGCCGCCTGGAGTACTTTTAAGCAAAAGGCGGATCAAAAGAAAAGTGTGGCACCTAAGGCAAAGGTTAGACCTATGTATTACCTGGCCCGAGTGGCCGCAGTGCTCATTTTTGGAGCAGTGGTTTACCTCGCATACAGAGCTTTAAATACTGAAGTTCAGGTGGTTAACTCCGAATTGCAGGCAACAACCGAAGCTGTTAATGATTCATTGCCAGATGGCTCTCTCATCAGCTTAAATGTTAACTCTACCTTGACTTATCCTGAAAACTTTACTGGCAATCAGAGGCCGGTGGAGCTGGAAGGAGAGGCCTTTTTCAAAGTAGCTCCTGATAAGCAGAAGCCCTTCATTATCAAAGCAGAGCAGCTCACTGTTACCGTGGTGGGCACCGCCTTTTATGTAAATGCTTATGACAGCCTCGGCGCCATTACAGTAGGGGTGGAAGAAGGAATAGTGAAAGTGGCCGCTAACGGTGAGGAATTTACACTTACTAAAGGGCAGCATATTGAGTTCAATAAAGAGGCATCAGATTTTAAAGCCGTAGATCATTATAATGCGAATAAAATATTTTGGAAAACTGGCAACCTTACCTTCCAGAACGAGTCATTGAAGCAGGTTTTTCAGGCTATCGAAGAAGCGTATCATGTTTCAGTTCAGGTTGAAAATCCGGAAATATTAAATTGTAAGCTTACAGCCAAATTCCAAGATCAGCCTGTGGATAGCATTTTTGATATCATCAATACCAATTTTAACCTTAACTCTGAAAACCGACAGGGAAAATTTCATATTTCCGGTCAGGGTTGCCAATAGCTATGCTTAGGTATATTTTGCTCTTTATTTTCTGCTATGTCACTTTTACTGCGTTGGCTCAGGATGATCTGCTGAGAAGGAGGGTGAGTGTAAATATCAATGACCAGCCGCTGGAAAGCACTTTGATGGCGCTGAGCAATAATGCCAACTTCACGTTCTCTTACGATGCCACCATTTTCAATGAAACCCCGGCGGTAACTTTATCGGCAGAAGATGAATCTGTAAAACAGGCTTTGGAGCAAATACTACCAAAAAATGTGGCTTACAAAGTCAGTGGCAATCATTTGATCTTATTGAGAAAGCTCCAAGAACCTCAAAATGAGAAGTTTACGGTCTCCGGAAATGTATTTGACGCCAATACAGGGAAACCATTGACCAATGTGATGGTGTATGAGGTCAGTAGCCTGGTCTCTTCCATGACTGATGCAAGCGGTGCGTTCAAAATGTCGGTGCCGGTTCAGTATGATCAGTTTGGTATCTCATTTAACCAAAATACCATTCGTGATACGGTCATTGTAATACCTCCAAAAGACCACCACTTATCCATTTCATTGTCGCCCATGAAGGCGGCCAGGCCGGTGGAAAACATTGATATTGTGGCTGCTAAGCCTGCTGTTGAGTCGTTGAATCTGGTGCAAAAACTAGTGTCTGATGAATCATTAGTGCGTACTAAAAATGCAGATATTGTATTGCATAAAAAGGCCCAGATTTCGGTATGGCCCAGCGTGGGTACCAATTTAAAAATGGGCGGCCTCATGCAAAATTCCTATTCACTAAACTTATTTATTGGTTATGCCAATGGAGTCGATGCCTTCGAATTAGGAGGTCTTTTTAACATTAATAGAAAGCATGTAAACGGTGTGCAGATAGGAGGCCTCGGAAACATTACCGGTGGGGAAACGCAGGCCGTGCAGATTTCAGGAGTGTTTAATCATAATAAGGCCGCTGTGCATGGTTTTCAGTTAGGGGGAGTATATAATTTTGTTGCAGACTCTCTTACCGGAGTACAGATAGGTGGCGTAAGTAATAATGTGCTGGACCAGATGAATGGCTGGCAGATATCCGGGGTCAGTAATTTGGTGACGCACAGAGGAAAGGGCGGACAGATTTCAGGGGTTTCTAACTTCGTCAAAGAAGAAATGTCAGGTATCCAGATATCCGGGGTGCTGAACAGGGGTAAAGATATAGAAGGTTTGCAGCTATCAGGCGTGGCCAATTGGGCCAAAGGTGAAATTAGTGGCGTGCAGATCACAGGGGTACTCAATGTAGCGGAAAGCTTTAAAACCTGCCAGATTTCAACGGTGGCCAATTGGGCTTCAGAACCATCTTCAGGTATGCAGATAGGTGCAGTGCTGAACTATGCGCAAGACATTAAAGGCGTGCAGGTGGCCTCAGTGCTGAACGTTGCCAGAAATGTGCAAGGTGCACAAATAGGATTGATCAATATTGCTGATTCCACCTCCGGAGTTCCCATTGGCCTGGTGAGCATAGTGAAAAAGGGAGGAATAAGGCCTTTCGAAGTATTTACCAATGAAATAACTGCATTCAATATCGGTTTCCGAACCGGTGTGAGAAAATTCTATAATATATTCACCGCCGGTTATGGCAGTTTCACTGGAGACACACGCTGGACTATGGGTTATGGCATGGGCACAGAACGAAAAATATCAGAAAAGGCCTTTGTAAATATTGATTACACGTCTAACTGGGTAAATGAAGGAAAGGATTTTATAGAAGACCTTAGCATTCTCAATCGACTGGACGTGACCTTTGGTTATGGAAAATTAAAAGGCTTAAAAATAATTGCCGGCCCGTCTTTCAACCTATGGCTTTCAGAAAATAAGGATCCGGAAAGCGGTCAGTTTCTAACAAACCTGGCGCCTTATACGATAACAGAAAGTGTTAAAAGCACTACGCTCATGCAATTTTGGATTGGAGGAAAACTTGCTGTAAGGCTTTGATTTAGAGTGTATTAATCTCTTGTTAAATTGCCTCTTAAATTTTTTTTCATATTTTTTTTAAAGTAGAGTAAGGGTAGATCGATTCATGGTTGTGATCATGATATAAACCAAAAATTATATCACGATGAATCGATTGAAATTCTTACTTATAGCCTTTCTCACCTTAGTGGCAGGGCCGCAAATTTTCGCACAGGCGCCTTATCAATTGAGCCCGGTACAGATGACCTTTATCCACCCTTTAGGCACCAATGGTAATGCAGCGCCAGAATGTGTTAACCACTTCTCTTTCAATGTGCTCTATGGTCGGTCAGCAGGTGTGCTGGGAGCTGAGTTTGGTGGGTTATTGAACCAATCATCCGGAGATGTTAGTGGCTTTCAAATGGCTGGTCTTGGCAATTATTCTAAGCGAGTAACGGGGGCTCAATATGCCGGTCTTTTTAATATTTCCAATGATTTTCAGGGCGCACAGTTTGCAGGCTTATTCAATATTAATGGTGGAGGTGCCGGGCAATCAACGGGATTGCAAATGGCAGGTATCATTAACAAGAGCTCTTATGCCATTAAGGGTGCACAATTGGCCGGTATTGCTAACATCATAACGGATTCTGTAAATGGCTTTCAAATGGCGGGCATCATCAACTCTGCTGAGAATGTAAAGGGCGTACAGGCGTCTGGTGTCATCAACAAGGCCAATACGGTTTCAGGTGTTCAAATCGGCCTGATCAATATAGCAGACGAGGTGACTACTGGCGTTCAGATTGGTCTTGTAAACATTTCCAGAAACGGATATAAAAAGGTAGAAGTAGAATATAATGAGAGCTTCTACTTGAATGTGAACTATAAAATGGGGAAGAGGCCGCTTTATAGTATCTGGTCTATGGCTTACCGTGCTGATGCTGATAAGAAATTCTGGGCAGTGGGATACGGTATGGGTACTTACCACCAGATCGGAATTCTCACCTCTATTAACCTGGATGCCATCCACCTCTTTGTAAATGAAGATGAATGGTGGACTGAAAAATTGAATACCATTGACAAATTAAAATTTACGGCCTCTTGTCAGCTTACACCAGGGTTTGAAATATATGCCGGTGGTTCCGTAAATCTCCAACTGTCAAAATTAAAAGATGCTGAAGGAAGGTTAGAGGGCAGTTCTTTGGATATTCCAAAGCCCTTTTATGATGAAGTGCATCATAATACCCGCATCATGATTTATCCGGGCTTCCATGCCGGAGTAAGGTTTTAACTCGATCAATTAACAATTCAACACAATGCAAAATTTTAAGGTCAACAGCTATGGCTTACTGTCGAAAATAGTGGCTATATCAACACTCATTTTATTATTCAACACATCATTTGCTCAGACTATTACCCAAACCATCAGAGGTAAAGTAACTGATCTGGATACGCGGGGAGCACTTCCCGGAGCCAATGTGGTTATACTCGGCACTAACCCTGTTTTAGGTGGTGTCACCGACATGGAGGGGAACTTCAGAATTGATAAGGTGCCTGTCGGCCGTGTCTCATTGCAGATCACCTATATCGGTTATGAAGAACGTCTGCTACCGAACCTGCTGGTAACATCAGCCAAAGAGCTAATTCTGGATGTGACCATGCAGGAATCTCTCACTGCCATGGATGAGGTGGTGATCACCGCAGAAAGAGATAAAGCAGAGGTGGACAATGACATGGCGCTGATCAGTGCCAGAGGGTTTACCGTAGAGGAGACCAAGCGCTATGCGGGTTCATTTAACGACCCGGCAAGAATGGTGTCTGGTTATGCAGGAGTTACCGGCGATGCATCGGGTAATAACTTTATCGTAGTGCGCGGTAATTCACCCAAAGGTATTCAATGGAGATTAGATGGTATTGAAATTCCTAACCCTAACCACTTCTCAGATGAAGGCGCTACAGGTGGCCCTATCAATGCTTTGAACAGTCAGATGTTGTCGAATTCTGAGTTTTATACAGGAGCTTTCTCGCCACAATATGGTAATGCTTTTTCAGGTGTGTTTGATATGAAATTGAGAAAAGGAAATAACGAAAAGCGCGAATATAGCCTGAGCATAGGCGCCCTGGGAACGGAAGCCACTGCAGAAGGACCATTCTCTAAAAACAGCAACGCATCTTATCTGATCAACTATCGCTACTCCACCCTGGCCATTTTGGACAACCTGGGTCTGGTAGATTTTGACGGAGTGCCTAAATATCAGGATATGTCGTTTAAGGTTTTCGTGCCAACGGCTTCCATGGGTACATTTTCATTGTTTGGCCTGGGAGGCAAAAGTAAAATTTTGGAGAAGGTTTATGATGAGGAGGATGAAGATGATTTGTTAGAACAAGGTGATTATAAGGCGGATATGGGTGTGATAGGATTAACGCATTACCTGACTTTAGGTAAAAATAGCTATCTGCAGAATATGGTTTCTGTATCTACTAATGGTAGCGCCTATAAGGGTTATAGACCCGATGAAAATGACAATCTTCAGCTTCATGATGATGGAACGCTAGACAAAAACACCTGGAGAGCGGGCTCTACGTTTAATCATAAGTTCAATGCTCATCATAACCTACAGGCCGGAGTCATTTACAGCCAATATTACTTTGACTTCACCAACACTTATTTTGATGAAGCTGAGAGTAGATTTATAACTGATCAAAATATGAATGGTGATGCAGGACATTATCAGGGTTTTGTAAGCTGGAAGTATCGTCCGGTAGAGAAACTGTCATTGGTAAGTGGTTTTCATATGCATGGCACCACCCTTAATGATGAGATTTCCTTTGAGCCCCGTGCCAGTTTGAAATGGCAGTTCAACCCTACGCAGGCTTTTACTGCTGGCTTTGGTGTGCATGGCAAAATGGAATCTCTCACGAATTATTATAGCATCATTACCGATGAAAATGGCCAAGCTACTATGCCAAATATGAACCTTGGCTTTTCCAAGGCCAGGCATTATGTGATAGGCTATGAAAATCGTTTGGGAGCCAACCTGTTCCTTAAATTAGAGGCCTACTATCAGCAGTTATACAATATTCCTGTGGAGGATGATGTGAACAGCTCATATTCATTAATCAATCAGGTAGAGTGGTTTACAGACAGAAAGCTGGTGAACGAAGGAAAGGGAAAAAACCTGGGGCTGGAGCTTACGCTGGAAAGGTATTTTGCTGATAACTACTTCTTTATGGTCACGGCCTCCGCTTATGACTCTAAATATACGGCCTTGGATGGCGTGGAGCGAAACACCAGATTCAACGGGAATTTTGCCGGCAACTTTTTGCTGGGTAAGGAATTCTTGTTGAGTAGTAATAATAATAAGAGCAAAGTACTGGGCATCAATACCAAAATTTCTCTGCTAGGAGCCAAGCGATACACACCGATCAATGTTGATGCTTCCATGGAGCAGAAAGAGGCGGTACTGTATGAATCAGAGGCCTTTTCTTTAAAGGAAGATAATGTGTTCATTGCTAACCTGGCCATCACCTACAGAATAGATCGAAAGAAGACCAGTCAGGAATTAAAGCTTGACCTTCAGAACGTTACCAATAATGCCGCCCGACTAGACAGTTATTACAATAACGTGTCTAACAAAGTAGAATACACTGAGCAGCTGCCTTTGCTGCCTGTAATTATGTATACGATTCATTTTTAAGGGGTGGGGGCTGTCTCTTGATAGTAGATATAGACAGCCCTAATCATTTTACCTCAATTCCACCCCAACATCATCAATCATATAATCTGATGCTTCTTTACCGTTCATAAATGTTTTCACAGCTTGACCAAAACCATCAGGAGCAAAGAGAGCAATAAAGTGAGGAGCATCTTTAATCTTCACATACGAGATATTGGAGCTAAACTTGGAGAGTTCAAGTACATGCCTATCTGCGCCATTCAGACTGGTTTTAGGGTCGAGTGTACCGTGAAGAATTAGGGTAGGAGGCAGGTTGAGAGGTGTACCCGCGAAGTATTCATCTCTCTCGTAGCTAGGCATAGAGTTCTCAGCGATCAGTTGAGCTAGGGGGCTGGTGAATAGTAAGTTACCATCTTCCTGGGCCAGCTCAGTTTTTTTAATCTCGGGGCGTAAGTTATTTTCTGAAGATGAAATGACCTGCGCTAATGGGATGGAGCTGGCGAAGGTTTGATAGTCTGAAGCATAAGTGACGTGAAAAGACATAATATCTCTTACAGCCTGGTTAAGTGCTGAGGTATCACCTTCGTAAAGCGTGTTAATGATACTCGGTATGTTGTTTCTTACTTTCGGTATATTGAGCATCATGCCAAAAAGGTGTGAAAGCTTCTGTTGGGGTAATTTGTTTTTAAAGCTTTGGTCTTCTTTTTCTTTCCGAAGTATTTCAGTGAGTTTTATTGTTAAACTTTTTTCAGACTGGCTGATAGAATCATAGTAGTTCAGTACTTCATTACCTACAGCGTTTGTAACAAAAGATCTATGGCTCAGATCGTTATCCTCATCATTTTGCAAAGGCACTAAAGAGTCTAAGATTAGCCCGTCAAGTTGTGGAGATCCCAGCTGCTGCATGCGTAGCGCCAATTGCGTACCATATGAAACGGCATAAACATATTTGGGCCCTTTGGTACTGATCTTTTGGATAAGATAATTAAGGTCCTTGGCTGCATTGGTGATGGAAAAGGATTTCACATAGTCCTGATGAGTGTACATATAGTTGAAGCAGCTGCCCCATTCATTATTGGCTAGTCCTATGCCGTTAGGAGAATCTATGTTTTCTTCATTGGGACAGATTTTGGCAGACAATCCCGTGCCTCTATGGTCTGGTATGATAATATCCAGGTTAGGGAAAATACTGGCGAATTGATCTACCAATGGGTATAGAGATGCTCCGGATTCTCCAGGTCCGCCGGAGATCAGCCATATTGAACCTTCGCTGGTTTTCCTGGCTGGAAATTTTCTTACAAATAGACTGATGGAATCTGAGCTATTAGCCTGGTAGTTCAATGGGACTTTAATATAAGCTGTTTGTGAACCTTCCAACTGAGTATTTATATGGTTGGTTGAAGGAGTAAACTGTGCAGAACATACTAAAAAAGAGAAAAATAAAACTGAGAGTGATAAGAAAGACTTCATTATTAAGGTTTAGTTGTAAGATTGATTCGAGTAATGGACTGTGAACATTTTGAAATGGTTGCATGGAGGCAGAAGAATTTATGCTGGAGCCAGTTATTAATATCTTATCTAAGTCAGATGTGGCTGGAAATGAGTAGATTGGTTATCCGAAAACGAGAATATTTAGACAGAATTGAAGCCTCAGATACACATTGATAAAGACTTCGGCTGGTTTATAGGTCAGTTTGATAATAACCAGAAGCACAGGCATTATGCCCTTCAGTTGAGCATCCCGATTGATGGTAGCATCTGCATCAAATCTTCCGGGATCAGTCTTGAGACAGCATCTCCAGTACTTATTAAACCCAATGTAGTTCATCAGATAACTTCAAATTCCTCGCATTTCCTGCTTTTGGTAAATCCTGCCTCTACAGTCGGGCACTTTTGGAACCAAATCTCCCTAAATGAAATGGAGGAAATCCAAAATCCGGTATCTGAGCATTTAAAGGAGGTTTTAAGAGATAAAAAACCCTCTCTTGAGGATCATTTAAATAAAATCATCAATGAAAATGACTGTTGGTGCGATGCTGTAGTTCATAGAGGTGATGAAAGGATAAATAAAGCATTATCGTATCTTTCTCATCACTTCGATCGTGTAGTTTCTTTGGAAGAAATAGCCCACTATTGCCATCTTTCATCAGGTCGTTTTTTGCATCTTTTTAAGGAAGAAACAGGAATCACCTATAGACGATTACAGCTATGGAACAAACTGACGAAGGCGTTTCCTCAGCTCACCAAAAAATCCCTTACCGAAATAGCTCATCATAATGGCTTTGCTGACAGCGCTCACTTAAGTAGGGCATTTAAAGAGAACTTCGGTTTCACGCCAAGAGAGTTTATTAAGATTAGCCAGTTTATTCAAGTTTAAGATTCACTTACCAATGAAATTTGCTTCATAATCAAAACATGAATAATATGGAGCAATTACTTGAAAGCAGTGTTCAAAGCAATAATTATCTCATCAAAACCCGTATTCTGAATTATGATTCACCCATCATTCAAACCTTAATAAATGAAAAGGGGTGGAGAGAAATGTCAGCTGAGCAGAAGGTGTTACACATTTATAATTTCGTAAGAGATGAGATAAAATTTGGTTACAATCTTTCCGATAATATACCAGCTTCTCAAGTACTACAAGATGGTTATGGCCAGTGTAATACCAAAGCTAACCTTTTCATGGCCCTTTTAAGAGCTGTGAATATTCCTAACAGAATCCATGGATTTACAATTGATAAAGCGCTGCAGAAAGGTGCCATTACAGGGATATGGTATAAACTTTCACCTCAAAATATTCTACATAGTTGGGTAGAGGTTTGGTTGGATAATGAATGGTATAATTTGGAAGGTTTGATCCTTGATAAATCATACTTACAAGCCTTGCAACAGAAGTTTGCTGACTGTAAAACCACCTTCTGCGGCTATGGTGCGTACACCGATAATTTCCAAGAACCTCCAATAGATTGGAATTTCAACAACACCTACATTCAAAACAAAGGCATTAATCAGGACTTTGGACTATTTGATACACCCGATGATTTTTACCAAAAACATCAACAAAAATTAGGTACTCTAAAGAAATGGATTTTTGAAAATTGGGTAAGGCATTTAATGAATAGAAATGTAAATAGGGTGAGGGGGAATTAGAGCACGCTTATTGCTGTAATCAGTTCCAATCACAGTATTCTATGATCAGAGCGTATTTATTATTGATTTGTATTTTAACAACTTTTCAGCAAAATGATATTTCTGGCACCTATTCAAGCCAAGGTAAATTGAACACAATAGGTGGAATAATGAGAAGCAGAAATACCTTACATCTAAAACCTGATAGCACCTTTCAATACCAAATTAATCTATTCACCAGAAGCACGGTAGAAGTAGATAAAACAATATACTCTGGCATGTGGAGCGTTAATACAGATACACTAAAATTGAAATTTACAACAGTTAATCAAACAGCTTACGATGGTGAAATGAATCTACTTTTATTGAATAGGAGTAGGTTAGAGGTTATAGGAAGTGATGAAAAGTTGGTGTTGAGGAGAGTAATAAATTAAATGGACTAATTAAATAATTCCTATTACCCTCCAATCACCTCTGCAGCCTCATAGTCAAGGTCTGATAAAATGAACTGTCTTAGGGTATTCTGATCATCTTTTATAATGAGCTCATAATTTTCTTCATACAGGATGTTTCTTTCTGAATAAGTGCCTATGAAAGTAAGTACCTTCTCATTATTAAATTCTACTCGAATAGAGTCTCCTTCTAGAAAGTAATCAGGATATATCAGACCACCTTCCGGCTCTGAGCTTGTAAATTTTTCAGACTCCCAGCTATGACTGGGATGAATGATGATGGTTTTTTCCTCACCACTACTTTCCCTTGAAAATGATCTCAATACAACTGTGTATCCGGAATTATTTACTATCTCATACCTGGAGTAAGTCTTTTTGCCCATGTCGCATGACATTAAGGTGGCGGTTAAAATAATTAGCAGATGGAAATGAGTTGCTTTCATTATTAACGAAGAGAGTTGAATACTGTAATAACTCAAAAAAAGACAAGAATAGCAATGTGGTAGGAATAATCAGAGCATGGGATAATGACAGACTTCTCTCAGAACCACTAATTCCCGACTTTCCCCCCCCACAAGTACCAAATTATAATTTGGAGCAACTAGCAAGGCCTCTTCTTCTATTTTTGAGCAATTTTAAATATTGTTATAAATCATATGAGGCATTCAATTAAGATTATTCTTGCTCTATTTATTACGTTTACATCTTGTTCTGATGATGAAAATTTGGATATTGATAAAGGTTTTCAGGCCTATGTTCTTGGTCGGTATACAGATGATGATGATATAGATCATGCGGCGTTATTTAAAAATGGTGTACTCATGGATCTTTCCAAAAGTGGTATTTCAGGGCCTAGCAAAGGAACTGATGTGTTCGTAAGTAATGGAGATGTATATGTCTCTGTTATGGAGGTCGATACCAAGGAGGCTCATTTATTGAAAAATGGAAAAAAACTCTATAGCACTGATCCTTCGCAAAATGCGCGTTTCAACGGCATTTACATCGATGGTGACAATGTCTATGCTTGTGGATATATAATCGAAAATAATACCGGGGTAGCGGCTGTATGGAAAAATGGAGAGCTGACCAAGCTTAGTAAAGCCGATGGCACTATTAACTGTAGCGCCGGTGCAGTTTATGCTGATGGGAATGAGGTATATGTAGCAGGCACCTATTACGAATTGCCTAATAACTCAGCAAGTAAAGCCATCTATTGGGTAAATGGTCAGCAGTTTCTAATAAATCCAACTGGATATAGCAACAGAGGGGTAGATATTTTAGCGGTCAATGATGATGTATATGTTTTGGGGCAAGATAGGTATTGGAAAAATAATGAAGAAATAGGTTTATCGGATGGTGCCGATGCCAGTCATATCTTTAGTTATGACGGTGATCTCTACATAACAGGTGATCTAAAAAATGATGCCACTCTGTGGAAAAACGATTCTATTTCTTATCTCCCCACTGTGAATGAAAAAGCTGACACCAGATTCGTTACCAAAGATCAAGACGATGTTTATGTAATGGGAGCAACAATACCTTTTGATGGTACCAGCTTGGATAGACAAGTATCAATTTGGAAGAATGGAGAAGAGGTAGTAACCATGACTCTGGAGAATGTGGCCTGGTTTGAGGCGATGTATTTGGTGCCTTAGACCCAAGAAATAAGAGTTATAAAAGCCCAGACTGTAATCTGGGCTTTTACTAAATGCACGCGACTTACCAAAATGGATTCTGTACCAGGTTTGGATTTTTATCCATCTCAGATTGGGGCACTGGAAACCAATAGTTTTTCTTACTGAATATGCGCTGCTGATAAACACTTCTTACAAAGAATGCCTCCGGGTTGCTTTCGTCATCACTTACCTGGGTACCAGTAAATTTCATTCCCTTAAAACTTCTGTTGAGTACCTCTTCGCCAATTTTCCATCTGCGGATATCATGGTAGCGAATACCCTCACAATTCAGTTCTACTCGTCGTTCTCTTCTTATTGCTTCACGCATTTCTTCTTGGCTCATACCGGTCGGTAGATCAGGGATGCCTGCACGCTCTCTGATCAGGTTCACATAGGTGAGGATATCCGGGTCACCAGGCGTTGCCTCATTTAGCGCTTCGGCATAGTTGAGGTATGCTTCGCCAAGTCTATATAATATTCCTGGTCTGTATGGATTTATTCCATTTCTTGGGTCATGATCCGGGTGCACTTTCTTTCTAACCAGATAGCCATTTTGTGGCGCATCATGTGTTGGTCCACCATCCCATTCTTCCAGCATAAATCTAGTAGTTCGGTTTTCACGCCTGCACCATGCTCTGTTGTAGAGAATAGATATATAAAAACGCGGCTCTCGGTTGCAGTACATGTTGTAAGTCCCAGCCAGTGTCACTTTGCCTTCGTTACCTTCCTGATTGCCTTGCACTTCTATCCATTTTGTGTTTCTAAACTCAGGGTCAGTAGAGAAACCTTCTTCTGTGTACCCAGAGCTTGGATCATCTATTGGCAACCCATTTTTCATGAAAAATGCATCTACCAGAGATTGAGTAACACCCAGTCCACCATTACCACCGGTACCTCTCGGTTGAGCATGCTTGTCATACTCCCAGGTGTTACAGTCTGGTCTTGCAAAAAGGATCTCATTGTTGCCATCCGAAGTTCTTTTGAACATCATATTTTGATAAGATAAGAAGGGATCTATAGATCCATCTTCATTGTATTCATAATAGAGCTGATGACCTTGCTGATGGGCAGCGTCAATCAGTTCTTGTGAAGCAAGTGCGGCTCTTTTCCATTTAGAGGCATCATAAGTAGAATTAAAAAGCTCTTCTCCTTTGTTATTCACGTGGCCAGCGTAGTCTGGATTACCGTTGGTTAATGGACTTGCGGCAAAGAGTAATATTCTCGCTCTTACAGCCAGGCACATAATGCCAGTAGCTCTGCCAAATTTTTGATTTTCAGAATAGGTGTTAGGCAGTACTGTTGATAAATTGTACAGTTCTGTATCTAACCAGTTAATAATCTGGTCAAAAGGGGTTTGGCCAAGGAAAAGCTCTTCTTCAGGGGCATCATTAGACGTTATACCTAGATTAAATGGAACAGCACCATAGGTTTGAACCAGTATAGAGTAGTAGTATGCAATGAGAAAACGGGCCTCATTTTTCATGTTCTCAACCACTTCTGCAGTCACTTTCTGAGAGGCGTTTGGTCTTACATTCTCAATAAAAATATAAGCCGAACGAATGCGTTTTGGTAGTTCGCTCCAGTAGTTAGGGCTCCAGCCAGAGGCAGGGTTCCAGTTACCAGTTTGTTTAGAGATTACATCCCATCCAAACTGTTCCCATCCGGTAGATGGCGCCAGGTCATCTGATAGTGCGTCATAACCTATTTCTCTTGTATAGCCCCAGTAGGGATCAGGAATGTTGGAGTAGATGCCGGCAAGCCAATCTTCAGTTCTGGTTTTGTCATTAAATACCATCTCTAACGTCAACTGGTCGTCAGGCATTTTATCCAGATAATCTGAACATGCACCCAATGACACGAACACAGAGATTAATAGAATATATCTTAAGATCTTCATGAGTTATGAATTTTTTCGTGCTAAATGATTAAAAATTGAGGTCGAAACCAGCGGAGATAGATTTCATGATGGGGTATCTGAAACCATTGGAGGTATTTAGCTCTGGGTCCCATAGATCGAATTTTGAAAACCTGACCAGGTTGTCACCCCTAACGAAGATTCTGCCGTTCTTCATTTTTGCTTTTGAGAGCATTTTCACAGGGAAATTATAACCCACCTCTATGTTTTTCATTCGAAGCATGCTCATGTCTCTAAGCCACCAGGTAGATGCCTGATTGTTATTAGCATTTTGGTAGTTGGAAAGTCTGGGCCAGAACACATCCTGACTAGGGTTCTCCAGGGTCCATCTATCATCAGCATTGTCATAGTAGTTGCCTAAAGCGCCATTACTGGATCCTGGAATGAATGAAGACCCGCCTATGATTCTGCTTGTAAGTGCGTTACCTTGAAAAAACACACCAAAGTCGAAGCTTTTATATCGCATGTTGATTCCAAATCCGTAAATAATCTGTGGGTCTACAGTGCCGCCTATGGCTGTTCTATCTAAATCATCTATTATACCATCATTGTTAATGTCCTTATACTTAATATCACCTGGACGTACAGGGCCAAATGTATGGTTAGGGATTGATTCAATGAGTTCACCGGTTTCTACGTTAGCGAAATCCGCCTCAGTAAATAGGCCATCATCTTCAAAGCCAAAAATCTGTCCTACCGGTTTTCCGGTGGTTGACCTGCTGGTGCCAATAACTGTGCTGGGCTCATCCTGCTCTATGATTTCATTGACAGCATAGGTAAATGTGCCCCACATAGATAGGTTGAAATCCTGGGATATGTTGGAATTTACATTAAGAGAAAGGTCAACTCCGCGATTGTTAACTTTACCATAGTTGGCCCAGGGTGTGTTCACAAAACCACTAGAGCCTGGTATAGACCTTCGCTGCATGAAGATGTCTTTGCGCTCTTCTATGAAATAGTCTGCTTGTAGTTTAATGCTATTAAAAAGGCCTAACTCCAAGCCAAGATTAGTCTTGGTTACGGTCTCCCATGTGAGGTCAGCTACCCCATAGTCGCCTTCCGTACGACCTGCCCTTTGGTAGTCATTATTAACGCCCCATCGGTACCCACCGGTATTACCGATAGTCGTAATATATGCAAACCGCCTTCCATCTATGCGGTCGTTTCCTACAAGTCCATAAGATGCTCTAAACTTGATCTTGTCAAAGACATCCTTATATGGTTTCATAAATGCTTCTTCACTGAGCAGATAACCTACGGCTACGGATGGGAAAAAACCATATCGCTTACCTTTGGCGAAATTCTCCGATCCGTTGTACCCAAAGTTAAATTCGGTCACATATCTGTGGTCAAAAGCATAAGATAATCTACCAGCAATACCCTGGTTTCTGAAAGGCAATGCGGAACCATCGTCATAATTTCGCTGATTGTACAGGAATAGCATATCTATGTAATGCTTACCAAAGTTTTTAGTGTAGGTTAAATCCCACTGCGCGTAGATGTTTTTGTTTCCCCACTCGGTAGTAGACTCATAGCCTAAGAAATCCTGACCATAATTGGCAATTACAAGATCCAGCGTACCATCATCATTTCTACCAACGGCCGGGTTATAGTAGTCAGGGCTCTTACTTCTCTTCACCCCATTGCTTGAATAACGGTCGAAAGCAAACATTAACTTGGTATTTAGGCCGGGTAGGATAGACCCCAGATCTTGATTTAGGGAGAATAAAGACTCGAGCTTGCTCCCACTTCTTCGCTCATATCCCGTTTGAGTGGCCAGGGCATACGGATTATCTCTCTCAGTTACTTTAGGTATTTCACCAGAAGAGTAGATAGTTGGGTGTACATATGGCGGCGTTTCGAAGGCACGAGCGAATAAATTGTCAATGGACTGTGGAGGTCTGTTATCATCTAATATATAGCCACCAATATTGATGCGAAGAAGTGTGCTGGATGTCACGTTCACATCTACGTTTGACCTCATATTATAGCGTTTGAGTTTAATAGATGAGTCCCAGGATTGTGCATTGTCTCTGGCGATTATTCCATTTTCACCATAATAAGAGGTCACTAAAGAATACCTTAGAATGTCACTTCCGCCGCTTACGGTTAGATTAAGTCTGCTGTTTGAAGCATGATCATTGGTGATTTCATCCAGCCAGTTTACATCCGGATATAGGTCCGGATCCTCTCCAGAACGGGTTTTTTCTATTCTTTCATCTGAGTAGGGTGCTGCCTGACCAGACTCTATGGCTATTTCGTTAAGTAGCTGAAGGTAATCTGCTGCTCCTAAAAACTGCGGAAGTTGTACGGGTTGGGTATATCCTTGCTCGTAGCGAATATTTATCGATGGCTTACCTACGTTACCTCTTTTGGTGTTGATTAAGATGACACCGTTAGCACCTCTTACCCCATACACGGCACTGGCCGCAGCATCTTTAAGTACTGAAAAAGAAGCTATTTCTGCAGGATCAATATTGTCGAGAGATCGCTCTACACCATCTATCAAAACCAATGGATTGCTTGATCCTGCAAAGGTAGAGATACCCCTGATCCAGAAATTTGAATTATCATAACCAGGCTCTCCAGAGCGCTGGACAGCAATTATTCCTGATATCCGACCTCCCAAGTTGTTACTCAAAGATCTTTTAGTGCTAGTCTGCAGTTGCTCAGGCTGAACAGTGGAAACTGATCCAACAATCGAATATTCCTTTTGAGTGCCAAAGGCCACGACCACTACTTCCTCAAGGTTGGTCATATCCTCCACCAGGCTTATAGATAGATTGGTCTGACCGGAAAGCTTAATCTCCTGCTGAGCATAACCAAGAAAAGCAACCACCAGTGTTGAACCCTCCGGGACTGATAATTTAAATGATCCATATTCATCAGTAATGGTACCATTTGATGTTCCTTTTTCTATGATAGTTGCTCCTGGAAGAGGATCGCCATTTTCATCGGTCACCGTACCAATGATCTCTACATCAGCTTGTATCACCTCAACCACAGCTTCGCTTCTGTCTTTGTCTTTTCTATAGATATAGATGTTGCTATTGATCCTCTTAAAAGACAACTCTGTTTGCTGGGAAATTTTCACTAACAGATCTCCGAGGGTCATTCTTTCAGAAATAGCATGTAAACGGTATGAAGGGGCTTTTACCTCATTGTCTCTAAATGAAAAGTGGAATTCAGTCTTTTTCTCTATAGACTCCAGTACTTTATCAAGTTTTGCAGGTGCCTTTAGATTCAGGTCGATCTCAATTTCATTAACGCTTTTTGTTTGCGCCTTGCTGTCCATAGCAAATGTCAGTGAATATACAGAGAGCTGTATAACAATAGCGTATATGCACAATTTGGACATATTAATAAATATTTTATGTAATTTTGATTGCATAAAAATTAGGTTTTTGGTAGTAGTTTTATCAAAAGCTTGAGCCCACATTTCCTGAAAAGTTTCGCAGACAGGCCAGGACTTGTGGGTTTTTTTATTCGTTAGAGTAGCTAAAATTTTGTGTTCGTCATTTCATGTGGGTAAGGGGTTTTTGGTTATAGATTTAGTTATTGATTCGTAATCTTATTCAGTGTGACTTTCTTATCGTCTATTGCAAATTCAAAATGATAAATGTGAGATAATCCCATTAGGACTTGAGAAAGGGGCTCGTTTCTAAACTCACCGGAGAAAGGGCCAAGTGGTTCAAAATTTCCATTGATTTCAAATTCTACTCCATACCACCGTTCCAGCTCTTTAATCACATTATTAAATGGCGCATGATTGAAATAGAGTATCTTTTTTGTCCAGCCAAACGCTTCCAACTCATCCACTTCTTTTTTTAATAATTCTGAAGAACTAAGGTTATGCACGCCCATTTCCAAGGGTGTAAGAATTAATTGATCATTAGAGGTTTTAAAGGATACTTTACCTGTTGCTACTGACACAGAAGATGTGCCCTCATTCTGATAAGTTCTTATATTAAAAGAGGTGCCTAAAACTTTGACTTCACTATTTGCAAAGGCAACATAAAATGGTTTTTGTGGTTGATGTGTCACCTCAAAGAAGGCTTCACCAGTAAGTTGAACTCTTCTGCTTTCGTTAGAAAACACCTCAGGATAGCTGATTTTGGAGCCAGCATTGAGTGTTACTACAGTCCCATCTGGCAACTTAGTGGTCACCTTGGTTCCTAACGGAGCTTCTTTAACCAATAGAGCGACCTCTTTTACATAAGTTACAGGTTCTTTTCTAGATGCCTGGTAAGCAATTATGCCTATAACGCCAATGATCAATAAAGCCGCGGCTACTCTGGCATACCTCCATAAAGAAACAGCCGGCTTTAATGGCCTATCTTGAATATTTGTCAAAGCGCTCAGCTCATGCCACACCACCTGCTCCAGTTCATCTGCCTCCTGATCAATGTTTGAGGTAAAGGACTTTAGATTATTAAGTGTAGTCTTATTCAGATCACTCTTTTCCAGCCACTGGCGCAACTCTTCCCATTCTTCATGAGAAAGCTCGTTATTTAGGTATTTGGTGATTAGGTGCTCCATATAATAGGTCACGCATTTTCTGCGCTCGTATTAAGGAGTATCAATGCTTTGAAAAGGCGCTCAAAATGTTAAAAAATTACATTCTGTTTAATGAAACACTGGATTAGTTGTGAAATTAAATAAGAAAAGGCCTTTTTCAGGTTAAAATTCGCAATGAATATATCCTAGCACTAAGAGATATTGGCTAATCATTCTGATATCAGGCAGGTTGGAGTCATCATGATCATGATAGTACTTGATTATGCCTGCTTTGATTTTGACCTGAGCTTTTCTTTTTTGACTTTTTACGGTCACTACAGAAATGCCCAACTCCTGTGCAATTTCCGCATTTTTAAGTCCACGTTCAGTAGCCATTTCAAAAATCAGCTTACATTGATCAGGCAATTCAGAGGTGATTTTTTTGAGCAGGTTCAGAAGTTCCTTTTCTAGAAGGAGTTCCTCCGGGTTAATATAGTCTATAGATTCCAATTTAACTTCCAGTGCTTCTCTGGAAGAGAATAATTTAGCTTGCTTTTGAAGTGCTTGAACGGCCTGATTTCTAACAGACACAAATAGATAAACTTCCAGATCGTTCACGTGAAGTAGACTATTTCTGTTTTTCCATAATGCCAAAAAGAAGTCAGAGACCACATCTTTCGCCAAACTCTGAGAATCTACTATCACTCGTACATAGGCATACAATCTTTTGAAATACTCTTTGTAAATCCCTTCAAAATAAGCCTCCCATTCTTTATCAGAACGGTTTGCTACATTTGATAATTTGTGAATTTTCCGAGTCATTTAATTCAAAAGGATAAGATTATATCGTAGAATAAACCACAATTTAGAAAAAGTGGGATAGATATAAAGCTTATTTCTACAAACTTATTTAGTCTCAGAGACATATGCCCTCTATGGGCTGAATAGTGAGAAGTTTGTGATAAATTTAGAAGAATCTGAAAAAGGATGCGTTATTATGGTAGATAATGGGATTTATAGGTTTTCGGATTTGAGCTTTTCCCGGAATCAAGTATTCACATAGCTGGATCTCCGCATTAAGTTGTCACGCTTGATATTATCCAGTCTTACACCATAAATACTGTTAAGTTCTTTGGTGAACTCATCCATTTTTTTGGATACCAGTTTAATATGTTGTGCATATGCACGCAATTGCTTTTTAGTAAATGATTTTTCCGTTCCAATTAAGTTGGCCAGCCCTAGTAGGTTGACCACCGGGCCCCTTATAAGATGAGATATATCAAAAGTTATTTGTTCTAATGCTTCTTCATAATTGATGTAGTTGGTAATCTCCTGAAATAATCCATACCAAATGGTTACTCCTGCTTTTTTTCTCTCAGTCATCGCTTTTACCATATACCACCTGGTTTCTTCGTTAATGATTACTCGGAATTCTGCAAACCATTTCTTTCCGGTGAGCCGGGCATCTCTTAATGCATGAATCACCAGGCTTCTGTCTTCAGGGTGTACCAACCTAAGCCCCTCCAAAGGTTTTGATTTTATTTCGGAGTCAAGGTTAATTATGCCATCTCCTGAACTTAGAAAATCATAGCCATAGCTACCATTTTTATTTCTTTTCAATTGAAAAATCACTGAGGGGATATTATTGGTGAGCTTAATCAGTGTTTTGCTAATTTCAGTCACTTCAAGTTGTGACTCCAGGAGCTGTTTTTTAGTATTCAAATAGTCCATCACCTTTCGCGCCAATATTTGCAGCCCTTCTTTTTGCTCGCTGGTAATTTCTTTGGGTTTATAATCAATGACACATAAAGTACCAATAGCTTTACCTGAAGGTGTTATCAATGGTGCACCAGCATAAAATCTAATGAAGGGGTGATGGGTTACGAAAGGATTGTCTTGAACTTTTGAGTCCAGGGAGGCATCATTGATAACCATAACATTTTCTGGACATTCTATGGCGAATTGGCAGAAAGAATCTTTTCGCTTGGTCCTATGTATGCTTATACCTCTTTTTGCTTTAAACCATTGATATTCTTTACCAACAAGGGTTATTAATGACACCGGAGAATCACACATTAATGCAGCTATTTGCGCAATTTCTGTTAATTCATTTTCTGAATCGGTATTTAGAACCTTGTAAGTTTTAACTTCCTCAATCCTTTGTTTCTCACTATTATCCATAAAAGGGTACTATTGGGGTTGAAAAGTACTTGGCATTGAACTGCATATTCAATTTATATCTATTAAGGCTTAACACAATTTTAAAATTCCATCTTTAGTACATGTGTAATGTAAAACATTTGCAGTAGTGACCTGCTGTTTTTTACCATATGGTAAATTCATAGCTAATATCTTTGCTTAACTTAAATCCATGAATGAGCTGATCGATTATATTCTGAAATTTGGACATTTAAATAGTCAACAAATTGAGCTGGTAAAGTTTCAGGTGAAAGAAATGACACTCGCTAAAGATGACTATTTTTCGGAGGCTCAAAAGATACCCAAACAGGTGGGCTTCGTAGTGGAGGGTGTGATAAGAGGCTGTTATTATAATAATAAAGGCGAGGAAATTACCAAGTGCTTCATTAGTGAAAATAGTCTGGTGGTAGATTATGTTAACTTTGAGGCTCATGTGGCCTCTTCTGAATATCTTCAGGCATGTACCGAGTGCAGATTAGTGGTTTTCTCTAAGCAGGCCTGGGAAGAATTGTCTAACACCATAGTAGGGTGGGATAATATTAAAAATAAAATGGTGCACATGTGCATGTTTCATAAATCGCGTAGTGCCCCGGTGATCTCGCAAGACGCTACCACCCGATATTTAGAATTTATGGAAACACATCCTACGCTTATCAATAGAGTGCCTTTGACTTACATAGCATCATACTTGGGCGTAACTCAGCAATCACTCAGCCGAATAAGAAAAAACATACAGTAAATCCGTTTTTACCAAATGGTAAACTACTTCATGCTTTGATCTGGCAGCTTTGTACTGTTAATCAAAAGAATGAATAAAATGGATTCGAAAACACAGCAAAACCCAGATTTAAATAAGAATTTACCCAAGACAGCTTTAATAACAGGAGCCAATAAAGGAATTGGTTTTGAAACCGCCAGGCAGCTATTACAGCAAGGCTTCTTTGTATATCTGGGAAGTAGAGATATAGAAAGGGGCGCCCGGGCTATTCAGCAATTACAAGCCATAGGGCTGATTAATGTGAAAGCAATAGCCATTGATGTGACCAAGTTAGAAACTGTAGCGAAAGCCAGAGAGATCATAGAGCAGGAGAGAGGTCGATTGGATGTTCTCATCAATAATGCTGGAATAAGTGGCGTGGTACCTCAAAGTGCTTTAGAAACACCGGCGGATAATTATAGAGAGGTGCTTGAAGTAAACCTCTATGGAGTAGTGAATGTCACTCAGGCATTTATACCGCTGCTTAAGCAATCATTTAGCCCTAGAATTGTGAATGTTAGTACCAGCGTTGGTTCGCTTACCTTACAGAGTGATCCGCAATGGCCAGCCTATGATTACGCAAAATATGCAGTTTATGCGGCTTCAAAATCGGCAATGAATATGTATACCGTTCACCTGGCTTATGAACTGAGAGATACGGCAATAAAAGTAAATGCGATATGCCCAGGATACACCAAAACAGATTTTACTGGCCACATCGGTGGAGAGGTGGAAAATGCTGGAAAGAGAATTGTAAAGTATGCACTCATTGATGAAAATGGCCCTTCGGGTAAATTTTTTGCTGAAGAAACTAACCCTGATAGCGGAGAGGTGCCATGGTGATATAGGTATTTAAAAGAGTTGCAAGTCGATTTTGCAACTCTACCTTTTATTTAGCACTGCTATGAATTTGGGAGTCAATTATTAAGAAGCTCAGCTTCAGTTTAAATAATATTGAATTTTTTCATTTTTCAAATCAACAATGCAAATTATGCTTATTCAATTTTACATATCGAGATTTATCGATATATTAGTTGAATGAATATTGTTGAGATCTGTAAAGTATTAAGCAATCAGGGTAGGGTGGAGATACTTGGCTGGCTAAAGGAGCCGGAAGAGCACTTTCCGCCACAGGTCAATGTGCCAAATTTTGATCAAGGTGTATGTGTTTGCCATATACAGGATAAGATAGGACTGTCTCAATCAGCCACTTCACATTATTTAAATATGATGGAAAAGGCTGGTTTATTGCTATCCACCAGAATTGGTAAATGGACATATTACAGAAGAAATGAAGCTACCATAGATACTTTCATATCTAACCTAAAAACAGGATTGTAAAAAAATTTGATAAAACATATCTATAATTCTCGATATGTTATTTTGTAAATTCTTCAATTACTTTTTCTAAACTAACATTTATGATGAATCAAGACCTTCTCACCCTTGGATCTCAGGCCTTAAAGAAGATGGCACTTAGTCAGGAGGCTAAGTCCTATATAATTGCCAACCCTCAAATATATAACGTATTAAAAAAAGCTACTGATAGATACATTGGTGGTGATAATTTAGAGCAAACTGTTGCCAAAGTGGTGGATGCTAATCATTTAGGATATAAAGCCTCAATTGAATATATGGGGGAAAACGCGGCCGACGAGCGTCATGCAAACGAGGCTACCGATGAATTTTTAAGGATATTGAAGCAGATAGATGAGCAAAATCTGAATGCCACGGTATCACTGGATTTATCTCATATAGGCCTTAATTTATCTACTGACCTGGCCGAGGCCAATTTGGGTAGGATTTTAGATAATGCAGGTAAAACTGAGGTGATCATTAGCGCCGAGGGTGTAGAACAGACCGATCATGTCTTAAATACATATCTCCAATTTTCACCCGATTTCAGCAATTTGTCTATAACCATGCAGGCCTATTTGTATAGGTCTAAAGATGATTTTATCGAGTTAAAGAAACAATCCGGACGAATAAGGCTGGTGAAGGGTGCTTTTGATATACCAGCCCAACTGGGAATGGCTAGAGGAGAACAACTGGATGAGGTTTATTTAGATTATCTGGATCAGCTATTGGCCTCTCATCACATGTGCTCTATAGCCACCCATCATGATATTATTCAGCAGCAAGCCATTAAGCTGATTGAAAAGTATAACGCCCCGCCCAGCACTTATGAATTTGAATCATTATACGGTATTTGTAACGAGCAGCTTGCCCAGCTGAAGGATCAAGGCTATCCCACTAAATTATACTATGTGTATGGAGAAGAATGGTATCTATACTTGTGTAACAGGTTGGCCGAATACCCTTTAAATCTTTTCAGAGCGCTGAATGATATTATTTCAGAGTGACTAGTGATTATAAATATTGTCATAAGACAACAATCTTGTATTCATACCTTTCTAAATTGCTAGTTGCTATTTATAGAATCAGATTATGTTCAAAGCTCTTGAAAATTTCATTTTAGGTCATGGAGACATTGGAGAGAAAGAATTAGACAAGATCCTCCAATGTTTCCATCTAAAGCAAACCGTTAGAAATGAGATGTTGTGTAATATAGGTCAGGTGTGCAAACACTTTTATTTCATAAACTCAGGCTGCCTGCGGCTCTATGAAATCGATGATAAGGGTAATGATATCACAGGCTTTTTTGCCCTTGAAGATTCTATAATTTCAGCCAACACCAGCTTTATTTTACAAAAGCCTTCAAGAGACTGCCTGGTTTCTATAGAGCCATCAGAGTTGCTTATGATTCACAGAGAAGATTTTTATGCGCTTGTAAATTCTGTGCCGCAGTTTGCCAATGTCTACCATCGTTTTATGGAGTTTGCGTTTATCCATTCTCAAATGAGGATTTATAGTTTTCTAGGCATGGAAGGTATTGATAAGCTTAAATGGGTTATGGAGCACGAACCTAAACTATTAACAAGAGTTTCCAGCAAGGCTGTAGCTTCATACCTGGGAATGACCAATTCAACTTTAAGTAAGCTAAGGGCCAAACTACTCAATTCTTAATTCATCCAGCTCAATTCATAGTTCTGGCAATATTAACGACCACAAAAGCATTGTCATAAGACAACTTTTTAGTTTTTCTTACTCATCAACTTTGTCCTGTATTCGCAAGTCAGCGAAGCAATAAAAGTTAAATATTATGAGTAAATCAATGAAGAAAGCATTCGTCTACACAGAATTACAATTTTCAATTCCTTTTGACAATGTACCTTGGGAAGAGATAAATCCCAATCTCCTTAAAGTGAAAGGGTTAGTAAGAAAAACCTGGCTAAGTGGTGTAAGCTCTAATTCAGTAGGAGGATTCTACGAGTTTGATAGCATAGAAAATGCGCAAGATTTTGCCTGGAACGTTTTCCCGCAGGAGGCCCGAAATTTCGGAGTGAGTTTTATGACCAAAATTTTTGATGGAGCCATTACCGAAACTGCCAGTAAAGGCATGAATTCACCCTATTATAACGATTAAGTAATCTCTAAAACTGCAAGAGCTGAGGCATAGGCTCTTGCAGTTATCTAATTAAAAACATTTATGAAACACGTATTATTTATAGTTACGAGCACCAGCATCACAGGCAGTGGTAGACACATGGCCGGATATGAATTTTCAGAAATTGCGGATCCTTATTTTGAATTTATAGCCAATGGAATAGCCGTAGATTTTGCCAGCATTCTTGGAGGGACACCTCCCTATGTAGGTTATAACCCGGAACACAATAACAGTAGACATTTTAAAGAGAGTGCCGGATTTAAAAGACTAAACTTCAGTCATAAACTCAGCAATATCGACATAGCGGCCTATGATGGTGTGTTTTTTCCTGGTGGCTTGGGGCTGATGACTGATATGGTCAATGATCTTACGGTGAAAGAAGTGGTGAGAAATACTTACGAAACAGGGAAGGTAATAGGCGCCGTCTGCCACGGCCCCACAGCATTACTCAACTGTATATTAAGTAATGGGAAAAATTTACTTCACGGTAAAACAATCAATGCCTTCACAAGTGAAGAGGAAAAACTTGATAATCACTTGCTTGATGAGGTCATCCCCTTTATGTTAGAAGATGAGCTGAAGCGGCAAGGAGCTGTGTTTGAACATACTTCACCCTTTGCTCCATATGTGGTCAATGATGGAATGATAGTCACCGGTCAAAATCCGGCATCGGCTGTGGGTGTTGCTTCCAGAATGATAGAGTTGTTATATGTGATGGACGAGCTACTTCCCCATAATCACCTTCCTGTGTTCAGCGCCCCATTCCGCTAAATGGTCTATGATGGATCGTAGACTTAATCCGTACTCGGTAAGCTGATATTGCACGGTCACTGGTTGGGTATCGAGTACTATTCTTTTAACTAACTTATTCATTTCCAGCTCTTTCAGTTCTTTGCTAAGCATTTTGTTAGAGATGCCTTCTACATCATTCAGAATGTCAGAGAAACGCCGCTTATTATAGTAGCACACTGAAGAAATAATAGATATTTTCCACTTTCCATTCAGCACATACATAGCGTCATGCACGGCTCTGATTTGCTTCTTATTGCTGTCATTTTCAGCACACTTGATTTCCTTCATTTGTTACTTGGTTACCCAAAAGTTACTGTTACTTTTGGTTACAAAGTAACGAAAATAAATCTCGAAGTCTAACTTTGTGTCATTAATCATTTAAAACATTTCAAAAATGGATTTCAAGAATAAGAATGTAGTAATCACAGGCGGTAGCACAGGCATTGGCTTTGCTACAGCTAAAGCATATATTGAAGCAGGTGCCACGGTTTGGATTACCAGCAGAAGCGAGGAGAATTTGCGTAAGGCAGCTGAGAAGATCAATAGCCCGCAGCTGAAGACCGTAGTTTCTGATACCTCAAATTTAGAAGGAATAGGTAAGCTGGAACGTGCCATTGCGGATAGTGGAAGCAAATTGGATGTACTATTTTTAAATGCTGGAATAGCCACATTTGCACCTATTGCTGAGGCTACTGAAGAGCAGTTTGATGCCCAATTCAACACTAATGTAAAAGGTTATTTCTTTACTCTTCAAAAATTACTTCCTTACCTTGTTGAAGGTGCCTCTGTTTTGTTTACGTCTTCCACAGTGGCCACTGCTTCTCAGATGTACGGTAGCATTTATTCGGCAACTAAAGGAGCGGTAAATAAAATTGCTCAAGTAGCAGCTAATGAGTTGGCAGATAGAAAGATAAGAGTAAACATAGTAAGCCCTGGCCCAACCCAAACGGAAGGGTTTGATAAGGCTGTGCCTAATTCTGAAGTTAAAGATCAGTTTGCTGCTACCACGGCTCTCCAAAGAATGGGACAACCAGAGGAAATAGCAAAGACAGTTTTATTCTTAACTTCTGATAATGCCAGTTTCATTACCGGAACGGAGTTATTGGTAGATGGTGGATACATTGGCTATGCCTTGAAATAGAAATTAGGTCTGTTCAAATAAGAAAAGCCCATAGGTGTCAACCTATGGGCTTTTTGCTTTAATTGTGTTAGTTTAACAGTCTAAATGACACCTGATGTTGATACCATCAAGATTTTTAATTGCATTGGTTCTATTGTGTTCATGCTCACTTTCTGATTCGGAGTTGATAGAGCGTGTAAACAATGCCAATCGCATAGAAATCGTAGAGACTTACCATGGCGGAATAGGAGGGGAAGGTCATAATAGCTACGTGTTACAACGGAATGAGCATTTTCCTAAAAATGAAGATTGGATTCTTATTAGAGATGAGAATACACAATTTCAAACTTATGTAGTATTAGATTCTGCTCAGCACGCAAATTTTCTATTTTTTCTCCAACGCGCGTTACAAACACATGATGTCACCAGAGAATATGATAATTCTTGCACCACTTTTGGGCCGAATCCAAATGAATATGACATTCATGTCGATTTATATAGCAAACACCTGCAACCAGATGAAAAAACGGATAGCTTGTTTTCTACTTTAGCTACAGCCTTTTGTCCTATAAAGCATGTTTATAAATAAGAAGATCTTTGAGCGTAGTTAAAATCAAATAAATTGAAAGCTATTGCCATTTTCTCGAATTTCATGCTTTAATTTATTCGTTACAATGGCATCTAAACATCAATACCCCGGTCCTGAATTAACTTCAGCTTTAAAGCTGCGGGGCTTTAAGGTGAGCAGAAATACTTTGTCTAAAAGTAAGATCTCGGCCTTTGGGCGAAGGTACTTTTATTTAATTCTATTAAGTAAAGGAAACAGTAAGCTGCATTTTGATGATCATGTAGTGCATATGAATGGAGTCTATTTAGTCCTTATCAATCCCAAGGTGCCATATGCTACTGAAATATTAGAAGATAATCACCAGGGATATTCTTGCGTATTTACAGACGTGTTTATGAAGCCGATGGAAAGAATGCAGAGTTTAAGAAGTTCTCCACTCTTTCAGGTAGCGTCACCCCCGGCCTATAAACTAAACGCCCATCAAGAAGCGGCCATCACAGACATTTTTGAAAGTATGCTTCGGCATGAAAATACCGATTATCTGTATAAAGATGACCTCATGAGAAATTATATTCAAATGATAGTTCACGAGGCGCTACACATTAACCCCACCGATAATTTCAGGAAATATAGTACGTCAGCTTTAAGAATTACCACTCAGTTTACAGATTTGCTAGAAAGCCAGTTTCCAATAGAAGATCTGCATATGTCTGTGCGCCTGAAGTCAGCTCAGGATTATGCTGATATCTTGTCTATTCATGTTAATTATCTAAATAGAACGGTGAAGGAAATAACCGGTAAGTCTACTACTCAATTGATTTCCGAAAGGTTAATAGCCGAGGCTATTACCCTGCTTAGACATACAGACTGGTCGGTAGCGAATATAGCCTATGCACTGGGTTATGAATATCCGAATTACTTCAGTAACTTTTTCAAAAAGATGACTGGATCCACTCCAAAGCAATTTAGATTATAAGTATGGTTTGAAATTTATACTTTTTGACTTGATTCATTTCATATTTTGAATCATGCTACTGCTAATTTTGTAAAAGCTTCGAAGGAAAAAAGATTGCAATCTTAATTTTTTAGGTATTACAAAAAGTGAATTCGGATATGAAAGATTTAGCAGTAAACAACAATAAGGATCAAAGAATTTTTAAAGAAGCCTATTCTTATGACGATGGAGGTATCCATGGCATATGGAGCAAGTTTGATCCTCGCACCGAGATTTTACCCAAAGGTTTTCAACTAGATCAAAAGTTTAAGCCTCTCTCTTCAGATATTGTATTTGAAAAGGATGTGCCAGTGAAAATGCGTGACGGCATCACCATCTACACAGATCTATACAGACCAAAAGGTGAAGAGAATGTGCCGGTAATCATAGCGTGGAGTCCTTACGGAAAAAGCGGTGGATCTGCACCCAGAACCACAGCCCTTTATAACATGCTGGGGATTGATAATGGTATCCTTTCTGGTCTGGCTAAGTTTGAAGGACCAGATCCCGCCTACTGGTGCAGCCAGGGGTATGCTATCTGTAATCCTGACCCTCGCGGAGTGGCCTATTCAGAAGGGGATATATCCATGTTTGGTACTCAAGAAGGTAGAGATTGCCATGATTTGATAGAGTGGCTTGCAGAACAAGAGTGGTGTAATGGTAAAGTGGGCATGAGTGGAACCTCCTATCTGGCTATTTCACAGTGGTTTACAGCAGCGGAGCGTCCACCGCATTTAGCAGCTATTAACCCATGCGAAGGTTTAAGTGATGTATATCGTGACTTAACCAGAAAAGGCGGAATGGCCGACCTGCATTTTACCAAGAGGCTACAGGTAAACCACGTCGGTAATGGCTTACGTGAAGATGTATTTGAGGAGGCACAAACTTATCCGTTTGCAGATCATAGCGTATGGCAGGATAAAATAGTGAATCTAAGCAATATCAATGTGCCGGCGTATGTGGTGGCTAGCTATTCTAATACGCTTCACACCATGGGCACATTCAGAGCATGGTGTAAAATAGCATCTGAAGAGAAATGGCTACGAATTCATAACACACAAGAGTGGCCAGATTACTATGATGAAGACAATACTGAAGATTTAAGAAAGTTCTTTGATTATTATTTGAAAGGTGAAAGTAATGACTGGCAAGAAACGCCACGCGTGCGTTATGCTGTTCACGACTTCAATGGAAACGACAGAGTTAACACTCCTGCAACCAGTTTCCCTCCGGTAGATGTACATAATGAACAGTTCTTTTTAGATGGTAAGACACGAGAATTAAAGCCGGGAAATGCTAGTGAACATATACCTGTAATTTATGATACACAGGCAGGCCCTGGAATGGTCTCTTTTATCCATAGGTTTGAAGAAGAAACAGTCTTAGTAGGTTATCCAAAAGCTCACCTTTGGGTTTCTGCCGAAGATGCTGATGATATGGATCTGTTTTTCTATCTGCAAAAGCTGGATAAGTATGGTAATCACCTACAGCAGTTTGTAATTCCTAATCAAGGAGCGCTAATGCATGACCTTACGGAAGATGGTGGATCAGTATTAAGATATAAAGGATCTAATGGTAGACTCAAGGTATCTGCCAGAAATCTGTCTTCAACATCTGGAGATCAGGTTCCTGAGCATAGCTTTGATAGAACAGAAAAATTAGCTCAAGGTGAAATAGTAGCGATAGAAGTGGATCTTATGCCCATAGGCATGGTGCTTTACCCAGGCGAGCAATTGAGGTTTGTGATTACAGGGAAGAACTTTTTAGGGGCCATTATGCCTGGTACCCCGAGTTATGAGCCAGAGAATGCAGGTAAGCATATTGTGCATACCGGAGGGCAATATAAATCCTTTCTGCAATTACCTGTGATGCAGTAATTTTATTACAAAAAAATCCCACTCATCCGGTGGGATTTTTCATTTTTATAAGCCGGTCTTAAGATGAAATTGGTGACCTTTACTTTTTAAACATTGAAGCAGTTTTAGTCTTCATTTTTCTATATCAGAGATTCATTCTTATGCACCAATCCATCATCCATATAGCCTTAGTAGTAAAAGATTATGACGAGGCGATTGAATTTTATACACAAAAGCTACATTTCAAGCTGGTAGAAGATACTTACATGCCAGAGCAAGATAAAAGGTGGGTATTAATAGCGCCACCTAACTCTAAAGGCACTAATATCCTGTTGGCTAAGGCATCTGGCCCTGAGCAAGAGGCGGCCATCGGTAATCAAACAGGAGGGAGGGTATTTCTTTTCTTAAGTACAGACGATTTTTGGAGAGATTATAATGATATGGTGGACAATGGGATCGAGTTCATGAGAGTACCTAACGAAGCGGAATATGGCACCGTTGCGGTGTTCAAAGATCTATATGGAAACCTGTGGGATCTAATAGAGATGAAGGCAAAATAGTCCAAAGAAGATTAATTTAGCGGTGAAACCTCTCCATTGAAATGTCGTTGTTAGATTTTTATTCTGTTGACTTATGAAGATATTGATCATTGGTGCATCAGGAAATGGAACTACCACCCTGGCGGGTGAAATTGCCAAAAATTCAGCATTCACCCATTTAGATGCGGATAATTATTACTGGAAGAAAACAGAAGTGCCTTTTACAGAAAAGGAATCTTTACAGGATAGAAATGATCATCTAAAAAGTGATTTATCAAAAGTAGAGAATGCAGTGGTCAGTGGTTCGCTCATTAGCTGGGGCCATGAATGGAAGTCTTATTTCGATCTGGTTGTGTTTATATACCTGCCCAATGCTATACGCATGCAGCGCCTTCGACAACGAGAGCAGCAACGCTACGGTGAAAAGCTAATCACCGATGATCTCACCCGAAGAAACTCAGAGGCATTCCTCACCTGGGCCGAACAATACGATGACCCTGATTTTACAGGCAGATCCTTTAAAATTCAGGAGCAATGGCTCAGGGAGGTCTCGGGTACAGTCATTTGGCTGGAAGGAGAGTTGGAGCTGGAGGAGAAGGTGGAAGAGGTTTTCAATCACATAAATCAATGATTGTATAAAAAAAGCTTTATAATTAAAAAAAACTCATGAAATCGGTCATTCTCATCATTTTGGCAATATTCTCCAGTTGTTTCGTGAAAGCGGACGTTGGCGCGTGCCGATTTTATGAAGTTAAAGTACAGTTAAAAGACAATTCTGTATTAAGTGGGTATTTACAACTGGCTTCAAGAAATATCCTTCCGAAAAACAATGATCAGTTGCTGTCTTATTTAAAAAGTGAGAGAGAACAAAAAAACGGAAAGATCAGACTATTTGTATCCATTCAAACTATTAATTTTCCCAAGCCTGAAGAGCCTGTTAAAATTAAATACTCAGCGGCTTCACTAGAAGATATGCAAGTCTTAAGCTTAGAAAATATTAAGAAGATTGATATTGTTGAAATGAAGTCCTGTGAGTGTAAGTTACAGAGAACGGAATGTGAGTATTCAGATTCAGACTTTCAAATTGCCTACTATCATAAGTTGATTATATTGGCTCAAAAGGAGATAGATCAACTAAATTCTGCCCCACCTATATTCTCTAATACAGTTCAAGTGGACCAAACCGATATAGATGTTTTCGCCGTTCTTAGCTATAATCAAGAATTAGATCAATCAGCGTTCAACGACCTTTCGAATAAATTGAAATTCCCCAAGCAAGACGATCAAACATGGGACGATTATGCCATTAAACGCCAAAAGCACATAAATCAGGTCAGAGAATCATTAAGAGAAAAAGGAATAATTATCATTGAACTGTTTAGTTATACCTGATTTGAGCTCGATCGCAATTTTGAGCTCGATCGCAATTATATTGCGATCGAAACATTCCCGGGCATTTGTAATGCCCGAGTTCTATGCTCATCACCCCTTACTATTCACCCATAAAGCATGAATAGCCCCTGGTACCCAGAAGATGATGGTAAGGATAAGGTTAACCAAAAAGGTGGTGCCCAGTCCATGTTTTAGGAATACGGCCAATGGTGGAATTAGTATGCTTAATATAATGGTGAGTAATGACATAGTTTTTTTAGTTATAGTTATTGATTTCATCAACAGCCGCTCACTTACAATTGTTTAAGCCACTCTCATTCGCCGCACCTTCTGAGTAATGAAATGACCAAAATGCCTTAGCTTTGTAATATGAATGCGCAGATTGAAAAGATTGAGGAGGCCATAGCGCCGTTAAGAAAGCAACTTACTGATCACCACCTTTATCAGAAATTATCTTCTCTGGAAGACATAAAAATATTTATGGAGCAGCATGTATATGCCGTGTGGGATTTTATGTCTTTGCTCAAAGCTTTACAGCAAAAACTCACCTGTACTAACGTGCCTTGGGTGCCTGCTTCAGACCCGAATGTGGCCCGTTTTATAAATGAAATAGTGCTGGGTGAGGAAAGTGATGTGAACGAAGCTGGTGATGTAATGAGTCACTATGAAATGTACTTAGCTGCCATGGAGCAAGTGGGGGCTGACACCGCTGAGATCAATCGCTTTCTAGAAAGTATTGCTAATAATGGCCTGGATAAGTCTATTGAAGCCATTGAAATACCGGCCGTTAAGAAATTTGTGCAGTTCACTTTTGATACCATTAAAACCGGTAAGCCACACCTTATTGCCTCTGCCTTTACCTTTGGCCGCGAGGATCTGATACCAGATATGTTCATCGAGATCATCAAGCGCTCAGAGCAAGAGGATAATACCAGTTATAATCAGCTTACTTATTATCTGAATCGCCATATAGAATTAGATGGTGACGAGCATGGACCGCTATCTTTGAAAATGATAGAAGGCCTGTGTGGAGATGATGAGAACAAATGGGAGGAAAGCCTCAAGGTGGCGAAAGAAGCTCTAGAAGTACGTATCAATCTTTGGGATAGTGTGGCTGAGCATATCGGCCAGAAAGTGATTCATTAAGGTACACTAGCTTCTATTTCTCCTTCAAAATAGAAAAGTATTGGTTCATTATTATCTCTTCCGGTTGCTGTAAGATCGGCAGAGATAGACCACCTGTCATTGTTTAGCTTAGAAATGGTCAGCGTTCCGCTCGTAACTGGGTTGAAACCTCTGTTAAAGCATCTACATCCGCTTATTTCTATAAAGGCCTTATAATTTTCCCAGTCGTCTATACCAAGGTCTTTGTTGGAAGGCATGGAAATGACCAAAGTCTTGTCCATTCCGGCATCTATTCTTTTATCACCAGGGCCGATAACGGTGAGGGATAAAATGGTTTGTTCACCTTCAGTAAAAGCTAACGTATTATCAGTGACGGTGAAATCACTTTGGCTATGAAGAGTTAGCGTGGCCTTAGGCTGAGAAGTAGAAGATTGGGCATAGCTGATATGCGTTAGTAATACCAGCCATGCACCTAATATAATCTTAGTTTTCGCTAATTGTAATTTTTTCAATCTTATCACCTTGTCTGATGTTGTCTATAACGTCTACACCATCAACTACTTTGCCAAAACAAGTGTGATTTCTGTCCAGGTGAGCAGTATTATCTCTGCTATGGCAGATGAAGAACTGGCTTCCGCCTGTGTTTCTTCCGGCATGAGCCATAGAAAGAACACCTCTGTCATGATATTGATTGTCACCATCTAGCTCGCAATCAATTTTGTAGCCAGGTCCGCCAGCACCAGTGCCATCAGGACAGCCACCTTGAATTACGAAATTAGGGATTACTCTGTGGAAGGTTAGTCCATCATAAAACCCCTTTTTAGAAAGGTCTATAAAGTTTTGTACTGTTTTAGGAGCATCTTTTTCATAAAACTCCACCTTCATGGTTCCTTTTTCAGTTTTTATCTCTGCAGTTTTCATATTATCTATTAAGGTTAAATGCTTTTACAAAAGTATCAAATTCTGGTTTATTAGCCCTATATTTCACCCATGCTGAGTGATAGAAGAAAGATGAAATTGATTAATTGGTGGCCTCCCATGCTCGGAACAGGCATCAGTTTGAAGAAAGTAGCCCCTGATATGTCGCGTTTTGAGGTGATCATGAAGATGAGGTGGTATAACAAAAATCTGGTAGGCATTCACTACGGCGGGTCTTTATATTCTATGTGCGATCCCTGGTACATGTTCATTCTTATAGCTCAGCTAGGCAAAGGTTATGTAGTTATGGACAAAGGAGCCGCCATTAGATACAAAAAGCCAGGGAAGGGCACCTTAAACTGTGTTTTTGAAGTGAAGAAGGACCAGGTGGAGAAGATAATAGCAGAGCTGGATCAGGTAGGAAAGAAGGACTACACTTTTCTTTGTGAAGTAAAAAATGAAGAAGGCGAAGTGGTGACAGAGGTAGATAAAATAGTCTACGTCCGTAAAAAAGGCTTTGACTTTGACAGCCTCACAGAATCAAAATAATTTGATAAAATAGGCATTTGTGTTTTTAAAAAGTAGTGGCTTAAATTAGTGCATCTTATAGCATTAAAATATCCTCATGATCACTACTCTAAAAACATTCTTTATATCATTACTCATTACTCTTCCCGCCTTTTGCTTTGCCCAGGATCAGCTGGATCTAAAGGTGATGACCTCTAACATCAGGCTGGCCGCAGAAAGTGATGGTATCAACTACTGGGATAATCGCCGAGACTGGTTTGGAGATTTTGTGAGGTTTGAAGATGTAGATATTTTCGGCGCTCAGGAAGTGCTTTATTCTCAGCTAACAGATATTAAAGACAGACTTCCTGCCTATGAGCACATTGGTGTGGGCCGTGAAGGAGAAAACAAAGGAGAGTTTTCACCCATATTTTACAAAAAAGATAAATTTGAGGTGTTAGAATCTGAAACTTTCTGGCTTTCGCCAACGCCGCAAAAGGTGGCTTCTAAAGGTTGGGATGCCGCATTACCACGCATCGTTACCTGGGCTAAATTTAAAGATAAGGCCACTGGCAAAGAGTTTTACTTTTTCAATACACACTTCGATCATATAGGCAAAGAAGCACGTAAGCAAAGTGCAGAAATCATAAAAAACAAAGTGGCTAAAGTAGCTGGTAATCAACCAGTAATCGTTACGGGAGACTTCAATGTGCCTCCGGCTAATGCACCTTATCAGGTACTAACCTCCGGAAGCGATAAGCTGGAAGATACCTTTAAGCAAGCAGAAAGGAAATATGGCCCTTTTTACACATTTAATGGATTCCAACTAGAGCCTGATATGAAAAGAGATAGAATTGATTATATCTTTTACAAAGGCGATGTTTCTATCGTCACTTATCAGGTGGTAGATGGCCAGAGGGGAAAAACCTATATTTCAGACCATTTTCCAATAATCGTTGAGGCGAAAGTTAACTAGAACTTTAATGTGAGCTGTCCGGAGGGTTCTTCTTTCAGCTCATGATTAAGGTTGGAAATGGAGAGCCCTAGGAGCCTTACTTTCATAGATTCGTTGTCAAAAGTGCCTAAAAGCTCTTCGTAGAGCTGCTTTATCTGGGCCTCATCTTCGATCCATTGAGTGATGGTCTTACTTCTGGTAATCTGCTGAAAATCATGGAATTTCACTTTCAAAGTAAGGGTTTTGCCTTTGGTGTTGGACCTTTCCATGCGTCCGGTAAGCACCTGGGTGATCTTCTCCAGCTCTGTTTTTAGTTCGGCTGTGGTAGTCCTATCGTCTTCAAAGGTGTTTTCAGCACCAAGAGATTTCCTGATTCTGTTAGGCGTTACCTCCCTTTCGTCCAGACCCCTAGCAATTCTATAGTAATACCGGCCTGACTTCCCAAAACGAGATGCCAGGTCCGCTTCACTATACTTTTTGAGATCAGCGCCATTCAAAATGCCCATCTTCCTCATTTTTTCTGCCGTTACTTTACCTATGCCGAAAAAACGCTCAATGGGTAAAGTCTCCACAAAACGCTCAGCTTCATCTGGCGGAATGAGGAAAAAGCCATTGGGCTTATTAACATCAGAGGCAGTTTTAGCCAGAAACTTATTGATAGATATACCAGCAGAAGCGGTAAGCTGAGTTTCTTCTAGTATGCGCTTTCTTATCTCCTGAGCAATGAGCGTAGCAGATGGCATATCCTTTTTGTTAACCGTCACATCAAGATAAGCCTCATCTAAAGACAAGGGCTCCACCAAATCAGTATACTCGTAAAAGATATTCCGAATTTGGTTAGAAACACCTTTATAGGCATCGAACCTGGGCTTCACAAAAATCAGATCAGGACATTTTATGGCTGCAATTTTAGAAGGCATAGCAGAGCGCACACCGAATTTGCGGGCCTCATAGCTGGCGGCGGCTACTACACCACGGCGGGAGCTTCCCCCCACAGCCACAGGCTTCCCTTTGAGCTCAGGGTTGTCACGCTGCTCTACGGAGGCATAAAAGGCGTCCATGTCTATATGTATGATTTTTCGCATTAACCTTTACAACAGGTGTATTTTACCGCTTAAATAATTGCTATGTGATTTTAACTCTTTAGTTTACATATTACGCTACAAGCTTAAACAACGTTTGGCTTAAATCATTAAATCAACCAAAAAAAGGAGGAAACTTGAAACGAAGAGACTTTATGCAACTGGCCGGTTTTGGTGCCGGAGCCATGATGATCCCCGCTTCTGTAATGGGGAACGCCATTCCGGTAGAGGCACTTTTAGATCCAGGGCTGGATGTAGCTAGCAAGAAAAAGCTGGCCGACGTGGCCTTAAACAGTGCCAGATCACTAGGAGCATCTTATGCCGACGCCAGAATAGGTCGCTACTTAAATCAGTATGTTTTTACCCGTGAAGATAAAGTGCAGAATGTGGTGAACACCGAATCATTCGGTATGGGCATCAGGGTAATAGCCAATGGTACCTGGGGCTTTGCTTCAACTAATGATGTTTCGCCGGAAGGCATAAAAAAAGCCACTGAACAAGCCGTGGCTATAGCTAAGGCCAACTCCAAAATACAAAAGGAACCAGTAATACTTGCTCCGGTACAAGGTTACGGAGAGGTAAGCTGGAAAACCCCCATCAAAAAAGACTTTAAAGAAGTGCCGGTTTCAGAAAAGGTAGATCTACTACTGAATGCTAATGCCGCAGCCATGGATAATGGAGCCAGTTTTGTTAATTCGGCTTTATTCATGGTCAATGAACAAAAATACTTTGCCTCTACAGAGGGCTCTTACATAGACCAGGATATCCATAGAATATGGCCTACGTTTGGTGTAACGGCTATTGATAAGGAGAAAGGCAAGTTCAAATCTCGTCAGGCGCTTAGTGCTCCTATGGGCATGGGCTATGAATATATGGATGGCTTGGCCTCAGAGAAAATTGCCGGCCCTGGCGATCTGATGTTCTACCGCAATAGCTATGATATAGTAGAGGATGCCACTGCGGCTGCCAAGCAAGCCAAAGAGATGCTTACAGCCAAGTCGGTTGATCCTGGAAAATATTCTGTAGTGTTAGATCCTAACCACCTGGGGCTGACTATCCATGAGTCGGTAGGTCACCCGCTAGAGTTGGATAGGGTACTGGGCTATGAAGCTAACTACGCAGGTACCAGCTTCGCTACTTTGGATAAATGGAAAACCAAGGATTTCCAATATGGTAGTGACATTGTGAATATTGTAGCTGATAAAACGCAGCCGCATTCACTTGGCGCTGTTGGTTATGATGATGAAGGGGTGAAGACCAAGAAATGGGACTTAATAAGAAATGGAATTTTAGTGAACTATGAAGCCATCAGAGATCAAGTGCATATGCTGGATCAGAAGGAATCTCATGGTTGCTGCTATTCTCAGAGCTGGAATGATGTTCAGTTCCAAAGAATGCCAAACGTTTCTTTAGAGCCTGGAAAAGAAAAATACTCTGTTTCTGATATGATCAAAGATGTAGAGAAAGGTGTGTATATCGCCGGTAGAGGTTCATACTCTATTGACCAACAGCGATATAACTTTCAGTTTGGAGGCACCGTGTTCTACGAGATCAAAGACGGTGAAATCGGCGGAATGCTGAATGATGTGGCTTACCAGTCAAACACCCAGGAATTCTGGAATTCATGCAGTAAGATTTGTGATAAGGACGACTACCGCATGTTCGGCTCTTTCTTTGATGGTAAGGGACAGCCTTCACAGGTGAGTGCTGTATCTCACGGGTGTTCTACCACACGTTTCGATAACGTGAATGTGATCAACACCGGCCGTAGTATTTAAACAGTTGTATTACTAAAGATTAAAATTAAAATGGCAATATTTTCAAAAGAAGAAGCTAAGCAAATTATGGAAAAGGCCCTGAGCTTTTCCTCTGCTGATAGCTGCGAAATAAATATGAGCGGTAGTGAGAGTGGTAACATCCGTTATGCTAGAAATACCGTTTCTACGGCTGGGCACCGTTCTAACCAAACCTTAGTGGTGCAAGCTAGTTTCGGTAAAAAATCAGGAACAGCCACTATAGATGAATTTACTGATGCCGCCTTGGAAAGAGTGGTGAAAAGAGCGGAGGAGCTGGCTCGTTTAGCGCCGGAAAACCCTGAGTTCATGGGGCCATTGGATCCACAGCAGTATGATGATTCTATCACTTTTAAGCAATCTACGGCAGATATCACTCCGGAGTACAGAGCTGAAGTAGCCCGTAAAAGTATAGAGCCGGCAGCCAAGAAAGATGTTACAGCGGCTGGGTTTTTAAATGATAGTTCAAGCTTCAATGCTTTATTAAATAACAAAGGCCTTTTCGCTTACAACCAGGCCACTGGTCTTGATTTTACTGTTACCATGAGAACTAATGATGGCACAGGATCAGGCTGGGTAACTAGAGATTTTAATGATGTGAATAAATTCGATGCTGCCGAGGCTTCTCAGGTGGCTATCGATAAGGCGATCATGTCTCAGAATGCTAAGGCCATTGAGCCAGGTAAATACACCGTGATTTTAGAGCCAGCTGCTTCAGTAGATCTTTTACAGAACATGTTCTATTCTTTAAATGCCAGAACTGCAGATGAGGGTAGAAGTTTTATGTCAAAAGAAGGTGGAGGCACCAAGCTGGGCCAGCAGATAGTGGATGAAAGAGTGAATATTTACTCTGATCCATTAAACCCATTAGTGCCAGGCTCTACCTGGACGGGTGACGGTCTGCCAAGAAAGAAAACCAAATGGATTGAGAACGGTGTGGCTAAGAATCTGGCTTATGACAGATATTGGGCTCAGCAGCAAGGTGTTGAACCAGTGCCATTCCCGAGTAACGCCATCATGGAAGGGGGTAGTGCTTCCCTGGAAGATATGATTAAGGATACCAAAAAAGGTGTGCTGGTAACGCGTTTGTGGTACATCCGTACGGTAGATCCTCAAACATTATTGTACACTGGGCTTACCAGAGATGGTACTTTCTATATTGAAAATGGCAGAATAAAGCATCCTGTAAAGAACTTCAGGTTTAACGAAAGCCCTATCATCATGCTAAACAACCTGGAAACTCTAGGTCAGCAAGTAAGGGTAGATGGCAACCTGATTCCGTACATGAAAGTGCGTGACTTTACATTCACCAGCTTATCAGATGCTGTATAACTTTAAATAGAAACAGGTTAAAGGTGCTGGCTCAAAAGTTATGACCAGATCAGTAATGTCACATGGAGGCATGCGAAATGAATTACCTATTCAAGATAATTAGGATTTCAATGATCTCCATCAGACATAAAGTTACTTTGACCAACATAATTTAACATCAAGGTCTGTGTCTCAACGGACCAAAAACAATAAGCCAGGGTGAGAAAGCCCTGGCTATACTTAAAATAATATTTCCAGGGTAGGAGTAGATTATGAATGATAATAATGCATTCTTTTTTACAAGGTTGCAGTACGAGTCAGGAGATTGGGATGTTGACCAAAGAATGCCATCTAATGTGATGAATTCGCTGGTCGAGTATACCACCTTGAAAGTGGATACCCGTGAAAATATTGTTCCTTTGGCTAGCGAAGAGATCTTCAAATGCCCTTTTTGTTACCTTTCTGGCCATAAGCTGGTACAGTTTACAAAAGAAGAGAAAGCCAACTTTGAAAGGTATGTCAAAAATGGTGGCTTCATCTTCGTAGATGATTGTAATCATGATATTGACGGCTTGTTTGCCAAGTCTTTTGAAAGACAAATGGCTGATATTTTTGGAGACATGGCCCTTAAAAAAATACCCTCAAACCACGCTATTTACCACTCATTTTTTGATTTTGAAGACGGTCCGCCTACTACATCCCAGGAGCTAAATGGCTGGGGCGATGATCTGGTGCATGACTATTTGAAAGCGATAGAAGTCAACGGCCGCATTGGTGTGCTATACAGCAATAAGGATTATGGCTGTGAGTGGGATTACGATTTTAGAAATAAGCGCTGGTATAAAATTGACAATACCCGGTTTAGTGTGAACATTGTGATGTACGCGCTAACCTCTTAATGACAAAAGTATGAATGAAGAACTTGTGCAAATAGAACAGGAAGTAGCTGCACTTACAGGTAAGCTAAAAGCCTTGAAGCAAGAGATAGGAAAAGTGATTATCGGGCAGGAAGAAACTATTGATCAGCTGCTTATTGGTTTCCTGGCTGGTGGCCATGCACTTTTGGAAGGAGTGCCGGGACTTGCCAAAACCCTAATGATTAGGACTTTAGCCCAAGCTATAGATTTGAAGTTTAGGAGAATCCAATTTACACCTGACCTTATGCCTTCAGATATCATTGGTACCGAAATACTGGAAGAGGATCATACCACAGGTAGGAAGTTCTTTGAGTTCAACAAAGGTCCCATATTCGCTAATATCGTATTGGCAGATGAGATCAACCGAACACCACCGAAGACCCAATCGGCACTGCTGGAGGCTATGCAGGAATTCGAAGTCACTTATTCAGGCAAAACGTATGCTTTAGACAGACCTTTCTTCATTTTAGCCACTCAAAACCCTATTGAGCAATCAGGTACTTTCCCATTACCAGAAGCACAGCAAGACAGGTTTTTACTTTACATAAAAATTGGCTATCCCACTGATGCTGAGGAGGAAGCGATATTAAAAGCTACTACCGGAGGTGTAAAGAAAGAAGTAAAGAGCGTAATCACAGGTGAGGATATCATCAGATTGCAGCAATTGGTAAGGGAGGTGCCGATCAGCGATCAATTAGTGAAATATGTAAGTCAGATAGTAAGAGCTACCAGGCCGGAAACCAGTACTTTCGAATACATATCAGAAAACGTAGGTTGGGGTGCCGGACCAAGGGCAGGCCAGGCCATGATTCTTACAGCTAAAGCCAGAGCCCTGCAGCAAGGCCGTTGGTCAGTAACTCCAGATGATATTAAAGATGTGGCTTTTCCTGTTTTAAGACATCGGGTGATTCCCAACTTTAAAGCGGAGGCAGAAGGAATTACATCAGATGATTTCACGGCCTTTTTGTTGAAGAGCATTAAAATAGCATGACAAATTAATGGCCGCTACCAAAGACTATATTGACCTGCTCCAACCTGATATCATAGGCACCATCCGTGGCTTGTCTTTGATATCCAAGGTGGTGGTAGATAAGTACTTATCTGGTCTCAATGTGAGCCGGAGAAAGGGTAGTGGCATGGAATTTAGTCAATATCGCGGTTATGAACCTGGCGATGATTTGAGACTTCTAGATTGGAAAATGCTGGCGCGCTCCGGTAAGTACTTTATCAAACAGTCCGAAGTAGATACGCACACCACTATCAAGTTTATCATTGATGCATCGGCTTCGATGATGCACACTGAGGCAGCACTTTCTAAGCTGTCATACGTGCAGGTTTTGGTGGCATCTTTAGCCTATTTAGCTAAAAGTCAGGGGGATGCCATTGGCCTTTATGCCATGAATGAGAGTAAAACATTTCATCTGTCCCCGTCCTCACAATCGCAGCAGTTTAATCGTTTCCTACAGCAGCTTATATCAGTAAATGCCGAAGGTAAGTGGCCCGTAAGATCAGCTGCAGCATCAGCCATTCATAGCCGAAAAGAAAGAGAAATGATCGTGGTCTTTACTGATTTGTATGAGACCAAAGATGAATTAAGTAGTTATATCGCAAGCTTGAAAACTCCTAGGAATGAGGTAATTGTGATTCATGTATTAGGTGAACAGGAATTTAAGTTCAACTATAAAGGAACGTTGGTCTTCGAAGATTTAGAAAGTGGAGAACAAGTAAAAGTGGCTTCGGGCAAAGCCAAAGAACTTTATTTACAAGCTCTGGATGAAAAAGTGAAGAAACATCAACAGCACTTTCTCACTCAGGCAGTGAGCTATGAGCAATTTATGATGGGGCAGCCGATAGAAAATGTTTTAAGTGCTTATCTGAAAAGGAGGCTTAAGTTTGCTTAATTTTTCATTGGCATATCCGGGATATCTTTGGGGGTTTCTGGCCTTGTTAGTGCCTCTGGCCATCCATTTGTTGAGCAAGCAGCAAGGCAAAATTATTAAAATTGGCAGCATAGAACTTTTACAAGAAGTTGATAGCAAGCAAACCAGAACCATTCGTTTGAATGAACTCTTACTACTAATTCTCCGATGTATTTTAATAAGTATTATAGTCCTATTTTTAGCTGGTTTACAATTAAGAAAGGAATCGAGCCCTACATCCAGTAAGGCTTATCTCATAGAACCGGAATTATTCAGTGATGAGAATGTCAAAGACTTGGCTGATAGTCTCATAATGACTCAGGAAGTAAGGCTTTTTTCTGATCAATTTGAAGTTTATGATCCTCAGAAAAATTATACAGATTTACCCACGCCAGATTATTGGAACTTAGTAAATCATCTCAACGAAATTGAACCCGATAGCCTGATAATCTTCACAGCTTCCAGGTATAACGGAGTCACAGGAAAACGACCGACTACAAACAAGAATATTCACTGGATTGAATGGAATAAAAATGATAGTATAAAAGCAATTGTAGCTGCATATCAGGTAGATAGCACAAATGTGGCCATAGTTCTAACATCCGATTCCGCTAAGCTGAATTATAAACAATATCAATGGACCGGTGAAAATAGCCCGCAAGGAATACAACAACAAGATGACGAAGTAAGAGTGTCATCAGATCAGCCATGGATTCCGATGAAAGAAATGGAGCCAGTACGAGTAAGCATACAGGCAGATGAAGTTCATACACAGCAAGCTATGCTTGTCAGAGCAGCTTTATTGTCTATCAAAAAAGAGGTGCCGTTGAATATTAAGATTTCTGATCAAGAGCCAGATGTTGCCTTTTGGCTATCTGAAAAGCCGTATAGCATGGAGACCGAAAAGGTATTCCTGCTAAGACCAGATTCCTTGGCCACTGAACTCATTAGTTCGGACAGTAAAGCCGGTGAATATATTATTACTCAAAATCTCAACCTTCAAAAGGTGTTAAGGTACAGGCTGGCTGAGACCATAGCCAACCTCATTTCACCCATTAAATATCATTCCGCAAAGTATGATATGAGGACTATTCCATTATCGGAGTGGACACCTTCAAAAACGGCTGCGGAAAAAGGAAAAGCTACTGATAAGGCAAGCTTCCAGTCATTAGAAGAGTGGTTGGCCTTATTATTTATCATTATTCTTATCATAGAAAGATCCTTCTCTTGGGCAAGAAAACAATGAAAGGACCTTCTAACATATTGACCCGATTCATACTAAAATGGAAATTACTTTCCTGGTTGGAAGTATTACTGATCACTGGGGCAGTAGCTGGTGCTGGGCATATTTTGCTAAATGAACCGGTGTGGGTGATCGGCATGGCTGCATTTACATGCATAATTGCCATCTTTTTGATCAAGCCGTGGCAGGTGTCATATAAGCATGCTGTAGCCATACTGGATTCCAAGTACCATTCTGCAGAGTACAGTTCAGGGTTATTGCTTGAGCCAATAAGTGAGCTATCCACCATTGCTAAGCTACAGCGGAACAAGATAGAACAAGATCTGAGTCAAAAAAGACTTGTTCCATCGCACAGGTTGTGGGCCTTTTTTATGGCAACTGTATTACTCATAGGAGGAAGCTGGCTTGTCGACCACTTGATTTTGGAAGAATACTCCAAAAATATGGGTAAAGAAAAGGTGAATAAGCAAATTGGACTTGAGTTTCATGCTAATGATTCCTTGACGAGCAAACCTGTTAAGCCTGTAAATCTGACTAGTAGTGAGGTCTTTATCAACTACCCTGCATACACCAACTTGCCTACCTCTTCTCAAACTGAGATGAAGATTGAAGCGCTCGAAGGCAGTAAGCTCACCTGGAAATTAGAGTTTGATCAAGAGCCCAAGGATGTGATGATGGAGCAGGGGAGCCAGTCTTACAAAATGGTGCATAAGGATGGAGCCTATTATCGTTCAATTACCCTCGCTAAAAGTGGGATTTATAATTTCAAGTATCAGGATTTGAATGGAAATACCTTCATATCAGATCTTTATAGTATTGATTTAATCCATGATAATGAGCCGGCCATTGAGGTTCGAGGGCTGGATCAATACACTTCATTTAATTATGATGATAGTAAGAATGTGTCATTCTCTACCACAATAACTGATGATTATGGCCTTACTGAGGTTTATATTATTGCCACAGTGAGTCAGGGCAGTGGTGAATCAGTAAAATTCAGAGAGGAAAGGCTGGAATTTCAACCTGGGTTGAAAGCTAATGCTAAAGTGGCTGACCTCAGCAAAAGAATAAGTCTGGATAACATGAAAATGAGCCTCGGGGACGAACTCTATTTTTACATTGAAGCTAGAGATAATAAAAGACCACAGTCTCAGTCAGCCAGAAGTGAGACCTTCTTTGTGGCTATAAAGGATACTGCCAGTTATGAGTTTTATGTAGAAGGATCACTGGGGGTAGATGTAATGCCTGAATATTTCCGAAGTCAGCGGCAGATTATTATAGACACAGAGAAGCTGTTGAAGGAGAAAACGTCCATTAGCAAAGAGGAATTTAATAAAAGAAGTAACGAATTGGCGTTTGATCAAAAGGCTTTAAGGCTCAAGTATGGCCAATTTTTAGGCGAAGAAGCAGAATCTGGTATTGCAGTATCACCGGAAGAGCAGGTAGAGGCCATGCAAAATGAAGAAGGTAAACCACTTGCTGGTTATATGCATGATCACGACGGAGGTGCTGAGCATGAAGCTGGAGATCATCTGCAGGAAGAAAGCCATCATGAAGAGGGTGAAGACCACGAACATTCGGAAAATAACCTCGAAGCCTACACGCATGACCATGACAATGCCGAAGAAGCCACTTTCTTCACCGTTTCTATCAAAAGTAAGCTAAGGCAAGCACTCACCGAAATGTGGAACTCAGAGCTTTACTTAAGACTCTTCGAACCTGAAAAATCTCTGCCGTATCAGCACAGAGCATTAACCTTAATCAAAGAGATAAAGAACGATGCCCGTATCTATGTGCATCGCATTGGCTTTGAGCCGCCCCCCATCAAAGAGAAAACCCGACTTTCAGGAGATATAAAAGAGGTGATTAACCACAGAGAGGAATCTAGCTTGGAAGCTGAGGACAAGTACCTGCCACTGAGAGAAGCTCTCACTCGAGCCAGACAGCTAGTGGATAGGAAAGCTCAACCAGATACGAAAGATAAGCAGCTATTTAAATCAGCAGGGAACGCATTAGCAGAGTTGGCTATCGATCAGCCTGGACGGTATTTATATGCCCTGCAGAACCTGAAGAAGCTGACTGAAGATGCCAGCAAATCGGATGTTCATAAGGCTTTGAGGCAGCTGATAAGTGACCTTCAAAAGATAATTCCTTCAGATAAAAGGCCTTCAGCATCAAGTGCCGCGGCTTATAGTGACCTGAGTAAGCAAATGATTGAGGAGCTAAAACAACTAGAAAATGATTGACGGCCTGCGAATCATAAATAGTGACTGGTTGTGGCCCGTAGTTATTCTATCTGGGTTGCTGATGGCCCTTCTATTGATTAAAGAGATCAGAAGAAAGGATAAAAAACAGTTATTCATACGAATAATGCTCAGCTTTTTAAGTGTCATTCTGGTTGCCCTCATGTTTTTGAAGTTGGAAACAAAGCAAACCGTGAAGGGCGAGTTTCTGGCATTACTTACAGAAGATTTTAGACAGGATCAGTTGGATAGTTTAAGGCGGCTATACCCACATTTAGAAGAGGCAAACTATGCATCCGGTTTTGAAAGAGATAAGAGGTTTCATACCGTATTCGTGCTTGGAAATGGCATTCCTTCCTATGACCTTCACAGATATGACTCATCGTCAATGCTTTATCTGGGTGCTAAGTCCTTAGAAGGAATTATAGATTTAAAATATACTTATGTGGTGAAGCAGGGAGATGAACTAGTTATTGATGGAAAATACAGGCACAATCATTCGGTTTCCTTACTATTGAAGGAGGAGGATAAAGTGCTTGACTCTACATTTCTGAAATCTGATAAAGATGACTTCTATTTTGCCATTGATACAAAAGCATTCGGGAACAGACTTTACATCATACAAGAAATAGATAGCACAGGGAAGGTAACTAATTCAGAACCGCTCCCTGTTACAGTAGAGCCACGGGAAAAACTGAATATTTTAATGATTAATCAGTTCCCAACGTTCGAATCTAAATATTTAAAGAACTTTCTAGGGGAGGAGGGGCATCATATTGCAATCAGAAATGAGCTTACCACTGATAAATTCAAATACGAATATATTAACCAAGACCCTGTTAATTTTAGGTATGTGGTTCCTAATGTACTGCAGGCTGTAGATCTAATTATTTTAGATGCAGCTTCTCTGAATAAGCTATCAAATAATGAGTTGATCTCCTTAAGCAAAGCCATTTCGGAGCAAGGTTTAAATTTATTGATTCAACCCGATGATGAATATCTCAATAGTAGGAGAAATAGGACCTGGGATCCTTTCAAGTTTTTGAAAAATAATAAAACTTCTGTTTCTATTAACGAGCAGGCATACAGCTGTTTTTCATATAGCATAAAGCCTGATTTATTTACTATTCCACTTCTCTCTGATGATAATAAGGATTTACTAACTGCTTATGGTCTGCATGGCTCAGGAAAAATAGCCACCTCATTATTGAAGAATACTTATGAGTTATGGTTGGCTGGAAAGCAAAATGAATATAAGAAATTATGGAGACGTATAATTTCAGGAATTTCTGAATCAAATTCTTATAAATATTTTGAGAAAAGTGATAACATGCCTGTAAGTTATTTGCATGAATCTACACTTTTTAGATTATCGTCATTGGATTTCCCAATGATCAAGGGCAGTGGTGAAAGTACGTATGGTTTAGAGAAGAACCTGTTAAAAAACGAATGGAATTTTAAGATTTGGAACAGTAAAGTAGGGTGGTCACATTTATACCTAGAAAATGACTCTTCCTCTCATGTAAGTTATTACGTTGCTGGCGATGAGGAATGGAAGGCTCTGAAAACGAACCAATTAAGAGAAGCGAACGCTCGCTATTTTTCAGTAAAGAACGATCAGGATGAAGCTTTCAGCGTAGCGCAATGGAAGCCAATGAATTATTGGTGGCTTTTTTGTCTGTTTGTGATCTGTGCTGGATATTTGTGGCTTGAACCGAAGTTATAATGAGCAAGTCGAAAAAGGTATTTTTAATAGTAGCAATCGTGTTTTTTGTGGTTATTGTCTATCTGGGATATGATATATCCTCCAGAACCACATTTCCTGGATCAAAGCCACAATTGAAAGAGAGGCTGATGAATAGTGGCAGTGATGAATCTAACTCTGACAGCACTAAGTTCATAACTCCTCAAGACTCCATTTAATCTCAACCATTCGTCTCCCAAAACAGCGGCTTGTCGATCATCGATTGTCATTGGTCGACGGTAGATTGTGGTTCAGATTCTTTGCTATTACCTTAGTATCAATTAAAGCCAACTATAGACAACAATTATCCCTTGGAGCTAGGTCTTCAAGGGATTTTTGTTTTTATACAGTTCTTGATTTGTTATTAATTATATATAATAGATGACAATATAACCTTGTAAGGTATTGACCCATTTTAAATTTATTTTATCAAATAGTAGCCTTATCTTAGCAATAGTTAAAGCCAACTATAGACAACGAAATATCCTCTCGAGGCCAGGCCTTGGAGGATATTTTGTTTTAAATCCATTCCATACATATTTTCCGTATACTTTATATCTTTAGTTTTTTAAACTCACGCGGAATATGTCAGGTAATAAAATTTTCACTTCATTATTAATTCTTCTTCTTATTTTTCAATTAACAGGTTGCAAGGTTAGCGGAGACCCTGAGCCTCAGATAGATTGCAGTCAATCTGGGCTAAAAGTAGAACTGCTAGAACTTGCGAATGTATCTGGTTGTGATAAGGAGGATGGGAGCATTACAGTGCAGGGATCAGGAGGAGAAGGTCAGCTCACATTTAATATTAATGGCGGTAGTTTTCAGGGCGATCCTAGTTTCGATAATCTAAAAGCAGCCACTTACTCTATTATAGTTCAGGATGAAAATGGATGTACGGCTTCATCATTCTTCACGGTAAAGACGGATGGTGCCAGCGTGGCCATTTCCGAGGTGCAGGTAGCAGAGGCTGGCTGTGGTTCTGCTGAAGGTAATTTGAGCATAATAGCTACAGGAAACGGAGAGGTAATGTATAAACTAGGTAACGGAGCCTTTCAAGCATCTCCGGATTTTACGGGCTTAACTAGTGGTAACTATGAAGTAACTGTGAAGGATGAGACCGGGTGTACTACCAGCCAGCAAGCATACGTTAATAGTGGAATCTCTTATGATGATGAGGTGAAGGCCATTATTACGGCCAACTGTTTTGGTAGTGGCTGTCATGATGGGGGCACAGGTTCATCTACAAATTGGACTAACTTTCAAAATGTGCAAAACCACGCTGCTCAGATCAAGTCTCGTACCCAGAGTGGATCAATGCCACCTAATGGATCACTGTCTCAGGATGAGAAAGATAAAATTGCCTGTTGGGTAAATGATGGAGCTTTGGATAATTGATCCAAAGCCCCAAATATTTTAAACCTCTTTATTTTTTACTTTATCTGTAAAGGTCAAGCCAAAGAAGGCCATAATGGCTACTGCAAATACTGCAGGAATAATCCAGAAGTTCTTCCATTGTTCAGGAGTTAGTGCATCAGCAGTACCCAGGAAGCTGTTATATAAAATTCCTGCTATCTGAGCGCCTATTAGCATTCCTGCTCCATAGGTTACTAATACCAGAAAACCTTGAGCCTGCCCTCTGATGGCTGCGTTAGATTTTTTATCTACATAAATCTGCCCTGTTACGAAGAAGAAATCATAGCATAATCCGTGTAGTAGTACGCCAACAACTATCATCCAGAATGCTCCCGCTGGAGCAGCAAATGCGAAGAATAAATACCTTAATATCCATGAACCCATACCAAAGATTAGCATTTTCTTTACGCCTAATCTGGCAAAGAAGAATGGTATCAGAATCATGAAGAACATTTCAGAGAACTGACCTAAAGACATGGTAGCCGCTGGTTTTTCGAAGCCAACATTAGTAATGAAGATAGGAGCAAAGTTATAGTATGCTGCCAATGGAATGCTTATCAAAAACGAGCTTATAATGAAGATTATGAATGATTTACTCTTCAATTGATTAAAAGCATCAATACCTAATATATTTCTTGCTGAAGTCTTTTCACCTGCTGCTGGCGGAGGCGTATGAGGCAATGTAAAGCTGTACGCTCCTAAAAGAATACTCGCGATGGCGGTAGTATACATAGGTAGAGGCGTAGCATCAGGTAGAGTATCTGTAACGAAAGATACCAATACATAGCTTATAAATAAACCAGAAACAATCCAGCCGATAGTTCCAAATACACGGATTACTGGAAATTGCTTTTCCTGATCCTGAATATTATGAAATGCCAGGGTATTACTTAAGCTTAAAGTAGGCATATAACACATATTATAAGCCAATAACAAAACTATAAATAGGGTAGGGTTATCTGTAGTTTGAGGAACAAAAAACATGATTACACCACCTAGTAAATGTAGTATGCCTAATACTTTTTCAGTAGCAAAATATCTGTCAGCTATCATTCCTATAAAGAAAGGAGCAATAATGGCAGCAATAGGATTTACCGTGTATGGCCAGTGTGTCAGATCAGCCATGTTGTTGGCTGTCATGTAGTTACCTATGGTCACGTACCAGGTGCCCCAGATAAAAAACTGTAGAAACATCATGGCGCTCAGGCGCGGAATTAATGATTTGTTCATATGAGGTTCAGATTTTTAATGGCGGATATTAATTCATTATTTTAACTTCTGCAAATTTTCTTCTAACTCGCAATCGTTTGTAAAAATTGTGAATTTTATCTATTTTCCCACCACCTCGCATAATAATACTTAACTTAACCATGCTATTAATGGAAATAAGCGCATGCCTATTTCCGTTTATATAAAAATTATTAGCTAAACCGTTTTATATATTTAAATTCCAATAATTCTTATAAATTGAAATTCAATGAATATTAACCAACGCAAGGTTAGAATGGGAATGGTGGGAGGTAGTAAAGACGCTTTCATCGGTGCCGTTCATAGAAATGCCGCTGCATTAGATCAAGAAATAGAACTGGTATGTGGAGCCTTTAGTAGCAATCCTGAAAAATCTAAGGAAACCGGCCAGTCATTATACTTACCAGAAGAAAGAATATACGCCACGTGGGAGGAGATGATAACTAAGGAAAGCAAACTTCCTGAAGGTGAAAGAATGGACTTCGTAGCCATAGTTACTCCTAATCATTTACATTTTGGTCCTGCCAAAAAAGCCCTGGAAAATGGCTTTCATGTAATGGTAGATAAGCCCCTTTGCTTTACCGTAGAAGAAGCTGAAGAGCTTAATGAACTGGTAGAAAAGACAGGATTGGTTTTCGGTCTTACTCATACCTATAGCGGTTATCCCATGATTAAAGAAGCTCGTGAATATGTGGCTTCTGGAAAACTCGGAAAAGTGAGAAAGATATATGTGGAATATCCACAAGGATGGCTTTCACAACCTTTAGAGGCATCTGATAATAAACAGGCATCATGGAGAACAGACCCGGGCAGATCAGGTAAAAGTGGATGTATTGGAGATATTGGTACGCATGCTGCTCATTTGGCAGAATACGTATCTGGTTTGCCTATCACCTCACTGAGTGCTCAGCTGAATATTGTGGTTCCTAACCGACGATTAGATGATGATGGTGCCATTTTATTGAAATTTGGTGGCGATGTTACGGGTGTGCTCATGGCTACCCAGATAGCAGCAGGAGAAGAGAATAACCTGAAAGTAAGAGTATATGGTGAGAAGGGTGGTGTAGAATGGAATCATGCTGATGCCAATACGCTGTGGGTCAAATGGTTGGATAAGCCTGCCGAAAAATTGAGAACAGGAAATGATTACTTATCTAAAGCAGCCAAGGCCAATACCAGAGTGCCTGCAGGCCATCCGGAAGGCTATTTAGAAGCCTTTGCTAATATCTACAGAAACTTCGCCATGGCCGTTCGTGCCCAAGTTTCAGGAAACAGTTTCGACGATCATACGTATGATTTCCCAGGGGTTGAAGATGGTCTGATGGGGATGAAGTTCATTGACCGGGCTGTAGAATCTTCCAATGAAGGAGGAAAATGGCTTGAGGTCTAATCTTTAAATTTTAAAAATCAACTTAATCTATGAAAACTATCAAAGGCCCAGCCTTATTTATAGCGCAGTTTTTAGATGATCAAGCGCCTTTTAATAACCTTAGAAATATAGCCGAATGGGCAGCAGGTTTGGGGTACAAAGCCATTCAGATTCCCACCTGGGATGCCCGCTGTTTTGATTTGGCCAAAGCCGCCGAAAGTAAAACCTACACAGATGAAGTTAAAGGTACCTTAAAGGAATTCGGCTTAGAAGTATCAGAGCTTTCCACTCATTTACAAGGTCAGCTAGTGGCTGTGCACCCGGCTTATGATACCATGTTCGATGGCTTCGCACCCAAAGAGCTGCATGGAAAGCCCGCGGAGAGAACCGAATGGGCTGTAAACCAATTAAAAATGGCAGCCAAGGCCAGTGCTAATATGGGCTTAAATGCCATGGCATCATTTTCTGGTGCGTTATTATGGCACACGGTTTATCCATGGCCGCAGAGGCCAGCAGGTCTGGTAAATACCGGTTTCAGTGAACTTGCCAAAAGATGGACCCCCATTCTGAATCACTTCGATGAGAATGGTGTAGACGTGTGCTACGAACTCCACCCAGGAGAGGATCTGCACGATGGTATCACCTTCGAGCGATTTCTTGAGGCTACCAACAATCATTCAAGAGCTAAAATCTTATACGATCCAAGTCACTTCGTGCTTCAGCAACTAGACTATCTGGACTTTATTGATATCTATCATGAGCACATAAAAATGTTCCATGTAAAAGATGCAGAATTTAATCCTTCAGGTAGGTCTGGAGTATATGGAGGTTATCAAGACTGGATAGACAGGCCCGGTCGTTTCCGTTCTTTAGGAGATGGGCAGGTAGATTTTAAACAGATCTTTAGCAAGCTGACCAAATACAATTATGATAGCTGGGCCGTGTTGGAGTGGGAGTGTTGCATGAAACATCCTGAAGATGGTGCCCGAGAAGGAGCGCAGTTTATCAAAGAACATATTATAAGAGTAACAGAAAAAGCATTTGACGATTTTGCAGGAGGGGAAGCGGATGAGGCGTCAAACAAAAAAATACTAGGCATTTAAAAGACAACCATTTAAAACTCGTAATTGAGCATGTAAAAACCCATGCTAACCTATGAGAATAAACACTTTACACATGAATTACAAATCTAAACTATTTCTCCTCATTGCTCTTTGGCTGGTTATAGTCAGCTGTGAGCGTATTGAAAAGGATACAGTGGCCACCCAAAGACCTCATGATCCGTGGGTATTCAGGTCAGTGCTTGATGAGCAACCAAGAATTGTTACTGTAGCACTCAATAAAAATATGTATGTGGCCTATGATGCTCGAGAAGGAGGAATCTACAAAGCCTGGAAAGGTGGAGTGAACTTTGACGGACCTGTTTATACAACCAAGCATGGACCGCAGCCAACCAGCAAGGGATATGCTTACTACGAACATAAGCTTACAGAACCAAACTGGGTAATCATTAAAGATGGTGGTGCCACAGAAAAGCCAGAGTTTCAGTTTAGAGGACATGAGTTCAAGGATGATCGAGTTTACATTAAATATGAATTGAAAGATGCTAAGGGAAATGTAATTCAGATTACTGAAAGCCCTGAGTATGTTCAAGATGGCAAGAAAAATGGACTTGAAAGAGTTTTTACTACCGCTAACGTACCTGATGGTGAAAAGGTAGGCCTGAATCTTAGCCTTACCTCATTAGAGAAAAAAGACGATTACAAAACTGATGGAAAGTTCACGGAAGGAAATCAGTCTACTCAAAACTATGAAAACGGTAGCACCATCACTATTGATGGTGTTTTGGAGTTAAAATCTAACGATAAAACAAGTCTTACCACATTCTATCATCCAGGTTTTGATGTTACTAATCCGGAAACAGCTGAAAAGCCAGAGAGTGAAGTAAGTGAATCTGTTTTAACCTTAGGCAAGCAGCTTATTGAAGGTAGCGACTGTAAAACATGTCATAACGAAACCAAGAAAACAATTGGTCCGGCCTACCTATCAGTGGCTGAAAAATATGAAACCAGCAAAGGAACGATCAGTGAACTAGCGGATAAAGTTATTAAAGGCGGTAAAGGTGTTTGGGGCGAAGTGCTCATGACTCCTCACCCTGACTTACAAAAGGCTGATGCGGAAAGAATGGTTACTTACATTCTTTCTTTAGATAACGAAGAGCCAGAAGAAGAGGCAGGCGAAGAAGACTTGATGTTGGGCGTTGGTTCTGTAGGACTAGCTTTAAGCGAAGAAAATACTGAATTAGACAGCAAAGACGCAGCAGTGCATGATGGTCTTGCTGCATTAATGTATATCTGGCATGATCAAAGTCTTCCTTTTGATAATATTGAAGAAAATACCAGCCCTGTACTTTCAGGCGTGGCTCCTGTAGTTCATTTTACTGATAAAACAGGCTTAGGAACTAGAAAAGACCGTGTTATGGTCGTTTTCCATGGTTATGTAGATATACCTGAAACTTCTAACTATGTTTTTAGATTAGTTTCAGATGATGGGTCTCAGCTATTTGTGAATGATAAGCATATCATAGACAATGGTGTAACACACGGTACCCAGGCCAGAGATGGTGAAGTTTACCTTCAAAAAGGACTTAACAAAATCAAAATACAGTTCGGACAAGGCGCAGGAGATGCTGCACTAAGCTTTCAGTGGGCTAAACATGGTGATGACAAGTTCTCAGTAGTGCCTGCTTCAGTGCTTAAGCATAAGAATGAAATGTTTAAGAAAGTGGTGCCTTATGTAGATCCAGGTAAACTAATGAAGAAAATACCAGGTGATCAGGCAGTACTTACTGCTGTGCACCCGGCGTTTGACCTTTCTCAAGCCAGACCGGATGATTTCCAGCCGAGAGTAGGTGGTATGGACTTCCTTTCTGATGGTAGAATCGTGGTTTGTACCTGGGATTCTGTGGGACCTGTTTACATTATTGACAACGTAAACTCAGGTGACCCTTCTAAAATGACTGTAAAGAAAATCGCATCAGGCCTGGCAGAGCCATTAGGACTGAAAGTTGTAGATGACGAGATTTATGTGCTTCAAAAGCAGGAACTTACAAAATTAATAGATCATGACGGTGATGAGATCATTGATGAGTATCAGACCGTAAGTGATGACTGGCGCGTTTCGGCTAACTTCCATGAGTTTGCCTTCGGACTGGTGTATAAAGATGGTTATTTCTACGCGGCACTAGCCACAGCTATTATGCCTGGTGGTGCCAGTGCTAAACCACAGATTCCGGATAGAGGTAAAGTGGTGAAAATTAGTAAAGAAGATGGTTCTTTAGAGTTTATAGCCCATGGTTTAAGAACACCTAACGGAATTGGTATTGGTGCTGATGGTGAAATATTTGTGGCTGATAATCAAGGAGATTGGTTGCCTTCAAGTAAAATTCTTCACGTGCAAAAAGGTGCCTGGTTTGGTTCCAGATCAGTGGATTTTGAAGGTACGGCTGATTTAGAGGAAACACTTCCATTAGTATGGTTGCCTCAGGATGAAATCGGTAATTCTCCAAGTACACCATCTTCATTGAATGTTGGTCCCTATAAAAATCAAATGATCCATGGTGAAGTTACTCATGGTGGTGTGAAAAGGGTATTCCCAGAATTGGTAGACGGTAAATATCAGGGAGCCGTATTCAGATTTGTTCAAGGATTAGAAGCAGGTGTTAACCGTATGGTTTGGGGACCTGATGGAGACCTTTATATCGGTGGCATTGGTAACCCTGGTAACTGGCAGCAGAACGGTAAGTTCTGGTATGGTTTACAGAGATTACACTACAATGGAAACTCTGTATTTGAGCCATTAGCGATAAGAGCAAAATCTAATGGTATAGAAGTAGAATTTACCGAGCCTTTAGCTGAGAATGCTGGCCGTGATGTAAATGACTATGAAATAAAGCAGTGGTATTATAAGCCTACGCAAGATTACGGTGGGCCTAAGTTGGACTTAGAAGTACTTAAAGTGCAGTCTTTAAATATATCTGAAGATCGTAAGAAAGTATTCTTTGAGTTGCCAGGCATGAAAGCCAATCACGTGGTACATTTCAGAATAGTGAAGCCATTCTTAAGTAGCAATAACCATTCATTATGGACTACAGAAGGTTGGTATACTATGAACAACATTCCTCAGGACAAGCCAGGATTCAGCAACCCTGTAAAACCTGCGGCGAATAATCAACTTACCGAAAAGGAGAAAGAAGAAGGCTGGAAGCTATTATTTGATGGTAAAAGTACTGATGGCTGGAGAAAATTCAAGTCAGATAAAGTACCTGCATCATGGAAAGTGAAAAATGGAGCTCTGGTTCTTGAAAAATCTGGTGATGGCGGAGACATCATTACTAATGATGAATATCAGGATTTTGAATTAGAATTAGAATGGATGATTTCAGAGGGTGGTAATAGTGGTATCATTTACTATGTAAAAGAGGGTGATGATTATGGCTATGTATGGAACACCGGTCTTGAGATGCAAATCCTTGATAATATGAGGCACCCTGATGGAAGATTTGAGAAGCACAGAGCAGGTGATCTTTATGATTTAATAGAAACCAGCTTTGTTACAGTAAATCCTCCAATGGAGTGGAACAAAGTGAAAATCATATCTAAAGGCGGTCACGTAGAGCAATGGCAAAATGGCTATAAAGTGGTTGAGTTTGATATGAACAGCGCGGCCTATCAGGATCTTATCAAAAACAGTAAGTTTAAAGATATGAAAGGCTTTGGGCAGGCTAAAAAAGGACATATAGCCTTGCAGGATCATGGTGATAAAGTGTGGTTTAGAAATATTAAGATAAAAGAACTTTGAAAACAATAAGGTCAGGAAATTGGATCAATAACAGCATAATTATGCTGTTATTGATTTTTAGTGTGGGATGTCAGCAGGAACAGGCTAGGAAAAAGCCAGCCGTATTAATCTTTAGCAAAACAGAAGGATACAGACATCAATCTATACCTAAGGGTATTGAAACTATCGAGAAATTAGCTCAGTCAATGGGTTATGAAACGGTAGCCACTGAAGATGCCGGCCTTATTTTCGAAGATACTTTAAAGGAATTCAGTGCGGTTGTATTCCTAAGTACTTCAGGTGATGTTTTAAATGATGTTCAGCAGGTTGATTTACAGAGGTTTATCCAGGCTGGGGGTGGCTTTCTGGGAGTACACGGAGCTTCTACCACTGAGTATAACTGGCCGTGGTACGAGCACCTGATAGGTGGATATTTTAAAGACCATCCGGAGGTGCAGAAAGCGACTGTCAAAAAGGTGTCAGGTCAGTCTATTCTTCCTGATTCAATTCCTGATCAATGGTCTGTTACTGACGAATGGTATAATTTCAAATCTCAGGACAGCACCATTAAAATTTTACTTACCCTGGATGAAAGCAGCTACAAAGGTGGATCGATGGGCAAAGACCATCCCATTACCTGGTATCATGAGTATGACGGCGGTAGAGCTTTTTACACAGCTTTAGGACATACTGACGAAGAGTTTAATAATAAAGAATTTAAAGCTATTCTAGCCGCAGGTTTAGAGTATGCTGTAGGAAATGAAAAGCTTGATTACAAGCAAGTGTCTTCTCCTCGTAAGCCTGAAGACAATCGATTTAGTAAACGCGTATTAGACTTTAATTTATACGAACCTACCGAGCTGGCAGTGCTGCCAGATAATCGCGTAATGTTTGTTCAAAGAAGAGGCGAAGTAAAACTATACAAGCCTGGCCATGACGGTACCAAGCAGATTGCCAAATTGGATGTATATCATGAAAATGAAGATGGTTTAATGGGGCTGGGAGTAGATCCAAATTTTGCCAAGAACCATTGGATTTATATGTATTATTCGCCTGCAGGCAGCGAGGCTGTAAACCGATTATCCAGGTTTACTATGAAAGGTGATGAAATACTCTTTGACACAGAAAAGATCATGCTATCTATTCCTGTGCAGCGAGAGGAATGTTGTCACACCGGAGGCTCCATTGCTTTCGGACCTGATGGAAACCTTTTCCTTTCTACTGGAGATAACTCCAATCCATTTGATTCTGAGGGTTTTAACCCAATTGATGAGCGCGAGGGCAGAAGTGCCTGGGATGCTCAAAAGTCATCAGCTAATACTAATGATCTTCGTGGTAAGATCTTAAGAATTCACCCTGAAGATGATGGAACCTACACTATTCCCGAAGGTAATTTATTCCCGAAAGGTACCCCGAAGACCAGGCCTGAAATCTATGTGATGGGTAATCGTAATCCATACAGAATAGCGGTAGATCAAAAGAACGGAACACTTTATTGGGGTGAAGTAGGACCAGATGCTGGTGAAACTGACAGCCTACGCGGTCCTCGTGGTCATGATGAGATCAACAGAGCACCAAAGGCTGGTTTTTATGGTTGGCCATACTTTGTGGGCGATAATAAACCTTATAGACATTATGATTTCACAACTCAGGAGCCCAATGCTTTCTTTGATGTGAATCATCCGGTAAATACATCGCCTAATAATACCGGCTTGAAAGACCTTCCTCCAGCTCAGCCCGCGCTAATCTGGTATCCTTATGCCGCTTCTCCTGAATTTCCTATCGTAGGTTCAGGTGGTAGAAATGCTATGGCAGGTACGGTTTATTACAGTGATCTGTACAAGGACAGTCCATATAAATTCCCAGATTATTATGATGATAAGTTGATTATCTATGACTGGATTCGTAACTGGGTTTTGGCGGTAACGCTAAATGAAAAAGGTGAAATAGTAAGCATAGAGCAGCTTCTCACCAACATGAAGTTCAGTAACATGATGGATATGGCCTTTTCTGATGATGGAGTAATGTACTGTCTTGAATATGGTAAGGGCTGGTTCCAGCAAAATATAGATGCCAGACTATGCAGAATTGATTATAATGCCGGAAACAGAAGGCCGATAATTGAAGTTTCGGAAGGTGCTTCTGTTGGTAGAGCGCCACTTACAGTTGATTTTTCAGCTAAAGAATCATATGATCCTGATCGAGATCCAATAAAATTCAAATGGTTGGTTAACAATCAGAAGAGAGCAGATGGACCAGACTTTAAATATACTTTCGAAGAACCAGGCGAATATTTCGTGAACCTTATTGTAACTGATGATAATGGAGGTTATTCTGAAGAGAAAAGGCTGGTAAGCGTTGGTAATGAGCCGCCAAAAGTAGAAATAGATATTGCTGGTAACAGCAGCTTTTTCTGGCCTGGAAGAAACGTAAAATACACCGTGAAGGTATCTGACTTTGAAGACGGAAGCACCGATAATACTATTGCTTCCAGTGAAGTACGTGTAAGAAGAAACTACCTGGAGAAAGGTCTTGATTTCACAGAAGTTAGCCAGGGGCATCAATTGCCTGCCACTGCTGATTTGGGTGAATCACTGATCTCTGATAGTGACTGTAGCTCATGTCATAAAGTAGATGGAGAATCCATTGGTCCTTCATTTAAACGTGTGGCAGAGAAATACAAGGAAGATCCAGGAGCAACCACCTATTTGGCCAACAAGATTATTAAAGGTGGTGGTGGTGTTTGGGGCGAGCAGGCTATGTCAGCCCACCCTTCGTTAGACCCTGATGATGTGGCTAAAATGGTTAAATACGTCATGTCGCTGTCTAGTTCTAAACCTAAGGAGCCAGGCTTGCCATTGGTGGGTACGTTTAAGACTTCAGATCCTAAACCCGATAATCATGAAGCCATGTATATCTTATCTGCCAGCTATGTAGATAAGGGCGCAGATGTAGGTCGTTTGCAAACAGTGGAGCAAGTGATATTACGAGATGTTCAGATGGAAGCAGGCCATTACAGTGAGGCTCATGAAGTATCAGAGTTTAGCCAGAGTAATGGAAACGTCATCATTAGCAATATTAAAAATGGCTCTTATCTTCGCTATGATAATATTGATTTTACTGATGTTAATTCACTGTCACTCCACATGGACTTTAGAAACAGCAGCCTTGTTGGAGGTAATGTACAGGTGAGACTTGATGCATTGGATGGTGAAGTAATAGGAGAGGGGCCTTTCCAGGGTGAAAACTGGGAGGTAATTAATGTTCCTTTGAATAAGTCTACAGGAAAGCATAACTTCTACCTGATATTCACTAACACCCAGGGAAATGACGAAATTTTAGGCTTCCTTGACTGGATTGAATTTAATATAGATAAAAACTAAACCTCATAAATAAATGCATAATCGCAGAACCTTTTTAAAATATAGTGCCGTAATAGGAGCAGGAGTATTGACGATGCCCTCTTGCATGGGATCAACTTCACAAGCCACTGGTATTCAGCTTTATACACTAAGAGATGAGATGGGCAGCGATCCCAAAGGTACCTTAAAGAAAATTGCTGATATTGGTTATAAGGAAGTAGAATCAGCAGGTTATGGTGGTCGTAAATACTATGGTTTTTCAGCTTCAGAGTTCAAAAAGATATTGGATGATACCGGACTGAACATGGTCAGCGGCCATTACATGACAGGCCGAATTAACGGGGACCAGCAAGGCAGCCTCAGCAATGGCTGGGAGCAGGCTGTCGAAGATGCAGCTACTGCAGGTCAAAAATATATGGTAGTAGCATATTTGGTTGATGAAGAAAGAAAGTCTTTAGATGATTATAAAAGCCTAACCGACCTACTTAATAAATGTGGTGAGACTTGTAAGAAAAGTGGCATTCAGCTGTGCTACCATAATCATGATTTTGAATTCAAGAGCTTTGATGGTACCGAAGGGTATGATGTACTTTTGAATGATACTGACGAAGACCTCTTGAAAATGGAACTTGATCTTTTCTGGGCTACCAAGGCTGATAAAGATCCTGTGAAATTGTTTGAAGCTCACAAAGGTCGTTTCCCATTATGGCATGTAAAAGATATGGATGCTGACGGAAACTTTGCCGCAGTAGGCACCGGATCAATTGATTTTAAAAGGATCTTCGATGCCGCAGGTGCATCAGGTATGAAGCACTACTTTGTGGAGCAAGATGTGATAAAAGGAGATCATATTCAGACCATTACGACTAGCTATAAGAACGTACAGAAAATCATTTCATAAGACTCAAAAGATATTTTTTGAATGAAGTATTTTTTACTGCTAACCATGCAGTTCACGTGCCTTTTAGGGTGGGCACAAAGGCCTGAGCAGTCAATCAGAGGCCATATATATGATGATGTCAGTGGAGCCCCAATAGAGGGTGTGGAGATAAGCTTGAAAGATACAGAGCCAGCTAAAGGCGCCGTTACAGATAGTAATGGCGCCTTTGAGTTGACTCAAGTATCTGTAGGGCGGTATATAGTGCAAATAAGCCATATCGGATATCAATCTCAGGCATTTGACTTGGTGCTGGATGCCGGCAGGCCATTCTCATTAGAAGTGAAATTGGAAACGTCTGTCAACGAACTGGATGAGGTAGTGATCAAAGAAGAGCCTTATATCTCAAACCCTAATGAAATTGGCAATCGGTCTGTTACTATTGAGCAATCGAACCGATTTTCGGCCAACTATATGGATCCTGCCAGGGTAATGATGACTTTCCCTGGAGTAATGCCGCAAAATGATCAGAATAACAACCTGATTATCAATGGTAAATCACCCAATAGTGTGCAATGGAGGCTTCAGGGAATGTATATTGTGAATCCCAATCACTTGGCCAATGCTGGAACCATCAGCGATCAACCAGCTTTGAATGGTGGTGGCGTTAATATGATCAGCACTCAGATGCTCAGCAGCACTGATTTTATGACGCCTGTATTTTCGGGGCCTTATGGTAGCGCCAGTTCAGCCATTGTGAATATGAACTTCAGACCGGGCGATAAGTATGAGAACCATTACACATTGCAAGCGAGCCTGATCGGAATTGATGTGGCCGCTGAAGGACCTATTAAAAAAGAGAAATCATCTTTTCTTGCAAACTATAGATACTCAACCGTTGGTCTTCTAAGTAAGATGGGAGTTGATTTTGGTGGTGAAGAGATTGATTATCAGGACTTTTCTTTTAACTATGATGCTAATCAGAAAAAAGGAGGTAAACTCAATATCTTTGGTGCTATTGGTACTTCTAATAATGATTTTACACATTTAGAGTTTGAAGAATGGGAGTATGATAAGGACAGTACAGATGTGAAATACCATTCCACCGAAGGCGTGTTGGGAATTACTGAATTACTGCCATTGTCGTCTAACACCTCGCTCTTTTTAGGCACCACTTTTTCGGGTACTAAATCTAAAAGAGAAGGCTTTTCCGTAGGCCGTGACGGTGAGCGAGTGGATCAATATCAGTTATATGAAGGCCAGCAAACTCTATGGTCTAACCGATTAGAGTTATCTGCAAAATTCTCTAATAAAGTTTCCTTGCAAACGGGGGCTGTGGTTAACATAAGTGATTATGAAATCGATAATGTTAACTCTTCTGAATTAATGTATCCTGAAAAAATAGTCGATAATTCTATCGTAATGGTTCGCCCATATGCTACTGTTAACTGGGCCGTATCGCAGCATTCGAGGTTAAAAGGAGGCGTGCAATATTACCATACTGATGTGGCTAACGATAACGCTGTTTTACCTAGCGTATCGTATAATTATACTTTTACCAATGGTGATAATTTTGTTATACAATATGGTATTCAGGCTCAGCGTATGTTAGATGCTAACTACACCAACCATAATGAGCTAAAGGCTGCTAAGTTCCACCATGCCGGAATAGGATATAACATGCATTTTAAGAATCATGTATTGTTCAGTGAAGTCTTCTATGAGCATTTTTATGACGTACCAGTCACTTATTACAATTCTCCATTCTCTGCACTTAATGTGTTTGGTGAGATAGTGAGTGATGGATTAGTTAATGATGGAGTAGGCAACTTTAAAGGGGTGAATATGAGCTTAGAAAGACCCATGCAAGATGGGTATTACTATATCCTCAGTACTTCATTTTATGATGCTACCTACGAAGGTAAAGATGGTCTTGAGCGAGAAGCAAGGTTTAATGGGAAATATACCATCAGTCTTACAGGAGGTAAAGATATTTATAAGGAAAAGGATGGTGGTGTGCTCAGAACTATTGGCATCAACGGTAGAGCTTACTACGCTGGTGGGCACCGAGACGTGTCCAGAGGTTTTTATTATAATGAAGATCGCAGGTTAGATGATTATAAACGATTGGACCTGCGCATTACCTTTAAAAAGGAAAAGCCAAATTATACCCGAACTATCGGTCTTGATTTGCAAAACGTATTCTCATTTCAAAACGAATGGTATGAATACTATGATGCTCGCAAAGGAGAGGTGGTAACTAAAAATCAATTGGGCATTATTCCTGTAATTTTGTATAAAGTAGAATTTTAAATGTATGAGAATATTAAGTTTAGTATTTGCCTTGCTGTTTTTTGCTTTTGCAGCACTACAATGGAATGATCCTGATCCATTACTCTGGATACTCATTTATGGTTATGTAGCTGTGGTAGCTTTGCTGGATTTTCTAAATAAGACCATTAACCCTCTAATCATTCTTATTTCAGTTATAGCAGGGTTTCTATATAGCTTTTTCTATTTACCAGGATTGATAGATCTTTTAGATAGAGGAGGGTTCAACCAGCTGGCAGCGGAGATGCATGCATCTACCATGTACATAGAAGAGTCGCGCGAATTTCTAGGTTTACTTATTGCTTTAGGTGTACTTTTGTTCTATTATTTTAGATACAAAAGGAAATACCATGCTACTAAATAAACCAGGACTAATTTGCCTTGTTTTATTCTTTGTGTTTTTAACAGGATGCAAGGAAATGGAACAAGAAGAAAAAATGATTGATTCGTGGCCTAAAAATGGCCTTACATATGAGATTTTTGTGCAGTCATATTGTGACTCTAACGATGATGGTATAGGTGATATAAAAGGAATGGAGTCTAAGCTGGACTATCTGCAGCATCTGGGTGTAGAGGCTGTATGGTTAATGCCTATTATGCCTTCTCCTTCCTATCATAAATATGATGTTACCGATTATAAAGCCATTCATCCAGACTATGGTACCATAGATGATTTTAAGGCTTTTGTAGATTCTGCCCATCAGCACAATATAAAAGTGGTGATAGATCTGATTATCAATCACACTTCTGATAAGCATCCATGGTTTTTGGAAGCTATCAAAGGTGAGGATAACCCGTACAGAGACTATTTTGTATGGGCCAATAAAGATTCCATTGCAGAAGAGATATCAAAGAAGGAAACCACCTTCGATTCAGATAATATCCAGCAGTGGCACGCCGTAAATGGCGATGAAGAAGGCGAACATTACTATGGCTTTTTTACTGGTATGATGCCAGATCTTAACTACGACAACCCTAAGGTAAGAGAAGAAGTTTATGACATCGGTAAGTTCTGGCTTTCTGAAGTTGGCGTAGATGGTTTTAGACTAGATGCTGCCAAGCATATTTACCCTGATGACCGAGCTGAAGACAGTCATGCTTTTTGGGAAGAATTTCAGCAAAAGATGCAAGAAGTAAAGCCTGATGTGTATTTGGTAGGAGAGGTTTGGGCTAATACCGAAACACAAGCTCCATATGCCAAAGGTTTCTCGGCACTCTTTAATTTTGATCTGGCTTACAGTATTTTAAATACGGTGAATGAAGGCGCTGATCAGTCAGCATTTGTATCTGGGCATAGCTTGGAAATGAATAAGGAAAAGTCTTTGGTTCAAGGATTTATGGATAATCAAAAGGCTTTCCAGAAGCTAAACAAAGATTTCATTCTGGCTACTTTTCTCAGTAATCATGATCAGAACAGAGTAATGAGTGTACTCGGAGATGACCCCGCTAAGGCCAAGGTAGCCGCATCTATTCTACTTACATTGCCAGGTGCACCTTATTTGTATTATGGTGAAGAAATAGGCATGAAGGGTATGAAGCCTGACGAAAATATAAGAGAGCCCTTTTTATGGGATGTGGGTGAAGCCGATACTGGCCGAACCAGCTGGATGGAAGCGAAGTTCACTACAGAACAAACGGTAGCACCACTAAGTGTGCAATCTAATGACCCTAACTCTGTTTATAATCATTACTTAAATATGATTCACCTGAGGAGAACAAGTGAGGCTTTGACCAATGGATCTATTTCTATCATGGACTTTCAAAACCCGCAACTAGTGGCATTTGTAAGACAAGCTGAAGGGCAGACTCTGTATGTGGTACATAACATATCGGCTGACGCACAGGAGCTTAAGGATGAGTTGCTAGACGGGAAAGAAGTGCTGTATAAGTCATTTGAGAATGAGGATATCAAGGAATTGCCAGCTTATTCTACCATTATTCTTAAATAATTTTTAATTGATCTAAAAAAAGATAAATACACCTTGCTCATGTAAGGTTTGAACTCTTTTAAAAAATCGCTAGTTTAGATGATATATATAAGATCGTCTTACCAGCGATTTTTTTTATTTTGATCAGACCTAAGCCGTTACTCGAAACCACCAGGTTTTTACTTACTAACAACGGCAACCATGACACGACTAATCCAATTTTTCAAAGGGAGAATTAGGCATAAGATTGTATTTTTTAATGCATTAATCCTCATCATAACCCTCTCCATTGTAGCATTTCTCGTTTATAACAGTCAGAAGAAAAGAATAGTATCTGAGACTCGAAATCAGATGACTATTCATTTACAGGATATGGTAGATCTGCTTGATTTGCAGATCAAAGAAAAGCAGCTCCAGGTAGATATTTCTTTAGAGATAGCTCGAGATCAGTTTAATAAAAATGGCCCTTTAACCCGTGATAGCATTACTGTAACCATGGAGGCGGTCAACCAGATTACTAAAGGATCTTCTGAAGTTACATTGCCAGTCTGGAAAGTGGGTAATAAGCAGATTCATAATAACAACGAAATAGTAGATGAAATTCAAAGGCTCACCGGTCAAACAGCTACCATTTTTCAGAAAATAAATGATGGCTATCTCAGAATCTCCACCAATGTACGTAAGCTTAACGGAGAGCGTGCTGTCGGTACCTATATACCGAACTCCTCAGAGGTAATCCAAACTATTGAGCGGGGAGAAACCTTTAGGGGCCGTGCCTTTGTGGTAAATGACTGGTATCTTACTGCCTATGAGCCTATTAGGTTAAATGGCAATATTGTAGGCATCTTGTATGTAGGTGTAAAAGAAAAGGATCTTTCTTTTCTTAAAGAGAAGTTTTATGCGAAACACTATATCAAATCTGGATATCCATATTTGCTTACCAAGGAGGGAACGCTACTCATAGATCCTTTGCATGAGGGCGCCAGTGTACAGGATATGACCTGGTTTAGCCGAATGCGCAACGAGAAAGAAGGAGTGATCACCAACCAGTGGGGTGGTAAAGAAAATCAGACTATGATGCATTTCTTTACGCATTATAAGTTTTTTGATATGACCCTGGCCATTGCAGTTCCTAAAGCTGAGTTGCTGGATGATCCTCTAAATTCTCTCAGAGATATCATTTTCATCGGACTCAGTATCATTTTAGTGGGTTTTTTAGTGCTGGTTTCCATATTTGTGCGCCAACAGGTGGCCCCGCTACAAGTCATCAATGATCAGCTCAGAAAAGTGGCTGATAGAAAGAATGTAGAGCCTTTGACTATCGATAGAGAAGATGAAGTTGGAACCATCAACGAATCGTTGAATAAAGTAATTCGAGGCTTTGAAGGAACGACTGAGTTTGCCAAGGCCATTGGAGAAAGGAAGTTCGAAGTAGAATTTAAGGCCCTCAGCGATGAGGACGTGCTAGGTCAGGCTTTGATAAATATGAGAGATAGCTTGAAGCAAGCCGCCGATGATTACGATCAGCGAAACTGGATCAGCCAGGGGCATAATAAGCTAAATGCTATTATAAGGGTAAATCAGGACTCTATTCAGAATTTGTGTAAAGCATTATTGCCAGAGCTAGTGAGTTATGTAAATGCTTGCCAATGCGGTGTATTTGTGCAGGAGCAGGAAGGCGATAAAACATACCTGGAGCTTAAAGGAACCTACGCCTGGGGAAGGCACAGACACAATACGGGTAGAATTGAAGTAGATCCCGACATGGCACACAGCCTTATCGATCAGGTATTCCTTGAGAAGAAGTACATAGTCATGAATGACCTGCCTGATGGGTTTGTGAATATTACCTCTGGTCTTGGTGAGGCCAATCCTAATAATATCATCATTTTGCCATTGATCTATAACGATGAGGTGATGGGAGTAATGGAAATAGCCACCTTTAATAAGATAGATCAGAAAATAGAAGAGTTTTTACAGCAGGTGGCAGAGAGCATGGCGTCTACTATTGAATCATTGATTACCAATGCCCAGACTAAAAAGCTACTGGAAGAAACCCAAAAGAAAACCAGTGAAGTAACTTCTATGGAAGAGGAGGTGAGACAAAACCTTGAAGAAATGCAGGCTACAAATGAAGAAATGAATAGAAAAGAGAGGGAGTATCTTTCTAAAATAGCCGAGCTGGAAGCTAAGTTAAAGGAGAAAGAGGACGAAAAATAAAAGAAGTCATTCTCAAGAGCCATCAGCTCTTGAGAATGCTTATAATTTAAGCTTTAAAAGCCTTGTATTGATTGATCAACCCATTAGTAGAGCTATCATGTGATGTAATCGCGTCTGTTCCGCTAAGCTCAGGTAATATCTTCTTGGCCAGTTGCTTACCAAGTTCTACTCCCCATTGGTCAAAGCTAAATATGTTCCATATGGCTCCCTGAACGAATATCTTATGCTCATACATAGCGATAAGACTACCCAATGTTCTAGGAGTTAATTGCTTGAATAAAAAGGAGTTGGTTGGTCTGTTGCCTGAGAATTCTTTGAAAGCTGTCAAGAAATTCTTGTCTTCCTCAGACATTCCAGAAAGCTCGCTTTTCACTTCCTCTTTAGTTTTTCCATTCATCAAAGCTTCAGTCTGAGCAAAGAAATTGGCCATTAGCTTATCATGGTGGTCTCCAATAGGATTATAACTGATAGCAGGCGCAAGGAAATCGCATGGAATAAGCTTAGTTCCCTGGTGAATTAGCTGATAAAAAGCATGCTGGCCATTTGTTCCAGGTTCACCCCAGATAATAGGACCTGTTTGGTAGTCAACGGCCTTACCGTTTCTGTCTACTGATTTACCATTACTTTCCATATCACCCTGCTGGAAATAAGCAGCGAAACGATGCATATACTGATCATAAGGAAGCAAAGCATGTGACTGCGCACCGTAGAAATTGTTATACCAGATGCCTAAAAGACCAAGAATTACAGGGATATTCTCATTAAAGTCGGTTGATTTAAAGTGATTATCCATAGCATGAGCACCTTCTAACAGTTCTTCGAAAGCATCATACCCAATGGTACAAGCTATTGAAAGCCCAATAGCAGACCATAAAGAGTATCTTCCTCCAACCCAATCCCAGAACTCGAACATATTCTGTGTATCGATGCCGAATTCAGAAACAGCTTCTGCGTTTGTAGAGATGGCTACAAAGTGCTTTTTAATATGCTCTTCATCAGCAGCCTGTTCCAGGAACCATGATCTGGCAGTGTGCGCATTGGTCATCGTTTCTTGAGTAGTAAACGTTTTAGAGGCGATCATGAACAACGTGGTTTCAGGATCAGCCTTCTTCAAAGTTTCTGCTATATGAGTACCATCTACATTGGATACAAAGTAGGTGTCAATATTTTCTTTCTTAAACGGCTTCAGTGCTTCTGTTACCATTACAGGGCCAAGGTCAGACCCACCAATACCAATATTAATAATGGTGTTGATAGACTTGCCAGTATACCCTTTCCAGCTGCCGCTGGTAATGGCATTAGAAAACTCTTTCATTTGAGCCAAAACAGCTTGTACAGCAGGCATCACATCCTTTCCGTCCACCTTAATCTCACTGCCAGACATATTACGAAGAGCGGTATGAAGCACAGCTCTTTTCTCAGTAGCATTAATCAGCTCACCTGAAAACATACCTTCAATGGCTTGTTTCAGCTGAGTCTCTTTGGCTAATGATATGAGTAAATCTATAGTTTCTTTTGAAATTCTATTTTTAGAATAATCAAAAAGTATGTCTTCAAATTTCAGGGTAAATTCTTCAAACCTCTTAGGGTCTTGAGCAAACTGCTCTTTCATTTGAATTTCCTGTGTACTGGAAAAATGGTCGCTTAGTTTTTTCCATGCATCCGTACTAGTTGGGTCTATATTCGGGAACATATTATTTCTTTTTTGTGTCTCTAAGGGGCGAATTTATAAAAGTGAAGCCAACTATGAGCAGAAATTAACAGAAAATTAAAATCAGGAGTTCACCTTTTAGAGGTGTTTAGTATATACCTTTATCCAATTCCACAGGATGGAAAAACTTCCAACCTTTGGAAGCCAGATTTTTTAAACTTAGGTATATTTTTTAATTAAAATCGTTTTAATCAATTGGCACAATTATCATTAGAAAATGGAAAAACCTAGCATGATAGAGATAGTTAAGAGTTTGTGGAAAAAGATCTGTGCATTCATCAATGGCGATAATGATGATGACCAGGATTATGGAGAGAGAGCAGCACTAAAGCCCGTTTATGTGCAGAGTAGGTCAGGGAATTACGGCCGATTTTAAAGAATTAATAACCAACTAAATAATTTTTACATAACATATGAAACTTCGTTCATCTGTATACATTACAGCGGCGGTTGCGGTGGCAGGAGCGCTTATAGCATTGATGGTTTTTTGGGTACAGAAAAAAACTATAGATACCTACGATACCTACATGCCTTATGTGACATTAGGTAATAATGTAAAAAACATAACAACAAAGTCTCATCTATCATTTGAAAAGTATACATCAGGAGATCAAAGCGTTGACCTGAAGGAAAAGGTTTTTGAACCTTTAAATGAATCTCTGAGCGGATTAATGGATGCTAAGAGGGCACAGCAGACAGATTTAGACAAATACGCGATGCTGAATGATGAGCACGTATCCAGACTCATTGATCAAAGCATTGTAAGTGTTGAGAATCTGAAGTCCTTATCTGTTAAAAAGCAGGAGTCTGCAGAAGACGAAAGTATAGACCGATCTTTTAGCGCCGCTTATGACCATTTGCAAGTAAATATTAACGAGCTGGTAGACCACGTTACCAATAAGATGGAAACTGAGGCCGCCAATCTGCAGTTGGTCTCTATTGTAATCACAATATTGATTGTAGTAATATTTGTACTACTATGCTGGTTCATATTCAGAATGCAGAACAGAAACGAGACAGTTTCTAAAGAAAATAAAGAAAAGCTTAAGCATGAGAAGGAGAGAATCGATAAAATGACCGTTTTCGTTGATTCAATCACTTCTGGAAATTTTGAGAACGATCTGGAGTTAGATGCTGAAAAAGATGCACTAGCTGCCACTTTGAGTAAAATGAAAGGTCAGCTTCAAGCTAACCAACAAGAAGATAATAGAAGAAACTGGATCAATACCGGACTGGCTAATTTTGGAGAATTACTTAGAAGTGACGCTGAGATGGCCACTTTAGGTGATAGTATTATCAGTAATTTGGTTAACTATCTTAAAGCCAATCAAGGGGGCCTTTTTGTAATTGAAGGAGCGGATACCAGTGAGCCTTACTTGGAACTAAAGGCGGCATATGCTTATCAGAGAAAGAAATATGTAGACGTTAAAATATATCCAGGCCAAGGTCTTACAGGGCAGTGCTGGATTGAAGGACAAAGAGTGTTCTTAAAAGAGGTGCCTGATGACTATATGAATATTACTTCAGGTTTAGGAGAGGCGCTTCCAAGCTGCATCTTACTCATTCCACTAAAGATCAATGATGAGACTTATGGAGTGTTAGAACTTGCCTCATTCCATGTGTTTGAAGATTTTGAAATAGAATTTGTAGAAAAACTAGCCGAGAGTATTGCTTCTACCATATCTAATGCGAAGATAAATTCCACCACTCAGGAGTTGTTGGAGTCTAGTCAGGAACAATCAGAAATGCTTAGAGCTCAGGAAGAGGAGATGCGTCAGAACATGGAGGAACTACAGGCCACTCAGGAAGAGATGGAAAGGGTTTCTACTGAGATGAGAGAGCAAATCAAAATTATAGACATGACCATGGCTACTGCAGAGTTTGATATGTCAGGCCATGTAAAAGAAGTGAATGATAACTTCCTCAATCTGATGGGCTATACTAAAGCGGAGGTGATTGATAAACATCATAGAATGTTTGTGAATGATGAGGAGAAGAATTCTGCTGAGTATGCTACATTCTGGGAGAAATTGAATAGAGGAGAATCACTGAATGCCGAATATCACAGAGTGGCTAAAAATGGTGCCGATGTTTGGATCAAAGGTATTTATACTCCTCTTTTAGATAAGACCGGAAGACCGGTGAGAGTAGTGAAGTTTGCTCAGAACATTACCAAGGAGAGGCAGCAGCAGAGAAATCTGGCTAAGATTGCTAATGAAATGACTGAGCAGTTAAAAGTGATCAATGCTACCATGTCTACTGTAGAGTTTGATCTGAAAGGTAATGTGATTGGTGTGAACAATAATTTCCTTGATTTATTGAGCTACACTAAAGAGGAGATCATGGGACTAAACCATATCTCATTGCTACCTCCTGAAGAGCAAGATGTCGAAAGACATGTAGAGTTCTGGGCTGATCTCGCGACAGGTCAATCTTACAATAATGAGTTCAGACTTAAAACAAAAGGAGGCTCAGATGTATGGATAAAAGGTATGTATAGCCCCGTGTTAAATAATGAAGGTGAACCTCTTAAAGTACTCACCTTTGCTTATGACATCAGTATAGAAAAAGCTCAGCAGGACATGATGATGGATCAGCTGAAAGAACTAGATGAGTTAAAAAGAACCTTACAGGTTTAAAAAATTCCCTTATAAATTAGTTGTTAGAATCACGCTTCATCATGAGGCGTGATTTTTTTGTTATTGGTGTTTTGACCTTCCTAAGTAGTTTTGGCTGGAAAGTTTGAGTTATATTAGTTGCAAACTTATTCCTATCATGAATCTACGCACTCTAAATCTTGCTCTGGTAGCACTTATTTCGTTTCTTTTTGCCTCATGCACTTCTAATAAAGAAAATGCCAAAGAACCCATTAATCAATTAAGCTTAAAGGAAATCTGCGAACAAAACTTAAAAGAAGCAGCTGATAACTACAGTTATATGGCTACCCAACTTCCTGCTGGTCAGTTTCCTAAAACGTTCATTGATGGCAAGCTGGAAACCAGCGGTAGTGACTGGTGGTGCAGTGGTTTTTATCCAGGAGCTCTTATTTACCTGTATCAAAATAGTAAGGATACCACGCTGCTAAATGAAGCAAAACGCATGCTGCACCTCTTAGAAAAGGAACAGTATAATACCTCAACTCATGATTTAGGCTTCATGATGTTTTGTAGCTACGGTAATGCTTTGCAAGTGGAGAATGACTCTACTTACAAATCCATTTTAATAAATAGTGCGAAGTCACTTTCTTCAAGGTTCAATCCGAAGGTGGGATGCATCAAGTCCTGGGATTCTAAGCCTGAAGACTTCCTGGTGATTATAGATAATATGATGAATCTGGAGTTATTGTTCTGGGCCACGCAAGAAACGGGTGACTCTAGTTATTACAATATTGCTGTTACACATGCGAACACCACTTTAAAGAATCATTTCAGATCAGATAATAGTTCTTATCATGTGCTCAACTATAATGCGGAGACGGGCGCAGTGCAAGAAAAGAAAACAGCACAAGGGTATGCTGATAGTTCTGCATGGGCCAGAGGTCAAAGCTGGGGTTTATATGGCTACACATCCACCTATCGTCTTACAAAAGATAAAGCATACCTGGATCAGGCTGTGAAGATCGCTGATTTTCTCTTGCAACATCCGAATCTGCCAGAAGACAAAATTCCTTACTGGGATTATAATGCTCCGGACATCCCTAACGCCCCACGTGATGCATCCGCAGCAGCTATTATGGCTTCTGCCTTATTGGAATTGAAGGATTACGTCCAGGAGGATAAAGCACAAGCATATGTCCAAGTGGCGGAAACTATCATCAGAAATTTGTCAGCAGATCATTATCGTGCTTCCCCGGAAGAGGTCGGAGGCTTTATTCTAAAGCACAGTGTAGGGCATAAGCCTGCAGGCTCGGAGATTGATGTGCCTATTACCTATGCAGACTATTATTATATAGAAGCCATGAAGAGGTATCTCAATGACTAGAATGTTAAAAAGTGTTAAAAACTGATAAAACCTTACATCCAATTCAGGAATTGGATTCCAATTTCTGGACAAATTAAAATTGTATGGAAAATTAGTATATAGCTAAATCCATTTAAAGGCATATCTACGTAAAATATAAAGTTGGCATAATAATGAATGTCAATAATCAAAATCTACGATATGTCAGACAAAAAAATAAAGGCATTTATCATCGGTGGTGGTATTGTCACATTGGCGGCTTTAATTATGATCATTGTTTTAGGCCTGGATGCAAAGACGGCTTATGATAATCACCTCACTTATAACAATGTTGTCAAAAGAATAAAAAATCATACATCTCAAGGCTGGTCGAAATATGGCGAGTTTACAACGGATAAACTCAGTACAGAATCTTTCATTCATCCATTTGAGGAAAGTAAGGCTGACCTTATGGAGCTTCTTAAATCAGAGGTTTCATTCTTTCAGCAAAATGACGTACAACATGAACTGAAAAAAGCTGTGGTTTCCCTGGAAACATTCAAGCAGCAAGCCTCAGCTAAGCATACTCAGCTTACTACATTATCTTTAGGAGAAGAGGTGGCTAATGTTAATCTATCCGTTTATTATGAAGCTATAATTAATAGTGTCAATAGCCTAGACATTGCAGTCGGTAACGCCATGACAAGTGAAATTGATGCAGTAAAATCATTGATCACAATTGTGCTGGCTTTATTTACGCTTCTGGTACTAGTGACTGCTGCACTTATCTACTTGTTTAAAAAGAGGCAAAACGCTCTAATTGAAGAGAAAGCAAAAATCCTGAACCAAGAGAAAGAAAAAGGAGAATTCAGTTTTCAAATGGTTAAAGCCATTTCAGAAGCCGATTTTGATTCAGAAATCTACGATCCTATCAAAGATGAATTAACTGACTTATTAAAGGACTTAAGAATTCAGCTAAAATCAGATCATAAAGAAGATGAGCAGAGAAACTGGACGAATACAGGACTAGCCAAATTTGGAAATATCCTTGGTAGCCATGATAACCTGCATGAAATGTGCGATGTGCTGATCAGTGAGCTAGTGAAATATCTTGGCGTAAACCAGGCAGGCTTGTTCATTAGAGAAACAGCGGATGGAGAAGAGTACATGGAGCTGATGGCCACATATGCTTATCAACGTAAAAAATTCATTACTAAGAAAATATATCCTGGTGAAGGTTTAGTGGGCCAGTGCTGGTTAGAAGGCGACACCATACTATTAAAGGAGATTCCTGAAGCTTATGTGAGTATAACCTCAGGTCTGGGAGAGGCCTTACCAAATACACTTCTTATTATACCTATAAAAGCAAATGAGGAGGTACATGGTGTAATAGAATTGGCAGCATTTAATGATATACCCCAGTATAGAATAGACTTCGTTGAAAATGTTTGCGAGAGAATAGCCTCAGTGGTGGCTAACCTAAAGAATAGCACTTTCACGAAGAATCTATTAGATGAAACAAAACTGCAAGCTGAAGCTCTTCAGGCACAGGAAGAGGAGATGAGACAGAACATGGAAGAGCTTCAAGCTACGCAGGAGGAGATGGAACGAGTGGCCAAAGAAATGGAGGGTCAAATAAGAGTGATTAATTCAACCATGGCTACCATTGAATTTGACATAACTGGTGATATCAGAGAGGCCAACGATAACTTCCTGAAGCTGATGGAATACCAGAAGGGCGAGATTATAGGAAAGCATCATGGCATTTTTGTGGACGCAGAATATAGAGAAAGCACTGATTATAAAATGTTTTGGAAGCGCCTATCTCAAGGTGAGGCTTTCGAGGGTGAGTTCACACGCTTTACGAAAACAGGTAAGCGGGTTTGGATAAAGGGAATGTATAGCCCTATACATGATCAGCATGGTAAACTGGTAAAGGTTGTAAAGTTTGCTTATGACATCACACAGGAAAAGGAGCAAAGACTTCAGATGAGTAACGTAGCTCAAGAAGTGTCAGAGCAATTAAGAATAATTAACGCTGCAATAGCTACCATTGAATTTGATCTTGAAGGTAATATCAAAGATGCCAACGATAACTTTTTAGGCCTAATGGGCTATAAGAAAGAAGAAATTGTGGGAAAACACCATAAGATTTTTGTGAAGAAAGAGGATGTAGAGTCTGAAAAGTACTGGGATTCTTGGAAGAGGCTAGGGCAGGGCGAGTCTATTCAAGGTGAATTTGAAAGGATTACCAAGAAAGGACAAAAAGTTTGGATCCGAGGTGTTTACAGCACGGTATTCGATAATGAAGGAAACCCTGTTAGAGTAATTAAATTGGCCTATGACATCACACGTGAGAAGTTGCAACAAATGGAAATGACTTATGTGTCGAAAGAGATGTCTGAGCAGATGAGGGTGATCAATTCCACATTAGCAACGGTAGAGTTCGATTTGGATGGAACAATTACGAATGCTAATAGTACCTTTCTGAAGCTGATGAAATATGAGAGGAAAGAGGTGATTAATCAGCATCACAGAATGTTTGTGTCAGAAGAGGAAGCTTCGACAGCCAATTATAGAAGCTTCTGGAAAGAGCTCGGCAAAGGGGCAAATTTTGAAGGCGAATTCAAAAGGTATAATAAAGATGGTGAAGCCATCTGGATTAAAGGAGTTTATAGCTGCATAAAAGACAATGATGGCAACCCGGTGCGAGTAATCAAATTTGTTTACGATATCACTGAAGAGGTAAAGCAAAGAGAAAAAATTAAAAGAGAGGCGAAAAGTTCACAGGAACAGCTTCGCCTGGTAAATGCTACTATAGCTACAGTGGAGTTTGACTTACAAGGAAATGTTCTCAATGCTAATGATAAGTTCCTTTTCCTGATGGAATATGAGGCTCACGAAGTGATAGGAAAGCACCACAGCATGTTTGTGAGTAACAAGATGTCTGGTTCTAAAGCGTATGAGAATTTTTGGAAAAGACTGGCAGATGGAGAACATATAGATGGAGAGTTTAGACGGTGCACGAAAAGTGGGAAGGAAGTATGGATTAAGGGAATTTATAGCAGTGTGAACGATGAGAAGGGTAATCCTATAAAAGTGATGAAGTACGTTTATGACATTACCAATCAAAAGAGGCAGGAAGTGGAGATAGGTAGACAGCTCAAAGAGCTGGTAGAGTTGAGAGTGAAGAGGAATTAAACGATTGCTAATCCATCTATGATCAGCCCGGCAAGTGAAAACTTGTCGGGCTTTTTTATTTTACCTCATGATCATCTGCTATAACATATGAGATAATAGCCGTTCAGATACTCTGGAAGTTTATACTTTCCTAAAGCAGTGGGCCAATTGAAATTTCTAATATCTGACTTATGGCATATATTTTATTTTCTATACATTTGAGTTTCAACTAGTAAGGTAATAAGTGAGCATTTCTGATTATTCTTCACATTTTCCGCATCATCCTGATTTGAATTTAGCACGAGGAGCCAAGTTTTCTGAAAAGGATGAGGTCCAGGTCTGGGAGCGATTCATAGCTGGAGATGATGAAAGTTTAATCTTTATTTACCGCAAATATGCTGATGTGCTTTACCGATATGGGAAGCAATTTACCTCCCGCTCTGAGTTAATTAGTGATTGCATTCAAGAGTTATTCTATAACCTGCTGGATAAAAGACATAACTTATCACAGGCCAAATCAGTGAAAGGCTATTTGATGTCCGCCTTCAAACGCAAATTAGTTAGGTACATCAAAAAAGAGGGTAAGCTAGAGCTTGAAGAGAATGCCTTCCATATCGTCTTATCAGAGAAAAGCTTGCCCATTAGTCAGGCTTTGGGCAAGAAAGAGCTTAGCTTCATCCAGCAAAGGCTTAATAATCTTCCCGTGGCTCAAAGAGAAGTTCTGTTGTTGCATTATTATGAAGGGCTTAGTTACGCTGAGATTGCAGATATCATGGATATAAAAGTGCGCTCTGCACGTGCCCTCACCTACAGAGCATTGGATACCTTATCCAAGGAACTTGGTCCCTACAAAAAGTCTTTTTACATCGTACTTCTATCATCTATTCTTTATCGCTAAGAGATTCAATTATTTCAACTGAAAGTTTTAATCATTGACAATTATTCAATCTTTATGCTTTTAAATTAAAAACTTCATAATTCTTTCGCTCAACTATGTACATTTTTGAAGATCGCGTCTCTTCAATATAGTAGGTCATAGCTAAGGTTAATCCTTAAAATGAAAGAAGAAAAATCGCATATTGTTGAGCTGTTTAAGAACGAATATTTCGTTCAGTGGATTGTAACTCCCTCTGAGGAATCTAATCATTATTGGGAAAAGTGGATTACTTCACATCCTGATAGAAAACCTGATGTTGAGCGTGCCAGGTATTTAATTTCCTCGGCCAGTTACATGATTGATGACAGAATGCCGGACGAAAAGTATGATACCATACTCCAAAATATTGTCAATCATGGTCTTGCAAATAAGCAGAGGTCTCTTAAACCTTCCTATTTCCCTTATTGGGTAGCTGCTTCTTTAATTCTTATCGCGCTTATCGCCTCCTGGTTCGTATGGCAGGATAATCAACATGCTGCAACTATCCAGATGATCACAAAGCAGACTTTAGCCGGACAAAAGCTAACAGTAAATCTACCTGATGGCTCTACGGTGATGCTGAACTCAGAAAGCAAAATTTCATATCCTGATAACTTCAATAGTCAGCGCGATCTCACCCTGGAAGGAGAGGCCTTCTTCAACGTGGCCAAAGATGCTCAGCACCCTTTTACCATTACATCAGGTGAAGTTAAGACCAAGGTGGTGGGTACTTCCTTTAATGTACGAGCTTATCATGAAGATGCTGAATATTCCATTGCCGTAGTTACGGGCAGGGTGGAAGTTTCAGATGAGCATGGTAATCATGGCCTACTGCACCCTGACATCAAAGGGGTTTTCAGTAAAGCGGAACATCAGCTGCTAACAAGCACATACAACTCAGACATGGAGTTAGGTTGGCGAGATGGCATTTTAATGTTTGAAGAGGCGGAGTTGAAAGACGTCCTGGAGCGCCTGGAGCGATGGTATGGTGTAGCCATTACCGTGGAAGATGAAAAGATGCTCACCGGAACTTATACTGGAACCTACCAAAATGCCTCACTAGAGGTAGTATTGAACGGTATTTCCCTGGCTATCAACTGGGACTACGTCATAAATGACAAACAAATCATCATAAGGAAAACCAAATAACAGGCTATGAATAAATTCTAATTAAATCTATAAATAAACCCTTACAACTTAATCATGATACATAAACTCTACAAAACGCTAGTAAAAAGTAAGCACTGGTCAAAAGGATCGGGTGCAAACCAGTCAGGAACTCTGCGCCACTTTGGCTTTAACAATGAACAGCTTGGTATCTGTGTTAATCTAAAGCCGCAGAATCATGGGAAATAATTTACGCAATGGAATAGGAAGGTTAATCAAAATGTCTCGTTTCTTTTTATTCATTATTTCAGTACAATCTTTTGGTGCTACAATGTTCATAGATACAGAGCTCATGGGGCAAACAAAAAGTGTCTATGAAATTGATATCACACTGGAGAAAGAGAACGCTCGTCTGGTTGAAGTTTTTGATGAATTAGAATCAAAAACAGATTTTAAATTTTCGTACTACTCTAATGTGGTGAAACGCAATAACAGGGTCACCCTTCATAACGAAACTTCATTTGGAGCTGTTTTAGAAAGTATTTCTAAGCAGACTAACCTCAGGTTCAAAAGAATCAATCAGAATATCACGTCTATAATAAGGCGGAAGATCACCAACCCGTTGAGGAGGTGAGAACGGTAAGTGCACAATCCTACACCCTAAAAGGTATTGTTTATGATGAAAATGGAGATCCACTTCCTGGCGTAAGTTTGCTCATAAAGGATACTAACACAGGAACCATTACCGGAGTAGATGGAAGCTTTGCACTTCAGGTGAACGAAGGTGATAAACTGGTAGTATCCTTCGTGGGCTACCAAAGGCAAGAGCTGGACGTAACAGGTCAGACTTATCTGGAGGTGAAATTAGTGCTAGACGTAGCCTCACTTGAAGAGATAGTGATTGTTGGGTATGGCACTCAGCGTAAAAGTCAATCTACTTCTTCTATTGCCACTTTGGAAGGTAAAGATGTGGCGGCACAGCCAGTAGTTAATTTAAGCAACAATTTGGCAGGTCGCTTACCGGGTGTCATTGCTACTCAAGGTAGTGGAGAGCCAGGTTTCGATGGTTCGGCTATCAATATCAGAGGTATAGCTACCAATGGTAATAATGCACCTTTATTAATCGTAGATGGTGTTTACAGAGACTTTTCAAAGTTAGATCCATCTACCATAGAGAGTATCACTATCCTTAAAGATGCAGCAGCTGTAGCACCTTATGGATTGGGTGGAGCCAATGGTGTGGTTCTGGTCACCACTAAAAAAGGACAGAGTGGTAAACCAACGCTTTCTTACAATGCCTATGTTGGCTTTCAAAACCCTACAAGGTTAACGCCAATGGTGAACTCAGTGCAATGGGCGCTAATGAGAAACGAAGCGGCAAGGAATGCCGGAACTGCGCTGCCATATACTGATGAGCAAATAGCAGGTTATCAAAGAACGGTTAACAGTGAAGCAACAGGAACTGAGCGAGACTTGTATCCTAATAGTAATGCTCTGGAGGAGCTAATACAAACCAATGCTCCTATGACTTATAATAATATTGAGCTTTCAGGAGGAACTGAGAATGTGAGATACATCGCCTCTCTAGGTTATACCACTCAGGAAGGGCAATGGAAATCTACCTCTGTCAAAAAATACAATGTTATGATGGGGCTGGATGCAGATGTGACTAAAAGCACTACCTTATCATTGAAACTCAACGGTTGGGTTCAAAATAGCGAATATCCAGGAACAGGTGCGGGAGATCTGTTATACAGAGCTTTCCGTGTGCCTCCTACAGAAGCTAACTATTACTCCAATGGATTGTGGGGTCAATATATTGGTGCCTCGGTTATTGGTTTGGCGTATCATTCTGGTTATGATGACATTAGAGAGAATAACTTCCTGTCTAATCTAACCATTGAGCAAAGGATACCATTTATACCGGGCCTGGCACTGAAAGGACAGGTCAGCTATGATCCGTATTCAAAATTCCAAAAATCATGGAGAACTCCGGTTCTGGTGTATACGCTGAATACGGCCAATGATCCTTACACCTATGATTTAGGTTATCAGGGACCGGCTAAGCCTAACCTTAACCAAAGCTGGAATCAGGATAGACCATTAACTTATCAGGGATACATCACCTATGATCATAACTTTGGTAAGCATTTTATTTCAGCCCTGGGTGTGGTAGAATCACGCAGGAAAGATTACAATAACTTCAATGCTGGCATCATCAACTACAATACAACCATTGATGAATTGGATGCTGGTAGCTCCGCCAAAGAAGACTTCAGCTTAGGAGGTACTTCAAGCACTGAAAAGCAGTTCGGATATGTTTATCGTTTGGGCTATTCCTACAATGACCGATACCTAATAGAGGTTTCTGGTAGATATGACGGCCATTACTCATTCGCCCCAGGTCAGAGATATAGTTTCTTCCCTGCTTATTCTATAGGTTGGAATATCGGTGAAGAAGCTTTCTTGAAAAATGCCTTGCCCATGGTGAGCAGTTTAAAGCTTAGAGGTTCGTATGGTAAGTCTGGAAACCTTCCTAACAATGGAGCTTTTCAATATTTAAGTTCTTACACCCTATACAGTGGTGCGTATAACTTCGGTAATACTCCTGGTCAGGGACTATCAGAAACACTTCAGGGTAATCCTAACATCACCTGGGAAAAATCAACTAAGTACGATCTAGGGCTTGAGGCTGCTTTGTGGAATGGCTCTCTCACCTTTGAGGTAGATGTGTTTAAGGAGTTTAGAAAAGACATGCTTATGGGGCAGGGCAACAGCGTACCTGCTGAGTATGGTGTTACTCTTGGGCAGGCCAATATTGGAGAGATGGAGAATCAAGGTATAGAAATAAGCTTTGGCTTACAGCATAACTTTGGTAAAGATCTTCAGGTAGGCCTTTTTGGTAATTTCACTCATGTGAAAAACAAGATGGTTGAGATACTAGAGACTGATGCTACTTATAACAATCCTAACAGAAGAAGAACAGGTCGTGCTTTAAATACAAGATTTGGGTATCAGGCATTAGGTTATTTCACAGTGGATGATTTTAATCTGGATGGATCATTGAAGGAAGGTATTCCCGTACAGCCATGGGGTGCAGTACAGCCAGGAGATCTTAAATATGCTGATTTAAGTGGTCCAAACGGTGTTCCCGATGGCATTATCAATCAGGATGATGAGACCGTGATTGGAAAACCAGGCACACCGCAAATAATGTTCGGTCTTACGCCTACCATTTCTTACAAAGGCTTCAGCTTAGATGTGCTCTTTCAGGGAGCAGCACAGAGCTCTATGTTGTTAACCGGGCAGTTAGCACATCCATTTGGTGGTGGTTCTGCTACCGAACTTCAATATGAAGATCACTGGACCCCGGCAAATACTGATGCTACTTACCCAAGGCTGAGCCCGGCACCTACTTCAAATAACACGCAAAACTCAACCTGGTGGATCCGTGATACACGCTACATCAGATTAAAGAGTTTTCAGCTGGCCTACACATTACCGAAAGGAGTGCTTGAAAAGCTGAAAGTAGTGGAAAGCATGAGATTCTATGTGTCAGGACAAAACCTATTTACATGGACTCCAAAGATGGAAGAAGTGCTTGATCCTGAGGGTGCTAGTAATGGACAGTATTACTTTCAGCAACGCGTGATTTCTATCGGTACAAATATCCAATTCTAAATTTTAACGCTAAAATTATGAATATCAAAAAATATACAGAAGGCTCCCTTCTGACCCTCATTATATTGGCCTTTGCTGTGGCTTGTACTCCAGATTTGGATGTAGAGCCCAGAAATAAGGTTACAGATGCTTCAGTGTGGGTAGATCCTACCAATGCTGACCTGTTTCTTAACGATGTATATCAGCAGATGCCTGATATGAACACCGTAACGCAGGATTTTGATCAGTATGCTGATAACTCTTATGTAGGGGCCGATTGGTTTCCTACAGTGAGTCAGATCTATCAGGCGGCACTTTCTCCATCCGGCAATTTTAACGGTCCGGCTGATATGTGGAATTGGGGCCTTCGTTATACCATGATTCGTAGAGCTAATATTTTCATAGAAAATGTAACAGCCTCTACAGAGTTAAGTGATGAATACAAAGTGGAAAGGTTAGCCGAAGCTCGTTTCCTAAGAGCACTTTCTTACCATTGGTTATGGATGGCCTATGGCGGTGTTCCTATCATCACAGATGTTTTGGACATTAACGCAGATGGCGATGATGTGCTAAGACCAAGAGAGACAGAAGAGGCCACTTTTCAATTTATGGTAGATGAGCTCGAAGCCATCGCTGATGATCTTCCAAATACCAGATCAGGCAAAGACCTGGGAAGGCCTACAAAAGGATCGGCGCTCACATTGAAAGGTTGGATAGAGCTTTTTCATGCCAGTCCGCAAAGAAACACTTCAAATGATCCTGCAAGATGGCAAGCTGCAGCAGCCACCAATATGCAAGTGATGAACTTAGGAGTTTACGCTTTATTCAATGATTTTGGAGGCATATGGTTGCCCGAAAATAACAATAACATTGAAGTAATATTTGATTACCAGGTTTCTCCAACTAAAGGTGATGGTGGTGCCAGAGAAGGTATGTTAGGCCCTGCTTTTGTTAATGGTGTTCAACAGTCATGGGCAAATTTTGCTCCTACTCAGGAGCTGGTGGATGACTTTGCTATGGAGAATGGTAAACCCATCAGCGATCCCACTTCAGGTTATGACCCTCAAAACCCTTATAAAAATAGAGAAGAGCGATTTTATAAAACCATAGTGTATGATGGCTCAGTGTGGCAAGGCGATACTATTTATACTCGAATGGGCGTGGGCAGTTTAAATGAAATTGATCTGTCTTCGGCCAGTGATGTGAGTAATACAGGCTACTACGCACGCAAAACGCTTGATGAAAGTGTTCTTGGTCAGGATAATCTGGCTAACAGGAATGGTGGCCAGAACTTCATATGGTTCAGGTATGCTGATGTGCTTTTGAATTATGCTGAAGCCCAGAATGAAGCCGTAGGTCCAGATGCCTCTGTGTATGATGCGGTTAACCAGGTGAGAAACAGGTCTTCACTTCCTGATCTTGAAAGTGGACTTAGCCGCGAGGAAATGAGAGTAGCCATCCATAGGGAGAGGAGAGTTGAATTTGCCTTTGAAGGCAAGCGCTGGTGGGATATTATTCGTTGGAAAAGAGCTGACGGGCCTGATGGTCTGCTTAACCAGCCTATGCACGGTATGAAGATAGAGAGAGTTGATGGAGAATTGACTTATACCCCTGTGGTAGTGACAGACAGAACTTTTCTGGAAAGAATGTATCTGATGCCTATTCCTATTGATGCGATCAATAGAAATGGCAAGCTCACTCCAAATCCTGGATATCAATAGGTCGAACGCCTTAATGTGATGTGCAGTATGCTGGTAGTCAGGTAGATGGCTGCCGGCATACCAGCAATTCATTTCTAATTTCCATTTAAATAAAAATCAAATGAAAAATATACACTACTACTATAGCCTGATCCTAATCTTACTGGTAGCAATATGTTTTACTGGTTGTGATGAGGATGAAGAACCTAAAATATATATGCCAGATGCTAAATCTGTTGTAAGCGCTACTTTTGACATTACGGATACCGTCACTTACTCAGTATCCATTGTAGGCGCAGACTATCCTACGGTTGATGTCTCTGCTGACGGTGAGATCACCGTAGATTTCAAGGTTGATAGCGACAAAGTTGCCGAATATAATCAATCGATGGGCACAGACTATGCAATTATGCCTTCTGATAACTTCTCTTTTGATGCTACTGGTGTTATTGCCAATGGAGAATCAATGAGCTTGCCATTGAAATTGATCATTAAGAACGGAGAACAACTGGAAGCGTTCTCCAGCTATTTACTACCTATCACTATAGACAAAGTAAATGGTGGAAAAACCGGTGATGTAAGACAAACCACCTATTTCATTCTCACCAGATCTCCGGCACTGGAAGATCTTCCCACTTTAGATAGATCTGGCTGGACGATAGCTGGCTTCTCAACAGAAGAACCAGGAGAAGGTGGAGGAAATGGGTTAGCTGATAAAATACTTGATGGCGACTATGCTACTTTCTGGCATAGCAAATGGGCAGGAGGAGAGGCTCCCGCACCTCATTATCTGATCATCGATATGGGTGAGGAAGTGATGGTCCATGGAATATCCATTGTAAATAGAGATCAAAAAGATTCTGAATGGGGACAAGCCAAAGATTTTACAGTGTCTTTAAGTACTGATGGTGAGAATTTTGTGTCAAATGGCTCATTCTCAGCACCTACGGGTACAAGTTCTGTAGAGCCTTATCAGAGGGAAGTAAGGTTTTTCCTTCCTTCATTCAAACCTGCACGGTATATCAAGATCACGATCAATGATACCTGGGGAACCACAATTACCGGAAGTATAGCTGAAGTCTACGCGCTGTAAATCTTTTGTAGCATTGAAGTATAATACAAAAAATCAATTGATGAAATTGATAGTAATTACATTCTTGCTGAGTTTGCCAGGATGCAAAACTCAGCAAGATGTAAATGCTCCTGACCTGAAAACATACTGCAATCCGGTGAACTTGAGCTACCGTTTCAGTCTGGAAGCACCTTCCAGAAGAGAGGCTGCGGACCCTGCCATTGTCCTTTTTAAGGATACATACTATTTGTTTGCTTCCAAATCAGGAGGGTATTGGTATTCCGATGATCTCCTGGATTGGCAACTGGTAATTACTGATGAAATTCCTGTAGAAGATTATGCTCCAACGGCCATTGGAATAGGAGACACACTCTATTTTTTGGCCTCTTCAGGAAGCAAAAGCACGGTCTATAAGTCTGTAGATCCTAAGCAGGGTAAGTGGAGCGTAGCGGTAGATGAGTTGGATGCCACTGTTTGGGATCCTGCACTTTTTATGGATGATGATGACCGGTTGTATCTGTACTGGGGCTGCTCTAATCAGCAACCATTATACGGGGTGGAAGTGGATTATAAAAATGATTTCAGCTTTATCGGAAAGCCGAAAAATCTTAAATATCCTGATCCTACTCATAATGGATGGGAAGTGTTTGGTGAGTATAATGAAGATAGGGCCACTAAACCCTGGATAGAAGCGCCCTGGATGAATAAACATAATGGGAAATATTACCTTCAGTATTCAAGTCCGGGTACACAGTTTAAAAGTTATTCAGATGCCGCGTATGTATCTGATAGCCCTCTTGGACCATTTGAGGTGCAAGTACATAATCCCATGGTTTACAGGCCAGAAGGTTATATAGGAGGTGCAGGACATGGAAATACCTTTGCTGATAAATATGGAAACCATTGGCACATAGGTACCGGAACCATATCTCAAAAAGATATTTTCGAGCGGAGGCTGGTGCTATTCCCTTCGTATTATGATGAGGATGGCGTATTGCATTCCATTACAAAGTATGGTGACTATCCTTACATCATGCCTGAAGCTAAAACAAGTGGTTTTGAAGAGGTTTTCGCAGGCTGGATGCTGCTTTCATATAATAAAAAGGTACAGGTTTCTTCACAGTTAGCAGGGTTCTCTGCCACCAACATGACAGATGAAAACATCCGTACCTATTGGGTCGCTGGCAGTGGTTCTGAGGAGGAATTTGCCGTTTTAGACCTGGAGAAAGTGGCTGATGTATATGCTGTCCAGATCAATTTTGCAGAACACAATTCTTCAGTTCTGGGAAGGGATAATTCTGTTTCTCATAAATATACTCTTGAGTGGTCTGATGATGGTACCAACTGGAATATGCTCGCTGATAAGTCAGAGAACACCACAGATAATATGCATGATTACATTCAGCTCTCTCAAAAAATAGCCTGCAGATATCTGAGACTACAAAATATCAAAGTGCCCAGTGGAAATTTGGCAATCAGCGGATTCCGGGTTTTTGGAAAAGGAAATGGAGCACCACCTGCTCAAGTCCCTTTGCTGGGAGCTTCCAGAGATGATGAAGATAGGAGAGTGGTGAAACTAAGCTGGACACCCGCAGAAGGAGCGATTGGCTACAATATCAGCTATGGTATCGCTGAAGATAAGCTCTATCTTAATTATATGGTTTATGATGTCAATGAGCTTACTATCAATAGTTTAAATGTTGATCAGGCTTATACCTTTTCCATAGAGTCATTCAATGAAAATGGCATTACCACCTCTGATATTCTTACCTCTATTCAATAAAATCTACACTAACCTAAACCCAATTAAAATGAATCAACAATATACTTCCTTTCGACCCGCTGGTTCGGTCCTTCTGCTTAGGAAACTCAGATCAAATACAACTTAGGATTGATCATAAACCGCCCGGTCTATAAGCATACTAGCTGGTTTCAATGTCCGGCAGGTATCATAGATGGGCTGAATAGACTAAAAACTTCTAAGGGACTTTAAATTCAAAATATAAAACAGATTCAACCTTGTGATTAATATTTTAATTAACCAAACCCAAACCCTATTATGAAAAACACACCCAATTGGATTAAAACGATGCTAGCTGTAATGGTTATAATACCATCCTTTTTAATTACCAGCTGTGAAGAAAATGAATTTCAGAAGATGCAGAATGCTGCCTCAAAAGAATTACAAGAGGCGGATACCACTATTCAAAAAAATGCCAATGCGCGGGTGATCAATCCGGCAAGTCAGGCTGGCCTTACTTATGATGGCTTTGTTAATGCATTTGTGGTAACTGATGGCAATGGTCAAACCTACATAGTCGATGGTTTAAATAAACGAGACCGAGCATATTTTTGGGGACAGGCCTTCATGATTACCGCGTTGATTGATGGATATGAGCGTAACCCTAATGATGATAGAAGGCAAAGGGTCATAGATTTGACTAATTCCTTCTTAAATAAGGAAACTTATGACTGGTCATGGAATACTTGGACAGATGATATAGCATGGGCCTGTATTGCTGTCATTAGAGCTTATCATGCGGTGGGAGATCCAACTTATCTTACTGTTGCAAAGAATAATTGGGACTTTGCCTATCATCGAGGCTGGGACAACAGTCTTGGAGGTGGTCTGTGGGAAAATATGGATAAGCATACCAAAGCAGCCTTAGCAAATGGGCCTACCATCATTGCCGGAATTTTTATTTATGAGGCCACTGGTGATGAGTGGTACCTTGATAGATGTAAAGAAATATATTCCTGGTACCGAAGTAATCTCTTCAACCCAAATACTGGTGTAGTCAATGAGGCGGTGGTAAACGATGGGTCTATTCAATATTCTGACAATGCATACAATACAGGTTCCTTTATTAATGCGGCAGCATCTCTCTACAAACATACAGGTGAAGCTCATTATTTGACTGACGCCCAAATAGCTGCTGATCATGTAGTCTCCAGATTTCCGGTAATGACTCAAGAGGCTGATGCATGTATGAGAGGTATTGCTAAACTGGCTCGGGAGAATAACCTGACAGCCAAATATTACCCTTGGCTTGCCGCACAGTGTGAAGCAGCATGGAATAGCAGAAATACAGGGCTAAACATCACCAATAATGACTGGAGTAGAACTACAGGAGGTGGAGAGCAATATGCCATGCAATGCATAAGCGCTGTTACAGCACAAATGGTAACGCCTGAGCAGAACATAGCGATTAATTCAGGGACTACTTACAATATCATATCCAAGGTTAGCGATAAAGCTCTGGATGTTGATGGCGCCTCAACGGAAAATGGAGGTAATGTGCTTATCTGGTCACCTACGGGACAGAGTAATCAGCGCTGGATTGTAACGGAAGTAGATCAGGATATATACAGCATTATTTCTGAAAACAGCGGATTAAGTCTCGATGTAGAAGGCGGAAGCAATCAAAATGGAGCCAATGTACTACAATGGACCTGGCAAAATAATGCTAATCAGAGATGGTACCTACAGCCAGATGGAGAAGGGTATTTTTCCATTATTTCAGTGGCTAGCGGTAAAGCATTGGATGTAGAAGCGGGCTCTGCGGCCAATGGAGCCAATATCATACAATGGACAGAGAATGGACAAAGCAACCAAAAATGGCGATTTGTACAATAGCTAAATAGAAGTAGCAGAGGCAGGTGATTCACCTGCCTCGGTTAAAAAAATTATTCCCACATGAAAAAATACTATTATGACCATAAGAAAATACATCCATTTGTTTTGGCTCTTACTACTACTACTACAATCAAATGCTTTTGCTCAGATAGAAAATCCCAGGGCCGACTCGGCAATTAATGCTTTTAATGACGCTTTTTTAATCACGAATACGCAGGATCAAACCGCTTACAGGCGGATTATTGACAGTGCCCAGTTTGATAGTGGCTGGACGCTCGCACTCAATATCCAGGGTATGCTGGATGCCTACGAAAGATCAGGGGATGCCGGGTATGAGGCCATCCTTAACGATTTGATGGGCAGCTTCTTAGTGCTTAATTCACCTCCCTATGAATGGGATGGATGGAATGATGACCTGGCCTGGGTAGGTCTGTTAAATGCCCGTGCTCACCAGATGATCGGCAATCAGGAGCATGTAGATGACGCCGATTATTTCTTTCGTTTGGCCTATGACCGCGGCTGGAATACTGATTTTAATGGTGGAGGCATATGGGAGCAGCAGCCTAATTATTCAACCGATGCTTCCAGCATGAGTAAAGACGCTCTTTCAAACAACCCCAATGGGCACCTTGCAGCACTTCTTTATCAAAGCACTGGAGATCAGTATTATCTGGATAAGGCGATTCAAATTTATGATTGGTCTGTCACCCACATTTTCAACCCTAAAAATGGACATGTGTATGCGGGTATCTATCGCAATGATCATTTGAATAAGGCCTTAACAGCCTACAGTCAGGGCTCTTTTATCGACTATTCTACTTTGCTATATGACATCACTGGCGAGGAGCGCTTTCTAAGAAATGCTATATTGGCCGCGGACTATACGCTCAGCCAGCTGACTAACGAAGAAGGCATCATTTCCACCAGTCAACGGCATCATAATACCTGGGCTGGTGAATTTGCTCGCGGACTTGGCCATTTGGCAAAATCTAATCCTGAGCTTTGGAATAAGTATTATCCTGTGCTTAAGAATAATAGCGATGTTACCTGGGCTAACCGCCGTAGAGATCTTAACCTCACCTGGAACGGTTGGGCAATACCTACTGAGGAGGAAGTTGGGGTAATGTCAAATGTATATATCAGTGCGGTGGCCTTGCATCAGCACACGCCGATAGTGCAGCCTATATTAAGTGAGATTGAAGCTGAGAACTATAACTTTTGGGCTGGAGCTCCATCTCAAAACATCACTGCAAATGCGGGTAGCATACAACTACAAAATGATGAGTGGGCCGAATATGTAATGGAAATCCCGGAAGATGGCACCTATACCATTTCATTGGACGTTGCCGCTACATCTGCTGCTTCATTAGAACTTCTTCAGGACAAAATCACATTGACCACAGTATCGGTTCCTGCTACGAACAATTTTCAGACTTACGCCACGGTGAGTGCTCCAATCATGTTGAAGCAGGGTTTTCACGCCATAAGATTAAAGGCCGTAAATGGTGAAATCAATATCGATAAGTGGAGCACTCAAAAGTGTGATTTGATCGTGCCATCGGTATCGGTTAATGACGCTCCAGCTACAGATGATACCGAGATCACATTAGATGAGGGTGACAACTTGCTGTTCAGTCCTCAGCCTTCAGAAGGCACATGGAGCTGGACCGGTCCTAATAATTTTTCGGCCAATACAAGGGTAGTGTCTATTACGGATATCTCACCAAGTCAGGGAGGGATTTACACTGCACATTATACAGGTCCCGAGGGCTGCATATCAGTGCAGGACTTTAGGGTGACATTAAGTAGCTGTGATCCTACAGCATTAACTACCACAGTAACGGTGTTTAATGACGGTTGGCAAGAGACCAGCGGTGATATTGAGGCGGGTAGCTATGTGAAAATAACAAGCTCTCCTGAGGCAGGCAGTTGGAGCTGGACTGGCCCTAATGGGTTTACAGCTAATACTAGAGAAATTACGTTTAACAGCATTGGCTATGAAAATGCAGGTGAATATACACTCACCTATCACAATGCCAATGGTTGTGAAAGCACAACACAGGTCACATTAGCATTGATGGGTGAGGACCCGTGCAGTTCGGCTATCATTCCTTATATAAACATCAATGGCTGGAAGGAAGGCACCTATGGTTCTGTCAATGAGGGCGCTAGTTTTCAATTCGGACCGCAACCTACTTACGGTAGTTGGAGCTGGTCAGGTCCTGCGGGGTTCACCTCCAACCAGCGGGAGGTATCGGTCAACGATTTTGATCAAACTAAAGCCGGAACCTATACGGCCACTTATACCAATGAACAAGGCTGTGTAAGCACTCAGGAGTTTATCATAGGTCTGGCGGGCTGCACATCTGCTTCCATTGTGCCGGATATTACGGTAAACGGAACGCCATGGGCTTATTCTGATTCGATTTCTCTTACCTCTGGTGGCAGCTATACCATCACCCCTCCGGATATTGGCGGGCATTGGAGCTGGACTGGAGATAACAATGGCGGAGAACGTTGGGAAGGACTTTTCGGATTTTCGTCAAACGAACGCATCGTTTCTTTTAGTAATGTTCTTGATATCAGAGGCGGGAAATTAACGCTCATGCATGCTGATGAAAATGCCTGTATAAGTACTTATGCCATAGATATTTATGTGGAAGGAGATGATTACTGTGCCACTCAAATTACACCATACATCAATGTGAATAATGAGGGCTGGGAGCAGTCATCTAGTGGTGCACTTGAATTAGGACAAGGTTTTACCACCGGTCCTCAACTAGCGGATTCAAAAAGGGCGCATTGGATATGGACCGGTCCTGATGGCTTTAATGCTGAAAAGCGAGAGATTTCCATCAATAACATTCAGGAGAATCAGCTAGGAACGTACAAAGTGGTGGCCGTCAATAACATTGGCTGCAAAAGTTCTATCGATTATATCATTGCTATAGGCACTGAAGATGTAGTAGCTACGGAGGTGGCGCATAAAGATGCTGAAATCATATTTTATCCTAATCCAGCCACCGAAACAGTAAAAATTATGGGCATTGCGGAAGATGCTGAAGTGCAGGTTTTTGATTTGAATGGAAGGAGTCAAACCGCCAATGTGAGCTATCAGGATAGCGGAGAGGCATGGTTGGACATGACCAGGCTCAAGCCGGGCATCTATTTTATTAAAGTGAATAATGAGAATAAAGCATTCAAGCTGATCAAACAATAGAGAATGAGATTTATGATGAGAAAATTAGTGATGAGTATTTGGGTAGTGGTGGTTGCCATTTCTGCAGCGCAGGGCCAGATAAGAATAGTTTGTGTGGGAAATAGCATCACAGAAGGTTGGGGCTTGCGTAACTCGATAACGGAGTCGTATCCTGCGCGCCTTGGCGCTATGCTCGGGCCGAATTATTCAGTACTTAATTGTGGTGCAAGTGGCAAAACTATGTTTAAAAACGTGGCCGATACCTACTGGACCACCGGTAAATTAGAAAGAGCCAAAGACTTTCAACCCGACATTGTGGTGATTGCACTCGGCACCAATGATGGAGATTCTTTCAGATGGAAGCCTCATAAGCAGGAGTTCAAAGGAGACTATTTATCTATGATGAAGGCATTTCGTGAAGATGGGAGAGATCCCATCTTCATTTTAGCGCATTGTCCGCCATTATTTGCCAGCGAAGATCAGAACTACAATATCAGTCAGGAAGTGATTCCCATCATTCAACAAATTGAATCTGAGGAACATACCTACTCAGTAGATTTTTATAATGAATTGATTAATGATGCAAAGTTATTTCCCGATGGGGTGCATCCGGGAGTTTCCGGGTCTGTTAAAATGGCGCAGGTCCTACGGTCGGCACTTTCTCAGGCTCTGATATCTGAAGGAAAGATTACTGTGAATGGAACCCATCAATCGGCGAATGCCGTGGAGGTAAAAGTTGGGGATAAGGTGGTGCTGGATCCTTTAGTTTCAGGTGGAAAATGGAGTTGGCGAGGACCGAATGGTTTTACCTCATCTGACCAGAAAATTGCAATAAAAAAGATTCAGATGAATCAGGGTGGCTTCTATATTGGGAATCATACCAGCTCAGCAGGAGCACAGAAAATGGTGGTGTTCCGAGTGTCTGTTGAAGGGTGTGCGCCCTCTGAGATTGAGCCGTCAATGAAAAATGGATCTGAATGGCAGGCGGTAGATGCATTATCCGTGCCTGCGGGATCAAATATTGCTTTTGGCCCACAGCCTGCTGCTGGTGCCTGGTACTGGGAAGGCCCCAACGGGTTTACTATGACTGCTCGTGAGTTCTCGCTCAATGCCATTAAAAATGCTCAGGAAGGGGAGTACATCGCCACTTATTATAATGAACAAGGATGCTCATCTACAAAGACCTTTCAGGTAGAGGTGACCGGTGAAGATGTGTGTCTGTTGGAAGGAATTACGCCCTACATTCAGGTAGAAGGGGAATGGAAGCAGCAGGCAGAGATATCTGTATCACAAGGAGGTACCATTCGTTTTGGTCCTCATCCAGTTCAAATGCAAACCTGGACCTGGAAGGGGCCCAATGGTTTTACTGCCAAAGGCCGGGAAATAACTATAAAGGATATTGATCAAACGAAGGAAGGAAGATATGAAGCCTTTTTCAATGATGAAGAAGGCTGTAAGGATAGCCTGGAGTTCCATGTTAAAATGAAACCCTTAACTTCAGGGAAGTGAGAATAACCTTAATTAATCAATCTGCTTCATGATTTATAAATACATATTAAGTCTTTCGCTTCTACTGAGTTGTTCGGGCCTATTTGCACAGAAAACTGATATCAAATACCTCTCCGGTACGGATAAAGATCATACCGTTTCATGGGATTTTTACTGTACTGATGGCCGCAAGAGCGGAAAATGGACACAGATAGCGGTGCCTTCCAATTGGGAGCAGCAAGGCTTTGGTAGTTATAATTACGGCCACGATCGTCCGAAACACGATGAAAAGGGGCTTTACACGCATTCTTTCTCATTGGATAAGTGGAAAGGCAAGCGGGTTTACCTGGTATTCGAAGGTTCCATGACTGATACAAAGGTAAAAGTAAATGGACGTTCTGCCGGACCGGAACATCAGGGTGGCTTTTATGAATTTAGCTATGACATCACCGATTTGCTGAAGCAAAAAGGAAAGAATTTACTGGAAGTGGAGGTGAGTAAAATGTCATCTAATCCATCTATCAATGATGCCGAGCGGCAAAGTGATTATTGGGTTTTTGGTGGGATTTTTAGACCGGTGTACCTGAAAATTGTTCCTGAAACCCATATCGAGCGACTGGCTATTAACGCCAAAGCTGATGGTACATTTGCTGCCGATATCTTTCTAAATAAAGCAAAAGATCAGTACGAATTAGAAGCTCAGGTATATGACGCAAAAGGTGAAAAGTTAGGTGCCGAATTTTCTGTAAAAGTCTCTGATAATCAAATGGTTGCTCAGTTAAATAACTCCTTCAATAAGCCGAGGTTATGGAGTGCTGAGTTTCCGAATTTATATTTCGTAAAGGTATCACTTAAGAAAGGTGATAAGACCATTCACCAGATAGAGGAGCGGTTTGGTTTTCGTACCATGGAAGTGCGCCCGCATGATGGATTGTATTTAAACGGAAAGCGAATTGTTCTGAAAGGAAGCAATCGCCATAGTTTTTGGCCGGAGACGGGGCGCACACTGAGCCATGATCTACATGTAATGGATGCCGGACTCATCAAGGAGATGAACATGAATGCCGTTAGGATGTCGCACTACCCGCCTGATAAGGATTTTCTGCATGTGTGCGATTCTATAGGACTGTATGTGATTGATGAGCTGGCGGGGTGGCAATCCAAATACGATACGGAAATGGCCAGGCGATTGGTTAAGGAGCTGATTGTCAGAGATGTAAATCATTCGTCTATTCTCTTTTGGGCCAATGGCAATGAAGGTGGTTGGAACAGAGACGTGGATGGCGACTACAAGCTTTATGATCCTCAAAATAGAAACGTAATTCATCCCTGGGAATATCATGACGGGATCAATACCAAACATTATCCTGACTATAACTATGTGGTGCGGGAAACGGCAGAGGGACAGGAGGTTTTTATGCCAACGGAATTCATGCATGGCCTTTATGATGGTGGTGCCGGAGCTTCTCTGAAGGATTTCTGGAGGGTAATGAAACGCCACCCGTATTTAGGCGGGGGATTTATTTGGGCCTTTGTAGATGAGTCGGTCATGCGAACAGATCGGGATAATGCTCTTGATTCTGATGGAAATCATGCTGCGGATGGTATTTTAGGGCCTCACAGAGAAAAGGAAGGCAGCTTTTTTGCCATAAAAGAGCTTTGGTCGCCCATTCAAATTATTAGTGACAATAGTATTCTTACGTCAGATTTTGACGGGAAATTGCGAATAGCAAATGACTACTCATTTACCTCACTGAGTCAGTGTAGTTTGAAATGGCAGCTGGTCCGTTTTCCTTCCGTAAGCGATCAGAGTACTAAGAACTTAATCTTGGCCCAGGGCCAACCAAAGCCACTGGAACTGATGCCTGGGGAGCATGGCATTTTAGATTTAAACTTACCCGCCGATTGGGCAGCCAGTGATGCGCTATACCTAACGGCTTATGACATCAATGGCCGGGAGATTTTCACCTGGAGCTGGTCAGTGAAAGCACCAAAAGCTTTTGTTCCTGCTTCAACGGGAGCCGCATCATCTACTATTACTGTGTCAGACAACGAAAAAATATTGATTGTCAAGGATCAGGGGATTGATTTACAATTTGATAAAAGCACTGGTTTTCTCTCTCAAATAGAGAAGGGAAGCAAGAAGATTTCATTGTCAGGAGGGCCTTCACTGGCGGGGGTGAATACCAAGCTAACCTCTTTTAAGTATAGTCAGGAAAATGAAGGTTACACTGTGCAGGCTGAATATGATGGTGATGCCACTTTGAAGGTGAAATGGACCTTCACGCCAGGGCAGCCTGTAAAGATGGAGTACACCTACAAGCAGCAAGGAGAGGCCGACTTTATGGGAATCACTTTCGACTATCCTGAAGATAAAATATCGGGAATGAAATGGCTGGGCAGAGGGCCTTATCGTGTCTGGAAAAACCGGATGCAAGGACTACAGTTTGGCGTGTGGGAGAAGGAATACAACAACAGCATTACCGGAGAAACCACCGAGTACCCGGAATTCAAAGGTTTTCATGCAGAAGTGAACTGGGTGCAGATACAAAATAAGGAATTACCATTTACGGTCTACACCGAAGATGAGCATATGTACTTTCAAATGTTGCAGCCATCTCGCGAGCAGGATGCACTGCAAAGTAACAACGTTGAGCCAGCCTTTCCGAAAGGCAGCTTTGGCTTTTTGCAGGGCATTAGCGCTATCGGTACCAAATTCCAATCTGCTACAGTGATGGGGCCAGAAGGGCAGAAATATCGCAATAAAGACCAGTGGGTTTCAGGCACGCTCTGGTTTAATTTTTAAATATAGAAACAGCTAAGATTTACAATAATTATAATGAACCGAAACACTTATTTAAATGCTCAGATGAGCACTTCTTTTCGCAAGACATCTTATTGGATGGTTGGCATTTTGATATTGATGGGTGCTTGCAATACCCCTGAAAAGAAAACGCAGGAAGTAAAAGAGCTCCCGGAGATTTCGCTTAAGGCTACCATGGTAATCGATACCATGGAAGCGCTCACTGATATTGCTTTTCCGCCCAATGGTGACCTGTGGGTAACAGAGCAATCTGGTAAAATATCAGTAATTAGAGATGGCGAACTTCAGGAAGAGCTATTGTTAGACATCACCGACAAAACGGTGCCCATGCATAATGGCTATGAAGAACGTGGTATCCTCGGAATAGCGCTACATCCTGATTTTGAGCACAATAATAAGTTTTATTTACACTATAGCAGGCCATCAACAGAAGGATCTAATCATACCTCAGTGGTGTCGGAGTTCACCTTCAATGGCGCTACCGCTGATGCTGATAGTGAAAGAGTAATACTCACCCAAGAGCAGCCGGATGGCAACCATAACGGTGGGTGTGTGAAGTTTGGCCCTGATGGATACCTCTACATTTCGTTTGGCGATGGCGGTGGCCAGCATGATGAGCACGGAGCCATTGGGAATGGTCAGGACCTCACTACGTGGCTGGGAAAGATCCTGAGAATTGATGTGAATGCCGAGAGTCCATACGTGGTGCCAGCGGATAACCCATTTGTCAATACCACCGATGCCAGGCCTGAAATTTGGGCTTACGGATTCCGCAATCCGTACAGAATGTCTTTTGATAAGTCAACAGGGAAGCTATTCGTAGGTGAAGTAGGTCAGGACCTGTGGGAAGAGGTGGACATCATAGAGAAAGGCGGTAACTATGGCTGGAAAATACTGGAAGGTACCCACTGTCATAATTCTGAAAATAAACCAGATAGCAGTTGTGATAAAAGCCTCATGATCATGCCGATAGCAGAATACAGCCACAAAGTAGGAGTGAGTATAACAGGAGGATTTGTATATCAGGGTGAAACCATACCTGAGTTGAAAGGAAGATATGTTTTCGCTGACTGGACCGGGCCTTTCTTCTATCTGGAGCAGCAGGAAGATGAGTGGACACGTGCGAGTATAGTGATGAATGATCTACCAGAAAATTCTAAAATCACAGGCATTAGCGAAGATCGCAATGGGGAGCTTTACTTCCTGACTAACCCTGACACCGGGCCAGGAAACAAAAAATGCGGCATTTATAAAATCACAAAATAGACTATAACTCAAGCAATGATTCAAGATAAATTGAACCGAATGAACATTAAAACGCTGCTCTTAACTGCAAGCACAACAGCTTTATTATTGGCAGCCTGTACTACCAAAAAAGAAAACACGTTAATCCAGCAAGTTTCTGAAAATGAAGGTGTTGCACAAGGAAAATTATTGATTGAAAAGTCTGATTGTATGAGTTGCCATGCGGTAGATGTGAAAAAGATTGGGCCTTCCTTTCAGGATATCGCTAAAAAATATCCTGCTAATGATCAGAATGTCAGTCAATTATCTCAAAAGATCATAAAAGGTGGAAGTGGTGCCTGGGGACCGATAGCGATGTCTCCTCATGCTGATATATCAGAGGAAAAAGCTAAGGAAATGATCAATTATATTCTTAGTCTTTAGGCCTGTAAGTCAGTTAAATACAGGAATTTTCACTCTACTAGTATAGAGGTCATTCTCAAACATAAAAATCCATTGATTAATCAACTCGTCAAGATAAATAAGTGAAGTTAAAATAATAAGGATGCGAATTTTATCATTAATAACTCAAAGCCTTTTGGTGGCCCTTTTTGCCGTAGACATGGGCTGTCAATCAAACAAATCAGATCATAAAAATAAACCCTTAACTGACTATGTAAACCCTCTTTTAGGAACTGCTACCTTGTGGGAGCCGGAAGATTTGGGCTACAAACGTACCTGGAAACAGCGCACCTGGGGAGCAGAAGTATTTCCCGGATCATCGGTGCCTAATGCCATGGTGCAGCTCAGCCCAGTGACTCAGTTTCGCAGTGGGGCCGGGTATCAATACGAGGACAGCGTGATCTATGGTTTTTCTCATACCTGCAAAGGGCACTGGAATCTGCAGCATCTGCCTATTCTGCCTGTTACGGGCAAGATAACCGCCACAGACTATCGTTCCGGTTTTAGTCATGATAATGAAGCGGCTCGTCCCGGTTATTATCAGGTGCAGTTAGATAGATACCATGTAAATGCCGAGCTTACTTCCACGCTGCGTTGTGCTTTTCATAAGTATACCTTCCGGAAAGAGGATGAAAAATCCGTGCTGGTAAATGTGAAGCGTTCTAACAATCATGTGCGTGAATGGAATATCCAAAAGGCTGGTGAACATGCTTTTAGCGGCATGCAGGATGGTGAAGGCAGGATTTTCTATTATGCCATAAGCAACTACCCGGTGGATAGCATTGAGCAGGTGAAGGAAGATCAGGATGAAGTGGCCTTAGTGCACTTTGTAGATAGCAAAGGGGCGAAGCCGCTGGAGCTTAAAATCGGGTTTTCTTTTGTAAGCATTGAGAATGCTAAGATGAATCTGGAGGCAGAAATGGAGCAGAAATCTTTCGCTCAGGTGCAAAGTGAGGCCGATTCTACCTGGCAAAATCTGTTGAGCAAAATCAATGTAGAAGGTGGTACTGAAAGAGAAAAAGGCTTGTTTTATTCCTGCTTGTATCGATCATTTTTGTGGCCTGCTCTGCGTAGCGATGTAAACCATGAGTATACTGATGAACGCGGTGAAGTAGTAAACAAAGGCTTTAACAAATACACTGATCCTTCTTTTTGGGATGATTACCGCAATAAATTGATATTGCTGGGTATGCTTTCGCCTGATGTGGCCACGGACGTGCTCAAATCCATTATTGACAAGGGAGAGAAAACAGGAGGATATATGCCCACATTCTTTCATGGCGACCATGCATCCACCTTTGTAGCGGGTAGTTATTTGAGAGGTCTTAAGGATTTCGATCTCAACAGGGCTTATAAGTTGCTGTTGAATAATGCTTTTGTTCCCGGCAGAGGCGGCAGACGCTACCTGGATGAATACCTGGAAAGAGGCTGGATCGCTGAAAAAGACACCGTAAATGTGCCTACCTGGGATGAATACAAGGGCGCTGTTACTAAAACAGTGGAATATGCTTATGATGATTATGCTATTGCCTTAATAGCCAAAGCGTTGGGTGATGAAGAACACTACCAAACATTGATGGAGCGCTCTGATAATTACAAGAAGGTGTTTGACCCAAGCACCGGTTTTTGGCGAGGCCGCATAGAGGATGGCAGCTGGATTGAAGACTTTGATCCTTACTACCCTTATTTCCAATACATGTACAGGGAAGCTAACGCCTGGAATGCGCTGTTCTTTGCGCCACATGATCCTGAGGGCATGATTGAGCTCTACCCAAGTAAGCAGGCAGTGGAAGATAAGCTGGATTCTCTTTTCTCTGAGCCATGGAGAGGCTATGAGGTGCACAACATGACCGGTTTTATAGGAAATTACTGCCATGGCAACCAACCCGGACACAGCATTCCCTACACCTACTACTTCATAGATAAGCAGGAAAAAGCTCAGGTAATGCTGGATAGCATCATGAACCACTTCTACGATATGGGCGCTGATAAGCTGGCCTATTCCGGAATGGATGATGCCGGAGAAATGTCAGCCTGGTATGTGTTCAATTCCATTGGCCTTTATACCTATTCACCTGCAGATCCTGAATACCTTGTTACCGTACCGCTATTCGATAAGGTGACTTTCAACTTGCAGGGCAAGCCTTTTACCATCGTGAAAGAAGGAGAGGGGGAGAAGATTACAAGTATTACCTATGGCGATGATACTCTGGATGGATACTTCATCACCCATCAGCAGCTGCAGGAAGGTAAGGAGCTGGTAGTCAATACGAAATAAGTCTAATTACAATTAAAAATTAATCAACTGAAATGATCAATAAAGTCAATACGCTATTGCTTACGGTGCTCTCATTGTTTCTGTGCCATACCATAAAAGCACAGGATGGAGCTGACGTGAATAGCAAAACTAAAGAGGCCAGTGCCTTTGACATCAGCTGGATTGCAGATGAGCATGTTTTTGCTGTCAACAAGGAGGCCGGCCATGCTACCTTTATTCCCTATGCATCTACTAACGCTATGAAGGCCGATGCATATTACCAGCAACCGTGGGTAACGCCTAAGCAGTCGACAACCATAGACTTGAATGGCAGCTGGAAGTTTAAGTGGGTGAAGGGCACCAAGGAAGGACCTGGCCCCAGCGAGTTTCAGGCGGCCAACTATGACGACAGCAACTGGGATAACATCAGGGTGCCGATGAGTTGGGAAATGGACGCGCGTTATAATGACCCGACCTACAATAACACCGGTTATCCTTTTAAAAATGAACCACCCTATGCCCGCGAAGGATATGAAGAACATGGCGTGGTAGATCATAATGCTACCGGCTTTTATCGCCGTGATTTTGATCTTCCTCAAAGCTGGAAAGATAAAGAAGTATTCATCCATTTTGATGGGGTTTATAGTGCGGCTGTGGTATGGGTGAATGGTCAGTTTGTGGGCTACTCTCAGGGATCTAATAACGATGCAGAATTTGATATTACAAAATATGCCAAGCCAGGCGCTAATCAACTGTCAGTGCGCGTGTACCGATGGAGTGATGGCTCGTATCTGGAAGGCCAGGATCACTGGCGCATGAGCGGTATACACAGAGATGTTTATCTGGTAGCTACGCCAAAAACCTTTGTTCGTGACCACTACATTACGGTGGAAGACCAGAATGCCAATGCTACCGAAGGTAAGCTCAATGTATCCTTGGCCATTGACAATCGTGGCGGTGAAAAAGGCACTAAAACCTATAAGTTGGATTTGCTTGACGCTGAAGGAAAACTGGTGGCAACCAAAGAAGCGAAAGTCAAAATTAAAGACGCGTCTCAAACCTTGAACCTTACTACCGAGGCATTGACAGGGCTTACGCCATGGCACACCGAAAGCCCTTATCTCTACACGGTGGTGATCAGCCAGCTTAACAAAGGAAAAGAGGAAATGGTGTTCTCCAGTAAATATGGATTTAGAAATATCCAAATGGTAGATCAGGGTGATAATCATTATGTTACCATCAATGGTAAGCGCATTTTCTTTAAGGGTACAAACATACATGACACGCACCCGCTCTATGGCAAGTATGTAGATGTGGAAACCATGCTCAAAGACATTACCCTGATGAAGCAGGCCAATATCAATACCGTTCGTACCAGTCATTATCCGCGTCAGGCGAAGATGAATGCTATGTTTGATGCTTACGGTCTTTATGTGATGGATGAAGCGGATCTGGAATGCCATGGCAATAACAGCCTTACCCGAAATCCGGATTGGAGAGATGCCTTTGTTGATCGTAATGTGAGAATGGTGCTGCGTGACCGAAACCATTCAAGCGTTATCTTTTGGTCTCTAGGAAATGAAAATGGCAGTGGAAACAACCTGAACGAAGCCTATAAAGAGGTGAAAAAACTGGATGACCGGTTTATCCATTGCCATGGAAATGAAAGCAGCTCTGATATGCATTCTGAAATGTACACCAGCGTGGATGGCGCCAGGCGACTGCAGCACGGAAAAGATGGGAAACCATTCTTCATCTGTGAGTATGCACATGCCATGGGGCAGGCCGTGGGTAACCTTACGGATTATTGGCAGGTGATTGAAAATAGTAGCGGTATCATTGGCGCTTGCGTGTGGGATTGGGTTGATCAATCCATTTACAATCCTGAAAATATAAAAGATGGAAATTTAGTCGATGATCAGGGTTTTCATGCCTGGGTATCTGGCTATGACTTTGATGATTACGTCATCAACCACCCGGGCCGATATAATGACCATGCCTTCCAGGGAAACTTCCTTAATAACGGTATAGTTTCTCCCGACAGGCAGTGGACGGCTAAGCTCACAGAGATCAAAAAAGTGTATCAGTATGTTGATTTTTCTGGTTTAACGAGTGATAATCAGCAGGTAAGCATAAAGAATAAGTATCCGTTCAATAACCTTTCGGATATGTTTTACCTCACCTACACAGTACGAGAAAATGGTCGAATCATTGAAGAAGGAAAAGTGCAGGAGGTGGATGTGCCATCAGGCGAATCACGCACCATTCAAGTGCCTTTTAAAACCTTAAAGAATGCCAACTCTGAATATACCGTAACCGTAGGGCTGTGCCTAAAAACATCTACTACCTGGGCCAAGGCGAACTATCGTCTGGCAGATGAGCAGTTTGTTATAAAAGCGCGTAAAAAAGAGCTATCACCGATTATGGCCAAAGGAAAACTTTCCGTTAAGAACAATAAGGTAACAGGAGAGAATTTCTCCGTGGAATTTGATGAAAACGGTGCCCTGAAAAGCTACATCTTCAATGGCCAGGAGCTCATAGCACAAGGACCTGAATACAATGATTTTCGCAGAATAGATAATGATACCGAAGGCAAGCAGTATGAGGCCAACAATGGTGACGATGGTGATCGCCAATATGATTATGATGCTACAGGCATTAAAGAACACAGCATTACTGCCAAGCTGAAGGAGCAAGGGGATAACGCCACCATTTCTATGTCTGCCAGCGGCTGGAAAGCAAACTATACCGTAGATTATACCGTCTACCCGAATGGAGCCCTTGATATGACGGTGAAGTTCGACCCACAGCGCAGAGGTCTTCGTCGCCTGGGGCTGGGCATGCAGTTTGCCGATGGTTTTGAAGGTATTGAATACTACGCCAAAGGCCCATGGTCTAACTACAGAGACCGCCAGACGGGTTCATACCTGGGACGCTATGAAACCACGGTAGACGATATGGTAGAGGAATACGTGCACCCACAATCATATGGAAACCACCAGGACCTGCGCGAGCTGATCCTAAAGAATAGTGCAAACCATGTAAATCTCCGCATCGAAACAGAGGGAATGGTAGCCTTCTCCCTCAGCCATTATGACGAGATGACCTGGAACCAACACATTCAGTATGAGCGCCTACACTGGTCAGACCTAAAAAGGTATGACAAAGTCTTTGCCCATTTCGACTACTGGCAGCGCGGCATCGGAAACAATAGCTGCTTTTCTGACTCTTGCCTGCCACATTACGAAGTGCCATACCCAGGCAATAACCAAGGCGGCAACCTTAGTTATACACTACGGTTTATACCTGAGGTTGGGAAGTGATTTTAGAATGAAAGGAGAGGGGGTTTTGGCCCCCTTTTTTTTGTGGTTAGGGGATTGATTATTTTATTGGAGATTGGTTAAAGTACTTATGAATGAATATTATTACGAATCAATACCAGGCTCTATGCCTTGTGGTATATAAATACGAATATTAAAAATATATTACCCTTAGTTATCCTCATTTTTTTTGCAGGTTGAACTAGATAGATATGAATAAAATATTGAAGTACGGATTATTGTTATTTATACTTGTGAATTGCTCTAACGGTGTAAAGAAACAAGGATCTGAGGTGTTAGATTATGAACAGCTATCTTTTAAGGATGGAGAGGGGTATTATCGGGGCAAACCTTACAATGGGGTGGTGGTCTCTAAGCACCCAAACGGTCAGAAAAAATTTGAATCTGTATTTAAAAATGGAACTGATAATGGAGAATTTAGGGAATGGGATGATGAAGGTAATTTACTAGAATTGAGTCAATCTCAGAACGGTAAAAATCATGGAAAATATGTACGCTATTATCCTTCAGGGAAGAAATATTTTCAGGTGGAATATTATAAAGGACAGCCAACAGGAGAGGCAACTGAATGGCATGAGAATGGTAAAATTAAAATAGCCTATTATTATGAAAATGGCCTAGAAAACGGTTCTTATATCTTATGGGATAGTACGGGAACAAAACTACTGGAAGGACAGATGAAGGATGGTAAAAGAGATGGTGAATGGCATGAATATTGGAAAAACCAAGGATATATGGTTATTAATACCTACAATAAAGGAGAGTTAGTGGACTCTAAAAAAACTTCAAAATAGAAAGTGTTAATTGATACTTTCAGTCAGACAAAATGTTTCAAAAAAAAGGATGAAAATGAAGGATATTGTACTAATAACTGTTGTTTTTTTGTTTCTCTCCTGCATCAACGAATCATCCCCAGAATATCTAATCACAAAAGATCAAGAATTAAAAATTAAGAATATAATCAGTTCGCATACCTCTGATTTGGAAAAATCGATAACAAAAAAAGAACTATGTTATTTTAAAGAATTTATAAAGAGATATGATTTTAATGGCGAGTATTATGACAATTTTACCTCTGGATATTATATTAAATATTTAAATGTTGATTTTATAGGGTTAAATGCTGCTATTGTTAAGAAAAAAGATAAGTATTTTTTTGTTCCATTTTTAATGTTTAGAGAGCTTATATCTAAATATAATTATAGAGATGGAAATTTAACTACCATCGATCCAAAATTTGAATATGAAATGAATACTTTGAATGCGATTTTGAAGATGGATGATGAAAACCACAATGTTCAAAATACAATAAATGGGATTAACATAATTAGTGAAATCTATAAAACTGATGATTATAAAATGTGCTACACATGTCATTCTCCAATTTTTAGTAAAAGATTATATTATTTGAGTAATGAAGATTCATGGCTTATTAGGCAACTAAATGCCGATCAAAAAGAAGCTCTAGAAATACAAGTCAAAGATGACGTTAGAAAAAATATTATTTTTGAAATAGATAAGATTGGGTTCTATATATTAAAATTTGACACGGAGAAATGTGAGCAATTGCAATCTATAATGAATATTTCGGTTATTGATACGACGAAAAATAAATATATGTATTCAGACCATGCAGGTTTCGAATATGAATGTCACTAGATTATCATAATTAGTTTGATATTATATAAATAGACAACAGGTCTATCGAATCTTTCTCCTTTAAGGATATATTAAACTGAATATTCGATAAAACGATCTATTTACAGAGGTTCGAATAATCGATCGTTTTAAGATATTATTGTTTAACATTAGATTAGCGCATAAAAGAAGTATGAGAATTCGTCTCTTTATACGGATGTTAGGCACAATTTCATAAATGATGACTCGTACACTAATTGGATTGGCATTTCTAATATTCTCTTGTGGTCAGAAACAGGGGAGACTGACTGAGCTATCAGATTCACTACTGTTAAAGTCACAAACAACAGATACAGTTGACAACGCAGTGAAACGGGACAATTGCAATTCTTGGCTTGATGAGGCAGACTCAACACTACTCACCGGTGACTTTGTGAAATATATCAAGGAAAATGGGAGGATAAGAATTGAATGGGGAAATAGAGACTTCAAGCGAACCTTGGGCCATGATTTTGACTGCGACGCCGCACCATCATGGATTCCGACTATTCGATGGTCAACATCGAGATACATTGGACTAGGCTACAGTTGTGGATCTCCTTGCTGGGGGACAATCATTTTACCAATAAACTCAGCTGACTCGGTGGTTGAAAGGATGTATGACCTTGAAAAAGAGTTGAGTAAAAATCTTATCGTTTATCTCGATGGTGAGGACTATGATAGATTGACAATTGAGAACTGGGTAACTGGAGAAAAACAAGAAGTCAAATCTGAGGTGACCTGTGAGTCAGCCTTTCTAGGCTATTGTATTGACTCACTTAGATTAGTGAACGACAATCTATTTATTCAGTGGGACGTGTCTGCTGGGCAGAGTGACACGGAAATAAAGAAGAGTGACTGGGTGAAGCTGCAGATATGAAACAATGCCTAACTGTGTATATAATTCATGATGGCAGAGTTTGAAGATTAATTGTTAATTTGGCCTGTCGGTACGCTTTATATGCGAACGTTGTAAGCTATTAAGCCAATACTTCATCTGGACGTCACGATTTACTAACAATAAAAAAAATAAATGTATCACATAGTTTTACATTGCAGGCCATCAATTAACAATCATGAATTTCACGGCAAAGTGACTGGTGCCTATGCTTCAATATTGATTGACTATAAGGACTATGATGGAGCGATTAACTTAGCAACATTCTATACTCAACAGAGTGGCTGGGAGTTTATCGAATTAGAGGATGAGTATTATATATTCGACGAAAAAGAAGATTTACCGGATGACTATCAAGCATACTTTGACGAGGTAATAGAGTTTGGCTATTCCATAATTTTCAACACCTACAAGGGATAACTAAACAGCTTGCTATCATGGCGCTATGGTTTAACATCGAATTAGTATTCGAGGCAATTCCACCGGCCTAACGCGTCTCATACTAGCACACTTGAAAAAATTAAATGGAAGGGTTTTTATTCATAGGACTTTTGATACTCGTTTTAGGTGGCATACCCATCGGAATTGGACTATTGCTTTATTTCGTTACAAAGCGAATTGGTTACCCAAAGGCGGCTAAGTATTTGACCATTATATATGGCATCCTTATACTGACAAAAGCACTTTTAATAGTTTTTGAGGATCAACTATTCACAAAAAGCAGTGCATACAAACTTGTAAGCGAACAAGGAATTGAGTTGAGAGATGACTTTGACCTGATACACAATGAGTCAGCGTCTGCTTTGCAAGACTACTATCACACATTTACTTTAAGCATTTCAGATAGCGACAAACAAAAGGCAATCATTACCATTAAAAATACCGACAATTTTCAGTCTGACGATAGTTCGATTGACCATTTACTCTACTCATCAGACAACGGCTATTTTGGACCTAAAGTGACTCAAAACTATGAGACAAAAAATGCTTTTGTTAGAGAGTATCGTGAACCGAGCGGACAAGAAGGATATGCACCTACTTTTAGACGTATTTCGATTGATAAGCAAACTAATGAATTGACTTTTGAGGATATTAAATGAATGAAAAAGGCCACGTTGCCGCCATGTTCGGTGGGTAGGGGATGATTAAAAAGTGTATCCAACTCGAAAAAGGAATTGAGTTTTGGAGGAAAAAGATAACAGCCGCTAAACTGGAATTTAAAGAAGAGTAATGGTTGCCGGCTGGCTTAGAGCAAACTCGCACGTACCAGGCAAGCTATTCTCATCGGACTTTACAAGTCTCATCAAATGGTGTCAGTTATTCACTATGAGTTTTAATTTGAAATAGTTAGATTGGCTCAATGGAATGTTTACGTCTTTACACCAAGGTGTTTAGAACTCTAATTAGAGCATATGAAAATAAAAAGAGTTGAGTACGCGAAACTTCGGCATGCATATGCAACTGTTAAAATGTTTCTTGAGAAAACTTCGGGTGTACGAATAACATCACTTAATAATACCATTGCAGAGGACTTAGGGTTGTGGGGTGATGATAACTTGTTTCTATTGGAAGAGTTCGTAAATAGGTATGAACTTCAACATAATGGCATTGAATACGAAAAATACTTTCATTCAGAAGTAGAACATCTTGCCTCAACTACTATATTAATTAATATATTAAAGCTGTTAATTTGGCTTCCTCTAAAGCTTATCGAATGGCTAACGTTGAATAAGATAAAACTTAGTCTATCGCGATTTGAAAAGCTGGAAAGAAAGGTGAATGACATGACATTTAAGGATTTGGTGACTTGGTATGTTGAAAAGGATTTTATGCTCTCAAACCAACTCAAATACGAATTGAAATCAGCCCAATAATCTCACTCTTGCACGAATGGGCAAGCTGATAAGAGCTGGTAATGCTCATCAAACGCCAGTGCTCATTCGCTATGTGACATTCTACTTAATTAAGATGAAAAGTGAATTAGAAAAAATACTTGAAACTGTTCCAACAGAGGTTCCATGGAGTGAAATTGTTGACTTTGATAAATTTGACGAAAGACAATCTGCAGTTAGCGTTCTTTATTCAAACACAATAGGAGTTTGTGAGAATTACATTGAGTTTTGTCCAGATTATGAACCTCCACAAAGAGAAGAAATTCTGTCGTGGATTTGGGCGTTTAGACCTGATTTGGGAAATGAAATATTAGAAATGAATCTGTCTGAAGGTTTTAAAATTCTAATAGAGAGCTATAATTCTTCTGAAATGCTAAAATTCTGGGATTATGTCAGTTAAAGAAGAAATAATAACAGAAATCGGGATTGGCAAGTCAGGAAAGCTCATTATAAAGCCTCAAATCGCGAATTTTTAGTTTGATTTAAAGAACATCACAGAACAATAAACACTTTTTCCTTCGTAATTATGGGTCTAAAACTAAAGTTTTTTATTGGTGACAAAGATGATATAGTTAATGCTGTTGCAGATGAGGATTTTGATATACTTGAAGAATTGGAGGACCAAAGGGATTTTGCTGACTTTAGCTTGCACTTATCTCCAAAGGATTTAAATTTTCTTATTAATATTATTTCAAGTCATTTATCTGATGAATCATTTGGATTACGAGAAAACCTGGATACTGAGGATTGTTATTTTGATGAGAATGATCGAGGCGCTTTTTATGTGAAAGAGGTGGTGAAAAATCTAATAGCAAAAAGTTCAGAAAAGGATGCGGCTATGTATGCTTCTAGATGGTATAAGAAGCTGTCAGAAGAATACCCAGATGAGCATATTGGAGATTCATCAATGGCTGAACAACCCATTTCTGATTTGATCAGAATATGTCAAATTGCATTAAAAGAAGATAAGTGCTTAGTGCATGTATGGTTCGTATAGAGATGCTTTGCGATTTAGCACCTCAGTTACCGCTATGCTCGGCATGGTGGTGTGATTACCTGTGGTTCTATTATTCAATGCAAAACAGCCGCTAAACTTAAATTTAAAAAAGAAGAGTAATGGTTGACGGCTGGCTCCTCAGAAGCAAGTTTTTTGTAATATATACCAATATTTGGTACTTTTAAGATATGAGCAAGAACACATCTATTTCACTAGGGGACTATTTCGATAATTTTGTAAAACATAGCATTTCAGAAGGTCGATTCAAGAATGCAAGCGAAGTTGTTCGAGCTGGATTAAGACTCTTGGAAGAAGAGGAGAGCAAAGTTCTTTCGCTAAAAAAGGCCATTCAAGACGGAGTCGACAGTGGAATTGCAGAAGATTTTGAACCTTCAAACCATTTGCAGCAGCTGAAGGCATCAAGAACTAATGAGTAAGTATCGGTTAACTAACCTTGCAGTTCAGGATTTGTCAGACATTTGGAACTACACATATGATCGATGGTCTGAACGGCAGGCGGATTACTATTATGAACAACTCACTAGCACCTTTGAATCCATTGCAGCGAACCAGCTACAAGGAAGAAATTACGAGGGAATAAGGAGTGATTTATTTGGAATTAAGGTGAATCGACATATTGTATTTTTTCGTATAATTTCGGCTGAACTTATTGAGATAACTAGAATTCTACATGAACGAATGGACTTGAAGAATCGACTGAAATAAATTCACAAGAGATTATGTTTCAGGGTTTTGGTGAGTTCAGTCTGTGGGTGTCTCTTATGAGTAAAGAATAGAAAAGTTTTCAATGGGTATATTTAGTAGAACACAGCGCCAGCACTATTTTCTAGCGTTACAAAAAATAACTGATCAGCGATCTGCATCCGAGTTTGATAGTTTAGATCTCGTTCTCCAAGCTGTGGAATTAATGGAGAAATTGACTGAAAAAAAAGCAAATCATTTCAGTTTAAATTATTCTAGTAAAGGGTATAAGACCATTAAGGGATTTAAATCTCTGTTTCAAAAATATGAAGAAGTAGTATATTGCTACGTAGGTTTTAGCTCAAAAGAGACGAATACATGTTTTATGGTGAGCAACCCCTTACTTAACTATCTAAAAAATGCCAAAAGACCAGATTACTCGGCTATAGAAATTTCCTTCCAGATAGATCAAAGTCTAATTACCATTGATGAAATGCAAACTCTTGCTGAAGAACTGTTAAAAACATTTTCTTTTGAATATGGCTACATTCATAAATTTCCAAGTAATAGGTTTCATGGAGAAAAAAAACTGATGAGAGGACTTTTCTCTTCCTCCCTTGCCATTACCGAGATGGATCATCTTTGGACTAATCATCAAATTGGAATTAAAGATGGATATATCAAAAAGCTGTATTTGGTCAACTACATAAACCATAGCCAAAAATCTAACCCTTCGATTTCGGAGCTGATCCAAAATTATGGTCGGAGCAGTTATATTTCGGATAAAATTAGCAAGTGGGAAGTGACCAGTGAGGAACTTCAGGAGTTGATGAGTTCAGACAAATTGCTAGATTCATGTATCGTAACTGAAGATTTTCGGTTCCTGAAAAATCCCATAGCCACTCAACTTAAAGCTAAAATGACGGTTGATCAATAAGTTGCTGACAATTAAAATAAATAGGCTTACAACACTTATTGTTAAGTCTTTCTACATTATTATGGGAAACTCTTTAGATTGAGGTTTAAAAGAATAGCTAGTATCAAATGAAGGTAACTTTAAGCGACGTTATTGGAAAATCACTTGTTGATATAAGGTATAAGTACGTTTCATCAAATGAATATGGCATGCAAGAGTTTCATTCATATCTTAAGCTTAATGATGGAAATATAATTCAATTTCCAAAGTATGATGGCGATGTAATTTCAGACTATGAAGGTATCAATAATTCATACTTTTATCCTGATTTTGATGAACAGGATAGATTAACCAATGAAGTTGAAGATAGGATCCTGGGTAATAAGATAGAGGATTTTTTCTTTTGTTATTTTGATGGCGAAGTGGATGATGACAAATGCTCGTACATTAAGCTTGAAAATGGCATATTCATTACGGAAATAAATTACGGACCTCAAGGTGTTCCTGTCGATTTATTCCTTTTTGTTGAGCATCAATTTAAAGAAAGAGTAGTAAGATTAAATGAACGAGTTAAATCTTATTCAATAGAAATTAAGACATTTTCGGATCATTAGTTAGCTAAACAAGAACTTAATAAACATAACCGGTTCATCTAAATCTTGATGGTAGCATTGATCAGTAGTTGAATTTTATCCTTTATCTCCTTTACATATCCCCAGCGCATTATTTAGACTTCTCCCGTTAGCGCCATTGAAATTTTAAGTGCTTCTAATTAGTAAAAGCCAAAACGCATTCACTATGAGATTTTCATGAAAATGGTTAGACTGAATTAGATAATTTAAATAAATGAAATTATTGCGGCTAGGCCTGAAAGGCGTTGTCTCAGGGTGAGATATATTGGCAAAGAAGTGCTTATCAATGGATAGAAAAGATGCCCAAAAGCTGAAATTGAAACTAAAGGAGCGTTATCCTAAAATTTTTCATAACGCTCATATTCCTATTGTAGTTACTGACGAAAATGGTTGCGTGGTAGATTTCAATGAGGCCGCCCATAAGCAAACAGACTATACAGCAGAAGAATATGCTAAAATGAATATGAGTCAAATTGATGTGACCCGAAATTCGCCTGAAGAAATCCAGAGTATTGTGAGTCAAATTCAGACCAATGGTTATGCTATTTTTGAAGCACTACATAGAACTAAAACTGGTAAAATTTTAAATATCATTGTGAATGCCTCCTTACTTGAAATGGATGGTAAGAAATACAATTTGGCGGTTTTTAATGATATCACTCATCACAAAAAAGAAGAGCACAGATTATTAGCAGAGTTGGCAGTTAAGCAGGAGAGATTAGAAGAGTTAAATGGCCGACTTAGTAATTTTGCTTATATCGCATCTCATGATCTACAGGAACCGTTGCGGACCATTACCAGTTACATCGGAGTCATTCTTAAAAATGTTGACGACAGCGTAAGTGAAAAGGTCATAAAATATCTTCAAGTTATCAATAAGTCAGCTGATAGGATGAAGGTACTTATCACTGCCTTATTGGAGTTTTCGAGATTAGGCCTTAATAAAGCTATGGTTGAAGTGAATGCTCAAGAGGTAGTAGAGGCCGTTATTAATGATTTGTACCTGTCGATTGAGTCAACCGATGCTACCATTGAGGTGGATGATTTGCCTAAAATAACTGCCAACGCTACGGAAATGCGGCAACTTTTTCAAAACCTCCTGGTCAATGCTATCAAGTTTCGTAAGGCGTCTATAGCGCCTAAAATCCAGATAGGTTATAAAGAGTTGGAAGGCTATCATCAATTTGTGGTATCTGATAACGGAATAGGCATGGCATCTAAGAATATAAATCGAATATTCAATATATTTCAAAAGCTACTCCTGGAGGAAGAGTATTCCGGATATGGAATAGGACTGGCCAATAGCCGAAAAATAGTTGAAGTACATGGTGGGAAAATCTGGGTAGAAACGGAATTCGGTAAAGGAAGTAATTTTTATTTTACAATAGCTAAGCATATAGGGTCATGAAAAGAAAACTTAACTGTATAATGCTCATTGATGACAATGCATATGATAATGAGCTACACGAGATGGAAATAGAAGAAACGGGTAAGGTGGAGAAAATCATTACTTATCGTTCAGCGGAAAAGGCTTTAGACTATCTTAAGAACAACCTAGACAAGCCTGATAATACACCACAACTGATATTATTAGATATTAACATGCCCGGAATGAACGGCTGGGACTTTTTAGAGGAATATGAGCAGCTGAACCTCGAAACAATAGTTGTGGTAATGCTAACCACCTCGATTAACCAGGACGATCAAAACAAAGCCAATAGCATAGAATCCATCAGAGATTATCTAAACAAGCCCTTAACAACTTACAACTTTATAAACCTGCTAAAAAAACACATGCCCGAGGTGTTAGATGTATAAGTGGTGAGGGTGTTTTCAATGTTAGTAGTCTGCGACTACTAACTCATTAAGAAATCAATCAAGCATTCATTCCTATCCTTAGCGATCGTAGAATAGATTAATGTTTTACTGAAAAGTATACTGATAGTCAATAAGTTAGTGCTCTGTTGATAGAGCCCGATATTCATTTTTAATACTAAATTAGTTAGATTGACGCTGTATAAGAAATAGGGGGGAGTTATGTCCCTTATACCGAGGATATTAGTAAAAAAAGAATTATGAACAGTAAAAATAAATTATACATTAATACTCTATTTACATTGTTCTTTCTTTTTGTTAGCTCAGTGTTGCTTGCTCAACCCAACTGGCCAGCAATTAAATCAAATGCGTTATTTAATGTATATGACACCAACTATTACGCTCCGGAAATACAGCCGGTAAATGTAGGGGGATGGGAAGATGGACTATACATGACGCGAGATGGTAAACATATGTTTAGCACTTATTTGCCCATTGATCTTTTTTCATGGGTGGGAGATTTTGATCCATGTATAGATTTTGATCCCTATTATAGAGGTCCACTATTAGGTATAGATACAGTAACCAACCCATATGGTTGTGGCAATTATATTCATAGTGATATCATTATGAGTAATAGAACTGATACTTCAGTGCCCTTTACTCACTGGCAACCAACCAATTTAATCCATTCCTATACCTTTGATGGAGGTGCATGTGGGGTTTTGCTCAATTCCGATACTTTTGATGTATTTATCTTCACTAGTGATTTAGGTGAAGGTAATGGTGTTGATCTGATGTTTTCAAGAAATGTGCATTGGTGGATGTATTTCTGTGCAAATAATGCGGGTGGCTTACATAGCATTTATAAGTCAAGACAAATGATACCAGGCGATTGGGATAGCTGGGGTGCTAAGGAATTGGTTATAGAACCAGCTGATCTGATAGGAACAGATGGTTTTATTTATGGCGTAGGAGAGCCTACCTTAACCGAATGGGGAGATATTTCTTTTGTAGCCATTTATGGCAACCATTTGCTAGCTGATACTACAGATGTATTCGACTGTGATCCGTGGATATTGAAAAGAAAAACTCCAGTAATAACCTCAGTAAATTATTTGAATACCGAGAAACAAGATATCGCTATATATCCGAATCCGGTTGAAACCATTTTAAATATTGAAATCCCTGATGATTTAGTCGGTGGAGAAATTCATATTTATGACATGTTGGGTAATCAAACCGGTGCTTATCTAAAATGTACTAATATTAAAATGAAGGTTGACGTAATGGATTTACCTCATGGGACGTATTTTTTGAGATTTCAAAAACAAAATACTGTACTGGTGGAAAAGTTGATTGTAGAATCCGAGTAATCAAATTTGTAGCCCACTCAATCTGCTTAATGATTTTATAGGAAAGAATCCGGGTATATACCTCAATCATTTATCGTTGCATGGCATTCATATATATATGATTTCCCCAGTTCTATTGCTTGATGAAAATGCTGGAGTCAGATGATGTAATTTTAATGGTAAAATATATAAATTGTAACTTGAATAAAATGTGATCATTCAAAATATTGATTATCACTATAATTTATCAAGACAAAAAGACATGAAAAAAACTAAAGTGTTCTTAACCATTTTTATAGCTCTAATATTAGCAGTGTCTGTATTCTTATTTATAAATAGAGACAAATTTGCGTACGTGGGTTCAGTAGACTATGTAGAAGTGGACTGCAATAAGAGGAGTGAAATATTAAGTGAGATCTATCTCAGTGACCAAAAAATTAGGAAAGAGAATAATTTAATTAAGTATGCCAAGGAAGACCACAGAAATCAGGAATTAGTGATAAGCATTCTTGAAAAATGCGGGATGCCAACTTTGAATGAAGTAACGCAGGAACAAATGAATGCTATCTGGTTAGGGTTGCAACATAATACGGAGAATAAATACAGAATAAAATATTTCCCACTTATTGAAAAGGCTGTGAAAAATGGGGATTTGAGTAAGCAGCAATATGCACTTATGAAGGATAGAATGCTGATGGAGGAGGGTAAACCACAGATATATGGCAGTCAAATTAAGAATGGTGAGTTGTATGAATTAGAATCGCCTGAAACTGTTAACCAAAGAAGAGAAGAGATGGGGCTAGAACCCTTAGAAGACTATTTGAAATACATGGGTATATCCTATGATACCGAGAAGTAAGAACTTTGATGAAAGGATAGGTGTGATGTTTACAGGCGCACGTTAGCTAAAGGGGATAAGTCATAATAATTGACAATTCAGCATGAGCCTTCATCATGGGAGATTTAAGTATCAGACAGGCGATCTGCCTGTATGATACTTTAGCGCCACCCTATCACCAATTTACCCATCCTGCCAACATTACATTTGTGCTTCTAGCCTTTTACCTCTCTGGATGAGGCTACAGAACACCACACCAGACATTAAGCATTTTTCAGTGGTAGGATTTTGTGCGATAAATGAAACTCTATTTGTAAATATTATTCCTTTATTACTCGTTTAATGTCTTGATGTAATTCTCCATCTTTATCTATGAAAGATGTCTTTAAGATATATATGCCTTTAGGAAGACCATCTCCTTTGATAGAAAACTTAGTTTTCCCCTCATTTGATAGGAATTCGCTCACCTGCTGCTTTTTATCTCCGTATGTGTCGTATAAAGTTGCTTCTATTTGAGCGGAAACGGGAGCATTTACCTCCAGCTCCAGTTGACTGGTAAACGGATTTTTCGATGTTATTTCCACAGTTAGTGCCTTATCCATCAGGGGATTGTTGGTTGAAGAGATGATAAGTGGGCTGCTTGATACCCTCGCTGCGCTTTGTGCAGGGAAACCCACGACACTATTGAATTGCGTTTCACCTCCCACTTCCCATTCGGATAATATTTTATTGTCCATACTAACCAATTGGTAATGATCCACTAGTTGATATTCTGCTAAAACAGAAGGTATGTCCACATTAGTTGACCGAGTAATCGTAACAGTGATTAAATTAGTCTCGGTCACACTATTTACCTGTTTACGACTTAAATTAAAGTCTTTACTGAAAATTTGAGAAACACGAGCACCTATATTTCCTTGTCCAATTCCTCCCTCAAAAGACACCTCATTTTCCGCGGTGAATCCAATGGATAAGGATGATGAGAGTTCCTCGAGCTGAAAAGTCTCAATGCCATATGTCTGTTCGAGCGTATAGCTAATGTCAAGTCCCGGATCCACACGCTGAGGTTGGCCCCCCACCATCCTCCAATATTGGCTACGTACTACTTTGTAGTATGGACTGATGTTCAGTTGATCCTCAACGGTCTTAAGACCGGGATCTCTAACTACGAAAAATGGGAGTATGGTTTCACCTACTACCTGTTCATTGCATATAATACATTGATCTTCTGCCTCAAGGCTTGTAGGTGCGGGAGGCTGAGGTATGGCTACATTAATCTGTGGAATATATTTTTAAAGTTATTTGGAAATGTGTCCTTCTGAATCAATGCAAAATCCTGCTGTTTAGTACTGTTAAGATCACTGAATATAACGTTTTTATTGGAGAGCCGTGTTAGGGCCAAACTACGGTCAAGCGGACTTTGAATTCTTACCTTACCATTAGGCAATTCTGTAAATTGGAATGTCTGGTTTGCTTCTCCGGTAAACTCGAAGCGAGATGCTAAATTGCCATTGGTAAATATATCAGCGACAAGTCCTTTGTGTATTTCAACAAGAGTAAACTCCTCACTATCTGGAGAAGATGGCATAATGAGCCAATGCTGCCTGTCATTTTTATTTGAATAAGTTCCTTCAAAAATATTGAACCTATTGTCATCTGACCGGTCTTTAGATCTGGTCAAAGCATGGGTTGTATCGCTTGATGTAATCTGATAGAAGTGCTGGTAGAATGGACTCAAGTCTTCCGTAGCTGGATTATTTTGCGCGATTGAAGTGGTTGTCATACTCCATATGAACATACCGAAGATACAGGCTTTTCTTTTAAAGTATTTCATCGTTTTTCTGAGATTAAATTGAACATTTTTTAATGTTAATTTCTCACAAAATGGCATCTGGTATGTACCACAAAACCGCCTATTGTTACTACATTTCCGACATAGATTGCTAATTCTGAGGGTATCCTGATACATTCCCGACATATAAAAAACAAGAAAATTTCTCTGTCTGGCAGATATGAAAAGGGGATAGGATAAAATACTCTAACTATGAAATTCAGATTGTAATTAAGCCTTACAAAAAGGGACATGGTAAGCATATGAGTTTTGGAGGAAAATAGATATCTGGTGCCGCCATTCTCCGTATGGAATATAATCTACCTCATCACTGTGTCAAGTAGTACAAACCAATCCTGCCGAATATTAAAGTGCAGTACCAATGGTGTTAGATGAAAAGTGAGCCTTATAATTAATATTTGACTATTTTTATATAATAAATTGTATATAAAATATAATGTAAATTGTATTTTGTGGTTATATTAGTTACTGTAGTTATAATTTTATTAGTCAAATACCAGGGTCAAAATAATGAAGTGTAATTATCTTTTTCTCTTCTCACTCTTATTATTAGTCGTTTTTGCTTGTGAAACAAAGCCTGACGATGAGGTTTTTACCCTTGAGGCCACACTTACTGACATTCCAGATAGTACATTATTTTACTTAAGAGACGAGGCAGGTATTACCATGGATAGCGCTTATGTTACCAATGGAAAAATCTTGCTTGAAAGCAATCATATTGCAAAAAGACCTGAGAAGTTAATGCTTTTAAGTCTATCTCCTGAGTTTATTTATTCTTACTTATTGGTGGTAAATGAGCATGTTACCTTTAAGGCTGATAAAAGTGATTTTCCCTGGAATGTTGATATGATAGGCTCACGGTCTCAGGACGAGGCTGAAAAGTTTAATAAAATTGAATATCACCGGCAGCAGTTAAGCAAAAATCTAAAAACCAGGTATGGTTCAGATGATCAACTGCTCAGTGAAAAATTGAGTGACTTATCAGATTCTTTGGATACTGAAATTGTGAAACTGCTAAAGGATAATTTCAATTCGTATGCTGCACTAAATATCTTCAAATACCATAAACTTTCATTTTCCGCTCAAGAATTGAGTAGTCTTTATTCACAACTGGACGATGAACTCAAAGAAACTAAAATGGCAAAAGCAGTCAAACTGCAAAGTGCATTTCCCAAACCCGAGGTAGGTGCCCAATATTATGACTACAGTGCTATCAATCAAGATGGAGATACCTTGTCACTTTCAGATATCCAAAACAAATATACGCTCCTCCATTTTTCATCCTATGCCTGTTTCGGAAGCCAATTATCTTTACCGGAATTGAAAGAGCTTCATGGCAATTACCTGGATGATTTGGAAATCATATCCATTTCTACTGATCTTGACAGGGAATCATGGGAAAACCACGTGAAGCGCGATTCAGTTACCTGGAATTATCTATGGGATGGAAAAGGTGATTATAATGACGCATATGTCAAGTACTGGCAATATGGCACCCCAACCTATGTTTTAATTTCTCCTGAAAAAGTAATTCTTGAAGAATGGAGTGGTTACGGAGAGGGGCTTATCAGGGAAAATGTTACAAAACATTTAAAATCATCACCGATTGCTGAAAAGTAAAAACACAATTATTCTATAATTTCCTTAATTTAAGATGCAACTATAGAACGTTACCATCACCTTGAATACCGATCAGATTTTTTCTAATATTTCTAAGCATATCACGCTTGCCGAAAAGGAAAAACAACATTTTAAAGGCTTATTGAGTGAAGAAATCATTCAGAGAAATGAATTCATACTTCAGCAAGGTGAGGCTTGTAATCATATTTATTTTGTTAATGAAGGTTCGCTCAGGGCATTTTATCTCAATGCTAATGGCAAGGATTCAACCATCATGTTTGCTATAGAAGATTGGTGGATCACGGATATGTCATGCTTTCTCAATGAATTACCTGCTGTTATGAACATACAAGCTATAGCGCCTAGCCATGTATTAAAACTTTCTAAAGCTAATCTGGACTTGCTCTACCAGGAAGTGCCGGAATTCAACAAATTTTTTAGAATACTCATGCAAAATGCTTACTGCCGAGAGCAGCAGAGAATGATACAAAACCTTTCATTACCGGCTAAAGGTCGCTATGAAAGCTTTTTGAGAAAGTATCCAAAAGTAGCGAAGATGGTCACTTTGAAGCAAATTGCCTCATATCTGGGTGTCACGCCTGAATTTCTTAGCACCATTAGAGGTTCTAAGAATTAATTTCGGCTTTAGTCAATTTCTTAATCTACCTTATTTTTTCAGAAGCTTAGAATAAGATTCTTTGTTAAAAAAAAGATATGCTTATACTAATTGCCGGACCTTATACAAGTGGTACAAATGATGATCCCGCTTTAATCAAGAAAAACCTCGAAAATCTGGAAGCTATGGCTCTGCCTATATTTAGGAAGGGGCATGTGCCCATGATAGGAGAGTGGGTGGCTTTGCCTTTACTCCATTTGGCAGGATCTAAAAAACCTGGTGATGATGTATGGAATGAAATTCAATATCCTGTAGCACATCGGTTATTAGAGAAATGTGATGCGGTGCTGAGGATTTCTGGTGAATCTAAAGGGGCTGATCAAGATGTGGAAATAGCCAGGAAGAGAGGGTTAAAGGTTTATTATGATATCAATGAAATTCCCTTGGCCGATAGTGAGTATAGTGCTTAATATACTTTGACGTTTCAAATTATAAGATGAAACACTGTTGAAATGCTATAAATATAGATTTGGTTCAAAATCTCAATTTATAGTATGAACCAACTACTTCAATCTCTAACTCAACCACTCAGACTAGTAACCTATAGTTATGTGGTACTCTTGCTTTTTACCGGATGTAAAGATTCTAACAATGAAGAGCCTAATCAGGATGATAACGAATTTGAAAGTCTGAATAATTTGCAATCGGATACCAAATTCACTGAATTGATCTCTTTATGGTTGTCTTATTCAGATCAGGTAACGGATAATGTTACAGTTTATCAACTATTAGAAAAACAGGATGCATTAACGGAACGAGAGCAGTTAGAACTTGCCCATGCTCTGGGTTTTGACTCTGTGGCGGCTATGTATGAAGCGGAACAAGAATTATGGGATCTCTGGATTGAGGTGGTGGCCAGATTTGGCCTTCTTGATCAAGATGACGAAGCGGTCAGTCTTATATTTGTCAATGCCATTAAAGGGCTTTTAAGTGAAAATAACTCTCAGGGAAGAGCGTATGATGATGAAAGGGAAAAATTTTGTCAAGAGCAATTATATAATTGCACCAACCGTGCTTTCAGGCGTCATTTGGATGCCACCGGGGCAAGATGTAAGTTTTGTATGCCATTAAATTATCCAAGGATCTGCGTCTATTGCGATCCAGCGTTTTTAGGGTATTCACATGATTTGATGATTACTTCCCTGCTAGGATGCCGATTTCAATATGATTGTTGTATAATAGGCTATGATTCGAATGAATGCCAGCTTATGTCCTAACAGGTCAACTTAACATCTATTATCTTTTCACTGCCGTCAAAAGGTAGGTCCTGGAGGCATTTGCTAGAGCTTTATTGTAAAATAGGTTAGATTAATATCCAGAATTAAGGTAGTTAAGAAGTGTGTCCTTGATAAGGGCTATTCGCCATCAATAAACTCAAAGAATATGATATTAAGAATTTGGCACGGGTACACAACAAAAGCAAATGCAGACGTTTATGAAGATCTTTTAAGGAATGAAATTTTTCCGGAGATCGAGAGCAAAAAGATTCATGGATATAAAAGAATGCAACTATTTCGGAGAGAATTGAACAGCGAAGTTGAATTCATCACCGTCATGTGGTTTGAAAAACTTGAATCAGTCATAAACTTCGTAGGGGAGGATTATGAAGCCGTTTATGTACCTGAAAAGGCAAGAAAGGTTTTAGCAAGGTTCGACCAAAAGTCTGTACATTGTGAGTTAAGAGAGGTTATCGATTATAATTTTTAAACGAGATTGGATGCTTTTTTTCAAGCAATCATTTATTAGAATAGTTGATGTTATAAGTATTTGATAGGCTTTTCATGATTGATGATTACCAGGCTCTGTGACTTATCTTACGTTGAGGATTATGAGATAAAAAAGGACATGTCAGACATCAAAAATATCAAACTCAGCTTTAGCTGTCCTATGACTAGAGGATCAATGGAGAAAACATCTAAAGGATACCATTGCTCCAGCTGTTCAAAACAGGTTGTGGATTTCACTAACAAATCTCAGACTGAATTTTTGAATACTCTCAAAGCATCTAATTCAAATGTATGTGGGATATTTAAATCCTCGCAGCTCAACAAAACTTTTGTAAAATCTGCCGCTGCAACTACCATTGTGGGAGCTTCTTTTGTTTTAAGCGCGTGCGGACAACACATATCAAAGGCAGATTCTGTGGAACAAGCATGTGAAATTATGGAAGATATTGTCGTTGGTGAAGTGGTAGATGATAATTCAGGTGCATCCTCCTATTATAATCCTGAGCCCATTGGAGGAATATCAAAATTCTATGAGGCTTTAATGGCGAATGTCAATTATCCTAATTCATTAAAAATTAATGGGAAAGTTTTTATAAGCGTTACCGTTGATACGCTCGGCAGAGTATCTTCAGTTGAAGTCATAAAAGGATACAATGATATTGCAGATGAAGAAGCAGTTCGTGCCTTTAAGGCCACTAACTATCCATTTAAACCAGCGAATAAGGACGGCAAGCCAATCGAGTCTCAAATGATAATTCCAATTAACTTTAAAAGGGATGAATAAAACAGGTAAAGCAAAAGCAATTCGCTTTTCCACCCTTCAAAATCATACGTCTATCAAATAGGTCCCTTGCCTTACTCTTTATAAATTATTCTATTTTTCGCTTCATTTAGAAGGCGATTAGGAATAAGAATGTTCGATTAATTAAAATTTAAAATATCCATGTGGAGAATTACTTAAGCATCAATAGGACATAAAAGACCTCCGAACATAAAGTCAGGAGGTCCTAAGGATTAAGTAGAATAAAGGAAATTTATCGTTTATATTGAACCTGATTGACCAAAGGCCGTAATTTTTTGGCTAATGCCTGATGATTATTGATCCAATGATCCAGATTCTCAGCCTCATTGGTATGTAAAAGTTTTTTTGCTTTTTTATATTCCTTGGTTAACAAGTCATCATTAAAGCTTACTTTTTCTAAAATTTCCATGTAATAATCTAAAAAACTCTTTTTAGTCATAACTGTCATATTAAGATAATACATTATCATATGCTATAAGCCATCCTTTAAAATCTTTTAGGATGATTACTATAAGTTAATTTAGGTTTATAAACCCTATTCAAACTACCCTGGTGATAGGTGCGAGCCTGACGTACACCGTGTCGATCATACCATGCACATTCTAATAAGTAATTGCTATCTTGTAGAGGGCCTTTCAGAGAACCCAGATGGCAATATTTAATTACTTTCATGATTGGGCCACCACTTTTCAATTGTACCCAATCTCCTGGTTTAAATAGTCTTACCATATTGAATTTGAGTTAATGAAAATGATTAAAAATAAGGTTTTCTACACAAAAATGAAACTTTGTTTGTAATAATATCAAAATTTTCCCAGCAAGGCCAATGCCAAAGGCACCCATTAGACACCTTAGCGAATTCGGCCTGCAAATTTGACATAGATTTCAATACAAGACCCATTTAAAAAGGGTGCCTCTGCCATTATTTCGGTGAAGGTTGATGCTCTACATGAGCATACAAGCAACACCCTAAGGTTCAAAAGTTTTTTGTAGGGATGAAATACAGGCAGCTCACAACAATTAAAATCAGGTGCCGACTTTCCTGCTTACATCAGAGAGATCAAGGAATTAGGTGTTACTCATTATGAATCTATTTAAGAGACGGGCATATTGACTACATGACGGAAGCGATTATACAGCAACTGTTCCCGCAAAGTATGCGTCATTAGTAATCGCTGACAACCAAAAAAAGGAAGAATTCAAAGCGGAATTACTGGCTCAGCAACACCGAAAAAAAGACTTTCTTACTTTCATTAAAATGTGTGCAGAGACCGGATTTGAGAAATGGGAAATTTGTATGGACAAAATGACCTGCACGTATCTTAATAAAGAAGGATATGAAGTCTTGGTTGAAAAAATACTACTATAAAGACTGCCTACAACATAGTCTTCCAAAGTGACTTTTAAGTTATATTGGCTCTCGAAATTTCATCATTTTGAATAGAAATACATTCCGAGAGCCTCAATTTGACGTTCAATGATCAAGTAACTGCTTTATAGAATGTTCTTTATTATTAAAGTTTTACCTTAATACCCCCGTTTACAACAAAACCATCTACCGGTGCATAAATGTCCCTAAAAGAGGGGTTATCAATACTTCCTGTGTAAATAGTGTCAAAAGCTGTTTGGCGTGTATCCAGAAAGTTCTCAAAGTTTAGGAATACTGAAATATGCTCACCTATCGTTTTTTCGCTCATTAAACCTACTATCCAATAAGATTGGCCCGTTTCATCATCACTTAACCTTTGCGGGCTGTAGTAATACGCCTCTAACCCAACCCAAAAATTTTCTTCTTTTTCATACATTAAAACATTATTGAGCCTATGCTTGGCTACCAGTGGAGCCTGTTTCTTGTCATTGTTTGAGTGTACGTTCACATTGGCATAGGTATAACCAATGAAAAGCTTAAAGTCATTATAGGCCAGTCTGATATTGACTTCGGTTCCTTTAGTGTCAATATATCCATTAGACTGTGAAAAAGTGTAAAACTCAGTATTGGTAGTTTGTAGTTGTATGGGATCATTGATCCTGGTGTAAAAGAACAGCACATTGGTACTGAGATCTAACTCAGGCGTGATCGATGTTTTATAATTGATGTCAAGATTGCTTCCTGCCGAGCGCTCTGCCTCTAACAGATCCTTGTCTATAGGTAATACATTTTTAAACTGAATACGCTCAGTCTCTTCTGAGAATATAGTGGGTGTTTTATATCCTAAGCCTACACCTATGCGCATAGTAAGATTGGGTTTAGGAGAGTACATTACTGAGATTCTGGGTAAAGGAAAAAAGCCATAATCCGTTTGATAGTCGGCTCTAAGACCGGTCTCAATGGCTAGCTGACGTAGTGGGTTCCAGGTGTTTTGAGCGAAGAGGCCCCAAGTTGTGTAAGTATAATCCAAAGGTTCGTTTGTGGCTGCATCATTTTGCGTGAACTTATCTGTCCATAAATTAGCACCTAACACCAATTCTGATTCCTCTTGCCAGTTATTGTAGCTGACTTCACTGAATGAGCTGAATTGCGTGCCTGTGAAGTTATAGGTTGGAACGTTTATGGTTCTGTCATAGTAATTTAGGCTATTCTTTATCTTCAACTGGCTGGTTGAGGTGAATTTATGCTGGAAATTGAGCTGTGAGGATACCCTATCAGTCAGGTTTTCTTCAAAATATGCTTCCTGCGAGCGATCACCTTCTACATAATCCATATTGCCCCCAAGGCGATCTTCAGTAATGTAATTGAGGGCAAGATGAAGCTCAGTATCATCATTTAGATATAAAAACAGCTTGGGATTAAAAGTAAATCGATCAAACTTGGGTATGGCTGTTAAACCAATATCTGCGGGATCATAAGGAGTTCCTTTGTTATAAGATGAGAAAATGGTGGTTCCAATCTTCTTGTTTTTTTTAGCATAAAAGCCACTTACATCCAAACCTAAAGCTGAGGTGCCATTAACCATGAAGCTCAATTCTCTTTCATCTGATGGTGTTTTTGAGATGAGGTTAACAAGCCCGGCTATAGCTCCGCCACCATATAGCGTAGAGCTAGATCCTTTTATTACTTCCACCTGCTTTAAGTCTAGCGGAGCTATCTGCATAAGACTAAGCCCCCCGGAAAAACCTGAATAAAGAGGCATGCCATCTCGCAACAGCTGTGTGTACTTACCATCCAATCCTTGTATTCTGATACTGGAATTGTAGCTGGTGGCAGAGGTCTGTTGGGTCTGTATACCTGTACTTTCATTGAGCAGCATACGTATGTCTCCAGGCTTCATATTGCCTTTCTCAGACAGCTCTTCGCCAGCTATGAATTCTACTCGGGTAGGAATATCTTCTATTGTTCGGCTGGAGCGGGTTGATGTAATAGTTATTTCCTCCATCTCATGAGCTGACTCAGCAAGTTCAATAGAAAAGTAGTTTAATGAGTCACTAAGAGGAAAAGTAAGGGTGATAATAGAGGTTTTATAGCCTACATAGCTGGTGCGGATAGTTTGCTCACCATTGGGGATATCCGTAAATACTACTTCTCCACGTGGGCTAGTAGTTGCTCCTTTTTCAAGTTCCAGAAAGTAAACAGTAGCTCCAATTAGTGGCTCATTGGTTTCATGATCTTTAATAACTGCCTTGAAGGTGTTTTGGGCATAACAACTGGTGCCATATATGGTACATGCTATTGATAAAAATATAATATAGCGCATATTTTAGTTTAAATTTTGAATAATAGATAAATACTGGCATGTTAATCGACGCCAGTTTTAAAAAGAGTGGGAGGGATATTAGATCAAACTTGGAGGCCTTCCTGGAGGTGAGGTTGAGACAGTGTATCTATTTAAAGAATATATAGTTTGATGCTTAATTTCATCTTTATAAACCTCTGCAAATGTGAAAACCTCATGCTGCAGGGTGAAACCGGTACAAGAGCCACAGGATAAAAATGGAGAACAAGCTGATTTACAGGCATCAGCGTGATGTGAACTCTCGGTTTCATTAGGGGAGTGGTCAGATTCATTCTCATCATGGCAGCACGGCACTGCAGATAAGAATAGCACTAGAATAATCATTATAAAACTTATGAGTCTCACGGTGTAAATATAACATCGAGTAATTTGATTCCTACAGTTATTGTTATTTATTCATGAGGTAGTAAGTCTCCTCTGTTGATGCTCGACTGCAACTACGAACCTTCAAATGATCTGATATCGGACAGCGCCATTAGTACTCGTTTATAAATTACTGATAGAGGTAGCATTTGATGCTCTATGAAAGTATTACGAATAGGCCCTTCAAGACACTAAAATCCAATAAAAATATACTTGATCATTCCTATATTATAATTCTTACTAATTGCTACATTCATCCCAAATTTGAAATAAAAGAATGAAGAATGAAGTGATTTTTTTTGCGGTATTTATTACTGTCATATTATTTATAATACTCCTTGATCTACTGCTACTGAGCCGGAAATCTGTTGTGATGAGTACAAAAGAAGCGTTATCATGGAGTTTGGTTTGGATCGGGTTAGCATTAGGTTTCGCTTTATTTTTACGTTTACATGCTGAGTTGATTCATGGCATTGAAAATATGGAAGACTTAAAGAAGGTAGCATCCAAGTTTGCTCCTTTCCTGGTTCTGAATTCAGATAACTATCAAGAAAGCATTGAGTTATATCGCATCAATACTTCAACCAATTTTCTTTCGGGTTATTTAATAGAAAAATCGTTATCAGTAGATAATCTTTTTGTAATAATGACCATTCTTGCGTCATTCTCAGTGAGAAAGAGTGCTTATAAATCAGTTTTATTCTGGGGTATAATCGGAGCCATTGTCATGCGCTGTATTTTCATTTTTGCAGGTGCAGCTTTAATAGAGAAATTTGAATGGTCGTTATATATTTTCGGAGTATATCTACTTTACATGGGTTTTAAAATGTACTTGGATAGAAATAAGGAGGAGGCTATCCAAACTGATAAGCACCCAGTACTAAAATTTATATCAAAATACGCCAATGTGTTTCCCAGGTATGTAGGAAATAATTTTGTTTTAAGAATTGATAAGGTGTTTTATATCACCCCACTCTTTATAGTTCTGGTCATAATCGAATTCACAGATTTAATTTTTGCAATGGATTCAATACCGGCCATTTTTGCTGTTACAAGAGATCCATATATTGTGTTTTTCTCAAACATATTTGCCATTCTAGGTCTCAGAACATTATTTTTCCTATTAATAAATATTATAGATAAGTTTCATTTAATAAAAGTGGGGGTAAGTATACTTTTAGTATATGTTGGCTTAAAATTGATTCTACACGAATGGTTGTTATCGATCGGTTTTAAACCTGTATACTCTTTGTATTTTATTTTAACGATTTTGGTCTCAACAATTATATTATCGCTAGTCTTTCCCAAAAAACAAGAATGAGCATAGTATGAAATTTACTTGTTGATTTATAAGTCTTTAGTTGCTGTAAGTAAATACGATTTCAAAAAATGAATAAGAAAGTTATAAGAGCAAACTTTTTAGTAATAACGATAATACTGGTTGTTATAATTTGGGCAGTATCAGGTCTGATAATATATCTGTTAGCCGACAATTGGGTGGATAGAGAAACAATGGGGGATATGTTTGGTGCTGTGAACGCTTTGTTTTCAGGACTGGCATTGGCAGCTCTTTTATATAATCTGTTGCCGCCATGCTCGGTATGTAGGTATTATTGCCATCGCTTTTGTACATAGGCTTGCCTATCAGTTAAATTAGACTTTTAAAGTCGCGCAAAATGCTGATATTCATTTTTAATATTAAATTAAGTTAGATTGACCCAGTAATAAAATAAGGGAATGTTAATTTCAATTATTCAGACGTTACTAGCAAAGCGACACCCTTATCAGGCCTATGTCGTAGAATAATTATATCTAAGTATCCTCTATATTGGCATTCGATATGATTAAACAATTATCAACTCCCTTTATGCTGGCTCTAAAGGCACGTAATCTCACGGTAGAGATCCATCATCATTCTGCCTATCAAATGGTGTTATCAAATGATGCGCCATTTACTTCTACCATTAATGGCAAGCTATGTGAACAAATACACGGTTTCATCATCAAACCGCAGGTAAAACACCATTGTGTTGCAGAAAAAGGAACCTTAAATGTGGTGAATGTTGAACCTTATTCTACTGTTGGATTAGAGCTAGCAAGCAGGCTTCAGTCTAATCAGGATTTCTTGGTCTTCAACTCGCCATCCGAAACCAGTTCTTTCTTTCATTTAGAAAAAGAAACCTTTAATATATACACTATCATCAATGCACTCCTATCCAAAATACCTACTTTGGATTACGATGAAAGGGTTTCCCAAATCATTGAATACATTCATGCCAACTATGCAAACCAGGGCATCACACCCCAAACATTTGCCGAGATTGTTTTTCTTTCCCCTTCCAGATTAGCAGCTCTGTTTAAAGAACAGACTGGGAGCAGTCTATCCAAATATTTGTTGTGGACAAGGCTACGACATGCAATACTTCTAACCCTTTCAGATAAAGAAAGAAATTTAACCGATATTGCTTACGCCACTGGATTCTACGATCAATCCCAATTCAACAAGTACATGTATGAGATGTTTGGTATGCCTCCCAAAGCATTAAAACTGAACAGTGATTTGATACAGATATATTAATCCTTTTGAGAATCAATTAATTACAAACTACACATCAGCGTCTCGGTCATGTCAATACAGTGATTTGATACAATTTTGAGGGCTTGCTAAATATCAACTTTGTACTATCAATTTAAAAATAGTACAATGAAAGCAATAGCATATCAAAAGTTTGGCAATACAGAGGTGTTACAAACAGTAGAAGAAACCAAACCTTCTATACAATCGAATCAAGTATTAATAAAGGTGAAGGCCGTTTCTATCAACCCTATGGATTGGAAAATCAGAAAGGGTGAAATGAAACTGATGTCTGGCTCCAAATTCCCCAAACACACAGGTGTTGATTTTTCAGGGATCATTGAAGATCCGGGAACATCTCACTTTAAAAAAGGCGATGCAGTTTTTGGTGTAGTCAAAAACAACATGAAAGAAGGTGCTTTAGCCGAGTATGTGGCGGTTTCATCCTCTTTAGTCTGGAAAAAGCCGGTACAGCTGAGTTTTTCAGAAGCCTCATCTATTCCTATTGTGGGGATTGCTGCAGTTACAGCCTTACAAAAAATGGGTGAAATCAACCCACAAACCAAAATTCTTGTCAATGGTGCGACAGGTGGTTTTGGGATGTTTTTACTTCAACTATTAAAACAGCAAGCTGCTAATGTTACGGCCGTTACCAGTACCAAAGGCTTGGAGTATGCGCAAAAATGGGGGGCCAGTAGGGTAATAGACTACACCAAAGTAAATGTGCTTACACAAGCTACCATTTATGATATCATCATTGATCTATCCGGTAAGATGGGTTATGCCAATGCCAAACGAATAATGAAGCCCAAATCATTATTCTTAAACCCTGTACCACAACCCATCGATATCCCTGTCTCACTGATCAAAAACCTATTTAGAGGTAAAAAACACGTAGTGGTTCTATCCAGTCCATCCTCAAAAATCATGGACGTACTCCTTTCAGCAATCGAAAATGGCTTGCAAATAGAAGTGAATAAAGTGTTTCCCTTTGAGCAAACAGTGGAAGCCTACCAATATGCTGAAAAGGGCGGTTTTGTTGGCAAGTTAGCCATTGAAATCAGCTAATTGCTCTCACAGAACGGTGATTTGACACAAGTTTTCAGCCTTGCGGCAAACCACCTTTACGTCACAATTAAAATCAAAGAAAATGATAACGAAGATTGATAATTCCATAAAATATGGAAAGCAACAAGGTGGATTTGGGATACAGATTTTGTACCCCGGTCTGATCCGCCCCCAGTTAAAAGATACGGGGTTTGCCACCATAGGCAGAATAGATCAGGCCATCATTACCCCCGGCACATTGATACCCATGCACCCACATCAGAATGATGAAATACTTACCTACCTGCGAAGTGGAAAAGTAAAGCACCTTGACTCAGAAGGTTTCACAGACATCATTTCTAATCAGAAACTCATGATGATGAATGCTGGTGCACGCTTTTATCATGAAGAGAAAACCTTGATAGAAGGAGGCACACTGGAAGGCTTGCAAATATTCATCAGGCCGGAAACGGGTGGATTAAAACCCATGGTTCAATTTCATGACCTACAAGAAATCTACAGTATCAATCAGTGGCGGAAAATTGCTGGTAAAAGTGATGACTATCCGCTGCAAATCAGAAGCAATACCTGGCTGATGGATGCACGTCTGGAGCAAGGCAATGAAATCGAACTACCGAATGACAATTCCTATAACATCGCTTCCTTATTCTATCTACTGAAGGGTAAAATACAGGTAAATGAAGATACGATTATCACATCAGGGGAAAGTGTTTTGGTTGAAAATGAAAGTCCGGTTTTCAAGGCTTTACAGACAAGCGATATCGTACTCTTCACCACACAAACGGACGCTACTTGCTTTGAAGAAGGGATGTACAGTGGTAATCAAAAACAATTAATAAATCAAAGGTCAGTGATCTGATACAAGTTTGGCAGCAATGCTGAAAGCACCTTTGTATAATAAATTTTAAAACAAGAAGAAAATGAAATCAGCATTTATTACAGGAGCCAACAAAGGAATTGGCTTTGAAATCGCAAAACAATTATTACAAAAGGGATTCTATGTTTATATCGGAGCCCGAGACAAAAGCAAGGGTCAGGAAGCAGTAGAAAAACTGAAAGCTGAAGGATTAGTCAACACCAAGGCAGTTCAGATTGATGTCACCGATAAACAATCAGTAATGCATGCCAGAAGCGAACTTGGCAAGCAGATAACTACTCTGGACATCCTAATCAATAATGCAGGAATAAGCGGAGTTAAAGTAGACAATGAAGGAAATTTTATTGCCGAATCATTGACAGCTGAGAGAGCAACCATCGACACCTTTAAGGAAGTCTACGAAACAAATGTTTATGGCGTTGTGCGCGTTACGCAAGCATTTCTGGATTTACTAAAGAAGTCTTCAGAACCGAGAATCGTGATGGTGAGCTCTTCAGTGGGGTCACTCACACAGCAAAGCAATCCTCAATGGCCAATGTATGATTCAGCAAAATATGCTGTATATGCCTCATCCAAATCAGCTATGAACATGTATACTGTCCACCTGGCTTATGAACTTCGCGACACTCCATTCAGAATCAATATGGTCGACCCGGGTTATACCAAAACCGATTTCAATTACAACATGGGGTTTACCGCTGTAGAAACTGCTGCTGAACGCATCGCTAAATACGCCTTAATCGGACCTGACGGACCAACTGGGAAATTCTTCAGCGAAGAAAACAATCCCGAAACTGGTGAAATTCCCTGGTAATATCCAATCAAATTGTATCACTGAGAACAGTGATTTGATACAAGTCTTTGGTTGACTTAAATACCACCTTTCGATAGTAAGTAAAAATATAAAATATTAACAGATGAAAAAAATAGTAATCCTCGGAGCCACTGGAACCGTGGGAAGTAAAATTTCTGAAATTCTATTAAATGAAGGAAATCAAGTTACCGTGATGGCAAGACATACAGATAGGTTACAAAAATTTAAAAGTATGGGTGCAGAGGTAATTAGTGGTGATGTCACTGATGTAAAAACCCTTACCAATGCTTTCAAAAATGCAGATAGTGCTTTCCTTATTTTGCCTGATAACCCAAAAGCAGAAAACACCAGGGCGTATCAACGTCAGGTAACGAGTAACTACATTCAGGCCATCGAGAAATCAGGCATCAAATACATCGTCAACATGAGTAGTCTGGGTTCTCATATGCACGAAGGTAACGGCATGATGGGTGGCACCGGAGAGCAGGAAGTGCGATTGAATCAATTGGAAAATGTAAACGTACTGCACATCCGCTCTGCCTATTTCATGGAAAACTGGCTAAGAATCATTGGTTTGGTCAAAGCGAAGGGAATTGCAGGTACAGCAGCTGATGGAGATACGGCTATTCCCATGGTGGCCACTCAGGATGTAGCCAAAATTGCGGCAGGTCATCTGGCAAAACTGGACTTTACGGGCAAAAGTGTACATGCAGTAATGGGCCCAAGAGACTATACATACCGAGAGTTTACGGGCATTATCGGTCAAGCCATTGGTAAACCAGAGTTACCCTATGTGCAAATTCCGGAAGAACAAGCCAAACAGATCTTTTTAGGCAATGGTTTGTCAGAAGACTTTGTAGATAACCTAATAGGAATGGCAGTGGCCATTAAGGATGGAATATTTAATTACCAAAAAAGAGATGAGTCCACAACCACAGGTACCACAGCAGAGCAATTTGTGAATGAAGTCTATCTCCCAATATTTAATCAGCAACAAGCTTAGTGATTTGATACAAGTTTAAGGCGATCCATTAGATCAACTTTACATCATTATTAATTCAAAAGGAAAATCAATTTGAAATGAAACTATTAGAGCAAACACAGTTAGGAAATCTAACGCTAAAAAATAAAATGGCTATGTCTGCCATGACCAGAAGCCGTGCAGATATGAACGGTGTAGTAGGTGATATGACCGTCCAATACTATACCCAAAGAGTGAGTGCAGGCTTGATCTTTACGGAAGCTATCAGAATAAGTGAGGAAGCTACAGGTAGTCCACTCACACCTGGTATTTATACTAACGAGCAGATCGAGGCATGGAAAAAAGTGACCAATTCAGTGCATAATAACGGAGGTAAGATCATTGCCCAACTATGGCATACCGGTCGTGTCGGGCATTCTATTGATAGAAATGGAAAGTTACCATTGGCTCCTTCTGCAGTAGGCATTAAAGGAATGCAACACTTTACCTCACAAGGCTTAAAAGATTATGAAACGCCTCAGGAAATCACGGTTGCCGAAATAAAACAAACCGTAAAAGATTACGGACAAGCAGCCAAAAATGCAATGGAAGCCGGATTTGACGGTGTAGAACTGCATGCGGCAAATGGATATTTACCCAATCAGTTCCTGGCAGAGAGTGCCAACCAAAGAACCGATGAGTATGGTGGAAGTTTTGAAAACAAGGCAAGGTTCGTTTTAGAAATCATGCAGGAATTAATCGCTGCAGTAGGGAGTGATAAAGTGGGAATTAAAATTTCTGCCTATCACCCTTATGGTGACATCTTTTATGACGATCCGGTTGGAACATACAACTATCTCATTGACGAACTCAATAAACTGGATTTTGCTTTTGTCGAACTAATGAAAAAAAATCCATTCTTCCCTCCTCCAGCGCAATATCCAACAGCGGATGAAGTAGAAATGTATGGTAGCAGAATAAACAAACCAGCGATCGCAAACACGGGATACAACAAAGATTCAGCCGAAGCGGAAATAGAGAAAGGCATCGCTCAAATGGTTTCATTTGGAACCCTATTCTTAGCCAATCCCGATTTGCCAAAGCGCTTTGAACTGGATGCAGAATTAAATGAGCCAGACAGAGCTACAATGTTCGGTGGTGGTGAACAGGGATATATTGATTACCCATTCTTAAGTAAATAAATATTCTAAACAATTGTAAAAATATTATAAATACTGTAGAGATGCTGATGGTACTTCAACTTACTTACGCGGAAACAAGTGCCCAGATTCATACTCTATGTTGCAAAAGATGACATTAATCTCTCATTTTAATACGATAATCGGTCGGAGTATGGCCAAACTTATCATGGAAGCTTTTAGTGAAATTGGCCAAATCGTTAAATCCACAATCAAAGGCGATGTCAGTTATTCTCTCGTTTGAAATAATGAGGAGTTCGGCTGCTCTTTCTAATTTTTTGTTTTTGATATAACTGGCGGGTGAGTCATTATACAATTTCTTAAACTCTCTCTTAAAAGAAGATAGGCTCAGATTAGTTCGTTCTGCCAGTTCTTCTACATTGATCTGAGAAAAAAGGTTGGCCTCTACTATATGTTTTATGGTGTAGGTAGTTGGTGAAAAAAGCTGGGAGAGTATCACCTGAATAGTGCTTGCATTGCTGGTTTGGGATAATAGTAGAATGATCTCCTTCAGCTTCAGAATCAAAATTTCATCATTCACCATGGAGGGGTTTTCGAAATAAAACAAAAGACCCTCTATGTATTTTTGAATCAGAAAATCATTGTTAACCCTACTATTAGACTGATTAGAAATCTGACTGTTCTTTTGAAAAATTACTGGCAGCTCCTTTTCATAGATTTTCTTCAAGATGTCAGGATGGAAAGTAACAATTACAATTTCACCATCGCTATTATTAATATCCTTTATTTGCTTGCCAGGATGAATACAATTGAGCAATAAGGCATGATTGGCAGGAATATCCGTGTGTGCATCCTGAAATTGAAACTGCATCTCACCATTTCTCATATATAAAAAGCATGCCTGTTCTGCAGTGGGAAAAGCAAAATCAAAAGGAGGTTCTATTACCACTCTTTGAAGGAATTGCTTTCCAAATAGATCAATTTTTTTATAGTCAACAACCATTGCTGTATAATAAGTAGAGTAAAGTTAATAAACAATGCCTACACATAAGACATGAGTCATGGTGCAGGCATTGTTGTTTCTATAAATCGTTATTCTCTGATGGATTTATTCAGCGTTCAATAGGCGCGCTTCGGAACTGATAGGTATGTTGAGTACTTTAGATATCAAACAATTACGCTCAGCTTCCTTTGTGATGGCTTCAAATTCTTTCAGGCTGATTCCCGACACATTACCAGCAATAGATAAGTGCACTCCGGTAATGTTAAAACCTTCCATAGATACAGTGACCTTTGTATCTAATGATTGAGGATCGAAACCCTTTTCCGTTAGGGCAAAGCCCACAGCCATGGTAAAGCAACCTGCATGTGCTGCCGCTAATAATTCTTCAGGGTTAGTACCCATTTCACCATCCTCAAAACGGGTTTTGAAACTGTAATTTGTATTATTTAATACTTTACTCTGGGTTGTTAGATCCCCCTTACCAGTTTTGACATTACCAGCCCAGTGTGCTTGTGCTATTCGTTTCATTGTATTTGATTTATTTTGTATTGTCATTATTGACGTATGCAAAGTTGTTGATGACAGGGACTTGGGAGTTTGTTAATTGGTTCAATTATTTGAGAATTTGGTTCATTTAAAGGGAGTTATGAGTTTTCCTTTTTGCACATTTAGACCAATCCATCAGTCTAATTACCTTCTGACTTGAATGCTCTCATAATAGCGAGAGGATCCTTTTTTGCGCTTTGGCCAGGTATCATAATTATTGATTATAGGTTTGTCTGGATGGACAAAATCAAAAATCAACAATCAAAATCAACAGGCATTTTCACCACCCTATTAATTATAATTACTTTGATTTCGATCATTCTCATAATACAGTAAGGGCCATTGTTTTAACGTGTTAGCATTGGCGCACTCGCGGTTTTATTTGTTTTTGCTCTATAAGTCAATATCCAATTTTAAATGACATTGTGGTATTATATAATTGGGTCCTCTACATGGACCAAATTCACAAATCACTGATCTTTTCTGCAAAATCTTCAGCCTCAAAAACTTTCAAGTTTGTATTGTCAATAGTGACTTACAACCCATTTTATTAGACAATGAAAACATTAAAATTGATGATGGCAAGTGCGTTTTTTGCCATTATATTTTCATCGGGTGCTCTTGCACAGGATTCTCCCAAAATTATAGCGGTGCTTAATAGAGCCAGCTGGTGTAGTGTATGCATGGCCAATGAAGAAAGAGCTGTAAAGGCTTTTCAGGAAAATAACAGCGATGGTGCCTATCAATTTGTCATCAATGACCTAACCAGCAAGGATACTGCGCGAAAGTCTGCATTGGAAATTAAGCATCTTGGACTCACGGAGGCCATGCAACCATATAAAGCCGCTGGCCTGGTATGCTTATTTGATGCCAAAACCAAGGAACCTGTCAATCAATTGCTCATATCACTTCCAAATGAAGATATAGGGAAGGCGATGACCATGTTCAGGAAAGATAGATAATCATCAATCATCCAACTCAGTCTGAATTTTCTTCAGGCTTCAAATCAACCGATGATGCACAACCGTGTATGGTATTGCATTCTAAAATTAAACATTCAAAAATCAGATAATTATGAAAATTATAAAAAGAATAGCTCTTTTATTAATGTTAGTATTTACATTAAATGCATGCGCAGATGATGATAGTCCATCAAAAAGCCCTTCCACCTTTGTGCTCGTTCACGGAGCCTGGCAGGCCTCTTTTGTTTGGGATAAATTGAAAGCAGATTTAGAGAAGGAAGGCCATAAAGTGGTAAAAATAGAATTACTCGGGCATGGAGAAGACCAGACTCCTGTATCAGAAATAACATTTGATGGATATGTGGCTCAGGTTACGGCCGCTATTGAAGCATTAAATACTCCGGTTATTTTGGTGGGGCATAGTTTAGGGGGAGCAATAGTAACTCAGGCTGCTAGCAAAGTGCCGAAGAGCATTGATAAGCTGGTTTATGTGGCTGGTTTTATTCCGAAGAGTGGCAGTAGTGTGTTCGAATATTCTGGTATGGATGAAGGCACATCCATACCATCAGCGCTGGAATTTTCTGAAGATGGAAGCACCGTGACTATTGCTCATCCGGAAGTGAATATGCGTGAGATATTCTGTCAGTATAGTTCTGATGAAGATATTCATTTGTTAGTGGAAAAGCTACGTCCGGAACCAGTTACGGCTGCTGGTACTCCGCTCAACTACAGTGCTGAAACATATGCTGGTATTAGCAATAAATACTATGTATTTACTACAAAAGACCAGGCCATTAGCTATCCTTTTCAGCAACAAATGGCTAAGGAAGCGAACATTACCAATACTTATGAAATAGAAGCCGGGCACAGTCCTTTTCTCTCCAAGCCTGATGAACTGGTGCAGATCTTTAACACCATTTTGGAAAAATAGATCTCATTTCTTCAAAGAATAAGGTAGTTCGGTTTAGGGCGGACTACTTTTTTTATGAAGAAAAATTGAGCCAAAAGGCCAAATTACTGAGCTGATTTACAAAATGCAGCATGCTCAGATGGACCAACTTTGTATTGTAATTAATGGAATCAGTCATTTAAATAATAAAATCATGAGTACAATTAATCAATCATCAGAGGGCTTGCATCAGGGTGCCAAGGCGCTCCGAAATATCTATTTCATTAGAGTTGCTTTTTCGTTAATATGGGCCATCTCATTGGTCATATCTTTGAAATCAAATGCTTTTGTTGCCAATATACTCTTTGTAATTTATCCGCTATGGGATGCCATAGCCATTTGGCTTGACCTTAAAGCTAATACTTCCGAAGCATCTAAGGTTTCTCAATATATAAATCTGATCATTAGTGTTTTAACTGCCATTGCCGTAGCGTTGGCACTTCGTGCGGGTGTACCTGCAGCTATGATGGTGATAGGAGCCTGGGCCATAATTGCCGGGCTGGCACAGCTTACTTTAGGCATTAAAAGACGTAAAGCTCTTGGCGGACAGTGGCCTATGATCATTAGTGGTGGGCAATCAGCCCTTGCGGGCAGCTTTTTTATTGCCATGGCAAATGACCCTAAAATGGGTATTTCCAGCCTGGTAGGATACTCACTATTTGGTGCGTTTTACTTTTTATTGACGGCCATCAGGTTAAATATGAAAATCAGAAAGCAAGCGTCCCTTTCATAGCCATTTTCATGATAACCTGTTAAACCTTTCCTGATATATCTACTGTTAATAAGGTATTAAATCGGTAATATAGAAAAGTTAAAATACAGGAGTAATTGGAGTCCTTAGAAGAATTTTATCAGCATAAATTTAAGAATCCTCCTAAAGTGAGATATAAAGAGATAGGTATGTTTGATGTTTTTAGCATTGAAGAAAACATCAAACATAATTATCAAACGCCTCCATATGTTAGAAGAGATTTTTATAAGATAATGCTTTTTGAAGGTGAAAATGTTTTTCATTATGGAGATGAAAGTGTAGCCGTTAAAGATAGTTCTCTGCTGTTTTTTAATCCTTTTACTCCCTATTCCTATGAAACCTTAAAGCCAGATACTAAAGGGTATTTCTGCGTTTTTAAGGAGGAGTTTTTTACTGGAAATTTAAGCCTGAATCTGAAAAATCTTTCTTTGTTTAAACCAAAAGCAAAACCGGTCTATGAGCTATCAGGCCATTTTTTAGAGGAGGTTCACCAGTTGTTTGCTAAGATGATCAAAGAAATGGAAGGCCACTATGACTTTAAATATGAACTGATTAAAAGTTATATATCGGAAATCATTTTTAATGTTTTAAAATATAATCCGCTACAGGTTCCGGCACAATCAGCTGATGCAGGTGCACGTATAACATCAGTTTTTTTAGAGTTGCTTGACAGACAGTTTCCAGTTCAAAGCACTTCACATCAGTTCACCTGTCGAACACCAGCAGACTTTGCCGATCATTTGGCGGTACACGTTAATTACCTTAATCGGGTACTTAAAACTACCACCGGGAAAACTACCACTGAGCATATTGCTGAGCATCTGTTAGCCCAGGCAAAGACCCTGTTGAAGTATACCAACTGGAATATAGCCGAAATTAGCTATGCGTTGGGATATGAGGAGCAATCACATTTTAATTCTTTTTTTAAGAAGCATACCAAATATTCACCCACTGAATTCAGGAATATTTGATTGGCGCAAGCTATGGTTTGATTAACATAAATTAAAGGAGTAGTGCATCCATAACTTTGTGAAAAACACAGAATTATGGAAAAATCAAAAGTATGGTATATCACCGGGGCTTCGAAAGGGCTTGGGTTATCTTTAACGAAACAGCTATTACGAAAAGGCCAAAAAGTGGCTGCAACCAGTAGAAAGGCAGACGCATTATCGGAGCAGGTGGGAGAAGAATATGGCTCTCAGTTTTTACCACTAGAGGTAGATCTGACCAGTGAATCATCTATCCGGGCATCAATGAAAGCCGTAATAAATCACTTTGGAAGTATTGATGTGGTGGTAAATAATGCAGGGTATGGAACTGGGGGAGCCTTGGAGGAGTTGGATCAGAAGGAGATCCATCAGAGCTTTGAAGTTAATTTTTTTGCCGTAATAAAAGTGATACAGCAAGTGCTTCCTTACATGAGAAAGCAGCAAAGTGGTCACATTTTTAATATCTCATCCATAGCAGGTTTTGCTCCTGGCACCGGTTGGTCTGTATATGGTGCTGCCAAAGCAGCCATAAATGGTCTGTCTGAAGGTCTGGCCAATGAATTGAAACCATTCGGTGTAGTTGTCACTATAGTTTCTCCGGGCTGGTTCAGAACCAGTTTTGCAAAGGAGGACTCCATCGAGCTCAGTAGAAAACAGATTTCTGACTATGCACATGTCAGATCAGCGCATGAGAAGTTCAAATCAACAGATGGTAATCAAATAGGAGATCCTGAGAAGGTAGCTGACGTTCTGCTCAGTATCATCTCATCAACAAATCCGCCTATTAATATATTTTTGGGGAGCGATGCATATGCCAGAGCTTCTAGTAAAATAGGTGAACTAGTTAAAGATAATGAGAGATGGAAACACCTATCGTTTTCTACGGATTTTTAATGAAAATAATTGAATGAAAAACAGTATTGCCTGATTTCGATTCTGCGATTACAAACTTTTTAATAATCACAAGTATTCCTGACACCGTATTACACACCTCAACTTCCGCTTCGAATTGATAAGCACAACAACGCTACTAAATTTTCAGAGATTGCTTTTGTGAGTAAATACCTAGCAATAAAGATGGAGGTATAATACTACTGCCAGCAACACTAACACGGATGCCTTATTGTCTCCCTGCTCGCTGGGTTAGAATGATTTGTTTAGCTGTTCTCATGGTCTATAACAGTCTCACGAAACACTGCTTATAACAATTAAATCCAATAAAAATGTACTTGACAATTTAAATTGTATAGATCTTTCTATTTGCTAGGTTAATGCAATGTTTGAAATCATCATTGAAGCGCTCAATCTGAACTCACAACTATATCTGTTGCACCTGGGGAACCCTGAAAAATCGGTAATACGAAATATCACTTCTTAGTTATTCACTTGGCGCTTGAGAAATACACATCGGTTATCAACCTTTTAGCACTCTTGGAAACTGGTAAAATTATCAGTTTTAATTGTGACCTAGATGTTATCAAAATCTTTTTTGATCAATGAATTTTGCGTTGAGAAAGCCAATCGCTCCAAAATTTTGGATGTCGGGCTTTTAGAGTTATAGGTTTAGGGGTTTCTGCGGATAAATCGTAGAATTTTTGTGATTGAATATCATAAATAAGAGCTGGAGAACTAATGAAAAATCTTCCTTCAGAGAATCTGTCAATTTTTAAAAATTCCTTTTCTTCGGTTTCTATATATATAGGGTGTGTACGTACCGGCATATCTGGTATCTTATTTAAATAATTATTTCATCTGTCTAAAAGACATACAATCATAGAAGGTCACACAAGATAGATTACGTGAAATCCGATTATGACGAAAATATAAGTATATTAAAGTATGATATAAAAATCAAACGGATATAAATAGTTTAATAACTATTAAAGCAATGCCACAGTACTATAATTAAAAAATCTGGGATATCAGAAGGCTGGTCAGGATTGAATCTAGTCGAGGAAGTAAGCCCATTTAAAAATGGGCAGAAGATGATAAAATCGGGCTAATAATTCATGTAAGAAAGAGGATTTCTTTATTTCCATAATGTCCTATCCTCTTCTCAAATTGATATATTCAAATAAGTTTTATGGAGTTTTCAGGAGTTGAGACTTAACTGTAATTTTATTACCCACCAAACTCGCAACTAACTATCACTTTTTTTGAAGTGTAGAGTTAATTTTATTTAAATTGCTGTTTAATATCTGAAAATCAGACCTTTTGAAATAGCCTTTGAATACCTCCTCACTTAAGTTAAATGAATTTAAAGAACTCTTCAAATCTTTATACCCATCCTTGTGCTTTTTCGCAAATTCGTACCTTAAAGATGAAGCTGACTCACAGGATGTAGTTCAGGAAATTTTCTTAAAAGTATGGGAAAATGAGGTGCAGTTTATCCATAAAAATGCTGCCAAGTCTTACTTATATAATGCAGTGAAAAACAGGTGTCTGGATATACTTTCGTCATCTCGTATGAAAGCATTAGATGATAGAGTGCCTATAGAGTCGATTGAAAATGTATTCAGTGATTCATTCTTTTATAAAGAAGTGATTATCATTGAAACCAGTGAGGTAATTTCCCAGGCGTTGGACAGTCTTCCTAAAAAATGCCAAGAGATAATTAATCTGAGTCTTAAAAAATATACTAATCAAGAAATAGCCAGTAAATTATCATTGTCTATTAATACGGTTAAAGCACAAAAGAAAATTGCATATAAAAAACTCCGTCCACTGCTGAAGCAGTATTATCATTCTCTTTTTGAATAAATATTGTAGAGCTAGAAACCTAGAATTAATCATTTTAAAAATGAAACTTTCTTTGTGATCTTCTCAAAAATCCCGCTTGAAAAGAATGTCTGTGATGTAGATGTTAATATTTTATTCTATAAAATTTAAAAAATTTAAATTTTTCTTAACCCCCTTTTAATACTTCATCGTCTTAGGTGTAGAAAATATTTTAATATGCTACACTTCAATGAAGTCATTGAATTTTCAAGGAAACTATCTAAGGCTCTTTTAAAAGGTAAGAAACCTAAGGGGATTCAATCTTTAACTTTTCTTAATGATCGTGAAAAGGAGGAGGTCATTCATAAGTTGAATGATGATTCTCACTGGGAGAACTATAATAGATTCATGAGCGATATTGATATAGATAGCCAATGGGACGAAATGGAGAAGAAGATTTCTCTTGGTAAAGTGCGAAAGTTTGGGTATTTAAAATATGCGGCAGCTATAGCTCTGGCGGTAAGTGTTGGTGTGGTTTTAAATTTTTTTATTGAGACACATAACGCTGAAGAAGAGCTTGAAATAGTAGCAGGTTCTGAGAAAGCCATTTTAACCTTGGAAAATGGCGAAGATGTTGAATTATCTAAAGTGGTTGCTTATAATAGTTCGCAAGCCCATTTAGTAGACGATCAGTTACAGTATAAGAGTTTTGGACGGGCATCTATCAGTTATAATTATCTCACTATACCGCGAGGGGGTCAGTTCTCGCTCAGACTATCTGACGGCACCCAGGTATGGTTAAATTCAGAAACCAAGTTGAAGTATCCGGTTGAATTTGTTTCAGGACAAACCAGAAAGGTAGAACTGATCTATGGTGAGGCTTATTTTGATGTTTCTCATAGTACTGATCACAATGGAGATGCCTTCCAGGTAGTAGCACAGGGACAAAATGTTCAGGTCTTAGGTACCGAGTTTAATATCAGGGCCTATGCTGAAGAAGAAAACATATATACTACCTTAAGCAAAGGAAGTATCGCCATTCATACGCCTAAGCAAAAAAATGTGTTACAGCCTGGTGAACAGGCTATTACCCACAAGACAGACGCTAATATGACTATACACCAAGTAGATGTCGATTATGAGGCAGCCTGGAAGAATGGCTTATTTATGTTCGAAAAAGAATCACTTGCTGATATGATGAATGAATTGGCTCGCTGGTATGACGCTGAAATAGTTTTTGAAAACCCTGAGAAAAAAGACTATCACTTTTCGGGTTTACTGCACAGAGAGGAAAATATTGCTAAGCTTCTTAATACTCTCGAAAAAACTAAAGAGGTAGAATTTCAAATAGTAGATAAAAAAATAATTATTAAATAGTATGTGAAAATAACAAAAGGAATTAAAGTCAGCACCTTCCACAGCATCAGACTGAAATTCCTTTTAAGCTTAATTACTTAAACATAATGCCTAAATAACTATGCACAAACTTACTAAAAACAATTGGAAAAGCATCCTATTTGCTTCTAGTTCTCCAATGCACCAAGTCCTTATGAAAGCTTTTTTATTTTTATGCTGTACTGTAGTGTTAGGAATTAGTCCCAATTATGGTTTATCGCAAGATAGTCCTATTTTTATCGAAGAAGATCAGATATTATCTCTAGAAGAAACCTTTAATCTGATAAGATCACAGACAGATTACCAATTTGTTTACAGGTACGATGCACTCAAAGATGCTCCACCGGTACAGCTGCAAAAAGGGAATATTACCACTTCAGCTCTACTTATCAAGGCCCTGGCACCCACAGGCTATGCTTATGATTTTGAAGATAACACAGTAATAGTTACTAAGGCTAAAAAATCAGAGCAGCTGCCTCAGCTAGTTACCATTCAGGCGGTCACGGTTACTGGCGTGGTTACAGATTCAGTAGGCTCTCCGCTACCTGGAGCTACCGTGCAAATTGCAAACACTAACACGGGGGTATCAACTGATGCGGATGGTAGGTTTTCTATTTCCAATATCGAAATAGGTACCACGCTCATCATTTCCTACATAGGGTTTAGACCTGAATCGATAGTAGTAAGTCAGGAGAATATGTCAGGGCTCAATATCATACTTCATGAGGATATAAACACCTTAAGTGAAGTAGTGTTTGTCAGCACTGGTTATGAAACACTATCCAAAGAAAGAAGTGCAGGGTCTTTCGCCAAGCCTAAAATGGATGTTTTTCAAAACCGAAGCAGCACTATGAATGTGGCAGAAAGATTAGATGGTCTGGTACCTGGTCTGGTAGTTAACCGGAGTCCTGGTGCCGAACTGTTTAACCCACTTTTAATTAGAGGATTGTCTACAACACAGCTGGCTTACTCATCACCCTTAATTGTGGTGGATGGCGTACCTATTGCAGATATAGCTCCTCTAACCAACAGTAACGTTCCTTTATCAGGCCTTTTAAATATTAATCCTCAAGATATTGAAGATATTACGGTACTTAAAGATGCCACTGCTGCTTCTATCTGGGGAGCCAGGGCTGCCAATGGAGTAATTGTCATCAATACCAAAAAAGGCTCCGCCACAGATGGAGTTAAATTTCAATATGATGGTTTTGTAACCTGGGAAGATACCCCTGACTTGGACTATTTACAAACCCTTGAGAGCAGAGAGTTTATTCAGGTGGCAGAAGATATTTTTAATCCTGAAAGAAATAGTTATAACGATGTTACTGCCTACACTACATCAGGCAATGGCATACCGCCTCATGAGCAAATATTATATGACAGATATAGAGGCACTATTACGGAGGCCACAGCACGAAGGAGATTAGATAGCTTAGCGTCAATAAATAATAGAGATCAGATAGAAGATATTTGGTATAGGCCTTCTATACTAAGTTCTCATACTCTATCGGCGTCAGGAGGTAATGGGGGTTATACCTTTTATGGTTCTGCAAACTATACCGGAACACAAAGCCACAGGCCTGGTGAAGAAGATGACAGATATAAACTGAATATTAGGCAAAATTTTGATGCCGGTAAACGAATTAACATAGATATTATCACTGATCTTACTTATCAGGATAAATTCAGCCCCAACAATATCACCGTAGACAGTAGGTATTTACCTTATCAACTTTTTAAGGATGAGAATGGCAATAATGTGGACATATCTCATATGACACAGCTGAATGATTCAATCAGGACGGTGATGGAAAATGCCAGCCTTCTTGACTTGAGCTATACTCCTTTGGATGAGGTAGATTATGCCTATACCAAAAACGAAACAAAATCTATCAGAAACATTCTGGGAGCTGAAGTGAAGATATTGGAAGGCCTAAAATTTCAGGGTAAATACGGATATACTGTGAATTTAACTGATAATGAGGTGTATAGAGATCATTTAGCAGTTGATCAAAGAATGCAATTGGCAGAGTTTACCGTGGTAAGTGCTCCTGGTAGCGCTCCTCAATATCTTCTTCCTGCTACAGGCGGTAAATACACAACTAGAACCACTAATGTTGAATCCTGGACGATCAGGAACCAGCTCTCTTTTGTGAAAAACTGGAATAAAAGAAAGCATCAATTGAACTTAATTGCTGGACAAGAGGCACAGGAGCAACTTAGTGTAATCAAGACTAGTGAGGTACGGGGCTATGATGATCGCTTGCAAAGTTACGAGCAAGTAGATTATGGCCAGTTATTAAGCGTAGCCAATGTTGTGAAACCTAATCAGTATAATTACCCTGAATACGGATTAGTTACCAGCGGTTTAAACTCCGAGCGATATTTCGGACGTGCTGAAAATACCACCCGTTTTACCTCTTACTATGGCAATGCAGCATATACCTACAACTTAAAATATTCGGTGAATGCCAGTGTACGGAATGATCAAAGTAACCTTTTTGGATTGGCTAAAGCTGCTCAGAATAAACCGGTTTGGAGTGTAGGTGCTAAATGGCACATTTCAGACGAAGTGTTTATGCAAAATATCGACTGGCTAAATTATTTATCACTAAGAGCTTCATACGGTATTACCGGTAACGCTCCTACCCCTGGAACTGCTGCCTCATTTGACATACTCTCGCCCGTGTCCAGCTTCTTTTTCCCGGAAACAGGCTTGCGGATTTCAACCCCGGGTAACAGAAACTTAAGTTGGGAGCGTACTGCCACTACCAATTTTGGTGTTGATTTTGGCTTTTTGAATCGTATTTCAGGTTCACTAGACTATTATCAAAGAAGAACTACTGATCTTATAGGGGTAATTCCGGCTAATCCCTTGGCCGGTTATAGTACTGTTACCGGAAACCTGGGTGATCTTGAAAATGATGGAGTGGAGTTGTCATTACAAACCAGAAATGTAGTGCTTAAAAACTTCTCATGGTCTTCCATTATCAACCTGGCTTATAATGAAAATAAAATCACCAATCTTAGTTTGGTTGAGGAAACCACTTCCGGGGCGAGGAGAGTAGATGAGCAATTTGTGGTAGACTACCCTGCATTTTCACTGTTTGCTTATGACTATGCAGGTCTAGATGAAAACGGAGACCCGCAGGTACGCCTTGCTGATGGTACTATCACTACTGAATCCACTGTAACTGTTCCTGAAGATATCAAATTCATGGGTACTACCCAGCCTAAATGGAATGGTGGTTTTATGAATACATTTACCTATAAAAATTTCTCATTAAATATAAATACCGTGTTTAGCCTGGGGCATGTTATGCGAAGAGATGTTAACCGATTCTATTCTGGAAACAGATTGATACCTCAGACTAATAATTTTCAAACAGGAAATATTCATCAGGAATATTTAGATCGATGGATGGAGGCAGGAGATGAAGTCTTTACCCATATCCCACGGCACGTGGATGTAGAGGATGGTACCCGAAATACAGACTATTATGTTGAAGGAGATATAAATGTGATTAGCGCTTCATTTATTAAAATAAGAGACATCAACCTGATTTATAATTTACCTTCCAAAATATTTGGTAAAACTGGTATGGATCAAATAGCTCTTCGAGCTCAAGTATCGAATATTCTAGTTTGGGCTAATAATGATTACGGTATAGATCCGGAATATCATTTCTTTCAGGGAATCAGGTCGCCTTGGCCAGGTCAGAGATTCACCTTTGGTTTAAACGTAAAATTTTAAAAATCATGGTTATGAAGTTCATATTTGAAAGATATCATAAAATATTGTGTTTGGGACTGAGCATGATTTTACTTGCTGCATGTTCTGATGAATTCCTTGAAATCATCCCTAAAGGTCGGTTGATTGCAGAAAAAGAAGTGGATTATGACAAAATGTTATATAATCTAGATTTAGTTAATATAAGAACTGCCAATGCTCAAGTGCCACTGGGTGCTGAAATGATAGCATTCGAGCCTAATATAAGCAGCTCTGCCTTGCGCACACAAAGGTTGTATAATTGGGAAGGCTTAATTTATGAAGATGAGGAGAATGCCGGTGAACTAGAGCTGCCGATGGAGAACCTATATATCTATAATAAGATCATCAACGAAGTATTAGATGCGACTGAGGGTACAGAGCAAAAGAAGCTTTCTATTTATGCAGAGGCTAGGGCAGGTCGTGCCTGGACCTACTTCTTACTTATTAATTATTACGGGTTACCCTATAACGAAGAAACATCATCTACTGACCTGGGTTTTCCCTTACTTGAAGAAGCAAACCTTATTGCAGGTAACTTTACCAGAGCTTCTGTTACAGATATTTATCAGCTTATAGTTGACGATCTTGAAACAGCTATACCTAACTTGCCTACAATAGTAGAGAGCAGGTTCAGGTTTACCCGTGCTGCTGGAAAGGCATTATTAGGAAAGGTTTATACCTTCATGGGAAAATTTGAACAGGCAAGCTCATTTCTTGAACAGGCCTTAGTTGAAATGCCTGATGTTGGAATTGATGCTCATCTGATGGATTACAATCAGGGCTATAGCAGTCAAAGAGTAGATACTGATCCTGAGAGTCTTTATGGAAAGCAGTTTATTAATAACTGGGCAAATACTAGCAGTGAGTTGACAATTAAGCCGGAGGTAATGTCATTATATAGCGAGAGTGATTTACGCTTACAATACTTGTATCAACCAGCGGCGACAGATGGAAATGCTTATCCTTTGGAAAATACTTATAGAAAGAGAACAGGCAGTGGCCAGACTGCATTTGGAATACGTGTACAGGATGTATATTTACTTAATGCGGAAGTGAAATGTCGTAATAATGATATATCCGGTGCGGTAGAGACACTGGAGTATTTCAGAAGCCACAGAATGCCTGAAGAAGATGCAGCTGTTCCTGCTGATATTGCATCTGATCAGGAAGCGTTACTTAGGTTTATTTTTGACGAGCGCCTTCGAGAATTTGCCGGCTTAGGGTTCTATTGGTTTGACATGAGAAGACTTACCGTTGATCCAATGATACCTACTCTTGTATCTAGTTTTACCCATACAATTTATAATGCTGATGGGATTGTACAGAGTGAATACCAACTTACCGAAGAGCGTCTGGTTCTCAGGTTCCCTCAAACGGTGATGGATCAAAATCCAAATCTTATCAATAACGATTAGTTATTTAATAAGCGAAAAGGTAGTTCCTGCTAGGATCGCCTTTTCGCTAAAATTCAAAATCAACATGAGAAATATATTTTATCTAGCCTTTGGCTTGCTGGTATTTGTATGCTGTTCTGAAAATAAATATGAGGAAAATACACAGGCGAAAGGGTTTGTTTTAAGTGGTGTAGTAGGTGATTTGAACTCACCTTCTCAGGCTTATCTTAGTTATAAAGTAAATGATTCTACCGTTTATGATTCGGCTACAATAGAAAACGGGAGATTTAAATTTGAGGGTGAAGTTGAGGAGCCAGTAGCAGCCAGTATATGGGTGCGTCATGGAGACTCTATTCCTGAGAAATCATGGCACCGTGACAATATCAGTTTTTACCTGGAAAATGCTGATATGAAAATTACTTCAGAAGATTCAGTAAAAAAAGCAGAGGTAAGCGGCTCCACCTTGAATGATGAAAGCATAGAGTTTTATGGCAAGCTTCAGCCTATGACAGGTAAGGTGAGAGAGATTAGCTTACGCTTACAGGGCAAACCACAGGACGAGGCCTATATGCAATCTGTAGATACCATACGCCAATTGCAGAGGGATGTAGATACATTGTTAGTCACTTTTGTTAGCTCTCATAAAAATTCTTATATGGGTATGTTGGTATTCAACCAATATCAATTGGGGTACAATTTTGATCCCAATGTTCGTGAAAAAGAGTTCAATGAATTCGATGAGGAGTTGCGGGGATCTCAGTTGGGACAAAAGACTTTAGACAAGATCAATGTAGCCAAAAGAAGTGAGGAGGGAGCTAAGGTTTCAGACTTTACTATCGAAAATTTGGAGGGAGAGCCATTTACATTCAGCTCATTGAAGGGAGATTATGTTCTTTTAGAGTTTTGGGCCAGTTGGTGTAAACCCTGCAGAGCGGAAAATCCTAACCTCAAGAAAATCTATAGTAAACTGCAGGATCAAAACTTTGAAATTGTAGGCATATCCTTGGACGAAAGTAAAAAACCGTGGGAAAATGCTATTGAAAAAGATGAATTACCCTGGATACATATCAGTCAACTAAGGGGATTTAAAAGTGATATTGCCAAACACTATGGCATTACGGCCATACCACAAAATATGTTGGTTGATCCGGAAGGAATTATCATAGCGAAAAATCTTCGCGGGGAAGACCTTGCTACACGCCTTTCTGAGATATTCAAAAATTAAGAATTCGTTTGAAATTCATTTATAAACTGACTTTTAGAGAAGTCAAAAATCAAATTTCAATTATGAAAAACATTAAATATTTAATCGCTGCTGGCATCTTAATACTTGCATCATGCAAGGATAAGGATACCGGGCAAAAACATACTGGTTATAACATCAATGGTCAACTGATTGATTTACCAGATTCGTCAATAGCTATACTTTCTTATGAGCAGTGGGACTCCCTGGTTACTGATTCAAGTAGGGTAAAAGGTGGTGCTTTTAGTTTTAAGGGCAAAGTTGAGCACCCTGTAGAAGCGCACATTACCGTGAGACATGGCAAGAAGTTCGATAAGGAAGCCTGGAAAAATGATGCTTTTCATTTTTTTATAGAGAACAGTGATATGGAAATAAACTCTACTGATTCAATAAAAAAAGCCACCATCAAAGGATCTACACTAAATGCTCAGGCAAAGGATATAAATGACCAAATAACCCCTTTAACGGACGAAATTATAGCCTTATATGCCAGAATGAAAGACAGGACTAAGGAAGAAAAGTTAACTACTTACGATACTATCCAGGTTTATGTGGACAGCATAAAGCATGTGGCACATCAATTTATTATCTCAAATACTGACTCATATATTGCTCTGCAAAGATTTCTGAGACATGAAATGCCTAAAAATTTTGATCCTGATGCGGCGGAGTTGCTATTTAATCAATTTCCGGAGGATTTGAGAAAAACACCAACAGGCGGTAAAATCGCTGAAAAAATTGCCATAGCTAAAAAGTCTGTATTAGGTAAAGTAGCGATGGATTTCACACAAACTACCTTGGATGATAAAGAATTCAGACTCAGCTCTTTAAGAGGTAAATATGTGCTTATAGATTTTTGGGCCAGTTGGTGCAAACCATGTCGTGCAGAAAACCCCTTTGTGGTGAAAGCTTACCACAAATACAAGAAGGAGAATTTTGAGATAGTGGGTGTATCTTTGGATGTGAGCAAAGAAAACTGGTCCCAGGCAGTAGAAAAAGATGGCTTGCCATGGATTCATGTTAGTGATTTAAAATACTGGAAGAATGAAGTTGCTTTGCAGTACGGGATTAATTCTGTGCCATCAAATTTACTGATTGATCCCAATGGAGTAATTGTAGCTAAAAACTTGCGGGGTGAGGCTTTGACACAAAAGTTATCAGAGATTTTTGACAATGGAAAATCTTAATATGAAATGAACGCTGTCATCTCAATTGTAGCACCTGGTTATCCTACCTGTTACTTGTAAAATCTAATATTTTGAAAGGGTATTATAAACTGATTAAAACGTCACTTTTCATGGCGTTATTGGGATTGTTGTTGTGTAGAAGCAATAATATATCGGCTCAAATTTACGATCCTGTTAAATGGACCACTAAGGTGGAGGAAATTGAGCAAAATGAGTTTGAACTGAGTGTTATAGCTGATATTCAGGAGAGCTGGCATATTTATGGCCTTTATATTGAGCAAGGAGGACCGGTGCCTACAAAATTTACTTTTAGCGCACCAGAGGGTTATTTCTTAAAAGGAAAAATTAAAGAACCCGAGGGAGAAACTATCTTTGATCCTGTTTTCGAGATCAATACTAAATATTTTGAACACCAAGCTGTTTTTAAACAGGTAGTTCAGGTTTTATCGTCTGATATTCATCAGATCAAAGGTGAAGTAGAGTTTATGGTATGCAATGATCAGCAGTGCCTGCCACCATCTACCCAGCATCTGGTTTTTGACATGACTTCCAGCGCAAAAAATCCACTCCAGAAAGGGGAGACTAGTAAAAAATCCGACGAGGTGGCAGAGCAACCCAAAAAAGATGATATGGAGCCTTCTAAAATGCCCCAGGAAGGACTTTTGAGTATATTTTTGCTGTCATTTCTATCTGGTTTGGCCGCACTTCTAACGCCATGTGTCTTTCCTATGATTCCGCTCACCGTTAGCTTTTTTACCAAAAAGAGTAATACAAGAATAGAAGGTGTTCGTAACGCTATTCTCTACGGAGTATCCATAATTCTCATTTATGTAATCCTCGGGAGTTTAGTCACACTTATATTTGGTGCAGATGCGTTGAATGCTTTATCTACAAGCGTATGGTTTAATCTGCTGTTTTTTATCCTGCTTTTAGTTTTCTCATTTTCCTTTCTTGGAGCTTTTGAAATTGTACTGCCACATTCCTGGACTAATAAAATAGATGCTCGCGCTGATAAAGGGGGGGTAGTAGGTATATTTTTTATGGCTTTTGCCTTAGCATTAGTTTCTTTTTCATGCACAGGCCCCATTGTTGGAACTTTGTTAGTTCAGGCAGCCTCAGAAGGAGGTTTGTCACCCATTGTAGGTATGCTCGGATTTTCTATGGCCATAGCATTGCCCTTTGCATTGTTTGCCGCCTTTCCGGGCTGGCTCAATTCTTTGCCCAGGTCAGGTAGTTGGCTCAATAATGTAAAGGTGGTTCTGGGTTTTTTAGAGTTGGCGCTGGCTTTAAAATTTCTGAGTAATGCTGACCTTGTATTACAACTGCATATGCTGGAACGTGAATCATTTTTAGCCATTTGGATTGCTATTTTTGGAACGCTCACCCTCTACCTTTTCGGCAGAATAAATCTCTCTGACCATACATCACCTACACGTCTTTCAGTAGGCAGGTTAACGTTGGGCATGTTAACGTTGGCTTTTACGGTGTACTTAATTCCTGGCATTTGGGGAGCTCCTTTGAAATGGATTAGTGGTTTCCCACCTCCCCAGCATTATAGTGAGGGACTCAATGTGTTTGCCAGGGTTCAAGGTAGTAGTTCTGATTCACGGGATTTGCCCCAAGGAGCCGAATGGGGACCACATGATATCCCCGTTTTTAAAGATTACGATAAGGGAATGGCCTATGCGCAAAAGATTAATAGGCCCATTTTACTGGATTTTACCGGTTATGCCTGTGTCAATTGTCGAAAGATGGAGGAGCGAGTCTGGTCAGATCTTCAGGTTTTAGAGATATTAAGAAATGACGTGGTGCTAATTTCACTTTACGTGGATGACAAACGGAAATTGCCGGAAGAAGAACAATATATATCTGATGTCACAGGAAAAGATATAAAAACTATAGGCAATAAGTGGAGTGATTTTCAGGTCAAAAAATATAGAACTAATGCCCAGCCATATTATGTAGTTATAGATGGACAGGCGCATAACCTTAATTCCCCATCGGGGTATAATGCAGACGTCACTGCATATAAAGAGTGGTTAAAACAGGGAATTGACAATTACAATCAGCTAAAAAATTTAGAGGGGAGGTCTATAGGTTTATGTTACAATTCATAAGGATTTTATTTCAGCTTGTATTATTAGGTTTAGTTCACGTTTCATTTGCTCAAAAAAAGGAGGTGCCAGAGCCCAAGGTTGCAGATATGAACCAAGGTGTGCTGCCAAACGGGATGCATTATTATATCATGCATAATGAAGAACCGAAGGGGAGGGCGGCCTTTTATTTCGCCCAAAATGTAGGTTCAATTTTGGAAGAAGATAGTCAGAGAGGACTAGCTCACTTTTTGGAACATATGGCTTTTAATGGGACACAGCATTTTCCTGACAAAGCTATGTTGAAGTATTTAGAGAAGCATGGGGTGAGATTTGATAGAGAAATAAATGCATTTACCAAATATGATGAAACCGTGTACAGCATTAGGAATGTACCTGTAGAAGATCCTGAGCTGATAGATTCTGTTTTATTAATCCTACATGACTGGTCTGGGTATTTAACCTTAGCTGAAGATGAGATAGATAATGAACGCGGTGTGGTGCATGAAGAGTGGCGTTCTCGCTACAATGCCCAAAAACGAGCGCAGGATTCAGTGCTCGAATTGGGGCTCTTGTCAGGATCTAAATACGCTCAGCGTTCTCCTATCGGATTAATGCCTATTATAGACAATTTTGAATATGAAACACTAAGAAATTATTATAGAAAATGGTATCGCCCTGATCAGCAGGCAGTAATAGTTGTAGGAGACTTTGACCAGGAGACAGTAGCCAGTAAAGTGAAAAAGATGTTTGGTGACATTCCCTTGAGAACGGATCTGCCAAAGCGCCCTATTTTTAAAGTGCCGTTTAGTGAAGATTTTACTTATGTGCCTATTAAAGATGATGAACTGCGTATTCCTACTATTCAATATTTCATCAAGCACCTGCCAGATACCACTCTCACCCAGTTAGAACGGATTGAAAAAGATTTGAAGCTCACTATGGTCAGGAGTATTTTAGATGCTCGCCTCATAGCCTCAGCTGGCAAACCCGGAAGCCCTGTATTCTCAGCTCGTTTTTTTAAAGAAGATGTGGTGAGACCACTCGAAGTGCTCAAAATAGAATTACAACCTAAAAGTGACAGTCTACTATCGGCCATCAAATGGGCGGCTATAGAACTGAAGAGATTTGACCTACACGGTGCCACCAAGAAAGAATTTGATCGTGTCAAATCTTCGATGATCCAGCGTTTTAAATCTGGGATTGAAAAGCCGGGTAATTCTAATGTATTTAATGCCATTGCCATTTACGAAACCCTTTTTAAAGGTGATAAATATCTGGATTATAAGTGGGAGCAGGAGTACCAGTTAAATTATTTAATATCACTTTCAGAAGAAGACCTGATCCCGATTTTTAAAGAGTACTACAGCATGCAGGGTAATGTAGTGGCCATTTTAGGCACCGAAAAATTGCCTTATCCAGAGGCAGGTCAGGTGTTGAATACCTTGAAATTGGTGAATGATGCCCAGCCTAAACCTTATGAGGAGGTTGAGGTTAAGGCTAAAAAATTGGAAAGTTTAGAGTTGCCAGGCAGTGAGATTGTAAAGAAAAAACAATTGGTCGATGACGGTGGCACTAAATATACTTTGGCTAATGGTGCAGAAGTGTATTTATATGCCCCCAAATCTCCCCTGGATATTGTATACTTTAAAGCTGTAAGCCAGGGAGGTCGATCTGTGCTGCCTCAAGACCTTCTGAGTAACTCACTTTATGCGACCCATTTTAGTGCAGAGTCAGGCGTGGCCAATTTGAACAAGAAAGAGTTGGGTAAATCGGATGAGGTTGTGATGCCGACCGTAAAGATAGAGGAGTATCAGGAAATACTGGATGGCTATGCAAATGTTAATAATCTGGAGAAATTAAATAAAGGTATCTACCTCGCCTTTACTCAACCACGTTTTGATGCCGATGTATTTGACACCACGCTTCAAAATTTAAAACGGCTTCTTACTATGCTTCAAAGTAATATCCAATCGAGCTTGTCAGATTCTCTGCAAATGATAAAAACCAATTACAATAAACGTGAAGTACACCTGAGCGAGCAGCTTTTAAGGGAGCTCGATATGCAAAAGATAGAAGCGGTGTATAGGGATAGAATTACCAACGCTGCTGACTTTAAGTTTGTTTTTATGGGTGATGTTGAGGAAGATGCTTTTCAAGAGATCATTCAAAAATACATAGGAAGCATTCCAGGCACGCATTCCTCTGAAAAATATATTGACAGAGGCCTCAGACCTGCGCCAGGTATCAATAAACTCCACATGATTCGGGATATGCAAACACCTCAAGCTACAGTAAATGTGTATGTTACAAGGAGCCTGGCTTACACTTATAAGAACAAAATAGCCATGGAGGTTATTGAACAGCTATTAGGTAAGAGCTACCTTGAGAAGATACGAGAAGAAGAAGGTGGCACTTATGGTGTACGCGTAAATGGTGGCTTGAAACATCTTCCTGATGACCATTTTGAATTGAACATTAGCTTCAATGGTAATCCTGATAAAATAGACAAGCTGGTTTCCATCGTGCATCAGGAGCTAAAAAGGCTTTCTCATGAGATAGACCCCGTTGCCTTTGAGGAGATAAAGAGCAATCTGAAAAAAGCAGCTACAGAAAACCAGGATAACAATAGGTTCTACTTTGAAGAAATAATTGAAAGTGTGGAAACAGGACTACCTGTACATACTGTTAATGAACGTCTTAAGAGTATTGAAAGACTTACTACAAGTGATATTATGGAGGTGGCAAAAAAAATTAATAAAACTCGCCGAGTAGTGGAGGCTGTTCTTTCACCTCCTACATCAGTCACTGAATAATTAATAAACTAGATTAGAAAAACCACAGATAATTTATACGATATGAATTTTGAACTAAAGGCATGCGTCTTTTTATTGTTAGCGCTGAGCTTTCAAAAAATGACATTTGCGCAAAAGAAGGATAATACCACTTTTAAAGAGGCAAATATAACACAGGGCGTTCTTAAAAACGGTCTGCACTATTATATAATGCATCACGAGGAGCCAAAAGAGCGAGTTTCCTTTTACTTTGCCCAGAATGTAGGCTCTATTCTAGAAAACGATGGTCAACAAGGGTTGGCTCATTTTCTGGAACACATGGCTTTTAATGGCACTGAGCATTATAAGGATAAAGAAATGCTTGAATACCTGGAGAAGAACGGTATTAAATTTGGCTCAGAAATTAACGCTTTTACCAGTTTTGATGAAACGGTTTATAACATTAACAAAGTGCCTGTGCAAAATGAACAGCTCCTGGATTCAGTGCTTTTGGTGCTTCGCGATTGGTCTGGAGGGCTATTACTTACTGAATCGGAAATTGATAAAGAACGCGGCGTAGTAATGGAGGAATGGCGCTCGCGTAATACTCCAAGAAACAGAGCTTCTGAAAAAATATTTAAGCAAGGAGTGCTTAAAGGCTCAAAATACGAAAACAGGATGCCTATTGGGCAAATGGAAGTGGTAGATAATTTTGAGTATGGTGTTTTAAGAGACTACTATAACCGATGGTATAGACCGGATCAGCAGGCTGTGGTCATTGTTGGTGATATTGATCCTAAAATAATAGAGAAGAAGGTGAAGGATACTTTCGCCAGCATACCACTTTTAAAGGATTTGCCTGAACGTCCGACATTTGATGTGGCCATAAGTAAGGAATTTAACTATATAACTGCTACAGATAAAGAGCTCGGCGAACCGGTTATACAATATTATATTCAGCATAAGGCAAACAAATCCTTAAGTATGAAAGAGGAAATTCAGGAGGATTTAAAATATCAACTTTCCAGATATATTTTTAATCTGCGACTAAGTGAAATAGCTCGTTCTGAACATAGTCCAGTGCTATCTGCTGGTTTTGGTCTCTCTAATTTTGTGAGGCCTCTTGATGTCCTTAGTATGACAGCTCAGCCTAAAAAAGATAGCCTTACCGCTGCTCTGGAATTTACATTTACTGAGCTTAAAAGGTTTATGGTTTATGGCCCAGCAGAAGCGGAGTTAAGCAGGGCCAAAGCCGCTTTTAAAACAAGTCTTGAGTCGTCTTTGAAAAATATTGATAAGCACAGTAATGATGCTTATGCTCATGAGATATATAATGCCTTTTTTGAAAAGCAAAAAGTAGCTGACAGAGAGTGGAATCTTAATTATAGAATCTCATACTTGGAAAGCCTACATTCTGATGACTTGCTTAGCTATCTCAAAAGCTATTATTCCACAAAGGGTAATATAGTTGCTTTTACAGGTTCTGATAAGGTGGAATATCCTGGCAAGCAGGAGGTAGTCAATATTATGAACAAAGTGAAAAAATCCGCACTTGAGCCATTTAAGGAGGAATTGTCTGATAAAAAATTAATTGAACAGACATTACCTGTTGGTGAAATTGTAAGCACCCAGGATTTTGAGGGAATTAACGCAAAAACCTATACTTTATCTAATAGGGCCAGAGTTACCTTGTTTCCCACTACTTTTGATAAAGAGAAGGTGTTTTTTCAGGCCTACAGTCCAGGGGGTAAATCATTATTGGCTACCAAACAATTAAGCAATGCATTGGTGGCCACCTCTCTTGCCTCAGAATCTGGTATAGGGAGTATGAATAAAGTAGAACTTGGTAAATTTCTTCAAGGCAAGCAAACTTCCATTACATTGGAAATAGGGGATCATGGTGAAGCTATGGCTGGAGAAAGTAGCCTTGATGATATTGAAACCTTAATGCAACGCATCTACCTGGCTTTTACCGCGCCTAGATTTGACGAAGACGCGTTCGGTATAATTAAGCAAAGTTTAGAAAACTCACTAACGGCAAAAAATAATAACGTAAAAAGTGATTTTGGTGATTCTGTAAATTTGGCCCAGAATAATTATAGCGATCGAACGGTACTTTTTAATAAGGGACTCATTAATGATCTCTCTGTAGATGCCATGGAGCAGGTTTACACGGATCGTTTTAAAAATGCTTCTGATTTTGACTTCATTTTTGTAGGTGATTTTGAGAATGAAAAATTTCTCGAGCTTATTAAAACGTATATCGGAAATATCCCTGGTGATGGTTCAAAGGAAAGGTCGGTAAACCATTTTATGAAACCAAAGACGGGTATAACTAAAGTTCACCTAAATAGAAAAATGGAGACCCCACAGACCACAGTTAATATATATCTTACCGGCGATTTACAATACAACAAAGAGAATAGGCTTATATTAAATATAATTGGCCAACTACTAGGCAAGCGCTATCTGGACAGGATACGTGAGGATGAAGGTGGTTCCTATGGTGTACAGGCCTATGGTTATATGCAAAACATACCTGAAGACAACTTTGTGATCAGTATCGGTTTTAATTGTAACCCTAAAAAGGCTGAGCAATTAACAGATATTGTATATGAAGAAATTAAACAATTATCAAATTCGCTAGATAGCAAGGAACTCCAGGAGATTAAAAGCAACCTAAAAAAAGGAGTAGTTGAAAACAGGGAAAACAACCGCTATTGGTTAAATAAGATTACTAGTAGTATAAAAAATGACCTACCGTTGTCTACCGAAGAGGAGTTGATTTCAAGTATCGACGCCATCACTGAAAAAGACATTAAAGAAGTGGCGGCTAAAATCAATGAAAACACTAGGGTAATAGAAGGGGTCTTAAATCCTGTAATGAATTAACTATCAGTCATTTGTTTTAGGAAGGAAATAAGGGTTTCAGATGCTTTTCTGAAACTCTTATTCTTTAAGGGGTTTTAGTCTTAAATTTGGTGTGAAATCTTGCCGCCTGGCTGATAGCCATACATCGGGTTTTCCTGCCAGATCGAACTTGTCATTAATTATAGAATTAGTTTAGCTATGCACATAGTCAGGCAATTCAGTATCACCTTTTTCCACTTTGTTACTTTTTCCAAATAGCCCTATAAATGACTTTGCAGCTTTGCTCCCCGCCAGCGCTACGAAAAAGTTTAATACCGACCACCTGCTTTCTAGGTAGAATAGACAGTTTTGGGCACTCCTAGGGTAATTTCTGAGATTTTTCTACATAAGGCCACATCTTTTCTTCGTAACCCATAAAGGCCTCTTGATGATTCTCGTGTTTGAAAAGTTCACCCGCAAGAATATAAGCTCCCGTCATGGCAAGGTCAGTTCCTTTTCCAGAAATAGGGGTGGGGCCATAGGAAGCATCAGCCGTTAAGGCTAATTAGGAGAGCCAAGCTAATATCAGTCACTAAAAAAGGTCATGACCTTCTGAAGGATTACTATGAAAAGCTAAACCAGCTGCCCGATCTTTTGGTCAATATTGATGTAGATGCACAGCGTACTCTAGTCGCGCAATTAGAAATGTTAGATGACTACCATACCCAACAGTATGAGTTGAAAAAGGGAATTTCATAAAGAAATGTAAGTTGGTGAGCCGCTCTGGTTTGTTAAAGTATTTCAGGAAGTTCCACATAAAGTATTTCAGTGCTTACACAAATCTGTTAGCATTATTAAACATGTTTTGAAGTGTCAAATTATAAAATGAAGCTCTTCTGACTTATCACAGAGATAGATTTGGTTTAAAATTTAATATAATGATGAACCAGCTATCTTATCAATGTTTTCTAAAACTTCTCAAACTCATCACCTATGCTTACGCTATTTTATTTCTATTAAGTAGTTGTGGAGATACTGATGACCAAACACCTCATGAAGACGACTACGCTTATGAAAATTTAAATAACCTAAAATCCGATGACAAGTTCATTGACTTGGTGAGTCGGTGGTTATCTAGCGCAAAGCAGGCTACGGATTATGCAAGAGCTCATGAGCTCTATGAAAAGCAAGAGGAGTTATCTCAGCAAGAAAAGCTAGAATTAGCTATTGCCCTAGGGTATGAGTCTGTTCAAAGTATGAATGAGTCCCATAATATCCTATGGGATAGCTGGATTGAGGTAGTAGCGAGATTTGGTCTCATAGATTATGAAGCTGAGGAAGTAAGTCAGATATACATAGAAGTAGTGAAGAAACTTACTATGGAAAATAATTTACTAGGTCGTTTATTTGATGAAAGAGATCAATTTTGTAAGGACCAGTTCTACCGGTGTTCCCAAGGTGCCTTTGAACGCAATTTCAGAGCTACAGGAGAAATGTGTAAATTATATCTACCCTTTGAAGATGAGTATGATCCCGTTAATATAATTTCCTGTGATGAGTTTCAACCGGATAGTAGAGCTCATGCCCAAATGTTGACAAGTTTAGCTGGCTGTGAGTTTCAATATGAATGCTGTTTAATTGGATATGATTCTAATGATTGCATGCTCATGTTCTGATTAACATCATATAATACTTATAATATTAACCAAAGAAGGATTTGATTACTATGCTTGAAATTTCAAATGGATACTTCCTAGTACTTTTTAAAAATTTATAAATTGATCCATGGCCATGTAGAAACTCATAGTCAATCGTGTGGCCATAATTCCTTAGCCATCAGGGAAAAAAGGCTATTTTTTATGTTTTATGCAACGGGAGTGGAATTTGTATTAGCGTCTCAAAATTAAAACCTAAAACAATGAACGCTCAATCAATAATAAAACAGCATATAGCAGATGATAACTTTCCTTGTTTAATGGGAAAATCGACTTTGAAATCCGATACGCTTAAAATCGTAGATTATCAATATTTCAACAATGTAGAATCTACCAGGAAACTATATCAAGATCTTCTTGCTTTCACCAGAAGTGTCAAAGGTAATTCCAAAAAGTTTTACAGTTTTATTGCTTCTTTTTCATTGGAAAAGATAAGATCTGAAAAGGAGTTCGAAAAAGTAATGTGGCAACAGCTTCAACTGCTAAATAGTGTAGATAACTACTCGTGGGATGGTACTGTGAGCGATAATCCGGAGGACAACAATTTTAGCTTTAGCGTAGGGGGGAAGGCTTTTTATATCGTGGGAATGCACCCTAAAAGCTCAAGACTTTCAAGACAATGCCCCATACCAGCCATGGTTTTTAATCTACATTATCAATTTGAAAACTTAAAGGCATCAGGAAAATACCAGGTGATGAAGCATAAAATCCGTGACAATGATGCGAAAATTCAGGGAGACTTAAATCCGATGTTAGAAGATTTTGGCGCTGATAGTGAGGCTAAGCAGTATAGTGGAAGAGCTGTAGATAATCAATGGAAATGTCCTTTTTTAAATCAAAGTAGAGTTTAATGATACATATTATTCAAAAGCAAAGTGGAGAAGCTTTCACCATTAAAAAGGGTCAATACCTAAAAGTTATTGACCCAACTGGGGAGCAGGTGAGTGACATGGTGCTCTTTAATGCTAATGATAAAAGAGAGACAATATCTTCTGGCAAATCTCTCGATTTTGAGGAAACACTCTTACTCACCAAAGGAAATAAACTGTGGAGCAATAGATCTAACGTTATGGCCAGTATCATTGAGGATACTAACGGTAGAAATGATTTTTTACTCGCCCCGTGTAGTCCTGAAACTTTTGAGATCATGTATAAGCATGAAGGGTATCACCCTAGTTGCTTTGAAAACCTTTATACTCACCTAGCGAAGTATGATATCGGCCCAGATGATATACCTACGGCATTTAATATTTTTATGAATGTACAATTTGCACCAGATGGAAGAATACAAGTTTGTCCACCTACCAGTAAATCGGGTGACTATGTGATATTTAAGGCTGAAATGGATTTGATAGTAGGGCTAACCGCTTGCTCGGCCGAGGATAGCAATAACGGAAGTTTTAAACCTATTCATTTTGAGGTGCTAAACCAATTCAGTTGATTTTCATAATGCTAATGTGTATAATATTAGCATGAAGATATTAATGAGTCAATATAGCCCCTTTAATGGGGCTTTTTTACTCTTGCAATGATTAAAAAACATACAATAGATAGTGTAATATAGTGGTATGATCTTAGTATTCATACTGTGAATCTAAACTTAAAATATTCGAAGTATGAAAGCACTATGTTGGCACGGGAAAAATGACGTGCGTATTGATACAGTTCCTGATCCTATTATTGAAGATCCGGATGATGTAATAATCAAGGTTACCTCCACCGCTATTTGCGGCTCTGATCTTCACTTATTAGGAGGTTTGGTTCCCACTATGCAGGAGGGAGACATTCTAGGACATGAGTTTATGGGAGAGATTGTCGAGTTAGGAAAGAATGTGACCAAATTTAAGAAAGGTGATCGAGTAGTGGTGCCATTTACTATATCCTGTGGTCATTGTACTTACTGTGAGCAGGATGAATACTCGTTATGTGATAATAGCAATCCAAAACCAGAGCTAGCCAAGGAGAATATGGGACATGCCATGGCTGGTTTATTTGGCTACTCTCATATGACAGGTGGCTTTTCGGGAGGTCAGGCCGAATATGTGCGAGTTCCTTATAGCAGTGTTGGTCCCATTAAAGTACCTGAGGAGTTAGGTGATGAGAAAGTGCTCTTTCTTTCCGATATTTTTCCGACAGGTTATATGGCAGCGCTTAATGCAGACATTAAAAATGGTGATGTAGTTGCGGTTTGGGGCTGTGGTCCAGTGGGGCAATTCACTATTAAAAGCGCATGGATGATGGGAGCCTCTAGGGTAATAGCCATTGATTCCGTTCCTGAGCGGCTAGAGTTAGCTAGGTCTTTCGGAAAGGCTGAAACTATTAATACTACCAATGCAACAGAAGTATATGATTTACTTATGGAAATGACATCTGGTAAAGGTCCTGACTGTTGTATTGACTCGGTAGGAGCGGAAGCTCACGGGACAGGTAGATTAGAAGTGATTAAGGATGATATTAAAGATTTGGCAAGAATTGATGGTGATCACCCTTATGTTTTAGAACAAATCATCAAATGTTGTAAGAAGGGTGGTAATGTTTCAATACCAGGAGTGTACATCGATAAAGTGGAAATACCTTTTGGAGCGGCTATGAATAAAGGACTCACTTTTAAAATGGGGCAGACCCATGTGCAAGCATTTCTTGAGCCATTGTTAAACAAAATCAAGAGTGAAGAAATTGATCCATCGGCTATTATCACACATAGATTGAAACTGGATGATGCTCCTGAGGCATATAAAACATTCAGAGATAAGAAGGATAAATGCATTAAGGTGGTAATGACTCCTTAAAAAATAAAGGTAGATTATTTTATAATCTACCTTTATTCATCATCCAAATTCCTTAAGTTCAGCGGTCATCTCCTTCTCAAGAACTAAATGCTCAATTACTTCCAGTAGCTTATTCTCACAGTATACCAGTTCATCACCTTTCATTTTAATGACCTTTGTAATGTTATCAATACATTCTTTCTCATCGGAGTTGAGGGCCGTACTTTGTTCATTATAAAGAATTATAGCTGTCAGTTTGGATCTTAATTCCAAAGAGGCTTGCTGCAATTTTTTTGTGTACTCAGTAATTTGCTTTAGATCATCAATTTTACTCATCTTTCTATAAGGTTTGAATAGTCAATGTTCAAATAGACATAACCCATAACTCTAAAAATTGTTGACGCAAATTGGTAGATATTTAACGCTATATGACCTTATTTTCCATCAAGTGATTTTATAATTAGTAATTGCTAATTAAATTAGTAAAATACTTAATATAATAAATCATGAAATTGGAGGTAGGGTTTTATAAGGTTAAGAAAAAAGGGTTTGGAGGGAAATTTCATTATCTGACAATCTTTTATAGAGGTAAAGAAAAATTTTTCAGAATTGACAATTTACCAGAGATGAAGTGTGATAGAGGGTCATTGCCATTTGATGATATTGAGCATATCACAAGATTAAAAAGACCCTTGGATATCGCCAAGGTAATGCTTCATATTGAGTGGACCGATAGTGCTGGAGATGACTTTCATATTAATTTTAGAGATATCCAGATGTTTAGATCATTATTTGAGTTATATCCAGAAATAGGGGAGACCTGTGGAGCAAATAGAAGAAAGCCTAAAGTGCTTTCGGATCATAACTCAAAATAGTTTCTAAATTAAAATCACTTGATTATTTAATTTCGATTCCGAAACTCACTTGGAGTTATACCCACTTTCTGTTTAAATAGCCGGTGAAAGTGCTGCGGATATTTAAAACCTAATTCAAAGGCAATTTCTTTCACTGATTTGCTGGAATCGAATATTTTGTCTTTGGCTAATTCTATTAATTTAGTTTGGATATATTCCTGAGCAGATTTTCCGGTCTCTTTTTTTACCAATTCTCCAAAATAATTGGCGGATAAATGCAACTGATCAGCAAAGTAAGCCACCGATGGCAGGCCTTCCGTGTATGGTTTTTCAGAATTAAAATAGCCATTCATTAAATCTTCAAATCCCGCCAAAATACCAGTGTTTATATGTTGTCGGGTAATAAATTGCCTGTCATAAAACCGATCACAATAGTCTAATAATAAACCAATGTTTGAGTTGATGAGCTTTTTGCTATGCTTATCTATTGGCCTTTTTATCTCATTTTCAATTTTGTCAAGTACATCTAAAAAAGTTTGCATCTCTTCTGTGGATAGATGAAGTGCTTCACTGAGTTTGTAGGAGAAAAAACCGTAGTCTTCAATCTGTTTCACTAGCGGAGATCCTAAAATTAGATCCGGATGAAAGTTTAGCGCCCTGCCCAGAGGTTGATAGATATCGGTTTTATCTCGCACGTCTATTACCTGACCTGGGCCTATAAACACCAATGTGCCTTCCTGATAGTCATAAGTATGTTTTCCATAAATGAGATCACCACATTTTACTTCTTTTAATATTATCGCATAGGTGCCAAAGGTCATTTTGTGCCCATGTCTTGGCTTAGCTTTAGAGAAGTCCAGGACACTTACCAGAGGATGATGGGTGGTGTGGTTATTAAAATCATTATAGTCTTTAACCGTGTCGAATGTTTTGTGATCACTCATATTACTAATCTTTAAGAGCTCCAATGTAAGGCTATTATTGATGGTTTATGCCTCAATAAGTAATTATGGTAGGCATAACCGTAATATATATACTTACTTCCAGATGATCCAGCCGTAAGATTGTATAAAGCTAACAGAAGTCAATGAAATGAAATTCATTTAAATATTCCATACACATGAAAAAGCAATTATTATTTGGACTTATGTACACCATGCTGTCATATGCAGCTTTGGCTCAAGAGTCTGTATTTCCCCAAGGAGAAAAAGCACCTAATGTGCATCATACAGGAGATGTTTGGCTCAATCATATCAGTGCCTCAGATGATACTTTCGATTACAATATTGTACTCGCTACTATGGCCGCTGGCGCCAGGCTTAACTGGCATAAACATCCTGAAGGACAGCAACTGCTCATTACTAAAGGAGTAGGTCTCTATCAGGAGCGTGGGAAAAAAGGTCAGGTGGTATATGCAGGTGATGTGATTAAATGTACACCTAATGTTGAGCACTGGCATGCAGCAGCTCCAAACAGTGATTTTGCCTATCTGGCTATTTCAGGTACTAAGCCTACAGTATGGACTACCGAACTTACGCAAGAAGAGTACAGTGCCATAGATATACCAAGTGAAGAAGATCTCGAACAAAAAATTATAACCCTTTCTGGACAGAAATGGAAATGGATGGCAAACAAAGAAAATGACAAGCTGGAGAAGTTATTCCATGACAAAGCAGAGTTTGTGCATATGGGAGGTTCATGGGGGAAAGAACAGGAGTTAAATATCATTAAGAGTGGTGGTATTTGGTACAAGAAAGCTGATGTTCACGAGGTTAGAGCTAATGTTATAGACAATACCGTTATACTTCTCAATAGAATAACACTAGTGGCAGAAGTAGGGGGCAATGAAGTAACTAATCCGTTTGAAGTAACTGAGGTTTATGTGCATGAAGGGGGAGAATGGAAGCTTGGCTCGCTATCATTTACCAACTTGCTCACCTCGGGTGACCATTGAAATGTTGAGGTTAAAGAAGTTCAGTTTCACAAATATGATATTGCAAATTTTATTATTCAGTGCCTTTTTTCTGACCTGCAATTCAAGGGGTGAGGAGTACAATAAAGCTGTAGAAAAGCCACTGCCAGAAGGCACTCTTATCTTATATCTTTCTCGCACCAATAATACCAAAGCTGTAGCTGAAATGATACATCAGCAGGTTGGAGGAAGTTTATTGCCGCTTGAATTAGAGAATCCATATCCTGAAGATTATCAGCAAATAGTGGATCAGGTGGCTGATGAAAACGCATCAGGGTATTTGCCACCACTAAAAACTAAGATCGACATAGATGCCTATGATACTATTTTTCTTGGTTTTCCTACATGGGGAATGCAGCTGCCACCACCTGTGAAAAGCTTTCTAAATGAATATAATCTTCGGGGTAAAACCATCATTCCATTCAATACTAATGCTGGTTATGGGGTAGGTAGCAGCTTCAATACAGTAAAGGAATTATGCCCTAACAGCACTGTACTTGAGGGGTTTACTACTAAAGGAGGTATAGAAAGAGATGGTGTTTTATTTGTTATGGAAGGGGAAAAACAGGTGGAAGTCCAAGGGCAGGTGGCAGCATGGTTAAAAAGAATAAATGTATTTAAGTAAAACTTTTAGGATGAAGACTATTCAATTAAATAATGGGGTAGAGATGCCCATTTTAGGATATGGAGTTTATCAAATTCCAGATTATGATGAATGTAAAAAGAGTGTTTTAAAGGCACTTGAAGCTGGTTATCGAAGCATTGATACAGCTCAGGCCTATCAGAACGAGCAGGCCGTGGGAGATGCCATTAGAGAAAGTGGCATTAAAAGAGAAGAGCTATTTATAACCACAAAATTATGGATTTCAGATTATGGATTTGAAAATGCGCAGAAGGCCTTTGAACAGTCCATCAATAAATTACAATTAGATTATTTAGATCTCTATTTACTTCATCAGCCATACAATGATGTTTATGGCTCTTGGCGAGCACTTGAAAATTTGCAAAAAACAGGAAAAACAAAGGCAATAGGAGTGAGTAATTTTTTCCCTGATAGGTTGGTGGATTTGGTGAGTTATAATGAGATAACACCTGCAGTAAATCAAATAGAAACACATGTCTTTTATCAGCGATTCAAAGATCATGATGTGATGAATGAGTTGGGTGTTCAACATGAATCATGGGCCCCATTTGCAGAAGGTAAAAACGACTATTTCCAAAATGAAATCTTAACCAAAATTGGGGCTAAATATGGGAAATCTGTGGCTCAGGTCACGCTTAGATGGATGATACAGAGAAATATTGTTGTAATTCCTAAGTCAGTTACGCCCTCAAGAATAGAGCAAAATATTGATGTTTTTGATTTCGAATTATCTCAGGAAGACATGAGTGCGATAGCACGGCTGGATACTAATGAAACCAAATTCTTTGATCATCGCGACCCGGAAAGAGTGAAATGGTTTGCATCTCTAAAAAGATAGTTATACAATATGCCTAATCTAAAGCACGCTCTTATGTTGAAAATATTCACTGGTCTAATGATCTTTTTAGCTCCAAGCCTTCAAGGGCAAAAACTAATTGATAAATCCAGTGGACTATCACCTCAGCAGCAATCTATTGTGCGAATTTCTTCATTGGCTGCTCAAGGCGATTTGGAGGGGCTCAGAAGTGCTCTTGATGAGGGTTTGAATAATGGACTTACCATCAATGAAATAAAAGAGGTGTTAGTCCATATCTATGCGTATTGTGGTTTTCCCAGAAGTATCAGAGGCTTGCAAACTTTCATGATGGTTTTGGAGGTAAGGAAGCAAAATGGTGTGCAAGATGAGTGGGGAAAGGAAGCTTCTCCTATTGTGGATACTCGTGATAGGTATCAAAGAGGACTGGAAACACTAGAAGAATTGCTGAAGGCAAAACTGGATGGCTCAAAGCCAGGCTACCAGCAATTTTCGCCTGAAATAGATGTTTTCCTAAAAGAACATTTATTTGCTGACATTTTTGAACGGGACGTCCTAACCTTTAAGCAAAGAGAGTTAACCACTATTTCTGTAATAGCTGCCCTTGGGGATTTGGAGCCAATGTTAAAATCACATATGAAGATCTGCCTTAAGACCGGTCTAACGGCATCAGAACTTGAGGATTATATAATCACTATTAAAAAGATAATAGGTAACAAAAAAACAAAAGTAGCAAAGAAAATACTTAAAGAGGTACTCAGTGATGAAATGTAAAACCAGTGATGAAATGTAAAACACGCATTAAAGAGTTATTGATCAGCATAATAGTTCTTTTGAGTCTCCTGTCCTGTGGAGAACCGGATGCTCAAAAGGAGCGGGCTAAGAGTATATTTCCTAAAGGTGAAAAAATCACAAGCGACCATTTCACTGGAGAGGTATGGTTACATATGTTTGTTAGAGATGACAGTACATTAAATGCAGCTGTTGGTAATGTTACCTTCGAGGCTGGAGCACGTACCAAGTGGCATTTGCATCGCGGTGGGCAGATTTTGATTATAACAGATGGCGTGGGCTGGTATCAGGAGAAGGGTTCCGCCAGGCGTGAGGTTCATGAAGGAGAAGTAATTACCTGTTTGCCAAACCTAGAGCATTGGCATGGAGCATCTAGTGAGCAATCTATGTCTCACATGGCCATGAGTATCAACACCGAGCGGGGAGAGGTGGTATGGGGTAAAGAGGTGTCTGAAGAAGAGTATATGGCTGATTGATGATTAAACTCTAAGTTAACCTCATTAGCAGATACGTTTAGCTAAGGAGGCCTGACCAGAGCATAAAGGTAATAATGGTAGTAATATCGGTAATCAGTATACCTGATTATATGCTATAAATTTCAATATTAGAGTCATTAATAATGATCATAAAATGATTAGCTTATTAAAGGCCTTTTAAAATTTAAACCTAACTTCTCATGACTGTACTAAAAACCAAAATAGGAAGACGTTCATTCCTGAAAACCTCCGCTGCAGCTGGAGGCGGATTGATGATTAGTTTTAGCTGGCTGGCTAGTTGCACCAGTGCTACTACGGAGTCGGAGGTACTTACCATGCCAGAAGAATGGTTTGAGCTCAACGCTTATCTAAAAATAGCAGAGAACGGCCTTGTAACCATTTTCTGTCCTAATCCTGAGTTTGGTCAAAATGTAATGACCTCTATGCCCATGATTGTGGCTGAAGAACTGGATATAGATTGGAAAAATGTGATGGTGGAGATGGCGGAATTTAATACAGCATTATACAACCGTCAGTTTACCGGAGGCAGTCAGGGGATACGCATGGCATGGAATCCATTAAGGATGGCTGGAGCTACTGCTAAGCACATGCTTAAGGAAGCTGCTGCACAAAAATGGAAAGTGCCATCAAATGAAATTACTACAGAACTTGGGCAGCTATCACATAAACCATCAGGGAAGTCCGAGAGCTATGGACAGCTTGCCATGGCGGCTTCAAAGCTCACACCGCCTGAAAAGGTAGAATTAAAAGACAATAGCAACTTTAAGATCATCGGTAGTTCCAGGAAAAATGTTGAAGGCAAAAAAATAGTGACCGGCTCAGAAATGTTTAGTCTTGATATCAAGAAGGAGGGAATGCTCATAGCTATGATTGTTCATCCACCGGCTTTTGGTATGAAGCTCAAGGCATTTGATCCCGAAAGCATTAAAGCTATGCCGGGCATTGTAGATGCATTTTCTTTCAAAACATATAATGATGATTATGCCTGTAATTTCTTTGATACCGATACTTTTCCTGAATTAGTGGCCATTGTAGGGTATAGCACCTGGCAGGTCATGAAGGCTAAGAGAGATATTCAGGTGGAGTGGGAGGAATTTGAAGAGCAGTCTTATTTCATGAATGGCAGAGATGAGAAAATCAAAATAAATGTACCCCCCGGTCTTGAAAATAGTCAGGAACATATGGCAGCCATGCTGCAAAAGTCTTCGAAGCCAGCTGCTTTGCTACGTAAAGATGGTGATCCTGAGAAGATTTTTAAGGAAGCATCTAAGGTGATAGAAAAGACCTATTCGGCACCATTTCTTGCTCATAATATGATGGAGCCTATAAATTGCGTGGCTGATGTAACTGCTACGAAAGCAGTAATTACGGCCCCTACTCAGGCCCCAGGGTTTATTGAAGGGGCCATTGCAGATCGGTTGGGAATGACTATGGAGCAGGTAGATATTGTAATGACTCGCATGGGTGGAGGTTTTGGCCGCAGGGCTTACTGCCATTACATGGTAGAGGCAGCAGTTATTTCTCAAAAAGTAGCGAAACCTATAAAGTTGATTTATACCAGGGAAGATGACATGACCTTCGGAATTTATCGCCCAGCCTATATGGCAACTTACCGGGCAGCGTTGGATGAAGATAATAATCTCATAGCCTATCATGTAAAAGCTGGTGGTATTCCTGAAAGCCCCCTTGGAAGAGGTGCTGCTAATCGCTTTCCCGCAGGGGCGGTAGATCACTACCTGGCAGAGGAGTGGTCTATTGAATCAAATATTACCATTGGAGCATTCAGGGCACCCCGCTCCAACTTTTTGGGCGGAGTAGAACAGTCATTTTTGGATGAAGTAGCGGAATTAGCGGGCAAAGATCCTATTCAGTTCAGACTTGATCTACTGAAAAAGGCAAAAGCTAACCCTGTAGGTGAGCAAAATGATTATGATGCTGATAGATATGCAGGAGTATTAGAACTTGTGAGAGATAAATCAGGTTGGAAAAATGCAGATACTGACCTACATCGAGGGGTGGCCGCATATTTTTGTCATAATAGTTATGCCGCCCATGTAGTGGATATGAAGATGGATAACGGAACTCCTCGTGTAGAGAAGGTCACCAGTGCTATTGATTGTGGGGTAGTTATTAATCCTGATGCAGCCGCTAACATGGTTGAGGGTGCTGTGGTGGATGGCATCGGAAATGCCTTTTTTGGAGAGATGACTTTTACGAATGGAGTGCCCGACAAATCTAATTTTGGTGATTATCAGATGATAAGAATGAATGATTCACCAAAAGAAATTGATGTACATTTTGTGAATAATAACATCGATCCTACAGGCTTGGGAGAGCCACCATTTCCTCCCATATTTGGTGCGCTGGCTAATGCATTGTACCAAGCCACTAACAGAAGGCATTATAATCAACCATTTTTAGGAAAAGACTGGGTTAACCTGGATAGATAAGCCATAATATTGATGGGTGATTTCTCTGTTTCTGAAATAGGTCCTTATAATGAGGAGGTCAATGTTGATAAACCTGCTAAGCAAAGTGGATCTTACAAAGTGCTGGTCTTACAGGGCGCGGGAAGCATTCATTATGCCGATAGAGTAATGAAGGTGCCTGGGCAGGTGCTTATTTTTTCTAACCCATTGGCACCTTATGATGAGTGTCATTTTGAGAGGGCTCAAAATGGATATTCTGCTACCTTTAATAATGAATTTTTTTATGAATACGGGAGCCTGAATAAGTACCCTGTTTTTCAACCCATGGGTAATCATGTATTTGAATTGAGTAAAGATCAGTTAGACTGGGTGATAAGCAGGTTTCTTAAAATGAATGATGAGATTCAAGGATCCTACGAGTTTAAGTATGATATATTAAAAATTCTAATTCAGGAGCTAATCCATTTTGCCATGAAGCTCAAGCCTGTTCAGATTGCTCATGAGCCGGGCAACGGAGCAGATAGGATCATGGCTATGTTTACGGAATTGCTTGCCCAGCAGTTTCCATTACATCATGCCAAACCAAGAATAGAGCTGAGGCGGGCTTCTGACTTTGCTGAGAGACTGAACATACATCCTAATCATCTAAATCGTGCTTTGAAGAAAACAACAAATAAGACTACTACACAGCTGATCAGTGAACGAATTTTGATGGAAGCCAGGGTGCTTATAAAGCAAACATCCTGGAACGTAGCCGAAATTGCCTTTGCTTTGGGCTTTGAAGAACCTACCCATTTTAATAACTTTTTCAAAAAGCATATGAATACCTCGCCTTTGTTGTATAGAAGGTGTTATTAAGTATGTAAGAGAGAGGGCTTTATTAAAGTTTATTAATAATTTAGGTTATGTTTAATTTAAAAACTGTCAATAAATTTAAAGGAATAATAATCCTACTGGTCTGTTGTTCTTGTGGTCCAACCAAGAGCGATCAGCCGGTAAATCTTAAAGATCAAATGGTGAGAATAGCTGAAATAGAAATTGATTCAGCTTATTTTGAGGATTACATTTCCATTCTGAAAGAAGAATCTGAGGCATCCTATCGTCTGGAAGATGGTGTTATCTGTATATACCCCATGTACATCAAAAATGAACCTACGGCTATAAGATTATTAGAAATATATGCTAACAGAGAAGCATATGAGTCGCACTTGAAAACAGAGCATTTTTTAAAATACAAAACTTCTACTCAAAAGATGGTCAAATCATTGAAACTGATAGATATGGAGCCCATTGATCTGAAGGAAATGCCTCACCTCTTTGTTAAATTAAATAAATAATGATTCTGCTATACTCAATAAAATGGCTAAATACTATTGAGATTAACTTTTGTTAGTATAGCCTCTATTGGAAGCTGATTGTAGGCGTAAACAGATGTAGGCGTGGTACAAAGTGCTTCATAATAGAATGTGATCTACTTTCATTCTTAAAATAATCAACAGCTAAAAGCGTTTTTTAAAATAGGGTGACTAAACAGTGACCTTGTTCAACATAAACCTATTTAGTATGATTAAAAACTTGTTAAATCACACCATCTATGTGTGTTGGTTAGCATTATTATGCAGTTGTAATACTAACCATTCAGAACTACAACCCGAATATCCGGGGGAAGGCGGTATACAGGCCTCAAAGATAAGTCCAAATCATTTTAGAATATCAGCCAACGATATCATTAGCTTGAAAGGTAGCAATGGATTATTTGTAAGTGGTGAAAATGGGACCGGCGCCATGTATTGTGACCGTGAGTTTGCCAATGACTGGGAGAAATTTACCATAATTGATCAGGCGAATGGTCTGGTAGCACTGAAAAGCATGGGCAAATATCTATCTTCTGAAAATGGCCAGCAATCTATGAAGTGCGATCGCAATAGTATTCAAGGGTGGGAACTGTTTACCATCATTGAAAATGCAGATGGCACTATTTCTTTACAAGGTAGTAATGGTAAATATGTATCGTCTGGCAATGGACAAAACCCGATGATGTGTGACCGTGACATAATACAGGCTTGGGAAAAATTTACTGTTGTTAATCACAACGGCAATCCAGATGATAATGATGGTTGGAATCTGGCTAATCTAACTCATTACACTTCTTATCCTGATCCAGGAAGTGATGAATGTATTTATTATAATGGATGTCAATGGGCAGGCTATTTTGCCTTTATTGATGGTAAAATGACTGAAGCGTGGGTAATGAATCATAACATTATAGCTATTCATTCGAAAGATGCTGACCAGTATAAGTTAAAGACTTTTAGGCTAAGGCAGGGAAATCATCAGATTGACGCAATGGTATATGATATGTGTGCAGATTCAGATTGCAATGGCTGCTGTACTCAAAACTCCAGTGAAACAGGGTTTTTAATAGATATAGAAAAATACACCATGGAGAGGTTTGGTTCAGGCAGCGGTATAGTAGAATGGCAGTGTCTGGATTGCGACTAAATGTTGTAACTTAATTCTTCAAACACCTATATGAACCAAATAATTTCAAAAGAAGGCCTAACTAAAATGTAGGCCTTCTTGATAATTAACGGTTTCGTTACATTGGATCATAACGAGAATGCAAATTTACAAATTTTGTTATGTATAAGACGTTTGAGACATAATGGTGCTGGATAGATTGAATTATGGTAACGACTAAAACATCATTCTAAATTAAGGCATCAAGTCTCTAATTGATGTTTTACTTTATAATTTGACACCCTTTACATCCTTCATTTACCTAAGTTGGCCCGCAAATAAAGTTTATTATGATGAGTCAACTAAATTTTACCAAGACCTCCTTATTGCTCTTTTATTGCTGCATGCTATTCTTACTTTTTAGTCATTGTTCAGAGCAAAATCATGAAGAGCCAAACGATGGTGATATCGTATTTGAAAACTTGGATAAATTAGAAACGGATACATTGTTCCTGAAATTTGTAAATCAATTGGTCACTAATGCTGAAAATATCAATGATTATATTGGAGCCTACGAGCTTTCTGAAAGAGAATCATCTCTTTCGGAAGATGAGAAACTTGAATTGGCACTTGCTTTAGGCTATGGTTCAATAGAAACAATGAATGATTCTGAGCAAGAATTATGGGACAGCTGGATTAACATTGTTGAGAGATTTGGACTGATAACTCAGGAAAGGGAACTTGCAAGCCAAATCTTTTCGGAGCTGATTTTAGAAATTAAAACTAACAATAACAACTCTGGTAAGATTTTACGTCCGGACCGAGAAGAATATTGTTCTGATCAAAGTAACAGGTGCTATCAAAACCTTTTTAATAGGGCTATCATTACTGCGGATGAACTTTGTGAATATATCCCTAATCTTGGAATCGTCTCTTGCATTCCTATTCCTCCAGATAACATCTTTCCCGAATGGGAAAGGCTGGGACTCGTGGGGTGTGATTTTCAATATGATTGCTGTATTATTGGCTACGATTCTAATGATTGTATGCGAATGTTTTAAAGATTTTTCTTATTAATATTATCGATTTCTTCAGATAAAATTGAGTAGAATAATTCATTATGTTTAGCTGTTCTGGAAATTAACCAGCACTTATGATTCTCATGAACTATTTAATAGATCACGCATAATTCTTACGAAATCTGATTATTTATTCCTGATCCATCCTAATATGAAATTGACACTTAAAGTTGCCAGAATCATTATAGGCATTATGAATGCGATTTGAAGTGAAGATTTATCTTTATAGCCAAATATCATGGTACCCCAAAACACCAGTGTCCACTGAATGACGTATAGCGAGGTCACATTTCTACTGCAATAATATACAAGATAGACAAAGTAGTTATCTCCCATATATTTTAAAAGGACATGTATCACCCAAAGTACAATTAAATTTAATCCTAAAAGATAAAATGCACCTCCCGGCCCCAAATGAAAGAAATCACCAAAATGATAGGTAAAATTATAATAACATAATGCACCCCCCACCACTAGGAAGATAAGTCCATATTGCAACATTTTCTTGAACAGTAAGTCTTGATCATTTTGCATTTCTTTATAATAACGACCGAGAAACATACCAGCAAACATAAACGACATCCAGGGAAACACCGGAAAATAAACATGCCAGGCATCACTAAAAAATAATTCACATAGGTAATGTAACACAGGGATATCAGTAGAAACGCCGGATAGAAAACGAGAAGGAAGGGCTATGAATAGAGCTATCACTAATAAAATGTACTTATTTTTCACGTACCGGTTAGCACATCCCATAAAAAACAGCGCAACGCCGGCTAATTGTAGAATATCTCCAATAGTAGCCAGCCAAATGAGCTTATCTAAACTTAGCGGTCTGGCCCAACCGTAGTCTTGAAGGAAGCCTTCTGGCATGGTGTGAAACAGCTCTAGTGGCACTATAAATTTCAAAACATTCATTAGATATCCTACACCTAATATAACAAGGCCTCTTTGCATGGAACCTGCCACGCTCTGTCTGCTGGAAAGAACAAATGAAACTCCCATAGATACTAAAAACATAGCTGTTCCCTTACCTATAAAGTGAATGACATGTCCTAGTGAAGAATCTCGCTGAGTTTCAATACTTCCGTAAACCCATAATGTGTGTACCAGTATCATCACCAGTACACTCATCCCTCGACCAAAGTCTATGGCTAAAATTCTTTTATTTTGAAGTGCCTCCATTACACTTTGCCCTCCATCACCACCTTCCTAAATGCAGCAACAGGGTTTTTGAGCTTTCCGAAAAACTGCAAAGCTGCCGCAGGATCGGCCAGATTCACCATTTGCTTATTGTTTTTAAGCTGTAGCCGATTAAGACAAGACCTATCGAACTCTTCAGTAAAGAGATCATATTTCAAAAACTTCTTTTCATATTGAGGCCATTCTTGCTGATACTCACAAATCACTACTGCTACTGTATTCCAAAATGTATCCTCGACACATACTTCCTGTTCTTCCAGTATGGCACTTAAAAATCTAAAGAAGCAATCAAATATGTCGGTGAATATTGAGAGTAAACGGATATTTTCTGGCACGTCGGCAAATATTCTCTTCACCTCACCACTGAGCGCCACCTCGCTACTCAAGACCTGCATCTCCTCCGTTATATCTTTCATAATAGCTTTTACAGGGACATTATTTTCTATGACCAGGATAAGGTTTTCTCCATGTGGCATAAACACCGTATCATACTTATAAAAACAATGAAGTAAAGGTTTCATATAACATTTTAGATAGCTCTGTAACCATTCCTCTACTGATAGATCCGAGGCATTAATTAATTCTGCCGCCAATGACCGGTTGTCTTCATCCACATGTAGTAATGCTGCCATGGTCATGAGTGTCTGTCCGGAAACCAGCTCAGATGATGGACTCTCTCTCCACAAAGCAGAAAGCATCTTATTATAAGCGTTGGTCCTACCTAGTTCTTCAAAATAAAAGTTTCTATATCCGATAGTAGCTACCTCACCTAACATTTCAAACCCCTGTTCTTTAAGATATTGATCCTTACCCAAGGTGTCATTTACCCACTCAGTGATGGCCGGGGTTCCTTTCATATAATATGGAGATAAGCCGCGCATAAATCCCATATTCAATATAGAAAGCGATGTCTTTACATAGAATTTGGTAGGCTCTGAAATATTATATAATGTTCTGATGGACTGTTGAGCTAAATATTGATCACCTCCCTTTCCCAGGTAAATCAATCTTTTATTGGCGATGTCAGGAGAGAATATACTTGCCAATTTGTTAAACCATTGCCATGGGTGCACTGGTATGAAGTAATACTCATCGGCGTTAACGTCTAAAGAATTTAGCTTATCATTAAATTGATTCAATACCTCATCTCCAAGCTCAGTGGCAAGTAAATCATTGTATGTCAGATCGCTAATATGAGAAAAATTAGTCTGTTCCTTATGACCAGCCAGCCATATTAACTGAAAGCTTGTATCAGCTTCAGGAGCATATTTTTTATAATCAACTGTATCAAATCCAATGCGACCATTATTAGCCACAAAACAAGGATGACCGGCGGTCATAGCATGCTCTATCTGCTGGTATGATGCATGAATCAACTCTTCCACCGGAGTAGTTTTGGTGTGTCGCATATAAGCACTACCGTAGAGCGTGCTGGCAATCTCTTCCAGATAGGTAGGCAACATTTCAGCTGGGATACCCAATGTGTTTTTAAAATCCAGAATGAATGACAATCCATCTAACGGAGCTGTTTCATCATTAACTTTTTTGGTGATGCTCGTTTCATCTATGGACCAATGATCTAAAGCCAGCTTTCTTGCTCTGAAATAATAGATTGTTCCAGGCTTGTCGGAGCTTAGTGCGTAGTGATCATATCCATTGTTGCCTTTTTCAAACCGTTTTGGCTGCAAAATCAACTCATGTGTAAACTCACCAATAGCTTTTCTTATAAAGATTGAGTTAGCTTTTGACCAGTTCCTGGTATTCAGATGAGTCACGGCTTTGGCGGGGTCAGTAGCTGTAGCCACTGATCCATCTAAGTCATTTTCACTTCGCGCAATATTGTAATTTGCTCTTGTGCAGAAAGCCAAGTGGGCTGTTTTGTGAGGCAAGTCTAAAGGCTTATCATATTGAAACCCGGCTTTTTTATTGAGTACATGAATTTTCTCATTTCTAATATCAGGCTCTACTACAATTCTACTCACTTCTTCATCAGAGAATATAAAATCCATAATAGTAGTAAATACATGCCAGGTGAAATGAGCAATTTTCTTCTTTGGAGGAGCAATCAGTATATGCATACCAGCATCACCGCGTTGAACATCATAGTATTTACCTATCACATCGCGAAGAGGATCATACCACTCTAGCAGAAAGATTGGAGCATTATTATAATATGCCATAAACACTTGCGTATGATCATTAACAATATCCTGGTAAGCAGATTTAACCTGATCTAAAGAAGTATTCTGCATACCCCAGTATTTTGCGTAATCTTGGTTTACCCACTGGTGGATGTACTTTGACTCACTTTCTACATCAAAGGTGTATAATTCAAATACACCAATACCATTGATATGCTTTCTGAAAGCAGGCTTTCTATTATTGTTAGGATGAATTATAAAAGACATATTCGAAATTTTAGTTTTTATTGATTGGAAATTGAAGGCTTCCCTGCCCATTTCCATGAACTTTTAAAGACCAGAAAATACAATATAAGTGTGATTAAGAAGCCAGTTCCAGCTATCCAGAATGGAATGACTAATCCGTATCTATCGACCATTACCCCTACACCAAATGAGGTAATTAGCACACCCAAATTCTGAAAGAAATGTATCTTGCTGTAATCTGTGGCATAGGCTTTTGGGGTACTTAATTCAAATAACAAGACATCAAATTTTATTACGGCATGATATATGGCCCATCCGTAAATTAGCCTACCTACTATAACTACCCATTCTACCTGAGATCCTTGTAACACTAAGCCGGCAATACCCAGCATAATGGAAGGAATTATAGCGTTCATACCATTTTTAGATAATATTTTTTTGTGATCAAGCCACAGTGCCAGCAGAGCTATCAAGGCTGGCAAAGCATATATTGAGCCTGATACCACCTTGCTATCATAAATGGATATTGATTCCCAGTAAACAGAGAAAAACGGCCTAATCATATAAGCACTACCATATAGAATCATTGTTATGAGGCCTAACTTTAAAATGAAACCGTTTGGAACCAATGGTCTTGATTCGGTCGGTTCGTCTGGGAGCTTGTAATTGGTATCATACTTAGCACTTTTTATCAAATAAAAGCTAACGGCCATTTGAATAAAATCACCGGCGGCCATAATTAGAAAGATAAACCTAGGGTTAAACGAGTCTACCGCAATACCGCCCAAAATAGCGCCCAGAATGCTCCCAAAATGCACCATCACTGAAAGTAGGCCTACGGTACTGGCATGGTCCTCTTTTTGCACCAAACTCATTACGTACGGATAGATAAGCAAATAACTTCCCTTAAATACGATCATGGCCAAAGACACTATCCAAAACAAGGTTAGAGAATGAATATAAAAACAGTAAACACACAGTAAACCAGCCGCCAGTTGAGTATAGACCAGTAATTTGAGCTCCGCTACTCGCTTAGCAACATATGCCCATAAAGGAAATGCCACCATAACTGTAAAGCACATTGCTGCTATGTAGTAACCCACATGTTTTGGGTCCGACACTCCAAATGTCTCTTCAAAAAACTGAGGAAAGAAAGGGTGAAGCATAGAATCACTTACCACTGCCAGCATAGTCATACCTATAAGAAAGATCCTAAGACTCATAAGCTATACCAATTCAATATTTTGAATTATCGCTTGTGGTGCATCAAACTGCTGAAAAGCAATACTTCTTTCTATAGGGTAATGCTCCCTGCCTGTCATTTCTTTAATGATATATGAATTTCTATAACAGGCCATGCCTAAATCTGGCGTAACAAATCCATGCGTATGGAGCTCAGCATTTTGCACAAAAACATCTCTACCGTCATGATCAATAGTATAATTCCTATTCACATCATATCTGCCTTTTTCATCCCATTTTATCCTATTCTCAATTCCTTTTATAAATTCTGGCTGCCTGTATTTATAACCAGTGGCCAAAACCAGACCTTCCGTTTCATGAGTAAATGCCCTCTCTTGCTCATGCTGATAGAGGTCTAACTGAAATTTACCAGTGACTCCATCAAATTCCGCATTCACTAACTCAGAGTTAGTTCTTAAACCCACCTCAACATCACCCAATAATTTTTTAGTATAAAGAAGGTCAAAGATGTCGGCGATCAATGAGCTGTTAATACCTTTATACAGGTGCTTTTGATTATTGATCAACTGATCTCTCTTTTCTGGCTTTAATCCGTAGAAATAGTCCACATATTCAGGAGAAGTCATTTCCAGGGTGAGTTTGCTATATTCTAAAGGAAAGAACCTGGGCGATCTGGTTATCCAGTTAAGCTCATAGCCATAATGATCTATTCCTTGCAACAAATCATAAAAAATTTCTGCTGCACTTTGCCCACTGCCCAACACAGTGATTGACTTCTTCTTTTGCAATTCACTTTTAGAGCTCAAGTATTGAGAAGAATGAACGGCTTTATTTTTCAGCTCTGTACAGCAACCCGGTACATAAGGGGCGGTTCCTGTGCCCAGTACCAGCCGAAGTGCTTTAAATAGAGCTCGCTTACCAGTCTGAGTATTTTTAGTTTCAACCAGATAGAATGACTGGTCTTTATCATATGAAATATGCTTTACTTCACTTTTAAAATGAATGTTTTGCAACTGCTGAATCACCCACTGGCAGTATTTATTATACTCATGCCTAAGCACCAAAAAGTTTTCCCTTATATAGAATGAATATATCCTACCTTGTTTTTTCAAATAATTAAGAAAGCTAAATGGGCTGGTGGGGTCAGCCAGAGTTACAAGATCTGCCATAAATGGAATTTGTAAGGTAGTATCTTGCAGCATCATGCCAGGATGCCAGTTAAAACTATCGGATTTATCAAAAAAAATTCCGTCCAATTCATCCACTGTAGAGGTAAGGCAAGCCAGGCCAAGATTAAATGGCCCTACGCCTACACCTACAAAGTCATATATTTTATCACTATTCATGATTGATCCTTTAATTATGTTAGGGTTTTTCGCGTTAATTGTTTCTGAAGTATTCTTCACCATGTTTCTGTATAATATCAGCAATCTCTTCCAGGTCTTTGAGTTCTGTTAATGGATTCAGCAAAGTAAATTTCAAATAAACCTGCCCCTTCACCTTAGTGCTGGCTATCAAGGCTTTACCTTCATTAAACATGGCTTTTCTTATGTGAGCATTCACGCTGCACAAATCTATCCTGGTGCCAGGAATTGGATTATATCTAAATACAATAGCGCTTATTTCCGGTTGATTCAGAACTTCAAATTTTCCTCGCTCTCGAAGCATAAGAGCCGTTTGCTGGGCCAGGTAAATGATATCATCAATGTATTGACCAAGCTTTTTTCGACCCATCATACGCAGAGTCATCCATAGCTTCAGGGCATCGAATCTACGGGTGGTCTGTATTGATTTCTTAACCATATTGGGCAAGCCTTCTTCCTCCTGCTCTTTTGAGTTAAGGTAATCAGCATGGTATTTTATATAATCTACATGGGTTTTGTTTCTCATAAAAAAACCACTGGAGCTCACAGGTTGGAAGAAGGTTTTATGGTAATCTATTGTGGCAGAATCAGAAAGCTCAATTCCTTTCAGCTTATAGCAGTGCTTATCACTAAGTACTAACCCTCCTCCATATGCAGCATCTACATGAAACCATAGGTTATAAGTTTCTGCTACCTCTGCAATATCTGACAATGGATCAATAGAACTAAAATCTGTAGTTCCGGCCGTGCCTACTATAGCAATAGGAATATTACCTGAAAGCCGCTCTTTCTCAATGGCATGGATGAGTGTATGCGTATCCATTTGATAATACTCATTAACGGGCACAGACACTATAGATTTTTGCCCTAACCCAAGCAACGCTGCATTTTTCTTCAGACTAAAGTGGCTCACTTCCGAACAAAAGATGCGAAACCTGGTAGCTTCAGGTGGCAAGCCGTCCACCTTCGGATCTATCTTATAGCGCTGATGAATGAAATGGTCTCTTGCCAACAGTAATCCCATCATATTTGATTGAGTACCTCCGCTGGTGAATATTCCGTCACTATCAACGGGATATCCTATCTTGTTCAGTGTCCAGTCTATGAGTTTTAGCTCAATGAAAGTGCCTCCAGCACTTTGATCCCAAGTATCCATGGAAGTATTTATCGAACTGATAATGACCTCAGCGGCCAAGGCAGGAGTAAGAATGGGACAATTTAAATGTGCTACATACTTACGATTATGAAATGAAATAGCATCATTTAGGTAAAGCTCTTTCAGCTCATCCAAAACCTCATGTAAAGTGGCGCCGTAACCAGTATCGTCTATAAATATTTTAGAAAACCGAACTTTTACTTCCTCCAGAGAAGCTCCGCTAAAAGGTTCATTACGATTTTCAAGATGCTCCACTATAGCATTTACCGCCTGGTTCATGCTCTTCTGATAGTAAGCTTTGTTTTCAGGAAGCTCGCTAAATATGTACTTGTATAATTGATCTTTAGTAAGCCCATCTAGTAGTTGATGAGCATAGCTCTTCTGCAGCATATTCTTGAGTTTAGGTTATATCAAACATTATTTAGAATAAATCTAAATAGATTGCTAAATTATGTTGAGGCATGGTACTGCACAATCGCCAATTATAGTGACTCAATAATTAGTATTAGTGAGTAGATCGATTGGTAAATAGATCATGAAAGTTAGGGTATTTATCTTATCACCTTAGTGGGCAGACGATTAATGCTGAAAGGGAATATTATTACTGACCATTTAACATCACTATTACTAGTGAAAGGCATAAAGAAAATAAAATTTGAGAATTAGAATGTAATGGTGAGAGATTGGCTAATAAAATAAGAAGCCCACTAGGGTGGGCTCCAAATTTTACAAAGTGAGATACAACGCGATTATGTTATCTCAAGATCAAATTAAAAGAGAAAATAAGAATTTTTTAAATGAATATTTCTTTTTTATTGCTCTGAGTTATTAGTTATAAGGTGTTTTTTAAACATTATTTTAAATCCTTCATAGGATTGAGGTTGTATATAAAACACGCTATTATTATCATATTTAGATTCATGCACAACATATCCTGTCAGCATGAAAATTAATTATGATCCTAACCTGATTCAAATAGTTTCAATTTATCAATCAAATGCCTGGAGTTCTTTTTTGAATAATAGATTTTCATGTATCAGCTAGATCAACTAATAGGTATTTTAAAAGATTTTCATGTATCAGCTAGATCAACTAATAGGTATTTTAAAAGATTTAAATGTATATAAATTATTTAGTCAATTACAATTCAATATTTAAATTGTCTCATTATAAGAATTAAGTATCATATTTACGGTTATTCTTAAATAAGTAAAATTTTCCCTATATGGGAATGCTGTAATACTTAATTGAATTATAAAAATCTGATATTCAGTACTTTATAAATTAGGTCTATCACTTGTATTGTTCGAATTATCAATATATTCAAATCAATACAACCATGCACACCATTTTAGTAGTTGACGATTTCGCTAGTATCAGGAAAGTAATAGCCGATAATTTAAAGAAATATGGCTTTGAAACACTTGAAGCTGGCGATGGAGAGGAAGCGCTAGAAATACTAAGAGAAGCTAAAACCAAAATTGACTTGGTCTTAACTGACTATAATATGCCATATATGGATGGTTTTGGTCTTTTAAAGGCTATCAAGGGTGATGAGGACCTGAAAAATTATCCTGTGGTACTTCTCACCTCCGAAAAGGCGAACGATAAAAAGTTGATGGCAAAAGAGGCGGGGTTAAACGCCTGGATAGAAAAGCCTTACAAGATCGACAGCTTTATCAATATTATAAAGTACACTATTGAGAAAAATAATAAGGATGTCGGAATATGATCAGATGTTTAAGGAAGAGGGGCATGAACAGCTAGAAATCGCTGAACAAGCCTTATTATCCTACGAAGCCAACCCTGATGTCAACTTTATAGAAGAGGCATTTAGGGCCTTACACACCTTCAAGGGTGGAGCGCATATATTTTCTTTAACCCATCTCGGAGATTTTGCTCATATGATTGAATCAGTACTGGATGGTATGAGGCAAAACCTTTTCGATAGAGAGTTAAAGATCACAGATAAATTGCTCATCTATATTGATCATTTAAAGAAAATGATGGACGATCCGGAACTTAATAAAAAAGATCTGCTGGCTAAGAATCAGGTTTTATTAAGAGAAATTGAAAGCATAGCATCAAAGGTGTCGGATTCAATTAAAAATACTGATCAAAGCAAAGAGAGAGCCATGTTAGAGGCTTTTATTGAAGAGGAGAATCAAGAGAACGTAAGTACTTATTATTTGTCAATTACCCCTGTTGCGGAAATTGATTTGTCCTCAGGGCACCCTGCAATAAACATCATAGAAGATATTCAGGAATTGGGACAAGAAAAATTACAAGTTGATTATGTAGATGTTGATAATCAAGTAATTAAGCATTGGGACCTTTATTTGGCCTGTCAGTCCACAAAAGAAGATTTAGAGTCGCAGTTCATGTTTATTGAAGATGAGCTTGTGCTTAATATTCATAAAGTTGCCAATTTCAATCTATTTAAAGAATTAGGATTTGACGAATTGTTGTGTGCGCTGAATAAAATTCCGGCCGTAGAAAAACTTAACGAATTGTCAGCCTACGTGATGTCCCTTAAAGAATCTTTAGTGACAACTGAGGATAATACTAATTCAGGGAATAACGGTCAGCCTAATAGCACCATTCGAGTGTCTACAGACAAAATAGATGCTTTAATGAACCTGGTCAGTGAATTAGTGACAGATCAAGGCAGTCTTAAAAGACTTTCAAAACAATTTGAAGACCCATATTTTGAGGGGGTGGTGGAAAACATTGAACGTCATATTCGTCAGTTGAGGGATGTTGCTTTTGATATGAGTTTAGTACCCATTGATAGACTTACTGGTAAATTTAGGAGGCTCGTTAGAGATTGTTCATTGTCTGTTGGTAAAGATATTGATTTTCACGTCAGTGGGGAAAATACCGAATTAGATAAAATATTTATAGATAAGCTCTCCGATCCAATAGTTCATATTCTACGCAATTGTGTAGATCATGGTATAGAATCAGCAGATGAGCGACGTGCTATGGGTAAGGACGAAAAGGGACGAATTACATTAGATACATTTTATTCTGGGGCTTATGTGCATATAGAAATTAGTGACGACGGAAGAGGTATAAATGAAGATCAGGTAAGGAAAAAAGCAATTCAATCTGGACTGGTAACTGCTGATAGCATTTTATCAAGAGAAATGGTTTTATCCTTAATTTTTGAACCGGGATTTTCGACGGCTCAAAAGGTAACACATGTCTCTGGAAGAGGTGTTGGTATGGACGTGGTAAAAAAGAATATTGAGTCTATCCATGGTGAAGTTATCGTTAAATCGGAAGCAGGTAAAGGCACCAAGTTTACTATAAAGGTGCCTTTGACGCTGTCAATTATAGATGGACTTTTAATCAAGGCGGATCATTTATCCTTTGTAATACCCATCGTGGATATAGATAAGTGCTATGAAATTAAGTCAGAATCCTTGCTCGATAATTTTGATAATTTATTAATGCTTGATGGTGAGGCAATTCCATTCGTAGGTTTACGGTCAGAGCTTGCGCTAAACACCATGCAAATTCCCGATTGTAGCAATATTATCACAGTCAAATGTAGAAATAAAAAGGTAGCAATAATTGCTGATTCGATAATAGACAAGGTACAAGCCGTTATCAAGCCCATAAGTAGCTATTATAAGGAGCAAGAATTTGTGGCTGGTGCTACAATATTGGGAGATGGAGTGGTAGCTCTGGTTTTAGATGTCAATAAGCTCGTAGCACAAAAGACGAAAAACAAATAGTATGAACTCTGAAATTGAAAGAATGAAAAAATCGTATTTAACCTTTAAACTTTCGGATAAGACATTTGCTCTAGAAATTGAGAATGTTATTGAAATTATAGAAGTTCCTCAGATTACTATTATCCCCAAGGCTCCGGAGCACATGAGAGGTGTGGTCAATCTTAGAGGGCAGGTCCTACCACTTATCGATACGTCAATAAAATTTGGATTGCCAGCCATCAAAATGGATATCAATACCTGTATTATAGTAATGGACATCCCATCATTAGATAAAACTGTGCGATTTGGGGCCATGGTGAACCAGGTATTAGATGTCTTGGAAAAGGGAGAGGAACATGTTCATGAATCACCTTCCCTGGAAGCAAATTATAATCTCGAATTTGTAAAAGGTATTATCAAAAGTGATGAGGATTTTATTGTTGTCCTTGATATACATAAAACCTTTTCTACTGATGAGGTGCGTTTATTAAAAAACGTGGGAGATTAATCTTTTAGATATTTTTTTAACTATAACCCAATGCTTATGAAGCTATTTTTATTGTCATGTTTTATCCTTTTAGGCTTTGTATCAATAGGATATTCACAATTTACTGTTAATGCAAATTTTAGAGCTAGGTCGGAATATAGAGACGGAGCCCGTATTCTATTGGATGATAACACCAACCCTGCCTTAGTTTCTTCTCAAAGAACACGTCTTATCACCAGTTATAACGATGCACAATTTGAAATTCAGGTTTCATTTCAGAACGCCAGAATTTGGGGGGCTGATGATGAAAGAGCCAATGTTCCCAATATAAATCTTGCGGAAGGTTGGGTTAAGTACTATTTCAGCGAAAATCAAGAAGGTTTTTCTATGAAAATCGGTAGGCAACACCTCGTTCTAGATGATGGAAGGATATTCGGAATGAGAAATTGGAACGATATAGCGGTTTCGCATGATTTAGCGCTTTTACAATGGCATAAAAAGGGATGGGACATTCAGCTAGCTGCTGGTTATAATAATGATGCCAATAAGTTTCAGGAAAGTGCTTATAATGTTAACTATTATAAATACCTAGCTTTATTATGGGTGAATAAGACATTAAGTAAACAGATTTCAGTATCTGTTTTGAATGCTGTAGATGGTAATGAAAATCCTGACAACTTTCAAAGCGTTTATCCACGATACACCTCTGGAGTATACCTTAATCAAGGTGATAAAGAATCTGATTTTAAGGCACAGGGCTCCTTCTATTATCAATATGGCAAAGCTCCGTCCGGCTTGGATACGCGAGCATATATGTTCTCCATTATTCCTACCTATCAAGTGTCTGAGAAAGTTAAGCTAGCTGCTGGAGTGAATTTTTTTAGCGGTAATGATCAACTCAGTGGCGAGCAAGTCAATCGTTCTTTTAATAAGCTCTTTGGAGATGGGCATAGATACTATGGATATATGGACTATTTCCTAAACATCGAGAGCAATACTCAAGGTATTGGAGTAAGAAATACATTCTGTAGTATCTTCTATACATTATCTACAAAAACAGAAGCGGAACTTTCATATCATAATTTCGCCTTTGGAGGCAGCTTTCTAGATCCGGAAACTCTGCAGGAAGCTGATGCCCAGCTAGGTAATGAAATAGACTTTCAATTAAAGCACAAAATTAATGATTATCTAAGTACCAGGTTTTCCTATGCCACCATGTTTGCAACTTCATCTATGGAATTGATAAAAGGTGGTGATCATCATAGATATCAGCAATGGATAGCAGTAATGCTTATTGCTAAGCCAAAATTATTCTCATCAGTTAAAAAAGATTAAAATACTTCGCATATGAAAATGACAAAACTTACTACCAATCAGCGAATAATAGGAATATTTACCTTTGTATTAATGATATCTGTGGCAGGAGCTGTGTATAATTCTCTGCAAACACAAAAATTGAAGTTGGAAATAGATAAAATTTATAATGACAACCTACTAAGCATTGATTATCTAATTGAGGCAGATAGAGATGCATATCAATCGAGTATAGCTTTGGCACATGCTCTATCTCTAGGCATAGATGGAGAATCCGAACAATATAATTCAACTCAAACTGAGATTAGAGAAAATCTTGATCAGGTACATGAGAGGTATACGAATTTCTTTGAAGTTTCTGCATTTACCAAACTTGAAAAATTCAATAAATATGACAGTTATGATAAATCTTTTAGAGAAAATCATAGCAAATTAGGGGTTATTACAGATAAAATTCTTAGCCTACTTAAAACTGGAAATATAGAAGAAGCTAAGTCAATTTATTATGATGAATATATGAAAACGTTTGAGCCGATGCGATCTGCTATGGATAAATATACCGAATTGAGTTTAGCTTCAGCAGAAGAAGCATATCAAGCCAGTATTCATTTAAGTGAAGGTATATTCAGAAACTCTATGATAGTGGTAGTGTTAATTATTGTCTTTATCATAGCGGGAGGGTTTTATCTTAAAAACAGCATATCTAAGCCTCTAAATGAAGCCATGACTATAGTAGATAAAATCGCTGAAGGAGACTTGAGAATGAAGATTGACCGAGAAAAATACAATAAGAAGGACCCAATAGGATTTTTATTACTGAAAATGGATGATATGATCATGAGTCAGCGTAATGTGATACAGGTTGTAATTGATGGTGCAGAATATATAAACAAAGCCAGTGTAGAATTAAGAGAGTCAGCTGGTCAGCTTTCCCAAGGAGCATCTTTGCAAGCTAGTTCGGTAGAGGAAGTTTCAGCTTCCATGGAGCAAATGGCATCTAATATTATGCAAAACACTGATAATGCCAAAGAGACCGAACAAATTGCTTTAAGTTCTAACAAACAAGTAGGTAAATCCAATGAAGCTGTTCTAGCGACAGTAGAGTCAATGAATACCATTGTTAGGAAGAATTCTATCATAGGTGAAATTGCGAGACAAACAAATTTATTGGCGCTGAATGCAGCGGTAGAAGCCGCACGAGCGGGTGATCATGGTAAAGGCTTCGCAGTAGTGGCTGCTGAAATCAGGAAATTGGCTGAAGGTTGTCAGAATGCGGCAAAGGAAATTGACGATATTTCGAACAGCAGTGAAAAGGTAGCCCGAACTGCTGGAGACATGCTGAGCAAGTTGGTGCCGGAGATTGAAAAAACAAGTAACCTGGTGGCTGAAATAAGTGCTGCTAGCCTTGAGCAGAATGATGGTGCAAACCAAATCAATGAAGCGATTCAACAGTTAAATTCTGTGGTACAGCAGAATGCGGCCAGTGCAGAGCAATTAGCTTCAAATTCTGAAGAATTAAATAATCAATCTTATACATTAAGAAGTGCTATCTCTTTCTTCAAATTGGAGAGCGACGATAACAATAACGGGCTAACTAAAAATACTATCAATAAAATTCAGTCGAACAACAGCCGAATTGTTAATGTCAAAACAAGTTCTGATGGTATTAAAACAAAGACCGAAACATCTCAAGGTTATAACTTAGTACTCGAAGACCCACATGATGATCTTGATAAAGATTTCGAAAAATATTAAACATTTGATATTAGTTTTTTTGCAGGTTGAGATGGAATTATGAAACTAGGAAATACCATAGCGCTCAGAGATTTAGACTTTCAAAAGCTTAGTAATTATATATATGAGCGCTATGGTATAAACTTACCAATATCAAAAAAGACTTTATTAGAGAGTAGACTTCAGAAGCATATTCTAAGTTTAGGCATGACTTCTTTCAAGCAATATATTCAAAATATATGTACCGAAGATGAAAGTCCTGATGTGATAAAAATGGTAAATCTGGTATCTACTAACAAAACACATTTCTTTAGGGAGCCGGAACATTTTTCATTTATTCAAAATACCGTTCTCCCAGAACTTGCTGATGAAAAATCTAGAAATATTAGAATCTGGAGTTCAGCATCTTCAACGGGTGAAGAGGTATATAGTGTAGCTATGACCGTTGAGCAATTTAGTGACAAGAACGGAGTCAATCTTGCCTATACGCTTTTGGGCTCCGATATATCGACAGATGTTCTTAAAGTGGCAAGGACAGGAATTTATGATGAAGGCTCCATTCAGGACTTACCGATTGAAGAAAGAAGAAAGTTTTTTTTAAAAAGTAAAGATTCAAATGTAAAAAAGGTGAGGATCAATAAAAAACTCAGAGATAGGGTTTTATTTAAACGTTTTAATCTTATACAAGATAAATATCCTGCAGCTGAGAGTTTTGATATAATTTTTTGCAGGAATGTATTAATATATTTTGATAGGCAGACTCAGGTGAAAGTGATTAGAAACCTTACAAAATGCCTAAAAATTGGAGGTTATTTATTTTTAGGACATTCGGAGTCTCTCATGGGTATTGATTTGCCCTTAAAGCAAAGAATTCATACTGCTTATCAGAAGGTTTCAATGTATTAGTACATTTTATATGATTAAAAGTGTTTTCTTACAACCAGGGCAATTGCATGTTTCTACATGTAATACTAAAATTATAACGATTTTGGGCACATGTGTTGCAGTTTGTTTGATGGATCCTGTTTTGAAAATAGGAGGAATGAATCATTACATGTTGCCAAGATGGAATGATAAATCTCTAAATAAGTTAAATTATGGGAATTCTGCTATTCAAGCACTAATTGATAAGATGATTGGTAATGGAGCTCACAAAGAACGTATTGTAGCAGGAATTTTCGGTGGCTTTGATACTCACACTTCTGTTTTTAATATAGGACAACAAAATGCTTTAATTGCATTGGAAATTTTAAAAGCTGCTAATATAAAGATAGTGAGTAAAAATACAGGGGGGAAACATGGTCGAAAGCTAAATTTCTATACATTTAATCAAAGTATACTTGTTGAACGTTTTAAAATGAACTGTTTTGGGAAAGAAAATTAGTGTACTTATAGTGGATGATTCTGCGTTAGTCAGGAAGCTTCTTACAGATATATTAAGCTCTGATCCAGAAATAGAAGTAATTGGTACCGCAAGCGACCCTTATCTTGCTGCACAAAAAATAAAAACTCGAATTCCAGATGTTATTACTTTAGATGTAGAAATGCCTAGAATGGATGGGCTTACATTTTTAAAAGCAATAATGGCTCAGAAGCCAATTCCGGTTGTAATTTTATCAAGTCTAACGGAAAAAGGAAGTTTAACGGCTTTAAAAGCCTTGGAACTTGGAGCGTTAGATGTGGTCCAGAAACCTACAATGACCGCTCTCCGTAACGTTGATGATCACCTCAGAAATTATCTTATTGATTTGATTAAGACCAACGTAAATACCACTGCCATCAACAAAAAAAAATATGCTTTTCAAAAGGAGAACCCAAAGAAATTTGCTGGGATATTAAAACAAACTGGAAGCATGATTAAAACCACTGAGAAGGTAGTTGTAATAGGAGCCTCTACTGGAGGCACTGAGGCCATTAAAGAAATATTAACACAACTACCTTATGACTCACCCGCTATTGTTATAGTTCAGCATATGCCAGAAGCTTATACTAAGGCGTTTGCGGAAAGGCTTAATCAACTCTGCGAGATTAATGTAAGGGAAGCAAGAGATGGAGATTCGCTAACCAGAGGCCAAGCTTTGATAGCACCTGGAAATTATCACACCTATATTTGTCGAAGTGGAGCTAAATATTTTGTGCAAGTTAAAATGGGAGAAAGAGTAAATAGGCATCGGCCCAGCGTAGATGTATTGTTTAATTCTGCGGTGAAATTTATAGGTAAGAACTGTGTTGGGGTATTACTTACAGGAATGGGAAAAGATGGTGCTATGGGCTTATTATCTTTAAAGGAGGTGGGAGCCTTCACAATAGCTCAAGATCAAGATACTTCTGTAGTGTTTGGAATGCCTAAAGAGGCTATTAAACTCTCTGCTGCTCATGTTGTAGAACCCTTAGATAATATCCCGAAGGTAATAATTGCAAATAGTGGACATTAAAATTGGTTCAAACTTTTATTTTTAGAAGTTCTGTTAATTCATTAGCAAAAAATAATTATTTCAAAACTCAATGCTACACTAAGCATTTATTTATAATCTTGTACTTCTCTATCTTTATTTTAAAACCTTCCCAGGTCTGCAGGTGGATATAGAATGAGCTGTTATGATCATAACTAGATTCATCCAGTCAATAACTAAAGAAATATCCCAATAGAACACATATACGTTCTATACCTAGTGCCCTCAGTTTAACTATGATTTGAAATTCATTTAAGTCAAGGTCTATATCCATTTTCATGAAGATTAGATCTGGAGGATCAGATTTTTCCAGTAATTTGAGATAGCCAAATAGTTCCACACTATTATTAAAGCTATTTAGATCATATCCTGTTCCAAGGAATTTGTAATAGCTATAATTGAAAAGCTGGAACTCTTTCGAATTGATCACTTATAAATATGCATTTCATGAGAATGTGCAATCAATCTACAAAATGATTAAACGAAAAACCTATTTTACAGTTTTATGGTAAAAGTTTAAGTTAAATTTTCAACTATTATGCGATTCTTTTATAATAGCGGTTTTATTAAATTTTTACCGACCACTCAAACAACCATACCCCAGATCATCAATATTTTCTCACGCACCAATCTTTGATTACCTACCTTCGCTGGCGATTCAAAACTTCTCAATCTATCATGTTGCGCAAACTTATATTGTCCTTTTTTCTCATTAATTTTTCCCTTATTAGCTATGCTCAAAAGATTACCGGTATGGTATTGGATGAATCTAATAGAGCTGTAGAAGAGGCTTATATTCTTAATGAAAGAACAGGTAATCATACTCATGCAGAGCATTTTGGGCAATTTTTCATGGTAAATACCATGAAGGGCGATACACTTCAGGTCAGGCACATCGGTTATGAGCCTGCATCGTTTGTGGTAAATGATCTAAACCAGGATTATCGTATCACCCTTAAAGAAAAAGTGATTTCCTTAGATGAAATCATGGTTTCACCAGAGCTGGATGCGATTAATGTGCTTACGGATATCAATATCAAAACTAGTCCTGTAAATACTTCCCAAGAGCTTTTGCGTCAGGTTCCCGGTCTGGTGATCGGCCAGCATGCTGGAGGGGGTAAGGCGGAGCAAATTTTTCTCAGAGGCTTTGATATTGATCACGGTACGGACATTAGCATCTCCGTGGATGGTATGCCAGTTAATATGGTCTCTCATGCTCATGGCCAGGGCTATGCAGACTTACATTTTCTCATCCCTGAAACCATTGACAATATTAACTTTGGTAAGGGACCTTACTACGCAGACCAGGGCGATTTTACCACTACAGGCTATGTTGGATTTAAAACGAAGGATAAACTCAATAACAGTTTGATCAAACTTGAAGCAGGTCAGTACAATACACAACGTTTTCTGGGTATGTTTCAGGTAGTCGATAAAGATGATCAGTCGGCCTACTTAGCTGCAGATTATAACCTAACTGATGGCCCCTTTGATAGTCCTCAAAATTTCAGTCGATTGAACTTGATGGCTAAGTATAGTGGCAAGGTGTCTGATATGGATAAAATCAGCCTGTCAGCCTCTCATTTTACCAGTTCCTGGGATGCTTCAGGTCAGGTGCCACAACGGGCAATTGATAACGGCACCATTTCCAGGTTCGGAGCTATTGATGATACGGAGGGAGGTAAGACAAGCCGTACTAATCTGATTTTCAATTATATAAAAGGTATTGATGAAAACACTTTTGTAAAGAGCACAGCCTTTTATGCTAATTATGAATTTGAGCTATTTTCAAATTTCACCTTTTTTCTCAATGATCCTGAAAACGGTGATCAGATACATCAAAAAGAGCAACGAGATCTGTTTGGCTTAAAGAGTGAGTTAAATAAATCCTTGAAAATAGGCTTTAATGATGCGCTTTTCCAATTTGGCGCAGGTTTTAGAAATGACCAGAGTCATGATAATGAGCTTTCTCATACCCTAAACCGCACCGTTACGTTGGATACACTGGCTTTAGGTGATATCGATCAGACTAATATGTTTAGTTATGTCAATCTTAGTTATAACGTGGGTAAATGGGTGATTAACCCATCGGTTCGGTTTGACTATTTTAAATTCAATTATTATGATAAGACCTTGCCAATATATCAAACACAAGCTGAAAATGAGGGAATTGTCAGTCCAAAGTTGAATGTGTTATACAATCCCTCCAGGGAGCTGCAGTTATACCTCAAAACAGGCAAAGGCTTTCATTCTAACGATACACGTGTAGTAGTGGCTCAAAATGGTAAGGAGATTTTACCCGCAGCATGGGGTTCTGACTTAGGTATGATTTGGAAACCAACCCCTAAATTATTTATAAATGCAGCTTATTGGTACCTATTCCTGGAGCAGGAGTTTGTTTATGTAGGTGACGAAGCCGTGGTAGAACCTAGCGGAAGAACCCGCAGACAAGGAGTTGACTTCAGCTTTAGATATCAGCCCGTATCATGGTTATACTGGAATACAGATGTAAATTACACCCTGGCAAGGTCGGCTGACGACCCTGAAGGGGAAAATTATATACCGCTAGCGCCTGATTTTACCATTATGAGTGGACTGAGCGTTATTCATCCATCCGGCATATACGGAGGAGCTCACCTAAGACATATTGATCACAGACCCGCCAATGAAGATAATTCTATCGTGGCTAAAGGCTACACAGTGGTTGATCTTAACCTTGGCTATCAATGGAAAAACTTCGATCTCGGCATCAACATACAAAACCTCTTCAATGTAGACTGGAACGAGACTCAGTTCGCCACAGAATCACGATTGCCGAACGAAACAGAGCCAGTAGAAGAAATTCATTTCACCCCAGGATCCCCATTCTGGCTGAAAGCTTCCATCGGCTACAAGTTTTAGATATCCATTAAATGACTTCTTGATCAACATGGCCACAAGCCAATTAATTCATTGTATTTCATCCGATTGTTTTAATGGTAAATAGAATATCATTAATTTTTCTGAAAAAATAGAAGTCTTTGATCTGACAATGATTGGATTAATATGAATAATAACAGACCCTTTCCAAATTTCTTAGAAACTATTAACGGCGACATTCTCGAGATTAAAAAGTATTCGCAAGGCAAGCTATTTATACATGAGCCTCATCTATATTATGACATTGCAGAAGAAAACTTTTATGATTTATCAGGGGGTAAGCCCATTCTTACTACCCTAAAGACTAAGCATCCCAAATTTTGGAAGGAGTGGCTACACAATTGGAATTATAAGGAAAAAAAGGACGTGCGTTAAATTGCTTATGCACTAAAAGATATCCATCTCTAATCGACATTTATAGTATTATTTGGTTATTTAACCATACTCACATTCTTATTTTTTAAAAATAAAGTATACAGCCAAGATCATGAAAATAAATCCAATGACATGGTTGATTCTAAAACTTTCATTTTTAAAAAATATCAAAGTAAAAATGGTGAAGATTAATAGAGTAATAACCTCTTGGATTACTTTTAATTGCCATAGATTGAATGGGCCACCATTTTCATTAAATCCTATTTTATTGGCAGGAACCTGAAAAACATATTCGAATAGAGCAATGCCCCAGCTGATAAAAATAATTGCAATTAATCCTAATTTAGAAAAGGCTGGCATTTCTTTAAATTTCAGATGACCATACCATGCCAAAATCATAAAGCTATTAGATATTACGAGCAAGATTATAGTAAGGAGCCCTTTATACATTGATATCAAAATTTCAGCAATTATAACTTTTAAATAAAATTAAGTGAGCTAATTCAATGCAAAAATTTGGGATATAATCAATAATCTCAATCAATCCATGGTCATCACCTTCTCACGTAATAATCACAAACACATATATGGATAGTCGGCAATGACTCATTCTACATTAAATAACAAATTGATTTTTTCTGTTAAAATTGTTATATTTTTTTCTGAAGTCGGTGAGTGATATTGGATATTACTATTCTACTACTGTTTAACTCATGATGGAGAGGTTGTAAGATGCAACTGTAAATGAGGAATAGATGGCTTATCAATACCATCATTTACCCCGCCTGGAGAGAGTCGTTCGTGAAGATTTGCCAGATTTTTATAATAATGATCATCCGTATTCCCCTGTATGGAGCTCAGGGCTAAGGGCTTTATTAAAGGAAGAAGCAGATGTCTTTATAACTCATCTGCATTATACTTTTAGTAAAAAAAGCAATAAAGCTAAAAGGAAATATGTAGGATTTTATCAGAGAAAATTAATATTCTTAATTGATTCTCTTTTGACGGTCAAATCTCCTGAAGTAATACTCAGACCGAGTAAAGGCAGTAATCAATTGTGTCATATTGTCTATATCACATAGAAGTATTATTAAAATACTTAGAACATTATTGTTATAATTATTTAGATACTCTAATGGCTTTACCTTCAAGAGTATACATGTTGGTGTCGTCTGATATGAAGACAAAGTGGTCACAGATTGATAATACATTGAAAAAATGCAATGTTTCCCCGCAGCTTATATCAATCTTAAATGAGGTTATTTTAAAAACCTTTCAAACATCCCCTGAAAGCTTTGTTACTTTTCATCAGTGGCGATACATCCAAAAATTAACCAAGGAATTAGGTCAGATAGAAGTCGAAAGTTTAGAAGATTTAATTGAAGAAAAACTTTTCTATTTAAATTTTAACGATGAAGCATTTTATGTTTACCTCATTAAAAAAGTGCAATTATTAGTGGAGGATTCCCCGTCTAACACTTCGGGACAAAAATTAGTGCAGTTATGGAAGCTTAAATTGACAGCCATACCTGTACAAAACAAATGGGTTTTATATCCAGGTTATTTCAATCTTCGAGATCAATTTAAAGCCTGGTTAAAATATAAATTGAAATCTCTTAAAGGAGATTTGGTTTATACACAAGCCAATTCAACTTCTCAATTCGTTCGATTTACACTATCTGTAGCGCAATTAGCACTATTACTTCGTCTATTAATGGAAACCCATATAATTAACGGACAAAGTGTACGAAGCATAATTAAGTTGGTCACTCAAGTATGCGCTACGAGAGAGACCGATGTTCTGTCATTTAGAAGTTTTTACAATAAATACTATCTCAATGAAGACGGTACTAGACAAGCTGTGAAATCCATCTTACTTAACTTGTTAGAGCATCTTGATAGCTTATAAAATTATCCGGGTATCATCAAGTACTCACGGGGGTGGGAGCCACCAGTAGCCACTGGTGGCTTTAACTTTATTCTATTTAATTGCTATTCCATCACTTCCAAAATGAAGAGCGGGTGATATTTCATCCAATTCCCCCTAAGTAAATTTAAACCTATTATGATATGAGCAAGAAAGATGAAACATTAAAACACGTTCTCACAATCAGATTAAGTTACAGTTGGATTGAACGATTAAAATCATTAATGAGTCGAACAAATTGTACTACCTTGGGCGAATTTGCACGAGCGATATTGATTAAGGAAAAGATTAATTTTTACTATCGAAATGGAGAAATGCAGAGGATTATAAATTAGAATTGATGAGGTGTAATTATTCTTATTCTGATATTCAGATCACGGATAGGCCTCAAACATTATTAGATGGGATGCGATGGTATTTAGACTATCTGCAAGATTTGGTGGTTGAAGATTTCGAAAGAAAAAACCTGAGTCAACCGTATATTCTTGAGCAGAAGAGATTTGTAGAACGATTTAAAAATACTTTAGAATCCAAGGGGTATCTACCTGACAGGATGGGGTTTATATTGAGCAAGAAAGAGGTGGGGCTTTTCCATAATTTTCTGATAGAAAAGAAATATTCTGCCAAAACCTACAATAAGCACATTGTTGGCATCAGGACCATGTATAATGCATTTATGAAGGAGGGGTACATAGACCATAACCCTTTTGCAAGGGTCAGAATGAAATATACTGTTACCAACCCAGATATTATCTATGAGGAGGAATTAGAAAAGCTGTTTAAAATAATTAGGCCTGAGAATGGTCATGTACAAATTGGAACTACCAGGAAAGGTAAAAAGAATTATTATAGAGCATGGCTCAAAGATGCCATATTGTTGGCACTATATACAGGGGAGCGTCGGGATGGTGTATTTCTTCTTCAGTGGCGACATGTGGAAGAGAATTATCTTAAGATTCCAAACTTTAAAATTAACAGAAAGCAGAAGGTTGAAGACTTTCATTACGTACCTATTACTGAAGATATGGCGGAGTTCTTAATGACTTTAAAAAGAGGTAATGATGATGATTATATTATTGAGCCAAGTCATGAAAACAGAGATACACTTAAAAATCAATGCTCCAAGTCATTTAGTCATTTTTGGTCAGTCGCAGGATTTGAAAAACGAAAAGACTTTAAAGCTTTACGTAAAACATTAGAAACAAGATTATGGACGATGCTGGGAGACAAATCTAAGGCTCTGAAAAGGCATAAAAATTTATCAACGACCATTGATCATTACCTGGGGCAAGAAGAAATTTTGAAAGAACTAAAGGGACAAAAAATGTTCGGATTTCTACACGAACTTAACATACCAACTTAACATTATAAAAAAAGGGTCGACAAAAACCCCTTTTAAATGTAGCGGGGAGCAGAATCGAACTGCCGACCTCAGGGTTATGAATCCTGCGCTCTAACCATCTGAGCTACCCCGCCGTTTATTATATTATGAATATATAATGCTTCAATAAGTGCAGCGTTATTTGTTAAATTTGGCTGCTTTACAACCCTGCTTTCAGGTAGTTGTTTGTTAAATGGAGCGCAAACTTACGCATAATGATATTTAATTTCCAAATAGGTTGAGAAATTTTTATTTATATTGTGCGAATCATTTATTTGGCATATATTTCAAACTTATCTTAACTAGTTGATTATGAGTAAACATTTGTTTACAGCGGATTTTGAAATCAATGCATCTACCAAGATGCTATACCCTTATTTAAATACTGCCAGTGGCCTTTCTCAGTGGATGGCTGATGATGTTACCATCAACGAAGATAAAGTTTACAACTTTATTTGGGATGATGAAGATCACCTTGCCAAAATGGCCAGCCACAGAACAAATCATTATGTGAAATTTGAATTTGTACCTGAAACAGAGGAAGATGAAGAAGACCCTTCTTACTTTGAGCTGCGCCTTGAAAAGAACGAATTAACCCAGAGTACCTTCATAAAAATATCTGATTACTCAGATATGGATGATACCGAAGAACTGATGGATTTGTGGGAAAGTTTAGTGGAGAGTTTGAAAGAAACCGTGGGAGGTTAGTATTGTAAATCCTTTTAATTAATTTTGGCCTTCTTTTTGATGCAAACAGGGCGATGAAGAAGATCGATAAAGTAATACTTACCTCATTTCTGGGGCCTTTTATACTTACATTTTTAGTAGTTGTTTTCATTCTACTAACCCAGCATATGCTCAAATATTTCGATGATATTGTGGGCAAAGACCTGGGAGGAGACGTATTAGGACAGCTATTTTTCTATTTTGCGGTGTTCATGACACCTACGGCCATCCCTCTGGCTGTCTTGCTATCGTCTCTCATGACCTTTGGTAATCTCGGTGAACATTTTGAGCTTACTGCCATCAAAAGTGCAGGTATTTCTTTGTTAAGAGCACTTCTTCCAATATTTGTTTTTGTATTAGGACTCACCGTATTAGCCTTTTATTCCAATAATTACTTTGTGCCTAAAGCAGCCCTAGAAGCATATAGTCTTCTTTATGATATCAAACAGAAAAAGCCAGCACTAGAGCTTAAAGAGGGAGCTTTTTATAACGGAATACCGAATTTTAGCATCAAGGTAAATAAGAAATACGAAGACGGTAAAACCATTGAAGATGTGATGATCTATGATCATAGAGGTAAAAATGGTAATAAGAACGTGATCCTGGCAGATTCAGGTTTAATGTATACCGTGCACAATGATCAGTACTTGAAGCTGGAGCTCTTTAGAGGAAACGAATACGCAGAAGGTAGCAGTGATACTGAAGGTGGGATGAAATCCAATAAGGAAACCTTTAGGAGGGCTCAATTCGGTCGTAGTGAATTTGTGCTGGATCTTTCAAGCTTTAATCTGGATAGAACGGATAAAGACCTTTTCAAGAGTAACAGGATAATGAGAAATCTCTCTGAGCTAGTTACTGATGTAGACTCGGTAGAGAATAACATCCTGGAGAAGAAACTACAAGTATATGCGGAAGCACCTTACTCTTTCTACTACCACATGAGAGATAGTGCAGTAGCAATGCCTAAATACTTGAGAGAGTTTAAGGTGTATTCAGATTCTGTACAGAAAGTAGAGCAGGAGTTAGCCATGTTAGAAGCTAATCGTAGAGATAGTATTAACAGGGCGGAGAGTGAGGTCCATGAAAATACCTCCGAAAAAATGGTAAGGCTTGAAAAAGAGAAGATGGCCCAGAGAGAGAAAGACCTTACTAAGAAAACTTCAAGCAAATCCAGCTCTGACAAAAAGCCTGAGAAGATAAAACCTGTAGTGAAAAAGAATACTAAAGTCTCTCCTAAGGCTACTGAGCAGGTGGCAAAGAAAAATGATTCTAAAAATGTAATTACCAAGGATAAGCTAGCGAAGGCAAAGCAGGAAAAAGAGCTTATCATTAACAATAAAGTAGAGACAGCTATACAGGAGATAAAGTCAGATTCTGTAGAGCAAGATTCAGTGATCACCAAAGAAGCCATTGTAAATCAATTGATGGCTAAAGAATTAAGCCGTGATGATAGAGACTCTGATGGTATTCTGGAAACAGCATTGAATATGGTGAGACAAACCAAAAGTAAGATTCAAGCTAACAATACTAGAATTGAGCGTCTTAACTATGAGAAGAATGTATATGAAATTCAGTGGCATAAGATATTAGCTAATTCTGCGGCATGTATTATCATGTTCTTAATAGGAGCACCTTTGGGTTCTATTATTAAAAGAGGTGGACTTGGCTTCCCTGTACTTATATCTATTTTCTTCTTTATAGTTTATTATGTAATGAGTATGGTAGGAGAGAAGTGGGCCAAGCAAGATATCATCGATCCTGTTTATGGCTTGTGGGCGGCAAATGCCATTTTGCTGCCAATAGGACTCTTCTTTTTAAGACAAGCGCGAAATGATGCCAGACTGTTTGATGCCGACTTCTATAATGTGGCTATCGACAAAGTGAAGAACTGGTATAGCAAGTTTAAAAAATAGGTTCTGCTGAATATTTTAGTTTGATAATAATAAATTACTTAATACCTTTGCGCTTTCATTTTAAACAATAAAATTTAACTAAGCATGTATTTACCAAGCGAGAAGAAACAAGAGTTGTTTGAAAATCATGGTCGGTTAAAGTCAAAAACTGATACTGGTTCTCCAGAAGCTCAGATTGCACTTTTTACCTACAGGATTACTCATCTAACTGAACACATGAAGAAAAACAAGAAAGACTACTCTACACAGCAGGGTCTTTTGAAGTTAGTAGGTAAGAGAAGAAAATTATTGAACTTCTTACACAAAACAGATATTACAAGGTACAGAGCAGTACTTGCCGATCTGAACTTAAGAAAGTAAAAACTACAAAAAGGGAATCCTACGATTCCCTTTTTTCACTTAAAAGGTGTAACTTTCCACCACTGCGCCCGCCCAACGCACCCCTAATTTTTGAAATTTTTTATACAACAAATATGCAATTAAACGTAATTACAAAAACAATTAATTTACCCGATGGGAGATCCATAACTATAGAGACAGGAAAACTCGCAAAACAAGCTGACGGGTCTGTGGTAGTAAGAATGGGTGACACAATGTTGCTCGCTACTGTTGTTTCTAAACCTGAAGCTGGTGAAGGTGTAGACTTTTTACCTTTATCAGTTGACTACCAGGAAAAATTCGCCTCTTCTGGTAAAATACCTGGAGGTTTCCTTAAAAGAGAAGGAAAGCTTTCAGATTACGAAGTACTCATTAGTAGATTGGTAGATAGAGCTATCAGACCAATGTTTAATGATGATTACCATGCAGATACTCAAATAGCTATATCTTTAATCTCAGGAGATCCTGATGCGTTGCCAGATGCATTAGCTGCCCTTGCAGCATCTTCTGCGCTTATGGTGTCTGATATACCTTTTAACGGACCTATCTCTGAAGTAAGAGTAGCTCGTGTAAATGGTGAGTTTGTAGTTAACCCTACTATGGCTCAAAATGCTGAAGGTGACATGGACCTAATCGTGGCCGCTACTATGGATAACATCCTTATGGTAGAAGGTGAGATGAAGCAGGTTTCTGAAGATGAGATGCTAGAGGCTATTAAAGTAGCTCATGAAGCTATTAAAGAGCATTGTAAAGTACAGTTAGAACTTCAGGAAGAAGTTGGTAAAACTGTAAAAAGAGAATATTGTCATGAAGTGAATGATGCTGATCTTGAAAAAAGAATGCATGATGAGCTTTATGAAAAAGTATATGAAATAGCTAAAACTCCTAATGATAAGCATGCAAGATCAGAAGGTTTCTCTAAAGTATACGATGAGTTTATTGAAAGCTTACCTGAAGATGCTGAGTTAGATGCTACTATGTTATCTCGTTACTTTAAGTCTATTAAGAAAGAGGCTTGTCGTAACCTGGTACTAAACGAAACTACAAGACTAGATGGTAGAGCTCTAAATCAAGTGAGACCTATCTGGACTGAAGTAAATTACCTTCCTGCTACTCACGGTTCTGCAGTATTCACCAGAGGTGAAACTCAGTCGTTAACCACTGTAACGCTTGGTACCAAAATGGACGAGCAGCTTATAGATGGAGCTATGTACGAAGGATCAAACAAATTCATGCTTCACTATAACTTCCCTGCATTCAGTACAGGAGAGGTAAGACCTAACAGAGGTCCTGGTCGTAGAGAAGTAGGACACGGAAACTTGGCTTGGAGAGCTTTGAAAGAAGTACTTCCTGCTGAGAATACTTATACTATCAGAGTTGTTTCTGATATCTTAGAATCAAACGGATCTTCTTCAATGGCTACTGTATGTGCTGGTTCATTAGCACTTATGGATGCTGGTATTCAAATAGAGGCTCCTGTTTCTGGTATCGCTATGGGTATGATCTCTGATAGCAAGACTGGAAAATTCGCAATCCTTTCTGATATCCTTGGAGACGAAGATCACTTAGGTGATATGGACTTCAAAGTAACTGGTACTGAAAAAGGTATTACAGCTACTCAGATGGATATTAAAGTAGACGGACTTTCTTATGAGGTTTTGAAGCAGGCACTAGAGCAAGCCAGAGATGGAAGACTTCACATTCTTAATGAAATGAAGAAAACCATATCTGCTCCTAATGCAGACCTTAAGCCTAATGCTCCTCGTTCTGAAGTGATCATGATTGATAAGGATATGATTGGTGCTGTAATAGGACCTGGTGGTAAGGTTATTCAGGAAATCCAGAAAGAAACTGGTGCTACCATCGTTATTGAAGAAGTAGATAACAAAGGAAAAGTAAGTGTATTCGCAGTAAACGGAGATTCTATGAACGAAGCTCTTAAGCGAATCAAAGCTATTGTAGCTCAACCTGAAGTAGGTGAGGTTTATGATGGAAAAGTAAAATCTATCATGCCATTCGGTGCTTTCATTGAGTTCATGCCTGGAAAAGACGGTTTACTTCACATCTCCGAGATCAAGTGGGAAAGAGTAGAGAATATGGAAGGTGTAATGGAAGTAGGCGAAGAAGTTAAGGTCAAACTTGTTGACATTGACAAGAAAACGGGTAAATTTAGACTATCAAGAAAGGTTCTATTGCCAAAACCGGAGAAAAAAGAGGCTAAATAATATTTTATTTAGTAAAAAATGCATGTTATTTGGAACTTATTCTTTTTAAATTGATGTTTTCTTAAAGGTCAACTAGTTATTAATCAACCCAACTTGCATGAGACAACTTAAGATTAGCAAGCAGATTACGAACAGGGAGAGTCAATCTCTAGATAAGTATTTGCAGGAAATCGGTAAAGTAGACTTACTAACACCTGATGAAGAGGTGGAACTAGCGCAGAGAATCCGAGAAGGAGATCAATTAGCGTTAGAAAAGCTTACTAAAGCCAACCTTAGATTTGTAGTTTCGGTAGCGAAACAATATCAAAACCAAGGTTTATCCCTCGGAGATCTTATCAATGAAGGTAATCTCGGGCTAATTAAAGCGGCTCAAAGATTTGACGAAACCAGAGGTTTCAAATTCATATCTTACGCAGTTTGGTGGATTAGACAATCAATTTTACAGGCTTTAGCTGAGCAGTCTCGTATTGTAAGGCTTCCGCTGAATAGAGTAGGTTCCCTAAACAAAATAAGCAAAACATTTTCTGAGCTAGAGCAAAAGTATGAGAGAGAGCCATCTCCCGACGAGCTAGCTGAAGTTCTAGAGGTAACTACTGCTGAGGTGGTAGATACCATGAAAATTTCAGGTAGACACGTTTCTATGGATGCTCCATTCGTACAAGGTGAAGAAAACAGTTTGCTTGATGTTTTAGAGAATGACTTGGATGAAACACCGGATTCTGAGTTAATGAATGATTCCCTAAGAAGAGAGGTGCAAAGAGCATTATCTACTCTTACGCAAAGAGAAGCTGATGTAATTACCCTTTACTTCGGTTTAAATGGAGAGCATTCTATGACTTTGGAAGAAATAGGTGAAAAATTTAATTTGACAAGAGAGCGTGTAAGGCAGATAAAGGAAAAAGCCATTAGACGCTTGAGACATACATCCAGAAGTAAGGCCTTGAAGCCTTATTTAGGATAACTATCATCAGATAGTAAAAATCAATCAGGCCTCATCATGAAATATACTATGATGAGGCCTGTTTTTTTTATATTTGTAGTGTCTAAGACAAAGAGCAATGTTCATGAACTAAATCAAGAAACCTGAACTTTGTCATTGGCGTTAATAAAATTGAATATAACAGAAGATAGATAATGAATCAAGAACAAGCGAGAGTACTAATAATTGGATCAGGACCTTCAGGTTATACAGCAGCCATTTACGCAGCCAGGGCAGGTTTGAGCCCTATAATGGTTACTGGCGGACAGCCTGGTGGACAGTTAACTACCACAAATGATGTTGAGAATTACCCAGGTTATCCTGATGGGATAAATGGACCTCAAATGATGGTAGACTTCCAGAAGCAGGCGGAAAGATTCGGTACAGACATTCGCTATGGTCAGGTTACATCAGTAGATTTTTCTGGTTATCCTCATAAAGCTGTAGTGGATGATAAGTATGAGATCATTGCAGAGTCTGTAATTATCTCTACAGGTGCCAGTGCTAAATATTTAGGTCTGCCTTCAGAAGAGAAATACTATAACAAAGGTGTTTCTGCGTGTGCTGTATGCGATGGTTTCTTTTATAGAGGTAAAACTGTAGCCGTAGTAGGTGGTGGAGATACAGCAGCTGAAGAAGCTACTTATTTAGCTAACCTATGTCCTAAAGTTTACCTTTTGGTAAGAAGAGATGAGATGAGAGCTTCTCAAATCATGCAGAACAGAGTAGAAAAGGCAGAGAATATTGAAATCCTTTGGAATACCGAAACGGATGAGATCTTAGGGGATGAAGATTCAGTTACTGGAATGAGAGTGTTGAACAATGCTACTGGGGAGAAGAGAGATATCGATATTGACGGTTTCTTCGTGGCTATTGGTCATCAGCCGAATACTGATATTTTCAAGGATTATCTTGAAATGGATGAGACAGGATACCTAAAAGTAATTCCTGGTACATCAAAGACAAATATCGAAGGTGTATTTGCCACAGGAGACGCCGCTGATAAAGTTTACAGACAAGCTGTTACTGCGGCAGGAACTGGCTGTATGGGAGCTTTAGATGCTGAAAAGTTCTTGTTGGCAAAAGAGATGAATGTAGTTTAAGAAACGATTACATACCAAATAAGAAAAGGCTGCCATCGAAAGATGGCAGCCTTTTTTCGTTTAGATCAGTCTCGTCTTATTTCTTGAATCTATCAGCTACCACTAAATCTTTAGTGCCGTGATTCCATGAGTAAAAACCACTTCCGGATTTTACACCTTTATGGCCAGCCTGTACCATATTCACTAGTAGCGGGCACGGAGCATATTTTGGATTACCTAATCCTTCATGAAGCACATGAAGAATGGATAGGCATACATCTAAGCCAATAAAATCAGCCAATTGTAATGGACCCATAGGGTGAGCCATTCCGAGTTTCATTACTGTGTCTATCTCTTCTACACCAGCTACACCTTCAAAAAGACTGTATATGGCCTCATTGATCATCGGCATTAAAATACGGTTAGCTACAAAGCCCGGATAATCATTTACCTCTACAGGTACCTTGCTAAGCTTTTTGGAGAGCTCCATTACGATAGTCGTAGTTTCATTAGATGTATTGTAGCCTCTGATTACCTCTACCAGCTTCATTACTGGTACAGGGTTCATAAAATGCATGCCTATGACTTTGTCTGAGCGTTTAGTTACGGCTGCTATTTTAGTGATGGAAATAGAGGAGGTGTTGGTGGCTAAAATGGTATTAGGTCCACAGATCTCATCCAGGTTTTTGAAAATCTTCAGTTTAAGGTCAGTGTTTTCAGTAGCCGCTTCCACCACCAAATCCACATCTTTTACGCCTGCTTCTGTTTCGGTAAAAGTGGTCAGGTTTTTTAGAGTGCTTTCCTTCTCCGCTTCAGTGATTAATTCTTTCTTTATTTGTCTATCCAGGTTCTTCTCTATGGTGGCCAGCGCTTTAGATAAAGCATCAGCAGAAAGGTCTATTAAAGAAACCTGATAGCCATGTTGTGCAAAAACATGAGCTATACCATTTCCCATAGTTCCAGATCCTATTACAGCAATTTTATTCATGAGTTTGTATTGTTTGAATGTTCACTTCATCAAATATAGGCAACAATTACTTGTTTATGCTCTCGAACAATGAATGCTTCATAATGGTTACTTAATCTGTCAAAACAAATCCTTAAAACTATGCTTAAAGAATTCAAAAAGTTTATTTCCAGAGGTAACGTAGTAGAGCTGGGAGTAGGGCTAATCTTAGCTACCTATTTTGGTGCTATCGTGAAGTCATTTGTAGATGATATAGTCATGCCGCCTATAGGCCAATTAATCGCCGGGATTGATTTTTCGCAATTGAAGTACAAAATAGCGGAGCAAACCTTAGAGAATGGTACAGTGCAGCCTGTCACTATTAATTATGGAGTGTTTATCAATAATATAATCACCTTTTTTATTGTAGCTATGGCTGTATTTATGCTCACCAGAATCTATAATAACTTCCTGCAAAAGAAGAAACAAGAGCCTGCAGCAGCAGAGGCAGCACCTACCAGTCAGGAGCAGTTGTTAATGGAAATTAGAGATGCCATTAAACAGCAAAATAGTAAATAGGCATTACTCAAGAATCTTTTCTTAGCTTTGTAGCATGGAGATAGGAAAGTTTTATGAATTAGAAGTAGTAAAAGAATTAGATTTTGGTGTTTATCTAAAATCTGATTTGGGAGAAATACTACTTCCTATTAAATATGTACCTGAAAGTACCGAAATAGGAGATTTTCTGGAGGTCTTTATTCACAGAGACTCTGAAGATAGACTTTTGGCTACCACCTTAAAACCAAAAGGTGTACTTGGTGACTTTGTGGCTTTAAAAGCCACACACATTACATTTCATGGGGCTTTCATGGACTGGGGCTTAGAAAAAGATTTGTTCGTACCTAAAAGCGAACAGCATATTCCGTTCAAAGAGGGCAACACTTATGTAGTGAAGATTTGTATGGATTATAAATCTGACCGTCTCATCGGTGTTTCAAAAATCAATACCTTCTTAAATAGTGACCATCAGGAAGATCTCACTGAAGGGGAGGAGGTTGATGTTCTTGTGTATGGAATATCAGACGTTGGTTATAACGCCATTGTGAACCAGAGCTATAAAGGACTTATTTATAAAAACGAGGTCTTTGAGTCTGTAAAGGTAGGAACGGCTAAAAAAGGCTTTGTCAAAAAACTGAGGGAAGATGGTAAGATTGATCTCACACTGAATGCTCCTGGTGTTCAGGCTATTGATGCCAATAGTCAAACGGTATTGAATCAATTGAAACTGAGCAATGGTTATTTACCTTATCATGACAAATCAGATCCTGATGAGATAGTGGATGTGTTCAGTATGAGTAAGAAGGCCTTTAAAAAGGCTATAGGCTCATTATACAAAGAAAAGATCATAACTATAGATAACGACGGCATAAGGCTGGTATGAGGGCTTTAATCTGGGTGATGGGCATATGTGCCTTGATCTTCCTATCCCTATTTCTGCTTAAAGATGAAATTCGCCGACAGCTGCTTCCCAATGTTATAGCCGTTCAAACCAAAGGCAAGGCTAATATCCATGAGGTAAGAATAGATTGGACTCATGAGGGAGCTCAGGATACGCTCATGATTTATAGAGCAGGTGAAGATGCGGGTGTTAATTTCGAAGCAGCAGGATGGAACACCTTTTTGTTGTATTATGAAAATAAAAGAGTGGGACAGTTTGACCAGTTTAAGACTTCGGCCATGCTACCCCACACTTATTTATTTGAAATTGATATAACTAAAAATGATTCAATTTATACCAACCTTAAAATTGTTGGTGAAAATTCTAACTGACGGTTCTGGGTCTTAAGTGCGGTGGTACTTTAAATGATCCTATGCTGTTCACTTCTAATCTGAGTATATCTGTAGGTTTTTGGCACAAAATGGCCCTGTTGTGATATACTGCTATAGGAGCTTTAAGAAAATGAGGATTGTTGGTTAATACCTCCAGCCAACCAGACATGGTAAAAGTGTTACCCCTTACTTTAGCCTGATATGCCGGGTTTGATTTGTCTAGAAGATCTTTAGGTCTCAGATTTAAAAGATTAACTACTTCTTTCCATAAGGTAGTAGTAAACCTCACATTTGCCAGGTTAATTTCATTGACATTGTTTGAGATAGATCTTGCATAGGCTCGGGTTTGTTTACTCGTGTTGCTAGTAGGGTCAAAATAAATTAGCAAGAGTTCATTGGGATGGAATTGTAAACTTCTCATTAGCGTAACAGGTTAGTTATCCAAATAATATACTAAATTTTACGATGAAGACCAAGTTTTATTTGGCTTCTATGATTTATATATTAGAACTTCTTTTGCTAAACCGGTTGCATTGAATCTAATGCTGAGGTAGGTGTGTGGTCCTTGTGTCTGATTGTCACAACTTTCAGCATTGCTTATTTCATAAATGAAAAATTTCTGATTCCTTTTGTAAAGCTCATTCTTGTCCGGTTTGCCCAGTAGCTCTACCACTTCATCCTGATTGAGTCCTTTAATAACTTCTCTATGGCTATCCAGTTGCTCGCTCATAGCCGCTCTCTTTCCTGAGCAGCCATTGATATCTTCTTTCCATACTACTTCATCAAAATCTGGGATATCTGCGGTTTTAGGCTGGCAACTAATAACTGAAAGGGCGAATAGGGCAATTAGTATGTTTCGGATCATAGGAAATCAATGAATTTTATAGATAAATCTAAAAATGCTCAGTTAACTCCACTGATTTATTACTGAGCAGTGCTCTGCAAAATTAATAGTATTTATGGCTAAAATAGGCTACGGTATTAGAAATTATGGCATAAATTCGCACCCAAATAAGATTGTTATGATAACGCGTTTGATTAAAGCTGTTTGGTTCGTTTCTCTAATCGTTAGTCTGGGAGTACTGCTCTATGTGTATGCTAGCTTACCTCAAGATGTAATTTACAAATTAGATGAATTTGGAAATCCGGCAGGCGAGTTCAGTAGAGAGACCTTCTTCTATTTATCTCTACTTATTTTGGTAGTTGCTAACTTTTCTTTGTACACCGTTTCAAGGTCTTTGCAGTATAGAGATGAATCTATCAAACAAATAATGACCAGCTGGCAACTGAGCTTTGCCATGGTGCTGAACTTTTTCTTTGGCGTTATCTGGAACTTCCTTTCATTAGTAAACGGTGGGGAGCATTATGAATATACTCACTCAGGATATCTCATTTATGTGGCTCTTGGAGTCATTGCATTATGGGTGATTGCTTTACCAGTGATATTATTGGTAAAAAAGTTTTCATCTTAAAATTTTACTTGAGTTAACTTTTTATAATATTCTGATTTTCAGATTCTTATAATAATTCAAATGAAGAGATTTGGTAGCCCGGATCTCTTTTCAATTCTGTATAAACTCTTGAATAAATGTTAAAATTGATGTTTATTCGCTAGATGTGTTTTTGAAAAAGTATTAGCAAGAATGGCCGAGGAAAAAAAAGTAGAATATACCGAAGATAGTATTAGATCCCTTGACTGGAAGGAGCATATAAGGCTTCGTCCGGGTATGTACATTGGTAAGCTGGGTGATGGTTCGGCACAAGATGATGGTATCTATGTGCTAGTGAAAGAGGTAATAGATAACAGTATTGATGAGCACATGATGGGGCACGGTAGAACCATTGATGTGAAAATTACTGACCATAGGGTAGAGGTGAGAGACTACGGTAGAGGTATCCCTTTAGGTAAAGTGGTAGACTGTGTTTCTAAAATTAACACCGGAGGTAAATATGACTCTGGAGCCTTCCAGAAATCAGTAGGTCTGAATGGTGTGGGTACGAAAGCAGTAAACGCATTATCTAATTACTTCAAGGTACAGTCTTACCGAGATGGAGAAACGAAAGTAGCCGAGTTTACTAAAGGTGAATTAACCGGCGAAGAGAGCGTGAAGAAATCTAGCGGTAGAAATGGTACTTTAATCGCTTTTGAGCCAGACGGTACTATATTCAAAAACTTTAACTTCAGACCTGCTTATTTGAATGACCTTATTTGGAACTACGTGTTTCTGAATGCAGGACTAACCATTAACTTCAACGGCCAGAAGTTTCATTCTGAAAACGGTCTTAAGGATTTATTAGATAGAAAAACAGAAGAGGATAACCTTAGATATCCTATTATACATCTTAGAGGTAACGATATAGAGGTTGCCCTGACTCACAGTAACCAATATGGGGAGGAATACTATAGTTTCGTAAACGGTCAGTATACTACTCAGGGAGGAACACATTTGGCAGCTTTTAGAGAAGCCATTGTAAAAACCGTAAGAGAGTTCTACAAAAAGGATTTTGATGCTTCTGACGTTAGAGCTTCAATAGTAGGAGCCATTGCGGTAAGGGTGCAAGAGCCGGTATTTGAATCCCAGACCAAAACCAAACTCGGATCGCAAAGTGTAGGCCCGGAAGGACCTACCATGCGTACGTTCGTAAATGACTTCCTGAAAAAGGATTTAGATAACTTCCTTCACCGACATGGAGAAATAGCAGATTCACTTTTAAAGAGAATACTGCAGTCTGAAAGAGAGCGAAAGGATATGGCCGGCATTAAAAAGCTTGCCAATGACAGAGCTAAAAAAGCTAATCTTCATAATAAGAAGCTAAGAGATTGTAGACAGCACTATAATGATAAGAAGGGCGAGCGCGCAGATGATACTATGATCTTTATCACTGAGGGAGACTCTGCTAGTGGATCTATCACAAAATCTAGAGACGTACAAACTCAGGCGGTATTCAGTTTAAGAGGAAAGCCTTTAAACTGCTTTAACCTTACTAAGAAGGTGGTGTATGAAAATGAAGAGTTTAACCTTCTTCAGCACGCCCTGAACATTGAAGACGGTATTGAAAATTTAAGATACAGAAAGATAGTTATCGCTACAGATGCTGATGTGGATGGTATGCACATTCGTTTGCTATTATTGACTTTCTTTTTACAGTTCTTCCCTGATCTGATTAAGCAAGGACATGTTTACATTCTGGATACTCCACTCTTTAGGGTGAGGAACAAGAAGGAAACCATCTATTGCTACAGCGAAGATGAGCGTAGAGCGGCTATAGCTAAAATAGGAGTAAAGGCAGAGATTACCCGATTTAAGGGATTAGGTGAGATCTCACCTGATGAGTTTAAAGGTTTTATTGGAGATAGTATTAGGTTAAATCCAATTCACTTATCTAAGGATACCACTATAAATCAGCTTCTTAGTTTCTACATGGGTAAAAATACTCCAGAGCGTCAAAACTTTATTGTGGATAGATTGAGAGTAGAGAAGGATCTGGTTGAAGAGGAATCAGCTGCTTAACTTTGTATTATTTATGCAAAAATTTAATTTTTGTATTTTTTTTACAAAATATCTATTTTTGTATTCATGATGCAAAAAGATAAGTACCATATTATAATGGCAGACATTATTGATAGCTCCGATAAAAACGGCGAATCATTAATGAAGCATTTTAAAAATATGGTATCTACAATTAACCAGGAGATGAAGGAGAGCATTGTATCTCCACTCACCATTACGCTGGGAGATGAGTTTCAGGGTATTGTAGACTCAATGGAATCAGCAGCAAAAGTCATATTCCAAATGGATGAGATGCTGCTACTGGCAGAAACAAGTTACCGGTTAAGGTTTGTTGTTAACTATGGCATAATCGATACCGCCATAGCTACCGACAGGGCTTATGAGATGCTGGGAGATGGACTTACATCAGCCAGAAGAGCTCTAAATAACCTTAAATCTGCCGAAAGTGATATTCTGGTAGAAGGGGTGGATCAAAAGGATAATTTGAACATGGCTTTTCGTTTATACCGAGCGTTATATAACGACTGGAATGAAAAAGATAAGCCCATTGCTAAAAGCTTTTTAGAAAACAACGATTATAAGGAAGTGGCAGATATATTTGATAAGGATATATCCACCATGTGGAGAAGGCAGAAAAGTTTAAAAATAGATGAATATATAATAGCCCGAAACCTAATTTACAATCTAAGCTCATGAATGGTGTTTTACTGGTCATTTTAATCATAATAGGCTGCGAAGCCCTGGCTACATTCATTTTCTGGTTGCTAGCCAGAATTAACAAAAAAGGCCATGTAAACAACAAGATTAATATTGGTAGTGTAGTGAAAGGGATGTTAGAGCGTGCCTTCGTGACATTTTCCATGGTAAATGGTATCACACAATCACTTACACTTTTTGCGGCGCTTAAAATCGCTACCAGAATAAAAGATGAAGAGAATAAGATTTCGAATGACTATTATTTGTTAGGAAACCTTTTATCAATAACGCTGGCTATCATTTACAGCCAGTTGATTATTAAATATATTGGATGATAATTTTTTAAAATACAATGGCTGAGGAAAACGCTGAAAATAACGAATTACACGAAAATGAAGACACCATACATGACTTCACCCCAGTGTCTGGCATGTATGAAAACTGGTTTTTAGATTATGCCTCTTATGTAATACTGGAAAGAGCCGTACCTGCTATCGAGGATGGTTTTAAGCCAGTACAACGTAGAATTATGCATGCCATGAAGGAAATGGACGATGGCCGTTTCAATAAAGTGGCAAACGTAATAGGTAGTACCATGCAGTATCACCCTCATGGTGATGCCTCCATTGGTGATGCCATTGTAAATATTGGTCAAAAAGACCTCCTGATAGAAACTCAGGGTAACTGGGGAGACGTAAGAACAGGTGATAGTGCAGCAGCACCTCGATATATTGAGGCCAGACTCTCTAAATTTGCGCTAGACGTAGTTTACAACCCACAAACCACAGACTGGCAGCTTTCTTATGATGGACGTAAGAAGGAGCCCGTAACCTTACCAGTAAAGTTTCCATTGCTATTGGCGCAGGGAGTAGAAGGTATTGCCGTAGGTTTATCTACCAAAATACTTCCTCATAACTTCTGTGAGATTATTAAAGGCTCTATCGATCACCTGAAAGGTAAGAAGCCTCAGGTGTTCCCGGATTTCCCAACCGGTGGTATGGCTGACTTTTCTGATTATAATGAAGGTATCAGAGGTGGAAAAGTAAAGGTCCGTGCTAAAATTGAAGAGTACGATAAGAAAACTCTTGTTATCAAAGACATTCCATTTGGTACTACCACTACCAGCCTTATTGACTCCATTATCAAAGCAAATGATAAGGGTAAAATAAAAGTAAAGCAAGTGGTAGATAACACTGCGCAGGATGTGGAGATCTTAGTGTCTCTTGCGCCGGGGCAGTCGCCAGATATTACCATTGATGCACTCTATGCCTTTACTGATTGCGAGTCTTCTATTTCACCAAACGCTTGTGTGATTATAGATGATAAACCACATTTCATATCAGTAAATGATATCCTCAGAATCAGTACAGATCAGACCGTTGATCTTTTAACTCAGGAGCTGGAGATCAAGAAAGGTGAGTTGATGGAGAAAATTCTTTTCTCATCACTTGAGAAAATCTTCATTGAGAATAGAATATATAGAGACATTGAAGAGTGTGAAACCTGGGAAGCAGTAATACAAACTATTGACAAAGGATTAGATCCATATAAGCCTCAGTTCTACAGAGACATTACTCAGGATGACATTGTTAAGCTTACTGAGATCAGAATTAAGCGTATTTCTAAATTTGACTCGTTCAAATCTGATGAGCTTTTAAGAAAGCTTGAAGAAGAACTGAAGGAAACGGAATATCACTTAGCTAATATTATCGATTTCGCTATTAATTACTATACTACCTTGTTAGAAAAGTATGGTAAAGGAAGAGAGCGTAAAACAGAAATCAAGTCATTTGATGCCATTGATACTACCATTGTGGCAGCTAATAACCAAAAACTATACGTAAACAGAACAGACGGTTTTATTGGCTACGGACTTAAAAAAGATGAATTTGTATGCGAATGCTCTGATTTAGATGATATCATCGTCTTAAGAAGAGATGGTAAGTGCGTGGTGTCCAGAATTGCAGATAAAGTGTTCATGGGGAAAGATATTCTTCATGTAGGTGTCTGGCAGAAAGGGGATGAACGTATGACGTATAACTTGGTTTATCTGGATGGTAAAACGGGCAGATCGATGGTGAAGAGATTCAATGTAACCGCTATTACCAGAGATAAGGAGTATGACCTTACCAAGAAAGCCAAAGGTTCAAAGGTGTTATACCTTTCAGCTAACCCGAATGGTGAGGCAGAAATCATTAACGTGAAACTTACCTCAGGTTCAAAAGCAAGAAAGAAAGTATTTGATTTTGACTTTGCAGAGATCGAAATTAAAGGTAGAGGAGCAGGTGGTAACATTCTTACTCGCTACCCGGTGAGAAAAATTGAACTCAAATCGGAGGGTGTATCTACATTAAGTGGTTTAGATATCTGGTATGATGAGTCTGTTGGTCGTTTAAATAAAGACGAAAGAGGTATTCATATCGGTAATTTTAACGGAGATGATAATGTGCTGGTAGTCTATAAAGATGGAAGCTATGAGCTTACGTCTTATGAACTTACTAACCATTATGAAGCACCTAAGATAATGCTTATTGAACGCTTCAATCCGAAGAAGGCAGTTTCAGTGGTTCATTATGATGGCGATAGTAAGAATTACTACGTGAAGAGGTTCATGATCGAAACCAGAACTACCAATAAGAAATTTACTTTTATCAGTGAGGCTTCTGGATCCAAGCTAGTAGTTGTTTCTACTATGGATAAGGCGATTGTAGAAGTAGAGTTTATTAGAGGTAAAGGCAAAGATAAAGAGGTAGAAGAATTAGCTCTGGATGCCCTTATTGATATTAAAGGGTGGAAAGCCATGGGTAATAAGCTCTCACAATACACGGTGAAAAAGGTGAAATATGTGGGTGGTGAGAACATTGAGCCCGTAAAGAACGATAACAATGAGGATGAAGATGATGATTACGGAGTGGGAGATACCATTCAGCTTTTCTAAAAAATCCTCATCTTAAATAACTTATAAGAAATAAATATCGTTACTATCATACTCCTGCAATTAACTGCAGGAGTATTTTGATTTAAATGAAAGCAATAAAACTAGTATTTAAAGTTTGTACTGCTGCATTTATATTCCTTGTCTTAGTGGTGGTCATAACTAATCTATGGATTTACCTGGCTACAAAAGATCAGGTCTATAAAGACATGGATGACCTTCCTGCTGCTGAGGTAGGGCTGGTGCTTGGTACCAGTAATTTTTTAATGAATGGATCGCCCAATCCTTTTTTTGCTGAGCGAATGGAGACTGCCGCTGAGTTATATAAATCGGGCAAAATCAAACATATTCTGGTAAGTGGTGATAATCGAAGCAGGTATTATAATGAACCTGTAAAGATGCAAAAGGCACTTTTAAAATTAGGCGTACCGGCCGAAGCTATGACTTTGGACTACGCCGGATTAAGGACTTTAGACTCCATAGTGAGGTGTAAAAAGATCTTTGGCCAGGATAATGTTATTATCATTACACAATATTTTCATGGATTGCGCGCTCTCTTCATTAGTAACTATTATGATATGGAAAGTGTGGTGATGGCTACCGATAAAGTGGAAATATCAACCTGGAATGTGAAGATAAGAGAATGCTTTGCCAGGACACTTGCGGTGTGGGATCTGTATATAGTAAAAAAAGAACCTAGATTTTTGGGTGAAAAGGAAACCCTGGACATCTAAAATCGGTTCAAGTTAATCGTGTGAACAATCGTATTATATTATTGAAAAACCTAAATAATTTTGTTCGTGGGGCAGGGGCTGTGTTGGCCTTATTTTTTATTTCGTTTCAAGCCTACTCTCAATCTATTGCCGTTACAGGTAAAGTAACAGACGCAAATAGTGGAGACCCAATACCATTTGCCAACGTAGTGTTTAAAGGTACTGACATAGGTACTACTACAGATTTTGAAGGATACTATAAGCTACAGACCACCAAAAAGGTGGATTCACTTTCTGTGTCCTACATCGGCTATATTTCCAAAACTAAAGCGGTGATGGGACCTACACAACGTCTGGATTTTCAGCTAGAAGAAGATGTGGTTAATCTTCAAGAGGTAGTTTTCATAGCAGGAGAAAACCCAGCCTTTGAAATTATGCGTAATGTCATGGCTAATAAGGATAAGAATGACAAAAGATCTTTAGCTGCTTATGATTATGAGACTTATACAAAGATTGAAATTGATGTAGATAACATTACAGATAAGTTTAAGAAGCGTAAAATCATGCAGAAGATTACCAGCGTGATGGATAGCGTGGAACATCTGGCCGGTGAAGATGGAAAGCCCATTTTACCAATATTCATTTCTGAGTCATTATCTAAATATTACTACAGGAGCGATCCGAAGCTGAAACATGAGAATATTCTAAAAACCAAGATTACTGGTGTTGGTATTGAAGATGGTACTTTGGTGTCTCAGTTTATAGGCAGCTCTTTTCAGGAATACAATTTTTATCAAAACTGGCTGAATATAGTAAGCAAAGACTTTGTTTCTCCAATTGCCGATGGCTGGAAGTTATATTATGACTATGACCTTACCGATAGTGCCTACAGAGATAATGATTTCTGCTATAGATTAGATTTTTACCCTAAAAGTGAGCAGGATCTAGCCTTTCAGGGCACCATGTGGATCACAAAGGATGGTTATGCACTGAAACAGATAGATGCCACGGTTCCTAAAACCGCTAACCTTAACTATATCGAAAAAATTAAAATCCAGCAGGAGCTGGAGCCTACCAGTGCAGGTCCATGGATTCCTGTGAAGAATAGGGTTCTGCTTGATATTGGGGAGGTTACAGATAAGATGGCCGGTGTTTTGGCAAAGTTCTACACCAGTAATAGAAAGGTCAACGTAAATACACCTCAGGAGCTTAAATTCTATGCCCAGCCCATCAAGGTAGAAGAGGATTTTAACCTCAATAATGGCAATGACTTTTGGGATTCTCACAGGCATGAGCCCTTGTCGTCTACAGAACTCAGTGTTTATAAGATGATTGACACTCTGAAGAATATTCCTGTAGTAAAGACTTACACTGAAATACTCAAGGTGGCCATCAACGGCTATAAAAAAGTAGGCAAGTTTGACGTGGGACCATATCTGAGTCTTTACTCCAACAATACAGTAGAGGGGCATCGTTTCCAAATTGGGGCCAAGACCAATATCGACTTTAGCGACAAATGGGTGCTGGGAGCCAGAGTGGCATATGGTTTAGGTGATGAGCGATTCAAGTATCAGGGTTTTGTAGAACGGATAATAGACCGGCAAAAATGGACCACAGTCAGGGCTCAGTATACCAGAGATATAGATCAGGTGGGGCTGGCAGCGGAAGACCTTCTGGGTAACTATATATTTCTGGCTGCCACAAGATATGGGAATCTTATAAGGCCTTACCGGTATGATCAAGCTAAATTCTCTATGCAGAGAGAAGTAGTGAAAGGGTTTACGCCGAAGCTGACTTTAAACTACAAAACCTTTGACCCGCTGTATAATTTTGAGTATTACACAGGAGAAGGTGCTGAGCAGTCTAGTCATTTTGAAACGGCTGAAGCTATTGTGGAAGCCAGGTACGCTAAAGGTGAGCTTTTTGTACAAAATGATAATGACCGCATTAGCTTAGGTACATTGAAATGGCCCATATTCACTATGCGCTACACTAGAGGCTTTAAGGGTATTATGGGTAGTGATTTCGACTATAATAAGTTAGGACTTAATATCTACGATGATTTGCGTCTGGGATTCTTCGGTACCAGTAGCTTTACCCTAACAGGAGAGCATATCTTTGAAACACTTCCTTATCCGTTGCTTAAAGCGCATATTGGTAACGAATCTCTGTTTTATACCACAGCGGCATTCAACCTCATGAATTACTCTGAGTTTGTCAGTGATACCTATGTTTCTTTGAAGTATAACCATTATTTCCAGGGCTTTATTCTAAATAGAATACCATTAATGAGAAAGCTCAAATGGAGACTTTTGGCTACAGCTAATGTTATCTACGGTCAGTTAAGTGATGACAACAAAGCATTAATAGCAGAAACTACCAGTGCAGGAGAGGAGATAGAACCTATTAATTCATTTAAGAAAAACACTCCTTACGTGGAAGTGGGGTATGGTGTAGAGAACATATTTAAAATTTTAAGAGTAGATTTCTTACATCGTCTGAATTATTTAGATAATCCTGATGTAAGTAAATTCGGAGTGAAGATTAGCTTCCAGTTTATTTTATAACTTTACAGAAGCCAATTTCTACAAAATGCGATACACACTTATCATTTCTCTTTTCCTGCTAGCCTCTTGCGTGAAATACTCAAGAGACCCGATAGAGAATGTAGATCTTAAAGTGGATGTGGAGCAAACACTTGAGTATCTGCAAGACCTGGAGTCAGAGTACCAGGAGGAACCACAGCTGTATTATCATTTAGCCAAAGCCTACGCTGCCAAGGAAAACTATGCAGCGGCCAATAATCAGATAGATAAGGCCATTAGCCTGGCAGAAGATAGAGCCGAGTATTTTTATGAAAAAGGTAAAATAGAAAAGAAGCTGAACCACCATGCTGAGTCTGTAAGTGCACTACTTACCGCAGAGGCCATGGGTGTTCAAAACTTTCACCTGTATAAGGATTTAGCCGAAGAGTATATGGCTTTGGGAGATGCAGAAAAAGCCAAATCATCAGTTAACCGACTAACGGAGATGGAGTCTTCTGGGGATGGTTACAGGTTGAAAGGTGATATAATGTTAGCACTAGAGGATACAGCTTCAGCCATAGATAATTATACTAAGGCTATTGCAATGACGCCGAGTCAGATGGGAGCCCATGTAGGCCTATTTGACATTTATTCAAGAAGGAAAGAATATAATAAGGCCGATGAGCAAATCAATCAGCTTTTAGCCTTATCACCCAGAAATAATGATTATATAGAGAAAAAAGCTGATATCATGAATGATATGGGGCGTCTGGATACGGCCAAAGTGTTGTATATCGATCTGGTGGAAAGCAGAGGGTCTTTAAAAGATTACTACAAATTAGCAGATGCTTTCTATCAATTAAGTGATTATGATTCGGCTCAGCTTATGGCGCAGGAGGCATATGCCATAGACACCAATTATCTTGAAGCAAAGCTAATAGTAGCAAGAACACTGGACAAGCAGCGAAAATACCAGGATGCCATAGGCGCCTATGAGCAGATTTTACAAAGAGATTCTACTTTTAATTTAGCCCAGGCTGAATTGGAGGTTTTGCAAAGAAAAGTTGCATATTTGTGGCGCTTGCAGCAGGAGAAGGCTTCATTAGATGCTATTAGGAACGGTCCGCCTCCGGCTGTGAAGAAAAAAGACATTACAATAGAAAAGTAAGTAACATTAAGTATGATTAAGATCACATTACCTGACGGCTCCGTTAGGGAATATGAAAAGGGAGTAACTGGCTATGATGTAGCCATGAGCATAAGCGAAGGGCTGGCTCGAAATGTACTATCAGCAAAAGTTAATGGTGAGGTTTGGGATGCTACCAGACCCATTGAAGAAGATGCTACGGTACAATTACTCACGTGGAATGACGATGAAGGAAAATCTACTTTTTGGCACTCTTCAGCTCACTTATTAGCAGAAGCACTGGAAGAACTTTATCCGGGTGTTAAGTTCGGAATAGGACCTCCCATTGCCAATGGTTTCTATTATGATATCGACTTAGGTGAGCGTACTTTAGGAGAAGATGATCTTCCTAAAATAGAGCAGAAAATGTTAGAACTAGCTCGAAACAAAAACGAGTTTGTTAGAAAAGATATTAGTAAGGCAGATGCCATCAAATATTTCGAAGAGAAAGGTGATGAGTATAAGCTTGAACTTATAGATGGTCTTGAAGATGGTAAGATCACGTTTTATGAGCAAGGTAATTTCGTAGATCTTTGCCGTGGACCTCACATGCCAAACACTGGGTTTGTTAAGGCCGTAAAACTAATGAACGTAGCAGGTGCTTACTGGAGAGGAGATGAGAAGAGAAAGCAGCTGACCAGAATCTACGGAGTTTCTTTCCCTAAGCAAAAGGAGCTTAAAGAGTATTTAGAGCTACTGGAAGAAGCTAAGAAAAGAGACCACAGAAAATTAGGTAAAGAACTTGAGTTGTTTACCTTCTCAGAGAAAGTAGGCATGGGTCTTCCATTATGGTTGCCTAAAGGTACGCTACTACGTGAGCGTTTAGAAAACTTCTTGAGAAAGGCACAGATCAAAGCTGGCTATGAGCCTGTGGTAACTCCACATATAGGTTCTAAGCAGCTATATGTTACTTCTGGCCACTATGATAAGTACGGTGAAGATTCATTCCAGCCGATAAAGACACCTAATGAAAATGAGGAGTTTTTATTAAAGCCAATGAACTGCCCTCACCACTGTGAGATTTACAATTCTAAGCCAAGATCATATAAAGACTTGCCGGTTCGCTTTGCTGAATTTGGTACAGTATATCGTTATGAGCAAAGTGGTGAATTACATGGATTAACCAGGGTAAGAGGCTTTACTCAAGATGATGCCCACATTTTCTGTAGACCTGATCAGGTGAAGGAAGAATTTGTGAAGGTAATAGACCTGGTACTGTATGTATTTAATGCATTAGGCTTTTCAGACTTTACGGCTCAGGTTTCTTTGAGAGATCCTGAAAATAAGTCTAAATACATCGGTAAAGATGAACTTTGGGATAAGGCTGAGAGAGAAATTCAGGAAGCAGCTGATGAAAGAGGTTTGAAAACCGTTAGAGAACTAGGTGAAGCCGCGTTCTATGGTCCTAAGCTAGATTTCATGGTGAAAGATGCTTTAGGTAGAAGCTGGCAGCTAGGAACTATTCAGGTAGATTATAACTTACCAGAAAGGTTTGAACTGGAGTATACTGGTTCAGATAACCAAAAGCACAGACCTGTAATGATTCACAGGGCGCCATTTGGTTCTTTAGAAAGATTTGTAGCTGTACTGATAGAGCACTGTGGTGGAAGATTTCCTCTATGGTTAGCGCCAGATCAGATAGCGGTATTGCCAATCTCTGAAAAATATCAAGCTTATGCTGAAGAAGTTTATGCTCAGCTAGGTGAGAGTGATATCAGAGGATTTATAGATAATCGTGACGAAAAGATCGGTAGAAAGATCAGAGACGCGGAAGTTAAAAAGGTTCCTTTTATGCTTATTGTAGGGGAAAAAGAGCAAGAAGAAGGTAAAGTTTCAGTGCGTAAGCATGGAGAAGGAGACTTTGGAAGTTTATCTGTAGAGGATTTTATTAAACAATTTAAGCAAGAAAGTACTTTAACAGATAAGTAATTGGGTTGCAATGGATGTTTATGTCCAATTGAACTTTGAAATATTAAATTATTATAGCGATATTTGCAACCTGTTTTTTCCCAACTAAAATAAGGAGGTTAACATTAGTAAACAAAGATACCAGCGAAGGGGCTATCGAGGGAGAGTAGAAGAGCCCTATAAAGTGAACTCGAAAATCCATGCTTCTCGTGTAAGGGTAGTAGGAGATAACGTAAAGGTGGATGTATATCCAATAGAACAGGCATTAAAAATGGCCAAAGAGCAAAGCCTGGATTTAGTGGAGATATCACCAACGGCCGACCCTCCGGTTTGTAAAATTATCGACTACTCAAAATTCAAATACGAGCAGAAGAAAAAACAGAAAGAAATAAAGGCTAAAGCGCAGAAAACCGTAGTTAAGGAAATACGTTTTGGTCCTAATACTGAAGAGCATGACTTTAACTTTAAGCTGAACCATGCTCAGAAATTCTTAAAAGAAGGTGCGAAAGTAAAAGCTTACGTACACTTTGTGGGAAGAACAATTGTATTTAAAGAAAGAGGAGAAATCCTATTGTTGAAGTTTGCTCAGGCTCTTGAAGAGTACGGTAAAGTGGAGCAATTACCTAAATTAGAAGGTAAGAGAATGACAATGTTCATTGCTGCAAAGGCAGGGAAAAAATAAAAGTTAGAATACAGATCTGATAAATATATATTAAAATGCCAAAAGTAAAAGTTAAATCAGGAGCGAAGAAGAGATTCAAGCTTACAGGTACTGGCAAAATTAAAAGAAAGCACGCTTTCAAAAGCCATATCTTAACTAAGAAGGAAACTAAGCAGAAGAGAAGTTTGACTAAAATGGGTCTTGTACACAAGTCAGATGAGAACAATGTTAAAGCAATGCTTAACATTTAATTTTCAAAATTAGGTTTTTAAATTATTCACCAGGTTTATGGCTTTAAAGTATTTACGAAAGTAAGCCGCCATTGACCAAAAACAATTAAACAATGCCAAGATCAGTAAATCACGTTGCCTCTAAGGCGAGAAGAAAAAAAATACTTAAAGCTGCCAAAGGTTATTTTGGTAGAAGAAAAAATGTTTGGACAGTAGCTAAAAATGCTGTTGAAAAAGGTTGGACTTACGCTTACCGCGATAGAAAAGCTAAAAAGAGAGATTTCAGAAAACTTTGGATTCAAAGAATTAATGCTGGTGCAAGACTGCACGGTATGTCTTACTCTCAGTTTATGGGTGCTATTAAAAAAGCAAACATCGATCTTAACAGAAAGGTGTTAGCTGATTTAGCAATGAACCACCCTGAGGCTTTCGAAGCTATCGTAAACAAAGTAAAATAAGTTTTAACCCAGGATCTGTATTAAAAAAAAGCCCTGATCATAATGATCGGGGTTTTTTGTTTTATTATATTTCAGTTATGATTAAAAAACTGGAAATTATCTTTTTAATAGCATTTATTGTCTCTTGCATCTTACAAGTTATGCAAGTAAGCGGTGCAGGTGAAGCTTTGCTCATTTCGTCCTTTATATTAAGCCTTATATACTTTGCCTTCGGCTTTGTAGTATTTAACCAGATTGATTTAAGAGAGGCCTTTAAGAAGGGATTAATGAACTTCATAACTGTTCCTGAATTAGTTCTAGGCATGGTTCTGGGACTATCAAGTTCAATTGGTGTTACCGCAATAATATTCAAGTTGTTACTTCTGAGCGGTTCACAGGCTATGCTGTTAATAGGAGCAGGTATGGCAGCCTTGTCAGCTATTGTAGGAATAATTTACACTACAGTTAAAGACAGAAAGGACTCGCCTTTATTCACATCATTATTTCTTAAAGTGGTTCCATTAATACTAATCCTCATTGGATTGAGTAATATTTCGAATGAAAACCTATTTGATTTCTACTATAGAAATAACCCACAAGAAGCACAGATACTAAAAGAGAAGATAGAGCGAAGAAGTGCAGAGCGAGATCTACAATAGACCTCGCCGTCTCTTGATGTTATTCTAACGCTAGCTCAAACTCTACGCGTCTATTTGTTCGTTTGCCTGTTTCAGTATCATTACTGGCGATAGGTGATATTTCTCCTTTTCCTATGGTTTTAATGCGTTCTTTGTCTACACCTCTGTCTGACAGGTATTCTCTTACAATTTCTGCTCTTTTTACGGACAGATCGTGGTTGTAGGATTCTTCTCCAAGGTTACAGGTATGTCCTGTAAGTGTGATGTCAAATTGAGGGTATTTCTGAACTATAGAATATACTTTGTCCAGAAAGGCTTTAGACTCTTTATCAAGATTGTCTGAATTGAGTTCAAATCTTACCGTTTGAGCCATAATCTTTTTCTCTTCAGGAGTGAGCACTTCATCAGGTGTTAATGGCCTGCTGGGTGTTGAAGATCTTTCCTCCATTATAGGAGCTTCGGCCTCTTCCATTTCTTCCTCGGCCTCTTCGGTTTCTTCCATTTGCTCCATTTCCATCTCTTGTGATTCTTCAACCTTTTCTGCTTCGTCAACATCTTCAGTTATAGTATTTTCCTGAGGATTTTCAGGAGCTTTGGAGTAGTTACCTCGTTGCTTCTTTTTAAGTCTTAAGACAAATGCAAGTTCAAAAATGCCGTTCTGGCCTGCACTGAGTTCAGTACTTATAGGTAAATCATAAGACAGGCCGATGGTGATGTTTGGCTGTTCATAAGCGATGGAGAAAACAGTGAGGTCATTTGTATTATACCAAAGGCCTAGTTCTATTTTCTTTTGTCCCTCTTCAGACTGTTCTAGCGCATATCCAAACCTAGATCCCAGGTTGAAATAATTATTGCTGGCCTGGCTGATCCATCGTATGTTAGGAAGAACAGAGAATTTATCTCCTTGATATACTCTGTAACCGGCTGTTGCTTTTAGGCTCAGAGGTAGCTTATCTTTCTCATCTTCGACCAGCGAAATATTCGGTTCGATGGCGTTAAATATGGCAGCACCAATAAAAGCTTTTTCTCTTGCCACATCATCCTTCACCATGTAGTGAATGCCACCGCTGAGGGTAGGGTAGGAGGTGGTCTGGTTGAGCACACCATCTGGAGATGATATGTTAGGATCAAACACGCCATTGTCAAACTGATCATCTGTGGTGAAATTACCATCCGTTTTTCTACTGAAATATCCTCCTTGAATACCTAGGCTTAGAGCTGAGCCGGATGAAACCTGGATGCTATAAGCAACGCCCAACATTCCACCATTGGTATTTAGGAAGTCGGAGGCTTTATCGTTTACAAAGCTGCCAGCCAGCACCAATCTATGATTTCCGATAAGTAAGGGGTAATAAAGTGATAAAGATGAAGCACTAAAGTTATCACCCGCCTCTACATTTTGGTTGCGGTAGTTGAGCATGGCCCTCACATCCTGTTCTGTTCCTATCTGGCCAGGGTTAGTGAAAAATGGTGTGTAATGAAACATGGAGTAAGTGGCTTCTTGCGCCATGGTTTCTAATGTGATAAATGATATTAATAGAAAAAACACCAATGACTTTTTAAAATTGATCATAGCTATATTTTTAATGTCTTAGAATTATCTTGCTAATCTTATTACGCCTGTATTTTTACCATTTATGGTCAGGGCTGATCCATCTGAGAATGTTCCTTTGATTACCCACACATAAGCTCCTTGCGGCTGCTCTTTACCATTAGATGTACCATCCCAGCCTTGCTGCATCAGGCTGTTCATATCACTTGAGTTAAAAACCTCATTACCTTCTCTATCGAAGATGCTGCAAGTGATTTCTTGGATATCCGCTCCGCCTCTTATAATAAAACGGTCGTTAGTCCCATCATTATTAGGGCTAAACAGTGTAGGTAAGAAGAGGTCTCCAGCTTGTATGTTGAAGGTTTGAGAAACGTCTGCTGCTGCTTCGTAAAAGTCATTACCAGCCTGGCTGGCAGTAACCGTCACGGTGCCTACGCCCAGAATCGTGATGATGCCGTTAGAAAGTGTGGCCACCCCTGAGGCAGGGGAAGTGGTCATAGAAAAGGTAATTGGCTCACCCGATGCACCGCCAGTAGCTTCCAGAACTACAGGGTCAGCACCCACCCTTTTATCAGAAATAGGAGCAAAGGTTATAATCTGAGTCAGTTTCTGATCATCATCTACAATGGTGTAGGTGTGCTCTGTTGTCGATCCCAAAGCTGCATTTGAGGGATTGGATAATGTAATGATTATTGTTTCATCATCTTCCTCTAAGGCATCGTTTACCACGGTTATGTCAATGGTTCCTGAGCTGCTGCCTGCTGGTATGTTTAGGGTGCCATTGGCTAGCGTATAGTCAACACCGTCACCAGTGGCTGTGCCTGAAACTGTATAATCGATGGTTATGCTATTTACACTGGTTACAGATAAATCTACTTGTATACTTGGTGTGGTGGCGGACTCTTGTCCTTCGCTGTTGGAAGTTGTGAATGATATAAGAGCTGCCTCTTTATCCACGACATCATCTGCCGGGCTGCCCGTGTTACCCGCCTCATCGGTGAGCGTAACGGTTACGGTGAGTACACCGTCAGGTAAACCGCTTACATCAACTGGCCCTACAGCATGTGTAGAAGAGGAAATGCTTCCCGACGCAGTGACCGGTGTGCCGCCACCTGAGCTGGAAATGGAGTATTCAAAATCTGCTGTTTCAGCGCCGCTAATTTGAAAGCTTAGTGCCTGGTGATTGCTCTGATCAATGAGACCCTGGTCAATGCTAACCGTATAACCAGACGGTGGTGTCTTATCCAGGTTAAGAGTCAAACTATTATCCATAGCCTGATTTCCGGCTCCATCAGTGACAGTGATAGGAACACTTGTGGATGGATTTTCGATTAAGTTGCCGCCAGCATCCACATCAGCAATGGTTATGGTGTAGGTGCCATCACCATTATCAGTGAAGGTGGCTGTTGAGCTAAATCCTGAATTAATTACTGATAGATCTGCTACTACGTTAAGCCCAGATTCTCCCAGATCTACTACAATCGTAAGGCCTTCTCCTGAAGTGTAAGAATTGTCACCGCCGCCATCATCTACAGAGTTAAAGGTAGGAATGCTGGTGTCTTTACTTGCGTTATCAGTGGCGGCTGTTCCTGCGTTTCCGGCAGGATCTGTTAGTGTAACAGATAAAGAAATATTTCCATCGGCTAAGGAAGATAGATCGATGGCTGTTATTTGTTCGCCTACACCACTTACCGTTCCACTGCCAGTGACATTAGAACCTCCACCATCACTACTGAAAGTGTAGCTGTAGGAGGCTCCAACTTCCGCAGATGCGAATGTGAAACTAACTGCGCTCTCATTAGTATAATTAATTATCAATTGATCAATGGATACAGAGTACCCCGAAGGAGCGGTTTGGTCCAATACAGCGGTATTGTCAATGGCATTGCTTCCAGTATTGCCACCGGTGTCAGTGAGGGAAACCTGTACTGTTAGGGTTCCATCTGTTAATGAACTAACATCTACCGATATACTTTGCGTGCTGGTAGTAATAGAAGCTGATCCGGTAACTGTGGCGGTGTTGCCATCTCCTGAGCTTGAAATCGAGTAGTTCGCCGTTGTGCCTATTTCGGCGCTGGATAAAGTGAAGGAGGTTGAAGTGGCTTCGGTAGCACTAATTAGGGCATCATCCCAGGCTACAGAATATCCAGTGGGAGGTCCAGCATCTTTTGTTTCGCTATCAGTGGCATTTGGTCCTGTATTACCCACACCGTCTGTTAATGAGATAGTTAAAGTAACAGTTCCATCTGAAAGGCCACTTAAGTCATAACCGGCACCACCGTTATCAAACTGTTGTGAAGCTGATGTTACGGTTTCAGTGCCACTTACTGGTGTGCCCCCACCGTCGCTAGTGAATGAATAATTTAGTGTGGTGCCTGGTTCTAAGTCTGTTCCGATGAATTCAATGATGTTTACATTGAGTCCATTTATAATGAACTCTCCTAATAAGTCAATGCTTACTGAATATCCACCGGGAGGTCCTGTGTCTTTGTTCTTTGTATCTGTAGTTGCTGATCCTTCATTTCCGAATACATCAGTTAATGTTACAGAAAGTGTAACTGTGCCATCTGCCAGGCCACTGAGATCAATGCCTGTGATCTGGGCATTAGTGCTGAAAATATTGCCTGTGCCAGTAACAGGTGTGCCGCCACCAGAGCTGGTGAAAGTATAATTATACCCGCTATTGATTTCTCCTCCAGCAAAAGTAAAACTAATGTTATTGTCATTAGTGCTGTTGATCGCGGTCTGATCTATTGTAACAGAATATCCGGTAGGAGCTGTTGTATCCTTAATTTCAGAATGAGTGGCTGCTGGTCCAATATTTCCATTGCCATCAGTAAGTGTCACAGATAAGGTGATGTTTCCATCTCCTAATCCACTCAGATCTATGCCTGTGATTTGGTCTGTTGCTGTTACTATGATTCCGGATCCTGTAACATTGGTGCCACCACCATTACTGCTGAAAGTGTAGTTGTATGTGGTGCCTATTTCAGCGCCTCCGAAAGTGAAACTAATAGCTGTTTCATTGGTAGAGTTAATCGATATTTGATCAATAGAAACCGAATATCCAGTTGGTGCTGATGTGTCTTTCAGTTCCGTGTCGGTAGCAGCACTGCCGGTATTGCCTGCAATATCAGTTAACGTGACCGATAGAGTGATAGTGCCATCTCCAAGGCCGCTAAGGTCTATGCCTGTAATCTGATCTGTTGCTGTAACTATAGTGCCTGATCCTGTAATATTGCTGCCGCCCCCTGAGCTGCTAAAAGTATAATTGTAAGTAGCACCAACTTCTGCACCTGCGAAGGTAAAGCTCACACTACCTTCATTACTGTTGTTTATTGGACTTTGGTCTATAGAAACAGTGTATCCAGAAGGAGCTGTGGTATCTTTAGTTTTAGTATCTGTAGCTGCTGAACCAGTATTACTATTGACATCAGTCAATGTTACAGTTAGCGTTATTATAACATCACCCAATCCACTAAGATCTATACCTGTGATTTGGTCTGTAGCTGTCGTCAAGGTGCCTGACCCTGTAACATTAGCACCGCCTCCAGAACTGCTGAAGGTATAATTATAAGTAGCTCCCACTTCACCACCGGCAAATGTGAAGCTGGTGGCATTCACATTAGATGAATTTATAAATGCTTGATCTATTGAAACTGTGTAGCCAGAAGGAGCTGTGGTGTCTTTTGTCTTCGTGTCGGTAGCGGCGAGTCCTGTGCTTCCAAAGGTGTCTGTTAGTGTTACTGATAGGGTTATTGTACCATCGCCCAGGCCGCTGAGATCTATTCCGGTTATCTGATCGGTGGCAGTAACTATGGTGCCCGACAACGTGACATTAGCGCCACCGCCGGAGCTGCTGAAGGTGTAGTTATAAGTAGCACCTAGTTCTGCGCCAGCAAACGTAAAACTCACAGCTGATTCATTGGACAGATTAATAGAACTTTGATCAATACTTACAGTATAACCGCTCGGAGGGGTTGCATCTTCATCTGTTATAGTTACAGTAACCTGTTGCGAGCCATCTTCAGTAGCATTTGTAGGGGTATTCATGTCAACTATAATAGTTTCATCACCTTCCTCAAAACCATCTAATTGAGAGGTTATTCTAATACTATCCATTGTTTCACCCACAGATATTACAATTGAGCTACTTGTTATGGCATAATCTGTTCCTCCACCTGTAGCTGTGCCTGAAAAGCTTAATGGAATAGTTACGGTAGTGGCAGAAGGAGTATCGATCACGCCGACGATATAAGCAATACCTCCACTCTCGTCGGCTATGGGATTATAAATATTTCTTAATAGTAAAGAAGCCAGGGGAGGAGAGTCATCATCTATGATGGTAAATGTTTCTTGCTGAGTGCCGCTTTCTATTCCGTTAGTTACACCAGATATATCTATATCTACCGTTTCATTAGTTTCGTAAAGGGCATCGGGTACATTGGTAAGGCTAATATTTCCGGTAGTAGCTCCTGCCAATATTGATATTGATGCTCCACTCAGGGTGTAATCGACTACATTGGTTGCCGTACCTGAAAAAGCCAGATTTACAGTGGTGTTAGCTCCATAGGCGTTGGAGAGTGTGGCTGTAACTGTATTTGCTGTTGTATTTGACTCCACTCTTGAGGATGGAGTGATGGATAATGTGACCGACGGTATAGGGACTACATTGAGTGTAGCTACATAGTTTCCCGTGCTGTTATCAGTTCCATCATTCACTTCAAATTGAAAGGTGGTGCTTGTACTACCGTTTTGTATATATTGAAGATTTCCAGCATCCAGATCAGCCTTGCTCACCATATCACTGATATTTACCTCTTCACCACCATCATAAGTGTCGTCATTATCAGCATCTACATACAGGGTTCCCGCTACAGGTAGGCTTTCAATGAGTACATGATCCAAAGGATCTCCATCGCTGTCATTATAGCTAAAGTCCGCAGTACTAAAAGTGTAACTTAAGTTTTCATAAGGACCGGTTGAAGTAGAAAAACTGGAGGCCGTAGGAGGGGTGTTAGCTGATATTAAAGTGAAAATGGGGTTTGAGCCAGGGAATTTGGTGCCTCCTGCTGAAATATCATAGGGGGTGGCTTCATCACCTGCCCAATTCGGATTGTTTGTAATTGCGGCCAGTAAAGAACTTTTACTGCCGGTTCTGGTGCCCTCATATACCATGTTGTCAGCATGATAAGTGAGCGTAGTGAGACCAATGGCTGTTACTCCTAAAGTAAGGCCTGATGGAAGGTGCGATGTGGTAGAAGAAATTGTTGCATTGGTTGACCACTCTCCGGGATTAGTGCCTGAGGAAGTAGACCAGTTGGCCCAACCAAAAATCCAGTTGGTAGGTGTAAGGTAATCCGAGCCCTGATAAACAAACCAATTATCACCACCGCTTGTTACTGCGGAATTAGAACCGCTCCATCCCACCGTTGTCACTGTTCCGTAGGCTGTAATGTCTCCAGTAATTACGGCGGGTGATCCGCCAGTTATGGTATAACTCATCACCGTACCCGCAGGAACAGTTGTAGTGGTGGTCCAAGTGATGGCTCCTTCAACCAAACCTGCCGTGGTGAATGCTGAGCCATCCCAACCTAGATCAGTGATATAAATAATTTCCCCACTGGGTATGTCCGCGAGGGTCACTATAGTCATTTCATCTGGGATGATATCAGAATTGTACCCTATAATAGCGATGTCACCTGTGGCTAATTGTGCCCTTACCTGTGAGCCACACAGCAATAGTAATAAAATAGACAAACCTGTAAACGTTCTTTTCATGTATCTCTTCATTGGTTTAAACTAAAATTTTGGGAGAATTAACTGTGCTCTTTGCTAATCCAAATTTCTCACCATTCCTTAATCCTAAAGCGGCAAGTTTACCACCTGAAATGATGCATTCAGGTGTTCTGATAATGTTCAATCTTAAAAAACGATAGTCTGAACATAAAACGAATATTCCATTTTCCTGGTCGGCATGTACAACACTGCCAGGTGTGATTAAGGCTCCATTATTTACCTGTGCAGGACTTACCTCCAGAATATTAATCATAGCACCTCTTAAATAGCTTATGGCTCCTCCATAGGTAGGATTGGCTGCGTTTACCAATGCCTCTATTTCATCAGAACTATTTGAAAACCAATCAATAGTAAGGTCATCTTGGGTTGGTCGTTTGTGAGGTTGAAGTTTTTTTTCTAATTGTTTGTTTAGGGGGTCTACAGCTAAGGTTTTAACTTTTTCAAATAACCTCTCCATAGACATCATTACAAACTGACTTAATCTGGCTCCTAGTAATCCGTAATTTTCTCCCGGGTAGATAGTATGCTGTTCCATCATAATGACAGGACCACTATCTATGTGGTCGGTCATGAAATGATAGCAAATTGGGACAATTTTGTTCTGCTTTCTTAAAATCCAAAATAGTGGGTCAGGACCAGCATCTTCTGGTAGCTTACCGAAATGGATATTTACAAAACCATAAGTAGGAATGGTTAAGATAGATGCCTGAATTGTTAAGGGGAAGGTGAAACAAATAGCTAAGTCAGGTTCGAGCGATTTCATCCAATCGTGCAATACTGCTTGCTCGGTTTTGCTAATTGCTAAGTAAGGAATCTCCTTATGTTCAGCATAATGTCGGATATTGAAATTAGCTTGATGTGAGCGGTTGGTTAGTACAACTCCTTTTATCATCTTGCTTTCTTCAAGCCAAACTAATAAAGGTAAACTCCATTGAGAATTTGTGAATAATATAATTTGCATTGATTTTTTGGTAAATGTTTTTTCTATATTCTTTTAGTTTTAGTAGAACATATAGGGGTTAGTAAATGCATTTCTCGAATTGAATATATCCTCATAGCCATCCGCAGGCCTAAAGTGATGGTGACTTTCTTTAATGCATAAGTTCTCATCTTTCATTCCAGCTCCATAGAAAATGGATAGCGGAAAATTTAAATGGTGATTTCCCTGATCAAAACTAGCACCAGCTACTACCATGTCTTCCCTAAAGTTACTCCAGGTGTCGAGTATGGTTTGTTCGTCTCTTGCCGGGTCATTTAGGCTTTGCAAGGCCCTATAAATTAATTGTCCTTGCTGATATCCTAATAAGTAGAATTCGTTGGCCTCCTCATCAAAATACTCCAGGCAAGACCTTTGAAATATTGTTGAATTTGGACTGGAGTTTTTCCAATCGGGAAAGGCCCAAAACTTCTTATTGCCATTGGCATAATTCGAAAAGGGAGTTATAACTGCATTTTTAAGACCACCATCAAAATTTTTAATAAACCAGTTAAGAAGCTTCGGGTGTAGGATAAGCGCATATTCATATTCATCATGGAATTGTATTCTTTCCTTTACCTCTCCATTTAGCTCCTCCAGATTTTCTGTTTTTAATATTATTTCATTCCTTATTTGGCCTCCGGCAGAGATTATTCCCATGCGAAAGGCCCTTAAAGGATCATAACCACAATCATAAAAAGAGGTAATTATTTCAAATTCTTTTGTGGTATTTTCTGCCATATATCTTCCCAGATAGAAGTATGATTGCCAGTATTGAAGTGTATTATAATACAAGTTTTTGGTAATCTTGTCAGGTGGAACAGCAGCTTCACCAAGTGTAGAAAGCATAGTGGGGCAGCCGGCCATGCAAGTCATTTTAGCCACCTCTACACCAATTAGCGGCTCTATCAACCCTGTGAGAATAATAGCCTGATCAGTGGACAATAGTTTGTGAGCCTTTTCTATACAAATGCTTTCTGTGGCTACACCTACCTCTTCAATTAGGAGTTCGGCTTTTCCTCTTTCAAATTGGTTCTCATGAACAGTGAAATATAGCCTCATGCCATTAAGAAAATAACCAGCTGCACCAGGGTATTGTCTGGAATTTGGCAGTAGCACACCTACTTTTAATATTTGCTGTTCTCTTTTCTTAATGAGCATGTGTCATAGATGTATGGTTAAAATTTTATGATCTCGACGGATATATCCCACTAATGCAAATTATCGGGGTTACGACTAAAAACGGTTGCATATTATTGTGATCCTGACTTCCTCCTGTGTTACCGATAGTGGTAGTTGCAGCACCTGTGGCCGCAGCGTCTATTGTAGTTCCTGAATTCGTATAAAGATTTACTTCATCACCATTTGAATCTCTTGCCTTTCCTGGGGCCATGCCAGAGGCAGGCGTAGGAGTGGTTCCTTCAGCATTTCTGGCAATGATTACTCCAGTAGTATCTAGTGTTGTGTTTGCTAAGTGGTTATGTTGCGGCAAATTTGGAAGCGTTAGATAAACATATTCCTGTCCGCTGGCCTGGCCTGGAATTCTGGAAGTTAGTCCATTTCCTTCGCCCGGTCCAATAGCTACCCTTCCCCTCAGGTCTGGTAGGGCAAATGAAGTTCTTCCATCTCCACCGTATATAGTGCTAATAAGCGAAAATAATGGCTGATTGGTGTTTATAGGTAATAATTGTCCTCCACAAGCGGCCCAATTTCGAGGTATCCAGGTGGGAGCCCAATACCTTATTTCAGATAAGTATCCTTCCATTGTGTGATTTTTAAATGATTGAATGATTTATGACCTGGTAGGATATGTTCCTTCATAGCAAATGATAGGTGTAACACATTTCCAGGGTTGCATATTATTATGTGGTTGGCCGCTACCGGTCAGTCCAAGGATGGTCGTAGCATTACCAGTGAGTTGAGCGGTTACAGTTGTTCCAGTGTTAGTGTATAATTTTAATTCGTCTGCGTTGATGTCAGTAGCAACTCCGGGGTAATAACCTGGTGAAGGGGTGGCAACAGTTCCCGATCCAGTAGCAGCAATGGGTACACTAACACCACCTAGCTGAGTTGTTGCCGCATGATTGTGGACAGGCATTTCTAATACATTAAGAGTAACAGTTTCAGTGCCTCCTCCTTGTCCATTAATTCGGGTAGTAAGGCCTGGTCCACTTCCAGAACCCACGATCGCACGACCCCTTAAGTCAGGTAAGCCAAAAGTAGTTCTTGCATCGCCTCCATATATTGAACCGATAAGCGAAAAGAAAGCGGTGAACTGAGCAATTGATAAGAGCCGACCATCACATGGTAGCCAATTACGTGGAGTCCAACTGGGGCCGAAGTATCGAATTTCTGAGATTGTTCCGTCCATTAGTAAAATTATTTATTGTTATTATTTAAAATATTTATGATTTTATATATAAATCAACTTAAATAAATGGAATAAGATTATGATAGCTGATGATATATATTATGAATCAATCAAAAGGGTTATACTTCATGATTTGAATCAATGGGCTCCCAATAAGCCGTTGCTAGACACTATTTGCGAGACTTGGTCTGGATATCCGTTGGTTTATGACTGTTCCTTAATTAGCTACAAAGGGGGTGAGCCAGTGTTTGAAGTATGGAAGCATAAGTACTTCCTGGATTCATTTGTGTATGCTCACATCTATAGACATGGATATGCGGGCTATGTTGTGGCTCAATCTTATTTAGGGTTTAAAGAATTTCCTTTATAAACCGAAAGTATAACCGTTATTTCAAAGAGCCTGGATGACATTGAATATACTGCAGGAGGTGTCAGTAATATCATACACTTAAAATAAATATAACTAAAAAAAGTAATATTAATAATTATTTATGCTTAATTTATTTAATGAATTACGAAGTATATTATAAATAAATATATTTATATCTATTTGAAATATTACATTACTTTTAGTGCTATTTTCTTTATCCCATCATCAACTTAAAATCATATTTCCTAATCCAACTAAATACTAAACCGATGGCTAAAAAATCGACAATTCTCAGTCTGACAGCGTCTAACAAAATGCGATCAATAGACGAAAATGGTGCGGGCAAAGCCGATCATGATCATGTCAGAGATGTAAGTTTAAGTGCAAACGGTACACAGTGGGCAGTGTTTATAGAGCCCACCACTACAGCTGAAGCTGCCGGTGATGGAGGAGTAATTAAGTATAAAAAAGCTAAGTCGAAGAAATGGGAGGTATTTGAAGGTGTAGGCGGGGTTAAAATTGATGGTGGTCCATCAGGCTCTACGGCTTACGTAATAAACAACAAAGGGGAGATTTATCAGCTTGATGTTGGAAAGGATCCTAAGATGCTGGCAGGTCAGGGCTTTGCCAGAGAGATTAGTGCAGGTGCTGATGGCACAGTGTGGGTAATAACCAATTCACCTACTCATGGTGGTGGCGAGGTACATTATTTAAAGGGTTCAGAACAGTGGCAAAAAGTGCCTGGTGAAATGGGAGGGATGAAAATATCAGGTAAGCCCGATGGAAGTGCTCTCATAATAAACAATGATGGCGTTTTAGGAATGATAACCACTGATGGAAGTTATGAGCAGCTTACCGGACAAGGTTTTGCGCGTGAAATAAGTGTGGCACCTGATGGCTCTACCTGGATCATTTCTAACGAGCCTGCCGATGATGGTGGCAATATAGTCTCTTATCAATCTTCAGAAGGTGGTGCCTGGAAGGATGTGGAAGGAGGAGCCATTATATTGGATGCTGGTTTTGCATAAAGCAAGTTATAGAAACCTGACAAAAATCAGTTTTGGTGGTGATGTATGCTTCTGGAATCTTTCGGTGTGTTCCTGATCTTTGACTATTAACAAAAAAGGGTAAAGTCATGAAACGGATATTAGTACCTATCGATTTTTCAGAGCAAGCTAAATATGCTTTGAACTTTGCCGCCGAACTTGCTTCGTCTGATAAAGAAATCAACATAACTGTTTTTCATGCTGTGGAGCAGCCTTTAGAAGGCTATCTGGATCCTACAGGAATAGCAGTGAGCTTAGGGATGGATGCAGATTTACTGCGCATTCTAAAGCAAAATGCTGTAAACAGTATGGATGTGTTCTTTAGCGAACTAAATCTCGATGAGAGAAATTTCGATAAAAAGATAGAAGTAGGTACTCCTCATGAAGCAATACAAGAGGAAATAGCCTCAGTAGGTTATGACCTGGTGATTATGGGAACTACAGGAGCGAGTGGTTTTAAGGAGATATTTATAGGTTCTAATGCGGAGAAGGTGGTCAGAGATGCTCATTGTCCAGTGATTACGCTTTCCAGCCCGGCTAGCATTAAGTCTATCAAGAATATTGTCTTTGCCAGTGCTACACTTACTGATATATCTGAGGAGCTGATCACTGAAATAAAGATTCTTCAGGATCTATTACATGCCAAATTACATATTGTAAGAATTAATACGCCCAACAACTTTGAGCGCGATGAGGTTGTGTTTAAATCTCTCAGGTTCATCGCTGAAAGGTATATGTTGAAAGATTACACGCTAAACGTATATAACGATTCTTACGAGGAACAAGGCATAATTTCCTTTGCCAATGAAATAGATGCCGGCATGATTGCGCTGGGAACGCACGGTAGGAAAGGATTATCTCACTTACTTTCAGGTAGCTTGGCCGAAGATATAGTGAATCATGCCTTTTGCCCTATCTGGACGTTCCACATTTCTAAACATGAGATTGCATGATGCAGATCAGGGAGGTGGCCAGTGAGGTGAAATGCTATCACTGCGATGATTTGTGTAGAGATGAGCCTATTTTATTTGATAATAAGAACTTCTGCTGCACTGGATGTAAAACTATATATGAGCTTTTTCAAGATGATGAACTTAAGGATCTTTATGAAGTAAGGAACAAATCTAATCCTCATTTAGATGGCAAGTTTGATTTTCTTAAAAGTGAAAAAATAGCCAATGATCTACATTCATTTCTGTCTGATAACCACAATGTTATCAGCCTAAGCCTTCCTGATATTCACTGTAGTGCCTGTGTTTATATACTCGAGAATTTAAATGATTTTAACTCTGGAGTAATACAAACTAAAGTGAACTTTGCTCGTCGAAGTGCGCAGGTACATTATAATCCTCAGCAAATCACTTTGACTGATTTAGCAGCTTTACTTTCTTCCATTGGTTATCCACCTGCTTTCCATGCGGATACTAAAGAAAAGCCTACTAAAAAGAGAAATCATAGGCTTTCTATTCAAATTGGCGTGGCCGCTTTTTGCTTTGGAAATATTATGCTGCTCAGTTTTCCGGAGTATTTAGGTATTAAAGAAGGAATGTCACATAGCTTTGACAGGTTCTTCAATTATCTTAACCTGGCTCTTGTTCTGCCATCTGTCTTTTACGCGGGGAGGGGTTATTTTATATCAGCCTATAAAGGATTCACCCAAGGTTTTATCAATATTGATGTACCGATAGCATTAGGTATGCTTATTCTTTTCGTCCGAAGCTCATACGAAATAATAAGTGCTACAGGTGCAGGTTATATGGACTCTTTGGCGGGTCTTATTTTCTTCTTGCTAATAGGCAAATGGTTCCAAAGCAGAACATATGAAAACCTTTCATTTGATAGAGATTATAAAAGCTATTTTCCATTGGCAGTATTACAAATTATAGACAATGAAGAAGTAGCAACGCCCATTCAGCAGCTTAAAAAAGGAGATCATATACTTATTCGTAATCAGGAGATTGTTCCTGCAGATGCTATTCTTTTGTCAGACGAAGCCAATATTGATTATAGCTTTGTTACAGGAGAAGAACGCACCACGCGGGTGAAAAAAGGAGCGCAAATTTTTGCTGGAGGCCGACAGGTAGGTGCTAAGATCCAACTCAGCATTACCAAAGCCACCTCTCAAAGCTATCTAACCAGCCTTTGGAATAATGATACTTTCAAACAGGAAAAAACGAGCTTGAGCCTCGAAGATAAGATAAGCAAATATTTTACAGGTATTATTCTGCTCATAACCATCGTTGCTGCTGTATACTGGTACTTTTATAATCCGACAATGATATGGCTGGTCACTACTTCTGTTCTGATTGTAGCATGTCCATGTGCTCTGGCATTATCAGCCCCTTTCACCCATGGTAATACGCTTAGAATACTTGGCAGAAATAAGTTTTATCTTAAAAGTGCTGATGTGGCCGAGCGATTAACTGAAGTCAATACCATTGTCTTCGATAAAACAGGAACCATTACCACGGCTGACAATGGTGAGGCTAACCAGTGGATTGATAATATCTCAGAGTTTGATCAGCGTATTCTTAAAAGCATGACAGCAAATTCTACCCATCCTTTGAGTCAGAAGATTCATTTGCTTTTGGGTAAAGTAATAGAGGTGGAGTTACAAAATTTTCAAGAGCTGGTAGGGAAGGGGATTGAGGCTGATTACCAGGGGAAAAGGTATAGCTTAGGCTCAGCTTTATGGACATTAGGGCATCAGGCGGAAGAGGGACAAGCTTTCTTTACAGTGGATGGTCACTTAATTTCTTCTTTTCAAATGCATAATTCATATAGATCTGGGCTTCAAAGTATGATGCAAGGCTTATCCAGTCAGTATGATTTGCAGTTGCTTTCAGGGGATAATGCGGCGGAAGAAGGAACTTTGAAGAAGATGATTCCAGAACTTAGTCAGATGATTTTTGGACAAAAGCCAAATGATAAGCTGGCACACGTTAAGTCTATTCAACAGTCTGATTCAAAGGTGCTTATGTTGGGTGATGGATTGAATGATGCTGGTGCGTTAAGTCAAAGTGACGTAGGTATTGCGGTGGCGGAAGACGTATCTTCGTTTTCTCCTGCTTGCGATGCTATCATTGAGGGTAGCATATTTACAAAACTTGGCGATTTTCTGAGGTACTTAAGAGGTGCGAGGCATATCATCATTGCCAGCTTTGTCATATCTTTCTTATATAATATTGTTGGTTTGTCTTTTGCAGTAACAGGTCATTTAACACCTGTTTTTGCAGCTGTACTTATGCCGTTGAGTAGTATTACGGTAGTGGTGTTTACTACCTTGGCGGGCAATTTATGGGCTGAAAAATTGAACTTATAATGTCAGTAATATTTGTATTAATTCTAGTGAGTATGGTGGTAGCCGGAGGGTTCTTATCTCTTTTTATTTGGGCTGTAAAATCAGGCCAGTTCGAAGATACCATGACCCCGTCCATGAGAGTGCTTTTTGACGATAAGAAAAAAAAGAAGCAACAGAACCAGAATATTAATGAGGCGGAAACTTCTTCATCGCCCGTCTAATAGCCTTACGAAGTTCTGCATCACTCATTGTTTCACGCAGTGACATTACCTTCTTGCTGGTCGATTTCCAAATGATTTCTCCTTGTTCTCTGTCGGTAATATCTATGATTAGAGAACCACGCATAAAGTGGTAATAATCTTCTTCTTTGTATGGATCCCAGAATTGTAAATCTTGCTCTTGAACCCAGCCCGCATTTGAAGAATCTCTGGATAAAACAATGTGATAATCAAGTAATATGTCCGCGGAATCGTCTAGCTGTGTAAATCCTTTTCTCTGCATTTCTATGGCTATTTCATTTGAAATCTTATCCATAAAAGCACTATCCATTATGCCCTTTGGGCCATCGTATGATGGTTGACAGCCATTAAGCCAACACCAGGTTTTATAATTTTCGAAATCATGCTTGGGACTATAGCTAGTCTGTACTCTCACTGTGGAGCAAGCACCTATGAAGAGAATATAAATGAGCCAATGAGCACGCATATGAAGGGTTTGAAATAACTAATTAAAAATAATCATTTTAAAAAGCAACCTGATATTTGTCAGTTTTTCTAGTGAACCAAGTCATTTATTTCCAAGTGATGATCAGCAATATTTGTATTCGTTAAACAACCAAAAAGGTTGTCATGATGATTTACTGAGCTAATCACTACTAAGAAATGAAAATTCCAGAAGAACTCATTGCCAAGTATAACGTGCCAGTGCCCCGCTACACGAGTTACCCTACCGTACCTTTTTGGGAAGAGAAGCACGTGGATCAGCAACAGTGGTTAAAGAATGTAAAAAGAGCTTTTACAGTTTCTAACAAGGAGCATGGCATAAGCTTATATATTCATTTGCCTTACTGTGAGAGCCTTTGTACTTACTGTGCTTGCAATACTAGAATCACCAAAAATCACCAGGTTGAGGATAGTTATATTGATGCAGTTTTAGAGGAATGGAATCTATATTGTAGCCAATTTGGTGAAAGACCTTTGATCAGGGAAATTCATTTAGGTGGGGGCACACCCACTTTTTTCAGCCCGGAAAATCTTCAGAGGCTCATCATAGGCATCATAGGAAAAGCTCATTTGCACAATGATTACGCTTTTTCATTTGAAGGCCACCCAAACAATACCACCTATGTGCACCTTAAAGCTTTGTTTGAAGTAGGCTTTAGAAGAGTGAGCTACGGTGTACAGGACCTTGATTTTAAGGTGCAAAAAGCCATAAACAGAATACAGCCTTACGAAAATGTCATTAGGGCAACGGAAGAGGCCAGAGCCATCGGATACACATCTGTAAATTTCGATTTGGTCTATGGTTTACCTTTTCAAACAGAGGCTAGTGTACTGGACACTATTGAGAAGACCCTGGAGATGAAGCCAGAGAGAATTGCATTTTATAGCTATGCTCATGTGCCATGGAAAAGGCCAGGACAGAGAGCCTACACTGAAAAGGACCTGCCTGATAGTAGCTTGAAAAGAAAACTATATGAGTCTGGTAAAGCCTTGCTTTTAGATCATGGTTATGCAGACATTGGCATGGACCATTTCGCGCTGCCAGGAGACGATCTTTATAAGGCTTATCAATTAAAAACATTGCATAGAAACTTTATGGGCTACACCTCTAACGCCACAGAACTATTGATAGGACTCGGCGCCAGCGCCATAGGTGATGCCAAATATGCCTATGCTCAGACTGTGAAAACTGTGGAAGAGTATAAGGCTTTGGTGAACAATGGTATGTTACCTATAGAAAGAGGTCACATTCTTTCTGAAGAAGATCAACAAATCAAAGATTTCATCCTCGATATTGCTTGCAAAGGAGAATTGTTTTGGGGATATAACCCTGATCTTCTGGACTTTAACACTTCATTTCAGCTTAACACTATGGCGCAGGAAGGACTGATCAAACTCTATGAAAATGGACTAAGACTTACTGACTTAGGCATGGCTTTTCTAAGAAATATCTGTTCCGTATTCGATAAAAAACTACAAAGCAAAAAGAGTCAACAGCCTCTTTTTAGCAAAGCAATATAATATCAGCATATCCCTAACTTGAAAGAACCGACCAGAATGATCTGGCGGTTTTTTTTATGTTTATACCTGAAGTGAAGGGTCTGACATGGATTGGTCTCTGCAGGCTGAACGGTAAGATTCCGGATATTCATCCGCTGCGCTACTGAATTCCGGAATGACGTTATGGGTTAACGTCTGTTGAGTGTCTGGGGATGAAAAAAGGTAACGAGAATCAAGGTCACCCTGAGCCCCGTCGAAGGGTAGACGGTCGGGACTACATGACTAATGTCTTGCTGCTTAGTCGTGCGAAGGAAGAATGTTGAAAAACAGGCTTTGCTCAAGTCCTTAGTGGTAGTTACGGTATATGAAATACTCCAGCTCTCGGAAGACCTTGCAGCAAGAAAGACTTTTTTGTTACTTTTTTGGTCGATTGCAAAAAAGTAAAGGAACTGTGCAATGGAATATTGCAAGTGACGATCGCATTACAAATGCTAGGCTCAAACCACCACAAGGTGAAAACAAAAAGCTACTCAATGAATGAGTAGCTTTTTGATAAATACTTAATTACTTATTATTAATCACGATTCTTTCGGTTTTTACTTCTTCACCAATTTTAATAGTTAGTATGTAAACACCGTTTTTCAAGCGGCTAACATCGTATTGTTCAATGTGCTCGCCACGACTTTGCTTGCCTTTGAAAAGTTGCTGTTCCATAGCAGGTTCAAGCGCATTTTTGATATTTACGCTTACCGGAACATCATCTGATTGTATCTCATATTTCAGATAAATCTCACCTTCACTTGGATTAGGGTAAACTAATTCAGTTTTTTCAACCACTGGCGTATCGAATTTGCCACCTTTTCTCGATGCTTTAATCACAAATCTTTCGCCACCCTGAAGTTTAAGCTTTCCTTCTCCCATCTGGAGTACATCAAGGATTACACCTTCTTCCTTAGGATCAACATCTACATCGAAAGCAAAATCCATGGTAAAGGTTTCCTTGCTGCTAATTTGGATACCGTAGATAGTAGCTCCAGGACTTTGTATATGCAGCATGTTTTCACCTACAATTTTTACGCCTTCAAGTCGAGCTTCTTTTATTCTTTCGAATAATTTAGGTTCTACCTTCACGGCCACTTTACCTCCTCTTTCAAAGAATGGTTTACTAATTTTTTCCTGGAATCCTCTGTCATAGAACTTTAGATCGATGAAGCTCCAGCCTTTAATAATTCCTCTGATATATAAGCTGCTGATATTTAGAATATTATCATACACCTGGATGTTTTTCCAAGCTATATTATTATTGTTCTTAACATTAATGCCAACGCCAACACCAGTTTGCTCATTGTACATAGGATCAGTAGGAGATTCTATACGGGCTAATAGACAGAAGTGGTGGATGTCATTAACGAAATCAGCTGGATTAGGTGGGTACCATGGAATCTCAATGATTTTCGTTGCTCCTGGAGCAATAGGAGGAATGGATACGGTGTTGATTTTATCGCCATTCAATACGCCAGCCAGGTTGTAGTTGATCCAGTTAGTTGGCCATACCAATCCGGTAGATGCTTTAGAGAAATAGAGTGAAAGGTTGGCGCATTCACTGGTAACAGAACTTCTGTTAGTAACCTTTACATAAACACCGTTCGGTGAGTATAATTTGTACTCAGGGTTTTGGTGTTTAGTGCCACCATCCAGGCTTTGTCTTACCCAGATATCCTGACTTATCCACATAGGGCCATTGTCAGGGTTAGGTTCTACACCAGTATCAAAAGGACGATCTTTTGAATAGATGTCATAATTAACAGCAGTTGGCAACATTGACTGAGCCATAATTACAGCTGCTTCTGCATCTACTAAGCCATAACCCATTTCATTGTGCCAGGTTCCATTAGGTCGGCCAGCAGTGGCACCATAAGCGTAGCCGCCTACTTTTTGTGCCGTTTGCTCTATGATATCCTCTACTTCATCATGTGTAAGACAATCATTGACAGACAAAATCAGTGCAGCCACACCCGCTACCATAGGGCATGCCGAAGATGTTCCGTTAAACCAAATGGTATAGTCATCATCAGTATAATCAGTGGTTACAAGTGTGCCTCCCAGATTAGGATGAATAGTGGTGGATGGGTTGTAGCCTGAGGCTCCCTGTCTGTCAGTAGTTGAGATCAGTACTCCGGGTGCCATTACATCCAGATTAACGCCATAGTCGCTACCCCAACCTTCACCATCGCAAGAGGATGGGCTCTTTCTTTCACCACAAGGGCTCATGGCGCCCACAGAGATGATATCAGGATTACTGTTTGCTGGATAACTAACATTGCCGTTGCCATTTCCAGCGGCGAAAACCACAATAGTTCCCAGGCCACCTCGTCCATTGTTTAGCGCATTTGTGATGGCATTGTCAATCAATGCACTGGCCAGGCTGGTATGGCCCCAGGAGTTACTGATAACCTCAGCACCATTTTGCCAGGCCCAGTTAATACCATCGGCCAGTTCCTGTTTCACCGTAGGTGTTAGATATAATGAATTACTAATGGAAATGAGTTGCGCATTAGGGGCTACGCCAGATACACCGCGATGGTTATCTTGCGATGCCGCAATTATGCCTGCACAGGCTGTGCCATGACTACCTAATACTTGAGCAGGTGATGTACCTGTACCTGTATCGAAGCCAGTTCCGAAAGTATTGCCTGATAAGTCAGGGTGATTCATTTCAAAACCGTGGTCAAGCACTGCCACTTGTACCTCACGAGAGCCTTTAGTGATGTCCCAGGCATCGAAAGCTTTTATGTCGATACCTGAACCACCATACTGACCTGTGTTTTTCAAGCCCCACTGATCAGCCAGTAGAGGATCATTTGAGGACTGAGTCATGTTTTCTAATAAGAAATCAGGCTCGGCGTGCGCAAATGCCCCAGATTCATAAAGTTTGTTGGCTATTTCTAGTGCATTTAATTTTTGATTTGCTTGAGTTCTCAGAGTGAACCATTGTGGCATAAATTTATTCTGGCCAACAATTTCAGCTCCAAGCTCTGATGCCATTTTAGTCAGAATAGCTAAATCCTTGTCATTTTTAAGCTTTACATACAGATATTCAGATAAGCCTACTTTTTCACCTTCGCTATCTGTGAAATAAGGAGCAGCTTCGGTGATGTCAGCATTAGCTTCCAGTTCACTGAGGTAAGTTAGGTAGCTTTTTGCAGTGAGCTTTTTGGTCAATTGAACTTCTGCCCAATTATGTGTTTCAGGCTGTTTAAAGACCTTTACAGTTTGCTCAGAGTTATCAGATTTGAATTGAGTTACTTCTGAGCCATTGATCATCTTTTGCAGACTTTCAGCATCGTTAATGCTGGAACTCGTGACCAAATAAACAAATTTCGTATTGAGCGTAAGAGGTTTCTTTTCTCCCTTGTAGTAGTAAAAGTACTCTTGTCCGTAGAGCAGGGAGGTGAAAGATGATAAACAAACTAAGAGCAGCACTTTGAGCATACCCCCTAATGGTGCTTTCCTGTGGTTTAGATAAACGGTTGGTTTCATAATTAGATTGGTAATTGATTTTTCTTACTCTATCAAAGCTTTTCAGAATCCGCTTGTGGTTTAGGTTAATTGAGAATCAAAATTAGCAGGAGAGAGGCCTGAAGGATAGAGGAAAATTCACCCAAATTAAAGGGAAGAAATCCCCTTGATTTTAGGGGAAAAAGGGGTAGTTTATAATAAGTGTTATGAGGAGGAGTCTTCTGTGGGATGAACAGTGAGATTCCGGATATTCATCCGCTGCGCTACTGAATTCCGGAATGACGTTATGGTTAACGCCTGGGGGGTGTCTGAGATGATGAAAGACGTTGAAATGATATTATAATGATGCAATTAGTGAAGGCAACCAGAGTCACCCTGAGCCCGTCGAAGGGTAGACGGTCGGTACTACCCAAGAGATTATACCTGGCCCTTATTCATAAACCTTCTCACCTTTCTTAAGCCAAATTCCCCACATTTTACTGTAAGCATGGATTTTTTCGGTTTCGGCATTGTCACTGTTTACTACGGTTTTGTCTTGGTTTTTCCATTCAAATATCCCACCGTAAAGGTTTTGTACATCTTTGAAGCCGGCTTTAATAAGCTTTTCAGATATTTTTTCACTTCTATAACCTACGCTGCAATAGACAATCACTTTGGCATCTTTTGAAATGTCTTTCACACGGTCTATTGAGAAATCATCATAACCCACCCAATTGGCATTTTTGATATGACTAACTTGATATTCGTTCTTCTCACGGGCATCTAGCCAGATAATGTTAGGGGTCGTTTTGACATCTGCTACAGATAATTCAGGCACTGAATGGCTCAATAATGTATTGAGCATCAACTTGTAAGCTTTGCTTTCCACTTCCTGGGCCTGTGTTTTGGTGAAGAAAAACATGATGGTAATAGTGAAAATATATCTCATTTGCATATCGTTTCAATATACGTAAAATACAGATAGTGGATTTTTGAAATCATCTAATCAACAAGATTAATAACGAAATGATTACTTTTAATGTACCTAAAACCTACTACAATGAGAATATGCCTCACGCTATTTTGTTTGTTAGCTGCCATTACTGCTTTTGCACAACAAAAGTCTGATCTAAAATATTTAAACCAGAAGCCTCCATCATTGAAGCCGGAGATTTTTGCACCAGGTATTATTTCAAAGGATGGTATTTATGAATTTGGTTCGTTCTTTAACAAAGCAGGTACAGAGTTTTTTTATGCTGTGAATGTGAAGGGTAAAGAGGAGATTAGATATTCAAAGTTGGAGGGTGGCAGCTGGAGCGAGCCTGTAACACTCTTGAACGATCAAGGATACGGTTGTAATGATCCATTCCTTTCTCCAGACGAGCAGAAGCTTTATTTCATTTCCCGCAGGCCTATAGATGGGGAAGGGAAGCTCAAAGATTATGACATTTGGTATGTAAAAAGAACTAATGAGGGCTGGTCAGATCCGGTAAACGCTGGTGCTAATATAAACTCAGAAGGTCATGAATATTATATTTCATTCACCAACCAAGGAGATATGTATTTTTCGTCTAATAAGGGCGGGGCAAGCCATGATATCTACAAATCAGAGTATGTAGGAGGTGAATTTCAAAAACCTGTACGTCTAGGAGAGGCGGTTAATACATCTCACTATGAGGCAGATGTATTTGTAAGCCCAGATGAATCATATATTATCTTTTGTGCTACCAGGCCGGAAGGATTCGGCGAAGGTGATTTATACATTAGCTTTAGAAATGAGGAGGGGGCCTGGTCCAAAGCCAAAAATATGGGCAGGGAAATTAACAGTAAAGATCATGAGTTATGCCCCTTTGTTACCAGCGATGGTAAGTATTTCTTCTACACCAGTAATAAAGGCATTTATTGGGTAGATGCGCAAGTGATTGAGCACCTGAGAGATTAACGCAATTGCTTCGTATCCTTATTAATGTTAAATTCATTCAATGGAAAGCAATTTTATAATTCATCAGCATGCACGTCAATATCAATGGTCTGGTGAATGTTTTCTTTCCGTAAAATCTTTCTACAAGGGTGAAGCGCATTATCAGGTAAAGCACAAATCATACGAGTTAAGAGAGGGAGATTTCCTTATTCTTAATGAATGCTCCCGCTATAATCTCACTATTGACACACCACATGACACCGAGTCTTTCTGTGTCTTTTTCTCACCTGATTATGTGCAAAGGCATATCACGGCATATTGCTCAACTGATGAACAGCTGCTTGATGGAAAGGAAAATACTGAATTGGTCAAATTCATAGAAAAGAAGTTTAGGTCTAGGGGACCGGTTTCTTCTCTGTTGGAGCAAGGCCAACAAACCGATATTTCCCATAAATCGAAGCTGGAGCAGGAAGAATACTATCAGCATTTATTAGCTGCTATAATGTATGAGAATTCGGGAGCTATTCGAGAAGCTGATAGGCTCGATTTAAAGAGGAAATCAACAAGAGTAGAGATTTACGAGCGTATTTGCTGTGCTCGTGATTTTATGGAAGCTTACTTTTATGTGGATCTTTCTTTATCCGAAATTGCAGCCGTGGCGGCTCTTTCTGAAAATCATCTCCTTAGGTGCTTCAAACAAATTTTTGGTACAACTCCGTTTAAATACATCTCTCATCTCAGAATAAAAGAGGCTTACAGGCAGTTAAAGGAGACCGATAAAGCTGTTTCTGATATTGCGAGGTCCGTAGGTTATGACAGTATGAGCAACTTTAGTAGCTACTTTAAAGCGATAATCGGTAAAAGTGCCTCCCAAATTAAACAAGGTGATATATAGTAGCATGATGGTAGAAAAAGTAGCTTTCTTCACTGAAAAAGAAGATGAAAACTTTACTTACCACCATCCTTATCTTTGTTTCCTTTTATTCAACGGCCAATAATATGATAGACTCATTGAAATCACAGTTAGCTGAAAAAGATACCGCTAGTGTTTTAATTTTCATTCAGGAAAACCCAGAGGTGCTCAACACCACCGATGAAAACGGTAGCTCTGGGTTTATGATCATAGCCTACAGCGGATTAGAGACCGTATTGAATAAGGCCATCGCACTTAAAAGGTCATTCACATTTTATGAAGCCATTGCCGCTGGAAAGTCTGATTTGGTCAATGAATATTTACTATCAGATGATATTGTAAATAAGTATTCGCCAGATGGTTTTTCACCATTGGCTTTAGCTGCTTTCTTTAACCACACAGAAATGGCCATTTTACTTATCGAAAATGGAGGAGACCCTAATTTGAAAGCTACCAACCCTTCAAAAGTTAACGCCCTCCATGCCGCGGTAGCCAAGGAAAATTTAGCACTTTGTGAAGTACTGCTAAATCACGGTGTAGACGTTAACGCCACTCAAATGCAAGATGTAACACCTCTCCACTCAGCCGCCCACCGAGGCAACCTGGAGCTAGTGAAAATGCTAGTTACCAACGGAGCAGATATAAGTTTGAAAATGCAAAATGGAGACACAGCCATGAGTATTGCTGAAAGAGATGGTCATGCAGAGGTGTTGAAATATTTGAAAGGGGTGGAGTGACTTTTGCGTATTATGCGGATTCTAAGTAAGATTATGTGATAATTTAATTTTAATGATAATCTTTTACCTGATCATCCCGATGCTGCTATTGCCAGTCCCTGTAGCCTGGTTGGCAAAAAAGATGAGGCTAAAATCATATTTAACCTATGGACCGTCAATCTTGTTGGTCCTGCTTTATCCTTTTTTGCTTGTCAACTTTTTTTTAGCCAATTTTTTTGGCTTTTATGTACTCATTCCACTTGTACTTTTTGTTCAAATGAACGTCAATTCATTGTTTTATGAATAAGTATCTAGTTCTAATTGCAATGGTTTCAGTCTTTCTTAGCTGTTCTGAAAAGCAAGTTACTGACAGTTATTATTATCAAGAGATTAATATCTTTCCTGAGTCAGGGGAATTGCTCCTTTATAGTAATGGCGATTATACAACCACAGAGTTAGATTATCATACCGGAGTGGGTGGTGTTGAAGGTGGTAATTTTACATGGCACAATGATGTGCTTATTCTTAAGGGTCCCGATTCATCCCATCGCTACTATTTAAAGCTTGATGGTAGCCTTTATCGGATTGTCGAGTATGATTCAACCAATGATGATTTGAAATTCGTTAGATATAGTGACGAGTTGCCTATGTTTAACAACCCAGTGCGGACATTTATACCAAGTTGGTATAATGGTGAAATTGAAGATTTCGACGCGTTGGTGTCAGAATTTAAAAGTAATCCAGATAATGCTTTTACTGAGTAAATATTGTTAAGTATGATTTTTGTAATTGAATTGGTGATACCGTTCATGATATTCACAATGATCTTCAGCTTCTTTTTGCATGAATTAAGATATAAACTGGGGGTAACGATTGTTAAGAAGCAGGTTGAGCTAAATGCTGATCAGATAAGAAGATTTAATCAGATGCATGGTCAAATAAAAACGGACCATTCTATATTTAGATTTCGTAATAATTCAGTTACCATTAGACGAAGTATGAAATCAAGCTGGTATATAGGAACAAGTGATTAAGTAGGGAGAGGTAGAGTAATTGATGGAACATTGGTGGTAAAGTATAGGATATCAATTATGCCTATAATCATGTTGTTCCTGATGATAGCAGTTATCCTTATGTTTCTAACAGATTTTTATATCAAGAATGAGATTTCATTAAAGAACCTGAAGCCAGCTCTTACCATTTTCATTCCAGTGATACTGTCTTGTGTAAAATACTTTTTAGAAGAAGAAGTCTCAGAATGTCTTCACAAAGAACTCCTCGAGATACTGAATGAAGAAGTACATAGCTTATAGTACATAGTAATGAGTATATAGATGTCAGATAATTCAGAACCAATAACCAATAACCCAATAACCTAATAACCCAATAACCAATAACTAATAACCCAATAACCAATAACTAATAACCCAATAACCAATAACTAATAACTCAATAACCAATAACCAATAACTCAATACCCAATAACCAAAACCCCCATCCCCACAGCATCCAATCCAAATTCCTTTTCCTCAGCCTTAACTCTTATCAGGTAAGTTCCAGGTTTTAGATCTTCCGGGATGGCTATTCTCCATAGGTGGTCGCTGTTCACTTTTGGTTCCCACATTTTTGAGATCTTGTTGCTGTCAAAGCGGCCTTGCTGCTGGAGATAGTAGACTTGTTTTACGGTTGGGTCCATGCCTTCATACTTCGACATCTCGGTCCAGTTTTCTCCATCAAAAGTGATTTGTACATTAGTAGCTTCCGAGCCGGCGAATACATTCACATAGATATGCTGAGGATCAAACTCATTGAAGGTGGTGTCCCAGATATTGATTTCAGGAGTTAATATAGACATCTGATAATCAGCTGGTTTCTCTGAAGCCTTGTATCTAAAGGTTTCATTGGCAGTGTTTAAAAACCAGTAGCCTCTTGGTGAGCCGTCGTTCATTATGGCTGATGGTACACCTTGCAAATCACGAGGTCCGCTCCACCAAGATCCGCAAGTAGCTCCTGCCACCAGCTCATGAATATCTGGCTCACCGGCTCTTTTAAAATCTTTATGGTACTGCGTATGCGTGTGCCCCGTTACTACCAGTACATTTTTACGACCTTTAAAAAGGTCAATCACCCTTTTCATGTCCTCCATTTCCTCTAGCGGAATGTGCATAAACATCCTTACATATCTGTAATCTTTGCCAGTGATAGCCAGCAGGTTTTTGATAAAGGTATACTGATCTTCATCAAGCATGCCTTTATAACCAGTGCCCTCCAGAGGGTAAATGTTATTCACGATGATGCCCAGATCTTTGCCAAACTCAAAGGCATAGTAAGATGGACCAAAGTAGTTCTCAAAGTTTTTATCCCTATCGTTAAATTGAGCAGCATCATAGTTCTGATCATGATTGCCCATGACATAGAAGACGGGAGCCCCAATTAGTCCAAGGCTTTCTGCCAGAGGCTGGAAGAGGTCATGACTATCGAAGGTGATATCTCCCAGGGGCACTACGTATGCCAGTTCCTGGCCTGCAAGCTCATCAGTTACCGTTTTGCTCATGCTATGGACGTCATCGATATATTTTACCTGTGGATCGCCTAGTAGCGCTACCGTCATATTAGGAGATTCCGGATGGTCGATGAGAGCGAAATCATAAGAACCCGCTTCAAGGGCCGCCGCTGGTGCGTAATTCTGTGGCCTATTATCAATCATGGGAGAGATGTACTGTGAAGGTTTGATGATAAATACCTGATTACCTTCAATATATGCGATCTTATATTCACCTTTTTCATTGGTGGGCACTATATCTCGACCGTTGGAGATAAGGATGTTGGGAAGTAGGTTTTCTCCTTTGTCCCATTGCATATTCTGGTTTTGATCTACATATACTTTGCCCTTGATGTTTTTGGCTGCAGCCAGGCTTGATAATGACAGCAAGGAAAGAAGAATGGCAATATTTTTCATATGGATCAGCTATTTGGGTATCAATCTTAAACCAAAAATAGGTTTTAACTCAGTGATGCAGGTTAAATAATTATAAATATTTGGATCGGCCGTTTTATCCTGATAATAATCATATCTCTACACCCCTGTCCATCATTCATTTAGAGGCTATTATGGTATTCTTTTGAATTAAAGTTATACCAAAACAACATAGCCATGAAAGCTAAATTAAATACCATATTGGTGCCGGTAAACTTCTCCGATTACGCTAAGCACGCTATGGATTTAGCCATAGAAATAGCTAAGGAGAAGCATTCGAATATACTGTTACTCCACGTGATTAATGTACCTGATTATCAAGGGGTTGTGGAGGGTGTGAAAATCGATTTTCTCGATTCTGTAAAAAATGTCACCTCACAGCATCTGTCTGGGTTGGTGAAAAAGGCAGAAAAGAATGGCGTAAAGGCATCTTACACCATCGTTGCCGGCCTGCCAGGAGCAGAGGTAGTGAAGTTTGCCAGAGATAAGCAAGTAGGCTTAATCATCTTAGGATCAAAGGATTATAAGAAAATGGACGAAATGCTGGGAGGCTCAGCCACGGAGCGTATTGTTCGCTACACAGATTGTCCGGTGATTACGGTTAAAGCTCCTATGAAGCTGTCTGATATCAAGAATGTGGTACTGGCTACTGATCTGCGCACTACGCATACGTTCATCACCTCACAGCTCAAGCAGCTGATAGAACTTACAGGTGCTAAGCTTCATATTCTTAAAGTAAACACCAGAGACACCTGGCTTCCAGATACCCAAATTGAAAAGCAGCTTAAGGCCTTTAATGAAATTCATCACTTCGATGACTTCACCTTTAAGGTATGCAATAGTGAAAATATCGAAGACGGCATCATCCATTATTATGATCAGGTAGATGCCGATGTGGTGGCCATGTCTATACACAGCTTGTACCATCAGCCTTCATTAAGCAACAACTATTTCATTACCGAAAGGGTGCTTCAGAGCGGACCTTCAGTGCTCTGGACTTGTGCCAATGAGACCTCCAGAAGCTGGGGCTCTTAAAAACTGATAAAAATCAATTTCCGGTCTAACCTTCATCAATTTATAGGTTAGCCGGAGCTAGTACTTTCACAACGTCAAAATATTGTAACAAAACTTCGCTTATGGAACTTGAGAAATTCAGCTATGATAATAAGATCGTGAAGGCTTTTATTGTAGCTACGGTTGTTTTCGGACTCGTCGGTATGCTGGTGGGTCTCACGGCTGCCATCCAGCTATTTTATCCTATTTTTAATTTTGATACTCCCTACACCACTTTCGGTAGAATAAGACCACTGCATACCAATGCCGTGATTTTTGCCTTTGTGGGTAACGCCATGTTTGCTGGGGTGTATTACTCGATGCAGCGACTGCTTAAAACCAGAATGTTTTCTGATGCCCTCAGCTGGATTAACTTCTGGGGCTGGCAGCTCATCATTTTGGCAGCAGCCATATCATTGCCATTAGGTTATACCACTTCTAAAGAATACGCTGAGTTAGAGTGGCCTATAGATATCGCCATTACGCTGATCTGGGTAGTGTTTGGTATCAACATGATTGGTACCATTATCAAAAGAAGAGAGAAGCATATGTATGTGGCCATCTGGTTCTACATAGCCACGTTTGTTACCGTGGCAGTACTGCATGTGGTAAACTCTTTTGAGCTGCCTGTAAGCTTTATGAAAAGTTATAGCTGGTACGCGGGCGTGCAAGACGCTCTTGTACAATGGTGGTATGGGCACAATGCTGTGGCATTCTTCCTTACTACGCCTTTCTTAGGTTTAATGTATTACTACTTGCCTAAGGCAGCTAACAGACCGGTTTATTCCTATAAACTATCTATCATTCACTTCTGGTCATTAATATTCATCTATATCTGGGCCGGACCGCACCACTTACTTTATACCTCATTACCTGACTGGGCACAATCATTAGGTACTGTATTCTCTATCATGCTTATTGCTCCAAGCTGGGGTGGTATGCTCAACGGTTTGCTTACGCTTAGAGGAGCGTGGGACAAGGTGCGTGAAGATCCTGTTTTGAAATTTATGGTGGTGGCTGTTACCGCTTATGGTATGGCTACTTTAGAAGGGCCATTACTTTCGCTGAAAAACGTGAATGCCATAGCACACTTTACTGACTGGATTATTGCTCACGTGCACGTAGGAGGTTTGGGTTGGAATGGCTTCCTTACTTTCGGAATGCTATATTGGTTAGTGCCAAAAATGTGGGGTACCAAACTGTTCTCAACTAAACTTGCCAATGTTCACTTCTGGATTGGTACGCTCGGAATCATTTTCTATGCATTGCCGATGTACGTGGCCGGGGTCACTCAAAGCTTAATGTGGAAAGAGTTTAACCCTGAAGGATTCCTTGAGTATAAAAACTTCCTTGAAACTGTGGTTCAAATTCTTCCTATGTACATGCTAAGAGCCATTGGTGGTGGTCTGTATCTGGTAGGAGCTATCTTAATGAGCTATAACCTTATCCAAACTGCTAAGCAAGGCAGCTTTATCGCTAATGAAGAAGCAGCTGCTGCTCCTTTGGAAAAACATAAAAAGCATGTAGGTGGTCACTGGCATAGTGTGTTGGAAAGAAAGCCTGTGTTATTTACTGTGCTTACCGTAGTAGCCATTCTTATGGGTGGTGTCATAGAAATGGTACCTACCTTCCTTATCAAGAGTAATGTGCCTACTATAAGCAGTGTTAAACCCTACACACCGCTGGAACTTCAGGGTAGAGACCTGTATATAAGAGAAGGCTGTGTAAGCTGTCACTCGCAAATGGTAAGACCATTCAGATCTGAAACTGAGCGCTATGGCGAATATTCTAAGGCTGGTGAATTTGTTTTTGATCACCCATTCTTGTGGGGATCTAAGAGAACCGGACCAGATCTTCATAGAGAAGGTGGTAAGTACCTGGATAGCTGGCATTATAACCACATGCTGAATCCATCTTCGGTATCTAGTGGGTCTATCATGCCTAACTATCCGTGGCTGTTCGAAAACCGAATAGACAAGACTACTACAGCCAGTAAAATAGCGGCCATGCGCAAGCTGGGAGTGCCTTATGAAGAAGGTTATGAAGAGATTGCCAATGATGTGCTAGACGAACAGGCGGCTCAGATAGTGAAAAACCTACAAGAGCAAATAGAAGATGTAGAAGTAGTGCCTGATGCTGAAATAGTAGCATTAATCGCTTATCTGCAGCGTCTGGGTACAGACATCAAAGTCAAAGACACTCCATCATTAGAAGCATCAAACCAGTAAGATCATGTTTAAGCATTATTTCGAACAAGTACATAACGTAGAGGTCTGGCCGATTATATCATTGGCCATCTTCTTCATCTTTTTTCTCTGTCTTATCCTTTGGGTAATACAGGCAGATAAAGGCTACATCTCCAAAATGAAGCAATTACCAGTTGATGACGCCACATTGTCCACCTCAAACCCAGAAGAATCATGAGCAAATTATTAAATATGTTAAAAAAGCCATTGATCACACTGATGATGTTGCTCACGGCCCAGCAGACCTGGGCTCAGGAAAGTGCAGCAGGATCAGATTCTAATACTGTATACTTCTACATTGTCATAGCTTTTGTGTTTATCACGTCCCTGATAGTTCTTAGGGTGGCTATGGTGATTTTGAAGCTGCTCAAGTTCATGGTGAAAGACCAGGCCAAGAGACAGGCTGAGGCAAGAGGAGAGGTGCTACCAGAAGAAAGCAACCAAGGCTGGTGGGCCAGATTCCTCACCAAAGCTAATGATGCCGTGCCGATAGAAGAAGAGGCAAGCATTATATTAGATCATAACTATGACGGAATCAGGGAGTTAGATAACCATTTACCGCCATGGTGGAAAGGTATATTCTACGTTTCGATAGTATTCGCCATCATTTATTTGGGTGTGTATCATGTGTTTGATTCTATGCCACTGCCGGCTGAGGAATATGAGATGGCCATGAGTGAGGCTGAAGAAGCCGCCCTGGCTCGTCAGGCCAGTATGCCAGCCAGCGTAATTGATGAGAACAATGTAGAACTCATGACTGATGCTGCTTCGCTGGCTAAAGGGCAGCAGATATTTAAAAACAACTGTGAGTCTTGCCACCGTGCAGATGGTGGTGGGGGCATAGGCCCTAACCTTACGGATGAGTATTGGCTGCATGGCGGCGGTATTCATCATGTGTTTGCTACCATCAAAAACGGTGTTCCTGAAAAGGGAATGATCTCCTGGGAGCCATTACTTTCACCACAGCAGCTGCAAAATGTAGCCTCTTACGTGATAAGCATGGGCGGATCTAACCCGCCGGATGCTAAAGCACCGCAAGGAGAAATCTATGAAGGCGGCGAAGAGGTAGAAACACTGGAAAGCCCTACAGATTCGGCCGGCGTGGCAGTAGATACTTTAGCTACGGTAGAAGCCAGTCTATAAATAAATACAAAAAAAGATGAGTCAGCAGGAAGGATTGGATAAGCTGTATCAGTTTGACGAAGAGTTCAAAGATACCATAGCTACTGTAGATGCGGAAGGCAAGCGAGTGTGGGTATACCCGAAGAAGCCTTCGGGCAACTACCACAGAAGAAGGATCGTGGTGACTATTATTCTCCTGGGCATTCTCTTCGCCGGTCCGTTTATTAAGATCAGTGGCCGTCCGTTTCTGTTGCTCAATGTTTTTGAACGCAAATTTGTAATCCTGGGCCAGGCTTTCTGGCCCCAGGATTTCTTCTTACTGGCCTTGCTGCTCATCACCTTTTTCGTCTTCATTATTCTCTTTACAGTAATTTTTGGACGAATATGGTGTGGTTGGGCTTGTCCGCAGACCCTGTTTTTAGAGATGGTCTTCCGTAAGATAGAATACCTGATAGAAGGCGATGCCAACCAACAGCGAAAGTTGAAAAAAGCTCCATGGACAGCCGAGAAAATCAGTAAGAGACTCACAAAACACACCATTTTCATTATTATCTCTTTACTTATCTCACATACCGTAATGGCTTACCTGATAGGCATAGAAGAAGTAATAAACATTGTAAGCCAGCCACCCAGCGAGCACTGGGCCGGATTTATGGGGCTCATGGCCTTTACGGCGATATTTTATGGAGTATTCTCCTGGTTTAGAGAGCAGGCCTGCGTGGCAGTTTGTCCTTATGGACGATTGCAGGGTGTGCTGCTAGATAAGAAATCCATAGCCGTAATGTATGACTGGGTGCGGGGTGAACCAAGAGGAAAGCTGAAAAAGAAAGTGGAGGAAACTCCAAAAGGCGACTGCATTGACTGTAAGCTGTGCGTACATGCCTGCCCTACAGGTATTGACATAAGAAATGGCACCCAGCTGGAATGCGTGAACTGTACCGCCTGTATCGACGCTTGCGATGAGGTGATGCTTAAGGTGAACAAACCCCAAGGCTTGATCCGCTATGCCTCACATGAATCTATAGAGGAAGGAAGCCAAAAGATATTCACCAAAAGAGCGGCCGCTTATTCTGTGGTGCTGGTGCTACTGCTCGGCATACTAGGCTTTTCACTAGCCACCAGGTCCGACATAGAAACCACCATCCTGAAAGTACCAGGACAGCTCTACCAAAAAACAGACGACGGCTTCATCAGCAACCTGTACAATATCCAATTTGTAAACAAAACCTTTGATGACATCACCCTGGAACTGAAAGTACTCAACATGCCCGAAGCCATCATCACCAAAGTAGGAGAGGGCCAACAAAAAGTACCCCAAAACGGCCTGGCCGAAGGAGTATACTTCATTAAAATACCCGCCACCCAACTAGAGTCTATGACCACCACCCTAAAAATAGGCATCTACAAAAACGGCAACCTCCTAGAAACCACCAAAACCAAATTCCTAGGCCCAATGAAAATGGGGAATAAGAAGTGAGTAATGAGCTGTGAGACAAGAGATATGAGATGATTAGTAAATAGTATCGAGTAAATAGATGTGAGATATGAGAATCCAATAACCAATAACAAATAACTAATAACTCAATAACCAACTAGCAACGAGTAGTGAGTAAATAGATATTAGAAAAAGAATCAAATAACGAATAACATAATAACCAATAACCAACTAGTAAATAGTATAGAGTAAATAGATGTGAGACGTGAGATATGAGAATCCAATAACTAATAACCAATAACTAATAACCAATAACCTAATAACTCAATAACCCAATAACTCAATAACCAACTAGATAACAGAAAAAAGAATCAAACAACCAATAACCCAATAACCAATAACCAATAAAAAAAAATGAACTGGAACACAATAATAATAATCGCATTTGTCGGCTTCGTGGGGTTGATTGCTACGCTGGTTACTATCAGTATGAAGCAGGACGTGAGTTTGGTGGCACAGGACTATTATGTGCAGGAGATAGCCTATCAAAAACAGATTGAAAGGATTAAAAACACCAAAGCGCTGGGAGATGAACAGCTGAAGGTGCTATTCAATAAAGAGGCTGGGTTTTTATCATTAAGTATGGCCAATAATGACATTAGCCAGGGTGAAGTGCACTTCTTCAGACCTTCAGATGCTACGAAGGACAAGAAGTTCATCCTTAGATTAAACGACGATGGGCAGCAGGGCTTTGATCTGTCTGATTTTCAGAAAGGTAAGTGGACATTAAAGATCAACTGGAATAAGAACGGTAAAGAATACTACGAAGAGCAAACTATAATCATCTAAACGGAATGCCATGCAGAGTTGGGTTGTATCAGGATTTTTAGCCGGTTTTTTAGGCAGCGTACATTGTGCTGTTATGTGTGGGCCACTGTCCATGGCGGTAAATGGCCAGCGTAACTTTTTGCAGCAGCTTTTCTATAACAGCGGCCGACTGATCACCTACATAATTCTGGGCATAGCCTTTGGCTTTATGGGCCGCGGACTCTCCGTATTTGGCTGGCAGCAGGGCCTTTCCATAGCCATGGGCGTGGTGGTAATACTCTTCACCCTATTCCCCAGATACCAGCACAAGCTTTTGCAAACACCTATGCACCAGCGCATCATACAGCCCCTGCGACGACAGTTGCAGAAGGTGCTGAAAACCAAAAACCTATTCACCTACCTGATCATTGGCATGCTGAATGGCCTGCTACCCTGCGGCTTGGTATACATGGTACTTTCCGTAAGTGTAGCCACCGGCACCATTGAAGGCGGAGCACTGGTAATGTTGGGCTTTGGCCTCGGCACCTGGCCCATGATGCTGGGCATAACCAAACTGTTTACCCTGATAAAAACACAAAAGGCCATTTCCTCCCAATATATCATCCCATCACTAGCCCTGATCATGGGCACCCTACTCATCCTTAGAGGCCTCTCTCTCGACATCCCATACGTGAGCCCAGTGATCTCCTCCTTAGGTTTGGATTGGGGAATTAGCGGGTGTGGGATTTAAGAGGTTTAATAATATTCCGTTTTTCATGTGATATTTTTTATTGAAATTATTAAGTTAAGGGATTGGGAATTATCTGATGCTGAATGTTTATAAACGTTTGTAAGTATTTATAACTGGCTATAATTCTGATAATTAATGACTTAAAGAATTTTCATCTGGGTATTGGGTATTGTCTATACTCGGATGTTAAGCTTCATTAAAAGAAACTGAATGAATAAAGAAAATATCAAAGAGAAAAGGCTATATTTTTTGTTCTCCAAACTGAACAATAAACAGTCTAACAACACTCATTTTTCCCTAGTTGTAGACACTTTCATTAATAATGGAAATAGCTTTTTGAATCTCTTTGAAATTTCTCAAAAACTTCAAGAAATAGGCATTTCTATTAAGCCCGAAGCCTTAGAAAAAATAGTAGACGAAGATTCCTATAAATCTTACTTTGAAGTTCCAGAAGACTTTGGAATTGACACTCCCTTTCGACTTAAAAAAATCCATTACGATAACTTAAGCTCATACAAAAATTATTATGACAAGTTAGATTCTTATGTTGTTAACTTTCTTAAGACAAATAACATATCAATTGACAAGGCTGAAATCGTTAAGGAAATACTATTGACAACCTTGTTTAAAAGAAACTTAAGTTTCCTAAAACAACTCATTACGTCAAAGGATGCAAACAAACTTGAAAGTATATTAATTCTCGATAAAAATGGGCATTACGATGATGAAGATTGCGGAATTTACAATAATCTGATTCTTACTTCAGGTTCAGATTTCAACGAGATATTGCGAGTTTTGCTCTACAAAATATTCGATTTTCTCCAGCTCCATTACAACCCCAATATTGATAAAACTTTAAATGAAACATATAAAAACAAGGTTTTTTATTTAGATAGTTCTTTCATTATTAGGTTGTTTGGTTTTGACAATGAATTACGAGAGCATAGAGCTCTTGAGTTAGTTAACATTTTAAATAAAATAGAAGGGGTAAAATTCATTATCCATAATTCAACCATCACTGAAACTCAGGTTAATATTAAGAACCTTATTGATAGAGTTTCAAAACTTCTAAATCATTCGGACAAAGCTTTGTTAAAACTGAATGATATAAGCAACAAAAAAAACGATACAGTCGAACTATATCTTCGACTTAAAAAGAAAGGAAGAATTGTCAATAGAGAAGATTTCAGTCTTCATTTCAATAATGTTCTAATAAAACTGAAATCAATCATTGGACCTAACTTAGTTGATAGAGACGATCAGAGAATTACTTATTCAAAAGATAAACTTGAAACCCTTTTAAGTGAACTTTCAAGTACCGAGAAAACCAGTTCAAGGATAGACCATATATCAAAGTTGTTACTATATATCGAAGGCCTCCGAGAATCAAATATTTACAACTTATATGATATTAAATATTGGCTAATCACAACAGATAACACTACCCTAAAGATTGATGGAAAGATTCGGACAATAAATGAAGACAATAGCAAGAGCGTATGCATTTTACCAACAGAACTGTTAAGAACAATCTCAAATAGAACAGAAATTAGTGCCGACTATATTGAAGTATTTAAGCAATTTATGGTTTACTCAAATGCCTTCGAAGAGCAATATTCCGAAAAGGAACTTGAAACTATTGATAAAGTCATAACCTTAGCCGAATCCGCTAATAATGAAGAATATGACGTTGACTATTATATTTCTAATTTGTTTGACGAAATCAATTTAGAAGAATTGATGAACCGTTTGCAAAAAGTTGGCGACAAGGAAAAAGAAGATATTGAGCTAGTAAAAATATTTGAAGAAACTTTTGGAGGTGTTTACAGAGAAAAATATTTGGCTTTAATTGCCGCAAGGAAAAAAACAGTAAGCATTGTTGCTAAAGTTTTAAGATATCTTACTTTCTTTTCGCTCCCAGCACTAATACTTGTTTTATTCTTAAAATTAGTGCTAAATCCTGATTTTGAGTTTTTAGACCCGTTAACCTATGTGAATGATGGCAATTGGTCAAAACTTGAATTTATTTTCACGTTGATTCAACTAATTATCGTTCCAACAGCGATATTCCTGAATAAGAAATATGGTAACGGAATTGAAATTTGGTTGAATAGAATAATGAAAAACAATAAAAACGAAGCCTAATCGAGTAGACGGCTCTGACTCAAATTGAGCCAGAGTGCGCCTCTCACACCACCCGGCGTACGGTCCTCGTACCGGGCGGTTCATTGAATCTCTGGTTGAAGTTTTAGGTAATAATTCAGCATACTTTGATACCCTTTCTTTCTTAGTCGTGATATGGTGATAGTAGTCCTCAGGATGGGGCTTTGAGCTTTTTCCTACTCAGAGTTACTCGTAGAGAACTCTGAGTATCTGATCCTGTTGATGTTAAAGTAACCCCCGCTGGCATCTCTAAGAATTATAGTCTATTAGTCTGAAGAGTATAGATTATATTCGTAATTTCCCTGACGCTCAAATCTATTTTAGAAAACAATGAAATACGTTAAAATTTTGGTTTTGCTTTTAGCTGTATTTGCTTGCAAACAAAACTCTACTGATATGAAAACGGCTGAAAGCTATGCAGATAAGTTCGAAGAATTCATTACTAAGAAAAAGTTCGTTGAGGAAAATTATTATCCAGGAATAGCTGATGAAAAAATGCGACCAATGCTTACCGAGAAAGTAAATAGTATCGCGGTCGATTTTAGAAGTGTGTCGGAATCAGGGCATCCAACTGATAAAAAATACCAGGAGAAGATTGGTATTGGTCTTTCAAGGTTCGATAACGTTTACTTGCAACTGGACACAGAAGATAGAGAGAGTATGTACATACATTGAAGAGTTAATGGACATCGTGGGACTAGAAAGTTCAGATGGACAGCTAAATAAATTTATGTATGGGTTTGATCCCAATGAGTTTGTAAAGGGAAATTAAAAGCCCTTGCTATTCGTAGTCTTCAACCCCGAATTTTCCAATGATTACTAGTATCTCCGACACGGTATTAAATGTCAAATTTTACATTTCTGTCATTAAATCCGGCACAAGCGCCGCTGGTGCCGCTAACTAGTAGAATATAAAGGTTTGATATTATTTAATCTTTCATGTAATATTTTTTATTGAAATTATTAAGTTAAGGCATTCAGAAGTGTCTGCATTGAATTGAAAATAGAACAGAAGGAGTTTTATAATAAAGTTTCAGCCAAGTTATGGAGGGCCATATTCAACAAAAAAACTACCCAGTAAATGAAAGAACATGTCACAAGTTAACATCATATTTTCAGCAATATTATTGTCAATAATCTCATGCACAGAGAATGATACAATTGATAAGCCAGACCTGGCGGGAAAGTGGGATTTGCAAATTAAGAGAGGTGACGATTTTCTATGGAATTATGAGCAGGGGTTTGAACTGCTAAGTAACGGATCATACTTGCCAAGATATTGGAACGAAGATAATTCATCATGGCAGAGCGAAGATCAAGAATTTGGCACCTTAACCTGGAAACTTTTAGAAAAGAATAAAGAAAATCGTCTTTATTTTTATCATGAGTATTCCTTATTTAATGACAACAAGAAAGATATTGTATCTTATTCTATCATCTCTATCCAATCTGATTTCTTGCAACTTTCAGGGTATGATCCTCATGGCAACAAGAGAGAGCTAACTATGATCAAGGAAAAATGAAATAGTCTTATTATAACAGATGCCAACTGCTAACCAATAAATGTAAAGGTTTGATATTATTTCATCTTTCATGTGATATTTTTTATTGAAATTATTAAGTTAATGAATTGGAAAGTGCCTACGTTGACTTGAGAATAGATCAGAAAGAGTTTTATAATAAAGTTGCAGCCAAGTAATTTTTCCTACTCAGAGTTACTCTATTGCTCTTAATTTTCGACTATCAACTTTCCAATGACTATTATTGTGTCACCAACCCGGCATTAAGTAGCAAATTTTTATATAATGGTCATTATAAGTTTGCACCAGAGGGGGCGAGGATAGTACTCTTTAATTACATTCCTAGAAAAAGTGGCTATCAAGCTCTATCGACAGCAATGTTAATAAAGGGAATACTTATAATTATAAGAATATTTTAGAATGGAAAGATTTGAAGATATATGGATCAGTTCAGAGGAGCACTTAGATAAATTTAAAGAAGTTAAGAAAAACAGAAAAATTCTGAAAAACATGCACGAACTTGATGTTTCTGACAGACTTTATGATTTTCCTCGTGTTATGGTTGGAAACAATATTTTTCCAGTGATTTTTGAAAATATCGGTAGACTTATCCTATCTGATGACAATCTACAGTTTTATAATTGTGGAACTGAGGATAAACCACAGTATGACGGAATTAATAAAAGTGGAAATTTTCATATCTCAATAGAAAACATCATAAATATAGAATTAGCAACTTATAAAAAAGCCCTAATTTCTTATTTTGACAATACCTGGGTGAAAATTCATTTTATTGAAGACGGAATTAATAAAAATATATTGATTTCAAATAGTGGAGTAGGGTTCATGATGAAAAAAGTAAAAAATAAGAATATGGACTTGTTAAAATTAATCAAAGAAAAGATGAATTAACTTTGCTCAATTTCCCCCACTCAGAGTTGCTCGAAGAGAACTCTGAGTATCTGATCTCGCTGATGGAAGAGTCGCTGTCAACCTGTTCCTTTTAAATTCTTAAAAACTAACTTCTTCTTTAAATGGTTCAATCTATAGCCACTAGTGAATAGCCGGCTAGTATGAATTTGAAACGGTTACAAACCATTAAATCGAAGGAGAATGAGTCATAAAGATTTAACCAATAAAGAAGCAATTAGTAAATTAAAAGAGCTGGTTGAAGGAATAGATTTTACCATGATGGATACTAATTTAGGCGGTAAACCATCACATATTGTTCCCATGAGCACAAAGGACGTCGATGATAACGGCAATATTTGGTTCCTTAGCAATGGCGATAGTGAACATAATTCCTACATAAAAAAGGATAATGCTATACAGCTGATATATTCGAAGCCTCAAAGCATGGAATACCTCGCACTTTTTGGGCATGCCACTATTCTAACGGATACTGATATCATCAAAAAGTATTATCAAAGTTCTGATGATGCCTGGTTTGATGGCCCTGAAGACCCTAAGGTGACAGCGATCAAAGTAGTGCCTGAATCATCCTATTACTGGGATACCAAAAACGGAAAGTTGACCACCTTATTCAAAATGGGCCTAGGAGTAATTACTGGTGAAAAGCAGGACTTAGGCGTAGAAGGTGAACTGAAGGTGTAATTCTGCCTTTAACAGATACACTTAGCTAAAAGTGAATTATTATACAGTCGCTCGGCTTAAGTCAGCGACTGTTTTATTAACACGGAGCGAAACCACTACGATCCTCACAGCTAGTAATTGATGAACGGAACATCTTTAACAGTGTTAGTGTATTTATAGTTAAGCAATCTATTTCAACTAACAATCACCCTTAGAATGGACAAGAATCTTTATTTTGATGCTAGCTCAAAAAAATTGCAATCTTCTGATTATGGGCTTTATGCTACCCCTGTGTCTCCCTTACCTTACGTAGACAATGTGATAGTTCGTTCTTATCTTTTGGAACGTCCTGATGGGAATGTCATTATTTATAATTCATCAGGAATTAGTCAAACTTCGCAGGAATTAGATCAGAAGGGGGTTTCTGGTGGTCTTTTTTTAAATCATCATCATGAGGGTATGTTTGGAAAGCCAGATATTGATATTTCTATATGGATCCATGAAAATGATAGGCCAAAAGTCAATATGCCAATTACAAATACATATGGAAAAGAAGAAAAGATAGGGGGTGATCTGACGATTGTACCAACACCTGGTCATACGCAGGGTACTACTTCATTTCTTTGGGATAATGGTGAATATCGTTTTCTTTTCCCGGGAGATTCAATTTGGGTTCAAAATGGTCAATGGAAAGCCGTCTTACTTAGTGATGGTGATCGTTCTGCATATCTGGATAGCCTTGAGACAATGAAGAAGCTAGACTTTGATTTCATTGTTCCCTGGGGTGTTGAAGAGGGTTCGCCTGCAGGTTATGCCATTTCAAAGGATCAAAAAATAGAGATTTTTGATGAAATAATTAAGCGGCTGGAGGCAGGTGAAAATTATTAGCATTTTGGTCTAGTGGCAGGAGTAAAATCAAGGTTTTAAGGCAAAAGGACAATTTGCAAGACCAGTCACTTGGCCATTGCAGAGGAGCGACTCAAGCTATTTAAGCTTCGTAATCTGCGGATCTTTGTCATATGTTTACCAATTGTTCCTAACAACATGTTTTTCTAATTACCTTTGTATCATGGGAGCAATAGTGCGGTTTTTATCGGTATCAATACTGCTGACTTTTTACGGTCTTGCGGTAGGGATGTCATATCAAAACTTCTCCCCACAGGACAATTTTAAGGGCACAGCTCAGATCGATTCTGTAGTTACTGGTGTCTTATGTCATACTTTTTCAGGTGAGCTCAATGGAGGAGGTGATCTGCCGGCTCCCGATCTGAAAAGCAATTTTGCCAAAGCCACCCTCTGCCATGCTGATGAACTGATCATTAAAAGCTCGATTACAAAATATTGTAATCTTAGCCTCAATCATTTCATTAAGCTAAAAAAGAGAGATCGGCTCTTTCCATTCCACTATTTCTGGTAATCCATTGTAAGTCCTCACATGCTCATTGCGTAAATAGGCGCATGATGCAATAAATAGATTTACGATTTTAATAATATTACAATGGAAATTAATATTGGAAGCGTCATATTCGGCGTTTTTATACTCATGCTTTGCTTTTTGCCTTTTATTCTAAGTTCTAGAAATACAAAAAGGTCAGCTAAAAAACTTTTAAACACACTTAGACAAATGGCTTCAGAACATGGTACTGAAATTAGCCATTTTGAGACATTTTTTAATTTTGCCATCGGGTGCGATGAGCCTAAAAACTTTATATTCTTTGTTAAGAGAGAGGCTAATGATTATACCAAAATTAGCGTTGACCTTAATGATTTTAAGAAATGTACCATCATCAATAAGGGTAGGGTGGTCAAGTTTAACAATGAAACACAAACGGTTATAGAAAAACTGGCCTTGCAACTCATACCTATTAACGGTAAAGCTGATATTCAATTAGAATTCTGCAATGAGAGTGATAACATAGAGCTTTATGGAGAAATGCAGGCCATAAAGAAATGGAAAGATCTGATTGATGAAGCCATAAGTTAAATTGATATTATAATACAAAGAGGTTGTGTCAAAGAGTAAGTAATACTCATACCTTAAAGCTTACAAAATGTTACGTTAAAACATTTAAAATTGCTTTTGATACAACCTCTTTCATTACAGCCCGAGTACTCTAGTGCTTAAATGATACATGTTATGGTATTCCATTTGCCACGGTATGTATTGTTGAAAAGAGACATTTATTGACAGTAAAATAATATTAAACATAACTTTTATTCTATAATTACGTAATTCTGACAGTACTGTAAAGCTGAAAAAGAGTGAATAAAAATGCTATTACGTCAGCCCAAATGATGCAGGGTGGGGTTGTTTAATGTGAAAGAGTTATGGTTAGGGTCAGAACCATTTCTTAAGTGAATCATAGGGTTATTCAAAATGAAATAAGCTTAAATAACCATAAAACTCAATTACTCAAAATGAAATTAACCCTAACAACACTATGCCTGTTTCTAAGTTTTTGCTCTTTTGGTCAAAGAGAATTCCCAGATGATTTTAGAAAGGGGGGCATTGAAGTCAATTCTCAACTCACCGATCTATCTCTCTATTCGTTAGACAGTGTGCAGTTCAATTCTTCCGATTTAAAAAACAAAGTGACTGTCATTAATTATTGGTTTGTGGGGTGCGGAGGTTGTCGGCAGGAAGAGGAGTTTATGAAAGAAATCACAGAGTATTTTAGAGAGGAAGAAAAGGTGCAGTTCATATCTATTACACCATCAACGTCTGAAGAAGTTAAGGAATACTTTCAAAAGCATGGAGATTTTGGTTTTCCCGTTTACCCAGCAGGTGGGTTTAAACAAGTGAAAAAAACTTTTAGTGTAAAGACTTTCCCTCATACCCAGATCGTGGTGGATGGAACAATTGTGGAAAACCTTCAAATACCCATTGCACGCGCAGAGTGGAAAGACTGGCTAATAGATGAAATTAAAGAGGAGCTTGTGAAGTTGGAGTAGAATTTTTTAACCGTAATGCTATCCTGATTGCATCATCTAGATGCACAAGATAAATTTCTGGAATATTTTTTGTTGGAATAATATTATTATTCACAATCATTAAATTTTCTTGTTATGAAAAAGATCATTCTATTGCTTATTGGCATTCTTGCGTTCAATTTGACTAATGCTCAAAGAGTTGAGAAATTAGACGAGTATACAGCATTAAACGGAATAACCTATAAAGTAGGTGATGAGATCAAGCTATTAAGGGGTTCTGATACCAATGGTAATTTTGTTTATGTAAGCATTGGAGGCAGGGGTATCATAGCGGACGGAGAATCAAACCGACTTGGAGCCGATCTGGCCGGGCAGATTGTTACCATCAAAAAAATTAAGAGGTACGATCAGAAACATTATAAAGGAGTGTACTTTTCAATTGCCGCAGGTGACGTGGTGAACTATAGTATTGATGTAGAAAACGCGATCAAGACCTGTGAAATTGAGGGCTGCCTATATTCTGAGTCTGGACCCGACAAATATGATCAATTGTCTAAAATCAAAGCGCTTTTAGATAATGGTGCGCTAACTGAACAGGAATTTGAAGCTGAGAAGAAGAAAATTTTGGCTAGAAATGATTGAGGTAGAAGTTGATATGAGCTTCGCAGCGTCTTAATTCCATTGCCACACCTAATTTTTTGCCATTTGTAATGTCTCTTGTCATGTTTAATCATAGATTTATGAGAATTGAGCCTTATCAATGCCAATTAAATTAATGTCACAAGGAAAATTGTTGATTAGTCTAGCATTAACTCCTTAATGAATCATACAAAGAAGAAAATAAGAATAAGCGAATTATATGATTCGATTTTCCTGATTATCATAGGTGTGGTATTCTTTATGACCACAAGATCACCCGAGGCAAAGAATATTGAAAACACAACTAAAATAAATGGTGTTCTGTCGGAGAGTCCGAAATCAGGAGTTCATGATGAAAGTGAGGATTTTATTCGTGTAAACTTAGCAGGATATGGTGACTATTACGAATTTACAAAATGTTCTCTTAATGCTTATATCGAGCAAAACGTTGAAAACCTGCAGGTTGGAGATTCTATTACCTTATATTTAGATAAGAGCAATTCATCAACTATATACCCTTCATTCGGCAAAAGCTATAATGTATATAAGGTATGTGCCGCAAAATCTCCCAAACATGGGACTTATTTAGACTTTGCCAGTTATAATGCGTGTAAAGTGAAAAAAGCCAATATACTTTATCCTTTAATTTGTGGTGCACTTATTCTTATCGCTGTAGGGCAGCTGATTCATAAAATTAATGATAAGGATAGTTATTTTAGCCCTAAGTATTTGAACTTAGAAGATCAATCGGATATATATTATCAGCTAAGACCTCACAAAATCACCTACTTATCCAATCATTTGAAGTGGCCAATCATTTCAATTGTAGCAGGTGTTGCAACCCTTGTTTTTGACATTTTGCCCACTCCTTATATGAGCTATGCTTTTATCGCAGGGGGAATATATTTCATTTATCACTATCTCAGGATTTCCTCTAAAATATATTATGTCCTTGATCAGGAAGGAGTGCATATTAAAAACGTAACCGTATTTTTTCAAGAAGAGGTAAAGACTATCAACTATAATTCTATAAAAGAGGTATTATATAAACCTCAGGATTTTTCGGGAACGGTTCTCATCTATACAGGAAGAAAGGATGATGATGGAGATAAAGTATATGATAAGCTGATAGGAATTGATAACTACATGGAAGTTGTTGATTTTATAAAGAAGCTTATTATTAGAGACAATCCATATTGGAATGCATAGTGATTAAAAGGCTATCAAATAATTTTTACTAAATGTTTTACAAAATTTTCAATTCCTCTAATAATTCTTACCGAAGATCTAAAAATGCCGAAGTAATCAGAATGCCCAGAATGTCTGATCAAATGGAAGATGCAATAGTTTCCAAATGGTTTGTTGAGGTAGGTGATACTTTTAAGGAAGGTGACATTTTAGCAGAGATTGAAACGGATAAGGCCACTATGGAATTAGAGAGCTATGATCATGGTACCATGCTTTATCAAGTTGAAAAAGGTCAAAAAGTGAAGGTCGATGGTATTTTAGCTGTTATTGGAAACAAGGGAGATGAATACAAACATCTGTTAACTGATGCTGAGCAGATTGCAGAAAAGACTGGCGATATCGCCTCGCTAACGTATAAATTGAATAGCTTATTATCTTCGGAAGATAGCTTCGTTATGCAGCTTAGGTATCTTAAAGGTTGCGACGAAACAAAGCTAAATGAATTATTGCAGGTCTTGCAAGATTTAGCTTTTCACTTAAGGAGTAGGGACGAAGTGCCAAAAGCTGTTGTTAAACTTATAATGGACATTATTCCATCTCTGATTTCTTGTTCATCACAGTATGTTGAAGAAGAGGAGAGAAACAGGATCAACCTGGCTATAGATAAATTGAGTCACGCCATCAGAAAATGTTTTGCTTAAAAAGTTACTTTTCAAGCTAAGGTAAGTATAGCAAAAAGAGTCTAAAGAGACTCTTCCTCCATCAATTCTATTCTCTCAAAAACTAGCTCCGGCTCATTGGTAGTAATATAATCAAATCCTTGCCTCAGCAGGTTATCAATAACGGTAGTGTCATTTACTGTCCAGCTATTTAATGATACCTGGTGGTCTTTGGCCAGTTTGACCCAGTCAGGATGTTTTTCAAATACCGAGAAATGGTAATCAAGGCCATTTATTCCATCAGCGTGTAGTTGATCAGGAGCAACGTCACCATTCAAGTACCCTACTTCTGCAGCTGGCATTAGTTCGGTCAGTTTTTTAACTATATCGTAGTCAAAGCTGATAAACATGGCCCATGGCTCTGCAGAAAGTTGTTTTACTGTTGCTACTACTTTCTCAGTGGTAGTAATTCCTCTTTCTTTGCTTATTACTGATGGTTTTATTTCTAAGACAAGTCGAGTGGACCGCTGCTGCATACCGGCATTCAAGTACTGTTCTAAGGTGGGAATGGTTTCACCGTTAGTCAGTTTGTATGACTTCAAAGAATCATATGTACTTTCTTCTATAATATGACCGAAGAACTCTTTATCATGATTAACCACTAAAATACTGTCGGCCGTCATCCAGATATCAAATTCAGAGGCCGTGCATCCCAGGCGGATAGCCTCTTCGAGGGAAGCTATGCTATTTTCTGGTAAATTCTTCTTTTTCCAAGCCCCTCTATGGGCAATTACCTGATTTTCAGCAAAATCCATTTGATCATCATTAGTGCTCTCATTCGATTTATTTTGGCAATTAAACAGTAAAGCAGGCATTAAAGCAAAAAGTAGTATTCTTCTCATAGCCGCAAACATACCCGCTGCTCACATTGCTCACAAGAAATGTATATGAACAATATGTGAACTAAAAGGGACTGCCTCCGATGCTAAAAGTTATGAATCCGACTTTCTAGACTCATAATCCATATCTATAGTATATTTATTACCACTTCTCTAAACTTTGCATTTTCAGCTGCAATTTGTAAAATTGAAAGTTTAAACACGCTTTCATATCAGATTGAATGAGTAAATCAGCATCAAAAAACGTCTTTAGAGTTATCCTGCTCGTAAGTACTGTCATTTCCTTATACTTTGTACCCTGGCCTATTGTAATCGCCTGGATTTCACCATTGCCAGACACAGTTCAGGAGCAAGTAGATAAAGCTGCAGATTATGGTTTCGATGGCATTATAGTATATGTAGACAAAGGAGGTAGCGCACCGGCATTTTATACCTCAGGCTACAAAAATAGAGCAACTCAGGAACCGGCGGATCCTCATTCCTTATTCAAAATAGCCAGTGTGAGTAAGCTTTATACAGCTTTGTCAATAGCCAAGCTGGTACACAGCGGTCAATTGTCTTTAGATAAAACTTTGGCAGATTACTTCCCAGAGCTAGCCGGTAGAATAGAAAATGCCAATAAGATCACGATAAAAATGATGGTTCAGCACCGAAGTGGCATCCCTAACTTCACTGATACCCAAAATTACTGGATGCACCCGAAACAGAGTGATAAGGAACGGCTTGACCTTGTACTGGATCAGCCTGCTAATTTTGAGCCTGACTCTGATTTTGAATATAGCAACACCAACTACCTATTGCTTTCTATGCTGATTGAAAAAGTAACGGGGGCCAGTAAATTTCAATATATCAAAGAAAATATTCTTAATCCTCTGAACTTAACCCACACCTATGGCTCCATTAAGGATGTAAACTTAGAAGACATAATGAGCGGCTATTATGTAGGCTATGATAACGATCTTAAAACTGATGATAACGGGCTTATGCTGGCTACCGCCGATGACCTGGGCACGTTTATACGGGCATTGAATGATGGTTCTGTATTTACAGATAAAAAGGAGCAAGAGATATATACGTCCATCTACAAATATGAGCACACCGGCCTTATTCCTGGCTACCAAACCATTGCTCAATACCATAAGGACATTGATGCCGTAGTGATCCAGTTTACAAACACCGTGAATTTTGATGGCTATAACTGGAGCTTATCGGAAATGATGTATAATCGGATTTTGAAGATTTTGAAAGGGCAATGAATGCTAATGAACTTTGAGATTGATAATACAGTTATTAATGCATATTTTTATATATTATGAAAGTAGAAGTTTTTGCTACCATAGATGAATTAAAGGCAGATAGAGTCAAGAGAAAACTATCTGATCAGGAGATTATTGATCAAACAAATTTCGTTAATTCATTTAAGCGTTTGAGGAGTAAGAATCTAAACACAGAGTCAAGTAAATCTGATAATAAAACCATCTGATTTTATAAGCCATTCCTAAATATAATTTCAATACAAGTTTGGAGTACCTAGACACAGTAATAGGTTTCTTCAATGAAAAGAAAGTGGATTATATGATTGTGGGAGGTACAGCTGTAAATATTTATGGGCTACCACAGACGATCTGAGAATCTACCAGAAGGTATACTTTTTGATTTTGATATTTGGTATAACCCCACCACCGAAAACTTCAGTAGGGTAACCGATGCGCTGTCGGCAATTCAGCCTAACAATAGAAAAGAATTGAAATCGATTATTTTTCATCCAGAAAGGGCATATTTAAGGATAACAGAAAAGCCTTTTAAACTAGAATTGCTACCTGAGATTAAAGGGTACTCTAAGTCCGAATTTTATAAGGTGTTTAAAAATGCCATCAATTATAATCTGGGTAAAAATCAGGCTACAATTATTTCATATCAAGATTTGATAAGGTCGAAATTGGCACTGGCTCGCTCTGTGGATGCAAAAGATTTGGAAGAATTGAGAAAAATCAATAAAAAGTAATGTTACATTCGATTCTAAACTAGGTTCAATATCCAATAATATTCTCAAAACGAATAGGGGATATCTTTCATTACCCTGTCTTTAAAATGGTAAGTCAATCATTATATGATACTTGTGTTTCTATTATATCCATTCCTTCAATGTTTAGGTAAATCACTCATTTAGACATTCCAAAACTCACTACTGCTGATCAGGGGATATTAAAAGAGAGGGCAGAATTGTATAAACCACAGCTGATTAATATATTGGAATTGAATAGGAATTACTTTAATGAAAATTATACTAGGTCAGTTTTTAAATCTGTCTTTTAAAGAGGATTTCATCCGGTATTATCACATTCTTTAAAGGAAAGTAGCTGATATGCTGCATGATGAAGGAGTGATTGTGATTCCTGAAAATGGCATTTACAGAGTAGCATTGGAGTAAAATAACCTTTGCTGTAGATCTAGCATATGATTAACAATATAAAACAATCTATCCACCCACCTTACCGATTTGATAAAACCAATGAAAGTCATGCCGCAAAGCGTAGACAGCTGGTAGATTTCTTAGTAATGGCCCCAATTTCATGCGTAATATTTGGGGTTGCTATCGCAGAGACTCGTTTCATTTTACTGCCTTTAGCAATAGCCATAATCCCCGCGACATTGGTTATCAAAGGTGTTTTTAGGCTTTTAAAAAATAAACATAAACGCTACTATAGACTTGTTAGACAAACTGTAGAACAGGGAGATAATGTTAATAGCTGCTATGTTGTACAGACTACTGTTTCTACCAAGACAATTAGTGAACTCGCATCTGATGATGTGAAGTGGAAAAACGCTGATGAATTTAGTAACAAAGAGGAGGCTGAGCATTTTCTAGATCGACATACTGAGCCGAAAATTATTAGTGAAAAAGTGATCTCAGAAGTTAGGAAATCTCTTAGAAGACCTACATTTTTAGATAGCTTCATGGAAATGCACAACCTTACAAGACTTCAGCTTAAGCCCTATTTTCCTGTATTGATCTTGTTGGCTATAGTCATTTGCTTTTCCTTATTTTTCAGTGTGCTATTATCATTGGTAAATCAAGACCCTTCTTGGGTGCTTTTCATTAGTCTACCATTGTTAATGACAACATTAGCTTTTTATCTCTTTTATACTAAAATGATTCGTTATCATAGACTTGTTAAAAGAACAGTTACTCAAGGCAGGTATAAAAAGACCTCAATTTTCATTCAATCATTTATTTCCAGAAAAGAGTTGATTTCTATAGGGGATGAAAAAGATAGAAAATGGCAGGACTTCTATATAAAAAATACCCTCTGGCTAGATTATGAAGAAAATCCTAAGAATCGATTCAATGAAGATACCATGGAGGTTAAGGTGTTTGAAGAGTTTGTTTAGTACATAAGCTTTCTGAAGTTGCATCTGGTTGTTTTTTTAAATTATTTTGTTGAGTTTGAGCGGAAGGCTTATCAATGATGCAACATCACACCCTCCAAATGTCGTTATCACACCTCAGGCATGGAAGTTTAAATAGGTAATTTAGTATTGAAATAAACTACCTTAAATACTCTAACCATGAAAACATTAGAATTTAAAAAAGATATCAAGGCTTCTGCGGAGAAGACCTATGACACTATGCTGGGGCTTAAGAACATTAAAACCTATGAGCAATGGGCCGCTGAGTTTAACCCAACCTCAACTTATGAAGGTAGCTGGGACAAGGGGTCTAAGATCTATTTTATAGGCACAGATGATGAAGGCAACAAAGGCGGTATGGTTTCAGAAATTGCTGATAATGTACCTTTCAGTTTTGTGTCCATTCGTCACTATGGCATATTAAATGGTGAAACCGAGATCACGAAAGGAGAGGAAGTGGAAAAATGGACCGGAGGAATGGAAAAATATAGATTCAACGAGCATGATGGAGTTACCACTGTCCATATAGAAGTTGATGTAGCAGAAGACTTTGCTGATGATTTCAAGGCTACCTGGCCTAAAGCTTTAAACAAGCTGCAGGAGCTTGCTGAGAATCAAAATTAAGATCCATTTAAAGATTTTTGCTGGCGCCGGCTCATCGCTGGTGCCCATTTCTATTCCTACACTGCTAGTCTTTCCAGGGCATTCACCTTCTTTCTAAGGCGATTGAAAAACCTTACCCGCTCCCTTTGATTAGTGCTACTTATCAACGTGGCTGTAGAAAGAAACTTTTCATGCATTTGTAGCGTGCGTTCGCAGAAATGTTGGTGGTGTGTTACTATGTTATCAATAATATTATGCGCTTTATAAACTGATTTTTGTTCGTTAATGTCCAAGATTATGGTGTTATCGCCAATCAGTATATCGCTGTAATAGAGATTGTAGTTCTTTTTGCATCCGTCACTATCTTCATTAAACTTAAACTTGCAGCCTATCTCAGCCTGTATTTCACAATGATCAATGAGTTCCTTCATTTTTTCCAATAGAACAATAAAGTCATCATCACTGGTGAAAAACCCCGAGTCATTATAAAACTGAATTTGGTTTAGGGTGCTGTTAAGCACGCCATCATTCCAAAGCTCTGAGGTTTCTACAGTATTATGATAATTCAGAATTTCCTCTGCAAGCTTTAGTCTTTTGTCATCTATCGATTTGGAGCTAAACTGAGCTTGTCGCAGATGTGGGAGTTGTGCTACGGATTTTTCCCAGAAAAAGCCTTTAAACTCTGCCAGTTCCGGAATTAGCAGATTGTAGAAGATCGGTATATCCTTGCTTGAGTAGAATAGGCGAGAATTAGGAATATCTGATAAAACCTCCATCTCACCCTTAATTCTTTCAAGATATAAGGTGTAATTAAACTCTTCACCGTTTCCCCAAGCCTGATGAAAATCTACTTTTTGAGAATTTTTACAAAGGAAAGAATCTATAGATATATTAAAGTGGTTGCAAATTTTGGATAATTCATCCAGTGTAATGTCTGTATCACCTCGCAGTCTTCTGTATACGCTATCTATGCTAACTGACAGTAAATCAGATAATTCTGAAACTAAAGAAGAGTCGTTTCTAGTAGATTTGAGATGATTGAAAATATCAACCTGAATACTCATTATTGATTTTTAATAAAAAGGGTTTAGGATTATTGATTATCACAAATTAATTAAATGTAATTAAATAATTCTGTTATTATATAATAATTTTTGTACCTCTCTTCGTGAACTTTTTAGAATCACGCCTGTACTATAATAAAAGCCTAACTTTTTTTAATAAATGCCACACTAAGGCTTATGATATTTGATTTTCTTTCACCGTAAGGTGTATGCTTATTGCGTTCATAATCAACTAACCATTATGAACTTAATAACCAAAATTCAAAAGGCATTATTGCTATTCGGAGTAATAGCAATGTGCAGTTGTGAAGATCAAACTACGGTCATTAAAACCGATGCAGAGGCCATAGCCGACCCTATATCTGGTATGGAGTTTCCTTTAATATCTGTGAAGGAAAATACTAAAGATGCATTGACCATTACAGATATTAATAGAATGGTTCCAGCAGAGGCTGGAAATCAATCGCCTTGGAGAGAAGTCGATGACTATGTGCTATGGAGTGCAGTAGTGAGAGGCGAAGGAAAAGTAGCCATAGGTGTTCAAGAACTTGATGAGCACGCCACACCAGCCCTTCAATCCGAAATCTCTGTGATGGAGTACGCTAAACTTTATACTCAGGCGTACTTAAACCTCTTGAATAAAGCAACTGATAATGCTGCCCTGGAATTTGAGTCTTATGATGGTTTCCCAATCATTTGGGCTACTATTAATGATTACGAAATGTTGGCCAAGCTTAGGCAGTTACCCACGGTACGATATATTGAGCCAGATGGCTTCGACCTGGCGGCAAATGAATCTATAAATGCTAAGCAAGCCAGCGGTAGTGGATGCTCTGATGATGAGAATTACGCCAATCAATCGGATAGATATACGATACCTCCAGGAACTAACTATAAAGTGAGTTGGCACTTATATACTCACAATATTCCTGCAGCCTGGAATTATGCAGACGGAGAAGATATAAGAATAGGCATGGTAGATACTGGGGTTGGAGAAAAACAAAATCAACTAAGAGGTAATTTCGGTTCTGGAAGAACAGTAATACTATCTCGTACCACAGAAGCACTATTCAAAAAAAACAGACATCCTTATGATGACTGTGGTCACGGTACCTCTATGGCTGGTCAGATGACTGCACCAAAAAATAGTATAGGAGCCATGGTGGGTATAGCACCACGTGCTGACTTGCATAGTGTAAAAATTGCCGATGGTGTAATAATAGAAACTACAAAAGAGCGTCAGGCATTTGTAAAGGCTGTTAGAAAACTGGCTGATGATGCTGCAGTGAAAGTAATAAACATATCCGTAGGTCGATTAAATGGCCGAGATGATATGAAAGATGCATTAGATTATGCTGATAGTAAAGGTAAACTGGTTGTTTGTGCTGCAGGAAGTGTATTAGGCCTGAAGATTTTCCCTGCCAGCTATAGCAAAACCATAGCCGCTACAGGTGTAGTTTATGACCCCAATCGTGATCCTCTGGGAATAAACCTACAAGTGATCCAGTCTGACGGTGTGCATAATGCCGATGGTGACCATGTAGACTTCGCCGTGTACCTTAAAAGAAAATCTGATGGTGACTATGCCTTAGGACTTAACAGAAGCAACCCTAATTCTAAAAAGGCTTTGGGTTCATCTGCGGCATCGGCAACAGTTTCTGGAATTGCTGCCTTAATCTGGTCGGTAAAGCCTAACCTTTCTAAAAATCAGGTGATCCAAATCATGCAGGATGCTTCCAGCTACCGCAGATACACCGGTGGACCCAGCAATAATTTCGGCTACGGAATCATAGATGCTGAAAGAGCAGTAAAGAATGCTCGTGATAACTACTAAGTAATCAATCAACCATATAATCACATAAATCATTAACAATGAGAAAATTAAATCTTTTTGTGGGTGCTATGCTATTGGCTATAGTTGGCACTTTCACCGCCTGTCAGGATCAAGATCTATCACAAAATCAGCAAGGTCCAATTGCTCTTAAAAATGATGTTCTGGTTTTCAAAACTCAGGCTGACTTTGAGTCTACTCTAACTTATTTGAAAGAAAATCAGGATGCTTTAGGGGAATGGGAGAAGAAATTTCCCGGGTTCGTATCACTAAGGTCTGCTTATGTAAAATTCGAGGATGCGTTAAATAACACTAATAGCGAGGCAGATGTAGAAGAGCTTATGGAGGCTAACAAATCCATCTTTACAACTACTGATAGAAGTGGCGAACTTGAATTAGTTCCTCTTATGGACGATGACCTTATTTCAACAGTATTTAATAAGGATGGGCTAATAGTAGTAGCGGGTAAATTGATGAAAGTGACTGATAAACAGTTATTTGAGCAAGAGCTTGTAAGTGATGCTGACTTTAAGGTGTCTCTACAGGATTTTCAACAATCAATATTGTCAGGAGGTGCTAAGAATACACCTGTAGTAAAAACAATAGTGAATTTCGATGTAAAAACAGGTAAAAGAATTGATACCTGTGATAAAACCTATGACGGCGGCAAGAAAAGATTGAAGGGCGAGATTTTTAGAAACATGGTGGGGCCTTTGTATTCATCTGTAGGAGCCAGAAGTAAGCATCAGAAAAAGAGATTAGGCCTATGGACAGCTGATAAAACTGATAAAATCAGATTAAAGATTGATGGTGAATACTTCCAGGAAGCACTTGGCGGAGTAGTTATACTTCCAATTACTTATGATAAGACAGAATCTGATGAGAATAAGATCTCTAAGACTTTTGAATTCTGTGTGTTGGTAGAATGTGAATTTGGCATCAACTACATGGAAAACCTTCACTGGTGCGATTGCGATGATTCCAATCAAAGAAGTTGCATTACAAGTATATAATTAACCCACCTAGTAATCATGAAAAATCTTTCAATTAATCTACGCATTTTCAGCTATTGGAGCTGTCTTATGGCTATCGGTTTTATAGTATTTCTTAGCTCATGTGAAGAAAGCGAAGATGGTCAAAAGTTAGGTGATGCACTTCAGGAAGTGACTTATCAATCAGATGACTATTCTGTTACTGTTAGGTTAGATCCAAACCTGGTACATAATTCTCACTCATTTAAGAGTTTGCAAGAGCACGATGATTACCTCATTGATTTAGAAAAATCATCTAATGGCCTGATTACACTTAATAAAAAGATGTATGAGGACTTATCGCATTATTTTGATCCATACCAAATAGCTGTTATTGATAATAACTATCAATTAGAAGTAGCGGGTGAAGTGTTCAAAGTGGATGAAGAGGCCGTGTATAAGCAAGTAAATGGAGCATGGGAACTGGATTTATTTTATGGTAAATCAGGTCTTGTGGATTTAGAGGAGACTGCCATGGTGTATAGTAATGTAGAAGATCTGGAAGCTCTAACTGACTACCAGTTTAAAAGCCCAGAGTCAAAAAGAGTGTATGAAAATAAAAAGGCGGAGATAAGCAGTGGTAAGGTGGCTCGTGACTATGGTTATTATTACTATAAGAACTCCAACGGAAGCCTAAGAAATGTAGAATACAAAAAAACTCCAAACGGCAATACTTACTATGCATATATAAGATGGTATTGCTGGAATGAATCTTATAGGAGAATGTTTGCTGCCAAGGCTAAAGGAGGAACTGAAACTCAAATCTTAAGGGCAGAAGATGGTGGTGATTTCGTGAAATTGAACAATGATGAAACTATTGGTAAATACTTAGTGTCCGGTCAGTTAGATACCGGCGGAGGTAATGTAATGGTAGAAATTGATGGAAGGACAGGGCGAATTGCTGGTGCTAGTGCCAGGTGGAATGCCATGCGAGATAATGTGAAAAGAGTAAAGGACAGATTCACACATAGCATACATTATGCTGCAGTCAGAGACAATAGCACTGGAACTTTGATTAGAGCAATGTACAGGTATGAATTAAACTAATATAAGGCTTACCACTATTAAAATTTCACTTATTAATTAATCTTAAATATCAACAATCATGAAACTTATTAAATTAAACTTAAGCTGGATTTGCGCATTAGCGTTAATGGCATCATGCTTTATGTCATGCGAAGAGCAGAAAATGGAAAAAGCTGAAGAAATCAATCACTTAGCTCAAGCACAGGCTGAATTCAACGTTTATGATGAAGCTAATGAGTACTTTGTTACATTGCAAATTAGCACTAATTCTCCTGAAGGATTGGATGAGGCTGATTTGAAAGGCTTTAAACTAGTTATCAATCCAGAGACAAAGTTATCTGCTGAACCAGTAAGCTACGATCTGGAAGACGGTTCTGATGAGGCGGGAGACGTGGTATCTGTTAATATTTTAGCTAATAACTTCGATGCTAGTGTTGAGTCTTACAAATTAGTAAAGTCGGTTCCTGAAGATTTAGTCAAGAGTGGAAGAATTGGATTCTTATGCAAGTCTAGAACCTATTGGTTCAAATCATGGCTTAGCAACAATGTTTATATCGAGAATAAAAATGGCGTTGATAAGTTTAAGGCTACTGTATACTATTGTAAATCAGCTGTTTCTCAGAATGCATTTGCTGCTATCGCTAATGATCATATAGAGGCTGGATTTTCGCCTTGGACTACAAAAGGTTCTTATGATATGCGTAAAAAAGGTGAGTCTAAATATATAAACACTTGTCCTGAAAACTATGGCTTCGGTATGGCAGTAAAACTAGAAACTAAAAAGTGTGCCACCTATGAGGTTAATTTCAGCGAACTACCATGTGATTAAAATGCCTTTATCCTTATTAAATTAATCTTATTTATATAAAACTAGAATGATCAGACTGAATAATACATGGTCTTATTTACCATTTGCTTTACTAATTATCCTTTTTGCCAGTTGTGAAAAAGATGCTGTAGAGCCACAAGTTGAAAAGGCAATTACTTTCGAAGGGTTGAAAGCCAGGATGCCTCAAAATTATAATGAGAATATACTTTCTCTATCGCTAGAGGACTTGAAGAGTCAGTATACCTCTCTTAAAGGATCTACCAACTCCAAAAGCAGCGCTGAGGAAATTGATGTTTCCATGGATGAGATGGCCTCGATAATATCAGTGATAATGAAGAAATATCCTGATACTGATGAGCTTACAGCAACAGATGTAGCTCGTGTTCAGGAAGACTTCAATGGTATTAGTAAGCAGGAAATCCATGAGAATATTGATGCCATCACCGACTTTTATGATCCTGTTTTGAGGTATGAATTGGTTAATGCTCTGGCGGCTTTTCAGCCACAAAGGAATTCTGGAGCCAGAACTTCTGATTATTTTGGTTATGATATCAGTGCTGCAGAAGCCTGGGCATTGATTTGGCACCCAAGGCTTATAAAGCCCACCAGGGATGCTACGGAAAAGGCCAAAGCGTTCACAAGTGAATATTTTCCAGGTCAGGGTGCCTGGAGGACCAAAGCTGATGCTTTCAGACATGGTATTTGGAATGCCTTACTGGCCAAATATGTAGGTGATAAGAAAAACAAAATCAGTAAGTGTACTGATTGGGCCAAAACCTTCACTGACAAACATGAAGAGGCAGCTGTGAAAATGCCAGATGTTACAGATGCTGAGTTCAGGTTGGATAAAGACATGGACTATCATAATAATAAAATAGGCAGAGACTACTTTAGCAGTGTGGCCTGGGTGGATAAAAGAAAATGGTACCAGACTGCAGTGGTAAAATCTCCTTCAGATGATACCATGGCTGATGCCATCTTTGCCAGGACCAATTCGGCCAGAAAAGTCACTACCAAAGCTCAAATGGATTCGTTCCCAAATAACCTGGTGTATTTATTCTAAGCAGTGAAAAAGGTGCTGTTTTTTATGCTAGCTATCTCTATTGCCACTTGTAATAAGTCGGGTTCCGATGAATTACAGGTGGTAGTAGAAAATAAGACTGATCAGGAGGTGGAAGGAGTGAAGCTATATACTAACATAGGATATAAGCACCATCAGTACACTGATTCTTTGGTTTTTGGTACGCTCAGAATGAAAAGCGACAGCAGCCAAGTTTGGTCTCTAACCCATTTGCCTAAGGCAGATGGTGGGTTTGTTTTAAAATACACATTGAAGTCAGGCCCCAGGGAAAGAGAGTTTGGCTATTTTACTAACGGAAACTTGTTAGATGACAAATATCATATTATCCTCGATAAGGACACTGTTCTTATCCTGCAAGAGTAGTTGATTAAGTTGTCAATAGTTGAAGTGGAAGAGGCTGTCTCAAAAGTAATTATAAGCCAATTACTTTTGAGGCAGTCTCTTTTACTTTTCAGAAAGTTCTTTCAGCCTTTTCTTCTCAGCATCGGTTAGCTTTTCGTACCCCAGGGCGCTTATTTTGTCCAGCAACTCATCTAGCTGCTGAGCACGAGAGGGTTCATACCTGTCATACTTCGGCTTGGATTTAGATGAAAAGGAATCAAAAACCAGGAAATTAGGATTCTTTAAAGTATAAAGTACAAAACCAATGCTAGGAATGCCTAGTAAGGCAAAGATCCATGGGTGAGATGTAAGTGTGTCAGGTCTAAGTAAGGCCGTGACGATCATGCCGATGATGGCACCACCCAGGTGAGCTTCATGGCCTACATTGCCAGTTTGCTTTCGAATTCCCCATACTGATACTAGTACGAAAATGATTCCCATTATCCAGCCGGGAATGCCCACCGGAATGAAAATAAACGAGATTCTTGAAAAAGGATTAAATACAATAGAAGAAAATATGACACCGAATACCGCACCTGAAGCCCCAAGAGCTCTATAATTTCCATGGTTCCTATGGACATATAAAGCCAGTAAGTTGCCTCCAATTAAGCTGGCCATGTAGAGTAATGAAAAACCACCAGCCCCCAATATATACCAGCTAAATTTTCCGAAAGATGCTAGCGCTAACATATTGAAGGCCAGATGTATCCATCCTCCATGTAAGAAGCCAGAACTGATAAGCCTGTAATATTCTTTGGCTATCAATATTCTATCTACATGAAAGAGATATTTTTCCTGAAATGAATAATTTCTCAGCCCATTATAGGTGATGATAACTATAAGAATAATCAGGAAAAAGATAGGAGAGTCCATGTGTTAGATTATGCTTACAGTTTTCTGATCCAGATGTTTCTAAACTGAGCTTTGGTGCCATGGTCTTGAAGTGAAATTACATCTTCCCCATGGGCTTCAGGGTAGTGGTGCAAGCCTATATATAATGTAAGGCCATTAATTGTTACATTATTTTGAACTATCACGCCATTATGCAGCACTGTAATGCGCGCAGGTGCATCTATTTGACCATTTTCTTTGAATCTGGGAGCTGTGTAAATCACATCATAAGTGTTCCATTCGTCTGGTTTTCGCATGGCATTTACCAAAGGAGCATGATCTTTATAAATACTACCTGCCTGGCCATTTCTGTAGGTTCTGTTGTTGTAAGAATCTAGCACTTGCAGTTCATATCTGTTTTGGAAGAATACACCGCTATTACCACGGCCCTGACCTGAATTTTCTACTTTATCAGGAGCGCTAAATTCCAGATGCAGCTGACAGTCAGCAAATTTCATTTTGGTTTGAATACCACCTTTTCCAGGCACTATTTCCATATAATCATTGTCCACTATTTTCCAGGCAGCCGCCTTACTGGGATCGTTTTGACTCACCCATTGATCCAGATTAGAACCATCAAATAAAATGATGGCATCTGAAGGGGCATCACCCAGCTTTTTACCCGGTGTAATCACAGCTACTTCCGGCTCCCAGATTTCTGTCATCTCTGGTTTCATAGGCATGGGAGATTCTTTGGGAGGAGTGTTAGGATAATTCTCCTGAGCGAAGGCTAATGTATTTAGTGCACCTGTAAGTACAAGTGCAAAAGCAGTTCTTTTTAAAAGCATTGAGGGAACGATTTTGTTAATGAGGCTCAAATTAAAGAATTGAGTTCAATTTTTCATCTTATCCCAAGCTTTTCGAAGATTGTGATCAATATATACTTCAATTCCAACCTTTTAGCCAAAGGTAGGGTCTTACCAATACACCTTATGAACTGGCTTTATGACTATAAATAAAAATATTACCTTCTATGAAAATGGAGAAGTAACTGATCAGTTCAGTTATATTCTTACCCGCAATTATATGGGATCACCAAACATGGTGTATCAAATATGTGTGGCCAATAACATTACCTGGGCGGCTAATTTGGACAAGACTAAGTTGTTCATAGAAGATCCTGAAGAGTTTGAATCTACTTTTATAAGATAGGCTCAATTTTAAACAGATCCATATAGAAAAGAGGGTGCTCAAATACGTTGAGCATCCTCTTTTTGTTTAGGAATTAAAATGCTTCCACCTTAATAGAAGAGATTCTGTCATTCCAATCATAATTTAACAGACAGCTGATATCTGAAGTAGCATAAGCACCAGCTCCCTGGAAATTATCATGTTCATAGAAAATGATTCTGTAGCCAGCGCTTACTCTGAAGCTAGAGATATCATCATTCACAGTGCCTCTGGCTTGCATTTGTGAAAGGGTGTAAGAACCTACAGGGTATCCTTGTGCAGCGCCACTATAGTTACAGTCTTTGTAAACAGTGACTACATTTCCTGTATTACCTTCAGGGTATAATACTTGCACGGCCACCTGATCATAGTAAGTGAAGCCATTCCATTCTAATACAAATGAATTCATTACTGAGTTAGCGTCTGTAGTAGGCGTTCCTGGTATGATGGCACCGTCAGTTTGGTTAGTGTGAAGCAAACCTATGTTATGTCCCATTTCATGAGCCATAGCAAATAGTTTCATGCCGGCACCCATAGAATTATAATAGGTGTTAATTTCCATGATGCTTCCTGGCGCACCGTTAGATCCTGGTAAAGTAGCTCTGGCCACCCAACCAGCACCATTGTCAGCAAGAGCACTTACTCTGATATTAGCGCTTCCGCTGTTACTCACTACTGACATGTAAAGCTTAGTGCCATTTACAGCATTCCACGCTGCTACGGCATCGTTAATGGCAGTTCTCCAGCTTGAAGGAACTGTGCCATCCATGTAGTACTTTACATTTGTAACGTAGGCATTGCTTACGATGTAAGTACCACGACGCTGCTGTTCTTTACCGTTTTTAGTGAGGCCATCTCTTTTAATGTAATTCTCTACTTCAGTTTTAGAGATCATTACATCTTCGCCGATAACGAACATCTGCCTTTCGTTATTAAAGGCGATTTCTTCTTTTTCAAAACCAGTGCTGGTAAGGAAAACCACATGATCATCAAGCTCTTCACTGAGAACTTCTGGCTTGTTGTTGGGAGCCATTTCTTCCTCCTGATTACAAGAATAAAAGGAGAACATAACAGCTAGAATAGCGAATACGCTCAAGTTCAATCTAAACTTCAATTGTTTAGTTTTCATAATTATTGGATTTAGGTTAAATAAATTGGTAGGTAAATTTACCTATTCGCCTAAACACTTCATCATGCTGAACCTGTCATAAAGGCGAATACCTTACATGCGTTTTATTTTGGGTGAAAAACCGATTTAGTTAAACTTAAAGGAGGGTGCTGATGGATTTCAGTAATTAACCTGACGCTTATCATATTCTGAACTTACCACCCAGTTTAGCTTTGAGGAGCAAAAAGAGATAAACGAATTTTTGATATAACTCATCATGATCATGAAAAATGAATTGAAAATAGTGAGCCCTGAAGAGGCAGTAAAATGCATATCATCTGGAAACAGAATTCTCATTCAGGGAGCTGCCATGACTCCTACAGTTTTGGTAGATGCACTCTGCCAGCGATATAAGGAGTTTGAAAACGTAGAAGTAATACATATGCACACAGAAGGTGAAGCATTATATACTGAAGAACCTTACAGGTCGTCTTTTAAAATCAATAGCTGCTTTGTAGGTAAGAATGTGCGGCAGGCAGTGAACAGTGGTTATGGTGATTATATTCCTATTTTTTTAAGTGAAGTACATCTTTTATTCAGAAGAAATATATTGCCATTAGATGTAGCCATTATTCAGGTTTCGCCACCAGATAAGCATGGCTATTGTTCATTAGGTACATCCGTAGATGTGGTGATACCTGCTTTGGAAACTGCTAAAATGGTTATCGCTCAGGTCAATCCAAGAGTACCAAGAACTCATGGCGACGGCATCATTCATGTGAGCAAAATCGACTTTGCTATTGAAGCTGATGAGCCTATTTATTGTTCCAGCATAAAAACTCCAACTGAGGTTGAAATAGAAATTGGAAGGCACGTGGCTGGTTTAGTGGAGGATGGAGCTACGCTACAGATGGGGATCGGTGGAATTCCTAACGTGGTATTGGCTAATCTGAAAAATCATAAGAGACTGGGTATTCATACAGAAATGTTTTCTGATGGAGTACTTCCATTAGTAGAGGCGGGCGTGATCACTGGTGAGGAAAAGCGTGTGAAGCCAGGGAAAATAGTGAGTTGTTTTGCTGTAGGTTCACAGGCACTCTATGATTTTATGGATGATAACCCATTGGTAGATATGAAAGAAGCGGCGTATACTAATGACACAGCTATCATAAGAAAAAATCCAAAAGTAACAGCTATAAACAGTGCCATTGAAATTGATCTGTGCGGTCAGATATGTGCAGATACTATTGGTAAATTCCAATACTCGGGAGTAGGAGGGCAGATGGATTTTATAAGAGGGGCTTCTTTATCTCCAGGTGGTAAAGCCATCTTTGCTATGCCATCTACAACTAATAAAGGTATATCTAAAATAGTACCTTATTTAAAAGAGGGGGCCGGAGTTACCACTACTCGAGCACATGTACATTACGTAGCTACGGAATATGGTGTGGTTGATCTTTTTGGTCTGAACCTCAAGCAAAGAGCACATGCATTGATATCCATTGCGCATCCTGACCATCGTGAGCAGCTAGAGCGAGAAGCTTTCGAAAGATTTAATGCCATGGTTTAAGAATTCCTTTTCCTTAACTTCCAAAAGGCCTTCCCGGAGAAAATATATCAGGGAAGGCCTTTCTTTTTTATGTTCTCCGAAGCCTCAACTAACTAACTGATATTCATCAGTTTTTTCTCAATTAAGTCTTCTTTTAAATCATCTTAAACTCTGACATCTGTCATATTCTACCCTTGTTTCCTCTCGTAATATTGTATCAACAAAAGCAACGAAGAAGATGAAACGATCTATCTATTTAACCCTGGTATTAAGTCTGGCAGCCTTTGCGGCGATGGCTCAAACCTATACAGTAAGTAATAAAACTTCCAAGCTGGAGGTGTTCGGAACTTCAACATTACATGATTGGGAAATCAAGGCAGAGACAGTGTCAGGAAAAGCGGATTTAACAGTGGATGGTACCAACGTCACTATTAACTCATTGTACTTTCAGCTAAAAGGAGAAACCCTAAAAAGTGGTAAATCTTCTATGGATAAAAACACATATGAGGCCTTAAAAACTGATGATCATCCATGGATTAAGTATCAGCTTAAAACAGCAAAAGCGGAGGGAGGTAAGTTGAGTACTACCGGTACGCTCACCATTGCAGGAGCTTCTAAGCAGGTCCAAATGAACGTAACACCCACTGTAGAAGGAAACAAGGTTTCTTTCAAAGGTAAAATCACTTTTAAAATGAGCGATTTTAAAATCGACCCTCCCACAGCACTTATGGGAACCATTAAAACCGGAGACGAAGTCACTATCAGCTTCGATGTACAGTACACCAAATAACGATCTATCTAATTTAAACACTATATTAAAATGAAAACTTCAATCAAAATAGCATTGGTAGCCTTCCTGGTAAGTTTAGCAGGACTAGGATATGCGCAGGAAAGCAGACAGCTGCAATTTTTCAGACCAGCTGGTCAGGATGGGCTAAACGTTTTTGAAACTGGTAAGCAAGATACAGTGCCTTACACTGGTCTTAAAGTAAGATTAGGAGGTGACTTTGCCATGCAGTTTCAGGGAATAGATCAGGAAAATGCTGGTGACACTTTGGTAGAATTAGGTTCTAACCTTAACTTACCTACCGCTAACCTGAATGTGGATGTTCAGTTATATGACGGTGTTAGAATGCACTTGAGAACGTATTTATCTGCAAGACACCACGAGGAATCTTGGGTGAAAGGTGGTCACATCCAAATGGATAAGTTAGATTTCATTAAACCAGGCTTCTTGGAAGGCTTTATGAAAATAGCAACCATAAGAGTTGGTTTGGATGAGTTTAACTACGGAGATGCTCATTTCAGAAGAACAGATAATGCCAGAGCTATCTATAACCCATTCGTAGGTAACTATATCATGGATGCGTTCTCTACTGAAGCCTTTGGTGAGGTCACTTTGCAAAGCAATGGCTGGTTAGGAGTAATTGGTGTAACTAATGGTAAGCTTAACCAAAATGTGGTAGTGAATGATAACACTGATAACAAGCTTTCTTTCTTCGGTAAACTAGGTTATGACAATCAGTTGAATGATGATTTAAGACTCAGACTTACAGGATCTTGGTACATCAACAAAGGTACAAGTACAGGTGGATATCTTTACGGTGGTGACCGTGGAGGTAGCAGATACTACTCTGTAATGCACACTTTGGTACAAGGTGGTAGCGACTTCGAAGGTAGATTTAACCCAAGATTTGCTGAGCTTACCGCCATTCAGATCAACCCATTCATCCAATATCAGGGACTAGAGTTCTTCGGTATCTATGAAGTAGCCAGCAACGGCGTGGATAATGGTGGGTCTTTCACACAAGTAGCCGGTGAGGTTATCTACAGATTTGGCGGACAAGATCAGCTTTACGTAGGAGGTAGATACAATACTGTAAGTGGTGAGATGGTAGAAAATGGTCCTACTATGAGCATCAACAGAGTGAACATAGGCGGCGGCTGGTACCTTACTAAAAACGTGATGGCAAAAGTAGAATATGTAAGCCAAAAATATGAAGACAACGGCTGGGGTGGTACTAAATACCAGGGCGGAAAATTCAACGGAATAAATATAGAAGCAACAATAGGATTCTAATAAGTAGTAGCTTGTAGGAGCAAAAAGAGGACGCCATTTGGCGTCCTCTTTTGTTTCATTTACATTTCTTACTTAAGCTTACAAATAGACCTATCTCACATGCTTCTTTTTCTACCCTGCGCTGTAGTTAACATATGACTTTCTTTGGCATAGTTTTTCTCCAGATTATTGAGATTGAGATGTGCATTTTCAGAAACCTTTATAAGGTCTAATGCCTCGTTATAGCCATCTATCTCTGCATAATCAATTAAATATAAACTTGATGAAGTCTCAGCGGCCGAAAGCTCAAACTCTTGCAATACTTCTGGTAACTGAAAAGCTGGAAGGGTTTTGTTTGAAGCTTGTGGCAAGTGTAATTCCCAGGAGACCTCTCTGTCAGGCATATAGAATGCTGAACTATAGACGGCTACATCGAAACTTCCGGTGGTACTATAAGTGGTGCTTCCCTCTGTAGTTTCAAATGAGAAGCTAGATTGAATTCCTTTATAAACCATATTATCAAGACCAAAGCTTCTTTGTTCGTAGCTGGTGGTTCTGTTATCAAGTCTTAGTGATAAACTGTAATCATCAAAGGAGTCATCTGGATATTCTATATATGCAGTTTGAAGATAAAAATCCGCTCTGATTTGTGATATAGGGAAGGAATGTTTCTCCTCTGTCAAATATCCCTCCACTGTAATTGTATGCTCAGCATGTTCAGGTAGTGAAAAAGATAGATTTTTATAGGGTTTATTAATTTGGTTAAGATCAATATGATTTTGACCTTCGCTTATGGAAAACATGTTATAACCAAGCTTCTGTCCATTCTGCATTTTAGTTACATAGATTGAAGTTGGACTTTGTTCTATTACTAAGCTCTTGACGTTATACAATTCGTTGATTCCTCGAAAATTCACTAAATTTGAAGCCGCTGAATAGCTGTAGTCTCGGCTGGCATTATCAAATGTGATTTCCGCTTCAAGATAATTAGGGTTTACAGATGCTTCATTTCGAATGGGCAGGGTCCAATGGCTACCTCTTTTTACACTACAATAGGTATAAAGTTCAATATATTCGTCCCCTTGCTTAAATGCTTCAGTGACATAGAAATCAGTTCCATTGAAATCAGAGTTTCGTAGGTGGAGCTCTTCATCTAATGCCAATTCTGCGCTCACTATTACTTCACCCTGCTCGTTAGAAACAAATATATATCCTGAGGTTTCCTCTTTAATATTCTCATTATCAACTGATAATGAAATTAGATCATTTTTAAGAATTACTGTGATCTCCTCTTCTGAAACATTACCAGAAGGGTCCGTGGCTACCACTTTTAAGTTATGGGGGCCATCTGTTAAATCACCAGTAATCCAGTCTCGGGATATAGTTTCTTTATTTTCACTCGCTGCGAGTAATTGATCATCAATAAAAAGTTCTAGAGTGAACACAGAGATATCATCAGTAGCTGAAGCTTGAATATTTACCGTGTTCCACAGTTCATCACCGTCTGACAGGTTGGTAAATGCTACTTCAGGCTTCATATCGTCTATTTCTTCTGGATCATCTGAGCAGGATTGAAATATAACGGCGGTTAAAAAAACTAATAGCTTGATACTATTCGAAAAATGATGGTTCATGTTGGGTGTTTAATCAGAAAGTTTAAAAAGTGGTTTGTGATTTTAAAAGCCGCAAATCTTCATAGTAAAATTTAAATACCGTAATTTTTTCAATTGTTTTTAAATAAGAAAGGGCGCCTGGAGTGGCGCCCTATGTTATAATAATTCAAAGAAGATTATTTTTTTAAATTAAGCCACCTTTCAAACAGAGTAGGCGCTTGAGTATTTCTTTTTTTACCATTTTCTGTATCCAGTGAAAAGTCTATTGCGCTGTGAGTATGCCCCGCCTTAGATTCATTGAAACTATCTGACGTAGTTACGAATTGTAATAGTTCCTCATAACCATTAAGCCCCGAATATTCTTCTAAAGAAATAGACTTGCTATTTTCTGTATTAAGGATATTAAGTGGTTCTAAATGGTCAGGAAGGTGAAATATTGGAACTGTTCGTTCATTGGCTTTGGGGAGAAGCATTTGCCACATTATTCGTTTGTCATTGATGTAGCCATCTACAGAATAATTGATATAATCGAAATTTCCTGAGGAGGAATAGCTAAGGGTATTGTTTTTAATTTCAAAGTTAGAATTGTGGCTAACTTCTTTGACAATCATGTTATCAATACCGTAACTATATTGTCTGTACTGGTAACGGCCTTTACTGTAACTAAATTGTAATTGGTGTTGATCAAAGGCCTCTTCTGCATAAAATAACCTGGTTGACGTTGTGCCTGACTCAATACTTGATTCATTAAATACCTCATATTCATCATTTAATTCTATATCACCGTAAAGGCCCCATATAAAGAGATAATAACTATCATAGTCTGGTAAGTTAAATTCTAAGTTTTTAAAAGGGATATTGACTTCGTCTAAGTCAAGCGTATTCTCACCTTCATTTATGTCAGTGAAGAGACGGTAGGTCAGAGGGTTGTGTTCATTATCAAATTTTACAACATATATTACGCCGGGGTTACTAGACAACTCAACTGTACGAGTATTATTTAATCCCTTCCTGATAAATTCTTCGTTATATCCACTAGTATAGGCTCTGTAATAAACAGATTCCGCGGCATTCTTGAAGGTAATATGAGCCTGAAAGGTATCGTTGCTTTGAGACTTTAACGGCGTTATTCTCCATTCGCGCCCACTTTTTATATCAGAGAATGTATTTAGGAGGCGGTAATTACGTATATCACTATCATAAACTTCAGTGAGGTAAAAAATGGAATCTTCAAATTCACTATTCTTTAAAATTAACTCTTCACCTGCTCTTAGTTCATCACTAACAATGACATTTCCATTCCTATCAGATAGAAATATGTATCCTTTCTGCTCATGAGGAAGTTTAGAGTCAAGTACTTGTAATTTTATTAGGTTGTTTTTGACGTTAACACTAATTTCTTTTTCAGATATATTTCCAGAATTATCAGTTCCTACTACTTTTAAGGTATGAGCTCCATCTTCTAAATCACCTGTATTCCAGTTGCTGGTTATTGTTTCTTGATTCTCTTTTGACGCAATTAATTGATCATCCACTAAAAGTTGAATGCTAGCTATTGAAATGTCATCTATTGCTGATGCCTGAATTTCTATCGTATTCCAAACATTATCTCCTTCAGCAAGATTATTAAATTCTACATCCGGCTTTATGTCATCTACGTCTTTTGGGTCATCAGCGCATGATTGAAATGTTAATATCACTGAAAAACATAATAGCTTTAAATTGCTAGATAAGTAATGGTTCATGTGGTTATAAATAATAAAATTTACATGTAGGTCGCCTCTAAATATGCTTAACGAATTATAGGTAACCTTTAAATATTTATAATAGCCAATGATTACTGGAACACTAACTACTGAAGATTCAACAAGTTTACCAATAATTTTTATCTAACTTTAGCTAAACGCATTTAACTCATGAATAAGCAGATAATCACAACAGTACTATGTTTCATTATATCCATCACTTTCATGCAAGCTCAGAACAATGATGGTGTGCAAGTAAAAATAGCCAACGGAAAGATTGAAGGGTTTCACGATGCTAATATGAAGCTCGATCGGTTCTTCGGTATTCCCTTCGCTCAACCACCGGTTGGCGATTTAAGGTGGAAGGAGCCGCAACCAGTGAAAGATTGGAAAGGTGTTTTAGAAACCAAAAAATTCGGTCCCACACCTATGCAGTTGCCTGCCTGGTGGGACATGATCTTTAGAGCTGATAAAATGAGCGAAGATTGTCTATACCTTAATGTGTGGACACCTTCAGATAGGAAGAAGGCTAATCTACCAGTGCTATTATACTTCTACGGTGGCGGATATGCTTCTGGTGGAGGCTCTGAGGCCAGGTATGATGGAGCTAGAATGGCTCAAGAGGGTATTGTGGTAGTTACGGTGAACTACAGGGTAAATGTATTTGGTTTTATGGCTCATCCTGAATTAAGTCAGGAAGCTTCTTACAAGGCCTCTGGCAACTACGGTTTGTTAGATCAGTTGGCAGGTTTGAAGTGGGTATATGAAAACATAAAGGCCTTTGGTGGCGATCCTAATCATATCACCATTGCAGGAGAGTCGGCAGGATCCATAGCGGTGAGTACTCACATGGCTTCTCCATTATCTAAAGATATGTTGGCAGGAGCAATAGGGGAGAGCGGAGCTGGAATTAACCCAACCTTGCCACCAGTTTCGTTAAAAGAAGGGGAGGATAATGGCAAAGAATTCGTAGAAGCTGCTGGCTATAAGTCGATTAAAGAGATGCGTGCTTTAAGTGCGGAAGAGTTATTGAAACTTTATCAAACCAAAAAGCCAAAATTAGCGCCAGTGGTAGATAATTACTTTTTACCAGATTATTTACCTGAAATTTATGAAGCAGGCCAACAAGCTCAGATACCTCTATTGGTAGGTTGGAACTCTGCTGAACTCAATGGCGAATTTTTGTTGAAACCCCCGTATTCTGAAGAGAACTATAAGAACAAGATCAAAGAGCTTTACCCTGAGAAATATGAGGACGTACTTAAGTTATACGGCTATGGATCTGAAAAAGAAATAGCGCAATCAGCTACAGCACTCATTTCAGATAGATTCATTTCCTATAGCACCTGGAAATGGTTTGATTTACAAAGAAAGCACAGTGATAAGCCTGTTTACAGATATTACTTTGATCAGCCAAGACCAAAGGGAGGTCCAGAGCAAGAGAATCCGAAAGGAGCACCACATGCATCAGAAATACCTTATTGCATGGGAAATCTCTATCTGGTAGATATTTTCAAGTGGACGGAGGATGATCGAAAGACTTCTGATACTATGATGACTTATTTCGCCAATTTCATAAAAACAGGGAACCCAAATGGTGAAGGTGTGCCAGAATGGCCAGTCGCTAAAGCTGATGATAAAACCCCACCCGTAATGATTCTAAAACCGATGTCAGAAATTGAAAATGCCCAACATGATGATAGGTATGAGTTTTTGGATGTGGAATATGGTAATAAGAAATAATGGTATCAAAAAAGAGAGCCACCTTTAAAGTGACTCTCTTTTTTGATAATATTTTAAGGAATTTGCAAAGTCCTCTATCAATTTAAAGAACGGTTACTTTTTTCTTCCCCCTGTATTTTCTGTATTTAATGTTATATCTAGTTTGGCATAACCTTTTTCGGCAGTATACAAATCGTATTGACCATTTTCGGAATTAGAGATGTAATCTTTAAATCCTTGAACACCCTCAAATGAATAGAACTCAGCCAGCTTTAAAGAATAATCAGCCCCGTCATATGTAACGGCATATTTTTCTAATTCCGTTGGTAGTGTTAAAAGCTTGGTAGTTAAATCATTACCTTCTTCTATATAATAAGTCCAATCATAAGAAATGTCATCAGAATAGGCGGAAATGAGTAATCCAATTGACTCAAAACTTCCTTCTGCTGAATAGCTTATCTCAGAGTCATCCCATGTAATACTTCCGGTATATTCTATGCCTGTATAGCCCATTTTATCTATACCATAACCATATTGATAATAATCAGAGTTATCAGTGTGGCTGGAAACTTGAGTATAATAATTATTAAAAACCTCTCCTGGATAATAAATGTCTAATGAAGTAGGCTCTGCATATGATCTATTATTTGAGAAAATAGGGAAAATCGCGTTAGGGTAATCGTTAAGAAAACCTATTATTAAAAGGCTAAATTCATTACTTGTAGGTATAGTGTTAGTGATTATATTGAAACTGTTGTCAACCTCATCTAAGTCCACTTCAATTTCACCAGCAATAATGTCTGTAAAGAGATTAAATGCTAAAAGATGAGTCTCATCTGATTTAGTGACGTATAAAGGACTAGGATTAGCTGTGAGAGGCAATGAAATAGAATTGTTTGATGAAGTTATTCTAGGAGGGAATATAGTTAATGCACCAGTATACGCGTTATAGTAAACATCGTCTTCTGATGCTGCATTGTTGAAGGTAAGATTCGCGCTCTCAGAAGGCTCAGAAATCGGAGGGTAGATCATTTCACTTCGCTCAAATCCTGAAGCCACCCATTACTGACCTCTCTTCATGTTTGTGTAAGTATCTATTTTTACGTAACTATTTTCTGGTTCTTCATAAGCTTCTGTAATATGAAATGAGGAACCATTAAAATTTTCGTTTTTAAAGGTAAAATCACCATCTTGGGTCACCTCTTGGGTCATGATCACTTGTCCCTCTTCATTATAAGTAACCTGGAAATATTATTATTATAAATTAATCATTTAATAGTTATGTAATGGCTTTTACGGAGTGCCGTGATATGCTATTTGGAAGATGTGTGATGATAAAAAAATAAAGACCACCCGTGGGTGGTCTTTGAGCTAGGTTGGATAGCAAAAAAGATAAGTTTGCGTCTCCATATAAGTAACAATGTGATGGGGTTGATCCCCTATATGATTTAGAGAAAGATTAAAAAAAAAAGGCCACCTTTCAGCAGCCCTTGTCACATTTATTAATCAACTACTATTCTTTCTTAGTTAAAAATTGTTCCTGAACAATAACCTACACCTTCTGCACCACTGAATTCCCCTATTGGAAATGATAAAAAAGGCCACAAAATGTAGGTGGCCTTTCTTCTGATGAGGATTTATTAATCGACATTCGCTTGTCTAAATACTGAATAACCTAAGCCCTCAGTATGTTCAGTGTCATAATAACCATAGGTACTAGTGCCTATGAATTCTTTTAGATCTTCATAATTTTCCATATCATCAACATCATAAAAATATCTATTTCCATATTCGGACAAATATTCAGCACCATTCAAACTTTCTGGTATTTCTAATAATGGTATTTCTCTGTTTTCTCCGCCGCTTAATATGTATTCCCAGGGAGTATCATAGCCAGGGTTCTCATTAGTGATGTAAAAAGTTATTTTCATATAATCAAAGCTTCCATCGGCACTATATGAGAACATGTCATCTTTTAGTTCTAAGTTAAAGTTCTGCTCTACTGCATTGATTTCATAGTCATCTATGCCATATGTATACTGGTCAAAGGACGAATATGCATCATACCAAGCAATATGGATTTGGTAATTGTCGAAGGTGTCTCCTGTATATGGAAATGAGGACACAGATTTGTCAGCGGCTCGCTCTGAGCATACTTGCACTCGTTCATTAAAAGAGTCATTATAACCATAGATATAGCACATGGATTTTTGATATTTTGGAAATGAAATATCTACATAATCAAACTCAGAAGTTACCTGTGATAAATCTATGTTAGACCCGTCTACCACGTTATTGTAAAGATGATAAGCTGCCGGTACATATCTACTGTTCTCTTTTATGACTATAAAATCATAAATGCCATCATACGCCGGAATGGTTATTTCATCCCTATTTACATCCCTTAGATTGTAAGCTGTGGAGATTTTGTAATGTGCATTGCTTTCCATGTTTTCAAATTTTACGGTTCTGCTAGATTGCGGATGACGGTGATCGATGGACCGATGACTTACATTCCAGATTTGTCCTCTTTCAATATGTTCATAGGTAATTAATCTTTGTAGATCATCCTCAAATGGACCAAACATTTCTGTTAGGAAAAACTCAGTGCCATCATAACCATTTTGTCTAATTTCAATAGTTTGTCCTGAGGTTATGGTTTGTTCTATAATTATTTTCCCCTCAAGATCAGAAAGAAATACTATTCCGCTTTGCCCACTGTCCATTAAGTCGGCCGCTGATTTTAATGTTACCAAAACATTCTTAATCTCAAAGCTAACTTCTTTTTCGGCCTTATTGCCAGCGTTATCAGTAGCTACCACTTTGATCGTGTGTTGGCCATCTTCATAATCATTTGTGTCCCATTCAGTCTTTATTGAGCCTGTGGTTTCATCAGATTTTAATAGCTCGTTATCCAGATAGAGCTCTATGGATGCTATGGCAATATCATCTGTAGCACTTGCCTGTATAGCCAGGTTATTCCATACTGCTTCATCATTTTCTATTCCTGATATTGTAATTTCTGGGTTTGTGGTGTCTAAAGGTTCGTCACTGTCACCATCATCGCCACAAGATTGAAAAAATAGGGCAGAGCTTAAGGCTGCCAATCGTAAGTAGTTTTTTAAATGCATTTGTTTGTATTGTTTGAAAAATCTATTCCTATTACTCGACAAGTTCATGTAGAAAATCCCCTATACAATTATGAAAAAGTTTTAAAAAAATAAAGGCCACCCGAGAGCAGCCTTTATCCGATTTAACAACCATATCAATATACTGATATGCATCTATGAACTTAGTCTTGATTCTGTGTTAACTCATATTAGTACTTACAAATTTGTGTAATTAAGGATGGTTTTATTTATTTTTAAGTCTCTCACTCCTTGAAGGCCATCATTTGTATTTTCTATTTTTTTCAAAAAGTCTTGATAATCATCTATTCCTTCGATATCATACATTTCATGTCCATACCGCAACAAATTATAGTCTGTAAACTCATCACTAATAATTTGAGGTAATGAGGGAATGATAAATTCATTATTTTCTCCAGTAGGTAAGTTATAGGTCCAGCGAGCTCCGTGGTTCTGACGTTGATATGAAAAATATATGGATATAAATGAAAAAGATCCTGATGTTGAGTACACTAGTTTATTTTCTTCCTGTTTATTGAGAAATCATAATTAACAGTCTGTGGAGAAAAATTGGTCTCGTTTAACCCATAATTGTATTGATTAATCGTTATGTTGTTGGTTGCATGAAAGCTTAATAATGTGAGGTAGTTATCGAAGGCAGATTCAGAATAGTGTAATGCGATGCTATTATTGCTGTTACTGGTTTCTCCTTCTGACAATAGATATTCACTTCCATCTTTTAGCCCAAGCAGCTCTACCTCCCAACGTTGATCTGTAGGAAAGTCTATTGTTTTAATAGAAAGAGGGGTGGTGAAATTACTGTTATCAATTTCAATTGAGTTTTCAAAACTTCCAAATAGCTCACCATAATATGCATTGCCTACTTTTTTAACACAATAGAAGCCAGGTTTATTTGACTGATAACTAATGGGGCTTTGTATTTTTAAATTACTGAAAGTATCAATATAGTAACTGTTTTCCGTTGAAATTTCACAGCTGGTCTCTTCATTGTCAGGGAAATTTTTAAAGGTTATATAAGCTCTTGTATTTTCATCTGAAGCTTCTTGAAAAGTGGGTGATGATAATGTCCAATCGTCACCTCGCTTAAGACCAGTGAACGTGTTTAATATCCATTGATCATCTTTTTTAAAAGCTTCGGTAATATTTAGCGCTTGTCCTGTGAAGTCTTTGCTTCTTAAGATGATGGCAATGTTATTTTCAATATTAGCTTGAGTTATTAGATTGCCATCAGTATCCGATATGAATACAATTCCAGTTATTTCATCTGAAAATAAATCAGAGGGGGTAGATATTGAAAGAAGTGTATTTTTAATTATGAAGTTTATAGCATGCTCAGCCCTGTTTCCGGCTTCATCTGTGGCTACTGCTTTGATAGTGTGCGCTCCGTCTTCTACATCATTAGTATCCCACGTTTTGTTTATAGACGCTGAAGTTTCATCTGATGTGATAAGCTCGTTATCCACATATAATTCGATTTTTGCTACCGCAATATCATCGGTGGCACTTGCTTCCAGATTGATGGTGTTCCAAACTTCATCACCTTCTGTAATTCCCGAAATAGTAATCTCAGGCACTGTTATGTCTTTGGGGCCATCATCATCCCCACAAGACTGAAAAAATACGACAGAGCTTAATGCTGCCAATCTTAGGTAGTTTTTTAAAATGCATTGTGCTAATGTTTAAAAAATTAGTGTTCTTATTAGTGAACAACCTGATGTTTAAAATCCCCTAGTGTTATTCTAAGAAATTTTAATTTTTTTCATCAGCACAAGTGGGAGATGAAGAATGCTAGGCAGTTTTTGCAGTGCCTCTTTTATGCTCAATGAAGATGATGGTAAGAACTCCCAAGGTATACGCAAGCATATCTACCCATTCGAAAGAAACGCCTATTACAATTACTGCCAGGCGATTACCTCTTAAACCTAAGATGTCTACTAAACCAATATACTGCATGAATTCTACGAAATATGAAAATAGTAGTACTCCGATGGCCAGCTTTGTGGCTGGTACATCCAGGAATGATTTTAGAAAGCAATAAATAAGCATAACCACAAGATAATCACCAATATATGGTCTTACAATCCTGTCGTGTACATAGAGGGCAATAACTACTTCAATAAGGAAAATGGCGATAGCGAGAAGAGCGTACTTAAATTGGAATTTGATCATTTTTCTACTTCAAAAACAACTGCATGTTTTCGGTCCATTCTTTTTCATGCTCAAAGACATAAATATTGTGACCAGAGCCCGGAATTATCTTTTTTGTTTTGGGCCCCGCTAAGTTAATGTAAATCTGATCAATTTCTCTTTGTGTTACTCGTACATCATTTTCGCCATACATAAGCAGGGTAGGCGTGGTTATTTCCTTAGCGTAATCTGCAGGATTGTGTTTGAAGCTATTGTAGTCATTAATAAATCCGCCCCAAAACAATAGAATTTTAGACATGGGAAATGTTGGTACTCTGGTGCTTCTAAATCTGGCATTTACCGTTTCTTCCATGGTGCCAAAAGGACATTCTAGTAAAAGTGCCTGAGGCTTAAGGTCATCATAATCCTTCATGGCCTTCATAATGGCTGCAGCGCCCATGGAGTTGCCAAATAAATAAAGATTATCGTCAGGGTAGTTGGCTTGTAAATAGTCATACGCATCTTTTACCTGCACTGCTTCATAATAGCCTATCGAGGTGTGATTGCCTTCGGAGCCACCTGATCCCATGAAGTCGATGAGCAAGGTGTTGTATTTCATTTGGTTGAGGATGTGGGCTTTCTTCACCAGTTGTGATTTATTGCCGATATAACCATGAAACATGATCACAGTGCCAATAGCACTATCCGCAGGGATATACCAGCCCTCTAGCTTGTGATTATAGCTATCAAAATGAACCACTTCATATGGAGTTTCTGGCAGACGGTCATTTTCCGGGCGGGCCAGGTCTATACCTGTGAAAAGCATTTTAATTTTCACGTCCATGGTGCGGTTATCCTTTGGCGCAGACACTTCACCCGAGGTAGAAAAATGAGTAAACTTATAAGCATGAATAGCTGCTATGATATTCATAGCAGCGAAAATGATAAGGGCTGCAATCCCAATTTTTATAAGTAAACTCTTTCTTTTCAATCCTTTTTAACTTGCTGTGCTTGCCGTAACAGCCGCTGTGGTGGCCACTACAGCTATTATGGTGGCAATGGATTCATTAATCTCCTGGATAGCTTGGCTGGTAACCTGACCCATTTTGTCGCTCTCTAGCAGCTGCTTGATCTCTTTCTTGTAGGCTCGTCTATTTTCCTTACCAAAAACTTCCTTGATCAGCCCACTGGCACTTACTAATCCGAGTAACATAACATCCTCGGCATTTGGTTTCAACTGATGTGTCATTATGCTTGCCAACCTCCGTCTTATTTCATTTTCAGGTTGTTGATTCTGAGTAGGGTAGTGGGTAGTAGGGATTATCCAAAGGATCTTGCCCTCTTTTCTTTCTAGTATGTTTAAATCAATGAGTTTATCTAAGCTCTCGTATTTTAGTCTTTTAAATGATGAGCCAAAGTTGTTTACCCAATAACGCAGCTTTTTCTCTTTATTCGAGGCGATAATGATGTCGAGATGCTTGTCTAGCATAATATCACTGGTTGAGGATGAGTCTTTTACCACCACCCGATCATTGTGAAGACCAATTTTCTCTTTCAAAGCAAGTTCCATCATCACCCCGCCAGCAAGCGCATATGGTAATGCAATAGAGTCTGATACAAAGTTTCCTTTATCATCATCCAATGCCAGAAGTGTAAGCTGATCTAATAAATTCAAGTACATGGTGTTATTTTATGAATTGTATAAAAGCATTAACGTCAGTTTCTTTCATTTTGATTTCACCAGTCAGACTTAGAAATCTTTCACTCATATTTACAGGGCTTGCACTATTCAAACTACCAAATATCCTTACAGATGAAATATGACCGAATGAATTGTTTAATATTTTTTTGGTGTCAATTTTTTTAAAATTTGCATCAATACCAATTATATCAGTTGACACAATATTTCCTGTTGGGAAATTTTTTGTATTACCTATGTGCAGGTATTCACCCGTTTGAGTGGCATTTAATTGATAAAGGGGAAAAAAATCTCTGTTAACTACTCCATTAGTTACCACAAGCTTGTCCTCTAGATAATTTAAGAGTTGATTTCCTTTAGTTTTGATCATTAAATCTAGTGACGGTACCGTATCAGTGATTATTTCAGCGGTTTCCACTTTTTCGAAATCATCATTAAACTCATAGGTGATAATGGTATCACTTTGCGTTGTTTGCCCTTTAACTTCCAGGTCTATATAATCGTCATAGTAGGAAAGTAAGCTGTCCCACGAAAAGATGGTGCTATTCCATTCAAAGGTTTTTCCTGCTTCAATGGTTGGTCGGCCAGAAAACCAGATATGGGCCACACTATCTCGGTTAGTTTTTCTTATAGGGTTTGAAGTATTAAACTGAAGGTATCGCTGTAGAAATAGATTGGCTTTAATTTCTAATGAGCCATTTTTGAATGTACCTGTTATCTCAGAACTGTCCGATAGCGCAATGATGTCACTATTGGTAGCTTTTAGGCGTTCTATTTTATAATTACTGGCATCTTTTCTTTCAGTTTCTAGCAGTAAGTCCGCAAGAATGACTTTTACGTTGTCCTTGTTTAATGATATGGCTACAAATAAGCGATCATCGTTGAAAACTAATTGTAAAAGATGATCTTTTGAATAACCATAGATATACTCGTTTTCGAACTCATAATGGTCTATAGATAATCGATTTTGTAAAAAAGACTTAATGTTTACACTATCCTTAATTTTTAAAGAGGTGAAATACGCATCAGGTGCATTATTGAGGTTATAAATGAAGAGATTGGCAGGAATATTAAAGCTGGGAATATCTTCATCCTCATCAGTATCGGTGCTATCAGGGGCAGATTCTCCGAAATAATAACTAGGGTGGCCGATGGCGTTGAGAGCTAACTTCTTGATAATCTGGTCTATATTAACCCTAACAATGACATCAGCATTTTCGGGAATGTGCCTGTAAGACCGTGTTTGCCTAATGGTTAGAAAAAGGTATAAAATAAGAAGCAGCAATAGAATAACTATTGCTGCCCTTTTTAGAAATCTTAACATATTTATCGAGATAAATGGTCAATCAAGTCAATGAGGTAGGTGGTAGCGTCTACGTGCCCTTCAGGTACCTCCATAACGATTTCACTGTGTATCATGTTGTTTTTAATGCGCTCTGATCTAATGTAGAAGTCTGTTGCATTTTCCTGAGCATAATCTAACTTGTTTCTGAATTCTGATTCTCCAGGAGCCATTTTCTCAGGCGAGAAGTCTTCGAAAAGAGCCTTACTTTTAAAGTAAACGGTGTAGTTCCCGGTTTTAATAATTTTCTTATGCTTTTTAGAAACCTTAGTTTTAAAGCTATTAGTTACAATGGCGTTCATGTCTTTTTCTGAAGTACTCATAAAGAAAATGCCGTCTTTGATCATAAAGAAAAGATCCATTGGCATATCTCTTTTGGGTAATTCTACTTTATAAAACCCTGCTGTAGTGGGTGTTATCAAATGTTTTTCTGCCATGTAGCCAATAAGCTTACCTGTAAAGTCAGGTGACTCTGTAGATGCCATCACCAAAAATTCCGGAAGCGGCTCTTTCTTAGTTTTAGTTACTTCTTTGAAGTTATAATCCTCATCATATTCATAGTCAGTGTAAGTCACTTCTTTTTCTCCTACACCAGAAACAAGAAATAGCAAATCACCTTTGATGAGGTCACCAATGGCTTCTTCATCAAGCATTAGGGAGAACAGATCTGTGGCTAGAGACATTTCTGCATCACTTACACCAGCTATGCCTTTATATTGTTCACTTATAATATCAGGATATGCCTTTAAAGCCTTTTCTACATTGATATTGTAGGCTAAATAGCCCAGCAGTTCGTCTTCATTGATATACTTAAAAAACTTCTTATTGATCTTTTGATCGGTAGCTTCCTTATATGCTTTAGCTAAATCCTCTTTTAGCGTGACATCAAAATTCCAATTGGCAGCATCTTCATTGAGCATGAGGTTACATGACATTTCACCATAGTTCATATTGATTTTTGAGTACATGTTCATGATAGGGTTAAAGGAAGCTCCATCATTCATGGTTTTCATTAAAGCACCCATATTTCCTAGCCAGAAGTTAAGTACGGCGCCTTCCTTTACTTGAGTTAAGTATTTTTTGTTGTTCAAAATTGAATTTCCAGAAGGGTAGAAGGCACGCTCTGTGTAGTTAAGAATCCACTGCTTTTCTAGGTATTTCTTTTCGTTATAGTAATCCTTATAGTCCAGATTGCTCAGGTATTTATTCTCTTTAATGCTGAAGCTATCACTGAAGAACGTAGCATTCTTTGCTATGGAAGATGCCTTTTCTCTAAGTTCTTCACTTTCAATAGTAGTTATTGCCTTTTTTAAAGCATCATTTTTTGCTTTAAGAAATTGATCCAGATTGTCGGGGTCAGGTTTACTAATGCTGTCTACCTCGAGTGCTGCAGTACCAATTTCCTTTGACTTAGCCTCTAGTGCTTCAAGGCTTTCTGCAGTTAAACCCTCATTGATCTTCTCAATGAATTCGCCTTGAAATTCATTATACTGATTAAGGTAAAGCTGCAAGGGATAATTAAACATAAAGGGAGGCTGAGCATTTGCTGCCTCTTCTCCATAAACCTCAGCTACTACGGCTTCAGCAGCAGCTTCTTCAGCTTGCTCTACTTTGCCTTCCACACCACTAAAGTCATATCCATAGAAGTAACTGTCTATATAACTGCCAGAGCTTATGATTAGCTTCTGCTCGTCCCAGGTGATATAAGTGGTGCCACCCATCTTTTTGGTAGAGTAATTTCCACTTTTTGCCAGCTCTTCATCATCTTTCATCAAATCTGTGATTATCTGCGATTTATTAAGAGGAAGAATGAAATTGTAGTAAAGAATACTATCTGTAACAGCCATATAGAAGTAGCCAGACTTATGAATATCTACTCCTATAGATTCTAAAGAGTTGATCTCATAGGCAAGTGATTTAGATAGCTTTTCAAAGGCCTTTTTTAAATGAGTAATATCATGCAGTCTCTGAATTACCTGTGGTTTAAATAATTCATCACCATGAATACTGCCAACCATCACGGCATCTGCAGGAATATATTGCCTCAAATCCTGGCTGAAGCCTGCCGTAGATATTAAAAATGTAAGTAGAAAAAGGAGTTTTTTCATTTCAAAAAGTTGATAAAATGTATGTATGCCTGTTATTGTATTCTGTTATAATATAGAAAAAATCAGCTATTGAAGCATCTATTCTGCCAGTTCTATTTTGTTAGAAAGTGAAGTGTTTCCATTTATTACGTCTATTGCTGAGCACTTTAGCATAATGGCTTTCTTTGATTTTGAAAGTTTGGCCTTATCGTTACTAAAAGTCTTTACTTCACTACCAAACCGGTAAATGCAGGTATAAAAAGCATTGTCAAAAACCTCTTTATCATCACGCTCTAATTTGCCATACTTTTCCTGAGCACTGGTGTTAAAGGTATTGGCGCGGTTAAAGGTTTTGCTGGTATTGCTGTAAGTAAAAGAGGTAGTAAAAGGTTTTACTTTAAGCTTGTTAGTTAGTTCCTGTATTACCAGGTTAACATTTTTCACATGCTTAAAATCACAGCTCAGTGAGAAAATGAAATTATCAAAATCTACTTTTTTCTGAATATTGCTGAGACCATCAGACTCTTTTAAGTAGCTAACTGCCTCAGAAAGAGCATGATTCACATCGGCTTCAGTAGGTACTTTATGACCGTTGATGCTGTCTAATAGCATAATAGAAGCCAGCTTGGTTTTGCTTTTGCTCAGATTCACAGTAAGTGTCATGGTGCCCGAACCATCATTATTTACATTAATCTCTTCAATAATGTCAAAACAAGAGGTGAGAGAAAATAACAATGCAATACAACTGAGCTTAAAAAATAGACGCTTGGTCTGGCTTCTCATTATTATGAATTTTTAAATAATAAATTACAAATCTAGAATTGGCTGTGTTAATTCAAAGCAAAAACTATTCTATATTGCTACCAATCTTAAAATCAGGGTTATATATTAAGCCTATAAGGTTTCCCCACGGATCTTTTACCGTAGCAGTCATAAGTTCTCCACCCACATTTTCCGGTGCTTCATAAGCAGTGGCACCCAGGCTGATAAGTCGGTCATATTGAGCTTGAATGTCAATAACACCCCAATAAGTGGCCACACTATTACCAGGAATCACTTCACCTTCATAAGGCATTACACCCAGCTCAAATCCACCAATGTTGAAACCTACATAGAATGGTTGATCAAAATAAGGCACTGCTTTAAACGCCTTGCAATACCATTCTTTGCCCTTGGCTATGTCTGGTACTTTATAAATTGTGGTTCTTAATCCTAACATGCCCTCAAATTATGAAATTTAATGATGTCATAGAAATTATTAGTGGTGCTAATATTGTGTAACAACATGGTTACGTATATATTTGTAATCAAACGGTTACAGATTATGAGGAGAGATGTATTTCAGGCCATTGCCGACCCTACCAGGCGGGAGATCATTCATATTTTGTCAAAGGCTCCGCTCACACCGAATGATGTGGCAGAACGATTTGATATTAGCAGGCCTGCCATTTCCAAACATATTAAAATACTGCATGAATGTGCGCTAATTTCAATAGAGCAAAGGGGCCGGCAACGCATTTGTAAGGCCCGACCGGAAAAGCTAAAGCAGGTGTCTGACTGGGTGGCCCAATACAGTGCTTTCTGGGACGAGAAGTTAAATGCCCTGGGTAGATTTTTAGATGAAAATAAAGACTAATCATATGAGCGAAACAATTGTTAAAGAGCAAACTTATAATGCTCCGGTGGAGCGGGTTTGGAAGGCGATCACAGATAAAGATCAAATGAAGCAATGGTATTTTGATCTGGCCGAATTTAGACCTGAAGTAGGTTTTGAGTTTGAATTTCTGGGTAAAGGACACAAGGGCGAGAGCTACCTGCACAAATGCAAGATCGTAGAAGTGATTCCTTTAAAGAAGTTGAAACATACCTGGACGTATGAGAACTACGAAGGTGTTTCTTATGTCACTTTTGAACTCCTTGCTGATGGCGATCAAACCACCGTTCGTCTCACTCATGAAGGTCTGGAGAGCTTCCCTCAGGATAATCCTGATTTTGCTGTTGAAAGCTTTAATGGTGGCTGGACTCAGCTCATAAGTACTTTACTTAAGGATTTTGTAGAAAAAGGCTGATAATATTTCAAATAACACAACCATTCATGTAATCCGCTGTGAATTATGTGGATGGTTCGTTTATATTAGCCCTAATGATTATTCAAAAATGCTGCGCAGTACTTTACTGCTCTTTGTGCCTGTCCTTCTGCTCTTTAGCTCAAACTGACTTACCCAGATCTTATAATGTTGTCCAGACATCTACACCCATTGATATAGATGGAAAAGCCGATGAACAATGGTCTCAGGCTACATGGTCAGAGTCTTTCATTGATATTGAAGGACAAAAAACTCCCAAGTATGACACCAGAATGAAGATGCTTTGGGATGACCAATATCTATACATTTATGCTGAAATGGAAGAGCCTCATGTCTGGGGAGATATCACCAAAAGAGATGAAATCATCTTCTTCAATAATGATTTTGAGGTGTTTATAGATCCTGATGGAGACACTCATAACTATATGGAGTTCGAAATCAATGCGTTGAATACTGGCTGGGACTTATTCCTGACCAAACCTTATCGTAACCGACCAAAAGTTATTGATAACTGGGACATCAGAGGAATAAAATCAGCGGTTGACATTAAGGGCACATTGAATAACCCAACGGATATCGATACCGGCTGGTCAGTAGAAATAGCCATGCCATGGTCAGCACTCGGTGAAGCCGGATATAACCTGAAAGCACCAGCAGGAAAGACCTGGAGAATAAACTTCTCACGGGTAAACTGGGATTATGAACTCGTTGATGGTAAATACTCAAGAAAAAAGGTAGATGGCAAATACTTACCTGAATACAATTGGGTTTGGACTCCGCAAATAGCTATAGACATGCATCGTCCTGAAATGTGGGGCTATATTTATTTCTCAAAAAGTAATGATGATACTTTTTAAAGGTCTGATGATCAGATGATTGAGTATCAATTGTATGCACTTTATCGGCAGGTTTTTGAAAAAGGTAAGCAAGCAGTGAAGGATCAAAAAATGCTTATTAAGGGTAAAGAAATCCCTTTAATATTTGAAGAACACACTTCTGGTTGGAATCTTTACGTTGTTAGTCCATTCAGCAAAAAGAAAATTATTATAAAAGAAGATGGCAAATTGATTCATCTTTAAACCATACACTTACTAAACCATGAACCTTACCTCCAAAACCTTAATAGCTTTCATCCTCTTGTTTTATGGATTGAATGCTATGGCTCAAACCGCTAAGGCAGATTTTAAATACTGGACCTGGCTTACCTACGATCAGAAAAAGAAGGATAAAGAATACAATAAGTTATTTCATCATCTAAGAGAAAATGGGATTGATGCAGTACTGATTAATACCAATGGCAATCCAGATGATCTGAAGAAAATGGCAGGCCTTGCGGGTAAGGAAGGCCTGGAGGTACATGCCTGGATCATGGCCATGAACCGCCCCGGAGATAAAGTGGCCCTGCAACATCCTGACTGGTATACAGTGAGCCGCGAGGGAAAATCGTGCTATGACACCCGTCCTTATGTTGATTATTATCAGTGGCTTTGCCCCACCAGAGAGGCCTCTCGTAACCATGTATTAGGCCTTGTAAAAGGATTAGCTGAAGTGGAGGGAGTTGCCAGTGTGCACCTGGATTACATTCGCTTTTCAGATATCTTTCTACCTATTGGTTTATTGCCTAAATATAACCTTACTCAAGACACAGAATTGCCAGAGTTTGATTTCTGCTATTGCGATGTGTGCATCTCCGAGTTTGAAGATATGCATCACAAGAATCCGCGAGAAATGGAGCATCCTGAATTAGACATAGAATGGAGGCAATTTCGTTTGAATAAAATTAAAGCAGTGGTTGATGATGCTTACAAAATAGCCCATGATCACAATAAGATATTAACAGCCGCAGTATTTCCTTATCCTGAAATGGCAGGCCGCATGGTGAGGCAGCGCTGGGATAAGTGGCAGATAGATGAGGTACTGCCCATGGTGTATCATAATTTCTATAATGAAGAAATAGACTGGATCGGCTGGGTAACACAGCAGGGTGTGAATGACCTGAAAGATACCGGCACCGGATTAAATACCGGAGTTTTCATTCCAGCTATACAGCCTGAGGAAATGGCTCAGGTCATAGACCAGGCCAAACAGAATGGTGCCAAAGGCATTGCCTTTTTTGATGCCAATGCTCTTACAGATGAGCACCTGGCCGTAATAAAATCATCAAAAAAACCTTAACCCATTATAACATGATCAAAAGAAGAGACTTTTTAGGAAAAGCAGCATTAGGAACCGTTTCATTGAGTGCATTGCCCACCATGGCTATGAAGGCAGAGAGCAAGAAGGGAGCGAAAAAGCCAGTGGTAATCTCCACCTGGAATCACGGTGTTCAGGCTAATGAAACTGCTTACCCTCTATTAGAAAAAGGAGGCACAGCTTTAGATGCCGTGGAAATGGGCGTAAGAGTAGTAGAAGCAGACCCTAAAGTGATGACCGTAGGCCTGGGAGGCTTTCCCGATCGTGAAGGCAAAGTGACTCTGGATGCTTGTATCATGGATAAGCATAGCAATTGCGGATCAGTAGCTTTTTTACAGAATATAGTGCACCCGATATCCGTAGCCAGAAAGGTTATGGAAGAAACTCCCCACATTATGCTGGTAGGAGAGGGAGCGTTGCAGTTTGCTAAGAGTCAGGGATTTAAAGAGGAAAACCTATTAACACCTGAAGCAGAGAAGGCCTATAAAAAATGGCTTGAAGAGTCTAAATACCAACCAGTGATCAATATAGAAAACCACGATACCATCAGCATGTTAGCCCTAGATAAAAATGGTGACCTGGCAGGATCCTGCACCACCAGCGGAGCCGCCTGGAAAATGCACGGCAGAGTAGGGGATTCTCCAATTATCGGAGCAGGTTTGTTCCTGGATAATGAAGTGGGCGGAGCCGCAGCCACCGGTCTGGGAGAAGCAGTAATCCGCACAGCAGGCAGCGCCATGGTAGTAGAGTTGATGCGCCAGGGAGACTCACCTTATGATGCCTGTAAAAAAGTAACAGAAAGAATTTACCAACTCTACAAGCGCAGAGATGATTTACAGTATTTGCAAGTAGGCTTCATTGCCCTAAGCAAAACAGGAGAGTATGCTGGCTACAGCCTAAGAAAAGGCTTTAACTACGCCTTCCAGGAGCCAGGAAAGAATGGCTTGTCAGATGCTGATTTTTCTATGGATTAAGCTGATAGGTAGTTCATAAAATGAAGGACTCCAAAATAATATTTTCCCTGTTTGTTGATCGTGAGTTAGAAGAACTATTGCCTGAGTTTAGTAAAATATTTGGTGTCAATGATTTTCTGATAGGGAATGAACAAAGTTTTGAATGGGTTGAATCAAAAGATGAAGGAGCTATTCGCTTGAATATTAAGCGAATGTACCAATGGAAGTCTGGCAATGATCTGGAACCAGCAATAGTGACTATAGAAAGTGTCGATTTGATAGAGGTAGATAAGATTGTTAAGGACATTCAGAAGCATCTAAACACTGAGGCAATAAACATTAAAACGGGAATTGAGAATGATAGACCTTTTGTAGTTAAAAGTTTGAGATTAGATAATAGATCTACCTTGTGGCACTTATTTATTCCATTTTTATTGTCAATTATGGGTGTTGTAATTTTGTTAAATATTCATGAGAATGAACCTATTGTTCATCAAATTATTTTAGGAGCCACTCTTTTTTTATTATTCCCTGTGATCATGCTTTGGATTAAGACAAGTAAGGTGGTTTTTGATCATGAGAAAGTAATGCGGAAATCTTTACTCGGCACCAAGGTTATATGGAATAGAGATATAAAGTCTATAGGTACTTTTGTACAAAGTAAGTATTCGGCCATTACGACTCCAGTGGGTTTTCTTAATAAAAAGGAATGGCTTGATTTTAACATGATCTACATCTGTGAATCTTCTGACCTGAACTTTAACAAATGGCGGATGGCCAAACATATCCGATTGCAGTTTAGGCCGATTGTATATGAGAGGATTTTATATTGGATTAAAGTACCATACAAAAAGGAGTAAACATCCAACTAATTGATTTTTACGGTTCTAAGCAAGAACCATCATTCCGGAATCATGTAGCGTAGCGAAATGATATCCGGAATCTTACTGTTCGGATGCAGCGGCTGATCAGCGAGATTCCGGCTCTCCACTGCGTTGCGGCCGGAATGACGCTGTGGGCTCCCCACTGCATTGCGGCTGGCATGACGGGCCTTGGCTCTCCGCTACGCTTCGGCCGGAATGACGGTTGGCAAGGGACGGGGTTGTTTTAGAATGTTTTTTATGCTCTTGGTTCACTTCATATCACCAACCTCATCATATAAATCTCTTAAGTCAGGATTGATTGTTCTTATCAAGTCGAATTTCCATTGGCGTTTCCACTTTTTGAGTTGTTTCTCTCTGGCTATGGCCGATACAATGTCTGGTAGAAATTCAAAGTAGACCAAGTCGGTGCATCTATATCTTTTGGTAAATTGTGAGCCTTCTCCATGCCTGTGCTGCCATGATCTGGCGGAGAGGTTAGATGTTACACCAATGTACAAAACGGTTCTGCTTTTATTACTCACTATATAGACATAACCACCTTTTACTCTCATTACAGAATTTAGTGAAAATAGAATTGGATTTAAAGAGAAATAGATGGTTTGCGGTTCATGTCGAGAACCGTCATTCCGGAATTATGTAGCGTAGCGAAATAATATCCGGAATCTTACTGTTCAGTCTCTGCTAGCGAGCGGTAAGATTCCGGCTCTCCACTGCGTTGCGGCCGGAATGACGCTCTTGGCTCTTCGCTGCGACTGGAACGGCGTGTTGTCGAAGAAATTTTAATCATAACCCTACCTCATTTTAATTCCTTTTATTTACCTTTTCAAATTAATTATAAGTACAGTTATGTGCTGGTGCACAATAGCATAGATAAAATAAAAAATGGCTGATAAAGAAAAACTTTACGAAACACTGGGTGAACTACTTTTTGTAATTGCCAAGGCTGACGGAATTATTCAAAATGAGGAGAGAGACTCTCTGAACGAACTTTTAAAAAACCATGCCTGGGCTTCTGAGATTAAATGGTCTTTTAACTACGAGGAGTCAAAGCAAAGCTCTGTAGAAGAAACTTATAATAAGGTGATTAACTTCTGCCACAGCTATGGACCTACTCCAGAATATAATGAATTCATTGACGCCATGAAGTTTGTAGCCGCTTCTTCACAAGGTATCGATCAGGACGAATCCGAAATTATCAATTCATTTTCCAGCGATCTTATTGAAAGATTTCAAAAGGATATGGATAAGTTGATGGGGTAATATTTTATCAGCGGTTCTATTAAAGAATCGTTATTCCGGAATTATGTAGCGCAGCGAAATAATATCCGGAATCTTACTGTTCGGGCACAGCGGCTGATCAGCAAGATTCCGGCTCTCCGCTACGCTTCGGCCGGAATGACGCTGTGGGTGTTTCACTACGTTAAAAGGTATGACCTGCAGGTTCACCACTGCGGCTGGAAGACGATTTATACAGTATATGCTTTCCTTGGTCTATAATAATCATGAGCAATAGTCATATCACTTCATATCCCCAACCTCATTATATAAATCTCTTAAGTCAGTGTTGATTGTTCTTATCAAGTCGAATTTCCATTGACGTTTCCATTTTTTGAGTTGTTTTTCTCTGGCTATGGCCGATACAATGTCTGGTAGAAATTCAAAGTAGACCAAGTCGGTGCATTTGTATCTTTTGGTAAATTGTGAGCCTTCTACATGCTTATGCTGCCATGACCTAGAGGCGAGGTTGGATGTTACACCAATGTACAGAACGGTTCTGCTTTTATTACTCACTATATAGACATAACCACCTTTTACTTTCATTACAGAATTTAGTGAAAATAGAATTGGATTTAAAGAGAAATGGATGGTTTGCAGTTCATGTCAAGAACCGTCATTCCGGAATCATGTAGCGCAGCGAAATGATATCCGGAATCTTACAGTTCGGATGCAGAGGCTGATCAGCAAGATTCCGGCTCTCCGCTACGCGTCGGCCGGAATGACGCTGTGAGCTCTCCACTGCGCCGGAATGACGTTCTGGGCTCTTCACGGCACAGCGTCCCATTTGAAAAATGACAGGCTAGACCAATCATTAGCAATTATCATATAAAACGTTTAATTTACGTTTATAATTATCAGCTCATGTACTACGACTCCCAACGAAATATATCTGTTTTTATAATGCTGTTATTTCTCAGTTTTTCATCAATATCCTTTGCTCAAGATAGAGTAGAGCCAGCTATGTCGGCTAAGGAGATTAGGAAGGGGTTGAAATCTCATGATAAGGCCCTGTTTATTAAGGAGCATTGGATTCGTGATCCTTATATTGTGCTGGGGCCTGATGATTATTACTATCTTACAGGCACCACACCAGCACCCAACGACCCCAGTGAGCAATCAGATCCCTATAACATTGGTCTGGGTAAGGAGTCGATCGTGGGGAATACAGTACGGCTTTGGCGCAGTAAGGATTTGATTGATTGGGAATATCTGGGCACACCTTTTACTTTAGACGATGCTTACAGAAAACAGAAAGGCCTTGGATCATCAGAAGCCGATTGGGGTGCGGCAGATAAGGATGTTTTGTGGGCTCCTGAGATTCATTGGGTGGGAGATAGGTGGGCTTTAACCCATTGTCCGCAGGGCTTCAGCAGTCTGGCTTTTTCTGCTGGTAAGGAGGTGGCAGGTCCATGGAGCCACCCTATGGGAGAGGCCTTTGATGGAAAACATGATCCTTCACTCTTTCAGGATGATGATGGCACCTGGTATGCGCTCTGGAAAAACACTTTTATAGCCCGTCTGAAAAGTGATTTCTCTGGCTTTGACTCTGAGCCTGTTTATATTCCACCGGCAGGTAACAGGTCTGATCCTAATGATGCTAACAAAACGATCAATCGAATAGGTCATGAGGGAGCAACGATGCGTAAAATCGGAGGTAAATATGTTTCTTTTGGCACCGCCTGGTCTACAGATAAGGGGCGAAAGGGTTCTTACAATCTATATTATTGTGTAGCGGATAACGTATTTGGACCTTATGGTCCGAGGAAATTTGTGGGCAGATTTTTAGGGCATGGTACACCCTTTCAAACCCGTGATGGCAAATGGTGGTGCACGGCATTTTTCAATGCCAATATCCCTCCGTTGTCTAGGGAAGGTATTGAAAATCAGGATCTTTCAGAAAATGCGCAAACCATAAACCAACGTGGAACTACTATAGTACCGTTGGAGGTGAAAGTTTTGGATAACGGAGAGATCTATATCAGAGCAATTGATCCTGCCTATGCGATGCCTGGTCCGGATGAAAATCAAAAGTTTTGATAACCAACAGTTTGTAGATTTTGAGATAAAGGGCTTTATTAGTCGTTATGAACGACGTCATCGAAATACATAGTAGTAAAGGCAAACTTTCTGCTCTGTTGGTAGGAAGTTTACTTTTCGTAATTATAAGTGTTCTCATGTTGGTTAATGCCAGCAGCTTTAAATCGCCAATATTTCAGAATGAAGTGCTGATCTTGGTAGTTGGGATTCTAGGACTAGTTTTCTTTGGTTTCTGTACTATTTTCATTGTAAAAGCCATATTTAGTCAAAAGATAATGCTTACTGTCAGTGAGTCCGGTATTGAAGATCGGTCTAGCGGGGTGAGCATAGGTTTAATAGAATGGCAGGACATTGTGGGCATTGAAACCCGTCAGATCTATTCTCAGAAGTTCGTGGTACTCTTGACGAGCCAGCCAGACAAATATTTGGACAAAGCGAATAGTGCCATGAAGCGGAAAGCAATGCAGGCCAATGCAAGGCTATGTGGATCTCCACTAGCTATCAGTTCCAACTCTTTAAAAATCAATCATGCCGATTTAGAAACTATGCTGCATCAAAAGTGGGAGAATTATCGAATAGGGTTAGATAGATAAAACTGTCTTCAAATCTCAATTATAATGTGCCATTTTATCACAGCCATAATTTCCTCCAATTCTGACCTTACTTTGTTGAATCGTATTGGTGATCAATTTGATATCGCTTTTGATTATATTAATAATGACCACATCAAAAATCAAATTGATACTAACTATAGCTATCTACAGAAATTAACTGCATGCTGTGAATGCGGCACCTCTCTGGGAGCTCAGGATCATATTATGTCAGCTGAAAGAGAGCAAATCAAGGATATAAACAGACTTAAAAGGAAAGGGTGGTCCCAAAACAAGATTGAAAGTTGGCTGACCAATAAACAGAGAAGTTCGGTGAATCAGCAAAGGAGTTTTGATCACCAATCAATTAACTACCAAGAGGATGCTGTGAAATGGTTGGGTTTCTTATCTCTGTTAATGAAATCATCAGAGATAGGCTATTTTGGACTTTTATTTCACTGGTACTCTGGTAGCGTAGATTCGGAAGACTTTCAGATTATAGAATATGAGAGATTAAAAGAACATCAGTTGAATGAAGATTTTATTTTTCACATGAAAGAGGATATTGTTTATGAAGTGTTGTTTTAATGATTCTGAGTCGCAATAATTGAATTATTTGAAGAGTTTCATTTTAGGGCCGAAATTGGCAAAACATGATATTTAATTACTAAACCGATGTCACCCAAACACTACCTCATTCCCATACTATTATTTGCCGCTTGTAAAAGTGCACCTGAAAACAAGGCCGAAGAAAAAGGACAATACTCAGAGACCTCATCTACTATCCAGAAAGGTGATACTCTATTTGCAGTAAGCCGCACGGAGTTTCTCGAATACGGCGAGAATATAGCTTTCATTAACCAAGAGGGCGATACGATTATTCCATTTGGTAGTTATGCCTATTTTGGCACTGACACGCTGGTTTATTATGCTAATGTCTTGGAACATCCTAACGACAGCACCTTTGGAAAGCCTGTTGGCATTAATGCGGAAGGACAGGTGCTCTTTGATCTCTATCTATTTGATAATGGCCCTGATTATTTCAGTGAAGGCCTCGTTAGGGTACAGCAGAATGGCAAAATAGGCTATGCCAATCAACTGGGGGAGATTGTTATTCCCTGTAAATATGCCTATGCAGGTCCATTTGAAGGCGGTCAGGCATCTGTGACCTACGAGGGGCAGGAGTATAAAGATGGTGATGATCATACCAGAGTAGAAAGTGACTCCTGGTTTAAGATTGATAAAACGGGCAAGAAAGTGGAGTAGTTTACAATTTCGACTACAACAAAGCCAGATTCGGTCACAAAAGGTGCAAAAGCATTGTTTAAATTTGTTCTTGTAGAAGTAGGAGTAAGTGATATTACTTTCCTGCATTAATGTTGTAGAAGATGAGCCCTGAAATTCTGAGAGTAAAAACGGTATCCCAATATCATAAAATTAAAGGTCTGACCAGCCCGGATCATCCCTTAATTAGTGTCATTGATTTTGCAGATATTCGAAATCCAGAACAAGCGCAAAACACTACCTATATCTTTGATTTATATGCTGTTGCGCTGAAGCGAGGATTTAAGGGTAAGATGAAATACGGACAGCAGGAATATGATTTCGATGAGGGAGTTTTATCTTTTATCGCACCTGGACAGGTCTTTGCCTTTGATGTTAATCTTAATACAAATTTATCCGGATTTCTCATTCTATTTCACCCTGATTTCATCTGGAATACACCTCTGGCCAGAACCATTAAGAACTTCGAATTCTTTAATTATTCGGTAAATGAAGCGCTATTTCTTTCCGATAAGGAAGAGAATACCTTGAAGCATATTGCGAATACCATAAAGTCCGAATACAGTGCAAACATTGATGATTTCAGTCAGCAGCTAATCATCTCTCAGTTAGAATCTTTTCTGGTGTATTCAGATCGGTACTACCATAGACAATTTCTGACCAGGAAAAGGAGTAGTCATGCCATTTTAGATAGGATGGAAGAGGTTTTGAATGATTATCTCAATGGTCATCAGGTGATGGAGAATGGTATTCTTACGGTCACGTTTCTATCTGATCAGCTGCACGTTTCTGCCAGCTATTTGAGTAGGTTGCTAAAGACCATTACCGGTAAGTCTACCCAACAACATATTCACGATAAGCTCATTGAGGTGGCTAAAGTAAAGCTATCCACCACAGATATGTCCATCGGTGAGATAGCTGTGGAACTTGGTTTTGAACATTCACAATCTTTCAGCAAACTTTTTAAGTCTAAAACTAGCTACTCGCCATTGGAATTCAGGCAGTCCTTCAACTAATCTTTTTTATTTTAATTATTTAATAATCAGCTATTTATAAATTATTTATTATGAATATCATACGCAATTTATGTATGAATGGGATAACTATGTCCTTTTCTAAAGCATCACTAATCATCCTCTTTATCATGACGTTACCATTTTCCCTGGCAGCACAAAAGACCTTGGTTTACTCCGATCATCAGCCGTTGGAGGGTATGAGGACTAAGTTCTTAAATGAAGTGTTTTTTCCAGCCATAGAGCGTGAGTCGGGAGGTCGATTAAAAATAGAAGCTCACTGGGACGGAGAGCTGGCTATTGCCTATAAGGCACTTGGTGCGGTAAGCGATGGCAGCGTAGATATCTCAACTGTAGTGCCTGAATACACCGCGAAGGAACTGCCTCTGCATCAAATCTTTAAAAGCTTTCCTGTGGGCCCATCAGGAGCTGATCAGGTGGCGATGTTTAGGAAAATATATGAGGAAGTGCCTCAGTTTACCGAAGAGTTCAATCAGAATAATATTGTGCCGATTTTCCTGGGTACAGGTTATCCGGTTGGCTTCTTCAGCAGAGAACCGATGGAGAACCTTGATCAGCTTGCTGGAAATAAATGGCGCTCAGCGAGTTTCTGGCATCTTGCTTTTCTTGAAAATCTAGGGGCTGTGCCGGTAAGAATGCATTGGGGCAATGAAATTTACGAGGCTTTAAAAAATAAAGAGCTGGATGGTATTATGGTGAACGTAGACAGCGGATATGATTTGAAGGTGTATGAGCATGCGCCCTATATTCTGGCATCAAAGGATCTGTGGTTGGGGCATCTGTATCCTGTAGCCATCAATAAGAATACTTGGGAGGCGCTCGATAAGCAGGATCAGGAAGCTATTCAAAGAGCTGCAGTTTACGCTTATAAGTCACTAGGTAAGGTGATGGATAAGAGCTTCAAAGCGCAAATGAAGACGTTGAAGCAGGAGGGGGCTACCGTGCGGTATCTAACCAAGAAGGAAGTTGAAGCATTTAAAGTAAAAACGAAGTACATGCAGGAGCAAGACCGCTGGGCGAAAGAGCAGCAAGAAGCCGTACCTAATGTCATTGAAGTAATGCAGGCGGTGAGAAAGATTATTGGTGAATAAAATTATGTAGACTTTCCAGTATAAGAACTCGGGAAGTCTACATCATCACTTTTGCGAGTATTAATAATTTACTACTTTGGGTCTAAAATCCCATAATTATGGCTTACGATGAAAAACTTGCCCAGCGCGTGCGTCATTACCTTCGTGAAAATGACATTCAGCCACAAGAGAAGAAAATGTTTGGCGGGCTGGCTTTTATGATCAGTGATAAAATGTGCGTGAATGTGAGTAAGAACAATCTTATGTGTCGCTTTGATCCTGTTCAGACTCAGGAACTGGCGGTTAAAAAAGGTTTTTCTCCTATGATCATGAAAGGCCGTGAATACAAAGGCTATTGCTATGTGGAGCCTGAAGGATTTGCCTCCGATGGTGATTTTAAATTTTGGGTTGATTTGTGTTTGGAGTATAATAAGACATTATAAACATTACTATTGTTCAACAAACTCACCCTTTTGCTCTACCACATGATTGCCCCATTGGGTGATGGCGGTTAGCACCGGAATGAAAGATTTACCAAATTCTGTAAGGCTATAAACCACTTTCACCGGAGGTTTCTTGCCATATACTTTTCTTGAGATTAGTCCATCTTTCTCTAACTGTTTCAATTGAAGACTGAGCGTCATTTCTGTTACTGAAAATAGCTCCTTCCTTAGCTCACTGAATCTTTTGGGCGAATCCTGAAGGTGGTAGAGAATCACTGTTTTCCATTTTCCTCCTACCAGATCCATCGCCAGACTAACGGTGCAAGGATATATCCTCTCACCCAATTTCACATAATTTGTTAAGCATTCATCCTTCATAAGCAGCTTTTTGCACCTATCAGAGTTGATAGTTATTGCTTTCCTAATGTACTAAAAATAGTTTTGTAACTATCATTTTTATAGTACTAAAATTCTACTTATGACTTTAATCATTTTAGGCCATCCGAATTATGAAAATTCTCTGGCCAATAAAACAATTATCGATGAATTACAGGCTAGTGATTTATCCGTAGAAGTAAGAAATATTTCTCAGCTTTACCCTCATTATCAGATTGATACAGTTGAAGAGCAGGCTGCATTGTTAAGACATCAGAACATTGTATTTCAATACCCGCTCTACTGGTATAACATGCCGGCCATACTAAAGCAATGGTTCGATCAGGTGCTGGAATACGGATTTGCCTATGGCTCTGCAGGGGATAAATTGAAAGGTAAAAACTTCATTCCCAGCTTCACAGTCGGGGCACCAGAGGCAGAGTACCAGACCCTGGGTGAGCACCATTTCAGGGTTTATGAATTTTGTAAGAACCTGGAGCAGACCGCTTATTATACCGGGATGAACTATGTAGAACCATTTTATTTCTATGGTACTTCTTTGAATGCGGGGTATACTGAATTGGAGGTGAGGAGTAAGGCGAAAAACCAAGCTCAGGAATTGATTCTAAAGTTGAGGCAGTTTGAGTGAATCTAGGTTTGCACGGTAAGTTTAAAATCTCTTTTTTAGGACTTTAATATGAAGGATTATTATAGAATATTAGAGATAGATTCAAACGCTTCTGTTGATGAAATAAAAAGGCAATTTAGGATGAAGGCATTGCAACTGCATCCAGATCAATCTAAAGCGGATACCAAGGATGCATTCATAGAATTATATGAGGCATTCGCCATTCTGAGAGCGGATAAGTCCAGAGAAGAATATGATACAGAAAATACCTCTAATAGATCTGAATCTCAAGCTTTTCGGGAAGAAATAGCATTGATAAGACAGGATGCCGAAAGATACTCTCGTAATTTCAAGGAATTCAATAAAAAAGTGATTCTATGGATTATACTGGCATCAATTCTTGACAGGAATTTATTTGCCTGTGTATTATTGGTGTTTTTTGGGATTTGGACTAGTATAAGAGGTGTGATGGATTTCAATATTGTTTATTTAATCATCGGCCCTGTTATGTTATTCTTTGGTTTATGGTTAGGCCGGAATAGGATTTGGTCTGAATTTAAGGTTTGATTATGGAATTAGCGGCTAACTATAAAGCTGGATACATTTTAACTATCTATTTAAAGGTCCGAAATACATTTTGAGAACAGATATATGTGCAGATTGAGTGATGAGGAGATTTAATTATTTAGCTTGTCTATGTATAGTCCTTTTTTTGCTAAGCTGCTCCATTAAGAAGAGAGAGCAGCAAGAAGAGGATCATCATTTGGTTCTGGATAGTGTGGTTTTACATGAAAAACCGACTACTGAAGCCCCTGACAGTATTTATTCATTCATAAAGCGCTTTATAGATCTTGATAGTATTGAAGCTCCTAATTCTGGCAAATTGATGATCGCTGGAGTGTTAGTTCCTGATTTACATGACTATGATATCCTGACAAAAAAGGAATTTTTTGTTGATAGACCTAATCTAGAAATATTCCACAAATTCAGTAGAGACCTGATCAATAATAAATCAAAATGTGGAAATTACTTTTTGAAAACAGATAAGTTACAGGGAGTAGGGTTAGTAGCAGCTGATTATCTGCCATTTATCCGTAATTCAACCATGTGGAATGGTCCGTCCTACTATCAAATTAATACGCCTTTATTTAACACCGATGCGAGCTTGGCCGTGGTTCATGTAACTTTGCATTGTGATGGATTATGTGGCGGAGAAGAATATGTGTTTTTAAGAAAGGATGAAGGGAAATGGGGGAAATTGGGAGAGATAGTAACTGTCTATGATTAGTTGGTTCTCTATTTAAAGCCCAAGAAATTAAAAAGACGTTCCACTGAGGAACGTCTTTTCTGTATTTTAAAACTATTTTCTAATTATTCTTCGGCTATTGGAAGTGCCATCTGGCAGTTCTATTTTTAAAATATAAATACCTGATTTCAAGGAGGATATATTAATGCGCCCTTCCAAATGAAATCCGCTAAAGACCTGGTCTTTACTTTCTATGAGCTTTTTGCCCCATATATCATATAAGGAAATTAGCACCTCGCCTTCAAGATCTGTATCGAGCTTAAAGTTAACTACTGAAGCCGATGGATTAGGATAAATAAGTAGTCCATTGTTATCGATAGCCTGATTGGTTAATTGACCTGCATCTTCCATAATTCTTGCTGAACTATTATTGGGATTTAAACCACTGCAGTAACTGTTCATAGCACTATATTGAGAACCACTCTGCTGACTAAAATCAGTATAATAAATGTTATACTCATCTCCGAAAATCGGATGATCACTGAAATTGTAGGTAGATAGAACTTCATCTGTTTCTGCTAATTCCGTGACTTTTTCTACTAATTGATAGGAGGGAGCATTACTGGTTTCATAGGCAAACACTGATTCACCCCCATAAATCATATTGGAATTTGCAAAGGACCTACTTAGGTTTCTGGCTATTAATGAACTCATAGTCAGCGATGTTACTCTATATGAAACATTAATCCATTTTGAAAGTTGGTCAGCTATTTCTTCGTCAGTGATGTTGCCATCTAGGCCTCCTATATTAGCTTCTATAGTTTTCCAGTCTATAAGATCTGAAATATCATGTTCAGCAATAAGACCTTCAGCGCCATTTACACCGATCAGTGTGGTGTAGCCCCTATCTGAGGTATACACACCGGTACTCTGATAATTAGCGGAATCAATATAAGTTTCTACGCTCAAGTTTATCGATAGAATGTCTTCTATTTTTCCTCGTGCTGAGTTATTATGGACAAAATATGGCTTTTCTTTAATGCGTAGATAAGCCTTGTGTTCATCACCATTACTAACTATTGCTATCCCAAATTTTGGCTGATTAAGTAGGTTATAGTTACCTAGAGGTTTATCATACAGTGGTGTGGCTCCGAGGGTACCATTGTTATACCATTCGCAACCAGGCCCTGTACAAGGATTTTTGCCGCCAGGAGTCACAATAATACCATCACCATCTCTGAGCATTTGTGTTTGTATGGTCAAGGTGCCTTTTAGGGCAAGATCACCAAAAATCACATGTGGGCGTGGTGGTGGTGCAGTCAGGTTTATATCCTGATCATCATACTTGGTTCTGTCTTTTATGTCATCATAATATAGCTTTTGAGCACTAGCAATTTTCAAGGTGCCTTTGCCTTCAACTATGGCGCTGGCACCCTGACCTATTTGAGCTATTCCTTGAGCTACTATGGCCCCACCTACCGCGGCATCTTTGCCCCAGTCTGCATAAAAGGTTGTAGGTACCATAGTTGCCACACCCTCAGCTATGGTAGCGGAGCCTTCAGCAATCATAAACCTACCACCTTTTATTTGTGCATTTCCTTGTTGTTTGGTGCCTTCCCATTCTAGTTTAGCGGCTTCTTTTTCCCAATCTTGAACGTCACTTCCTACCAATATTCCATTAATATCGTCAGAGTAGTCCCTCATGTCATATTGATCATACTGGTTGAATACTGTGGTGCCAAGGCTATTCTCCAAGCCACTATAGTCATTATCCATCACGCCCATTAGATAGTCTTCTCTATGATCTGCCCACTGATCATATTCCTCTGTGCCGGCAGGCAGACTTCCTCCTGAAAGTTTGCCAATAATAGAGAGGTCACCTCTGGTTTCTTTATAAATAGATAAGCTGAAATTAGATTCAAAAAAACAAACACACGGGTCAAACTCTGTATGGAAATCAGCAAAATACCATTGCCTGCCTGATGAGCTATAAAATGTAATGGGCTGGCTAAAAGCACTTGTTACTACTTTGTCTAGTGAAGCAAATTGTGCCATTCCACCCCACATTTTGGGTTTATAGCCCTCACTGTTGTTAGTACTTAGGCTCAAAATGAGCTGGTTGGCTTCTCCTTCATTTTTGGTGTACGCCATTACTCTTATAATTCCCGCCACACGGTCATATAGCATCACATAGGGGAGTAGCGGTGCTTGGGGCCGCACGGTACCATTGGCATTATACCCCAAATCAGCCTTTATTAGCTCCCAGCCTTCCTGATTAGAAAAGTCCTCGCCGCCCATATATTGACCATTTGAGCTATTATATCGGGCAGATATACTATTATAAAAGGTGCCGCTCTGGTAGAAAGGGCTAAATACTTCGTCTGTTTGCACACCATTATCCTGATACCTGATTGGCCATTTGGTCTGGGTCCAATCGAAGGTGTTAACTATTTCACCTTCAGGTGCGTGAGGGAAAAAGGCGTCAGATGAACGATAGTTACTGCCATCATCAGATCCAAAATCATCTCTCATGTTCACCAGTCCGTTTTTTAATGTGTAGGATAGCTGTACAGCACCACTGCTCAGACTGGTCAGCATTCTTGCATATTGTGATATGGATTGGTTCATATAGAACTCCGAAGGATCATTGAGTGCTAGTTTATATGTACTTTCTCCTTGTGTGGCCACTAAAAATTTTTGACCTTCAAAACCAAAAGTGATAGGTTCATTCACTAGAAAATCAGTTTGAATTTCATCGCCAAAAATTACCTCTCCTGATCTGGGTAGCTCTTGTCCTCCGGCACCAAATACCAGCGAAATGTTTCCATCTTTTATTCGCAATCCCACTTTTGGTCTTGCGTTTTTAAATACTTCACTTTTGAAATCATGCCGTGTATAATCTACAAAGCCTATGGTTCCCTCAGTGCCTGGTTCTATGGTTATTTTAAAATCATTAGTGCCAAAGTCACCTACAAAAAATAGTGATGACACAAAGTTGTTTTGTTTACCATTTGCCTGCTGCGTAATGCGTGTGAAAAGATTCACGGTGTCTTCTAGAATAGTACCGTGGTTTACATTATCCAGAGGTTCAGCTTTCTCAAAAGAGATGGGGAAATATAGTTCGAATGGAAAATCTGCTTCCCTTATCTTAAAACTGTGCTCACCATTTTCAGATAGCTTCAATATATTGCAATGACAGTCATTATCAATGTCAGGATTTGTAAGACTGGTGATGTATCCTTGAGCTATAATGCCATTTTGCTTATCTTCTTCAGTAGATGAGGGGCCTTGTGAGCTCATTCTTAACAGGAGCTTATTGTTCAAAGTATCCAGCTCATTTTGAAAGTAAGAAGATCCATCACGGTTTATAATTAGGCTATGACCCCTTTGCGTGGTGCTGAATAGATGGAAGTATCCATTAAACCTATTTTCAACTATCCAGAAATAGAAGCTTTCATCACTTGGGTCCAGTGTATCTAGTGTTGCTTCACCATTGGCAGCATGTTTTAGGTATAATCCGTTTTCCCTGTTTTCTTGGATCCGATAAACTCCTGAGAGGTAGGAACCCAATGGCAGGTTTCTAAAATCTGGTTCTTTAAAATTCAAAGCACTGCTTTGCGCGTTTGCATCAGTGGCAAACCATACACAAGCGCATGCAAAGAATAGATAGTAATATATTCTTGTAAGCATAATATACTTGTTTTATGGTTTATTTAATTTGGCTTAAAGCTTTCTGAAGCTCTTTGTTCTCTTCTTTTAAGCTTTGAAGCTCTTTTTCTAACCTGATCAGGTGAAGGTAAATGGTCTCTATATTTTCTACAGACTGAATGGCTACAGTGTTTAATGATAAACCATTAGTTACCACCTCTTGCTCTGATGGCATATTAGGCAGATGATGGTAGCTTTTCACAAACTGTTCCATATCTGAAAGAGACATTACTTCATAATTTTCTTCAAAAACATAGTCAGGAAAGCTGGCAGCTGAAGTGACGAACGAGGTGGCGTAGGCATCGCCATTTACATGGAGTTTGTGTGCTACATTAGTAGTTCCTACACCTAAATTTCCTTCTTTGGTGATCGACATGAGGTTTTGATTACCTGTCTTAAACATGAAGATGTTTTTGTTATTGTTTGCCGAATCAGCAGTGAAATTTATAGCTCCGTTTGACATTAGATGATGGCCATTTTCAACGAAAATATCGCCATTTACATGAAGTTTGGCATTAGGAACTGCAGTGCCTATTCCAACATCTCCATCTTCGCTGATCACCATATTAACACCTGAGTCATCACTAGCCGAAAACATAAGACCTTGATAGCCTTCAAGTTTGTTCAAACCAAAAATACTTGAATTATCTGCTACTCGGATGTTGCCATTCACATGTAGTTTTTCTGAAGGCTGCATTATGCCAATGCCAAAATTACCGTTTTCCTTCATTAACATATGAACCTGATCAAATGACTTGAATCGGATATCTCCACCGTCATCAGCTCCTTCAATGTTGGCATGGATGTTAAGGTGTCCCTTAGTCATTAAATTATGATTGGCGGCCATAAGAATGTTACCATTTACATGCAGCCTCTGTTCGGGACTATTGGTGCCAACTCCAAATTTGGAATCGAAATTTGCCATTCCTTTTGGTATAAATATCACATCAGCATACCAAGTTTCATGATTCTTATGACTTCTGAGATTAGCTTTTAAGTGCCATTCTTCATTTTTAACGTACATAAATACCTTCAAAAAATCTCCGGTGTTATTTTCCTGTACATCAGCGCTTAAAATCTGAAATCCGATGACTCCTGCCTCCCAAGCATTAGCATCGAAGCCCGTGTTATAATCTACTTCATTACCCAGATTGGCATATCTTTTTATTCTCATCTGTGCTTCAGAGCTGATGCTCATAGCAGTTAGCATAAGAATAGTAATAGCGGAGGTTAGCAACATTTTTTGCAAACCATGACTGCTGTAAATGAAAGGGTTATAGAGGTTTTTGATTCTAGTAGATAGAGTTTTCATTTTAATAAATTTTAAATTATAAATAGATTAATGAATACATGTCTGGCCATTATTTCGGGTTGGAAATAATGGCCCTGACACCCTATCTGCGAAGCAATTAGAACTTATAAGAAAGCCGAGATTACATAGATTTTACTTATAAATCTCCTGAAAGTAAGACCCACTCAGCTTAGGTTGTTCTGAATTTGTTAATACAAAGGTAGACTGAGATAAAGCCTTTTCGATAGAAGGAAAACGACAAAGGATACAAGATATACGACACGGACTAAAACAAATCCGACATTGGGGATGTCGGATTTGTTCTGATTGGATCAAATCAAGATGTCAGCCTCTTTTCTGTCTATCCGCAATTTGTTGAAGGTAGTTCATGAAAAGAAAGAACAAGAGTGCCAAAATGAAAATTGCACTGACTAAGCTGCCGGTAAATATGCTATACCATTTATTTAAAACCACATCTTCGTCATTATAGAGGATTGATATCTCCAGTTTTATAGGTTCTATCACCAAGGGTGCCTACATGAAAACTGCTAGAATCCACGTCATAAGGTCTCTTAAATTTCGCATGGTAATTATAGGAGTCTCGCTGCACTTTGTATTTATAATATTCCTCTTTATAAATGACTGCCTTGGCTTCTTTAGAGTTATTCATCAAAAACCAGGATTCCGTAATTATAAAAAATAGGAATGCACCAAGTGCCACAACTAAGAATATGAAAATAACAACCGAGAAAGCTGTTTTGAATTTAAACATTATGTGTTGTATGCTTTAAATTGCTAGTTTTTAACCTTGAATTATAGCTTAGCCATTAGTATTATCCACCACCTCCAAGCCAAACGCATTACAAAGAGGCTCTAGTTTCTTCAGAAGTTTTTCTTTGTTTTTCATGCCTTTCAGATGAAGTTTATTGTCATCATCCAACTTTAAATAGGCATTAAATACCTGGTTAGTGAAAGTGCTTGAAGCACTTACCCTGCTGTAAATTCTTTGGCTCATCATGGCAGAGTTTACATATATCTTTTGTGCAGAATGATACTTTTCCCAGCTTCCTAATTTAAGTCCGGCAATATCGTAATACTCTCTATACTTGTTTGCATCCAGGTTGAATTGAAAGCCTTTTTCCGTGATGATCATCAATACTCCAATTAATATTAAAAGCGGCATTAATATATAATTTTGAGCAATTAGGCTTATGCCAACTATTATAAATAGAAGACCTGCGAATTGAAATTGCCGAGGAAATAATTTTGATGATTTAAAGTTTATGATTTTCACTTAGAAGCTATATGTTTAATTTACTTAAATATATAGCATTTAATAATGAGTTAAAAGATATGTTGTTAGAGAATTCAATTGCTTTTTAATATATCAAATGCGAGAACAATAAAAGATTTGTGCATTGCAGCATTTAATCCTGTACCATTAGATAAGCCAGATCCACTTTCGTATCTATATTGAACAGAGAGGCGATCACGTTTTAGGCCCACACCAGCCAACCAACCTGCTTCATAATTTGTTGCTTCGAGGATTTCTTCTTGTTTTATTCTGCTCGTTCCATAGAATTCTGATGTCTCAATTTTGAAATTTTCCTCACTTAAAAGAAAACCATTGATTACACCCATGTTGAACATTAGTTTCCAATTGTTTATAATATAGTTATACCTTAACATGTTCTTTAAATGTATATAAGAACCTCCAAAGTATGAATAGGTATGACTGTAATCGTTCTCATTATTGAAATCAGTATATTCCCCATCAGTTTCATATTTGGAGTAAATCAACTCATTGTTAATTGACCATTTGCCTCTATTGCGAGGGAGAATAATTTCTAAATATAATCCGCCGGTTACGTCTAAGGAAGCTGGAAAATTTGTCTTTTCCAAATATTGGGAGTTAGATGATAAAACATCTGTTTTACCATCTTTAAAGACAATATTTGTGCTACTTAAACCACCAATTAACCCAAATTGTAAAGTTTTACCTTTTTTATCTGGCGAGTAAGAAGGTTGAGTGTCAGAACACTTTTGGTAAAATTCTTCAAATAGATTGAATAAACTATTTTGTCGGTATGCTGTATTGTTGAGTTTGGAATCTATTTCTTTACAGGTGTTGAGGTATAATTTTAGCTGACCTATAAATTTTTTATTTTCTTTGATCTTTTCCTTATCGTAGTACTTTTTGTAAATCAGTAATTCTGGATTTTTATCATTACCAATGTAGAAATTTTCTTTGCCTTGTTCTGTAACATTGACAAATAGGTTCTTCTCGCCTTTTAATAACTGTAGTATAAAGGTGGTGTCCTTATCAATATTAATCTGTGGCGAATTTTCAAAACCTTTGTTGAAAGTGGATGACGAAGTTTCTGTTTCTACGATCGCACTCAGATATTTCTCATTATTCACATTAAAGCCTTCGATTTCAAAGGGTTTATATGTTTCCTCTTCAGTATTTGGGGCTAAAGATTTTTTGAACTTGATGATCTTTGGGTTAATCTTCCAATTTCTGTAATTAATATAACCGTTAGTAGATTCTCCACTATTTAACACTATGCTCCCAGGAATATAATTTTTCTGCGCTTTTAAACAAGATGTTGAAAGGAGTACGGTTATGAATGTTAGTCCGAGGAAATAAGTTGCTTTATTCATTATAGAGGTTAATAGAAATTAATGCCGAAATTCAAATCTAGAAGTTATAATCAATATTAGAATAGTTTAACCTTCTAATTCTTTCAAAATATTCTCCGCAGAGGAAGTGATTTTTACATAATGATTATAACCCCATTTCGAAAATATTATCAGAGCCACTAAAAATATTGGGATACACCACCATACTTTTAAACTAATCTCCATAAGGTCTTTATTGCTAAGTAACTTGCTGGACACTAAAATTATCGGCATCATAAAGAACCAGTTCATGTAAACACCTGCTTTTTGTATGCCAAGTACTCTTTTTCTGGCCTTAGTGAAGTTGAAAATGGTGTCTTTATAATTGCTCTTACCGATTTCTACGCTACGGATGTCTCGCAGTGACAGTAATACCATGGTGGGTAATATGGTCAGGTAGGCAATGGTAATAAGACCGCTGGTGGCCAGGTACCAATTATCCAGCTGCTGGAAGTTGGCTACAACGTAAATGGCTATGCTAAAGGTGATTACCGATGCAATAGTTTCATATTTATTGATGGTTCTAAACCTGTTTTTATATTTCTCCTTTGTCATATCAAGAATCATTTGATTGGTGAGTTTTTTTTGATTTTCTAACTCGAGGCTCATCTGTCCCCAAAGTGCTTTCATTTCTTCAAGTTCCATGGCTAGCTGTTTTTAATCTGGGACTTTAATTTTTGTTTAATTCTTGAAAGACGAGTACCTACGTTACTACTGGTAAAACCGGTAATAGCAGCGATCTCATCATAGTTTTTACCTTCCAGAAAAAGTAGAATAATACCTTTTTCAACCACGCTCAACTGCTTTATTTGGGCATAGAGCATGTTCACCCTTTCTTCCATTACAGTGTCTTTTTCATCATACACTATATGCAAGTCCAGGTCTATGGGTACATGATGTTTTTCTTTTCTATTTCTCCGGTTGAGATGGGAAATGGAGGTGTTCAAGGCCACTCGATACATCCAGGTGGATACTTTAGATTCTTCCCTAAATGATTCAAATGACTTCCATAGTTGATATACAATTTCCTGATACAGATCCTTTTGATCGTCCTCATCAGAAGCGTATACCCTGGAAATTTTGAATATGATCCCCTCATTTTCCTTTATCAATCGTACAAACTCGTCTTTACTGCGCATTCTAATTGATCAATTACACCTGATTAGTTTATGAGGGTGGAGATAAATCACACAAAAATAGAAATATTTTTTTCAGGGGGTGAATTTTAGGAGGTAGGGGCGTTGCAAACCTAATTGTGTCACCTCACCCAACCCTCTCCTCAAGGAGAGGGCTCTTATTCCCTTCTCCTTGAGGAGAAGGGCTGGGGATGAGGTGATTCTTTAACTATCTATTCCATTGTCATTTTGAACGATAGTGAAAAATCTATGAATTAGATTCATGCCCGCTGTGAGTAAGCCACAAAGTGAATAGATCTCTTCTGCGTTGAGATGACTGGTTTCTGCAGGCGATATACACACTTGCTCGTTTTAAATCTTATTGTCACCTCACCCACCTTCTCCTCAAGGAGAGGGCTTTACTCCCTTCTCCTTGAGGAGAAGGGCCGGGGATGAGGTGATATTCTTCGCATTACCCCCTTCAAAGTGACGGGATTCATGGTTGATATAAATTTATTTTATCACCATTTTTGAAATAAAGAAAAGATGGCCACCCTGAATAAAATATCAACATGTCTTTGGTTTAATGGAAACGCTACGGAAGCAGCAGGCTTTTATACTTCCATATTTAAAGATTCCAGCATAGAAAAAATCTCTCATTATTCGAAAGGCTTTGAGGAATCAGGATGGAAAGAGGGAGATGTTCTTTCAGTGGATTTTTATTTATTAGGTTATCACTTCGTAGCCATAAATTCCAACCCGAATATTCCATTTAATAAAGCGGTTTCGTTTATGATTAACTGTGATAATCAGGAGGAAATAGACTATTATTGGACTCGTCTTTCTGAAAGTAGTGACCCGGTAACACATCAATGCGGTTGGCTGGTTGATAAGTTTGGGGTCACCTGGCAAGTGAATTACAAGGATATGTCAGATTTCCTTTCACACTCAGATCCGGCGAGAGCCCAGGCGGCCTTACTTGCTCTTTCTAAAATGAAGAAATTGGATATTGAAGCACTAAAAGAGGCATCATTACACGTTTGACCTCATTTGGGTGTTACAATAATATCTTTTTACGTGGAGAATTAAGACCCTTCTCTACTTGCGAGAAGGGCCGGGGAATGGGTTTAATCACTTGCGTACAATAACCGCCTGATACGGCTCTAATGTCAATTCATTTCCGCTTAAATTCAAATCTGCCATATTATTGATCATAATGTTTTGAGCATCAATCTCATAAGGTAGGTTCAGTGTTGCTCCCTGGTCGGAGAAATTGAGCAGCACCAGAACCGCTTCACCATCTAACGATCTTTCGTAAGCATAGACTTGCTCGTTGTCAGGGTACAATAGTTTATAATCACCATAGATGAGGATGGGGTTTGACTTTCTGAGTTGGGTCATTTTTCTGAAGTAGTTTAAACAGCTATTGGGGTCCTTATCTTCTGCGTCTACGTTGATGGTGGTATAGTTAGGGTTTACGGCAAGCCATGGTGTTCCTCTAGTGAATCCTGCGTTTTCTGATGCATTCCATTGCATGGGAGTTCTGGCATTGTCGCGGGACAGAAAATTGAGTTTTTTCATAAACATATTCATATCATCACCTCTTTCTTTGGCAGCAGCATAGCTGTTGATGGCGCTGATGTCTTTATACTGTTTAATGTCATTAAAATCAATGTTGGTCATGCCGAGTTCATCACCATAATAGTAATAAGGCGTACCTCTCATAGACATGATGAAGGTGGTGAGCATTTTAGAAGAGGCCGCTCTAAACTCCGGACTGTCATTACCAAACTTGCTGACCATACGTGGCACATCATGATTGGCCAGGAAAATAGAATTCCATCCATTGTTCTGTAAAACGCTGTCCCAACTGGTGTAAACTTTTTTGAAGTCTTTCAGATCATAGCCATCCAGGCTGTTGCCAACATCCATGCCTTCAAAATGATAAACCATATTCAGTTCATGGCGATCGGGAGCCACCAGGTCAATGGCATCTTGAAAGGTAGAACCAGCCCCTTCAGCCACTGTCATAATATCGTATTTGCTAATCACTTCCTTGTTCATCTCCTGCAAATATTCATGTAGGTGCGGCCCCATGCCGTAGTATTTAATGATATCTTTCTCATATCCTTTCGGAAACTCAGGAAACAAAGTGTCTTTAGAGGCAAATTGAAAAGCATCCAACCTGAAGCCATCTATTCCTTTGTCTAGCCAGAACTTCATAATGTCATAGACCTCATTGCGGACTTTCGGATTTTCCCAGTTCAGATCAGGTTGTTTTCTGGAGAAATAATGCAGGTAATAGGCTTCCGTTAATGAATCGTAGAGCCAGGCATCGCTATTCACATCAAAAAAGCTCCAGCGTGGGGTGGGAGTTCCCTTTTCTGCGGGCCACCAGTGGTAATAGTCTCTGTAAGGATTGTCTCTCGAACTTCTTGACTGTTTGAACCACTCATGTTCATCACTACTGTGATTGACCACCAGGTCCATGACCAGCTTTATATCTCTGTCATGCATGCCCTGCAGCATGGTATCAAAATCGGCCATGGTGCCGAACTCATTCATTATGGCGCGATAATCACTGATGTCATAGCCATTGTCATCATTAGGCGAAGCATAAATAGGGTTCAGCCACACCATGTCTACTCCTAAGCTTTTAATATAGTCAAGCTTTTGAATAATACCCTTCAGATCACCCACACCATCACCATCTGTATCCTTAAAGCTTCTGGGATAAATTTGATATACAATGCCTTCTTTCCACCACTTTTTATCTGAGTCAGTTGCTACAGCGGTGGTGTCCATGTCTTTATCAGGGTTTGATTCTTTTTTAGGTGAGCAGCTCATTATGAGTGTAAATCCGAAGAAGAGTAGTAGCAATTTTTTCATGAGGCGATAAATTTTGATTAAGTAGCTTACTTAAATTACGATTTTTCATTGAAAGATGTGTAATGAGAGGAGGGTGTTTATTCACCTCACCCAACCCTCTCCTCAAGGAGAGGGCTTTTGCTCCCTTCTCCTGATAGGAGAAGGCTTTACTCCCTTCTCCTGATAGGAGAAGGGTCGGGGATGAGGTTTCTACGCTATTTTCTATAGCACAGACTGTCATTTTGAACGATAGTGAAAAATCTATGAATTAGATGGTACCTGTCCGGAAGGTAGCGGTTAAATGAATAGATCTCTCCTTCGCCGAGATGACCGGATGAGTGTTAAGTAGGTAATGATTACATTGTATTATCAAACAGCCACTTTAATCCATTGAGCAATGATGTGAGCGAAGGCAGCTTTTTGATCATCAAATTCACTCTGATTGTTGAAGGTGGCAATGGCTCTGTCGTTAGTTGCCCATTTCAAAATGCCGCTTTCATCATTGATGAGTTTGTTTTCTGGTTGGGCTTTGACTTTGGCCCCACGATGAAATATGACCTGTATGCGTTTGGGAGGGAAAAGCTTCATGGTAATGATATCAGTATCCTGAAGGCAGAAGCTGGGTGCATTCCATTTAATGTGTTCATCTAATTGATTATCAGAGTCTTTGATGAAATTCCTTATGTCCAGAATTAAATCTTTCATGGGATGCTCAAGTTCTTGCAGGAATTGATCTACGGTCTGGGTTGCTGGCATTGGATTAGCTTTTAACTTGTAGTGATATGTAATTTACCTAAAGCTAAAATAGTAGTTTACATTATAAATAAAGAAGTGTGAATGCGACATCGTAAGGGGCGAACCTTTCCTGAAAGGAGAGGTCTGTTACTCCCTTCTCCTGGTAGGAGAAGGGGCGGGGATGAGGTGTTAATAATCAAATTCTTATAAGTTTATTCTCAATGTTTTTTCGAATGGTAGTGATCTATGAAGTAGACTTATACATCAGTTAACTGTCATTTTGATTTGTACGTTTGAAATAAGTGTTCACCTCGACGCGACTGCCTGGAAATATGGATGCAATCCCGATCGTCTACCCTTCGACGGGGCTCAGGGTGACTCGGTTAATGTAGTAAATCTTGCTGCGAGAAAGACTTCGACTGAAAAAAAGTAATGGAACCGTGAGTATGAAATGAATACCTAGCAATAATCGCATTACAAATGCTGGGCTCTACAAATCCTCGTTAAAAACAAGGATTAGAGGTGGTTGTGAAAATATAAAGATCTCTTCTGCGCACAGATGAGTAAATCTTGCTGTCCAGTCGTGCGGTGAAATAATATTGAAAAATAGGCTTTTCTCAAGTCCTTAGTGGTAGTGAAGGTCTATGAAATGCTCCAGTTATCGGAAGACCTTGCAGCAAGAAATTTTTTTTTGTTACTTTTTTGATCGATTGCAAAAAAGTAAGGTACCTCTGCAAATGGAATATAAAAACTAGATAATCCAAATTAACTGGTGTTTGAAAAGTCTAAGCCAAAAGAATAGATTGATGCATCCTTTCGAACCAATGATATATCATTCTTCTTGGTGCGTTGAAACAAATGTTAGATCTCGAGATGGCTAGTGGGGTAGGAGGATTATAAGTATGCTAGCTTCAATCCAAAGGAAGCTCAAAAGCCTTCAGCAAATCTACTTTCTCAGTCTTCTGATACCAGTCGTTAAACACCAGTTCTAAGGTCTTCACTTCAAAGCTTCCGAAATCAAAATGATGGTATTCATCTAAAAGCCTTAAGTACTTCTCTTTTTGATTTAATGGCTGCTGAAATCGAACTACGGTTGAGTGGGCGGTCTTGATCGTATAGCGCTTGTCTATGGACTCTTCCAGGTCAGAGTTTTTGAATACTTCTCTCAGATTGGTTCGAATTTGGTTTAAAGTGCTATCTTCCGGGTAGCCGCAGATCATGATTGATGATGGTGATGCGGTAATTCCTTTATAATGGACTTTGAATGGCTTGATGGATGATAGGGCTTCTACCACCTTCTCAATATAATCAGGAACATGAGCCTGATTGAGTTGAAACCCAGAATAAGCCGAAATAATGGACATTACGGTGATGTGAATGTCTGAATTTCTATAGTAATAATGATGAGGTTCCACTGACTTCAGTTGTTGAAGAAAGCCTTGGATATTTTCTTTAATCCCATGGGGTGGTCTGGCCAATAAGGTCAGTCCACAGCGATCATCAGCGGGATCATTAATAAGAGGATCCGTCGTGCATACTTCTGATTGAATGGTTTGTATTGATTTCTTGTATAGCTGCTCGTAATGCTCTCTTAGTTCCTCGTTCACTCTTTGGTAAATAGCTTTTCTGTGTAAGTAAATAATTCTTTCCCTCCAACCTTTCCATGGCCCGGTATTACTGTTTTTACATCTGGATAGGCCGCTTCAATGTTCTGCATGGTTTGTGGCCAGGCATTTATATTAGCATCTCCCAGATTACCTTTTCCGGCACCGTCACATTTCAAAAGGCATCCTCCAAACATCACCTGATCATCGGGCACATAAACAATCACATTGTCTGAAGTATGACCTTCACCCATGAATTTTACCTCTACGGTTTGTGAGCCAGCAGTAAAGTCCTTATCGCCATCAAAACCAAATTGTGGTCTTCCATAATGTTCTATCTGTGAATTGGTTATAGTTAACTCATTGGCATAAGAGGGTATGCCGTATTTGTGAAACACATCCAGTCCGCCGAGGCAATCAATATGAAAATGGGTAGGGATCACGGCATTGATCTTTGCTTTTTCATTATGCTGAATCCAGTGCACCAGTTCTTCCGAGGTAATCGAGTCGCTGGGTGTGTCAAATACCAGGGCTTCATTGCCGTCAATCACGATCATGCCATTACATTCTACTTTGCCAAAGTCATCAGTATTTAAATAGGTAATATGTTCATAAACATGATCTGAAAGTTGATGAATGATCAGATTTTCGGAGCTGTAAACAGGCTCATCTTCATTGCTTTTACAACAAAAAAAGGCCATTGAAAAGCCTATCAGAAAGGTCAGGTTTTTGGACATGGTCAGGACGTAATTGGAGCTTTAAAGTTATTCTAAAAAGATAAATTATTTGATATCAAAACTGATTTGTCTTTTTAATATTGCGGCTGTTCTACAAATAACTTGTTATGATTAGTCTAGTACGAACCAGCCAGGATCATCCGGATTTTCTATTGCTAACACACCTTTTAAATGAAGATCTGGCGGTGCGTTATCAAGTAGAGCCTTCACTTTTTGTGAAAATCAATAGTAAATATCGCTTTGATCATGTGGTTTTGGCTTATGATGAAAATGAACCTGTCGGCTGCGTAACCATGAGTAACTATGCAGATGGTGCAGCAGAGCTGAAGAGGATGTTTATCCATCCGAAACATAGAAGGAAAGGGGCAGCCAAAATGCTGCTTTCTGAATTAGAAAAGTGGATGGTGGAGCTGGGCTATACTCGCTGTGTACTGGAAACGGGAATCATGCAGCCTGAAGCGATTCAGTTTTATCAATCGAATGGTTTTCATTCTATTCCTAGTTACAGCGGCTATGAAGGAAGCCGCTGTTGTGAAAAGAATTTGTAATTAAGTCGCTCTTTTTGCTTTTTCCCAAACGGCGGACTGAGAGCCTTTCACGTATCTGAAAAAGCCTCTAAATACAGCATAGTTCATCATACTGAAATAATAGGGAATAAAGAAAATCTTGATTTTGAGATTGTTGTTCTGTAGCAACCATCCAATAATTGAAAATAGATAAAAAGCCACCTGGCAAATCAATATCAACTCATACAAAGGTATTTGTAAATAGGCCAGATAAATGTTGGTGAAAAGCACCAATAATAAGCATAAAGGAGCTAATGTCCATCTTAACACCCTGTGAGAGATGTATTGAAAGCTCAAAACTCCATATTTAAAGAAGTTTAAAAGGCCTTTAAGTTTTACAATGGCTTGAATACCGCCTGCTGCAATTCTTATTTTTCTTTTCAGCTCTTCGCCCACAGATGCAGAGCCTGATTCCATTGCGTAGGCATCGGGTTCATAGACTACTTTATAGCCTTGCATGGCCAGGGATAATGATATGTAAAAGTCTTCAATTACTATGTTGGTGTCTACAGGCTTGAATAATTCTGTTCTTATCGCAAACAATTCGCCAGCGGCGCCTACAACCGAGTGTAATTCAGAGTCCCATTTCTTCAGTTTAGACTCGTATTTCCAATAGAAACCTTCACCTGAAGCAGCGGCTCCGTCCTTATCTTTAGACATTACCCTCTTTTCACCAGCCACCAGGCCTACCTTTTCCGCTGAGAAATGACGCACTATGTTTTTATAAGCTTCGTCATTAAGCAGGGTATTGGCATCTGAAAATACGGTTATAGATGATTTGATGTAAGGGATCATCCTGTTTACTGCAGCAATCTTTCCATTACGGCTATCTTCGTGGTAATGCTCTATTTCAGGATATTCTTTAATAATATCCATCGTTTTATCATTAGAGCCATCTGTAACAATGATTACCTGTAGTTTGTCCTTCGGATAATCAAGGTTGAGGGAATTACTTATCTTCTCTCTAATAAAATCTTCCTCATTGTATGCGGCAATCACATGGGTAATCTGAGGAAGAAAGTCAGTTGGAAGTTCCTCTTCTGCTTTACCAAAGGCTCTTTTGAGCTTTACTAGAATAAAAAGTAAAATGCCATATCCCAGATAGGAATAGAAAATGATAAACAAACCTATCCAAAATAAAATCTCTATAACTTCCTTCATTGATTCTTGTTAGTGGTAAAAGCTTCACAAAAAAACGACATAGAATTACATATCAAAACTTTTTGTTGGCCATTACGGTATCTTTTATAAAATTATATTCGAAACGTGTAATATTTTCTCTTAAATTTGTTATTCGGCTTAACTACACATATCTATTTTGGTTGGTTTTAAATATATATTAAGGACAATACTGCTTGGTGCAATTTTCTGTACATTGGTTTTTAATGCACAGGCACAAGTAATACAATTCACTAGTACTCCGGTAACTACCGGTACCTATAATTCCGCTTACTCCTACAATATTACTACCTCTGGTCCGGTGGGGGAAACCAGGGAGGTGATACTGGCCTCTGGCACTTTGCCTTTGGGTATTTCACTGGTGGATAATGGTGATGGTACTGCTTTATTATCCGGATCTCCTGGCAATAGTGGAACATTCAATTTTACGCTAAGAGTGCAGCTGGTCTCAGATAATTCCCAGCAAGATGACCAGGTGGTGGCACTTGAGGTTAGTAAAGCATCGGCAACTGTAACGCTTAGTGATTTATCGAAAACATATACTGGGTCACCCCAGGGAGCAACTGTGGTTACGGCTCCGGGAGGTTTATCAGTAGATGTAACTTATGATGGTAGCAGTACAGTGCCCACTGATGCTGGCACTTATGCTGTAGAGGCTACGGTTAATGATCCCAATTACGTAGAGAGTGCCTCGGGAACCTTGGAAATAGCCAAGGCTACAGGTACTGTTACGTTAAGTAGTTTAACAAAGACCTACAATGGTTCACCGCAAGGAGCAACGGTAGTGACCTCACCAGGTTCCTTATCGGTGGACGTCACATATAACGGTAGCAGTACGATACCAACAGATGCAGGAATGTATGCTGTAGAAGCTACCATTAATGATCTTAATTATGAAGGAAGCGCTTCTGGTACACTGGAAATATCCAAAGCCACCGCTACAGTAACCTTAAGTGATCTTACTAAAACATATACCGGTTCACCTCAGGGCGCTACGGTGACCACTTCACCAGCCTCTCTAACAGTAGACGTAACTTATGATGCTAGCAGCACAGAACCAACAGATGCAGGTAGTTATGCTGTAGTGGCCACAATCAATGATGCTAATTATGAAGGGAATACATCCGGTACTTTAGTCATTTCAAAAGCTTCAGCTACCATAGCCCTATCTAATTTAAGTAAAACTTATAACGGCGCTCCTCAAGGAGTAACTGCCACCACTACTCCTGCTGGATTATCTGTAGCATTTACTTATAACGGTGCTACTACTGAGCCTACTAATGCGGGATCTTATACTGTAATAGCGAATATTGTAGATGATAACTACTTTGGAAATACCTCAGGAACATTCGTTATTAATAAAGCAACTGCTACAATATCATTATCAGATCTAACGAAAACATATACAGGAGCAGGGCAAGGAGCAACTATTACTACAAGTCCATCGGGCCTCACTGTAAATACTACCTATAACGGCTCTTCCACCTTACCTGTGAATGCGGGCACATATGCAGTGGTATCCAATATCAACGAAACGAATTATGAAGGCAGTGCCACTAATACCCTTGTTATTAATAAGGCTACTGCAGGTATTAACATTAGTAATCTATCTCAGAACTATAACGGAACAGCCAAGTCGGTGACTGTAACCACTACACCTTCAGGTCTTACCACTTCGGTGACTTATGATGGAGGTAGTACATTACCCGTAAATCAGGGAAGTTATGCTGTAGAAGTGACAGTGAACGCCACCAACTACGAAGGTACAGAGACAGCAACATTAGTCATTAACGGAGCACCAACCAGCACTGCCATAAGTAATGTGAACGTTGCGGAGGATGCTGCCAACTCAACAGTAAATTTGAATAATAGCTTTGATGATTTGGAAGATGATGATTCGGAACTAACGTATTCCATTATAGGAAACAGTAATCCAGGATTGTTCTCCAGTGTGAATATCTCTGCAGGAATCTTGACCTTGGATTATGCAGAAAATAAGAATGGTACATCAAATATTACGGTTAGAGCTACTGACACCGGAGGTTTATTTAAGAATGAGTCTTTTCAAGTGAATGTATCCGCAGTTCAAGATGATCCTATTTTCACGAGCACACCAGTAACAGCTGCTGCTCAGGGGCAACTCTACACTTACGCCATAACTACAAGTGACCCCGATGCTGGTGATATTATCAGTTTTCAAAGTGTAGCTATTCCAGACTGGCTTTCATTTACAGATAATGGGGGAGGTCAAGGAGTTCTTACAGGAACGCCTTCTAATAGCGATGTCGGTACTGACGTAGTGGCTATTCAAATAACTGATAATCATGGAAATACTGAAACTCAAATATTTTCTATAAGTATATCTAATTCCAATGATACCCCTGAGTTTACTTCTATTCCCATAGTGGAAGCGACCGAGGGTGTTACTTATACTTACAACGTTACCACATCAGACGAAGATGCTGGCGATACTAGAACTATAACGGCTACGCAAAAGCCTATTTGGCTAACACTTACTGATAATGGAAACGGTACTGCTACACTAACTGGTGTGCCATCTAACGATGACACGGGAGATAATGATGTCACTTTGAGAGTAACAGATAACCTGGGAGCTTCCACCAGTCAATCATTTACTATAGCCGTAAATAATGCCAACAGCGCTCCGAAATTTGATTCATCACCGGTACTGATCGTAAATGAAGACGCTACTTACACCTATAATATTCAGACTTCAGATTCTGACGCCGGTGATGTGCTTACCATTACTGCACTAGCGAAACCTTCATGGTTAACCTTAACCGATAATGGTAACGGCACCGCAGTGTTAACAGGAACACCTACTAATGATAATGTAGGACAAAATAGTGTGGTTCTTAATGTGGCGGATGCAGAGGGAGCAGCTGTGAATCAGAACTTCACAATCACAGTTAGAAATACAAATGATCCTCCAGCATTTTCAAGTACACCGGTAACCGTGGCCATTCAGGGTTCTGAATATGTATACAACATTACTACTACAGATCAGGATGTTGGCGATACCAGAACAATAACGGCTACCACCAAGCCTTCATGGTTAACTTTAACCGACAACGGAAATGGTTCTGCGGTATTAAAAGGCACACCGGATAATGCTGATTTTGGAACGCATAATGTGAATATCAGAGTAAGAGATGCTGCAGGTTCAGTAGTTAACCAGCCATTCACGATTACTGTAGATAATGCCAATGATCCACCCGCATTTACCAGCACACCAGTGACTAGTGCTATTGAAGATATTCAATACACCTATAATATTACGGTTAATGACCCTGATGCCGGTGATGAGATTACAATTACAGCACTATCTCTACCAGGATGGCTCACTTTAACTGATAATGGTAATGGAACCGCAGTTTTAACCGGTAAGCCGTTGAACAGTAATGTTGGTAATAATACCGTGGTGCTAAATGCTAAAGATGCTATTGGTGCTAATGTAAATCAGAACTTTACTATTTCAGTAGCTAACACTAATGATGCTCCTGTATTCACCAGCGCACCTATCACTAGTGCTATTCAGAACATAAGTTATACTTACAATATCACCACCTCAGATCCTGATATCGGTGATTCAAGAGTGCTTACTGCCATCATTAAACCTGATTGGTTGAGTTTTACCGATAATGGAAATGGAACAGCAGTACTCTCAGGAACTCCAACTAACCTGAATTTAGGAGCCAATGTGGTGCAAATAGAAGTAAGAGACCAGTCTGGAGCAAAAACCTATCAGAATTTTGAAATCAATGTAGATAATTCTAATGATCCACCTGCATTTACAAGCACCCCTGTTTTAACAGCTGTTGAGGATGTAGTTTATACTTACAATATTATTACCAATGACCCTGATGCTGGTGATATATTGGAGATACGAGGCTTAACAATACCAGCCTGGTTAACATTAACAGATAATGGAAATGGTACTGCTACTTTAACAGGGACACCAACAAATAGTAATGTGGGTACCGGCAACGTAGTACTTAATATAGAAGATGCACAGGGTTTAAGTGTAAATCAGAACTTTACCATTACAGTATCTAATACCAATGATCCTCCAGTGTTTACTAGTACACCTATCACGGGGGCTATCCAAGGAGCTACTTACACCTATAATATCAATACGTCCGATCCAGACTTGGGTGATTCCAGAGATATTACAGCTAATACTTTGCCTTCATGGCTTACCTTAACTGATAACGGCAATGGAACCGCGACGCTTACAGGTGTGCCTACCAATTTAAATATTGGTGCGAATCCAGTTCAGTTGGTTGTGACCGATCAGGCAGGAGCCGCTATTCAGCAGAATTTTGTGATTAATGTCGATAATGCCAATGATGCTCCGTCTTTCAGTAGTATGGCTGTTACCTCAGCTATAGAAGATGATGTCTATACTTATAATATCACTACTTCGGATCCTGATAATGGAGATACCAGAAGTATCACCTCTCTAAGTAAACCCTCATGGCTTACGCTTACAGATAATGGTGATGGTACAGCGATTTTAACAGGAACACCTTTAAACACTCATGTAGGTAGTCATACTGTGGTTCTTAATGTTCGTGATGCTTTAGGTGCTAACGTAAATCAGAGTTTTACCATCGTGGTTTCTAATGTGAATGATGCGCCTTACTTCAGCAGTCCAGCGGTGACTTTTGCTATTCAAAATCAAGAATACGTTTATAATATTACCACTGCCGACCCAGATCAAGGTGATTCAAGAACAATAACAGTAGTAAGCAAGCCTTTCTGGTTGTCTTTTACTGATAATGGTAATGGAACTGCCGTACTATCAGGAACGCCTGGAAGTGGCGATTTAGGTGCTTATCAGGTTACTCTAAATGTAGAAGATGCTGCTGGTGCAGCCGTAGATCAGATCTTTACCATAAATGTTGATAATAGCAACGATGCTCCTCAGTTTAGTAGCACACCTACTTTATCAGTAGATGAAGATTCTCAATATACTTACGAAATAGCCACCACTGACCCGGATGAAGGGGATACTCGTTCGATTGTTTCTCTATCAAAGCCTTCATGGTTATCACTCACAGACAACGGTGATGGTACTGCTGTGTTATCTGGCGTGCCTAATAACTCACAAGTAGGTAGCTATAGCATCGTGTTGCAAGTGGAAGATGTGCAGGGAGCTACGGCGAACCAGAATTTTGATATAGAGGTGAAAAATATCAATGATGCACCTATCTTCAGTAGTACACCAATAACCGGTGCTATTCAGGATGCTAATTATGTTTATAATATTTTGACCTCTGATGTGGATGCCGGAGATAGTAGGTCGATAACTGGTACAACATTACCCTCATGGTTAACATTAACCGACAATGGTGATGGTACTGCCACTTTAACAGGTACTCCTTCCAATTCTAATTTCGGAGCCAATGAGGTAGTTCTTACTGTAACCGATGGCGCTGGAGCTGCTACCAATCAAAACTTTGTAATTAACGTGGATAACTCTAATGATCAGCCATCTTTCAGTAGCACTCCGGTAACAACGGTAGATGAGGATGTTGTCTATATTTATAATATTAAAACCACCGATCCTGATGCTGGTGATACCAGGACAATAACTTCTCTATCCGCTTTACCTGCATGGTTAGAACTGATTGATAATGGTGATGGCAATGCGCAGCTAACCGGCACACCGAATAATGATCAGGTAGGATCTTATAGTATAGTTCTGAAAGTTCAGGATGCATTGGGTAGCTCAGATACTCAGTCATTTAATATCGTAGTAAGTAATGTGAACGATGTGCCACTATTTACTTCGGAGCCTATCATTACTGCAAGACAAAGTGTAGCCTATACATATAATATTGTGACAGCAGATGTTGATGCTGGTGATTCACGAACTATTGATATTGTATCACCACCATCATGGTTATCGCTTACAGATAACGGTAATGGTACTGCAACCTTGAGCGGAACCCACCCAGTAGATACTGAGGATAATAATATAGTTTACAATATTCAGCTGGTAGTTACGGATAATCAAGGAGATCAAAGTGAACAGAATTTCGATCTTACAGTGAAATTTGAGAACCAACCACCAACTCTTGATATCATTCCAACACCGGAAGCCATTTTGGAAGATACAGAGCAGTTAGTGATTAACCTTAGCGGAATTACGGCAGGTGATGGTGAAAATCAAAACTTAAGTGTTGAAGTGACCTCAGATAATGAGGCTCTGGTTAATGATTTTACGATTAATTATACCAGCCCTGCTACAGAAGGACAGATCATATTAAGTCCTGAAGCTGACGCATTTGGTTTAGCCAATATTATTGTCACTGTAAGGGATGATGGAGCAGAGGTGAAGAATTATGTCATAAGACAATTTGAACTTACAGTGACTCCTGTTTCAGATGCTCCGGAGTTTACGAGCACACCAGAAACTACGGTCATAGCAGGAGAAGTTTATACTTACAATATCACTGTGGCCGATCCTGATCCTAATGATGTTTTAACTATAGCATCGGTTACACTTCCTTCATGGCTAACATTTGAGATCACAGGTGAGAATCAGGCCGCTATCACTGGTACAGTGCCAGCCTCGGGAATTGATGGTGACAATGAAGTAGAATTACAAGTAACTGACGCTACGAATGAAACTGCCACTCAGAGCTTTTTATTAAACTTCAATAATGCGCCTATTCTGAGCCCAATTACTACTTCTATAGAGGAAGATGTAACACTTTCATTACCACGTTCATTATTTGAAAATCAATTTACTGATGCGGATGATGATGAATTAGCGTCAGTAATTATCAAATCATTACCAGGTCATGGTAGACTTACTTTTAATGATGCTAATGTTAATGCCGGTGATGAAATTTACCTTACTGGAACAAGCGAGGGGTTAAAGTACGCTCCGGAAACTAATTTCAATGGCAATGATAGTTTTCAGTGGAACGCTTCTGATGGACTAACTAATGCTTTATCTAATGGTGTGGCAAGCATTGCAGTACTCCCTATCAATGATAAACCGACCGTTGAATTTGGCAAACCTCAACTTTCATTTAGCCAGGGGGATCCTCTACCATTAAGTGATACTACACAGGTGTCAATCTTCGATATTGATAATAATCAGATGGCATCAGCGAAAATTCAAATTACCACCAATTATGTTCAAGGTGAAGATTTTCTCAAGCTTGACTTAGTTCAGTTTCCTAACCTTGAAACAAGTTTTGATGCTGCCAGTGGTACGTTATCAATTACAGGAATAGATAACAATAACGTATATGAAAAGGCCATTGCTAAGGTAGAATATAGTAATAGCATATTAGGTGAGGTAGAATTTAATGAGAAGGCTATTGATGTAACGGTGAATGATGGTGAACTGAATAGTGATGTGACCACCTTGAGTATTATCATTTCAGAGGTTTTTCCAGACCTGGTAATATTCAGTGCTTTTACACCTAATGGTGATGGTAATAATGATCAGTGGGACTTTGATAATCTACAGTATTATACAGATATCAATATCTCTGTCTACAATCAGGAAGCCCAGGTGGTATATGAATGTAACTCACAGGATTGCGCCTGGGATGGTACTTATGAAGGTAAGGAATTACCCGCAGGTCCTTATTTATATACCATAGATCTTAACAATGGTAAGAGACAGTATAAAGGAGTAGTTAATATTTTAAAAGGTGAGTAGGCCGAAGAGGTGGAATAACTTTTATATGAGATGGATGTTATACATGCATTGCCCTCTTTACCTAAACTTGAGATGAAACACATATATCTATTTTCTATTAAAGCAGGTTTGCTATCTGTTGTACTTAGTCTGTGTGCATTTAGCATGACACAAGGTGCCAGCTTTACCAGCACTCCAGTAACGGAAGCTGCTATAGGAGAGGAGTATACATATAATATTACTACCGAGGGATTATTTTGGCTATTTGCAGATATTGATCTTTCAGGAGATTTGCCGAATGGCCTTTCTTTTACAGATAATGGTGCAGGAAGCGCTGTAATTTCTGGCGTGCCTACTGAGACTGGAGAGTTTGAAATAACATTGCATGGTAGTGATATAAATGATGATATAGAACAAACTTTTACCATTACAGTAAGTAAGGGTAATGCCAGTATTATATTCTCAGATCTTAACACTACATTCAATGGCAGCCCTCAATCAGTAGATGTATCCACAAATCCTTCAGGTCTTAATGTTACACTTACATATAACGGCCAGGCTCAAGCTCCAACTAATGCTGGAGTCTACACTGTGGAAGCCACTGTAGTGGATGATAATTATCAAGGCACAGCTTCTGATAATTTTACTATAGAAAAGGCCAATGCCTCCATAGCCATAGGAAATAAAAATCAAACATATAATGGCCTGCCAAGAGAAGTAAATGTAACACCTACTCCAGCTGATTTGTCTTATAGCGTTACTTATGATGGTAATACTAGTGCTCCGATAAATGTGGGTGTATATTCAGTGCATGTAACCATTAATGATAATAATTACCAGGGAGATAAAACTGCTAATCTCACGATTAATAAGGGAGAGGCCGATATTACCTTGACGAATCTTATTCAATACTATGATGGCACGTCCAAGCAAGCTGGTTACACTACAGATCCATCTGGCTTGTCAGCCAATCTAACCTACAACGGATCTACACAATTACCCGTGGAGGTCGGTACCTATAATGTTATGGCTGAAATAGCCGATGCTAATTATGAAGGTTCCGCTTCAGGAGTACTCCAAATCAATAAGACACAGGCTCAAATTACTTTAATCGGCCTTGAAAAAGTTTATAACGGAGAGGCACAGGCAGTGACTTATACCACTGATCCAGAAGGGTTGGACGTGAATATTACTTATAATGGTACAGGCAATGTACCTACAAATGCAGGTGTTTATACCGTTTATGCTTCTATTGTGAGTGATGACTATTCCGGATCTGTTACAGACGAGCTTGTGATAGAAAAAGCTAATGCTTCCGTAACCGTAACAAAGCTCAATCAGGTTTTTGACGGAAATCCGAAGCCGGTAAGTGTAGTGACTGCTCCTACAGGATTAAGCTACAAAGCTACCTATAATGGTTCTACCACAGTTCCTTTTAATGCCGGCGAATATGACGTGAAGGTAACAGTACAAAACGCCAATTATAAAGGTAGCTTCGAGGGCACATTGAAAGTTGAGAAAGCTCCGGCTACGGTTACTATTAATAACCTTGAATATACCTATAACGGTAATCCGCGTGGTGTTAACGTCACTGTTTCACCGACTGGTTTGCCATTTACTGTTACCTATTCAGGAGAACAAGCAAAGCCCGTAGATGCTGGAGAATATGAGGTGAAGGTAACTGTGAACGGTAGTAATTATAAAGGAGAGAAGACTGCTACCATGGTCATCAAAAAGGCTCAAGCCCAAATTACACTTGCTGATCAGGAATATACTTATACAGGTGAGGAAAGGGAGGCTGTATTCAGCACATCTCCTGGTAACCTTGCTGTGGATCTAACTTACAACGGAAATACAGAGACACCCGTTAATGCCGGAGTTTATGATGTGCAAGCAACAATAGCAGAAACAAATTATGTAGGAAGTACTTCTGGAAAACTCACTATAAATAAGGCTGAGGCAGATATTAGTTTTTCTGATCTTACAGTGACTTATAATGGAGAGCCAAGAGAAGTAGGGATCACCACAAGTCCTGAAGGTCTGAATGTATTGGTAACATACAATGGCGGCGAAAATCTGCCCAGAGAAGTAGGTAGTTATAATGTACTTGCTACTATTGATGAGCCTAATTATGTGGGGTCTAATACTACTACATTCGTAATCAAAGAGCCTGAAGGTACTAACTCCAAACCCGTTCTTACCAATATTGAGACAGACCCAATTTATTATAGACAAGGAGATGGAAAGGTAATCATTACTAATAATCTGATTATTAATGATTTCGATAATGTTTATATGAAATCAGCTAAGCTCACTATTGAAGGAAATTATGAGGCAGGAGTTGATAAGCTGGTTTATAATGGAGAGAATCAGGAGCTAGATATTAGTTTTAATGCTCAAACAGGGACCATGTCCATTATAGGAGAGGACACCAGGTCTAATTATGAGAACATTTTAAGAAGTATTAAATACGAGAATACCTTCTTTGGAGAAACAAATTATTTAACAAAACGTATCAATATCACTGTTAATGATGGCTTTAATGACAGTAACGAAGTGACCCGAGATGTAGAGATCACTGCATTGAAGGATCTGGGTATTGTAAGTGCATTCACTCCAAACGGAGATGCAGTAAATAATACCTGGTATGTTGAGCATCTGGATCAATACAGTTCAGTTCAGATAAAAATTTATGAGAAAAATGGTAATGAAGTTTATAATTGCGGCGGCAAAGAATGCCAATGGGATGGTACTTACAAGGGGCACGAGCTACCGGTAGGCACATACTTCTACACTATTGATCTAGACAAAGGAAAAAGAAGATTTCAGGGTACCGTTACAATTTTAAGATGAGTAAAATAAAGTTATTTGTTATAGTACTTTTAGCCTGTTTGGGCACAGGGAAGTTATTCGCGCAGCAGAGTAACATCTTTTCGCAGTATTACTATAACCTGCCAGCACAAAATCCGGCCTTTACTGGTATGGACCCATTTCTCAATGTGAAATTCGGGTTCAGACAGTCATGGAATGATTTTGCCAATACCAATAATTCTATCTTCTTTTCAGCTGATGCTGCACTAGGACAGAACTCATCAGAGGTACTGAAACATAATGTTTTACGCACCAGCCAGCAACAAAAAGGAGCCAAGAAAAATTCAAGGAGACATCATGGATTGGGTGGAATGGTTTTATCTCAAAAAATTGGCCCCTATGAATTAACTCAGCTTAATCTTAATTATGCATATCACCTGCCTTTATCAAGTAGCTGGAATTTGGCTATGGGTACGAGAGTGGCTTACGGAGCCTTCAAACTAGATTATTCAGATCTTACAGTGAGAGATGAAGCCAGCGATGCAGTTTATCAAAGTCTGGTAAATGCAGGGGCAGGGCAGCAGCAAAATATATTGGTAGACTTTGGCGTTACTTTGTACACAGACAAGTTTTATATGGGTATATCTTCTGTAAATCTTACTAGTGCCGAGTTGAATAGTGATGCCTTAGAAGAGGCAGCGCCAGAAAGTAGTTACAAGGCTAACCTGGGCTGGAATTTAACCCTTAACCGTAATTTTGATCTTTTACCCTCTGCAGATATTACTTACAACGATCTTTATGGTATGAACTGGCAGGCCACGGCTCGCCTGAGATACAGAGACTTAATCTATTTAGGATTGTCTTATGAGCAAGATATAAGAACATCATTGTTATTTGGCTTGTCTTTTGAAAATACCTATTATATTCACTATTCTTATGACTACTTTACCAATGATCTAAGTGATTTCAATAAAGGAAATCATGAGTTCGCCGTTGGAATTTTACTGTTCAATAAGTACGCTGCTACTCCTAAGTTTTGGTGATTTTTAAATTTTATTTGAATTAGATGATAAAACAGCTAATTGGCCTGATTTTTTTGATTTTTGCGTTTTGCAATACTTACAGCCAGGTAAAAGAATTCACAGCACCTGTGAAGCTGCCCTCTCAGATTAACTCAAAGGCAGAGGATATTTACCCAATACTATCTACAGATGGGAAAACACTCTATTTCAGTAGAGCTTTTGATAGTAAAAATGTAGGGGGCGAATACGCAGGTCTAGATGTATGGTTTTCCACTAGAGCAGCTAATGGCCAATGGGCAGAAGCTAAGAATGACCTGGAAAACTTAAATAATAAAGATAACAACGCCGTAATTGGTATTAAGGCAGATGGTCAAACCATTTACTTGCTCAATTCATATTCCAGAAAAGATGGGATTGCGTTCTCTAAAAAGGTAAAAGATCAGTGGATAAAGCCGGAGCCGATAGATATTCCTGGCGTTGATAAAAATAATCTAATGGGCTGCTATATGGCACCTTCTTATGATGTAATGATTCTGTCACTAGTTCAAAATAATGGTTATGGACAGGAAGATTTATATGTAAGTGAGCTAGTTAATGGCAAATGGACCAAGCCTGAGAATCTCGGAGCTACTATTAATACCAGCGGTTTTGAAATCTCACCTTTTCTCTCCCCAGATAAAAGACGTCTCTATTTTGCCAGCGATGGGCACCCAGGAATGGGGGAGGCCGATCTTTTTATGGCCGAAAAGCAATATGACAGCTGGTCAGTATGGTCTAAGCCAGTGAATCTTAAAGAATTGAACAGTAATAAATTTGATGCATACCTGACCATCTCAAATGATTCAGTCGCCTTCTTTTCAAGTAATAGAGCAGGTGATTATTCAGACATATATTATTCTAAAATACAAGAGGCTTATAATCAGGATTCTATCAGTATTTTATTAGCAGAAACAAAAAAAATGTTAGATGAAATCAATCCTGAATCAAATTATAGCTATATTGTGTGTGATAAACCTCTAATAAACAACTCTACTAAAGAAGCGGAACGTGCCAGTCTTAAGAAATTTTTTGCACAGTTCGCCGGATTAAACGTTACAGTAAACATAAGTGCTAAAAATGATTCATATGAGGATCAGGCTTCCTATCAGTTGATAAAAGAAACTATAGAAGCTGATGAACTTGTAGGAAAAAAGAGCGTTATAACTAAAGTTGACCCACTGGTTGATAGAGGTTGTACCAATATTAAAGTGACGTTAACAAAATAGTTAAACATTGTAGTTATGGTTACGAAAAGATTAAATCTTACACTGTTACCATACTAAAGTAAATTGTATTAAATATAATCAATATAGAATTTTTTTAAATTAGGAACAATAACTAAGTTCGCCCGAATTTTAATAATATAAAATGGATATTGTACTCATATTAAGGTTACTAACAAGACGGTTATGGTTGATTTTACTCGTACCGTCAGTTGCAGCCGTTGTAACATTTTTTCTAAGTAGAAACGCTGCGAAGGAATACAGATCCACCGCACATATTTCTACTGGATATACACAAGATGTGGGGATTAAGCTGACTGATGAGCGTTTTAACGCTATGGATGCAGGTACTAAGTTTTCTAACCTTATAGAGCGTGCTACTTCCAAGCAGGTACTTAGCTTAATAAGTTATAGCCTTATATTACATGACCTCCAATCTGAAGATCCATTCAGAAAATTGGTAGATAAGGATGATCAGCCCATCCGTATGAGTGCTGAGCAAAAGCAAATGGCCATTGCTTTATTTGAAAAGAAAAAGCAAAATATGGAGATTCTTTCATCATATAATGATGATGAAAGAGAGCTTATGGAGCTTTTAGATAAAGTAAAATATTCACCTGAGGATATTGCTGAGAATTTGAATGTAAGTAGAGTGAAGTTTACTGACTTCTTGTCCATCTCTTATTTATCTCAAAAACCAAAACTTTCGGCATTTGTGGTAAATACTCTTACAGATGAATTAATCAGATATGAGAAGTCACTACGTGCTGATAGAAGTACTGAAGCACTAGATTTCTTTGCTTCTTTATTAGCCGATAAACAGGCTGTTTACGAGGAAAAAACTGAAGCATTAAAAGCTTATAAAGCTGCCAATAATGTTGGCGATGTAGCTTTAGAGAGTTCTTCCAAAATAGCCCAGAAAGGAAGCTTGGAATTGCAGAGGGAAGAGACTATTAGTAAGATTCAATCTCTCAACCTTACCATACGTAATCTTGAAGGGAGAATTGCGAGAATGGAAAGCAAACAAGATTCTGAAGGTAGTTTAGCAGAACTCAATACAAAGATTGCAGAAATTAGAGGTAGAATTCGAACCCTAAGATCAGCTTACATTGATGGAGGATCTAAAGATGCTGACCTAAAGTCTAATATTGACGCTCTGAGTGCAAGGTTGGACATTCTTAATAATCAAGCAAGTCAGATATCCACTGTGAAGGTAGAAGGGGCCACATTACCTGAATTGAAGGAGCAATTGACGCAAGCTGAATTAGACTTGCAAATTGCGCAAAGCAAACTCTCTACGGTAAGCGCCACCATCGGTACCATTCAGGGTGATGTTAAAAACTATGCGGATAAGGAAGGTACAATTTCAGTTATGCGTCAAGCTGTAGAAAGAGCTGCGGAAGAATATTCAGATGCACTTAACAAATATAATCAAGAAAAAAGCAAGTCACTGATATCTGGAGTAGGGTTAAAACCTGTTTTAAGAGGTCAACCTGCTGGCGAGGCGGAGGCATCTAAAACCTTGCTTAAAACTGGACTTGCCTTTGGAGCAACATTAATGCTGTGTGTTTTTGGAGTGATATTTATTGAGTTTGCGGATCTGTCTGTAAAAACTCCTGCGCAGTTTGAAAGAATGACTAAGCTTGAACTTGCTGGTGTAATTAACCAGATTAAGATGACTAATAATAAGCTTAACCTTGGTTATATATTTAGTGATGACGGCAATACAGGCGATCTTACCACTTTCAAACACCTCATTAGAAAAGTAAGGTATGAAATTGAGAGCGATCAGGCACAGTCTATTCTTATTACTAGTACAGAAGATAAAGTAGGTAAGTCATTCCTTATTGTTTGTCTGGCTTATAGCTTGAGCCTTATTAAGAAAAAGGTTCTTATTGTAGATACTAACTTTAGAAATAACTCATTGAGTAAGATGCTGATGCCTAAGCAGAGCAATCAGAAATTACTTAAGAAAGGAGACTTTGATGATGTGAAGCTGATACCATCTAAAAGTGGTGAGCCGGCTTCTGAGGAGACTGAAAAGGACAGCAGATCTATTATTTCTAAAACTGCCCATAGAGATATTGATATTATAGGAAGTATTTCAAGCACAGACTCTCCATTGGAGATTTTATCAGGAAGAAACTTTAAGTTCTTGATAGAAGATCTAAAATTAGATTACGATTACATCTTAATGGAAGGAGCCTCTATTAATAATTATTCAGATACCATGGAGTTAGCTGCTTTTGCTGATAAGGTATTGCCTGTATTCTCAGCTGAATCTGTTATTAAGCAGGTAGATAAGGAATCAATCAAATACTTGAGGACCTTGAATGGACAGTTAATTGGCTCTGTTCTTAATAAAGTGAAAACAAAAGACATGAAGTCTTAATATTATAAAATCATTGAAAATGAAAAGGAAGCTGAAAGGCTTCCTTTTTTGTTAGTAAAAGATAGTATTCGAGGTGGATGTAGTATCCTCAAAACTTAGTGTGATTTGATGTATTTCTAAGCGACGGTTCAGGCTATCTACTGAAAATTCATAGTCTGTAAGCATATCTCCTCCCTGCCAATTATCTTCATAGATTTGCGTAGTTGAATTTTCTATTATATTCCAAATTAGCACAGTTAGTACACCCCAGGTCTCCCCAGCATCTCCACCAGCACTATTAATAATAACCAAGTTTTCTTTATCTGATATGTTATATACTTTATCAACCCAAAGTGATCCAATGCCGATGTAATAGATTTTTGGAAATATAAATTTGAGTTGAAGAGAATCATTCCGATTTTGCCAGATTGTGATGATATGCGCTACATTTTCAAAGCCATCGCCAGCCATCACGATCAACTTTTCCTCTGAATTTAAGTCATAATATTGCTTTATCCAGTCGCTTGTGCTAAAGTGCATTAAATGATTTGCATAATCATCATGTAAATGAGCGGATGAAGTATCTAGTTGTATAATAGCCTTTAATGAATCTCTCTCATAATGACCAAGTAATTCAAGGTGTTTTATGTCCGACTTGTGAATAATGATTGAATCGCTCAAATCTCGTAAACTACTGGAATCTGGCTTAGTTAAATTCTTCTTGTTATTAAGAGTTTCCGGTAAGCAGTTATTTTCTAAGTGGGTGGAATCACTTAATGGGCTTGTTTCTGTTTTTATTAAAGTTTCCCTCTTTTCAGTAGGAGTATCACATGCTACGATACTTATTATCAATAATATTAAAATTACTTTGTTTGTTATCATAGGAACTTCAAGTTAGACTTTTTTCAATTTAAAGGAGAGATTAAAAACAAAAATCCCCAGAGTATTCACTCCGGGGATTTTCTTATCCAACTGTTCTGTTTTTTCCGGCTTTAGGCCTGTTGCATAGCGGCTGGCGCTCCGGTCATGATCTCCTCATTAGCATATGATTCATAGTTTTGGAAGTTTTCAGTGAATTTCTCTGCTAGGAGTTGAGCTTTTTCGTCATACTCTTCTTTGTTGGTCCAAGTATTACGTGGGTTAAGAAGCTCCTCTGGTACACCTGGGCAAGTTGTAGGGTAGTTTAATCCAAATACCGGTAATTGGTTATACTCTACATTTTCAAGCTCGCCGTTTAGTGCAGCAGAAATCATTCTTCTGGTATACTTCAAAGGAATTCTATGTCCGGTGCCGTATGCACCACCGGTCCATCCGGTGTTAATCAGCCAGATATTTACTTTATGGTCTTTTATTTTCTCTCCGAGTAACTCAGCATATTTTGTTGGGTGTAGCGGCATAAACGGTGCCCCGAAACAAGCACTAAATACACTGGTTGGTTCTGTAATACCTGCTTCAGTTCCTGCCACTTTAGCAGTGTAACCTGAAATGAAGTGGTACATGGCTTGACCCACTGTAAGCTTACTTACCGGAGGGAACACTCCTGAAGCATCACAGGTAAGGAAGAAGATATTTTCAGGATGATCGCCCTTAGAAGGTTTGCAAGCACCTGAGATATAATCTATAGGGTAAGATACCCTGGTGTTTTCTGTTACCTCTTTGTTAGAGAAGTCTACTATGCTAGTACCTGGGATAAATCGTGTGTTTTCCAGTAATGAACCAAACTTAATGGCGTCAAAAATTTGTGGTTCAGACTCTCTGGTGAGGTCAATTACTTTTGCGTAGCAACCACCCTCGAAGTTAAACACTCCGTTTTCAGACCAGCCGTGTTCATCATCACCTATCAGGAATCTGTCAGGGTCTGCAGATAATGTTGTTTTTCCTGTACCAGATAGCCCGAAGAAAATCGCTGTATCGCCTTCTTTACCCGTATTGGCACTACAGTGCATTGATAATACATGCTTTTGCTCAGGTAGTAAGAAGTTGAGCACGCTGAATATACCTTTTTTAGATTCCCCAGTATATCCTGTTCCTCCCACTAGAATAATTTTTCTGGTGAAGTTGATGATCGCAAAGTTTTCAGCACGTGTGCCGTCTACTTCAGGATTAGCAAAGTACTCTGGTACTGCTACAATAGTGAAGTCAGGCTCAAAGTCTACAAGTTCTTCTTTTTCAGGTCTTATAAACATGTTATAGCAGAATAGATTGTGCCAGGCCTGAGTATCAATTACTCTTACTTTAAGCTGGTAATCTTTATCTGCACCAGCGTAAGCATCTCTTACAAACAGCCTTTTGTAAGCCAGACTGTTTACTACTTTGTCAAAAAGCTTATCGAATTTATCTGAATCAAAAGGAATATTGATATTTCCCCACCACACTTTATCTGCTGTAATATCATCTTTTACTATGTATCTGTCCTTTGGAGATCTTCCGGTAAATTTACCAGTGTCGCACATTAAGGCTCCCGTGCTGGTAAGTACGCCTTCATTGTTTTTGATAGCTTCAGAAACTAGTTCAGCAGGAGTTAGATTCCATAATACACCTTTGGCGTTAGCCAGGCCTAAATTTTTAAAGCCTTTAAAGATAGATTCGAGGTTAGAACGTTTCATGATTATTTAGTTTAAGTTTTCTGTGGTTTTAAAGGTGAGATTTGTTCTCTCGTTGTCTTTTTGATTTACGATATGAAGATCGCTTTATTTTCTATTGTATTGAATGACCTATGTTCGTCATAAAAATGATCTACATCAGGTTTATTAAAACTTGAATTGATATTGTAGAATGAATAGGTTTTTTCTGTCTATGGCCGTGATTTTCCCTTCTCTATTTTCAAAAATTGGTCGGTTTTGAAAGCCCAGACTTATTTTAGAGTGCAGGTCATTAGGGAAGTAATTAATGGCGAAGTCATAGTTGTTTACGCCGTCATTTAAACCGTCATAGTCAGCATAATAATGGCTTATTCCAGGCTGTATCATACGGTCATTGCCCAGATGGATATTCATGGCCAATTGGCTCATCCAAATGTTACCAGTACCAGCTGCCGGGTAGCTATTTCCTTTGCCATTAAAAGAAAGTGATTCTGTAACCGCACCATTTGCGGCATTGTTGGCTCCTACATTTCTAACAAAGTTTTTACCCAGATTCGAGTTTAAGTAGCTGCCATAGAAAATGATATCCATTTTAGCATTCAACTCCAATTGCCCAAAAACATCTATACCTTTCATTTGGATAGAGTGAAAAGTGGTGTCACCTTCGCTTAAATACCACATGGCTTTAGGTTGGTAGAGCTGACCTATACCTACATTTAAGATGTTTTTACGACCCATATAAAACTGTGGAGCAAAAGATGAACTCTGTTTTTCCTTATCAAGAAACTGATATTTAACATACCAGCTGGTTTGATAAGGTGAGTAGGCGTAAGCGAAGGTGGCTACATCATCCATAGGAGCAACCGTTTTCGTTTCCAGATAAGGTTTGGCCACAGCCAAACGATAATCCCAATTGCCTATTTGTCCGTAGGAAAAAACTGATGGTCTTCGCATCATATCATCATAAACATTGATGACGGGTAGGGCACTGAAAAAGATGTCTGATGAAACCAGTGATGAGGTTCCCGGGGCTGCATATCTGCTCAGGCCAACCCAGGCGCTTTTTCCAGCTCCAACATTTAACCATGGCCTTATTTGATAAAAGGCATAGGCATCCAATATCTTTAGCACATTTTCTTTAGAGTTAGTGTTAAGATTATTTTGACCTACCTGAAAAACAAAGCCTAGCTGATCTGTAAGTTGACCATATAGTTTCAGCCTTAATCTGCGTATAGAAACATCTGTAACTGAAGACTGCTCACTACCATTAACCACGGAACCTGGATTAAGCTCAGTGTGACGAAGCCAAAACTGACCTGAACCTTTTATGCCAATGTAATGACGATTGGTAGTGTCCAGGTTCACTTTAAGCTGTCCCTGACTCTTAAGAGCCAGGAAGCTTAAAGCTATAGCGATGATGAATCTTAGTTTCATGATTATAAGATTCCAATGTTGATATCAAAATAAAGAAGACCAAAGGCCACTAATAGCCCGATTATACCTACTGATATACCTATTACTGACAACTGTTTGGTGCTTATAAGGCCGGTGCTGTATGCCAAGGCATTTGGAGGCGTACTTATAGGTAAGCACATGCCTAAAGAAATAGCTAGTGTGGTGCTGATTAACAATGTTTTACCACCACCAAGGCTTTCCAGAGACATTAGACTGCCACCAATCACGGCTATAATCGGTATTAGAAGATTAGCTGTGGCTGTGTTAGACATAAAGTTGGCTATAACAAGACCTGTTACAGCGGCCAGAACAAAGATGAGGTAAACTGGCATATGAGCGAATGGAATACTATTTACGATAACGCCTGCCAGACCTGTGACACTTAGTGCCAAGCCTAATGCGATACCGCCAGACACTAGCCAAAGTACATCCCAGCTTACATGTTTTAGGTCATCTTTATTGAGAATATTAAGTGACAAGAATACGGCTATAGGAATAATAGCAATTACGTAGGAGTTCATACCATGCCAAAAGTCTGTGAGCCATAGCAGTACGGTCACTATGAAAGTTCCGTAAATGATCCTTGCGGCTCTCTTATCTTTAGTTTCGTGGAGTATGTTTAGTTTTATGTTTTTAGTGGTAGGCGGGTAAACCATAAGAATGATTAACCAGCTAATAATGAGCATGATAATTACAAAAGGAACTCCTAATGCCATCCATTTGCTGAATGTAATATCATTGCTTAAATATTTCATAGCAATGGCATTTGGCGGCGTACCAATCGGGGTGCCCAGACCTCCGATATTGGCTGCAATTGGAACGCAAAGAACAAAACCTACTCTTCCCTTATCTTCCTTATCCAGGCTGGCCAGTACTGGTACCAGTATAGAAAGCATCATAGCAGTAGTAGCAGTGTTACTCATAAACATGCTAAATACAGCTGTTATACTCATGATACCGAGCATAACCCATTTCGGCTTAGAGCCAAATGGTTTAATGAAGGTTCTGGCCATGGTAGAATCCATATTGTATTTTGAAGCGGCAATGGCTAGAAAGAACCCTCCCAGAAAGAGTATGATAATGGGAGAGGCGAAGGTGCCAATGATCTCTTTATAGTTTAAGATCACTCCAAACATTTCAGATTCCTTATTTAAAAAGGCGAAACTGATACCACTATCAGATAACAGCACCAATTCCAGAAGAATTACCACTATAGAGGTAGCATAGATTGGTATTGGTTCAAAAATCCAAAAGATGGCGGCAAAGGCGAATATAAAGATGGTTCTGTGTTGGGTAATGGTTAACCCTTCAAAAGGAAACCAGGCTGTAGGCATAGCCCACACTAACAGAGGTATTGCTATGCATAATACAAGTTTTAGTGCTGTGGTGTGGGCTACAAAGTTGTGTTTCAGGTGGCTGAATCTTCGATTGAGAAAATCGAAAGAATGTCTAAAATAAGCGTACATGGTTTAGGGTGCTTGTTAGCATAAAATGAGCATTGGTACTTTGGTGTTTTCAGCTATGTGGTAAATAAGCTTACCTTCAGAGTCAGATTTGTTTCTACCATGATCCCTAGAAAGTGTGATTAGTAAATCAATCTCTTGCTCATCTACATAGCTGTTAATAGCATTTTCCATATCCACATCATTTATAGCCACATATTCGTGCTTGATGTTTTCAAGGTAGTATTCCAAGATGTTTTCAGAATTATCAACAAGTACTGGCTCTTTTTCTCTGTTTACATGGAAGATGTAGAGCTTAGCAGCAAATTTTAGAGCCAACTCCATTACATCTTTCAAAACCTGAGATACTCTTATTTCCTTAAAGTCATTACCGTAGGCTATTCTGGCTAATTCAAACTCCTGATAGTCTTCAGGTACTGCTATTACTGGGCAATCCAGGTTTCGTAGTAAATCACCTGCTATGCTAATGCTACCTTTTCTGTTTTCAGTTTTCAATCCCATTACTACCAATGTTGCTTCATGTTCATCAGCAGCACGTGTGAGTTCTTCAGATGGGTCTCCTATATAAATATGGAATTCATACTGAGCTATGCCATCTAAGGCCTCATCTCGGAAAGCAATGAATTGCTCTTCAATATCTCTTTCAGAAAATAGGTTCTGAGTAGTTACATGAACCAGCACCAGATTAGCAGGATCCTGATCAAAGAGAAACTTGGCGTACTTGACTGCATTTTTACTGGCTTCAGTAAAGTCAATCGGGACAAGAATGCTTTTAGGATTTTTCATTTTTATTAATATTTAGGTGAAAGGACTATAATTAGGAGAAGTTCTCTCTCCTCTAATTTCTTAATGCAAGATAGACTTAAACCAATATTTAATAGTATGATGGGGGTTAGGGTAAAGACTGACTTTCGTCACTTTGGGTGGGTGCTAAAGGTCATATAGCATCCATACCTACGTCATGTTCATTCCGCTTAGGAAAAGTGACCTTTAGGTATAATTCAATAAAACAAAACGATCATGTTACTCGCTGAAAAAACATATAGTCCCACCATAGATAAGTATACAGAGAATACTCTCAAACAGGTGGAAGCAGATGCGCGTCATGCTCAGGTTATCACTGACCTGATTGCCATAAAAAAAGCTAAGAATAAAAAAGCCAAAGCACAGAGTTTGCTGTTTTTTACTATAGGTCTTTTTATTACAATGGTTGGAATAGTAGCAGTCTTTGAATGGAAAAGTTATGAAAATGGTGAATTAGTAGCCATAGCTGAAAGTAACGCTCCAATAGATGAGTTGCTAGAGATTCCTCCCACAGAGCAGGCCCCTCCGCCACCTCCTAAGCAGCTGCTACAACAACCAAATATTGTAGAAGTACCCGAAGAGGAGCAGATACAAGAGGAGATAGAAATAGACTTTGATATTGACATCACCACAGAGGAAGCCATAGAACAGATTGATTATGATAATCTAAACTTGACGGAACCTGAAGAGGAAGAGGTAGAAGAGGTGTTTACAATTGTTGAAACAAGACCTGGTCCTAAAATGGGTATGACAGAGTTTATGAAGTTCTTATATGAGAATATAAGATACCCACAAGGAGCGCTGGATGCCAAGGTACAAGGTAAAGTGTTTGTACAGTTTATAGTAAATTCTAATGGTACACTCACCGATTTCGAAGTGATAAAAGGGATAGGACAGGGGTGTGATGAAGAAGCTGTGAGAGTCTTGAAAAAAGCCGAGCCCTGGAATCCTGGAAAACAACGCGGTAAACCTGTAAAAGTAAGAATGGTACTGCCTATAAATTTTGTTTATAAAGAAAGAATGTAACAATAAGAAATCATGAAAGCCGTGAATAACATATTGAAAAGCCTGAAAGACTTTGAAGGTGAAAAGGGATTTTTTACCGGAGATAAAGTGAAAGATAAGTATTTCAAAGCCCACGTAGGAAATGCAGATGTCGAAGATATTACCCTGAAAATTAGCGCAATAGAAACGGATGAGCTCAGGCAAATAGTACCTGATTTAAGGAATCTCTCTAGCTACATTGCTAAGGCTGGAATAGATGAAGGGCTGGTAAGTGGAGACCCAACGGTGGTAAATAAGCTAATGGAGTTCTATCAAGGAGGTGAAAGAGTGACTTTTATGACATTTTGCAGTGCTTATAGCTGCTGGCATAATAAAGACGCCTATCCTGTTTTCAATCTGGAGGCCATCCGTATATTAAGTAAATACTACAAACGAACATTTTCTGAATACTTAGATGACTACACATTATTTCAGCAAGATATGGTAAAACTAAGGGAGAAGCTTGGCCTGGAGGAACTCAACTTTCAGGAGCTTGAGAAGTTCTTCTGGCTGTTTGCCAATGAATTAGAAAAGACTGAGGTAAAACCTGAAACGGCTTAAAGACGCGAGTAATTATTTCATTGTTACATGAAGGTGAAGGTTAATGGAGATTATTTCATTAACCTTTACTATTCCCATAAGCGCAGTAGGAGGGGTGATGTTAAAATCCCTCATATTAAAGTTGGCTTTTAATTCTATTTTATAACTTTCTTCAGAAACCTGCTTTACCTGATATGTGAGTAGATATTTATTGGTATTACCAGCAATGGTAATTAATGATTCTGCCTCTGCTTCACAATCACCAGCCACCAGCCCTTTAATACTCAAGAGCTCAAATTTAATCACAGGAAACTCATCTGACTGCAAAGCATCTTGCAGGTCATGCGTCATTCGCGAGTTTTCACAGTCAAACTTATTGATGTTAAGAGCAAAGCCTGAGTTATCAAACGTATATAGGTCTTCCTTTTCCTGATAACATACGGCTAGTTGATTTCTTGACAAACCTTTGGTCATGTTGCAGGTAAAATGGTTCACATTGGAGGTTCCAGATAGGGAAAATGTGCTCTCAGGAAGTATTGTAACATGTTTAGTACCTTGTGCATTACATAGCATAGATGCTAAACACAAGGCCAAAGGGGTGAGTTTTAAGGCATTTTTTATAAACATGTAGCAAAAAAGGCGATGAAACCATTGAAACTCAATGATCTAAGTCAGAGCAAACAGTGATGCTGATCATGACTTTGCAAAATGCCACTTTTGAATCTGGGCCAGCTTATCGTGGCTCTTGATCACGATCTTTCCAGAACGTGTTTCCACAATATCTTCATCTTTCAGGTCAGAGATAACTCTGATTACTGATTCGGTAGCGGTACCTACCATATTAGCCAGATCATCTCTTGATACAGATAGTTCGAAGTCAGCACTTTGTTCTGGATTAAACTTCTCACTAATGGTGAGTAGAGCCTCTGCTGTACGCTGCCTTACCGAATTATAGGCCAGGTTGAGCAATTTCTGTTCTTTCTCGGAAACTTTATTAGAGAGCATCTCAATGAATTTTTTTGATACTTCTCTATTTCCATATACCAGATCAAAAAACTCTTCTTTAGGTATTTGAATTACCTCAGACTGTTCCATAGTTTCAGCACTATCAGGGTGCTCTATGTTTTCTAAAAGCGCTTCATAGCCAAAGAAATCACCGGTAGTATAAATGCTGGTTATCAGCTCTTTACCGTCTTCATTGGTGCGGATGCTTTTCACTTTCCCTGAAGCCACGAAGTATACAAAATTCGCATATTCACCCTCGCGGTAAATATCGTGCTTCTTTTTATACTGTCTGGGTTTTTTGTTTTCATGAAGATGGCTCAGGTCATGTAGATCTTTTACATCCTTAATGAATTGGTTTAAACCTTCTGCATTGCTGTGATAATCCTTCTTCAGAGCTTCAGTTTTCTTTAATCTGATTTCTATGGCATCTAAAAGCTCAGTATCCTCAAAGGGTTTAGTAAGGTAATCATCGGCACCTAAATTCATGCCTTTTCTCACATCTGATCTTTCAGTTTTTGCCGTAAGAAAAATGAACGGGATACTGGCGGTTTGCTCTTTTTTAGCTAAAATATGAAGTACTCCATAGCCATCAAGTTCCGGCATCATGATATCGCAAATAATGAGGTCAGGCTGCTCAGACATGGCTAGTTGCACACCTTCTTTTCCATTAGATGCCTGCACAGGATTATAGCCGTCTAGCTCAAGAATTTCGGCTATATTCTCTCTTATTTCATGATTATCTTCTATGATCAGAATTTTTTTCATAATTCAGGTTGCTCTGTTATTTAGGTAAATCTACAATAAAGGTGGTTCCTTCGTTTAACTTGCTTTTAAAGGTAATATGCCCGTTAAGCATGTCTACATATTTTTTTACTATGTTCAGTCCCAGGCCTGTACCCTGGATATTGGTTGCATTCTTGGCTCTAAAGAACCTTTCAAACATATGCTTTTGCTCTTCTTCAGGTATGCCCATGCCCTGGTCTGTTACCTGAATTTGTATATTATCATCAACCTCGGCCATTTCTACAAAAATTTCAGTGGAAGGCTCTGAGTATTTAATAGCATTGCTTAACAGGTTGATAAGGATATTTTTAAAAATCTTCTTATCGGTATTAAGCACAATAGTATTGGGATTAGACTCAAACTTAATAGTCTGCTGGTCTTTGCAAATAGTGCTCAATTCATCGATAATATCTTTGAGCTCATCGGTGATGTTTACAGTGCTTTCATCTATTTCTACCTTACCTTCTTCCAGCTTTGAAAGCGATAAAAAGTCATTCAAAATGTTGGTAAGGTTGCTAATGCCGGATTTGATCTTGTCAATATGCTTTTTTCTTTTCTCTTCTGTGCCCGGTTCGCGATAGCGTTCTATTAAAGATGCTGATGATAAAATAGTGCTCAACGGGGTGCGGAACTCATGAGAAGCCATGGAGACAAATCGAGATTTAAGCTCATTAAGTTCTCTTTCCCGACTCAGTGCCAGTCTGGTATCATCTTCTGCTTTCTTCCTAATTCTCACTTGATCTTCCAGGTCGGCATTCACCTGCTCCAGCTGCTTAATGGTGTCATCAAGGTCCTGAGTTCTCTTAATTACTCGTTTCTCCAGTTCGGCAGCATAGACAATCAGTTGCTCCTCACTTTTCTTTAAGGCTACCTCAATTTTTTTTCGTTCGGTGATATCAATAATGAAGGCCAGGGTATGATCTACACCCTCAATTTGTGCCCTGTTTAGACTTATCTCTACAGGAAATTCACTGCCGTCCTTTTTTCGGCCAGCCAGGTCACGCCCATGACCCATTTTTCTTGGAGAGGGGTTTCTATCATAATTTTCACGGTCTTTCACATGGTGTGTACGTAGCGCAGGAGGAACTAATGACTCGATAGAGAGCCCAATCATTTCATTGTTTTCGTAACCAAAAAGCCTATGAGAGGCCATGTTTGCCATTATTATTTGGCCGCTGCTATTCACTACAAGAATTCCTTCCTCACAGGCTTCAAAAATGGCTTTATATGGATCGATGGCTTCGTTTTTCACTGACTTGGCGAATTTATAGAATTAGTGTCATTTCAAAAATATGATAAAAATCAGTATTTCAGTTGATCAAGCACCATAATTCCATTTTCCCAACCTTGATAATTTAGTAGAAAAATTATTTTAGACAGAGTAGTACCAACATGTTTAAACGAATTATTTATCCCACTGATTTTACAGAGACTTCCCTGAAAAGTTTCTCGCTGGCATTAGACATTGCCAGGGTTAATGAGGCTGAGATAATTGTACTTTATACATATAGGCTGATCACAGGAAGCTTAGAGCAGAGTAACAAGAGCAAGATAATGTTTAAAAGAGATCTGGAAGCCGCAGCTAATAGGAAGTTTGAAGAATTAAAATCATTTTACCCTGACATAGAAAATATTGATCATACCTTTCTGTCAGAAGTAGGGTTTGTAAAGGAAAGACTGGCTTCGGCAGTAAAAACATTTAACACAGACCTTGTGGTACTTTGTGAAAATATTCAAAGGAAGTTGCTAGAATGGGATCTGAGCGATGATAAATCATTAAGCGTCTTCCACTGCCCAGTGATGCTGGTGCCCTCCACTCAGGAACTGGTAAAACATTAAGGTTTTAGAGAGCCAACAAAAATCATTAGATTTGGCTCTATTCTATACCTTAATTAACAATGACTAAAACCTTTTACCTCTGCCTATTCTTAATAATTTCTTTCACCTCTTACGCTCAAGTTGATCATTGGGAATCTATAATTCGGGAAGATGATTCCTGGAAATTCATGGTGCCTACAAGTCAGCCCTCCAGCTCCTGGTACACTAATGCCTATGATGATAGCGAATGGAATGAGGGCCAGGCCGGATTCGGCTATGGCGATAATGATGATAATACTGTGCTTCCTGATGGAACAATAGCAGTATTGTTACGCTACACTTTTAATATAGATGATCAATCTATAATAGAAGATGCTTTACTACATTTAGATTATGACGATGGTTTTGTGGCTTACCTTAATGGCGTTGAGATAGATAGAAAATACCTAACAGCTGCAGGTGACCCAGCCTATAACGAATTAGCATCTGAGATACATGAGGCAGTATTGTATCAGGGGCAAGTACCTGAAGCATTTTCTGTAGATCCTGATCTTTTTATTAAGGGAGATAATGTCTTAGCGATAGAAGTGCACAACCAGAGCAGCACGTCCTCGGATTTTTCTGCTATTCCCGTACTTTCTGTAGCTGTTAATGTTACAAACACTACTTTTAAAGACCTACCATCCTGGTTTCAGGAGCCTCTAAACTTTACTCAAAGCACACTACCAATAGTGGTGATCGATACCGAAGGGCAAGAGATATTGGATGATCCTAAGGTTACTGCTCATATTGGCATAATAAGTAATGGAGAAGGAGAGATTAATCATCTTAATGATGAGTATAATGAATACTCGGGCTTTTGTGGAATCGAGCTCAGAGGAGAGTCATCTTTAACATTTGCCAAGAAGTCATATGGTTTTGAAATGTGGGATGAAGAGGGTGAAGATATGGATACATCGTTCTTAGATTTCCCTGCTGAAGAAGATTTTATACTTTACGGCCCGTATGCTGATAAGTCTTTGATGAACAATAGGTTAGCTATGCAGTTAGCTAATGATATGGGACATTATGCCAGTAGAACCAGATATCTTGAATTGGTAATCAATGGTGAGTATATGGGTGTTTATGTTCTTATGGAAAAAATTAAAAGAGGTGGTGATAGAGTAGATATCAATAAACTTAAAGAGGATGAAATAGAAGGAGATGACCTCACCGGAGGTTATATCATAAGAGTGGATAAGGGCGTGCATGACGGTTGGGCCTCTCAGTATGACGCTTATAACCGTGACTACAAGCTGTTTTTCCAGTATTTCTATCCGGATGAAGAAGATATACAACCAGAGCAAGAGGCTTATATTAAATCTTACGTTGATGAATTTGAGGCCGCTATGGCAGCCCGTAGTGGTTTTAATGCCCAAGGAAAACATTATACATCCTATATGGATCTAAACTCATTTGTTGACAACTTCATCATTAATGAATTAAGCAAAAATGTAGATGCTTACAGACTAAGCTCTTACTTCTACAAAGATAAAGATAGCAATGGAGGCAAGCTTACCTGTGGTTACTGGGACTTTAACCTTTCCTTTGGAAATGCCGATTACTGTGGTGGCGATGATACCTCTGGCTGGATTTACTATCAATGTCAGGAAGGTAGCCCTTTTTGGTGGAATGAGCTTTTGCAAGACTCTCTATTCACTAATGCCTTAAAATGCCGATGGGAGCAGTTAAGATCTACCACACTGAGCAATTCAAGTTTAATGAATGACATTGATAACTATGCCGCTGAACTTGAAGAAGCTCAGGTAAGAAATTATCAAAGGTGGCCCGTATTAGGCACCTACTTATGGCCTAACCCATGGTACTATTCACAAGCCGCTACTTATGATGATGTAATCACAGCAATGAAAGGCTGGCTCACTGATCGCTTGGCTTGGCTGGATAACAATATGCCAGGAGAAGCAAATCATTGTGAGCTTTATGAAGATTTTGATGAGTTAAATCTAGAGGATATTGTCTCTAGTGTAGAGGAGTTAAATAGTGGTATGAAGTTATATCCTAACCCTGCCGGCGTCGTTATCAATATCGAATCAAAGGAAATTATGAATGAAGTATTGGTTACTAACTTGTCGGGTAAGGTGTTAGCTACCTACCAGCCAAAAGCCTATCAATATCAGATTGATTTGGAGAAATATAAATCAGGGCTTTATTTAGTGACGATAAGAACCTCAAATAATACAGTTATAAGAAAAATTGAAGTGGTGAAATAACACCATAATCCTAACGCTATGAAAACTAATTTTAAGAACCTTTCCCTATTAATACTGCTGCTATGCGTTTGCGTAGTTGCTGAAGCCAAAATCAAATTACCAAAAGTCTTGGCTAGCCATATGGTGCTTCAAAGAGATAAGCCAATAAAAATATGGGGTTGGGCAGATAAAGGAGACAAAATAACCGTAGAGTTCAACGGCCAAAAAGCCAGCACGAAATCAAAGAAAAACGGATTGTGGGAGGTGGAGTTGTCCGCCATGCCCTTCGGTGGCCCATACACATTGAAAGTAAGTGGTTCCGGAGACGAGATCACCCTTGAGGATATTCTTATTGGTGATGTATGGATCTGTAGCGGTCAGTCTAACATGGAAATGCCACTAGACGGGTGGGGCACTATTGACAATGCTAAGCAGGAAATTAAGAACGCTGATTATCCTAATATCAGGTTACTTAATGTGGATCAGGACAGAAGCTTCTCACCTAAAGAAGATATCAAAAAAGGCGAGTGGCAGGTGTGCTCTCCAGATAATATAGCGCCGTTTTCAGCTACAGCTTATTTCTTTGGAAGAAAGATCAATAAGGAGTTAAACATTCCTATAGGACTTATTAGCACTAACTGGGGCGGTACGTACATTCAGGCCTGGACCAGCTGGGATGTGATCAGCCAGGATGCTGAATACAAAGACCTGGATCCTAATGAGTATGAACAACAATTGAAGAAGTGGGAAGAAAATAGAGTAGCTTATTTAAAGGCCATTGACAATGAGCCAGGTTTGAAAGAAGAATGGTTTAAGCCAGAAAACACTCCTGATGGATGGAAGGCTGTGAAAATGCCTCGTCCTTATGAGCAGTCTGTAGTAGGAAATGTTGATGGAGTAGTTTGGTATAAATATGAGTTTAATATTGATGATGACCCAACCAACGACAAGGCTCAGCTAAGCCTTGGACCAATAGATGACTTTGATAAAACCTATGTAAACGGACAGTTAGTAGGAGAGATGGGGGGCTGGAATACGCCAAGATTTTATGATCTTCCCAAAGGACTTTTAAAGAAAGGTAAAAACACTATTATGATCCGTGTATATGATAGCGGCGGCGGCGGTGGTACTCTTGCTGGTGTAAATGACTTCTATCTATCACTAGATGGCCAAAAAGTGAGCTTGGTAGGTGAGTGGCAATACAAACCAACCGTTACTACAGACCAATATGAAGTGAGAGATACAGGGCCTAATTCTTTTCCGTCACAGCTGTATAATGCAATGATAGCACCACTGCTTAATTTGAAAATTAAAGGAGCTATCTGGTATCAGGGGGAATCTAACACCTATGAGGCATACCATTACAGAACCATGTTTCCTTCCATGATCAAAAACTGGAGAGAAAAATGGGGTGAGGAGTTTCCGTTTTTCTGGGCTCAGCTGGCCAATTTCATGTCAGAAAGGCCAGAGCCGGTTTCTAGTGAATGGGCAGAACTAAGAGAGGCTCAGCACATTACATTAGATTTACCTAAAACCGGAGAAGCGGTTTTAATTGATGTTGGTATGGCGAATGATATTCACCCAACCAATAAACAAGATGTAGGCTTAAGACTGGCTTTATCAGCGCTTTCAGTGGCTTATGGTAAAGATTTAGTTTTCTCAGGACCGACCTATAAATCTATGACATTAGAGGATAACAAAGTGATTTTGGATTTTACCCATATTGGATCGGGGCTCATGGCTAAGGATAAATATGGATACCTGAGAGGCTTTGCTATAGCTGGTGCTGATCAAAAGTTTGTGTGGGCTAAAGCCGAAATTAGAGGTGATAAAGTGGTGGTTTATAGTGACCAAGTTACAGAGCCTAAGGCAGTAAGATATGGCTGGGCAGACAATCCTGCTGATGCTAATTTGTATAACAAGGAAGGTCTTCCTGCGTCTCCTTTCAGAACGGATAACTGGAAACTAACCACTCAACCTTAAGAAAAACGCTAAAATTAATCATACGAAGGACGTTATTTCGATTGTATCTTAATAGGAATTTTTTTAATTTATATTAAGATAAGTTTCAAGTCTCTGGTTTTAACAATGCAAAGAGATGTCCTTCGTATATTGGTGATAGACTCTTTGGCTGGTTTCGATTTAATCACTCAAGAGTTTGAGAAGAGAAAGGATAAGGTACTCTTCTCTCGTGTGGATACCGAAAGTGACTTTTTAAGTTCGCTGAAAGTTTCCATTCCTGATATTGTCATTTCTAAGCATTTGCATCCTGACTTCAGTGGTTTGAGAGTGCTACAATTAGCGCATAATGAAGGATATAAGTTTCCTATTATACTTATAACCGATTCTGAAGATCAGGAAGTAGTTAAAAGTTGTTTAAAACAGGGGGTTGATGAATGTATTTTTAAATTAAACCTTTCCAAACTCCCCATGGCTGTTAAAAACGTTCTCCACCAACATCAAACACTCCTGAAAAAGGATGAGTTGCAAAAGTCTCTTTTAAAGCAAAATGAGCAGCTTAAAAGAATCAACAGTGACCTCGATAACCTTGTGTACAGCGTATCACATAACCTAAGAGGACCACTGGCTACCATAGAAGGACTGATCAATGTAGCTGAAACAGATCAGAATAATAAAGGCTATAATGCTGGCTTTTATTTCAATCTGATTAAAGATCGTCTGGATCTGATTGATCAAACCATAAAACAGGTATTAGAATACTCTCGTAATTCCAGAACCAGTTTGGCGTCAGAAAATGTGAATATTTCTAAAGCCATCCATGAGGTATGGATGAGCCTTTCATACCTGCCATTATGGAAGCGTGCTATCTTTGAAACAGATGTAGACCCCACCCTTAGCTGGGCGGGAGATAAGCACCGCCTGATTGTCATCATTCATAACCTGCTCAGTAACGCTGTGAATTTCATTGACCAAAGTAAATCAGTGAATCTGGTAAAAGTGCATGCCTACGAAGTAGAAAGTCGCTTACGAATAGATATTGAGGATAATGGCATTGGCATACAAAAAGACATGATGCCTAAAATCTATGATATGTTCTACAGGGCATCAGAACAAGGTGAGGGAGCAGGCTTAGGCCTCTATGTAGTAAAAGAAGCGGTGAAGAAATTGCTAGGCCGAATAAAGATAGAAAGTGAATTCAGAGATGGAACCTCAGTATATCTCAATTTGCCAGCTCGGTATAAAAGCCGACAAACCATAGAAGAACTTATAGTTTCGGCATAAAAAAAGGCTACCTGAGAAGGTAGCCTTTCTTATTATCTTTAAAACCGATTATGGTTGTACTTTAATAGCTATTGTAATTGATCCAGTAAATCCTGAGACAATATTTGTTACTTTGATAATACCCTTATGACCATAGTTGTCAAGGAAAGCAAAAGTATCACCTACAACAAGACCTTTAACTGTTTGTACATCGGAAGTAGTTACAGATAAAGTTCCAAGGTCACCAACTGTAGTTACGGCATCAAAATCAACTGTAGTCTCTGCAAAATAGAAGTTGTTCAAATCTGCTTGAGGAGTATTAGTTAAGGTTGCGATACCAACTAAGTCATTTGGATCACCATCATCATCATGATCAAATAATTTAGGATAACTTGCAGGCGATGAAAGGCTAGCCTTGTTAGTATTTCCATAGTAATAACCTAAATCCCAATAAGCAGCAAGCTCAGAACTACTAAGTGCATAAACTTGTCCGTCAAATACAGACATAAATGTTTCAGATGAACCATCATCTAAAGGAGCAGCTAATATTGTAGCAGAATATTCTTTAATTGCAGTGGCATCATTGCTACCACCATAGTTCAATGTTAGTGTTGCAGGACCTACTAATAATCTCTTATCAGTTTCTCTGTAATCACCTTTTCCATATGTAGCCCAGAATGTATAAACTACAGTTCCAGATCCTTGTGAAGGTACTGGTAAATCAAATTCGTAAGTAACATCATTACCGTTGGTTCCAGAGATATCTAGAGCTCCATCACCTTTAGTGTCGATGCTAATACCTGAGTCTTTTAGGTCTTCTTCTAATTCATAAGGTTCATCACCTTGAGCATTTACATTTTGAAGAATATAAATTCTGGTCATTTTATCTGAAGCACTTGTAAAGTGTAATCTAACAGTTTTTGAGGTTACACTAGAGCTTACATTTACTGAAGTATCAGTAGCCATTGATTCTGACCCATTAATAACGATAGTCTCATCAGCTGGTGGAGTATCAGGAATGATCTCTGTGTTATCATCACAACTAGCTAACAAACCTGTTGCACCAATCAAGCCAAAAAATAATAGTTGATTAAATCTCTTTTTCATATTGTTAATTTTAAAAATTTGGTTGTGCAATACTACAGACATAAACTGTACCAATTTATCATAAGTGTTATTTAAAGTTTTTGAGGCTTGGCAGTGTAGAGGTGCTGTGGAATTGAGAAATTAATGTGGAAGTTTAGAAACACTCCTTCCACAATTTAGGCGTTTAGGCTGTTTTAGCTATTTTTGTCGAACTTATAACGAATCAATTTTTATGGCGCTAACTCCAGAAAGCATTCTGTCTGATCTTAAGAATAAAAAATTTTCGCCCGTGTACTTTTTTCAGGGAGAAGAGACTTATTATATAGATATGCTCACCGATTATATTGAGGACAATGTGCTCAATGAAACCGAAAAAGGTTTTAATCAGGTGGTCCTGTATGGAAGAGATGTGCAGATGAATGAGGTCCTTACTAATGCGCGCAGATTTCCTATGATGTCTGAACGTCAGGTGGTTATTGTGAAAGAGGCTCAGAACATCTCAGATATCAATAAAGAATCTGGACAAAAGCTGTTGATCGATTATTTAAAAAATCCGGTAGGTTCTACTGTTCTTGTTTTTGCCCATAAAAATAAGTCATTAGACAAGAGAAAAAGCCTTGGAAAGCTTATAGATAAGCATGCGGTAGCTTTAACTACTAAAAAGCTGTACGATAATCAGGTGCCAAGTTGGATAGATGGCTACCTTAAAGCTAAAGGCTTTAAAGCCACCACTAAGGCAGTGCAGATGTTGGCAGATTCCATTGGCAATGATTTGGAAAGATTGGCCAATGAGGTGGACAAAATTCTCATTAACTACAAGGAGAAAATTGATATAGACGAAGCCATAGTTCAGAAATATGTGGGAATTAGTAAAGACTACAATGTATTTGAGCTCCAAAAGGCACTAATTGCCAAGGATGTAATTAAAGCGAATCAAATCATTAATTACTTCGACGCCAACGAGAAGAAAAACCCCATTATACCAATCATTGCTGTCTTGTTTAGTTTCTACAGCAAGCTACTAATGGTGGTAGGTTCTAAAGATCGATCTGAAAGAGGCCTTGCTTCCGCACTTAAAGTAAACCCGTACTTTGTGAAAGATTATCTGGTGGCTGCAAGAAATTACTCACCAGTGCAGATCATCAATAATATTCATTATATCAAAGAAGCTGACTTGAAATCTAAAGGAATAAACAATGCATCAGCCACAGACGGTCAGCTTTTAAAAGAATTGGTTTACAAACTATTACATTAAAATAGAGCCATTAAAATATTTTCGATTGAAAATGTTATGCATCGTAAATAACTTTTTCCATTGTTTTCGTTATTAGGAGTGTAACCTCAAAAAAGAGTAAGAGATTTAAAAAATATATGCGATTTAAATATATCCTCATTGCCCTGGTTTTTCTTTCATTTCATGTAAGTGCCCAGAACACTTTGTACCAAACCAATGAAAATGAACTATATAGAAAGGGGCTAGACCTTCTGGACAAATCAAACTATACCGCAGCCCGCGAAAATTTTGAAAAATTCATAGCAGTTACAGATGATGACATTAAAAAGGCAAACGCCGAATATTATGTAGCTTTCTGTGCGCTTAATTTATATAATCCTGATGGAGAGAAGCTTATCTCAGATTTCATAAAAGAGAATGAGCATAATCCCAGAGCTATCTCTGCTTATTTTGACTTAGGAAACTTCTATTTCAGTCAAGGTAATCATAAAAAGGCGATTGAATACTTATCTAAGGTTAGGTTATCGGCCTTACCGATGAAGGAGAGGGATGAGACAAGATTTAAGTTAGGCTACAGCCATTTTGCACGCCAGGAGTTTGATGATGCTTTAAGATATTTCAATCCTATTAAAAACGAAAATAACCCATATTCTGCCGCTTCCAGCTATTATGCAGGCTATGTGGAGTACGAGAAGGGACAGTACGATCAGGCTGTAATAGATTTGCAAAGAGCAGAGAAAAACGATTCTTACAGAGCTGTAGTGCCAGGAATGATTGCCAAGGTATATTACAAGCAAAAGAGATATGATGATCTGATAAAATACAGTGATCAGGTAATGGCCTCAGGTAAAGCATCTCAGACAGATTTCTATTTACTTACTGCCGATGCCTATTTCAATAAAGAAAATTACAGCAAAGCTTCAGAGCTTTATGCCAAGTACTCTGATAAGATTCAGAACCCTCCGGTTGATGTAAGATATAGGATAGGATTTACCAATTATAGATTAGGCAATAATGAGGTCGCGATTACCAATTTGAAACAAGCAGCCTCAGAACGGGACAGCGTTGGGATCTACGCTTCCTACTATTTGGGTATTCTATATTTGAAAGAAGGAAACAAGCTATACGCGCTTACAGCTTTTGATAATGCTCGTAGAAATAAGATAAGTGCCGATCTGAGAGAAGAGGGGGCATATCAGTACGGTAAAATTAATTATGATCTGGAGAGATCTGGAGAGGCGATTCAGGCATTTGAAGAATTTATTCAAACTTATCCTAACAGCAAGCACTCTGATGAGGTGAATGACCTGCTCTCTGAGGTTTATCTTAACTCTAATAACTATAACCTGGCGATAGATCATATCGAGAAAATGAACTTCGCCAATCAATCTCTGCGGAAGGTGTATCAAAAGGCCACTTTTTACAAAGGGGCTGAGCTCTTTAATCAGGGTAATTATGCCCAGGCTGTGGAGTTCTTCAATGAGTCATTAAAATATCCAATGGAGCCTGAATACAAAGCCATGGCTAACCTTTGGACAGCTGAGGCCTATTCTGTAGGACTTAAATATGAGGAATCTATTCCATACTATCAGGCCATAATCAATGACAGCTATGCTAAAAACACGGCGCATGGCCTTAAAGCCAGGTATGGTTTGGGGTATGCCTATTATAACACCAAGCAGTATAGCGATGCTCTGAAACAGTTTAAGGCTTACGTGAATGCCTTAGAAAACAGTACAAATAAAGAATATTATGATGATGCATTACTTAGGCTCGCAGATTGCTATTATGTGTCTAAGTTCTATAAAGATGCTTTGACCTATTATCAAAGAGCAATCAGATATAACAAGGTAGATAATGATTATGCCCATTTACAAGCAGGTACTGTAATGGGACTTGAAAATAATGCAGAAGGAGCTAAAGAGGAGTATGATTACATCATTAAGAACTACCCTCAGTCTCGTCACTATGATGATGCTTTGTTTCAAAAAGCGCAGTTGAGCTTTGAAAATGGTAACTACGAGCAGGCGGCTAAAGATTTTACTAACCTGATGGCCAGAAAGCCATCCAGCCAGTTCATTCCTTATGCCTATATGAGAAGAGCTTCTGCTTATTATAACCTTAAAGAGTATGATAAGTCCATCGCTGATTATAAGAAAATTCTAGACGAATATACTACGCATTCTGCAGCTAAGGAAGTTCTCCTTCCATTACAAGAGGTATTGAACTTAACCTCAAGATCAGGAGAGTTTGATCAGTACCTGGCTAAGTTTAAAAAGGCCAATCCTGAGAACAAAAGCCTGGATAATGTAGAATATGAAACAGCGAAGAATCAGTACTTCAACCAGGCTTATAGAAAGGCCATAAGCTCATTTAGTGAATACTTAAAGAGCTATCCTGATAACGCCAATGCTGATGAAGCAAGATATTATATTGCCGAATCTTATTACAGATTGGCAGAGTTTGAACCTGCATTAGATGTGTATAATCAACTGCTTTCTGAAGGAAGATTTAAACAAGTGAGCAGGGTAGTAGACCGTATTGCTGAGATAGAGTTCAGAAGCAAGAGATATGAAAATGCCGTTTATTTCTATTATAAGTTGGTCTCATTAGCTAATACCAAGAAGGAGCAATATTATGGTTGGGCAGGTTTAATGGAATCATATTATTATATGGGTAAATATGATTCAGTAAAACATTATGCTAACGTCATATTAGAAAGAGGTAATGTAAACATAAGCTCACAAAACAAGGCTTCTCTTTACCTGGGTAAAGCTGCTTACGGACAGGGAGACCTTGAAGGGGCCAAAGATGAGTTTATAAATACTTTGAATACGGCCAAAGATCAGAATGGAGCAGAAGCACAATACCTGCTTAGCAAGATCTTCTACGAAAATAAAAACTATCAGCAATCAATAGAATCGTTGATTGATCTTAATCAAAACTTCACATCATATCAGGAGTGGGTTGGTAAGTCTTTCCTCATGCTGGCGGATAATTACGTTGCCATGAAGGATTATTTCCAAGCGAAAGGCACGCTTAATTCCATTATTGAGAACTTCCCGTTGGAAGATACCAAACAAAAGGCTCGTGAAAAGCTGAAAGTGGTTAATCAGCTGGTGGAGACGGAAAATAAAAAGTCTCAGAATGCAGGTGATAGCCTTACTATTGATATAAAAGATGTGGACAATTAATTCAGGTATAAAATGCTTTCGATAAAGATGAATAAGAAATTAATATATATAGTGTTTTTCTTTTGCCTTGTGTCAATGGGTGCATACGCTCAAGACGGGTGGGGAGAAGAAAGTGGTGAAATTGAGGATGTAGAGATTAATATTATTAAAGACCTTCAAATTACATTGCCTAAAGCCAATCGTAATTTTGAAAAAATACCACCGCTTACTACAGATGATAAGCCTGCTAACTTGCAGTACTTTTTTAGCAATCTGAATTTTGCTCTGCCGGATATTGATGTGAAGATGAGACCTTTGAGAATTAAGGATGAAAGTCTCAATAAACTTTATGGTAACTATGTAAAAGCGGGTTTCGGAAACTATGCCACACCTTACCTGGAAGCATATTTAAATAACAAAAGAAGTAAAGAATATAGTTATGGTGCGCATTTTAACTATTTGAATTCAGCCAAGGGACCAGTGGATGGTAAGAACTCTGGATCTGGGAATTTAGATCTTGATTTGTTCGGGAAATACTTCACTAAAAATGCCACTTTCAGTGGCGATGTAGGCTTCAACCAGCGTAAATATCATTTCTATGGTTATCCGGAAGGAATTGAACTGGATGAAGATACCTTAAAACAAAGCTTTAATGATATTTATGTTAAAGCTCAGGTTGAAAGTGCCAATAAGAAATCTCCATTTCACTATACATTAGGTGGTCAATACGATCGCTTAAGTGATAAGTATGACGCAAGAGAAAGTGAGGGGCAGCTGTTTTTAAAGTCTAATTATGATTTGAATGAGGATGCTTTCATCAGATTGAATGCCAGCCTTTCCTCTATTAGTCGCAAAGACGAGTTAGTGGAAAAGCAGAGTCGTACATTATTCAAGCTTAGGCCAACGGTAGGATTTGATCTGGAAGGATTCAAAGTGGAAGCAGGTTTTAACCTGGCTTATGAAAATGATAGCCTTGGCGACGGTGATAAGCTCCATTTTTATCCGGTGGCCCAGGCCAGTTATCCATTCACTGAGAGTATCATGATCTATGCCGGTATTCGTGGAGATATGCAAAAGAATAGCTTAAGAAGCCTTTCTACTCAAAATCCATACATGAGATCGAATGTGCCTATTTATCACTCTAACAAGGATTTTGATCTTTATGGAGGTTTTAAAGGTAAGCTAGGAGCCAAGATTGCATTTGAGGCTGGTTTGAGTGTAGCTAATTATAAGAACATGTACTTCTTCGTGAATGACTCTACAGACCAGTCTAAGTTTGATATTGTGTATGATGAAGGAAATACTGCTGTGGTCAATATCTTTGGTGAAATAGGAATCAATTCCAGCGAAAAACTAAGGGTGGCAGTAAGAGGTGACTACTGGGGCTATGGTACAGATGGTATTGATGAAGCATGGCACCGACCAAATTATAAGCTATCAGGACTGGCCACTTATAATTTATATGGAAAATTTTTATTTGATGCCGAATTGTACGCACTTGGCGGTATGAAAGGAAGAGATAACGATGGTGATGCCGTTAATTTATCTCCTGCTTTAGACTTTAACTTAAAGACAGAATACCTTGTTTCTGACCAGGTTTCGGTATTTGTGAAGTTTAATAACATCTTCAGTAAAGAATACGAACTCTATTATCACTACCCATCCAGAGGGTTTCAATTTATGGCCGGCCTTACCTACAATTTCTAGCGATAGGCCATTGATTTATAAATATTTGATAAAATTTATATATTGTGAACACGTGTGATAGCATGGTACATTTGTCACAGTGAAAATTTCAACTATTTTTGTACGTATTTTTTAAACTAGAGCAATTTTAAAGATTCAACCATGGCCAAGAAGAAAAAAGATGAAATAGAAGAGAATGATGATTTACATCAGGATAACGATAATATAAATGAGGCTGATGATAGTTTCGGTCTGCCAGATGTAGATTTTGAGCCCATCAGCAGAGAGGAACCGGAAGAAGAACCAGAAGAAGAACCATCATATACTACTACTGACAGCATTGAAGAGGAAGAAGAAACTACTGTAGAAGAACCTTATAATAATGATTATCAGGAAGAAGAGGTAGAGAGAGAAGTAGTAGAGGAAGAATATACTGTAAAAGAAACGGTATACTACGAGCCGGAATCTGATGAAAATGCTTACGAATCTGAAAAAGAACAGGAGTACGTGCCAGGAAGCTATACTCCTCCAAAAGATAATTCTGTAGTGCCTAAAGTTTTAGGTGTGCTGGTAGTTGTTTTATTAGCGGCTATAGCCATATGGTTCTTTGTTTTCGAACAGCCTAAAAATGACCAGGCAGAGAGTGATGCACTAAGAGCAAAAGCAGATAGCGTAGAACAAGCACAACTTGCTGAGAAACAGCGAGAAGCTGAAAGAATAGCGCAAGAAGAGGCTGCCAGAAGAGCCGCTGAAGAACAAGCTGCTGCAGAAGCCGCTGCCAAACCTAAAATAGGTGCGATAGAAACAATTTCATCAAGGACCGGACGTTACTATGTAGTAGTTGCCAGTGCTATAGATGGAGATCTTGCCATGGATCATGCTAAAAAGCTCAGTAAGGCCGGCTCTGACGTTGCCATTATTAAGCCTTTTGGTAAATCTAAGTTTCATCGTGTAGCCATTGGAAGCACAGACTCCTGGGCAGAGGCACAAAATAATGCCAATGACCTGAAAGGAGAGTATGGTGACGGCGTATGGGTAATTAAATATTAATATGATTTTTGCACAAATTACTACAAGTCTAGATACAGCTGAAGTTGTAACGGGACCTGATTCAGTATCAATATTAGACCTCCTTTTTCAAGGAGGTTTTATGATGGTTCCAATTTTGATTTTATCAATTGGGGCAGTTTACATTTTTGTAGAACGAGTTTTAACTATTAGTAAGGCGGAGAAAACTCCTGATGGATTCATGTCCAAAATAAGAGACATGGTGGAGAAAGGAGATATCAACGGTGCCAAAATTCTTTGCAAAGAGTACAATTCACCTACTGCTCGTATGATTGAGAAGGGCCTTTCCAGAATAGGTAGTCCTTTGAAAAACATCGAGGTAAGTATTGAAAACGTAGGTAAGATTGAGCTTTTCAAGCTGGAAAAGAACTTGTCATTAATGGCTACCATATCAGGATCGGCTCCTATGCTTGGTTTCCTCGGTACGGTAATAGGTATGATTGATGCCTTTATCGCTATAGCTCAGGAAGAAGGCTCAGTGAGTCCTAAATTACTTTCTGAAGGTATTTATACCGCCATGGTTACTACAGCTGCTGGTTTGTTCGTTGGTATTTTGGCCTATTTAGGCTATAACTATCTTGTAGCAAAAGTGCAGAAGGTAGTTCACAAAATGGAATACAATTCCGTAGATTTTATTGATTTATTACAAGAACCTAGATAAGCTTATTAATGGCTCTTCAATCAAAACATAAAGTAGACGCTATGTTTAGCATGTCTTCAATGACAGATATTATATTTCTGTTATTGATCTTCTTCATGCTTACATCGTCTTTTATTACACCTTCAGGTTTACCTGTAAATTTGCCTTCAAGCAAGGCGTCTACAGTAGAGATGCAAAAGGTTTCCGTTACAATTACAAAGGATTTAGAGTACTTTGTAAATGATAAGCGTGTTACCCAATCTACGCTTGAAAGGGAACTAAAACGCCAGCTAGTTGGTAATGAAGGAGTGGTAGTACTTCATATTGATGAAACCGTACCTACCAAAAATTTAGTTGAAGTAGCGGGTATAGCTACCTCTTTAGAGGCCAAAGTATCTATAGCTACTGAACCAAATTAATAATATGGAAACAACACTTCAGGAAGCAAAGAATAAAAGGGCAGGATTGATAGTAGCGGCATTAACACATGCCATAGTGTTACTGATATGTCTGTTTATTCTTGCGTGGGAGCCACCAGATCCACCACGTCCTGAATATGGTATTATGGTGAACTTTGGCAATAGTGCCAAAGGAACCGGAGATATACAGCCCACACAACCTGTAGAAGAAACGAAATCTGATGAAGAAGCTGCGCCCGAAGAAGTTCCGGAGGCCGCTGAAGAGCAGGTTTCTGAAGCAGAACCTGTAGTGGAAGAGGCTCAAACTGACGTTCAGGAAGTAGCACCTACTCCTGTTAGTACACAGCCGAGCCCGGATGTGGTTCCTGAAAAGAAAGTGGAGCAGAAAAAGCCCGAAGTAAAGAAAGAAGTAGTAGAAAAGCCTAAGGAGGTAACTAAACCTGCTGAGAAGCCACCAGTGAAGCCAAGCACAGGAGCTAATGGTAAATCTGGCACCAATGATACACCTCAAAACTCTAGCCAGGGAAATAGTACTGGAGCTACTGGAGATCAGGGAAAACCTGAAGGTAATCTCGATTCAAGAGCGTTGGTAGGAAGCACCTGGGATGGTTCTGGTTCTTCATTATCTATGACTGGCTGGGTATGGGATTCAAGGCCCGACCCTAAGGATGAATCTAGCGAGAATGGTCGTATAGTTTTTCAGATTAAAATAGACGATAGAGGTGAGATCTTGAGCATCACTACCTTAGAGCGTAGTGTTAGTCCTGATGTAGAGAAAAAGTATAGAGCCGCTGTACAGGAGCTTACTTTTAGCAAAACGGCTGATAACACTATACCAGCACCGATGTCAACGGGAACCATTACCTTCAATATTAAATCCAAGTAGTTTTTATACTGTCAATTTATTGATGAGATTTGTTGATCTTTTTGATTTTCAACTATGTCAGACAATAAAAACGGTAAATTTTCTTCATATCAAGAGGTTTTAGACTATTTATTTGTGCAATTGCCCATGTTTCAGAAGCAGGGAGCATCAGCATATAAAAAAGATCTTGATAATACCATAAAACTACTTGCGGCCTTAGATAATCCAGAACGCAAGTTTAAAAGTATTCATGTAGCTGGCACTAATGGCAAAGGCAGCACGTCTCATTATCTTTCTGCTATTCTGCAGGAGGCAGGTTATAAAACAGCATTATATACCAGTCCTCATCTCAAAAATTTCTCAGAACGAATAAAGCTGAATGGCCAGGAAGTATCAGAGGAATATGTGCTTGAGTTTATGAATCGGGTGGTGCCAGTATTAGATGAAGTGAAGCCCTCATTTTTTGAGTTTACAGTGGCTATGGCCTTTGATTTTTTTGCGAAGGAGAAAGTGGATATTGCCATCATCGAAGTAGGAATGGGAGGAAGGCTGGACTCCACGAACGTAATCACTCCGGAATTCTCCTTAATCACCAATATTGGATATGACCATCAGCAGTGGCTTGGCAATACACTGGAAGAGATAGCAGGAGAGAAGGCAGGCATTATCAAAAAAGGCGTGCCTGTGATCATCAGCGAGCGCCAACCTTCTATCAATGAGGTGTTTGAAGCCAAAGCCAAGCAACATAAGGCGCCTATTGTATTTGCTGATGATATTTACGAAGCTGAGTTTGATCATGAGCATCTGGTGCTTAACGCTGTCGATGAGGAGTTTCCGTCATATAGCTTTCACTTGCCACAGGCAGGGAAATACCAAAAGAAGAATCTTGCAGGCGTTTTAATGGGGGTAGAAGTATTGAACGAGCTGGGGTATGATATTGACCTGGATAATATCATTACTGGAGTAGAGCAGATGAAAGCGCTTTCTGGCCTTAAAGGAAGGTGGCAAATTATTGATAATGAGCCATTAACAATATGCGATGTAGGACATAATGAGGATGGTGTGAAGTATATTGTTGAGCAAATTAAGCAGACTCCGCATGAGCATCTACACATGGTGTGGGGTACGGTAAATGATAAAGACATTTCTAAGGTGCTGCAGCTACTTCCGAAAGAGGCAACTTATTACTTCTGTCAGGCGCATATACCGCGCGCGTTGGAAGCTGCTTCATTAGCCCAGAAGGCCAATGAAGCAGGTTTGAAAGGCGAAATTATACCAGAAGTGAGCGATGCCATTGCCCAGGCGAGAAGAAATGCTAAAAAAGATGATCTGATTTTTATAGGAGGCAGTACCTTTGTGGTTGCAGAAATTGAAAATTTATAATGGCAAGAGGAAAATTGTCGCGTTTTGCGGCTAATGCTGAAAGACACAATGTAATAGAGCCAGGCAAACCCATCATTGATGTGATTAAGGGTAACTGGCATAAGGATTACTTTAACAATGATAATGAAATTACTTTGGAGCTGGCGTGTGGCAGAGGTGAATATACCATTGGTTTATCTCAACTGTTTCCTGCTAAGAATTTCATTGGAATTGATCTAAAAGGAGATAGAATCTGGAAGGGTAGTGGTATTGCACTGGAAGAAGGAATTGAGAACGTAGGTTTTCTTAGGGTTCATATCTTAGAATTACAGAAATACTTTGAACCTGGTGAGGTGGCTAACATCTGGATCACATTCCCGGACCCACGTCCTAAAGATAGGGATGAGAAGCGCAGAATCACGCATGCTCGCTATCTAGATATTTACAAAAGCATTCTTAAACCAGATGGCAATATCTTCTTTAAAACCGATAATACCGGTCTTTTTGAATATACCCTGGAGGTTTTGAAAGAAAGGAATGATATTAAGGATCTAGTTTATACTTTTGACCTGTATCACTCTGAATTAAAAGATGAGTGCTATGATATCAGAACCCGCTATGAGAAGAAATTCAGCGCGGAAGGCCATGATATTAAGTATATGAGGTTTAAGTTCATTTAAAAATATCCATTACCTGCTTTCTATAGGTATTACCTATGGGAAGCAGTTTTTTACCGACTTTTATACAGTTCCCCTCCAAATACTCTACTTTATCAGCGTTTATCAGATAGGACTTGTGAATTCTTAGGAAATGTGGCTTTAGCTCACTTTCCACTGACTTCATTGTGGCATTAAACACCAGGTTGTTCTCTCTGCCGTAAAGCTTCAAATAATCACCAGCACTTTGTATGTAGTCAATGTCTGCAGGTTTTAAAACATAGGTTCTGTTGTTCGTTTTTACCGTAAAGGGTTTTTGAACAGATATACTCTCATTCCATCTCTCACATTTTTCAATGGCTTTTTTAAATCTCTCAAATGAGTATGGCTTAACCAAATAATCAACAGCATCCATTTCAAAGCCTTCAATAGCGTATTCTGGGTAAGCTGTAGTAAAAATAACTGCCGGAGGATGTATAAGCCCTTTTAATAAGTCTAAACCATTAAGCCCGGGTAGATTGATGTCCATGAAAAGTAATTCTACCTCTTCATGATTTTTGTTGAGCCAGGTAAGTGCTTCTATTGAACTGTCGAATACTTTTACTATTTCCAGTGCCGGCACAGCATTAACGTAACTTTCCAGTATCTCAATGGCTAACGGCTCGTCTTCTACTATAATGCATTTCATTTTTTGAGGCTGTTAATGGTAAGCTGTATGGTGTAACTGTCCACATTCTCATCAATATTTAACTGATGCCTACCAAGATAATAAATATTTAACCTGTTTTTGGCGTTGGTTAAACCAATGCCTTCAGTAGATGATTTTTTGCCTTGGTAACTGTTTTTGATAGTGAAATCAATATCATTTTCAGTGCTTTGCAGCGAAATAGATATAAAACCGGATGGGTTAGCGCCTAGATCTCCATGTTTAAAGGCATTTTCAACGAAGGTAAGTAATAGAAAAGGTATAATCTTCTTGTCATTAACTATCGAATGATCGATGGTTAGTGTCACGTTATCACCATATTTCAGGCGCAGTTGTTGAAGTTCAATATAGTGCTTAACAATTTCTATTTCCAGACTCAAGTCTATGTATTCATCTTTCTGATAAAGCACATATTTTAAAATTTCGCTGAGTTTAAGAATGGAAGCAGGTGTTTTATCATCTTTTTTTAAGGCCAATCCATATATGCTATTCAGAGTATTCATTAAAAAATGTGGATTAATCTGAAGCTGTAAGTTGTAGAGTTGCGCCTGGGTAGCTTCACTATGTAAACGTTCTACCTGAAACCATGCCTTTGATAGTTTTAGTAAACTGCTGATAAATAGGTAGATACAGAATATGGTAGTAAGTATATATGCATCTGAAAAAGATACAATAAAATAGTCAAAAGGAAGCCGCGGTATTATTATGTTGAAAACTAATTCATGAATATAATATACCAATATTAATAGAAGAGGAATTGATAATGCATAGAGCAAATACTTTCGTTTTGAAAGCAGTAAGGGTATAAGTAAAGAAGTATTAATGTAAACCAGCGGCACCAGCGATAAATGGAAATAAGCTGAATAAATAATATCAATACTTTTTATTTCATTAGAAATAGAAAAGTAGTAGGTGATGATGAATAAGGATGCACCCCAAAAGCTGAGGTGCTGAACATACCTGTTTTGAAAAATATGGTTAATAATCGCTTTCATTCACGGGTATATTTTACGGTCTGATCAAAAACTGATTCATCTTTAGAATATACCTCAATAAATTTCTGAAGTTCTTTTGGTTGGGCGGTAATCACTACCTCAGCATCTTCTGGATCACCATTCTGAGAAACTAGTTCATGTCTTAGTCTTATTTGATTTCGTTTGAATAATTCACTTAGTCGCTCTAATGAAAAAGTGGTGATAGACAGTTGATTATCTTTGATTGATACTTTTTGAAAAGTATGCATAGGGTAGAGGTTCATAGCGTATACCTCTAAAGCATGATGTAGATCTCCCATTTCAGGAAACATGTCTAGATAGAATTCATTACCTATTTCTACCAGAAAGGTCTTGAATTTATATTCACCACCAGAGTCGATAATGGTCATAATATAGCCCTCTGAAGTGTCCTCTTTGTTATTTAACTTAAAGGTAAGTTCGTTTTCCGGGCCTTTCCATGTACCTATTAATCGTTGATTATAACGAATTGTATCTGGTGTATATATAGGGAATAAAGAATATACACAGGAGCTTAAAATGAAGCTCATGGCTAACAATAGAATAATTGATTTTTTCATTTTTTTAGGTTGAAATACGCCTTTATTTATCAAGGATAATAATTTATTCGATGTGTGACGAAAATCAGCAGGTCAATAATGATTTTGGACCGATAAATTTTGAGGAAAGAGAAGACTATTCTTTACCTTTGTGCTACTCACAAGGTCGGCAAGTTTTTTAAACCTAACATTAAATACAATACCGAGTGAAGCCTTTGATCTAGGCCAGGCCTCACCCGCTTTGCGGGCCTCGTTTTTAGCAGGTTAACAGTGGAAGGCCGAAATTGTAGGGCAGCTCAAATCCTGTCTTATCGGGGGTTTAAATAACCACGAACCTTGTGAGTATTTTAATTTCTCACAGATGATTTTCTAACGATAAGGCTGGTTTTCAACACAACAGTCTCTGGCTCTATCACCTCATCTTCCTTAGCTTCAATCTCTTTTATTAGTAATCGTGCCGCTTCCTGTCCCATTTGAAATCCGGGCTGATCAATAGTAGTTAATGCAGGTTCTGTTAGTGATGTAAAACGCCAGTTGCTAAAACCAACCACACCAATATTGTCTGGTATTTTCAATCCTCTTTCCTTTATAACCAACATAGCTCCAAGTGCAGCTACATCGTTATTTGCAAAGATTGCATCAGGTGGAGTTGGTAGGTCTAACAATTTGTTAGTCAACTCTTTAGCTACGCGTTCGTCTTTAGATTCTGTTTCTTCTACTATCAGCTCTTCAACTACCGGTAGCCCATGATCCTCAAGGGCCTTTTTATAGCCCTCCAGTCGCTGAGCAGATAACAAAAGACTTAAAGGTCCAGAAATGTGAGCTATTCTCTTATATCCTTGATCTATGAGGTGCTTTGTACTTTGGTATCCTGCATCGAAGTCGTCTATGATTACCTGGCTACAGTTAACCGCTGAACAGATTCTATCATAGAAAACCATGGGTATGCCTCTGTTTACTAAAGACTGAAAATGATCATAATTCTTGGTTTCTCTGGAAACGGAGGCCAATATACCGTCTACACGGTTATTGAATAGTGCTTTTGTATCTACAACCTCACGTTCATAAGATTCATTACTTTGGGATACAATTACGCTGTAACCTGCCGCATAGGCCACATCTTCTATACCGTTGATTACAGTAGAAAAAAAGAAGTGAACCAGTTCAGGGATAATGACTCCTATAGTATTAGATTTCTTTTGTCGCAAGCTTAGGGCAATTGAGTTTGGCTGATAGTTTAATTTCTCTGCCAGTTCCGTAACTGCCTTTTTCGTTTCAGGGCTAATATCCGGATGATCCTTCAATGCTCTGGAAACTGTAGAGGCACTTACACCTAATGCTTTTGCTATGTCTTTAATAGTAACTTGCGAACCTTTCATCTAATCTTTCACCTATTTTATCCCCTAAATATAGGTAAAACTAGGGGGAATTTCTTTTACCCGAATAAGAATGTACAAGAGAAGCATTGTGTATAAAGCACATATATGAATAATGCAATATTTTTCAATGTTACTGTAAAATGAAGTTTTGGCCCTGAATGCACCCAAATTGAGAATTTACACCTTCTAGCGCAAACGTTTGCGGATACGTTTACGTAACTTTTTCCTTGTAAAACCTTCATAATTAGTTTTATGCGATGATTTTTTTGATAACATTATGTAAGGAAAGTGCATCGAAAGATCCTTTTCTTAGCTATAAAAATGCGGTTACTGAGCTATGCAAACGTTTGAGTTAATGAACTCATCAAAAGTCGGAATCCGATCATTGGATTAGCTGAAATCTTAGAATAATTATATTTTAATTAAACACTTATGAAACGAAAATTACTATTGTTGTTACTTTCCTGTGCGGCCAGTTTTTCGGCACTGGCTCAGCAAACGATTTCAGGAAAAGTGACAGATTCGGATGATGGCATGCCACTTCCGGGCGTTAACGTTTTGGAAAAGGGCACAACTAATGGTGCCGTTACTGATGTTAACGGACAGTTTAGCCTAAGCGTAAAAGATGATGCCGTTTTAATCCTTTCTTATGTGGGTTATTCTACACAAGAAGTGGCCGTGAATGGCCGATCTTATCTTGATATTAAATTGTCTACCGATGTTACTCAACTTTCCGAAGTGGTGGTTGTAGGTTATGGTACACAAAAGAAAGAGGATGTTACTGGTTCAGTAACAGCTATTAGCACCAAAGATTTTAATAAAGGAGCTATAGCATCCCCACAGGATCTAATAAAAGGTAGAATATCGGGTGTGCAGGTAACTAACGCAGGTGGTGCACCAGGATCATCATCTACAATTAGAATTAGAGGTGGATCTTCATTATACGCTAGTAACGATCCGTTAGTGGTTGTAGATGGTGTGCCATTATCTAATGAAGGAATTAGTGGTGTAAGAAACCCATTAAGTTTAATCAACCCTAATGACATTGAGTCTGTTACGGTTTTGAAAGATGCTTCTGCTACTGCAATTTATGGAGCTAGAGCCTCTAATGGTGTTATCATGGTAACTACCAAACGAGGAAAAGCCGGTAGCGGAATGAATATTAACTACTCTGGCAATGTTTCACTGTATACCATACCTAAAACTGTGGACGTAATGTCTGGTGCTGAATATTCGGCTCTTGTAAATGAAAGAGTGAGTAGCGGACAAACTGCAGCTAGTGCTCTGGATTTATTAGGAACGGCTAATACAGATTGGCAAGATCAGATTTTTGAGCAGGCTATCGGTACAGAACACAATGTTTCCTTATCAGGATCTATGAAAGCTATGCCTTACCGTGCCTCTGTGGGATATACTAATCAGGATGGTATTCTAAAGACTACTAATTTCGAAAGAACAACTGCTTCGATAGGCCTAGATCCATCATTGCTAGATGATCATTTGAAAATCCATGTTAACCTTAAAGGTGCTTTAACAAATAATAGGTTTGCTGATGAAGGGGCAATTGGATCTGCAGTAACGTTTGATCCTACGCAATCTCCATATGATGAAACTTCCCCTTACGGAGGTTATTTCTACTGGGCTCAGAATGATGGAAACCGAATTACCATTGCGCCTACGAACCCTCTTGCTTTAATAGAACAAAGAAGAGATGAGTCAGATGTTAAGAGATATATCGCCAATACTCAATTTGAATACAATTTTCATTTCTTACCAGAATTAAGTGCCAACTTAAACTTAGCTTATGATAAATCTAGTTCAGATGGTACCATAGTAGTGCCTGAAACAGCAAGTTTTGAAGTGGATCAAACACTTGGAAATGGAAGAAGAGGTACATATTCTGCAGAAACTAAGAATGAGCTTTTAGAATATTACATGAAGTATAAAAAGGAGCTTCCATCTATTTCTAGCCGTATAGAAGTTTTAGGAGGATATTCATGGCAGCATTTCTATAGAGAGAATTCTGGAATGGCAAAAGCGTATTTAGAGGAAACAGTTAAAGACTCTCTTACAGTAGATAAATCTGAAAATTATCTAGTGTCTTTCTATGGAAGAATGAACTATACTTTTAAAGATAAGTACGCTCTTACAGCTACTGTAAGAAGAGACGGTTCGTCAAGATTTGCTGAGGATAATCAATTCGGTACTTTTATCTCAGGTGCATTTGCCTGGAATATAAAGGATGAAGAGTTTCTTAAAAACGTATCATTCTTATCAGATTTGAAGTTAAGAGTAGGTTATGGAGAAACAGGTCAGGAGAATGTAGGGCCTTCATATCCAGCAATTCCTACAATCACATACAGTAATGGAAGGGCAAGATATCCATTTGGAAATACATATTACAATACCATTAGGTACAACGGTTATGATGCTAACCTGAAATGGGAAGAAACGGTGACATATAATGCTGGTGTTGATTTTGGATTTTTAGATGGAAGAATCAATGGTAGTTTTGATTACTACATCAGAAAAACAGATGATCTTTTGAACGTTATTCCAATTCCTATTGGAACTAACTTTACCAATGAAATCCTAACCAATGTAGGAAACCTTGAGAACAAAGGTTTAGAGTTAAGTTTAAATGCCATACTTGTAGACGGTGATAAATTTAGATGGGATGCTGGTTTTAACTTAACAAGAAACCAAAATAAGGTAACTAAGTTAACTGCTGTTGACGATCCAACTTTTATTGGAAATTTAACCGGAGGAATTGGCGGAGCCACAGGTAATAATATACAGGTAAACAGAGTTGGCGAAAGTGCAAATTCATTCTTTGTATATCAGCAAGTATATAATGAGGCAGGCGATCCTGTTGAAGGCTTATATGTGGATCAAAATGAAGACGGGATCATTAATGACCTCGATAGGATAGTTAAGGAAAATCCTGCACCGAAAGTTTATATGGGCTTCTCTTCAAACTTCAGTTATGGAAAGCTAAGCCTTGGATTTAATGCAAGGATGAACCTGGGCAATTATGTGTATAATAACGTTGCGTCTCAATATGCCACTTATACCAACATTTACAACCCACAAGGTTATTTAAATAACGTTTCTACCTCAGTGAGAGAATCAGGATTTAACAATCCTCAATACTTTTCAGACTATTATATTGAAGATGCATCGTTCTTCAGAATGGATAACATGACCTTAGGTTATGATGTAGGTAGAGTAGGAACAGATGGATTAAATCTCAGCTTAAACTTTACAGTACAAAACGTATTTGTAGTATCTAAGTATGATGGCCTAGATCCAGAATTATCAAATGGTATTGATAATAACATTTACCCAAGACCAAGAACCTTTATGCTTGGTGTGAATTTTAATTTCCAAAAGTAAAGACTGAGTTAAAATGAAAAAGATATATATACACATATTAATCATTTTCGCGGTATTGACGTCGTCATGCGTAGATGATTTAAATGTATCACCAATAGATCCGGATGATCAAACCCCTTCAGATGTTTTGGTGGACGTAGATGCATACAAACAGCTGCTAGCTAAATTATATGGAGGTTTAGCACTAACAGGCCAGCAAGGTCCTGCCGGACAAGGTGACATAGCTGGAATAGATGAAGGTTTCTCTTCATATTTAAGAGGTTACTTCTTACACCAGGAAATGACTACTGATGAGGCTGTTATAGGTTGGAATGACCAGACGATAAAAGATTTTCATGATCTAGATTGGGGAGCAAGTGACGCCTTTATCAGAGGAATGTACTCCAGAATATTTTACCAGATCACTTTAGCTAATCAGTTCATTAGAGAAACTTCTGATGTAGGTGGTTTGTCTGCAAGTGAGCAGGATGAAATCACAGCTTTTAGAGCTGAGGCTAGATTCCTAAGAGCACTTAGTTATTGGCATGCAATGGATTTGTTTTCTGATGTTCCTTTTGTTACCGAGGCGGATGCCATAGGTGCATTCTTACCGGAGCAGGCTACAAGATCTCAAATCTTTGAATACATAGAGTCGGAGCTTATCGCTATTAATGAAGATTTAATTGCTCCCGGACAAAATGAATATGCCAGAGCTGATCGTGCAGCTGCTTGGGCTTTATTAGCTAAATTATATCTCAACGCAGAGGTATATGTGGGTGAAAATCATTATACAGAATGTATCGATTATTGTAAAAGAATAATTGATGCTGGTTATAGTTTAGAGTCAGATTACTCACACATGTTCTTAGCGGATAATCAGGATTCACCTGAATTTATCTTTCAAATTGCGTTTGATGGACAAAATACTCAGTCATATGGAGGAACTACTTTCATAATTCATGGGGCAGTAGGTGGATCTATGTCTGCAGCAGCCTTCGGTATAGATGGTGGATGGAGTGGTATGAGAACCACTAGCGCCTTTGTTAATAAGTTCTCTGATACTTCTGGAGATACTGATAGCAGAGCCATGTTCTACACTGATGGTCAGTCATTAGAAATAGATGATCTTACAGAATTTACTCAAGGTTACGCAATAGCAAAGTACAAAAATGTAACTAGTACGGGAGCTCAAGGTTCTAACGCTACGTTTACAGATACTGATTTCCCTGTTTTTAGATTAGGTGATATCTATCTTACTTATGCCGAAGCAGTTCTGCGTGGTGGTTCTGGAGGTAGTACAGGAGAAGCTTTAACATATGTGAATGCTTTAAGGGAAAGAGCTTATGGAGATGCTTCGGGTAATATTTCAGCCGCTCAACTGAACTTAGGTTTCATTCTTGATGAAAGAGCTCGTGAGTTATACTGGGAATGCCAAAGAAGAACTGACTTAGTAAGATTTGGACAATTAACCACCAGTGAGTACATCTGGCCTTGGAAAGGTGGAGTGAAATCAGGAAAGGCGGTTGATGTTAGGTATAACATTTTCCCATTACCTGCTTCAGATGTAGCGGCTAATCCTAATTTGAAGCAACCGGGTGATTATTAATTGTCAGGTTTAAATTAAAAGAAATCAAAATGAACAGATTTATATATATTCTTTCACTATTATTCGTGGGGCTTATTATGGCCTGCGAAGATGATTCTGAAAAGGTGGTGGTATCTTCAGATCCACTTGATCCGGAGTTGACTTTTCCTACCACACCTGGAATAGCTTTCGCAAAGGCGAACGAAGATTCAACTATTACTTTTAAATGGTCGGAGGCTGACTTTGCCATTAAAGCGGTGACACATTACGGTGTTCAACTTTCACTAGATGAATCGTTCGCAAGTAATGTTACTATATTAGAAGTTACTGAACAGCTGAGTGGTGGAGCTAAGGTGAGTGCCATCAATAAAGCCCTAATCGATTGGGAACTTCCTATTGATGAGTCGGTTGAAGTATTTAGCAGAGTTTTTGCTACCGTTAACCCTAATGTAGATACGGCATTTTCAACTGCTGTAAGCTACATTATGACTCCTTATGAGACACTTCCTGAGTACCCTATGGTATATGTACCAGGTGCCTACCAAGGATGGTCTCCAGGAGAAGTTAATGGTCGATTATTCTCATATGAAAGCAATGATGTTTACGAAGGAATTATTCGTCTTACAGGTAGTGATCCTGTAGAATTCAAGCTTACTCCAGCTCCTAATTGGGATAATTCTTGGGGAGGAACGCTAACAGCTGATGGTGATGGCTATACAGGTACTTTAGATGGAGGTGATAACTTAAAGGCAGCTCCTGGTACTTATAAGTTTACTTTTAACACTACAGATTTAACTATTACCCTGGAAAAAACTGATGATTGGGGTGTGATAGGTTCTTCTGTGGCACCGTTTGACTGGTCTGCCGATGTGGATATGTTCTACAATGGGCAGAGAAAGATGTGGGAGATCACGGATGATTTCAAAGCTGGAGAATTCAAGTTTAGAGCCAATGATGACTGGGCGAAGAACTATGGAGACTCTGAGCCGGATATGGTGCTCGACACAAATGATGGTAATAACATCAAACTTGATTCGGATGGAAATTATACCATTAGGGCCAATTTTGAAACAATGGATTATACAGTAGATCAAAACTAAAATGTAAGTGCCATTCGATTTTCGGATGGCACTTTTTTTCTATGCTTATGAACAAATTTTACTACTCAATACTAACCCTATTACTCATCTCATTTTCTGGTTATGCTCAAGTAACCACCAACCCCGAGATAGTAGTTGCTAGTGAGCCTGTAACTATTACTGTAGATGTTACTGGTACTGGCTTGCAGGACTATACTGATGATGTATGGCTTTGGACATGGATCAAGGAAGGCAACGCCACAGGTGATGCTCCTACTAATGTGAATCCGGCTACAGCGGCCCAGGATGCTGCTAAAATGACGCGCTCAAATGAAGATCCGAATATTTATTCTATCACCCTTACACTCAGTGAATTCTATAATGTAGACGCTGCTGATATGGATGTTGTTGGCCTACTGTTGAAAGGCCGTGATTGGAGTAACGGGCAGACGCCAGATTATTCAATCGATATTAGTGAGCCTGGGTTTTCAGTGAAAATAACTCAGCCTTCTACTTTTCCTTTATTCTTGAATGAAGGAGATAATCTGAATATTGAAGCGACAGCTGCTGAAGAGGCAAGTTTATCACTTCTTGTGAATGGAAATGAGGTGGCCTCAACTATCGGCAGTATATTGTCATACACATTAGAAGCCGGAGTGCCCGGAAAATATGTTGTAACGCTCAACGGTACAAGCGGTGAAGAGGAAGCTTCTGATTCCTTTACATTTCTGGTAAGAGAAGAAAGTCCTACGGCTTCACGGCCTGAAGGTGTTATTCCCGGCATTAATTATCATGAAAATGATAATACAAAGGCCACTTTATGTCTGCAAGCTCCGGATAAACAGTCGGTTTATCTGTTAGGGGACTTCAATAACTGGGAGATTGATCCAGATTATCAGATGAATAAAGACGGCGAATTCTATTGGTTGGAGATTACTGGACTTACACCAAATAAGGAATATGTTTTTCAATATCTGGTAGATGAAAGCATTAAAATAGGAGACCCTTATGCAGATAAGATTGTAGATCCCGCTAATGATCCATACATTTCTAATGATACTTATCCTGATCTAATAACCTATCCGGATAATAATGTAATCAGTGGTATAGCTACCGTACTTCAGACAGGACAAACGCCTTACAACTGGGAAATAACGGATTTCGATAAGCCTGCCAGTGAGGACTTGGTGATTTATGAGTTACTAATCAGAGATTTCGATATCAGACATGATTATCAAGGGGTACTCAATCATATAGATTACCTTGCTGGTCTGGGCATTAATGCCATTGAGCTTATGCCCATCATGGAATTTGACGGAAACCTTAGCTGGGGTTATAATCCAGCCTTCTTTTTAGCTTCTGACAAATATTATGGTTCTAAAAATGAATTAAAAAGGTTCATAGATGAATGCCACAAGAGAGGGATAGCAGTTATTTTGGATATGGTGCTTAATCATACTCATGAAAAGAATCCTATTGCTCAATTGTATTGGGACTATGATAACAACAGACCAGCGGCAGATAATCCATGGTTAAACCCGGAAGCGAAACATCCATATAATGTGTTTAATGACTTCAATCATGAGTCTTCTTATACAAAGGCTTTTGTGGATACAGTGAATAATTACTGGGTAAATGAGTACAAGTTCGATGGTTATAGATTTGACCTTACAAAAGGGTTTACTCAGAATTTTAATACTGATGTAAACGCCTGGAGTCGGTATGACCAGTCAAGGATAGACTTACTGACCAGAATGACTGATAAGATATGGGCCAATGATCCATCTACGTATGTGATTTTTGAGCATCTGGCAGAAAATAGCGAAGAGCTAGTGCTGGCTAATTACGGTATTATGCTTTGGGGCAATATGAACCACAATTATAACCAGATTACTATGGGTTATGCTGAAGAATCAGACCTGAGCTGGGCATACTACGGTACTAGAAACTGGAATGATCCCAATTTGATCTCCTACATGGAAAGTCATGATGAGGAGAGAATGATGTTTAAAAATATTAACTATGGAAACGCTGAGGGTGATTACAACACCAGAGAACTTAAGGAGGCTGTGGACAGAACTACAGCAGCTGCTGCATTTTACTATCTGATTCCTGGCCCTAAAATGTTATGGCAATTCGGAGAGCTGGGTTATGATATCAATATCGACTTTAACGGTAGAACAGGGGAGAAGCCTATTCCATGGGATAATTCAGGTGCTGGCTTAGATTATAATCTGGATGATGATCGTACAGACTTGTATGATGGTTTTGCTAAAATCATAAGCCTTAAAAATGATTATGGTGTTTTTAGGTCAGACAATGTAACCATGTTTGGAGGTAATACCCTCATAAAGGAGCTTTTGATAGAAAATGACACAGACACTGACAGCCCTGCAAGTGTAGATGAAATGGATGTGTATGTGGTTGGTAACTTTGGCGTATCAGAGACCAGCATTGCGGGACATTTTACTCACACAGGTGCCTGGTTTGATTATTTTTCTGGTAAGCAGCTGGACGTGGCTTCAACAGAGCAAGCTGTGGTTTTAAAGCCAGGTGATTTTAAGATTTATACTGATTTTAGAATTAGTGAAGAAGTAATCACATCAGTTCAAGATGCCGTTTCTAACGATGCCCAGTGGGGATTTTATCCTAATCCGGTATTGGATAGATTACAGTTGAAAACTGATGGTTTAAATAACTACTCTGTTAAGATTCTGGATATTAATGGAAGAGAGTATTTGAGTGAAGAAAATCTGCAGGAAAATGCATGGTTAGATGTTCATACATTGAAAAAGGGAATATATATTATCCGAATTTCGAACTCTAACCACACATTTGCGCAGAAGTTTGTTAAAAACTAATCCTTAATTGATCCCCAGGCTTACACTATCTTTATTGGATAGTGTAAGTCTTGGTTTCAAAGCCTATATAGCTAAAGACTAGTTTATCCGATTTATTGTTGAGTTTTATCTTAAATGAGCCATCTCTGTCGCTAACAGTACCTGAGGTTGAGTTCTCAATGATAATATTAGTGCCTGGCAATGGCTTTCCATCCTGATTTTTTACTATCCCCGTTACCTCAAGGCCATTATGCTTAATGTCTAGTTGAAAGGCATCTGAAGGAAGTTCTATTATGTCATTCATCTCCACTTGGGCTGTGTTATCATCATTTCCCAATTTGAAAGTAACAGGTAACACAATTCTTTGCTTTACAGCTTTGCCTCTTTGTTTACCAGGTTTCCATGGCGCTCCTTCAGCAGCTTTTAGCAGGGCAGATTTTGCTTCCTCATCGCATCCTGCTCCAATGCCTTTTACAGCTACCACGTTAGTTAATGCACCAGTTTCATCCACAACAAATTGCAAATAAACCTTACCTTCTACACCCATTTTTCGGGCTTGTTGAGGGTACTTCATAACTTTGGCTAATTCTTCATAAAAAGCCTGATATCCACCTGCAGGCATTGCCGGATCTTCAACGATTACAAAAGACTCTTCATCACCACTTTGGACATCAGCTACTTCCACAATTTTGTCAAGAGGTCCATCTTGGTTCACAATCATCCCTATCATTTCCCTTTCTTTATAAACTTTCATAAAGCCTATACTCTGTGGGTCGATGTTTTTAAGTCTGGCTAAAGCCTCATCATTACTTGCATCAGTTTCCATATACACAAAATGAGCATTAGGGTGTTTCTTTTGCAGAGATGCTAGTTCTGGCTTTAGCTCCTCAGGAATTTCACTTTGGTGAGCAGTAGCCATTACGTCTGATACATCTTGTATTACCTCATCATTACAAGCAAGAGCTATAATTAATAAAGAAACTACAGGTACCAGAGCAAACCATTTCCAGGTTTTAAATTTTGTTATTGGACGGTTCATCATTTTAATTCTTTTTAACGTGAAAGATTGATTGAAATGGTGAGCCAGACCCAGACTCATTTGATTAAGTGTCATTTTTGCAAGAATGTAACTATAGTGCTGAGTGTCAGTACTTTTTAGTATCGACTGATCAGCCAGATATTCATGAGTATGCTGTAGTCTTTTCTTTAAAAACCACACCAATGGGTTGAGCCAAAAGAGTACTTTAAGAAATTCGTAAATCACTATGTCCCAGCTATGTCTTTCTTTAATGTGGACCAATTCATGATCTATTATTTTTTGCCTTTCTTCTTCTGTCAGTTTAACGCTGTTGTCAAAAAACAGAAGGTTGAAAAAAGCAAAAGTGGGTAGCTGTCCGTCTGTGAAGATAAATTGATGATCTTCTTTAGGAGTAGACTTTTTAGTATTCTTAAAGTTCAAAATCTGAATAACACGATAAAAGAACACCGTTAATAGTATAGCGCTTATAGTTAAATAAATAAAGGTGACTACACCAAAAACTGTGAAATTGCCTAAGTCAATTGAAATGAGCGATATCTCACTACTTTCATCCTTGCCAAATACTGTAAATTCAGGTAGCGTAAGGATATTACTGATCCCAACTTCTGCACCACTTGTATTTTGCTCTATCGGAATAAACGACCCTAAGTGGAGTAGTGGTAAAACTAGAGATACCACTGCAGCTCCCAGTAGATAGAATCTAATAAATTTATGATGGTTTTCTTTTCTTAGGCAGCATATATAAAACAGCCCTAAAACTATCAGGCAAATATTAGCTTCAATGAAGAAATTGATAATATCATTCATCTGTATCTTGCTTTAAGTCATCTTTTACGTGCTTCATTAGCTCATCCATATCTTTTATATCTAAGTCATTTTCCTTAGCAAAGAATGATACCAGCTTTTCAAAAGAACCATTGAAATAGCCAGAAAGAAAGTTGTTGAAATAAAACTTGCTATAATTATCCTTTTGTACAATAGGGTGGTACTCGTAAGTTTTACCGTAAGCGGTATGATTTACAAAACCCTTTTGCTCCAAAATTCTAATGATAGTCGATACCGTATTATAGGCAGGCTTGGGGTCTGGCATTTTTTGTATAATGTCTTTTACAAAACCTTTTTTTAAGTCCCATAATATCTGCATCACTTGTTCTTCAGCCTTCGTTAGTTCTTTCATAATTTTATTATTCGCGAATTAATAGTTCAAACATAAAACTAATTACTTAGTTTATCAACTATTTTTTTAGTTATAAAAATTAAAATATTATTAACTGATTGATTTTCAGTTTATTGATATTGTGTAAAACAGTAAGAAATTATGTTAGCACCCATTTTTAATGCCTCTTGTCTCTTTGCTTCAGGATCATTATAAATGATCTGATCTTCCCAGCCATTACCCAAATCGGTCTCATAACTATAGTAACACACCAATCGGCCTTTGTAGATCAATCCGAAACCCTGGGCTGGTTTGCCATCATGTTCATGAATCTTGGGTAGTCCATTGGCAAATTCATACTTCTGATGATAGATAGGATGGTCAAAAGGTAGTTCTACAAATTCTAGTTCCGGAAATACCTTTTTCATCTCCAACCTCACAAACTGATCCAGCCCGTAATTATCATCTATGTGAAGAAAGCCACCTGCGGCCAGGTAGGTTCTGAGGTTTTGAGCCTCACTTTCAGAGAATACCACATTGCCATGGCCTGTCATATATATGTAAGGGTAGAGGAATATATCAGGACTTCCCACCTCAACGTATTCATCTTCAGGGTAGAGGTCAGTATTCAGGTTCTGATTACAAAATTTAATCAGGTTAGGCAGGGCAGTTTTATTTCCATACCAGTCACCACCACCATTATATTTTAGTTTGGCAATTTTAATCTTACCAGGGTTTTGTGCTACGCTTAAACTTACAGTGCTTAATAAAATTATGATGGTGAATATCTGTCTCATAGATGTAAAAATATAACATTCTGGCAAAGTGGCGAAGTATTTAACGTTTTGTTGTTGGCTGAATAATTTCTATCCTATAGATTTGATAACAATTTTAAAGTCTTGGATTCTAGTAATATCATAATAAATATAAGAAAGCTGGTTCGCCATGTTAATCTTGAATCTAAAAAGATTCAGAAGAATTATGGCATTAGCATACCCCAGTTGCTTACACTGAAGTACTTACAAGATAAAGTAGATTTCAAAGCCACACACGGAGAAATATCTCGTTACCTTAATTTGAATAATAGCACAGTTACCGGTATTGTGAATCGACTGGCCTTAAAAGGCCTTATTGCAAAGGAGCAGGACCAAAGGGATAAGCGCGTAGTTTATGCTGTTTTAACTCCGGGCGCTCATCAGATTATAAAGGATAGTCCGCAACTCATGCATGATGAACTCTCCGAAAAGCTATCACATCTTACACCAGAAAAGATAAGCCAAATAGAACAGGCCTTTCAGTTAGTGATTGAGGTGATGGGCATCCAAAATCTTGAGGCGAACCCCATGTTAGGTTCGGAAGAGGAGCCTATCTCTTCTAAATAGGCCATAAAACGATCTAAATAAGGATTCCTGCCTGAAAAATGGATTTTATCATATCATATCCATAGTTTTGCATCAAATTAGTTTCTATAGAAAATATTTTGTGAATGCACGTAGTGGATCTGGTGATTTTTGCCATTTATATGCTTTTAATGTTAGGCGTAGGCTTTTTCTTCCTGAAGAAAAATAAAAACACAGATGATTATTATGTAGGAGGGCGAAGCATGAGCCCATGGCACGTGGGGCTATCAGTGGTGGCAACCGATGTAGGAGGGGGCTTTTCCATTGGTTTAGGCGGTCTTGGATTTACCATGGGGATATCAGGCTCGTGGATGTTGTTTACCGGCTTGGTAGGCGCATGGTTAGCAGCGGTGCTTCTTATTCCAAAGGTAAGTAAGCTATCAAAGGACTTAAATCTGTTAACCTTTCCTCAAATTTTCGGACATTTTTACAATAAGCATGTAGCACTGTTAGCAGGAATCATTTCTGCGGTGGGATATTTAGGTTTTACCAGTTCTCAAATACTGGCTGGAGCCAAACTAGCCTCAGCATCATTTATTGAGCTGGATATGAATACGGCCTTAATCATTATGGGAGTTATTGCTATAGTTTACACCGTAATGGGAGGGATGAAAGCAGTAATTTATACAGATACTATCCAGTGGATCATTCTCATGTCAGGGCTCATATTTATAGGTCTACCGCTAGGATACTCCGCCATTGGTGGTTATGATGCTATTAAGAATACACTCTCAGCAGATTTCCTCTCTATGAGTAATCTCAGCTGGCAGACTTTTGTAAACTGGGGAATTACCATTATTCCCATCTGGTTTGTAGGTATGACACTTTACCAGCGTATTTATAGCTGTAAGGGCGAGAAAGATGCTAAGAAAGCGTGGTTCATTGCCGGTTTGTTCGAATGGCCAATAATGGCATTCATGGGGGTGCTTTTAGGGTTGTTTGCCAGAGTAGGAGCCGAGCAAGGTATGTTTGAGCACTTAGGTTACGAAAGCGTAGCCTCACTAGATGCTGAAATGGGTTTGCCACTTTTGCTAAGAACGGTATTGCCGGTAGGCTTAATGGGGCTTATGATGTCGGCCTATTTCTCAGCCATCATGTCTACGGCAGATAGTTGCCTTATGGCGGCATCAGGTAATTTACTTACAGATGTGTTCGGTAAATATTTTCATGTAAATAAAAGTGACAAAAGTATTCTGAGAACATCTCAGATTCTCACCTTGGTAGTAGGAGTAGCGGCTTTGATCTTAGCCACCTTTATGCAAAATGTGCTGGAGCTTATGCTTTATTCCTATTCTTTTATGGTTTCCGGGTTATTCATACCCATTATAGGAGCATTATTTATTAAAAACAGTAGCTCTCTGGCCGCATTTAGCGCCATGCTTACTGGCGGAGTTGTTACGCTCACGCTTATTCTAACAGGTGTAGAGCTGCCTTTAGGATTAGACGCCAATATCTATGGAATAATAGCCTCAGCCATTGTATTTTTCATTATTAATGAGGTGAGAAAGAAGCGAAAAGTAGAATTGAATTAAACTTATGAGTACAGTAAAAGTTAATAATAAGAAAGAAACAGAATATATGATTGAATATAATATCCTCAGACCTGCTAATACCGTGGGTCTAATACAAAGAGAAGAGGTAGCTAATTTTTTGTTTGAGCACCTGGACGAGTACGGGGATCCTAAAGAGGACATTTCTAAAGCCATTGACTACGCACTAAATACTGGTGTTACACCTGGTGGTTTCGTAGTTACGGCCAGAAAGGATAACGAGGTTATTGGAGCTGTAGTGATGAACAGAACAGGTATGAAAGGCTATATTCCTGATAATATTTTGGTTTACATAGCCATCAACTGTGATTACCGTGGTCAGGGTATTGGTAAAGAACTGATGAAAAGGGCCATCGATCATGCTGAAGGAGACATCGCGCTGCACGTAGAGCCTAATAACCCGGCTAAAATTCTTTATGAAAAACTAGGATTCACCAACAAATACTTAGAAATGAGGCTTAAAAAATAAGCTTCAGTACAGATGGAACTAGATAAAACATTTCTGCAGGTGCTGCAGGAGTTAAGGTACGATATACATCAATACCCAGAAGTGTCAGGCGAAGAAAAGCGCACCGCTGCTAAGATAAAGCAGTTTGTGGTGCAATATAATCCTGATGAGGTAGTAGAAGGAATAGGAGGAACGGGTTTAGCCTTTATCTTTAACGGGAAGGATTCTGGTCCTACAATAATGTTCAGGGCAGAATTAGATGCCTTGCCTATTCATGAAATCAACGATTTTGATCATCGCTCTAAGTATGATAATAAAGGTCATAAGTGTGGGCATGATGGTCATATGATAATGGTAGCTGGCCTGGCAGGTCTATTAGACAAAACGAGACCTGAGAGAGGAAAGGTAATACTCATGTTCCAGCCTGCAGAAGAGACAGGACAAGGTGCCAGATGGATGCTGGATGACGTGAAATTCGAAGGTATTAGGCCTGACTTTATCTTTGCGCTGCATAACCTTCCAGGTTTTTCAAAACATCAGATTATTTTGAAGGAAGGAACATTCGCCGCAGCCTCCAAGGGACTAATCATTGAGCTCGAAGGTAAAACCTCTCATGCCGCAGAGCCTGAAAATGGTAATAGCCCTGCTTTGGCTATGTCTGAACTTCAGAACTTCATGTATCATTTGGTTGATAATACAGCTGATTTACAAGGCTTTAGTTTAGCGACAGTGGTGCATTCGCGTTTAGGAGAGAGAGCTTTTGGAGTCACTCCTGGTCACGCAGTGGTGATGACTACCATCAGGGCCTATGATGATGAAGACCTTCGAAAAATGCAGTCAACGGCCGAAGTCTTTGCTCAGAAATTAGGGAAAAAGTATGGTCTTCAGGTGAAAATTTCGGAAACTGAGTCTTTTAGCTCAACATTAAATAGCCCTGAAGCTTTAGATATGGTGAAAGTAGCGGTTGACCAGTTGAATTTGGATACAAAGGAAAAAGATATTCCATTTAAATGGAGTGAAGATTTTGGGCTATTTACCCAAAAGTTTAGCGGATCTCTGTTTGGTCTCGGAGCCGGAATAGATACGCCTGATTTACATAATCCTGATTATGATTTTCCTGATGAAATAACTTCAACAGGCATTAAAGTATTTTATAACATAATTGATAACCTTTTGAATAAGGATGTTGCATGATACCTCATCTATCATGTTGGACTTTGACGCCTTGTCTTCCAATATTGATTTTATTAAAAGCCGCTTAAAAAGTGGAGTAAAGCTCTCGTCGGTGGTTAAGGGTAATGCCTACGGCCATGGCATTAAGGAACTTATCCCATTATTAGAAAGATGCGATGTGCATCATTTCTCAGTATTCAGCGCTCAGGAAGCTGCAGAAGCATATGCCGCAGCCACTCAATCATGTACCATTATGATAATGGGTTTCTTGGCTGATGCTGATTTGTTATGGGCTATAGAAAATGAAATCGAATTCTTTGTCTTTGACATTGAAAGAGTAGAGCAGGCACTCACTGTCGCTAAAGAGATAGGTAAAAAGGCAATCATTCATGTAGAACTTGAAACAGGGTTTAACAGAACTGGATTTAATAAAAAGGACCTTTTAGAACTCATTGATCTGATCAAAGAAAATGATCAATACTTAAAGGTTCGAGGTGTATGCACACATTATGCAGGGGCCGAAAGTGTGGCCAATTATGTTAGGGTCAAAAAACAAATTAGTAACTTTAACAAGCTTTACAAGTTAATAGAAAAGGCAGGTATTGAAGTAGAAATGAGGCATACGGCCTGTTCAGCTGCTGCCATGGCTTATCCTAAAACCCAAATGGATATGGTAAGGATAGGTATTTTACAATATGGTTTTTGGCCTAGCAAGGAAGTTTTTATCGATTATCTGAATAATAGTAAGAATGAAGATAAAAGAGATCCTCTGAGACGAATCATTACCTGGTCTAGCAGTATTATGACCATAAAGGAGGTGAAAACCGGTGATTTTATTGGTTATGGCACCAGCTATTTAGCACAACAAGACATAAAAGTGGGGATAGTACCGGTGGGCTATGCTTATGGCTACAGCCGCATTCTCAGTAACCAGGGCAGAGTGCTCGTAAACGGTAAGAGAGTGGGTGTGGTAGGAATGGTAAATATGAATATGATGATGGTTGATATTACTGAAGTTCCAGATGTAAAAAGAGGTACTACTGTAATATTAATTGGAGAACAAGATAATGTTGATATATCTGTGGCATCATTTGGAGAGTTAAGTAATCAATTGAACTATGAGCTTTTAACTCGCCTGCCCCATGATATTCCAAGAATAATAAAAGAATAATGGCTTTTTTAGAACTTTACAAGGATAGACTTAAACATAATTATAATTACTTAGCTACTTTATTTGAAGGTAGAGGCATAGAATGGGGAGTGGTAACTAAACTTCTCTGCGGAAATAAGGAGTACATTAAAGAGATCATTGATCTTGGAGCCACTGAGATTCATGATTCCAGAATCAGCAACCTCAAGGTGGTTAAAAGTATATCTGAAGATGTTCAAACCGTGTACATCAAGCCTCCGGCTAAGCGAAGTATCTCCAATGTAATCAAATATGCCGATGTAAGCTTCAATACCAGCTTTGCTACAATAAAAATGCTCTCAAAAGAAGCGCAGAAGCAGAATAAGGTGCATAAGATCATCATTATGATTGAAATGGGTGATCTAAGAGAGGGAGTTCTCGGTGAAAATGTGATTGAGTTTTATTCAAAGGTCTTTGAGCTGCCGAATATTAATATTTCAGGCATCGGAACCAATCTGAACTGCTTACATGGTGTTATGCCATCTCAGGATAAGCTCATCCAGCTAAGTCTGTACAAGCAACTGATAGAGGCTAAATTCAACAGGCAGATTCCTTGGGTTTCTGGCGGTACATCAGTGACAATACCTCTTTTACTGAAGGAAATGCGCCCGATGGGAGTAAACCATTTTAGGGTGGGAGAAATCCTTTATTTTGGACTTAACCTCTTCACAATGAAGAAGGTAGACGGAATGAAGGACGATGTATTTAAGCTTTATGCAGAAATCATCGAATTATATGAAAAGCCAAAGGTTCCTATCGGGGAATTGGCAGAAAATCCTTCCGGCGATATTCTGGAGATCAATGAAGAGGATTATGGCAAAACATCTTACAGAGCAATCATAGACATAGGCCTCTTAGATATCTCACCTGAGTATCTAATTCCTGACGACGATAGCATTGAGGTAACAGGAGCCAGCAGTGATATGCTGGTGATCGATCTGGGAGAAACCACTAGAGACTATAAAGTGGGTGATCTTATCTCATTTAAGCTGAGATATATGGGAGCACTTAGCATACTAAACTCCGATTATATAGATAAGAAGATCATTTAGATTCGTCATGATTTTTATGATGATGCTTACCCTGCTTACTGAATCTGATGGCACTAAACTTTATTACTGATACGAACACGACACCTCCGATGATATTTCCTATCGTAGTAAAAAACTGAAAATGCATATAATCAAACCAACTTACCTCATTAGAGGTGAGTACACCTGCAAAAACCTCTATTGATCCTACTATGGAGTGATGTAAGCCACCTACACCAATTAATGCGGTAATCAATACAACCATTATCATTCGGCTTATAGTTTCTTGAGATGACGTAACAAGCCATGAAAGTTGCCCCATAAGCCAACCGGCAAGAATGCTGCTTCCTGTAATGATCAACCAATCATACTTAACCAGTTTGTGAGCAATATGATAAAAAGCATCTACACTGATGATTTCCATTGACGGGCCTTGCAGCGCGAGTATTCCGGCCATAATATAACCACCTAAAAGATTACCCAGATAGACTATGCTCCAGAGTTTCAATAAGCTCTTAACATTCGTCTCTTTTTGTAATACCGGGATCACCGCCAGGGTGGTGTGCTCAGTAAAGAGTTCAGACCTACCTATCACCACAAATATAAATCCTACAGGATAGGCCGCAGCCAGAATTAGATGCATTACAGGTTCAGAAACCTTATCATGCACCAATGTGTAAAGAATGCCTACTAAGAACAGAGTAAATCCAACCTCTAAACCTGCGGCAAAGGAGGAGACAAAAAGTCCCAGGGGAGAACGTTTATGCTCAGCCAGTCCAGTATCTATCTGTTCTTGAAAAATGTGATAAATGGTCTTAGGTTCATTACTCACATCTTCCACCTTTTGTGGCTTAGGTTTTAAAAAATTGAATATGCTCATTAGTTAGGTTTTGTGAAGAATAATAAGCAGGAGAAGGGCTAAAATGTTTTAGTTTTTGTTGTGTATTTTTTTCTACATAAAGTTGTGGCAGCTACTCACCTGATATTCGTGTTTAAAAAATCACCCGTCCTATTGTGCAAATATGGCATATATTTTACCTTACAGTTGTTAGCATAGTTCTTGACACCTAATGATTAAAAAACATTAATAGTTATGAGCAATCAAACAGAAGTGAAAAAAGCGAAAGAAAATAAAAAATCAGAAAAGGGGAGTAGACTTTGGGCTTATAAGAAGCTTGGATTCTCAAAACCTGAAACTGCAGAAATAGTAAATACACTTAATCAGTTATTAGCCAATTATCACGTTCATTATCAAAAACTCAGAAACTATCACTGGAATGTGAAAGGTCCTGACTTTTTTGATATTCATGAAAAATTTGAAGATCAATACAATCAGGCTAAGCTAAACATAGATGCCATTGCAGAGAGAATTAGAGTATTCGGATATACTCCTATGAGTACTTTGAAAGAGTATTTAGAGCATAGTGAAATCAAGGAAACAGGTACTGATATGGACGGAATGTCTATGGTGAAGGAAATTTTAAATGATTTCGAAATCTTATTAGGTTTTATGGTGAATGTAGCTGATGCCGCTGTAGATGTGGGCGATGTAGGTACCGAAAATATGATCAATGGATTTGTAGAAACCATGGAGAAAAGTCACTGGATGTTTACTGCATTTGCAACAAAGGATTAAAAAGTTTAGATTAGTTAAACCACAAGGCTACATTCAATTGTAGCCTTTTAATGCTCTATTATGGAAGTTCGAGGAAACGAAATACTTGTCCCGGTTGACTTTACTTTAGCTGCAAAATATGGTGTAAATAATGCCATAAATCTTGCCAACCGCCTAAACACTAATATTCACCTAGTTAATTTCATACCACCACCAGATGCCAATAAAGGCAAGGAAAAGGAAGAAGAATATGATTTCAGCGAAGCGCTCAGATCTTCAATTAATCTTCTCAAAGAAAATCAAACCAAGCTCACAGAGTTGGTGCATGAGATAGATGGTTCGGAAAACATCCACTCTGAAATAAAGATGGATAAGTTCGCCAGAGGTATTAAAAAACAACTCAAGAATCAAAATATTGGACTAATTGTGATGGGGCTTAACGGTCACTTGAGTATCGGCGATTCACTTTGTCAAAATAAAAAGGCCAATGAAATTATAAGGTCAGGCTGCCCTGTTTTGGTATGTAATGAAAACGTTAATGACTTCAATCAGTCGAATTCAATAGTAGTCTCAATGGATGAAGATTCTTTTCTAGACGACAATTTTGATAAGTTCTTAAGGATCTCTAGAAACTTATTCAAGAAATGGTATTTCGTCCATGTAAACCATTCCAACGATAAAAAGACATGGAGTAAGTCTGGAATAGAACAATTTCTTGCTAAACATCAGGTGAAGCCTACATCTGTTCAGATAATTGAAAGTTCCGATAAGGAGCAAGCAATTTTAGAATACGCTGATGCTAAGAATGCCGGATGTCTAGCTGTTAACAGACACGGCAAAACATCAAGCTTCTCAGATTGTAAGGTAGAGGAAATCGTTAGTTCTGGAAAGTTTCCTGTGTTTATTTACTAAGAGCGTCGACACCCAATATCCAATTAGGATCTGGGCAATTCTCTAAATATTTAATCTTTTCAGAAGGTTTTGCTACACCTGGATAATCTCCGGATTTTCCGTCCAAATCTCTAATCAGTTGGAAATGTAAATGTGGTGGCCAGTGCACGTTCTCATCGTAAGCACCTAAAGTAGCTATTTGCTCACCTTTCTTGATAGACTGTCCTGCAGACTTCCCATCCAAAGAGGTCTTGCTGAGATGGCCATATAATAAATAGAACTTCTCTGAATCTAATTCATGTTCCATAATTATAGTTGGACCATAGTCTCCAATAAGATCATTATTCTGTAAGCTATGTATTTTGCCATCCAGTGGTGAGTATATCGCCGTACCTGCTTCATCCCAAATGTCGATTCCCAGGTGTATGGATCTTGCTTCATCATTAGGAGCTGCAAAATTGTGATTCATTCTATAGATAATTCTATCCTCACCGTAACCTCCAATAGCAGCTCTATATTTACCTCTGCTTATTTGGCCGAATATATACTTGCTAAGTAAATGATTATCAGAAAGATTAAGATTTAATAGATCGGTATTTTCAGAACTTAAATCAATGCGCCAAAGACGCTCTTTATTGAGGTCATAGGGCATGATTGAAGCAAATGTTGTTTGATAGCTTTTTAATGTTTTTTCAAAATTTGTCATAAAATTTTTATCTCCGATTAAACCTTTTCCTGTGTCGCTTATCTAAGTGTAAAATTAACGAACAAAATATTGAAATCTAAAAATCAAAATCTATGAAAAGTTTAAATGTCGTTATTGTAATGTTGTTTATGGCAGTTGGTTTGGTTTTAACAAGTTGCGATAAAGAGGCTGTAGAAACCAATAATAATGAAACAGTGGTAAATTCAGACTCTGATATGGAATCGTCATTTGAAGATATTGATGATCTTGCCAGTACTATACTTGAAGCCACTGAATCAAATTCAGGCGGTAGAATAGCCGGAGAAGCAGATGATAGAGTATGTGAAGGGGCTATTACATTTAGTGGTGATGCTAATTCAGGAACCATCGTTATTGACTTTGGCGCTGGCTGTGAAGATTCTTATGGCAATGTGCGAAAAGGAAAAATTAATATCGCCTATACAGGTGGCAGGTTCCAATCCGGTTCTGTTGTAACTACTACCTTAGATGGCTATTCAATTAATGATATCGCTATAGAGGGTACCAGAACTTTAACGAATATCACAGAATCAGCTAATGATTATCCTACCTTCAGCATTTCACTTACAGGCTGTAAAATCACCTGGCCTAACGATGATGTTGCAACTAGAACTGTAAGTAAAGTACGTGTTTGGAAAAGAGCCAGTAGCCCTATCAATGATGAAGTTTGGATTACTGGTGAGGCTTCAGGTGTAACTAGAAGAGGCGTGGCTTATAATACCACCATAACAGATTCTTTAGTATATAAAGCGTCTTGCCGAGTGAGCACTAGAGGAAGACTGGCGCTGGCTGGTACTAAAATAATTGAAACAGAAAATAAAATCATCACAGTAGATTACGGAGATGGTAACTGTGACAGAAGAGTAAGCATTGTTGTAGATGGTAAATCCGAGAATGTAAATCTGGACTAAGTCCGCAAAACTCCTAAAAATAGCAATGGCATCTACTCTCAGGGTAGATGCCATTTTTTTATTATAGCAAGTTTTATTTGTGATCCTCTATTTACTTATTGTCATTTTTTGAGTGAATAGTTTTATAATTCCACCATTTTAAGGGTTTACCCCGACCACATTTAAGTGTAATTACCTAAGCCTTATGAGGGTAAAGATTACTATTTAAAATACAAAATTTCACCGATTGAATGAGTGCTGTCAAAAGATACCTTTGTAAGAGACCGTAAGGTTAAAATACGACTTTTCTATTTAAACAAAAATCAAATGGCACTCGATAAAAAAGAAAACAAAGAAGTGGCTGTGGCCCAAAGCAGCAACGGTAAAACCGCTTCTTCGAAGAGCAAGAAAGTTACCGCTGAGGTAGATTTTCTGCAGGTTATGGAGGGAGCTGCCCTGCCCATAATTATGTCTAATGAACAAAACGAAATCGTTTATTTTAATAACGCAGCAGAAGAATTGTGGGGATACAGTAGAAGCGAAGTAATAGGAAAAAGTTCTACCATGCTGGCACCTGATTACGATGGTCAAGACTCTGAAGAGGATCTAAAAAACAATCCAACCATGGAGGCTGTGGTTCAAACTAAGAAAGGTAAGAAGGTGGATGTGTGGTTTACACGCAGTGAATGTATTACCAACGGCGAAAAATTATATACCTCTTTCATTCAGGATATAACAGAGAGAAAGAAACTGGAAGGAGAGTTCCAAAACCAAATTGAGCAATCTAAAGCTCAGGAAGAGGAGCTTCGGCAAAATATGGAAGAGTTAGCGGCAACTCAAGAAGAAATGCAGCGTCGCCAGGCCGAAATGGAACATCTGAAATCTAGTGTAGACTCAGGATGGGCTTCAATTGAGTTTGAACCGGATGGTACCATTCTTACAGCCAACGCTAATTTTTTAGACGTGCTTGGTTACGGATCTGTTGAAGAGATTGAAGGCAAGCACCACCGTATTTTCTGCGAAGATGAATATGTTAATTCTCATGAGTATAAAAAATTCTGGTCAGAACTGGCAGCGGGCAAGATACAAGATGGTGAATTTAAAAGAATAACAGCACTTGGGCAGGATGTTTGGATCAATGCCTCATACACGCCGGTGAAAGATGCTTCAAATAAGGTGATTAAGGTAATAAAAATTGCCTCGGACATTACCGATATGGTTGAAGCCAGGAGGCAGGGAGAAAATATTAAAAAGTCAGTCGATACAGGTTGGGCATATATAGAGTTTGAGCCAGATGGCACTATCACTTCATGTAATCAAAATTTCCTGGATGCTATGGGATATATGAGCGTGAGTGAAATTGAGGGAAAGCACCATCGTATCTTCTGCGACCCATCTTATGCATCCACAAAAGAATATAACAATTTCTGGAGGGACCTAGGATCAGGAATAAGCAAAAATGGTGAATATGAAAGAGTAACTAATGATGGTAAGAAAGTTTGGTTACAGGCAGCTTATACGCCCATCAAAAACGCAAAAGGCATTGTCGAAAAAGTAATCAAGATAGCGGCAGATATTTCTGAGGTGAAATTACCTGTGTTAGAGGTAAGTAAAATTATCGGTGATATGGCGCAAGGTGATCTTACTCAGTCATTTAATATGAATGCCGAAGGTTATGTGAAAGAGATGGGAGATGCTCTTAACGTAGCCATTGAAAATTTGAATGCACTTTTAGGTACTATAGATGAGAGTGCCCAGCAGGTGGCCAGTGCTGCAGATAATATGAAGGATAGGACAGATGGGATGAAAAATAATACTGCAGAAATGGCCTCTGCTATCTCTCAAATGGCAAAAGGTGCTCAGGATCAAGCTCAAAAGACAGATGAGTCTTCTAAACTAACCGAGCAAGTATTAGAGTCTGCAAGTTCTATGGAGGCCAAATCAGAAATCATTAACAGGGCAGCTGAGAAAGGTGTGAAAAGTTGTGAAGACGGGTTGAAAATCATTAAAAATCTGGTGACGAATATGACAGGGATTAATGAATCTGCAGGCTTGACATCAGAATCTATTAAAGTGCTTACTGAGAGAGCAGAAGAGATTGCGAGGACGCTCAATGTCATCACAGACATTGCCGCTCAAACTAATTTGTTAGCCTTAAACGCAGCCATAGAAGCAGCCCGTGCGGGAGATGCGGGTCGTGGGTTCGCAGTAGTGGCAGAAGAGATTAGAAAACTTGCTGAAGATTCAAGAAAGTCCGCTGTAGATATCGAGAAGATCATTGGTGATGTTCAGAAGGATACTCAATCAGCATCTAAGGCTATTGATATTATGACCACCAGCGTGAAAGATGGTTCAGGAGCTACCAGAGAAGCTGAGAAGATATTCGAGGAAATCTCATCATCATCTGAGGAGACTCTTGAGTTGAGTAAATTCATAAAAGAAGCCAGTTCCTCTCAAAAAGCATCGGTTGATACCGTGGCTAAGAACATTGAGCAAATCGTAGTAGTGGCAGAAGAAACCGCAGCAGGAACTGAAGAGATTGCTACTTCATCAGGCTCACTGAATAACGGTATGGAGGATGTTGCATCATCAAGTAGTCAGCTTACGCAGATATCACTTGAGCTAAAACAAAGAGTAAACAAATTTAAATTAAAAGGTTATGCAACGCATACAAGGCGATAAAGTCAAGGACAAGACTCAAGAGAATGACAATGAGCAAAAAGGTAAAGTGTCGCAGATAGTTGTGTTTAAGCAGGGAGAAGAGGAGTATGCGATGCACATTGACCAGATAAAAGAAGTAGTCATCACTCCTGGTATAACCAGACTGCCTCAAACACCAGAATATGTTCTTGGGGTAGCTAATATCAGAGGTAATATCATAGCCATTCTAGATTTGGAACAGAAGTTCGGTCTTAAAAAAGATGTAGCTAGAGAAGGTGGTGAGAAAAACTTTACGCTGGTCATAGAAAGTGAAGAGTTTAAAATGGGTGTATTGGTAAATGATGTTCCAAATACCCTGTCGGTTTACGAAAGTGAAATCGAAGAAAGTTTAAATGTAATACATGATTCTAGTATGGAGCAAAATTACATTAAGGGCATTGTGAAGAAGGATGGGAGACTGATTATTATGATAGACACCCTTAAAATAGTGAATGCCTCGGAAATGAACAGTATTGCTCAATCTGTAGCCTAAATTAAATTAATTTAAATATGTCAAAGAATGTATTAATTGTTGATGATTCGCTCTATATGAGAAAAATCATTAAAGATGCAATGGAAGCCAATGGATATACGGTTATCGGTCAGGCCGCTAACGGTGAAGAGGCCATAGATATGGCTTTTGAACTCATGCCTGATCTTATAACGCTTGATAATATACTGCCAGATATGATTGGTACCGATATTTTAAAAGTATATAAAGAAGAGGGTTTAAAATCTAAAGTGATCATGATCAGTGCGGTAGGGCAGGAGTCTGTTGTAAATGAAGGTATTTCATTGGGAGCGGTAGACTACCTGGTGAAACCATTTACTAATGACCAATTGATAGCTGCCATAGCCAAAACCTGATGATGAACATTCATGATTAAAACTCTGATAGTAGAAGATTCCGGGCTGATGAGGATGCGAATATCAGATGTGTTACGCTCTGCCGGGATCGTGGAAATTGTAGGGACTGCAAAAAACGGCGATGAAGGTTTAAAAGCTATTAAACTTAAAAGACCTGATGTAGTAATTACAGATATGGTTATGCCTGATTATGATGGTTTGTATTTGGTGAAAAATGCCATGAAAGAAAGTCCGGTGCCTATAATTGTCTTGAGCTCTTTGGATAGAAAAAGTGCTCAGGTTTTTGAAGCGCTATCTTCAGGAGCTTTTGAGTTTTTGGATAAGCCAAGAAGTCAAAGAGGACTAGGTTTTAATAAACCACTTATAGATCTGGTGAAGACAGCCGCAGGTGTAGACACCGACAGTCTGAAATCTACTGGCGCTGTTAGAAATCATTTAGAGCACACCTTTGATAGTTTACTTACCTATGAAGTAGTGGCAGTAGGGGCCTCAACAGGAGGGCCATCCGCCATTGAAGTTTTTCTGAAGGGATTGCCGGCCAATTTTCCAGTGCCTATTGTCATAGCACAGCACATGCCTCAGAGGTTTATAGAATCCTTCGCTCAGCGATTGGATACCTACACTAATCTAAAGGTTAAAACCGCAGAGATAGGTGAGACTTTACGTCCGGGGCATATTTATCTCTGTTCAGGTGAATATAACACTGAGGTGGTTCCAGATCATGGTAATGGCAGGCCAATCTTTGCAAAAAAACAAAGAAAGTATAAAGAATTTAATCACCCTTCAGTAGACTGTATGTTTGATTCTGTCGCAGAATATTATAAGAACAAGGCCATTGCGGTAATATTAACTGGGATGGGTAAAGACGGTATGGAGGGTATTGTGAAAATCAAAAAGGCCGGTGGGCTGACCATAGCTCAAAATGAAAAGAGCTGCGTAGTATACGGAATGCCAAAAGCCGCGGTAGATGCTAAGGCCGCTGATTATGTGGTTCATATAGATGAACTCCCCGGTTTCGTGACAAGTTGTTTTTGTTAACCTAAATCTAGGTGATTATGAAATCTAATGATGAAGAGTATAAAGAGATTTTTTTGGCTGAGGCACTGGAGAATTTTGAAGAAATTAACAAAGTTCTCACCCAACTTGAAAAGAAGCCTACGGATGCAGGTTTTATCAATACACTTTTTAGAATAACGCACACCATGAAGGGGAATGCTACAGCCATGGGCTTTGATGGCATTAGCTCTCTTACACATATAATGGAGGACCTTTTCGGTGAGGTAAGAAATAAGAAAATTGATCTCGATAGTGAAATATTCACCGCTTTATTTAAAGCCGTAGATGTATTAGAAGCCCTTATTAATTCTATTAAAACTGGTGATAAAGTCCAGTACAGAGGCATTCAAACCAAGCTTAAGGTAATTATAGAACGTGCCAAAGACGGAGGTGCTTCTGCTGATACAGAGGAAGTCAAAGAGGAAAAGAAAAAACCAGCACGCAAAGCCAGTAGCAAAACTAAAGCTAAGAGTCCAGCGAAAAAGAAAGAACCTGTGGCCAAGAAAGAGGATCCGGTTAATGAGTCTGAGCAGGAGTTAACAGATCAGGATCTGGAGCAAATGCTTGAGGAGCCTGTCCAGGAAGAAGAGTTAGAGGTGGTTTCAGATTCAAAAATTGTAGTATCTGATCTGGTACATGTGCCAGTAAGAAAGCTGGACAACCTCTTAAATCTTGTAGGTGAGCTGATCATAGAAAGAGATAGAATTCTAGCCTCCCATGGATCAGGTACGCATTCAAGTGAATTTTCAAGATTAAATCGTATCTCATCAGATTTGCAGTATTCGGTTATGAATGTGCGATTAGTACAGGTGGGGTTTCTCTTCAATAAATTCCACCGCGTAGTTAGGGATGCTGCTAATCTTGAGGGTAAGAAAGTGAAGCTAGAGTTGTCTGGAGTAGATACGGAGATTGATAGAAATATTCTTCAGATTATCAGCGATTCTCTTATTCATTTGATTCGAAATTCTGTGAGTCACGGTATTGAAGTGCCTGAGGAGAGAAAATCATTAGATAAATCCGAAGAAGGAGTAATATCACTTAGCGCTTATAATGATAGTGATGGCGTGGTCATAGAGATTAAGGACGATGGTAAGGGAATTGATGTTGAAAGGGTTAAAACTAAAGCTATCGAGAATGGCTTGATTAACGCGGACATGCTTTCTCTTATGAGTCAGGATGAAGTCCTGATGATGATTTTTGAGCCTGGGTTTTCCACCAGAGAAGAAGTCTCAGCACTCAGTGGTCGCGGTGTAGGCATGGATGTGGTTAAAAAGGCGACCGACTCAATTGGGGGTAACATAAAAGTGGAGACAGAAAAGAATAATGGAACCACTATACGTCTTAAGCTCCCATCTTCCATGGCTGTAAAAGGTACTCTTCTTTGTGTTATGGATGATGAAACTTATGCTATTCCATTATCATATACTGAGGCGGTGGTTTCCTTATACAAAAAGGACCTCCATAAACTTAGCAGTGGTTTAGTAAGTACTTACCTGGGTAAAACCATTTCTATTGTCTTCCTAAAAGATTTATTCCGCTTAGATAGGGAGAAGAATGTAGATAGAAGAAAAGTCCTTCAAATGGGGTTTGATAATCTACACCCAGAAGCGCAACTGCATGTGGTTATAGTCTCTCATAATGGACGCACCATAGGTCTGGTAGTAGATAAATTGCTTCAACAAAAAGAGATTGTAGAAAAGCCTCTTTTTAAACCTTTGGATAATATAAAAATAATTAGTGGGGTCACGATTTTAGGTAATGGCAGGGTATGTCCAGTCTTAAATATAGCCTCTATCAATAACATGGTATTCACAGCTACATTAGCTAATCAAAAAGCTTATTAAAACATGAAATTAGATAAAAAAACAGAACGAATTGCTATTAGTTTGCTTGATAAGGGGTATAAGAATGCTGCCAACTCATTTTCTGCTTTAACGAACGATGGAATTACCATAAAACCAGCCAGAATTGAAATTTTACAAAATGACTGGCGGGTTTTGCAAAATCTGAAATCTGAAGATGAATTGATATTATTAACCACCTCAATGATGGGAGAATTGGCCGGAAAAAGTTATCTTATATTTAACAGGCGCGAGGCAGATGAAATTCATGCAGCTTGCATGCCGCCCAAAGATAATGAGCAGGCCAAGATGATGGAAACGGAGGCTATTCTCATGGAATTGGATAATATCCTTTCAGCCGCTGTTATCACTGAATTCTCTAATTATCTTGGGGTTTCTATTTATGGAGATGTACCTCATTTATCCCGAATTAGTCACCATGACTTGGTGGATAAGTTAACCCATGATTTAAAAGATACAGGCATAGAAGACTGTTTCATCATGGCAGATACCGAATTTGTTTCAGAAAACAATTCAAAATTAAGACCCCAGTTTATCTGGAAATTAACCTCAGACTTTCTAGATAGAATTGGAAGTGTAGATACCAGACAAAAAGATCTTGTGTGATGAAATCCTTTAACGAATACATAAGCGCTGCTGCAATAATTACTACTGTAGTAGCAGTAGAGTTCATATTTCATAATTCCTGGCTTACGTCAGGACTTATTATTGCTGCAGCATCATTATGTATTTGGTCGAAGTATCGGTCTCATGAAGCCTTGGAGGAGCAGACTAAAACTAGAAAAATAGTAGAGAAAGGAATGAACGAGGCGTCAAGGGTGATTGCTAATCTAGGCAAGGAGGGAGAAAGGCAATTTTCTGTACTTGATGAAGAAAATGAATTAACCAAAGCTATTCTAAGGGTTGATGCTGATATGAAACGCTTCAACGAAGAAGAGCAAAAGAGAAATTGGAGGATTGAGGGGTTGGCAAAGTTTAGTGAGCTTTTAAGATCACATGATAAAAATGTAGAGCAGTTATCAGAAGATATAATTACTAATTTGGTGAGATATATCTCTGGTAATCAAGGCGGATTGTTTGTTCATAAGAACGATGAGATGGGTGAATATCTTGAGTTAACCGCCTGTTATGCTTATGATAAGGTTCGAATAAGGGAAAAGAGGATAGAGATAGGGCAAGGGCAAATTGGTCAGTGTTACTTAGAGAAAGAAACAGTCTACTTACTGGATGTGCCAGAAGATTATGTTACGATAACCTCTGGATTGGGGCAGTCAACGGCTAGAAATGTTGTACTTGTTCCATTAAAATTGAACGAAACTGTTTACGGTATAATTGAATTAGCTTCTTTCAATGCCTTTCCTGCATATAGGATAAAGTTTTTAGAGCAGCTGGGTGAAAATATAGCCTCAGTGTTCGCTTCAATGAGAAATAATGACCATACCACTCATTTACTTCAAGAGGCTCAGACTTTAACTACTGAGTTGCAGTCTAGGGAAGAGGAAATGAGGCAGAATATGGAAGAACTCAGTGCTACTCAGGAAGAGATGAGTCGCAAGCAATCTGAGCTGGATGGAATTGTTGGGGGTATCAACAGCACGATGGGCTTAATTGAGTTAAATACTTCAGGCAAGATCGTTCATTCCAATACTATTATATCTGAAATTCTTGAGTATTCTGAATCAGAATTGAGACTAAGGACTTATAATGATATAATTGGTATGGAAGATACCAATAGGGATTTTCTTAGGGAGATATGCAGCTGTCAAAAAGATACAAAACATTATCAGACCAGATCAAAAACAGGAAAGCCTAAATGGCTTTCGGTTTCATTTTCTCCAATACAGGACAATGCCGGGGAAACAAGTAAAATTCTTGGATTGGTAAGAGATATTACCTCCCGCAAACTCAAAGATCTGGAATTTGAAAAACTATCTCTTGTAGCTGATAATACCAATAATGCAGTAATTATATCTGATAAAAATGGCCTGATTGAATATGTAAATAAAGGGTTTACTGATATGACTGGCTATAAAGAGTATGAAGTAGTGGGGAGAAAACCAGGTTCGTTTCTTCAGGGAATTGATACTAACAAAGACACTATAAGCAGAATAAGGGAAGGACTTTTAAGAGAGGAGTCGGTTTACGAAGAGATTCTTAATTATAAGAAAACGGGAGAGAGTTATTGGATCTCTATGGCTATCAATCCAGTATTTGATAAAGACGGCAATATTGATAAATTCATTTCTATTCAAGCAGATATTACTGATACGAAGAAGCAAGCTTTAGATTATCAGTACAAGCTCAATGCGATAAGTAAATCAAATGCTATAGTTGAGTTTGATGTTGAGGGTAGGATGATTGATGTTAATGAAAACTTCCTTAAAATAGTTGGTTATACCAGGGATGAAGTTATTGGTAATCATCATGAAATGTTTGTTTCAAGAGATGAGAAATCTTCATCAGCCTATTTGGACTTTTGGAGAAAGCTTAAGAAAGGAGAGGTATTAAGTGATGAGTTTTTGCGCATTCGCAAAGATGGAGAAGAGGTTCATCTAAAAGGCATTTATAATCCTATTTTCGATATAAATGGGAAACCATACAAGATTGTGAAGTTCGTAACGGACATTACCCAGCAAAAAATCTTGAAGTTTGAAAAGCGTAAGCAGGAGGTGGAGTTGGCTAACCAAATGGAAGCGATCAATAAGACTATTGCTACAGCTGAGTTCGATTTAGATGGCCATTTGAGGAAAACCAATGAGATTTTTGATGGGATCACTGGAATAGACCTTACAGTGAATAATAAAATTCATTATTCAGACATTATCCCGCCGAGCGAGCTCCTAAAACCACAGACAGAGCTAATGTGGACTAATTTAAAAGATGGTAAATTCTTCAGTGGAGAATTCAAACTGAAGGATGTAAATGGCAAGGAGCTATGGTTAGTTGGTACTTTCAATCCCATAAATGACATCAGTGGCAAGCCTTATAAGGTGATGATGTATGCTCAGTTTACCACCCAGGAAAAGGAAAAGCAAAAAGACCTTGTGGGAATTGTTAATGCGATGAAGAGTACTACGCCAGTAATGGAGTTACACCCAGATGGCACCTTCAAAAATGGTAACACATTATTTATGGAGTTTTTTGGATACAATCGAATCGAATTACGAAGAAAACCTTTTCATGAGTTTGTTGACGGTGGAACACCTGCCATCATCAAAGGAATAATCAAGGAAATTAAGCAGAATAACTTTTTGGAAAGAGAATTCACATTTATCAATTCTGATGGAGAAAAGAAGGATTTTCAAATTTCATACAGTGCTATATATGATTTGGAGGATAAGCTATCGAAGATAGTGACTATTTTAATTGAGAGGAGTAAGGTAATAAAATCAGATCATCATGAACGTTACTAAGGCAGAGTTAGATTCATTCACTAATGTACTTTTTCAAAAGTATGGCTTCGATTTTACTTGCTATGAACCGCAATCATTATTGCGGAGAGTCAATAGAGTTCTGCATGTGTTTAAAGTAAATAGCGTACATGAGCTTTGGATTATGATGCTGCAGGATAGAAATCTGGTGTATAGCTTTATGGATCAGATTAGTGTAGGTCTAACCTCCATGTTCAGAGATCCACAAGTTTGGATAGAGCTCAAGACGCTTCTTTCTAACTATTCTGTGAATAGAAAGATAAGAGTCTGGAATGCAGGCTGTTCCACCGGAGAAGAGGTTTATACATTAGCCATTCTACTTGATGAGTTAAATATGCTCGATAACGTAGAGATATTAGCTACTGATATGAACCAGACAGCGATGCAGGAAGCTAAGAAAGGCATTTACCACAAGGTGAAAATGCTTGATTATGAAAAGAATTATAAAGTTTTTAACAAATTTTCTTCCTTCAGTAGATATTACGATACTGATGATAAACACATCATTATGAAAGATTACTTACTGAAAAATGTAAGATTTCAGTATCATAATCTTATCACAGATGCATTCCCAGGAGAGTTTGACTTTATTTTTAATAGAAATGTTCTGATCTATTTTGATCAGCGCATGAAAGAAAAGTTGGTGAACAAGTTTTATAATCACTTAAAGCCGGATGGATACTACATCATGGGCTTCTATGACTCTATGCTGTCAGACCAACAAAAGCAAAAATATAATACTACTCTCTCAAATCTCAGGGTATTTTCAAAATACCCTATCCCACAAGATATTTCCCAGGTGAGTGCTTAAGCACGCTAAATGCTTCTCTATGTGCTAATGCTAATTCTTTCAAAGAAAGATCATAGAGATTGTCAAATAATTCTACCTGGTTATCACATAGCTCCGACTGTCTGAGCATTGCGATAATGCTTTTTATGTACTCTAATTTCATAGGTTTGGAGTTAAGTTAAACCTAATATACACATTTATTTTTAAAAATCATGTGTGTAATATATTAATACAAAAGTAATTATTTTATTTATTTTTCTGAGTGAAAAATAGGATTATTAATGCTGGGAGCAATGTTAGGTCTATTATGAGGGCGAAAATCAATGTAAGACTTATGAGTAAACCAGTATAAAACGTTCCTCCAAAAGAGGAAAGTAGCAGGATCAAAAAAACCGCCTGATAAAATGATACTTGTTACCACAATAGCCTTACCAGTAGAGAGATAGGTTCGCTTCAACGCATAAAGTATAGACTTACCTTTTGACAATTCCATTCTAAATTTACTAGTAAAATGAATGGTGTCATCCACTGCTATTCCGAAGGCAATAGTAAATATAATTGAGGTACTCAGTTTTAGGGTGATAGCGAAGATTCCCATAAGTCCAGCTACTATCAGTAGTGGAATAATGTTAGGTACCAGGGTAATAATTATCATTTTGAATGATTTAAAGAGAAAGCCTGCAATAAGCGCAACGGATATAAAGGCTATTCCCAAGCCTATAAACATATTTTTTGCCAGATATTCGTTATTCTTATCAATGAGGTTAGAGGTGCCTGTAACTTGAAATTTCACTATTGAATTATCGGTATTGGCTTTAATAAAATTTCTTAAATCTTCAGTTCTCTTAAGCGATAAAGAACTTCCAATGTCACCCACTCTCATGCTTATTCTGCCAATTTTATGATCCTCACTTAGCAGGTTTGAGGGGAGTTTATTTCGATATCTCTTAAGTGCTTGATCTATTTTTTTCCAGTCTTTAACATTATTGGGTAGAGTATATTCCGTAGACACACCTCCATTTAAAGCTTGATTTACACCTTTTATGAAACTAACTGGCGATATAATATTTCCAGCTTTAAAATCTGATTTCAGATAGGCTTCAAGTTTATCCATTTCGATGATAACCTCAGGATCTAGTACATCGTGATCGGAATCTACTGTAGCTGTAAGCTCAAATGGTCTGGAGCCCCCGAAATTCTTATCAAAGAATGTAAAGTCTTTCTTCAAGGGGGCATCATCTGGTAAATCTTCAATGAGATAGGTATTGATATGTATTTTGGAAATACCAAATAGAGAAAGAATAGCCAGAGTAAATGAGATGATGAGAATAGGTTTTCTTTGAATCATCACCCATTTAAAAGATTTACTTAGAAATCCTGACCAGGTAGCCTGCTGATTTTTCTTGTCAGAAATTTTTGGTTTTGGTACGATGAGCAGGCACGCGGGTAACAGTGTAAAGGCTACCACATAAGCTATAAATACTCCAAGCGCCGTATATGTCCCAAATTCCTTGATAGGTTGGATGCTGGCGGTGAGTAAGGTTAGAAAACCAATAGAGGTAGTAAGAGACGTTAAAAATGTGGCTAGACCAACCTCCCGAACTGTGGATTTTACAGCTTCGATTTTGCTAAATCCATTACGCAATTGTTCTATATATCGAGTAAGGATATGTACTACATCAGACATGCCCACCACAAACATAATAGTTGGTAAAAGCACCATTAAAATATCTAGTGTTTTGCCCGTAAGTGCCATAATTCCCAGTATCCAAATAGTGGAAAGCATAACTATGATCAAGGGTACTAAAACGGCCCACCAGGTTCTGAAGGAAATAAGTAGGAAAACCATGACCAACAGCACTGAAGCAGATAGAAATACGGCTAGTTCCTTCTGCATCTTGGTTATAAATATGCCTTGCGCGTAAGTTTTTCCGGCTACATGGTAATCGTCAAATCCTAAAGTGTTTAGCTGAGTTATAACCTTATCTACCAGATCGTCTGCAGAGGTTTTATCCTTTAAAATATCATGTCTGATAACTATAATTGTAGCATTTCCTTCATTGTTAATGAAGTTCTCTTTCAGATTAGGGATGTTGTAAAGTCGAGTGCTGTCAGCTTTCAGTCTGGTTGAGGAAAGGTGGACCAGGGGTATCTGAAAAAGACCGGCCTTACTAATGACAGGAGTTTCAAAGTTGGTAAGCGATGTGACAGTATTAATCTCCTCAACGGCTTCCAGAGAATCCGTTAGCTGCTTTACATTCGATAGAAAAGTACTGTCAAAGACAGAGCCATCATTACTAAGACCTATTAGTAGATAATTATTGTCATTCTCAAAAATCTTCTCGAATTCCTGATAATATGCCAACTCTGGATCATCAGTAGGAAAGAAGCTTTCAAAAACGTAGTTAAATTTTAAATCTTTAAGAAAATAGCCAAATAGGATTGTGAAGAATGCTATGCCAATGAATACTAGACTCAGGTACTTTTTTGTCATGCGGCAAAATTATACAAGCATAGGCAGCAATTTGATTATTAGGTTTAAAAAGTGATTATCTTTTTGCTTTAATCAATTGAGCCATATTGAGCTTGGCCAGTAGCATGTCCTTATTTGGAAGTTCTACACCTTCCACCCAGTGGGCAACTTCTTTAATTTCCTTGTCGGTAAATGGAATATATTCAATAGACCCGTCATAATAATCTTTAACGGCTTGAATGATACGCTGGCGTTTAGGGCTGAAAAAATGTTTAATCATATAGAAATCCAGTTATTTGAATTAAAGCCCGTATTTAAGTATATGCATTTTATATAATAAAAATCAGATTATCAACATTTTAGATTATTTAATTTAAATAAATACTTCTATAGTTAATATTTCTGAGCTAGGGAGGGATTATCATCATATAAGTGTATTTAAAGATGTTAATCCTTATCTTCGCTATTTATAAAACTACATGTTTTAACTTTTGTTTGAATAATTTAAGGAGCGCAAAATGAGGCAATATTTAAACTTGATGAAAGATATTTTGGATAATGGTGTCCAAAAAGACGATAGAACGGGTACAGGAACTTTAAGTGTCTTTGGTAGGCAGTTAAGGTTCGATCTTTCGGAAGGTTTTCCCTTATTGACAACTAAAAAGCTTCACATAAGATCTATTGTCCATGAGCTGCTGTGGTTCTTAAGTGGAGATACCAACATCAAGTACTTAAAAGATAATGGCGTATCCATCTGGGATGAATGGGCAGATGAGAACGGAGATCTAGGTCCTGTTTATGGTTCTCAATGGAGAAGTTGGCCCACACCTAATGATGGCAAGGTTGATCAAATTGCCCAGGTAATCGAGCAAATAAAGAAGAACCCAAACAGTAGAAGGCATATAGTAAGTGCGTGGAATCCTGCTGAGGTTGATGAAATGGCCCTGCCGCCATGCCATGCTCTTTTTCAGTTTTATGTGGCCGATGGTAAGCTTTCATGTCAGCTTTATCAGAGAAGTGCTGATTACTTTCTTGGTGTACCATTTAATATAGCATCTTATGCATTATTAGTGCATATGTTTGCCCAGCAGTGTGATCTTGAGCCTGGAGAATTTGTCTGGACCGGAGGTGATGTACATCTTTATTCTAATCATATAGAACAAGCTAATTTACAGCTGAGCAGAGAGCCAATGAGCCTACCTCAACTAGTAATTCAGCGTAAGCCAGAGTCCATTTTTGATTATAAGTATGAAGACTTTAAAATTGAAAATTATGAGGCTCATCCTTCGATTAAAGCGCCTATAGCGGTATAATTAACTCGAGTAAACTTTTTTTAGCAGCTCAATGTGGTCTTTTTTCATGTTGAGCTGAGTACTTTCCAAGCTGGTGGCTAATTTAATTCCTAAGCTATTGGTAAGGAAGACCAGGTCGGCTAATTTTATATCTTCTAAAGGTATTTCTACTTCCTTCACTTCCATATCATGATGGCGTAGTTCATTCATCAGATGAGCTCGCCTTACACCTGCAACACAACCTGTATTGAGTGAGGGTGTATACACAATATTTTCCTTTATCCAGAATATATTAGATGAAATACACTCACTTATGTTTCCATTTGTGTCTGTTATGATTAGTTCATCTACATCTTTTTCATTTTTCTCTTGGGAGCCAATTATATAAGGGAGACTATTAAGTTTTTTATATTGTGACATATGCCATGCGTAGTTCGTAACCTTTTCACTAAGCCCTAATGAAATTTCTGGAAAACCTACTGAGACATGTGAAAGTGCCTTAGCTGTGATGAGGCTATTGGCTTCAGTATTATTACTGCTATAGCCTATCTGACCCTCATGTTGTCTCCAGATGATCAATTTAACTCTGGCGGTTTGCTCTGCGAGATCATTTCTATTTATTAAATCAATAAGTGGTACCTGATTATCTCTTAAGCTAAGGATGCTTTCAGGTAAGCTCAGGTTCATAGCAGACGCACCAGCCGATAGTCTTTCCAGATGATAGTTAAGAAGCCGCGGTTTATGATCTGAGAATAGTATAGTTTCGAAGAGACCGTCGCCAAATTGTAAAGCCCGATCATTAAGATTTAGCAAGATTTTATCTTCAATCCATTTATGGTTATATAAAGCAATCATTAATCAAGGATATTTATCAGAGATGCGCCTTTCACAGGTATTTAGTAATTTAATAAAAAGTTCATCATCCAAATTTGAATTTTATAATGGTTTTAAACCATTCATACTTTTAAATATAATTGCAGTAAAATTATCATTAATATTGAAATTGAGAATATGGCAGAGAAAAGTAGCGTGTTTGATATGATTGGTCCGGTGATGATAGGGCCGTCTAGTTCTCATACAGCAGGAGTGGTAAGGATTGCTCGTGCGGCGATTAGAGTTTTAGGAGGCAGACCTGATAAATCGGTAATTACTTTCTATAACTCTTTTGCCAAAACTTATGAAGGGCATGGAAGTGATAAGGCCATTATAGCCGGCCTTATGGACTATAAAACGGATGACCCTAGAATAAAGCAAGCGCTTGAAATAGCGGAAGCGGAAAAGATGGAATATGCATTTAAGTCCGTAGGAAATGCTTCAGTTTATCATCCGAACACTATTAAACTCAATCTCCAAAAGGGAGATAAAAAAGTTGAAATAATAGGAGAGAGTAAAGGTGGGGGGCTTATTAATATAGCTGAATTTGACGGTTTTAATGCAGATTTTTCTGCCAGCCTTCATACCCTTATATTAAAAGCTGACGACGTAAAAGGTAGTATTGCCTATATCGCTAACATTCTCTCTCATGACGATTGTAACATCGCCACCATGTCAGTTTCCCGAAAAGGTAAGAATGATCTCGCCTGTTTGGTCATAGAAATGGACAGTGGAATTAAAGAAGTTACGTTGGCTTATATAGAAAGCCTTAAATGGGTAAAAGAAGTAATTTATATACCAGATATTGATTTGTAAATAAAGATGCATATGAAAGCAGTTAGATTGCTTATTTTTTTAATGATTATAAGTTCAGGGGCATTTGCTCAGGATACACTGAAAGTTAATCGGTGGACACTTCCTGAGTGTATTGATTATGCCATGGGACATAACCTCAACATTCGAAGATCTATGCTTGATCTCCAAAGTCAGGAGATTGAACTTAGGCAATCTAAATTGGCTAAGCTTCCGGATTTAAATGGTAACTCTCAATATGGGTTTAGCTGGGGTAGATCTATTGACCCTACAACTAACCTTTTCGTTGAAAATGAGCGAATAGCCTCGGGTAGTGCTAGTTTATCAAGTAGCGTACTTCTTTTTAATGGTTTCAGGCTGAGAAATACGGTTTATCAAAATAAGTATGCCCTTAATTCTGCTGAAGAGAATTTACAAGCCAATAAGAATGATGTTGCTCTGGGTGTTTCTAGTTACTATATCAATGTGCTGTTTACTAAAGAATTATTAGAAAATGCTCGAAAGCAGCTAAACAGTACTGATGAGCAGGTAACTATTACTCAAAAACAAGTGGATGCGGGTGCACTCGCCAGATCTAACTTATTGGATATTCTGGCCCAGAAGGCTACTAATGAGCTTAATATTGTTACTGCGGAAAATGATTATACTACTGCCAAAATTCAGTTGAAGCAGTTATTGCAATTACCTCCTGAAGAACAAATTGATATCGTTATTCCAGAAATCGATACTGCTTCTATTAATCCTTTAATGGATGAAACACCAATTCAAATTTATGAAACTGCTCTGAATGGATGGCCAAGCATTAAAGCTGCAGAGTATAATAGCATGAGTTCTGAGTATGCAGTTAGAGCTTCAAAAGGCTTTCTTTATCCATCACTTTCATTGAATGGAGGATTTTACACAAGATATTCTGATGCTGCAGATCAACTAAGATTTGTTCCCGATGGCGGAAATCCTGTAATTATAGAGCAAAATCCCGTGATTGGATATATCGATGATGGTAGTCTTACAGAGGTTCGTTCGATCGATAACTTGACTAGACCTTCAGGTACTTATTATGATGGCTACTCATTTGGTGATCAGGTAGATGATAACCTTAGTAGATCAATTAATCTTAATTTAAGTATTCCTATTTTCAATGGTTTTTCGGCTAGGGCTGGTGTTCAGCGCTCAGTAATAAACCAAAAAAGAGCAGAGATTAACGAGAAGGATGTTAAATACCAGCTTTGGCAAAATATAGAGCAGGCTTATAATGATGTAGTGGCAGCTGCAAAATCATATAAAGTTTCTCAAATACAAGTAGAAGCCAGACAGGAATCATTTAGGGTGATTAAACAGAGATATGAAAACGGTGCGGCTAACTTCACTGACTTTCAAATAGCTGAGAATCAGCTTTTTCAAGCTAATTCGGATTTGCTTAGGGCAAAATATGATTATGTATTCAAACTCAAAGTATTAGACTTTTATCAGGGTAAAAAAATAGAATTTTAAATCACGATGGCAAAAAGACAAAAATCAAATAAATGGATTTACTGGTTGATAGGAGGTTTCGGACTCCTGATTGTTCTGTTGGTCGCCGCAAAATCTGCGGGATTAATAGGCAAGGCCAATGAACTTGAAGTAGACGTATCCAAAGCTAAACTTGTTTCCATTACTGAAAAAGTAAGTGCTTCAGGTATGGTTCAGCCCGTGGTTGAAGTAAAACTGAGCCCTGAAGTTTCTGGTGAGTTAATAGAACTTAATGTGGAAGAAGGTGACTCAGTAAGTGAAGGACAGATCTTAGCGAAAATAAGACCTGATAATTTTGAGGCAGCGGTGGAGCAATCAGCCGCTTCTTTAAATCAGCAGAGAGCTAACCAGGCATCTTCACAAGCAGCATTGTCAAGAGCTGAGGCTACTTTCAAAAGAGCTGAGTTAGACTACCAGAGACAAGAGAAGCTATATAAAGAGCAGGTTATCTCTGAGGCAGATTGGCAATTGGCGCAGCAAAACTATGATGTGGCTAAAAATGATCTTAAGTCAGCTCAGAAGTCTTTAGAGGCGGCCAGATATATAGTAAAAAGTAGTGTGGCCTCTTTAAGTCAGACACAAGAGAACCTGAGAAGAACTACAGTTACAGCTCCTATGAGTGGTACAGTATCTAAGCTTAATGTGGAGCAAGGTGAAACGGTATTGGGAACTCAGCAGTTTCAAGGTACTGAGATCATGAGAATAGCTGATCTTAACAAAATGGAAGTAAGAGTGGATGTGAATGAGAATGACATCATTCGTGTAGCTCTTGGAGATACTGCCATTATTGATGTAGATGCTTATTCGCACTTGGAAAAGGAATTTAAGGGCATAGTTACTTCTATTGCTAATACGGCTAATGAAAAAGCCAGTGCAGATGCGGTTACGGAGTTTGAAGTAAGAATCAGAATATTGAACTCTTCTTATGCTGATTTAGTGAAAGAAGGAAATAAGTTTCCGTTCAGACCAGGTATGACCGCTAGTGTTGATGTGATCACTAACAGTAAAAACAATGTCCTTTCTGTGCCATTATCATCGGTAACTACGAGAGATCCTAACAAGAAGAGATTTAGTGCAGATGAAGAAGGTGAAGATGATCAGCCTAAGAAAGATGAGGATACTAAGAGCAAAGTAGGAGAAGAGGTAAAAGAGGTTATATTCGTAAATGAAGCCGGAGTAGCAAAAATGAGAGAGGTGAAAACTGGTATCAGCGATTATGATAACATCGAAATTTTAGAAGGAGTTAAAGAAGGTGAAGAGGTGATCAGTGGTCCATTCTTGGCGGTATCTAAGCGTCTTGAAGACGGTAAGAAGGTGAAGGCTAACGGAGCTGAGAAGAAGGAGAAGAAAGCCGATAATGATGAGGAAAAGGAAGAATAACAACTTCTGATCATAAATGAAATACAAAAGAGCCTGGCATGTTGTCAGGCTCTTTTTCGTTATTCTGGAATTAGTTAGAAAGATAATTCCATTGTGCTATTTTTGTTTTTTTGAAAAAGTAAATGATTCACAATTTGGGAAACCCAGTGAAAATATCTGGAGTCATAATTACCTACAATGAGGAGCGGAATATAGCCGCCTGCATCGATTCAATGCAGGATGTGGTGGATGAGATTGTAGTTGTAGATTCACTAAGTACAGACAATACCGTTGCCATAGCTGAGAAATATGGAGCGAAAATTATAAGCCATGCTTTTGATGGCCATATTCAGCAAAAGAACTTTGCCATGAAACAGGCTTCGAATGACATTATTCTTTCATTGGATGCTGATGAGCGAGTTTCTGAAGATATGAAAGCTTCCATTTTAAAGGTAAAGAATAGTTGGGATGCCGATGGCTATGTGTTTAACCGGTTGAATAACTATTGCGGCGCATGGCTTAAATATTCATGGTATCCGGATAAGAAGCTGAGACTTTGGGATAGAACAAAAGGGCAATGGGGAGGAACTAATCCTCATGATAAGGTGATTGTAGAAGGGAAGATTAAAAAACTCAAAGGAGATATCCTTCATTATGCCTATGAGAATCTTGAGGAGCATTATGAGCAGATCAAAAAGTTTGCAATTATTGCTGCACATGCTAAGTATGAAAAAGGAAAAAATGCCAATTTTGTGCTGCAAGTAATATTTAGTCCGCTCTATAAATTCTTCAGAAAGTATATTTTGAGGTTAGGATTTTTAGATGGCTATTATGGATTTATCTTCAGCGGTTTAACTTCATATTTAAACTTTATGAAGTATCTCAGATTATGGGAGCTGAATAGAAACGCTAAACGAAAATGATACAGGATAAGAAAATATCAGTAATAATGGCCACTTACAATATGCCGGAGTGGTTGGAAAAGGTGCTTTGGGGCTATGAAAATCAGACTTTTAAGCACTTCGAAGTCATTATAGCTGATGATGGTAGTGGAGAAGATACTCGTGAAATAATTGAGCGTTTTAAAAAGGAATCGGCCCTCGATATCGTGCATCTATGGCATGAAGATCAGGGTTATAGAAGACAAACTATTCTTAATGTAGCCATTCAGAAGGCAAAGTATGACTACATCCTTTTCACTGATGGTGACTGCATACCGAGAGCTGATTTTGTGGAAACACATGCTATTTATATGGAAAAAGGCCGTTTCCTTTCCGGTGGCTATTGTAAACTATCCATGGATGTAAGCAAGGCCATTACCAGAGATGATGTGAATAGCCAAAGATGTTTTGATATTGATTGGCTGAAGAGTCAGGGTTTTCAGGGTACATCTCAATTTAGGAAATTAGGAGCTCAAGGAAAATGGGCTAATTTTCTTGATTTCGTAACTCCTGCCAATGCCTCATTCAACAATTGTAATAGCTCGGCTTATAAAGCGGACTTACTTCATATTAATGGTTATGATGAAAGAATGCGTTATGGAGGGCCAGACCGTGAAATAGGTGAGAGGCTTGAAAACTATGGTGTGAAAGGCAAGCAGATCAGGCACCGTGCCATCTGTGTGCATCTTGATCATGCCAGAGGATATAAAACAAAAGAATCTTTAGAAGCTAACCTGGCTATTAGAAAGAATACCCGAAAGAATAAGGTTGTGAAAACATCTTATGGAATCGGTCAGAAAGAAGATTAAAATTTAGCCTGTTCATTGAACAGGCTTTTTTTATATCACTTCTGTAGCCAAGCAAAAAGCTCCATGAGCCAGGCAATGCCGATATGAATTAGCACACCTCCGAAAATACTTCGGCTTTCCAGGGCAATTACTCCTAAAATATAGCCTCCAAATATTGAGCTTATGGCTTCACCTTCAGGCTTTCCAAAATGATAGAAACAATAAGTAACTACCATTGGTATAACCACATTTCTACCACAGATGGAGCACAAAGCCAAAATCATGAATCCGCGGTACATCAACTCAATGGTAAGGAAGTTCCAGCCATATGCCAGTTCATAAATTATGGCAGGCACCCATTCTGGAGTGCCTAATATTTTATAAGCCTGATTATCTTTATAGAGCGGGTAATAATTGGAGAAGTTATCTATGAATGAAGCTGCACCAATTAATGGAATCATCACAGCCAGCATAAACAGATAGGTTCTATAATCAAAACCTTTCACAGTCAAGCCGTAGAAGCTTTTTTGTTGCTTATCGTAATACTTGTAGAATAAGATTAGCGGAATAATGGTGGTGATAATATTCACCAGGTTTTTAGCTACTTTGCTGGCCCAGTAATAGACTCTTATGTCTACCACTTCTTTTAAAATGATATTATGGTAATGGAAAGCGGTATCAATGGCTAATATGGCCAATATCAACAGGGTCTTTATCCAATACTCTGGGCTTTTGAAAATATGCCATTGATTTTTAAAGTAGGCCATAATTACGGTGGCCGAGTAATAGGCGAAGCAGTAGAAAAGGAAATAATAAAATAGCCTTATACTTTTGCCATAATAGCTATCTAAAACGGAATCTTCAAAATCATAGTAGTAATTCACTGACATTGTGAATGTCAGAAATGCAGCTATGGTAAGGTAGTATGACCATTGAAAATCTTCCCTAAGGTGTCCCTTCAGGTATTTAATAATCTGTTTCAAACTACTGAAAATTGTTGATTAAGATATCATAAACTTTATGAACAGGGAGGCCTGCCACATTGTAAAAAGAGCCGCTCATAGCTGTCACGCCAGTCATACCAATCCACTCCTGTATACCATAGGCACCTGCTTTATCATATGGTTTGTAATTCGTGATGTAATAGTCTATTTCATCCTTAGAGAACGTTTTGAAAGTGATCTCTGTAGTATCTGAAATAATATGCTTTTGACTTTTGTCTGCAATACAGACCCCAGAACAAACCAAATGAGTTCTGCCAGACATTAGTTCGATCATTTCAAAGGCCTCATTATAGTCGGCGGGTTTTCCTAAAACTTGTTCATCTACAATAACCACTGTATCTGCGGTGAGCAAGATTTCATTATCCAGTTCTGGTAAGAAAGCATCTGCCTTTTTCTGAGCTAAAAAAGGGGCCACCTCAATGGCAGCCAGGTCAGCAGGATAGTCCTCATTGACATCTTTAGTTCTGATTTCAAAATCGAAACCAGCGGCTTTCAGTAGTTGCTGCCTTCTGGGTGACTTAGAAGCAAGAATTAATGGACTGTATAAATTCATCATCTTTAATAGAGCTAAATAAAAAACCGCAAATCACTTTAGGGTAGAAGTAAGTAGATTTTTGAGGCATAGTTTTACCACTATAGCAAACCTGTTTCACATCATCCATAGATACCTCATTGGTTATAATGGCCATCTGAGCTTCTCCGGTGATTACCTGTGTCAGGCAATCGCCCATACTTCTGTCAAAATTAATATGCTCGGAAGACCTTTGGTCTTTTCCTTTAATTCCTAATATTTTATCAATAATGAAATAGTGCATTACGGTCAGGTCAAGCTTTTTTACTTGCTCTGGAAAATCCCACGGGTTGCTATCAAGTACTTCCGGTTTAAGGCGCACTTTATAGGCATTTTCTTTGAAGATAAGACCAAAAGCCCACGGTTTACCCAAAATAACCTCATGAATGGTGTGCGCTTCTTCTACCGGCTTAATGGTACAATCGGCCGCTATCTTTTTCATGATTTCCTCTTCATCAAAATCTGATAAACCTTTGATGACCCTGTGAGTGGGTAGAATTCTTAAATCATCAGACTCAGTATTGGTGAGGAACATCATGTGGTAGTTATAACCTTCCTGACCAGTGTGATTAGGATTGTTTTTAGTCTGACTCTTTCTGTATTCTAAGGAGCCTTCATACCTATGATGTCCGTCCGCAAGGATAATCTGCTTTTCCTTAATCACTTCCAGAAATCTGCTGATAACTTTTGCATCATGGATAACACTTAAAACATCTCTAACTCCCTGATAATCTTCAGTTTCATAGAGAGGGTTTTTCATGCTTTCGTCCATATATTGCTCTAGCTCAAAAGTCTCATCGGTATATAGACCATGAGTAGGGCTTACATTAAGCTCGGTGTTTTTTAACAGTTCAATTCTATCATTTACCGCTTTTGGGATGGTGTTTTCATGCCTAAGGATTACATTTTCATCCCAATCATATGCCTTGATGTTACAGATAAAACCTTTCCTGCAGTATTTTCTTTGACTTCCAGGTAATGAGAAATGTTGGTAATAAACATAAATACCTTGTAGAGCATCTTGCTGAATGATGCCATCTGATTTCCACTGCTGCAACCTTAGTGCTGCAGCTTCTGCGGCATTATCTTCACCGGGAACGGAGAGATGAATACTATTAAGCGGATTGTTGTATAGCTTTTTTCTTTGTTTTTCTGATACTACATCAAAAAGAGGGGAGGTAAGATCTTCTATTTGAGTAATTAGTTCCGTATTATACCTCCAGGCCTTAAACGGTTTTATTTCTGCCATACTATCTTAATAATTTCTAGCTCTGCTTTTCCATTTGCTCTTTGTGGCAGAGGTAGAGACATGTTCTTGCTGATTACTTTTTTTGTTTTGTTCTATAAGCACAGTGGCAAATACAGCGGCAATTTGTTCTGCTTTTTCATCAGTATGGGCAGTGAGTACATCAGGTGTGAAATGTTGATCAACAAATTTAGTATCAAACTTACCTGAGGTGAACTCGTCATGTTTTAATACATACTTACAAAACTGAAGCGTGGTCTCAATGCCTGAAATTTCGTACTCATCTATAGCTCTGATCATTCGTTGAATAGCCTTATCACGGTCTTCATCAAAAGTAATCAGTTTGGCAATCATTGGATCGTAATAAATGGGCACTTGCATGCCTTCTTCAAAACCATCATCTACACGTACTCCAGGTCCTTGAGGTCTCTTATATATATTAAGGCGTCCTATGTCTGGCAAGAAATTGTTTTTAGGATCTTCCGCATATACTCTTACTTCTACGGCGTGTCCGTTTATGCTAAGATCTTCCTGTTTAAAACTTAGCGCCTGGCCTTCAGCAATTTTTATTTGTTCTTTTACCAAATCTAAGCCCGTAATCTGTTCTGTAACAGGGTGTTCTACCTGAAGTCTGGTGTTCATTTCCAGGAAGTAGAAATTAAGTTTATCATCTACAATAAACTCTACGGTACCAGCCCCGGTATAATTACAGGACTTAGCCACATTCACAGCGGCCTCGCCCATTTCTTTTCTTTTCTCTTCGGTAAGAATGGCAGAAGGTGCCTCTTCTATTACTTTTTGATGTCTTCTTTGTATGGAGCACTCTCTTTCAAAAAGGTGCACAATATTGCCATGAGAATCACCTAATATTTGAAACTCTATGTGCTTAGGTGAAGTCACGAATTTTTCTATAAATACGGCGCCATCACCAAAAGCTGACTTAGCTTCACTGATGGCACGATCCATCTGCTCTTCAAAATCTGCCTCTTTCTCTACTATTCTCATACCTTTACCACCACCACCGGCACTGGCTTTTATAAGAATAGGATACCCAATCTCCTGAGCTATCTTCTTAGCTTCAGGTATATCATCAATGGCTTTTTCTGTTCCCGGTACCAATGGCACATCAAACTTAGCTACGGCTGCCTTCGCCGCCAGTTTGCTACCCATGGTTTCAATGGCTTCCGGAGACGGCCCTATGAAAATAAGACCTTCTTCTTTTACTCGCTGAGCAAAAGCAGCATTCTCAGATAGGAATCCATAGCCCGGATGTATGGCATCTACGTTCAGTTTTTTACAAACTTCAATAATTTTATCTATCTGAAGATACGATTGTGCAGAGGGTGGCGGACCTATCAAAACAGCCTCATCTGCCTGCCTTACATGCAGGGCATTTCTGTCTGCTTCACTGAACACTGCAACAGTGCTAATGCCCATTTCCTGAGCAGAACGAATGATTCTTAAGGCAATTTCACCTCTGTTGGCAACGAGTATTTTTTTTATAGATGACATAGAAAACCGGGTATTGGTATATCACAATGCTACTTAAATATTTGCTATTTTCTAAATGCAGATTTAATTAAATAAACCTACACTTTTGAGAAGATGCTTATTAGTCTTAGATTTGTGTGCTTTTTTGAAAGAATCGAACGTTTTAGAATAAAATACAAAGAGTAGTGGATCTATTTGATAAATTAAGAGTAGAAGAAGGAGCGCTAGGACAGCATTCTCATCTCCCAAAGGATTATTTCATGTTTCCAAAATTGGAAGGTGAAATAGCTCCAAGAATGAAATTCAACGGGAAAGAAGTGTTGACCTGGAGTTTAAATAACTATTTAGGATTGGCTAACCATCCTGAAATAAGAAAAGTTGATGCTGATGCCGCTAAAGAGTGGGGATTAGGTTATCCTATGGGCGCTCGTATGATGTCAGGTAACTCTATACATCACATTGAGCTAGAAGAAAAACTAGCTGAGTTCATTGATAAAGAATCTGTTATGCTCCTTAACTTCGGTTATCAGGGTGTACTTTCTATTATTGATGCTGCTGTTGACAGAAAAGACGTTATCGTATATGATGCTGAGTCTCACGCTTGTATTATTGACGGTGTAAGACTTCACATGGGTAAAAGATTCGTTTTCCCGCATAACAACATTGAAAACCTTGAGAAGCAGCTTCAAAGAGCTAAGAAAATCACTGATGAAACAGGCGGTGGTATCTTGGTTATCACTGAAGGTGTTTTCGGTATGTCTGGAAACCAGGGTAAGCTAAAAGAAATTATTGAGCTTAAGGATAAATATCAGTTCAGATTATTCGTTGATGATGCTCACGGATTCGGTACTATGGGTAAAACCGGTGCTGGAACAGGTGAGGAGCAAGGATGTCAGGACGGTATAGATTTATACTTCTCTACCTTCGCTAAATCAATGGCTAGTATTGGTGCTTTCGTAGGTGGAAATGCTTCTGTAATTACTTACTTAAGATATACCTTAAGATCACAAATATTTGCGAAATCTTTACCTATGCCTTTAGTAATAGGAGCATTGAAAAGATTAGAGCTTTTAAAGACAAGACCTGAGCTTAAAGATAACCTTTGGAAGGTTGTAAATGCTTTACAGTCAGGGCTTAAAGAAAATAATTTTGATATTGGAACTACAAAATCACCTGTAACTCCAGTATTATTCCATGGTGGACTTGGCGAAGCTGCTAACATGGCCATGGACCTTAGAGAGAATTACAACATTTTCTGCTCTATGGTTATTTATCCGGTGGTTCCTAAAGATGTGATTATGCTTAGACTTATACCTACAGCTGTTCACACCTTAGATGATGTTCAGGAGACAATAAAGGCATTTGCGTCTGTGAAAGAAAAATTGGATAAAGGTGTATACCAAAGAGAAGAAATAATATCAATAACCAAGTAAAAAAATCAAAAAAAACTCGGTTTTTGGTTGAATTATAAACATTTTGAGTATATTGCCAGCTCAAAATCAATTGTAGAAAAATTTAAATAACCTAAAAAATTATCAAGTATGGAAAACAGATTTGAGCAACTGAAAGATTTAGTAATGTCATTGGAAGCTGACTTCGAAAAATTCTATAGTAAAGCAAATAACGCTGCAGGTACTAGAGTGAGAAAAGGAATGCAGGAGTTGAAAAATCTAGCTCAAGATATCAGAGTAGAAGTTCAAGACAAAAAGAACCAAGGATAATATAATTTACTCAGAAGATAGAAAAGGATGGTCTCAGACCATCTTTTTTTTTGCCCTGATTTTTTCAGGAATACTTCCCATTTTAACATCGAAATCATCGTTCTGATGCTTTCAGGCTTGTTTTGAGCAAATTCCCAAGTGTATTTGTGAGATTATGCATGGCTTCAATCAGCCTAAAATCCTCACTTTAGTAACTCCAAGAATTGTGCTGGATATGAACAAGCTTTTTAATACCATGGCTAATGCTTTTAAGAATAACTCTGATAAAGGAGATCGGAAAAATCTCAAAATGCTTTCCGTTATGGAGGTGTTTATAGCCCTGGTTATAGTGACTATGACACTGCTTGTCTTAAGCATGTTTATCTAATTAACCCTAATGGAAGTAATGATAAAAGACCCATTATTTTTTGTTAAACCTATTCTTTTACTGATAAGTTGCTTCACCTTTATCAATTATGAAGTTTCTGCCCAGCAAGTAAAGATGGTTGATGCTCAGGCGACTGCCAAAACTCAAAATTTATATCAAAATCTATTTAAACTATCAAAATCCGGAATGATGTTCGGTCATCAGGATGATTTGGCTTATGGAGTGGGGTGGTGGAATGAGGCCGATGAATCCGATGTAAAAAGGATTACAGGCAAATACCCAGCGGTATTTGGCTGGGATTTAGGCGTGATAGAAACCGGAAGGCACTTTAATATAGATACGGTGGATTTTAAAAATATGAGGAAATGGATTAAAAAAGCCTATAAAATGGGCAGCATTAATACCATCTCATGGCATTTGAATAACCCCGTGAATGGAGCAAATAGCTGGGATAAAACTCCATCTGTAAAACAGATTTTACCCGGTGGAGAGTTTCATGCTACCTATGTTGATTATCTGGATAAAGTAGCTGATTTTATCAAGAAATGTAAGGTGGGGTTTACACCAATCCCTATAGTTTTTAGGCCATTTCATGAACACAATGGCAATTGGTTCTGGTGGGGAAAAGGGTTAGCCAGTGAAGAAGACTATATTCAGCTTTACCGGTTCACGGTGTCATATCTAAGAGACGAAAGGAATATTCATCAGCTTATTTATGCCTATTCTCCAGACAGGAGCAGGCTGGACATGTCCACACCAGAGACCTCTTACTTCTATGGATACCCCGGCGATGATTATGTAGATATTATTGGCCTGGATAACTACTGGGACGTAGGTCATGGATCTAATAATGCTTCTATTGAAGAGCAGCAAGAGCAATTTAGGAAGAGCCTGGAGCTAATAAACAAGATAGCTCAAGAAAAAGGGAAGGTGGCCGCACTCACCGAAACGGGTTCTTTTGGAGTAAAGGATAAAGAGTGGTTCAGTAAATCCATCCTGGAGCCTATGGAAGCTTCTGGGGACGATTTGAAAATTGCCTGGATGCTGGTTTGGAGAAACCGATTCAGGAAAGAAACCTTCACGCCATATGCTAAGCACCCCGCTGTTGAAGATTTTCAAAAGTTTGAAGACGAGGATATGACCCTTTTCTCTGGCGACTTCCAAAATGTATACAAAAACAATAAACCGCTGATAAAATGAATTTATCTACCATAGATATCTTGATCATTCTTGGATACCTTGTGTCCACGATTTTTATTGGCATTTACTTAAAGAAAAGAGCCTCTAAAAATATCAATTCTTATTTTTTAGGGGGTAACACCTTGCCCTGGTACATGCTAGGCCTTTCTAATGCCTCCGGCATGTTTGATATCTCCGGCACCATGTGGATGGTAACGCTAATGTTTGTGTATGGCCTTAAAAGTGTATGGATTCCTTGGCTCTGGCCGGTATTCAATCAGATTTTCTTAATGGTTTATCTCTCGGTATGGTTGAGAAGATCTAATGTGCTTACAGGTGCCGAGTGGATTAAAACGAGGTTTGGAAATGGCAAAGGCTCCCACATGTCGCACATTATTGTGGTGGTTTTTGCTATTATTAGTGCCTTGGGTTTTTTAAGCTACGGCTTTATTGGAATAGGTAAATTCATTGAAATATTCTTGCCTTGGGATGCCATATCTCCTTATTTACCGTTCGATCTTTCTCCTGAGCAGGTGCCTAACTTTTATGGTATTGTGCTCACTTCTATTGCCACCTTTTATGTGGTTATGGGTGGGCTCATGTCCGTGGTATGGACAGACGTGCTCCAGTTTACGATCATGACGGTTTCAGCTATAGTTATTGGTGTTATAGCCATGAATAAGGTCAGTCATGATACGCTCATGACGGTGATTCCTGATGGGTGGGAAAGCCCATTTTTTGGTTGGAATCTTGATTTAGATTGGAGTAAAATTCTACCCTCAGTAAATGATAAAATTGCCTCTGATGGCTTCTCTCTTTTTAGTATCTTTTTCATGATGATGCTTTTTAAAGGTGTCTTTTCAAGCATGGCAGGGCCAGCTCCTAACTTTGATATGCAGAAGGTTTTGGCCACCAAAAGTCCATCTGAAGCAGCTAAAATGAGTGGTTTTGTGTCTCTGGTATTGCTTTTTCCAAGGTATTTTATGATTGCCGGTTTTACTATCCTGGCCTTGGTTTATTTTCAAGATGACTTTTTAGCCATGGGTGATCAGGTAGATTTTGAAACTGTACTGCCAATGGCTATCAGTGAATTTGTTCCTGTTGGGCTCATGGGGCTGTTGCTGGCAGGTCTTTTGGCGGCTTTCATGAGTACATTTGCTTCTACAGTTAATGCTGCACCTGCCTATTTAATAAATGACATTTACCTCAAATATATAAACCCAAATGCTTCACCTAAAAAGCTGATGAACTACAGCTATTTGGTGTCATTTCTAGTAGTGGCTATCAGTACTTTGATAGGTCTTTATATTGAAGACATTAATAGTGTTTTACAATGGATAGTATCAGCACTTTACGGGGGCTATATCGCCGCTAACGTGCTGAAATGGCACTGGTGGAGATTCAATGGCTCTGGCTACTTCTGGGGTATGGCAGCAGGCATCATTGCTTCCATGGTTTTTCCATTAGTGTTTCCTGGAGTTCTACCACTGTATTATTTCCCTTTAACGTTATTAGCATCAGTGATTGGTTGCGTGGTTGGTACATATAGTGCGCCTCCGGCAGATGAAAAGATTTTGATAGAGTTTTATCGCAGTGTAAGGCCCTGGGGCTTCTGGAAACCAATTCATAATAAGGTAGTTATGCTAGATCCTGCCTTTGAGAAGAACAGTCAGCTGAAGAGAAATACGATCAATATTATAGTAGGTATTATTTGGCAAACCTGCCTTACCATTATTCCGGTTTATATCGTAATAAGAGAGCAATTACCTCTGGTAATCAGTGTAGTTATTCTGATCATTACTATGCTCATCTTGAAGAAAAACTGGTACGATAAATTAGATCGCGAAGATGAAATTTTAGATCAGGAAATAGAAAACGGAACTATAGACATGCCGCAAAAAGAAGAAGCGTCTGTAGCTTAAATCAACCCATATAGATGTTAAAACCTCATTCAAAAGAAAATATTAAGAAGTTATTCGATGATTACGAATACTTAATTGGAGCTGTAAATTCACCTCAAGATGGTAACAATGGTGTGTATGAAAGGTATCAAAACCCTGTTCTTACAGCCCGTCATGCTCCGGTTCATTGGAGATATGACCTTAATCCTGATACCAATCATTTACTCTTAGAAAGGCAAGGAATCAACGCCGCTTTTAACGCCGGAGCCATAGCATTGAATGATAGTATATATCTCATGGTAAGGGTAGAGGGTGTTGATCGCAAGTCTTTCTTCGCGGTAGCTGAGAGTAAATCTGGTGTGGATGGATTTAGGTTTTGGGATTACCCTGTTCTACTGCCTGAAACTGTTAATCCTGATGTAAATGTGTATGACATGAGGCTTACACAGCATGAAGATGGTTGGATTTATGGCCTTTTCTGCACTGAAAGAAGAGATCCGAATGCTGGCTCGGGAGATTTTTCTTCTGCGGTGGCCCAATGCGGCATTGTCAGAACAAAAGACTTAAAAAGTTGGGAGAGGCTTCCGGATTTGAATACGCCTTCAAGCCAGCAAAGAAACTGTGTGCTTCATCCAGAATTTGTAAATGGTAAATATGCCTTCTACACAAGACCTATGGATGGCTTCATAGATACTGGATCAGGTGGTGGTATTGGTTGGGGGCTATGTGATGATATTACTAAACCGACCATAATAAATGAAATTATAATAGAAGATAGAAGGTATCATACCATAAATGAAGTGAAGAATGGCCAGGGACCGGCACCTATTAAAACACCGGAAGGATGGCTGCATCTGGCGCATGGCGTGAGAAATACCGCTGCAGGGCTTAGATACGTGCTCTATCTGTTTATGACTTCATTAGATGATCCTGCTAAAATTATTTACAGGCCTGCCGGCCACTTGATTGCACCTCAGCAGAAGGAAAGAGTAGGAGATGTTTCCAATGTGGTGTTTTCTAACGGCTGGGTTCAGCGAGGCAATGATGTGTTTATTTACTACGCCTCATCAGATACCAGAATGCATGTAGCCACCAGTACCGTAGAGCGCCTGGTAGATTATTGTAAAAATACGCCTGAAGATGGCCTGCGATCAGGGAAAAGTGTGGAAGTGCGACATGAGCTGATCAATAAGAATTTAGAATGGATGAAAAATAATGGATTCTAAGATGCAAAAACTGATATTAATAGTTTTAGCGGTAATGGTTTTTCAATCAACTGAAGCCCAGGATCTTACGCTACCAAAAATTTTCACTGATCATATGGTCTTGCAGAGAGATCAACCTGTAAAAGTATGGGGTTGGGCTAAAGCTGGAGAGAAAGTTACGGTGAGTATTGATGGTCTACAAGCTTCTACTAAGGCGGATGAGAAAGGTAGCTGGTTAGTTAGCCTCGGCCCACATAAAGCTGGTGGACCTTACACTTTGCGCGTTCAGGGGGCCACTTCCCTTGAGATAAAAGATGTATTTTATGGTGAGGTTTGGCTAGCGGGAGGACAGTCTAATATGGAATGGAAAATCGGCTGGAAGATAGACAACTGGGAAGAGGAACAGGAAGACGCTGAATATCCTGATATAAGATTCTTCGAGGTCCAGAATGTGCTTTCTCCTTATCCCAAAAGTGATATTCCTGCGGCCAATTGGATAAAAGCATCTAAAGAAACAGCTAAGGAGTTTTCAGCTGTAGCCTGGTTTTTTGCCAAGCATAATCATAAAGAAAAGAACATTCCGGTAGGAATTATAGACAGCAACTGGGGTGGTACGCCAGCAGAAGCCTGGACAGATGCTCATAAGCTTTTAACTGTAGAAGGATACGAAAAAGAGGCTGAGGAAGTGCTTGATCCTAAGGTGGATTGGACTGAAAAAGTAGCAGAAAACGAAGCTAATCAAGGGAAGAAGTTTTCGATAATAGGAGATAAAGAAGGTGCTAAAAAGACGGGTGCTCAGGAAATGGCATTTGATGATAAGAGTTGGCAGACGGTGAAGCTACCTAACCAAAATCCACTTTCTGATGTGGCCTGGTTGAGAAAGTCCTTTGATCTGAAAGCTGTTACTAACACTAATCAGCTCTATTTGGGTGATTTGGTGCAGGAAGCTATGATTTTTCTTAATGGGAAACTGGTGGCCGAGGAAAGCTGGCAAGACACCACCTCAATTATCTCCGTGCCTAAAGATTTACTCAAGAAGGGGAAGAACGTGCTAGCCTTGCGTGTTATCAACTCTTGGGATAACCGTGTAATGATCGGTAAGCCTGGAAAAATGTGGTTGAAGAATGGTAGTGAGACCATTAACCTGGAAGGTGACTGGAAGTATTCTAATGCTGTAGAACCGAAACTGCCCCAGGTAGAGTTTTATAACTGGCAGCCAGGTTTCTTGTACAATGCAATGATCGCTCCGTTGACTAACTATGGCTTAAAAGGCGTAATCTGGTATCAAGGGGAGAATAATGCTGGTGCACATCAATATTATGAAGGAGTTTTTAAAGCTTTAATTCAAGATTGGAGAGATAAATGGGAGCAACCGAACATGCCATTTCTTTATGTTCAATTGGCCAATTATATGGAGAGGAAAGGGCTGCAACCGAACAGCGATTGGGCCTATTTAAGAGATGCTCAAACGCATACTTTGGACCTGCCTAGCACTGGCATGGCCACGATCATTGATATTGGAGATGCTGGCGATGTTCATCCAAGAAACAAGCAAGATGTAGGCTACAGGCTTTGGCTGGCTGCTAGAAAAGTGGCTTATGGAGAAGATATCGTTTATTCAGGTCCAGCTTTCAAATCGATGCAAATCAAAGATAATCAGGTGATTATAAGTTTTGATCATATTGGTTCTGGCTTAAAAACACAGGGTGATCTAACAGCCTTTATTATTGCTGGTAAAGATGGTATATATCATCGAGCTACAGCAAAGATAGTAGGAGATAAGGTGGTGGTAAGTTCACCTGAAGTAGCAAATCCAGCGGCCGTGCGTTATGCATGGGCGGATAATCCAATGGCCACTTTGTATAATAAAGAAGGCCTGCCTGCTGTCCCTTTTAAAACGGATTGATCTATGCCAGATAAATCGAAAGTAGATCAGCTAAGCAAGCTGCGATCTGAATTTGAAGAGGAGCTTCACAGGTCATTATTATTCTGGATCAGGCGAATGCAAGATCCTGTTAATAATGGCTTTTATGGCCGAATTGATGGCTGTAATAAGCTTCACCCGCAAGCAGATAAGGCTGTGATTCTTAACACGCGCATTCTATGGACTTTCTCGCACATTGCCAATTTCTATCCAGATCATGGTTATCAAGAGATGGCGGAACGTGCTTATAGTTATTTGCTTCAGCACTTTGATGATGTAGATAACGGAGGTGTATTCTGGATGGTAGATCAGAAGGGAAAGCCTGTGAATAAGCGCAAGCAGATCTATGCTCAGACATTTGCTATTTATGCCTTCTCAGAATATTATGCTTTGACCCGAGATGAAGAAAGTCTTAAAAAGGCCATTGATATATTTCAGCTTATTGAAAAGCACAGTTTTGATCAGGATCAGAATGGCTATCTGGAGGCTTTCACTGAGAGTTGGGAGGAGATTGATGATCTTCGATTAAGTGAAAAGGATGCTAATGAGAAGAAGACTATGAATACTCATTTGCATGTACTGGAGGCATATACCAACCTTTATCGAGTTTGGCCCAATGAGATTTTGAAAAAGCAACTAAACAATTTGACAGAGCTGTTTCTAGCCCAATTTGTTCAGGATAATGCTCACTTCGGCTTATTTTTTAATGAAAATTGGCAGTTAAAATCCTCCGAAATATCATACGGTCATGATATCGAGGGTAGCTGGCTGTTGTGTGAAGCAGCGGAAGTATTAGATTATAATAATTTGATTGAGAAGTGTAGAGCTAATGCGCTGAGTATGGTGGAAGCGGTACTTGTTAAAGGAGTGGATCATGATGGAGCCATACTGAACGAGGCAGATGAACATGGAATCACTGACTCAGATAAGCACTGGTGGCCACAAGCTGAGGCTTTGGTTGGTTTCATGAATGCATTTCAGATAAATAGAGAACAGAAATATATAAATGCACTGGTTGCCAATTGGACCTTTATCAAAAAACATTTATTGGATTATGAAAATGGTGAGTGGCACTGGAAGGTCGATAAATCTGGAAAAATTCAGCTTGATGAAGACAAGGCAGGCCCCTGGAAGTGTCCATATCATAACAGCAGGGCCATGATGGAACTAATTCGAAGGATAGATACCTTAATAGAATGCTGATGATTTTTGATTAAATTGAAAATGCTACTGACTGAACCCTTATGAACCGAACTTTACTTCTTTTATGTATTTATTTTATTCTATTTTACCACCAAAACGCCTTAGCTCAACCTTCAGAACTTCTTAATAAAGATATCATTTTCCATCAGCCCCATGAAAATCTGGGGCTTTCGCAGCGATCTATCAACTGCATGATAGAAGATAAAAGGGGCTATTTATGGATTGGAACGTGGGAGGGGCTTATGCTCTATGATGGCTACTCTACCACTATATTTCAATCAGAAAATGATAATGATAACTCCCTGAAAAGTAATAAGATAACTTCACTGTTTGAAGATAGTAAAGGGAATATCTGGGTCGGGACTATGATGGGTGGGCTTTATGCCTATGATCCAATCAATAAGAAGTTCACTCATTTTCAGCATGATCCATCAAACCATAACTCTATAAGCGATAATAACATATGGAGCATTGTAGAAGCGGATAATGGTGATATTTGGGTAGGCACACAGAATGGATTGAATCGCTTGCATCGTAAACAGAACATTTTCACCAAGTATTTTCATTCTAGAGATCCAAAAAGTTTATCTTATAACTTCATAACCTCTTTAATGATTGATGGCAACAACAACCTCTGGATAGCTACGGAAAAGGGAGTTAACAAGCTTGCTTTAAATGATGTTGAGGGAGGGTTCACGAAATACTTTTATGAGAGTGAAAGTGAAAGGGCTATTCATAATTATTGTTATAAAATAGCCAGTTTTAAGAAAGATGGTAAAGATGTAATTTGTTGGTCAACCAAGCGGGGCCTCAAGATTCTCGATGGAACTGAGCTTACCAATTATCTATACCCAAATGCTTCTCAGCGTTTTAGTTTCTTCAGAACCCTTTACACTTACAATGATTCTGATGATTACATTATTCTAGGCTCTGAAGCTGGTTTGTCCATGTTCGATCCTAAGACCAGAACTTTTAAGAAGTTCTTTGGGGACTATAGTGAAAGAGTCAACCTGAGCCATAATACGGTAACTTCTATATTCATAGATAATACTGGCGTGCTATGGGTAGGCACCAAAAAGGGAATTAATAAATTCGATACTTACAATAAGAATTTTGAACTCTATGCTACCAGCACTTTTGATGACACCAGAGGAATTATTACCGGAATTCAGGGGGCAGGAAGCGATCAAAAGTACTGGATCAGCACCATGGGAGGTGGCTTGTATTTGTTTGATAGAGCCAATCATACCAATGTAAGTAGTTTGAAAGACCTCTTCACACCCATTAAAATTGGCGAAGGCGGAAAGAGTGACTTAACCGACTTTATTCAAACTATGGCTACCGATAGCAATGATGACCTGTGGATAGGTACTGCCGGAGACGGAGTTTACAAGCTGGTTTATAAACAAGGCATAGTTCAATCTTTAGATCACTATAATACTGCTACCACCAACAAACTATCTGATGATTATATCATGTCTTTCGATACTGACGGTGAAGGAAACATGTGGATTGGAACCTGGAGCGGCGGCCTTAACAAAATTAGCGAAGACGGTTCTGTACAGGTGTTTGCCGATTCTGTTTTGAGTATAGCACCTTTAGTCAGTTTATATTCTGATGGCCAGGTACTATGGGTGGGAACGCGAGGCAGCGGCCTGCTAAAAATACAATATTCCCAAGCCGCTCTTAAGGTAGAAAGATACACGCAGGCCAATAGCGGACTAAATAATGATTTTATCAATGATATTTATGAAGACACTCAGGGGCGTTTATGGATAGGCTCGGAAGGAGGCTTAAATGAGTTTATAAGAACGGAAAATAGTATTAGAAGTTATGCGCTTGGTAGAGAAGATAATAGTGTGGTAGTTGGCATTCTGGAGAGCAAAAAAGGGGAGCTTTGGCTTTCTAATTGGAATGGAATTGCTGTAGTAAACCCTGATGATTCGTTGGGGGTTTTGCATAACTACGATGTTCAGGATCGTGTTCAGGGTGGTTTTTTCTATAGTGGCGTATGTTATAGAGATCAGGCAGGTAGATTACTTTTTGGTGGTAATAATGGGCTGAATGTGCTTAAACCCGAGGCTATAAACGAAAATCCTGTGGCCCCCAGGGTGGTGATTACAGATTTTAGAATCTACAACCAGGCTGTATTGCCCAATGAGACTTTCAATGGCAGGGTAGTGCTTACCCAGCCTGTGTCAGAAGCAGATGAAATAGATCTGGATTATTATGAAAATGCCATTTCCTTTGAGTTTTCAGCACTACATTTCGCGGCTCCCGAGAAAAATCAGTATGCATACAGGTTGTTGGGGTATGACTCGGACTGGAAGTATACCAGTGCCCAGAGGCGCTTTGTGAACTATACCAACCTAAGACACGGAAATTACACTTTTGAGGTAAAAGCTAGTAATAACGATGGGGTTTGGAGTGAAGAAGTGCAGACCATTCACATTCATATATCACCACCATGGTGGAAAACCATCTGGGCAGTAATTGCCTATTTCCTGATTTCATCGGCTGTTTTGCTGCTATTCAGACATATGATTATCATAAGGACCAATTATCTGAATGATATCAAAATGGAAAGACTGGAGAGAGAAAATATCCTGAAAATGAACCAGTCAAAACTTAAGTTTTTCACTAATATCTCTCATGAATTCAGAACGCCACTGACCCTAATTATCGGGCCGCTTGAAAAGCTGATAGCTTCCGGGCTGGGAGGTAAATATGTGAGAGATGAGCTAGATGTCATTAATAAGAATGCACAGAGGTTGCTCAGGTTGGTGAATCAGTTGCTTGACTTTAGAAAGGCGGAATCTGGAAAGTTGCAATTAAAAGTTGCAGAGGGGAATATCGTACGCTTCACGAAAGAAATAAAACTCATGTTCGAAGGGCTGGCTGAAAAGCTGGGTGTAAGTTTTGTTTTCTACACAAACACTGAAGATGCACGCATTTGGTATGATCGTGATCAGTTTGAAAAGGTGCTTTTTAACTTACTTTCAAATGCTTTCAAGCACGTAAATCAGGGAGGTGAAGTTAAGGTAGGAGTAGAGGAGTATGAAAACAAGGTTAGAATATTAGTAGAGGACAACGGTTCAGGTATTTCCTCTGAAAAAATACATAAGATTTTCGATAGGTTTTACTCAGATGGTGATGACAAATCAGGTACAGGAATAGGCCTTTCACTCAGTAAAACACTGGTTAAGAAGCACCATGGTGAAATTGAAGTGCAGAGCACGCCAGGTGAAAGCACAGTTTTTATTGTTACTCTGAAAAAAGGGAAAGAGCATTTTGAGCCTAAAGAACTGATAGATGATTTTAAAGACAGTGAGTATATTGGTCATTATCAGTCAATTACTGAACTTGAGACGGACCTTATACCTCAAGGCATGGCTCCTGTAGGTGAAGAGCCGGAAGTGAAAGCAGAATTGAAAAAGCTTCTGATTGCTGAAGATAATGAAGAGGTGAGAAGCTATGTCCGCTCCATGTTTGCGGATAAATATCAGGTGATAGAAGCAAAAAATGGTAAGGAGGCGCTGAAGCTGGCGGAAAAGGAGATGCCAGATATAGTGGTGAGTGATGTAATGATGCCTGAAATGGATGGCATAGCACTTTGCAAGACATTAAAAAGAGATACCAATACATCTCATATACCTATCATTTTATTAACTGCCCGTACGTCATTGATTTATAAGGTGGAAGGTCTGGAAAGCGGTGCTGATGACTACATTACCAAGCCATTTAATTATCAGGTGTTGGCACTTAAGGTGAAAAACTTAGTGGCTACCAGAGAGCACATTAAGAAGCATTTTAATGATAATCAAACCCTGAATATTGAGCCTAAGAAAGTGACATTTAGCTCTGCTGATGAGATTTTCATTGAAAAGGCTCTGGAAAGTGTGGAGAACAACATGTCTAATTACTCCTATTCAGTGGAAGATTTCGGAGAGGATGTGGGTATGAGTAGAATGCAGATTTACAGAAAACTTAAAGCACTTACCGGCCAATCTGCTAATGAGTTTATCCGTACTATGCGATTGAAGAGAGCTGCGCAGCTGTTAGAAACCAATGATTTCACAGTGGCAGAAGTGACCTATCAGGTAGGGTTTCAGGATTTGCAATATTTCAGAAGTTGTTTTAAAAAATACTTTGGTATAAACCCTTCGGAGTATGGTAAGAAGCAATCTGAAGTGGAAGAATCTGAAGAAGAGATATAATTCACATCTGTCTTTGTGAAATGTAGCATGGGCCTGGAATAATGAATTAAGCGAATTTAGTGTCAAATAAAATGATTATGAGACTACTCTTCCTTTGCCTTCTTTCTTTAATAACCACGTTTACATATGCACAGCGCTTTGTAGAAGTAAAAAACGGCCTCTTTTATCAAAATGAGCAGCCTTACTTTTTCATAGGAGCCAACTACTGGTATGGAATGAATCTGGGCATAGATGGTAGTGCTGGTAATAGAGCCAGGCTTGTAAGAGAACTGGATGAGCTGCAAGCCATGGGGGTGACTAATCTTCGTATAATGGGAGCATCAGAAGGTCCTGATACTGAGCCGTACCGCATGTCTCCGGCCTTGCAGCCTGCTCCTGGTGAGTATAATGAGCAGGTCTTTCAAGGTTTGGATTTCCTGCTCGAGGAAATGCGCAAAAGAGACATGAAGGCAGTGGTTACGCTCAATGATTTCTGGATCTGGAGCGGCGGAATGGCGCAATATATCGCTTGGGCAGATCAGGAAAGTATGGTCTATTCACCTCCGGTAGAAAATACAGATTGGCATAATTATCAGCAGCATACCAGCAGCTTCTTTAATCATAAAAAAGCCAATAAGCTTTATAGGAAATTCCTTAAGACAATTATTGATCGTACAAACACCGTTTCAAAGGTGAAATATAAAGATGATCCTACCATTATGTCATGGCAGCTGGGTAACGAACCACGCGGTTATGGAAATACCGAGGCATATAGAAACTGGATACATGAAACTGCGCGCTTTATTCAAAAGAAAGATAAAAACCATTTGGTAAGTATTGGGAGTGAGGGTAATACTGGCTCTCATCATGCTGGGACTAACTTTTTAGAAGACCATAGAAGTGAATATATCGACTATGGCACCATGCATATTTGGATTGAAAACTGGAGTTGGTATGATCCTACAAAGGGAATGGAAGACATGGACTCGGCCATAATGAAGGCCACTGCTTATCTGGAGCATCATCTGGATAAGAGTAAAGAGTTAGGCAAACCCTTGGTACTTGAAGAGTTTGGAGTGGCCAGAGATAATGGCTCTTTTGAGCAATCTGCCACTACTCAAAACAGAGATCGCTTTTTTGACGAAATATTCCAATTAGTCTATAAAAAGGCAGCCAGTGGAATGGTTGGCTGTAACTTCTGGTGTTGGTCAGGAGAAGGTAGGCCTGTGGAAGCTGGCGGCCTGTGGCATGCCGGTGATCCGCTTACCGGAGACCCTCCACATGAGAAGCAAGGATGGTATTCGGTTTATGACAGTGATCAAAGCACAATTGAAGTAATAGAAAAATATGCGGAGTTAATTAATGCTCTGAAAAGCAGCAGCGAAGTCTCTTTAAAATAGGTCTGGAGATTGACTCTTGATAGTATTTTCACTACATTGTACTCAACGCTACAATATTTTGAACTTACTGTTATACATATCATTTTGGCTGCTGCCTTCAATGGCCAGTCACACTGAAATTCCATTCAGAGATGCTGAATCTTATGATGTGGTGGTAGACTATACTTTTAAAAAACGTCCTACTTCTGCTTATATGCTTAACTCTGGAATTGATGATAATTCAGTGCTTCCATATCTATCTATCAACATTAACATGAACATCCTTAAAGCCACTGACTACAAAGTGAAAGTGGAAGATGGCAAAGGGAATCAAATCATGTGTAAAAAGCTGAAGAGGCCCATAAATTTTACTGTTGATATGGGGTACACTGAAGATATTCTCGATGGTATTACACCCACCACCTATTATGTCTATTTTCAAGATAAACTTGAGCAATCAATTAGCCAGCTTAAAATAGAAGTAAAAGAGGATGGATCACTTTATTTTAATGATAAATTTCAACAAAAATTGTGATCATAAGTAATTGATTATCAATAAGTTAGTTTAAATATTTTTCGTTTGGCCCCATAATTGTTTTCATGTGTTTGAAATCAAAACATCAATCACATGAAAAAGCTTTTACTTATCAGCATTCCAATACTACTAATATTATCAAGTTGCGAAGTAGTTGTGGTAGAGGAACCTATCCCTCAAAATAACAGAGCTCTATTTCTAGGTACTTTTGATGTGGAAGAGTACAGCTCTAACTACGATGATTTTACATACTACTATATGAGAGTTGTAAGAGGAGAATACAGTAACGAGGTGTTCTTAACTAACTTTTATGGAGCGGACATAGATGTGCTGGCAGAAATAGATGGTAATTACCTATACATTCCAGATCAAAGGATTAATGGCTACAGAATAGAAGGAAATGGCCGAGTTAATGGAGATAAGCTCACTATTAACTTTAGCGTAGAAGACTATTACAATCATAACACCCCCATCAATTATTGTGAGATTATAGGCTGGAGGTAGTACCTCACCTAAACCCTCTTCTCCAAGGAGAGGGCTTTCATACTTCCTTCTCCAAGAGGAGAAGGGCCGGGGATGAGGTGATGCTACTCATAAAACCCCACCGCTTCTTTGAGCTTTTTATGAATCCTTTGCCTTAAACTCTCGGGTTTAATTACCTCGATAGAATTGCCAAAACCAAGTATTTCTCTTTCCAACTCAACGTTGATCTGTACTTTAAGCATTATTTCCACCCCTTCGGAAGATGATGAGATAATCTCTTGGGAATGGTGTAGTGGTTTGGTTACGACATAAGGTGCGTTTTTCCGGTCTATGCGTAGGTGAATATTCCTGGGCCTTACATTTTGGTCAACGGAAACGCCAATAACATCTTTGTAATATTTATTTGCATCAAAATCGCCATTCGGAATATATTCTTCATTTAAAATTTCAATTTCTTTTATTCTGTCTAAAGCCAATGTTATAAGTGGTTCCTTGGCACTTTTTCGCCCTACTATAAACCACCGGTTCCGGAATTCTTTCAGTAGGTACGGGTGTATTCGGATGGGATTAGCCTTTCTTGCCTTAAACGATTGGTAAAGCAGCCTTATTACCTGCTTCTTTTGTATGGCCTTGTAGATTTCATCTATAAATTCGATACCACGTAGTCGCTCATTAGTTTCTAGATGTATAATTGATTTTTGCTTATTTTTCTCTGAATAAACTTTGTCCTCCAGCCTCTGAATCATTCCAGTCATCTCCTGAAAGTGCGAGAATCCTTTAAATTGCCTTAAGATGTCGACCACCTCATTCAATTTGTTTAGATCATTATCTGTTAAAGGACTATTGGTGATAGAATAATCAGCAACTTCATAGGTGTAATACTTTCTTTCCTTCACTATGATGGGCGCATTGTAGCCCAACTTGTCACTGCGCATCATCTGTATGTCCATCTGAACTGTGCGCTTGCTTACACCTTTGTCAATGCCTTCATATTCATACAGAGCCTCTGAGCAAGCATCTATAAGATCCTCCAACGTCCATTGTCGATATCTGTTTCTCAGGCATTTATCGATGGTATTGTATCGTATTAAAGCATTTCTATTGACTGGCATCTTACATTTTTTTGAAAAATTAGAAAATTAATGTGACTACGCAAAAAGACTGCGTAATATGTACTTTGCTTTGTAATCAATTATTACTGAAGAAATATAAAATGCTATTAAAAATATCTACGAATCGAGCTAATGCCAGAGAGGTGAGTTTTCTTTTTCATAAGCACCCGGACCGACTACAATCGGTGGAGCTACCTTTTGGTAAGGCGCACATATTTTATCCCAAAGCTGATCAGGATGAATGCGCTATCTGTCTGGTGCTGGATATTAACCCAGTTAGCCTTACCAGAAATAATCAGTCCAATAATGCCGATTTTGCACTATCACACTATGTGAATGACAGGCCTTACGTTGCTTCCTCCTACATGAGTGTAGCCATTTCAAAGGCTTTCAGCACGGCTATGAACGGTACTTGTAAGGATCATCCTGAATTAGTAAATGAACAAATTCCTTTTGACATAAAAATAGCGGTAATGTTTGCACCTAAAGGTGGGGAAATACTTATCCGAAGGTTATTTGAACCCCTTAATTATGAAGTGGAAGTGCAAAGACATACGTTGGATGAAGCTTTTCCTGAATGGGGTGAAAGCCGGTACTTTTCGGTCAATCTGAAGGGAACGCAGAGGTTGATGGATGTATTAACGCATTTGTATGTACTTATTCCGTCTTTGGATACACACAAGCATTATTGGGTGAGTAATGCTGAGGTAGAAAAGCTCCTGAGGAAAGGTGAAAACTGGCTGGCCGGTCATCCTGAAAAGGATCAGATTACCAAAAGGTATTTGAAAGGTATTGCAAATCTTACCAGAAGTGCCTTTGATCAGCTTAATGAAGCTATTGAAAGCAACGATGATGTGTCCGAAGAAACACAAGATACTGTCCAACAATCATTACATCAACAGCGCTTACAAATGGCATTTGATGAATTGAAAAGATCGGGAGCAACTACTGTGATAGATCTGGGCTGTGGAGAAGGTAAGTTGTTAAAGTTGTTCCTAAAAGACCCTCAATTTACCAAAATCACTGGAATGGACGTTTCGCATAAAAGTCTGCAGAAGGTGGTGGAACGTTTGCATTTAAATGAGATTTCTCCGGTTCAAAAGGAAAGAATTAGCCTCTTTCAGGGAGCGCTAACCTATAGAGATGAACGCTTAAATAATTATGAAGCAGCAGCTTTAATTGAGGTGATAGAACACCTGGATCCTGATAGAATTAAATCAATGGAAAGGGTGGTTTTTGAATATGCTAAACCTAACACGGTAGTGCTCACCACACCCAATAGTGATTATAATGAACTGTATGAATCATTGCATGCAGGTCAGTTCAGGCACACCGATCACCGTTTTGAGTGGAGCAGAGAAGAGTTTAAACAATGGGTGAATTCTGTTTGCGAGAATTATGCCTATGAAGCTGATATTAAGTCAGTTGGAGATGAGGTGGAAGCTGTAGGAGCACCTTTCTCAGATAGCTATTTTTAAAAGAGTTCATTCATAAATAATAAGATAGAAAGAATGGAAAATAGAGAATTAAATATACCTGAATTATCATTGGTGGTGTTGGTCGGTATTTCAGGATCAGGCAAATCGACTTTTGCCAAAAGGCTTTTTAAAGAAACTGAAGTGATCTCATCCGATAGATGTAGAGCTTTAGTTTCAGATAATGAAAACGATCAATCGGCTACTACAGATGCCTTTGAATTGGTTCATTACATAGCTGCCAAAAGATTAAAGAATGGATTACTCACAGTAATAGATGCGACTAATGTACAGTCTGATTCCAGAAAGCCATTGGTTGCACTAGCGAAGAAGTACCACTGCTTGCCGGTGGCCATAGTGCTTGACGTGCCTGAAAAGGAATGTCAGTTGAGGAACGAAAGCAGAGATGATCGGAATTTTGGTAATCATGTGGTGCGCCAACAAAGGTCTCAGTTGAGAAGGTCAATCAAAAGCCTGAAAAGGGAAGGGTTCAGACACATTCATGTTTTAAAATCCGTTGAGGAGATAGATGCAGTATCGAATATTAAAAGGGATAGCTTATATAATGATAAGAAGCATGAATCTGGTCCTTTTGATATAGTTGGTGACGTTCATGGCTGTTTTCTGGAATTAAAAGAGCTATTGAAAAAACTAACCTATCAGATTGAAGATGTCGATTATTCCAATGAAACATTTGGTTACCGTGTTACTCATCCCGAGGGTCGAAGAGTAGTTTTTGTGGGAGATTTGGTTGACCGTGGGCCAGATTCACCGGCTGTACTTAAGTTGGTAATGAGCATGGTGAATAGTGGTGTGGCATTTTGCGTTCCCGGAAATCATGATATGAAATTGCAGAAATACCTCAATGGTAAGAATGTGCAAATAAAGCATGGTTTAGAAAAAACGGTTGAGCAATTGCTGCATGAATCTGATGATTTTAAATATCAGGTGAGGGAGTTTTTGTACGGTTTAGTAAGTCATTATATCTTCGATAATGGAAGGCTGGTAGTAGCCCATGCAGGTTTAAAAGAGGAAATGCAGGGTAGAGGAAGTGGAGCGGTGAGGTCTTTTTGTATGTATGGTGAAACTACTGGTGAGATAGATGAGTTTGGTTTGCCCGTAAGGTATAATTGGGCGTCAGAATACAGAGGAAGGGCTAAAGTAGTATACGGACACACACCGGTACCAGAGGCAGAGTGGCTAAATAATACCATTGATATTGACACGGGTTGTGTTTTTGGTGGCAAATTAACTGCTTTAAGATATCCTGAGCAGGAGTTAGTTGCTGTGCAGGCTCAACAGGTTTATTCAGAGCCGGCAAGGCCATTGGAAATAAATCAGTTTACCAAAAGCCAGCAACAAGAGTATGATGATCTTCTGGATATAGCTGAGGTTACCGGAAAGCGAATAGTGAGCACCAGATTAAGGAATAATGTCACATTACCTGAGGAAAATTCAGTAGCTGCACTGGAAGCGATGAGCAGGTTTGCCATCAACCCTAAATGGATGATTTATCTTCCTCCAACGATGTCGCCCTCAGAAACCAGTGAGTTGGAGCATTATTTGGAACATCCACATGAGGCGTTAAAATACTTCAGGAGCCAGGGTGTGCAGAAAGTAGTTTGTGAAGAGAAGCACATGGGATCCAGGGCTATTGTAATAGTTTGTAAGAATGCCGATGTTACAAGAGAACGATTCGGAATAGATAATGGTGAAATCGGTGCCTGCTATACCAGAACCGGGCGAGCATTTTTCAACGATAAAACGCTTGAAATGGCTTTTTTGGATCGAGTGCAGAAAGCCTTAAATCAATCAGGTTTTTGGGATAGGTTCAAAACTGATTGGGTCTGTCTGGATACGGAACTTATGCCATGGTCGGCTAAGGCTCAGGCACTTTTAAAAGATCAGTATGCAGCTGTGGGGGCTGCCGCAAGTGCGTCTTTGGATGTGGTAATTCAAGAGTTGAACATCGCTCTGGATAGGAACCTGGAAGGAGTAGAGCAGTTACTGCAAAATTATGGGCAGAAACAAGAAATGATTACCGATTTTGTGGAGGCTTATCGTAACTATTGCTGGCCTGTAAAAGGATTGGATGGATACAAACTGGCTCCTTTTCATATTCTCGCCACCGAAGGTCATGTTTACAGTGACAAAGATCATCAATGGCACATGGAGAATATTAAACAGATGTGTGAAGTAGATCCTGAGTTTATGATTGCCACGCCATATCAGGTAATTGATTTGAATGAAGAGGATCAGCTCAGCTCTGTTGTAGAATGGTGGACTGAATTGACCAATAAAGGAGGAGAAGGCATGGTGATAAAACCATATGATTTTATTACTCATGGTAAAAAAGGCCTGGTACAGCCAGCTGTAAAATGTAGAGGCAAAGAATATTTACGAATCATCTATGGCCCGGAATATAGTACTTCGGAAAATATGAACACGTTGAAGAACAGAGGTTTGGGGCGAAAAAGGTCGCTAGCCTTACGTGAATTTGCTTTAGGGATAGAATCTCTTGAAAGGTTTGTAAACAAGGAGCCTTTACGCAGAGTTCACGAATGTGTATTTGGTGTGCTAGCCCTTGAAAGTGAGATGGTTGATCCTCGGCTGTAATTGATTTCTCAACTGCTAAATTTTCATTAATTAAAAAATAATTTCCATTACGCAAAAACAATGCGTAGTGGGTGCTTTAGTTTGTATCATGAAATGAGCATAAACTTTAGTCATCTTAAAATTATACCCATCTGAGATGAATAAAGTTTGTAGCGAAATCCATGTTACTGTTGAAAAATAAATACTATACAAGTGAAATTAAGTGAAGATTTAAAAAGTAGAATATTTGACGTCATTTTAGGTTCCGCTACTCTCAAAGATTTTGAGCAATGGGTTTATCAGCAAGAGGATTTGCTAGAAAGAATTAATGAAGACTTCTATCTTTTTCTTTTTGCATTTAACTATGGTCAACCAAATGCTTTTAGAGAATTCACCAAGATGGTTAATCGCTATTTTGGTGATGTAAAATGGGACTCGAAGCCTTAGCATCTGACATGTTATGTGATTTGAAAATTCAGATTTTGAATGAATTTTCAGTCATAAGTTATAACGGTTATCCGTCATTAAATCACATATCTACTATTAGATATGCCCTTTGCGAGCCTGATATTTATGGCGATAGTATAGAGTCTTTTGTGAAAGAGTTAACTCAAGAGTCCCTCCAATTATTAGAGAAAATAAATAAAGCCGAACAACTCGATTCGGACTTCAAATTAAAAGTATTTCTTTCTTAAGAATAACAAACAAGCCCCTGTAGCTCCAAGAGGCAGAGCACGGTAAAACAGTCACTAGCCGGTTGCAGGAGTACGGGTTTCCGGAAGACAGAATCGTGGTGAATAGCCCAGTATGTCGCAGCACCGAACAGCCTCTCGGGGAAGCTTAGTAGGGAAGCGTGTTCATCCCGGCTCCATGCTAATCTCGATATTTTCGGGAGAGTGCGGGTTCAAATCCCGTCGGGGGCTCTTAATGAAATTAATGATGCAAACAATAATCAAATCAAGGCTTCAGCAGATTGAAGAAGAAAAATCAGTGCGCATATTATATGCCTGCGAAACTGGTTCCAGGGCGTGGGGATTTCCATCTCCTGACAGTGATTACGATGTCAGGTGTATCTATGCCGAAAAGCTTGACTGGCACCTGTCACTTCGTGCCAGAAAAGATACTTTTACCAGGCCTATTAATGATGATCTGGATATAACCGGTTGGGAAATCAACAAGGTGCTGCATTTGCTATGGAAATCTAATGCACCATTGCTTGAGCGTTTGCAATCGCCCATCATTTATGAGCTAAAAAGTAAAGAGATTCTTGATGGACTGTGGGAGTTGGCAGGAGATTGCTTTTCTCCTATTGCTACTATGCACCACTACCACAGAATGGCTAAGAAGTACTATGATATATGCTATACTTCCGGAAATGAGGTGAAATTGAAAAGCTACTTCTATGCGATAAGAGCAGTTTTATGCGCAAGTTGGGTGCGTGAGAAAATGGCTATTCCTCAAATTGAAATGAATCTCATGTTCGAGCTTCTTCAACCTGAGACTCGGGATAAAGTAGAGGAGCTTATCTTGTTGAAGTCTACCAAAAATGAAGATTATAGACACGAGAGAGAACCTGTGTTAGATGAGTACTTGAAAGCTCAAATTGGTTTAAATGAGGCAATTGCTAATCATCTGCCAGGAGCAAAGAAAAGAGATATTGACCAACTAGATGATTTTTACAGGCGAGTAATTACCGAAAAGCTATGACCATTGAAGAACTGAAAAATAAAGACATGATCATTTTCGAGTGCCAGAGCGGAAGCCATGCTTATGGACTGGCCACAGAAGATTCTGATCTTGACATAAAAGGTGTCTTCATATTGCCTGAGGATGAATATTTTGGGCTTAGATATGTAGAGCAGGTGAGTAATGATAGCAATGACATTGTTTATTATGAACTCAAGCGGTTTGTTGATTTACTTACTAAAAGTAACCCAACGGCTTTGGAGCTTTTGCACACACCTGATGAGAGTGTTTTGTATATGCATCCGGTATTCGAGGCAATTAGAGGTAAGCAGTTTTTGTCAAAGAAATGTCTCGATACTTTTGGTGGCTATGCCATGACACAGGTAAAAAAGGCCAAAGGTCTGAAAAAGAAGATTCTCAACCCTGTAGATAAAGAACGCAAGAGCATATTGGATTTTTGCTATGTAGCAGATCATCAGGGATCAGTACCAGTGAAGGAGTACTTGAAGTCGCATAAGCTTATTCAGGAAGAATGTGGCTTGTCGAAGCTGCCAAATATGAATGAAATGTATGCTCTTTATTATGGTGATGATGCATTTCATGGTATCCAAGGTTCTGATAATGCAAATGATGTTACGTTGAGTTCTATACCTAAGGGACTTCAACCTATGGCATTCATGTCCTTCAACAAATCGGCCTATTCCAGCTATTGCAAGGAATATAAGGAGTATTGGGAGTGGGTGGACAAGCGAAATGACAACCGCTATAAAAACACCTTACAGAATGGAAAGAACTACGATGCCAAAAATATGATGCACACCTTCAGATTGCTGAAAATGTGCGAAGAAATAGGGAGGGAAGGTAAACTTCATGTGAAGCGGCAGGATCGTGAGTATTTATTAAGCATAAAAAGAGGTGAATTTGAGTACAACGATCTTTTGCTTCAAACGGAAATGGCAATCGATCAATTGAAATTGATTTATCAAGAGTCATCATTGGCCAATGAGCCTGATTTTGAAGAATTAAACAGGTTGTTGATTTTGATGAGGAGGGAGTATTATGGTTAGTCACCTGACCACATTATACTCCTGGTCATCGAAGAGAATGGGATTGTTTAACAAAGAATTATTTGGTAGTAGTCAACTGTGATTAGGAATTTAAGTTGCGATTAACGAATTTTTATATAAATTTGAAAACTTAACTTATAAGTGAAGCGTTATAATATTGAATTATATAAGTCATTTGACAAAACAACCTTTTATACCATTCATGAGGAGAGCAAGAAGGTGAGTGAGACAGATGATTTCTTCTTACGCTTTAAGGATGAGAAAAAATTTCAAAGAGATGTTAATCTCATTAGATATTGGCTTGGAAAAATTGGCAATGAATATGGAGCACAAGAAAGACGTTTCCGACCAGAGGGAAAAGGAAGTGCTATTCCCATAGAATCTTCTAAACTTAGATTATACTGTTACAGAATTAATGAGAGAATTATAATTCTTGGTAACGGAGGTGAAAAGACATCTCAGAAAGTACAGGATAGTCCTGATGCTTTTCCGCATTTTGAAACTATCAATCATTTAGCCTACATTATAAATTTGAAAAAACAAAAAGGAGAAATCAGTTTTGCTGAAAATCAAATTCAAGGTGATTTATCCTTTTATATAAAATAAACTACCACTATGAGCGAAATTTTTGATTCAATCGAGGTAAGTGACGAAGTAAAAAGATTTGTAGATCATTCATTTGATATATCTGATCAAATTTACAACATTTTAGAAAAGCAGGGTAAAACACAAAGAGACCTTGCTCGTATGTTGGGGAAAAAGGAGTCTGAAGTGAGTAAGTGGATGCAGGGAACCCACAATTTTACATTGAAAAGCATTGCTAAAATAGAAGCTGTATTAGGTGAAAGCATTATTACTTGCACAGACAGAGCTAAGAAAGCTTATCACAAAACAAAGTTAGTTCCTGTCAGGGTCAATAACTTTTCTTTATCTAAGAAAATTTTGACTCAGGAAGTAGAATGGAAAAAGAGTGATAAAAAAGTCTTCACTGATGGATTAAAAATAGCTTAATGTCAAAAGTTAAAGTAGAGCCAGAGAAAATACATTTATTAGGAATTAGAGTTTTGAAATCTGTCTTTGAGGCAGATGTTTCTCTTATTGATAGTCCACAACCCATTGAAAAATTCAATGCTGGCTACAGGTCTGAGTCTGGTTTTAACTTAAAAGAAAACTATCAATTATTTAGACTTTTCATAAAAATCCAAGGCCTTGATGATGATAAGTCAGTGAAAATTAGAGCTGAATATCATATTGAGTTTCATTTTTCAATCGATAATCTAAGTGACTTTGTTACTCATGAAAAGAATGGTGATGGGTTTTCTGTATCGAGTATGTTAGGAGCTACAATCGCAGGTATTTCTTACTCTACAGCAAGAGGTATGATACTTGATAGAACTCAAACTACAGATTTTAATGGTGTTTTATTACCCGTGATAAATCCACAAAAACTACTAGAAGAAGATACATTTTCTTAGATGAACCATTGGATGGCAATTATAAGTGTACTGGTTTAACGCGACTGAAATAGCGTCTACAAAATCCCAACCCCATACCTACATACTTTAATTATTATTTTTTATGTTTATGACATGCATCATAAACACTTCCTTCAATATGCCTTTTTATTACTTACTTTATGTGTGGTAGGATGTAAGCCTTCAAATAAAGAACTGAAAGAGAAAGGGATATCTCAAGAGCTGGCGGCTGATCGTAGGCAACGGGTTTCAAATATTAATTATAAACTTGAGTTTCAAATACCTGAAAATACTCAGGATTCCATTCAAGCATCCGAGGAGCTGAGCTTTGACTTTACTGGAGGAGAAGATCTACTCCTGGACTTTAATGTTGATCCTCGTCTTTTGAAGTCGGTGACAATTAATGATGCTGAGGTAAAGACTAAGGTGTTTGATGAACATATTGCACTTCGAGCCAGAGATCTGAAGGAGGGGAGGAATACGGTCAACATTGAGTTTGTGGCTGGTGAGCAGTCTTTAAATAGGCATGATGATTACCTATATACGTTGTTCGTACCTGAGCGAGCTTCAACGTGCTTTCCGCTGTTTGATCAGCCGGATTTGAAGGCGGTGTATGATCTTACCTTGCGTGTGCCAAAGGGATGGAAGGCAGTGGCTAATGGTTCGCTAAAGAAGAAAGAAGAGGCTGGTGAGAGAACTACTTATCAATTCAACTCATCACCATTAATAAGCAGTTATCTGTTCTCTTTTGCTGTGGGTGATTTTCAGGTGGTGAGTCGCGAGGTAGGTGGAAGAAAGATGAATATGTACCACCGTGAAACGGACACTGTAAAACTAGCCAATAACCTTGATGCTATATTCGATTGGCATCAAAAGTCAATTGCGTGGTTAGAAGATTATACTGAGATTAAATATCCTTTCGAAAAATTCGATTTTGTACTGGTGCCGTCATTCCAATACGGAGGAATGGAGCATCCGGGAGCTATTTTATATAAGGCCAGTTCCATGCTGCTAGATGAGTCAGCTACATTGAACGAACAAATGGGTCGTGGTCAGCTCATTGCCCACGAAACGGCCCACATGTGGTTTGGTGATCTGGTCACCATGAAGTGGTTCGATGATGTATGGCTGAAAGAAGTGTTTGCCAATTTCATGGCTTCCAAAATAGTTAATCCTGGTTTCCCGGATATCAATCACGATCTTCAGTTTTTAATGTCTCACTATCCTGCGGCCTATGATGTGGATAGAACTGAAGGAACGCACCCCATTCAGCAGCCATTGGATAACCTGAAAAATGCCGGAACTCTCTATGGATCAATTATTTACCACAAAGCGCCAGTGGTTATGCTTATGCTAGAGCAAGCTATGGGCGAAGAAGCGTTTCAAAACGGCTTGAGACAATATCTAAAAACCTATTCCTTCAGCAACGCTACCTGGGATGATCTCATAGCCATAATGGCCAAAGATGCTGATTTTGATATTGAGCAATGGAATAAAAACTGGGTCAAAACTGGTGGAATGCCATCAACTTATTTCTATCTAAAAAGTAAAGACAAGTCTTCAATAGATAAGTTTTCTCTCTACACCAGAGTAGATCATGTAAATAATAAAGATGATGGCTGGCGTCAGGATCTAAAGGTGCTCATGGCCAATCAGGATTCCATTTATTATACCGAAGCTAATATGCTTACTGCCCCGGAATCATTGAATTTAACAGGAAATCCCTATCCTCAGTATGTCTTCACTAATGGAGGTGGCTTAGGCTACGGCTATTTTAAATTCGGTCCGCAAACTAAAGATTGGCTCATCAGTAAGCTGGATTCTTTGGAAAATCCTGTGCTTAGAGGAGCTGTTTGGATTGATCTATATGAAAGTATGCTAAGGGCTGAGGTTAACCCTAAGAATTTGATGGAAAAGTGTTTGCAAAGCCTACTCACTGAGCAAGAACCACTAATTGTGGCATACATCACCAACGTGGCTCAGGAGATTTATTGGAAATTTTATACAGAGAATCAAAGATTGGACTTGGCCCCTCAGCTGGAAGGTGTTTTACTTAATCTGGCTCTAAGTTCACCTTCTTCGAACCTTAAATCAACTTTCTTCCATGCCCTAACATCTGTGGCGCTTACTGATCAGGGAGTAGATTTGCTAAGAAATTTGTGGTCTAAAGAAACGGAGATTGAAGGACTCACTTTATCAGAGCGAGATTATACCAGCTTAGCCTATGCTTTGGCGGTAAGAGAAGTTGATGGGTATAAAGACATTTTGCAGGAGCAGCAAGAACGGATATCTAATCCTGACCGTAAGAATAAATTCAAGTTTGTCTTGCCAGCCCTGTCTGCGGATACAGCAGTTCGAAGGGATTTCTTCAATAGCCTGAAGGAAGAGAAGAACAGACAAAACGAAGATTGGGTGCTTACTGCCATTTCTTATCTTCATCACCCTTTGAGAGCTGACTATTCTGTGCAGTTTATTAAGCCTAGTCTGGATATGCTAGAGGAGATTCAGCTTACAGGGGATATTTTCTTTCCACAAAGATGGCTGGGTGGTACCCTTGGAGGCCATAGCTCTGCGGAAGCAGCTGAGCAAGTGCAAGTATTCTTTTCGAGCTATCGGAAGTATCCCAGTAGACTAAGAAATAAGATTTTACAATCTTCTGATAAGCTGTTTAGAGCGGTGAAGGTAAAGAAAAAGTATTCTGAATCAGAAACTGATGAAATTTCTGAAGTACTACTGCCGCTTAGTGAATAACTTGCTTAATTTTATCGCTTAATCTATTGTTTTCATACATATCGTTTTATTACTTGGCGTATGGTTCTAAAAACCGGAGGTGCGTTAAATGAGTGAAGATCTTCTTAAAGCTATTATTCAGCTGTTTGCCATAGTAGCAAAGGAAAGAGTTACGGAGGCAGAACGTGATAATATACAAGAATTCTTATCCCTGCATGTTAATCAGGAGCTGGTAGGTTACTATCTCAGCCTTTTTGATCAGCTATGCGATGAAAACAAGGTAGATGCTAAGCCTGAGTTAGAGAATTTGGATGATGATACCCTGGAGTTTGTGGGTGATTGGTCCAGAATTATGGCTATAACCAAAGAGGTGAACAAGGCGCTCACCATGCAGCAGAAGATGGTATTGGTGGTGAAGATCATTGAGCTGGTCTTTGCAGATGGTGAGATTTCTGAAAGACAGGGCAACCTTATATTCTACATTGGTGAGGCTCTGAAAATATCCAGAAAAGATATGGTGGTGGTAAGAAATTTTGTTACCGCCTATGATCTGGAAGAACTCTCTTCTAAAGATATTTTAATTATAGACGAAGGTTCAGGTGAATATGATCTGAATGGTCCACGGTTAGTGGCTAAAAATCTTACCGGAGTTATAGCCATACTGAGGTTAAAAGATATCGAAACCTATTTTATCAAATACCTTGGTATATCGGCACTTACATTAAATGGAATTCCTCTCAAGAGTAGGAAGATAGATATATTTCCTACCGGTAGTACCATTAGAGGAAATAAGATCGAGACCATTTATTACAGTGATGTTGTAAGTACTTATCTCAGTCGTCAGGTAAAAAGTAAGATTACTTTTAGTGCAGAGCACTTGTTTTATCATTTCAAGAGCGGTAGAGCAGGACTGCAGAATGTAAATATCTGTGAAGAAGGAGGGAAGCTGGTAGGTATAATGGGAGCCAGTGGCTCAGGTAAATCTACTTTGCTCAATGTAATCAATGGGGCAGACAAGCCTTCTAGCGGCAGGGTGGTGATCAACGGTATCGATATCCATGAAAATCCTCACGCTATGGAGGGTGTTATCGGTTATATTCCCCAGGATGATTTGTTGATAGAAGAGCTTACAGTATTTCAAAACCTCTATTATGCTGCCAGGCTGTGCTTTGAGCAATATTCTGAGGAAGAAACCGAAAAGCTGGTGAATAAGGTGCTTACTAATTTGGGCCTTATTGAAATCAAGAACCTTAAGGTAGGTTCCCCTTTAGAAAAGACCATAAGTGGAGGACAAAGAAAGCGAGTAAATATTGGTCTGGAGCTCCTTCGTGAGCCTAGTGTGCTGTTTGTGGATGAGCCCACTTCAGGTTTGTCGTCTCAAGATTCTGAAAATATTATGGACCTGCTTAAGGAGTTATCTTTAAGAGGTAAAATGGTATTTGTGGTCATACATCAGCCGTCGTCAGACATATTCAAGATGTTTGATAACCTACTCATTCTGGATGTAGGTGGACTGCAAATTTATTACGGTAATCCTATAGCCGCAGTCACCTATTTCAAGGAGATAATGAATGCTGCTAATAAGGATCAAAGTTCTTGTCCGGAATGTGGTAATATCAATGCGGAGCAGATCTTCAGCATTATAGAAACTCGCATTGTTAATGAATATGGAAGGCTTACCAATAAGCGAAAAGTATCTCCAGGGCAGTGGTATCAGTATTTTAGAAGTAGGATCAAGATTCCTAAGATTCAGCAGGTAACTGAGCCCATAAAAGTAGCTCAACACATACCAAACTGGTGGAGGCAATTTAAGGTTTACCTAACCAGAGATATTCTCTCCAAGTCAGAAAACACTCAATATCTGGCTATTAACCTGATTCAGGCTCCGTTTTTGGCCCTTTTTATGGCCTATTTGGTAAGATATTATGCCACGGTGGAGAAAGATCATGCATCTTATCACTTCTTTGAGAATGATAACATTCCGGTATATTTCTTCATGAGCATTATTGTGGCCTTGTTTATGGGCTTAACCGTAAGTGCCGAAGAGATATTTCGTGATAGGAAAATAAGGAAGAGAGAGAAGTTTTTGAACTTGAGTAGGAGCAGTTATCTGGCCTCCAAAGTTCTGATCTTATTTGGGATAAGTGCGCTACAGACAGCCTCCTTCGTAATTATAGGGAACTGGGTGCTGCAAATACATGATATGAACATCAGCCTGTGGTTGATATTGTTCAGCTGCTCTTGCTTTGCTAACATGCTGGGACTCAATATTTCAGCGTCATTTAACTCAGCAGTAACCATTTACATTCTTATCCCAATTTTGCTTATTCCTCAGCTAGTCCTTAGTGGCGTGGTGATCAATTTTGATAAGTTTAATCCACAGGTGACTACCATGGAAGGGGTGCCGATTATAGGAGATGGAATGGCTTCACGCTGGGCTTTTGAGGCGGCCATGGTAGCTCAGTACAAGAATAATAGCTTCGAAAAGGAGTTTTATAATCTGGAACAAGCGAAAGCTAATGCCGAATATAAAAAGCTGTACTACATACCTCGTTTGGAATCTGAGCTGTCTCATGTTTTCCATAATATGCAGCGCAAGCTGGCTTCTCACAATGAAGATCTTCAGAAATCATTAGAGCTGGTGAGAAATGAGCTGCAGGGTGAACTCAAGCTAATAGGCAAGGACAGTACTTCATTGGTTGATCAGCTGGTTTTAGAGGAGTTTGATTCTACTACCTATGAGCAAACCTCACATTTATTACAGGTGCTTAAACAGATGTACATGAACAAGTATACTGAAGCAGTGAACAAGATAGATCAAAAAGTTGAATCTTTGGCTGCAGAGCTTGGCGGGCAAGCTGCTTTCGATTCCATGAGAATGGAATATCAAAATGAGGCCATTACCATCGCTTTAAAGAACACGAATACTACCCACCGGGTGATTGAGCATAACGGACATTTGATTCAGAAGATATATCCTATCTATTTTGATTCCTTTAGACCTCTGAATCCTGTAGATTATCGTACTAAATTCTTTGCTCCGCATAAACCTTTCCTGGGGCAAATGATTAATACTTTTGCCTTTAACCTGATAATTATCTGGTTTATGAGTATCATCTTGTTCATAGCGCTGTACTTTAAATGGTTATCAAATCTTTTAAAGTTTTTATCCGGAGGAAGAAGAAGGAAAAGAATTAACAAGTAGAGAAGGAGTTTAAGATGCTGAAGATTGCCTGGAAGGAAAATTATGTGCACCCATTGCCGGATAAGCACAGGTTTCCCATGATAAAGTATGAGCTGTTGCCCCAGCAACTGTTGTATGAAGGAACAGTATCTGAAGATAACTTTTTTGCTCCGGCCTCAGCTTCTGATGACTTGATAGAAGCTGCTCATACAGAAGACTATTGGCATAAGTTAAGAAGCCTTCAGCTAACTAAAAGCGAAATAAGAAAAACAGGTTTCCCCCTCAGTGAATCTCTGGTAGAAAGAGAAATCATCATAGCACAAGGCACGGTAGACTGTGCTAAGTATGCTTTGGAAAATGGTGTAGCTATGAATATCGCTGGAGGCACCCATCATGCTTTTACTGACAGAGGCGAGGGGTTTTGTCTATTGAATGATCAGGCTATCGCGGCTTATTATCTTTTAAATAATAAGCTTGCCAGTAAAATACTCATTATAGACCTGGATGTACATCAGGGAAATGGCACAGCTGAAATATTCCAAAATGAGGATCGGGTTTTTACCTTTAGTATGCACGGCGAGAAGAATTATCCTTTACATAAAGAGAAAAGCGATCTGGACGTTCCAGTTCCTGACCATACTTCGGATGTCGCATATTTAGGCACATTAGAAAAACATTTGCCTCAGTTAATAGATGCAGTGCAACCAGACTTCATCTTTTATCAGGCTGGAGTAGACATATTGAGTACAGATAAGTTGGGAAGGTTAAAGGTTAGTATTGATGGTTGTAAGAGTAGAGATCGATTAGTGCTGGAGGCATCTCATCAAAATAAAATCCCGGTAGTTGTAACTATGGGAGGAGGCTATTCTGAGGAAATCAAATTTATAGTAGAAGCTCATGCCAATACTTATAGATTGGCTCAGGAGATTTATTTCTGATCATACAGCTATGCTTCTGTTTTCTCTATAATATTCATCTAAAGCTACAATAAGGGGTTCGCGTTTGTCCAGAAGATCAGCATGGGTGAATTTAGGTGCGTCCTTGATCCAATCTGAATTAAAATTTACCATGAGATCACTAGTGTGATGATCAATGTATAGATAGTTTACAGGCACCGCTCTTAAAATATTACTGTCAGAGGTAAGATTTTGAAGGCTCCTTTCTTTAAATACTATGTATTTGATATTGTTTTTAAGAATATCAGCTATCAAACCCACCTCTCCATATACCGGATGGTGTATTTTTTTATTGATAAGCTTCCTTTTCAGTAGTTCGTCCAGTTCCATGAGTTAATAGTTTGTTCTTATAATGTGAATTAGTGTAGAATGTTTAATTTATTATGTCTACGGGCAATATCTTGTCCAAATAGTAAATATTACTTTCAGAAGTATTTTTTTTGATAAGTTGTGAATAATTGTCCCGTCATTATGGATTTAATTGCTCATTGCTCTGGTGAAAATCCCCATCAAATGCTCAAATAAGGCTTTGGCAAAGAAATGGTATTAGTGATCATGAATTAAAAATCGAAAGCTATGAATACTGACAATAAGAACATTATAGATAAGCTAAACCATTTGATCAAAAGGAATTATGATGCTGAATATGGTTATAAAGATGCTGTAGAGGATGTGAACGATCCTCAGCTTCAAACCATGTTTAAGGCTTATGAGGAGCAGAGATATAGATTCGGTCACGAGTTGAAAGGTGAAATTCAAAACCTGGGTGGCGAGGTGACTAAAAAGGGAACAACATTAGCAGGAGACATTCACAGAAAATGGATGGATTTGAAAGCTGCAATTAGTAATCATAATGAGGAAGCGATTCTGGAAGAATGCAGAAGAGGGGAGATGACTTCATGGGAAGATTATAACGAGGCGCTGAGTCTAGAAAACTTACCAGCTTCTACTTACATGATACTTAAAGATCATAAAGCTAAAATAGATGAGTCGCTATATCAAATCATGGAATTGAAGGATAACATGGTCGCGAAATAGGTTTGAATTACAAAGAAGAAAGGGCTGGAAATTAATTTTCAGCCCTTTTTTTATGCATTGTTAAAACAAAAATAATACTTAAAGCTTTCTGATGGTGCCGAACATTGGTAATTTCATCTAACTAACTAAAAATCAAAATCTAACCCAATCAGAAATGAAGCAAATTCTACTAGGTAAAAAGACAATTTTATGTCTTTTGCTCATGCTATTTAGCTTGTATGGATGGTCCCAGTCCATATTTATAAATGAGATACATTATGATAATGCCAGTGCAGATACCAACGAAGGTGTAGAGATAGCCGGTCCTGCCGGTACAGATCTTACGGGCTGGTCACTAGTGTTCTATAACGGAAGTGGAGGTGCGCCGTACAGCACGCTGGCGCTTTCAGGAATTATTCCGGCTCAGGACGGTGCCTTCGGAACTATCTTCTTCAGTGAAGCTGGGGTACAAAACGGAGGGCCTGATGGTATCGCTTTGGTAGATGGTTCTTCATCTGTAATTCAGTTTTTGAGTTATGAAGGCTCTTTCACCGCAGTTGGCGGTCCGGCTGATGGCATGGAGAGTGTAGATATCATAGTTGAAGAAAGTGGCACAACTCCTGTAGACTTTTCATTGCAGCTGGCGGGAGTAGGAACAAGCTATACAGATTTTACATGGCAAGATCCTCAAGCCAGCACTTATAATGCTGTGAATACAGGTCAGAGTTTTGGTGGAGAGCCGCCGGTAGCATCAGTGATTATTAACGAAATTGATGCTGACACCCAAGGCACCGACATCGCTGAATTTATCGAGCTTTATGATGGTGGATTGGGAAATACTTCACTTGATGGTTTGGTAGTAGTGCTGTTTAATGGTAGCAATGACCTAAGTTATCAGGCTTATGATTTAGATGGGTATACTACAGATGCTGATGGTTATCTTGTGTTAGGAAATGCAGGAGTGAACAACGTTTCTCTTGAATTTAATTCTAATACTTTACAAAATGGTGCTGATGCAGTAGCCTTATATGAAGCTGACGCTACTGATTTCCCTTCTGGCACGGCAGTGACATTAACAGGCCTTTTAGATGCAATTGTTTATGATACTAATGATAGCGATGATGCAGAGCTGCTAACACTGTTAAATGCAGGTGAGCCTCAGGTAAATGAGGATGCAGCTGGTGATAAGGATGTTCATTCTTTACAACGATACACTAACGGTAGTGGAGGAGAGAGAAATACAAGTACATATGTGGCTGCATTGCCAACTCCAGGTGCTCCGAATACCAATGTTACTGAGCCTATAAATCTGGTAATCAATGAAATAGATGCTGATACGCCAGGTTCTGATCAGGAGGAGTTTATTGAATTATATGATGGTGGTGTAGGAAATACTCCGTTAGATGGTTTTGTAGTGGTATTATATAATGGAAACGGTGATGCTGTTTATAATGCTATTGACCTATCTGGATATACTACTAACGCCGAAGGTTATTTTGTGCTTGGAAATGCTGCTGTGGTTAATGTGGATTTGGTTTTTGGAAACAATGCACTACAAAATGGAGCTGATGCCATCGCCCTTTATCAAGGTTCGGCTTCTGATTTTCCAAATGGAACTATCGTTACCACAGAAAATCTGATAGACGCCGTAGTTTACGATACAGATGATGATGACGATGCAGAGTTATTAGTTCTGCTTAATGCTGGTGAGCCTCAGCTGAATGAAAATGAAGGTGGTGATAAGGACAATGAGTCTTTACAGCGTTTTCCTAATGGTTCTGGAGGACTTAGAAATACCAGTGCTTATAGCACAGCTTCTCCTACACCGGGAGCAGAGAATGGCGCAGTGGCACCTCCGGGAGAGTTGGTGACTATTGCAGAAGCCAGAGCGCTTGCTTTAGGTACTTCGGTAACAGTAAGAGGAATTTTTACGGCATCAGATCATTTTGGTGGTCCTGCTTATATTCAAGATAACACCGCAGGTATAGCTATCTTCGATGGTACTTTACACGGAGACATGCTTTTTAGTATTGGCGATAGCGTAGAGGTTTCTGGTGTTTTAGAAGCTTTTAATGATCAAATTCAAATTGGTACAGTGAGCAGCGTGACAGATTTCGGACCTGCTTCTTCACCAATTGTTCCTCAAGTGGTCACTTTAAGCGAGTTATCAGCCCATCCTGGAGAACTGGTTACTGTGCTCAACACATCTTTCCCTAACCCTGGAGATATCTTATTTGGAAACTCAAATTACAACCTTACTGACGCCAGTGGCTCAGGTGAATTAAGAATAGATGCTGATGTTCAGGAGCTGGTTGGTTTTGAGCAGCCAGAAACTTGTAGTTCAATTACAGGTGTGGTAGGAAGGTTTCAGTCAATCTATCAGCTACTTCCAAGACAAACGGCAGATGTGCCATGTGCAGCTCCTTATGAGCCAGATGGTGAGGACCTGTCCATCCCAAGGTCATCTACTTTTGATGTAGCTGCCTGGAATATCGAATGGTTTGGAGACGAAGGAAATGCCCCAGCCAGCGATGCCATTCAGAAAGATAGCGTGAAAGCGATATTATTAGCTCTTGATGCGGATATTATTGCTGTGGAAGAAATAGTTGATACAGTATTATTTGCTCAAATGATCAGCGAAATGCCTGGTTATGACTACTTCTTGTCAGATTTTGTTTCAAATCCAGGTGTTTATGATAATAGCCAGAGAGTAGGGTTTGTGTATAATACAAGTACAGTGGCTCCAGATTTCTCAGCTTCAAGAGCTCTACTTTCTACCATTCATCCTATTTACAATGGCGGAGATGACTCTTATCTGGTAGGTTACCCTGATGCTAGAGATAGATTCTGGGCTAGTGGTAGATTGCCATATATGTTAGAGGCAGATGTAACTATCGATGGCATTTCAAAAAGAATCAATATGCTGGTAGTTCATGCCAGAGCCAACAGCAGTGATGCTCAAAGTAGATATGACATGCGTAAGTATGATGTTGAAGTGCTGAAAGATTCATTAGATGCCTATTATTCAGATGTAAATCTGATCATGTTAGGTGACTATAACGACGATCTTGATGAGACAGTGGCAGATGTGCCTACCACAGTAAGTACATATGAGGCCTACATTGCTGATACTGCCGAGTATAAGCTATTAACATTGCCTTTGAGTAACCAGGGCCTAAGAAGCTATGTTTTCTATACTAACGTTATTGATCATATCATAGCATCTGATGAAGCTGCAGAATATTTCCTAGAAGGATCAGCTAGAATTGGATATCAGTTCTATGACAGCGATTATGCTTACAATACTTCTGATCACTTACCAGTGACGGCTCGTTTTCAATTTACTGAAGAGATTACTTCAAATGACTTTACCGCAGTTTCAGTAGCCAGTTTCAATCAAGGGAAAAGAGCGAATGGCTGGCCTGTTTCTTATATCAGAAGTGATCCAAACAAGGCTTTAGGTCTTCCTCTTGAGAATTATTACTACAATTTCGTAAGTCTTGGTTTTGGCGGTGAAATTGTGCTGGAATTAGATAATTACATGTATGACCTTGAAGGTGATGAATTCAGAGTTTACGAAAGTAGCTTTGGTCCATTAGAGCTTCCATGTTTCATCTACCCAGAAAAAGCAGAAGTATTTGTTTCTGAAAACGGAATAGATTTCGTGAGCGTAGGTACTACCTGCCAGAATGGTGATTTTGATATGGCAGGAAGTGGCCTGGAAAGAGCTAAGTATATAAAAGTGAAAGATGCCACCAAAAAGAGCATGTTTTTCGGTCTAGCCGATGGTTATGATTTAGACGGAATTTATAATCTACATCAGGCAGCTAATGCACGAACCATTACAGATCATCAAAATTATGTTCCTAATGAGGATGGTGATGTTGAAGTAAATGTTTATCCAAACCCTTTTAGCGCTGAATTGAACATTGACGTAAGCAGCATTGAAAGCCAGGAGGTAGAGATGACCGTAACCGACATCACAGGCCGTCAGGTAATTGCTCGCGATATAAAGATTGATGCTGGAAATTCTTCTTTAAAATTGAACTTAGAGGAACTACCAAAAGGTGTTTATATCCTTCGCTTAAACGGAGAAGAAGAGATTCTTAAAAGAACGGTTGTAAAAGATCGTTAATAAGAAATATGCATAATATGAAAGCCCAAGCGAGAGTTTGGGCTTTTTTTATTCACCTCAGCCAACCCTCTCCTCAGGTAGAGGACTTTTTTACTCCCTTCTCCTTTGAGGAGAAGGGCTGGGGATGAGGTGATCTTATCCTCCATTTGTAACGAGGATTTGTAGAGCCTGGCATTTGTAATGAGATACAGTTTCTTCTATCATAGCCGTCGTAGGTGCCGCCATCTACGAACTATAAGCATCTAAAAGACTTCTATGAGTTCATAATTATACTGTCCAAACCTTTTTTCAATGCTTCATCACGACCATAAATGGCTTGACCCTCAGCTCTGAAGATATCAATGACTTCAATTCCTAATACCTCCAGAAAGAATTTTAGGTAGTTGGTTGTAAAATCATAATCCTTAAGCTTTCCCTCTGAATAAACACCGCCAGAGGAGGTCACTATGTAGGCTTGCTTGCCGGTGAGGAGGCCAGTGGGTAGGAGGCTGTCATCTTTGTACTCATATTTAAAGGTGAGACCTGCTCTGGTTATCTGATCGAAATAAGCCTTTAGGGTAGAAGGTATGTTCCAATTATACATAGGCGCTTCTACTACTAAAATATCCGACTTCAATATGTCACCGATTAATTTATCCGAAATGCTAATTTCCGCATGTTGTGTCTCTGTTCTTTGTTCAGGCGGAGTGAAGAATACTGAAATATGTTCATCGGTCAAATGAGGGATGTCGATCTTGGTAAGATCATGCTCAATAATGACATTTTCAGAATCCTGATTTTTAAAATTTTGAATTACTTTTCTACCTAAAATTCTACTGATAGATGTCTCTTTCTTTGGACTTGAAATGATATGCAATATTTGTTTCATCTTTTTAATAAGTTATAGATTCATATCGCAAAATTATTTATTTTAGCTATACATTATATAGTAGTTACTATTTGGTTAGTACTGACTTTTGGGTTAGTAGGTAATTGAAAATTAGTGGATATGAAAGATAAAGAAACTGCATTTTACCAATCCCAGTGTGTGGATAATTTATTAGCCACGGAAGATGCTTTGTACGTCCTGTCAGGAAGATGGACCATCAGAGTTATGATTGCAATACAGAGTGGTTATACCAGATTTAATGTAATTCAGCGAACTGTGAAAGGTATTTCTGCCAGAGTATTATCAAATGAATTGAAAAAGTTGGAAGAAAACCATCTTGTTGAAAGGACCGTTTTTTCCGACCAGATTCCTGTTATAGTTGAATACCTCCCCACCGAGTATAGTCATACACTGAAAGAAGTGATTGGAGCATTAGTAGAGTGGGGTATAAATCACAAAAGAAAAATCACAGAGGATTAAGTTTGAGCCCATCTATAATCCTCCGTACATAACGAATATTTCTAGGCACAAGCATTTATAATCTGCCTCAGTCCTAAATCACCCGCCTTCGTAGGTGTCTCCACCTACGAAACTGAAGGCTGTTCCACGAATATTTCTATTGATATACAGCGATCTTACATCTCAAAATCACACTCAGTGTACATCTAGAGGTGAATTTGGTTAGTTATAAATAAAAACTCTTGCTGCCCAGTCGTGCGGTGAAAGAATACTGAAAATCAGATTTAGCTCAAGTCCTTAGTGGTAGTTACGATCTATGAAATGCTCCAGTTCTCGGAAGACCTTGCAGCAAGAAAGACTTTTTTGTTACTTTTTTGGTCGATTGCAAAAAAGTAAAGGAACTGTTGCTATGGAATGTCGAAATTGATAATCGCATTACAAATGCTAGGCTCTACAAATCCTCGTTAAAAACAAGGATTAGGACAGTCTATTTAGCCATCGTTGGTGTCTCCATCAACGAAACTACAAGCCCATTCCAAACCTCACCTCCCCGAAACCAGCAACACATTCAAATCTCCATTCTCCTTCATGTTGATGCTGGTGTTCTCCTTTTCAGTATAGCTTGTCTGTGTGATGGGAGATTCTTTTTCTATGTAAACGGCCTTTTCTTTATACACCACTCTGGTCAAGAATACCGTATCAGGCTTTTCATAAATAGTTAAAGTATCAATTCTGCCCGGAAGTTGTACAACCCTCTCTGGTGTTTGTATCACTGTTTCATTCTGTGCTCCCAGCCAATAGCATAGTCCACTACAAAGTAAAATGATCAAAGAAGCGGCGTAACCAGATACCTTGAAAGATCTGGAATGCTTCTCGCTCAAGTGTTGATGCAGGTTGGGGAGTGTATTTTCTCTGGGGCTTAATCTCCTGTTGGCATCTTCAGAACTCAGGACTTTCCTTATAGATTGATACTCTTCTTCACTTTCTATAAAATGGGAAACCAAAATGCGCTCAGATTCAGATAGATGTGAGTAATCTTTGGTTTTTAATAATTCTTCAAACTTCTCGTAGCTTACCATCTCTTCTATTTTAATAATCTCCTTCGTCAATTTCTTTAAACTGCTTGAGCTGTGAGGCCAGGTTTTTCTTAGCATGGAATAACCTTGATTTTACTGTGCCTTCCGAGCAACTCATAATCTCTGCTATGTCTTTGATAGGCATGTTTTCATAATATCTAAGTACAAATACGCTCTGATGATCTCCGCTGATATTGTTCATGGCATTTTTTAAAGCGTTCTCCAATTCATTCGGGTCAATCTGCTTTTCTGAGCTTACGATCATGGTATGAGAATCTATTTGATCGATAGAATCTAACTGTAGCTTTTCATGCTTTCGGTAATGGTTTTTACACATGTTATGGGCTATGGAATAGAGCCAGGTGCTAAACCGTCTGGAGGTATCGAATTGATAGGCTTTGTCAATAAGTTTTACAAATAGGTCATGAAGAGAGTCTTGCGCTAGTTCTTCATCTTTCCATAGCATCTTGAAAAAGTAGGAGAGCAGCTTTGTGCTATATCTATGATAGAGTTCTGACAACGCATCATGGTCCCCCTTTTGAAGAAGGACCATGAGCTGCTCGTCTGTTTTCTTTTTATAGTTTGTAAATAGTTTCAAAGTTTATTCTTCTATCACCTCCATAAAAACTCTAAATCCGATTGATGCACTAGGGCCATCATAATTTTTCACGCTCTTAATGCTAGACTTCTCCGGTATATCATCCCAACTACCACCGCAAGCCTTGCCTTTTTCAGATACCATTTCGGCTACATTTCCCACCACATCAAAAAGGCCCATGTCATTAGCGAAATATCTGGCCACTTTGGCTGCCATTTTAAAGCCATCTCCATGAATGCCGTTAGGACACGTTATCTCATCAGAAGTTTTGAAATTACCCAAATAACAGCCTTTGGAATTTATGGCTTCCTTCACGAACTCTACATCATAGATATACCAGGGATAGATGATATCGTGATCAGAAACCTTAAAAGTCTGCGGGTTTGATTTATTTCTCTTGCTATCCAGTGTTACTACCACATCATTCAGATTCCAGCTTTGAAAGCCTTTATATCCCAAGGCAGCAATTTGCCACTCATTTAAAGTCGGTAATCTAAACACCACCTTTTTGAATTTTTTAATGCTTTGTTGGTTGTATTGATCCGTAAGCCACTGGCAATATTCAACAGCTCCTTCATAGCTGATATCAATAACTGGATAATTTGTATAATATTCTTTCTTCTTAGACATTTTTGAAGGATCAATAACCTCATGGTAACTCTTCATCATAGCTAAACCACCACCTTCATATTGACTTAGATCATAATTACATTTTTTATAAAGGTTATCCATGTTGTGCTCTTGAAGGTAGCTGAGAAAGTCGTTATAAGACTTGTTGGTAACTTCGGAATACTGAGCATAAAGCTTTCCTCTAATTGGCTTAAACGTCTCCTCCAGGTCCTTGGTGTCTATCTCAATAGCAGCGTAAGGCTTGTGAGGCTCCGAAACGGTAAGGAAGTTCTTTACTACATCTGCTCTGCCGCTTTCTCTGGCAATCTTCTCGATGATGGCATCCAGTTGAGGAGATTCCAGATGTTGACTTTGGTAATACCGCTTAAGCAGCAAAGCAGGAACAAGATAATTAGGTGTGAGCTTTCTACCGCTGGCGGTCTGAGGCTCTCCGTTAAAATCAACAGAAACATAGTCAAGCAAAAATTTTTGTTCCAGGTTAGTCCTTATTTCTTCAACGTTATTGATCCTTTTCTCACTTCTTACTGATGCTAACCCTACCACATATAGCTGATTTTCTATTTCACTTAAATATTGGCGATCCAGGGTTAGTGAATAGAAGAAATTAAACTCCGGATTAACGTCAGGTAGTTTTTGTGTGAATTCCGATTCATTTAATCCGCTCAGGCCTTCAGTCTGTAATTGCCACCTGCTGCTTAAAGAATTTAAATAATTTTCATCCTTGCATAGGTTCAGGTCCACCACTTTTACATCGGTTCTTATGTCCATGGCATCTTGAAGAAGCCATAAAGGTATAGATGTATTGTCGCCATCCACTAAAAGGACGCCGTTGGGCTCTATAGACATGAGTACATTGTAGTTATAGGAGAGCAGGCTCTGGTAAATCCTTTGCTGGCTCATTACTTTCATGGCATAGGCTTTTCTTTGGTTTTCCAGTCCTAGCCGTTCTGCGTGGGCCATCATGAGTACTTGAGCCATGAAATTATTCTTTCTGAGCTCATTGGCTTTTTGAGTATGCACATACCCTTCATCAGTCTGTTCAAAATGGAAGGCCAGGATGAGTTCCTTTTCAAAGCTTTCAGCCATGGATTTAATCTGGCTGTAAAGGGTTTCTTCAGAGGCCTTGTTGGCATATCTGGTGGCCAGATAATAGTTAAGCCATGCCTTATTATTGCCCGGATGCTGATCTACTATGGCTTTCCATTCGGCAGCCTGTGAGCTGTACCATGATTGGTCCTTTCTTTCTGATAACCTGGAGGGCACTTCTTCTGCAGCGCCCAAGGCAAACCGGCTGAAGGCAGAAAGAAGTAGATATAATATAAACGATTTCTTCATTTTAAATTTCTTTTGAAAAGCGGCTGTCTCAATTTACCGCCGGCAGGTGATATCAAGACAGCCACTTAAAGTCGCGTTGTAGACTGTTTAACTTTCGGTACACAATGGCGTTAAAAGGTTCAATGAATCGTGGATAAAAATTTTTAAATTCCATTAAATTTAGAAAACAAGAACCCTTATTAATATGAAATTCGGTAAACCTACATCAAATAAAGAACTTGAAAGTATAGATCTAAGCCTGCCGCCGGACCATCCTGATACAGCGAAAAATCTGGGTAAAGGCAAGAATCCTGTTAAAGTATATGTTGGCTGTGCCAAATGGGGCAGGAAAGAATGGGTTGGTCTCATTTATCCTGAAAAGACTAAGGATAAAGATTTTCTTGATCACTATGTGAAGAATTTTAATGGTATTGAAATGAATACCACTTTCTACAGCATAAAAAAGGAAAATGTCGAGAACTGGGCTTCCAGAGCGCCGGAAGGGTTTAGTTTCAGTCCTAAGTTTTCAAGGAATATAAGTCACCTGAAGAGATTGAATGAAGATGCGAAAAGATTCACAGATTATTTCCTGGATGCCGCTCATGCTTTCGGTGATAAGCTGGGCCCCTCGTTTCTTCAGATGCCGGATAACTTCGCTCCCAAATACCTTGATAGACTGGCTGATTATATCAAAGATATTCCTGGTGATTTCCCTATGTTCGTAGAGCTTCGACATACTGATTGGTTCACTGATCCCACAGCATATGATGAGACTTTTAGCATGTTGGAAGAGTACGGAAGAGGTGCAGTAATTACAGATGTAGCTACTCGAAGAGATGTGGTGCATCAGCGTCTTACTAGTACCAAGGCCTTTGTAAGATTTAATGGCTACGACTTTCACCCCACAGATTTTACACGCCTGGATGAATGGGTGGAAAGAATCAAAACCTGGATAGATTCAGGTCTGGAGGAACTGTACTTTTATGCTCACCAGGAAGATGAAACTAACACTCCGAAGACTTGTGATTACATCATTGAAAAGTTAAATTATCAGTGTGGTCTTAATTTGCAACGTCCTAATTTTCAATGAGTAATGAACTTGTTATAACTTTTTGTTATAGTAGGTTTTGTTAAGCTGATGGCTAAAGATGTTACATATGTTCAGGTAGGAAAACATAAGTTGGAACTCTCCAATTTGCAGAAAGTTTTATACCCTGATGATCATATTGTGAAGGCTGAAGTGCTTCAGTATTATCTGAAAATTGCTCCTACCATTTTGTCTCATATCAAAGGAAGGCCCCTGTCATTGGTACGCTTTCCTGATGGTGTGGAGGGTGAAAGGTTCTTCCAGAAGAATAAGCCAGATTGGGCTCCTGATTGGATAGAATCGGTGAAGCTCGGTGGAGAGGTGAAAGATTATATGATGGCTAATGAAGAAGCTACCTTAGTGTGGCTTGCAAACCTTGCGTGTTTGGAGCTCCATCAGATGCACGCCAAAAGGCCACACCACGATAAACCTGACTACATTGTTTATGATTTAGATCCGCCAGAGCAGTATGATTTTGAAGAGCTGAAAAGCATTGCATTTAAACTGAAAGATCATATTGAATCATTTGGTTATCAGGTGTTTGTGAAAACCACCGGAGGTAAAGGTTTACATCTGGTAACACCTGTTTTGCCTCGCTGGACCTTCGAGGAATGCTTTAATGCAGCCAAGGCTATAGCACAGCCTTTTGTAGAGAAAAACGCTAACACCACCTTGCAGATTAAGAAAGACGCACGCAAGGGCCGGGTGCTCATTGATATCTATCGAAATAGAACTAGCCAAACTATTGTGGCGCCTTACAGTCTCCGTGGCTATGAGGGAGCGCCGGTTTCTATGCCGCTTACCTGGGAAGAGCTTGAGGACATAGAGAGTGCTCAGGATTTCAATATTGAAAATGCCTTAGATAAAATCTTGGAAGATGGAGATGCCTGGCAGGCATTGCCGGCTTATGCTGAAGAATTGCATACACACAGAAAGGAGAAAGCTAAGCCTAAGAAGTTGGGACCAAATGCCAGACATAAAACTCCCGAACAGCTGGAAGACTATTCAAAAAAGCGAAATTTTAAAAAGACCCCTGAGCCCCAGGGGTTGTATGAAGGTGGTGATGATACCGGATTTGTTATCCATCGGCACCACGCCTCGCATTTGCATTATGATTTAAGGTTGGAGCAGAACGGTGTATTAAGATCCTGGGCAGTGCCTAAAGGCATGCCCCCATATCCGGGGGTAAAACGGTTGGCGGTGGCTACGGAGGATCATCCTATGAAGTACATCACCTTCGAAGGAGAAATACCCAAGGGCCAATACGGAGGCGGTAATATGTGGATTTATGCCAATGGAAGGTATGAGATTACCAAAGAGAAGAAGGATGGCTTTTATTTCGCCTTGCATAGTCCGCAGATGAATGCCGAATACCGCATGCATAAGATGAAGGATAAGGAGTGGCTATTGGAGCGTGTGGACAATCCGCAGCTAGACTGGTTAAGGCATCCTGTGGAGCCTATGCTTGCCGATAGCGCGGAGAACGTGCCTTCGGGTGAAGAGTATATCTATGAGGTGAAATGGGACGGTATACGAGCTCTAATCGTCTTGGATGAGGGGGAGCTGAATATCTATAGTAGAAATCATAAATTGCTCAATAAGCAATTTCCTGAGCTAATGATACCTGCTGAGGCTTTTAGAGTCACTTCAGGTGTATTTGATGGCGAAATAGTGTGTTTTGACAGTGCAGGAAGGCCAAACTTCAAAAACGTAATTCACAGAATGCAAAGAACAGCGGACGGGGACATTCAAAGAAGCATGAAGAAATACCCCGCTTTTTGCTATTTATTCGATTGTCTGATGCTGGATGGGCGACCTCTGGTGAATGATCCATTACTCCGAAGAAGGGAATGGCTGGAGGACTCTGTGAGGAAGGGAGGCAGTTACCGAATCAGTGAAACTGTAGAGGAGGGTCAGGAGCTGTTCGAGGCCGCCAAGAAAATGCAGCTTGAGGGCATTATGGCTAAAGATGTGAACAGCAGATATATTCCAGGTAAAAGAAGTGCGGGCTGGATAAAAGTGAAAGTGAGGCAATCTGCTGAAGCGCTCATTATCGGGTACACAGAAGGCAGGGGAGATAGAGAGGAATTATTCGGTGCCTTGCAATTGGCTGAGAGGGTAGATGGTGAATTGGTCTACCGTGGTAAAGTAGGAACCGGCTTTAACAGTAAGTCGATGAAGGAGCTATATGATGTGCTGAAAAAGAAGAAAAAAATAAAGAGACCTGTGGAAGAAAAGCCACTGGATGATGCAAAAACTACATGGATCGAGCCTGAATTATACGCGGAGATACAATATTCTATGCTTACACATAACGGAACCTACCGCGAGCCGGTATATTTGCGACTAAGACCCGATTTGGTATAATATTTTTTTATATAAAATTGATTATTAGAAAGTTAGAGTATTATATTTATAGTATAGCTTAATGATAATATACTGCTTTAACTATATCTGATATTTTTTTGTTAAATTTATTATATCACCATAACTAGATCATCATGAGAGCAATTTGGAAAGGTCATATCCGGTTTTCATTAGTTACCATCCCCATCCGTATTTATACCGCTATAGATTCAGGCAGAACCATCCGGTTCAATCAACTTTCTAAGGAGAATAAGAATCCTGTAACGTATGAGAAAAAGGATAAGGTTACGGGTGATGTGCTCAAGGCTGATGACATAATAAAAGGGTATCAGTATGAGCCCGGTCAATATGTGATTATTAACAATGAAGATTTCGAGAAGATCAAATTGAAGAGCACCAAGGTGATAGAGATAGAAGGCTTTGTAGATGAGAATGAGATACACCCTGCTTTATACGACTCACCATATTTCATTGGTCCCGATGGTGATATCGCTTCTAAGACCTATTCACTGCTTATGCAAACACTAAAGCAAACAGGTAAGATAGGTGTGGGAAGAGTGGTGCTTCGCGAGCGAGAAAGCCTGGTGTTGCTCACCCCGCATGAAGAAAATGGCATGATGCTTTACAAGTTGAGGAATCCTGATGAGCTAAGAAGTGTTAATGAAGTGCCAGGTCTAAGCAAAGTGGATGAGGCAGATAAGGAGCAGCTCAAACTGGCTAAAACTTTGGTAGACTCCATGAGCAAGTCTTTTGAGAAAATTGATACCACAGATCATTATTACGATGCCTTGAAAGAAATGATAGAAGCGAAGATCGATGGTAAAGAAGTGGTAAGCTACACCGAGCAGGAGCCAGAAGTAAAAGATATTATGACTGCTTTGAAAGAAAGTATAGATCAGGCTAAGGCAGAGAAAAAGCCAATGAAAAAGGCTACAGGAAAGACCAAGAAAACAGCAGAGAAAAAGACCAAGAGCAAAAAGGCAAGTTAATATACTTTAAAACCGAACTGAAGAAGGCATTAGAGGAATATGGCAAGAATCATCAAGTTTCCCGCAAGCGGAAATTCAAAATTTGGTTACAAAAAGGTAAGAAAAAGGAAGTCTGTTGATCTTGAAGATTACGGACAACTGAACCTTTTTACAGTGGCTCCCAGCGAAGCTAAAGTAGTTAGCCTCAGTAGCCATGGTAGCCTTTTTGATCAGGCGCTATACTTTGATGAAAACAATGATCCTCGCGCAGTAGAATTTTATTGGAAGGCCATCAAAAGTGGTGAAGGAATAGTAGACTCTTATTGCAATTTAGGTATTATAGAATCTGAAAAGAAGAACTATGCAAATGCTATTGATTGCTTTACGCAATGTCTGAAGCATGATCCACGCCACTGTGAGGCCCACTATAACCTGGCTAATATATATTCAGAGTTAGGTGATCTTGATTTGGCGAAGGTGCATTATCAAATGGCCATTAAAATAGATGCCGACTTTGAAAGCGCATATTACAATCTTGGATTGGTCATGGCTATGAAAAGTGAATACAAAGAAGCGCTTGAAATACTACAACAATATCGTCTGTTCCTTGAAGATGATGACAAAGGCAATGTAGATAAGCTCATCGACAGCCTGCAGAAAACAATGAAAAGTAAGACCCAATAAATAGTGTTATGGATAACTCAGCTGAATTAATATTGAAAAGCCACTTTACCCAACTTAAAGATGAAGTGAATAATGCTTTAAGTCTGCAAAGGAAAGATTCTGATGATCAATTAATTACGTTAATGAAAGAGGTCTTTCATTATTTAAAAAAGTTGGAATATAGCGGTAAAATGGATGCCGAGGGAATGAAGGTGTATGAAAGCCTTGCTACTTATTTAGACTCACTAAATCAAGATAATCTAGTAGTGCCAGAAAAACTGCCGATGGCTAAAGCGCGTCAGCGAAAGGCAGACCACAGAGCTAATAAAAAAACTGGCTCCTAATTAGAACCAGCCTTCTCTTTCCATCAAACTTGTTATGTGCGCCAGATGATGGTCTCCATGCCAGGCATACATTTGGGCCGCTATTCTCAAGGGCACTCTCTTATTGCCATCAGGATGTATGTAAGCTTTATTCAAGCTATCCTCATTTAATCCTTTTAAAAGATATGCCCATTTAGCATGTAGCGCATCAATGAAAGATAGCGACATGGATACCGGTGCTTCTTTCGTATCAAAAATTTCAGCCCACTTCTGCTCATCATAGGCCTTGATGAGAGGTTCATCTTCGGTTAAGGTCCATTTGAATCTTATATATGCATTCGCATGGCTATCTCCTATATGGTGCACCACCTGTCTCACAGTCCAGCCATCAGGTCTGTATGGTGTGTCAAGCTGGGTTTCTGATAGTGATTCTACTACATTCTTTAGTCGTTCTGGCAAGGTTGAAATGCGATCGAAAAATTCGGTAAGATCACTGTCATCTGTTGGCTTAAAGTGGCCAATAGGATATTTAAGTTGTTCCAGGTTCATAGCTTTAAATTTCATTTACAAACGGCTCCAGATTTTCTATTGTTACGTGTTCCATGATTACTATTTTAAACCACTTTGGTGCAGCATGGTTATCGGGTACTAGGCCATATTTCTTAGCAATCTCCTCTTTAATGTCATTCGCATCTATGGTTACAATGTTCGAGGCATTCTCTCTGTAATATTTTATCTTTTTGGCATCTAATTGCGCACAAAGCCAGTCAGCTCGATTCAGAAGTATCAAGATTTTTTCTCTCCAGCCATAGGGGCCGTAGGTCATAAGGATCATCCATACAGCTATAGCATTGGCGCCGCTTCGGCTACCTATTAAAGTAAAATCTTCACCCTCTACATAGCTTGCTTCTTTGGTGTTAGCATATTTAATAAGCCCTTTTCTGATCAGGAAGATACCCGTTCCGTAAGGTGCTTGTAGCATCTTATGAGCATCTAGCGTTACAGAGCTCACTTCCGGGTTAGAAAAATCCAATGGGTTGTTGTCATCAGCAAAAGGGTAGAAGAAGCCACCATAAGCACCATCAATATGAATCTTATATTGGCATTTGTATTTCTTCAATATGTTAGTGTAAGTTGATACCTGGTCTACGGATCCAAACATGGTTGTCATCATATTGGCAACCACAATGAAGTATTTACGGCCTTCTTTTAGCTGTTTTTCAATTATTTCAGTCAGGCTCTTGTCTGTTGGTTTTCTTTTCTCATCTACACTAATGTACTCAGTATGAAGAGAAAGTACATTACCAGCTTTACTCATTGAATAATGGCTGTCCTCGGAGCATAGTATGCATATTTCTTCATTGGTACATTGAAACTCCTGCTTGAAAAAGTTTCTATAAACCCAGACGGCCTGCATGTTGGCTTCAGTTCCACCTGAAGCTACATATCCGTCAAATCCATTTTCCTCGCCTCGCAATATTTCTTCTGAGCATACCTTAATCAGTTCTTGCTCAATTTCCTGGGTTCCCTGAAAGAAGCTCTCTGATTTGCCTAACGTATGGCACCCAATGTGATTAGGATTGTGAATCAGGGTCGATAAATAAGGTGCATTACTTAAAAATGGAGCATCCTGATAGTATACCTTATTGTCCAGGTGAGAGGCAGGAATGCCTAATATGTTGGATTCATAATAATTGACGTTGCTATTTAAAGCATTAAAAACTCTATTCTTAATCTCCTCAGGAGATAACTTTTTCCAGATCTTCATGTTATTGATAATTTGATGCGTGAACCTCGTGCGGTTCTAAGAGGGGCATTTCTTTAAGAATGCTCGAATATAGGAAAAGTTATTAATTTGTTGTTTCGAAAAATATGTTAGATTTGTGAGATAATGAATTAAGAATTATGCTCTTATCAAGAAAGGCTGAGGGAAATGGCCCTGCGAAGCCTTAGCAACCGACCAATTAGGATCAGGTGCTAAATCCATCTCCGCAAAACGGAGGAAGATAAGTTAGGAATTGGCTTTATTACACAAAAGATAAAATAAAAAGCTCTTCTGACTTACCAGAAGGGCTTTTTTTGTTTTATGACATTTATACATGAGCAAACAACACATACCATACCTACGGCTTAGTGGCCTTGAACCATTAGTAATTACACCCGAATCTAACTTTGTTAATGTAGGGGAGAGAACTAACGTTACCGGTTCCAGGAAGTTTCTCCGTTTAATTCAGGAAGAAAATTTTGAAGAGGCATTGTCCATAGCAAGAGATCAGGTAGAGGGTGGGGCCCAAATACTTGATGTAAACATGGATGAAGGTATGCTCGATGGTGAAGAAGCCATGGTGAAGTTCCTTAACCTGATTGCTTCGGAGCCCGAAATCTCCCGAATTCCTATAATGATTGACTCTTCTAAATGGCCAATTATAGAAGCAGGTTTGCAGTGTATTCAGGGAAAAGGAGTGGTGAACTCAATCAGCTTGAAGAATGGTGAAGAAGAATTCCTGGCACAGGCCAAAAAAATCAAAATGTACGGCGCCGCAGTGGTGGTAATGGCATTTGATGAAGATGGACAGGCTGATAACTATGAAAGAAGAATTGCTATCTGTGAACGTTCGTATCGTACTCTGGTAGATAAGATCGATTTCCCACCACAAGATATCATATTTGATCCCAATATATTTCCTGTAGCTACAGGTATGGAAGAGCATAGAAAAAACGCTCTTGACTTCTTTAACGCTACCAAATGGATTAGAACTAATCTTCCCGGAGCTAATGTAAGTGGTGGGGTAAGTAATGTGTCCTTCTCATTTAGAGGAAATGATACGGTTAGAGAAGCCATGCATTCGGCCTTTTTATATCATGCCATTAAAAATGGTATGAACATGGGGATCGTAAACCCTACGATGTTAGAGGTTTATGATGAAATACCTAAAGACCTCTTAGAGCATGTGGAAGATGTGCTGTTAGATAGAAGAGATGATGCTACAGAGCGACTTTTAGACTTTGCTGAGAAAGTAAAAGGAACCTCCAAGACACGTGTTAAGGATGATGCCTGGAGAAAGGGAACTGTGGAAGAGAGACTTGCACATGCTTTGGTGAAAGGTATTGTAGATCATATTGATGAAGATACTGAAGAAGCAAGACAGAAATTAGGGCAGCCACTTTTAGTTATAGAAGGTCCTCTCATGGACGGAATGAATATAGTGGGTGATCTGTTTGGTTCAGGTAAAATGTTTCTTCCTCAGGTGGTGAAAAGCGCCAGGGTAATGAAGAAGGCAGTAGCCTATCTGGAGCCTTACATGGAAGAGGAGAAGAGAAGGAATAAATCTACTGAAACAGCGGCTAAAATCTTGCTGGCTACGGTGAAAGGAGATGTTCATGATATTGGTAAAAATATAGTAGGAGTGGTGCTAGCCTGTAATAACTATGAGATCATTGATCTTGGAGTTATGGTGCCAACAGATAAAATTCTTACAGAGGCTAAAAAGCATAATGTGGCAGCGATTGGTCTTAGCGGGCTCATCACCCCATCGCTTGATGAAATGGTGGGAGTAGCTGAAGAAATGGAAAGGCAAAATTTCAAATTGCCGCTACTTATTGGTGGTGCTACAACCAGTAGAATCCATACCGCCGTAAAAATTGATCCTAAATATAGCGGTGCGGTGGTGCATGTGCTTGACGCTTCCCGTAGTGTACCTGTAGTAGGGGAGCTGATCAGTAAAAATACAAAGGAGGCATTCCATACCAGGATTAAAGACGAGTATCAAGATTTAAGAGAAAGCCATTCTTCCAGAAAGGTAGAAAAGAATTACATCAGTCTGGAGCAGGCTAGAGCCAATAAAGTTCAGATCCAGTGGGACGGTTATAGTGCCCCTAAACCTAAGCAATTAGGAGTAAAGGTCTTTGAAAACTATCCTCTTGCAGAAATTAGAGAGTTTATAGACTGGACGCCGTTCTTCAGCACCTGGATGTTGAAGGGGAAGTTTCCTAAGATATTGGAAGACAAAGTGATCGGGGAAGAGGCTAAAAAACTATATGCTGATGCTAATAAGATGCTTGATGAAATCATTGAAAATGAGCAGCTTACTGCTAATGGTGTTATCGGTTTGTTTGAAGCGAACGCATTTGAAGATGATATTGAGATCACTCTGCAAAATGGAAAAAAGGAGCGTTTCCACTTCTTAAGACAGCAGGGCAAGAAGGGTAAGAATATCCCTAACCTGGCCTTGTCAGACTATGTAGCTCCAGCGACCTCGGGAGTACAAGATTACCTCGGAGGTTTCGCTGTAACAGCAGGTGTTGGTATAGAAAAGCTGGTTGATGCCTACAAGGCTCAGCATGATGATTATAATGAAATAATGGTAAAGGCCCTTGCCGATAGATTAGCTGAGGCTTTTGCTGAATTAATGCACTATAAAATTAGAACTGATCTATGGGGCTATGCTCCTGAAGAACCGTTCTCAAACGAACAGTTGATTAGAGAAAAATATCAGGGCATAAGACCAGCTCCTGGTTATCCTGCATGTCCGGATCATACAGAAAAGCCACTTCTTTTTGAAGTACTGGAGGCTGAGAAGCACACTGGCATTTTCTTGACAGATTCTAACGCTATGTATCCTGCTTCGTCAGTCAGTGGCTTTTATTTCTCTCATCCTGAATCCAGGTATTTCGGACTCGGGAAAATAGAGAAGGATCAGGTAGAAGATTACGCTGTTAGAAAGAATATGACAGTAGAGGCGGTTGAAAAATGGCTTGGACCTAACCTATCTTATTAAATTTTAAAACTTTGAATATCACAATCTGATATATAAAACCTATTCACCATGAAAATTACCGAGCATATTGCTAATGCTAAAAAAACCCTATTCTCATTCGAGATCCTACCACCATTAAAGGGTGAAAATATTCACAATCTCTACAAACACATTGATCCATTAATGGAATTTAATCCACCTTTCATTGATGTAACTTACCATAGAGAAGAGTTTGTGTACAAGAAAAGAGAAAATGGGTTATTAGAGAAAAAATCGATTAGAAAGCGTCCGGGAACTGTTGGTATTTGTGCGGCTATCAAAAATAAGTACAACGTAGATACAGTGCCTCACATCATTTGTGGTGGTTTTACAAAGGAGGAAACCGAGAATGCACTTATTGATTTGGACTTCCTCGGTATTGATAATGTTTTGCTTTTGCAGGGAGATGCCATTAAAACGGAATCTGTTTTCGTGCCAGAAGAAGGTGGTCATAAATATGCCTCTGACCTTATAGAGCAGGTGGTTAAAATGAACAATGGTCAATATCAGGATGATGATTTGCTTAATGCTAATCATACCGATTTCTGTATAGGAGTAGCAGGTTATCCTGAAAAGCACTTTGCAGCCCCTAACCTAAAAGTTGATCTTAAATACCTGAAAATGAAGGTAGATATGGGTGCTGAATATATTGTAACTCAAATGTTCTTTGATAATCAGAAGTTCTTCTCATTCGTGAAGCAATGCCGTGAGGCCGGAATTAATGTACCCATCATTCCAGGATTGAAGCCTCTTACTACTAAAAGGCAGATGAATATTCTACCAAGAATATTCTATATTGACCTTCCAGAAGATCTTGCTGATGCCGTTGAAAAGTGTAAGACCAATGATGAAGTTAAGCAAGTAGGTATAGAATGGACCATTCAACAATCTAAAGAGCTGGTTGAGTTCGGTGTTCCTGTACTGCACTACTATTCTATGGGTAAGTCTAATTCCGTTTATAATATTGGGAAGGAGCTATTTTAACCTCCTGGTTAAAAGTCATAAATAAGAAAAGCTCATGTGAATACATGAGCTTTTCTTATTTATATGCCATAATGGCTTTCATCAAGACATTTTGTCTATTTTGATAGCTTGGTATAACTCTTGTTGTTCAAACATCAAACAACGGAGGATAACATGAAGTATGATCACGATATTAAATGGGTGAGGAAAGTATTACAAAGTGCCGACATCATGAATACTTTCAATGGTGGAACAGCCTCGCCCCAGACTCACGTGAAGAAGCTAAAAGATAGTAAAATTATATATGCCCGTGTTCCAGGTGTATCACCAGAAGAGTTAAGAGTTGAGGTGATCAATGGAAATCTGATTGTCTATCATAATGTCAATTTTGATACATTAAATAGTGATGTGGAAGTGCCTCACGTAGTCACCACCACTACACTAGATGCAAATATTGATAGGATGGGAATTCAAGCAGATTATCAGAATGGGATATTAAAAATAACCTTGCCTTATAACAATATGGAAGGTGATTTTCATAAAGATATAAAGATAGATATTGATAGGTAGAGGAAAATTGTGATAGTAAAAAGGCCTGTATATTAATTATACAGGCCTTTTTTTATGCTTGATTTCGAATTTTTCTATTCAATAATATCTCTCAATTCTTCTTCACTTAGTTTAAACGTACATAGTCTATTAAACCTGCCCGTGATATAAGTGTTTCCTAATATAATTAATCCATTATCTTCGGTGGTGGAGAAGTTGGCTATTTCATATGAATTGCCAAACCCTAAGTACTTAGTTCCGACAAGCGTTTTACCTTCAAAAGCTAGAAGAATGATTTGGCCTGTTTTAGTATTGCTGGCAAAAATGGTAATATCTCTACTGCCTATACTTACTTCTTTTATAATGACAGTAGCATCTTGAACTAACTCTGGGAAGATATTTCCTCCTATGTTTACTGATGATGTTGCCAGTAGTGGTTCAGCATCGTAATTGGCATATAAATAGTTATCTCCATAATTAAATCTGGATATAGCAAAATTATTACCGTCCAAATTCAGTGCAGCACTTATGCCAGCCACTCTATGTTGTCCATTAATTTGGCCTATCACAGAGTTATCCCCGTCCAAGTTTGTAAAGATGAATGATAAGGTGAAATTATAAAAACCGTTAAAGTAATAGGTTTGATCATTCATTTTTCCTATCAAATAGGGTTGCTTTTTGCCTGTGCGAAAGAAACTCTCATTGATTGTACGGAACGGTTCTCCAATATCTTGGGCGTTTGGACCAAGTGAGAACTTTGATGATTTAAGAATTGATCCATTGATATCTGATTCTGTAAATACTGTATTCAAGTTTTTGTTGTCGAAACTCAGTAAGAGGATTTTACCATCATCCGTTTTTGTAGCGCAAAAGGGATAATTTCTGACGCTAGAAAGAGTTATGGGATCTGCTAGTGTTCCAGTATTGTCAATCATAAAAATGACAACTCTAGCCGCCTCCGCACGCGTGGTCATGGCAATAAAATAAAAATTACCATCAATTTCCATTAAATCACCAACAGGGTGTGAAAAACCATCTAAGTCTTGTTGCTTTTCAAAATCGCCATTTGCGTCTAATTTTATCACTCTCACACCAGTAAGTGGTTCTAACTCCGCTTTCCGAGTGGCTGACAATACTAGATAACCACCATCAGAGGTTTGTTTAATATCAATCGGTATATAGGATGATTCATATGTGTTATCATCGTAAATTTTCAAAAACGATGTAGTTGGGTCTGTCTCGTTATCTCCAATATCACAACTGGTGGCTAAACCAATGATGCATATGAATAGTAGATATATCTTTTTCATTTTATAAAGTCAAAAAATAGAATTGCGGGTTAATTAAAGCTGTCGTATTTGCTACTAATAAATCTTAGCGGGAAAAGAAGGCCAATGTTGCATGAAATATTACTCATTTCAATATCATCCATTGCATCTCCTATACCTACTAGTTCATTTTTGGAATACCTGTTTTTGGTACTGGTAATATTGGCCATGCCATAGCGATATGTGGCATCAAACACTAATCTTACATTCCAGAAATCATAGGAGACTCCAATGCCTCCCGCAATTCCTACACTTGATTTAATATAGAAATCCTTGGCACCAATCACTGTTTCTTGATTTTTAAATGGCCCAATAGCACCAGATGCCCTATCGGTGCCTGAGGTTTTCAAATGTCTATCTGCTCCGACCAATGTGCCATAATACCCTCCTATTTGGATAAAAGGTCTTAAATTTCCTCTTGTTAAGTCATATTTTATGAATATCGGCAATTCGATGTAGTCCAAAGTGTTTTCGTGAGTGTACTGAATATTTAGCTGATTGGGAAGTTCATTTGTTGCCAAAGTGTCAATAATTGAAGATTTCCACTCGTATTCGTTTATGTAGGTAAACCTTTGTCTTCTGTAATTAGGTTGTAGGCTAAAAGAGAATCCCTTGTGGTAGAAAGTAATTTCAATACCCGCTTGCCCACTAATCTGATCTAAACCAAAGGTGTTATACTCTTTCTCTTTTAGATCATAACTTATCGGACTAAAGGCGCTATAACTTTGAGTAGGAGTAACCTCAGTAATGTTGGCTCCTGCTCTAAACCCTAGCCACCATTGCGAGTTAAGGAATTTATCACCAGGTTGAGCTTTTTTGGTCTGGTAACCATAATACATCTTATTCTTTTTCTGCCCAAAACTGCTTGTTATGGTAAATACCAGCAATACACTTAGTACAGCTGCTAATATGTGCTTCATTAGTTAGGTGTTGGTTTAAGAAGATAATTTAATATATTAAAATGGTATTATTTATCTGACTACTAGTTTTTTGGTGTCTTTTAATAATCCAGCTTCTATCTGATAAAAATAGACTCCTGGATTAAGATCTTTAAGATTTACATTCAATTTATGCTCACCTGCCGCTCTTTTTTCATTTAAAACCTGCTTCACTAGTCTTCCTTTTATGTCCAGAAGTCTTAGGTTAACCATAGTTTCAGTATTGATGTAGAAAGACATTGTAGTACTTCCTAAGGCCGGGTTAGGGTATGCATTGTTCAGGTGAAATCGATCTTTAATGAATGCCTCGGTACCTGTAATAAGGTCTTCATCAACCACCAGGTTAAGTGGTTGGTAAAAACCAGAAGGACTTTCCTCATCAAAAGGGCCGTCATAAAAATTTGTATTCTGGTGAGTAGCGAGTACTATACCACTAGTGAGACCTCCAACTTTATCTTTATCCACACCAAGCCAATCTACCAAAAGGTTAGCGTAAACCTGTCTATAGTCATACTGCTGGGTAATGTTGTCGTCATCGTCTTCAAACTTATGATTAGTTCCAGTTACTCCGCCCCTTATTTTTTTACCAAATAAGAACATTGGGCCACCTTTACCATGGTCAGTTCCAAAACTTCCGTTAGATTTTATACGCCTACCGAATTCAGAGATAGTCATCGATACCACCCGGTCCTCAAGTGCTCTGGCTTTAAGGTCTGCCTGGAAGGCATTCATAGCTGAGCTAATATGATACATTAAAGCAGCGTGATACCCCATGGTAGAATCATAACTGGTAACCTGATCAGCATGCGTATCAAAACCACCGATTTTAACCATGTATACTTTAGTTTTTGCACCACCAGCTATGAGTCTTGCAACTAGCTGAAGCTGAGAGCTAAGGTTATTATTGATAACTCCTTTTGGTGCATTGAAAGGATAAGTTTCCGGATAGGTTACAGATGTTGGTGATGAATTTTCGAAAACTTCCAGTAATCTGCCTGCATAATCTTCAGTTTTATCTTCTAAACCTAGTATCCATTCCATTTCTTGATAATAGGCTGTATCTCTTAAGTAGGCAGGGGGCATACCACGAGGATCTAGATCTACATCTTCAAATCCTTCCAAGCCTTCCACCAAGGTTTTAAATGTTTTTGGATCACCAGGTAATGAGATAGATGTAGGAATATTTCCTTGTTGGTGAAATAGTAATGATACATCACTGCCAAGCTCTATGGCTAATGGATCTTGCATCTCAGCATTAGGAAACTCATCAGGATATTGCTTGGGAGCGTATTCCTGGGCCAAGTATCTGCCAATCCACCCAGAATCTTCATAGCGATCGAAACCTGCTCCCATAAGCCAAATGTCACGGCCTCTAAAGTGTGAGCCATTATTGTTAGGGTAAGATACACCTTGCACAATATTGATTCTCCCCTTGTCGTACATTTCCTTTATTCCTCCCATGTCTGGATGGAGTCCTACCTGGTCTTCTTCATCCAGAGTATTATCTAATGGAATATACTTCCTAACATTATTTTTTGCAGGTATAGCTATGTTAGGCCTTAAGTTATAATAAAGATCATATTGAGATACTGGTATTACGCAGTTAAGACCATCATTACCACCATGAAGCTGAATTACAACCAGAACGCGATCTTTTTCATCGTCACTCATTTGAAGGTACCTGTTCTCTTTTGCAAGAACCTTCATCGGAATATTATTTATGGCAAAAGCACCGCCCGCAATTAGGGGGGCACTTTTTAAAAAATTTCTTCTTTTCATAAGTTAATTGTTTAACCTCAAATGAAGTTTGTCTTGCTTATTAGAATAACTGATATTCAGGAGTTTGCAACATTGCATTAAAAAGTCTGCGTAAATAATCTCCTGCTAAAAGATACTGAGCAGGATCATTCAGGAGAGAAACCCAAATGGCATTTTTATCATTTACCTCGGCAGTGTCATTATAGTCCATGAATTGTAAAAACGCTTGCAAAAAGTATCTCAATCTCTCTTTCGTCATGCCTCGGCCAGCCATATCGGTATCAAAATCAAGATTCTGAGCCACTGGCAAGAAGTAGGGTGCCATTGCTTTAATAAAATCTTTGGCATCTTGAGCCTCTGCCATAAAATTGTCTTTCACATACTGCAAGATGTCAACAGGAGGGAGGATGTAGTCATCATCCATGTCTGTACCTTCTCCTTCGAATATTACCCTGATAAATTCATAGCGGTAAGTGAGATAGTTGGTAGATATCCAGTTTCTATTAAACACGGGATACTGATGATAAGCTCCATATCCAGCTACTTCATAAGGGTTGTAGAAGTTCATTCCATGCAGCGATAATTTAGATATCAGCCTCTTTTGCATGAAATTGTAATAGTTTTTAGTGTCAGAAAGATAATCTGGCACCTCCGTTCCAAAGAACACATGTGTTCCTAATACAAGATCTAGAGGAGATTTTATGATACCTCCAAATTTATCATCAGCCACATCAGTGGAAGCTTCGTAGAAAAACTGGCTAGTGAATAATGCTTCTAATACAGGCTGTATTCTGTATTCATTATTAACAAAAATGTCAGCCATATCAGCAATTACAGTATTGTCAATTTCCTCTGTAATATTATAGTACACGAAGAAACGATAGAGCTTTCTACAGATATTTTTAGGAGTTTCCTCATTCTCGTAGATCATGTCTATCATCTGGCTCACCTCATCTAACATACGCTCTTCCTCAGAGGTGATTGTGTTATCTTGTTGTATGATAGTGTTATCGTAATACTCGCTGAAATCTTTCTCATCACTGTTAGTAGTGTGACTTCCTGAATTCATTCGACCTCTCGGTAAACCCGTATAAGGATCTATAATGCTGAATTGATTGTCAAAAGCGAATCCTGTTAATACTCTGGCGGCAGCTTGAACATCTTGTTCTTTAAAGGTGAAATAATCCCCAGCATCATCTGGCTCCATATTGTTCACCACCACTTCTAAGCCTCTTCCAACAGTATAAAGTTCGAACATTTCACGAGCATAGTTCTCATTAGGTGAGCCTTTTACATTCAGTGTACCATCTAGAAAAATAAGCATAGCATTATCTACGCAGATTTTTTTAGTAAGCTCTTTAAAGTTTCTCGGTGCATCTTCAAGCACCATGTCACCCGTCTCTTCATCTTCAATTTCAACAGTATCATCCTCTTTGTCTAAAGCAAATAATCGGAATAGTTGATTTTGATAATAAAGAGCTCGGCTATCATTTACCTTTTCTTCAATAGTGGTAAAATGAGTATGTAGGAAGAATACGATTTTTTCACGTGCAGAGTAAGCCAGCTTCAGGTTGCTATCAGTAATGTTAGCACCCATCATTTGGCCGAGCATCCATGCCTTTAAAAAAGCAATCAGTTCTCTTTCTCCGCTATTTGCACCCGTTTTTCCAGATTCTACCCATTCAGTTCCTGTTTCCAGGTCAATTGGCAGCTCCGGATCAGGAAGAGTGCTATTAAATAAAATGTTAATAGCCTGCTGCGGAGTTAATGAAGCAAAAAAATCAATCTGCTCTTTTGTAGCACCAAAAGTGGTTCTACGTAGTAAATGAGCAGCTCTGTGCACGCCTAGTGCACCTGTCAATTCATTAAACGGCATGTTGGTTTTAAATAGGTTTCAATTTCCAAGCTAAGTATTAATTATTAAAATAGAAATTCCAAGTAAGTTAAATGAACATTTTTTTCGTTTAGCTGCAATATTTTGGCTTTGTGAAACGGTACCATAACTTTGTTATGTTAAACCTCATGAAGTATGAAAATAATAGAATGCCCTAGAGATGCAATGCAGGGAATAAAGCATTTCATTCCAACTGAAAAGAAGGCCGAATACATCAATCAGCTACTCAAAGTAGGCTTTGATACCATTGACTTTGGCAGCTTTGTTTCTCCTAAGGCCATTCCTCAGATGAAGGATACTGCCCATGTTTTGGAGCAATTAGATATGTCATCTTCTAAATCTAAACTTTTAGCTATTGTAGCGAATTATCGAGGAGCGGAAGAAGCTGTTACATATGATGAAATCACTTATCTGGGGTTCCCTTTTTCCGTTTCAGAGACTTTCCAGCAGAGGAATACTAACAAGTCGGTGGTGGAAGCTTTGAACCAGTTGAATGAGATTCAGAACCTCTGCGTAAGTAAAGGGAAAGAATTGGTGAGTTATATATCTATGGGCTTTGGCAATCCTTATGGTGATCCTTATGATGCTGAAATAGTGGCCAAGTTCGCGGATATATTAAAGTCTATGGGGATTAAAATTATTTCTTTAGCAGATACTATAGGTGTGGCTACAGAAGAATCTATTGGTCAGCTATTTAAGCATTTAATAAATCAACACCCTGATATAGAGTTTGGAGCTCATTTACATGCAAATCCTAATCACAGCATTTCAAAAATTGAAGCTGCATATGCCGCCGGTTGTAGAAGATTCGACGGCGCCCTCAATGGCTTCGGTGGCTGCCCTAAGGCTAAAGATGAGCTAGTGGGGAATATGGCAACTGAAACGATGGTTTCCGTATTTAGGAACAAAAGTCTCGATTTGGGATTAAATGAAGAGATTTTTGAACAGGCCAAAAGTATGGTACCTCGCATATTTGCAGAATAGGGCAGTTTTTAATTTTTCCTCAACAGTTTGCACTCTTTTTGTTTCCTGCTTGTTCAACCATGAAACGACAAACAGGGATGAAACAATTTATTACTATGTATTTCTTACTTGGCTTAATGGCAATAGCCAATGCCCAAACGGCCAAGGAGTCTACAGAAAAAGGGAAAGCTCTATATGAGAAGAGAGAGTATATGCAGGCTGTAATCAGCTTCAATGCTGCCATAGAGAAAGACCCAAACTACTACCAAGCCTACTATATGCGGGGTAAAATTAAAGAGGCCTTTGGAGATCTACACGGTGCTATGAAAGATTATAATACGTGTCTGGAAAAATTTGATAAATTTCCTGATGCGTATTACTCCAGAGGAAACATCAAATTCAAGTTACAAGATTATTACGGAGCAATCGCAGACTATTCTTCTACCATAGAATATGATGGAGACAGATTAGAGGCGTATTACAAAAGAGGGCAAGCAAAGCAACAGTTAGAAGCTTATCAGGATGCAATTAATGATTGCTCCAAAATAATCGAGTTAAATGCCAAGAACGTAGATGCTTATTATCTTAGAGGCATTTTAAGGTTAGACTTTGGTCAGGTACAAGAAGGATGTCTTGATCTGAGCAAAGCAGGGGAGTTAGGCGACTTAAAGGCCTATGATGTGATTAAAGAAAAGTGCAATAATAAGATTTATCACAACGAACAATAATATTAAAAATTAGTCGGGTTTTTCATGGTTAAAAAGCTCTAAGAATTTTCTTAGGGCTTTTTTAATGTCCGCAATGTAAGGCGTACCTTTCTTGAGCTTCATTTAACCCTAATTCCTTAGCTTTATAAAAATCTTTGCAAGCGTTAGATTTTTGCTCAAGAACGATCTCATTAATTCCTCTGTAATAATAGGCCTTAGCAAGTGATGGGTTTAGTTTGATTAGACGGCCATAACTGTCAATCGCTTTTTCATACAAGTTGAGTTGCTGTTCGCACCAGGCCACGCCAAACCATCCTAGTTCTGAAGCGGGATTAACTTTTACCAAGTCCAAAAAAGCATTATGCCCAGAGACATACTTTTTTAAATGATAAGTATATATCAGCGCTTTCTGTAGAAACACGCTGTCTGGACTATAGCCAAAGGTCGTTGCTGTTTTTAAGTTTTGTAAAGAGGAGTAGAAATCATTCTTTGACTTGTGGGCCAGGGCATTCAGGTAGTGACAATAGGCTATTTCACTGCTGTCACTAGCGTAGGATAGAGCAATATGTGAATACTGCAACGCAAGAGGTGCTCTCTGAAGTTCATAAATGCTTATCTCACAGATTTTTATGCAGGATTTGTACGAATGATTGCCCCAGGTCATAATTCCCTTTTCAAAGGATCCTATGGCCTGTACATACTGCTTGCGGCTGGTAAGTTCCACGCCTCTTTCATAATGCTGACTAGAGGAAGCACGGGATAATACTATCATTATAGAAAAAACCAAAATGCCTAGCCCACCCATGAATATAGCGCCATATATTTTAGTTTTTAAGCTATACTTGGTTCCTGTCCTGGTTCTGGTGCTGGTTCGTTGATATGGGGTGGTTTGATAAGTATACTCCCTGTTTGATGTGAAAATATCTGTATACTCTACAGAGGCCAAATTGAAATCATAGTCTCTCTTGGAAGAAGCGTCAGACAGCACACTGTAGGCTTCATTTATCCGTATGAATTTTTCCTCTCGGCTGGTATCATTAGGATCCAGATCGGGATGATACTTTTTAGCCAATTTCCGGTAGGCTTGTTTTATATCTTCTTGCGAGGCTGTTTCATCTAAGCCAAGAATATGATAGTAATTGTCGGTACGCATTAAACTGATTGATATCGCTTGCCAGGTAAAGTCTTAACCAATCCTTGAAACTCTAAACTGAGTAGGATAGAGGACAACTGATTCACAGGTATATTGGTTTTCCAGCTTAAATTATCAATTAATATTGAATTATTCTCATTTTTTAATTCTAGAATTACCTGTCTTTCTTCTTTACTCAAATTTTCTAAATCAATTACTGTCTCCGGCACTTCATCATCCAGTTGCCAGTTCATAATGTACTCTAAATCTTCTACTCCGGTCATTAAATGAGCTTTGTTGCTCTTAATCAGATTGTTACATCCTTGAGAATACTTATCAGCTATCTTTCCTGGTACGGCAAAAACATCTTTATTATAACTATTGGCGATCTCTGCAGTGATCAGTGCTCCTCCCTTTTTTGCAGCTTCCACGATAATAATGGCATCAGACATGCCAGCGATAATCCGGTTTCTAGCAGGAAACCTGTGTGGTTCGGGCTTGGTGTCAAGAGGGTGTTCGCTGATTAAACCGCCTTTTTCAGTCATATCTATGGCCACTTGCTTGTGAAGCGCTGGGTAAACGATATTAACACCACTGGCCATCACACCGATGGTGGGTAAGTTGTTTTTAAGAGCATGTTTATGGGCTTGTATATCTATGCCATAAGCTAGGCCGCTTACAATCAATGTATTATGTTGTTTCAGCTTTTCTATTATGGTTTGAGTAACTTCTTTTCCGTATTCACTGGCGTTTCTAGTGCCAACAATAGCCACTATTTTAGAGGTGTTAAGATCAGAGTTTCCCTTGTAATAAAGTAATGAAGGCGCATCATTGATTTGCTTTAGGCGCTTGGGGAATTCTGCATCTGTATAGAGTAGAATTTTTATATTGGCCTGTTCAGCTCGTTTTAGTTCTTGCTCTGCTTTCTCAAGAGGTTTGTTATTCAGTATAGCCTCAGAGGTAACTTTGCCTATGCCAGGAATTTTAAGTAACCGAGATTTGGTGAGCTGAAAAACATTAGAAGCAGAACCTGCATAGCTCACTAGCTGCTTGATGGAATAACTACCTATGCCGGGTATGAAATTCAGCGCCAGTTGTGATAGCCGATTCTGGTCCATGTCTCTACATTTTTAAGGGATTTGCTGTTTGAGTTCTTGTAAAAAGTGCTTTACTCGAGTTAAAGAATCGATCATATCCATCTTATCTTTCACTGCATCGGAGTCACTGCTAAGTATATCTTTTGCACCTTGTAGAGTAAAGCCTCTTTCTTTCACTAAATGATAAATCAGCCTTACGTTTTCAATATCATCTTTGGTGAATTGACGATTACCTTTTCTGTTTTTCTTAGGTTTTATAATATCGAATTCACTTTCCCAAAAACGGATTAGAGATGTAGCTACGTTAAACATTTGTGCCACTTCACCAATGGCATAATATTTTTTCTCTATTATTTTCTCTTTATAAGGCATAGATAGAATTAATTTTTAATATAAGTAATTATACCGCTATCATCAATTTTTATTTCAGATTCTGGAAAATCTTCAGCGGTTAATTCCTGTATTCTTTTTATTACTCGACCTTCTGGATCTATAGATGGTCCACCCGGTGCTTTTTGAATGATTGGTGTTATTTCAGCTTTAAAAAATTCGCCTTCGCCATTTGTGAAAACTTTCACTATAGGGGCAAGGCCATTATCTCCTCTTAAATTAAACCTGGCATAGGTGCAAAAGTTTCCCATGCTATAGATTATAAATCGCTTTTTGTAGACTTCAACTGCTCGGGTTACATGCGGGCCGTGGCCTAAAATAACATCAGCTCCAGCATTGATCATTTCATGAGCAAAAAGGTAAACATTTCCTCTATTTTCACCATAGAAGTATTCATTTTTTCTAGGTACATGCTGGTATTTGCTACCCTCAGCGCCACCGTGAAAACTTACAATTACTATATCACTGATGGAATCCAGATGAGCCACAATTTCTTGAGCTTTACTAATATCGTTTATGCTCATTGTACCTGTATTCGGAGCAAAGGCAGCGAACCCGTACTTCATTCCGTCTATCATAAAGGTAGTATATGGCCTCATGGTTTGCCCTGCATTATAAATTCCTAGCGAATCCAGGGTTCTCATGGTATTTTTTCTACCCGGATCTCCAAAATCACCAGCATGATTATTAGCTGTACTCATTACATCAAAACCAGCTGTTACCAGGTTCTGAGCTAAATATTCTGGTGATCTGAATATGTAACAAACTTTAGGGTCTTTGCAATATTTAGGATTGCCACCTTCATTTAGGATCACCCCCTCCATGTTTCCAAATGTTACATCGGCATTTTGAAGAATAGGATTAACCTCGGCCAGTAAATCTCTGCCTTCATTGGCAGGAAGATACCACTCTTCAGGGAAGTTTGTACCCATCATAATGTCACCTACACCAACTATTGAAACGGTATCTTTTATGAGTCTATGCACTTGAACCTCCACAGAATCCTGAATTACCTCAGCAATGACGGTGTCCGGTTTCACCAAAATAGTATCTATTTGAGCAATAGCTGAAGAATCTATTTCAGGAGTATTGCTCTTAGTAGATGTCTTTTGAGAAACCTTACAAGCACTTAGGAAAATAACTATGACAAAAATCCAGGCGGATGTAGAGAATAATGCTTTCATATAGAAAGCAAAATAAGGTTAAAGTATTCAATATCAGAAGCTATTCTCTTTCAAAAATTAAATTTTCTCTAAGTAGTGGTATGTAAGTGTCTGTATTTCTAATGGTTATGAGTTTTTTTGATAACGAAAATTTCTCAGTATTTGTCGACAAATGGAAGGTGAAGTTTGATTCTAATCTGTTGCCTGGAGCTATGGTTATTGTCTCAAAATCTTCTACCGATGAAATTTCTGGTTGCGTGGCTACCATGATTAGGGGGCTGGAAACCTGGATCATAGTTTGACTTCTATTGATTATTCTAACCTTCATATGAGTAATATCATCTTTGGTGAATACTTTACTTATAAAGTTAATGCCAGCCAGCGTGATTTCATTGTCGCTTTGATATACAAAATCAGTCATTCCCATAGAATCTTGATAGGTCATTTGAGCCTCTTTATTGAGCTTTGGAAGGTAAATCACTTGCCTATTTCTACTGGTCTTTTGAATATAGCTGCTCCTATGAATACTGTCCATATTAAAAGTGGTTTCTTGGCCTGAAATTATGGCCTTATATTTCTGCTGGATGTTCCCTTTTTCACCAGTTTTATAATAAAAGCTTCTATCATGGATAGGCTCAAATATGATTGTATGCCTAAATGCATTTTCAGCCATAGAATCGGTTGTTATTCTAGTCGGTGTGGCGATGTTACCTCCATCAGGTTGAAGGGTCATTTCCATATATTTTTGGGATAGGTCTTTGCTGCTTTGTACCATTAAAGCCATATTCAAATCCGAGGAGTTGCCTAAGAGTTTCATATTCTGATTTGAGGATGTAAACTCTAAGTCCATTTCAGGATGCTCCGTTTTGTAATTTTCAACTGCTTTCTCCAAGCTGTCTGTTTCAGGCTTGCAAGATACTACAGCCATGATGATGCAGCATAAGGCTATATATTTGTTCATATTTCTAAGCTTTGAAGCGACAAGGTAGTTATAAAAATAAGAGTCACCATCATTAGATAGTGACTCTTATAGTTGCCTATATATTTTTCTAATTATAGAGGTGACCAGATAGTATAGCTATTAGGTGGGCATTGAATCTTCACCCACTTATCACCTTGAGTAACAGGTTGCCAGTTAGAGTTTCCTGTATAATCTTTAATTGTAGTACTAGTCCAGTTGGTTTGAATCCATCTTTCCACCCAGCTGTTGGAGTCGTTAAGGTAAACGATCAGACCGGGGCTACCATTTCTTCTTGCAATGTATTCGTCATTATCAGTATACAAAACACTGGTCGAGCCTACAGCCTTATTTCTGTGTATCCAGATAAGGTTATTCAATTTGTTTTTGTCTAACCATTCTTCATAATCTCTGTAAAAAATGGTAGGATAACCTTCGTGCGTCATGATATAGGCGTAGGCATGCATCTTATCCCAAATAATGTCGGTGTCATGATTAGAAACGAAAGTCACTGCCTTGGCAGGATCTCTTTTCCAGAACATGTCATCATTGAGCTTGTTCAGGTTGTTGCCATCAAAGGCTTCATCCATTCTGTAATAGCAAGCAAAATCAAAGGCAGATGAAGTTCTGTTGGTTGAGTTTACCCAGTTTTGAATCAGCTGAGCATTGCCATCCCAATATTCACCTACGGCAAAGCCACCCACATTATTCATCCAGTCGCGAACCACCCAGCCGCCGAAGCCTTTTACATAATCAAATCTCCAGCCATCGAAGCCTAGCGTGTTTTTGTAATATTTACCAACTCCATCACTTCTTTTCCATAGCCAATCTTGAACGTACGGTACAGAGTGGCTTAGATCTGGAAAGCCTCCAAAAATACCTTCGTCACTATTTCTGTAGTTATTCGGGTGGAAATCACTGGCTGATCTATAAAACTTGCCTGATGCAGGATTGAAATCAGTGTAGGTGTTAGTTCCCGTGAATGGGTTAGCCTCAAGTGCGCCACCGCTGTTATGGTTGAGCACAATGTCAGCATAAACATCTATACTGTTACTGTGAGCGGTGTTAATCAAGCTCTGAAGTTCGGATTTTGATCCAAATCGGGTTTCTACAGAACCATGCTGATTGAAGTTTCCAAAGTCAAAGTAATCAGCAGGATCATATCCCATGGAATAGGCTCCACTTTGAGCTTTACTTACTGGTGGTAACCATATGGCTGATATTCCAGCGGCATTCCAGGAGGATATTTTACTTTTAACGGTATTATACCAATTACCACCAGCAGGTACATCCCAATAAAAGGCCTGCATTATTACCCCGCCACCGGGGCCGGGAGCCATAGCATTAGTAGCTCCTTTTTCCTCAGTAGTCACGTCTGTGATGTCATTACTGAGCTGAGTTTTTTCAATGGTTGGTTCTGAACAGGCCAACATCATGGCTGCAATAGCAAGCGGCCATTTTTTAAAATAGTTTAGCGTTTTCATACGGGTTTAGATTTTATTCAATGAGACCTTTAAGTTCTAAAGAATAAAGTGTGTAAACGCCGAAAAGTAAGCTTTAACTTGTGTAATGCGAATGACAACGTTTGCGGTATCGTTTGAAATTAAAAGCTCAAACGTAATTTCTATGTAAGATTTTTTTGATTTTGTTAATTAATCAAGAGGTATAGTTTCCTGTTTAGAAATCTCTATTAGCTTCTCATATTCTTCGTTGCCTAAGTCACGCTGGAAGAAGTTAATAGGATTAATAGGAGTGAGGTTGTAAAGTACCTCGTAGTGTAAGTGATCACCGCTAGACCTACCGGTGCTTCCCACATAACCGATTACCTGACCTCTGGTAACATGGTCACCTTGAGCAACAATGTATTTAGTAAGGTGAGCATATCTGGTTTGGTAGCCGTAACCGTGGTTTACAAATATTACATTACCATAAGTGCTTGATAAGTAAGCGTTTGTTACTAGTCCGTCACCAGTGGCGTATACTGGAGTTCCCTTCGGGGCCGTGAAATCAAGACCATCATGGTTTGACCATCTCTTTAAAACAGGATGAAATCTGCGGCCGAAAGTAGTATGTAAAAGCGTTAGTTCCTTGTTGTTGATAGGCTGAATGGCAGGTCTTGAAGCCCACATCTTTTCCTTTTCATTAAGCACGTTAGACACCTGATCGTAAGACTTGCTTTGAATGTAGAGCTTTTTCTTTAGTTTATCCATGCGCTGGTAAGTGTTAATTACCATGTCTTCCTGCTCTAGATTCTGCTCTATAATATCTTCATGTTTTTGGCTTCCGCCCACACCACCTTCTCTTACTGTAGCAGGTATAGGATCAGTATCAAGTATTACTCTGTAAATTTTATCATCTTTAAACTCAAGCTCTTCAGCACTGGCGTAGGCCTGATTGAGCTTGTCGTTCATAATTTTCCATTCTAGCTTAAGGTCCTGATTTTCAGATCTTAGAATAGATTCTTTAAGAGGAGTGAAGTTAGTTCTGTAAATGTATATTATGCCTAATGCTAATATTACTGATACAGTTAAAAATCCTATAACATTCATAAACATAGCCCTTGGAGTCACCTTGATGGGCTCGTATTTGCATGTTTCTGTGTTATAGTAATATCTTATTTTAGCCATTATAGTTCAAAAAATTGCTAGTCAAATGATTGATTTTCTCTGCCTGCCAGGTTGAGCAGCTGATCGTAATCGTTGTCATTTAACCCCTGCATTAAAAAGTTAACTGGGTCAATCTTGTTATCATCCTTAATCACTTCATAGTGTAAGTGAGGAGCTACAGAGCCGCCGGAGCTACCAACATAACCTATAACGTCTCCTCTTTTAACTTGTTGACCTTTACTCACATCTATTTTACTAAGGTGAGCGTATTTCGTTTTATACCCGAAGCCATGATCTATCTCTACATAGTTTCCGTAGCCTGTCTGAAGAGCACTTTTATCTTTAATTAGAGATACCTCTCCATTACCAGTGGCATAAACCGGAGTACCGCGAGGCGCTGCGAAATCTATTCCACTGTGCATTACTCTGGCTTTATGGAAAGGGTTAATCCTCATTCCATATCCAGAGGCTAATCTTGTATGATCAGGATTGGATATCGGCTGAATAGCAGGCAACGATGAAAGTCTTTCGCTATTGTCTTTAGCCAGCTGCATTATTTCATCGAATGACTGATTCTGGATGCTGGCTTTTCTTTGAAGTTTATCAATTTGCTTATAAGCACCTATTACTAAGTCCTCATTTTGAAGGCCTTCTTCTATGATTTGCTTATACTTTTCTGAACCACCGTGCCCGGCTTCCCTGATTGAGGGAGATAATGGCTCGGCTTCGTATATTTTTCGGTATATTTTACTGTCTCTTTCTTCAAGCGCGGCAATTACCTTGTCCACTTCAGTCATTTCGCCTTGAATTTCTCCGTAGTATTTGGCTAGCTCCTTGTTTTCTTTCTTTAGGCGCTTTTCAGTGGGGGATTCGAAGTAGGTGTTATATACTAATACGAATACCATTGACATTACAAATGCTACGGCCAGGAAGCCGAGCATGTTTAAAATAACGTCAGAAGTGGTAACCTTTGCTCTCTCATAGCGGCAGGTTTCTGTATCGTAGTAATATTTTATTCGGGCCATTATTATCTAAGCTAAAAACTACTATTTTTGTGCACCGCAGTGGGCTAATAGTTAAAAACAAACAGTTTAGAGCTTTGGTTTAGCTGCAATATATTAATTTTCTTGAATAATACGCTTTCGGCGGCAAAAATATCAAATTTTTTAACAATCAATGGATTCTAGGTCAATAAGGAACAAGTTTCTCGAATTTTTTAAGCAAAAAGGACATCAAATAGTTCCTTCTGCTCCAATGGTAAACAAGAATGATCCTACATTAATGTTTACTAATGCTGGTATGAACCAGTTTAAGGACTATTTTCTGGGTAATAAGAAGCCGCCTTATTTAAGAGCGGCCGATACGCAGAAATGTCTTAGAGTTTCTGGAAAGCATAATGACCTGGAAGAGGTAGGTTTGGATACTTACCACCATACCATGTTTGAGATGTTGGGCAACTGGTCTTTTGGCGATTATTTTAAAAAGGATGCTATTGCCTGGGCCTGGGAGCTACTTACAGAGGAATATGGACTACCCAAAGAGAGATTATATGTAACCGTTTTTGGAGGCGATGAAGGTGATAAGCTGGATGTTGACCAGGAAGCATACGATTTTTGGGCAGAGATAATTGATAAGGAGAGAATCCTTTACGGATCCAAAAAAGATAACTTCTGGGAAATGGGAGATACAGGGCCCTGCGGACCTTGTTCTGAAATTCATATCGACCTAAGACCAGATGATGAGATTATAAAAACTCCTGGTAAAGACCTTGTTAATGAGGATCATCCATTAGTAGTGGAGATTTGGAATCTGGTATTTATGGAGTTTAATCGCCAGGCTTCTGGTGAGTTGGTAAGTCTTCCTGCCAAGCACGTAGATACAGGTATGGGCTTTGAAAGGCTTTGTATGGCTATTCAAAAGAAGACATCTAACTATGATACTGATGTATTTACACCACTTATACAGTATATAGCAGATAAGGCAGGCATCACATATGGTGTTGATAGAACTAATGATATTGCTGTAAGAGTAATTGCAGATCACGTGAGAGCGATTTCTTTCGCTATTGCCGATGGTCAGTTGCCATCTAACACTGGTGCGGGCTATGTGATCAGAAGAATATTGAGAAGGGCTGTGCGTTATGGCTACACCTTCTTAAAGCAGGATTCTCCTTTTATATATGAGCTAGTTGCCATTTTGGTAAAGCAGTTTGATGGCGTATTCCCCGAGCTTAAAGCGCAGCAGGATTTTGTAGCTAAAGTAATAGAGCAGGAAGAAGCATCATTCTTAAGAACGCTGGAGAACGGGTTGAAAAAGCTTGATGGCGTAACTGAGCAAATGAAAGAAAAAGGTGCTCAGGTAATTGAAGGGAAAGTGGCCTTTGAACTATACGATACTTACGGCTTTCCATTAGATCTTACTTCACTTATAGCCAGAGAAAATGGATTTTCTGTCGACGAAGCTGGTTTTGCCGATGAAATGCAGGTTCAGAAATCAAGATCTAAGGCCGATGCCGCAAAGGAAACGGGAGATTGGAATGTAGTTACTGAGGGTGAAGATGTAGAGTTCATCGGATATGACTATCTGGAAAGCAAGTGCCGTATTTTAAAATATAGAACTATAAAGCAAAAAGGTAAAGACATTTACCAACTTGTGCTGGATAAAACACCTTTCTATGCAGAAAGCGGTGGTCAGGTAGGAGATAAGGGATACATAGAGGCTGATGGAGAAAAGGTATTTGTGATTGATACCAAAAAAGAAAATGACCTTATCATCCATATTACTGATCGTCTGCCGAAGAATATGGAGTCTGAGTTTGAGGCGATTGTAAACGTAGGAAAGCGAGAGCTTACTATGAATAATCACTCTGCTACTCACTTACTTCATGCTGCTTTAAGACAAGTTTTAGGAAGTCATGTGGAGCAAAGGGGTTCATTGGTGAACTCAGAAATTCTTCGTTTTGACTTTTCTCACTTTCAGAAAATGACAACGGAGGAGATCAAGCAGGTTGAAGCCATTGTAAATAGCAAGATCCGTGAGAATATTCAGTTAGACGAAAGCCGCAATGTGCCTATCGAAGAGGCTAAAAGTCTTGGTGCTATGGCGCTTTTTGGTGAGAAATATGGTGATTTCGTAAGGGTTATTACTTTTGATAAAGATTACTCTGTTGAACTGTGTGGGGGTACTCACGTAAAATCAACAGGAAGCATAGGCTTATTTAAGATAATCTCAGAAGGCTCTGTTGCAGCCGGAGTGAGAAGGGTAGAGGCGATAACTTCTGTGGCGGCTGAGCAGTATGTAAATGAGCAGCTGGATCTGATGGAAGAGGTAAAAGAGCTATTGAAAAACCCTAAAGATTTAAAATCTGCTATTTCAGGTCTGATTGAGCAAAGAAATAAGCTTGAAAAAGACATTGAAGCGCTTCATGCGGGTGAAACTCAGAAGCTTAAGCAAGATCTTATAGCTCAGGTGAAAGCCGAAAATGGAGCACAGGTGCTTATTCAAAAAGTAAAATTACCTGCTGGTGATGCACTTAAGACTCTGTCTTTTGAATTGAAAAACGAAGTTGAAAATCTATTTATGGTGCTTGCGGCTGATATTGAGGGCAAACCTCAAATTTCAGTGGTAGTGTCTGAAGCTTTGATTCAAGATAAAGGCCTTAATGCAGGAAATATAGTAAGAGAGCTGGCTAAAGAAATTAAAGGCGGTGGCGGAGGTCAACCGTTTTTTGCAACAGCTGGTGGAAAAGATATCTCAGGGCTTGATAATGTTTTGGCGAAAGCGCGTGAGATTATTTAATTTGGTAACATGTTAGATCAATCAATAAGAGATAAGTATACCGCGGTTATAGGGCTTGAAGTGCATGCGCAGCTAGCCACCAATACTAAGATATACAATACTGACTCTAATTCTTTCGGAGACAACCCTAATACAAATATTAGTGTTATTACACTAGGGCACCCTGGCACACTTCCAAAGCTGAATAAAAAGGTGGTGGAATATGCTATTAAGATGGGACTGGCCTGTAATTGCAATATTAGCAGGGAACAGATCTTTGATAGAAAAAACTACTTCTACCCGGATCTTCCTAAAGGATATCAGCTTACTCAGGATAGAACTCCTATTTGTATGCAGGGACATGTAACTGTTTTCCCTAAAAATGGAGAAAAGAGGGATATTCCTTTGAATAGAATTCATATTGAAGAAGATGCTGGTAAATCTATTCACCTTGAAGGTGAAACAGATACTCTGGTAGATTTTAACAGGGCAGGAGTTCCTCTTATTGAAATTGTAACTGAACCAGCCATTGCTACATCTGATGAAGCGGCCTCTTTTTTAACCGAAGTTAGAAAGCTGGTACGTTACCTGGATGTTTGTGATGGTAACATGGAAGAAGGTTCTATGCGTTGCGATGCTAACATCTCGGTGATGTTAAACGGCTCTACCACTTTGGGTAAGAAGATAGAGGTAAAGAACATGAACTCTATCCGAAATGTACAAAGAGCCATTGATCATGAAATTGTAAGACAGATCATTGAGATAGAAAAGGGAAACCAGATTGCCTCAGAAACCAGAACCTTTGATGCTGCCACAGGCACTACTGCTGGCATGCGTACTAAAGAAGAACTTAACGACTATAGATATTTTCCTGATCCGGATCTCAGCCCTCTTCATGTGAGTGAAGAATGGTTAAATGCTATAAAGGCATCTATGCCTAGCTTGCCTAATGAGCTTCTGGAGAAATATATTAAGGAGTATCAACTCCCAGAATATGATGCTCAGGTACTTACAGATAGTAAGGAGATAGCTTTGTATTTTGAAAAGGTTTGTGCTCAGACATCTAATTTCAAAGCCGCTTCTAACTGGATGATGGGACCTGTAAAGTCATATCTGAATGACTCTTCGGGTAATATCAATGATTTAACTTTATCTCCAGAGCAGCTGGCTGAGATTATTGGTCTGGTAGATGATAGCAAGGTGAGTTTTTCCGCTGCCAGCCAGCGTCTCTTTCCAGCTATGATAAAGGCTAACGGTAAGTCTGCACTGCAAGTGGCAGAGGAACTAAATCTCATTCAGGACAGTAATAGTGATTCTATTGGTGGCGTAATTGATGAGGTACTGGAAGCCAATCCGGATGAAGTGGCAGCCTACAGGAAAGGTCGTAAAAATCTTCTGGGAATGTTTATGGGTGAGGTAATGAAGAAAAGTAATGGAAAGGTAGACCCTAAACTAGCTAATCAACTTTTAAGAAATAAGCTTGAAGAAGCTGTAAAACCATAAAACTTTATGAATAAAGCATTTTTAATTTCTCTATTGTCTATAATTTGTGCCTGCTCTGGAGCTACTCAGGGAGAAAATGAAGGAGGTGATAAAACCATCACCATTTCTGGAACTGTTGGCTATCCTCAAACGGGGAGCATTATTCTAGAGAAATTCACTGAGAACAGAACAGTGCCTATAGATACGATTACTTTAAAAGAAGATAATTCTTACAGCACACAAGTAGATGTAGAAGCAGCAGGCTATTATCGTCTTAACTTTTATAACATACAGCTAATTCCATTAATACTCGATGATGAGAACATACAGGTAAATGTTGATGGAAATAACCCAAGAGGCTTTAAAGAAGTAAAGGGTTCCAGCGATCATGACTTTATTGAGGATACTCAGAAAATGTTTCAGGACTTTCAGGCTACCAGTGAGGTTCAAGCTATCAATCAGCAGTTTATGGAAGCTCAACAGGCTGGTGATGAGGAGAAGATCAATTCGTTAAGAGATGATTACTTAAAGCTTGATGTAAAGTTTAAAGAGAAACTGATGGCTAAAATAGATAGCATGGGAGCCTCTTTGGGTGTGGTTGAGATTTTAAGAAGTGGAAACTTCCTTGATAAGGATAAACATATGGATTTCTATACCTCTTATGCTGAGCTTTTGAAAAAGGAAATGCCAAACTCTCCAGTTGCTCAGGATTTTGTTAAGACCGTAGAAAATTCTAAGAAATTGGCTATCGGTCAGGTTGCTCCGGATATTGCTTTACCAAACCCTGATGGTGAGATTGTGAAATTATCTTCTCTAAGAGGTAAATACGTGTTGGTTGACTTCTGGGCAAAATGGTGCGGACCTTGTAGAAGAGAAAACCCTAATGTGGTAAGACTTTATAACAAGTATAATGACAAAGGCTTTGAGGTATATGGTGTTTCTTTAGACAGAAAAAGAGAAGACTGGCTACAAGCCATAGAGCAGGATGGCCTGCACTGGACTCAGGTTTCTGATCTTAAATACTGGAACTCTGATGCCGCCAAGCTTTATAATATCAGTGCTATTCCTTTTGCTGTTCTGTTAGATCCTGATGGTGTTATCATCGGTAAGAATTTGAGAGGCAGAGAGTTAGAGGTTAAGTTAGAAGAGATTTTCAATAACGAGGGTTAATAAGGCCAGGTGGCGCCTTTAAAAAACTTTAAGCAAGAGCCGAATATTAAGATTATTCATCTAAGTATTTTATCAATACTTTATTTGGCTCTTGCTTTTTTCCTTTTTCACCAGTTAGGTGTAAAATATGTAAATGACACCCACCGCTATCTTGATTATGCCACTCGGCTCAAATCAGGATTTCAGATAGATGAGCATAACATCTGGTACATTTCTTATGTATTCTTCATTTACCTGCTAAGAGCCATTTCGGGCTCTGATAATTATCTGGTCATTATCCTGGCTCAATACTTTCTTGGTTGTTTGGCGTGTCTTAGTCTTTATCAAACAGCATATCGAATCTTTAACAACAGGTGGGCCGGTTTTACGGCAGCATTATTATATATTAGCTTCTATGAGGTGATGAGCTGGCATTCTTATTTATTGTGTGAGTCTCTTTATGTAAGCTTAGTTTGCTTCTCCCTGTTCTTCCTGAGTCATACTGTACATCGTAGATCAATCATTTCGGGGTGTCTTACAACAGTGTTCATAATATTAACATGTTTTGCTAAGCCCACAGGCATTGCATTAGTTGCTGCGGTTGTAGCCGTGCTGATTTATCAACTATGGATAAAAGAGAAACGTAAGTATGTAAAATGGCCTCTTGCAATACTTGGTGCAGGGATAGTTTTGTATGCTGCCAACACCATGCTTTACACCTTCAACTTCATAGGAGATTATGAAACAGGTGAAATTATATATGCCATTGGTACTGTTCCATATCAGGAGGAGTTTAAGTATTTAATGATCACGGTGCCGAGTCACCTGAATTTGCCTGAAGATAACTGGCCGCCTCTTTTCCAAATGGTTTACTTCATAGTAGCAAATCTCTGGTATTTTCTAAAACTGTTTTTCATTAAAGCTTTTTACTTTTTAGCTCATTTTAGGCCATATTGGTCGTGGAAACATAATATCTATGCAGTAGGTTTTCTAGGTGCAATCTACTTTTTTACATTTCGAGCCTTTAGCTATCAACTTCCGAAGAAGGTGATGATTTTTTGTTGTGTTTATGTTCTAGTACACATCATGAGCGTTGGTTTTACAACAGTAGATTGGGATGGTCGGTTTTTAATGCCGGTTCTACCTGTGCTTTTTATTCTGGCTTCTCAGCCCCTTATAGCCTTTATAAGTCGCTCTTTGCTAAGAGATAAGTCGGAAATGTTATAGTCAAATCCTCAGCCTTGTCGGTAATGTGTAAGCCTTTGGCGGATTAGTTCTAATAATTGGTGGCAGGTCCTTTTACCTTTGTAATATCATTTAAAGTTTGGTTTATCATGAAATTCAAATTTGATTTTCGAGAATTGCTAAAATCTATGGCTGTACTTTTAGTGCTTGTCATAGGATTGCTTGTTTCAAGGGGTGGGTTTTAAGCTAAATCCTTAATCAACCTGGGCAAGTGCTGCTTTTTACCTAGTGTTTGATGTCTTCAAACATGAGTGTTCTTAGGTAAATGCAGTGCTTTGCTTTTTATGAATCTGCCCATTCCTTGAAATGAGATACCTTTTTCTTACTGATGATTATCTGATCAGCAGCTTCAGGATTTACTTTTATTAATAGACGGCCATTGAAATAGTTTTCAATTTCTTTTATGGCAGGTCTTGACATCAAGTATTGCCTGTTTATTCTGTAGAATCTATTGGGGTCTAGGTCATTTTCAAGCTGATCCAGGTAATAGTCCACCAGATATTCTTGTCCGCTATGGGTGACTATGAATGTGCCTTTTTCCTTCACATAGCAATAGGCTACATCACTGACATCTACCAGCACCATTTTTTGCTTATAATTAACCAAGAAACTAGACTTATAACTTTTAGGAACGAATGAGCTTACTATAGCCTTTATTTCGTCCAATTCATAGGCCTTAGATTTGTTATGCTGCTTTAAAAATCTTTCTAAAGCACTATGGAGATCCTCCTTTTGTATTGGCTTAATGAGATAATCAATACCGTTGACCTTAATGGCCTGCAGCACATAATGCTCATAGGTAGAAGTAAATATAATGGGTATTTCTACAGTGATGCTTTTGAAAATATCGAAACTAACACCATCAGGAAGCTGAATATCCATGATGACCAGGTCTGTTTTTGGGTCAGACTTAAAGTATTGAATAGCAGCACTTAAGGTTGAAATTTCCTTTTGAATGCGAAATTCGGCAAGGTCAGATTCTTGTAAAAGGGATTTTAAATGTTCCAGTTCATCTGGTTTGTCTTCAATAATGGTGAGGTTTATCTCATTCATCTCAGTAGGCTAAGGCTGGGTGGTTGTTGAGCTGGCAAAGATAACCTTTACAGTAGTTCCTGTACCTAATTCACTTGCAATTATTACCTGTGCCTTACTTCGCTCTGCAAATTCCATCACTAGTCTCATACCCAGACCCACTCCGGACTCATTTTTGGTGCCTTTATCAGACGTTGCCTTCAGTTGATTAATTTCAGACAGCTTTTGAGCGGTCATTCCTACTCCTTTATCTTGAATCATCACCGTGATGTTACCATTATCACTATAGGAGTTTATTTGAACAGAACTACCTGATTCTGAGAATTTAATAGCATTATTAATTAAGTTTCTGAAAATGGTTTTTAAGCTATTCTCATCGCCATTTAAATATATGTCAGGCTCCGTTTCAAACTCAAGGGATATCTGCTTGCTTTCGGCGTGTGCTTTAAATAATTCAATAATTTCAATAAGAAGGTCATTGACAGAAATTACCGTCTTTGTAATTGGGAAACTGTTTTCTTTGTTTATTGACCATTGAAGCAAATTGTCTAGAAGCAACAGAGTATTTTGAGATGATCGCCTCATGTTATTGCTTAAATCCTGAATCAAATCAAGACGCTTTTGATTGGTATAGTGTAGCAGTATCCCGGAAATACTTATGAATTCCAGTACAAACCCGCGCAGATCGTGAGAGATAATGGAAAAGAACTTATTATTGATGGTTAAAGCCTGATCTAATTCTTCCTTTTGCTCTCGTAAAATTCTGTTTTTCTTTTGTCTATTATGTAGAAGATAGGCCATCAAAATGGCTATAAGTAATGCCATTATGAGAATAAGTGTAGTCCATAGTCTTCTGGATTTTTCTTTTTCTATTTTCGTTTCGAACGTAAGCTGTGCCTCCTTCTGTGCAAAAGCCAAGGAGTCTCGTTCTTTCTGAAAAGCATATTTGGCCTCAATACGACTTGTTTTTCTTATTACATCTTGATTATAAATGCTGTCTCGTAATGATAAGTGCAATGACAAGGCCTGATAAGCTTTTTGATGATAGCCTAAAGCAGAATATGCCTCCGAGAGCAGCTTATGACTTTTGCTTTCAAGCTCTTTCAACTGATTCTTTTGACAGTATTGAAGTGTCTTATTTAGATATGAAATGGCTTTATTGTAAGCTTCTTTTTTGATATAATATTCTCCTAGTGCGCAGTGTATATCTGCTTGCAGTGCTGGAGCTACAATTTCTTTGGATAGGTCCAGGCCTTTTTCAAGTATATATTTGGAGGAATCAAGTTGACCAAGATGAATATATAGATTACTCAGATTAAGGTATATTTCAATGGTTTTGGTCTTATTACCTACGCTTTCATTGAGTGTTAATGCATGTTCAAATGATTCCCTAGCTTTCTGAAGTTCTCCGGCTTCATCATAATAAGTGCCCAAGGCATTGTAAACTGAAATTTCGCCATCAACATCATCGATAGCTTCTCTAATTTTTAATGACTTTAGGTAATAGCCGTATGCTGTTGAATCCTCTTTCCAATCTGTGAAAAGTAAGCCAAGGTTATAGTAGGTGGTTCCCAAACCTGTGGAATCGTTCATGTCTTGCCACATTTCTTCGGCTTTAAGGTAGTATTCCAGCGAAGAAGGGTAATCTGCCTTCTCATGAGCTATAATGGCCATATTACCTATGCAAAAAGCCATGGTTGGTTTGTTATTTAAAGATTTTGCCAGTTCGTAAGATTCATTAAAATCGCTGAGGGCTTTATCATATTCACCGAGCCTCCAGTGAGCTAATCCCATGTTGTTTAGAGCAATGGCCAAATAGGATGTATTATGCAGTCGTTTGGCTATTTGAGCAGCAGAAATAAAATTGTTTAGAGCATCTTGGAAATTCGCTTCTTTATAATAAATACCACCCAAATTAATCATACCAACAGCTACACCATTGGAATCAGCCTCATGAATTCTTTGGGTCAGAGCGGCCTCATAGTAATAAAGAGCTGAGTCTAGAATACCCATTCTGTAGTAGCTGATGCCCATATTATTGTAGATAGAGGCAAATTCACTGGAATCACGAGAGCCAAGAGCTAAACTATATGCCTGGTTAAAAATGTCAAGCGCTTGGTCAAAACTGCCTATCTTATTTTTTATATCACCTTTTTTAGATAGTGCTCTAACTACACCATTGGTATAGGAATTCTGCCTACAAAAGGAGAGTAATTCATCACATATATGCAAAGCTTCTTCAAAATTACCAGATTTCTGCTCGTATTTGGCTGTGAGCAAATGGGCAGTAACTAGCTCAGGCAGGTTATTTTCTTTAGAAGCAAGATTTATGGCTTGCTGATTAGTAGTAAGAAATCCTGTAGTATCGTTACCCAGGTATTCTGTGGATAAGGCGTTGAGTACATTTATTCTTACCGATGGCTTTAAATTCTGTTGTCTCAAAATATTCTCAAGAGAATCTACACGGTTCTGAGCATTACCTGCAGAATACACGATGAGAAAGTACAAGAGAAATAACCTTTTCAATTTAATTTTTTTGTGGTCTGGGAGAGGGTTGTCTTAAATAGACTTCAAAAGTATAAAAGTGGCCCTAGATTCCCTAGATATTTGCTTAGTCACTATGGTCAAAATGCTAAAATCAGTGTGAATTTTTCAACTTATGTATAATACACTTCAGTGGTGAAATAAGATGCTTAAGCTTGAAATCTATTTTATAGAAGCATAGAGCGGGTTAATTTCATGCCAATATGTTAGTTGAATTTTATAGTTATGTTCGGAAGCTTTAATTCTATTTCTAAGAATTATTTAAATAATAGCATCAACTTTTCTAAATTGGGAGCTAGCGGTTTGCCGCCTAATTTTAATAGAGTTATGAAACCTACTACCCAGTATACTAAGAGTGGTCGTATAAGTATTGCATACCAGGTTTTTGGCTCAGGTACTACCGATTTGGTGTACATACCAGGGTGGGTGTCTAATATAGATTGGATGTGGTCATGCCCTGAGTTGGTGAGCTTCTTCATAGAACTTGGAAAAATGTTCCGCGTGGTGCTTTTTGATAAGCGAGGAACAGGACTTTCTGACCGCGTGGTGGAGTTATCTACCATAGAAGAGCGCATGGATGATATTCGGGCTGTAATGGATGCTATAGGTTCTCAAAAGGCCGTGCTTTTTGGTCACTCCGAAGGCGGATCTGTTTCAGCATTGTTTGCTGCCACTTACCCACATAGAACTATTGCCTTAATTACCTTTGGGGTTTTTGCAAAACGCAGATATTCAAAGGATTATCCATGGGCACCCACTGATGAAGAGCGTCAGGAAGTGTATGATATGATAGAAAACCGCTGGGGCTCAGGTGAAATGTATCTTGAGTCGTTAGCGCCGTCAAAAGCGAAGGATAAGGTTTTCATGGAATGGTTGGCTAATTATTTCAGATCAGGAGCTAGCCCAAGTGCGGCCTACGTGCTCACCAAAATGAACACCGAAGTAGACATCATTGATATTTTAAGTTCTATAAAAGTACCTACCTTATTAATGCAGCGAACGCATGATGTTGACGTGAAGATCGAGGAAGGTAGATTTATAGCGGAACGAATTAAAGGCTCAAAATTCGTGGAATTTGATGGTAGTGATCACCTCTTCTGGGCCGGAAATACCAATGAAATATTAGATGAGATCAAAAACTTTATTTCTACAGTGACCCCTGTAGAAACATACGAGGAAAGGTTATTTACCATAGTGGCTGCTCGTATTGTAACATCTCAAATGGTGCACACTGATATACATAGTGTTGTTGCTCAAAAGGTAAAACAATACCGTGGTAGATTGATAGGTTTCGATGCCGAGTCATTCATTGCTACTTTTGAAGGACCGAGTAAGGCTGCTCATTGTAGTATAGATTTGGTAGATCTAATGAGTAATGTTGATATACAACTAGCAGTAGGTATTCATATTAAGGAGGTGGCTGTGAATGAAGCTCATTTTATTAATGGTGAAACGCAAGATTTTATATCCACTATACTTGAGGCAGCTGAACCTAATCAAATACTTATTACCCAGGCGGTTAAATCTCTTTTGTCTGGAGCGGGGCTTGGTTTTACGCCCTTTGTAAATACAATGTATGATGCCACTGATCAGCAGCTATCGTTGTACATGCTTACAGATCATTTAAGTCCTAGAGAAGCTACTTATCACAAAGCTAAATCACCGCAAAACGACTCATTTTTGGAAAACGTATTGCAAAGTATAGAGTCGCACATGACTAATGATCAGTTTGGTGTAGAAATGTTATGCAGGGAGGTGGGCATTAGTGAGAGACAGCTTCAGCGAAAGCTCAAAGCCATTACCAATAAGTCTCCTAATCAGCTTATTTCTTCTGTACGACTTCATCGCGCTAAGGAGATGATGCTTATTGAAAAAGACAATATTTCAGAGATCGCCTTTAAAACAGGATTCTCAAATCCATCTTACTTTTCTAAATGCTTTAAGAAGGAGTTCGGTCAAAGTCCTTCAGAGCTTCTTCATCAATTTGAGAATTAGAAAGCCCTATTATAGAATAAAGAAAGTGAAGGTAGTCTTAAGGCTACCTTTTTTTGTGCCATATATTTCAGGTGGATGTCGGTTTAGTGATAGGTGATGTCGGAAATATGAGTGCATTTGGCGGTTTTGTGCTAAAGTAGGATATAAGTCTATTGTAATTTTGATGTTAAATAATAGAACTAAAACAACAGAATATAGGCATAACGGATAATCTAAAATATCAATTTTCTATAGTCCTTTTTAACTCAAACGCATGCAGACTGAAACATTAAGTTTTTCAAAAACCCAAACATGGAGACGCCATTATGCAGATGGTGTTCCATTTAAAATTAACCCATTAGCTTACCATTCACTAGTTGATCTTTTTGAACAAAGTATCAATAAGTATCGTCTACTGCCGGCCTATGAATGCATGGGCACCTGTATTACTTTCGGTCAGCTGGATTTGCTGTCGCGCAATTTTGCAGCTTACCTTCAGAATGATTTGGAGCTGAGCCCCGGAACCAAAGTAGCCATTCAGATGCCTAATCTTCTACAATACCCTATAGCACTGTTTGGGGTACTTAGAGCAGGCATGGTAGTGGTAAATACAAATCCGCTATACACTCCACGAGAAATGAAACATCAATTTGTGGATTCTGAAACCGAAGTGGTAATTATCCTGGCCAATTTTGCTCATAATCTGGAAGAGATTATAAAGGATACTGCTATCAAACATGTCATCATAACAGAATTGGGCGATCAGCTGAGAGGTGTTAAAAGGGTGATAGTGAATAAGGTAGTGAAGCATGTGAAGAAAATGGTGCCTAAATACAGCCTGCCAGGAGCTGTATCGTTTAACAAAGCTTTAAAGTGTGGTGAGCAACATTCCTTTCAGGCTGTAAGTATTAAAGGAAAAGATACCGCCTTCTTACAATACACAGGCGGAACTACCGGGATTTCAAAAGGGGCCGTGCTAAGCCACACCAATGTAGTTGCTAATATTGAGCAATTTACTGCCTGGATCACTTCATCAAAGCTTAGAGAGGGTAAAGAGATTATTATTACGGCGTTGCCGTTGTATCATATATTGGCACTGGTGGCCAACTGTCTGTCGATGCTTAAGATGGGGGCCAAGAACGTGCTGATACCAAACCCCAGAGACATGAAAGGATTTGTGAAAGAATTGAAAAAGCATCCTTTTTCTATTTTTTCAGGAGTGAACACACTCTATAATGGCCTGCTCAATGAACCTGATTTCCATAAGGTTGACTTTTCAAACCTAAAGTTGTGCGGCTCTGGTGGTATGGCTGTGCAGACCGTTACGGCAGAGAGGTGGAAGAAAGTGACCAATGTGCCAATTTCTGAAGGTTACGGTCTTACTGAAACTTCACCCATACTTACTTTTAATGTGCTGGTAGATGGTAAAGAACGAATCGGAACAATCGGTATTCCATTGCCAAGCACGTCATTAAAAATAGCAGATGATAATGAGCAGGAAGTGGTAGATGGCACTCCTGGTGAAATATATGCCAAAGGACCTCAGGTAATGCATGAATATTTTAACAGACCCGACGAAACTTCTAAGGTTTTTACTGGTGACGGATGGTTCAAAACCGGTGACATAGGAGTGAAAGATGAGGATGGTTTTTTCAGAATTGTAGATAGAAAAAAGGAGATGATTTTGGTTTCAGGGTTTAACGTTTACCCTAATGAAATTGAGAATATTGTATCTCAACATGCAAAAGTAGCAGAGGTGGCAGCCATAGGTGTGCACGATGAAAAGTCTACTGAAGCGGTGAAAATATTTGTGGTTAAAAGTGATGCGTCTCTCACAAAAGAGGAGATCCTGGAACATTGTAGAAAGAATCTTACTGCATATAAAGTACCTAAACATATTGAGTTTAGAGATACATTGCCTAAGTCAAACGTAGGAAAAATACTGCGTCGCATGCTAAAAGAAGAATAGTTTCCATTTCATAGCATAGTTCCCATACCATTCATTTTGTATGGTTTAAAAGGTGTTCTCTTCGGGGAATGCCTTTTTTAATGTTTACATGTCGGAAAAGTGATATCATGTCTGATTTGTGCTAGATATTATGTCGGATATTTAAGCATTTTGGGCGGAATTGTGCTATCAAGAGGGCCTAATGTCATCTTACCTTTGTATCAATGAAATTAACCTGTGGATGATTCATATATGTGCGATTGATCTGAATTAATGGTATATATTAGATTGATAATCAGGTATTTGAGAATAAAGTGATTATTGAACCTTAAGATCATTTTATTTCAAAAATAGTCACCTGATAAAGCACTGGAATAAGTTTTTACTTTCTACAACTCTTCAGTGCTGCAAAAGCAGATTATCATTTCATACAAACAAAATTTATTAAAACCATTTACAAATGAACAAGTATTTTAAGCATTTAGGTATTATGTTTTTGGCTTTCGTAGCCATTAGTGTCATGAGCTGTCAGGATGACGAGGGTGATGAGCCAGATCTTAAGTTTAATGTTAAAGTGATCAATGACTCAGCCTTTGGAAACATTATGGTAAACCAGAAGAATGAGACTATTTATTTCTTTGCTGGTGACATTTCAGGTGCAAGTAACTGTAATGGTGGTTGCGCAGATGCATGGCCTCCAGTAACAGGAAGTATTGACGATCTTGAGCTTGGCACTTCTTTAAGCATGGCTGATTTCAGCATGATTACCAGAGATGGTGGAGAGAAGCAACTAGCTTATAAAGGATGGCCTCTATACTATTTTGCTCCGGATAATGATGGAGTTCTGGAAACAAGTGCCAGCATAGCAGGTGATGGCCGTGGTGGCGTATTCTACATAGCTAAGCCAGATTATTCAATCATGCTAGGAAAACAATCAGTAAAAGATGGTGAAGACGCTGTTACTTATTTAGTAGATGGTGACGGACTCACTTTATATGACTTTGTTAATGATGAAGAAAACACCAGCAACTGCTCTGGCGGATGTGCTAATGCATGGCCTCCATTTAACCCGGCAGGAACTTTAATCATTCCTTCAACACTATCAGCTAGTGACTTTGATACATTCTTAAGAGGCGATGATCTTGGCTATCAGCTTACTTACAAAGGTCTGCCACTATATTACTTTACTACAGATGCTGAAGTAAGAGGAGTAGTAGAAGGTGAAGGCGGAGGAAACGGCAACTTCTTCGTAGTGAAGCCTGTGTTATAAAAATATAATTGGGAAGTTTGATGAAAGGGCTGCATGAGAGTGCAGCTTTTTTTGTTTATGGAGACTGAAGTATTGCCAATTTTAGACATGTGTTTTAAAATTCTTGATCCAAAGAGTTTTCATAGCTTCCTGATCAATTTCCTAATGGGTGATTCGAATATTAAATAGGTTAGTGCAGCCGTCAATAGGAGGGCTGTTAGCCTGATTATAAAAGCAGTTGCTATCTCCATGTCATATAATCCGAAGTATTTTTTTAATCTGTGGTCAGAAAAAATAAACCATACAGGTAGTTGCAGGATATATAAACTATAACTGATTTTACCCAAAAAGACTAAAGCAGGATGAGTTAGCCAGTCTGTCCATTGGCTATTAGAGAGAGCTAAGAATAATATCAAAAGGCCAAGAATGATAGCCAGCAATCCTGTGTGTAGCGTAAGTCCCATCGGAAATCGTAAGATGACTAATAGCGCTGTTAGCAGAAGCATGATTTGGAAATGATAGCCTTTTGAATGTGTTAGTCGATTCTGTATAAAAAAGTATCCCATCAGGTTGCCTATCAGAAACTCATTAAGATGGACCACCGGGAAGTAGTAAAGATCTGTAGTACTATAGATAGGTATGTGCAAATATTCGGATTCAATTAAGTAAAATATGATTTGACTCATAGCCCAATAAATACAGATACCCACGGTTAACCATTTGATCTCCACTTTGGAATAAATAAAATTAACAAGGAAGGGGAAAATGAAATAAAAGAAGAACTCCACAGAAATAGACCAGGCAGGAAAGTTGATAGCAAAGGCTTTTTCCGGCACCCAGCTTTGTAGCATAAGCAGGTTTAATACCATTGATGAGGTATCTGTCCATTGAAAAAGGTAGATGAGCAGATGTAGAAAAATGGCCAGCAGGTATACCGGGTAAATTCTAGCAAGCCTTTTTTTAAGAAATGAGAAGAATTTGATCTCTGATTTATTTCCATAAGCCACTACCATTACAAAGCCTGAAAGCACAAAGAAATAGCTCACAAATACATAAGCATTCTCAAAGAGAAATGATGTGTAGCGATTATGAAAAAAATCTATGTTTTCTCCAAAATGAAAGATAACAATGAATATGGCTGCTAAAAATCGAGTAAACGTAAGTTGCTCTACTCTCAATCTGATTTAAGAATTTTGTGTTTGAGGATTAATCGGAAAGATGAATTTAGTTAAAAATTAATATATTTTAATTTTTAATATGATTTTGCTGGATTAAATATGGAAATGTAAACATTATTCCATCACGGAAACCTCATAATACTTATTAGCCACCTCAAAAATCACTTTGTCCTCTAAGTTTACAACGTTATTGATGACAAGAGGAAATTTAAATTTTGTGCTCTGCTTGTTTAATTTTAGCTCGTAATAATAAAGGTTTTCAGAATTTACGGACATTACATAATGATTACTGCCTTTGAAATTGTAGTCTAAAGTTACGTAATCAAACTGATCTAAAGGACTGGCTGAGAAATAGGACTTCTTGTCTAGTTCGTAATTGCTCGGCATACAGTCCGTAACTCCATTTAGCTTTGATTTGATAATGGTACCTCGATATAAATAGTTGCTCTGCTCTAAATAGATTTCCTTGTTTTTATAATGAGCAATAGCCGTATTACTCTTATCTAGTTCAGTAATGCAGCGTAATCCATTGATAACATCTTCCTCAAGAATTTCATATCTTTTATCTTCAAGGAAATCATATAAAGCATCACCCTTTAATTGTTGATTTTTTATTTCGGAGGCATATTTTTTCTCCATATTGGCATCGCTAACATATTCCAATGACACTGTTTCTAAATATGTCAATTTGAATGCTGGTGATACATATTTGAAGGTCTTTCCCTGTTTTTCATCATACCCATAAATAGAACCAGAGGTATCAATCCTGATTTGGTTGTTTGGCAGAGCTAATGTTTTTATAAGCTTTTTCGAAGCCTTGTTATAAATCAATACTCTGGCATCGGCTATGGAATTATTGGTGAGAAAAAAAACGTATTTATCGGTATCTCTATAATAAGTAGGAACTGGCTCTATCTCTTTAAAAGTAAATTTTCCTTCCATATCAGGACTAAAAACAGCCATGTCTGGATACTTATCTTCTTCGGTGCTGCAGGAGAAAAGTAGTATCAATAGGAGTAGAGGAAGGTATCTCATTAGGTTAAGAATGGTTTACTGGTTAAAAGTAGCGATGTTGCTTGGTAAATTAGTTATTCTAAGGCTATAAGGAAATTAAAATTTCCCTGTTTTCAAATTAACTCCAGCACCTTAGCCAGTCTATACGCTTCAATCGAATTTTTAACCCTTAGTTTTTGCAAGATATTTTGCCGATGTCTATTTACAGTATTGGGGCTAATGTTCAATGATTCAGCTATTTCCTTACTCATTTTTCCATGTGCAATTAATAAAAGTACTTCCTTTTCTCGTGATGAAAGTATATCCTGGTAGTTAAAATCATTACAATGCAGGGTTGAGCCATTAATAGAATTAATTATTAGCCCTTTCTCATGAATCAGTGTATTCATACTCTTGCCGGATACATTATAAATACAAAGGGCTAATCTCACGCTGTCACCCTCAGTTGCATAAAACATCCGATGCAATATTTTGATGTATTCACCTGATTTACTTCGAATTCTAATATTAATGGCGGTATAATAATCTGTCCATTCATCTATAGGCAAATCCTTGAGATAATAAAAGAAATAATACTCCAGAGCTTGCTTTTTCTTGAGATCATCAGGGTGCATCTTATCGAGTATTTCATCTTCCCAGATGGAAGAAATCTCATGTGGTTGAGAGCTGCTTTTTTCGGAAAGCATGGAATAGAGTCCTCCATAATATATCGTACTCTTTTTAGTCTTCAGGTCGGAAAGCACAGAAATGGCATTTTCAACCTCAGAATACATTTTAGCTATAGCTTGATACCTGGATGAAATAGAGGGTTGATTTGAAGGATTGAAATTTTGACTTAAAAGAGCCTTATCCAGTTTTGCTTTAATATTCACAAGTATGGTTATTAATAACTATTGAAATCTTTTTTGTGTGACATTAGCTTTGCGAATATATCATTTAAAAGAGTAACAGACCTTCTTAGCTTAAATCAATTGGTCGGTTATACATTCATTAATCAACAAATAATACTATGAGAAAACTAGCTCTAATTCTAGGTCTGGCTTTGATGACTAATTTATCCCAATATGCTATGGCACAACGGTTAGAAAAAATGACTTGGTTTAACGAACCTGAGGAGTGGGAAATAAAGGATAATGCACTCTTGATGTCAGTTACCCCTCAAAGTGATTATTGGCGTATATCTCATTATGGATTTACTGTGGACGATGCTCCGTTTTATTACAGCACTTACGGTGGTGAATTTGAAGTGAAGGTGAAGATTACCGGTGAATATAAATCTCGTTTTGATCAGATGGGGCTGATGCTTCGTATTGATCATGAAAACTATATAAAGTTTGGTATTGAGTATGTAGATGGTAAGTACAACTTAAGTACAGTAGTGACGCATAAAACCAGTGATTGGAGTGTTATAGAAATGGATAAAAAACCAAAATTCGTTTGGGTAAAGGCAGTGAGGAGATTAGATGCTGTGGAAATTTTCTATTCATTTGATGACAAAACGTACACTATGATGAGGAATGCCTACCTGCAAGATAATACGCCGGTAAAAGTGGGTTTAATGGCGGCAAGTCCAGATGGCGATGGCTTTAAAGCAAAGTTTGAAGAGTTTCAGGTAAAGCACCTCCCTGATCAGAGAAGGTTAGAATGGTTGGAAAAGCATTAATCAGAAGGTTTGTAAATATTAAAGCATAGGCTGCACGTAAATGCAGCCTATTTTTTTATTTATTGCACACTTATCTTTCTGACTTTTCTTTCACTATCACCCTCCAATACTACCAAGTAGACTCCGGCTGGTATATTCATATCTAATTCTAAGTCAGCTTGTTTTGAAATGGGAACCTGCTTCCAGGTTTTGCCATAAATATCAGTTACTGATACCTGCCTAATGCCTGAGAGTTCACCAAGCTGAATAGTGAGCGTACCTGTAGTAACGGGATTAGGAAAAAGTTGAAACCCTTCCTGATCCTCTTCAAAGAAATCGCTGGCTATTCGGCCACCACTGGATACATCACCGAAACCAATTGATCCATTGCAATGCAGCCATTCACTGTTAGAGCCACCACAAGAACCGTTTTGATATACTCCTGTATTGTAAGATTGACTTTCCGCCTGTCTGGTAGAACCATTCACCTGGATATAATCCACCTGCACATCTCTACCACTGGCATCATTATCAAACTGTACAATGATACCCCCAGTGCTGCTGGTAGTGGCTGTATAGTTGGCCATGCTGGTACCAAGCGTCCAGCTGGCTATGGTTTGGTTATTCACCCTCAGGTTGATGTGTTCGCTGCCGTTGGTGCCGCGGGCTCTCACTACAATGGAGTTGGATCCTCCACCGCCTCCGCCGTTATTGCCACCGCCACCGGAGTTTCCATTAGACCATACCGTTACATTAGAGCTGCCACTGCTCTGATATCCTTCTGTGGCCATGACCTGGTAACTATGATTACCTAGGTTCCAACCTCGCGCAGCCCACGCATTCACATGGTTGGCAAAGGTGATGGTGTGGTTACTGCCGGTGGAAACCTTTGATCGTCTCACGCTCCAGTATTGGTAGAAGGTGGCCGTTCCATCAATAGAAGGTTGGTTTACTCTTTGAGTTCTGTAGATGTCATAGGTACCGCCATCTGAGGTTACAGTGCCTACAGCGGTAGCACCAGGAGGACGCCAGCTGCCCCAGCTTTCTACTACATAATATTCTATTAATGGGCTTCTAGTCCATCCATAAAGCGTTAAGTAGCTGTTGCCGCTAGGAGAGTAGCTACCAGCATTATAGCCAACTACTCGGGTGGAAGAACCTGTGCTCCAGCCTTTTCCACCTACAAAATTACCGGTATTGGTCCAGGAGTAACTGTAATTACCTCCAGAGCCGAGTGTCATGCAGGCAGACCCGCCACCGTCAGACCAATGAGTGTAGTAATAGCCACCATTGCTGCCGGTTTGGTTGCCACAAATGGTTTGGCCCATTACAAGCAAATTGCTGATAAATATCAGGCTTAAAAACATGCTGAGAAACAGCATCAGTTTTTGATAATAAATTTTCATGAGAATTGAATTTTAAGAATTAGTAAATAGTATGCGGTACCACCTGCTTGTATCAGAAAAAAATACAAGAGGTGTGATAACAACTGGTATGGATGAACATGGCTATGCCAGGCACACCAATTATTCAGAGGGAGCTAGAAGCAGTTTTATCTCTTATCTCAGTGCATAGTCGGCGTAGAAGAGAACAGAAATTACATGAGCTGCTTAATTAAAGACACAGAAAGTGTATTAGCTGCTGATGTAAGACATTGAAAGTCAACTATCAGTAAGGTAGTAGAGAAGTTTCATATGTGTAGGTTTAGGTTCAATATAATTGCATATCACGCAATCGATTGCGTAAAGCTAATAAACGAATTAGATAATTACAACTATACCTTCGTTTCATATGGTTATTGAAAGCTTAATCTGAATTTATTATCATGAAAAAACCGGAAAAATACCCCTATTGAATATTTCGTGAATACCGAATAATAGTTGTATCTTGTTTAAGACTTAATGGGTGGCAAGGGCAGTGCATCTTCGGTACTGACGATTAGTTAACTATCAATCTTAACCATGTCACAAAAGCATATAAAGAACAAGAAAAGTTTCTTTGGCAGACCTGTATGGCAAAATAGTACCAAAACCTTAAAAGTAGAACCACTTATGTTGCTGGAGCCCTCCAGCTTGGACGAACTCATAGCAATTGTTCAGAAAGGCATAGATGATAATCTACCAGTAAAGGCGGTGGGGTCTGGTCATTCTTTTTCATCAGCCCCTAAATCAGAAGGGCTTTTGGTAAGTACCGATAAGCTGGGAAAAATAGAACAGTATCCCTATGCAGGTAATAACAATTTCATCGAGGTACAGGGCGGTATAAAACTTCGTCGCTTAAATGAAAAGTTAGAGTCTCTCAACCTGTGCATACCCACCATGGGCGGTATTGATCACCAAAGCATTGCAGGAGCCATTTCTACTGGTACTCATGGTAGCTCTCATTTACTTGGCGGAATGTCTAAAATGGTAAGGTCTATGGTTTTGGTAACTCAAGACCTTAATGACAGCTCTAAAGCTAAAGCTTATAGAATAGAACCTGCTAGCAGACCGCTAAATGATCCTGCCACTTGCGCTGGTCCGGATCTTATTCAAGATGATGATGTATTCAATGCTGCGGTGGTTTGCTTTGGCATGATGGGCCTGATCTATTCTTATGTTATGGAAGTAGAGCCCATGTATTACCTCAGCGAATGCCGCAAAGTGACCACCTGGTCCGATCTAAAACCAAAACTTAAATCCAGAGAAATTTTTAATGGCTTTCAGAGTGTGCTGGTGCAGATTAATCCTTACAAAGTAAATAATGAGGATAATCTGGCTCTCACATTAACTCATGAGCGATATGAGCATACGGACAAAAGCCTTCTCATGCAGCTTCTGGAGCATAAGTTTTGGGATAATATTAAAAGAATGACCCGCTCAGTTTCTTATGTGCTGGCCAGCATATTCCCTTACTTTCTCTATATCATGATATGGCGCATTAATAAGTTTCCTGGCTTTGTGCCGCGATTTGTTAATAGTGCCATTAAGTCTCAGAGAGATGAAGATTACATTAATAAAGGCCATAAGGTAATGTACCAGGGCCTTGACTATATTAAGGAACGCGCGTATGACTGTGAGTTGGTAGTAAAAATGGATAGGCATGGTGAGTATCTAAACTTTATTGACGAGCTCATTATGTATCTTGCCTGGTTACATAAAGAGTTTCAGGTTCATATTACATCGCCTTTGGGCTTAAGATTTGTGAAGTCATCATCGGCTCTCATTACCCCTGAGTACGGTTATGATGTTTGCTATATAGATACGCCAGTACTCAAACATATTTATGGCAGAGAAGTGCTGCTGAACAAGATTCAAAAATTTGCCCTTGCCAGAGGCGCGCGGCTACATTGGGGAAAGCTCAACTTCCAGATGGACGTAAATGATACCAAACAGCTGTATCCTGAGTATGACAAATTTTTGGAAATCATCAAAAGGTTTAACCCGAACAGAATATTCTCTAATTCCTTCACCAAGCGAGTAGTGGGTTATTAAACATCATCCTATAACTGATTAACTATGAAAATTGAAAACCATGCCCTAATTGGAGATCAAGTTTCCTTCCAACAGACACCTAACTTTTACAATGGACCTTTCAGAACAGCTACCGGGCTTGCTGATTCGGTTATTGTACACTACACCGCTATGACCTCGCTGCCTTTAGCCGTGAAGGCGCTTACCACCAGAAAAGCCAGGGGTAATGCCTCAGCGCATTTGGTGGTAGGTAAGAATGGAGAGGTAGTACAGCTCGCTAAGTTCAACTTCAGAACCTGGCATGCTGGTGATAGTGAATATAATGGAAGGAAAGGCTATAACAGCTATGCCATTGGTATAGAGATAGATAATGTGGGCTGGCTTCAGAAGATGTCAGATGGAACCTACGGTAGACAGGAGCTGCAGCAGACCTACACAGAGGATGAAGTGATGAACCTTAGACATTTTAATCCCAACGTTCATTATCAATACTGGCAAAAATATACAGATAAGCAGGTGGCTACAGTTACAGCTATTTGCGAATTGCTTAAAGAGACCTATGATATAAAGGAAATACTGGGACACGATGAAATAGCCCCGGCACGTAAGCAAGATCCAGGTCCCGCGTTTGACATGCTTCATCTGAGAAACACGGTTTTAAATGATAGATCTGATCACCTTGATGTTGGGAAAGTGAATGCCAGTTTATTAAATATTAGATCAGGTGCAGGAGTGAATTTCGAGAAAGTCGCCCAGCCTTTGAAGCGAAATACCGAGGTGCAGGTTTTAGAGGAGCAAGGCGGCTGGTATAAAGTAAGAACATCCATTGAAGGATGGGTAAGTAAAGATTTCATTGACTTTAGCGAATAGAAGGTAATGAAGAAACTTGGCTTACTTATTACCATAGCTTTACTTGCCGTAGCTGTTCTTTATTTTCTGAAGAATCCAGGTGTGCTGGAAGATATTTGGCTATGGTTGATTGGTTTGATAGGAGTGGGTAAAGCGTTTATTTCCAGGCTGTTAAAGGTAGGGGATGAGCCGGTTAATGCTAAGAAAGATAATGATGGTAAGATTGTTCAGAATACAAGTGAAGACTCATTCGACGGGCTCACCATCACTGTGCTGCGCTATGCTGATGATCAGGAGACAACCATTGGATTGCTCTATCTCAACCAGCAGTATTATTGCTATACACTGGAAGATACTTTTCATGAGCAAAAGATTGCAGATCAGACCCGTATTCCAGCGGGAACTTATCAGGTGGACTTTAATAAAAATGAAACCAACCTTACTTTAAAATACCGGCAGCGATTTCCAGAGTGGTTCAAATACCATTTAGAAGTGAAAAACGTGCCGAATTATTCCGGAATTTATCTGCACAACGGCGGCACTCATAAGGATACCAGCGGTTGCATATTGGTCTCTGATAGCCTGAATGTTTCGACCCAAAGAACCTATTTATCCAATTCCAGAGAAACTTTTAAAAGATTATACCTATACCTAAAATCAACTATTGAAAAGGGAATACCAGTGCGGATGGTGATTAGAGATGAGAAATGGTTTGCCCAGTCTAACGCATAATTATATGAACTCAATTCATAACGATATTACCGTAAAAGAAGCCCGAAAGACTATTGGATGGCTTAATCTTCTTTTTGGCTTTGCCATTGGCATGGTGGAACTCATACTGATTGGTTTAATGCTGTACGTTACCGTATTCAAGCATAAGAAGTCAGCTACCGATTATGATATAGACATTTTTAGTGTAGTTGCCATAGATCTCATTTTGCTGTGGCTTGGGGTGGTCATTGGATATTACGCCTGGGCCATTTATCATTATAACATCAATTTTGGTCTTACCAATGAAGACTGGGCCAGAATAAGGGCTCAGAAAGAGCAGGGAATAGAGGTAGAGGAAATTGATGAAAACCCACACAAAGCACAAACTCTTGGTCTTCCAGAGGGTACAGTGCGGGGTACTTTGGCTTTAACCCTGGCCATCGGCGCTTTAAGTATGCTCATAGCAGCTTTGGGCATGGAAGATACTAAACCCATTAACGTGCTGTTCATTGATGTTTTTGAGTTTTTCAAGACGGCCTTTTTAATGATGATTGCCTTTTACTTCGGCAACAAATCACTACAATATCTTAATTATGGCTCCAATACGGTCCGAAATCCTACTGCCAATAATTCTTCCAATACACCTGCAGTAAGCCCTCCGCCAGTGAGTCCGGCTACTGAGGGGGCCAGTAAATTAAAGGATAATCTTCATCAGGAAATGATGGCATCTGAGACCGCTCCAATGGAAGATAGAACAGATTTTGATAAAGAGGGAGCCATTGGTTGATATGAGGGTTGTCATTATCATATTAGCATTCATTTGCCTTAACTTCTTGAGTTGTAAACAGGATAAGAGGTCACTGGTGATCAGTAAAATACAGGCTGCGGCTAAGCTCGCGACTACTGAAACAGTAATAGATAAAACGGTAGTCGGCTCCAAGAGCAAAAAGCTTCTAGGCTTAATTAAAGTGAGTGAAGCTAACTTTGTGGCCTATACAGAGGCCACAGTGAAAACCGGTATTGACTTGAATAAGCTGTCTCGAGATGATATAAGAATTGAAGGGAAAGAGATTTCTATTCAGCTTCCACCAGTAGAAGTGCTGGACTTTTCTTATCCATTTCAAAAGTTCGACATTGACAGCACCATACTAAAAGACTCTTGGGTAAACCGATTTGATGTGCTGGACTATGAAGAGTTTTATAGGCAGGCCGAGCTGGATATTCGTAATCAGCTGCAGTACACCGGTATTATTGAGGCTACCCAAAATAAAACTCGAATCATGTTTCAGGGACTATTGAAAAACCTGGGTTATGAGGCTATTTTCATCAAGTTTACGCCTACCGAACAACTATTTCAACCCATAAATATGGAGGGAGAAGAGTAATGTTTTTTACTAAGATTCTAAATGCTATTCCTTTCATATTTCAGGCCATAGTGGTGGTGGTGGCAGTGGTTGTTTTTGCCTATTTTGACCCATTTAATCTCTTTGTAGCTACAAAGCTAAAGCTCAAAGATACGCCTGTAGATGTGCAGAGCATCAAAGATATAGGGCAGCTAATTACAGCTGAGTATTATGGAGAGGTGGTGAGCTCTTATGCTCATGAGTTAAATGAGCTGGACACCACGGCAATAAAAGAGCTGAGTACAGAAATGACTGAGGTCAATAATGATTTTATTAATGCCATTAAATTATTAAGGCAAGCCTATGATAATAAGGAATTTAAGAGAAAAAATGCCTTTGAGGAGTTTGAGAAATTTATGGGTGCAGAATACCTCACTTCCACACATTATGGCATGTATATAACTTACATCTATGTGAAGCTGCAAGATAAAAATTATACATCAAGGCGCCTGGAAAAAAATATCAAAGACAGACAGCATAGAAATCTCATTAAGGATCTTATTACCGACAAGAATGAAGAGGCTTTCAACTCCATTAGAGAAAAAGGTTTTATGAAGACCTTATTTGATAAATACCAATCTGATTTGAAGGATGAAACCGCCAAAAGAAGCAGAAACTCTAATCTGGTAATGCTGGGACGAGGCTGGGTAAAAGCAGGCTTTGATTTCGGCAGTTTTAGTAATGACAATTTTAGGTATAATTCAAGTAGTGGTAGATTGTATATCGTTGGCCTTCAGCCTCAAATCATTTCGGCTACCATTAACCCATGGTTTATTCCAGAGCAAGGTGTAGAAGGCTTTGAGTTCTTAATTGTGGAACGCAAAGTAAAGAGGGATTATAAAGTAGTGCAGATAGTAAAACAGCGCTGCCTGGATGAGCTTATTCGAAAAGCTAATGACAGGGAGATTCTGACCAAAGCCATGGATAATGCCAGATCCTCTTTACAAACCTTTTTCTCTCTTTTACTAGACGAACCTGTGCAAAGTGTGGAGTTCTACGATAATGAGCTGGATTATACCGCCGCCCATATTTTGGAAGATTCTGTCATTAATGGGGAAGAGTTGATACTTATGAATCATCTGATTCAGAAACAACAGATATCAGGCGTAGAAAGTAAAGACCTAATAAAGGCTAAGTTGAAGTTCCTAAGCTTAATTGAGAAGGATACAGTAAAGAAAATAGAAATAGGCAATGAGACCTACGCTGCCTGGTCGGCCAGACTAGCTATGCAGTATGAAATTACGAAAGACGGTATATATGACCAGAAAAGTGATTCTGTGAGGTTGGTTAAGTATGCTCAGTTTTATAACCATATCACTGATACTACCTTGAGAAGTCATTGCCGTTGGTCAGAAGGTGATAGTGCTTACAGTTACATTAAAGACCATAGTAAGCTCTTTTATGGGTATAATCCTGCTTTCATTAATGATTCAACCAGGCTTGAAACACTCATCGGCTCCAAGGAATACGAATGGATCAATGATGTGGGGGGTAAAAAGGTTGGCTATGTTATTGACCTGGAGGAAAATCCGAAAGCTTTTACTCATCTGGTAGACTCTTCCGTCTTTAAAAATGCCTTTAAAAATGACTCTCAGTAGCTGAAATGGGGAAAAACACCCTGTTATATCAAATTTCAACCTATTAATTTCATGTAATTAATTAGAAAAGACTTTTACACCTAACCTGACACCACATGAGGTTTGAAACGCATCCCTTCACCTCTTATGATGGCATGGAATGTAACTTACTTCATGCCATTTCTGATAAAACGCCTAATAAAGGACCGTTGCTTTTAGTGCATGGTGCCGGGGTTAGGGCCAACATATTCAATTCGCCAACAACCACTAACATCATTCAGTATGCCCTGGCAGAGGGCTATGACGTATGGCTGGAAAACTGGAGGGCCAGTATAGACTTTCCTGCTAACGAATGGGACCTGGATCAGGCAGCTATCAATGATCATCCTGCAGCAGTGCGGAAGGTTATTGAGCTTACTGGCAGCCCGGAAGTAAAAGCGATCATCCACTGCCAGGGCAGTACTAGTTTTATGATATCGGCGGTATTGGGTCTTATACCTGAAGTGAAAGTAATAGTGAGTAACGCTGTATCACTTCATCCCGTGGTGCCCTCATATTCGGAGTTTAAAATGAAGGTATACGTGCCTTTGGTTAGTTTACTTTTCACTTACCTAAACCCACAGTGGGGCAAGTATGCACCTAATCTAAAATCCAAAGTCTTAAGATTCATTGTGAAGACATCTCACAAAGAGGATGATACGCTGGTAGGTAAGTTCGTCAGCTTTGTTTACGGCTCAGGCTGGCCGGCACTCTGGGAGTTGGAGAATCTAAACCCGGAAACGAAGCAATGGATACAAAACGAATTCGCTGCGGTGCCGCTCTCTTTCTTTCACCATATGAAGCGTTGCTTGCGAGCAGGTCATCTGGTGTCTAATACTGAGAAGGAAAATACATATGCTCCACATCAATGGAAAACAGATGCTCGGATCATTCTATTTGCAGGAGCTAAGAATAAATGCTTTTCATCTGATAGTCAGGTGAATACCTATAATTACCTCAACAAAATAGCTCCCGGAAAACACAGCCTATATGTGTTGGATGAATATAGCCACCTGGATATCTTCTTCGGACAAAATGCTCACAAAGATGTCTTCCCACTTATGTTTAAAGAACTTAACGCCAACTAGTTATGCCTCCTAAAAGAATAAAGAAATATAAGAACAGATATGCCCTGGTAGATGGCATTCCTTACACCATGCCCATCTTTGCTCAGGATTCACCCGCACTAATGGCAGGCTTTTCCTGTGACTGGGAAAAGGCCAATGCTTTGCTTCCAGGAAATGAGGTGCATGCCTTGAAGTTGCCTAATGGAAAGGCGGTGCTGCTCATAACGGTAATTAATTATCTCAAAACCAGCATAGGTAAATATATTGAATACAGCATAGCCATAGGGTGTACCCATGGTAGTAAGCCTGCTCCTAAATTCCTTAATGCTATGATGATGAAAACCTATGGTACGGGGCAGTATATCCTAGACCTACCAGTAAGCTCTGAGGTATCGGTTAAAGGCGGGAAGGGCATTTGGGGCATGCCTAAGCACCAGGCTAATCTAGACTTTAAAGATGAAGCTACTACGGTGAGCAGCCAGTACGAAAAAGATGGTCAGTTTGCCTTTAGAATAGAGATTGAGAAACCTAAGAATCCATCATTGAAGCTCAAGATTGGTACCACTAACTATTGCAGGTACAGAAACATGCTTATGGCTTCTTATATCTATTTCCAAAGCAAGGCTGGCATCAATTTATTTAGCAAAGCCAAAGGCCGATTATATATTGGAGATCATCCCAATGTATCATACCTGAAGAATCTGGATATTAATCCTGATCCTTTCTTTACCATGTATATGCCTAAGGCTTCAGGCATATTAGATGATCATTTCGACTGCTGGTTCATGACTTATGATACTCCACCTGAAAAAATGACCGAGGGTTTTGAGAGTGTTTACGAACTAGGCTTAAATGAAGATTGGCTGGAGGCACCTTCTGTTACTGATTATCAAAAGTATGGCATATGAAAACGGTATATGCCCTTAATAGAACCTTATTGGCTGCTTGTGTAAGCATGTATTTTGGTACAGGCTGGTCTTTAATCTTGTTTTCGTTTCCCATTGCGCCACAGCTTACCACAGCTAATTACTATAATCAATTTGTGCCTCAGGTAGAAGCTGCTACCGAGTTTTTTACTTACATGACAATGGTGATGATGGTATGTTGTGTGGTTTGGATCATTTCAGAATGGAGAACAACGGTGAAATGGTATCCTATAATCATTTTACTGTTGGTAATACTGGCCACCTTGCTCACTACACAATTCATATTTGAGTATAATGAAAAAATGGCCTCTCACATCACTGATCCAAACGAACTTAAGATCACATTAGATAAATGGATGACACTCAATACTATACGTGTAAGTATATGGACTTTGCAGTGGATAACAATAATGATTTATTACCTAAGGACAGATTTAAAATTATGGCACTGATAAATAAATGGCTCAACTTAATTATTGTCATGATTTCAGTGGCAACATTAGCTTCTGGCCTCTTTCAAATGGTGGCTCCCGATGTAATTATGAATATGATAGAGGCTGATAAAACTGCTACCTCTGAGCATTTCTTTAGAATAGTGGGCATGTTCATGTTTTTGTTTGGGGGATTAATGTTGCACACTATTTATAGCACAGAGCCTGGAAAACCAGCTGTTCTATGGGCTGCATTGCAAAAGATAGGAGCCTTTGTAGGGGTTGGACTAGGGATTTTCCTGGGCATTTTCTCCATGCTGGCGCTAAGTGTAGCTCTTTTTGATCTCTTTTCTGGTGTTCTCTTTCTCTATTACTATAAAAAATTATGAAGACCTTAAGCTATATCCTGTTCTTCACTTATGTGGGCCTGGTAGTGATAGCTGGCTTCTGGGGAGCTTTTGTAAATCCGTATTTCGATCATAGATTTTTATTCGATATACAACTCTATAAACTACCTGATTATCAGATGATTAATCTAGTTAGTCAATACCGATTTTTAAGAGCCCTGGAGTTAGGTTATGGCATTTTTTCCCTAATCTTTTTTAAAGAAATATTTCAGTACAAAATATATAATCACCTTTATCTGGGAATAATGTTCTTAGGAGTATTGGCTCGTTTCTTCTCCATCTTAGTCGAAGGCACGCCATCGCATCTATTTTTGTTTTTCTTAGGCTACGAATTGTTGGGTGTAGTTGTCATATTTTTCTATACCAGAGGCCGCCTTATACCATCTCACATTGTTCATGAATGATCTACTGGACCATAGTGCCAATAGGGCCCTGGTGCTGGCAGGAGGAGGAATGAGAGTGGCTTACCAGGCGGGTATTCTTATGGCCCTTTCGGAAGCCGGCTATCAGTTTAATCATGTAGACGGCACAAGCGGAGGCATATTCAATACTGCCATGTTGGCCTCAGGTTTAGATAGCCGAAATATTGCTGAACGATGGAGAACTCTTAATATTAAATGGTTCAATTCACTGCGTGCTTTTAAAAATTATCTAAAGCCATTCAAGATGCAGGGCTATGCTGATGCCGATAACATCAGAGATAAGGTATTCCCACACATGGGCATTGACTTTGATAAAATCAAACAAAGTCCATATTCCTATAATTTCAATGTGTGCAATTTCTCTAAGAAATCAGTAGAGACAATAGCACAAGATCAGGTTACCAGAGAACATCTACTGGCTGGGGTTTCGCTACCCATTTTAATGCCTGCCTTAAAAATTGGTGATGACTGGTACATCGATGCAGTCTGGGTTAAAGATGCTAATGTGCTGCATGCCAGTAGGAAAGGAGTGAAGGAAATTTGGCTGGTATGGGCCATCGGTAATAATCATCATTATCTCAATGGTGCTTTCAATCAGTATGTTCATATGATTGAAATGAGTGCCGGTGGTGCTTTGCTTCAGGAGTTCGATCATATTAAATCTGCCCCTGAGTTAGATGTGAAGCTACATGTATTGAAGCCCGACTTTCCATTACCGTTAGATCCGGATCTTTTTTTCAATAAAATAGATGCCCGTTCCCTCATAAACATGGGCTATGCTGATGCTAAGAACTATCTAAAAGAGATGAAGGCTGAAGGAGTTCCTATGGATGAATCGGCCACCAAAATGAAGGAGCCAGGTACACGCCTGAATATCCATGCTGGTTTCAATGGAATGATTGAATGGAAAGGTCAGCTTCAGCTGGGTGAAGTGTTCTGCTACTATCGGTTATCTAAGATTGACGGTGAGTTATTCTTAAAGCTCTTCGGCAGTCTTCGAGTAGGTGAAGAGGAGTATCCATTTTATCAAACTAATACAGCCATTGCAGAAGTTAACGGTATAAGATATCTGATCTCTAAAGGCAGTCTCACAATTGAAGGTGAAGGGAAACAAGTCATCATGAAAGTGAAAGCTCCTGGTGCTTTTGATGCTATGATCGGGCTGTCATTTAAGGAGGCAGAGTTAGAAATCGGGGCAGGGGCCCAATCAATGTCCACAATTAAGATGACTCAGTCCATTGGTAGCCGCCTAAAAAATGCTTTTAGGATGAATGTGCTTACCGCCGAAGGCACACATGGTTCCTTCAGTACTAAATTCAATATGATCAATCAACTACAAGAAATATGAAGTTTTCTAAAAAGCCTATGGTGAATTGGTATGACTTAAAGCAGCTTGCTGCCACCGGGGTGAAAACCGTTATCTCCGGTGTGTTCGGTAATTTTGCTGATAAAAGGGAATTCCAGGCCACTTCGGCTAGTGATGAAAAGCCATTCGACTTTTCAGATCATAAAGAAGATGAATTTTGGTTTGACTACATATCTGACCTTGGGGATGGTTTCAACTCTACTTACACCATGGCCCATCTTCTGGCTCAAGATGAACTTCATGTACACAACTTTGTGACAAAACGTGGCCGAGTGCTAATAATGGGTGGGGATGAAGTATATCCTACTCCTGAAAAGCACGAATATGATAACCGATTGAAAGGTCCTTACTTCGCCGCTTTTCCCTGGCGGGATGATGTAGATACCAGACTTTTCGCTATTCCTGGAAATCATGATTGGTATGACGGTCTTACCAATTTTATGAAGGTTTTCTGCCAGGAACGCAGTATTGGAAATTGGAAGACACAACAGAAGAGAAGCTATTTTGCTCTTAAACTGCCTCATAATTACTGGGTTTTTGCCGTTGATATTCAGCTTCATGCAGATATTGATGAGCCGCAGCTCAAATACTTTTGCCATATCTCTCAGCATGATGTGAAGAAGGGTGACAAGATTATCCTTTGTACAGCTGAACCATCATGGGTTTATAAAGCCTGGTCCATGGAAAATACCTCTGATCATAGAATGCAGTTCTTTATCGAATCTATCATCCTGGGTAAGTATAAAAACTACTACGGCCGGCAGCCAGATGACGTGCAATTGGCAGCCATTTTAACAGGTGACATGCATCACTACTCTCACTATAAGGAAGAAAGTAAGGAAAAAAGTCATGACTGCCATCTGATTACAGCAGGTGGAGGAGGGAGCTTTACACATCCAACCCATTTCCTGAAAAATTATGATGACGGACAAATAAAAAGATCATTAGTCAGCGAGCCTTTTCCTTCTAAGAGTCAGTCAAAGAAGCTTGCCTGGTGGAATCTTGCATTTCCTGTTTACAGTCCGCATATGGTGGCTCTGTTTGCTGTGCTTCACCTCATTACTACCTGGTTCTTAGTGGCTTTTAGTCAGGAGCAGGGTAATAGCTTTATACAGAATCTCGGTATGGCCGAATCGGCCAGTGAAATGTGTAGCCTTATAGGTTCTAATCTTATTTATAATCCATCTGCAGTTATACTCAACGTGGTCTTGCTGCTAGGGCTTACTTTCTTCGCAGATACACTTACAGGTAAAGGTCAATACAATCTGATTATTGGCTTTATTCATGGGTGTGTGCAAGTCTTACACTTCTATCTGGTTATCTGCTTATATGCATGCGTTGTGGCAAACCATCTAGATACGGAGGCTTCAGGCCTTGTAAGGCTGCTCATCGGCTTTCTATTTACCCTGGGGTCTGGTGTTACTAGTGCGTTTGTTTTTGGTCTCTACCTGTTAGTAAGCACGCTCATTATTAAAAATCATCCTACGGAGGCATTTTCATCTTTCCGGTGGGAGGGATACAAGAATTTTTTGAGGATAAAAATCACAAAAGACTCTGCTACAGTTTATGTCGTGGGCGTAAAGAAGGTGCCAACCAATTGGAAAAATAAGGGCACTGAGGATCAACCTCGGTATGAAGGTGGCCCGATTAAGATACAGCTCATAGAAGCTCCTTTTGATATTTCACCTCAATCTAATCATTCTATTTAAATCATCTAACCTCAAGCAATATGAAACGATTATCTAAACCATTGTCTAGTCTAAAGCCTCACTATGAGGTAATTGTAGTTGGTTCCGGTTATGGGGGAAGTATCGCGGCGTCCAGGTTAGCTCGAGCGGGTATGCAAGTTTGTTTGCTGGAAAAAGGCAAGGAGTTTACACCAGGTACTTTTCCTAACAGCTATAAAGATGCACAGAAAGAAATGCAGTTTAACAAAAAGAAGCTTCAGATAGGTTCTCAAAATGGATTGTATGATTTTGTAATTGGTGATGATATTTCTGTTTTCAAAGGCTGCGGTTTAGGCGGCACCAGCCTGGTTAATGCTAATGTATCCATAGAGGCAGACCCAAGAATATTTGAAGATCCATGCTGGCCTGAGGGTATCAGAAATGATCTGTTGGCGGTTCATCATGGTGTAGAAAGAGCACGGGAGATGCTTAGGCCCAATCCATATCCGGAAGGAAGGGAAGGCTACCCGATATTATCTAAAACGGAGGCCATGAGAAGCTCGGCCCAGCACATGGATGGTGAGTTTAGAATACTCGATATCAATGTGAACTTTAAAGCAGGGCAGAACCACGTAGGGGTTTATCAGCCCAGATGTAAAAACTGTGGCGATTGTGTTACAGGTTGCAATGAGGGTAGTAAAAACACCACGGCTATGACCTATCTGCCTGATGCATATAATCATGGTGCTGAAATATTCACTGAACTAGGAGTGAATCATTTGGAATATAAAGATGGCAAGTGGCTGGTCCATATCACGGCATATGACACCGGCAGAGAAAAGTTTGATACTCCTCTGATGTATGTGTCTGCTGATAAGGTAATACTTGGAGCCGGTGCATTAGGCAGCACAGAGATTTTGCTCAGATCAGCGAAGAAAGGTCTGAATTTATCCAAAATGGTGGGTAAGCGGTTCAGCGGAAATGGAGACTTTCTGGCTTTTGGCTATAATAACGATGTGAGAATCAATGGCATCGGTCGGCCAGACTCTACCAGTGGTGCCGAAATAGATGATGTTGGTCCATGCATAACGAGTGTAATTGATACGCGCAAATCTTCTAGCCTGGAAGATGGTATGACCATAGAGGAGGGCTCTATACCCAGCCCTATTAAAAACCTGATGACACCAGCTCTGGTAACATTCTCTCGGCTTTCAGGCAAAGACACAGACAGAGGTTTTAAGGACTTTATTAAGGAAAAGTGGCGAGAGCTTATGAGTATGCTGTTCGGCGTTTACAAAGGAGCGGTAAATCACACACAAGTGTATCTGGTCATGGCCAACGATGATGCCATGGGATCTATGGAGCTCAATAACAATGAGGTAGTGATCAATTGGCCGAAGGTTGGTAGGCAAAAGATTTTTGAAAAGATAAGCAATCAGGTAAACAAGGTCAGCAAGGCCCTGGGCGGATATTATGTGAAAAATCCCACCTGGAGCAAACTCATGAACTTCGACCTGATGACAGTGCACCCATTAGGTGGCTGTGTAATGGGAGATGACGCCAGCAAGGGTGTGGTAAACCACAAAGGCCAGGTTTTTAATAGTGACCATGGAACAGGCGTCTATGAAGGCCTATATGTGATGGACGGATCAGTATTACCTCGTTCTGTTGGCACCAATCCGCTGCTCACCATTAGTGGTATATCTGAAAGAAATGTGGCTATCATAGTAGATGAAGCTCAAAAGCAGCTGAGTTATGAATTTCCTGCCATTCCTGATGATCAGTTTAAAGATGAGAAGAAAGTGGCAGGTGTACAGTTTACCGAAACTATGACAGGCTATTTTCTATTGGGTGAAAAGGAGAGTTATGATAAAGGCTTTTCATTAGGCAAAGAACAAGGCTCATCCTTTGAGTTTACTCTCACCATTCAGGTAGATGATATATATGGCTTTGTGAAAGATAAAAACCATGAGGCTGCCATGATTGGCACTATGACGGCACCAAAACTATCACCAGATCCATTGATGGCTGTGAATGGTATATTTAACTTATTTGTAGACGATGATAATGATGCAGGCCATAAAAAAATGCTTTATACCGCTGATTTGATCTCGTCAGAAGGAAAAAAATATAAGTTTAAAGGCTTTAAAGATATTCACGATGACAAGGGTTTCGATGTATGGAAGGATACAACCACTCTTTTTATAGATGTGTTTGAAGATGAGGCGGTTATTGGTAAAGGAAAGCTAAAAATTGAAATCATGGATTTTAAAAAACAGCTCACTACTTTGCGTGCTCTTCATACCAATAGCACTGCAGAAGCGCTAAAAGCTCAGCTTACCTTCGGAAAATTCTTCGCAGGTAACGTTTATGAGAGTTATATTTAGTGATATAATCAACCTGACCTAACCTATGAAACCTACACCCGAAACCTCGGTGAAGTCGCTATCGGCTAAGCTGGCGGTTATACCTAAAAGCAGATTTACAGCGGTTGCTGTGGTGTTGCTGTCGTTACTGATAGGTCTGGGTACGGTTTACTATTTTCATATTCAAAAGGAGCAGGAGGCCTATATTGATTACCGATTCCACAGGCTCTCTTCCATGGCTGATAAATGGGAGAAAATGGTGGGTAATTACGAAAGGAGTGTAAAAGCTGGTTACAAGCCTTTTCTGAATAACAAAGACACCGCAAAAATAGAGCGTCAGGCAGAAATGAGCCCTATGGCCAATTTCCCTGTGGAGGCATCAGCACAAAATTTATACTGGAAAAAGATATTTGACGAGTTTATCATTGTGAAAGATGATGCTCCTCAGTATCAATCTTTTAAGTCTCAAATTTCCATTGGCAAGACTATCCCTAACGATTCTGCACTCTCGGTTCTGGGCGACCTAAAAGAGGTGAAGGTACGTGGGCAGATGTATTATGCTTTTGAGCATCACTTCACCATAAAGTTTAAGAACGAAACCCAACCCTGGATGATGGTAGGGCTGGTTAACCAACACAGTTTTCAGTCAGCCACCAAACGACTGGATATTTGGGTGCTACTCATTCTAGTCGCCTTGTTGTGTCTTATCATTCTTGGTTTCCCACTGATTAAACTAATTTTCATAAGTGAAATAGAAAGGTTGAAGAGAAGTGATGTGGTACTGGCGGGTATTTCTGTGGTTCTGGGGGCACCGATTATAGTCACGCTATTTTTAAATGGCTTCTACTACATCAATCAATACTATTTTGGTGTTTCAGGCTCATTGTCAGATCTGGCGAATAAGATAGAAACCAATTTTGATAAGGACATTGATAACGAACTTACGCTTTTAGATAGCTATGACTCCAATGAGCAGTTTATAGCCATAGATACTGTTCGTAAGAAGTATACTGGTATTTTTAAAAACATCTCTCATATTCACCCGACTGATGGATTGATTGATCAGGTAGAGAATTTTCCTTTAAATCAGCAGGTGACTACCAAAAACTCTAACCTCAGCCACCGTGAATACTTTAAGGCTTATCAGAATAAAGAGTTTTGGCATCGGGAAATTGATGGTAAATCATATGACTATGTGGTGCGCCCGGTTATCTCACTGGAACAGAACGCTGAAGAGTCAGTTTTTGTACTACCCGGAAGAAACGAGCTTGAAACACCTGATCATAAGCATGAATATCCGCTAGTGGCTAGTGTGGAGCTACCGTCGGTTCATAGTGCCGTCCTGGCTCCCGGCTATAGTTTCATGATTATTGATCAGGATGGTCTGGTGTGGCATCATTTCGAAAAGGGCCGCAGTTCATTGGAGTATTTTCTTGAAGAAACTCGTGACCATCAGTTGTTAAAGGCTTCCATCACAGGCAATATTGAAGCGGAGCATCTGATCAATTATCAAGGGAAAAACTATCTGATGAGGATAATTCCCATGAAAAGTAAGCCGCTTTTTGTAGTGACCATGTATGATGTGGAGTTCCTCAGATATCGCATATCAGAAATACTTAGTCTCGGTAGTATCGCTATCATTATTGCCTTTATTGTTACTGGCATATTCACAGTGATAACCATTCTCAGGCACAATCAATATAACGCTCATAAGTATAAACTCTTTAGCTTTTATTTTCTGGAACCACGACTTTCAAAAAAGCATGACTATATTCTTATAACGCTGATTTTTATTTTCTTTATGCTCATATTGGCGGCTTTTGCCTTCTTTGGAGGTGGACTTAAACCATCCGCAGTTTTTGTGGGCAATATGCTTTTAATGGTGTGGGGCTATTGTATTGTGTATCAGATACTTGTGCCAGGTGAGCATTTTACCAAATTCTTGCTTTTGATTGTGATTGCTCTTATTAATTATTTCACTGAGCACAGTATCAAGATCATTGTTATTCAATTAATATTTCTAGTTACACTTGGGGTAGTTACGGTTTTTAAGGATCGCTTATTACAATGGATTGAAAGAGCAGTGGTGCACATTCCGTGGGGTAGGTACCAAAACTGCTATATCAACTTCCTTTTTGTCTGGCTCATATTTACCTCTATTTTTCCAGCCTTTAACTATTTCATAAAGGCTCGGCAAATTGAAGATATCATTTGGATGAAGTATGCTCAGGTGCAGATGGCACATGCTTACAATGATAAACTACTCAATCTGGAAGCTAAGGAAATCAGCAACTTTGATTATGTGAATAATGGCATCTATTTCGTGAACAAAGACAATAGCTTCAGGGGTGCCGGCTGGACTGATCTGGATTCAGGTGCCGTGAAAAGTAAGTTCCGATCCATGCTGTTTAAGTATAGACCAGTATATGGCAGCTTAACTGCTGAAACACAGCCTTTTGTATTTCTAGGTGCCGATAATGCGGCTTGGAAATGGAAGGAAAACGGTAACGAGCTACTGTTCCGGTATAAAATGAAAGTGCCTAAAGACTTTACTAATGACTTCTCAGATAGCACCTATCTATACATGACGTCCATCATACCGGGCATTCATCCGTTAAAAGGATCAAGCAGCCAGATGACGTTTGGCTTTATCATTTTGGGGTGTGCTCTTTTATTGGCCCTTCATTTTTTGATCACCTTTTTTGTGCAACGCATATTTGGCATATCTCTGCTACAGCACCTTAAAAGGAATATTGATTCTAATAGAAATGTTAATATCAGATCCAAAAATATATTACTGATAGGCGTGACTTATGCAGGTAAACATCTGCTCTGTGACCATTTGGTGAATGGAAAAAAGAGGGCTGAACTTTCTCTTCTAAAGTTGGAAGATGCAGCTGTTGATGATGTGCTGAATATCAACCTGCTTATGAAAGGGGATGGAGCCACCGATTGGAAAGATTATGATGTTTTTATCATTAAGAACTTTGAGTATGGTTATCAATCGTTATTGCTTAATGGTTTGAAAATCAAATTGTTAAAAGAACTTATTGATGAGAGAAAAAGAATAATTATCATTTCAAGTATCTATCCTAAACAGATTCTGGATTTCTATAATGCACAGTTAAAGACCTCTGAAAAACAGGAAGAACTGATTCATCAGCGAGCCACATGGAAATATCTTTTGGGATCATTTTCAGAGATTATAAAACCGCTGAATAACAATGTGAAAAAGGTGATCAGTGCATTTAATGAAGTTGATTTAAATCTTACCGGTTGGGAAAGAAAAGAAGCTCTGAAGAAGCTAACCCAGGAGCTCGGCTGTGGTAATTTCCTGCCTACATTGACACGGCCTGTGTTGGAGATGTCTCTTAAAAGTAATCAAATTGATGATAATCAGCTGATTATAAGTGCGAATAGCCTGGCCTTTGGTTATTATAACTCTATTTGGAACTCGCTGGAACAACGTGAAAAGTTTTTGGTCTATGATATTGCTGTGGACGGTTTTGTGAACCTAAAAAATGATAAGGCCTTGTATTCATTGATGAGAAAAGGCATTGTAAAGTTTGAAGACCGCCCGCGTTTATTCAACGATAGCTTCCGTAACCATATCATGAGCTCGGTAAGGAAAAAGGAGGCCAATGAAATGGCCCAAAAGATCAAAGAGCAGGGCAGCTGGGCTTCTGTAAAAGTAATCCTGTACATTGTAATAGCGGCCATAGCTGGCTTCTTGTTTATCGGTGAGCCCAGCTTTGTGGAGGACTTCAGCACATTTTTAAGCATACTGGCCGGAATAGCCACAGTGATGCCATTGGTGAGTGGTATGTTAGGAGGGAAGGTGGAATAGTTTAATTTTTTAAATTACATTGTAACTTGAATTGATCCTATGGATGAGTTCACTCAATTTAAACTACTTCCTTGTGAATAAGTTATCTATCATTATTAGCATTCTGGCCCTAGCCGGTTGGCTTATCTACGGTCAGATTAATTCTAGTCCCACTCAGACAGAGGAGTTTGTCCAGAAAAATTATTCTACATTTTATAAATATAAAGGTGAACCAAAGCTTCATCATAGGGCTGGTGATTATGAAAAATTGGATATAAAATCGATTTATGCCAATAGGATTGCTAATTACAAGGAGAACAGTCAAAAGTTGTCATCTATCATTCAGTTTATGTCTGGGATGCTCATTGTGGGGCTGTTGATGCTTTTCTTTAGGCCTAAATCGTTGCAGCTACCCGTTGTATCAATAAATATACCTGATACTCTATTATATCTTGCTGTGCCTATTGGCCTGGTTTATTTATGGCTTCAGTTTGGTCTCATGCTTAATTCTGGTATTGATTCAAGACTGGCTTTGCAGCATATGACCGAATTGCTGGAGTTTAATGAAGAGACCAATGAGTCAGTATCTTATTTCTATAGTAACGCTAATAATTTCTCCGATAATGGAATCATAGATACCTGGTGCAATTATTACTACAAGGTTTTTAAAGAGGGTGATATTAACGAAGGACATGAATGGCTAGGTATTTTCGGCCTTTTCGGTATTTATGGAGTGTTTATTGCCCTCATTTTTTCAGTAACGTTGCTGCTCATTGCTGAGTTTAAGCTCATCAAAAAAGTAAATGGTATTTGGGTACTTTATATATTCTGTGCAGGTATGTTTCTGCTTTCCAGCGGGGCTTTTATTGGTGAGTTTTTACATGCCTACTTGTTCATCAGTTTTGTGTGGCTATTGGTCGGTATTTTAGTGCTTATCTGGACTATTTACAGAAGGAGAGTATACCAAGGGTCAAAAATTTCGACATAAAAAAAGGTGTGCCAAATCAATTGATACACCTTTCTTGTTGAGGATAAAACCTCTATTGGATATTTTTAGCTTCTTCTACCAGAAGTTCGTTGTCATCTTCTAAGCCCTTAGTAATGAACTCATTAATGCTTTCATTACGCTCTTGTCCATTCTTCAACAGTACTCCCAAGCTGATAGTAACACCGATTCGTGTACCTACCTTTTTAGCCGCCGTGTTAAACAATGGCTCCAACTCATCATAAGTTACTTCTTCTGCAAGCTTAGCTATATCTGCACGGGCAGCTTCCAGCTTAGCGCCAGAAAGATTTGTGTACTTCTTACTGATCTTTTGGATCTCATTAAGCGCACTTCTCTGTGCCTGTGGTTGGTTTTTGTTCACCTTAGGCTGCGGTTGCTGCTGCTCTTTTTTCTCTGGTTGTTGCTTTGCCCATGAATCTCTTAAGCCTACAGTCTTATTGAAAATCAACTTAGAATCTGTAGCGTCTTTATCTAGAGTAAAGTATCCTAGTCTTTGGAACTGGAACTTATCATCAAGGCTAGCTTCTTGTAAAAATGGCTCTAAATAGGCCTCTTTTATTATATTTAGAGAATTCGGATTAATAAATTCCATGAAATCTTTATCACCATGGCTATCAGGCGCTTCATCTAAAAACAAACGATCGTACTCACGAATTTCACCTTTGATGGCATGCTCTATAGAAACCCAGTGTAAAGTACCTTTTACTTTTCTCATACTGGCTTCTGTGCCGCTTCCAGATCTTGAATCGAGATCGCAAGTACAATGAATTTCAGTGATATTGCCATTGGCATCCTTCACCACGGATTCACCTTTTATGATATAGGCACTTTTTAAACGCACCTCCTTACCTAAGGATAGCCTGAAGTATTTGCTATTAGCTTCTTCTTTAAAGTCCTCACGCTCAATGTATAGCTCTCTTGAGAAAGGCACCTGATGTGTTCCGGAATTAGGATCTTCAGGATTGTTCTCGGCTTCAAGCATTTCCACCTTTCCTTCAGGGTAGTTGGTGATTACCAGCTTCACAGGATCCAAAACAGCCATAACTCTGGTGGCGGTTTTGTTCAGGTCTTCACGAATGCAGAATTCAAGTAACGATACATCTGTTACGCTGTCTCTCTTAGTAATACCAGATACTTCACTGAATTTTCGAATGGACTCAGGAGTATATCCTCTTCTTCTAAGCCCTGAAATAGTAGGCATGCGAGGATCATCCCAGCCAGAAACGGTCTTGCTCTCTACCAGCTGAAGCAGCTTACGCTTACTCATAACGGTATAGCTCAGGTTTCTTCTGGCAAATTCGCGTTGTTTTGGTCTAAGCTTGCTGCTATCATATACCTGATCTAGTAACCAGTCATATAATTCGCGGTGAGGCTTAAATTCCAGCGTACAGATAGAATGAGATATCTGCTCCAGGTAATCAGATTCACCATGCGCCCAGTCATACATTGGGTAGATGCACCATTCTGATCCTGTGCGGTGGTGAGGCTTATTTACAATTCTATAAAGTAAAGGGTCGCGCATGAGCATGTTTGGAGAGCTCATATCGATTTTGGCGCGCAATACATAAGCACCAGCTTCGTATTCGCCGTTTTTCATCTTTTCGAAAATCTCCAGGTTTTCTGCTACGCTAAGATCACGGTAAGGGCTTGGCGTACCTACAGAAGTAGGCGTACCTTTCTGCTCTGCCATCTGTTCTGATGACTGAGGGTCTACATAAGCTTTACCTTGCTTGATCAACTGGATAGCCCAATCGTACAACTGCTGGAAATAGTCAGAAGAGTAACATTCTTCAGCCCATTGAAAACCTAACCATTGGATGTCATTTTTGATGGCATCTACATATTCCTGTTCTTCTTTGGTAGGATTGGTATCATCAAAACGAAGATTTACCGGGGCATTGAATTTTTTTCCAAGACCGAAATTTAGACAAATAGAAGCGGCATGGCCTATGTGAAGATAGCCATTAGGCTCAGGAGGAAAACGAAAACGTAATTTCTCCTTAGACAAGCCGTTAGCTAAGTCTTCTTCAACTATTTGTTCTATAAAATTAATTGATTCTGGGCTCTCTGTCATATTACGAAAATTGAAAAACAAAATTACTGCAAATGCAATGAAATACAAGATTAGCCATCAGTTCTATTCACGTATTTTGAAAATAGTACGATGGGTAAAATGCCAATAAGAAAAGGCTGAGTGCTTATTTTGTGACTCGCTTTATTACTTCGGCGGCCATAGTCATACCAAACATGGCAGGCATGTAGCTGATGGTACCATAAAACGACTTTTTATAATTAGAACCATCAGTGAGTTTCAATGATTCTTTAATCTGAATTTCCTCAGAGTAAACGCACAATACACGCTTAACCACACCCTTGCTTTTAAGCAGTTTTCTGAGTTGCTGAGCAAACTTGCATTCACGGGTCTGGCTAATATCAGCTACTTTTATTTTTGACGGATCTAACTTGCCACCAGCACCCATAGAAGAGATAAATTTGCATTTCATTCGTCTCAGTGTCAGTATCATAGACATTTTGGGGACAAAGCTGTCAATACAATCCAGAGCAAAGTCAAACTCATTTTCACGCAGGAAACTGTTCATTACCTCTGGTTCCATAAAGGCATCAACTACCTGAATTTTTAAATCTGGGTTGATGTCTAGAAATCGATCTTTAAGCACATGAGCCTTTTGCTTTCCTACAGTGGAATCTAGCGCCTGTAGCTGCCTGTTTTTGTTAGTAGGATCTACTTCGTCACCATCGATGATGGTTATTTTACCTAATCCGGCTCTTACCAGGGTTTCAGCAGCGTAGCTACCTACACCACCAAGTCCTACAACCAGAATGTTAGCATTTTTGAGCTTGTTTAAAGCTTCTTCTCCAATTAATAATTCAGTGCGTTCTAACCAGTGACTCATTTGCTGAAAAATTCTTTTGCGTTATTGTTCATTTGCTGGCTTAGAGTAGTCATGTCTATACCAGTAGCTTTTGATACCCGCGAATATACATCCTTTATGCTAACATCGGGCATGCTATCCGTTTCTAAAAACAGCCTGTCGTGTGGAAGAGAGCTGAAGAGCTCTTTATATCGATCATCTTTTACAGTGGGCATTATGGAAAGGTAAAACCCATGATCAATGAGCTGCTGAGCCAGTATAGCGTGCCTGCCATAGCCATGAACACACCATTTGTTAATCTCTGGAAACTCCTTTTTAATATGTATGAGCTGATCATAAGCTCTAACGCAATGAATGATGACTGGTTTGTCTAATTCTGAAGCCAGCGATAACTGACTTCTGAGCACATCCATCTGCTTTTCCATTTGAGGCCCTTTGAGATTATCGAGCCCTATTTCTCCCATTGCCAAACAATGATTTTCGTTCAATAGATGAGTCAATACTTGCCTTTGCTCATCATTAATAGGCTCATCTGTCCACCAAGGGTGCATTCCTGCCGTGAAATATTCTCGTTCACGATCCTTTCCCGGGTGTATGGACACAATCTCCATGATTTCATCATCCTGAGTATGTTTCATTCGATGATTATGGAAATCCAGATAGGTCGTGTTAAAGATAGATGCAGCCATATCAGGTTAACAGAAATGGAAAGGGATTGATATTATTTAGCTGAATTTTAATTCATAATCCTCTCCATTGATAATAATATTACCATATGATAAATAAGATGTAGTAAACATCTCCTGTTCTGGATTCAGGTGACTTGGAATAAGCTTTAATGCACAGCGTATATGTTCGTCATGAATAAATGAAGCCTGACTATCGAGGATTTTTATAAAAATGTATTCGCTTTCAAAATCTGAAACCACGTTTAGCTGTTGGTCCAGCTTTACCTTGAACCAATAGGGGTCGTTTTTCTTTTTCTGGTTAATTAAAGTGTGCCTTTCAATAATAGTTCCCGTGCCATGTGTAAATATTTCGGCCAGGTTATGATTATAGGGAGGGCAGTGCAACACTATTTTCTTATCAATATGATTATGTGGTATTATAATATTGTCTCTGAAGATTTGAAGTGGATACTCAGTGAAAAAGCTACTAGTGAATATTGGCCTCCAATAGCCTTTGTGTAGGTCATAGCTGCTCACAGTAGTAGAGTAAAATATTATGATTACACTGGCCAGTGTCAGAGATCCCAGAACACCTTCTAAAGCGTTAAGTTTACCAAAAAGAATTGCGTTAACGACAAAGTTGAATAACAACAATAATGTGATGAAAATTGGAATTCTGAATTTGATGTCATTGTATTTGAATTGCACCTTATAATCAAAATACTTGGAGTTATTAATGGCATTATTAATCAATACTGCCCAAGCCTGAATCATGAAAGGGAAAAAGAATATGAATAGCCAAATGTGATTGTTAAACAATATAAAGTCGTAGAGACCGTGAATAAAGGCGCCAATCATTAGAAACAAAAAGATGAGGAATGCATCTTTCTTTTGGTGTTTATACTTATACAAAATCAAACCATACACCACAAAGGTGGTATCAGCCATGTGACCAACCACTGAGAGTAGGCCACGGCCAATAGAGAGATAATTTCCTAATTCTCTTAAGTACAATAGATTTTCTATAAAGGCGAAACCTAAAGCTGACAGACAGCCATAGTATATGAAATCTATAGGTTCATCAATCTCTTCACTAAACCAAAAGATTATCAAAACTGGAACTAGTTTTATAAGTTCCTCCACCAGACCAATACCTATGGTAGAGTATACAAATAGGTTATAAAACTCATTTTCAGACCATTGTATATTCAGTTGAGAATTAACCAGGTCAGATAGAGGAAAAGTAAAGAATGTAAATAGCATACCCAGGCCTAGTCCTGAGAGTGTAAATGAAAGCTTTTCTCTGTTAAAGAAGTCCAGCGACTTTACGTAATAAAACCAAATTAGCAGAATAGCCAGACCATATAGCAAGCCTACTACATTCATTTCAGTAAATATGCTAAGTACAATGAAGAGATACTTTTCAAAGCCTGTAGAGGATAGCTTGCTTTTTACAGTTTCGGAATGAAATTGGAGAAAAGGTATATCTATACCTTTTTCAGGCAAAATAAAGTATAGGGCTGAACCGACAAATATTAGACTGAGTATGCCTAGAAAAGCTTTGTATGATCCCTGTTTAAAGAAAAGCTGCTTGTTCCTGCTTTTTCTATATTTAATTATTGTAATGCAGGTAATAATGATTAATATCCAAAAAAGAACAACTCCGTAAAGCAGCATGAGATTATAAAAGTAAGTTAAACCGTTAAATCTAAATCACTTAAGTGGAAATCAAAAACAAAGCTCAGGACAATGGTTCCTGAGCTTGTTCAATGGTTTTGTATACTTTTATAGCTGCAATGCAGCTTACAATAGCTATTAATAGAGCACTCTGAATTTGATGGTATGTTCTATATCTTTCAGTGCTTCAATTACATGCGGATCGTAGGCTTTATCAATGTCAGTGATTACATAACCCACTGTTTCATTGGTCTTTAAGTATTGACCTACGATGTTAATATCATGATCTGCCAATACCTTATTGATCTTAGCCAAAATACCAGGCATATTCAAGTGAATATGGATAAGCCTGTGAGCATTTTCCAGCGATGGTAGTTGAAGGTTAGGGAAGTTAACACTGTTAGAAGTACTACCAGAGTTAATGTATTCCATAATCTTATTAGGCACAAACTGAGCAATGTTTTCTTGTGCTTCAATAGTGCTACCACCAATATGTGGACTTAAAATCACGTTTCTAAGGCCTCTCAGTTCAGATACAAACTCTTCGTCATTGCTCTTAGGTTCCTCAGGGAATACGTCAACGGCTGCGCCAGCAACCTTGCCACTTTCTATGTTCTTTTTAAGAGCAGTGATATCTACCACATGTCCACGGCTTAGATTTAGGAAGATGACATCGTCTTTCATCCATCCAAATTCCTGCTCACCGATCATGTCTTTATTCTCTGGTCGGCCGTCTACATGAAGGGTTACGATATCAGACTCATTAAGCAGCTCTTCTAAAGACTCAGCTTTACGAACATTACCTAAAGCTAGCTTTTCAGTAACATCGTAATAACTCACTATAAGTCCCAGAGATTCAGCGATTACTGAAAGCTGAGCACCAATATTTCCGTATCCTACAATACCCAATTTCTTACCTCTGATCTCGAAGCTACCTTTAGCTGATTTATCCCATTGGCCCTGATGCATTTTGCTTGATCTATCAGCAAGCTGACGCATAAGCACGATGATTTCAGCAATAGCCAGCTCCACTACAGATCTGGTGTTACTAAATGGTGCGTTGAATACAGCCACTCCTTTTTTAAGACATGCTTCCAGGTCTATTTGATTAGTACCAATACAGAAAGCACCCACAGCAATAAGTCTGTTAGCATTTTCAAGAACCTTGGCAGTAATATGAGTTTTGGACCTAATACCTATAATAGATACATTCTTAATCTTTTCGCAAAGTTCGTCTTCATCCAGGCCTGCTGGATAAACTTCTACGTTATAGCCTTCTTCCTTCATCAGCTCTATGGCTTTAGGGTGAATATTTTCTAAAAGAAGGACGTTAATTCTGTTCTTAGGGTAGGAGATCGCGGTATTCAAATTATTCAAATATAAAAATTCGTCTAAACTAGGTGTAATATGGTCAGCATTGGCTAGCACATTAGCACGTTCTACATTTTCAGTAAACGCATAAAACTTATTGGCTAAGCCAGAGGCTTTAATTTCATAGTCAGTGTAGCCATCACCAATAACATAAACATCGCCTTGCAGATTAAGTTGCTTCAGCTGCTCTACTTTTCCATTATTGCTGGAAAGTGCGTTGTTCTTGTCATAGCCGATGATCTCACCTTTTTCATCAAACTCAAACTCATTAGCAAATACATTTTCTGCTTTTATGCCATAATCAGTAACTATAGGCACTATGAAATCACGAAAGCCATTGCTAATAATAAAGATGTTATCTGAGTGAGAGGTTAAAAACTCCTTGTTTCTTTTAAAACTCTTCGATACTTTCTTTTTAAGCGCATCTACAAGCGGCGAAAGGTGTTTTTTGTTGGCTCCCAATATCTGAACTCTCTTTTCCAGAGATTCTCTCAAAGTGAGCTTACCACTCATGCCTTCATCTGTAATGTCTTTGATCTTCTGTACTCGTTGGTCTCTTTCCGGGTTGCCTTCCAGCGCAATATCTGCCAGTACATCCAGAGCTTCTACCTGAGTGAAAGTGCTATCAAAATCTATTACAAAATACTTGTTTCCGTTCTGCATGAGTTGCTATATAAATTCAGAACTAAATAACGGGATATACTTACACTTTGAAAGTGTTTTTATAAAAAATATTAATGTTTAAATCTCAATCGATTGAAATTGCTTTTTTGCTAATAATATTTCCCGGCGCAGTTATTTATTCTGACTGAACTTTACTTTTCCAAGGTTTTCAGAACTTCTTTAAAAGGGATGATATAGATATTGTCAAATCCGTTTTCTATGCTGTTGAGTTGATCCAAAGCTGTGTTTAGGTCAGGATTTTTCTGGGAAAATGATCGCCGGTTACTGGTGAAATATAGAAAGCCATCAGGGGAGACCCAGGGGCAGTAATCAAGATATGACGAGTTGATGCCTTCGGGCAGGTGAATGGCTTTTTCCCATTTTTCATTATCACCTTTAAAGCTGATATAAAGATCACCTCCTCCAAGATCATCACTTCTGCCATAGCCAGTGAAAATCATAAATTGCTCATCTGGAGATACAAAAGCATTGAATTCATACCCAGCAGAGTTAATACTTTCGCTCAGGCTATAAGGTTTAGTGTACTGACCATCAGTCCATTGACTACAATAAATGTCTTCTTTTCCTTTGCCTGAAGAGTCATATTGTGCCGTAAAATAGAGGTTTTCATTTTTGGTAACTGAAGGATAAAACTCGTCTTTATCAGTGTTGATTACGTCGCCTAAGTGCTTAGGATTTTGCCATTTTCCATCTTGTTTTTCAATAACCCAAATGTCAAAATCCTTCTTTACTTGATCACCGGAAATGGGTCTTTTGCTGGCAAAGAATAGTTGCTTGCCATCAGGTGAAAAGAATGGCTCAAGGTCTGGAAATTGACCGGAAAAAGGGGCTACCTCAGGTTTGCTCCATTCACCTTTACTTTTAGTCATCCGTAGGATAACGCTAAACTCATTTTTGTAGCTCTGGAGGGTGAAAAACATCTCATTGCCATCAGGAGAAATGGCCATGTCTCTATTCGGGTAAGCGTTAGAAACAATTTCTGGCAAAAAAAGCTGTGGTGAAATTTTGCTTTGGCTCAGAATAGGAGAAGAAATAAATATGGCCAGAAATAGTATCAGCGCAATTTTCATGTGATGGTATTTCTGGCCAATATAGTTAAGATTATTACTTAAAACATCCCGTAAATGGGTTTAATTATCTCTGAAGTAAAACCGTAGCTATTTCAATGGTTTTTATCTCTTTGCTATCATCTTCAATAGTACGAATTTCGAGCTTTTCTACATCAGTGAGTTTTAATTCGGCTTGTCCGGATGCTGTAAACCAAAGCGGATGAAAGCCTGGGTACGGGCGAGGCAACAATAGATATTTAGACGCTTTAAAGGCCTCGAAGTTCACTGAATGCGATTCCAATTTATCATTGAGTACTGTCGAAGCACTGAATGCATATCCATCTTTAGTGATCAACGTGATTTGGATGGGGAGCTTTTTTCCATCTGATGTTCGTCCTTTTATGGTTATTGATGAAAAGCTGTCTTTATCCGTCTGGTTCTTGATTTCATTCCTTATGAATGTTTGAAAGCCTAAAGTTTCTGATTTATCCGTAGCAGACGAGAGTCTCAAGCTCAGCTCATTAGGTGTTGAAGTAGTCTGTATGGATCTCTCATTAGCACTCCATAAATTAGGGTAAACCGTGATAGGTTTCTCCTGAGCAGCATCAAACAATACCACGGGAGTAGTTGGTGTTGATACCCAGAGAGAATAACTGTCATTATGGTAATTGTCCCAGGCCCATATATTAATATTATAACCGCCCGGGTAGGTGTAGGACTCTTCTTTATCTTTAATGGCAATTCTGTATTTGATAACTCCCGGCTTTAAAATATCAGCAGGAACTTCAGCAGAATATTCATAAGGAGAATCCTGCACCATATCAATGGTTTTGTAGACTCCAGACAATGTCCTCATAAGAACGCTTACATGAGCATTACTACTCAATCCCACCACAGTGGCCTTTAACTTTAAAGGTTGCTCTGAACTGACCAAATTTGGAGATTCATGTTTTAGATACACCGAAGTGAATTTCGACTTTGGTGCAACAAATTCAGATAAACCAAGAACACCCATTTTCTTGTTGAAATTCACCTTCTCAGCTGCTTTTTGATTGTTATAAATCAGGTATGTTCCAGGTGAAATACTGAATTTACCATCGCGTGCTTGTTCTAAACCAGAATTACCTTCATTCAAGCCTCTTATGCTAAACTCATAGCCTAGCTCTGTTAAATGAATTGCCATGGCATTCTTTTGCCATTGAATTCTCGTAACCTCTTTTTCGAGAGAAGCCTTAGCAAAAGGATCGTTAATAAAGATGGCGTCAGGCATTACTTCCAGTCGCCAGATACCTTTGTCTATTTTATCTAGAAAGTAAGCGCCTGTTCCTGAGTAATTTATAATAGGAGAGGAGCCCACCCCGGCAATGTGTTTCAGCTTCTTTTCTGATTTCGGTTGACTTTTGGTATTGTTAGAATAATAGAACTCAGTTTGCGAATTCATCTCGCTGAGCTCTTGTTTATAGCTTACTTTAAAGTCTCCAAAAACGCTATCTGCCGGGTAGCTTCCATAGCTTTTTGACCGGGGTAGCTGGTGAAATGCTTTACCGGCAATCATTAAACTGATCGCCTTTTTGGGAGTATATGCCAGGTTTACATAATGAGTTTGATACTCCGTGTTAGCGTAAGCCGTGCCTAAAGGGTCATAAGCAAACTGAGTGGCCCACTGAAAGCCGGCACCTCTGAAACTCTTAGCCATGGCTGGGTACATGTATGAACCCAAAACATCTCCGGCATCAAATTCATAGACCATCCTGGCTTTATGATGAAACTCTGGAATGGTATCGAACGGGATGGCGTAAACATCAACGTTAGGAAGAAAATTACTTTCCAATGTATGGTTAGCCACTAATCCTGTTGGGTACCATTGAAAACTAAAACCATCTACGTTAGCTTTGGCTACGCCATCAGCATGATGAGGAGACTCGCTGATGTTGTAAAATACTGGCTTTGTCCAGCCGGTACTCCTAACGGCAGCGGCCATTCGGTTTACATATTCAGTAGTTCGGGCTTTTTTACCACTATGCTTTGGCTCATTATTAATTTCGGTCGCAATAATGTCATGATCTTCCTGAAAAGTAAGACCAGTATATCTGTTTTTATGTTTGAAAAACTGTTTTAGATAGTTTTCCTGGGCCTGAAATGCTTTTTCATTAATAACCGCCTCTTGTTTATTGTAAATATCTGAAAATGAATGTGTATGCTCATCTGGTTCAGGGTATCCATTGCCCCAAAAAGCAATGGGAGTTACTATTATCTTTATATGTCGCTCTTTAAGCTTGGCAATAAGATAATCGTACAGCTCCAGGTGCTCGTTGTTTTTAAGGTTTCCCAGTGAGTCAGATATTTCGGTGTCCCACACATGTACTCTGAAGGCATCAAAGCCTAAACGTGCCAGGTGATATACATCCTGATCAATAGATGATTTGATGTCTAAGCCCACTTTTTGATGAGAGCGGTAGCCATAAGCAAATGGCAAAGTGTAATTAACGCCAAAAAAGGCCGCTTCCTTGTTATTACTTGTCCATCGTATAATGCCCTCTTTATCTACATACACCGGATTGTTTTTATTCTGAGCATGTAAAGCTACCGAGCTAACCAGCATCAAAATGATTGATACTGATAGCCCTAAGGCCAATTTTATTTTTAAAAAATTCATGAGTAAAAAGTTAATAAAAAAGGCTGCTCAAAAACCAGTAATCCATCTTACCAGGCTTAAGAACAGCCATATACTAAACTACTAAAAAACAATTTTTATTCTTCGTAAGAAGCTTCCATATAAGTTATTCCTTTGAGAGGATTCCCATCAAAGTCAAACAGTGCTGCATTTTCCCACGATGATCCGGTGCCCCAAAGGTCTTTCATGTTAGATGAAATCCAGGCTGGCTCCCAATAGATAATGCCTATGCCACCGCCATCTTTTACTTCCTGAGTTAATTTTACCAAAAGGTCATACTGACCAGTCTCAGAATAAGGATAACCATCCACCGCAGTTTCAGAACCGAATGAGTTATTATAGTCATCATCATAATCGGTGGTCCATGGGTAGGCTGTCTCTACCATCATAAGATCTTTGTTGTATACATCTCTAGCATTGCTGATCACATTGCTTAAATCATCTAGAGCTACTGTGGTGTGCCATAGTGGGTAGTAAGAGAATCCAATAATGTCGAAATCAGTTACTCCAGCGGTGTTTATAATGCTATTTGTGAAGCTATTAATGTTCTTAGGGTCAGCTACATGCACTACAATTTTAATTTCTGATCCAGCTTCGCTCTCTACCTCTCGTGTGGCTTCGATACCAGCGTTCATAATCTTACCCAGATTTACCCAGCTGCCATCATTACACACATTTCCTGAAGGAAAGCCTGGTGCTGCATCTGTATAGAGCATGCCGCAGTTGGTTTCATTTCCAATCTGGACCATTTCTGGAAGTAGACCTTTACCACTGAGATACGTCAACGTTTGATAAGTATAGTTGTAAACAGAATCTGCTAACACATCAATATCTGTAATATCTTCCCAGGCAGCAGGAATAGGCTGCTTTCCAGGATCGGCCCATGAGTCTCCGTAATGAAAGTCTAACAAAACTTTCATTCCCTGTGCCTTAGCTTCGGAAATTGACTTTTCTACATCATAAAGATCATTGTACATCTGATTTCCTTCGGCACCATAGGCCTCCTCAGTCCAGGTAGGGTTATGCCAAATTCTCAGCCTTACCAGATTGCTGCCATGGTTGGCGAATATTTGAAATGGATTAGAAACTCCATCATCCTGATATACACCATCATGATCTATGATATTGTTTACATTAGAAAGGTCTGCACCGAAATAGAAAGATGAGTCTGAAGATTGTTCTTCTTCTGCAGGGAAATCAGGAGGTGTGAGTCCTTTGTCGTCACAGCTGAATAATGCCAGACCTATTCCTGCTAGAAGTAAGGATTTATATATTTTAGATGTCATTTATTTTATTTTTTAATGAAGATATATCTACCGGTTAAGTCATTAAACCTAATGGTATAAGTGCCGGCTTCTACATAAATGTCAGCTCCAGAGCCGGATGCATGTTCATACATGGCTTCAGGAGCGCCATCAGTTCCCCACCATTCGCCGTTGGGTCTGAATTTCACCTTAGTGAAGTCATCAAAAGTATAGTCCAGCGTCCAGATATGTGGGTTTAATGCAGATGAGCTCATAGCAGTTTCACCCCAGCCATTAAAGTCGCCTGAAAGTCCATTGCTGGCATAGTTGGTAGCACTGCTGGCATCGTAACTTACTATGCTGTAAGTGTTTTTCTGCACATTCATAGTCACCGTATTGTAGCCTGCGGGTACCCATAATGTTCCGGGATCAGCGTCAGCATCAGTCTCTCTAAAGGCCAAGGTGGTTTCGCTGGCCCAGCCCCACTGTGGTGCCCAGGCACCGAGAGTGCCAATGAATTTTAAAGATCCTTCATTAAAGTTGCCGGTAAAAGTATAGGTGAAACTGTCATCAGAATCTCTGAACATGGCTGTGGCCATTGTTGCGTCCCATGCATTCTCAACGGCATCACCCACCATGTAGATTACCGGATATGGTGACTCTGACTGATATGGTGTAACTTCAATTTCAACACTATTGGAATATACTTTTATAGCCGAAGACAAGGCTGCTTCTACTCGTAAATAAAGCTTACCCATATTACCAGCCGGTAATTCAAATCTCAAGGCAAAAGCATTGAGTTCATTGATTGTGAAGGTCTCAGACAGATCACCTTCCACGGTTGCCAGTGTCACCTCTTCAAAATCCTGACTGCTGCTCACTTGCACTTCATAGGCTTCAGCGCCGTCAAAACCAAAAGAAGCGGCAGTCCAGCTTAGGGTTAATGCTTCATCTGCTCCGGTTTCTTCAGTAAGCACAAAAGACTGGCCAGATGCAGACAGTTCAGGAGCGGTGCCATCAGTCATAACTACTTGCTCCTCATCTTTTTCGCATGAAAATGCCATTGCTGCCAGCATGATCAATGCGTATATATTTTTTACTTTCATAGTGTAAATATTTTTATTCAACAAAGGCCTAATAGCCATCATTCTGCTTCAGGTTAGGGTTAGCGAGTCTATCTGATGATGGGATAGGGAAGAGGTCTCTATGAGTAGAAACTGATTTTCCATCCATTGTACCGCCTTTCCACGGCCATAAGTATTCTCCGCCAGTAAATTTTCCGAACCTGATTAAATCGGTTCTTCTGTGCATCTCATAGCTAAGTTCACGCGCCCTTTCGTCAAGAATGAAATCCAGGGTAAGAGTTGCTGCTGAGATGTCACCATCTGTGCCGCCATAAGCCCGCTCTCTGATCATATTTACATATGTTAAAGCTGTGCCTAAATTGCCACCAGCGCCGCCTCTTAAAACCGCTTCGGCATACATTAAATAAACATCCGCTATTCTAAACATGGGGAAGTCCGTATCCGGAAATGTACCTGTAGGGTCTGAGCCAACCACACCGATAGATGAGATATTTTTATATTTGGTAATAGGATATCCATCAGTAAAGGTGGAGAGTTTTTCTATTTCCAAATTTTGTCCATCAGTATAGAACATGGCTCTTTTATCAATATTGCCGTATGGATCAGCATATAGATTCACAATGTTTTTAGTGGTTCTCATACCGTTCCAGCCACTAGACATACCAAAATCAGCCGGATTCATAGAGCCCCCGATAGATCCTAAAATCAAATAAGCTGTGCCACCATAAGATTGTGTATGTGTGCCATCAAATGCTATTGGGAAAATGATGCCTGAAGCTGTGTGGTTGTCTGCCAGGAAAAGGTGGCTATAATCAGCATCCAATGGGTAGTTAGCATCTATAACCTTCTTGGCATAAGTAATTGCTTCGGTGTTCTTGTCTTCTTGAATGTACACCTGAGCATTTAGATAGAGCTTGGTAAGAAGCGTCCATACTGCAGCCTGATCGGCTCGTGCATATTCATTTTGTTTAGGAGCAGCTAATTTATCTTCTATGTCTAACAGCTCAGTTTCAATATAGCTGAATAATTCCGGCCTGAATATTTGCTCTGGAAAATAGCTGCCCACCTCATCTTGCTCAGTAACGAAGGGCACGTTACCAAACATATCCAATGCATGCCAGTAGCTTAAGGCTCTTAGAAACCTGGCCTCAGCTCGGAAGGTCTGTGCCTCAGCAATTTGAGCTTCGGTAAGGCCTCGGCTGTTTAACTTATCATCTGATGTTTCTCTGATGAACTCATTGGTTAAGGCAATCTGATAATATATTCTGCTATACATGGTGCCGATATATTCATTTCCTGCACCCCAGTCCATTTCAACCAAATCTGGTAATGTGCCGTCAGTCCAGCCGATAACAGACTCATCTGTAGTCAGTTCCTGAAGATTGAAGTAGAGCCTTAAATAATTGGAGAAGCCCTCGTCAAGTCCTGAAATATCTGGATCACCGCCATCTCCACCTTGCTGGCCGCTCATGGCATAACCTGCATATAGTTTGGCTAAAACACCCTTATAGTTGCCAAAATCGGCATATATCTTATTTGAAGTGATTTCATTGTAGGGTTCTAATTCTAAATCTCCACAGGATAATGAGAGTAAAGAGAAGAGGCCTACAACTAATATTTTATGTTTGAATATGTTTTTCATATCATGAATATTTTTGATAGGAATTTCTTTTGTGATGTTCTTAAAAATCAACCGTTACGCCTAAAGAATATACTCTGGGGCGAGGGTAGAAATTATTGTCTATTCCACCTGAAATTTCAGGATCTAAACCACTGTATTTTGTGATCACAAAAGCGTTTTGAACGTTGGCATTAAGCTGTAATCCAAGCTTTTCATTGAAGAATCTGCCGGCCTGGTAGGTAAGGCTGATGTTTTCCATTCTTACAAAAGATGCATTCTCAATGTAGTAGTCCGAGAATAACCTGTTGGAATCAGTACCTCTGAAATTAGTTTCCAGAACGTTAGCTGTAAGGTTAGTTAAGTACCCGCTATATTCAAGGTTGCTGTAAACGGCATTGCCCGAATTGATGTTATTATAAACATAGTTACCCAGGCTTCCTCTTAGCAAGAAGCTCAAACTCCACTTATCATAAGAGAAGGTGTTATTGAATCCGAAATACACCTTAGGTGCCGGAGATTTATAACGGTATTTGTCCTGCTCATTGATCAGGTTGTCATTATTCTGATCTACATAAACTCCTTCTACTGGGTTGCCATTCTCATCATAAACCTGCTGATATACATAGAATGCAAAAGGCTGATTACCAACTGTATGTATCTGAATAGTATTACCCGTTCCGCCACCAATTCCGCCTACAGCTATTCCTTCAGAATCCTCATTTTGAACTTTGCTCAAACTTGTAATTTCGGTGGTATTATAAGTAGCATTAATACCAAAGTCCCATTCAAATTTTTCACCGCTGATGGCATTGAAGTTTAAACCTAGCTCTATACCTCTGTTTTCGATGCTGCCTACGTTAGTGAAAATCTGGTTAGTAAGATTCGTTCCTGCCGCGGGCGGAATGAAAGCCAGTAGGTCATCGGTGCGCTTGAAGTAATAATCCAGGCTACCTGATAGTCTGTCATTCCAAAAACCAAAGTCAATACCTGCATTATAGGTTGTGGTTTCTTCCCACTTAATTTCGCTGTCGTAACCTTCTGGTCTGAGCGTATTAATGTATTCATTGCCAAATTGGTACTGGGCGCTGCTGTTACTTTGTGTATATCTGGGCAAATAGGGGAAGTACTCACCAAAATCCTGCTGACCTGTGATACCATACCCAACTCTTAGCTTTAATTGCGAAACGGTTTTAGAGTCTACCAAGAAGCTCTCCTGATCTATTTTCCAGGCTAAGGCTAGAGATGGAAATAACCCCCAGCGGTTGTCTTCACTAAATCTTGATGAACCATCAGCTCTCACCGTTGCCGTAAGCAAATATTTATCCTTGAAAGTATAATTAAGCCTTCCGAAATAAGATTTTAACCTATACTGCGGACGGGTAGCTATCGCTGCTGGTCTTATTGTATCTCCTTCAATATTGAGAACTGGATAAGTATCATTTTGAATTTCAAAATCCTGATAAGAATAACCCGCAGTGAAGTCAACGGCGCTGTTGAGGTTTTCTAAATCTTTTTTATAATTCAGGTAAAAATCCAGTAATAGATTAGACTTACTCTGGCTGTATTCATTAAAGCTGCCTCCTTGTGCGAATACTGAAGCGGCATTAGCCGGAAGAGTAATGGAACCTTCACTTTCAGATATATCATAACCCAGGTTCAGGTTTGCTTTTAGTTCCTTTAAGAATGGAAGCGTATAATCTAATTGTAAGTTACCGATGCTTCTTTTTGCTTCCCCATAATCACCTCTTTGAGCCAGGATGCTTACCGGGTTATAAGCCGTTTGCGTGTTAGGTGTACCATTTTCACCCACCCATTGGAAGTAGTTTCCAAAATCATTTTGGATGAATACAGGTTGCGTAGGATCATAAGCTACAGCACTGCTTATAGCTGTTTGATCGGCAAATCTGCTCTTAGAATAAATTCCTTTTAGATTAAGATTTATTTTCAAACTGTTGTCAAACAAACTTGGGTTTAGGCTTAGGGCGCCTGAAGTTCGCTGTAGATTAGAGGTTTTTAATATTCCATCCTGATTTAGATATCCTACTGATACTCTGTACGGTAAACCTTTATAAGCACCCATAACACTCAGGTTGTTATCTGAGCTTACAGCAGTTTTATATATTTCATCTTGCCAATCGGTATCAGCATCTCCTAATAGTGCCTGCTGTTCTTCGCTGGCGTAGGTCTGCACGGCAGTTCTAAATTCATCTGCACTGAGTAAGTCAACAGTTTTAGTAACCTGAGAAACGGAGGTTAAGGTTCTGAAGTTAACCCTCATTTCCTGATCAGCTTTTCCTTTTTTGGTATTGATGATCAATACGCCATTGGATGCTCTTGAGCCATAAATAGCCGTAGCAGATGCATCTTTCAACACGTTTACAGACTCAATGTCATTAGGGTTTATGAAGCTTAATGGGTTAGAAGAGCCCGCTACACCGTTATTATCTAATGGCACTCCATCTAACACTATCAGCGGATCGTTGCTGGCGTTTAAAGACGAACCACCTCGTATACGGATGGTGCCACCAGAACCAGGAGCTCCACCATTGGAGGTGATCTGAACACCAGCTACTTTACCTGAAATTAACTGATCAGGAGATGTGACCTGTCCCGGGTTAAAATCTTCTTCGGTTATACTGGCCACAGAACCCGTAACATCGCTTTTTTCCTGAGTACCATAGCCTATAACTACTACCTCCGTAAGGGATGTAACGTCAGGCTGCATGGTAATATTCAGACTTGTACGACCATCTAATGCTACTTCTTGTTTTACATATCCGATAAATGAAAATATTAGAACATTCTGATTATCAGTCATGTCCAGCGTGAATGCGCCATTGAAGTCGGTGATGGTGCCCTTGGTAGTACCTTGAATCAGAATATTAACGCCAGGCAGCGGATTACCATCTTCATCGTGCACAGTTCCGGTAACTGTTTTTTCTACGATTACTTCTTCAATCTTGGGTTCTGCCTCCACTATGTTTCTGGCAACATCTATTTTGTTATTTACTCTCCGGAAGTTAAGTGAGGCCTTTTTTCCTACCTGAGTCAAAATAGCAGCAATCGATTGCTGATTGCCCTCAAAATTAAACGTAATGTCTTGAGGTAAATCTTCAGACTCATAGGCAAACTTAAAGCGCGACTGCATTTCTATTTGTGAAAAAACATCGATGACGGTGCCATGCTCTAGCTTAACAGATACATTGATTTGGTCTAACTGTTGGGATTTACTTTCTGCAGCAGCGAATGAAAAAAACACCGTATGCAATGCAAAAATGTACAAACACCATCTTGAAAGCATAAGAATTTTTTTAAGTATTTTATATTTCATACTTTAATGAGGTTTATTAATTGAATTTTTAAACAGTAGTAAGTCCTGTGAATAAGAAACTGGTACTTTCTTATTCCAGGCTTATTTTTTCTAGGAGGTATTAGTTTTCATAGTATCTTCTATTCAAATTTTATATTGACATTTTTTCCTTCTATCTGGAAAGTAAACCTTTCTGAGAAAGCCATTCTTTCAAGTACTCTTTCCAGGCTCTGATTATCAAAATCACCGGTGTATGAAAGCCTTCTGCTATTATTTTGGCTATTGATTTTTATGCCGTACCATCTTTCCAGGGTGAGTTTAATGGTGTTGAAATCTGCTTTTTCAAAACTGATAATGCCATCTTTCCATAGCAGATCATGCAGATTATATCTAGACTTTTTTAAGCTATGTTCGGCCTTTAAGTAAGTGGCTTGCTCCCCAGGGCTGATATATAGAAGTTCATTGGCATTGTCTTCATTAGCTACCGTAACTTTTCCAGTGACTAGCATTACGTCAATGCTTTCGTTCTCATTAAAGGCATTAATGTTGAAACTAGTGCCTAAAGCGGTAGTGATAACACCACCTGCATTTACCCTGAAAGGCTTGCTGGGGTCTTTAACCACCTCAAAAAATGCTTCACCTTCTAATTGTATAATTCTTTCATCTTGAAATTCGGAAGGGTAGGAGATCCTGCTATCGCTATTTAACCATACCTTGGAGCCATCCGGTAAAGACACCTTAGATTTTTGTCCGACTGGGTTTTGTTTAACCACTTGTGAAATGGCCGGCGCCTCGATGACCTCCGTACTTTTATCAAGGTTTATGAAGGTAATTACAGCAGCTATGATTATAGAAGCAGCTACTGCAAACTTCCAAACTGAACGGTAGCCCGACTTCTTTGTAGGTTGTGGTTTGAGTATAGCAGCTAATAAATCTTCTTTTTCTTCCTGACTAACAGTTTCTACAGACTTAAAACGATAGCTGAGTAAGAGCTCTTTAGCCTTTTGAACATTGTCTTTTTGCTCTGGGTTGCTTTGCAGCCACTTCTCCCAAAAAAGCTGATCATTAGCATCTGGGTTGAGTACCCATTTCTTAAACTCTTTATCTAAAAGGAAATCTTCTATGGTATGATGCTCTCGCTCCATTTATCTCTGTTGTCTACCCTTATGAGATCAAGGAGGTGAAAACACCATCACGCAAAATCAGATTTTTTTAAAAATTTTTTCGAAGTGCGGTTATTGCTCTATAAAGCAGGTTTCTGGTGGCTTCAACACTTTTGAATCCCATGATCTCCTTAATTTCAGAGTAGCTCAGATCGTTATAGTAGTAATAATAAATAGCCTCTTTCTGTCGGAAAGAAAGATGAGTCATGGCCTCAGACATTTTCTGAATTTGCTGTTCATTAAACTGTCTGTCAATTAAAGTCTGTTCTGCTGAAGCCTCTATTTGAAAGTCAAGAGGAGAGTCGTCAGTAAAGGAAACTTTTTTCAGCTTTTTAAGTTCCTTGATGAGATTGTTTCTGAAGGATTTTAGCAAGTAAGCCTGCACAGAGTTGACTTGAGGTAGCTTCTTTCTAATGCTTCTTATACTCACAAAAGTATTTTGAATGGAATCTTTGATCAGCTCTTTGTTGCCCGAAAGCTGCCTCCCATAGTTATAGAGAATTTGAAAGTACTTATTGTAAATAGCAACAAAAGCTGATTCGCTTCCCGTTTTAAAATCTAACCAAAGCCGCTCATCATCAGTGGCTTGATGCTTTTGACTAGCTAATGAACGGTCCTTATCAGAGCTATCAAAGGAGTGGTTGATGTGCGATACTTCCCTCATTTCCAACTGGAAATTTAAGCAAAAAAAAGCACTTAAGTGTTTTTATTACATTTATAAAAACTGGTAGACATAAAAAAAGCGGCCGCAGCCGCTTTTAATTAGATTTTTTGATTTTAGCTTTCCCAGGTAAAAGTTTCTGAAACTTCTCCATCTTCATAGTATATCCATGATCCAGAAGTTCCTGTGCTATTCCAGGTAGCTTTTACGTTTAGTTCACCTTCTATGAAGTATTCTATAGTTCCTGATTGGTCAGGGTTAACAACTACACTAACTCTATACCCCATAAACTCCTCTGCTAGAAAATCAAAATAGAACGTTCCGTCAGCATCTTGTTTCCACTGATATCTCAATACGTAAGTGTCACCTCCAAATAAGTAGTCGATAAAACCTTCTTTTCTGTTCTTGTACTCTTCTGCATGAACATAGTGAATGTAACCTTCACCGTCAAAGTCATAGAAGATATCAAACTTATATTTGTCATCACTTTCAGAAACCTGATATGCAATGGTAATCGATTGACCTTGACCTCCATAAGACCAGGTGTAAACCAATACATTTTCTGCAGTTGCAGCTATTCTACCACCAGTAGATTTTGCAGTGATAGGTGTAGTAGAAACCTCTGCGCCTTCAGGGATATTCTTCACTTGTTCAGCAAGATTGACGTTTATGGCACTCAACCAACCGCTAATTTGAACAGCATATTCATTGTCTGAATTCTGTAAGGCTGTTGGGATTTCAATGGGAGGATTCTCCGCGCTAAAACTTAATTCTGCTTGTTCCAGGTCATTTTCTGGTTTCACCTCATCGTCTTTAGAACATGAGGCTAACGCTACTACCAGAGCAAAACTATAAGCTAAATACTTAATTGATTTCATAGTATGTTGAGTTGTTTGCAATAATTTACGTTTTTATGTGGTATAAACGGGGAAAGTAACCGCTGATTATAACATGTATGCTTATTGAATGTAATTCTTGTAAAAATTGATACAAGGAAAATTTATAAAAGTTTAAATTTTTAATGATTTATAATAAATAGATGTGATTATAGTTTATATAGATAAATTAATTATTCTAATAATTATATTATTAACTAAACTTTATCTTTTATGAACTTAAAAAATCTAGCTTACTTACTCCTTTTTGTGGGAGTAATGTTTTCTTGCGAAGAAAACGAAGAAACTCCAGCCGAGTCAAATGACATTGAAGCCTCTACATTCGTAACCAAACCAGCCAACACAATCACCATTGGTCGAGCCAAAGATCTCTACAATGCTTACCAGCAACGTGCCACCGCTCTGGCCACACTAAAAGGAGAAGGAGATGCCACTTATGGCTGGCATTCCATTGATTTTTACAAGGATTACATTGCTTACCTGGAAGTTGAAGCTGAAAAAGTCGGCTATAAAATATCCGGCATTAGAATGTACTATGTGGCTTATCCAAAAGATGATGCAGGTAATCTAGCACAGGGCTACCAAACATATATGTATGTGCCTACCTATTTTAATGAAAAGCTTGGAAAGCACATTGCCTTTGACCCACTGCTGCTGGATGAAGATGGTAAACCACTAGATGTCCATGGAATGATTACTGGCGAGTATAAGTATTCTGATGGTAGTAAAGTAATGGATGCAGAGACCTCAAGTTCCATTGCAAATTTTGCCCAAATGTGTAAACCTCATTGTCAATAAATTATCGAATCAAAACACGGAAATCATGAAATTTAAGGACTTTAAATATTTAGCTTTGATCATAGTCATTTTCGTTCTTGGCTGCGAAGAAAACGAAGAAACCCCAGCTGAGTCAAATGATATTGAAGCCTCTACATTCGTCACGAAACCAGCCAACACTATCACCATTGGCCGAGCCAAAGATCTCTACAATGCTTACCAACAACGTGCCGCTGCTTTGACAACATTGAAAGGAGAAGGAGATGCCACTTATGGCTGGCATTCCATTGATTTTTACAAGGACTACATTGCTTACCTGGAAGTGGAAGCTGAAAAAGTCGGCTTTAAAATATCCGGTATCAGAATGTACTATGTGGCTTATCCAAAAGATGATGCAGGTAATCTAGCACAGGGCTACCAAACTTATATGTATGTACCTACCTATTTTAATGAAAAACTTGGAAAGCACATTGCTTTTGATCCACTGCTGCTAGATGAAGATGGTAAGCCTCTAGATGTGCATGGTATGATTACAGGAGAGTATAAGTATTCTGATGGTAGTAGAGTGATGGATGCAGAGAGCTCAAGCTCTATTGCAAATTTTGGTGAAATGTGTAAGCCTCATTGTGACTAACTGATAATCAAATACAAAGAGGGGAATTTTCCCCTTTTTGATTACTCCACCTATAAATTAGTTCAGATATTCATAATTTGCCGTATCCTAAACATTTAGAATTATGAAAAATCAATTGATCAACCTTACCTATCCTTTGTCTTTTGCTTGCATTGTAGCTCTGTTAACAATAGCTGCTTGTACTGATCCGGGAGGACATAATGTTACACCTCCAAAAGAACTTATTACCCTTTCCAGGGCTGGAGATCTTTATCAGGCCTATCAAAGCAGAGCAAACGCATTAGCTAAATTAAAAGGTTCGGAAGATTCACGTTATGGTTGGCATTCTATAGAATTTTATAAAGACTATATAGCCTATTTAGAAAAGGAAGCAGGTAGTCATGGGAAGAAGATTTCTGGTTTGCGCATGTACTATGTGGCTTATCCGGATAATGACCCTAAAAACGAACAAGCTGGTTATCAGACCTATATGTATGTACCTACCTATTATGATGAAAAACAAGACAAGCACATAGCTTTTGACCCTAAGTTTATGAATGAAGATGGTACACCAGTTCCTATTGAAAGACTATTATCAGGCAAAGGAGGTACTGCTAAAAGTTTGATGAATGCGGAGCAACGTACAGAATCCGGTACTACTAGCTCAATAGCAAACTTAGCAGAAATGTGTAAACCAAATTGTTATTAAAATAGATTATTTGCAGTGTTAGGGTTGTTAGGCTTGGTGAAATATTTGGAACTATTAACAGCAATCGTCGGAACGGTTTATTATCGAAAGTATGCAAATACGATCATTAAATACTTCATTGTATTAGTCTGGATTTTCGCTATTGTAGAATTTACAATGTATATATTGAAAATTAGAGGAATTCAATGGGAGAATACCTTACTGTACAATTTATTGACAACAATTCAATTCATTTATTACTTCAGTTTATATAGAAGTATAATCTCGGATGGACTTTACAAAAAGTTAATTACCTACATCTTGATCTTATTTATACTTATAGTAACAATAAATTTTACATTATTTCAGCCTCCTTCTGTCGTTGCACCTTTTCACAGTATGCAATTTGTAACAGGGGTGATATTATTAATTGTAACCATTAGCTTATATTTTGCTGAAATTCTAAAAACTGAGAAGATTCTATTTTTTCAAAAGAATTTAATGTTTTGGATAAGTATTGGATTGATTTTGTTTCATGCTGGCATTATCCCATATATAATTGGAATAAATTTTTTGCCTGATATGTTAAGTTCTGATAGTATAACCTTAATTTTCTTCATCTTAAATTTCGTCATGTACGGTTGTTTTGTTATAGGATTCTTGATTAGTAATAAATATTCTAATTAACCAATTCATATGGAGCAAGAAATAATTTTAGTCGCCACTATTACTGTCACTATTTTAGTTATTATACTAATAGTATTCTTCTCCATATTCCAAAGTAAGAAAAACAAATATTTGATAGAGAAGCGTGAGGCAGAACGCTTATTTGAGGAAGAGGTGGTCAAGACTCAAACTGAAATAAAAGAGCAAGCGCTGAAAAATTTTGGTTGGGAGCTGCATGACAACGTAGGGCAGCTTCTTTCCACCGCTCGCATGCAAATTAACATCCTCAACCTCACTATTCCAGATGGCATGCGTGAGTCCTTAGAAGAGGTGAATGAGCTGATAGGAGAGAGTCTGAGCCAGATCAGATTACTTTCCAAAGCACTTAATCCTGAAATGATCAGCAGTTTGGGCCTGGTTGAATCTATCAGGTTAGAATTAGAGCGTTTTAACCGTTTAAAGTTTCTGAAAGCCGATTTAAATGTACATGGTGAGGAGATTGATATTGAAGAGAGAGATATAATTATTATATTCAGAATATTACAGGAATTCTTCTCAAATGTTATAAAACATGCTAAAGCTCAACATTTAACTGTAGATTTGACCTACACAAATGAGGCTTTAACTATAGAGGCTGAAGACGATGGCATTGGCTTCGGCCCTGAGAACCTAAAAAGCGGTTCTGGTCTGCTCAATATGCGCAGTAGAGCCAAAATGATAGGAGCGGAGTGCTCTATCAGATCTGTTAAAAAACAAGGCGCCAGAATTTTATTAAAATATAATCTTCAGGCCGTAGCATTGTAATCTATGGTTGGCTTCATTTATTAGAATGAAATTGCTTATCAATGAAATATAAGGTAGTTGTAGTAGATGATCATATTCTATTTGCTCAGGCATTAGAGAATTTGGTAAATACATTTGATCAGTTTCAAGTGTTATACCACATGAAAAATGGTCAGGAGCTGCTGGATAAACTGGAAAATAAGGACAATATCCCTGACATAGCGCTTATGGATATAAATATGCCGGTGCTGAATGGCATTGAAACCATGAAAGCTTTAAATACCAAATTTCCGGATATAAAGGTATTAGCATTGTCCATGGATAATGATGAGCATACAATCATCAAAATGTTGAAAGCAGGAGCCAAGGGTTATCTGTTGAAGGATATCCATCCAACTACATTTCACAATGCCTTAAAAACGGTTATTAAAAAGGGTTTCTATTATTCGGATGAAGTAGCCAATACGGTAATGACATCTATGCATAAGCCGGAAACTGAAGAAATACATCTGAAGGACAGAGAGATTGAATTCTTAAAGTTGGTATGTACGGAGAAGACTTATAAGGAAATAGCCTCAGAAATGTTTCTAAGTCCCAAAACCATAGACGGTTATCGTGAATCATTATTCGACAAGTTGCAAGTAAAAAGCCGTATAGGACTTGTTATTTACGCAATAAAGCATAATATTTATAGTGTTTAGATCATAAATTAAAAGGGGAATAATCCCCTAAAACAAAGCGACTTTTTCCTCTGGTTGCTCTGCTACTGTGGTGATAAATTTGAAGTATAAAGTGAGACCTTTAACTCAATTGCCATGGATATTAAATTACTATCAAACAAGTTTATAAAAAACGTTACCAAGCTGGATACCATTCTTAAGACTATCCTAATTACGTGTATACTCTTAACGGTAGTTTCGCTTATGCATTCTTCTGCATATATTACATCGCGCAATTCAGAAAGCCCTTCTGCCACTGACATTAGTCAATATAATGATGCTGGCGCTCCCATTATTTATCCTGAAATATTACTATCTTCTTCTCCAGAGCCTTTCACAAATACCTTCCTAAATAGCTCGAATTCCTCAGCTTTCTAAACCTGTCTTGTGTAGGATTATTGAATATTTTTACATTTTTGTTTCCATTATTTAACAATATTTCTCATTTTGGGAGAAATATTAATGATAATTTTGGGTTAATATTTTGTAATATTCTGATTATCAGCACATTTAGATAATTGGTATCATTGATGTAATAATTTTTTCAAATCTTTAAATTTTTAGAATTATGAATCATAAGAAAGGAAAAGTGGTAGTGCCAGGAGCGGGTTTAAATTCTTTATCAGAAAATGACAAATTAGATTTTTTAGTTTGCATTGATAATACCTTGGAGAAGATTAGATACAGAGAAGTTTCCATTAATGAGGGATTCATTGAAATTCATCAAAAGCTCAATAGTCTGAACTAATAGCGGTATAGATCAAACAATCTTCTTTTGAGTCAGTTTATATTGAATAAATATAAAAATGGCTAAGAAAGATTCAGGACCTGTTAAAAAAAGCAAATTACCTTTAATAATATCAATAGGATTAGTAGCAGCAGTAGTGTGCTGCTACTTTTTCATACCCAGCGTCAACGAGTTTTTTAAAGAAGCTTGGGACGTTCTTCTCAGTGAAGATAAGGAAAGAACCAGGCAATGGGTCGACCAATTCGGTGCCTTCGGCCCCATAGTTATCATCATTACCATGATACTCCAGATGTTTCTTCTGGTTATTCCATCACCATTACTCATGGTAGTGTCAGTATTAGCTTACGGCCCATGGTGGGGCAGCCTGCTTATATTAGGGGCTGTATTCTGCGCATCAAGCATAGGCTATTGGATAGGATCATATTTGGGCCCACCCGTTGTAGCCAAAATACTGGGCCAAAAGTCAGAGAAAAAAGTAGAATCATTTATTGACGATTATGGCTTCTGGGCGGTAATTGTGACTAGAATTAGTCCATTTCTTTCTAATGATGCCGTAAGTTTTGTAGGTGGAATTTTAGGCATGGGCTATTGGAAATTCATCGGAGCTACTTTATTAGGTATCACACCACTTACCATTTTTATAGCTTATTTAGGAGAGAATAGTGATCGACTGAAAACAGGTATGATCTGGGCATCAGTGGTCAGTCTAGTTATGTTTTTAGCTTATGTATGGTGGGATAAAAAGCGTAAAAAGAAGAAATCAGAAGACTGATCACCAGTTAGCGATAGTTCTTTACCAGTAAGCTAATAAAATTGTAAATCGATTTTCATTTCTATAAATAGTAGGTTCCAAATGCACTGGCATTTCATCCTAAACCTGAACCTAAATTATATTCAAATGAAACTAACTTCATTCTCAGTCTTTTAAAAGTTATGAATACATAATGGCCAGGTTTTAGGTTTCTGCTAGTGAGTAGTTTAACCTAAATCTACCAAAATGAAACATTTTTATTTAACCAAAAACGTTAATCCAAATTACTATAGTTGGCTAACCGTAGTAATGTTTGTTTTAATATTTCAATCTGCTCAAGCCTTTGATGCAGATTGTGGTGGTGTGCCTGCCTGGAGCTCTTCTCAAGTATATCTTGGAGGATCAGAAGTCACTTATAACGGCTATAAGTACCAGGCTAATTATTGGACTCAGAATAACAATCCTGAGCAATACTCTGATCCGTACGAACATTGGACTAATCTAGGTGCTTGCGATGGAGGAGGGGGAGGAAACACCAATCAACCGCCAACAGTTAGTCTTACTTCACCATCTAACGGAGCATCCTTTTCTTCTGGTGATAACATTACTCTAAGTGCGAATGCTTCAGATAGCGACGGTTCCATCACCAAAGTTGAATTTTATCAAGGAGCCACTAAATTAGGAGAAGATTCAAGTTCCCCTTATAGCTTTACCTGGAATAATGTAGCCGTTGGCTCATATTCGATATCAGCCAAAGCTTTTGATAACGACAATGCTTCTGCCAATTCATCCATAGTTTCCATTTCAGTGACTTCCTCGGGTGGTGGCGGAGGCAGCTGTGATGGCTTGCCTCAATATTCTGCTGGAACCAGTTACACACAGAATCAGGAAGTAGCCAACGTTGGCAATAAATATCAGTGTAATGTACCCGGTTGGTGCTCATCTTCAGCAGGTTGGGCTTATGCTCCAGGAACAGGACAGCATTGGCAAGATGCCTGGTCATTAGTTGGTGAATGTGGCGGTGGTAATGGAGGTAATGAAGCACCTTCTGTAAGCATAACCGGTCCCTCTAATGGGAGCAGCTACATAGATGGCGCTACCATCACCATTGCTGCTAATGCCTCTGATGATGTGGCGGTTACCAAAGTGGAGTTTTATAGTAATGGTAGTTATCTAGGAGAAGATAGTTCTAGTCCGTATAGCTTTACCTGGAGTAATGTGGGCATAGGTTCTTATACTTTAACAGCCGTAGCCGATGATGCAGAAACATCTACCACCTCGAATCCTGTGAATATCAGTGTAACCTCAGATGGCTCCGGCGGCGGTGGTGGAGACCTTCCAGATAGGCTGTTGGTGGGCTATTGGCACAATTTTGACAACGGTTCTGGTGTAGTTAAGCTACGAGATGTCTCTGCTAAATGGGACGTGATCAACATTGCTTTTGCAGAACCAACCACGGTGCATGGTTCTTCCATGACTTTCACGCCTGATAACAGTATTTATTCTTCTACTCAGGAGTTTAAAAACGATGTGGCCTATTTACAAAACCAAGGTAAGAAGGTGTTGATTTCTATTGGAGGTGCTAATGGTGCTATCGATGTAAGTAGCTCAGGCGATGCTTCTGCTTTTAGTAGTAGCATGATCAACATCATAAACACTTACGGATTTGATGGTATGGACATAGACCTGGAGGGTAGCTCTTTATCTTTGGGTGCTGGTGACAGTGATTTTAGAAATCCAGTCTCTGCTAAGATTGTTTATTTCATTCAGGGTGCGCAGACGGTCATTAATAACTATGGTAATGACTTCGTACTATCTATGGCCCCTGAAACGGCTTTTGTTCAAGGAGGTTATAGTACATATGCAGGCATCTATGGTGCTTATCTGCCTGTTATTTATGCTCTACGCAATCAGATGGATTACATTCATGTACAGCACTATAACTCCGGTTGTATGCTTGGGTTGGATGGCATGTGTTACTCTCAAAGTACAGCGGATTTTCATGTAGCTATGGCTGAAATGTTACTTCAAGGGTTTCCGGTAGCTGGAAATCCAGTCGATTTCCCTGCGTTGCGTCAAGACCAGGTCGCTATAGGTCTACCGGCATCACCATCGGCAGCAGGTGGCGGGTATACAACACCTGCCAATGTGCATAAGGCTTTAGATTATCTGATCAAAGGAATTCCATTTGGTGGAAATTATTCATTAAGGAGCAGCTCAGGTTACTCTAATTTTAGAGGTCTCATGACCTGGTCTATCAACTGGGATATCAATTACGGCTATGAATTCTCCAATAATCATCGAGCTTATCTCGATGCGCTTGGGTCTGCTCCTTTAGCACGCAAAGCTGCTGACATAAATACTGTAGATTTCACCGAAGACTTCAAAGTTTACCCTAATCCATTTGAAAATTCCGCTAAAATAGCTTTTTCAGTTATGGAAGAGGGGCGCACCAAACTTGAGATATACAACACTTTGGGAAGAAAAGTGGCTACACTTAAAGATGAGGTATTGAGTAAAGGTAGTTACATGGTTGAGTGGTTTCCTAAAGACAATACTTCGGGAATTTATCTTGGCAGATTGTCAGTGGGTGGTGAGGTTAAAACCTTTAAGATTTATAAAAAATAAGAAAAAGAGTCGGGTGTTTGATTATACCCGACCTTTCTCTTTTAACCTTAATCATTATGAAAACATATAATAATATTGACCATAAAGTAGCCCTGATACCTTTGGTTATTCTTGTATTTATACTTCAATCAATAACTCTAAAGGCTGAGGTGAATTGCAATGGAGTTCCAGCCTGGAGCTCAACACAAGTATATTTGGGAGGAGATCAGGTCACTTATAATGGAGTGAAGTATAAGGCTAATTATTGGACACAAAACAATAACCCTGAGCAGAACTCAGATCCCTACGAACATTGGACCAACCTTGGTCCTTGTGATGGAGACGGTGGAAATGAAAATGAAGTGCCGTATGTGAATTTGACTGGGCCTGCGAATGGAGCAATCTTCACGGAGGGGGCAAACGTTCTAATTTCAGCAACTGCAAGTGACGCCCATGGATCCATTGCCAAGGTTGAGTTTTATCAAGGGTCAACTTTGCTGGGAGAAGATTTTAGTGCTCCGTACGAATACACCTGGACCAATGTGGCAGTAGGTTTTTTTGCTATCTCAGCAAAATCATGGGATAACGATGGTGCTTCCAGTATATCTGCTGTTGTAAACATATCAGTTGAAAGTGGAGACAGTGGTAGTGAGGGTTGTGATGGATTAGCGACTTACAATGCTGGGACTAGTTATAGTCAAAATCAGGAAGTTTCTAATGTTGGTAATAAATATCAATGTAATGTTCCAGGATGGTGCTCTTCGGCAGCCGCATGGGCTTATGAACCAGGTGTTGGTCAACATTGGCAAGATGCCTGGAGTCTTGTAGGTGAGTGCACGGGTGGCAATGAAGAAAATCAACCGCCTGTGGTGAGTATTTCCTCCCCATATAACGGAAGTTCATTTATACCAGGCACTAATGTTAATATATCAGCATCAGCCTCTGATGATCAACAGGTTACCAAAGTAGAGTTTTACAGTAATGGTAATTATTTAGGTGAAGATAATAGTGCCCCATATAATTATAGTTTGAATAATGTTACGACCGGTTCCTATATTCTTACGGCTGTCGCCTTTGATAATGAGGGACTATCTTCTACTTCTTCAGATGTGAACATTACCGTTTCTACGGACGGTGGGGGTAATGATCAACTTGCAGCTCGTATACTGAATGGTTATTGGCACAATTTCAACAATGGTACAGGCTTTATAAAACTTAGAGATGTATCGTTAAAATGGGATGTTGTGAATGTTTCGTTTGCTGAGCCGTTAGTCTCCGCAACTGATGGTACACTAGGGTTTTCTTTAACTTCCGATGCACCAGCTGATTATAGTGAAGCCGATTTTAAAGCTGATATTCAGTATCTCCAGAATCAAGGTAAAAAGGTAATAATTTCAATTGGTGGGGCAAATGGTGCTGTTCGCTTAGAGACAACCTCGGCCAGAAACAATTTTATAAGTTCAATGACTTCAATTATCCAAGAATATGGATTTGATGGTATGGATATCGATTTTGAAGGGCACTCGCTTTCATTGAATTTTGGTGATGACGATTTTGCTAATCCTACTACCCCTCTGATCATAAATACCATCGATGCGATTAAAGGTGTTTGCAATAATTTCGGTGATGATTTTATATTGACCATGGCCCCTGAAACCTTTTTTGTGCAGCTCGGATACTCTTTCTATGGAGGCATTTCAGCTGGAGCGGATAGGAGGGCAGGCGCCTATTTGCCGGTTATTCATGCATTAAGAGATAAGCTTACGTTTCTTCAAGTACAATACTATAATTCAGGATCTATAACCGCTTTAGATAATTCATATTATAGCATGGGAAATCCTGATTTCTATGTTTCATTGGTGGACATGCTGCTTAAAGGATTTCCAATCACAGGTGATCAATCAAAATTTTTCCCGCCATTGGGTCAGGATCAGGTTTTGTTGGGAGTTCCTGCATCTAATGGAGCTGGAAACGGCTATATTGGTAATCAAGGAGTACAAAATGCATTAGACTACCTGATCAAGGGAATCCCTTTTGGAGGTCAATATCAATTAACCCAAAATTACCCTGATTTAAGAGGAATCATGTCATGGTCTATCAATTGGGACGCGTTCACGGGGTTTGGTTTCTCCAATGAACAACGTGCCTATCTGGATGCCCTTGGATCAGGGGCTCTTCAAGCTAAATTGTTCAGTGCAGATATGTCTTTAAACTCATTTCCTAACCCATTTCAGGATCATGCCACATTTACTTTTGAAGTAAAAAATGCTAATCCAGTTTTAATCGAAGTATATGATGTGATGGGTAAAAAAATCCAGGTTTTGAGTGATGAGGAGTATGGAAAAGGCATTTACCAGGTGAGCTGGGAAGCCAGTGACACACCAAAAGGGATATATTTTTATCACATCACGATAGGAGATCAGACAGAAACATATAAAGTGTATAAAGAGTAGTAGTAGTAGTAAGTAGTTGATAGGTAGACAGGCTGTCAGTTTGCAGACAGCCTGTTCTTATAATCCAAATTTCACTCCTAATGACAGGCTGAATATATCATTTAGACCCAAATATTCAGTATTTTGAATGTAACTAATGGCTTTGAGGTCATATGTGCTCAATTCATAGTAAAAAGAAAGATGATCTAGCTTCCCACCTATATCTTTAGTAACTCTTCCTCCCACGAAAGCACCAAATCTGAGGGAGGTCGCCCACCAATAGTATCCGCTAGGATATTCATTTGGGAGTAAAGTATCAAATTGACTGCCAAAGGAATAGCTTAGGTAAGGACCGATGGAGAATGGTGTAAGAGCGTATTTATCGTTAAGCTTTATGGACCATGGTGAATAAGTCATTTTTCCAGTTAATGAAATGATGTCATCACCACCAATTTTCTTGGGTAAATATCCTAGGTAAAAGTCTGTTTCCAGGTGAGAGTTGCCATGCAAATAACCAGCTCCAACAGATAGAAATCCTATGTTTCCAGCAAATTGTAATTTATAATGATCTGGTGCTAGCCAGTATTTGTCATCCTCCTGAGCAAAAGATATGGTTGTTATAAACGAGAGTATTAAGTATATATGTTTCATGAACTAGTATTCAATTTTCTTGATGTCGTAGCCACCATTCCAAAGTTTAATTACTGCAAATCCGCGCTTAATCATAGCAGTGGTAACGAAGTATTCTACACCATCTTCATAGTATTTCTCATCCAGGAAAGAGTGAGTATGAGCATGAAGTGACAATTTTACTTTTGGCTTACTGGCCAAAAGTTGAGTATACGGTTTCACAAGATTTGGATCAAAATCGGCATCAAAAGGAGGTACATGAGATATCACGACTACGTCTAAATCATTAGGGTTATCCTCAATTTCGGCATCAAGCCAATTAAGATCAGGGACTTTACCATTGAAATCATATTCCCTTGAATTGGTATTCAGGAAAATAAATTTGTGGCCGCCATATTCGAAGCTGTAGTTGAGTTCTCCATACATCTCGGCATATACTTTTTTGCCATTGGCTAATAAGTCATGATTTCCAACTACTGTAAGATATGGCCTTTGAAGATCTGACATAATATCATGAACCCACCTGTATTCTGTAACAAGACCGAAGTCAGAGATATCACCACCATGCACTACAAAGGAAATGTCCGGAATAGTATTGGCAACATCTACAAAGTCAGCGGATTGATCGTAAAACCTTTGAGTATCTCCCATGAAGATAAGTTGAAAGGTGTCAGAAGGCTCTGTAGATTGTATTTGAGAGAGATTCTTAGCCGTAAGGTCTTTCTCATCATCATCTAAAATGATTTGATTAGGGTTATACTCAAAACAGGCCGATACTGAAAGTATCAGGCCTGCCAAAAGCATTAGATTAGTTTTTTTCACGCAATTCGGGTTTTTTATTAAAACGTAAATCTTAACCCAAGGTTAAAACCAATTCCACTGGCATTAACATATTGGGTAGGAATTACTCTGGGTTGATCCGAGTTTGACTCTGGATCTGTTGGTGTAAATTCATCAGAAAATGTGAATTTTTTCTCTGCAACTGGCAGGTCCTCTAATTGTTGACCAGGTACAGCATTTCCACCTAGAGTTGTCTTATAAGATTTAATTTCAGCTTTATCACTCTTAAGTGTTAAACTCTTAAATTCAGCTTCTGCAAATAAGTCTACACCAGTTTTAATTGGGAATAAGACACCAATGGCCGCATTATAGCCTAAACTAAATTTTGGTTGAACTTCAGAAACAGCGCTTACCATTAAGTCTTGGCCACTTCCTTCATAATTCATTTGAGTCGCATTTGTTTTTATTGTCAGGTCTCCAGCTACAGGTATTAACAGACCAACTCTTGCATACGGATTTACACCATCAAAACCCGGAGTAACTACAAGTGCGGGAGCAACATCTACACCCCTGATATATGCTGTTTCACTAGAATGAAATGCTGGCGTAGATAACTCACCAATTGTCTGTTCTGATCCGTGGAAGTAATAGACACCCAGTTCTGCACCTATATAATCATTAAACATATATCCGGCAACGCCACCCACTTTGTAGCCCACTCCTAAAGTACCTCTTAATGATTCTACCGTGGTACCATCAGCTGTTGCAGTAATTCTGGTTGAAGGTTCAATTTGCGTTAAGCCATTAGGATCTGCGTCGTTAAACTGAGAGCTAGAAGCCTTTAAAGAATAGCCACCACCAGCTCTGATATAAAATTGCTGAGCATTTGAACGATAAGATATGGAAGTAAGTAATAGCGCCAATGACAAAATACCTAATCCCGGTATTAATTTGTTTCGGGTTAATTTTAATCGATTCATTGAGTTGATTTTTAAGTAAAAAATTAGCTTCAAAACTAACAAGAAATTAAGAAGCTGATGACATGAATGTTCAAACATATATCCAAATATCATTGATCGTAAAAGCAATCATAATTGGGCTAAAACATTGTTTTTAAAGTTTAAAGGATAATTGGTTAGGGGAATGTTTCTACATACTGTAGTATTAAATTCACAACCGAAGTGATACAATTATTACATAAGAGCCACTAGAGTTATAATGAAATGAAAGAACAGCCAATCTTTAGAATCGGTATAATTTTTACATGATAGATAAGTAGAGAAACGGAGCTTAACAAGCTTATTTCATTATACAAATAAACTATACGGTCATGAGCGAATTATTGTTAGAAGATCGAGTCACAACTCATTCATATAAAATAGATCAAGATTTTTCCAATACTATTAAAAAGCAAAACATTGATTTAGGTGTTCCCCGCAACCAAAGAAAGCGGATAGTAATAGTAGGAGGAGGGTTCGCGGGCTTGCATTTGATTAAAAAACTATCTTCCGATAATTATCAGGTGGTATTAATTGATAAGCACAATCATCATAATTTTCAGCCTTTACTCTATCAGGTAGCTACATCAGGTTTAGAAGCTGATTCAATTGCTTATCCACTCAGAAAGGTACTAGCTGATCATAAAGATTACCATTTTAGAATGGGACAGGCCAAGGAGATTAAGCCACATGAGAATGTTTTAATAACTGATCAAGGTAGTATTTCCTATGATTACTTGGTCATAGCGACAGGAGCCAAAACTAATTATTTTGGAATGGAAAACGTAGCAAAATATGCGCTTCCTATGAAGAGTGTAGCGGAAGCTATGAACTTGAGAAATACGATCTTACAAAATTATGAGCAAGCTCTACTTACCAACGATTTAAAAGAAAGGGAGGAGCTGATGAATGTGGTAATTGCGGGAGGTGGGCCTACAGGAGTGGAACTAGCTGGTGCGCTTGCTGAGTTCAAAAGATATATTATGCCTAAAGATTATCCCGATCTTAATATTGAGAGATCTAAAGTTTACTTAATCGAGCTGCTGCCGGAACTGTTGCCTCCTATGTCCGATCAAGCTTCTAAAAAGTCTAAGGAATATTTAGAAAAAATGGGTGTCATTGTGCAGACAGAAACCAAAATAGAAGACTTTAATGGTAAGGTGGTTAAGACTGATAAGGGAGATATTCCGTCTCAACTGTTGGTGTGGACTGGTGGAGTATCACCTGCAGGAATTCCAGGGCTTCCAGACGCTGTTTTAGCAAAAGGAGGTAGAATAAAATGTAACGAATACGGCCAGGTTGAGGGATTTGATAGCATTTATGCTCTAGGAGATGTGGCTAAATTTGAATCAATAGATTATCCAAAGGGGCATCCACAATTAGCCGCTGTAGCAGTAGATCAGGGAAAATTTCTTGGTGGTCATCTTAATCGTTTATTGAAAGGAGAAAAACTTAAACCTTATAGCTATTTTGATAAAGGTAGTATGGCCACGGTTGGTCGTAACAAAGCCGTGGTAGATTTGCCTAAATGGAAGTTTCAGGGTGCATTCGCGTGGTTTGTATGGCTTGGGGTTCACTTGTTTTCATTAATCGGATTTCGAAATAAGGCAGTGACTTTCACGAATTGGGTATCAAATTACTTTAGTCGTGACAGGCATAGCAGGGTAATCATAAAAGATTAAACATCTAGGTAAACTCCTTCGTTAAATGTTTAAACATTAGATTAGCGTCTAGTTTGGCTAAATGGCCATTAAAAATGATTATAATTTTAAATAAAAATATTTCATGAGAGACTTAAAAAATAAAGTCGCGTTTATCACAGGAGGAAGTAAAGGAATTGGTTATGGAGTAGCCGAATCCTTACTGAAAGAAGGGTTTAAAGTAGCTATTACCAGTCGATCACAAAGTGCTGCTGATGAGGCCGCGAAGAACCTGTCACAATTTGGTGAAGTCTTGGCGTTAGAGGCAGACGTAAGAGATTTTGATTCTCAAAAAAGTGCCGTTGACAAAGCAATCAAAAATCTTGGAGAAATAGATTTATTAGTTGCTAATGCCGGGCTAGGTCATTTCGGTTCTATTGAAGAATTAACAGCTGAGCAATGGCAGGAAACTATTGATACGAACTTAACAGGTGTGTTTTACAGCGTTAAGGCAAGTTTAGAAAGTATTAAACAGACTAGTGGATATATAATAACCATTTCCAGTCTGGCAGGTACGAATTTCTTTGCCGGTGGATCAGCTTATAATGCTAGTAAATTCGGCTTAACAGGTTTTTCTCAAGCCATTATGCTTGATTTAAGAAAATATGGTGTTAAAGTTTCTACCATCATGCCTGGATCAGTTAGTACATATTTCAATGATCATACTCCAAATTCTGAAGATAGCTGGAAGATTCAAATAGAGGATATTGGTGAGTTAGTGGTTGATTTAATGAAAATGAATCCGCGCACTTTGCCTAGCAAGGTAGAAGTTAGGCCGACCACACCTCCTTCAGCCAAATAGTGTTATAAATAAAAAAGGTGTTTCATTAATCTGAAACACCTTTCTCTATTTAATTTTATTGCTATTAGAATTTAAATACACTAGGGCATTCCACGTTGCCATGTATTTTTCTAATTCTAAATCTATAGTTCAATGAGAATTCATGAGTTCCAGATGAATATCTGTTAATATCACTTGTTGTCCAATCATACGAGTACCCAAAGTTAAGTTCATCACTTAACTTCAGCTGAATGTAGCTAACAATCCCTTCCACGTTTCTATATGAAAGACCGATGCTACAAACATCATAAAATATAAATCCTGCGTTAATGTCCATACTTAACGGCTGACCTTCCTGAGCTCTAATCAATAGAGTAGGGTTTAACTGCACAGTTTTCATTCTGTTTAGTGGTAAAATTAAACCACCATGCAAATAATAATAACGAGCTTCACTGATTTCATTTAGAAGTGCCTCTGCACTTGATGATACATTGTTATTCAATATAAACGGTACTGAAAAACCAGCAAATAGAACATCGTTACTATAGTATACTCCAGCTCCAAAATTAGGTTTTAGCTTATTAGTGAAGTTAGTGAATGATTCATCAGTGATATCCCTCTGTACATTACTAAAGTCAGCAGAAGTTACATTTAAGCCAGCCTGTAATCCCATTGAGAATGTACCCAACGGAGATCTGATTATGTAAGCATAACTGCCAAATACACTTTGATTAGAATAACTTCCGATTTTATCATCAGATACCATCAAGCCCACACCGATCTTGTTCTTTAACAATGAAGTATGCGCACTGAAGTTTAATGTCTTCGGAGCACCCTCAAAGTTTACCCACTGATTTCTGTGCATGGCTGTAGCACTCACTTGCACATGGCTACCTGCAACGGCTGGATTAATCACCAATGGGTTAAAGATGTATTGTGAATAGACAGGGTACTGTTGCCCTTTCGCTATGTTAAGCGAAAGGGTAAACAATACCAGAATCATGATACTTTTAATTAATCGATTGAACATATAATCAAGTATTATATATATTGCCTAGTTAACTATTTCAAGGTATCCAGCCTGAGGTTTAGTACCGTCTTTTTTATCAATGATATAGAAGTAAGTACCATCTGGCAGACTATTACCCATTACACTAATTCCTTTATTAGAAACTCCATCGAATCTATTGCCGGTGTTGTCATAACCTTCAGTTTCATAAACCATTGTTCCTGCTCTGTTAAAGATTTTGACAATACTTTCAGGATAGTTTTCGATACAGTCAATCTGTAAGAAATCGTTTTTACCATCACCGTTTCTTGAAATACCATTCAAGACGTTCACATCAGTTTCAATTTTTACATCTTCAGATTGATAACAACCTTGATTTGTAAACACATGAGCCGTGTAGACTCCGAAGTCTAATTCATTAAGAATTGAACCTCTTCCAATTACTTGAAGACTATCGAATGGGTCACCACCTTGGTCGGTCCAGACGATTGAGTTTACACCCACTGAATTAACCATGGATACTCTAGCAAAACCATCGCTCGTCACACAAGTAGAGTTACCTACTACAAATTGGAATTCAGGAAATTCCAGGTTTTCAAGAATTTCAGCAGTGGCGGTAGAGATACACCCTGTAGATTTATTAGTAGCTTGTACAGTATAGAAACCGGTTGCCAAACTATCATAAATTTCACCAACAAATGCAGTGTCGGTTGATACTTGAGATCCATTGAACCAAAGGAAATTATAATTACTAGTGTTACCATTTACTGAGGCAGAAAGCGCTCCAATATCTAATAAGCAATGAGTGTCATGTGCCAATATAGTAATTGATACAGGTTCTGTAGGAACAGTGTTACCATCAATCGTTACTACCTGACTAGTTGAACACCCAGTTACATCATTTGTGGCTATTACTCCGTAAGTACCTTCTTTCATGCTGGTGAATTCACTTCCAGTGAAAACTTCATCAGAATTGAAGTCTTCATTTTCATACCATTCAAAAGTATAGCCTATATAGCTTCCATCAACAAGAGCTCTTGCAGCACCATCAGCTAAAGCTGTATCACAAACTGTCATGGCAGATAACGCTTCTACCGATAATTCGGGATAAATATACTCTTGATTAATAGTAATCTCAAGATCAGGAGATATACAGCGATTGTCATTGTTAGATACAGCTCTCACTGTGTAAGTACCTACACGGATATCAGTTATCTCTTGCCCTACATCACCTGTTGACCACTCATAAGTATATAGATCACTATTTCCACTAGTAACAATTGCAAATGCACTACCATCATTCTCAAGCTCACAGCTTGTTACAGGATTACCTGAACCGGTGATTGTAACTTCCTTGATATCTAATTGCAATTCATAGGTTGCTGTAGTAGTACATTGTGTGTCATCATTAGTAACTTCCACAGTATAGAAACCAGGATTTAATCCGCTAACTGTGGCACCTGTTGTTCCTTGAGGTGTGGATGTATCTGAACCTTCAAACCATTCATAAGAATAGCTGGAAGCTGTTCCTGACGCCATTACTTGCAACATACCCATATCATCTGTGAGTAGTTGACATTGTGTAGGGTTTGTAAAGTCGATCAATGCTACTGATGGGTCACCAATAGTTTCATCCGTAATTTCAAAATCAATTTGAGTTGATAAACAGTTATTAACCGTATTGGTAGCGATTACTGAGTAAGTACCAAGAGTCGATAAATCCTGGATAGAGGGTCCGTTCACTGATGGAATTGATGTACCTGAAGGGTCCTTCCATTCAAAAGTATAATCACTTATGTTACCGGGTATTCCATCTTCTAAAATCTGATTTATTGTTATCTCACTTCCATTATTGTTTGGATCGCAACTCACTACATTAGAAACCGTGACATCGCCTGAGGCTACAGAAATTGTCGGAGGATCATTATCTATAGTAAAGGTTCTGTTAGTGGCACAAGTCTGATACTGAGTATTATCCTCAACATGAACAGTATATATTCCCGGAGCTAGATTTTGAAGTTCATCTGGGGTTACAATATTAGCTGCAGGTAATGGAGTCGTTGAGTTAGCATCACCTATATACCAGGTTACGTTGAAGTCAGATAGAGGCCTAACACCATTGTCAACCAAAATTTCTAAGCTTCCATTCTCCATTATGCCAGAACAATTGGTATTTGCGTTAATTGTAGTAGCTACTATTGATGGATATTCAACGATTAAATCCACCGTCGCATTTACCACAGGATCTTCACAGAATCTGATTGCAGGGTCCAGTGGTCTGGCTGTAACTGAATAATCACCACTAGATAATCCTGGTCGACTATAGTTTAATACACCATTTTGACCAACTTCTCTATGTATTTCAGTCCCACTCAAATTATGCCCTTGATACCATATAATTTCATAATCGGCTTCGTTAAAACCAGCTAGGTTAGTTTTTTTCAGAGAAACACTTAAAGAGCCATTATCATCGCTACAGAAGCTTGCTGTGCTTACTACATCCAAGTCTAAATCGTGGCCATTATTGATTGGAAGATATATCGAAGTTATTTCCTCACATCCTGTTGTTAAATTTCTCACTACAACCGTATAGTTATCACTATTCAATGAAGATGCAACATATTCATTAACGCCTTCCAAAATTGGTGAATCTGAGGTTGTGGACGGATCGATTGCTCCCTGATACCACGTAACGTAATAATCAGAACTACTAGGTGAAACATTGATCGCTAATACACCATCACTTGCAGCACTTGCATCACTTTCACAATTAGAAGGGAAAGTGGTGATTGACTTATTTAGAGTGATCGCAATTACAGGAGCGTTGATTATTACTGAAATAGGATTAGAAGCAGTACAAGATGTGATATTGTTTTGTGCCTGTACTGTGTAAGTTCCAGCCATTAAACCTGAAAGCTGATTAGATGTCTCTGCGAAATCAGGAGTGGATTTTACCGAACTTCCTTCATAATAGAAGAATGTATAATCAGATACATTTCCAGCAGATACACTTACTGTAATACTACCATTAAATGGATTACACTGCGTAACATCTGTTGTGTTTGCAGTAAGCGTTGGAATAGTTCTGTCATTATCTATTATCACTTCAGCAGTATCAGAACAACCATTAGTATCAGTTACTTTTACAGTATAAATACCTTTAGGGAAATCTGTTACTGTAGCCGCAGTACGAATAACCGCTGTACTGGTATTTTGTCCCTCAAACCACTCATACGTATATGTGCCACTACCACCATTCCCAGAAGCTGCAGCAGAGCCCATTGGGTTGTTCTCATCGCAGGAAATATTATCTGATAGTTTATTAACGCTTGCGGTAGGAGGGGTTGTCTGGTTTACCGTAACAGTAGATGGAAGTGACTGACAGCCTGTGCTGTTACGTGTGGCAACAACTGTATAGTCACCAGCAGGTAAATTGTTTAATGAGTTGCCCGTAGCGCTTGGTGTAGGTAACACATTAGGTCCATTGTACCATTCAAAAGTATAACCACCTGTTGAACCTTCAACGTTAGCAGTTACAGTACCAGCATTTGCGTCTGAACAAGATATATCAGTGGCGCTGGCTGATACTACAGGAAGTACAACCATGTCAGTAACTGTCCCAGAACCAATCGAACTACACCCGGTAGCTTTATGAGTTACAATAACAGTGTAGTTAGTTCCACCTTTTAGACCTGTGGCATCATGACTAGTAGAGACCACATCCGTACTTGTGATATCACCTTCAAGCCATTCGTAAGTATATTTTCCATAGGCATCTCCACCATTTGGTATTACTCTTAAATGACCATTAGGGTTTGTACAATTCTCGTCACCTTTGATCTCTGTTACCTGTACATCAAAAGAGAATGCCTCATCAACCACTGTAACCTGAACTACATCAGAGCTACATTGCGCAGTCTTATGAGTTGCATATACTGAATAAGTTCCAGCACTTAGTCCTGAATATACAGCGCCTACATAAGCCGGAGTACCAGATACATCAGTTCCGTTGAACCAGAAAAAGTCATAGTTAGCGATTACTTCTGTAGTTCCAACTAATCTAAAAGCTCTTGCAGAACCGTTGGCAGGTACAGTGTTTCCAGCACACTGAATATTGTTAGTCGGTACTGCAGAAAGTTGGAAAGGTAATGGTGCAAATGGTGCACTTCTTACGTTATCATAATCACATTCTAAAAACGGTGTGTTCGGGAATGAAATTGGTGTCGGAATAGTAGTCCCAGCATCATTTAAGGCTATGAACAGATTTTCCATTCCAGGTATACCTGTGATAGCCACATTGGTCATATCAATTACATCACCATTCTTTAGTTGATTAATGCTGAAATATAAGGTAGCTAGTTTTGATGCTCCTGGTTGAAGAGGATCGGCACTATAAAAACTTATAGGCAGATTTCCACTGAAAGGAACATCTCCAAGGTTAGTTATTTGGAAGGAGGTGGTAAAATCTAAACTAGGACAGGTAGGTTGGTCTATAGTAATATCCCCAGTAAATGCGATGTCCGGTGAAGCATACACAGGACAACCCTGTGAGCTAAGGAAAGGAGACTGATTTAAGAAATTATTTAATGGTCTGTTCGGTCCTTGAGTACATGTTCCATCTGACCATACTAAATGATGCTTTTGTTGTCTTCTCGGAATTGATAAATCATCATTAACATTAACGTTAAAATAACCATGCTGATTCCACAATCTACGAGCTGGCACCCATGGTTCACTTGCTGATTTATATACTCTAACCTGAGAGTTTCTAGAATAGCCAAGATCGCAGAAATTATCCCAGGCATTGATATCATCAGTACCACAAACTACGCATAGTTCAGTGCTTCCATCAGCATCTACGTCAGCTACAATAGGATACTCAACATTGGTTCTTGATATACACTGCCTTTGAGTAAATACGCTACCATCATCTCCCTTGATAATATAAATCCATTGCTCATCTCTATAGACAATCTCCATTTGACCATCACCATTGAAATCAAAAAGTGTACATCCGGTATATCCACTTGTTTCCTCATTCACTTCAACTCGCCATTTCTGATTGAAATTTTCGTCGAGAGCGTATAAAAATCTACCGGAAACAAACGACACATTTAATTCACCATCCCCATCTAAGTCACCAATATTTAATCGACCTGTACCATTTATCCAGCCATTTTTATAGTCATCAGTATTTGGTGCTTGGCTGCTACACTTCAATGTTGAGTTGGGTACAGTTGGAATAGGATCATTAAATGTTGTTAAATTATCATTATGAACATCCCAAAAGAATACAGTTGTTGTGTAATCGTTAGTATTTACTCCAGAAATGATAACATCAAGGAATCCATCTTGATTATAATCTGCTGTACTGGTAGAACTAAATTGTGTTTTAGTCTTGTAGTTTGAAAAACTTTTTAGTTCTGTCAAACTTCCACTATCTGTTGTTCTTGAACCAAGGTTAACACTGTATATTTTATTGGCAGAAACAAATTCTAAATCTTCGTCACCAAGTATATCAATGGCAACTGGGCCACCGTTGACCTTATTCCAATCGTTATCATTACCTTTTACGATTCTAGTACCAGTTCTTGCATCTCTTACTTCATCCTTGTAAAATAACTCGACCTGGCCATCGCCGTCAAAATCTGCTAAACTGAGGTGAATTGGATCGTTTTCAAGTCTTTCACTTCTCCATATTTCATTTAATTGGCAATCGTACGAAGCAATATAATAGTCAGTGTCTCCGTAGCCACCTCCACTAGGAAACCATTCTGCAAGTACAACAAATATTTCTGCACAATCATCGTCCTCCACATTAGCTATGGCCACACGCCATTCGGGATAAGCTCCTCCAGAAACGGTGGTCTGATATTTGATCGACCCATCATTACCGTTTAGAATGTATAAACGATCATTATACTTGTTTTGAGAAATGATTTCTGGAATTCCATCTCTATCCAGATCACCAATAGCTATCCTACCCAGGTGATTGGCTGTTTCATTTTGAGATGTGAAATCAATTTCCATTGTAAAAGCTGGTAAACTGTCGGGGACGGCTTCGCAGGAAGCATCATTGCCGAGAAAGAAACCATCGCAGGAACCGAAATTGACACAGTCTGGATCATAGCAATCTATAAATCCATCACCGTCATCATCGATGCCATTATCACAGATTTCCTGAGCTTTACTAGCGCCAACTATAAGCAGGAAAGACAACAAAAGGACTAAATTCTTCATAACTAATGCATTTTATACACTTTATCCCTACCCATATATCGGTTTAGCTAAACAGAAGTAACTATTTGTGTAAGAAAATATAAAATGAATCACTTATAAGTCAGATGAACGACGGATATCGGGGATGAATGACATTTTTATATAAATTATCTGAGTAAGGTAATGCTCCCAGACTTCACAATTTCTTGGCCATCACATTTAATAATGTAGTAGTAAGCTCCTGGGGGCAGGTCTTTACCGTTATAGGTACCATCCCAGTCGTTCTGATAGGGGGAGGCTTCCATGATAATATTTCCTGTTTGATCTACTACAGTAACCTGGCATTCAGGGAATTGCTCAATTTTTTCAATAACCCAAAAGTTATTGATATCATCACCTGAATTTGGTGAGAAGAAATTCTTAGGCCTAATAATATTGCCGATAAGATCGGTATTAGTGAAAAGGTCTATACTTTGTGAACCTGTACAGCCATTGATGTCCGTTCCTGAAACAGTGTACGTTGTTGAAATATCAACAGTAGCTATGGGATTAGGAATGCTTGGGTCATTAAGTGATTCTTTTGGTGACCATGAATAGTTTTCAAGGCCTGATGCGGTAAGCTGCACTGTACTTCCTGGAGCCACACTGACACTATCAGCAGTTATACTTACTACGGGTTGAGGAAATGAGTTGAGGCTAATGCTTGACTCTAACAAACATCCGTTAGTTTCTACTTCTACAGTATAAGTACCAGCTTCAGTGATGACTATTTCAGAAGAGGTTTGTCCAGTATTCCAGCTATATGATTCATAGGTATCAGTAAGTGACAATGTGGTCGCCTCGCCTTCGCAGATTGGGTCATTGGATGATACAATTTCAACAGTACCACCATTAAGAATTTCAATGGGTTTAGTGATTGAGCTTGTACACCCTGATACACCACTGTATGATACTTCTAAACTGACTGTGAAATTTCCTGCAGTGCCATAAGCGTGCTTGGGGTTTTCGTCAGTAGATATAGCGGCATCGCCAAAATTCCACTTGTATTGAACTGTAGCATTTGCGTCTACACTTGAATTACTAGTGAATTGAATATTCTGCCCTGCACATGCCTGATTTGGCGCCGTAATAACTGCAGATGGTGATTGAAGTATGGAAACATTCAACACATTTGATTCAATATCAGGGCAGCTGGCATTATTTAAGTCTTCTATTTTAACAAAGTAATTTTTAGAACCAACAGTGGAAACTGTTAGTGAGCTGCCTGTCTCTCCACTTATGTTTCCATTTTCCTCAGTAGCCCATTGATAAGAGTAATTTGTATTGTTGGAAGGAGAGATGGTTAATGTAGCTGAAGATCCCTGACACAACTGGTTGCCCGGAGAACTAGTTACGGTAAATGTAGGCACATCAACCGTTTCAACATTGATAGTTTCCGTAGCCGCTAAACAATCTCCGGAATATAAATCTACCTGATACACACCTACATTAGAAGGCCTAAAGTCCGCTACAGTTACCGGATTACCTGTAGCCGAAAAACCATTAGGACCAGTCCATATATATTGATCGGCTGCTATATCTACTTGAAGTGTGGCGGTTCCACCGAGGCAAATATCAGAAGTAGGAGAGATGATAGTTGCAGTTGGCAAGGATCCAGATTTTACTTCCACACTAACCGGATCCGACATTTCAGCACATACTCCCTGAATTAATTCCACTGTGTAGTTATGAACCCCTACTGTATTTACACTATAGGTATTTGAAGGCCCACTTTGTTGAAGCATTCCATCCATATACCAATTATATGTTGCTCCACTTACACTTTGAGCTTCAAGTTCTAAGGGGTTAGAGGCGCAGACTACCAGGGGGCCTTCTTCATTCAGAACAGGCTTTATACATTTCTGATTAATCAAAATGCCAAGGGAGTTTGCATTAAATCGTGTGAAAACTATGTCAGGTTTGCCATCTCCATTTATATCGCCAGATTTAACATTTCTAGCAAATCCAGATACATTAATATTGACTGTTTGAAAAGTAACTGGTGCGGTTTGGTGAAGCACAGAAATAATAGCAGCATCGGAGTTAGCAATCACTATGTCTTTTTCTCCATCTCCATTAAAATCACTTACATCTAAACCCCATGGTCTCTGATCAGCGCTTATAGAACTTTGATTGCCGAAGCTAAGAGCTCCACCAGTGGTGGAATTATTTAAGAAATATAAAGCGCTTTGTGCTAAAAAATTGGTGGCAATAAGATCAAGTTTACCATCATTGTTGATGTCAGCTGCTTTTAGATTTACAATACTACCAGTAACAGATCTTGTAGTGGCAGTGGAAAATGAAATATTACCTGGAGTACTATTGTTTTTAAACAAATAAATGGAACCACCATTGGCAAAGAATAAGCTTGCAGCAACGTCTGGCTTACCATCATTATTGAAATCAGCGACTTCTAAAGGGGCACTTTTAACTGAGCTTGAAAGAGATAAGAAGGTAATGTTAGCAAGGTCAAAGGATATACTGCCGGCTGAAGAAGTGTTTCTGGCTATGGCCAACCTACCGTTGTTAGATTGGTCTGTGATAACTAGATCTGGCTTACCATCCATATCAATATCCATCACATCAATTTTTTTAGTTTGGGCTCCAGGTATGTCGAGTACGTATGAAGCTGGAGCAAAGCTCACATTAGCTCCACTGGTGTTTGTAAGAACGAAAACACGAGACCTTGGATCATTATCATTGTCTTCTGATACAATGATTTCTGGTTTAGAGTCTCCATTAAGGTCTGCTGCAGTGATATTCAAAGAGGTTCCAGAGGGAGATAACGTATGTAATATAGGTGTACCAAAGGTTGGTGCGGCGGCACTGACTGTAGTGTTTTGTAGGATTTGTATTACACCACTGGTAGCACTGGTGGTGATAATGTCATTTTTACCATCGTTATTAAAATCTGATACTTCAAGATCATATGGAGAAGCTTGAGTCGCAAAAGTAAGCTCTGCCCCAAAATCTGCAGCTACAAGACCAGATTCACCACCATAGCTTAATAGAAATGGATAGGTGCTAAATCCAGAGAGGTCGTTACTGTTAGTTACCGTGATATGGTCAAAGGTAGCATTAGCTGGAACCTGGACTTCTATGATTTGTGTAGTGCGGCTGATCACATTGCCTCTCGCATCTCCGAAGGATACTTGGGAGGATGCGTTAAAGTTGCTACCTGTTATTGTAATAGTTTGCCCGGCATAACCTGAGTTTGGAGAAACATTGGTTATAATAGGAGTCTGAGCCAATACTATACTGCTTACCAACAATAGACAGAATGTAAAGAAGGTAATTCTTTTATGGTAAGTGAAAATTTTCATTACAGATAAATAATTAAAAGTGATATGATGTAACCGCCTATTGTTCTACCGTAATAATGGTAACACTCTTATACTTAGTCAATTCCTGAACAGCACGTCTTTGTTCATTAGCTTCTTTTAGCTTATACGTTTGGAAGCTATACACATGGTACTTTTTATCGATGTTATTATAAAATATATTCGTGTAAAGCTCTTTTTCAGCCATTCTTCTAACGAATTCATCTGCTGAATTAAAGTCTTTAAAGGATTTTATAACCACATAGTACTTCTTCATTTTACCGTCGCCCTGGTCTGTACCACCTTCAGAAATTTCATCTGCAGAGAAACGAGCTCTGTGCGTTTCGGTTTTTTCCAGAGTTCTTAATATTGGTCTACTTCGTTCAAGTTTCTTCTTCTCACCAATTCTTATAGTAAGTTGTACTTCATGCGTGCCTTGTGTGAAGCCATCTACATAGTCGCTAGCTGGTTCATATGCATATGCGAAAGAGAGGCTACCGATATCAAAACCTACTAAACCAGATACCCCATAGTTTAATCTATAAGCACCACCAACCCAAAAGTCTTCATGTAAATGTAAAGTACCTAAGACCTCTACACGCTTATCTACTAATGCAGAATGTTTATATATAAAGTAGAGCTGCAAGGGCGCATAAGCATCTTCAATTTCCACTCTTCTCTTCATTCCCTTGACCTTTCTTGTAATAATCTTTTTATCCAAAGGCCTTTTGAAGTAGGTCATAAATACAAATTCATCCAATGGACTAAAGTCATAACTGGAAAAATCACTTTCATTTAGATAATTTACTTTAAAAAGCTTAGGTAGGGCAAAGCCTAAATTAAAACCTGCCTTAGTTCTTAGTTTGAAGCCAGCATTTCCAAGTGGTTGAATATTGTTATTGGCAAAATTTGTTAAAATAGGATCATCCGGATCATCAATTTGATTGAGATCTATTGAAGTACTGTACAAGCCCAGGGAAATGCCGAAGTGAAGCGTAGCTACTTTCGTAAGATATGCTTTATAGGCATAGGTTCCCATAATCTCATTGGTAGTAATAAGTCCTCTTTGAAAGTTTCTAATACCTACACCCAGCGATCCTTTCTTATAACTAAAAGGCGCTTGTAAGTTAAAAGTAGTAACACGAGGGGCTCCTTCAATACCAGTCCATTGCATACGGTGGTTCAAAACCACACTCAAATACCCATCACTCCCTACTTCTGCAGGATTGAGCAGATAAGGGTTATTATAGTAATGGTTGTATACTGGTAATTGTTGAGATTTAACCTGTACAACTAAAAAAATAAATATTAGTACAAAAAAATACTTACCCATCTATTAATTAACGGTATTAAGTAAAAAATAATTAAGCCAGAACAGGTAATACGTAAAGCTATAGACGTTACTTAATTATAAAATATCGTTCTAATCTAAAAAAATAATATATTAGAATGAAAAAATAAATAGTTTTACGGTCACATAGTGATTTAAAGTTGGCTAATTCTCGACAAAGTTAATTGTTTAAAATTTTTTAAAGTAATGTTCAAAAAAGCCAATCTATATTTTTTTATCTTTTGTGTAAGTGTTTTTACATTAATAAGCACGCACAAAACTAAGGCACAACTTTACATTGGTCCAAGAGTTGGAGCACAACTCTCCTGGTTAAGTTTTGAAGATAAGGATAATAAGGATTTTTTAAGTGTAGAACCTCATATCGGATATAATGGAGGATTTTCTCTAGCTGCGCAGGTTAGGAAAAGGTTTTATTTGCAGGCCGATTTTCTATATAGCAGAAAGGGAAGGTTCTACGAAGGAGTAAAAGATCCTAGTTTGAAATATGAATTGGTGAATCATTATTTTGAATTACCAATCACCTATAGAATGGATTTTAAGTTCAATGTTGGTAAAACGGGTGGATTTAAAGGCTTTTTGGGAGTTGGTCCTAATGTAAGTTATTGGTGGAAGGGTGGTGGTTCTATGACCTCAAGTGAGTTGATAGAAGCCAATGTGCTAAAGGCACGAATTGAAGTGGAGTTTGGTGAAATGCCAGACGATCAGGTGGAAGGTTATAACGTATACGTTAATGATCCTAATCGTGTTCAACTAGGAATTAATTTCGTTACCGGCGTGGTATTTGAACCACCTTCAGGTCAAATGATAGAAGTTGATCTCAGATTTAAATTAGGACATTCCTTTATGGCCAAAGACTCACCGGCCTATTTAAGCAATCTGTTTGATTTCTCGGATCCAATGAACACCCGAAATGTGGGCTTGGTATTGGGCGTATCATACATGTTTGATACTAAGATCTCTCAACGCAAAAGGGGTAAGTCTTCAGGGAAGATTAAATAAACTCATCAACTTCCAAAGATTCAAGGATGTCTGCCAGCTCATCATAATCTTTGTAGCCTGGGCGTAGCTCATCACCACCTTGAAGTGCTATGCCTTTGGCGCCTGTCTCTTCAAGTAGGTCGGCAATGTTATTTTCGTTGATGCCTGAGCTAATGAGTAATTGATAGGAACCACTATATTTTTTAATAGTGGTTTTTTCATCTTCAGACCATTCCTCTTTACTAGACCCCACCATTAGATATTCAATATTTAAGTCACTGGAAAGCCCTTCTAAAGTTGCTGGATCAACATTAAGAATAATAGGTGTATTCAAAACCTGAAGTTCTTCAACCAACTCAGCATTATTAATTTGGATATAGGCTAAGTCGTAGTCTTTAACTGTTTCTATTATCTGAGTGGCGGTGTAGTTATCAAATTCACCCACATACTCTACCCCAGATAGCCATTCTATAAGTTCCTTAAAGGTGTCTGGTGCAATGTAGCCGTGAGCCTCTTTCTCAAGGTTGAAACCAATCAGATTTACTTCCATTCCTGCACAGTATCTGGCATCTGATAAATTGTTTACTGAACTCACTTTTACAAAAGTACTAAGCGCCATAGATAATTATTATTAACTGATAAATAGAATCCATTAAATAAGTGGTGCAAAACTAAGCGAAAATAATTTGTTTCGCACTGCGATCCTGAAAGAAGCAGAGATCCAATGGATTAGATAATTAATTTTTAAATTAGCATAAAAATAAGAACATGGCAGTAGAAGTTTTAACTGATGATAATTTTGCCTCTACCATCAAAGAGGAAGAAAAAGTAGTAGTGAAATATTTTGCAGGCTGGTGTGGTAGCTGTAGACTATTTGCTCCTAAGTATAAAAGACTTTCTGGTGACGAACGTTTCACGGACATTAAATTTTTAGATGTAGATGCTGAGAAAAACCCAGAAGCAAGAAAGCTAGCTGGCGTAACTAATCTTCCATTTTTTGCTGTTTTTAAAGGTGGTGAGTTATTAGGAACTGTAGCTACTTCTAAGGAAGAGGGCGTTGTAGAATTATTAGAGAAGTTAAATTAAGATCATGAAGATACCTGAGATTAAAAGACTTGTTGAGGCTTATGATATCGCCGCTTTAATGAAAGCAGAGGAAGATCTCGTAAATGAAGAAGCTTTAGATATTGAAGTGAATGGTGCTGACGAAGGCGAAAAGCTCACTCACATTTTTGCTGCTATCTATATCATCAATAAAATGAATGATGACAAAGTGGAATTTAAAGCTGCTTTGAGAGACTATACCAGCAAGGTGAGAGAGTCTATTAACTAGTAGAAATAATATATTTACGTACTGAGCTTCAGGCTTCTGTGGATTTCACAGACCTGAAGCTTTTTTATTTGTAAGGAATTCAACTAAATTCACCTGGAGATATTATTGTGCACATGAGGAGATTGATTATCATCATTAGTATTGTAATGCTGGGCTGCAAAAATGAAGAGGTGGCTCCAGACCCTTCCAGGTTGGGACTGGATTTCTTTCCTGTAAGTATAGGGCAATACCAGACTTATCAGGTTAATGATATTCAGTATCTCATAGGAGGAGAGAAAGATGAGAGTAATTATCAGCTAAAGGTAGAGGTGGTAGACTCATTTTACAGCCAGACTAACGCGCTAACCTATGTAATTCATAGATCGAAGAGAGACTCTGAAGCGAATAGTTGGGAGCTGGAATCTGCGTGGCCTGTGAGAGTATCCCAGAATCAAGTGGTGGTTACAGAGGAAAATGTACCATATATTAAACTTAGCCTGCCAGTGGAGAACGGGAGGACGTGGGATGGTAATGCTCTGAATACCAATGATGAGGATGATTATGAAATAGATAGTATCAACTTTGCATACATTACGCCATTGGAGGATACTATTCCAAACACACTAACCGTAATACAAAATGACAATCAGGATTTTACGGTAGAGTTAGATCGCAGGTATGAAATTTATGCCAGGAATGTGGGTCTGGTTTATAAAGAAGACCTTTTACTTCAGTATTGTACGGATGAAGATTGCATTGGCCAGCAAGAAGTAGAAGGAGGGCACGAATACCGCCAATATATAATTGACTATGGTAAAAACTAATATTTTAACTGTTCTCCTTACTTTTTTAGGATTAAGCCTGTACGCACAAAACCGCTACATGGTTTACTTCACAGATAAAGAAAATTCTCCCTATTCCACTAATTCTCCAGAAGCTTTTCTCTCTCAAAAATCAATAAACAGACGCTTGGATCAGTCTATTACAATAGATGAGTCAGACCTGCCTGTGAATCCCGCTTATGTACAAGGGGTGCAGGATTTAGGGGTAGCTACCTATTATCGATCTAAATGGCTGAATGGCGTTTTTATTGAAACTCAACCGAGTTCATTGGAGTCTATTCTGGCTCTTGATTATGTTGAGTCAATTGTATTATTGGCTCCAGGTACAAAATTAGGACGAATTGGAAGTGCTGCCAGTGAGAATGAGCAACAGAAAGAACAGGCCGAAACTGATTTGCAGCTAGAGATGATGGGATTAAACAAGCTACATGATGAGGGTTATAGAGGTGAAGGAATGTATGTTGCAGTATTTGATGGAGGCTTTTCTGGATATTCTCAAATATCTGGTATGGAGAATGTTAGCGTAGATCAATTAAAGTATAGCTATAATTTTGTAAGTAACTCTTCATCAGTGAATGCTGGTTCTGATCATGGTACCAAAGTGCTGTCCATAATGGCTGGTGAAATTGCAGGTGAATATACAGGTAGTGCACATAACGCTGATTATATGCTTTGCATTACAGAAGATATATCAGGTGAGTATACTATTGAGGAATATAACTGGCTGGTAGCCGCAGAAAGAGCAGATAGCGCGGGTGTAGATATTATCAATAGCTCCTTAGGTTATTTCGATTTCGATGACCCTAGTATGAATTACACACCAGAGGACTTTGATGGGGAGACTACAATCATAGCCAAGGCTGCTAATTTTGCCACCGCAAAAGGTATGTTGGTGGTAGTGAGTGTTGGTAATGAAGGAAATAGCTATTGGGGCTATATAACGAGTCCGGCGGATGCACTGAATGTGATTTCTGTAGGTTCGATAACAACAGATTATTCATTGAGTGCTTTCAGCTCTAGTGGCCCTACAGAGGATGGCAGAATTAAGCCTGAGTTAGTGGCTTTGGGATCTGGTACTACTTTTCTTTCTTCATCAGGTATTACCTCGGGTAGTGGGACTTCCTTTGCCACGCCTTTAGTGGCCGGTTTTGCTTCTTGCTTATGGCAGAAATATAGAGACTTATCCGCAGCTGAAATTCGTGCTATGATGCTGGCTAATGCCAGTCAAAGTAGTGATCCGGAGAATGGCTTTGGGTACGGTATACCAAATTATAACAACATCATTTCCGGCAATGAAAAGGTCGTTGATCAGCAGGCTTTTTTGGTGTATCCTAATCCATTATTAGGTGATGAAATCACCATTAGAACGGCCGAATTTAAAGGCGATGCACAGGTTTCTATTTACAACTTGAATGGTGTGCTCTCTTTTGAAAAACATGCTTATTTCAATGGATACGATGATTTTAAGCTAAAAGTTAACTTGAGTAAAGGTATTTATTTAATGAAAATAGTAATGGCTAACCAAACCTACCACTCTAAACTCATTAAATACTAGTTCATTTTTCTATCTTTGACCACATGAAAAAACCGTTGATTGCACCGTCCGTTTTAGCTTCTGATTTTGCCAACCTACAAAGTGAAGTAGAAATGCTTAACCGCAGTACTGCAGACTGGATTCATGTGGATATTATGGATGGAATTTTCGTGCCTAATATCTCCTTCGGCATCCCTGTTACGGAGGCCATCAACAGACATGCGCAAAAGCCGCTAGATGTTCACCTGATGATTGAGAAGCCTGAGAATTATGTTAAAGCTTTTCATGAAGCTGGTGCCGCATCACTTACGGTTCATTATGAGGCTTGTCCGCATTTGCATAGGAATATCCAACAGATAAAAGAGCTGGGATGCAAAGCTGGTGTAGCACTTAACCCGCATACAAAAGTTGATTTACTTGCCGATATTATTCAGGATATTGACATCGTTCTAGTCATGTCCGTTAACCCTGGTTTTGGAGGTCAAAAATTCATTGAGAAAACCTATGATAAAGTGAAGGAGCTCAAGGAAATGATTAATCTGGCTGGCAGCAATACACTTATCGAGATTGATGGGGGAGTTAACCAGAACAATGCTAAGGCATTAATCGACGCTGGTGCTGATGTGCTGGTGGCGGGTAGCTTTGTTTTCAAATCAAATGACCCTGTAAGTACTATATCAGACCTGAAGAACGTTTAGTTAGCTGATGAGACTTTTACTATCCTTAATTCTATGTGTTTGCTGTTCTCTTGCTTATGGTCAAAGTGGTATTGAGGGTGTAGTTAAAAGTAAGTCAGGTGCTACTATACCTAGCGTAAATGTGCAAATTAACCAAAGCACAAAAGGTACAACTACGAATAATAACGGGCAATTTAGGCTTCCGCTTAATGCTGGTACCTACATCATTTCATTCACTCATGTGAGTTATCAAACCTACCACGATACGGTTAAAGTGTCTGATAATCAATTTGTTAAAATTGAGGCTTTGCTTGAAGAGCGCACTGAGGTGCTGGGTGAGGTAAAGATTGAAGATAGGCTGGAAGAGGTCAATGAAGTTAGTATTACCAAGATAGATCCTATATCCGCCCAGGCGCTGGTGACGCCATTCGGTGATTTTACTAAGGTTCTGGCCACATTGCCTGGCGTAGTGAGCAATAATGAGCTTTCTTCTGCTTATTCGGTTCGAGGTGGTAGTTTTGATGAGAACCTGGTGTATGTAAACGACATTCCTATTTACCGACCTTTCTTAGTGAGCAATGGCCAGCAGGAGGGGTTGAGCTTTGTAAATAGCGCTATGGTAGAGAGCGTGTCATTTAGTGCGGGTGGATGGCAGCCTAAGTACGGAGATAAACTATCTTCTGTGCTGAATGTGAACTATAAAAAAACAAAAACCTTTGGAGCGTCAGCGAATATTCATCTTCTGGGAGGATCAGCCCATGTGGAAGGAACTTCTGGCGATGAAAAACTGACTTACGTAGCTGGTATTCGACATAAATCTGCTCAGTACCTGCTCAATACTTTGGAAACCCAAGGGCAGTACCTTCCTAAATTCACTGATTTTCAGGCTTTGGTTAATTATCAGATCAGCGATAATACAGAGATTGATATCCTGGGCTCATATGCCCGTAATAGATACCTTACTGAGCCGGAAAGTAGGGAGACCGAATTCGGTACTTTTAACCAGTCATTCAGGCTTTTTGTGGGCTTTGTGGGGCAGGAGATATTACAATACGATACTTATCAGGGTGGTCTTAAGTTAACCCATCATTTCAATGAGAGCTGGACCTCAAAACTGATAGTTTCTGGTGTTTATGGTATAGAAAGGGAATATACTGATATAGAAGGCGGATATAGATTATGTGACGTTGATAAGAACCTGGGAAGTAATTCATTCAATGAATGTGTATTCATCAGAGGGATTGGTTCAAATTATGATTATGGAAGAAATACATTGGAGGCCAATATTGTCAATGTAGAAAATAGGAACGAGATTATTCTTGATGATAATGACGTTGTGGAGTTTGGTCTCGGCTACTCTTATCAAAACATTGAAGATCAGCTGAATGAATACAGTTTTAAGGATTCCTCTGATTATGTGACTGAGATTCAGGCGCTTTCATCAGAGAATCAATTAAAGAGCAACCGATATACCGCATTCGTTCAGCATACGCATTACTTTTCTTCTAAGTTCAATAGTACTTACGGAGCGCGATTGAACTACTGGGATGTGAACGAGCAGCTTTTAATCAGTCCCAGAGTACAGTTTTCATATGCCCCACAATGGCAGAAGGATGTGGTTTTTAATGCGGCTGTAGGCCTTTATCAGCAGCAACCTTTTTACAGGGAACTGAGAGATTTTAATGGAGACCTGAACAGAGACCTCAAAGCCCAACGATCTCTGCATATCATTGGAGGTATGAACTACAGCTTTAAATGGTGGGACAGGGACTTTAAATTCATCAGTGAATTGTATTATAAGCGCATAAGCAATGTGGTGCCTTATGAGATTGATAATGTGAAAGTGAGATATTATGCTAACAACGATGCCAAGGCCTATGCTGCTGGTCTTGATTTAAGACTTAGTGGTGAGTTTATACCAGGGGCGGAGTCATGGTTTAGCTTAGGTGTGCTAAATGCCAGAGAAGATGTGGCGGGAGATGGTAGAAGCTACATTCGCAGGCCCACTGACCAACGCATAAATATGGCCATTTTCTTTCAGGATCATTTGCCCGGTAATCCTACCATACGGGTGAGTCTGAACCTTTTATATGGCTCTGGGTTACCGTTTGGACCGCCGCAGGATTACGAAAGAAGAAACGTATTTAACGGAGATTCGTATACCAGACTTGATATAGGTTTTTCGAAACTGTTTTATATCAACGAATTGAAGTATAATAAAAAAAGGCAATTGATACTTAGCGCCGAAGTTTTAAACCTCTTTGGCACATCTAATGCCATTTCTTATACCTGGATCAGCGATGTAAATAACAATCAGTTTGCAGTACCTAATACCTTATCGGCAAGATTTTTGAATATCAAACTATCATTAAAGATTTAGAAACACAGTTTAGATTTCATTTTTTACATTATCATTCTACCAATATGAAAAATTCATTTAAAACCGCGGCAATCGCCATTTTTTCTATAGCCATACTTTTTGGTTGTTCTCAAAGAACAGTTACCAGAGTAAGCCCTGATCAGCAAATAGACCTTAGTGGTCGCTGGAACGACGTTGATTCTAAAATGGTAGCCAATAAAATGGTTCAGCAGTTTTTAAACAGCCCAAGATATCAGCAGTATAGCAGTGACAACGGTAAAACTCCAGCCATTATAGTGGGGTATATCAAAAACAAAACCAGTGAGCATATTGATTCAGATAACTATATCAAGAAGTTTGAAATGGAGATTTTCAACTCTGGGTTAGCCGATTTAGTTGAGTCAGCTGAGTTTAGAGAAAAATTAAGAGAAGAAAGAGCAGATCAGCAGGAGTTTGCTTCACCTGAAACAGCTGCCAGCTGGGGAAAAGAGTATGGTGCGGACCTGATGCTTTTCGGTACTATGACCTCTGAAACAGATACTTACAATAAGAAAAAAGTAGTTAACTACATCACCACCCTATACCTTACTGACCTTGAAACCAATAAAAGAGTATGGTACGGTCAGGAAGAAATCAAGAAATATATTGAGAACTAAGAAGCTAGATTCTTAGACATAATTATCACACTAAGCCCTTCTCATAACATTAATTTGGCAGGGCTTGGTGTTTTGCTATTCATTCATTTTTTAAGCGGTTGCATTGCTTTATGAAAAATCATAATCTCCTGATTTTAATTGTTTTATCATTATTTACTTCATGTGTTACTTATTACGAGATTAACCATGAGTTTAATGGTGAATTTGAGCGAGGAGATTTAAAAGCTGCTAACCAAACCCTCGCCAAAAAGGAGAAGAAGCTGGAGAAAAGTAAAAATCAGCTGCTTTATTATTTAAACAGAGGTGTAGTGCTCTCCATGTTGGATAATTATGAAGAGAGCAACGAATACCTGGAAAAGGCCTATTTGTATACCGAGGATTACCAGAAGAACTATCTGAATGAAGCGGTATCTTATCTATCTAATCCCACCTTTGTGGCTTATAAGGGCGAAGACCATGAGAATTTGATGTTGCTCTATTACAAGGCTTTGAATTATCTGAAGCTGGGTCAGTATGATAATGCTCTGGTAGAATGCAAAAGACTTAATATCCGCCTGGATCAGCTTAGCGATAGATACAAGAGCGATAAAAAGTATAAAAAAGATGCCTTTATTCATACCATGATGGGTATTATCTATGATGCTCAGAAGGATTACAATAATGCCTTTATCGCCTATAGAAATGCTCTGGATATATACCGTAATGAGTATGCAGATATGTTTCAGGTAAACGCCCCTGACCAGCTTAAAAAAGATGTTTTAAGAACCGCCTACCTCACTGGTTTTCAGCAGGAGCTGGATTTGTATAAGAAAGAATTTAACATGCCCGATTATAAATACAAGCCGCAAGAAGGAGGGGAGCTGGTCTTTTTCTGGAATAATGGCCTGGGACCTATCAAAACCGAATGGAGCATTAATTTTGCCGTGGTAAAAGGTCAGGGTGGAGTTTTCAATTTCATGAATGATGAGTACGGGTTTAGCTTTCCATTCACTGTTCCTTATGATCAGGAGACGGGAAAAACCGGATTGGAAGGTCTTCAATTCTTTAGAGTGGCCTTCCCAAAATATAGAGAAAGACCTGAAGTTTATTCAGGAGCTAAATTAGAAGCAAATGGCTCTACCTATCCTCTGGAGCTGGCAGAAGATGTGAATGCCATCGCTTTTAAATCACTAAAGGAGCGTATGCTGAAGGAATTTGGTAAAGCCCTGGTTCGCGTGGCATTGAAGAAGGCCGCTGAAGAAGCTGCCAGAAGTGAGAAAGATGGTTTAGGAACGGCTGTAAGCATACTCAATGCCCTTACAGAGAAAGCTGACACCAGAAATTGGCAAACTTTGCCTCATAGCATTTACTACAGCCGTGTTCCTTTGAAAGAAGGACAACAGGAGGTGACTCTGCAAATGAAGCAGAAGAAAGATGGTAGCCTTACATCTGAGAGTTTTACTTTCGATGTGCAGAAGGGAGAGACCATTTTTCAGACTTATTCCGCTCTGGATTATACTCCGTTACCTTATTATTAAGGTACCTTTTACATAAAAAATAAGGTTTTTTACTAAAAAAAGTTGAAATAGTAGATCAAAAAGCCTTTATTCGGGGTTTTATAACTAAGAAATTAATTATTAAACTATAAACTTGACGAATAAATGAGGAAGATTAATTTGTTTTTGGTGGCATTATTCACAGTAATCACTTTTGGTGCAGCTCAGGCTCAGGATGATGCAGACTACCTTTCCGACGAAAATTTAAGAAGATACGCTGTAATGGAATCTGTAATAGATGACATGAAATCTGAAATCAGCGTGGTAGTGAATGACATGATTAAAAATCAGGAAGGCATTACTGGTAACAGATATAATGAGTTAGCAAAAGGATCTGGAGAGCCAGCTTCTGATTTCGAAAAGAAATTCATGGAGCAAATTGAAGGTGTTAAATCGGACAGAATTGATGCTATTAAGCAAGTAAACCAAATAATGGCTACTAAAATGCTTCCTGACGGAGGTAAAGCTTATAAAGCTATCAAAGAAGCTCTTGGTACTGATGAAGAAGTGAAGACTAAATATGCAACTATCAAAGCGGAAGTTGAAGGCGAAACAGCTGAGTAATCTGCATATAAATCATAAAGAGAGGCTCGTAATTAATTACGGGCCTTTTTTATACCTTAAAAAGTATTATATTAACCGAATTAATTAACCATAACCTTTTTAATTCATGTTTTCAGAGAATGAAATTGCCACCATGCTGGAGATACCGGCCATCCAGGAGGCCACTATAGCCATAAAGAAAAAGTTTATTGAGCAGGAGGTGAGTATGTTGGATGTTTCTGATCATGATTTTCTGTCTCTGATTATGATGACTCCGGCCATTGGTGTAGCCCTGGCTAACGGCAGCATCAGCCTGTTTGAAGAGCTGGCGCTTAATAAAATGGCCAGGAAGATGTCTAAAGGAGGTTATTTTCTGAAGGTAGACCCGGTGGCACACGCCATGAAGTTTGTAATTTCCAGCTATGACGTATGGGAAGCAGAGTTCTTCGAGGTTATTAAAATTTGCATGAAAGCCACCTTTACCAAAGAGCAGGTAATGAACGGTACACCAAGTGCCATTGATGATCCCATCCAGCGTTTTGCCAGAGATCTGATGACCGTGCCTTATATTTTTGTGCGCTTCTTAAGTACAATGGTGCTAAATGATGAATCTGATATTGTAGAGCAAAGGAGCATATCCAAAGTGGAGTTTGATAAAATCATGGATATTGGAGATAAGATGGGGCTTAAGGAAATACCCGTATTTAAGTCCTTCTGTGATACATTTAATGTAAAATAAGGGGCAAATTTTAGTGCTCTGAGCATAATATTTTTTAATTTTGCCTGTTTGAAAAGAAGTAGGCGATTTTTAGGTTAATTTTTTGCTGGTAACAACGAACGCCGCGACCTAATTATTTATATTATAACATGATCGTAAGAAGGTTAGAGATATTTTTTTATTCTGTTAGTCTCATTTTGAGCCTTCTTTTGGTGGCACCGCACTATACTCATGCACAGGTAGAAGATGACGATAACGTGACCATTCCATTAGATCATTTCTATCACAAACCAAAAAACAGAGGCCTTAGAACCTTCCTTAGTAAATTTCACTGGAGCTTTTCGACTGGCTATGGCCGTACTTTTTATGCTCAGGATTTAGATGGTTTCGCCCTGCTTCAGCAGCCAGATAGCTTGCCTTTTATCTTCGATAGAGACTTTAATACCACCTCCGGAAACATTAGCACAGGCTATAAATACTGGTTCAATGAAGTGCAGACCGGTAATAACGTGAACTTCACCAATAATGATTTTCTGGTAAGCAGCGATACTGCCGAGCTTAAATTCAAAGCGCCAGGTTTCAGCATACCCCTTAATTTATCGGTACACATGGAGTTTGACCGCTATAAAATAGGAGGGGGCTTCATTTTTGAATACCACCGTCCGGGTACGTTTAAGTCTACGGTGTATGAAAACGATATTAGCAGCTACTCGCCTAACTTCGGTAGTGCCTTTTATAAAAAATACTATCTCTTCTTAGGAGCACGCGTTTACCGCTACTATGAATACAGTCTGGCTATAGATGCGCAGATAGGGGCCTTCAACCTGTCAAAGAAATTTGACAAGAGCACCCTTCAGAAGGGCGTATATTTAAATATCGGGGCCACTATTGAACGAGATATGTCAGAGTATTTTAAAGTGTTTGTAAGGCCTTCATTCGACCTGAAGAGCTTTACCACTAAAATGCCGGAGACTAACCTTTCCATACCACATAATATGAATGCTGCCTACATCACGTTTGGCATCACTTATAGAATTCCAGAACTCCCAAAATGCTTTTTGAAACAATGTACCACCCAGATCAACCACCAGCATGGTGAACTGGAGTATCGTAGCAGAGTGCATCCGTTTTATAAAAAGCAAAACCCTCATTATGGGGAAAACTACCCCAGACTTTTCAAATACAAGAAGAAAAATAAGAATAAAATGAATCCTTACTAAGCTGATTTTTAATGTGCTTTTTGTCTTAAAATGGGCTTTTTTAATGGATAACCAATGGCGGGCTGGTAATGGGCCAGGTTAATGTTATTGAACTGTTAATAATTGTTAAGTTTAACTGTTAAATACTAGCTTAATTACGTAAATTCGCCATGATTTTTAGAATAAATGACGTTTAAATTACTCTATGGCTGACGAATCGAATGAGAATCTGCCGGCAGGCAGACAGGGGATTATCCCTATAAATATTGAGGATGAAATGCGTGGAGCCTACATAGATTATTCTATGTCGGTAATCATTTCAAGAGCATTACCAGATGTAAGAGATGGTTTAAAACCTGTACATAGAAGGATTTTATATGGAATGCTCGAACTAGGAGTAAATTATAATAAGCCTTATAAAAAATCTGCGAGAATTGTAGGAGAGGTGTTAGGTAAGTATCACCCACATGGTGACTCTGCCGTTTATGACACTATGGTGCGTATGGCCCAGGACTGGTCTTTGCGCTATCCTTTGGTAGATGGTCAGGGTAACTTCGGATCTATTGATGGTGACTCACCAGCTGCGATGCGTTATACTGAGGCCCGCCTGAAAAGGATTGCTGAAGAGATGCTCACGGACATTAACAAGAACACAGTTAACTTCCAGGGTAACTTTGATGACTCCTTAAAAGAGCCTACCGTACTTCCTGGTAAGCTTCCTAACTTGTTACTAAACGGATCTTCTGGTATTGCAGTAGGTATGGCCACTAACATGGCGCCGCATAACCTGAGAGAAGTAGGAGCAGGTATTATCGCATATATTGAGAATAACGACATCACCATTCCTGAGCTGATGGAGCACGTAACGGCTCCTGATTTCCCTACCGGAGCTACCATTTATGGTTACACTGGTGTGAAGCAAGCTTTCGAAACAGGTAGAGGACGTATAGTGATGCGTGCCAAGGCTGAGTTTGAAACCAACAAAAACGGCCGTGAGCAGATTATTGTAACCGAAATACCATACATGGTGAACAAAGCCAGCATGATTGAGAAAACGGCTGCTTTGGTTAACGATAAGAAAATTGAAGGTATCTCTGACATCAGAGATGAATCTGATAGAAACGGTTTACGAGTAGTATACGATCTTAAGAAAGATGCTATTCCGAATATTGTTCTAAATCACCTTTATAAATATACTCAGCTACAGTCTTCATTTGGTGTAAACAACATTGCACTGGTAAAAGGAAGACCTGAAACGCTGAACCTGAAAGACCTTATTAAGTACTTCGTAGAGCACCGCCATGAAATAGTGGTTCGCAGAACGCAGTACGAACTGGATGAGGCTGAAAAGCGAGCGCACATCTTAGAAGGTTATCTTATTGCCCTGGATCACTTGGATGAAGTGATCGACCTGATCAGAAAATCTCAGGATCCTGATGCAGCGAGAGATGGCTTGATTGAGAGATTTAAGCTTTCTGAAATTCAGGCTAAGGCCATCCTCGAAATGAGGTTGCAGAGGCTTACCGGTCTGGAAAGAGATAAGATCCAGAAGGAATACGAAGAAGTAAAAGCCTTGATTGAAGATTTGAAAGATATCCTGGCCAGCGAAGAGCGTCGTATGCAAATCATTAAAGATGAGCTACTTGCAATAGTAGAGCGCTATGGTGATGACAGAAGAACGCAGATCGTTCACAGTGCTGATGATATCACAGTAGAAGATATGATTCCTAATGACGAAATGGTAATCACTATTTCGCACCAGGGATATATTAAAAGAACCGGCCTGGCAGAATACAGAACGCAGGGTAGAGGTGGAGTAGGTAGCCGTGGTGTGGCCACTAAAGATGATGACTTTACAGAGTTATTGTTCATAGCCAGAGCCCATAACTACTTATTGATCTTTACAGATCACGGTAAAGTATTCTGGAAGAAAGTATACGCTATCCCAGAAGGTAGCAAAGCTTCCAAAGGACGTGCCATTCAAAACTTGATTAACATAGAGCCGGGCGACAACGTGCGTGCGGTAATCAACGTGGAAAGCCTTTCTGACGAGGAATATGTTAAAAATAACTATTTAATGATGTGTACTGTTAATGGTACAATCAAGAAAACCACGTTAGAGGCGTATTCAAGGCCACGTTCTAATGGTATTAATGCCATCACGGTGAAGGAAGATGACAGATTATTGTCTGTAAAACTGACTAACGGTGATAACCATATTGTAATCGCTAAGCGCGAAGGTAAGGCTATCCACTTCCATGAGTCTGATGTAAGACCTATGGGTAGAACAGCATCCGGTGTAAGAGGTGTAACCCTTGAAAGTGATGATGACAGAGTGGTAGGTATGGTTTGTATAAGCCGTGAAGACGCTAACTTGTTAGTAGTTTCTGAAAACGGATACGGTAAACGTTCATTGGTAGACGACTATAGAATCACCAAGCGTGGTGGTAAAGGTGTGAAAACCATCAACGTAACTGAGAAAACTGGCAAGCTTGTTGCAATTAAGGAGGTGATTGATACGGATGACCTTATGATCATTAACCGTTCAGGAATCACTATCAGACTGGAAGTGAAAGACTTACGTGTGATGGGAAGAGCAACGCAAGGCGTAAAACTGATCAGATTAAACGAAAACGATATCATATCTTCGGTAGAGAAAATCGAGAAGATAGACGACATTGAGGAAGAAGGACAGGAGGGAGCTGAGGAGAATAACGACGACGCTACACCTGATAATTCTGAAGACAATAATTAAAATAAAAACTAACAAAACGAAGAATAGAAACACCGATTATGAAAAGAATGATTTTAGTACTGGCTGCAGTGGCAATAGCCGGATATTCTTTTGGACAAAAGAAGCCTAAGATTAACCAGGCAGAGAAAGCGAGAGAGGAAGGTAATCTTGGTGAAGCCAAAGAAATAATTGATGCAGCTATAGAGCACGAAAAAACCAAAGAAGATGGAAAAACATGGTATTACAGAGGCTTAATCTACGCTTCTTTAGATACTACTAGTAATCCACAGTATGAAAACTTAGCTAACGAGCCTTTAAAAGTGGCTATGGAATCATTTGCTAAAGCTGATGAGCTAGGCGGTAAAAGTGAGTATTACATCAGTGATGCTAACGGATTACCAATTCTTAAAAGCCAGCAGCTACAAACTTTATGGGGATATTACCTAAATAAAGGTGTAGAAGGATACCAGGCACAGGAAACTGACAAAGCAGTAGAAAACTTCACTAAAACTCAGTGGGTTATGCCTAAAGATACTACTGGTTATATCTATGCTGGTTTAGCAGCACAGTCTGGTGAAGACTACGCTACGGCTACTAAAAACTATTATTCATTGATCAATGACCTTGATTACCAAAGTGAAGATATTTACAACTCTTTAATTTACATTGAAGGAACTGTAAATAAGGACATGGACAAAGCTTTAAAATTAGCTAGAGATGCTAAGAGCAAATTCCCTGAAAACCCTGACTTCGCTAAAACTGAGATCAACTATTTAATTCAAATGGATAAAATAGATGAGGCTAGATCTGGAATAGAATCAGCTATTGCTAAAGATCCAGGAAATAGCAGCTTGTACTTCACATTAGGTGTTATGTACGAAGAGCTAGAGCAAAAAGATAAGGCGATTGAAGCTTACGCTAAAGCGGTAGAGCTTGACAAAACTAACTTCAACGCTAACTTTAACTTAGCTGTACTTCACTATAACAACGCTGTAGCGCTTGTAACTGCTAAGAACAACTTAGGTATCACTACAGAAGACAGAAAGAAAGCTAAAGCTATGGAGAAAGATATTCTTGCAGCTTTAGAAAACGCAATGCCTTACTGGGAAGAAGTATTAGTACTTGAGCCAGAAAACAGAACTGCGCTAGAGTCTTTACAGTATATCTACAGCCAGTTGAAACTTAACGAGAAAGCTGTAAAAGTAAGCAAGAAATTAGAAGCACTTGGCGACGTTGAGTAATTCTAAAACATATACAAATATCAAAAAGGAGCTTTTCGGAGCTCCTTTTTTTATTGGTAGACATTAGGCTTGAGCCCCTTATATTGGATTTTAAACTTTTACCTGGCGCGGGACGTCCACACAAGTAGGACGGCTCATTCGTGGTAGGTCCGAGATAGCTTTAACCAATAAACGTGACGAAAATTCCACAAGTTGCGTGCTTCCCACAGCCTTGATGCTGGCAATAAGCCTCTAAATCCGCTCCAAAACCCATTTTCTGCAGATGGTATGATATTTTCACTGTTGTAGGTAAGAACCAAAAACTTTAGAAGATGAAATCAGTAAAGATAATATCAGGAGCAATAGTAGGTGCAGCAGCAGGTTATTTAACAGCTACCTTGATAGCACCCCGTAGCGGTAAGCAAACCTTAAGCAATATAGATAACAGTTTAAACAAGCCCGTAAAGGATCTCAAAATGACCTTTAACAAAGTAGCTTATAAGCTGGGTATCATCTCAGAGAAAAAGAAAGCTGAGCTCAACAAGAAAACTGTAGAAGCTTACAACGCCAAAAGACAAATGGCCCACGATAAATTTATGCATCCTGAAGATCACCACGCCACCCAAAATGCCAACGACACATCAGCAGCCAACAAAGCCGTGATGAACAGCACTGCAAAGAGCGCTGTGACTAAGGTGCCGGTGAATGAATAGGAAATATATAACTTATGATATGAGCCTCTTCAGTATTTGCTGGAGGGGCTTTTTGTTTTGTAGGGTTTGGGGAAAAGGGGGATTGGAGAGTTAAGATTTAAATAGGGCTCTTAAATATTCTATTTAACATAATATAAATTATATAACAAGTATAGCAAATTTCGTAATAGACGCGCAGCGGATATTTAGCATAAAATCAGTTATCGTCCACGCCAGTGCGATAACGGCAAGGATTTTATGTTAAGGAATTTGCGGCTCAGCTTGTGCCATACTTTTTATATAATGCATATTATGTCTGCGCTCATACTTCGCTTGCCCTCGCCAAGGCGCTCGGCTAAATAGACTCCACAGGCTGACCCTCCGTGATGGCTAAGTCAACGGACAGTGCTTCTAGCTGGGTTGTTATATAATTAGTCGTTATATTAAATAGCCGCTCGGCCAGCGCGCTGATCCCACAACACGGCTTGCCCTGTCCAAACGGCTATTAATAGTTCTCCCACGCACTTTTGTGCTAAGGCACAAGTTGCGACCCAAATGCAAGAGATTTCCAGGCAAAGCTTGTCGTTCAAGATTTCGATATTCGGAGAATTTTCAAATATGCGATTCTCAGCGCTTAGGAATTTGCCTGTAAAACACTTGCTAGCAAACGCTTTGTTTGGCTCACAGCACCCGCTGTCAGGCTGATGCCTGAGTTGCAGCCCAGTACAAGAGATCCCGATTTTGTATCGTCTGAGAATTGAATATTTCGGTTTAACATGGACATTGGTACGAATAATGAAGAATAGAGCAACATAAAACATCGGGAACACTTGCTTGCCAACGCTCTGTTTGGCTCACAGCACAAGCCATCTTCAGGGTCGTCCTTTCGGAAGTAGCGCAACATGCCATAGGCTTACTTATAAATCCAATAAAAAACCGCTTACTTCTCCTACACCATCAGCGATATTCTTCAATAATCTATGATATCCATTCATCAAGATGATTTCATTTTTGTACTTCACTAAGGAAACAGGACTATTACCATCTATTTCATTCAGTTTTTCGATACCAACTTCGTGTTGATAAAACTTTAAATTGGAAATTGGCATTCTAACTAAATATCCTTCTTTGTTAATGATTTCTTCTGGAGATTCTGACCTTTCATTTTTAATAGCATCATTGATGTTTTGAATGGTTTCTTCAGAAATAAACAAATCTTTGCCAAAATATTGAATACAAAATTCTTCCATTAGCAGTACTTTATAAGCTTCACAGAAATTGACTGCTCCTTCAGGCATGCCTATTTCACCATGATTGCCAATTAAATTCGGAAAATTAGATTCGTAAAATTCCTGATATTTGTTCATGTTTTTATTAAATGTTTTCACTCATCCCTCAAGCCGCTAGGCTTTTACTTTTTTCATTGATAAAAAAGTAAACAAAAAATCTAGACAGAATAATGCTTCTGCCCGCTGGCAAGCGCACACCCCGCTATTCTGTCAGACCGGCCCACCTGGGTGCATATCTTATTTAACATAATGTAGTTATTCAATTTTCGAATAATTCATTAACGAGTTGATTACCAACAACGTGAATCATCTTGAAGTTTATTACTCCACCTAAATTATCGCTTTTTGGGTGCGCTCCATGATTTCTTAGATAAGCTATTGCTTGTTTGCGATCTCTATTCATGGCTAAAAAACCTTCTTTTACTGCCCAGTCTAGATAAGGTTTAAAATTTTTTTTGCCAGACTTTGAAGGATGTTCGATATTAAATTTCATATGCAGAGCTAATTCGAAAGTATGATAACAACGATCCATGGCAATATCTATAAATTCATATTCAAAGTAAGAAAACTCTAGCAGTTTACGAATTACTAAAAATCTTCTTCTAATGGCTTCTGGTACGGATTCACTGAGTTTAAAGTCAGGAATAATTTTGCTACTAAAATTGGGAAACGTATCTGCTCCATTTACTGAAAACCAAATTGGTGAAGGTTTAAATATTTCGTGCATATCAGAGATTTTTAATCATTTTCTCAAAAGAGTACTTCTCTACAAAACTCTTCATAGTATTCTTATTCAAATTGATCCCATACTCAGAATTCCTAACTGCTGAATCTGTGAACAACTGATTTGGCTGATTCCAGACAATACTTGGAAACAAGTATTTCGTGGGTTTCTGACCATCAACAAACAAGACTAAGCCAACCCAAAGATCATCTCTCAAACCACTTTCGAGATCAGATTTAGAAACGAAAGCATAGTTTGTTTTCTCGATATTGATCTGACGGCATATGATATCATACTCTGACTCCCCTACTCTATTAACAACCTTGAAATTTGGTCCTTTATGATTTAAATAACTCTTGATAACATGATGATTTTCAGATAGTAAAAAAGCTGTTTTCAAAATGGTCTCTGCTAGTTGATCTAGCTTGGAAAGTGGACGTAGTTGAGACCATTGATATTTCATGAACTTTTAAAGCCGTTGCTGAGCATATTGTTTATAAATATTTTTATTAGCATAGGCCCCTTTTGAGTCGGCAGAAAGCAATTCATCATACACGTATTGTGGAACATCATAATACTCATAAACTGAATCTGTAAATTGAATTCTCAAAACTGCTGAGTTTGAATCATAACCGATAGCTTCCATTGCTGAAGATTCAACAAATATCATTTCCATTATTGCTTAATTTTGATGTTTTCGCTCTCTCAAGGCCTTAACTAGACCCTTGTAAGCATTCTCATTCTTCTCTGTCTTAAAACTTTTCAGCCATGAACCAACAAGATCAGGATCGTTGCTTGAAGGTCTTGGTTCAACAAGTGCAATTCTAACCCTTGAAGGAATATTAATTGCTTCACCAACAATGATCGCTTCACCAATTCTAAGCGAAGGAAGCAACTCAATCATGCTATTCATATTGTTGGGTGCTGCTGACTGCACTGTTCCCTTGTCTCCACTATTAGTTAAACGAAGTGCAATGAATGTTCCCACTTGTGCAAGTATTGTTGCTGAAATTTCAGATGGTCTTTGCGTAACCACCATAGCACCAACACCAAACTTCCTACCCTCCTTAAAAATTTTTTCAACTGCTTTTCTGGCATACCCATAAATGTGACTACTTCTTTCTGACTTAGGCAAATAAGAATGTGCTTCTTCATAAGCCATTAGAATTGGCCGATTTCTTCCTGTATACTCTTCAAATCTACCCCAATACATCGATTCATAAATAAGTCTGCTTATGAGACCAACACTTATATCAATGAGTTCGAAGGGAACACCACTTAAATCCAATATAGTTAAACGTTCCTCATGGTCGATCCAATTCTTATAGAGATGATCTATATCATTTGGGCTATCTACGTCATAGTAATCGGGAGGATTAAACATAAAGCTGTAGCGACTGTCATTCAAGCGAGAATAAATTTTGCCAACGTAAGGATACATAATCTGATTTTTTGAGCGATATGGAGCCGTATTATTTGGAGAATATGGTTGGAATTTAGCCGGTTTAAGCATTTTAGAATCACCTTCTTCTACCAGACATTCATTTTCAGGAGTGTGGTTACTGTTATGATCATAGGTTGAATTTACCTCTCTATCGAAATCATACCATAATTGTTTAATATCAAAAGGGATGGGAGAATCCGCTGTAATGAACTGTTCCTCAACCGCTCCTGCTTTAAGTTTGGCAGCATTTGCTTTCTTCAGTTCTATGATTTTCTCTCTTAGTCGTTTATCAGCCGGTTGTTCTTGTCCTTCAGGACGGCCAACTAGAAAAAAGATAATTCATCAAACGTCATTGTCCAAAATGGGATGATCAATGGATTTTTCTTGTCATTAATCTTAAATACTTTTGAGTTTTTTGAAAAAGCAGATGAATATTCTCCATGAGTATCAACTAATACCATCCTTGACCCTTGGTACTCGGCCAGAATCCTTTTAATAATATTTGCGGTAGTATTTGACTTCCCACTTCCAGTAGATCCTAATATTGCTGAATGACGCAATATCAAATTATGAATATCTATATAAACTGGCAGATTTTCAGAGGAAGAATGTTTGCCGATTTCGACAACACCTTTGGCTTTATCACCATAAATCGATTTTAAATCCTCTTCTGTGACAATATGAACTTGATCATTTATGGTAGGATATGTTCCTACCCCTTTTTGGAACTTTTCATTTCCAAGTTTTTCACCTATAAGCTGGACGTGCAAAAATCTTGACCCATAATTTGGTTCATAAACAGTATTTTCAACGGATGAAGGCGTATTACTCACTGATGATACTAGTCCATAAAGTGTTAAGCTGCCAATTGGAAACTTTACAAATGTGCCTATTTGACCGATTTTATAAAGACGACCATTTATTATAGGAGCTGCTGAAGGAATTTCTCTTGCAATTTCAATTTCAACATTTCCACTCTTTACATTGATTACCTTACCTAAATATGTAATGTCTGCTTTCATTGGCCGTCTTATTCTTTCACCTCCCTCATACCGGTGCAAAAAATCAAAAAATCCACCATTTTCTTAAAGTCCCCCAGCTCCAGTTTATTTGTTTCCTTGTTCCAGTATGGCTCAAGAATTTTACCCTTCGAATTTTTTGCCCATTTACCACTTCTGCCCGAAATTGATGCTTCTGAAGGGCTTATCAGGGTAAAGTTTGGGAAGTTTCGTCCTGATTTAACGATCTTTTTTTGTGGTGCATCATCAAAGAAAAAAGCGATTATATGCAACCTATTATTTTGATTCAGCGCATTATATAAGACCTCGTTGATATGATCGTCCGAAAATGAATAACCACTAATTATGAATATACCCTCACCCCCAAGTAGAAATTCTTTAAGTCTATCAAAATAACTTGTAAAAGGTTGTTTTCTTGATGATTCATATTTATCCTTTGACGGATAAATCACCAGTTCAGAATCTGGGAATTTTTCCTTTGCACCTGCTCCCATTTCTTCCAAAACCACCCTAGGGAGCCATGAAGCTTCCATAGCCTAATCCATGAGACAGGGGGTTTATCGTAATTTGATTGTCCATCCAAAGTCTCGTGCGCGAAAAATGGTTCGTGAGAGCCTACGAAACCATCAAAGAAAGGAATAAGCAAATGCTCAAAGGACTTTTCAATAATTAAATCATAGTTAGTTGTGAATATCTCCTTTGGGTAGTCACGCGCAAGCCAATTTAACCATCCTATGAACTTCCGAGCAACTTCTATATCTGCTGAATTCTCTTCATCAGAAATAATAGAATATATATTATTGCATATTGATTTATCCAACTTCCTGGCATCACTACCGCTAATCTTATCAAACGACTTTCCTTCAGAGTCGCTAGTAATTTGCCTTATTAATCTAATCTGATTTAGAATTGCTTCTATATGTTGATCTTTTTGGTCGAGCTGAGCTTTTACTAAATCAAATTTTGTTTTTAAATCTTTTTCAATTTTAACTTCTACTTGTTTAGTCAAGCCAGAGATGTCAGATATTCCCATCGCCCTTGATGTGCCTGCACCAAACATAAACCCTATTCTTTTGGAATATGATAGCTGATTTCTTATTTCAGTAAGCTCCCGTAAAGGATCATGTTGTATATCTGACATGCAATTGTAATCTGTTTTAGGTTTAGTTTATCCTTATATAATAATATACAGACATATTTTTTGGCCTTGTCTCAAGTTGTCCATCTTCTTTTGTATATGTCTTATATCCAGTACCCCCGGAAAATCCCGCATTTTGGTGACCGGCTGTTCCCCAATGGCCTTCTGGCATGTAGTTGACACCCCAAGGGGATCTTTCTAAAGGGTAATCAATCCTGTGCCTGTGTTGTCCAACAGCATCCTCTTGAAGTTGACCAGCTCTTTTATTAGCAGTATTTAAATACAAATTATTTGTAGGGCCTGCACCCAAATTATTATTATACATTTCATTTACACCTCGCAAAAACAACCCTCTTAAGTCAGGTGAATGAGTTGCGCCAGTGGTAGCATATTGTGAACCAGTGACTGGCCTTCCATCACAAGGAGCCCATGTACTACTTGTACTATTAAAAACAATGGGTAAATTGTTTACAGTATTAAATTGTGTATAGTCTAAAATGGAAACTACAATAGCTCCAATTGGCATTTTTTCACTTAGAATTAGCCTAGTTCCTTTTATTACAATTGGATTCAACCTAATACCAGCCTCTTGAAACGTGAATGTTACAGTAGCTGGTCTATCATTACTTAACCTCTTAAAAGCTTGAGCCTTTGATTGACCATCTTTAATTTTAGTACCGTTAATAATAGTATTAAGTCCAAACGGAACACAATTACTATAAGTTATACTTTGTATTGTGGCGTGTGGTCTATTAGCATTATCTAAGTAAACTAACTGAACGGTAAATAAATCATCCGGATCACCAAACACCTGAGACTTCACCCCAGTTCCAGCGCAAGCATTAGAGTTTAGACATGCTATATATGCATTTAAAGCATTTGTGCTAAGAACCGATGTATAAAGTGATTCATAATTTTCCTCACTGAAATATCCTTGTTGTTCTAGAATTTGCTTTAATGTACTAATGAAATTGGAATTACTATTACTTGCCCCATCTAAACCAACATCAATAATATCAAGAAGGCTAACATTTATACCTGTGGCAGAACTTTTTCTCATTTTTCGCCTAGTCTGCTTATCGGATAAAAAATACTTGTAGTAGAATTGTTGAACGTTTTGCCAGTTATTTATAATCTGTGTATCTCTCATTAATGCATCTGAACAATCACAATCTGAATTCTGTGAAAATGCCACATTAGTTATTACAAAAAGTAAGATCAGAACAAAATTTTTCATTTTTATTAGGATTAGGTTTAAGTGCAATAAGATAAATGCTTTCACAATTGATCTCAATACCCAACCTTGGGTATTTTTCATCACTAGAAATGATGAGATAGTGCAATAGAAGTCGCACACATTTGCCATTCCGCACTTCCCTCCCACTGCAATTTTGTGAAAAACAAAATCGGCAATGAATGCCAAAAGAGTGCTCAATGTGCGTCAGCAAAAGAAGAGTAGAGAAATTAAAAGAGAAAAGTCAATGGCTCAAACTATTAATCCCGCCCTCGAACCGAAGCTATATTAACATAACGCAGGCCATTATATAACAAATCAATTATTTCAATTATGCATCATGGCCGGATTTTCATCATTTAAAGTCCATATAGTTCATTGGTTCTATATTAGTAAGTTGGTCATTAATGAACATAATTCCTTCTTCGGTCATTTCTCCAACCTTTTCAAATGGTCCCCATTCTGAAAGTTTTATAAACAGTTGATTAACAAAATGTGTGTTTTCCCAGCCGAACTTATAACCTTCAGCAATATGAGTACTATCAAGAAGAATGTTAGTTGAATACTTCTTAGAACTGGAATGAGTTAAAATAATGCCTTCAAAATCACTACCCTCTTCATAATGCCCCCATATTAGAATTTTATGTCTTCCTTGATGAAATTCACGTTTGTCAGCTTCTAAAATGTCTCCTTTATAATACATTAAATTGTACCAGAGTTAATTAAATCATAAATAACATGTTGATTTACAAAGTAGGAAATATTTTTGCATAATGCTCTCTTCATGCTTGACTTACTCTGTTGCCTTCTTATCCTTGTATATGATGTACCCATCTAAGTTATTTTTGTCAAATCTATTGTCAAAACTCAAGTAGCCTACAAAATTCACATGATAATTGGGAGGTTTTTTCAAGACAATCATTCCGTCAAAATCATCATTTGATTTGATCTCATATATTCCAACTGCACTACTATGGAAAACCTTGCCTAAAGACCTCGTTGGTGTATATGAATATTTTTCCTCCATTGTGTAGCCAATAAGCTTGGCATGCCTCAAGGATTTTGGTTTGGTAGTTATGGTCTTTAACTTTATGGTTGTGTTATTATCAGCCAACTTACGACCCTCTAAGTTGTGGAAAATAGTAAAATACTCCATTTTTTTGACTAATTGCCCCTCTTTGAAATAGGTAAGTTGATTTAACACTGGAAAAATGTTTCTGTCTGACTTACTGATTTGACTCCCATTGTAAACTAATTCATTATCTTCTGAAATGTAATTCAAAGGAAGTATGGAATCTATAGGAATAATTCTTTTATCCACACGATAGTTGGAAGGTACAGCATACAATGGTTTATAGATTTTACCTCTGTAAGCTCTCAAGGTACTTTCAAATGGGTTTAGCTTATTTTGGTGCTTTAAATTCAATTCAATTAAATCATTTTCGGTTGGATCAATATAGGTTGCAACAAGAAACCCTCCTAATTCGGCTAGGCCGATTGAATTATTTCCATTTTCTATATCATTTGAAAAATTAAGGGGAGATAAATTTCTCTTATGGACTAATCCATTCTTGGAGCTTTCAAGTCTTCTTTCAAGGGAGAAATAACAATTATTTTTTTGCTTGAAATATTCCAAACTGTATTGAAATCTTGGTAAATCAACTAGACCTATGTCACCCATTATTATTCCAGCGATGCTATCTGCTTCAGCTTCGTTTATTTTTTTCTCAGAAGTGCCACAATCGAAATTGACTAAATTATGGTCGTTCAAAGTGTGAGCTAATTCATGTGCAATCATAAAAATTAAAGGAGAAATTGTCTCATATTCTGAATTATCTAATAAGCCTTGCATTGAAGGTTTTAAGAATTTTGAAATGTCTATTTTAGCTAAGTCATTCCTCGTTGATATATTTTCTAAAAAATTTTTTAATAGTGTAGGATTATATATCAATCGAGTGTTTGTACCATCAATGCGACCTATAGCAATGGGCTTAGGGTTGATGGTTCTGAATAGTTCGATACGTTGTGAGACCAAATATTTTTCCTTGAGACTTTTAAATATGTTAGTCACCAATGTGTCTACATAATTATAGTCATCATTATCAATAACAAAAGTTGCATTGTCCAAGGAAGAGTAAAAACCGCATCCCCCCTCAATATGAATAGTATTACTTGAATTGTTGCAGGAATATAAAATGAATACTATACTAATAAAGTAATAGGAAATATTCAATTTTCCTCAAATTCTGATATTTTGAATTCGTTTTCAAAAGCTTTGGAGTAATTTTTAATTGCTACGTCCTTGCCAAAATTTATTAACAATGGAACAATAGTGCTCCACAATATATCATCGTCTAAACCTGAAGCAAACCCAACATCGATTCGTTGCCATTCCTGCATCAGCTGATCACTTAGTAATTTGACTTCATCAAATTGAGTCGAATAGTTTGATATACTTATTTTATCATCCTCAATATTTGCCACAATGTCATCAACAAGTTGATTATGTGCACTTTTTAATGCATTATAGCTACTTTTGATGTTTATATATTCAGAGTTGTTGGGTTTAAAATCATTTTTGACTTGAGTGGCGATAGTATCAGCAATTGATTTACTGCCCGCCAATTTAGTAAAAACCTCATTATCAATTTTGAAGAGCAATTCATTGACTAATTGATTTGCTTTTGACGAAGTTTTTTGTGAAGCACAGCCATTGAGTAAAAAAAGCACGCAGAGAAGGATAATAAATTTTTGCATCATTTTAGATTGAGGTTTTAATCGTATTGACAATAAAAGATTGAACGAAATAATTTTTTGGTTAATTAAGTTTGAAGTACTCAAGATATCCAGAATTAATCAATACTCAACCTTGGGTATTTTTATAATACGATTTGGGTATGAAGTATAAGGTAGGTTTATCTAGAAACCTCAAAATGCACTTTCAAAGTGAATAATCTTAAATAGTGGAAGGAGATATTGGATAGCAATACGAAAGACAATTAACCTAAATTTTATCCGCAAAAAACTGTATTAATTCTTCTGTTTCTTTAATCTTATCATATTTTTCATCTCTTACTTCTTTGGATGAGATGTCATTTTTAATCCGGGCGATGAATTCTCTGAAATCTGCATTCATCATTAACTTGTCAACAGTATCCCAGTCAACAAAATCTCTGATGTCAGCATCATATATAATTTCTGAATCATCGGGCTGTGATAAGTTTAATCTAATCACTCCAATGCCAAATGAATTGCTTAACCTTCCCAATTCCCTCATAAAATCCGCCTCTGCGCTTATTTCTGCTGCAACTAAATATCCCTCATGTGCCCATGACGAGTTCGAAACTGCTTGAAAGAAACTTTCTCTTAAATTACCAAATGAAAGATGAGTTTTAAGTTCAAATGAAAAAAGACCTATTTGTGCATCTCCCATCATTTGGCTTAAATCGTAAACGTCATGCTTCCAATGGTTTTGAGGAAAATAACAAGCTACCATATCTGGGTGAACCCAAGCTCCAAATTCTTTCTTTCTTGACTTTGAATGATTGAGTGTTTTCGGGTATGCATCCATATGATTCCTTATATAATATGCTAATACTGGATGAAGATCTTTTTCTTTATACTTGGTTTTGTTATCATTCTCTTCTTTAAGAAGTATTTCTTCTTCATCATAATTTAAGGTTTCTGCGGGAGTCCTTCCTGGTAGATAAAAGAGTTTTGGTCGCGCACCGACAAAGTTAAAATCGAGATTGTTAGGATTATTGGCGGCTGTATATATTCTAGCCAAAAGCGTCTGTTCAGGTGTTTTTCCACTAGTTTCAAGTTGGTCAACATAACCTTTATCTTTAGCCAATCGCCAAATTTCAGTTCCACTTAAGGGCTTTTGGCTTTCTTCTAATACTTTTTTTGCTAGTTCTAAAAATTTCATAATGAGTATTTTATGATTATTTAATCGGATATGATCTAATAAACTACCCTACCCCCTATACTTCTTAAAATTCTCAGCTTGCTCGAAGATCTCTTGGTATACTTCATCGCGATCTACTGGTGGGTAATCGTGCTCTCCGAGTAGTAGGATTAGATCTACCTTAAGCTCGGCTTTGATGTCGTCTCGCTTGCTCCAGTCGGTGTACTTGGCTTTGTCGTCTACTACGTTTTTTACGGCTTTGGCTAGGGTGATGAGCTTGTCTTCGGGGTAAACAAAATCGTATTTATGGGCGAGGTTATTGAGAATGTCATAAAAGGCCTTTTCCTCAAAGGTAATGCCTAGCTCTTCGCCCTCGGAATAGGCTTGCTTGATGGCCAAAATCATGTCTGTGAGGCTTTCTGCCATCTCATCATATACTCGCCCTTCAAACGTATCTTGTTCTTTACGCTCGTTGTATTGATTGACCAGCTGCTCAAACTTATGCGAGAAGTCCACTCCTCTGGCCTTATTCGTTTTCTTCAGCTCACCAATGGCCTTCTTCAGCAGTTGCTGCAGTAGCTTGATCTTGGTGTTCGGTAACTTAATGCGATCAATCTTATCGAGGTAGTCAGGATCAAACAGATCAATTTGTGTTTGCTTATCATCTCCCAACTTGAAGATCTCCTCCACACCATCACTACGGATGGCTTCCTGAATCATTTCCCTCACCCGAGCATTCATCTGTGCCGTATCAGGTGCATCTCCTTTCGTGAGTTTGAAAACGATGGATTTTACTGCAAGGTAGAAGTGTACATGATCTCGATCATCCTCTGTAAACTCCTCACTTCCACAGCAGATGTCGTAAGATGCTTTCAGTCTTTTGACGAGATCAATAAAGCGTCTCTCGTGCTGTTGGGTAAGCATCACAAACTCAGAGGCCCTATTGAGGCAATCGTATTGTTGTTTCGGTGCTCCAGTGAAAAAGTCTGAGGTATCGAACTTATGAAAGTATTTGGACAGCACATCCAACATGTCCTTCACTATGATGATGGATTGGCCCACTTCCTCTATGCTTCGCTCCTCTTCCTTGGAGTACATCGCAAGGGCTTGGTTCATCTGTCTTTTGATACCGATGTAATCCACCACCAATCCTTTGTCCTTACCCTCAAATGTTCGGTTGACTCTTGATATGGTTTGAATTAGTGTATGCTTCTGGATGGGCTTATCGATGTAGATTGTATCCAGGAAAGGCACATCAAATCCTGTAAGCCACATATCCACAACCATGGCAATTTTAAAGTTGGATTTGGGTTCTTTAAACTGTCTGTCCAGTTCCTTTCTATATTCCTTGTTGCCCAGTAAATCGTAAAGCGCTTTGGTATCATCCTGCCCTCTGGTCATGACCATATTGATCTTAGCCATGGGCTTGAGTTCTTTCTTTTCTTTGTCTGTGAGTTCTGCTCCTTCCTCACAAGCTTTGATCTCACCCCATTCCGGTCGAATGTCCAGTATTTCCTGATACAAATCGTAAGCAATCTCACGGGCAGAGCATACAAACATGGACTTACCTTTTACCGATGCTCCTTCACTGACACGCTCTTCGTAGTGTCGAATGAAATCCTCGGCTATGGCTCGCAATCTGTCTCGATCTCCAATAATCGTATTCATTCGAGTGGTAGCCTTCTTGCTTTCCTCAACCTGATATTCACTAGCTCCCGCTTCCTCGGCTTCTTTGTAATAGCGCTCTATCTCCTGTAGCTTATCATGATCCAGCAGCACCTTGGCTGCTCGACCCTCATAAACGATCCTCACAGTGATTTCATCCGTCACTGACTCTTTCATGGTGTAGGAGTCAACAACTTCACCGAACACGTCCAACGTAGCATCTACTGGAGTTCCTGTAAAGCCAACGTAGGTCGCATTAGGTAAGCTATCATGCAGGTATTTTGCAAAGCCGTAACTACGCTTTACCTGACCATCAGCTACCTTCACTTTCTGATCCAGGTTGATCTGACTTCTGTGCGCTTCGTCAGAGATACAGATCACGTTGTTTCGTTCTGTGAGCAGCTCAGTATCTTCAGTAAATTTATGAATGGTAGTGAGAAATACGCCCCCTGAGTTTCTGCCTCTTAGCAGTTCTCTAAGCTCCTGTCTGCTGCCTACACTTTTGACGAGCTGATCGCCAATATATCCCTTGGCTCCCTCGAACTGCTCTGACAACTGATCATCCAGATCCGTACGGTCGGTGATGACCACAATGGTAGGGCTGGAAAAGAAAGTGCTCCGCATCAGCAAGCGAGTGAGGAACAGCATGGTAAAACTCTTGCCGCAACCTGTAGCTCCGAAATAAGTACCCCCTTTACCATCGCCATCGGGCTTCATGTGTGCCTTGATGTTTTCGTAGAGTTTTCTGGATGCATAGTACTGCGGATACCGACAAAGGATCTTTGCTTCTTTCTTACTGCTATCAGGGATGAAAATGAAATTTCGGATAATGTCTCGCAACCGCTTGCGATCAAACATGCCCTGAATGAGCGTGTAAGTGCCGTCTATACCGTCCTTCTCTATTGATTCATCCCCAGTGATTTTCCGCCAGGAATAGAAAAACTCATAAGGCGCAAAGAAGGAACCTGACTTGGTATTGATGCCATCACTAATAACACAAAAAGCATTGTATTTGAACAACTCAGGAATGTCTCGTCTATATCTGGTGGTGAGCTGAATGTAAGCTTCATGAATATTCACTTCTTCTCTGGAAGTGGACTTTAACTCAAACACCACCAGCGGCAAACCATTGATGTAAACGATCACATCGGGTATGCGCTTCTCCAGGCCATCTATGGCAAGCTGACTAGCGACTTTATAGGTATTCTTATCTGCTGCAGAGTAATCGATCAGCTCTATGAACAGATCCTTTTGGGTGTGATCATCGCGCTTGAAGACAAAGCCATCACAGACCTTTTTCATTATGGCCTTATTGGTATCATAGAGGTCTGAGGCGGGTAAACGCTCCAGGTCCTGAATGATGCGGGTGACCTCTGCGAAAGTGATCCCTTCCTCCTCATATTGTGCAAGAAGAAAATTCGTAAGGTCTGACTTGATAAGCACCTCTGCACTAAACGCATGACCATATTTTTCTTCTGGCTCTTGCACGCCAGATTGTGCCCTGACGGCTGCTCCAGCAAGGAACTCCATGCCCTGATCCTCTAGCAGCGCGATGAAGGTAGTTTCTAGCGATGATTCATTAAACTTAGACATGATCAGCGATGATTTGTTCCGCCTGAGGTACTCTTAGTTCTCCTGAAATAAGTTTGGGAAGAAGGGTGTCCCTGAGATTTTTTAAAGTATCAGATATGTATAAATTATTCTTAATTTTTAGAAAATAGCCTTCAATAAATTGATCGAAATATTCAATGACATTTTTATCAGGAGTGGTTGGAATGTTGATTGACTTGAAAGTATCACGAGTTATAGTACTAAATACTGAACCATGACTTCTTTGCTGAAGGTCTGATATATTGGTTTTTAAAACGTAATAGTTAATAAAATCAGAAAACTCTTTTTTTGCCTTCACCCCATAGCATGATTGATTCATAGCAATTGGAAAATCAACCATCGCTAGCTTACCAACCGTTCCTCTCGCTGAGATAATAGTTGTTCCAACTGGTAGTAGTTTTGTTGATGAATTGCTCACTCCAAGCTCTGTAATTGTTTTTTCTGTATTAATTACAAAGACATCCGATTCCACAGGGGCATCAACAACTGAAAACCATTTAACATCTCCATTCCAATAATCTTCAATTGATGTTTTAGGAGTTCCGCCTCCAATTATGTCCACCTTATCAAGTAATGACTTCACCTCCCACCCCTCAGGAATCCAGCCAAGCTCTTCGGTGAAGGTGAAGTTATCAGGCCATTCGACAGGCTCATGACTATCTCCAAATTGAGGATTGGTTTGGATCAGCTTCTGATCATCAGGAACAGACTTTCGCTTCTCGGCTTTTTGCTGTAGTGGCTCAGGGATGTCATGGCCTGCAGCCAGAGCTTTGTCTATCACCGGATCAAAGTCCACAAACCAACTCTTAAACAATGCCTGAGCCATCTCCTCCAGGGTCTCATTCATCTGGCGGTTGAGTTCTATTTTGTCGTCAAGTGTGCCTAGGATATGGGCAATGGCTTTTTGTTCGGGGAGTGGGGGAATAATTATAGGAAGTTTCAACTGACCAGTTATTCCGAGGTATTTCCTTGTTGAACCACCTCCTGACCACTGATCCAATATTCCTTGAAAACCTCTTGAATTGAAGTAATAGAAAAGGTAATGATTATCTAACCTATCCCCGTCTTTTACTCTGTAGTAAGTGACCTGCGGCGTTAAAATAGTCGTTTCGTACTCGGTTTCTTGTATTATAGCAGTTCTACCAATTGTAGCCTTATGAGTTAGAAGAACATCACCAGGTTTCGCAAATCCCTTTCTTAGTGTTTCTGCTTGTAATTGACTAATGAACTTACAATTGGAATAGTCGACTCTTCTATTTATTAAATCAGATGCCATAATAAAAGGAACTCCTTTTTCAGTGAAGTCCCCACTTTTAGGGTGTATACCACCGTGATTTCCATCTAAAGGTTTTTCTATGATTCCATCTTTTATCAGCTCATTAACTGTAAATTCTTTCCAATCACTCCGCATATCCCAACAGCTTTAGATTCTCCTTAATCGCCTGATCCTGTGCGTCAGATTGGTTCATTTGCTGATATAGCTTTTGGGTCAATTCTCCCATCTTTTCTTCAAAGGTCACTCCATCATCTTCTACATCGGCCATGCCCACATAGCGTCCGGGAGTGAGCACATAGTCGTTCGCTGCTATTTCTTTGAGGGTGGCAGATTTGCAATAGCCTGCTACGTCCTCATACTTTCCGTCTTTTACTTCACCTCTCCAGGCGTGGTAAGTGCGGGTAATTGTGGCAAGATCTTCATCAGTCAGCTCCTTTTGTGTTCTGTCTATCATGGTGCCCATTTCCCGGGCATCTATGAATAGCGTTTCGCTTTCACGGTTGCGGTAGCCGTGTTCTTTGTCTTCTTTTTTGCTTTTGGTCATAAACCAAAGACAGACAGGAATCTGCGTGGTGTAGAAAAGCTGTCCCGGCAAGGCAATCATACAGTCCACCAGGTCATTTTCGATCATGCTGCGTCTCAGCTCTCCTTCCCCACTGGTATTGGAGCTCATGGAGCCATTAGCTAGCACAAAGCCAGCAGTACCATTCTCAGAAAGCTTTGAGAGCATGTGCATGATCCATGCATAGTTCGCATTACCTACAGGAGGCACGTCATAGCCTTTCCATCGCGGATCATCTACCAGTTCATTCTTGCCTCTCCACTCACTTTGGTTAAAAGGAGGATTGGCCATAATGTAGTCAGCCTTCAGGTCCGGGTGCTGGTCTTTGAAAAAAGTATCTGCTGGTACTTCACCCAGATTAGCAGAAATGCCACGGATGGCTAAGTTCATTTTCGCCAGCTTGTAAGTGGTAGCCGTATACTCTTGTCCATAAACCGAGATGTCTTTCTTGTCGCCATGGTGGCTTTCCACAAACTTGATGGACTGCACAAACATCCCACCAGACCCACAGCACGGATCATAGATCTTTCCTTTGTAGGGTTCGAGCATTTCAGCAATGAGATTCACCACGCACTTAGGCGTATAGAATTCACCACCACCCTTTCCTTCTACTGCAGCAAAGCGCCCCAGAAAAAACTCATACACTCGACCAACAATATCTTCCTTTTCATCGGCAATGGTATCAATATTATTGATAGTATCGAGCAATGCAGAGAGTTTGCTTCAATCCATTCCCAAACGGGAAAAGTAGTTGTCGGGGAGTGCCCCTTTCAGTGAAGGATTGTGCTTTTCGACAGTGTGTAATGCTGTGTCTATCTTCAGGGAAATATCTTCCTGCTTAGCATGTTGCATAATGTATGACCATCGGGCTTCTTCAGGCAGAAAGAAGATGTTCTTCATGTTGTAGAATTCCTTCATTTCCAGATATTTATCCTTACCTTCTGCAATCAGCTCTTGTCTGCGAGCTTCAAACTTATCAGAAGCGAATTTCAAGAAGATCAGTCCCAGTACTACGTGTTTGTACTCTGAAGACTCTACCTTTCCTCTCAGCTTATTTGCAGTGTTCCATAGAGACTCCTCAATGGATTGTTCTTTCTTACTACTTGTTTTCTTAGCCATTTATAGTTTATCCTTACCCCAAGTATATGAACTTACCCCAAGTATATGAATAAATGTATTTTTAATATTGCACTATCCATTACCAATCAGGATCGAATATAAGTAAATCCTTAAAAACAGCCTTGAGGAATGTTAAGAAAATGAAGGGTGGTAGCTATAAGAGTGAAGGCTACAAAGTATGAACTGTCAGTTTATAAGTTGAGAGTCCCTCTCCATACTGCTGTATTCCTTCACACTAACTTAACCTCCTCACAACCCAATCTTAATCCTATTTCATTACTATTGCCGCGCCAACCGGGTAATGCAATCCGGTTTGCCCAAAATTTTAGATGAGAGAGATTGAAAAATTGAAGATCGGGATAACTACTTGCTCCATGGGAAATGGCCATTGGATGAAGGCAATAGCCATCCAGGCCGCGCTTAAAGAAAGAGGTGTTGAGGCTGAGATAGTGGATGAATCACAGGCGCTAAGTCCTGGTGCAGAAAAGGCGATGAAGTTCTTTGAGGGTATCTACAATTTGGCCTCAAAATCAAGGGTGCTGCAGAAGGTCAACGAATTTATATCTAGCGGTAAGAACTCATACCTGGCTGGGTGGTTTGAGTTCGTGATATCCAAACTGAATGCTGAAGGACCGGCGCTTGAATATGATTGCATCATTTCTACTTATCCTACCATAGATAAGGTGGCAAAGATTGCTAAAGAGGTGCCTATCATAAGATTACTGCCTGATATCTATGCGCACGATCTTTATTTTGAAAAAAGCAAGCGGCCCATTACCTACGTGGTATCGTCAAAAAAGCTAAAAAAGAGAATAGCCAAGGGTAAAGAAGCTGCATTGACCATCAAGCCCAAAAAATCAAACATTTTCAATACGGGCACTATTACTCATCCCAAAAGCGCGACATACAAAGAGGATAACGGCACCTTGCTATTAAAGTTAGGTGGCGCGGGTGCACAACAAGCCTTGCTTCTAGCAATATTGGAACATATTGAGCACGATAATATGGTAGTCTTTGCGCATAACAATCAGGAGTTTTATCAGAAGCTAACTGCCCAGACAACAATCACACAAGTCTCTGAACCATTTTATCACACGGAGAAATACAAGATCATCTATCATGAAGACAAGCGTACTGCCCTTGAAGCCTTCGAAGAAGTAAGGCAATATGCTAAGGCATGCATCGCCAAACCCGGTGATGTGACCAGCGCTGGTACTTCCTACCTTCTCCTCTATCCTATTGGCCTTCAGGAGATTGATAATGCTAACTGGTCAAACGCCAAGGGATTCACTCAATGGGCCTTATCTAAAAAAGGAGATGCAACTTAGCGAATACGAACAAGGTAAATTGATTGCCGAAAGGATCAATAATGGTGTTTATGATTTTGATGCTATGAGATCAACCCTGCAGGATCTGAAAATGAATGGCGCCTTTGATATCGCAGATCTTGCTATAAAAAAGGCCTCTAAAAGGCTGAAGGTATAGGGCTATAAAACATGAGCAAGGACTAAATTATTGCTTAAAAACAGACGCCTCTCCTACTCATTAACTTAAAGGGCTCACTTACGGCTTACAGTCTGTCCATCTCATAAATCTCAAAACCAAATTCTATATGTCCTGTTAGTTTTACAGTGATATTTATAATAAGAATGAGGAATTTGAACCAACAACTATACATTAATAATAAGCTCCCCAAGATCAACCATATTTTGCTGTTTTTGGCTCTCCCACTACTCTACAGCTGTAGTAATCAATGGGTGGATAAGGTGAATCAGCACGATCAACTTCAAGGTCAGGACCTGGCCAGCTCTGAAGTGGTGGTGGCTCTCAGGCCCGAATATGAAAAGAGCAGTGTCCATGAGATCTTTTTCGGAGGCGAATACAGAGACGTGTGGGCTCAACCTGTGAAAATTAAGACTATTGATATTTTTAATGAAGGCTATACCGTCCGTAAGGTAAGCGGTGGCAGGCAGTCATTTAACCTGCAGCTTTATGACCAGGATAGTAATCAATTTGTCCTTCGGTCTATCGATAAAATGCCCACCAAGGTGTTTTCGCCATCTCTGGCGCATTCTTTTGTAGGTGTAGCACTGAAAGACCAGGTTTCTTCGGGGCATCCTTATGCCACCCTCACGCTGCCTATTTTGTCTGATGCCCTTGGGGTGTATCATACTAACCCCAAAGTGGTGCTCATTAAACCGCATCCTGATCTCCACCAATACTCAGAAAACTTTCCAGGCATGGTGGCCACGCTTGAACATAGGCCGGATGAAGATCAATCGGAATTTGATCATCTGGGTAATTCAAAGAATGTGGTGGGCAGTCAAAACATGTTGAATGAGTTGTTACGGGACAATGATTCGGAAGTCAATACTCAGCATTTTCTGAAATCGCGCTTGTTTGACATGCTCATTGGAGATTGGAGCAGGCATGAAAGCAACTGGCGTTGGGCATCTTATGAAAAAGATAAAGGTGAGCTATACAAAGCCATACCCAGAGACCGGGATCACGCTTATTACTATATGGACGGCGTTTTTCCCAAAGCCATCAGAGCCATTGCCAAGCCACATTTTCGCTCTTTTGATGAAGATCTGCCCAACTTGAAACAGCTTAACCACAGCGGCTATAAGCTGGATATGCTTTTGCTTTCCGGTTTGGATGCTGAAGACTGGGTGAGCATGTCTAACACCATTAAGAATGAATTGACTGATGAAATAATAGACTCAGCCATGAAAGCCATGCCGCCTGAGATATATGCCATCAATGGCCCCACCATAGCTAAGAAACTAAAGAACAGAAGGGATCAGTTGCCCAAGGAAATAATAGATTACTACCGCTATCTGATGAAAGAACCCACTGTGTATGGTACCGATAAGCACGAACATTTTGAAATAAAAGTAGTGAATAATGGCGATGTGAATGTTAAGATTTACAAGTCAAAAAAAGATGGTGAGTTGCGCGATTTACTGTATGATAAAACTTTCAAACGCAATGAAACCAAAAGGCTCAAACTGGTTGGCCTGGCGGGGAATGATAGTTTTCATTTCTTAGGTGATGAACGCACGCCGATCAATATTACAGTCTATGGTGGCGCTGATGAAGACGCATACATAAACGAATTGGATGAATATAAAGGAAGGCTCATAGTTGTGGATACCCATGATGGCAGTGACTTTAGTGTCAATAAGGGTATAAAGGTGAAAGAAACAGAAAACCCTGAAGTAGAATACTTCGATGCCAACGGAGCTTTGATTAAGTATTACATATGGGATTAGGTTTTCTGTGATCAATGGAATTTTAATTAATGTTTAAAAAATGAAGAGATCACTCGTTTATTTCAGTTCTATGGTGCTGTTGGTCCTTTTCTTCACATCCGGTGGTGATTTGCTAGCACAGGGAAAAGGGAAAGGAAAGAATAAGCAAAAGAAAAACCAGAAGGAATATGTAAAGGATTACAAAACGGAATACAAGGGTAAAAGTAAGCAAAATGGTCCACCGCCGTGGGCTCCTGCGCATGGTTATAGAGCCAAAACCAGGTATGTTTATTTTAAAGATCATGATGTTTACTATGATCACGAGCGTGGCGTATATATTTCGCTTTCTGGTAAAGGATGGAAAGTAGAAGCCAAACTTCCAGATGTGCTTCAAAAAATAGACCTGAATACCACCGCCAGAATTGATCTTGATTTTGATGGGTTAGACCCTCAAAGACTGCATAAAGAACATATGAAATTGTATCCGAAAGGATAAGGTGTCAAGAACCTAAAAAAGCCAACAGCATTTTATGTTGTTGGCTTTTTTTATGGTTGAGGTTTTGGTTTATTCCTTTCTTAAAAATACCATCGGATTAATCCTGGCCACTTTTAGGGTCTGCCACCCTACGATGAGCCATGCTACAAGAATAGCAGAGAGACCCGAGGCTGCGAAGAACCACCATTCCAGGTCTATGCGGTAGGCGAAATCGCTGAGCCAGTGTTTGGTGATCAGGTAGCTGATGGGGAGCGCCACGACATTAGCCAGCAGAATGATTTTTGTGAATTCACCAGAAATTAGGCGGACAATGCTTAACACGCTGGATCCTAATATTTTACGAATGCCTATTTCCTTCATTCTTCTTTCGGCGTTGAAAGCGGATAAGCCCAATAATCCCAGGCAGGAAATAAGACATGCCAGGGCGGCGAAGTATTTTGTGAGTGTGGAGACGCGTTGTTCTGAAACATATAGCTTTTGAAAGTTATCGTCTAAAAAGTGATACTCGAACGGTAAATCTGGGTTCTGAGATTTGTAAAATTTACTCAGGCGCTCTAAGGTGCTGTGCTCTTGGCCAGATTGGATTTTTAGTATAAGAATGCGGGCGTGGTCACTGTTCAGTACGAAAAAAGCGGGCTTAATGCTTTCGTGGAAAGACTCCAGATGGAAATCTTTGGTGATGCCTATGATTTCGCATTCTTTATCAAACAGGCCAATTTTCTTTCCTATGGGATCTTCCAAGCCCATCATTTCAATGGCTCTTTCATTAAAAATGATCTTATCAGACTCATTTCCAAAGGTTCTTGAAAAACTGCGTCCTTCTTTTAGTGGAATATTAAGCGTTTCTATGAGGTCATAATTGCCTTCAATCATTTCAAAAGAGATGTCATTTGTTTTTGCCGGCCATCTCAGATTGTCCGTGCTCATGTACTTGCCTGTCATGATATGTGTGGTACTAGACGCATTCAACACTCCGCCAACATTTTTTAGTTCAGCTAAGAAGGTGTCTAAATTTTTGGCAGATGCTCCCTCATTATTGATGTAAATGACATTGTCTTTTTCAAAACCAATATTGGCCGTTTGTATGAATGAAGTTTGCTTATACACCACCAGCACGGCTATGATGAGGATGATGGAGGTGGCAAACTGAAAAGTGACCAACCCTTTACGGGCCCAAAAGTCAATAATTGAGGTTTTAAACTGCCCTTTTAATATTTTACCAGGACTGAAACGTGAGAGGTACAATGCAGGATAGCTACCTGCCAAAAGCCCTGTAACCAGTGCAATGCTGAATATAATGATGATGAGTTCGGTATTGAAATGAAGCTGTATGGCTTTACCAGCCATGCTGTTGAACCCAGGCAGAAGATAAGTGACAAGGGCTATGGCCATAATGAGTGACATGAAAGCGAGTAAGGAGGATTCAATCAGGTACTGAAAAATCAGTGTTGACCTATGGGCACCCACTACTTTTTTCACACCTACTTCTTTAGCACGTCTGGATGCGTTGGCGGTGGTAAGGTTTGTGAAATTAATGCAGGCAATAAAAAGAATTAATATGGCGATACTCGAAAAAAGCTTTACATAGGCTATTCTTCCGCCATTCAGCTGGCCATTTTCATAGTTGCCATAGAGGTAGCGATCAGCATATGACCTGACGAATAGGGATGCCTCTATCTCCTGATCTTTAGATTGTAGAAAGTCGGAAATTTTAGCATTGAAACGGCTCACATCGGTACCTTTTGCTAACAATAGATAAGTATCTGGGCCACTAGCCGCCCATCTTCCGTTAAAGCGAGGGATAAACTCATAGAGCTTTTCTATCGGGAGCACAAAATCAAATTGCTGGGTAGAGTTTTTAGGCACATTCTTGCAAATGCCTGTAATGGTACTTACTCCGCTGAATTCCAGTACTTTCCACTCCAGGGTTTTGCCAATTATATTTTCAGTAGTATTAAATATCTGTCTGGCCAGGTCTTCGGAAATTACTACCTCGTTCTTATTGAGAAACAGTTGATTAGCATCTCCCTGAGTCAGGTCAAAGGAAAACATCTGAAAAAAGCCTATACCTGCAAACTGACCTTTGGCTTTCACTGGCTCTTCTCCTTTTTCTGAAAGGGCAAAATCAGGAAACCAGGTAGCGGACATCACCGTTACGGCTTGCTCTACTTCAGGCATTTCTGTTGCCAGGGCGTTTGCTAAAAGTCCGGGCGTCCATTCTACCGTGGTTATGCCGGCACCGCTGCTTTTATTTTGCATCACCTGATACAGCTGTTGATCATTTTTATGAAACTTATCTATGCTGAGCTCATCATTGACCCATAAATAGATAATAAGCACACAAGTGAGCCCTGAACAAAGGCCAAGTAGATTGATAAGAAAAGAACTGGAGTGCTTTCGGAAATTTCGGAATGCGATTAATAAGGCGTGTTGTAACATGTTTATAGGATTTGAGTTGTTTGACTTCACTTTTTTAAGTGCAAAAGGCCTAAGAAATTTAAGAGCATGCCATGCATACAGTCGGTTGGCTTTCCTCTGTCCGTATTCCTCTATCCAAAACCCATAATATTCCAGTAAGTCGCCCTCTATTTCTTCCAGCAGCTCAGGCTTGCACCACATGCGTAATGGTGTGTTCATCCATTTGGGAGGAGTAATCATGTGGCCAGCGCATTTGGTGGCAACTGACTCCATAGCTGTGACCTTACCTGCTGTATCTCTGTGAGGATTCTACTGCCCGAGGTAGTGACCTTAAAATAGCGCTTACGACGCCCTCCCCTTTCTGCGGTAGCCCCTCCCAAGTGAGAATCCACATAGCCTTTTTCGGCCAGTCGATTAAGCGTAGCATGTATAGCGCTAATACTCAGCTTCCTGCCCAGCTCCCGCCCCAGATATAGCCCGATGGCCACACCATAGGCTTCCTCCTGTAGCACGGCAACAGTGAGCAACACCACCTCTTCCAGTTCTCCAATGTAGGTCTTACGCATGGTTGATTTTATTTATTCATATTATGTAGAACAAATAGTTTGCCAATGGTGAAAATGATGATTAGAGCCTTGTGTGCAGATTTGGTCTGGCTTAGAAGTGTTCGATTTTGAAGGTAGATGTACTTTGGTGGACGGTTTTGGTTGATTCAGGTTAAACTTTTACCTCCTGGAAATTGTCTGAATCATGATTTTCAGGAATTAAAGATGTTAGGATTTGAGTTGTAATTCGGATTAAATACTTTCTTAAATTGTCTAAACCTTGATTTCTCATTATTTACCTGATTGCTTGATTTTTTTGTTATTGTGTACCCGTTTAAATTGAAGAGATTTTGAACCGAAGTTGATTAATAAGCCAATTTCCAGATCATACGCCTCGAGGTAGTTCATGGCTTGTGCCAGGTGCACATCTTCTAAATTAATAACCGCCTTAATTTCCAGCATGACAGATTCTTCTATAAAAAAGTCTACACGTCTGGTGCCTATCGCTTCGCCTTTGTATTGAATTTCCATTTCATGCTCACGACTAAAATTCAATCCGCGACTTGCCAATTCAATGGCCAAAGCACGCTGATAAATCACCTCTTGAAATCCATTACCTAATTCTCCATGAACTTCCATGCAGGCTCCTATTATTTTGTGAGTTAACTCCTCATGTTCCATACTTTATACACTTAATCAAGTCATCCTAAAATTCAGTAAATCATGGTTAAGACACGTTCCATGCGGCAAATACCTAATCATGTAATCCTTTAATCTTTTAATCATGGTTTAGACTTATTTGCTCAGCCATTTCAAATCCGTTTTCATAATTTAATTATTTTCTGTTGTCTAAACCTTGATTTCTCATGATTTACCTGATTGCTTGATTTTTTTGTTATTGTGTACCCGTTTAAATTTGTTTCCAATTGAGTAGCACGTTGTATCTGATCAATGTTGGAGATAATTCCAGATGCTCCCTTTAGCGGTGCTTTTTAAGTAAAGCGAAGACTCGGTATGTGGCAAACCAAACAATAAATCCATCCCCACCACACAAAATCCCAGAGAAATTAATTACTTAGCGGTCTAATTATTCGATATGTATTTATTATTTCCAGGGCGTCATCATTTAATGACGAGTTTTCAGTTTCGTTATCTTCAGAATCTTATCCAAAGTGGGCTTCATCAGGCGCAGGATGTGGATGGTGAGGTCATAGACCAGCGTTATAAGATTGACGGGGTGATATTTGCAGTTACGTCGGCTAATCATAGTGGTACCAAGCGCAATCCTATCCCCTTTTATCTGCGCGCTATGATGATTCAGGAGTTTTGCAAAGAACTGGAGGTGCCCTGTTATGTTTATGGTATTGATGATGTGGGGCAGCTGCCTAACTTCGCGACTTACACCGTAAAACAAGTGAAGCATCAGAGTGACTTGCAACTGAACCTGACGCCTGAAAACACCTTTGTAATCTGTTCTACGCCGGTTTTGCAGATGTATCAATCTTTGGGCTTTTCCATATTACCGGCAGAGTTGAAAGACGTGGCCAAGCAGGAATTTAGCACTGACTTGCCTTGGGACATAGTAGAGCAAATAGTGGCGGCAGATCAATGGCAGGATGATGCCAAGCTCATGGATAAGGTGCATCCGGCCACTCAGCATATCTGGCACACTTACCAGCTGGGGGAAAAGGTTAATAACATCCTCTCCGACCCCATTATAGGTGAAGATGGAGATATCACAGAGTCTAGAGATTATAACACCTATGTGAGGCAGATGGATGAGATAGCGGAGATCAAGTTTAAGGATACCAGCCCTTATATTCTCCCAGGACGTATCGGTGATATTGGTTGTGCAGTGGGCTCCTGGATCAAGCAGGCCAGTGAAGACTCCCGTTTACGTGAGTCAGATTTTTATGGTATTGAGGTGGCTCGCCAGCTGTTTGATATTTGTAATCAGCGAAAGCACAATGGTGAGTTTAGTAACCCCAATGTATTCTTTGCCCAGAAAAATGCCGTTACCTCGCTGGTGTTTGAAAAAGAGGCCATGAATACCATTCACACTTCTTCATTAACGCATGAGATAGAATCATACGGAAGTAGAAAAGATCTGTTAACCTTTATAGCCAATAGATATGACGAGCTGGTTTCAGGTGGTGTCTGGATAAATAGAGATGTGATTGGCCCTGAAAACGGTGAGCAGGAAGTATACATGTGGCTGAATAAGGAAGATGGTAAAAATGATTGCTACGACCAGCAGTTTGATGACCATCAGCAGTTGGTGGCCTACCTGGATGGCCTTTCTACGTATTCCAGGTTCTTACGCTTCGCCCAGGATTTTAGAAAGACCGAGGATGATGCCATTGTGTATTCCTTAAAAGAACTAGGTGACAAGTCTTTTGTTGTAATGAAATTAAAAGATGCGGCTGAATTTATGCTTACCAAGGATTATACTGACAACTGGTATAGCGAAATGCATGAGCGCTTTTGCTTCTGGAGTATTACTGACTGGGAAGAACAGTTGTTGAAAGCTGGTTTTCAGTTAGTGGAAAGTTCACACGCTTATACCAACCCATGGATTGCAGAGAATAGTTTGAAGGAAAAGTGAAACTTTATAGTGAGGAGATGAAAGAATTGCCCTTCCCTCCTACGAATGCCTTGCTAATAGCACGTAAAGTGTGATTTTAATTTGTGTGACTCTTACATAAATTACTACCTTTACTGCTATGGCACTTATTCAGGATATCAAAGTAGCGGTAGACGCAGTGGTTTTTGGTTACACCTCAGCGGAAGGTCTTTCCATTTTATTGATCAAAAGAAACGATGAGACCTACCAGGGCTCTTGGGCTTTGCCGGGTGGTTTGGTTAAAAATGATGAGTCCCTTGAGGAAGCCGTAGCCCGAGAGTTAAACGAAGAAACTGGTGTATCTATTAATTATCTGGAGCAGCTCTACACCTTTGGTACGCCAGCCAGAGATCCGCGAAACCGAGTGGTGTCCGTGGCCTATTACGGACTAGTGCAACCCGATGTTTTCGAGCTAGATGCTAATACTGATGCCAGTGATGCGGCCTGGTTCAATGTAAAAGCCCTCCCCGATCTGGCTTTTGACCACGATCAGATAATACAGGTGGCCATCAAGAGGCTGCAAGGTAAAATCATTTATGAACCCATTGGTTTTGAACTTCTTGATAAGAAATTTCCTTTCTCCGAGCTTGAAAAGCTTTATAAAACGGTCCTCGATCGTCCGCTAGACCGAAGAAACTTTAAGAAAAAGATTATGAAGTTTGGTTTTATTGAAGAAACCACTGAAAAGCAACAATTAGAAGGTGCTGGCCGTCCTGGCTATTTATACCAATTTGATCAGGAAAAATACTTCCAACTTAAAAAAGACGGTATTAATTTTGAAATTTAATTTATTGATAATCAATTGGTGGTGGTATAGTTAAAGCTATTTGCGTAAATTTAACATAAATTATTTTGTGTAATTCAAACGCATATTTATATTTGTGTAACAATAACGCAAATAATTATGGCTACAGCAGTTATCATCGCCAGATTTCAGACCCCTTATTTACATGAAGGACATATTGAGCTGATCAATCATGTGAAAACCATTCACTCGAAGGTGGTCATAGTGCTGGGAGTAGCTCCCATTACTGGTAGTAGAAAGAATCCTTTTGATTATTATGCTCGTGAGAAAATGATAAAGTCAGCCTACCCTGAGGTGGTGGTGCTGCCATTGTCTGATCATTCTAGTGATGTGAGTTGGTCTTCGCAGTTGGACGCACTGTTAAGAACCACCTTCCCTACTGAGTCATTCATTCTGTATGGCAGTAGAGATAGCTTTATTCCTTATTATCATGGCCACCTCACCACTCAGGAACTTCCTGAATATGGTGATTATAATGCCACTGAGCTAAGAAAGCTATATGCAGATCAGGTCAGTGATAGTCGGGATTTTAGAGCCGGTATTTTATATGCATATCATCATCAATATCCAAAGGTTTATCCTACTGTAGACATAGCAGTGTTCAGAAATGACAGGTCAGAAATATTGTTGGCTAAAAAGGAAGCTACGGCCCAATGGCGACTGCCAGGCGGCTTTACTGATCCTACTGATAACAGCTATGAAGAGGCAGCCAATCGTGAGTTAAAAGAAGAATGTGGTGGCCTTGAAATTGGTTCATTAACCTATGAAACTTCTCAGAAGATCAATGACTGGCGCTATCGAAATGAAGTGGATCAGATCATCACCACCCTGTATAGCTGTGATTATATGGCAGGCACCCCTACTCCACAAGATGATATTCAGCATCTGCGCTGGTTTCAGGTAGATGAACTTATGCAAATGATTGAAAAACAAGACATTACCGAGGAACACAGCGCTATGCTTCAGCTCCTCGCTCATAAATACACAAAAAGTTTAACCCTAAATTAAACAGTTATGAAAACGAATAATTTAATACTACTCGCTGATGCCTACAAGTATTCTCACCATAAGCTGTACTACCCAGGCACTACCAAGATTTATAGTTACCTGGAGAGCAGAGGTGGCAAGTTTGATAGCACTGTTTTTTACGGGCTGCAATATTTCCTCAAAGAATATCTGGAAGGCTTTGCCTTTACCCAGGAAGATCTTGATGAGGCAGAACCCTTCTTACAGCAGGTGTTTGGAAGAGATGATGTGTTCGATAAAAGTAAGTTTCAATACATTTTGGATAAATACCATGGCAAATTACCGGTGAAGATCAAGGCAGTACCGGAAGGAACTGTGGTGCCAGTGAAAAATGTGCTGATGACTATAGAAAACACTGATCCTAACTGTTTCTGGCTTACCAATTTTCTGGAGACTTTGCTCATGCAGGTTTGGTATCCTAGCACGGTGGCTACCATTAGTAGAGAAGTAAAAAAGGTAGTAACTCATTACTTTGAAGAGACTGCTACTGATGGTGCTGAAGCAGGAATTGAGTTTGTACTCAACGATTTTGGATTCAGAGGTGTAAGCAGTGTAGAGAGTGCCGGCCTGGGCGGAAGTGCTCACCTGGTAAACTTTCAGGGAAGTGATACCATTGCAGGTTCTGTGCTTGCCCGGAAGTATTATAACACCGATCAGGTATATGGTAAAAGCGTGCCGGCTACTGAGCATAGTATCTGTACTTTGCTCGGTGAGCAGGGTGAACTGGATATGTTTAAGCATGTGCTGAAGACCTTCCCTACTGGCATAGTTGCCTGTGTATCAGATAGCTATAATATCTTTAAAGCTTGTGAGCAATACTGGGGTGAAGACCTAAAAACTGAAGTGCTGAGCCGCGAAGGTGTGTTAGTAATTCGTCCTGATAGCGGTGATCCTGTGATGACACTGTTGAGAATATTTGAGATTCTCTTTGCTAAATTCGGATTTACCACCAATGATAAAGGCTATAAGGTACTCCCTCCACAAGTGAGAGTAATTCAGGGAGACGGTGTAAACTATGATGCCATCAAACAGATGTATCAGGCCTTAAAGGACAACGGCATCAGTGCCGAAAATCTGGTACTGGGCATGGGAGGAGCGCTTTTACAGAAACTGGATAGAGATACACAAAAATTTGCATTGAAATGTAGCTATGCGCAGGTTAACGGTCAAGACGTGGTGGTGCAGAAAAGCCCTACAGAAATGGATACCATCGGAAATATTACCGGCAGCTTCAAGAAAAGTAAAGGTGGCAGATTGAAGCTGGTGAAGCTGCAGGGAGAACCGACCACTGTTCTGGAAAGTGACTGCCCTGAGTTGGAAGATGTGATGATAACAGTATTTGAAAATGGTGAAATGGTGAATGAATGCACTTTCGAACAAGTACGAGAAAACGCAAAAGTACTATTTAAACAACCAGTATTATGATTACTAGAGCTATAGCGCGTGCTTTTGAACATGCAAAGCGTAAAAACTGGGATAAGACCTTTTGGGCCTTTGATATTCATGAGACCATTATAAAGCCGAACTGGTCTACAGAAGAAATCCCAACTGAGTTTTACCCACAGGCTAAAGAAGCACTACAGCTGATCAGTAAGCGCAAGGATATCAGTAGGATACTGTATACCTGCTCGCATCCTCATGAGGTGCAGAAGTATTTAGACTTCTTTGAGGAAAATGGCATTCACTTCGATCATGTCAATGGCAACCCGGAGGTGCAAAGCAAAAAGTACGGGTACTATGAAGACAAGCCCTACTTCAACGTGCTATTTGAAGATAAGGCCGGCTTTGATCCTTATCATGATTGGAAGGAAGTGATTGATTTGGTTAAATGATGGAAAAATAGGTTGTCTTAGTTTAATTGGGATAGGGTGAATATGGTGGTGAGATACGCTTTAATATTAGCTAGGAGCTAAAATTTCTTATAGTATCCATCACCTCTTCCCCATCATCAGTAATAGACAACAGCAAATGCTGATACTTTCCTTCTTTCATCATAGATGCCAATAGAGGATACACAGGTCTGTCATTGGTCCAATAATCTTCATTCAAAAAGATCATGGGGCTGGCATAGCCAAAGCTGAGGTAGTGGTTTTGGGTCGCCTCTTGAAATATTTCCTGGATGGTGCCTGCACTTCCTGGAGCGAATACTATTCCACCTTTAGCAATGGTGAGTAATCCATCTTCTCTTACGCTATTCGCAAAGTATTTGGCTATTTTGGAGGCAAATGGCGTAGGTGGTTCATGTCCGTAAAGCCAGGTTGGGATACCCAGACTTTCATAGTCATTTTGAGGGTATTGTTCTATCAATTCAAAGGCCTTGTCTAACCATAATTCATCTTTATAAGATGGCGCCTCGGAGAGTTTTTCTATGAACACTTTTACTAAGCTTTCATCTCTACCGGCTAGCCAGGCACCAGCATGTGTGGCCTCCATGGCACCAGGTCCACCTCCAGAAACCATCAAATAGCCCTCTTCTGTCAGTTGCTTACTGATTCGAACTATCTTCTCATAGCTTTCTGCATTTCTAGAGAGGTTGTGCCCTCCCATAATGGCCACCACCTTCTTCTCGTCCCACTTGCTGATAAATTCTTCAAGACTATCCGTTATGGAGTGATCATGCAGCCTCCTGGCTAAAGTTTCGTATATGCTATCGGCGATCTTCCCTGTGCTTAAGAAGTGATTATATACTTGATTGTCAAGTGATAATGAATAACTTTCAGGTTGGCCTAAGGTGTAATTATTAAGCAGCGAATGCCTATCATAAAGCTGACCAGGAAAGCAGTTATATGGCAACCCTGGTAAGGTGGGGATGATAATGTTATTAATGCTCAACCTCTCAATTAGAGGCTCATGCATAATACAGCCTAAAAACACATTATCACTAAAAGTATAATCATAAATATTTTCAGGTAGACTAAGGTTTATATTTTGAAAAACGCATTTAGATATGTGATTCTTTCCTTCCAGTAGCTGTTCAAACTTCTCTTTAGAATCAATTTCGGTGTATGACATTTGCTTTTAATAAATGAGACTTCAAATCTAAGAAAATTGGACCTTTAATTCTCTGACCTTTTTAACTTGATGTTTCTTGCTATATATTTAATCGCATTATATTAATATCATTTGTATGTTTGTTCCGTTATGCGCCTATTTGCTTTGTTAGTAACATTTATGTTAGTGATCTTTTCATGTAAAGACCAAACTGATGATAAGAATTTTCAAGAAATAGTTTTAAATGATAGTACAAAGGTTTCTCTGATATTAGGAGATAATAATAAGCTTGTTTGTACAGTAAATGATTCTATTAGCAGTGAATGGCCTTTAAGATACCCTGTTTATCAGTTCCAGTCTGGAACAATCAATGATGATGATGATATAGACATAGCAGTAGGTGTGTATAAAGCTACGAGGTATGATTCTATCAAAAGGAATCGTTTGTTTCTATTTCAGGTGAGAGATGGGGGTATTATTCCACTTTGGCTAGGTTCGTCGGTGGGACATCCTATTATTGATTTTAAAGTGGTTTATGATGATGAAGGTGAATGTTATATCAGAGTTTTAGCTGAAGAGAAGAGTGATAAATATTTGGTAGCGGATTATGAATGGTATGGCTTTGGACTGTCCCTTTCTCATTACCTACAAAGGGAAATAAGCTTTGAAATAGCTAAAAAATATCTGGACTAAATGGTTTGAAAATAATTGATAAATTGGAAATGAAGTTAGTAGATTATAATAAGACTGGCAGAATAACTTTTGGAATCGTTCTATCTCTTATGTTAGCAGCTTGTGGCAGCGACAATAAAAAAGAGCAACAAAATAAAGAAGACTCATTAGTTGTAATTAAAGATGAACCAGCTTCTATAGCACCCGAAATAGAAGAGCAAGAAGGAGAATTTTTGGGCTGGAATTTTGGATCCTATGACTCACTTCGCGAGGCACTACACCCGTTTGATCTAAATCAGAATTTGGATGGGAAAACTGCTCACCAATTACGTATTTTAAGAAATACCATTCCTGCTCGATATGGCTATTTATTTATGAAATCTGATTTGAGAGGCTATTTCTATGACAAACCATGGTACCGCAATTTGATGGAATCAAGATGGTATGGCGACTGTGAAAATAGTGGCCTTCAGCCTGCCCCACCTATTGTATACACAAATGAAGAGATTGCATTTATGGATAGAGTTAAAAAGCGTGAAGCAGAGTTGAGAAATGAAAATTTTCATGAACAAGGTGGCTTGAGATTAGCCAATATTAATAATATTATAAATGGATGGCAATACAAGAGTATTCCTCAAAAACTGATTGATCAATTAGGAAAGAACGGCTTTGCAATTGTTCCTAACAATAACGTGCAGCTATTTCATCTTTACGAAGAGAATGACTATAGTCAAACTCAGAATTTTGTAACTACAGACTTATATCTTCAACTTTTTCATATGCATTTTTCATTTATGCTAAGGCAGTTAGAAGAAGAACAGTTTATACCGATATTAAAAGAGCTTTTATCAGGATTTTTGAATGAATTGGATGAGGAAATGTTCAAAAGTACGGATCAAGAAACTAAGGATGCATTACGTTACAATGCCATTTCATTTTCCATCCCACTTTCTATCTTAGATGAAACTGCCACTATACCTGAAAAATACGAGACAATTATAAATTCAGAATTATCAAAGATAAAAGCTGCTCAAGCTTCAACTTCTGATTTTATACCTGCTTATTCGGATTTTAAATTTCCATATGATCAGTTTAAACCTAGAGGACATTATACCAGAACGGAATCTTTGCAGAAATACTTCAATGCTATGCAATGGCTTCAGTTAGTTCCATATTGTTTAAAGGATCAAAATGACCTCTCTATGGCTGTAACTGCAGCATTTATCTTGGCTAATGGTCATTCTCAAAAATCAGGTAAGTCGCTATTGCAACTTTATGAATCTATACTAACACCCACAACATTTCTTATAGGTCAGCCTGATAACTTATCCATATCAGATATTTGCAATGTGCTAAAGAAAAAACAATTTGATAATCTGACAGAGGTTTTAGAGCCTTCTAACTTGCAATTGATTTCCGAGGATTTAGAGCTTCTGGCTAAGAATAAGAATATCATAAAGCCTAAAGTTGAGAACACTTGCGCAGATAAGATCAATTTTATGCCCGCCCGCTTTGTTTTGGATAATGAGATTTTGCAAACAATGACTCATTTGGCAAAACGCCCTTACCCCAAGGGATTAGATGTATTGGCAGGTTTCGGGAGCGAAGCAGCTGAAAAAATATTGATAGATGAGCTTAAGGAAACCACCCAGTGGTCAGAGTTTCTGCCTCATTTGGATGAAATGAAAGCCAAATACAGCAATTATGATAAATGGGATGAAACGGTCTATGCCAAATGGGTTCAAGGGCTGAATCTCATGCTTGAAAAAGATGATAGGTACCCCTATTTCATGCAAATACCGCAGTGGAACAAGAAAAATCTGAATACTGCTTTAGCCTCCTGGGCTGAATTAAAGCATGATGCTATATTATATACTGAACAAGTAGGTGCTGCCGAATGTGGTGGCGGTGAAGATTGTGAGCCTCCTCCAAATCCCTATGTAGTGGGCTATGTGGAGCCTAATGTGAAATATTGGAAGTCTGCCATTGAATTGCTTGACCTATCAAGCTCAATGCTGGAAGAACATGAGCTATTAAATAATTCAATGAGACATGATTTTAATAGTTTGAGAGAGACCTGTACTTTTCTTCTTACTGTGAGCAGAAAAGAGCTCAGAGGTGAAAAGCTTTCTGAGCAGGAGTATCGGACCATAGAACTCATTGGAAGTTCGGTAGATTATCTCACACGCGGGATATTAAATGTCAACGAATGGAGAGAAGTTACAGGACCTGATAAAGAAATATCTGTAGTGGCGGATATATATACCAATAATCAAGGAGATCAGGCAGGTATTCTGCATGTGGCTGTAGGGTATGCCAATGATATATATGTTTTGGTAGAGATAGAAGGAAGTCTTTACATCACTAAGGGAGCGACATTTAGCTATTATGAGTTTCCAACTCCTCTAGACAAAAGAATGACAGATGAAGAATGGCAGGAGATGCTTAAGAATAAGCAAGTTTACCCAACTCCAAGCTGGATGGATGAAATAATACTCGATTTGAACGAAGATGTTAGGCCACAAACTGTCGAATATATTTACAGTTCAGGATGTTAAAAAAGTTTTACTATCTGCTTTTTATTGGCATCATTGGATGTGATTCGCGAGATGATATGGCGATTGTATTTGGTGGAGATGTAATGCTGGACCGTGGTGTAAAACTTAAAGCTGATCAGCGCGGTATGGATTACTTGCTTAATGATATTAGCCATGTTTTTACTGAAGCCGATTATGGAGTTGTAAATCTTGAGTGTCCTATTGGAACGGAACCCACCCCGTTAACAAAAAAGTATGTCTTTTTGGGTAATCCTGAATCATTAACACCTCTTCGTTCAGCAGGAATTACGCATGCTATAATGGCAAATAATCATGCGTATGATCATGGCAGGCGGGTCATGACAGGAACAGCCAAGCTTTTGTTGGAAAACAATATTATTCCAATCGGATATGGCATATCTCAGCAAGATGCTTGCACTCCGGTTATTTTAGAAAAAGGTGACATTAAAGTGGCTCTTTTTGCATCTGTAACTCTTGGTCTTGAAGCCTGGATGTATCTAGAGGATGAACCAGGAATGTGCCAGTCTACAATTTCTGATTTGGTCAGTAGTATAAAAGTTTACAAAGAAAATAATCCAAATAGTTTGATTATTGTGTCCTTGCACTGGGGTTTAGAATATCAGCGTAGACCCACCTCAATACAGCGTAGAGAAGCGCGGGCTTTAGTGAGTGCTGGTGCAGATGCAATAATAGGTCACCACCCCCATGTGGTTCAGAGCTACGAAAATATTGACGGTCATCCTGTTTTTTATAGTGTAGGCAACCTTCTTTTTGATAATCAAAACCCAATAACCCATGATGGTATCCTGGTAAAGTTGGTTATCAACGCCGATAGAAAAATAAGGCCCGAGATTATTCCCTATCACGCAGAAGATTGTAAGCCCTATATTATGCCTAATCCAGAAAAATCTAAATTTATTATTGAGCTCCAAAAGCGCTCCGAACTTCTATGATAAATTTGAAGCTAATACAAAAAGCCCAGCAACCACACGGCCGCCGGGCTTTCCCCTTCATCAATCATTAACGTTTAGTTACTTTCTATGCGGGTCATGCTGAATGGTCTGATGTCTACTGTTTCTGGGGTGTGGCCTGTGATTAACCCACCTTCCCAGCTGAGGTGCCTGCCTATGAAGCTTTCAGGCTCACCATCGAAATCAATGATTTGGACATAGACCTTGCTCGGATCATTATAATACATCTTGAGTTGCGCAGCCACTGCTGTGGTAGACCCATTTTTTAAGAATGTGCCATCGAGCAAGAGGAATTCATTATTATTACCAGCCTGTTTAGTAAAAGTAAGAACACCCTTTTTGCCGTTGCAGTCCAGTTGCCACATACTAGGGTAATAGGATTGTGTACTGAAAGGTCGAGGTGTCTGTGGTCCGCCGTTCAAATAACTGCCTTTTACTGCGTAGCCGGCATATTCCTGACCGTTTTCTAATTCATAAAAGCCAGCCATGTAGTCATAGTCATCCATGTAAAAAACATGAGGAGTACCTCTTATCACATCCCAGCGTACTAAAGGCTCATCAGGGTCAATGTAAAACTCTAGCTTATTGCCATTTACTGAGCCGTTGACCCGGAAAGGATTGCCTTGCGTGTCATAATAAGTACCAATGCGATAATCTTCATATTGCTCAGGAATTACATTTCTAAGATAGTTGAACTCAAAGGTATAGTCAGACATACCGGGAAGGTGGTAAATGTCTAGCGTTCCTTTCCAGCCATCTAGATTGGTTTTCCACCTGCCTACAAATGGTATTTCCGGCCATGCTTCAGGTGCGGTAGGCCATAGAATATAGGCTGCTTCTACACCGTAATTCTTTACATAATCGTAAGAGATAGTAGTAAAGCCATCCATGTCTGTTCCTGTTAAATAATCAGTTCCCCAGCTGTTCTTTACTATGAAATGATGTTTAGCAGGATCTGGATCTCGCTTATCAAACCCTACAATGAGCATGCTATGGCCAATTATAGCGCAATCTGAGCAAGCTTGCCAAATGTTGTTGTCATCTATAGATTCCGCAGGGTTAGCACCGGCAAAATCCCATACTACTTCATTACCTGCTTTTAGAATTTTTTCTATCTCATCAGTATCTTTTGCATCTGCTAGCTCTTTGTAAGAGCCCACACTGTACCATTTTTCTGTTTTGAGAATGTTCGATGTTAAAATTCTAGGATCAAGATTGAAATCACTATAATCTTTTTGTGTGGCATCTGATCCTTTGTCAATGGCTTGAACCAAGGCAGGGAAATTAGATTCGTAGTAGTTGTTTACATCTACATAGGGCATTACATTCTCTAGAGGCAATTTATAGGCTTTGCCTAGTTCTGCAACTACCCCTACTCCACCACCGCCGCCAGTGGATCCAAGTTGTGTTTCTCTTGCCGTTACTCCTTTGTTTAGATGGTCTTGCCAGATGGGATGTAGATAGAATGACTTTCTTGTGAAATTGATAAATTCTTCTGAAAGATCGAGATCGCCGTAGCCAAACTTCTTGTATGAAGCTTCTAATGCCGCTACTCCGGCGAATACGATACAGGTTGTTCTGCTTCCTTGCCAACGGATGGGGGTTTGCCTGGGCCGCAAATCTACGTATTCGTCGGAAGATTCCACTTCTGGTGGTTCTTCGTAATCATCTCTACATCCAGAAGACATCCATGATGCAAGTAATAAAAATACCGATATGAGTTTTGTGATGTTTTTTTTCATCTCAGCTTAGTTTTAGGTTGAAAAATGTTTTAATAAAACTAGCTAGGATAAGGCCTGTAGCATATTATAAATGTAACAGGTTCTATGAATATTGTAACATATGCTACTTAGTTGATACTATTTACTCAATACTCTATACTCTATTCTATACTCAATACTCAATACTCTTTACTCCCAACTATTTAGCGAACGACACTTTTTACTTAGTGAACGCCAAGGCACTCTGCCATTGACCATATTATCTTGCAGCAGGCTTTTAATCAATCTGTTATGAGATATATTTTTACCGTTTTATTCATCTGTTTTTCTTTTTATTCATCACTGGCTCAGTCTGATTACTATTGGGTGGGCGATGGTGGCAACTGGTCCGACCTGGGGCATTGGGCTACCAGCTCCGGAGGCTCTACTTTTCATACGGAGCCTCCAGGTGAGGAAGACAATGTATATTTTGATGCCTTCTCGTTTTCACTAGAAGATCAGGAGCTATCATTAGATGTGGATGGCTATTGTCTCAATATGGACTGGACAGGAACGGCACATACGCCCTACTTTAAATCTTTAGGTACATCGAATCAGAACCTTTTATATGTATATGGTTCTTTAACTTTCAATAATTCGGTACAAAAAAAGCTGAGTAAGGTAATCCTGAGATCTACAGAGGCCGGAAATGTGATTCATTCAGGAGAAAAGACATTAGGAAGCACTTGTTCAATAGTTTTTGATGGCCCAGGTGAATGGAGTCTGCAGGATTCTTTGGCTGTTGGCTGGATGAGGTTTAATGGATTAGGTACTCTAAATACTAACAACCACCCGGTACACACTAACTTTTTTTTTTAGAATGTAATAGTGCAGGCACACTTAATGCTGGTAGTTCTACTTTCTACCTGGATTTTGGAATTGTCATCATTGAAGAGACGTTCAACTTTAATGAAGGCACATCTACTTTAATTATTACGGAAGGAAACAGGTTTAGAGGTAATGATAATACATTTCACAATGTAATAGTGAAAAACAATGCCACTCTGTTTGTGCAGGGAAACAATACATTTAATGAATTTAAAGCTGAGAAAGGTGTTAATCTAACCCTTGAAAGTGGAAGTGTTCAGACCGTCAATACGCTAGATCTTGTAGGCGGGAAAACCACTCCTGTAGATATTAATGCGAGCACTCCGGGTTCTCAAGCCACCATATCAAAGAGCTCAGGCACTGTAAATGCCAGTTTTCTAATACTTGAGGATATCAACGCTACCGGAGGAGCCACATGCAACGCTCAGAACTCTATAGATAACGGCAATAACTCAGGCTGGAACATCACACCCTATAACGGACTTGATTATTACTGGGTAGGCGGCAATGGTATATGGGATGACGTAAACCATTGGGCCAAAACCAGTGGTGGAAATACCTTTTATACAGAACCTCCGGGTGTTTTAGATAATGTATTTTTTAATAGTGCATCTGGCGGGGCTGGAACCACCGTTACGCTCACAGATGAAAACCTCGCTGCCAACCTGACCTTTTCTAGTTTGGCTACTAATTTCGTGGTTCAAGGTATTGGTAATGAACTTCAGGTGTACGGCGCACTGGTATTGGATGATGCTTTAAATCTTTCTGCACAAGTAAGAATGCAATCTTCTGAAACAGAGTCAGTTACTTTTAATGATGCTCAGAGACTGCTGGGGATTACTTTTGATGGTTCGGGTACTTTCAATCTGACGGATGACATTACAGCAGACAACTTCTTTCTGTATCGCGGCACCTTAAATACCAATAACAAAGTTATAAATGCTCTTTCCAAATTCTTTATAATGCCAGAAACGGAAGATGACAGATCTGATTACATCAGATTTAATGGAGGAACTTCTTCCATTTATACTTCCTATTTTACTACAGATCAGTATTGGATTTATAGTCAAAACATTACTTCAGATGAAGTGGATCTCACGGAAACCACTATTCATTTGTTAGAGAATACTTCTAAATCAATACTTGGAGGTGGTCTGGTATTCAATAATATTATCTTTAGCTCAGGAACCACCAATATTTATGGTAGTATCAATGGCGGTATTGTAGCTCACACAATTACGGTGCTGCCTGGTACGGAATTGAAAATATCTCCTGAAGAAGAAGATGCTGTAATGTTTGAAACGCTTGTTGCTGAAGGCACTGAGAATGATCCTATAGAGTTCAGATCTTTAATTACAGGAGAGCAAGCTTACTTTAAAAGTACTTCAGGAACAGCCTTTGAAGGGATGTATCTTCAGATTCAGGATATGAATGCCTCTGGTGCCACTTTTACTGCTGAAGAAAGTGTTGACTTAGGAAATAACACCGGCTGGAACATATCATCTACTAAGCAGAACCAGACCATTACGTTTCAGAATATTCCGGATAAAACCTTTGGTGATGGCGATTTTGAACTGAATGTAAGTGCCAGTTCAGGTCTGGAGGTACTATTAACCACAGCGAGCCCCAACATAGAAATCAACGGCAAAACCGTGACTATCACAGGTGGAGGTTCAGCCACCATAAGAGCCAGACAATTAGGAAACGATAATTATAATGCCGCGGCTGAAGTATATAAAACCTTTATGGTGAACAAAGCCAGCCAAACCATCAGTTTTGATGAGATAGATGATATGGATATAGAAGAAACCACTACCATAAATTTAAATGCTTCGGCCAGTTCTGACCTGCCAGTTACTTTTTCGGTAGTTGCTGGCCCTGCTTCGGTAGAAGGTAATGCACTCACTATAACCGGAACAGGTAATATTACAGTAAGAGCAACCCAAGCCGGAGATAATGACTACGCTGCTGCAACCTTTGTAGATCATACTTTCGAGGTAACAGGAAATGTCACTGGCATTGATGCGTTAAACACCTCCTTTAAACTATACCCCAACCCTACTCAACATCAGTTTGTGCTGGAGAATGGTGGTCAGGATATCAAAGAGCTTTATTTAGTGAATGCTAATGGAGGCAGAAGGATTATACGCTCTCCTAAAACCAAACACATCACATTTGGAGAGGATCTGGCTGCAGGAATCTGGATACTGGAAGTTCACACTGCACAGGGTATATACCATAGAAAGCTAATTAAACAATAGATTTTACATAGGACCAGATAATAGTTTACATAGTTTATTAAGTTAATGATTAGAGAATGTGTCGGTACTTTTTTGAAGTGCCGGCACTTCTTTTTTTATAGTCCTTCCCTTCTTTTGGCAGATTTGTTTTAATGTTAATCTAAGTTTTTTGAATTTAAGATTTGCAAATCCCAAAAATTAACATTACCATTGTACTGTATTAGTTAAGTAGTACACTAAATCAGTAACAATGATTGAGATAAAAAATTTGAATTTCAACTATGCTAAAAAGAAAGAGCCACTCTTTCAAGATCTGGATTGCATCTTGCGTCCGGGAAGCATTGTTGGTCTGCTAGGGAAAAATGGTGCCGGAAAAACTACTTTACTGAAGTTGATCATTGGCCTGTTAACTCCTACGCATGGTGATGTGAAGATTATGGGTTATGAGCCTTCTAAAAGAGAGCCTTCACTCCTACAGGATATCTATCTGGTGCCGGAAGAGTTTTATATTCCGGGCATATCTATTAAAAACTACATTAAGGCAAATGCAGGTTTTTACCCTCGCTTCGATGAGGCTTTGCTGCAAAAGTTGCTCAATGAGTTTGAACTGCCAGAAACTAAAAGCTTACAAAAGCTTTCTTACGGTCAGAAAAAGAAGTTTTTGATATCCTTCGCCTTGTCTACCAAGTGTCGCCTACTTATTCTAGATGAGCCTACTAACGGGTTAGATATTCCTTCAAAAGCAATTTTTAGAAGAATATTGGCAGGTTCACTGGATGAAGATCAGGTGGTGGTGATTTCTACTCACCAGGTAAAAGATGTAGAAAATCTGATAGACAGGATCTTAATGCTGGAGAAAGGTAAATTCATCATGCAAAAAGACTTGTTTGACATTTCATCTCAGCTAAGCTTCTCTACTGCAGCTACACCAGAGGGTGAAAATGTATTGTACAGTGAAATGGTGCCGGGTGGTTATAGGGTCATCACCCCGCAGACTAATGGCAATTCATCTGTAGATATTGAACTATTGTTTAACGCGGTGTCTAACGGTACCGAAAAAATGAAAGACTATGTCCAGTAACAACACTTTTAGCATGAGGCGCTTTCTTTTGCTATTCAGGCAGAATTTCATTCATCATAATAAGCTGTTTTTGTTTTCAAGTATTGCTTATATAGGTGTTATCTTCATTCTGCTATCAATAGTGCAAATGGGGTCAGATAAGCATCCTCATGATTTAGAAAATTACAGAGGTTTTCTTATCGGATTTGTAGCAGTATTCGGCATTCTGTATGTCGGTTATTCGTTTCCGTCTCTAAGGTCAAAAGAGAGCACCATCAACTATCTCATGGTACCCGGGTCAGTACTAGAGAAGTTTCTATCCGAATTCATCATTCGCATTGTGCTCATGCTTTTCCTTCTTCCCATTCTATTTTGGGTCACGTTTAACATCCAGGGTCTGTTCTTCGACATGTTTACTGAAGAAAGCTTTCAATCTGTTGGTCTGTTTGAGCCCTTCAATGCGGATCTCTCCAACGTCTTAAATGGTGATGTTTTTAATGACAGGAGTACTACGATATGGTTTGTGATTATGATCGCCAATTTGATAGGGCTTGGACTGGTATTGCCCTTTACAGGTGGTGCTACATTCTCTAAACAACCCTTGGTGAAGACATTGTTTGCGTTGGCTGTGATAGTGTTGTTCTATGTGTTAGTCATTTACATAGCAATAGAAGTGGTTGGAATAGGAAATTTCAGAACTAATGATGACTTGGTACTTATTCCACATGATGAGACGGGAGCTTTCAGGCTCTTTGCAGGAGCGGCATTTATGGCTAATCTGGTTATGCTTTATGTAGCCTATAGAAAATTAAAGGAAAAGGAGGTTTAGAATGGAGTTTCAAAATGGCAAAAGTATATTTCTGCAAATAGCAGATAGTATTGCCGAGAAAGTGGTGAGTGGAGAGTTTCCTGTGGGTGAAAAAATACCATCAGTAAGGGAGCTGGCATCCCAAATGGGTGTAAATCCTAACACAATTATGAGAACTTATAGTGAATTACAAGCAATGAATATTATTGAAAACCAAAGGGGAATCGGATACTTCGTTAACCCTGAAGCTCAGAATATCATCCTGGAAGGTAAGAAGAAAGAGTTTTTTGATAAAATACTACCAGAATTTATCAGACAGGCCGAATTGCTTGGTATCACAGCAGATGACTTACAGAAGCATATAACAACATTAAAATAATAAGCGATGAAATTAAGCAACAAAATACTTATTGGTTTCTTCGGTTTTATCCTGGTGTATATGATCGTGGCTTTTACCGAAATAAGGCTCAATGGCACACCTAATAGTATTCATGGTAATATTGGCATTATGGATTCCATAGATATTACAGGTATTAAGTACATAGATTTCAATAATGTGAATAATTCACACTTCTCAATTAAAAGTGCGGCAGATGTACCTTCCAGAATTGAAGTTTGGAGTGAAAAAGGCGGGGCTGCATCTAATATAAAGTATAGCGTAACGAATGACACTTTGAGAATTACCCAAGTGGTTGAAGATGAGAATCATATTAATTCTTTGAGAATTACGGTTCAGCCTGGGCAGCTAAACTACCTGAGTATGGTAAATAGTAGAGTTACTGTCACTGAACTTGATCAGGAGAGTTTAAATATTTCACAAAAGGATGGATACTTTAGTTTGATGAACTGTCCTGACCTTAATGAGGTGAGAATGAACGCAGGGCCTGGCTCATCAGCGGATTTTAATTCGCTTGATCTTGATAAATTAGAATTTTTGGGTGACAATGCCAGTGTGCGTCTGTATGTCCCAATAAAGCACCTCCAGGGATCAATTAAAAACAATACTTATATATATGTGCAATCTGTGGAAGATATCCAGTTTAAGAAGGATAACTCCAGTAGGCTGAACATCAACTAAGTAACAAATAAATAGTGATAGTTAATTCTATCTGATAACAACAACACCTTACAAATCCTTTCAGGTCTTTAACTCAGCCGCTAGCGGGATTTGTAAACCATTAATCGAACCTATTAGGTTATATTTCAAATAACCTACAGAACCTCAATAGCTGATGAATATAGAGATCAAAGGCTTAACCAAAGTGTATCCTAACGGGCATGCCGCTATTCGCAATATCGATCTTGAGATTGGTAGCGGCATGTTCGGATTGCTTGGTCCTAATGGAGCCGGTAAGTCAAGCTTTATGCGCACATTGGTCACTGTGCAGCAGGCGTCTTCAGGCACCATTCTTATCAACGGAATGGACATCAATAAGCAAAGACAGAAAATAAGGCCTCTTATTGGTTATCTCCCGCAGGATTTTACCTTTTTCACAAAGCTCAAAACCTGGGAGTTCCTTGATTATGCCGCCAGACTTGGTACTTCATTAAAGAAGAAAGACAGGAATGTAAAGGTAGATCAGCTGCTTGATCAGGTGGGTTTATTGGACGTGCGAGAGCGAATGGCCAATAAATTGTCCGGTGGTATGAAGCGTCGCTTGGGTATTGCTCAGGCATTAATTGGCAACCCTCAACTGCTGGTAATAGATGAGCCTACCACCGGGCTAGATCCCGAAGAGCGTATCAGGTTCCGAAACATTCTTTCAGACCTCAGTCAGAAGGATGTTACCATTATCTTGTCTACACACATAGTAGGTGATATAAGTAGTACATGTGAGCATATGGCCATGCTGAACAAAGGCGAAGTGGCTTTCAAAGGATCACCGGAAGGCATGATCAATCAGGTTCGCGGTCATGTTTGGGAAGTAACTTTAGATGATGAGGCTTTCTTTGAGCTGAAATCCAAATTTCCAGTAGTATCAACTATTCCCGTAGATGGCAAATGGGAAGTGGAGCTTATTGCTAATGAAAAGCCGCACCCGGATGCAGACCATGCCAATCCTAACCTGGAGCATGCCTATGTATATTTTATGGAAAATGAATTAGGAGTGTCGCTGGTATGATATCATTAAAAAACATATTCACCATCTCCAAATACGAAGGCAAGGTACTTTGGAGAAACTGGTTCTTCAGAATAGTGGCGCTGGCCGGGGTTATTTTTGTCACCATTTTGAATATCGCGGTTTTCTCAGGTTTAGATAATACCAGATGGCTTTCTATTTCTAATAATCATATCATTCCTTACGCTACGCTGGTGATGATAAGCATACCACAGGTAGCAGCAGTTATTTTCCTGGCTACTGGTCTTATCAAAAAGGATAAGAAAATAGACACTAACGAAGTGTTCTTTGTCCGCCCGATTACCAATCTGGATTATGTATTTGGAAAGGCTCTGGCCATATTCAAACTCTTCTTTATCCTTAACATGGTGTTGCTTTCTATCGCTTTTGTGGTCAACATCATTAATGGTAATGCTGAGCTTAACCCTGCTGCCTATTTTTTGTACCCTTTTCTTACCAGCGTGCCTAGCATCATTTTTACTACTGGTCTGGCTTTTCTTCTGGTAACATTAATAAGAAATCAACCTATCACCATTGTATTGCTTCTAGGGCTGGCAGCTGTGCAGCTCTTTAAATACTTTGATAAGTTCGCCAACATTCTGGATTTCAGTGCTTTCAGGCTCTCAATGCTTATCTCTGAGATCTCAGGCTTTGCTGATATGAAGTTTGCCTTGAACCAACGCCTTTTCTATACACTTGTTGGTATCGCTTGTATGTGGCTCACCGCTTTCTTCCTGGATCGCTTACCGAGCTACAGAAGAGTAAAGGTTGTTACAGGTATTGTAGGCCTTGTACTAGTGGCGGCCTCTGCCCTATCTATGGTAAATTTATGGGCTATCAGAAGCCATGAATTAACTCACCGTGCAGCAATGGTGACCATAAATTATAAATGGGCTAAAACGCCAAATGTAGATATTACTGCCGCTTCCATAGACCTGGAGCATCGTGGTGATCAGATCTATTGCACAGCCAATCTTACCATAAAGAATAACTCGGGAGCACAGCTGGATTCTATCTATTTTACATTAAATCCTGGCCTTATCGTTGATCAGTTAAGTATAGGAAATGATGATATTAAAGCTTTAAGAGATGATTATTTAGTATCTATTAATCAAGGTGTTAAGATAAGTAATGGCGCGACAAGGAAAGTCCAGATAAAGTATCATGGTACCATTCAAGATGAGGCGGCTCACCTGGAGGTAGATGATGAAAGGTATGAGTCTCCTGTACAGTATCTGATGTATTCATTGCAAAAGAAATATGCGTTTCTACAACCAGATTATGCCCTTCTTACCTCCGATGTTATGTGGTACCCGGGCACTGAGATTGGCTACAGTCATAAAGCCATAGCTCAGCAAAAGGCTAATTTCATTGACTTTGAGCTTTATGTAAAAACTCAAAATGGTTTAACGGCGATATCACAGGGAGATGTTACCAGCTCAGAGGGTAATTATCATTTCAAGCCTGAATATCCGCTGCCACAAATATCACTGGCCATTGGCAATTATGTAAAGAAAGGTATCACGTTGGATAGTGTTACTTACGCCATTTACCACTATCCTAACCATAACTTTCTGGAGAACAACCTGGGGGCTCTATCGGATACGCTTTCTTATTTGATTGATGATATTGTGAGCTCTTACGAAGATGTGAGGAAATTGAAATATCCTTTCAAAAGGCTACAATTCGTGGAGGCGCCAATTCATTTTATGGCCTATGCCAAAATCTATGAAAGCAGTCAGGCCTTTGTGCAGCCGGAGATGGTTTTTTGGCCGGAAGAAGGTGGCGATCTTGACCGTTTTGATTTTAGACGGCAGCTTAGAGACCTGGAGCATCAGGCCAGGCAAGACAATCAGGTGTATGATGATAAGCAGAAACAGGCTTATTTATTCAAAAACTTAATTAGTCATGTATTCACAAAGGTGAGTAACGAAGGCTGGTTTTTCGCTGGTCGAAATGCTGATGATCCTGATTATTCCATATTCCCCAATTACTATAGCTTTAACTCAGCTGTGATTAGTAAAGAATGGCCATTGCTTAACCGCGGTATTGCCAAATACATCGGCAGCGAAGGTGAAGGCGGCTATGATTATTCTAGAGATATGAATGGCATTTCGTTCATAGAGGAATGTAACCAACTGATGAGAGAAGCAGGCTTGCAAAAAATCATCGCTAATGAGCCATTTAGCAAGATCAAACAGTCAGTTTCTCTAAAAAGTGAATATCTCTTTGCCTACCTGGGCCAGATTATTGGCGAGAACCAATTAAAGAGTTTTCTGTATAACTGGGTAAACACACATCAGCACCAACCTGTAACCTACGAGACACTTCGTTCGGCTTTGATAGAGCAGTTTCAGGTGGACATCACTCCTATTATCAAAAAAGTTTATCAGTCTACTTCACAGCCTGCCTTTGATATATTCAATGTAGAAAAATATGAAGTAGTAGATGGTGATAAGAAGCGCTATCAGGTAATAATTGATGTGAAGAATGTGGGCGAAAATGACGGGATACTTGAAGTAATATTTAATCATTTTGATGATAAAAAGGAGAACGATTCTGACGAACCAAAGCCCGAAGAGAAAACCGGCAAGCTAGCCATCATTAAGAAGGGTGAGATAAAACGATTGGGCTACATTTTAGATGAAAGACCTAACGAAATTAAGTTCAACACCATTATTTCAAGAAATATACCTTCAGAAATCTATATGTCTGTGGGTGAGCTGGACAAAATGAAGCATCAAAAGCTTTTTGAGGGAGAGCAAGTGCTGGCGAATGTTCCTCAACCAGATCAGTATCAGGTAATTGTGGATAATGAAGATTCACTTTCTTTTACCACTTTTAGTCCTATAAAACCAACGTATCTAAGAGCATTCCTGGATAATAGAGATGATTCTAACCAGAAGTACTTCGGCCAGTGGCACCGTTCTTATGCCAAATGGCTTCCTACTACAGGCACCGATTTTTACGGTAGTGTAATCCGTTCTGCCCATTTTACAAGGGCTGGCAGTGGTGAGAAAACAGCTACCTGGGCACCTACTTTTAAAGAGCCAGGGTTCTATGACATTTACATTTACCTGAGAGGTAAAAATCAAAAAGATTATCAACCAAGCGGTCAGCAGTCACACTACCGCTACATCATACATCATGCTGATGGTGAGGATGATATAAAATACAATTTAGCTAATGCAGAGCCAGGATGGAACTATCTGGGGTCTTATTACTTCAATGCTTCTGGCGGCAGCGTGGAGCTGTCAGATGACTGTGAACTCCGAACGGTGTATGCAGATGCAATTAAATGGGTCAAGCAATAATTATTATGATTGGTAAACTAAAAATGCTAACAACAAAACGAATGGGGCGGACAAGCCTGCATAAGCTGGGATGGGTGCTCCTCATTTCAGTGGCTTGTGGTCTCAAATTTTCAGGGGTAAACGGTCAGCATACCCTCACACTGGAAGAGTCTATCCAGATAGCCCAAACCAGTAGCCCTGAGATAAAGAAGTCCAAACTGAACCTGTTCAGTAACCAGCGGAGCCTTGATGCTCAACGAGCTGCTATGAGGTCGCAGTTTGCGCTGGATATTACCCCTTTCCAGTATGATCGTACCAGAACATTTAATGACTTATTTTCCACATGGTACACCACTGAAGATTATAATTCTTTTGCTAACCTTTCTGTGAGTCAGCCGATTGGCGCCACAGATGGTACTATTTCATTGATCAACAGGTTCGGTTATAGAGATAATTACTCTGAGTTTAATGATCTAAGAACTAAAACTTACAGTAACAACCTCTATTTGCAGGTAGACCAACCTATTTTCACTTATAATCGTAACAGGCTGCAACTAAAGGAGCTTGAGCTAAACCTGGAAAATGCCCAGATCAGCAATGCCCTACAGCTACTCAACTTGGAGAAATTAGTTACGGAAAGCTTCTATAACCTCTATAAAGGTCAAAATAATGTAGAGATATCCAGAGATGAGTACAATAACCAACAGGTGAGTTTTGACATCACAGAAAAGAAAGTGGAGGCCGACCTTCTGGCTCGGGAAGAGCTGTATCAGGCAGAGCTAAACCTGGCCAGTTCTAAATCTACACTGGAAAATGATCAGGTATTTTTGGATAATGCAGAAGACGATTTCAAACTTCTTTTAGGCCTTGATCTGGATGAAGAGTTGACCGTAGAGATAGATATAGATTTCATTACTCGCAAGGTAGATTTAAATCAGGCTATTCAGCATGGCCTGGAAAACAGACTTGAGCTAAGAGAGCGAAACATTGCCCTTGAGCGTTCTCAGTTTGAGCTAATTAAAACCAAGGGTTTGAACGAATTCAAAGGTAGCATAGGCCTTTCACTAGGTGTGTTTGGAGATAATCCGCAAGCACCAGATGTTTATCAAAACCCAACTATGAACCCAAGTGTAGCTGTTTCATTTAGAATACCTATCTGGGACTGGGGCGAAAATAGGGCCCGTATCGAAGCCACCAATGCCAATCTTCAGATCAATGAAATTGACCTGGAAACGGAAAGAAGAAACATTACCATAGATATCAGAAAGGTTTACAGAAGTCTGCAAAACCTTGAAAATCAGATAGAAATAGCTCAGCAGAACGTGAAAAATGCAGAGCTTACCTATGACCTGAATCTGGAAAGATACAAGAATGGAGACCTTACCAGTATCGATCTTAACCAGTTTCAGAACCAGCTTTCTGATAAGAAAAGTGCTTTAGCAGATGCACTGATCAATTATAAAATAGAGCTACTGAATTTAAAAATTCTATCGCTTTATGATTTTGAAAAGCAGGAACCAGTAATGCTTCAAACCTACTAATCACCTTCAGAACTCTTACATTATGCAACCAATAACATACATGCAAAACTCAAAAAAATGGATTTTCTTTCTTTTGATTATCAGTGGCTTCTGGTCCTGTAATAATGAGAAATCTAATATCCAGACAGATATTAAAATTCCGGTGTCAGTACAGAGTATCAAGCCTCAGAGCATTTCTCGTTTCATTGAAACCACAGGTACGGTGTACTCTTCTAAGGAGGCCATCATGAAATCTGAGCTGGCGGGTATTTACAAGATCCAGACTAATCCTGACACGGGTAAACCCTATGCTCTGGGTGATGCTGTGAAAGCGGGTCAGATCATCATTAAAATAGAAGATAAAGAGTTTGAAAATAACCTGCAGCTGGAAGGTAAAAGGCTTAATCTTGAGCTCACCGAGAGTAATCTTCAAAAACAAAAGTCTTTATATGACAAAGGCGGTGTAACGCAGACGGAGCTAAAGAACTCTAATATTGAGTATGTAAATTCTAAATACTCTTATGAGAATGCTGAGATTCAGATGGCTAAAATGTACGTTAGAGCGCCATTTTCCGGAGTTGTTGTAGAAATGCCTTACCACACCATTGGCGTGAGAATAGATCAGGGTCAGGATCTGTTCAAGGTGATGGAATACGAACATCTTCTCATGGATGTAAAACTGCCGGAAAAGCATCAGTCTGAGGTGAATGTAAACCAGCAGGTACAAATCACTAACTACAATGTAGCCAAAGATACCATTTACGGTAAAATAGATCAGATATCACCTGTAATTGACGCAGATACCAGGACCTTCCAAAGCGTGCTGCAGATCGATAACGGCAAAAGTCTTCTACGTCCGGGCATGTTCATCAAAGCGGCCATTCTTGCCGAGAAGCGAGACAGCACCATTGTGATACCAAAAGAGACTATCATCAGCAGACAGGATGGTAAAATTGTGTTCACCGTGGAAAATGGTATTGCCAGTGAGAAGCGCATCACCACAGGTCTGGAAAATATGGATGTGATCGAGGTCACGTCAGGACTAAAAGTTAATGACAGGCTTGTTACCAGTGGTTTTGAAACGCTGAGAGATAAGTCCAAAGTCAGTGTAGTTCAATAAGTTGATCATCTAAATCCTTTAGTGTGAAAAAAATTGTTTCGCTGGCTGTGTCCTACCCTGTTACCATTCTTATGATGGTGCTTGCCGTAATACTTTTGGGGAGTATTTCGTTTGGCAAGTTGGGTATCGAGTTGTTCCCCGATCTGAAGAATCCTACGCTCTTTGTGGAGCTGAAAGTAGGTATAAAGCCTCCTTCTGAGGTTGAAAAGCAATTTATTGAATCCATTGAGTCGGTAGCTATTCGCCAAAGTGGTGCCGTGGAAGTCAGTTCTATCAGCCAGACAGGTTATGGCCGGGTTACGGTGGAGTATGACTGGGGTAAAGATATGGATGAGGCCTTCCTTGATCTTCAAAAGTCGCTTTCTAACTTTTCATTAAATGAAGAGATCGATGAATTTGTGATCTCACAGTTTGATCCGAATGCTACTCCTATCATGATTCTGGGTATCTACAACCCTAATTCTGATGACACCGATGCTTTACGAAAGGTAGCGGAGAATAACTTCAGAAATGCATTAGTGCGATTGCCTGGTGTGGCTGAGGTGAAATTATCAGGTGCTCAGGAAAAGGAAGTAGTGCTTGAAACGGATCCTCACTTGTTGGCCGCATTTGGTCTTACGGTTAACGATCTTGTCGCCAAAATTCAGAATTATAATCGTAATGTTTCTGGTGGCTACATTGAGGAGCTGGGTAAGAAATATGTAATAAAAGGCCTTGGTATTATTGAAAAGCCTGAAGATCTACAGGATTTAGTGGTGGGTTACACTACTCGCCAAAATATAGCTGGCACCACTCCTACTACTAGCTCCACTGGCACTTCACAAGCTGCTGGAAATCAGCAAGGAACGAGCAATCAGGTTCCCGTATTGCTTCGCGAAGTGGCTACCATGAAAGTGATGGACAAAGAAGCTAGTAGCATCGTACGTGTCAACCAGCAGAGAAGTTTGGGCATGTCCATTTACAAGGAAACTCAATACAATACAGTAAATGCTGTGAATGAGCTTACCGAGGTGCTTGAAGATTTGAAAAAATCTGTACCTGGCTACGAGTTTGTCATCATCCAAAATCAGGGAAGATTCATTCAGGGCGCGATTGATGAAGTGAAGGAATCAGGCTTGTACGGTGCTTTATTCGCCATGTTGGTATTGTTTGTTTTTCTCAGACGAATTGGCTCTACGTTGATCATTAGTATCGCTATTCCAATTTCTATTATCGCGACTTTCAATCTTATGTACTTCAATGGCCTTACACTAAATGTAATGACGTTGGGCGGACTGGCTTTAGGTGCAGGGATGTTGGTGGATAATGCCATTGTGGTGGTAGAAAGCATTTTCAGAAAGCGCGAAGAAGGCCTCAGCGTTATTGACGCTGCTATTCAGGGAACCAGTGAAGTAAGTGGTGCTATTACCGCTTCTACGCTGACGACTATCATCGTTTTCCTTCCCATTGTATACATGCAAGGACCATCAGGTGAGCTATTTAAGGATCAGGCCTGGACGGTAGCTTTCTCACTCATCTCGTCACTGGTAGTGGCTGTTTTGGTAATCCCCATGTTATTCGCCAAGATTTTTAAGAAAGATAAAACTGTACCTGAAGTACAACCTTTAAAGTTCAAAGCTTATCGCAATCTGCTGGATAAGGTGCTTCGGTTTAGAATAGCCTTTATCATTGCTTCGTTTGTAATGGTGTTTGGTGCCTATTTGCTAATTGATGTGATCGGTAGTGAATACATGCCTCAATCAGGTACAAGAGCTGTTTCGGTAGACCTTACTTTAACCAACGGAACGCCACTACAGCGTACGTCATCAACGGTAAACCAAATTGAAGGTCAACTGCTGCAACTATTTGAAGGACAGATAGATAAGGTATACTCTCACATTGGTCCTAAGGAAAGTCAGTCGGGCATTGAGAATGAGAATGTCTATGATGAAAATAAGGCCAATTTGAAGCTAATTTTCTCCGAAGAAGCGGAATTAGATATTGCTAATATCACCACAGTTCTATCAGACTACTTTGAAAAAATCCCTGGCTTGGAAGCTACTTTTTCTAATGATGAAAGTGCTTTGAGTTCGGTACTGGGTGATGAGCAAATGCCTTTAGTGGTAGAAGTAAGTGGAGCTGACTTTGATGCTCTCAGCCCCCTCTCCGATTCTGTGATGCTGATCATGGGCAGCAATGCCGATGTGTTTGAACCAGTATCCAACCTGGAAGAAGGTGTGCCGCAGGTTCAGGTAGACGTAGATAAATACCGGGCTGGGCTTTTGAACTTGTCTATCGATGACATCATCAATCAAATAAAGGATCAGCTGGAAGGAAAGAACGCAGGTAGCCTGGAGCGTGGCGGTGAAATGCAGGACATTCAGATCAAGGTGCCGAAGATTTCATTGGCAGGTTTGGAGAATATGACCATTAAAAGCAATAACAAAGAGTTTCCGTTAGGCGATGTAGCGAAGATCAATATCAAGTATGCTGCTAATTCCATCTATCGTAGAAATCAGACAAGAATGGTTTCCATCGGAGCTCGTGTGAATCAAGACAAGCCTTATGACAAGATTGTGGAATCGATAGAAGGTTCATTTTCAGGCCTTTCTGTACCGCCTCAGTACAAAATAGATGTTGCAGGTCAGGAGATCAAGCGCCAGGAGTCTATGAAAAACCTAACTTTCTCATTGATCTTGTCCGTCTTACTCGTGTACATGGTGCTGGCTTCGCAGTTTGAATCGCTGCTACATCCCTTCACCATTTTGCTTACTATTCCGTTGGCTGGTGTGGGTGCGCTTCTCTCCTTCTTTATTTTAGGCATGCCGCTGAACATGATGGCTTTCATAGGTATCATTATGCTTACCGGTATCGCGGTGAATGACTCTATCATATTGGTAGACAGCATAAACAAGAATAAAGTAGCAGGAATGCCGCTTCGTGAAGCTATACTGGATGCTGGTCAGCGCAGGTTCAGACCAATCATTATGACCAGTCTAACTACCATTTTGGCCTTGTTACCATTGACTTTTGGTTTTGGCGAAAGTGCCGCCTTGCGTGCGCCGATGGCAGTGGCTGTTATCGGTGGTTTGGTTACGTCTACCCTACTCACTTTGATAGTGATCCCTTGCTTTTATGAGAGCATTGAGAATGTGGTAAACAGGATCAGAGGTAAGAGAGAAAAGACTACTTCTCATGGGTAAGAGCAGCATTTTACATACCATTATCAAAAGGAAAGTCCTGGTGTCGATGTTATTCATCGGGTTCACCGTGATGGGCTATATTTCCTACAAAAAGTTGCCGGTAGAGCTCTTTCCTAATGTGGAGTTTCCGGTGCTCATTGTGCAGGTCGGCTCTATGTCAGAGGTGAATCCTAAATACATGGAGAGCCAGGCCATTGTGCCTTTGGAGGGCGTAATTAGTGCGCTGGAAGGTATCGAAGAGATAAATTCCAGTGTTGATAGCCGTCAGGGAATGATCTTTATTTCCTTTAAGCAGGATGTTAATATCAAATATGCCTATCTCAAGCTGGAGCAGAAAGTAGGTGCCATCAAGGCTGATCTTGCACCTGAGTTTATGGTCCAAATAGTGAAAATAGACACGGAGCAGCTCACCAACTCATTTATGGAGCTGCAGGTGCTGGGCAGTGGTGGCGTAGATCGTGTCAGAAATGTTACTGATCAATACATCGCTGATCGGCTGAGTGATGTTGATGGCGTGGGTGGTATTGAAGTGTATGGCGGAAGGCAGAAAACAGTGGAGATCATTATGGATGATGCTGTTTGTGAAGCCAATGGCATTACTCCGAACACCATCAGTAATGTGCTTTCGCAAAATGCCAATAAAAGTGCTTTTGTAGGTCAAGTGGAAAGAAACGGCCAGCAGATATTCGTGAACGTAACCGCTGAGCTGAAAGACATCAAAAACATTCAAAGTCTGGTGGTTTCAGAAAAAGGACCATTACTACTAAGTGATGTAGCTGATGTGTTTTTTGGTGTGAAAGAACAAACATCCCTCAGCCGTGTCAATGGCAAAGATGCTGTCTCTATTCGTATTTCAAAAGATACTCAAGCCAACCTTATTGATCTGTCTGACAGGACTTTAGAGGTTATTGATGAAATTAATGATGAACTGGCTCCACTGGATGTAAAGATTGAAGTACAGAACAACCAGGCCGAGTTGATGACGGATAATATTGACCAGATCAAAAACCTGGCTCTAACAGGTGGCTTGCTGGCTATATTCGTATTGTGGGTGTTCCTGAGAAGGCTCAAATTCATTCTAAGCATTGCTTTAGCTATACCCATTTCCGTGTATACTGCATTCAACTTCTTTTATGCCGCAGGTATTTCTGTTAATAGTCTTACCCTTATCGGAATGGCCTTGGCCATTGGTATGTTGCTGGATAACAGCGTGGTAGTAATCGAAAACATCTACCGACATGTTGTAAATAGAAAGAAAACAGAAGATGCTGTGGTAGATGGCACCAAAGAGGTGATGCGTTCGGTTATAGCAGCCACCTTAACTACGGTGACCGTTTTCTTACCTTTTATCTTCTCCACTAACTTTCTGGTGACTTTAATTGGTACCCACATAGGGGTATCTATCATTTCTACCTTGTTAGTGTCTTTAGTGGTATCGTTGGTATTGATTCCAATGCTGGCACATGCAGCTATCAGTAAAGATGATCAGTCGAAGGCGCCTTTGATTAAAAATGCATCTATTCGTCAGCGGATTATTCAGATATATATGGTGGTGCTGAAGGCCTGCTTCAGAAGGCCTGCCTTTACCATTGTGGGTGGTTTGGTGCTGTTTTTCGTGACCATCGGCCTAAGTCTTCTGGTGAGTATAGCAAGTCTTAGTGAGGTAGAGAAAACTCAGATGAATCTGTTTTTGACCATGCCTCAGGGAACTACGTTGAACTCTACAGATGAGCGTGTTCGCCATCTCGAAGAGAAGATTATGGAGATTCCGGTAGTGGAGAAAGTGATCAGCCAGATATCAGAAGGTGATGCAGTAATTGCTGTCAATCTGAAAGAAGACATTAAGGATGATAAGCTAAACTCTATCCCTGCTATCCGAAATAAACTGCTTGGCTTGGCTCGATTCTATGGAGATATGAACGTATCTATGGACGCTCCACCTCAAAGGAATGGTGGCGGTGCCGCCAGTGCTGCTGGTTCTGCAGCAGCTGATTTTGAGCGGTTGCTCGGCATTGGAAGTGCTCAGGAGCGTGTGGTAATCAAAGGCCAGGATTTTGAGCTGATGCAGACCATAGCCAATGACATCAACAGCTTTATCTCTGGCATGCAGTCTATACAAATGAGTTACATTGATGTAACGCCGGAGCGTCCTGAAGCCCATATTCGCTTCAACCAGCAAGAGATGAGCGCCAATAATATTACGCAGGAGAACGTGGCGGTGGCGCTCAACGATTTCCAGCCAGCATTCGCCTCAGGTACCCGATTTGTTAGTGGGGATGAAGAGTTTGAAATAACCATTCAAACCCAAAAGCAAATGGATTACACCGCCAAGGATATGAAGGACCTTCGGCAGATGCCCATCACCAGTAACACTGGCGCGAAGCATTCCCTGTCAGATATTGGCTCGGTCATGTACTCTTCCGGAGAAAGCGTGATTACACGTGTAAACCAGGAAAAGAGAATTGAGATCAACTATCAGTTTATTGATGAAGTAGTGGGCTCAGAATCATTACTGGAAGCTTCAAGAGTAGAAATTGACGAATTGGTAAATAGTGTGAACATTCCATCGGGTATGGTGGTAGAGGTTATTCATGATGACAATCTGTATGATGAGTTTTACTTTCTCATTTTTGCAGCAGTCATCGTGATATTCATGATCCTGGCCGCAGTATTTGAATCACTCTATTTACCGATCGTGATCATGTTTTCTATACCATTGGCAGGTATCGGAGCATTTCTCGGCCTGACTTTAACCGGTAATTCATTACTTAACGCCAACACATTAATCGGCTTTTTAATATTACTGGGCGTGGTGGTGAACAATGGTATCATCCTCATCGACTACAGTCGTATCCTGAGAAGACAAGGATACACTAAATATAGAGCCTTGATAGTCAGTGGAATATCTCGTATCAGACCGATATTGATTACTTCAATTACTACTATAGTGGCCATGTTGCCGTTGGCGCTTGGTGAAGCAGAATATGTAGTGAGCATTGGTCAGCCATTTGCCATTACCGTTATGGGTGGACTTGCTTTTGCTACGGTGCTCACACTAATTTACATACCCACCATGAGTGCAGGTTTGGAAAGCGTATTGAATTGGTTTAGGAATCTCAGCACTGTTAATAAGGTCACTCAAATTGTATTGTTAATCGTGATCGCAGCAATCATCTATGTTCAGGTAGATGGGGGCATGTGGCAAGCCATTTGGTTTCTTACAGCCCTGCTGCTGGTGCCTGGAAGTACTTACTTTGTGATGAGTTCATTGCGTCAGGCGAATGCCAAAATGGTAGCCCCTGATGATAAAATGCACATTGAGATTCAGAACCTAACCAAAGTGTATGGCAGAGACAAACGCTGGATCAGAGAATGGAAAGGCAATAAACAGCTATACGATGAGCGTGGTGGATCAGTAGTCTCCAGAAAAATGGTGTTGCAAAATATGATCTGGCAGAGTGCCTTAATCGCCTTTCTTGTTTATTTTATCTATTTCTATCTGGACAAGGCCTTTTGGCAACTGGTATTCATGATCAGCCTGCATGTACTGCTGATCTCCATCTTCACTGAAGTGACTCAGCTGCTCAAAAAGAGATACAAAATCATTAGCTTGATAAGATGGCTGCTGTTCTGGGGTTTCCCTATCGTGAGCTCTGTTTTCATCTATGCCGATATTACTTCCAAAGGAGCTGGTATATTCCTGATTATCATATGGTTTGTGGGATTGTTCCTGGTTCGAACATCGAAGAGACTAGAGGAAAAACCGGTGAATGTAAAAGAGATCAGTGGCAGATTTAAGAGAATCAGAAAGCTGTATTATAAGATTATATTGGCCATTCCTTTTGTGAAACCCAAGAAGCCAGCATTCAGAGCACTCAAAGGTGTTAATCTGACCATTGAACAAGGCATGTTCGGTCTTTTGGGGCCAAACGGTGCCGGTAAAACTACTTTGATGCGGATTTTATGTGGTATCATGGATCAGAGCTATGGTAAAATCTGGATCAACGGCCATGATACTAATCTCTATCGTGAGGAGCTCCAGGGGCTGATTGGATATTTACCCCAGGCCTTTGGAACCTATGAAAACATGACTCCTTATCAATTCCTTGATTATCAGGCTATTTTAAGGAAAATCACCAACAAAAAGGAAAGAGAAGATCGTGTACAATATGTGCTAAAAGCAGTGCATATGTTAGAGCATCAGCACAAAAAGATAGGCTCTTTCTCAGGTGGTATGAAACAAAGAATTGGTATAGCCCAGATTCTGCTGCATTTGCCTAAAATACTGGTAGTAGATGAGCCAACCGCTGGCTTGGATCCACTAGAAAGAATCAGGTTCAGAAACCTGTTGGTTGAGCTCAGTCGTGAGCGGATTGTGGTATTCTCCACCCACATTATTGAAGATATAGCCAGCAGCTGTAACAACCTGGCTGTGCTGATTTCAGGTAACATCGAATACATTGGAAGCCCCACCGCCATGGCCGAACTGGCTCATGACAAAGTATGGGAATTCCACCTGACACCAGCACAGTTCGAAGAAGAAAAAGAAAACTACCTGATCGTCCACCACATGCGTGAAGGCGACCAGATAAGAGTAAAATGCCTCTCAGCCCACCAGCCTCGCCCAGACGCCACCCAAACCAAGGCCAACCTGGAAGATGCTTACCTGTGGCTGATGAAGAGTAGTAGGGAGTGACGCAATGACCTCATCCCCGACCCTTCTCATGAGAGGAGAAAGGAGAATGTTGGAGCAAAGTGCTCCTTACGCACAAAGCGTCATTCCGGCCGCAGCGCAGCGGAGAGCCGGAATCTTGCTGCTCGGTAACAGAGGCTGAACAGTAAGATTCCGGATATTCTTCCGCTACGCTACAGAATTCCGGAATGACGTTATGGGATAACGTGAGGATGGTGTGAAGTACAGAAATGACAAGACAAACAGAGTCACCCTGAGGCAGCGAAGTGCTCCTTACGCACAAAGCGTCATTCTGGCCGCAGCGCAGCGGAGAGCCGGAATCTTATCGCTCGGTAGCAGAGACTGAACAGTAAGATTCTGGATATTCTTCCGCTACGCTACAGAATTCCGGAATGACGTTATGGGATAACGTGAGGATGGTTTGAAGTGCAGAAATGATAAGATGAACAGAGTCACCCTGAGGTACTCGAAGGGTAGATGGTTTAAAAGCAGTATAAGAAGATAACAGCAAAACAGAATAAAAAACAAGTAAAGCAAAAATGAACAGCTACCTCCTACTCCTATACAAAATCATCACCTACAACGTGAAGGTAATCTTTGCTAACAAGTTCATTTACTTTGTAATAGCGGCCTTTTTGTTTTTTGGGTTCATCATCACCATCACCATCTTCGATGACCCCGACTTCAACGAAGCCGTGATCTACGGTTTCCTGGTATTCCCGGGTTTACTGCTCATCTTCTACCCCATGGCCTACGGCATCCAAAATGATGACGATTCCAAGATGCTGGAAACCATTTTTGGGATACCAAATTATCGATACAAAGTCTGGTTAGTACGTTTCGTTCTAACCATTGGAGTAGCGGCGGTTATACTGTTTGTGCTAACCAGTATTGCCAACCTCACCCTCTACCGCTTCAGCATACTCCCGATGCTGGGCCAGGTGCTGTTCCCAATCGCCTTCTTATCGTCATTGGCCTTTATGCTTTCCACCTTAATCAAAAATGGCAACGGAACGGCCATTGTTATTGTGATAGTATCCTTCCTCTTCTTCGTATTTGCCGAGCCCTTAGAATACAACCCATACAATGTGTTCCTGAACCCCTTCTCAGAACCACAAGACATGAGCGAGTTCATCTGGGTAACCATCATCTTCAAAAACAGAGTTTACCTGATGGTAGCCAGCTCCCTTTGCTTGCTGTACGGAATGTTTAATCTGCAGTTTAGGGAGAGGTTTGTTTAGGTTCGTTGAAGTAAAGAGGTTACTCTTGCCCGGTGGCAAGAGTAACCTCTTTACTCCAACAGAAAATCCGGAGGTATCGCCTTCGCCGAAATATTCTGATTTCGATGAAAATCAGAATAACCATCCTGACCACCAAACCACTCTAGAACATCCTCTCGACTTAGTTTTGTGATTCTACCTTCGTGGAGATGAGTGTGATAGGATGAGTAGGGATAATCTTTATAGTCATCTACAATTCCATGTTTCTGAGGGTTTTGATGAATATATGCCACCAATCTAGAGAAGTAATGTTCATCTTCCACTAAAATTCGCTTAACGGGTGATTCAAAGAGAGGGCCAGTTCTGTCATACATTTTGTTCATAGCCCTGGTGTAACTTTGAAGGAAGCTGGACAAAGCATTACTAACATGCCAGTATAAAGGCTTTTCTTTATACCGAACAATTAAAGACTCTATCAACTTTTCGCTGCGAACCCTTAGCAAAATATGGAAATGGTTTCCTAACAGACAGTAAGCATAAGTCTCCACATATGGGTGAACATACTTTGTGTATTGTTGGAGAAAGTAATTATAATTTTTGGATTCGAAGAAAACTGGTGCACCATTTACTCCTCTATTGAAAAGATGAAAGACAGCATTAGGGTGAAATTGAGAGTTTCTGATGTCCATTCTCGAGAGTATTAAAGATTTTACTTTAAGTGGTGACTTTAATAAGATACTAACTTTTCCATAGATTTGCACCCTCAAAAAAACTACTCCCATGCCCAATCCCCGCATCATGAGCCCCGGTAAAAACGGGCACGTTATTAATGAATTTGGTCGGCCAGAACAACCACCTAAAGGCTGGGCTTTTCTGCCGGCTGGTGATGCCGCTGTTACCAGAAAGGTAACGGCTAAAGGAGACTTTTGGAGAGTGCAGGTGAAGAAAGGCAGGCGGATGCAGTCGTTGGGCATATGGGCACCTGCAGAGCATATTGATGAAGCCAAGAAAGCTGTTGATGTCATGCGTGCGGCTCCGGATTATGAGAAGAAAAAGGCAAGTGCTGCTAAGTCAAGAGATAAGAAACAGGCGGCTTATAAAGAGGAGTTTGAGCAAGCTGTGAGGCAACATTTGAACTTCCATGCTAAATATAAGGCCTTGGAATCAAAGATGGCTCATCTGGTGACTGAGCATGCTATTCCAGTAGGCAGTGGCACAGTGGCTCGTACAGCCATGATTCCCATCGAGGAGCGAGCTTCAAAAGCCGTTATCGCCTGGATGCGTCATAAAACTACCAACTATGATAATATGAAGATTGCCCGGGTAAAAGGTGAAAGACGAGCAGTCAGGAGGCGATTAGCACAGGGATCCGTGAAGGTGCTGAATGCCTATCGTGCTGGTGATGAAGTTGTTGAGGGGTGTGTTTTGTATAGGGCTCTGCGTTGAGGTCCTTTATTGATCAATACAGCTATGCGTCACTCCGGCCGTAGCGCAGCTTCTTCCCTCTCGTCACTCCGGCCGTAGCGCAGCGGAGAGCCGGAGTCTTGCTGATCGGGACTGCTGGCTGAACATTAGAGATGCCGGATATTTTTCCACTACGTTCCAAAATTCCGGCATGACGGTTTTTGAAATGTTAAAACCATTCAAAAACCTGTCGCTCCCTTCTCCTCACAGGAGAAGGGCTGGGGATGAGGTGCTTATCTAACCCGTCTACCCTTCGAGTACCTCAGGGTGACTCAGTTTGAGCTAAACTTATTCCTTCTTCCTAGTAATCACCCCTTTCTTGATTTCCTTTTTAGGCCTCTCTCCTCTCAAGTGGATAATCAGTCCGTCAAGGAAGTTTCTTAGGATTTGGTCTCCTGCTTCTACGAATTTTGGGTGGTCTTCGCTTCTAAATAGATCTCCGAGGGCACCTTTGGAAATTTCAAAATCAACTTTTTTGAGGATCTCAACAATCTGCTCATCGCGGAGCTTGTGGGCTACTCTTAGTTTTTTAAGGATATCGTTATTAGTAAGCATTGAATATGTTTGGCTTGAAGTGCGAAGTTAGGCTATTTGTTTGGGTTGGCTTTATAATGTTAGCTTTTTGTGTGGTATTTAAAGTATGATGGCACTCTAGCTATATTCAATTGCCTTCGGTGTTACCATGTTTGCTGTGCTTCCTATAGTCGCTAAGGCTACTTTCCTTTCACTTTCTTGACTTTGGCGGCTTTCCTTTCCCTCTCGTCACTCCGGCCGCTTTCCTTTCCCTCTCGTCACTCCGGCCGCTTTCCTTTCCCTCCCGTCACTCCGGCCGCAGCGTAGCGGAGAGCCGGAGTCTTGCTGATCGGGACTGCTGGCTGAACAGTGGAGATGCCGGATATTCTTTAGCTACGATACAGAATTCCGGCATGACGGTGATTGGCGTGGTTGCGCCAAACCGTCTTAGTCATCGTTTAGTGAAAAAGAGCTGAAAAGCTCTTCATGCTTCTCATCAAAAGATAGTATGGGTGCCATTAGCTTTTTGATCGCGGCATCCAGGTTGGTGTAGTTGGAGTGTGGGATGTGTAATGGAATTTTGTATAGCTTCTCGTCTTTCTTGTCGAAGGGACAAGGCTCTTTTGAGTTGTATAGATATGGGATAAGTGTGTTATTGCAGTTGAGGGCAATACGATCGAAATCGTGGTCTTCGAAAAGTTCGGTTAAGGTGGCGTTGATGTTTTCGAAGAACATGGTGGTGGCGTTTAATCTTACACGGGAGCCAGCTCTGGATTTTCCTTTTTTGTTCAGGTATTTGATCTGGCTGAAACCTTGCTTTTTACGCGTCATGTAAGCGCCGAAGGTGGTGTGGTAAATGTTCTCCTTACCTTCCATAACACAGATAGCGGCATTGCCTGACTCTATGCTCAGATAAATCACAACATTCTCATCATTAATCAGTTGCAATGATTCGTTGATGGATATATGTAAGGGCAACCTCAGAAAACCTATTGGGTCATAATTGTCATCTAAAAGGTTAATCGCATGCTTTTTGAAATCATATTCATAATGAGGAAACCCCTCCTTGATCTGACGGAAGATTTGCTTGAAAGGGATATGATATAAGTTGAGTGATTTCATTCGGGTGCAAAGTAGTGGTATTTAGAGATAGAGAGCAAGTGTTCATTGCCATGGAGGTACACTACTAATAGGTCACTTCTACTGCAGTCCTTATCTCTTCCGTCACTCCGGCCGGAGCCACTTCCCTCTCGTCACTCCGGCCGCAACCCTTTCCCCCTCGTCACTCCGGCCGAAGTGCAGCGGAGAGCCGGAGTCTCGCTGATCAGCCCTGCTACCGAACGGTAAGATGCCGGATATTCTTCCGCTTCGCTATAGAATTCCGGCATGACGGTTTTTGAATTGTTTTTAACAATTCAAAACCTGTTGCTCCCTTCTCCTCCCTGGAGAAGGGCTGGGGATGAGGTCATTTCCTCTTATTCTGTCTCTTATCTCCTCTGGTCTTAGGCTTTTTATATTTGGCTGCGATCTTCGCTTTGTAGGAGCTGCCGGAGTTGACTTTCATGTTTTTGGCTTTCTTCTCGGCGTCTTTCACTTTTGGTTTTAGCTTGGGTTGCTTGCCGTAGCTGCCTTGTTTTTCTTTTGGTCGCTCTTCGGGGATGAGTTCGTGATTGATCTCTGTTTCTTCGGGGAATTCCAGCTCATTAATAGTGAGATTCATTAGGGCTTCTATTTCCTTTTTTGCGTCCTCTTCCGGATCGGAATACAAAAGAATGGACTCTCCTTTTTCAGAGGCTCTACCCGTTCTGCCAATTCGGTGCATGTAGTTTTCAGGATATTTCGGGGTATCCATATTAATAACATGGCTCACCTTTTGAAAATCCAGACCACGAGCGATGACATCAGTGGCGATCAAGATGCGGATTGATCCGTTCTCAAATTCTTCAACAGTTCTTAACCTGTGATTTTGAGTTTTATTTGAATGAATTATACCAATTCCTGAACCAAGAGATTCTTCCAGCTTTTGTAGTAAGTAGTCAGCTAAGCGCTTGCTGGAGACGAATACTAAGACTTTGTTATAAGTAGCCTTATCTCTCAGTAAATCTGCTAACAGATTAATTTTAGTATTGAAATTCAGTACCTTATAACTGGCCTGAGTGATATTGTCCAAAGGAGTTCCGCTTACTGCCACCGTTATCTGCTCTGGAGTATGGAAGAAATCATGGATCAGCTCATTCACTTCTTCAGTCATTGTGGCTGAAAACATGATGTTTTGCCTTTTATCTGGCAGTAGATCAAACAGATGGTTGAGCTGCGTTCTGAAACCCATATCAAGCATTACATCTACTTCATCAATAACCAGCTTTTTAGTTTCCTTCATGGTTACGGCTCTTGCCAATATGAGGTCATATAATCGGCCTGGAGTCGCTACAATGAGATCCTGCCCTTCTGCTAAAGCCTCTTTTTGCAGCCTGATGTTGGATTCTCCAAATATGCCCAGCGTTCTAACCGTAACATAAGTTGTTAGACTTTCGATAGCGGCCACCACCTGAGTTACTAATTCTCTGGTAGGAACCAATATAAGCACACGCGGATTGGGACTTTTTGAGAATTTTAGATCTTGCAATAATGGTAGTAAATAAGCCAGGGTTTTACCTGTACCGGTCTGGGATATACCCACTACATCAGTACCTGAAGCAATTACCGGAAAGGCTTTTTCCTGTATTTCCGTGGCTGCGGTGAAACCTAATTCATCAATTGCATTACGCAGTTGATTGCTGATCTTAAATTCATCAAAATTCATGGTGTACTCTCTGCTTTGTGCAAAGCTACTGGTTTTGACTGACTATTCGGGAGGCATTTCGCTTTTATACCTGCATTGATCTAATCTGGAAATAGAATAGGTTATATCAGCTCCTTGACCAGCTTTTCAAACTCTTCACCCTGATCTTCCACACCTTTTTCTACGTATAATAGTTTTCCCTCTTTATCTATAAAAATGGTGGTAGGATAATCCATAATACCCAGACTATCAATGAATGATGCAGCATCAACCACTTGTGTGAATTGAAAGGGGTGCTTTTGGGTAAATTTATTGACCTCATCTTTCTTGCTGAAGGTCATGGCAACAAAATCCATCTGGTCTTTATACTGCTCCTTTATTCTATTGAGAATCGGTATCTCTCTTACACATGGGGCACATTGAGTAAACCAAAAATTGATCATCATAGGCTTGCCTTCCTGGGCTAAAGAAATAGAGCCATCTCTTAGTGTTGTAAATTCCTTTTTAGGAAATTGTTTATTTAAATAGCTAAACAAATTAGCTTTAGATCCACTGAAAATGTATTCATGCCCTTGCTTTACGGTGTATTTAAACTCCTGAATAACAGAGTCTTCTGAAGTAGATTTATCGTAAAGATGGAAGGCCACCTCACTATTATTGGCATACTGATCCTGCAGCTTTTTTCGAAACTGCAGGTATTCTTTTTTGCTAAGTGTTTTGCCAGTGATGAGGTCTTTATAATATAACTGAGGCGTTTTGGGTTGGCTTTCTTCCCCTGTGGTTTGCTCAGTATTTTGATTACAAGCAGTTAATAAAGAAGCCGCCAGTAGAATTAAAAAGTATCTCATGACTCTTTCTTTCCTTTTTTCTTATCTTTTTTCTTTTTTGGTTCAGCCGGTGTGGCCATAACAAAGGTGATTGGCAGAATTATCCTTTGTGAAGCTTTTTCACCATTGGCTTTTTCACCGGGTATCCAATCAGGACAATTTTCTATAATTCTTATAGCCTCCGCACTCAGAAGTGGATCTGGGCTTCTCACTATTTCAATGGACTCATCATTAATTTCTCCTGTCTTTGTCACAACGAATTGTACAAATACTTTCCCTTGAATTCCTTTCTGCCTGGCTTCCGCAGGGTATTGAAGAGAGTTGCCGACATAAAAATAAAAACCTTGATATCCATTTTCTTTATAAATCGCCGGTTTGTCCAGAATCTGAAAAACCTCTTCTTTCTCTTTATCCTGACCGTTTGAATCAAGGCAGAGGAATAACAATAATAGATTTATTGCAATAATCTTTAATATTTTCATGGTGTAAATCTATTAATAATTAATCAAACTCCACCCCCTTCAAAATCAATCCCGAGGCAGGAGCGATATAACTGAAGGCCCCAGCTTCTGAACCATCTATGGATTGTTGAAGCGCTGCTAGCGTAATTTCCCCTTTTCCTAATAGAAATAGGGCGCCCATCATTAGCCTTACCTGGTAACGCATGAATCCTTCGCCTTTTACTCTAAAGATGTAGCTTTTCTCTGGGAAGAAGTTGGCTGTGTAAAGGTTGTTTTCTATGATTTCTGCTTCATCAATCACTCTGTCAAATACCGTAATGTCAGAAGGCTTGTAGGCGTAATTTTTGAAATGATGAGGGCCTTGAAACAGCTTGGCTCCTTTTTTCATAATCTCAAGGTCTAAATCCTGGATAATGTAACTCATAAAAGGTGCTGCAAAGGGATGATTTTTAGCTCCAAAGGAAAAAAGGTAAAGATATTCCTTGGTTTTGGAGTGTTGAATGATGTTGAAATGCTTATCTGTTTCCTCTATTTTCAAAGCTCTGATGTCGCTAGGAAGATTTTCGTTAAGTAAATCGAAAATAGCTTCTGTATCTATAGGTTCTTTGGTGAATAGCTCAAATACTCCGCCTTCGGCAGAAACCATGGCGTCGGTTCGGGAAGAGCCTAAAGTACGGTAATTATCATGGCCAAGTACAAAAGTCAATGTCTTTTCCAGCATGCCTTGCACGGTTTTCACCTGCGGCTGCTTCTGCCAGCCATGATATCGGAAACCCAAAAACTGAAAATGAATGAGGTAATAATATTTCTTCATTGCCTCAAAGGTAGGCCATCTCTCCTACTCGGCTTACCAATCTATCGGGAAATAGTCTTTTAAAAACTGTCCACACCAGTGCTTTCCGGTGTTGATGCCATCGAAAAATGGATCACAAACACGTGCCGCGCCATCTACAATGTCCAACGGTGGCTGAAAATCATGCTTATCTTGTTTTATCTTGGCCAGTTCTACAGGATCTTCATCAGTAACCCAACCGGTGTCTACCGCATTCATAAAAATGCCTTCTTTCCCTAAATCGCCAGCGGCGGTATGAGTAAGCATATTCAGGGCTGCCTTAGCCATATTGGTATGTGGGTGACGACTTTCTTTTTTAAATCGGTAAAACTTACCTTCCATAGCCGTTACGTTTACCACGTGCTTCTTGCCCGTGTAGTCACGTTGCATCAGGTCAATTAATCGATTACAGAGCACAAATGGAGCAATCGAGTTCACCAGCTGTACTTCAAGCATTTCATGGGTATGAACCTCGCCAAGCTTTAATCTCCAACTGTTGGTTTTTCTTAAGTCAACTTGCTGAAGATCAGCATCCAGTTTGCCTTCCGGGAATACCTCGGCGGCCTCCAGTGAGTTATCAAACTTATAAGGTACTTGTGAAAGCTGGGCTGAAGCTCTAATACCGATGCCAGGCTCCTGACTATTCCAGGTAACGGGCAGCTGTCCCATTTTGCTTTCTTTGCCGCTATCCAGCAAGTGATGTAGTAGGTCTTCATGGTCATGCAGAAGCATTTGCACCTGCGGTGAATGATCATGATATCCTAAGCGCTCATTTTCCATCAGATGGGTGTAGAAGCCTGCGGGTCTCCTAACGGTTTGTGCGGCGTTATTAATGAGAATGTCCAAACGATCATATTGCTGCTCTATATAGGTGGCAAACAGCTCCACGCTTGGAATGTGTCTTAAATCCAGACCATGGATCTTCAGCCTGTGTCCCCATTCCGAGAAGTCTTCCTCTTTAGCAAATCTAATGGCAGAATCAGCTGGGAATCTGGTGGTAGCAATGACTGTAGCTCCGGCTCTAAGCATCATCAAAGTGGCCTGGTAGCCAATCTTTAGACGTGAACCAGTGATCAAAGCTACCTGACCGGTAAGCTCTGCCGTTTGGAATCTTTTTGCATAATTTAAATCACCACATTCCTGACACATAGAATCATAAAAATGATGGAGCGTAGTGTATTCCTTTTTACAGACATAACAGTTGCGAGGTGAGCTCAGCTTCCTGGCTTCATCTTCCTCCTGCTGTGGTCCTTCAATCTGCTTAGGGGCGGTGAAAATAGTGGCTTCTCTGGCGCTTCTTATTCCTGTAGTAGCTCTGGCTTCACGGTCTTGCTCGCGAACAAGTTGCTTCTGCACCTTCCTTTTTAAACGACCGCGCTTTCTGATCTCTGTGCGGTCTGGCCTGGAAAGCTTACCTGCCAACGTGATGAGTTCTATTTTCTTCTCTTCTGTAAGGCTGACGAGCTGCTCAGTATCTTCAAGTAAAAGTTTTAGTGTTTCAATACACTGATCTATATCGGCATCATTCACTTGCTTATTCACCTCTTCTTGTTGCTGATTCATAATCATTCAAAATAACGTACGAATATAAGCTTTACTTGAAAGCAAAAGCTTTTATTCGGTTGTATATTTTTCTAACGTGAAAATATCTTTAACTGTACATTAAAAATTTAACATTCATACGCATTAAATTTTTGCAAAAATCTAATACATTTAACCCTCTCAAAATTTGTAATAGTTTTAGATGATGTATGGAGATAGAGTTTAAAAGATGCACTTTAAATGAACTGGATCAACTATTAGAAATTTCAAAGGCTACCTACTTTGAAGCATTTTCTGCTGGGGAAGCGTCTGAGAATGTGCAGCAATATGTGGCTAACGCATTCAACGAAGACCGTCTTTGGCATGAGCTAAATAACCCATTCTCAGAGTTTTATCTCGCCGAATCTGATGGTGATGTGGTGGGTTATATAAAACTAAACTACAAAGAAGCACAGCAGAAGTATAGCGACAGAAATAGCATAGAGCTGCAGCGCATTTATACCGTAGGTAAAGTACACGGACAGGGTGCCGGCCAGGTGCTACTTAATGAAGCCATCAGAATAGCCAGACAAAATCACGCTGAGTTCTTATGGCTAGGCGTTTGGGACCAAAACCCTCGTGCCATTCACTTTTATCAGAAAAACGGATTTGACAAACTTGGCCAGATGCACTTTTACATGGGCGATAAGAAGTATACTGATACTATTATGATGATTGAGTTGTAGGTGGCTTAGCTGGAGGTGCTAATCTAACTGGTTATTCTTTTGCTGCTTAGTGGGTGCTGTTTTGATGGGGGAGTTATTGGGTTATTGGTTATTGAGTTATTGGTTGTTTTGTGGCTTTTCTGGTTAAACTAGGTACTCGTTACTTCTTACTATCTACTCTTTTATGATTGTTGGTTATTATGTTATTATTGATTTTGTAGGTAGGCTTTTTAACTAGTTACTCATTACTTCTTGCTATCTACTCTTTTATAGTTATTGGTTATTGAGTTATTTGTTTTTGTGGCTTTTCTGGTTAAACTAGGTACTCAATACTTCTTACTATTCACTACTCACTACTATCTACTAACATCTCAATACTCACTACTATCTACTCACATCTCTATACACCATGTCTCAATAGTAATTGCCATTTGTGGTAAATGCCATGGTTTGGAGTTGGGATATTGTGGTAATATTGGGCTTTAACTTCCTTGTATTATGATTTTGTATCGGTATATATTTCTTTCTCTTTTTGTCATTTGTTTGGTTCAATGTGATTTGGTGGCTCAGGATAATTCGGGTCTTGGTCAAATTAGGGTGGATGGAAAGCACTTTGTGGATGAGTCTGGGGAGGTAATTGTCTTTAGAGGTTTGGATACTAGTGATCCTGATAAGTTGGCTTCGGAGGGGCATTGGAATAGGCGGTATTTTGAGGAGATGGCTGACTGGGGAGCTAATATGGTTCGCTTTCCGGTTCATCCCGGGGCATGGAGACATAGAGGTGAGCAGGAATATTTGAAGCTTTTGGATCAAGGGGTGCAATGGGCTGGTGAGCAGGGCATGTATGTGATGATTGATTGGCATAGCATCGGGAATTTGAAGGAGGAGAAGTTTCATGGTAAGGGATATGTCACCACGTTTAAAGAGACTAAGCAGTTTTGGGATACTATTTCGAAGCATTTTAAGGGGAATAATACTGTGGCTATGCTGGAGCTTTTTAATGAGCCCACTACCAGAAATGGTGAATATGGAAGCATAACCTGGCAGGAATGGAAGCCTATGATGGAGGAGATTATCAAGTTGATCAGGGATAATGGAAATGATGCTATTCCATTGGTGGCTGGGTTTAATTGGGCCTATGATCTTACTGTGGTAAAGGATAATCCTATTGAGGCTGAGGGCATTGCTTATGTGAGTCACCCGTATCCTCAAAAGAGAGAGAAACCATGGTTTACGGCCTGGACGGAAGATTGGGGATTTGTGGCCGAGAAATATCCTGTTATTTTAACTGAAGTAGGCTTTTGCGGACCTAATGACAGAGGGGCTCATATACCGGTAATCAGCGATGAATCTTATGGTGAGGCGCTGGATGAATACTGCGATAAGCATGGCATCTCCTACATGGTTTGGGTTTTTGATGCGCAATGGTCACCCATGTTGATCTCGGATTGGGACTTCACTCCTACTACTCAGGGAAAATATTTCAAAAAATCACTGCAAAGTCGTAAATAGATCAGTTTACTTCAATCTTAAAGGTGCAGATATATTCTGTGTAGTTTAAAATATGAACCAGGTATTTGCCCTTGTTATTGAAGGTGTGGTCAAAGGCAATTTCTCCCTCTAGATTAGGATGAACCTCAGCTTCAAGCAACTCTACGTCATTTCCTTTAACTATCTGATAAGTAATGAATTGTGGAGAAGAAGCATTGTTTTTTTTCAATGTAAATGGTACGGTGTCTCCTTTGTTAATTTCCCTTTTAAAGGCCTTCGCGGTAGGTAATAGCTTCTCGTTGAAAGCGCCTTTGTAAAGCAGAGGTGCGTTCAAAAATTGATCAAAAGATGGTTTTTTATCCATCAATAGCCAGGCCGTGTCCAGCGGGTAATGATTCTTAGCGAATAATGATGGTTCTGTCAGAAAATAACCTTCACTAAAGCTTGTAATGAATCTCCCTTGAGCGGGATTAATGATTCCACTGGACCAGGTAGCATCGCATAAATACCATTTGCCGTTGAGTTTTACTGCATTCCAGGAGTGATTAGGGATACTTTTGGTCTCTACGTTCGAAACAACAGTTCGGCCGTAGCCATCTATAATTACGCATTCAATATCAGAATGATAGGCCAGTTGTTTTATTAAATATGCATAGCCACTGCACACAGTAGAATAGTTTTTTCTCAGTTGTTTGAAAACCTTTTGCACGAAGGATTTATTCCATTCATTGAGTTCAAATGGCTCATTTTGATACTTCTCTCTCTTGCGCTTATTGATTTCATATAGCGTAGGATCATTGGCAATGTTATCACAGACCCACCGATAGATAGCTCTGAACTTTTGTTCGTCATCTGGTAAGTTCGTGGTGAGACCAAGGGATAATGCCCTTAAGTTATCCAAGGAATTGCCTTTGAAAACTGTAGCTATGCTATCCGCTTTAGAGTAACGGGCATTATCATTATCTGACCCTTGTGCATAAAGTGTGATGTTTATGCCCAGGACTAATATTAAGATGAAGATTCTCACTTAGAATATGTTCTTTATTTTATCCCATAGATTTTCTTTTGGCTCCTGGTAAACTTTACCCACCACTACTTCTCCTAATATGGACACTGTAATTTTCATTTCTATTTCCAGGTTTTCGACGCTCTTGTTGGGCACTTTATATTCCTCAGTTTCGAAGCCGATAAAAGAAAACAATAGTATGTCACCCTCTTCTAAAGCTTGAGGAAATTCAAAACGACCATCTTTGTCGGCTACAGTCCCTATTTCACTGCCTTTTAATATGATGTTAGCACCCGGAACGGCTTGTCCTTCTCCATCTTTTACCACACCTTTTATCCAGTGTTTCTCAGCGGCCGAAGATGCATGAGTACTTTTGTCATTAGCCGTAGTCAGCACTGTTTCTTCTACAAAGTTTGTTTGCGCCTTCACTGTTGGCGTAAAAGCAAGTACTGATAAGCCAATAACTGCCGCTTTTACCCACAGCCAGTTATTGATTTTGGGCATGTCTACCAATTCATAGGTTTTTAATTGTTCACCTCTAAACATACCACATACTTTTCCTCCTTTGTGATTCAGGAAGTAGTCTTTTAATTCAACATCAGTCATGCTGGTAAAGTCTACTACATTTCTTTCGCAGACTGCGCAGTAGCCACCTTCTTTGGTTGGTGTAAACTCTGACCAGTTTTCATTGCAAGGATTCTCTACGGAAAGTGTTATGTGTTTTTTCATAATTATAGGATTTTAGAAGTAGGATGCAGGATGTTTAAAGATTCCATAAACAGAAATCATTTTTTTTAAATTTTATTTTCCATTCCATGGATTGGGCATTTTTTTCTACAGTAGGAAAATGCTATTTGAGCATTTTATAGCTTCATGGCGACTTTTGGTTATGGCACACTTATCTCTATATGAGAGAAGACTATAACTATGATTATGATTAAACATACCAACACCCTCGTATTTGCATTTATTTCTTTTTTATTATTCTCCTGTGCCAGCAATAAGCCTGTTTATAACAATAAAGTAGCTAATGATACGCTACCGGCGGCTTATGCTACGAAGTCCGTAATGAACTTTAGTAACGTTACAGGCTGGGAAGATGGCCTGAAACCTAAGGCGCCAGAGGGATTTGAGGTTAATCCTTTTTATGGGGGCCTGGAAAATCCAAGGTGGTTATATGAGTTGCCCAATGGAGACATTCTAGTCGCTGAAAGTAATTCTAATCATAGCTTCCTGGAGCAATTCGGAGCCATATTTATTGGGGCTAATAAGTCAAATAATTTAAAAAAGAGTGCAGATAGAATCTCCTTGCTAAAAGATACAAATAATGATGGCACAGCGGATGAAAGGCATATACTTGTTGAAGATCTTAATCAGCCTTTAGGTATGCTTTTGATGAATGATTATCTATATATCGCTAATACGGAAGCTTTGGTCAGATATAATTTCAAGGTTGGGGAAACTAAGCTCACAGGTAAAAGTGAAAAGATAATGGATTTCCCTTCTGGAAAACATAACAGACACTGGACAAGAAATATCATTGCAAATAAAGATGAATCCAAGATTTATGTGGCTATTGGTTCTGGTAGCAACGTGGCAGAATACGGCGTTTCGAACGAAATATTAAGAGCTGACATTCTGGAGATTAACCCTGATGGATCTGCCATGCGCATATTTGCTGATGGTATCAGAAATCCTGTGGGTATGGACTGGAACCCAGATACAGGCGAGCTCTGGACTGTGGTGAATGAGCGCGATGAGCTCGGCGATAACTTAGTGCCAGACTACCTTACTCATGTAGAAGAAAATGGCTTCTATGGCTGGCCTTACGTATACTTCGGACAGCATGATGACCCTAGAATTGGAGACGATCCGGCTGTAGTTAAGAATACTATTGTGCCAGATTATGCTTTGGGGGCACACACCGCCTCTTTAGGATTACAATTTTATAAGGGTGATGCATTCCCTTCAAAATATAGAAATGGAGCCTTTATAGCACAGCATGGTTCTTGGAATAGATCAACGTTGGCAGGCTATAAAGTGATATTTGTGCCGTTTAAAAACGGAAAACCAGCTGGCAATTCTGAAGATTTCCTGACCGGCTTTGTAGAAAATTTAGATAAGGAGAAAGTTCATGGACGACCTGTTTGTGTGATACAGGATCATGAAGGTAATCTGCTCGTTACTGATGATACTTCTGGTATGATATGGAGAGTTAGTGCCAAATAAGGCACCAACCCAGATCTATATCTTAGTAGTGTGCTATACTTGTAAGCTCAGCTAATATTTTATCGCAGTTTTCAATCACCTTTCTATGAAGGCCGTTGATAGATGCTGTTCCTTCCATTTGGTTAATTTCTCTCAGAATACTAGCAAGCTCCTCCTGCTCAAAAACTTTGTTTAAGCTGGTAATTTTATGGATGGCATCTTTTAATCTCTTTTCATCTGAAGTCTTTATCGCACCGTTAAAATCCTTTAAAAACTCCTCATAATTTTTGATGCAGTTGTTGGCAAAGTCCATTATAAAGTCCTTATCGCCGTCAGCATAGATATTGATTACATCTGCAATTCTGCTCTCATCCGTGTTTATCATCTCGTTCATAACTTTACCGTTTACTCGTTCTGAAAATTTGTACAATGTTTTATATAGCTCAGCAGGTCTGAAAGGCTTGCTCAAGTAGCCGTCCATTCCCAACTTAAATACTTCGTCTTTTACTTCTGCCAATGCATCTGCCGTTAGGGCAATAATGGGGATTGACCTAAAGTATGGATCATGTGATAGTCTGATCTTAGCAGTAGCTTCGTATCCATTCACTTCAGGCATTCTAAGGTCCATAAGTATCATGTCAAACCTTTTGGTTGAAACAAGATTCAGGGCTTCCATACCATTGTTAGCCATTTCATAGGTTACATTGGCTCTCTTTAAGAATTTACCTATAAGTATCTGATTAGCAGTGTTATCTTCAGCTACTAATACATGTAAATCTTTCTTTCTGATATCTTCTAAGGTAATGTCGTTATAGAGTTCGCTCACCGTAGGCTGACCTTCTTCCAGATATAAATCAAAGTAGAATTCAGATCCCTCTCCCAGCCTGCTGTAAATTTTGATATCGCTGCCCATCATGTTCAGAAGTTTTCTGGTGATGTATAGTCCCAGGCCGGTGCCACCGTATTTTCTGGTGGTTCCTGTTTCAGCTTGCTCAAAAGATTCAAAGATCTTGGATTGGTTCTCTGGTGCAATTCCTATTCCTGAATCCTTTACAGAGAATTTCATTCCGTACTTGCCATCTTTTTGCTCCAGATATTTTACTGATATATCCACATATCCGTCAGTGGTGAATTTCACGGCATTACCAACCAAATTGTAAATGATCTGGCTTATTCTGGTAATATCACCAATGAAGTGTGTAGGCAATTTCTCATCATAATTCGTTCTGATAGTTACCAAGTTTTCATCTGCCTTTTGGAATAATGAATTTTGAATGTTCTTAATCAATTCATGTAAGCCAAATACATTCTGCTCAAGCTTAAGCTTGTTAGATTCTATCTTATTGATATCTAAAATATCATTGACCAAATTCAGGAGATTGTCACCCGAAAACTTTAAAAGCTTAAGGTGCTCCAGTTGATCAGGACGTGGGTTTTCAGACATTAATAAATGAGATAAACCGTTGATAGCATTTAGTGGAGTCCGGATTTCATGACTCATGGTGGCTAGAAACTGCGCTTTAGCCTTGGTGGCTTTCTCGGCTTCTTCTGTGGCTCTTTCAGCTTCCTCTTTAGCCTTTAGCAATTGCAGGTTTCGCTCTTTTAGAGTGGTAATATCTTCAGTAAGAACGAGTACGCCGCCTATTTCGTCGTCACTTATGAACCACGGTCTTACTTCCCATTTTAACCATATTTTTCCCTCTCCATTTGTTCTACCAAAAGATTCTTCATTACTGTATTCAATGGCGCCCTTTAGGCATCTCTCATAGATTTTTTTCCATTTTTCTACATCCATGGTTGGGAAGGTATCGTAAATTTTCCTTCCCAATATCATACCGCCTGGAGCGTGATAATCTTCCCTCCATTTCTTGCTCACCGTAATGAATTCCATGTGCCTGTTGAACATGGCTACAGTAGCTGGTGTGTATTCGATAAAGGCGCTTAATTGATTCTTAATTACCTTCTTTTTATGTATATCAATCACTCGACCCACCAAAAGAATAATTTTTCCTTTTTCTCTTCTGACGTTACCGGTTACTTCTACCCAGCGGTACTCCCCTTTTTTTGTTAAAACTCTGATTTCAACGGGCGCATGATTTTCCTTTTTCCCTGCTGCTGATATGGCTCTCTTGAGAAGCATTTTATCTGCAGGGTGTACTCTGCTAAGCAGGTTTTTGATAGTAGCTTCTATCTCAGATTTTTTGAAACCTAGTATCTTGTATAGATGATTAGACCAAGTTTCAGTGCCTTCTATTATACTTTTTTCAAAAATTCCAACCTTGATAGAGTTGCTTAAAAACTCCATTTTCTTTACTCTAAAATCAGCTTCTTGTTTAGCCTGTTGTAATTTTATCTGTGTTTTATCAAGATTTTCTACAGTATGTTGAAGCTCATCTCTTCGCATTCTTAATTCAATAAGGTTCATGGCTTGTTTGGCCAGAAGATTTAATGAATTGATCTGTTGGTCAGTTAATGTTTTAGGTTTGTCATCAAGCACACAAAGAGAGCCTAGCTTAGTGCCATCATAAGATGTAAGAGCAATGCCTGCATAAAATCTTATGTATGGCTTCCCGGTAACTAAAGGATTGTTTTTAAACCTATCATCTTTATGAGCATCTTCTACTATAAAAACATTATTTGAAGATTTTAAAGTGTAATTGCAGAAGGTGTGGTTGATTGGTATGTTAACAATATCATCCAGTTCGCAAGCTCTGTAGTAGACCTCATCTTCGCTGATAAGTGTAAGTAAAGCACCAGGTGTCTCACAAATTTGTGAGGCCAGTGTTGTGATGGCATCAATGTCTGACTGTGGTAACGCTTGTAACAGTTTTACAGGACTTGCCTTCTCCGCTTTTAAAGCTTTGCTCATTCCGTTTCATTTATTGAAAAACTAGCGTTGGTTTTTTTTGGTATTTGGTTGTGTTATTTCAGGCTGTTTGCTCATTTATATGCAAATCTTACATGGTGTAACCCTCTAAAAGTACCTAAAAATCCACAAAAAAGCCAATGTGTTGGGTTGACGTATTCTAAATAGGTTTAGCAAAACCAAATAAATTGGATAATATTATCTATTTAGGCCTCAGAGCTAAAAATAGCACCTCTCTAATCAGAAAAATGTAAGTATATATTGATGATTCTAGCTCTTTTTTTTTGTGATCATTCGTATATATAACATGTGTAATTTTAGAAAGTGTCGATATGTCGACCTCATATGAGTCTAGGATAATGCTCTTCCGTTAGTTTGCGGTTCAGTCCATTCGAATTGTATCAACAGGATTCTTGCTGATAGCTACAAACATCTGCTTAAAAATGACGATGAATATAAGCGTGAAAACTATAATGAATGGAAGCATAAAAAACCAGCTGCCAATGTCCACTTGATCAATGAAACTGCCTAACCACTCTTTCATAGCATAATAGGCCAAGCTTATAGCAATGGTGTATGCCAGGGCCGCAAGAATGAAATATGTTCTAGTCAAATTCAAAAATAAATGCTTAAACGAGGCGCCAAGTACCTTTCTTATAGCCACTTCCTTTTCCCTTTCCCTTACTGTCTGAAGTGATAAACCTACCAAACCAATAGATGAGATGATAATTGATAATATACAGAGCACAGTAAAGAATTTCTGAAAACGAAGGTCATTGCTATATTGTTGGTTGTAGAAATGATCTAAATAGAAATGATCAAAGGGAGAGTCAGGAAAGGCCTTTTTCCATGATTGCTCTATCTGATTAATTAGATGGGGTGATGCATCTTGAGCAAAGTCGATGACATAGTAATTCATATCTCCTTTGATCTCATTATAAATTGTAGGGCTAATTTTATTTTTCAGTCCTTGCTGATGTACATCTTTCGCCACACCCAAAATAGTGATGGCCTGATCATTAGAATATATTGTGCTGCCAATCGCATGATTATCATCATTAAACCCTAATAAAGCCGCTGCTGTCTCATTAAGGATCACGCCATCATTTTCCTGATCAGTTTTAAACTTATCTCCGGCTACAGTCTGTATGTTGAAAATGTCGAAATAACTAGCCTCTACATTTAAATAGGTGAAGTCATAGTCAGAAACTTGGCCTTTATCCCGGCTATATTGATTAGATCGCCAATATACCTCCATGCCCGGTACCGCATCTGTAGCAGTAATTCCTTTTATACCAGACAAACTGCTTAATGATGAAGATAATTTTGTGAATGTGTTGTTGGAATCGTCTATGTTGGGCTGCTTGATTACCAGTTTATTACGGGTGTTTACCCCTTTATCAAAATTCAGAATGTAATCAATTTGCTGATAAACAGTGAGTGAGCCCGCAATGAGAAAGATGGTGATAACAAACTGTAAAACCAGTATACCGCTTCTCAACTTAATCCCTCCTATTGACGTGTGTGCAGTTCCCTTAAGTACCAATTGAGGTTTCCAACCAGACATGATTAATGCAGGGTAGCAGCCGGTAAGTAAGGTTCCTATAACCAGTATAATCATCATTTCCAGCCAGTAGTCAGCAATTGAATGAAGATGGATTGATCCTTGTATCTGGAAAAAGCTTTCGAAGTATGGCGTTAAAGTTTGGATCACAGTAACAGCTAATAGCATACCCATAGCATTAATTAAAAAGGATTCTGTCATAAACTGCCAAAAGAGTTGCTTTCGCACGGCGCCAGAGGCCTTTCTTACACCTACTTCTTTCATTCTTTTGTTGGAAATAGAGGCATAGAGGTTAATGACATTTACATAGATAATCATCAGTATTAAAATGCCCAATAAAAGAAGATACCATAGAGTCTCACCATTGACCGGCTCATCAAACTCCGAAAATACTGTAGAGTCATTATGAATTTCGGTAATAGGCTGAAAAACGTATGTTTCAACATCCTGATTCTGAATATTTGCCACATAGTGATTAAACTGATCCTGTAATTGATTTATGGAGATCCCCTTGTCCACTTGGATATAAGTGAATAGATTATTCCAATGCCAATTGCTCTCAATTTCATCTCCAAGAAACTGCTTCACGGTGGCGAAGGACATCAAGAGTTCAGGTTTTAAATGGCTATCTTTCCGAATGTCTTCATAGACGCCTTTGACGGTAAACTCCACGCTTCCTCCCAGGTTCGGGCTATTGATTTTCACCACTTGCCCCACCGGATCAATATCTCCATAGAGCTTATTCGCCAGCTTGTCAGACATCACCACTGTACCGGGAACATCGAAGCCCTCGAGCTGACTACCAGGCTTAAACTGGAAGGAGAATACATCAAAATGCCGCTTTTCTACCAACAGAATATCTGATTCCTTAACACTCTTAGCTTCAGTAATTACACTGGCGTCTCCAAATAGCACCACTCTTGAAAAGTCCTTGACGGTCGGGAAATTATCCATCAAAGCTTTAGCTACTGCGGGTGATGTTCTTGCTGAGCTTTGTTCTGTATCATTCTGACTCACCATGTTCACCCTGTACAGCTCGTCCGAATGTTCCAGATATGCATCATAGTTGCTCTCAAAGCTGTAATATTTATATAGCAGTACAGAAGTAGATATGCCGATACCAAGGCAAACAATGTATAGAATGCCTAATATTTTGTACTTGAGCAGTTGTCTGAAGGCTATTTTGAGGTAATGTTTAATCATGACTTTGCTATTCAGATTTTAAGTGCTCTACTGGGTTGGCTCTAATGCTTTTCAGTATCTGAGAAAGAGATGTAATCAGAGCAATGACCAGGAGAGTTGATAATGGCAGTACATAATAATATGCCCCCACTCCTATTTTTGACGCATATTGCTGAAGCCATAGAGCTGATAGATAGTAAAAGACGGGAAAGCTTAATGCCGAGCTTAGAATAATGAGCAGAATATATTTCTGAGTGAGCACTTTACTTAGATCAATGGCACTTGCACCTAATACTTTTCTTATACTCAGCTCTTTCATTCTCAGGTTAGCATTATAATTGGCTAGCCCCATCAGCCCCAGGCATGCCAGAAATATGGCTAACACTGAAAATCCCATTAAAGCCTGTAGCAGGCGATGATCTGCCTGAAACTGGTGCATCATATGATCATCTATGAAGAAGTATTCAAAAGGCTTATCTGGAAATAGCTTTTCCCACTCTGTTCTCGTAGCTTCAATGGCCTCCTTATAATTACCTTGTTGGAAAGCTACCGACAAGAAGGACTTATGCCCATGAACGAGCGTGTACATGGTAGCTTCAATTTTACTTCTCGGGGAAACCATGTGAAAGTCTTCCAAAACTCCAATAATTGTGGTTTCTGAGCCAAACAAGCTTAGCTTCCTTCCAATAGCCTTTTCTGTGTCCTGATAGCCCATGTCAGATGCCATCTTCTTATTAATAACCAGTTGATTTAAAGGATGTAATTCATCCTCAGCTTGGTAAAATCTACCTGCCAGAAGCTTTATGTCATACACTTTAGCAAAATTTTCATCAATCATGGTGCGGGCGGCGCTTATTCTAGTGTCATTACCAAGGTCTATTTGTCCGACCCAGCTATAATCCTGGCCAGGAATATTGGAACTGATTGTGGCTGCTTCTATACTCGGATAATCAGATAGTTCTTTGCCCAATAGATGAAATTTATCGAGATAAGTAGTGTCCATGTTTTCCTGAACGGTTTCATAAGATTTGACCACCATAACATTTTGGTTAAAATCTTTGCTGAGGTCCACTATGTAATTGATCTGTGAATACACCAAAAGAGCCATGGCACATAGCAGCATGGCTATACCAAACTGAAAAGTCATCAGTACAGAGCGGAAGGAATACTTTTTGGTTCTATTGCCTCCTTCTTTCAATAGTCTCGAGGGGGCAAATCGACTAAGAACTAAGGATGGATAAAATCCTGCTAAAAGGGTAATTACAATAGTGCTTAAGCTGAGGTACCCATAAAATCTGGCGTTCATCCACCAATCCGTTTTAATAGCACTTCCCATCCAGTGATTGAAGAGAGGCGTACTCAGCTGAATAGCAGTAACTGCTAAAATATGAGCCAACAACACCATACAGAATGATTCTAATAAAAACTGTAATCGGAGTTGAAACTGGCTGGAGCCAATAACTTTACGCACACCTACCTCTCGAGACCGCTCCAGAGAGCTGGAGGTTGAGAGGTTGATGTAATTAAATATGGCTATCATCAAAATAGCAATGGCTATGACTAGCAGAGCATTGACTACCTTTCCGTTACCATTGGCCTCCGTTTCTCCCCGAAGATTAGAATTGAGGTGAATATCTGTTAGCGGTTGTAAACTTATCTCTGAACTCAAGTTCTTGCCTTTGTTGTAGTCTTCCAGGTAGGCTTTAGAGAAGTTATTGACCTTAGCTTCCAACGCTTCAGGATCAACGTTCCTATCAGTTAAAACATAAGTATAAAAGCCATCCCAGGATTTAAGGCTCCTGTCTCCATAAACTTTCGCCCAACTCATGAGCATATTAAAATGTAGGTGACTGTTAGCCGGAATATCTTTAAAAACTGCTGTTATTTCATAGTTAGGATTAAACATTCCTTGCCATTGTAACTGCTCGCCTACAACATCAGTTGTATTGAAAACTTTCCGGGCCAGTGATTCTGATATAATCAGTTTGTTGGGCAGACTCAATGCTGAATGCAAATCTCCGGCTACAGCTTCCAGGTCAAAAATATCAATAAAAGAACTGTCTGTAAGAAAAATAGAGTTCTCCGAAAAACTATCCTCTCCATCATTATAAGTGAACACAGGCTCATATTCTGATGCAATATTGAACAGTCTGCATGTATTCTCTATCTCTGGCAGAGCACGCTGAAGCTCCAAGCCTAATTCAGGAAAAACCGAAGCACGTTGATAAGATTCTTCACCGTTGACAGATCTGGTATGAGTGAGCCTGTAAATCCTATCTGTCTTTGTGTTCCACTGATCAAAACTATGTTCATACCTCACATACATGAGTAGCAATAAAGTAGAAGCCAACCCAACCGTTAGCCCAATAATGTGAATCAGAGAAAATGCACGATTCTTTCTGATGTTTCTTAATGCTATCTTTATGAAGTTTTGGATCATTATTCTTCTTTTAGGTTAGGCTCGAGATGAACTATTCACTCTTCAAACTATCAACCGGATTTATTTTTATCACCTTGATCAATTCTATTGAAATGGTAGCCATAATGATTATGAAAAAGGTGACCATGGCTAAACTGTACAGTAGATATGGCTGAGCAATCTTATAGGCAAAACCTTGCAGCCACTGATCCATGATCATATATGAAACGATGACTCCTATGAAGGCGGCAATGCTGTAGACGCTCAGTAACTCTTTACCTAATAGCTTCCATATATTTAAAGCGCTGGCTCCCAGCACCTTTCTTATGCCTATTTCTTTAATTCTATAGGTAAAGTTTTGCATAGTAACGCCAAATACCCCAACTAATACAATCAATATGGCAAAGATAGAAGCCGTTGTAAAGGCTTTCTTAAACTGCGTATCATCGGCATACAGCTCCACCAGTTTGTCTTCAAGGAAGAAGCTTTCAAAGGGCACCATAGGAAATACCTGTTTCCATTTTGCTTCTATGGCCGCTTTGGCTTCTTTTGGTTCCCCACTTATCCTAAAACTGAGGAAGCGAAATATCTCAGCAGAGTCCACAGGAGTAAAATACAGACCTCGCATATTTTCATGTAATGAGCTAAAGTGAAAGTCTTTTACCACTCCAATGATTTCTCTTTGTTTGTTTCCTCTTTCATCAATCATTTCTCCTACCGCTGTCCTGTCACCAAACAATGATCTGGCAGCGGTTTCATTGATCACCACATTATTCAAAGCCTTATCAGATTCGGTGAAAAATCTACCCTCAGCCATTTCAAGCTGATAAATATCGTCGTATTCGGTATCGCAAATAATTTGACCGAAGATTTCATAACTGTCATCATCAGCTATAGAAGGTTTCACTGATTGTTCCATGCCGAATCGACCATCAGGTATTTCGTAAGACAAGCTCACTTGTTGAACGCCAGATATTTGCTTAAACTCATTTTTCATGCTTAGTATTTTGGCTATGCCAGATGGGCCATACCACCTAGGCACTGAAGAAACCACAAGGACATTACTATTGTCATACCCCAGATCCTTATTCAAGAGGAAGTCCATCTGAGAGCTTATTGTGAGCGTGGACAGTATGAAAAATAGAGCCAGAGCAAACTGAGATACCAGCAATGCTTTTTTAATGTCGAATGAATGATGACGGATAATGACTTTTCCTTTTAAAGCTTTTACTACATGCAGCTTAGAGAGGATCAGAGCTGGGTAGAGCCCGGATAAAACACCAGTAATTATGGATATAGAACCCATTATCAAAGCAAGTGGCCAGAAATTGACATTAGAAAAATCAGCTTTATGAAGAAGTTGAGCGTAATATGGAATAACGAGCTGAATTAAGCTCATCGCTAAGGCGAATGCTAGAATAGAAAGCATAGTTGACTCTAGTAGAAATTGTAAGATCAACTCCTTTCTATTGCTTCCTATGGCTTTTCTCACCCCTATCTCTTTCATCCTGCGGTTAGCAATACCAATAGATATATTTACGAAATTTATCATGGCCATTAGAAGGATGAACAAGGCAACTAATCCCAAAACCAATAAAACATGTTGCTTTGCGCCATTATTTTGAACCAGATTATAGGATTTCAAGGGAGTTAATTTAGCCGTAAGATCTTTGGCCAGGAAATCAGGAGCTTTGGCATGAATTAAATCACGAAGTGGTTTTTCTAAATCTTCCGGGGTCACACCAGGTTGAAGCTCTAAACGGGTCTGTAGTATGTAATTACCCCAAGCTTCAAATATGTCAGCTCGAAAATAGATGGCATTGGCGCTATTGATATAAATGTCAGTTCTATCTCCCAGATTGTCGGTTACGGAGTTTTCCGGTATATCATCCATCACCCCTGTAATCTTGAATTCTTTAAACCCTCTGGGATTATAATTTGCATTTTGTGTCTCCAAAGTCAGTGTTTCCCCAATTACGTCAGTAGAACCAAAAAACTTGAGAGCCACATCCTGTTGAAGTACTATACCATCTGGTACATCCAAAGCCGTCTTTGGGTTTCCTGCTATTAATGGAATGCCGAACATGGTAAGCATATTGCCATCAGCAATCTGTAAGTTGAGTCTGAAGTTGTTTTCTCCACCATCAGACACATTACAACTTACTGCATCTATAGTGAAATAGTTAGCTACTAATTGAGGGTACTGCTCTGTCAATTCTTTTCCTAGTGGAGCTAGCGTAGTGAACTCTGGCCGGCTCACTCCCTTTGCCCAATCAGACTCCAGCATGTACTGATTTTCTGCGTGCTTTAACCAGTTATTGGCCTGCCATTCATCTGCCATGAATAGTAATGTCAGGAAAGTTGCACTTAGTCCTGTCGCGAGTCCAAGAATATTGATGGCAGCAAACAATTTTTGCTTCTTAATATTCCTCCATGCCAGTAGTAAAAAGCTGAAAATCATTAGATTTTAATTTAAATATTATATTTTAAAATACTGTAAATCAATTAATTAAATGAAAGTTAACTTGAGTTAAGTAATTTAGTGAACTTTCATTGGTCACGCGTCATCATTCTTGTTTTAGAGAGTCTACAGGATTAGCAATGGCAGCTCTTATGGTGTTAAATCCAACTGTGAACATAGCCAGTGCGACCACAAAAAACAGTGGAATAACGAAAAGCCACCATGATAGATTTATGTGAGTGACATAACCAGCCAGCCATTCGCTCAAAACCAGATAAGCTATTGGAATAGCCACCACGTCGGCCACTATTATCAGAATGATGATACCTTTTGATAATAAGGTAACGATCTGAGCCACCGAGGCACCCAACACCTTTCTAATGCCTACTTCTTTAGTGCGCTGAGTTATAGTGAATGATGAAAGACCGAATAACCCCAGGCAAGCTATAAAAATGGCCAGGCATGCAAACAGAGTCACTACAGCGCCAAACTGAGTATCTGCTTTATATTGTTGGTCATAGTTCTGATCCAAAAAGAAGTAGTCAAATACACTTTCTGGAAATAATGCGTTCCACGTATCTTCAATGGTGCTTAATGTTCCTCTAATATCATTGCCACTCACCTTTAATGTCATGAAACCTTCTACAGGCCGATAAGGGAATAGCATGGGTAACATGCTTTCTTTTGGAGATCGTTGATGATAATTTTTGGTCACGCCTATGATGGTAGAAGGCTCATTATGCCAGTAGTAAGTAATTTTTTCTCCAATGGCCGCCTCTGGCGATTCAAAACCTAAGATTTCAGCGGCCTTTTCATTAATTAATATTTGGCCGCCATATACTGTTGCTTTATCAAAGTTACGACCGCTCACCATTTCCATGCCCAGTGTTGGGATATAGTCTTCATTAGACCTTACGATGTAGTAATTAAATCCATTACCTTCTTTGGTTTTATTACCTACCCACTTTATACCAGTGGTAGTACTAAGCTCATGTAAACTAATACCTGGCACCGATTCTGAGAACGCGATACTCTGAATATTAGGATAATTCAAGAGTTGATCTCTGGCGTTTTGCAGCTTTACATTATACAAAGAGTCACTGATAAGTAATTCAGGTGTTCTAACAGTAAGTGTATGACTTAGATCCATACCCAGATCCTTGCTTCTCAGATGATTAATCTGCAAGTACACTACGCTGGTCCCTATTATCAGAAAAATGGTTGAGCCAAATTGAAATACTACCAAGGCTTTTCTCAGCCACTGCCCATGACTCGAATTTCTCAAGGTTCCTTTTAACACTGAAACCGGACGAAAGCCTGATAGCACCATGGCCGGATATATTCCTGACAACAGGCTGCCGATAATGAACATGCCAAACAACATTAGCCAAAATTGATAATCAGATAATATATTTAGAGCGATAGGCTGTCCGGAAATATCTCTGAAGTAAGGAAGTGCTATTTGCAACATGGTGAAAGCTATAATCACGGCAAATAGGTTCACCAGAACAGATTCGAAGAGAAATTGAAATACCAGCTGTGACTTGGCAGACCCTAAGACCTTCCTCACTCCTACTTCGCGTGCTCTGCTTATCGCCCTTGAGGTGGATAAGTTGATATAATTGACCCAGGCTATGGCGATGATGAAAAAGGCGATGATAAGCAAAAAGAATACTGTTTCTGCCCCACCGGTGGCTTCGGGCTCAAATGTTCTATGAGAGTATAAATGAATATCTTTAATAAGGCCTGCTGTGAATTTCTCATCTTCTACTTTTTCCAATTCATCCGCCACTTTCCCCAGTTTTTGATTAAAGGCCTCCAGGTCGGTGCCTGGCTGCATGAGTAGATAAGTGTATTCATTATTACCCTGCCACTGGAACTTCTCATACCAATCCCAAAGTTGGGGTAAAGTGCTGTGTGAAAGTAAGATATCGAATTTGAGATGGGTGTTAGGCGGAACATCGGCCATGAGCCCGGAAACCCTATATTCCTGGCCATCAATGTTCATAGATTTGCCAAGAACATCATCAGTTCCAAAGTATTTTTGAGCTATAGAGCTGGTAATCACCACTTGAAAAGGCTTATTCAAGGCTTCGTTTTTATTGCCTTTTAGCATCTCATACGAGAATATGTCAAACACTGAGGGATCGGTAAAATATACCCGACTTTCATAAAACTTATCCTGGCCTGATTTTACTTCTATGGCATCATAATAGAACATCCTCACATAATCCTGTACCTCTGGCCACTTGTCCTTTAATAATGGTCCTAATGGTCCGTATGTCTCACAGTCAGTAGTGACATATTCATCTCCATCATACAGATCTACAGTAACACGATAAATGTTATCAGCATTCACATGGAAATTCTCATAGCTCTTTTCATACCTCACATACTGAATGATCAATAAGAAGGCAGCCATACCCACAGCCAACCCCAGAATATTGATGATGGAAAATGCCTTGCCTTTAAGCATATTCCTCAGTCCTATTTTTAAGTAGTTCTTTAGCATAATTACTCCTGTCTAAGTGAATCAATTGGATTAGCTATGGCTGCTTTTATGGTATTGTAACTCACGGTGAGTAGCGCTATGAGCATAGCACTGAGACCTGCTATGATAAAGGGAGTTGCACTTAACTCTATACGGTAGGCAAACTCCTCCAGCCATCGTTGAATGAAGTAGTATGCCACTGGGATGGCTATAATAAAGGATATAATGACCAGCTTTAGGAAATCTGTGGAAAACATAGAAGTAAGACTCAATACCGAAGCTCCGAATACTTTTCTGATGCCTGTCTCTTTGGTACGCTGTTCCGTCATATATGCAGTGAGACCGAAAAGCCCCAAACATGAAATCAAAATTGCGGCTAAAGAAAATATGTTGGCCAGTTTTCCTGCGGTGGCTACTTCGTTATAATTTTTAGCCAACTCGTCATCTAAAAACGAATACGTAAAAGGATATGATTGGTCGTATTTTTCAAAAATGGTCTTAATGCTTTCTAAGGTGCCAGGTATATCCTCTCCGGTTAATCTTATGTAGCCTAAATAGGTGTAGTCTCTTTTTAATCGTAGAATCACCGGTTCAATTTTGCTGAAAAGGCTTTGATGATGAAAGTCTTTTATGATGCCCACTATGGGTGCTTTATCGTCCCAAACGGTTATTTCCTGGCCTATGGGATCGGTTAGTCCCATTTCTCTTATGGCCGCCTCGTTTACGATATATTGAATGGTGCTGTCTTCAGGATTAGAGGTGAAGTTTTTACCTTCGATTAATTGTAAGTTAAAGGCTTCTATAAAGTTCTCATCAGTTTGCACCACATGAAACTGTGAATCTTTATCTGGTTTCCCTGGCCAACTTACACCCCATGATGCACTGGTTATGTGTGTAGGGTTTTGATCTGTAGAGGTTGCGGCAGCCACACCTGCCAGCGACCTCACCTCATCCAAATAACTCTCTTTGTGAAAAGTGGCCTTGTACAGAGGTTGTTCGATTAAGTTATTGCTGGCTATGCCTAAATCTTTCTGCATCACATATTGTATCTGCTGGTAGATGATGATGGTGCTACTGATTAATATGATGGATAATGCAAACTGCAGCACCACCAACATACGTCTAATGCCACCAAAGGAACTAGACTTATGGTTTGCCCCTTTTAGAATAGTAATGGGTTGAAAGGCGGAGATGTAGAAAGCGGGATAACTGCCGGCAATGATACCTACAAAAAGGCTAAGCCCTACAACGCAGGATATAAATAGAGGATCGCTATACGGAATGGTTAATTGCTTGCTCACCAGCTGGTTAAAGAACGGTAACGATACATCTGCTAATGTTACTGCCAGAATAGTGCTGATAGTGGTAAGTAGAACAGATTCGCTTATAAATTGAAATATCAGCATACTGCGTTTAGCACCAGAAGTTTTCCTAATCCCAACCTCTTTGGCTCTTAAACCAGATTTGGCAGTAGCAAGATTCATGAAGTTCATGATGGCAATGAGTATTATCACTAAAGCCACTATGGAGAACATTCTTACATATTCTATCCTTCCGGTGGCATTTTGCAAACCATCACTGATTTCAGATCTTAAGTGAAGGTCAGCCAATGGGAAAAGATGCAGGCGACCGTATTCATCACCATATTCAAGCTGATAGTTTTTTAGAAATTCTCTGATTTCTTTATCCACTTTAGCTTGCTCGGCATCCTTCCTCAATAAGACTATTAAAGACTGATCATAGTTATACCAATCATTGTCAGCATACTCGTTGACAGGTTCAAAGGGAATAAGAAAGTCGAAGTCGAAAGAGCTTTGTTGAGGAATGGTTTCCAGTACACCTGTAACTTTGTATTGAATGGTGCTTTCACCCTCTGCCAGTTCTACCATTTTATTTATGGCGGATGCATCTCCAAAAAGCGCTTTAGCATATGATTTTGTTAAAACTACACTACGAGGCTCATCCAATGCCGTGTTTTTATCACCTTCTATAAGAGGGAAAGATAGAAGATCCAGAAAGGTTGAATCTACATAGATCCCTTTTGGCTTTATCTTTTTATCCTCATAGCTGAATAACCGCGCTACGGCCGATGATTTACGGCAGGTCTGTTCTATGTCATTTATTTGCTCGGATAAGACCGGACCTAGGGCAAATGGCACTGCCTTCCAATAAGAGGTTTCATCCCCTATTTTAATTTCTGATACAGTTAAGAATAGCCTGTCCCCTTTCTCATGGAATTGATCATAGGCTAATTCATCTCTGACCCATAATGAGATGAGAATGGCACAAGTAAGTCCAAATGCCAAACCAATAATATTGATTAAGGAAAATGTCTTCTGTTTAACTATACTTCTGAATGCTATTTTGATGTAGTTCTTTAACATAACTGTTCGACCTTTTCTTATTTATTAGCCACACATGTGCCATGAATTTAACTTATTGATTTTCAGTTATTTAACTTGATTGCACTTCTAATAATTTGATATATTGTATCAGAATGATACGGTTTGTTTGTGTCAACCTGATACAGTTTTTAGATTTATGGCTCAATATTGAGGTTAAGGTAATGAAAAATAAAGCCACGATTTTAATTATAGATGATGATGAGGATGTTTTAATAACGGCCCGAATGATTTTAAGGCCGTTTTATCAGAAAGTCATTACCGAAAGCAGTCCCAAAAATCTGGAGTCAGTACTCAGGAAAGAGCACATAGATATCATTATCCTGGATATGAATTATAAGGTGGGTGCAACTACTGGTAATGAAGGCTTGTACTGGCTAAGACAAATTAAGTCTATAGACCCTGAGATAAAAGTAATCATGAATACGGCCTATGGTGATATTCAGCTGGCGGTAGAGTGTATGAAAGAAGGGGCTACTGATTTTTTGGTTAAGCCTTGGGAAAAGGAAAAATTGATAGCTACAGTGAATACTGTCTATCAACTGATGAACTCTGAGAAGAAGGTAGTGCGCCTGAAGGAATCTAACAAAATACTTCATTCTGATCTCACAAGTCATCTAGGGGAAATGATTGGTGAATCTGAGGCCATTAAAGAAGTTTTCGAAACCATCAGGAAAGTGGCGGCTACTGATGCCAATGTACTTATTCTTGGTGAAAATGGTACCGGTAAAGAATTGGTAGCCAGGGCGATTCATGATTTATCCAAAAGAAAATCAGAAGAGTTCGTGAAAGTTGATTTAGGTTCTCTTACCGGCAGCTTGTTTGAATCTGAGTTGTTTGGGCATGTAAAAGGAGCCTTTACAGACGCAAAGACAGATAAGTCAGGTAGATTCGAAATAGCCAGCGGAGGCTCTTTGTTTCTGGATGAGATTGGTAATATATCTTTAGCGCACCAGGCTAAGCTTTTGTCTGTATTGCAAAACAGACAAGTACTGCGTGTAGGATCTTCAAAGCCTACTCCTATTGATATACGCCTCATATCGGCCACTAATAAAGATATCAGCGCGATGGTTAATCAAGAATCCTTTAGGGAAGATCTTGTGTATCGTATTAATACCATTGAAATATCAGTGCCAGCCTTAAGGGAAAGAAAGGGAGATATAGGATTATTGGTAAAGCATTTTCTGGCGCTATATGGCAAAAAGTATGATAAAGGATCACTGACCATCAATGCTTCTCAGGTAAATAAATTAGAACAATATTCATGGCCGGGTAATGTGCGTGAACTACAGCACGCCACCGAAAGAGCTGTGATTATGTCATCAGGTACAGAGCTATCTGCAGATGATTTCATTACTAAGAAAAGTTTGGTAAATGTTTCAAAACCTGAATCTCTTAATGTGGAAGATGTAGAGAGGCAGACAATTATTCAGGCGGTGGAAAAACACAAAGGCAATTTAACTAAAGCGGCCAAAACTTTAGGTTTTGGCCGTAGTACGTTATATCGTAAAATGCAAAAATACGGCTTATAACTGTATTTCTGTATTACTTATTGATATACTCATAACTCATAGGGTTGTGCCCATAATCGTTATGAAGTACGTTTACTCCTGGGGTTCCTGAGAAACTAGTTGAGTTCTCTTCTGTTGGTCTTAATGATTTAACAAAGACTCTTTTCTTCACAAAATCACTTAGCTCTGTAGCTTGTTGTCTGTATATATCATTGATGTCCATGATCGTTAATTTTTTATTTCTAACATCTATTAATCAACAACCAGGCCATATTAGTAACCCGACGTATAGCATATTTTTGAGAAAAATAAGTCTCAGATTTTCAACAAACTGTTGAGAATTGTTCAAAGAAGGCATCATCAATCACTATATAAGAGGATTATTTTGAGATGATTTCACTGGTGATGGTTAAAGAGTGTGACATAAAAAAAAGCATCCTGAATACAGGATGCCTTTCTACTAATTAACCTGATTATAAAAGAATTTATTTTACATCAAATCTGTCTGCATTCATAACTTTGGTCCATGCGTTTACAAAGTCAGTAACAAACTTCTGCTTACTGTCGCTGCAGGCATATACCTCAGAAATGGCTCTTAACTCAGAGTTAGAACCAAAAATTAGATCTACTCTTGAACCAGTCCACTTGGTACTTCCAGATACTCTATCTGTACCTTCAAACTCTAATTCATCATCAGAGACTTTTTTCCATGTGGTTCTCATATCCAGAAGATTCACGAAGTAATCATTGCTAAGAGTACCTGGCTTATCAGTGAATATTCCCAGCTTAGAGCCATTATAATTAGCTCCTAATGACCTTAACCCACCTACTAGTACAGTCATTTCAGGTGCAGTAAGATTCATGAGCTGTGCACGATCTATAAGCATTTCCTCAGCAGAGGCAGAGATGTGATCTTGATTTCTAAAGAAGTTTCTAAAACCATCAGCGTTAGGCTCTAATATAGAGAATGACTCTATATCTGTCTGCTCCTGACTAGCATCGGTTCTACCTGGGGTAAATGGAACGGTTAAATCGTGTCCGGCAGCTTTGGCTGCTTTCTCTATGGCCGCACCACCTCCAAGCACGATCAAGTCAGCTATAGATACCTTTTTACTTCCACCCTGGCTATTAAATGATTCTTGTATACTTTCATAGGCTTTTAGCACCTTAGCCAGTTGCTCAGGATTGTTAGCTTCCCAATCCTTCATAGGCGCCAATCTAATTCTACCACCATTAGCCCCACCACGCTTATCTGACTGACGATAAGTGGAAGCAGAAGCCCACGCAGTAGAAACCAATTCTGATACCGAAAGACCTGAGTCTAAAATCTTGGCCTTTAGATCAGCAATATCCTTATGATCAATAGTGTCGTAATCGGCTTCAGGAAGCGGATCTTGCCATAGAAGTTCTTCGGAAGGAACCTCAGGGCCTAAATATCTAGACAAAGGTCCCATGTCTCTGTGTGTAAGCTTGTACCATGCCTTCGCGAAAGCATCAGCAAACTCATCAGGATTTTCGAAGAATCTTCTGGAAATCTTTTCATAGGCAGGATCCACCTTAAGCGATAAGTCTGTGGTAAGCATAAAAGGTGCATGCTTTTTAGAAGGATCATGAGCATCAGGTACCAGCCCCGCTCCTGCTCCATCTTTAGGTTTCCATTGGTGTGCACCAGCTGGGCTTTTGGTAAGTTCCCATTCGTAACCAAAAAGGTTCTCGAAGAAGTTATTACTCCATTTGGTAGGTGTGGTAGTCCATGCCCCTTCTAACCCACTAGTAATGGTGTTTTCGCTATGACCTGAGTTGAAAGTGTTTTTCCAGCCTAAGCCCATTTCTTCAATACTGGCACCGGCTGGCTCTAAGCCTACAAATTCACCAGGATCAGCTGCGCCGTGCGTTTTTCCGAAAGTATGACCTCCAGCAATAAGAGCAACAGTTTCTTCATCATTCATTGCCATACGGCCAAAGGTTTCTCTTATATGTTCTGCTGCCGCTGCGGGATCAGGATTTCCATTCGGCCCTTCCGGGTTCACATAGATGAGTCCCATATGAGAGGCAGCTAACGGATTCTCCAGCTTATCTTCTTCATAGCGTTCTTTGTTGCCAAGCCATTCCGTTTCAGCTCCCCAGTAAATGTCATCTTCAGGCTCCCATACATCTTCACGACCACCTGCAAATCCAAATGTCTCAAAACCCATAGATTCAAGGGCTACGTTACCGGCTAATACCATAAGATCGGCCCAAGAGATTTTATTGCCATATTTTTGCTTAACAGGCCATAATAAAAGTCTGGCTTTATCCAGGTTGGCGTTATCTGGCCAGCTATTTAATGGAGCAAATCTTTGGCTTCCTGAAGAGGCACCACCTCTGCCATCAGAGATACGATAGGTTCCTGCGCTGTGCCAAGCCATTCTTATGAAGAAAGGACCATAATGGCCATAATCAGCCGGCCACCATTCCTGGGAGTCTGTCATTAGATCAGTTAAATCTTTCTTTACAGCCGAAAGGTTCAGGCTTTTGAAAGCTTCTGCGTAATTAAATCCTTCATCCATAGGGTTGGATAAATGAGAGTTCTGGTGAAGGATTTGAAGGTTGAGCTGGTTTGGCCACCAGTCACGGTTTTTGGTACCACCGCCAGCGGTGTAATGTAGGCCACCATTTAAAAAGGGGCATCTGCTGGTGTCATTGGTATCCCACACCGGGCTTTCACCGGCGCCGTTTTTGTTTTCATAGCTGTCCATAAAGTGGAGGTTTAATAATTAAGTTTGTATTTCAATATTATAAGTTCGATTGTCGAATCATCTATCACCTTAAATTACTCAATTAATGACCTTGAGTCCAGTATTGTTAATTTAAAAAAACTATAGCCTAATAGAGAATAATTATATCTCGAAAACCTTTTCTGATATGAGGTTTATAAAAGTGACATGATTTTATTAAAATTGAGACTTCAGCTACCATAGTTATATTGAGTTTGAAGCACAACTATAAATCGATATTCGCCACCTTTGATCCTTACCCTTCTTATAAGGGCTCGGCCATACATATTGAAAAGGTCACAGAACAACTAGCAGGCAAATTCCCGGACACATTACTGGTGAGTCTACAAAAGCATACCGATAAAAGGTTTCCCGAGCATCTTGATCATCTGGAATGCCCGATACAAGAGCCTAATTACTTAAAGCGTGCCCTGAAATATTCCGAGTGGCTGGATGGCGTTTTGGACAATCAGCTTAGTCTTCAGATAGGTCACTTTCGAGATGTTTGGAGTGGCAAGCCGATATTAGAACGAGCTCATATTACCAGCGTGTTTGAGGTGAACGGTTTGCCTTCTATTGAGCTGGTTAACCGATACCCATATATAGGAAATGATACTATTGAGAAAATTGTCAGACTAGAGGATGAATGTCTTCAAAAAAGTCAGCTGATAGTTTGTCCTTCACAAACCATAAAGCAGCACTTGCTTAAAAGGCATGTTTTGGAAGATAAGATTCATGTGCTGCCCAATGGCGCTGATCTTATACCTGCTTACAGTAGGCCAGATGATATGCCGGATCAGTACATTGTTTATTTTGGTGCGCTTCAGCCCTGGCAAGGTGTAGATGTGCTAGTGAAAGCCATGCAATATCTTCAAGATAAGCCAGAGATAAAACTGGTGATTTGTTCATCGCATAAGCCTAAGTTCAGCCGTCCTTTTTACAAGTTGATAGGAAGGCTTGGGTTGGAAGATCAAATCATTTGGCGATATCAATTGCATAAGAATGATTTGCATAGGATCATCCAGCACGCCATGTGTACAGTGGCTCCCCTTACCGAGTGTGAGCGTAATTTGGAGCAAGGTTGCTCGCCATTGAAGATCTTTGAAAGCATGGCCTGCAAAACCCCAATAATTGCTTCTGATCTGCCAGTGATACGAGAAATACTCACGCCAGATGAGGAGGTGAAATTATGCCGGCCTGGCAGACCAGCTGATGTAGCCAGATGTATAAGATTGCTTGCTGACTACCCTGATTTCAGAGAGAAATTAGCCCAGAATGCTTATGCTAAATTTATTAGTAATTATACTTGGGAAGATATAAGTAAAAGATTGTCAGTGATTTACGACAATATTTTTAAACTTACTTTTTAATTTGAAATTCATCCAAGTTTGGTTTCAGATAATATTTTATATCTTGCTTTTCAAAATTAAATCAGCCCGTGACCGACAATAAATATTCAGAAAAATACAAGCATTTATCACCTGTTCAGCAGCAGTTTATAGATGAAAAAGTGGTGAGCACCACCATGAAAATTGATAAGTGGCTGGCGCTGCTTACCAAGGTATCTAAGTTTGATAAAAGAAATGATGATACTATAAGCTCCTTTCTGAAAGCTGCCATAGTGTGCTTCGTACTGACTTTCCTGTCTCTTTTTAGTTTACCTTTTCTGGAAGTGTATGCATTGATTCCAATTGGTATCTTTTTAGCATCAGGCATTGTTCTATTGGTTTACCGGAAGCAGCTGAAGAAGCGTGATGTAAATAACTATCTGCGTCTATTCTTTATACCAGTGCTTAACATCCTAAGGGCGAAAGTAGGTGGTGAAGCCAAGTTATCGGCTAACCTTGATTTTAGAATACCCAGAACGGTGCTTACACCGGTAAAGTCAAACGTCCGAGGCAGAGATATGAAATTATACTCACCCAAATACATAGTGGCCAGACTTACCATGGCGGATAATGCTGCGCTTGAGTTCGTGGTTGCCGACGATATCAAAGATTTTAGGTGGACTAAGAGATCTGCCAGTGGTAAAACCAAGATAAAGACCAAGACCAAGTTTGTACACTATTGCTTCGTGAAGCTGTCACTGCCCAAGTCTGAGTATCAATTAAAGAAAGAGCCTGCAGGTGGTATTACCGTAATGGATCATAATGGCCATTACCTTGCTAAGGCCAAGGTGAAGATAAAAACAGTGGGTAAAGGAAATGTGCTTAAAGTGGCGGTGTTTCTGGATACCATGCAGAAAATATATAGTCTGTTCCAGCCGCTAAACCCAATCTACGACGAAGGAAAAACTACAAGGCTGGAAAGGTCTGAGCGAGATGATGTTGATGATGTGGAAGATGGTGCAATAATGATGGCTATGCCCTATTTGTGGTATGGTTCTGATTTTGACGATTATGATTATGATGGCTTTGACTATACAGAAACCGGTGATTATGTGTTAGATGATGATTCTGTTACTGCCTTTGATAGCTAATGTATGTCTGTGATTTTATGGTTGACTGACAACTATCCGCCCCAAAGAGGTGGAATGGCTCAGTCTTGTGATAGAATAGTTGATGGATTAAGAAGAGCTGGAGTGCAGATTGAGATCATCCATTTTGTGAATAAGGAGGTCAAGATAAGAAGGCAACAGCAGCAGAATGGTGGATATACTGCTATACCCTATGTTAATAACGAAGCTCATGTGCTGAACATCACCTGGAATCATATTAAAACTATTGGAGGAATAGACTCAATAGTCTGCTTTGGCGGCTATTTATCTATGATTGGGGCTCCCGTGTTTAGTCAATGGCTTGGTGTAAAGCTGATTACTCTAATTAGGGGAAATGATTTGGATGCCGGGATTTTCACACCAAGAAAAAGAGGGATTCTCCAGGATGTTTTGGAGGCTTCATCACAAATATGTGCAGTAAGCACTGACAAGGTGTTTAAGATTCAGAAGTGGCTAAAGGTTGATAACGTTCACTTTGTTCCTAACAGCATTAATATGGAGGAATGGCGGGCTACCGACAGCGAATTGAAGTTTGCTAATGATTGGAAGGCTTCAAACTCTAATGGAAAGACGGTGCTGGGATTGTTTGGTCAATTAAAAGCAAAAAAAGGGCTGGACTTCTTTCTTGAAGCATTGAGAAGAACCAGTTGGGTTGAAACCACACACTTGCTCTTGATAGGCGAAACCGAGGAGCATTTAACTGACTTGCTTGAGCAGGTAGGCTGCAGCTATACCATATTGCCATTCCATGATAGGTATGAGCTTATGAAATATTATTTGTGCTGCGATGCTATGGTAATTCCCTCCTATTATGATGGAATGCCTAATGTATTACTTGAAGCAGGTGCATTAGGAGTGCCGGTAATAGCCTCTGATGTAGATGGGATGGCTGATGTAATTAGTGATGGCACCGATGGTCTGTTATTCGAGGCTGGCAATGATGATGCATGTAAAAAAGCCCTGTATCAATTCTTCTCAATGAATAAGGGAGAAAGAACTGAAATGGGTGGAAAACTTAAAAATACAATTAACACCAAATATACTCTTGAAGATGAAATCAATGCTTATAAAAACCTTATGCTATAGTTTATTGAGTTCTAGCCTATTTATGGCAGCCTGTTCTGGAGGCCATAATAGAGAGACTCAGGTAGATTACGTAGAGCCAATAGAATATCCTCAAGAGAAAGAGCCTCTGGATGCTGGTGACTATTACTATATCAATAATCAGAAGAATATTTCACTGGCTGAGATCATTATCAACGGAAAAGACCTGGTACTACATGTAGGTGATGAAACGCTAGTGGGCGATCTTAAAAGAGATGACAAGAGGAAGTATTACGACAATAACGACAATTTCCGATATGCTGTGAAGTATAAGGATAGAGAAAGCTTTAAATTGAGAGATAGCAATGAGGAGCTTTTGTGGAAAGTGAAGATAAAGGAAGATAAGATCAGTATTGCCAATAATGAAGAAATGAACAATGCCTTTGATATCAGAATCTATGATGGCAATAGAATAAAATTAAAGAAGAGTGATAGTGAGATCAACTCTATGCGCTTTGATCCCAATTCTGATTTTCTGGAGGTGGAGGATTACTCCCTTCGAGGTTTTAAGAATACCATGGCTCCCGCTGTTCTGATGATTCCTGATATGAAGCCTTTAGAAAAATACATTATTTGTACTGAGCTGGTGAATATTGGTAAATGATCGGCTTTTACGCTTTTAGTGGAGGTTTCGGTCACTTAACCCGAGTAAAGAAATTTAGCGAAAAGTGGCTTCCAGATGCATCTATTATCGTTTTTACCAATAATAAAATTGCCTTTGATATGTTCGATAGAGAGCAGGTCATTTACTTCGATCCTGCTCTTCCTTTCACAAAGGCCATGCTCAAGCCATGGTTTCAGCTACAGCTAAAAGAGCACAAAATCACTGATTTTTATATTGATACTTTTCCTGCAGGAATGCTGGGTGAGCTAGATATGTCGCTAGTTGGACACTGTAATGTGTATCTGCTATGCCGTAGATTAAAGTGGGAAGTCTATCAGCCCCTCATTAGTGCTCCTTTGCATTATAAAAGTAGCTATATATTTGAAGAGCTGGAGCCGGATCATGATGTTTGGCTAAAGGAGTTTTCGTACGAGATGGAGGATGTTAAAACTATACTTGAGTTTAGCTTTCATAACTATTTATCTAGTAGTGAGTTATGTGATTCAATTTGGGTGGTGTGCCATACGTCTTTACTGTCTGAAGTTGAGGTGTTGATAGATTATGCTCATGATCTGGCTTCGTTGGAAAAGAGTCATCCTAGAATAGTGGTGCTCACAGACCAGCCGTTGCAAAGAGATGATGTGGAAGTGATTCAGCAAGCTGATCCAATAGAATGGTTTTCCAGAGCCGAACGGATTTTTACAGCGGCAGGATTTAATACCTGGTATGAGCTGGCTCCCTGGAGAGACAAGCATACGGCTATCCCCTTTCCGCGTAAGTTCGATGATCAGTTTTGGCGGAGTAGATTAGATTAATTTTCCTTGATTATGGCAGATATCTAATCAGAGCAAAACGTAATAATCATATAATTTTGATATGATTAAAAATAATTCTACCTTGATTAACTAATTAATTAGTTAATGTATGAAAAGATCAACCTCCTACCTCTTTTTATTATTGGCAGCCAGTGTTTTTGCTGCCTGCCGGACTGAAAAAACAAAACCTACAGTAGCTTACATTAGCGGTCAGTATGTTGGAGCTGAAGACTCTGTTCTGATTGATGTTCGTGATTATGGTAAAGAGTTAAGTTATAACACCCCCATAAGCTTAGATACTGTCTTCTCTGATACGCTGGGTAATTTTGCTGTTACGATACCACTGTCTGAGGGAAAGGAAATTGTGCTTAACAGTGGTTTTGATTTTAATAAGATATTTGTGGAGCCTGGTGATAGCATTTATTTTGAAACCGACAATAAGCACGAAACACCTATCGAAGTAGTCTCAGGCAGAGGCAGCGATAAATTTAAAGTGTTTTTAAAATTGCGAAGTCTAATTAATTATGGCGATTTTACAGATTTTGATAGTGCTCAGGTAGTCAGCGAGTATGATCGTAGGTTTGGTGAAAGCCAGGCGCTAATAGATAGCGTGAAGCCACATTTCTCGGAGGCATTTAATCGGTATCTGAAAGCTCAAATGATAAGGGAAAAGCACTATTTTGAAGCCAGTTTCTTTGGCTATTTAAAAAATTACAGAAATATAGATATACAGAGAGATTCAGCTGCGGCTGTGCAAATGGAGCTAGACGTATTTGATAATGCTTCCATTGGTGATGGTAACAGTGATTATGCAATGGATTTGATGTATCTAGCAAGAAGCAAGGCCTGGAAGGCAGATACAGCTAATACTGTAAACAGAATTACTCATTACAAACATGTGATAGACAGCTTGGATATATCCAAACGGTTTGCTCAGCAATTGCTAGCTCAAGGTTATTTGTCCTATTTAAATGAAGGCAACGTAGCTGAGCTAGAGCCTTTTCTCACTAACTACTATGAGAGATACCCTGATTCCGATTATAATGAAACGCTAAAAGATGAATATAGAGATTGGTATGCCATATCTAATGGCCAACCTGCCCCCGATGTGGAGGCAATGGATCCTGATGGAACGGTTTTCCATTTATCTGATTTAAAGGGAAAAGTGGTTTACATCGATATTTGGGCCACCTGGTGCGGTCCGTGTCTTGGCGAAATGCCTCATGCTAAGAAGATTAAGGACCACTATAAAGAAAATAATGACATTGTATTTCTATATATATCGGTGGATGAAAACAAGGAGAAATGGCTTAAATACCTGGAAGAGCATCCTGATTTTAAAGGTATGCAGGTGAACGATTCTGGTAACTTTAATTCAAATATAACCAAGGCATTCAAGGTGAGAGGAATTCCCCGTTATATTATAATTGATATAGAAGGAAAGATCTTCTCTACTGATGCCCAAAGGCCTAGTAGTGGAGAGAAATTGATTTCGGAATTGGACAGGGCACTGGAAGGACCAGCAGCATAAAATTAAAACCCCAAGCTGATATTTATCCAGCTTGGGGTTTTAATTTATTTTATTTCCACTTTCAGAAGAACATCCTCCTTCTTCTTTTTATACACTTCTACAATGAATTCATTATCAGCAGTTTGAACTGCTCTTGTAGGGGTCAATTGGTAAGCTCTTAGGTTGTCTGCATTGTCAGTATGGAATAGGTTTAGGCGCTTCATCTCACCTGTAGTGTCATCTATTACATAATCTGTGAAAAGTCCTGTGCCCCCATTACCGGAAACTGCAGGCACTTTATCATCAGTTAGATCCTTATTGGCGTCAGTGTCCAGGAATATAAAGTGGTGGTTGGTGCCTCCATGGAAATATGAATATGACATGCTTCCTACCTGATTTGTGCCCGCTTGCCTTTTGGGTACTTTTTTAATCCAGCCGAGCTTTCCTTCCGGAGAAATCTTTACAACCATTATGTCTCCATAATTTAATACCGTTCTGGAGCTACTTCTACCATTTACATAGCTGGTGTAAGTCTTTATGTCAAACTGTTCCCCAACCAAAACAATGCTACCATCAGCCTGAGCATTTGCATAGTCGAAATATAAATTTGGTATTACAGCCGTTTCATCCTCTTTCTCTGTTTCCTTGATAGTGTTCTTCCTAACCGCTCGTTTGGATGCATTCTGATTGATCAATTCTAATGGCACTTCAATAGTGCTCTTATCATAAACCTCTCCTGCTTTGTTGATTTTACAAGCGAAAATACCATCTGTATCTCGTACTCTTTTACCATCGTTGTAAAAACCTGCACAAATCATATAATCTGGAGAACTCTCAAAAAGTGAAAGTGAATTGATGAACTTGTCTTGTAGAGTAACTGAGGTTGTTTTAATTTCTTTACTCTTTCCATTGGTGCTTAATAACTCCACATGATAGTTTGGTGAGCCCTCATTTGACCATTTGCTATCCGTGGTTTTATCATTATAAACCATAGCCAGTACGTAAGCGTTACCATCTGTATCCACTGAGTAGTCCAAGTTGTTCATCATCTTCTCAGTATATGGCATTTCTACTTCTCTATTCCAAATGGGATCGAAATATCGACCAAAAACGTGCATTCCTATAATATCATGACTCTTTTTGTCACTTTTAAATTCAGGTACCTTTCTGTATTGTATCAGCAATTTCGCCTGATCATGAGAATAAAGGAAGTCGAATTTATTTTGAACAATAAGCCTAAAACCATGTCCTACAGCTGTGCCGCTTATTTTTCCTTTTGCAGATAAAAGCTTTTTGGCTTCCTTATCCATGGTGCCATCAGAGAAATGTATTTCACGGTAATAAAGCTCTTCTTCCGCCCTACTCCTGTTCCATAGCGAATAAAAGAGGTAGTAGCTACCGTTGTGTTCGGCAATCCGTTCTATCGCTGCATTTTTTGGTAAATCCTTATATTCTCTTTGCGTCTTGAATTTCATGTTGGCATCAAAACGCTGAATGTAAATTAATCTATCAGCCACTTTTACGGTCATTACTTCACCTCTTTCATGGAAGTATAGTTTGTGTGAGGCGTCAATTACTCTATATGGTGGGCCTGCCTTCACCTTTACTTCTTGTGCTTGCAGATGGCTTATACAAAAAGTGAAAAAAAATAAGATCAAATATCTATTCATCATGATTTAAAAAATTAAAGCGCCCAATTTATAAAATAATAAGAAATAAGACTATTCATTTTTGTGTAACACGCACTTTGTATTAGTCATATGCTATTTCTACAGGTTCACCGATTTTAGCACGGGATAATTTATTTATTAACCTCTCATGATGAAACGATTGGAGATTATCTGATTATTAAGGTTTGAATACACATATAAAAAACACTTAATCAGCGAATTCTGAATGCAAGATGGAAGCGCTTTACATTTGTGCCATAGTAAAAAACTCTTCATATAGTAAAAGTTAATTAAGGTTATTCGAAGAGGTTGCCAGAGGTGGCAACCTCTTTTTTTTATTTCAGTTTTAAGTTCGCAGAGGTTGTGTATTTTTGCAGCTCAAAAAAGTAGAAGAATTATGCACGTTGCTATTTGCGGAAATATTGGATGTGGAAAGACGACCTTAGCAAAGATGTTAGCCAAACATTATAAATGGCATGCTGAACTGGAATCAGTGGATGATAATCCTTATCTGCAGGATTTTTATGAGGATATGAAAAGATGGTCTTTTCATTTACAGATTTACTTTCTCAATAGCAGGTTTAACCAAATTAAGCGCATTCGTCAAAGTTCTACTACTACTATACAGGATAGAACCATCTATGAGGACGCCTACATTTTTGCGAATAACCTGTATAAATCAGAGTACCTTAATGACCGGGACTATAACAGCTATTTAAACCTGTTTCATTCTATGCTGGAGCACGTGCAGGCTCCTGATCTAATGATATATCTGAAGGCTGACATTCCTAAGTTGGTAAGTCAGATAGAAAAGCGTGGTCGTGACTATGAGAACGCTATCAGATTAGATTACTTAAAGAATCTCAATCAGCATTATACTGATTGGATTGGAAACTATAAAGAGGGTAAACTCTTAATAATAGATGTAAATAACCTCGATTATGTGGCTAACCCTGAAGATTTTTCAGGCATTGTAAACAAAATCGATGTAGAGCTACATGGTTTATTCAGTAAAAGTAGTTAACCCACTGTGGGGTTAACTTACTTTCCTATTATGAGTTTACATAGCGAACTACATCCGCTAGAGTAAAAGTTGCTTCTTTGGCCTCTTCACTGGGGCTTTCACAATTATCCTTTATAGATTTTAAGCAGCAATCTACTTCCCAATCTTTAGCATGTAAAAAGCTGTTGCAGTGTAAGAGCATAGAGCCAAAAACTTCTAGTAATATGGCTGATCCTACCGGACCTAGCTTCTCTCCTTCCCCAACCTTTTCAGCCTCTCTCAGTATATAAAAGAACAGTGGCGTATGCTTGGCTAAATTATTGGCCTCTTTCTTTTCAAAGCAATGCTCTTCGAATAATTCTTCTAATTTCAGCTTATTATTAAGATTTCCGGGCTTTATCATAGGATAATGATCGCTGAGCTCTTTTGCCACCTTCTGGCCGGAGGGCAAACGCATAACATATCCTCTTAAGAGGTTTCTAAAAGCCAATGATCTATTATTTTCAGGTGCAAATTTCCCTACGATAGGGTTAGGTAGCCTGATCAATTCATCTGTTAGTAACGGATCAAGGGCTTTGCAACGGGCATAATTTTGCTTTTTATCAACATCTAATAGGTACCTCCAGTCTACGGTTAATTCTGGCGGCACGTGGCTAAAGCCTGTGGTGCTAAATCTTTCATCAAAAAGCTCTATAGCAGGAAAATCTTTATTGATAGGATATAGTGAACGAACCAAACTATGACCAAAGCGGTATGCTGCTACTGAAAATTCCACAGGCATGCATATTTTCCCGTGAGGATCAATGATATTGAACTTAGGATATTGTTTATGCTGGATTTCGTCTAACACATAATCAAACACTTCATTGTCACAAATTCGCTTTAGAAAATCATGTAATACTAAATATTGATAGTGATAAATGACATCTGTTTTTGCCTCTTCGAAGTCTCTTCCTATCAATCTTTTATTGTGGAATTTTATAAATAATAGCTGCAGCTGAGATACAAAAATATTCTCATCATTTCTGGGGTCTCCAATTAGAGCAGTACCTGCTGAAGTTCTGGCCAGGTCGTTCGGGTTAAACTCGTTACCGGTAAGTATTCTGCCATGTTGCGTATCATCATACAGATGAGGGCTGGCTTCTGGCCCAAAACCATAGATGCAATCCAGATCCAGTGAAGCTGATCTAAGGTTCGGTAAAGAATCGTCATGATGTTTTACCGGGCAGCTTACCATTTCTAATTTGGATTTTGGTTGCTCTCCTCCGTGAAGTTGTGTGGTGGTATCCAGGGTAACATCATGGTCAATAAATTGAGCAAAGAAAGTATATGCGGCCGGCAGCGTACTATTTTTGGATGATAATTGTGAGTCATGCATCACGCCGTTCACGCCCCCCAAGAGCTCAGCAACATGTTCAGCCTCTTTTGGAGTTTTTATGTGGTAATCGTCAGCCCAGGTATCTAGGTCAGGAAAAAGTTTACAAAATGATCCTAACCGCAAGTGCGAACATCCCTTAGCCTTGGTCATTCCATGCACATGCTTTTCTGCTTTTGGTAGTTTAGTTTCTGGCATTGTTGTGTGGGTTAGTTTTTGATTATCGAAATTCGATAATCAATAGGCCACTTTCAATACCTAAGTTTGGGTATAATGGAGGGGATTTTTCCCCTCCATAGTCCTTTTGCCATTAAACCAAATCAAACGCTTGAGCATACTTTAAAAGCGATACAAACGAATTTATATTTAGCTTTTTATTGATGTTTTTGCGGTGTTGTTCTACAGTTTTTCTACTGATAAACAGATAGTCAGCCACTGATGGGTTGTTATGCCCCAAGGCCAATAAGCCCATAATTTCTTTCTCACGATCGGTGAGAGAGTTGAAGCAAGCGTATTTATCCTGAATGAATCGTTCTTCCTCGATTATACGCTGTATTTTTCTAGGAGAATATTGAACCTGGTCTAAAGGCTGAGATATAATATACATGCCATCTTCATACCTGGCCCGCTTAGCCGAGATGATACTCAGCTTAAAGATTCGTTCTTTTGGGTACCAAAGTTTAATAATATTATGGTAGCTACGAATGAAATCTTTTCTATTATAAAAACGATTCAATTCGTCCTTAAGGAACTGACTAGAGTTATGATAGAACTTGTCGAAAAAGCCATTACCAAGGTACCGAGCTTCATCCAACGTGAGCTCTAATTTGTCTCTAGCGAAATTATTCAAATAACGAATGGATAGATCAGCGTTATCCAAATGAAAGATGCACGGCATGATGTCACCCACCTCTTCCAGCGTAATTTTACCATCACGAAGCCACTTATCAATCATCAACAGGTTAACACTGCTCATTTGCAGTTTGTCCTGAGTGAGATACATAGCACAATTAGTTAAAACCAACAAAGTATTGGGCCTAAACTAGAGATATTATGTGGTTATTCAAATTAATTATTAGATTATAAGAATGAATTATACGAAAAAGAGAAATAATTATATTTGTATAGTTATATGTATCTCATCTCCCACTGCTTTGCCACTATTTTATAATTGTTTAGGTTAGCTTTACGTATCAGATGAGATTATTTCAATCATACCGTAGTCAGATAATAATTAGGTTAGTTGTACTTATTTTACTGGGTGCAAGTGGCCTTTACATATTGCTACAAACTTATTTCTGGCTGGTAAGTTTTTGGCTGTTTCTGTTTTTTATCATTTTGTTGGTTAATACTATCAAATACATGGAGCGTGTTAAAGCTGACCTCAGCAACTTCCTGGTGAGTATTAAGCAAAATGATTTTAGTACTACCTACAGCAAGCACATTAAAGACAAATATGATCTGGAACTCTCTGACGCTTTTGCTGCCATAAGCACAGAATATAAAAAGCTGCGAACGGAAAAGGAATCCAATTTTCACTTTCTGAAAGCAATCGTAGAGCATTCTACCGTGCCCATGCTCAGCTATCGTGAAGACACGGATGAGATTACCCTACTTAATCAGGCTGGGAAAAAGATATTTGGTACGCCCTATTTGAAAAGTGTTCAGTCGCTAGCCAATATAGATCAAGCTCTTCTTCAGGTAGTTATGCGCTTGAACAGTGGAGAGAAAGAACTTTTGAAATTAGCCTTAGATACCCAGGTTTTAAGCCTTTCTATTTCGGCTAAGCAAATCAAGCTGGAAGGAGTACCTCACAAGTTGGTGTCATTCCAAAACATTAAGGCGGAACTAGATGAGCAAGAGGCTGATTCATGGCAAAAGCTGATTCGTGTACTCACACATGAAATCAAGAACAGTGCTATTCCTATTTCCACCCTCACCTCAGTGGTAACACAATTAATCACCGATGATAATGGAAATCTCAAGGACTTAAATGCTCTGGATGAAGAGGATTTGAATGATCTTAAAATAGGTGTCAACACTATTGAAAAGCGAAGTAAAGGCTTAGTTAATTTCGTAAATGCATACAGTAAGCTGGCCAATATACCACCGCCACAATTATCTTCTGTAAACTCAAAGTCATTTATCGAGGGTATTCTTTTATTGTTAAAATCAGATTTAAGCCATATCCATGTTCAATCAAAAATTGATGATTTTAGCTTATATCTTGATTCCGAACTTATGGAGCAGGTATTAATCAATATCATTAAAAATGCAAAAGAGGCCCTGAGAGAAACTGAACAGCCGATGATTATTATTAGAGCCTTTCGGGATCAGGATACTGTTATCATCAAGATCACAGATAACGGACCGGGTATTTCAGCTGAAGATATGGAGAATATTTTCGTTCCGTTCTTCACCACCAAAAAGGAGGGCTCAGGGATTGGTCTGAGTTTGTCACGTCAGATTGTACGTGCTCATCGTGGTGATCTTACTGTAAAATCTACCGATGGAGAGACTTCATTTTATATAAAACTTTAAATGTTTTAAAACCTTTTATTCATCTCTGTGTTTGATAACCACAAACAAAAACTAATTATCAAAAATGAAGTATTTAAAGATTTTCACGTTGTCGTTAGGCCTTATGGCAGTTATGAGTTGTGGTAACAATACCACTAATGAAGCAGCTGATACCGAGACTAAAGAGGTGGAAGTGAAAGCTGATGCTACAGCTGAAGAAGATGAGAAAGTAAAAGTTAAGCTTGATGCTGATAAACAAGAAATTGGAGTTGAAAGCAAAGATGTTGACATCGATCTTAAAGGAGACGATGAAGATAATAACTAATAATATTTAATGAAGGAGCTGCCAGGTCATTTATCTTTAGTGGCTATTTTGGCAGCTCTTTTTTATTGCCTACCTTGTCCTTATGCAGCTTTTAAATACCACCATATTCATAAGTGAAGAAATTGGGTCCGTAAGTGCAGAATGGACACACGCTCAGTCACCTATTGCACAGATTATTCTTGGTCATGGTGCCGGAGCCGGAATGCACCATCCTTTTATGCAGGCTCTGGCGCAAGCGCTTAAAGACAATAATATCACATCTCTCAGATATCAGTTTCCTTACATGGAAGCTGGTAAAAATATGCCTGATAGACCCAAAAAGGCTACTAAAACTATAATGGAAGTAGCCAATGCTGCTCATCAGGCTTTTCCATCATTGCCACTGTTTATGGCTGGCAAATCGTTTGGAGGCAGAATGAGCTCTTTGCTTGCTGCCGAATGGTCAGAAGATTTTATCAAAGGCCTTATCTTTTATGGTTTTCCACTACACCCCCCAGGAAAGCCTTCTAAAGACAGGGCAGCCCATCTTTCTAATATTAAGGTGCCAATGTTATACTTACAGGGCACAAGGGATAAATTGGCCACGCCTGAGTTACTGGATGAAGTAACTAAACCATTGAAACTTGCAGAGGTAAAATACTTTGAAGGTGCAGATCATTCTTTCACTTATTTGAAAAAATATGGGGTAAGTAAAGAAGCTTCTACTGATTTGCTGGCAGAGGCCTCTGCTCACTGGATAAAAAGTAGAATTGATTAAAAATAAAATGTCTCAAAATATTCTAGAGCGTAGACATTTTGAGACATCATTTAATTAATGACTCGAACCAGATAATTAGTGAGCTAATTCTTTGTCAACCTTCTCAATTTTCTTCTTACCCTTTTCTTTCAATTCTGAAGATTTATTGAAGAAGTCATCTAACTTTTTATCTATAGTATCTTCTATAAGTTGCAGGGTTTCAGACCCTTTTCTAGGCGCAAATAGTACACCTGCCAGCACGCCAACGCCAGCTCCTAATAAGGCTCCTAATATGATTTTACCTTTTTCCATAATGATGTGTGTTTAGATAGTGATTCTGGTAGAAAATTATGTGCCAACTGTTTAAATCAATTTACGGATTTCTACGATAATAGATGCACCAATATTCCACATAAAAGTGTGGAAGAAATGGATAGTGTGAACACCCAACGTGTAGTAAATACCACATAATAAATCCGTAAGAGCCCTTATTTCCGTAAATACGGATATCAATTAAATCTGGCACATAGTTTTCTTAATGTTTGGGTATGAAACTAAAACCAAACATGAATATGAAATTATTGAAACTATTGAGCATGGGTGTAATTGTATCTTCAATACTATTTGCCTGTGAACCCGCACAGAAGTCTGAAGACCATGATGATGCAGATGATATTACCATGGCTGACTTTGAAAGAGAAAGAGATGAGTTGAAAGCTGAGATCAAAGCTGAAATTGATGAAGTGGATGCTAAGATTGATAAGTTTCAAGAAAGAAGAAAATCTGATGCAGAGGAATTATCTGATGAAGCTGAAGATAGATACGAAGACCTAATCGATAACCTTAAAGATAAAAGAGAAGAGCTTAAAGAAGAGTTAAATGATGTAGAGAAATCTACTGAAAGTAACTGGGATAACACTAAAGCCGATATTAAGAAAGGATTTAATGAAGCTAAAAGTGCTGTAGGTAAAGCTGCTCAAGAAGTGGAAGACTTCTTCGAGGGTGATAATGATAATGTTTAAGAAATAGATTGAAAGGTAATTTAAAGAAAGATATATGTTAAAGTTATTTGTTCCACTACCGTTAATTCTGTCCTTATTATGGGGCATCTTGTATGTTGGCTGTGAAATGGGCAACTGGACATATATCTTTCTGCTTGCCAGCTTAGGAATCTTGTTATATAGAATTCATAACTATAACAAAGATCTATATTACTAGTCTCGTTTAAAGGCTAGCAAAGAATCGGTAGATTCCTTCTCATCGTACCAATAACCTTCATAATCAAATCCCTTAAGGTCTTCAACCTTAGAAATTTGATTTTTTATTATATACCTGGCCATAAGACCTCTGGCCTTCTTCGCATAAAAAGATATAATCTTATATTGGCCAGATTTGAAATCTTTAAAATCTACATCAATAATCTTCCCTTTCAGCTGATCTTTATCTACTGATTTGAAATACTCCACAGAGGCTAGATTCACTAATACTTTATCGCCCTGGTTTTTTAAGTCTTTATTAAGAGTCTTAGCAACCACATCTTTCCAAAATTCATATAGGTTTTTATTCTCTCCTACCTTTAGATGTGTTCCCATTTCCAGTCTATAAGGCTGAATGAGATCTAATGGCCTTAGTATTCCATAAAGTCCTGAGAGTATTCTAAAATGATCTTGTGCAAAAGCCACTTCTTTATCACTGAAGGTGTCAGCTTCTAGTCCTTGATAAACATCTCCCTGAAACGCCAGCATGGCAGGCTTTGAATGTGCTGGATTCTTCTTTTTGGTGAAATTGTGATAGCGCTCCACATTTAACGTAGCTAATTTTTCACTGATGCTCATGAGAGATTCAATGTCTTTTTCACTTTTCTCTTTCAGTACAGCAATCAACTGAAGTGCTTCCTTTTGGAATCTTGGCAATGTGGGCTCTAATGTATATGGAGTTTCAAAATCCAGCGTTTTTGCCGGAGATACTATGGCAATCATTATCTATCTATTTTTTGTGTAAAACTAGGACAACCAGCAATGTTCTCCAATTAGAATGAATAGTTGTTATCTATGGCATAACAGGTTCTGTCTATAGCAGTTATTCCAATAACTTACCTGCGATAAAACCTGTGGTCCAGGCGGCCTGAAAGTTAAAACCTCCTGTAACCCCATCAATATCTAAAACCTCTCCGGCAAAGTACATCCCCGGCACCTTCTTACTCTGCATGCTGGCTGGGCTTATGTCTTGCAGGCTTATGCCGCCACAGGTAACAAACTCTTCTTTAAAGGTGGTTTTTCCATGAGTTTGGTAAGTATCATTAACGATGATATTAACCATTTTATTCATGCTCTTCCCTCCTAGTTCACCCCACTGGATATCTTCTCTCAGTTCTATTTTATTCAGCAAAAATTCCCACAATCGAGCTGGTATGTCCACAGGATTTCCATTGATCACTTTCTTCTTATGGTGTTTTTCCTGATATGCTGAGAGCTGAGTCCTCAAATCATTTTCCGCAAGAGATGGCCAATTAATTTGAACATTAAACTTATAGCCCTTATCAGCTAGTTCACGAGCACCAAAAGCCGACAGCTTGAGCACCGCCGGGCCGCTCATACCCCAATGGGTTACCAGTGCCGGACCTTCAGCTTTTAGTTTTGAACCTTGAACCTTTGCGGTGGCATGCGGTACGGCTAATCCCATAAGTTCCTTAATAGGCTCCCCCGGCATATTAAAAGTGAAGAGTGACGGTACCGGAGTTTCAATAGAATGACCCAAATCTGCAAGCCATTGTAAGCCGCTTGCCTTCGGGCTGCCACCAGTGGTAACAATGACTTTACTTACATTATAGTCTTGATTATCAGTTTTTAATGCGAACCCGTTGTTGTCAATTTCTATCTCGCGAATATCAGTTTTAAGGCTTATTTTAATATCAAGCTTTCGCGTTTCTGCCAGTAGACAATCTATTATGGTTTGAGAATCATTAGTTACCGGAAACATGCGGTTATCAGCTTCGGTCTTCAGTTCCACTCCACGTGCTTCGAACCAATTAATAGTATCTTGCACGGCAAACTGCCCAAAGGCCTTTTTTAATAGCTTCTCTCCTCTGGGGTAGAATTTTGAGAGCTGCACATTATTAAGGCAAGCATGCGTTACATTACACCTGCCACCACCAGATACTTTTACCTTTGCTAATACTTTAGAGGTCTTTTCATAAATAGTTACTTCAGCTGACGGATGATGTTCTTTGGCTGAAATAGCAGCAAAAAATCCGGCCGCTCCCCCTCCTATTATGGCAATCTTCATTTGACAGGTTTACATGTAAAAAGTTGCAAAATAACCACATTTTGGGAAAATAGTCTACGCTTCTTAGATCTGATTCATTTAGAATTATGCTTTAGATAAGTTTTCCCATCAGGCAAGGTTTTAGCACTATCCGCAGTAAAACAATACTTTATATTACAAATGGCCGTACTAGGAACTCTAATCAAAACTGCGATTGACATCAAGGATAAGTTCACAGATGACTTACCAGATCATGACGCTCAAAAGCACACGCTTAAAAATTTACTTGAAACCGCTAAGGATACCGAATTTGGGAAGCACTATGGCTTTGAGGAAATCTTAGCCAGTGATAACATGGAAAAGGCTTTTGCTGCTAAAATTCCATTGCACAATTATGCCAAAATCCATGAAGACTGGTGGCATAAAATTCAGGATGGACACGAAGACGTTACCTGGCCGGGTAAGCCCGATTATTTGGCTCTAAGTTCAGGAACTACCGGTAGCCACAGCAAACGTATTCCTGTAACTGATGAGATGTTGGCCTCTATTCGTCAAGCCGCTATTCTTCAAATTACAAGCATGTCTCATTTTGATCTGCCTACTGAGTTTTTCGAAAAGGAGATCATGATGCTGGGTAGTAGTACTGACCTACATCAAAACGGTGAATTTGAGGAAGGTGAGATTAGCGGGATCAGTGCGAGTAACATACCATTTTGGTTTAAAGGATATTACAAGCCAGGAGATCAGATATCGAGTATAGAAGATTGGGATGAGCGCGTTCAGCAGATTGCTGAAAATGCACATAATTGGGATATTGGAGCTATATCAGGTATTCCATCTTGGATAGAATTAATGTTGAAAAAGGTTATAGAACATAATAATTTGAATAACATACATGAGATATGGCCTAATCTCACAGTTTATACTTCAGGTGGTGTAGCGTTTGAGCCTTATAGAAAAAACTTTGATAAGCTCATGGGCAAGCCTGTGATCTATATTGACACTTATCTTGCTTCAGAGGGGTTCATGGCCCTTCAAACCAGGCCTCAGGAAAATCAAATGGCCATGCAACTGGCCACAGGTAACGGAATTTACTTCGAGTTTGTGCCATTCAAGCCCGAATACTTAGATGCAACTGGAGAAGTGAAATCAGACGCTCCAACCGTAACATTAGATGAAGTGGAAGAAGAGGTAGATTACGCATTAGTGATCTCTACAGTTTCAGGTGCCTGGAGATATCTAATTGGCGACACCATTAAGTTCACAGATAAGGAAAGGCAAGAAATTGTTATTACCGGAAGAACTAAGCATTTTCTAAATGTGGTTGGATCTCAGCTATCTGTTGATAAGATGAATGCTGCTATTCAGCACGTGGAAGAAGAATATAATATGACCATTCAGGAGTTTACTGTGGCTGCAACCAGAGTAAATGGCGAATATATACATAAATGGTATCTCGGCTCAGATGATACTCAGGATAATAAGATTTTAGCGAAAGCTATCGATGAGCACTTAAAGAGTGCCAATAAAAACTACGGTGTTGCCAGAGGCAAGGCTTTGACCGGAGTGGAAGTAGAAGTGGTAAATCCAGAAGTGTTTTATGCCTGGAATGAGACCAAGAAGAAAAAAGGAGGTCAGGTAAAAACCCCAAGAGTGATGAAAGAAGACGAGTTTGCTGAATGGGAAGAATTTGCCAAGTCTAAAGCAAAGATGGTAGTGAGTTAATCCTCATCTACCTCTTCAATTTCCCTTGCCAGAATATTAACGGCGGTATAATGCTTACCGCCTTTTCTTACTTGCACCCAGCCCATTTTTCTAAGATATTTAGCTACGTATTTATTATGAAAACCATGGGCTACTAATATTACTAAGTGCTCTTTATCAGCCTTTTGTTCTAAATAGTGAGCGTTTTCCTTGGCTCTTTGTCGGGCTTCTTTAAAAGTTTCTATTCCTTTATCATTAAACCCCAGGATCCAGAGTATTCTAGAGTTGCCCAGCCACCATCCTAGTGGCATTTTAATGTTAAAAAAAGGCATTACTTTCCTTTCAAATTCACGAAAACGAGCGTCTTCAATCATATCATATTTGTCTTCGAAGATTCGCTCAGCAGTGTTTCTTGCCCTTGGAATGTTACTGTAGTAAACACGGTCTGTTCTAAGATTATCAGGACAAAGAGGCATAGGTTTAAATGATAATACGCCAACACTGTCATACACTTCGGTGAAAATAACGGCCTCATCCCTATTTCTCCATCCACCTCTGGTTACATCTGGCTGGCCATGCCTGATAAGAATGATTTGGTCAACATTTTTTGTAGAGTCATAAAAAGGCACTATGCAAGAGTCTATGGACTGTTTTTGGTAGTAGTCCTTCACATATTTTAAGCTAACTTTTTTTTGAGCCATTGCTGATACAGAAATTACTACGCTAATGATGACTAAGACTACTGATTGGCACAATGCGCGAGGTGTTATCACAATAAAAACATTAAACCGTTAGAATAATTTTACCAATATGCTGGCTGGATTCCATCATGCGATGGGCCTCAGCAGCTTCTTCCAGAGGAAACTCGTCATATACCACAGGTATGATTGTCTGATCTGCCAAAAGTGGCCAGATGTGCTTCTCCAGGTTGTTAGCAATGGCTTTTTTGAAATCACTATCTCTGGGTCGTAAGGTAGAACCAGTCACCGTTAAGCGCTTACTCATTACTTTCAGTAAGTCTACTTGTCCCATTCTGCCTTGCATAGCATTAATCATAATCAGTTTTCCCTCTACTTGTAAAAGGTTGATATTCTTGGCTGTATAATCACCTCCAATCATATCAAGTATTATATTAACTCCCTTCTTATGAGTATGTTCTTTAATTTCTGACTCAAAGTCATCCACTTTGTAGTTGATGGCCAACTCGGCGCCTAATTTGCTAACGAAGTCAGCCTTTTCGCTACTTCCCACTGTGGTAAACACTTTTCCTCCCATGGCACTAACCATCTGTACAGCAGCTACTCCAATACCAGAAGTGCCGCCGTGTACCAGCACGCTGTTGCCAGATTGAAATTGCCCAATATCAAATATGTTAGTCCACACGGTAAAGTAGGTTTCAGGCAAGGAAGCTGCCTCAATAAAGCTTAGTCCCTCAGGCACAGGAAGGCACTGATCACCAGACACTTTTACAAATTCCGAATAGCCTCCACCTGATAGTAATGCACACACTTTGTCGCCCACCTTCCATCTGGGGTGATTACTTTCATCAATAACACCGGCCACTTCAAGCCCTGGGATATCTGCTGGTACGCCATCAGGAGCTGGGTATTTACCTTCTCTCTGAATGATGTCCGGCCGATTGACCCCTGCGGCTTTTACGCTTATTAAAACTTCATTTTCTTTTATCTCCGGTATGTCTCTTTCCTGAAGGGCAAGTACCTCGGCAGCGCCTGGTTGTGTTATGCTTATTACTTTCACAATTGTTTTAAGAAGTTTTGGCTTCTACCATCATCATGACCTCTTCAGGGGGCATGTATAGCCTCTTGATTTTGGCCTTGTACTTTTCTGGTAGATCAGAATGGTTGAGTATAAAGTTTTTAGTGGTAATAATCTTATCTGCCAAACCGTGCTGTATAGCATAAGTATCAGCTACACGCTCGGCTCCAATGATATAAGCCCTTGATATTAAGTATCCTATACCGAATTTGATCATAGAAAAAAGTCCTCTGCCCATGTAGTCCATTACATGCCCCAACTCATGCCCAATCCAGCCAAGAATAACGTCAAATGGCAAGGCATGAATAAAGATTTTCTCATGACCGATTTTAAAGTATCTACTCATAAAGATCACATATTCTCTATTGGCTCTTCTTCCAAACATGCTTCCTATTACCGGCTGAGCCTGCATAAATGACCTCTTAATATTGTCTTTAAACACGAACCTTATCTTCACATCTACCAGCTCAGGATAATATGACAGTGCCGTCAAAATCTCTGTTCTTAGGGTATCTGGAATTATCTTATTGGCAGCAAATTGCTCTAACTCAAAGTTAGTGTATTGCGTGGTTTTATCTTCTAGGTTCATAACACTTATTGATTCAATAAATATGCCATTAATTAGCAGGTTCTCGCGGTATAGCTGCCGGTAAACGGCTCAGCATTTCATTATTTAACAATTGCGTGAAGTCTGTAAAGGAGCTGATATTGATCACATTATTGTTCTGGCGGCCAATAAGCACCACTTCATCGCCTACATTTACGTCAGGAATGTGTGATACGTCTACCATAAACAGGTTCATATTGATCAATCCGACTATGGGTGCTTTTTTTCCTCCTATTAAAACGTGGCCTCTATTAGACAATGCTCTTGGGTATCCATTGGAATAACCTAGTGGCAAAACCGCCACACGCATGTCTTGAGTAGCTTGAAAGGCCGTGCCATAACCGATGAACTCACCTGTTTTCACCGACCTTAAATCCATAATGTCGGTTTTCCAATTAAAAATACGCTTAAGGGCTGTTTCCTTTTGTTTATTGCTTTGTTGAAGGTGCATATAGTAAATGTCCGGGCTTGGCCAAAAACCATATTGAGCCACGCCTATTCTAACCATATCGTACAAGGTGTCTTCATAAGCTAAGGCAGCGGCTGAGCAAGCGATATGTTTAAAGTTCGGCATTAGATCCTTTGACTTGCAGATTTTTAGAAAATCCTTGTATTTGGAGTGCTGAGAATCGATTTTAAATTGATTGGATAGGCTTTCTGCTCCGCCAAAATGGGTGCATAGTCCTTCGAAGATCAGATGATCTTTGTTTTTCTTCAAGAAGGTTAGTGCTTTTCCAAATTCACTGGCCTGCATGCCCGTGCGATTAGCACCGGTCTCTACTTCTAAATGAATTTTAGCCGCTTTGCCAACATTTTTGGCAGCTTCCAGGGCCTTTTCGAGTTTATCATAATTGTATACGTAAAACTCAATATCATTTTCAACTGCCCATTTCATATCTTCATTATATAAAATACCCATGATCATGATACTACTATCTTCATTGCGGCATTCCAGCACTTCTTCAGCTTCAAAAGCACTGGCCGTGGCAAAGTGATTTACACCACACTTTTCAGCCATGGGTACAAATGTTCCTATGCCATGTCCGTAGGCGTTGGCCTTTACCACGGATGAAATCCTTACGTTCTTGCCTACTTTCTTTCTTATAAAGTTAAAATTGCCCTTTAAGGCGGATTGATTTAAATATATTCGTGATGAATGTTTTACCATTTTTTTGAAGTTTCTATCCATTGATATGATTCTCCCCAGCTATTTCTAGCCAATTTTTCTACTCTTTCTACCTCTGTGTCGGGCACATCGTGTATGCGGTTTTCAGCTTCTAAGGTATTATAATGAAAGGCATAAAGTCTGGCTGCAAACTGATGAATAGGGAGTGAAGATTCACCATGTTGTTCACCATTGCCATACACTGATGGTTTAATGCCTTGCCCCCAGTCTTGACGGCCTTCATTATTCGGATTAAGGAAATACACCCTCATTTCTCCTTTGGAATCTTTGTCTACTCTTAACAGCGATACGGCATGGAAACCAAGCATTTTTCCCGTAGAGGTAGTAACAAAAATACCCACCGGATTAGGATACATAATTTGATGGTTTCCATTAAAATCTGGGTGCGAAGTAGCGTAAAAGATCTTAACAAAACCTTTGAAATCCACTATAGCATTATATCTATTGTCATAAGCTGATGCAAAGCCTACTTGTATCCACTGTCCATAAAGTGCCGGGTTTACCCATTTATGCGGGTCTTCCATTCTTCCTGAGGCACGTAGCATCATCTCATTGTAGATTTTGTCTAGCATACCTACAAGCACTACTGAAACAGAATCGAGATTATAATCCAGCTTCTGCACTAATCCTTTTCCCACAAGCGATGCCGTTATTTCCTGGCCTTCAAACCTGAATGTCAGGTCGTTATGGGTTGCTGCAGTCATTACCAGATTAATTAACTTGGCCGGGGCATGCTGACTCCACATGCTTATACCTCTGGCCGACTGGCAGGTGGGATTGTTACCCTGCCCCACCCCTAACGGCTGACCTAGCACTCTTATCAGCGCGCCAACCAGGTATTGAAGGGCTGTAATCTTTTCGTCAGGATCTCTTTCTATGTTAGATTTAAGTATCCTGGCCTCTACTTTAGGATGCAGCTTTATAGTCCTGATGTTAGAGAGGCCTGATCTTACAGCATCCCTGCCAATAGTTCCTTTCTCCATCATATTACTCAGTCCATAAATGCACTGGCAATTATATGGCCTTACTGTTTCTAAGATGAGCTCAGAAAGATAATCCTGATATTGGTACCATTTTGCCTCTCCCACTGCACTTACTCCTAAGCATACTGGCACCACCTTATGATATTCATTCTTCACCAAGTAAAGTAGCAGTAAACCATGAAAAGGACTCACTAAACCGAATCGCAGCATATAATTAGCTGCCTCACCGGCTTCTCGCAGAAGATCTTGTTCATCAATACTCTTCAGGTAATCCTTATATGCTTTTAAAGATCTATTTACAGTGCCAGCTGTTGGACAATAGATGCTGTTTTGAAAGTTCAATAGCTCAGCATCAAGTGGTTTGTCTTTGTCCAAATCCATTTTTTCATTGATGAGCGCTATGATCTTTCTCTGCTTCTCTGTAACAACTGGCCTTTGTTCACAAATTAATGTTAGCTCTTCAACCAGTTTACTTTTGATTCCATCCAGATGAATTCTTTCAGAAAGGAAATTGAAAAGCGCATGCACCTTTTTTAGTTCATGCTCACTCATCATTAATCTGGTTTCTTCAAGCGGTTCATTAAACACGAATTCCAGATTGGCAACTAACACTTCTTCCAGATAATTGGAGGCATCTCGGGTATTAAAAGCCTGGTCAGCCATTCGTCCTTCGCTTATGGCCAAGATTCTTAACTCACTCAGAAGCTCAATCGTAGAGCTGGGATGCCCACTTTTATAAGTGCCATTTACTAATGATGGCACTAGTTTATCAGTATTATTCCATGCTGTATCTTCGAAGATTCCTGCCTGAGTAATCTCCTCAATCTTATTATAAACAAAGTCGATACCCTCATGAGTATCGACTATTAAATCTATTTGGCTCATAAACTTAGTGGCTTTGTCGCCTCTGGTAAGTTTAGTGGCCTCTTTGAGCTCATTTAAGACCTCTGCCAACCGATCATATGATTGTTGGATCATTCCATTTTCCACCATTAATTTTGTTTGCTTTTATTATAAATAGAAGTCAACATTCTCATAATGCAAGAGTAGTTCTCGCATTCTATCAGGATCTTCACCTTTAAAGTTTACGGTACCAAAGTGATTACCGAAACCAGATCTATCACTGATTTTCTGTGTTGATAATGGTGGTACCAGGTTATGATCCAGGAAGTAAGATTCCTCTTTTAACTCTTCAGGTATCTCCAGTTTGGAAATAGAGTTTTTGTGAGGGTAAATCATTACGTTTCCGTAGAATGTTTTAGGTCTGGCATCCATAGGAGGCAATATTTCCTGAAGCTCCTCTTCAGTAAGATTCGGATCATGAATCTGAACGAAGGCTGCCAGAGCATCAAAATCATACGCTTTAGCTGCTAGTTCCAGAATATGACCACCAGGAATTCTACATGCAGTCTCTCCAAAGCTTATTTCATTTTTATCGGTAAGGAACCACTCTGGGTGTACCATGCCGTATTCAATGCCAAATATGTCTACTAGTTTCTGTACTTCCTGTAGTATCTGATCTCTTTTGGTATGCAGATAGTTTCCTTCAGGAATGAAGTTAGAATAACCTAGCTTCACGTATTCTGTAATATTTAGAAATCTAACTTTACCTCCATGTACGAAGGCCTCGCATGAAAACTCCTGACCTGACAAGTGACTTTCTGCCAGACATGGAAAATCTTCGTCTAACACTTTATTGTCAATGTCCTCCATGGAGCGTAGCAAGCGGTGGCCTACCGTTCCTGCAGAAGCGAAAGGTTTTATATGCACCCAGCTATCTTCTTCACCGTCTACCTGAAGGTTGGCCTCATTAAGCCTTTTCATGAAAGCTTTAACACCCTCTTTATTGTACACTTCTTCAAATAGCCCTACTCTGAGTCCTCCTATTAAAGCCTTTCTTTTCATCATTGCTTTATTTCTAAATAGGAAGGCACGGTTTAAAACTCTTGGGTCACCTCTATACATTGAATTCAAAGCCCCTGCCCATTCTACAGTTTCTTCGAAAAGTGGAACAGCTACATCTACATTATAAGGTTTAAGTTTTTCAAGAAGATCTAAACTGTTAGAACTATCACTCCATTCGTTAAGCTGGTAAGGCACGAAAGGGATGTTATTCTCTTCTGCGTAATTAGCAAAGTCCGGAAATGATACTACTACAAATGGTTTGTTGAGTTTTTGCATGCTTTCTATTACAGGCAAACTCCAGCCCATAAGCGCAAAACACTTAGCCATGATTGTCTTATTTTTTGGTTCTAATAATCTATTTTCTACTATTACTAAGGGTTTAAAGGAGTGTAATGTTCCGAAAAATTTGGATTTTTCCGTTTTATGGGTAAAAATTGGGCATAAAAAAAAGCCGACAGATACTGTCGGCTTCCTCAAATGTTAATACTTTAATATATATTGATAATTATACTAATCTAACATTAACTGCATTCAAACCTTTACGACCTTCTTGTAATTCAAATGTCACCTCGTCATTCTCACCAACTTCGTCTACTAATCCTGAGATGTGCACAAAATACTCTTGGTTGTCTTCGTTGTCCTTCACAAACCCATATCCTTTTGAGTCGTTGAAGAACTTAATTTTTCCTTCTTTCATTATTAAATATTGTTATTGGACCCAAAGGTATGATAAAAATCAAGCTCTCAAAGAGAATTAAGTATTTATATTTTAATTTATATTTTGACTTTTGTTTTTCACGTCATTAATTTTCTGAAAAACTGTACCAAGAAGTTCTTTATTCTATTATATTAGGCATTTATATACATTACAAAACTATCAACTAATGCCCAATGAATGTGCTCTGCACCTGACTGATGCAGTGCTGGAAAGTAAGCGAAGTCTTACGGATCCTATTGCTGATCAGGTTGTTGCTCAAATTATCGAATCAGGATATGAAGAGAAAATCAATGATATTTTTTATACACTGGTAAGAACTAATGGCTTCGATGGTGAAGCTTTTTCCAGCTTGCCTGATCCCATCTCACAGCTGTTAGTTAATTATTTTGATGAAACTTCTCATCTGCCTTCATGGGCAGATCCTGTTTTAATAGCTCAAGGTGAAGCCGTGTTTAGCGAATACGGCCCTGAGATTTCAATGATACTAAATGTAAAGTCACTGCCACTTTGCTATGCCTGTAGCAATGGAGCTGAAGTACTTTACATGACGGGCAGACTTACTGAGCGTAGCGGTTCTCTTAATCCTTTGGCGAGAAGGCTCATGGAAACATCTCAGATGATTATGAATGCCCTGGCTCCGGGAGGAATGTCTCCAACGGGAAATGGCATCATAACCATCCAAAAGGTAAGGTTGATACACGCTTCTATTCGCTATTTTATACAACATGAAAGATATAACCCAAAAGGCTGGAATGCTGATACTTTGGGTAAGCCTATTAATCAGGAGGATCTGGCTGGTACGCTGATGTCCTTTGGGCCATTAGTGCTGAAAGGTCTTCAGCAAATGAACATTGAGCTTAGTGATGCCAAGATTAAAGGATATATGCACGCCTGGAAGGTAATTGGCTATCTGATGGGTGTAGAAGATTTGTTTTTAACTGATGATTATGCAGAAGGTTGGAATATAGGTGTGGCCATCATGAAACATCAGGCTAAGGCGTCGGATCATGGCAAGGAGTTAACTAAGGCATGTATAGATTTTTTAAATAGCATCATACCTGGCAATTTGTTCGATGAGATGCCTGAGTATATGATCTGGTACTTTTCGCAAGATGTGTCTGAAGCTATCGGCTTAGATATAGCTGCCGCTCTGGGCGTGCGCGAAGGTGACCAACTTAGAGATAAGGTGATGCTGAAATTATGTGATCTGTTTTTTAGAGATATGGGTAAAGTGGGTGATCACAGTAAAATCATTTTTGGAATTAGCTGCTACCTGAACAGAAAGGTGCTCCAGGGATTTTTACACCATTTTAATGATAACAAAAATGTGAGATTTTCAATCCCTCCTTCTCTACAGGATGATTGGAAGCTTAACGAGGAAATAACTACTCCTTATACTTTTTAAACTTTACTCAATTAACATTCATGATCAACACACCTAATAAGCAAACAACCTATTTCATTGTTATAACACAGGCCATTATGGTTTTATGGTCTGTAGCTAGTTCTTTACTCCATGCCGGGCCGCTATATGCTTACATTATTACAGTGGGTTCATTTGTAGTGTATGCCATTTATGCGTTTCTGAAAAAGAACGATTTAATTAAGAAATTAATGATTTTTGGCTTTGTAGCCGGTGTTCTGGAGCTGTGGGCGGATCATTATAGTGTATCGGTGATAAAGACGCTGATATACCCAGCGCATGAAGGAATTATAGTTAACTCACCTTATTATATGCCTTTCTCCTGGGCCATTGCCTTGGCTCAATTGGGTTATTATGCGCTTTTGCTTACTGATAAGAAAGGCGTATGGGTAGCTGCAGCTGTCATCACCATTTCAGGTGGGTTTTACATTCCTCTTTATGAACACTTGGCTAAGGATGCCAACTGGTGGTACTATCAGGATTGTAAAATGCTCTTTAATGCACCTTACTACATCATTTTATGTGAAGCGCTCCTATCAGCATCCTTGCCATTTTTAACCAAATGGATAGCAGGAAAGAATATGGGATATTCATTGATAGCTGGAATCATTCAAGGTGTGTGGATTTACCTGAGTGCGGTGATTGCTTATAACATTGTAGCTTAATTAAAGTATCATGGAGAGCAACAATCTTTGTGCAGAATACCCTGAGTTTAGTAAGATTATCAATATCTGTGATTATAGTATTACAGAGCTTGCATTGGTATTTATAGGCACTATTTTCTGGGTGGTGGTATATGTGATCATCATCAGAAATAGCATTAAGAATAAATACGTGGAAATGCCAGTGCCTGCAGCCGCTTCCAATCTGGCGTGGGAGTTTGCCTGGGGCTTTTTGTTTACTACGGACATGGGCCTACTCTTTGTTTGGGGGCTTAGAATATGGTTTATATTAGACGTGTTTATCTTCTATAACGTACTGCGTTATGGCGATAAACAGATCAGTACACCACTGTTGAAAAAATATTTTAAACCCATAGAATTGGCCTCAGTCTTATTGTGGACATTTGGGTTTTATTTCTTTATTAAAGAAGGTTATGATACTAGCATGGGAGCCACATCGGCCTACATCATTACGATTATCATGGCTTCCTTGTATAGCATTTTCTTTTTGTCTAGCAATTTTAAGCAAGGCTACTCTCTCACTAATGCCTGGTGTAAGATGTTAGGTAATGCTCTTATGAGCGTGTTTGTATTTATACATTATCCGGATATGCACTTTTTGCAGTTTACCACCATTGTGGTATTCATTCTGGATGTAGTTTATATACCATTGCTTAAGATGAAATCGCAATAAGCGAGTATAGTTGTAAAAAATTATTGGTTGGTAGAAGTTGATAATGGATAATATTCTTAAAAATTCGAAAAAAATAGCCGAAGGAGGCAATTCTCTTATTTATCTCAGTGAGTTAAATGACTATAAAAAAAGTGTAGTTATTAAAATTCCTAAGAAGAAGAGTTCTTTATTATCAGCTGAATATCAACTACATAACGAATATAACTACCTCAAATCATTAAACCTTCATGGTGTTCGTAAGCCTATTGAGAAGATCATAATAGATCACCACCCGGCTTTAGTGTTAGAGTATTTTGAGGCCGCCACGCTTAGAGAGTATATCAATACTCGTCCTTTCAATTTGCTGGACTTTCTTAAAGTGTCCATTGAGATATGCAAGACCTTAAGTGATATTCACCATCATAACATTATTCATAAGGATATTAACAGCCATAATATCCTGATCAATAAAACTGGTGAGTTAAGGATCATTGACTTCGGCATTGCCTGTAAATATAATCAGCACAGTGATCTTACTAATAGCCCGGAAATGCTAGAAGGTAATCTGGCCTATTTGTCTCCGGAACAAACCGGAAGGATGAATCGTGAGATCGATAAGAGATCAGACCTATATTCATTAGGTGTGGTTCTCTATGAATGGTGCGCGGGTAGTCTACCCTTCCCTACTAAAGATCCTATGAAATTGATTCATAGTCATTTGGCTGTGAATCCTGAACCAGTTAATCTGCTGAATACAGAGGTTCCGAATAACATATCAAAGATCATTTTAAAGCTTCTTTCAAAAGATAAAGATGATCGTTACCACTCTGCTGACGGGCTACGTTCAGACTTGGAATTAGCTTTGAAGCAATTTTCAGAACACGGTTATATCGAGGGGTTCCCTCTTGGTATGTCTGACTTTTCTGGTCAGCTATCAAGGCCTCAGAAGCTCTATGGCCGTGAGAAAGAGTTGCATACGCTGGTGCAGGCTTTCCATAAAGCCTATAATAAGGAAAAGCAGGTGGTCTTAATTTCCGGACCATCCGGCAGCGGTAAATCTGCACTTGCCATAGAGGTAAACTCACAGTTTTCTGACAAAAGTGGCCATTTTATTTATGGTAAGTTCGATGAACTCCATAGAGACAAGCCCTATTTAGCTATAAAAAATGCCTTCAGGAAGTTAGTCAATAACATTCTGGCAGAAGATAAAGAAGTAAGACAAGCCTGGAAGAAAAGCATTCTGGAGGAAGTAGGTAAAGAAGCTCAACTGCTCATTGAGGTTATTCCTGAATTAGTCAACATTTTAGGGCCACAGCCCGAAGTGCCGAAACTAGGATCTGAAGAGACTAAGAACAGGTTTAGCTACATATTTAGACAATTTATTAAGGCTGTAGCTACTGCATCTCATCCATTGGTATTGTTTATAGATGATGTGCAATGGTCAGATCCGGCATCGCTTACTTTGCTGAGTCAGATTACCAATGATGCGTCTATTCCATACCTTTTCATTATTCTTACCTTAAGAAGTGAATCGGATAGTGCTATTCATTCCGGTAATTTCAAATTTACAGATCAGCTGGAGTTATCAGTGCTTAGCCCACAGCACGTGCAAAGTTTGCTGGTAGATAGTCTGTCAAAGAAATGCCCTGATGCTGAAAAGCTTGCACAGGTCATTTACATGAAAACAGGTGGTAATGCCTTCTTTGTCAACCAGTTCATTCAGAAGATATATCAGGAAGGCTTCCTGTTCTTCAATACAAAGAAGCAGCAATGGGACTGGAAGCTTAAGGAAATAGAGAGTTTGCAGGTCACAAAAAACGTGATCGATCTTTTACATACAGAGCTGAAGAAATTACCGGCAGAATGTCTTGATCTCTTGCAAACAGGGTCATGCCTAAATGAATACTTTAACCTAAAAATTATCTCATCTATTCACTCTGCCAGTGAAGAAGACATCAAGAGCTACTTGTGGGATGCTGTTGAAAAAGGCTTTATTAAGGTCAGTGTGAACCAAAAGGTGGTAAATAATACCGAAGACTACGGTCTGGGAATAGAATATTCATTTGCACATGATAAAATAAAGAAGAGTGCTTATGAGTCGTTATCATCATCCCAGACACTTGATCGCCATTGGAAGATTGGCAAATACCTGTATAACAACCAGGATAAGTATCATGTAAGTGTATTCGATATTGTTTTTCACTGGAATATAGGAATAGAGCACGCCTGGTCAGAGAAGCTAACCAATGACTTGCTTAATCTCAATTTCCTGGCGGGAAATGAAGCAAGAAGTTCAGCGGCATACATGAATGCTCTGGAATATTACCGCCATGCTCTTAAGATATCAACTGGCGATATTTGGACTGAGTTTTACGATTTAGCGCTGGCGGTTCACACGGGTGCTGCAGAAACGGCTTTCCTTACGGGTAAGATGTCTGTGATGCAAGAGCACATTATAGAAGTATTGGCCCATGCTAAGAATATACATGAGAAAATAAAAGTATACCAGATACAAATACAAGCATATATTGCTCAAGGTCAGTCAGTTAAGGCGGTTGATGCCGCGCTGGGTGTATTAGGTCAGTTAGATATTATTTTCCCGGCTAAACCTACCACAGTTCAGATTGGGAAGGAGCTTTTGAGAACCAGTATCAAGCTGAGCAGAAAGAATAAGAAGCAATTGCTTACGCTCCCTCCCATGACTGATCAAAAAGCGCTGGCCAGCATGCAAATTATGGCAAGCGTAGGTTCTGCTGTATCAAGAACTACACCTACCCTATTCCCGCTGATGGTGTTTAAGATGATACACTTATCGCTCAAATATGGTAATTCCATGGAGTCTATCCCCAACTATGGCGGATATGGCATTATTCAGGTGGGAGCGCTTAAAAACTTTAAGGCAGGGCTCAAATATGGTGAGCTCACAAGGGAATTGCTGGAGAGACATAATCCTGATCCAATTAAAGCTAAAACGCTTATTGTATACTACAGCTTTGTTCACCCATGGAAATATGATCTTAAAGAATCATTAAAGCCACTGATGGATACCTACCATATTGGTATGGAAACGGGTGATCATGAGTTCGCTGCTTCTGCCCTTATGGTAAATGGCTTTTATAGCTATTTCAGTGGAGAGGTGCTATCTAAGCTGGATGATAAAATGGCTGCACATGCTCAAAAGATACAGCAGCTTAATCAGGAGTTGCTATATACCCAGCATAGCATTTTCCATCAGGTCATTCAAAACCTGCTTGGCAAAAATAACAAGCCTGAGGTGCTAGAGGGCAATCAATTTAGTGCTTCAGAAGTCATTACAGAGAAATTTAGAGCGAACAATTCCGCCGCAGCTTTCTATGCAGATTTTCATACTTTGGTTTTATCCATTTGGTTTAAAAAGTTTGAAAATGGCTACAAATCCATAGCACTGCTCGATAAAAATCTTAATGCTGTACTGGGCACTATCTTCGTTCCCCAATATCATTTTTATCGTGGAATATCATTGTGCTCCGGATTTCATACCTTATCTGAGAAAGAGAAGAAACAAGCACGTAAAAAGATTACCGAGGGAGTTAAAGTACTAAAGACCTGGTCTGATAGCTGCCCTTATAACTATCTACACATGTATTATTTGCTTTCAGCAGAGTCTCTGAGAGTAAAAGGTAAAAACCCTAAGGCCAAGCTTTTCTATGATCTGGCTATTGTAAGTGCTAATAAGCACGGTTTCTTAAATGACGAAGCCTTATGTTACGAGCTGGCGGGTGAATTTTGTAAAGCCAGCAAAGAACACTATCCATTTGAGATATACCTTAAGAAAGCCCATGATACCTACATGCATTGGGGTGCTGAAATAAAGGCTAGAAACCTTTCAGACCAGTATCCTTTCATTAGCTTGAATTCTGTCGGTCACATTAATGTAGAGGAAAGTTTGAGTACTACCACCGGCAATTATTCTAACCTTGAGCTATCGTCTATACTTAAAGCTTCCACTGCAATAGCCAGTAAAATACAGCTTGATAGACTTCTGGAAACACTCTTAAAAATTGTGTTGGAAAATGCAGGCGCTCAAAGCGGATATTTACTTAGCGTTAAAGATAACGATCTGATAATTAGGGCTAAAGGACACGCAAGTTCAGAAAAGGTAGAAGTGTTTGAGGACTTGAGATTAGCTACCTATGATCACCTGCCATCTTCTATTATCCAGTATGCGGGTAAAATTAGAGAAGAGATTATAATGGATGATGCTTCTTTGGAACACAGGTTCTCTAATGATCCTTATTTTCATGGCAATGATGTGAAGTCCATATTATGTAGCCCCATCATTAAGCAAAATGAATTAATAGGAATTATTTATCTGGAAAATAACCTCATACCAGGTGCATTTACGCAAAAGCGGCTGGAGATGCTGCAGTTGCTTTCTGGGCAGATAGCGGTTTCATTAGATAATGCTTTGCTTTATGAGAATATGGAGCAAGCCGTGAAAGAGAGAACGCAAGAAATCAAGGCCCAGCAGGAAGTGCTGAAGGAATATAATAAAGATTTGTTGGCCCTTAATGATGAAAAAGATCACCTCATAAGTGTAGTTGCTCATGATTTAAGGAGTCCGCTGAATCAGATAAAAGGTATGGTTAACCTGATTAAACTTACCTCCCAGGATAAATCTAACGAGCAGCTGGAGTTCATAAACATAGTTCTGGACAGCACTGAGCGTTTAGGGAATATGATTAGCAGGATTCTGGATGTGAATGCCATTGAAGCGAAGAAGATTGATCTGAAGTTTGAGATGGTGAACCTCTCTGATATGATGCAGAAGCTTCTAAATAACTTCAAGCTTACTGCTAATGAAAAGAAAATTAATTTAGAACTGGATATAGAAGGAAATTACCTGTCTAGCTTGGATAAAAACTACACCATTCAGGTGTTTGAAAATATCTTATCGAATGCCCTTAAATTTTCACCATCGGGTAAATCTATCTTAGTGAATGTAAAAGGCCATAATCAGAATGTTCTGGTGAGCATTAGGGATCAAGGTCCTGGTATCAGTGAGGAAGATATGAAGAGACTGTTTATGCCTTATCAAAAGCTGTCAGCTCAGCCTACTGCTGGTGAGCAGTCTACAGGGCTCGGACTTTCCATTGTAAAGAAATACGTTGAAGCTATGGAGGGTAAAATCTGGTGTGAAAGCACTGAGGGTGAAGGTGCTACCTTCTTTGTGGAGTTCAAGAAGTTTTAGAACCAGCTTTTAGTTGGTTGTAATCTGCTTCGGTGTCTACATCAAAGGTTTTATCATTGGCCTCTAATATTATAATATCCGGGGCATTTTGCTTGAGTATAGTTTTAGCTCCTTGATCACCAGTAAGTTGCTGAAGGTCTTTGAAGTATGCTTTCGGGAAGAGTGCCGGTACTCCTGGCCGTCCGTCATATGACGTAGCTATGATTTTATCGTTGTTAGATCGGAACTCCCGAATCATATCATTTAAGTACTCGGTATCCACCAGAGGTTGATCTCCAAGTGTGATAAGCAAAGCATCCAGATGCTCGCAGTGTTCAACCGCACAGGCTATCGAGGTTCCTAATCCGTGCTGCCAGCTATCGTTGATCAGTACCCGAACTGCACTGCTGTTAATTTCACTCTGGATTAAAGTGCTGTTGGCTCCCAAAACACAAATTACTTCTGCAGCATGGCTTTTAAGCGATTCTTGAACCACATGGCTTAGCATACTTCCCTTTCCGAGAGGAAGCAGTTGTTTGGGTTTCCCCATTCTGCTGGAGCTACCGGCGGCTAATATAATGATGCCGATCTTAGGCATGAATCCTTGATTTGTTTCTTAAGGAGAATGCTTCCCTATGATTTTTAATGGCTAGAATCTCTGAGATGATGGCAATGGCAATTTCTTGTGGAGTAACCGAACCAATATCTATTCCTGCAGGCCCAAAGATGGCATTTAAGAAATCCGTATCTAATTCAGGATTAAGATCTATCAGTTCATTGAAAAGCTTTTCTCTTCTTCTCTTCGCTCCTAACAGACCTAGATAAAAGAATTGCTTCTCCTGTAAAGCCATAAGAAACTTTAAGTCCTGCGAATAGCTGTGTGTCATTAAAACTACTGCTGTTTCAGCGTCTATGGTTAGCTCTGAGGCATGTGTTGGGTCTAAATGAATGATTTCCTTGGCTCCTGGAAAATTGATTAGGCCTTTGGGGTCTTTAGGTGAATCAATGATGGTGACCTCCCAGCCTAACAATGAAGCTGCAGTACAGAGCTGTACGGCATCATGTTCTGCTCCAATAATTATCAACTGAAACAGCGGTGCCATTTCCTGGCTAAATGTGAGAGGAGATTCTTGATGGCTAAATTCCTGGCCGGATAAGGGAAATATTTGAGAATCGATATTTACATGTGAACCAATATTCTCATGGTAGCCTTCTTCCAGCAAGTATTCAGAATGAATGATAAACGGCTTTCTTCTAGAGAATGCTGTTTGTAGTTCTTCCTTCAAGCTTGTAATGAAATCTAACTTTTCTAGTAAGATGTAAAGTATTCCTTCGCAGCCCAATCTATATCTACCATCATAAGTCATCATTTTAGGTGTGCCGCTTTCAAAAACTGATTGGGCCTGCCTTACAACCTCAGATTCCACACAGCCACCACTTACTGCTCCTGTCATGTCACCATCTTCACTGATCAGCATTCTTACTCCAGGCTTTCTATAGGAAGATCCTTCCAAATGCACTACGGTAGCTAGAACGCAGGATTTTCCATTGGATTGATAACTTATAGCGGTGTTAAAGATGGTTTTAAACTCGTGGGTCATTTATGACTTCTTAATGTTTGTGACTGTAAGTATATACAGCAATTAAAATTAAATGTTTTGGAGCAGAAATCATTAAATAAAAAAAGGCCACTGTTAAAGTGACCTTCTATATTATCTTCTTCTTCCGCCGCCGCTTCTGCGACCTTTTCCGCCGCCTCCTCCGCCGCCTCTGCCGGATGAACGTTTTCTATCATTTCTCTTGAACGATCTGCCGTCATTTCTATCGCTGCGTTTACCGCCGCCATTGCCACCACCGCCGCCACCGCGGTTCGCTGCGTTCACTCTGATCTCTCTGCCGTCTAGCATTAAGTCAGTAAAGGCACCATCCATTTGAGATAAGTCCTCTTTCAATACTTCAAAATAAGATCTTCTCTCTTCTATAGTTATTTCACCGATAGACTTTTTCTTAATTTCAGAATATGTCATCACAAACTCAATAAGATCAGACTTATTAAAGCCATCCATCTTACCAATGTTGATGAAGAATTTCTTATAAGGACTTTTCTCAGACTCACGGCTTGATCTGCTATCAAGGCTTACATTATCTAAGTCCGCTACATCAAAACCTTGATCTCTAATACCAAACTTATCCAGCTCTATAGTAAGGAGTTTATCTATAAGTTCTTCTTTAGAAAGTTCGTTAAAAAGCTCGTAAATATCTGACTGATGGTCTTTTATAGCTTGAACATCAGTTTTTACATCCATTACACGCTTAGCCCATGTAATCAATTTTTGATTCTCAACAGCTACTGGGCTTGGTAATGTATATTCAGAGAACTTTAGGTTAAGCTTCTTTTGCATAAAGTTCAGCTTTCGCTGATCTGAGGAGCTTACCAAAGCCAATGAGATACCAGTTTTTCCAGCTCTACCTGTTCTACCACTACGGTGAGTGTAGTATTCAGTATCATCAGGCAGTGCATAGTGAATAACATGGGTAATGTCATTTACATCAATACCTCTAGCGGCTACATCAGTACATAGAAGAAACTCCAGGGTGTGGTTTTTAAACCTTTTCATTACCTGATCTCTCTGGGCCTGAGATAAGTCACCATGAAGTGCATCTACAGGTAAACCTCTTTTTTGAAGTTGCTCTGTAAGACTTTGTGTATCTCTTTTGGTTCTGCAAAAGATGATACCTCTCATGTCAGGCTCAAGCTGAATGATGTATTGCAGTAAATTCGGTTTGTCTTTCGCTTTAACCGCAAAATACTGGTGATCAATATTTGTATTTACAACATTGCCAGAATCAATCTTAACCTCATTAGGGTTATTCATGTATTTCTTTACAATGTTCTTAATTTCTTTAGCCATAGTAGCAGAGAATAACCAGGTGGCCTTCTCTCCTTCTGTATATGATAAGATGTGATCAAGGTCTTCTCTGAAACCCATGTTAAGCATTTCATCTGCCTCATCTAACACTACAAAACGAACACTCGCTAAGTCTACTGCCTTTCTGTTAAGTAGATCTAACAACCTACCAGGCGTGGCTATAACTATTTGAGGCTTCTTCTTTAAAGCCTTAATCTGAACCTGAATAGAGGCTCCACCGTAAACCGTTACGATGTTTACACCATCCATGTATTTAGAAAAAGATTCCAACTGCTGCCCTATTTGCTGACCAAGTTCTCTGGTTGGTGCAAGTACTACAGCTTGTGTTTCTTTACGCGCAGGATCTATTGATTCCAATAATGGAAGGCCAAAAGCAGCGGTTTTTCCTGTACCAGTTTGTGCTAAGCCTATAAAATCACTATCCCCCTCATTAATAAGTACCGGAATTGCTTGTTGCTGAATTTTGGTGGGTGATTCAAAATTCAGTTCATTAAGAACTTTCAGCAAAGGATCTGAAAGTCCGAGATTGGAAAAATTTGTCAATTGATATTTTTTTAAATAAAACACAAAGCTACTCTTATTTCACAGGGTATCCGTTTATAATGAACAATATTTTTAATTTTCCGCAAAATCACATCGATTCCTGTTAAATTTATTATTAATTACTAATTATTTTAGTAATTTAGGATTATGAAACGATCAGGAACGGCAGATTTGCCATTGCATGGAGGAAAAGTGCCCTACTGGCTTGCTAAGCGTATGTCAGACCTGGGAAAAGCTATTACAGAATCCATTGTATATGAATATGGTAAGTCTGAATTTCTATCAAGACTGAGCGATCCCTTATGGTTTCAATCCTTTGGCTGTGTGCTGGGTATGGACTGGCATTCTTCTGGAATTACCACCTCCGTAATGGGTGCACTTAAGAAGAGCTTAAACCCTGTAGCCCAAGATTTAGGAATCTACATTTGCGGTGGCAGAGGCAAGCATTCACGCCAAACACCGGATGAATTAATACAACTCGCTGATAGAACAGGGATAGACGGCATGGCTATGGTGAATCATAGTAAGCTTAGTGCTAAAGTTGATAATACCGCCATTCAAGATGGTTTTCAGTTATACTTACATTCTTTTATAGTAACAGATGAGGGTGAATGGTCAGTAGTGCAGCAAGGTATGAATAATACCAGTGGTATGGCTCGCCGTTACCATTGGCATTCTAAAAATGTGAAATCATTCGTGGAGTCTCCGCATACTGCTGTTTGCGGCGTGAATAAAGGTCTTATCCTCAACCTTACTGCCAATGAAGCGGCTGGTACCAAAGATGGCATTATGACATTGAGCAAGGAACGCTCCGATCTTACAATGAAAGAAGCCCGACGAATTTTAATGCCAAGAAGACACCACCTGGAAAGTGATGACGTCAACCTAAAACGACTAGGAGCTGTTTTGGCACTTGCTAATGAGCATGATGTGAAAAATTTTGAGGAGCTTCTTTTATTGAAAGGTCTTGGGCCCAGAACTTTGCAATCTCTCACATTAGTAAGTGAAGTTATACATGGTACGCCCTCCCGTTTTCAGGATCCGGCCCGGTTTTCTTTTGCGCATGGAGGTAAAGACGGACATCCTTTTCCTGTGCCTACCAAAGTATATGACGAGACTATACAAACACTAAAAACATCAGTAGAAAAGGCTAAGATTGGTTATTCTGATAAGCAGAAAGCAATAAAAAGCCTCCATAGAATTAGTGTTGATATGGAAAAAGGATTTAACCCTGATCCTTCAAGGTTTAACCAGATCATTGAGAAGGAAAGAAGAGAAGCCTACAAGTACGGAGGAAGAACAGTTTTTGGTAAATCTAAGCCTCCGATGGGACAGTTAGATCTCTTCCAATGAGCATTTCATGATTATTTATACTTGATTGATTATAAATAAATTCATAACCATGCTAATCATAGCTTTTTCATATTGAGCATTAATTGATAATGTGTATATTGACGTGTGTCATAACTTATTATCAATATGGTGGTCTATTTAGTTTCAGTTTTCATTTTCGGGTATTTACTCATCACCCTTGAAGAAGTAATTAAAATTAATAAAACCGCCGTGGCGTTGTACACCGGTGTAGTGCTGTGGGTGGTGTATGTAGTAAGTACTGATCATACTGAAGATATAAGTGAAGAACTCACCTTCCAACTAGGGAGTATAGCGGAGATACTTTTCTTCCTTATGGGAGCCATGACCATCATCGAGCTCATAGATATTCACCAGGGTTTTAATGTTATAACTAATAGGATAAAGACCTCCAACAGAAAAACTCTGCTATGGATGGTCAGCGGCCTTGCCTTCTTTCTTTCTGCCTTACTAGATAACTTGACCTGCTCTATTGTAATGATATCATTGCTGCGTAAACTCATTGATGATGAGGAAGAAAGGATGATTTATGCCGGAGCCCTGATCATATCTGCCAATGCAGGTGGTGCCTGGTCACCCATTGGTGATATTACTACCACCATGTTATGGATCGGTGGGCAAATCAGCTCTGGCGCGATTATGAAAACACTTTTTGTGCCTAGCCTTATTTGTACCATAGTGCCAACTTTTATGCTGAGCTTAAGCATGAAAGGTGACCTAAACAGAAGAAAGAAGAACGAAAAGAAAGCCATTAAGAATGAAAAAGTAAAAGGTAGTTGGCAGATGCTAATAGGTGGCCTCGGGGCTCTGGTATTTGTACCTGTGTTTAAGGGTATCACTCATTTACCGCCTTATATGGGAATGCTGCTAGGACTTTCGGTGGTGTGGATTATGAGTGAGGTAATACACTTCAAGAAAGGTGAAGAAGAGAAAAAACCTTATTCCGCTGTGTATGCCTTAAGTAAAATTGACGCTTCCAGTGTACTTTTCTTCCTGGGAATATTGATGGCTGTAGGGGTTTTGGAAGAGGCTCATGTGCTTAATGATCTTGCCGCCTGGATGAACGAAACGCTTGGGAATCTTGATTATATCGTATTCTCTTTAGGAATGCTTTCGTCTATAGTAGATAACGTGCCTTTAGTGGCTGCCGCCATGGGCATGTACCCACTGTCTGAGTTTCCTATGGACAGTCGGCTGTGGGAGTTTACCGCTTACTGTGCAGGTACTGGTGGTAGTCTTCTAATTATTGGTTCTGCTGCAGGTGTGGCGGTAATGGGTATGGCCCACATCAAGTTCTTTTGGTATTTCAAAAAGATTACTTTTCCGGCTTTTCTAGGGTATTTAGCTGGTGCAGAGTATTATTTAATTGTTGCACACTTTTTCCATTAAATCATTCCTCTGCTTTTCAGCTCCAGATATTTATTGATAGCATTGATTGAAAGGTTTTCAGGTCGAGTGAAAATGTGTTGAATACCATAGTGTCTTAACTCATTGATAATCATCTCTCTTTCGTTCGCTATTTTATGGGCTACTGTTTTATAGTATATGTCCTTAAGATGCTTTTTGTCATCATTGTAATAGTCTATCAATTCCCTGTTTTCAAATACCACCACTACCAAGAGGTGTGATTTATTGAGCTTTCTAAGTACAGGAAGCACGCGCTCTAATGAGTGTAGACTCTCAAAATTAGTGAAGAGAAAAACCAGGCTTCTGCCTCTTATAGTACGCTGTACAGAGGAATACATGTGCTCATAATTAGCGTCTAGCTTGCTTTCTTTTTCTCGATATAAGGTTTCTAGAATAAACTTCAGCTGGTTTCTCCCACGATCAGCTTTTACTATGCTCTCCACCCTATTGCTGAAGGTGATCAGACCTGCCTTGTCTTGTTTTTGCAATGATGTATTAGCGATCACCAGACTCGAATTGATAGCGTAATCTAATAAGCTCAGGCCATTGAAAGGCATTTTCATGTAGCGGCTTTTGTCTATTAAACAATAAACCTGTTGTGATTTCTCATCAGTATAGCTATTCACCATTAGCTTATTGCTTCTGGAGGTAGCTTTCCAGTTCATACTTTTGTAATCATCACCTCTGGTGTATTCTTTAATCTGCTCAAACTCATAGCTATGGCCTATTCTTCTGATCTTTTTTATACCAAAATTGATGGTAGTACTCATAGCTGATTTGAGCTCATACTTTTTCATATCCATCACTGAAGGATAAACAGCCACTTCCTCATTGATGTCAAAAGTTATCTTTCTTTGTACAAGACCAATTTTTGAACTTATATATAGGTGCACTGCTCCAAATTCATACTGCCCGCGCACCAATGGTCTTATGGTATAGTTTATTTTCTTTTTAGCATTAGGAAACATAGAAAATTCCTTACCAAAATCTCTGATCTGTAGCTGAAATGGAAGTTCATCAATCAAATTCACCAGAAATGATCTTGGTGATTGATTAATAATGGTCAGATTCACCTCATTTTCATTACCCAGAGACATCAATCTGGAAGTGGTACGTGACACCTTAAATTGAATACTCTTCTGAAAGGCCAGAATAATATCAGTAATCACGACCACTAAAAAAGCCACTAGGGCTGTTTGAGCAATGGGGAAGAAAATGTAGAATGGGTAGCCTAATACAAATAGGAAAAAAATGGCACCCAGTCCGGCGAAAAACCTAAAAGGCAGATATAAGTTCTTTATTCTCAACGGGGTACTTCTGTTTTCTTAATGATCTCTTCAATTACATCCTCTGGCTCAATGCCTTCTAGTTCTCTATCCGGATTAAGGATAATTCTATGGTTCAATACCGGTTTGGCTACAAGCTTCACATCATCAGGAATTACATAATCTCTTCCATTCATTACTGCTACAGCTTTAGAAGCACGCATAAGAGCCAAAGAAGCTCTTGGAGAGGCACCAAGGAACAGATCTCCGTTATTTCTGGTGTCATAAATAATATTAGCAATGTAATCCAGAATCTCATCTTTGATGTGCACCTTTTCTACATAGCTGGCCCCTTCTCTGATATCGCTTTCAGTAAGAACAGCGTTTACTGTTTTCATAAGCTCTTCAGAGAAATCAGATCTAAATCTTCTTAATATGATCTTCTCTTCTTCCAGTTTTGGGTAATCCAGTTTTATCTTAAATAAGAATCTATCTAGCTGAGCTTCAGGTAGTTTGTAGGTTCCCTCCTGCTCTATCGGGTTTTGCGTGGCAATGATCATAAAAGGATACTCCATCGGGTAGGTAGTGCCATCTACAGTCACCTGTCTTTCTTCCATCACCTCAAAAAGCGCCGCCTGTGTTTTAGCTGGAGCACGGTTGATCTCATCAATGAGAATGATATTTGAAAATACCGGACCAGAACTGAATTTAAACTCAGATTCTTTCATGTTGAATACCGATGTACCTACCACATCAGTTGGCATTAAGTCAGGAGTAAACTGTATTCTGCTATAGCCTACAGAGAGAGACTTGGCAAACAGCTTGGCCCCCATGGTTTTAGCAAGCCCAGGCACACCTTCGAGCAAAATGTGTCCCTGAGTAAACAGTGAAACCATCATGAGATCTACAAGCTGATCCTGACCAATCAACAACTTCTTTATTTCCTGACGAACGGCTAATAAATTATTCTTAAACTTCAGCAGGTTTTCATCTTGCTGAGGTTCCTCTTGAAAAATGTTTTCTTCCATTACTTGCTCTTTTTATAAAATGACTCAATCTTATTGTGAAAAGACATTAGATCTTCAGATGAAATTTCCACCTTAAAATCTAGTCTTTCATATTCTTTTACAATGGCCTCTAGATCACTTTCAGCTACCTGAGACTTTAAACTTACTTTCTTAATGATTTCTGGCTCCATCTTCTGCGGATGGATATAATACCTATGGCGAATATAAGATAAGAATAGACTCCAGATATGATCTGCAATCTTTTTATGATTCTGCTCTTCATAATATAGATACCCCATGGTTTCAGCAAACTCAATGGAAGTATTTCTATTCTTCTCCAGCACAGGAATAATACGCTGTCTCCTCTTGGCATAGAATACGAAATAGATGATTACCGCAAATATGAGTAAATACCACGCCCACCGTAAAGGAGGTTGAGAAAGTATGTACTTCATAGGATTGTTCTGACTCTTGTCCGGCGTGAATGATTTCTTACTATATTCATCCCAATACAGGTTCTCTCCATGTGTCACCTGCATCATCTCTTCAGTGTAGGCCAGTAACTCCTCCCGGGTAAGATAATAGTTGGTAAAGGTTAATGGCGTGGTATAAAAATAAAGGTGGCCATCACCATACTCAATATCTACGAAATTAATCTTATTATTATCAATATAGCCTAATACGCTTAGGTTTTCAGCACATTCTAAACTATCCAGATACATCCAGCTATATTGGGTGGCTTCCTGATTGTATATGTGTTTGTATGAGAATTCGCTCTCATTTTCAATCAGTCTCATATCCGCCTTTTCGGAATTGATGAAATCAATGATGCCACATTCTTCATCGATCAATGAGTTAATCAGTCGATACGGGAAGTAATTAGTGGCTATAAAGGTTTCATTTCCACTGTAAGTAAACGCTAGCAGTGTATCCAGATCCTGATCAGTGTAATATGCGTTTTCTCCAATAAGCATATATACAGAGTTGCTGTATTCTGTGCTTAATAAATTTGCAATAGGTGTATTGATCTGAGTGTAATTACCATCATAGCTTCTTTTCATTAGCTCATGCATAATGAAGGTACCATATGGCTGTTGGCTTTCTATATTATAGCTTTCATTCCAATTGAAGACTTTTGTCCTTTTGTTGGTAAGAAAGAAATATAAAAAAACACCAATTAATACCGCTGCGCCTGCTCCTATGAGTATGTTTTTATTCATTGCCTTGAGCAGGGTTTATAGATTGAAAATAAGCTTTAAACTTATGGCTGGCATTAATGAGATAAGGATCTCCAACGTTTTTATCGCCGTACCAAACTAAGTGATATATATTAGTGACCTCTTCGAACTGATTATAGCTTTCATGGTCTCTCATTTCCATCATGTACTCCAGGTTAGTCTTCTCCTTTTTCCAATGAATGATGCCCTTTAGTGACAATTCCTTAATGATCATGAGATAGTAAATCCTTAAAGCTAGCTTGTAATTCTTGTCGGAAACAGCCTTTTTTAGCCAAATTAATAGGTCAGATTCCATTAATTTTTCCTCAAGATCTTCAACGGAAATATTATCACTTAGCTTTTTATTCTTAGGATTGAAGCCACCATGGCTTCCAAGTATTTTATATAACACAAATACCAGCACCGCTACTAGTACTAAAATCATGATGAACTGGAAGACCTGACCACCGAACGCAGGAATACTCCAGCTGGGGCCTGAAGAATCACTAGAGCTATACTCATCTCCATCTCCTCGCTCTACAGACTCATCATTGCTACCACGCTTATTTCTGGTGTTTTCATCTCTACCGTCTGAATAGTCTATTTCTTTGGTAATATCCTCCCATTCTTTCCTGTCAAAAGACTCGAATTTTTGGCCATACCCCAAAGTGGTAGTAATAATGAATAATAAAATAAATAGGTTACTCCTTCTCAATATCATCAACTATTTATTAAATGCATTAATCTTTTCAAGCAAGTACTTAGCAGTGGTAATTTCCGATAATGTTTGATACTGAATGTAGCTACCAATAATAAACAATGGTAAAATAAAAGCGATACCTAGCGTGATTACCAGGCCATTAAATGCCAGGGCCAGATAATACATAATGGTGGCATCATAAGCAAAGCTAGACTGTACAAAGTCCAGATAGAACGTCATGAAAGGTGAATCTATCAGAAACATGAATACGCTTAATATGAATATTAAGAGCGCATATAGGCCAATCATTCTTCCACCACTTTGCCCTAAAAACTCTCTAAATCTACTAAAGGCACTACCAAAGGAGACGCCTTCGTGAAACATCACTGAGATAACATACAGGCCTAATGGAAAAATCAACAAAAAGAGAACAATAGCCAGTACATGATGCATAAAGAACAAGGCATTGAGAATCAAGCCTATCGTCAATGCTGCAGTGATAATTTTGGCCTTTGAAATCTTATTATTGAAGAACTTTAGTGTTTGATTATAGGCTAGATATATTAACCCTGCCAAGGCCAGTGCATTAATAAGAAATAACAGTGGAGTTTCTGTGTGCTCCAAAAGTGAAAGCACCTTCATAAGTATAAAAGAATCTACTTGAATAAGGCCTCCCTCTATTAATCCCTTTAAGGCAAAAGCATAGCCTGTCACAGCCAGAGCACAAACACCTAATGCCGGAATGAAATACTTCTTGAAAATTTTGGTGTAAAGCACCACAGAGTCTCTGAATATTTCGTTCATAGACTGTACCTCTCCGTTATATGCTTCTATGTTATAGTCATCAGCTTTGGAGCTGCTATCTTTTATGGGTTGAATGGTGCCATTTCTATGCTTTTTATAAGGCAGCCATGCAAAATAGAATAAAATGAATACCAATGAGCAGATGATGAGAGCCAGTTTGATAACCGCAGGTGCGTCAGTATATCTGGTAAGAAATGATTCTATAATAGCAGCAAATACCAGTATGGGGACTATGCCTATTAATAGTTTTATTCCTAATCGGGCCGATTGCTGGAAGGCTCGCAGTCTGGAATGAGTACCTGGAAAGACAAACCCTTTGCCTAAAACTATTCCTGCAGCACCAGCAATTATAATCGCGGATATCTCTAATGTGCCATGGAGCCAAATGGTGAGCATCGATTCCATGACTAATCCTCTTTCTAGAAAGAAGTATTGAAAAGAGCCGAGCATGATGCCATTAAATATCATTACAATAATGGAGCCCAGCGAAAAAAAAGACACCCATAATAAATGTCATAAATGCGACTCGAACATTATTTACAGATATATGCAGAAACATGTCTACTTCCCCCTGGCTTTTGTAGATAGCCATAGGATCTCCTTTTTCTATATTCTCAAGTGTCTGATTTACATATTCATCACCAAGGATGGTGTTTACAAACTGAGCATCATTGGCAGCCGACACTACCCCTATGGCCACAGCCAGCAAAAATACTAGTAGAGCTAATAGAAGTTCTTTTCGGCAATGGAAGGATATGCTTGGTAGCTCATCTCTCCAAAATTTGATAATCTTATTTCTGCCCTCCTTCTTGTTCTTGTAGATGTTATAAAAGAGTTGCTGAGCCAGATTATTTAGGTATATCTTAATAGAGCGATTAGGATAATTAGTCCTCGCATACGATAAATCATCAGTAATTTGAATGAACAAATCTCCTAACTGATCCGGGTCTCTTCTTTTCAGTCGAAGTAATTGTTCAAACTTCAACCATTTTTCCTTATTTTGCTCAATAAATTTTGTTTCCTTCATTCAAAAAGGGATCAAATAATATTTTAGACTGGCAATATGCAAAAAATTGAAATTAACACCACACAAAATGTGAGTATTGAGTTTGAAATAGCTCCATTAAGAGATCGGATTATTGGCTTTGTAATCGATTTTTTAATTCTGATGGGAAGCACATTCTTTCTTCTGACGTTTGGTACTGTTTTTACCGGAGGCCTTGGAATGCAATATGTTTTGTATTTGGCGGTCATGCCGATTTTCTTTTTTTACTCAATACTGATGGAGGTGCTGAATAATGGCCAGACCCTTGGCAAAAAGGCTATGGACATTAAGGTAGTGAAATTAAACGGACTAAATCCCAGATCTAGCGATTACATTTTAAGATGGGCATTTAGAATGATTGATATTTACTTTTCATTTGGAGCATTGGCCTCGATTTTCATCAGTAGTTCTAACAGAAGGCAAAGGCTGGGTGATATGGCAGCTGAAACTACTGTAATAAAAATAAAGCCGAGTCAGAAGCTCAGATTCAGTGATATTATTAGAATCAATAATATTGATACTTACCAGCCTAAGTTCCCTGAGGTGCGTAAGTTGTCAGAAGATCATATGCTTTTAATCAAATCTGTGCTGGAGAGATATAGAAAGTTCCCTAATCCGGCTCATCGTCAGGCATTAAGAACTGCAGTAGCTAATGTTAGAGAGAAATTATCTATTGATGAAATACCTATGAGCGATGCGGACTTTCTTAAAACATTGATCAACGATTACGTTGTGCTAACCCGTTAAAATTGCATAGTATGAGTATAAATAAAAAAGTTACTGGCATAGGAGGAATTTTCTTCAAAACGAAAGATCCTGTTAAGATGCGTGAATGGTATACTGAGCATTTAGGATTGGTAACAAACGAATATGGTTCTCTTTTTGAATTTAGAAACTCTGAAAACCCGGAGAAGAAGGAATACTTGCAATGGAGCACATTTTCCGAAGACACCAAGTATTTTGAACCGAGTAAAAAGGAATTTATGATCAATTATAGGGTGGAGAATCTGGAGGCTTTGGTGGACGAGCTAAAGGCTAATGGGGTGAAGATTCTCGATGAAATTGCCACTTATGATTATGGTAAATTCGTGCATATCCTTGATCCTGAAAACAACAGCATAGAACTCTGGGAGCCCATAGATCAGGTTTTTACTGATAATTACGAAGACGAAACTACAAAATAAAAAAGAGAGCCCCGACCATTACTGATCGGGGCTCTCTTTTTTATTGTTTATATCAATTATTTCATTGAATCTCCAACCTCATTACTGCTGAAATCACCTTTTAGGTGCTTATTCAGATAATCAACATATTGAGCATATAATAACACGTAGCTCGTGCCGTCATACGCCACACCGTGAGCTCCAGGAGGATATATTCTCAAATCAGCGTCTTTACCATTGTCAATCAATGCTTTTACAAGCTGCATGGTATTCTGTACGTGAACATTTTCATCCATCGTAGAATGAGCAATGAACATTTTCCCATCCAGACCTGCAGCAGCAGCGGATGAAGCGCTTGACTTATAGCCTTCTTCATTATCACCTAATAAATCCATATACCTTTCAGTATAAATACTGTCATATAATCTCCAATCTGTAACAGGTGCACCAACTAATGAAACTTTAAATACACCTGGGTGATTTAGCATAGTGTAGCTAGACATATAGCCACCATAGCTATGGCCTCTAATGGCCATTCTATCACCATCCACCCATGGGTTAGATGCTAAATGTTTTACAGTTTGCACAAAGTCGTAGCTTTCTTTTTCTCCCAGGTTTCTGTAAACCACTTTTTCAAAAGCACTGCCGTAACCACCAGAACCTCTGTTGTTAACGCTTGCAATCACATAGCCATTCTGAGCTAAATATTGCTCCCACGTATCGCTACCAAATTCATTATAAACAGACTGTGCTCCTGGTCCACCATAGATATTTAGCACTAAAGGATATTTATTGCTAGGGTCAAAATCTTTTGGTTTGATCATATACCCGTCAAGCTTCTGTCCATCTTCTGTAGTAAAGCTAAAAAGTTCTTTAGGAGCGTAAAAATGCTCTTCTGTGTATTTCTTTACAGCAACATTGTCCTCAAACTTTTTGATCATCTTTCCTTTTACAGACCATAACTCTACTTGGCGAGGTGTTGAAACATTGCTGTAATTATCAATGTAATACTGACCGTTAGGTGCTACGTTTAAGTGATGTCTGCCTTCATCACGAGTTAATTTCTTTTTTCCTTTTCCGCTGAAATTAACTGCATACAGATGTCTCTCTACTGAAGATTCTTCAGTACTTGTGAAATAAATAGTGCTCTTCTTAGAGTCAACTGCCTCTACACGAACTACTTCCCAGTTTCCTTTAGTTACCTGGTTGAGTAATTTTCCAGTATAATCATATCTGTAGATATGGCTGAAACCGTCTCTATCTGAAATCCATAAGAATTCATTTTTGCCTTCTGGGAAGAAGAATAAATGATTGATACCAGCGAAAAAGTCAAAGACATCAATCCACTGCTCGGATTTCTCCTCCATGATTACTTTACCTTTGCCGGTAGTTACGTCACTGAAGTAAAGCTTTAGATGATTCTGTTTTCTATTCATATGAACTATCGCCAGCTTCCCTGACTCACTAGTCCAGTAGATTCTAGGGATGTATCCGCCGTCAAGAGGTACATTCATCCATACATTCTTTGCCGCACTTACATCTAGCACTCCGATTTTTACCAGAGGATTAGGATCACCCACTTCAGGATATGGAACATTTACATATTCGGCGTGCTGTCCCGCATAGTCAGTCATTTGAAAGATTGGAACCTCACGCTCATCAGACTGCCAGTAAGCAATGTACTTGCTATCTGGTGACCATGACCAAGCTTGAGCTAAACCAAATTCTTCTTCATAAACCCATCCATAACGACCATTATAGAAATACTCTTCAGCGTCAAAAGTAAGTTGTGTTTCTTTCTTTGAGGCAAAATCAAAAACGAATAGGTTGCCCCCTCTTTCAAAACCAACCTTTGTTCCATCAGGAGATATTTCAGCGGTTTGAGCGTCCTTAGCTACAAGCTTTAAAGACTTATCAGCTACAGAGTAAAAGTAGAAATCAGAGATTCCTGATCTTCTCCATACCGGTCTGAAGTTGGTTTGAAATAATATGTATTTAGAGTCTTTAGACCATTGGAACGAGCCATAACTAAAGGCATCATCGCTACCTGGGAATGTTGTGCCTGCAGAACTAAAAATTAGCTCTTCTTTTCCCGTTTTCGGGTTAAAGGATTTAATTTCTGGTTGATTATTAGAACCTCGCTCAATAAATGAAAATCTCTCTCCATTATCAATCCAGTTCACACTTTGAGGTCCTGAACCACCTGAAAGTCTGCCTCTTGAGAATAAGGCGTCTTTAACATTGGCATACTCCTGGTTTTGAGCAGATGCTGCAAAGCTGCACCACGTCAAGATCAGAAGTAGTATTAAGGATTTGTTCTTCATACTATGTTTATCTGATTTATTTAATTATAAATTATAGATGGCAATAAAAAAAAATTGCGTCACCTTAACTACCTGCAATTATAAATGCACTTAGTTAAAGTGACGCAACCGATGATATAATTTTATGGAATTACTTATCCAATATCAGAGATCATATCTGTAAGGATGATAACACCTTCTTTCAAATATTTGTCATCCATTTTCAATTTGTTTTCTGGAGTCTTTGAAGTTCCTTCCTTCTCCACTTTAGCATTGTTCAAAGTAAGTCTGTTTGCTTTTCTTTTCTCTGCCTCGTCTATTTCTTTCTTTCTAGTGGCCTCGTTCAGCGAAATTCTTGTCTTACTCAGGTTTTCTTTCAGCTCTTTGGTGTCTTCAACCAGCTCTTTTAATTCAAGATCACTTTTAAGTCTTGCATTATAGTCAGCATTAAGTTTAGAAACCATTTGAGAAGAAACCTTGTCAGTTAAGTTAAATTGTGCGCTATTGATCTGATCCCAAGGTAATGCACTTTTACTGGCACTCTCTCCAAATTCTTTAGCTTCAAATGCTGAAGGAAGATTTACATCAGGGCTAACTCCCAAATGCTGAGTGCTGCTACCTGTAACTCTGTAGAACTTCTGCAAAGTCAGTTTAAGCTGCCCTACCTTCTCTCCTTCTGGCACATTCATATATCTACCAAGATCAATTACACTTTGAACAGTTCCTTTTCCGAAGGTCTGCTCGCCAATAACTACACCTCTATGATAATCTTGAATTGCGGCTGCAAAAATCTCGGAAGCAGAAGCACTAAATCTATTAATCATTACAGCCATTGGGCCATCATAAATAATGTCTGGATCTTCATCTTCTCCTACTTCTATCTTATTAGTAGATGTTCTTACCTGAACAATAGGACCGTTTTTAATAAATAGACCAGTAAGGTCAATAGCTTCTGCCAACGAACCACCACCATTATTTCTTAAATCCATCATTAGTCCATCAATACCTTGTGCCTCAAGCTCTTTAACTAGTCTTTTAACATCTCTTGTGGTACTGGTATAGTTAGGATCACCTTTTTGGTAAGCTTCGAAATCCATATAAAAGCTAGGTAGTGTTATTACGCCTATGTTATACTCTACACCATTCTTTTTGATAGGAACTATTTCAGATTTAGCTTCCATGTCTTCTAGCTTAATCTTTTCTCTAACCAAAGTAATGATCTTAGAAGCGCCGTTAACACCTGTCTCTGCTGGTAAAATCTCTAGTTTTACCGTGGTGCCCTTTGGACCTTTAATGAGCTCAACTACGTCATCAATTCTCCAACCTACTACATCTACTATCTCTCCGTCTTCACCTTGACCTACTCCTATTATTCTATCATTCTCATGAACAAGATCGCTTTTGTAGGCTGGTCCTCCAGGGATTACCTGAACTACCTTGGTATAGTCTGTTTCTGTTTGTAATCTCGCTCCTATCCCTTCTAAGGATAAACTCATGTTTTGCTTAAATCTATCTGAAGTACGAGGTGAGAAGTAATTAGTGTGTGGGTCAAAAGCTTCAGCAAGAGTATTCATGTATAATTCAAAAATGTCTTCTGTCTTATACTGTTGTATGGCTCTGTCAAAGCGCTCATATCTTTTGCTGATCATGTCCTTGATCTCTGCGGGCTCTTTACCAGTTAATTTCAGAGATAAGGCCTGGCTCTTCACCATTTTGCGCCAAAGATCATTTAGTTCTTCCGTGGAGCTCGCCCATCCTTCCTTCGAACGGTCTGTGTTATAATACTCATCAATAGAGTAATCATACTTATAATCTAATAGATTGCTTTTCACATAAGCCATTCTATTGTCAAATCTTTCTTTAAATACGCTATAGATTTCATAAGCCGCGCTTACATCGCCAGCCTTGGTTAAGTCATCTAATTGTGTTCTGTATTTCTCGAAATTTTTGATGTCAGACTCCAGGAAATAAGAGTGGTTATTGTCTAATGTCTCTATGTAGTCATCTAACATTACTGAAGATAGAGAATCATTCAGCTTAATTTTCTTATAGTGATAAGTGTCTAATATCTGGCTAATTAGTTTTGCTTCGTCTCCGTAGTAACCTTTCGGTGTTAGTGTAGTGCTATCAGTGGGAAATAAAACTGCTCCAGGAATGAAATCAGAGCTATAGGTAATAAAACTTAGCAACACCAGAACGGGTGCTAATACAAATGTTATCTTCTTCATACTTCTTCTGCTTACTCTAATAATATCTTCTAGTTCTATATAACGAAAAGAATGCCAGTTGTTTCAATAATTCGGAATAATATTTTAACTCTCTGATAATCTATGAATTATATTCGTTTAAGAATTTTTGGGCTTGTTCTACTGACTGGAAATTGTAAGTTCTTTTCTGTCCTGTGGAATCTATGATTTCAATATTAATTAAGTCTATACCTTCTTCTGATCCTGTTTTGTTAAGAGCTGCCAATAAATCTGCCGCATCGTTAGATCTGGCTATTTGAAACTGAGTGGCACGAACAGAACCACAGTATTGACATTCATAATACTTAATTAGTTCCCCTTCGGTATCCTGAGTGGGAGCTGTCACTATCTCTTCACGGACCACTTTCATGGTATAAAAGCCGCAATTGTTACATTGCAGGGCTTCCAGGTGTCCTGGATATTTTTCTATTTTTGTTTCTTTTGTTTTCTCATCCACCCAAACATCATAGTCAACAGAGAAAACATTCTCTTCCGCCTGCATACCTTCATCCAGATGCACATCTTCCTCAGCTTCACTGAGTAACCTCATGGTATTGCCAGTGGCTGGATTAACCCTTGGCATATATCTCCACTTTTTCAATTTCTTGTAAAGGCGGGTTGGATAGTAATATTTCAACACCAGAGCGGCAATATATCCCACTAGCACTCCACCAGCTAAAGAGATGAAGAGTCTCACCATAAACCACACCCAATCAAAAGATAAGGAGTCCTTCCCATAAGTATTGATTAGACAAGCCACTGTTATGCCCAGGCTTATAAAGCATATCTGGTAAGTGCGAATCTCATTTTGCCTTATATAATCATACTTCTGTTTAAAATCTTTAACGCCAGATACTTTAACCTGGTGAAATAAGTAGATGATGATAGCTATTACAGCAAATATAATAGCACCTATAAACATGGCGTGATGCCAAATATTTAAAAAGGCGTCGCCAGTGGTTGATTCTTGCATTTCGAGTTTGGTTGGTTAATGGTTCAATTTTTAAATATAAATAAAATGTTGATAAATGAGTGTTTTGGCCTATAAATATTGGTTTTCTGAGTAATAGCGCATGCATAAAATAGATTTGTGTAATATTGCACAATAAATATTGATTAATACTTTGATAATTAATCTTATAGCGATATAATTGTATTATAGTTGTGCAAAAATACACGTCATGAACAATTATCAGCTTAGAAAAATCGACCAGGACTTTATAGTATTTGCAAGAAGACATTACGAGAAGCCAAAACATTGTAAGAATTTGGAGCAGACTAGATTTTATATCGATGAACTTCGGTCTAAAATTGAAGAAATGAAGGTCGCGTGGGACTACGTGCCTGAATATGCTTACACCTTATTATCTGAGTATAATGGCATTCAGAATAAGATATTATTCGAAGAATTTAAGAATGCATATTAATAAATAAAGAGGCTATGGTTTTAATGGACGGAATGAGGTTTATCCCCTCACCTATACCTTTAAAGTATGATTTACTTTATTCGGCTACGGCTAACCAGTCCGGCAGAATGCAGTATCATAAAATAAAGCCAGGCCAGTATAAAGAAAGAATAAGTAGAACGGAGTTTATCGATGTGTTTAATACATCAGATATTATTGCCATGAGGCCAATACCGCAAAAGGAGTCCCCTGTTTTTCAGCTTGAATTTTATATTTAGATTGATTTTTCAAGAATTTACTTAACTTGTATTCTTTATTAACAAATCAATTTTTTAAAATGAAGATGAAATTTACAGCAGCATTGATTCTTTGCTTTACCATTACCATGGGAATGGGAGCTTTTGCTCAAAAAATCAAGAAAGAGGGAGATTTGTCTTTCCTTAAAGGAATAGATAAGATAAACATAGAATACTCTTTTGATGAAATGAAAGTAGGTAAATACGATGATGAAAATGAGTATTTACAAGACCGTATGGATAAAAAAAATGAAAAAGAGCCGGGTACTGGTGATGAATGGAAGAAAGGTTGGTTTGAGGATAGAGAAACTAGGTTTGAACCAAAATTTGAACAGCTTTTTAATGAATACGCTAAGAAATCTGGAATTACCGCAAGCAAGGGGCTAGATGGTGCGGAAGCTACTATGAAGGTTCATACCTACTTTACTGAACCTGGATTTAATGTTGGTGTAGTGAGAAAGTCAGCAATGATTTCAGTGAAAATAGTATTTGTAGATTCTTCTGGAAAAGAAATGGGGAGTCTAGATATTACAAATGTACCAGGAAGAGATGCTATGGGCTATGATTTTGATACGGGATATCGCATAGAAGAAGCTTATGCTAAACTCGGAAAAGAGACAGCCAAATTTTTAGAAAAGAAAGTGCTAAAGTGAAAATAAGGAGGGGAAACCCTCCTTTATTTTTTTATTATCGATTCCAGGCTTGCTGGTGAATAATTGATAGATTTCAAAGTTTTGTTATCCGAGGTCCTGAAAACCAGGTATTTACCATCCTCTTCTTTGTAGTAACATTCAGTGTCTCGTTCCTTTGTGTAATATTCCACAGTAGCTTGAGCTTCACTCTCATCTTTGCAGGCTTTACTCATGTTAGAGCGCTGTACCTCGTCAAAAAGCTCCTTAAACTTCTCTCCTAGCCCAAATTCTAAGATTGCACCTGAAAGCACGTATTGAATATCGCATAGTGCATCAGCAATCTCTACCAGGTCATTGTCTTTTATAGCATCCTCTAGCTCCTTTACTTCTTCTGCTAACAGAGACACTCTTAAGGCGCATCTTTTTTCATCAGGAATAGTTGGTTCGTTAAGAACAGGATGCTTGAACGTCTTGTGAAATTCAGCGACTTGATTGAGTGAATCTGGTTGTTTCATAGTTACTTTTTAATAAAATTCACCGCAATTTTAATCAATATTGGCGGGTGGTAAAAGAATTAATCGATATATCCTTATAAACATTGAAGGATAGATCAATTGCCTTTTTCTATATTTGCAGTCCTTTAAAATTATTAATCAACGAGATATAATTGTTCATGACAGATTTTGTAGCTGAATTACAGTGGAGAGGTATGATTCATGATATCATGCCTGGTACAGAAGAACAGCTAAAAAAAGAAATGACTACCGGTTATATAGGGTTTGACCCAACCGCAGACTCACTTCATATAGGCCATCTTACTCAGATTATGACATTAGTCCATTTTCAGAAAGCTGGTCATAGACCTTTAGCCCTTGTTGGTGGAGCTACCGGAATGGTGGGTGACCCGTCAGGCAAATCAGCAGAAAGAAATTTATTATCTGAAGATATATTAAATCACAATCTTAACTGTGTGAAAGACCAGCTTCAGAAATTTCTAGATTTTGATTGTGGTGAGAACTCTGCCGAAATGGTGAATAACTATGACTGGTTTAAGAATTTTGGCTTTCTTGAGTTTATCAGAGATGTAGGTAAGCACATTTCAGTGAACTACATGATGGCTAAAGATTCAGTAAAGAAGAGACTGGAAACAGGTATGTCTTTTACAGAATTTAGTTACCAGTTGGTTCAAGGGTATGATTTCTATTGGTTAAACCAAAATAAAGACTGTAAGCTTCAGTTAGGTGGTTCAGATCAGTGGGGTAATATAGTTACTGGTACCGAATTGATCAGAAGAAAAGCTCAAGGTGAAGCTTTCGCTATGACCACACCTCTTATTAAGAAAGCAGATGGTACCAAGTTTGGCAAAACTGAGGAAGGTGCTGTTTGGTTAGATAGAAAGAAAACTTCTCCTTATAAGTTTTACCAATATTGGCTGAATACATCTGACGAGGACGCGGCCAACTATATCAGGATCTTTACTCTACTCGGTAAAGATGAGATAGAAGCTCTGGAAAAAGAGCATCAGGAAGCCCCTCATTTAAGACAGCTTCAGCAGGTTTTGGCTAAAGATATCACCATCAGAGTACACTCTGAAGAGGACTATGAAATGGCAGTAAAGGCTTCTCAAATTCTTTTTGGAAAGTCTACCACTGAAGATTTAGAATCAGTAGATGAGGATACTTTATTATCTGTTTTTGAAGGTGTACCTCAAGTACAAATCTCAGCCGCAGCTCTGGCTGAATGTGCTAATGTTACTGATCTTTTATCAGAAGTTACAGATAGTCTTGTCTTTTCGTCTAAAGGTGAAGCTAGAAAGATGATTAAAGGAGGTGGTGTAAGTATCAATAAAACAAAAATTGAAGACACTGCTCAAGAATGTAATTTCAAACTTCTACAAGAAAAGTATTTATTAGCTCAGAAGGGTAAGAAGAACTATTATCTAATTATAGTGGAATAGATCACTATTCTCATTATGTTATGTAAAGGCCATCAAAAGATGGCCTTTTTTTATGTTCAACGGTGTATGGTACTGGACTTTGACGTGATCATTTACTATATTGATTAAGTTCTAATTTCAACCTAAACAATACCCATTATGAACAAACTCCGATTAGGGGCTGTAGCCCTATGCCTTAGCTTTTTTATGTCCTGTGAAGAAAGCGATCAGCAGGTAAAGCCAGAGAAGGAGGAAATCTCTTCAGAAATACTGGCTAAAATCGAAACTCTAGGATTTAGTACAGTTGATGCCTTCCAGTATGATGGTAAGTACTTCGTAGAGAATGATATTGTACTCACAGATGCCCATCTTGAATCATTGTCAGAAGGTAAAATTTATGCATTTGAAGAACAGTATAGCACCGATAACCTCGTTACTGCGTTGCCTAGAACCATAAAGGTGTATCTAAGCTCAAGTTTTTCTTCTAAGTACTTTACTGCGCTAGATGCTGCACTTGGTAGATATAATGCAGAGGGACTTTCCATTACATTTCAGCGAGTAACTAGCGCGAGTAGTGCTAATATGGTTATCAATCCATCTCCATGGTATTACTATTGGTTTGGCATATTGGGCTCTGGGGGTTTTCCTACTGCTGCAGGTAATCCTCACGGTGAGATTTTGCTGACAAAGCAGTACTATGATGGCATCAATAATCCTGGCGCTCTTACCACCACTTTGGCTCATGAAATAGGTCACTGTATCGGCTTTAGGCATACGGATTATATGGATAGAAGCTTCAGCTGCGGTGGATCTACAGATAATGAAGGTGATGGCGGTGTAGGAGCAAACTATATCCCTGGCACATCAGCATCACCTGAGTCTGGTTCATGGATGTTAGCCTGTTCTGACGGTTCTGACAGACCATTTACCAGCAATGATAAAACTGCTCTAGACTATTTGTATTAGTAGATAGATTTATTCGTAGAAAGAGCCCCTACTTAGGGGCTTTTTTTATTTTTATCGTTTAACCAGAATCAATTGCAACCGAAAGCGCAAACGTTTTCGTGATTTTTTATAGCCTAATTCCACTATAATCCTTGATTTTAATTTACATTAGACCACTGATTATACATGAAAATGTGCTGTTTTAGCCCATTTTTTAAAGCTACTACTTATGTTATCATCTATTAAAGAAGGCAAGAAAGTCGACGGTGTTGGCCTTGGAAGTTTGCTGAGATACGAGCAAAATGATTTTGGTCTTAAGTGCTATACAGATATTGCAATCTATGAAATTTCAGTATATACAGATCACATTGTAAGAATCCATATCCACAAAGAGGATGAGATAAATACAAACCCCTATTCTGTAATAGTAAAACCAGAGCAGACCAACTTTACTTTTGTAGATGACGGGGATTTTCTGAATATATCTACAGCTGCCCTTTCGTTGAAAATACAGAAATGCACTTCTCTATTTACGTTTCTCACCGCTAATGGAGAGATAATCAACGAAGATGATACATTTGGCACCTCATATCTTGGTGAACAAGTTACAACTTATAAGAAATTACAAGAGGGTGAGCGATTCATTGGCCTGGGAGAAAAAACAGGACCGCTAGATCGCAGAGGGCATGGCTATACGCATTGGAATACTGATTATTTTGGTTACCCTGAAGATGGGGATCCTTTGTATTGCTCCACTCCTTTTTATATGGGGCTACATCATCAGTTGGCCTACGGCATCTTTCTAGACAATTCGCATAAGAGCCATTTCAACTTTGGAGCATCTAATAGAAGGTTTTCCAGCTTCTCGGCTGATAGTGGTGATATGGATTATTACTTCATTCATCATAATTATGTAAAAGATATTATTTCGTCATACACCTATCTAACTGGCAGAATGGAGCTCCCTCCCATCTGGAGCATGGGCTATCAGCAGTGCAGATATAGCTACTATCCTGATAAAGAAGTGGTTAACCTGGCCAGAACATTTAGAGAGAAAGAGATTCCGGCGGATGTGATCGTGCTTGACATCCATTATATGGATAACTACAAGATATTCACTTGGGACAAAGAGAAATTCTCCCAACCAAAGGAAATGCTTGAGCAATTAAAAGACTTGGGCTTTCATGTAGTGCTGATGTGCGACCCTGGTATAAAAATAGAAGAAGGTTACGCTGCCTACGAAGAGGCAAAAGAGCAGGATCTATTCTTAAAATTTCCTGATGGGTCTCTTTATGAAGGCGAAGTTTGGCCTGGTTGGTGTCACTTTCCTGACTTCACCAAAGAGGAAACTCGTGAATGGTGGAGAGAAAAATTCAAGGCTTATACAGATCTTGAGGTAGATGGTTTCTGGAATGATATGAATGAGATTGCTACCTGGGGGCAGAAATTGCCTGATTTAATAAAATTTAGCTTCGAGGGTGATGAAACTACCGCCAGAAAAGGACGTAATGTGTACGGATTTTTAATGGCAAAGAGCACTTTTGAAGGAACTAAAGAACTCCTGAATGGCAAAAGACCTTTCGTGCTTACGAGAGCTGGTTTTTCAGGCATACAGCGTTATGCTGCCGTCTGGACTGGAGATAACACAGCCACAGATGAGCATATGATGTTAGGCACCCGATTAGTAAACAGCATGGGACTTACTGGCATTGCATACGCAGGTTATGATGTAGGCGGCTTTGTAGGAAATGCCCGCGAAGCACTATTTGCCAGATGGATACAAGTAGGGGCCTTCTCCCCTTTCTTTAGAGGACATAGCAATATTAATACAAGAGACTCAGAACCATGGGCTTACGGAGAGGAAGTTGAAGAGATTTCCAGAAACTATATTAACCTCAGATATCGCTTACTGCCATATATTTACAGTCTGTTTTTTGAAGCCACAGAAACTGGTATTCCACTTTCGCGAAGCCTGGCGATTGATTATACCCATGAAGCCAAAGTTTATGATGAGCTATATCACAATCAATACTTATTTGGACCTTCAATTTTAGTAGCTCCAGTGGTAAGCACTAAGGATATTACGAAGTTGTATTTACCAGAAGGTCAATGGTATAATCTTTTTACTGACCAATTTTACCAAGGTGATCAGGAAATGTTATTTGAGTGCCCTATTGAGCAGCTGCCATTATTCGTAAAGGCCTCAGCCATTATTCCTATGGCTGCCGAAGCTAGAAGCAATACTCAAGATCTTGGAGATGTATTAGAAGTACATATCTATAATGGTAAAGAGGCAAATTCATTTGAGCTATATGAAGATGACGGCGAATCATATGATCATATCAATGGGGCTTTTGCCAAGAGAGAAATAACCTACACTCCAGAGGCTGGCACCATAACCATTGGCAAGCAAGAAGGTGATTTAAAATCATCATACAAAACAATTAAACTCTGTTTACATGGTTTTGAGGCTGAATCCTATCAAGTAAATGACGGAGAGGCAAGCCTTCACATTAAAGGTTACCGATTTATAGAACCTATCTCAAATTTTGATCCTATAGAGAAGGATCCAAATGCTGTAGTTCAAGTTGAAAAATTGAAAACCATTGAATTTGATAATAAAGAAGAATTAATCACTATTAGTTGGACTAATTAAACCTATACATGAAGAATTTTATATATATACTCTTTGCAGCTGTCTTTATTTTCTCTTGTGAGCAACAGGAAGATAAAGCTTCTCAATCAACACCTACTCAAAAGGGAGAGGTAGATAATGAAACCTTTCCTGAGAGAGCCAAGGACATGACCATATATGAGGTTAATGTACGTCAATATACCTCTGAAGGAACATTAAATGCCTTTTCAGAACATCTTAAAGATCTCAAAGATCTGGGGGTTGACATGCTTTGGTTCATGCCTATTCAACCCATTGGCGAGAAAAATAGAAAAGGGAGCCTTGGAAGCTACTATTCTATTAAAGATTATAGATCTATTAATCCAGAATTCGGCACCATGGATGACTTTAAAAAGCTAGTGGACAAAGCACATGAAATGGGATTTGTAGTTATACTCGATTGGGTACCTAATCATACTGCATGGGATAATCCTTGGATCACAGAGCATCCAGAATATTATGCAAAAGATAGTGCTGGCAACATTACGTATGAGGCTGATTGGAATGATATCGCCTTACTTGATCACACCAATCCAGCTACTAGAAAGGCCATGATAGATGAGATGAAATATTGGGTTGAAGAAACAGATATCGATGGATTTAGATGTGATCATGCTGGTCATGAAATCCCTCTTTATTTCTGGGAAGAAGCTACCGATGCCTTAGATCCAATCAAAGATTTATTCTGGTTAGCAGAATGGGATCAACCTAGAATGCACCTCACCTTTCATGCTACTTACAGCTGGGGTATGCTTCACCTTACAGAGGCTGTTGCCAAGGGTGAGCAGCCAGTTTCCGCTTTGGAAGATTTTATTGAAAAAGACGTGGCTGAATACGGAAAAAGGGCTTTTAGACTTACTTTAACTACTAATCATGATGAAAATGCATGGTCAGGAACTGTTTTTGAAAGATACGGAGAAGGACACAAAGCCTTTGCTGCCTTTGTTTTTACCACTTATGGCATTCCAATGATCTATAGCGGTCAGGAAGCTGGAATGGATAAAAGATTGGCCTTTTTTGAAAAGGACTCAATTGACTGGTCTGATAAAAATGGCCTAAAAGAGTTCTATAAAAAGCTGGTTCAGGTAAGAAAAGATAATCCGGCATTATGGAGCGGAGCTTATGGTGGAATGCCTCAAGTGCTGGAAGATGGTAACGAAGATGTGATATCTATTTTGAGGCAAAAAGATGATAATCAAGTAGTTGTCATCATCAATTTAACTGATAAGTCGCAGTCTGTTACCCTGCCATCGAATATATCAGCAGACTATAAAGACTACATGACAGATAAAAATATGAGTTTGAAATCAGGTGAAAGCCTTGATCTCAAACCATATGGTTTCTATATTCTTACAAAGGATTAAGTATGAGTGAGGTATCAGTAAGTTCTAAAAAGCCGAGACTCAGCTCTTGGCAGATCTGGAATATGAGTTTTGGATTTTTAGGAATCCAATTCGGTTTCGCTCTTCAAAATGCTAATACAAGTAGAATTTTTGAGACATTAGGAGCAAACACAAAAGACTTAGCTTTCTATTGGCTAGCAGCGCCGGTAACAGGTTTGATCGTCCAACCAATCATCGGTTATTATAGTGATAAAACATGGCATTCGAAGTGGGGTCGTAGAAGACCTTATTTTGCTGTAGGGGCTATTTTGGCCACCGCAGCACTTATAATAATGCCTAACTCACCCACCCTTTGGATAGCTATAGGAACTCTCTGGATAATGGATGGTTCTATAAATATCAGTATGGAGCCATTCAGAGCCTTTGTAGGAGATATGCTGCCTAATGAGCAGAGAACGAAAGGCTTTGCCATGCAGAGCTTCTTTATCGGGATCGGTGCAGTTGTGGCTTCTGCTTTACCATGGATATTTTCACATTGGATTGGACTTTCTAATAAGGGGGATGATGGAGAAGTTGGAGATTCTGTAAAGTGGTCGTTCTATGTAGGTGCATTTGCTTTCATCGGAGCTGTCATGTGGACGGTTTTTACTACAAAAGAGTATCCTCCAGAAAAGTCAGAAACATCAGAGGAGGAAGATCAATTTTATGTAGATGATAAAAAATCGCCCAAATCGTATTTAACAATTGGTGCCTTTCTCTTGCTAATTACAGTTGCTGTTAGTGCTTGGTTCTATATTGAAAAGCTAGATGCTGAATTATATGTTCTATCTGGAGTTCTGGGCTTGTTCGCCCTTTCATATCTTATCACAGGGTATCTAATGACTATTCAAAAAACGAAGAATGGTTTTGTTCAGATAGTTCGTGATTTTCAGAATATGCCAAAAACTATGGTCCAGTTGGCATTTGTTCAGTTCTTTACTTGGTTTGCCTTATTTGCAATGTGGATTTACGCTACATCGGCAGTAACCAGCCACATATATTTATCTACTGATCCAACTAGCTCGGAATACAACGACGGAGCCGACTGGGTTTCTCTTTTATTCTCCGGCTATAGTTTGGTGTCAGCTATAGTTGCATTATGTTTACCGGCTTTGGCAAGAATTACAAACAGAAAAATAACTCACTTGTTGGCTTTAATTTGTGGTGGTCTAGGTTTAATCTCATTCTATTTTATTACTGACCCTTTTTATTTAAGTGTCTCAATGATAGGTGTCGGCATTGCCTGGGCTAGTATTTTATCCATGCCATATGCAATTTTATCTGCTGCTTTGCCGGCTAAGAAGATGGGGTACTATATGGGTATATTTAATTTCTTTATCGTTATTCCGCAAATTGTAGCAGCTAGTATCCTGGGATTTCTGGTCACTACATTTTTCAATAGTGAATTTATTTATGCTATAGTGCTAGGTGGAGCATCCATGATTTTGGCAGGTGTTTTATGCTTGTTTGTTAAAGACAATGAACCAGATTAACTTTCTGTGTTTCAAGTAGATTACTTTTAAAGCAAATTCTGTATACACTGACATTGAGGCTTTTGGCACTAATTGTGTTAAATTGAAATAAATCAAATCAGGTATATATGAAAAAAGGCTACTTAATTTTTAGTTTATTAATAATCACCTTCTTCCTTTATGACTGTTCTTCAGGCAAAAAGGCATATGAACAAGGTGATTATTATGAAGCGGTACTTAAGGCGGTAAATAGGCTAAGGCAGAAACCAGATCATAAGAAATCCAAAGAGACACTGAAAGGTGGATATCCTTTGGCTGTACAAACTATTGAGCAAGATGCTAGAAATAGTTTAGCTAGCAATGCACCTTTCAAATATAAAAATGCACTGAGAAGCTATCAGTTGATCAATAATATGTATGACGAGATCAGAAGATCTCCAGGTGCATTAAAGGTAGTTCCGAACCCTAAGAACTACTATGATAAAGTAGCTGAGATGAAGCAATTAGCCGCTGAAGAAAGCTACGTTGCGGGCTTAAATGCGCTGGAAAGGAATACCAGAGAGGACGCTAAACAGGCATATTATTTCTTTAAAGATGTTGATTCATTTGTTCCTGGTTATAAAGATGTAGTTAACAAAACGGAAGATGCTCTTTTTCAGGCAACGTTGAAGGTAGTGGTAGAGCAAATACCTGTTCCTACAAGATACCAGCTAAGCGCTCGCTTTTTCCAGGATAAGATAGAAGAGTATCTTCATTCTCATTACAGATCCAATCTATTTGTTAAATTCTATAACCCCAGAGAAGCGGAGGAGATAAACCTACCTTATGTTGATCAATATCTAAGATTGAATTTTGACGATTTTACAGTGGGTGAAACTCACATCATTAAAGACACTGAAACCGTCACTAAGGACAGTGTGGTGGTAGGTAAAGTAACATTAGAAGATGGCACCAGTATGGACGTTTATAATACTGTAAAAGCAAAGCTAACGGTATGGAAAAAAGAGGTGATTAGTAAGGGCCTTTTCAGTATGAAAGTGTTTGATGCTCAAACTAAGGCAGTGCTTTTGCATAAGAAATTTGAGGGTGAGTTTGTATGGTTTTCAGAATGGGCAAACTTTAATGGAGATGAACGAGCCCTATCTAAAGAGCAGCTGAATATTTGCAAGAATCACGAAGTAGCTCCACCCCCGCCTCAAGATCTATTTATTGAGTTTACCAGACCAATATATGATCAATTGGTGGGTAGTGTAAACGGATATTATAATAGGTTCTAACATCCTATTTCTTTATAAATGTAAAAGGTCATATTCAAAATCTGAATATGACTTTTTTTTTTTAGTTTCTCTTCTTTTTATAGAATTTCTTTTTATTCCCTCTACTTTTGGTTCGGGGTGAGTAGGCTGGCCCTTCTCCGATAGAAGCTGGTATCTTCCCTTTTGGTATTGATTGCTCCAGCAATTGTTCTATAGCATAAAATTTATCTTGCTCCTTAGGATTAACAAACGTAAATGCTACACCTTTAGACGCGGCTCTAGCTGTTCTACCTATTCTGTGAATATAGTCTTCACCATCATTAGGTACATCATAGTTGATGACCAGCTCAATATCTTCAATATCTATACCTCTACTTAGGATGTCCGTGGCCACAAGAATCTTTAATTTCTTGTTTCTAAAGTCTCTAAGCACATGCTCCCTTTCAGTTTGATCAAGATCTGAATGAATGTCTTCTACAGAGAAGTCTAATGCCTTCAGTTCACGACTCAGCTGCTTAGCGCTACTTTTTGTACTGCAGAATATGATTACGCTTTGAAGCTCTTTAGCCTGAAGTATAAACTTAGCCAAAGGTATCTTTTGATTATCATAAAGGATAAATGCTGCCTGAGCTACTCTTTCTGCCGGTTTACTTATGGCTATGTTAATTTCATCAGGCTCATGCAAAATCTTCTTGGCCAGGTCTCTAATTTTATTAGGCATAGTGGCTGAGAAAAGCAGGTTTTGCCTTTTCTTAGGTAAGAATGATATGATCTTCATCAGGTCATCATTAAAACCCATATCGAGCATTCTATCGGCTTCATCTAATACCAGACATTGTAATTCACTCACCTTTACATAACCCAGGTTCAAATGCGCAATGAGTCGTCCTGGAGTACCAATGATCACATCAGCACCTTGGGTAAGAGCAGATTTTTCACGGCTAAATGATTGACCATCTCCCCCACCATAAACTGCGGTAGAGCTTACAGATGTAAAGTAAGAAAGACCTTCCATCTGCTGATCTATTTGCACAGCCAGCTCCCTGGTTGGTACTATTATTAAAGCCTTGATCTGGTGATCTGGCTCTTTTTGAAGTATTTGATGTATAACTGGTAATAAGAAGGCAGCTGTTTTTCCCGTTCCTGTTTGAGCTGATGCTATAATATCTTTCCCTGCTAATATGGTAGGTATTGCTTGTTCCTGAACTGGGGTAGCCTCACTAAATCCTATGGCTTCTATTCCTTCTAAAAGGCGGTCGTCCAGACCTAACTCTTTAAATTTCAAATGTGTTACTATTTAAGTATAACTGTACTTATTCATCATCAGAGATTGAGTGTCTTTGATGATATGATGCAATTTAATCAAAATAATTACTTTATCGTTGTAGTTATCCTTTATCATTGCACGATTACAAAGTATAGCTTACCTTTTTTATGTTTGAACATTTGATTTTTGATTGCGATGGAGTATTGGTCGATACCGAAATAGTAGCCGCTGAAGTAGTTTGTAAAGTAATGAATAAATATGGAGATGATATTTCTCTGGATGATTACCTTACTAATTGCACAGGAAAACAAATATCAGTGATATTGAATTCACTTCCAGAACAGTATACTAAGGATGTAGACCTGCATCAATTAATGATAAATTGTGAAGAGGAAATTTACGAGCAACTGAGGCCAGTTGTAGGTATGCCAGACATGGTACATGAACTACCTCTGCCAAAATCAGTTGTATCCAACAGCGCTTTATGGCAGGTAAAAAAAGCCATTGCCCATGTGCAATTGGAAGATGTATTTGAAGGGCGCTATTTTTCTGCACAAATGGTAAAGCACCCTAAGCCAGCTCCAGATGTTTATCTGCACGCCTCTAAAACGTTGGATTTAAGCCCGGAGAAATGTCTTGTGGTAGAAGATAGTAAAGCTGGTGTAACGGCAGCTGTCGCCGCAGGCATGCATGTTATAGGATTTGTAGGAGCAAGCCACATATTGCCAGGTCATGCTGAGGCTTTACTGGAAATTGGGGCTAAATCTATCGCATCAAATTATAAGGAATTGCAACAGATCATTACTGATCTGGTAAAATAAAAAAAGCTGCACCTAAGTGCAGCTTTCTTCAATTGTTTCATCTCATTTAGATACTTTCGTCAGCCATTTTGTATTCGGTAACGTCATATGCGAATAGCATAATTTTAGATACCGAACCATCACGATTTCTTGTGGCTGCATAATTCTCTTTGAAGTATTTGGTCTCCCCTGCTTTAGTAAGTCTCTTATACTCACCTTCTTTAGGGATTCCATTAGAAAGGTCTTTCCAGAATTGCTTATAAGTTTCTGAGGCCTTATCATCCTTAGAAACGAATATTCTATGATGCTCACCTAATATTTCATCTCTGGTATATCCTGTAAGCTCTAAGAAGTTTCTGTTTACACTAAGTATCTTACCATTCTCGTCAAATTCTGCAGTAGATACGGACATGTTAATGGCCTCCATGGTACTTTCAGCTTCTGCCTGACCACGTTGCATCTCTTCTTGAGTAGCCTGAAGCTCCTCCATATTCTGACGCATTTCTTCTTCCTGAGATCTCATTTGCTCAGTCATTTCCTGAGATTCTTCAAGAAGCTTCTGAGTTTTAGCGTTAATCTTCACGGAAGAAACCGTAGAAGCGATACTTTCAGCGATCTTCTCTACGAATTCTTTTTCATAATCATGGAAGTCTTTGAAAGAGGCAACTTCAACTACACCGTATATTTCGTCATTTACTTTCAATGGAACTATCAAAACACTTCTTGGATTTGAATCACCTAATCCAGAAGTAATTTTTATATAGTTATCAGGTACCTCGGTAAGATAGATAGAATCTCTTTCTAACCACACCTGACCTGCAAGACCTTCTCCTTTATAAACTTTCTGATCTATATATTTTTTCTTATCCCAGGCGTAACAAGCTGTTAATACCATATATGGCTCGTCACTTCTAACGTCTTCATCAATAATGTAAAGACCACCCTGGTTAGCACCTAAGTACTTCACAAGGTTGCTGATGATGTCATCAGAAAGTCTCTCAATATTGTCATTATTCTTTCTAAGGATGTCTCCAAACTTAGCCAGACCTTCTGTAGACCAGCTTCGTTTCTTATCTTCCTCTGCTACTCTGTAAAGGTTATTCCTCATGTCTATCAGAGCGTTACCCAGAGTATCGTGCTCACTTAAAGGAGCAAAGTCTGACTCATAATTACCTTTACCAATGTTTTCGGCAAAAAATGTTGTGGATCTTAAACCAGTAACGAGGTTATCCATGGCTATGGCCATTTCACCGATTTCATCATTACTGAATTTTCTATTCTTTTCTTCAACCAGCTCACCTTTACCAAGCTTAGTAATGATATCCCTGATGTAATTGATTGGTCTGGTAATATTCCGTGCCATTACAAAGGCAATGAGTAAACTTAGGAATACGATAATGACCCCGGTAATTACTGTGATTGTTCTAAGTTGGCTGGCTGCGTTTTTTAAATCTGCATCTGATTCTTCAGTAACACTTTGCTGAGTTTGAGCCACACTCTCTAAATCAGCAATGATAGAAGCTGTAAGCGGTATTACCTGACTATCTACAGCATCTTCTGCAAGTAATTTTGTTAATGGGTCTTCATAGTTTTCAAAAGTAACTAATTGCCCCATGATGTCTTTTTCTACAGCCAAGAGTTTCTCAAACTCCATAAATGCAGAATCAATCAAAGTTTTTTGACTGTCTACCTCCCACTCTATTTTAAGATTATTTATTCTATCCTTTAGCTGCGGATAATCATATTTATGAAGGTTCTCTAATGCCTTTTTATCATCAACGTTACTTTGAAGATAAACCCAGTTAGTGATGAGCATCTTTGATTTTGTAACCAATAATATGAAATCATTAATGGCTTCTTTCGAAGGTCTAATGATTTCAGATGATCTGTTCACTACACGATCAATTTTATTACCGTTAATAAAAATGATGGAAGCATTAATAATAAACAGGAAAATAAGGACAAAGAAGCCTGCAAAAATCTTATTTCCTATTGTAAATTTTATTTTTCCCATAAGGTTGAGATAACGTATAATGAATAATAAAAAATCCTATATTAAAATAGCTAATCGTGTCAGTTCTGAAGATACTTTCAGGTCTGCTCGTTGCATGGCTGACTTGTTAATTTCAAATGCAAGCTTACCATTTTTCTGCACAAAGTTGATGTTACTACCTGCCACACCCATTCCTTCTTTCTCTGTAATCACCAAAGTGTGTGCTCTACCTAATTTACCTAAAATCACTGAGAAATTCTCAGTATACTCTTTAGAAACGAACACTAAATCACAATTTTCAAGACCGTTAATATTGGTGAAGTTCTTTATCACAATATCTCTTGATCCTACTTTTTTAACGTCAGCCATCTTTTGCAAATATTCTGTGATAGGAGAATCGCCCACTACGCCTATGGTAAAGTCTCCATCAGCAGAGGATGATGGCCACTGTACATACCTTATAAAGCTATAAATGTAAACGGCGTGTGCCTGATAATTTTGCGCAAAACTGACTACACTAAGAAGTAGAAATAAACCAATTAAAAAATGCTTCTTCATGAGATGAATAAATAAGCCTTAACTATGTACGCCTTAAATTAAAGGCCAATAAATTTAATTTCAAAAAAATACTTTAAAATAGCACTCTAAAGTCTAATTCGGCTAAAAACGATAAAGTAACCCACTAACAGGTCTTTGCCACGACATTAAGCCCTTTAGCAGTGAATTCTTTAAACTTTATGCAATTATTACCAGTTTAAAGATTAAAAGCATAAGATATGAAAATTTTTAATCTTTCTCTTTCCTGTTTAGCGGCTTTGTTAATCTCAGGTTGTACAAATGGGCAAAATAAACCTAAAGAGAGTATGAACTATGAGATAAATAAAACGGCCGAGGAGTGGAAAAAGGAATTGAGTCCTGAGGAATACCGAGTATTGAGAGAAAAGGGCACAGAAAGGGCCTTCACAGGCGATCTCTGGGATAATCACAAGGACGGCGTTTACTACTGTGCAGCTTGTCATTTAGAGCTTTTCAGCAGCAAAACTAAGTTTGAGTCCGGTACGGGATGGCCTAGTTTTTATAAGCCCTTAGACGAAAATAGTATAGCTATCGTAAAGGATACGAGCTTGGGTATGACTCGCGAAGAAGTAGTTTGTAGTCGCTGTGGTGGGCATTTAGGTCATGTATTTCCTGATGGCCCGGAGCCAACCGGATTGAGATATTGCCTTAACTCTGTGGCTTTAGATTTCGAAGAAAAATAATTTATTCTTTAATAGAAGGAATTACCCATAAATGACTAATCCAGTGCCACTTACCATCTTGGTCTGGCACTGTGATGGTGTAAAGGGTTCTTCTTCTTTGTAATGATGAATTACTTTTAATCGATACGGTAACAATAGAATCCTGATCGTTAATATTCAGATCACAAGAACCTCCTTGTATGAAGCACTGGAGGTTTTTTAGTTGATAATTAGCCTTGTCAAATGATAGGCTCATCTTCGGAGGATTATCTGAAACAACATGTTCAGCATTATCGGCGTCAGATAAGAATATGGTTTGCATATTCGCCTTTTCAGTGAAATTCTTTAGCTCAGCGTAGCTACTTGCCATTGGGAATCTGGGGATGGCGTAAAAGTCTGCCTGAGAATTCATGACTCCTGAGTTTTGTGCTACTGCTGCCTCAAAACCCATTTCCTTAACGATTTCCTTCATAGCTTCATCATATTCGCCATAAGGATAGGCAAAGGTTACTGGCTTAACATTTAGGTGCTTTTGAAATAGATTTTGCGCTTTCATCACATCTGATTCAAAGTTTTTGTAACGTATAGCTTCTTCATAGTTTAGAAAGTATGCATGAGAATGCGTGTGGTTCCCAATTTCAATACCTGCGTCACTTACTTCTTTAAGATCATCCCAATTCAAATAGCTGCTCCCTCCTACGGTTTCAGTATTCACGAATAAGGTGGCTTTAAAATCATATTTCTTTAACACAGGCAAAGCCCCAGACTTAAAGGTTTTATAACCATCATCTACAGTAAGAACGGCTACTTTTTGAGATGGTGTGTCATTCTTTAGATAATCAACTGCTTCGCTAAGTGTAAGTACAGTAAAGTCATGCTCTTTCAGGTATCTCAGATGCTGTTCAAAAGTTTGAATATCGATATTGGTTGAAGGATATTTTTCATTGCCAAACCGGTGATAGACGAAACACGTGACTGACTTTTTGAGGTCATTGTTGACCACCTCATTATGTTGTGTTTCAGATGATTTAGATTCTGAAGGCTGGCAACTAAATTGAAAGAGTGCACCAATGAGAAGAAGAATACAGGATCTAATCAATAAGAATTTTTTGTCCTTCATAATAATATGCGGGGTCCAGTTTTGTAGTATCGTATTGGGTCAGGTTGTTCTTTTTAATTACCATATTTAGCCTGGAAACATAGGTGTATCTAAGCTCAGAATAGTTCTTTAAGAAATAGCTTAACTTCAGCGGATCATCGATTTTTGCCCTTTCCTTTCTAAAACTGCTATATGCCTTTGAGCGAGCTAGCATGTTAAAGTAGTCTTCAATGGAGCCGTTAATGTCAGAATAGCTTCTTACAAAAATGGACTTTTCTCCTCTATCGTGCAGCGCCTTCATTCTGTCTTCATCAGCATCATAAGACCATATTCCAAAAATGTTATTTCCCTCGGTAAAGAATCTGGAGCTGCCCCAGCCACTCTCAATGGCGGCTTGTGCTAATACCAAGCTGGTGGGGTGTGTCGCTAACCTGTTATAAAGATCTTTTGGGTCTTTAGCTTTAAAATCATTCATATAAGCCTTCAGGAATGTAGAATCAGTAGCTGAAATGTCTTCCTCTTGCTCTATCTTCCAGATGATGTCCCCTACCCTTTGACGATCAATGGCCATATTATGTTTAACTTGTAAAACTGAGGGCAAAAGCATGGCTATGAACTTTTGCTTTTTCTTCTTGAGCGAGAGATTATCAAAATTGAATTCATTAAAATAAATCACTGGTTTTACCCATTTCCCATCTATAGGCGCAATGTCGCTGGCCTTTTGTACAATCTTAAATGCAGGCTTTACCCTTGGGTCATCTTCACATGAAAAAGAGGACATTAAAACAGCCAGAGCCAGAAATAGAAGGGTAATTTTAAACTTCGGATTGAGCATAGTAAAGTAATTACACGAATAACCGACGGATTAGTTAATAAATTTAATGTTTGGTAAACAAGTATTATATTCGTGCCTATAACTTAAATACCAACAGTTGAAGTACGATATTGTTATTATTGGAGCCGGTATTGTAGGCCTTGCCACGGCTTTAAAATTAAAAAATAAAAGACCTGAATTAAAACTTTTAGTCCTGGATAAGGAAGAGCAAATAGCTCAGCATCAGACAGGACATAATAGCGGAGTAATTCACTCTGGTCTGTATTATAAGCCAGGTAGCCTGAAAGCTACAAATTGCATAAATGGCTATAATCAGCTGCTTGATTTCTGTACTAAGGAAGAGATTCGCTTTGAGCTTTGTGGTAAAATTGTGGTGGCTACTTCTGATGAGGAAATACCTCTGATGAACAACCTTCATGTGAGAGGTGAACAGAATGGATTAACCGATTTAAAAATTCTAGGTAAGGAGGAGTTAAAAGAATACGAGCCTCATGTGAATGGTGTGGCAGGTATTTATGTGCCTCAGACGGGAATTATTGACTATAAACAGGTTGCTGAGCGATATGCCTTGAGGATAAAGGAAAAAGGTGGCGAGATCAACCTTGGCGAGAAAGTTATTGATATTAAAACCTCAGAAACAGGATGCACTGTAGTTAGTAATAAGAGTAGCTATGACACCAAGCTGGTGGTAAACTGTGCCGGTCTTTATTCTGATAAGGTGGCTCAATTCACTCAGCAAAAGATAGATGTTCGAATTATTCCTTTTAGAGGTGAATATTATGAACTGAACCCTGAAAAACAATATCTGGTAAAAAACCTCATTTACCCTGTTCCTGATCCTAACTTCCCTTTCCTGGGTGTTCATTTTACCAGAATGATCAACGGAGGAATTGAGGCAGGTCCTAATGCCGTACTCGCCTTTAGAAGAGAAGGTTATAGTAAGAGTAAGATCAATTTAAAGGAGCTCACAGAGTCATTGATGTGGCCTGGTTTCCAGAAGGTAGCTAAAAAATACTGGAAGACTGGTATGGGTGAAATGTACAGATCTTTTTCAAAGGTAGCTTTTACCAAAGCATTACAAAAGCTTATGCCGGATATTGAGGAGAAAGATCTTGTGCCTGGAGGCGCTGGAGTAAGGGCACAAGCTTGCGATAGAAATGGTGGGCTTATTGATGATTTTCTTATATTAGAAAACGAGTATGCTGTGAATGTGTGTAATGCACCATCACCTGCGGCTACATCATCACTTTCTATAGGTGAAACTGTTTCAGAGTTAGTTTTAAAAAGATTTTAATAAGACTAAAATAAGAATTATATAATAGTAAGGATTCTGATGTTTATTAAACACATGGGTTCTTATGAACGTTTCTATACAAATACTAAAACCATGAAAGAAATTACCGTACAAGAATTAAAGGCCATGATGGATTCTGGTGAGGATTTCCAACTTATAGATGTAAGAGAACCACATGAGTATGAGATAGCTAACATTGATGGAGAATTGATTCCCAGAGATGAGCAGCCAGATGCAGGTGATAAAATAGCCAGAGGCAAGAAAGTGGTAGTGCATTGCCGAAGTGGGGCTAGAAGTGCACAGGCTATCAGATATTGGGCTAACAAATATGGCATAGACAATCTCTACAACCTTAAAGGAGGAATATTAGCATGGTCTGATGAGATTGATTCATCTGTAGCAAAATATTAATTTCCGAACAAAGAGAATGGTTGAATGTTAGCTTTAGATAATTAACTAAAACTAATATTGAGCTATGAATACCATAAAAATACTATTAAATGTTCTTCTTTTTGTCTCCATCTCGGCTTGTAGCCAGGCTCAAGGAGATATTCCTAAGGAAGTTAAAGAGGCATTTGAAAAGAAATACCCTTCACATAAAGATGTGGAATGGAATGTAGATGATCACGGCTTTTATGAGGCTGATTTTAAGCTAGATGGAGAGAAATATCGTGCTGATTTTGAGAAGTCAGGTGTTTGGGTTGAAACTGAAAATAGCATTAAATATGATGATCTTCCAGATGTGGTGAAGGATGTTATCAAAGAAGGGTATGACAAAGATGAAATCACTGAGATAGAGCATGTTCAAAATGCGGAGAAAGGAGAATTCTTCGATGTCGAATTCAAAAGAAAAGGTAAAAATAAAGATGTGATGATTACGCCAAGTGGTAAAATCATTCACTAAAGAGAAAGGCCGTTCAATCATTGAGCGGCCTTTTTATTTTCTTATTCTGTTCTTACACTTTCAACCACTGATTTCACCAGTTCATTAAAGTCGAAATTACCTCTCTTAGAAAGCCCTAGTCTTACAATGATCATGTCCTGATCTGGAAGAATAAATACTCTCTGACCATCATACCCATTTAGGCTGTACATATTTACTGGAGCATCTGGATAGTATCTGGTGCTCGGATTTCCGGGGGCACCAGCATTAGTCCAAAAATGCGCACCATATTCACCATTAGGTGCCGTCGGCGTAGGTGTGGATGAATATTTTGCCCAACCTTCCGGCAATATCCTTTTCCCATTCCATATACCATCATTTAAATATAGTAAGCCAAATTTAGCCCAGTCTCTAGGTGTGGCATACATGTAAGATGAACCTACATAAGTGCCTGATGCATCTGGCTCCAGTACTGCACTGGTCATACCCAAGGCTGAGAAAAGCTCTTTATGTACAAAATTGTAATAATTATTGCCGGTAGTTTCTCTAACAATCATAGAAAGAATGTTGGAGGTGCCACTACTATAATACCACTCAGTATCAGGAGTTTTTTCAGCAGGAAAAGATGAAGCATATTCTCCCATACTTGCTTCTTTAAATAGCATATTAGTCGCAGTGCTAGGACCCGCATAGTTTTCTTCCCACTTTAATCCGCTACTCATTCTAAGTAGCTGGTCAATGGTGATTTTTTGCCTTTCGTCATCTTCCCTTTTCCATTTTGCAATGGGCGCAGGTTCATAGATATCCAGCTTATCTTGCTTTACCAAAATGCCGATCAGCGCATTTGTAATGCTTTTGGTCATGGACCAACCTAATTGTGGTGTAGTTTCATCAAAACCAGGAGCATACTTCTCTCCTATCACTTTGCCATGATGAACAACTACTATTGCCCGAGTATTTTTAGGTTTTTCCGGGTTATCTTCGAGGAAAGCCTCATCTATTGCTGCATTTAGCTTGGTGAAATTAATAGTGGAATCCTCATAGTTTACTGCATCTCCGAAGGGCCATGCTTTAACTTTTGACAGTGCCTGGAACGATAAATGGGGTTCTTTTTGGCCTCGTACAGCTTGCTCTGATATCTCAGAGATTAGCGTACAACCAAATCCTTTTCTATAAATAGCCTTACGCCTGGCCAATCCAAAAACAGATCCATATGCTGAAGAATCAGAATTGTCAATTTCGAAGGAACCCAAGGATAATGGAAATGAGCCTAATTCATTATTTATTACAGAATCTGCCTCTCTGCCAGATACATAAGCACAGCTACATAGGTTCTTGGCGCCATAACCGCTGATAATAGGGAAAGCTCTCCATGCATATGTAATACCATATACTAATACCACCACCAATATCATGTAGATGATGGTCTTAAAAATTCTAGTCATCTTAATACTTTATTTGTTTACCGTCGTACAAATCATCCACCTCACCATCTTCATCCCAATCTGTATATCCGGTAAATGTAGCAGTGTCTCCGGATATTTCAACATCGTAAACAAAGCTTTTTCCTCGTGTCATGTATACCAGGCTGTCGTTTTTGATAAACCAAACACCACTGTTGATCATAATTACAGAGTCTAACAGGTTTCGGTATTCGGAAGTGAAAGAACTGTCATTGCTAAAGGTGGTCCTAACTGGTTTGATTTGCAGGGTATTTTCCCAATCACTTTGGGATATAGTGACAACGGAATCTCCTGTTTCTCTGGCTATGGTGATATTTAGTGAATAGTTTCTCCACTCTCCCAACAGAGCCTCCTTGAGCGATGGCTCACTCACTTCTGCCTGTACATTGAGGCTGTCACTATTCTCGCTGCTGTTCTTCTCTGGTGGATTACAGCTAACTGTCAGAAGGATTAATAATGATAAAATGTATAAGTTTTTCATGCTGCTGAGATTGATGTTAGGACTAAAACTAATTCCATTTAATAGTATTTCAAAGGCTTGAATGTTTTACATTTGAAAATGGACGGAAGACATAGAGAAAATGTAAAGCCTGGTTTGAGTGTAGGTATTGTGTTGAAGCAAGATCAACGATCAGGCAATATTACGGATGGTGTGGTAAAGGACCTTCTTACTAATTCCAAATTTCATCCACATGGCATAAAAGTGAGGTTGGAAGACGGATCCGTTGGCAGAGTGAAACATATAAACGAAGAATGATAAGGAAAGATTACATCTTGAAGGAAATTCAAAAGCTTCACCTGCTTATGGCCAAGATTTTAGGTCTCAGAACTGAGGGGAGAAATTTAGAAGCTTTGGATATGTTAGATCATCATATAGCTGCAGAATCAGGTTTGGCACTTGAAGACATTATGGATATGGACGAGCAGCAGCTAATTGATGAAATCAAGGAAACCGTTGATTTAAAGCTGGTAGATTATACTATCTTAGCCGAGACCACCTATGTAGCCGCTGAAATTAAAAAGGATGAAGGAGATATTGATGCTGCTTTAAATTTGTTTGCTAAATCACTGATTCTGTTCAATTATGTAACCTTAGAAGAGCGTACAGTTAGTTTTGAACGTGAACAAAAAATAGCTAACATCAGCCAGCACATTCAAGAGCTTAAAGACCTTGCTCATTAAGAAATTCCAGAGCTCTCTTTTCCATATAGTTAAATTCAGAACCAGCTAAAGAGAACCCAACGTGGCCACCGTGATGTGGTGTTTCTAAATAAACCTTATCGGATGCATCTGCCTCTTTATATGGATAGCATTTATCTCCCAGGAATGGATCGTTAACGGCATTTACAATAAGCACTGGAATAGTGGTATTATAGACGTATTCATTTGCACTGGCTTTGTGATAGAAATCCTCAGCATTCTTAAATCCATGAAGCGGTGCTGTGTAGATATTGTCAAAATCAGGAAAATATTTGATATGATCGAAACCCTGATACTTAATAAGTTCCGGGAAACTCTCGGCCTTTATCTTTATTTTCTCCTCAAGCTTTCTTAAAAATCTCTTTCGATAGAAGTCGTTTTGCTTCTCTGCTAGCTTTTCAACACTAGATGCCAAGTCTACAGGAACAGAGAAGGCTATGGATGCCATTACTTCGTTAGGAATTTCATTACCTTTTTCACCAGCATATTTCAGGCTTAAGCTGCCTCCCATACTAAAACCAATGAGAGCGATATTGTTATAACCATATTGATTTACAGCATATTCTATCACCTCGCTTAAATCTTCGGTGGCACCATGATGGTAGAATCTTGCTGTCTTGTTCATTTCTCCACTACAGCTTCTACAATTCCATGCTAATACATCCCAACCATTTTGATAGAGGTATTTGGCCATGCCCTGTACGTAAGGTCTACCTGTGCTGCCTTCGAGACCATGAGAGATAATAACTAGCTTCTGACGGCCTTTTTTTAGCCAATCCAAATCCAGAAAGTCATTGTCGCTGGTTTCAATTCTTTCTCTCTGATATACTACACCTTTGATCTTTCTGAAGCTACTAGGGATTATAGTGGCTAAGTGAGGATTTTTGAGATAAAATGGGGGCTTGTAATTGGAATCTACTAGTGGCATGAATTATAGTTAGAGGACAAATAAACGATTCAATCCTCTAACTACAAAGACATAACTTTTAATGGTCAGAATTATTTTGCTGGGCTAATCTCTCACGCTCCCTCTCCTGCTCTCTTCTACGCATCTCTTCCTGAGTGGCCTGCATTTCTTCCATGTTTTGTCTTAGCTCTTCTTCCTGAGCTCTCATGGCCTCAGCTTGCTCTCTAGATTGCTGTAAGAGAACACTCGTGCGTTCGTTAATCTTAGTTGAATAGATTGAAGAAGCCATAACCTCTCCCGCTTTCTCTAAGAAATCAATTTCATGAGGTGCAAAAGGTTCAAACCTTGCTAGCTCAAATACTGCCTCCGTCCTTTCATTATATTTCATAGGTACTATAATGACACAACCCGGCGTAGCATCTCCTAAACCAGAAGTGATGTTAATATATCCTTGAGGTAAATCTGTAAGTACCACCGTTTGGCCCTCAAGGTAGGTTTGCCCCACCAGCCCCTTTCCTATGTCTATTTTCTTTTCTAAATATTTCTTTTTGTCGAAGGCATAGCAAGCCATTAATTCTAAATAAGGGTCGTCATTTTTATCCTCATCCTGTATGACGAATAAAGAGCCCTGTTGGGCTTCGAGATAATTAGCAAGGAACTTCACTACCTCAAGGGTAAGTTGCTCAAAACTGTTCTGATTTCTCCTGGCGACATCTGAAAATTTAGCAAGTCCATCGGTACTCCACAGCCTTCTGTCCCCCTCGTCTTTCACCTCTTTCATCTGATCTCTCATTTTAATCAGATCACCTACCAGATTATCCTTATTAAGTTTTTTGTTTTCATTGTCAAGACCTTCCCAGTTAATAGTATAATTACCTTTCGTAATTTCCTTTATGAAAGTTGACGCCTTTTTTAAATTTCCTATTGAATTGTCTATGATTACTTCATAGTCATCAGATATTTCTGTTCCAGGATTAAAAACATACGTGCGATTATAATCTGAGAAGGTTTTCAATAGTTTACTACGGTTTCTGGAATTTTTCTTTAATCTGTAAACTACTGAAGCAATGGTAGGAATGCTAAATAGAATAAGAATGATTTGAATCACCAAATTCCTATTTTGAGCACTCTGATAAGATTCTCTGGCATGTTCTAACAGCTCATCTTCATAAGCCTGTGCTTTAAAGAATATTGGTGCCCAGGCATTCCATAGATCAAAACCTTTATCTTCATTAAGCAATGCAACAAAAGCTTCTTGGTTGCCTTCATCAGCATAAGCACGCAGTTGCTTCATTACATTTATGAAAGATTCAAGGTTGCCCTGAAATTTATTGAATTCGTCTACCAGAGTATCTAATTTTTGGGCTCTAAGGAGCGAGTCAATATTTTTAATAGTATACTGAATCTCATTTATACCATCATTGTATGGTTGTAATAACTGCTCATTTTTAGTAAGTGCATAACCACGAAGACCTAAATCCATTCTTCTCAAGTCACTTTCAAAAATATTGTTGAGATTCTCTTTTACCGCTTCTGTCTGCTTTTGAAGAATGGTGTTTTCAACCATTACCTGACGATTATAAAAAGTAAATGCGGCCCCAATGAGAATTAAAAGCATTAGTAAGGATAAGGCCACTGTAATATAGTTTGACTTTACAAACTCTAAAAAACGTGTGCGCATATTTATTCAGGAGGAAGTTTAAATAATATAATAATAGCGAAAAAAAATGAATGACTCCAAAATATGATTCAATTAATTCTCATTAAATATTAGAAAATCAATGAGTTGCTAGTCTTGATGCTCCACCATTTCTTCTAATACTTTCTTGTCTTCCAATATTTTACTTAAAGCAATATCAACTCCATTTGTCCATCCAAAACCATCTTGTAATGGGTACTCTCCCCCTCCGGCAAGCAATGCTAAGTCCATCACATTATACTTCTCCATCATTTTACCAGTGGCTTTGTATACCTCACGGTTTCTAGTTAACCACCTTTCTGCGGCATCGTTACCTTCATCAGAATAACCATAGTTATAAAGACCGTTGATACTGATCCATTGAAGTGGAGCCCAGCCATTAGGTGAATCCCACTGCTGGCCAGTTTTATTTAATGTAGTTACAAATCCGCCTGGTTGAAGAAATTCATTAATCAACCTCTCTGAAACCGATTTGGCTTGCGGTTTCGTTGCTATTTTGAAGAACAACGGATATGCACCAGCTAAAGATAATACACCAGTTGGTTGCTTTGCCTTAAAGTCATAATCTACATAAAAGCCAGAAGCTCCATCCCACAAGTATTTATCAATGGCCTCTTTTCTTTTCTGAGCCTGGTCCAGATAAAATTGAGCTTTTTCCAGATCTCCTTCCCAGTTATAGCCCTGAGCTATTTTTACTTCCAGAAAATAGAGCAAAGTATTCAGATCTATAGGAATGATGTCTGTAGTATGGATTGTACTTAAGTTTTGTTTATCCCTAAGCCATCTGCTGCTATAATCCCAGCCGGACTCTGCTCCTGCTCTCAGGTGTCTGTAGGTGGTTACAGAGTCAAGGTTATTTTCTTCCACCAACTTATAATCTTCACGATAGCTCTCAGGTCTTGGCAAGGCATAGTTGTCCCAGTATCTATTTAATATAACGCTGTCATCCAGCATAACCACTCTACGATGCTCAGGATTCTCACTACTAAGTGACTCTTTACCATCCATCCAAAAATTATATTCTTTTTCCAGAAATGGCAGGTAGCTTACGAACAAATCTCTATTGTCAGAGGCCATCAAATCCACCATAAGAGCATAAAATGGGGGTTGTGAACGACCTCTATAGTAATCGCGGTTCCCGTTAGGAATAAAGCCTATCGAATCAATTAAAAAAGAGAAATTATCTACCATGTTCTTCGCCATGTCCTTTTGACCAGATAGCATTAAACCTTCCATAGTAAAATAGCTATCCCAATAATAGATTTCTCTAAATCGGCCACCTGGTACAATGTATGGATTAGGCAATGGAATAAGAGAAGTATTTTTAGCCTGGGATTCTGGCTGACGAGTTAGTACATTCCATAATCCGACCACATGCTGTTGCATGCTTTCAGAAGTATCTGTTTCATAACCAGTTACAGGTGTCTCAGGCAGTTCAAAATATTGATTTACAAAGTCAATGATTTGAAAACCTTCAGCTTCTTTCTCCTCATTATAGTTATTCACTATTTCTTCCAATGAAGCTTTTGGAGTACAGTCTACAAATGTTTTTGAATCTGGGTAAACACCTGAAAGCTGCACATCTTTGAAAAATTGTGTTTGATAGAAATTAAACGGTTCCTTAGCCGCTTCAGAACTGAGTTGTTCGGAAGTTTTAGGTGTGCAGCTAAAGAGTAATGTTGCTGCTAAAATGGTATAAAGATATTTATTGAAGTATTTCATTAATTCTATCCTCGTTTCTTAAGTTCCAGATTCTTAACTACAAATTCACCGACGGCTCTACCCTCTTCTACACCATTATTGATGGCAGGCATATAGTGTATTCCTCCGTATAATCGACTAATAGCAGCTTCCTGAGAGGCTTCTTTAAACGAGTTAAATTCTCTTGGTGGCATGCCATATTTAACCTCTGTGCTATCTACAAAGTGAAAATTTTCGCCAAATATTGATGTCAATGCTATGCCCGCGGCGGTGCTAATTACGCTATGTCCACTAGGATATTCTGGAAATGGTGGTGTCTGTAAAACAGGCGTCCAGTTTTCATCTATATACTTATTAATTACTGTTTCTGGTCTTATTAAATTACTTCTATACTTTTCATCCCAGCAGCTAATAAAACCGTCTGCAAGTGCCACAGAAGTAAGTGCATAGGCTTCTGCTGTTTTCATCAAGTCAGCTTCCGCTTTTTTACATGCAATTTTAACAATACCCATCCAGTGCCCTCCCGGAGTGATTTTTTTGGTAGCAAACATCACATGTCCGTGTACATTCATAACATAGGGATTGCAATCCCAAAAACTGGCTATTGCTCTCTGATCCTCATCTAGTTCTTTTCCTGTGGTGTAAACTTTCAGTGCATCATTATAAAAGTCCGTACCTTCTGCCATATCGAAATGAGTTGGCTTAGGTGGCATAAATTGGCTAGCAGAATCAATAACGAAAGGCCTTATTTTACTCCAATGAGGTTCTATGGCCTCCAGATATGCAGGAGGCGTTGGTTGCCATTTATCCGGATCATCACTAATAGAGTATTTTTGGAAAGTCCGTGTTTCCTTATAGTAATCTGTACTTGCCCAGGTAAAAATATGGTCTACCACTTGCTGAGAATAGGCCAATGAATTATTCAAAATTTCTTCCTCTAAACCCTGATCCTCTACGGATTTTAACCATGCTTGCCTATACTCCTCCATTTTCTCTTCCGAGAAGATTAGCTTTTTTCCTCCCAATAAGAAGGCATTTATGGCAGCTACATTATAATCAATAGCATTATCTGGTTTGGGGATGCTGGTAAATTCATTGAGCTGTCCGGCCAAGGATTTATAGCTAGAGTCATTCAGTGCTAGAATCTCATAAGCGGCTATGCTGGGGTAGGCATATATTCTACTCGCTACAGGCGGAGAGAAAATATCATGAACAATGACATCAGTTAGCTTTTGCATAGCATCATGCATGGCGTCTGCATTTACCGCTACCTGCTTCTTTTGTTCTTTACAGCTAACTATAACAACACTCAAAAAAATGATAACAGCTTTTTTTAATGTAATTCTCATCGGTTAAAAGGTTTATTTCCAGCCAGTTATTTTCAAAGATTTCCATTGCTTTGGCAACAATACGTCTCCTTGTATAATTCCTTCATCAGTAATTTTTAGACCACCGAAGCCCATGATAACAGCCTGCAACATCCCACCAGCACCGGTAGCAAAATAAGGGTTAGTACCTCCAGCAGTTTCGGAGATAATACCAAATGGAGGAACTTCGTTTTGCTTATAGCTTTGTAAAAACATATCATAGGCCCTCTTCATATCTCCGGTTTGAGCGTATAATGCTGACAGCACAGACTTACCCATGGCGGGTCCTGTTTTATCCATTTTAGATGAATAGTAATTCAAATCTTTCTTTATCTGCTCTTGATCAGTAATGATATCTAGTGGGAAAGCCAGCAAATTAACATCTGCCTGTTTAATGTTTACACCATCATAAGTAGCGTTTTCACGGGTGGTGCCATCAGGGAATTTTAGAATAGGAATGTTTTCTGCCACGTGCATCCAATCTGGATCAGCTGCTATATTTAATTCTTTGGCAGCCTGGGTAGCATAGTTCAATGATAGCTTGGCCATGGCGTTAGTGAATGCATTGTTATCAATGTTTTCTTGCCATTCATTGGCCCCGATCACATTCTTAATATCATACTGCCCTGGTCCGTTTCTTTCCACACGACTACTCCAAAAGTCGGCAACTTCTTTCAGAACCGGCCATCCTCTCTCCTGCAGCCAAAGTTTATCATGTGTTACCTGATAATATTTCCAAAAAGCCCAGGCTACATCACCACTAATGTGATGTTGAAACGGACCTGTAAGCGCCCATACAGGCGTATCTTCAGAGCCTTCATCTGATGATTCCCAAGGATACATTGCCCCCTTATAACCATGTGCAAATGCATTTTGCTTGGCGGCGTCTAGCCGTTCGTATCTATACTCCAATAAAGACTTTGCAATTTCCGGTTGTAAGATTAGTAATGGAGGATACATCCATAATTCAGTATCCCAGAAGACATGGCCATTATATCCGAGCCCGGATAATCCCATGGGTGATAAGCTGTAAGCAGTTCCTTTTCTAGCAAATGAATAAAGGTGATATATAGCAAATCTCACATCCTTTTGGGCTTGATCATCACCTTCGATGACGATATCACTTTTCCAGAGCTCCTCCCATGCTTGCTCATGGTATTTTATAAGCCGATCTTTTCCCTCAAGAGCAGCAAAGATCGTCAGCCTTTCAGCTTCATTATGAGGATCCTTATAATGTTCGTCAGATACCGCTGATGCCACAATGCCAAATTCATAAACCTCTCCTTTTTTAAGCTTCTTTTTGAACTTGGCCAGGTGCATATTATAATCCCAGTCTTCATGTATCAGATCAGGCTCAGAGCCATGTTCTTCTTTAAAAATAAAGCTTGTAGAAGCTGCAATTTTATGCTTACCAGAAGGACTGAGACCTACAGAGGCCAGTAAGGGTATTTTTACATGTGGTCTGTCTATTTCACTGTACAGGTTATGTACTTCCATAAGATGATTAGGAGCTTCGATAACACTCATAGGAATTACTTCCACATTTTCATGAGCAGTAAGCTTTACAGTAATCAAAGCGGTATAAGGTAAATGCCTCAGGGATCGGATTTCTTGCTGCACAGACAGCTTAGAGCCAACCTTAAACTGTGTCTGAAGAAAGGCCTTTTTCATATTAAGCGACTGAGCGTAGCCACTGATGTTGTTCTTATTAACCCTCTGACCATCAACATCCAAATTCATATTTACATGGTTGAAAGTCTTTAAAATATTAGACACCCTACCACGCTGATAGTAATCATAAACACCATTCAGCACAACATCAGACACTTTCAATGGCTCTGGTGATGATACAATTCCCACCATTCCATTGGCCACTGTAACTCCAAAATAGTTATTTGGGTCTATTTGTTGGGCTTGGATGGTCCATAGGTTATTTTGGGCGTAAGCTGTTAGTGCAGCTAATTGAATTATAAAAAATACTACTATTCTCATTTGTCTTTAGATAATCTTAAAATTTTCAAACTTTCAGCATTTCGAGCAATCACTATAAGTTTATCTTCCTTAAAGTTCAATGATTTTATATCTCTCACCTGGCCTGTTATTGATAGACCACTAATTTGATTAGGAATTGAAATCAACTTCCCATTATTGTTCTCAACTAGCAAACCATAGTCAGCATCGTTTCTTCCTAATTGAATATTGTTTTCATAAAAATTACCACCAAAAACGAAGTCTAGCCATCCATCATGATTATAGTCAAATGTATATATGCTATTTATGGGAGACATTTGTGCCTCAATGGGTAAAGGTTCAAAACTAAAACCGTCATCACCATTATTTAAAAATATACCAGATCGCATTTCATAAACAGAAAGATGCTTGGCATCTTCGAGATCAGATGATTTAATAACATCTCCCTTATCCGCCGCCTTTGCAAACTCAGCATAGCTTACATACTTGTTTTTGATGGCCGTTAGTTGACCGCCTAATTCGTCTTTTGTGGCAAAAAGGTATTTTTTATCATGCAGATAATAATAGAGCAAATGATCCAGTTTACCGTTTTTATCGTAGTCTTTCACATACAGTGAGATAGGCTGGTCAATGCTTGCTTTCAGCTTGGTATTTAAGCCTAGATTACCGCAGATTAAATCCATGTCACCATCATGATCTATATCTGCTGTCAACACTGTGTTCCACCAGCCATTACTTCCTTCGAATGAATCTTCTTGTCCGGGCGTCAATTTATTATCAATGTTGTAAAAAATGGTAATAGGAAACCATTCTCCTACAACTACTAGATCTAATGTTCCATCTCCATCCATATCTGACCAAGATGCATCCTTTACCATTCCTATTTCCTTTAGTGCCGGAGGTGTGATGTCCGTGAAATTTCCTTTGCCATCATTTTGAAGTAAAAAACTTTCTGGTGTTTTTCCATAATTCCACGGCACAACTCTTCCTCCTACGAATAAGTCTATGTCTCCATCTTTATCATAATCGGCTGCGACTACAGTGGAACCTGTTACTGTTACATTTATAAAATCATTCTTGCGACTAAATTCGCCTTTCCCGTTATTTGAATAAAGCCTTAATTGAAGGGCTTCATCCCCTTCTCTAAATTCATTCCCCCCACTTACCACAATAAGATCCAAATCTTTGTCATTGTCAACATCAACTAAGAGTGAGCCTATATCTTCATTTAAGCTATCCTTATCCAAGGCTGGCTGATTTGATAATTTGAACCCTTCATCGGTTTGAAGGAATAAATTCGCTCTCTGCCATTTAGCTCCACCAACAAAGAAATCATCTTTCCCATCACCATTCACATCGCCAACTGCCAGTTTAGGGCCTTCAGTGGATGACATATGAGGAACTAAAGCTTCTCTATTAAATTCAATAAATTTATTTTCTTTATGAACATATGATAATGAAAGACTGTCAGAATAATCCTCAAAAACATGACTTTGTGCTTTATCATAATTATACTGTTCATTGGCATCAGATTGCTTAATTGTAAGCGTTTGATTGGACTCAACTTGTTTGAGTAGCTGGAAGGATTTGTTTGGCCATATTACATACAAGGAATCAATTGTTTCTTTTTGTCCTAAACCTAAGATTATCTCAGCAGGAACAGCAGATTGATAACCTCGGGTAGTGTATACTTCATGGACAATTTGCTGTCCATCAGTTAAAGGGATCATTATTTTTGTGCCTATTCCAAGTGTGTTTTTATCTGATCCAACTAGCTTGATTTTTAAATATTTAGCTTTAGGGCTTGAGTTCTGATCTATGACATGGTTTTTATAAATGAATGCGGGTTGATCTACATTATTACAAATGATGTCTAAATCCCCATCGTTATCAAGATCCGCATAAACAGCTCCATTAGAAAAAGACTCTTGGTTTAATCCCCAAAGTTTAGACACATTCTCAAAGGTCAAATTCTTATTATTCTTAAATGCATAGTTTGGGATCTTTACCACAGGCATTTGCTCAACCAGAGCTAAATCTTTATCGCTAATATCTCCTTCAAGTCTTCTCTGAACGGCCTCACTGGATACATAGTTTATATAGTCTAAATCATTGGAGCGCCTCTTTATTCCGTTAGCTACATATATATCTTTATAACCATCTAGGTCTAAATCAGCAATTAAACCGGACCAACTCCAGTCAGTAGCCGCAATATTTGCCAAAAGACCTATCTCACTGAAATGATTATTACCACGGTTTAATTGTAGGGAATTTCTAGCGAACTGGTATCCATAACCATAACGGAGTTTATAATTATAGATATTAAATGGATCCTCTGCCGCCGATGACTTCAACATAATAGGGTCTTCGGGTAGCATATCCAATGATATAATATCCAGTAAACCGTCATTGTTAATATCAGCGATATCGTTACCCATGGAAAACCTACTGGTATGGCCAATACTTTTTTCTAACTGCTCAGAGAAGGTGCCATCACCATTGTTCATGTAGAGATAGTCATTTTCATGGAAGTCATTACCAACATATATGTCAGGATATCCATCCCAGTTCAGATCGCCGATGCTTATACCTAAACCGTATCCTAAGGCACTACTATATATTCCACTCTCAGCACTGACATCTACAAAAACGCCATTGTCATTGCGCATCAGTTTGTCGCCGGCTAGAGGATGAATTTCGCCACGAATATCTGATCTAACGAAAGTGCCATTTGAATGCACCGAATGGTTAAGCATATACATGTCTAGATCTCCATCTAAATCATAGTCAAAGAAGGCAGCCTGTGTGGAGAATCCTATTAAATCAAGTCCATATTCCTTAGCCATATCTTTGAACTTTGGCACACCATTTTCATCATTTCCTTGATTAATATATAGCTGATTCTTACCACGTATATTTTGGAAATCTCCTAGCTGACTAACATATATATCTAATTTACCATCAGCATTAACGTCAGCCATAGTTACGCCAGTTGTCCAGCCCTTTTTTCCTTCTACATGAGCCAATTCAGTAATATCCTGAAACTTAAAATTTCCCTTATTTAAATAAAGCTTATTATTGATTTGATTAGCAGTAAAATATAAGTCGTGCAGGCCATCCCCATTTAAATCTCCGGCTGCAATACCACCACCGTTATAGAAATAGAGATAAGAAAAGATGTTTAGTTGGGTGCTTTCCGTTAAATCATTGCTGAAATTAACACCTGTATAATCTTCAGTTAGAAGCTCAAATTGTGCGCTTGGCTCATCTTTCTCTTGGCAGGAGCAAATGATAATAAATACTAAAATTGCGAATAAGTAGTTTTTAATATTCATAGAATTCGAGTGAATCATTGTTTTTAGCAACAATTAGTAATCTTTTATTATTGATAGTTCTAACCGAAATGACCTTTTTTACATCACCAGTCACACCTATTTCAGTCGTCAGTATTTTAGGAGTGGTAGTATAGTCGAGTATTTGCCCATGGTTACTGTCATATATACCTTCTTCTGGTTTTGTTGCGGAATAATTTCCTGTAAGAAGAAATTTTTGGTCAGTCTCTTCATTAGAAATAGGCTGAATGTCAAAAATCGGTGAGAATTGAGCCTTTTCCGGTAAGTTCTGAGTAGTGTAAGATCCGTCACCATTGTTAATGACAGCTATGGATGCCAGATTAAAAACCTCCAATCTTACCGACTTATCAAGTTCTTCTGAGGAAAATATTTCATTAATGGTTTTTCCAGCATAGTCTTTAAAGTAGGTGAATTTTTTCTTTAGAAGAGGTAATTGCTTTATTAAGTCATTTTTAAGAGCAGTAGGATAAAGCTGACCATTTTGATAATAAGCAAAGATATGTTCATCGGTTCCATTATTGTCAAAATCATTAATAAACAAGGTCAATGGTTCTTTTTCAGAGGCATTAAATTTGGAGTTTAATCCCCAGTTTCCAATTAGAAGATCCATTTCTCCATCTTGATTTAGGTCAGTTGATATTATGGATTGATACCATCCGTTGCTATTAACTAGTCCTGGCACATTATATAATCTTTCGAGGTTGGCTCCTTTGTTTTTGAAAATTGTTGGGGGCATCCATTCGCCAACCACTATCAAATCGAGATCCGAGTCGTTATCGATATCCACCCATACACCATCCGTTACCATGCCTACTTTTACAAGTTTAGGCGCTACTGTAGCAGTAACGTCTATAAATTTACCATCACCTGAATTCTCAAGGATTCTGCTTGTTCCCGGACTACCATATTTACCAGGTTCCGCTCTTCCTCCTACAAAAAGATCTATGAAGCCATCATTATTGAAGTCACCGGCTTTTACACAAGCTCCCATATCAAAGAATCTAGGTAATGCAGATTCGGAGCGCGTAAAATCAATTTTGGAACCAGCACTTTTTTGGATATATACTCGATCCTGTAATGAAGCAGTACCTGCTGGAAACTCATACCCCCCGCTTACAACATATAGATCTTGCAAGCCATCATTATTTACATCAAGAAAAATTGCGTCAACATCTTCAAAATTTTGATCTGTCTTGAAGTCAGAGACTTCTAATGATCTAAAACTTCCATTTTTTTGTTGGATATAGACGCTACCTGCCTGGCCTGTGGCGCCTCCAATATAAAAATCATCAAGGCCATCACCGTTGATATCACATTTTGCTAATGAAGGTCCCTCACGAGATATCATATGATAGATTAGTCTTTCTCTATCAAAATCTACAAATGAATTTTCCTTGTGTTTGAACTCAGGAGTCATATTTATGTTAACACCCTTAATGTCAGATCCTTGATCAATTGTAGGACCTGAAAACATACTAGCATTTTGAATATCAATATGGAGTGTTTGATTAGCTTGTATGGCAGAATTAATTATTTGCTTTTTGTCAGGTCCCCATGTAACTATCAAGCTATCTACTTTAGAGCTTTTACCAAGACCAAAAATCAGTTCATAGTTCATTGAGGACTGGAAACCTTTGGTTGGAATATTTTCTAACATCTGTGTATTTCCTTGCCAGAATATTTGAACCCTTGCACCCACGCCAAATGGATTTTGTCTATCACCTTTGAGATGTATCTTAAGGAAATTATGTTCAGTATTTTTATTGGAATTGTTTCTATATACAAATGCAGGCTGATTTACATTGTTGACAATAAGATCCAGGTCACCGTCGTTATCAAGATCTCCATAAGCAGCACCGTTAGAATGTGAAGGTTCAGCTAAACCCCAATCGGCGGCAACATTTTTAAATTGAAGGCTAGAATCTTGAAGAAACATATAATTTTCAATTGGTGTGGAAGGCATCTTTTCCACAAGCTTTTCAAAATCGACTGTTTCCTGACGCATAGCAGTAATGAGATTATCTTCATTAGCCAAAAAGTCGATAAAATCTTGATCTGTTACATCTCTGTAAACTCCATTTGTTACAAATATTTCTTTAAGACCACTGTTGGTGAAATCAGCTATTAATGTACCCCAGCTCCAATCTGTAGCACTTACACCAGCATATTGGCCGATCTCCTTAAAAACACCATTGCTACCGTTTAACTGTAGCGTATTACGCATGAACTGATCATAGTAGTCATTGGCTAGAATTAATCGATGTCTGTCATAGGTTTCATAGTTGGTAGTCAGTTTTAATCTCTTGTCAGTAGCAGGTAGCATATCGGTCACAAAAATATCTGGCCACCCATCATTATTAATGTCTGCAGCATCTGTCCCCATGGAAAACTGGCTAATGTGCCCTAACCTGCTTGTAAGTTCATCTTTAAAGGTTCCGTCTTTTTGATTTACATAAAGGTAATCCCTTTCGAAGAAGTCATTAGAAATGTACAAATCCAACCAGCCATCTAAATTTATATCTGTTACAGTTACTCCTAGCCCAAAACCTATTACACTTCCATAAATTCCAGATTCCTGACTTACATCAATAAACTTATTGCTATCATTTCTATACAACTTATCACCACCAGTACTATCTCGGACGTGTCTAATGTTTTCTAATCCTAAGGATGAGACAGGTCGAAAGGAATTATTAAGGACATAGCAATCTAAATCTCCATCATTATCATAATCAAAAAATACAGCATGTGTGCTAAAACCTTTATCTGCTAGACCGAATTCTTCAGCTTTATCTGTGAAGGTGAGATCACCATTATTAATAAATAATTCATTTTCCCTTCTTCCCCCTGTTATGTCTCCTGAGTTACAAACGTAGATATCTAGCAAGCCATCGCCATTTACATCAGCCATACTTACTCCGGTGGACCAAATTTTATCACCTCCGACACCAGCTTGATCCGTTATATCCTTGAAATTAAAATCCCCTTGATTTAGAAATAGCTGGTTGCCTTTCATATTGGCTGTCATGTAAACATCGGGAAGACTATCATTATTGATGTCCCCTATGGCAACACCACCACCATTATAGTAATTTCTGTACCTAAAAACGTCGAGATCTTTATTTAAGGTGAGCTCGTTGGTGAAGGATATTCCAGAAGTGGTTACATTGGTAAAAAGGGTTTCCTGTGAAGGTTCTTCAGGGGTGGAACAAGAAATGCAAAATATTATGAAGGTCAGGTTAATTAGTTTCCGCATTAATAATGGTATTTAACAAGTAAAAGCAAGTGCCATTATGACACTTGCTTTTAATGATAAGTCTTTTATTAATTAATATCCAGGATTAGGCTGCAAATTAGGATTAGAGTCTAATGCCTGTTGAGGGATTGGGAATAAAACTCTTGTTTTGTCTGTAACTGTTTTACCTTCCCATGTTGATGTGAACGTTCCAAATCTAATTTGATCAGTTCTTCTTACTCTCTCGTAATAAAGTTCTCTTCCTCTTTCATCCAGAACGATGTCTAAAGATGCTGGAATTGATGCTACACCACGAAGATCTCTTAGTTCATCTAACATCCCTTGAGCAGATTGTCCATTAGTTACTGATCCGCCCCTTAAAATGGCTTCAATTTTCATTAAATGCACATCTGCATATCTTAATAATACTAATGAGCCAATGGTTGCAATACCTGGAGCATCCGGGCCTTGACTAATTACTTCTGGATAATACTTTACTACCCTAATACCTGCTTCATCATTATTTCCTACCAAATTGATATCTTCAGTATATGTTAATTGACTTCCCCTCCTATTGTTAACTGGTTCACCAGCAGCATTTGTTTGAGGACCAACTAAAAAGCCAAAGCCATGAGCAGGGTTAGGTCCAAGCCTAACATCTCCATTGTCAAATTTATTGTAAAAATCACTCAAGGTAGTGAAGCCATTCCATCCACCAGAACCTTGTCCCTTAGGAGGCTGATTGTAATGAATACCCATATAATAATAGGCATCAGGAGGGCTAGTTACACCTTTATCCGCCACAAAAATCTTTTCTGTAGTAGTTGAATCCTTAAAATTTCTAAAATAATTCTCTTCTAAGGCATACCCCATATCCATTACGGCATCACAGTATTCAATGACTTTGTCCATATCGGCCTTTTCGAAATTATAAGGACCTGCAGGTTCTGTTGCAGTATAGACTGCTTTGTTAAGATAAAGTCTTGCTAATAAGGCATTAGCAGCTCCTTTATTTACTACACCTGGATTTACACCTGGTCCACCTGCATCTAAATCAGGTAAAGCCTCAGTTAAATCTTTAACAATGAAATCAAATGCCTCTGTTCTAGACATTACCTTAGGGTCTACATCCACACCCTCATCAATTTCTCTAAATGGTACAACACCATAAAGGTCTACTACATAGAACATATTGAATGCTCTCAAAAACTTGGCTTGTGCAGCCTGTTCAGCCGTAGGAGATGATCCTAATATTTGATTACATACAAAAACTGCTGAATTTAGATTATTCCAAGCTCGTGTAACATATTGGTGAGTAGGATCCCATGTATGCTGATGTAAAGATCTCCAAATACCATTATCACCCCAGTCGGTACCTCTAGTAGGTCCAATCATCTCGTCACTTGGATGTTCTAATAGAGCCATAATGTTATCTTGACCAATATGATCATTCAATTTATTATAGGCTGTAGCAAGTAAATCACCTGGATCACCTGTACTAACTCCCCCCACTATTACTACTGGAACAGAATCTGTAAATTCCGTCTCCAAATCGGTACATGCTACCGAACCTGCCAATAGCATGCATAAACTTATTTTTTTAATCGTAGTATATCGCATCTGTAATAATTTTAAGTCCTAACTATAAAGAAAGATTAACTCCAAAAGTGATTGTTCTTGCTCTTGGGTATGGAGTATAGTCAATCCCGAATGATGGGATACCGTCAATAGCTTTGTTTGTGTTCACTTCAGGATCCTGTCCGCTATATCCTGTAATTATAAACAGGTTCTGCCCAGTAAGAAAGAGTCTTACAGAAGAAACTACGTCACTGTTTTGCGGTGTAATATTATATCCCAAAGTGAAATTTTGCAGACGAACGAATGATCCATCCTCTAAGAATCTGGTTGATACGTCAGGTGCATTTAATGGAGACTCACCACTATCAGCAACACTTCCATCTACATTTCTACCAATTGCTAAAGATCCAGCGGTGAAATATGCGTTGGCAGTATTATTATATATTTTCTGACCAAACATGCCTGAGAAGAAGAAATTCAAATCGAAGTTTTTATATCTTAATCTGTTTGTTAGACCTGCTGTGACTTTTGGTAATGGACTATCTCCTGTAAATTGCTGCACATCACCTCCTGCATAAACAGATAAACCTTCTGAATCATATCCTTGAAATTCTCTAAGATAATATGCATACAATGGCTGGTCATTAGCTATTCTCTGGGCATAAGCGTTAGATAATCCTTGACCGTTAATTTCACCAGTATTAGTTATACTTGCATAATTTTTAACAAGATTTTTATTATAACCTACATTCCCCATAATGTTCCAAGAGGATGATTCGTTATCAACGGCAACAACTTCTAAAGAAAGCTCTACCCCTTTGTTAATAATGTCGGCTCCTAAATTTTGCCAAACGAAAGGTTGAGGTGCTGGTTGGGCACTTGTCACTTGAATTAAGAGGTCATTTGTTGTTTTGTGATAAAAATCTAATGAACCAACTACTTTGTTATCTGCAAATCCATAATCTAAACCAAAGTTAATCTGAGAAGTTGACTCCCATTTAAGGTCAGGATTTTCGAATGCAACGCTTCCAAGTGTACCTCCATTGGTAGAACCGTTTTCATTAAAACCATAATCACTCCATCTCTGTCTTTGATAAACAAGGTTGTTAGGAATTTCTTGATTTCCTGTAATTCCGTAACCTAAGCGTAATTTCAAATCAGAAAACGCATCAGGAGTGAAACTTTCTTCTGATAACCTCCATGCGAAGGCAAATGATGGGAAAACACCATATTTGTTGTTCTCTCCAAATTTTGTAGATCCATCAGCTCTTACCGTAGCCGTTAGTAGATATTTATCATTTATATCATAATTGACCCTTCCATAAAAAGATTGAAGCTCATCTTTAGTTTTACTAGTATTAGCTAAAAACTGAGTAGCTGAAGATACATTGTTGATCATAATATCAACAAATGGAGTTCTATAGTTTCGTGCTAATAATGACTTGGTTTCATAATTAAACTGTTGATAAGAGTATCCTAACAATAGGTTTAATTTACTTGATCCGAGTTCTTTTTGATAATTGAAGTAGTTCTCTGTAATCAAATTATTTTCAGCCAAATCAAGATATCCACCTCTACCAACTCCCTGAATTCCAGCTGCTACCAAATCACTAGAATAAGCAGCCTTTCTGGAAGAAGATGAATGGTCTAGACCTAAACTAGTATTAAAAGTTAATCCTTTAGTTATTTCATACTCCAATGTGAAACTACCCAGAGACCTTAGTGTATTTGTATAATCATCTCTTAAGTTAAGCATGGCCACGGGATTCAATTGATCCACCCCTGGTTGATTATACGTTCCATCCGGATTATATACAGGCCTTGTAGGGTTTGAAATAATCATGGCTCCTAATAAATCTCCTCTAAATCCAGAGTTATTGGTAACAGGCACGTTATCGTCATGCACTCTTGATACAGTGATTTGAGATGAAATGTTCAATTTATCATCCCAAAATGATTTATTGGCATTAACACGGGCAGTTACTCTTTGTAATCCACTGGTTTTAACAATACCTTCTTGATCTAAGTAGCTAAGAGAAAGTCTGTAATTACCATCATTACCACTACCACCGTATGATAGATTATGATTATGAGATATTGCAGTTCTTAAAACTTCATCCTGCCAATCGGTGTCAGCTCCTAAATCAATCGCACTTCTATCAGCACCTAAGGATTCTGCTCCGTCTAGAAATTCATCCCTGCTGAGCAAGTCATACTTTTTTGTTATGCTACTAAAGCTAACCGATGATGAATAATTTAAAACACCAGTTTTCCCTTTTCCTTTTTTAGTAGTTATTAATATAACTCCGTTTGCTCCTCTCGAACCATAGATGGCAGTTGCAGATGCATCTTTAAGTATACTGATGCTCTCTATATCATTAGGATTCATAAAGCTCAAAGGGTTTCTGGCTGAAGATGATCCGAAGCCAACATCTGTACCAGATGAACTGGCATCACTTCCGCTTAATGGAACCCCATCAATAACATATAATGGGTTATTTCCACTTCTAATTGAGGACGTTCCTCGAATACGGATGTTCATACCTGATCCTGGTTCACCACTTGAGGATGTCACCTGAACACCAGCAGATCTTCCCTGAATAAGTTCTTCTGGGGAAGTGATCACTCCCTTATTAAAGTCTTCTGATGAAATGGAAGTAACAGCTCCGGTAGCATCCTTGGCCTCCACAGTTCCATACCCTACCACCACTACTTCAGTAAGCTCGGTTACATTTTCATCTAGTGCTATGTTAAAGGTGGTTCTTCCGTTCACCGGGACGACTTGATTTTTATATCCTATAAAGGAGAATACCAAATTGGCTCCATCCGTTACGGACATACTAAAATTTCCTTCAATGTCTGTGACTGTACCGTTGGTTGTACCTTGTTCAAGTACACTCACACCTGGTAGGGGGTTGCCGTCGGCGGCTGAGGTAACCTTACCAGTAACTGTTTGCTTTTGGGCCATGGCGGAATAGAACCCACACACCATGATCACCACAAAATTGAGTAAAAGTTTCTTCATGAGGTTTTGTGCTATGTTAACAAATAATCAGTTTAGAAATCGTTTTCAGTTAATACTTATTTGATCACATTTTCTATTATAGAAGCGAAAATGATAAAAATTAGCGCTAAAAACAACTTCTTTAGTTTATGAAGTATTAAAATAATTCTAAAACGCAACCGCAAACGTTTGCATGTATTAATTAAATCAGTTTAGCATAAAAAGAAATATTTATGTAATTATTTAATGGTTTAAAAAATTGATAATCAGAGTAATCATATTGCCCTAGATTGAGAAAGTTTCTAAATGTCATGTAATAAAAAAAGCCGGCTTATGCCGGCTTTTACTTGAGGATTTATAACCTTTATTATTTTAACTTAGAAAAGTTTCCAACCTACATAGATTTGCATTACTCTGTTCTTAGTTTCTACACCAAAACCATCATCACCATCGTTAATATCATTCAAACCTAAGTTATATCTTAACCCACCTACTAAACCTACAGGTAATTCTACACCAGCACCCAAAGCCAAGCTTAAATCTGCTGATTTGAAACTATCCTTAATATCCTCATCTTCATATTTAGCACTGCTTAAAATTCCAAATTGAGGACCAGCGTGTACGTTAAGTACTTTAGCAAATTTCAACTTTAACAACACAGGAATCGTTAAGTAATTCATATTAATATCAACGTCATCAATAGAAGTACCTTGAGCTGAAAAAAGTAATTCTGGCTGGATGCTGATGTTTTCATTCAAGCCCAAATCTACGAAAGCTCCAAAATGATAACCAGTTTTGCTATCTGTATCAACATCCCCTACATCAACATTGGCGAAGTTTGCACCTGCCTTTATTCCTAAACCAACACCTTGTGCTCTAGCTCCCAGAGCAGCAAAAAAACATACGAGAGTTAAAAAAGTAATCTTTTTCATATTATTCATGATTTTAGTTGTTATAGCATTAAACGCCTTTAAGTTCATAAATGTTATTTTAAAAGGTTTTAATAAAAAGCCTGCCTTAATTTTATCAGGCAGGCTTGTATTCTAGTCTCTAAAAAATTAGAATGTATAAGCTACAGAAATATTGATTACAGTATTCGTTATTTTGTAATCGAAATCTTCAATATCAAAACCTTCCATGTCAATATCAGGATTTATATTGGATAACCCCTTCAATAATGATGCGTTTACGGAAACAAACCCAAAATTATAGCCTACACCAGCTTGTATTCCAAAATCTGTTCTTTTAAAGTAGGTTTCATCTTCAGATAAGTCCTCTAAATCAACCTTATTCTTAAATTTAAAATCACCCTCTTCTGATTGCCCATCAATTTCTTCTTTATATTTTCCACTAATTGCGATGCCTACATATGGACCAGCAAATAATTCAAATTTTCCAAACTTAAAGACTCCATTAATAGGAATCTCAATGTAATTAATTTTGGCTCTTGAATAGTCACCATCTCCAGCATCTTCAATATCCAGTGCTGCACCTTTACTACTATAGAATATAGCTGGTCTTAAACTAATAGACTCACTTAATTGTGCATCTAAAAATACACCGATTCGTGGTGCAAGTTTATATTTCAAATCATCTTCGGTATCATAATCATCACTTAGATTCCATGTGGCCAAATTAGCCCCACCCTGAATACCAAATTTTGTCTGAGCCATCGATACCGATGCTCCTGCTGCAATTAAAGCAAACGCTAAAAAAATCTTTTTCATAATATTTATTAAAAAATTACATTATTTGTCGCAAACATATTTTATTCTATAAAAAATGCAAAAGAAATATTATCATTTTAAATTATATCAACCCTCTCCGGTAATGTAACCATTAACCTTTTCTCACCCTCCATGGCCCTTTTAATAGCGAAAATGGCTTCATCATTTCGTGCCCAACTTCTTCTGGCTATTCCGTTATTAACGTCATAGAAAAGCATATTCTTAAGCTTCCGTTCGGCATCAGCAGATCCATCTAATAGCATACCGAAGCCTCCGTTGATTACTTCACCCCAACCTACTCCACCACCATTATGGATGGAAACCCACGTAGCCCCCCTGAAGGAGTCTCCTATTACATTTTGAATGGCCATATCGGCAGTGAATTGTGAACCATCATATATATTGGAGGTTTCTCTGTAGGGGCTGTCAGTGCCGGAAACATCGTGGTGATCTCTGCCTAATACAACAGGGCCAATCTTACCGGCTTTTATAGCATCGTTAAAGGCTGTTGCAATCTTCATTCGGCCTTCAGCATCAGCATATAGTATTCTGGCCTGTGATCCAACTACTAATTTGTTGGCACCTGCTCCCTTAATCCACTGGATATTATCGGCCATTTGTTGTTGTATTTCCGCTGGAGAATTTTCTTTCATTTCAGATAGAATATCACAGGCTATTTGATCAGTTGCTTCCAGATCTTTGGGGCTGCCACTGGTGCATACCCATCGGAAAGGACCAAAGCCATAATCGAAACACATCGGCCCCATAATATCTTGCACATAGCTGGGATACTTAAATTCAGTGCTATTTTTCATGATTTCAGCTCCAGCCCGAGCTGACTCTAAGAGAAAGGCATTTCCATAATCAAAGAAGTAGGTACCTTTTGCCGTGTGCTTATTGATGGCATCAACTTGTCTTCTAAGTGATTCCTGGACATGCTTTTTAAACTCATCAGGATGATGTGACATCATTTCATTAGCCTCTTCAAAAGACAGATCTACAGGGTAATAACCTCCTGCCCAGGGGTTGTGTAATGAGGTTTGATCAGATCCCAGCTCTACATACACATTATTTTCATCAAAGGCCTCCCAAACCTCTACAACATTTCCATGGAAAGCGATGGATACCACTTCTTTCTGCTCTTTAGCCTTCTTAACTCTCTTAACTAACTCATCAATGGAGGAGATCTTTTCATCTACCCAACCTTGACTATGTCTGGTATTGATAGCTTTTTCATTTACTTCCGCCACTACGGAAACACATCCGGCAATATTACCTGCTTTAGGCTGAGCACCACTCATACCACCGAGACCTGCCGAAAGGAATAGTTTGCCAGCTAATCCATCAGTAGAAATCTTTCTTCCCGCATTCAGGATTGTAATGGTGGTACCATGCACTATACCTTGCGGACCAATATACATGTATGAACCGGCTGTCATTTGTCCGTATTGGGAGACCCCTAGAGCATTATATTTTTCCCAATCATCTGGTTTTGAGTAATTTGGAATCATCATGCCGTTGGTAACTACAACTCTTGGGGCTTCCTTTGATGAAGGGAAAAGTCCCATCGGATGACCTGAGTACATGTGTAGTGTCTGCTCCTCTGTCATGGTGGCCAGGTATTTCATAGTCAAAAGGTACTGAGCCCAGTTTTGAAAAACTGCACCATTCCCACCATAAGTAATGAGTTCATGTGGATGTTGAGCCACTGCTGGATCCAGGTTATTCTGAATCATGAGCATTATGGACCCTGCTTGTTGGGTTTGGAAAGGATAATCTTCTAATGGTCTTGCATACATATCATAATCAGGGCGAAAACGATACATATATATACGTCCATATTTTTCTAATTCTTCTTTAAATTCAGGTAAGAGCTCTTGATGGTGCTCAGGCTTAAAATATCTTAAGGCATTTCTTAAAGCCAGCACTTTCTCATCATCATTCAGGATATTCTTACGCTTAGGAGCATGATTAATACTAGGATCATAAGCTTTCTTCTGGGGTAGAACATCAGGAATACCTATTAATATTTGCTCTTTAAAATTCATCTATCAAGTTTAGTTTTAATCTTTAGTTTATCTATTTGCTGCATGGCTTGTGTATAACCAATATCAAAAATGGCATCCACATTTGACAGGTCCATAACTTTAAATGGCTCCAGACCTTTTGGTTCAATAAAGAAATCGCAGGCTTTTCTTCGGCTATAAACATTGCAAGTGATGGCTAGCATAAGTGCCCTTTCCATTACCAAACGAGCATTTCGTGGGTTAAAATCATGGTCTATAGGGTTGCAATGTGAGCCTATGATGATATCACAATTATTTTCTAAAGGCTCAACCGGAAGGTTATTAAGGATGCCCCCGTCTATATATAAGGTGTCATTATGTAAAACCGGATCGAATAATACTGGAATACATGAAGAGGCACAGATGGCGCTGATCAGTTTTCCTTCATTAAAGTACTCTGTTTTGCCAGTGACCACGTTGGTGGCGGCTATATAAAGTGGTTTCTTAAGAGCACTGAAATCATCATCCGTAATGTGTGCTTCCATAAACTTATGGATTACATCCATATTTAATAGTCCCGTCCAGCTAAGAGCAGGCTTCAACAATCTAAAAGCTTTAAGACTTCTTATTATCTCTACAATTCTATCTATCTGATACCCATATGAGTACAGAGCACCTATAATGGCGCCTGCACTACTGCCGCTGATCACATCTATTTGGATGTCAGCCTCTTCAAGTGCCTTGATTACTCCAAGGTGAGCTATTCCCCTAGCTCCGCCGCCGGAAAGTGCTAACCCTACTTTCATTAGAGAATATCTTTTAATGCAAATGTTTCATCTAAACGAACGCCTTTATCAGTATGCTTTACTGTACAGCATTCGTTAACAGGATCATGCTCCAGGAATATAATGTAGTTATTATCAGCAGCCTCTTTTAAGAATGCTTCTTTTTCCGTTAAAGTTAAAAGTGGTCTGGTGTCATATCCCATAACATAAGGAAGTGGAATATGCCCTGTAGAAGGAAGCAAATCTGCTGCAAATACTATGGTTTTATCTCCATACTTGATCTTGGGAATCATCTGTTTATCGGTATGGCCATCAACAGGTAATATATCAAACTGAGAGAAAGGAGATTTTGATTTCAAGTCAATGAAATTGAGGTGACCGCTCTCTTCCATGGGAAGCAAATTTTCAGTTAGAAACGAGGCCTTTTCTCTGGCGTTGGGCTCAATGGCCCATTTCCAATGATCACCATTAGTCCAATATTTAGCATTTTGAAATACTAATTCAGTTTTTCCATTAGCATCATATTTTACGCCACCACCACAATGATCAAAATGCAGGTGAGTCAGGAACATATCGGTTATTTCACTCTCGTTAAGTCCTATTTTATTTAGAGAAGAATGCAGGCTGTCATCACCATGTAAATAATAATGGCTAAAGAATTTTTCACTTTGCTTGTCCCCTATTCCATTATCAATTAGAATCAGTTGATCCCCATCTTCTATAAGCATGCAGCGCATAGCCCAGGTGCAAAGATTATTATCATCAGCAGGATTGGTGCGTTGCCACAATGCCTTAGGAACAACCCCAAACATGGCACCACCATCTAGTTTAAAAAATCCGGTGTTTATAACGTGTAAATTCATGGTAATAATAATTCAAATTTCAAATGAACCAATAAATGACCAGTTCCTATGGGTATAAATTTAACCAGCCAAATGTATTTGACCCTGTAAATTACTTTAAAAAAATAAAGCCACAGAAAGTTTACTCCTGTGGCTTTATATATTAATGTGTTGTGGGTTTCTACTCGTTTACAACTCCCATGTTGCAGAATTTATCAATTCTTTGAGCTATTCTATCTTCTGTAGAAAGCTCTGATAACTCTTTGGTTTGTTGTAAAATCACTTTCTTGATTTCCTTGGCCATAGCTATCATATCAACGTGTGCTCCACCAAGAGGCTCGTTAATAATACCATCTACCAATTTTAAATCTTTCATGTCATGAGATGTTACTCTCATTGCTTCGGCAGCAGTTTCTTTGTAGTCCCAGCTTCTCCATAAAATTGTAGAGCAGTTTTCTGGTGAAATAACTGAATACCAGGTGTTTTCAAGCATGAATACTTTATCACCAATGGCAATACCTAAAGCACCACCTGAAGCTCCCTCACCTATTACTATACAGATTACAGGTACTTTAAGCATGAACATCTCTTTTAGGTTTCTAGCAATAGCTTCACCTTGACCACGCTCTTCTGCTTCTAATCCAGGGAATGCTCCCGGAGTATCTATGAAAGTAACAATAGGCTTGTTAAACTTTTCAGCCAATTTCATTAACCTTAAAGCTTTTCTGTAGCCTTCAGGGTTAGCCATACCAAAGTTTCTTAGCTGACGCTGCTTGGTATTACGGCCTTTTTGCTGACCAATAAACATGTATGTTTGCTTATTTACAGATCCAAAGCCGCCTACAATAGCTTTATCATCCTTCACAGTTCTGTCACCATGAAGCTCGATGAAATCATCAGCTATTTCATAAATATAATCTAATGTATATGGCCTGTCCGGATGGCGTGACAGCTGTACTCGCTGCCAGCGAGTGAGGTTGCTGAATGTTTCCTTTTTCAGGTTCTTAATTTTTGTTTCCAATGACTTTACGGCATCGCTGACATCAACATCACTTTCTAGAGCGATCTTCTTCATGTCCTCCAGCTTAGTCTCTAATTCTGCGATAGGTTTCTCGAAATCCAATAGCATGTCCGTTTTAGTTAAAGATACAAAAATATGACTGAAACACTCAAATACAAGGTTATGTAGGTTGTTTTTAGATTTAACAACTTAAAAACACAAAAGTTCAACTTGTAAATAATTGATTTACAGATGTTTGAGTCTTAATTCTGAAATATTTGAAAAAAAATATCTTGGAGCTGTTGCAAATAAAAATGCAGAGATATACATTTGCAACACCTTAAACGAAAGGGACGATGGAAACAGCAATTTAACGCTTTTTTATTGAAAACAAAATGGTCTGGTAGTTCAGTTGGTTAGAATGCCTGCCTGTCACGCAGGAGGTCGCGGGTTCGAGTCCCGTCCAGACCGCTCTACCCTCTTAATGCAAATTGAGAGGGTTTTTTATTGTTAAAATTTTAGTGCGGTTATTGATAAATCCTATCTCTAAAAATAAAATTAAATTTTTTATCGCAAGAGTTGGTGATTAAAAACAATGACATATATTTGCACCCCTATTAGAAAACGGTCTGGTAGTTCAGTTGGTTAGAATGCCTGCCTGTCACGCAGGAGGTCGCGGGTTCGAGTCCCGTCCAGACCGCAAAAAAAGCCTCTCAAGAAATTAAGAGGCTTTTTTTATGCTCAAAATCTAAAACTAGAATAAATTAAGTTTTCGACTATAAATTGGATTTATACCATCAACTACTCAACTTCTCTTCCAATTCCTCTAAACTTACTCCCTTTGTCTCAGGCATCATATAATGAGTATACAGGAGTTGAAGTACCATGAAGAAGCAGAAAATAGCGAATATATATTCTGGGCTAAATTGGGATATGACCACTGCTCCAAATAGCGTGATAATGGCTGCGAATATATTTAATAGACCAGATCCCCACGATTGACCGTAAGACCTGACCTTATTAGGGAAAATTTCTGATATAAACACCCAAATTACAGCTCCCTGGCCAATGGCATGAGAGGTAATGAAGAGCAGCATGGATACCAGCATGAAAGTAGCTGGATAGTTGTTGTAAAAGCCTACAGCGGTCATAGCCAGGCTAATGATGTAGCCAACGGAACCTATGTACATCAATTGCTTTCTGCCGAGCTTATCTATAAGGGAAATTCCTATGAAAGTGAAGAATAGGTTAACCAGGCCTATTGAGACGGAGCTAAGTAATGAATCCGTAGTGCCCAGACCGGCCTTCTCTAATATTTCTGGCGCATAAAATAAGATGAAGCTGATGCCTGAAAATTGATTAAAAAAGGCAATTAAAAACGATAGTATCAATACGCGGTTGTATTTGCCAGAGAAGAGCTTCCCCTCTCCCTTTGAATGCTTTTGCTCCTCTTTAACAATACCCTCAATAATCTTCTCAGGTTCTGATGAAGAAGTACTTAGAACCTTCTTGGCTTGTTCCAAATCCTTTTTATGAACAATAAGCCATCTCGGACTTTCCGGTATAATAAGTACAAGCACAGAGTATATCACGGCCGGTATTAGCTCTATTCCTAGCATATATCTCCAGCTATCACTACCCGCAATATCTACCAAGAGGTAATTGGATACATAGGCCATGAGAATACCGAATACCAGATTGAATTGAAAAAGCATCCCCATTCTTCCTCTATTCTTAGCCTCCGATATTTCCGTTATATAGGAAGGCGCAGCTATAGAGGCCACTCCTGCACTTACTCCACCAATGAAGCGAAAGAATGAAAATAAGTATGGACCCGTGGCAATTGCCGCACCTAAAGCTGAGACTGTATATAAAATACCTATCCAGATTAAAGTGGTCTTCCTGCCTAGTTTCTCAGTAGGATAGCCACCCCAAAGGGATCCTAGTACGGTGCCCCATAAGGAAATTGATATGATAAAAGTGCCGTGAAACAATCCTGAAGTCTGCCAGAGCTCCTTCAATGGTAAGTTTACCCCAGATATAACAACGGTGTCAAAGCCAAAAAGGAAGCCGGCCATTGACACAATAAACACATACTTTAAAACTTTACTTTTCATAAAATGGATAGAAGCCTCGCTAGCTTTTTGCGGCTGTTGATTCTCTTTCAATCAGAGTGGCAGATAAGGTAATGGACTTCTTTGAAGCATCTTTTTTGGTGCTTTTAAGTCTATCTAATAAAGTGTCAATTACTGTCTGAGAAATCTCTTCTATGGGTTGTGAGACTACCGTGATTTTAGGCTTATGTATTCTGAAAAGGTCATGATCATCGAAAGATACTATAGCCAGGTCTTTTGGTATTTCAAGACCAAGATCATTAATAGCTTCTAATCCACTAATTCCCAAATAGTTAGTTCCGAAAAGGATAGCATCGAAATCAGGATTGTCTTTTATTATTTGACCTATATCTTCTACGTAATCTTTGTATTTGGCCTTAAATGGTAACGGAAAGACATGCGTTTCAAGTCCAAACTCTGCTACGGCATCTTTATAGCCGATAATACGGGCTTCTTTTTCCGCTTTACCTAATGCCAGGGCGATCATTGCTATCTTTTTGTATCCTCGGTCTACAAGGTGTTTGATGGCATTATAGGTACCTTCCTCGTTGTTGACCATCACCACGTCGTTGGATATGTTTTTGAATTTCCTATCAAAGAGCACTACATCCATGCCGTTGTTCATCAGCTCTTTAATATCATCTTCCATGCCCATAGTAGGTGCTATAATGCAGCCGTCTACTCCCAGCGTGGTAAACATGTTTAAAAACTCCTTGGCTCTGTCTCGATCGTTTTCTGTACTACAGTAAACTATTTTATAATTATTTTGAAGTGCCTTATCCTCTATTTCTTTGGCTATGCTAGCGAAGAATGGGTTAGAAATGTCTTCCACCATAAGACCGATAATATTAGTCCGTCCGGTTCTAAGACCCTGAGCAAATTGGTTTGGGCGATAGCCCAGTTCCTTTATTTTTTTATGAACTTTAATTACAAGCTTATCGCTAATTCCCTTCTCTTTGGCTCTTCCATTCAATATGAATGAGACAGCCGTTTTGGAAATATTGAGCGACGTAGCAATGTCATTTATGGTAAGTCTGGTTTTGGCCATTAGTTGATTAGAAATTGAGATCTAAAATAGGCATTAAATCTAGGAATATAACCGATTTGGCGAACTAAATCGGTTATATAAATCTTTTTAAGGCCTATTCGCTGCCTTTCTTTCTTACTAAAACCTTATGCAGTTCCTCCAAAGAAACTCCCTTAGTCTCCGGCATGAGGAACATGGTGAATAGAAGTTGTAATACCATGAAGAAGGCGAAGAAACAGAATACGATATAGGGTTCGAAGCTATTAATGAGTACGGCTCCTAAAAGCGTAATAATAGCTGCAAATACCCAGTGTGTACCACAACCCCAGGCCTGACCGAAAGCCCTTACTTTATTAGGGAATATTTCAGATATAAAAACCCAGATTACTGTCCCTTGTCCTACAGCATGCGAGGCAATAAACATTAAGATAAATACCAACTTAATGTTAGCAGAAGCATCAGCGTAAAAACCATAAGCTACCATTAACAAGCTTATAATATATCCAAATGATCCGATATACATCAATTGCTTACGACCCAGCCTATCTATGAGGTACATACCTACAAAAGTGAAAATAAGGTTTACAAGGCCTATTGATATTGAACTCAGTAAAGAGTCTGAACTGGCAAAGCCTGCTTTCTCCAATATTTCAGGAGCATAGTATAGAATAAAGTTAATCCCTGACAGCTGATTAAAGAAGGCAATAAGGAATGCTAATAAGAGCGAGAAATTATATTTGCCTGAGAAAATACTGGTAGGCTCTTCTTTCGATTTATTTTGATCATCCTGAATGTCTTTAAGCAGTGCTTTTGCATCCTCTTCTGATGAAGTTAATTTCAGTACTCTTAGGGCTTCATCAGGATCGTTTTTATGCAGGAGTAACCATCTTGGACTTTTAGGAACTCCGATGACCATAATTGTATATAGCAGAGCTGGCACAGCTTCTATACCAAGCATCCATCGCCAGTCGTTATCACCGCCTACTCCATTAAGTAAATAGTTGGAAATAAAAGCAATTAGAATTCCAAAGACCAAATTGAATTGATAAAGTACGCCAAGACGACCTCTGTTTTTTGCATTTGATATCTCAGAAATATAAGTAGGTGCGGCAATAGAAGAAGCTCCTACGCCCAGACCACCGATGAATCTAAAGAAAGAAAATGAATATGGGTCTGGTGCCAATGCCGATCCTACAGCAGATATAAAGAATAAGGCTCCTATCCAGATCAAGGTGGTTTTACGTCCCAGTTTCTCGGTAGGATAACCGGCAAGCAAAGCACCTACTACTGTTCCCCAAAGGGCCATTGACATAATAAAGGTGCCATGAAACCATTCTGAGGTATTCCAAAGTTCTTTAATAGGTAGATTGGCTCCGGAGATAACCACGGTATCAAAACCGAAAAGAAACCCCGCCATGGACACGGTTACCGCAAAGTAAAATAGTTTGTTTTTCATGAGGTTAAATAAATGAGTAGTACTAAATGAGCGTAAGTTATTATAGTAAGATAAGCAAAAGCTGAGAGATATACAGCAACCACTTACTTCAGGAGGATAAACCACCACGCATAATTTCAGCTCTTCATCATGAAAGATGCTTTATAAAATCGATTTAGTCAACTAAATAAGCAATATTTTCTTGAGGTCACGAGGTCTTTATGTCTTCAAGCTGAAATTATGCTAATGGTTCGGTTAATAGTATAATAACTTACTCTGGTGTGTATACAGCCACTGAAACTCTGGAGTCGGCACAGCCATAGTACAGGTACCACTTATCTTTGAAGTACACTAATCCTTCAATGAACACTGTGCCATCAGGATATTGGCCACTTTTCTCAAATGATTCTGAAGGAACCAGGAAAGGCTTATCTAAGCGATGAAGTACTTTGGTAGGAGCGTTCTTATCAAATAATACCTGCCCTGCGCAGTAGCTATTAGCCGTATAAGTGGTGTCTCCCCCATCCGCAAGGTTTTTACCATTGTACATCAGCACTATACCTTTGTCTGTGATTACCGCTGGAGGTCCAGCTTCAGTAAGCTGACTATCGAAATAACCTTTTCGTGGTGAGATCAGTGGTTTTAGTTCTCCATTCTCTTCAATTGGAGTCCAGTTAATCAAATCATCTGAAGTGGCTGCAAATATGCCCTTCTCACCCCAGTACATCCAATACTTGCCATTTACTTTAGTTATCACCTTTTTTCCGTCTTTCACCTGCGTAATAATGGAAGCTGATTTACTGAATCTATCTTTATATTTTCCGTCAAATGCCTTCTGGAAAGTTGGTCCATGCTTATCCCAGTCCACTAAGTTTTTTGATGTAGCTACAGCCAGTCGAGCCACTTTCTTATTCCATTGGGTGTAGAGCATTACATAAAGGCCATCTTCGGTAACGGCTACCCGAGGGTCTTCACATCCACCGGTCCATTCGTTTTGCTTTTGAGCATCATCTTTGGGATACATTACCGGAGTATCTCTTCTATTCATGGTAAAGCCATCGGCAGTGGCCGCTAGCCCTAGTCTTGAGGTTCGTTCACCAATGCCTACACCAGACTTGTCTTCAGCCCGGTATAATACATAAATACTGTCACCCATTACGGTGGCAGCAGGGTTGAAAGTGTCATTAGACTCCCAGGCTATGGCTTTGCCAGACATAGGATCATTAAAAGAAGTCTCTTCCTTTGGTGAGATCACAGGATTAATGCCTTCTGGTCTTACGAAAGGTCCTAATATCCAATCATCTGCTGTCGTTTCGATCCTCGCCTCAGTTTGGAGAGTGTCACTCTCTTCGGTTGTTTCTTTGCTCGGACCTTGACAAGCACCAAGCAACATGATACTTAGTGCAGCAGCGGTGAGCTTCATTGGTTTATATGAAGATTTCATGTGTATGTGTTTATTTTCAATGGTCACATGGAATTCTCATAAACATTCATCCGGCGGTTGGTATAAATTCACCTAGGAATGTTTATGCTGATTTCATGAGTAGTTAAGTTTAGATGGTCAATAATTAATTGTATGATGGTGGTTCAGCTTCTAATCCCCAAGATTTGTTAGGTTCTGAACCCAAGCTATAATTCAATGTACCACCTTTTTTAATTTCATCCCAGGAGATCCAGGTTTGGTCATATGTATTGCCATTCCATTGTAGGCTTTGGGTGTATTCATTTTGTTCTGAACCTCCTAAAATGGTCAAGGTATTACCAGAGCCTAGCTTCACCACAATCTTTTCAAAAGAAGGATTATTCAGTGAAAAACCTCCTACACCAGGAATAACAGGGTAAATGCCTATATTGGCAAATACATAAAATGCACCCATGGCTCCCATGTCATCATTTCCGGGCAATCCGCTGGCTCGGTTAGTATATTGCTCTCTGATGATTCTTCTTACTAATGCCTGCGTTTTCCATGGTTGATCGACCCAATTGTAAATCCAAGGCACCTGAAAATCAGGCTCATTACCAGCAGCAAACCACTCTTGATGATAGTTAGCGTTAAGCTTCATAAAAAACTCATCAAGACGTTGAGCAGCATAGTCTTTTCCTCCGATGGTGTCGATCAAGGTCTCCAGATTTTGTGGCACCATCCAAAAGTAGTTTTTGAAACTGGCTTCTCTCCAATCATCTCTCTGGTTCTTCCAGCTGCCATCAGCATTTCTGGATTGCAGCCAGTTAGTCTTAGGGTTGTAAAGGTTTTTCCAATACTGTGAATGGCTTAAAAATAGATCATAGGCTTTTTGATCATTTAAGGCCTGCTTGGCAAACTGTGCAATAGCAAAGTCAGAAAGGTTATATTCCAGGCTCATAGAAGCCTGTGTGTAGCCCAGCTTGAGATATTCATCCAGATGAGGTCTTGTTTCAACTCCTTGTGATCTTGTGCCTGGCTCTAGTGCACTCTTTTTCATTATCTCAAAGGCCGCCTGATGATCAAAGTCCTGAGCACCAAAAGCATAGGCATTGGCTACAAGCGCAGATGTAGGATCGCCTTGCATGATGCCCGTCTCAAAATTATTGAGCACCCATCTTGGCCAGCCACCACCCGATCTCTGGGCAAATAGTATATGAGATTTAATGATGTCACTGGTCTCTTCAGGAGCCAGCATGCTAATCAGCTGTGTCTGTGTTCTGTAGGTGTCCCAATTGCTGAATCCGGTATAATATGTGAAACCTTCAGCCTTGTGAATCTGGCCATCAGAGCCTATATATTCGCCGTTAACATCGTTAAATATGTTAGGGTGATTGAACACGTGGTATAATGCTGAGTAAAACTGAACCTCTTTATCTTTCGAGGCTCCGGTGGCCTGTATTCTGCCAAGGTATCCGTTCCATGCAGTTTCAGCATTGTTTTTTACCTCATCAAAGTCCCAACTGGTATTTTCAGTTTTTAGATTCTCCTTAGCATTCGCTAGCGAAACGTAAGAAATACCTATTTTGTAATTGATTGATTTACTTTTAGAAACATCAAAGGTGAAATAAACCCCTGAATTAGAGCCATTTGCTGCTTTACTGTCAGGCGATAGTTGTCCATCTTTCCAGGTGCCGCTCTTTAAAGGTTCCTTCTCAAATTCTGCATAGAAATAAAGGATGTAAGGAGTTCTAAAACCGCAAAACTGACCACCTTCAGCCTTTCCTTCAAAGCTGTTTCCGTTTATTTTTACTTCAGAAATATTCAGGTCATTAGCGTTAATTCCTGTACCGATGATCACTGTTCCTTTATCACTATTTTGACTATAGGAAAAACGGGCCATACCACTTCTTGGTGTTACAGTCAGTTCTGCCGTAACATTATTTTTTAAGGCAGCCTTATAATAACCAGCATGTGCCTCCTGCACCTCAATCTGCGGTTCAAGGTTCATCATGTCTACCGGTGAGGCAGTGAGATCGCCAGCAAGGGGTAGCGTAGGACAATTACCCATATGCCCACAGCCAGCTCCGCTCATTTGGTTAATGACAAAGCCTTTCTGCGGATTGAAAAAGGTAGTCGTAAACTGTGCCATTCCCATCGGATACATGGCGCCTGGGAAGGTATAGCCTGCTTCTAAATATTGCTCATGAATACCATGCCCCTTCCCTTGCGAACCAATGGTGGAATTCACCAACTGAGCATAATTTGGCGTGCTACCAGATGCTGTAGTAGTAGACGAGTCGCTGGCTTGCGGTGTTTGACAACTGCTCAACAAAAGAGGCAGAACAAGCAACAAGGCCAGGCCGGCAAGAAGCCTCTCCGAAATGTGATTACTGAATTTTTTAATATGCATTTATCAACGGTTTAAACTGATTTTTAATGGAAATAAAGAGGCCGTACATTGCAGACGACCTCTTTTCAAAACTAGAATAAAAAACAAAACCCTAACATCTAGTGTGTTATTTATTAGTAGAGACGGAATAAGGCTGATCCTCATCATTGATGCCTCTATTTTTATTAGGCTGAGCAGACATGTTCAGGTGTAATGTTCCTCCTTTCACAATGTCCTCATAAGTAATATAGTTCTTAGTGTATGTTTTGCCATTCAGGCTGGCTGAGTTGATGTAGACATTCTCCTTTCTGTTGTTGGAGGCATCGATCACGAACTTTTTACCATCTTCCAAAGTCAGGGTGATCTTCTCGAACATCGGGCTACCCAGCACATACTGATCCGTTCCCGGGCAAACACTGTAAAAGCCCATGGCACTTAAGATGTACCATGAAGACATGCCGCCCTGATCTTCATCACCAGGATAGCCTTTCTCTGTACCGCTGTAGAGCTGGCTCATGATTTTCCTTACTCTTGACTGGGTTTTCCAGGGCTGACCCACAAAGCTATAGAGGTAAGGAACATGCTGCACTGGCTGATTACCATGAGCGTACTGCCCCATATTGGCCGCCTCCATCTCACGCATTTCATGGATCACCTGACCATAATGGCCCACGTCATAAACTGACTCCATGGTGAAGAAGGTATCCAGCTTATGAATGAACTTATCTCTGCCTCCCATGAGATCCACCAGGCCATCTACATCATGAAATACTGACCATGAATATTGCCAGGCATTGGCTTCGGTAAATGGATTACCCCAGGCAATTGGATTGAACTCTTCAGGTACCCATTCACCCGTGATCTTGCGACCTCTCATAAAGCCCACTTCATTATCATAAATGTTTTTATAATTGTACATCTGACGTGAGAAAATCTGCATATAGTACTCATTACCAATAGATTTAGCCATGTTATAGGCACACCAGTCGTCATAGGAATATTCTAAAGTTTTGGCAGCACTCTCTCCTACTTCAGGATAAGGAATGTAGCCTAATTCAAACCATTCTTTGTGGGCTTCTCTACCATTTGAGCCACCCCATGGACCTTTGTTGGTCACTTCATGGAAATAGGCCTTTAGGGCTTCCTCAGGATCAAAACCTCCGACCCCTTTAATGTGAGCATCGGCCAGTAAGCTGATGGCATGGTTGCCGATCATGATGCCTGACATTCCAGGGCATGACCAGGTGGGTAAGAAACCACTTTGCTGCTGTGCATCCAACAGGGATTGCATATAGCGCGCTTGCATGGTGGGGTGCAGTAAGTTGCTTAGCGGAAATTGTGCTCTGAAAGTATCCCAAAAGCCATTATCTGTGTACATGTAGCCATCATGAATCTTGCCATCGTATGGACTGAAATAGTAAGGCTTGCCTTGCTCATTGATCTCAAAAAAACGATGAGAAAAGAGGTTCGCTCTGAATAAACAAGAATAGAAAGTGGCTTTATCTTCTTCTGAGCCTCCTTCTACCTTGACCCTGCTCATAAGTTTATTCCATTTGTCAGCGGCCTTCTTTTTAGTAACGTCCAGACTCTTATCATTGCCTACTTCCTGCCTCATGGTCAGCACCGCCTGCTCCGGACTGATGTATGATGAAGCGATTTTCACCTGAACGGTTGTGCCTGGCTTAAATTCAATGTATGCGCCTTTTCCATCACCTTCTGCGCTAGTCTGACCTTTCTGTATAGTATTTTCTCTGTTTTCCCAGGTACCATAGGCCTTAAAGGGCTTGTCAAATACAATTTCGAAATAACATTTGAAGTTGACCGGTATGAGCAAGCCATTGTGCACCCATCCGGTTATCTTCCTTTCTTTAGAATGAATTTGCACTGAACTCTGCTTGGTATAGCCATCAAAAACCAGGTACGCCTCCTGCCCTTTTGGAAAGGTAAATCTCATGTGGCCTGATCTTTCTGAAGGCGATATTTCAGCTCTCACACCATTATCAAGATCAACTTTGTAGTAATGCGGTTTAGCTATTTCTTTGTCATGAGTAAAACCAGTGGCCCTTTCATCTTCGTTTACCTTCAGCTCTCCCAGCACAGGCATGAGTGAGAAAGTGGCATAATCATTTACCCAGGGACTACACTGGTGCACCTGTTGAAAGCCTCTGATAGTGGTTTTGGAATATTGGTATTTCCAGCCATCTCCATTTTTACCGGTTTGGGCAGAAAAGGAATGCACAGGAAAAGGCACCGCCACGGTTGGATAAGTGTTTCCATAACTAAAACCAGGGTCTGATTCCGTACCCTGTAAAGTGTTTACATAGTTGACCAGGTCTTGCGCTTGAGCGGCCAAACCGATCAACATTAAGGTAGATATTATAAATACTCTCATAGATAAGTGCTTGTCTTAATTATTTCTTTTTTACAGGTGGCTCGGGCCAATTATCTGACCTGAAAGGTACCGCAGGAAAGCCTGCTCCATTCTCCAAATTGGTGACTGGATAATTGGTGAAAGCATAACGAACAGCCACTGGCTTCTTCACTTCCTTGCTGCTTACAATGATTTGATTGCCAGATATTTGAGCATGAGCTGGATGAAATACCTGATCCTCTCCTGCCACTTCAAAAAACTTGGGTGCTGCGCCATCATTGGTTTTTAATCCACCGGTTACCGTGCCTGGTTGGAAGGTGACAATGGCCTGGCTTTTATTGAATTCTGCTGACTCAAAGTGTGGGCCCTGATAAGCTACATTCAACTGTCCATAGTATCTGTTTAGGGCTGTTTTTTCTAGCCTTACACCAATTGGCTTTTTGTTTTTCGGGTGCAGGTCTTTAGCTTCCCCCACATCCATGGTGATGACCATTTCTGTATTGCCCATATCAGTAATGGCTTCCTGAGCTTCTCTGAAGAAAGCATAATCGGCCATGGTTGGATCCTCAATATCATAATAATAAGGAGCTACCTGAACAAAATAGAATGGTAATTCTCCTTGTTGAAAAGCATCTCGCCAGCTGCTGATCATCTTGTACATGAGCTGAGTATACTGGCTTCTGTCGTCTCGGTTAGACTCTCCCTGATACCAGCAGAAGCCTGAGATAGAGAGGTTTTTAAAAGGGTGTATAACGGCATTATATAACAAAAAAGGCCTTGTTACTTTTTCGAAGCTGAAGCCACCATCAATCTTCTCCTTGCTTTTGTCAGACTCCAGGTATGGTTGAAGATAGGCTTTATTCAACACCGGATCAGCGGCCAACACCTCCCTGGGCACATACGCCTGAGCTGCAGAAGCTCCTATACCGGTAAAAACTATACCTACCGGAATGTTAAGGTCCTTTTGTAGTTCTGTACCAAAGAAATAGGCTACTGCGGAAAACTTCTTGGCTGATACTGAATCGCATACCTTCCATTCACCAGATATATTCATCAAAGGGTCATTGCTGAAGTTAAGGCCGGCAGAGAAAAGCCTCACCTGAGGATGTGATGCCTTGGCCAGTTCCTCCCTGGCATTGGGCACCTCATGTAATCCAAATTGCATATTGGACTGCCCGCTACAAATCCAAACATCACCGATTAAAACATCTTCTAACTTCTTGGTCTGTCCTTCGCTCCCAATGCTGAGCCAATGATTTTTAAAATCTCCTTTTTTGATGGCTGGAACAGTGATAATACCGATAAACTGTCCATCTTCATCGGCTTTTACTGTCACAGATGAAGACAGCCAATCCGCTGATATCTCCACGGAGGTTCCTGATTTGGCAGTACCCCAGACTTTGAATGGCTTGTTCTGCTGGATCACCATGTGCTCTCCCAGAGGGTCGGCAAAGGACAGATCCTGCCCATAGCTGATCACAGCAAATGCTAGTAATAAATTGATTAACAGTAGTTTCTTCATGGCACTAATTATTGTAAGGTTCCACCACCAGTTTTGGCGTGTCTTTTCCTATTATACTCTTGGCTATTTCCAGCTGCACCTTTTTACTTTCACCCGGCAGCAGACTGAAATAACTATCTGATTTAAAGGTTGGTAAGTATTGCTCTCCCGTTTCACTGTTCACCAGTTTTACACGGATAGCCAATGCCACACCTCTTGCATCTTTAGGGTTCATAATCTCAGCATTCACCAGATAATTGCCGTCCTTTTCAGCTACGGCTGAGTTCACTTCTAAGTGTGCTTTTGGTAAATCATTGATAGCTGTGTAATCTAAAGGCGTTGATCCTCTCCAATAGAAGTTATCAGAAATTATATTTCCTTCTTTATCGGTCAGCTTGAGTTTGATGAAATGCACAGGATCCAGCTGATCAGGGCTTTCACCATATACTTCAATTTCAAAGATGGAATAGCCCCAGTCGGTGGCCCTTTTCTTACCTTTCATACGCACATATCTGGCTTCCTGTTTAAGGAATTGAATATGATCGATGCTGCCGTTGCCGTCAGTAGTTTGATATACATCTTTCCAGTTTTTGGCGTCATCTGAAAGTTGTAGTTTATACGCTTTGGCGAAGGCCGATTCCCAGTAGATTCTTACAGTGGTAAAGCTCTTTTTCTCCCCTAAATCAACATACACCCAGTTGTCATCGTCATATGAGCTGCTCCATCTGGTGCCGCTGCTGGCATCACTTACTGATGAAGCATCCCCAGCGTCTTTCGAGGTGGATGAGGCTACGGCTTGAGCATTGGCTGCCAGGTTATTGACATTGAAATTAATTTTAAATACATCGTAGATGCCATTGGCGGGAGCATCAAGCTTTACTTTTCCTCCGAGCTCTTCATATGGTTTGCCGGCAGGATCGTATACGGCTATTTCCGCGGTTACCCCTTCCAAGTCTTCACGAGTGGAGTTCAACACTTTTACTGAATTATCAGAAGCGCTCCATTGAATGTGTACCGGCTCGCTTCCTCTTCTGGCTCCCCAGAAAGCACCATTCAGATCATAATAATAGTCGTAGGTTTGCCACACAAATGATGGATAGGCAGATTGGCTCATCCAGGTTAAAATCCCGGAGGCTTTATCCCAGCTGTCATGTCTCCAGCCTTCGTACATGGCTTTGTTGGTTTCCAAATTAAGCAACTGCGCTTTTCTACACCAGTCTTCTATTCCATTAGCCTGGCCGTACCTTTCATTGATGCTTTGCTCATAAGTATCAGGGCCACCATTCGCGGCTGACTTACCAAAGAAATGCTTATTCCACATCTCATTTCTCGGCCACCAATCTTCTTTGGGCATGAACTTCTTGAAACTCTCAAATGTGGTAAAAACTGCTGTTCCTACTTCGCTTCTGAAGCCTTTAACCGGTGAGTTTTCATCTCCATTAAAACCTGCCAGGCCACTGAAGTATACTTTTGGATCGGCGTTAGTCCAAGGGCCGCTGCCTGAGAATCCGCCACCTTTCCTGGAGTTGGATTGATAGCGTCTGTCACCGGCATCATACTTGGCAACATGAGCAGCCAAAATAGAATCTAATGGTGGCTGTGGACTAGCCTCATTGTCACCACACCATAAGGCGACCGATGCATAGTTTCTGTATCTTTTGATTTTCTGGATGGCGTTATCACTAAAAGCATCGATATCAGTAGGCAAATTAGGATGTGAGTTTAACCAGAAATCATCCCAAACCATGATGCCGTATTTATCACAAGCCTTATAAAACTCTTCATCAGTGGTGGAGCCGATCCAGTTACGGATCATGTTGAAATTCAATTCTTTATGTAACCTTAGTTTGGTCTCATATTCTTCACCACGGCAGCGCAACATGTATTCTGACATGCCCCAGTTCCCACCTCTTACAAAGATTTTCTCACCGTTAATCAGTAAATGAAAGGCATGATTGGTACTGTCATAACCATATTCTCTGATACCGAAAGTCACCTGATCATAATCAGAGGGTTCATTATTTGCAGAAAACTCAAAATCACAGGTGTAAAGTGGCTGATCACCGTAGCCATTAGGCCACCAAAGTTGTGGTTCATCAATATTCAGTTGAGTGAATTCTGAGGGAGTGAAAGCTATAGTTTTTCTCTCATTAGCAGCCAGGGTCACTTCTTGAGAAAACTCGATATTTCCAGGTTTAATGAACCCTTTCAATGTGCCTTTCACTGGTTCACCGGCATTATTTTGAACTTCAGTTTGAATAGTTAAATGTGCCTTTTTCTGACCTTCCAGCTTGGTTCTTATCCATGGATCATGAATGGTGACATCACCGCTATTGCTCAGGTAAACGTCATCCGTGATCCCCATAAGCAAGCCAGGTACGTAAGGCATCCAATCCCAACTGGCACTGGAAATGTAAGTAGGACTTGCCAGGTTTGGAATAGGTAATGTGGGCCAATAAACCAGCACGGCTAGTACATTATTGCCCTCCTTTTCAAGCTCATCGGTAATATCAAAATGGCCTCTGTCCATGAAGCCATCCAGTTTACCCAATAGCTTACCGTTGAAAAAAACATCTGCCTTTCGATTTACACCTTCAAAGTTTAGCCAGGTTTTGCCCGACTTGTAGCTTTCCGGTGCCTTCAATTCCGTTCTGTACCAGAAATTACGATCGTAAAGCTTCTTATCTACCTGATAGATATTGTCACCAAAGTTAGGATCCTTTTCTATGCCTGCTTCTACATAAGAAGTAAATACTGCTCCCGGCACCACGGCTTTTACCCACCCGTCAGTGTTATAATCAGGCGCGAAAATGTTAAGACTGTCCTTGCCTATGGAGTCCTGCGGATAGACCTTCCATTGAACAGATTCCTGATCGCTGTTTAAAGAAATATGAGTGTACTCCCCTTTCGAATGGTCTGCCGACTGACAGCAGAATAACAAGAAGGAAAGAGTGATTGATAGTAGTATATATATGCCTTTACGCATTGGTAATGAGGATATTGATTGTAAGTTTTAACTGATCTTAAAGATATAAAATATATTACTAAATCGTTTTAGTAAAAACATAAAATTTAGGGAATACCGGTGGACTTATTGAGCCACCGGTACAATCTTAAAATTATGTGTTTTAGGCTTGTTTAGCTTGTAGATTAAATCGGCCAATGCTTCCTTTTGATCGTAATAGGTTTTACGAATGCTTTCAAACCTCATAGCCTCGTAAGTGTCCATTTTAGATTTCAACCAGAAGTTGTTTTCAGATTGCTTTCTGGCAAATTCAACGGCCTCATCATCATTCTGGAATAACATACCGTGCTCTAAAAAGAAGTCGAACTGGATCCAGTAGTATTCTCTTAGCTTATTGTCAATGTCTCTGATGGAATTGGCAAGGTGCCCCACTGTCCATGCTTGTCTGTATTGAGGTGTATTCTGTTGCAAAGCCAGATTAATTCCGTTATTTAAAGCCTGTGCATCCCAAATTCCGATGCTATCTCCGTCAATCAATAATTGATACTTGCCTGCTTTCAGGTTTTCTAATTTTAGCATCTCTCTGTTGAAATCCTGAGTAAAAGGAACCACGTCCAAAGCCAGGTTCATCTTCTGATCATTACCCCACATTCTGGAGCTGCTGTCCACCGGATAAGGTAAGGATTTAGCTAAATAATCGAAGGTTATGCTACTTTTGCTGGCTTGCAGATTGCTGATCTTAGCATTGTTTTCTTGCAGTACTTTACCTTTTTTCAAGTCTATACTTACCTCTGCTACAGGCGCTTCCAGGCCTTGTGCTTTTAAGAATAGATAGGCCATCACCAGATGACCACCATTGCCCGGGTGGATTCTATCAGGACCGGTGATGGTGAATTCAGGATTCGTTTTTTGTCCTTCTGTATTGATGGCTTGCATTGGATAATACAGATCAACAAAAGGCCAATTATACTTAGCTGCTTCCTCCTTCTGGAAAGCCACAATTCTTTCTATGGTTTTGCTTTTACCAGGGAAGTAGTTTTGCTCATTCTTCATAGTTTCATCATAAGGAGAAGTGCTCATGATGATCTTTTCTACATTAGGTTTAGCCTTAAGCTTTTTAATGATCTCCTGGAAATACTTGTTAGATTCCTTCACCTTGTCATCAGCAAATTGCTGCGGATTATCACCATTATACTCATGATAACCGGAGTCATTCATTCCAAATGTTACTACCACCACGGTAGGATTGAGCGCAAAAGCATCAGATTCTATTCGGGCATCAATCTGTCGGGAAACATCTCCTCCGATACCTACATTGATCACCTCTATCCTACGATCAGGGAAATGAGTCATGTAGTAAAGCCAGATGTACTCTTCATAAAAACCTGCCTCCGTGATGCTATTCCCCACAAAAGCCACCTTTTCACCTTCTTTGAATGGTTTCACAGTCTGCGCTAGCAAACTCCAGGAGAAACCGAGTAAAATAATAACAGTAAAGCCTATTCTACGCATGATTATTTAAGTTTATAGTTTGGTTCAGAACCCATAGTTAACTCCAGCTTCCCTCCTTCTTTGATATCTTCAAAATCAAGATATGGCTCGTTATGTGCCTTACCATTCAACTTGATCTCCTGGATATAGAGGTTTTCCGGGCTATTATTATGAGCTATGATTGTAAAAGTCTTTCCTTTGGCATATTTGGGATCCAGCTGAAACTGAATTTCATCGAATACCGGGCTGGTGATATCAATCCTGTTATTTCCAGGGCATACCTGATAAATGCCTGAAGCTGAAAGTATATACCAGGCCGACATTTGACCAACATCTTCATTGCCTACCAGTCCTTCCACGCCATCTTTGTAGCCTCTGTCGCAGATCAGTCTGGTCCATTTTTGGGTGAGCCATGGAGCATCTACATAGTTAAACAGGTATGGTACATGATGCACGGGTTCATTGGCATGGTTATAATATTCATTCCACATGAGGTTTTCCGGGGCTTTTTCGAAAAAGTTGGTCAGATCATCCTTCACTTCTTCTTTACCTCCCATCAGCTTGATCATACCATCTATGTCCTGAGGTACAAACCACCCCTGTTGGTAAGGGTTGCTCTCTACGCTTCCATACCACTCTTTCAATCTGCCGCCTTCAGGCCAGGGCTCAAAGGAGCCATCTTTTCTGCGGGGACGAAACCATGAAACTGAGTCGTCAAATATGTTTTTATAGCTCTCTGATCTTTTATAAAAGTCTTTGGCGATTTCCTTCTCTCCCATTAATTCGGCCATATGAGCAGTACACCATTCCGTATAGGCGTATTCCAGGGTATTTGAAATACCAAGCGACTCATAGGTATAGCCCACCTCGTTGTTACCGAACTGATTATCAGTATTTACCATGTACTTTAATGCTTTCTCCGCATCAAAATCTCTTATGCCTTTAGAGTAGGCATCCGAAATGACAGAAACGGCAGGATTACCGATCATACAGCCACTGTAGGCGTTGAGCAGCTCCCATCTTTCCAGGTAAGATTTGTCTTTTTCATCGGCCAGCGTTACCAGTGAGTTTATCATGTCATTCACCAATGAAGGATTAATGATGGTTTGCAGTGGAAACTGGCTTCTAAACACATCCCAACCACTGAAAATAGTCCTTTTTGTGAAATGCTCTGATTGGTGTGCTTCTCCGTCACCACCCATATATTCACCACTCACATCCTCAAAAACTCTTGGGTCGATCATGGTGTGATATAGGGCCGTGTAGAAAACTTTCTTTTCTTCATCGCTGCCGCCAGCCACCTTTACTTTAGAAAGGGCGTCATTCCATAGCTGCGTAGCTTCGGACTTTAGCTTTTCAAAATCCCAATCCTTTATCTCTGCTTTCAAATTCTGCTCTGCTCCTTCTAAACTCACGAAGGAAATACCTGCTTTCAGTTGAATTTGCTCGTCCTTTTTGGTGTCATATTCGGCAAAGAAGCCCAGATGTTTGCCTTCAGCCTTGTCCACATTATGGGAAACTTTTGCTTCAGCTATTCTTTGTTGATAACGATCACTCTCAATGTCTTCTCTCTTCCTGGTCCAGTTATCAGGTATGTCGGCTTCCCAGATTCCGTATTCCGTAAAAGGTCTGCTCATTTGGGCATAGAAATAAACTGTATAGTTGGCCTGACCATCGCCATTGCCCCAGCCACCACCGTCAGGAGTACATTTCATCCAGCCACGAATGGTGTGATCATTAAGCACTTCGATGGATTGTAGTGTAGAGGTGCCTCCAACTCTTCGGGCTAGATCAATTTGAATGCGTGATTGCTTGTTTTCGGGGAAAGTAAACTGTAGCATGCCGCTGTGGGGCGCAGCAGTCATTTCCGCTTTAATGTTATAGTCACTTAGTGCGACACCGTAGTAGCCCGCAGAGGCAGTTTCACTTTTCTTATCATACGCTGAACGATATCCTGCCGAAGGGTTGTCGCCTTTGCCAGCAGCGGTATGCAATTCACCCACTGAAGGCATAACAAGGAAGTTACCCATATCTCCAAACCAGCCTATTCCGCTCATTTGGGTAAAAGCAAAGCCCTCGATGGACGTATGCTCATAACTATAGCCCGAGCCATTATCGCCTCCCGTGATGGTGTTTGGACTCACCTGCACCAGTCCATAAGGCGTGGTGGCACCTGGGAATGTTTTACCTAACCCATGGTAGACGCCAGCAGCATCTGTGCTGGTGCTAGCCCCGATAAACGGGTTGACGAAACTGGCCGGAGACTCCACCCATGCTTCCTTTTCCGCTGTCGCTTCTTCAGCCCGTTGGGTGAAGGCACAGGCGTTGAGCATAAGCAATGCAGCCAGCGTACACGATTTACTAATTATTTTCATTGAATTCCTTTATCGTTTTACAGACTTAAAACCTTTTATTTTTAATGTTCTTATACCAAAATGAGGTATGCTTAGCGATACCGTCTTTTGGCCTTTGACGTCCTTTATTGGTAGTGTTTCAAGCACCTCTCCATTAAGAGCGACTAATTTTATTTCATCAAAATCACCATTCAGAGTTATGTTCTGAGGCTCTTCATTTCCTTCGGCATTAAACACACGTACCAGCAAATCCTGATCATACTGCACTGAGATGAGCTCCCAACCCTGATTTTCGAAGTTGATGAGCGACTGATCATTGGCTTTTTTACTTATAATTTGGGCTGGCAACGATTCATTCCATGCTACACTTTGCATCCATATGCCTGCTTTATCCCATTTCTGCTGATGTGGAACAATGGCATATTTCATATGGGTATGACCTTCCAGGCTGTAGTTTCTACCCCAAAGCCCTCTACCAGAGTACTGTACATTAAGCGCCAAAGGATGATCATCAGCATGTGCATAGCTGGTGGTATGATCAGTGAAAAGCGCAACACCTTGATTATCATCACCATCCATCACATCCACCCAATTGAGGATGACATTATTTTTTATGCTGTCCCATCGATCAAAGAAGGTGGATTGCAGCCGACTTTCTGTGACATCAAATGGCGCATTTTTATATATTTTCTGGTGATCAAAAGCCAATGGAAAATGAACAAGCAACTTGTATTCATCATTATAAAAGGCCTTTTTTGGGTCCTTGGCTTCATACTCTTCCATTTGTGAATATTTACCAATGCCCGGGCTGCCCTGCCAATCAATATCGAGTTCAAAATCTATCCTCCCATCGGACTGATAAAGTGTGATCCACTGGGTAAAGGGGTGCTTATCGATATGACCTTTTACCGCTATGGTAGTTAACACGGGTCCATCATTTACGACCTCAATTTCAGCGGGATGGTCTTTACTAGAAATTAATTTATTCTGTTCATAAAAGTGCCCTCTTAGCTCGTTGAAAGCTCTTTGCGATTGTAGATCCACCAGTTCCTTATTGCCATTCTTTTTATCGACCAAACTGGTGATAACACCTCCTTTGGTAGGATCGAGGGTAAGCTTATAAAAGGCAGTTTCAATGATGGATTCGTTATTACTGAAGTGTTCCCCTGATTCTTGTTTCAGCTTTTCCACTTTGAAATAAGTCATCCCGAAGGGTTTTACTTTGCCTACAAATACCAATTGTTTGCTTCCGTCAGCGGCTGTAATTACCTGAGCAGGAGTTTTCTGGCCATCGTCAGCAGTCAGTAAGACATTCTTGTTCCAATCTGGCTGTATGTTTACACGAATAACATCCTCACGGTCAACCGCTTGAGTATTAAAGATTTTTATATATTCCCCGTAAGCTATATCCTGTGCAGCGCCAAGTACTTGCTGTGTTACGCTATCGCTGATGGCATTGGTGCTGTGTGTCCAGTCCACCACTTTATCAGCCCAGGTGTCTCCTTTTCTGCCATTGTAGGGCACAATCCAGCAATCATGATGCTGTGATAGTAAAATGGTGCGCCAGGCCTCATCGAATCTGCTTTGTGGCCAGGTGGTTTGATGGGTAGCTTTTGAAAAGGCCGATGCTTTTTCAGCCATGGTAATTTTGTTTTCTGAGGTGCGTACTTGCTGCGCTATTCTCTGCAATACCTGAGCTCCCCAAACCAGGCTGACCTTGATATCTTCCTGGCTAAAATCCCATTGACTGGTAGGTTGTTTCACAGCATAATCCTCGAAATAATCTGTCCAGGTGACATATTGTGAAGGTCTATAGGTGGATTTCGCAATGCCTAGCCATGGGCCACCTTTCCAGCCGGCATCTTGCAAACACATGCCCACGGGGTGCTCAATGCCTTGAGCCAGAGCCGCTTTCACATAAGTATCACTGTTGCCCCAGGCAGTGGTTTGCCAGGTAGAATTCTTTTCAAAAGCCTCACTTTCATATCTGGTGACGGTGTTAATCATGGTTTTGTCTGGTCCTTCCCAGCCTACCAGTTCACCACCATAATTCTGCACATAGCCACCCCAGCAGGTATTGGGGTTTTTCAAAACGGCATTTTTAAAACCAAATGATTTTAATATCTGAGGCAAAGCACTGGTAAAACAAGGCTCTTCGGAGGAATAAGTGGTGTAGCTAAAGCCAGGGAAATGTTCATTCAATCGTCTGATACCCAGATCAAACTGCCGAATAATAGACTCCCCTGAAATATTATATAAGTAGGCCTGACCATAGGCAGGATTTACAATGTCGATTCGTTCGGATAGCTCAGGATTTTTCATGGCTTGTTGAAATTCTACGTAAGCCTCAGGGTCGTAAACCTTTACCGAATCCCAGGTCTCAGGCTCTATTTCCAGATTGATTTTCCAATCAGGATGCGCCTTGAGCTTTTCTACCATGAAGTGGGTCTGCCATCTTGGATAATGACCATAAATACCCCCATGATATCCGTCCACAAAATAAGCTTGCTGAGCTAACACTATTTGAGGAAACAGCACGATCAGCAATAACCATCTTATTTTCATTTAAACACAAAAATTATAATCAGTAGTACGTAAATCTAATCAATTAAATCGATTTAGTAAGTAAATATAAAAATAGTTTTCCTCATTGGTAACGATTTCTGAGAATTGGGCCTTCTAAAACTAATTTTCATTTGCTAAATCAGTTTAGAAGGCCCTCCATCATATTATTCCTTAATCACCTTTTTGGACAGAACAAAAGCCTCTGACTCTATCTTAATAATGTAAATTCCTGGCTTCACCTTAGTACCATTTTCATTTTTTCCTTGCCATTTGATGATCTCTTTTTGAGAAGACAGATTCATTTCTTTTGAAAAGACAATCTTACCTGAGAAATCATAAACAGTCATAACTCCTTGAGTAGGCTCTTCTATTTCTAACGGTATTAATACATCATCCTCAAAAGGCATAGGATATGGTTTTTTATCTAAACTCTGTCTTGGGCTTATTTTGGGAATGCTGTTGCTGGCCATGGTGTCTTCAAATAACTCCAATTCTGAAAGTTGTAATATATTTCCACTATTATTATTAAAATTAAATTTATAATATCTGTAAGCTGTATTATTACTAATGGAGAAACTTCTGGCTTGAAACCTATTATTAAAATCTTCATCATTACGCGTGTCCAATGTATGCCAGGTTACACCATCAGCACTTCCTTCCAAGGTCCAGCTTAGAGGGTCTCGCTGCGGGTTATCATTGGCTGAGACGAGCTCATAACTTCTGATAATATGACTCTCATCTGCCTGATATTCTATGTAGCAGTTAGGGTTTAAGGTAAGGTATTTGGTATCAATATTATTATCAATCAAATTACCCAACCCCTCGCCTATCGGCGAATCTGAATATTGGCTTGTGAGCACTCCTCCTAAATCTGTAATGCCAATACTTCCTGGTCGTAAAGGTTCACCGTATACTTCCACCTCGTATATTGAATAACCCCAGATGGTAGCCCTGGTAGTACCCAATATTCTGAAATATCTACCACTTGTATTTAGGTCATTATGATCATTTACAATAGAGTTATTGGCGGTAACTGACTTAACCGTAGACCAATTAGAGCCATCTTGCGATACTTGAAGTTCGTAGTTAGAAGCATATGCTCCCTCCCACGTTATTTTTACATTTCTAATATTATAATTTTGTTCCAAATCCACATATAGCCATTGAGGGTCACTGTATTCACTTTCCCAGCGACTATCTGTTTTGTCGCCATCAACAGCCAGACCACCAGCATTACCACCAATAAATGAACTTGCAACCACAGGCTGGTTAAAGGCCCTATTAGGTGCAATATAACGGTTGCCAAAAATTGAGAGCTCGTATATTGAGTATCCCCAAATGGTGCCGCGCGTAGCACCAAATATTCTAACAAACCTCCCACGGGCATTAAGATTGTTATAACTGACATCGAGTTCCGTATTTCCGGTTATCGACCTTACAGTAGTCCAGCTGCTGGCATCTTCCGATACCTGAATCATATAGTTACTACCATAGGCATTTTCCCACAAAATATCTACCTGGCTAATATCATAAATGCCACCTAGATCAACGTAAACCCACTGATAATCAGTATATTCGCTCTCCCATCGTGTGCTTATGTTATTGTCTGTTATATTACTTCCAATGTTACCGCCAAAAGTTGATGAAGCAATCACCGGCTTTCCGGAGGCAATGTTGATGCTTCCTAACGGCCTTTTTTCTACACCTTGATTGGTCATTTGTATAGGTTGGATAAAGCCATTTCCATCAAAATACATCTTATCTATACAGGTATATCGGTGATTTCCATCATTATCACCCAAGGGTTTCCTATGATAAACCATGTACCATTCATCAGCCTCTGGCACCTGAATAATTGAATGATGGCCAGGCCCTGAAGCTATCTGATCATTGCCCTGGAGCACGGTGGCGACTCTATCAAAGGGACCAAACGGGCTGTCACTGACGCCATAGGCCACTCTATAATTACCAGCAAACCAAAGACCTTCAGACCACATTAAGTAGTACTGATTGTTTCTGCGGAACATTACTGGTCCTTCAACATAATCAGGGTGTGGGGTGATCTCTCTAAAAACAGAGCCATCTTCGAACGGTACAAATCCCGTGAAATTATCATTGAGTTTCACTATGTTACAGTGACCTTCTCCCCCATATAGCATATAAAATTGTCCATCTACATCCTGAAAAATAGATTGATCTATAGGTTGAGCTCCATTGTGATATTCACCTAGTAGCGGAGCCCCAATAAGATCTACGTAAGGGCCTGCAGGATTATCGGCAACACAAACACCAATAGCATTATCAAAATCAATACCCTCAGCGCTGAAGAAGAAATAGTACTTGCCATCCTTCTCAGCTATACCAGGAGCCCACATACATCGATCAGCCCAGGTGACAATATCATTATTTACAATGCTGTTGTGCTTAGTCCAGTTGACCAAATCGGGTGATGAGAAAGCATCAAAATAAGTCTGATCCACACAGTCAATGGATGAAGTTGGAAATATCCAATATTCTTCATTTAATACTGCAGCATCAGGGTCGGCATACCAGCCTTCTATCACTGGATTTCCGGCATATTGTTGCGCTTTGCATATGCCACTTGTGAGCATGATAAGAAGCACGAGGTAGCTACTACCTCGCGCCTTTTCTGTGAATCTTCTTCTCATCAATTTTTAATGATTTTAAACTGATGACTTTCCTTTCCCATCTGTACTTTTAGAAAGAAAATACCCTTGTCCAATGGCCTTAATTTCTCTGTCAGATCTATCTTATGACTCCCTTCTTTCAGGTGATATGAAAAGGTGTCTATCTCCTGCCCTGCAACATTAGCGACCGTTATCTTCACTTTAGCAGCTGATTTTATTTGCAATGGCAAGATAATCTCTTCTTTGAATGGATTGGGATAAGGTGAATGGTCATCAATACTCTCGCTTGTTTCTTCTCCTAACCTCGCCTGAATATTGCTGGTAGCTGGCCCGTACACCTCTAGTTCATAGATAGAATAGCCCCACATGGTGGCCGCTTTAGTGCCATATATTCGTACATATCTGCCGTGCCCAGAAAGACCAATGTGGTCATTTTCTTCTTCGGTATTTCCGGATATGGTTTTAATGGTGGTCCAGTTGCTGGCGTCATTAGACACCTGAATCTGATAGTCGGTGGCGCGTGCAAATTCCCAGAAAACTTTCACCCGGCTAATATCATATTCCTGACCGAGATCAACATAAATCCATTGTGGGTTGCTGTAGACGCTGCCCCATCTTGAACCTTTATTGCCATCCACTGCAAAGAAGGCTGGGAAATAGCCATTGATAGTTGAAGACACCGTTGTCGGTTGGTTCAGTGCCAGGTTGTTGCTATACTGGTCGTCCTGATATGCGATATAAACAATGCCTGCATCAATAAACTGACCACCATAAGTTTGATGGCAATGTATGGCAATGGTATTCATATCATTTTCTCTCAGAGCATTCAGGGCATTTTGGCTAATAGCTACTTCTTCATAGCTGGTGGTGAATCCCATGACAGAAGCGGCTTGTACTCCATTGATGTAGATTTCACAGGCTTCATCATGAAAAAGGCTAAACTTCAGGCTATTCAACTGATCATCAGATAGATTACCAACATGGAATTGCTTTCGCAGCCAGATGTCTGAGCTGGTCCAGCTGGTTTGTACATTGGCATTGGGCACGCCACCACCGCCAAATCCCCCGAGACTAGAAGTCCATGACTGATCGTTAAAACCCTCATTCATCCAGCCAGTTCCCGGTTGACTGGTGGTGTACTTCCAGGTTTGAGGCACCTTCCCTGAATTCGGCAGCAGGGCTTCTACACCTTTGATCTTAATGACTTCTTCATTGATTTGACGGATACTTTCAGCAGGTACCTTCATGATGCGGTCATAGGTTAACATGCCATTGATCTCATTTTCAACATCCGTAATCTCTGTGTAAACCGCCGCACTGAGGCCATAATTTATGATATGGCTTTTTAAAGTATTAGCAAAGCCAGCATACATATCTATCAATTCCTGAGGGCTATTAACCACCACATAAGAATCAGCATCATCAGACCAATAGTGGCCATCCACACGGAGGCCTATGCCACCGTACTCACCGATTACCTTGGCTACGTCATCCCTATTTTCAAGGCCATTGATCACTGGAGCAGGATAAGGATGCACATCTACCATATCTCCGGCATCTACCCATCCAGAACCGCTGGCAGGATTAACAACACGAGATGGATCCAGCTGCTCTACAAAATGTGTGAGCTCCACAGCGTCATGCTGGCCTTGCTCTTCGTTGAATACCACCCAGGTAATGATGGAAGGAACACTTATGAGCCCTGTAACCATTCTTTCTAATTCAGCCTTAAATTGCGGCCTATCAATAGGCTGCTCTGGATAAAAAGGCCAGATGTAAGAGTTTACTGATGGCATATCCTGCCACACCATAAGTCCCAGTTTATCAGCCCAATAGTACCATCGCATAGGTTCTACTTTAATGTGCTTTCTCACCATATTGAATCCCATCGCTTTCATTTGCTCAAGGTCAGATCTGAGAGCCTCATCGGTGGGAGCCGTATACACGCCATCAGGCCAAAAGCCTTGATCCAATGGACCGAACTGGAAGACGAATTCATTGTTCAGCATAAGCTTTTTCACGCCATCTACTTCTTCCAGAGCTATCTTTCTCATTCCAAAATAGCTATCCACCTCATCTATGACAACATTTCCTTGTTTAAGGTAAACTTTCAAATCATAGAGCTTGGGTGAAGCTGGTGACCACAGTTTGGGATTGGACACTGGCAGCTGTAAGTGGCTATTCGGACTGCCGGTGATAGACGCCACTTCCACGCCATTGTCATAGGCCACCGCCTGCACCGTTACATTGTTGGCATTGTTAACATTGACGGTGACATTGAGTCTGCCCGCGTCAATATCAGGGATCAGTTTCAGGCTCGAAATGCTTTGAGAAGGGAGCGGCTCGAGCCAAACGGTCTGCCAAATACCTGTTGCACTGGTATACATAATGCCATATGACGTTTTCGACTGTTTGCCACGGGCGTAGCCACCATCATTGGTGGGATCATACACCCGAACCGCGAGCTCTTGAGGTCCTGTTCCATTCAGATAATTGGTAATATCAATACTAAATGGATCATAGCCACCCCTGTGCAAAGTCACGCTGGTGCCGTTTACAAATACCTCTGATTCCCAATCCACTGCTCCAAAATGGAGTATTATCCGCTGACCTGACCAGTCTGAAGGAACCGTAAATGCACGATTGTACCAGATGGCATTATGCCTTTCCATTACCCCTGAAATGGCTGATTCTACCGGAAATGGCACTAAAATTTGTCGTGACAAGTTTCCAGCTGGCAAGGGTTCTGTTCTGGAGTTGGCAGCCTGAAACTGCCATAATCCATTGAGGTTGAGCCACTTTTCTCTTACCAGTTGTGGTCTGGGGTATTCTGGTAGCACATTTTGCGGGTTTACATCATTGGCAAACTCTGTCATTAGATTGGCTTGCTTCATTTGCCAATCCTGAGCATGTAAGCCAAAAGCTGCGGTCATGAACAGTATAACTATGAGACCGGATCTGTTTAGTTTAAGGTTTAATATGCTCATTTGTCTGATTGGTTTTTGATTAGACGATGCGTGACTTTTCCTTCTGGTGTTTTCACCTCAATGAAATAGACACCGTTGGTTAAGGGCTTCACCAGATCATCAAGTATGAGTTCATTCGATCCTTGTGAAATTTGATAGTCTTTAGAAGCCACCTCCTGACCTGCATAGCTGGTAATTTTGATCTGCACACTGGCCGACTGCTCAACATTTACAGGTAATGTTAAATGTTCTCCAAATGGATTTGGATAAGGAATAACTGATTGATTATTAGCTTCTTCAGCAATTTCTGATCTTCCCAGAACCATGGCCGCGGATGAACCATATACTTCTAATTCAAATAAGGAATAACCCCAAATGGTAGCGCGACCAGTGCCATAAACTCTAACATATCTGGCAGTGGAATTAATACCGGTGTACTCATTCTCCAAGCTTGAATTTGATGATTCAGAACGCACAATGGACCAGTTGTTTGCATCATTGGATACTTCCACTCTGAAGGCACTGGCGTAGGCTCCTTCCCAGGTGAGCTTGATCCTGTCAATTAAATATTGGTTTTGTAAATCAACATAGAGCCATTGGGGATCACTGTATTCACTTTCCCAACGAGAATTCAGGCTGCCATCCACGGAATTGCTACCCTGATTATTATTGAAAGTGCTGGAGCTGGATGTCGGCTTGTTCAGTGCTAAATTGGTAATTCCGCCCACATACGGTGTTCCGAAAAGCTCCAACTCCGCTAATTGCAGCGATGCTGCGCCATTATTGGTAATATTCAATCGATAATAGGCATAGCCTCCGGAAGTTGAAACATTATACGTTTTGGTCTGAAAACGTGCATTGAAACTTTCACTACTGCGGGCATCCAATTGCGTCCAGGTATTACCATCGTTAGAACCCTGTAGGCTCCAGGAGGCAGGATCTCTCGGTGGGTTGTCATTGGCTGATGTAATGGTATAACCGCTGAGCGTATATCTTTCATTGGCCTGAAACTGCACCCAGCCGCTGTTATGAAAGGTCAGGTATTTGGTGGATGAGCTATTGTCTATCAGCTTATTGATGTCCTCACCGGCAGGTGAATCTGTATACTGAGCTGAAATTGTACCTCCTAGATCGGTAATGTCTTCCCCCTGCAGACCTTTGCTGCCATATACTTCCAGTTCATATATCGAATAGCCAAAAATGGTTGCTCGCGCTGTACCGTAAATCCTGACATAGCGTGCAGAAGTGGTAAGGTTAGAGAATTCATTTACCAGATTAGCATTACCCGTCACACTCTGAATGGTAGTCCAGTTGGTAGCATTATCTGATACCTGAACCTGATAGCTGCTAGCATAGGCTCCCTCCCAGGTGATCTTGATTCTATTGATGTCATAATTATCCTGGAGATCGACATACATCCATTGCGGATCGCTGTACTCGCTTTCCCAGCGCGTACCATAACCACCGTCTACGGCCTTACTTCCGGCATTATCTCCCAGGGTTGATGAAGTGACCACCGGCTTATACAAAGCCAGATTATCATTGCCTGAGGAAGTGCTGTTGTAAGGCGTGATTTTAACATCAGGCGATTGTCCTTCTAGCAAATCAGAATTAAAGCGAATGGTTAAGTTCTTAGATTCACCAGGAAGCAAAGTGAAATAGCCATCGCTAATGATAGATGGCAGAATGCGCTCTTTAGATGAACCTTTGATGGCCTGCACTCTATTGGCAAAAGCAATGGATTGGCCTTGATTAGCCACTGTTACATTCATCAGCATCTCTCCATTACTGTTGCTTATCGTTTTAGTGACGTTGAGAACTGCTGGTTGCAAGGTATTGATGGCGCTCAAAGCATTTTCTGTTTTGCCTCTGATGTAGAAGTTCTGAGAAACTACATTTCCTGAGCCATTGCTTAAAGTTAATCGCACGAAGTAGACCTCCGTAAGTTGCTGATTATTAAATTGTAATGTAGATATTTTAGATAAGGTGTTTGAATTGACGGAACCTACATTCACCACCGTATTTTGTACCTTTTGTCCATCCAGATTAATGACTTCAAGTCGGGCTGAAAGACCACTATAATTTTGAGCGGTGGTGTTCGACACTTCCACATCTCCTGATGATGGCACCATGAGAATATGTAGTGGCTCACAGGCGGATTTAGCTCCCCAATAAGCTCCCGTTTGGTCATGATAGTAGTCATAAGTTTGCCAAACCATGGATGGATAGGCTGATTGGCTCATCCAGATTAACAGGCCGGAGGCATCATCCCACATGTTATGGAGCCAGCCTTCAAACATGGCTTTGTTGGTTCTCATATTTAGAATTTGAGACTTTTTACAGAAATCCTGTATGTTGTCACTGGCGCCATATCGCTGCTGCACACTGTTAAAATAGCCATCAGCACCTGCGGCTCGTGAATAAGTATCTCCGAAGAAATGCTGATCCCACATGCTGTTACGAGGCCATTGATTAGACTCTGGCATAAACTCCTTGAAGCTGTCATAATTCGGGAAAACCGCAGTTCCCAATTCTGTCTTAAGTCCCCAACTTTCAGGTCCGTAAATTCTTGGCGGGCTGTCATAATAGCTGGCCGGATTCAGGTTGAGCCATGGGCCGCTGGAGCTCAGGGCCTCTCCTATCGAATTGGCCTGAAATCGTCTGTCATTGCCATCATAGGTGGAAACAGCGGCAGTGTAGAGGTCAATATATTCCTGCGATGGGTCGAACTCATTGGCACCACACCACACCGCAATGGAAGGATGATTGCGATAGCGCTTTACCTTTTCAATGACATTATTATTGAAGATTGGAACGCTTCTAGGCCAGTAGATATACGTGGTAATCAGCCAGAAATCATCCCAAACCATGATGCCGTATTTATCGCAGGCTGCATAGAATTCTTCATCGGTAGTAGAACCCACCCAGTTTCGTATCATATTGAAATTCATCTCTTTATGCAGGCGAAGCTTGGTGTCATACTCATCACCACGGCACCGCAGCATATATTCTGACATGCCCCAGTTTCCTCCTTTCACAAATATTCGGACTCCGTTTACCTTCAAGTGAAGTATGTCTCCCTCAGTATCATAGCTGTATTCTTTTATTCCGAAAGTCACGTCCTTCTGATCGCGAACGCCACCGGCATTGAATTCAAAATGGCAGGTGTAAAGGTTGGGATCACCATAGCCATTGGGCCACCATAATTGTGGATTGCTTATGGTGAGCAGATTTTGCACTGTGGTGCTTTGTCCCGCGGCAATGGTAACATTCTGCGAAAACTGGTGATTACCCGGCTGAATAGTTCCTGTTAAGGTACCTGTTATGCTCTGGTTGGTGTGGTTTTCCAACTCCGTTCTAACGTCCAGATTTCCTGTGTTCAGGCTGGGCACTTTAGTTCTTATCCAGGGATCATTGATGGTGATGCCGTTAGTGGTGGTCAGATAAACATCATCGGTGATGCCCATATTGAGACCGGGAACCGATGGCATCCAATCCCAGCTGTCGCTCGAAACATAGCTTGGCATGGCAGAGCAGTTCATTGGTACCACAGGTAGATAGACCTTGATGGCCAAAGTGTTATTACCAGTATTTAGTAAGCTGCTAACATTATACTTACCCCTTTCCATAAAGCCATGAAGTGAGCCTAAGAGATTGCCATTCAGATAGATATCAGCATCGCGGTTGATCCCTTCAAAGTTGAGCCAAACATTTCCCTGATTAAAGCCAGCGTTATAATTAAATTCTGTTCGATACCAATAATCACGGTTATAAATGGCTTTGTCTACTTTGTATATGTTATCTCCAAAATTGGGATCAGCCTCCAGGCCTTGTTCTACATAGGAGCCAAACACAGTTCCCGGCACTGAAGCATTTACCCAGGCTGAGGTATTGTAACCTACCTGATGAATGGCAGGATCGTTATTCACATCTTCTGCAGAGCGAACCTTCCAGTTGGCAGGACCGCTTGCACTGTTGAGCGAAATCTGGTTAAGCTGGGCACTAGCGTTAAAAAAAAGACATAGCAATGCCAGCACACCTCCAAATTTCAGTGTTGAAGTGTATTTCATAAGAGATTAATATTTTGATAAAATGAAATTGAGGCTACCTCAAAAGCACTGACCTAACCATCCCCATATGATGATTAGGTCCCTTTTTTGGTAGCCTCGCATTACCCATTTATAAGCCCATTTTAGAATATGGTATTCTCACTCCTCTGATTCTATAATAATTTGGATCGATATAGCCATCGATACAATCACTTTCACCGCAAGCGGACTGGTTCACAGAATAAGTCATGAGCAGCTCATTGCGTCCATTGTCATATTGTGGATGCACATTTGGCGTATAATAGCGAGTGTATTGGCCCTGCATATAGTCATTAATCTTGTACACCTCGGTAAGTGGTGTAAATGGTCCGGTAGGGCTATCTGAAGTAGCAGCGTAAATATTTCTAGTATTATCACAATTGAAGCCTTGATCCATTGAGATCATCACGTATTTACCATTTACCTGGCAGATAGAAACCGTACCTTTGCCTTCAGTAATTCGTGCAGCGGCACCAGTAACCGGATTATTCACCCAGGTTGAGCCATTCCAGAAGGTCCATGACATAGGGTTTGATTGCGGGAATCTAGCCACGTGAACACCGGTATTGTAACCGAATCCAAGGGTCTGAACACCAAATACATATACATAGCCATCATTCGCTTTTACCATTCCATGTGCATAACCAATGGCGGTTTGATTACTCATGCCCGCAGGCTCAGTTCGTTCTACTTGCCACAGAGTACCCGCTGATTCCGTAAGCACATAAATAGATTGGTTCGTAGCGCCAAGTCCTTGTCCTTCACCGCAATGCATGTATACTTTGTTCCCAATTTCCACCCCATTACTTGGCCAGCTCCAATCAGTGCCAGGCTGATTGCTACAGATCTGTTTTGGTCTACCCATCGGGCTGTTAATAGTCATGTTAGGATCATCCGGTGTCCAGTCATTCTTATCTTGCTGAATGAAGATGGAATTATTATAACTGAAGAAGTAATTACAAGGGAACTTGTTGTTAGGCTGCAGCGAGGTACCATCCCAGGCATCTTGCGTAACCCAAAGTACTTTACCTGCATTGCTGCCCCACTCTAATGGAATACTGCTACCCTGATCAAAGGCTACTGAGCCTAAAGACTGGTCATTTCTTTGGAAATAACGAGTCACTTCATCATCTCTATAAGAATCTGGTGCCAAGGCATTTAAAACAAAGACCTGACTTGGATCTGCTGCTGCAGCACTACCGGCATCATACACTTCTAGTTCGAAAATAGAATAGCCCCAAATGGTAGCCCGATTGGTGCCATATATTCTCACATATCTACCCGTTCCATTGATATTGGTTAGGTTATTATTGGTGCTGCTATTGCCCTGAACATTTCTAACGGTAGTCCAATCTAAGGCATTATTGGATACTTGCACCTGATAGTTGCTCGCTAGCGCTGTTTCCCAGGTAATGTTGACTCTTCCTATAATGTGTGGTTCACCCAGATCAACATAAATCCATTGAGGATCACTGTATTGGCTTGACCATCTTGTAGTTCCATTGCCATCTACAGCATTACTTGCGGCCAAATTAGTGTTTTCAGTAGATGATACAGTTACAGGTCTGTTAAAAGCAATATTACCTGCTTCTCCGCCACTCACTACGATGGAAGAAATAAGATCATTCCAACTGTCATCTACCAGGCAATCATCATCTGCTGATTTGCTCAATGAACTGCCAGTGAAATTCCCTTCTGAATACAAAGTAGCCTGAAATCCGGCTGGTATTCTCATGGAGGAAACATCATTATTAGTCACACCCAGAGCCTGTAGCTGCGTGGCGGTATAACTTCCCGGAGCCAGCGTAACGGCATAACCGCCATAGGCACAATGCTGATAAACTGTGATGCCTTCACCTCCAGAAAATGGCTCTTGCACTATGGCTGACCCATTGGAACCAGATCCATTCTGATTGGTTACGGCAAGTCCATTTGCTTTGTTGATGATGGCATAGCCACCGGGCTGCTCTCTGAATTCAAATAGCTGAGCATCAGAACCATTGTATTGCCACTGCTGCAACTGAAGTCCATTGGTACCTGAACCACTAGGCACGTCTAAAAACTTGCCACTGTGCAGGTTCATCAAAGAGTAATACCTGATGCCATTATCAGTTTTCTCATAAATGGATTGCCATTTTTGCCATAAGTTGCCGGCAGCTGTGGCTCCATATTGGCTGATTTTGGCGGCATTATTGAACTTCTCATTGTAGGTGAAATCTCCTGACACCTCCATGTAGAGATTACTGGCTGCATTTTGAATGGTAAAAGTACCATAATCACTAACAGCTGCGCCAACTCGGCCATTAGCATTGTTTTTCACGAATTCTTTTGTTCCTGTCTCTCCTTTGTCTGTTATCTCCTGAACAATATCTTGCTGGCAAGCCTGTAGTAGTGCTACAGAAAGTGCTAAGCCTAATATTCTTTTGATTTTCATAATTAAGTTGTTTTAAAATTGGTAGCATAAACTTGATTAGGGAAATAGTTAAATGCACCATAGACAATTGAGTTAGTAGTGTTTAACTACTTAGCTATCAGTCAGATAAAACCAGACCAACAAGAGAGCCGGTATAGCTGGTGTTGAGACACAGCTACACGGAATTTCATTTGTAATGAAATGATTACGTTGTGTTTCATAATATAAGGGTTTAGGTGAGTTGCGAAGAAAACTAAATCGATTTAATTACATGGTTAAAAAAATTTAATTGAACAATTAGGTAGATAAAAGGTGGCCTGAAAGGTATGAATTACCCTTCAAGCCCAAAGATTATCACTACCTCTGATAATCTTAACCCCTACCTCATAAGCTATTTCCAATTATAGACCCTCACAAAGTATGGTCGGTAATTGTCCGCCGTTCCAGGGCTATTGAAATTATTCTCAAAACCTATAGGGTTGATATTATATGAAACCACCAGTTCTCCCTCTTGCGATAATGCATGATGCACTACAGCATTATAGGTAATGTAGCCTGGAGGTTCAGGACTATCACTGGTGTATTTTTCAGGAATCATGTATATAGTTCTTTCATTAGTAAAGCCACTAACAGGGCTGTCACTTTCCATGATATTGATATCTAAACCAAAGCAGCCGCCTTGTGAAACCAGGTAGAATTTTTCACCATCCTGGAATACATTAGGTTGGGTTATTCTACCTTCAGCCACCACTACATAATCATCATGGTTTTCTGGTGGTGTGGTTGACCAGCCTGTCTTGGTGTAATATTCCCAGTCTCCTCTCAGATCGTGATCTGCTACTCTGGCCACGTACATTCTGGAATAGCAAAAGCCAATTCCCTCAGTGGCATACATGTATGTGTAGCCATCAGGACCGTAGAAGATGCTGGAATCCCAGGTGAGATTCCCTTCATATTTATTCAATAAAAGCTCTTTGAAAGACATGTCTGATACATTGAAAACAGCCACATCGGTAGAAGCATGAACTCCTGCAAAGTCACCAGGAATAACATGTCCTAACACCATTTGCAGTTCGTCTCCCACTATTTGAGAAGGTCCTCCCCAGTACCAGTGATCATCATTGTTTTCATTCGCTCCTGGGTATTTGATCCAGGTTTGTGCTTTACCGAAGAAATTTTCCGGATTAAGCTGCTGGTATCCAGATAATAAACCATCAGTTTGGATAAATCCTGCATTTCTAACAAATACATTATCTTGTCTTATTCTATCTTGAGATACCGTACCAAAGAAGCTATCCTGAAATGACCAAAGTATACTGCCATCGGGCAATTCTGTGCTTACACAGCCGTCACCACCGTTCCAACCTGAATAGCGGGTAAGAAAGTCGTTATAGGTCAGGTCATGATAAACAGTGACATTGGCATCCCAGCCTCCGTTGGGTATCAGCTCTAATCTAATAGCTTCAGGATCAGGTAGTTCTTGTATTTGAACAGTCCAGATATATTCTCTGCCTGAGGCGGCAGTTAATGTGTACACCTGGGTATTATTATTTTCCTCAAAATTAATAGCAGTGCCTGACGCCGGCTCTATAGTGGCATAAGGAGAAATTTCAATCTCCGGCGCAACCGACGAAAGATCAGTACCATATTCTACCGTAATTTTCACTGAATTTTCCGTTCTGCTATTGGTAATCACCTCATTACCAACCTGGCCAACATCTATCTTATATGAGTAAATGTTTGCATGAAATGGTAAGGGTACTGAATCATCTGTGTCTTTACAGCTGGCCAGAATGTATAGCAACGCAAGTATGAATAATTTTGCCTTTTTCATTTTCGTATTTTCAACTATTAAAAACCAATTTGAATACCCAGGTTAACTACTCTCTGATTCAGATAGGCATCACCGGCTGTGTTAGTAGATATCTCCGGATCTTGCTGATACTTGTCATAGCTTGTCTTAGTCAGCAGGTTATATCCGCTGAGGTAAACTCTGGCATTTTCGATGTTTCCTGGCAGGAATTTCTGAGGAAGTACATAACCTATATCTACAGTTTTCAACCTGATATACCAGGCATCAACCAACCAGAAGTCTGACATGTATGCGCTGCTGCTATTCACGGTAGTTGGATTACTGGTCAGTCTTGGAAACTCTGCATTGTCAGCATTTTCTGGTGTCCATCTTTGCTGGTGAATAGGCTGGAATTGGCTCTTGAAAGGTTCAATACCTGTACCTACAACACTGAAACTATAGTTAAAAGAACCCTGGAATAAAACATTAATGCTCAAGCCTTTATAACTAAATCCTGTCGACAGTCCTAATGTAGTGTTAGGCAAGTTAGGTTTGCCAATGGCGGACTTATCCAGGTCGTTGATTATTCCATCGCCACTTAGATCTTTGTATTTCAAATCACCTGCCTGAATTTCAGTGTCATTCAATGGCACTGGCACATCATTATCCGGGTTCTCATCATTGTTTCTGGCTATGTCTTCTTCAGAATAGTAGCCTACCCATGTATAGCCAAATGGCTGATTGATAGGATGGCCAGTTTCTGCTAACCAAGGGAAAGCAGGCTGAGCTTCGTCTTTATAGATCACCTTGTTTTTGGCTATGGAGAATACCAGACTAGTATTGAAGAAAAGGTCTTTTGTGATATTGGTTTCATAACCTAACTTACCATCAAAGCCTCTATTTACCGTCTCTGCTATGTTAGTTGGTGACGTACCGATACCAATGATATTGGGCACGCTCCCTCGTGGCACGAGCTGATCATAACGGAAGTCATAGAAGTAATCTACCGTCAGCGTAAGCTTGTTTTTGAACAGGTTCATATCTAGTCCTACATCAAACTTTCTGGCTTTCTCCCAAACAACGTTAGGATTACCCAGGTCGCCTTCATAGATGGTAGGATAACCGGTAGTGGCTGTTCCGAAGAAATACCCACCACCAGGACTATATACCTGATTAAATAAATATCTGTTTCCTGAAGTAGCGTCAGACCCTACCAGACCATAAGATGTTCTCAGCTTTAATAATTGCACGAATGGCACACTGAAGAAATTCTCCTCTGAGATAGTCCAGCCTAAACCTACAGCTGGAAAAAAGCCATAGCGATTGTCCTCACCAAATCTATCAGATCCATTGTAGGCTCCATTAAGATCGATCAGGTACTTATTACGGTAATTATAGCTCAACTTACCTGTGTAGCCCACAAAGTTTTGAGGAACGTTGGCAGAAGTGAAACCGTCTTTATCTACAGTATTACTTTGTCTGTTGTAAAATAATAAAGCTTTGATGGTATGATCATCATTAATTTGCTTGTCATAATTCAGAAAGCCTTGAATGTTTACATTTTTGGTGAAAACACCTATATCACCCAGGCTGGTGTAGCCATCAAACTTATACTGCTTGCTCGGATGTATGGTGTAAGTGCTGTTTTCAGAGTCATAGTGATAACTTGGAAACCCAGATCTGAAAAGACTTTTACTGTTCTCTTCAATACTTGAATAGGCAATCCTTGCTGAAACAGAAAGACCTTCCACTAAATCGCTTAGATCTTGAGATAAACCAAACAATACATTGGTATCTGTCCTCCGTGTTCTTCTATAACCACCGTTGGCCAATCTGGCGTTAAGTGTAGGCAGTTTGCCTTCCGTATCAAAAGCATAGGCATATGACCCATTAGGATTATAAAGCGGGGCAGAATAAGGACGTATTTGGGCGAAATTATAGATTTCACCAATAGCATTCTGATTATATGGCTCGTTAATATTTCCGAATCTTGAGGTTACATCCAATCTCATTTTCAATGATTTAGTCACGTCAAAATCCAGGTTAGTACGGAAGTTAAATCTACGATAGAAGTAGTTGTTATTCACCTCGTTAAATGGATCTGAGAAGTCTTTCACCAAACCATTCTGAGCAAAAGCACCGCCTGATATGAAGTATTTCAGTCTATCAGTACCACCTGACACATCCAGGTTCATGTTTTGCTGAGTAGCATATTTTTTGAAGATTTCATCGTACCAATTCACATTAGGATGTCCGTATGGGTCTTCTCCATTTTTGAATAACTCAAGGTCTTCTTCAGTGAATATGGGCTGTAAACCATCATTCTCATAAGCCTCATTCACCAAAAGAGCTGTATTGTAAGAATCCAGAAACTCCGGCGTTCTCACAGGCGTTTGTACACCACCTTCCACTCTGAAATTGATTTTAGGCTTGCCTTCTTTACCTCTTCTGGTTTTGATTACCAAAACACCATTAGCACCTTTAATTCCATATATGGCAGTAGTTGAAGCGTCTTTTAGTATTGAAATGCTTTCGATTTCGTTCACATTGATTTGTTGTAGCTGATCATAAGTGTATTGTACATCATCTACAATGATCAGCGGTCTGTTACCTTCAGCATTTAATGAACTTACCCCTCTGATAAAGAAATCTGAAGCATCTCTTCCCGGCTGCCCTGAGCGCTGCTGAGAAAAGAAGCCCGGCATTCTACCAGATAATGTGTTCTGAATATTTGGTGTAGGCACGGTTTGCACGTCTTTAGCAGAAATGGCACTTACCGATCCTGTATTGGTGATCCGTTTTACCTCACCATAACCTACCACAATTACCTCTTCAAGAGAAGTGAGGTCCATGCTGAGCACAACGTTCAATTGTTGCTGATCACCTATTTGTATTTCTTTAGTCTTAAAGCCTATGAAAGAGAAAATCAAAACATCTCCTTTATTAGCTTTGAGCATATAATTACCATCTACGTCTGTGGACATACCGGTGTTAGTACCTTTTTTAATGATGTTCACTCCTGGCAGGCTTTCTCCATCATCTGAAGTGACTTTACCTCTCACCACCATTTCCTGAGCGTAGGAAAGCTGGGCGGTGAAGGCGATGATCAATAGCAGTATAATTTTTTTCATAACTCCTTAATTATTAGGTATTACCAGTTTGGATTCTGAATCATATTATCATTTTTAAGCACCTCATCATTAGGTATGGGGTACAGATACTGCCTGGTTTCAAAAGAAGGCGTAAGCACGGCAGTTTCGTTGTAAATAAAGGTTGGTCCGGATTGTATAATGACCATGCCATTGATTGCATTATTCAGTACGCTTTCTGCTTTTTTCCATCTTCTCAGATCCCAGTAGCGTTGCTCTTCAAATGCCATTTCTATTCTTCTTTCATTATGAATAGCTTCTCTCATTTCATCTTTGCTCATACCGGCCTTTAGACCATACATGTCATCTAATCCTGCTTCTATTCCGGACCTTGCACGTAAGTCTTTAAGCACCTGATATATGTCTGTAGATGGGCCGCTGTACTCATTTTGAGCCTCAGCGTAGTTGAGCATTACTTCAGCATATCTGAATACCACCCAGTCATGCGTAGTAGATGAGTAGCCAGAAGCTGTTTCAAACTTCCCCATGAACTTGCGGAGATAATAGCTGGTTCTGGTCTGCTGCAGGGCTCCACCTGGCCTGTTTTTACCTCCTTCGAAGGTCTCTAGAATGGTGTTCAGCCATAGAGAACCGTTATGAAGTACTGTATTTTCAAGTCGTGGATCTCTGTTAGCATAAGGATCGTTCTGATTGTAAACATAGGCCGATGTAGGGTCACCAATAGACTTACCATCTAGCATAGGGAATGCATCTACCAGGTTTTGTGATGGGCTGGTTCTGCCCTGCCCTAAGCCCTGACCTGAAAAACCTACCGGACCATTGTTGGTTTCCATAACATTATTAGGGCCCTCAGGTCTGAAGAAGATCACTTCAGAATTTCCTTCTTCCAGAAATACATCAAGATAATTGGCTTGCAGGGAGAATGTACCTTCATCCATAAGCTGTTTGGCTGCATCAGCTGCTGCTTTCCATTTCTCATTATCAAGGCTGGCGTAACCAGTAAGCGGATTAGATCCATCTATATTACCACCATTAAACAGCGGGCTGGCGGCGTAGAGCAATACTCTGGCTTTCAGGGCCATAGCTGCTTCTCTAGTCACCACATGGGCATCGCTGCTAGGGTTGCTTACTGGGTATGTACGCAGTGTACCAGTGATGTCATTAAGCTCACTTACAATATAGCTGATGCATTCATCAAAACTGCTTCTTGGTATTTCCAGGTCATCGCCCAGCTGACGGACTACATCACCCATTAAAGGTACGCCACCATATCTTTTTACAAGGTTGAAGTAATGCCATGCTCTGATGAATCTGGCTTCACTTTTCCATACTTTGGCTAATGACATGCCATTGTACTGTTGCTGCACAGGTACGATGTCAATATTGGTAATAAACTCTGTAGAGCTTCTAATACCAGCATAGTGATAGCCCCAAAGCATTTCAGAACCCACAGTAAGAGAAGCATTGTAAGCTCCGGTAAGCAATTTGTCGGCGTCTGTAAGCGTATTGCTAGAAGAAATAGCATCATCAGTAGCTGAAGCCAGATAGTCTCCTCCTACCCTGTTATGACCATTTTGTAGCCTGGAATAAACTGTATTAAGGTATTGCTTAGCCACTTCACCGGTAGAATCAGCCGTACTGAACACATAGTCCTGTGTGAACTGTTCCAAGGGCACATCTTCAAAATCATTCTGACAAGAGAACAAAGCGGATGCTATCATTACTCCGAGCAGAGATTTATATATAAATTGTATCTTTTTCATGATTGTCATAGCGCTTATAGTTTTATTTTGATACCACCACTAATCACCTTCTGAATAGGATAATTGTAGAAACTTGTTACTTCAGGATCTACCTGATCATAAGCTGCTTCGGTGAATAGGTTTTGGCCATTCATGAATAGCTTCACTTCTGACACACTCTTATTTCTAAACCAGTGTTGTGGGAGTGTGTAGGCTATACTTAGATTCTTTAGTCTGAAATAGTCACCTGAGTGAACGAAGAAAGAAGTGTTGTAATCTGGAGCGTTATTCACGTTTCTACCTGCAGAGAGTCTTGGGTAAGTCGCCGTTTCGGCTGTCTCTGGTGTCCATCTGCCAATGATAGGTTCATAGGCCTGACCATAACTCTGGCCCGCCGTCTGGAAGCCTGCCTGCATGGCTAAATCAGCCACATAGATATCTCTATTGTAAGCACCCTGAAGCAAAGCACTCACTTCGAAACCTTTGTAGTTGAAACCAGCTGTGATGCCATAGTAGCTCAAAGGCTTAGTATTACCAATCGGTTGGATATCGTTGATATCAATGACACCATCATTATTCATGTCTTTGTATTTGATATCACCTGGCTGCACCTCAATACCATCAAAAGTGGCACTGTTGGCGATTTCCTCTTGTGAATTGAAGAAGCCATCAGTCTCCAGGCCGAAAATGGTGCCTACTGGCCTGCCTGTTTGTCTGGTGTAATCAAATTCTCTAAACTGTTCATCAATGAAAAGCACTTCCGTTTCCATTCTGGACCAGTTTCCGGTAACAAAATAATTGAAGTTGCCCAGGTTATTCTGGTAGGTTAGAGAGAGCTCTAAACCTTTGTACAGGTTCTCTCCAATGTTCTCTACCGGGTAAGCTAATCCCATAAGAGCTATGCTTTTACCTCTGATCTGAAGTAGATCATAATACTTGTCATAATAATAATCAGCGGTAAACTGAAGGTGATTATCCATTACAGCTACGTCGGCACCAATATTCAGCTTGTTAGCCTTCTCCCAGCTGATATTCGGGTTTGCTAAGCCGTTTGGAGCTTCACCATTTCCTGGTCCTCTGGAATAACCCTGAGGGTAAGTTCCTTCAAGCACTGTGGTTCGGTATGTCTGCCTCCAGATGTAATAGCCTGAGTTATCAATACCATTACCGGTTTTACCATATACTCCTCTGATTTTCAATTGGTTTAACCAATCTGTTGAACTTAAAAAGTCTTCTTTGGATATATCCCAACCTAAGCCTAAGGCGTAGAAAGTGCCCCACTGATCATCAGTAGGATATCTATTGAAACTACTGAAGTCTATGGCCGCTTCAGCAAAGTATTTACCGTCGTAATCGTAATTTACTTTAGCCGCTACGTTATTAGACTTAGCTGGCAAATCATAGTTCACAGATACTATTCTCTTGTCACCAAAGATCATGGCTCCCAGATTATGCTTTCCTACCTGCTTTTCATAATTCAGAGAAAGCTGACCATACCAAAAGCGGGTGCTAGCCACGTTTACGAATGAGTTAGACTGAGGAATGTTTGAGCCATAAGGCGAATAAGACCCAGCGCTTTCTTCTGTAGGCGGAGTATACTCATAAACCGTATTTTGCTTATTTCTAACAATAGCAGTAAGGTTCTGCGTAGACATGTTAGTGACTCCTTTTACTGATAAGCCTTCTACAAAATCACCCAGGTCATAATTGAGCTCCACGTTTGCCATGATATCTCTGCTGTTATCCTGGATATAGCCGGAGTTAATGGTTTGGGCATACAGGTTTACCGGAAAAGAAACATTACCAGCATATGAGTCATCTTCATTATACACCGGATAGGCAGATCCTGGCGTGTTAACCAGACCTGATAATATAGCTCCTGTACCAGCTCCGGGTTGATTTCCCTCTTGTACTCTTCCAAAAAGTGTTACTCCTACCTCAAAATCATCCGTTACATCTACCGCTACACTGGAAGTAAAAAGATATCTGTTAAGCTCCAGATTAGTGTTGTAGCTATTGATATCGGAGGTTTTGAATAGCCCTTCCTGATTGAGATAGTTTAGACTTAATGAATACCTGGCCACTTTGCCACCACCGTTAACATTTAAGTTGTAAGTGGATATAGGGGCATTCTTCTTCAGCACCTGATTATACCAGTTTACATTGGGGTGAGTGTATGGACTAGTACCATCTCTGAAAGCCTGGAAGTCCTCATCGGTATAAGCCGCTGTTTGGCCATCATTTAGCAATGCTTCATTTAGCAAGTAAGCATACTGATAAGTAGGTAATGGCTTAGGCATGTTCAAGGGAGTCTGCACTCCTATTTCACCCGAAAAAGACAGTTGAAACCTATCCGCTTCTGGCTTTCTGGTGTTTACCAAAACCAGACCTCTTGAGCTTCGCATTCCCAACAAAATGGATGATAAGGCGTCTTTTTGTACTGAAATAGATTCTATGTTTTCAGGATCTATTGAGTAAATATCTCTTTGGATACCGTCAATCACGGTTACGGGACCCTGACCTCTTAGTGATAAGGCAAACATGGTGTTGTCTGTAGGTACTGCGTTGTTAGTTTGCGGTACCTGTCCTACTATATCGCTATTGGTATTACCTGAAGTATAAGTATTTCTAATACCTCTGTACTGCTGTACATAAAGCCCTGGCATTCTACCCGCTAAGGCAGCTGCATAATTGGGTGATAAGGTAGTATTTATTTGATCAGTATACACCGTTGAAGTAGCTCCCAGCATACTTTTTCGGTCTTTCTCACCGTACAAAACAGGTAAAATCTCCGGGCTTTGAAGGTACCTTTCTATGAGACTGATCACCAGTTCATTATTTTGGCCTGTAACAAACTCAAAGGTGGCATAATCAGGATGAGTGAACACAAGAACACTACTTGATGACGCTTGTATTTCAAATTGCCCTTCTGCGTTAGTAACAGTGCTGGTTTCCTGACCTTCTACAGAAACGTTTACGCTTTCTATGGCATTACCATAACTGTCCTGAACTATTCCTTTTACGGAAGTATCCTGAGCCTGAACTGCATGTGAGAGCAGAGCGACAGCTAACAGTGTAAATATGGTAATGCTCCTTTTTAAATAAAGATTAAGCATATATTCAATATTTTTCATGGTGGTTTAGACTAGTTACAGCGTAAAGCATAGCTGTAAGGCTGGTTAGTATCTTCATCTCCTAAATCATCCATAATCTGAATAGCGCCATCAGCGCTTGTAAATGAATAAGAGATGGAGGAAATGATTTCATCTTCGGCTATGCCAAAATAGGAAGCCGGCCACATGGTAAGCTCGAAGGTATTACCAAATCGAAATGGATTCTTCATCGCTGATTTTGCCTCCCGATTACACACTTCGTAAACCTTGCCGTTATCAGTGTAGGCCGTAGCGCATAGGTAAACCTCATCGGCTCCCTGAAGATCGTTGTCTTTGATATCGCCCTGATAAGTAAAGGTTACAAGATCATCTTTAGTGGAAAATACAGGTTGTACAGAGTTAATGTGAAGCTCACAAAAATCTATTACATCTCCCTCACCATCAGTTACTTCAAAACAATCTGTAACTAGCATGTCGGTGTAGTTTCCGGAGCGTGTACCATCTTCTGTTTCTGCAATAACAAACATGGGCCTTACCCGCATATTCTGAGCACCCAGCTTTACTTTCAGGTCTACATCTATATGTATATCTTCTTCATTTTGTACAGCATAGGTTTTGTCTGACCAGTAAACAATCCACTCCATGTCGTTAATCACATTAGGACCAACACCATATTTGTTTCTCAGCGCTACTTTCCAGGTTTGCTTTTCGCCACCACCTTCATCACTCCAGTTGGCAAGTGTATTATCTGGTATCAGCGACATGGTGCCCACCATGCCTTCTTCCAGGTCACTAGTGTAAGTGACAACAGTGTTTTGGGCTGCTTTCCAGCTTTTAGGAGCTAGAAATCCGATAACCATTCTGGCGCCACTTCTTCCATCCGCTACATCGAAAAATGGATGCACGGTGAAGGTAACTTCTTCGCCTGCTTTGCCTGACTCCGGGTGATCCACTTCGCCTTCGAAAGAAACACAGGTCATCATGAAAATGCCAAGGAGCACAATGGCCACTTTGCTGTGCCACCATCCTCGTTTTAACTTCAAATTGATCTTCATTACGTTCAGATTTTTCATTATTCAGCGGATCTTTTCATGGTATATTCATATACATTTGAGCTACAGCCGGGGCTAAAAACCAGCTTCAGTCGTCTCTCACCATCTACCACAGGATAGTTGAGCTTGGTTTGCACCGTTTCTTTACCTGTCTCGTCAAATGATATATTGAATGGATATAAGGGATCATCCACTGCCCAATTGCCTTCTCCTTTTACTATGAAGGGTACATAGTTATCAATGGTGTAGGTATAGTCCGGGTTGAAATGAATTTTGAATGTAGTGAAATCAAAACCTGCCGTAATATCCTGTCCGTTACGCGTAACAGCGGTAATCTGCCAGGTCCCGTCTATGCTTTTCTCTGCTTCTTCTGCTATCTGTGTATCATCATTAAGAGAACACGCCCATAGAGACACGCTGAGCAGTGAAAACAAGCATAATCGCTTTACTTGTATAAGTGCTTTCATATTCTTAAGGGGTTGATTTAAATTTTAGTAATATGGATTTTGAAGCATTTCAGGGCTTTTACCCACTTCGCTCTGAGGAATAGGCCAATAGTAGAGGGCATCTCTGAAGATGTGCTTTCTCACATTAAACTTATTGTAGCTTACAGCCTCACCATTGCGCTTTACTTCCATACCAGTCATGGTATTGGCCTGAGTTTCTTCGGCTATCATCCATCTTCTTACATCCCAGAATCGGAATCCTTCAAAGGCAAGTTCTACCCTTCTTTCATGATGGATCACCTCTCTCATAGCTTCTTTAGAAAGGCCTGCTGGTAGTATAAATGGATCTAAACCAGCTCTTTCCCTCACTGCTTCTACAGCTTGATATACTTCTGAGATGGGACCACTAAATTCATTAGTTGCCTCAGCAAAATTGAGTAATACCTCAGCGTATCTAATCAGAGGACGCGACTGTGGGCCTCCTATCCAATAGTTAGCAACTATCTCTCTGTGAAGCATTTTGTTAGTGTAATAACCTGTAGGAGTGCCTGTAAATACTGCATCTTCAGAAGCAGCGGATCCTTGATATGTGCCAGTATAGATATCAACCGGGGTCAATGATCCTGCAGGGACAATTAGCTGTGTCTGATCATAAATGATGGAATTATAAAATCTGGGATCTCTACCCACATAAGGATCTTGAGGATCATAACCAGACGATGGGTCAGTGATTAATTTACCGTTGCTCATGGCAAAAGCATCTACTGTTTCCTGATAAGGAAAGCCGCCACCACCTGTTCCACCTCTGGATGGTGGTTGGAAAAGCCTTTCTCGACCCTGGCCCTTATCTTCCATCTTCATCAAAATGATGCACTGGTCAATGGGATCACCATTACCTATAGCGTCGCTGGCTATAAAAAGGCTATAGAAACCACGGCCGGGTTCCTCTGAGTTATCGTTGAATAATTTAAAGACTTCCAAATTAATGAGGTCTTTAGCGGCATCTGCGGCCAGTTTCCAACGGTTAGCATCAAAGCTAGCATAACCTAGTATTTCCTTAAGATCACCAGAAGCAAAATCGCTACCGTTATGCAAAGGGCTGGCAGCGTGCAGTAGCATTCTGGCTTTAAGACCCATACATGCACCAGCTCCTACCCTACCAAAATCACGACCTCTAGGTCTGATGGCCAATACCTTAGCTGCTTCATCGCATTCAGAAACAATGTAGTTCACACACTGCTCATAAGTAGCACGCGCACCAGAAATCTCACCCTCAGCAGTGTAGATTTCATCTCCAATTAACGGTACACCACCATAATGCTGCACCAGCAGGTAATAGTACCAGGCCCTCAAAAATCTACCTTCAGCCGCGTATTGTGCTTTAAGGTTATCATTCAGAGGTGCATTTGGAAGGTTCTTTAATAGCTGATTAACCTTCCTGATGTTTCGATAAGGAATGTTCCAGGGATCACTGCTGATAATAATGGGATTTACGGTGCCAGTGATAAACTGTATGTCAGTGGTGATGGCATTGATAATTCTCGGTTCGGATTCATCAGATGCCGTTTGCAGACCTCCAGTGGTCTGAGGGAAAAATCCGCCACTATTAAAACGGGCCGGACTGTTACTGAACCCAATATCTCTGTAGATATCGAAGAGAAACTGGGTAGTGTACGCACTATCAGAAAAAACTACCTCTTCATTGAGGTTAGTGGTTTCCGTTTCATCAAGAAATCTCTCTTCCTGACAGGACCAGCCAAGTCCCCCTAATAATGTCAGGATTAGCAAATAGTAAGTGTTCTTCATAAGGGTTATATTTCATTAGCGTTGTTTTAATTGCAATTCGGAAACGATTGCTTAATTCATCTTAAATAAAGCCATCAGATCTGAGCATGCTATTGCCAATTGTTGATGTTTACTAAAACGATTTAGTAAATGTATAAAAATTTTATCGTTAATCAAGTATTTCTGCAATCGTTTTAGTAAATCGATTTAGGAAATAAATGATATAAAACATAACAACAATCTGTAAATTCAAATTAATTAACTGATTTACAGATTGTTAGCAATAAAATAATTGAAAGAAAATGTTATGAAGGGCCTAATGAAATTATTGTAACTACTTGGTGTACTGCACGTTAAACGAAACCGTTACTTCGTCACCACATTTTAAGGTACCTAGCAAAGCTGTGGGCGGGTCAATCTTAAAATCCGTCATTTCAAAACTCACTTTACCAACAAATTTCACCACACCATTTTCTACTGAATATTTCACTGGAATGGACATACTTTTTGAAACACCAGCTATTTCCAATGTACCTGTTGCAGTCAGATCAGAAGCTGATACACTTTTAGCTGTTTTAAATTGGAAAGTGATGTATGGATGGTCATCGGTTTTTAAAGCCTCATAAATATCCTTTTCCATAGATTCCTTACCGCTTTTAAGGCTCTCCCCTTTCACTTTGAAACTAAGCGATTGAATTTCCAACTTATCACCAGTGGTCAGTTTAGCACTCCCTGAAATGGTTTCAGCTTTTAGCTCCCAATCATGTAGTGTAGAGGTACCGAAAACCTCTAGTTTACTGTTTTTAGCATCCACAGAGTATTCCTGGGCATAAAGTGAAACTGTAGAGATTAAAGCAAGGATTATTGAAGTAAGGTATTTCATAAGGTTTAAGTAAATGATTAAGTGTTACAAATATAGTGAAAGGTTTTGCAAGGATGGTGCCATGAATACTGAGTATTAGGTAGACTCAAGCAACGCCAATTTGTGTTTTTGTCTTCCAAATAACATGGAACATATGCCAATGTTATCTACAGGAATCAAATTTTCCTACCAAAGAGATAGTGCCAGACTTACTTCAGTTTTACCATTTCATTAAAGCCATGATACTCTTCTTCTATGAGATCACCTTGCTCATTGTAAAATTTCGCAGAATCATATTTATATTTTGTCTTTAATCTATCGCTAAGGAGCTCCTTATAATCTTTGACCAGGAAGCAGAACTCCCCGTCAATGTTTCCATTTCGATGAAATGTCTTTATTCTCTGAACCAGAAATGTATCCATTTCAATTACTTCAAAACTTGAAGACCATGATTCTAATAGTTTAAATTCAGATGCAATATTTGGTTTTTCGGTAACTGTTCTAGTCAGTATGTTACCATATTTGTCGTATAATATCGACCGTTTGTCTATGCCAAGAGGCTTTCCATTTTGATAATATTTGGATTCTTCAGTCCAGTTTCCAATTTCCACAAAATTAAAGCTCTTTGATCCTTCTGGGCGGGTTACATATAATTGCCCTTTAGAAAAGCCCTCTTCACTTTTGCTGTACCAATCCCAAATGATGTATCCCTGTTGATCAATCTTACTAATTTGGTCAGAAGATAATCCCTTTTCGTAGTAAGCATGCTGATTGTCTTTGTGTCCATCCAAGACAGCACATGATGATAAAGCGATAATGGTAATAATAACAAGTATTCTTGTCATAGTATGCTGAGATTCGTTAAAGGTTACGATATAGATTGCTAATGTAGAGAAACAGCTTGCGCAGGGAAAGACTGTCACTGCTACCGAACACTAAGATGCCGGATATTATTTCGCTACGCTACATAATTCCGGCATGAGGGTATTAATACAGCTTGTACTTACCTCGCTCCAATCCTGACTTCGACCGTTGAAACCTTACTACAGCCCTATTTTATACATCAATCCGCTATCGGTGATGGCATACAAAGCTCCGTCTGTACCTTCTAGGACATCGCGAAAACGCTCATTTTCAGAGGCTAGTAAGCGCTCTTCACCTACCACCAGGTTATCTTTTATTACCAACCTTACGATATGTTGCCCACTTAAAGCTCCGAGGAAAAGGTTATTTTCCCATTCAGAAATTAGGCTTCCGGTGTAGAAAGTGATACCACTTGGTGAAACTACTGGGTCCCAATAGTATACAGGCTGCTCCATGCCGGCTTGTTGAGTAATTCCCTGTCCGATAGGTGAGCCGGAATATTCTATACCATAAGATATAGTAGGCCAGCCATAATCTTTACCTGGCTCTATCAAGTTCACTTCGTCACCACCTCTTGGACCAAACTCGGCTTCCCAGAGATCTCCTGTAGCAGGGTGAACGGCCAAGCCTTGTACGTTTCTATGTCCGTAAGAATAGATTTCTGGTAATTTATTTTCCTGACCTGCAAATGGATTACCTTCGGCTGGCTCACCGTTGGTAGTTATTCTAAGCACTTTACCCAAGGCAGCGTCTAACTCCTGTGCTTCAGGCCTTGATTCCAAATCAGATCTTTCTCCTGTGCTAACAAATAAATTTCCGCTGCCATCCCAGACTAATCTGCCGCCATAATGCAAGGAGCTATTAAATTCTGGAATCGCTGTGTAGATCACTTCTGCGTTCTCAATGTTGGTTTCGTCATCAGACAATCTCCCCTTGCCCACCGCGGTAGCTGTTCCTCCAGATCCATCTTGAGAAAATGTCCAATAGACTATTCTGTTGCTTTCAAAAGCAGGATCCACCGCCACATCTAATAGTCCTCCTTGACCAGAGCTATTCACTGCAGGAAGACCTGAAATAGCTGAACTTACCTCTCCCGAGGCTGATACAATACGCATGGTCCCTCCTTTTTCTGTAACAATTATCCGACCATCAGGTAGATTGGTCATACCCCATGGATTGCTTAGTCCAGTGGCCAGCTTAGTTACTTTATAAGCAGTTTTAGTAACTCTACCAGAAACTCTGGTCTGCCCAGAAAATGCCGCTGCATAGTCAGTATTGGGAGGCAATGTTTCTACAGGAGCTGTTACGCTATCGCTCTCTATAGGATCTTTTTCATCGGTAACTTCATCATTACTACCACAAGAAACACCAATTAGACCAAATACTATAGAAACAAGACAAATATTGAGGATCACTCTCATATTAAAGTGGGTTATTTTAAAGGTTTTAAGCTTATGCTTTGTAAGATTAACACTTATATTATGATTTAGGTATGAATTGAGGGAGGAATTTTTAGTGGGTCATGCTTGAGAAATCGGTAATGCAGTATTTCATATTGAATTATTTTACTCAGGCTTCACCTTCATTAATTGCAAATCCGCAGCGAAGCGTAGAGCCAGAGTATTTGCTGATCAAGACTGCTATTGAACATTAGAGATGCCGGATATTACTCCACTACGCTACATAATTCCGGCATGACGGTTCTTTTATTGTTTGACAATGCAGAACCGTTGATACCTACCTCACCACAACCGTCACTCCGGCCGCAGAGAAGCGGAGAGCCGGAGTCTCTGCTGATCGGGACTGTTTCTGAACATTAAAGATGCCGGTATTATTCGGCTACGCTGTATAATTCCGGCATGACGGTTCTTGTATAGTTTAACAGTCTTACCTGCTCTTACGCCTTTTCACCACATAGTGAACAAAACAAAAACGAGCTATTCAAATATGATAGCTCGCTTTGTTTTGTTTAGTATGGTCAAAAAATGCTTAATGCACTGCTGAAGTGTCTGTTTTTGCATGTTTATCATGCTTCATTAGAAACAACAGTGGTAAAACAATTATACAGGCTAGTCCTACTACATGAAATGAATCTAGATATCCGAGGATAGATGTCTGCTGAAAAACAGAAAAATCCAGAACTTTTAATGCCATGGTTTGGGCTTCTTGCTGCGGGTAGCCATTACCTACAAAGCCTTGAGTGACATTTTGAATCGTTGCTGAAGGAACTACATCTATATTATTAATATTAGAAACTAAATCATTTCTGAAGACAGAATTCATAGTGGTCATGCGATTACTTACCAGGGCTAGTCCGCAGGCACTTCCTAGCTGACGAGTCATGTTACAAATACCTGTACCTTGAGACAAATCGTAGCCTTGAAGGCCTTCAATGGCTAGCGTGATTACTGGCAGCATTAGAAAGCTTAGTCCCAGCCCCCTAAGGATCATCGGCCAAAAGAGGCTATCCCAATTGGAGGCTGGAGACTGCGCAGACATCCAGAAACAAAAAACACTGGTTATAACAAAACCTGTAAGCACTATAATTTTCGGGTTTAAACCTTTTCTAAATAGCACCTGAACGAAGGCAATTCCTACACCTGTCATGATAGCGCCAGGTGTTATACCAAGACCTGTTAAGGTGGGTGTCCAACCCAGGCTTATCTGTGTAAATAATGGATAAGAATAGAGCACACTGATTAACACGGCACCAATTACGAAGTTAAATAGTGCCCCTACTGCTACGTTGGTTCTCTTTAGCAAGCGCAGATCAGCAGCAGGATACTTTGTATTTAACTCCCAGATAATGAATGATATAATTCCCACTACGGCTAGCGAGGTGAAGAATATAATCTCTTTACTATCGAACCATTCATAAGAATTACCTTCCTCTAGTACGAACTGTAGGCTTCCCAGCCCAATGGCAAGCAGAATGATGCCGCCCCAATCAAACTTGCCCGTTTTCACCCTATTCTTCTCATCGGCAATATAGAACCATGAGAGCATGGTTACCAACATTCCTAGCGGCACGTTGATAAAGAATATCCAGTGCCATGAAATATTATCAGTAAGATAGCCGCCCAAAAGTGGACCTAAAGCGGGGCCCATGGCAATACTGCCACCAAAAATAGCCATACCGACAACCAGTTTTTTAGGTGGGAAAACTTCTCCTAATACGGTTTGCGATGTAGCTATAAGTGCTCCACCTCCAAGGCCTTGTATAAATCTCCAAAGTACTAGTTGAGCAAGACTATCAGACAATCCGCACATCAGGGAAGACAGGGTGAATATAGCTATAGAGGCTGTGAAATATATTTTGCGGCCGAACAAGTTACTCAGCATCCCGCTCAGTGGGATAATGATCACATTGGAAATGGCATACGCCGTAACCACCCAGGTAATCTCTTTAGTGGTAGCTCCTATGCTACCACTAATCTCTCTCAAAGCTACGTTGACAATAGTCATATCCAGCAGTTCCAGCATGGATGCAAGTACCACCGTGACCACAATGATTACTAAAGTCAACCCTTTGGGATATTGTTTTTCTTCTGTAGTTAATTCAGCTGTCATTACTTGCTGGCTTTAATGTCTACCACTACATTCATACCTGGTACCAGTTGCTGTTTTTTCTCGTTTTGAATGTTAGTAATGGCTATTTTCACTGGTACTCTCTGAGTTACCTTTACAAAGTTTCCAGTGGCGTTGTCAGCTGGGAGTAGTGAGAATTTAGGTCCTGTAGCTCCAGCAAGACTCTCCACCTTACCAGTCATTTCAATATCAGGGTAGGCATCTATAGAAATGTTTACTTCTGCACCCATTGTCACTTTATCCAACTGCGTTTCTTTCAAATTGGCCGTTACCCAAATGTTTTCTAAGTCGATAAGCATGCCTACAGCTGTACCAGGAAGGCACAATTGACCCACTTCCACTGATTTTTTTGAGATAATACCATCGCTTGGAGCTATGATAAAGCAGTTTTCTAATAAATATCTTGCTGACACCAACTGAGCCTTAGCTTCTTTCACCATGGCTTCAGCCATTTGTATTTGATACTCCTGAGCAGTTATTTGTGTGCCTGCGGTAGCTCTCTGTGCTGATAGCGCTTTATATTGTGCATCGGCCATATCTAAACCAGACTTGGCTGCATCATAAGCCTGAGGCGTAGCAGCTCCTTTTTTGTACATGGCTTCTATCCTTTCGAAATCATTTCTCGCCTGAGTAAGTTTGGCCTTGGCGGAAGAGATGTTTTCTGATGCCGCTCTGGTATTATAGGCAGCTGATTGCTTACCAGTTTGATTGGCCTGCACACCTAACATAGCACTTTCTAACCTGGCTTCAGCCTGGTGAAATTTGGCCTTGATATCCACTGTATCCATAATGGCCAGCGTATCACCCTTCTTTACCTGCTGATTCTCTTCAAATCTTAGGTCTATGATGTGGCCACTGGTGTTTACCCTTAATGGAATGATATCTCCATCAATCTGGGCATTGTCACTATTTTCAAAGTTAGCACTATGGATAATGGCTTTTGTGGCGAAAAACAGCCCCACTATTACCACGGCACTTATAATTACTATCCTGATCACCTTGCTTCCTTTTTTAGCAGTCTTTTTGTTATTTGCTGTTTCCATTTTATTAATATTCTTTAATGTCTTCTGATTATAAATTATTTACCAAGAATGGTGTTGTAGTTGATATAGGCCATTACTAGTTGTATCCTGTGCATGCTGCTGGTAATGATGGCCTGGGTCTCAGCGTTAAGCTTCAAAATGTAGTCTGTGGTGGTGATACTTCCGTTTTCATATTGCACCGCTGCCACTTCTTTTACCTCTGTACGGATCTGCTCCACTGAGCTATCCTTCACAATCAGCTCTTGCAGTTTTCTGATTTCTATCTCCTGTTCCGTCAGCTGGCTTTTGGTTCTTATCTCGAATAGTTCTATCTGATTTTGAGCCAGTTCCTTATCTATAAGGTTCTTCTTCTTTTGATGTGTAGACGTGTAATACCCTCCTACATTCCATGATAAGCTCAATCCTGCCATTCCGTAAAGACGGAAATCATTATTAAAGAAATCAAGTCCTGGGCGACCAAAATATCCGTTTCCAAATAGTGATAATCTAGGTCTGTTGCCTCTATCAATAAGTTCGTTTCTATAGTCTACTAACTCCATCTGAGTGCTGAGTTGTCTATATTCTGGTCTTAAAGACACTTCCTTTTCAAAAGACGGTTGTTCTACCTCTGGCAGTTCGAAAACAGTGAAAGCATCAAGCTCCTCTTGTACCAGAAAAGATAGGGTTGAAAGCAAGGTCAATCTTTCGGCTTTGTTTTCTACCATCTGCTGATCTACTCCTATCATTTCGGCTTCCAACTCTCTCATGGTGCTTCTTAGGGTAGTTCCACTATTTACGGCCGCTTCAATATTGTCGTATCTAGCTATCAGATCCTTTTTCATGTTAGCGAGTGCCTTGAATGATTCTTCATTGATAAGCAACCCTAAGAACAGATCATTTACTGTGCTTTTTACTGTAAGTAGCTCACCTTCTATTCTGTTAGTTTCAGACTTAAGGTTGAGTTGTTCTATAGTTTTGCTGGTGGCACTGGCTCCTCCATCAAATATGAGCTGAGATAATTCCAACCCTATTTTATATTGGTCTTTCTTCGGACTTTCAATGCTCGCAGGAATACTCTCAGGTAAGGATACACTGGAAACCTCAGACTGGTAAGATGCTGTACCTACCACATTAGTTTTTGGCAGCCAATTGCTTTCTATCACTTTAATGGACTCGTCACCCTTCCTACTGGCCAATAGCAACTGCCTGGTTTGTGGGTATCGATTCCGGGCCATGGATTGTAAACTATCCAGTGTATACCTGGCCCTTTCCTGGGACATGGCATCTTCCCCTACTAACAGCATCACTATGCAGACGCACACCTTACAGATGGTGTAAAAGTCTGTCCTGGAATAAAATTTAATCATTGATTCTGATATTAAAATGTTGATAAATAACTAATTATAAGATTTAGGAATGATTGTGCTGGCCGTTTTAAAGCCACCTCATTAAACTATACAGATGAATTAATCATTTGATTAATTTTTAAGCAAAAAATATATTAAGCTTTTATAGATTGTATGATCATGTTGCTAATCTCCACCTTGCGGTTCAGCACAAATTGTTTGTAATCCTCAGAACTAAGACCATATGACTCCTGTATTATGGGCTGAGAAATAATAGGAAAAACAGTTAAAGAGATGATGTTAATAAAAATCTGAAGGATGTTAGTTCCTGGTTTGAATACACCAGCTTCCACGTGTTGCCTTAGCTTAACCTCAAAATCTTTATGGATATTGCTTTCAGAAACTTTCTCTTTGATCAAGGCAGCAATCTTCTTCGGATTCCGGATTATCTCACCTGATATAAATGATGGAATCTGCGGATTAAGCATGAAGAAATCTGTATACTCGTTCACTATTCCGGTAATCTTTTCTTCTATTGACTCTTCACGAAGAATGCATTGAGACACTTTGCTTAAAAGCGTTGTAAATGTTTCATCATTAATGAGATAAAACAAGTTCTCTTTAGATCTGAAGTAATAATTAACCATAGAAAGATTACCACCCGCTTCCGCTGCAATTTCCCTCATGGTGGCCCCTTTAAATCCCTTCTCAAAGAATACCTTGCGCGCTGCGTTGATAATCTTTATTTCAGTGTCAGTAATTTCTTTCATATTAAATCAAATGTTTTAAACAACTGTTTAATTTATGCAAATATGAAATTAATTTTTAAAATTCTCAAAGAGTGTTGAGAAAAAAATTCAGCGCATCATTCAGAATTTATCTGAGTTTAGATTCAAGCAAACCTACCAATCGCCAACATATAGTCTTGATTGTCAATTGCATATAAAATAACAATCCCCAAAAAAAAGTCTTTGTTTGAACTTTAAAAAAAAAATAAAACAAGTTGAGGTTGAAGCTGCGAAATAGGTTTGGGTATACTACTGGTCTACTCTTGAAGTAGGCAGGGTCTATGAAGATTCAGGTAATCAAACTGTCTTTTTTCGAATAGGTCCTCCAAAGCTTCAACGCCTTCTTCCATTTTGAAATCACGCTCTCTCTCAGTAATAGGAATAAACCAATAGCAATGGAATCTTTTGCCTGCAAACTCAAAGATTTCCAATGCTTCTCCATCTAAGTAGGGCAAGGAGATAAATCCATGATCACAGTTCGAGCCATGAATACAGGGCTGACCGATATTTACACTATGGTGAAGGTTTAAGGCATCGGCGTTTCTATGAAAGGAGGCATTGAGCGTCAGCAACTCTACCAGCGATTCATTCTGTGTAGGGGAATAGACTACGAGTTCAATTAAATTATGGTCTTCACGGTCCACTGACATTCCAACTGTAAGGTATGCCCACATATTATGTACTCGATTGGGTGCAATCTCCAATACATAAAAGTCAGGATGCAGTTTATCCTGAGGACCCTTTTTCCACCTCCTGACATTTCCTGATGATCCAAAATAGTTTTTATAATGCCTACGAAGTGCTTCAGTGTAGTTCCGTTTGCGGAATAGCCTCATTTGCGCATGATCTTGTGAACTGTATGGGCAAATTACGCTAATTTACTATATCTACCAGTTCGACTCGATATAAAAGTGTAGAGTCAGGGTGTGGGAAGCTGTGCTCACCAGTTCTTCTACTTAAATTTGGTGGTACAATCAGCTCTTTAATTTCTCGCTTTTTCATTCCAACTAATGCTTCATCTACACCTGCAATGGCCTGGCTTCCTCCCACTAAAATCTTAACTGGGTTAGGTAAAGTCCTGGAATCAAACAGTAATGAATCATTCATATATGACATGGTTTCATGCACCAATACCTCCTGCCCTGCTTTAGCCGGTTCACCAGAGCCTTCCTTAAGGATTTTATACTTTAGGCCTGAAGAGCTCTCAATAAAGTCATCATTATTTGAATCAGATACTGCGTTACAGCTCAAGGCAATAGTGAAGCATAAAAGCAGTATTGGTGATAGTGTATGCGGGTTATGGCTTATCATGGTATGTAGGATTAAGTAATTTTGCTATTTAAAATCCAGGTATTTGATTTTAGAGGTCATGCTTTGATAATAAATAATATCACAGCAATGCTCAACAGTCGCCATGCTAACCTTGCCAAACTGTATAATTTACAACCACACCATTTTTAATTTCAAGATCCAAGAAACCAGTATCTATTCCATGTCTGGCCATGCCGAGGTAATAGCACATCTTCGAAATACTCTGTTCAGATGGAATGCCTAAAAGCTCAATTATTTCCCCGGTTGTCATCCCTTTCAGTTCATAATTAGTCGTTAGGCTATGAGCCATATCCCATCTTAGAGATTGGTTCGTTTCCGTTTCTTCCCATTTCTTCCATGCTTCTGAGTTAAACTCCGTCCTACTTGTGTAGTTTTCAATATCACCACTAAAAATCATGAAAATGGTAAGTGCAAAATAACAGATTACAAAGGCTGCTACAATTCCAAATGCAAGTTTTAGAGTTTTCATGATCTATTTCAAAATTGAATTGTAACGGGCTACTTCTTCTGAAGTTAAATACATAAAGTATGCATCTAGTGAATCTTTACTGAAAATTGAAATAAGCTTTAGGTGCTCTTGATGATAAGCCATATCTACATTTTGAGAAAAATTATGAATTTTCATCATCAAATCATCATCTATTATCCTCACTGCTTTTTCCTTTCTTTTATGCTCTCCAAATCTGATCCTTTGCCAATCGCTGCCGTCATCAGAATAATATATAAAATGTTCTTGATGAAGCCTGATGTCTCCATAATAATTTTGGTCAACAATCAGATGATTATGATGAGATAGTGGTTCATACGTCAATTTACAGATATCTCTGCTAGAATAAAATGTTGCTTCATGATTAGTGGCACCGGTGATAACTCCTTCTCCACCCCAGTTGCTATTATTCATAAATGCTTGTTTCCAACCTTCCTGAAATTCTTCCAATGAATTTAGGGTATATTTCACCTTGCTGGTGTTACTCAATTCTTGATCAAATTGAGAGAAATTTATTAAGTAATAGCATACCACGGATATTCCTAAGGCAACTAAAATGATGTTAGCTAGCGCTGTTTTCTTTTGCAACGGACCTTTTTTAACTATCGAATATTAAAGGAAAACTGTTTATCTAAATAATGAAAATGCTACTAGTACTTTATCCTTGCTATATTTACCAGAACTTTCGCATTCTTGGATACATGAAATTGATATTTTTCGCCCACTTGAAAATGACCCAGATGCTTTTCAAAGGTTAAATATTGTTCAGTTAAGCCCAATGATGTTTCAATCACAAGTTCATAAGTTACATCACCATAGTCATTTTTCTTCCTAACCCATTTCACAATTTTACCAGTAGTGATTACTTTTTTCTTAAAAAGAATGTCATTCAAATATTTGTTTCGTGCCCAATAATACAGAACAAATAATCCCGTGATTAACATATATCCAGGTATCATATCAAAATATTCGCTAATAGATGGAAACGACTTAGATCTTCCCCTTTTAAATGGAAATACAGGAGCGACTAAGGCAATGAAAAAAATTGATGCCGAATAAGTTATTTGTTCTATGATTCGATTTTTTGCTCTTTCTTTTACAAGTAAGACTTCGTTAGTCGATAGCTTTTTTGTCTCCATTCTTGAAATTTTAATCCGGCTTAAATTATCAAATCAGTTTGGATATTAGAATTTAGTTTTCCCATTGTATAAATGATAGTTGTTAACAACACGAATCATTATCAAGAGAACATCCGTTCATTATTTCTTCTCCAATTTTGAAAGGAATTTAAATACACGTTGGTAAGCATCTTTTTGTGCTTTCATATCTCCCCCTTCGTTACCCCCAAATCTAAAGTTATAACTTTTTCCATCTATCATCATTTCTCCTTGTCTCATAGATGAAGGATTGTTAGGATTGGATGATATTAAATGACCAGCATTTTCATATTGAACATTTTCAATATCAAAACTTGAATCTATTTTTTTAACTCTAGTCTCTATCATATCGGCCATCATGGCTGAGGGCCATACCTCATCCTCAACACCAGAGAACAATAGTACAGGACCATTAATGTCTTCCACATGAATTACAGCTCGACTAACTGAGGCACTGTCTGCCAAGGGCTGAGACCAATAAGTAAGTGTCTCAATAGTATCTGATTTGCCACCCTTTAGCTTAGCCATAGGAATATATGGTATAGGCTGATTATCAAATGTCCAACTTGGTTTAATTGTGTCTGAATTAAAAGGAAGCACAGTATTAGACCAGCTCACTGCAGAGGGACTATAAGAAATAACTCCATGCACCAAATTCGGATATTTTGAAGCTATAAGCAGTGCTAATTCAGCATTTCTGGATGCGCCCATTACAACAATTTTATCTGCATTCACTTCGGGTTGATCTTTCAACCATTTAATAGCTGTTTCAAAATACTCCAATGGAATTTCTTCCATAAGAGTGGGTAGGCCTTCCTGACGGTAGTATGGCAGAGACAACCCTACATAATTGGCCTTACTCAATTCCTGCCCCCAGAAATCACCCCAAACTCCACCTCCTATCAAGACTACGGTGGGTTGACTTATCACATCATCTTTAGCAAAAAAGGAAGCCGTTATACCCTTATGATTTACTGACTGGGGTTTTACCCCGTCAAACAAAAAGCTATCTATGAGGAAGTAAGCTCCTATTAAGATCGCTATTACGATTATGATCTTTACTAAAATCTTCATATGGTCATGGTCAAATATTAATTCTTTCTTAACATAAAATTTAAATATATATAATTTACTTATATATATCAAATGTATAATATATAAATTAGAGAGTAACTATAATCCATTACCATTATACTACCTAGTTGATAATAAAAACATATGGTCAAAATGATCACAAGATTTAATTATCTGGATAAAATTACTTACCTTATAACCCTTGTACCTACTCATGAATAACCTGAACCAACGTGTTTTACATACTCAAAAAACTGCTGTTTTGTCTACCCTTTTTGGTGCTCACTCACCACTGTCTGGCGCAGAGGGCCCGGCTCTTTTCTACTGACTCTGAGCTTTCTAATAGCTTGATAGGTGATATAGAACAGGACTATTCTGGCAGTATTTGGATCACTACAGAAGAGGGTATTAATCGATATGATGGTTCTAAATTCACTGCTTATAAGGAGGAAGATGGCATTCTTAATAACTACGTTAGGTTAGTTTATGAAGATTGCCATCATCAGCTCTATTTTGGTTATTTCAATGGCGTTCAGACCTTTGACCATGCCACTGACTCATTTCAAAATATACCTTTAATATTAGCCACGCAAGATACTTTCCCGGCACATGTGCTCAGCATGATAGAGCGAAAAGATGGCTCCACGCTTATCGGTACTTCTGGTCATGGTATTTTCAAAGTCATAGAAACCAGTAAGGGTAAGGTAGCGCGACAGCAGATAGATTTTATACCTAGCTATTTTGTCAATCATATGTTTGAGGATAGTGAGGAGAATCTCTGGCTCGCCACGCAAGATAAGGGCTTGTTTTGTATTCAGGCTAATGGCAATACTGTGAGCTATTTCGACCCGAAACATGGCATTGGTAATAATATAAACAGCGTCTGTGAAGATCATCAAGGCAATATTTATGCAGGAAGTTTAAGCAAAGGCCTTTTTAAGTTGAATAAAAGCACCGGTCGCTTTGATAAAATTCCAGATACCGGGTTTCCTCCCCCACCTATTATGGTGCTGCACACGCTGCCTAATAATCAAATCCTCATAGGTACCGATGGCCGTGGCACTAAGCTTTATGATCCTGAAAACAATATCATTTCTGACCTTAATTTCAACGTCTCCAACTTCGATTTTTCAAAATCTAAGGTACATACCATTACTGAAGATAATAATGGCAATTTCTGGCTCGGTCTATACCAGAAAGGTGTAGCGGTGATACCGGCCCGAATGAATAATTTCAAATATATGGGCTATCAGTCCGTGACCAAAAACATTATAGGTTCCAACTATATCATGTCGTTATATAAAGACCACAATGACATTCTATGGGTAGGCACTGATAGTGATGGATTGTATGCTGTAAAGGATGATGCGGAGCAAGTGGCCCATTATGCTTATTCCAAGGAAAACACTGGGTCGCCGTCTACGGTGATGTGTATTTTTGAGGACAGCAACCTTGATCTCTGGGTAGGCTCATACCTGGGCGGATTGTCAAAATTCAACAAAACTACTCAGCAATTCGAAAAGTTTGATCATTTGCTGGATCATCAGTCGAACCCTATACAGCGGGTGTACAGCATTACCGAAGGTGATGATAAAACACTGTGGATCGGTACATTAGGCTTTGGTTTGTATTCCATGAATCTGAACACTGGCGACATTAAAAACTACAATGCCATTCCTAATCCCATCCAACCGCATGATGCCTCAAACACCTTACACAATGCCTGGATTAGCAGCTTGCTGATAGCTGCAGATAAAAAGCTTTACTTTGGCACTACTGATGGAGTGGGTTGCTATGATCCTGATACTAAAACCTTTACTTCGCTTAACGCCCTCTACCCTAGCCTGTCATTACAAAACGTAATGACGCTGTTTCAAAACAAACAGGGTGAGCTGTGGGTAGGCTCATCTCATGGGCTGCTGAAGCTAGGACTTGAAAATCATTCCATAGTAAAATACACTGCTGATGACGGTCTGCCCAGTAATGTCATCGGTGGCATTTCTGATGATTTGAAAGGTAATCTGTGGATCAGTACCAATTATGGCATTTCAAAGTTTAACCCTTCAAATGAATCATTTGTAAACTATTATTTTCATGATGGCTTGCAAGGCAATGAGTTCAGCAGAAGAGCCTCTTTTAAAGATGAGAAAGGTCAATTTTACTTTGGTGGAATCAATGGCATTACCTATTTCAAACCAGAAGAAATTACAGACCATGTTAGAGATTTGGATTTAGCCATTACAGGCTTTTACCTGAATGATACTCCTGTGAAGAAGGGGCTAAAGTCAGGCAGATATCAGGTAATCGATACCACCGTAATGGCTGCTAACCACTATAATTTGGCCTATGACGATAATTCCTTCACCGTAGAGTTTTCGGCCATGGAATATATTAATCCAAAGCGTATCACCTATTTATATGCCATTGATGGCGGCCCGTGGGTAAGATTGCAAAGAGGCATTAATACCGTCACATTCAATAATCTTGATCCTGGCACCTATCATTTTCAGGTAAAGGCCAAGGATTTTACCACTTACTCTGAAACGAGAAACTTAACAGTAGTGATTCATCCTGTCTGGTATTTCTCGCCATGGGCCAAACTGGGTTATTTTCTATTAGGTATCATCATAGTGGTGGCCATTCTGCACCAGACTAACCAATGGTACAAAACCAGAAAGCGCATGCGAGAACATCAGTTAGCAGAACAGATCAATGAAGCCAAACTAGAGTTCTTCACCAACATATCTCATGAAATAAGAACGCCACTTTCCTTAATTCTTAATCCACTAAGAAAGCTGATTGCTAACGATGGTGATAATGACCGTCAGCGCGCTTATACCATCATGCGAAGAAATACGGAAAGAGTGCTGCATTTAGTCAACCAGCTGATGGACCTGAGAAAGATTGACCATGGAAAAATAGCTCTAAAATTTCGTAAAACGAATATTCTGAAGTTTGTACATGAGACCACAGAGATGTTTCAAGAGCAAATTCTGGCCAAGCACATCCATTTCCAGATATTAAGGAAAGAATCGCTCCCTAAGGTGTATATAGATCAAAACTTCTTTGATAAAACTATCCATAATCTTCTGTCTAATGCCATTAAGTTCACTCCTGAAAATGGTGAAATCACTTTGTCGCTAGAAACACATGAGGTTATTACATTCAATGGCACCTTTGAAAAGCAACTAAAGATCACCTGCAGCGACACTGGCATTGGCCTTAAAGACCAGGATCTGGAACGCATATTTGACCGTTTCTACCAGGTCTCGGATAATAACTCTTCCGTAGGTAATGGCATAGGATTGCACCTTACCAGATCGATTGTTGATTTACACCATGGGCACATTTATGCCCTGAATAATGCCAATGGCTTCGGTTGTAGCTTTGTGATCAGTCTCCCATTGGGCAAAGAACATCTGCAAGCAGATGAGATTATAGAACCTAACACCCAAAAGCCCAGACCGTCAGACCAAGGGGTGAAAATAACACCACCACCGGTGATGAGCACTAATGATGATGCCAGGGTAAAGTCTAAAACTAAAAAGCGGGTGCTGGTAGTAGATGATAATGCAGAAGTGCGCCAATACATATGCAATGAGCTGGCGTCTGAGTATCATATGAACGACTGTAATAATGGTAAGGAAGCTTTGTCCATCACCCTTGCCGAGAAGCCCGATCTGGTGATCAGTGATATTGTAATGGATGAAATGGATGGTATTACCTTTTGCAGGAAGCTAAAGCAGAACGTGAACACCAATCATATTCCGGTGATCCTATTAACCGCCAAATCAGGTGAAAAGGACAATATAGCCGGTTTAGGCACAGGTGCTGATGCCTATATCTCCAAGCCATTTAATATGGAGATATTGAAAAAAACCGCTGAAAACATTATCAAAAATCGTGAGCTATTGAAAAACAACTACAGTGGCCAGCAAGCTCAAAAAGATAAGATTAAAGACCTGGAAGTAGAATCTCCTGATGAGAAACTGATGCAGAAGATCATGGAAATCATTAACCAGAACCTTGACAACCCCACGCTCAATGTAGAAATGATAGCCAATGAAATAGGTATCAGTAGAGTTCATCTCTATCGTAAATTAAAGGAGATCACCAATCAATCGGTTAGAGACCTGATCCGGAACATAAGACTAAGACAGGCCGCTGAAATATTGAACACTAAAAACCTAAACATCAGTGAAGTAGCCTATGCTACCGGCTTTTCCAACCCCTCAAAATTCTCCACCAGCTTTAAAGAGTTTTACGGCGTATCCCCTACTGTTTACCTTCAAAACATACAGCGGGGTGATAGGTAGCGTGTGAAAATGTTTTATTGGGGTTTAAATTGGTGGTGAGTGTGGTTGATGGATTTGACTTAAGTAAAGTGAATACCTGCCTGTTTCCTAATATATAACCACTGGACATTTTATGCAGCTAAAGAAAATTACTTAAAACGATAAAAATCAGTTACTCTATACCGTGTCTGAGACACTAGTAATCATTGAAAAATTCGTAGTCTCAGACTACGAATAACAAGGGGCATTACAAATGCCCATGAAGATAGCAATCGCAATATAATTGCGATTGAGCTGGTTTTTAATGATTAAGACTATTTTAAACAGGGTCCTTGCTAGCTTCTCATTATTTCATTCATGCGTTCAATCGCTTCTGGCTCTCCTTTTTCAACTGCCTTTCTCAGGTATTCCATTCCTTTTTCTTCTTCACCCTTTTTTATAAGGAAATTAGCGTAGTGTAATTCTAAAAGATCAACAGGGAAAGTTTCAGTTTCAAAAGCCAACTGGAAATTTGTTTCTGCTTGCTCAAGATCATTTTTAGCCAGATGATATAAGGCTAGATTTCTATATGTATATGCATTGTCATTATTTTCGGTTTTCAATGCATTTTCAAGTTGCTGTCTTCCTTCTTCCAGTTGTCCCATTTGGATTAAGGAGTATCCTAAATTATCATATGCAAAACCGTAATTCGGATCTATCTCCAGTGCTTTTTGAAAATTCTGAATACTCTGTTCATAGGCACCGTTTCTCAACTGATAATAGCCCATATTGTTGTATACATCAACTTTTAGAAATACATCTTCAGTTAAATGCAAAACTTTTTGAATCGTATTAATGGCAGAATCAAAGTCACCATTTTGGTATTCCTCGTGCGCCTGATTAAATAAGTCATGTGCCTCCAATTCAGCTTTATTAAAAACGTTCGAAGGCGAATCATTTAGAAAAGAAATGGCTCTTTCAAATTGAAGTCTAAGGTCACGTGGCAATTCATTTTTCCAAATTGGATCATCTTGTTCAATTAGTTTTGAAAAGGTAGCTAATGCAAAAGCCATTACCTCATTCGGCATTTCAGAAACGTAATGCCATTTGGTTTCCCAAAAGCCATCATCCGTTCTCCCTACATCTGTCAAGTTTTGAGAAAGTGGAATTCCAAATCTGAAATAGATCCCTGCTATATAAATGAACAGAGAAGTATCCTCTCCAGTATCATATTGCACCTTGCTTTCAGACAGCCGGATTCTGATAAACTCATATATCAGGTTGAATATTAGTCGGTTGGGGCGTTTAGAGATACTTTTAGCGATGTGTATTTTATAATAATTGTCGCTTATTTCTGTATCCGTTTCGAAAGGCTTGCCTTGAATTTCATATGGCATTCCATAATTATCTCGTAAATCTTCATGTAGCTCAAACCCGATTTTACCAGACTCTAAGTTGAGCAAATTACAGAGATCTTCAATCAGATTTTTCACTTCTGGTTCACTAGTCGAAAAAGTCTTTGGAAAGAATTTGTCAGTAATTAGAATTTGTTCACTTTGTCTATTAGGATAGCCAAATATTTGAATCAACCACTTAAAATTATCCTCAACCCAATCTCTATCTGGTTCCGTTATTCGAAACTTTGGTTCTTTTGTTTTCTTATTGAATCCGAATAATTTCATTATATCTGTGTGAAGGACGCGTTAAATAACATTTTAAGCTGCCCAATCTAGACATTTTAATGAAAAACTCATAGTAATTAGGCGGAAGCCTATTTGTGATTCCTTATACACAAGTTTGGGAATTTATTGTTTTTAGATTATACGCCATTCACAATTATAGCATTGGTTTTAGCTCCCTTTTTCCTTAGCTCAATGGCTTTCTGGTATTCTTCCGAATTTGACCACTCTATAGCTTTTTCATAACTTGGAAATTCAATCACCACAATTCTTTGTGGATTCCATTCTCCTTCCTGAACGACTGACTCTCCTCCACGGATTAAAATTTTTCCTTCATATTTTTCTATAATCCCGGGGGCTAAATTTTTATATTCTAGATGTTTTTCGGTGTCAAAAACTTCTAAGTCAAGTATGGCATATGCAGACATATTTTTGTTGTTTATTTTCTTAACATTTAAATAATCAATAAAATTATTATTAAACACAACTAATCTCATTATACGTTTTATGGAACTGTATCTTGGTATTTAATCAACAACTTAGAATGAATTAGATACGGCCGTTAGAGAAGGCTAAAAATTGACTTTTATTTCGTTTTGGAGAGAAGTAATACTTTCTTGCCGTATTTATTTTCAGCATTACAGTTTTTTAATCACTTCTTTAGGTGCTTCTATATCTTCATGATGTCTAAACCCAAACTTTGAATAAAAATGAAATAAGTATTCAAAAGGTAAACACCATATGGTAGATGCATCGAATGGATTTTTCTCACATAAATTGCGAACTATATCCTGGGCAACTCCTAAACCTCTAAAACTTGGAAAAGCATAAATTCCTCCTAGTTCTATATTGTCCTCATCAATTTTAACTAATCTACCAAGTCCAGCATTTTCATTCCCAACTTTGGCAATAACAATATACTCGTTTTCGTAATTAGATTTCACAAAATCTACTTCACTATATTTCTCATTGATCCAGTTAATCTGACTTATTTCAGCCTGTATCACTGTTATTTTCTTCATTTTGGTGCTGGTTTCTTAAGATCGAAGTGTCTGGCTATAAAGTGTTATCGTAATTTATTTGTTATTTATAAGCAATACCAAGGGCCGTATAACTGACGTGAATCTCCTCTGATACATTTCACGCAACTGAATCTAATCATTTAAACAAAGAATTCATAGTGAATTAGTTGACCAGGGTTGGTGAGATTTTAAGTTTGATAGAATAGGCATGGTAATTATACCAATATGCGGAGGATGGCTCAACCCTTAATAGATTATTAAATGAAATAGTACAGTAAACAAATTAAGGATGCCAATATTGAATAAATTATAAATGATTTCTTTAAAAACTTGTAATTAAAAGTCAATCTTGAATTATGTTCACTTACAAGCATATTATATTCAGGATTTATTAAATATGACTCTACAATTGGTGGGGGATAAAGTTTTGCGCCTGAATCATTAAATTTGAAATTTCTAAATGAACTTATTTGGTACCCTAATCTTTGATCTGATTTCATTCTTGATAATGAGGCATTTAGAAACAATATTTTCTGAGTATAAATATTTCTAAACGCTACAAATCTGATATAGTTTAGAGCGTTCGACTGAAGAAAAATTATCGTTAAAAATAGTAATATCAATTGCAAATCATTCATACTATATATTGAGTCGCTAAGGAATTTGGGTATTGCTAATTAATGAACAATTCAAAGGTAATAATTTAAATCTGACACATATCCGCTTTCCGCAGTTGCTCGGCTCTGCCGCGTGACAATCATTTCTGAGGCCTCTGGCCGGTTAGGTACAAATGCATTTGGATAAGTATGGTTAGAATTAGGTTATGTCAGGCTTTACTTTATCTTTCAAATCTTTAGGTTTATAATATTTAGTGCTATATCGGCCAGAGGCCTAAATCATAATGATCACTCGGCTGGAGCCGAGCGATTGTTTAAAGAGTGTGGTTGATGGATTTGGCTTGAGTAAATGAATACCTGCCTGTTTCCTTATATAACCACTGGACATTTTATGAAGCTAAAGATAATTACTTAAAACGATAAAAATCAGTTGCTCGATACCGTGTCAGAGACACTAGTAATCATTGAAAAATTCGTAGTCGGAGACTACAAATAACCAAGGATCATAATCTCAAATTCGCTTGAATCAGGTTTCAATATTAGTTGCAATTGCCCCTAATATCTGAACCAATAGAATAGTTGCCCCTAGAGAGAGCATTGTGCTAACAATTAAGCAAACTATAATTCTTAACCATTTTTTTTGAATGCGATTTCTTAGAATGTTTGATGTAACAAGTTGCCTGAGACAAACAACATTGAGAATAATGAAAGTCCCACTCACCAAAAATATAAAGACACCTCCTAGAACGAGCATAATTTGAATATGTATGATGTGTTACAACGGACAATGCACCAGCCGGGCCGGCTTTTTTGTGTTTCAATTTGGCACTCGGAATAACAAGCTCCCAAGCACATTTTCAAGAGGCATGGTTGGTACATACTGTTGGCGTTCGTGTAATCAATACCGTGTCAGAGACACTCTTAATCATTGTAAAATTTCGAATAACTAGTAGGCTTATACATACATCTAACTAGGGCTTGATTCATTTCAGTCAAATATATCTCTCACGAACACCTCGGTACTATCAAGATTAGACCAAATGGTTTGGACATTTCTGCTGTCGTTGGTCGAATATTTGAATAACACTATTGTATCTCCCAAAGTGGATGGATTAAACCACTCTAGCTCGCCAAGTTGAATTGAGCCATTCCAATTCTCAGTTGATAGTTTCTCTCCACTAAAATCGTGTTTTGCTAAAATCCTATTGAGTTCTTTTGGGCATGTTTTAAAATGAAGCCAAATCGCATAATCTATCTTAGGAATAACCTGGTCTTGATAATCCAAAATTTCAATGCAATCTGTTTCTCTCTGATCAAATAATGCGTCATAAATCTCATCCCCAGTTCTCATTTCAAAAGTTTCAACTACCCTGTTATACGTTTTACTAACAATTTTATATCCAGTCCAACTGCAACAGCCAATAAACGCAAGAAACAAAAGCCAAGAGGTCAGTTTTAAGTTCTTATTCTTATTTGTGAAGCCCAACACAAGAGTGACGAGGAAAGTCAAGAAAACAAGCCCCGATATTACTACTGCTATAATTACTTCTTTCATTCTTATATATCCATGAGTTTAGACTTCTTGTATTTGATAATTGATTCTATTTCTTCTCCAGCCTAATCTAACCATTCCAACATAAAATTATATATCTAACCCTGTAACAATTACTTTTCGCTAGGTAACATTGGCTTGCATAATGGGTTTCATTGCATTTATTCCACTCTAAAATTGGATAACTTAGAATAAGCGCTCATGCTTAATCACACCTCAACCTAAACGTGATGGACTATGTAATATACGCTACTTTGTGCTGGCTTGGCTTTACATTTAAGGGCATCTATGGCCTTTCAATATTGTTGGGTGTTCTATTCACTCCTCTTATTTTCTATCGGTTTACTTTGTTTATTAAAGGGCTCTTGCGGTCCCTGGGAAGAAAGAACAGGAAGGAGGATCTTCATAAAAACCGAGAGACTATTCACTTTTTGAAGGTGAATCAAATAATGCTGGAATCTTCTCACAATGAGTCAGTTACATCATCGGAAAGAAAACTAGCGTTCTTCAAAATGGTGAACGAAAACATAGAGCAGGGCATACTTGATGGTAAACTGAGTGTAGCTGAATTAGCTAGTAAAATGAATATGAACAGAAGTCAGTTATACCGGAAAATAAAGGCTCATACTGGAGAATCCGCCACGCAATACATTCGCAATGTCAGGTTAAATAGGTCTTTGGATTATTTAAATGATGATACTTACCATATTTCTGAGGTAGCCTATATGGTAGGCTTTGATTCTCCCTGGTATTTCAGCAAATGTTTCAAAGAAAAATACGGCCTCTCCCCTTCTCACTACCAGACATTATCAGCAAAAGGCAAACATGAGCTCATATTTAAATGATCATTTACGCAATCGATTGTTAAATATAAAATAATGCATCATCTGTTGTATTCATAGTATCATCTCTTCGGTATAAGCATCATTGGGTCCACTAATTTGGGATATGTTCAATCTAAATTTTTAAACCTTATGAAATGTAAACTAATGCTATTACTGAGTGCCGGCCTGCTCCTCGCAGGCTGCCAGAGTGATCTCACACTTAAAAGTGTAGAGAGCGATGTACAGCAGGCGGCTGTAACACCTTACCGGCTTCGGGCACGTAGTACCGATGGTCTGGCCAATATCAACTTCAAAATTGGCAATCAGACTGTTTCCAGTGTTACCCTTACCTCTACTGCCATGGCTGACTACTGGTTTTCCAGCGAGCTCGAGGGTGATATCATTGTTCAATTTGATAATGATGCCAGCGGCAGAGATGTGCAAATCGACTATTTATCTGTAGATGGTGACTGGCGACAGGCCGAAGACCGCAGCCATAATACCGGCGTATGGCAAAACGGCAGTTGTGGTGGTTCCAAGAGCGAGTGGCTACATTGCAATGGCAGCATAAGCTTCGGTAGCACACCGGGTTCAGGAGGTGGTGGCGGAGCTGTCAACCCTAACCCCAGTTGGAATGTGGAATCCAGAGTGTTCTTTGACGGACCCAGCGGCGCTTTTGATGATATAGCCGTGAAGGATCCCAGTATAGTCTATTCAGGAGGCCGTTATCACCTATTCTATACCGGCAGGGATAACAGCTACTGGCGTACCGGATATGCCTCAGCCACCTCTTTGGCTGGTTTAGCCAACTCCAGTCACAACTTTTTAAGTGCCATCAACGGTGGTGGCTACTTCTGTGCTCCTCAGGTTTTTTGGTTTGGTGCCAAGGGCAAGTGGTTTCTCATTTACCAAAGTGGTGTTGGCGCATCGTTTTCCACAAATACCGATGTAGGCAATCCATCTGGCTGGACAGCGGTCAGATCTATGGGCTTTTCAGATGGCATCGACTTCTGGGTAATTTCTGACGGCAGCCGAGTCTACTGCTTCTATTCCGCTCAGGACGGCTCGCGAAGTATTAAAAGAAGGAGCACCAGCATAGCAGACTTCCCCTATAACTGGTCTTCTCCTACCACCGTGGCTACTAATACATTTGAGGCCCCTCATGTCTATAAAAACCTGGCTGACAGTCAGTTTTACATGGTGGTGGAAGATATAGCCCGCCATCAGGAGTTATGGCGAGCCTCTAGCCTGAGTGGCAGCTGGACCAAAGTATCAGAAGAATGGGCCCATCGCAATGACCTTAACTATCTATCTGACCATTGGACAGATGAGGTGTCCCATGTAGAAGTAATCCGTGCGGGCAGCAATGAGCTACTTGAGGTTAACGACCTGAACAGGTGCCAAATGATCATTCAGGGTGTACCTAGCGGCAACTATGGAGACTATTATCAGATACCTTATGACCTGGGCATTATCCGTAATTACTGATTGCTCATCCAACTCATCTTTAAACTTAAATTTACAACTTATGAAAACTTATAATCAGCTATATATCAAGGTCTTATTGCCTTTATTTTTAATTACTATTTCATTTACAAATACGAGAGCCCAGAAGTTTTTAGGTAACATCTACCAGAACAGCGCGCCTTCTAATTTCACACAGTTTTGGAATCAGGTAACACCAGAAAACTCAGGCAAATGGGGCAGCGCAGAACCCAGTAGAGACAACTATAATTGGGGAGCCCTGGATAATGCCTACAACTTTGCTAACCAAAATGGATTGCCTTTTAAGGGCCATACGCTGGTTTGGGGTAGTCAGGCACCTTCATGGATCGGAGGCTTATCTCAGAGCGACCAGCGCGCTGAAGTAGAAGAATGGATTCGAGACTATTTTCAGCGCTATCCTGGTACCGACTATATTGATGTGGTGAACGAGCCTCTGCATGCTCCGGCCGGTTACAGAAATGCTCTTGGCGGCAGCGGATCCACTGGCTGGGACTGGGTAATCACTTCCTTTCAGCTGGCCCGTCAATATGCTCCTAGCGGATGTAAACTACTGTTGAATGAATATGGGATCATCAGTAATCCTACTGAAGCCAACAACTATATGCAGATAGTAAATCTGCTGAATGCCAGAGGTTTAATTGATGGTATTGGTATTCAATGTCATTCCTTCAACATGGATAATGTATCTACCGGTACAATGAACCAAGTGCTAGGTATCCTTGACAATGCTGGTTTGCCTATTTATGTATCAGAATTGGATATGAGAGGTACTGACTCACAACAATTGCAGCGCTATCAGCAGAAATTTCCTATTTTCTGGGAAAACCCTAACGTAGCTGGTGTCACACTATGGGGCTACATTCAAGGTACCATGTGGGAATCAGAAGCATGGCTCATCACTCAGGGAGGTACACAAAGGCCGGCATTACAGTGGCTTATGAACTATGTAAATGATAACACTGGTGGTGGCGGCTCTGAAACCATTACTGTAAGAGCCAGGGGTACCGCCGGCAGCGAACATATCAATGTAAGGGTGAATAATACCATTGTTGGCTCGTTTACACTAGGCACCTCCATGCAGAATTATACAGCCACCACTAACGCCACAGGCACCGTATCGGTACAGTTTGACAATGATGGCAGCGGAAGAGATGTGCAGGTAGACTATATTCAGGTAAACGGCACCACCCGACAGTCAGAAGATCAGAGCTCCAACACGGGCGTGTACCAGAACAGCTCTTGCGGTGGCAGCTATAGCGAATGGCTGCACTGTAATGGTACTATAACCTACAGCGGTGGATCTAGCGGAACAAGCATTAGTGTAAGAGCAGTGGGCACGGCAGGCACAGAGCACATTAACCTGCTAGTGAATAATCAGGTGGTGGCCAATTGGACTCTATCTACCTCTCTACAGACCTATACCACCTCTACTACAGCATCAGGTGAAATCAGAGTACAGTTTGATAATGACGGCACTGGCAGAGACGCTCGAATAGATTATATACAGGTAAATAACAGTACACTGCAGGCTGAAAATCAAGCTACTAATACGGGGGTTTGGCAAAACAGCTCTTGTGGTGGTAGTTATAGTGAGTGGTTGCATTGCAATGGCTACATCAGCTTTGGAAGTAGTAATGCTTTGGCGAAGAAGGCCTCTGAGAATACCTCTGGGCTAATAGGTGAATCTGAGCTGTTTCCAAATCCGGCCAGTAACGTACTGCATGTAAAAGTATCCGGACAGCAAGACCTGAATAGTGATCTTCAGATTTATGATTTGAATGGAGCAATGATAAAGCAAATAATATTGCCGTCAGGTGCTCATGAGATAGACATATCTCACTTACAGAGAGGAATTTATATTGTGAAGTTAAAATCTCAGGATCAGGTAAAATCCTGGAGGCTTTTGAAGCAATAATTTAGCCTGGAGGCTGTCTCAAAAGGAACATCATTTCTATTTTGAGACAGCCTCTAAATTTCTAATGTTGTTTAAAGATCAAACCTCCCTGAGGCTGAATGGTAAATTTCAAAAGTCCATCCTTTTTCACCTGAACTGACTTATGATAGCTGTATCCTTGCTTATCATCACCATAAAACTCCACCTCACTTCCGGCCAACATGGGAAAGTGAAGTTTTAAATTAATAGCTTCTTTTTGAGCATTTACACCGCAGATATACCATTTATTGTTACTTCTTCTGCCCATAACACAATATTTACCCGGGCTGCCATCTAAAAGCAAAGTTTCATCCCAGGTGGTAGGCACTTCTTTCATAAAATCAATGGCAAATCCTGGGGCATCCTCCAGATTGTTAGGAGCCAGCGCAAAAAACTGAACCGGATTTTGATATAAAACCGCGGTGGCCAGCTGAAAAGCATCAGTAGTTCTTCGGTAATTACCTCCATCATTGGTTTTATTATACCTTTTATTGAGCACTACCCCACCAAATTCCATACTGGCCACTGCATTTCTGATAAATGGGTAAAGCGTGGCATTCAAAGCTTCAATATCATTAAATGCCTGACTAAACATCAGATTTTCAGAAGCTAAAACTGCCTCACTACCTACATAGTTAGAGTACATCCGCTCCCAGCCCCTGGGCAAGGTGGCACCATGAAATACTACCATCAATCCATAATCATTGGCATCTGAAAGGATATCTTCATATAGCCTCATGGTCTCCTGTTTATCGCCACCAAAGAAATCCACCTTAATGCCTTTAACACCTTGCTCCTGCAGCCATTTCATCTCTTTTTTTCTGGCAATGGACGTTTTCATTTTATGTTTCGGCGTTTGTGGAGCATCACTCCAGGCGCCGTTAGAGTTATACCAGAGGAAAACTGAAACATGCTTAGAGTCAGCATATTGGATAAGCTCTTCCATTCTATCATAGCCAATATATTTGTCCCACCAGTTATCTATTAAAACATATTCATAGCCCAGGCTGGCAGAGAGGTCTATATACTTCTTCTGGTCTTCATAGTTGATACTTCCATCCTGCCACATGATCCAGCTCCAGGTGCCCTTACCATATTCATATTTCTGGGAGGGTTCGTATAGCGGCTCCACAACATCGTAAGGGATGGTAGTTTCAACAATAGGCTTTAAGCTTTGTCCTACGGTGATGGTTCGCCAGGGCGTATATGCCGGAAGGCCTATGGCGGCACCAGTGCTTCCAAAACCATTATTTTCACCAACGTTAGGAAAGGCTATTTGATAATTCCCTTCATCATCAGGATCACTGAGGTGCGATCCGCAATAGAGGCTCCTTACTCCTGTTTCTGAGATTAAAATCCATTCACTACCGGATTGAAAGAGTGCCGGAAAGGTGTAGCCATTGCCATTTGGTGAAACTGTATTTATGTCTTGACCTACTTGATATGGTTCTTCATAACTAGGCTTGGTGCGCTGCCAACCTACCATTGGTTTAGACTGGGCCGATAAATAGCCTTTAGCCTCAGGCAAGAAGTTGAAGCTTGTCAATTCTTCCTCTACCACCAGTGCTACAGGATCTTCTGTATGGGGCAGAAAATAACGGAAAGCAATATTATGATTACTGACCTGGAAAATGATATGTATAGGCCTTTGATCACTGTTTTTGAGCTTACAAATCAGTTGATTTGCCTGATAATGATTATCATACCTCTTGATCTTCTCTTGCTGATAAGTGTAATCCAAGTTATTAAGTTCTTCTCCTTCCCAACTCAGGTTTTCGGCATAGTTAACCAGATTGGTTTTCAGACCTAAACGAGATTCTTCCAGCACTAAATGATCAGTGTACCATACTTTGTAGAATAGGTTTCCTTGCTTTAATTCAACATCTACTTTGAGTTTGTCATCAGGACTTTTTACTTCTGCCTTTTGCGCCTGTATGAGAAAAGAAATACTAATGAATATGGACAGCAGAATATATCTTAACGTGTGCATAATTATGGATTGGCAATTTGAATAATGGACAGAACAATAGGCTTTGCATGGTTTTGACGATCAAAGAGTAATGGATAGTCTGTACGTCCTCTTACTGGCCAGTTATTTCTCCATGAATGGCCATCATTCACGCCCCATAGTGTTACGCGTTCTATGTGTTGTTGGTGCTTCAGAAATAGCTTAAAAAAGGCTTCATAACGCTCGTGAAAGCTTTTACTGATCGAGTCTGGTAGCTGCTCAGCATATGGATTCATTTGTTTTTGATATTCATATTGATCTGAAACCTCTGCTCCCCTGTTTTTCCATGTTGATGGAAGCACGGTAAGATCCAATTCCGTGATACTCACCTTTACGCCAAGATCTGCAAATGCCTGCAGGCTTTGCTCAAAATCCAACAATGAAGGATGATCCAGACCAATATGTGCTTGCATGCCTACGCCATCGATAGGAATGCCAGCTGCCATCAACTTTTTGACCAGCGCCACCACACCTGCTCGCTTGCCAGGGTTGGACATAGAATAGTCATTATAATAAAGCCTGGCCTGAGGGTCGGCTTCATGAGCAAACTGAAAGGCCAATGAGATGAATTCTTCACCGATTATCTCATAGAATTTACTCCTTCGAAATGAGCCATCATCCAAAATAGCTTCATTCACTACATCCCAGGTATGAACGCGTCCTTTATATCGGCCTACTACGGTGGTTATATGATCTTTCATGCGTTGGATCAGTACGTCCCGAGAAACATCATTACCGTTCTGATCAGTAAAAAACCATTTTGGTGCCTGTGAATGCCATATCAGTGTATGGCCGTTAATAAACATGTTCTGAGCCTCACCGAAGGCTACAAAACGATCAGAGAAATTGAAATTAAACACGCCCTCCCGAGGTTGGATATTGGCGCTTTTCATGCAGTTTTCAGCTACTATGGCGTTAAAATGGTGCTTCACCACCTGCATGGCAGCAGTATCTCTGCCCATGATCTGGTCAGTATTTAAGGCCGTTCCTATATAAAACTTGTCTTGCAGGGCATCCTTTAAATAAACAGTAGATTTCTCTTTTTCCTTCATCACATCGAACCCGACTATGATGAGTAAGAGCAGTAAGCCGAAGGCCATGATTAAGCTTTTATTCCTATTGATCATAATGGCTAAAGCTTTAATGTCTCCCCTTTTTCAGGGATATAACCAATGGTGGGATCCACTTTAAACCAGTCAATATCTACATAACCGCCCTGGCTTTTAGTAGCATAGTTGAAGAGCATGTACTTGTTGCCAGTGAATATATTGAGCTTGAACTGCATATTTTGATCATTTCCAATTTTAGTAAAGCTCTGATTATCGAAACTGTAAGCAAAAGAGGCTTTTCCACTGCCGAAATCCGGCTGAGCCATGAGGTAAACGATTTCATTCTTGAGAGGGATGGTTTCAATAATCTCTCCATTATTCATCATGACTAACTCATACATTTTCCCTGTTTTTCTCACCGCCACATAAGCGTATGGATCTTGAAAAATAGCCAGTCCGGCTACATCTCCATCTGCCATTTTACTGACATCTAGTTTGGTAATTGCAGTGCTTGGAATGGTGTCAGAATAATAGGCCCAGGTTCTTTGAGTCAAGCTATTCCTGGCCATTTTAAGATCAGTGGTAATGCTGGCCGTGTGCAGTCTTAAATGGCCTTTACGTTCTTTTAATGACCACTTGCTATCATCAGGATTATGATTCCAGCCCCACTGCATCCCCAACTCAGCCTGATCAAAGTCTGATGAAGTGGGAAAAGTTTTTGCAGGATAGGTCTTTCCAACATCAGGCTTTCGGTAAGTGATCACTCCGCGGCCGTTTTCGCCCACCATGGGCCAGCCATCTACCCAGGTTACAGGTTGCAGCGAAGGGAACCGACCCAGCGGGCCACTATCCACAAATAGCATGGTCCACCATTCTCCGGTTTGCGTCTGAATCAGAGCGCCCTGATGCACCCCAAAAGTGGGTCCGGGATTAAGATCTTTAATGACTACTTTTTGCTCATAAGGCCCCCAGATGTTCTTTGAGCGCAGCGCCACCTGAATACCATCCCGACCGCCATAAGTGGCGTATAAGTAATAATAGCCGTTGAGTTTATATACATGAGAGCCCTCCAGTCCACCTCTGATATTTCCTTTGAAAACTAATGAATCTTTGCTAATGGCCCTGAGGTTCTCGTCTACCTCAGTAATTTTCACATCGCCATAACCATGTGCAACATAGATTTTACCATTATCATCATAGAAAAGGCCTGGATCATAAAAGCCTTTGGGTAGTTTTTCCATTTTCCATGGACCTTCAGCTTTATCAGCAGTAAGATGATAGCCGCCTTCATCCAGCGTGATAAATAGAAGATGGAACTTTCCATTATGATATTTCAAGCTGGTGGCCCACTGACCGTGAGCGTAGCGGCTGCAGCTGTCAAGGTCGTAGCATGGGCTTTCTTCAAATCTGGGTACCGCATTGCTACAATATTCCCAATTCACAAGGTCTTTTGATTGAATTATACTGACACCCGGAAAAATAAACATTGTGGTGGAAACCATGTAATAGGTATCTCCTACTCTAATCACATCCGGGTCAGGAAAGTCTGAGGCTATCACCGGGTTGGTGAAAGTACCGTCACCATTATCGCTATGCATTTTCTGCGCCTTAGTGGTCACTGATATAGACAACGCCAGGCATAGAAGCCACAGGCATTTTTGATTAGGTTTAGTTTTCATGAGTTGATTTTTAAATTAGCCTTTGTCCTGCCTCACCAGTCTTACGCCAAATACGCCACCTGCTACGGCATTTTTATCGGCTTTAAATTTCACAGTAATGCGTTTTTTACCCTCTAACATGCCCGCTGGAATCCGGTATTCTACCGGTTTAAATTCTTCTGCATTCCATTTAGCTGACAGATCCTCACTGGCCAGTTTTTCATTGTCAATGAGAATATCAAAATGCCTTTCACCTCTTTCATTTCCCCAATAAAGTACCCTTAAAGCTAGAGCCGTTTCTCCTTGTGTATCTAGCTCATAGCTGAAATAGCCACCATTTTTGGCGTCTCTCCAGAACTGATCCAGGTGAACACCTTTTTCTGAGTTTTCAGTTTTTAAACCATGATCAACTTCCGGCTGCTGCTGGCCTGGTATTATCATATCCAATGTTCTTTTTTCCAGGGCTAATCGTTCTGCTTCCAATACAGCCAGGGAGTCCTGCATGGCGGTATATCCTTCTTTTGAGGTGACCATCCAATACATCATATAGCGAGAGTCGTGAATTCTGAAAAATGGCTCCAGCGTTAGTGCTGACGACACATTGGCAAGGTTCAAATTGGCCGTAGTAAACTCTAAATCAGCACCTTGCACAGGCTTTATTTCATTTACAACTCCACTTTTGTCATCTTCCACAATGATCGGAGCCTCTGTTACTGGCAGCTGCTCGCCATGAGCGATATGCTCCCACCTACCAGCACCGGCTACCAGACCGGCTAAATCCTCTGAACCAGTTTTGGCGCCCAGCACAATAGGTCCATGAAGAAAGGCAACATAATCTGGCAGGTTTATTAACGGTTCCATTGTGGTGTGCATGGGTAAAGTCAGCTTTACCTGATCACCCTTCTTCCACTTCCTGGCTATGCTTATAAAGTGACCTGGTTTAGCCTTTACAGCAATTGTTTTTCCATTCACGACCACTTGAATTTGGCCATCACTGACCCAACTTGGATATCTAATCTGCATATCAAAGTCAGCTGATCCTTTGGTGATGGTCAGGGTTGTGGTTTCTTGATCTGGGAAACTGGTTTCTTGTTTTAAAGTAATGCCTTTTTCCTTCCAGGATAATTCAGAAGCAATGAAAAGATTGATAAAGAGCTTGTTATCCTGATGAGCATAGATAAATTCGCCGTACTTGCCGTGATTCTCCATACCTGTACCTACACAGCACCACATGGCTTGATTAGGAGCCGAATAAACCCGGTAATGTCTGGGTCTTGCGGACGTAAAATACACATAACCGCCATGAACAGGATGCTGAGTGGAAAGTATATGGTTATATAAGGCTCGCTCATAGAAATCTACATATTTCACCTGATGATCGCTCTCATAGAGATCTTTGGTGAGCTTCAGCATGTTATTGGTGTTACATGATTCAGGCCCTTCTACCATATTAATGAAATCGATAGTATTGGAAGCTGGGGGAAAGAACTCTCTTCGGCTATTACCGCCAATGGCAATGCTGCGTTCGCCTGTTACATCTTTCCAAAAGAACTCACTTGCAGCAGCATATTTTTCGTCGCCAGATTCCTGAGCAATACGCTGAAAGCCAACCACTTTTGGCACTTGGGTATTTGCATGAAGGTTGTCTAAGTTATCCTTACCTTCAGCCATGGCATTAAGCAGCATTTTATGAGAAAACCGCCTGGCCGCTGTGAGATATTTCTTATCGCCGGTGATGGCATAGGCATCAGCGTATGATTCATTCATGCCTCCATGCTCGTTGGCCAGCATGCGCTCCATGTCCTCATCAGAGAGGTTTTCTGTCAGGGCTATGCCCCAATCACAGAGTTGAAGAAACACAACCTTGGCCTTTTCACTTTTGCCATAAAACCAGGCATCTCTAAGGCCGGCATATATCTTATGAACATTATACCAAGGCACCCAGTAATCCCAAACCGCTGCTACCTCTCCTTTTTTCACCCTTGACCATATGCCTTCACTATTAGGCACTCCCCCAACATAACCTTTGCCCCATTCCGGATGTGATATAGCATTTTGCTTCTGACAGCGCTCCAGCTCATCCAGCATATAATTCATTCGCTGAAGGCATGCTTCATTATCGGTAGATGCATAATGGATAGCCATGGCAGAAAGGTAATGCCCACCCACATGGCCATCCAGACCCGACCAGTTTTCAAAACCAGCGGCCTTAGGTTTTAGACCTGCCTCTTCTAAAAAGGGATGCAGCAGCCGATCGACATCATATTCAAGTAAAGTCTTAACGTTAAGATCTTGGGCATGTTTGAAAGGGCCATCTAATAATTGAACATCGGAAAGAGGGAACAGCTCAGTCCTATTTTGGGCCGAAAGGCTATCAAAAATTAGACACAGAGCAGCAATAAGAAAGGTATAGGTGTAGCGATTCATGAGTTTAAAACGTTATTCTATAAATATATATAAAGTGTAAATAATACACTTGTTATTTATGAAATAACTTTCCTAGAATAAAATCGCATTAGTAACTATATGCATTGTGGTAGATTAAGGTAGAGCAGCACCCGGAGATGCCACTCTTAATTAACCTTACTGTTTATTTTAATTCCTGCAAGCCATCGGCAAACCCGGCATAGGCAGGCTTTCTTTCATAATCCAGTGTCCATAGACTTTGGCTTTCACCAGGTAGCCAATAACTATCTTCCGGGCTATCGGTAATGCCCCACACGGTTATGCCATACCTCTGTGCAGGTGGAATATATTGGTTATACATATCGACTACATATTTATACATGGCGGCCTGCTCTTGCAGTAGCTCCCATGAGGGATCTGAGGTGCGAAGCCTCACATCTAATTCAGAAACCTTAATCATCTTACCAGTAGCAGCCAGTAGCTTGAACATCTCAGCTATATTATCCTTATTAGAATCCAGACCAATGTGCATTTGAGTACCAATACCATCAACCACAACTCCCTGATTTTCAATGTATTTAATATATTCTATTATACCTCTACATTTATCTAAATTGTATTCAAGGTTATAGTCATTGATAAACAATATGTCGCCCTCATTACCGTATTTGCGGGCTAATCTGAATGCTTCGACTGCATAATCTTTACCCAGATAGTCTTGCCAGAAGAAGTTGTCAGCAGGTAAGTCGTCACGGCCAATGCCTGTTTTTAACTCGTACGGATTACCATCATCCATGGGCTCGTTTACTACGTCCCAGGCTTTGGTGTTACTCTTAGTTACTTCCATAACTCCAGCAATCCAGCGCTCTAGCTCATAGGTAAGTGTATCACGTTTTTCTTCTGGTGTCTTTTCTTCTATTAGCACCCCTCCTTCTTCATTGTACCTGGTCAACTTCATGTTATCAAAGTAATAGTTAGTGGCCGTAGCACCCAGATTGAAGGCTATGGTTGTGACGCCTGAAGTGTTATCAGCTATGGTAATCTCACTGGTGTAAGTGGTCCATTCGGTGGTAGAACTTAGTGAACCAAAGAAATTCCAATGTTTATAAGCATAAGGCACGGTATGCGCTTGCGTAGGAAAGGTAGCCGGAGCATCTGATTTAATATCCATACTGAAGGTGTACCGCTCGCCCACCACCGTTTCGGGCGAAAAGGTGATAAACAGCTGGCAATCCCAATCATTGGGTCGGACCTCAGCATTGGTCACTTTTAAGGCCCGGCCTGTGCTATTAGCGCCCTCACCATCAGCAGTAAAGCTCATTACTGCATTGCTGTTACCCAGGTAATTAGAGGCATCATCACTTTCAAAATCATTACTGGTCACCTCTTCCCAGGTTGGTCCACCATCACCAGGGATTACTACCGGAGCTATGGTGCTGTTTAGGAATTCGGCATTTTGGTTTGAATGCCAGCATAATGTATGTCCGTAGATAGATACATCATTGGCAGCCGACAATTCTACTAACTTCTTCACTCCTGTTAAATCCAGGTGTCCGTCATTCTGCACAATAGCACCGTGTTTCATGGCATAGCCAATAGTGATTTCATCAAAATTATTATTCACCAGGCGATACATTACGCCCTGATCATTATATTCTCCTAATGACACACCGGCCCCAAGCTTAAAATGAGGATTCTCATCTCTGCCTACATATTCCTTTAAAGGGTTATAAGCATCTATCACCTCTTGCTGGGCTATGCTTTCAGGCTTATCTACATCAAAATCCAATGGATCATTATCTGCACAGGCCATGCTGACAAATATCAATGAGCCACATACAATATTTCTATATTTAAATTTCATATTAATTAATATCTAGGCTGTAGTAAATCATTTATTTACAGGCATATATGTCTCAAAAGTTACGGCTCGGTCTCTCAACACTAAGGTGTCAGTGCTGGACACCTGCATATCATTGAAGTCAATCTCGTAGCTCAGGTAAATGGCATCTCTGTCCTTTTCACCCCAGCTATTTTTCTCGCCGTCTTGCACAAACTTGCCGCTGCCAGAAGCAGAGAAAGTGGACGAATTGGTGCTTACACTACAGTTGCCATCTTCATCAAAAGACAATAGCAAGTCAATATTTACATTTTCACCCGTTGTGTTTTTAAATACCAATGGCAACTGAGCCTGGTTAAGGGAGGTGGTGGTCAACTTCTTCACTTCGTCATATTCTACGTACTCTTTGTGACGGACCACGGTTTCTGCTGTTTCATTATCCCTTTCTATCACATCTTCACCCCTTCTGAGGTAGTTTCCATGCCAGGGGTTCACATATTTCACCGCATAAAGAATGTAATCTTTGGGCTGAACACTCCAATCTGTGGGAACTGTTCTGTTTGGCTTTTCTACTACCGAAACACCTGATAAGATAGTGTCTGCCTGTAACACATTGGTCATTACCAGCGGGATGACATAGTTATTACTAAGTGCCATAGGATCAGCAAAAAAGGCATCAGTAAGCTGTACTTCTAACCCTCCTGACAGCTGCCCTTTGGGAATAATGATGTGATCAGCGGCAAGCTCATAATAAGAAGCAGGCATTGGAATAACATCATCCCCAGCTTCTTCAAAAAGCAAGTTGTCACAAAGTGTGTTATCTACCGCTATGTCTATGGTAACATCACCATCATTATCATAGACACCACCAGTGGTAGCCATGATCATACATTTGTGCTGGTTATCCAGTGAGGTATCGAAAATATCTTCACCCAGGGTAATGGTCCTGACCGGATATTGATAAGCAAAGTATATGCTTTGATACTCATAATCAGGAAACTCCCATTCATTATTATCACATGAAGATGCACCTGCCATGAGTACAAGAAGGAATATTTTTATAAAGTTATTTTTCATCTTTTCTGTATTTAAATCAGATAACATCATGAATTACCACCCGCTGTTTTGTACTAAAGCATCAAACTTTAATATTTCACTGTATGGCACCGGACCATAGTGCATATAGTCTTGATATAGTCGATCTTCCACTGTGATAGTTTCAAAATCACTGCCTTCGATTCTTACTCCAAGGGCTGTTTCGGTAAGGCTTTCGTCCCACCTCCTGAGATCCCAGAAGCGGAAGCCTTCAAAACATAGTTCCAGCCTACGCTCATTTCGAATAAGCTCACGCATGGCGGCTTGATCGCCTTTAATAGACTCGAGGTAATTATCTGGCTGACTGATTCCTGCTCGCTGTCTTATGGCGGCAATCACATCATAAGCAGAAAAGCCATAATCTCCAGCTCCCATTGGTCCCCAGGCCTCATTAGCCGCTTCGGCATATGCGAGATAGATCTCAGTGTACCTTATTCTTGCTTTATAATGTTTCTGCGTGTTGGTGGTGGTAGGATTAAGGTTAACATCCTGGCGTAGTAATTTGCGCAGGTAATAGCCGGTTCTGGTAGAGGTTTCTACGCGATTGAGCGCATCATTAGTAGTACCATCTGCTGATGTGTTAATGGTGACGGCTCCTGGTCCTGCAGTGGCTCCGTTCACTAATACATAAAGTCTTAATCTTGGATCTCTATCTATATATGGTGCGGCTGGATCATAGCCGCTTGACGCCTCATTTATAGGATAACCATTGGCCATAGGAAAGGCATCCACAAGATTTTGAGTGGGATTAAGCATGCCATCACCATAGAGCGTAGGCGGAAAATGCTGTTGTTCCAAAGTGTTGCTCTCTGCCACATCGCTGCGCCACAATATCTCTGGCGGGTTCACGCCTGAGGCAAGTCCGTTGATCTCGGCAGCATTAGCATACCAGGTGTGACCCGTTGGGGCTATACCTCCTACACCGTTATTTAAGCTCAAGACCTCTCTTGCATAGCTGGCAGCCTCTTGCCAGGTGGTGCTATTGCCAGCACTGTATGCGGGGCTTGCTGCCAGCAAAGCAGCCTGTGCCCTTATGGCTTTAGCTATTCGGCCCGTCATCCTTAATCTGGCATATTCACCAAATACACGGTTATAATTGTCAAGATTTTCATACTGAGTGGGAATGTCATTAACATCACCCACCTCTTCGTAATCTAAAGGCAACAGCTCTTCTGCTTTAGCTAAATCACTGTATATCTGTTGCATACAAGCTTCAAAGGTATCCCTGCTCTTATTAAAATCAGATTGTGGTGTTTCAGGATCAAGGATGATGGGCACACCAAGTAACTCGCCATTGGAACCCCAGCCGGCATGAGATTGCAACAGGTAGTACATGAACATAGCCCGCAGTCCGTAAGCCTCACCTTTTAACCTGTCTTTAAACATCTCGCTTACTTCTTCATTTTCAGCCCAAGCCACTTTATCTACCTCAGCCAGGAAGATGTTCATGTACTGAATGCCTGATTTGGCATTGGTCCACTGGCTCAGCGGATTGAAATTAGCAGCCCACTGACCTGTAGCGATCTCTCTGTAATCATTGCCATTTTGATTGGTGACAGCATCATCAGTGGCCACATCATTAAATGACCACCCGTTAGTAGGTACTCTGGCGTAACCATTGAGCAAGATGCCCTGAGCATATTCAGCTTCCTGATACATATCATCCAGACCGCGGTTGTTCTCCAGGGCTGGTTCAAACAGGTCATCGCAACCTGATAGGATAAGTACAGCAGCGATTAATATTATGAGTTTATTCTTCATTTCGGTTCAAAGTTAGCGTTGACTAAAAGAGGGCTTTGATACCCAGATTATAGAATCTTGTTTGGGGTGCACCGCCGACATTCATCTCCAGGATCTCGCGCTCTGGTGACAGTGTGAGCAGGTTAGCTCCGCTGATATACACACCTAATTCTTTAAGCATAGATTTACCCAGAATACCTGCTGGCAGCTGATAGCTCAGCTGCACTTTGGCCAGATCAAATCGGTTAGTGCTGTAAAGCCAGAAGTCAGAAGACCTGAAGTTATTGCTACTATTTAGCGTGGTTAACCTGGGATAAGTAGCCGCGTTGCTGGTCTCTTCAGTCCAGCGATCACGTACCACTTCAGAATATTTGTCTTCACCATCTACCCAGAAATAGGAGTTGTTTTTCATGGCTTTAGCTCCAAACCTGCCAGTGGCCAATGCGAAGAGCGTCAAATTTCTCCAGCGCGCTGATAGATGAACTCCGAAGTTCAATGGACTTCCGCTCCATCCGGCTTTACCCAGATAGACTTCATCTTTATTATCGATGACACCGTCACCGTTTTGGTCTTTGTATTTGATATCTCCCGGTGATACCTGTCCGAATACTGACTCTGGCGAGTTCTCAATATCTGCTTGATCTTTATAAAACCCCTGATTTTCCAGCCCATAAATAGCGTCTAAAGGCTTACCTTCTCTATACTGGTAATCATCCTCAAAAAGCTCCGCTCTTTTGGTGGCTTTAGTATTCAGGTACAAGCCAGAAACACCCCACGACAGGCTTACAGGTCCAACGTTTTGATTTAAATTGATATTAAAGTCTACTCCAGTACGTCTGTCATTATTATAATTGACCACTGGCGTGAATGAAGAAACTGGCCATCCTGTATTGAAGTAGCTCGGATAAAGCACCGATGCTTCTACTACATTTCCGGTAATTTCACTTATAAAGAATGATCCATTAAATGTGATTACCCTTTTTAGTAGCGATGCCTCCAGGCCTAAGCTCATTTCCTTTCTTTTAGCGAATGTAAGATCAGGGTTTTCACCTCTTCTGGCATCTGTAGTGCGGTTGAGCGCACCATCTCTCCAGCTGTACCAGGCGCCATCTGTTTGGGTATAAATACTCTTATAAAGATAGTATCCATCAATATCCAGATCAGTATGTAAAACACCTCCTGATACTGATAGCTTCAAATGATCTATAAATGCTACACCATCCATAAAATCTTCCTCGCTAATCAGCCAGCCCAGAGTAGCAGCGGGTGAGAAGGCCTTTCTTTCACCGTCTGGTAGTTTGGCTGAATGAATGAGAGCTCCATTGAAATCTATGAAATACTTACCCTTAAAGTCATAGCCAAGATGTAGGCCCAGGTTCACATTGCTGGTTCTATGATATTCTTCAGAAAATGACTGCTGAAAGCCCGCAGCAATCAGGTTAGCCGATAAATGATGTCGGTTTCCTATATTTTTTAAGTAATTAAACTGACCTGAAAATGACACCGTTTGTGCGTACCAGCTATCACTAATATTCTGCACTCCAGACTTAGAATCCTCTCCATATTTTATTAGGCTACTGATCTGATCATAACCTGCATAGTTATTCCAAACCGGCTGATAAACAGCATAATTATAGTTGTAAGACTGATTGTAGGATGTTTGATAGTCAACACCAAAATTGGTATTAAAGCTCAGCCCGTCCAGCAAGTTTCTAAGGTCAGCATTAATGCTTGTATTGAACTGAAACTGTCTGCTATTATACTTGTTGTAACCTCCTGCGTAGGTGCTGGCAAAAGCATTGGTTTGATCCAATTGGGAGCCGCCCAGCAAATACTGACCATCAATCACATAGTTACTATTGGCTACCTGCTGTAAAGTAATCTCATCAGTAGTTTCTATCATACTGATGGGGATTAAAGGCGCAAATCTGTTAGGCCTCATGGTAGCGGCGCTGCCCCAATAGTTGGCGTTGGCCCCTCTACCATTGTAGTAGATGGCCGAAGCACCTATTCCGCAGGTGATATAATCACTTAAGTTAATATCAACATTACCTCTCAGATTGAATCTTTGAGTCTGATTATCAGCTGCTTCTCCAAAATTCAATAACGACCCGGCCGTCCAGAAACCAACGTTAGTATAATAGCGCGCCAGCTCGTTACCACCAGAAATCTCCATGGTGGCATCATGCCTGTTATAGCTATCTTTCACGTATTCAGGTGAGTAATAATCTACATCAGGATAACGATACGGATTATCGCCCGTAGCATGATTATAAATGTCTTCATCACTGTAAAGTGGGTCTAGACCATCATTGGTTCTGGCTTCATTATAGAGGGTCATATATTCAGCAGAACCGAGATATTTTGGATATCTTTTTGGGGTATAAATACCTGTATTGGCTCTTACGCTAACTTTCTGCTTATGCACTTTGCCATGCTTGGTGGTAATGGAAATCACACCTTTGGCACCACGACTTCCATACAGAGCCACAGCAGAAACACCTTTTAAGAAGGTGATCTGATCTATTTCCGTAGGCATTATACTTCCCACATCTCTTGGAACACCATCTATGAGTATCAGATTGTCATTCAACCCCCAGATATTTCCTGCTGCGAATCCGCCAGTAAATGCTTCAATACCATCCAGAGGATAAGTAATGTAGTTCTCTTCCATAATTTCTGAGAGATTCACCACTGCCACGCCTCCGGATAATTCATCATCATTTACTTTTCTATAGGCAATCTGAACCGGTTGGGCATCAGCATCTGCTTCCATAGATATATTCTGAGGACTGGCAGAGGCAGTAAAGCTTTGGGTTATGAAACCGAAAGCAGTGATGGTTATTTCGTTGCTGGCTGAGGCTTTCAAACTGAAAGCACCTTCACTATCTGTTAGTGTCTGTGTGCTATCAGCAACACTGGCCACGATAGCACCCTGAACTGCCTCACCATTAGCACTTTGCACCTTTCCTTGTACGTTGATCATTTCAGTATTTTGAGCTATGAGCAGCATGGGTAAAATCATGAGCAGCACAGTGATACCGATCTTTATATTTATCTTCTTCATTGTCTTTGCATTTATCATAGTACTGCTTACCATCCCGGGTTTTGAGGAAACTCGGCGTAAAGGTTGACATCAGAATTCTTCAGCGGAAGCCAATAATGCTTGCTGCTGAAATTTCTCTCCAGGATCACTTCTTCCCGAATGTTCATTACCCTGTTCTGTGAGGGATCATCCGTATTGATGACGCTTGCCCTATCAAACTCAACTGATTTTTTAAGGGTGTAAGGCTTCTCGATCAGCAACAACCACCTTCTTAAATCATTAAATCTGTGCCTCTCAAAGGCGAGCTCCACGGCTCTTTCTCGTCTTACTTCGCCCATAAAATCATCCAAAGAACCCAGGAATTTAGCGGCCACATGGCCTACTCCTGCCCTATCTCTCACTGCATTGATGGCATCTACGGCAGTTCTGGCATATCCTGGAGATTGGCCCGCCGATGAACCGTAGCCCTGGGCTGCTGCCTCTGCATACATGAGATATACATCTGACAATCGCATCCATGGAATGTGGATGTTAAGATTGTTTCCCCAGCCATAGCCGTCATCGTATTTATTGGCCGTAATCGGAATGAATTTATAAAGCAAGTAGCCCGTACGACTTCCTGTACCTATGTTTCTATAGCTGCCGCCAGAATAGAGATTAGCATAACGATCTCCAGCCACATCTTCCGGCATAGAACCTTTGACACACTTCACTCCGTCATACACTATGTCATTATAAAACCGGGGATCACGGTCTTTCCAGGGATATTCAGGGTCATAGCCCGATTCAGCATCGGCCTGGGTGATATCCTGGATGGGAAGGCCATTGGCCATGCCGTAATTATCCACGTAGTTGGCTGTAGGTAAGAATTTCACATCTCCATCTGCCAGCACAGGAGCCGGCTGATATTGTTTACTGGTACCCCAGTTAGAACCATTGGCACCATAGTAAGGGCCTCTGAATATAGCCTCAGAGCCGCCGGGTATCTGCCATCCCTGCCCTGTGGTATAGAAGTTCTCGTGATAATCTTCAAAGGGTAACAGGGCATAAGGTGCTTCACCGTTTTCGCATAATTGAAGTAGCTCAGCAAAAGCATCTGCTGCTCTCTTACAGAGGTCAGCATTGTAAGTACTGCTCCCGGTAGATTCCTGATTCATCAGAGGACTTCCAGCCCAGAGTAAGTTTTTACCAAGGTACCCTAGAGCCATAATCTTATTAATACGTAGATCATTTTTACCAAGAGTATTGGCTCCAACCGTGGTTAAATCCCAATCGGTAGGTAAAAGATCGGCTGCTTCTCTGAAATCCTGCGCTGCTTTTTCGGCACAAGCCTGATAACTTAGCCGCTCCATAGCCATGCTTTCGCCAGAGCTTGGTATCACCATATCTATATAAGGCAGGCCACCAAAATACTGCATAAACTGAAAGTGAAACCAGGCTCGGAAGAACAGAAGCTGACCCTTTACAAGATTTCTTTCCTCTAGGGTGGCATCGGTCATTTTCTCCATATTGGCAAGGCCGAGGTTGGCCTTTCTTATGCCATACCAGCCCATATTCCAGAGGTCTTTATTGAAGCGATCATCATCAGTAGCAGCATTAGGGTGGTTCATCCAACCAGCACCCCAGCCGTCAAATTCTGACTGCCAACCCCAGAAGTTTCCATCGTCTATTTTACATACAAAATGGAAATTGCGAGCCGTAGATTGGATCTCATCATCCCCCCAATTCCAGGAGTTAGTCCAATAAGCATTAGTAAAGTCCGGAATGCAGTGGTATAGCTCTTCAGTATATCCTTGAAAATTATTGAAATTTTTAAAGGCTTCATCTTCAGAAATAATGCTCTCATCGGTTTTATCCAAATAATCTTCACATGCTGTCATGATGAAAAGTGAGCATAAAATAATACTGCATCTCTGTATAGCTGTTATGAGTTTATTCATGATTAGTAGGTTTAGAAAGTGAGATTAAGACCGAGGTTATATCTTTTCACCGTAGGGTAAGCTCCCTGAGATGCCCAGCCTGTACCGGCGAAGTTAGATTCACGATCATCAGGCATATCCGTCCATAACCACAGGTTGTTACCATTCATGTAGAGGCGTAATGACTCAAAACCTAGCTTCCCTATCCAGGGAGATGAAATGGCGTTAAATGTATAGGCCAGTTCCGCATTTTTCAGTCTCACATAAGAACCATCAAACATGTACTGATTGGCTCTATTGTATTCACTAGGTGTAGATAGCCACCTGGGCATAGGTGCATCAGGATTGGTGTTATCTCTAGACCAGTAGCTGCCTTCATCATACACCACATGATTTTGAGAACTTAAGCTGGTAAGTACCACCTGGCGAGTAACGTTATTCACTCCATAAAACTGTACAAAACCACTTAATCCTTTCCATTGGAAGCCTAAAGTGGCATGGTAGGTGTTTTGCGGTGCACCTGAAAAGCCATAAGGAATATTATCATAAGAGTCTATGATGCCATCGCCGTTATAATCGACAATGTTATAATTACCTGGAAGTTTCTGATTATCATTAGTGTTATGCTGAGTGCTGCCATATACTTCATCCCACGAGTTGTAATAGCCATTGCGTACATAAGAATAGGCCTGACCAATTTGCTTACCGGCTCTTTTTTGGTAGTCTGGTAATAACTGAGCATCATCGGCAGCCAAAATCTTGTTTTTAGCGTGAGTGAGGTTGAAATTAGACCATAACCTCAAGTTTTGTCCAAACTGATGGTTAAGTCGTACTTCTATTTCATATCCTTTGTTTTCTACCTTACCTAAGTTGGCTACCGGAGCGGCGGTTCCGAAATAAGAAGGTATGGCCCTGTCAGTAATCAGAACATCGGTTCGGGTGTCTTTGAAAAAATCAACATTACCTTCTAAAAAGCCATTGAAAAAGCCATAGTCAAATCCGAAATTGACCTTCTTCACTTTCTCCCACTGCACCTGATCATTACCCACGGAAGCTTCTCTATAATACACATAAGGACTCTGCGGAGCAGCCTCACCTGACAATCCTAATCGGGCCTGGCCACCGTACGACCATTGGTCTAAATACAGCCATCTGCCGTTCACATTATCATCTCCTATTTCACCGTATGAGGCCCTCAGTTTTAGTAAGTCCAAATATGGTATTGACTCCATAAAAGATTCTTTCGAAATGATCCAGCCTAGTCCCCCAGATGAGAAGAAAGCAAAACGGTTTTCTTTACTGAATTTCTCAGATCCGTTATAGGCTCCATTGTACTCCAGCATATACTTATTATCGAAAGCATAGGTAGTTCTGAACACCCAGTCTTCTCTATAATGCGGTATTTCACTTCCAGTGGCATTTTCATTTCTGTTGAATAGAGCCATGGCAGTAACATCATGTCTATCAGCCAGATTTACTTTATAGTTCAGCTGAAACTGGTAGAATAGCTTGCGATAAGAAGCATAATCCAATACTGTTCCCGGTGCGGAAGTCCATTTTATACCTTCCTGAAAATCAAAGCGATTATTATTATCGTAACTGTTTTTATAGGTTTCCAATCCTGTTACCGGATCAATCCATTTTTGCTGATTATCATTATAGAGGTCGTTTACGCCACGGTCACCTTCCAGAAATGAATTATCTAAGGCGATTGTGGCCCTGAAATTCAGGCCTTTGACCAACTTCTCCAGGTCCTGATCTAAAGTGAAATTGGTATTTAAACGAGTGGTTGTTCTATACTGCACGCCGCTGATAGCCAGCGTTCTCACTGAGTTTTCTGCTTTACCCTGATTCGGCGCATAATAGCCCCAGCTTCCATCAGCATATTGTGGAAGGAAGGCATCCGGAGCATTACTATAAGCTGCGATCCACATACCATATTCTGCTCCGGTCGCCCCCCACGGGCTCTTTTTTTACGCCGTACGACCCTGCCAGTCCTACACTGAGTTTGGTGGAGTTGGTAAGTTGAAAATCCAAGTTAGAGCGTACATTTAGCCTGTTAAATCCATATCCAGGATCGTAGCCCCTGTTATTATCAAACTGTCTGAAAAGATCACCTTCTCGCTGAAAATCTGCACCAGCAAAATATTTAACGAATTCGGTCCCGCCACTTATATTTAAGCTGGCATTGTATGACATGGCATAATCTTTAAAGAGCGTATTGGCCCAATCCACGTTAGGATACCTTTCCATTTCTTCTTGATTAGCAGGATTACGGTATTTATCAATTATGGCCTGAGGTAAATATTCATTCCAGCTGGATGGACTCATGGCCAGCTCATATTCTATCACCTCATTTCTAACCTTTAAGGCATCGTAGGCATCATATTTACCGGGCAGCTTGGAGGGCACTTTTACAGTGCTGTTTACACGGGCACGGATGGTGGCCTTACCTTCTTTACCACGTTTAGTAGTGATGAGGATAACTCCATTAGCTCCCCGGACACCGTAAACTGCTGTGGCTGAGGCATCTTTCAACACAGATATGCTTTCAATAGAACTTATGGCTACGCTGGACATTGGCCTTTCCACTCCATCTACCAGAATCAGTGGTGTAGCATTATTCATGGTGCTCACCCCACGGATGTAAATGAGTGGATCTTCCTCTCCAGGCATCCCTGTACTGGCGGTAGTGATCACTCCGGGTACGTTACCTGTAAGAGCAGCTCCTACACTGGATACACCTCCAGTGCGCTCCAGCGCCTTGCTATCAGTTTGGGTAATAGCGGCCACCACGCTCTCTTTTTTCTGTTCTCCGTAGCCTATAATTACTACTTCTTCCAATGAAGTGATATCCTCTTTCAGGCTAACATTAATTTGAGACCTGGCATTTACGGGTACCTCCTGAGTAGCAAAGCCCACGAAACTAAACAGTAGCACAGCTTCGTTTGAATTGATTTTGATGCTGTACTTGCCATCAATATCTGTGGTAGTTCCTCTGCCTGTGCCCTTCAAAAGCACCGTTACGCCGGGTATTCCTTCCGAGCCATCGGCTGAAGTAACCTGTCCTGTTACTGTTCTCTCACTTTGATAAAGTAATGTCTTTAAAGTAGCGTTTGAGGTATTGTAGCTGTAATCAGTTGGGCCTTTACTGCTGAGATTGTTGTCGCTGTGTTTTCCATAAGTAGTAGAGTGAAGGAGAAAACATAGCAAGCTCATCATCAGCAAACCCACCTTGCAGCATGGTTTAGATAAAATTGCTTTCATACAAATTGAGTTAATTATTCAACATTTCGTTAAGGTGAAGTTGCAGAGCTGCTAGCCCGGCCTCAATTGTGGGTAATGGTTTAGGGTGTTTTGGTTAAGGTTATTCATGGTTGTTAAGGTTTATGTTTCAAGTAAGTAATGCTTTAAAGCTCCACCATCAGATCAAAGCCTGTTGGTGGCGTACATGCCTACCGTAGTTCCGGTAAAGCCAAATGAATTAGCCGTTGATAAATATTGGGCACTGATATTTTCAGCAATGGTCTCCCATTTTTCGCCATCAGTGCTGCAGTAAAAGTTAAAATTGGTGCCATCAGAAGTAACCTTCAGGTCTATCTTATAATTTCCGGAAGGCAGTGGTTTACGCTCTATTTCCTCTGTTCCGTTTTCTGAGATCTTCTGTAGAGATACCCTCATTTGACTGTCAGTACCATGAATAGCGAGGAAATACTGGTGCTTTTCATCCTTATAGAGCAGCAGACCAGCGGCGTCAGCTGCTGTGGCCGGTTCAAAGTGAATGGTAGAATTGACTTCAAACTTATGGTGTTGAATTCTTCGTGCTATAAAGGGTAATTCCTTCTTTTTCTGTAGATGCTACCGGCGCACATTTCAAAGCTAAATAGCCAGGATTATCTGTTAGAGAATAATAATCTAAAGCTCTACCTCTCATGGTGAACCATTCTTGATTAAGCTCCTGATTATCAAATGATTCTAATCGATTGAAGTTACCAAATACTGGCTTTTCAGCTCTTTGGAGACCATTCATCTGCACTACTCTGGGCACTTCTTCATTATCTCTGGTGATGTACGGATAGCCATCGTCACTCCACTTTACAGGCATTAGAAAAGTCTCTCTGCCCAGATTTTCAAACTCATTATTGATTGGCCGGCAGCCTAAAAACACGGACCACCATTCTCCGTTGGGCTTTTGCACTAAATCAGCATGCCCGGCACAGGTAATCGGCTTATTTCTGGAGGGATTTAAATGCTTTTGGGTAAGAATGGGGTTTTGATCCCAAGGTGTGAAAGTTCCCATGGGACTATCTCCTTTAAAGATCACTTCTCTATGATTCACTGAGGTACCACCCTCAGCGCACATCAGAAAATATTGGCCTTTGATCTTATACAAGTGCGGTCCTTCAATCCAAACCGGTTTTTCAGAGATATCAACACCACCATTGATCAGTACTTTTCTGAGACCAAATGTCTTTTCCGCTTCTACGTCAAACTGCTGAACTCTTATGGCTCTGTGACCATCATAAGTAGAGCCTTCCTCAGGCTCATCGTTATTCACGATGTAGGCCTTACCATCATCATCAAAGAAAAACGAGGGATCAATGCCCTTCACCTCAGGAAGCCATATCGGCTCTGACCACTCACCAAACGGATCCTTCGTCTTCACAAAGAAATTGCCCTTGGCTATGTTAGTGGTAATCATGTAATAGGTTTGATTATTCGGATTGTAGCTGATGGCTGGCGCAAAAATACCCTGACTGGTCCGTTGTCCATCTAGCGGTAATTGCGATGGTCTATTAAGCACATGACCGATCTGCTTCCAGTTCACCAGATCTTTACTATGGAAAATAGGTACACCCGGAAAGTAAGAAAAGGTAGATGTTACCAGAAAATAATCATCACCATTAGCGCATACACTTGGGTCTGAATACCATCCTGGTAAAATGGGATTATAGAAGTAGTCATTGCCCGGCAGCGGATTGTCATTATAAAAATCATCATTGCCGATATAGTTGAAGGAATCAAAATAGGCTATTGACTTTTGTCTATTCTCCGGACCTTTAGAGCCATTACCATCCAGCCGAGAGCTGCATGATGTTATAAGGAGAATAAGGGAAAAGTAAAGTAGTAGGTTGGGTTGAGTAAGTAGTTTTAGCATTCGACAAAAGCGATAAAATAAGTTGCAATCAATTCCGAAATACAGAAAGTCTAAAGAGTAAGAGTAGAGCTATTCAACTCTTTCCCTATGTGGACTTTATAAGTATTTCAATCGATTGTAAATGTATTATTTTAAGCTTCTGTCGATATTCTGATTTGTTACAAATGCTTTATACTAGGTAACATCTGGGTATAGAAAGGCGGAAAAGGCCCTGATTCTGTGAAATTTATAACAGTTTTATAATCTATTAGGTACGCTACTTCAAAATCGGATTTTCCCTTTCAAAAGTATCGCCTTCGAAAGACACATGATATTCAGATTTGAATAAAGTACTAGGCACATAATAGTCTGTAGTGATGATATGTGCACCTGATTGCTTAGCGGCTTCGAAATCTGAGTAGTCATTATCTCTAGCCTGCTTGGTGCCAGCGTCGGCCCGGGTTCTGATGATGTAACCCTGCTTGACCAATTCTGGTATGCTGGCATCATGCGGATCATTAATAATCATAGCCGCGGCCTCTGGAGTACCTTGAGGGGCATTTATAAATAGAACTCTACTTTCAAGATTAGGATGGTCTTGTTTGTACAACTCTCTCTTAGATCCATTATTATCAAGTATGAACATGAACCTGCCTCGTCCTTCAGAAGCACTTGGCCAATTGCCAGCTAACACAGCTTGCTCTAAGGTTTCATGGTCACCACGAACCATATCCGGAGTAATCAGGTGCTCCTCTCCTAACCCACTGATGAGTTCACGATCCAGTTCATCGAAAGCAGCCGCTGTATAAGGCTCTGGAGTAGTTCCCCATCGGTTAGTTTCTCCATCTTTAGGCTCCAGTGTAATAAATACAGGCGAATGATCAGGATGTTGCTCTGACCATGATTTCATTGCCTCCAAACAGTCTTTTAAAGTATAATATGAAGTTCTAAAATCAATGTCTAATACATGCAGCATTTTAAAACCAGGCTTCAGCATTTTTCCCTCCGGGTCATAATTACTATCACCATCCACCAGGTCCAGACCTTTAGGATGTGCATATCTGCCACCTTCCGTATCTATATAAACATCAATCTCCAGATTTCTAAGCCCCATGCTAAGCTGCTCAGGAATAGGAATATGGGTATATTCTAAAGTCTGAATGCCGTCGGTAGTATCTTTTTCTTCCAGATAAGCATACAAATTAGGTTCTATGGCTTGCTTATAGCTGTTGTGAGACCCAATGATTTGCACCTCATTGATCTTTTTGTCAACGGGTGATGCACAAGATAATACACTGATTATTAATGGAATATATGCTAGTCGCTTCATGTTTATTTTAGGTAAGTAGAAAGGACAGCAAAGTTGTTTCGGCCGTAAAAAACAACCACAATTTTAATGTAATGATTTAATCAATTAAAGATTATCGAGATGTTAAGCAGCCTAAGCCGCTGGCCTCTCATTACTTATAAGTTAAATTTATTATAGAAATATTACAGGAATAATAACCCTGTGAATGGGTGTTAATATTTCCTTAATGATATTGTAACATTCCTATTCTGGCCATGTGAAAAAGATTCTACTAGCTTAGCGCCAAAATTAAGAGAGCAAGCAAACGTACTTCTTATTTTACCTAATAAATAAGAGGAATAAGCGTCAATAAGCTAAAACGCTTTAGCCCAAAGCTTAAACTGACATAACTGTAGAACCTAAATACGAGATATGATAGAGAACTAATACGATCCTAACACCCAAAAAAGAAACCGCAGTTGCTGCAACAACCACGGTTAACCTTTAAGCATTACTTCACTAACACTTAAATTGATGAACTTTAAAGATACTTATTTAAAGCTGGAAAACATAGCTTTTCTGGCCACTATAGCCCTTTCCGTTACGGTAGGGCAAGCCCAGGCAGAAGGAAATCTGCACAAAGAGAGCAATACAATTGCTGCCACATATTTTCAGTCTAACAAGCAAACAGTAACAGGAACCGTAAAAGATGAAACGGGATCTCCCCTTCCAGGGGCTACTGTACTAGAGGTTGGCACTAATAACGGAGTTATCACTGATTTCGACGGTAAATTCACCATCCAGGTAAAATCTGGGGCTTCTATCCAGGTTTCTTATATTGGTTACAAACCAGAGCAGCTAGCGGCTTCTACAACGCCTATAGATGTGCAGCTGGAACTAGATGCTTCTCAACTAAATGAAGTTTTGGTAATTGGTTACGGTAATCAAACCAAAGCTGATGTTACCGGATCATTAACTAAGCTGGATAGAGCTGACTTTAAGCAAGGCATCAACCTTTCTCCTGATAATTTATTGCAGGGTAAGGTTGCTGGTGTACGTGTGGTTAACTCCAGCGGTGAGCCAGGTGCAGGCATCGATGTTACTATTAGAGGTGTAGGATCTATCAGAAGTGGTAGCACACCTTTATTCGTGGTAGACGGCGTGCCTTTGGCTAATGATAATGTAAGCCCTGGTGGTACTAACGTAGGTTTCGGTTCTTCTAATGCCAAGAACCCATTAAACTTCCTAAACACCAGCGACATTGAGTCTATCAACGTATTGAAAGATGCATCTGCTGCCGCTATCTATGGAGCCAGAGGTTCTAATGGTGTGGTTATCATCACTACTAAAAAAGGTAACATTGGTGAGCCTACATTAAACTTTGAGTCTTCTATGGGTTTCTCTAACGTGGCCAACAAGCTTGATGTATTAAGTGCTTCTGAATACAGAAATGCTATAGAAGATCCTGCTTTTGATCATGGCGGCAATACTGACTGGCAAGATGAGATCTACAGAACAGGTGTTACTTATAACAACTCTCTATCTTTCGCCAAAGCTACTGAGTCTGGCAACTATTATGTTTCTCTTAGCAACATAGATCAGGAAGGTATTGTGAAACAAAGTGATTTCCAGCGTACTACAGGTAGAATCAATGCTTCAGAGTCATTCTTCGATGATGAAAGATTAAACTTACAAGTAAACTTAACAGCCTCTGAAACCACAGACCATGGTGTGCCTACCAGTGATGATGGTGGATCTGACGGTCAATTGATCATCCATACTTTGATGGCAAACCCTACCTGGCCTTTGAAAGATGCTGATGGTGAGTACACTAACTTTAACATGAATGCTCACTATAATCCGGCTTATTTGCTTAGCATTTATGAGGATGAAACCCGTACGGTAAGAGTGCTGGGTAATGCTCAGTTATCATTCAGAATCATTGACGGTTTAACCTATAAGATGAACGTGGGTGTAGACAGATCTACGTCTGAAAGAAACACTACCATCTACCCTAACCTTACTGACAGAAGCCCTAATGGTATGTATGTGCAGAGTGATTTTGAGACTACTAACAGCCTTATTGAGCACTATTTAACTTACAGCCTGCTGAACACTACTCACAAATTAGATGTGTTAGCTGGTTTCTCATATCAGAAGTTTGAGCGTTCGGGAACTACCTTCGGTTTTGACAATTTATCGCCTAAAGGTGAAGGTGTAAAGCCTGAGAACAACCCTACTCCAAGTAATTCCTTGATCAACATTTCTGGTTTTGCTCAGGAGAATGAATTGCAGTCTTACTTCGGTAGAATTAACTACGCTTACAATGGTAAGTACATGGTTACTGCTTCAATGAGAGCGGATGGTTCTACCAGATTTGGATCAAACAACAAGTATGGTTACTTCCCTTCATTTGCCTTAGGTTGGAACCTTACCAAAGAGGATTTCTTAAGCAACACGAATAAAGTAAACAACCTGAAACTTAGAGCTAGCTGGGGACAAACTGGTAATCAGGAAGTTCAGAACAAGATCACTCAGGAGAGCTATGCACTTTCAGGATCTGAAGGATACTATCTGTATGACAATCTTGATTTAGTAAACGGTGTAACTATTTTAAGAACGCCTAACCCTGATTTGAAATGGGAAGTGGTAACTCAGTTTAACGTTGGTTTAGATTTCACTTTATTCAACGAGAAGCTTTACGGTACATTCGACTTCTTTAACAAAGCCACAACCGATGCCATCCTTAACATTCCTTCACCAGTGCTTAGCCCCTCAGAAGATGTATGGGTAAACATGGACGGAAAGATTGTTAACACTGGTTTTGAATTGACTTTAGGTTCTACCATTGTGAAAACAGATAATTTCTCATGGAACTTAGATGTTAATGGAGCAGCTATTCATAATGAAATAAAAGACCTTCCGGTTTCATACATCCTTTCAGGTAAAGTGTCTGGTCCGGGTATGTCTGGTGTGCAGGCTAACATCTTCACTAATGGCCACTCTGCTGGTTCTTTCTACTTGTCTGAGCACGCTGGTTTTGATGAAAATGGCTTTGACGTTATCACTGACAGAAACAATGATGGCAGCATTAACAGCCAGGATAATTTCATCTATGATGGTGCATTACCTAAGGTTACTTACGGCTTGAATAGCCAGATGAGATATAAAAACTTCGATTTGTCTTTAGCTTTCATCGGCCAGGCAGGAGGTTATTTATTCAACAACACTGCGCTTAATGCAATCAACATCAACAACTTAGCATCTGATCGTAACGTAGCTACAGACTACTATGAGTCTGGTGCTAATCCGGCTAACTCACCTACCGCCAGTTCATATTACCTTGAAAAGTCTGATTTCTTCAGATTAAACACTGCTAGATTAGGCTACAATTTTAAAACAGCTAATATCAACTGGTTACATGGTGTGAACCTTTACGTAACAGGAACGAACCTATTCACAATCACTAATTACAGTGGTTATGATCCATTAATTAACAGCCCTAAGGCCACAGGTGGCAACCAGTCTATCGGTATAGATTACACCAGCTACCCTACTGCCAGAACATTCATTTTAGGCGTAAATGTTAAATTCTAATTGACCATGAAAACTAACAATATATTTAAAAAGACCACTGTAGCCCTTATGGCTGCTGGTATGTTCTTCTCCAGCTGTACAGATTTAAATGAAGAAGTACTGGATGAAGTGCTAATAGACAACAGTGTTACTAACCCTGAAAGAACACTTGCCGCTGCTTATGACAGACTTGGTGATGGTACATTTGTAGATAATAGTGGTATGATCGCTATGCAGGAGTATACTTCTGACATCGCTTTGTTACCAACCCGTGGTAGTGACTGGGGTGACGGCGGTAAATGGAGAGCATTCCACGAGTTTACCTGGACTCCTTATAACGAAGTGGTTTTAGGCAACTGGAACAGACTTAACAACGGCATTGCAAGATCTCTCACCGCTATTGAAACTGTAGAAAACAGCGATTTTGCTGATAAATCATTATTCCTGGCTGAGGCTAAGGCTTTGAAAGCATTCTACACCTATACTATGCTAGACCTTTTTAACCAGGCTCCGGCTATGGAAAATGAGGCAGTAGTAGCTCTAAAGGGCGCTGATGATATCGATTTGTTGATTCAGGAAGTAGAGTCTTTAATCCCTGATTTGGCTTCATTAGGAGAAAAATCAACCCATGATGGTAGGTTTACAAAAGAGGCTGCTTATGGATTCTTAGCTCAGATGTATTTGAACCGTGCTGTTTTCAAAGACAGATTCAATGCTGCTTCTGAGTTTAACTTCAACGAAGCCTCATTAACTGCTGGTAAGTCAGACATGGATATGGTAATTGAGTATACTTCTAAGCTTATCGATTCTGGAAAGTTTAACCTGGCTAGCAACTTCTTCGAGAACTTCTCTATCAATAACTCTGGTGGCTCTGAAATGATCTTCACTGTGGTACAAAAGATAGAAGGTGCAAGATCTGGAGACAACGATTTAGGCTATGTAAACATGGCTAGAAATCAACGCCCTTCGCCAGGAAACAGAGGTACTAATGCTGCTTGTACAACTCCTGAGTTCTTCCACAGCTGGGACGGTAATCATGATGATCCTCGCTTCTCTAGAAAGTATCAGTATGGAGATGGCACCTGGTTTATGAATGACGGTACAGATGTAAGTGTACCTGCAGAAGATGTAGTGCCAAACAGCTCTAACGTATGGTTTCACTTTAACAGTGGCATTCTATACGGTCAGCAATATGGCCCTGTTTTAGAAAAAGGTAATTTTATAATGACCGAGGATGGCAGAATAAAAGTATCTGCCTTGGTAATGGAAAAAAGCTCTGGTACTCCTATGGACTTTACTCCTGAGCTTGACTTTGACACCCCTAGCGAGTCTATCTTCGCTCAAAATCAGATCAACAGAGGAGCAAGAATCTTCAAGTTTGAGCATGATCCTATGAACGGTAACGGTAGCAGCCGTGTAGATGTGCCCATCTACAGATTAGGTGGAATCTACATCATGAGGGCTGAGGCCTATTTCAGAAAAGGTGACAATACCAACGCACTGGCAGATGTAAACATGCTACGTACCAGCAGAACCAGAGAAGCCCTTTATGGCAGCGTAGCTGGTGAAGCATTAACAAGCTTAGATGAAGCACAGCTTTACAAAGAATTGGGTTTTGAGTTATACTGGGAAATGCAAAGAAGACCTCAGATGATCCGTTTCGGCAAGTTCGATGAGGCCTACACAGCCAAGCCTAAAACAGAACCATTTAGAAGAGTATTCTGTATCCCACAAGCCACACTTGATGTGAACGGAACACTTTTCAAACAAAATGACGGATATTAATCCACTCTGATATTAATAACGAAAGCCCGGCATATGTCGGGCTTTTTTTATGGTGATTATCATGATTTGAGTGTTTTTTTTTCGGTCATTTCTTGAGAGAATTTGGGAAGAGGCTAAGCTTGGTTCATGACAGTTCAATGACCTTTAATATTAGAGGGATTTCTGCTAGTATGGAAAATATCCACGATATACACCGCTTCCTTAGTTACTTCATAAATGATCTTATAACTCCAGATCACCTTGTATCTATAATTCCCTAACTCCTGAAGGAGAACAGGTTCCTGTTCAAATTTCTCAGGGAATACATTAAGTTTTTTGACACCTGAGACTATTTTGTTTCTAACCTTTCTAGCAACATCTGCTGATTCGCGTTTCTTTAGATACTTGTAAATATGCCTTAATGCAAATTTGGCCTCATCATCCCAGATGATTTTTAGCTTTTTTTGGTTCATCCTTTACCATTCTTCCATTTCGTTTTCAAGGTCTTCATGGCTGGTAAATTGGCCTGAGCTTATCCTGGCTTTTGCATCTTTAATTCTTTGCTTTAGGGTTTCCTCACTCATTGGCTCACCTGGTAAAGTGAAGTCTTCGCGATCTGTCTGAAATACTCCACGAACTAACCTAAGAGTCCTCTCATCTGCTTGATCAATATATTCATGCAATTCTTTTCTCAATTGTACCGTATTCATAGTAAATCCCTTTAGCACAAAATAACAATAAAATATTATATTCAATTCCCATTGGTAGGATTATTGGCATAAATATGTAGCATTACAAACTCCTATAATGACTATCCTTAGCATCAATTTTATTAAAAGATATGTTCAATTTCAGGTATTAAATTAATATCTAACATGCCTTCAATAAATAGTATCATAGCTTATTTTGAGTGACTCTTTAATTTGATCTTCTTATTCTCTATACCGACTAGCTTATCCTTTCTCAATTGAAATTTAAGATCACTAAATTCTATCCATTCTGCACTAGATAGCAGAAAAGTTAATTTTTCATTTTCCGTTAATCCCTTGGAGTTCAGAATTAAAGTATCGTTTTTATTCATCCACAGGCCTTGGGTGAAATCAGAACCATGCCCTCTATTTATCCAAAATTTAAATTCCCCGTTTTTGTTTAGTATAAGTTTTACTCCAATGTTTTTATTACCAATACCAATAAATTCCCCCTCAAACGAAGTAGTCTTATAATCAGGTGGGCTGATCTCCATAAGAGAATACATTTCTAAATTAAATGTATTGACGAAGAAGTCATTTCTATGATAATCGATACATGTTTGACATAAATACAAATTAAGTATTTCTATATTGTTTAATCTCAATGTATCAATCCTTTGCTCAGAGCATCCAGCATAGCCGCCTGTTGGTTTAAGAAGAATTTGTTTTCCGTCTCTATAAAGAGCACTAGCAAAAAGTTTAATTCGGCCCTGTAGCCACTTATTATCACTTTCTGATAATTTCAAATCATCCTTTATACTGCAATAAATCAGGAAAGCTCCTAAGGTATTCATCCCCATCACACTTTTCAATAGCTTGTTTTCAGGGGGGTGAGTGGGAATAGAGTCAAAATGTGAAGGCACATAATTTAGCAGTTGATTAAAGACAGCGTCATTTTTAGTATCAGGACTTTGACCATAATTCACATTACTGTAAATAATACCTAAAACAATTAAGAAAAATATTTTCATCAATTTGGGTAAAGTATAATTCATTTAAAACCTTATTCACCCCCGCTCAACTATTAGCGGGCAAATAATTATCACAAAAAAAACGAGAAAACATAAAACCACATTGTTACAAGTCTTATCTAAAACTGTATCATTTATAGCAGTGGAGTAAATTCACCAGAAAAAAGGTCAGAACCGTCGTTATGACCTTTTTTTTGATCAGCAGCATTGTAAAACCATTCTAGTTACTATCAACTGCATTCTTCTTCAACATCTTAGTATCCAACGTAATGGTGCCACATTGTGACCAGCAGGCTCCTTGAGGAAAACCTGAAAAATCATAGGAAGCGGTGAAGTTCACGAAATGGTCAGTCATTTTTAGGAAATTGGAACCATCAAGCCAGTTATACAAAAACATAGTCTAACTTGCCGCTAGCAGAAAAATGTAAGGTGAAATAGATAGAAGTCTTACGTTTAGTAAAGTTGTAATCCTCGTAGTTGACAGAAGCTAGGAAGTCATCCCTAAACTGATGCCAGTTGATACTTATTTTGGCATCAATTTCCTCAGGAGTTAAATCTTTAAACTCAGCCTTATCTTTAATAGGATATTGTTTTAAGAGTGAATCAACAGTATTGGTGTTTTCAAACACCCGGTAATTAGCAAAGAGGATGTCGTTAACGGTATTTGAATAATAAGCTTCTTTCGATTGAGAATAAGATGAGAAGCTAATGAATAGAACACACAGGCTCAGGAAAATAGTTGATTTCATGGGTTGTAATAATAAGTTCGATGCTTATAACCGATGAGTACTGGAATTATTGTCTTTGAAGGTGTGTGGTTTAGTTGGTGATAACACCAACTAAGGCGAAATGGTTTTTTTCGAATGTCATATCGAGACCGAACATTTGGTACCCAACCGCACAAAACGAAATGACGTTAAGATAGAAGTGGCCTGTACAATATAGCCGTACCTCGTATAGTGCAATTTGCCTGTCCTCGAGCATGGTTGGATAGAAAGGAGTCACAAAGTATGGTACTTCCTTGTTTAGGAATGTCCGATTGGTAGTCTGTCGTGTACAATATTTCATCCTACAGGTCTTTGTTTATCTTTTAAAATATTTTAGTCATGAAAAAGATGAGAGCAAATGCTGCAGGCATAGATATAGGTGCCAAGCACATTTTTGTGTCCTTAGAAAACAAGGATGTTCGAGTTTTTGAGACCTTCACTGAAAGTTTTCGAGAGGCATCTTCCTATTTATTATCAGAGGGGATCGAGACAGTGGCTATGGAAGCTACAGGTGTTTACTGGATCATCCTTTATGAGATCCTTGAATCAGCAGGTTTAGATGTCTGGTTAGTAGATGGGCGCCAGACTAGACAAGTACCAGGTCGAAAGACTGATGTAAAGGACTGTCAATGGATTCAGCAACTCCATAGTCATGGTTTGTTGAATCGCTGTTTTGTTCCCGATGCTCAAGTAAAGGAAGTTCGTGCTTACCAGCGCTTGAGAGAAGATCATCTGAGAACAGCCTCTATGCATGTAAATCATATGCAAAAGTCACTAATTGAGATGAATATTCGACTCAAAGAGGTGCTCAGTCAGGTACATGGAGCCAGTGGTCTGGCAATCATAGAAGCCATCCTGTCAGGAGAACGTGATGCCCAAAAGCTCTTATCCTTGTGCCATAGCAGTATTAGAGAAAAAAAGGCATCTCAAGTCCTCAAGGCGCTTTCAGGCTATTATACCGAGGCTGGGTTGTTTGCTTTGGAACAGGCATACAGCGGTTATAAATTTTATAAGCAACAAATACAGGCATGTGACCATAAACTAGAGGAAGTTATGAAACGGGTCAATAACTACGATTCAGATATGCAAAGCAAAAATGAAATAGAGTCTGTTAAAGACCGAAAACCAGTTAGGCATAATAAGCCTGATATTGACCACTTAGGAGGACACCTACTCAAAATTTTTTCAGGCAAAGATGCTACGTGTTTGCCGGGCATTACCGATTATACCTGGCTACAATTGTATTCGGAAATAGGTCTGGAACTTTATAATTGGCCAAGCGAGAAACATTTCACTTCATGGCTAGGGTTATCTCCAGGTCAACACCAGTCCGGCAAGAAAAACAAAACCAGAAACAGAAAGTACAGGCCGAAGGCTGGACAAATATTTAGGCAACTTGCCCACCCAAAGTTTAATTGAAAGCAAAAAGATAGCACTAGGTGCTTTTGGGCGCAGATTAAAAAGCAAAAGAGGTCCTGGAATAGCGACTAAAGCCACAGCACGAAAACTGGCAGTACTCTACTGGCGGCTTATGGTAAAAGGTCTTGACTACACAGAAAAAGGGATCAAAGCATATGAAGAAAAAATGCAGCTTCATAGAGAAAAGTGGCTAATAAAAACAGCTAAAGAATTAGGTTATGAGCTTGAACAAATACCTATTTAGTTTATTACGTCATTGGTAACGGCAGTGAGATATCTATGGATTTGAAGGATAAGAAAGGTCGGTACTACTCACTACATAGATCTCTCCTTTCGTCGAGAGGACTTTGATTAATAGCAATTTGAGTCTGCGTTTATGCAACTCTTGCTGCCCAGTCGTGCGACTAAAAAATATTGAAAAACAGTCCCATCTCAAGTCCTTGGTGGTAGTTCCGATCTATAAAATGCTCCAGCTCTCGGAAGACCTTGCAGCAAGAAAGACTTTTTTGTTACTTTTTTGGTCGATTGCAAAAGAGTAAAGGAACTGTAGCTATGAAATACCAACAGTGATAATCTCATTACAAATGATAGGCTCTACAAATCCTCGTTGGAAACAAGGATTAGGAGGATTTTGAAGGCAGGTGATTTAGTTGGTGATAACACCAACTAAGGCAAAGAAAACAAGTGTTTGAGAATTTTCTAACACGTTCCCCCCTTCCCAATCACTTTAACCACCTACAATCATCCAACAAAAGGTCTAATATCGTACAAAACTGTCGCTGGACTGCTTTAGAGGCTATTTTCTGATCTATAAACTTGGTATAATGCTGATAAAACCGTTATTAGTTTTGGCAGACCTACAACTACAGCAGCTTCTTACTAAGATCGCCGTTGATAATGATCAGCGGGCTTTCAGTCTTTTCTTTGATCAGTATCAAACAAGGCTTTTGAGGTACGCTAACCTCTATGTGAAAGACATGCAGGCAGCGGAAGATGTGGTGTCTGATGTGCTGATCAGGCTGCTGAAGAACAGGAAGAAGCATTTTGTTAAAGACAATTTCATTAGCTTTTTATTCACATGTATCAAAAATCAGTGCCTGGATCACTTGAAGAAGGAGAAACGCCGTACTGCACTGATTGCCGCTGATTCTGACGAGATAGAATACTTCGTATTTAATCACCAGACACCATTCACCAAAATGATACAGAATGAGCTGGATGAAATCATCAAGCACTGTATAGAGGCGCTTCCTCCTAAACGAAAGGCCGTATTCCTGCTGGTGAAAGATGATCAACTGCCACACAAAGAGGTGGCAGAGATCATGGGCATTTCTGTGAGAACGGTAGAAGTACATTTGAAACTGGCCCTGCTGGATATTAAAAAGGTCATTGATAAATACCTGGAAAATCCTGGCTTAAGATCAGATCATAAAATGCAGATTATCAAAGCATTTAGCCTGCTGGCAGTAAGCCTACTTCAGCATTAGAAAAAATATTTCAAACTCCATTACGGGATTTCCCTCTCCTCGTCGTCATCCATTTAAAGGCGCTGAAAACCGCCTGTTTATCACATGAATAAATCAGCCGAACCATCATATATTGATGATCTATTATACAAACACTTTTTTGGTGTTATCAGTCAGCAGGAAAGTATGGAGCTGCAAGTCTGGCTTCAGAATCATAGCAACAACCAGCTACTGTTTGATGCTATGGGCCGCATGATGAGGACTCAATATGAATCTCCCTCTTACATTCATGCTGCCGAAATGAAGGATAAGATCATGCGTGAAGGTTTTGGCTCTGACGCTATTTCACCGGTCAAAAAAAACGCACCTCTATGGCTCAAGGTGGCGGCTGTCATTATCTTCTGCTTTACTCTAGGCAGTTCTATCTATTTTATAAACTCATCTTCCCCTTCCCAAACAGTGGTACCGGCGCTTATTGTAAAGAAGAATCCTCCAGGAGTCAAATCCAGAGTAATTCTTTCAGATAGCTCTATTGTATGGCTTAATGCCGGCAGTACTTTGAGTTATTTTGCCACCTTCTCAGATACACTTAGGCTGTTGCATTTAGATGGTGAAGCCTTTTTTGAGGTAAGTGAGGATAAGAAAAGGCCATTTATAGTTAAATCAGGCAATATTGAAACCATCGCACTGGGTACTTCCTTTAACGTGCGTTATTACCCTGAAGAACATGAAACCAGGGTATCACTACTCACTGGCCATGTGGCTATCAGTTCATTGGAGCCCTCAGATACGAACAAATATTATCTCAACCCTTATCAGGAACTAACAGTTGCCAGCAGCTGGCAGCAAGCCCAAAAGACCAACATGTCTGGTAATGGTGTGGCCGCGTGGAAGGATAACATTCTCCGCTTCGAGGGTGCCAGCTTCACCGAGGTAGTTAACGAATTGCAGCGATGGTACGGTGTGCAGATAGAAGCTACAGATTACACCCATAAAAACTGGAAATACAACGCTGAATTCAAAAATCAGAGTCTGGAGCGCGTGCTTCAACGCATGGGTTATACACAGAATTTTGGGTTCTCCATTAACCATAAACAAATACTTATTTACGATGAAAACAACCCGAACTAATGAACAACACCTGTGGGATACTGGCTAGGCCCCTCTCTACGCCAGAAACTACAATCAAAACAATCCTAAAAGTTAAACGCATGAATAAACACATTTACTACAATTTTAAACACTGCATGAGGATCGGTGCCTATATTTTGGTGCTGCAATTTACCTTGTTTAGTGCCGTGCTGGCCAGTAGTGGCGCAGCTCAGACCAAACCTTTGGATGAAACCTATGTCACCATCCAGGTTCAGAATGTGAAGTTGAAAGAAGCTTTGCATACCATCGAAGGTCAGACAGAATATACCTTTGGCTTTGACCAATCCATAGCAGCAGAAGGCAGAGTAACACTTTATAAAGAGCGTGCCTCTGTAAAAGATGTACTGGTAGAAATCTCTAAACAAACCAGGGTCAACTTTCGAAGAATCAATAATTACATTGATGTAAAGCAGGCCAAAAATGAAAAGGCTCAGACCAAGGTGATAGATGAAATAGCTGTGAGTGGTATTGTAACTGATGAAAACGGAGAAGCATTACCTGGCGCTACCATAATCGTGAAAGGAACCACCACTGGTGCTATCACTGATGCCGAAGGTAGGTATCAGCTGCAAGTGCCTGAAGATGCCACCACACTGGTCATTTCCTTTGTTGGTTATCAAACGCAGGAAATAGCTTTCACCGGGCAAACGAACATTGATATTACCTTATCCTTAGATGTGACCAGCCTTGAAGAGGTAGTGGTTGTGGGTTATGGTACACAGACCAAGCGAGATCTTACCGGTGCTATTGCCAGTCTGGATGCTGAAAAGCTGGAAAATGAAAGCCCCAATGCTATTCAAGATATTCTGAGGGGTAACGTGGCTGGTGTGAACGTAGTGGGCTACTCCACGTCGGCCAAAGGTACTGGCGCCAGCTTCCGAATTAGAGGACAGAACTCGTTAAATGCCAGCACTTCGCCACTCATCGTGCTAGACGGTGTTATTTATTATGGAGACCTCTCAGATATCAACCCTAATGACATCGCCACCATGGACGTGCTGAAAGATGCCAGCTCAGCAGCGGTATACGGTGCCAAGGCCGCTAGTGGTGTGATAGTAATTACAACTAAAAAGGCTAAAAAAGAAACCACCACTATTCAGGTAGATGCCAATTTCGGGGTTGCCACCATGGCTACGGATATGCCTGTTTATCAAGGAGATGGATTTATCAACTGGAGACAGGACGTGATGAAAAGCATTAACGTAAACAGCCAGCCTTATCAGTTTTCAGATCCAAGGTATTTGCCAGATGATGTTTCGCTGGAGCAATGGCTTTCATACGACGGTGCTAATGGTAATCCTCTGGATGTTTGGCTCAGTAGATTGGGTTTACAGCCTGTGGAAATAGAAAACTACAAGGCAGGAAAAAGTATTAACTGGTACGACAAGGTATTTCAAGCAGCAAAAAGGCAGGATTATAATATATCCGTTTCAGGCTCTAAGAAAGATGTAGGCTACTACTGGTCGTTGGGTTATATGGATAACGAAGGTATAATCACCGGAGATAAGTTCTCCACCCTTCGTTCACGCCTGAAGCTAGACCTGGATGTAACAGACTATCTCACTGTAGGTATTAACACACAGTTTGCCCGTAGGGACGAAAGTCAGGTGCCGGCAGACTGGTGGCAGATTACTCAGGCATCTCCGTGGGGCTCAGAGTATAATGATGATGGCTCGTTGCGTTTCAGTCCGCAGGATGATCCTGGTGGCAATTCCAGAAACCCGTTTTTAAGCATGACATACACGGATAAGATGAGGGATTTTTACACCTTAAACAATATCCTTTATGCAAAACTAAAATTGCCTTTTGGCTTCTCCTTTCAGACCAATTTCACCCCTAAATTAGAATGGCATAGAGACTATGAGCATATCTCCGTAGAGCACCCTGACTGGACAGCCAGAGGCGGTACGGCAAGAAGATATAACCATCAGGAATACTATTGGCAAATTGATAATATCCTGAGATGGAACAAGCAGTTTGGCCAGCACCATGTAGAGTTTACCGGATTAGTAAATGCTGAAAAATACCAAAGATGGTCGAGCCAAATGAGTAATATCGGGTTCGATCCACATGATAGACTGGGCTACCATAACCTGGGCTCAGGCACCACCCCTAACATTACCACTAATGACGAGTACAGCACCGGTGATGCTCTTATGGGTAGAATCTTCTATTCGTTTAAAGACAAATATCTGCTTACGGTCACCACTCGTAGGGATGGCTATTCGGCCTTTGGACAGAAAAATCCACGCGCACTTAACTCATCCGTAGGGTTTGGCTGGATATTCTCCGAAGAGGCATTCCTTAAACCCTCATGGCTCAACTTTGGTAAGCTACGTTTCTCCTGGGGCTCTAATGGAAACAGGGATATTGACAGGTACGTGGCCCTATCAGACCTGAATTCAAGCAAATACCTTTATGCCTCACCAGATGATGGTACGGTGTCTCAGGTAACGCAGCTTTTCGTGAACAGAATGAACAATCAGAACCTGAAATGGGAAAAGACTACATCATTCAATATTGGTCTTGACTTTGGCTTGCTAAACAACAGAATCAGCGGTAGCATAGAAGCCTACAGTTCTACTACTGAAGATCTATTGGTGGCGAGAAGTCTTCCGGATATCCTCGGATTTAGCAGTGTGTGGGATAACCTCGGTGAAGTAAAGAACAAAGGAATTGAGTTCTCTATCAATGCTAAAGTGATAGAAAGATCTGACTTCAGCTGGAGCACTGGTTTCAACATTACTACCAATAAAAATGAGATTGTAAGCTTATACGGAAACATGGAGGACGTGCTTGATGATCAAGGTAATGTGATTGGTCAAAAAGAATCAGATGACATTTCTAATGGCTGGTTCATTGGGCGCGCCATAGGTGAAGTATGGAATTACAAAGTGCTGGGCGTATGGCAGGAGAACGAAGCTGAAGAAGCTGCCAAATATGGTGTAAAACCAGGTGACTTTAAGATTCTGGATAAGAATGGAGACTTTCAGTACACCAATGATGACAAGGAATTTTTAGGTCAATATACACCGAAAGTAAGATGGTCATGGAACCATAGTTTCTCATACAAAAACTTCGATTTGTCTTTTATGCTGTATTCTTCGCTAGGGCATATCAACACTTTCAATCAGGCAAAGAACAATTCTGGTTTCCTGGATAGAAACAACTCTTTCGTTTATCCCTACTGGACTCCTGAAAACCCTAGTAATGAATATGCCAGGTTATATTCCAGCAATGGAAGCGCTAACTTCAGTGTATACCGATCTAAGAACTTTATGAGGTTGGATAATATCTCATTGGGTTATACCCTGCCCCAGCCCCTGGTTCAGAAACTTCACATGACCAGGTTCAAAGCTTTCTTTAACGTGCGAAATGTAGCAGTATACGCCCCTGACTGGGAGTATTTCGACCCTGAGGAAAGCAATCCTATTCCAAGGACTTACACCCTGGGACTAAACTTCACCCTCTAAAGCACATTCAACGATGAAATATTTAAAGATGAAGAATATATATATTATTGCGTTTGCACTAATCATCATAGCAGGCTGTAAGGAAGACTGGCTTGAACCAAAGCCGCTCTCCTTCTATGCACCTGAGAATACTTACAACACGCCAGATGGACTTCGGTCAGGCATAGTATCCTGCGATGCTAACCTCCGATACACCGAGTTTTATGGTGATGGGGCAGCTATTGTTACCGAGCTCATATTCTCTGATGTAGCTGTGGAAGGCACCACTGATAAATCGGGGCCAGCACAGAACATGAACTTGCAGATACAGCCTGATGCTCAGCTAAATAACACCAATAACAACCGTATAGGAAGATACTGGTACGAAGGCTACAAAGGCATTAAATATGCTAATACGGTCATTTCAAGGATAGATGATGCCGAGTATGAAAATGAGCAGGAAAGAAATGAAATTTTGGCGGCTGCCTTATGGCATAGAGCTTATCGCTATTACCGATTAGTGCATCAGTTTGGTGATGTGCCATTGATCCTTCAGGAAATTACAGAGCCCAGGTTAGACTTTTACTCCACCAAGAGAGAGGTAATCCTACAAAAGATCAAGGAAGACCTGGAGTTTGCTGAGCAGTGGGTTCCGTACGTAGTGAACAGAGGCACTGTGACCAAAGGAGCTGTTAGCCATTTACTGGCCAAAGTTAATCTGGCACTGGGAGATTTCGATGGAGCCATAGCTGCCGCTTCTCATGCTATAGATGACGGTCCTTACGCCCTCATGACAGAGCGATTTGGTGTAGACGCCTCTGATGCTTCTAAGAATGTGGTTTGGGACTTGCACCGTCCATTAAACAAGTCTTTACCTGAAAACTCTGAGGTGCTCTACGTGCTGATCGACCGTCCTGATATGATTGGTAATACTACAGATCTGTTTCAGGGCATCCAGACTATAAGAAATGCAGGACCATTCTACTCTATTGCGGGTGCTAATGCTATAAGAACCCCAAACGGAAATGTAGGTATGAATGGAAATGGTGGAATCGAGATTCCTCTCTCAGAAATGTATGGCAGAGGAATTGGCCGATGCCGGGCCACCTGGTATTCCACCCACCTTATCTGGGATGATGAAAATGACCTGCGTCATGCTCCAGGCAACTGGATGAGAATGGAGGATCTGGTTTACAATAATGAGAACCTAAAAGGAGTAGACCCATATTATGGTCAGCCTCTGCAGCTCTATTCTGAAGATGGCACCCTCCTTACCAACGACACCATAAGAAACTGGTTCGACTGGCCTCATTACAAGCTTTGGGTGCCTGATAATATCAACGTACCTCAGCGTGGTGGTAACTCAGACTGGTATGTGTTCCGACTGGCAGAGACCTATCTATTAAGAGCGGAGGCTCACTACTGGAAAGGCGAATTAGGCCTGGCTGCTGATGATATTAACAAGGTAAGAAACCGTGCAGGAGCCGGTAGCTACACAGCAGGTGATATTAACATAGGAACTATACTGGATGAAAGAGCCAGAGAGCTGTACTACGAAGAGCCAAGAAACACCGAGCTCAGCCGAATAGCCTATATCTTCGCCCAAACAGGCGAGGCCGCGTATAATGGTAAATCCTATAATCTGGCCGATTTTGGTAAGGATAACTTCTGGTTCGACAGGATCATGGAAAAGAATGATTTCTACAATAAAGGCGTAGTTACCGTACATGGCGATACTTACACCATGAGCCCTTACCATGTTTTATGGCCTATCCCTATCAACGCTATCGTATCTAACAGCCAGGGAAAAATCCATCAGAACTTTGGTTACAACGGCTACGATCCATCAGTACCGGTATTGGAAGAGATTGAAGAAACTGAATAAAGAATTATCATGAATAAAAATAGATTATTAGCACAATGGTTTGGAGCACTCATGCTGCTTGTAACAATAGTTAGCTGCAGTGATGATGATGGCCCCAACCCAAAAGGCAGTTTCACTACTGCCATTGATGAAGAAAACACGTTAACCGTTCGTTTCACCAACACCTCTCAAAATGCCAGTGAGTATACCTGGGATTTTGGTGATGGCACTAGCTCAACAGAGGAAAGTCCTGCCCACACCTATGCTGAGGGTGGTGTTTTTAAAGTGATTTTGATAGCTAAAGGGAATGGTGGCAGTAATGAATATATCAATTTTGCATTGCCAATTACTCCTCCTCCTCCCATTGTCAATGAATTAGCCAATGCTGATTTTGAAACCAATGACAATTGGGAGATCCTGCAATTTGGAGATAATGATGTGACCATGACCATAGATGGGGAGCTCAAGCTCACCGCCAGTGGCAATGTAAACAGCTTTATTTATCAGGTAATTGAAGTGGAAGCGGGCAAGAAGTACCAGTTTACCGGAGAGATTACCGGTAACGACCTCAACAGCACCTGGATAGAGGTTTATATTTTAGAGGGTGAAACAGCTCCCGCCTCTGACCCCAGCAGTGGCATGTTCCTGGGCTGGTCTACCTGGTGTGATGATGCTAGCATAGACGGCAACTTTACTGATGCCGAATGTAATGGCTCAGGCTCTGCCCATGGTAAAAATGGTATCATTCAATTTGACACCGGAGGCAAAAAGATCTTCGGTATAAAAGCAGGAATCTGCTGCGGTGGCACCTGGGGCGATGGTATCACTATGGACAACTTCCTGTTCACCGCCATAGAGTAAAAAGAGTAAACATGTAGTAAGGGAAAGGGTGCCCACAGCAAAACGAGGTTTGCAGGGCGCCCTTTTGTGTTCATACATTATAGAGTTAGTTGGTGATAACAGCTTATAAGGCTGAGAATTTATGATCCCAGCGCCATAGCCCCCGTCAATTCGACATTAGGAGGAATCTATGAAATAGAAAGCACAGGATGAGGACTACAAATCTGCGTTGGAAACAAGGATCAGTGGGAGTACGTGAAAATTGTTCAACCTAGAGGTGACTCCCATGAAAAAAAGGAACCAATTCTGATCGTCTACCCTTCGACGGAGCTCAGGGTGACTCGGTTGATGTAGCAACTCTTGCTGCCCAGTCGTGCGGTGAAAGAATATTGAAAAACTGACTCGTCTCAAGTCCCTAGTGGTAGTTGCTATCAATGAAATTCTTCAGCTCTCGGAAGACCTTGCAGCAAGAAAGACTGTTTTGTTACTTTTTTTGGTCGATTGCAAAAAAGTAAGGGGACTGTAGCTATGGAATACCGACAGTGATAATCGCATTACAAATGCTCGGCTCTACAAATCCTCGTTGAAAACAAGGATTAGGTTGAGTCTTTAAAAACAGAATATCCTTACCGATGAAGATTTGAATGCATTTATACCGGGTCACAGACCCTAGTTATCATTGATAATTTGAAGTCACCCCTCGGTAGACTCCAAATAGCTTAGTCCTTTGGTCGAGATGAATTTAATGAATAGTAATTTGAGTGTGCATTCATACAACTCTTGCTGCCCAGTCGTGCGGTGAAAGAATTTTGAAACACAGTCCCATCTCAAGTCCTTGGTGGCAGGTCATATCTATGAAACACTCCAGCTCTCGGAAGACCTTGCAGCAAGAAAGACTTTTTTGTTACTTTTTTGGTCGATTGCAAAAAAGAAAGGGGACTGTAGCTATGGAATACGAACAGTGATAATCGCATTACAAATGCTAGGCTCTACAAATCCTCGTTATAAACAAGGATTAGGTTGGATCAGTAAGCAGTTTCGTAATATTACCACCACGCCAACCATGGTGGTAATTATTCACTATTATTTGTTAATAATTCATCATACACAAATAATACCATAAGATAAATCATAATTTTTTAAAGCATAAATATTGATGTTTGGAAGTGCATTTCCTAAATTAGTATGGCTTCGGCTTAAGTGTGGTGCGGCCTTATTAACTCATTTAATAACGTTAAAAGCCTGCTCCTGAGCTATTAGCAATGTTTTAATAATAAATTCTAAACCATCTTAATGGCTCTGCCTTAAGATTCAATTAATTAACCTAAACTTTAATCGTATGAAAAAAACTAGAATTTTTGTAGCCTCAGCTTTGGTACTAGGAAGTGTATTAACAACATTGGCTTCAGGCGTTTTTGAACCAAAACCAGCTGCAAAGCCATGTGGATATGAATGCCCAATGGTTTATGACCCAGTTTGTATTATTGCAACAGGTCAGAAATTTGGCAATTCTTGTCTTGCCAGTTGTGCAGGCTACACCGCCGATCAGTGGACGAGATGCGGAGACCAAATTCAATAACATTCAATATGATAAGGGAAGCACGATTTTGTCGTGCTTTCAATTACAATACTCCTGCCTCAAATGCTGGCTCACCACAAAAATCTTTTGGAGTCCCTATGATTTTTGCGTCATTATGTCCCCTTTCAATTTACTTGGTATTAACCTCCATCACCTCTGATTTAGGCCAGAATTTTAAAATAAAATCAGACATCCAGTGGTTATTAACCATTTATCCATTCAATCCGCTCATTTTCAGAATTAAAGGTGACATAAGTTACTGATTTAATAAAACCCAGTTCCATTTTTGAATTATGGTGATTCCATTTTGCACTTAAGCTTTCTATTGACGCACTTAGTGTAATACCCATTTCGAAAGAAAACCCAAATTCATCATCTGATAGCCATTGAGGGTCTTTGAATGTTTTTAAGCCATCAATATGATATTGAAACGTTTCAATTAATAGAATTTCATGCTCTACATTTTTATCAGGCATAGTGAATACAACGAAGAGCTGAACCTTATTTTCTTTCAATTTTAGTTTTAATGATGATTTTGCAGTTTTGCTTTTATTTAATTGTGGTTTTGAGCTATAGCAAAATGCAATACCATCATTCAAGCTTTGGGCATAAGCCCTCTCAATGGCTAATTTATCCCATTTTAAGTCGTCTGCTGCAAGTAAAAATGAGTCTGCTATAAGCTCCAAAAAGGCCCTTCTATTCTCTTCATCAGAATTAGAATTTAGCTTTGACTGATCAAAATATTTCCAAACAGACTTAATACTTCCTTCAAGCCACATTCTTTGATCTGCTTCGCGAGATACAATATGAATGTTAAACCTTTGGTTTTGTGTACTGATCCCTTTTAAGTTTTTAGAGAAAGTCCAAATGACCTCGGTGAGACCATTAAAATCTTGTTCTAAATCATAAATGGTAATATATGGTGAAAACTTAATCATTAATTGCTCGTCATGCCAGGAACTAAAGGTTTTGAGGTTTTATATTTTTTAAAACTATCTGATTTACAGGCTATTTGCAACCTATCATGGCCACTTCTACGGACTGGTTGCCCAGGCCTATAACTCGTCCTGCCCATTCGCCCTCTACCATCATTCGTCCTTCTAGTGTAAGACCTATTTCTGTAAAAAATGCAATGGCATTGTCAAGAGATTCTACAACGATGCCTACGTTGTTCATTTCCAGTAATTTGCTTTTAGTCATGGTCGGTTTATGGTTTTAAATGTTGGTTAGGGTCGAAAGTATCTGTTGGGGTTGCGAGCCATTATGAAGAGAATGGCGGAACGAGGGGCAAACGAGATATTCGATAAAGGCGATTAATTCTCATCTCAATTTAGTTTCTGTTGTAAAATCTTCTCAAGTTCCTCTGGCTTTGGATCGATTGAAAGAATAGTACCATCTTTATCTACTAAAACCATCAAACCTGTTTATAGGTATCACCCTAACCAGTTTTTTGCCAATTGACCAGAACGGTCATGTCAAAAATCTCTTATATGTAATTATTAGTAAAAATATTCATATTAACAAATTCTTGAACAATCAATTTTTATCCACAAAAAATTTTAATATCATATTAAGATTCCTGGTATAGTTCTATCAAATTTATTAAGGTATGAATGGAAGGGATTTTCTAACTTTGAGCAAGACCTGAGCCATACTATAATTGAAATCCTCCTTTTTAAATAGCATTGTAGTCCTTTTTAAGCAACCCTATCCATTTTATTATTCCGGAAAGTCTCTGTTAATTATTTCAGTAATACTTTTCATTATGGCCGCGTTGTTTAACTACCTTTTTCAGCCCTTTGTGGTATACTTACCTGAGCATAAAATGAATTTTTTTATGATCAGTGTTATTCATGCCTTGGTAGCAGTGGTAGATCTATTTGTCATCTCAGTTATGATCAGGCTATTTAATGCTGAGGACACATGGCATATAGGAAAGGAAATCGGCTTTATATTGGTTTTACTTTTGCTGGTTGGAATATCTCAGTTTCTGATACGAGATATTGTCTATGATAATCCCTCTAATTGGTCTTTTGGTTATTTCTTTGAGGAAATCAAAAATGCCTACTTGGTGGGTATCCTCTTTTTTCTCATACTGTTACCATTAAACTTTACCCGGTTAAATAACAGACATATCAAGAATGCTCAAAGAATAAATGCATTAAGTAATTTTAGTAAATCAGATAAGCCATCTGAGGTTTTCATTGAGACTAAACTAAAAAGCGAAAGTCTCCGTTTCGACATCACAAATTTTCTTTTTGCCAGAGCTGATGGTAATTATATTGAAATTTTTATTGATCAGCATGGGTTGGTGACAAAGAATATACTACGGATGACCATTAAGGATCTGGAGTCCGACCTGGATTCGTTCTCTAATATCGTAAAAACTCATCGGTCGTATATAGTGAACATAAACCATATAAATGAGGTAAGTGGGAATGCTCAGGGGTATAAATTAACCATTAAACATTCAGATCAGGTAGTGCCTGTTTCCAGGGCTATGATTCATCATTTCAACACATTAATAAAGAGATGAGCACCAGGCTTGTTATTTATCACAAATAGCATGCAATTCATCACAAGGGTCGTTTTCCATAGTTTTCAGCCTGCCTTTAGCGATACATTTGTCAAAAAAAACTATGCGACGTTACGATTTGGACTGGCTGAGAGTACTTGTTTTTGCTCTACTGATATTCTATCATGTGGGAATGTTTTTTGTTCCCTGGGGCTTTCACATTAAAAATAATCATCTCTATTCAGAATTAGTTTATCCTATGTGGTTTCTAAATCAGTGGAGATTACCTGTATTATTTATTATCTCCGGAATGGGGACATACTACGCTTTGCAAAAGAGGACAAGCAAGCAATTTGCCTGGGAAAGAATTAAGAGACTACTGATTCCCCTGATGTTTGGCATGTTATTCATCATTCCCCCACAGGTATATATAGAAAGAATAGCCAAGCAGCAGTTTGATGGCAATTACCTCAACTTCTGGATAAATGAAGCCTTTATTGGAGTATATCCAGAAGGTAATATCAGCTGGCACCATCTGTGGTTTTTACCTTACCTTCTCATATTTTCACTGGTGCTGATACCGCTGTTCAGTTATTTAAAAAAAAATCCTGACACTAAAATGATCAGCATTTTAAGAAAATTGGTAGCTAACCCACTAACTATTTATACCCTTACAGCACCTCTATTGATTACAGAATATCTACTCAATCCTTATTTCCCTGTGAATCATGCTTTGGTTGGAGATTATTATACCATAGCGCATTACATCATTATTTTCCTTTATGGCTTCCTTTTTATCACAGTACAAGAACAATTTTGGGCCACGGTAAAACGCTTTAGAATTCACAATCTAATCATTGGTGTAGTTTGTTTTTCTACTCTAATATTAATACCAGAGAGTGCCCCTGGCGCTATTGGGTCATTGGTTTCAGTAGTAAATGCCTGGTCCTGGATTTTAACAGTATTTGGTTTTTCTGCCAGGTATCTTCATGTAAATAGCGGACTACTCAAATATTGCAACAAGGCAGTCTACCCCTTTTACATTCTGCACCAGACCGTTATGCTAATATTGGCATATTTTGTCATGGACAAGGACTGGGGCTTTATTTCTAAGGCAACACTAATGGTAATGGGGACATTTGCAGCAAGTTGGATTATCTATGAGTTTATTATCAGGCGAATAGTTTTTTTTCAGCCGTTGTTTGGACTAAAAAGAACGATAAGTGAAAGCGAAAGGTCGGATAAAAAGGTCAATGAAGTGAACCTGGCTGAGTGATTTTAAAGAGGCTGAAGCATGGTAGTGGTATTCGCCATTTCTCCTAGCGTCGCACGGCTCTGCCGTGTGGATGCTATTTCTGAGGTCTCTGCCAATTAGTTACAGATGCACTTGAAGAACTAGCATAAGTCAGGCGTCTTTGGTGGTATCGTCCGCTACTATCCATACTTTGTGAGAGCATCCGCTCAAATTCCTTTCTGCATGAACTAACTTGTGCTGATGAAATGCTGACTAAGCAGTGTAGTTCACAGACATTTGCTTATCTTATTCCGAGCAAATGCTCTTGATCATTGTAGGTCGTAGGACCGCTGCGCTTAACCTACGACCGGTTGGTACAAATGCCAGGCTCTACAAATCCTCGTCAAAACATGGATTAAGTAGGGTCTTTAAAAAAACAGAATATCCTTAACGATGAAAATTTGGATACAATTATACCGGGTCACAGACCCTAGTTATCATTGATGATTGAAGTCACCCTTCGGTAGACTCCAAATAGCTTAGTTAGTAAAAACAAGGATTAGGTTGGATCGGTAAGCAGTTTCGTAGGTGGAGACACCTACAAAAGCGTAGACTCCAAATAGCTTAAGTATAAATTCCTGATCGCCTACCCTTCGACGGGGGCTCAGGGTGACTCGGTTAATGTAGCAACTCTTGCTGCCCAGTCGTGCGGTGAAAGAATATTGAAAAACAATCCTGTCTCAAGTCCTTAGTGGCAGAACATATCTATGAAATTCTTCATCTCTCGGAAGACTTTGCAGCAAGAAAGACTTTCTTGTTACTTTTTTGGTCGATTGCAAAAAAGTAAAGGAACTGTAGCTATGAAATACCAACAGTGATAATCGCATTACAAATGCTAAACTCTACAAATCCTCGTTATAAACAAGGATTAGGTTGGGTCTTAAAAAAAAGAATATCCTTACCTATGAAGATTTGAATGTATTTATATCGGGTCACAGACCCTAGTTATCATTGATAATTTGAAGTCACCCTTCGGTAGACTCCAAATAGCGAAGATTAGGGACTTGCGAGGGTAGGTAGTTTAATTGGTGATAACATCAACTAAGGCGAAAAGTAGCTTATCTGCGGGGTTTACTCATCTGATATTGATTTGTTCACACAAATGAGTATAACCCTCAGCCTATTTGGTAATTGAAGAAGCCAGCATTTTCATACATTGTCAGCATTTCATTATTATTTTATCATCGATTTAAGTTGTCCAATTGCCTTTTGGTAACCACCGATTTCAAACAGCAAAGGCTGAATATTTATCGGTTCGTCTGGTTCCGTATCAGTAGGGTAGCCATCGCTGTGGACAAAATTGGTCCATTCAACATATGCTCCATGATTTATAACATCAAACATAACCGCTCCGCATCCTTCATCACCGCAGCATGCACAGACATATACAGATTGAAAACCATTAGCAAAATCTGATTTTTTAAAATTGATAAGTCTTTCGGCACGAGACAGTTCATACTCTCTATTATTTCCCCATCCATAAGGTGTTATTGGATCTACAATTTTTCCAAGTAGTTCGGATAATTACTTTCCATCAACAATAAAGTCAATGAATGGACGGTCCACATTTAGTTCTTTGTCTTTGGGAAGAATCGATCTTCTGAATGCTAATTGACTAAATCTCATTTTTATATTTGTCTTAACCTACAACCAGATGGGGCAGCTCATAAGTATGAACGAACTAATAAATATTAGCGCAGCCGCATAGAGTTAGCGTAAGTATACTTCGTAATCAGAAAGCCCTTCATTTAGCATATTCACAACTCCTTTACTAGTTAAGGTAGCGCCAGAAATACCATCAACTCTTTGTGCACCCTTAAGAACTAATTGGTCGTTTTGGTATAAAGAGAACCCCTCTTTAAAATAAATTTTTTTATTAATGAAATTAGCTTTAAATGTTTCACTGGTGATTTTTGATCCGAAAGTTGGAGCTTCATTTCGATGTTCAAATTTAATATCGAGTATTTTCATAGTGCTTTTATCAATAACAACTTTAGCCCAAATCTTACCCCATTGTCCTTCCCCATAAACAGGTAAAATCACTTTCGAAGAATGCTTAATTTCAAAGATTGGCAGCAACTCTCGTGCTTCATTATCAATGTTTTCATAATATATTGTTAAAGCGTCATCTTTCTTAATCGTTCTGACATTTGTGCCGTCTAAAACTTTGAAAGAAATTAAAGAGTCTAAATCTTTTTGATCATTATAATTATCATCAATCATTTTCCCCAGTTCCAAAGCTAATTGATCAACATTGATTTGGTGTTGAGCTATTATTTTGTTGCCTGCCAGATTAAAAAATACAAATATTAAAAAAAAGGTGGTTTTACTCATACTTAATTTGTGCTACGATTACTATATGGGAGTATCCCAAAAGATACACTTTTTTAAAATTACCCTTCTATTCTATATATCTCTAAATGCCCCTGACAGGTAAAATAGCTTAAAAGATATAATTCATTCTTTCCATCATTGTCAGTGTCAAATTCAAAGAAAATCAGGTTTCCAATGTCCTTAAAGATTAGTTTTCCCTTGTTTCTTGTTATGGTTACAGGATTTCTTCCGGTGTCGTCACATTGCATTTGCTTGCGTTCGACTTCTATCTTTCCGAGACTTGATTTGAAGTTTTTCTTTTCAAGTACACAACTGATATCATACTCACCATTTTTCAACTCTTTTAATTTTCTGTTAGTTGTATAACCGTTCACCTTTATTTTCTGATTACAGACTGTGTCAATTTGCTCATAAACCCAAAGTCCTGATGATTTAAATTGAAAGTTAATGGCCCCAATATGTACTGTTAAATATTCGTTTTCACAAACAGGGATATAGCCTAAAAATAAGGATTCTCCCAATTCTATCGATCTATTCGAACTGTCATATGAATCGAAAAGTAAATAAACTTTAAGGTCTGTATTGTTAATTATGGATGTGTCTTTGGCTATAAGTTTTGTCTTCAATTGGATAGGAAGCAATGTATCACCCTCAATCGAAAAAGAGAGTGTTTGTCCCCATAAATCTCCGTTCCTGAAGTTCTGCTTTAGCTTTAACTCCCCGTTTTCGTAAAATTCAGTCCAAGTTCCATTATGACGATTTCCCTTTGACTTAACTGCACCACTTTGATAATAGCTAATAGCTTCACCCACCAATGTGTCATTATCAAAATTTGCAACATAGCTTATATGTCCATTTTCAGAGTAATGAATAGACTCACCGTATTTTTTTCCAGCTTTGTAAAACTCCCTTTCTTTTACTGTTCTGTCTACATAAAACTGAAGCCACAGACTGTCCCTTAATCCATTTTTATAATATCCTGTCGACCAGGTTTTCCCGTCTTTTGTGAATTGTCGAAAGAAGCCATTTAAAGTATCATTCCTATATGTGCTTTCAAACAACCAACTTCCTGAATATCCATCATGAACGCCTTGTTTTCGTCCCAGCTCGTCCTTATAGGTTTTTGTCTGTCCAAATACAAAAATTGGGATAGTCAGAATCAGGAATAATATATTTCTTTGTAGTCTCATTTTAATTATCATCAGAACCCCGGTTAGGCGCTGCTCTGAGCTTTGTTAGTTGCGCTAAAAGTAGCTTATCTGCTGTTACATTCAAAGTATCTTAATTCATAACCCATCCAGCTTTCAGGAATGTAAGCCTGGCGTTTTCAATGAACTCCGTTAAAGGTTCATTGCCCTTGATGTTATCGTTTTGAAGTTCAAACAGATAAACCTGCGGGTTTGCAAGTTGGATGTCTCCAAGTGTTCGATCGACATGTGTAAATCGAAATCTCTTTACCCTCGGGTCGTTAGATAAAAAGTAGAGTGGCTGAATACTTTGTATTTTCATGTTATTTAGTCCCAAGAGTTGTGGATAGATGAGTCCTTTTTTGAAAATGAGTTCGGTTTCAGGGCTACCTAAATATTCTATGTACTGTTCATCAAAAATTATTCGGTTAGACGAGGTTAGAACGGTTCCATCATACTTTGGATATTCAGTTATTGAATACTCTTTCTTAAAAAGTTCTTGCGCCCAATAATCCTCTTGTTCACCCTGATTGGCAAATGAAGGCTTAAGCTCAGCTGTTGACTGAAGCCCTGGAGTTCAGCCAAGAGTAAGAAACGTCAGAAGAGCTAATAGGTAAAGTTTCATAGTACGATTATGCCACATAACACTCAACATTTAGATAGAAATAATTGATTATCAAGGTTATATCAATTTACAAATACTTTCTGATTGTAGCATCCGCTATAACCTTATATTCTCTAGCCTAGGTTCAAGTACTGATTAAGGTTTAACGAATCATATTAATGAACATTGTGGTTACGGGCGTCCTTTGTCAAAGCAGCATTCTAATTTTTATTCCTTAAGTATTTCTTCATTTACAATAGGTCTTTCGTTAAAATACAATGTGTCAATCTTATTGTCACTTACTGTTAAAATTGTGGTATGTATAGCATTAAATGTTCCATTATGCCATAGTCTTACAAATTTGAAGTCATTAATTCCATCTTTGTTGAAATCCACAACTTCAATTTCAGGTGTAGTGATTTCAAAGTCTGTTTTTAGATTTGTTGAAGTTAGTTTTCCATTGTTGTGGTGGTACAAACCGAAAAGATTAAAGTCAAACACGCTGTTTGCAAATTCCTTCTGTTGATTGTCATAAAATAGCACTCTGCTATTAACTTCACCTGTCGGATAATGCTTCAAAAGAACTAAATATATAGTCTGTAGGCTGTCGTGTAGTCGAACTGTGTTTATATAAATGTCTTTATATGTTTGAGTACTATCAAAATATTCAAAATCTTTAGCATAGACTTTAACCGTTTCTTCAATTTTGGAATTGATTCCGTCATTCAAATGAACGTAATTGTTATGGTCTTCAAAATTTAGCTCATTTAGTCGTAATGGCAGTTTCCCGTCAATTACTGATATTTCAAATTTACCTGAAGGCTTATTTTTATGGTTAATATCTTTTTCCGATTTTCTATCAGAGCAACTAAACATAATTGTCAGTAAAAATATGGCAGCTAACGTTCGCATGGTGGTCTGTTTATAATTGCTTGTAATACCCAATATTAGAACACTTAATTATATAATTGATCATTAGCTTGGTCGCTAACTTGATTGCGGCCTTATTCTCCTGCACAATCGCTCAGCTCCAGCTGAGTGATCAATATAATTTAGGCCTATGGCCGATAAAGCACAAAATGCCCTAAGGCCTAAATATTGAACAAGTAGAGAAGAATCTGACTTAACCTAGTCCTAACCATAGTTAAGTGCATCTGTACCTAACCGGCCAGAGGCCACAGAAATAGTCGTCACGCGGCAGAACCGAGCGACTGGGGGGGAATTAGTTCTTATATAGTGAGAGGAAAATTGTTTCTATTGTTTTTAAATCCTCTTCCGAAACCCAGTTACCTCTAATGACTACACCATGCCCATCTTTAACTGTGGCATAATAAGCTAAATTATTTGAGATTGAAATGCTGCGATATAGTTTGTCATCCAATTGCATATCAACCAATGATGAAGCTCCCATCCGCTGGCCCCATGAAGCTGAAACACTGGAGATAATATATTTGCCATTTGGACTGATATCCCTCTCACGTATATCAAGCAAAAATCTTGAATCATTTACGGAATTCTTTATTTCTACCAAAGTGTAATTGTAATCTATACTACTAAATTTTTCCGTGATTATCCAGGATTCAGGAACGGTCAACTCTTCATTAAAATAGTTATTCACATATCTATTGTTAATTATATAGCCTTTTTTTCTTTCGTTCAGCTCTCTTTTCTGATCCAGAGAGAGTGTATCCATCTCGATATCGAAATACTCCCCAATAGAGAAAAATTTTAATTTAGCATTTTTACTTATGTCCCGACGATCCCCTATAAAATCGACCTTTCTTTCAAAGTAAAACTCCAAACCTTTAATGCTTTTCAATGACCCTAGGCTGTCTAATTGATTTAAGTAACATCTTAGGCCTTCTTTTTCTTGATATTGAATATAAGAAATGGACATACCAATATCATATACATTCTGGACTGAACTGCCGACACCTAAGCCGCTTTTTGTCATGTAGCGTTTGTCATACACTTTCATGGCATTTAGTTTGCCTTTGATGAATTTGAGATGAATTAATTCATTACTATTATTAGAAATAACCTTGTATTTATAAACTCTTGGGGCAATGCCGTCCAAATAAGTCTCTACATCGTAGTTAGAGATTAATTTATCAATCTGGTTTTCATCATCTCCAATTTTGAATAAGCCTGCCCTCGTATTTGTGATAACATAATCGTTCTCTGAAATAAAAGAGAAAAAGATTATTAATAATGGAATACTTATTGTCATTAATTTTGAAGTCATAATGAGGTAATTAGGAATTAAGCACTAAAAAATTATTAATGTGATTTTACTTCATTGTATAAAACATGTATTAGCTTGGTCGACAATTATATTGCGATCAAGCTCATTGCCGCAGTCTTTTATGTATCGGTTGAAATATCATCCCATTCTTGATCCATATAATTAACTAACCAATTCAAAGCATAATGCCTTTCATAAACAACTCCAGGATTCAAATCTTTTAAATCCAATCCATTAATTCTAGCATCAACACAGGCCCAGTCAATTCGGTAGTATAAGTCATTTGCATCAAGAATCTCTGCTTTTGTTCTTGATTCAGTAATACTCTCAATGAAATCATTAGGGTCTTTATTTTGCCCAATAGGATACTTTTCGGCGGTAATATTATTTAAGTCACACATTTGATTTGGATATCCTAAATCATCAACAATTTTTAACGACCACATTAAAGTCCAAATTGCTTCGCATTTCCAAGTTTCTTGACTTTTCTTCTCATCAGTTGGGTCTTCTAAAAAATTCTTTTCATCAGATGTCACATAATCCCAGAGATTATATGCTTGTAAATATTCTATGGCTTCTTCACCTGTAATCCCATTGAACGCAACCATGTTTGTTGTAGCCAAAACAGTAACTCTTTGAGCTACTTCTTTAGGGCTTCTCAAAATAGTTTCTTCTTCTGATTCAATAGGTGGTAGGTTATAATTGATTTTTACTTTTTTCTTCTCTAAAAATTTTTCTGTTTTTTCTTTTCGAGTTAGTTCTTTTTTAGATTTAAATAGTCCAAACATTTCCTTATTATCGTTAAGTTGAGAATCCTACGAGGGGATTTCGTGTGATATTAGTTTTTCAATGGAGCCTTTAATACTGGCAACGTCCGTGTATAGCGCTGTGCGTACTTAGCCCTCCCGTCCTTGCCATGCCCTGCCTGGTGGTACTGCTTTGTGTCATTAGGCTTAAATCAAGCATTCCCCTACCCTAGGTTTGTTGCCAATTATATTGCGACCTTATTCTTTTGGCATTTGTAATGCTTCTGTTCTCAAACTTAATGAATAAAGACATTACAAATGCCCATGAAAATAGCAATCTCAATGTAATTGCGATCGAGCTTAAATTTATAACTCTGGCCAATAAAGCACGAAATATCCTAAGCCTAAATACTGAACAAGTAGAGAAAATCTGATTTAACCTGGATCTAACCACAGTTATTCAAGTGCCTCAGCACCTAACCGGCCAGAGGCCTCAGAAATAGTCGTCACGCGGCAGAGCCGAGCGACTGCGGGAGAACGAGGCTCAGTTATATATAAGACTTAGAATCCTTACACTTAATTCCATCACTTCTTTATCTGAATGACCTTCTTGATCCATTAGCTCATTCATAAAATGAAAATGAGTAAATATAAATTTTTCGAGCTCATCAATGTTGAATTGAATTAAACTTACCCCTGAAGATTTCTGGATATCTTCAATGGGACATAAACAAGTAACAAATAAAGCCAAGGGTGAATAATGCTTAGGAAAGTCATGATTTAAATAATAAAACCAATATGGGAAAGACCTATCTAGAAAGTCAAGGTAGTCTCTTATTTCTGGCAATTCATGTAACTCTCTTGGATCATTGTCATATCCATGAATTAAAATACATAGTTTATTGTAGAATTTTCTTGGGTTTTCATGCATTTCCATTAATGCACCATAAATGTTAGTAAAATCAAATTCTTCAATATCTTCCCTTGAGATAACTAAATTGATTAGTTTATGCTCTTCTCCTAAATTCATTTCAATAAATCATCAAATTCTTCAAATGTTAAAACTTTATATTCGTCCACAAGATATTTTAATGTGTCATTCGACCCAGTTATGAAATATTCTTCAAACGTTACATCCTGTGCAATTTCAATATTAACTCTTTTCAGGAATTCATGCCTTATTGATGACATATTAGATTTGACCCAAGCAATTTTTTTTAAAAACTTTTGGTGGTATTTCTTTTGCCGAAAATGATCATTTATTACTTGACCTAAGCTTCGAGCATCAACTATAGGAGCTAAAGCCTTACACTCAATAATTCGAATCAGTTTTTCCGATTCATTATAGGCAAGAATGTCAATTTCTCCACAAGAAATTGGTTTTCCATTAACTTTTTCAAGACGTAAGCACCTATTACTTTTATCTTCAAGCAATTTTGTTACCTCTTTTTCAAATATCGATATTCGATAAAAAGATTCAATCTCAGCAATTGCCTTATTCTGTAAAGAATTCGATTTTAAATCTTGCCTTTGCCCTAATGAAAGCTTAGTGATATACACATCCAACCATTCAACAAACATTCTCTGGCTAATCAAAATGTGCTGTCTCGATTTTTTTATATCATCCCTATTTGCAGTTTTTTTATCATATATAGTTTCGAATTCGGATTCCAAATTTAGAACTATGCCAGCATGAAATAACATTCTATTATGTTGACTCTTTCTGAGAAAGTCTCTTTGTTCATTGGCTTGAGCACTGATATTTAAAAATGATAAACTAATAAGAGATTCTATTTTAGATCCAGCTATACCAGTAAGAGATGCTAATAAGTCAATAAAGTCATTTAAGGGTTGCACCGTGATGGAAGCTCCAGTCACATTAGAAATTTTTTCTATTATTGTTTTAATAATTAATCGAATTTCTTCAATTGAAATAGAGTAGAATTCTTGACTAAAGTTATTCACTTTAGTCGTTATTATTCTATTGTTAGGTGCAAAACTGGAATATTTGTTCCAGTCAGTTTTTTTTAAAAATTGATTCTCGTATTTTTTGGAAGAGCTCTTTTTCAGGTGGTTTGAGTATAAATAATTTACGAAATAGGTCGGGGGAAAAAACAATTTTAACAGAGGATATTTTTTTACTTAGATTTAGATAATGTAAATAATTTGAAAATTCTGAGGACTGCCCCATACCAATGAGATATGTTAAAATCAGGGTCATTTGTTTTTCATTAGGCCTTATCTGTTCATATTCATATTCTCCAGACGCTAACCTTTCTAGTTCAATTTCAATTACGTATCTCCAACCATACCGTCCAATTGGAGCAAATTCTTTGTGCCCTGTTATATATTCAATACCATCCTCAAAATAAATAACTGTCCATAGTTCCAATTGCTTATATGCTTCTACAATAACACCAGCTGGGTGAATTTTATTAAGTTCTTTTAAGAGTTGATTTTTAAGATCCTCATAACAATCATTATAGAACTTTTTTACGGTGCTTATCTCAGAAATCTCATTAAATTTTTCTTTTGGCCAACAGTTGAATATTGTTCTATTTAAAACTGAATCTTGAGGTGTTTGATATGGACTTACTTTATGAATTTTCAAAAGTTTCTTTTAATAATTTTTTACCCAAAAGATAATTTACAATTCATTAATTTAAAATAAAAATTAAAATATTATGTAATTTAATATAAATTGTACAATTTCTCGTAATTAAAAAAAAACCGCCATGCTCTCACATGGCGGCTCCTAAAACACGAAACATCAATTTTATTACTCCCTCACAATCTTCACTGACATTACCTCTCCACCATCAACGGAGACATAATAAATACCTGATTTTAAACTGCTTACATCTAATTGATAAGTATCCATAGAGCTGTCTAGCTGTTTTTTTAGCATTACTTTGCCTGATACATCAGCGATTAACAACTGCGTGCCTTTTACATTTTTTATGGTGATGTAGTCTCCTGAAACCGGGTTGGGGTACACTACGGCTGGCATGTCTTCGTCCAGGGCTGGGGCGGCTACTTTTGCTGAGGCATTGGCCGCGGCTATCAGTCGCCATTGGCCGTGGAGTTGGTTGTTGTCATCATATTGGATGATGTTGTCACCGTTATTGAGTCCTCCTCCGGTCACTTCTACTACTCGGCCGCTGTGGGCTGCTTTTAGTTTGTAGTTGCCTCCGCCAGCGTTCAACACAATAAACCTTTGATTGGTATTACCTGAGTAAGTCCACTGCAGCACGTTAGCTACGTTAGAGGTGCTGCCACCTTCCACATCCATGGCTTTGCCTGATTGTGCGTTTATCAGGCTGTAGGCACCATCACCGCGATCGGTTAGGGTGAAGCGCTGGTTGGCGGCTCCGTGGCCGGTCCACTGTAATATGTTGGCACCATCGGCTCCGCTGCCTGCTGCCACATCCATATACTTTCCGCTGTTCGCATTTTGAATGGTGTAGGTGCCATTGAGGCCTGTTACGCCATTGGCTCTCACCCGAATGGAGGTAAACAGATCGTTCCAGCCACCCAGGCAGCCATTGTCTGCGGTTAGTGTCAGGTAGTTGCCCTGAAAGTTATCATCTACATAAGCAAACACTCTATACCCCTGCGGCACCTGTATAGATGAGATGTCATCATTACTAATTCCTCTGGCTATCAGATCATTAGCGGTATAGTCGCCTATTCCCAGTTTAACGCCATAACCATAGTAATTACAATCTTGATAGAAAGTAGGCACCCGTGGTGTAATGCCATCAAAGGCGGCTTTGGCTACTACCCTGGCTCCCGCTGCATTGGGGTGGAGGTTATCATTGTAAAGGGTATTTCTGGAATTGCGCGTAGGCGTGTTGAAATCTAAAATAGAAGTGTTTCTGTCTCTGCTTATTTGCGAAACTATGGGTATCAGCTCGTTCTGCAGATTGCTCATCTGGCTGTTATCTCCATAGCAGGTCACAGGGTAGCAAACATAAATCTTAGGATTACGTCCATTCTGTCTGAACTGGGCAATCATATCGGCATAATCATTATAAAAATCCGATTTATACTGCCAGTTATTCGGGTGCGCATCATTAGTGCCCAGGGCAATGATCAGGATATCCGGATTGTAGTTTTTAGCATCGTTGAACCTGGAGGTGTTCCAATAAGGATAACTGCCTCTTTTTAGCATAGTAGTACCACTAACACCACAGTTAAACACCTGATAATTATTGCCCAGCATTACGCCCAGCTGTGCCGGCCATGATTCTACTGAAGCGTTATTTAGGCCATAGCCTTCCGTTACACTATTGCCCACACAAACCACTCTGATTTGGGCATACATATCCAGGGACAATAGCAAAAAGGCTATTGCCAATATTAATTTGTTGGTTTTCATTTTTAATTTGGTTTAGGTCATAAAGGCGCTATTCCAGCCGGGCCACCCAGCCGCCATTGCGCACCATTTTTATAGTGATCTTGTCACCATTTTTCACTTGTTTGGTTTTCTTACGGTAGTCCATGGCCTGTCTGCCGGCATTAATGCCATCTTCAAAATAGGTCATGGTGTACGTTTTGTTCTTGTCGAGAAAATCAAAATTGAGCGTTACTTCGCGGGCATCCTGAGCTCCGTTGGTAATGCCACCTACGAACCACTTCTCCCCTTTTCTTTTGGCCACCACTGCCAACTGTCCTACCTCAGCCTCTAAAGCTTGGGTCTCATCCCAGGTTACGGGCACCGAGGTGATAAACTCAGTACAGTCAGGGTTTTTGTAGTACATGGTGGGGTTATCGGCCAGCATTTGCACACCACTTTCAAACACTACAAACAATGCCATCTGATAGGCTCTGGTGCCAATACTGGCAGAGTTAGGCCTTTCAGAACGATAGACATTAGGCTGCATGCTGATCATGGCACCTGGCGTATAATCCATAGGGCCAACGGCATTTCTGATAAATGGGAAATAGATACTGTTATCTGGTGTACAACCGCCCATTTGCTCCATGCCTCTTACCCCCTCGTAAGAAATCAGGTTAGGATATTTATACTCCAGACCGGCAGGTTTAAAAGAACCATGAAAATCAACAATCAGCTGATGTTTGGCGGCTTCTTTTACCACTCTTTCATAGTAGTCTACCATCCACTGGTCACTCCTATCCATGAAGTCGATCTTCACACCCTTCACGCCCCAGTCTTTGTAAGCTTTGAAAACATCCATGTGGTTTTCTACTGATAACCAGGTGAGCCACAGGATAATACCCACATTTTTCTGCTTACCATATTCCACCAGTTCTTTAACATCTACCTGTGAGGAAGCTGTAAAAGGATCGGTGGTGCTTTTGGCCCAACCTTCATCTAAAATGATGTAAGAGATGCCATATTTGGAAGCAAAGTCAATGTAGTATTTGTAAGTATCCTGATTTTGTCCACTTACGAAGTTCACGTCAGGTCCATAAGGTGCTGCGCCGTTCCACCATTCCCAGCTCACCTGTCCCGGCTTTATCCAGGAAGGATCATCGATCCGGCTTTTAGCGGCCAATTTCAGGGTCATGGTGTTTTCCATCAGTCCTTTGTCATCGGTAATCACGAAATAGCGCCATGGTAGCGTTCTGGAGCCTTTGGTTTTGGCGATATAATCGGCCTCTTTGGTTATTTTTAAGCTTCTATCACCGTCAGGACCAAACTCCAGAGGAGCTTTAGGAAACACCGCCTTCACCGTATTACCCTCATTTGATTTTAAGAACATAGCAGGATAATCCGAAAGATCAGATTCACTGATCAGGATCTTGTATTTATCTTTGGTATCAATCAACACCGGCAGAGAGCTCATTCTATCGCTGGCTTTCCATTGACTAGACTCTACGTGGCTGTAAGGCTCTTCGCATGAAGTTTTGAAGCCTCCCGGCTGCTGCAAATGCAGGAGATAATCCTCAGGAAAACCTATGGTAAAGTCTTCATTATAAACCTCCATATCACCTTTTTCGCTGGTGATAAGCCTGTAGGCCACGCCATCATTAAATACTCTGAACTCAACCGCATAGCCATTACCTAATGACAACTCCACACCGTTGTACTCTGATTTTACTGTATTATACTTTAAAGAAACATAGGGATGAAGTTCCTCTTTTCCACTAGTAGTCTTTGTTTTCTTCAGCGCTGGCTTCTTCATTTCTGGTCCGCCAATAGCTATGCCTAAATGGCAATCAGTAAGTAAATTCTTTCCATTAGCACTGATAGTATAATTGATCTTATCGCCTACCGTAATGCTGACAGCCAGCTTGCTATCTGGAGATTTAACGGTTACTGGTTTATCCTTCGCTGATAAGCTCTGAAAGGAAAGAAAAAGAACGACTATTGTAAAAAGGTGTCGGGTTGATTGGTTCATATTTTATGATTGATTTTTACGCTTTTAATGTGTTGAACATGTGATACCAAATTTATCAGTAATAAGCTACGAAACAAATTTGAGAGACTCACCCGATTAGGGGTAAGCCTCTCTCCTTCTTATGTTCAAAACTAAAACTACTACTGTGTAAACATAAATATCTAATTATCAAGCACTAACATCATGGCACTAAGCTCCATTTTTGGTTATCAGCATCATTGATGTTCCATTGAAGGATGTTAGCTCCATTTTCGTTAGAACCGCCTGCTACATCCAGTGCTCTTCCGCTGGCTACTGACACTATGGAATAATATCCTTGTCCGTCAGGCACCAGGTACCACATTTGGTTGCTACCACCATTCCAGCCCCACTGTATCACATTAGTGCCGTTGGCTGTGTTGCCACCTTCAAGATCTAAAGAAAGGCCACTTCCTGCACTTCTTATGCGGTAAGCATTGGTAGCAGCTTCGGTGATGACCCACCTTTGGTTAGGCTGGTTATAATTGGTCCATTGAAGGATATTGCCACCATTGGAGGTAGAACCTGCTTCTACATCTACCGCTTTTCCACTGGCTTTGGATATAATGCTGAAAGTACCTCCTGAAGTTATTCCAGGCCTTTTGGCTGGGGCAAACTGTAACCAGGCCACCGCACTTACATGCTGTGTAGGTATCATGCTGCCGTTATTCGGAGTTTGCTGATTCCAGGCGTTCCAGGTCAGGTTATAATCGGTTCTTCTGTTATTCCAGATGGAAGTGGCATTCTGCACCATCCAGTCACCAAAAGTATCCCAAAGCTCAGGGTTATCAGTACATAAGTGTCCCAGACCTCTGGCAAATTCAGCTGCCCAGGTATTCAGGTATCCTGCTCCGTTGGAGATGATGCCGTTACTGGTCATGTTGTTTTTTACATATGAGGCAGCACGTGTTGCGTCTCTCAGGTAGTTAGGATTTCCGGTAAGCTTCCACAATACGTTAGCAAAGTCGATGAAAGCACCCTGGTTATAAACCGCAGTACCCTGATCTACCTGTCCGTTAGGATAGATACCTCTGTACACCTGGCCAGTTTCAGCATTAAACAAATGCCACCATACCCAGTCATAAATCTGAATAGCACGGTCAAGATACCACTGATCGCCATTGCTTTGATAAATCATACATGCCAATAGCCCGGTAGGGTTATTAGATAAGGCCTCTTTAATGATTTCGCCACCTTCAGGTGTGTAGTCAGGCTGCTGTTCCCAGATACCGCCATTGTTATACTGCGTATCCCAACCTCTGCTCCAGATATAATCGAAGCAGTAGCGGGCCTGAGTTAGGTAGTTGCTGGTGCCGGTCATCTGGTGTCCTCTGGCCAGTACCAAACCAAACCAGGCGATGTCATCATTCCAGCCATCCCAATCGTATGGTGGTGGATTCAACTGTAAGAAGCCATTAACCAGGTTGTTAACCAGCGTTCTATGTTCTGGCAGTCCTGTTCTTTCATATACGTCCATCATGCCTTGGATATCAAGGGCGAGCGTCCAGGTGCCATCAGAGGCATTGTCATTCAAGGCGCGCTTGTAGTAAGTTCTGCCTCCAGAGGTAGTGAGGAAAGCACTGTTGAAGCCACGATAAGCCATGTCCGCCCAGGCAGGATTTATGCCATTATCACGGGCCACACGGCCGTTATCAATGGGTTTTTCAATCAGTACATCAGTGTTTTCATCTTCTGACTGCTGAGGTTCAAGTTCATCTTGCATACAACCTGGAATAGACCATAGCAAAACGCATAATACACTCAGAAGTAAGAGTTTTTTAGGTTTTGTGTAGTTTTTCATTTTTCTGAATTTAGGTTTGTTTAGAAAAAAATTGGTCAAAGCATTCCTATAAACAACTGGTGTTGTTTTCATTTTTGTGCCAGATCTAAGTCCTGGCTGTTTACATCATAGGTTGTGTTTATTAACTGATTATGAATTACTTGTAATGCAGACCGAGCGCCTACCCGCCCGATCCGCTCTTACATGTTTAACTTTTAGAAAGCATATATCTCAGCCATGTGCGTATAGCCAGCATTGTACGATGAATTCACCGTAACCTTAAAGTACCTGGCGGGCTTGTTAAATCCTGTGGTAAAGAACACTCGCTGCAGGTCTGAGGTATTCTCCAGGGTGTAGCTACCTCCTTCTGTCCAGGTATCACCATCCTCACTAATCTCCACCACTATCTCTTTGGGTTTACCTGAGTTATCACTTTGTCTGGTAAGGATAGATAATCCATGCAAAGTGTATATCTCCGCCATATCCAGTATAAACCAGTGTGGTGGTGGTGCTTCGCCTCCGCTCCACTTGCTATGCCAGAAGGTGTTTTCATTACCATCAATGGTGCTGGAAACCAGGCCGCCATTGGCTCCCTCGGCAGGTTCTTCAGTAGAGAGTGAAACTACCTGCCAGGCATCTCGAGGTATCAATGGCTCATACTTCAAGATAAAATAGGCCGTTTGTAAATCAGTGTTTAGCGTTACTCCTTCACTCACATTAGTAATCTGAGCAGCCATCATGTACTCTTCAAAAGGAATCATATCTCCTTCTTGGGTGCTGATGGTAACATCAATCAGGGAGGAAGATACTTCACCCGAAAGAATCTTTACCTCATTACCACTGACCTCATAGGCTTCATGCGGAAGTATGGGATAAGAAGTGCCGTTGGCGCTGTTATAGTCAGCCACCAGCTGGTCATCTATATCGATATTGATCATCACATCCCCAGACGGGTAATCCATACCGCCATAAGTTGCTCCTAAAGTCAGGTGCTCGGGTTTATCCGAAATGCCATACGTATACTTTCTGGCACCGCCTTCGGCCTGTGCCATGTACACTTTAGAATAGCTATCAACCTTTTCATTTCCAGGTATGTCTACATCAGGATCACAGGCAAAAACCAAAACTGATGCTACAATGATATAAGCTGTTATATTTTTCATGTTAGTCTCGATTTTAAGTAATTACCAGCCTGGATTTTGAACAATAAGCTTTCCTCTATCCAGTTCATATTGAGTGATAGGAAACCAATAATAGGCTTTTCTAAACACCCTTTCCTGGGCCACTACTCTGGTGTAGAAAGCATCACCACTAGCGAATACATCCATACCGTGCATATCATGGCCAATGTACTGCTCGGCTTTTTTCCACCTTCTGATGTCGAACCACCGGAGGTACTCAAAGGCCAATTCAATCCTTCTTTCCCTCCAGATAGCATCTCTCATCGCATCCTGCCCTACCGGGGCAGGAATATCTTCACCATACAATGGCACACCGGCTCTCTCTCTGATCATGTTCACATAGGTGAGAATGTCAGGATTACCAGGGTTATATTCATTTAAGGCTTCCGCATAATTCAGGTAGATCTCACCCAATCTCATTAGCACCAATGGCCTGTTAAACACCTCACCGGTGCCACCGCTACCAGAGTTGGTAAATGGACTCACGTTCTTTCTTACCAGATAACCTGTTCTACTCCAGTCTGTTACGTGACCTGTAGCCGAGTTAGGACCTGTTACCTCAAAGTTGATAGGCGTAGGGTCTTTAAGTGTACCGCCATCCCATAAAGCATTGTTATAAGTAATAGATGCATAGAAGCGCGGCTCACGATTGACGTACATGTTATAGATACCATCAGTAAAACCTGATTCAGAATAGAGTGGTGATGGGTTGGCAAAGCTGGTACCCGAGATAGGTAATCCATCTTCCATAAGATAGGCATCTACCATTTCCTGGGAAGGTGCCATACCGTTCCAACCACCAGCCTGTCTGGGGTTTGAGTGCACATCTTCAGAGGTCAGGCTGTTATCTTTTCTGGCAAAGATGGTCTCATCATTCCAGGGCTCTAACAGTACACCTCTATAGGATTCTATCGGATCATTTTCAGGATCCTTATAAAGTAGATATAAGTTGAGATCCATTACCGCCTTAGCCGCATTAGCTGCCAATTGCCATTTGTTTTCATCATAGCTCTGGCTTATGAGCGGTGTACCATCCTGATTTTTAAAGTTGGCCAAATCTGTATTACCATTGTACAAAGGACTGGCTGCATATAGCAATACTCTAGATTTGAAAGCCAGGGCTGCTCCTCTTGTAGCTCTACCATAATTTATGCTTGTAGGTACCAGAGGCAATGCTTTCGCCGCTTCATCAAACTCACTGACCACATAGGCAACGCATTCATCAAAGGGAGTCCTGGCTATCTGAAGCTCCGAGGCGGGTACATCCACAGGAAGCACATCCTCTCCCACTATTACTACCGGCCCATACTGGCGCATGAGCATGAAATAAAAATAGGCCCTTAAGAATCTGGCCTCAGCTTTATACTGAGGAATGAGATCTGGGCTTACCCTTTGCATTTCTGCATTATCATCTATGTGATTGATAAAATAGGTGGCAGCACGAATACCATCATAATAAGCACCCCAGAATGAAAACGGACTGCTGGCGGCATCCCACCTGCCAATGTTTATTTGGTAAGTAGGATATTTAGCCCATGACACCACCATTTCATCAGAATTAGAAGTCCATGGGTTAGTTTCATGCTGGTTAGCATCATCTCTGATGTAGGTATAGACATTAGCTAGATACTGCTCCGTAGTGGCTTTCTTTTGGAAAACCTCTTCTATGGTTTGTCTATCGCTAGGCACCTGATCCAGGTAATCATCACAGCTGGTCAGGACTACAATTATGATTAGAAATATATATAATGAATTTTTCATTCGTCTCTTCATTTAAAATCTACAATCAATTCCGAAACTGATGGTCTTTATAAGGGGATAAGAAGCTCCTCGTCCATCACCCAGCTCCACATCCCAAAGCTTGAACTTACTGAATGTGACCAAGTTATATCCTATACAATAAAGCCTTAGGTTATCCAGCCCGATTTTGTCGAACCATTCGCTTTGAGGAAAAGTATAGCTTACTTCCACGTTCTGCAGTCTTAAATAACCACCATTTCTTACCCACCAGGTGCTGCCGTCATAGTTCATGTTGTTTACACCATCACTAAGTCTTGGGTAGAAGGCATTCGGGTTAGGATCTTCCTCTGTCCAGCGGTTATCTATGTTGGCCAGCAAGTTTCCTCTGGTACCCACGCCCTGCTGGAATGGAATAATACCTTCACCATTCAACATAATGTCTACATTGCTAATGCCTTTGAAGAAAGCGCCAATGGCAAATCCTTTATAGGCAATAGAAGTACCAAAACCATAAGCTATCTCAGGGAAAGCTCCATATCCAATAGGTGCCTGATCATAAGAATCTATCACACCATCAGCATTAAGATCTTTAAACTTGATATCTCCTGGCTTCACCGTACCTGTTTGTCTTGGGCTGTTGGCTATCTCCTCTTCGCTTTCAAAAAGACCTAAGGCAATATAACCGAATCTTTGTCCCAGCTTACGGCCAATTCTCTGCTGCCATGGGTAAGGCCATTCGGCATTGGCATCATTTACCACGGTGGCTCTGTTCCAGGTGAAGTTACCTCTGAAGCTCACATCAAAACTGCGCCCCAGGTGCTTATTATAGGTCAATGTACCGTCTACACCTTTATTGAAAACCTCTCCCAAATTACCTGTGGGTTGGTTTCTAACGCCAGCGTAGTCGGGTACATCTCCTCGCAACAAGTAAATGTCTGATCTAATATCTCTAAAAAAGTCTACGGTCAGGGCCAGATCACCATTCAGGGTGTTCAGCTCTACCCCAAGATTACTCTTCGTGGATGTTTCCCACTGCACATTAGCAGCATAGTATTCTATGTCCAGCCCGCCAAAGCGATTGTCCTGGTTTCTACCAAAAACATAATCAGCTCCGGTGCCATTTACCGTAGAAAGGTAAGCGAATCGCTGACCAGATGCGGTAAGTGCTGCATTACCTACTACTCCGTGAGAAAGCCTTATTTTTAAGAACTGAATATACTTATCTAGCGCACCAAAGAATTTCTCATTAGAAGCTACCCAACCAATACCTACAGAAGGGAAAAAGCCATATCTGTTTTCCGGGGCAAAGGCTTCAGATCCGTTATACCCGAAGTTGGCTTCTAATAAATAGCGCTCATCATAGGCATAAGTACCTCTACCAGCTATACCATGGAAACGATAAGGAATAGAGGTAGTAAAATCTCCTGCAAAGGCATCCACTCTATCCGTTTGGTTATAAAGGATTAGTCCACCTACCTCATGTTTACCAAAGGCATGGTTATAATTTAGTGAAGCTTCAAAATATTTTTGTCGCTGCCCACCATTGCTTCTTGCATAACCTAACACGTTGGTACCTACCACAACAGGTGCATCTCCTTCGTAGATCAGGTTTCCTTCTGAGTCTCTGCCCACGGCAAGCCATCTATCTACAGATTTTGTTCTGCTGATTTGGTGTGTGTTATTATTATCGAAAGAAAACATGGCCGTAGCTGAAAGACCATCTACAAAATGGCTCAGGTCCTGAGTAACCCTGATATTAGACCAAATCTGACTTTTAGTCTCGGCCACATAACCCGATTGCGTAAGCAGGTTGTATGGGTTATTGATGTCACCAGTTCTTTGCTGCGCGATCTTCCCATCAGAATACTTAGGCGGGTGCACCACCGGAGGCAAAGTATAGGCTGATGCGAAAATAGCTCCTGAAGAAACGCCAGGGTAATTACCATCTGAAATATAGCCTGAAGCTCCAAAGTTCACCTTGGTAGAGTTAGTAAGATCAAGTGTGAGGTTGGAGGTGAAGTTATATCTGGTGAAACCTATTGACGATGTGTACTGGTCTAGCTCTTCACTTTTAAAAAGGCCTTTTTCATCATAATAACCTACAGATAAGTAATAAGTAGCCTTGTCTGATCCGCCATCTACATTAAAGTTAATCCTTCTGTTTTGGCCGCGATCATCCAGTATCTCATCAAACCAGTCAACATTTGGGTAAAGATCCGGATCTGACTGATCGATGGTAGCCTGAATGGTCTCTTCAGAATAGTATGGTGGCATGTTTGGGTTAGTATTATGCCTGGCCTCATTGGCTACACGCATATACTCCACGCCATCTACAAATTGGGGCAACTTAGTAAATTGGGTGATACCCTGATTGTACTGAAAGTTCAGTTTCGGCTTAGAGTTAGATCCTTTCTTGGTATTAATTAGGATTACACCATTACCACCACGCACACCATAAATAGCCGTGGCCGATGCATCTTTTAATATACTGAAGCTTTCAATATCTTCAGGGTCAATATTATTGAAAGACCGCTCCACACCATCCACCAAAATCAAAGGATTACTGGCTGACTGAGCGAAGCTACTTATACCTCTGATGAATATCTGTGAATTATCGTAACCAGGCTCCCCAGACCGCTGCACACCTACTATACCGGCGATACGCCCAGTAATAGCGTTGCTCAGGTTAGCCACTGGTTGTTGTTGTAAATCAGCCACTTTAATGGATGATTGTGATCCTACTGAGGTGATCTTCTTTTGCTCACCGTAACCAACTACCACCACTTCCTCAAGCGACTGAATATCAGCCTTTAATGGCACATTGATTACGCTTCTACCGTTCACAGGAACCTCTTGTGTAAGGTATCCGATAAAGCTCAGAACAAGCACACTGTTTTCTTCCTTCAGTTGTAATGAATATTCACCATTAGCATCAGTAGAAGTACCGGTAGTGGTACCTTTTACGATGATGTTCACCCCAGGTAAAGGTGTGCCATCAGCCTCATCCGTTACCTGTCCTGAAATCTTTAAAGCGGCTTGTTGTTTAATTTTTCTAGATAGAATAATGTGGGTTTTATCTATCTCATAAGCAATGTCAAGAGGTTCTAAAATACTATCTAATACCTGCTTCAAGCTTTTGTCTACCGCATGAATGGTGACTTTATGTTTTGAAATAAGCTGACTTTGGTAAAGAAATGTAGATCCTGTTTGCTTCTCTATCAATGATAAAACATCGCTGAGGTTGGCGTTTTTGACATCGATATTGATTTTGTCATCCTGAATATTACCGGCTTTAGTAAGGGAAGCCGAAGAATAAGTAAAAACTATAAGTAACTGTAAAATAAGGACATACGAGAGGTATTTTACATATTTTTTGAATAGTAATCGTTTTTCCATAATGTAAGGGCTTTTGGTAAATAATTGAGAGATGTCTTGGTCTAATTGGTAGCAAGACTCCCGAGCCACTATGGCTTACAGTGAGTAATTAACGTGTGGTGTGTGTTCATTTTAAGTAAGTTTAGTGTGTTTGTGTATTTAAATTGCAATCGATTGCTGGGTTCATCTTATAGTAAACCCATGTGAATGAGTTAGTTCCAAAAGGAATTTTGACTCATTTAATTATATAGAGCAGGATAATTCGGTTTTAACTCACTTTAATTAAAAAAAATTAAAATAAAATTAACGGCCGTTGTTATCCTGCTCTGAACTATTAAGAAATGGTAAACTAATTACTTGATGAATAGCTTTTAGACTCCGCTGACAGTGGAGCTATCCTAAAGCTGAATTGGTTTTGATCTGAAACGGGCAGCTCATATTTCTGCATGGGACCAGGGCCACAGCTGGCATTACCCAAACCGCGCTGCATATAATCTAATGATAATACAGTTTCTGATTTTTTAATGTCTGGTAATAGATATTGATGTCCCACTTCCCACAGGTCTTTATCATAAAAATGTAAAGCGCTGAAGTTCAGTCTGCCGCTAGTGCTGATACTGATACCTCCTTTTTTACCCTGGATATTGAGCCATCTTACATCATCTCTGTTCCCCATGGTCTGGCTTCTCACATAGTCCTCTTCCATACCTGTGACAGTATTGGAATAGATACCATAATAAGTTGATGCTTTTCTATCGGCATAATTTTCATGCGGACCACGACCATACCATTGTACATTCTCTAAACCAGGAGCCAGGGAAATGGCCAAACCTAACCTTGGAATATGTAATCCGTCATTGGTATTATCAATATTGGCATTTACTTCCACCACACCTGAAGGATGGACGATATAATTGATGCTGTATGGAATCACGCTCCTACGGCCGTCACCTATGTTGGCAATAAAAGAGGAGTTAACCACGATATTGCCACCACTCTTGCTCGTGCTGAAATTGCTCAGTTCTATTTGAGGTTCTATGTAGTTTCTTCTGTCATTATTAATGCTTCGGTACCAGTTTAAGCTGAAACCTTTGCCTTCATAGATCATCTCCTGGCCTTCTATCACCATGGAGTTTAGCATACCGGTAGTTTTATTAAATACCAATCTGATGTCATCTCCAGATACAGTTATATGTCCATTTTCATCTAACATTTTTAATGGCGTGGTATCAGCATCATTAATCTGCGCCAGCTGTGGTCTTGAGCTCATAGAGATTTGCTCAGAAGCCACCACATGACCTTTATCTGCCCACACCTGATCTTCATTCAGGGCAAAATAGATGTTAAGAAAGTACTCTTTATTTTCTGCTAACTCTTTATTAAATGGAATCTTTATTGATTTGCTTTCTCCCGGTTTCAGGTTTAGGCCTGCCATTTTTCCCTGAGCCACATTCTTGCCATTTTCTAATAAAACCCATTGAATATCAAACTGATCCAGGTTGATAAAGGCATAGCTGTTCTTGATTTTCAGCTTCCCTGTCCTGGCATCTTCAGCTTCAATTTTGATATACTGATAAACTTGCTTTACCTCTAAAAGCTTTGGTGTAACCTTTCTATCAGGTGTAACTATACCGTTGAGACAGAAGTCATTGTCGTTCGGCTTATCACCAAAGTCGCCGCCATAGAGAAACTCATCTTCCGGGCCACCATATTTCATTAATCCCTGATCTACCCAATCCCAAATACAGCCGCCAATGGTCTTTTTACTGTGATTTTCGATATAATCCCAATATTCCGGTAAGTTACCAATACCATTACCCATGGCGTGGGCATATTCACACAGGAAGAATGGCTGATCATTATCATCCTTATCTGTAGCTATCATGCTCTCCACAGAAGGGTACATACGGGAGTAAAGATCTGCAGCATCATTCTTACCTTCATAGTGCACAGGTCTGCTGCTGTCTTCTGCTTTAATGGCGCTGTAAACTTTGTTGAAGTTATCTCCATTACCACACTCATTACCCATAGACCAAAAGATAATGGCAGGCCTATTCACATGCTCTTTTACATTTCTTATGTTTCTATCTACATAAGCAGGTATCCAGCTTGTCTTTCGGCTTAGAGAATTGTTTCCGTGGGTTTCCAAATCAGCCTCTGACATTACATATAAGCCATAATAATCATACAGCGCATACATTTTTACATCATTAGGATAATGACTAGTACGCACGGTGTTTACGTTGTGCGTTTTCATGAGCTCAATATCTTCAATCATGGAAGAAACTGGAATGGCTTTTCCGAAGACAGGATGCGTATCATGTCGGTTGACACCCTTAAAGAACACAGGTTGACCATTTACATAAACTCGCTTATTCTTAATCTCTATTTTTCTAAAGCCAAATTTTTCAGAGATCACTTCCGTAACCTGACCACTTTTATCTTTTAGGCTAAGTATCACAGTGTATAAAACCGGTGTTTCGGCACTCCATAACGCTGGTTGATTGACTAGCTCTGACAGAGAAACGTCTAATTTCTGTCCTTTTTTCACGGTACTGATGCTGGCTTCTTTAGAAAACATATCTTTACCAGAAGGGTCGATAACTGTTACCTGTAGCTGACCTGATTTCCAGGTCTTACCCTTGTTTTCAATGGTTGTGATAAGCTTTAAAGTTGATTTGCTGAAATCATCTCCATTAAATGATGTGGTAATTCTATAATCCTGGATGTGAGCATTCGGAACAGCGTAAATGGCTACATCTCTGTGAATCCCACTTAGTCTGAACATATCCTGATCTTCCAGATAGCTACCATCGCTCCAGCGATATACTTCTACAGCCACAGTATTTTTCCCAGCCTTAATTTCTTTTGTTACATCAAACTCTGCTATGTTATTAGCGCCCTGGCTGTAACCTACTTTTTTACCGTTTACCCATACGTACATAGCGCTATACACACCATCGAACCTCAAGTACAATGTTTTGTCAGCCCAGTCTTCAGGTATATTAAATTCTCTGCGATATGAGCCTACGGGATTGGGTTCTTTTTCATTAGTATAACCTGGTTCCGGTTTTATAAATGGAGGGTCATTCTTATGAGGATAAGTAATGTTAGTATAGATAGGTGTACCATAACCCTTCATTTCCCAGTTGGACGGCACTGCAATATCATCCCAGCCAGAAACATCAAAATCTTCCTCGTAGAAGTCTGTAGGTCTTTCACTTGGTTGCTTCACCCAATGAAACTTCCAGTCACCATTTAGCAGTTGATAAAGCGAAGACTCTGTTCTCTCCCATGGTTTGTTATAAGTAGGATCTTTTTTTAATTCCGCTACGCTATTAAAGGGAATGTAAGGTACATGTGCCTCCTCTTTGTTTACTCCGAAGATTTCTTCATTTTCCCATTCAAACTCCCCTACTCTTTTTTCGATTTTTATCTTGGCTTTGGTTTCTGAGATGGTCCAGTACTGAGATTTGTCATTGGCATCAGGAGCCACTTGAAATAAAACTTTTTCTCCATCAACTTCGCGAATAGCCAGATTTAAATTACTAGCTCTGGAAGTGATAGTGTAGCCGTTATTATTACCAGATTTGATCTGCCACTGCTGATTAGTATTGAAATCATTTCTATCCCATAGAACTACAGCATTACCTCTCCTGTCGGTTTGGTTGGCATTATCTATACTTTTAAAACTTACGGGGCTAGTCATGGAATAATAGCCGTTTCCTAATGATGAAAACGTCCATACCTGCCCTGAGCTTTTAATATCCTCCTCGGCCAGGTACAGATGGTCGTTATTCTGACCTGAACCCTTTGTATCTATCACCATATTTCCCTCACCAGTAATTTTATAATAAATTCCGGTTTGGAAACTCTGCGCTGATGCTATCCCTGGCAATAAGGCCAAAAGGATAAGCAGTAATCTATTCTTCATGGTTAAGTGATTTATTTATGTATTTCATTATCAACATGATAATAGTTCATAGCTGCTTGTAAAAAGATATAGCTTTATCACCATAGCATGAGCTACGAATCTATTCAACAGTAATATTTTCGTTCTTTTTATTGACAGCCTTCACCAGAAATGATGACGTGAGCGTCCAGGATTTCATATTTGGCGTTCAGCCCTTTACAAATGAGCCTCAGCTTGTCATAAAACTCAGTATTATCCAGCTTGGTAGTAAGCCTACACTGAGACATGACCTCTCTGTCAAAGATGATATCAATACCATAGGCCCTTTCAAGCTTTTGAAATATCTCAGCCACTGGCTTATCTTCAAAAGTAAAGGCTCCTGGCTTAGCATTTCTTAGCACCGGCTCGGACACTAGCTGCTTAGTTATTTTTCTATTCTTTTTAGAATATGTGATTTGCTGGTTTCTGGTAATCAAAACACCTTTAAGCTGTTCTGAAGGATCTTCCTTTTGTTTCTTATGTTCCACCTTGGTAGCCACTGATACCTTACCAGTTTTCACAGAAACAACAATATCCTTCTTGTTTTCAAAAGCCTGCACGTTAAAACTAGTGCCCAGTACCTTGGTAACAATATCTTCAGAATAGACCGAAAATGGCTTTTGTGGGTTTCTTTTCACCTGAAAAAAGGCTTCTCCATATAAATGTACTTCTCTACTTTCAGCGGAGAAAGTTTCAGGATATTCCAGAGAAGAATGTGGCTTTAGCGTAACTATGCTACCATCAGCTAAAACCAGCTTATGAGGCTTATTACTTTCGTTTTTATATGATAGCAAATCACCACCTGCTGGCGATTGGAAGTTAAAGTAGTAGATACCCACCACTGAAACCACAAGCAGCATTAAAATACCGATAGTAATTCCGGACCTCTTCCACCTGCTCTTCAATTCCTTTTTTTTTACACGCCTGTACACTTCCATCTATCCTTCCCCATAAATCTCTATTCTTTACCGGGCTCAGAATATACTTCTCATCATTTTCTACCGCACGAATCATGCTTATGGCCTCATTCACCGCTTCTTCCTGTGACGGGTGTTCCATCAACCAGGCTTGCCAGGCGCTATCATTGGCTCCTGTCTCCACCCAGAGGATAAAATCTTCATCCATGGCGAAATCTACGGCAGTATATTCTGAATAATCCTTCATCTAAATGTTATGTGTGTATAAATCCTTTTTATGGATTTATAACTAAGAGTAATTAGTTTGGTTTTTAACTCACCAAATAAAAATAATTCTTGAAAAATTAATGGTTAAGATCTTATAATGCTGGTAATGAGGCAAATGGATTAACTAAAGAAATGAAAAAAGAAGCATATTGAGATGGCAAGACGTGCATACTTCCTCAGTTTTTCTAGTCCCCGCTGTATAAGATTACGAACAGATTGCTCATTCACCTCCATGAGAGATCCAATGTCTTCGTAACTCATCTTATCATAAAACTTAAGAATGATGGCTTCATACTGTCTTGGCGACAAATTATTGAGGTGTGAACGTAGCTTTCTGGTCTGCTCATCCACCGTGTCTCTTTCTATCACTCTATCTTCATGAGAACCGATCAGCAGCTGTAAGTCGGCATCCCATTTAGCATCGAAAGGAAGGAAGTTATTCTTTTGTACCGTTTTACTAATTTTTCTTCGTAGCGAAGTATATAAGTAAGCACGGGTGTGCATAATAGGAGAAAGATTTTTACGATAGTTCCATATATCAAGGAATAAGTCATGGATGGAATCTTCCACCAACTGCGCGTTTTGGAAGATCTTATTGCCATAGTTATAAAGGGCATCTACATGCTCATTATATAGGCATTCCAAAGCTTTCACATCCCCGGATTTGATCTTGTTCCAGAGTTCTATCTCGATGGTATTTTGCTGACTAGTTTTCAAAAGAAAAATTATTACCCGTGAAATATACGTTAATTATTATAAACCGCAATCGATTCCTGTCTTATTTATAATAAATTACCATACTAATATGGGTCTTAAGCATTAATATTTCACCTATTCATTCACCTGTGGTGGTGGATCAACAAACCGCATCAGATGCGCGATAAAGAGAAAAATAGTAACAATATAAGATTGCTTATATCTTAGCGAATATCCGACTGAAGTTGGTCAAGAAAAAAAACTGATTTTGTCAGGTTTTGGAAATTTTGGTTATCAAAAAAGGCTTTTTTTTTCTATCTTCAAACCTCAATCTATGACCTATTCCAGAAGCAAAATGGATAATTTAAAGCGCTATATTAATACACTTTTTTCATCTACTTGTGAACTGAAATCCAAACTCACTACAATCCTTCTTTACACTGAAGACATGGATCTTTCGGATGATGAGAAGAAAGAGATTTTTGAAATTTCTCAAAAGGTGAAAGAAAAGAGTAACGAAATAATAGATTTAGAAAAACGATATTATCGAATCTTAAATAAGCAAAACTTAAATGTTGACTTTTTCGATTCGTTTGATTTAAATCATCGTTCCTGAAACAATAGGCTTTGGTTAAGGTCAAAGCTTTTTTTAGGCAACTTAAACTAAATCGATTTATTTTAGAATTTAATAAGATTTTTGATAGATTTAATCAACCATTTTATCAATCATGAATCTTAAAAATCTTCTATTTAGTTTAGTCACTCTGGCTATACTCACCCAGTGCACCACAAATGAAACACCTGGGCACAGCGTAATTACTCAAAAACAAGTGATAGCCGGAGAACTCCCAGATCCTTCTATTATTGAAGTGGACGGCACATATTACGCTACAGGGTCTTCTAATGACTGGGCTCCGATCTATCCCATTTACAAATCTACGGATCTTGAAAACTGGTCATTCCTTACCTATGTTTTTCAGGAAGCGCCTGCCTGGACCATTAATAGCTATTGGGCTCCAGAGTTGTATTATGACAATGGCACTTTCTATTGCTACTACACCGCCAGAAGAACCGATGGCACCTCTTGCATAGGAGTAGCCAGCACTAAGAATATTGAAAAAGGCTTTACAGACCATGGTGTAGTGGTAGACTGGGGCAGCGAGGCCATCGATGCTTTTGTTTATAAGGAAGGAGATACTAAATACATAACCTGGAAGGCATACGGTTTGAATCCTGATAAGCCTATTCAAATCCTTGGCGCTCCACTATCCGCTGACGGCCTTTCACTGAACGGTGAAGCTTTCGAAGTAATTACTGCTGACACCTCTTTGTGGGAAGAAGGCGGTTCTGAAGGTCAATGCATTTTAAAGAAAGGTGATTATCTCTACTTACTCTATTCAGGCAATGCCTGCTGTGGTGGCCTTTGTGACTATCAGGTAGGTGTAGCCAGGGCCAAATCCATGAAAGGACCATGGGAAAAGTATGAGAGCAATCCGATTTTAAAAGGCAATGAAACCTGGAAATGCCCGGGTCATGGTACAGCACTGCAAACTAATGATTCCTGGTATTATCTTTATCATTCCTACCATGAGGAAGGCTTCCCATATCTCGGCAGAACAGTGCTTTTGAGCGAGTTACTTTGGGATGAAGATTCACAATGGCCTTATTTTGAAGTGGATTCTACTAATATCATAAAAGACATGACTGCCACCAATTTCTCTGATGATTTTGAAGGCGATCAGCTAAATCCTCTCTGGAGATTTAATGTTTCTTCTTCGTATTCCGCTACCCTTGAGAATGGTAAACTGCAATTATCAGCGGATAGCGCTCAGGCTAATGCCATCATATTTTTAGGTGTGAATCCTGATGTGGCCGATTTCACCATTTCTACCACCGTAGAAAAACAAGAAAACATTTTAAAAGGACTTTGCATCTATGCCACACCTGGTAGCAGTATTGGCGCTGGCATTAGAGGAGACTCAATTATCCTTTGGTCTGTGGAAAATGGTAACTTTCAAATGCTCAATTCAGTAGTGGCAGATGTTAATGAGCCTCTATCATTAAAAGCAAAGGTTGTTGAAGGGCACCTGGCGCAGTTTTCATATCATGATAGCGCTGGAAATTGGCAACTTATTAATGAGGAAGAGGTGAATGGAAAACAGCTGGCATGGTGGTCATGGGGAATCAAAGCGGGTGTATTTTATCAGGGAACTGAAGGTGCGGCCACCTTCGATCGTTTTTCTGTAGAATACGAGTAGACTGAAGCTTTTGGTCTATCTTCACACAAATTTTGTAAAAGCATGGACCAAAACACCCCTGATAATCTTAAATTGGTAAAATCATTCACTGTGATAGCTATACTAGAGGCTATCTCTTATGTGGCTTTACTTTTTATAGCAATGCCCATCAGACATTTCTTTGGAATAAAGGAGGCCGTTAAATACACCGGTTGGGCTCATGGCATTCTGTTTATAATTTATGTCTCGGTGCTAATTATGTGTTGGATTAAATACCATTGGAGCTTTATCAGAGTGATTCTGTTCTTTGTAGCTTCCCTCCTGCCCATTGTCCCTTTCATAGTGGAGAAGAGGTTGAAGAAGGAATACGGGTTATAGATATAGATTTTTATACAAGAGGCTACCTCAAAAGTTTAGATCAGTTTAATCTTATCAGCAACTTTGAGATAGCCTATTTTTAAATCAACCTCACTTTTCAGTCTTTCTTTTTCCAGGGCTTATAATTCTTGGCTTTAGGTCCCATTAACCTGGGCTTCTCGCTGGTTTTTATTTGGGTAGTAGTAGCATTATCATTTCTCTCAGCTACTGACATGTTCTTAGCCTCAGGCCCTTGCACGGTCACCTTACTTACAGTCACCACCTCTTTAGGCTCGGCACCATACTTCCACACTTTATAATTTTTAGCCTCCGGACCTTGTAGCTCATTCCTCGATTGTGCCTGTACTGACTGACTCAATCCTACCAGCACCATGGCGCACACTACAGTTAAATATTTCATATCGTTTAGTCTTTTTCTAATTATACGACTGCTCGATATGAGGCCCGTTCAGTAAAATTTTGTAAATGATAATCAGTATTAATACGGATGGCTTTATATCAAACCATGTTGATTGGCCTTGGTGATCATCTCTGCACTGTTCTGTACACCCAGTTTCCGCATGATATTTACACGATGAGTTTCAATGGTCCTGGAGCTCACATAGAGTTGGTGAGCTATTTCTTTAGTGGTTTGCCCCTGAGCAACAAGCTTTAACACTTCCAGTTCACGCTCAGTGAGATTCATCTTAAGTTCGTCAGCATCAGCAATATTCGTGACCATAAGGTGTGATACTTCGGCATTAAAATACTTCTTACCAAGAGCCACGGTTCTAATGGCTTCTACCAGTTCTTTTTGATCCACACTTTTCAAAAGGTAGCCATAAGCACCGTTTTTCACTGCTTTCGTCACATATTGGCCTTCTGCATGCATGGTAATGACTACTCCTTTTATACTGGCATATTTCTCCCGTAACTCAGCCAGAATATCCAGTCCACTACCATCTGGAAGAGATATGTCAATAAGCACAATGTCAGGGTCTAAACCAGAGGAAAGCAGCTTCCACAGGTCGGTAGTATTGCTGGTCTCACCTACTATTTCAATGTCTTCGAATTGAGTAAGGATAGAGCGTAGACCATCACGGAATAACTTATGATCATCAGTAATTATTATCTGTATCTTTCTCATGTCAGAGGAATCTCTATCTCAATTATGGTGCCCTGTGTGTTGCTATTTAAATGCATAGTCCCCTTTAAAATAGCCACTCTGTCTTTAATATTTAACAAACCATGGCCGCTATACTTCTTATTAATATCAAAGCCATTACCGTTATCTTCTACATAAAAGGAAACATAATCATCAAACTGCGTTACGGAGAGCCTAATTTCTGTGGCTTGAGCGTGTTTAACAACATTGTTCAAAGTTTCCTGAGCAATGCGATAAAGAGCAACGCTTATATCATCAGGTATAGATAGTGCATCTGTAAGATCATCTTTATACTGTATTTTTATACCTGACATATTTTGTAAAAAGAGGGTTAAGTTGGCTATGGCTTCCCCCAGGCCAAAATCTTCTAATACGCTAGGCATTAGGTGGTTTGACATTCTTCGTACTTCTGTGATGGTTTGATCCAACAGAGTGAGCAACTCCGCTTCATTGCCTTCTGGTAGATAAAGAGATTGAATCCTCAATCTCATGCTGGTAAGTAATGGTCCCAGGCCATCATGCATTTCTTTGGCCAGTCTTGAACGTTCTATCTCCTGACCACGCACCAGTGAAAGCTGCTTTTCAATGGTAAGTTGCTCTTCTTTTTTATGGTAAAGCTTCAATTGATCTCTCATCTTAAGCAGTGAAGCTCCCAATTCATCTTCTTTACTCAGTGCGGTATATTCGGCATCGAAATTTCCTTCTCCAATAGTATGTGCAAACGTGATGGTTTGCTCCATAGCTTGAATAAGCTGTTCCAGAGCTTTATACATCAATCCGATCTCATCAGCACGATTCTTTTTATATAACGGCCTTTTCAATACACCTCTAGACATTCGCTCTAAGGTACCTTCCATCTTTAGAACCGGCCTAACGATGAGTTTAGCGGTAAAAAATGATATCACAAGCACTATTAATAAGGTAAATAGTAAGATGTAGATAATCCTGGATCTTAATTCTTTAATGGGCATTAGTGCTTCCTTAAGATCAATCTCACTAAGCAAAACCCAGTTGAGCCCATAAAGATCTATCGGTTCATAACTGCTGAAAACTTCTACATCTCTATAGTCATTAAAAATACCTTTGCCTGAAGTGCCTGCAAGCCCCTCAGCCACACCAGCAGTCTTCACTTCAATGGATAAAAATGAGCTATCAGAATAGAAACGTGACTGAGTGCGCAAGGTACTATCAGCAGCAACAATATAAGATTCTCCACTTTCTCCAAGGCCCGTCCGTTCTAATAAAATAGTTTGAATTTCAGGTACTTCTGTTATGCCAATTAAATATTCATCTCCCCTTTTAGTAGCATAAAGAAGGGTGATCACAGCTCTATCTGCTGTGGTTATATCCTTAATTATGGTCTGTCCCTCTATTGGTGAGTCATTGGCTATTGAATGACCCTCAAAAGTTTTAGGCCAATCAGAAAATTTTCTGACTAATTCAAACTCACTAGAAGTGATAGCAGCTGGGTACTTTTCTAAAGCTTCAGCACGTTCCTGCAAAACTTCTCTCACCTTCACCATCTTGAGTGTTTTTACAGATGACAATTGCAGAAAAACCCTGTCACGCAAAGCTGTATCAAACTGAAAATAAAAGAGCCCGGTAAGCACCAATACCACCGCCATACATAGCGTGAGTATTATAAGTGTAAGCTTACTGCGAATGCCCATATATCAGTTTTTATTTCCTTGAAGATAGAAAATATGGGTTTTGTGGCCGCATGATGAATCCATTATTAAGCTTATTTCTTAAACTCTTCACCACAGCGCCTGCAGATGTAATGGTTAAGCAGATTACCAATGGGTGCCACTAGAAAGAAACCTATAAAGATCAGATACAATTTAATCCACCACTTTTCTAACCTGTTTTTGATATTATCAGAGCCACAGTTAGGGCAATGAATCTTTTCCTCATTCAATTGGGCCAGCTCTCTGGATGCTTCAAGCTGATCATCAGGCACTAAAACCCTAACTCCGCCACCCAAAATATTAAAGGAATATGGTATAAGATTCGTGACATTCTCATTATGTAGAAAGCATGGTATTCCTTCACTTTCCAGCTTACTTCTTAGCAGGTTGGCATCTATAGAATTATCTAAGGTTGTAAGTACTACGAGTTTCATAGGAGCTTCTGTTGACTATTGCTATTCTAAAATAATATATCCTTGACAATCAACAAATTGAACTCCATTTTCATTCAAAATAAAAAGAGTGACTGCAAAGTAAATTTCCATGATTTAAGACTTTTACTTTTCAGTCACCCTCTTGCATTGATAGCTGGGTGATCAACTATCAGTTGTACTTAATTACTCTTACTCTTTCTTTACCATCATTGAAACTTACATAATAAACACCGGCAGGATAGCTCTTCACATCAATGCTTCTACCGTTACCACTAGTGAGCTCCTCTCCCATTACATTGTATAAGATCCATTCAGCACTTTTAGACAGTTTGAATTCGCCAACTGAAGGGTTTGGATAAACGATAATTCCATTGGCCGAGACATCCAAACCCACATTCTGAAATGTTCTTGCTGCTGCATTGGCCTGTGGTTCAATACGTAATTGATCTACATTAGGACCACTTGATCCAGCGGCAGTGAGTCTGATTGTATTGTTCCCAGCGATGAGCATGGTCTCTACTGAAACAGACTGCCAGGTGCTCCAACTCCCGGTAGCGGGAAAGTCAAAAACGCCCATCACATCTCCGTTGATTTGTACCTGCAGAGGTCTATTGCCCCCTTGCAAGGCATAGTCAAAATGTAAGGTAAATTGTTCATTGGCAGCAGACACGAAGGACCACTCTATATAATCATTATTGGCATTGATATAATCTACAAACCCAGAGCCATTATATCCGCTTTGATTATTTGCAACCACTGCACCTACAACAGTAGCATCTTCTGCCTGGAGCGTATTAGCTGTGCCCCCAGGATTGGTATCTTCTTCCGACGGATAAAAGTCAATATAATCGATATTAACATCATTGGTTTCAAATACCAGTCTCAGCTCAGAAATACCTTCATGCAAATGGATATCACCTACAGTAACTGTTTGCCAGTTTTGATAGCCAGCACTATTGGGGATAGATACCGAGCCAGAAATATTCTCTCCGTTTTGCTCCAGATGCAGCGTCTGTCCATCATAAGGCGTGCTCACTCTAAAGCTGAAATCATATTCATCATGTTGCACTACGTTTACTGTATATTCTAACCATTCACCGGCCTGCACCCAACCAATATTATAATTGCTGCCAGCCGCAGGTTGTATATCTACATCATCATCACGAAAGCTACCGCCAGCATTTCCGGCACTGAGATCATGATATGCAATGCCTTCACCATCAAGGTCATATTCTTCTGCTTCTACACGGCCTGGTATTTCTGCCGGAGATCCTCCAAATGGAGACTGAGCACTGTTACAATCTTCAAGAAGAACAGTAACAATTTTACTGTCAGACCCGGCCTGGTTGCTCACCTGCAGCTCAACTGTTTTAGTGGCAGGTGTAGAATAAACCACTGTGTGAGGTCCTGCACCTGTTGCGGTGGCAGGTGTAGCATCTGCACCAAAATTCCATGAATAGCTATCAATTTGACCTAAGGAAACTGAGGTGAAGGTAACAGGTGTACCTACACAAGTCTGCTGACTGCTGGCCTCAAAATCTGCCACCGGGGCACTACCAGAATCGCCATCATAAATAAACTCGAAGCTATTCAAATTAATATCATTGGCTTCGAAATAGATTTTGATGATATGGCTACCAGCGCTGAGAAAAACATCAGACACCGATGCTGTTTGCCATGACTGGAAACCACCGGTATTGGGCAAGGCCACATTTCCTGTAACATCATTATCATCCACTTCCACATGCAGTGACCTGTTATCATAAGGCGTGGCCATGCGGAAAGCTATAGAATAGCTACCCTCCTGATTTACATTAGTAGTATACTCAAGCCATTCGCCATCTACCACCCAGCCAATGTTATAGCCCCCCTCACTACAAGCTTCAGTACCTACACCGTCGCCCGTTCTGAAGGTGCCATCACCGCCACCGTTAATATCATAATAAGCCCCTACTCCCTCATCATATTTCTCGGCTTCTATAAGGCCAGGGATTTGGGCTACCACACCCTCGTAGGGCTGCTGACTTACATCAGATGAAGTATAAAAAGCGGTATAAGTAGCATCTACTGCAGGAGCTGTAAAGGTTTGATTGGCGGCTCCGCCATGTTCCCAATGATCGAAATCATAACGGACGTTACCAATAAACTGGGGTGTCGGCGCATTTAATACCTGTAAATTAGCATTGACCACAGCTTGCTGTACTTCTGGTGAGGTACCAGGCTTTTGGTTGAGCTCTATGGTTAAACCTTCGGGAACTGTGGTAGCCGTAATGGTGATCAGATTAGGATGTACATCCACAAAAGTAGTAGCTGAAAGTCCATCACTATCTGTAACGGTTAGTTTGAACCTATACCATATGTTAGGTGTTTTCTCACCCTGACTTGAAGCTATGAAATTACCAGACTTAACCCCCTGAGGACTTGCCCCTGGGTGGGAATGTCCTGCTCCCGGCACATCTTCATGAAAAAGATCAATACTCCATGAAAAGGCACTGGCGGGCAATACGCCATCTTCTACATCAGTAGCTGTGGCTTCAAAATATATATTATCTTCTGCATCCCACATCAGCGACGCCAGCGGAGCGATAATATCAATTTCAGGATGGTTATTAAATTCATTCACGGTGAGCACGGCATTGTTACTGGTAGCGCTGCCTACACTGTTACTCACTACAACTCGATAATTACCAGCATCTGATAAAGCCGCTGAAGAAATAGAATATGTGCTGCCAGTGGCCCCTGCTATGTCTTGGTTGTTATATTGCCACTGATAACTAATAGGCTCAGCACCAGATACATCTACACTAAAACTCACTGACTCCCCTTCTATAACAGACTGAGAAATCGGCTGATTGATGATCTCAGGTTCGGCCTCATCACCATATTTGAGCCTGATTAGGTTTCCATTATTACCATAATCACAGTAATAGATATAGCCATCATTCCCCAATATCATTCCTAAAGCCGTGCGGTGGGGTGAATTATAAAATGAGGTATAGCCAGGGTTGCTCTGTGTCCAATCGAAGTAGCGAATCTCATTTCTCAGATAATCCTTGAAGATAAACTTGTTATATAAAACTGCCGGATATCTGCTTACATCAGGGTTATAGATAAGACCGTTGGCAATGGCATTTCCTATGCTTCCGGTCTGAAAGGCAAAGGTAGGATTGATAAAAAGATCGGTTTCGGTCTGGTTGCCATCACCACCCTGCGGATGCCCCCAGGCATAATTAAATTGAGGTGAAGGATCAGTAATATCGTTGATCTCTTCCCAGGAGGTACCCACGTCCAAAACAAAAAGCTTATTAGCCTTCACATTAGGCACTAACCTGAAAGGATTTCTAAAACCAAGGGCCCAAATGCTTTGCTTCTGCACGCTGCCAGAACCATAAAAAGGATTGCCCGGAGCCGGCGACCCTGATTCTGTAACCCGTAGAATTTTACCTCTGTAAGTATCCAGGTTCTGAGAGTTACCACTATTCTGGCTGTCACCTACCGTGATGAACAAATAGCCATTAAAAAACTTGAGATCTCCACCATTATGAAAACCTCCCTGAATTGGATCTAAGGTCATAATCTGTTGTCGCCCCACTTCCTGATTGTTATTATCCAACTGAATACGTTCGATGATGTGCAGGTATTTATCACTGCGGGTGTAAAACACATACATATAGCCGTTACTCATAAAGTCAGGGTGCAGGGTAATGCCCAAAAGCCCCTGTTCGCTGTCAGTGGTAGTACTTACCGAAAACGCAGTTGAGGTCACTCCGCCCTGGTAAACCTTTACCGTTCCGGCTCGCTCAGCTATGAAGATTCTACCATCCGCAGCCTGAGCCAGGGAAAGACCTTCACGAATAGTAGTGCCAGGCGTTAAATTCTCTACGATATATTGTCCGTAAGATTGAAAAGTTGAGAAGCAGATAATAACTGATAAAGCTAAAATCCAGCGAACGTGGACCCATGACCAACCGTTGGCGGCCTTGCCCACATTGAGAGATGATATCATAATTTTAGGGTTTAGTTGAATGATTATAATGGTGAAAAACAGTATTTGTTCACGAGAACAGTAATGATTTTCCCACAGTTAATCATTTACAAGGTCACTAAAATTATAAGAAGGACACCCGGATATTCTTTGAAGCGACTTTTATGGCTTTGGATAGTAATGAGGTTTATTCTCCAACACTTATAAGTCTCCAAACTCATTCCGAAACGTCATTCCGGAATCATGTAGCGTAGCGAAATGATATCCGGAATCTTACTGTTCGGATACAGCGGCTGATCAGCAAGATTCCGGCTCTCCGCTGCGCTGCGGCCGGAATGACGTTATGAATGGGGTTATTGGTGTTTTCCATATTTAACCTTACTAATCAAGATATGGATATAGGCCGTAGCGATGCCATCTGGGTGATGGTATTTATCGTAGTTTAATACTATATCTATTGAACAATATCATGCATATTTACCTCATGAAATTCAGACGCACGATTATTTTACATGAAAATACTTAATCGATCCCACACTAGCGTTCTTAAAACTATAAGCTGGTGGGAATACAATCGGCTCATTTACAACCTGTACATGTTGATTATTGGCTTGTTGAGCTTCTTTGTCGGATACATTACCATTCCCTTTGTGTACATACTTATCGGTCTTAGTCTTAATTTAGTCTATACTATTTCCTGGCTAGCAGAATTACTTTTCATAAGACCTATTAAATCAGATAGGATTACCAGCATTTATACAAGATCATTTATACTCATATACTATGCCTATTCAACCGTAAGTGTACTTCTATATATTCACTTCCCCGCTTTACTGGACTGGGCTGTAATGCTTTGGATGCCTAATGATAGTGTGTCGAGGTGACCGCATGAGATTAGGTATGCAGCTTGAATGCTTGGATGGATAGAACTTAAACACCTTACAATAAATTGGTTATCCTTTCCTGTGTTATAATCACTACAGTACTCATATAGCACCAAACTTATCCCATAACGTCATTCCGGAATTCAGTAGCGTAGCGGAAGAATATCCGGAATCTTACTGTTAGGTTTCTGGGGACTGAACGGTAAGATTCCGGCTCTCCACTGCGCTGCGGCCGGAATGACGTTATGGACGGGGTTAATTGTGCTTTCCATTTTAAACTTACCAAATCGAAAATGAATACAGTCTGTAGTTTCGTAGATGAAGACACCTACAAAGGCCCAATGAGAAGGACCTCGACCGTCCACCCTTCGACGGGGCTCAGGTGACTCAGTTATGCAGTAAATCTTGCTGCTCAGTCGTGCGGTGAGAGATGATTGAAATGCTGGTTAATCTCAAGTCCTTAGTGGCAGGGCTTATCTATGAAATGCTGCAGATCTCGGAAGACCCTGCAGCAAGAAAGACTTTTTTGTTACTTTTTTGGTCGATTGCAAAAAAGTAAAGTAACTGTGGTTATGGAATACCTCATGTAAAAATCGCATTACAAATGCTAGGCTCTATAAATCCTCGTTATAAACAAGGATTAGGGAGAGGGTGAATGTTATGTTAATGCGCACACCGCGAGTTTGTCACTTCGAACGGCAGTGAGAAGTCTATTAATTAAACGCCTCTACACATTGAGTGCTAACAAACTGAATAGATCTCTCCTTCCGTACCAATGACGTAATAAACTAAATAGGTATTTGTTCAAGCTCATAACCTAATTCTTTAGCTGTTTTTATTAGCCACTTTTCTCTATGAAGCTGCATTTTTTCTTCATATGCTTTGATCCCTTTTTCTGTGTAGTCAAGACCTTTTACCATAAGCCGCCAGTAGAGTACTGCCAGTTTTCGTGCTGTGGCTTTAGTCGCTATTCCAGGACCTCTTTTGCTTTTTAATCTGCGCCCAAAAGCACCTAGTGCTATCTTTTTGCTTTCAATTAAACTTTGGGCAAGTTGCCTAAATATTTGTCCAGCCTTCGGCCTGTACTTTCGGTTTCTGGTTTTGTTTTTCTTGCCGGACTGGTGTTGACCTGGAGATAACCCTAGCCATGAAGTGAAATGTTTCTCGCTTGGCCAATTATAAAGTTTCAGACCTATTTCCGAATACAATTGTAGCCAGGTATAATCGGTAATACCCGGCAAACACGTAGCATCTTTGCCTGAAAAAATTTTAAGTAGGTGTCCTCCTAAGTGGTCAATATCAGGTTTATTATGCCTAACTGGTTTTCGGTCTTTAACAGACTCTATTTCATTTTTGCTTTGCATATCTGAATCGTAGTTATTGACCCGTTTCATAACTTCCTCTAGTTTATGGTCACATGCCTGTATTTGTTGCTTATAAAATTTATAACCGCTGTATGCCTGTTCCAAAGCAAACAACCCAGCCTCGGTATAATAGCCTGAAAGCGCCTTGAGGACTTGAGATGCCTTTTTTTTCTCTAATACTGCTATGGCACAAGGATAAGAGCTTTTGGGCATCACGTTCTCCTGACAGGATGGCTTCTATGATTGCCAGACCACTGGCTCCATGTACCTGACTGAGCACCTCTTTGAGTCGAATATTCATCTCAATTAGTGACTTTTGCATATGATTTACATGCATAGAGGCTGTTCTCAGATGATCTTCTCTCAAGCGCTGGTAAGCACGAACTTCCTTTACTTGAGCATCGGGAACAAAACAGCGATTCAACAAACCATGACTATGGAGTTGCTGAATCCATTGACAGTCCTTTACATCAGTCTTTCGACCTGGTACTTGTCTAGTCTGGCGCCCATCTACTAACCAGACATCTAAACCTGCTGATTCAAGGATCTCATAAAGGATGATCCAGTAAACACCTGTAGCTTCCATAGCCACTGTCTCGATCCCCTCTGATAATAAATAGGAAGATGCCTCTCGAAAACTTTCAGTGAAGGTCTCAAAAACTCGAACATCCTTGTTTTCTAAGGACACAAAAATGTGCTTGGCACCTATATCTATGCCTGCAGCATTTGCTCTCATCTTTTTCATGACTAAAATATTTTAAAAGATAAACAAAGACCTGTAGGATGAAATATTGTACACGACAGACTACCAATCGGACATTCCTAAACAAGGAAGTACCATACTTTGTGACTCCTATCTATCCAACCATGCTCGAGGACAGGCAAATTGCACTATACGAGGTACGGCTATGTTGTACAGGCCACTTCTATCTTAACGTCATTTCGTTTTGTGCGGTTGGGTACCAAATGTTCGGTCTCGAGATGACCGTTTGAGGTGAGGTAATGCTGCTTGGATGGATAGAACTTAAACACCTCATAATAAATTGGTTATCCTTTCCTGTGTTATAATCACTACAGTACTTATACAGCACCAAACTTATCCCATAACGTCATTCCGGAATCATGTAGCATAGCGAAATGATATCCGGAATCTTACTGTTCGGATGCAGCGGCTGATTAGCAAGATCCCGGCTCTCCGCTGCGCTGCAGCCGGAATGACGTTATGGACGTGGTTAATTGTCTTTCCATTTTAACCTTACCAAATCGAAAATGAATACAGTCTGTAGTTTCGTAGATGAAGACACCTACAAAGGCCCAATGAGATGGACCTCGACCGTCCACCCTTCGACGGGGCTCAGGTGATTCGGCTATGCAGTAAATCTTGCTGCTCAGTCGTGCGGTGAGAGATGATTGAAATGCTGGTTAATCTCAAGTCCTTAGTGGCAGGGCTTATCTATGAAATGCTGTAGATCTCGAAAGACCCTGCAGCAAGAAAGACTTTTTTGTCACTTTTTTGGTCGATTGCAAAAAAGTAAAGGAACTGAGGCTATGGAATACTTCAAGTAAAAAATCGCATTACAAATGCTAGGCTCTACAAATCCTCGTTAAAAACAAGGATTAGGGAGCTTCTATTGGAAACTTAAATGTTATTTTTCTTCTCGATAATCATAATCACAGAATATGGCTAACATTTTTCGATCTCCATTCTTTTCCTTTAAATACAACATTGATTTCTTCATATGTTCTTTCTTTCCCTCTGCTAAAGCAATATCAAACTCTAAAGACACATCTATCATACCAGTGTCTCCAATCGGAGTTATATCACCAATTTTTAGATCGATTATCTCAGCATCTTTAGGAATATTTTTGCCCTCACAGTAACCTTCTGATATCTTTGAATAGACATCTTGAGTAATTTGCTCTTCAAAGGTTAATTTAGATCCACAACTGATGCTAACTAAGACAAATACTACGACCAGTACCCTATTTAACTTATTCATTATCTATGATTTAATTTAAAAAATGTTTATTAATATTGAATTACAACTCCACCACCAACTTATCACCAAGCTCATTGGTTTTACTAACCAACTTACCATCTACCCAAATGCAAAGCTTGCTCTGGTTTCCTGATTCTTTTTTATCCCAGTCTTTTTTCCAAACTATGTCGATAAGATGATCATGGTAGTTGATATTCCCGAGGTAGAAGTATTCCCATTCATCTTGAGGGAGCAATGGCTCCAGGGAGAATTCATCTTTGTGTGAGCCTTTAAAGCCCAACAGATCAGAAATAAGCATATCGGGGAAGGTGGAATGGAAGTAATCCTTCACGCCCCCAAAGGTCTCCCCGTTGCTGGGGATATAGAACTCGCCGATGTTTTTCTCTTCACCGTGCATCACTACCAACTTATCCATCAGGCTGTATAGTAATTCCTTATCTTCTTCAGTGGCTTCTTTTTTATAGTTTCTCAGGTAGTTAGCGTAAGCTTTGTTTACTACAGAGTTTTGAAAAGGCCATCCACGACCATTCCAGGCATAGGCTTGTTCATTGTATAGTGGATGTTGTATTTCTGCCGTGGACATGCCTTTGGTATTATTAAAACCCTTATCTGACCCTAGCATTTCCCAGGCCGCACTGTACTCATTTTTGCCTTGAGGCACCATATTAAAGTACCATGGGGAATAGCCTACTGATTCACGCACTTTTGATGCTTTGTCGGTCACGCCATATTTGTTGTCAGCAGCTGTGAAGGAATAAAAGAAGCTATCTTCCTCATTCCAGAGCGTGTTAAGAGTTTTCTTTTGCTGTTCTTTAGCCCTATCATAATAGGTTTTGCTCTGATTTTTATCTGCTTTATCTCCAGAATCTTTTGCTTTCAAAGCATACAGATTTCCTAAAGACATAAGATTACCATAATAATAACTGTTGATAGAAGGACGCGCCAAAAACACCTGAGGATAGCCATGAGCAAAGGCTTGAGGATATTTATTTACCCAATCCATTCTACTTACATCACTTATCGTATTCCAGCCTAAATAGTACTTCTTCCAATCTTCTGTTGTATATATTTCATAGGGACCACCACTTTCAATCAACGGCATAGTGGCCGATATGGTAAACTCCATACCATCATAAAGATCAAGCACCTTGTAGAGTCCATCTGTAACGGCTCCTTCCTTATGGATGGTGAATTTATCATCCCACACTTGCTGGTGCTTTTCAAGGTGAGGCAGCAATTGGTCTCTCCATGCGTTATCAGGGTGAATCTTTAGAAAAGCCTCGGCACCATCGATCATCCAGCTACTAAAGTGGTGACTTTCAGGTCTTTTTATATAGGTATGAAAATTAGTACCATCTCTTTGATCATGTTTAGAACCATATCCCTGCATCCAAAAATCAATATATGATTGTAAGTATGTCTTATCCTTAAACCATCTTAAATCATAAAACTGATGGCCTGCAGGACAAGAGATAGCCCCGCTCATACTGCCGTGGCCTGGCCAGCCAAAAAACTCGGTAAACACCCAATAATCTTTATTATCATCCGGGTCCGTCCATTTTCTGAAATGCTTAGAGATCATCCACCAGCGATAGTTATAAACTTCTGTAAAATTCTCGTTGGATGATATGAACAAGGGCACATTATCCTGTAGCAGTTGATCTTTTTTACTGTTATCAAAAGGAGAATCAGATTCTGGCCTATTGGGATAACCATTAAACTCTTTCACGTTATCAGAAAGCTTGGTTGAAGCAGCTTGCTTTAACCTTTTCAATTCAACATCATAATCCGTCTGTTGAGCAGAGGCTGCTATTGGTAAAGCCACCAAAAGAATGGCTATATGAAAGGTCAGTTGCTTCAATGACCTGGATAAATATATCATTTGAAAATTTTAGACAATAACTTTAATTTATTGGTATTACTATTCACCACTGCTCTAAATAAGAACCCTGAGCTTCAAGTAAATCGATTTACCAGAGGTAAAGATACTTGAAGATATTGATGAAAGCTTTTGATACCTAAAAATTAAGAGTGACTCATACTGATAATCTCATCATTCATTTCCAAAATAAAATCACCCCAGCTCTACCAAAGCAGACCTGGGGCTGCTGATCTAGGCTATTGCTTTCTTGCCTACCTGTTTTTTAGCTAGTTTAAAGATGTAATTCACCCCAAAAGTAGCTAACACTACCACGGGCATTATCAGCATGGTTTCCAGAGGAGATTTGGACTTATAACCAAATATCATGGCACCCCAAAACACCAGTGTCCATTGAATAACATACATGGAGGTAACATTCTTACTACAATAATAGACCAGGTTAAGGAAATAATTAGATTCAGTATTTCTAATCAGGAAATGAACGACCCAAAAAGCCACTAGATTTAACCCAAGGAGATAAAACGCACCCCAGGTCCCAAATGAAAAAAGTCTCCAAAATGATATGTGAAATTATAATAACATAATGCACCACCCACAGCTAAAAAGATAAGTCCATATAGCAACATTTTCTTGAACAGTAAGTCTTGATCATTTTGCATTTCTTTATAATAACGACCGAAAAACATCCCAGCAAACATAAACGACATCCAGGGAAACACCGGAAAATAAACATGCCAGGCATCACTAAAGAATAATTCACATAGGTAATGTAATACAGGGATATCTGTGGAAAAGCCGGATAGCAAACGGGAAGGAAGAGCTATTAACAATGCTATCACCAATAAAATGAATTTATTTTTCACGTACCGGTTAGCCCATCCCATAAAAAACAGCGCCACGCCGGCTAATTGTAGAATATCTCCAATAGTAGCCAGCCAAATCAGCTGACCTGAACTTAGCGGTCTGACCCAACCGTAGTCTTGAAGGAAGCCCTCTGGCATAGTGTGAAATAGCTCTAGTGGCACTATAAATTTTAAAACATTCATTAGGTATCCTACGCCTAATATGATAAGCCCTCTTTTCATGGATCCTGCCACGCTCTGTCTGCTGGACAGAACAAATGAAACTCCCATAGATACTAAAAACATAGCTGTGCCCTTACCTAAAAAATGAATGACATGTCCTAATGTAGAATCTCGCTGAGTCTCTATACTTCCATACACCCATAATGTATGTACAAGAATCATAACTAGCACACTCATCCCCCGGCCGAAGTCTATGGCCGAAATTCTTTTATTTTGAAGCGTTTCCATTACACATTGCCCTCCATTTTCACTCTCCTAAAGGTAGCTACAGGGTTGGTCAGTTTACCGAAAAACTGTAAAGCCGCCGCAGGATCGGCCAGATTCACCATTTGCCTATTGTTTTTTAGCTGCAGCCGATTAAGGCATGACCTATCAAACTCTTCTGCAAATAGATCAAACTTCATATACTTATGCTCATATTGTGGCCAATCTTCCTGGTATTCATAAATAACTTCAGCTACGGTTTGCCAAAAAACGCCTTCTGTACAAATATTCTGTTCTTCCAGTATGGCACTTAAAAATCTAAAGAAGCAATCAAATACGTCGGTGAATATTGAGAGTAATCGGATATTTTCTGGCACATCGGCAAATATTCTCTTCACTTCACCACTTAGCTCTACCTCGCTACTCAAGACTTGCATTTCCTCTGTAATATCTTTCATTATAGCCTTTACCGGAACATTCTCTTCCATAACCAAGATCAGGTTTTCACCGTGCGGCATAAAAACGGTGTCATACTTATAAAAACAATGAAGCAAAGGTTTCATATAACATTTGAGATAACTCTGTAACCATTGCTTTGCTGGTAAGCCTGAGGCATTGATTAATTCTGCCACTAATGACCGGTTGTCTTCATCGTTATGAAGTAAGGCTGCCATGGTCATGAGCCTCTGTCCAGAAGCCAGCTTTGATGATGGGCTCTCTCTCCATAAGGCCGAAAGCATCTTATTATAAGCGTTGGTCCTACCCAATTCTTCAAAATAGAAATTTCTATAGCCAACAGTGGCTACTTCACCCAGCATTTCAAAACCTTGATCTTTTAAATATTGATCATTCCCCAATGTTTGATTTACCCACTCAGTAATAGCAGGAGTACCACTCATATAATATGGAGATAAACCCCGCATAAATCCCATATTCAAAATGGAAAGGGAAGTTTTCACGTAGTATTTATCGGGTTTAGTAATATTATATAATGTTCTTATGGACTGCTGAGCTAAATATTGATCGCGCCCCCTTCCCAGGTAAATCAATCTTTTATTGGCGATGTCAGGAGAAAATATACTTGCCAATTTGTTAAACCACTGCCATGGATGTACTGGTATAAAGCAATACTCGTCAGCACTAACTCCTAAAGAATTTAGCTTATCATTAAATTGATTCACTACCTCATCGCCAAGCTCATTTGAAAGTAAATTCCTGTACGTCAGACCGTTGACATGAGAAAAATTGGTCTGTTCTTTATGACCAGCTAGCCATATTAATTGAAAGCTTGTATCAGCTTCAGGAGCATATTTTTTATAATCTACAGTATCAAATCCAATGCGTCCGTTATTAGCTACAAAACAAGGGTGACCGGCGGTCATAGCATGCTCTATCTGCTGGTATTCTGCATTGATGAGTTCAGTAGCCGGAGTGGCTTTGGTCTGTCGCATATAAGCGCTACCGTAGAGAGTGCTGGCAATCTCCTCCAAATAGGTAGGCAACATTTCAGCCGGTATGCCAAGGGTGTTTTTAAAATCCAATATGAATGACAATCCATCTAATGCAGCTGTTTCATCATTAACTTTTTTGGTTATGCTGGTTTCATCTATAGACCAATGATCTAAAGCCAGCTTTTTAGCTCTAAAGTAATAGATTACTCCAGGCTGGTCAGCGCTTAGTGCATAGTGCTCATATCCATTGCTGTCCTTTTCAAATGATTTTGGTTGCAATATCAATTCATGGGCAAACTCACCAATAGCTTTTCTAATAAAAATGATATTAGCTTTTGACCAGTTTTTCTCATTCAGGTGATTTACGGCTTCTTCAGGATCATTGGCTAATGTGATAGGCCCACCTAGATCATGCTCACTTTTGGCTATTCGATAATCAGATTTTGTGCAGAAGGCCAAATGAGCTGTTTTGTGAGGAAGTTTTAATGATTTATCATATTTAAATCCGGCTTTCTTATTAAGTACATGAATTTTCTCATTTCTAATATCGGGCTCTACCACTATCCTATTTACTTTTTCATCTGAAAATATAAAATCCATAATAGTAGTAAACACATGCCAGGTGAAATGGGCAATTTTGCTCTTTGGAGGAGCTATTAGTATATGCATGCCAGCATCTCCTGGTTTTACATCATAGTATTTTCCTATGAGATCCTGCTCCGGATCATACCGTTCTAGCAAAAAGATTGGAGCATTATTGTAATATGCCATAAAGACTTGGGTATGGCCATTTACTATTTCCTGGTAAGCAGATTTAACCTGATCTAAAGAGGTATTCTGCATATCCCAGTATTTTGCGTAATCTTGGTTGACCCACTGGTGGATGTACTTTGACTCACTTTCTACATCAAAAGCGTATAATTCAAAGACACCAATGCCTTTGATATGCTTTCTGAAAATGGGCTTTCTATTATTTTTAGGTTGAATTATAAAAGACATGTTTGAAATTTTAATTTTTATTGATTGGAAATTGAAGGCTTCCCCAGTCCCTCCCGCGAACTTTTAAAGACCAGGCAATACAATGATAGGGTGATTAAAAAGCCAGCTCCAGCTATCCAGAATGGAATAACTAAGCCGTACTGATCTACCATTACCCCCACGCCAAATGAGGTAATCAGCACACCCAAATTCTGAAAGAAATGTATCTTGCTGTAATCTGTAGCATAGGCTTTTGGGGTACTGAGTTCAAATAGTAGCACATCGAATTTTATCACCGCATGATAGATGGCCCAGCCATAAATTAGCCGTCCAACAATTATCACCCATGCTACCTGTGAGCCCTGTAAAAGTAGACCTGCAACACCAAGAATTATGGAAGGTATAATAGCATTGAAGCCGTCTTTGGCCAATATTTTTCTATGATCAAGCCATAAGGCTACAAGAGCTACCAGAGCCGGAAGAGCATACATAGAACCAGAAACTATTTTACTATCATAGCTTGAGATTGCTTCCCAATACACGGAAAAGAAAGGCCTTATCATATAGGCACTACCATACAAAATCATGGTAATTAGACCTAGTTTTAAGATAAAATCTTTAGGAAGGAGATCGCTTTTTTCGGTAGGCTCGTCAGGTAGCTTATAGTCAGTATTATAACGGGAGCTTCTAAGCAGATAAAAGCTTACTGCCATCTGAATAAAATCACCGGCGGCCATAACCAGAAATATAAATTTAGGATTGAATGAATCTACAGCTGCACCACCCAGAATGGCTCCCAGGATACTACCAAAATGTACCACTACTGATAATAGCCCAACGGTGCTGGTATGATTCTCCTTTTCCACCAAGCTCATTACATATGGATAGATAAGCAGGTAACTACCCTTAAAAACTATCATAGTAAGGGAGATGACCCAAAACAGTGCTAATGAATTTATCCGAAAGCAGTAAACGCACAAGAGCCCTGCCGCCAACTGCGTGTAGACCAGCAACTTTAACTCAGCTACCCGTTTGGTTACAAACGCCCAAAGCGGAAAAGCCACCATTACAGTAAAACACATGGCAGCAATGTAATACCCCACATGTTTGGGATCACTAACCCCAAAAGTGCCTTTAAAAAACTGAGGGAAAAACGGATGAAGCATGGAGTCACTTACCACCGCCAGCAATGTCATGCCAATAAGAAATAATTTAAGATTCATGGGTTATACTAATTCAAGTTTCTGAATAGCTTTTTCCTGCGGTGCACCAAACTGTTGAAAGGCAATGCTTTTTTCTAAAGGATAATGCTCTGTGCCCGTCATCTCCTTTATTATATATGAGTTGCGATAGCAGGCCATCCCCAGATCCGGAGTGACAAAGCCATGAGTATGAAGCTCAGCATTTTGCACAAAGATTTCTTTACCTTGATGGTCTATACTGTAATTTCTATTGACATCGTACCTGCCCTTATCATCCCATTTTATACGCCCTTCTACGCCTTTAATAAAGTCTGGCTGACTGTATTTGTAGCCTGTAGCTAGAACAAGACCTTCCGTTTCATGAGTAAAAGGTCTCTCCTGTTCTTGCTGGAATAGGTTAAGTTGAAATTTACCAGTGGCAATATCATATTCCGCTTTTACCAGCTCAGAGTTAGTCCTTAACCCCACCTGAATATCTGCCACTAGTTTTTTAGTGTAGAGCAAATCAAAAATATCAGATATAAGAGAACTGTTAATTCCTTTGTAAAGGTGTTTTTGATGGTTTACTAAATGATCTCTCTTTTCTGCATTTAAATTATAAAAGTAATCTACATATTCCGGAGAGGTCATTTCCAAGGTGAGCTTGCTGTATTCCAATGGAAAGAATCTGGGTGACCGGGTAATCCAATGGAGTTCATACCCGTGATTATCTGCATCCTGTAGCAAATCATAAAAAATCTCAGCAGCGCTTTGGCCACTGCCAAGCACAGTGATAGATTTCTTCGCCTGCAGTTGGCTCTTATAATTAAGGTATTGAGAAGAATGTACAGCCCTGTCTTTAATTACCGAACAGCAGTGTGGCACATGGGGTGAAGTACCGGTGCCTAGCACCAGTTTGCGAGCTTTAATAGCAGCAATTTTTCCAGTACTTCGCTTTGCTGTTTCTATCACATAAAAACCTTGCTCTTCATCATAGGTAATATTTGTCACTTCGGTCTGAAAGTGAACATTTTCAAGCTGTTCTACCACCCATTTGCAGTACTGATTATATTCATTTCTCAGTACTAGAAAATTTTCTCTTATGTAAAAAGAATAAATTCTACCTTGCATTTTGAGGTAGTTAAGAAAGCTAAACGGACTTATGGGATCGGCCAACGTTACTAGATCTGCCATAAATGGAATCTGCAAAGTAGTATCTTGCAGCATCATACCAGGATGCCAATTGAAGCCTTCTGATTTATCGAAAAAGATACCATCCAGTCCATCTAAGGAATTTGTAAGACATGCCAGCCCTAGGTTAAAAGGACCTACACCTACACCTACAAAATCATATATTTTATCGTTACTCATGTTTAATTGTATTAAGGCTAATGGTTAATTGTTTCTATAGTAATGATCGCCATGTTCTTCTATAATTCCAGCGATCTCTTCCATATCTGAGAGCTCTGTTAAAGGGTTGAGAAGAGTAAATTTTAAATAGACCTGATCGTGGACCTTCGTACTGGCTATCAAGGCCTTACCTTCATTGAACATGGCTTTTCTAATATGTGCATTTACGCCACATAAATCTGTTTTAGTGGCAGGAAGAGGATTATATCTAAAAACTATGGCACTTATTTCCGGTTGATTCAGAACTTCAAATTTTCCTCGCTCCCGAAGCATAAGGGCTGTTTGCTGAGCCAAAAGAATAATATCATCAATGTATTGTCCAAGCTTTCTTCTGCCCATCATTCTTAGTGTCATCCATAGCTTTAAGGCATCGAACCTACGGGTAGTCTGAATTGATTTCTTTACCATATTAGGCAGGCCTTCTTCCTCTTGCTCCTTAGGGTTAAGATAGTCAGCATGGTATTTTATGTAATCCACATGCGTTTTATCCCTCATAAAAAAGCCACTGGAGCTAACTGGTTGAAAGAATGTTTTATGATAATCAATGGTGACAGAATCTGAAAGCTCAATACCATCCAATTTATGACTGTGTTTATCACTCAGCATTAAACCTCCACCATAAGCAGCATCTACATGAAACCATAGTTTATAGGTCTCTGCCACTTCTGCTATAGCTGTGAGGGGGTCAATAGAGCTAAAATCGGTTGTACCCGCTGTACCTACCACAGCAATAGGAACATTACCCTTTGACCTCTCATATTCAATAGATTCAGTGAGAGCATTCACATCCATTTGAAAGTTTTCATTAACCGGTACGGCTACAATAGATTTTTGTCCCATTCCTAGTAAGGCTGCATTTTTCTTCAGGCTAAAGTGACTTACTTCGGAGCAAAATATTCTAAACTTAGAAGCATCATGAGGTAGCCCATCCAGCTTGGGGTCTATGTTATAGTGCTTATGGATAAAGTGATCTCGGGCCAGCAGTAAGCCCATCATATTAGATTGAGTGCCTCCACTGGTGAATATACCATCACTATTTACCGGATAACCTATCTTATTTAGTGTCCAATCTATAAGCTGTAGCTCTATCAACGTGCCCCCGGCACTCTGATCCCAGGTATCCATAGATGTATTTAAGGAACTAATAATTACCTCTGCAGCCAGTGCAGGCGTGAGTATAGGGCAATTAAGGTGCGCCACATACTTGCGATGATGAAATGAAACAGCGTCATTCAGATACAGCTCTTTAAGTTCATCCAGCACTTCGTGCAAGCTAGATCCGTAGCTGGTGTCATCTATAAAAACCTTTGAAAAACGACTTTTCAACATCTGCACAGAGGCTCCACTAAAAGGATTATCACGGCTTTCAAGGTGCTCCATCACGGCATTCACCGTCTGGTTCATACTTTTCTGGTAATAAGCTTTGTTTTCAGGAAGCTCGCTGAAAATATATTTATACAATTGGTCTTTAGTAAGCCCATCAAGAAGTTGATGGGCATAGCTATTCTGCAGCATATACTTAAGTTTAGGTTGAGTTAATTATTTAGAATAAATCTAAATAGACCGCAAATGTATAGGCCATAACATCATCCTACAATCGCCAATTATAGTGGTAGAATCACTAATATTGGTTACTGTTGATAAACTTTGAAGTTTTGTCTACCAGATCATCAAAATGTTCTTATCCCTGACACCGAATATCTTAAGCTCAGACATTATCAGCTAATGTTAGCTATGCTCACTCACTAGGTTTAGTTACTAAATGTGATCTGAAAAAAATTAGATCAATATGGTTAGGTAGAAATGGATTAACACACATACTCAAGAATTAAGGCTTGCTATTCACTTCTTTATGAATAGATGTTTTGTATATTGGCCTGTAATATTTTAGGTAGTAGCAGCATGCAGTTTGATAATATCATTATAGGATCGGGAGCAGGTGCCTTATCGGCAGCAATTTGTCTCTCACGCGAAGGTCAGAGTGTCTTAGTTTTAGAACAGCATGATGTGCCTGGGGGATGGTGTCACAGCTTCTACCTTGAAGGCCATCAGTTCTCGCCTGGCGTTCACTACATAGGCATGCTCAACGAGGGCGGCTCTACGCGAGAATTATATGAAGGACTTGGCGTGGCCAATGATCTTACGTTTTTTAGAATGAGAAAAGAGGCCTATGAACACTGCCATATTGGTGACGAAAAGATAGACCTTCCATCTAATTTCCATGATCTCTATCAGGTATTATCAGAAAGGTTTCCTCATGAGAAAAAGGGATTAAAAAAGTATTTAGAACTTATTGAAAATGTAGGTAAGCAGCTGGCACTTATACCTGAGATGAATGGATTTTGGGATCATATCACCATTCCTTACCGCACCAGACATCTGGGCAAATATGGATTATTCAGCCTTAAGAGAGTCATCAATTGGTTTATTAAAGATCCGCTTTTGCAAACCGTACTTAACGTGCAGAGCGGAAATCATGGCCTCCCTCCTGCCAGAGCCAGTTTTCCGGTTCATTGCGCTGTGATGGACCATTATGCCAAAGGCGGATTTTATCCTAAAGGTGGTGGAGCAGCCATCGTAAAATCTATGACCAAACTGATAAAGAAGAATGGAGGAGAAATTCGCACCAGCACCAGTGTAAAACAGATTTTGGTTGAAGATACAGGTAAGAAAAATAACAAAAAGGCCATTGGTGTAGAATTGGACAATGGCGAACAAATTTTTGCAAAACGTATCATTTCCAATGCTGATCCTGAGGTGACATATAGAAAACTAGTGGGCGAAAACCACTTGAGTAATGGATTGATCAAAAAGCTTAATGGCACCAAATATTCTTCTGCCTGCCTCATGCTCTTTCTAGTGGTGGACATGGATTTAAGAAAGGCAGGTATAGACAGCGGTAACATCTGGAAAGCAGCTAAAATAAATTTGGATGAGGCCTATGATGATCTTTTAGACATGGACGTGGCCAAAGGCGAAAAAATGCCTTCTCTATTCATCAGCTGTCCTACCATAAAAGACCCTACCAGCTTTAATGGTCGCTACCATACCATAGAGGCTGTAACATTCACTAATCATAAGGCCTTTAATGAATTCAGAACACCTGAGAAACGAAAATCCCAAGCCTATCAGGATTTAAAAGAGGCCATTGCCAATAAAATGATCAATGCCATTGAAGAGGTGGTTCCAGGTATTCGTGAAAAGATTGTCATACAAGAATTGGGTACTCCTTTAACCAATGAGTATTACATTAATACCACCAATGGCTGTGCTTATGGCACGGAGAAAACCTTTAAACAAGTAGGTCCCCTCTCCTATAAACCAAAGAGCGAGATCGAAAACCTGTATCTATGTGGAGCCAGCATTCTGTCTCATGGTGTTGCCGGAGCCACATTCTCTGGGGTACAAACAGCAGCAGAGATATTAGGCTGCAAGCAGAAAGACTTAATACAACCCATTGAAGGTCAGCGACTCAATGTGTATGATGCCGAAGATGATAAGGACTACCCTGAAGAAATATTGGCAAAAATGAAAGTAAGGAAGTCTAGAGCGAAGGTGGAGTCTAACTAAATGTTAGACTTTAATTTTAAATTATAACCAAGCCATTGCTTTACCTCATCTGACCTTTCCGGGTGATCCATTAAGTATTTGCGACAAACCTGCTCACGCCCTTTTACCTTATTATTTAAAGTTCTGTCAATAATATACCTATAAGTGCTATCGGCAAACTCTGACTTGCCTATATTGTGCCTCCAAGTAGAAAGAATCCTATTTTCTTCATCGTGTAATGAATATAGATCATCAAAGGATTTTTCCACTAATCTAATTCCATTATTCACTTCACTAACTGTTCCTTGATCCCTAAATAGTTGAGAAACAACTTTTCTAGGTCCGTTTGTGAAATTTCCATCTAGTGACTTAATGGATCGGATAAGTATTCCTCCGTAGCCTTCACGATTATCACTTTCCCACAAAGTAATATCTAATCCACTATTGTGAAATCGCCATTGCCAAGCATCCAAATTATGCTCGTGAGTGCTGCTGTCCCTATGCTGTTCACAATTAAAATAAAATTCGATTTCCACCAATCTGTATTCCACTTTGTTACTTATCAAAACAACATGATTAAAAAGGTATTCCGCTAGCCTATCAAATTGTGGTTTCAAATCATTTTTATTTATTATTATTCCTTTCTCCATCATTATATTCGTTTTTAATCCATTTACCTAAAGCGAACAAGATCTTATCAATAGTATCAAGATCAGAAATTTCATGCTTCTCAATCCAACCTTGATAAGCATTTACATCATCCCAAGTGATTACCCTTTTATTTAGATCCACCTCATCAGTCCTACGAGCCAATCTAAAAGCCCTGATGACATGCTGATCAATAATGGGTTCATTTCTATCGCAGAGATGCCTACCAAATTGCTGAAAAACAACAGCTCTATTATTCTCAGGTGGTTTACCCTGTATCCCCTTAACAAGATGCCTTTCTTTACCTAGATCACCTTGTTTCCATAAGATAGATAATAACAGCTTTTCTAGAATAGAGAATTCATCAGCCTTTTCAAAGTTGACTACCTCATCTTTTAAAATATCGAGGTCTTCTAGCTTTTTTAGCTCATTCCTGGTAATTTGAAATAAAAGTTGAGGGTATTTACTTTCATTAAAATGATACTTGATAGGAACATCCTTTAATATTTCCTCAGGAATAATTTTTCCATTCGATTCTTCAATGATATTGAAAATCTCTTCTACCTTTTTCACTATAGACATATTTCGTTTTTAAATATAACAGAAACAATATAGTCTATCTTAATTATATAACATAACCATTTGAATTAAATCAGTTCAAATCGATTTAGCCAAAAATTCAGCTAAAATAAATTTCATTAATGACAATAATTTGATATTATTGACTAGATTTGAATTCAGAAAACGATTGCAATTTTACTAATCAACCCAACCCCTGTAAAATGAATTGAGAATTTAAATATTTTAGTTATGGCTTTATCTTTTGTAATTGATGAGAACAGAAAAGAGTTTGAGGAGTTAACACAGGTGGTTGAAAGATTGGAGCTGAAACACAAAATGAAATATTTCTCAAAGGTGCGTGATGCGATTAATTATATCAATGATTCCGGAGTAACTCCAGATTTCATTTTTATCAATCATGAAATGTCGTTTTTGAAAGCTTATACCTGGTTTAGAGCGATAGATGGGATGCCTAAGCTTTCTGAAACTTTGAATGTACTTTACAGTGAAACAGTGCCTGCTAACATACATATATTTCCGTCTATGAAGGTGGATCATTTTTACACGAAGCCTTCTAAGCAGAAACATTATGATGATATTTTGACAAGAATACTGTTTAAACCGGAGACACCCTTTTACGTGCTTCCGTACCAGTTTAATTAGATAACACAGACAGGTTTTTCCCTCACATTATGTGAGAAATCCTAAATGCTACTACTGGATTTTAGAACCTGACAAAAAGCTCTCGGCCTCACAGGGAGCTTTTGTTTTATATTGTCTATTAGGTTTTAGCCATAGACCCAAGAAAAAAGATTTTAATTCCAGAAATCACTCAATACTCCAAATCTTTTAGCATCACACTAATATCATCCTCAGAAGAATAATGGCCGTTGATCATTACTCCACCTATGGCACCCATGTTTTCTACACTTTCTAGTGGGTTCTTATTGAGAAGTACCAGGTTGGCCTTCTTCCCTTTTTCCACTGTGCCTATCTCCTGCTCCATTTGCAAATATTCAGCGGCGTTGATGGTGGCCATGCGTAAAATATTTAGTGGTGATATACCAGCATCGGCCAATTCTTTAAACTCCTGATGCAAAGAGAAGCCCGGCACTATCCAGCCTGCAGTTACAGCGTCTGAACCTGTGAGCATTTTCACGCCTTGCTCGTCATAGAGTTTTACTAGCGCTAACTCCTTTTGATAGACTTGTATCAAAAATTCCTTTTCCTCATCAGTGAGTGACTCTTCGTAATCATTAGTCACCTCCTGCCAGGCCTCAAGCTCTTCAGGCTCTATATATTTTAGATTAGGATTATTCTTATGCTCATCCAGAAAGGCTAACATACTGGTTTTGAGTCTAATGAAAGTGGGCACCTGCCATGTTCCATTTTTCACATATACCTGAGCCGCCTGAACCGAAAGTGTCTCATCATAGGTGCTAATAATCTTTTGCATGCGCTCATACTCTTCTTCACTGAAGCCCTTCATAGGGTTGATCAGCTTTTTCTCAATTATACCATGGGCCAATCCTGCGGCAAATCCAGGCACATATTTCAAAAAGCCTGGTACTGTGGGGGCTTCACTAAGTAACTGATCTTTTTCAGGAGAAGCTACCACGAGACCTCCTAAGCCCATGCCCAAGTGCTCTATGGTAATAAAGCCAGAATCAGATGCCATGGTCATATCCACTGGTGCAGGCACATGTCCTAGTACTCTAATATTGCTTTTACGGCCTTGGGCTAACGCTGCGAAAAACACATCAGGCTCCACAAAGGCAATTTTGATAAAATCAGCTCCTTGCTCCTTTTCTGTCTTTACAAGTTCAGAAGCTTCTTCTACATTAGTGCCATTATTGGGCATTAACAATTCTCCAGGCATAGCCAATACGGTTGGCTCATCTTCAAATGCTGGTAAAGTACCATTAGCTCTCTTCTTAAGAAGTTCCTCGCTCCCTGCCATCTCTCTAAAACCCGTTATACCATTGGCAAGCAATAGTTTAAAATTATGCGTAGGATCTGGTTTATTGAAAACATGTAAGTGCATGTCAATAAATCCCGGCACTACATATTTGCCAGTCGCATCAATTGTCTGAATGCCATCGCCGGCAGGTAATGACTCTGAAATATCAGCAATTACACCATCCTTGATTAGCACATTGGTAACATCAGAAATGGCTCCACTTTTAGGATCCACAACTTTCACATTCTTTAATAGAATGGGAGCTGCCACATCTACTTCTCGTTCAATTTCCACTAAAGTGTGCTCTGAACCACAAGCGGCGAAAATCAATAGTACCAACGAAAATATTATTCCTTTTTTCATCCTTAAAATCCCTTTACTAATATTTAATTATTCCACTTTAACCAATCATCCATCTCTTTATAGATGTTTGCCACCAAGTCATCTCTATCTATTCCTGGTAGATCGTTATTCACTACATACCCCATTTGGGTTAAAGCATATGATAGACAAGCATAACTCGACCTAAATTGTTCAAGCATAGACTTTGAAATCTCAAGCTTGCCTCCAGGCACTACTGTGTTAATACTATCTTGCTCATAGACGGCCGTTAAGCCATTAATCAACCACTCTTCAGCTTCTTTTTTTAAACTATATATCAATTTAGCATCTGAGTTCAATTCACAAAGCACATTTTGAATTTTCAATCGCTTCTGTATGGTTGCCATAACAATTGCAACAGCTCTGTCTCCATTTACCCAAACCAGAGTATTATGAAGCTTGTGAGGCGCCCTTCCCTCCATGTTCTCTGACGCCTCTACAAACCCAAAACCTGTCCCTTCATACCAACTAATGCTCACTTTAGAATTCTTTGAAAAGCACTTTTTCATTTCTACCCACTGAGCATTATCTCTACAGAACCTTTCGAACTCTATTAATTCCTTGATTCGCTGCTTTTCTAAATCTACTTGGTAAGATGTGGCAGTCGGTTTTTTTAACAAATGACTTAACATCCCTTTATACTAACCCTCTTTTCTTTAAGCCATCAATCAAGTCGACTGCAAATGTCGGCGGATGCAGTAGATAGCCTAGATGCCCGCCAGGTACATACAGGACATCTGTTCCGAACTGACTAGCCAGAATAGTAACTGGCCATGCCGCCACTGCCTGTATCGACTCCCTACCTACACAAAAGGCTATTTTACCTTTATTGGCTCTGAGCACGTCCGTATCAAAATCAGTAGACGGGTATTGTCTTACTTCATGTTCGAACCAATAGACTACGTTGGGATTATCACTACCATCATTTTTCTTCATGATTTCCCCATCAGCCGTACCGGGGATGTATGAATCTACAAACTTGCGTTTAGCAGCTCCTGCTCCCTCTTCCTTATATAAATCATATAGGTCATGATTAGCCTTTTCCCAATTTTCTGTATCATTTAGGTATTTTAAAGCCGTGGGTTCATGCGGAATAAGTGCTTTTATTAAGTCTGGGTGTAATGACATTAACTGAAGAGAAACCAGTGCGCCGGAGCTACTGGCAAAAACATATGCCGGCTCATTAGTAAGGTATTTGATTAGCTCTGCCGCATCATTAGCATCAGTGTTTATTCGTTTTGAATAATCTTGATCCCCTTGTAGCTCAGATCCCGAAAAGCCTCTTCTATCATAGGTGGCCACGGTAAAAGTTTCACTGAGGATTTCCCTTATCCCGTTAAATATAAAATGATCACCATTCGCACCCGGTATCATCAACATCAACGGTCCGTCTCCTTTAGTTTCATAGTATAATGAAGCGCCATCTACGTTTAAAATTCCAGACTTCACACCTTCAACAGATTGATTCATACTTTTCATAATCTTAAAATTTTAATTTTAGTAAACTTTCAACATTTTGATAACCGATCTTATGCTTATCAGCTTCGCTAATGGGAGCGTTTTCCAAGAATGCTCTGGCCCCATCATGTGGCACATATGGATAATCTACTGCATATAAAATACGATCAGCCCCTATGATCTGCATACTATGTAGCAGAGAGGGTACTGAAAACATACCACTAGGCGTAATATAAAAATTGTTTTGGAAGTACTCTGAGTAACTACGATCTAAGTTTTTAGATACCGGGGTTAGCACATTTGAGATCCGCTCAAGATAAAAGGTGGCCATCTCACCCCAATGTCCGAGTATAATTTGAAGGTTTGGATATTTATCAAAAACTCCAGCGGCCATCATCCTCACACCGTGGATTCCTGCCTCATTATGCCACCCCCAGCCAGCTGTAGAGAACCTGGCACTCACTAACGGATCTAAGCCATCAAAATAAGTATCATACACCGCCTTTGGAGGCACTACAGGGTGTATATAAATAGGCGTTTCTAATTTTTCTGCAGTAGCCAAGATGGGCTCAAAAGATGGGTGATCCAGAAACAAGTTATTGGTTCTGCCATTAATGATCGCAGCATTCATTCCTAGCTCATTCACACATCTTTCCAACTCATAAACAGCCGCCTTTACATCCGCAGTGGGCAGAGATGCAAATCCAGAGAATCGGTCAGGATAATTCTTCATGGCTGTACCTACCAAATCGTTAGCTTTCTTAGCTACATGAGCTGCCTCCGAGCCTGCAACCATTTGTAGTCCGGGGCTGGTGTAGGATAATACCTGCATATCAATGCCATGTTTATCCATATCCGCTATGCGCCCGTCTGCCAGATCGGCAATCTGTTCTAGTGAAGGAGAATACTTGTCATTAATGCTATAGGCATCCTGAAAATGAGGGTTTAGAGCCTTTACCTGATCAATATAGTACGCACTGATTTCCTTAGTGGCAAAATGCTCTTCAGTGGTAATTATCTTTAGCTTTTTATCTTTTGTAGTCATTATTGTAACATTTATGACTGCAAAAGAACAGGAACGCTCACCCTAAAACATTGACCTAGATCAAAATCGACTTTTGGACTTTAATCGGCTGAGGGTTTCCTCCCTTACATCTAAAAAGCTTGCCAGCACCTTATTAGATACCCGCTGAATAAACTCGGGTCTTTTTTCCAGCAGTAGATCAAAGCGCTCCTGGGCAGTAAGTGTAATGTGATTTTCTATTTTTTTATTCTGAAAGAAAAAAGCCTCTTCTAGCATCATACGGTAAAACCGATCCCACTCAGCGTATTTGTCCAGCAGGTAGAAAAATGAATCCCGGTGTAGGCCTAAAAGAACAGTATCTTCAAGTACTTGAAGTGATTCAAGAGAAGGTTGCTGCTGAGTAAAACTCTGTAATACAGTAAGAATTCTATCCTCAAAAGCAATTAACCTGGTTTTTTCTATCCCACTTTTGGTGATATAGAAGGACCTGGCACCTCCTTTCATTATAAAGTAAAAGTAATTGCACACCTCATTGCTTCTCAATATGTAGTCATTCTTCTTATACTCAAAAGTGATGAGCCGATCATGAGCCTCCTCTATCAAGGCCTCATCCATGACCATGAAATGAGAAATGATATTCTTAATGCGTGGATAATACATGAGAAAACAATAACTGGATTTGTTACAAACTATACAAACATAAAAAAACTCCTAAAATTTAATTTAGAAGTTTTTTATTCGAACCCAATTTAACCCTACTTCTCGAGTAGTATCTTCAATCTCTTTTGGCCTTTTATATCTTTTCAACTTAATCACCTTGCCCTGTCATTGAAAGGTTCAAAAATCCAGGGCAACACATGTCGTTTGATTCATCAACTAACAAACTCCGCCCACACTCTAATCCTGAAGGTCGGGCATAAGCGGCAACCATCAGGAGAATAAATATAATAATACTTATAATCCGTTTCATTTCGCTTCACTTTAAGTTCAATACATTAATACCAATAGAGATGCCAAACAGATGAATTTATACACCCATACTTCGAAATCGGGAAAAGTGAAGTGTAGAACGGTTTAGCTTGGGTTTGTTTTGCTTATACTCTCGTGGTTTAAACTCATGTTTTTTCCACCATTCGGAAAACTAGCCATTATATGTATCCAAATGGGATGCTATAAGTGATAACAGGTTTGACTGTTTAACAACAATTTTTATTTTTATTAATAAACTTATAACCATATCATAAAAACTCTGTTATACTTTCTTTTTTGTGCGTAATAAATTTCATAACCTAAACCCATCGTGTTAACTAAATAATGGCTGATAGTACTTTTATAAAAGAAGCATTAAAACGTTGTGAAGATGAAAAAATACATCTCATTGGTTCCATTCAATCTCATGGCTATCTTGTTGGCGTAAATAGGCATGATTATATCATCAAGTATGTAAGTGAAAACATAGAATTGCTGTTTAAAGGCGAGCTACTTGGTGAAAAAATTGACATCATTGATGGTCAAATCAACACTTCGGTAAGTGGAAACACGCTAGTAGAGCTTCTTAACACTCAGGTAAGAACGGAAAATTTTGATGGTTATAATCCTTACAGCATTACTCTAAATGGTGTGCCTTATAACCTGATCACACATACTATATCTGATCTCATTGTCCTAGAATTTGAACCCGAAACAAATGATAGTAAGGGACTGGAAATCAACTCATTCCTAGGTGATGTACTCATTCACCTTAATGTATCTAACAAAACCCTGAAAGAAATTTTTGCGGTAGCTAGTATTAAACTTAAGGACTTGCTAGGCATGGACAGGGTGATGATATATCAGTTTGATGATGACTGGAGTGGCGAAGTGATAGCTGAGGCTAAGGAAAGCGATCTTGAGCCTTATTTAGGCCTGCATTTCCCGGCTACAGATATACCCAGACAGGCTCGTATACTTTACACCAAGAATAAAACCAGGCACATAGCCAGCACACTTTCTGAACCTGTTCACATTCTCTCCAAGTCAAATAAACCATTGGATCAAAGTTTCTGTCAGCTTAGGTCAGTTTCTCCGGTGCATATAGAATATTTGAAAAACATGGGCGTAACGGCCAGTTTTTCCATTTCTCTACTTTGCCATGGTAAACTATGGGGGCTAGTATCATGCCATCATTATTCGCCAAAATTTCTAGATTATAATACCAGAAAGGCTAGTGAAATCATATCGCATTATCTTTCTAATATCGTGGAGTTAAAGTCTGACAAAGATTTAGCTGAGCAAAGAGACAAATATGAGCATGTGGTCCAAACTCTGGAGACTCAGATAAGAGAAGACTGGAATTTAAAATCTGGACTAACATCACACAATACCAATTTACTCTCTTTAAACAGAGCTCAAGGTGCTGCTTTGTTTATTCAAGATGAAATAACAGTAATTGGAGAAACTCCTTCAGAAAATGATGTGAAGGCTATTATTGATGCTTTTTTCAATAGTGATATTCAAGAGGATGTTTTTCACACCACATCTCTTGCACATTTATACCCTTTTACTGAGAAAATGAAAGATGTGGCCAGTGGTCTGATGATAGTGGTCATATCTAAAGAGCTTAAAGAGTGTCTTCTTTGGTTTAAGCCGGAAAAGATACAGAATGTAAGCTGGGCGGGTAAACCTGATAAGGTGCTTACTACCAGCGACGAAGGTGTTGTATCCTTATCACCTCGCAAATCATTTGAAAAGTGGGAAACTACTGTTTCCAATACTTCTGAGAGCTGGCGCCCCTATGAAGTGGAAGCAGCAAAAGTGGTAAAGGAAAAGATTGAAACCTATCTAAGGCTTAAATCCAATGAGGTAAGAAGATTAAATGAAAAACTGACTTTAGCTTATGACGAGCTAAATACCTTTAGCTATACCCTATCTCATGATCTGAGAACACCATTGAATAACATTCATGGTTATCTGGAGCTGTATCTGGAAGAAGAAGGGCTAGATGTAGCTGACAACTTCTATTTACAAAAGGTGATGTCAAACACTGAATTGATGCAAAAAATGATCAAGGAGGTAATGTCATATGCGCAAGTAACCCAGGCAGAGGTAGAATTCACTGATGTTAACGTGCATGAGGTAATTGAGGAGATTCAAGCACAGCTGCACAAAGAGTCACCCAACTGCGTTATTCAAAACGAGCTATCTCCAGATCTCATTATCCAGGGCAATGCTGTAATGCTTTTTCAGATACTGTTTAATCTGGTAGAGAACGCGCTGAAATACCGGGACAAAAATAAAGAGTGCTATGTTAAAGTATTTAGCGAACAAAATGAAGAGAAAATTGATTTATATATAGAGGACAACGGTGTGGGCATTGATCCCAAGGATTTAAATAATATTTTTAGATTATTTAAGCGTGTGAATAGAGATCCTGCAATACAAGGTTCCGGCGTTGGATTGAGTATTGTTAAGAAATTAATTTCTAAGCATAATGGTACTATTGAAGTTACCAGTGAAGTTGGAAAGGGATCAATTTTTAAGATTACATTTAATAAAGTGCAATAACATGGATATTGTTTGTGTAGAAGACAACGAAGACTTTACATTTTTTCTCTCTAAAGCTTTGAAAGATTTAGAGACTATAGAATACGGCATCTACGGACAAGCTACGGATGCTATGGGAGCTCTAAGTAATGGTGAAATATCACTTCCAAAGATGTTTCTATTAGACATTGATTTGCCTGATATGGATGGTTTTACATTTCTTCGTGAATTGAGAGACTCTTCCTTATACAGGAATATACCGGTGGTCATGCTTTCATCGTCAGATAATCCGACTGATATACAAAAGGCCAGCCAGCTGGGTGCTAATGCATATGTTACTAAGCCAGGAGGTTTTAAGCAGATAAAAGGTATGGTGGCAGATATATGTGACTTTTGGTTAAAGCATCATAAGCTTCCAGCTGCTTAAGGAGCTTGGTACTACTAATACAAAAAGGCCGTTTCAAAATCTGAAACGGCCTTTTCTATATAGTTTAATTCCTAATTACTTAATGTGGAATTCTTTATATCTTGATACTACTACCATATAAACAGCATATCCTATTAGTCCAATAGCTACTGCAGCCATTAACCATGGTCCACTGCTTGATTCTTGTAAGAATGAAAATGCACCTGAAGTACCCTTCACCTGTGAAGCATCATGATTATTAGCAGCCTGGAAGAAGAAATAAGCCGTGATACCTATTAATATACCTCTAGCTATAAATCCTATAGCACCAGCTTTTTTCACAATAGATTTTGCCTTCTTCACACCTACATTCATTCCTCTTACTCCCTCATAATATTCCTTATTCTTTACTTTAATAATTTGATATATGGCCTTAACCATTAAAAGTGCAGCTGCAATATAAATTAAAACCACCCCCCAGGTATGTTGTAACATAGAAGATACTATTCCTTGTTTTCCACCTCCAGAACCTGATCCTGAACTACCTAATACTTGCATTACAGCATACACTGCAAAACCTAAATAGATAACGCCTGATATGAAAAATCCGGCCTTCATCACTTTTCTTTTCCATTCTTCTTTCTTCTCAAGCTTTTCTGACTTACCTGCTACCTGCACGAATCTATAGAATGCATAGCAAGCTAATCCTATGGCCATTAGAATAACTAAGACCTGTCCAAAGGGTTGTTTTTCAAGGAAGTCAATTACTTGAGATTTACCAGCTTTTTGTCCGCCCATATTAAAGGCCGCAAGTAGTGTTAGTACACCTGCTATACCGTAAACTGCGCCCTTAGCAGCATGACCTATACGGGCTAGTTTTTCCTTCCATTCAGTATACTCAAATGATGATTTCGCTGAGCGCGCTGTTTGTGTAATAGTTGACATATTGGTTGTTGATTTTTGATTATTAAATGTTTGACATTCAATAACCTAAAACCATGCCTTACGCCTCATTATCACTTTAGAGGGATTTCGTATGCTAAAACCGGAATTTTATTCTACCACGGTGGGGAATGATGGCAACAATATACGATAATTCGTATACCCAGTTATTTTCTAATGATTGAAATCAAAGACTTTCTATATAAGATCAACCAAAGTATTATCAATGTCAGGAAAGAGATCAGATGAAAAGTAACGAATGAGACCTTTGATGTATCTGAATCTTTATGCTTGTAATTAAGAGCTGTTGCTCTTCCCCACGCAATGAAGGCATCAGCCATTGGTAGCTGACCTAATAAATACTGTTTGGAGTCTTTGGATTCTATATCCAGACCAAAAGCATGCACAGTTTGATATTGGGCATGAGAAAGCTCGTAATCACCAAACATGGAAAAAAGTCCGATGGAGGTGATAGTGGCAGAAAACCCCACTCCCAAAATTACTGGACCCGAATCCACATCTCCCAGACCAAACTCTCCATCTGGATATTCTCTCACTGCAGGCAGGCCCACGGCTGAACTAACAAACTGCTCTTTTAATTTTGCGTATTGATCATTGGCAAATTCCTGATATATTTCTTTGAGCATTCTAAGTATAAGCACCATTGAGCAACCTCTTGGTCCTTGTATCGGTGTTCCATTCTGGTAATTAACCTGATGAGGTATCATCTTAGTGCTACTATCAACTAACTCTTCAGACCTGCCCAACCATCCTTTGATTAAATTCTGATATTTGGGTGCAAATGCTTTGTCATAATTGGCCAAGGAGGCCATTGCCACATAGGTATCTGCCGGCCAGGATAATTGATTATATGATTGCAAATAGGGCGTGGATGACATCTGTATGGCAAGAGCTATGGAATCACTTTGTTCTAAAAAATAATGCCTGAGCCTATTAGCTTCAGGAAAGTCATTAGAAACTATAAAAATTTTAGAAAGCAGATAGTTGCTCCAGCCATTATAAAATATGCCATACTCAGGTTGCAGATAAAGGGGGAAGTAATTCTTTGCCTTTTGGCTATTAATCTGATCAAAAGCATAAACGGCCTCCTTGATAGCTCTAGTTTTCAATGTATCTTCTATCTCAGTGCCAGCCAGCTCACACCAGGCTAAACCATATAAGGCATTAACGAAAATTAAACCCTCAGGAAATAGCTTCTGCATTCTATCTCCCAGATCTTCATTTTTCAACTCATTTTCGATAAAATTAAGTTGTTTAACAATGTCAACCTTAATCTCCGTCTCGGTGCTCTCTTGTGGATATAGCTTAACATTCACCCTTATGATCAAAAGTGTAAATGCCGCGAGAATAACTACTGCTAGTATTCGCATCACAACACCAACTCCTCAAACAACCTATTCAAAGTAGCACCAGCATCCTTGCAGTAAGCAGGGTGTACAGGTGAAGTTTGTATAATAGTACTTCTTGTCGCGGTAAGCCATCTAAATCGTTCTGCTAAGGGCAGCTCACCTATAGCTCCGCCAGCTTTAACTCCTTTGCAAATAGCCTCGAAAGATCCTATATAGGATTTTACCACTTCATGATCCACTTCGGTAAATAAAGCATTGATCTTCTCTACATCATAGTGAAATTTGCTTTCTAAAAACCGGAGATGCTTGCAATACAAAACAGCACCTATATTGATAAACTCGCCTCGCTCTACCCTGGGTATCAGGCGGATAGTGGCGTATTCATATAAGTGATAATCTTGCATTTTCTGCTTCTTTAATGAATGATTGTGAATTCGCTATTCTGGTTTTAAGAAAGGTTTTATAGGCTTCACGGTGCTCATCTTTATTTTCAAAAATATGATCATCATTAAGCCAATTATCAGGTATAGTATCTACTAGACTTTCTATAAACTCATCTGAAATTAAACCTTTAAACTGCGCATCAACTGCTTCTAATTCAGTGGCCTTTTTTATTAATACATGGTTCTTGATGAGAGCAAACCCCTGGTTGCCATCTTTATTATTCCATGAATGATGAAAATATAATGAAGCACCATGATCAATCAGCCATAACTCTTTATGCCACCAGAGCATATTAGTATTTCTCACTGTACGATCCACATTCATCAGAAGCGCATCTAACCACACTATTTTAGAGGCCAGAGTGGCATCTACCTCAGTAGCCTGCGGATCAAAAGTGATGGCGTGTGATAAATAGTGGAGACCAAGATTAATTCCAACACTACTTTGCAACAGGTCCTGGATTTCTTCATCACCCTCCATCTGCCCGAAACCGACTGGAAGATCTACAAAAACCAACTCAGGCATAAGAAAGCCTAGCTTTCTGGCTATTTCTCCACCAATGAGTTCTGCTATAAGCGCCTTGGTGCCTTGCCCGGCTCCTCGAAATTTAAGTACATAAAGAAATTCATCATCTGCCTCGATAATGGCTGGCATAGAACCACCTTCTCTTAAAGGCGTAACATACCGAGTAGCGTTTACCTGCCTGATTTGCAGTGGATTATCTTGTGTCATGAATAAGGTCTGTTGCTCTTTGAACAAAGATCAAAGAAATAAGAAAGAATGCCTTACACCTTATTCAGTATTTTGAATGCAAATCAAAACATCTCAAATGAAGAGGAAAATTCAGAATGGACTATTGCCCGGAACATTACATACTACCAAAATTGGAATCAAACTCCGAGTAGGTCAATTTCTCATCCAGCGTAAAGAATGAAACTGCTTCTTGTAAAATTTTGGACTGTTTATTTAGCTCATCAGAGTTGGCAGCCAGTTGCTCAGCGCTAGAAGCATTCTGTTGCACTACAATATTAAATTGACGAATAGCGGTATTGATCTGATGCGCTCCCTCCTGCTGTTCATTACAAGCAACACTAATTTCAGACACCAATGTACTGGTAGTGCCGATCTCGCTTACCAGCGTGGTGAGCATTTGTCCGGCCATTCGTGCCACCTTCTCGCTGCTACCCGAGATCTCCTGAATCTCCTTGGCAGCATTCTGACTTTTCTCTGCTAACTTTCTAATCTCCGCTGCCACTACAGCAAACCCCTTACCGTGCTCCCCTGCCCTGGCCGCTTCTACCGCCGCATTAAGTGCCAATAAATTGGTTTGTCTGGCAATCTCCTCAATGATCGAATTCTTATTCACAATGTCTCCCATGGCTTCCACCGTTTTCTGAACTGATTGGTTAGAAGCCTCTACCTGTGTATTGGAGCTGTCAGCAATTTTTTCCGTCTGATTGGCATTGCTGGCGTTGTGCATGATATTGGTAGTCATTTCATCCATAGAGGTAGAAATCTGCTCTACCGAGCTAGCTTGTAAATTCACCCCTTCAGACAGCTGCTCCGCTGACTGATTCAGCTCAATGCTGGCCTGACTAATGTAAGCCGCACCATTCTTAACAGCCTCAATAACCTGCTTCTGACTTTGATGCATATCATACATCTTATGTAATAAAAAGCCTATGGCATCTTTAGGGTTGTAATTAGATCGATCAATATGAATTCTCAAATCTCCTTCAGCCATTCTATCTACTATTTCCATAGCTTCTGATAGCGGCTTGTTAATACTTCTTCTTAAATACATTCCTCCAGCCAGAATAGATATCATCATGAGCCCTACCACAATCATAGAATTTCGGAATATACCTTCGCTCATTCTCATGCTAGTTTTAAAAGCATTGTTGGCTGACATTAAACTGAGATCAGTATACTTATCCATGGCTTCACGCATGGGAGGTTTGATAATAATCTGTGTAATATAATTCAGATGCCTTTTTCCAGTCCTCATTCTTTAAGTGGATAATGATAGAATCACTAATATGTGTGAGCTTCTGATACTCTTGCCTGAAAGTAATATCATACATTTTATAATCGTCTTCCTGTGTGAAGGCCGAAATCTCATAGAACTTGCTATACCTATTATAGACCTGCTTTAGGTTTCCACTAATATCTATCAAGGCTTTATGAAAGTGATCATAGTCATTATAAATATGTGGGGAAAGGGCCTGAGATATGGCTAAACTAGACTGATAGGCATCTCTATCCGCTTCAATGAGATAATCAATACTGATAAGGTTATCATTGTAAATCTTATCAATCTCTCCTTTAAGCTTTTGGGTTTGAAGGGAGTTATATGCTGCTCCTGTTACTGATATTATCAGAACGAGAGCAAAAATTCCTACTATTTTCTTGTTGGTAGTCAGTTTCATCATGCAGCAGGTCTAAGTAAAACTTTAACAAAATAATACAGATCCTTACCTGTCTTTTTCACCTGCACAACCTTAATACCAAATCATTAATTAACTAATAATCAGAGAGTTAATATTAATCCATCTTTTAATTTTTCCATCTGGTAGACAATTTTCCTTTCATATTTGACATCCGTAACTAAAATGCTTCAAACAAAAAAGGGTTCTGAATGACCAACCATCATTCAGAACCCTTCTATTTAAATTTCTCAGAATTTACAAACTGTAAATCTCCTTAAGACTCTGCTTTAAGTCCTTCGGCTCTCTACCTAATAATTCTTTAAGGTCGTTACTAGGTACATCCATCACATCATTTCTGATATCAGTACAGAACCCTACAGTTAAATCAATAGCATAACCTGGTACACCAGCATCTTTCATCACAGAAATGAAAGCCTCGGTGTCCGCAGCTGTATAGCTAATGTTCTTACCAGCCAAATCACTTAGAATGGCAGCCACATCTGCAAAAGAGTACGCCTGAGTATTCACAATGTCATAAACTTTATGGTCTACATCATCCGAAACCAGGGCATTGGCAATTCCCTCTGCCATTTCTGTTCTTGAAACGTATTGAACTTTACCGTCACCTGCTGGCAAGAAAATACCTCTTTCGAAAACCTGCTCACCTAAAAACATCGGTAGAGCATCTGCATAAAGGGTATTTCTAAAAAAGGCATAATTTAGCCCGCTTTCCTTAATGTATTCTTCCGTTTCGAAGTGGCTATTCATCAAGGCATTTTCGGAAGCTTTCCAATCAGTTAAAGCAACACTGGTATAACCGATTAACTTTACATCGGCCTGCTTGGCTGCATTTACAACATTTTTATGCTGCTCCAGCCTGTGCTCATCCATACCAGAAATAAGAAGAACCTTATCTACGCCCTGCATCGCTTTTTCTAGAGAGGCAATATCATCATAGCTTCCAATTTTTATGTTTACCCCTTTGTCTTTCAGAGATTGGCCTTTTTCTTCACTTCTTACCAACGCTACGATCTCTGCCGCGTCTGTTTGTTTTAGCAAACTATCTATTACCGCACTTCCTAAGTGACCTGTTGCTCCTGTTATTAAAATCATCTTGTTTTTATTTTTGATTATGAAGCAAAACTAAACTACATTTGCTATACATTATATACTAGTATACTAAAGTATATCAGTATACATTTGTATACCATCTTAAAAATAATTGATATGGAAAAGCCTTATTTCAACGGTATAGAGTGTCCTAAAGAATATGTATTGGCACTAAGAGACACCTTAAATGTGGTTACTGGTAAATGGAAACTTGCTATTGTAAGTACTATGCTTTTCGAAAAGAAACGTTTTTCTGATATCAAAAGGATTCTCCCGGAGATTACACCCAGAATGATATCTAAGGAACTGAAGGAGCTTGAAGTTAATGGTATTGTTGTAAGAAAAGTATATGATCAAACACCTGTTTTAGTAGAATACGAACTTACCCACTCTGGCATGATGCTTAGCCATGTATTAGACGCTATGGTAGAATGGGGTCTCAAACATAGAGAAATAGAATTAGCGCCAGCGGAATAGCTCAACAACCTTCTCAGCAAATATGGTGTCATATAGTAAAACCACAACTTATGAAAACCATCCTATTATTTGCATTTACATTTTTCATGGTAGCGGCTTGCAGTCGCTGCGAAGATGATGAAGTATATAATGATGATTATAACTTCCGGGTTAATCATTATCAGGTAGACTGTGTAGGCGAAGGCCCACAAAAGTGCTTCCTGGTGCAGCAAGGTAGCAAGCTAGATACTGAAGAATGGGATCTTTTTTATGGTAACATAGAAAACTTTGAGTTCACCAGCGGTTATGTTTATAATCTCCAAATTGAAAAGACAGAAATAAAGAATCCTCCTGCAGACGGATCTAGCATAAAATACAGCCTCATTAAAATTATCTCCAGGCAAAAAACCTAAAATTAATATTCATTTAATTATAAATATTAGAATACTAAAATGGCATAAAGTAGTTTAGTGTTATATTAAATCAACACTAAATCCTTTAAAAATGAAAAAACTTTCAATTTTAGTTTGTGCCGCTATGTTCTTTTTTACGGCCTGTGAAGACAGCCAAAAGGAAGAAATGCAATCTGTTAACACCTTAGAAAAGCAAGAAACTAACGCCAGAGTAGCTACTCAAAGCAGTGTTCCTCAAGAAGTTGTAGACGCTGCCATTGCTGCATATGGTGACGATGAACTTCCGGCGATGACCATTGCTTTCACCTACACCAGAGGTGATGTAAACATTTCGCTTGAGGAAGATTGGGTACTCAACGTTTATAGCACTCCAGAGGGATGTACTATTACCGAAGGCGACGGAAGAAGATACTACCCGGGCTATATGGAAACATCAAATGGATTTTTCTTTATAGAAGAAGATGATCTATGTGGTGAAGGTTTATATGAGTTTGATAACCGCCAGGGTGGCTGGTTTGATTACGTATGCGGACCACACGGTGTTACTGTAGATTATCAGGGGGAGTCAGTTATAAAGCTGGTTAGACTGTGGTGCGAGTAACAACCATTTAAAAATTTACAAAAGGCCGCTTTATAAGAGCGGCCTTTTTATATTTTGTCTGATTTGGAAAAGCAGCTGCATTTATTTTTAAGCAGCAGCCTCATCCTTATTTACTTTTACTATTGAACAATGACGGGGTAGCTACCAGCATAATATTTGCCCATTGTTGTCTACGAGAAGCATCTCCTCCCTTCAGCACTTCCATCTCATCCTTGGCAAACATTCTGGCATAAGCCACTGTAAGGCTCACTTTTTCTCCCAGCTGATGAGTAAACTGAACGTCCACCTCAGTGCCCAGGTTACCATCTACCATGTAAGGAACTGTGGGTGAGGTCTCGTCAATTAAACTGCCTGCCACCGCAAAATTTGTGGCTACGATTTCCAGACTAGTTTTGGGGTTAAACTGATAATCCACCTCAAAACGAAGTTCTCTCAAACCTGCTCCTTTCGCATCTTCTTCGATATTTAGGAAATAATCCATATACCCATAATACCTATGAGCATCGCCAAATAATTTATTAAAAGCTTTGTATTTGCCGCTAGTGTCATCCACTTCATTGCCACTAAAGTAGTTTACGCCAAAAGTAGTAGTAAGCTTTTCTGCCACAGTGATAGCAGGCAGAATGGATAACATATAAGCACTTACAGTAGAACCATTCGGGTGAACCCCATATTGATAATAGAACGATGATTTCAAAGCAAAAGCAGACTCTCCACGATCCTTTTGAAAATAGACACCGGAAGTAAATCTGGTATGTGTTTCCGTGTGATCATCAGGATTTTCCCTTCCATCAACAGACTGTAAAAACGAACCTTGCCATTGCTTGTTCAAGGCATAATTCAGCCATAATACGCCCATGTACTTGTAGAAATTGGTTTCATAGGCCTGTTTATAAGTATCATAAGAGTCGTTATTATATGCTCCGGCCAATTTCATATACAGTTGATCACCAACATATTCTAACAATAACATATCATGAGAAACAGCTATATCATTCCAATTTCTCATACCATAAATACGGCCATCATCAAGAACCAAATGCTGTCTACCGGTTTTAACATAAAACTTTGATGAATCCCCCAATTGATACCTTAACCAGCCTTCTGACAGGTTGATATTTCCTGTATTTGCCCTATCAGCTTCTACCCCCCAAATTCTGGCGTTTTGAAATGACATTTGTAGCTCAATCCTATCCTTTTTATAGTTGGTAAGAAGTCTAGTTCTTTGTGACACCACAAAGGCAGCATCCTGATCCTTTGAAAGCAATTCCCGGGCACCATCTCTGAACTCTCCCCTGGCCCTGAAATTAGCATTGACGCTAAACTGAGCCTGTACATTTGATGATAATAAAAACAGAATTAGAGAACTGGAGAGTAATAGACTTTTATAAGACATGATGGAATACAATCGATTTAGAAGAAACAAATGAAGCAATATTATTAATCAAAACATAATTGCAGCGCTGAGCTGCATGAAAAATATTAAGTGTAAATAAAACACTTGTTGTAAAAAGAATTGCTAACTTATCATTAGGGTCCCTCTCGCCCTTTTAATAAACCTAAACCTACTATTATGAAAAAGTTAAATGCAATTTTCATTATTTACCTATGTATTCTTACTCCGGTACTGGCCCAAAACTACTCCACATGCGATCAATGGGGATCATGGCAAACTAATGGTTACACCATTTATAACAACATCTGGGGTAGCGGTGCCGGCAGCCAATGCCTGTGGGCTTATAGCCCTTCAAACTGGGGCGTTACCGCCAACCATCCTACTTCGGGAGGAATAAAATCCTACCCTAATGTAGATTACGATGTAAACTACTCGGTTGGATCTATGCCTAACATCACAGCATCCTTTAATTTGTCAAGGCCGTCTTCAGGTTCGTATAACTCTGCCTTTGACATTTGGTATAATAACTACGCCTATGAAGTAATGCTCTGGATGAACTGGGCTGGTGCCATGGGACCAATATCCTATAATTATGGATGCAATGGATATCCCAGCTCAGCCTGCCCTGTAGCTACTAATGTCAATATAGGAGGCCATACCTGGAATCTTTATGAAGGCACCAACGGAAGTGCTACAGTATACTCGTTTTTGCGGACCAGCAATACCAACGCTGCCACTGTAAACATTACACAAATGTCGCAGTGGCTTGCCAGCAATGGGTATTTCAGCAGCAACACCAATATTCATGAAATACAATTTGGATTTGAGATCACATCAGCTTCTAATGGCAATTTCACAGTGAATAGCTACAGCCTTAATATCGGCAATGGCGGCGGTGGTGGCTCCAGTTACATTCGTCTTCAAAACCGTAACACAGGCATTTATCTGGATGGACTTGGACAGACCAGTAACGGCGCTGACGCTTATCAATGGGCCGGAAGCTCCAGCTATAATCAGCAATGGGAAGTAATCAGCAGCGGCAGCTACATAAAATTAAGAAATAGAGCTACCGGTCTGTATCTTGATGGCATGGGCAGAACTTCTAATGGCTCCAATGTAGGGCAATGGAGCAATAGCTCATCATACAATCAACAGTGGGCGCAGGAACAGAGTGGTGCCTACATCCGATATAGAAACAGAGCCACAGGCCTATATCTGGATGGAATGGGTAGAAATAACAACGGCGCCATTGTAGGCCAATGGAGTGGCAGCAGCCATCCTAACCAGCAATGGTTGGTGAGCAATGCCGCCAGCAATGCAAAAATAGCCAGTGTAATGGACATAGAACTATCTGACAATCAGATATATCCTAACCCAGCTCATCAGGGTGAAGACCTACATGTGGCATTTGATCATGAGGTGAAGCAAGCCACTGTTCAAATTCTAGATGTAAGAGGCAATCTGTTAATGGAATCTGAAGCTCAGTTTACTCGTGAACTGGTGGTTGAACAAAAGCTAAGAACGGGTCTATACCTGCTGCAGGTTACCACTGATGACCATAAAATGGTTAAAAAAATCATTGTAGAATAATCATTTGAAAGAGCCACTTGATGGGAGGGATAAGTGGCTCCTTTCATTATCTCTGAAAATTCAACTTGCAGAATTGCAGAACATATTTATCTTTGTTTAAAATTAGTCTAAATAAAAATAAATATGAATAAGGTGTTGTTGGTAGATCGTTCTCCGCTTGTCCATTTGGGGTATGAGCGTCTACTACAATACCATACTGATCTCACTGTTGCTGGTAATTTATATGATTTAGAGAATATTTCTCCATTCATGGAGTCACAGCAGGTAAAATTAACCATCCTGGAATACGATCCTGACTGCATCACTCCTTCCCTTTGCGCTGCCATCTTAAAGAAAAACTGGTCAGAGCACATTATCCTATGCTGCGAGAATATGGATCAAATAAGCTTGAAGCAATTCTATGATGTTGGTGTAAAAGCACTGTTGCACAAAAACGCATCTGTTCATGAGATAAGTCAGGCCATTGAGCAATGTTTACTGGGAAGAAAATTCTATTCTCATCAATTTATGGACTTACTATTAGGGCAAAAATCTGACTCTACTCTGACTCCAAGAGAGAAAGAAGTACTGAAACTGGTAGCCAAGGGAGAAAGTACCAAAAGCATTGCGGTGGATTTGAACCTAAGTGTTCATACCGTAAATTCTCATAGAAAGAACATAATCAGAAAACTATCCATCCAGTCTCCAGTAGAGTTTGTCACTCACGCCATTGATCTACAATTGATGTGATCATCAGCATTAGCTAGGTAATCACTAGTAGTAGTGATAAAATTTCATCAGCACTAGCGATTGCCAACCAAACCCACCCGCTCTACATTTGCATTATTTAGAATTAATCTAAATAATGAAGCAGCTAGTAATAATATACATCATATTCATCACAGGCCAACTCTATGGACAGTCTAGTGTCACTATTCTTGATAAAGACACTCACCTGCCTATTGAAGGAGCACAGATAAGATTCATTGCAGGATCAAATTTCGAAAACGGCATTTCAGATGCTGAGGGTCAGGTATACACCCATCTAACACCCAGCTTTACCATACAAATATCACACGTTGAATACAAAGGGCTTGAGACAACGATTAGCGAGATAAACACCACCATTTATCTTGAGCCTAATACCACATTGTTGAATCCGGTTGTGATCACTTCACAGTACAATCCACAGTCAGCAAAGAATTCTGTGTACATGGTTAAATCCATTTCTGCTGATCGCATTCAAAAGCAAGCGGCTGTTACCATTCAAGAAGTACTAAAGAATGAAGTTAACATCCAGTTTAGCAGAGATAATGCGGTTGGTACCTCGGACATCTCATTGCTTGGTCTTCCGGGACAGTATGTAAAAATTCTCATTGATGGCGTGCCTATGGCTGGTCGTAGTGGTGTGAATAATGCCATTGATCTGAACCAGCTCAATATCAACAACATACAGCAGATAGAAATCATAGAAGGACCTATGGCCGTGAATTATGGGGCCGATGCACTAGCTGGTGTGATCAATATCATTACCAAGAAAGAAATTAGTCCTCAATGGAAGTTGAACCTCAAGCTGCATGAGGAGACCGTAGAAAATTCCTACAGCATTTTGGATGAAGGAATTCATGCTCCTGCTGCAACTTTTGCCTATCAGGCTACTGACAAATGGTTTTTTCAAGGTGAAGGGCGCTACAATAAATTTGGTGGCTGGATTGGCGATCTTGAAAATTATGATGATAGAAATCGCCAATGGTATCCGAAGGAGCAATATAACCTGGGTGGCTTAGCGCGCTATAGCTCTGAAGGTTTTGAACTCTACTATCGCACTAATTATCTGCATGAAACTATAGAAAATTTAGGAACGCCAAGCACTGGACTTTACGATGCGAAAGCAAATGATGAAGAGTACATCACCACCAGATGGAATCATCAACTTCAATCAGAAATAACCTGGGGTAAGCTGAAACTTCAGCCTGTTCTGTCTTATACCGATTATCTGAGAATTACTGATGCCTACACACTCAACCTGGTCACTAATGATAGAGCGACCACTAAACAGGATTCCGTTTCCTTCAAAACCATCTTCCACAGAAACACCCTGAACGGCATAAAATGGGCCTGGGGAAGCGCTGAAATAGGCTTTGACAGCAACCATGAAACCGCCAGCAGTACTAAGCTCAGTGATGGTGATAAATCAGCTACGGACCTTAACTTATTTATCAGCGCAGAGATAAAAGCTGGTGAAAAGCTTCTGATTAAACCCGGCATTAGATATGGCTACCACAGCATTTACAAAACGGCTCCCTCCCCTGCCGTAAATTTTAAATACCATATTTCTGACAATTCTCAAGTTCGTTTAGGTTATGGCAGGGGATTCAGGGCGCCGTCTCTCAGAGAATTATACCATGAGTTTATTGACACCAATCACCGCATTATTGGTAACGAAGAGCTGGAACCAGAATATTCACATCAGGTGAATGCTGATTACACCCAATTTCTATTTAATCAACGAGTTAAAACCACCGTATCTGGTTTTTATAACTATATCAAAAACAGGATAGGCTACATCACTCCTCAGGAGAACAATCCTGACCAGGCCACCACTTATCAAAACATATCCGAATACAAGACTACCGGAGGATCATTTAGCACTCAGTGGCAGCACTCTAACCTATCGGTGAGTGCGGGCTTCAGCTATATTGGCACCTATCAAAACCTTAACCTGAGCTATGATGTACCGCAGTTCTTATTTGGAACTCAACTGACAGGCAGCTTTGAATACAGACTACCCAAGCCGGAGCTATCCTTTTCGCTATTCTATAATTATAATGGAAAGTCTAAAGGCTACAACCTGGTGGAAGAAGGTGAGGAAATGGTTCCTAGACTACAGAGCCGAGACGCCTATCATTTTTTAGACCTTACCGTTGCGAAACCAATCAATGCCTGGGCCAGCGTTTCTGTGGGTTCTAAAAATCTATTGAATGTAACTACAGTAAATAACAACCTCAATTCAGGTGGAGCACATTCCAGCAGCACCGGCCAGACTTCTATAGGATATGGCAGATCTTATTTCATACAAATGAATTTCAATTTACAATCCAATAAATAACACATAATACAATGAATATGAACAAATTATACACTTTTTTATTACTGTCACTAACCCTGATAATTGCCTCCTGTGGTGATGATGATTCTGGGCCGGAGCCAGTATCTCTCAACTTTGAAAACACCACCATTGGCGTAAGCGGATCAAGTGATGCCACCGCCACCATTATATTTTCAAGACCTGCTGAGGTAGCAGGAACATTGGTTGTCACCATCACGGCGGGAGACTTGGTTTATGGTGCAAGCAATGACTTTTTCACTGCCCCTGCCGCTGAAAATAATGTAATCAACATTCCATTTGTCGAGGGAGAAGAATCTGTTGAAATTACAGTTTCACAAGGTGAAGCCTTAAATATCGAGGAAGACAAAAGCATCTCACTTGCTATTGCAGCTGAGCCGAGCACTGATTTCCTTATTGGTAATAATCAATCAGTTACTGCCACTTTCTCTGAAAACTATGTTACCCCTTCTGCCGCTGTAACAGCAGACGTAGGCGGTGAAGCCAGAGACTATTTCTACTTTGTAGATTTAGATAAGTTTGTCATGACCAAAGTAAATAGAAACAACTATGACCTGGCTTTGGAATCATCTGGAGAGGGATTCAACATTCTACTAAATGCCAGCACCTTAATGCTTGCTCAGGAAACCGAAGAGACCGAATTTACAGCCATTACTCCTGAAGATACCGTTGGCCTCAGCCTACAAAGTAGTAGCAATTTAGATATCCCTGAAGGTGGCAGCATGTTTAGTGGAGACTTATCAGAAACGGTATTCTATAACTGGGATGTAGATGGAGACCTGAGTAATGTTTACATCATTGATAGAGGCGTCACAGCGAATGGCGAAGGTGCCGAATCCAGAGGTTGGAAAAAGGTGCAGATCAGCAAAGATGGTAATGATTACATTGTTCACGCTGCTAACATAGACGGCACTGATGATCAAACATTTACAATTAGCAAATCGTCTGACTACTCTTTCAAATATGTGCACCTGAGTAACGGTGAGGTGCCTGTAGAGCCTAAAGCTAATGAATGGGATATTTTGGTAAGAGCCACCTCTCAGTTTGTACAAATGGGGCCAACCATGAGTCATATTTACAACTCGCAAGCCGCTTACCATAACTTCTTCGGCAGCACCAAAACTGCCAGAATTGATCTGGAAGAAAGTGACAAGACCTATGAAGATGTGAGCTTAGCAGATGCTACTTCTGCATTAAATGCGAATGAAGAAGATTTCAATACCATTGGTATAAGCTGGAGAGGCTTAGGTGAAAACTACTCTTATGTTGCTTACCCTGATCAGGTTTACATCATTGAAGATGCCAATGGAAATATCTTCAAGCTTCAATTTACTTCATACTATAACAATGACAACGAAACCGGACCACAGTTCCAGTTTGAGCACTTGAATTAAATCTTTAAAGAATATGAAACAGTTAACAATGATTATGCTTCTTTTGAGCCCCGCCTTAGTGTGGGCTCAAAAGAGCAAAAAGCAAGACATCGCTTCCATCAAAGCCATGACAGGCTGCTATAAGGTATATTTCAATTTCGCAGAGACCTTCTCTCCGCAAAGAGATTATGAATACCATGACAATTATGCCTCTCATGCTTATGAATATGTAGCGTTAATTGAAGACGGATCAGACAAACTTAGTCTGCAACATTTATTGGTTATTCGTGATACCATGGTCATTAAGCACTGGCGACAAGACTGGATTTTCCAGGACACTGATTTATACACTTATGATAAAGACAAAACCTGGAAGCCTGTAACCTTATCTAAAGAAGAGGCTAAAGGCCAGTGGACACAAGAGGTGTATCAGGTAGATGATAGCCCAAGGTATGAAGGTTCATCTAGCTGGATACATGTGGATGGCAGAAATTATTGGGAAAACACTACCGATGCACCACTTCCGAGACGTGAATACACTAAGCGTGATGATTACAATGTGATGGTGAGAAGAAACCGTCAGGAAATTACTGAAGAGGGATGGGTTCATGAGCAGGATAACGATAAGGTGCTGAGAGCTGATGGCTCTGACAAGCTCATTGCTCAGGAAAAAGGCATGAACAACTATAACAAAGCTGATGAAAGCAAGTGTGCAGCTGCTAAAACGTGGTGGGCAGAAAACGGTGCTTTCTGGGCAGATGTTCGTGCGGTATGGGCCGAGGTATTTGATACCAGAAAGACGTTAGCCTTCGAAACTAAAGTAGACGAGAAGCATCTTTATGAGAGACTTTTTGCCCTACAAGATGACTTTAAAGGAGATCATGATAGTGAAAAAACTAAAGCCGAAATAAGAAAGGCTATCCAGCTTTACATTAAAGGCGATATTCAACTAGCCAGTAAATAGTTGATTTTGTTGAAGTCCTCATTGGCCGGAAGAATTGAGTCCCTTCCGGCCAAGTGAGGCACAACACTATTTCTTCACACCCTCAGTTTTAATCCATTCAGCGATCAGAGTTAATACACCTGGCGTAAAAGCTTTATCCAATGTGGCATATTCCATTGAGCTGCCCGTATTAGCCTTTTGAAATAGATGATTTGCTTCTGGAAATACCTTTACTGTTACTCGTTTGTTACCCGCTTCTTTTAAAGCTTGCTCCATTACAGGCCTGTTGTCTGATTCTGTTACTTGTAAATCCTTTCCCCCAAACAATAACAAAATGGGCTCATCTACTTTCTTCAAAGTAGGCAAAGGATCATAGCTAATAAAGAACTTAATCCACTCGCTTTGGAATTGCTTATAGGCATTTGTGGCTTGAGTTTTACTGAATAAATCAGGATCAGTGATACTGTTTTTAATAGCATCGGGCAATTTTTTAATGCTTTCTTTTAAAAGTGAAGCGATTGAATCTACAGCTTGCTCTTCTGAGAGAGAATTTGCACTCATCATCTCCATAATTATGGAATTTACCTTTAACGCTTCCTCAATATAATCTTCAGTAAAGGTTGGGTTCTGTGCTAGCATGGCTTTTTGCTGAGTAGCTATCACATCCTTCCCCGGAATTCCCGGACCAGCCAACAAGATCAGAAAATCGACTTCTTCACTTTGAACCTCTACCATTGGAGCAATAATTCCTCCTTCGCTATGCCCCAACATACCAATACTGCTAATGTCCTTTCTTTCACTCAGGAGATGAACTGCAGCCAAAACATCATCAGCTAGCTCCGCTGAGGTAGAGTGGCCTACAGATTTCCCAGTAGACTTCCCTACTCCTCTTTCGTCATAGCTGAGCACGGCTATACCTGCCTCATTAAGGCTATCTGCCATTATCTTAAAAACCTTGAAACCCATGAGATCACTATCCCGATCTTGCGCGCCACTACCAGATATAAGTATAACCACCGGAAAAGGTCCATCTCCTTTTGGGAAAGATAACGTTCCTTCCAGTTTAGTTGAATCATTGGTGAAGCTTACTTCTTCAGAACGGTAATCCTGCGCATAGACATGGCCTGCAAGACAGAATAATATTATTAGGGCTAATTTCTTCATGAGGTTAATTTAAAAACAATATTTCGATATTTGTCGAATTATGAAAGTTTATTTACATTTAACTTATGAATAAGGCATTTAAAGCTTTAAACGACGCTACCAGAAGAGAGATACTTGAACTTTTAAAGCACGGTGACATGAGTGCTGGAGATATCGCCGAACATTTTGACATTGGCAAACCAAGCATTTCTCATCACCTGGACCTATTAAAACAAGCTGATTTGGTGACGTCTGAAAAGAGAGGGCAATATGTGATCTATTCGCTGAACACCACGGTGATAGATGACCTAATGGCCTGGATGCTTAATTTAAAAAAGTGAAACCTCCATAACCATGAAAACTTCTATAACCAAAGAGCTGTTTTTAATTTTGCTCATGCTTCTGCCCATCATTACCCTGGGTATTTATTACAACCAACTCGCCGCAGAAGTACCCACACATTTTAACATATCAGGAGAAGCGGACGACTGGACGAAGAAAGAGAACCTATGGTATATCATGCTAGGCTTACCGCTATTTATGTATTTACTCTTTAAATTCATTCCCCGATTTGACCCTAAGAAGAAGATAACAACTATGGGTTCTAAATATTACACCATTCAGGTTATCTCCAGCGCGTTAATTACGGCGCTTTGCTTATTTATGATATTCTCCGGCGTTTATGAAAGTATTTCTTTTAGCAAATATGGCCATTTTATGCTCTTAATATTTCTGGCAGTACTGGGTAATTATATGCAATCAATAAAGCCGAATTACTTCATAGGAGTAAAAACCCCCTGGACATTAGAAGATCCTGAAAATTGGAGAAAGACCCACAGATTCACCAGTAGACTCTGGATGTTTGGCTGCCTGATACTTTTCATTGTCGCCATAGCCATTCCAGCCTACGGGACAAAAATTGCTATCTGGGGAGTCACCGTTTTGGCCTTCGTTCCTATTGCCTATTCATTTTGGCTTCATGCCAATAAGAAAAAACAGGAGGTCTAGTTTACCAGATTATATCTGACCCCCAGGAATGTTCTTCTACCCTGCATTGAGGCAAAATTATAACCCGGGTCAAAAGTATAGCCGTAAGGGTTATTAACAGGATCATCTACTTGCTTATCAAATGGATCGAAGGCGCGCATTATAGGATCATTTGGAACAAAATTGAATAGGTTTTTTATGCCACCATATACTTCAAAAGACCTATTCAACTTCTTGGTGAGCTGAACATTAACTATGGCAAACCAGGGTGAATACTCAGGGCGGTAGTCATTGGGCAAAACTGGTAAGCGCATGGGCCCGTTCCATTGACCGGTAAGATCCAACTCGAAAAACTTAGGGAAATTATAAGTAGCCGTGAAAGTGCCTGACCATTTAGGAGCATGAAGCTGTTGTGATTTGTACTCATCTCCATGCTCATCTTCTTCTACCTGATATACATCCATAAATGACACACCGGCTATGAGTTTCAAAGGAAAGTTAAAAACAAGATCGGTATTGAGCGAAACGCCTCTTGAAATAGCATATCCATCAAGATTATCATAGATGATCTTATCCGGACCTGAATCAAAATCACCTATTATCTTATTGGTAAAATATGAGTAAAAGCCTGTAATGTCCAGCCCTACAAAGAAATCATCATGCGGTATTTTCAGTTCGTAATTTAAGTTAACATTTAAAGACCGCTCTGGCAGTAGTTCTTCAGTAATGACCACCTCTCTGGCTCCTGTTAATGCAGCATGATCTTCGGTAAATAGATTTACTACTCTAAAACCTGTTCCAAAACTGCCTCTAATAATGTGATTTCTACTTGGTGAGAATTTATAAGCCAACCGTGGTGAGTTGACTCCACCATGATTCTGATCATAATCAAACCGATAACCAAACAATAGCTTATGATCATCAGATACCTTCCACTCGTCCTGAATAAAGAAACCAGGAATGGGCGTATGTTGCGGCTGGTTGGTAGTGCCATCACTACTTGCTGTGGCAGGGGTATTGTCATCGTAGTTGGTATATCTGAAGGATGCTCCCAAAAGCAGGCTGTGTTTTTCTGATAACTGCATATCCCAATAGGTTTGAAGAAATGCCACCTGCTGAGTTGCAAAATAGGGCGTAGTGCCATACCATGAGTTTTGATTATGCCAATTATAACTGAGTTGAGTAAATATATCCTGGTTAGATGGCCACTGATACATACCAATGAGTTCCACCCTTTTGGTATAAATACTTTCTCCATATACGCTGTCCGTTCCTCTCCATTTCTTGTCCCAGTTCATTTCACCTCCCCATCTGTCTTCATAGACATATCGGGCAGCCAGGCTTGCCATTTTGCTCTTTCTACGTTCAAAATTCCATTTATTAAACACAGAAACACGATTTTGGAGCGTCATATCTGTGAAGTTGTCATCGTTGTTATCGATGGGATTTTGGTAGTTGTAATAATTAACACCCAGCAAGCTACTGGCTTTACCTATTTTGTGCTTTATAGACGCATCAAAGCTTAATTCAGCCCAGCTCGTAGCAAAAACATCCGCACTGAGCAGCGGAGCATTTTCTACCTTTTTAGTGATCACATTGATAATGCCTCCCATAGCTTCGGATCCGTACAATGATGATGCTGGCCCTTTCACCACCTCTATCCGTTCCACCATACTATTGGGAATGCCATTAAGGCCATAAACTGTACTCAAGGCACTGACAATGGGCATACCATCAATTAACATCATAGTGTACGGACCTTCCATACCGTTAATATGAATATCGCCTGTATTGCAGACGCTACAATTAAGCTGAGGCTGCACGCCATTGACCATGCCTACCGCTTCAAAAAGACTAGGCGTAGGGTTCTTTTGAAATAGCTTAGGAGTTATTATTTCTACTGGCACCGGACTTTCAGCTCTACTTACCTCCTTCATAGTGCCTGTAATGACCACCTCACCAAGGGTGTGACTATCCTCAGTGAGTTGCAAGTTCAATACAACCAAAGGTATATTAATATCTACCGAGCGCTTCAAGGTAGAATATCCTATGCTGGAAATGGTGAGCTCATAAGTGCCATATGGCAAATCTTTGAGTTCAAAGTTTCCATTTGCATCTGTGCTGGCTCCTCTGTTTATCTGCTTCAAATAGACATTAGCGAAAGCTACTGGTTCATCCGAATTACGTATCGTTCCTCGGATTACACCATGCTGACCGAAGCCCATCAAACAGTAGAAATTAAGGATAGAAAAGACTAAAAACCTATACAACATTAGTCAAAATATTTATTTATATAAACAAAATTAATAATTTAGATTTGTCTAAAAAATAAATGAATGTTCTTTTTTCGAATTCTTAATTATATATGTTAACTTCTTAGTAACTGATCATCCTTATAATCCAAAAGGCAATATGTATTCACTTTTAAAACTTAATCGTTATGAAAAAAGTAACATTACTATCGCTTGCACTTTTGGTGTTTTTCATGTTTTCCTGTAAATCTGATGATGATGACGGGGATAAAGTAGCTTCCGGTTCAGTAACCTTTGATGGAGACAGTTATAGTCTCACCAATGGCTTTATGATTGATTTTGGCGCTGATGGTGGCTTCTACAATATTGACTTTACCACCTACGATGGTAGTCTAAACATTGGAGAAGAAAAAATTGAAGGTTCCGTGGAAATATATGCAGAGCTGTTTGCTCCAGGCACTTCATTTTCGACCGGCACCTTTGAGTATCTATCCTATTTTGATGATCCTGAACCTGGTGACTACTTCTTCAATTCATCTTACATCACTATTGACAGTGACGATGATGGAGAGATTGACAGCAATGATGATTCTTTTTCAGCCACAGGCGGTACCATCATGCTATCCGGTAGCGGCTCTAACTACACCATCACTTACAATCTAACGTTTGCTAACAGCATGACGTTAACTGGCTCCGTATCTGGTAAATTCCAGGAAATCAACTTTTAGGAATGGACGGCCGTTCAGAGATTGGGCGGCCCTAATTTCCTCCCACAATCCCATTCTTCACTTAAAGTTGATATTTAGGACACTTCGCTTGTGCCCTGAAATAAAACTTATCATCTTTGTGCCCGCTATTTTAAAAATGGGATTTGAAGCTATTCAAAAACATCGATATTGATGAACCAACCGGGTTAATTTCCAAGGTTATATCCTGGATGTTAGATCATGGTTTGTTCTACATCAGCCTGCTGGCCTTTTTGGGCGTAATAGTTGAAGAAGGCTTTAAATTGCCACCTGAAGCCATCTCTGGTATTCAGCTGGTTTATGTGCTATGCATCTTCAGTTTTATCGTCACGCTATCAGTGCGCGTACTGACCACGTTTATTTACGGACGATCAAGAAAAAAGATACTCTTTTCTGAATATTTTCTTTTTGCCATCCTCATCATCATTCTGTTTTTTCACTGGCTAGTGCCTGAAGGACAGGAAAGCAAGCTGATTGTAGGTGGTATTGCTTCAGACTTAGCCATTATCCGCTTTCATGTGATCATTCTATTTCTGATAGAATTCTCTAAGAGATCTCTTCAGTTTCAGAAATTGGACCTTAACCCTGCCCTACTCTTCACCGGCAGTTTTATGTTGCTCATTCTCATAGGCACCCTGCTCTTGATGCTACCGAAAGCCACCAGTAATGGAATTTCGTTAATAGACGCCTTGTTTACTTCCACCAGCGCAGTGTGCGTAACTGGTCTGGCGGTATTAGATACGTCAAAAGATTTCACCCACTTTGGTCAGGTGATCATCCTCATTTTAATCCAGATTGGTGGACTTGGCATCATGACCTTTACCAGCTTCTTCGGCTTTTTCTTTAAGAGAACCTCAAGCATAGAAAACACCTTATTCATTCAGGATTTCATTAACGAAAAGCGAATGAGTAAGATTATTAGCACCACGCTTAAGATTATTAGTGTAACACTACTGATAGAATTGGCCGGCAGTATTCTGATATTTATCACTATTCACAGCAAGATGTCTGAACCAGGTGAGGCTGTATGGTTTTCTGTATTTCACTCTATATCAGCATTTTGCAATGCAGGATTTTCTACCTTGGCTCAAGGTCTTTATCAGCCTATAGTGAGAGATGCTTATTTGCTTCATTTAATTATTGCGGCATTGATTATCCTTGGCGGAATTGGTTTTCCTGTAATTTTTGATGTGTACAGCAGCTTTAAATATGCCTTTCGTGAAAAGGTAGGACAATGGAGTGGCCAAAGTAAATACAGACATCGCGGCAGGCATTTGACCGTACACACCAAAATAGTTTTAGTGACCACCACGGTACTTTTAGTGCTCGGCTTTTTCATGTACCTATGGAGTGAGCAACACAATACTCTGGTAGGTTTATCATGGCCTGAAAAAATAGCGGTCTCCATTTTCGGATCAGTAACTCCCCGAACAGCTGGCTTTAACACGGTGGATATGAGCAAAATAGCCGTACCTACTATGTTGGTATACCTCATCCTGATGTGGATTGGTGCTTCACCGGGATCTACGGGTGGGGGTTTAAAGACCACTACTTTTGCGGTAGCAGTATTGAATACTTTAAGCGTGGCCAAGCACAGGAGAAGAGTAGAGCTGTTTAGAAGGGAGATTACCAATGAATCCGTAAGAAAAGCCTTTTCTGTGATCATCATGTCCTTTTTGGTCATCGGTTTATCAGTATTTTTCGTGTCGCTATATAACCCTGAGCTTTCTATCATCGCCATTGCCTTTGAATGTTTTTCAGCCTTCAGTACGGTTGGACTGAGCCTGGGGATTACCGGGGACCTGGCATTTATGAGTAAAGTGGTGATCATTATTACCATGTTTATAGGACGAGTGGGCACGCTCACCATCCTTATTGCTCTGATCAGAAAAGCGAAAGCACATACTTATCAATATCCATACGAAAGCGTATTTATTACTTAAAGCATTAGCACTATGAATTACATTGTAATTGGATTAGGAAACTTTGGATCTACCCTATCAATCGCCCTTACAGAAATGGGCTTTGAAGTGATTGGTATTGATAAAGACATGGACCGTGTCAATGCTTTCAAAGATAGCATAGCGCACACCATACGTATGGACTCTGGTGATAAAAGTGCCATGGAAAGCCTTCCTTTAAAGGAATGTGAAGCCGTAATTGTGTGTATCGGTGAGGACTTTGGCGCCTCCGTACTGGCTACGGCCACGCTAAAAGAGCTGGGAGCTTCCAAAATTATAGGCAGAGCCATATCTGATCTTCACAGAACGGTAATTGAGGCCATAGGCGTGCAGGAAATTGTAAGTCCTGAAAGTGAATCCGCTACAAGATTAGCCAAAAGACTGCAGCTAAAAGATGTAATAGATTCTTTTGAATTAGCCCCTGATTATAACATTCTGGAAATAGAGGTACCTGAAAAATATGTAGGTAAGACCATTCTTGAAAGTGATTTCAGAAGCGAGTATAATCTTAATGTGATTACCATCATCAGGCAGGTGAAGAAGAAGAATATTCTGGGACATGAGTCATACAAAAAGCAGGCGCTGGGTGTGGTAACTCCTGAAACACAACTAGATAAGCACGATATACTTGTCATTTTCGGCAGTAACAAGGATATCAAGAGGGCTTTTAAGTCGGTGGATGCTTAAGGGCTTTGAGCGGTTTGAAGTTCAGTTTGTGTGAAGCGACATAGGCGGTCTGTAGTTCATTGGGGCATCGTAGTTAAGGCCATTGATATTGGTTTAATTACTAAATGTTATACTGAGGCACAAGTGGACACTTGCGCCAGGGGTGTTTGACCCCATCCCCGGCCCTTCTCCTGGGAGGAGAAGGGGGACATAAATGTTGATCTGTTTGCTGTTCAGTTTGTGAGGGCACTAATTGGGGCATCATTCACATCAGTGATAGAATAAACAGGGCTCCCAAAACAACCAAAATTTCGATGGAGCCCTGCAGCAATCTAAACCTTACAGTCCTTTGGGCTGCAAGATATTAGCAGATCCTTTCTTGCCTTCATTACTGATATACATAGTACCGGAGTTAGAAAACGTAATACTTTCAGGTTGAGGAAATTGACTTTCACTTAGCTTTACCATCTTTTTAATTTTCCATTGTTTATCCATAATTATCAGTTTGGACTTTTTCCCGTCTACAATGTACATCTCACCAGTCTTAGGGTGAACATCTATTCCTGATGGATTGAAAACCTTATCATCTCCCTGGTCCTCATCATCATTAAAGGCGGCATCATCAAAATCAATTTTGGCAATTGGTTCTTTTCTTAGTTGATGACTTATCAAATCAAAAGTATAAATGCCTTTAAAACTTTTCCCAGAAGGATCTTCATCTTTTACTGTGAGCAAAAGTGACTGAGCATCTGCTGATAAGGTTATACCTTCAACATTATGATCATCAGTTAAAAATGTTTCCCATTCACTGGTTTTCGGATTTTCATTTCTCCAGTCGTCTACCTGAAATATGGTGCCATCGCTTCTTACCACATAGGCTGTACTTCCTTTAATGGCAAGTCCTTCATAATCACCTTTATCTCCAAATGTTGACTGATGCACGATGTCTTTTTTTTCCAAATCATAGGAATAGATTATTCCATCCTCATCTTGTATTGCAGCAATTATATTATCTTCCACCCATACCATCCCTGATATTTCATCTAACTCTTCAGGCAAAGACCATTCATTCACAATATCAAGTTTGGCTTCCATATCAGCCTCAATTTTAGGCATATATCTCATCCACAAAATTATGGACACTAAGATCATGCTTGCACAAAATATTACTACTGGTCGCTGCATAGCATACTCCTTTCTTAATTTTAATTCATTAATCCCAGTACTCAACATCACTTACCTCCTGCCCTTTATCATCTACCACCACTTTTTCTGAAAGAGTGGTTTCAAACTCTATCATGTAATAGGTGATATCATTCTGGATCAGTTCATCGATATCATCTATCTGTTTGCCAGAATAATTTTTATTAATCTCCATACCAACCTCTTCTGGCAAATTGGAGACGTTAATCTCATGTTTATACCTTATAATATCACCCTGATCATTGATTTCTGCCTCATATTCGTGCTTTTGAAAATCAAATTCTACTTCATAGCCATCTGTTGTAGTTTCCCATTCCACATCGGTAGCTCCTGAAAACTGATTATCAAATGCCTCTTGAACCATCTGTGGTACTGCCTGTGCTTGCACATCTTCATTTTTATCGCATGACATTAAAGCCACAGTAAAAAGAGACAAGCCTGTTATTATTATACTTTTCACTGTTCCATCAATTTAGTGTTGATACAATGATAGAAGCAGAAACCGGAAAGAATTGGGAAAGACTATAAAGAGGAGAAATTTAACTGAAAAACATGTTGTTGATCAACAAATTGATAGTTGACATCCAAATGATACATATCACAAATGGCCTTTACAATAGCCAAACCAAGGCCTGTGGAGGAGCTGCTAGCATTCATCTTATAAAACCTGTTAAAGATCTGCTTACTTTCCAGAGACTGATAGCCAGAGTTCTTAATGATTACCAATGGAGCATCTAACACAATATCAACCCTACCAGGATTAACATTATGATTAACAGCATTCTTAATGAGATTATTCAAAAGAATAAATAGAAGGTCAGGGTTAGCATCTACATGAATTTGATTAACAAACTGCATTGAAACACTCACGTTTTTATGATTAGCTATGGCCTCCAGATTATCTACTATTTCACTGATCATCTCATTGATATCAATGCTTTGATGTTGATCGAATTGTTTATTTTCAATCTTTGCCAGCAACAGTAAGCTCTTATTTAGCTTACCCATTCGGTTCACATTATCCATTATCACCTTCCAGTCCTTCACCTGTTCTTCATTGAAATCGCCTTTTTCAATCAGCAATTCAAGCCTGTTTCTCATAATTCCTATAGGTGTATGAAGTTCATGTGCGGCGTTTTCAATAAATTGTTTCTGTGCCTGGTATGCCTCTAAATTAGACTGCAAAAAACCTCTTACCGAATCATATAAAATTTTAAACTCTTCAATGTTGGGCTCACCGTTAATCTCTGTAGGTTTCTCTAGTTTAAAGCCAGAAAGCTTTTTGATAAGATCATAAAATGGCTTCCATATCCTTTTGAGTAGAAGGTTATTAAGGATAATGATTACTGCAATTACTCCAAGATATAGCCAAAGCAATGCATAGGCTAAATCCTCTATTAGATCATCCTCTTCTACCATAGAAGTGATTACTTTAAGCTTATACCATTGCCCTTGCTGCTTGAATGTGGTGGTGAGCAAGCGAACCGGTTCAAAATCCTGCTCATTTTGCATGAACATTGAAGTGTCAGAATAGACATCCTGATAAGCGAAATTTCCAGGATCTTGTATGGCACTAATAGTATAATATCCTTCTTCGAACTGATCCCTACTCAAAATACTGCTGTCATTGGCAGCCTTTTGCAGAACTAACAACTTTTGATTTTCCAGTCCGTCATCCATACTGTCATATATTTCGTCCAGCATAGAATAATAGAGAATTCCTGCCCAAACCAGCAATATAACAAACAGAATACCAGCAAGATACATGGTGGTGTAATTGAGCAGCTTCATATTACCTCCAGCTTATATCCCACACCATAAACAGCTTTTATATTTACCGGGGCCTGATGTGCCTTTAGTTTTCTCCTCAAGTTTTTTATTTGAGAATACACAAACTCATAGTCATCAGCCTCATCCACATGATCTCCCCAGACATGTTCTGCGATGGCCATTTTAGAAACCAACCTCTTATCATTAGTAGCCAGGTAAAAAAGCACATCAAATTCTTTGCGGTTCAGGCTAATTTGGCTTTCTTTAAATTCAACCGTATGATTATCGGGATCGATAGTTAAACCATTGTAATTAAGCACATTACTACCATCCAACTTCCGGCGCCTGATGATGGATTTGACCCTGGCATGTAGCTCAGCCATGTGAAAAGGTTTAGGTAAATAATCATCGGCTCCGAGGTTAAGCCCGTGAATTTTATCTTCAATAGCATCTTTGGCGGAAACGATGATCACACCATCATTTTTATTGTCTTTTTTGAGTTCTTCTAGCAACTTAAGGCCATTGCCATCTGGCAAAGTTATATCAAGTAGTATGCAGTCATAATTAAAGGCTGCAATCTTCATCAACGCGCTGGTCATATCCATGGCTGACTCTACAGTGTAGCCCTCCTGCTCCAATGATTCGATTACACTTTCCAACAAATCCTTTTCATCCTCAACAACAAGTACCTTCATTATTTGGCCAAATTTTCTTTATGAACAGTGATAAGGATAAGAAGTTTTGAGATTTTGTAGTTCAGTTTGTGGGGATGCAAACTGAGGTATCTGTTAGGGATTGTGGTATTGAGTTGAGTTGAGTTAAGGCACAAGTGGACACTTGCGCCAGTTTGTTTGACCTCATCCCCGGCCCTTCTCCTGGGAGGAGAAGATATATGATGTCCAATTCAGTTTGTGTGAAGCAGACATCGGCGGTCTGTAGTTCAGTTTGTGGAGACACAAACTGAGGCGTCTGTTAGTGATCGTGGTAATTTAGGTTTTAAAACTTGTAGCCAATGGAAGCTTTCAGCCAGAATGGAGATCCTGGGGTAAAATGAATTTCTTCTACTGGTTCTGTTTCGTTCTGCAATCGTGATTCTGTGGCGAACTGAGTCTCGTTCCAGTCTACATTGAAGAGGTTTTGTATGTTGATGCCGAGATCGAAGTTTTTCCATTGATAGCCAAGGTTAAGATCAACCACTGTGTAGCCTTCGGCCACGATAGAATTATCTTCATTGGCGGGTCTGTGATCAATATGTCTTAGGTGAGCTCCTCCGTATATGCCGGATGGATGAATAACGCTCAGTCCACTCATAATGGTAAAATCAGGAGCTAGCGGTATATAATTTTCCCCTTCAGGGTCGTCAGCGGACCTTGCCAGGGTGTAGTTTACGTCTGTATTCCAATATAACCATGATACAGGCTGGTATCTAAAACTGAAGTCAACTCCTTGTCTGCGGGTTCTTCCGCTAGGTTCTACCACGGCTTCGTCACCTACATAAACAAACTCCTGCTCCAGGAATAGGTACCAATAAGCTGCATTTATAAATAATTTAGGGGTTGGTTTCCAAATCATACCTAGGTCAGAACCCCATGCTGCGGGTAAAATCTCCTTACCATTTTGAGCCACTACTACACGTGTATCGTTAGAATGAAAGCCTTTGCCTGTTTTGAGGTATAACTGCAGCTCCCTGGAGGGATTGTATAACACATTCAACTTTGGACTTACAATACCCTCATTTTCAGCTTGTGTTTGATATATTGGCAAGGTCTTATCATAATAATTGAATTTAAAATAGTCAAACCGAACCGATGGGTTAATCACCCATTTACCCACGTTATAACTAAGATTGACATAACTAAACATATTAGTCTGATCGATATCACCTAAAGCCAGTGTATCCAACGTAACGGTGCGGTTTAGGGTATGAGAAAGCTCATTATCATGACTCTGGTCATTTCTAAAACCTGCGCCAAATTGGAAAAGCGCATCATTAAAGCCTATTTTCAAGGATTTATTTAACTCACTCTTCAAACCAAACAGATCTCGTTGCTCTTTTTGATGTATCTGATCTCCGTTTTCAGGATCATTGAGAAAAAAAGTGAAATTTGAAAATAGCTCAAATTCATAATCAGCATAAAAGGCTGTGCTCTTAACAAAAGTGTTTTCATCAATACCTTTTATATAATTGAAAATCAGATTAGTACGACTAGTCTTACCGCCCTCCGTATCATCAATAGCACCGAACCTGGAAATGGTGCCGTTATCAATTGCTCGCTGTGGCACCTGGCCTGAAGCATCCCAGGAACTGGTAAAATGAGAGGCTGACAGGCTGATTTTATCCATGTCAGACACCTTGCCACTATACTTAGCCATCAGGTTCAATCGACTGAAATTTTGAGGACTATCAAAGGGGCCATCAGTTAGGTTATAATCTGCAGCAAAGTAGGCCGACTGATCATCTTTATCGACTACCTGAAACATACCCAGAAAACGTTGTGTATTGTACTGACCTGCTTCAAGTTTGATCAAACTGTTATTGAGTTTATCCTTGGTTTTAAATCCTACATAGCCTGTAGTGGTAAAATCGCCCTGGTCTGCGTAGTAAGGTCCCTTACCAAAGTTAATATTGTCTATAGTTTCCGGGATAAGAAAATGTAAGTCTGCATAGCCCTGGCCATGAGCGTGAGAGACCATATTAACTGGCATACCATCCACGGAGATGCTAATGTCCGTACCGTGATCAATATCAAAGCCTCTAAGGAAAATTTGCTCGGCCTTACCTCCACCAGCATGCTGGCCAATCACCAGACCGGGAACCTGGCGCAAAAGCTCTTGGGAAGTATTTACAGGGCTAGTTTTGATATTGATATCCGTAAGCACATTAATCGCATCCAGCTCTGGTGAAACCATGATTTCATCTAAGGAAATCACTTTTTCTTTAAGGGTAATACGATATTCCTGGTTTAGATCATTTACCACAAACGATGCAGGCTCATAACCAATGTGACTGACCTGAAGTGTATCGCCCATCATGGTATTCACCATAAAAAATTGCCCAAAATGCTCTGTATGAGTATGGTTACCTGTTCTTTCATTAAGAATATAAGCCTCTTCTACAGCTCTATTAGACTCATCCACTACCCTACCGGTAATCTTTTGAGCATAGCTAATAAGGGAAAAATTAATGAGAAAAAAGGACAATATAAGTTTGCGCAACATGATAGATTGAGAAGTTTTGAATCGCCAGCGAAGGTAGGTAATCACAGATTGGTGCGTGAGAAAATATTGATGATCTGGGGTATGGTTGTTTGAGTGGTTGGTCGCTGGGTAAAAGTCTGATGGGCTCAAGTGGACAATTGAGTCAGTTGGGGTTGTAGCACAAGTGGACAATTGAGTCAGTTGATGTCTGTTGTAAACTCGACGGTCTGTAGTTCAGTTTGTGGAGACACAAACTGAGGCGTCTGTTAGTTGATAGTGGATTTGCAACAAAAAACTGGACAATAAGTTAAGCACATTTTGAATAGTTATGATTATTAAATTGTTCAGGCGTTTTATATCCTAAGTGCGAATGTTTTCTTTTTCTATTATACCATATTTCTATGAATTCGAACAGGTCATTCTTGGCCTGAAGAATACTATAGAAATTGGTATGCTTGACCAGTTCTGACTTCAGTATCTTAAAGAAGTTTTCTGCCACAGCATTATCCCAGCAATTACCTTTTCTACTCATGCTTTGTTGTATACCCTTACTTGTGAGGTGATCTGAAAAGGAATAGGTGGCATACTGAACTCCCCGGTCGGAATGAAATATTAATTGGTTTGTTGTTGGCCTATTAATTAAAGCCATTCTCCAGGCTGGCCATATTGTATCATGGCAGGCCATAGACCTACTCAATGACCATCCTATAATCTTTCGATCGTACAAATCCATTATGATGGTTAAATACATCCAGCCTTGATTAGTGGGGATGTAGGTAATATCAGAGACCCATTTATGCCCCGGAAGTTTTGCCTGAAAATCTCTGTTTAATAGGTTTTTAGCTACAGGATAGTTGTGTCTTGATTGGGTAGTAGTTCCTCTGAATTTTCTGCAAATAATACTTCTAATGCCCTGTTCACGCATGATTCTTGCCACTCTGGGGCGAGAGATACGCCAACCCAGGTCTCGTAACTCCTCGGTGATCTTCGGGCTACCATACCTTCCTCTGCTATTGCTATGTATATTCCTGATACATGCGGATACCTTTTCAGTCTCCAACTTCCTCATTGATGGCCTTCTGTTGCTCCAACTATAGAAACCACTTCTGCTGACTTTAAGTACTTTACACATCCTCTCAACACCAAATTTGTGATTGTATTCCTTTATGAACCGGAATATTTGTTGTCTCCCTTGGAGAAGATGCTTACTGCCTTTTTTAAGATATCCCTTTCTAGTTGGGTTTCATGCAGTTCTCGTTTTAAACGGGCTATCTCCTTTTGTTCCGAGGTTAAATTCTGCTTACCGTGACCTGAAAAACTACCATCTTTGTACTCATTGTATTCACGTTTCCATCGAGTAACAAGCTCAGTCCTTAAACCAAGCTCATCAGCTACTTCTCTTGTACTTTTTCCTGCAAGGCACAGGTTCACTGCCATTTGTTTAAACTCCTTGTCAAACTCTCTTCTTGCTTTTTTCATATTTAGTAAATTTAACTTAAAAGCGCTTAACTTACTGTCCAGTCAAATGTAGCAGGTCCACTTAACTTACTGTCCATTCTGATGTAGCTCCATAGCACGCGTTACGCTATCGCTAAACGCGCGCTAACGGGGGACTAAGACATACGCGGACGAACGGGACTTTTATTGATCGGACCAGTGGGTGAGGCCGAATCAGTAATTCTTTAAAGTTTTTTTCAAAAAAAATCTTAACTGTATATAAGTAACTACTGAATTCATTACATGCATTACAAAACTAGCTATAACTATCATTAGAAAAAAAACACCCTTAAAAAAAAAGAAGGCATGCGATAGCCAATATGAAAATAATTTTAATTATCCATTGACTAGAATATGATATTACAACTCTATTCTTATCAATATTAAGCTTTGCATGCCGTACATACGCAAATGCACTATTTCTGCTTATTCCATTGAAAGTAGGATTCTTAATAATTATTGATGCTCCATTCATACTAAATTTAACATTTTGCTCGGAAAGATTTTTCCTTAAAATATTCAAAACTTGAATGGTTAGCACATCATCATCCAAACCTATTAATAATTTACTCCTTATTTTTATCACTTGTTATTAAGGTTTTTTGCCTAACCAACCATTTAAAGCAGAACGGGCTAACCTCTCTTTAGCCTGCTACTGTATCCATAGTATAAACAGCAATAAACAAAGAACCATATATTAGACTAACTAAAATATTTATTGCCAGCTTGTAGCCTCTTGCCACAAAATCTTCACCAGTATTAATTAGAACAAACCAAGGGAAAAAGAACATAATCTCATTCAGGTTATAGTTCCAGAATGAATCCGTGTTAAACTTACTAAAAGATCCATAATGAGCTTTTTCATTAGAATTAGATTTGCCTAGTCTAGCATAAAGTTTTTTATGCAAAATATTTTTTATATATCCGAGTACTCCACACCAGAACAAAAAAATAATTAATTTCTCTAAAAACATGATTAATGCACTGTTATTTTCATCTAGCTTCAGACATCCGCTTATCTTATGCCGCGAATATGCTGTTGCTCATGAAGGTCGTAGGACCGCTGCGCTTAACCTATGACCAGTTGGGGGTAAATTCCAAAGAAGCTTGAGCTTCGCTTAAATTATAAATTTTCGAAGAGGGTAACTCTCCTCCTACCTTTTGAATTAAAATGAGTTTGCCCGAATAAAAATTTTCGTCAAAAAAATCCAAACCAAAACTTGATAAATATGAAGCCAATATCTGTCTATTAAATCTATCCTCTTTTTTCTTCTTTCTATAATTGACACTCTTCTCAAAACTTAACTTTTCCCCATATTCATAAAATCTCCATGAACTACCTTCATTTATTAGTTGTATAGACCTTTTACAATTATCAACGTCAATAACTTCAGGGGTATATAATGTAAAAATAGTTGCTCCTAATGATCCGATATTTTCTGATTTCTTGAATTGATTCTCTGACCATCCAGCTCGAATCGTTCGACATTTTAATTTACTTGCTAAGTATCCGACAACTGAGTCAATTTCAGGATATGGATAACCATTTTCAAAAAAAGCAACCCATTTGCTATTAGTTTGAATAAATACAAACCGTCTTCCTTCCAAACTTGTCAAAGGGAGTAAGCGTTCTAGAGAATTAGGAAATTGACTCTTTAATTCTTCAACTATAAAAGTGATCTGGTCCGATTTACAGATTTTCTCTTGCCATTCTTTAAACATCGATATTACCGAATCGAAGTCAGCTTCTAGAAACCCCACCTCACAGGTGATGGGAAAATATTTCTTTTCAAATGTCATAATTATTTAATTAATCCATGGTTCTAAGCCTAACATTTCCAGTCGGATCATTAGCTCAAACCCGATCAGGCACGTTTGAGCGCAGCGGTAACGCGTCCATTTTTCACCTTCCCAAATATGTAATTAATTAGTTAAAATACTCATACTTTCAATATCAGGAAAGTCAAACAATGGGATAAGACAGGGCCGCTCAAATTTCTGTCTTATCAAGCTTTTATTCATGAAATACTATCTAAACATTGAGGCAATAGACACCTGTCTACCATATTCCAAGCATATGCTCTTGCTCATATTAGGTTGTTGGACCGCTGCTTAACCTACCACCCGGTTAGGTGCTAGAGGTGAAATTTTTTTCTATCTGTAGGAAAGCCCCAACCTTCATTATCTTCAATACTAGAATTAAAAAAAATTGAAACTTCTGGTAATGCCCATTGATTTTCAATCATCAATAATATAACCTCACTCAAATATGTTAATGTTATAGCACTATAATCATCCACCCTGGAATAAAGGTTACTACACATTATATAGCTAATATTATCAATAAGTTTATTTACTTGACCAGGTAAGCTAGTAAAAAGAGAATTTAATGAATAGTAAGTTTCTTCATTGATAGTGTTCAATTCAGATATATCTACTTTAGGATCTAAAATACATTCAGGTGTAACATCCAGAAAATTCTCATAGCCACCAATGATATTATTTCCTTCTACAAATTCCCATGCCCGACTTAATATCAAAGTGACTATTGTATCGTCTTGTTTAGTTAGTTCCGGTATATTTTGAATACAATGAATTACGAAAGCTACTCTCCCTCTAATTGATACGGTCTTCAATTTCTCTAAAATATCCATGATACTATATTATCTTAATTATCACCAAATGTGACTTCACCGTTAGCACATTTATACCTAGGCACTCTTTCTCCGCCATTTGTATTTTGAAATTCATATGCATCTGGATCAGTCAAGTCATACCATAGCCCTTGATTTTTTGAATCACATTCAGCACAGTTTGCTTGATGCCAATCCACTATTTGGTTCACACCTGGTCGCAGCGTCGGCTACGATCTATATATGCTTGAACGTCTGCTTAAATTCCTTTCTTTACGCACAAACTCATGTTCAAACAATACTGATTAAGCATTATTACTTCAGACATCTGCTTATCTCATTCCGAGCGTATGCTCTTGCTCACGATAGGTCGTAGGACCGCTGCGCTTAACCTACGACCAGTGGGGGTCAGAAATCAATACTCATCGTTCGTAATGAAAGGTCTAAAGATTCTTTATCAAATAACAATACATATAAGGTTTTCCCAATACTATCAACTTTAAAAGAAACTGCAATATTAGAGTTTGTTTCCAACGTTGTTATATCTATCATTATAACTTCCTTATCACTTTTCTTATAAGCTATATTTCTATTTTTTTTATCAAAAAAAATAGGATCGAAATTTTCTTTAAAACCTATCAATTCGTTTACGCTATTATCATAATTACCGCATGAACATCTGCTAGAATTGATTCTATATATGGAATACCTCCCAATTACATTATTTACAATGAAAATATTGTTATTCTGATTTTTTAATTCAATATTATGAATAAATGTTGATATTCCATTAAATGAATTACAGCTCCTCACCTTATTTGTTAGCAATACATTATTATTTTTAGAAACAAATATATAGGTCAATCCTTCTGACTTTTCAAATAACAACCAACATCTTTCAAAAGATATTGTATTTATTTGATAAAATTCGATATCATTCACCGTTATATTTAGGTTGGTATCCTTTATTAGTTCAAGAAAAGTATCTTTATCTAAGCTATTAGGCCAATATATTTGTTCTTCAACAAGATCACTTGATTTAATAGAATAATTCTGTATCATGGCGGATGATCCAAATGAATTCAGTAAAAGAATAAGAGAATCATTTACATCTAAAATTTGAGGATAAACAACTTGGCCGTCAAACTCCTCTTTTTCCTTCAGCAGAAAATCAACTAACTCTTTTGAGTCAATTGTTTCTACTGAACCGTCAATATATAAATTAAAATCAAAATTTGAATCAGAATTAAACTTCAATCTAATTGTATCCATCCCAATTTTACTGCTCGTTAAAAACGCAGAACCAGTATTTAATTGTTGCAATCCATTTTTCTCCACATACAGTGAAAAAATGATTAATATAACACCAAAAATATTATTCATTAATTCTATTTTGATTTTCGCTTACTGTTTGTTTCCATCTCCTTTCAGAAAATTCTCCCTGAATTGTATCACTTGTTCTAAAAGGATGTGCAAAAGTATATTTACTGTTTTTACCCCGTTCGGGCGCGTTTGAGCACAGCGGTAACGCGTCCGTTTTTCACCTTCCCAAATATGTAATTAATTAGTTAAAATACTCATACTTTCAATATCAGGAAAGTCAAACAATGGGATAGGACAGGGCCGCTCAAATTCCTTTCTTATCAAACTTTTATTCATGAAATACTATCTTAACATTGAGGCAATAGACATCCGCATAAAATGAAGGCAAATAAGATCAGATAGTACCACAATTTTTATAAGCGGTAACAACATTCAATACGCATAGACCGTACTTTGTAGCATAATTGATATTCATGAATGCTACTGTGAAAAAAGTACTGATCGTTGTAATTGTATTAGCAGCCATTGGTTTTATTGTTTACCCTAAGTTATTTTCAAATCAGTCTGAGGCCCCGGAAGGAGGTGCGGAAGCTGCTCCTGCTAATCAGGCGTTGCCAGTTACGGCCCTTGTGGTGCAGGAAAAGTCTCTGGATAACTCTCTAAGAGCTACCGGATCATTGCAAGCCAATGAGTCTATTCAGCTCCGCTCTGAGGTTTCCGGAATTGTTGAAAGCATACATTTTAAGGAAGGACAGAAAGTGCAGAAAGGTCAACTGCTGCTTAATATTAATGATGATGAAATATTAGCTGAAATTGAGAAGCTGAAGTTTACCAGAAAGCTCAATGAAGATATCAGTGACCGTCAACAGAAGCTTTTAGCTAAAGAAGCTATTAGCAAGGAGGAGTATGAAACGGCCATGACTACTCTGAATACCACTTTGGCAGATATAAAGGTGAGAGAGGCGCAGTTGGCCAAGCATCACATTAGAGCTCCATTTTCAGGTATTATTGGTTTACGATCTATAAGTGAGGGTAGCTACCTGAATCCAGCCGATAATATTGTGAGTTTATACAGCGTAAATCCAATTAAAATTGATTTTTCTGTTCCCGGAAAATATTTAGCTGATGTAAACCCCGGTGATAAGATCACTTTTACCACTGACTCTTACAATGAGACTTTTCATGGTGAAATATATGCGATAGAGCCACAGATTGATCCACAAACCAGAAGCTTAAGACTGAGAGCTCTGTGCCCTAACGACGATAATAAGTTACTTCCAGGCCAGTTTGCGAAAATTACATTGACATTAGACACGTATGACAGTGCGCTAATGATACCTACCGAAGCTATTATACCTGAGCTAAACGGCAAGAAGGTATTTATCTACAAGAATGGTGTTGCTGAATCCAGACAAGTGGAAACAGGCATTAGAACTGCGGATAAAGTACAGATTACGGCTGGGCTTAATCCGGGAGATACGGTGCTTACCTCCGGAACTTTACAATTGAATCAAGGTACTCCTGTAGAATTAGAAATCCAGAACGCGCAATGAGTTTAGCTACCATTAGTGTCGACAGGCCCGTACTGGCCATTGTGATGTCTATCACCATCATCATTTTTGGTGTAGTAGGCTTTAACTTCCTGGGAGTAAGAGAGTACCCCAGTGTTGACCCTCCGATTATCACCGTTTCTACCAGCTATGCCGGGGCCAACTCCGACGTAATAGAAACACAGATTACGGAGCCCTTAGAAGAATCCATTAACGGTATTGAGGGTATCAAAACATTAAGTTCTACATCTAACGAAGGTAGAAGCACCATTCGTGTAGAGTTTGGACTAGATACCGACTTGGAGGCCGCGGCCAATGATGTGCGTGATAAAGTATCTCGAGCCATCAGAAACCTACCGCCAGATGCTGACCCTCCAATAGTTTCGAAAGCAGATGCTGACTCCTCTCCTATTCTGGCACTCAGAATTTTCAGTAAGCAGCGTAACCTGTTGGAGATGTCCGAAATAGCTGAAAACACTTTCAAGGAAAACTTCCAAACCATAGAAGGTGTAAGTGAAGTGCGTGTTTGGGGTGAGAAAAGATATTCTATAAGGCTTTGGATGGATCCCGATAAACTAGCCGCCTACAAAGTAACGCCACTGGATGTTTACAATGCAGTGGAAGCGCAAAACCTGGAGCTGCCGTCTGGTAGAATTGAAGGAAACAGTACTGAGCTTACTGTAAGGACATTAGGCCGATTAAACACACCTGATCAATATGATGACTTGATCATTCGTGATGACGAATTTGGATTGATCAGATTTAGAGATGTTGGTCGTGCTGAGTTTTATCCTGAAAATGACAGAACGGTATTAAAGAACAATGGTACTCCTATGGTAATGACGGCCATAGTACCTCAGCCAGGAACAAACAACCTCAGCATTGCGGAAGCCTTCTACAAACGGTTGGAAGATATTAAGCGCAACTTACCCAATGACATTGAGGTATCTGTGAGCTTTGATAATACGGAATATATCCAGGACTCTATTAATGAGGTACAGGAAACCATTTATATGGCCTTTATCCTGGTGGTGTTGATCATTTTTATATTCTTGCGCGACTGGAGAACCACATTCATCCCTGTGGTGACCGTGCCGATCAGTCTTATAGGTGTATTCTTCTTAATGTACCTTTTCGACTTCTCTATTAACGTGCTCACGCTATTAGGAATAGTACTTTCTATCGGTTTGGTAGTAGATGATGCTATTGTGGTATTAGAAAACATTTACACCAAAATAGAAAAAGGCCAGGAACCACATGAGGCAGGTAAAGAAGGTACTAATGAGATTTTCTTTGCCGTAATCGCGACGACAGTGGCCCTTACAGCGGTATTCTTTCCTATCATATTCCTTCAGGGAATTACCGGTCGTTTATTCCGTGAGTTTGGTTTGGTTGTAGCAGGTTCTGTTATCATTTCCAGCTTTGTGGCCCTTACTTTAACTCCGATGCTTTCTTCTAACATGCTGAAGAAGAGAGAAAAGCAAAACTGGATTTATAACAAAACCGAGCCTTTCTTTAATTGGCTGAATGAAAAATATGGCAATGCACTTGACAGCTTCATGAGTTTTAAATGGTTGGCATTCGTGATCATCATTCTTTCTGCAGCAGGTATCTACTTCAGTTTGAAGTTCTTACCAGAAGAGCTTGCTCCTATGGAAGATAGAGGAACTTTCAGAATTATGGCCACAGGCCCGGAAGGTGCCACTTTCGATTACATGGATTTCTATGTTGATCAAATGATTCAACTGGGAGAAAAGGAAGTACCTGAGGCTGAGTCAATTATATCAATCACTTCACCCGGGTTTGGTTCTGGATCAGTAAACAGTGCATTTATCATTGCCAAGCTGAAGGATGCTGAAAACAGAGAAAGAAGCCAATCGCAAATAGTGGATGACCTTAAACCAAAGATTGCTAAGAACACCAGAGCTCGAGCTTTCGTATCACAACCTCAAACCATTGGTGGTCGTGGTGGTGGTCTTCCTGTGCAATATGTGATTCAGGCCACTACCTTAGATAAGTTGAAAGCTGTACTACCTCAATTTAGAGAAAAAGCACAGGCAAGTGGTATCTTTGATTTTGTAGACCTTGATTTGAAATTCAATAAACCAGAACTCAACGTTACCATCGATAGAGATAAGGCCAGAGATTTGGGAGTTTCGGTAAGAAATATTGCTCAAACGCTGCAGCTCACGCTCAGTGGGCAACGTTTTGGCTACTTTGTAAAGGATGGTAAGCAGTATTACATCATCGGGCAGGTAGAAAGAGACAATAGAAATGATCCTTTAGACTTAAAATCAATCTATGTAGAAAGTGATGAAGGAGAACTTATTCAAATGGATAATCTCGTTACACTTACCGAGGAAAGTACTCCACCTCAGCTTTATAGATACAACCGTTTTGCATCAGCTACTTTCTCTGCCAGTCTAGCTCCAGGCTACACATTGGGTGCTGGCATAGAAGAGATGAACAGAATAGCTGATGAAGTCTTAGACGGTTCTTACAGTACTGCTCTGGCTGGTAGCTCTCTAGAATATCAGGAAAGTGCCAGTAACTTGTATTTTGCCTTTGGCTTCGCATTGGTACTCATCTACTTAGTGCTTTCAGCCCAGTTTGAGAGCTTCAGAGATCCATTGATTATCATGTTCACAGTGCCTTTAGCTCTGGCAGGAGCACTTGGTTCATTATGGATATATGGTCAATCATTGAACATTTTTAGCCAAATTGGTATTATCATGCTCATTGGTCTGGTTACGAAAAATGGTATTCTTATCGTAGAGTTTGCCAACCAAAGAAAGGCTCATGATATGGACATGACCGAGGCCATAGTGGGAGCTGCTAAGGCGCGTTTCCGCCCTATTCTTATGACGAGCTTATCTACCATATTAGGTATTCTGCCTATAGCCTTAGCATTGGGTGCTGGCTCAGAAAGTAGAGTTTCAATGGGTATAGCGGTAATTGGAGGAATGGTTTTCGCCACGCTCCTAACGCTTTTTGTTATACCAGCCATTTATACGTTTATCAGCACTAAAGACAAAAGATTAGCGAGGTCATGAGGAGAATAAGCATAGTTTTAATAATGATAGTGGCTGCTACCTTTGGAGTCAATGCACAAAACACATTATCACTGGAAGAGGCTATTCAGGTAGCCTTGGAAAACAACTACTCAATTAAGATAGCAAAGAATGAAGTAGAGCTAAATGATAACAACCTCACCTTGGGAAATGCGGGCTTCTTACCTTCACTTATTGCTGATTATCAGCGTTCTTATGGAAATCAATCTTATGAGCAGCAACGTGCTACCGGCGATTTAAATACTGGTGATAATGTAAAAAGTAACAGACAAGCAATCAGTGCTACGCTGAACTGGACAGTGTTTGATGGCCTTAAAATGTTTACCACCTTTGACCAACTTGCTGTACTAAGTCGACAAAGTGAGGAAAACTTACAAGCTAATATAGAACTATTAATCTATAACATCACCGCTGCCTACTATTCAGCAGCTCAAGAAAAAGAAAGATTACTATCCTTTACCAGTAACGTAGGGCTATCTGAGGAACGCCTTCAAATAGCCAATGATAAATATCAGCTGGGAAAAGCATCGAAGCTAGAGTTTCTTCAGGCTAAAGTGGATTTAAACACTGATAAATCTTCATTGATTCAACAAAAGGAATTGCTGGCAGTACGAAAGTATGAGCTTTTAAGACTGATGGCTGTAAAAAATGATAGTATCAATTTTACATTAAACTATGAGGTGGTGAATGATACCACGCTTATACTCCCCTCTTTGTTAGATAAGTTAGATATGCAAAACCCTCAGCTGCTAGCGCTAAAAAGAGAGCAGACTATAGCGATGTATAATGAGAAGCTTGCTAAAGGAGACCTATTGCCACAAGTTGACTTATTTGCCACATATACTCGTTCAAACTTCGAAACACCAGCAGGATTTGCTCTTAGCGGTAACTCCAGAGATTTAACCTATGGCGTATCTGCCTCCTGGACGCTTTTTAACGGCCTTAATGTATGGCGAAGAGCCCAGAATGCCAAGATACTATCAGAAACCACCATGTATCAGTATGAGGATCAATTGATTGAGTTCGAGACTACCGTAAAAACCACTTACATCAATTACCAGAATAATTTAGAATTACTGAAACTGGAGGAAGCCAACCTTGACGTAGCAAAAGAGAACAACGAGATAGCAAAAGAAAGGTATGATATAGGCCTATCTAACCCTGTAGAGCTAAGAGAATCTCAGGTAAATTTAGTCAATGCCCAGATAAGATATCAAAATGCAGCCTTTGCCGCCAAGCAGGCAGAAGTTCAATTGAAATATTTAAGCGGATTATTGATTCAGGAGGAATAACAAACCCATCTAGTTATAAAAGAAAAGGGCTTCTCTATGTGTTTATCACAAAAGAGAAGCCCTTTTTCGTTATATGTATTGATTAATTAAACCGGAATATAAGTCTCCAACACCTTACTTTCCCCTTCAGGAGTAAGTTTGATATCTTTAATAGAAGCCGGAATAAGAACCACATCTCCCATGGTGGCATCCATAGTGGTGTCACCGGCTGTGATTGTTGTATTACCTTCTAAGAATACAAGGATCACGAATGAATCTAGAGACGAATAATCTTTTACCATCTCTGCATCAAGCACCATTCTGTTAGTTTCAAAGAACGGACATTCTACTATGGCAGTTGATTTATTTAACTCAAGTGGCTTATTAGATTTATACTCATCATAATGTTTGTAGTCGATAGCATCCACCGCTTCTTCTACATGTAGCTCACGTTTATTGCCTTTATCATCGGTTCTGTCAAAATCGTAGATCCTGTATGTGATGTCGGAACTTTGCTGAATTTCAGCCAGCATTACCCCTTTACCGATAGTGTGTACTCGTCCGGCAGGAATGAAGAACACATCATCCTTATCCACTTTTTCTTTATTTAAGATCTCAGTGAGTTTACCAGCCTCGAAGTATTCCAGATACTTTTCTTTACTAACTTCCTGATTAAAACCAGTAATCAAAGTAGCATCTTCGTCTGCCTGAATGATATACCACATCTCTGTTTTACCGAAAGAGTTATGTCTTTCCTGAGCCAGTTTATCATCAGGATGCACCTGAATAGAAAGGTCTTCGTTAGCATCAATAAACTTAATTAAAAGCGGAAATTTAGCTCCGTAAGTTTCAAACACCTTCTCTCCTACTAATTCTCCTTTATACTTGGCTATAAGGCCAGTTAAAGGTTCTCCTTCTAAACTTCCATTAGAAACGAAAGATACATTACCTTCTACACCAGAAAGTTCCCAGGTCTCGCCACAGTTAGGTAGCGGCGAAAAATCTTTATGAAGAACATCCTTTATTTTACTACCACCCCAGATCTTGTCTTTATAGATGGTTTTAAATTTTAGTGGATATAATTGCTCTGACATGTGAAATAGAATTTAGTCGATTTTAGTGTATATTTTATTATAACGAATAGTATAAACAAAAAGGTAGAAATAGCAGACCATAGGCACAATGAATGAAAATCCTATTGAAAATTGGTCAGCAAAATAACCTTGTAAAAGTGGCACCAACGCCCCACCTAAAATAGCCATAATTAACAAGGAAGAACCCTGACTGGTATATTTTCCCAAGCCTTTTGTAGAAAGTGAGAATATATTAGACCACATAATTGAATTGAATAGCCCGATTGACAAAATAGGCCAAACCATTAAACCAGGTACTTCAATTACAGTAATTATCAAGAAAGCGATATTTACGATAGCGAAAACCCCAAGCATAAGTCGGGCATTCTCACCAATAAATAGCATTAGCAATAAGTTAATAGCAATGAAGATAAAATAAGGCCACATTTCAGCCACAGGCACTCCGGCCAGATAAACTATGAAAGGAACAATTAAGGCAATGATACCTAGAGATTGTAGTACTCTTTTCCCTAACGGCTGATCACTTATATTGATACCCCCTAAGAACCTACCAATCATAGCTCCTCCCCAGTAGAAATAGGCCAAATAAGTACTGGCTTCCATATGGTCAAGTCCAAGCACATTTTCATGTCCTAAATAACCGATCATTAAACTACCTACAGCTACCTCAGCACCTACATAGCAGAATATGCTCAAAACTCCCCATTTCAACTGACCGAACTTCAATACAGAAACATCCCCTGTGATATTATCTTCAGATTTGAAAGAAGGTATTTTACTGAATGAAAAGAAGAAAGCCACTACAAGGAAAAGTGCTCCTAATATGATATATGGAATCTTTACATTTTCAGCAGTAAGTACTCCATCGATAGCAAAGAATTTAAAGATGAAATAACCACCTACTACTGGCGCCAATGTGGTACCTAAAGAGTTGAAGGCTTGAGTCAAATTTAATCGTCCAGAAGCGCTTTCAGGATCACCTAATAAAATTACAATAGGGTTACAAGATATTTGAAGAACTGTAAGGCCAAGACCAAGTACGAATAAGGCTGCCAGGAATAACCCATAAACCTCAGCAATTGATGCAGGCACAAAAAGTAAACAGCCGATACCTGAAATGATAAGGCCGATGAAAATCGTCTTTTTATAACCGATTTTGTTGATTGGATCACCAAAACTTAAAGAGGCAATAAAGTAAGCCAGGGCACCTACGAAATAAGCTAAGAAGAAGGCAAACTGTACTAAAACTGACTGAACGTTAGATAAATTAAATACAGTTTTAAGGTATGGAATTAATATGTCATTAAGAGAAGTAATGAATCCCCACATAAAGAAAAGTAATGTGAGTATAGCTAAGGATTTAACATGTTTATTCATTCGAATATGATTAATTAGTAGTATTTTTCAAGCGATTCCAAAGGTAATATAAACGAGTAAAATTACTACTATTTTCTGCTAAATCGTTTTATCCACTCATCACAAATTCGCGCTACCAGGCCGTGCTAAAGCCATCTTGCATGGCTGTAAAGTATTTATCCCTATCAAACTTATACAGCGTGGGAGCTTTATGACTGGTACCCGTACGCTTTTCATTGGTATCAATGAGAATATCGTAAGAAAGCATCTTCCTTCTAAAGTTTCGTCGGTCTAATTCCTTACCTAAAACCGTTTCATATAATGCCTGCAATTCAGGCATAGTAAAGGTCTCCGGCAGCAGGTTTAATCCAATAGGCTGATTATTAAGCTCTAGCCTTAAGGTATGATGTGCCTTTTTCAAAATAAGACCATGATCAAGCATTAACTCTGGCAAATCGTTCAAAGAAACCCAGGCACAAAGTTCTGAGGTATGATCAGGCTGGGGCTCCTGTACTTTGGAATGTTCTACCAAAGCATAATATCCCACTGAAACAAATCGCTCTTCAAACCATGCCTGATTCTCAGGAGAAATTATCTCTTTCTTTACTAGTTGCTCAGGGTGCCCATCTACATTTCTTGATACGTTGCCAAAAAAATGAAACTGTCTAAGAAAAATATCTCTTACGCCGGTTCTTAACTCCAGAACCACGGCAGCTTCATCATCCACGTTTCTATCTTTCCTCACAAAACCACCGGGAAGTGCCCATAAATCAGAGTTTTTCATTTTCATCAATAGCACCTTCAGCTCATATTCATGAAAGCCGAATATTACGCAGTCTATTGAAAGACCTGGAACTAGTTCATCTGTATTAATAAAAGTCATGATAAGCAGTAGTAACAAAGTTGTGAAAAAATAAATTAAATAGCTATCTTAATGTCATAACGACACAATGAAAACTTATGAAAAAGCTACGATTTATTTTTTTACTATCATTTTGCACAATATTAAATAATATCTACTCTCAAGACTTAAATAAAAATGAGAAAATTGATATTTATGAAGATGACACTCAGCCGATTGAAAAAAGGCTAGATGATCTTGTTAAGAGATTAACGTTAGAAGAGAAGGCGCATCTTGTGGTAGGCATGGGGATGAACATACCAGGAATGTCTACCGCCGAGATCCCAGACAAAGTACCAGGAGCAGCTGGCAGCACCTATCCTATTCCCCGTTTAGGTATACCCTCAATTATACTTGCAGATGGCCCGGCCGGTCTACGTATCGAGCCGATTAGAGATTCGACTTCGTCAAAAACCTATTACTGTACAGCATTTCCCATTGCCACAGTGCTGGCTTCTAGCTGGGATGTTGACCTGGCAAAGAAGGTAGGTGTAGCCATGGGCCAAGAGGTAAGGGATTACGGAGCAGATATATTACTGGCACCTGCCATTAACATTCATAGAAATCCTTTGGCAGGTAGAAATTTTGAATACTTCTCAGAAGATCCGTATCTCAGTGGCCATATGAGTGCCGCTGTGGTTAATGGAATTGAGTCAAACGGTGTGGGCACATCATTAAAGCACTTTGTGGCTAACAATCAGGAAACTAACCGAATGATGGTAAACTCCATAGTCAGCGAACGTGCTTTGCGCGAAATATATCTGAAAGGGTTCGAAATCGTGGTTAAAGAAGCTCAGCCTTGGACCATAATGAGCTCTTATAACAAACTTAACGGACCTTACACCTCACAAAATTATGAACTGCTTACCACCATCCTTAGGGATGAATGGGGTTTTGAAGGCCTGGTCATGACCGATTGGTTCGCCGGTGATAATCCCGTAGAACAAATGAAGGCTGGCAACGACCTGATTATGCCGGGTATTCCCGAACAGACTCAGGCCATACTCAACGCTGTAAAAAATGGACAGTTAGAAGAAAAAGTGTTAGACACTAATGCAAGAAGAATTCTCAAGATAGTTCTGCAATCAAACGCATTTCATAATTATCAATATTCAGATGCACCAGATTTAAAAGCTCATGCCCAGATAGCCCGTGCAGCTGCGGCTGATGGCATCATTCTCTTAAAGAATGAAGATGTATTACCTCTAAAAGACACTAAAACTAAAATAGCAGCTTATGGTAATGGCTCATATGATTTCATAGCCGGCGGTACCGGCAGTGGAGATGTAAACGAAGCTTACACGGTATCTTTAGTACAAGGACTTAATAATGCTGATTATCAGGTAAATAATGCTCTACAGAAGAATTACACTGCATATATAGAAGCTGAGAAAGCCAAGCAACCAAAGAAAAAATTCTTCTTTGAATTATTACCGCCAATAACAGAAATGGCACTTAATACATCACAAGTGAAGCAGGAAGCTGGAGCTTCAAATGTAGCCTTCATCACTATAAAAAGAAACTCCGGAGAATTTCAAGACAGAAAAACAGAAGGTGATTTTGAACTTACTCAAGAAGAGTTACAAATGATTAAGACGGTTTCAAAAACGTATCACGATGCTGGAAAAAAAGTAGTGATGATATTGAATATTGGCAACGTGATAGAGACCGCCAACTGGAAAGATGATGTAGATGCAATAGTATTAGCCTGGCAAGGTGGCCAGGAAGCTGGCAATGCCGTGGCTGATGTGATTACAGGTAAAGTTACTCCTTCAGGTAAGTTGGCTACCACTTTCCCAATAAGCTATAAAGACACACCATCCGCTGATAACTTTCCAGGTGAAGCATTACCTGGAGCGAAGGAAGTATTCATGGGACCTATTTCTAAAGGAAAAGATTCTGAAGTGTTCTACAAAGAAGGCATTTATGTTGGGTATCGATACTTCAATACTTTCGACAAAAAAGTATCTTACCCCTTTGGATTTGGCCTCTCCTATACCAACTTTTCATACAGTGATTTAAAGCTCAGCACTAAAAATTTCAAAGATGAAGCCACTGCCACTATCACCATTACTAACAATGGAAAATATGCCGGTAAAGAAGTGGTTCAGTTATACATATCTGCTCCACAAAATGGTTTGGATAAACCTGAAATAGAACTAAGAAAATTTGCAAAAACTAAACTACTGAAGCCGGGTGAAAGTGAAGAATTAAAATTTATAATTAAACAAGATGACCTCAGTTCATTCAGCACTGAGCAATCTGCATGGGTAGCAGAAGCAGGAGATTACACCATCAAAATTGGGGCTTCCAGTGATGATATTAAAGCATCAAAAAAGGTTAACTTAAGTAAAGATATCACCATTAAGCGCGTTAATCGCCTATTAAAACCTAATAAACCCATCATCGACATGAAGCATTAAACCTCCATACAATACACCAATTGAGAGATCAAAACACTTTCAATTGGTGTATTTAAATAATGTATTATTTCACAATTGATCACATAATAAACCTACCTACCACATCTCGGAAAACTTCCCTGCCGCCTTTACTATTCTTATAAAAACTGGTATCTTCGCACCCTTAAATCCAGATGTTTTATGATCATTGTATTCCTCAACTGCTACTACACACTTGCACTGACTCAAAAACATCCTTTTACTAAATAACCAATAAGCAGCTCTGAGCTGCATCATTTATAATATCCTGTATTAGTTTTTTGTATTTTAAGAGTAAATGAAAAAGTATCTCAATCTTTTTGACTTATCACAACGTGTAGATTACAAAACCGAAGTACTATCTGGTCTGACGGTGGCCATCGCTTTAATTCCTGAGGCAGTAGCATTTGCCATCATGGCTGAGCTTTCACCTCTAACGGGTTTATATGCAGCCTTCGTTATGGGGCTTATTACCTCAATCTTTGGAGGTAGACCAGGACAAATATCCGGAGCCACTGGAGCAGTAGCAGTTGTAATCGCCTCATTATCCATCAGTCATGGTGTAGAGTATATTTTTGCTACAGTAGTTTTAGCAGGGATCATTCAAATAGCAGCCGGCTTTTTAAGGCTTGGAAAGCTGATAAGACTTGTGCCACAGCCCGTGGTTTATGGTTTTGTTAATGGTTTGGCTATTATCATCTTCACAGCACAGCTAGATCAATTTAAGGATGATCAAAAGAATTGGCTCACAGGGGAAAGCCTTTACATTATGCTTGCTCTGGTATTAGTTACCATGCTCATTATCTGGGGTTTACCAAAGATTACTAAAGCGGTTCCAGCATCTTTAGCTTCTATTTTCGCTGTGTTTGGAATTGTAATGGCGTTAGGCATAGATACTAAAACGGTAGGTGATATTGCATCTATAGAAGGTGGTTTCCCTCCTTTCCACATTCCTAGCCTTCCTTTTAATTTCGAAACCTTAACCATCATATTTCCCTATGCACTCATTGTAGCTGGCGTGGGCTTAATTGAAAGTTTGCTTACCCTCAACATCATTGATGAAATAACGGAGACTCGTGGAAGAGGTAATAAAGAAGCTGTCGCGCAAGGTATGGCCAATGTTCTTTCTGGTTTCTTCTCTGGAATGGGAGGTTGTGCTATGCTTGGGCAAAGTTTAATCAATATATCTAACGGTGCAAGAGCAAGACTATCTGGAATTGTAGCCGCTGTTCTTCTATTAATTTTCATCATGTTCGGCGCTAATTTGGTGGGTATGCTCCCTATGGCAGCGCTTACCGGACTTATGATTATGGTGGCCATTGGTACTTTTGAGTGGGCCAGCCTAAGAACTTTCAACAAAATGCCAAAGTCGGACATCTTTATTATGGTAATGGTTACTCTTGTTACTATATTCCTTCACAACCTGGCATTGGCAGTAGTAATTGGTGTAATTATTTCAGCATTAGTATTTGCCTGGGATAACGCTAAAAGAATCAGAGCCAGAAAAAGAGTTGATGAAAATGGCATAAAGCACTACGAAATATATGGCCCTCTTTTCTTTGGATCAGTCACCACTTTCAATGAAAAGTTTGATGTAGCCAATGATCCTAACGAAGTAATTATAGATTTTGCCGAAAGCCGTGTGGTTGATATGTCAGCCATAGAAGCCTTAAATAAGCTAACAGAGCGATATCAAAAGGCTGGAAAGAAAGTACACCTACAGCATTTAAGTTCAGACTGCCTGACCCTGCTTAAGAACGCAGATCAACTGATAGATGTAAATTTATTAGAAGATCCAAGCTATCATTTAGCCTCTGACAGGCTTGGTTGATACTTTTTAATGAAATTATATAACAACAATAAGTCTTGTTTCGTAAGACTTATTGTTGTTTTTTTGATTTCATTTTTAAATATCAACTATCTATGTTAACTCACTCAACTTTTTTTAAATGGGCTGGCAAAACGGCAGTTTTAGCCTTTACCCTTTTCGCCCTGCAGTCATGCGGTGATGATGATGGAACGCAAGATCCACCACCAGACACAACTGATCCATCTGTAACCATTAAAGATATCAGCGCAGGCCAAACAGTCTGGAATACAATCTCACTTACAGTAGAAGCAACTGACGATGATGAAATTGCAGATGTAGAACTTTTCATCAACAATGAAAGTGTAGCCCAAAGTAACTCCGCGACTGTAGATTTTGATTGGAATACATTTGAAGAAGAAGATGGCTCATTCACACTTAAAGCTGTGGCCACTGACGTTGCAGGAAACATAGCAACCCAAGAAATTTCTGTTGATGTACTCAACACATTAATATCTGCCTCTATTCCCGCTGATTTCTTTGAAGACAGTGAAACTGGCGTAATCTTTCTCTCCAATGCAGATGGATCATTAATCACCTCTATGGAGTTCGAAAATGGTGATAACATCACGCTAAAGGCGAATGATTTTGATGGTGAGGAATTCTTTTTAAGTGAAGGCTATACTCCAGAGGGTTTACAGATATACACTTTTGCTAAAATAAAAAGAGGCAGTACTTGGACATTATCAAAGGATGTAGACAATGATGATGATGGAGTGATTATCGGAACACCATTTACTGCAAGCCTCGAGCTAACTGGAGCCTCGCTGGAGAATGGTGAATATTACAACTTATATTCACATGGAGAGGACCTTTATGAAATTGATGAAAATCAAACATTGGAAATCGGCTTAGTAGATGAAACAAGTCCTCTGTATATCGTAAAATATTCAGCCCAAGGAGAAAAATTGAAATATCATTATTTAAATGAAATTATAGCAGGTGAGAATAGTCTAGATCTTAGCTTAGTAAATAATGACTTCTCTTCTGTTAGTTTCAATATTACCGAAGACATTGAGTCTTTTCAATATGACATTGAAGGCTTTCCTTCAGATGACACATATGATGTTGGCTTTGAGGTCGATCGCTACGAAGGCAACTCTGAGCCTGAAACAGTAACATTATACTATCCAAACGATGCTTTTGCCAGCTATTTTACCGACATATATTATACAACAGAAGATTATGAATATGAACAATTCGGCTATGGCATAGAAGGGATAGCCATCAGAGGTATTACGGCTTCTATAGAATTGCAAACTGGCGAAGAAAGCTTTAATTATACATCATCTGGAAGTTACGACTTTTTATTAATCTACACCGCCAGCGATAACATGTACAACTACTTCATACTTCCGGCCGGAACTAGTCAAGAAACTCCTCTTTTATCACTTCCTGCATCACTCTCAGACTACGACCCAAGTATAAATATCATTGGTTATGCATTCTACGATCATTTCAGCACTGAAGGCTACAATGAGTTCATAGATGAGTTAAAGAGTTCAGAATACGGTATTGGAAGCGTATTTGGGCAAGGAAACAGCCATGCATATTTAGAATTTCAAGTGGAGTCTTCTGGAGACAGAAAAGCCAGCATTCCAGATTTCTTCAAATAAGGACACAACAATAAATTATATTTTTAGGCCACTCTCTCCGGGAGTGGCCTTTTTTATTGTAAACTTCTCATTTTAAACTCAAGAAAAATTTTCTGATATTTCTAATTTCTCACTAGGGGATATGAAAGGGCTAGTTGTTAGACATATACAACCCATTTTAAACCTAGCCGCTAGGAGGACCAACAGATGCATATCAGACAATTCTTACAATCAGTGGGATTAAGACCAAGCTTTCTTACTGAATATACCGAAGAGGATAATTTGAAACACACAACTTCACGGATTCACATCCACAACATTGATAACGGCATGTCTCTATGGAATGTCGTTAGTATCAGAGCCGAAGTTTCACATGATGCAGAACTGAATTGCATCGAATTATATATTGACGATCAACTGCTCAGCCAGAATAACGGACACGAAATTTCAAGTCTTTGGAACACTAACAAAAATACGGATGGCGAGCACTCCATAAGAGTTAAGGCCACAGATTTCTTAGGCAATACATTTGAAAAAAGAATTAATGTATATGTTAAGAATATACTTGTTTCAATATCTAGTCCGTCCAATTTGCTTAGTGAAAATACAAGTGGCTATGTCTTTCTTTCAGATAAGTATGGTAAGGTCATTTGCACCCGTCAACTTAAAAACAAAGAAAGATTTGAGCTTAGGCAAACTGGCTACGAATCAGACAGCTTCTTCCTTACCGAAGCCTATATCAACCAACATCATGGTCTACGATTAAGGACCTTCGCCAATCTAGAGCGTGGAAGCCAATGGACTTTAAGCCAGATGTATATTGAACAAAAACCTCATGGCTCTAAAAAAATCAACTTTAAATCAATTGATGAGAAAAGCACCTATTACGCTACTAACTATGGGGGTTTAAAGCCCATTGATTCAGAGGAACATAACTTGTTATTTAATAATCATGATGACCAACTTTATGTAACGAGAAGAAACAATGATGGCATTTGCTTTAATTTATTTAATGATCTAAAAGAAAATGCCACCATTGACTTAAATCAGGTAGCTAATCCTGCTAATTTCATTGACATCACCTTCAATAATTCTAAAAAAGCCATGGCCTATATTGTTGGGTTCAATGGAGACTCAACTGATAATGGCGTCATAGTCTCACAAAAAGATACCGGTGGGAGAACACGAGTGACCTTCCCCTACCCTGGCGATATTTTCGAAAATTACCTTATTGTTTCCAGTGACTATGGTATGGATTATTGCTACACTCAAAAGAAATATGGCATCAAAAACGGCAATCACGTTGGTCTTGAGGTGAATTCTCAAGCTCAGATAATGGACGGGAAACTAACCTATCAGGCAGATGGAAACTTCACCTTTATGCAGGTTTCACTGGCCTCGAATAACTTTTATGAAGATGTGAGCTGGCATTATATTTTACCCAAAGCCAATGATATGGAGATCCCACTTCTTGAATTACCCGATGCTTTATCCTATTTCAAAGCTCCAGAATCTATTTCTTCCAGGAAATATTTCAGCATAGAAACCATAAGCACCTACAACGATCTAAAAGCTTTTATTGGTAAATCAAAAAAGGGCTTTCATGAAGTTTTAAATACTATAGGCATGGGATATGAAAAGCTAGAGTACTAAAATCCGTAATAATCTATTCCTTAGAACGGGGCTACTGTTGTCATCAATTTCGACATCATTAGCCCTTTCTTTTTACCATGAATATAAGAATAGTAATTCCTTCGAAGAATATTAGATAAATAATAAACAATTAACAACATCTTCTAAACCATAATCATACGGCTGTGTTATTTACATCGATAGAAAATACCAATTTCTAGGTAAGGTGATGTAAAGAAATAGGCCAATATGAAAACCAACGATCTAAAAATATACCCTAATACGCTGGCAGCAATAGGAAACACTCCATTAATCCAGCTGATGAATATATGTCCAGAATATCCTATTAATGTATATGGTAAAATGGAAGCCTTCAATCCAGGTGGCAGCATTAAGGATCGTACCGCCAACAATATTTTATTAGACGCCATTAATCAAGGTAAAATAACCAGAGAAACTACTGTAGTTGAATCTAGCTCTGGCAATATGGCTATTGGCTTAGCGCAAGCTTGCCTGGTCTATGGACTTAAGCTTACCGTAGTGGTTGATCCCCTGGTGAACAAACACACTTTAAAGATTTTGAGAGCTTATGGAGTCACCATTGATCAGGTGACAGAAGAACAGAACGGCAGCTATTTAAACGCCAGACTCCATCGTGTAGAACAACTTTTGAAGTCTGTACCAAAAAGCTTCTGGCCAAATCAATATGCAAACAAAGCTAATCCTGAAGCGCATGTTAACACCATGAATGAAATAGCCACGGCACTAAATGGTGAGGTAGATTATCTATTCGCCGCTACCAGCACCTGTGGCACACTTATGGGATGTGCTCATTACATTGAGCAGCATCAACTTAAAACTAAAATCATAGCAGTAGATGCTGAAGGCAGCCTGATCTTCAGTCAGCAGTCTAGCAAACGTTTAATCCCTGGCCACGGAGCAGGCCGTCCATCACAATTACTAGAGAGAAATAAAGTAGATGACGTGGTACATATCACTGATTACCAATGTGTTATGGGCTGCCATCAGCTATTAAATAGAGAAGCAATTCTTGCTGGCGGATCATCAGGGGCAGTGGTATCGGCATTACAACGCATAGCACCAAGCATTCCCGCGGGAAGTAATTGCGCTGTAATCTTATGTGATAGAGGCGAAAGGTATCTGGATACCATTTACAACCCAGACTGGGTAAGTCAACATTTTAAAGACACAACAGCAATCTTTAACCAGACAACATTAGAGCATCAATGGGCGTAGCAGAGAGTCAAACCAACAACATTACCGCGACTACAGAACCTCCTTCAAGTATCACTCGCATTGCAATAGTTGGCGGAGGCCCTAAAGGAATGTATGGGCTGGAGAGATTGGTAGCTGAGTTCACCGCACAACCACCTGAACAACCCATTGAAATTCACATTTTCAACAAAACCGAATTCTTTGGCTCAGGAGATGTATACCGGTCTGATCAGCCTCATTTCCTAAAAATGAATGTGCCTAACAATAAAATTGATATTTGGATAAGGCAGAATCCTCTTTGCCCTATCCAATATACTCCTACCTTCCCAGAATGGCTGAAGGATCAAAACGAAATAGATAATAACCTAAATGAGCATGATTATTCCGCCAGAGCTGTTGTAGGATTGTATCTAGAAGCTGGTTTTAAATCCTTACTCGATCATTTACCCGGTCAGGTAACGGTTCATTTACATATTGGTACCGTAAAAGATTTAAAAAAGGCTAATGAAGGATATGTCATCAATTATTTAAATGGCGACAACATAGATACATGGAGTGATATAGCGTTTGATCACATACTTTTATCCACAGGGCATCCAAGCAGACACCTAAGCGAGGAAGAGAAAAAATGGAAAGAAAGTGGATTTATTCCATTTATTTATCCAGTTGAACCTGTTCTTGATAGCGTATCACCTGGTTCGAAAGTTGGCCTAAAAGGCATGGGACTCACATTTGTTGATGCCGTTTTATCGCTCACTGAAGGCAGAGAAGGCAAATTTATAAGTCAGGAAGGAAATTTAGTTTACCAACCTTCAGGTTTAGAACCTCAAAAGATTTATCCATTTAGTCGCACCAGCATACCCATGATAGCCCGTGGGCCTGAATTGCAAGAAGAGTATGATCTACAATTCTTCACTGAAGACGCAGTAAATCATTTCGAAAGACCAGATTTTGAACTTGACCTGCTACCTTTAATCAAGCAGGAAATGGTTTTTATGTATTACGCTGTACTATTTGATCAACATCAGTTTAGCTTCTCTTTACCTAATAGTTTCAAAGACCTAGAAGATCAAATAGAAAATTTCCATCAGCAACAAAAACATATCTCAAGGTTTAATATTGATAAGTATCTCTATCCTGTATCTGAGCATGAGATTAATGATGGAGCTGAGATGCACAACTTCACTTTAAACTATATTAAAAAATCTAATAAAGAAGCTGCCAAAGGGACTAAAAAAAGCGCATGGGCTGCTGTATCACAGGTATGGAGCTTAATCACTCCTTTATTTATTGAAATATTCAAGTTTGGTGGTCTAAAGCCAGAATCTCACAAAAACTTCATCACTAACTATTCCGGTTTATTAAATCGAATTACTTACGGCCCTCCCGTGGAAAATATGTGCAAAATCGTGGCCTTGGCAGAATGTGGCATTCTTGATTTTAGCATCGGACCGTGTTCCGAAATTAAAAATGATAGGCATAACGAAAATTTTGAAATCACATCGAAGATAAATCATGCAGTAACTTCTGTTGATTATTTAATAGACGCCAGAATACCCAAGGTTTCAATAGAACAAGCGCAGGAAGGACTTTACTTCAATTTATTACAAAGAGGTGAAATAAAGCTTTTTGAAAATAATTGTGAGCAGGAAGAAACTGTCTACAAACCTGGTTGTATGGCCATAGATCCTTTTGGGTATATCGTTAATAATCAAGGGCATATAAATAACCAAATCGCAGCTACAGGCGCCCCTACCGAAGGTGTGACCTATGATAATGATGCATTATCTCCTCATAGAAACAACTTCGTCAGTATTTGGGCCAAAAACATTGTTAAAGAATTAAAATCTCATCAGAAATAAATGGAAACTGAAATAGCACTTTACCCCACCCTAACACCAATCATTCATTCATGGGTAGAGAATTTTTTAAAGGATTCTGACCAAATTCATGACCTATTTAAAAAGTACGGCTCACCCATCAATATATTATCACCTGAGCCATTCCTTGAGAATTTTCAGGCATACAAAGAAGTACTAGAAAGTCATGGCTTGGATCACCTGGTTTGCTTTGCCAGAAAAGCAAATAAGGGCACCACCTTCGTAAAAGCCGCCAGAGACCATGGCTTTGGTGTAGACACTGCAAGCTATCGTGAGTTAGAACAATGTTTAGATTTAGGAGTCAATCCTAAAAAAATTGTTCTTACTGCCTCCATTAAAAATATTAATCTACTAGAGCTTGCGGTTTCTAATGATGTACTTATTATCGTTGATAATCAGGACGAGTTGGATCAAATAGAGCAAGTGGCTCTTGAGTTGGGGCAAACTGCCAAAATTGGAATTCGGATTGGAGGATTTGAGGTGAATGGTCATAAACTTTATACCCGCTTTGGCTTTGACATTGACAATGTTCTCAATATCATGTTAGAACGCGTCTATCCTTCAGAACAACTAAATTTCAAAGGCTTTCATTTTCATTTAAATGGATATAGCATTGACCAACGAGCCAAAGCATTAACACAGACAATAGCACTAATAGATAAGCTAGGTAAATACAATATAAATACTACCTTCATTGACATTGGTGGAGGACTTCTTATTAACTATCTCGAAAACGAAGATGAATGGAACCTATTTAAGAATGAGCTTAAATTAGCTGTTCAAGGAGCCCGAGATCCCATCACCTTTCAAAACGATGGTTTGGGATACCAAATGATTGATGACGAATTGTGTGGAGAACTAAAAACCTATCCATACTTCAATAAAAAGAATAAGGCAGCATTCTTAAACGATATATTATCATACCCAACCCATAGAGGAACCATAGGCTCATTGCTGAAGGATAGAAATATAAGTCTAAGACTTGAACCCGGCCGTTCCCTACTGGATCAGTGTGGCATTACTATATCCAAAGTAGTATTTAGAAAATATGATAGCCAAAATAATTTACTCATAGGATTAGACATGAATAAAACCCAGCTCTACAGCTCCAGCGCTGACTTCTTACTAGATCCAATTGTTATAAATCAGCACAGCACTGAGTATAATGAGCCCACCTCTGGCTATTTTGTCGGTGCATACTGTTTAGAGCAAGATGTCATTCTCAAAAGGAAGATAAATCTAGAAAAAGTACCTGAAATCGGAGATATAGTTTGCTTCGTAAATACCGCGGGTTACATGATGCACTTTTATGAAACAGAAGCACACCTATTTCAATTAGCGACCAATCTATCTTTACTTAATACTGGTGAACTAAAAGAAGATTAGAAGGAGGACTTACTATTACCTGAAATCTGGTATAGAGGTTATAATAGCATTAATTTAATATTAAGCATAGTTCATATTTTTTAACTTAAATAATTGATGATGTCTTAATAGAAATTTATCTAATTTTAGTCTTATTGTAACGGTGAAGCTGGGTAATAACAAGTGAAGAAAAGCATCTTTAGGAAAATAATACCGAAAGATTTAACGGACTTAATAAGTTTGCTATCTGCAAGCATGGCTGCTTTGGTAGCTGGCTTATATTACATCACTGATAGGCCTGCTTCTTTTCAGATACTCCTTTTCTCTTTTATCCTCATAGTTCCATTTGCCCTTAATAGGTCAAATAGAATTAATGAAGCTAAATTAACCATAAGCGTACTCATACCACTCTGCGTAGCGGTGTTATCCATTTATAATAAAGCTCTTGGCGCTGCAAATCATGAAACATTAAATCCAGTCAATTTTTTCGATATTCGACTAGTAATTATTGTCAGCGTTTTAGTTCCAATGATTACTATTCCTCTCAGCAGAAAGGACCTACTCATACCAGCGGCACTTCCCTCCTTCCTCATCATCATTCTCTTCGATCCTTTACACAACCTCTTCGGAGCAGGCTATGAGAACACTCATCTAGCTACTTCAGAGTATTACTTTGCTGCAAATCTTTTTTCAATAGTAATTTATGCTTTTATAATCAGCGCATTTATATTTCAGAAAATGAAAAATGAGCGTAGTGAGAAGTCCCAATTTATTGAAGCTAACAATTTAAGAAGATACCTGCAGGACCTGACGCAGATTAGCCAGTCGAAATCCTTTCTTCAAGGCAACCTTGCTGATGGTTATAAGGAAATCATACAGACCATCCAACAATCTATGCAAGTGAGCATGGTAAGCATCTGGGAATTTAATGAAACCAATGATGCTATCTCTTGTGCTAACCTTTGTAAAGAAGGTCAAATACACTCTAATCAACTAAGCCTGAACAAACAAGATTTCCCAGAATACTTTAAGGCTATTAAGTTTGATAAAATAATAATCGCTGACAATGCCGCCACACATCATGCTACCTCCTGCTTTAGAGACAATTATTTAAAAGACAATAACATCAAGTCCATGATGGATGTAGGTTTTGTTAAAGAAGGTGAGATTTGTGGTGTAATATGCTGCGAAGTTCAGGACAAATTCAGAACCTGGAGTCTTGCAGATTCCATTTACTTGAAGGCCATGTCAGACATGCTTTCTTATCTTCAGGCCAATAAGAAACAGATCAGCAGAAATGAAGAGCTAGAAAGAAGAGTTGAAGAGCGAACATCAGAACTGCAGGAGAAGAACCAACAGTTACAGGAATATGCTTATATTAACTCCCACATCCTGAGAGCCCCTGTATCTCGTATATGTGGACTATATAATATCCTTGAAAACGATCACAAAAACCACCTCGACACAGAGATATTAGAGCATTTTAAAATTTCCGTTACAGAATTAGATTTTATCACCAAGACAATCACCGAGGCTATTGTAGATCTCAGCACCTTCAATCGGCATAGATTTCAATAACTTTGCACTCATTAAAAGTGTCAAAAATACAGTCAAAATCTGACTAAAATATTGCGTCTTTTGAACGGTTTTAAGCACATTTATTATTACCTTTAATTATCCCTGCCAACTTGAATTAACCTTCTCAAAATTAATGTAAGAAATTTATTAAAGAATGGTTACCATAACATAGAATTTTGAATGTATACTTGTATGATTTTTATATCATTGTGGTATAAAGAACATTATTCAACTAAACCTAGCTATTTTCAAAGGCATTAGCCATGTAATATTTTATGTTAAATGTTTTCATTAACAATTATAAAATTGTTAATTTTTAAAACTATTAACTAAAATATTGTTTTAAAAATAGACTGGTTTCATAGATTGAATTAACTTTAAAGGGTCAATTAAATTAAACCTTATTTCACGATAACGGTTTATTAGTTTCCCTACTGAATTTTTAAAACTAGTTGGCTATATGAAAAAAAAGAAAATACTCTTAATCGACGACGACGAGGCAATGAGATGGCTGATAAAAAAAATGCTTGAAAAGCATTTTGAAGTGGATGCTTTCAGTCATGTAGCTAATGCGATGAAACACATGGGCCTTTACGGGCGCCCAGATGTAATTATCACAGATATTCACCTGCCTATAATAGATGGAAAAGACTTTCTATCTAATCTAAAAACAAACGGACTTTACGCGGATATTCCAATCATTGTAATTTCTTCAAGACAAGATGAAGAAACGAAGAACCAATGTCTGGAAGCAGGAGCAGCTGAATACCTGATCAAACCATTTGATCCTGAAAAATTATTGGAGATAATTATTAACTTATCTGATTACAGTAGTAAGTCTAAAATTAATATATGAAAGACGAATACTTAACTAAATTAGAAATGACATCTGCGCAGGACCAGGCTACGGAACCAGAAGCAAACAAAGCTTATTTATTATTCATTGGTGCTTGTGACAATCTTTGCCTTGATTTGCGTTTAGAAGGTTATACAGTAAAAAACCTTGAATGTCCATTCGACGCTTACAACTGGATAAAATCAGTTGATGCTAAAGAATTACCTGATGTAATTATCGTCAATTCAGATATTTACATAGATTCGTTACAGCCTTATCAAGATATCAAAAACGGCATTTTGAAGGATGTGCCAATGATCTTCCTTGCCGATGAATTTAATGAGGAGGAAAGAGACCTAGCTATAAAGATTGGTGCCGAAGATTATTATACAGATAGTATAAGTGCCAGAGATCTTAGCCAAAGGATAGATTTCCTGGCGAGATTGAAAGAGCTATCTCAAAATCATGGTCATGTAGTGGAAGTTGGCGTAAAACCAGACTCCTCTTTATACAATTCAAACTCGTTTAAAATATGGACGATGAAGCGCGCATTTGATGTGCTTGTTTCAAGTACCATATTATTATTTATTAGCCCTATACTTTTACTTATAGCTATAGCAGTTAAGTTGGATTCCAAAGGTCCAATTTTCTATATATCGAAAAGAGCAGGTAAGGGATATCAGATATTCGATTTCTATAAGTTCAGAAGCATGCGTCAAGATGCGGATAAAGAAGTGCAGAGCATGCAGCACTTGAATCAATATAATATTGAAGAGAACGCTGTTTTCTTTAAAGTGAAAGATGACCCTCGAATAACCAAGTTAGGAAACTTCCTAAGAACTACTAGTTTAGATGAATTACCTCAGTTGTTTAACGTACTAAAGGGCGACATGTCTCTTGTAGGTAACCGTCCACTGCCTTTGTATGAAGCTGAAAAACTAACTCAGGATCAATGGGCGCTAAGATTCTTAGCTCCTGCTGGTATAACTGGTTTGTGGCAAATTACAAAAAGAGGAAAAGATGATATGTCTGTTGAAGAAAGAGTAGCTCTTGATATAGAGTATGCAGAGACTAACTCATTCTGGACAGATATGAAAATCTTATTTAGCACATTCCCAGCTGTAATTCAAAAGAACAAAGTTTAGCCTTGCGCGTTGATAACTAGATTATTATAAATAGTAGCCCAAAAGACTAGACACAGACCATAGTTATAAAGCAATAAATGAATTTAATAAGACTTGTGACGGATCCATCCTCACTCAGCTTTATTTAATAATAATAAGAGGTAAAGTAGAAATTACTTTACCTCTTATTATGTTGTTTTCATTGGTATGTGTACACTTCTGAGCCTATAACATTACTATAGAAATCATTGAAGAAATGTCATCACAAGAAAATAACAATATATTAGTTTCAATTATTACTGTCGACTATAACGGTCATGAAATGACCTTTGAGTTTTTAAAGTCTATTAATCAGTATCTCTCCGATCCTGAAAAAATTGAGATTATTATTGTTGACAATGGCTCTAAAAAAGACTACTCAAAAGAATTTAAAGAATTAAATTCCACTGTAAAGGTCATAAGAAGTGAAGAGAATCTCGGCTTCTCAGGTGGCAACAATTTAGGTATTAAAGAGGCCAAAGGTGAATTTCTTTTCTTTGTAAATAATGACACAGAGTTCACAGAAGGTCTTGTTGATACCCTTATAGATACCCTGAGGAAACATCCTGACGTAGGAGCTGTAAGTCCGAAGATCAAATTTTATGACACTCCCGAAATTTTGCAGTATGCCGGATTTGCGCCGTTCAATTTCTACACTGGTAGAACTAGAGCCATTGGGAGTTTAGAAAAAGACAATAACCACATACCATCAGGATACACTAATAGCCTTCATGGTGCAGCAATGATGGTTAAAAGAGAAGTTATTGATAATGTGGGTTTTATGCCTGAAATGTTTTTCTTATATTACGAAGAGTGGGACTGGTGCCATCAGATTAAAACTCATGGCTACAAATTATATTATGAGGCGGGTGCTAGCATTTTTCATAAAGAAAGTATGTCTACAGGTAAGAATAGTCCACTAAAAACTTATTATATTACGAGAAATAGAATTTTATTTGTAAGAAGAAACGCCACATTTTGGCAAAAATGGTTTTTTACTGTCTATCTTATTTCAGTAGCTATACCAAAAAATACATTAGAATTTATCCTGGACAAGAACATATCGAACCTGAAATCCTTTTATAAAGGAGTGTTTTGGAATCTGAACAATCGAAAACTAGTCAGTTAACCAAAAATTCACTTATTAATGAAAGAAAACATGGAATTAACCGCAAAACCCGAAAGTTTGGATTATGAAGAAGGTTATCATACCAAACGTCATGGCAACCACAGTAAAATCGATTATTATGAAGCCAGAGCAAAAATAGCTCTGAAGAAATTCTTTTCCACAGTTGACACCAAAGACTCCAAAATACTGGACTACGGTTGTGGACTAGGACAAAACATCTACTACCTTGAAAATGCCAAAGGTTATGACATTTCTGAGTATGGTCTTGATTTTTGTAGACAAAAGGGATTAGATGTAACTAACAACCTTGAAGACTTGAAAGATGAAAGCTTTGATGTTGTTTTTTCTTCTCACGTGCTGGAACACCACCCCTACCCTAAGCAAATGATTGAGGAAATGAAAAGTAAGCTAAAGCCCGGATCAAAGCTTATTTTGGTAATTCCATTTGAAAAGCATGGTAAAGGAACTTACAAACTAGATCTGAACCAGCATCTTTATATGTGGAATTTCCAAAACATCAACAATCTACTTATCTCATGTGGCTTTCAAATAAATAAAAACAAATATCTCAGAGGAGCTGCTTACAATAAATTATTATTCTTAAACAAAATAAGTTTTGGCTTATATAGTTCCATGACCAACATCGTTTCAAGGCTATTTGGAATTAAAGAAATGATGGTAATTGCGACGAAGCACTAAATTTTAATGGCAAAAAAAATCAATATCTTAGAAGCTATCCGTCAAGGTCAGATAGGTGGAGGCGAGAGCCATGTCCTTGATTTGGTGGAAGAAATGAACAAATCATTATATAACCCTACAGTACTTTCCTTTACAGACGGCCCCATGGTGGACCGATTAACGGGTCAAGGGATTAAATGTGAGGTTATTCCATCCACCAAACCCTTCGATCTTAGCGTAATTGGTAAAGTAAAAAAACTACTGATTGATAATAAAATAGATATTGTACATGCACATGGAACAAGGGCATATTCAAATGTGATTTTTGCGGCGAGAGGTTTGAATTTGCCTATTGTTTACACTATTCATGGCTGGTCCTTCCACGATGATCAAGGTAAATTAAAAAATTTTATAAGTAAATTTTTTGAAGGTTATCTCACATCAAAATCGAAACTTAATATTTCTGTATCTGAATCTAATCAGTTAACAGGTAAAGAAGCAATCAAAAAGTTTGATTCCGTGGTCATTAACAATGGTGTCAACTTTAATAAGTTCGATAAAGATGCAGACTACATAGATATCCGAAAAGAATTGGATATTCCTTCCGGTGACACCCTATACGGTTTCATTGCCAGAATAACCATCCAAAAGAATCCACTGGTGCTAATTAAAGCATTCAAAAAACTCTCCGATAAACATGATGATGTTAAATTATTGATGGTTGGCAATGGAGACATGGAGGATGAAATGAAAAGTTTAATTCAAGAACTTAAGCTCGATGGTAGGGTTCTTGTTCAAGATTTCAGATCTGATGTGCCCGATATTCTGAATGCTCTGGATGTATTTTGCCTGCCATCACTGTGGGAGGGCCTCTCTATTGGTCTATTAGAAGCTATGGCTATGGGAAAAGCTATTATATCCACACAGGTGGATGGTACTAAAGAATTAATTCAAACGGGAGAAAATGGTCTATTGGCCGAGGCTAACAGTGTAGATGACTTGTTTTTGGCTCTAGAAAAACTACATTTAGACAAACAACTTCGAGAGAAGTTGGGCGAACAAGCATACATCACTGTTAAGGAGAACTTCAATGTCGCTTCGATGGTAAGGCAAGTTGAAGGTCTATATGAAGAAATTGCCTAGTTAAAGTAGGTAATAATTAATTTAGTACCTGAAAATGAAAGCTTATGAAGCATCTGATGCTATCTTTTTGTCTGGCTTTAATTTCCTTAGTTAGCAAAGGTCAAAGTTCTAATACCCCAGTTTATAAGGGTACTACAAGCCTAGACATGGGTTTTTATCAGTACCTTCCTGACGGTTATAATACAGAATTAAATAAGACATTCCCAGTACTAATATTTCTTCACGGTATTGATGAAAAAGGTAATGGAACCACAGAGCTTTCCAGAGTAGAAAAGCATGGCCCGCCCAAACTGATATCACAGAATCAGGATTTCCCATTTATCGTCATTTCACCTCAAAACGTGGGTGGCTTTTTTAGCCCTGAGCAAACTAGGAATCTTATTAAATACGTAAAAGACAACTACAGAGCTGATCTCAGTAAAATATATCTGACGGGAATAAGTGCCGGGGCCATGAGCGTATGGAACTATTTAGGTAAATATAGCTCAGATAATGACGTTGCAGCAGTAGTCACGATAGCAGGGAATGCCAATTCACTCAGAGACGAAGCCTGTAAGTTTAAGAATATCCCTATCTGGACATTTCATGGTGAAGATGATAATATTGTAAATGTAGGTGGTAGCGTAAATATTGTAAATGCCATCAATAACTGTGAGCCTAAACCTAAAGTGCCTGCAAAAAGTACTGTCTATCCGAATACAGGGCACGACTCCTGGACCAAAACCTTCAATAAATCAGCGGGTTATGATATATTTAGTTGGCTGTTGAAATATTCTAATCCTGCTTACAGTAATTGGAAAACCAAACAATCAAGCAGAACATCTGGCACCCGAACAATAGTTAATAAAGGATGTGAACTGGTAACACCACTTCCAAAGGCTTTGCTTGAAATATCAGGAATAGAAGTTTATAATAACTATTTCTGGGGTCATAATGACAGTGGCAATAGGCCTTATATATTTAAATTTGACTCAGCTGGAAAAATAATTAGCCTTCATAAGATACTCAATGCCGCAAATTATGATTGGGAAGACATTACGCAAGACAAAGATCATTTCTACATAGCTGATATCGGAAACAACACTAACAGTAGAAAAGATTTCCAGATTTATATTATTAATAAGGATGATCTTAACAATGAACGTATTAGTGCTTCAAAAATCAACTTTACTATTCCTGATCAGAAAACTTTTCCTGCTACTGAGCAGGAAAGCAATTTTGATTTCGAAAGTGCTGTATTTTTAAATGATTCTATCTATATATTTTCAAAAAACCGCACGAATCCTTTTAATGGAGAGTGTGTATCTTACCAAATTCCAGCTAAAGCAGGGACATATGAAGCCGTAAAAAAAGATAGCATATACCTCGGAAAAGGTAATATGATCCAATTTTGGGTAACAGCAGCAGCTTTGAGTCCATCAAATAAAAAATTAGCTCTACTCAGCTCTGACAAACTTTGGATCTTCCAAAACTTTAAAGGATCTGATTTCTTCCAAGGAGATATTATCCAAATCAATCTCTCTACTATAACACAAAAAGAAGCCATCTCATTTGCAGATGAGGAAACCATATATATTGGCGACGAAAATTTCCGCAATATCAATGGTGGAAATTTATACGTTTTAAAGCTAACTGAGTAATATTTTCCACACTTTTCGAGTAGTTCCTACCACACTTCCACACCACTCAAAAACAACTGACGGTCCATATTTGTAATTCGTCGACGTTTATGAGCACTTCACTATTTTGATTTAAACAATTATATCCCTCACTATATATTTGTATTAACCTAAATAACTGATCACTCCAACTCTATTTGTGTTATTCTTTAATTTACTAAACTAAAAGTAATAATGGTGAGACTATTTCATTTTTTGGTTGGCTTGGTATGCATTTTTTTAACTGCGCAAACGGTACATGCTCAAAATGTTAAACATCCTAGAGGAACAACAGCTAGTCCTTATGGCTATCTGGAACACCTACCTCCAGGGTATGAAAGTTCTAACGAACTGTTCCCAGTAATTTTATTTTGGCATGGATATGGTGAAAAGGGCGACGGTAGCGCCAGTCAATTAGACAGGGTAAAGAGACATGGTCCTCCTGCCTTAATTGAAAACGGCTCGTGGCAAAATGTTTCTAATAACATTCCTTTCATAGTAATTTCTCCACAAAACTCTAATGGTTTTGCTAGCCCGGCGCTAAATGATGATATGATAGACTATATCATTGAGCATTACAAAGCCGATCCTAACAGAATTTATATGACTGGTCTAAGTGCTGGTGGAATGAGCGTATGGAATTACATCAATCAGTATCAAGATAAAGTAGCTGCTGTTGTACCTATAGCAGGTAATGGAAACGCCACCAGGGATAACGCTTGTTCTTATAGCCACATTCCAGTATGGGCTTTCCATGGTGATGCTGACGGTACAGTATACCCAGGAGGCTCTATTAACCCAGTGAATAGCATAAATAACTGTAATCCAGTGGAGCGTGCTAGAGTTACAATATACAATGGTGTAGGCCACGACTCTTGGTCAAGAACTTATAACTTATCTGGAATGAATAATTACTCTGACCAGTATGATCCTTATAACGAGAACATCTACGAGTGGATGATGGCACATTCTTTGAACAGCTCCAACGCTCCTCAAGAACCAGCTCCTAATAACGCTCCTGTAGCTAATGCTGGTAATGATAAATGGATGACTCTTCCTTTGAACACAATTAATATATCAGGCTCTGGTACTGACTCTGATGGATCTGTTACAGCATATAACTGGACTAAAATAAGTGGTGGGAACATCACGCTTACAAACAGCTCACAACCTGAGTTAGTTGTTCAAAACTTTGCTGCAGGCACTTATGAGTTAAGATTAACAGTAACGGATAATGATGGTTCCTCTAGCTCGGACAATATGACGCTTCATATTTATGAAGGCGCAAATGAAGCTCCGGTTGCTAACGCAGGTGCGGATAAATGGGTTACATTACCACTTTCGTCTGTAAAAATAGCAGGATCTAGTTATGATGCTGACGGATCTGTTACTAAATACAAATGGACAAAAGTAAGTGGAGGTAACATTACTTTAAGTAACGAAACATCTTCAGAGCTTACAGTGCAAAACTTTGTTGCAGGCGCCTATACTTTAAGATTAACAGTAACGGATAACGATGGTGCCACTCACTCAGATGATATGACTCTGAATGTAGCAGCAGCTCCAAATGTAGTTGAAAATAAAGCTCCATGGATCGACAGAATTGATGATATACAGGTGAGATTACCACAAAGCGAAGTTTCTGTAACTGCCAGCGCTCATGATTACGACAATGGCTATATCACTAGCTACGTATGGACACAGAGAAATGGAGATCCTCTTACTCTGGTAAATGCAAATACTCAAACTCTTACTTTAAGAAATCTTAAAGAAGGTGTATATAGATTTAGACTTACAGTATATGATAATGATGGCGCATATTCACTAAGACATTTTGAATTAGCAGTAGCAGGTAATGGTTCTACTTTTGATGAGATTGTTCCAAACAGACCACCATGGATAGATGCTATTTCAGATACATATTTATCACTTCCATTAAATAGCGTAACTATCCATACAAATTCACATGATTATGATGATGGAGAAATTGTAAGCTACTCTTGGGAACAAAAGAGAGGTGATGAAAGTGTAGTAATGACAGGGATTAACTCCCCTACTCTTACGGTTTCAAACCTTAAAGAAGGATTCTACAGGTTTAGAATTAAAGCCACTGATAATGAAGGTGCATATTCAATAAGAGATGCTGAAATCTATGTAAGCTCTTCATCGAGCTCAGCCAGAGTATCAATGACTGAAGTTACTGAAGAAGTTGAGAACGCAGAGTTTAGTGTAGCATCATATCCTAACCCAGTAAGAGACATCCTTACAATGTCTACTACCAAGGCCTGTAGATACAAGTTGGTAGATCTTAATGGAATGGAGCAAAAAGTGGGAGAGCTTGTAGAGAATGAAACTGTTCAGCTCGATTTGAACAATCTTTCACCAGGAATATATGTGCTATTAGCAGAGAATGGTGAAGAGAGAATTACTAAAAAGATAATGCTTAGTAAGTAAGTTTTAGTAAAACCTCACTTTTTTAAACGAGACAAGCATAAAAGGCCTAATTTAAGGCCTTTTATGCTTGTCTCGTTTTGTTTTATTTGCTTATTTTATATGTTGAAATTACAGCCAAACTCCTAGCAATGAGAATGTTTCGTTCAGTAACCTTATTGGTGCTCTTTTTTTATATTAGCACTTATTATAATACTAGTTATGCACAGCTAACTAATCGACCAAAAGGGACCACTGATTGCTATTTTGGCTATGTGGAGTACCTCCCCCCCACCTACCATGATGATCCGAACAAACTCTTTCCGGTAATCTTATTCTGGCATGGTTTCGGAGAAAAGGGAAATGGAACTACTGAACTTGGCCGAATCTATAATAATGGCCCAATTCGATTAATAAATCAAGGAAAATGGCCTGTTGCTAACCCTGATGGTGAGTTACCCGCCGAAGAATTTATAGTTATAGCGCCTCAGAATTCTGGAGGTTTCGCTAACCCAGATCATAACGAACACACCATCAATTATATTATAGATAACTATAAGGCGGATCCCGATAGAATCTATATGACTGGCCTTAGTGCTGGAGGTATTTCAACATGGAACTATTTAGGTAAGTATTATTCCACCATTGCAGCAGCTATTCCTATTGCAGGTAATGGCAATACAGTAAGAAGTCAAGCATGTAATTTCAAAAATATTCCTATCTGGGCATTTCATGGTGATGCGGATGGAACCGTAACTGTAAATGGATCTATCAATCCGGTAAACAGTGTAAATGCCTGTGTACCACCGCCAGACATTCCTGCTAAAGTCACGATATACCCAGGTGTTGGACATAATTCATGGTCTATGACCTATAACTTAGGTGGAATGAACAATCTATATTCACCGAGTTATGATCCTTATGATATAAGCATTTACGACTGGTTGCTTCAACAAACCAGAGGGATTTCGTCCCCAATTGCTAATGCGGGGCCTGATATCACTTTAAATTTACCCCTGAATAGTACAAACATTAACGGCTCAGGCACCTCTCCCGGAGGTAGCATAACCTCTTATCAGTGGACTAAAGTAAGCGGACCTACTCAATTCACACTTTCCAACGCTACCATACCTGTAGCCACCGTAAGTAATATGGTTGAAGGAATTTATACCTTCAGACTCACTGTCACGGACAATAATGGCCAGACAGACAGCGATGATATGCAAATCATTGTAAACAATATCAACCAATCTCCAACAGTAAATGCTGGTAGTGATATAATACTTACTCTCCCGGTTAATAGTGCTACTCTAACAGGAATAGCATCAGATGTTGATGGAAATATTTCGAGCTATCTCTGGGAAAAGAAAACAGGTCCAGCCGCAACACTTTCTGGTGTTAACACAGCCATACTGGAAGCTAGCAACCTGGTTGAAGGGACTTATAATTTTAGACTTACGGTAACCGATGATGATGGCGCTTCAAGTTTTGATGAAGTACGTATTACAGTGAATGCAGCTGCAGCAAATATTCCCCCTGTAGCTAATGCTGGCACTGACCAAATTATAAATTTACCAGTGTCAACAGCTATATTAACTGGTATTGGAACTGATGCCAATGGAAGTATAGCATCTTACTCATGGGAACAGTATTCTGGCCCTTCAGAATCTGTCATATCCAACGCCTCTTCTCCTACAGCTAACGTAAGCGGTTTGGTAGAAGGTATTTATACTTTTAGGTTAACAGTAACAGATGATGAGGGTGAATCTGACTATGATGACGTACAAGTAACTGTCATAAGTGTCAATGCAAACCCAACCGCCAATGCCGGTATTAATGTTACTATTACCTTACCAACAAGTACAGCTACATTAAGTGGAAGTGGTTCAGATAGCGATGGAAGTATTGTAAGCTATTCATGGCACCGAATCACCGGGCCCACTACTTTCAATATCACCAATGATGACACCCCTACGCCTACACTAACGAATTTGGTAGAAGGAACTTATAACTTTAGACTGACAGTTACTGATGATGATAACGCCACTGGTATTGATGATGTATTAATTATTGTATTACCAGCTCCTGTTAATAACCCACCAGTAGCAAATGCAGGACCTGACAAGTGGATTACATTGCCTACCAACAGCACTAGTTTTAGTGGAAGTGCCACTGATAGCGACGGTTCAATTACCACGTACCAATGGCAAAAAACTGCTGGACCTGCTAGCTTTACCCTCAGCGGTGAAAATACCAGTACACTTACTGTCTCAAATTTAACTGAAGGGACCTACACATTCCGTCTTACAGTTACAGACAATGACGGTGATCAGGGTACAGATTTGGTCTCTGTAACTGTGAATCCAACCATTGTAAATCAAGCTCCAGAAGTTAGTGCAGGTCCTGATAGAAACATTTCATTACCACAAACTTCACTCGCTCTTAATGGAACAGCCACGGATGCTGATGGTTCTATCACCATAATTGCCTGGACTCAAAGTTCGGGTCCAACTAGTTCAACTATTAACAATGGTAATACTCTTACACCAACTGTTAGCGGATTAGTGGCAGGAACATATCAATTGCAGATAGAAGCAACCGACAATGATGGCGCATCCTCAAGCGACATAATGAGAATTAATGTATCTCCTGAGAATCTTGCACCTAATGTATTCGCTGGTAATGATGTAGAGCTAACTCTTCCTACCAACTCTACTTCAATTACAGGTGTAGCCACTGATGACGATGGGTCTATAATATTTACCAACTGGACTCAAACTTCCGGGCCTGCGGCCACCATGGACATTACTGGCAATTTACTCAGCTTATCCAACCTTACTGAGGGTTTTTATACTTTTGAATTTAGCGCATCTGATGATGATGGGGCAGAAAGCTCTGATAGAGTAAATGTTCGTGTAAATAGTGTGAATGCTTTACCTGTTGTAGATGTGGGACCTAACAGGCAAGTACAATTACCTACGAACACCATAAATATTACTGGAAGTGCCCATGACCCTGAGGATGGAGCTCTGACCTATAATTGGACTAAACATAGCGGCCCTACCGTAACCATGGAAAATATCAACACCGCTACCCTCACTTTGAAAGATCTTGTTCAAGGTATTTACCTGATTAGATTAACTGTAACTGATCCTAATGGTGGAAGTGCCTATGATGAACTTACCGTTACCGTATTACCAGAAGAGGAAAACCACGCGCCAGTAGCAAATGCTGGTCCTGATAAAAACATTACCTTACCTCAAAATTTTGTAAACCTAACTGGTTCTGGCTCAGACTCGGATGGCTCAATCGTAAGCTATAGATGGACTAAAAAATCAGGCCCTGCCCTTACCATTTCTAATCCTAATACACCAACCTTAGCACTAACTGGATTATTAGAAGGTACTTATATATTCACTTTGGAAGTAACAGATGATGATGGAGATAAAGGCACTGATGATGTAAGAGTTATTGTGAACCCTGAAATTGTCAATGAGGCGCCAACTGCCAACGCAGGTGCAGATAAAAATGTGTTACTACCTAAAAACAGCATTACTCTAATTGGTTCTGGATTCGATCCTGACGGAAGTATATCGAGCTATCAGTGGTCTCAAGTTTCTGGTCCTAATAATGTCTCATTTACAGGTGCAAATCTGGCATCAGTAAATATTTCAGGCTTAATAGAAGGTGTTTATGTGATCAAACTTACAGTTACTGATAACGAAGGTGCTACTGATGAAGACCGGGTTAGAATAACCGTGTTACCTGCTGACACTAATGTAGATCCAATTGCTAATGCTGGACCTGATATCAATATTTATTTACCTACTAACAATATCAACCTGGCCGGATCTGGATCTGATGTTGACGGCACTATCGCTAGCTATCAATGGTCACAAATTAGTGGTGATGCAGGAATTACCTTGAACAATACCACAACACCTATTTTATCGGCCTCTGGTTTGGTAGAGGGAATATTCATTTTCAGCTTAACTGTAACTGATAACGACGGTGCTTCTCATTCTGACGAAGTGAGAGTACAAGTTTTCTCCGAAGAAACCAATCAAGTGCCTCAAGTAAATGCCGGAACGGACAAAACCATAATATTACCTAATAATTCACTACAAGTACAGGCTTTAGCTAGTGACGCTGATGGAAGTATTGCTACTTATCTTTGGGCTCAAAGAAGTGGTCAAGCCGCCACGTTATCATCTACATCAACTGCAAAATCAACTATTGGTGACCTGGTGGAAGGCGTTTATTTGTTTAGAGTAACTGTAACTGACGATGATGGTGCACGTAACTTTGATGAGATAAAAATCACAGTATTACCGGCTGGTGCAAATGAAAAACCTAACGTAAATGCAGGTTCTGATTTGTCAATTAAATTACCGACAAATACAGTTACGATTAATGGGATAGTAAGTGACCCTGACGGAGAAATAGCTTCTATAGAATGGGATAAAATTCAAGGTCCTCCATTAACATTCAGTGATGCAACTAATGACACTACAACGCTGACAGGACTTTCAGAAGGATTGTATAAGCTTAAATTAATTGCAACTGATGATGACGGAGCTACTAATGAAGATGAAATGTCAATTACCGTTCTTCCTGCTTCGGCCAATTTGAACCCTGTAGCTGATGCAGGTGCAGATATTATTATTGACATCAATGATGGACCTGTAAATATACTGGGATCAGGATCTGATCAGGATGGCTCAATTACCACCTATGCATGGGAGAAATTATCTGGCAGTAATATAGACCTGTCAGGTACAGACTCGCCTACTTTGACTATCAGTGGGTATTCTGAAGGTACATATCAGATTCGTTTAAGTGTTACCGATAATGACAATGCCATTGATACTGATGTAGTTCAAGTGATAGTTACTAACGAACCTAACCCTGTCGGTCCTATTGCTCATGCTGGTGACGACGCCACACTTATTTTACCCGATAGTACTTACACTCTAGAAGGTTCTGCTGAGACAGAAAGTTTAATTGACTACTATACATGGAGACTAATTTCTGGCCCTGAGTTAAATGGCTTACCAAGCACAGAAAGAATCACTCCACTAAAGTTTGGGTTTAAAGGCACTTATATTTTACAATTAGAAGTTGGAGATGTAAATGGACTTCAAGCTACTGACGAAATTACTATTGTAGTTAAAGATGGATTAGACGGCAATGACTTTCCTAAATTATTCACTCCGAATGGGGATGGAAATAATGATACCTGGATTATTGAAAACCTGGAGAATGTAGAAGGTTGTGAACTTGTCATTTATGACAAATATGGTAAAAAGGTATACGAAGTAAATGGCTATGATAACACTTGGGATGCGACTTTGAACGGCACTCAGCTGGAAGAAGGCCCTTACTACTATGTTTTTAAATGCGAAGATGGACAAAAAATATCTGGCGGCTTACGCGTGATAAGATAGACATTATGAAAAAGGCTTTAACAATTTCATTTATAGCAATATTCGGTATGATTGCCTGGTCATCCAAAGCGCAAGAATTACCTGTATATAACCAATTCTATTTTAACCCATACCTCTACAACCCTAGTTTTGTAGCAAATAGTGGCAGAAGTGAAATTAATGCTACTTATAGAAAACAATGGGTAGATATTGGCGATGCACCTGAAGTAGGTGCTTTAAACTTTCAATATGCCACCAAGGGTAATGTCTCTTTGGGATTATCGCTTCAAAGTGAAAAGTCCGTTCTTCTAAGGTCTGATTTCGGTTTTGTTACTTTTGGATACAAAGTCCCATTTCAAGGTGATGACCACTATGTGAAATTTGGTCTATCAGGCGGAGTGATCCATAATACTCTTGATGTAGAAGCACTAATAGCTTCTTCCGGTTCCGATATACTAAATGATCCCGCTGTGATCAATGCTCTGGATGACTCATATAATTTTGCCAGTCAATTTGGTGTACATTATAAACTTAAAAACCTTACTCTGGGATTTGCTCTACCACAACTTATCGAAAATAAAATAAACACCGGCGGTGACATTACAGATGTGGAATTTTCCAGTATGGATCAGAAGATAATATCTGCAAGCTATGATATTGAGTTAAGCCCCTTTATTAGCTTCACTCCCACTGCTGTGGTGAGATTAGTCAATAAACAACAGAACCAAATGACCATGATGGGTATAGTGAATTATAAGGAACTCATCTGGGCTGGTGCAGGATATAGATATGATTATGGCCCATTGATGTATCTTGGCCTAAAAGTTACTGATGCCCTACAGTTTGGCTACTCATATGAATTCAATGGTGTCGGATCTAATTCTTTTTCAAGTGCTAGTCATGAAGTTCATCTAAAATTCAGATTTAAGAAGAAATCAAAACAAAATATTATTGTTGCTGAAGACAAAACCACTTCTCCTATCACTGTTGCTGAAAACACTGAAGGAGAAATTATTGAGGAAGAAATACGTGAAGAAGAAAACTCTGTAAACCCTGGCACCACAACTGAGGAACCAATCGCAACTACAGAAGAGCCAATTGAAGAAATAACTCCCGCAGAAGATCAATTAAATACATCAGACGAAGGATCGTTTATCGAAGATAACCATTCTAACACAAAAGAAATACCTGAAATGACTCCAGGTGGATTCTATGTGATCATAGGTGTTTATAAAGATAAAAACAATGCTCTGGCCTATACGCAGAAAGTCACTAAAGCTGGGTATCCAGCCCAAATATCTTACTACAGTAAAAAGAATAAATATTACGTTTATTTGTACAATTCTGTATTTAAAGACAGTGCTCAGCGGATGAGAAAAGATATTTCCAGAAAAGATCTATTTGAGTTTAAAGATGCCTGGGTGTTAGAAGTAAAATAACAAATTAACATCCTCCAGGAATTCTTATACTTCTCAGAATACAGATGAGATTATGCTGAAGAATCGCTAGGGGCAGCTAAATCATAATTGACTGAATATTATATTTAGGGGGTCTTTAGTTGAGCCGCTAGCAGGGGATAATAGCAAAACGAGCTCATTGAGTTTCATACATTTTGGACTGACATTTCAAATTTAACACTCAAATATATCAGGTTACCAAGGTAAAATTAATACTAACCTAAAGCTTTGAATGTCGCTAATTAGGACTTTAAGTAGTCTGACACTCTAATAATTCTATTCTTCGAGGTCTTATATTTACATGAATCAATGAAACCAGAGAGTAATCTGTATAAATAAAAAGGGCCTGATAGATTTCTCTATCAGGCTCTTTACATTTATTATATATATTATGAATTATCTCTTGATGATTCTAAAGACTTTAGACTCATTTCCGTAGATCACTTTTAACATGTTCATACCCTCTGTAAGGTTAGAACCTTTTAAATCCAATCTGTACTCAGAATCGCTAAGCTTATCTTCAGAGATATTATTTACCAATTTACCTTGTAGATCATAGATGAAGAATTCTACTTTTCCTTCAGGAATCTCTTCAAACCTAACATTTACATGATCACTAACAATAGTAGGATAAACTACTATACCTGCTTCAGCTAGTTCAGTATTTAAACCATTAACACCTTTCTTAGCAGACGCATCAATACCTGACACATCAAACGCTTGAATCACTAATGAGCTTAGATATCCGTAAGAGGCCGATGGATCTGTAGCAATCTTAATATTTACGTTACCGTCAATATCTGGGACTACGTTATTAATTTGAACTGTATTGCTTGTATTTAAGCTGGCATTCAATGAAACTGTTTCACCATTGATCGTATAATTAGTCAATCTATTACCGCTAGCATTTCTTGTTGCAAAGAACACAAAGTTATAAGCATAGCTAAAGTTTAATCCTTTAATCTTAAACTCAGCGTCAGCATTTGGATCCAGGTAATAAGAACCTTCTAATACTTCATCAGGGTAGATTCCAGAATCATTACCTGTTTGCATACCTGCAGGGTTCTCTCCAGTAAATGCTTTTACCATTTCAATGGCAAATCCGGTATTCATTTCAGAATCATCTTTTAAGTTATAGATTACATCACCTTCGTACATTACCGTTAGGTTATTCCATGGTGCAGGAGCTCCACTTATATCATTGAAGTTAACTCCTACAAAAAATGCAAATGTACTAGCATACGCCTCATTAGAATAGGCCGATACCTCAGACGCATTGAAAGCTCTAACCTTATAGCTGTAAGGAGTATTCGGTGATAGACCTTGATCCATAAATGAAGTTGTATTTGGATTCAATGTAGCCAATAAACTGTAGCTTCCTCCGTCTACTGATCTATACAATTCATAACCATCTTCTATTCCAGTATTATCAACCCAATCTAATTTAATCTCATCCTTAGAAATAGAAGTTGCTACAAGAGCAGAAGGAGCCAATGGCACATCACTTGCACTATATGATTGGATCTCTAGAGCATTGATGTAAGCATAGCTTGAGCTTGCTTGCTTCTTCACTGTAATGATAATCTCACCATTTACATCAGGAGCAATACCTGCTATTGTAGCTACGTTAGTAGAGTTACCCGAAGCGTTCAAGCTAACTGTACTTGATCCTACAGTATAATCTGCATATCTAGATCCACTACCATCTCTACTACCGAAGAATACTAAATTGTAGTTTTTAGAATTATCAAGTCCAGATAGTTTTATTCTTCTATTAGATGTAGATGATTCCCAGAAAGATGTACGTGTTACATTATCAGGATAAACACCTGCCCCGGTCATCATTCCTAAGTTGTTGGTACCTTGCCATTTATCCATTAATGTAACTGCTACTGAAGTGGTTATACCATCTTCATCCTTAAGGTTACTTAATGATGTATTCGCTGCAGGCTGAGCGTCGAAATTATTCCATGGTGACACTTCATTATATCCCAAGTTAAAGTTTACAAAGGTTGAAGTGATGGCCACACTTGACACACTAACATGCACACTTACAGTATCACCAGCACCATCAGCATCTGATACAATAAGAGAGAAATCATATTCACCAGAATCACCATCTCCAGGAGCCAACTCAACATTACCACTTGTCGCACCTGAAGTCAAAGTAGCGAATGACGGTAAATTGATTGAAGAGAATGTCAAGGCATCCATGTCTGCATCTGAAGCACTAAATGTAATTTGAGAAGTTTCATCCTCAATTACACTAACTTCTTCTGCGCTAACTGTAAGCACTGGTGATGAATTTAAGGTTGTTACTTCTAGCTCATTAGAATAAGCTGAATTTCCTATTCCATTTATTGCTCTTACTCTGTAAGTATAGCTGGTCTTTCCGGCTAGAGACTCATCAGTATAAGTAGTCTCATTAGGATAAACAGTTTCAACAAGACTAAAACTAACCCCATCCGTAGATCTTTCAATTTCAAAACCAGTTTCGTTAATGGATTTATCAGTCCATGAAAGAGTCACCTGGGTACCTGAAACAGAACTTGCCTCTAAAGCTATCGGTGCCGCTGGAGCTTCACCATTAGTATAGTAAGCATCTACTCTTAATGCATTAAGATATCCGTATACAGCACCAGATTGTTTTCTTACTGTTACTGTAACTGTTCCTACTTCTGTTGGAGACACCTCACTGATAGTTACTGTGCTGCTCACGTTGTGTGATGCATTAAGTACTACAGTTTCACCATTAATTATATATTCTGTGTTTCTATTTCCATCTCCATCTCTACTTCCGAAGAATGTGAAGTTGTATGTTAACTCAGGATTAAGGCCTGTGATATCGAAAACCTTACTTCCATTGTCGCTAGCGAAATAGTAGGTTTTCATAACATTATCAGGATATACTCCGGAATTATTTCCAGTAGTAGCTCCAAATGCACCAACTCCTGTATACTGAGGACCCCATGCAGTTGTCAAGTGAATACCAGCACTAACAGGAGTACCCTGGCTAGTGATAAATCCATTAATATCCATTCCAGCTGCCGGTTCAACAGTTAAATTGTTCCAGTTTCCTGTAGTCTGAGGAAGCTCAGAGTTGAAATTGATTAATAAAGTATAATTTGTAAGAACCTTAGCCACCGTTAAAGTAAACTCAGATGATCCTACACCTTCATTCACATCAGTAGCATTTATTGTAATTGTGTACTCACCACCATCACCATATTCAGGGTTAAAGGTTATGGTTTTGCTTTGATCTGGATTATCGGTGATTACAGCAAAATCAGGAAGACCAACATAAGAAAGTGTGAAATCATCAGCATCAGCATCTGTTACTGAGAAGCTCACTGCTGCTGATTCACTTTCGTTCATATTTACATCTGCCACCGCTGTAACTTCTGGTAGGTGATTAGAATTGACAACTAAATTAAACGTTTCAGTGTCTTCACCACCATTTTGATCAGTAGCGGTAACTACGATATTTGAGTAAGTTCCAACATTTGCGAATAAGGGTTCAAAAGTAATCATACCTGACCCATCTCCATAATCCTGCAAGTATGCAAAGCTTGGTAAATTAGATACAGTAATCTCTACAGCATCACCATCAGCATCTGTAACTTCAACAGGTAGAGTATAGGTACTTTCAAACCTTACGGAAATGTCATTTATCTCCGCGATAACAGGAAGTGTATTCACTGTTTGGGAATTAACCTCTCCTGAATAGGCAATACCACCATCATTATATGCTCCAACTTTATAATAGTAGGTAGCAGCAGGAAGTAATTCCGTATCATTAAATGTATTGATATTAGCATCAAGTGTTGCGATCAATAAGAAATTGTCCGCGTTGCCCGCTGATCTATAGATCTTGAACCCATCTTCAGTAGTGCTGGCATCCGTCCAAGACAAATTGATTGAAGTCGAATTAACTCCATTGGCCACCAGACTAGCCGGTGCAGTAGGTGCTGGAGGTAAAGCGATAGTACTTACTGAAGCAGCTGCCGATGTAGTAACACCGTAACTACCGATAGCCGCAACTTTATAATAATAAGTTTTAACTGCGTCAAGGTCAGTATCTATAAAAGATGTAGCATTAGCAGCTACTTCTCCTACTCCTTCAAATGGACCTGCTGACGTTTCTGATCTTAATATTTGATATTTAGTCTCATTAGAAGCGTTATCTACCCAGTTAATTTTAACTGACTTATAGCCAACTTCATCAAAAGTAAGGCTTGTAGCTGCTGCTGGAGCAGAACCTGGAAGTGAAGTAGAAGGAATAAATGCTTCATCAGGAATCTGTACACGGTTGGTTACACCATGAGCTGTGTTACTCCACCAAATAGACATATAATCATAATATCCTGTTTTGTCAAAGTAAGCAATCATAATAGAATGCGCACCTTTTTCAAGTCTCACTGTTCCTGATCTATACCTTGGACCATGAGTACCATCATTATCAACTACCAAATGTGCTGCATCTAACCCTCCTATGTACATTACACTACCATCATCCGAATAGGTTTCGAAGGTATAGTTACCAGTAACAGGTATATAAATATATCCTTCCCATTTATAACCGAAGTTATTATCTAACGGGCTATCATCGATAGAGACATTACTTACATGACCTGTAGCATTAGGAACAAGATTTATGAATTGAGAAACGTTATAGAATCCACCATCATAGAAGCTGTAATCCAAACCAGATGTATTGACTCTAGAGAATGCATGATTACTAGCACTAGAAACATTTCCAGTGATATCTCTCGCAATTACATAAAAATCATAAACACTACTTGTGTTTAGGCCATATACCGTTGCACTATTTTCTTCAACGGCTAACACTTTAGTACCGTTTTTATAAACGTCGTATCTGTAAACGCCTACATTGTCTGTAGAAGCATTCCATGATAGTCTTACAGTGCTGCCTGTATTTGCTTCAACTCTAAGATTAGTAGGTGCAGTAGGACCTTGTGCATCAACATCTGTTCTTACATGCAGCTCATTAGTAGAAGCTGATGCCCCACTATTATTGATGGCTCTAATTAAATAGTAGTAATCTGTATTAGCTAATAGGTTTTCATCCAAATATGAAGATGAATTAGCCGCTGTAAGAGCTATTAATTGATACGGGCCACCTTCGGATGTTCCTCTGTAGATTTCGAATGCAGTCTCATTGTAAACTGGTGATTCCACCTGATTCCAGAAGATCTCTATCGCTGTTTGTGACTTAGCAAAACCTAGTACATCACTAGCAGCCGGCGGCTTGTTAGCACCATTGGCATTAACGACCGTGAATGGAGCTGAATAGTTACTTGAGCAACCGTAAAGCTCAGTTACAGTAGCTACATATTGTCCCACTCCAACGTCTATTGTTCTAGTTGTTCCTACTGTGGCATTATTTGCAGCATTTTTCCAAAGATATTCTTCATATCCTTCAGGCAACTCTAATTTGACAGTAGTCTGCCCATTAGGAGCAGGAATAACTGTACTTTGCAACCCAGCCAAAGCAATTGGAGGAGTTACTGTAGGCTCTTTCTGACTTACAACCACAGGCTGTGGTGACCAATATGACCAAACACCATTTCTTTTTACTCTAGCATCATAAGTACCATATTCTGTAGCCACATACTCATTGGTGGTAGCACCCGATATTACAACGCCATCCTTTCTCCACTGATAAGCCTCGAAACCTGGATTTAAACCCATATGAGATTCCACAGTTTCATCTGGGCAAAATTCATTTCTACCAAATAAAACTAGGGGGTTTACTTTATTTGCACTCATAACAAACGGCCAGAAATCGTCCTCAGCCCACATTCTGTACCAGGTACTGTGACCTAGATCTTCATAGTAGTTAAGTTTGATTTGTCCTCCAGCGGCTTGTATGCCATCCACAACAGTAAATGCGGTTCCGGGGGTAGGCTTTTTATCCTGACCTCCCTGACACATATATAGCGGAGTGTATTTGAAGTTTTCAATATAATTTAATGTTTCCACATTGGCGGCAGAAATAGGAATAGCTGCCGCAGCTATTTTTGATTCCGTATGAACAAAATTCCATACTCCGCTACCACCAGCAGATAAACCATTTATAACAACCTTATAAGGATCAATAAGACCCTTTTGCTCCATATTATTAAGTAGACCCTTAATAATGCTGATCTGAGTAGGACCGAAATAGTCCGAATAATTTTGTGGGAAAATAGCAAAGCCATCAAACTCGTCATTATTACGAGCTTCTAAAAATTGCTTTCCTCCATGTCTTAGTTGGTGACCGTTGTTAGTTCCGTCCTCTCCTGCTCCGTGTAAAAATAGAATAACTCTATGCTTCACTCCAGAAGGGTTAGAAAATGTGTTAGTGGCCGAATCATAAGTAACACCCTTAGGCATCAATAATCTTACAGGAATTCGGTTATAAATAAGGGGAATATATGGACTGGTATCCCAGTTTGTTCCAAATACTTCATAGCCCCATGGATAGATGTCTCCATTTGGAGGATAACTATCAGGTATGGGTACTTGAGACATTGCTAATTTGCTGAATCCAAAAAAGGAAAGCATTAGCAATAAGAAAATTTTAGTAAAATTTCTCATAAGCCAACGAGGTTATTTAATTAAATGGTTAAAGAGCATGATAAAATTATATCTAAATCAATAGACAACCGACATAGCATTTTTTACACCCCACCTAGCTTATAATATGTTGAATCTTTCAATTCAATTACAATATTATCAACAATTCTCGGATTAATAAAATTTTTAATATTATCTTTTTTTATTTCAAATAATCCTTTGAAGCGAAAAAACTTACATCTTAGTCACAATGCATTTCTGAATGCCTCATCACTTTTAATGTTCAATGTTGGTTTTCCCATGTAATAAATACCAGATTTATTACATTGGTAACTAATGATTCACATTAATTATGATTTACATAATCATCAATTAGAGCTAAAACAGCTCATAATATGCATTGTTTGAAGATTTTGGTAAAGAATTTTAATTTCAAAAAACATTATCATTTTTAATGATAATAGTTCTATTCTTACAAAAAGAAGCTTTAAAAAGTCTGATTTTTAAGCTCAAAGTTTGGACACTACTTTAGCCTTTAAAAAATCTATAATGAGGATTGGTAGCAACTCCAAGCATCTGTTTGTCTCCTGAGCTATCTCCGTAAACAAAAATCTTATCATAGTCTTCCAAATCTAAGACCTGACGTACTCTGTTTACCTTTTCCTGGCCATAGCAGTTATGACCGTTGAGCTTTCCACTAATGTTACCGTTAACTACTTCTAATTTAGTACCTATTAATTTAATATCCTTGAATTCGCACCAATCTTTTAACCAATTTTCTGCGGAAGCTGACACCAAATAGACATCATCTCCATTAGAGATATGCTGATCAAGGGCTTCTATAGCATCTTTCTTTAGCAAAGCAGGAATTACTTCTCTGGAAAAAGAATGACACTGATTTTGAAAGTCATTGTAACTTGTGTTCTTGAAAAAATATGTAATAACAGCTTCTTTAGCTTTCCAATTCGGGATAAGTTTCAGCTTAAAAGCCACTAATATGGGTGACATGAGGGTCATGCCTAAATAATACCTGCCTACCCCCCTACTATACTTGATAAATTCTAAGAATGTATCTTTGGTAGTAATGGTACCATCGAAGTCAAATAAAGCAAGTGTCTTTTTCAAAGTTTAAGCTTTTTAAATATACCTTCAGGAATGAGTTTGATGGTTAACATTATCAATCTCCATACAGGCAAGACATAAATCACATTCTTCTTCTTTCTGGCAGCTTTAACAATCTTTATCGCTACCTGCTCAGGTTTAGCAGTTAATGGCTTGGGTAAATCCATACCGGCTGTCATCTTAGTATCCACAAATCCTGGTTTAACCGTTAAAACATGGACACCGGATTTCACCAACCTATTTCTCATACCTGAAAGATATGCTTCAAAAGCAGCTTTAGTACTTCCGTATATATAGTTACTCTGCCTGCCTCTATCACCTGCCACAGATCCAATGCCTACAATAATGCCACTTTTTCTACTCTCAAAATCATTAGCCACAATATTTAATAAAGAAACAGCAGAACTATAGTTAGCCCCTATTATGTCTCTGGATGTTTCCCAACTAGCTTGAGCTTCTTCCTGATCACCTAAAATACCAATAGCCCAAACTACGATATCAGGTTTAGCTTGTAGACTATTGTAAAAGACATCATGCTTTTCATAATCCAAAGCATCAAACACATAATGATCTACTTTTTTATTATGTCTGATCTCGATGTCTTTTGCTATGATCTGCAGTTGATCAGCATTCCTGGCAGCTAAACTCAAATGATGGCCATCAAGTAAATACTTTTCTGCACATGCTATGGCAATATCACTAGTGGCTCCTAGTATAAGTACATTCATTGGGTCTTGTGATTAAAATATCTGGATATTTGGGTAATAAATAAGGAAATAAAAACTTAACAGCCATAGTAGCAACGCCAACTGTATAAATCTATCCTTATAAAGAATCTTTGTTGGAGATCCTGTAGATTCTTCTACAAAAGCGAGTTGCAAATATCTCAGTATTCCTCCAATAACAAAAACTGAGGTATAATATAGTCTGTGAGACCCAAATCGACTATGCACCTCCGGTGACATGGTATACATTAAATATGCAACCACCATTATACTGGCAAACATAGCAAGACAGACATTTATAAATACCAGGTTATAATTCTTTACTACCTTTCTCACGTCCACTCCTGAATCTGTCTTTATCATCAAATCATCTCTACGCTTAGCAAGCGCCATAAAGAGAGATAATAGGAAGACCATTATCATTAACCATTCTGATATGGGAATATTGGTAGCTATAGAGCCCGCTTTGAGCCTCAAAATGAAACCAGCAGAGACAATAATCACATCTAGAATGGATATATTCTTCAAACCAAATGAATATCCAATATTTAAAAGAAAGTAGATAGTAACCACAAAAAGGAACTTATAGCTTACTATAAAACCAAGTGCAAAACCAATAATCGCTAAAACTACGAATATGGCCAGCCCAGCTTTTTTTGAAATTGCCCCAGAAGCTAAAGGCCTGGTTCTTTTGGTGGGGTGTAGCTTATCCGATTCAATGTCATTAAGATCATTGATTACGTAAATGCTACTTGCAAAAGCGCTGAAAGAGAAAAATCCTATAATAAGTAATTGAAGTTTTTCTATAACGAAGATTTCGCCACTGAAGAAAAGGGGCAAAAAGAGAAAAAAGTTCTTTACCCAGTGTTTAACACGTATTAACCTTATGAAGTCCATTAAAGCCATTTAAAATTTCGGGTTTAAATTAAAAAAAATACTTCTCCGAGAAGAAGATAGCAGGTTTTTTTTATAAAAATTATTTGTAATATTATCTTTAAACTATTGTGTACATTAGCTTTACTTAGTTTATTCGCATAAAATAATTGTCATGCGTTTAGTTGAAGCTTTAAGATCACCGCTCAACGGCAAACTGAGCTATTATATCTCTATGGCCATCATTTTGGTCCTTGCCGTATTCCCTCTGTTTTTTGATTATCCCTACAGAATTAACATCTTTCTAACTTGGGAAGGTGCCTACAGAATGTATCTGGGGCAAGTTCCTTTTAAAGATTTTGGTCTGCCATTAGGTTATGGATTTTGGCTTATACCATTATTAGCCTTTAAGCTTTTTGGTCCATACCTTTTCAGCTTAATAAAAGCACAGGTCTTTATTAACATAATTTCTGGCTTAGGGTTTTTATCAATTTTAAGAAGTCTGAAGGTAAAGCCTGGAATTCAGTTAGCATCAGTAATGGTATACTGCATTTCATTTTCTTTTTTCAATTTTTGGCCATGGTATAATCATACAGTAATTGCATTTCAAATTGTGGGAATGGCATTTTTACTTAAATTCATGTTTGCAGAAATTGCATGGAAGAAATATACATGGTTAATGTTAAGTACATGTTTTCTCTTCCTGTCCCTATTTACCAAACAAGATGGTGGCGGTTTAGCCTTATTAGTGGCATTAGCCTTAGTAGCATATCATACCTATATTACCAAAAGATATCTTGACGCAGGACTTTTTATAGGAGCTTATATTTTCTGGGCTTTGGTATTTATTCTTCCTGTATACGGTACAGAATTTAAATATTGGTTTAACTACGGACAGGCTCCTCATTACTCAAGAATTAATTTCTTCGACATACTACAAGAGACTATGAATGCTTCCAGATGGGAAAAATTCTATCTATTAATGGTCATTCTTTTGGTATTGCCTAAATTAAAAGACATTAAAAACTGGATTAAGGAAAGGCATGAGGTAGTATTCTTCCTGTTAGTGCTTGGCATTATTGTAGAAGCTCTTATTTTTCAGGTAACTAGCTACACTCCTCCTGATAACAATATCTTCTTCCACAGTTTTGCTATTCCATTCATTCTAACATTTATTCCGTGGAAAATGGATTTAAACAGAACTGGCATATTTATAATAACTGCTAGCTTAATATTGCTTTGGTGGTCTGGAACCTATTGGAAATATGTAGATAGAATCATTAAGAGGGTTTTTCCACAGGAAGTGCTAACTGCTGATAACTCTGACAGAACTATTATTTCTAAGAATACATACGTTAAAAACACTTCCGATAGCACACTCATAGATATGAGCGAATGGACTTATACCAAATTAAAGGCCTTTGAGCACATCTACATGCCGGCCCCAACGGTAGAAGGTATAGAACGTATGATGAATTTGGATATAGTGCAGAATAAGACAGACCTCAAAGTTTTAAATATGAGCGAATTAACGCCGTTGGCTCATGAAATGTCTTATGAATTAGAAACCAATAAACCTTTATGGTACCATTTAGGTGTAGGCATTTTTGAAGAGCAGGTTCAAGAATATGTTAATGAAATTGAGCAAAAGAAATATGATTTGGTCATGTTCGAAACCATTCCTTATCTATATGATTTTTATCCTGAGGAAGTGAGGAATGCCCTCAAAAAAGAATATGTATTAAAGGACAGATTTCTTGCACCTAGAAGACCTACAGATTCATATATCGAAGTATACGTGAGGCCATAAGTGCCTCACTTCACTTTATATTTTCCGATTATGGGGTAATGGTCTGAATAAGGAATGTTATTCATGGCACCAAAAGACAATGCTTCAATGTTATCTGAATGAAATTGATGGTCAATTCTTAAAAACTTGTATCCTCTCAGGTTAAAAGTAAAGCCAAATCCATGTCCTGCTTCTTCAAAACTGTTATTGAGTTCATCGGCTAGCTCTCTGTAAACAAAGCCATAGGGTGTTTCATTAAAATCTCCAGTGATAATTACCTTTTCCCTACCTTCAGCAATAGCCAGTATTTCTTCCACCTGTCTGGCACGGCTCATAGTAGTATATTTCATCTTTCTCCAGGTATTTAAGCTGGCTAGTTTTCTGTAGCCCTTACCTTTATCCAGGCCTAATTGGGTGGACTCCATATGCAGATTAATTACTCTAACCGTATCATCATGAATAAGAATATCGGCATACTGCGCCTTATTCATAGCGTTTTGAGAAAAATCTATCATACCGCTATTGATAATAGGATATTTTGAAAACATCATTAACCCAAAGCGCGAATCATTAACCATTAAGGTATCTAACGCCCTAAATCGATAATAACTGGAATCAGGGTCTATCGCTTTAATTGTATTATAATATCTAGAATCGTCATCTGTATAAAACTCCTGAAAGCACTTCACATCAGCATCAACCTTACTTACCCAGTCGATAAATTTGGTAGAGTAATAGGGCTCAGACTTATAGTCCTTATCAAAATAGACGTGAGATTTTCTATTGAAGTACCTCACATTGTAGCTAAATACACTTAACTCACCTTTAGCGGGTGGCTTAAGCTCCCCTACCGCATAGGTAGCCCTAAACACAGGAAATGTAAGTAGCAGCACCAGAAAAGGAAAAATGCATTGCTTACTCATTTTAACAGACCAGAAAATGAGCAAAACAAAATTTAGCAAGAATAATATTGGATTGATATAGCCTAAAAAGGCCAGCCACCAGTTAGAAAGTGGGGATACACCAGCGGCATAATAACAAAAGATGCTGACCACAAACAGCGCAATGGTAAATATTTTTTTACTCATTATTATTAATGACAGTAGTTAATAATATAAGTGTAGTCAGCAAAAATTCAGTCAGGATTAAAACAACACTCTAAAATGCAATATTAAGTATGAACCTCCAAATACTATGTGATTTTAATCAGAAAAAATTAAACTCTCTCACCAATACAACTTCACCAATTAATTTAAATTACATCCATAATAAAATAGGATGTAAAATGAGGCCATGTGACCACATGACCTCTTATTTCATTATTCTACCAACAGGTCTTGAAAACTTACACCTATCAGCTCCTCAATATCTATAATAGCAATCTTCACACTTTTTTCCGCCGTAAGCTTACGAATTACTTCACTGTTATAAAGTGTGCTCGACTTAGAGTAATCATCCATTGTAAGCTCACCATTCTTAAATTTTTGCTCTACTAACAAGAAATTTGAATGAGCATCTTCCATAGCCTGAGTTTGAGTTTTTAAAATCTCCTGAGCAAATAGATAATTTTGATAACGTCTTAACACCTCAGCTCTTACATTCATTTTCTGAGACTGAACATTTAATTCCGCATTATTAAGCTCTTTAGTCGCAATTCTCTTATTATTAGGTTGATCTACAAATATTCCTAATGACATAGATAAACGAAGGTTATATCTTGGGAAGAACTGACTTCTTTCAGATCCTTCAATGTTAAATTCATTGTAGTTACCTGCAATTGACATTTGATTCAACCAATCCCATCTAGCTTTTCTCTCATTGTATTTTGCGATATCTACCTCATTATACAAGACACCATTATCTGGCATATTTTGCCATGCCAGCTGAACTAATTTCTCTGATAAATCAACGTTTTTTACAGATGTAGGAACAACAATTTTATTATAGTCTACTTGCTTTAGTTGTGCATAGGTGCAAAAAGTGCTCATCAGCATTAGTGCCGCTAACATTAGACGTAATTTCATATCGTAAAAATTTAAGTTATGCTATAGATTATGTTTAGGATTTAATTTGAAATGCTTTCTTGCTCTTGCTCCTGTTTCTTAGCTTTTTCCAAAAAGTATATAAAAATCGCATAGGAACAATAAATAATCAAGCCAATAGGGTGCTTAGTTGTGGCTATTTGGGCCAAATCTGCTATACTCACAGCAAAGACAGCACAAACATATGCCAAACAAATGTTTTTTAGCTTAGGATCTCTCAATTTATAACAGGCCGAGACGCCGACCAAAATCGCTGCCACATTCAGCACCAGTTTCAAAATGAGACCGATCCATCCCATTTCAAGGGCTATCTTCAGATAACCACTATCCGGTGGATAACCTGCTAAGGGGTGATTAGGATAATACCTCATACCTCCTTCTCCAGAGGTCATGAGCCCACCGCCTATTGGATGAGAATAAATATATGGCTGTATTCGAGCCCTGTTTTCATCTCTAACCTGCATAGATGCATCTTCACCTGGTTCAAATGCAGATCTTACCCTATCAAGCACCGGGTTTCTTATAGGTCCAAAAATTAAGAAAATGAATATAGATAGAGCACCTATGGCAAATAGTAACGTTCTTCCATTATCAATGGTAGTGAGTACATATAAGCATACACCAATAGGAACAATAGCATAAGCCGTTCTTGTACCACTATAGGCCATAGACCAGAATGTAAGCAAGGTAATGATGCCAAAAGTAATCTTTCGACGCATGGAGTATGGCCCCATTGCACGCACCAAACTATATATTCCTGCAAATGCCATAAACACTCCGAAAGTCATACTATCTGAAAGGAAAGACCATTTCCTAAACCTTCCCCAGATAAAGTTCAGCTTGAACCTGACTGGCGAGCTGTAAACCCATTTTAAATCAAATTCAGGCATTCCCACAAATTCTTGATATAATCCATAAAATGCCGCCAAAAGCGCTAGTCCTAGCCAAAAGAAAGAGAACAACTTTACAAAAGCGTCATCATCACTAAAACAATAGAACGCACATATAAATATGGTGAAGTACAAGAAAGTGCCTCTTAATGAAAATGCCCATCCGGCTATAGAGCTTACAGTAGGGTTAAACACCTCCAATATCATGTAGCCAATGGATATCATAAAAGATATGAAGAGCGGGCTCTTGAAGAAGTTGGTATTGAAATCTCTTCGACTTATGATCTTAACCAAGGTTCCGATAAGCGTTAAAAAAAGAAGCCCTTCTAGCAAAGTTCCTAAAGGCGTATCATAAAGTCCGGTAACTCGTTTGATGAAAATAATAAAATAGCTATATCCCAGCGTAGTCAAAAGTCCAATTTTTGGATTGAGAATACCTGCAATGGCAAAAGGAGCCCCTAACAATGCAGCTAAAAGTCCAAAACCGACTTTAGCATTAGTTTTGCCTACCACTATGGCTAGCAGGATAGAAACGATTACTATACCAACATAAATAGTTATCCTGGTTAGCTTACGCCCTAACAAGCCACTATTCATATGAATACCCTGAAAAACTTCTGCAAGCCTGCTCATAAACCGAGTTTTATAAAAACATTATTTTAAGAAAGATAGTAAAGTATACAATGATGGTAAACACCACTACCAAACCTTGTAGTATAGAATTATTCTTTTGTTTAGATTCTTTCTCATCCATTATAATTCCAATTTAGCACCAGATTCTTTCTGATACAATTCTAATATTTCCCAAAATTCTTTTGCTCTATGACTCCATGAGTTACTCTCCGATTTTGCTATACGCTTATTGCGCTTTTCTTCAGATTCCTCATTAATGGCTTTATCCACCTCTAGCACAAATTCTTCATCTGTTTGAACCAGGTTAGCCACATCATCAAAGTCATTAATATCATCAGAAAACCTGGTAGATACTACAGGTGTACCAGAAGCCAGATATTCGTTGATCTTTAATGGGTAAATACTCTTTGTCTGCTTGTTGTAAGCGAATGGTATGATGGCACAGTCAGAATATTTTAAATAAGCAGGCAATTCTGTTAAATCTCTGGCTCCAATAAACCTGACATTCTTTTGGTTAATCAAACCATTTTTTTCTGGTTCTTGGGAATTGAGGGGGCCTACATAAAGAAAGGTTTTATCCTGATGTTGCTTCGCTAACTCCAAGCATAAACTGTAATTCACTCTTTCTTCTATATTACCTGTATAGGTTACTAACTTCCCCTCTATATCTTTAATTTCATCCGGTTTTGGTAAATCCTGATGTGCTCTCTTGAATAACTCAACTTCACAGGCATTCGGCAAATGATAAATATATTTGCCGTAATCAGACTTTAATTTTTTCAGTTCCTTGGAAGTGGTGATGGTTAAATCCGCAAGCTGCACCATCTCATTCTCCAAATCCAGACCATGCTTGTATAAATAGGCCGCCTGGCTGATATCATCTACCGTGTGATAAATAAAAAGCTTAGCTCCTATCTTATCAATAAATGACTTTCCAAACAGCGGATTAAATGAGTTAATAAAGATAAAATCTTTTAAATCGAAGTCTTTTTTAACCTTTTTAATGGCTTTAAAAACTATTTTATCATTGACTTTAGCTAATGAGTTGTAAAATTCACCCTGACTTAACCAGTTGATAGGTAGTACCAACTTTGGAGTGATAATGGTCAAATTAGGAAAGTCCTCAATTTTGGTATATACGTCCTTCCCCTTAAGCAATGCGCTTTTCCTCTTTTTAATTTCTTCATTAGAGCGCATTTTAAAATAATCAAGGTAAGTGAAGGGATTTTCAATGTAAAAAACCCTGTGTTCTCTGCTTAATTCTTTAGCTAATGAATATGAGGTAGACGAATAATCTCCGTCATGCCTCGGCAGGGCAAAAAATACTAGATCCACTTTATTTCTTTAATTTATTCTTCAAGAAGGCTAAACCCTCTTTATAAAACACAACTATATACTTAAAGCAATTGTACCATTTTACTCCATATTGTTTAGAAAGATACAATTGAATGATCACAAAACCAGTAGCTAGTGTACACAAAGTACCATATGCTGCTCCAATGGTTCCGAGCCATTGGATAAACACGTAATTGAAAATAATGTTAAACATCAGCAAAGAAACCATCACATAAAAATTGATATGAGGCTTGTTAGTTCCGTCCAACAGATTGCCAAAAAATCGTGAAAATGGAACGAAGAAGGTATAAAATACTGTAACATGGACAATACCTACTGTCTCTTCATACCCAGGTCCTGCTAAAATGTAAACGATCCACTGAGCAAAGATAATTATACCTGCCAGTACGGGTATCATAGCACCAAGAATTAAACCTACTGCTCTTTCATATAGGCGTTTCGCACCATCTACACCCTCATTTTTTAACCTTTCTCCTATTTTTGGAAATAAAATCGTGCTTAAAGACATGGTTGGCACCTCAATGAGGTTAGCAATTCTTATGGCGGGATTATAAACAGCCACTGCCGCTGTTCCTATAATGTTACTTAACATCCATTGGTCCACATTCTGAAAGAGCATAGAGCTGAGATTAGTACCAAACGAATACTTTCCATACCCCAATAATTTCTTTAACCAATCCGTGCTAAAAGTATATTTCATCTTTAAGTACTTCACAGCAAACAGTAACCCTATTACGGAAGCCACTGCTGCCGATACCAAATGAACGTAAATAAGCGTTTCAAGTGAAAGGGTATCTTTCTGAAAATAAATGACAATGAGAAAAGCAACCAGAACCAGGTTACGCGTAAAATAGGCAAGTAAAATACCGAGAAATTTCATATTTGCCTGTTGTAGATACTCTCCATGAGAGAATGGGATAAGTATCAAATAGGTGATGGCATATACTTCCAATAGCACCCCTAGTTTGGGGGCATTCAAAAATGATGATACCCAGGGGGCAGTAAAATAAAGTCCTGCAGCAATTACCACGCTCAATAAAATATTTAATAAGAGTGCTCCTGAAACAATTTGATCCTGATGCTGTTCATCATTAAGTTTCATAAACGTTACCATAGGATTTCTTATGAAACCGTTTCGCAAAACTTCAAGGATGGAGGATATTGAAATAAATAGCCCCCATGTACCGTAATCATCTTTATCAAGTAAACGAATGATGATCATAAAACTGAAAACTCCAAGTGCTACGGTGGATAAACGCTGAAGCAAGGTAAGCGAACCGGATTTAATCCAGTAAGAATATGAGCTGAGTTTCAAGGTTGGTGTATCTATTTAAAAGTGTGTAAATACCTAGATAAGCCACGAAAGTATTGATACTTTTTCTTAATTTCGAACGTATCTATTTTTTATTTTATTTATGCTTAAAAAAATATTCATTGAAAGGAATTATCTAGACAAAAGATTACCCTGGATTGATTACGCAAAGGCAATAGCCATAATTCTAGTTGTTTATCGTCATATTATGATTGGGCTCATGAGAGCTGGCTTTGAGGTTCCTAACTATTATGTGGTAGCCAATGAAATGGTATACAGCTTTAGAATGCCCCTCTTCTTCATTCTCAGCGGACTTTTTCTAAGACGTGCCCTTGCCAAAAAATCAAACGGAGAATATGTATACAATAAATTCAATTCTATTCTATATCCGTATTTAATCTGGACAACCATACAGGTAACCATTCAAGTGGTTTTTAGCTCCTACATCAACTCTGACAGGAGCTACATGGATTACCTGTACATTCTAATAAGACCAAGAGCCATTGATCAATTTTGGTTCTTATATACCTTATTTAATACTTCAATCCTCTACTTACTTATGTTTAAGATTTTTAGAGGCAACAAAATTTTATTGGTTGTTACCGGTATAGTATTTTATTTATTGGCTCAATATTTAAACGAGTATAGCTTACTACAAGATGCGCTTTACTATTTTGTATTTGTAAGTATCGGTGACGCCGCATCTGAAATCATTTTAAGTAAGAACAATGAGAAATATTATAGTTCATGGTACACATTCTTTGGAATATTACCTTTCTTCATTCTTACTCAGTGGTATTGGTTAACACATGAAACACATCCTCTAGTATTTGCTGTATTTGCACTTTTAGGCTGTGCATTTATCTTCAATATTTCATTCTTACTTATGCGGTATGAGGCAGCAAAGGTTCTTAGAGCTGTAGGCTTCCATTCATTACAGGTTTATTTGTTGCACGTGATAGTAAGTGCTGCAGTGAGAACTGTTATGGTGAAGTTTATGGGAATAGACGAAGTAACAATCCTTCTGATTACAGGGATCATATTCGGTACAATTATCCCTATACTGGTCTACCAATTCTGCATTAACAACCATTTATGGCTTTTATTCACTTTAGAAAAGCCTAAGAAAAGGACAAAGGAAAAATACGAACCCTCGGTAAACTGATAATACAAAAGGGCCGCATCTTAGCAGATGCGGCCCTTTTGTTGTATAGTTATTTATTCTTATTTCATAGACTCAGCTACAGAAATGGCTCTTTTCACCTGATGATGGATGGCCTTAGTTATACTATCCTTATCTCCCTGCATCTTTCCTTCCATATCTACAGAAACGCTGGTTCCGTAAGGGTTTCCTCCAGCCGCATAGATTACGTCATCAGTATATCCTGGTGCCACTACTAAAGCTCCCCAATGATACATGGTGGTGTATAGATTGAGTAATGTGGCCTCTTGACCTCCGTGGGCATTCATAGCACTAGTCATTGCCGTAACTATTTTATTTACCAGCTTTCCTTTTTGCCATAACGGCCCAGTAGAATCAAGGAATTGCTTCATTTGCGCTGGTAAGCTACCGAAGCGTGTTGGAGCACTAAACACAATTACATCCGCCCAATCCAGATCTTCAAGCGATGCTTCAGGTACATCCTTGGTCGCTTTATAGTGCTTTTCCCATGCAGGGTTTTCGCTGATCACATCTTCTGGCACTAGTTCTTTTACTTTTAAGACCTTCACCTCTGCTCCTGCTTCCTTTGCAGCATCAGCAGCCATGTTGGCCATGTTGTAATTATTTCCTGTACTACTGTAATAGATTATAGCGATTTTCATATTGCTCATAATAATAAATTGGTTAGTTGATGTTTAAACAATAACCGACTCATGAGCATATTGTTCACATGAATTAGGCGGTAATCTGATACCCTTTTTCTTCCTTTTTGGGGTTTCTAAGATATTTCTTCTCAGATGTAACTTGCTCTGCTAAGGCCTCATAAATATTGACATAATTCTGAGCCATTTTATCTGAGCTGAATCTGCGCTCAAATTCTCTTCTTATCCTGTCTCTGTCTAGCTGCTTTAGCTTGGCCAGTGAAGCAATGGCTTCTTTCTTCGAACCGACGATAAATCCAGTTTTACCGTTTTCCAGTACTTCCGGAACTGAGCCATTTTCATAGGCGATTACTGGCGTACCGCAGGCCATAGCCTCAATCATGACTAAGCCGAATGGTTCAGGCCAGTCAATAGGAAACAGTAGGCATTCTGCCTTCCCAAGGAAATCATTCTTTTCAAATTCATTGATTTCACCTATGAAATCTACCAATGGATGATCTAACAAATGCTTAATTTCCTGGTCAAAATATGCCTGATCAGCTTTATCTACCTTAGCTGCTATTTTTATTTTCCGACCTGCTGAAATAGCAATATTTATAGCTCTATCTACCCTCTTTTCCGGAGAGATACGACCTAAAAATGCCACGTAACCTCCATCACCATCTCCCTTTCTTAAAAGGTTTTTTGGTAAACCATGGTAAACATTACCTACCCAATTAACATGTGGAACAGGTTTTCTTTGGAAATTAGAGATGGAAATAACCGGCTGTTTATTGAATCGTTCATATATCATGCTGGTTTCTCGCATGTTTAGCCTACCATGCAGTGTGGTAACGTAAGGTATATTTAGAAACTGGCTAAAAGGGTAATGCAAATAATCGATATGAAAATGAATGAAATCAAATTCTTTAGCCCGATCCATGACCTCCTGCAATTGAATAAAATGATAAGCCAAGTGATCGACACATTTAGGGTCTAATCTCAATGCTTTATCACAAATGGGAACCAGATCAGCCTTGGTTATGGAATCTCCTGAAGCAAACAGTGTTACTTCATGGCCTGCTTCTACCAAAGCATCACTAAGATAAGATACTACTCTTTCCGTGCCGCCGTAAAGCTTGGGCGGGACAGACTCATACAACGGTGATACTTGTGCTATTTTCATTACAGTTAGTTGGTTTAATTAAAAAGGGAAAACACAGCATCAACTATAGACTAGGTTTTATGAGGTATGTATAATATAAGAATTAATGTTTTAATTTTTATTTTAAAAATCTCTGTTAATTCACATGGCAAGTGCAAATGAAAGACCACATTATTTCACTATGACCACACTCCAGCTATCAGGCTTTTTATTCACTACAATTCCTACATCAGATTTGTGTCTGTTTATTTCCAAATCAATGCTACCATCTGCTGTATAAATGTTATCTATTCTTATGTAATCCAGGTAATCTGGTAATGAGGGCTTATTGAATAAAACGGTTTTAGTACTGGCTTCAATATTTATTTTCAGGCAAGCCTTGAAGAACATGAATACCGCTCCTACTGACCATGCCTGGGGTGAGCACGCCACAGGGTAGCTGGTAGGTCCTTCCCCATCTCTACGGGCAAATCCACAGAATAATTCGGGCATTCTCTGCATATCTAAAAACAGCGATGCATCAAACATGGCTGTTACAAGCTTCAGTGCCTGAGGTTGCAAATCATATTGGCTGAAGCCTTCTGCTATCAAGGCTACATCATGAGGCCATACAGAACCGTTGTGATATGACATAGGGTTGTATCTTGGTGCATCCAAGCCTAGTGTTCTGATGCCCCAACCGGTAAACATTTCAACCGAAGTTAAAGTAGCGGCAAGCTTCTCTGCATTCTCTTGAGTAGCAATGCCCGTGAATAGGGTATGACCGGCATTTGAATTCTTAACCCTACAAGGTTTTTTATTAGCATCCAAGGCCAGCACAAAGCATCTCATCTCTTCATCCCAAAAGGTTTCATTAAATTTTACTTTGAGTTCCTCTGCCTCAGTGTCTAATTTATTGGCTACCTCAAATTTTAATGATTTCGCAATTTTGGAAGCGGATTTCTTAGCGGCATAGACATATGCCTGCACTTCACACAGGGCTATGGGAGCCTCAGCTAAGTCACCATTATCATAAGAAATTGAATCGAATGAATCTTTCCATCCTTGATTGGTCAGTCCGTTTTCAGCTTTATGCTGATATTCTACAAAACCATCCCCATCCAAATCTCCATATTCATCAATCCAGTTTAAAGCTTTTTCTAACGAAGGCCAAAGCTTTTTACAGGTTTCCAGATCGCCTGTTCGTTCAAAGTATGCTCCTGCAAGCATGATAAAAAGCGGTGTAGCATCTATAGTACCATAGTATAAGCTAAAAGGCACTTCACCTGTATTAGCCATCTCTCCTTTTCGGGTTTCATGCAGGATTTTTCCGGGTTCTGCATCTCTCTTGGGATCCAACTCAGTGGCCTGATGAGCGGCAAGGAACTCTAATGACTGCCTGGTGATATCAGGAGCTATCCAGAGGGTTTCATAAGCGGTAAGAATGCCATCTCTACCGAAGGCGGTATTATACCACGGCACACCAGCATAAGGATAAAGACCTGTACTAGTTCTTGCTAAAAGCGACAGTAGATCGGTTTTAGATCTGTTAAGCCAATGTGTGAATTGCTCATTAGATGTAAAAATATTGCCCATGAGCTCACGTTCTTTGCTCATGTCGTGTTCCAGTTCACTTAATGACTGTTCGTAAGAAATCTCTTCATGTTCCTCTGCATCATCAGATCTAAAGTAGAAGGCCATGGTTAGCTGGGTGATCTCACCACGAAGCAAGGAAACATTGAATATAATACCCTGACTTTCAATAAATTCTGCCTGTGGAGTGGTCTTTACCACCACTTCTCTTTCTACACCATCAAGGCCATTGTATGTTTTCACGAATTCATCATCCACTGCTCGAAATAGAGAACTATCTCCTCTATTGGACCTGGTACTTCCTCTAATTTCAAAAATATCCTTAAAATCAGCATCCATTCGAACTATGAGCCTGGTCTCAAGATTAGTCTTACCAAAATTATAAAGCATGAGCTTGGTATAACAGGCACCGTTTTTAACAAAAGTGTTTCTTTTGATATGCAACTGACCCTGCGCAAAAAAGCTCTCGTCACTACCCAGATTGGGATTGGTCATGTCTACGGAAAGCATATCATTGTTTTCCCTAATATTAGAACTTAGAATGGTGGGTCTGGCTCCCTCTATACCCAGCACCAGCCGGCTAATGTACCTGGTGCCTCCATAATATATTCCTTGAATACCATCATGATCAAAATTTATATCACCATGCGAATCAAAAATCGCAAATGTATCCGACTCATTTAATACCCGTAAATCCTTGTTTTGATAGCTCTCTTTTGAGGCTATACTAAATTCATCCATTATCAACTTAGCTTCCATAATCCATGTGATTCGGTTATACTTTTAATTAAAACAGTGACAGCAAACGAAGGTTTCGGCTTATAACAATTTACAACTTTTATCAGTTGTATAGGTAAACGATTGAGAATTAAACCAATTAAATATGAAAACTTTAGCATATAAAAACGGAGATCAAATGCCCGCCTTAGGTTTGGGAACATGGAAATCTAAACCGGGCGAAGTAGAGAAGGCTGTATATGAAGCGATAAAAATTGGCTTTAGACATATTGACTGTGCACCTATTTATGGCAACGAGTCAGAGGTAGGCGAAGGAATAAAAAAAGCGATAAATGAAGGCATAGTTTCAAGAGAGGATCTTTGGATAACATCTAAGCTATGGAATGATAGCCACAGAAGAGAAGATGTTATACCTGCATTGCAGAATACACTATCAGATTTACAGGTAGATTATCTGGATCTTTACTTGATCCACTGGCCTGTGGCCTTGAAAAAAGGAGTTGGGTTTCCTGAGTCATCTGAAGACTTTCTAAGTTTAGATGAAGTGCCGATAACTGAAACCTGGGAAGGAATGCAAGATGCTTACCGTCAAGGACTTGTTAAGCACATTGGCGTTTCTAACTTCAATATTAATAAGCTCAATGAGATTATCAATGAATGCAAAGTAGCCCCTGCAATTAATCAAGTAGAGATGCATCCATTTTTACCTCAAAATGAGTTATTAAATTTCTGCAATAGTCATGACATTCATATGACTGCATATTCTCCTTTAGGTTCTGGCGACAGACCCGAGAAAATGAAAAAGGACAATGAACCAACACTGCTGGAGCATGAAGTTATAGAGTCTATAGCAAACACCCACGGTTGTTCTACCGCTCAGGTTTTGATAGCATGGGCTCTTGAAAGAGGAACAGCAGTTATTCCAAAATCTGTAAATAAGGAAAGAATACAACAAAATTTTAACGCTTCAGAAATTAAACTAAAGCAAGATGAAATAGACACTATCAATGCTCTTGATTATGAGTATAGATTTGTAGATGGAGAGGCTTGGGATCTGGCGGGAAATAGCTATGAAGCTAGTAAATTCTGGGATTAACGATTAACTCATAGCTTGCTAATATTTGGGGAAAGATATTGCTATATTTACATTATATATTAGCGATCTAATTACAGATACCATATATTAGCAAGCTTATGATAAACAAGGAACATCTGACTTTAGAAAACTGCGAAAAAGAGCCTATTCACATTATTGGTCAGATTCAAAACATTGGTTTTTTCCTGTTAGTATCCCCATTTGATCACAATATCTTGCAAGCCAGCAAGAACATAAATACCTCCTTTGATCTTACCTGCGAGGAGTCTATCGGTAAGAATATTAGCACACTTAATATACCCGGACTTAGGGAGATCCTCAGCACTCAGAGTCTTGCTGTAGATAACACACAGCCGCACCCTCATCTGGTTACTCTTCCTAATGGCAAGAAGTACAATTTGCTCATTCATAACTGGAAGGAATATTATCTACTTGAATTTGAGCCTCAGACATTAAAGACTGATGAATATAACCTTCAGTATTTCCTTGGGGGGGCAATGGGTAAAATTCATAACAGTACTGATTATCGTAACCTTCTCAATGAAACAGCGGAGGAAATAAAAAAAATCACAGGCTATGACAGGGTCATGATATATAAATTTCATGAAGACTGGCATGGTGAAGTGGTGGCTGAATGCAAGATAGACGAATTAGATCCATACTATGGACTACACTATCCGGCTTCAGACATCCCGAAAAGGGCAAGAGATCTGTTTACGATTAACCCGGTGAGGTTTATACATGATGTACAATCCGAACCCGTGGAGATATTCCCTATTTTGGCCCAAGGTGAAAAAGAACCCACAGACTTAACTCATTCTACCTTAAGAAGCTCTTCCCAAATGCATATTCAATATTTAAAGAATATGGGTGTAGGAGCTTCCATGACTATAAGTCTTCTTGTAAATGATAGGCTGTGGGGAATGATTGCATGTCATCACAAAGAGGCCAAATTCATAGACTTTAAACTGAGACAGGCTTGTCAGTTTATGGGCCAGCTGTTCTCTTCTTCTTTACAACTCCATCTGATGGATAAAGAGAAGGATGACTTAGCCAAAAGTCGCGAAGTGGGTGCTAAACTTGCTTCATATACACTTAAGGAATATAGCATTACTGAAGGATTAGCCGGATATGATGAAACCTTAAAGGACTTAATAGAATGTTCAGGAGCAGCAGTAGTCACTGAAAATCAGATCATATCACTTGGCGAGACTCCTACTGAAGCTGACATAACGCATATTATCAGATGGCTTAATCTAAACCAGACTGATGACATATTTATAACAGACGAATTTAGTAAGCATTTTCCGTCTGCTATTAATTTTAAAGATAAAGCCGCAGGCATTATTGCTGCCAGACTTTCTTCAGGCTTTGGAGAATACTTAATCTGGTTTAAAAAGGAGGTTTTACAAACCATTTACTGGGGCGGCAATCCTGAAAAAGCCGTAACAGTGAGCGAAGACGGTATGGCTTCTATTTCTCCAAGAGTTTCCTTCGATAAGTGGGCTCAAATTATGGAGAATAAATCAGAGCCCTGGACTAATTCTAACATTAGTGCTGTAGTTAAGCTTCGCGAAGACGTTTTGCAGGTCATTCTGAAAAAAGCTAACGAAATAAGGAAGCTGCATGATCAACTGGAAGAGGCCTACAAAGAGCTTGATGCCTTTAGCTATACCGTTTCGCATGATTTAAGAACTCCCTTGACGGCCATCAAAGTATATTCCGAAATACTACTGGAAGAAAACGATGCGCTTTTTACTGACAGCATAAAAGACATGCTGAACAAGGTGGTGAAGAACGCCGATAAGATGACAGATCTTATTAAGGACGTATTGAATTATTCAAAAATTGGAAAGGTAGATGCCTCCTTCAAGGATATTGAAGTAAAGGAAATACTACCTCATATTATAGACAATCTTGAAACCTCTTACAAATCTCAAAAGATCGAGTTTGTATTGGGCGATCTGCCTGTAATCTATGGTGATGAAACCATGATTAGCCAGGTATTTAGTAATCTTTTATCAAATGCTGTGAAGTACTCTCAGAAGAGAAGTAAGTCAATTGTGAAGGTATCCGGAACGGTGAAGGGTGATGAAGTGATTTATACAGTATCAGATAATGGTATTGGTATTGACATGCAGCATATTGGAAAGATATTCCAAATATTTTCCAGACTTACTGATGAAAAAGGTTACGAAGGCAATGGCGTAGGGATGACCATTGTAAAACGCATTATGGATAAGCATAATGGCAAAATATGGATTGAAAGTTCGTTAAATAAGGGAGCTTCTTTCTTTATATCATTCCCAAAAAAAATTGATAATATAGTAGACTTGACTGCATGACAGAAATAAAAAGTAGTACCAAACCACTCACTGTAGCTATCTGTGATGATGATACGGACACATGTGAACTGGTTAAACTCATTGGGGGACAGATAGGTGTTAATGTATTAACCTGCTTTAAACTAGAAGATTTTAATACCGCTGAAGCTGACAATGAGATAGATGTGGTTTTCATGGACGTGAACTGGGGTAAAATCAATGGTATACAGATGGCTCGTGAGTTAAAAGATAACTACAAAGTCTATATTCTATCCGGCGCTCATAACATTGAAGAAATAACCCGTGAAGAAGAGCTTAATGGATACCTTGAAAAACCTTTTTCACTTAAGACAATAAGAACGCTATTAACGAATTTGGCAGAGGAAAATGATTAGCAAGCGACTTAAAGAAGAAACCACACCACATCATAATAAAGCAGAAGAAGGTAATTTCAACACAGAAATAAGACAAGGCACACTAAGTGTAGAGCAATACGCATTATTTCTACAAAGAAATTACTGGCTAAATAGACTCGTAGAAGAGCATTACGGCACCCTTTCTGATGAGCAGAAAGCTGAGCTGAAGGAGTTTGATATTCAGGCTAGAATAAAATCTCACCTTATATTAGAAGACTTAAAAAAGCTGGACACTACCCTTTCGGGAAACAACATGCCATATCCTGATTTGGCCTTTGAAGAACTGGTGGGTGCCATATATGTTACTGAGGGCTCTAGCCTTGGTGGACATATGATTCACAAGGCATTGCAAAAGAATTCTGAACTGGCTGATAAAGATGCCTTTAGCTTCCTGGGTTTTTACGGAGATAAGACAGGATTATACTGGAAGAAATTCATTGAAGCATTAGAAGGCTACTATGCTGCTCACACAGAAGATGAGGATAAAATCATAGAAGGAGCTAAAAAAGCTTTTGATTATTTCATTGATGTCACAAAAGCTACTAAGCTAAATTAGAAGCCACATAAGATTTAAGATCACTTACAGTAAAGGGCTTTTTGATATATCCATTAGCCCCTACCCTTTCATATACTTTTTGTATCTCATCATTCGCTGAGAAAAGAATTACAGGAATATCTTTCGTTTCTTCGTTCTTTTTCAACAGTGCTGTTGCCTGCTCCCCTCCAATATCAGGAATCCAAAGATCCATAAGTATCAAATCAGGCTGCTTCTCCTCTATTAGATCAAGTATATTAATCACATGCAAAGAGGTTTGCACCTCATAATTCTTAGACAAAATAAATGTGCACAACTCTAAAATATCTTTATCGTCATCACAGATCAGCACAGTCTTCTTCATTCAAATATGGTCAGTAAGGGTAAGACAAAAAATACCTGTTGTAGTAACCCATACTTATGCCTAAGTGTTTAAACTTTAGGTATTTTAATAATAAAAGTACTGCCTTCACCTTCCTTACTCTCAACATTAATACTTCCATCATGCGCTTCTATAATCTGCTTAGAGATATAGAGGCCAATACCAAGCCCGGAGGCAAAATCACTTTTTTCCTGTACACGATAGAATCTTTCAAAAATCTTAGATTGATATTGAGATGGAATACCATCTCCAAAGTCAGTAACGGCGAAGAATACGTAGCCATTATCTTCTCCGGTTTCTATAATGATTTTTTCACCTGTTTCAGAGTACTTTACTGCATTGTTAATCAGGTTATTCATCACTTGTAGGAGCTTTTCTTTACCAGCATGCACCATGGCGTGAGTATCACCACCTTTGAATACTATATCATGAGTTTCAATCAACGAATGAGCCTCATCAACCAATGTTTTCACCAATTGATCATAATCTACATCCTGCTTTTTAAAGGTCAGGTTTCCTGTTTGCACCTTAGTTACGTCTAATAGATCATTCACCAAAGCACTTATCTTTTGCATGCCTTTAAAGGCCTTGCTAGAATAAGTCTTAGCGGTATCTATGTCAACATCTCCTGTTGATAGCACCTCAGTAAGAAGTTCCATATAAGCCTTAGCTGTAGTTAATGGAGTTTTAAGTTCGTGGCTAGCTATACCCATGAACTCATCTTTCTTTTCTTCGATACTTTTTTGCTCATGAATGTCTGTGGCTGTGCAAACCCATACTTCTAAACCTCCTAACGAGTTTTTGAGCGGAGCAAACCGAACCAGATGCCAATGATAGTTCTTTTTACTATCGTAGAATCTGTATTGCAAGGTATACTCCGAATGATTTTGCTTGGCTTCTTGCCAGGCGGCCTCTACCATTGGTAAATCATCCTTGTGAATGCAGGCATATAAATCTATAGTACTAAATTCACTGCCTTTAAAATCCAGGTACGTTCTTAGAGTCTCATTTATATAATTTATTTCACCGTCTTCGGTCAGTGTCCATACCATTTGAGGCATATGTTCGGCTAATGTTCTGAAAAACTTAGCGCTGTCCTCTGCCACTTTTCTGTTTTGTACGGGCTCAGTTACATCTACACCATATACAACTATATCCGGCTTATCGCTATCTGCAGACTCAAGCGGAGCAAAAGAAAAATTATAGTATTTGGTTTCCTTATCTTTACCTTCATTCAGGCTTATTTCCAATTCTACTTCATTGGCTTTAAATGTTTCCCCAGAATCACGTACATCTTTAATAGACTCCATAAAACCCAACCTTAAAAATTCCTTGTTGGCATTAATTATAGATCGGCCTTTTAATTGTCTGTCAGGGAAAAGCTTTTGATAAGTAGGGTTAACATACTCGAAGATCATATCGTCACCTGAGAGCACAGCAATGATGTCAGGTGAAGCCATGGCTATTTGCTCCATCATTTTCTTTTGGCGCGTAAGCTTCTGAGAGGCCTGTCTTAAATCTACATAAGCATTTTCTAACTCTTCATTGGTGGCCTGCAGCTCTTCGTTAGAAGTTTCAAGCTCTTCATTAGAGGCCTGTAGCTCTTCATTTGATGACTGCAGCTCCTCGTTCAAGGCTTGAAGCTCCTCATTAGTAGTTTCCAGCTCCTGTACAAGCGTATTCATATGCTGCTTATTGCTAATAAGCTCATATTCAAGCTCTTGAATATGCTGAGCATTTACTTGTGAATTTTCTACATCAATATCAGAATCGGTACTGAAGAACGACTCTACCATATCAAATGAATCAAAAATGACCATAAAATAAGGATGCCCTGGCTTAGAGTAGATCAGTGGCTTTACCATGATCCTGGCCAGATGAGTTTCATCATTTATGGAGTATCTCCTAATCTCTCCACGAGATATTTTCATTGATTTAATAGACTCTGTTACTAAAGATCTAGTAACTATCTGCAAATCATCAGCAATTAGTCTTAGCAAATTCATATTGGCCAGCCCAGGCTTAATTTGCAAAAACTCATTGGTATCACCTGAAATTTCAACAATATCCAGATTCTCATCAATGATTACATAAGGGCTCTCAAAGGTATTATAAACCGTTTCTTTTACCATTTCATGAATGGATAAAGATTCGTTTTTCAGATTTCGGGTAGCCGCTACTTTCTTATCCACACTCAGAGGCTTAGTAGATGGCAGCCTGAGTGGTTTTACGGCAGTACGATCTTTTCTGGAAAAGATACGATGCTTTGCATCGATTGTACTGAAAATATTTTTGTAGTTCCCTACTGTTTCTGACTTGCCTAAGAAAAGCAAACCGCCCGGTAAAAGGGCATATTGAAATATAGGGAATATATGGTTTTGAAGCCGCTGATTAAAATAGATAAACAGGTTACGACAACTTACCAAATCCAGTCTTAAAAATGGCGGATTACTGGTAAGATCGTGTTTGGTATAAAGAATGGTTTGCTTAATATCCCTGATGATCTCATAATCCTGACCATGTTTTTCAAAGTACTTATTAACCAGGTTTTTAGGTAATTTGCTCACCTTATCTTTACTATATCTACCATCTCTGGCCTCTTTCAAAGCCGGGGCATTGATATCCGTGGCGAAAATCTGAACCTTTAAATCATACCTATTCGTTTCAATGAGCAATTCATTGAGCATAATGGCCAAGCTTACACTCTCCTCTCCTGTAGCACATCCTGGAACCCATACTCTGAATTTCTCTCTTTTATCTTTGGTCATGATACGCTTTCGTATCTCTGATCGTAAATTGTTAAATGCTTCCTCGTCTCTAAAAAATGAGGTAACACCAATGAGAAGATATTTAAAAAACTCGTCAAGTTCGTCTTCATTCTCTCTAATGTAACCTAGATATTTTTCTACATTACTAAAACCTTTATCATGAAGCCTCTTTTCAAGCCTGCGTACTATGGTTGATTCTTTATAATTACTGAAATCTGTACCGATTTTGGACTCCAGCATGCTCAATATGGTACTTATGTCGTCACTAGATTCATAATCTTCATTATCAGCCTTTGCCAGTTCCTTAGTTCTTTCTACTAATGTAGTATCATGAATCAAAGCCACCAGATTCTCTCCTATTTGAGAGGGGCTCATCACCACATCTACCATTCCTGTAGTCATAGCGGCTTGTGGCATACCTGCATATTTGGAACTATCCAGGTCCTGACTTATGGTAAGGCCACCTGCATTTTTTAATGCTACAATTCCTTTACTACCATCTTGACCTGTACCAGAAAGAACAATACCAATGGCCTTTTCTTTAAAGGACTTAGCCATAGAGCTAAACAACTTATCTATACTAGGGCGTGGACCTACTGCGGAAATAGCTGATATTTCCAGCTTGGTTCCTTGAATGGTGGCATCACAGTTAGGCGGAGTAACATAGATATGATTAGGCTGAAGCTCCACACCATCTTCGATGGCGCTGGTAGGAATTGTAGTTTTTCTACTTATTATCTCAGTGAGCATACTTTTATACTCAGGACTTAGATGCTGAGCCACAATAATGGCCATATCATCTAAACTTTCTGGAAGTGATTCAAAGAGCTCTTGTAATGGCGTGAGACCACCAGCAGACGCACCAATGGCTACCAAATATTCTAACTTATTGTTTTTACTCAACGAACTTAGCTTTAATCAAACTATTCTAAATATTACGCCAGATCAGAGAAATCTATTACGGCGCTCTGTTGTTAACAAACAAATATGTAAATTGTATAATTGTAAAAAAAATTTATGGCCTCTATTTGGATTGATGCTGAAAGAAAAATTGTTAAAGCTGATGAAAACTGGGATCAACTGGCAGGAGGCAACAATGCACGGGAACTACAGGCAAGTTCAATCATTGGAAAATATATAACTAGTTTTATCAAAGGTGATCAGGTAAGAATGTTCATTGACGCCATTATCACCAGAGTAAATGTGAGCGGCAAACCATACCTTATACATTATAGGTGTGATGGGCCTCACAAGGCTCAGTTTATGCGCATGTTGGTAAAAAAAGAAAATGACAACCTCTTTCTCATTGAACATGACCTAATAAAATCAGAACCTATTAATCCGTCCATTTTATTCACTGAAAATCAAGATGCTACACAAAAAAGATGTGCTATTTGTGGCAAAGTACAGTTTAAAGATGAATGGTATGATGCACTGATCAACCGGAAAATCTTTGGCACTGTAGAAAGCCTAGAGACTTCTTCCAGTCTATGCCCAAGTTGTGAAAAACAACACCGCTTCGTATAAGAAATTCCACATAATGTAAACAAAAAACTTCCAATTCAGCCTATTTTCTATTGGCATGATAATTACACTTTCCTGGGTAAAAGATTTTAAACCTAACCAATATATTATGTTACGCTGGATTGTAATTTTCTTAGTCATTGCCTTAGTAGCCGCCCTTTTAGGATTTGGAGGCTTAGCTGCCGGAGCTGCTGCATTTGCAAAAATCATATTCTACATTTTCTTGATACTTCTTGTGGTATCATTAATCATGCATTTTGCACGGAGAGTTTAACGAAATTTTAACCATCATTATAAGTCGGGTTTAACCCCGGTTTTTTTAATACTTAAAAATATGAATAACGGATTAGTGCCTGAGGAAATGCTGATGAATCAGCTAAACTTACTTTCTTTAGAAGAAGAAAAGCTGAATAAACTTTACAGTGTAAAGAAGAATAAATCGGCCATTCAGCTACAGTTGGAAGATATAAGAATGAGAAAAGACAGACTTTATAGGTTATGTGCTATTATGGGGGTGAAAAGAACTCACACACCTGTTAGTGAGCTGGATGGTACAGCCAGGTTCGGAAGCTCCCTTATTAATTAATTTAAAATTTATTAATAAAGTATAATCATTTTACAATCTACCACGTTATATACTTAAGATTTTATACCAACAACCACTTAAAAAAGCCTGGATTTTCCAGGCTTTTTTATTAACCACCCCTACCAGAATCTCGTATAAATAATCAGTACAAACACCTAGTAAGAAAGGTGTATTTTTTCCACAGCTATGTATAATTTACCTCATTTTGAATAATTTTAATACCAGCTTAAATTATGCAATCGATTTAAATTTAGTTAAATTATAGAATTAGAGTCGTGGTGGCACAATTTTTTCAAACTATTGATATATAATTAACGATTATGGATCTAAACTTTGATAAACTAGCTCAAATTGATCAAGGATGCATTAAAGAGATAAATGAAGAATTAAATTTTAACAGCTACCATAAAGCAGGCAACGTACTCAGTGTTATTCTTCATTCTTTAAGAAACAGCTTCACTTATCATCAATCAGCCAAATTTATAGAACACCTATCTAAGCCGCTGAAATTAATCTACATACAAAACTGGAGAATACTACCACAGGTAAAGCCAATTAGCCGTCTTGATGATTTAGTACAGGCGGCCATGAAACATCAACTGTCTCGCCAGTTATGGAAAGACAAGTATGAAGCTCAAAATCAGGTTTATACTGTGATTAGAATTCTTCATCAATATGTAGATCTTATTACCATAGACATACTGCATAAACCTTTTAAAGAAGAGCTCCAGCAGATCTGTGTGCTTAATTCCTAAACTAAACCAATAAAGCTATGACCTACACTAACCTGATTTACACGGTAAGAAAATGTGGCAACCACTGGAAAATTATTGAAGGCTCGTGTAGGGAATCGCTATATGAAGACAACAGTTATCATATAGTTTTAGGAAAAGCCATAGATCTTGCTAAAATTAACCTCCCATCAGAAGTATGGATCTACTCAGAGCAAGATGAGTTGATTGAAAAAAGGATCTATCCCAATTTCTCAGATATCTACGTATAAGGCTGAATAACCCAATCAAGTCGCACTTTTAAGTCTAACTCTCGACCAGGTTAAGAGTTGAGCTTCTCTTTTGCCATAGCCAAATCATCATACCAAAACTTTTTAGCACGCTAATTGAACATTAGTATCTGAAAAGACAGATGAGTAAATGAAAAAAAGAGTACTAATATGTGATAACGACCCGGACATTGTAGAATTGGTAAGTTTAATACTCTCCAGAAAGGGTTATGCAGTGTTTTCATCAGATAATTGCAATAGAGTGGACGAAAAAATTAAAGAATATAATCCTGACGTGATTATTATGGATTTGTGGATTCCAGATCTTGGTGGAGAAAAAGCAACAGAACTGTTGAAAAATTCACCCGAACATAGACACATCCCGGTAGTTATATTATCCGCTAATAATGAAATTGAAAATATTGCTAAACGAAGTGGCGCTGAAGATTATATCGCTAAGCCATTTCATATTGAAGCACTAGTGAAGAAGATTAACCGTTACGTTGCCTAACGGTTATTTTTCTTTTCGTCTTTATCTTTCTTAGAGAAGATATTCAACAGCCAGCTGTTATTTATCGTATTCATCACCTCATCCAGATCATCGGTACCTTTCTTCACGTTGATAATGGTCTGCTCCAGATCCTTGGCCATAGTAGAATCATTTAATAGCTTGTCAATCGCCCCTTTGCTATCATTAAGCTTTTGCATAAACACCTTTAACTCCCTACTTGCCTGAGCAATACTTTCGCCTGCATAATAAACTGAATCCAGTGTATAATCAATTTTATTACCCCAGGTACTATCAGATAAGGCTTTAGCTATTAATCCATTACCATTATTGATTTTATAAGCCGCTCCTTCCACCTGCCTGGTGATAGCCGCTGCATTTTTACTACTCTGCTCAAGTGACGCGATCATACCTGTAACCCTATCTGCCAATACCGTATCAGATACGACCTTACCTAACAACCCTTCCGCACTTTTGATTTGCTGACTTATGGTAAGGAGGTTAGCAGTTAAGTCCTGTGCATTATCTGAGGTTTGTTTAAAGGAGGCCACTACATCATCAATACTAACAGGCTCCTTAGTTCTTAATTCATCACCTTTGGCAATGCTTTTACCACTGGAACTACCCGCCGAAATACTTACGATCTTATTACCCATTAAACCATCAGAAACTATAGAGGCATAGGCATCTTGTTTAATGAACTGGCTAGCGTTTTTATTGATCAGAAGTACCGCTCGCACGGTGCTGTCACTCACTATCTCAATATCTTTCACAGTACCTACTTTGATACCTGAAAAACGGATGTTGTTACCAGGCTGAAGACCACTAACATTTCTGAATGTAGCTGATATAGTCACCTTATTACCAAACAGTTGCTGCTGGCTACCTATGTAATAGATCATGCCCATAAACAAGAGCAATCCAAAGAATATAAATATTCCTAATACAACATCTTTTCTTGTTTTATTTTCCATTTCCAAATGGTTACGTTTTAATCAAAAAAGTCTTTTAGCCAGGGATCGTCTTCAGACTGGAGCTCTTCAAAACTTCCTTCATAAGCAAATCTACCTTCCTTTACTACCTTCATTCGGTTCGCCGTGATCTGAGCACATTTCATATCATGAGTGATTATGATGGATGACATCTCATATTTCTGCTGCATCTCCAGTATTAAATGACTTATCTCTTTTGAGGTAGAAGGATCCAGACCTGTGGTTGGTTCATCATATAACATAATCTCAGGCCTTAGAATAAGAGTGCGGGCTAGCGCTATCCTCTTTCTCATACCTCCTGAGAGCTCAGATGGCATTTTTTTACGAGTATCTTCCAACCCTACATTTTCTAATGCCTCATCTATTCGCTCTTGAATCTCCTCTTCCGTAAGTTTATCAGGCAATCTATCCAATGGAAATCTCAGATTTTCTTCCACTGTCATGGCATCATAGAGTGCTCCACCTTGAAAAAGAAACCCAACTCTTCGCCTATATTCATTGAGTTCCTGCTCTTTTCTAAGAGTCAAAATATCTTCATCAAAAACCTTGAGTTCACCTTCCGAAGGTTCTTCCAGTTTTACGATGCACTTAATCAATACTGATTTACCTGCACCACTCTTTCCGAGAATCACCAGATTTTCACCTTTGTGTAATTCCAGATCTATACCTTTTAGTACTTCAGTATCTCCAAAAGATTTCTTTAGCTCTTTGATGTCAATTACCAGCTCCTTTTCATCCATAATTAGATAAATAACTGAGTGATTTGAACAGCCACAAGGTCTATCACGAAGATGAACATTGAGGATACTACGACGGCCCTATTTGCTGCGTTACCCACGCCCGACGTTCCATTGGAGGCATTTACTCCCTCATGACAGCCCACAATTCCAATAGCAAAACCAAAAAGAAAAGTCTTGGCTACCGCCGGTATAATATCACTGAATATCAGAGCACCTAATGATTGATTATAGAATAACTGTACGCTGACATCCCCTTCTAAATTCACACCTACGTAGGAACCGATGAGTGAAATACCATCTGCATAAAACACGAGGATAGGAACCATGATGGTAGTGGCAATGACACGAGTTACCACTAAATAATTAAAGGAATTAGCACCAGACACAGTCATAGCATCTATTTGCTCTGTAACCTTCATGGAGCCTAGTTCCGCTCCTATTCCTGACCCCACTTTACCGGCACAAATTAGTGCTGTAAGCACAGGCCCTATTTCTCTTATGATAGATATTGAAACCATAGCTGGCAACCAGCTTTCAGCTCCAAATTGTTCTAAGGTGGGCTTAGTTTGCAGTGTCATTACCATTCCAATGATAAAACCTGTAACGCTTACTAAAAACAGTGATTGATACCCTAGTTTGTAAGCTTGGTTGAATATTTCTCTGATTTCAAGTCTACCCCTAAAAATTTGCCGGAAAAACTTCGCTGTGTAGCGACCTATTCCGGCAATATTAATAAAGAACTGTTGCAGAGAATCAGGTAATGATTCTGCCAGTTTCATTCTTATTGATCAGCATTAATTAATGCGCAACCTATTCTGTCACCAGCGGCGCCTGCAGGCTGAGAAGTAAAATCATCTGGTCCTGCATGAACTATGATAGCATGACCTACCACATTAGAATCATCTGCACCACCAATGGTCCAGTCTTCAGCGGTTATTGTAAGAGTTCCTGTTCCATCCTCACCAATAGTGATGTTTCCTATATCACCTTTGTGAAATTGACCAGAACCTCTTTTCCCGTGCTCAACACCTGTTGGATTCCAATGACCTCCAGCAGATTTACCATCTGGCGCGCTACAATCTCCAGTTTCATGAATATGCACAGCGTGCTCACCTGGCGTAGCATTCTCAAGCATAATTTCAAACTCTACACCATTTTCAGTCTGGGTGAATTTGGCAGTACCCGCCAGTTCACTACCTGATTTAGCACTGATTTCAGCTGTAGCTGTTTTCATCTCTTCCATATCAGACTCTGTTACTACTTCTTCTTCCATCATAGTAGTATCTTCAGCATCCTGATCATTAGCCTCTTTATTTCCAGGATTACAAGCTACTGCGGCAAAAGCGACACCCGCGATCCAAAAACTTCTTTTTAACTTTTTCATAATGATTAGTTTAGTTGAATAATTGCATAAAATGAATGATTCAAATATTTTTTTGCCTGTCATTCACATATCACCTTAGAAAGGATTGAAAAGCTAAATTGTTCTCTATTTAGGGTACTTTTTTAATACCGAATATAGATTATATAAACACTTAGAAGAGAAAGCATTTTCTATTGTCAATAAAAACAGGCTATTTTGCGTTCTGTTGGATATGCACTTGAAAAAACTTTTTTACATACTAACCCTTTGCTTTTTCATGCTGCTTGGCTGTAATAATGCCAAGTATATCACCGTGAAGCATGTAAAGCCTGTAAACAGACATCGGTTTTTTGATAGAAAGAATGATAAAAAGAGGAAGAGAGTGAAGTATGTAAAGGTGAAAATCCTGAAACAAAGCCCAACAGTGAAACCTGCTAAATCTAAACCTCCAAAGATTAAAAAGAATAAGGAAGAAGAACCTATAGTTTCTGATTCTACACAAACAGAGCAAGTGATCAATGAGCCAGACAGCACAGGAATACATTAATGAAGGGATAGAACTTGATAAGGCTGGAGAGTATTCTAAAGCCGTGGAGAAATACAGTGTAGCACTTTCCTTACAATCGTCTCACCCTCAAGCACTTTACAGCCGAGCTAAAAGTTATGTGCGCTTACAGAAATTAGAGCAAGCCATTAATGACTTTAATGATCTAATTGCCCAAAATGATAGTAATGCCTTCTTCTATAGCGAAAGAGCCGTAGCTTTCCATCTCAATGGAAATAATGAACTAGCCATAGCAGATTTAGATAAAGCCGTAGAGCTAGAGCCTAATAAACCCTTCAGATATTCCAGCAGAGCCTACATCAGAGAAAAGTCTGGTGATTTAAAAGGTGCATTAGAAGACTACGACAAAACTATTGCTCTAGACCCGGAAGATGCCATTGCCTTTAATAACAAAGGCCTTATAGAAGAGAAGTTAGGGTATATAGAAAAGTCCAAAGCATCTTTTCAAAAAGCTGATGATCTGGACCCTAATAAAAAACCTGCTGCTGACAAACAGCAAGTCAGCGATAAGCCAAAGGCACCTGCCACCCAGAAAGAGACCACCATTGAAGTAAAAGCAAGCGATCAAAAACTGACTTTTGGTGGGTATTTAGATCAAGTGAAATCTTTACTTTCCGATAAGGAAGAAAGAAAGGCATTTGGTAAATACGTAAAAGGAATTTTCTTCTCTAACAAAGACTAATTCAAGCCTCGCAGTAAAGTATCTATATTCTTTCTGAAGAACATTTTCAAAGGCTGTATCTGTGCCATGTGTGATCTTACGATGGATCCGTACATGAGAGACACAAATAGATTTGCCAAATCTGCAGTATCACTAATAGTGGTGATCTCTTTCTTGAAAATGGCTTCCAAAAGGAATTTCTCCATCATCTGAGGGATGGAGAGAATCTCAATTTTCTTAATATCCTTTTCATTTGGATACAAGATTTCTCTCTCTACAGGCTTTAATGGAAAAGGTGATGGCGGTCTTTTAAGGCTGGTAAAATAGCTGATTAAGTTTAAGATCAAACCAGGGTTTTTCTCAATGGTTTCGGCCATTTTATCAAACAGAAAATAGATTCCGGCTATACCTTCCTTTGGATTATGATGCAAGTCGATGGCCCGATCAAGGCACCAAATACGCAAGTAGTAAAGTAAGACATCGTCCTTCTGTGGAAAGTATTTAAAGAATGTCACCTTGGAGATACCAGCCTTTTCACATATATCATCTACAAACAGTTCTTCAAATGAGTTTTTACCCACCAGCTGTTTAGATGAAATTAAAATGTCTAATTTAATTTTAGCCGACTTACGTTCTCTGAGGCCTACTTCCATAAAATTTGTAATTGCTGAACAATATAAGTGATAATATTTATAAATGGCATCATATTTTATATTTTCCACTTCTAATCATCTATATTAGGCCAATTGATCAACCCATTGACATGTATTCAAAACTCTTTACCTTCTTTGTTATAGCTGCAGTTGTAGCTTGTACCACTCCGGAAACATCTCAAAAATTAGTAGAAAAAGGAACCATTGCAGATAGTGCCATGGTGGTAAGTGCTCACCCGCTAGCCACAGAGGTGGGAGTAAAAATTATGCATGACGGAGGAAATGCCATTGATGCTGCTATTGCAGTTCAGTTTGCTTTGGCCGTAGTATTCCCTGAAGCGGGTAACATCGGCGGTGGTGGTTTTTTGGTTTATCGATCTAAAGATGGAGAAACTGATGCTTTGGATTTCAGAGAAGCCGCTCCCCTGGCATCTCATAAAGATATGTATCTGGATAGCAATGGTGAAGTAGTAGAAAACCTGAGCACTTTAGGGCATCTGGCAGTAGGCATACCAGGTTCAGTGGATGGCATGGTGCAAGCACATGAGAAATATGGATCCATGGCATGGGAAAAGCTCGTGCAACCAGCCATCGATCTGGCACAAAACGGCTTTCTTCTAACTAAAAATGAAGCCGTTAGCCTTAATAGAAATTACAGCCACTTCCTAGCTCAGAACATTACCACAGAACAAGGCTGGATCTCAGACCAATGGAAAGAAGGTGACTCCATTAAATGGCCTGACCTTGCCAAGACATTAACACGGATTCGGGATAACAAACGGGACGGTTTTTATTCTGGAGAAACAGCTCAGCTACTATTAGCTGAAATGTACCGCGGCGGCGGAATTATAACTGCAGAGGATTTAAACAATTACCATTCTACATGGAGAACTCCTATAACGGGCACCTATAAAGATTATAAAATTATTTCTATGCCGCCACCCTCCAGCGGAGGCATCGCTCTTATGCAATTAATGACTATGGTGGAAGATTTACCTTTGAAAAAATGGGGCTTTCACAGCGCTAAAGCCATCCATTATATGGCTGAAGCTGAAAAGAGAGTTTATGCTGACAGAGCAAAACACCTTGGTGATCCTGATTATTATTTAGTACCTCAAAAGGAGCTGTTGAACAAGGAATATTTAAAGGATCGATTAAAAGATGTTAAAGCAGACCAGTCTACACCAAGTGATGAAATAGCGGCAGGCGACTTTTCCTATTATGAAAGTGAGGAGACCACTCACTTTTCTGTGGTAGATGCTGAAGGAAATGCTGTATCAGTGACCACCACCTTAAACGGAGGTTTTGGTTCAAAAGTAAGAGTGGCAGGTGCAGGCTTTTTCCTTAATAATGAAATGGATGACTTCAGCTCCAAGCCAGGTGTACCGAATATGTTCGGACTTATTGGCGGAGAGGCCAATGCCATAGCCCCTTTTAAAAGAATGTTAAGCAGCATGACTCCAACTATCGTAGAAAAGAATAATAAACTATATATGGTAGTAGGCACCCCAGGTGGAAGTACCATCATAACCTCTGTATTTCAGACCATTATCAATGTGGTTGAGTATGACATGAGCATGCAGGGAGCGGTTAATGCGGCTCGTTTTCATGATCAGTGGCTTCCTGATAATTTGTTCATTGAGAAAAATGCCATTGACAATAGGTCTCAGGAACAACTGCAGGAAATGGGCTATGTGATCGAAGAAAGAGGTAGTATAGGTAGAGTAGATGCTATTCTAGTGCTACCTGACGGCAAGCTGGAAGGTGGCGCTGATTTTCGCGGTGATGATACCGCCCTAGGGTATTAATTATTAATTAGTTACCTCTACAAATTCACACGTATTCAGTAAAAATTTTAAGTTTATAAAGGTAAGATTACCCTAACATGATTTAACAAACAATTTATTACATTCTAAGCACTGTTTTTAAAAAGTTTTTATATCTTACCTAGCATCTATTAACACATACTATTTTTTAACTTAATTATTAAAGATGAAAAACAAATTTTTACTGACCGCTGCCCTTGCTATGGGGGTATTTGTAGCTCAGGCTCAAACATTCTCTCCCGGTTTCAATGGTTTTTCTGGAAAGAAAACTACTTACATTACTCTAAAGGACGGTAAGGAATTAGAAGGAACGTTGAAAAACCTATCTTTCAAAAAAGGACTTATTGACGATATTAAATTCGTTAATGCTGAAACAGGTAAGAAAGAAAAAATTAACCCTGAGCAAATTGACCATATGTACATACCACCATCTAATCTGGCCAAACTTTCAGCCAAGATGGATGCGGCAACCGATTTGACTAAGATTAGAGATAACGAACTTTCTTCTGAGCACTTACAAGACGGTTATTTATACATGGAATCTTCTAAAGTTCAGATTAAGAAAAAAACAGTGAATTGTATGCTACAGATTGTAAACCCTACTTTCAGTGGTAAAATTAAGGTTTATAATGATCCTTATGCAAAAGAATCTGTAGGTGTAGGTGTAGGTGGAATGACATTGGCTGGTGGTCTAGACAAGTCTTACTACATCAAAAAAGAAGGTGAAGAAGTAGCTAAAAAAATCACTAAAAAGGACTACAAAAAAGAAATGGCTGAGCTATTCTCTGATTGCCCTGATTTAGTAGCTAAATATAATGCAGATCCTAAATGGTCTGAATTTGAAAAATTCATTTACGAATACTCTACTACTTGTAAGTAATTACAATTAAGATATAAAGGAAAGGTCTCTCATTGATGAGAGACCTTTTTTTATTCAACAGATTGTACAAGCCTTGGCTCCTCCCTCTTTTTCATCTTCATACCAAATAATGGCCTTAGTAGGTTAACTCTTCTTATCACTTCAAATGAAAGAAAGCAACCTGCAAACGTAAAAATCAATACCATGAAGAACTTCACTACTATATTAATCTCCAAAGGGAAAATGATATTAGAAGCCATGTAAAGAAATATCATGTGTAAAATATAAACGGGATAGGCCGCCTGACCTAAATATTTTAGCGCTGGTATATCTTTATTTAAGTACTTATTTCCGAAAGCCAACAGCGCCAGAACCCACAAATTAGATTCAATGGATAGTAGATAGTTCATTCCCGCTATTTTTGGTAGTCTGTAAACAAACAGTGCAATTGCCAAAGCCAAAAACGCCCATTTCCATTTAGAAATCATTTGTAAGAACGGTGTGCCTGCCAGCACAAAACAAAAACCAAAGAAAAAGGCTAGAAAACCTAGAAAGAAGCCATGCCACGTCATGGCGTATAATTCAAATGGACTAGGCTGAACCAGCAGCACTTCAACAATAAAGGTTAACATCATTACCAGCACACCGATGATACTGCTAAAACCTTTTTTAATGATTGAAACTATGGCACTTTCAGCGTTATTCTTGATGTATATAAACAAAGGAGACAACACCAATACATAGATGAAAATATTGGCTAGAAACCACAGATGACCAGGGTTAGGGTTATAGGAAACTGTGTAACCATAATAGTTCTGCCAGATATACCAATGAATAGGAACCAAACATAATGCGCCAAACAAGAAGGGAACGAATATTCTCAAAGTCCTCTCTCCTATCAGTTGTTTCCAGTCTCTTTTTCTCAAAGCAAAATATACGCCCATTCCTGACACAAAAAAGAGTAATGGAATGCGCCATACATTCAATAATGACATAGGCACCCAAAGAGCCTGCCACGACTCTTTGGAGGTAATGAAGCCTATCATAATGCCCCATGGCTGAAAACCAATGGCTACATGATATATAAGAAGTAGGCCGATGGCAATCACTCTCAGCCAATCAATGTCTAACCTTCTGTTGTCCATAATTATTAGATTAACATTTTGGCTACCTGTGGCCTTGTTTTTTCTATTCTTTCGAAATCAAGCTTTAGGCCAACCGGAGCCAACATGTCAGCCATCATTTTATAACCTTGCTCTGCCTCACTGTATGGTCCTGCCACAGTTTCATAAGCGGTAACACCATATTTATTTCTGATGGTTTTGTCAGCGCCTTTATCTAATAACATCTTTACTAATTCCGGATGACAAAAGTATGCTGCAGAATGAAGGGCAGTAGATCCATCGTTATTTTGAAAATCGATGTCCACACCAGCATCCAGCAATAATTTAAAAATCTCTGGCTTATTAAATACAGCAGCCGAAATTAAAGGGCTTGATCCGCCCATAGGCTCAGCCTGATTTAGATCAGTACCAGCTTTTATATGCTGCTTCACAGCTTCCGTATTGCCAGATATTACAGCAGTGTGAATATCGACCGAAGGAGCTTCTGTGGTGTTGCTTACACCTTGTGCTTTCTCCTTTGAAGGATTACAAGCAGCAATGGCAAATACCATCATAAAGATTAAATAGCTAAGTGAATTTTGCTTTTTCATAATGTTAATGTTAGTTATATGATTCTTAATAATTGAAGCATTATTGAATGGCTTCGTTTGTTAAATTTTGATGATGTAAAGGTAGCTGGACACGCTGCGGAAGGCTTATCACATAAAGTCACAAAAGCATCAATTTTAGCTCAGAGGGTATAAATTATGACTCATCTATATAAATTATGATGCAGATATCCATAAATTGCCGTTTATATTCACTTTCTTTCAAGTCACAAGAAGACAATTTGAATTGGGATAAACATTGAGAAAAGAACTACTTATATGGCCGATAATTTCTTAGCAGAACTCAGAAATAAGATTGAGTTAAATCTGTCTGATGAACAGTTTGGAGTATCCGAACTTGCTGACGCCATGAACATGAGTCGTTCTAACTTACTTAGGCGAGTAAAGAAAGAGTTGGAGCTTTCAGTTAGTCAATATATTCGGCAAATACGATTAGAGCATGCTATGCGATTGCTCGAAGAAAACCAGCATAACGTATCGGAAGTATCCTATCAGGTGGGCTTTAGTAGTACATCCTATTTCATAAAATGTTTTAGGGAGCATTTCGGATATCCGCCCGGTGAAGTGGGAAAGAAAACATCTGAACCTTTAACGGAAAATCCTGAAAAGCCAATCACCACTTTTGAGAAAAACCCCAAGAAAAAGACAGCTAGAAGTGTGGCCGTTGCTACTCTTATCCTCTGCTTATTAGCTGTAGGGTATTTTGCTTTTTATACAAAAGATTTACCTCCACCTGAGCCCCAACAACTGGAAAAATCAATTGCCGTACTTCCTTTTAAGAATGATAGTAACGACTCCACTAATGTTTACTTGGTTAACGGACTGATGGAGTCTACTTTAAATGATCTTCAGAAGATTAAAGACTTGAAGGTAATCAGCAGGACCTCATCTGAGAAATATAGAAACACCAACAAAACAGCACCTGAAATAGCAGAAGAATTACAAGTAAGCTACATCATAGAAGGCAGCGGACAAAAGATTGGAGACAATATCCTGCTTAATATTCAGCTAATTGAGGGGGCTACGGATCGTCATGTGTGGGGCAAACAATACAGAAGAGAATCAGGGGATATTTTTAAACTCCAACAGGAGATTGCTCAAAATATAGCGAAGGAAATTGAGGCCATCATCACTCCGGAAGAGCAACAAAGAATAGAGCAGATACCAACAGACAATCTTGAGGCATATGATTTATTTCTAAAAGGGAAAGACCTTTTCTATACCTATCAGGATGCTGATTTAAGAAAGGCTGTTGAATTATTTGACCAGGCCATTAAGCTGGATCCGGAGTTTTCAAGAGCTTACGCTAACCAGGCCATGGCCTATTATTATTTGGACATTTATAAAGACAATCCAAAGTATGTGAAAGAACTGGGGGAAAGCGCGGATAAGGCCTTTTTATATGATGCCAAGTCATCTGAAAGCTTGTTAGCCAAAGGAATGTTCTACATGCAAAGCAAGCAATATCGTCAGGCAGTAACCTATCTTGAAAAGGCACTGGAGTACAATCCTAACTCCGTCACCATCATCAACTTTCTAAGTGACTTCTATACCAGCCACATGCCTAACACCTCAAAATACCTGGAATATGCACTGAGAGGTGTTCAATTGGATATTGGAAGCAAAGACTCTATAACAACCAGTTTCGTATACCTCCACCTTAGTAATGCCTTATTACAGAGCGGATTTTTCGATGAATCCCTGGAGTACATTAATAAATCTTTGGCTTATTATCCTGAAAACCCTTATGCCTACATCAAGGTGTACATCCATTTTGCTAAGGATAAAGATGCACCTAAAGCAAAAGCGGCTCTTATAAAAGAGTTAAATAAAGACACCACTCGAATGGACATCACCCAAGAAATAGGCAAGCTCTATTATTACATGCGTGATTACGACAGCGCCAATGTTTACTATGATCGATACCTTCAACTAAAAGAATCACAGCACCTGGATATCTATAACAACCAAGATCTTAATCTGGCTGTGATTTATGAAAAATTGGGTATGCCGGATAAGGCGAAAGAATTTTCTGATCGCTTTCTGAAATATGCTCAGAATGATCAGACCATGTACAAAGACCTGTACTTATCGGTTTACTATGCTTATAAAAATGATGAGCAAAAAGCTTTAGACCATTTAGAGAACTTCTCTAACCAAAAGGATTTCCAATTTTGGATTCTATTAATGGATGTAGATCCGGTAGTTGATGACTTGAAAAAACTACCTCGCTATAAAAAGCTGATGAAGAAGATAGAAAGCACTTTCTGGAATAGCCATCAGCAGATAAAAGATGCCTTGGAGACGAAAGGACTGATTTAGAAGTTATATCCAAAGCAGCCATTAAATCACTTCTTTGGATATAACTTTTATGATTTTATTTCCTGAGAATTGTAAACTCCACCCTTCTATTAAGTTTTCTAGTCATAGGATCATCGTTGTTAGCAATAGGCTTGGTGCCTCCGTAACCTTTACCAGAAATACGCTTTGAAGCAATTCCATGATCTACTAAATACTCCTTCACCGCTTCGACTCTACTTTTAGACAGTTTCAGATTATACTTAGGAATACCTCTGTTATCTGTATGTCCTTCTAATCTGATCTTCATATCAGGGTTTTGCTTCATAAGATCAACCACCAAGTCAAGTTCTTGGTAAGAGCTCTCTAAAATAGTAGGCTTAGACTGCTCGAAAAGAACATTTTCAAGCTTTACCGTGGCTCCCACAGAAATAGGCTGCAGATCAAAGTTCATCTCCAAAAGCTTCATTTCAGAGGTATTTGCCTCCAAAGATTGTCTCTGACTGATGTAGCCAGGAGCATCAATTCTTATTTCATATTTACCAGATGCCGCTATGGCTAATGAATAGTAGCCATTATTTGGAGCTGTTGTCACCTCCTTCTTGAAGGCTCCATCTTGTCCTGAAACAGTCACTATGGCGTTGATTGACTGGCTACTTTCTGCATCCAGCACTTTACCGTACATAGTCACCTGATTAGGATTAGTTTCTGGTGCCACAGCTACCTCCTCAATTTCAATACTTTCTTCTACCTCCTCAACAGGCTCAACCTCCTCGGCCACCATGATAGAATCAATTGGCTTTTCTGTGTAGAATCTTATATCGCTGTATCCATCACTGCTAGTGGTAGATGCATACAGAGCAAATTGCTCATAAGCACGGTATCCTGTTTCTCTTCCTTTCGTGTTTATGGTTGCTAGTCCTTTTGGTGTAGACCAATTTCTCCAGCTATCATCCAGTCGTTCTGAAACGAAAATATCGCTGCTCCCCTTTCCTGAAAGGCCGTTGGAAGCAAAATATAAGGTTTTTGTATCATCCGATAAAAATGGCGTGAATTCCTGGAATTTAGTATTGATGGTTGAACCCAGGTTCTTAGGATCACCCCATTTTCCATCTGGTCCTTTTACACATACGTAAATATCTTCTCCACCCTTGGTTCCGTAAGATTCCATGGACAAAATGAGTACTTTACCATCTTCTGAAATATAACCACCATGGTTAGATGAAAGGTTTTTAAAATAAGGAATCTGAATATCCTCCGGTGCTGACCACCCCTTCTTACTTTTAGTAGCCTGGGCTATTCCCTGTGTTTTCACAAGGCCATCCTCCTCCTTATAATGATTATGCAAGATGATAGTATTACCGTTATCAGTAAAGCCAACCACACCATTCCAGTTTCGAGTATTCAGTTCTTTAACATTCTCTGCCTCAGACCATTGGTGGTCTGCGGTAAGGTGGCTTACCCATATATCACCTCCATCTCTTACTCCACCTACATTCTGTGGATGGTTTTTTCGTGTAAAGTAAAGATGCTGTCCATCTGGTGACAAGACAGGGTTAATCTCATCATATTGAGAGTTTACTTTAGATAAAATTCTATCAGTATTTTGAGCTCCGGCAGCCATACTTATAAAAAATAGTACGGTAAGAGCGCCATATTTAAATGTCATATTATTTCAATAAAAATTAATGGGAACCATTAGGCCAACTTCAAAACCAGCAATGGTCTATCTGACGAATGTGATAATGTTTTAGTAATACTTTTATGAAAAATGCTTCCCACAAGACTTCTTTGCTTTTTAAATACTACCAGCAGATCGCTATTGTCGGTCTGCATAAACTCCTGAATTCCAAGGCCTATCTCATCTTTAAACTCCTTATTCACGAAGTTTATTTTATGATACTGGATAAAACTCTTTAAATCGTCGATAAACTCTTTGTATTCCTTATCGCTGTTGCCAGTGTTAATATGGAGTACACTTATTCTAGCATCAAATATGGTTGCAAAAGATATTACAGACTGTATAGCCATCTTATCTTCCTTCATAAAATCTGAAGCATACACTAATCGGGAAAAACCATTAAATGTGGCTTCATCAGGAACACATAGAACAGGTATTTTAGCCTTTTCTATTACATCTTCCGTATTACTGCCCCACATAACTTCTGTTGCTTTGCTTATTCCGGTAGTACCCATTACGCATAAATCATAGCCACCATTTTTAATAGATTCCAAAATAGTGCCTACTAAATCGCCTAACTCCAGCTGATAATCACACTGCACCTTATCTTGCTGATAATCAGCGTTTATCGTATCTGTCAAGCCTTTGAGCTTAGCTTCTGCCATACTTAGCCTTTCTTTAAAAGATTTCTTTAAGGACTCTTCATCCAAAATCTTATTAAAATCAGACTCAGTAAAAACATGTAATAGGGTAATTGTAGAACGGAATTTCCTGCCAATAGCAACAGCATATTCTAGTGCGTTCAGAGAGGTTTCTGAAAAATCGACGGGGCAGATAATCTTATTCATCGTGGCAAATATAGTACATCAACTATTCAATTTAAAATCGTATTTATTATTCCCCTTACTCACCCATTTATTATTTTTCAGGGTGTACCGCCAAGGCAATAAAGCATCTTCCAATGCATAACTTACACCAATTCTGGGACTTGTCTCAATCATATCGTTAGTAACCTTATCACCAGGTTCTATCCATATTTCATCACTGTCCAGATCTGTTTTGTTATGAGTAAGATCTATACCCATAGCTTGAGTTAGTTTTCCGGGACCAGATGTCAGATTGGCGTCGAACTTGGAGGTCCCCCTTCTTTTCATCATTACCTCCACTCCCTCCACAGGTTCCACAGCCCTAATCAGCACAGCTTCCGCTGTCCCCTCCTTGTTAGTCACTATATTAAACAACTTATGGATGCCATAGCATAGATATACATAATTAGTACCTCCGTCCATAAAGAGAGTGTCAGTACGCTGCGTTCTCCTACTCATAAAAGCGTGGCATGCCTTCTCCAGGTGTGAGTATGCTTCTGTCTCAACGATTATCCCAGCACAATATTCTTGATTGATGTTAGTACAAAGCTTTTTCCCTATTAGATTCCTCGCCACTTCTGTAACTACATCATGTTCAAAAAATGATTTCTTCAATTTCATATCGATACATTAACAAAAAAATCCGTTTTTCGTTAGTCAAAATAATCAACTTTAAAACCCATGAAATATTGCATGGTAGACATTGCAGAGCTTCGCAGTTCTACTTCGGTATATCGTGGACTAACAACTAAAACACAACACAATGAAAAACTTATTACTAACTGCTCTGGTTTTGATCACGAGCATCGGTGCTTATGCCCAAATCAACATTCCACAACCTAGCCCTACAGCTACATTAAAGCAAACAGTAGGATTAACTGAAGTAGAAATAGTTTACTCTCGTCCAGGATTAAAAGGAAGAAAAGTATTTGGAGATTTATTGCCTTACGGCGAAATATGGAGAACAGGAGCAAACGCATCTACTAAAATTACCTTTGGTGACGCTGTGAAATTTGGAGGTAAAGACGTGCCTGCAGGAACATATGCACTTTACACCATACCTGGAGAAAAAGAATGGACTGTAATTGTTCACAAAAATACTTCTCTATGGGGTGCTGGTAATTACAATCAAGATGAAGATTTAGTAAGATTTACTGTACCTGCTAAGAAATTGACAGAGCCAGTGGAAACTTTTACAATGGACCTTACTGATCTTACTAATAATTCTGCCAACCTTGACATTATATGGGAGAAGACTTTAGTTTCGATTCCGTTAGAAGTAGAAATAGATAGCAAAGTAATGGCTCAGATTAAAAGCCAAATTACTGACGCTACTGGTGAAGTAAATCCTAACTTATATGCTAGTGCTGCTACATATTATTATGAAAGCGGTAAAGATCTTGATCAAGCTGCTGCATGGATGGACAAAGCTATCGCTGCTAACCCTAAGGCATTTTGGTTAATGCACAACAAAGCTAAAATATTAGCAAAACAAGGAAAGAAGAAAGAAGCTATTAAGACAGCTCAAGAGTCAATGAAATTAGCAAAAGAAAGCCCACAAGGTGATTTTGGTTATGTAAAGAATAACGAAAATCTTATTGCTGAGATCAATGGTAAATAAGATTTAAAAGCCGCTTTAGAAATGTATACGTATTTCTAAAGCGGCTTAACTAAATTACACTAAAGGCAGATAGTGAGCCAAGATAATTCCGCATTCAAACTGCTTGTTTTCAATTAACTTTAATTGTGCATTAGCTCCCAGCTTACCAAATAAAGGCAAGCCTTTTCCAATCGCTGCCGGATTAATAAACAAGTGATATTCATCTATAAGGTTTTCCTGAATTAGTGAGGATACAAATTCAGATCCGCCATAGGCTATTAAATCTCCCTCGGCTTCAGCTTTCAGCTTATTTATTTCTTCAACCAAATCTCCAGAGGCAATGGTGGTTTTGTCCCAAGGACTTTTCTCGAGTGTTTTTGAGAAGACCACCTTGTGAGTATTGTTAATTTTCTCTGCACCTTCTTCAGTAGGTTGCGACGACCAGTATGGAATAAAACCTTCCGCTAGCTTTCTACCTAATACCATACACTCTACTGGTTCAGTGAGTGCTGTCACATATTCCTTAATGTCATCACTCCAATCCATGTTCATCCAATCCAATTCTCCATTGGGTCCGCCCATGAAACCATCTATTGAAATTTGTACTTGTAGTTTTAATTTGCTCATTTTCCAGGTTGTTGATTTATATCAAAGGTAAAATAAAATTACTCTGCATACTATGGTCAATTTCACCTATAACACGGGGTAAAAACGGCAAAAAAAAAGACCCATGATCTTAATCATGGGCCCTCTGCATATAGTTATAAAGGGTTGACTAGTATACTACTAATCTTCCGGTGGTCATTAAATAACCATATTGATCATGAAGCTGATATACATATGAACCTGGTTGTAGATTGGCGGATTGTAAGTTTACCTTATAATCATCTACCCCTTTCATTTGTACTAACTTCACACCAAGACTATTGTATATTGTAAGATCATATGGGTAAGTCATGTCTCCTTCAAAATGAATGACTGTTTCATGGGAGCTTACCGGATTAGGATAGACATTAATTATCCTTTTAGCCGGATTATGATATACCGTGTGAACTGTATTCGTTATCAATGGCGCTTCATAATCAAAAACAATGCTTGCATCATTGAAAATAGTATCTCCATGTACCAGGTTCTGAGATGGATGTATCTCATATTTCACAAACCCCTGACTTCCAGCATTATCTGAAGTACTATCTGGTAAATTAATGTTATTAAAGAACCAGGTAATATTTCTGCCTACAGTTTTAATCTCAGTGATATCATGACTGCTTCCCACCACCTTCATAGTGCTTAGATCAAGATTATTGCTAATATGATCCTGAATTTTCACAAAAGTGGCATGATAACTTCCTATGTTTTGGAAACGAATGACATAGGTTAATGGTCTATCCAATCTGTTGATTTTCACATCAGAAACCAATATGTCATTAGGATCAATAGCACCTACAACCTCAGTGTTATCAGAATAACTATTATTAGTGGCGTCACATTCTGTGCTGCTGGTGGCAATAGTGAAATTTGTTGTTAAGAATTCACCTACATTAGATTCTAAACCTGTTCTGCTTACCACTTCAATTACACCTTCTTCAAAAGGATTCATTGATCCTATATCCCAGGTATAAACATTATTCACCTTACTGCTCCAGCTTATGCTGCTGCTCTTTACTTCGATGGCATCAGGGAAATTTACTTGTATGCTCACATTCTCAGCCACCCCTACCCCAAGGTTCTTATATGAGATGACATAAACATTTTCAAAGCCTCTATGTAAAACCGTGTTTCCAGCACTTATTGTTAAATCAGAAAGTGAACAATCTGAGCTGGCTCCAAAATTATTATCACAGGTATCCTGCCCTTCACCTAAGATTTGTAGAGAATACATATCCTCACAAGAAGACCAGTTAGCATTTTCCACGTAATCAATTTGATAACTACCATTTGACAGAAAGATTCTGTAATCTCCATTTTTATCGGTGTGTAGCTCATAATTTCTATCGGCAGATGTGATCATTATTTTTTGGTTGGGAACACCTACTTCATTGGCATCTTGTACGCAATTATCATTTAAGTCATAATATACCTTACCACATACAGAGCTTCCTGGCTCCTCTACTATTTCATGACAGGTGCCATTAGAATACCCTGAAAGTCTTTGTACAATACCTGATGGCCATTCTACAACAAGCTCATCTATTTGGCTAGCGTCGCCTAAACCAAATAGTACTTTCATAGAGTTCTGAGAACCGATTCCTCCACCAGTTTGCGATGTAATTTCTCTCATCTGCCATACATCTTTGCCATAGATGTTTGCTCTCACCCTCACTTTGGCTCCAATGGCACTTCTGTTAGAATTAGTTCCTATTAAAGTGAAACAGATGGACTGATTACAACGACCTCGGGAATTAATGTATAACTGGTTGGGTTCACCTGAGTGATTAGCAACGAAAATGTCCTGATCACCATCATTATCAAAATCTGCCGTGGCTACCCCAAAAGACTTTTGAGTGGCCTCAGTTAAGTCATTATACAGTTTCTGGAAAGTACCATCACCGTTGTTCATGTATAAGTAATTACCTTCTCCGGCATCATTAGTAACATATAAATCCAGATCACCATCATTATCTAAATCTGTCCAGGCACTGCCATGGGTATTACCTTTATCTGTCACTATTGGTCCGGTGGTAATCTTAGTAAAAGTACCATCCCCTTGATTGTTATAAAGAGCGTTATACTTGGTACCAGGGTTGGCCACAAAAAGGTCCATATCACCGTCATTATCATAATCGCCCCAGCTGGAACCTACTGACCCAAGATTTTCATTCACTATATCACCATCAAGCACTCTGGTAAACTGTCCATTACCTTCATTTTTGAACAGGAAGTTCTCCATATCTCTATTTGGAATGAATATATCCATGTCACCATCATTATCATAATCTGACCAGGTACCACCTATGGAGCTGGATATGATATTGGTAATTTCTACCCCTGTGACTTTAGTAAAAGTGCCATCTCCATTATTATGATAGAGTCTATTGTACTTAGTTTGGATAATATCCAGCACATAAAGATCTAAAAAGCCATCATTATCGTAATCTACCCAGCTTGCTGAGTGATCATAGCCTTCGCCTTGTACTATTTCACCATTGGTTACCCGTGAGAAGGTACCATCTCCCTGATTATTATATAGCTGACTTAGGCTACCCGCATTACCAGTGATAAAAAGATCGAGGTCACCATCATTATCATAATCGCCCCAAGTGGCCGATGTAGCATCTAATTTATTATTGCTGATGGCGGTGGTGACTTCTGTGAAAGTACCGTCTCCATTATTATGATATAAGTGACTCACCTTTGAACCATCGTACTCAGGCACAAAAAGATCTTCATAACCATCATTATCATAATCACCCCAGCTGGCACTCCAGCTATTGGTTACACCTGTCGATAAGCCTGAGTTGGTATCTTTTTCGAACTTCATACTTGGATCAACAGCAAGATTAATATCTGGTAAGCTGGCTCCACAAGCTGCTTGCCCTTCCACATTGACCAGTAGGTAATCACCTGCCTGGAAGCTATTTTCTAACTGCATATGGAACTTCAGCTTGAAGGTATTATTAGATAGATCAAGAACACCTGGAAGACCATTTTCTCCTATAGTGGCATCGATAGCCGCCACATCATATGTGTAAGTATTAACCACATGCGAAGGGTCAGAGATATCTCTGAATGCCTGACTTAAGTTATATTGGAATTCACTAGTGGCATCTGTATAAGTGATACTTTGATCTGATGGTTGGATAACATTAATTTTTAAGCTATCTACCACCGCCAGGTTCACACTTCTGACCTCAACTTCCACTTCCAAATCATTGGAACATCCCTCTCCGATGAAAGTGTCTCTGATCCTAACCTGAAACTGTGCAGGCTTTGGCTCTACGGATAAATTCATCTGGGTATAACCACAAGTAAAGCTTTCGAAATCAGCTGGATAAGCTGAACATTCATAACCAGAATAAACTGTAATGTTCTCTAGTGTGCAAGCCGCATAAGTAGCTGTGACATTCAGTGCTCTGGTCTGCCCTTTTGCAATCTCTCCAACTTGATAGATATCTCCTGATAGCACGAGCGTCGTACCACTGTCTGCATCCGTAACCTCTACTACCTTGATAGTACCTGTAGGCGACTTGATATGCACCCAGGCATTGTTCGCTCCAGAGCCGGAGGATGTATTTTCTACATAAACGGTCCAGGTCACTGTTTTGAATAGACCATCTTCTTTGGGATTAAGTGCTGTTAACCTCAAAGAAGCTGGTGCATATTTTATTTTATCGGGCTGAGAAGTCATCCATCCTGTTTCCTGCCCTCCATCTAATCTATTCGCCCGCTGGAAGTTAAATGACCAGGGCATATCGTAATATGTACCCGCCGTTACATCACAAGTAGGTGCTATTTCTACTGACAATCTACCTCTAAATCCATCGTCACTTAGCGTGAGACTGCCTCCGTTAATGTCGTAGTATTGAGCCAGATTAAAATAAAGCTCATTATTGATTTCAGAATCAGGATTTATACTTTGAATCTGTTGCCTGATGCTGGTATTAGTCGCCTTGGTAATCCATTGCTCTAGTTTTATATTAAGCACTTCGTAACCCTCAGGTATAGTTACTTTAGCATCTTTTATCCAGGCCCAGTTACGGTACTCATAAGGAAAAAGATTACCTCCCTGATAATTAGAACAGCAATCGCCAATGCTTAAGTAGAAAAATTGCGTGATGTAATCGCTACATGATGATATTGTGGAATAAGTACCTTTATTTACATAAAAATAATAGCCGATAAAGGTTATGTTCTCATCATAAAAGCCGCATTGATACTTGTTAGCCGCGCTGGTAGGGTTGGCTATGTCGCTCACATAATATTCGTTATTTACCGTTACTTCTTGAATCTTTCCGCCTATATTCTCACTCAGCGTGTAGTAAACTGTTACCTCCACAGAGTCTTCATTTCCCCATAGGAAACCATCAAACTGTGAACTTCCTCCAGCTTGTAGTGTATGTATACTGAAGTCAATATCAAAAACTCCCACCTCACCCACTGCTGTCTTCTTTACACTGACCTGATCTGAAGTAATGAATGAACCAGTACTTTGATCATAAACCTTCACTGATGCTGAAACCACATCTAAATAAGCTCCTAATGGCAGAGTAGACTTGGCATATCCATATTGCCAGCTAGGATTAGCTTCAGATGTTCTGATTTGACCTTTGAATACAGCTTTAATAGTGTCATTGGTCATCACCCTGTTCTTCTTGATTTTGCTGGCATCAAGGCTACCCGAAGTATCTGCGAAGCCATCAGCATTATTGTCAGGCATACCAAAGCTGGTGCGCTCTATTGAGAAATGCTGGAAGGCCATTCCTTCTTCACATTCAGTTGGACAAATTAAGGTAGTGCTCACCGTTTCCGAACAGGCCAGCGAAACCTTACAAACATCATTACAAGAAGGGTCAGCTACGAAATATACTGACATCACTATATCATTACTGCCAGCAGTAGCTCCAGGTGCACTACAATCAGCCTTGAGTTGTAAATTGATCTCCGTCTTAGGCAATGAAAAGTTTGATGGCAAAGGATATAACGCTATTAAATCACCATTAGAAGCATTATAATCAATAGATGCTGGTGTCCAGGTGTTTGGACTGCTAGTCCAGGTCAAATCACCTTCAAGGTCTTCGTAAACTAAACCAGATGGCAGCTGAAAATGAACCTCATAATATGCATCCTGGGCAGTTGGATAAGTATTCTCATGGCTGGACACTAAAAATGTAAAATTCTTCTTTTCCCCGTCAGAGATAAAGGCAGGTGTTTCTGTGAAGAAACTCATATTAGCTGTAACTGGTTCTTGCCCTACAATAGAATTTGTATAGCTCTCTTCGCAATTATCAGTGTACCTCACCGTGCTTTCCCATCCTCCAAGTTCTGCATCTATACAAGAGTTGATGCAGCAGTGCTCTGTGTTCCAATAAATGAAAATACTTTCATTGGCAGAAAGATCAGGAAGAGCAAGCGTTACTTTGCCTACGGCGTTAGCTCCTAAACAACTATAAAAACCAGCAGAACTGGTATTGTAACTGGCTGTGGGTGTAATGCTTTTCAATGTACCTCCACTGCCTACTTTATAAGTAATACTTCCTACATCAATCTTTGAATATATATCTGGGTTAAAGCCATCTCCACTGGAGTTGAAAATATCTACTTCAATATTTTGAGCAATAGCTGCGGTGGTGTTTTTCAACTCCAACACCTGAGCACTGGGTTCGCTACTGTAGCAGGTGCTAAAAGATGGCGTAGCATTCTGCTGAATTACGGGAGTGATATAATTAACGGCCACATTGCTATATGTGCTGGAACCTTGACAAGTACTGCCATCTAGCTGCCAGTAAGCTTCAATAGTAGATGTATGTGTTACATCCACACAGGTTTCAGAGTATAGGGTTTCCTCTATTACAATACTTTCATCTTTATCAAATACCTTATCTCCATTACCAATGGCCGTGAAATCTGCGCCTGTCAAATGAATTACTCCATTAGAGAAGCTTCCCTTATTTACTGATAGTATTTCAAGACCTTGAGGATGCTGATCACCCACATAAAATTCCTGCAAACCACCATAACCACCATTCACAATAGTGATGCTTCTCACCGTGGTATCTTGATTATTTATATTTTGATTCTTAGGGCTGACACTAGTTATGGTAAGTGCAGGATATAGGATATTGTAGGCGTCAGACGTATGGTTGAAACTTCCTGCTGAACTTGAAACTGACACGCCGTTTCTGAAGACACCTCCTTCTAGCTGAAAGTTAATAGCATCACAATCCGCTGAATATTGAATACCGAACAAATAAGATGATTCGTTCGGAAGATTTGATGCCTGAAAAGTGGGCGTTGACAGGTTGCTAACATTCAGTTCACTTATTTGAAAGTTGCTGTCTTCACTTAGACTGCCAGGTATATACTTTACTCCTGACGGCAGGCTGATAGTAATTACCACACCTGAAACTGTGCTTCCAGTCCGGTTTTCAATCTCTACCTGAAAGTCTCCATTCTCCACATCCATATTCACCTCTTCCTGAGGAACTGAGGTAATGTTAATTTGCCCTAGAGTATTATGAAACGAAAAAAACAGGGCGACAAGAAAAAAGTAAGTAAATATTCTTCCCATATCCAAAGTATTTGATTGACTCAGGATACTGACATATCAAAAATATGCCACTGAAATAATCAACTGATTTTCAGTAATTTGGAAATTACCATTCCAGCCAATGGAACCAGTGAACGGAAGAAATTACAGAATATGGAAATGTGGAATTAGGTAATTACCTTCTAAAAAGGCCGTATTTAAGGATACAATAAATAGCTCTGAAACCGTCTTTAGCACCTATTTTCTTGCCCTCGTAATAGGTTCTGCCATAGTATGAAATACCTACTTCAAATATTTTGATTTTAGGTACTCTGGCCACCTTAGCTGTTACTTCAGGCTCGAAGCCGAAGCGCTGTTCTTTTAGTTCTATATTTTGGATGATATCTGTTCTAAACATCTTGTAGCAGGTCTCCATATCCGTGAGATTAAGATTAGTGAAGATGTTTGATAGGAAGGTAAGGAACTTATTACCGATAGTGTGCCAAAAGAAGAGCACGCGGTGCGGACTACTACTTACAAATCTGGAACCATACACTACATCCGCACCACCTTTGAAAACAGCATTGAGCAAATCATTATACTCGGCAGGATCATACTCAAGGTCAGCATCCTGAATCACTAGATAATCACCTGTGGCCTTCTTGATTCCGGTATGCAGTGCCGCGCCTTTCCCCTTATTTTTCTCATGCTCATAGAACTGAATATCCATTTCTGGATTTTGATCCATATATTCTTTTATGGAAGTAGCCGTATGGTCTTTTGAGAAATCATTTACAATTATTATTTCCTTCTTTACATCATTTGTAAGCTGCACATCCTTTATCTTATTCAGAATCAGGTGTATAGTGGCTGCTTCATTATATGCAGGAATAACAATTGACAACTTATCTACTTTCATAATAAAAACAAGTACTCAGAAAAAATCCGCTTTAAGGGATGGAATTAAATGTACAATGAAGGGCGAATTAACAATTTTTACCAGAGAAAATTAAATATGACTCCAAATAATCGAGATTAATGTCTCATTAAGACAATATAGGGTCTGAAAACAACTATTATTTGATGTATTGATAGAGCGTGGCGTAACTCACTTTACTCTCGGTGTAATTGGTTTTGCTTTTCAACAAATCTCTCACGGAATAAGCACCAACTGATAGATCAAATATCATCGAGGGAATGGTAATATCATCATGTTCCTGAGCAGCAATTTTCAAATAGCCCTGACCAAACAATGGGTGACGCGGATTATCATGCTTGGAAAAAAAATTATGAAACTCGGTAGTATCTAGTCTGTATTCCCTTTTGTCATCTTTATCAATAACCACAAGGTACTTGTCATTAACTTCGATGATTATATCTCTATATTTATTGTAAGCAGCCTGACTCAGTCTGATAAACCTGATTAACAGTAGCGAAATATTAAGGCATAAGAAGAGGATAATACCGGTGCCAATGAGATATAAAACGTCCCAAATATTGGTTAAGCTTAGTTCTTTACCTGACATAAAAGGGAGCAAAAGCATTATAAATATGATAAGCGCTATCGAAAGATTAAAGGAAAGATGAAGGATTTCAATGGTCTTAAACCGGTGAAATTTACGTGTATCTATAGAGAACGCTTGCATGTATATTTAGGTCAAAGAGTTAAGCACATGGCTTTAGATTTATAAAATTAATACACCTTGACCATATGTCAAAATGTAAAATTCAATTCATAAATTTTAAACGATTTTTTATCAATTGAAGTATAACTCTTTAACACTTTTTTTCATCTAAGTGCTTCAATATCATGAGCATCCATGATTCTGTTTGATCATTAGATTCAAAATATCTATTTGCCACTTCCAGCGCCTCTGACCATGATTCATTATCTTTTATAAGCTGTTTTAATTCATTGCTAACTGCCATGGCCAAATCTTCAGGGTTATCAGCACAAAAATTTTCTACAACCTCCTCATCGGTGAAGCCATCCAGGTCAGCCTCCGGGAAGTAGCCTGCAAAAAACTGGAATAACTTAGGGTATTTATTATCGAAATTCATTGACATTCATTTATAAATAAGAAAGCCCAAAGTAATGACACTTTGGGCTTTTAATATTAATAATCTTGCGATTAATTAGGGTAAGAAGTAAGCAGGTAATATCCGTTAGGAGCTCCAGACTTCTTTTGAAGTACGGCTAAGAATTTCTTAGATGGAACCGGGCTGCTGGCACCTCTTTTTAATACTTTACCAATATTGCTATGGTGAGTATAGTATAAGGTTAATCTTGTACTGCTGCTGCTTTTCCAGCTGTTTACTTTGCTGCTGTTAGCATTAATACAGTTTACAATTACCTGACCTGCCTGGTTTAGCTCATAGAAAGTACTAGCTGCACTAATATTACTTGTGTTAAGTCTGTCTCTTAAATAAGAATCTGATTTAGCCACATGCCTTTCTATGGTGTGACCACCAAGGCTCTCCTGCTGTCTTAACCACGGCGCATTTTCCTCTTGAGGACCAGCCTGATCAGCTTCTACCTGCCCTTGAACATCTACAGGAACAATTTGATCCTGCTCCTGGCAAGAACCTAATGATAGGGCTAAACCAATGGTTAATAAGCCAAAAAGATAATTCAGTTTGAATTTGAAATTGTTTAAATTTTTCATGTTGGTTTTTAAGGTCGGACAGTTTCGGGCAGGACTGATTGCACCTAATAAAAGGCACATGTAGACACCACCTAGAACTGACCTGGTTGAACATTAAATTATAATGGGGTCATGCATGACGGTGGCAAATCTAATGCTGTATAATTAAGTAATGGTGATGCAAATGTTACCGTTGCGTTATCATAGCAGCAGATATAAGAGTATAAATAATAAACCCCGAACTTTTGATTCGGGGTTTAAAACCAATTCAAACCTATTTTTTGACCACTAATTTCTGAGATACTTGACTATCATCCGTCTCAATGACAACGAGGTATATGCCGTTATTCAAAGAAGAGATATCCAAACCAGTTTCAGAATTATAAACTATTGGATTAACCACTGTTTTACCCTGAACATCTCTAATACTTACAGTTGCTTCATTTTGTAGTTTAAGATAAACTACATCCTTGCCAGGATTAGGATATATAGAGAGATCTCCCTCAGTTTCAATATCTTGCTGAGCTATTTTATTATTAGCAGCATTAGCTACCGGGGTTAGTTTAAACCAATTTAGGTTATACCCATTGCTCAAGGCATGAATAGCCACCTGCTGCTGACCAGCAGGAAGATTTACCTGATGAGATATAGTGGTCCAGTTTTGCCAGCCACCCGTAGCAGGTACAGTGATAGTACCATAGTCTGGAGCTCCTCCCGCTTTTTCGAACTCAATAACACCACCACCGTTAGGGCTAGCCACCCGATATTCTACCGTGTAAGTACCCGCCACAGGAAGTAGCACGTCATACACCATCCAATCGTCAGCTTCTATCCACCCTACGTTCTGGCCACCTTCTGAGCAGCCTTCAATCTGGATACCACTCATTAGATTATAGTTTTCAGCTTCTACTAACAGGGTATTTCCACTGGATAAGCCTCCATTAACCGAAGTAGCAATTTTGAAGAAAGTAGCATCGGCTGGTAAGCCTCCAGGATTCTCACTATAGAGTAATGATCCTCTGTGACGGATAAAATTGCCAGGGAAGTTATACGATTCGAAAGACATGCCCGCAGCGTTAGACAGTCCGGGTCTAACCCACCAGGTAGCATCGTTCTTATAGAGATTATCTCCATAATTAGGATCCATCCATATCTCTCCGTTTCTATGGCGTAGAAAATGACCGGGATAGTTAACGGACTCTAAGGATACTGCGTTAGGGTCTGCCAAGCCAGGAACCATTTTAAACTGTCCATCGCCAAGCGGACTGACACCAGCATCTATTCTCCCTCTAGACTCGCTGTGACGAATATATCTATCTGGAAAATTGGCTGATTGTAATCTTACAAACTCTCCTGCGCCACCTGCACAAGTCATTTGTACACCTCCAGGCTGAGGAATACCAATATTCGGCGTTCCATCGCTATGCCAGCTTATACGCTGAGCAAAAGGGTGTCTGTTTTCCCATCCAGTCTCGATGACACCATCACCGTTAGAATCATCCATACCATGAAAAAGTATCCAATCTTCTTTTCCATCAGGCGAAGTGGTAAAAGAGGCATGCCCTACTCCTACCACACCATTCTCGTATGACTTTTGAAAAATCGGGGTTGGTGACTTCACCCATGAATTTCTGTCCATAACATTGGCCTTATCATCACAAGTGAACATGCCAAGGCAATAGTGCTCTGTCCAACTGGCATTTGCAGAATATGTTAGGAAAAACTTACCATTCCTATGGATGATCTGAGGCCCCTCGTTACACACCTGATGACTCTTTTCCCAATTATACCATAGATCGATGTTGGGCTCAGAGATCTGAGTCCACCCCTGGCCAAGTGATGTAGGGCTGGTCATAGGTGCAATGGTAATATTGGTAAGCGAACCAGCCTCGTTTCTCATCCACACCATATAAAGCTGACCGTTAGTATGTTTCAAAATGGTAGCGTCAATACCACCAGCGAGGTTAGCCACATACCTAAATTTGCTTTGTGGGCTATCACCCTCTAATACGATGACACGCATTTCATCACTTCCTGGCACTTTACCTGTGGTATAGATGTACCACTTACCGTTCAGATAGTGAAGTTCTGGTGCCCATGGTGGACCATCAATAGCTGGTTCTTCCCATGATCTCCATACACCAATAGGTTCTGCCGCTGCTATACCTTCCAACGTGGCAGACTTACGAACTTCTACATGAAGTCCTGTGGTAAATGTGTAGTAGTAGAACCCTTCATGGAAGGTAACAAAAGGATCTGCGTGGCTATTAGGAGAAAGCGGGTTAGTAAAGGAGCATTGCTGTGCCTTTACCGAAACCGAACCCACAAAAATAGCCAACCATAGCGCAATTAAATGAGCTGTTTTTTTCATTTTAACTTGGGTTTATAATGTAAGGTTGAAATAAGCACCCAATATACGTACAATTTACGTTTAAAGAAATTAAAATTTCAATCTAATTCGATTTAGATGAATCCAATGGCCGATAAATAAAAAAGGCATACTTTAGAAGTATGCCTTTTCATGGGAATAATATTGAATTTATTCCACAACTATTTTGTATAAATGAGTCTCCTCATCCGTCTGAAAATGAAGCAGATAAATACCTCTTGAAAACTGACTTACATCAATTTTATTATCACCCTTTTTGAGGCTATAATTCTGAAGATATTCATGCCCTAACAAATCAGTAATACTCACTGATAATTCTTGTACCATGCCACACTTTATATTCAGAACATCTTCCACCGGGTTAGGGAAAACTTCAAGATTAGTAAAGAAAACTTCATCTATACCGGTAACAGGTGTGGTTAGGTAGCTAGCGGACCAACCAGATTCTATACCTTTATCATCAGTTAAGAACTCCAAAAACAATGCGCCAGTGGTTGAAGTAATGTCACCTGGCAATGAAGATCCTGTAAGCTCAACCAATAAGTTGGCCGATGTATTTTCACCATTATAAACTCTTAGTACATCTTCATTCTCAAGGTTAAATTCAGTAAATGACAATGTCGGATTGAGACCATTGGCTGGTGCTATCAGCCAAGAACAAATGCTATTATTTCCGTAATCAGCATTTCCGCTACCATCACTTAATTCACCTGCTTTAGCAGTAAGGGTTTGTGTGCCCGAACAATATTCCGGATATGTTGAAGTATATTCAAGACTCCATCCATCGGCCGAAACTTCGAGGTCAGAGTTAAATGTTATGAACAAGCTTCCTCCTGACGAGGTAATTGAAGGAGGTAAATTATCTCCCGCAAATGTTCCTAAGAGATCACTATTCGCTGAAGGTCCATCGTAAACTCTCACAGCATCATAGATAGTGCCATCTGTTGATGCAGGTTCTAGGTCAAATTCCAAGAAATTAATAGTAACGGACTCTGCATTTTCCGGAGCTATTAACCATGAGCAATTCTGACTATTACAATAATCTGAGGCGCCACTACCATCTGTAATGGTACCATGGTCATTGGTTAACTCCGTTGTTCCTGAGCAGAAACTACTCCCCTCACTGGTGTAGCTAGCCGTAAAGCCACCCTCAGTGACGGCATAGTCAGAATCGAAAATCACTAACATAATCCCCGTATTAGAAGTAACATTATCTGGAATATCACTTCCTGAGAATTCGGCCAATTGCTGCGCATCTTCCTTATAGCCATCAAAAATGATAACTTTATCGTTCTCTTCCTCAAGATCAAATTCAGTGAAAGATAATGTTACTGATGTAGCACAAGATGGAGCTATTAGGGAAAAACAGACCTGATTATTTCCATAAGAATCTGCACCAGAGCCATCACTTATAGTACCTGTTGGTTCCGTTAATAGAGACACCCCACTACAAGTAGGTGTGCCTACTGTGCTGTAATCCAAGGACCATCCATCCCCAACTATACTTTCATCGGTGGTAAACTTTATTAATGCTGCACCTCCATTGACCACCACAGTTCCGGGCAACGATCCACCACTCCAAGCGAACGTAAACGCTTCACTTACCGCGTTAGGACCTTCATAGATTTCTATTCGATCAAAATTACTTTCAGTATTAAACTCAGTAAAGTCTATTACTATTTGCTCAGCACCCTCCGGCATAATAAGCCACCTACAATTGAGGTTATTACTATAAGAAGCATCACCACTACCATCGGTAATAGTACCGGTCCTTTCGGTAAGCGTAGTAGTACCTCCGCAAGGCAGGTTAGGTGTGTTACCCACACCTACTGCTAACCAGGCATCTTTTACCGCTGTATATTCATTAGAAGGATTACCATATAAATCTTCTACAGCCTGTAAAGATCCTAGATATGCATCATAGTACGTGGCGTCTGACGGTAAATACTCCATCAAATTTCTATATGCTATATCTCGCGCTTTTTCTATACCTATTCCCGGAACATCATAATCTTCATTATTATCATTGGTACCAATTCCGCCCTCACTTAGCAAATAAAACCAGTGGTTCTGTACACCACTATTGGTATGTACTCCCCCATTATCAATAAAAATGTTATCTGTATCAGCCCAAAGATCACCATGATATGTGTCAGGTTGCCAACCAGCCTTGGGATTAGTCATGGATCGTAAAAAAGGCTCATTGATCATAATGTCTTCACCCATAACCCAATCAGGATCATGCCCGGAGAAAAACTCTACGCATACGCCAAAGATATCGGCAAAAGACTCATTAAGAGCACCGGATTCACTTTGATAATCAAGGCCTCCATTACCATTGGCCTCTATCACCATATGGGTAAATTCGTGTCCCTCTACGTCAAGTCCCACTACTGGTCCCATAAATGAGCCATCTCCCAGACCATAACACATAACATTGTAAGGAGGAGGAAAAGCAAAAGCATTATTTGGGCTTCTACCATTTTGACTTTGAAGAAGAGGTGGATTTATAAATTGCTTTATCGTACTTCCATTACCATCATAGCTATCTCTATCAAAAACCTCCTTATAGAAATCATAAGTAAGTTCCATGCCCCAATGCACGTCCAGTGCGGGGTTCAGATCTGATTCAATAATGAATGTGCCCGAATTATCCGTATCTGAGAAATTACCTTCTCCTGCGCTAGCTGAGATGGTATAGCTACCACCAAACTGGTAATCATCACCCCCATCAAAATCATAAATTTCTACAGTATAAGGACCATTATCAAGAACTAGATCTGGAAAAAAAGTAGGGTTATTATCATCGCTAATGGTATTACCTACATAAACCACTGCATCATTGGCGTTAAGTATTTGGATAGCAAAATCTCCTGCTGCGTCGGCTCCATTTGCCCACCAATCTGATACTGGTGTTATTGTTAATGATCTTAAATGTAAAGCTTCCCCCCAAGTAGATGAAGTATTTTGATAATCGGAATAATCTTCAAACTCCGTATCTCCAATAGTTGAATAGGTACCATTATATGTTTCAATCTTCCTTCCGCTTTCTCTAAGTCGAAAAATACCATCCGTTTCATCCACTGTGATATTTTGATTGCCACTGTAATAGGTATTAGCTGTTGCTGGAGTATCATTATGTGCAATTAATTCTAAAGTATTTGTCACTTCACCTGTTTTGGCATCTATGAATACTTTCTTCATAGTTAATGGTTCCAGTGCATCTACCCTCACCTCATAAACTAAGATGAAATTACCTTTAGAGAGCTCCATAAGCTTTAAATCAACTGGATACTCTCTTATAATTTTCGAAACTTTTAAATGGGTCTGTGCAATACCCTTAGCGGCTTCTTTACTTAAAGCTGGAGATACGTCAAGCTCCCCAACTTTAGGAGTAGCCCCCTGAAGAAGCAAGTCTTTTTTAGCATGAGTTGTAATATCATAACCCAATACAGGTACTCCCTTATAATAAGTTTGAAAAGATTCATGAGTTATGCCCAAATGATCAGTTTGCTTCCTCTTACTCTTCAATGTAACTGTACTAGTCAGCTGCATATACGCCTGAATATCAGATGCTGACATTTTAGAAACATTGGCAAATTTTTGAAATTTACCTCTGGTTAATGGCACATCCACAGCCTGACTCTGAAGTGTAGTCACTGCAGAATTAGATGAACGGCTCTTGTGAGGAATTCGATTTTTAAAGTTATCAATGATCTGTGTCTGTTTTTGGGCATAGACATACCCACCCACGACAAGCATCATGGCCAACCATAGAATTGTTCTCATAATAGTTATTTGGTAAGGTTTGTTAATGTTTCAAATAGCTCATTTAGCTCGGAGGGCAAATCTTGTCGTCCAAGCCCCCATACCCAACGATAAGGTTCATCTTGTTTATAGTTGATTTCTATAAACTGGTACATATTCTTGGGTTCATTCATTTTAATGGTCTTCACTGATTCAGCAAGTGAAAGGATTTTTTCCATTTGCTCTTTAGAAACCACTTTTAATTGGCTGGTATCTCCTTTTGCAATTACAGAAAGGCTGCCATTCGCCTCTAACTCATACTGATTTACTGCACCAGTAAATCCGCCACCTGAGCCGAACTTGATTGATTGAACCTGAGACACCACTTTGCTAGCAGAACATGAGCAAAGCACAACGATTGAAATTAAAAAATAAAAGATTTTCATGAATGAATTTAAATACAGATTCACTAAAAAATAGTAACTCTAAATTTTTGAGGCGCTAATATATTAAATTTTCAATTTTAAATAGTCACATAACACATTAAGTAATTGTTGATTTAATCTTAGTGACTGTAAATGAGCGGTTTAATTTATTAGCATAGGGAATGCTAATTTCAGTCACTGAAAATTTCGAGCAAAGTTATAACTGACGACCACATTGATTTTTTATCTCTTCTTGAATAGAATTTTTCAGCATCTTCCAATGAAGACCACTCACAATCAAATTTAATATCCTTACCTTCCAACATCTTGCACTCTTGGTCAGTAAGTAGCATAATTATGTAATTCTTGCTGGATATTACAGTCAGCAGTTCTTTTCCTTCCTTATCTAATAGTGATAAATCAGTGAAGTGCCCATCTTTCCAATCATCAAAATATTGTCGATAAAGATATTCCTTCATTACAGGAACCAACTCAAATCGCTGTTGTGATCCCTGTTTGTAAATTTTAAATGTTGATATGGAATTTACGCTGTGCTTTTCCATCCATTGTAAATGTTTGGGCATAGGATTTCTTGTCACTTGATTAAATTCCACAAATAGAGTTTTTTCCATGGTGTAATTGAGGATAAATCTCCATGACCAGAGATCCATACCCTGTTTCACATAATATTTTATAAACCTTTCCATGCTTTAGTCTAAAATATTAATATTAACCATCACCAGCCTTTATCCTCATACTTTGGATTAGCAGAAAACTCACCTTTACCTAAATCCAGGTCACCTGAAAATGGAATTCTATATTCTCCCCAATTGCATACTTTCGGCGCATCTTTACCATATTCGCGCCACGTACCAATGTATTGATTGTTCTTATAATCGTCGGCCTGCTGATTCAAATTATAGTAATGCAGAGTACCGGCCTTATCAAGATACCACCACAGAGTCATCACACCTTCGAAAACACCGACATGTTGCTGCTCAGGGTGTTCATTAAATTTATAGGAAGCGATAATTATTCCCTGCGCCTTCATGCCTAAATGAGTATACATACTATCCACGCCATAATACATATGTTTGAATTCTCTAACCTGCTCTATAGTTATAGAACCAATGAAATCACATGTATTATTGTATACTGTGGTACTACCCTTTAGGTGATACACGTTAGGAAAATCTTCATCTTTCGACACTTTTGAATAGTTAATATGAATTCTTCGATAATCAGACCCGATGAAACCTAAAAATTCAGACTGAGGCATCAGTAAAGTCGAAAAATCATGATGAGTATATTTAGATAGTAGATTACTTAGCTTTAGTTCATACCTTCCTTCATCAGCATTTTCTAAAGATTGAATCCATTGTTTTTGTTGCTGGGCAAAAAGGCTGGTAGTGGTGAGAAGCAATATAAGGAGGATTGATTTCATACTTTATCATAAAATTCAGAGTCGCCTCTAAACATCTTAAACTTTACAGCAATTTGCAAATTTCTCCTTTGTGGCTGCTGCACATTAACGGTTAAGTACGCCGGCATTACAAATGCCTTTCTCTAGAATCCTCGTTATAAACGATGATTAGGGAGAGCATTCTAACTCTCATGGCTTTTATATACCATGCTTCTTCTTCACCATTACAAATGTGATGGAATCAGGGCTTTTAGCTTTAAACTCAGTGCTATACAAGTTAAAATAAGAGCCATTTTCTTTAATTTTTGGATTAAATGTACTTGGCACAGACTCAGGATATTCGTGATAGGCATAATCAGATTTTACGCTATATTCATATCCCTTTTCATTTCTGGAAACTTCTATTTCAAAGTCTCTATAACCTTCCTTTTGGACCAAAACAATATGATCAGGGCATACACTTGTCATATCATCAATCTCGAATTCACCATTACTACTAGTCGTATCCTGCCAGTGTGATAACCTCACTACAGCACCTTCTATGGGCTGCCCTGTTTCGGAATCTATTACTATTCCATATTGATACACAATGCAATCGCAGGCAGATAATATTGCGATTATACCAACAAACCATAGGCTTTTCAGGTGCTTCATTTCCAAATAGACTTTAATTCATAAACTTCTAATTGCTGAACCTCTATAGCATTCTCAAACTCAAAGCCATTGTTATTCCTGGCTTCCGGAAGTTGAGAAATTATACTGAATTTACCATGATCAGCAAATATCTCAACACTGGTTCTGTCTACTATTATATCATAATAAAAGGTCAGGTTTTCTATATGATCACCCCCATAGAATTGGCCATTGAGGTTATTGCCGTTCATGTCATAATGTAGAATAGTGTTGCCATTATATTTCAATCTAAAATCAATACCATCTAGTAATTTCACTTTCATTCTTATGTGAAATACGTCTCCCGTTGGTTCCTTAAGCTTCTCATTGGCCTCTTCTCTAGTCAGGTTTTTCCATGTATAAGCCTTCTCATGAAGCTTCTCTATTTCAGCTATTGGCTCCGAAAACAGTCTTACTCCTTCTCTTGTGGTGCGAAGTGTAAACACCGTCGGGAACATCATCATAGAGTTGAAAGGCATGTCTGGCTCCTGTATTTGGCCCCAGCCTATTTGAATGCGTCTGCCATCCTGCTCCGGTATGTTGTTAAAGGTTTGTGCTGCATACATGGAGCCTCTAAAATAACGCAGTTTATCGGTCTCCGGAGTGAAAGTCTTCCCATCAAAAGAACCGAGAATATAAGTTCCCGAGGCACCATACAGTACCCATTTCTTTTGGTTTTGATCACCATCTACTGGTAATTCAAAGAACTCCGGACATTCCCAAAAGCCAAGGATATGACTTTGAAAAGTCCAGTCTTTCAGGTTGTTAGAATTAAAAAACGACATTCCTGTTTTTTCAAATAAGACCATCACCCATTTGCCAGACGCCTCATGCCTGAATATTTTAGGATCTCTCAAATTCTTGGTTCCCCATTTCTCTTTGGTATCGATCACCGGATTACCTTCATATTTTTGGAAAGTGCGGCCACGATCATTACTATAAGCGATGCATTGCACCTCATTATCTCTACTGTCAGTGGTGTATGCTGCTACAATTACATCTTCCTTCCCGGATTTGAAGCCAGAAGTGTTTTTATAATCAACCACAGCTGTACCTGAGAACATGGTGCCCAGACTATCTGGTGAAAGCACATCTGGCAGCTCCTGCCAATGAACAAGATCTGTGCTTATGGCATGACCCCAGTGCATATTCACCCAGTTGCGCTCATAAGGATTATGCTGATAAAACAGATGATATTCGCCATCATAATAAACCAAGCCGTTGGGGTCGTTGATCCACCCTCTTCGCGAGCTGAAATGTGCCTGTGGCCTTAGCCTTTCTTGGTACATGTTTGATGCCCCTGCAATAGTATCAGCCTGATAAATTTGCTCAATACCCTTTACATTCGCGGGAAATTCAAAGGCCATTTTTTGTCCTTTATATCTCGAAACATCCATAAATACCCAGTAATCCACCTTGTCATTAGCTATTCGGATGTTATTGTAAGTCAGCTTATTACCATCTAAATAGAAGTTGACCAACTGCCTATCCACAGACTCTTGAATAGGAAAATTGATATACTTCTTCTTGATTTTTAATTCCTTCTTGGTTTGGGCCTGTAAGGAGAGATTAGAAGTGAGAAGTAGGACAAAACAGGTTAGAATTAAATGAGGTTTAGATATAAGCATAAAACTAGTTTATCAAAGTGTTCTTTAACTATTTTAAAGAGCTATAAAGGTGATAATTCTCATCATCAAAGCATACAAATATTACTTTTTCTATGATCTCAGAGTGATATCCATTAACTGCTTCCCAAGCCACTTTTGCTGCCAGATCTTTAGGGTAACCATAGATGCCTGTACTGATATTTGGAAAGGCTAATGATTTAATATTGTGCTCCTCCGCAAGTTTCAAGGAATTAACATAGCAGGCATGAAGCTTTTCTGGCTCACCTTTAGTTCCTCCATTCCATACTGGCCCCACGGTATGGATGACATAATTGGATGGCAGATTACCCGCTGTTGTAATCACCGCCTCTCCCACCTCACATTTTCCCTGTCGACTGCGAATTTTCATGCAATCATCCAAAATAGCTATACCTCCTGCCCTATGGATGGCACCATCTACACCTCCCCCGCCGAGCAATGATGAGTTAGCCGCATTTACAATGGCCTCTGTTTCAATTTTGGTGATGTCGCCTTTTAGGATTTGGATTTTCATTATCTAATTATTTATTCATACACCATTCTAGCTGAACCAATTTTTAACAAAAGAATGATTAGCCATTTGGATTATGGTCATTTAACCTCAGTGCAGTACCGATCGTCTACCCTTCGACGGGGCTCAGGATGACTCGGAGTAGTTCTAACTGTATTGACTACCTGCCCGCAGAACATTCCATCTATCCTCATTCTCAGTATTTTCATCTATTTAGTCGGGACCATTGTCTCAACACTAATAGCTGAATACTAGCATCTATTTACTAAATACTAACATCTAACTACTCAATACTAATATCTATCTACTCAATACTAATATCTATCTACTCAATACTAATATCTATCTACTCAATACTAACATCTAATTACTCAAATCTCCCTACCCTTCCCCATCACTACTTGGGCCGCAAAGGCTAACAGCACCACGAGTACGCAGCCTATGGCATTATACCATAAATAGCTGATATTGAGGGTTGAGAACAGTACTATCACTATAATTTGAGAGATGATAGCTGCAATGAAAACGGCATTTCCTCTAATATATTTGATAAAGAAAGCAATGAGAAATATCCCAAGATAACACCATAGAAAATGGATCCTAGGATGTTCACCGCTTCGATCAGGTTTTCCAATAGGCTGGCAAACAGGGCAAAGCTGACTGAGAGCACTCCCCAAAAAGCAGTTAATAGCTTGGAAACAATGACATAGTGTTTATCAGAGGCCTCTTTTTTAATAAGTCTTTTGTAAAAATCCACCGAAGTAGTAGACCCCAGGGCATTGAGCTCCCCTGACGACGACGACATGGCTGCAGAAAATATTACGGCTAACAATAGCCCAACCACTCCTTCTGGCAGGTAAGTGACAATAAAAGTAAGAAAGACATAATCAGAATCCTTTGTTTCTATATTCTCGTCATAATCTTTCAGCAGGCCTTTAACGTCATTTCTAATAGCCTTTTCAGTATCTTTATTTTGTTTCACCAATTCAGAATAATTGGCTATATCCACTTCATTATCAGCATCTAAAGCTGTTACAAGGCTTTGAATATTAGACTTCTTTTCTGCAAAATTAGCAGAATACCGTTCTTCTAAATCTTTTACATCATTACCATATTCACTGGTTCTCAACTGCTCCATCTCTACTGTTTTAAAGAACACTGGCGGCTCCTCAAATTGATAGAAAACGAAGACCATTACACCTACTAAAAGAATAAAAAACTGCATCGGTACCTTAAGCAGGGCATTAAAGATAAGTCCAAGGCGACTTTCAGCTACTGACTTGGCTCCCATATAACGCTGCACTTGAGACTGGTCCGTTCCAAAATAAGACAGTGCGAGAAAGAAACCTCCTGTTAGTCCTGTCCAGATGGTGTAGCGTTTCTCAGGATCAAAAGAGAAGTCAACTACATCCAGCTTGCCCATTCTTCCTGCTACATGTAGTGCATTTGCAAATGAAACGCTCTCTGGCAGGTAGCTTATAATAATAAAAAAGGCCGTAAACATTCCCAGCATGATCACTGCCATCTGATATTTCTGAGTGATACTCACCGCTTTAGTACCACCGCTAACGGTGTAAACCACCACCAATATTCCAGTAAAGAGAATAGTGTAGGTCAGGTCCCAGCCCAGCATGGTTGACAAGATGATGGCAGGCGCGTATATGGTAATACCCGCAGCGAGACCACGCTGCACCAGGAACAAAAATGCTCCTAACAGTCTGGTCTTTAGATCAAACCTGCTTTCCAGGTATTCATAGGCCGTGTAAACGTTAAGTTTATAGTAGATCGGTATAAAAATGGCCGCTACTATGATGATAGCTATGGGCAAACCAAAATAGTTTTGCACAAAGGTCATTCCTGACTCATAGGCCTGGCCTGGTGTGGAAAGAAAGGTAATGGCACTTGCCTGAGTAGCCATTACTGAAAGACCAATGGTACCCCACTTTAAAGAATTATCACCTTTAAGGTATTGGCTTATGTTTCTGCTACCCCTACTCTTGTAGATACCATAAATAATAATAAGAAAAAGTGTACCCAGTAGTACAATCCAATCTAAGGTACTCATGAGAAGTAGCTGGTAAAAAGATAAAAAATGATGATTAAGAATATTAGATTGCCCAGCACCACGAAGTACCAGGTTTTCCAGGATTTAAAAATAGGTATCTTCTCAGCTTCCTTTTTATCTTCCATAATTATTCGTTAGATGAGTTCACTTGCGTATCCTGTGGTTTATCTCCACCCAATGAAACAAGGTTTACAAACAGTCTGTAGGCACCTGGCACACCCGCCGGCAACTCTCTAAACCATGAATATCCGGTGTACACGTAATAACCTTTTCCATATTTGGCTACCAGTAACCCTCCATCTTTAGGGCTCTTCTTTTCATCTTTATCATTACTAGACAGGATGGCTTCATAATGACTATCCCACTTATCAGGGAAATATAAACCACGTTCCTGTACCCAACCCTCAAAGTCCTTCTGAGTGATCTTATTCGGTGTATTCATTACCGGATGATTAGGCTTTAGAATTCTCACCTCAGCATCTTCTTCTGTTACTCTATCTCTTGAAAGCTGTAGTGCATATGGAGTGAAATTTTCGGTCTTCAGTCGGTAGTTAGTATTGTATTGAACTATTAATGTTCCGCCATTCTTAGCATAATCTAATAGATCATTCATGTAAAAAGAAATTCTCTCGTTGGTGTTCAATGCTCTTACACCCAAGATCACGGCATCCATTTTTCGAAGGTTATCAGGAGTAATGTCAGCGTCGTTCATTTCCCACACTTCATAACCAATTTCTCTCAAAGCCGCCGGAATAGCATCTCCTGCACCCTGTATGTAACCAATCAATTGGCCTCTCTTTTTTATGTCTAGCTTCACCACTTTAGAGGTAGCTGGCATCATAAGCATCTGGGCAGGAATATGATCATAGTTAATATTGGTTAGAGCATGGCAATACTCCTTGCCATTAATCTCTACTACCGCTTTTAGATCACCCGTGCTCTGCTCTGAGGGAGGCAACAACTGAAAAGTGAAGTGTGACTCGCCCCACTTCTTATCAATGCTTACATCAAAACTCTCAGGACTTACTTTCCAGCCTTTTGGAGCTTTCAGCTTTAATTTGCCAGATAAATTATCTTCAACTGACTTTACATTCACCGTGATGCTCTTGGCTTCATTTCCTGGAAAGATGTAAACGCCTTCTTCCAAATTAGTAAATACTGGTGGCGTGATTTCGAATGGTCTGTATTGTTCACCAGCCACGGGGTCATTCCACTTATATACTACCGGAATGTCATAGTTAATCACCTGACCATCAATCTCAACAGCCACTTTTACCTGAAGTGCAGGATCATTCTGCGGCTTACCCCTAAGCGTTTGTTCGTCTACCTTGTACATGCCTAAGGTACCTGCTTCTTTAAGCCAATAAGCATCTGAATAATCTGCATCTGAAGCAATTTTTATGGTTTCTGAATATTCAAAATCCTTGTTTGTGGTTAGGGCCGCATCCACCGCATTATCTTTTCCTGAAGGATAATTGATAGTTTTCAATTTTATATCAAGGGCTGATCTATTGATCACCTCAAGCTTTAACTCTACCTGATCACCAGGTGTGAAGGCATAGTCGTTAGCCACTGCTTCAATGTATAATCCACTGGCCGCTTTGATAATCTGATCAATCTCCTGAAGCTTTTGCTTTTTCCAGAATTCATCCTGAAGTTTTAAAATTTCAGTTCTAGCCTGAAGAAGCAAAGGCATAATAGCTGCAGGATTAGCTGCATTATATTGATCAATAGCCTTTTGAACGATAGCACCTACTTTTTCACCACCTTTCACTCTTTTCCATGAGGTGTCGATGCCTTCAAAAATATCCTTCTCCGCCTGGTCTCCCATTACATACTCCAAAAACTCTTTGCTCTCTCCTCTGGTACCCGTAGATCCAAAGCCCTGGCTTTTGTGCTGGCTTCGGCTAAGGGCTGCTATCTCAGAATATGATTTACCTAATAACGGACTGTAAGTTCCTACATCATAAGTAAGCACACCTTTCTCTTCTCCCGTCATGTTTGGGTTCCACCATCTACCCGTGTTAGTGTAAAGTCTTTTAGGCTGCCATGTATCTACATACTTCAGCTGCTCAGGGTATTTTGATTTATCGGCAGCTGCTTTAAAAGCCTGCTCAGCCATAATTGCAGATGTGGTATGATGGCCATGCCCCGCTCTTTCATCCGGAGGGAATCTGGTAATGATTACATCAGGACGGAAATTTCTAAATACCCAAACAGCATCTGAAAGCACCTGATCCTCATCCCATATTTCAAGGGTCTCCTTGGCGTTTTTAGAATATCCGAAATCATTAGCTCTGGAGAAAAATTGCTTACCGCCGTCTATCCTTCGGGCTGCCAGTAACTCCTGAGTCCTGATTACTCCCAGGCCTTCACGAATCTCCGGGCCAACCAGATTCTGGCCACCGTCACCTCTGGTTAGTGCCAGATAAGCGGTGTTAGCCATTTCCTGATTAGAAAGGTAGGCGATCAACCTGGTATTCTCATCATCAGGATGGGCTGCCATATACAGCACATTACCCAGGAAGTTAAGCTTGTTAAGTTTTAGTAATATCTCAGCTGCATCAGGCTTTTCTGGCTTTTGTGAAAAGGCACTGGTAACAGCACATAAGCAAATGATAATAGATAGGAGTTTCTTCATGTTGATGAAAAAAAAGTTTTATGAGGCTAACGAATGCAAAGATTAAAGGTTTGGATGACATAGCAAGCAATTACCCGGAAATTACAGGAACGGGATATTATCTTTATAAACTAAAAATGCCACCCTTTGAAGAGTGGCATTATAATTTTAGAATTTTAAGCTATCAAGCTTTATCTTCTCTTGAGTAACCTTCATCTTCGATAGCTACGTTTGGAGATAAATCTTCTGCTCCGTGTGTTAATCTCTTCAATGGCTTTAACAATAGGATTACTACCAGACCTATTAAAGTCCATATAATCAATATTCCAGTGAATATTTCAAACTCTCCTAAATCTTGAGCTGCCTCACCGATCATGGCTGCTATTTTATTACCGAACCCGGTAGCGGCCCAATATAAACCCATAATCATGGATGCATATTTTAAAGGAGCAAGTTTGGTAATAAATGATAGAGATACTGGAGATGCACACAACTCTCCAATAGTGTGGAATAAGTAAGCTAATATTAACCAATACATTGCAGATGATCCTGTGCTTTCATACTGTGCTGATGCCGCACTCATAAAACCAAAACCTAAGGCCATCACAATGATACCTACAGCCATCTTAAATAATGAAGAGGCTTCTTTGCCTTTTTGCTTCCATTTATACCAAAAACGACCAACCACCGTAGCCAGGACTATTATGAAAAATGAATTCACCGATTGAAAAACTGACGCTGGGATTACATAACCAAAGAGGGCTCTGTCAGTCTTTTGTTTAGCATACAGGTTCATTAAACCACCAGCTTGCTCAAACGCAGCCCAAAATAAAATGATAAGTAAGAATGATAGAAGCAAAACCACTACTCTATCCTTCTCTATCTTAGTAAGTGGTCTATCCAGCAATTCCTTACCAGCTGCATCATTTTTGGAAATCAGGTTTCCTACATTCTTAAGATATTTTTGTCCCCAGATATATACTGCCTGACCAAGAAACATACCTATGGCAGCCAATCCAAAACCATAGTGCCAGTTTATTTTCTCTCCTACGAAACCACAAGCAATTGGTGCAATGAAACCACCAATGTTAATACCCATGTAGAAAATGTAGAACCCTAAATCTCTTCTCTCATCTTTCTCTTTATAAAGACCACCTACCATAGAAGATATATTTGGCTTAAGACCTCCCACACCTAAAATAATGAATAAACATCCTACATAGAATGACGTTTCTGAGTTAAGTGCCAGAATAGCATGACCGATACATAACAATGCACCACCTACCATTACAGTCTTTTTCTGTCCCAGGAGTCTATCAGCCACCCATCCACCAGGGATTGAAGAAACGTATACCAACATGGTGTACCAGCCGTACAAGGCCAAGGCTTCTTCATTGGTCCATCCAAAACCTGCATTACTGGATGTAGTTTCCGCAACTAAAAATAAGGTGAATAATGCTCGCATTCCGTAATAGGAAAAGCGCTCCCACAACTCGGTGAAGAATAATATATATAGTCCTACCGGGTGTCCTAACAGCTCTCTTTCACTGGGAGATTTACTAACTGATACGTTCGACATATTTCTGATCTAATATTTTTACAAAATACCGCTAAAGCTAACACTGTTAAGCTACATATACAAATTTTCATTGAATTCGATTTCCCATAATAAATTAACTTAAAATTAATTTCGCAAACGATTGAAATTTAGCAGATATCTTCTTTGTGGTACAATTTATTTCCTAATTTTGCCTCATCTTATGAAATCATGTAATAATCTTTTAATTGTTTGAATTTTATGCAGGAAACAGGGCTTAAACCAAAAATTCACGACCTTTCATCTATTGGAGTATCTACTTCTGGTAATGTATACTGGAATCAGACTCCTGCTGAGTTAGTAGAACTGGCATTGGTCAACGGTGAAGGTAAGCTAGCGGATACGGGGGCACTCATGTGTGACACTGGGAGCTTTACAGGACGGTCTCCTAAAGATCGGTTTATAGTAAAAGATGACCTTACTAAAGATGAGGTGTGGTGGGGAGATATCAATATCCCTTTTGATGCTGATAAATTTGATGCATTACATCAAAAAATGATAGATAACCTGCGTGACAAGAACCTCTATGTAAGAGATGCTTATGCAGGTGCTGATAAAACTTACAGACTTAAACTTAGGGTGGTAAACACCAAAGCATGGCAAAACCTGTTCTGCCATAATATGTTCCTAAGGCCAGAGTCTTACAAGCTACAGGAATTTGAGCCTAACTTCACCATTATATGTGATCCTGATTTTAAGGCAGACCCTGCCGTAGATGGCACCAGACAAGACAATTTTGCCATCATCAACTTCACTAAAAGGATGATTCTTATTGGAGGAACAGGCTATGCCGGTGAAATGAAGAAAGGTATATTCTCTGTACTTAACTTCCTATTACCCACTGAGAATCAGGTATTACCAATGCACTGCTCTGCTAACATTGGGCATGACTCACTGGATACTGCCATTTTCTTCGGCCTTTCTGGAACTGGAAAAACTACCCTTTCTGCAGACAGCAGCCGTGGCCTAATTGGTGATGATGAGCATGCCTGGACAGAAAAGAATGTATTCAACTTCGAAGGGGGCTGTTATGCTAAGGTAATAGACCTTACCAGAGATAAAGAGCCAGAGATATTCGACGCCATAAAATTCGGTGCTATTGTGGAAAACACACGTTTTCATGAAGGAACCAGATCAATAGATTATGAAAATACCAGCGTAACAGAAAATACGCGTACAGCCTACCCGATATATCATATTGAAAATGCTGTAGAGCCTTCAGTAGGTGGCATTCCAAGAAACGTATTTTTCCTTACTTGTGATGCTTACGGAGTGCTTCCTCCTATCTCCAGGTTGAATAAAGGTCAGGCCATGTACCACTTCATTTCCGGATATACGGCGAAGGTAGCTGGAACTGAGGCGGGTGTTACTGAGCCACAAACTGTATTTAGCGCTTGCTTTGGAGCTCCTTTCCTTCCGCTTCACCCTACCAGATATGCTCAGATGTTAGGTAAAAAGATGGACAAGCATGAAGTAAACGTTTGGTTGGTAAATACTGGCTGGACTGGTGGACCTTATGGAAAAGGGAGCCGTATGAAGCTAAAATACACCAGAGCCATGATCAATGCCGCCCTAGAAGGTGCATTAGAAAATGCAGGTTACAGAAAGCATTCCATATTCCATTTCGAAATACCAGCAGTTTGTCCGGGCGTACCTTCAAAGGTGCTAAGCCCAAGAGAAACCTGGCAAGATGACAAAGGATATTATGCTATGGCTAACAAACTGGCAGAGGCCTTTAACAAGAACTTTGAGAAGTTCAAGGACTTTGCTACTGATGAGATGCTGGCAGCGTCTCCTAAACCCAATTTGAATTTTGTTTAACTCATATATTCAGGGAAGGTGCCATTAGTGAGGCACCTTCTTTTTTTCCACCTCAACTTTAACACTCTTTTTCATGTTAAGATATAAACCACTGACATGAAAAATTCTATTCTCCTCACCCCTATCCTATTTTTGATTCTGTCTTGCGGCTCATACCCTTATGGACAAAGAACCCAGGGTTCAAACATACTATCTGAGAGAAATGAGGACGGCGAGTATGAACTCATCATCATCGATCCTGGCTATGACCGCTGGATGACCCGGTATGCGAAACCAGCCAATTACTACTCACTCAACTATTACGAGCAAAAGAATCAGGTTTATGTAGCCTCCTGGAATAGTTTGGTAGGCAATAGTGCCTATTTCAAAGATGAGAATTATCCTTTTGAAATGAGAATAGATTACAATGCTTATGGCCTGGAGCTTAACTATAAGCTATTCACCTATTTTCAATATATAGAAGATGTGTACGGAGACAGATATAGGTTTCCTTCCTAAGAAGATTGACCATACTCCTGTTTGAACTCTAAATGACTAACTACCGCCTTAATCTGAGCATAGGTAATATCATCTCTAAGCGCTTCCTTAATCGGTTTTAGTCCAGGATCAGTTGTTTTTAAGATGGCCTGTTGTATTTCATTATATAATTCATCAGAAACGAACACTTTCACATCCAAGTCTCCTGAAGCAATGCAGCTGGTAAGATGGTTCTCAACGGTTGTAGCCACTAGCCCTCTTTTCTCAGCAATTTGCTCTATGGTTAAACCCTCCTTGTATAGCGCCAAAGACTCCAATGAAGTACCTTTTGACTTACTTTTCTTTTTGGCTTTCTTTCGTTTAGCCGGCTTATTATGAATGGCAGTACTTAGATTATTCTCTTCACAATACTGCTGTACCATTTTCAAAAAGGCATCTCCATAACGCTGTATTTTCACCTCTCCAAAACCGGAAATACGTTCTAGGCCTGCATTATCCATGGGTAGATAGGTGGCCAGCTCCTGCAAAGTAGCATCAGAAAATATCACATAAGGCGGTACATTTTCCTTATCAGCGAACTCAATTCTTAGGGCTCTTAGTTTCTCAAAAAGAGGCTTTTCATATGGTGGTGGAGCTTCCTCCTTAACGATGCCTTGCATAGGATCCTTCACTGCGGTGAGTTTAACATTCACCTTACCTTGCAGCACATCTTTGCTCCTCTCCGTTAATTCCAAAACAGGGTATTCACCATTGGATTTTTGCAGATACCCGAGGTAGATGAGGTCTCGAATGAAATGTCCCCACTCCTCCTTACTCATGTCGGCGCCTACTCCATAGGTTTTTAGGGTCTTATGCTGATCTCTGATCTTGGCTGATTTGGAGCCCCTCAGAAAATCAATAACATAACCTTGCCCGAAGCGCTGGTCTAAACGTGCTACTGCCGAAAGGGCCTTTTGTGCGATGGTAGTACCATCTATTTTTTCATCTTCGGCCAGGCATACATCACAGTTACCACATTCTCCGGGAGCATCTTCGTCGAAATACTTTAAAAGGTATTGTCTGCGGCAGGTTCTGAGGTCACCAAATTCGGCCATCTCGTCTAGCTTCTTTAATAAGACAGCCGTTTGTTCGGGATTGTTGTCAATTTGGACGAAGCCTTTCAGCTTCATTACATCAGCATAACTATAGAACAGTAGTGTTTCACTGTCCAGACCATCTCTACCTGCCCTACCTGTTTCCTGATAGTAACCTTCTATATTTTTAGGCAAATCCATATGCACCACAAAACGCACGTTGGATTTATCTATACCCATACCGAAAGCAATAGTGGCAGTGATAATCTTTACTTTATCATTAATGAAAAGATCCTGATGTTCATCTCGCTTTTCTCTAGGCAACCCTGCGTGATAAGGTAACGCATCAAAACCATCCTCTTTCAACCGCTCAGCCAGATCTTCAACGGAAGCCCGGGACAAACAATAGATAATACCTGAATCATCAGGGTGGGCCTGTAGAAAGCTAACTAAGTTCTCGTAGCTATTCCTCTTTGGCTGCACCAGGTATTTGATGTTTGTTCTGTTGAAACTACTCACAAATACCCTGGCATCGGGAATACCTAGCTGCTGTACAATGTCTTTTCTGGTGAGCTTATCTGCAGTAGCCGTAAGCGCAATAACCGGTAAATTAGGAAAGGTCTCCTTCAATTTGGAGAGCATCGTATACTCCGGTCTGAAGTCATGACCCCACTGAGATATACAGTGAGCTTCATCTATAGCTATGCAAGCTAAATTGATAGTTTTAAGGAAATCAAGAAAATCATCTCCTTTTCCTATGAGTCTTTCCGGAGCCAAGTACAAAAGTTTGAGCTGGCCACCACGAAGCTGAGAAAAGACGTTTGACTGTTCTTCTACTGTAAGTGTAGAATTAAGATAAGCTGAAGGTATACCATTTGCTCTTAAAGCATCTACCTGGTCTTTCATCAGGGCTATCAATGGTGAAACTACAATTGTTACACCATCCATCACCAAGGCTGGCACCTGATAGCACAATGACTTACCACCCCCGGTTGGCATAAGCACGAGGGTATCATTACCATCCAGCACATGGTCTATAATCTCCTTTTGCTTTAAGCGAAAGGAGCTATAGCCAAAATACTTTTTTAATACTTCCTGGGGTGATTGTTTGACAACTTCAGACATACGTTAAAGTTAACACATTAAAGCTGAAAATGTCCATACGAAGAACTACCCAAATAATGCTCCCGCTATTGTGGCCGTCATCATAGTAGCCAGGGTAGCCGCAAATAGTGCCCTCATACCCAGACGTGATAAATCGCCTTGTCGGTTTGGAGCCATACCACCTATACCTCCAATCTGGATAGCAATAGAACTGAAGTTAGCGAAACCACATAAAGCATAAGTAGAGATTACAATAGCCTTTTGACTCAGCACGCCTGTGGCCTTCATATCTGCCAGACTTAGATAAGCTACAAACTCATTGATTACCACCTCCTGACCGAGTAAACTACCCACCTTAATGGTTTCATCCCAATCTACTCCCATAATGAAAGCGAAGGCTCTGAAAATCTGTCCTAATATATATTCTAAAGAGAATCCCTGGAATACACCATTGGTGCTTTCAACTACATATTGATTAAGTCCAGTAATGTCACCAATACCGTCTACCAAGATCCAGTTTAAAGCGTAAATAATGGCGATAAAGGCTAATAGCATACCAGCAATATTGATGGCTAAACCTACACCATCAGAAGCTCCTCTGGCAAGCGCATCAATAAGGTTTACACCCAGACTATCTTTACTTACTCTGATTTCAGTATCGATATCTTCTGGTCTGTCTTCTGGCATTACAATTTTAGAAAGCACTATGGCTGCAGGTGCATTCATGATAGAAGCACTTAAAAGATAAGCGGCATATTTAGCTCTCTCTACAGGATCATCGCCACCAAGAAAGGCTACGTACCCGGCTAAAACACCACCAGCGATTGTGGCCATACCTCCGGTCATAAGACACATCAACTCAGAGGTAGTCATATTTTTAACGAATGGTCTTACTAAAAGAGGCGCTTCTGTTTGCCCCAGGAAGATATTACCCGCAGCAGATAAGCTTTCTGCCCCTGATAATCTCATGGTGCGAGACATAATCCAGGCAATACCGAAAACTATTTTCTGCAATATCCCCAGGTAATACAACCCTGCTGATACGGTGGAGAAGAAAATTACGGTTGGTAACACCTGAAAGGCAAAGATAAAACCGAACTTTTCTGTTTTTGTAAGATCTCCGAACAAGAAATTAGCACCTTCTGAGGCAAAGCTCAAAAAGGTAACGAACTTACCGCTGATCCATGAAAACATGTCTTCAACAAAGCCCACTTTAGTGATTAGTATCGCAAATACCAACTGCAACAATACCCCTACTCCCACGAGTTTCCAATCAATAGCTTTTCTATTTTTTGAAAACAGAAAGGCAATAGCTATTAACACTATTAGCCCTACAAATCCTCTTATGTAATCCATGTATTAGTAAAAACATAAAAAGGCCTTTCTGTTAAGGAAAGACCTTTTTGATATAGTAAATATTAGTTTCTTCTACTTAATTCGTCTCTTATTTTAGCTGCCTTTTCGTAGTCTTCTTTTTCTATGGCATCATCCAGCATCTCGTTTAGCTTATCTATAGAAAGGTTCTTTAGATCATCACCTTTCTTAGCCTCCTTCTTCTCAGATGACTTTATTTCACTTTTTATCTCAGCGATATCATCTTCAGACTCATCTGTAAGCACGATACCTGCTTCTGCCAAAATTGCCTCATATGTATAAATGGGTGCATCAAAACGAAGACCTATAGCTATGGCATCAGACGGTCGGGCATCAATTTCTATTGATTTCTCACCGTTGCTACACATAATCTTTGCAAAGAAAACCCCTTCCTTAAGATCAGAGATTACTATCTCTTCTACCTTATAATCAAACCCCTGAGCAAATGACTTAAACAAATCATGTGTCATGGGTCTATTAGGGATAATTTTCTCTATCTCTATTGCTATAGCTTGCGCTTCGAACATTCCAATGATGATCGGCAATCTTCTACTTCCATCAGTTTCTCCCAGTACCAGAGCAAAAGAGCCCGACTGTGATTGACTAGATGACAGACCTAATATTTCTAATTTTATCTTATCCACCTATTACTTGGCTGCTCTAATTGCTTCAGTTAATTTAGGTACCACTTCGAAAGCATCTCCTACTATACCGTAGTCAGCTGCTTTGAAAAATGGCGCTTCAGGATCTTTATTGATCACTACAATATACTTAGAAGAGTTAACCCCTGCTAAGTGCTGTATAGCTCCTGAAATACCAACAGCAATGTATAATTGCGGACTTACCTTTACTCCAGTTTGTCCTACGTGCTCATGGTGAGGTCTCCAGTCCATATCAGATACTGGCTTGCTACAACCGGTAGCGGCACCTAGTTCTTTGGCAAGATCTTCGATCATGCCCCAGTTTTCAGGACCTTTCAATCCTCTTCCGCCAGAAACTACAATTTCTGCTTCTGGTAAAAGCACTTCACCCGTAGCCTTATCAGTACTGGTGATTTTAGTATCAAATTCGCTATCACCCAAATCTACTGAGAAGGCTTCCACAGAGGCAGAACCACCTGTTTCTTTCACTTCTGCAGCATTCTTTTTGATAGCTATAATTTTCTTGTCTTTTGTAAGCTCTACATTGGCAAATGCTTTACCAGTGTAAATGCTTCTCTTCACTTTAAATCCTCCGTTAGTGTCCGGTAATTCTACTACGTTAGAAACCAAACTGGCATCTAATTTAACAGCCACCCTGGCAGATACGGGATTACCCAAAGATGAATTAGCAAGCACAAGCACCTCAGCGCCAGCACTTTCCATAGCCTTGCTGATTACCGTAGCATAAGCCTGGATTACACCCTGATTTAATTTTTCATCATTAGCATGAAGCACTTTAGAGGCACCGAAGTTACCCAAAGACTCAAGCTCTGACTGATCTATATTATTACCTAAAGCTAAAGCAGTAACATCTCCACCCATAGCTGCTGCATAAGCTACAGCCTCAAGAGAAGTTTTCTTCACCTTGCCTTCAGCACTTTCTACAAAAACTAATATTGACATAATGATTGGTTTTTCTGATTGTTGATTAAGACTAATACCCTTAAATTACTTTAGCATCGTTTTTAAGCAAGTTAACTAACTCTGCTACGTTATCGGCATCAACCATTTTCACATCACCTTTAGCAGGTGGCATTTCATATTTCTCAAGCTTAGTACTTTGCTCAGAAACTGATGGCTCCACTACGTTCAAAGGTTTTGTTCTGGCAGACATAATACCTCTCATATTAGGTATTTTCCATTCTGCAATAGGTTCCTGACAGCCAGCAACAAACGGCATCTTAACCTCAATATTTTCTTTACCTCCTTCTATCTCTCTGGTCATTTTGGCTGTATCACCTTCTATATCCAAAGTCATTACAGGCGAAACAGATGGCAAACCTAAAAGCTCACCTACCATACCATGAACCATACCGCCATTGAAATCGATAGATTCTCTTCCCATAAGGATCAGGTCATAACCAGCATCTTTTGCTACATGAGCTATTTCTTTGGCTACAAAGAAAGAGTCTGTAGGCTCAGCATTAACTCTGATAGCCTCATCAGCACCAATAGCTAAAGCTTTTCTTATTGTAGGCTCTGTTTCTGCAGTTCCTACGTTTAAAACAGTAATAGATCCACCACTTTGCTCTTTTAGCTCTACGGCTCTGGCTAATGCATAGTCGTCGTAAGGCCCAATGATGTATTGTACGCCGTTCTTATCAAACTCAGTATCGCCATTGGTAAAAGCAATACGTGAAGTTGTATCAGGCACATGTGTTATACAAACTAGTATTTTCATTTATTTCGAGGCTTTTATAGTAGTTATTAGTATGCTATTATTTTTGCAGCGAAGATAACGAATAATGAACCAAATAAAAATTGTATAATAATGAATTCTAACCGTATAAATCAACTACTTGACTTTTTAAAAGAAGATCCAAACGATGCCTTCACTCTTTATGCGCTGGCCACAGAATATAGAAAATCTGATACGGACAAAGCACTGGAATATTATGAGGTCTTGCTCAATGATCACCCTGACTACTTAGCTACCTACTACCACGCGGCTAACCTTTACCTGGATTTGGAAGATAGAGATAAAGCAGAAAAAGTATTTGTAAAAGGAATTGAGCTGGCCAAACAACAAAACAATTCCTTACTACTTCGTGAACTTCAAAATGCTTATAATAACTTCTTATTTGATGATTAAATATTTACTAAAAAATTTAGCAATTCAAGTTTTAATTATTTGATATTCAAGTCATTAAACACTTTTATTTAAACTAAAATTTAACGACCACTTTACCCATTTTGGATGGCTTAGCTATTTCGTTAAATGACTCTACAATATTATCAAAAGGCTTCACAGAACTGAGCAATGGCTTAATGTCATGCTTCTCTACGAACCTGAGCATTTCTACAAATTCAGTATCATTACCCATGGTGCTACCTTGTAGTGTGATCTGGTTCCAGAACATTCTGTAGAGGTCTATGGATGACGGCAGGCCGTTAGTTGCGCCATAGAAAACTACCCTGCCACCAGGTCTCATAATCTTTAGAAAACTATTTACCTGATCTCCTCCAGCACTATCAATCACTACGTCAAAACCGCCTTTGGTTTGCCAAGGATTCTTGTACCAGTTAGGCAATTTATAATTGAACCCACCGGCAGCTCCCATCTCCAGAGCCATATTAATTTTTTCAGGACGGCCGCTGGTAACATAAACTTTAGCACCTACCGCAATGGAAAACTGAAAGGCAAACTGAGCAACTCCACCACCAAAACCTGAGATAAGCACATGAGCCCCATGCGTAATCTTACCATGATGGAAACAGGCTCTATATGCGGTAAGACCAGCTAAAGGTAATGCCGCGGCCTCTTCAGCTGACAATCCTTGAGGCATTCTATGAATTCTATTAGCTGGCACTTTTACATATTCAGCAAAAGTACCATGAGAAGGCATGCCCAGAATAGAGTATTCACGGCTTTGCACATCCTTATCGGGGCCCCAATCACGGTTAGGATTAATAATTACCTGCTGGCCAGACCATTTCTTATCTACACCAGCACCCAACTCTACAACTTCACCCACTCCGTCTGAGCCCAATACAGAGTTCAATTCAATGTTGGGGTATTTACCCTCACGAATAAACTGATCTCTTTTATTCAAAGCGGCGGCCTGCATTTTCACCAATACTTCACCTTCACCACACTTTGGCTTGTCTATATCTATAATCTCAATTGCTCCCGGAGAAGTTAAAACTAATGCCTTCATCGATTTATATTAAAAATTCCAATTATTTTATTTCAACCAAGCAAAATAAGTGTAATTCCTGACCATTATTCATGATCAAATCATACTATTCTGCGCTCATTAAAGATAAAAAAAGCTGACCATAATGTTAATGATCAGCTTAGAAAGAATTTTTAATATAAAATTTAAATCTTAGAAAGGAGCATCGTCCTCATCCGGACCGCTATAACCAAAGCCACCGCCTGAAGAATTGCCATTATCCTCGTTTAATCTACTTCCCAAAGTGATAGTACCAGGACTATCGTCAAACTCTGCAGGTATACCACCAGCATCAGGGAATCCTCCGCCAGCAAAGCCTCCTGGATCCAAATCTGCGAATTTGGTGTATTTACCAATAAATTTAAGACTAACGTTTTCTAATGAACCACTTCTGTGCTTCGCGATGATTACTTCACCAGTACCCGTGGTAGGCATACCATTCTCATCTTCAGTAATACCGTAGTATTCAGGACGGTAAAGGAACATTACCATATCCGCATCCTGCTCAATTGATCCTGATTCCCTCAAATCCGAAAGCTGTGGTCTCTTATCTCCACCCCTGGTTTCCACGGCCCTACTTAACTGAGATAGTGCAATTACCGGTACGTTAAGCTCTTTTGCAATCTGCTTCAGCGCCCTGGATATGGATGCAATTTCCTGCTCACGGTTACCCCCACCTTTACCAGAGTCTCCACTCATCAGCTGCAAGTAGTCAATAACTATCAGCTGAATGTCGTTCTGAGCTTTAAGACGTCTACACTTCGCTCTTAATTCAAGAATGGAAAGCGCCGGAGTATCATCTATAAATATTGGGGCACTACTTAGCTTATTGGTTTTATGAATTAGCTGCTGCCACTCATAATCAGCCAGGTTTCCCTTTTTAATCTTTTCACTTTCCAGCTCTGCCTCAGCAGAGATAAGCCTGTTTACCAGCTGTACTGATGACATCTCCAGTGAGAAGATAGCCACAGCATGGTTAAAGTCTACGGCCGCGTTTCTAAGTGCAGAAACTACGAATGCGGTTTTACCCATCGCAGGACGAGCCGCAATGATCACAAGGTCAGTTCTTTGCCAGCCAGATGTTACTCTATCTAAAGCAGAGAAGCCACTTGGCACCCCGGTAAGTCCGTCTTTATGATTTTTCCTTTCCTCTAATTCTTGAATAGCCTGAGCCATCAAAGAACGCATGTTATCATAGTTCTTTCGGATGTTAGCTTCAGAGATTTCGAAAAGAGATGATTCTGTTTTATCTAACAGCTGAAATACATCAGTAGTATCTTCATAAGCATCGTGCTGAATCTCAGATGATACGCGAATTAATTCACGTTTAATTGACATCTCAATTATTACACGCGCATGAAATTCTACGTTAGCCGCAGAACTTACCTTAGACGTAAGCTCAGCCAGGTAATAAGATCCCCCCGTCATTTCCAGCTTGGCGTTCTTACGTAGCTGATTAGCCACAGTACGCATATCTACTGGCTCCGAGTTATTAAAGAGCTCCACAATGGCATTATAAATTTCCTTGTGAGCATCCTTATAAAAACTACCTGGTTTTAGAATATCAATTACGGTGGTAAGTGCGTCTTTTTCAAGCATTAACGCACCCAAAACTGCCTCTTCCAGATCGATTGCCTGAGGAGGAACTTTCCCCAAACCATCGTTTACATCACGCGCCATACGATTTGGCTTCAGCCCTACTCTGAGAGACGAATTATTTTCCATGTAGTGGTTGCTATTTGATTAGTTCAACTGATTCTAGCTTCAAACGTAAAAAGAATTTCTGCCACTACCAATTCGGTGTGCATTGCTGCAAAAATTGCAAACAGTATACAGAAAAGGTTATATTCTATGCCATATTTGGAAAATTCTTACACTGCTTAAACAGTTTATCCACATTGCAATTTTACGCTATCCACAAATGCCTAACGCAAAATGTTGAAAACTCATTCACTTATAAACAAAAAATATCGTTATCCACATTTTTATCCACATCTGTTTAAAGGTAGATTTTTAGCATCCATTTATAATTTTTATCTTAATTTTGACCTTTAATCAAAGAACCTACAGAAAGAAAATATGCAGAACATACACTTTATTGCCATAGGCGGTAGCATAATGCACAACCTCGCTATTGCGCTGCATAAAAAGGGGTATACTATTAGTGGTTCTGATGATGAAATTTTCGAACCATCATACAGTAAACTAAAGAAATACGACTTACTTCCTAAGCAGGAAGGCTGGCAAACCGATTTAATTACCAACGACCTTGATGCCGTTATAGTAGGAATGCACGCTAAGCCGGACAACCCGGAATTAGCAAAGGCCAAAGAACTAGGAATAAAGATATACTCATTCCCTGAATATATTTACGAGCAATCTAAAGATAAGCAGAGAGTGGTAATAGCAGGTAGTCATGGTAAAACTTCCATCACCTCAATAGTAATCCATGTATTGAAGCACTTCAAACGCAAGTTCGACTTTGCCGTAGGTGCGCAGCTGGAAGGCTTTGAATTGATGGTACAGCTTACTGATGCTCCTATCATTATTATAGAAGGTGATGAATACTTATCATCTCCTATAGACTCCACTCCTAAATTTTTAAAGTATCACCATCACATTGGTCTTATCAGTGGAGTAGCGTGGGATCACATTAACGTATTCCCATCTGAAGAAAACTATGTAAGCCAGTTTGACAAATTCGCAGATGCCTCACCAAAGGCCGGTACTTTGGTGTACTGCGAGGAAGATCCTATGGCTACAGTAATAGGAGCTAAAGGGCGTGAAGATGTACATGAAATTGCTTACAACACTCACCCTTACGTAATAGAAAATGGGACCACTTATCTGATTAACGGAAAAGAGAATATTCCTATCAAGATATTTGGAAAGCATAACCTACAAAACATCAATGGCGCTAAAGAAGTACTGAAAAAAATCGGTATCTCTGAAGAAGAGTTTTATGATGCCATTGAATCTTTTAAAGGTCCGCATAACAGATTGCAGCTTGTGAAGCAAAACGAGCAAACCGCTGTCTACAAAGACTTTGCTCATGCACCTTCAAAGGTAAAAGCCACAACTTTGGCACTTAGAGAGCAATATGCAGAAAGAGATTTGGTAGCCTGCCTTGAGCTACATACGTTCAGCAGTCTTAACAAGAGCTTTCTGTCTCAGTATAAGGGAAGCATGAAATATTCGTATAAACCTATCGTTTATTATAACCCGGATACGATTGCTCACAAAGGTCTGGAGCCTATCAGCAAAGAGGACATTATAAAGGCCTTTGATGAAAGAAACCTGAAGGTATATACTGACAGCAATGAATTAATGGCATATCTGAAAGATCAGAACTGGAAAGACAAAAACCTGCTTTTAATGAGCTCAGGAACGTTTAACCATCTGAATTACGAAGAATTAGCTACAGAAATTATAAACTAAAACTGCTTCATGAAGCTTAAATTAAGAAATCCATTAACATTTTTTGACCTGGAAACTACCGGAACCAGTGTAGTGAATGACAGAATCATTGAGATATCTGTGGTGAAAGTGATGCCTAATGGAGAAACTATTATTAAGACCAATAAAATAAATCCCACTGTACCTATTCCAGCGGAGACCAGTGTTATCCATGGAATATACGATGAGGATGTAAAGGATGCACCTACCTTTAAGAACATAGCTAAGAGCCTCACCAAGTTTTTGGAAGGTTCTGACTTAGCCGGCTTCAACATACTGAAGTTTGATGTGCCTATGCTAGTAGAGGAGTTTTTAAGAGTAGGTATAGACTTCGACGTAAGCAAAAGAAAACTTATAGATGCTCAAAAAATCTTTCACATGATGGAGAAGAGAACACTATCTGCTGCTTACAAATTTTATTGTGACAAAGAGCTTACTGATGCGCATAGTGCAGAGGCTGATACATTAGCCACGTTAGCAGTACTAGAGGCTCAAGTGGTAAAATATGAAGGCCAGGAAGTGGTAGACAATTTAGGCAACAAGCTGGGTGTTATTGAAAATGACATGGAAAAGCTTCATGCACTTACCTCTTCTAATATGGTAGATCTAGCTGGAAGGATTATTCTTAATAAAGAAGGTGTGGCTTGCTTTAACTTTGGCAAACACCGTAACCAGCCAGTGGCTACAGTACTTAAATCTGAGCCTAACTACTATAACTGGATGATGAATGGCGATTTTCCGCAAGATACCAAGAGGCGGCTTACAGAGATAAAACTGAAAGCATTTGCGTCTTTCAATAAGTAAGTAAAGGCTGTCTCAAAATGAATGAGACAGCCTTTTTACTTTTAAGCTTCGTCCTCCCTTAGTTCCCTGCTTTATAATACTTCATAGCTTCAGGCATTTCCTTTTTCAGGTCTGCTATTCTTGTAGCCGGGTGTGGGTGAGTAGATAAAAACTCTGGCGGTCTGCTACCACTGCTATTGGCCTCCATACGTTCCCAGAATACCGGCGCTTCTTGGGGATTATAACCAGCCATCGCCATGAATATCAAACCGATATGATCTGCTTCAGACTCATGTGTTCTGGAAAATTTAAGCATTCCTATTTGAGTTCCTATACCTACAGACTGGTAAAGTAGCTGCTTGGTAAGGCTTGGATCCTCCCCTAATGCCGCACTTAAAGATGTTAAACCTAAGTTGGCCACTAGTGATTCGCTCATTCTTTCTCTACCATGATTGGCTATAGCGTGAGCCACCTCATGGCCCATAACTACAGCCACGCCAGTTTCATCTTTACAGATGGGCATAATCCCTGTATAGAAAGCCACCTTTCCACCAGGCATACACCAGGCGTTCACTTCATCAGACTCTATTACATTAAACTCCCACGAGTACCCATTTAGGTTAGAAGACATGCCATTTTGAGCCATATATTGCTCCACTGCAGCTTGTATTTTTTTACCCACTGACTTTACCATGGTTACATACTGTTGGTTAGTAGAAACCTTGTTTTCTTTTAGTACCTGCTGGTACTGATCATAACTCATAGGCAGGATCTCAGAATTAGGCACAAGGTTAAGCTGAGTCCTTCCTGTTACCGGCACACTGGCGCAGCTATATAGAAACAGCCCCAGGCCAAAAAGGAATAAAATCTTTTTTATCATAGTATAATTTTTTCAGTGGTCAAATCTTTACAATTTTATGGTTGAAAAGCGTTTTTAATAGAAACAAAAGTCAACATAAAGTTATTTTATTATAACCAAAGCATACATAAATAGTTTTAAATGAAGATAATAGCCGTTGGTCGTAATTACGTAGAGCATATTGAGGAGTTGAACAATGAGCGACCAGATGAACCCGTAATATTTACAAAGCCAGATACTGCCATTCTTAAGGATAATGCACCTTTCTACTACCCTGAGTTTAGCAAGGACATACATTATGAGGTGGAGTTAGTGCTGAAGATAAGCAAAGAGGGCAAAAACATTCAGGAGAAATTTGCCAGTAAGTATTATGATGAGATAGGTATCGGGGTTGATTTTACTGCCAGAGATTTACAGCAGAAGGCTAAAGAAAAAAGTTTACCATGGGCACTGGCCAAAGGTTTCAATGGCTCTGCACCTATATCAGATTTTAAACCCGTGAGTGAGTTCAAAAATCTAGGTGATATAAACTTTGGTTTAAGGCTTAATGACGAGGTAAGACAAGAAGGAAATACCAGCTTAATGCTATTTAGTTTTGACTATATCATTGCTTATGTTTCACGCTTTATTACATTAAAGAAGGGCGACCTAATATTTACAGGAACTCCTAAAGGTGTTGGCAGTGTTCAGATTGGAGATAAAATAGCAGCATATATTGAGGATGAGAAATTATTGGATTTTGAGATTAAGTAAGACATTTTTATTCAGTTTATTATTAGTATTCAGCTACCAGGCATCTACCTATGCTCAACTAGCAGAAGGGCATGACTTTTATAGCCCGGCCAAAGAAGGTTATTATCTTTTCCCTATTAAGCCGGGAAACCAGAACACACTGGCCGGCACAATGGGAGAACTCCGATCCAACCACTTTCATACCGGCATAGATGTAAGAACTGAAAGCCGTACTGGCCTGATGGTGCAAGCTGCTGCAGAGGGCTACGTCTCCAGAGTGGCCATTTCTCCCTACGGTTATGGTAATGCTATATATATCACTCACCCCAATGGACATACTACAGTATATGCCCACTTAGAGCAAATTACCGGAGAGCTGGCGGATTATGTTCGAAAGGAGCAGTATCGTAAACAGGAAATGGATGTGAATCTATTCTTCAGGAAAGGTCAGTTTAGCGTTCAGAAGGGTGATACTATCGCGTATTCAGGCAATAGTGGTGGTTCAGGCGGTCCTCACCTACATTTTGACATTAGAGACAAAAACAATAAACCATTGAATCCACTGCACTATGGCTTTGCTGAAATAGTGGATCAAATTCCTCCTGTTGCCAGCAAAATAGCCATTAAAACTCTCAATAAAGATGCAAGAGTAAACGGACAGTTTGGAAGGTTTGTATTTCCGGTAAGGAGAGTAGGCAATAATTATGTGCTTGATAAACCTATTGAGGTAACAGGCCAGGTAGGTGTAGAACTTTATGCTTTTGATAAGCTAAACAATGCCAGGTTTAGGTGCGGCATTAACACCATTGTAATGGATGTAGATAATAATCAGACCTTTAAGCAAGACATCACTACTTTTTCGTTTGGAGATCAGCGTAATATCCTGAAGCATATGGACTATCAGGGCCTCAGAGAAACTGGTGAAAGATACCATAAGATGTATGTAGATGATGGCAACCAGCTAGAGTTTTATTCTACAGCAAAAGACAAAGGCCGTTTATCATTTAAAACACTTTCTGAGCACCCTGTTAAAATCACCATGACTGACAGCTATGGCAATGTAAGCTATGTAGAGTTCTCACTAAAGAGCGTGCCTACACCAGCGAGTAACATCACGGTATATGGCCATGAAAAAAGTGGCATTGACTTCGTAGACAATACTTTAATCATTAAAAGTGACATTGGAAACAATAGCCCGCTTAAAGGAGTAAATGTTTATACTCCGGAACAGCAGCAACTCACACCTGATTATGTCATTAACGGCAGCACTGGCGTTTATCTATGGGATTTAAGAAAAGGACTCCCTCACTCTGTAGATTACAACGGCAAGAATGAGGTAGTGAACTATAAGGATATGATTCCGGTAGGTTCTTATAAATACTATAGTGACAAGCTGGACATTTCTTTTACTCAAGGTGATCTTTTTGACACATTATACTTACAAACTGATTACCAGTATGATAGCATAAAAGATCAGGAATTCTTTTACATTGGCGATCCTGATGTGCCTTTGAGAAGCTATTTAGGCGTGACGTTAAAAACTCAAATACCCTACAAGGATGCAGAGAAATATGGTGTCTATTTCATCAATGAACGAGGTGCAGAATATCACAGAGGTGGCACCTGGAATCATGACAAAATATCATTTACCACCCGCGATTTCGGCAAGTTCACCATTTTGAAGGACACTACCTCACCAGTGATAAGACCGGTGGTGGTGAATAAAAATGATCTGAAGTTTAAGATCTACGATAACAGATCAGGCATTAAAGAATTTAACTGTTGGGTGGATGGCCAATGGGTACTTATGAATTACGATTACAAGATCAGCACCATTTGGTCTGAAAAGCTAGATCCCAAGGTTTCTTTCAAGGGCGAAGTAAAACTTCAGCTGGTTGATAATGCAGGAAACATCGAAGAATACAAAACCACAATTTATTAATTATGATCAATCTGGAGCTTTAAGTTCCAGATAACTCATAACAATCATTGAAAATAAACACTATGGAAATGAAATTACAAGAAGGCGATCAGGCACCTGATTTTGAAGTAAACGATCAAAACGGAAAGACTGTAAAACTTTCAGATTATAAAGGCAAAAAAGTAGTGCTTTACTTTTACCCTAAAGATAACACGCCTGGCTGTACTGCTGAGGCTTGTAACTTAAGAGACAATTATTCTGACCTGCAAAAGTCTGGATATGAAGTACTTGGCGTAAGTACCGACACTGAAAAATCTCACCTTAAATTTATAGAAAAGCAAGAGTTGCCGTTCACATTACTAGCTGATACCGAGAAGCAAATTCATGAGAAATATGGCACTTGGGTTGAAAAGCAAATGTACGGCAGAAAATACATGGGTACTGCCCGTGTTACTTTTCTAATAGATGAAAATGGTAAAATTGAAAAGATCATTGAGAAGGTGAAGACTAAAGATCACACTGCTCAGATTTTATAAAACAAAGAAGGCAGTAGCGAACTCGTTACTGCCTTTATTTTTTATACTAAGCCGATCCGCTTGGCAATATCTGACTTGAATACACCTTTTGGATCATACTTCTGCTTCACCGCCACCCATTCTTTGTATTGCGGATACATCGCCTTGAACGTGGCCTCATCTAAATAGGCATCTTTGCCTAAATAAATTCTTCCGCCGGCATCCAGCACCATCTTATCCAGCTTCTTCGTAAAGTCTTTGAGCTTAGATGTAATGGGAAAATCTATGGCGAACGTATATCCTTTCATAGGAAATGATAGATGTCCGCTCTCCCCTGCTCCAAACTTTTTAAGTACATTCAGAAAAGGGACACAACCACTCTTGGTAATAGCATCAAGAATCTTGTGAATGCTCTCCTTACCTCCTTCTTCAGGTACCACAAACTGATACTGAATAAAACCGTTTTTACCATAGCCCCTGTTCCAGTCATTGATCATGTCTAATGGAAAAAAGAAGCTATCGTAATGCGCCAGACCAGTTCCGCCCTTTTGTTTTACATAGAGCACCTTATTAAGAATACTCACTGTAAACTTATTCAATGAGAAAGATGGCATATAAAAAGGTACCGTAATCTTAGACTTTCCGCCTCGTTTCAATGGCTCCTTTTTCTCTTTTCCGGTTAGGTCACTTAGCTTGGCTTCATTACCTACTATGAGCACACCTTTACCAAAGTTTTTACCCTGAGCTAAAGAATCAATCCAAGCTACTGAATAGCTGTATTTATCATCAGCTTCATCAATAGCCGCAAGCATTTCTGCCAGGTTATTCGCTACTATGGATTTTTGCGTGAAATAAGTGGTTTCAATTTTTCTAAGTTGAAGAGATACGGTAAGGATGGTTCCTAAAAGACCTAATCCACCAAAATTAGCCCAAAATAAGTCGCTATTCTCTGCTCTACTGGCTTTCAGAATAGTTCCATCAGCTAAAAGAATAGTAAAGTAAACCACACTATTTACGAAAGACCCGTCTACGTGGTGTGCTTTACCATGAATATCATTGGCAATAGCTCCGCCCAGCGTTACAAACTTAGTTCCAGGGTTAATAAGCGGAAACCAACCTCTAGGCACGAAATAATAAATGATGTCTTCAAGAGTAACGCCGGCCTCACAAGTAAGAATACCTTTGGATTCATCGAAATCGAGAAAATGATTCAATTTCTCCATTTTTAGAATACGCTGACCATCATTGGTAGCCTGATCCGCATAGCTACGCCCTTTGCCCCTGCTAAGTATTTCGTCAGCTTCTGCTACTTTTCGCTGTATTTCCCGAGCTGTAGTAGGATATTCCACTTCGCAAGCCGAGTTAGGAATGTTTCCCCAGCCAGATAATATTTCTTTTTTATTGTGAGCCATGACGTATAGATATTCTTCTTTAGTGCGTAAAGATAGTTACCTCAGATTTTTATGAAATGTTTTTTTGATAATTTATAAAGAAACCAACAGCTCATTTTAATGTTTAAACACTAAGCGGTAACTTTGAAAAAAATATCATTATGAGATCAATTAAAACTATACATATAGCAGAATCAAGACCTATTGGAGACCTTAAAACCGTCTCTCCTATTCCAACGGCCACAATTCAGCAAATAGATCCCTTTCTATTTCTAAATCATCATGGCCCTCAGGTATATCCTCAAATTAATCATGGCTTGCCCTTTGGACCTCACCCCCATCGTGGTATGGAAACCGTAACTTTCATCATACAGGGAGACATTGCCCATAAGGATTCCAACGGCGGTGAAAGCGTGATCAATGCCGGCGGAGTACAGTGGATGACAGCAGGCAGCGGATTAATTCATGCCGAGGTTTCATCTGAAAAGTTTCTGAAAGATGGTGGTGACCTGGAGATCCTCCAGCTTTGGGTAAACCTACCTGCAAAACACAAAATGACACCACCAAAATATAAAGGCTTACAGAAGGATGATATTCCTTTGATTTTGAGTGAAGATGAAAAAACGAAAGTTAATCTCACGGCTGGCGAATATTTGGGTGTGGAAGGTGCTTTTAAAACCTTGAATAATATATTTCTGAGCACCATTGAATTTCAATCAGGAGGTTTATTTAACATAGATATTCCTCTGGAGAACAACATCTTCTGCTATATCATTAGTGGTAAAGTAAATGTAAATGGCACCTCAGTTCCTCAGTTTAGATTAGTGGAATTTAATCAGGATGATGAAAAAGTAGAGATCAGAGCAGAAGAAGAAAGCATTGTTCTGTTTGGGCATGCAGAGCCTTTTAATGAGCCGGTAGTGGCCAGAGGGCCCTTTGTAATGAATACCAATGAAGAAATTCAAGAAGCATATAATGATTACTATGCCGGCAAATTAGGCAGCTGGTCTGAATGAGGTCAATAAATTAACTACATTTACGTTATCTCATTCCCAAGAAATCATTTATGAAAAAACTAATGCTGCTCTTCTTCATTATTACTGCCGGCTATAAACTCCAGGCACAGGAAGTGCAGCAGGTTTTACCTGAAAAAACAAGGATTTTGTTTTTGCTCGATGGTTCCGGCAGTATGCTGGCGGGTTGGGGTGATGTAAACCGCATTACAGCCGCCAAAGAGTTACTCACGGAACTAGTAGATTCTTTAAAAGCTAACACCAAGCTGGAGCTAGCCCTTAGAGCCTATGGCCATCTCTATCGCAGGTCTAGCCAAAACTGTAAGGACACCAGATTAGAAGTGGGTTTTGCCAGAAATAATCATGCTCAAATAGTGAGCAAGTTAAACATGATCGATCCGAAGGGAACTACGCCTATTGCCTATTCTCTGGAGCAAGCAGCCAACGATTTCCCCACCACTCAAGGCTATAGAAACATCATCATTATCATTACCGATGGCATAGAGTCTTGTGACGGTGATCCCTGCGCTGTCTCATTGGCGCTACAGAAAAAGGGCATATTTCTTAAGCCTTTTATCATAGGCATTGGCATGGGGGCCGAATACAAAAAGCAGTTCAAGTGCATCGGAGAATACTATGATGCCAAAGATGTGAACAGCTTCAGGTTTGCACTTAACCGGGCCATTACCACCAGCTTAGAAAAAGCCTCTGCCAGTGTGGAGCTTCTGGATATCAATGGAAAGCCTAAGGAAACCAATGTAAACGTATCCTTCATCAATAGCTTTACTGACGAACCAGCCTTCGACTTCGTTCATTATCTGGATCCACAAGGAAGACCTGACTCGGTAGAACTAGACCCGGTGCTTACTTATGACGTAGTGGTAAATACCCTTCCTCCTGCCATTAAAAGAAACGTTAACCTAATCCCGGGCCAACACAACACCATCCAGGTAAAATGTCCTCAAGGCGGCTTAAAACTCAATCAGGATGGCGCTTCGGTTTATAGCCATGGAGTCAGGGCCATCATAACAGAAAAAGGTAAGAGCTCCATTGTGAACATTCACAATATGAATGAATCCCAGAAATATCTGGTAGGCACTTATGATGTAGAAGTACTTACCACGCCTCGGAGAATGTTTAGAAATGTAGAGATCTCACAAAGTAAAACCACCTCTTTATCATTACCTGCTCCAGGCATACTGAACATAGTGAACAACGCAGCCGGTTATGGAAGTATTTATGAGTTAGATGAGAATGGCAGACAGCAATGGGTCTATGATCTTGATCATGACAAACCTAAAATATCATTAGCCTTACAGCCCGGTAAATATAAAATTGTGTTTCGCGTAGATCGTGCTCCTGGTAGCAAATACACCTCCATAAAAGAAGTGGAAATTTTAGAAGGCCGCTCGGCACTTGTGAAACTTTTCAATTGATTTTATATCTGTAATCGCTTCACTTTCAATTAAAATGATATTTTTGTTTCCGTATTAGAAATCTGGAGACTATGAGAATTGCCATAATAGCCCATGACGGTAAAAAGCCGGAAATGGTCGCTTTTTTACTTAAAAACAAGGAACGACTTAATAATGTAGAGCTATTTGCTACCGGCACCACCGGAGGGCACGTAGCCAACGCCGGGCTTAATGTAACCAAATTTTTATCCGGCCCCATAGGTGGCGATGCTCAGATAGCAGCCATGGCCGCTACTCATGATCTTGATATGGTTATCTTCTTTAGAGACCCGCTAGATAAGCATCCGCATGAACCAGATGTGCAAATGTTGATGAGAATATGTGATGTGCACAATATTCCCATTGCCACCAACCCTGCTACGGCAGAATTACTATTAAAAGGAACTGACAAGCTGGGTTAAAGCCAGCTTTTCTTTTTTACTCGTTTTCTATCAAATTGATAATAGCGGGCGGGCTTATGAGAAACACCTTCTTCTTTTTCTTCCAAAGGGATTAAAACTTCTGCCGCTAAAAATTTTTTTTCTAAAATTTCTCTTATCCATTTTCTTGCCCAGCACCTCTTCATAAAGCTGTTGTAGCTCTCTGAAAGTAAATTTCTTTGGCAGCATTTCAAATGCCAGCAAAGGCTCCTTCTTTAAATTATTAGCCAGGTGAACCAGTGCCTGAGCTATAATTTCATTGTGGTCAAAGGCAAGATCTGGCAAGTCTACCACTGGTACCCATTTTACCTCACTGGCAAATGAAGCCGCTTTTGGATGTAATTTTTTAGGTTTTACTATGGCATAATAAACAACCGTAATTACCCTTGCCTTTGGGTTTTCTCTGATAGATTCCAGCCATTCTACGTTTTCATAGCCTTGCAAACGCTTAGGATCTCCAAAAGCCTGAAGCTGATGAAGAAAAATATTTCTTAGCCCTGTAAGCTCATATAAAGTCCTGCTGGCCGACTCATCAAGATTTTCATCATCTTTAATTAAATCGCCCGGAAGTGCGTATGCTGCCTTTGTAGTCCCTCTTTTGATCAATAGTATCTGTAATTCATTTTGATCGAAACCAAAAATGACACAATCAACTGAAACATGAGGATTTAAATTATTTGATTTTTGTATTGTCAATTCTATATTGCCTAAGTGTTACGATTACACTAACTTTGGTTCCGTCTAATATAAAAATATTTCATGAGTACTGAAATTAACAACATCGCTGTATTTACCTCAGGAGGAGATGCCCCTGGGATGAACGCCGGAATACGTGCTGTAGTACGAGCATGTGTATACTACAAAAAAAACATCTACGGTATATACCGTGGCTATGAAGGTATGATCGACAATGACATTGTAAAGCTAGACGCCAGGTCGGTGAGCAATATCATTCAAAGAGGTGGTACTATCTTAAAATCTGCCCGAAGTGAAGAGTTTAAAACTAAGGAAGGCAGGAAAAAGGCTTATGAAAATTTAAAATCCAGAGATATTGATGCTGTTATCGCCATTGGTGGAAACGGTACTTTCACTGGTTTACATATATTCGGTCAGGAATTTGACATCCCTACCATTTGTTTACCTGGAACCATTGATAATGACCTTCCAGGCATGGATTATACCATCGGATATGATACAGCTACCAACACTGCTGTAGAGGCCATAGATAAAATCAGAGACACTGCACTATCTCATAACAGACTTTTCTTTATTGAAGTAATGGGAAGGCACAGTGGCTACATAGCGCTAAACAGTGGTATTGCTGGTGGTGCCGTGGCTATCATGATGCCAGAAGACAGCATGACAGTAGATGAGCTACTTGAAAAGCTAGATGCTGGTGCTGATAAAAACAAAAAGTCTAGTTTGGTGGTTGTAGCAGAAGGAGGACAAGCCGGTACCGTATGGGAAGTGGCTGAGAAAGTAAAAGAGAAAGCTCCTTACTATGACACCAAGGTTACAATCCTGGGCCACTTACAAAGAGGTGGTGCTCCTACTTATTTTGATAGAGTACTAGCTGGCCGACTGGGTGTGGGTGCAGTAGAAGCTCTTCTAAACGGTAAGAGAGATGTTATGATAGGTGTAAAAGATAACAAACTAGTGTATGTAGATTTTGAGCAGGTTGATAATAAGAGGCACGAAATAGATCCTGAAGCCCTACAACTTGCCAAAATTCTTGCTATATGATATTAATAGGAATCAGCGGTTCAACAAAATGTGATTGGCAAATCATAGAGAATGGAAACCTTAAAGAAAGTGTAAGTACCTCAGGTATTAATCCTTTTTTCCATGATGAAAATGAGATTGCAGAGACAATACAAACGATTCCGCTGGTTTCTACTCAAGCTTCAGACATTGAAGTAGTATACATTTACAGCGCCGGATGTGGCAGCAAAAGCAGACAGGCAGTAGTAAAAAGAGCACTCGCTCAGGCTATGCCCAGAGCCCATCATTATGTAAACCATGATATTGTGGCTTCTGCACTTGCTACTTACGAAGGCGTTCCTTCTATTTCCTGTATTTTAGGTACAGGATCTAACAGCTGTTATTTCGATGGTGACATAGTGAGGCAGGAAACACCTTGCCTTGACTATATCCTGGGTGACGAAGGTGGTGGTTCTTATTTTGGTAAGAAACTTCTAAATGCCTATTTATACAAAACACTACCCCCTCACCTACAAAAAAGCTTTGAGGAAACCTATCAGCTAACCAAGAATGATATTTTAGAAAATGTGTATATGAAGCCTTACGCTAATGTGTACCTGGCGTCATTTATGAAATTCATAGAAACACATAAAGAAGACCCTTACTTCGTAGAAATGCTCACCAAAGGCTTTTCTAAATTTATGGACCTCTATGTAACTACATTTTCCAACCACAGAAAGGTGAAAACCAATTTTACCGGCGCTATATCTTATATCTTCCAGGATATTTTAAAAGAGGTGGCAGCTTCTAAAAAAATTTCTGTAGGAAAGATTATTAAAGAACCTATAGACGATCTCGTCTCCTATCACATAAATAAACATTACCAAAAATCATGAATGCAGTTATTGTCGGAATAGACATAGGCGGTACTAGCACTAAGTACGGAATAGTGTCTGAGAGCGGAGTAGTTTTATACCAAAACAAAATACCCACTCAGGAACACGAAAATTTTAATGATTTTGTAGTTCAACTCAGCAACGCCATTAAAGAAGGCTTGACTAAGATTGAGGGAGAACATAAGATTTTAGCCGTGGGCATAGGTGCCCCCAATGGTAACGTATATCGCGGTACTATTGAGCACGCCCCTAACCTACCCTGGAAAGGCATAGTACCCTTAGTAGAGACTGTAAAAGAGCAGCTACAGGTGCCAGTTATGGTTACTAACGACGCTAATGCTGCTGCCATGGGAGAAATGATTTACGGTGGCGCCAAAGACATGAAAGATTTCATCGTTATTACATTAGGTACCGGCCTTGGCTCAGGTATAGTTTGTAATGGCGATTTAGTATATGGTTATGATGGTTTTGCGGCAGAGCTAGGTCACGTAACCATTAAACCAGACGGAAGAAATTGCGGATGTGGCAGAAAAGGTTGTCTTGAAACCTACGTATCTGCTACAGGAATAAAAAGAACAGTATATAAATTATTAGCTGATTTCATGGATGACAGTGAGCTAAGAGGCATCAGCTTCGATGATCTGTCTACCAAAATGATTACAGAATCAGCTAACCGAGGTGACATAGTGGCCAAAGCGGCCTACGAATACACTGGTAAAATATTAGGCTCTAAACTAGCTGATACGGTGGCTCATACTAACCCTGAAGCCATATTCCTTTTCGGAGGTTTATCACTAGCCGGAGATTTAATATTTGAACCTACTATTCGCCATATGGAAGCTCATTTAATGCCTATTTATAAAGGCAAAGTGAAGATTTTACCTTCACAGCTTCAGAACCAGAGCGCTCCTATTTTGGGTGCTAGTAGCTTGGTTTCTAAATATTTACACAACAAATCTTCGATTAAAGCATGACGAAACACACATATGATTACGGACTTATAGGAAACTGTTCATATCAGGCTCACGTCCATAAAAACACGAACATAGAGTGGATGTGCTGGCCCAGGTTTGATAGCAGCTTCATTTTTGGAGCTATGCTAGATGATGAGAATGGTGGTGAATTCTCTATTCAGCCTGAAGGTGAGATTAAAGAATCTCGTCAGTATTATCTGGAAAATACAAATATCCTGGTAACAGAGATCACTTCTGATCAGGGTAGATATAGAGTAACAGACTTTGCTCCAAGATTCCAGCAGTTCGACAGATACTATAAGCCCATCATGTTATTGAGAAAGGTAGAGCCATTAGAAAACTCACCAAGAGTACGCGTAAAGTGTATGCCTACTGGTGACTATGGCAGGCTAAAGCCTTCTCAGTACGAAGCAAGTAATCATATTGAGTATTTAGGTCTTGAAAAAGAAGTGAGATTAACCACTGACTTTTCTTTGTCTTACATTGTAGAAGAAAGACCTATTGTTTTAAACGAAGTAAAATATCTTGCCCTTACTTGGGGAGCACCTTTAGAAGCTCCGCTGGCCAGCACTTGTGAGTCTTTCCTTGATAAGACCAAGAGATACTGGAGAGGATGGGTTAAAAACATGAGTGTGAGCAACTTCCACCAGGCAGAGATCAACAGATCTGCTTTGGCATTGAAGATTCACCAATACGAAGATACAGGTGCCATTATAGCCGCAGGAACAACCAGCTTACCAGAATCTCCTGGTAGTGGTAGAAACTGGGATTACCGATACTGCTGGATGCGAGATGCTTACTACACGCTAACAGCCTTTAATAACATTGGCCACTTTGAAGAATTAGAGAGGTATTTCAACTACATCGTTAATATATCGGTGAAGTCAAGAAACCGTTTCCAACCGCTTTATAGCATTACAGGCGAAGGTGAGCTTACTGAGAACATTCTCGACTTAAAAGGATACAAGGGTAACACCCCAGTAAGAGTTGGAAACCAGGCCTATACTCACATCCAGAATGATGTGTATGGTCAGATCCTTGCCTCTCTTATGCCATTGTATGTAGACAGACGATTCATTAACCTGGAGCGTTCAGACTCTTTGAATCTGGTTTATGATATCCTGCAAAAGATAGAGAAATTAATGGATGAGCCTGATGCTGGTCTTTGGGAATTCCGTACGCTCAGCCAGTACCACTGCTACACATATTTATTCCACTGGGCTGGAGCCATGGCTGCGAAGAAAATTGCTCATAAGTTTGACAATGGTAAGATCAAAACATTGGCAGATAAGATAGTGAAGCTTTCGGCTGAAAAAATCAATGCCTGCTATGATCCTGATCGTGGTGTCTATACCCAGGCGATTGGAAGCAAAAACCTGGATGCCAGTAACTTGCAGATGATCATGATGGGTTATTTACAGGATGATCCTGAGGCATGCAAGCAGCATTTAAAAGAGCTTGAAAAAGACCTGAAATCTCAAGAAGGTCTATTCTACAGATATAAGCATGCAGATGATTTTGGTGAGCCTGAAACTACTTTCTTGATCTGCGCTTTCTGGTATGTGGAAGCACTTACCTGCGTAGGAAGAATAGATGAAGCCATTGAAACTTTTGAAAACCTATTGAAATACAGCAACCACCTGGGACTTCTTAGTGAAGATGTGGACGCTAAAAATGGCAGCCAGTGGGGTAACTTCCCTCAGGCATACAGCCACGTAGGTTTAGTAAATGCGGCTTACAGAATAAGTAGAAAACTGGATATGCCTAACTTCTTGTAAAAGGCTAAGTCGGTAATCATATAAAATTGAGGCTGTCATCTTTTAAGAGACAGCCTCTTTTATTTTATAAAAACCTTCCCCACCATAAGTCTCGGCCTCAGGGTGACTCTGTTTGTGATGCAAATCTTGCTGCTCAGTCGTGAGATTTAAGTATATTGAAAAACAAGCTTATCTCAAGTCCCTAGTGGCAGTTACGATCCATGAATACTCCAGCTCTCGGAAGACCTTGCAGCAAGAAAGACTTTTTTGTTACTTTTTTGGTCGATTGCAAAAAAGTAAAGGAACCTCAGCTATGAAAGCTGAAAGGATTAGTCGCAGGTACGAAGTTTCGTAGGTGGAGACACCTACGAAGGCGAAGGTAACCTATTGGTCATATAGGATGGTAGTGAGGCGTATTTGCACTTCAGGTTGCCTGCACTCTAAACATAGTTAGCAATTCTGATCGTCTACCCTTCGACGGGGCTCAGGGTGACTCTGTTTGTGATACAACTCTTGCTGCTCAGTCGTGCAGTAAAAGAATATTGAAAAACAGGCTCATCTCAAGTGCTTATTGGCAGACCTTATCTATGGAAACACTCCAGCTCTCGGAAGACCTTGCAGCAAGAAAGACTTTTTTGTTACTTCTTTGGTCGATTGCAAAAAAGTAAAGGAACCTTGGCCATGAAAAGCTGAAAGGATTAGTCGCAGGTATGAAGTTTCGTAGGTGGAGACACCTACGAAGACGAAGTTGCTTTGGCTAATCTTATTGACTAACTGGCATTACAAATGCCATTCTCTACAAATCCTCGTTGAAAACGAGGATTAGGGAAAGTAGTGTCGAAAATGAAGACATCAATGAAGGCCAAGGGATCAGTTCGCAGTTTTGTTGGTGAAAACACCAACAAAGGCAGGAAACTGTCACTTTAAAGATGACAGCCACTTGATATCATAAACCTAACCCACCATACTCCTGCTTCAGCAAGTTAGCATAAGCTTTCTTTGCGGGTTTATACTCTAATCCACTCTGAGCAGAATATCTCTTAATCACTTTCCTTATTTTCTTTACAGCCTTCATAAATAATACGAATTGATATATCATTAAGGTCGCCAAAACCCCTTCAATACAGAATAAGGTAATCATAATGGTATTTGCAGTGGAAATACTATAGGAGTTACCTGCAAAGAAGATATTATATAACATCACGACCACAAAAATGACAGCCATTATTAAGCGGATGTGAGAATTATGCTTAACTGTCACCAGATAGTCAGTAACGATGTTAACTGCTACCTCTTCAGGTATATTCAGGCTTTTTACTTTTTCTAAATCCTCTAGTGAAACTTGAATTTTCGCACTCATAAAGTAGGTCTGTTTTTTTAATAGCTCGCTAAATTATTGAACCTGAACTAATGAACCTTAAAAGCACCTCAGCCTTCTTTCTCTTTTAATTTATTCTTATCCTGAGGCAATAAAAAAGGTCAGAACCCCACGGACTCTGACCTTTTTTATTTATCTATTTTTTAGTTCTACTAACTATCAGCCATCATACCTCATAGTTCACGTACAGCTTCATGATCTTTCACGCTGTATTTCGAAGCAGAGATGGGCCTTGAACATTGAATGTCATATCAACTTTAGTAAGACATCTATAAATCAGAAGCATTAGAATGGTCGGTAGTACTCACTAAATAGATCTCTCCTCACGTACCAATGACGTAATAAACTAAATAGGTATTTGTTCAAGCTCATAACCTAATTCTTTAGCTGTTTTTATTAGCCACTTTTCTCTATGAAGCTGCATTTTTTCTTCATATGCTTTGATCCCTTTTTCTGTGTAGTCAAGACCTTTTACCATAAGCCGCCAGTAGAGTACTGCCAGTTTTCGTGCTGTGGCTTTAGTCGCTATTCCAGGACCTCTTTTGCTTTTTAATCTGCGCCCAAAAGCACCTAGTGCTATCTTTTTGCTTTCAATTAAACTTTGGGTGGGCAAGTTGCCTAAATATTTGTCCAGCCTTCGGCCTGTACTTTCTGTTTCTGGTTTTGTTTTTCTTGCCGGACTGGTGTTGACCTGGAGATAACCCTAGCCATGAAGTGAAATGTTTCTCGCTTGGCCAATTATAAAGTTCCAGACCTATTTCCGAATACAATTGTAGCCAGGTATAATCGGTAATGCCCGGCAAACACGTAGCATCTTTGCCTGAAAAAATTTTGAGTAGGTGTCCTCCTAAGTGGTCAATATCAGGCTTATTATGCCTAACTGGTTTTCGGTCTTTAACAGACTCTATTTCATTTTTGCTTTGCATATCTGAATCGTAATTATTGACCCGTTTCATAACTTCCTCTAGTTTATGGTCACATGCCTGTATTTGTTGCTTATAAAATTTATAACCGCTGAATGCCTGTTCCAAAGCAAACAACCCAGCCTCGGTATAATAGCCTGAAAGCGCCTTGAGGACTTGAGATGCCTTTTTTTCTCTAATACTGCTATGGCACAGGGATAAGAGCTTTTGGGCATCACGTTCTCCTGACAGGATAGCTTCTATGATTGCCAGACCACTGGCTCCATGTACCTGACTGAGCACCTCTTTGAGTCGAATATTCATCTCAATTAGTGACTTTTGCATATGATTTACATGCATAGAGGCTGTTCTCAGATGATCTTCTCTCAAGCGCTGGTAAGCACGAACTTCCTTTACTTGAGCATCGGGAACAAAACAGCGATTCAACAAACCATGACTATGGAGTTGCTGAATCCATTGACAGTCCTTTACATCAGTCTTTCGACCTGGTACTTGTCTAGTCTGGCGCCCATCTACTAACCAGACATCTAAACCTGCTGATTCAAGGATCTCATAAAGGATGATCCAGTAAACACCTGTAGCTTCCATAGCCACTGTCTCGATCCCCTCTGATAATAAATAGGAAGATGCCTCTCGAAAACTTTCAGTGAAGGTCTCAAAAACTCGAACATCCTTGTTTTCTAAGGACACAAAAATGTGCTTGGCACCTATATCTATGCCTGCAGCATTTGCTCTCATCTTTTTCATGACTAAAATATTTTAAAAGATAAACAAAGACCTGTAGGATGAAATATTGTACACGACAGACTACCAATCGGACATTCCTAAACAAGGAAGTACCATACTTTGTGACTCCTTTCTATCCAACCATGCTCGAGGACAGGCAAATTGCACTATACGAGGTACGGCTATATTGTACAGGCCACTTCTATCTTAACGTCATTTCGTTTTGTGCGGTTGGGTACCAAATGTTCGGTCTCGAGATGACTTTGATTTGGAGCGATTTTGATCTGAATATCACAACTCTTGCTGCTCAGTCGTGCACTGAAAGAATATTGAAAATCAGGCTCATCTCAAGTTCTTAGGGGCAGGCTATATCTATAATTCTCCAGTTCTCGGAAGACCTTATATTTTTATATTATTCTGATATTTTTTAAATAATTCACTAAGAAATGTTTACCTAGATTAAGTATTACGCATTTATAATATCAAAAACTTTTTAATCTTAATGTAGTATGAAAAAAACTATTCTATTTTTTATCTTCTGTTGCTTTACTTTTTCAGGATATTCTCAATCAGAAGAAAAAATGAGTGAGGAGAATGTGGTCCGCGGTGCTATTGTTAAAAACAATGAAGTCATACAAGGTTTTATAAGAAAAAAAGGAACCACTTATTTAGATGAAGAAACGTTCGATGCACCCTGGAGTTATCAAAATACTATTAGTTTCATCCCTAAAGATGTATTTAATGAAAAGGAAAAAATAAAAAATAAAGATTTCGAAAAGTACAATGCGAAAGATATTGAAGGATACGTTTATTATACAAGTCCCGATGATTCCCTAGTCTTCGAAAGCGTAAAATACTCTGATATGTCAGCGGTAGGAACAGGGATGATCGCCAAAAAAATATTCATGAGAAAAATTTCTGACGGTAAGATATCCTTATTTTATCATTACTCAGCACCATTATCGATGGGTGAAATTTCGGCCATGAAACAATCATATATTGAATGTAAAGAGCCCAACTTAGTGTATCAAACTGATGAAAAAATCAGGTTGGTTGAACTTCTTAATGTGGAGAAAGAACTTTCAGGTTGCCCTCAAGTAGTAGAGAGATACAAAAACAATGAATATAAAGGTGATTCCGACCAGGAGACTGATTCTGGTTTTAATAAATTTTTGAATAAAACTGCTTACAGAACTGATGTTCGACTTTTAGTGATTGAAGATTACAACAAGGTTTGCGGTGAATAATAAAGTTTGAAGGTGATGTAACAAAAAAGGTCAGAACCCCACGGATTCTGACCTTTTTACTTATCTATGTTTTAGTTCTACTAACTATCAGCCATCATACCTAATAGTTCTCGTACAGCTTCATGATCTTTCACGCTGTATTTCGCAGCAGATTTCAGATCACCTACCTTCACTGTGCATGCACCCTTAGGCATGGCTTTGAATGTATCTTCATCAGTCCAGTCATCACCCACGGCCAGTATAAATTTGTTCTTTTTACCAGAACCTATCCAGCGGGTGGTAGCCTTACCTTTATTTACCTCTAAATTCTTGATCTCCACTACTTTATTTCCTTCAAGCACTTCCAGATTCATATTGCTTGAAAGATACTTTAAATGGCTTATAATCTCTCTGGCTCTTAACTCTCCGAGACCTGTTTCCACTTGTCGGTAGTGCCATACTAAAGAATAGTCTTTCTCTTCGATGAATGATCTTGGCGTTTTATCAGAATACATCTCCAATATTGGCCTGATCTCATCTTTCCAAGAGTTATCGAGGTTATCAATAGTTTTCCAATCCTCGTCTCTCATTTTTAGCCACACACCATGTTCCCCTACAAACTCAACATCGATATCACCGAGCCAATTTTGTAAAGTATTTTTATCTCTACCACTGATAATCACCACATTAGTGTTATCTAAAGAGGTAAGCTTATGCAATATATCTATAAGCTCCTTATCTGGTTTTGCTTCTTGAGGATCACTATTAAATGGAACCAATGTACCATCATAATCCAGGAACAACAAGCGCTTATCGCTAGTCTTGAAGTCCGTGATTATATCATCTCTCATCTTAGTATCCATCACCTTTGTTCCCATAGTTTTTTGTCTCTCTTTTACGTTATCCAGTCTGTCTAAAAAGAGTTTTACCCAGTGGTGGATATTGAATTTTTTAATTGTTTTCTGCATGAATGCCATGTGCTTTTCCTGTTCGTCTACAGGCATTTTTAAAGCTTTATAAATGGCATCTACTACTTGATGTTTATCGTTAGGGTTTACTATTAAAGCTTCCGAAAGCTCTTTTGAGGCTCCGGCCATTTCACTTAAAATAAGTACTCCGCGTTTATCTAGTTTACTGGCCACATACTCCTTACATACCAGGTTCATACCATCACGCATTGGCGTAACCAGGGCCACATCTGCCATTCTGTAAAAAGCAGATAAATCTTCTAATGGGAATGACCGGTAGAAGTAATGAATCGGAGTCCAGTTCATAGAACCGTACTTACCGTTTATTCTTCCTACTAAAAGGTCCACTTCCTCTTTCAAATCCTTATACTTCTCCACATTATCTCTGGATGGCACCACCACCATGATCAAAGATACTTTACCCTGATACTCAGGATATTTACTTAAGAAAATGTCAAAGATTTCAAGTCGCGCCGGAATACCCTTTGAATAATCTAGCCTGTCTATAGAAAGCATCAATTTCTGATCTCCTATAGAAGTTCTAAAGCGCACCTCTTTACTTAAGGTTGATGGCGCTGAAGAAGAATTGGCGTATTTATCATAGTCAATTCCTATCGGGAAGGAATCAATAACTATGGTTCTTCTATCTTTCGTAATTTGGCCTTGCTGATTTCCTATATAGCAGATACGACTAACAGCACTTAAAAAGTGACGCATATCATCGTAAGTATGGAAACCTACCAGGTCAGAACCTAAAACTCCATCTAGCAACTCTCTTCTCCATGGTAATAAACGAAATACCTCAAATGAAGGAAAAGGAATGTGTAGGAAGAAACCAATACTGGCATCAGGCAGCTTTTCTCTGATCATGTCTGGTACTAGCATGAGCTGGTAGTCATGAATCCAGATAGTATCATCAGGGTTAGCTAACTCTAAAACGGCATCGCAAAACTTCTGATTAACCTTCTTGTAAGCCTCATAATATGATCTTTTATATAGTGCATATTGGTTAAAATAGTGAAAAGTAGGCCATAAGGTTTCATTGCTGAATCCCTCATAAAAAAGTTTAATTTCAGATTCGGACAAATATACCGGCTCCATGTTCTCAGAGGAAAGCCTTTCAGTAACCTCCTTCTTAGATTCTTTATTCTTATCGTTGAAATAAAGACCAGGCCAACCTACCCATACGTTGTCTCCCTTTTTATAAATGGAGCCAAGTCCGGTAGCTAAACCACCTTCACTGGGTTTGTATTGTAGATCGCCATTGTCATCTCGTTGAACTTTAACCGGAAGTCTGTTAGATACAATTATTGTTCTCGCCATAGAGTTTTGAACTGCCAAATAATAATTGGCTTATTTAGGTTATATTGGTTTTAAAGTTATAAGGTTAACAACAAAACCAGAGAATGTTCACGTATGTTAACCTAATTTAATATAATATGGTGAAAAAGATAAGCCTTATTAAACTGTTATACAAACTCTGAGTTTAACCGAACAGTTTTTTCAAAAAAACGACCTTTATTCTCTGCTGAAAGTTCTCTATTACTTTAAAGATTTCCTTCAGTGTAACCACCTCAATTTTCGTAAGCGTATCCAGATTAATGAAGTTATCCGGGTGCTCCTTATCATACATAATTTGGTGCGCCTGATGCTTTAACCTCATTCCCATGAGGTAGTAATATGACTGCATCAGCTCATGATAGTCTTTCTCTGTGAATACTTTTTCATCTAAAAGGCTCTTCAGTCGCTCTCCCGTATTGGTATTTAGGATTTTGTGCCTTAGCGCGTAAACACGGACTAAATCTACTATCGGAGTCATTGCTCTCTTAATATTGAAAACCTTCTTTTCTCCTTTGGATATGGTCTTGATGCCTCTGAAAAAGTTAAGCGGTGGCTCATACTGCAGCGCATTATCAGCCAACTGCGCGAAGAACAACTCGCTTGGTTCTTCCAGCTTAGTTAGGATGTGTGCCTGTAGCTCATGAATGAGTGCTTCATCACCATAGATCATCCTACAGTCAAAAAAAGTGCTGAAGTTCATTACTGACTCTGGGTTGGGCTGCTCTATCCATTTATCATAATTCCTTTTCCAGTGTGACAATGAATGTGTCCACCTGGGGTTTTTCGCCATGAGCCCTCCTGTACAATAAGTAAAACCGATCTGATTTAACCTTTCAGAAACCTTATCGGCAAATGAAAGGAAGTAGTCTCTTGTCTTTTCTCGGAATTCATTAGCCTTGTCTTCATAGATAATAGCATTATCCTGATCTGTCTTTAAGGTTTGCTCTTTCCTACCCTCACTGCCCAGGCACATAAATACAAACCGAGCAGGCGGAGGCCCCATCTCTTCAATTACCCCTTCAATCACCTTTTGATCAATGGTATCTGAAATATTGCTGATCACTTCATTTACCAGTTCCGACTTCACACCTCTTGTAAGCAAGTTATAAGATAAATCTGGCACCTCAGACCATTTATGCTCAAGCTCATTCACTGAAATAGCTCGTCTTACTGACTGAATAAATATAAATGGAGATTGTGCCTGATCTGACAGCAGCTTGTTTCTACTGATTACTCCTATGGTTTTCCCCTCTTCTTCTACCAGAACATACCTTATTTTGTGATTAAACATCATCAAAATAGCTTCATAGATTAAGGCTTCTTTAGCGATTTTGAAGATAGGTCCTTCCATGATCTCACCCACAGGTGTAGAAGCATCTTTTCTATCAGCTATAATCTTGTTTCTGAGCAAGATATCAGTAACATATCCCACATATTTATCACCATCAGTTACAAATAAGCAGCTTATCTTTTGCTCTTCCATTATGGCCGCGGCTTCATAAGCTGGTGAGCTTATATCGCAGCTGGTAATGGGCCTCATGGAGCTGGCATCTAAACGGCTATTGAAATATCGGTCATAGGTGATAGCATCTTCCACCCTGGCCTCTTGCTTCACTACGTAATTGGCATATTTCTCATCCAGCATTTCCTTACCAAAAACTGACAGGAAGTACTGATAAAACTCTTCGTGGGTATTACAAAGCTCCTTAAACAGAGCAGCCGGCAGCTTAAGCACCTTAGTATCTCCTTTTACTTCTACCGTATTAATAGATCTACCCTTGTTCAGCAACAAAGAGAAAGCACCATAGGTATCACCTCTTCCCAACTCCTGAATGTGCTGGCGAATACCCTGACTATCGTAGAAAAAGGCGGTGTAGCCACCCTTATATATCAGATCGAGTCCTGTGATTTTAGTATTATGCTGTTCATAAAGAATACCTTTCTCCTTTACCTTCACCTCCTCCATCTGGGCAGACACAGCTGCCAGCGCCTCATCGCTAAGGGTATTAAAAGGCGTGGTCTCTTTTAAAAACTCTATCTTATTCTTCATAAAAATGCCATTAGTCCCATAAGCACAAAAAGAATTAATACAGGCAGTCCGCAGCCGTATTTCTTATTCATCTCATGCTTCATTTTCGCAAAAAGTGGCTGATTATCTATCAGCTCTTCATCTATATCACCTCTTTTATAAAGTTCAAAAAAGCAACGTGCGGTAGCCTCTGCATCTACACTGGCATCATGCACTTTCACCATTTTCTCCTTAAAGAGACCTTCATGCAACTCCGCCAGGGCAGGATAGTCTCTATTGACTATTCTCACATAGTCGCCAGTAGATCTCATGGTACAGAAATGGGGCAAGTCCTTCAGTAAATTCTTTAGCTTCACCCGGGTAAAAGCCACTTGAAGCATCTTGCTATCAAACTCTATAAAGTGCCCGACAATAAGTGGCTTGTAGTGCCTTAAATCATTGGCAAGCAGCTTTACCACCTCTTTACGAGACTGTCCTTTTTCTTTTAAAAGATCATAATCGATACCATGAACCTTGATAGAGCTTTCTTCTATAATGATATCCGGCTCATTGATATAATGATTTTCCTGCTTGATTAATTCACCTTTGGAATTATGAATACGCCAGGCCACCTGAAGTATAAAAGGCCACTGATCTGTAGCAGAAACCTTATAATTCATATTTTTAGGTATACCGGATGTTTCCGTATCAATAAATAGCAGATAGTCTCTCATTCAGACCCTAAGTTATTATATCAGAGTTAATTAGCGAAATGCTAGTGGGATGATTAAATGAATTCATCCTACAATTAAGACGATAAAAGACAATCTGGTGGCCTAAGAATCGGCCACCAGAAAACAGACTGCGGATTTATATCTTAATAGTTAAATGCTAATTTTAAACATGCAAAACCATTTCTTCCTAGTGCAGGTTGGTAGTAGCGTTGTCCATAGGGGTTCAAGTCATTCCCACGGCTATATTGTTCATCAAAGAGGTTTTGTATTCCTCCATATACTTCAAGTTCCCAATGGGTTGAAAGCAATCGTCTCCAGCCTATGCGAGAGGAAACCAGATTGTATTTTTCCTGGTACACAGTATTCTCATCGTTTAAAGGCACCTCATCTACAAATTGATGGGTAAGATTCATATAGAAGCCGAAAGAAGTATTAAGATCCAGCGTATTGGCCAAGGTGTTAGGAGCAACTCCGGTAAGATCGTTGCCGCTGTAATCATCCTCACCTTGCCTATAGTTTTTAAACTTGAAGAAGTGGCCTGTATAACTGTGTTGTAAACTTAACTGATTTACAACACCAGTAGATTGCTTTATGAGATCATAGTTAATGTTAAATTCAACACCTTTCTGATCGGTTTCTCCAGCATTTCTAAAGAGTACCACGCCTACTGGATTGGTGTAGGTGGTGATAGTTTGGTCTAGTTTAAAGTAGAAGAAGGTTATATCTGTATTCACCCTTTTATTCCAAAAGCTAGCCCTATACCCCAGCTCATAGTTGGTCCCTTTCTCCGCTTCTAAATCCAGGTTAAGGCTGCCCTCATTAGTTCTTACCTCATCTATTGTAGGAGGTGAAAAGCCATAACTTACTGCCGCCCTTACTGATTGATCAGCTGTTAACTTCTTTAAAAGAGTAATTCTGGGTACCCATACCGGATCAAAATCCCGACTCCTATCATATGCCAGCCCTGTAGACACATCTACCTTTCTATTGATATCATATTTTAAATTATTCTGACTGATACCGGCCGTAAGATAAAAATCACCTGGCAAGCCTAACTCTGCTTGAGTGAACAGGAAATATTGTTGCACGAAAAGATCATCGCTAAATCGTAAGGTATCAGCTTTACCACCCACATTGCCGAAATTGTCTGCTGTTGTTTTGCTAAATTGATATTCTGCGCCGCTGATCCACTCTATAGTCACGTTATCGCTCAGGTTATTTTTGTAGGTGAAACGTGTTCTACCTCCATAACCAAACTGGCTTTCTTTCTTATAATCTGTATTGAAAGGGTTATCAAAATCACTTGTAGTTACATAACCGCTCGTTTCAGCATCCCAATGCTGGCCTAACGAATAGTCATAATTCAACCCCGTAAATAATGCTTTCTGTGTGATAGAGGCATTCTTATCCTCGCTGCCTGGTCTTGCTTGCGTACGATCCTCGGCCATCTGCTCTGCGGTTAAAGCTCCAGGCAACTCATAATACAGATCTGTATATAAAATACTGAAATTCAGCGTGTTGTTACTCGAAGTATTCCAACTACTCCCCCACTGAAATACTTTCCTATCTGAGGCACTCTGATCCCTAAATCCATCAGACTTTTGCCTCACGTAAGAGGCTGACATACCGCCGTTCTTTATAGATTGCTGTAGGCCCATGCGATATCTGATGGTCCCAAATGCTCCACCCATAAATTCTGCCGAAGCTTTACCTCCTTGCACATCTGACAAATCACTTTTTAATCTTATTACACCTCCATTTCCTGCTCCATAAATACTGCCAGCGGGTCCTTTTATAATGTCAGCTTGTGAGATATTAGAGAAATCCAGAAGGTTCAGAGCCGTGGTACCATCGGGTGCGGTATAAGGGATTCCATTCCAATAGACTTTCACATTTCTTACTCCAAAAGGCGCTCTGAGCGAACTCCCTCTTATCGATATTCTGTAACTATTTGGCGCCCTTTCCTCCATTCTTATGCCAGGCACAGTATTAAATGCATCTACCAAAGAGGTTTCATCAAAACGTGCCAGTGCTTTCTTTGAAACATGAGATATAGCTGCGGGTTGATCCACCAAAGGCTTTTGAGAGCCAAAGCCCTGAACAACTATTTCATTCAATGCCAATGAACTAGGCTCCAAATAAACAGTATCTTCTAAAGAGTCATTTGTCTTATATATCGAAGCAATATAACTCACATGAGATAGCACATAACTTATCTTCCTGGAAGCATCCAGAATAACTACACCATTTAGATCCGTAGTTTTTTGGTCATCAGATGATTTGACAAGTACATCCGGCACCGGTCTACCTGAGGATTTATCCAGAATGGTTAAGTGAATGTCCTGGGCATTACCAGCCAGGGAAAGAAGACTGAGGAACACCAAAAAAATAATTCGCATGTGATTTGAAAAGGCCTTTATGAATTAGCAATAAGTTCTTATACAATTTTAAAGAATGTTTGTTTCAAATAATGATGAAATATTGAATGCAATCATTGAATCAAGGCAAATTTCAAATCAATGATCAATAGCTCAGGATAACATATATTAAAAATGTATGTTAGAACATCGAATTAACTAATCAACAGTCAATGAGAATCAAAGCAATAATTACCTCTATAATGTTGTGCTTCAGCGGCATAGCTTTTTCACAAGACATTAAACCTTTAGGAATAGCTCTTGAGGGTTATGAATATCCTTATCCGGTATCATACATCAGCCTTAATATTCAAGGTGAAGCTCTAAAAATGGCTTATATGGATGTGAAGCCTGAAAAGCCTAACGGTAAAACTATTATGCTGATGCATGGCAAGAACTTCTGCGGGGCTTACTGGGGCCAAACAGCTAAAGACTTGAGTAAAGCAGGCTTCAGAGTAGTGATTCCTGACCAAATAGGATTTGGAAAATCATCTAAGCCAAAAGATATTCAGTATACCTTTCAGCTACTGGCTCAAAACACAAAAGCATTATTGGACAGCATTGGCGTAAAGAAAACCAGTGTTTTAGGACACTCTATGGGCGGCATGATTGCTACCCGTTTCACCCTCATGTATCCTGAAAGTGTAGATAAATTCATTTTAGAAAATCCTATTGGCCTGGAAGATTGGAAGCTAAAAGTGCCTTATGTAGATGTAGAACAGTGGTATAAGCAAGAGTTAAAGAAAACCTCTGCAGGTATCAAAAAATACATGCTAGAGAGCTACTATGATGGAAAATGGAAACCCGAATATGATAAATGGGTAAAGATTCTTGCCGGCTGGACGCTGAGCCCTGAGTACCCGACCATAGCCTGGAATAGCGCTTTAACTTATGACATGATCTTCACACAGCCTGTAGTGTATGAATTTCCCAACATAAAGGCCCCAACATTATTGATCATTGGCCAAAGAGACAGAACTGCATTGGGTAAAAATCTGGTAAGTGAAGAAGTAAGAAAGACAATGGGCAACTACCCGGAATTGGGCAGAACAACCCAAAAGTCAATCCCTAACTCCAAGCTGGTAGAGATCGACAATATTGGCCATTTGCCTCATATTGAGGCTTATGACAGGTTCATTACTCCTTTACTTAAGTTTCTGCAAAATTAATTCTCCAGTTTAAACTTCTTAGTGAAGTAAGTATAGCCGGTAAATATTCCAATGGCATCTCCTTCTATATTTGAGGGAAATGCCACTGGCTCTGTAAATGGATCATCTCCTTCATAATTATACTTGGCGTATTGATATCTGTATAAAACCTCTTCTATATTGGCCACCTGCACCGTGATAGAATCATCTTCACCATAGTAATAGAAATAATCGCTAATAGCAGTAATCGTGGCTCCATCGCCCACGTTATCATTTTGAAAAGTATCAATACCAAAACTGGCGATTGATCCACCTCCGGCCTCACTGTTAGTGAATGCTCCTACCCGATAGAAATTTTCTTCTCCTGCAATGTCCCTAAAGCTTACACTTAAGTCCGTCTCATATTCATCTACTCGTTTCACCCTATGCCCCATTTCAGTGATCTCTCCAGCAGGAATAGTGCACTGTGATCGATAAGTTTTACCTCTTAATGAAACAGCCAGAAAATAGTTTTTGCCGGGCACCAAGGTAAAGTCATCTGCTTTCACCTCATACATGCGGCTGTTTTGAGAATAAGTAAGTGCTACTTCCAGCCCGTCTTCATTACTAAGAAGCACCTCTGCATCCGGTTCTACAAGCTGACTCTCCAAATCATATTCATACTCACCAATAATGGCTTTCGTATGAGAAACTTGTACTCTTATTACGGTATCAGATGGGCTTATCACCCCATTGATGACTACTTTCTCTTCTCCGATGTCAAATTTTTCCGGATCTACATCATCAATGCAGCTCATGACAGCAATAGAAAGCAGGATATATAGAATTGTATTGTGAAATCTCATTTCTTAAAATTTTAAAGAATAGGTGAAGGATGGTATAATGGCGAATATCGAAACCTTCTTTAGAGAAGTTGTTTCTGTATCTGTATTAGTGTCATACTCATTATCGAAATAATATAGGAACGGATTACGATGATTATATACATTATAAACAGAAATGGTCCAGGTTCGAATTTTACCTTTGGGTTTCATCTTTTTGAATTCAATACCTAGGTCTGCCCTGTGATAGTTTTCGCCTCGGAAATTATTAATCTCAGTGATGTACTCACTATCTCCCATATTATAATAACCACCATTGCTAATTGGAAAATCAGAATCTACCGAAAGTGTTCTATATTCAGGTAAAGTATAATTAATGCCACTGTTAAACACCCAGGTTCCGGATAGCGCTATTTTTTCACTTAAATCATATCTACCCACCAGGGAAATGTCATGCCTTCGGTCGTACTTAGAATTGAATTTTCTACCTAAGTTGATTTCATCAAACTGCCTTTGAGACCATGATAAGGTGTAGCCCAACCAACCGGTAAACCTGCCTTTATTTTTCTTCAACAGCAGTTCAGCTCCGTAGGCCCAACCTTTACCAGAGGTGATGTTATCTTCCCAGGTAATGTTTCTACTACTCTCATAATCATCTAAAATCAAGAAAGAAGCACCTTCCTTATAGCTGATGATATCATGCATAGTTTTATAGTAGCCTTCTACATTAAGAGAATACTTGCGGCCAATATTCTTAGCCCAGCCCATAGCCCACTGTTCCGATCGCTGCGGGGCCACCTTATCAGTAGAACTCACCCATAAATCAGTAGGCAACCCTATGCCTGAATTGGATAGCAAATGTACATATTGATTCATTTGGGCATAGCTAGCTTTGATGGCCATACCAGAAGAGAGTTTATAGGAAGCAGTAATTCGTGGCTCAGGGCGGAAATAACTCAATGATTTGTAATTGAATAAACTTAACCTTACACCAGCAAGCACACTCAGTTTATCATTCAGTTTCCAATCATCCTCCACGTAGAGGGCAGATTCTACCGAATTGTATTTATCAACCTCCTCTGAATCTTCCTCAATTTCAGTATCCAAGGTGACTAACGCCTTCGGTTTGAAAGAGTGAAAAGTATTCACCAAACCAAATCTAATTTCATGTGACAGGTTCGGAAAATATTCAAATTCCATTTTCTGACCATAATCTTTTATACCTGAGGAGTAGTTGAGTTTATAAGTTTCCCCATCATACTTCTCATTATTTCTAATATTAAAATCATAGCTACTAAAGATCAATGATGTATTAGCGAAGAGCTTACCAGAAAACTGATGATTCCAGCGCAAGGTAGTGGTAACATTGCCCCAGCCTAATGAGCTTTTAAAGCTAGAATCATCATCTTTTTCACGAGCATAGAACTTGTCTCGGCCGTAATAGGTACTCAGATAGAGCTTGTTAGCACTGTTAATCTCATGATTGATCTTAAAGTTTAAATCAGTAAAGTGGTAGCCTCCCTTAATATCATCTTGCTGAAAAGGCTTGCTAAGAATGTCCAGGTAAGTTCGTCTGGCATTGAAGAGAAAAGAAGTCTTCTCCTTTTTTATTGGGCCCTCTAGCTGCAATGAAGAGGATATCAGTCCTATTTTAAAATTACCTTCTACCTTTTCTTTATTACCATCCTTCATATCCATTTTGATAACCGATGAAAGTCGACCACCAAAGCGGGCAGGAAATCCTCCTTTGAAAGTTTCTACAGATTTTAGCGCATTGCCATCAAACACCGAGAAGAATCCAAACAGGTGGCTGGCATTATAAACTGTGGCTTCATCCAGAATCAAAAGGTTTTGGTCAGGACTACCTCCTCTCACGTAGATACCAGAACTACCTTCTGTACCTCCCTGAATTCCCGGTAGTAGCTGCAATGTTTTCAGAACGTCACTTTCACCGAGCAAGGCCGGAGTGCGTTTTATATCATTGGCAGTTAATCTTACCACACTCATAGGAGTCTGCTCAGTGTCAGAGTGGTATTTATCTGAAGAAATCACAACCTCTTCCAGCTGTTTAGTTTCTTCCTGCATAAAATACTGGCGCTCGGTATTCACTGATAGGTCTAAAGAATCAGTAATATTCTCATATCCTATGTATGAGATTACTAGCTTGTAATGCCCTGGTTTTAAGGTAACAGAGAAAAACCCATAGGTATTAGTGCTGGTTCCTGTTTTTAGAGATGGAATGTAAACAGAAACTCCAGGTAACAGCTCCCCGCTGCCCTTTTCCTTTACATAACCGCTTAATGTGAATTTATCCTGCGCAAATAGATGGCTGGAAATGGCCAGCATCATGCAGATAGTTATGATGCCCCGAAGTATTGATGACATAGGTTCAGTTTGTGAAATTCAACGTCAAGAATACTTTTTTCTTATACAAAGGCCAAGTTTATAATAAAATATTAATATAAGTATGCTAGAAATAAATCTCTCTTACATTTTCAGTTCTCTTATTAATAATACGTTTTGATCTTAAGTAGCGATTAACATTATACTCATCATATTGATCACTTTTGGGGTCTACGCTACTGATATGCACATTACCGCTAGAATGGATAAAGGTGCTGTCTCCCAGCCACATGCCTACATGAACTACCTTTTCAGAAGTGCTATCTGTTGCTGGTCTGCCAAAGAACAACAAATCTCCGGCTGACAACTTTGACCAGTCTTTATCATCATCTACCAAGTCCCCTTCTATCACCTGCTGCGAGGCATCTCTGGGTATGATCATGCGATTCATGAAATATATGGTCTTTGTGAAACCGCTGCAGTCGGCTCCTTTTACAGAGGTGCCACCCCACAAATAAGGGATTCCCATCATGGATTTAGCTGTTGAAATGAGTCCACTTACTTCTGCCTCTTGCCGTTTCCACTCGGAAAAATCGTCTACTTCATCATCAGAAACAAAGGCTAATTGCCCTCCAGGCAGCTCTATCTGATATATTGAATGATTGGTTTTGATCAATTTAACAACATCACCAGCCACCAGATCAGTAGCCCTTTCCTGCAGGGTGCTATCTGAATATGCATAACCTATGGAGTGGGTAAAAATCAGTTTTTCGGCATCATTCCATTGATTAAATTCCTGATCTGACATAAGTGCTATTCCGCCATGATCTACCCATGAAATATAGTCATCCGGTGTTTGTACCTGAATCCAATCACCATGTCTTCGAAACACTTTCACCGGTGTACCCATAGTGGCCTGGCTCACTAACTCTGACGAATGCCTACCTTCGGCTCTTAAATTCGCTACGGACACCTTAATCACTCCATGCGTATATTCTCCTGTTGGAAGTAAGGTTATAGAATCTTGATAATCAACACCTTTAGCATTCAAACTATCCTTCAGAGCTTGTACAGCCTCAGGAAGGTTACTCTCACCGGAGAGAATTTGGTTATTATAGGTAATATCAAATAGGGCCACCCGCTTATCTGGAGCGAAATGGTGCTCCACATTTTCAATGATTGCACTCACCTGATCAGTACTACTTGCACAGCCACAGACTATAAATAATATTAAAAAAAGATACTTCACAACTTGAAATAAATGAGAATTAGTCTTAAAAATTACTCAAATTCATTTAAAAATAAATTTAATCTTTCTTTTATGTATCATTATGAATATTTTACAGCTTGAAAAAATCTATAGTTAGCTCATTTTTTAATTGTTTACTAAAAATCTACTTCAATTGTGAGAAGAAGAATTATAGGGCTAGTAATTACTACTATCCTATTTTTTAACCTTAATATCAGCAGCCAGGCTCAAAGCTTTAACTACTACTTCAAACGAGGTAAAAAATATTATAAATACGGCGCATATGATAAGGCCATTGCGGACTTGAAGCGTGCGGCTCGAATGAAGAAGGGTAATGCTGATGTTACCTATTATCTGGGATTAGCCAACCTGGCTGGCGGCGACAAAAAAGTGGCCCTGAAGAATATTGAGAAAGTTTACCAGCTAGACCCTAAACTAGATAACGACATAGCCTACTATCTGGGTCTTGCCTATCAATATCAATACGAATTTGAAAAGGCCATAAAAGTCTATACCAAATACCGGGACTTAAAGAAAAAGAATGCCAATAAGGCCACAAAGAAGATAAAGGAATGCGAGTTTGGTATGCTCACCATGAAAAGAAACCACAATATAGAGGTGGAAAACATGGGAGAAACCATTAACTCTCCATATAACGATTATACGCCGCTAATTGCTCCTAACGGCAGGTTTTTAATCCTCACCTCCAATCGAAAAGGCTCCACTGGAGGCTTGCGCATGAGCAATGGCTCTTATTATGAAGACATTTACATTAGCCATAGGAGGAATGGCGCCTGGACTGATCCGCAAAGGATAAGTCCGCAGATCAATCTACAATACCATGATGCCGCAGGTTCTTTATCTCCTGATGGAAATAGTTTATTCCTTTATTATGAAAGAGGGGGCGGAAATATTTATGAGGCCAAGAAAACCAATAACATCTGGGCTGAGCCTGTTAAACTTAGTGACAAGATAAACTCTGTATTCTGGGAAACGTCTGCCACTATCACGGCCGATGGAAAAACTTTGTATTTCAGTAGTGACAGACCAGGCGGTATTGGAGACCTGGATATTTACAAATGTACATTAGATGAAAATGGGGAATGGGGTACACCACAAAACCTGGGACCAACTATAAACACCAGATATAGCGAAGATGCCCCATACATTTCTCCTGATGGAAATATCTTATACTTCGGCTCTAGTGGCCATACCGGTATGGGTGATAGTGACATCTTTTATAGCAAAATGATCAATGGAAGATTTCAGGAACCTGTGAATATGGGGCATCCTGTTAATTCCGTTTACAGCGACAATTATTTCAGTTTATCGCCAGATAGGAAAAAGGGATACTTTGCCTCTTTAAGAGAAGGTGGCATGGGTGAAGCTGACATCTATGAAATTACCTTCCATGAATGGCCAGATGGTGACAAACCAATAGAAACCCCGGCCGAAGAGGTGATTGCCAGCAACGAAGAACCTGAGCCGGTGATTGAAGAACCGGTAGTAGAAGAAAGTGCTGAAGAAGAAGTAGCAGTAGTCACTGAAGAGCCAGAGCCAGTAACTGAGGTTGAAGAGGAGCCTGTCACTGAAACACCTGTAGCTGTTGTTACTGAGGAAACACCAGAGCCAGATCCGGTAGTGGAAGTTGAAGAAACTCCAGTAATAGCGGAAAGTACCAGCGAGCCCGTGGCCCCTGCTGAACAAGTAGAAGAAGCATCTGCTACTTATTTCGATGAGAATTTCATCAATGAAAAGAAAAAAATTGGTGGTATCACCGTCTTAAAAGGTAAGGTGGTAGATGCTGAAGATGCCACTCCCCTATATGCTACTTTGAAGCTTGTTGATAACGAAGCTAACACAGTACTGGCAGAAATAACCTCTGATCCAAATTCTGGTGAGTTTGAGCTTATCATTCCTCACGGTGGTAACTACGGGGTGTCTACAGCCAGACCAGGTTATCTCTTTAACTCCATTAACTTTAACCTGCCAGAGAATACTGATATGCCAGAATTAGATACGCACATCATACTTCAGAAGGCACAGGTTGGTTCTAAGATCGTACTTAAGAACATCTTTTTCGATACAGGTAAGGCAGATTTAAGAACAGAATCATTGGGTGAGCTTGCTCAAATAAAAACTCTTCTGGCAGATAACCCGGAACTAAGTGTACAGATCAACGGCCATACTGATAATGTGGGGAACAGTGTTTATAACAAGGTGCTATCTAAGAAAAGAGCACAGTCTGTAGTAGATTATCTGGTGAGTCATGAAATAGAGCCGCTTCGAGTACTCGCCAAAGGATTCGGGGAAGAAAGACCGCTGGTTTCTAATGATGACGAAAGAGACGGAAGAGAAATAAACAGAAGAACAGAAATTGAAATTGTGGGAATAGCCGGTGTGGGAGGCAATTAATTATCCAAAACCATGACTATAATTATCAACTTATTCATTGTTCTCATAGCCATTACTCATTTGTACATATTGTGGTTTGAGATGTTTGCCTGGGAAACCAGAGGCAGAAAAGTGTTTAGACAATTCCCTGCCGAGCTCTTCCCTAAAACGAAAGTGCTGGCAGCTAACCAGGGATTGTATAATGGATTCCTGGCTGCGGGCCTCATTTGGAGCCTGCTAATTTCTAACGTAGCCTGGAGTTATAATGTAGCCCTATTTTTCCTCGGTTGTGTGTTGACGGCCGGCCTTTACGGCACCTTCACTGCATCCAAGAAAATATTTTACGTACAGGGACTCCCCTCTTTGATCGCTATTGTTTTGATCATTTTGAAAAGATGGGTTTTATAGCTTAATCCAGTTCTGTAAGTCTCTTTTCTATTTGCTCCAATACTTTGGTGTAGGTGAACTGGGCGCAGTGCCCTTCCATCGGTGTGAATTCAATAACAGCATCGGACTTGGGAGCACTGGTATTTTCCAGAAACTCACTGAAAGAACGTGTGGCCATATTCAGGTAAAAATGATCCATATCTCCCATCCAGATGTAGATTTTACCCTGTAATTTAGGCCCTAGCTCTTTCCAGTTTTTCTCCGCGTAAAGCTTAAAATCATATTTCTTCCAATGTTCTGCCACCTCATGATCTATGACTCCTGTAATTGGATCAAACAAAGGCTTAGGCAATCCATCTTCACCCTTAGGGCTATAAAGTGCAGTATGAGCACTAAATTGCCCTCCTGAAGTCAGATATGAATCAGTACTACCCTGCACATTCTCAAATTGTATAAAATCCTTCAGCTTCACCATAGGTTCTCCTTTAGTGGATCGCATCACTGGTCTTTCGTACCCAAATTCATTCACAAAAGCATTCTCATCTTCATAAATATTAATGAGCTGATAATTTTCGAACTCAACGGCATCTGGACTGTATGAAAACGTGCCGTTAAAAACATCTGGATAATATAATTGCAAGGCTAGCGACACCCAACCGCCTGTAGAACAGCCATCTACAAAGCGTGTCTTAGCAGAGTTGGTATTGCGGTATTTCTTTTCAATTGCAGGTATTACTTCGTGAATCAGAGAATAACCATAAGGTCCACTATTTTCCGAATCCATCTGATAGCTATCACCAAAAGGACCTTCCCCATCCAAAAACACATTAATAATCTGAGGAGCTTCAGCCGATAGCCACCAGTTACTAAACTCAGCATTGTTCATGGCATAATTCACCCTGGTATATCTTCCACCATATCCGGCCACATTATATCTGATTGGGTATTCTGCATCCGGGTTTTTAGAGTAGTTTGAAGGCAGTAATATGGAAGCCTTTATCGTCATCGGTTTTCCCCACCATTTACTTAGCGTATCACTTTTTATTTCAAAATATTTAACCAGTTCACTATTAAATAGCTCTGGTTTCTGAATGACCTCGCTTAAAGTGAATTTCACCTCGCTATCCTTTGTCAATTCCACCTTCTGAGGCTTGCTATAGATGTTGCCAGGCGCATTATATCGCGACTCCACTTCATCTTGATCCCATAACACCTGAATATAATATGTCCCCTCAGGAACTGAGCTTAAGTCCCACTGTGGTGTACCATTCCAGCTCTTATCTGCTGCAGAAATGGAAACTAGGTCCTTTGCCTTCCAGCCATTTATATTTTTGGCAAATATATAATTAGTGCCCATCGGCCATGACTGAGTCCTAGGCTCCTCACCTTCGTTTTGACTAACAAATAGAAACAACCTTCCCTCTTTACCAAACTCCTTCTTGAGTTCCTTACCTACTTCCACATCTACTGAAAGTTGGTGACTGGGTTTCTGTCCGTAAGCAAAGTTTAAGCAAGTGATGAGCGAAAGAAAAACGATAGACTTTTTCATGGTTCAGTAAGGTTTGATCGGATTAAATAAAAAAGGTGTTATAAAAGTATAGACCTTATCGACTAAAGTCAAATTACTTTTATCACACCCTTTCTATAAGTTTAAAATGCTCTACTGATGTTGATCTCTCAGTAAATCATTGATTGTTTTCACAGGATTAAATGTAATCAATGGCACCTCTACCAAAATAGTATTCCAATCTGCCATTGAACCATTCCATAAACCTGGAAGCTCCTGGGCCTTCAGGTCTTTACCACTCTTAGATTTTTTGGTAATAAAGCCAGTTTTAGGGTCACGATGCTGGAGTAAATCAAATTTATTTCCCTTGTAATCCTTTACACCACAAACTAAGTCGGTTGGGTTAAAGTGAGATGATTCCTTGAATATCTTCTTATACTCTTCATTATCTAAATCAAGCTGGGCAGTCTCACCTATCTGCAGGGCCAATGAACCATCTTCATCTTTCACCCAGAATGGACCACCGCCTGGTTCACCGGTATTTTCAACCATACCGCAAACTCTGATCGGTCTATTCAGCTTAGCCTTAAAATAATCAGCCTTTTGCTGCTTAGAGAAACTCGAAAAACTATCCGGCTTCTTAATTCTTAACTGACCATCAAACAGCTGAGTTAGAGACTCAATGAGATCATCAGTAACATCTTTATCAAGCTTGGATAGTGCTTCAAATATTTTGGATTGCACATCTAGCAATACACCTCCAATAGCTTGTTTGTATAAAGTTGTGGTTTCTTTGAGTCTGTCAGGAACCACATTATCAATATTCTTAATATAAATTAAATCTGCATCTATATCATTCAGATTTTCAAGTAAAGCACCATGTCCAGCTGGTCTTAACAGCACGGAGCCATCATCTTCAATAAATGGCGTATTGTCCATGTTCACAGCAATAGTATCTGTAGACTTTTTCTGCTGACTGAAGCTTACTTCGAACTTCACCTTATAGTGCTTCTCAAAGGCTTCTTTTATTTCAGCAACGTGCTTCTCAAATCGCTCCTGGTGCTCTGGAGATACGGTAAAGTGAAGATGAACGGTATTATTTGCACCAGTGGCATACTCAGCTCCTTCCACAAAGTGCTCCTGTACAGGAGTTCGTGGTCCATCATAGTATTTATGAAATTGAAGAAGGCCTTTTGGCAATTCTCCATAGCCCATACCATTTTCAGGATCTAATAGTGCATTTACAATTTTCTTGTATTCCTTCTTATCAAGCGCTTCTTTTATGCTGCTACCCTGCTTTTTCAGAGTATCATCCAACTGATCTTTAAAAGCGAATGAAGAAAGGTTATTAATGAATTTTTGAACGAAATCGTTAGTATCAAAATCGTCAGCATCAGACTCTATGTACGAATATAGGTCTTTAAACATTCTGCTGGCAGCACCACTTGCAGGCACAAACTTCACAATCTTTTTATCTGATGATGCTTTCTCATAAAGCTCTACATAGTGAGATAACTTAGATTCTGTAAGTTTTAAAATACCATCTTCTATGGTGGCGGAAGATTTTATATCCAGATATGGAAAGCCATTTTCAAAGTTTTTTATTTGCTCTTGAGCCTTTTCTACTGGCACACCGTGCTTTTCTATATCTTTCTTTAATTCTTCTGTAATCATGTTAATAGTTAAAATAGCTTTAGGTTAATAGTTTCTTTATTAAGCGTTTACCAGGTAGCTTTGTTCAGCCATTTCATAAGCTTTTTCATATTCTGAGTATAAGTTAGACCAATCGAAGTACTCGGATAGGTCTTCTGATTTGTTTCTCATGTCTACTCTCATTCTGCTGGTTTTAGTTACAAACTCAAACAGTATGTTGGCCAGGTTTTCTGCAGCACATTCAAAGCTCTTATTCTCCCTCTCCACCACAAATACACCATGATCCTCGTCTCCGAGAGGTACATTTTTAATATAGTCACCAAAGCCTGAAAGATCAGAAGTAACAGCTGCCACTCCCCTTGCCAGACACTCCAGCGGTGTGTAACCCCATGGTTCATAGTAACTTGGGAAAACACCTAAATGACATGCCCTCACGAACTCGCCATATTCCATTCCAAATAATGGGTTAGTAGATGAAATGAAATCCGGATGGTAAACCACCTTCACTTTGTCATCCTGGTTGTTCACCAAATTGCTGCTTCTTAAATAGTTAAGTATAGGATCAGAACCATCTTCCACAATATTATGCGTTACAATACTCGGCAGAGTTCCTTTTTTCCAGGATTGAATTGTTCTTCTATATCTTAGTTTCCAATAATCATCTACCAAATCGTTTAGGTCCGGAAGCCTATGATCTTTCATACCACTGGCGGCATGAATAAATAACCTTTCCTTGATCTGGCTTACAATGGCGTCACAGTTTTGTGACACCTTATCCAACATAGCCCTGGAATTAAGCACTTCCGGGTTTATGGAGTAAGCAGGCTGTTTAGTAATGAAAAACATCACCACCGTTATAGGCACATGATTCTCCTTCATTTTCCAGTTTAGCCTGGCCAATGCTTCTAAGGTCAGATCGTAACCTTTATTTAGGTATTCGAATCGGCCTGAAGTAAAAAAGTATAAGGTCTTGCTTAAATCAAATGAGTAACTCTGGAAGAAATGACTCATGATAAACTCCTCCAGTATCTTTTTGTATTCGTGGTGAAGGTTTTGCACCTCATGCAGCACTGAAAACCGTTCAATATTTAATCCATTAGGCAAGATATGATCAGGGCTTCTGCCTAACAAATAGGCACATTCTCTACCTGTAACATCACTTACTGTTGTGAATATATGGGCTCCGTGCACGCAAGCACGCTCTATTTTCACCGTAGTCTCAATGTCAAAATGCTTGGCTTCATATTCCCAATCCAAAAACGGAAGGTGATTATAGAAGTCAGGGTCATTCATAGCTAAGTATCTTCCTAACAAGGTTGCGTGGGTAGTGAAAATGGTTTTCACCGGAAGCTGTTCTCTTCTTATTTCAGGGATAGCCGTTCCAGCCATCCACTCATGAAAATGAGCCAGCAGGCTAATATCTTTCTCTAAACATATGCGTGCCAATTCTGACATAAAATGATGCACCATATATCCAAAAGCCATCACTTCATCCATCAAAGGATCATGCTTGGTAAACTCTATATGATGATTCTGCCAGAAATAGTATTTGATGTCTCCCAGCTTGTGCATAACACTATGCGGGTTAAACAGAACCGTATGCGGTCTTCCTGAGACTAACCAACGACCGTGATATACTTCAAAACCCTTAGCTCTGCAGGCATGTACAGCTCTTCCGATAATAGACTCCGTATCTTCGAAGGGCTCAAAGTCCGTAGCAGCATTTGCAGCCACATAAGGACCTATTAAACAATAATGATCTTTCCATTTCTCCACCATTACCGGAGCCTTAGATCTTATTACCGTATAGATACCCCCTACCTGATTACATACTTCCCACGCTATCTCGGTCAAAATCTTTAAAGGAGCGGCATCTTTTTGGAGACTCATAATATCGCTATGATTAAAAGTTAATAAGAGTTATTAAATTTAAATAATTAAGAATATATCAGCCTATGATCAGCAAATAATTTATTTTCTTATCTTATTTATAGTATAACTCACGGGGCAAAAAAAAGTTAGGGCCTTCAAAAACAAAATTTGGGCGGTTAAAACGTTTGCAACGAAATCTCTCCGATTTAAATGAACTGTATTGATGTAATAGTGTTTGATTTATGATTTAATATCTTATTATCTTTGGTTAGACACAGATAAGATAATGTTCTTACATACATAGATTGTAGCATGGAAAACAACCAAGATTTACATACAACCCAAGAAGAGCAAGGCTTCGAGGGCAATTACATAGAGAATTTTCAAGGCAAGGTAAAAGAAGAGGAATTTCATCCCGGCGTAATTGAAGCCTGGGAGAAAATAAATGACCGCCAGCTGATGTTTCATGGCTCTCAATCTTCTCTTGAAATTACTATTGTTTCAGAATACATTTTAAAATTCAGATTCTCTCATGATGGCTATTTTGAAGACGACTTTTCATATGCCATAGACCCGGACTTTAAATTCCCTGACACTGCTCATGCCATAGAGGAAAAGGAAGACGAATTTATTATCTCTACAGATAAGATTAATTGTCACCTCAATAAATACTTCAGAACCAAAATAACTGATAAGGCAGGCAATGTGATAGTGGAAGATGAAAAAGGCTACCACTGGAAAGAAGAAAAGAAATTTGGCGGTAATGTGGTGATTACCACGAAGATAGCGCCTGAAAAAGAACAATATTTTGGCCTGGGAGATAAGTCTACAAGACTTAACTTAAGAGATGGTAGATTTGAACTGTGGGGTACTGACTGTTATGGTTATACAGAAGAAACCGACCCTGTTTATAAAAACATTCCATTCTATCTGGGCCTTCATGAAAATATCGGTTATGGTATTTTTATGGATAACTCATTCCGAACTTTCTTTGACTTTGGCTGGGAAAGAGATGGCGTAACTAGTTTTTGGGCTCAAGGCGGTGAAATGAGATATTATTTCATTTACGGACCTGATCTCATGAGCGTGAGTGAGCGATATACTATGCTTACCGGTACTCCTGAGCTCCCTCCTATGTGGGCTTTGGGCTACCAGCAAAGCAAATGGAGCTATTACCCCGAGTCTGTGGTAAGAGACCTGGCTTTGAAGTTCCGTGAAATGGAGATCCCTTGCGACGTAATCCATTTAGATATAGACTATATGGATGGCTATCGTTGCTTTACATGGGACAAAACAAGATTTCCAGACCCTGCTAAAATGATCGCCGATCTCAATGAGCAAGGCTTTAAAATAGTGGTGATCATTGATCCGGGCATCAAGGTAGACAAGAATTATTTTGTGTATCAGGAAGGTATGGATAACGATTATTTCTGTACCCGCATGGACGGTCCTAAGATGAAAGGATCTGTATGGCCGGGCCCTTGTTACTTCCCTGATTTTACTAATCCGCTGGTAAGAAACTGGTGGGCAGGCTTATATAAAGGTCTCATGGTAGATGATGGTGTAGCCGGCGTTTGGAATGACATGAACGAACCGGCCGTATTTGAAGAAGGCACCTTCCCGAGAGATGTGCGTCATGATTATGACGGCCACCCATGTAGTCATAGAAAAGGCCATAACGTATATGGCATGCAGATGGCCCGAAGTACTTACGAAGGTCAAAAGCGATTCTTAAAACCTCAAAACAAAAGGCCTTTTACCATCACCCGATCTGGTTATGCCGGTCTTCAGAGATTTGCTTCTGTATGGACAGGAGATAATATGGCCACCTGGGATCATTTAAGAATAGCCAACACGCAGTGTCAAAGATTGAGTGCTTCAGGTGTTTCCTTCTCTGGCTCGGATGTAGGTGGATTTATTGGCACACCATCTGGAGAGCTTTATGTAAGATGGGTACAGATGGCCACCTTCCATCCGTTCTTTAGAACGCACTCATCGGGAGATCATGGAGATAAAGAGCCATGGGTTTTTGAAAAAGAATATACTGACATTGTGAAGAAGTTTATCAGCTTCAGATATCAGCTTCTTCCATATATTTACTCTACTTTCTGGCAATATGCTGAGCGCGGCACACCTATGCTAAAATCTCTGCATATGATTAACCAGAACGACCCTGAAAGTTATTATAGAGAAGAGGAATTTTTATTAGGCGATAACATACTTATCTGCCCTATGTCTCTTGAAGGCTCTATTAAAAGAGGCGTATATCTACCTAAGGGAACGTGGTATAATTACTGGAATGATGAGCAATTCAAAGGCGGAAAAGAAATACAGGTGGTAGCTTCACTTCAAGAAATTCCTTTCTTCGTAAAAGCAGGAGCAGTTATACCGCTTCAGCCTAAAATGCAATATACCAACCAGATCACTTATGATCAGTTAGACCTGCTGGTATACAACCTGGAGGGCACGCTTAAGTCTGAGCTATATGAAGATTCTGGAGAAGGCTATGATTACGAAAAAGGCGAGCATTCTTTAAAAACTTTCGAAACATCAGGAGACAAAAGTGTTTTAAAATTAAGTCAGACCATTGATGGTGACTTTAGCCCAGTGTATCAGTCATACAAAATAGTGTTTCATGGCATAAACAACCCAACCAAGGTTATGGTTGATAATAAAGAAACCAAAGTGACCAAAGATGAAAACGGCCATTATTATGTAAATGCACCTAGAGATTTTAATCAAATAATAGTCCACAAAAACCAACAACCATGAGTATTAAAAAGCAGTATTTAAAGTCTAAGTCTACTTGTAAGGTGACTTTTTCGGTAGACAAAAAAGAGGCCAATGGCGCTAACAAAATCTATTTAAGTGGTGATTTTAATGATTGGGCGACCGCAGAAGATGAATTGACATCTTTGAAAAACGGTAGCTTCAAGATTACCAAGGAATTACCTTCAGATAGCGAATATCAGTTTAGATATTTGATTGATGGAGAATATTGGGCTAACGACGGAGAGGCAGATAAATATGCTGATAACGGCGTGTCTAATGAGCAAAACTGTATTTTAGTTATCTAGCAAAAGTTATAAATTTTAAATAAATTATTCATCCAACATATCTCTTGTTGGGTTTGTTAGATAATTATAATACAACTTTATGAATGTTATAAAAGTCCTGATGTTAGGTCCAGGAGAGCCCACTGCCCTTAACAGTGGGCTCGGCATTGCCACCCAACATATTGCAGAATATTTAAAATCGCAGGTTGAGCTCACCATCATTCACCCTGGAGAAAACATTGAGACTAAAAATAGCTATGAGATCAGGAATGTTGACACGTCAAAATTTGAAGACGTGGTGGTTTCCAGAGACATAGCTCGAATAAGCATCACCAGCAAGCTCACTCCTTATTTTTATTCTGGAGGATCATCTACCCCGGAAGAAATAGAAATAGAAAGTGTAGTAAGAGCTGAATTAAAATCCTTTACGGCAGAGGTTATCTCGGCTTCTAAGAAGCTTGAGTTTGATGTTATCTACGCTCATGATTGGACCACCATCCCATCGGCCTTAGAGATCAAAGAAGCTACCAATAAACCTTTAATCATCCATATCCATTCACTGGATTATGACAGAAACCCATCTCAATCAGAGTCATGGATATTCGATATTGAAAAGAAAGGGCTTTTGGCGGCTGACCATGTTATTGCCGTGAGCCAATACACATCAGATGTGCTTACTCAGCATTACCAGGTTCCTGAACATAAAATTGCCATTGTTCACAATGCTATCGACAGCCGGGAGTTTGATCAGGTTCAGAAGGTATTTAGTGAGAAGATGATCCTTTTTGTAGGGCGACTTACCGGACAAAAAGGTCCATCGATATTTATGCAGATAGCTGCAAAAGTACATGAGCAGATGCCTGACACCCGTTTTGTAATGGCAGGATCTGGAGAGCTGTTAAAGCAGTTAATTGAGACTGGTGCTTACAGAAGCGTAAGTGGTAAATTCCATTTTACAGGTCAGGTTGATCATGAAAAAATGAATGAGCTTTATGCTCGATGTGATATTTACTGTATGCCTTCTATTTCAGAGCCATTTGGTCTTTCTGCCTTAGAAGCTGCAAGCATGGGCCTGCCTGTGGTACTTAGCAAGCAATCAGGTGCTGCTGAGGTGCTGCCAGCGGCTTTCACAGCAGACTATTGGGAAGTAAATGAATTTGTTGAACACATTATTACCTTATTGAAAGACAAGAAGGTATATGAAAAATCGGTTAAAGACAATCAGGACGCCATACATCAACTTACATGGCAAAAAGCCGCTGATAGCATATTTGAGATCATGAAGAAAGTTATTGATTAACCTATGGAAACCTGTTTAGTATTTACATTTCACTCGCCCTTACAACTCTCTGATTACTCATTTTTTGATATCGGTAAAAAGAAGTCATACTTTGACGAAAAGTATACTTATCAAAGATTTAAAAGTAATTACAAAAGCATTTTCTTGCCTGCTCTTAAGGGCATAGTTGACCTGCTTTCCAGAAGAGAGTTCAAGTGTTCTATCTACTTTTCTGGGGCATTCCTGGCGGCGTTAGACAGAACCGATCAGGAAATGCTGGATAAGCTAAAGAAACTGGTGAAAGATGGGAAAATAACGCTCTTAGGAGGCACCAGCCATGAATCAATCGCTTGTCTATTTTCAAAATCATTATTTGAGTCTCAACTATTAGCTCATAAGAAGCTGGTAAAGAGACTATTTGGCATCTCTCCTACTGTATTTAACAATACAGAAAACATTCATTTTAATGACCTCATTCCTATTATTGAAAAGCATGGCTATAAGGCATTAATTACAGAGGCCCTGACCTGGTATTTACATAATCATTCACCGTTTCAGCTATTCAAAGCCGCAAAAAGCGACATAGCAGTCTTCATTAATCAATCCCCTGGTGTGCAAGGCGAAAGTGGCACACTCATCACCAGGCAGATTGACCCGATGCTGGCCACCTACAATAACTGGAAGGATCATATTCTGAACATCATAAAACAGAGTGACAGCCTGATTACACTCGATGAAGCGCTCAAAAAATATAAGGCTGAGTTCACCTATTCGATACCGATGCCTATAGGAAGAAAAAGAACTAACGTGGGAGTAGCTTCCTTTTCAGAAAATGCAATGCAGAAAGAGGTAATCACAAAACTTAAAATCCTTGAAGGGAAAGTAGAGACTAAAAAGAATAAGGAGGACCTGCTCTATGAGCTTTCTAAGTTTACTTCTGGCGATTATTTCCTGGATATGAACTATAAGAGCATCACCTCGCCAGATAAACAACCCTATGATTATTACATCTCAATGATGAACATGCTATCTGATTTTGAGATAAGATTAGAGAAATGATTTTACTCCTCGTGTAATAATGGTTGAATAATTGGGCTATCCTTTTGATATTAGCCACAGACCAAACTTAAAACTATGAAACCTTACTTCCGCTATTTCATAATGGCCGGTTTATGCTTTTCTATGCATTTATCCTTAGCTCAAAAGTCTAAAGTTGAGCGTAAAATTGTACAGACCATAGACAAGCATAACGATCAATACATTGACCTTTTAAAAAAATCAGTTAGTATAAATAGTGGCACCATGAATTTCGATGGTGTTAGAGAGGTGGGGAAGTTATACAAACAAGAGCTTGATGCTTTAGGCTTCGAGACTACACTCACTTCAGGGCAAGCTTTTAATCGTGCCGGACATCTCGTAGCGAAACACATGGGCAAAAAAGGCCCTAAAATTCTTTTAATCGGTCATTTAGATACGGTTTTTGAACCAGAGAATCCTTTTCAGGAATACAAAATGCTGAATGATTCCATTATGAACGGACCTGGTGTGGCTGATATGAAAGGTGGCGATGTAATCATTATTGCAGCCATGCGAGCCCTTAAAGAAGCAGGTGTACTTGATGACATGTCCATTACGATAGTGATGACAGGTGATGAAGAGAAAAGTGGAAGTCCGCTAGAGCTCAGCAAAAAAGAATTAGTAGATGCCGCCGAATGGGCTGACATTGCTTTAGGTTTTGAAAATGCCGATGGAAACCCAAAGACCATTGTGGTATCCAGAAGAGGATCACTAAGCTGGTCTTTAGAAGTAAAGGGCAATGCTGCTCACTCTTCACAGATCTTCACTGACAAAGTAGGTACGGGCTCTATTTATGAGACCAGCAGAATATTAAATGAGTTCTACACACAATTATCAGGCGAACATAACCTGACCTTCAATCCAGGCTTTATCATTGGCGGCACCCAGGTAAAAATGGATGAAGATGGCGGCGGCGGTACTGCCCACGGAAAAACCAACGTAGTATCAGAAAGCACCATCGTTCGTGGTGACATTAGAGCTGTTTCTTTGGAGCAACTGGAAAAGGCTCAAAAAGTGATGCAGGATATAGTGAGCAAAAACTATCCAAAAACCAGCGCCGTTTTAACTTTCGCTGAAAATGGATATCCTCCCCTGGGCCTTACTGATGGCAACAACCAACTGCTAAAAGTATACGACCAGGTAAGTAAAGACCTAGGCTTTGGCCCCGTGGACCCGGTAAACCCCAGAAATGCCGGAGCCGCAGACATCTCCTTCACCGCCGGATATGTGGACATGGCAGTTGATGGCCTCGGCCTCAGCGGCGCTGATGATCATACCGTCAATGAAACTGGTAACCTGAATATGGTTCCAGTGCAAGCCAAAAGAGCGGCGGTTTTGATGTACAGGTTGTCGAGGGATTAGAGCGGGTATCAGTATTATATCAAAACGTCATTCTTGAATTCAGTAGCGGAGGAATATCCAGAATCTTAGTGTTGGCTTTCTAGAGGCTGAACAGCGAGATTCCGGCTCTCCGCTGCGCTGCGGCCGGAATGACGTTTCCGTTTAGAGCATCTATTCTTCTTTATTATGTTCAAGTTGATGTTACAGCCTGTAGTTTCGTAGGTGTCTCCACCTACGAAGGCGACGGCTTCATAAATGGCAATAGCCGAAGCTATTCAGGCATATTGGCACTTCAGGTTGCCTACACTTTAAAGATAGTTAGCAATTCTGATCGTCTACCCTTCGACGGGGCTCAGGATGACTTGATGATGGCCTTCAAATCTTGCTGCTCAGTCGTGCGAATAACCTTAAATGAAAAACAGGTTTATCTCAAGTCCTTAGTGGCAGTCCATATCTATGGAATAATGCCGCTCTCGGAAGACCTTGGAGCAAGAAAGATTTTTTTGTTACTTTTTTGATCGATTGCAAAAAAGTAAAGGAACCGTAGCTATGGAAAGCAAGAAGGAATTCAGTAGCGTAGCGGATGAATATCCGGAATCTTACTGTTGCGTTTCTAGAGGCTGAACAGCGAGATTCCGGCTCTCCGCTGCGCTGCGGCCGGAATGACGCTTTGTTTGGGGTATCTATTCTTTCCAAGGTGATGTCACAGGTTGCAGCTTCGTAGGTGGTACACTCAAGAAGGCGAAGTTACTTTGGCTAGTCTTATTGACTAACTGGCATTACAAATGCCATTCTCTACAAATCCTCGTTGAAAACGAGGATTAGATTGCAGTGCTAAAAACTATTACTTATGCCTAATAGCTGCATTTACTGCGGCGCCGATGATGCCTGCGTTGTTGAGCTTCTCGGAGACGGAATAAGGGGTTTTAATATCTATTTGCTTTCTGTAAAGATGTATTTTCTTGCTCACGCCTCCGCCGAGTATGATGTAGTCGGGTGAAAAGACTCTTTCTACATGCTTGAGGAAGAAGTTGAGTCGTTTGCCCCAGTCTTTGAAGCTTAGGTCTTCGCGCTTTCTGGCTGAATCCGCGGCGTAGCGTTCTATTACTTTTCCATCTTTGCCAAACATGCGGCCTACTTCAAAATTTGGGATAAGCTCACCGTTGAAGAAGGCTCCGCTACCCAGGCCTGTGCCTATGGTTATGGTCATCACCAAGCCTGATTTGTTCTTGCCTGCTCCGAACTTCATTTCTGCTATTCCTGCGGCATCGGCGTCGTTGATGATGGTAAATTTGAGGTCATCACAGTATTCGCTGAAGAGGTCATCTATCTGCTGGCCTTTCCAGGCTTTATCCAGATTAGAATTGTACATGGCTTTGCCACATTTCACTACTGTTGGAAATGCACAGCCAATATCATCAGTCCACTGGAAGTGGTCCTTTATTTCTTTGATTACTTGAGCTACCGCAATTGGGGTAGATGGCTTGGGCGTTTCCACACGAAATCTGTCAGAAACAAGTACGCCTTTTTTTGTATCTACTATGGCTCCTTTTATTCCTGAGCCTCCTATATCTATGCCTAGTATTTCCATAAAGTCCTTTAAGATATCCAGAAATGGGCAACTGAACAAATTATGAAGTGAATAGAAAATAGGCCCTCAAAAAAGTGATAACCATTTAGGTTAATCCCAGTTTTTAAAGGGCCTATTTATATTATTTTACTGAGCCATTATCAATTGACTCATTGGCGACTGATCTGATTCAACCTGAAGAATATAAATACCTTTTTGAGGTAGAACAAGAGGAATTTCAGCGGTCTCTTGGCTAACAGCCTGATCAATAACTACCTTACCTGAAACATCTAAAACAATAATTCTTGTGGGCTCAATTCCTTTGAAGTGTAAAGTATTGTCATAGTAATACACTTTCATATCAACCTGATTTTCAACGACATCAGAGGCTTTTCTAGCAAACGGAGAACCACTTCCCCAAATAGATGCTACCCACTCAGGATGATCTACAAATGGGTTTCTATTACCCTGATAGCTATGAACAGCATCATTTCTATCTCTTTCTTTTTGGCTTACGGGGTCACTATTATGCCAGCTAATCAACATGTTGAGCATCCATGACTCAAATACTTGATTATTGGTTCCGTTTAAAACGGCATTAGAATAAGAAGAGTTAGATTCCCATGATCCGATTACATTTTGATATCTGGTAGCCATGTAGAAATAAGCTCTGGCCACATCTCCCTTAAATTCATCTATTGGTTCGAATACTGTACCTGAATAGCCCAATCCACTCACTGCTGAGCCTAACTTACTACCATTAGATGAGGTATAGCTGGCGCTTCCTACTTCACCGTAAGGATAGCTGCTTCTGCGACCGTTAACATATCCATCAGTCGGGAAAATATGGTGTACGTCTGAGTTCATCGGCTCAATAGCTCCACCAAACCAGCTTCTAGGAAAGCTATGTTCTCTGTTATAGCAATCTCCTTCCACAGCGTAAGTACCGCACTGGTCACTTACTTTGGTAAAGGTATAGCTATCTGATCCTCCCGGCTTTTCTGAGTAGATATCCAATATTGTTCCGTCATTTTCATAGTAAGCATCTAATTCGTTAGAAGAATAGAAAGTCCATAAGGCACCATAGCCTTGAGCGGTATGCGTTTTGATAATATCATACAATGCCGTTTTCAAGGTATATCCACCTAGGCCAGATGTACCAGCATAATAGCCAGTGCCACCTCCGCCTCCACCACCAGAACCAATGGTGAAGCTAGTACTTTCCTGGCTACCAAAATCACCACCTGAAGCATAAGAACTGCTTCCTGAAAGTACATATGATCCGCTGCCATAAGAACAGCAGATACCATCACCATAAGCATCATAAATAATGAACGTGTAGCTACCATCTGCCAGGCAAAAATCTTCTGAATAAGATGAGTTGCTGGCATAGCCGTTTCCGGAATATAACACTGTACTACTACTGCTTTTAAGTTCCCAGCTGGTCTCTGAACCGTAGTTATCCGTGTTTAATGAAAGTGTAACTTCAGTATCGCTACAGCCTGAGCCACCGCCTCCACCACCTCCGCCAGAGGTAGGCTGAAAGTCATCTACATACACCACCTCGGAGCCATCAAAGCCGCTTACATCATAGAAGCGGAGGCCTACCAATATGGAAGATGTTGACGGCGTATAGCTGTAAGTTATTTGCTGCCACTGACCGGTAGTGGCATTCGCTGAATAATCTCTATAACCATCTACATAAAGTCGTGCTCTCACATGCCCTTCTGTATGGTATACCCAAACAGAAAAGTTATAATTCACACCAGGCGTTACGCTTATGGTTTGAAGAAAATCGGTATTACTCTGAGTTGTGGTATTCACGGTTACTCTAGCTGTGGTACTGCCAGACTTCACCGTACTGGAGTTAGAGCTCACGCTGATACCACCGTCTATGGTAGTCCAGCCGTTAGGGGTACTTCCCGACCATGATTCAAACGAACCATTTTGCACCTGGCCAAAAACAACGGTGCTAATTAGACATAATAATGCTAGTAAAGATCTTTTTTTCATACAATGGGTTTTAAATGGTTGAGTAAGCAATTTACTATTACTTTTCATTAAAACCCAGCTAACTTTATTAGGCGGTGGTTAAGTTAAAACTCCCTAACTATCAGCAAGAAGGAATTCCATGGCTGAATCTTCATCAGAAAATAACTTAAAAGGCAGATTAAATTTATTCACTGCTGATAGTATCAAGTTTAGATAATACTTCTTAAAAACATTCGCACCGGATATTACTGCGGCTCTTTTCAAACCACCTTCTATGGCAGCTGGCACCATCTCATGCCCGAACCACTTTCTGTTTTCAGGAGAAACTACTCCCTGATGCCTGGTATCAGACATAAATAATGACACTGTTTTTCCATCTGCTGACCAGTCCAAAAGGGCTTGGAATGGCTTTCTATACTGCTCTAAAGACAAACTTTTCTCTCCCTCCCAAACAATCTTCCCTAGTTGTATTTCCTCATCATACAGCACTGTAGCATAAGGCTCTTTTAAAATTTCTGTAAGGGTATTCATTAGTTAATTAGCTATTGACACATTGAAAATACTACTTTTTACACAAAATGGAAAATCCTGATTATCAATAATATATTTCATAAAATGATGTCCGTAATTATCAATTAATATAAATTTATAATTACAAAATATAAATTATGAAAATAACTCTTCAAATAATGGCCGCATTATTATTATCAGTAGGCTGTAACAGACCGCAGGAAACAGCAGATAGAGAGAGCCTGCAGATTGAAAAAATAAATAAGAGCGACTTAGTGGGGCAATGGGAAAATAAGAGTTCGGACAGCAATAATAAAATTGCAGCTATCTACCTAAAAGAGGACGGCAAAGCATTCATCACTTACAGTGATGACAGACAATTTGAAGGCACCTGGGACTCTCGATTTGTGAAGCCCGTGGGTGTAGTTGATGTAACTTCTGATCTCCTCATTAATTTTAAAGAAACAGATGCACAATTAATGAAGCTTTTGCTCGCCCTTAAGGAAAAGGAGAATGTTTACTATCTATCAGGGAATGACATATTCCTAGAAAAGCAGTAAATACATTTTAATCCACCTTCTTCAGCACCAAAGCTGATCTGCTTGGGATATAAACACTAAGCTTATCATCTTTAAGTGTGTGATATTCTGTATTGGCATCTACCCTATTATGACCACCAAACTCAGGAGCATCTGATATAAGCACAGCCTTATATTTTCCTGCCTGGTTAGATGTAAATGTGTAATCTGCTATAGAATGTGATGAATGGAAGTTGATGATGAAAATGAGGTTATTCCTTTCATAAATAATCACCTTATTTTCAGCATCCATGTTTAGCTGCTGCGCCGGATTGGCCGAAAGCACATGATTATCTTTCATAACATGTACCATGGCTCTGTCAAAATTATTGAGATACTGATACTTAAGATCAGGGTTGTCAACCAATTGCCATTGTCTGCGAGCATATTTATAGCTCCAGCCATTATCTTGTCTCGGGAAATCTATCCACTCCGGATGACCAAACTCATTGCCAATAAAGTTCAGATAGCCCTCTCCTCCTACCGTGGCAGTTATTAATCGTAGAAGCTTATGTAATGCCATGCCTCTATCTATGATGATATTATCGTCATCTTTAGACATGTGCCAATACATTTCTTTATCCATAAGCCAGAAGGCCAGGGTTTTATCTCCTACTAGAGCTTGATCATGAGATTCAGAATAGGCGATTGTTTTCTCCTTCCATCTGCGGTTAGAAAGCACATCCCAGATCTGATGAATATCCCAGTCTTCATCTGGTGTATGCTTCAAAATTTTAATCCAATAATCTGGTATTCCCATACCCAGGCGGTAATCAAAACCCACCCCGCCTTCATCTACCTTTCGGCTAATGCCCGGCATACCGCTCATATCTTCTGCAATAGAAATGGCAGCAGGCTTTAATTCATGTATAAGCACATTGGCCAATTGTAAATACCTGATAGCGTCCCAGTCTACCATGTCTTTAAAATACTTGTCATAATGATCAAAAGACACATGATCACCATGGTGGTGATACATCATGGAAGTGACACCATCGAACCTATAGCCATCAAAATGAAACTCTTCGATCCAGTATCTCACATTTGAAAGTAGGAAGCGCAATACTTCATCCTTGCTGTAATCAAAGAGCTTAGAATCCCAGCCTGTATGATAACCGCGGCCCCCTTCATGGAAATACTGATGTCCGGAACCATCAAAATCATTGAGTCCCTCAGACATGTTCTTCACGGCATGCGAGTGCACCATATCCATGATCACCGCCATTCCCATTTCATGGGCTTTGTTAACCATGTATTTCAGGTCCTCCGGGCTTCCAAAACGAGATGAGGGCGCGAAGAAATTAGAAACATGATAGCCAAAAGAGCCATAATAAGGATGCTCCTTGATAGCCATAAACTGCACGCAGTTATATCCCAAATCCTGAATCCTGGGTAAAATATTATCAGCGAATTCACGATAGGTGCCTACCCCTTCCTTCTCCTGAGCCATACCTAAATGACACTCATAAATGATTGGTTCCTTTATAGCATCGAGATCAAAAGACTGATCTGTCCAATGGAATGGCTCAGCGGGATTCCATATCTGGCCAGAGAAATCATGTGTTTGTTCATCCTGCACCGCCCTGTTGATGTAAGCCGGAATTCGATCCTTATATTGATCATTGGCCATTACCTTCACCTTTACCCTTGACTGGTGTGGAAGTACGTTCTGATTACCTTCATCAGGCAAAAAAATCTCCCAAATACCGTCCTCTTTCTTCTCTAAGGCATGACTTTGACTATCCCAACCGTTAAAATCGCCTATCAACCACAGCTGCTGTGCAGCAGGAGCCCACTCTCTATACCACCAGCCTTTTTTATCATGATCATAATGAAAACCAAGTTCCTTATCTCTGCTGGCATAACTCTTAAGTGACTTATGGGCATTGGTAATGTCTTTGTATTTATCTACATAGAACTCATATCTTTTATTAATGTCCTCTTCGTATGGTTTTAACCACGGATCATCTTGTACGAGTTGAAGGCTTTCTTCGGTCATGGGTTGGCGTTGATTTGTTATATCTAATATACAGGGATTCTTTGAAATTGTTATTGATTGTTGTTATTGGTTATTGGTTATTGGTTATTGGGTTATTGGTTATTGGTTATTGGGTTATTGAGTTATTGAGTTATTATTCTCATTACTCATATCTATATATTCGATTATTACCATAGAAACGATGAAAATTACCGGGACTATGGGGTTGGTTAATATTATTTTTGCGGAAATTTGAGATAAGATGAAGGAAACTAGTGCAATGCAAGCGGTGGCGCAGGGCAAATGTCCGCGCTGTAGACAAGGCAAGATGTTCAAATACTCTGCTTATAATGTTAAAAAGTTCATGGTTATGAATGCTAACTGCGAATGCTGTGATCTGAAATTTGAGAGGGAACCGGGCTTTTTCATAGGAGCCATGTACATTAGCTATGCTTTTTCGGTGGCACTTTTTACTACTGTGGGTGTTGCTTTGAGCGTACTTGGAGACTTTGCGGTGAGCACTTATATCATCACTATAATTATTGCTGTAATTCTTCTTCTGCCCATTTTATTTAGATATAGCAGGATTATATATCTCCATGCTTTTGGTGGTGTTAGGTATAACCCACAGGCATGTAGTCAGCATTGACATAAAACACATAGGCATACATTAATATTTTAAAGGCATAAGAATTTTTATTTTTATGCCTTCTTCTTTTTACGCCTATGAAAAAGCATATTCCTATTCTTGAGAGCTGCACGCTGTCGGATTCCAATAAGAATCAGATACTTATAGAAAAGTTTGCACCTTACCTGAAGAAGAATACGAACATGGTTTTTCCGCACAGGCATAACTTTTATCACCTTGTCATTTTCACTCAGGGAAGTGGCTACCACACCATCGATTTCCAAAAATTCCCAGTAACGGCCGGACAAATTTACTTTATGGCTCCAGGGCAGGTCCATGGATGGCATTTTGATGATGAGGTAGATGGATTTGTGGTGAATTTTGACAAAGGCTATTACGAATCATTCCTATTAGCGGCTGACAAAATAGATCAATTCAGTTTCTTCAATGGCATTGCTGAGGATGGCGTCATTCAACTTGAGGAAGGTCTAAAAAATGAGGTATTAACGCTTTTCGAATCCTTATATAAGGAGGTTAACACCACGGAGATGGCTTATTGGGATCTTACCAGAACGCTGCTGCTGCACATTTTCATGCTCATCGAGAAGGGTAATACAAAAGGAGAACCAAGCCAGAAGCCCAATTACAATTTCACTATCGTTAAGAACTTTCAGAGGCTTATTGAGAAGCACTTCGCTACTCATAGGCTCCCTAGTGAATACGCAGAGTTGCTTTACATCACTCCTAATCACCTGAACGCAGTCTGTAGAGAGCACCTGGGCAACTCAGCTGGAGAAATCATCAGAAACAGAATTATCCTAGAGGCTAAAAGGCTTCTGGTACTCGATCATTTAACCATATCAGAAATCGCTTACGCGCTAAATTTTAAGGACAACTCTTATTTCAGTAAGTTTTTTAAGAAACAGGTGGGGGCTAGTCCGGAGGAGTTTCGGCGTGGGAGGGAATGGTGATTTTGGTTGTTGGTTGTTGGTTATTGGTTATTGGTTAATGTGTTATTCGTTATTGGTTATTGGGTTATTCGTTATTGGTTATTGGGTTATTCGTTACTTACGTGTTAATTAGTATTGAAGAGATATCATTACTTAGCCATTACTACTTTTCATTGATTCAACAATAATTACTCAAAGCTAGAATCTCAATACTATATACTCAATACTCAATACTATCTACTATTTCCCTATTTTCCCTTTGAGGGTGATGTAAAAGCTTCTTCCGTCAGATGGGATGATGCCGGGGCCGGGGTAGCCGGAGGCTCTTCTTGTGAAGTAATAATTATTGGTTAAGTTGTTGATGCCTGCTTCTATACCGAAATATTGATTAAACTGGTAGGCGCCAGAAAGATCCATTACGTAGTAGGTAGGGATAATTCCTTCTACTGCTGAAGGTGTTTTTTCTGCGTTGGAGGCGTCGCTGTACTGCTGCTGGGTGTAGGAGAACTGGTAGGCTAGCTTTAGTCTGCCTATAGATGCATTAACACCGGTCTTAAGACTGAAAGGTGGCACCAACTCTACTTCGTTGCCACTTATGGCTTCTTCATCAGAATCCACATACATCGCGTCTATGACGCTTACATTGGCAAAAATATTCAGTGCGTTTACCTTCTTCAATTTTAGCCAGTGGTTTACATTCACCTCTGCGAATGCCTCCAGTCCAATGTTTCTCGAATCTGAAATGTTAGTTCTGTATCGGTAAATTCTGAAATTCTCCTGATCTACTTTCAGTACCGAACCTATTCTGTCTTTATACTTTAGATAAAACAGGCTGATGTCATAATTAATGATTCCGGGTTTATTACCACGCACACCAAGCTCCACATTGTAGCCTTTCTCATCATGAATATTTTCATCTACCTGAAGGTTAGGATTTTCTACGCGGATGTCGTTGAAATTAATAGATCGGTAGTTTTGAGAATAGTTAGCGTATAGCTCTAAGTTTTGAGAATACTTATATCCAGACCCCACTCCGAAAAACACAAATGAACGGGTTCTGCTTTTATCTTCATACACCTGAAAAGTGGAATCCACACCGAGCCCAGTATTAGGATCAACAACTAAAGTAACATCCTGATAGTAGCCTTGCGCTTCTGTTTTGATGTGTTCGAAACGTACTCCCGGTGTCACACTCCACTTGTCTGTAAGGTTGAATACGTTTTCGGCAAAAGCTGAAATATTCTCACCCGGAAACTCATAATCAGAGCCCTCAAGATTATCCGGATTTAGAAAGTTGAAGTCCGCACCATCACCTGCGGGGCCATTACCTTGCTTCCTTTTAGTAAGGCCATGGTAGTACCTACCTCCTACCAAAAGCACAGAAGGCTGGGCGCCGAGCTTGTAATTATGGATGAAGCGAGTTTCATTACCGAAGTTGGTAAAATCATCAACGAAAAGGTTTCTTTCACCCAGATCATCGGTTCTATCTATTCTCCCCAGATTGCCAAGCGCATCTCTTCCACCTATGAGGGCAAAATTTCTAAAATTCACTTTCAGCTTATCTGTAATTCGATAGTTCACTTTTAAGGACATGAGGTTCCAGTCTACCCGAAACCAATTTCTATCTCTTATAGACTGCTGTGGATCTTCTTCAAACAAGGCATCTGTTAGTCCTCCGGGCTGCTGAGCCAGGTAGTGCATGTTCGTATAATCAACACTTAAGTCTACCTTCTCACCTGCCGCTATATTGACATTGGCAAAGGTGGTGTTTGATTCAAAATCAGAATTACATCTCCAGCACTCACCTTTGGCATATCGGTTATAGACATAGTAATTCACCTTCCCTACGGTGCCGCCAACGCTGTTAAAACCACTATAGAAACCAAGTGAGTTTCCAGTCTGTGCTGTATTGAACTCAATTTTCTTATCCTCAGGGCCTTTTTTCATTACGAAGTTCACTAATCCGCCAAACTGTGTTCCGTATTGCAAAGAAGCGGCACCCCTGACGATCTCCACTCTATCCACTGCTTGAATGGCAGGAGAATAATAGCTCTCAGGGTAACCTAATGCATCTGCACTGATGTCGTATCCATTTTGTCTTGTATTGAAGTTAGAATTGCGATTAGGACTTAAACCTCTACCCCCTACTCCTATTTGTAGACCTGCACAATCGCTCTCCCAGATATTTAGACCTGATACCTTAGCGAAGATTTGTCTGGCATTGTTAGAAGCCTTGTTTGCTACCACATCATCGAGTACAATTACCTCATTCTTCTTGGCGTCATAAATACTAAAACCTTCTACTGCATTAAGCCTTCTAATACCGGTGGTTTGTTCGCGCTTATCTTTGATAGTGACCTCATCAAGAGTGGATTCAAGCTGTTTAAGGTTAAAGTTCACTTCATTCTTACCGGCTTTTAGCACTATCTTGCTGGACGCTGTTTGTAAACCAGGATAGAAGGCAACAAGCTGATATTCGCCAGGTTTAATATTCTTTAAATTGTAATCACCCTGGTCAGAGGTGGTAGTGCTAATTTCTGTACCATCGATGAATACCTGCACCTGAGCTACAGCCTTACCATCTTCATCTGAGACTTTACCACTAACGCTAGCCTTTTGAGCATTTGCTGTGAGGCTCATTAAACCTAATAAAAGTACTATTAACCAATGCTTTATCATCACCTCGTTGCTGTTCTCTCGTGTTTTTCAAATGGTAAAATCCAGCGCTTATGACTGAAATTATCTTCTTCTTCTAATAGGTTCACGGTAGGATCTATAAACTTTTTGCTACCGCTGCCATTCAATGTAGCATAGGCCTCTACTCGTATTTCAGGTCTTCTTATTCCTTTGGCCAAATAAATCTTTTCCAAGTAATGAGCAAATTGTAAGATCATATCAGGTTGTGTACTCATCATTTTTTCCTGCAACGGCGTGAGGTAATCACTGGGATAAGCCTCTTCAGAAGTACCATGCTCCCCGTCTTTTATGTGATAAGTGACATAACCAGCCTTTTCCATTAGCATTACTCTCCAGGAAAAGCGATAACCTTCTTCCGTCCAAAACAAATCACCAGGATAGTTCAAATACCTCCACGGCATGATCAGCTGGATTAGCATAAAAACCCCTAGTAACCCCACCTGCCAACTAGGTGCGCCTTTCATGGCTCTATGCTGCACTACCGAGTTTTTAACTTTAAACAAGCGACTGAATCTGTGTTGAATGTTCTTGTGCCATTCGGCAGAGAAAAAAATCAGTGTAGACAGAATCATAATGAAAGGAAACATGCCTATCGGAAATAGCCACCACGTCATCACATGGAATACGATAACCGCAGCAAACGCAGGAATCCTGGTCTTTTTATTGATAAGAAGAAATGGAATGAACAAATCATAAATAGCTCCAAACCAGCTGAAAGCGTAGGCCACCCAGAGCTCATCCATATATTGACCAATTACCGGTAAGTGAGAGTTAGAAGCCAGCCATATCTTCAATGGTTCTGCCTCAATGAGCCAATCATAATTGAGTTTCGCCAAGCCTGCGTAAAAATAAACGATGAATAGCTGCAGCTTGATAATATTGATCATCCAGGCCGCCACTTTTTCCCGGCTCATTGATGGTTTATAATAAGCATCTAATGAAAAACTTCTATGGGCTGGGAGCCAAATCATAATGAAGCTGACAAGGCTGACAAAGTAATAATGGTTCAGATAATAGGTTTTATCAATGAGCTCAATGTAGGTAAAAGAAAGGAAGAATAGGGTGATAAATATTTTGTAAAACCTCCCCAGCATTACCATTAACGCACTGATTCCCATAACTAAGAATAATGAATACATCCCTGCAGGAGGAAATACTTTTACCCACTCAAAGCCATAGTAACTAAAGTGATAATCGGGCTGAATGTAGAATTCATCAATCCAGCCGTAATAAGCAAACCTTATTACGCTGACTAACATCATAAAGCCAAAAGCTACCCGGAAGGTAGCTAATGGTGCTATTGATAATGCTTGATTGATATGTTTATTTAGCCCGGACAATTTTAATCACCGTCGTTATCTGAGAATGTTACTAATAGCCCTAGACTAGACATCATGTCCGTTTTCACATAAATGGTAAGCTGCTGCAAATCGTTATACAGTGCATCAACCTCAGTTACTTCATCACTTACGGCCTCTTTCAATGGAGATTTTATAGCCTCAAGATCAGTAAGGCATTTGGCGATCTGATTTTCAATAACTCCAGACAAAGACTCTCCATCGTACTGCGCACCTACAGCATTCAGATAGTCGTCAAAACCCATATCAGTGGGCTGGCTTCCACCAGTAAATACTGTTTGTAGCGAAATGAGATTTACTTCTATGAGGTCTAAAGAGATTTTAGCCTTGGGAGACTCAACATTTTCAGGTAATGGTGTTCCCATGCTTTTCTTTCCTAATGGAATACCCACTTTGTTATTCTTAATCACCTCTATGAGCTGAATAAATTTATTAGCCAGAACATTAGTTGAGCTTCCTACATCTTTACCATCGGCAATGATAAAAGTAGCAGAATAGTCGCTACCTGCACTAGTCCAGGCCTGGAAAGCCTGTTGAGCAATGTTGTTAAGACTGGTAGCCAGAGCAGCAAGGAAGTCCTTTCTGTTTTGGTTATTGGTGAATTCATCAACCAGCTCAGCATTCGACTGCTCTTCAGCAAATATTAAATATTCGATGGCAGGAAAACCTTTAGTTGACGCTCCCAGGTTTTTCACGTAATCCACGTCTATAGTTTGATCAGTTGATAGAGTGGACTCAATGTTAGCGCTGTTGGTAGGCCAGCTATCAAAGCTAGTCATGATGCCTAACTGCTCTACCGGACCGAAGTCAAATAACTCTACTTGTTTATAGCTTTTTCTGGCTGCCTTCCACGCATTCTGCACAGAAACAAGATTATCTTCATTTGGAGTAGCTACGAACACCGTTACTGAGTTTTCCAATGAGGCGGTGTTATTGGCAAGCTCCTCATAGCCAGTCACTATCTCCAGACTTGCCTGACTTAGTAGCAAAGAGCGATCAAAATTATCCGTTTCATCACTATTCTCGTCTCCACACCCTGAAAACGTCAATAGCGCTCCTAAGAACGCTACCATTAATAATCCTCTTTTAAAATAATTCATCATAAAGATTTTAAGTATTTTACCAGGGCATCACGCTCCTGTTTTTCCATCTTAATAAAAGCCTGTTTTGATTTTTCACCTTCACCTCCATGCCACAATATGGCCTCATCGAGGTTTCTGGCTCGTCCATCGTGTAGGTAAAGTGTATGCCCATTTACCACTTCTATAAGACCGATGCCCCATAGTGGTGGCGTTTTCCATTCACTACCTGAAGCCTGAAAATCCGGTCGACCATCAGCCAGCTCTTCACCCATATCATGCAGCAACATGTCTGTATATGGACGAATGGTTTGATCTGCAAACTCTGGAAAATCGGCATTATAACCTGTTTGTATTTTCATGGTGTGGCATGCGCTACAGTTAGCAGAAATGAACAGTTGCTTTCCTTGCAATACCACGGGGTCTTCCCAATCTCTTCTTTTAGGCACCGCCAGTGTACCAGAGTAGAGTGTAACCTGTTCTAATATTTTCTCTTTAAGCTCGGGAGAACCTCCACTTACGGCCTCTTTGCAATCCGTCTGGCTATCCATGCAGTCTTGTTCTGTAAACATAGATGAGGTAATACCAATGTCGCCTAAGAAAGCCCCTGCTGTTTGTTGTTTTAGGGTGGGAACATTAGCCTTCCATCCGAAACGACCTGTAGTTTGTTTCTCAGCTTCAAAATCCCATACCATATTAACACGACCGCTGATGCCATCATTATTCACATCATCGGGATCTGCCATGGCTAAAATGGTGCTCTCATCAATAGAGGCTAACAATCCGAGGCCTACCATATGAGGGGCCGTTCTTGGAGAAATCATGGTGCCGGCAGCAAAAGCACCATAACCACCATTTTTTAATTGATAATATGGCTTTCTCAATGAATAGCTGCTGCCATCTGCATAAGTTCCAGCTACTTCCTGATAAGTAATTTCCATGTCGCCTTCTGCAACTACCCCCAGAATAGCATGTGGATTGAGCTGAGTGCCGTAGTTCGGCTCTGGCATAGGTCCACCAAAACTGGTGGTTCCAGAAATACTGAGTCTGTAGAGCATAGACTCGTCTTTATCATCAGCGTTGAGCTTAGGCCTGCCACGGCCGTCTTTGAAATGGCATGAAGAGCACGAACGTGCATTAAAAAGTGGGCCTACGCCATCTAAATCTTCAGTAGATGATGGTGCTGTAACCCAGTTTCGATTGAAGAATGAATTGCCGACTACGAACTGCGTGTCACGATCACCTTGTAGATTAGGTGCCGCATGGCCAAAGGCGTTTACAGATACATCAGCTACGGTAGCATCTCCCCCTGAAAACTCCTCTCCTTCCTCCAAAATACTTACCTCATTGTTACTATCTCCACAGGAGACCATAACACTCACTAAAAACAGGCCTAATAGATACCTTTGAAAACTCATTCCTTATTAAATGTTTACACCCTTAAATAAGGTTTTATCTTAACCAAAGAAATCATATTGAAGTAGCCACAATTCATAACTACCTCAATATGATATATTTATAACTTTAAACTTTCTGCTTTACCACCTTCTTCGAAAGCGGCTGCAAATATCGGATTTTATCTCCTTTTTTGCGCGCTTCTTATAAAAGAAGTGCAGCTGCCTCGGTGATTTTTGGTCCTTGAGCTTTTAGAAGATCAATGGTAGTTTTAATTCTTACTCTACCTTCATCATTCAAGAACTCCTGATCAAATGGTGCTTCGATTAACTCCGCAGCATCCACAGAAGCCTCAAGATTTTCCTCTAAAGAAGCATTTAAATCAGCATCTAATACCTCCACCAGGCTATTTAAACCAGGACCAGAAACGGTAGTTCCGTCTACTCTTTTATAAGCACCGAAGTATACATTCTTGATACCCAAAGCATTAGTTACTATATCTCTGTGCGTATTATCTGAGAAGCAAGAGTGCTCATCTTCTTTACTCTTGTTTTCGTAAGCTACTGTCATTCTCTCTCCTGCCAGCTCACCTACGCTAAGCTCTCCCATACCTGCAAAAATGTTAGCAATAGCATCATCTACATTACTTTCTGCAGTGAATGCTACTCTATACTCTCCGTTAGGAGCCCACTGATCTACCAAGAACTGAAGGTCATCAATCAATAATTCTACTGCTGCTTTTAAATAATCGTTTCTTCTGTCGCAATTACCGCCTGTGCAGTTCTCCTCATTAAAATCAGTAGCAGGTCTTTCACCGCCACCAGCACCTTCGCTTAAATCCTGCCCCCAAAGCAAGAACTCAATAGCATGATATCCTGAGCTGATGTTAGTTTCGCTACCATTCTCATTTTGAGCAGCTATTAACTCTTTATTTATGGTTGGGAAATTTTCAGGATTTTGGATGATTCCGGTGTTAGCATCATCTTCTACATAATCAATAAAAGCCTCGTCTAACGGCCACGCATTTAGCTGACCTTCAGGGCCTTCTTCATCATCTATAGGACCACCGTAAAAACGAAAAACTTCAGACTGTCCGTAAGGCTCACGTGCTTCTAACCAAGCTTCTTTAGCCGCTGTAAGATTAGCTTCAGAGCTATTAGCGATCAAAGCATCAATAGCATCTTCCAAATCTTCTGCTGTGCTTAAAGCATCTGAATAAGTAGCATAAACAATGTCTGCATAGTTGTCAACCACCTCTTGCTTATCCGCACTGCTCACAGAAGGTGTTCCCCCATCATCATCTCCACATGAAACCAAAAACGCCGCTGATATGGCTAAGGCTAGTAATCGTTTTAACATAAGTAAGTTATTTTTATTTAGATTGTTTTTAAATAGAGTGGCAAATATAATAGGACCTCGCTTTTTGTCAAAGCTTATTTAGATTAAATTTAAATTATGAATATGTGGGTTATTGGGTTATTGGGTTATTGGGTTATTGGGTTATTGGGTTATTGGGTTATTGGGTTATTGGGTTATTGGGTTATTGGGTTATTGGGTTATTGGGTTATTGGGTTATTGGGTACCTGCATATTGTTGTGGGGCTGATCAGGTGTGGTGATCTAATGGTGATTTGTTCCAATAAAATAAATTTTATACTCATCGGTGGTTACTCAGCAAGGTCAAAAGGCATATAGCTAAAGACTTAACAATTATATTTTTTAATCTTTTATTTATGAAAATTTCAAAAATACTTTTTGCATCAGCTTTAATTGCTTCTTCTTTAATACTTGGTAGCTGCGGTGATGACGATGAATCTCCTAGCTTTGAGCAGAGTGAATTTTATGGAACGTGGGAATTAACTGGTTCAACTGATTCAGAATTTAAGGAGTGCCCTGATAACCCTCCAGTGCTAGTAATTAGCGAATCATCAATCAAATTCCCTGTAATAAGTACAGATAATGGCTGTAATTCTGGTAGTTATTCTTCAACATATACCTTTAATGGTAAAACCTTTGAAATTACAGAAGCAGGAATTTCTTTTGACTATACTATTAAATCAAAATCAGAAACAGAGTTCGCATGGGTGAACTTCTATGATGAAACTGAAACTTGGGTTAAGAAGTAAGAAATTAACCTAAGACATGATATGGAGGTCAGCAATTATTCTGTTGGCCTTTTTTTTTGTGTTTATTGGTTAATTGGTTAATTGGTTATTGGTTATTGGTTATTGGTTATTGGTTATTGAGTTATTGAGTTATTGAATTATTGAGTTATTGAGTTATTGAGTTATTCGGTATCTACATGGCAATACTTATTAGACATTAGACCATTATCTGCTAATTACTTTACACGCGCTGCTCAAACCTACCAACTACTAGTTACTATCCACTCAAATCTATTTACTCAATACTCACATCTATATACTCAATACTATTTACTCACATCTATATACTCAATACTATTTACTCACATCTATCTACTCAATTACCTGATGCATACTGCATGAGTATGGTGCAGAAGAGGGCTCCGTAGGTGCCGAGGGCGTAGCCTAATACGGCTAGTAATACCCCAACGGTTGCTAGTGAAGGATGAAAGGCGGCTGCTACTACTGGGGCAGATGCTGCTCCTCCTACGTTGGCGGTGCTGCCTACGGCCAGGTAGAAGTAAGGTGCTTTGATTATTTTGGCGGTGATGATAAGGATAAGGACGTGGATCGACATCCAGATAAACCCTACAAAGAAGAAGCCTAAATTATCAAATATCGATAACACATTCATTTGCATACCAATGCTGGCTACCAAAATATAGATGAACAGAGAACCAATCTTAGAGGCACCGGCACCTTCATACTGTCTGAGTCTTGTAAATGAAAGTATAATTCCTGCAGTAGTAGCTATGACTACAATCCAGAAAAATTTGCTAGTGAGGCCAAATTTATCCAACTGAGGAAAGTTGTGTTCCAAGAATGGAGCTATAATATCGCTAAGCCAATGAGAGGCTCCAGTGATTCCAAAACCAATGCCCAGTATGACAACATAATCGGCTAATGAAGGATTTCTGGCAATACTGGCAGCGTAGGCCTCCATTTTGGTTTTTAATGACTCAATAGGTCTATTATCTGCTTTAAAAAATTTGTTTATTTCTTTCTCTTTAGCAACACCAAGCAAAAGCGCCACAAGTACTATTTCAGCTACTATGATATCAACAGTAATGCTAATTGAATAAAGATCGGCTGACGGCTCCCACTGTGTAAACATGGCCGCCTGGTTAGCACTGCCTCCTATCCAACTACCTGCAATGGTACTCATGCCTCGCCATACCGCATCAGCACCAATGCCACCCACGGTCTCAGGACTAATGGCAGACACTATCAAAATAGCCAGTGGTCCTCCTATTATGATTCCGATGGTTGCCGCTGCAAACATAATTAAGGCCTTAGGACCTAGCTTTATGATTTCTTTAAGGTCTATACTCAAGGTGAGCAGGACCAAACAGGCCGGCAATAGATATCGGGAGGCAACAAAATAAACTCTGGACGCTTCACCATCGACCAAACCGAAAGTGTTCAATAATGATGGCAGGAAATAACATAGCATGACTGTGGGAACCACCTTATAAAACTTTTTCCAACCCGGATGATCACTGCTAGAAGTTTTAAATATAACGGCCAGCATTACCATAAGTATTCCAAACACTACGGCATCATTAGTGAAAAAGGGTTCAGGATGTTGATTCTCCATAAAGGCTATGTACAATAAGATTGAAAAACCTTGAAATAAGGCATTTTATAACAGCTTTGCAAATGCAGCGTTCAATTGCTGATTTCCTCAACAATGGTAATTAACTCCGCCAGCATCATGGCCGTGGCTCCCCAGACCACTTTCCCCTGAACATCAAAATAAGGTGCTTTTAATCGAAATCTTTGCTGAACGGTGATATTCTTTTCTTTATGGTAATCTTTATCAACCAAGGCTGACAATTCTGCCTCTATCAATTCTTTCACCTCGTAGGTATCAATAGTAAAACTGGGATTCTCCTTTATATAGCCTACAAACGGACTTACCTTAAAATTGCTGGCGGGAATATAGAGATCGCTCAATTTACCAATAATATTAACCTTGGATTGGGCTATACCTATTTCTTCAAACGTCTCCCTTAGTGCCGTTGATTGTAAATCTGAATCGGCCTCTTCCCACTTGCCTCCGGGTAAGCTCACCTGGCCACCGTGGGTACCTTTATAATCATGACGTTGGGTGAGAGGAATCATGATTTGCCCTTGATTTTCATAGAAGAGAATTAGAACACCACCTAGCCGGGCATCGTCCCTATCCAAATCAAAACGCTGTTCGACACTCTCTGCGGGCATCATTAGTTTCTGAGCATTCTGACCGGGCAGTGGCTCTGCCAGGCGACTTTCCATACGCTCTATAAACTGTTGAAAATCAATTTTTCTCAAAGGCATCTCTATTAGTCATCTCCACATAAGAATCTCCTGACACAGTTACTCCGTCAAGGGTACCCTCTACTGAACACATGCCTTCCCAATAATACAATTTGTGAAATGGTGTGAAGCTTAAAGCGAGTTCCTGATCATTGACCAAAGCATTTACAAAAAGCTCCAGGTCTAATGATTTAAGCTTGATGTTCCAACTTACAGGATAGGTAGTTCCTGAATTAGGGCTGGTATAAAATGTTTCAGGCTCAATTTCTATATCAGATTCTTTAATCTCTATCTGGCGGTTATCAGAGGAGTAGTATGTGCCTCCAAAAATCTTTTTGTTATCCCCTAAATGATGAAGTTGGTATAGCATTAGTTCCTCGCCATTATCCAGCTGTACAGAGAACCAATCCCAGGCCACTTGCTTCTGCCATACGCCTACACAGTTCCACTGTCTGTCGTACCACAGCTCTCCCTCCAGCTCTACAGGCTGCCCTTGCAAAAATAACTTACCCTTGGTGGTGAGTCGTGGGTAGGAGTAATAACCGGCCTGTGCATAGTCGCCATATTGCTCATAGCCAGTGCCGTTATGCATTAGTATAGGTTTTGCTGGTGAGGTTTCAAGGGTCAGCTTAATATTGTTATCTGGCATATTGGCTTCAATAGCATACTTCCCCATTTGGCCTGTAAGCCTGTGCTCAATATCCTTATGCACCACAGCCAGGTTTAACGGTAGCTTGGGCTCCAATAAATTATCCTGACCTACAATTTTATAATCATAATGAAAAGTATTACCCTGCGGATCAGTAATAGCAAAGTTACTCATCAGATAATCTTTCTTATTTTTAGGGTTGAAATGAAATATGACATACTCTACTCCATACTGATCAGAGCTAGCCACATCTTTCAAATGGCCGGTAAAATACCACCACTCTAATGAGTTTTTAAGGTGCGGGGCCTCATCATCAGGAAGAATGGCTTTTTCATTATAAATATCATTACCATTGTAAGGAGTAAATTTGCACGAGGTAATAGCCGCTGCTATTAGAACTATAAATATCTTTTTCATCATCATCTAAACATCGACTAAAATAAGATGTTTGTAACTTAGGTCAAAGAATGAAAACGACCGTTTGTAACTGTAAATTTTTTTAATGCGCTCAAAATTTCAATTTTTATTTCTTTTTTGCCTGCTCTGCACGTCTGCGCTGGCCCAGGAAACTATTGTTAACTGTACTGATTCTACCTTTTGTGTGCCCAGTGTAATCGGCTTACCACGATCTAAGGGAATAGTGATAAAACGTGAGATTGTTAGAGATTATAGTATTCAATCTGAAAGTGACGAGCTTGGAAACAGCAGTGCCGAGCTAAGAAGAAATAGAAGATGGGAATTTAAAGTACGGGCTCCCATCATTATGAAAGATGGCTTTAAAATGGCCGCTGGTCTTAAGTATTTTGTTGAGGAACATAACTTTGAGAACCCGGAGAGTTTAAACTATCCTTTTTATCAGAATCTGGAAAACAGATCTTTGAGAAGTATAAGAGGCGAGCTATTTCTGGTAAAGCCTACCAAAACCAATAAGTTCTATTTACTAAGAATAAGCGGAGGCCTTAACGGTGACTATGGATCTGATCTTGCAAAACATGAGTTTTTTAAGTTCTCGATTTCTCCCCTAATAGGCTGGAAAAAGAATGACTATGTTTCTTATGCCTTTGGTCTTGCTTTTAGCTATGGCCTGGGCAATAGGTCTATTCTACCCATAATTGCTTATAACAAATCATTCAATAATCAGTGGGGTGTGGAAATGGTGCTGCCGGCCGAAGCCAAGCTGAGATACAGCACGCTCAACCAAAAGAACTTTTTCTACCTAAAGTCTGAACTTAACGGCTCTAACTACAGCGTAAGATTAGACGAAAGTCAGGATGATCTTCTATATCTAAATAAGTCCGAAGTAAGGTTTCTTCTTAGCTGGGAAAGAGAGATCCATGACTGGTTATGGTTCGGCATTGAAACAGGTATGAGAAGCAACATCAACTTTGACCTTTCTTCTGAAACAGGCTTTAATGCTAACACTGTGGTGAACAATAAACTGAATGCTGCCATGGTATATAACATGAGCATTTTTGTGGTGCCTCCAAGAAAGCTTTTAAAGTAAAAGAGCTATAAATTCTATGATTTGCTACTGACAGTTACTCAATAACTCAGACGGTATATCTTCCTGATTTTCAGCGGCTAATTTAAATTCACTGCAAGCTTTAACTTTATCGCCAACCGCCAAAAGTGCCTGACCATAAAAGCTATGAATATCAGCCACAAACTCATCAAGTTTCAGCGCATGCTCGAGTAGGTTCACAGCCTCCTCATATTGTTCGGTTTTATAATAATACCAACCTTTGTTTCTGTAGGCCCAGGCATTTTTAGAGTCTAAAGTAATGCTCTGATCTATATCCTTTTTGGCTTTGGCCAGGTCTCCCATTTGCAAATAAATAAAGCCTCTATTATTCAAAAAGTAAGGTTGTAATGACTCGTAGCTAAGCGCCGTATTTACCAGCTGCATCGCCTCTTCATAATCACCTCTTTGCTGCTCTATCAAAGCCAATGAGTTATAAGCATTAGATTGTTTTGGATCTATGTCTATGGCTTTCTGAAGATCAACCTCCGCCTGCTCCAAATTCCCCATGTAATACTTAACTGACCCTCTGTTGATCAACGTCTCCACATTATTGCTATCCAAAGCAAGTGCCTGATTGAACTCGTCAAGAGCTTCAGAAAATTGTCTAAGCTTTGCCTTTACCAGCCCTTTACGGAAATATACGGTACTTGAATCAGGTATTTGCGACTGCACATATTTGAGGTCTTCAAGGGCACTATAGTATTCATGCAATTCGTAAAAAGCATTAGAACGATTCATGTAAGCATCTAAATATTGGGGGTTGCATTGAATAGCCCGCTGGTACTGCTGTATGGCCTGAGTATATTGTGCTTGTTCAAAATGAACTATACCCAGGTTATTAATGGCAGCAGTGTAACAAGAATCAATTTTAATGGCCTCTTTAAAAAAGCGGGTTGCTTCGCGGTAATCCTGCTGATCTAAAGCTTCGTTTCCTCTAATTAGAAACCGCTGCTTTTGGGTGTCATTTTTAGAGCCACAGGCTGTGATAAGGCCCACCAAAAGGTATAGTACTACAAAACGCTTCTTCATGATTCTCTTCTTTTCTCTCTGCAAGTTTACTGGTTGTAGGCCTAAAATTCACGGATAAGGGAGGGAAATGTAGAAGATCAGAAGCTATAGAAAAGATTACATTTCAAAATGTACAAAATATGTGAAGACTCCCGAAAGAAAGGATAGGGATAATACTTTCGGGAGATACTTCACAACTACTTATTAATGGTATTTCACTTTGTTAAACCACAGGTTCCTGATTGAGAAAGCAAGGCTAATCTCATTCGTTGTTTCCTGAATCAAGTGATTGCTTGTAGTGCCATTAACCTTGCGATTATACGCCAGATTAATGGCTCCATCAGATTTTAATGGAAGGCCCAAACCTGCTGTTATTCCCCAAGAGTCGAAGGCTGTATTATCAATGTCCAAATAGGAATTTTCAGTGTAATAGCCCAACCTATAACTCATGCGCCCCATATAATCTTCCCCTATTCTGTTGGGAGTAAAATCTACTCCAAAAGAATAGCGCCAGGTGTCGTTCAAATCATCTACATCACCTATCTGCACCTGGCTCCACTGCTTATATTCCACATCAGCAGCTACAATCCATTTGTTATTCACAAATGAAAGGCCTGCTCCTACTTTCTGCGGTAGTTGGTAGGCACTGATGGTTTCAGACTCATCATATACTAGCTCCCCATCCGCATTATTGACTAACTGCTGGCTCACACTGCCCGAAAGGTCAGTTTTATCATCATAGATCAATCCCAGATTTATGGCGTATTTCTCTCTTTCAAACTTATAATTCAAGGCGAAATCTACGTTCATCTTCGTTATTCCTACGCTTTCAGTTACTGAAAATAAATTGGTTGATCCACTTATGGCATTTTCTTCATGTTTCAGTGTACCTAGTATCAATGAGAAGCGAGCTCCCAAGGTCAGGTTTTTCATTATTTCATAACCATGAGAAAAATACAGCTCGTTTAAGCCGCCAGAGCCTACATAATTCAACGTATAATCACGACCCTGCACAGTCTGCATGTCATTCACCGTGATATTATATCCCACCTTACTCAAGGGCTCCACCCCTACTATTCCTGTCCATTTATTATTGAACCTGAACCAAAAACTTAAGTCAGATATGCCTCCATCTGAGACTGACCCCACGGAGCCATCATCAGTGGTCCTGTTAATGCTACTATAATAGGCTCCCACATCAAAAATGTGAGTGTAATAACCGCCAACCTCAGTGTTAGCTGCGTAGTTTACCCTGTTTACCCAGTATGGACTGCTTAGCCCAATAGAGGTAAAGCCCATACCCCTGCTCTGGATGGTAGAACGCTGCTGTAACTCACCTAGTCCAAATATGGAGTAGGTAGAACCTGCGGAGTTTTGAGCCCAGCCAGCGTAAGCTACACATACCAGAGCAATCGGCATGACTAACCTAAACCAACACGTATTAATCATATGGATCTTCATCGTATTCTTCCAATGGTTTGAACTCCCATAGGTCATCAAATCGCTGACTGCTATTGGTGCCAAGCCCTACAAAAGCTCTTCCGTTAATCGTGAATGAAACAGCACCCTGGCGACCCAATCCTTCAAAGGCGGTACGCTCTTCCCACAAATCATTTACAGGATCATATTCCCAGATAGAGGTAAGATTAGAACCTGTGGTGCCCGTAGTGATATAGCCTAAACCATTGACTGAGAAGGCTGTACCATATTGACGAACCACATTGTAATCATCATCTTCATCCAACTCTTCCATTCTTATCCAGATATCAGCGGTGCCAGGGGCAAATTCAAAGAAATCAGTCTGGTAAATACCGTTATTGGTACCTGTGCCTACAAATACTCTATCGTCAATGGTTAAGGCTACTGCTCCTTCACGCTTTTCACCCTTGATGCTTACAATGTCAGTCCAAACGCCGGTAGAAGGATTATACTCCCAAAAATCTTTCAGGTAGTTATCACCGTCATTACCTGTACCCACATAACCTTTACCATCATAAGCAAAAGCTACTGCACGCACCCTTGCTGACCCTCCAAAATCATTGATCTGAGTCCAGGTATCTGTTTCCGTGTTATATTCCCAAAAGTCACCCAGCTCTTTGTTATCCTTATTATAGCCGGTACCCACATACCCCTTATTACCGATAGCAAAAGCCACTGCTCCTGACCTACCACTACCAGGAAAGCTATCCAACCGAACCCAGTCATCATTAGCTTCGCTGTAGGACCAGAAGTCAGTGAGGTAATCATCACCATCAAAGCCCAGCCCTACATATGCTTTTCCCCCTACCACGAATGACACTGCGCCGGAACGCTTGCTGCCATCCAGCGAGCTCTTCTTTATCCAGTTACCATCTTCCGAACTGCTTGTACTGTCATCAGTAGTACACCCTGACAAATACATGCTGATGGCCCCCATCAGTAAAATTGGTATCAATTTGAACTGTCTACTCATTTTTAAGATTTATTATATTTAAACTTAGTTGTGCCTGATAATCATCATTTTGCTGATCGCCCACGGTGAGATAGTGCATCCCAACACCATCATCTGAGCTAATGGCCAGCAATAAACCATTTTGATTGTTCTCATCCAGCGAAAGCTGATAGTCAATAAATTCCTTTATATCTACCTGATATGCAGTATTTCTGTCGTACTCCCTGTCCAGGGTGAGTGTCATAGAGGTGGTATTGGTTTGCAAAATGATATTGTCCTCATTGACAAAATATACGGTAATGGAAGTAGGCAAATCATCATCCGATGGGTACTGATTACTTACCGGATGCAGGGTAAGCACAGCACTTTCAAGAAGCATATCAGGGTTGTCTTCAATTACACTATTGAGATGAGGAATATCTAACCGCAGATACATGCCTATTCCTGGCTGCATAAAAGCCAACTGCCCGCTGCTATCAGAACCTATCTCTGTATAGTCTTTATCCTCATTATCTGAGGTGAAAAGATCTGTACCGATGTAGTCAGCCTCTATGTGATTAAAAGTAATTTCTGTGGATAGCGTATTTGTGAAACTCATATACTTCTGTTCTGAAGGTGATTCACTGTTATCCGTATAATAAAGTTTGATTTCTATATCTGGGCTAAAGCCGAGAATGCTGTTCGCGTTAGCTGTGCTGATCTTAATTCCATTGAATACCTCCAGAAAATCTTCTGACGAAGAAAATATATTATCTGCCAGCAGTGCCTGCTGAAACCATTCTTGTCCCAGGTTATCAGAAAGTCTGACCTGCACGGAATCCTGAGTGAAAGGCTGTGCGCTGATCTCTCTGGTCCCCAACACTGCCTCAGGATCTAGCGCACTTTTCACCTTAAAACTACTGGTATTATATAGGGCCGAAGCATCTTCATTGTATTCAATCTCTTCAGCTAGCTCATCTATTATCACCGTGATGTTTTGCGTGGTATCTCCCAGGAAATATTGATTGTACCTGATCACAGCAACAATAGAATCATATTCAACATCCTCATCGTCAAGAATATATTGCGCTGCCGGGGTAATCTGAGCATAACTCTCAGCCTGAATGTTACCATAGATTTCATGGTCGTAGTTACCCAGAAAGAGCTGAACTGGTGCGCTGGTGGTAATGCTGTCCAGCTTTATGGTGGACATATCTAAAGTGAGCGTATCCCAAGAAGTAAATTCAAATGAAGTACCATTAAAAAATTGGGCTCCGGTAGATGATTCATCATTACATGACATCAACAACCCGAACCCAATAACAACAAGCAGAGTAACAATTCTCATATATCTATTAAACTTTCTCTGCGAATGTGCTGGATCCGTTGGACTAGATCAGGAACTTTTCAACGAACGTAAGGTAAAGCTCAATGAAGAGCTGCATGAGAGAAAGAAGCGGAGAAATGTTAGTAAGGTGAAGAAGGTTATAGTGAAGAAGGTTATGGTGAAGAAGTGTAACCCCCAGGTCAGTTAATAACCCAACCAACTAAAAAGGCCAGCACCACTTCTGGCACTGGCTTTTTAATTTGATCTTTCAATTAATTAAAACCCTAGCTTATAGCTTAGTTTTATGCCATATTCGGCAGATCTGGCTGGTAAAGGAGCATGACCACTGTTATATGGTTGTATATAAGCGTAATCATTATTGGTAAGGTTATTTACTCCTACTCCGAGATTTAAATTCTTTGTAAACCGATTATTATAATTTAAATAAAGGTTCACAAACACCACCGGATCAAACTCTTCTAATACTGAATCTTTGTTTTCATCTACCATAGTGTACCCATATCTTTTACCTAAGAAAGTAACTGACGGGTTTACCGTGAAATTATCTGACAGATGGATACTTCCCATCATATTAAATTTGTTCTGAGCAAAGCCAAGCAACACATTATCTTTACCCGGCACTGTATAAGAATCAATATCATTTTCGCCAGCAGAGTTATAGTATGAATAATTAACATTTACTGATACTCCCTTACCCTGATATTTATATTCTATTTCAAAACCGTGGGTGCCGGTTTTATCGAAATTATCATACCCCTCAACATCCGTATCTACATCATAAAAATACACAATAGGATCATCTATTCTGGTTCTGAAAAGGTTAGCTGTTACTAACATTTTGTCGTTCAGCTTATACCCTGCCTCTATCTCTATCACAGAAGTTTGCTCAGGCTTAATTTCCGGATTAGGATCTATATTTTGAATACTTGGTGCTCTAAAGGCCTGACTCAGAAGTAACTTAGCATGAAAATTATTCACCACTTTAGTTACACCTACGCGCGGCACGAAAGAACTACCGAACTGCTCATGGTTATTATATCTCGCTCCCACGGTGATATTGGCAACTTTGGTTTTAAACAAAGCCTGACTGAAGACAGATAAATTACTAAAATCAATGGTATTAGAATTATTGAATTCATATGTAGCACCATTCAGCTTACCTTTATCTTCATAGTACTCCACACCACTGATCAAATGAGCCGATGGACTAAAATCAACATTCAAGGTCAAGTTTCCAGTGAGCTTGGTAAGGTCATTGTCAAAATAATTATAGAAACCAGCTTCTTCATTCCTAAGAGCAGCGTCGCTATTAGCTAACCAAGGGTTTTGCTTCTTATAATTAATTCGAGGAGTCAATTTTACCTTATCGGAAATATTGATACCATACTTTACATCTATTGATTGTGTTTTGAAGTGCATTTGCACAGGCTCAATCATGGCCTCGTCATATAAATCACGCTGTTGCAGCTCATAGTCTTCATATAACAATCTCACTGATAGGTTTTTATATGACAAGCCTCCATTCAAATGTAGATTTTTCATTTCGGAGTTATCCGCCATTTCATACGTACCTCCATAGAAGTCTGTATAAGTTTTATTGCTTCTAAGTGCCTTAGATGTGGTGAGTTTAGCATCAAAAGCCAAGTCGCCAATCTCTTTTCCTACCATTACGGTTGCGTTAGATCTACCAAAATCGCTTTGCATTTGTCCATAGCTGGTAGCTACGCCTACTCCACCAATATCAGCGGCCTTTTTACTAATGATGTTAATTACTCCTAATTCGGCGTACCCACCATAAAGTGCTGAACCTGGGCCTCTTATGATCTCAATCCTCTGAATCTGATCCACAGGAAAGTGATTACCCACCTGGCTGGTGCCGTAAGCAGTTTCATTCATCTCATGACCGTCTAAAAGAATTAAAACTTTGCCCTCATGAGCCCAGTTTCCACGAATACCTATACCAGTTACACCTGATACATCTACACCGAATTCAAACCCTGGTACAGTTCTTAAAACATCTATCAGATCTCTGGCGCCCATTTTGGCAATATCACCGGCTGTGATTAGACTCACAATGCCTGGGGATTCCCTGGGAGAAAGTGCTTCTGAAGATGCTACAGTAATAGGCATGTTCATGAGCTCCTCAAGAGACATCTCATAGGTGGATGTAGAATCTGATTGAACTTGGGAAAAAACTAAGGGGTGGTTGAGAAAAGTTGCAATAAAAAACAGTAAAATAACTCTATCCTTCTTCATGATACCAACAATTTATTTCTACAGAAACTATACTATTTAGATGTAATAAGTAAACCCTTTTTTTAACAAAAAATGTGATTTTCTTCAACTGTGGCACTTTTTCAACACTCATCGTCATGCGCAATCCATTGCATTTTGAAATATTACAAGATAATATTAACTTTGAATTTCAAAGTACTTTTAAAATGAAGAATAAAATAATTCAGTTCATCATATTTGTTGCGAGTCATATTCGAACCTTCACCCTGATTATAACTGGTGTGTCTATTTCAATGATTATTCTCGTCCTTGCCGCTAAGCATCATATCAATAGCCAGACACAAGGACAGCTTTATACTCAGTTAGATTCGTTGCCCTATAAAAAGGCAGGATTGCTTCTTGGAACTTCTAAAAAACTTAAATCAGGCGCCCCAAACCCTTTCTTCAAAAACAGGATAGAAGCCGCAGCCTCCATTTTTAAAGCTGGGAAAATAAACTACCTGGTCATCAGTGGTGACAACAGCCGCACCAACTACAATGAGCCACAGGACATGAAAGATGCATTAGTTAAGAAAGGAATACCTGCAAACAGGATATACCTTGACTATGCAGGTTTTAGAACACTAGATTCAATACATAGAATGAAGGAAATATTCGAGCAAGACAGCTTCACCATCATTTCTCAAGAATTTCATAACCGCAGGGCTCTGTACATAGCCAATGCCCTTGAGCTAAATACTATCGCATTTAATGCAGAGGATGCCATAGGATATAACAATCAGGTAGTACAAGCTAGAGAATACCTTGCGCGTGTAAAAGTTCTGCTTGATATAGCAATAAATAAGCAGCCTAAGTTTTTGGGAGATAAAATAGCGGTAAAGTAATATGCCATTCACAGCATGTCACCCAGCTGCTATTCTTCCATTTATCACTGGAAACAAGAAAAGGTTCTCCACCACCGGATTAGTGATAGGAAGCATGGTGCCGGATTTTGAGTATTTTTTAAGATTCAAAGTTATAAGCGATTACAGCCACACCATTCTGGGCATCTTTTGGTTTGACCTACCCCTGGCAATAGTAATCGCATTTACTTTTCATTGCTTGATTCGAAATTCGTTCATCAATAATCTACCTTCATTCGTTAAAAGAAAGCTTATTACATCTTTAGATTTCAATTGGTCTAAATGCTTTATATCTCATTGGCTCATAGTGCTGTACTCAATAGTCATAGGCACAGCCACTCATTTAATATGGGATTCATTTACTCACCACAATGGTTTCTTCATCCATCTTTGGTCCTTGGAAGAGTTTAGTATCGATTTATTCAATATTTCATTTCCGCTTTATAAGCTGGCGCAACATGCCAGTTCATTAATTGGGGGCTTAGTTATCTTTGCTAGTTTTTTACAACTTCCGGAACAACCTACTGAGCATGTTCCAAATGCTCAATATTGGCTGATCACCTGTACGATCGCCTGCACTTTCACTATTATTTATTTACTCTTCAATTTTAAGAGTTTCATCATAGGCAATCTGATAGCATCCATGATATCTATCACATTTACGTCCATATTATTGACTTCTGCTGTATATCAAATTAAAGCAAAACCAGTATGAACCTCAGCGACAAACTAGATCAAATCCATGCCAAATCGAAGAATAATCGGTGGATGTGGTATTTTTCCATTTTTTGTAGAGTTGCTTTGGCTGCAGGTTTTCTTCCATCTGGCTTTGTAAAGATCAATGGAGAGAGATTTACCTCTTTAGCTAATAATCACCCCATGGGCCATTATCTGGAAGCGCTGTTTCATACAGGTTACTACTACCCTTTCATAGGAATAATGCAAATGACCGCTGCCATTTTGCTCTTGATACCACGGACCGCGGTTTTAGGAGCAATGATCTACTTCCCTATCATACTAAACATCTGCATTTTATCACTCTCGGTACGCTTTGATGGCTCCTTGATCTCTTCTCCTCTCATGGTATTAGCGGACTTATATGTGCTGTGCTGGTATTATGACAGATGGAAATATATTCTTCCATTTAAAAAACATCAAGCACTCGGTAATCCGATCAAACCTTTAAGTAATCACTTTCCATTTAAGTTCTTTGCAGGTACTGCCCTCGCGGTATTGATAGTTGGCTTCACAGTGCTGAATATCCATGAATTGCTTCCCAGAAACACTTATAAAGAATGTATCGCGCAATGCTCAGAAGCAAATGATCCTGCAAAGTGTGAAGAATTTTGTGCATGTCTGCATAAAGAAGGTCATTCTTTAGATCACTGCCTGGACATTTACTATGATAACTAAAATAAGTATGTTTGACGGGTATGAGTAATTCTTTAATGTTAGAACAACTGGCCATTGAGTTCATTCAACCTTATCCAGACAGGCCAACTATAATTTTCCTTCATGATTCCCTCGGCTGTATCCGTCTATGGCGAGACTTTCCTAAAAAGCTGGGTGAAGCCACACAATGCAATGTACTCATTTATGATCGGCAAGGCTATGGACAATCCTGTCCCTTCAGCTATGATAATCGTACCATCAATTACATGGAAGATGAGGCTGACTTATTGAATAACCTCATCAATTACCTACAACTGAAGGATGTCATCCTTTTTGGGCATAGCGATGGCGGTTCCATCGCCCTGATTGCCGCAGGAAAATACCCCGAGAAGATTAAAGCTATAATTACTGAAGGTGCCCACATCTTGGTAGAGGATATAACCATTGCGGGAATCCTAGAGGCCATCTTACTGTATAAGGACACCGACCTAAAATCTAAACTCAATAAATACCACGGAGACAAAACTGAGCCGCTATTCAAGGCATGGGCTGACACCTGGACCAGCCCCTTTTTCCGGGAATGGAATATAGAAACATTCTTGCCACATATTCAGTGTCCAGCCCTCATCATTCAGGGGGAAGATGATGAATACGGCACACTAGACCAAGTATATCGCACTACAACCGGAATTGGGACCAAAGCCAGCTCCCTCATCATCCCCAATGTAAAGCACACGCCGCATAAGGAAGTAGCGGAACTGGTGATTGAAAGGAGTGCTGGTTTTATTTTGAAGTGGCAATAATCAGGTCGAAGACACTGAAAGCTTGCAGTTTCGTTGGTGATAACACACAACGAAGGCGGAGCGGGTAGTGCTGATCTTACGCCTACGATTAGTTTCGTACATCGCTTGTTTTTCTATTCTTAGACATGCAACACACTCAAACGTCATTCCGGAATTCTGTAGCGTAGCGGAAGAATATCCGGAATCTTACTATTCGGTTTACAGAGGCTGAACAGCAAGATTCCGGCTCTCCGCTACGCTGCGGCCGGAATGACGCTTTGGGAGGTACTGCTTGCGATTCTCCCTTGCTTCTTCAGCTCAGTGACTCTGATCTTCGACCCTTCGACGGGGCTCAGGATGACTCGATCGTGGTCTTCAAATCTTGCTGCTCAGTCGTGTGGTTTAAGTATGTTGAAAAACAAGCTGATCTCAAGTCCTTAGTGGCAGTCCATATCTATGAAATAACACCGCTCTCGGAAGACCTTGCAGCAAGAAAGATTTTTTTGTTACTTTTTTGATCGATTGCAAAAAAGTAAAGGAACCTTGGCTATGACAAGCTGAAAGGACTAGTCGCAGGCCTGAAGTTTCGTAGGTGGAGACACCTACGAAGGAGAGAAAGACATTACACCTACCAATGTTAAACGAACATTAGATTAAGGTAATCCTGAGCTTATGTCTAAGTTTATCATTACATTAAAAGCATGAAGGAACTATTCCATCTTATTCTATTAACTATGACATGCGTTCTCATTGGCTGCCAAGAGAAAACTGAGGAAAGAACTAAAATTAAAAACTCAAAAACCATTGCTATCAAAGACTTGGGTAAGCTTAAACACTTGCAAAGCACGTTACCCGCCCCAGAACCAGGAGAGTGGCTTTACCAGCAAAATGAAAGCGGGCAGACCTTTCAAGAATATGTTCAGTTAGCGCCTCATAAACCAGACTCTTTACATCATAAAATATACCTCCAGCCCATAGGAACCTTTGACAGTGTTGATATTTCCGTTTTGGAAAATCTGAGGCTTTACCTACAAATCTTCTTTGGACAAAAAACTATACTCTTAGAAATCCAACCTTCTATAATTACACCTCAATCGTCAAGAAGAAACAATCATGGAATTGAACAGATACACACACAATTTTTACTGCAAGAATACCTGCCAGAAACCAAACCTCAAGAAGCCATAGCCTATGCTGCCATCACCAGCGAAGACCTTTTCCCTAAAGAAGGATGGAATTACGTATTCGGACAGGCCGGCTTAAACACACAGTTGAGTACTTTCTCCATGTACAGATACAAGACGGCTAAAATGACACCCGTTTATCAGCGACAGTACCTCAATCGCTTAGCAAAAACTGCCAGCCATGAAATTGGACATTCATTAGGTTTGAAGCATTGCAATAAATTCAAATGCCTTATGAACGGCAGCCTTACCTTAACCGAGGCTGACCATAAGCCATCATGGTTGTGCTATATTTGCCTGGCTAAAATCGGTTGGAATACTCAAATGGACTTGCAGAAACGCTATGATCAACTCATTGAATATACCGAGCAGCAACGGTTTAATAAGGCGAATGAATTCTACAAAAAGTCGAGGAAAGTATTGATGAAGAATTGAGAGATATTTCAGTTTTCAATCTTAGTAAGACTAACTTAAGGTCAATAAATAGGCCTCTCCAGCGTTTCGGTGTCAGTGGGCAAATATAAGCTGGTGGTTTCGTTGGTGATAACACACAACGAAGGCGGAGCGGGTAGTGCTGATCTTATGTCTTACGATTAGTTCAGAGTGTCAGCGATAGAAAAGTAGTAGAGCAGAACAGCGAGCAGTACCTCTAAAACGTCATTCCTGGCCGCAGCGTAGCGGAGAGCCGGAATCTTGCTGTTCAGCCTCTGCAAACCTAACAGTAAGATTCCGGATATTCTTCCGCTACGCTACAGAATTCCGGAATGAGGTTTGAGTGTGTTGCTCGTCTAAGAATAGAAAAACAAGCGAAGTACGAAATCGCCAACCCTTCGACGGGGCTCAGGATGACTCGGTGGTAGCCTTCAAATCTTGCTGCACAGTCGTGAGATTTAAGTATATTGAAACACAAGCTTATCTCAAGTCCTTAGTGGCAGTCCATATCTATGAAATAATACCGCTCTCGGAAGACCTTGCAGCAAGAAAGATTTTTTTGTTACTTTTTTGATCGACTGCAAAAGTAAAGGAACTTTGGCTATGAAAAGCTGAAAGGATGTGTCGCAAAGGCCTGAAGTTTCGTAGGTGGAGACACCTACGAAGGCGAAGGCTAATCTATTGGTCATATAGGATGGTAGTGAGGCATATCTGCTCTTCAGGTTGCCTGCACTCTAAACATAGTTAGCAATTTTGATCGTCTACCCTTCGACGGGGCTCAGGATGACTCGATCGTGGTATTTAAATCTTGACAGTAGCACCTAGAATATAGAAGCATAAAATCTTGCTGCTCAGTCGTGAGGTTTAAGGATATTGAAAAACAAGCTTATCTCAAGTCCTTAGTGGTAGTCCATATCTATGGAATAATGTCGCTCTCGGAAGACCTTGCAGCAAGAAAGATTTTTTTGTTACTTTTTTGATCGATTGCAAAAAAGTAAAGGAACCTTGGCTATGAAAAGTTGAAAGGATTAGTTGCAGGTCTGAAGTTTCGTAGGTGGAGACACCTACGAAGGCGAAGACTAATCTATTAGTCATATAGGATGGTAGTGAGCCATATCTGCTCTTCAGGTTGCCTGCACTCTAAAAATAGTTAGCAATTCTGATCGTCGACCCTTCGACGGGGCTCAGGATGACTCGGTGGTGGTTTTCAAATCTTGCTGCTCAGTACCTACGAAGGCGAAAGTTAGCAAAGTATGCTTCCACTGGCATTTCAAATGCCATTCTCTACAAATCCTCGTTAAAAACAAGGATCAGATTTTATACATGTAATTAATTTCTTGTAAATTTTTTATAAAATCTTTTGAGAAACCAAAAGGTTGCTTATATTTGCAACCAAACGGTTTCTAATTTATTATGAAAAGAGATATATTCCAAGCCATAGCTGATCCTACACGGAGGGCCATTTTAGTTCTTATTGCTTCTCAGGCACTCACGCCAAATGCACTGGCAGAGAAGTTTGACACTAGCAGACAGGCTGTGTCTAAGCACATTAAGATCTTGAATGAATGTGAGTTATTAGAGCAAAATAAGGAAGGAAGGGAAATCTACTACAAGCTGAAGATTGAGAAGATGAAAGAGGTAGATCAATGGCTTGAGCAATTCAGGCAGATATGGAAAAGCCGTTTTGAACAATTGGATGTTGTACTCAATCAATTAAAATCAAATAATAATGAAGACTAACCTACTTATGGACTTTACTGTTGACAAGGAAAACAGTACCATCATTGTAAAAAGAGAGTTTGATGCACCTGTGGATTTTGTTTGGCGTGCCTGGACTGAAGCTGAGCTTTTAGATAAATGGTGGGCACCTAAACCATGGCAATCTAAAACCAAATCTATGAACTTTGAAGAAGGGGGTAGACGCCTTTACGCTATGCAAGGTCCACAGGGAGAAGAGCATTGGGCCTTAGCCGATTATACGTCAATCTCCCCAAAAAATAATTTCCAGCAGCTGGATGCATTTTGTGACAATGACGCAAATTTAAATACCCAAATGCCCCGATCTCAGTGGTCTGTCGATTTTGAACCAGCCAATGATTCCACCACTACAGTTACAGTGCATATAAAGCATGACAAATTTGAAGACATTCAAACTATCATAGAAATGGGATTCAAAGAAGGCTTCACCTTGGCACTAGAGAATCTGGATGAGGTGATTGATAATCAAAAATAATTAGTACGAATGATGATGTTTTTTTAACAAGCCGTAAGCTATTATTCTTACGGCTTTTCTCTTTTTCAAATGCGCTCCATTGAACTTAATTATCTATTTTGGCAGCATGAAAAAGATACTGTTCAGCACGTTGTTACTAATTGCTATCACTTGCAGCATTTCTCATGCACAGCGAAAACACATACATGGCACTAACATTTCCCTCGTGGTGCCAGAAGGGTATACAAAAAGCCAAAACTTCCTTGGTTATGAAAAAGATAGCTCTCAACTATCTGTAATGACAATCAATGGTGGTGCTTATAATGATAACATGCCGCTGTATCTGGAACAAATGTCTTCTCCTGAAATCATCATTCTTGAAGACAAAGAGTTGACCATAGATGGTTATCCTGCTAAATATATAGTGATGACCAATTCCATGCATAAGTCGACAGCAATTATTCTCATATTTGGAAACGATTCTTTTACTAATGTGATTTCTGGTGCGTCTAACCATAAAGACGAACTAGAAATACTGAAACGAAGTATCCTCTCTGCTGAGTATATTCAACAATAATCCCTTCCCTCAAAATAAACTTCATGAATGGTAAGTCCATAAATATCAACCTGAGTACGCTGGCCCTTTTATCGCTAGGCGTATTTTGGCTCATATTTGTGTCATACCCCTCATGCTATTGGTTTTACATAATAGGTGAAATCGAAGATTACTCTCAGTTCAGCACAACTGTAAATCACTTATTTCAAGACACTTATCTCAATCATAAGATTGATGAATACTTTCTTTCAGCTTCACATTTTCAGTTTGTAAAAGCCTATTATATTCCTATTCTCATTGCCTTTCTGATACTCAATTTGCTAAGTCTGGCTCTGATGGTTCGGCTGATCAAATCATGTGGAAAGCTCAGTTTCAAGGCTCCATCTTTAAGTAGAAAAGAGCTGTTGACTATTGGCAGCTTACTCCTTGTTTGGCTGGCCTACAAAGTCTTCCTATATTATCATTTCCCACTGCACATAGATGAAGTATTTGATTATGTATACTACAGCAAGAAAGACATATTGATCAGGCATACTTATCAATTTACAGATGGCATTGGCTGGGCGAACAACCACGTTTTTTATACTGATTTATCTCATCTGCTCCTGTCATTGGGCTTTCCAGATAAGCTGGCCATTAGGCTACCTTCTATCGTAGCAGAACTGATTTTATTGATATGCATATTTAGCTGGCTCCAAAAAAAGGGGTTGGTAAAAGCGTTGTTCAGTGCTATTCTGGTTGCAACATCCTTTTGGGCTGGTATTTACAGTATTCAGGGGAGATCCTATTATCTTATGGCTCTATTTTCGGTGGTTAGCTACATACTATTTGAAGAATACCGCACCTCTCATAAGACATCCCAACTCCTCTTGTTGAGTTTTATTTCTATTCTCGCTTTTTGTACTAACAAGCTGTTTATCATACCGTTCACAGCACTTATTCTGTATGCTCTCATTCAGTATCGAAGTTTCAGAAAAACCGATTTTCGTCAAATTTTGCTGGCCTCTAGCCTATTAGCCATCCTGGTTGGTTTATTCTATTTCCCAGTGTGCCTGGTTAGTGGCTGGGATAAAATCATCCCACGATCATTCACTAAAGAACCGCTTCAGCCCTTGGTGCTTTATATGGAAACGCTTGAGACCATGAGTGTTATCACAAATGCTAATGCAAAAGCATATCTCATTTTACTGCTTCCCTTCATTTCATATCTGTTTCTTAGAAAAAAATATACTAAAGAAACCAAAAGGCTTCATCTCTTCACCGGCTTGCAGTTATTCATGGTCATCATTTTCTCTTTGATTATGAGAACTTACATTCCTTTTAGAGCACTGATCTATCTAAATGTGATATTCACTCTATTGATCGGTTTTATCATTTATGATTTATCTGGAAGCCATAAAAAACTAGTACTAACCACATGCATTATAATCATGGCAGCAAATACAGCCTTTAATTTTAAATACACCTGGCTACATCGCATCAACCAGTACATTTATGACAAACTTTTTTATGCTCAAATAGATAGGGAATTAGAAATAGTTAAGAAGCACGAACCCCAACATATATTTATACAAAGAGACCTTCACTTTCACCTATTCTATACTATGCTTGAGTTCCCGGATAAAACTGAAGTGTATGATCAGATGCCTGATGTAGAAGCTCAGGATATTATAATTAGCTCAGACTCCACTTCTACTCTAAAAATTCTGGTTGATTCCCCCATTGAAGATGCTTTGATTTTACAGAGGGAGTAATTGTTCAGGCTCCAATAATAAGCGGTAAGAATTCCGGCCCTCCGCTGCCCTGCAACCGGAATGATGTCATCAGAATATCGAAACTGCTAAAAAATATTCCATCCTATTTTCCTACTGACATAAGGCTGTCACTATGCGCTTTTACTTTTGATTAAAACCCTAAAAAATCATCAAAAAATGGAGCAAAGGAACAACTACAGTGTATTGGATATTCATCCTGAAAACGTGAAATTTTCTGAATCAGGACCAATTGAAATAAAGGATGGTAAAAAGGCCATATACATGGACAGCCGGGAAAGCTGGAGGCAGTGGCTGAAAGAGAATGGCGAAAAGGAAAAATCAATTTGGCTTATTTTCTATCATAAAGATAGTAATGTCACCTGTGTGGATAGAATAGAAGCTACCGAAGAAGCACTTTGCTTCGGATGGATTGATAGCCTCTGTAAGAAGCGTGATAAGAACAGCTACTATCTCACCTTCACACCTAGAAACCCAAAAAGAAATAATTGGAGCGATATTAATATTGATAGAGCAGAAAGGCTGATAAGAGAAGAAATGATGACCAAACGCGGCCTGGCTCTTATTGATTTAGCTAAAGAAAAAGGCAAATGGTCTACTGTAGCTGAAAAGTAGAATACTTATCTTGTTCTGCAAAGCACTAATATGGAGAAAAGCAGTTGTAAAGTATTTATTGCCACCAGTATGGATGGCTACATTGCAGATAAGAATGGCAATATAGATTGGCTCCATGCTACCCCAAATCCTGATAATGACGATATGGGCTACGGGTATTTTATGGCAACTATAGATGCCATTATTATGGGCCGCAATACCTATGAAACAGTTCTCGGTTTTGACATAGACTGGCCTTATACCAAGCCAGTTTATGTGCTGAGCACTACCTTAACCCAAACTCCGGAACATCTTCATAACAAGGTCGAAATGGTTAATACTGATCTGAAAAGCCTTATCCATCATCTGGCCACCAAAGGCCAATACCAGTTATATATTGACGGAGGACTCACCATCCAGAATTTCCTCAAAGAAGATTTGCTTGACGAAATAACCATTACCACCATTCCAATCCTACTCGGAGGTGGCATTCCGTTATTTTCAACTTTGGATAATCCTCTGAATTTCAAATGCGTAAAATCGAGGATTATGCTCAACCGCCTGGTTCAGTGTCATTATGTTCGAGAGCATCAATAACTGCCACTTATCAATAAAGGAAAATACTAAAACAATTTAGCCCAAGTAACGTTAAGTCCTAAGTTGGGCTGTGATCATTTTCAGCCCATATTAACTAACAACGTTATGCACATTAAAATTGCCTTCTTAGTACTTTCAATTATCGGTCTACATAACATTGACCCTACCTTAAATCAAAACAACAAAGTACTCACCTCTAAAAAGTGGACTGATCAGGAAGACCCTTCTAACAATTTTATCTTCGATAAAAACGGCCAATATAAACAAAACGCTGAAGCAGTGACCTTTATAGGAAAATGGCACAATACTGGAGATAACGAGATTTATCTTTTACTAGAAGAAATACAGGCAGACAGCACCTCTATGTTTATGAATGGCTTTGGCACAAATACACTAGGTTATTACTGGCAAATAGAGCATATAGATGACAAGGTTATGAAAGTAAAAGTACGTCATGAAAACGACACTTGGGATTCAGGCTTTGTTACTGAGCACACTTTTGTGGCTGAAGAGATTAAGCTTTAGGTAGATACAGACTATCGCAAAACTTGCCTAAGAGTTTCTCACTCAAATAATATCATAAATTCAAGATATTTTATTATCTTCATAAATAAAATATCTTGACATGATTCTCTCACATCTCACCCTACTGTTTACCATTTTCACCTTATCCTTTTCCCCCACGGAAAGAATCAATGAGGACATGAAAAAGCTCACTCTAGAGCATGCTAAATTTGAAACAACCAATCAAAAGACAAAAAATCATAAAAGAGTATCACTAGAACTGAATCAATACTTCACCTCCTTAACCAGTAAAATCACAAATAAATCTTCTCCTAAAACTGAGATTTTAAATGGCATTAAAGTTAAGTCCTGGGAGACAACGATGGATGAAAAAGCAGTTGTAATGAGGGAATTTTCATTAGATAGTTCTGATTATCAGCTGTATGCGCTGACTATCCAAGGTTTAGAGTCAGACCTCTCCTATCTATCTGAAAAATCTTATGGTATGGTTAATTATTCCATAAAGGATGTGGTCACTAGCGTAAAGAAGAAGGACCGCAGGGAAGACTTTGGTGAGAAGGTGAAGGATTTTAGTGATGTGGTGGAAAGGTTGAGATAGTTCTAGCGTAGCGGAAACTCAAATCGAGTTACAATTTACCTCCATTTCTGGAATCAACAACATACAAGCTTCAATGGACAGTAAAAGTAACTTCGAGATTGCTTCACTACACTTCGTTGCGTTCGCAATTACCAGTTATGAAAGGCCTCTACAAATTAAATACATAGATGTCTCCTTTCGTCGACATGACCTTTGAGAAAGGCAGGCTGATTAACAAACTCGGTAGCAGCTCCATCTTGCTGCCCAGTCGTGCGGTGAAAGAAGATTGAAAGACAGACTCATCTCAAGTCCCTGGTGGTAGTTGCTATCTATAAAATTCTTCTGCTCTCGGAAGACCTTGCAGCAAGAAAGATTTTTTTGTTACTTTTTTGATCGATTGCAAAAAAGTAAAGGAACCGTAGCTATGAAAAGCTGAAAGGAATAGCCGCAAAGGCCTGAAGTTTCGTAGGTGGAGACACCTACGAAGGCGAAGGCTACATAAATGTCAATAGCCGAAGCTAATCTATTAGTCATATTCGGGTAGTAAGGCATATCTGCTCTTCAGGTTGCCTGTACTCTAAACATAGTCAGCAATTCTGATCGTCTATCCTTCGACGGGGCTCAGGATGACTCGGTGGTGGTTTTCAAATCTTGCTGCTCAGTCGTGAGGTTTAAGGATATTGAAAAACAGGATTATCTCAAGTCCCCAGTGTTAGTCCATCTCTATGGAATAATGCCGCTCTCGGAAGACCTTGCAGCAAGAAAGATTTTTTTGTTACTTTTTTGATCGACTGCAAAAAAGTAAAGGAACCGCAGCTATGAAAAGCTCAAAGGATTAGCCGCAAAGGCCTGAAGTTTCGTAGGTGGAGACACCTACGAAGGCGAAGGCTACATAAATTGCAATAGCCGAAGCTAATCTATTAGTTATATCCGGATGGTAGTGAGGCATATCTGCTCTTCAGGTTGCCTGTACTCTAAACATAGTCAGCAATTCTGATCGTCTACCCTTCGACGGGGCTCAGGATGACTCGGTGGTGGTTTTCAAATCTTGCTGCTCAGTCGTGCGGTGAAAGAAGATTGAAAAACAGGCTCATCTCAAGTCCCTGGTGGCAGTTCATCTCTATGGAATAATGCCGCTCTCGGAAGACTTTGCAGCAAGAAAGATTTTTTGTTACTTTTTTGATCGACTGCAAAAAAGTAAAGGAACCGTAGCTATGAAATAAAGTACTTAGCAATAATCGCATTACAAATGCTAGACTCTACAAATCCTCGTTAAAAACAAGGATTAGGTGGGTCATTTCAATCTTGAGGTGCCAACTAGGAAATAAGAATGTAATACTGATCGTCTACCCTTCGATGGGGCTCAGGGTGACTCGGTTATGCGGTAAATCTTGCTATACCTTCATAAGCAACAAGATGATTGAAAGGCCTCTTCACATTAAATACATAGATGTCTCCTTTCGTCGACATGACCGTTTGGCAAGTGAAAAGGCAAGCTTACTGTACAACAAACTCCGAAGTGGCTCCATCTTGCTGCCCAGTCGTGCGTTGAAAAAAGATTGAAAAACATGCTCATCTCAAGTCCCTGGTGGTAGTTGCTATCTATGAAATTCTTCTGCTCTCGGAAGACCTTGCAGCAAGAAAGATTTTTTTGTTACTTTTTTGATCGATTGCAAAAAAGTAAAGGAACTGTAGCTATAAAAAGCTCAAAGGATTAGCCGCAAAGGTCTGAAGTTTCGCAGATGGAGACACCTACGAAGGCGAAGGCTACATAAATGGCAATAGCCGAAGCTAATATATTAGTCATATCCGGAGGGTAGTGAGGCATATCTGCTCTCCAGGTTGCCTGTACTCTAAACATAGTCAGCAATTCTGATCGTCTACCCTTCGACGGGGCTCAGGATGACTCGGTGGTGGTTTTCAAATCTTGCTGCCTAGTCGTGCGGTTAAAGAAGATTGAAAAACAGGCTCATCTCAAGTTCCTGGTGGTAGTTGCTATCTATGAAATTCTTCTGCTCTCGGAAGACCTTGCAGCAAGAAAGATTTTTTGTTACTTTTTTGATCGACTGCAAAAAAGTAAAGGAACTGTAGCTATGAAATAAAGTACTTAGCAATAATCGCATTACAAATGCTAGACTCTACAAATCCTCGTTAAAAACAAGGATTAGGTGGGTCATTTCAATCTTGAGGTGCCAACTAGGAAATAAGAATGTAATACTGATCGTCTACCCTTCGATGGGGCTCAGGGTGACTCGGTTATGCGGTAAATCTTGCTATACCTTCATAAGCAACAAGATGATTGAAAGGCCTCTGCACATTAAATACATAGATGTCTCCTTTCGTCGACATGACCGTTAAGCTGACGGTTTACCAAACTCGGTAGCAGCTCCATCTTGCTGCCCAGTCGTGCGGTGAAAGAAGATTGAAAAACAGGATTATCTCAAGTCCCTAGTGGTAGTCCATATCTATGGAATAATGTCGCTCTCGGAAGACCTTGCAGCAAGAAAGATTTTTTTGTTACTTTTTTGATCGATTGCAAAAAAGTAAGGGAACCTTGGCTATGAAATACAGCTCTTAACAATAATTGCATTACAAATGCTATATTCTACAAATCCTTGTTAAAAACAAGGATTAGGTGGGGCATTTCAATCTTGAGGTGCCACCTAGGAGATAGGAATGTAATACTGATCGTCTACCCTTCGACGGGGCTCAGGGTGACTCGGTTATGCGATAAATCTTGCTATACCTTTATAGACAACAAGATGATTGAAATACCTCTGCAAATTAACTACATAGATGTCTCCTTTCTTCGACATGACTGATAATGAATGGGACAAGATTAATACTATTTTTCATAAAAAAAGGCGTACATCTCTGCACGCCCTTTACCCTAAACGATGAAACCTAATCTTTTACTTTTCTCCTGAAGCTTCTATTTCAAAATCGTAATCCAACACCTCTCCAGACATTTCAAATTCTATGGATGAGCCATTAATGGTTCCTTCCATCTCTATTTCAGAATCAAACACCTTTACTAGTGGGCTACCTGGCTCTTCCACCACTACACGAATTTTAGTAGCATCTATTTCAAATGAGTCTCCATCAACTTCCACCACCATTTCCTCATCAAAAAATACATGTATTTCATACTCCTCAAGGTAGAGTACAAAAATTACAAACTGCATGAGCTGATCAAAAAACTCCTGTTTATTGACAAAGTCTAATTCATCATTGGCCATGTCGGCATTGATCATTAATTCTATTGGTAGATCCAAAGTGGGTTCTCCTGATCTCTCGTCCGTACCGTTGGTGATTGAGAAAGTCCAATCATCAATTTCATAAGTACCTTCATAGGCCGAACGCGGATCCGGATCATCATCATCTTTACAAGAGAACATACAGGCTGCCAACAACAGAATGGCTAACCACGGTGATTTTAATTGTATCATAATTTTATATCTTTTGGGCATCAGTTATAATTCTTTTGCCGTCTTAATCTTTTTTACCAGCAGCTTCTATTTCAAATTCATAGCCGAAAAAATCAAATGACATCTCTAGTTCTATGTCATAATCGTCCATCTTTCCTTCCATGGATAGTTCAACATCCAGTAAGCGAGCATCCGGGTATCCATCTAAAGACATCACGAACTGCATATCCATTTTATCCAACTCAAATGAATCCCCTGAAACCTCGATGATCACTTCTTCACCCGGAATCATGTCTACTCTATAGACAGTACTAGAAATCATTAATACTGCCCTTTGAATAACCCCTTCCAAAAACTCTTTATCATTGATTTTCATTTCATCATTGTCGAGCTCGGTATTTATCATGAACTCAAGTGGTAGCTCTAGATCAACCTCATCAACAGTTTCTACTCCAGCTTCAGATGTTTTAACTGTCCATTCGTCAATTTCATATGATCCTGCGTAAGCGGCTCGGGGATCAGGTGCGTCATCATCTTCTTTACAGGAAATATTAAAAGCCAGTAACATGATGACTAATAAGGGTAATTTTAGGTATCGCATATTTAAAAAATTTAACTTCCGCCTTATTTACCTGAGAATGGAAGATGTAAACAAATGCCCAAAAATTTTTCTCACTACTCTTCAGGTTTAATTCATTTGCAGCTCCACCCATAAGTTTTCCGACTCCTGCTTTTCACCTAATGCCACTATTTTAATAGTACGATCCCGAAGGTTGCCTAACATGTGTAGCTCAATAACTCCATTATCTAACGCCCCATCCATCTCCCACCAAAACTCCTGGATAGATGCGGTTGTGGCATTCAAGAAATAGAATGCACCCTTCATCTCAGTCCGGTTCATTACAAATGTATTTCCCTGAATTTCTACCTGCACATCATCCTCAATAACTACGTTAATGGATTGAACTGGTGTTGTGATTTTATAGGTTATCAAAGGCATAATTGATCCAAAAATTTTATCCGCATTCATATGCATGATATTGCTTGGTAATTCAGGATCTATGCTTAGCCCTAAGGGAATTTCCAATGCTGAATTTAAAGTCTCTTCTCCACTGATCATTACCTTCCAATTTTTTATTAAATACGTCCCCTCGTATTTCTCCCGTGGATCTGGAGTAATATCTAGTGCGTGATCATCTGTGCATGAGAAACTTATAATGATTAAGAAAGAGATTACTGAAAGGGATGATTTTAGGGTTCGCATAACTTAAAAGTTTGGTACCGATGCCCCTTATTTCATTAAAAATGTAAGTTGTAAACACCTTCATGAATTTAAATTTCAGCAAAAATGAAAGAGGCACACATCTCTGCATGCCTCCTTACTTAGCTAAATAAACCTAATTATTGCTTTTCTGCTGTAGTTTCAACTTCAAGTATATAATACAAAAGAGCAGTTTCTGCTTCGATTTCCAACTCTCCATCTTTTAGCTCCCCTTCTATATCTACTTCCATCTGATATACAGATGGACCATCATCAGTCTGTACAGTGAGGGTCACCTCGGCGCCATCTATCTCAAATTCGTCACCAGAAATTTCTGCCACCACCATCTCATCCACATCTATCTGTACTATTGCATCGTCATCCAATATTGCCAGAAGAGATCTGACCATATCTTCAAGGAAATCATCCATTTCAACTTCCATTTCGTCAGCGTCAAGATCAGGATTTATGATAAATTCTATTTCCGTATTGACATCAAAGTTATCAGACACCTGCTCTACGCCTGCACGCACAGTCGCGTCTAGTTCATCTACATCGTAAGTGCCTGCAAAAGCTCTTCGTGGATCAGGTTCATCATCGTCCTTACATGAAAACACCAGGACGGCTACCGTAAATAAGGTAAGGTAAAAGGGTAATTTTGAGTAGTTCATTTCTATGCTATTTATTAAAAAATATGCCCTTATTACTTTTAGAAATAGAAATGTAAACATGAATGAAAATTTAATTTATTATTCATTCACTCGGTTTAATATTACCCAGAGGTAACTCGTGTAACTGATAGAGACTGAACGGTGTCTTATTTAGAAATTTTGTATATTTAAATCTCTATCAGACAAGTACATAGCATGGAGAAACAAGCTAATTGGTTCAAAAAACCTTCATTAAAACAGGTGATTTGGTTCACCACTATTTGGATAATAGGCATAGCATTGCTTACGCTCTCTATTACCGATTTTTTTACAGAAAACTTTTTTCAAAAAGGGAAGTTTATGATGTACCTACTTATGCTGTGGTCTACATTCACACTAATCAAATTATTAACAAATTTTCGCCGCTATAGAAGCGTAGAAGAAGGCCTATAACACTATGCTTAAATATTCTTCCAGCATCTCCTTGCCTTTAAGGGTGAGGATGAGTTCTCTCGAAAATTGAGTTTTTTTAAACCACTTATTTCTCAGCATTTCGTCCAGCATCATAGCTCCAAATTGGCCTGCAATGTGAGGTTTTCTCTCACTCCAATCCAGACATTGCTTAATCACTGGTCGTCTTTTCTGAATCAGTTCATCTCTATGTATGCCTAACCTGGTAGCCCAAAGCCAGCCCGCATCAGTAACCTCGTACTCCTGAGCGATAGATTTCACATAATTCTGATTGACCAATGCCTCCGCAATCTTCACCCCAACATAACCCGCCAGATGATCATAACAGGTTCGGCAAAATTTCACACCTTTTACTGGTTTGGCAGTCTTCATAACCTGCTGATCTCCAGCAAGATTTGCTAAAGACTCTACCGCATAGGCCACCTCATCTCTTGAATATGAATAATAACGATGCCTGCCCTGGACGTCCACTTTTAGAATATCGGCCTCTAACAATTTAGACAAATGATTACTGGCTGAGGTAGAAGAAACATCAGCCGCAATGGCCAATTCACTAGCTGTATAGGCACGGCCATCTAGCAAATTCCAGAGCATTCTTGCACGAGTAGGCTCACTGATAAGAGCCGCCATTGACACAAATTTTTCTTCTACATCCATAGTTCATTCACTGATGAAATATAAAGGTAATGATTTGATTTATTTTGGATCGAAACAAACCTAATATATATGAAGGATTTAGAAATCGAATTGACCAATGAACCCGGCACCTTAGCATTGATGGGAGAAACCTTAGGAAAACACCATATCAGTCTTGAAGGGGGTGGCGTATTTTATAATGGAGACTCAGCCATAGCTCACTTTCTGGTTGAAGAAGCCGAACAAGCCGAAACGGTGCTTAAAGAAGTTGGAATAAAAGTGATAAAAGCTCATCCGGTAAATATCCTAAAGCTTAGACAGGACGTGCCTGGCCAACTAGGTATGTTCTGTCGCAAACTTGGCGATGCCGATGTGAATATACTCACACAGTACAGTGACCACGCTAACCAGCTTATAGTTGTTACGGATGATCATGACAAAGCCACTAAAATCTCTGAGGAATGGATGAAAGAATGGTGGTAAAAGATGCTCTTTCCGTTGAACTTATATTACTGAATTTCAATGAAATAAGGCGTAGAAGTAGTCTTCTTTGGCACCAAGTTCCCGAACCTTTCTATCACTGGAGACCAGATGCCAAAGCTATGAGCTGTATTGAGATGATCAGACATGTTTTGGAAGGCGAATTCCTTTATCATGATATCATAAAAAACAAGGGTGTAAGCTCAATAAAATCTCCTTGGGACGACCTTAAATATGAATCCGTTACTGAAGAACTAGATTTTGCAGAGCCATATAGGTCAGATTTTATCAAGACCATAAGATCCTATTCAGAACATGATCTAAAAACCATTGAGATAGTGAGAAAAGACAAGAATCAGCGACGCTCATTGGGAGATTATCTCATGCGGATAGCCTACCATGAAGCGGTACATACCGGACAATTACTGGCTTATTTAAGAACGCTTGGTATGGAAAGACCAATGATCTGGGATTAGAAATCAGGACGCCGCACGGCAACAATGCGCTCAAATGTTTGTTTTTACATCAACCAAACATTAGCCAAATGAACAAAAATAAATTACTGTTTGCTGGTGGCGCTCTGTTGACCTTCGGCGCCATAGCCTTACTGAATAAGAACAGACAAATCCCTAAAGGTGTAGAAGCTGTAAATGATTTTCAAAAAGAAAAATATCTGGGAAAATGGTATGAAATAGCCCGATTTAACTATCGGTTCGAAAAGAATCTAAGTCACGTTACGGCAGAGTATTCGCTCAATGACAATGGCAATATAGAAGTTCATAATCGTGGATTTAATGAGAAAAAAGGCAAATATGAAGATGCCTACGGTAAAGCGAAATGGGTAAAAGATGATCATACCGGAGAGCTTAAAGTCTCATTTTTCGGACCATTCTATGCCGGCTATAATATCATCGCCATTGATAGTGATTATCAAAATGCGCTGGTGGCAGGAAAAAACAGAGACTACCTTTGGTTGCTTTCCAGAAATCCACAAATGCCTGAAAATATAAAAGATGAATATCTGAAAAAAGCTGAACTAGAAGGCTTTAAGATCTCTGATTTAGTTTGGACCAATCAGAACAACCTCAACTAATGACTAGAAAAATTTAGGACTACTTCGGCATATCTATTAAATTCGGGCTTGTAATAGTATTATTGACTATAACAAGCCCGTTTTTATGACTAAACCTACCTACCTCCTACTTTTCTTCCTTTCTATTCTTCTCAGTTGTAGTGAAGATAAACCACAAAGAGCTAGAATAGACCTATCGGGTAGCTGGCAATTTGCCGTTGACACTGCCACAGAAGGAATTGATCAGCAATGGTTTATGCAAACCTTGAATGATTCTGTAAACCTTCCGGGCACCACAGACACTAATAAAAAGGGAATTGTAAATACTGACACCACCACCATGCACCTGAATCGGAGGTACATCTACGAAGGAGCAGCGTGGTATCGGAAAAAGGTGCACATTCCTGCTGATTTTCAAGGGAAGCATTTGGAGCTAAGTCTAGAGAGAAGCAAGGTTTCACAAGTTTGGGTTGATAGCATCTGGGTGGGCAGCTCGAAGCTTCTGCAAAGTCCACAAAAGTTTAATGTCACCAACGTACTGACACCCGGAGACCACTACATCGCCATCATGGTCAATAATGATCTATCACTCACACCATACGGCAACGTGCATATTTATTCGGATGATACCCAAACCAACTGGAACGGTATATTAGGAGACATCTTTATTGAAGCTTCACTTGACCTCAGGATTACTCATTTAAAAGTCATTCCAGACGTTAAAAACAAGAGCTTCAATGCAATTATAAAAATTGATAATCCACTGAAGATAAATGATTTAAAGATAGAATTAGAAGTTCAAAAAATTCATAATGGTAAAACGGAAGCACTCTCTTCCATCGGAAAAGATATCCAGTCCACTGATGAAGTTACCATCTCTTACGAATTAGGTGATGATGCAGACTTATGGGATGAATATCAGCAACCATTGTATCAGGTAAGGGCGGTCATTTCGAATAATGATATGGAGGATGCGCAAACAACCACCTTCGGCATGCGTGATTTTAAGGTGCAAGGCACACAGTTTACCATCAACGGCAGAACCACATTTCTAAGAGGTAAGCACGAAGCCGCCGTATTCCCTCTTACTGGCTACCCTCCGATGGACGTAGCCGAATGGCAAAAGGTGTACAGAATAGCTAAGAATTATGGTATAAATCATTATCGCTTTCATACTTATTGCCCACCCGAAGCGGCTTTTGCGGCTGCTGATCTGGAGGGTATTTACCTGCAGGCCGAACTTCCGTTCTGGGGTGGTTTAGAATCTGATACGGTGGCTGAAGCCCAACTTAAAGAAGGGATGGCTATGCTCGATGCCTACGGAAATCACCCTTCATTCGTCATGTTTTCACCTGGAAATGAAATATGGAGTGGTCATGATCGGGTGGAAAAAAACATCAAAGCATTAAAGGCCTATGACAGCAGGCCACTTTACACTATGGGTAGCAATAATAATATCGGCTATGTAGGACCTCGTGAAGTTTCAGACTTCTTTGTCGGCGCCAGAACTCCTTATGAACATGACTCCATGCTTACCCACACCAGACTTACCCACGCATTCGCAGATAGTGAGCAGGGCGGCATGCTAAATACCCAAACGCCATCTACCCAGATTACATTCGACTATGCTGTAAATCACATGGATATACCTATTGTGAGTCATGAGATCGGCCAATATCAAATCTACCCGAATTATATAGAGATTGAGAAATACACTGGCGTACTTGAAGCTAGAAATCTGGAAGTATTTAAAAGGCGACTGGCGGCGGCTGGTATGGTAGGAATGGATAGTGCATTTCAAAGAGCTTCAGGCGCCTGGTCTGCGCTGTGTTATAAAGCCGAGATGGAGGCAGCCCTAAGAACCCAAAGCATGGCCGGATTTCAATTGCTTGATCTACAGGATTTTCCGGGACAAGGAACTGCACTGGTAGGCATATTAGATGCATTTATGGATAGTAAGAATGTGATCACTCCCGAAAAATGGAAAGAATCATGTAATGACGTGGTTCTTCTGCTTGAAATGCCAAAGTATTGTTACACGTCCACAGAATCATTTAAAGCTAAAGTCATGGTAGCCAATTATTCCAATAAAGCTATTTCCGAAACGCTACAGTGGGAATTAAAAAATGAAGCAGGAGATATTCTACATCAAGGTACTTTAGCTCACTCAATAACTAAACAAGGTGTGATAGATCTCGCAGATATCAATTTCGATTTCTTAAAGATTCATACTGCTCAAAAGCTTAGCCTGGAGCTTTCACTATCAGGATATACAAACTCCTACCCTATTTGGGTTTATCCGAAGACAGAGGCACCTGCCAATGAGGTCTTGGTCAGCAAAAGACTCGATTCAAAAACCCTTTCACAACTTAGTGCAGGACGAAGCATTTTGCTCTTCCCTCAAACTGCAGATGTAGCAGATAAAAGTCTGCCAGGTCATTTCCCCTCGGACTTCTGGAACTACGGCATGTTTAAAGGGATCAGTGAGTGGGTGAAAAAGCCAGTTTCTCCAGGTACCTTAGGCTTGTTGATGAACCCAGAGCACCCCATATTCAATTCATTTCCTACAGATTTCCACACCAATTGGCAATGGTTTTCTATTATCAAAGCTAGTAATTCACTCATACTAGATAGCACAAGTCATGATTACAGGCCCATAATTCAGGTGATTGATAATTTGGAAAGAAATCATAAGCTGGGGTTCATTTTTGAATTCAAAGTGGGGCGAGGAAGACTTCTCGTTTGTATGTCTGACCTTGAGCGTATTAAAGAAAAGCCAGAAGCAGCCCAGCTATACACCTCCATTCTACAATACATGGATTCAGATGATTTTAACCCCGAGAATGAAATAAATGCCAATGACCTGAAAAAATTGCTATAAACCGATTTACCTTTTATAGATTCATCTTATTAAATTGAACCTATGATAGAACCAATATTAGATCAGCCGCTAGAACAAGAGAAGAATTACGAATTAGCTCAAAAAAGTGCTCGCGTAATCGCTTTTATCATTGACTACATCATTTTTCTGGTCATATTCTTTGCTCTCGTTAGCTTTTTTGGAAGTTCCCGTGGGCTTAGTTTTTCTCTAGAGGGCTATCCTGCATTATTGCTTTTTGCTATCACAATTTTCCTTTGGCCTATCAGTGAAGCACTTTGGGGGCAAACGGTGGGTAAAAGAGCCATGAGAATAAAGGTTCTAAAAGCGAATTATGAACCCATAGGTTTTGGACAGGCCATTATCAGGTTTATTCTAGCCCCGCTTGACTGTTTCTTTTTAGTAGGACTTATAGTAGCATCATCAAGCAAAAATAATCAACGCATAGGCGATGCCGCGGCAAATACTATAGTAGTTCGCAACTAACATATATTACTTACCTTTACCACCCCAAGTGCTGGTAAAATGTATAGCGATCTTTATAGTCATATCACTCAGTTTGTAGAGCTTAATTCAAATGATTTTGAGCAAATATCTTCATATTATGAGTGCAAGACCATTAAAAAGAAAAAGCACTTGCTAAAGGCCAATGATTTATGCAAGGAAATCTATTTTGTAACTAAAGGATGCCTTCACCTCTATTTCATTGATGACAGCGGCACTGAGAAAACGGTTCAGTTTGCCATGGAAAACTGGTGGTTATCAGACTTTCAGGCCTTTAACAGGCAGAGCAAAACCAACTTCTTCATCCAGGCCGTAGAAACTACTGACTTACTTCATATCTCTTTTGATAATTACCAGAAGCTACTGACCGACTGGCCCATTATGGAACGCTATTATAGGCAAATTCATGAAATAGCTCATGGCGCGTCCCTTACCAGAATGAGGTACATTTTCAACTATTCCAAAGAAGAGGTTTTTTACAGATTCAGAGAGCAGTTTCCTGAGTTTGTACAGCGCGTACCGCAATACCTGGTCGCCAGCTTTCTAGGACTCACACCAGAGTATCTTAGTAAAATCAGAGGAAAGAAGCTTTCTTAATCTAGGTTAAGATTTTTCTATAATATGGCCCCTAGCTTTGTCCTAACAAAAGCAAAGGAGCTATGAAACAGAGAATTCAAATAGACCAATTAGAACCCAATGGCTATAAAGCAATGTTTGGCCTGGAGCATTATATCCGTAACTCAGGACTAGATAAAGGCTGGTTAGAACTGATAAAAATCAGAGCGTCACAGATAAATAAATGTGCATTCTGCATTAACATGCACACCACAGATGCACTAAATAATGGAGAAACACCACAACGCATTTTTCAATTAGCCGCCTGGGAAGAATCCAGCTTGTTTAGCGATGAGGAAAAGTTGATCTTGAAAATAACAGAAGAAGTTACCAGCATACAGGAACAGGGCCTTTCTGAGGAAACCTACCAGAGCGCATCGGAAACTTTTAACGACAATACTTTAGCACAAATAATTATGGCTGTAACCATCATTAATGCATGGAATAGAATAGCTGTAAGTACTCATAAACCGTTTAATTAATAATGAAATATTTAAGTTTAGTATTATTGGCCGCTTTGTCTATCATCGGCTGCCAAAACAATCAGAAAGAAGAGGCTACTGCTTCAGCGCCAGCAAAGGAAGAAGTAAAAGAGCGAAAGCATATAAAACCTTTTAAAGAGGGGCTGCCAGTAATTGGCCTTTTGATGTACGATGGCGTTCTTACTACAGAAGTTACGGCGGCCGCAGATGTATTTAGCAAACCTACCGAAGATGGCGAGCAGCTTTTTAATGTGATCACCATTGCTGAATCTAAAGATCCGATAGTAACAGAAGAAGGTCTGACCATGGTTGCAGATCATGACTTTTCAGATTGCCCTCAGCTAGATGTGCTCTTCGTACCCAGTGCCTACGACATGTACACGCAAGTGCACAATGAGAACATAGTGCAATTCATCCAAAAGCAAAATGAGCATACGAAATACACTGTAAGCAATTGTGGTGGGGCACAGCTTATCGGTAAATCAGGCATTGCTGAAGGCAAGAAAATAGTTACATGGATTGGCGGTGGTAAGCAGCTTCAAATTGATTATCCTCAACTACTGGTACAGGATGATTCGGTGGTAACTTATGTAGAAGACGGCAAGTTCCTGTCATCTAATGGCAACCTGGCCAGCTATATCTCATCATTGAATCTGGTAGAAAAAATGACCAGCAAAGAACATAGAGAATTCGTGGAGTCTTATCTGTATTTGGATAGATTGCAGGATTGGAAATAATAGACATAGGCCCCATGTTTTTGGGGCCCTTTACTATTCAAATATTATAATGGTTTTCTTTAATGCCTTACTTAATAACTTAAGCTCTTCATCATTAATAGCATTGCCTACTAACGATAGCTCTTTTAATTGCTTCATTTCGTACAGTTCTTTAGGTAGCGATGTAAGACCGGTAAAATTTAATGCTAATATTTCCAGCTTCTTCAGTTTATAAATATCCGCTGGTATTGAACCTATTGCATTATCAGAGAGGTCCAATGCCCTTAGATTCTCCATCTGAAGTATTACCTCTGGAAATTTTTCAAACTTATTTTCCCCAAGCCCTAAAATTTTTAAATTTTCTAATTGATCAAAATTTGCTGGTAGACTGCTAAGTTCATTGTAAGGAAGGAACAATTTTTCAAGATTGCTTAACATACAAATCTCATCTGGCAGGTCAGCAATATTATTTTTCTCTAAATCCAAAGTTATTAGCTTTTTAAGCTTGTAGATATTTCTATCCACATTCTTTAAATTCGTCTTCGTTAATGACAAATGTGTGATTTTTGGGTTTTTCATTATGGCTTCCCCTATTGATGAATACCTATTATCGTGCATCATCTCAAAAACATCTGTAACATTAGGCTTCATCATAATAGCCGTAATAATTATTGTTTGCAAAACCACTCCTTCTGGTAATTCAATTTCTTCAAATTTCCTGGGGTCCCTACTTAACCTGAAAATTATAGGCTGAATGTAAATTCGCGATGGAAAAAATTGCTTCTTTAACAATTCTGAGGGAACACTTGCTAACGCTTTTTTAACCTCATCAGCACATCCTCCTCCGATATCGTTAATAATATGCAAGTCTGAAATTTTATTATTCTTCACCATAAAAGAAACATGTACTATCCCCTCTATTCCCCCTGACCTAGCTTCTGATGGATACACTATTTTTTCAGAAACATATTGAGTGAATGTCACTGTAGTTTCACGGCCTAATTTAAATGTAACAGGCAGAACAATTCTCTGCTCTACTGCTTCACCTTCCATAAAAGCAGGAGTCCATTTTGGACTGTTCCTTATTACCCGAAGAGTTTCTTCATCGCAGCCTCCTCCAATCCCCTTTACAACCTCAACATCCTTTATCTGTCCATCTTTACCTACAACCATGGAGGCATAAACTTTACCCTGGATCCCTAATCTCCTGGCTTCTACAGGATACCTTAAATTAATTGCCACATATTGGTAAAATTGAGGATATCCACCTATAGGCATTGCAGGATCATCAACTATCGCAAAAACTTCCTCTCTCTTTTTAAGGTTCAGCCTATAATATTGTCTTATTGGCAGATCATTACTTGTGGCAATCATAAATCCCTTTAATTCCTCAAGTGCCGTTCCCATAATATTTTGAATATGATTAGCGCTATCACCTTCAACTCTAGCTTCCACTTCGCCCAGAGATCCATTCGCATCTATTGTAAAAGATATTTCTGCTTCATATTGCTCATCATCCTTATATAATCCCGCTGATTTGAATGCGCTTTTTAGATCTGAATAAAACTGACTTTGTCCACCTCTATATAAAATCCCGGCCCCCTCATCATCTCCTCCTTGCCCTATTTTAACATCCAAATCATCATTTGTAAGAATCATTTTAACGTAATTCCTTCTAAGTCTTATAAGAATTTGCTCAGACTGACTAACCTTAAATCCACTTGTAACATAACTGGGATGCGCTATAATCAGGGAATCACCTTCTGCCACTGATAACTCAAAAAAGCCCAAATAGTTGGTATAATCCCCACTAGAAGTGCCATACTTGATTACAGCAGCTCCTCTTATAACCTCACCGCTTTTTTCATCAATTAACTTCCCTGTAAGAATTTTTGCCGATGCATAGAAAGGTAAAAGCACCGCAATAAAAAGAGTAATTAAAAAATATCTCATCCAGATCAAAAAATGTTCAATCTGCAATTTAAAAATTTTATGATCAATTTTATAATTTATATTAATTATGAGACCTTCTTGTCAAATTTAGGGAAATGAACCGACCAAGTTCTGAGCAACTGAGGACAACTCACAGTTCTCCAGTAATAATGATTGCTTACCAACCATAGATAAAAAAGGAAGCAACAGTAACCTCACATCCTCTCACCTTTCACCAATAACGTAGACCGTACTGATTCCTCCTTCAAATGCATAAACTTCAATCGGGAATCATCTTTCATATAGCCTTGTAAATCAGCCTCTGAGGGAAATGTAACAAAATGAATCTCGTATGGTGTTTCACCTTCTGTATGATCAATAAAACTCTCTTTTTCAGGCCTTACCCGATAGGTAATTTCGCCGCCATGCTTTTGAAGAAGGGGTAAAACCTTGCTTTCAAATTCCAGAAAAATCTCTTCTTTTCCCGGCTTAACGAATATCAATTGGGTGATGTAGATCATAGATCATATCGTGATAAATATTTCTTAAGTCTATCCAAATCTTTAGGTCTGCCTTTACCGCAACTAGGCGGCATTCTCCGATACACCTTCATATCATCCATCACCAATAAACCTTCAGAAGCGTTAAAATAATAGCCTATGTTTTTGATAGAAGCATAATAAGTAGTATGCTCAATTTCATCTATTTTTATTGGAATAGAACGTTTTACTTCATCGTTAAAATCATTCAAATCATTAGAATATATGTTAATCGAGAATAGTCGATTAAAGGCAAAGTTCAATATGACATAATATTCACTATCAAGCAAAATGTAATCAGAAATTACCTCTGACTCACTTTCTGGACGTATACCTTGAAGCGAGTCCGCTAAAAAAAGGAATTTGTCATCTATTATTACACCACCATCATTGATCTTATATAAATTATCAATAGAATCTGGAGTCATACCAAAATAAAATGACCTATTGATTAGCGTTTCTGTCAATGATTGCACTTGACAATGAACACTTTTAAAGTTCACCAGACTAATTAGAATTGTGCAAATGGATATTTTTATGAAATATCTCATCCTAACTTAAAATAAAAAACAAGTGACATATTTATTGGCACCTTCTGATTAATCTTCATTTATCCATCAATTAAAAGACCTCCTAAACTCCAAAGGTGAAAGCTGAGTTTTGGTCTTGAACAATTTACTAAACGACTGTGGATATTCAAAGCCTAATTCATAAGCTATTTCACTCACGGTGAGGTTGGTAGTGCTCAATTTTTCCTTGGCCAGGGCCACCAACTTCTCTTGTATATGCTGCTGTGTACTTTTACCGGTGAGTAATTTTAAAACATTGCTCAAATAACCCGGAGATAAATTGAGCTGGTCCGATACAAACTGCACTGTTGGAGCTCCGTTAGTGGTTAGCTCATTGCTTTTGAAGTAATCATTGAGAAGGGTCTCAAGCTTATCAAGCACCTGATGATTACTGATCTTTCTGGTAATGAACTGACGCTGATAAAATCGTTCAGAATAATTGAGAAGCGTCTCTAATTGTGAAATGATAATATTTTGACTGAAGTCATCAATGTTAGATTGATATTCCTGCTTAATATTTTCTATAATGTTGAGGGCTGTACTTTCTTCCTTTTTAGATAGAAAAAGAGCCTCATTAGCAGAATAATCGAAGTAATTATACTTACCAATAGTTTTGGCCAATGGCGTATTCCATAAAAAATCAGGATGAACGAGCAACATCCATCCTGTTTTATTTGACGACCCAGCTACTCGCTGCGAAATTTTCAACACTTGTCCGGGAGCTATGAAGAACATGACGCCCTCATCAAAATCATATTCCTGCTGGCCGTAGTATATCTTTCCGTTTATATTCCGTTTGATAGAAATGGTGTAAAAATCATAAACCCAACTTGTATCACCAATGGTGTCATCCGCCTGTAAATCAGCGTAGTTAACCACACTTATGAGCGGGTGCTCAGGCTCAGGCAATCCTTTCACACGATGAAACTCACTAATGCTCTTTACTCTTTCTATCTTAGACATATCAATACCAATTTTACCAGGGCACAATGCCATGATCACTATAAAAACTTCCGCTCACAGCATCCTCGCTAATCACACAATCAACTATAGCCTTAGCGCCCTCTCCTACTGACTTAAAACCTTGATGATCATTGAGATCAGTTGCTGTATAGCCTGGTGTTACGCTATTCACGCGGAAGTTTGAATTCTTCAAGCCATTTGCCAGCATTACTGTAAACGCATTTAAACTCACTTTGGATGAAGCATAGACATTATAATCATCCCAATTGCCCATTTTATTTTCATCAGAATGCATGGTTAGCGATCCCAATTCACTACTAACATTCACTATTACAGGACTTTCTGATTTTTTCAGTAAAGACAAGAATGCCTGGGTAGTTTGTATTGGTCCAAAGAAGTTGGTATCAAAAAGATCCTTCATATCTCTAACATCGCACTTAGAGAAAGTTTGCTGTTTCGGACCTGCGATGGCTGCGTTGTTGATGAGCACATCCAGCACTTCTGTTCTGCTTTCCAACTCTGAAGCCGCCTGCTGCACTGAGCTGGCGTTGCTCACATCGATCTGTAAAAGATCAACATTGGTAAACCCTTCGTCCTGAAGCTGATGTAACGCTTCAAAACCTTTTTCCTGATCCCTTGAGCCCAGGTAAACAAAATATCCTAAGCCAGCCAGTTGACGGGCCGTTTCTAATCCTATTCCTTTATTTGCTCCGGTTATTAATACTTTTTTCATGTCAATTCTACTTTAAATGATTGACACAAAGTTGAGTCAAAGACTTGTCTCAGGATAAATTGAATCTGCTGATGTTGTAGCCAAATCTGATATTTGAGCGTCTAATACATCAGATCTGACTACTAAAGCATTTGCACCAGCTGAATGTGATTACCGCAGGTATCATTAAGCACCGCCACCTTCACTGTACCCATTTCAGTGGGCTTCATGCTAAACTCCACTTCCAGGTCTACCAGCCGCTCATATTCCTTTTGCACATCATCTACATTAAACTGGGTGTATGGAATGCCGGCTTCAAACAAAGCTTTCTGATAAACTTTGGTCGGCTCAAAATGCTGCGGTGCAGGCTCTAATAAAACCTCCGTACCCTCCTGCTCTTCTTTAGCCACCACTGTGAGCCATCGGCTGCTCTCGCTGAGAGGTACATCATGCTTTTTAACAAAACCCAGTTTTTCAGTATAAAACTTCAGGGCGATTTCCTGATCTAGCACAGGAATACTTGTTACTCTTACTTTCATTTTGCGTGTTTTTGTTGATGTGTGCAAATTGAACACTACAGCGAAGAGATACTTTGCGAAAGTTGCTCTTTTTGATATTCGGCAGGTGAAACACCTATTTTAGCTCTGAAAAGTGTACTGAATGAACTGGGCGTGTCAAATCCGGCAGCATAACAAACTTCAGTTACTGGCATGCCTTGTCGAAGATAATGCTTGGTGGCCTCCAACCTTTTTATCAGAAGGTATTGCTTGGGCGTAATACCATAATATTTCTTAAAAAGCCTCAGTAAATGATACTTGGAAGTAAATCGAATATGGGAAAGAAGCTCCAGGTTCAGTTCCTGATCGAAATGATTATCTATATAATTTCGGACAGCAATTACCGTCTCCAATTGCCTGTCATTAGAGAAGCATGACTTCCTTATTTTATTTAGTTCTGTCTGATAATGATTCATTCCGTAGAGCAAATTAGAACAATTCCTCTGAGAAAATCATAAATTATTTGAGTTGTTCCAGTTCAGCCTGTACTGTCACACTTTCCTGCTTGATGGACTCCATACGGGTGAGATACTTTTGCATCCATTGTTCTGTACCGCCGGCTTTCAGAGCTATAGCTTTGCACATTTCAGAGGTGGTAGTTATCAAAGACTGAAACTGCTGTTCTTTTACGATGAGTAAAGACGTAAGTACCTGTACCTGATCACTATTTCCCATAGATTTATTCAGGTCCAGCTGACGTGAAATACTTTCAATTTCAGAGTTGTGCTTGGTTTGTACCTCCGTAAACCGCTTCATAGAAATCTCCAGACTATCCTTCACTATTTCCAGGGCGATCTTTTGGGTTTCTTTATTATGCTTTGGTATGTTGGTGAGCCAGGTAGCCAGTCCCAGAAGTCCGCCGCCACCGCATATAATACTAAAAACCAAGGCTATGATGGTAGTTCTCTTATACTTGAGAATTTCGGACTCCAGCCTATCTACCCGGCTTGCCATTTTGGTATCCATAGGTTCAATCAGTTATGGTAAGTTCTTTCTTAAATTACACAAATCCTGATTTAATTACAGAAAATCCAACAAAAAACTAATTAAATGTGCTTCTAAACTCCAACGGTGTAAGGCTGGTTTTAGATTTAAACAGCTTGCTGAAAGACTGAGGATGTTCAAAACCCAGATCATAGGCAATCTGACTCACGGTGAGGCTGGTGGTGGAAAGCTTTACTTTAGCCTTATCAATCAGCTTGTTATGAATGAGTTGCTGCGTACTTTGGCCGGTGTGCATTTTCAGCAAACTTCTCAGATAGCTGGGAGAAACACTCAGCTGCTCTGAGATATAATGGACAGATGGCAAACCGTTTTCTATCAGTTTATCACTCTGAATATAACTATCCAGCACCTGTTCCAGCCGATGCAGTATTTCATGGTTCACCTTCTGCCGGGTAATAAACTGGCGACCATAAAAGCGGTTAGCGTAGTTCAACAGGGTCTCAAGTTGTGAAATAATGATTGACTGGCTAAATGTATCAATGGCCGACTGGTATTCCTGGCTGATATTCTCAATGATCAACCGCATTTTGTTCTCTTCATCTTCAGATAAAAAAAGAGCCTCATTTACAGAATAATCAAAAAAATCGTATTGTTTAATGCCCGCTGCCAATGATGTGTTATACAAAAAATCCGGATGAATCATGAGCATCCAACCTTGCGGACCTATCTCATCCTTCCCTATCTGAATCGTTAACACCTGCTCAGGAGCCATGAAGAACATTACACCCTCATTAAAGTCATAATCATAATCCTGCATACCATAACGATACTTATGATTCATGCCACGCTTTACGGAAATGGTGTAAAACCCAAACACAATGTTATGAATGCCCTCACCCAATGGATTGACAGACTCATCAAAATTGATAACGCTGATAAGCGGATGCTTTGGTTTCGGGAGATTGCGTAATGCATGAAACTCAGCGATTGTTTTTACTCTAATAGGTGTGGTCATAATCAGTATGCACTACTTTGAAAGACATTATTGAGACATCCGAAAAGCTAAATACCTTTCGGGTGCCTCAATGATAATATAAACTTCTAATTTTTAGTTCTCAGAAGGAAAATAAACATCTCCTTTCAAGTCTTCCATCAACGTGGCATGCGTAGGTTTCCAGCCTAGTGCTTGCTGAGTAGCTTCACTTGAAGAAGGGTTATTAAACATCGCAAAATGTGTAAACCAGGTGAAATGTCCAGCCGCTTCGTCTGGTGAAAGAGAAGTAGTTGGAACTCCCAGTTTTTCAGCGATAGTCTGAGCTATCTCCTTGAAAACCACCCCCTGATCACCCACTGCATGATATCTGGTGCCTGCCGGAGCTGATTTTTCCAGCGCCAATCTATATAACTTAACGGCATCTAGGCGGTGTACGCCTGGCCACACATTAGTTCCCTCACCAATCATAGCCGACACTCCTTTTTCCTTGGCAATACCAATTAAAATGGGCACAAAGCCATGCTTATCACCATCGCCATGTACCGAAGGAGATAACCTGACCACTGACACCTTCACGCCTTTTGCTGCCACTGCATCCGCCGCCAGCTCCGTGGCAGTACGCGGGTTTGCAGAACTCTGAACACGATCTTCCTCAGTAAGTAACCCCGGCTTACCAGCTACTGCTGTACCTGAGGTAATTACAAATGGCTTATCAGTGCCTTCCAAAACACTGCCTATAGCTTCTATCACTTCCTTATCGATGGCACAAACCTCTGGAAAACGAGTAAAATCGTGAATAAAACCACAATGAATAAGCCCATCAGCTGCCTGCGCTCCTGCTTTTATCGACTCCAAATCATTAAGATCACCTCTATGCACCCCAGCCCCTGCAGCCTCCAGCTTCCTGGCCGACTCCTCAGACCTTGCCAGCCCCAACACCTCATGACCAGCCGACATTAACTCCTTTATTACCTCTGAACCCACGAAGCCAGTGGCTCCTGTTACGAATACTTTCATATCTACATGTTTAAGTGTTTCTGTTTTTGTTAACACAAAGCTCAGAAACAAAGCATCCATAAGATTAGCCAAAACGTCTTTTGTTGTAGCCGAAAGTGTTTTGAATTTTAATTAAAAGCACCACCCTTCTCAAAGTTGAGAATTACAACCCTTCTCAGAGTCACTTCGTCCTCAACCTTCTCAGAGTCACTCGCAGAGGACTCTGAGACTATCTGCTTCGATCAAGATCACACTTTTAAAAATGAATAACCATTAGAGCCCTAACTTATTAGGGTACAATTGTAGTCAACGGTCGGTATTCCTCAGAGTCCTCTTCGAGTGACTCTGAGGGGGAATAAATGTTTAAGTGTTTCTGTTTTTGCTAACACAAAGCTCAGAAACAAAGCATCCGGAAGATTAGCCAAAACGTCTTTTGTTGTAGCCGAAAGTGTTTTGAATTTTAATTAAAAGCACCACTCTTCTCAAAGTTGAGAATTACCACCCTTCTCAGTGTCACTTCGTCCTCAACCTTCTCAGAGTCACTCGCAGCGGACTCTGAGACTATCTGCTTCGATCAAGATCACACTTTTAAAAATGAATAATCGATTAGAGCCGAAATATAGTGCGCTTGCAATCAACGGCCTTCATTCCTCAGAGTCCTCTTCGAGTGACTCTGAGGGGGAATAGAGTGACTCTGAGGGGGAATAAGCGTTTCTGAAAGGAAATAGGAAGAGGAAAGTGAGATCTATAAAATAGTTAGGCTATGATTTTTCTAAAAGTAAGACTCATTCTTCCTTCTTGTGTATCAGACTTGGGAATAGCATGTTGCCATTCGTTCTGAACTTCATTGGTCATGTAGATAAGTGATCCTGATTGAAGATCAAAATCATGGATAATTGCTTGATCGGCTATATTTCTAAAACGCAAGGTTCTAACTGCACCAATTGATATAATGGCAACCCCGGTTCCCATCTCTAAAATATCGGTTTGATCAGAGTGAAATCCCATTTTCGAGGTGCCATCCAAATAATAATTAATAAGGCAGTTATTAGGCTCAAAATTATGTGTATCGTTAATGCCATTAATAATCGATTTCAAAGGTTCTGGAAACTCCTGATAAGGATAACTCATTTGAGAGTAATTATATGCACGCCCAAAACTAGCCGTTTTCCTGGCTGCCATGCGTTCATCCCAACTTACATTGCTTTTCAAAAAATCAAATAACTCTTCAGGATGATTGATAAAGTGATCGATGTATGTTATTCCATTCATAAGATAGAGTTAAACATACGGCGAGTAAATGAAAATGTTATACAGTTTCACTCTCTCAGAGTTCTTCGCCCTTAACCTTCTCACCCTTCCCAGAGACACTCGATGCACACCTAACCTCTGCGAGTGACTCTGAGGGGGTGTTTGTGAATGAAAATGTTATACAGAGATCAATTAAATGACCTCCTAAATTCTAGCGGGGAAACATCGGTCTTGGTTTTAAACAGTCGGCTGAAGGACTGTGAATATTCAAAGCCTAGTTGATAAGCTATTTCGGCAACGCTAAGGTTGGTAGTTGACAACAGCTCCTTCGCTTTCTCTATGAGTTTATCATGAATAAGTTGCTGTGCATTTCTGCCCGTGAGTGAACGGAGCATGTCACTCAAATAACTTGGCGTCAGGTTAACCTGATCCGCCAGTAACTGCACTGAAGGAATACCCTGATTCAATGATTTATCATGATCGAGATAATCGTCCAAATAGCTATCTAGTTGGCGAAGAATATCATGATTGACTGCTTTTCTGGTGATGAATTGCCGATTATAAAATCTATTGGCAAAATTCAGCAAGAGTTCTATTTGTGAAATGATTACGTCCTGGCTAAAATCATCAATCCTGCTGCTCAGCTCTGTTTGGATCATCTTAAAGATGGAAATGACGGTATCTTTTTCTGCTTCTGACAAGTGCAAGCCCTCATTGGTGCTGTAAGAGAAGAAGCCAAACCGCTTAATATCAGAAGCTAATGAATATCCTACGAAGAAATCAGGATGGATAAGCAAAGTATAGAGAGAACAGGCCGCCACTTCGCTATTGCTTTCAGCCTCTCCGCCCAGAATCTGGTTGGGTGAAGCAAACAAAAGGCCTCCCTCATTAAAATCATAATAATCCTGACCATACCTCAATCGGGTGCTCATTCCTGGCTTGTAGGATATCTTATAAAAGTTTAACACATGGGATCCTGAAGGCATGTTAGCCGGATTTGCTACCGACCCGTCGACCAGGCTGATCAAAGGATGCTGAGGTTTAGGCAAGCCAAACACCTCATGTGCCTCGCCGATAGAGTTGAATTTATGATGATTCATTTTGCTCATATGTCTTTTAAAAGATGAGGCCAGATCAAACCCTGAACCGATAATTATTGATAACGGCCAGTCGTTACTTTTGATTCAGCCTCACCTAATTTTATAATTAATGCTTCACAGAACTACCCTGTGCAGCACTTGATACCTCGTCCCATGCTTCCCACTATTGAAGACGGGCTTCATAAGCCTTGCGAACATCAGGCAAATTATGGCTTCCCAGGTGGAATCTTAATGGCGGATTATCAGCATCCACTACCTGAAATAATGCCTCTGGGGTAGCATCAGGATTACCTCTGTCAATGGCACCCAATCCTTGAATGAATTTGCCTTTGAACTCCTCATAAACCTCCATTCCTTCAGAGAACCTCAGCGACTGCTGACTGCCAAATTCGGTAGCATAAGCCCCTGGCTCAATGATAGTTACCTTAATACCAAACTGAGCAATCTCAGTAGCCAAACTCTCATGAATGGCCTCAAATGCCCACTTTGAAGAACAGTAGTACCCGATAACCGGGAAAGTGATATGCCCAAGATTGCTGGACGTGCCTAAAATATGACCATAACCCTGCTCTCTCAAGAGAGGAAGCGCTGCCTTAATCACCGAAAGCGGACCAATTACATTAGTTTCATATAAAGTTCTGACATCCTTATTACTGCATTCCTCAATGGTTCCCACTAATGAGTATCCTGCATTATTGAGCACTATATCCAAGTGTCCAAAATAACTATGTGCTTCCTGAATAGCCGCTTTCACCTGGTCCGGCTTAGTTACATCCAGCTTAAGCGTAAGCACGCTGTCACCATATTTTTCTTTCAGATCCGAAATGCTCTCAACGCTACGAGCAGTAGCCGCCACCTTATCGCCACGCTCCAAAGCCGCTTCAGTCCAGATACGACCAAAACCGCGTGAAGACCCTGTGATAAACCATACCTTATTGCTTTTTGGTGCCTGAGCACCAGAATTGTCATTGTTCATAGTATTGTTGTTTTTAATTACAATACAAATGTCCGATGAACTGAATTTCTAATTGTAACTGAAATGAGTATGGTTGTAACTGAAATGGGGATGGTGGGGTAAGTTGGACATTACGGTGTTTGGTCTCCTCAGAGTCCTCTTCGAGTGACTCTGAGGGGGGGCAGAGTGTCTCTGAGGGGTCGCGATTTTATGTAGGGTAAGTTGGATTACGCCAAATATCAATTAATATTTTAAATTCTTCCTCATCTTTATCCTCGCGGCATTTTTCCAGGTATTCGTAAAACTGATCAACGAAACTTTCCGGGACATCCCCTCTCTTGTAAATCTCATAGGCCAGTAATTTTACTATTTGCCTATCAGCTTCAATTTTATTGTAGCTTTTTGCAAGAATGAAAACCTTACACTTTATAAGTAATCCGCGAAGGAAGAATCTTTGTAATCTTCTTCTAGAGGACCTCTTGGCATCTTTTTCAATTTTTGATAGAAGACTATTTATAGGCACTTCACCTATAGATCACAATTCATGCCAATGACCACTTCCCCCTCAGAGTCACTCGGAGAGGACTCTGAGGCACCTTCATTACTTTTCACGCCAAATCCTTATAGTTCGTTACATACTTATTCTCTAAACCTAATTCATAGTAAGCTGCACTGGAATGTCCGTAAGTAGCATAATCTTCTACAAGGCTCCATTTTCCAGCCACAGGATTATGATGAATATAATCCAACTTCTGCTCAAGCATCTGTCTATCATAACATTTTCTGGCATCAAAAGACAACCTAAAAACCTGATGCTTTTTACCCTTTTTTCGCTCATTATCCTGAACTCCACTTTCAAGAATCTTCAATAAACTTATATCACCTCTAGCTTTAATTCCTTTCACAATAGCATATGCCATAAATCGTTTTCCTTCGCTAATGAGAATGTTTAAGTGCTTTTCCGGAGCGGTTGGATTAAGAAGACAATGTAAATGATTAGGCATAATTACATAGGACAGAATATTACAACCATCTTTCAATAAATGATCAAACCATTTATATACAGCAGAATATGCCTTCGCCTGCTGAAATAATGGCAACCATTTGTAGCATGTTAAAGTACAGAAATAAACTTCATTTAATTCACTATGTGGTCGATGTGTGGACAAACTAATTTTATTGATTTATCTTCTAGATTCCTCAGAGTCCTCTTCGAGTGACTCTGAGGGGGTGAAGAGTGACTCGGGGTGAAGAGTGACTCTAAGAGGAGAAATTTTATAATTTCTCCTCTTAGAGCAAGGTAATCTTTCTATAAGGAAGATTTTATTTGAGGTAAGTTGAAAACTTACGTATGATAGGTACGAGTTTAAAACTTGAGATAAAACTATCTATCCAGGAAGGCCTTGATTTTTGGAACGGCTTCCAGTTCGCTGGCTTTGAAGCCGGGTTTAAGTGTCGTGATTTCGCCTAGATATTCACCATGAACACCTGGAAATATCAATAATTCTGAGTTGGGAATTTCTTCATCTAGTTCTTGGACATGAGACAATAGGATAACATCATTTTCCCCATTTATAATAAGTGTGGGTACAGTTATGGATTGGATCTGTTCATCTGGAATATCTTTGAAGTTCACCATTCTGTGGGCATCTTTATCATGCATCACCTGAAGGCCGCTGGAATCCTGGGTCACTTTGAGATAGGCTTCTTGTAATGGCTGTGGCATATTGTCAAGACTGGCCTGTTTCATGAAACCCCAAAACTGGTCAGGCATTCCGTTTCGTTTTGCCAGAACGGAGCCCAGAACCATTTTATTCACTATTTCCGCATGTCTTATGGCTATTTGCATCACCGTGGTGGCTCCATTGCTAAAACCAAAGAAGTCCGCTTTAGAGATATTAAGATTATTCAAAAGTACAGCCACATCATCGGCATCTTGTTCAAAGGTAAGCTCGGCATCCCTATCACCTGTTCTTCCGTGTGCTTGTAGCTCTACAGCTATTACTTGCCTATCTTCAGCCAACAAAGGGATGACCTGTTCAAAAGTTGATTGAATAGTGGATCCGCCGCCATGGATCAGCACCAACGGTTTGCCTTCACCATAAATTTCATAATACATCTTCAGGCCATTTACTTCAGAATAGCCATTTGTGAATTGTAATGTATCAGGACTTGTGGTTTCCATGGTTTTTGATGCTAGTTGCTGAGATTCTTCTTTATGATTACAGGCAGTCAAAATAAGTAATGACACACCAATAGTAAGGCAAAGGTTTTTCATCTAGGTCAATAATTTCTAATACTATGAAGTTACATGATATTATTCATAGATTGTTATAAGTGTCGCAAATGCCAGTGGAGATTGTCGTATCTAATGGAGTCTATTATATTATTGAGTTACTACATTTATCAAAAAAACTATGAATAGCATTGACATTATAATGATACCGGTTACGGACAGACAAAAAGCGAAGGAGTTTTATCTGAACTTAGGTTTTGAGATAATTATAGAAGCACAAGATCCACATGGAGAACCATGGATACAGATGGGGCTCCCAGGTAGCAACACCAGTATTTCACTATCAAATTTTCATGGGATCATATGTGAAACAGACGATATGGAGGAGACTATCAAAGAGTATCAAACTAAAGGTATAGAAGTCGGCAAAGTGGATGAGACACCATGGGGTAAATTTGCATGGCTTAAAGATCTGGATGGGAATAGCTTGTGCTTAAGGCAGAAGTAATTAATGTAGAAAGGATAAGGAAGTTTAAGAGGCACATTCCTCAGAGTCCTCTGCGAGTGACTCTGAGGGGGAAAGAGTGATTCTGATGGAATCTAGCTTACCGAAACAAACGGTCTTTGACATATTTGAAAAAGTTAAACTTTTCATATCCTAAATATTTCAACTGTAGGTTTAATATCTTTTTAATATCATTATAATTAACCACATAATTCGATGAAATTTCCAGGATAGCTTCACCTTGAGAATACAATATTATCTCTTCAACGGAGCCGCCATTTGCAGTGAAAGCGGTGGTTTTAAAACCATTGAAATCATCCCATGAAATATGTTTTTTCCTGCCCATGATGTTTCTAATATTTAAGCCTTGTTTATCAATCATTAAACTATTCATTTTCGGCAATTCAACTTTAATAAAAATAGGGATAATTAGAAGCACAACAGCATATAAAATGAGCTCAAAACTCAGATTCAATTCATCTGCACAATAAATTAAAATTGGAACTCCTATTATGCCTAATACCATACTAAATAGTGTTAAGCATAGAGTAAGAAGGTCGTAATTGCTCTTCAAAGGAATATTCATGGCATTATTAGAATATTTAGGATGCATCCAGCATTTGTATATTAAGATATTTCACTATCCTCAGAGTCCTCTGCGAGTGACTCTGAGGGGGCAAGTGGTTATAAAGTCATTGAATCTGACGGTTAAAAATTAACTTTCTCTGTTCATAAATAAAACACCCCTCCACCAGCAAAATATTAAATACCCAACCCGCCCATGAAACAATTTTGTAAGTATCCATAGGTGGTAATGCCAATGAAGTAACTATGATCCATTTAAAAAGGCGAAGACTTATAGCAGATAACGTCAGGGCATAGCTTCGCATCATAAACTTTCTATGCTCAGAGATTTCACCATTTTTAATATATTTAAAAGCCAAATATGTGAAAACAAACCATAGTATGGCTTGAAGGGTAAAAGACAACTGAGAATAGAAGCCTCCATTGGCATGAAAAGCCATAATCAACCCAGATGGACTGGCAATTAATAATATGAGTAAAACATAGACTTTTCCACCGATTTTATGAACCATCGGCCACGTCCTTCTAATTGATTTTGAAAATAAAAATATCCCGCAGATCAAAACAAAAATGCTCGTATAGACGTGGCTAAAAAAGGCAATTTTATAATATCCATGTGAAATAACTTCTTGCTTGATATTTAAAAAAGCCACATCAAAACGCAGGGGAAAATACTGCAGAGTGATTAATATCATTAAATAGGTAAAATATAATAATGATAAATAATACCCCGCTTTTAATGCTTGATGTGACAGCTTATTGATCATCATCCTCTACCAAAGCGATCATAATATTCAAGAGCATTTTTCTCGTATTTCAAAAGAAGCTCTATATTCTGCTTCTCAAGATCAGTGAACTCATCTTTGATATTATTATGAACCGGTATGTACCAATCCTGAGCATCAAAGAACACTCTAAGCGGCTGATTTTTAAAAGAATAACCATGTCTGGCATAAATAGTATTTCTAATTATGGTCAGGTCTCCTTTTTTCAAATTTTCGACTTGAGATTTGGCCAATGGAGTATTGGAAGCATTAATATGGTAAATTTGATCTGTTGCTGAAGCAAATTCTTTTGATATCCATTTTTCAACCTCTCCTTCCTCTATCTCCCACTCTTCCTCATGCTCAATTGCTTTTGTCCAATCCACATAAGCTTTAGATCTATCTAGCATGATATCAGGATCATAATGGTAGATCTTTTTTTCAAGTGTATATTTTCGATTTTTTATATTAATGTCCCCATAGGCGGTCCATTTACCAACCATCTTATTGTCAGCTATAGAAAACCTAAACTCACCATCATATTTATCATCTCCAGGTTCTCTTACTACGAAGTTCAGCGTTCCATCCTCACTTTCCTTCATAGTACCTTTAAATGGCCGATCATTACCAGCTACCACACTATGACCTACCACCAAGCTATCCGTAATCTTGTCAATCGAGATATTGATTTTGTTATTTTTATCCCAATAAAACCCTTCATCAACTATAAGTATCTCCTCCCCACCATCCTGCTCAAAATACCCAACCCAGTAGCCAAGCACTGAATTATCACTCATAGAATCTACTTCGATAGGTTTTGACACCTTTTCATTATTCTGTTCTGGTACTGGAACGTCAGCCTCAACTTCTGTTCCCTCTTCCACCATTACAGTTGCATCACTATTTTTAATTTCCGTATTACAGCCAATAACAACTAGACCTATAATTAATGTAAATATTGATTTCCTCATTCCTTGTGAATTATAAAATACCTTTCTTGAAGGCAGTTAATGTGATTTTATAAGAAGTTGATACTGACTATCGTAATGTCGTAACCTATGTATGGTTAATAACTAATTCACTTCCTCATCCCACTTCTCTCCAGTTCATTTACACTCACTCTTAGGTCGTAAATTTTACCTGGGAAAATATTGGGCTGATCGGATGGTAGCTTGCGATCCCGGATCATACCGCAGGAGATGTAGCCTGGCTTTATTTTAGTGAAGTCCTTAGATAATGCCACCGACATGATTTCCTGATCGTTATACCTTAGGCTTAAATCACCTTTTTCGGTAAGTTTTAAGAGCAAATGTCCTTCCTTGGATGTCAGTTCTTCGCTTTCATATGTTTTTCCGTTGGCCAGAGCTATACCCAGCTTTTGGTGGCTGCTATAGATATTGAATCTGCCGAAATAATCGCAAATTATACCTTCCTGATCGGCTCCTTCCAGATAAGCAGTGATGAATAGTGTGTTAGGATTCCATTTTGTCTTGTCAAACGACTGATCACTTGCACTAATACCTTGATCTATCTGATAGCTTCCATCATAAAAAGTAGGTAAATTCCCTTTTAGAATCATAGCCTCTGACTCCCCTTGCTTGCCTAGTTCATCGGTGAGTAATTGCCCGAGTTTCTTAGCTTCAGCTACATATTGATCATCATTAATCAGGTTGCTCATTTCCCATGTATCCTGTTTAACATCATATAATTCTGCCGGAGGACGGTAGCTATATCGGTGAAGCAGCTTTTCAGCTTCTTCATCGGTTTTGGCCTTTTCCTTCCATGAATCAAAATAAAAATGGTCTTGTTCTACTTTATCAATGTGTGTAATAAAGCGAACGCCGGGATAATAATTTTTGATGTAGTGAAGACCTTCCTTGGTAATCACGGTTCTGCTTGGCACGTAATTATACCAAAAGTGGGGTTCTACTGAGGTTTCTGCAAAAGCAACATCACGATGCTCCTTTTTATCACCAAACAGGACAGATTTAAAACTCTTGCCATCTAAATCTGTAACTTCCTCACCTCCAGCGAAATCCATAAGCGTAGGTGTGAGATCGGTTAAGGAGATCAGGGCATCAGAAACGCTATTTTTCTTAATCTTCTTTGGCCATCTTACTATAAATGGCACATTCAATCCTTGCTTATAAGTGGTCCATTTGGCCGAAGGAAACTGAGGTCCCTGGTCGGAGGTGAACATGAATACTGTATTGTTTTTCTCACCAGAGTCATCCAGCGCCTGCAGAACCTCTCCCAGCATGCCATCAGCCGCTGATATACTTTCATAATAAGCCGCCAGTGCCTCACGGGTAGCTTGGGTATCAACCAGATAGCTAGGCATGGTAAGCTTTTCAGGATCATACTTTTTATTTTCGAACCAGGGCACGTGAGGCAACCAGGTACATACGATCAGGCAGATGGGTTGCTCAGAATTGGCGAAATTATCTTTTATAAAATCACGAGTGACATGCCGGGGGTCATTGCGGTTACTAATCGGCAAATAATTGCCAAAATAAGCGCCGATGTGTTCGAAATCTGGTTTCGGATAAACATCTACTTTACCAGCGATCACAACACGATAACCTAGCTTTTTTAAATAATCAGGAAGCATTTTGATATTAGGTCGCACGGCAAAGTGATTCATCTGGCTACCATTTCGAAAAGGATACAAGCCTGAAAACATGCTACTACGACTTGGGGCACACATGGATGTAGCTGCATATGCAGAGGTGAACCTCATGCCTTCAGCGGCCAACTGATCCATATGTGGTGTCTTCACATCAGGATTTCCATAGCAGCCTAAATCCATCTGGCTCTGATCATCGCTGATAAAGACAATCATATTAGGCTTTTTCTGAGCCTTCAGGGGATTCCCAGCAATTAGCAATAGAAGAATGAATAGAAATAGACCGTGCTTTCTATAAAGTAGAGAATCAAACATAAGTAACAGTAGTTGAGGTTGAGGTTCTGAATTACATCAGTTTCTCAAATATTTTAAACTTAAAAGTTACGGTATTTTAGGGAATAGTATGGAGTATTGAGATTTTAGTTGGGAGATTTGAGATTTTGGTTATTAGAATTGAGATTTTAGTTAATAGATTGGAGATATGAGATTTTAGCTGATGGTAAGTAAGAAATCCGTGCTTTGCACGACTTCATAATGTTAGCAAACCGAATCGCTCATAGTACCCCTACTGTTTTGAGCGACAATTTTTTAAGACACCCGAGAAATCAAATCAACATGGCTGATGATCATAATAATCTCAAGTTATAAATATACCATAAATAATATAACTTATTAATAAACGGAACTGATCTTGTAATGAATATCCACTAAAAATAAGCCTGACAAAACGATCGGAATTTGACAAAATCAATCCATTTTTCTTATTATCTCCTTATTGATCACCACCAAAAAACACTTTTACGGATAGAATTTTACCATCCTTTATCTTCATGAGTTCTGTGTTTATAAAAGGTGGCTGTCCCTCTGCTGTACAACGATAGGTGATGTATACATCCTCTCCAGACTCCGCTATCTTTACAAACTCATATCGTTTTACCTTTTCGCTAAAAGGATAGCATAGCTCAAAAAACTGTGCTTTTGATAAATGTTTATCGTTCGGGCTGCTAAATGAAAAATCATCGCTAAATAGCTCCTCCAGAACTTCTTTTTGCTGATTCTGAAAAGCCTCATAAGACCGCTTGGCTATTTTCACTCTGTCCGTAGAGACCTCATTATAAGTTGAGCTAATGGAACTTGCATCGGGTTTTAAACCAATAGAAGCCATTCCATTTTCGGTGCTGAAAGGCACGGAACTATGGGTATGGATGATCTTGACCTCACCATCTACACGAACAAAACAGTTAGTCTCACGCCAGTACATGTTCAGCTCATCTCCGTTTACTGTTTTGGCTACTATATGATTGAGACTACTGCAGTTTCCCACTTCTTCAGAAAAAGTAATGTGCAGGTCAGTCATCTCAAAATCAACCACTTGATCTAATGTACTGAGCCATTCCTCCAGTCGTTTTTTCACTGCAGCTTTACCAGTATATTTAAGGTCACCCACTACATCGTAGGAGATCACGTTGGGGCCGAATATATCGGTGGCCTTGTTAACATCTTTGGTTTTTACAGCACCCACCTTCTGATTGATGATGCTTCTGATCTCCTGTTCCATATTACCTTATTTGTTGGTGTAGTTTGGCCATGGCGCGCACTGGAAAAGTACCTACTCCTTTAAATTTTGGAGGTACAGCACTAAAAGTAAAACCTGAGGCCGGAAGTAGATCAAGATTACACAAATGCTCAACGATAAGAATCTCATTTCCCAGCAAGGTAGTATGTGCTGGTCTAGAGTTTGTTCGGGTATCATCAATATTATGAGAATCTATACCCACCAGCTTTACCTCACAATCACGCAGATATTCGGCGGCACCCTGGGTGAGAAATGGATGATTTTCATAATAAAGCTCGGTATTCCAGTGCTTATCCCAACCGGTGTGAATAAGCACGGCTCTATTTCTGATTTCAAAATTCTTAAGATGCTCCTCTGTAATTTCAAGCGTGGTTTCAAATGGCACACTTACCCTGATGGCGTCCAAATCTGCAAAACATTCCAGCTCCACCTCTGATAGATCTTTTCCTCCTTCAAATCTATGGAAAGGGCAATCTATATAAGTACCCGTATTTGAAACCATCTCTATTTTACCTATCTGAAATTCAGTACCTTCTGCATAAAATTTTCGTGATTCATCTCTACTTAGGTAATCACAGATGACTGGCGCAGGCAAGCCTTTGTAAGTGACCAAGCCATCTTCAATAGTATGACTCAAGTCAATGAATAGCTGCTGTTTACTCTCAGAATTTACAGGGATACGTTTGTGAGCTTCCTGAAATATTTCCTTATTTAATATGCGGGTCTTGCCCACCATTAGCAGCCGCATATCAGCTACTATATAATCTGCCAGCTCCTTATCGGAGATGCTGTCGCCATCGATATCAAGTCGGAAATCTTCTCCTTTTATACCACCGCCATTGGTGAATTCAATCTCAAAATCAAATTTTACTCTTTTTTGCATTTAGGTTAGGTTTAATTACGTCTATTAACGGTAGACCTAAATAGCAGTTGGTGGAATAGACAATTATTTCAAATAAAATTAAACTATTTAATTAAAAAGAATAATTTAATGAAGTAGCTGAACCTGCTACATTGATTACTATTGTGCCTTGAGCACTTTGGTAAGACTGCTGATATAATTCTTTGATTTTAGTTAAACTAAAACATAGTTTTTCCTCAATGAGAGCCTCGCAATCGTCATTATCAGACAATTTAATACCAAGATTTACCTGAACAGGATTAGACTCCATAAAGGAGGCATCTGTAATTAGAGCATAACCAATAGTTTTGCAGCCACCGCTATGCTTTACAGTCATCTCCAGGTTGTCACCCTCCAACTTGTATAATTCTACATCAATGTTTTCACTGAAATCATCAGCAGAGATAAGCAAATCAGAACAACGACTTATGGAAAGGAAATCAATATCTTCAGGATCCTTATTATCTTTTTGACAGCCAATATTAAACAGTGCCAAAAGCAATATGGTAGTAGGTGCAAGCGCTTTCATATCTAGTTATTGATGGTTATAAGTCATAGACACTTACCGTGAATTAACCGTTGGAATAAGATATGAACAATCTAAGGTAAATTAAAATGATTAATGAAAATGGCCGGAGCATTGTACAGGCTCGAACGAGCCTGTACAATAACCATCACTCCAAGCTCCGACACTTTCTTTGATTTTATATCAAGTGCGCTTCATGAAGTTAGGATCTCTTCCCAAAACTCCTGATTGTATAGGTAAAAGTGGCCAGAAAGTATGTTTGTAACACATCGGTTCTGGTTTCTTCAATATAGCTTTCCGTATTCGTTCTGGATATGCTGGTGTTGTTGGCCAGCAAATCAAAAACTGATACAGATAGTTCTCCACGATCATTCTTCAAGAACTTCTTACCGAGGCTCATGTTCCAAAGAACATAACCCACGTTCAGATCCGGATCATCATAACCTGAGTATTTTAAATACTGCAGATCATTCCTAAAAACCATTCCCTTCCAGAATATAAAGTTGGTTTTGCAACCTATGGTGTGCGTCACATAATCATCTGCCTGTGACTCTTGTAAACTATTGATCACATAATTATAATCTGCATTATATGATACAGTAAAGTCTACATTCTCATTGATGTTACTTGCCAACGTTACGCCACCACTAGCACTATATGTACGGCTAATGTTAGACTGGTTATTAGTTATACCCGGCGTTCTGGTATATCCAACAGATAAGTTAGTATTAATGTTTGATTTTATTTTACTTATTGGAAAACCATAAGCTCCGAAGGCTCTTGTATTCCAGTAACCATCAAGGTTTACCGGAGTAGATAATTGCGCTCCTCTACTCAGCGTAACACTGCTATTTAGTACCGAATCAGCGGTAGCTACATAGGTGGCATTTGTCACATAATCAGCTGTATTTTGGGCCATTAGCATAACAAAAAAATGCGATGCCTTTTCAGAATTTGTATTCGAATACCTGAAATTTAACATGCTTGTTTTGCTCTGGTCCAGGTTAGCATTACCCATACTTAAGAACAGTGGATCTGAATTATCCACCACATTTTGCAGCTGGGAAATAGAAGGCGAACTGGTACTGGTTCTGAAAAATAGTCCGAAGTTTTTACTTCTGGACACTCTGTAGCGCATCATTACACCAGGCAACAGACTATTAAATGATCTTTCTAAATTATAGTTTACAGGAAACTCCTGATCGCTGGATAAGGTCGCATTCTGATAAGCCAGGTTTGCTCTTATACTTAATCCTTCTTTTCTGAAGCCCCACCCAATAGATGGTCTGCTGGTAAGATAGGTGCTCTCAAAGTTATTAGATAAAGCAGTATCTAGGGCCTGAGTTCTTTCTGCTGTAAAATCATAATCATAGTTTTCTTTCTGAGCATCATTGAAGCTTTTAGAAAGGTTATAATTAAGCTCTAACTGCGAGTATTCACCTAGCGGCTCAGTATAGACCAGATTTCCGCTGATACTATGCCCTTTAGTGCGTGAATCTATAAACTGATTAAGGCTGTCCTGCTCATCACTGATATAATAAATATTTTGAGAACGCTGCCATGCCTCTCCATCATCATCATTCACACTGGATGATACATCCAGCGATAAGGTACGACCTTTTTTAGCAAACTTATGGCGATAGAGCAATGTGCCAGAAAAATTATATCCAAAACGATCGTTATCATAGTCAGAATAAGTCTCATTTAGCGACTGCCCTGACATGGAAGTAGTAGCTCCGTTTTGTTTTGAATTAGAGCTATTATTCTGAAAACTGAGGCGTGGCATAAACAAAACGGAGTTATTATCATCCATTTCATATTCCATACGCATGGTTAGCCTATGATTATTATTGACGCTGTTAGAACCTGTATATTCATTATAAAACTGGCTGGAATCACTGGTTAAGAAGGTCTCTCTGTATGAATTCTGGTTGCTATTATTACTACTTCTGTTGAAAAAATAGCTACCATTCACGCTGAGCTTCTTAGAAAATTCCTGATCAAAGTTTATCCCAAAAGATTGAGTCTCTGAGATACCACTCTGTTGGCCACCAATAAAGTTATTAGCATTACCTCCACCACGAAATGATCCTGAACCACCGCCACCTCTACGGCCTCCTCCTCCGGGAGGGCCTCTTCTTCGGCCGCCACTACTCATCACACCCAGCAGATCTTCCTGTGAAAAGTTCTGTTGGTTAATGTTATTGGCCAAACCAAGTACAGTTACTCTGCGAGTACTGTCAAATGAATTTAAGTTGAGACCAGCGGAATATCTTTCATCTGTTCCATATCCGGCATAGGCCTTACCAAACTTGCCCTGTCTTCTATCTGGCCGGGTTACAATGTTGATGGTCTTGGTGGTATTTCCATCATCAAACCCCGTAAACTGTGCCTGATCACTAAGCTGATCAAACACCTCCACCCTATCAATAATCTCCGCTGGGATGCTCTTTAAAGCCAGAGAAGGATCATTGCTAAAAAACTCCTTACCATCTACCAATACCTTTTTCACGTCCTCACCCTGAGCCTGTACTGTACCGCTTTTGATCATTATACCAGGCATTTTGGCCACCAGATCCTCTGCATTAGCATCAGGATTAGTTTTGTAAGCCTTAGCAGCCATCATGGTTGTATCTCCTTTCTGCTGTACAGGAATAATTTCTCCCGTAATTTCCACATCACTAAGCACCTTAGTATCAGCCTCTAATGGCAAGTTACCTAGCTTTGTTTCTGCTTCACTTACTCTCAAAAACTGGAGATAAGGCTTGTAGCCAATACTGGTGATTCGCATTTTATAGAAAGCCTTAGACAGGCCGGAAATCTTGAAACTACCATCTTCAGTAGTTGCTGTAAAATGCCTTTCAGTACTATCTTTTACACCTGTAAGCAGCACCGTAGCACCTACAATTACCGACTGATCTTCCGCATCAGTAAGCTTGCCGCTAACACTGTAGTCCTGAGCATAAATTACTCCAGGAAGAAGTAAGCATATATAAATGAATAGTCTCTTAATCATTATCACCTCTTCTGCCTCCTCTTCCTCCTCTCGGCGATCTTTCAGTAACTTCCTGATAAAGCTTGAACTGATCTTCTGAAAGAATATCTTTCATGGCTTCATCCTTCTTTTTTCGGTTTTCCTGAAACTGAGCTCTCATATTCTCACGGTCACCTGATGCGATGGTTTCTTTCACCGTAACCTCAAACTGTTTGTACACTTCATCAATCAATAGCTTCTGATCTTCATTTAAATCAGTGATTTTTTCAAGTACTTCTTTCTTCTCATTTGCTATTCTTTCAGAAGGATCAAACTGTCGGTTTGGTCTGTCTCCACCTTGTGCTAAACTCATGGTTTGTATGGCCAACAGTGCGGAAAATATTAATGCTATTCTTTTCATTTCTAATGGTTTTAAAATCGAGAGTTAATTTACTGCGAAAACCACTGATCAGGAAAACTATTCAACCAACGTTCATATTTCCTCAACGAACGACTTGCATAGTTTTTTTCGATTCGTTAATTGAGGCCGCAAAGGTGTTGGTAGAGAAGAATTGCAGTTTCGTTGAATTTTCTCTCCAGTTATTTCTGATTTATCTAATTTTATATGGTGAGGAAATTTGAACGAGCGAGAAACATAGGCATACACCTAATATTTTGGTTAGCTTATGCCACATTAATGTATAACTGGATGTCATCTGCCTGGATGGATTACATTCAGAGTTTGTGGCTCACCTTACGCATAGTTAGCATACATGCTTTTGTGTTTTACATTAATGTATATCTGCTACTGCCCAAGCTGATGGAAAAGAACAGGTATGCACAGTATTTTCTTTCCATTGTAGCACTACTGTTTCTGGTATATTTTCTACGCGAAATGCTCAGCCATGTCATCCCCTTTGATCCTGCCGAGCGCATACGTCAGTTTAGAAAAATGAACCCTCCACCAGACGGCATGAATATACCGCGTCCTTTTGACCGAAGACCTGGAGTGAATCCGAGGGTGGTTATGGATATCATTTCTGTGGTGGCTGTTTTATTTGTTAGTACCACCTATTGGCTGACTCAACAGACACGCAAAAGAAAACAGGCAGAGGTAAGTTTGAAAAACGAAAATCTGAACACCGAGCTAAGACTATTGAAATCGCAGATTAATCCACATTTCTTGTTTAATGCTCTGAATAATATTTACAGCATGTCTTTCACTAATCAGAAAAATGCTCCTGACATGATCATGAAGCTTTCAGATATGCTGAGATATGTTTTGTATGAAAGCAATGAGTCTCGCGTGAGCCTTGCCCGTGAAGTGGACTACATTCATAATTTCATTGATTTTCAAAAACTCAAACTAGAGGGAGAGCCTAACATAATCATTGATATTAATGTAACTAATCATGCCCTGCTGGTAGAGCCCATGCTGTTTATTCCTTTCATAGAAAACAGCTTTAAACACAGCAATTTAGAAAGTGACAGCGGATGGATTAAAATGCTATTAAACTCTGATAAACAGCAAATTACATTTGAAATATCGAATAGTAAGCCCAAACAAACCTACTCTAAGGATAACACTTCCGGCATAGGCCTGGAAAATGTAAAGAAGCGGCTTCAATTGCTTTACCCTGAAAAGCACGAGCTGATAATAGAGGACAAAGTAGACTCATTTACCGCTAAACTTGTTATACTGGTATGACGGCAAAGTGCATAATTATAGATGACGAACACCCGGCCAGAGTACTGCTTACTCAATATGTGAGCAAAGTAAGCCATTTAGAACTGGTAGGCACTTTCAAAAATCCGGTAGAAGCCATGAGTTATCTAAAAGATAATCAGGTAGATATCATACTTCTGGATATTCAGATGCCTGAGCTCACAGGGATTGAATTTTTAAAGTCGTTCACTCAAAAGCCAAAGGTAATTCTCACCACAGCTTATCCTAACTATGCCCTGGAAGGCTATGAGCTGGATGTGATTGATTACTTATTGAAACCGATAAAATTAGAGCGCTTTATTCATGCGGCCAACAAGGCTTATGATCTCATAAAGCTGGAGCAAAATACTCAGGCACCACAAGCCGAGAAAAGCACTATAACCATAAAAGCTGACCATAAGATTCATATCGTAAACCTTGCGGAAATTAAATACATAGAAGGTTTAAGAGAGTATGTACGCTTTCACATGACCACCGGAGAAAAACTCATAGCGCTCGAGTCATTAAAAAAACTGGAAACAACCCTGCCAGCTCAGCAGTTTTTCAGAATTCACAAGTCATATATTGTCAATAAGCAAATGGTGAAAGCCATATATGGCAATCAGCTAGAGCTCAACGGCATGTACCTCCCCATCGGTAAATCATACCGTGAGGAAGTGACTCAGAAGCTTACTTAGCATTTATTTGTGAAGTATATGTTGAGACTGGCCCCTGATTGCTTACCGCTACAAAGCCTTTCTTGCCATTAATGACTGTCGCTTGAAGCTGCTTTACATCATAGGGCATGAAAATACCACTTTGCTGATAGGTTAAGGGTTGGAAATGTCCCTTTCCATCGCCCAGCAGACACAGGCCAATGCCTGCATCAGCTCTTGGAGTTTCTACTTCAGATGAGAATAGATTGCCTGCGATTATGATGTCTTCATGGCCGTCATTATTCCAGTCGGCAATCACCATATCATTAATTGGTGCTAATTGGGCCTCATTGGGTAAATGATGAATTTTGTAACCCTTCCCGGTATTTTCCAGATAAATACTGGCGAAACTTTCCACGCTATAATGAAGCGAATTTTCTAATTCTTTATCACCATAAATATCTACAACATTGGCCTTAGAAAACGACTTATAATCTTTGTATTTAGCTTTTATTGTTGGAATCTGCTGAGATGAACAGCCTCTGCCACGAACAGGATATTCCTCACCGCTATTCTGATAGCTTAATACAATATCACTCTTATCATTATGATCAAAATCACTGGCGTAAACCTTAAAGGGCTTACCCTCATGAGCCTGGTATTTGTAGTTCTTACCAAGATTACCTAGCACATAATCAGTATCACCATCATGGTCAAAATCGGCCCCATCGATACTAAACCACCAGCCATGCATATTCTGATCAAAGTAATCGGATGACTTATCTTCAAACTTACTTCCATTGTTGAGATAGACCTTTAATTCCATCCACTCGCCCACTATCAGCAGATCAGTTTTACCATCATTATTAAAATCGCTCCAGAGGGCATCTGTTACCATGCCTAGGTTAGATGCACCAGGCATAACCTGATCAGTAACTATTTCAAATTTTGGACTTCCATTCTTAGTGTCATTTCTCAACAAATAGCTCACTCCTGGATAAGGATAATGACCGGGCGAAAGTCTACCACCCACAAACAGATCCAGGTCACCGTCACCATCATAGTCATAAGGTCGCACGCATGATCCGCTGCCTGTTATTTTTGGTAATTCTGCTTTAATAAATTTCCCTCGCTCATTGATGAATAACCTATCCTGATAGTATGCTTTATTTTGAAACTCATAGCCACCACTCACGATGTAAAGATCTGCATCACCATCGCCATCTGCATCGAAAAAGCTGGCTCCCAGGTCCTCATACTTTTTATCTTCATCTATCTGAAAATCAATCCTTTCCAGTTTTCCATCGGCCTTTTGTTTATATATAGCACCATTTTCACCAGAAGCCGCTCCGATATAATAATCATCCAGACCGTCATTATCAATATCCGCAACAGCCAGAGCCGGACCAAAGTTGGACATCTTGTGAGGTAACAAAACCTGTACATCAAAATCATTGAACATATTCTCCTTATGGACAGGTAATTCACTTTCAACCTTGGCAAATAGATGGTTTTTAGTTGCTGATTTTTGGTCTGATTTCTCTGCCTGGCTGTAATCAAATGTGATTATTTGGTTCGAACCCGCGGCTTTTTTCATTTGAACCCTTCCATCTGGCCAGTTTACGATGAGTGAATCAACCTGTGTGTTCTCTCCTAATCCGAAATAAAGTATTGGCTCCACTGAAGACTGGTAGCCTCTTGTTAAAGTCAGCTCTCCTACTTGAACTTGGCCCGCATGGTACACCATCACCTTAGTGCCTATGCCCAAACTGTTGTGCTTTGCGCCTTTAAAATTGACCTTCAGATAATTAGCGCCTTGCTCACTTGTGTTATTTTTATAGATGTAGGCTTCTTCATCAATATTGTTTACAATCAACTCCAGGTCTCCATCATTATCCAGATCCGCATATACAGCTCCATTTGAAAAGCCTTTATCCGTTAAGCCCCATTCCTCCATCTGTTTACTGAACGTGAGATCACCATTGTTTTTGAAAACATAATTGGCAATAGGCTCTGAAGGCATCTTCTGTACATTTTCAAGTTCTTTACTTTGCCTTTTCTGAGTACTGGCCTTGAAATAAACCTCACGCTCAGCATCCAGCTTTTTAAAGAAATCATTGTTATTAATATCCCTACGGGTGCCATTAGAAATGAAAATATCTTTTAATCCGTCATTATCAAAGTCAGCAAACAAGGGAGACCAGCTCCAATCGGTAGAAGACACCCCGGCCAGCTTGGCAATATTACTGTATTGAGGGTCTCCATTGTCATCAACACCACGGCTCATCTGCAATGAGTTATACATATATTGATGATGCAGACCCAGGTCTACCAGCTCATAGAAACCTTCAATATTCATTCCTGCCATATTTTCCTTGTTTCTTCTATGACCTTCAGGTGTCATATCTACCTGAAGTATGTCCATGAAGCCATCATTGTTAAAATCGGCAATATCAGCACCCATGCCGTAATATGAGGTTTGGCGTGTCACCTCTTTGCTCTTGTTACTAAAGGTGCCATCACCATTATTGATGTAGCAAAAATCAGGGCTGGCAAAGTCGTTAGATACATAAATATCTTTGTAACCATCATTGTTAAGATCTGAAATGGTGGCACTTAGAGATAAACCGAAGCTGAGTAAGCCGGCTTCTTCAGTAACATTAGTGAAAGAGCCATCTCCGTTATTTCGATACAAATGATCAGACAGGTCCATTTTAGGATGCTTAATCATTTCGCTATAATAAAAAGATGGTGTTTTAAAGTCTGTTATTGGGTAGTTTGCAACATATAAATCCTGGTCACCATCATTATCATAATCGAAGAAAGTGGCCTGCGTACTATGCCCGGGATCATCAATTCCATATTTTGCCGCCTCTTCTTTAAAAACAGGAATTCCCTGGTCATTCACACCTTGATTCACGAACAGTTGATTACGACACTGGCCTTGTCTGCCACTTATGCTGATGTAAATATCTTTCCAACCGTCATTATTGATATCACAAATGGTGATGCCGTGCATCCAACTACCATCACCCACGGTACCTGAAGCCTGACTTATATCTTCAAATTTTAGACCTCCTTTATTCAGATACAGCTTATTTTCTACCATGTTTCCGGTGAAGTAAATATCTGGCAACTCATCATTATTAAAATCAGCTACAGCCACACCACCACCCATGTAGATGTATGGATAATTGAAATAATTAAAGGTATCTGTTTCGGTGAGCTGGTTGGCAAAAGTGATGTTGGAATGATCGCTGGATACTTTTTGAAAAAGCGTTTGAGAGGAAGAATGCTGCTCAGTTTTAGCATGATCATTACAGCTGGTAAGTGCACTGGCCAGCACCATTAAAACCAGTATATACTTGAATGCGAGACGATTAACCATTAGTAGGCAAGTTTTGGGTGAGGATATAAAGTGAGGCTATACCAGAACAAAAAGTATAATGATACAGCCTCACTAAGAAATGAAAAACTAATAGCCCTGATTTTGATCTGCGTTGGTCAGAGCATTATTCGAATTAATCTCTGCCTGCGGAATAGGGAAAACTTCATTCTTGTTAGAAGAAAATCCAAACTGCCCCAGCTCCTGCTCGGCCAGCCCCCATCTCACCAAATCAGGGAAGCGTGCTTGTTCACCAGCTAGCTCTACCCTTCTTTCATGCACCAAAGCATTAAATACTTCCTCTTTGGTTGAAACCGGATAGCCTGCATCATTCATCTCTGTAGTGCCGTAATAAGGCATCCCTGCTCTTTCACGCACTTCATTCATGTAATCTACCGCTGGTCCTATATTTCCAAGCTCGTTTTCTACCTCGGCCATCATCAAGAGTACATCGGCATATCTTATTACCCTGAAGTTGATACTAGAGTTAGTTTGCTCATTAGCACGCTTGTAATAATTCTGATATTTCCTCCAGGCCTGTGGTCTTTGAACAGGATTTTCAATACCATCATCGGTATTATCATAAGAAGGAAGACTCACTGTGCCCCCAGAAAAAGTATCACCATTAAAATAGAAAGTCTGGGCTTTTCTGACATCACCATCTTCATATTCGCTAACCAGATCACTTGACGGGTACACATTGAACCAATCATTAAATCCGTATTCCTGACCTCTAAAAGTTGACTCGTTCAATCCTACGCCATTGGCATCAGAATTCCACTGCGCACTAGTTCCCAGTGTTTCGTCATACTCTACTTCAAAGATAGATTCACTGTTATGCTCCGTCTCCTCCTGAAAATTCTCCTCATAATTATCTACCAGAGCATACTTTCCATATACCTTTTCAAAAGCATTTTTTGCAGCTGTATAGTCAGTTCCCTGATATAGCAAGGCCTTACCCAGAAGAGCATAAGCCGCTCCTTTGGTAGCTCTTCCCGGCTCATATGTACCATCCTCCTCAGTAGGAAGAACTAAAGCAGCCGCATTAAGATCAGCGGAAATTTGCTCATAAATGGAAGCCTTAGGGCTTTTACCGAAACCGTCACCACCTTCGGGTATGGTTGTGATCAAAGGGGCATCTCCAAATCTTGTTACAATTAAGAAATAATAGAACGCTCGAAGAAACATAGCTTCTCCATATATCCTATCTCTGTCAGCCTCTGCCAGGCCTTCAACAGCGTTAATTTTCTCTTTATTATTGAGCACGTAATTCGTCTTGGCTATGCCTTTGTAGCAGCTTTCCCAAAAAGCCCGGATGGCTCCGTGGGTGGCATCAAAAGTGAACCTTAAATATTGAAGCTTATCTGCTTCTAACTGTGGGTTATTCGCATGGTCATTATCATGTCCCATATTGTCCATAGCAAAAAACATATGCCTGGAATAAAGACCGCGAGTCTGCATGTTTGCATAGGCGGCATTCACTGCAGCCTGCACTTGTGATGGAGTGACCAAAAAGGTTTCCAAGGACAATTGATTGGGGTTTACCTGTTCAAGCTCGTCTGTGTTACACGACCCCACCACCCCAATGCAAAGGATGAATATTATTGAATATTTTAACGTTTTCATTGTGATTCGTTGGGTTTAAAGAGTGATTTCAATTCCGACTACAATCGACTTTGGTGCGGGATAATTTCCTCTGTCTATACCATTTTCAAAGTTGGTGATAGGCTGACCGTTACCATCTGTAGCCACCGCTCCGATGGGTGCCGGGGCCTCATTGGTCTCTATATCGTTGGAAGCACCCACTTCAGGATCAAGACCTGAATAATTAGTGAAGGTCAATAAGTTCATGCCGGTGACATACACCCTAAACTTTGACATACCTTGGATTTTGAAGGTCTTCAGTAGATTATACCCCAGAGTAATGTTTCTCAACCTTGTATATGAACCGTCTTCTACAAACCTGCTAGACACCTGAACGTTAGTGCCTGCTCCACCTGCTCTTGGCACTTCGTCGGCTGTGTTATTTTCCGGAGTCCATCTATCGAGCACACCTGTTCCAGCATTAAACAGGCGAGGCATGCCTTCAAGGTCATAGATGTTGGTATTATAAATGTCATTACCATACATTCCATTAAAGAAAAGGCTAACATCAAATCCTTTATAGTTTAGATTGGCGCTGAGCCCATAGGTTAAAGTTGGAAATGGATTGCCGATAATTGTTCTATCATCTGCCGTAATTCTACCATCGTTATTGGTATCTACAATCCTAAAATCACCTCCGCGGGCATTTAAATTGTTATACTGAGAGCCCTGCATATATGAGTTTGCCTCAGCATCACTATCAAAAATACCGTCAAATTGCCACCCGTAAAATTGGAAAGCAGGTTGACCAACAGTAGAGTATGATATGTTTTCACTTTCGAAATTGGCACCTACAATTGCCTCATTTTCACCTACATCAAGGACCTCATTCTTACTAGTACCAAGGTTAGCATTCACGCTCCATTCCATCTGTGAGCCTGTATGATTATAACCCAAATTGATCTCAATACCTTTCGTTTCTATTGAACCTGTGTTTTCTATTACCGTTCCATTGTTAAAACCTGATGAAATAGGTAATACTCTGGGTATCAAAAGATCATCACTTTGATTAGAATAATACTCTATGGATCCTGATATGGTATAGTCCATAATTGCAAAATCCAGACCTATGTTAGACATGGTAGTCTCTTCCCATTTAAGATTGGAATTGCCAAGACCTGCTGGCGAGGCTCCCAAGGCATCGCTGCCTCCAATAGGATAATGGAAGTCATCAACTATACCCGCAGAATAAGAATAATCAGGGATGTTATCATTACCCGTTTTACCCCAGCTCGCTCTCAGTTTCAGATTACTAACAAAGTCCTGGGTATCCATAAAACCCTCCTTGCTGATGTTCCAACCAATAGCAGCTGAAGGGAAAGAACCCCATCTATTGCTAGAAGCAAACCTGGAAGAAGCATCTCTTCTAAATGAAGCGGCAATCATATAGCGCTCATCATAGTTGTAGTTAATTCTTCCTAAATACCCTAATCTGTAATAGTTATATTCAGAAGAACCGATATCTGAATCTGTATTCGATACCTGATCCACGTCATTACTGATATAGTTTCTACTGTAGGTATTGATTAGTGTGGTCCTTGTACTTACCTGTTCGGATAATGCTAAAACCTCTATGTTATGAACCTTATTAATGGACTTGCTATAACTTAAACTATTGGTAAATGTGGTTCTGAACAAAGAGCCATCACTTAATCTGATGTTAGCATAATTCACAGTGTGAGTTGCCCCTTCCGGGTCATCGTTATATGAAGGCGTAAAGCTTGAATACTCAAATGTTTTATATTCAGAACCTACCTGGCTTCTGGCTTTTAAACCATCAATAATCTCTAATTCTGCAAATACATTTCCTAGAAGTGCCACTCCACGTCTCTCTCTTCTTCCTAGCTCAAGCACTCGCACCGGGTTTTCTGCATCCTGGGCGTCCAATCCGGTATTAGGCCCACGATAACCTCCTTCGGTTCTGCTGTCATAAACGGGTAAATATGGTGCCATTTTGATGGTGTGTTCTATCACAGATCTACCACCTGACGCCGCTAAAGGATTTTCTTCAGAGATGGCGATATTCACATTTTCTCCCACCGTGAGTTTGCCAAGTTTAAAATTGCTGTTAGCTCTTAAATTATACCTTTCATAATTCGTTGACCTGATAATTCCTTCTTGCGAGAGATAACCACCAGAAATCCTGAAGGTGCTATTATCTCCACCTCCTGATACGCCAACACTGTAGTTCTGCACCAGGCCACTTTGAAAAATTTGGTCCTGCCAATCAGTATTATTTTGAAGTAGCTGAGCAAAAGCAGGAATAGTATCTGAAGCAGCTACCCTGGGCGGCGACTGAAAGGCCTCTTTGGCATAGGTCAGATACTGCTGACTGTTGAGGAGATCAAAGCGCTTGTTACTCCATTGTGAACCTGCATAGGCATTCATACTCACTTGTACCTTGCCAGATTTACCCTTTTTGGTAGTTACAATAATAACTCCGTTAGAGCCCTTTGCACCATAAACTGCTGCCGTAGAAGCATCTTTAAGCACCTGCATAGATTCAATATCCTGCGGATTCAGATCACCGAGCCCTGTAGCAATGACACCATCAATCACATATAGTGGATTGTTATTATTCACTGTACCAAGGCCTCTGATTCGAATTGTTGGCTCGTTACCGGGAGCACCGTTGTTGATCACGGTTACACCCGCTGCTCTACCTTGCAAAGCCTGATCTACGGTAGGAACTGGTAAATTGGCTAATTCATCGGCCTCTACAGTACTGATAGCACCCGTTACATCCGCCCGTTTTTGAGTACCATAGCCCACCACAACTACTTCAGTAAGCTGCTGGGTATCTAATGAGAGAGAAACATTAATTGAAGTTTGTGAACCCACAGCTATTTCCCTGGCCTTATATCCTATAAAGGAGACAATTAAAATATCGGAAGAATTTGCAGTGAGAGTGTAATTTCCGTTGATATCAGTAACGGTACCTTTGCTTGAATCTTTAATAAGTACCGAAGCTCCTGGCAGTGCGGCACCTGACTCATCGGTAATTTTACCTGTAATTGGATTTTGTGCAAAGGATATAGTAGCAATAGACATCAGAAGAATGAGCATACAAAGTCTGGCATACCCAACCTTCAAAATAGGTGTAGAAGATTGCATCATGTAGTAGGGTTTAGTGTGTGTTAATGGTTTTTGATTAGTGAGTCTAAGTCATAAAAAACGAGTATAGTTAATATGTTACACAACCTGTTGTTCTAAGAACAATCGATTGAAAGGCTAATTTTTAACCTTAATTCAATAATGAATTTATAAACATTAAAAATATTACGCAATCGATTGTTAAAAATTTTAAGAAGAAAATATTAAAATATATCAACACAGCTTATTAAACCGATTTAATTAAATCCTATATCCAGGTCTAATCTTACGCGCTGACCATTCTCTCTATGAGGTCCATACTCTACAAGCTGCTTCACATTGAAATATCTCATCTTTAGCTTAAGCCTATCTGCCACCACATAACCAGCCATGATCTCGAGCCCCTGAAAATTGGTGAGCCTACCGGCCGGAGAGTTATAATTAGAATAATCCCATCTTACCCAATCATTTTGGGCCATGTAATCAACTGCAGAAAATCTTTGAAGGCAAGTATAGTAGGCTCTGAGGGTAAAATCACCTTTATGCTGAAACTGTCCCAAAAGCACTCCTATGACTATTCCCTCCTTATCATCTACCAAACCCATGGGCAAAGAGTCTTGCTTGTGATAATGCTGTAAGTTATCATAGTAGTCCATTTCCAGACTGAGCGCAGGATTAGTCAGCAGTTTATAGCTGAGGCCAACATGAAAAATGGAATAGTTAATCAGCTGAGGATCAGCCTCATCAGGCACTACCGGTATTTGATGAAAGTAATAAAATCCTGGAAAAACCTTTATTTTTTGAGACAGAGCCGTGGCTACAAGCTGAACGCCTTCGAAATAACCATCCTCCGAAAATGATCTGCCAGAGGAGCGCATAATGAAATGACCTGTATTTATAGTAAGGGCCGGTACAAACCCTAACACATCTTTAAATTTACCGCTTATGGTTACTCCTTCCGGATATACATTATCGCTCCAAAACAATTCATTTTGCTTCTCAAAGGGAAATGTATTTTTACCCAGCCAAGCTGAAAAATTTCTATAATTTGCCTTAAAAAAAAGCTTCTCCAACCCAATAGGAACAATGTCAAATTCCTGCGCGCCGGCGCCCAGGGTAAGATGAGGGTCTTGCTGATTGCTCATAGTGCCAGTACGCAGGCGCATACCAAAGGAGGCCCAATGGTTATACTCATAATTGGCACCGAAGCGTAGCCTATAACGCAATCGGGATCTGTCATCACGGTAGGTACCGTCAGACTTCCGGGAATCCCAATCTTGTTCTATTCTAAATCGAAAGTCTCCTGTAAACGTGAGCTTTGGCTTTTCTTTTTCTTCCACTGATTGTGAAAGACATAATGAGGCATGGAGCAAGATCAATAATAATCCTATTAATTTCATCTGAATGATAGATTATTATACCCGCCTTATTTCTATGGGACTCAAATAGCATCAAAAACCATTCTGAAGGTAGAACAATCTACTACATTATTCAAGCAGAGCTACAAAATTAACTCCATTGGCATCCGCACGACTGGGCAGCAAGAATCTTCAGACCTTAAAAATTAACTCCGTTAGCCCAGTGAATAAATTAATGAAAGATTAAAACACCTTGCTAATATCACTACCTTTGCAGCTTAACCATTTGAAGTAAATATTTTGACAACTTTCAAAGAACTAGGCATTAATCAAAATTTGATCAAAGGCCTTTCTGAATTAAAAATCATCACCCCTTCACGTATTCAAAGTGAAGTTATACCTATTCTACTTGCTCATGACACTGATCTTGTAGGCCAGGCACAAACAGGCACAGGAAAGACTGCCGCCTATGGATTGCCTTTACTCGAAAAAGTAGATCCCTCCAAGAAAGTGATTCAGGCTCTTATCCTATGCCCTACTCGTGAATTAGGACAGCAGGTAGCCAAGCAGCTTTTCAAATTCACTAAATACACTGAAAAGATTTTTACAGAAGCCGTATATGGTGGAGCTCAAATTGACCGTCAGATCGCTGCTCTTCAAAGACCAACTCACATCCTGGTAGCCACACCTGGTCGTTTGATTGATCTTGTAAAGAAAAAGGCCGTTGATCTATCGCACGTTAAGACCGTAGTACTAGACGAGGCTGATGAAATGCTGAGCATGGGATTCAAGAAGGAACTTGACCAAATCCTTGAATTTTTAAGTGGAGCTAAAAACAAATGGCTTTTCTCTGCCACTATGCCGCATGAAATTCGCCAGATCGTGAATCAACACATGTCGCCAGATGCGCATCGTATTGAGGTAAACAAGAAGGAAGTTGTTAATAAAAATATAGATCACCTATTTGTGATCACTCAGGAGGCTGATAAACTGCAGGTGCTTTTAGAATTTATTAAAAGCCAAAAAGACAATAGAGGTGTGATCTTCTGTAAGACTAAAGCCGCAACAAAAACTCTTGCTAAGCAATTGATAGCCAAGAATGTATCAGCTGATGCTATTCATGGCGACCTTCTACAAAAGGAAAGAGATAAGGTAATGCGAGCATTCAAAAATGAAAGCTTACAATTACTCATAGCTACTGATCTGGCAGCCAGAGGAATTGATATTGCGGACCTTTCGTTTGTTGTTCATTATCAATTGCCTGATAAAGATGAGTATTACACCCATAGAAGCGGTCGTACGGCAAGAGCTGGTAAGAATGGCGTTTCACTAGCTATAATCACTACCCCTGAAGTAAAGCAACTTAGATACTTAGAAAAGGCCTTGCATTTAAGCTTTAAACAGGTAAGATAATTACTTACCTGTTTTAATCTTAGCTCCGAGGTTATTCAATAGATTATACAATCCAAAATAAGTACGGTTAATGTAAAGACCGTGCTTATTTCCTCTGGCCGTTTTAGAATTACGTATTTCTTTCATTCTACCCATACGGTCACCCAGCTCAAATATCTGTCGGAAGTATTCATCATCTCCAAAGTCAAATTCTTCTGATCGGAAAGGTTTACCCAACAGGTCTATCAACTCCACGAACACTTTCATAAAGAAAGCCTTTTCTTCTGCTGTATCAGTCTTAGCTAAGAAACCAAGATCTAAAAACAGTTTTTCAAGATCATAATCCTTATTCAACACATCACTGCGCATGAGCTGGAAGTACTTCTCATAGAATTCATCAGGTATCACCTTTACACAACCAAAGTCTATAATCCCTACTCTGTTGTCACCAGAAATGATAAAGTTACCCGGATGAGGATCAGCGTGTACTTGTTTTAATTCATGAATCTGATATTCATAAAAATCCCAGAGCGTCTGGCCGATCTTATTTCTTTGTGCCTGTGTGGGCCCAAAGGCAATCCAATCTTTCAAGTGATCACCGTCCAGCCAGTCCATTACCAAAATTCGCTCACAAGATAACTCAGGGTAGTATTTTGGAAAAATGATGTTATCCAGATGCTCACACTTTTCTGTTATCTCCTGAGAGCGTTGCAGCTCTAAAGTATAATCAGTTTCTTCAATAAGCTTGGATTCTACCTCTTCAATATATTGCTCCAGCTCTACAGGGCTGATCTTGAACATTTTACCAGCAATAGGTCTAACAATTTTCAAGTCAGAACTTATAGAATCAGCTACGCCAGGATATTGTACTTTCACTGCCAGCTTTTTTCCCTTCAAGGTAGCCCTATGCACCTGACCAATGGAGGCCGCATTTACTGCAGACCTTGTGAATGAATCAAATATCTTATCTGGTGACTTACCCAGGTAGTTCTGAAAAGTCTTCACCACCAATGGATACGACAGCGGCGGCGCGCTATACTGCGACATAGAAAACTTATCCTGATAAGCTGTAGGCAGCACATTACGATCCATGCTGAGCATCTGAGCTACCTTCAAAGCTCCGCCTTTCAGTTCGCTCAGCGATTCATAAATATCTGCTGCATTCTCCAGATGTAGTTCATCACTGGAAAGGTCTTTATCGAATAATTTTTTACTATAATGCTTAATGTAATTACCTCCTACCTTCGCCCCTGTTTTAATAAACTTACTGGCACGCTGCACCTTGGAGGTGGGAATACTAATCTGCTCTTTCATCCAACTTCTTCTATCTTGTCTGGTAAATAAATTTTGCAAAATCAACCATTATATCCAGCGGACCTCTGCCCATAAGTTCAAAGGAAAGGTTCACTGACTTTTCAATAGCAGCATCTGTATTAGCAAAAGCCGCACTCTCATCTTTACACCAAAATCTGAGCACAAACAGTAACTGCAGCCACAAGCCATCTTTATACCTTTCTGATATTAATGGCCTTTTTACAATCTCCTCACTATCAATGCCTTCCTGCACCATTCGTTGCACAAACTGAAAGTACTTCGCCTTAAAGCCCCGCATAAATGCAGGTGATATCTCTGGTGACTTTCGTAATGATTTTAATGATAACAGCACGAAGCTTCTGTCTTGTTTCAGGGCTTCTATCAGCGTGTAATAAAATGCCAATAACTTCTCTCTAACAGAATATTCAGGATAGACCTCATCCTTCGAAAGTGCACTAACAGTATCATCAATATACGATTCCCAGATTTTGCTTTCTATAGTAGCAAAAGAACCATAGTAGAGATAAAAGTCAGCTTCTTTCATTTTCCAATCCTGCATGAATTTAAAAACCGAAGGCGGTGGAGCTCCGTGGGTTAAAAGATGGGTTTTATAAGCGTCTTGAATTTTCGCAGCCACATTGGTCTTGGGAGCTGCTTTACGAGTCTTTTTTGCTTTAGCTTCCATGGCTATATTAACGCTGTAATTCCTTATTAAGTTTTCAAAATAAACAAATAGATTTACCCACCGTTCACTAAAAATACAATCTACCTAACCACCTATTACTATGAAACCTAAAAATCAACCTAGAAGGAAATTTCTTATCAATAGCACCTTGGCTGTAAGTGGCTTATCACTCGGCTCTTCCGTTTTGATGTCCTGCAATAAGCCGCAAAGAAAAGCCAATGAAAAACCTAAGAAAGAGAGCCTTGGCGTTGCCCTAGTAGGTCTGGGCAGCTATGCTACCGGCCAGTTACTTCCGGCGCTTCAGGAAACTAAAAATTGTCATTTGGCTGGTATAGTTACTGGCACGCCTTCCAAAGCTGAAGAATGGATGAAAAAGCACAACATCCCACAAGCCAACGTATATAACTATGACAATTATGACCAGCTGGCTAAAAACGATGATATAGACATCGTTTATGTAGTACTTCCTAACTCTATGCATGCCGAATATACCATCAGGGCAGCCAAAGCCGGTAAGCATGTAATTTGTGAGAAGCCCATGGCGGTTTCCGTGAAAGAATGTGAAGACATGATTGCGGCCTGTAAAGAAAATAATGTTCAGCTCTCCATAGGCTACAGATTGCATTTCGAGCCCTACAACCTTAAAGTAGCGGAATTAGGACAGCAGGAGAAGCTTGGAGCAGTGAAGAACATTAGCGGCGCCCACAGTTTTCATTTAAATGACCCTAAACGCTGGCGTGTTCATCATAAAATGTCTGGCGGCGGGCCATTGATGGATGTCGGTATTTATGTAGTGCAAGGTGCGCTCTACACCATGGGGCAAAACCCGATAGAGGTGAGTGCTCAATACGGCAAGATCACTAAACCAGAAATATTTAAAGATGTAGAAGAGTCTATTGACTTTACTTTAAAGTTTGCTAATGGCTCGGTGGCCCAAGGAACTACCAGCTATCAGGATAGCGGTAATTTCTTAAATGGAGAAGCTGAGAATGGCTGGTGGAAATTGCAACCCGCCTATGCCTATGGCGGTATAAGCGGCGAAACCAGCGAAGGTAAAATGGACTTCCCCGAAGTGAATCAACAGGCCTTACAAATGGATGATTTCGCCCTATGCGTTGCCCAAAACAAACCAACCAGGGTGCCGGGTGAAATGGGCATGCGAGACATGAAAATCATTACAGCCATCTATGAATCGGCAGATCAAAATAAGCCTGTTAAGCTTCAATGGTAAGTTTTTTATTTATGGAATTCTATTTGCTTATGCATCAACCTAACAAACTAAAATTAAGACTCATGAAACGACTATCAACAATAGCCTTTTTATTCATTATAACCCTCAGTGCCTCAGCTCAACAATTGGTAAGTAGCACCAACCCGCTGATCAAAAAAATAGAGGTGACTGGGAGTGCCGAACGCGAAATCATACCTGATGAGATATATCTTAAAGTAGCTTTAAAAGAGTATAAAGATGGATCTAAGATCGTACACATGGACAAGCTAGAATCTCAACTGGTGAAGGCCATCAAAGAAGTGGGCATTAAAGCGGAGGATCTTCAAGTGGACAATATTTATGGTTATAACTGGAATTACAGAAAGAACAAAGCCGATGAGTTTCTGGCCACTAAAAGCTTCATCATAAAAATGAACAATGTGAAAATGATCAACAACCTGGTAGAGAAGCTCGATCCTGAAGGCATTAATAGTATGAATATAGACAGACTATCACATTCTAAAATTGAAGAGTATAGAATGGAGCTTAAGCTAAAGGCCTTACAGGCAGCCAAGGACAAAGCTAAATTTATGCTTGAGGGTATAGGAGAGCAACTGGGCCAAGCTTTAGAGATCAATGAAATAGAGCAAAATTATGCTGCACCTATGTACAGATCAGTATCTAATGTTGCTATGGAAGCAGCGCCAAGTTATCAGTCGGATCTGGATGTGAAGACTATTAAAATTAAAAGCGAAATGAGAGCTGTTTTTGAGATCAAATAGGCTCGAAATCTGAGAAATATAGCGTAAAACTTGATTTTCCGACATTTTTTTGTTATATATAGATAAGAGTGCGAACAAAAAACAGACTTTATGCTAAAAGAAAACAGAGAAAAAACAGAATATCAGGAAAGACTAGAAATGGTAGTAGACAAGATTGAAAACCTTGGTTTTGAAAACATCAAGGCAGATCTACCAGAGCTGGAGACTCCAGGTAAACTAGTTAATCAAAACAATAAAGATGTTTTTGTTCCGGATATTACTGCTGATAGCAAATCTGGGAGAAAGGCCTATTTTGAATTATCGAACAAAGTAAAAGATACTCAAAAGTTAGTGAATAAATGGAAGTTGCTAGCCACTATGGCCAGCATCCGTGATGGAATATTTCAAATATTCGTTCCACATGGTACCATGAAATTCACTAAAGACCTGGTATCTAAATATAACATACCAGTAGAACTGGTAAAACTATAATCGTCCACCGAGTATAGTCAAGGAAGCTGCCCATTCAGGGCAGCTTTTTTTTATGGCGTGCAGAATGTCCTTCCCCTACTGTGGAATTTCTTACCTAGTACTTTATTGTAATTGGCTGAAAATGGCTTTTAGAATATCAATTCCAATTCAGGCACGCTCCTTGTAAATTCAAAATCAGTTGTTTATAAAATAAGAATTTAACTAATCAAGGATATGAATACCGAATTATTATCAAAATTATCAGAGTGTATAGTAGCATGTGATAACTGTGCAGATGCATGCCTTAAAGAAGATAATGTGAAGATGATGATCAAGTGTATAAGAACAGACAGAGACTGTGCTACCATTTGCTCCCTAACCTCCGCTTATATATCGAGGAAATCAGAATATACTGAAGCTGCCATAAAGCTTTGCTTAAAAGTTTGTAAAGACTGTGCCGCAGAATGCAGAAAGCATGACCACGATCACTGCCAAACATGCGCAGAAAAATGTGAAGCATGTGCAGAAGCTTGCGAAGAGTTTCTTTCAGTAGCTGCAGCATAATCCACATATATTTCTCTTAACCAAAAGCTTCTATATCATAATATAGAAGCTTGATGTATTTAAGCTTTATTCATTTATTATGTCAGGATTTTTAGAAAAATGGGGCGAATCTGCTAACACAGCAGTAGGCTTTTTTTGGTCAGCACTTTGGGCCTTTGCTTTAGGATACATTGTTAGTAGCATGATCCAGGTCTTCGTTACCCAAGACAGAATGAAAAAGTCAATGGGTAGTGCGGGTGCAAAGGAAGTAGGACTAGCCACATTTTTCGGATTCATAAGTAGCTCATGCAGTTTTGCCGCCCTGGCCACCACTAAATCCTTATTTAAAAAAGGTGCAGGCTTTATTCCTTCCATAGCTTTCTTGCTAGCCTCTACAAATTTAGTCATTGAACTAGGTATTGTGATTGGCATATTTCTTTCCTGGCAGTTCATTGTTGGAGAATACGTTGGTGGCATATTACTGATCCTTATTTCCTGGATATTCATCAAAATCACCAAACCGCAAAAGCTGATCAAAAAGGTGAGAGAGCGTTTCAAGCAAGAAGACGACGAACATGAGATGGAGCAACCGAACTGGAGGAAAGAGATAAAGACTTTCAAAGGCTGGCATAAAGTGGGTATGCAGTATTTGATGGAATGGAAAATGGTTTGGAAAGATGTAACCATTGGTTTTACTATCGCTGGTATCATTGCAGCATTTGTTCCTAAATCTTTCTTTCAAACACTCTTTATCGGCACTGGCAGTGGCAATCAGGACTTAAGCTTTCTGCAAATTATGGAACACATTATAGTTGGTCCATTAGCAGCTTTTATGACCTTTATCGGTTCTATGGGAAATATTCCATTGGCTTCTCTTCTTTATTCCAATGGTGTGAGCTTCGCAGGGGTTATGGCTTTCATCTTCAGTGATTTAGTAGTATTTCCTGTGCTCAGAATAAATGCTAAATACTATGGATGGAAAATGGCCTTTTATATACTCATCACGTTGCTTATTGCCTTGATTGGAACCTCTCTCCTACTGCATTATGGATTTAACTTCCTGGACATGTTACCCGAAAACCAAAGTGGCAAGGGCATGCAAGATCAGGAACATTTTCAAATTAACTATACCTTTTTCTTAAACATGGCCTTTTTAGCCATATCTGGTTTATTAATTTGGTTCAAAACTAAAAAACCTAAAAACATGGATATGGAAGGTCATCATCACGGACATGCTATGGCAGATAAAGGTAAGCTAGAAGGGGTACTTAAAGTGTTGGCTATTGTCTCATATATATGGCTAGCAGGCGGCCTTATTGTTCGCTATTTCGTACTCTAATAGTACATCATCCAGAATGTTCTTCTTAATGCCATAGAATAATACTGCTGATTCTAATGGAATGATTTCCAACTGTATTAGCTCCAGGCTAGAGTTATAGCATGCCTCCACCAAATAGGCTCCGAGCCTATTAAGTCTTAACAATTTTTCGAAGTGCTGGCACTCCTTCAGAAAGATACCTTCCCTGCTCAGCAAGGCTGAGCGATCATTTAAGGATAAGTCTTCAAAGATTTCTTTAGGTATCATATAATATTAATATAGTTATTTTCTTATGTTATTTCAACGTACAATGGTTATTATGTAATTAAAGTTTCTGCACTACTTCATAATTTGTTAATTTCCAGCCCGTAAACAATTACCCACTATCTCGTAGCTTGGCGTTCATGAGACATATCTGTGCATTACTGCTTCTTATTGGCTTTTTTCATACCTCGAGGAGTCAGGACATGAAAACTCATAAATTAACATTGGAACCCAATTTTTCTTTGGGTGCAGGCTGGTGGGTATATGACAAAGCCAATATTCAGCAATGGGATCGCTCTCACTACATCGCTAATTTTGATGTAGGCTTCACTGCTTATTACAATATTTCTAAATCATGGAACATAGGCGTAGGTGTAAACCATAGCTGGCTGGATGAAGATGAACTCATCGCTTATAATGATAATGCCAGTAGAAACAAATATTACGTTTCAGATGGCCCAATCAACTTTAACTTTATTTATGCCACCACAGAACTATACCTTATTCATAGCAAGAACTATCGGCTCGGACCTGCTCTAGCCTTTGGCTGCTTTAACACCTCTGCCGAATATGTGGATGATGACCTCGAAGACAAAAAGACCTACTTTAAATTAGGCCTATCGAATGAACTTGGATTGAGCCCACGAAGCAAACTTCACCTTCAATTTCAATACGTATCTATGAACATCAGGCCTGAAAATGCTGGAGATACAAAGCACCTTATCAAAAATTTATCATTCTTATTCGGAGTTAGGTTTAATGTTTTATAAAATCAAATATCTGTTTGCTTTGATCTGTTTTCTTCTGGCTACCCCACTTCTGGCTCAGGAAGAAGCAAAAGAAATAGATGTAAACTTTCTACTCAATTATTATTCTCAAGATGGCGATCATGCTGCGGTAACGGGTGGAATCGGCACTCAGGAGTTGCAAGACAGGGCCAGCGAGATCAGCATTAATATACCTTTGGATTCTATCAGCGATATTTTCTTTCATACTCACGTAAATGTATATAGCTCAGCCTCAACGGATAATATAGATAGCAGAATTTCTTCGGCCTCAAAAGAAGATGTAAGGGCCTCATTTGAAATTGGCTACAACAAAGATTACACCCCTACTCATCAATACTCTGTGAGTGCTGGCGGCTCCACTGAAACAGATTATATATCTACATATTTAAAAGGCGGCTGGTCTGCCTCCTCATCGGACCAGAATCAGACGCTCAACCTGGCTGCCAGCGCATATTTTGATTCATGGCTACCTATTTTTCCTGAAGAAATTAGAGGTACCGATAATGCTGTGATTACTACCAACAAGCGAAACTCATACGCTCTATCAGCCACTTATTCTCAAGTGATCAATCAAAAGCTACAAGCCTCACTACTATTTGATTTGGTTTATCAATCAGGATTACTATCTACCCCTTTTCACCGTGTGTATTTTAAGGATGAAAATATGCCCAAGATTGAGAAATTCCCAGATAGCCGTTGGAAGTACCCTGTGGGTTTAAGGATTAATTATTATTTAAGTGATCTGATTATAAGCAGATTATACTATCGATTTTATGCAGACAACTTTGGTATAACTGCGCATACAGCCAATATTGAGCTTCCTATTTCGGTGACTAATTGGCTCACTTTGAGTCCCTTTTACCGCTTTTATACCCAGACCAAAGCAGATTTCTTTGCACCTTATCAGATGCATAACATTACTGCAGCATATTATACTTCGGATTATGATCTATCTGCTTTCAACAGCCATAAAGTAGGCATGGGCATTTATTACTCACCTTTGTATGGCATCAGCAGAATGAAACTGAGTAAAAACAAGTTATCTATGCTCAAAGGAATCGAGCTCAGAGGGGCACATTATCAACGGGGTGATGGATTGAAAGCTTTCTTAGTAAGCCTGAATTGTAATTTTAAGATTTTGTCTAAGCCGAAGTAAGTTATTCGCTTTTACAAACAGTAACAGATACTCTTCCTTCTCTACCAGAATCCAGGTCCTTATTAGTGCCTATGTTACCTGCAGCTAAAATCACCTCTTCACCAGGGCCAGTGGCAGCCAAATGAACCTTAACTGAACCATCAAAATTTTCGATCTTTTCAAATGTTAGAGGAGTATCATCATTAAAGTTAGTCACTACAGTTTCGCTAAGGCCAGTGCTGGCTTTTACATCATTAAAGTTAGCCGCTATACCGGCATCCACCGTCTGCAAATTACCATAATGCAAATGCACCGGATGAGTGGCATCTCCCTCGGTACCAGATAGTTGAACATCAACCTCTACCTTACCACCTGTAAGCTCCTTAAAGACTATTTTACCTGAAGTAGGATAATCAGATGCCTGATATAAACTGTAAGTTACCTCTCTACCTGTATACTTCTGGTCCGCAGATTCATTCTCCTGCTTACTACAAGATACTGCAATGATACCAGCCAATAAAAGTGATAATGTAATTCTCTTCATGATCTTCAATCTTAAAGGATAAATCTAGTGTATAAATTCAGAAATCTCTATCAATAACAGCTTTTTAACTAAAATAATTGTGAAAAAGAGTAAAAACTATTTTTTGAGTTGATGTAAGGTTATGTATTGGGTCAATTTTTTTAAGCGGCTATATATTATAATTTCATAGTGCTATAACCATACATTTTTTACTATGAAAAGATTAACATTATCCACAATTTTTCTATTTGCCACCACCATCATGTACGGGCAGCAAATAGCTCATACTTATGCTCTGGAACTGGACGAAGACCCAACCAGCTTTTTCGTTTACCGAGATTTAGAATATGACCCTAATAGTGAACAACTATCCTTATATGGGCAGAAATGGAGAGCACTTACGCTCTATGTTTCTAAAGAGGGCAAAAAAACCTCTTTTGCTAATGGTAATAAATATGTACCCTTCGTTTATGTAGCCCATCTGCCTGCAGAAGGTGATCCTGAAATAGTGGACAAGCCCATTAACCTGCAAACCATTTCTCATTATGATATGGGCGGCAAGCAGTATGAAGGTGAAGATCCGCGCACCAAAACTACTGTGACCAGTTCAGAAACTGATGTTCCCTTTTCAGAATTAAAAGAGGAATATCCATCAGCATTTAAAAATGATGTAAAGAGTGATAAGGTATATCAAATGAGTGTGGCCCCGACTTTCAAAGGCTTTACACTAATTGAAAAACTCATTGAATATACCTCTGATGAAGAATACACTGATCTGGTAAAAGGTGAAACAAAGAGCAATACAGCAAAGCCTGAGTTGGATGATGATTATCTGATTAGAACGGATGCACAATACCTTTTTGATAACAGAAGAAGATTGTACATGATCCCGACAGTGCTGAACCTAAAGGGTGATAAACTGTTCGGCTTTATGAACAAGAGAGTTTACACACTGGATGCTGAGGGTAAAGTAGTGAATAAGGTAGATGTTAAAACAGAATATCCTAAATCACTCATATTTGCTTCTAACCTGAAAGAGACGTCTAAAGATACACTCACCAACTTTGAAGAAGGAGCAATATTGCTTTACGGCCGGGCTTTCGGTGTAGGTAAAAAGAGTAATGACCCTGACAAGACGAACTATCATGCCGTGGTTTTAGACAAGGACGGTAATGCTTTATTCGATGGAGACTTTAAGTACGGTACAGAAAAGAGATCATTTACCCCATTTTCAGCATTTAAAGAAGGAGAAAACATCTACGTATTTGGTAAAGCCGTAGGCAGCGATGAGCCTGGTTATAGTATTTTGACCTTCAATAAAACTGGTTTGGCAGGCACGCAACACTATAACTTTGATTACTTTAAGAAAAAAGTATCCGGTGATTTTGATGCCGGTATTACCAGTAATTATGCCCGAAGGTTCTATCCTATCAGTCATTATGAGTTATCTAATGGCGACTTAATTATCCACGGAGAAAGCTACGAAGAAGTAAGTGACCAAAGCCAGGCATCCAACCAAAACACTGCGGTGACCATGCTACCGAAAAAGAACAAGTACTTATCTACCGTATTTGTGCAAATTGACAAAACAGGTAATCTGGTGCATGTGTATGTAGTACCTAAAGGAGGCAAGAAAGCCGAGGATGAGATCACCAAATTCAAGCTTATTCAGGACAGTGGTAAAAAGGCATTTCTGATCGGAAGAGAAAATAATGGAAAAGACTCTTACGGCATCATTGTGAAGCTGGACTTAGAGGCCATGGAAGCCAAGAAAACTAACCTATCAGACTCTGACGTATATGATCTCCGAGGGGCTGTAGTTTATAAGTATTTCCCTGATTTAGAGGAAATTGCGTACGTAGGAAAAAGTGCTGATCAGGAAACTTCTATTCTAAAATCTGTGGTGATCAATCTGAAGTAATTTTAACTAAAGTGTACCTAATTTGTTGTAAAAAATAAATCAGGTACACTTATGAAATCATACTTTTATATATTCATCTTTCTTACTTCTACCCTACTATTCAGCTGCACAGGGCCATCTTCAGAAACCTCAGAATCGGAACCTACGAATGTGCTGCAAGGCATAAAACTTAAAACATTAGAAGGAGAGAACATAGACCTGACCACCTACAAAGGCAAAACCTTGGTAATCAATTTTTGGGCTACCTGGTGTGCACCATGCCTCAAAGAAATGCCTTCAATAGAAAGAGCCCAGCAAAAATTGCAAGATGATGATGTCGCCTTTCTATTAGTTTCCAACGAGCCGAAAGGTCAAATTCGCAAGTTTCTGGATAATCATGAATTTAATTTGGCGTTTGCAAAATTAGACATGCCCTTGGATCAGCTAGACGTTAAGGGCCTTCCTACTACCTTTATCATATCTGAAAGTGGGCAGCTCGCCTTTAGTGAAACGGGTGCGCGGGAGTGGGATACTGAAGAAAATTTACAACTTATCAGATCATCTGCAGATAACAGTGATTTACAGAATATGTAGTCATCACTTGAAAGTTACTGGCAGTGAATACTGTCTATCATTCTCTGCCAGGCCCGATGGGTTTGCTTTCTGAAAGACAATAGATCCCTTTTGCCCGGCCGGCTGATCATATTCAATAGTCATTTCAAAAGAAACCCAGCCTTTTGTCATCCAATCTCCTTTAGCAGCTACAGGCTTTTGAAGCAAAACCTTTAAGTTGTCATTTTTAAGCTGTACCGGAAAACTACCTTCATTAAACCAATAGCCTCTCGCCTTTCCTTTGATAGTGACAGGAGACGTAATCTTTTCATCTGGCTTAGGAGATTCTATTCTTATCAACTGATCTATATCAACTCTTTTATCTCTTTTCCCAAAGAAGTAAAAAGATTGCAAGGCATGCTTGAATATCTTGGCATCATCCCCTCTAACCTTTCCATATCTGCTTAACTTATCACCACTGGCCAGGCTGCACTCCTCTAATGGCTTAGGTTTACCCTCAGCATCGAAGCATCTGGCACTAAAATCATCTACTCCGAGGTGAATAAATATAAAACCATCTTTATTCCAGCCTACCGGAGGATTTTCAGGCTTTAACAAATAAGCCCAAACCTGCCCGTCATTCAATGTATAAACCATAGAAGCTGCTTCGTCAATTTTAAAATCAGAAGCCAGGCTATTAGTCCACTCTTGTAAGCTCAACTTGGTGCCTAAAGGATCAGGCTTATGATTTCCTTGTGGATGAATGGACATGAAAGATATCTCAGGATGCTCTACGATATCAAACGGAGGAGTAGAAACTCGCTCATAGGCAGTATTGTAAACGTTAATTACAGGTGCACCTTGTGTAGTCTTAAACTCTGCCACTTTCCAGCCTTCAGGGTAAGGCATATCAAAATGAAAGTCTTTGGAAGAAAATGTATTCCAGCTAACTTCTGAAATATCTAATAATGAAGCATTGTTAGCCGAAGCGTATTTGGTAGTAGGTATGTTGGTTTCATTGGCATTATCTGGTTTGCTGCACCTCCATACCACCAGTAATGCTGCAATAGATAATAGTATAAGCTTTTTCATAAACGCCCTGTATTTATGTGTGTAATTATATGCACATAGCTGTGGCGAAGAATAGCTTATTGTTAGTTCGTTTTAAGTTTAAGTTTAGGTTGAATAAACTTTTCTTATTCCTATAACTCCTCTAAGTGATTATTAAGGCACTTTTTTCACCAAATCAATCGCACAGCGTACTGTTTGATAAAAAAAGATGCACATATTATACCATCTGGTTAGTTCTAAAACCTTTTAGAAAAATAGGCTATAGTTAAACCCAGGAATGTTAACAAAATGAATGATACTCTTAAACTGGAAGCACCTGCAATTAATCCGATTAATGGCGGCCCCAATAGAAAGCCTAGAAAGCCAAAAGTAGACACTGAGGCCAGGGCAATACCAGGGGACAATTGCTTAGACTTGCCCGCCAAACTATACACCAACGGTATCACGGAAGACACTCCCATTCCCACGATCAATAGGCCTATCATGGTAGGAATAAAAATAGGAAAGACCACTATTAGCAATAAGCCCACCGCTGTAAAAGCACCACTTAACTGCAGCATGGTTTTCATGCCAAGATGATGAGTAAGCTTATCTGCTAAAAGTCGCGTTCCGGCCATAGTTACCATGAAGGCGGTATATCCCAGACCTACCCAATCCTGATCTACTTTCACCACTTTTTTAAGGTACACACCGCTCCAGTCGAACATTGCTCCTTCGCTCATCATAGAGCAAAAAGCAATGAGCCCCAAAACCAACAGCGACTTCTCCGGCCAGGCGAACATGGGCTGTGCACCTTCAGTTTTAGCATCCTCATTAAGGAGAAACCGATAACTGAATAATAAAATGGGCAAAGCAATAGCATAAACCACCATATAATGGTATTTGGGTGTTATACTCTCGGCTATCATGTAAGCGCCTATTCCCGCTCCGGCAAAGCCTGCAAGACTCCACATACCATGAAATGTTGCCAAAATATTCCTTTTGTAAATTGCCTCCAACCCCACGGCCTGGGTGTTAATGGATATATTGATCATGTTACCCACCAAACCAAAAAGGAATAACACCGGGACCAGGACCAGCAAGCTTTCAGAAAAGCCGATACCCAAGAGAGCCAGCGTATAAATCAAAGAAGAGAATATAACCACCTTCTTACTGCCAATTTTTGCTACTAAAAAGCCAGATATTGGCAGCGATAATAAGGACCCAATGGGTAAAGCGAATAGAACAATTCCCAGAGCAGATTCCGATAGTTGCAATGACTGCTGAATACTGGGAATACGAGCAGCCCAGCTGGCAAAACAAAGACCGTAACTAAAGAATACTGCACCTATGCCTATCCTTGATTTTTGAATGTTTGTCACTATATTTCGCAGTTTGCATATAAGTAATCGTAAGCCTCTTTCCAGTTGTTTACTCTTACATCATAGTCTATTTTTGTATTGTGTCCGGCGGTAAAAAGCATGCCCCTACCTTTGCAGAAGTTAAGATTTTTCATGTGATCGTCGATCATAAAATCGGTGTCAATGATACTCTTATCTCCACATAAAACAATGTTCTTCCAGCTAATAAATGGAAAGTGCTCATCTAGCCATTCTTTCTTTTCAATCAGCGATTGAGGAAACTCCATGGCAGCAGATACTATATAAACCTCGAAGTCTTCACAAAGCTGTTTCACAGTTTCCACCGCACCCTCAATTACGGGCGCTGTTCTGAAGAATCCCGGCATATATAAAAACTCTCTCACCTTCGATTTATCAGGAAAAGCCTCACCTTCAGGCACTCCGTTGAGTTTCTCCATTTCTATGCGGACGCCATGCTTGTCAGCATACCAGTCTACCATTTGCTTTTCTATGTGTGCCAAGACATGATCCATGTCAATAGCTATCGATAGTTTGCCGTTTTTTGCCATAATTTTTCAATATTATGCTACAAAGCTAAATAAAAATTGCATAATATTGCATTATCAAATTATTAATTCGGCAAAAAACTGCAAATGCTTAAAGAAGAACGCTTTCAATACATTCTGGACGAGCTTAGTAAAAACAACAAAGTATTGCTAGATAAGCTTAGTGATGAACTTAATGTATCCATAGACACCATAAGAAGGGACATTAAAGAGCTGGATACTCAGGGATTACTGAAAGCAGTAAGAGGTGGAGCCGTGCCCCACTCTCCCAACCCCCTGAATTTTATGGACCGGCTTGACTATGATTCAGAAGCTAAGCAGATTATTGCCAACAAAGCACTTTCCCTTTTTCACGATGGCCAAACCGTGATTTTTGATGGTGGTACTTCTACCCTGGCCATTGCTAATTTGCTACCCAAAGAACTGAAATTGACTGTAGTAACCAACAGCTTCCCGAATTGCTAACCTCCTAAAGGAAAACGAACATGTGGACATTCTTTTTGCCGGAGGCAGATTATTTAAAAGCTCTTTTGTAACTGTAGGATATGACAGCACTGCCTTCTTTAAGAACATAAGGGCCGATCTATGTTTTCTGGGAATATGCAGTCTTCACACCACCCTGGGCGTAACGTCTCCCGACTATGAGGAAAGTAAAGTAAAGGCCGTAATGACACAGGCCTCCCAACACACCATAGCTCTGGCCACCCCAAAAAAGCTCGACACAGTGGAGCCTTACCTGGTCTGCACAGCAGCAGATATAGGCACCATTATCACCAGCGATGATAGCGATAAAAAGCTGAAGCCCTTTAGAGAGATGGGGATTGAGGTTTTGTGAATTTCTCAGTCATTGTCGTTATTTTTTCTTAGAATTATTAAATTGCAAGAATGAATGATCCACGCTGCACTAGCGTATAGCGGCTGGAGCGCGTATAAGATAATGATAAATAACTATGTTGGTTGGGATATTTATAAGACACTATAAAGTATATAAAGGGGCTAACTATATTCCTTTTGGAACAAATGATATTGAAAATTTTAATCTATTTATTGGTCATAATGGAGCTGGAAAAAGTTCAATATTAGAAGCTTTAGATACATTTTTTAATGGAAGAGAATTCACAGTTAACAATGGAGCCAAAAGAGATCAGTGTTTTGTTGCACCTTTATTTTTAATTAAGAAAGATGAATTAAATAATTACTCTAAATCCGCTCAGGAAATAATTCCAATTATAAGTGAATTCTTCTTCGAATTTAGTTCCAGTCACAGAAACTATAAGAATTACGAACAATTTTTCACCCAAAGAAATAATTTAACCCCCTACATGGATACACATTATTTGATTTTGGCTGGTAAATCACTAGGTCAAAACGATAATGATATGATCACCTTTTCAAACGAACTTGAAACCAAGTTAAAGAATACTTTGGGAGATGACTATAAAATAAAGCGTTCTCTCAATACCTTGAAGCAAGACTTGCTTAGTAATTATACATACATCTATATTCCAGTAGAGACCTCAATTCAAGACTTTTTAAGACTTGAAGCTAAAGGTATGCAGGATCTTATGAGCCAAAGCATTCGACACAAAATTGAAGAAACTCTTAATAAAAAATTCAGCACGAAATCGGTCAATTCCAAAAGGACACGAAAACTCAATGCCTTAGATATTATTAATGATGACTTAGAGTTTTTTATAGAAAAGGTTGAGAAAACAATTCAAAATATAGATGCAGATTATGACTTCCAATTAGAATTTAAATCAAAGAAGAAACTGACAGCAAATCATTTAACGGATGTTATTATTGATTCATTCTTTTCGAAAAGAAGACTTAGAAAAAGTGAGAAAGTAATTAGCAGCCTTTCTGCCGGAGAACGAAAAAAGGCACTAATCGATATAGCATACTCATTTTTAACACAGGACGATCAAAGAAAAAACAATATTATACTAGCGATTGATGAACCTGAATCTTCATTACATATTTCTATGTGTTATGACCAGTTTGAGAGGCTCCAGAATTTGAGTTCAAACTATCATCATCAACTTTTGATAACTACTCACTGGTATGGCTCTTTGCCTATTTTGGAAAAAGGTAATCTATTTCATATTCACAATAATCAAGACTTAGCACCTATCATTAAAGAATTCTCTTTTAAAAATTATTTCGAGGAAAGACGTGAGCATCCTGAGGATATTCAGTTTAAAAGTTTTTTTGATTTAGCATCAGCAATTATAAGCTCTATGAGAACCTCTTCAAATAACTGGATCATTGTTGAAAGTGAAGAGGACAAAGATTATCTAAAAAAGTATCTTTCATGCAACTTCAATGTAAAAATTTTACCAGTTGGTGGCTGTACTATTGTTAAATTACTATATGAATATCTTTACTTACCTATAAGTCAAAAGTCTGATTCAAAAGATTTAACAGGTAAGATTTTCTGCCTAATAGATACGGACCTTCAAGGAATTACTATGGAGATACCTGAGGAATCCAAAAACGGGATTTTAAAAATAAGGCGGCTACAAGTTAATAATCATGGTGAAGTTGATTTAGTTAGAATTAATGACAATATAAGTTCTCCAACCGAGATTGAAGAAGCACTAGAACCACAACGATTCTATAATGCTCTTGATGAACTCATTAAATTAGAAGATACAGACAGTTTAATACACAATACTTGGCAGTTATTCGCATTTGATCCTGGTGTAAAATCAAGTTTCATCAAAGGGGATAGTTCAATAATTTATCAAACAACACAGAATAACAAAACTACTAGAGAAAATAAGATTATAATCATTGACTATATTGAGTCTAACAAAAAGCTTATTTGTAAGAAATATTGCTCTTTGGAAACCCAAGTAACTCCCGGCTGGATTAAAGAAATTGAACAGTTTTTTATGAAAGCTTAAAATCAAAGCTTCCACCCTTCTCTATAATCTCTTTTCACAAATTGATTCACCTCTTTAATGTTAGTGACTTCCATTTTTTCAGCGTCCCAGAGCATTTTTATATTCCTGCCTGGATAGTCAAATCTATTGTTTCCTTTATCAACTCTTACATCAACACCCCTGATGGCCAGGTTGGCGATTAGTAAAGTCTCTGTTAATGGTCCTGCAATTTCGAATGGTGAGCTCAACTCTTTCTTTCCATAACCTGCAATAGATGCTTCCACCCACTGCGCATAGTGACCATTTGCGCCTCCACTGACTCTTTCATATTTCTTGGCTACTTTCTCCTGCTCAGTTCGGGATAAAGGCAATAACTGAGGGTTCGTTCCATAAGTACCGCACATCATCTTGCCTTTAGTGCCAATGAAAAGTACACCATTGCCACCATCTCCAAAAGTCTCATTAGCTCCCAGTTCTTCTGGCCTGGTGGGTTGTATACCTCCGTCCATCCAGTGTAGCTCTACATCGCCTTGTGTCTTATCTGTTTTAGGAAAAGTCATGGTAACATGGCTTGAAGGAGGACAGCTTTCTGGAAAATAGCCTCTCTTAAAACCATCAACATATACGCTACCCACACTACATTGCACATCTTTAGGATATTTCAGATTCAGAACCCTATATGGCGCTTCTACCAGGTGGCATCCCATATCACCAAGCGCTCCGGTTCCATAATCCCACCATCCTCGCCAGTTGAATGGCGCCAGTCCATCAATGTACTCTTTGTAAGGAGCAGTTCCCAGCCATAGATCCCAATCTAATTCTTTAGGCACAGCACTGGTTTTTGTAGGCCAGGGAATTCCCTGTGGCCACACGGGCCTGTCCGTCCAGCAATACACCGTATGCACATCTCCTAATACGCCGGCATCAAACCACTCCCTCAACATTCGAACACCATCACCTGATGCGCCCTGGTTTCCCATTTGAGCCACTACTTTATACTTCTTAGCACCTTCCGCCAGCCTTCGGGCTTCATAGATGTCATGGGTCAATGGCTTTTGAACGTAAACGTGTTTCCCCATTTCCATGGCAGCCATAGTGGGAGAAGCGTGGTTGTGATCTGGAGTAGAAACCGATACGGCATCGAAAGACTTCCCTTCCTTTTCAAACATCTCCCTCCAATCTTTATAATATTTAGCTTTAGGGAAACGTGACCTGGATGTAGCAGCTCTACGGTCATCCACATCACATAAAAAGCCTATTTCAGCCTTCCCTGAATCGGCAAAACTTTTGATATCACTCTCCCCTTTTCCACCTACTCCTACTCCGGCTATTATAAGCTTATCACTAGGTGCCGTATAGCCCGGCCCACCCAGCACGTGGCGTGGCACAATAGTTACCGCCAGAGCAGCAGCTGAGGCTTTCTTAATAAAATCTCTTCGTTGATTAGAATGGTCTAGGTTCTTCATGTTGGTATATTTTGTTAAGTAGTAGCGTAATCACCGATAGCGGCACAGCAGAGGAATGCTCACTGCTAAAACGGTTAAGTTAAATTAAGTAAAATGATTGAAGAATTCGAATTTTGAATATGATTTCTGATTTAGCATATATACAATACCAACTTTGAATATTCTTTTCTAGATTTAAAATATGGCATCTACCTATAACCTTATACCACGGTTTGACATAGCAAGAGCATGACCCTCAATGACGAATGCAAACTTTTAAACTTTTGCGACTCATGTAAGCAGAAGAAATGCATCAACGGAAATACTGTATGCTCATTAACAGAGCAAAAACCATCATTTTTAAATAACTGTGAGCATTATGTATTTGATGATAAAATCATATCTGTAAAAAATAAGTTAGAAATTAAATATAGAGAACATAAACACTATAAACTCATCAACCTATTTGGAAACGTGTATAACACATCCCTCAAAAATGCCCCTTATGAAACCTTACATTTCAGGCCAATATTTATATTATTAGCGGTTGGTGTTGTACTGCTGCCTTTGGCATTTTTAGGTTATCTGACCATTGTATCAAATCAAAATTTTCAATTATCCTGGCTACTCCTTCCTATCTTATCAATAGCTCTGTTTTTCATGACAAAAAAAGAATTAAAAAATAAGGCTAATGAACAAGTGAATAAACACGGCTTAGTCTATAATGGTAAAATCTATCTATGGAGGTTTATAGACGGCCTTTATTTGAGACTAGATGACCATGATGATGATTCAGTAAAAGAAGATTTACTTATTGTTATGCGTTCTGGTAAAGTATTCAGCCACTCTATGTATCATATTAATTATCTTTCAAAAAGAAGACTTAAGAGAATAATCAATTACTATCGACACCTAAATAGAATAGAAAATCCACCCCAGGAAATAACACTTCATCACTAAAAGCCTCCTCTCCCATTCATTGTCTTGCCAATCTTATAAATTTTAAGAATTTTGTATAAAGGGATTTTTCAGAAATGGGACTTAGCAAAGGTTTTTTGATCAATAAAAAACGTATTGAAACGAGGTATGTTTATTTGGGCTTAACCTTATGGATGTTCTCAGCTTATGTTATTTACGCATTTATTAAATTGTTTTGGGAAGCATTCCGGTACTTCACCGTATTAAACACGTACTTAGTACTCTCTCCTACTGACCACTACATTTATAATTTATTCTATGCGGCCATGTCCTCTGCCTTCGGATTCTCAATAGCCCTGAGATTTGTTCTAAAAAATTCGCTATTGACCAGTAACAGAAGCACTAAGTTCCTTATTAAAAGAACGTTAACTTACAATGCGTTTAACACTGAACAATTTCTATTTTGGTTTGGTAAAGTCAGTACCTTATTTGGCTTTTGTTATATGATGTTTTCGTTAGTCTATGATCTTGATTTGATCAAGGACTTTCCGGCCGTACTCATTCTTCTTCCGCTTATGCTTTTTATGTCTTCATGGCCCCAAATTAGCCGACTGTTAAAACATCAAAAAACATTATGGTTTGTGCGATTAGCAAGTGTATTTCTATTGATAAGCTTCTTATTTTCCTTTAAGGATTTTATTGACTATAAGAAAATGGATCATGCGGTGTTGAATGCATCTATTGAGCATGTGTTTAACCTAAACCTTCCAAAAACACAAAGCCATCAAACATTTATAAATAGAACATACCCAATAGAAATTTATATCGTAAAGGATACTACTAACTCAACTCCTGCCATATTTATCAGCGACATTCACAGCAGATACAACATAAATAATCTTAATAAGGGAATAAAGAAAGAGCTGGCAAATCACTATTCATCTCACATGAATGATGCTACAGTGAAATTACTTGTTGATGATTCCGTACCTATGAAGTATGTAAATGAGGTTATTCATACCTGTCATTTGCTCAATATTAATTCCATCTTATTTTTCACGGGCAGAAAATATTCTAAATACCCGACCAATTATCCAGGTTTTGAAAATTATGGTATACTAAAAACAATGCCAGTGTACTATTCAGACTTTACCCATTTCCTTGACTCGGCAGAACAATTAGATTTTTCGGGAAAAGCTATAAAACTAAATGAATCTATATTTTACAGACAGCAAAACATAAAACAATATAATCGAATCGAAATTAATGTTAAGCCTAACTCGGTTACATTGAATAAGCAAAAGATAAAACCTCCTGAACTTGAAGCAATCATTTATAAATTTTACAAAAAATATTCACCCGATTGTGTAGTCATTTTTAACAGTGCTGATGATGTTTCTTATGCGCGCTATATTCAATTTTTAGATATGATCTATACACAGATTGACCGCTTAAGAAATGAGGAATCTGAAAAATTTTATCACCACCCATTTCAGAATGATCAATGGGATTCGGGTTTCCATCAGATAGTAGCCAAATATCCCAGAAATATAATAGAGTGGACTGAAGAAGAAAAAAGACTGAACAAACTAATTCAGAAGGCACACGATAACAATCAAGAACAAAAATAAAGGCAATCGCCTATTATCCTGATTTGATATAAGCAGACTTAGCAAGCACAAAATTCAAAAAAAATCATGCGAAAACACCTCTCAAGCCCCTAAAACAGCTTTCTGAAAATTATTTTCGATATACATAGCATAACAATGTATTATATTTCATATACTTGCATTGTATTACTACTTAATATAAACCACGATGCTTTGGAAAATCAATTTTTAGAAAAATGGAAATCACAAGTCAAGAAAGGGACACTATCCTTTATTGTACTGAATGCCATCAGCAAAAAAGAGCTTTATGGCTATGAACTGATTGAGATGATTAAGGAAGCCACAGACATAGAAATTGCCGAAGGCACCTTATATCCTCTAATGAACCGACTGAAAAAAGACGGTCTGGCCACCTCAAAATGGGTGGAGCAGGAATCAGGTATTCCCAGAAAATACTACCTGCTTACCAAGGAAGGTGAAGCCACTTTAAAACTCATGCAGAACTACTGGAATGAGTTAGATACTTCAATTAAAAACTTTATGCAAGATGGAATTTAGAGCAATAGAATTTAAAGATACCAACGCTCAGCGCGTATACAACAACTACATAGCCACACTTAAGAATGTAACAAAACCATTATCTACTTCTGATTCACAGGAAGTTTTGATGGAGTTTAATAGTCACATTTACGAACACTTGCAGCAGACAAGCACGCAGCCTGAGTTAGAAAGATTATTAAACATCATTGATAAACTTGGCGCTCCGGAAGAGGTACTCAGACCACTGGTTGCAGATAAGCTTCTTGAGAAAGCCACTAAATCCTTCAATCCGGTAGATGTGCTACGAGCTTTATCGGTAAACATTACAAACGGCCTAAGCTATGCCTTCTTCGCCCTGTTGTACTTAACATTAGGAGGCTTTGTTTTCTTGATCTTCGCTAAGCTATTCAATCATGATCAGGTGGGCATGTTCTATCAAGATGACAAATTCACCGCGCTGGGTATGGTAAAAAACTCTGAAAACTACCAAGAGGTACTCGGCGACTGGTTCATACCGGCCATGATCCTTTCTGCAGTTATCACCTATATATTGATAACCCTTTTATTAAAAATTAAAAAGTCATTCAATAAAAAGACATCCTGATGAAAAATTCATTAATCACCCTATTCCTTCTATTTACCTTATCTGCTTTTGGTCAAGACTTTATAACTTCAGAAAAAGCTGCTGAAATAGAAGCTTATATCAAACACTTTGATAGCAACCACCAACTGATGGGCTCCGTTGCCATTCAGGAAGGGAATACCACCAGAGTCAATGTCACTTTTGGGGAAGCCAATTTAACTGATAATGAGCACCTTAAGTATACCGTAGGCTCTATATCCAAATTGTTTGTGGCCGTAATGATAGCCCAACTTCAGGAAGAAAATAAGCTCAACTTGGACACCAAGTTAAGCAAGTTTTTCCCTCAAGAGCCTAATGCTAAAAACATCTCTATCAAACAGATGCTTAACCACACCAGTGGATTGAAAGATTTTGTTTCAAAAGATGACAGCCTTCATTATTGGTTAAAAGAGCCGAGATCAGAAAAGGAAATTTTAGATGAAATTGTGAAACAAGGTGTGGCTTTTTCAGCAGGTGATAGCATAAGTTATTCTAATTCAGCCTACTACCTTCTAGGGAAAATTTTGGAAATCAAATATAAAAGCGATTTCAAGAGTATTGTGAATAAACAAATAGTGGAACCACTGCATTTGAAGAACACTGTTGCCATTGACAATAAGAATATCACAGCTCACGTGGCTTCGTCATATACAAGAGCCGAGAATGATTGGAATGTTATTGAAGAATTTTACTTCCCAAATGTAACAGGAGCTGGAAATATTGTGTCAACACCCACAGACCTGAACACGTTTATTAGTGCTCTTTTCAGCCATAAACTTATCAAAGAGGAAACTCTAAATGCTATGCTTCCTAAAGGTAAAGACTGGTTTGGTTTAGGTATAATGAAGGTGCCATTCTATGACCTCATAGCCTATGGACATGGTGGTGATACCTACGGCACCCACTCGGTAACCGTTCATGATCCTAAAAACAATCTTACCTATAGCTATGTGATTAATGGTGAGAAATATCCCACTAATGATTTTGCCATAGGGCTGTTAAGCATCATATACGACAAGGAATATACCTTGCCCGAATTTGGTACCTATAATCCCGATCTTGCGCTTTATCCTTTGTATGAAGGAACCTATGGTGCAGAAGGCTTCCCAATTGATATAAAGATATTCAAAGATGGAGACAAACTGTTAGCTCAGGGTGATGGTCAACCGTCATTCCCTCTCACCCCCACAGATAAGCATAGCTTTGAATTCAAAACAGCTGGAGTAAAGGTGACTTTTGATCCAGATAACAAAAAGCTAGTTCTGCATCAGGGAGGCCAGGCCTTTGAGTTGATGAAGAAGATTTAGTTTAGAACCAGCCGGGGTAATTGTTTATTCCGGCTGGTTTACATACTTAATCATCAAGTTCACCACCTAACTCACCTCTTTAACCACTCACCCACTCCGCACCTCTTGACTTAGGATTATTACGTAATAACATTTAATAAATCCTAGACCATGAAAAACCTATCCTACCTTCTTCTGACCGCACTCTTATTGTTAGGCTGTTCTACAGCTGAAAAACCAGAGAATATTGATCCGTATCTTTCAGGTTTGCTGAATAAAAATGACTACTTCCGACTTCGTGATGAAGTGAATAAACACGGCAATTTGCTTCCTGAAGATAAACGGCTCTACTATCTAACCCATATTAAAAGCGCATTTTTCAAAGGCACTGAATCTAATGAATATGCAGATGAGCTGCTCAAGAGCTATGGCGAAAAGCTCAATGATTCTACGTTGATTGAATTATATAACATTAAGGCCAACAACCACCTGAGAGCTTATGAGTATGAAAAGGCCGCCTCGTCCTACAGCACTATTTTAACAAAGTATAGTCATGGCCTGGACAGCGCCGAGATAGCCGATTATGAAAACAGCAAAGCACTTTTTGGTGCCTTAAATAAGGTGAATGCTCAAAAAATGCACTTAAATAAAAATACCACAATCCCAGGCAAAAGAAACCAATTTACTCACCTGATGGTGCCGATTCGGGCAGGTGGAATCAATGATGAATTCATTTTTGATACGGGAGCCAATCTTTCAACCATCGCCAGAAGTATAGCCGACACTTTGGGCTTCAAGATTATCGAGGCCAGCATACAGGTGGGCTCATCCACTGAGCATATGGTACAGTCAGAATTAGCTGTGGCTGACACCCTCTATTTAGGCGATATCCTTTTTGAAAATGTGGTCTTTTTAGTCCTACCAGATGAACAATTGAGCTTCCCTTCCATCAATTATGAGATTCATGGAATAATTGGTTTTCCCGTAATCTATCAAATGGGTGAAGTGAGACTATCCAACGATGGTTCGATATTTATACCAGCCCATCCCGTCAAAAAAGAGCTCAACAACCTGTTTATGTCCGGCTTAACACCTATTACAAAGCTGATTACCCCTGATGATACATTGCTCTGTAATTTCGATACCGGAGCTACCAGCACCGATTTATCAGTGCAATATTATCAGCGTCACAAACAGAACATAGAGCAAGTTGGCGAACTGAAGAAGCGACAAATGGGTGGAGCTGGGGGCATGACTGAATCAGAACAATATATAATTCCTGATTTCAAATACACACTAGGATCTAAAAGCGGCACTATTGATTCAGTGGCTGTTCACACTATGGAGCTAAAATTTATGGAGGGTTACGATGCCAATATAGGTCAAGATATTATAACACAATATGACCAGCTCATACTGAATTTTAAAGATATGTATATAGATTTTGAATGAGGCTGAATTGCCACCATTGACATAAAAGGATTATCTAAATAGGTGTTTTTTTAATACTTTGGTTAAAATAATAACGCAGACCAATGATCACTACTCCTGAACACGATGCCAAGATTGCCAAGATGACTTTTTCGTCAGTATACCCTCATTACGTTACCAAAGTGGAGAAAAAAGGCCGGACCGAAGAGGAGCTCCTTCAGGTAATAGAATGGCTCACCGGCTTTGACAAAGCTCAATTGGATAAACTGAAAGATGAGAAGGTCACTTTTGAAACGTTCTTCAACCAAGCCACTTTAAATCCCAACGCCGAATTGATAACAGGAGTCATCTGTGGATACAAAGTGCAAGACATTCAAACCCCTCTAACCAAACAAGTCAGATACCTCGACAAACTTGTAGATGAACTAGCCAAAGGCAAAAAGATGGAGAAGATTTTAAGAGAGGGTTAATTAAGGTAATACTTCTAGGAATTGTTAGGTTGAATTGTGGTGAAACATGTGCACCTCAGGTTGTTGCACTCTAAATATAGTCAGCAATTCTGATCGTCGACCCTTCGACGGGGCTCAGGATGACTCGGTGACGGTATTTAATTGTGATATAATCATTTCGTTTATAAAGTTTAAAGAATGAGTCATAAGCATGAAGATTCGTAGGTTGAGACACTACGAAGACGAGGGCTTCATAAAATGGCAATAGCACCTAACTATCACAAAACGTCATTCTGGAATTCAGTAGCGTAGCGGATGAATATCCGGAATCTTACTGTTGGGTTTCTAGAGGCTGAACAGTAAGATTCCGGCTCTCCGCTGCGCTGCGGCCGGAATGACGTTTAGTTTGGCTTATCTGTTCTTTTCTATGAAGTCCAAGTTGATTTAACTGGGTGGAGCTTCGTAGGTGGAGACACCTACAAAGGCGAGGGCTCCATAATTGCTCGGATGGTAGTGAGACATATTGGCACTTCAGGTTACTGCCCCTCTAAACATAGTCAGCAATTCTGATCGCCGACCCTTCGACGGGGCTCAGGATGACTCGGTGGTGGTCTTCAAATCTAAACAGCATCACCTCGATAGAACCATCTAATCTTGCTGCTCAGTCGTAAGGTGAACTTAATATAAAGAACAGGCTTATCTCAAGTCCTTAGTGGCAGTCCATACCTATTGCATGCTGCCGCTCTCGGAAGACCTTGCAGCAAGAAAGATTTTTTTGTTACTTTTTTGATCGACTGAAAAAAAGTAAAGAAACCTGGGCTATGAAAAGCTGAAAGGATTAGTCGCAGGTCTGGAGTTTCGTGGGGGGGGAGACACCTACGAAGGCGATCAAAAGATAATGAAGCATATTCAGGCTGCCTATACTTTAAACCTAGTCAGCAATTCTGATCGCCGACCCTTCGACGGGGCTCAGGATGACTCGATGGTGGTCTTCAAATCTTGACAGAGCATTATCTATTAATTATAGAGGAATAAATCTTGCTGCTCAGTCGTGTGATAAACTTCATATAAAAAACAAGCTTATCTCAAGTCCTTAGTGGCAGTCCATATCTATGGAATAATGCCGCTCTTGGAAGACCTTGCAGCAAGAAAGATTTTTTTGTTACTTTTTTGAGCGACTGCAAAAAAGTAAAGAAACCTGGGCTATGAAAAGCTCAAAGGATTAGTCGTAGGTCTGGAGTTTCGTAGGTGGAGACACCTAAGGCGAGAGCTTTATAAATGGCAATATCACCTCACTATCGTAAAACGTCATTCCGGAATTCAGTAGCATAGCGGATGAATATCCGGAATCTTACTGTTGGGTTTCTAGAGGCTGAACAGCAAGATTCCGGCTCTCCGCTGCGCTGCGGCCGGAATGACGTTTAGTTTGGCTAATCTGTTCTGGAATTTCGCAGGTGGAGACACCTACGCAGGCGAGAGAAAGTAAGGCATGCTACCACTGGCATTACAAATGCCATTCTCTACAAATCCTTGTTGAAAACCAGGATTAGTCAGTAATACTTATAAGATTTGCACCCCATCTGTAACAAATCCTCTTCTATCCAGTCTCCCAATAAAAACCATGAAAACCCTAACCTTTTCTCTCATTTTCACATTTACCATCTTCTGCACTTCCACAGCGCAAACCCTTGATACACTGATCGATGTAGGTACACATAAGCTTCATTTTAAAATTATTAAAGGCTCTCGTACTCCCATTCTATTTGAAGCTGGTAATGGTGATGATGGAAGTGTTTGGGAGCCTATAGTCAACGAAATCCATAAGGCAACGCAAGCCACAATTATCACCTATGACCGTGCTGGGCTGGGTCTTAGCGAAATTGATACAACCACCATATCCTTTCAACAGGAAATTAAAGATCTAGAGACTGCATTAATAAAATTAGGTTTCAATGATGGCATTATGAATGTAAGCCATTCTTTTGGCGGCTTCTACTCAATATTATTTGCGTCTAAAAACCCTTCAAAAATTAAGGGCGCTGTGTTTATTGATACAGCTCTCCCCTGCTCGATGACGCAAGAATGGTCACAAAATTTCATAAGCAATATATCAGAAGAGGACTGGAAACTTATCAAAACCCATAAAATCGGGCTTTATTATGTTCTTAAGAACTTGTCCGACATTTCTAATTACATGAGCAATAAAACGCTTCCCGCCGCCCTACCAGTCACCATAATAGGCGCAGAAATACAACAGCCCTACCTCACACCAAATGAACAACAACAATGGATCGATTGTCAGGAAGCTTTTGGAGCCTTACCGAACCATAAATATGTGCAAGCTCAAGGCGCTCATCATAAAATATGGAAGGATAAGCCACAACTTGTAATAGATGAAATAGTTCAGATGTATAACAGGGTGAACTAGGCAGTAATGAATTACCGAAACAGTATATCCATATGAGAAAAAGGTTATCTTTAATCAAATCATAAAATCAACATTATGCTGACCTCCATCCATCCTAAACTTCCCATGCGAAATAAAAACGTCACTAAGGATTACTATGTTAATCAACTGGGGTTCAGCCAATTCGGAAGCGCTGACTATCCGGACTATCTTATGGTGGAGAAGGATAATGTGCAGATTCATTTCTTCTTATTCGAGGGGTTAAAGCCAAAAGAAAACTACGGTCAGATATATTTAAGAACGGATGACATTGAGCAACTGTACCAATCGCTTCTTGATAATGATACAGCAATACACCCCAACGGAAAACTACAAACCAAGCCATGGGGCCAAAAAGAATTCTCTTTGTTAGATCCTGATAACAACTTAATTACTATTGGCCAGGAGGTTTAGCTGCTTAAACAGGATTTCATTTCGAACGGGAGTGATACATATTTGCAACTCAGATTACCTGCACTCTAACATAGTTAGCAATTCTGATCGTCGACCCTTCGACGGGGCTCAGGATGACTCGGTGGTGGTCTTCAACTCTTGACAGTAGCACCTCGAAAATAGAACCATATAATCTTGCTGCTCAGTCGTGAGGTGAACTTAATATAAAGAAAAGGCTTATCTCTAGTCCTTAGTGGCAGTCCATACCTATTGCATGCTGCCGCTCTCGGAAGACCGTGCAGCAAGAAAGATTTTTTTTTTACTTTTTTGATCGACTGCAAAAAAGTAATGGAACCTTGGTTATGAAAAACCTGAAGAATTAGTACCGCAAAGGCCTGGAGTTTCGTAGGTGGAGACACCTACGAAGGCGAAGGCTACATAAATGGAAATATCCGAAGCGAATCTATTAGTCATGTCAGATGGTAGTGAGTCATATTTGCTCCTCAGATTACCTGCACTCTAAACATGGTTAGCAATTCTGATCGTCTACCCTTCGACGGGGCTCAGGATGACTCGGTGGTGGTCTTCAAATCTTGACAGCATTACCTCGATAGAACCATCTAATCTTGCTGCTCAGTCGTGAGATGAACTAATATAAAGCACAGGCTTATCTCAAGTCCTTAGTGGCAGTCCATATCTATGAAATAATTTCGCTCTCGGAAGACCTTGCAGCAAGAAAGATTTTTTTGTTACTTTTTTGATCGACTGCAAAAAAGTAAAGGAACTTTGGCTATGAAAAACCTAAAGAATTAGTGGCGCAAAGGCCTGGAGTTTCGTAGGTGGAGACACCTAAGGCGAGGGCTTCATAAATGGCAATATCACTTCACTATCGCAAAACGTCATTCCGGAATTCAGTAGCGTAGCGGATGAATATCCGGAATCTTACTGTTGGGTTTTTAGAGGCTGAACAGCAAGATTCCGGCTCTGCGCTGCGGCTGGAATGACGTTTCGTTTGAAGGTGATCTAACTGGCTGAAGATTCGTAGGTGGACACCTACGAAGGCGAGCGGCAGTAAGGCATGCTACCTCTAGCATCACAAATGCCATTCTCAACAACCCTCGATATAAACGGGGATTAGGACAAGTAGTATAGTTACCCCTCGCAATCAACGAGGGGCAACTCATATCCATTACTTTTTAAGATAAATACTTTGAGTAAAAGCTCCATTACCAGCTACATCCCAAACCTCTAACCTCACCCAAGTTCTTCCAGGGAGAGCTATTGATTTCGAGAAATCATCGGCTCCGAAAGCTGAGGTACCATTAAGGTCAATGCGCTCTCGGTATACTTTTTCACCATCACCAGATATGATCTCGGCGAAATTAAGCGGGAAGGTCCATTGAAGGTTGAATTTCACTTGTAGCTCCTCTCCTTGTTTCACAGTTATGGTTTCACCTGAAGATTTACCGTTCACAGTGAAAGAAGGAATCAAAACCTCTCCTGTGGTAGAGAAAAAATCACCGGTGGACATAGCATCAACTACTGGTTTCCATCCATTATCGAAGGTAGGAAGCTCGCCCAGCTTCATATAGTTAATGTTCATGTGGGCATACATCTCGTTCTCTTTAGTGATTGTAAAAAGGTCCGACTCAGCAATGACGTGCTTTTTGAGTCCCCAGTTGTTCATATCATCTAAAAGGTTCAGTACTCGCATGCCTAGCTTAGGGCTAGAGAGATCTGCCGGCATTGCCTTCCAGGCTCCTCCCATGAATTGATCATTTTTGAAGAATGCTTCACCTTTATAAGCATCAGGATAGCCAGTGGATCCCTTTATTCTCGGGTGAGCAGTCCAGGCTAAACCATGCTCTGCGTCTAATAATCTGGTCATTTCAGCGGCATCTTTTATATGATATACCTTCCCATACTTCGGGTTATCTGAAACAAACTGCTGTCCATCCTTTCTATCCATCACCCAATACACAGGGCTTGAAAAAAGCTGCATCCAATGGCCTCCGAAAAATTCATTTGGCTCTTCTCCGGGTAGTAAAAGAAACTCATTATCTGAGGCATTAGCACATAAATCAAACAAAGCCTTTAACTCTTCCAGGCGCAAACTATCTGGTCCTTTCGGATGTGCGGTGTAGTGGAATTCTCCCAGATGCACAATATCCACACCCATATCTTTAAACACCTGAGTAAATTCTGGTTTATCATTTTTACCCGCTCTTACCACATTCATTATAAACTCATTATGAAAATGGCTAGCCATTGTTTTATGTCCTTTAAGCTCGGGATAAACATCATTGTGGGTGAATAATTTCACCTCATCAAGCAGTTCTTGCGCAGTTCCATCACCTAAAAGACAGAAGAAATTTAGCCTTTGCTGGCTTTTTGGTGGGGCATTAAACCAGGGCACAAAACGATTATCACCTTTAGGGTCTTGTCTAATACCGATAGCATTGCGCTCAATCATATCTCTATAACCTGCCCCATGCCAAACAAAAGCCAAATTAAAAGCCTCGTCTAAAGGATAGAAATATTGATGAGGTGCGGGAAATACTGCAATGCCCCCAAAATCATTTGAACCGATTATGGTACGGTGCTTTACCTTCTCATTAGTAACAGTGGTCTCATTACCATTTATTGAATTGAACTCACCATTATTTTTAGCAAAAGACAATTGTTTAAAAGGTTGAGAGGTAGATAAGCCTGCATCATATAAAATAGCAGTAGAATCCTTATCCGTAGACACTACCGCAGCCAGGTTAATCAATGGTGAATCATTGTATATGGTTAGCTCAAACGCCCCTTTAAAATCAGGAGCAGACATCTCACCTATGGTCACCACCGTGCGTTTACCATGCTTGGTTACATTTACCTTATTCTTATCTAACTTCAGATGGTAAGACTCATAAGGCCTGGTGGGCACTTTATCAAAAAAGATAGTCCAGCCGTTTTCAGGCTTTAACGTTCTCCTACCTACATTCAGAAGAAACTCTGGCTCAGCATTTTGTAGTATCTCATGGTATTTACCCTTTTCATTAAAGCCCATCTTTGAAAACAAAGGCTTTGTGTTGTCAAGGTTTAAAACCAACTCACATTCTTTCTTTTTCCCTACAGGCCAGCTGATCAAAAGTTGATCACCTTTAGACTTAATTTGGGTAGCATTCTCCTTCAAGTTTCCGGGTAAGTTTACCGGTGTTTGAGGAAATGCCAGATGTGATAGTAAAATGCAAAATGCAATAAGAGAATATTTCATGATTAATTTTTCAGTAATAGCGATCTGAAATATAGAGATAATTATTAGAAAAATCGATTTAGTAGCCCAAATAATTAGAAAATATGATTATGAATTAATGAGTAAAAGAATAAAATACAGATGCCTCAGAGTTTAAATATGTAAGGAGATTACAAAAACATGAATCAGCTAGACCTAGTAGGTTCAATGCTTTGTTCCGTAAAACAGATCTATAAAAACAATGCAAGCGATTTGTCCAGAATTAGACAGCTATTGGAAAATATGTTTATGATAATTAAGTGGATTAAATAATATTTTAAATTAAAATAATTAAATTGCTTTCAATAAAAATTTAGCTAATGAAATATTTACTTGTAGCAATCACCTTAGTTTGTCTTTTCGCCTTCGCAGGTGCAACGAAAAGCGATGATAGTTCTGAATCATTTTCAACTCGAAAATCTGGTCCTATAGTAGTGAATATCAAAAAGCAGCCGCTAAAAATAGAACGCAAAGGAACCTACTACAAGAATATCAACCATTATAACATCAAAGACTTTCTAAATATGGAATCGCGTATTATGGTGTATACACCTACGCGAGAGCATTGGAGAGACCTTTCCAACAGTCTTTCTCAAATCCCTGCAGATACATTAAGATATCTTGATTCTTTGGACATCACTTCCGTCGGTAATGATCTAAAAGTCAAAATGTATTCTTCAAACTATGCATATATCACAGGTAATGAATTCACGATAACAGATCTGGGCGAAAAGGATACGCTAACAATTTCTGACTTAAAATTCTCAATGCACATAAAAGATAATATTGAAGACGCTCAAACCTTCCGTACAGGAGAATTTATTACCAAGTATGGTTTAAAGCAAGATCTTGACAGCGTAGATTACCGAATTACAGTGGATAAAGACTGGCTGTAGATTACCACATTACACCCTAATATAGGCCAGCTAGAACTTCTCTGCTGGCTTTACTGATAACTGCTGGTCTTTAAGTGCAAACAAAAGCCATATCCAGGTGAAAAATGCTAAAATGAAAGATAATCCCACATTTTCATAAAGTGCATCTTTGAGTTGCTCGTTGTATTGTAGCTGATAAAATGTTTCTCCTAAACTAAGGCCTTCCTTCATCAACAGGGCTATCATTGTTGCCACATTAGCCAGTATAATGCTCACAATGTTGGATATCACAATCAGGTATTTGGTTATTTTACCATGTTTACCTTTAAAGAAGGCGTACCCTTTCATTCCTAAAAAAGCTATTACTATCGCCATGGCGGAGGCAATTCTATCTAAATAAACTGCCAAAAGGACCCAGACTATAATTCCAGGAATTGAGAAAATAATGGCACCTAAAAAACCAGTCATATAATTCTTTTCCTCTGCTAATCTTTCACGCTCATAATCATAGAAACTTTTTTCCATCTCTCTATAGCAAGAATCGCAAAGCAAAGTACCCACCCCATTTATCTCATATTGCTTTAAAGAACCATTGGCAGAGCAGTTATGACAATGATCCTGTTCAGGGACCCCAAATTGTTTATAGATTCCGACCAAATGGTCAAGTAAAGCATATACTGTCTTTAATTTGGTGAATTTAAAATTTTCAAGAAATTGAAACACTATAGCATTTTCGTCCATTTGAAAATTTGAAAACTTTAGAGCCTTCTTATTAGCTTCCAAATCGCTTTGTATGGCCGACCTTTGTGCCTCTGTTAAATTAGCGATATTGGCTATCACATATTTATACTGCGGATTACTCAATATACTTCCATCACCTATATTAAAAAAATAGCCTTTATACAGACCAAATACACCATCTTTGGTTTTATGCCAATTCAGTTCTTTTGCAATTTTCTTAGCCTTTGGAAAAATCATAGAGCAAGATTTTAGTAGATTTAATTGGTTGTGATTTATCTGCTATATTATTACAGTAATAATAAATGCTATATTAATATAAAATAATATACATTAAACCATAAACAGTGTCGAAATTTTCAAATTAATACATCATAATTCCTTCGGCTGCTATACACATTATTTTAACTATCTTGTGTGTAATTAAATATGATGCATGAAACCACAATACCACATACTTAATGGCGATGCTTTGAAAGAACAGTTCCCGGCTAGTCTTGATGGGGAAATTATTGTAGCCAGGGAATGCCTGGTAGAAGGTGATGTTCAAGGGGCAAACCTGGAAGAAGTAATGACTACCCGAGCTAATTTTCTTCATAGCGTCTATGGAGAGCCATTGGAATCTTATCAGCAAAATACAGCGGAAGAATTTAGAAAAATTAAAGGCCTTGATTTACAAAGTGAAATTAACCTATGGTTTGAAGACGATCTCTTTTGCCAGGTAAACTTTTGGTTTGTAGCTCACATACTTGTAAGCGCAGGACACCAAGAGCATATATTTCTTATAAAACCAGAAACTCATACACCATATGGTTTTGCCAGCTATTCTCCTGGTGAGTTGATTAATCTCTATGCTAGCAGAATACAATTAAAAGAACTAAATAAAATAGCTTGCCTTTGGAATGCGTACCAGGCAAATGATTCAGACCGACTATTATCTACAGCTCATGAACTGGCGGTGGATTACCCCTTTATCTTACCGGCCGTAAAAGCTCACCTCGATAGATTACCTTCAAACAACCAGCCTGGCCGGCCTGTCGCCACTCTGAAACAGATCATGAATGAATTACATACTAAGGAGTTCGGTCCTGTGTTTCAAGAGTTTAGTAAAAGAGAAAGCATTTATGGATTTGGTGATTTGCAGGTGAAAAGACTGTATGATCAAATTTTGAGTGAATAAATACAACTGACCACACTTTAGCCTCCAGCTCTATCATAATTTACAGAAAATCATTAATTTAAGAGCTAATCATTCATTCCAATGAGAATAATGATATCGAATCTCTCAATTCGCTCTTAACCAACCAATGACCGACCAAGAATTAGCCTTTCAAGACATTTATCTTCGACAGTATGACCAATCAGAACCTGAAATAATAGGATATATTCTGCCTCATCTCACCTTTCAGTATATAAAGAAAGGTGGCTTTTATCTCTCTTTTGGAGATATTCAAACCGGCATGGGATATGTCAGTCAAGGCCTGCTAAGGAGATATTATATCAACGAAAATGGAAATCAGATCACAACCGGGTTCACTAAGGAGGACGAATACGTTACAGACTATCCTGCTTTTATTCGGCAGCGACCTACCCGGTTTTCTATTCAAGCTCTAGAACCCGCTATCATCATAAATCTCCCTTATGAGATAATTCAAGAATGCTATAGACGCTTCAAAAACAGCGAAATGCAAGGGCGATTAATCGCTGAAAATGTACTTACCATTTTGAATAACAGAGTAGAAGGCTTTCTTTTCAATACAGCCGAGGAGCGATATCTTCAATTCATAGAGGATCATAAAGATTTGATGAACCGCATTAGCCTTACTCATTTAGCTTCCTTTCTTGGCATAGAGCGACAATCTCTAAGTAGGATCAGGAAAAAATTGAGTGAAAAATGATTATGTCACATATGTGTCAGGTAGCACTGGTGACATCCATAGATATTTGTGTATGATGAATTACAAAATAAACCTCCGCACACCTTTTAGTTTAATGTTGATCATAGGCTTAACAGGCCTGCTTATGACAGCAACGAGTTTTGCTCAAACAACCAGTTCCATTCATGCCAGCATTCAACAGCACACTAATTCCATCTACGATACACTAGTACAAACCAGAAGGTATCTGCACCGAAACCCTGAACTTGGCGGTCAGGAAAAGAATACCTCAGCATTTATAAGTGCATATCTGGAAAACCTGGGCTTAGAGGTAAAAACTAATATCGGAGGCTACGGTTTAGTTGGCATTTTAAGAGGTGATAAAGAAGGCAAAAAGATAGCATGGCGTGCAGATATTGATGCCATTCATGAGCACAAAAAAGAAGAAGGCGAGCTAGCGTCGAATAATGAAGGCGTGGGCCACCATTGTGGGCATGATGTGCATACTACCATTGCTTTAGGAATGGCGGAGGTACTAGCCGCTCAGAAAGAAAACCTACACGGCACCATTTATTTTATATTTCAGCACTCAGAAGAAAATTACCAGGGTGCACTTGAAATGATTGATGGAGGCCTGTTTGATATCATTGATCCCGAGGAGATGTATGCCGCACATCTTTCACCTATGCCATCCGGTTTAGTAGCCACCAAGGAGCATTATTTATTCGCCGATTACAAACAAATAAATATTACTTATAAAAAGCCTTCAGATGAAAATTCCATTTCTGAATTTACTAAAGGCATTTTTAAAGATCTGCAAAATGTAGCTCCAGATAGCAAATTTTGGGATACCAGAAATTTGATGGACCCAAATATAGGACTTGGACACCCCAACACCATCTTCAAAAACTTTGTTACGGTGGAAGAAAAAATGAAAACCTCTGTAACCGATAAAACATTGACCATCAGCGCATTTGTAAGTACAAGCAACGCCGAATTAATGAAAGAAATTCCTGGACAATTACTCAAAAAAATCGGTGATTCTCGCTATGCAGACCAGTTAATCGACATCAAATTTGGATCAGACATTTTCTCCTATTCAGAAAAGAGAGGAAATATTGATAACGATACGGAACTAGCCACCAAATGCTTGAAGAGTATTTCTGACAATTATGGAGCAAGCTCCGCTCTAACCCTTTACGGGGTTATTCCAGACGGACGCGGTGATGATTTCTCTTATTTTCAGGAAAAGGCACCCTGCGTGTACTTCCTTCTAGGAGGGTCCAATTATTCAAAAGGTATTATTTCAATGCCTCACACACCAGCTTTCTCAGTGGATGAGACATGTATTAAGCATGGTGTTAATTATTTTTCATCAATGCTGGCGGACCGCCTTAATAACTAGAAATTATGTATCTTAGGTTTAATTACCTCTTCATCATACCATGATATCAAATACAGTTAACTTTGCGCCGGAACTTCACATTCCAAATGGCACCTTCAACATTGACTTTTACATCAATTTTGGTGCAACGGAGCATTTCTGTTTGAAAAACGATGATGGTAGCATCCATGTAGCTGAACTTGATTATGAAGGAGCAATATTTCACGTTCATGAAACAACCATGGGATCTAAATCTCTGGAACCTAACGGTGCCGGAGGTGTCACTGCTATTATAGGTTTATTTGTTCCAGATGTTGACGCTGTAATGAAAAAGGCCATTGATGCCGGAGCTGTAGAAGTAAATCCTCCAACGGATCACGACTACGGCTACCGACAAGGCATGTTTAAAGATCCTTTTGGCCACTATTGGCAAATTCAAAAAAGAATTAAAGTATAACTCCTGCTTACTTCACTTTTAAAATCTTCTTTAAATCCTTTTTATCCAGCTCCAGCAATCCTACAGCGGGGAGTCTTTCTGTGAGCTCTCTCCAATTATCATCTTCACGAAAAATGGCCTTAAACATTGGAAGTGCTTCATCGAGTTTACCATTGTTAGCCAATGTCACGGCAGTCCAGTATTTCATTTCCAGATTATCCGGAAACATAGACTGAGCCTTGCCATACTCCTGCAGGGCCAGCGACATATCTCCCACTTCCAGAGCCAGATCACCATTATTCATATGTTCATAGGCTCTGTACACAGTAAGTAGCCTTTTCAATTCCTTCAGTGGTTCTTCACTATCATCCACCCTCAGGTCTATCATAGGATCATCCCAGGCATTTTCTGCGGGCTGTCCTTTTACTACCAAAAGAGCAGCTGATTGCTTACCCCTGATATCTCCGCCAGCAGCCTGAGCCGCCTCTAGCGCCTTCAAAACTCGCTCGGCTAAAGGCAAATCCTTCGCTTTTTCATAAGCTTCAGCCATGGCCGGCCACACATCTTTAGTCAGCATCATATTGGCCTGCACTGAAAAGTTGTCTCCTTGCTGATGTCCTGCGTATTTGATACATTTCTCACCTGTATGAGTAGCTACATTACCTTTTGAATCAAGGATAGCCACCTGCCTCACCTCACGACCTTCATCACTTTTCAGGAGTATTTTTAAAGCCTGCTCTGCAGTTTTACCTTCTTTCAAAAGTGCTAAACCTCTCAGGCCGAAGGATTTATTGGTAAATGATTGGGTGGCCACTACTCCCACTCCGGCTTCACCCCAGCTTACACTAGTGCCTACAGAAAACCAATGGCTTTGTACCGCCACCGCCATCTCTCCTGTCTCTGGATCTCTGGCTACGATAGAATATGTATGTGCTAAAGGCTCCTTCTGCAGATATAGTTGGCTAAATGCCGGCGAAAGGAGAAGTGATAGTAAAACAACTAAGTATATTTTTTTCATAAGCTCTTTATGTTTAGGTTTCTCAAATATAATATTTCCATTAATTTAGGCAGCTGTTATTACATAGACAGAATTGAACTGGTTTCTACGGTGATTTTCATCAATAATTCCGTAATTCGCAATCCATGCATTTCCATAAAAATATATCATTACAACCGCACAATACATTTGGCCTTGAGGCTAAGGCTAAATTATTTATTGAAGTAAACACCATAGAAGAACTTCAAGAAGTTTTAAAAAGCGAGGAAGCTCAAAATGAAGAGTTGCTCATTTTAGGTGGTGGAAGCAATATTCTACTTACGCAGGACTTTGGTGGTCTGGTAATAAAAAATACGATTACAGGTATTGATGTTATTGAGGAAACAGAGAAGTATGTAGTGGTGGAAGTAGGTGCAGGAGAAACATGGCACAGCTTTGTGGAATATGCGCTAGATAAAAACTGGGGTGGCATTGAAAACCTGTCATTGATACCGGGTACGATCGGAGCAGCTCCCATGCAAAATATTGGCGCTTATGGCATTGAACTTAAAGATGTTTTCCAAAGCTTGAAGGCCGTAAAAATAGAATCTGGCGAAGTAGATATTTTTAATAATGATCAATGCCAGTTTGGATATAGAGAAAGTGTTTTTAAAACTACCTTGAAAGGCCAGTATATCATAGCCAAGGTTCAGCTGAAGCTTTCTAAAGATGAGCACAACCTGAACATAGAATATGGTGCTATTCAAGACACCTTAGAAGAAATGAAGGTGAAAAAGCCTACCATTCAGGATGTAAGTAAGGCAGTGATATCCATAAGACAAAGCAAACTACCTGACCCTAAGGAGATTGGCAACAGCGGAAGCTTTTTCAAGAATCCTACCATAAGTATGATAGATTATGAAGCCTTAAAAGTGGACTACCCTGAAATACCAGGATATAAACTTCCTGAGAACATGATCAAAGTGCCGGCAGGTTGGCTAATAGAACAAGCCGGATGGAAAGGTTATACTATGGGCAACATTGGTGTACATAAAAAGCAGGCCCTGGTTTTAGTAAACTACGGCGGCGGCCACGGCGATGACATCTGGGCACTGGCTCAAGAAATTCAAGAGTCTGTTATCAAGAAATTTGGTATACAGCTAAATCCTGAGGTGAATGTGATCTAGGATCAGATCATTTCAGTTACAGCAGATATACTCCCCTGGTATCGTTCTACCTTCACTCCGAACTTTACCAGGAAATCTACGCCTTCATCACTTTCAATACCTTTGTATTCTGCGTATGAATTAAGGAAAACCACCTTTTCCACGCCCATGGTATAGATAATTCTGGCACAGGCCAAACATGGCGCAAGAGTGACATACATAGTGGCCCCTTTTACCTCCGTTTTATTCTTTACTGCATACAAAAGAGCATTTTGCTCGGCATGAATAGCTAATGAGCAACCTCCCTTGGAGTCTCTGGGGCATCCTTTTTCCGGCCATTCCAGATCACAGTTATGGGTGCCGGCTGGCGGTCCGTTATAACCTATTGAAATGATTCTCGTATCTTTTGTTAGTACAGCGCCTACATGGCGTTTTATACAATGTGATCTTTTAGCCAGATTCACTGCCAACTCCATAAAAATATCGTCAAACTCTGGTTTCTTCATTGTGCTGAGGGCCTTGTATTTAGCGGTATAATATTTGATGGAAAGTTGACTATATTTAAGCATTTATAAAAGAAACCGACAAGAAAATTATGAAATCAAAACCCGTTGCTTTAACTATCCTTACGCTGATCTTCTTCAGCTCTATCACTTTCGCTCAGGAAGCGATAACGCCACGCCCCAGCCCTACCGCCATCATTACTATGAAGTATGAGGATACTTACGTGAAAATCACCTATTGCCAGCCTCACAAAAGAGGTAGAGATATATTCGGCACTTTAGTTCCTTTCGGACAAGTGTGGAGAACAGGTGCTAATGAAGCTACAGAAATCACGTTGACAGGTGATGTGAAGATCAATGAAGATACTTTGGAAGCCGGTACCTATTCTTTATTCACCATACCTAATAAAGACAAATGGACCATAATCATTAACAAAGAATTAGGTCAATGGGGTGCTTACAACTACAATGAGGAAGCTGACGTGATGAGGTTTGAAGTACCAACGGGAAGTGTAAAGACAGGAGTAGTATGGGAGCCGTTTACCATGGCCTTTGAACAAAGCAATGAAAAGGCTGATCTCGTAATTATGTGGGATAAAACTAAGGTGGCTATCCCTATCGAATTTCTATAAGGCTAAAAACAAAAGGTGTTTCCAAAACAGAAACACCTTATACTATTATATCAAACAGGCACGCAATCGGCCTTTTTCCTTTTCCATCTTTTGTGGCTCCACAGCCAATATGAAGGCTGTTTTTTAATGCTTGATTCCAGCATCACTGTACTCCTTCGCATAATCTCCCCTACTTCCAGCTGAGACGGATCTTCACAAACCACATCAAAAATCACTTCATAATAGCCTCTTTTTACTTTATGAATATTTCCAAAGATCACCGGCATATTGTGCTCTCTGGCAAACTTCTCCGCACCAAACTGAACACCCGTTTCCTGATTTAAAAATTTCATCCAATAGGCCTTTTGAGAACTTCTGGGGCACTGATCTATGCCAAAAGTATACATAGTTGGCTCGCCAGTTTCCTGATATAAAGCTTCACTATTGCTGGTAGGCACCATATTCAAACCAAAGCGAGACCTGCTCTTACGCATTTTCTCATCAAACACCTTATTACTCATCGGTGTGTATAAAGCGGCTACTCTATGCTCAATCTGCATTACGCAGGCCACGGCATATAGCTCCCAGTTACCATTATGCCCTCCTACTCCTACAATATCCTTTCCTTGTTTGAAAAAATGATCCGTTACCTCCGGGTTAACTATCTTCAAATGCTTGATGCTCTTTTCGGCAGAGATAGAAAAGGTTTTAACACTCTCGACCATTAGATCACAAAGGTGTCTAAAAAACTCCTTTTCATAAATTCGAAGCTCCGTTTCACTCTTATTAGGGAATGAGTTCTTCAGGTTGTTATAAACCACTTTTCTTCGATAGCCCAATACATGAAAAAGAACAAAAAAGATGAAATCAGAAATGATAAATAGCACCCTTAGAGGGAGATACGAAAAAGGAATCAGAATGAAATAATATAAAAGTAGACTCTTCATAGCCGCGCAAACTAAACAAAATAACTGAATTGTTTAAGAGAAAATCCCACTTTCCTATAACATTTCCAATATGCATGCGTCCATGACTCACTGAAAATCAGGTATCTCGTCACATTACTTATCCACTCATGTATTATTGGGCTTACCCCTGTTTTTGATTATTTAGATTAGTTGCTGAAATTTTAATAACGATAAAATGAGGAAGAATTTATTACTATTATTCGTCCTGTCTTTTTTCGTTTTCAACCAGCAGGTGCAGGCACAGCTTTTTGGAGGCAAGAAGAAGAAAAAGGAGCAGGAGAAGACAGAAAAGCCAAAACCAAAATCACCATTTAAAAGCTATAAGCAGGTAATTACGGACAAGGCTCAAACTGATGAGGGTCTTTTCACCTTTCATAAAGTAGAAGACAAATATTACTTCGAAATACCTGATTCATTACTAGAAAGAGAAATTTTGATCATTTCCAGAATCTCTGGTCATGTGAAGGGTTTAAACTTTGGTGGAGCCGGTATGAAGTCTCGCCCGCAGCAGGTGATCAGATTTCAAAAGAAGGACCACAACCTGATTTTAAGATCAGTATCATTCAATTCTGTAGCCAGCGAGGATGATCCTATCTATCAATCAGTGGTGAATAACAATTTTGAGCCTATCATTTACAGCTTCAAAATAGAGGCACTAGGAAAAGATTCGTCTTCATATGTAATTGATATTGAAGACTTTTTCTCTTCAGACATTCCTATGATCGGGGCCATGAGCCAGCGTGAAAGAAAAGAATTCAAGATATCTTCTTTAGACAGAAGCAGATCTATGGTATCATGGGTAAAGTCATTCCCTAAGAATACTGAGGTAAGACATATACTTACTTACAAAGGCTCTGAGCTACCAGACAACAGGCTTACTGATGCTTTATCCATAGAGATGAACCAGTCCTTGATATTATTACCTGAAAACCCAATGGTACCGCGTAATCAGGATGACAGGGTGAGCTATTTCTCCATCAGACAGACTGACTACTCTTTAGACGAGCAAAAAGCTGCTCAGAATCAGTTCATTACACGCTGGAGATTAGAGCCTAGCGATTGGGACGCTTTCAACAGAGGTGAGGCCGTGGAACCAGTGAAACCTATTGTTTATTACATAGATCCTGCTACGCCTTTGAAATGGAGACCATTCATAAAGCAAGGTATTGAAGAATGGCAGTCGGCTTTTGAAAAGGCCGGCCTTAAAAATGCCATTATAGCCAAAGATGCCCCTACCAAGGAAGAAGATCCTGACTGGGATCCTGTAGACGTTCGTTATTCTGTGATCAGATATATCGCCACAGATATTCAGAATGCTCAGGGCCCACACGTACACGATCCTAGAACAGGCGAAATCTTGCAAAGTGATATTCTTTGGTATCATAACGTGATGAGGCTGCTAAGAAATTGGTACTTCATCCAGACTGCCGCTGTGAACCCGGAAGCCAGAAATATCAAGTTCAAAGATGAGCTTATGGGGCAACTTATTCGCTTTGTTGCTGCTCATGAAGTGGGACATACATTAGGTCTTCCGCATAACATGGGTTCAAGCGTAGGTTATTCAGTAGATTCATTACGTTCTAAGACCTTCACAGCTACTCATGGCACAGCGCCTTCTATTATGGACTATGCTCGTTTTAACTATGTAGCTCAGCCAGAAGATGGCATTACGCATTTCTTCCCAGGCATTGGCGAGTATGATGATTGGTCTATCTACTATGGATACCACCCTATAGCGAATGTAAAAACAGCCGCTGAAGAGGAAGATGTTCTTAACGGATGGATATTAGAAAAAGCGGGTAATCCTCTTTATAGATTTGGCAGAGCCAACGGAGTAGATCCTACAGCGCAAACCGAAGATTTAGGTGATGATTCTATGATAGCATCAGAATTAGGTATCAGAAACCTAAAGAGAATCAACAAAGAGCTTATGACCTGGGGCACTGAAGACGGTAAAGATTATGATGATCTTAGAGAATTATACCTCAATGTAATTGGCCAGTACAGCAGATACATGGGCCATGTAATTACCAACGTAGGCGGTATTTATGAATACAACAAAACCACTGATCAGGATGGAGCTGTTTACACCCACGTGGAGTTGGATAAGCAAAAACGCGCTGTTCAATTCTTTAATGATGAATTGTTTGCAACGCCAGAATGGATGATTGATCCGGCTATTCTTTCAAGGATTGAGCAAGATGGTATTGTAGATAGAATTAAGTCTATTCAGACCAGAACACTAAATGGTTTGCTGAATGATGATAGGGTGAAGAGAACCATTGAAAACGAAACTTTAAATGGCTCTAAAGCTTATAAACCAACTCAGCTATTTAGTGACTTGAGAAAAGGCCTGTTTTTTGAATTAAGAACCGGAAAAACTATAGATACTTACAGAAGAAATCTTCAAAAGGCATTTGTAGAAAAGCTTGGTGAATTAGTAAACACTGAAGATAAAGATGTAAGAACTACAGACATTCCATCATTATCAAGAGGAACTTTACAAGCAATAAAAAGCGACATCAGAGCTGGGTTAGGCAGACAATCAGACACCCTTTCCAGATACCATTTACAGGATTTATCTGAACGAATCGATCAGATTTTAGATCCTAAATAATATGAATAATGAGTCTTTCTTATAAATAAAGGACTGATCTATATTTAAGTCAGCTTGAGGTATTTTGATACCTCAAGCTGACTTCGTTCTACGCATAGGAAAGACTCATTTTTTAACCTTCCCCTTCTCAATTTCTCTGCCTTTCAGTTAAATTGAATCCAAAACACCCCAAGACAATCATTAAAAGTTGCAAATGTCAGCATTGTGGCTAAAATTAGTAGCTCACTAATGACCTAGTAATGAAATATCTCATAATCGGTGCGGGTGGAACAGGAGGCCTTATCGGTGGTTTTCTAGCCAGAGTAAATAAGGACGTTACCCTCATAGCTCGCGGAGAGCACCTACAAACCATCAAAGACAACGGACTGACCATGCATTTCCTTTACAATGAGGAAACTGTAAATGTAAAAAACATCAAAGCCGTTGCAGAGCATGAGTTAAAAAACGAGGTATTTGACATTATTTTCGTCTGCGTAAAGGCTTACAGTTTAAAGGAGATTGCTCCATTAATAAATAAGCACAGCAACCAAAACAGCATTATAATTCCGATATTGAATTCTTTAAAAGCCGGAAGTATTCTAAGAAAGGCTATAGAGGATCGGCAAATCTGCGACGGCTGTATTTATCTAACAGGATTTAAATCCGGGCCTGGAGAAATCAGTCAGAATAATAAAATTTTCAGAATCGTATATGGCTTCAGTGGTGTAGATCAAGATAAACACCCTCAGTTATATATGGTTAATTCCGATTTGAAAGAAGCTGATGTTGATATAAAATATACTTCTGAAATCAATAGTGCTATATTTCGGAAGCTTTGTTTCACCTCAGCATTTGCTGCAGTAGGTATATATCATCAGGTGAAAGCTGCTGATATTCAGGAAAACCCTAAATACAGAAAGCTATTTGAAGATCTGCTTAGGGAACTCCAAGACATTAAAAATGCTGCTGGTTTTTCAGGCGAGTATCAAATAGTAGAAGAAAATTTAAAAATACTGGATCAGCTTTCAGGTGAATTTACCGCCTCATTGCAAAAAGATATTGCTGCCGGAAATACTGATGAAAGGGAGCAACTCATTTTTGATTTGGTAAGACTAGCCGAAGAGTATCAGGTGGAAGCGCCTCATTATCATGAAATAGCTAATTACCTAGGCTATAATCATTAGTTAAATACGCTCATAGGCTATAACCCTAATGAAATGGAAAATACGATAAAAAAACCACATACTATTTTACGAGTACTCTTGTTCCTAATGGCATTTGCTTTCATTCTCATGCCTTTAGAAGCTGTGATTTACCCACATCAGATTGAAGGGCCATGTTGGTGCTTTTGCCTGACCAATTATGGAGCTCTTTATTCGTATCTCTATTTTCTTTAGGCCGCTGACCTAAAGAATATCATACCGTGCCCCACGGCGAGTATAACGTAAAGTGCAGTGATTACTATCAGTGCGAGGTTGGATTCTCCGCTTATTATTTTCACCAGGCCTAAAGCGCCTACGGCAAAATGGCAAAAATTACCCATGGCAATGGGTTTGCCATATATACCTCCTATCAGTAGACCCTTGGCCATCCAGTTCATCATACCGAAACCGAAATAGACTGCCCCAAGAAGTTGTAGAAAAACTGAAAAATGATCTTCCAGACCGAGATATGCTGATGTTTCCTGAGGAAGAAATACTAAGATGATAGCAAAAATTAGAAGAATGATGGATGTGATTGTCATCCAGATTTTGTTTGTCATAAGCTGATTTTTCTTGAAGAAAAGAAAAACAAATGGCTATGTCAAAGGAATGAAAATATGAGGTGGATATTATCATTTATCGGTCAAAAATCCCGATGGCACATCCACCTCAATATATAACTTAGGCTAGCACATCATTCGCCAACCACTCTTTAGCTGACTCAATATCTTTGAAGTTTTGAGTGCTTTTATCTTGCGTTTTAGTTTGCTCTTCATGAGCTTTCTCCATAGCTAATTTTCCGAAAATATCTTCTGGAATAATGATAGCCACTTGCTTTACTCCCAGACTCTTTACGGTAGGAAACCATTCTGTCTTTACTAATTCCTGAGCACCAGGAGCATAAACTTTAATCCCTCTTAAATCAACCAAACACTTACTCAATTTGTAGTGCTTAATCATAGCGTACTCCCTCTCTATAACCGACTTTAACGTCTCTAGAGGAATATATCCCTTCAGCTCTACAAATAATGCATTCAAACTCTCCTCATGCTTCACCACAGCATTTTCTGTAATTAAATCTTCCATGTACGTTTTTTAAAGTTTTATTTAGAAATGCCTTATCAAATTTTCCGCCATACAGACTATTTCCATTTTTAGGAATGAAAATAGTTGATTATGAGGAATTTAGGCATCTAATCGGCACTAAAACGTACACACTACGTTTCAATTTGAGATAATGTTTCCCAAAATGAGATGTAAGGATCATTTCACACGACACACCTCTCTCCAGGTGCCATCACCCATAGAAACTAGACTAATAGAGCCATTGCTACCAGCTGTGTATGAACCATTTAACTGGATGTAGCCACTACTCACTACTGTAGTCCCAGATTGAAGCAGCAGTATCACTATGGTACCAGCAGGTATTCTATCCGCTGTAAGGTGATTTATTCGGGTAATGGCTATAGTTTCTGAAATGTCGAAGACATTACCATCCTTTTTAAGCGTTAAAAAATTACCAGAGAAGGCATAGTTATTTGTTTTTCCATAACTCAAGGTTCCATTCACCACACCACCTTGAGTAGTCAAATATCTCTCCTGGGTAGGAAGGTCATAGCCAAAACTTAGACTGGGAATAGTGATGTAAAACTTTTGGGTAGTAGCTGTTTGGTTGTGGAAATAGAATTTAGGATCATAGCTGGAAACCGTATCTACCAAACTGGTCATCCCCAGCGAATGCCATTGGTTATCCCCCGGATGATATCCTCCTGTTACTAGTCCACTAGGAGCTTTTGCCGTGGTAGTTACAAAGTGATCAATATCTGTTTTAACAAAGGCACCGAAATTTACCTGGCCATATTCTGAAGAAGCTTCTATTAACGGTAAATACAACGGATCTGGTCTTAAATATCCAGAACTTCCAGCATTGACTGTAAATTCTACCACCTTAAATCCTGTCTTATAGATTTCACTACTCTCCTGCACTGCAGATGCACCAGAGATCTGCCAAAAAGGTATAGCACTCGCATTACATCCTCTAAGCGCATTATTCTCAAAGAGATTGTTCGATCCACGGTTTAAGTTGTAAGATTTGCCGCTGCGAAGGTTAACAGCGTTATCTCCATCATCTATAGTAAGGCCTCCGGAGTAAATGCCATCCAGAACACTGTTCCTGGTATTATGGGCAAAGTAAATCAGTGGTATTGTATCGGGCTGATTGCTGCCCTCAATCCTGATATCATTCCCTTTCACCTCCCCTTTCTCTACCACAAAATGACCGCTTGTAGAGCTATAAGGCTCCAGCACCAGAGCATTGAAAACCGTGTTATTACCACCTATGATGTGAATACCATAGTCAAAGCCATCGCCAGAAATAGCTCCATGATAAAAGGAATTAGAATTAATGAATGACCCGGAGGCCTCATCTATCAAGATGCCTACTTTACCATATCGCACTCTGATATCATAAAAGGAACAGTATGTTACCCCTCCGACATTTAGCGCTTGCAGTTTAAGGGCCGTGCCATCTGTAAAGCCAGAAATCAAGAGTTTACTGAGCACCACACTTTCTACAATAGCTCCATCGCCTATAATTTCAATCCCTCCTGCTGCACCCGCATTTTGATCGTCATAGATGACCAGGCTTTCAATACTTACATTATTACCAGCTACCCGAATAGTAACGGCACTTCCTGTATTAGTAATGATAGACCCCAGAGAAGGTGTACCGGTAGATGTAACACCCCTGCCTTCTCCCAGAAGAGAAACCCCAGCGGGCACTGCAAGTGTCTGACTCACCTTATAACTTCCTGCCGGGAAAAACACGGTAGCTCCTGTTAAAGCAGCACTATCAATGGCTGCTTGAATAGCAGTATGATCATCAGATGCATCATTGGCAGTGGCTCCGAAGTCTTTGATATTTAGGTACATAGAATGAGCCCCAGAATGAATAAAAGACATGAAGCTCAGCATAAATAGTAAAGATTTTAACATAGCATTTTACTTATTGGTTGGTATATATAAATTAATTACAAATACCTTCTGAATCAATTTAGCTCCGTCCTGAGCGCTCTGAGCATAAGTAAGTTGTGTAAAATTTCCCCATGGCACTGGGCAATTACTTGCCATTTAAAAGATCAAATACTGATAAATGGCTTAAATCTTACATTGGCACAATTATTCTATACTGTCCCTTGAAACTATGAACCAACCGATATGGAAAAATCTAAACTGCTCTTTACTATTAATGAAACAGTAAAAGCTTGTGAAAATCTCGCCACCATAAGCTCCAAAAATTGTGAAAACATGGATTGCCTGGGTTTGGCTATTGACTGTGCTGATGCCGGCATGATGCTCATTATGAAACTTAGCAACAATAGTGTTCCTCGCACTCTACTAAAACAATATACAGGTATATGTCAGCAAATCATTAAGAAATGCGGTACTGCTGAAGGAGCTCATGCCTTACAGGCCGTTCAGATGTGTAAAAGTAGCATTACTGCAAGCGCAACCTATCTTGAAGAAGAACTACATCCAGACCACTACTTCCTTTCCTCATTATCATCTATGCCGCTTATGACAGCATAAAATGGTAATATAAATAAGACTTATTAAAGTGAATTATTAAGTGGTAATTGCTTATCTTAATAGAATACTGAAGTCTTATTAACAAAGTTTTGAAGGTTCTCAGATGATTTAATTTCTGCCAATTACCTCATGATTGGCAAAATTTTTCATTTCAGAAACAGGTAACCTAAAACAAATAAACGCTATGGACGAAGACAAAAAGGAGACTTTTAGGCAAATTCTGGATTATTCTGAAAAGCTTAAAAATCAATCTCTTGATCTCAGGTCTAAATTAACTTCTCTTGTGCTTTATACTGAAGATGTTGAAAACATTGGCAAAGAAGAGAAAAACTGTATCCTGAGCATCTGTGAGATTATCGGTAAGAAGAGTAATGAACTGATTTTCAGTGAAGAAAAGCTTCAAGAAGTCATTCATCAGCTCGCTAAAGGCAGAAATGTAAGCTCACATAATTACTCTCACTTTGAGAGTTAATTTTTTTCTGGCAAGTATTTCCAATACCTATGGGGAACATGTTTTAAATGCAGCTTAATATTTGTCCTTTCTACAATTGTGGTGGCTTTAAAATAACTTTTCCATAGGTTTTCATATTCATCCTCGCCCTCATCTAGCACTGCCCTTTGTACTTTATTTCTTCCCTGCCACTCAGCATTTTCCAGCACAATTTCTGATACCTTTTCCAAGTCATAAAAAATGCCATATTCTCGTTTAGTGTCATAAATCAGCCATTGTTGATCCTGATATCTGTCTTTAAAATGCTTAGGTAGCAATGCCATGACATCAAAATCCGGGGTAATGGTAGCCACATAGACTTCATCTTTTGTTTTCTGAAACCTCACAAAGGCATGCATGCGATGCACCTCTCTACCAATCATCTTCACCACCTTTTTCACCTCTAAAACATCCGGATGAGCATAATTGCTTTCTATATTTTTATCTGATTTCAAGGCATAAGCTACATACCTGAAAATCACCATCTCAATCTGCGGAATTTCTGACAGCCAACATCTATAAAGATTGTTGATAGCCCTGGCACTCAGTTTTTTCTTCAAACCATTAATTACCCTAGACGCCCTCTCAACATCAGTATTTACCTCCAACGTTTCACCAAATAAGCCAGCCTGAAAATGGCTCTTTTTATGAATTTCATCTGGCCTGGTCTTTATATCATAAACTTCGAAGATTACCGATAAAAAGCCTTCATAGGTATCATCATAGATAAAAATCATAATTAGAAAAGAGTGAGTTGGCTATTCTTATCTTTAGACAATACAGCTGACTTTATTTTAAAAGGATCTTCCACCACACGCGCAATGGGTCTACCGGGAACATCTATGAAATATTGAGCCCTGTTCATGGCAATTCCCATTTTCCTTAGATGCTCAAAGTTCAGCCGTCCGTACCTTCTAGCCTGGATGATCATATTCACCGACTTCACCCCTACTCCTGGTATTCTTAGCAACATCTCCTTATCAGCCAGGTTTACATTCACAGGAAACAGATGCATATTCCGTAGCGCATAAGCTAACTTAGGATCTATTTTCAGATCTAAATGCTGATACTGATGGTTTACGATCTCATCTACCTGAAAGCCATAAAACCTTAGCAACCAATCTGCCTGATATAATCTGTTTTCACGAATAAGCGGAGGAGTTTTCAAAGCTGGTAGACGATTATCATCACTTACCGGTATATAGCCAGAGTAATAAACCCTTCTTAACCGCTGCTGATTGTATAAATTATCGGCCAGCTTCAAAATATCGAAATCATTTTCAGGGCTTGCTCCTACTACCACCTGAGTACTTTGCCCTCCGGGTGCGAACCGTGGTGTAGATCGAAACCTCTTCTTCTCATCATTGTAAAGCTTGATACGATCAGTGAGAAAATTCATGGGCTTATATACCGATGAATGGTTCTTTTCAGGCGCTATCTTTTGCAATGATGGCTCAGATGGTATTTCCAGATTCACACTTAAACGATCGGCATACAAACCTGCCTCTTCCATTACCTCAGGGCTGCAACCAGGTATGATTTTCAAATGAATGTAGCCATGAAAATTATGCTCTTCACGCAATGTTTTAGCTACCCTGATGAGTCTTTCATTAGTATAATCAGCATTCTTAAAAATGCCAGAGCTTAGAAAAAGCCCTTCTATATAATTTCTTCTGTAAAAATTAATGGTGAGGTCCACTACTTCTTTCACGGTGAAGGCAGCTCTTTGAATATCATTGCTAGACCTACTCACACAATAGGCACAGTCGTAGATACAATAATTAGTAAGAAGCAATTTCAGCAACGATATACATCTTCCATCTTCTGAGTAGCTATGACAAATACCCATGGAAGATGAATTACCCAACCCTTTATCTTTATTTTTCCTGTTACTACCACTAGATGCACAGCTCACATCATATTTTGCGGCATCGGCCAATATTTTCAGTTTATCATCCACGTTCATCTTCATATTACAATTTTACTAAATATTTTAGTAATTACTATCTAAATTAACGGATAGTATTTGACTTTTTTTCGTCTAATTTTGTAGCTATGAAACTGGCGAAACTGAACGGAAAACCTGAAATATTCTATAGCATACAAGGTGAAGGAAAGAGCATTGGCAAGCCCAGTATTTTTGTTAGGACTTCGCTCTGTAATCTTCATTGCATTTGGTGCGACACTGATTACACCTGGAACTGGGAAAGTACACCATTTCCACATGAAAATGATGCGAAACCAGGCTATTCCAAATTCAAGAAATCAGAATACATAGAGGAGCTCACTACTGAGCAGATTGTGGACATTTTAAAGGAAATACCCTGCAAAAACCTGGTATTGACCGGAGGAGAACCACTACTGCAACAAACTGAATTAAAGGAGCTTATGGCTGCTCTGAGGGCAGAAGATGAGAACTATTGGTTCGAAACAGAAACCAACGGCACCATTATCCCCAGTGATGAATTTGATTCGCTCATCAATCAATATAATGTAAGCGCTAAGCTTTCTAACTCTAATAATAGCGTAAGCCTGCGAGAGAAACCTGAGGCTTATACGTTCTTTTCTAATAATGAAAAGGCGGTTTTCAAGTTTGTAGTTGCTACCAAAACAGATTTGGAAGAAGTAACATCCCTGATGAGAAAGTATGAAATCTCTCCCGAAACAGTGTTTCTTATGCCAGAGGGCACCACGGCAGACAAGCTTAATGAAAAGCAACAGTGGCTTGTAGAAGCCTGTAAGCACCTGGGCACCAACTATACAGATAGACTACATATTCACATTTACGGCAATAAAAGAGGTGTATAATTTAAGTATAGAAAATGGGCACCAGAAAAGTTACTATAGCCCAGAAAATCACGCATAATAAACCTCCTACCTTTACAAAATCTGAAAACTTATAATTACCAGGCCCATAAATCATGGCATTAGTCTGGTAGCCCACTGGCGTTAAGAAGCTGGTATTAGCTCCGAATAAAATAGCTATAATCAAAGGCTCTGCGGGCATAGAAAGGCTGGCTGCCAGTTTAATGGCAATGGGCACCAGCAGAACCGCAGTGGCCTGATTTGAAACTATTCCAGTAAATAATACGGTGAATAAGAATAAAATAGAAATGACAAATCGTGGCTCATTCCCCCAAGCCAGTTGGGTGAAAAGGTCGGCTACTTTCTGATCTGCTCCAGTTTTAGCCATAGCTGCACCTAAAGGGATAAGACCGGCGAGAAGGAAAAATACTTTCCATTCCACGTTCTCGTAAGCCTTTCGAAAAGAGATACACTTGGTTAAAACCATCATGATGACTCCAAGCCAGGCACTTATTAATATTGGAAGTATATTACTGACCGCTAGTAAAATTACTCCCATTAAAATAAGGACGGACATTACCAGCTTATCCCTTTGGTACAGATGTTTTTCAATGCTTTTCTTGGCTATTTTCTGTATGGTGACCCAATCATGACGAGAGTAAAATTTATCCCTCCCTGGCACGCCATCCATAAGTAAGATATCGCCAAACTTGATCTTATGATCCATCATTTTCTGCTGCCCTAGCAAGCCGCTTTTTCTCACAGCCAGTGGCACAGCATTATAATAACGCTCAAAGTTTACATCCTTAATTTTCTGATCTATCAAGTTAGAATTAGGAGTGATGAGAGCTTCGAATAAAACTTCACCATTATCTTCCTCCTCTTCTGTAGCTTTAATGCTACTAATTCTGTAATGACTTCTAATTCTCAGATCTTCATCTTTATCTAACCTCAAAACCTCCTTAATGTTAGTTTTGATAACTAAAATATCGCCTTCTTTTAATTTATCTATCTGTACGGTGCTATGAGAGGCATTTTCTCTAATAATTCTCAAGATTTTAAAATCCTCAGATTCTGCCAGTCGGGAGGCTTGTGCTAATTCCTTATCGATCAAAGTCGATCCAGGAATGATCTCAATTTCAGTAAGATAATCTTTGATTTCTATCTCACTATCCAGCACCTCTACATTCTTGGTGTTTTTCTTCAGGAAAAATCGGCCTATAAAAAGCATATAGATCACAAGGGCCACAAATAAGATCAGCCCTAACAGAGATAGGTCAAATATTCTGAACTTATCTACGCCATAGCTCTGGCTTATCGCATTGATTAGCAGGTTAGTAGATGTACCTATCATGGTGGAAGCCCCACCAATCATAGCAGCAAACGACAATGGCATAAGTAAAAGCCCTACGTTGACATTAGAATTCTTTGACATTCTATATGCAACTGGAATGAAAACAGCCACTACAGCAGTAGTATTGATGAATGCTGATGCTATGGCAGCTGTGAGCATAAGCACAATCAATGTCCACCATTCGGTTTTTCCGGTGAGTTTTAGAATCCTATCCCCCAAAGCATCCACTGCTCCGGTGTTTTTCAGCCCCTCACTTAGTATAAGCAGGGCCAGCACCGTGAGCGTAGCACTATTGCTAAAGCCTGAAGTACCTTCCTCCACAGAAAGAATTCCTGTGGCCATTAAGGCTACCATTACTATAATGGAAGTTAACTCTACAGCCACCCACCCCGTAACAAACAGCACTAGAGCTACTCCCAGAATAGCTAATAGCATGATGATGTCTAATGACATTATTTTTTCAAAATCTTTTTCTGAAATTTAAAATAGCGCATGGTACCATAGGCAGCCAAGCCTACACCTGCTAAAAGAAAAAAAGCCGCTAATACACTGAAAAGAATAGATACATAGAATTTAAATATGAAAGCACTGATACCTAAAAGCGCCAAGGCCGCTCTGTAGTAAGACATTAATGTGCGCTCATTCGCCATCTGCGTCCTTATTCTAGCGAAATAATGTCTGTGGTCTCTCATGTTTCTTCATCTATGAGATATGATTTAGCTTCATATCTAATGTCTAGTTGATTATTAAACACTGTTTGAAAATTAATGTTAAATTAGTTCTCCATATAGATTAAAAATTTGTTAATAGGGTATGTTCAGTCAAATCAGTGATGCTTCCAAAATTGTTGTAAACAAGTTAGAAGGTTGGTTAGATCAGCTCATTATCATGCTGCCTAACATCGTTATTGCCATTCTGGTAATTGTAACTTTCTATATGCTCTCCAGGCTGGTAGAGCGGCTGCTCAACAATATCCTGCACAGGTTTATGCATAATGAATCCGTGGTGAAGCTTATCCTTTCCATCACTTCATTTTTAATTGTGCTGGTAGGAATTATGGTGGCTTTGGGCGTGCTGAAACTAGACAAGACTGTTACATCTGTTCTGGCAGGTGTGGGTGTTATTGGTCTGGCTTTGGGTTTTGCCTTTCAAGATGCAGCGGCTAACCTCATATCAGGCGTGATAATGGCAGTTCAGAGCCCTATCAACGTGGGAGACATCATAGAATCTAACGATGTATTTGGCACGGTGAAGACCATAGGACTAAGAGCTACCACCATCTATGATCCTCAAGGTCAGGATGTTGTAATACCTAACAGGCTTATCTTCCAAAACCTTTACAGGCACTACACCATTAATGGAAGTCGCAGGATTGATTTGAAATGCGGCATCTCTTATGGTGACGATCTGGATAAGGTAGAGGAAGTAACTTTGGCGGCCATCAAGAAAATAACCTTTTTAGCGGAGCACAAAGATGTGGAGTTCTTCTTTACAGAATTTGGAGATAGCTCTATCAACTTCGTAGTGCGCTACTGGGTTAATTACAAAAGGCAGCCTGACTTTCTAAAAGCCCAAAGCGAAGGCATCAAAAATCTGAAAAAGGCCTACGATCAGAACGACATTACTATTCCATTCCCAATCAGAACATTGGATTTTGGCATAAAAGGTGGTGAAAAACTATCTCAGGTACTAAAGAAGAATGATTAGTCCTTCAGGTATTTCTTAAAATCCTTAAAGTTCAATGGATTGGTGGCTATTCCTAAGCGGAATACATCCATGGTTCGCATGAAATTGATATTATAGTAATCCTGCCCGTGATAATATTGAGCAAAGAAAGAAATCTCTGCCAGCCATTCAGGATAGTAATAATAAGTAAATTCAGTGATCAGCCTTTTGGATACATCGGCCGGTGAGTTGCCATTCATATCACCAAAAATCCACCCTGAATGCAGCTTTAACCGCGACCTGGCAAAAAAGCTGGTTTTAGACTGCCCGATAGGAATACGATAAATATTATAGGTAGCAAAGGTACGATAAGAACCATATAGATCTTCTATTTCTGGTAGGTACCATTTGGTCGGGTAAATTCTGAAGCCAAACTTTAAATTAGAGATATAATCAATATTGTTTCTTTTACGATTTTTAAAAGTAGAAATGCCTGCTTCCAGATACTCTACGGAGAAACTACCGTCTTCAATGTTGATCTCATCGGTATCATTACCCAAACTATCCTGCACGTAGAAAGGATCGTGCTGCCCGTTAGAATGGTGGCCGGCAGACACTTCCCAGTAAGCATGATCGAAAAGCACTCTACTAAAGAAAGAGTTATCCCACTCCTTTAATTCTCTATAGTAAGTGACCACCGGATTATAAGATGGCGCATATATTGGGAATGAATACTTATCATGAATTCTGAGCGTAAGATTTAAATTTAGCTCCAACGCCCAATTCACTGCACTCTTTTTAAGAAAATAACTACCGGAAAACCGTGCTTCAGTGATCAGCGGTGGCAAATTACCCACACCTTGAAAGAAAGTAAGGTAGGTAAGCTTGCGGTCAGCGTAAATAAGTGGTAGAAAAACAGTTTGCCCTTTTGTCTGGGTTGAATCCGAAAGTATAGAATCCTGACCTTTGGCCATGAGCGAACAGGCCAAAAGTACTATCAATAAAAATTTCTTCATTATGAGTTAATGCTCTTCTTTCTAAGAGATATAGATAAAACAATTAATCCTAAAATAGCAGCGGTAAAAGAGGCCAACAATATGGATATTTTGGCTACATCGATAATTTCACCTCCGTCAAAAGCCAGATTGGTAATGAACAAGGACATGGTGAAACCTATACCAGCCAGTAAACCAATACCTGCCATTGCACCCCAATTAGCTCCTTTTGGTAGTTGTCCAAAACCCAGCTTGATGCCAATCCAGCTAAACCCGAATACACCTAGGAATTTACCTAAGATAAGACCTATCATAATTCCATGACCCGCGGCATCTGTAAACACTTCTGTCCAGCCAGATTCGAAGGCAACTCCTGCATTAGCAAGAGCAAAAACGGGGATAATAAAGAAAGCATTAAAACCACTCAGGCTGTTCTCCAGTCTTAATAGGGGCGATCTTGACTTTTTAGTATAATCTCTGATTTCATTAACTATATCAAGCTGCTTTTTATCCTTCAGAGCACTTTTGTGCTCAAGGTCTCTTTCTTCCAGTTCTTTAAGTTTCTCCTCAGTTTTTTGTTTGAACACTTTGGTTCCCATTTTCACTTTCACCGGTATAGCTAAAGCTAACAGAACACCGGCCAGTGTGGCATGTACGCCGCTCATGAGGAAGGCTACCCAAAGCGCTATTCCAATAATTATATAAACCGCTATACTCCTGACACCAAGCAAATTAAGAGCAAAGAGGACTACCATAAGTCCTCCACCTATGCCAAGGCTTATCCAGGAAATATCGGAGCTGTAAAACAGCGCAATGACCAAAATGGCTCCTATATCATCTACAATGGCTAAAGCCGTAAGAAAAACCTTCAAGGGCATAGGCACACGCTTGCCCAGCAGGGCAATTATACCTAAAGAATAGGCAATATCGGTAGCCATAGGCACTCCCCAACCTTTTAGATGTTCACCTCCAGCATTGAACAGCACATATATCAACGCCGGAGTTAGCATACCTCCAATAGCGGCAATAACGGGTAAGGTAGCATTCTTTTTATCAGCCAACTCTCCTACCAAGAACTCACGTTTCAGCTCCAGCCCTACCACAAAAAAGAAAATCACCATAAGACCGTCATTGATCCAATGATGAAGTGATCGATTAATGCCAAAATCCTCGTTAGCAATTACATATTTTTCTTTCCAGAAGTGCTCATAACCTTCAGCCAGTGGGCTATTCATGATCCCAACGGCCACCAGCGTAGCTATAATTAAAAGTAAACCACCAATCTTTTCTCTATTGGCAAAATTTCTAGCTGTAGACTTTACATAATCTACCGGGGTGGTACCCACATGTTCTTCCATAAATCTTTCTTGAATTATTGTTTAGCTTTTCCAGTGTGGCGCCAGATAGTATATACAATTATACCTGCCAGAGAGAGTACAAAAATTACCAGTATACCCATTCCTATTTTAAAGCCGCTTTCCTTTTTATCATATCTCTCACCTTGCTCCTTCTGAGCTTTGGTAGGTTCTGTGTTTAAGTTGGCTTCATGTTTACTGATTTCATTGCTGGCAGAAGCACTGGTATTAACACCTGCCACCTGATTGGGAGCACTTGATGTATCTTTTATGTACGCCAGAATATCCAGAATATCCTCATCCTTCAAAAACTTAAAATCCGGCATTACTGTATTATTATAACTCTTATATAAGTGCTGAGCGTAATCATCACCACCTTGTATCACGGTTTGCGAGCTACTCACAAAGGCGAGTAACCACGCCAGTGGCCGCCTGTCTGTAACGCTGCTTAAAGAAGGTCCCGTCTTTTGTCCACAAAACTCATGACACTCTGCACAATGATTACTGAACAACTTCTTACCCTTCAGCACCGATCCATGATCTGTGGTAATGGTCTTATCAGTCTGTACCTCATAATAATTGATCTTTTTAGCTGTGGAATTATCAGCTTTTTGAGCACTTAACACGGTCACGTTAAGTGTTAATAAAATTATGACGGTTAATATTCTCATTTTCTCCTCCTCTGTATAAAATGTTACACCAGCTTACCTGTCAAATCTGTGCCATTTTCATTATTCGGCCCGAATAATCCTAACACATATTACATGTAGGATAATGGGAAATTTCCTTCCCTTACCGTGCATTTTGCTACACACTCCATTTCATGAAAAAATGCTGCTGACTTATAATCTACAAGGTGGATTACTATTTGAGCATGCACTCTCAAAATTTGACCAAAGAGACATTAATGAGTATATCGATTTTAGATAATGAAAGCTTTCGCCAAGGAGCCAACCGCATTATCAATGAAGAATTGACCATAGCCTTTGACACATTAGAAAATTGCAGCCAAGATGGACGTCATGAAGCTATACATACAGTTAGGAAATCATTTAAGAAAATAAGGGCGATTTTAAGACTGATTAGAGATAATATAGGCAAGGAAATATATAAAGCTGAGAACCATTTTTATAGAGATCTGGCAAGATCAGTTTCTAAGCTCAGAGATCACACTTCCATTATAGAAATGCTTCATCTTCTCAAACAACAATATAATCCTGAGCTTGAAGATGACACCTTTAATACACCCTTAAACTCATTAGAATATTATAGAAGACAGGCTACCAAAAAGGAGCTTGATCAGGAAGACAAGCTATCCATACTAAGAGAATCTTTACATGAGAAGCTTAAAGATGACAGAGAATGGATCCCAAAGATTAAAAGCTTTAAAGATATTTCTCCAAATCTTAGACGAGTTTACAAACGCGGGAAAGAAGCCATGGAAAAAGCCGATGAAAACGGCAGGCCGGAAGATTTTCATCAATGGAGAAAAAGGGTGAAATATCTCAGGTATCAATTAGAGTTGATTGAAAAAATATGGCCACGGACTATCAAAAGTTTCAGAAAAGAACTCAGTGATATTTCAGATTATCTAGGCTCTGACAGAGACCTTTACATTCTTACCGAAACTCTTCAAACATCCAGCGTAAAGTTTAAAAACGATGCTGAAAAGGGCATTTTGTTGGCTTTGATACTACAGCAGAGACAGCAAATGCAGCAAATGGCACTACTGAAAGGGCACCACTTTTACCAATTTAAATGTGATGAAATAATAACCCTACTTGAAAACAGCTGGAAGTATCATAAAAAGCAGATGAAACAAGACTCTCTTAAGGAAGAAATTCTCATTAAAGGTTAAAAGAAAATTAACATAGCCGCCGGCACCTTACTGGTATGGTTTTCGTTATTAAAGAGAGTAGAAACAATTAAACATTTTAGACTATGATTATCGACGTTAGAAACCACGCAATGAAAATATCTCAACCTTCTAAGTATTTATCTAAGTTAGATATTGAACAAAGAGTTGACAAAGTGCTTACTTATATGAAGATGGAAATTGCCGCTCGTAAAGTATCACTAGGGAAGATAATGGACTGAACAATTGAATGTGACCTGGATAGAGGTATTCTAAAGATTGGTTAGAATCTCATAATCAGATCGTTTAGATAAATGCCTTTATCCAGGTTAATTTTTTTCCTTATCCGCGTTCTGCTTACTCCTAAACTCTCGGGAGTAATATTTAGCATCCTGGCTATCTCTTTGTTTTCAAAATTCATTCGTATAAAGGCACAAATTTTCAAATCTTTGTGCGTCAACCTGGGATAAGTTTCCACCAACCTTTTCAGGAAATTTTCATGTAGCAGGTTAAAATTAGTTTCAAAATTCTCCCAGTTATCTGCATTGTTAATACTATGATCAATTGACTTCAATAATTTTCTCAATTTCCTTTTCTCAGGTTCGGATTCCATCTGCTCCACCAGCACTTTCAATTCATCACGTACATGAGAAAGCTCCTCATTCTTGTGCATATTATGAAGGGCTGATGAAGCCAGTTCCTTTTTCTTATGCTCGAGCTCAGCATCCAGCTTTTCGTTTCTAAGTTTTATAATCTCCTGTTCCCGCACCATTTTGTCAGTATTAAACTGACTAGCCACTTTGGTTTTCTCTTCCCTTATCCTGCTCTTATAAAACCAAACCGCGACTATCACGAATAGTAAGGCTATTGAAAGATTAAATATGAGAGTATCCCAGAAAGGTGGAGTGATCAATAACTTCAAAGTCCTTTCCTTACTCCAATTACCCTCACGAGTGGCACCTTTCACTCTGAAAGTATACTCACCCGGCTCCAAATTCATATAAATAGCTTTTCTATTATCTGGATTGGTGTAAATCCACTCTTGATCAAAACCATCTAACTTATAGGCATACATATGCTTATCCTGCGATGAAAAGTAAAGTGTGGCAAATTCAATGGATATGAGATTATCCTTATACGAAAGCTCCACCGCTTCACTATAAGCAATAGTTTTAGCCAATACTTGTTCGTGATTCCACTCTCCTACCGGCACGGATTTATTGAAAATCTTCAGATCGGTGAGCTCCACCACAGGCACTGTTTCCTGTATTTTAATTCTGGCTGGATCGAAAATATCTATACCAAAATCCCCACCCAGAATGAACTCACCTGTGCTCAAGCGTTTCATCACGTTGATCTCATATTCGTTCTTTTCCAGCTCATTAGACAGATCCAAATTGATAAATTCCTCATTTCTTATATTGAATTTGGTTAAACCATCGATCGAGGCGATCCATAAGTTATCATCTCTATCGGCCACCATATCCAGAACCAGATTAATGTCTATATTATCCAGCTGGTTGTACTGCTTCAGGTCATTGGTTTTCGGGTTAAAGCGGGCTATTCCCTGACCGTAAGTGCCGATCCATAAAATACCAGCTTCATCTTCAATGATTCTGCCTACGTTGAGATTAGCCCTGGTAATAAAACTGCCTGACCTCATATCATATTGATCCAGGCCATTTTCAGTGCCGCACCATAACGTACCATTTCTATCCATAAAAAGTGTCCATACCTTATCTGAAGATATCGTAGATTTATCTTCAGGGTTATGCTTGTAGTGTATGAACTGTGCTTCTTCCGGGTTGGCCTTCATATATTCTGAGGGCTCCAATCGATTAAGACCTGTGTCCCAGGTGCCCACCCATATTACCTTATTTCTATCCTGAATAATGCTGTACACACCATTCATATTAATACTAGAAGGATTTTCAGGATCATGAACATACTTTTTAATGCTTTGACTGTCAGGATTATAGCAATACAAACCTTGATCAGTACCAACCCATATATTCCCGTCTACATCTTCATAAATAGTTCTCATGGTGGTGGATGGATTCTCTTTGAGAATACTAAAAGGAGAGATTTCACCAGTCTTTCTGTCAAGGATGTTTACTCCTCCATCCATAGTGCCTATCCAGATTTTACCATCATCCATCTCATAATAATCTGAGATTTGATTACTGGTAAGGCCCTGCTCTTTTTTGTTGGTTTCATAGTGCACAAAACCCTCTTTGGCCGGATTTAAAATATCCAGGCCTGACCCGTGAGTACCAATCCATAATAGGCCGTTTTGGTCTTCGAATAATGTCCATAGAATATTATTACTCAGGCTGGAAGGATCATTATTCTCAGCCATGTAAGTAACGAATTTATCCTGCTGACGGTCATATTGACTTAGTCCACCGCCAAAGGTAGCCAGCCATAATCGGCCTCTACTATCCTCTAGTAGTGATCTGACAATAGTGCTTTTTAATTCTCCCTGTTCATCAGCATCATAACCATATCTCTTGAAAGTTGAGTTTTGCGGATCAAACTCACACACGCCTCCACCCCAGGTGCCTACCCATAATTTCCCGAATTTATCCTCTACGATCTTGTTAACAATGTTCACTGATATTGTAGATGGATCATCAGGGTCGTGCTTGAAGTATTTAAACTTGCCGTCTCTTTTATCAAACCTGACCAGTCCATCTCCTTCGGTAGCTATCCAAAATCTATGATTTTTGTCTACATAGAAATCATTAATGCGCTTACTGGGTAAACTCAATGAATCTTTGGATTTGAAATGGTAAAACTTTTTGGTTTCAGGGTCGAATCGGTTTAAGCCACCTCCGTAGGTACCTATCCAAAGTAAGCCATCTTCGTCTTCATAAATACATCTGATATTCTCATGACTTGGTCCATTTTCAGGAAGCACCGGGTCAGGATAGTAGTTGGTAAAGCTATCCAGCTCAGGGTCATAGTGACTCAGACCTTTGTCCGTACCAATCCATAACTTATGGTTTCTATCTTCAATAATGGAATAGACCGTATTATCTGCTATGAAATTGAGATGATGATGTGCGGGCACATCACGGTTAAACACCTTAAAATTATAGCCATCATACCTATGAAGGCCAGCGAAGGTGCCTATCCATATAAATCCTTTAGAATCCTGGAAAACGGAGAGCACATGATCTCCCACCAGGCCATCTTTTATAGAGATGTTCTTAAAATTTACTGAGGGTATTTGGCTCAAAGCATTAGAAAAAATTAAAGCCAATAGCCCACAGATCCAGAGTTTAGGTTTCCTCATTACGCAATAAAAAATCTTAAATAGTTGCATTTACTTACCTGAGGTTGCTCTTTCACGAAAGAGCCCAACATTTTACCAAAAAAAATGCAGATTTAAAACGATTTCGTAAATGAAAATTAATAAAAAACTCCCCAAAAGATAATTTCGTCTATCTCTTGGGGAGTAAAAATGAGAAAGTTGCTATATCAGCCTATTCTTTTTTGAAAGTTCGGGAATAGAGATGACCATCTTCACCAGCTACCCTTAGGATGTAAAATCCTTCTTTTAAGGATCCAATGGATAAAGTGAAGAAACCACCTACTCCATTACCTTTAAGTATGGTTCGGCCATTGGTATCTATAATCTGATAGCTAATATGGCCGTCAGCATCGGTTGCTCTAACATTCAACTGATCATTCACCGGATTAGGATAAAGGATTAAATCTTCACTATCTTCATCGAGAGATTCAGATACATCAACCGCCGCTTTTCTGGCGCCGTTGCTTGTGCCATACCCCATAATACCATAACCGTACTGGAATAATGGATTACCATAAATAGGCTCAATATGCTCACCGGCAGCAATTTTAGCCTTGATCTCCTGAATTTCTGAAGAGGATGCTCCAAGGTCATAAGGAATGTCCCATCTTTCATTGGCCTGACTAAGATTATCAAGGCCGATCTGATCCATTGAGCGAGGTAGCTGCCAGGGCAATCTTCCTTTAGGTGCAAATTCACCAAATAATACGTCAGCCACGGCTGGGCCTCCACCATCACCTGGTCGATAGGCGATTAATACCGCATTGGCATCAGCCACAAGATCAGTGAGCACATAAGGACGAGGCATTATAACTACCACTATGTATGGGATGCCCATCTGTTTCACATTATTTAAAGTAGTCAGATCATATTCATAGGTATTTGAAATTGGATAATATGCATCATGAACATAGGGCTTTTCCTTATCCCAGGCCGTACCATGGGTATATGAGGGCTCACCTAAGATTACTACGGCAGCGTCAGGGTTAGGCGCATCATTGAGATAAGCATTGATGCCTTTGGAAGCTGCTTTAGTATTAATAGACTCCCACATGGTTTTTGCACCATACTCATCATGGAAATAGCTGGTCCATACAGAATAGCTTTCACCATTATCAGCTCGTGAACCTGTTACTAGTAAATTAGACCCTGAAGGCAAATCAAGTGGCATAGTACCATCATTTTTGATTAAGTTCATTGCCTCTTTGGCAGCTTGAGTGGCTATACCAATGTGTTCTGGTGTGAACCATGTGTCAGGACCATTTTCAGGATCTCCGTAAGGATCTTCGAAAACACCTAATTTAAACTTGGTGGTTAGGATTTTCTCTAAGGCTTCATTAATTCTGTCCATGCCCACCTCATTGATAAAACCTTGCATGCTAAAGCCTGCGGCACCTGGGTCTGCGCCCCCCATCACATCTGAGCCCGCTAATGCAGCTTTAGCCCACACGCCAGATGGAAGCCAGTCTGTGCAGATAATTCCTTCAAATTTCACCACTTCTCTCAGGTAGTCTAAGATAGGCTTGCTATCTCCTGCTCCAGATCCTCCCGGGTCAAGAAAAGAGCTACCAGCGTAGCCTGGCATAACACTGCCCGCCCCGGCATCTACATTGGCGAACCATGGCTTCATATGATATTTGATGCTCACCCCATCATACACAATGCCTGCCTCACCTCCTGCTCCTTCGCCTGGCCAATGTTTGGTGGTAACCATCACAGAATTAGGGTTTAACTCTGGACCAGCCTGCAGTCCGCAAACCATGGCTCTTACCATAGCAGCGGCAAAGTCGGCATCCTCTCCACAACCTTCCTGAATGCGAGGGTAAAGCACTTTTGTCCCTACCTCAGCCAATGGCGCCAAAGTACCTCTGAAACCAACTGCCGTTTGCTCTACTCGCTGCATATTACCGCATTGTCTGGTTAACTCAAGGTTTCTTGAAGCCGCCAGGGCACTTTGAGTAGGATATGTGGTGCTGTAACCATGAATACAATCACCGGCAGAAACGAAAGGAATTCCTAAGCGAGTATTAGCACTGGCCTTTTGCTTGTTAAACATATCCGACACTGTACCTGGACCGAAGGCCCAGCCAGAAAGAGGGTAATTTTGAGCATTATAGAACATTTGATATGCCTTCTCCTCATTGTTCATACGGGACATAAGGTCGGCCACCCTTACAGCGATAGGCTGACGCCAATCTTCATAAGGCTCGATAGAACCATTTTTATTCATATCTCTATTCCCATTGATCAGGTTCACATTATCTGCCACCTGCTCTACCTGTGGTAGATAAACACTAAACTGACCTACATCGGAATAGGTAAGCCCAGATCCAGATTTTGCTACGATATACCATTTATAGGTCCATCGGTCAGATAAAGGCTGCTGCAAAGTGTAGCTAGTAGAGGTCACTTCACCCATTTTTGTAAAGCGATCTAGCAGGCTCCCCCATTTGTACCAATCATAATCTGTTCTGGTAATATTCACCCAGACCTCATAGCTGGTGGCACCAGGGCTGGCGTTCCACGACAGTTGCGGGGTACGAGTGGTAGTGATCATAGCGCCATTATTTGGGCCAATTACAGTAAAAGTAGATGGGCCGGGCGGCACAGGGTCTGGATTCGGATTGGGATTAGGATCAGGCCAATCTCCTGGTCCGCTTCCGGGTGAGTACACTTCAAATTCAAACAGAGAATAGCTCCATTGCGAGTTTCTTTCTATCCCTTTCATCCTGATATATCTGCCCGCTCCGGATACTAACAGATCATCAGTGCGAGACTCAACTGGCAAACCATTTTCATTGAATTCATACAAGTTCTGCCAGCTGGCATCATCATCAGAAACTTGCACTTGATAATGCTTCGCACTGGCTGCTTCCCAATGTAGAATCACTCTGCCAATTTGATATTTCTGTCCTAGATCAATTCTAATCCATTCATCATCAGTGAATTCACTTTCCCATCGAGACCCAATATTACCATCTACAGCCTGAGAAGGTCCATTAACAGACCCTTCTTTAGTTGAAGAGGCTGTTACTGGTAAAGAAAGTGCCAGATTTCCAACTCCAACTACCCCATCGTCAGGGTTATTATTGTCCTCGGTAGTAAAAGTTACAGGTACACCAGAGGATTCATTACCAGCGGCATCTTTAGCTTTAACTAAATAAGTATATTGAGTACCTGGGTTTAATCCACTGATGGTCATAGAATTACTACTGCCATCAACTGTAGCTTTTAATGATGAGCCTTCGTAAATGGTGTAGCTGCTTACGCCAACATTATCAGTTGCCGCTGACCAATTGAGCGTTACGGCATATACAGCAGCACTGGCAGTAACATTTCCAGGATTAGATGGCGCCTGAGTATCACCTCCTCCACCAGTATTTTCACCGGCAAACACCCTCATCTCCCAAAGAGAATAACCATATCCTGTGCCTCGAGATACACCTTGCATCCACAAGTAACGGCCTGAAATAGAAGAGTTTGTATTAACTTGATCCGTTCCACCATCGCCATTGGAAACACTAGCTATATTCTGAGCGCTGCCGATGTCAGTACTATTTCCTAGTAGGATGTTATAGGCACTGCCGAAAGCAGCCTCCCACACCAGCTCCACCTGACAAATATTTCTAGCCTGTCCCAGGTCAACTCTGATCCATTGATTATCAGAAAACTCACTGCTCCACCTGGTTTGTGCGCTACCATCAAAGGCACTTGAAGCAGTAAATGCTCCTTCCATAGATGAGGCTACCGCCGCACCATTTAATGCTACATTATTACCACCACAATCACCATTTCCGCCAGTATCCGGAGTACCATACACTTCTATTTCAAAGAATGAGTACCCCCATGGATGCAACTTGTTATAGCCATAAACGGCGATATATCTACCAGCACCAGCAAGGCCTGTAAGATTGTCTGTACGTTCGGTATCAGCCATTCCCGTTCTCTGGGCCAGCACCGTCCAGGTAGATGGATCAGGGTTTGAATTAGAGTTAGAAGTAAGTATGTAGTAGCTCTCTGCGCTTGCCCTTTCCCAATTCAACAATACACGGTTGATGTTAAAGGATTCTTGCAGGTCAATTTTTATCCATGACGGACTTTCATAGGCTGACGCCCAACGCGTGGTGGCATTACCATCTACAGCACTGGTAGCTACAAAAGGCTCTTGAGTGGTAGAAGATGTGACAGGTTTATTTAAAGCAATATTCTGAGCCTGAACCACATAAAAGTTAAAGCATACCCATAGACAAAATAGGTATTGAATGCTTTTCATATTTATTTGATTAAAAAATGATAAAAGTGGTGAAGCTGCCTCATAAGCCTGGGGCTAGTTTCACATCACTCAGATCTGCAAGACGAATCCCACAAATCCAAGCTATGAAATGGCTCCTGAGACAGCTTCACCACCACTGAGCAGTTTCCTACTCTTTTATAAATCTTAAGGTTGTAGTAGATGAACCTTTCACTCTGATCATATACACACCAGGACGAAGCTGACTTACATCTAGAGTGATTTGCTTATCATCCACCTTATGGGTCATCATTTGCTTGCCTGATAAAGTAAGGATTTCCACCTGATCACCTGATTTAAAATCGGCAAGCTGAAGGTGTAGCTCCTGATCTACCGGGTTTGGATATAACTGTGCCTGAACTGGAGTTTGGTCACTCGCTTTTCTGGCACTCGCTCCCTGTGATGCTCCGAATACTTCCATTTCCCAAAGAGAATAGCCGTAACCAGTACCTCTGCTTATTCCTTTCATCCATACATAACGGCCAGAAATAGCTGAATTAGTGGATACTTCATCAGTACCTCCATCTCCATTATTTACAGTAGCTATTACCTGTGAGGCATTAATATCTATATTATTTCCAAGCCTGATCTCATAGGCTGAACCATAAGCAGCTTCCCACGATAGATTCACTTTACAAACATTGTAAGTGCTTCCTAAGTCTACTCTTATCCATTCGTTATTAGTAAATGAACTTCCCCATCGGGTATTTCCATTTCCATCTACTGCGCTAGAGGCTGTAAATGGTCCTTCAGCTGAAGAAGAGGCTGCCGCTTTATTTAAGGCGATATTCTGCGTTCCGCAATTTCCTGGATTCGGATTATTGCCCGCGCTTCCATATACTTCCATTGAGAAAATAGAATAACCATAAGCCGTGTTTCTTACTGTGCCATACACTCTCACATATCTTCCTGAGCCAGATAAGCCGGTAAGATCATTTGAAGTACTGGTATTATTGGTCACCGTTTTAATGGTTTGCCAGTTGTTTGCATCAGTAGAAACCTGAACCTGATAGTTCTTTCCTAAAGCTGTTTCCCAAAGGATGATTACTCTGTTAATGTTGTAGGTATTTCCTAAGTCCACATAAATCCACTGAGGATCAGAATATTCACTCTCCCATCTGGTTTGAGCATTATTGTCAAAAGCGTTATTAGCACCAAACGAGCCTACTACTGAAGAGGCCGTCCCTGGTCTGTTAAGAGCTAGATTAGCATTACTGCCATTCACTGTTACAGAAACAGAGCTCTCTGCGGTAGCACCCCCATTATCAGTAGCTACCACTCTCACCTGATGAACACCTGCACTAACGTTATTCCACTGATAAGTGTAAGGTGCGCTATTATCTGTGTGAAGCAGCTGGTTTCCATCATAAAAAGATACCGATGTGATATATCCTCCTTCTGAATCTGAAGCGTTAGCAGCTAGCGCAATACTGGCCGGAGCAGAATAAGTTTCTACACCCGTAGGAGAAGTAAGGGCAACAGCAGGACGAGGGTTGAAATTCTGACCATTGGAATATACTCTCACCCAGTCAATATATACATCTACCGGGAAAGTAGCCTGATCTACAATAGGACCACCATAAGTCTGGCCTCCGCCACCAACACCGGCACTTAGAATAGCATACATTTTATGTTCGAATGGGTGCCATTCTGAAAAGAGATTAGAAAACTCTGAAACCATAACTCTTCTACCATTAATGATTTTGATGTTCTCTTCATTTTCACCGTCTAAGGCAAAGCCGTCACCATCATTAAAATAATGGATGTGGTATACGTTACCGTCAATAAAGAACTCAATTCTATCATCAAACCAGTCTATACCGTACTCATGCCAGTTATTGGAGCCCACGTTCGGATCATTAGTCGGTGCAGGTGAGCAACACTGATATTGAGGATTTCTCAAAGCACTGCTCCATCTGGTGCTGGCACTTCCATCCACGGCGTTAGAAGCGGGTAGATCACTAGCTTGTAGTGACGAAGCCATAGCAGGTCTGTTTAAGGCCAGGTTTCCTGTATTTGGTCCATATACTTCAAACTCAAATATTGAATATCCCCAGGCGTTAGATCTTCTGGTGCCATACATTCTAACGAATCTGGCATTAACAGACCCGAAAGTAATTTCATCGATGCCACCATCTCCATTAGCTGTGGTGTGAACGGTATTCCAATTAGTACCATCAGTAGAAGTTTGAATAGCGAATGTTCTACCAGTATTTTCCCAGTTGATCACTACTCTATTCACTGCTCTTACTAAACCTAAATCTACCCTCAAGTATTCAGGACCATCAGGCACCTGTTGTTCTTCGAAACTGTAATAACCACCATGGTGACCGTGGTTCCACTCTGCCCATTCGTTATTATTCCAGTCCCACGCATAGTGCACAGTTCCCAAATTATACCTTGGAATTGAGCCTACATATTCCATAATATCAATCTCACCACCTTGAGGCCAGCTGATAGTGCTTTCTCCAGGGCGGGTTTCGTCGGGCATCATCCAGAAGGCAAAGCCCTGCCCCATGGTTCGCACATCTTGCGGCCACACTCTGGCAACGATTCTATGATTAGGTCCCCAGGATGCTTTACCTGCGGTATTAATTCTACCACTGGTATACTGTCTGTCCATGAAATTTTCCTTTCTGGTGGTAATGCGAAGGGCACCACCATTAGCCCCAGAAATACCTTGCTCGATAGCCACATTTTCAGGTCTGTCTGTGGCCCTGTCCAGCTGACCAGTACCCCAGTCACCATTTACTCCTGTGCCTGTTTCATAACTCCATTTACTTAGGTCCAGGCTTTGACCATTAAATTCATCACTCCAGATGAGCTGCCATTGTTGTGCGGACGCACTGAGGCTGCCAAAAATTAGGCATAGCAATACTAGTACACCTTTTGGTTTTAGGTTATCCATAATTTTACGTTTAGATTATTTAATTAGTGCATTTAGGATTATAGCACTTGAAATGATTAACTGAACTGCAGCAGGCAAGGAAAATCCTTACACAAGTTTAACATAGCCCTGGCCAATGAAGGCCAGGGCTGCGGTCAACGTTAGGTTAACCACACACTAAACTTGCCGCTGTTCAACTAATTTATTGTTTGATAAATCGCATGATCTTTTTCTGCGATCCACTTACCCTAAGCATATATACCCCAGGGTTTAACTGACTGATGTCAATGCTGATCTGACGAGACTCCAAAGGTTTGTTAATCAATTGCTTACCCTCCAATGAAAGGATATCAATCTGATCACCAGCTTTAAAGTTCTCTACCTGTAAATTTAATGTTTGATTCGCCGGGTTCGGGAATAGGTTTACATCAGATGAAATCATGTTATCATCGGTAGATGTTCTTGCAGATACAGTAAATGATGCTGCTCCTCCATAAACCTCCATTTCAAATAATGAATATCCATAAGGAAGGGCTCTGGTAATTCCTTTCATCCAAAGATACCTGCCCGTAACACCACTATCAGTGCTTACCTCATCTGTGTTGCCATCACCATTTGAAACCGTAGCGATGACTTGAGAAGCGTTAATATCCGTGCTGCTTCCTAAGCGAATTTCATAGGCTGAACCATAGGCTGCCTCCCAGTGAAGCATCACCTTACAAACTGAATAAGTATCGCCAAGGTCTACTCTAATCCACTCATTATCAGCGAATCCACTACCCCAACGGCTTCCCATGTTGCCATCAAAAGCATTGTTAGCCGCAAATGGCCCTTCCGCTGATGACGCTACTGCCGTTTTGTTCAAGGCGATGTTTGTAGTTCCACAACCTACAGGAGCACTTGCTACTGTCACATTCACTTGTGATGCAGGACTATTTGCTGCACCATCGTTCACTACCAGGCTGAAAGTGTACGTATTTCCGGCAGAAAGTCCGGTAACGTGTGTAACTGCAGATGCAGGACTTACGATAGTCGCAGAAGGTCCACCAGTTTGCGTCCCGCTGTAGCTTAAAGCAGAAGGTCCACTATCAGGATCGCTGCTGGCTGTGCCATTCAAGGTAGCTGAGGTAGCCGAAGAGGCCAATGATTGATTACTTCCTGCATTAGCTACTGGAGCCTGATTCACAGGACCAGAATTACCATACACTTCAAACTCCCACAATGAATAACCCCATGGATGAAGTTTATTGGTACCAAACATGGCAATATATCTACCTGAACCACTTAAACCAGTAAGTTCATCTATTCTGGCAGCATCTGCCATTCCAGTTTTGGTAGAAATAATTGTCCAGTCACCACTGTTAGGGTCTGGCGTGCTGTTGGTGTTACTCACCATAACATAATAACTTTCAGCGCTGGCTCGCTCCCAGTTAAGTACTACTCTACTAATGCTGTAAGTTTGCCCCAAATCAATTTTGATCCATGATGGACTTTCGTAGGCACTTGCAAATCTGGTTTGCGTATTACCGTCATTAGCATTACTGGCAATGTATCCTCCTTCCACTGTTGAAGCTGTAGCCATTTTATTGAGTGCCAGATTATCCCCAGAAGGCTGACCACTCACTGTAACCTGACTTTCAGCAGTGTCAGAAAGCTGTCCATCGCTTACTGTTAATACTACAGTATAGTTTCCGGCTGTGCTATAAGTATGAGATGCGGTTATGCCCGAGGCGGTGTTTCCATCACCAAATGCCCAATTATAGGTAAGGTTATCACCATCAGGATCTGTAGAGTTGGCAGCATCAAAACTAACAGTTAGGGGTGCTTGCCCGCTAGCGTTATTAGTGGTAAAGGCAGCAGTTGGCGCCTGGTTAGAGGTACCTGATCCGCTAACATCAAAATAGTTAATGTTAAATCCTCCATTTGCAGATACTAATCTGATGGTATGATTTCCTGTAGGAATAGAAACGGTAGCAGTTACATCCACCCAGGTTTGCCATCCACCAGTTGCTCCAAATGAAACGGTTCCTTGCTGTGCTCCATCCACCAAAACATTGATAGTGCCACCTTCAGATTCACTAGCCACACGGAAGTCAATGTCAAAAGCTCCACCAGTAGTAGCGGTTACTGAATACTCCATCCAGTCTCCAGCCTCTATTTCAGAGATATTTAAGAAGCCTTCCGAATCTTCAGTAAGCTGTGGTCTGATGCCACTCATAGCAGCATAATCTTCTGCTTCAATTAAGCCAGGAACCTCATAATAAACTGAAGGGTCATGCACTGGCATGTTTACATAAATTTGTCCTACTTCTGAAAGTACACCTTGCTGCGGCTCAAATAAGCTCATGTATGGCGCTCCCTGATGACGCGCAATAAACCAGGCATACTTCTCTACATCTGGATCATTTTCTAAATAATCCACTGAATGCACCATATATGCTTTCTGATCTTCCACCGTAGGATTGTTTTCCCAGTTACAAAACTCTGTAACCCAGATAGGTAAGTTATACTTTTTGAAAAGACCAACATACCATTCAAAAGCTCCCACCGTACCCATATAAGAGTGGATAGAGATAGCATCTACCTGACAATCCTGGCAAGCAGCGAAGAAATCATCTAAGTATTCGATAGGATCATAGTAGGTAGTACCATTTTCTGTGACACAATTACCACAGAAGTTCATGGCCGGGCTCACAATTTTAATGTTAAACTGATCTGCAATAGCTTCTAATCTTGGCCACTCGGCAGCAGCTTGAGAAGGAGTCATATTCGCCTGTTCCAGGAAGTTAGGCTCATTCCAACCTAAAATATATTCTGCCTCTGGGTGATTCGAGAGCCAGTTGATAATCTGCTGCTCATTCACACCACCGTTCCAGGCCATTGGCACATAATCCACACCATAATTCAGGTGGATATCGCTTACATTATTGCTTGGCTGAGTACCCCAGTTATACCACCAGCTAATTCCAGGTGCTAAAGCAGCAAGATCAGCCTCAGTAATGTTATTTGCTCCTACACCTCTCTTGGTGCTTTTTACAACACCATAGTTATCCTTTACGAAAATGGCATAAGTAGCAGTAGATGAAGTAGCACTATCGGCCACTGTTAATGTTACAGTATAACTACCGTTTTGAGTAAATGTATGATCTGCAGTAATACCTGTGGCTGTGCTACCATCACCAAAATCCCAGGCGTAAGTTAAGGCATCACCATTCACATCATAAGACTGACTGGCATCAAAACTTACAGCTAAAGGTGCAGGACCACCTGTGGTAGAGGCTGAAATAGCAGCCACCGGCGGTCTGTTGATTGGAGGCTGATCCGTACCTGGATCATCCGCAGCTTCTCCACCTGAAAAGTAAATATTATCAATAGCAATATTGCTGATTTCAGAAGTTCCTAAAAGCTGGAATAACTGAGCCATGTTCATAAGGTCTAAATCACCAGCAAGTTGCTGTGAAACGGGAATAGTAATCTCATGCCACTGGCCATCTCTGGCAAAGCCATAAGGATCCTGACCGTTTCTAAACCATATCCATTTTTGGCCTACATTATCAACATTGCCACTTTTCATTCCTACTCTAAAGTCTTCTGTAGAGGTAGTTTTCATTGAAAAATGGAATTCCCCATTAGGGTTATCAAATGCAGATAAGTTATAAGGTACTCTCGCAGTAAGCCCTAAACCATACCATCCTTTGCCTGTAGACTGGAATGATAATGCAGAATTTCCTTCAGCTGGTGTGGAAGGAATAGTTTCCAAAGTGCTCTCCCAAATGAAAAGATCACCATTCACACCAAAACCAAATGATCCAGCAGTCTGATTTTCAGCTGTTTCTGTATATACACCGAAGCTTCCATACTCTGGTGTAGGTAATGCAATGCTTTCTGACCAATAAATATCATCAAAAGCGATATCCATGTCGGCTCCAGGATCATCTCCACTGGCAGCAAAGAGCATTTTCACGGTATTGAAATCTACATTGCTAAATTTGTAAAGAGGAATTGCTACCTCATGCCACTGTCCATCTCTTACCAAACCATATTGCTCGGCACCATCTAAAAGATCAACACCTGAACCATCGGCACCCGTACTGGCTATGCTTATAGCAATCTTACCTGTATAGGTGGTTTTGCATTGAAAATGTAGATATCCGTTTTTGTAGTACTGCATATTTTGGTCAGCGGAATTGATGCCCATACCCCACCAGCCACCAGCAGGAACTGTGTAAGCCAAAACACTTCCACCTTCTGCAGGATCTGTAGAAGTAGTGGTCATGTTATTCCAGATGTATAAGTTTGTGCTGGCATCTCCGAAGTTTAAAGACTCATTCACATTTGTAGTTTCAGTGAATATGCCGAAGTTGCCTCTGTGAGCCAGTTCCTCACCCAAAAACATCTCTGTGTATTCGTTCTCATACAATCTCACATAATCCACATACATTTTTCCTGGGAAAGGAGCAGTAATCTGAGCAGGATCAGTGATTTCTACAAAGTTAAAACCACCCACAGCCAGGTTCATGATAATGTAGTTAGGATTATGAAATTCTGACAAGTTAGGATCAGTAATATCCATGGTGAAATATTCGATATCATCAATACTGATAACGATCTCTGAAGGAGTCCATTCGCACTTAAATGAATGATAGTCCTCATAAAAGTTAGAGCTTATGGTGGTATGATCAGAGAAATCTGCCTGAAGCCAGTCACTCCAGTCACCTGACTCATGCCACCAGTGAAGTGCTGCTGAAACGGATTTATTCACTGTACCATCATCAATGGCTGCTTTATAACCTACTTCCAGAATATCAGTTTCGCCACATTTCGGCCATCCCACTTCACCGAAGTTACTCCCCATCATCCAGAAGGCAGGCCATAAACCGTTGGCCACATCAGGAAGTTTAATTCTGGCTTCTAATGTTCCATATTTAAAAGCAAACTTTCCTAAAGTTCTTAAACGAGCAGAGGTAAACTGCTTGCCTTCATAGTTTTCTCTCCTGGCAGCAATCACCAGATTACCATTTTCAATGTAAGCATTGTCCGTAGAGGCGGTGTAAAATTGTAATTCCCCATTACCATTTCCACTTCCCCCTGTGTTAAATGACCAGGTAGACTGGTCTACGGTGGATCCGTTAAATTCGTCGGACCACACCGGATCCTGGGCTTGCGCTGTCATAAAACAGAGCCAGCTGAGCCCAAGAAGTAGTAGTTCACGTTTACCAAGTTTAGTTTTTGTCATAGTAGTAGTTATTTATCATTTAGAAGTAAAAGTTAAGGTTCATCAGGTGCATGAGGAGCACCTGATGAGCCTGTTTAGAATTATTGTTTTTGAAATTTATAAACTCCTTCCCTACCTATAATCTGAAGTAGATAGAGGCCAGGTTGTAGGCTTTGTACATTAATTAAAGTTTGTTTAGCACCTTCTGCCGATTGGCTAATCACCTTTTTACCATCCATTGAAATCACTTCCAGCACATCTCCCACTTGCATTTCAGGGTGGAAAACATGTAGCGTAGAAGTAACTGGATTAGGATAAATCATAACTTTATCATCAGTCATCTGATCACCAGCTGTTCGAGCGGCCGCACCCGTAACGGTGCCCCAGCTGAATACCTCCCAGCCTCCTATGGCTCCTCGGTTGCAGTTCATGGCGGCTCCGCCATTTTCAGAGCTCACATAAAGATTGTTGCTGCCTCTTAAAGCCACAGAAGAACTTCCTTGAGAAACCCAGGCAAATCTGGTATTGGCAGACATGCTGGTAGCGTTACAATACATTGGGCTGGTGGCCGTTACGTACTGACCATTAGAACCACGAAGTGCAACCAGTCCACCACCGGCATCTACAACAGTAAACTGCTCCCATCCTGCTACACCTCCACGATCACACATCATAGGTGCACCGCCATTTTCAGAAGACACATAAAGGTTATTACTACCTCTTAACCAGATAGTTGCTCCGATGGGAGCTCCTGAATTGTTTCCGCTTTGTACCGTAATTACCTGAACCTCATTGTCACTTAATTGTCCATCCGAAACTGTTAAGGTGGCGTTATAGCTTCCTGCACCACTATAAGTGTGAGATACTGTTTGTCCGCTTGCTGTAGATCCATCTCCGAAATTCCAATTATAGGTGAGTGGATCATTGTCAGGATCTGATGAGCTGCTACCATCAAAGCTTACAGTAAGTGGTGCATTTCCACTATTGGTGCTCACCGTGAAATTTGCCGATGGCGCATTATTTTGAGAAGTGCCGCAAGTGGTGCCACATACATCAAATTCAAAAATAGAGATACCATAAGGATGCAGCTTATTGGTAGCATACATCGCCACATATCTACCACAACCGCTGAGACCAGCAATATTATCGGTTCGTGCGGCATCCGCCATTCCGGTTTGAGTGGATATAATATTCCAGTCAGCACTGTTGGGATCCGGGGTGCTGTTTACATCAGAAACCATAATGTAATAGCTCTCTGCCGAGGCTCTTTCCCATATTATGCTCACTTCAGAAACATCATTTCTTGAGCCCAAATCAACCTTCAACCACTGAGGTATTGAGAACTCCGAGCTCCATCTTGTACCCTGATCACCATCAATAGCGTTAGCCGCTGTAAATGCTCCTTCCTGAGAAGAAGCAGAAGCTCCACTTAGAGTAATGCCATCACATCCCTGGGGTTGCGACTGCATTGTAATGGTTACATCATCATAAGCACTATTAGCATCATTATCAGTAGCCGACAATCTAAACACATAAGTTCCTGCCACTAAACCTGTTACCTGAGTTGTTGCAGATGATGGGCTGGCAATATTGGCTGCAGGACCGGAAACTTTGGTCCAGTTATATGATGTGATGCTACCATTATCTGTAGCTGATCCATTTAAGGTTACAGTGTTGGTAGGTAGCGTAACGGTCTGGTCGGGGCCTGCATTAACCACCGGAGCTGGATTATTACCAATTTTAGAATTGTAATACTGCTTAGGACCAACTGTAACTGTTTCAATGACAGCTCCATTTTGATAGATATTTACATTCTTGCTGGAGCTGGTGTAATTATATACCAGAACTGAAAGTTCACCATTGGCATCTTGAAAAACTCCACCTGTAGCCAGACTGGTATGATAGCCTTCTGCCGGTAAGCCGTAGGTTAAGCTGGCATTAGAAATATAATAGTTAGTAGCTGAATTTACATGGGTAGCCCAATCTCCACCTTCTTGGGTAATGAGCTGATCATAGGTAGAAGCAACAAAGGCAGGGTCATAGGATTGGATATAATTCAAATGATACCCTCCCAGATACGGTCCCATCTCCACGATATTGGCATAAGGGTCAGTAGTACCGATCTCACCAAACTCTACTCTATCCTGCACCATGGCACTCCAATCACTAGCGGCCTTGGCTGGCTCTCTACCTAGATAGTAGCTATAGAAAAAGTCAGCCGGAACAGCCTGAATACCGAACGCCCAGGCAGGATCTCCATCAAAGAAAGTAGCCATGGCCATGTTATTAGCTTTCAGAATACCCACATAATCAAAGGCATATTCATCTGGCATATCACCATTTCTATCAAACCAATAATCTTGCGTGGTGATCCCCTCCAGCATAAAACCAGTGGCTCCGAGGCTGAGTATCTCATCATCTTCTAAGGCTATACCTAGCAAATAAATACCAAACCATGAATGCATAGCTTCTGAAGTAGACTCCTGATTATTACCATCTACACCACTGCCAATACCTCCAGCCCAACTATGGCCAGCATAAGGATCAAAGTTTCGTAAAAATGGCTGTCTATCCGTGTCATTCACACCATAGCGTTTCCAGTTAGCATAAGACTTGGCTACTTTTATTACCATGTCACCATATTGGTTTTTGAAGTCCTCGTCAACCATCATTAAACGAGCAGCACCAGTGATAAAATAGCCATAGTGGAAGTGTAAATCATTGAAAGCCTGAGAACCAAAACCTACAGGAAAGCCTATTAAAGCACCAAACTGAGGATATTCTGCAAAGAAATAACGACCAGCACCAGACTCTGAGGTTGTGAATGTTAACCAATTGATAAGTTCTTGCTTTATATTATTCTTAATGGTCTCATAACCAGGATGCTGCAGTTCTTTAGCCATCAGCATAATGTTAGACTCCTCACCAAATCCTTTAGCGTAGGTATTGCCATTATAATCTTCAGACACATTGATTTTCGCACTTAAGAGATCATTCAATCTTTGCTGCTGTGTGCCATTTAAATCCAATGGTTTTGGTAGATAAGGAGGCATTCCTCCAAATTGATAGGTAAGATTGAAATTTTTACCCTGTGTTGTATGCATAGTGCCATACATGGTTTCATAGTCAGCCCCTCCTATGAGAGAATAGCCACTGGTATTTCTGTAATGATGTGGCTGTAAGGCCAATAAGGTTTCACCACTCTGAGAGCCCGTTTCATAATTGGCTGTATTAAATTGAAAAGTGGTGGTGATATTTCCACCTGCCTGATCATAATTCCAGTTGAAAGTAGAGGCCGTTATCTTGTTTCTTGAAAAGTTATCATAGGTGGATATTAATGATTGAGATGGAATGGCAGAGATGACCACGTATTTTGGAGCACCAGCTGGGATTACAGGTACATAATTACCTGCGGGTGATTTTTCAAATACAGTACCGTTAGGTGCATGTATACCGAACAGCTTGCCCTCCACAGCCACCACCAGTGTGTTACCATTATAAGGAAATGAGCTGACCGCTGCACCAGTACCTGTATATTCATCAGTAGCATCAGAGCTGGTTTCGATAATTGGGTCAACTTCATTTAAATCTATGTAAGTGTATGGCACACCATGATACACTGAACCATCCATGTAATGAGACTGATCATCTTCTAATCTAAAGACAAATCCCAGGTCTGACCAATCATAAGCTTTAGCATCTTGGGGCCAAAAGCTATTAGAAAAAGAACTGCTCACATCAGGACTGTTGCTGAAAACTATATTATCACACAAGGTAAACCCCCAGCCACCAGAGCTAGCATCTACAATTCTTATTTGAGCCGCCTGACCTATATAGGCTGATACATCGAAGCGCTTCCATTTTAGATTAGCACTGTTCTCACCTGTCTCGGCTAATACTCGGTTGCCATTGATGTATAGGCCCAGGTAATTCAAGTCAACATTGTTGCCTCCACCCAGCAGAAAATGGATATAATTCTTTGTAATGGTAAAATTAGGTGACGTCAAGGTCATTTGTGGTCCATCACCTTTATAGGTATTGATAAATCTATCTCCTAAAAATCCCTGCGGTGTAGGTGATTGAGTGAAGTCTGCCAATGACACCGGACCTGGATAAGGAGGGTTTGCAGAAACCGACCAACCAGCCGGATAGTTACTTGATTCAAAATCTGCAAATATTTCCGTATCTCCTGATTGATTGAGATCCACTGATCCCTTCACGGTAATGCTTGCACCATATATTACTGACAAACCACGTGAGTCAAACATAGCAAACGATTGCGGCAATGACACTTTAATACCGTTTGCAGTTCCTTCTACACGCTGAGGCCATACCTCAAGGTTACCAGTATATTGATCGAAAATTGTAGCGGTCCACCAATCATTGGTAGGTATAGGAGCAGATTGTTTGTTGGGGTGTATATGCCATGGCCAACCATCGGATAATTCGCGATAGGTTTTGCCGTAATAAGCGCCCTCATCCCAGACACTGGAGGGTGGACTATCAGCAAAACTACCAGAACCAAGACCAACCGGACTTTGTGCATTTACATTGATAAAAGAAATTAAAGCCAACCACAACAGTAAAAGTTGTGTATTCCTTTTAATCATGAGTATAGGTTTAGGTGTAGCGTTGTATCAAAAACCTAAAAGTTTATAAGCACTTCTTCGGTTTTAATAAATACAGTTTGCAAGCTAGTTGGAAAAGAGGTGGATTCCCATTTTTGACATATAACAACTACGTATCACACGTATAACAAACATGTAACAGTATTTTCATAATCCTCTGAAAATTAAGACTATGACAAATTATAGAGGAGAAATTAACCTTAACAGCAAACGATTTCTAAAAAAACATTTGGAAGATGTAACTCAGCATCCTATTTAAATATTATTTAATATTTAAGATTATATTTAGGTATTTTAATACTTTAATATTTAAAATAATAAATGAATTAATTATATAATCAGCTTGAAAATTAACATTTAAGCTTTATATTTGATTCAAGCATTGAAAATTCATTCGTTCTTTTGTGTCTAATATCTCTATTTGGCTGAACATTAGCTGTATAGGTCCTCCTAGGGCAAAAGAGTACTTTCATGATGTAAAATAATCTCCCCTAACTGGCTGTTAAGGCCTATTTTGCACAAGTATGAAGTATTTTTGTAGAGGTTGTAAGGTTGGCTACGATGAGTTATTGTAGTACGCTATCTCTTTTTTAAACCTTTTGGATGTCCGACCTTGGTTCTTGATTTTAAGTTCAACCAAACCTAAGGAATCAATGCAACCAATCTCAATTGGAAAATATTTTTTTGTCCAAAAAATAAATCATTATTTCTGCAACATACAGAAATCGATTGCAGGATTTAAATCTCTCACTTTTACTGTTCTTTTATTAGTAATATCACTCACTTCTTATACCTGGAGTAATGCCCAGGTGGTTAATGTAGGGTCTGGAAGTTACACTACCACTTTTCCAGGCACAGATGAGGCAGGAAGAAATACCTTCCCTACCGGCTCTCCACAAGTATCCGGACCAGCCGCATCCAAGCCTGTTCCTTCTAATACATGGTGGGCCAATTTTATAAAAGTAGATCACGGCGGACAAGCCTTTAATTATCCTCTTTCTTTTTGTTCTGAGCCAGAAGGTTTAGTTATTAATTATACCATTCCATTATCAGCATCGGCCACTGAATATCGTGAGCCTATGAGTGTGGTAGACGGTGTGAAAGTTGGAGTATCAGGCCTTAGCACCAGCAGATCTACCGTTTCAGACTTTTCTGACTGGACCTTTACAGCTAACTGGTCTGGCGGTGGCAATAACTTCTCATCAACCATCGGGATGGGAATGCCTTTTGTGTATTTCACCAAAGCCAATGGAAATACGGCTCGTGTGGAGGTGGGGTTTAATCCATCGGGCGTTTCTGTTTCAGGCAGCAACCTGATCATTCAAAACAATATGAATAATTCCAGATACGTGGTGTTTGGCCCATCCGGCACCTCCTGGAGCGGAAGTAACGGTACTTATACCTCGTCATTAGCAGGTAAAAACTATTGGTCAATGGCCTTAGTGCCTCCTGGAATGGATATCAACACATTTATTTCCAATTATCAAAAATATGCCTTTGTATTTCCGTCTGAAACTAATGTAAGCTGGACCTACAATGAAAGTTCTTCTGCTCTGAGAACAACATTTAATGTAACGCCTGATGTTAAGGAAGGCGCTGCTAATCAGGTATTAATGGGACTATTGCCACATCAATGGGCACATTTAGCTCCTGGTTCAGCACAGCCGAACCTGGCCACCTACCCTTCCGTGCGTGGTCAGCTTAAACTGTTAGGTTCAAACTCATTTGCTGTAGAAAACAAGTTCAGCGGCATATTACCTACTCTCCCTAACCTGGCTAAATACAGTGATGGTTTCGACATCAGCAAACTGTTTAATAAGATAGATGCCATGAAGGGCGACGGTCTACCCGCCTGGACTGACTCATACAATGAAGGTCAAAACATGAACAGGCTAATACAGGCTGCACGCATAGCGGATCAGATTGGTTATACTGCTGCCAGAGATCAACTTTTAGATAAAGTACAAGAAAGGCTGGAAGACTGGCTGAAGGCAGAAGGTGGTGAAGTAGCCTTTTTATTCTATTATAATGATACCTGGGATGCCCTATTAGGTTATCCGGCAGGTCATAGTCAGGATTCAAATCTAAATGATCATCATTTTCACTGGGGTTATTTTATTCATGCTGCTTCTGCACTAGAGCAGTTTCGTCCAGGATGGGCCAATCAATATGGAGGCATGATCAACTTGCTTGTGAAAGATGCTGGTAACGCCGACAAGAATGATAACAAGTTCCCATTCTTAAGAAATTTCAGTCCTTACGCAGGACATGCCTGGGCCAATGGTTTTGCCACCGAGCCTTTCGGTAATGATCAGGAATCTACTTCTGAATCTATGCAATTTAATGCTTCTCTAATTCACTGGGGAACCATCACCAACAATAATCAGATTCGTGATTTAGGAATATACCTTTACACTACCGAAGTTACTGCCATCCAGGAATACTGGTTTGATACCAATGACAGAACCTTCCAGCCTGCCTATCAGCATGAAATGATTGCCCGAGTATGGAGCGCTGGCTATGATAATGGCACCTGGTGGACCTCTGACATTGCCGCTTCTTACGGCATTCAGCTATACCCTATTCATGGAGGCTCACTTTACATGGGATATGATCTGGATTATGTTCAGGAAGTGTGGAATGGCATGACAGCCAAAACGGAGGTACTATCCAATACTCCAAACGCTAACCTTTGGTATGACACTTACTGGAGTTTCCTGGCATTTTTAGATCCTGAAAGAGCCATCGAACTGTATGATAATTATACTGAAAGAGATGTAAAAGTGGGTATATCAGATGCCCAGACCTATCACTGGCTCCATACCATGAATGCTTTAGGAAATGTGGCTGATGAAATAACTGCTGATTATCCTATTGCTTCTGTGTTTGATAAAAATGGAACAAAAACCTATGTAGCACACAACTACGGATCATCTGCCAGAACGGTACACTTTTCAGATGGTACTTCTTTGTATGTAGAAGCTGGTAAAACAGCTACCAGCAAAGATACAGGCATATCCATTTCTCTATCTGCTCCAGGAATAGTTGCTGAGCCTTGTACCTCTGGTGTGAATAGTGATTTCACACTTACTGCCAATGTTTCCGGACCAGTGAGCTCAGTAGAATTCTACAGAAATGGTAGTTTGCTAACCACAGACAATAGTGCTCCTTACCAACTACCACAATCATTTAATTCTGACAATGTCTATACTTATACCGCCAAAGCCTATGGAAATGGTGGCCTGGAGTTATCAAATGTATTTAAAGTTACCGTAGGGCTGGGTAATCAGGCCCCTTACAATGGAGCGCACAATGTTCCTGGTACAGTACAGGCCGGTCATTATGATACCGGTGGAAATGGAATCTCCTATTTTGATGTAGATCCGAATGTTTATGAAGCCAATTTCAGAACCGAAGATGAAGTGGATGCGTCGACCTCTGCCTCACAAGGCACTTCTATTGGCTGGATAAGCGCTGGCGAGTGGGTAGAATATAGTATTAATGCTGCTCCTGGTGTTTATGATATTGATTTAAACATAGCCGCTAACGCCTCTGAAGGTGGTCAAAGTGGCTCCATCAGTATAGATTTAGATTGCAATACCGTTGGAAGCATCAACTCTACACCTCTAACAGGTGCCTGGGATACTTTCTCCTCCACAAAGGCTTCTGATATTAGCATTCCTGCAGGGCAGCACATCATCAGACTTACTTTCAATTCTGGTGTTTATAATTTGGGTAATATCACTTTCACCCGTACAGGAGATTTGGATGGTAGCAACAGCGCCCCTTCAACACCGACCGGACTACAGGTAACAAGCACAACAGAAAACAGCATCGCTGTGAGCTGGAATGCTTCTACTGATCCTGATAATAATCTTTCGGGGTATGATGTATACTTAAACGGAAGCCTTAGTGATAACGTAAGTGGTATTTCATATACATTTACAGGGCTAAACCCGAGCACCACTTACACCATTGAGGTTAATGCCAGAGATACTGAAGGTGCTATCTCTCAGCGTGTTTCAGTAGATGGAACCACTAACGATCCTTCCGGAACTGGCGTAGTTATACCTGCCAGAATACAGGCCGAGGACTTCACTGACATGGCTGGAGTACAGATGGAAAATACTATTGACGATGGTGGAGGACAGAATGTAGGCTGGATAGATACCGGCGACTGGTTAGAATATGAAATTCAAGTACCTGAAACTAAGGATTATACCATCGATTATAGAGTAGCTAGCCAAGATACTGGCGGTACATTGGCCTTTTTGTTAGACGGAAATTCATTAAGCACCACTTCATTCGGAGCTACAGGAGGCTGGCAAAACTGGACTACCACTAATACCACAGTTAACTTGCCTGCTGGCTCACATACCGTGCGTATTGTTGCCAATACCTCTGGCTGGAACCTTAACTGGATTGAATTTTCTACGAGTAGTACTCCCCCACCATCAGGCGGCAATTGTACTACCAATGTAAATGCTGATTTCTCCGTGGAGGTATCTGATGATAACAGCAATCCGAGTATAACATTTGTACCAGAAAGATCGGGAGTAGGTGCAAATACTTGTATACTTTATTACAGCACTAATGAGAATGCCATTTTTCCTGGCTACTTAACTTCTCCAAACACTCCTTTCCAGCTGAATGCCAGCGCAGGCCAAACAGTTTACTATTATTACACTTATAGCCTGCCTGAAGGTGGAGAGAACAATACCTTCAATAACAAAAAGAGTTTTGTAGTAGGGCAATGTGCTAATCAAATCAGTGCAAGAACGGCCGCATGGTCTGAAAAAGAATTTAGCAAACTCACATTATTTCCTAACCCCGTGAGAAATGAGCTGAACATATCAGGACTTGAAAGCAATGCTAACATCACCGTGTTTGATCTTTCTGGTAAAGTGATGATGCAGAAGAATGCCACCCACAACAACCAGGAAACCAGCACATTAAATGTATCTCACTTGAAGAGTGGTGTATACTTTATACAGATAGAAAATAATAACAGCAGAATGAAATTTATTAAAGAATAGAACCTAAACCCAGTAAAGGTAAATGAGGAGCTTGCTCCTCTCCTTACCTTTTTTTCACTTAAACCTAAATCCAATGAAAAGTAACGTTTACAAACCAACAATCAGAGCTTTGAAGGCTCTTGTTTTTGGGCTTCTACTATTGTTTGGCAATGCAGCTATTGCACAGACATTGCCCTATCAAATCACTAACAATTCACCATATTCCGACAGCGAAGTATATATTGGAATTGTTGGTATTACCGATGGCCACGTATGGGTAGACCCTACTAACGGCCAGGTTCACCCAATGAGTCCTTCTTACAATAACGTACCAGGACCTGTGTATGGTGGTAATCAGGGCCCGGGAAACAATGGCCTTTATGCTAACTGTTTCAGAAAACTAAGTGACATACCTAATCGCACTATCAACATACCGAAGATAGCCGGTTGTAGGATCATGATCTCTTTCCAGAGCCAGCTATACCTCTATTTCTTCGGTCATTCCGGAGCACCAAGTGGGTATTCGGCGCCAAACCTGGAAAACCCTACTGACCCTAATCAAGGTATCAAATACGAATTGGTAGAACTTACCTATAATGACTACGGTCTGTGGTGTAACACTACCAGAGTAGATAATTACCAATACCCAATGGGTTTAGAAGTATGGGGTAATGGTTTCTACAAAAAAGTAGGCGAGCTAAAGTCTCATCAGCAAATATTGTCTGAGTGGCAAGCCACAGCACCTTCTGAATTCCAGGGACTACTGAAAAGTTCTGAAGGAATCATCCAGTTTCCAACTAAAAACCCATCATTCCCAACCAACTTCTTCCAGGGATATATAGATGCCATCTGGAGCAAATATTCTGGTCAGCAGTTAGTATTTAACTCAGGTCAGGCAGGTGTTTGGAGAGGTAGTGTTCAGGGAGGAAACCAGTTTGTATTTACCAGAGATGGAGATGGACAGGTAGCTACAATACCTGGAAAACCTACTACTAAAGAAGCCATGGAAGGTAGCGGTGTGCTGGCCTCTGGTGGTCAGTGGGACAAGGTAGTGCAGGCTCAATTTGTAGCTGCAATTACAAGACATGCCATTGATCTTAATGTGGCATCAGGAGTATTGCAAGACTTTGGAAACACTTCCAAATATTATCAAACGTGGCCATATAACTGGTATTCTAAGTTCTTCCACAGAACAGACATCAGCCAGGATGGTCAGACTTACACATTTGCTTATGATGATGTTTTTGATCAGTCTGCCACTATACATACAGCAAGCCCAACATCCATAAAAATATCAGTTGGTGGGCTTCCGGGTGGAAACAACGGCAATCCTGGAGTAAGCGGACTTGCAGGTACTTATACGCTTAAAAACAGAAGAAGTGGTCTCAACATGGATGTAGCTCAGAATGGAAATTCTGCTAATGGAACCAACATCTTACAATGGACTCCTACAGGTAATCCTAATCAGCAATTTAAGCTGACAGAAGTATCTACCGGTGTATATTCCGTCATTTGTGTTAAAACCAACAAATGCATTGATATCGATGGCGTAAGCACAGCTGATTTCGCCAACCTACACCAGTGGGATTATGTGGGTGGTGCTAACCAGCATTTCAAAATTGAGGATGCAGGCGGTGGCTATTATAAATTAAGAGCTACACACAGTAACAAAATTATAGAGGTAGGTTATGCCAGTCTGGATGCTGGAGCTAATATAAATCAATACACTGATAATGGTCAGCTATGTGGTCAATGGCAATTAGTACCAGTAGGTGGCAGCTCATGGTCTACCACTATTCAGGCTGAAGATTACGCTGTAATGTCAGGTGTGCAGTTAGAAAACTGCTCGGAAGGTGGCCAAAATGTGGGTTACATAGATGTTGACGATTGGATGGTTTATGATGTGAATTTACCTTCTAATGGCACCTACACCGTTTCTTACAGAGTGGCTAGTCAAAATGGAGGAGGAAACATACAGCTGGAAAATGCCGGAGCCAGCCCTGTTTATGGAACTATTGGCGTGCCTTCTACAGGCGGATGGCAAAACTGGACCACCATTTCTCATTCAGTGAATCTAAATGCTGGTGCTCAGCAAATCGCTATCAAAGCGCTCGCTGGTGGTTTTAACATTAACTGGTTAAAAATCAGCAGACAAGCAGGCGCAGCCAATGCAAGAACAAGCATGGACGACATTGCTGTAGATGAGGATAATATTCTTTATCCTAACCCAGCTGAAAACACTATTCGCTTAAGACTAGCTGAAGAGTTTAATGGAGGCCAAATAAGCATCATGGATAAAACAGGTAAAACTGTTTATTCAGCCACTTATACCGGTCAGGAAATAAACATATCACAGCTTCCTGCTGATATGTACATACTCAGATTAAACGCTGGAAGTGAGCAGATAATCAAGAAGTTTATCAAGAAATGATAATTAAAGAACATGCCTCAAAAAAACTTTGAGGCATGTTCTTTACCAAATACTGTAGTCGATAAGTCATTGACGCAGAGTCCTTTTAACTAATTTATTATTAATGAAAACAATAAAATATACGCTACTACTTTTACTCATAACTCAACTATTTTCTTTCAACATTTCAGCTCAAACCGTTAGGGTTTCCGGTAGGAAAATCCTTTTGAATGGTGGTGAGTACAAGATTCACGGGGTGTGCTACTCTCGTGGCGGAGCTGGAAATTACACGCAGGACATCGCGTTAATGAAAGAAGCCAACATTAACACCATTAGAACTTATTCCCCTATTAATGATAGAGCGGAATTAGATGCTTTTGCTAATGCAGGGATTAGAATTATTATGCATTTAAATGAAAATAATTTTGAATCCTATGTAAACACTTATAAGAATCATCCAGCCATTTTATTGTGGGAGTTTGGAAATGAATTCAACTATCACCCGGAATGGTTTGGTGGCAACTTATGGAACTGGTACGGCCAGCTAGAGGCCAATGCTCAACGCGTTCACCAGCTAGACCCAAATCACCCGGTATCTACCGCTCATGGTGAAGTACCTCCTAACGATGTACTCAACGCCTGCCCTAGCGTAGATGTGTGGGGTATGAACCTTTACAGATGGGACAATGATGTACCTGCACTGACTGACCTGAACAGCAGATTAGCTGGCAACAAAGCCCTTTTCGTGGCTGAGGCTGGTGGAGATAGCTACAATAAAGCTCAAAATGCTATAAATGAAGGCGAACAAGCTACTGCCAATAGAAATATCTTAACTGGCATTACTAACAGGTATGACATCTGCGCTGGTGTTACTCTATTCGAATTTTGCGACGAGTGGTGGAAAGCAGGCAATGACGGAGTTCAAAATCCTGGTGGATCTGCCCCTAACAGCTCAGGAGTTCCGTATGACGGTTCTGCTGATGAAGAATATTGGGGCATAGTAAGAAGAGATCGTTCTAAAAAGGCCACTTTCAATGTTGTTAGAGACATTTACGGAGCTATTGGTGATAACAATGGCACTAACGGGGTGAGCGGACTAGCTGGGACCTACAGCCTTATCAATAGAAGGAGTGGTTTGGCCATGGATGTAGCTGAAAACGGAAACCCCGCTAATGGCACTAACATTTTGCAGTGGAATCGCACTGGAAACCCTAATCAGCAATTTAGGTTAACAGAAGTTTCATCTGGCGTTTACTCTATTATTTGTGTGAAGACCAATAAATCTCTGGATATTGATGCTGTAAGCAATGCTAATTTTGCCAACCTTCACCAGTGGGATTATGTAGGTGGCGCTAATCAGCATTTTAAAATTGAAAATGCGGGTAATGGTTTCTATAAATTAAGAGCTACTCATAGCAATAAGATCATAGAAGTTGCGTACGCCAGCCTGGACGCTGGAGCTAACATCAACCAATATGATGATAATGGACAGCTTTGTGGACAGTGGCAACTGGTACCAGTAGGTGGCAGCAGCTGGTCTACAACCTTAGAAGCTGAAAACTATGCGCTTATGAGCGGAGTACAAACAGAAAGTTGCTCAGAAGGCGGATCAAATGTAGGATATATCGATGCTAATGACTGGATGGTGTGGGATGTAAATGTGCCCTCTAATGGCACATATTTGGTAGAATATAGAGTAGCCAGCCAAAATGGAGGAGGAAATCTACAATTAGAAAAAGCCGGAGGAAACCCTGTTTATGGTACACGCAGTATCCCTGCCACGGGCGGATGGCAAAACTGGTCTACTGTTTCTCATACGGTTAATCTTAGTGCAGGACAGCAACAGATGGCTATCAAAGCATTAGCAGGTGGGTGGAACTTAAACTGGATCAAACTCACCAGACAGTCTGGAGCAGCCGCAAGAAAAGCGACAAGCGAATTGGAAGTTTCTAAGCAAGTGCTCTACCCTAACCCGACTACAAATTATATCAAGCTCTCTATACCAAAAACCATGAAAGGTGCTGAATATAAGATCGTTGATAAAGCGGGAAGAAAAGTACTAAGCGGTGAATACAGCGGTGACTCAATTGATGTATCTACCTTACCATCAAATCTTTACATTCTTCAAATAGAAAAAGATAAAACTCAGATTACTGAAAAATTCATCAAAGAATAAGGACACAAGATGAGGCTTCAAACGGAGGCCTCATCTCCCCTTTTCGGGGAATATAACTGATGTAAGTAAACGGCAGATATTAAGCTTAGGATCTACTTTGAGAATCTTAATTTAATGGTGGTACAGCTACAAGTCTTTAAAGATCTAAATCTGTGATTTATAGCTAACTATAATAAAGCACCACTAATATTATTTATGGCTTTACTCAAAACATCAGAAAGCAATTTACAATCAAAGAATGTAGTAATATTTGACTTTAAGAATAAGCTAAACCGATTAATTCACTTTAAAGTTTAAACATTACCTCACTCTAAACAATGAACCTAAACCTGTAAAAATGAACCTAAACCTACAATTACATTCCCTGGGAGATCTCACAATCCCCTGACATATAATACCCTAATTTTTGTCAATAATTGGTAATTCTAATATGATGTAGAAGGCATCATATGGTCTATAGTTTTGGTCAAAAAAAAGCCTCAAGTGAAGATGTTGGGAGCAGGCTTTTAGTCTTATTCAACTACTAATTTAAATAAGCTGAAACCAATTTTTAATCTTAACTACATAACAATGAATTACATTAAAAACCGCTTCATTCCGGTACTGGCACTACTGGCTGTAGCATTTCAAGCGCAGGCGCAAACACCGCCTGCTACCTGGCAAGAGCACTGGTTCGAACACAATCAGGTGCTAAGCAGAATGTATTATGATGATGACGTAGCCATCTATTTCGATGACGACGTAGACCGATCTAGCACCTGGATGTATTCCTACATGGGAGATCTTTGGCGCTATGTAAAACAAACCTATGGTGAGTACAGTGCAGAAGGCAGGCTATATGCAATTTTTCATACAGGAAAATATAGCGGTGGCCACCCCTCCACCTATTTCGATGCTAGCCATGACTACCGCGATGTGGTAGATGCCGGCGCCGGCCCATGGCCATGTGACTGCGGAACCGGGCTTGACCTATTCACTCATGAGGTGGCACATATAGTAGAAGGCGCCACCATGGGGGTAAAAAATTCACCTGCCTTTGGTATTTGGGGTGATAGTAAATGGGCTGAGGTATTTCTCTATGATGCTTACTTAGGGCTGGGACGTACCGCTGATGCCGATCGGGTTTATAACTTATGGATGGCTAATTCAGATAACTTTCCGGTGGCTAACACCCATTGGTTCAGAGATTGGTTCTACCCAATTTACTCACAGTATGGTGAAACTGATGTTTTGGTAAGATTCTTCGAGTTAATGTCCCAAAACTATCCGAAAAATGGCAATCAATACGCCAAGAATATGAATTGGGGTGAGTTTGTTCATTTCTGGAGTGGTGCCGCCAATGCTAACTTAAAAGACCTGGCTACAAATGCTTTTGGCTGGCCTGCGGAATGGGAAGAACAGTTTATACAAGCTCAAAACCAGTTTCCCTTCCCCTATTCCAATCCAAATAATAATGGCATAGACATTACGGACCTGGGAGGCAGCATAACGGCACAATACTCCGATTCTCCCGCAGCAGAAGGAGTAGGTAACCTGATTGATAACAACACAGGAAGTAAGTTTCTAACTTTCCACAATAGCGCCTGGGTACAGTTTCAGGCTAACGAAAGTCATGTCGTTACCAGTTATAGTTTGGCTTCCGCCAATGATGCACCATCAAGAGATCCATTAAACTGGACACTGCAAGGCTCAAATAATGGATCAAGCTGGACTACCCTGGATTCCCGAAATGGAGAAGACTTTCAATACCGATTTCAAAAGAGAATATTCAGTTTTAATAATAGCAATGCTTACAGCTACTACCGTCTAAACATGGTAAACAACAGCGGGAGTATCCTTCAACTATCTGAAATAGAGCTTTTTGCAGAGGATTCAAATCCATTTAGCAACAAAATAGAAGGTGAAGCCTATACTTCCATGGCTGGTGTACAGCTAGAAAATACTTCTGACACCGGCGGCGGGCAAAATGTGGGCTGGATAGACGCTGGAGACTGGATGGCGTATGCCAGCATAACCATACCCGAAACCGCTAACTATACCATTGAATACCGCGTGGCTAGTCTCAATGGTGGTGGTCAGCTATCTATGGATCTCAATGCCGGTGGGCAAGTACTCGGTTCTGTGAACATCCCTTCTACCAGCGGATGGCAAAACTGGACTACGGTGTCGCAAACGGTAAATATCGCAGCTGGCACCTATGACTTTGGCATCTACGCCCAGGCTGGCGGATGGAATCTTAACTGGTGGTCAATAACCAAGGTTTCGAATGCTTCCAGCGCAAGAAAAAGCTCAGACGTGGTAGCAGCATCAGATAGTGAAATGGTCTTATTTCCTAATCCTGTCACTAACCAGCTCAGCATAAAAGGCCTAAGTCCGGATGCTGATATTTCAGTATTTGACATCACCGGGAATATGATTCTAAAACCAGATAATCAATCTGAAAGCAACATCCAAACGATAGATGTAAGCACCTTGAAACCAGGAGTTTACTTTATTCAAAGTGAAGGTAAAGCTTTAAGATTTATTAAAAATTAAAATATGAGGATGTCTCGAAATCCAACTTTGATTTCGGGACATCCTTTCAAAAACCTAAACCTATATGTATGAAAACTTTTACCGTATTCACCAAAATACTAGCAGCCTTTGTTATTCTGCTTACTAGTGCTTTAGAAACATTTGCTCAGTCCACTTTATACGTGGGCGGACATTTTAGAAGGGAAAGAAACCATACCGTGGCAGACCTTAAGGCGTCAGGCTTTACTAATGTCATCTTGTTTAACATTAATGTTGACACTCAGGGAAACCTGCAAATGGATGGTGAGCCCATCTGCACGAACGGGCAGTATACTTTCGGCTCTGTTCAACCTAACTATATCAATGATGTGAGCTCCCTTAAAAGTGGGAACACGTCCATCACCAGAATTGAAACCTGTATAGGTGGCTGGGGATCAGAATCTTACAATCACATCAAAGATTTGATCAATGCTCAGGGCACCGGAGCTAACACCAATTTATATAAGAATTTTCAGGCCTTAAAAAACGCCTTACCCTGGATAGACGCCATCAATAATGATGATGAGCATGCCTATGATGCCGGCACCGCTACCGCCTTTCATGTGATGTTGGCTGACCTGGGTTTCAAAACCACTTTAGCTCCTTATACCAATAAATCTTATTGGCAAACCATTGCTAATAACATTAACGGTCAACGACCGGGAGCAGTAGATAGAATTTACATCCAATGCTATGATGGTGGAGCGGGCAATAATCCATGCAATTGGCATATTGGCGGCATTCCCCTTCATGCTGGAATGTTACATTTCAACTCTTCCGCCACCATCAATAGCCAAATGACCAGCTGGAAAAACTCTTGCAATGTGGTTGGCGGCTTTCTTTGGGTGTACAATGCCAATGACTTTAATCTACAAAACCATGCTGCAGCCATCAACACTGTATTTGCTGGCAACCCTGCAGACTACGCTGTCACTGTTTATCAGGACTGTAATTACGGTGGCTACGCCGTGGGGCTAAACGAAGGCAGTTACAACATGAGCGACCTGCAGGCCAAAGGCATTGTTAATGATGACATTTCTTCCTTAAGAATAAAAGCTGGATACAAGGCTACTCTATATTGGGATATCAATTTCACAGGCTCCACCGTTACCAAAACTTCAGATGACGCCTGCCTGGTTGATGATGGTTTTAATGACCAGGCCACCTCTATTGTTATCTCCAAAACCTCCTCAAGTAATCTCATTGAAGCTGAAAGCTATAGCTCCATGGCAGGTGTAGATGTAGAAAGCTGCTCTGAAGGAGGCCAGAATGTAGGCTGGATAGATTCCGGTGATTGGATGGCCTTTAATAACATCAACTTTCCATCTTCAGGCACATACCTCATTGAATATAGAGTAGCCAGTGCTGGCGGCGGTGGAAGCTTATCGGCCGACCTCAATGCCGGAGCTACTGTACTAGGAACACTCAGCATACCGGGAACCGGCGGGTGGCAAAACTGGACTACCATCTCGCATACAGTAAATGTAAATGCAGGTACTTATCCTCTAGGCATATTTGCTCAAACTGGAGGCTGGAACCTCAACTGGGTGAAGATCACCTACCAGGGCTCTGCCTCATCAAGGCGGGGATCCTTAGACTCTGAAATTACAGAACTAACTGATATTCAAGTATTCCCCAATCCCATCATCAATAGTGCAAGGATTAATCTGAATAGTCCATCAGCCACGGTTCACATTACAGATGCTACCGGCAGAGAAGTGATGACACCTTTGGAAGTGAAGAACAATGAGGATATAGACTTCTCACATCTTCAAAAGGGAATGTACCTCTTACAAATAGAAATCGGAGAAAAAGCCATAACGAAACGGATCATCAAGCAATAGCTAAGATCAACAGCAAAAGTGATGCTTTGGTGGGGCTAGGCATCGCTTGATTATTTCATGTTCAATATAAACCTACTCATTATGAGAAATGTAAAAACCATGATCATGCTGACCGCAGGCCTCTTATTAGGTCATGTGGTATCAGCCCAAAACTGGCAGCTAGTCTGGCAGGATGAATTTACCAATGGCATTAGTAGCGATTGGGTGTTTGAAACCGGCAACGGCTCCGGAGGCTGGGGTAACAATGAGCTGGAGTATTACCGAAGAGAAAATGCTTCAGTACAAAACGGGCAGCTGGTGATCACCGCTAAACGTGAAAACTATGGCGGGTTCAATTACACATCAGCCCGTATGAAAACTCAGGGACGCCGCAGCTTTAAGTATGGGCGTATCGAAGCCAGAATTGCTATGCCATCAGCGTCAGGCTTATGGCCTGCTTTCTGGATGCTGGGCGATAACATAGGCTCCGTTGGCTGGCCTGCCTGTGGTGAAATTGATATTATGGAGCACGTAAATGCAGCTCCTGATGTTCATGGCACCATTCACTGGTCAGATAACAACGGAAACTACGCTTCCTATGGTGGCAATACCGGAACCAGTGTAACCAACTTCCACGTGTACGCCATAGAATGGGATGCCAATGCCATTAAATGGTTTGTTGACGGCAACCAGTATCATGAAGCCAATATCGCTAATGGTGTGAACGGCACTAATGAATTTCACAACAACTTCTTCATTTTGCTAAACCTGGCTGTAGGTGGAAACTGGCCGGGATGGAACATTGATAACAATGCTTTTCCTGCTCGCATGTATGTAGACTATGTACGTGTATACTCCGGAAACGGCGGCGGTGGCGGTGGAGGCGGAAACGACTTCAACCGTTTAATTCAGGCTGAAGACTACTCTGCTATGAACGGCGTGCAAGTTGAAGGCACCTCAGATTCCGGTGGTGGCCAAAATGTTGGCTGGATAGATACTGGCGATTGGATGGCTTATAACAGCATCAACATTCCTCAATCTGGTAACTACACCATCAGATACAGAGTGGCCAGCATCAATGGTGGTCAGCTTTCTCTGGACCTGAATGCAGGAGCTACCGTGCTGGGTAACAGGAATATACCTGCAACCGGAGGCTGGCAAAACTGGACTACGGTTTCGCATACGGTCTACATTAACGCAGGTACTTACAACTTCGGAATCTTCGCCCAAACTGGCGGCTGGAACCTCAACTGGTGGCGCATAGTTGGTCAAAGCTCTGCCTCAGCCAAGAAAGGATCCGAAGAAGTTATTTATGACAGCAGACTAGACCTTTCTGATAAAGTGTATCCTAACCCAACCACGGGACTACTTAAAATCAATCTGCCTGACAGTGATTTGGCTCCAGTAAAAATCATTGACACTGCAGGTAAGGTAACATTAGAAACTGCTGTTCAGAATAATTCTGTAGATGTTTCCTCTCTGAAACCTGGATTATATACCATCCAAATTGGAGAAGGAGATAGTATCGTAACGCAAAGATTTGTCAAAGAATAAACCTTAATCATGGTGGCTCAGAAGAGCCACCATTTTACTACACAACAATCATCAATAATGAAAAAACTAACAAACGTAAAACTACTGAGCACCATAGTCTTTCTGGCTGGTATGCTTCTAAACCTCAACGGGTTTGGGCAAATCGGCAATGTGCTATGGGAAGAAAATTTTAACACTTTTAATGGTGATATATGGAATATTGATACAGGAGATGGATGTGACCAGGGCCTTTGTGGCTGGGGTAATCAGGAGCTTCAATGGTACTCTGAAAACAATGTTTATATTGGTCAGGTACCTGGTGAACCGGGCAATAATGCTCTAATCCTGGAAGCCAGAAATGACGGATCAAACGGATATGCATTTACTTCCGGGAAAATTCAATCAAACGCTAATCTGGCGGTTCAGTATGGACTGATAGAAATTCGTATGCGTGTTCCTAACCTTGAAACTGGCTTATGGCCTGCTGCCTGGCTACTCGGCACCACTACTATCGGATGGCCCGGAAAAGGAGAAATAGATGTTATGGAAATGGGTCATGCGTTGGCCGAAAGGCAAAGACAAGGTCATGGCACTGAGAGTGTAAATAACTATGTAGGATCTAATCTAATATTCGCAGCCGATGCTGCTTGTTCAGATCAAAACCCTTCATGTGCGGCTAGCACGGCCTATGATGTGGATTATAATAAACCCTATGTGAGTAGCACTCCTATGAATGATAGGTTTGTAACCTACAGACTTTATTGGACCTCCTCTGACATCAGATTTACCATTACTGACAATGGTATAGAGCACGATCTTTATGAAGCTCCATTTGTAATTGGCGAAGAAAGCACAGAGTTTCAACAGCCTTTCTATTTATTATTAAATCTGGCCGTAGGTGGTACTTTCACTGATTCCAGAGCCAACGGACAGGTAACTGCTCCCCTACCAGCTAAAATGTATGTAGACTATATTAGAGTATCAGAATACAACGGTGAAGGACAAGTGTTCTTTGGAAACATAAACCCGCCAGAAACAGGTACTTTCGGAGTATTTACAGACAACACTCCTACCAGCAATAAACTACAAGCTGGCTCATCTTCAGATATTTACGCCTGGGGCAACCTAGTGGAAGGTAACACAGCACCATATGAAGGTGATAATGTAATAGCATGGCAATTTAACAACCCTAACAACTGGTTTGGAGGTGGTATAGTTACCCGCCAGGCCAGAGATATGAGCAATTTTGAAGATGGAAATCTGAAATTCAAGATAAAGATACCTGCCAATGTTTCCTTCAGAATTGGTATAACCGACAACTATACAAATCAAAATTATGTAGACTTCCCTGCCAATCAAACCAAGTATGGATTAGTAAGAAACGGTGAATGGGGTGAAGCTACTATACCTGTTAGCGATATCAAAGGAGGCTTAATAGCCCTGGCATCTATGCAATATATGTTTGCTATTACCAGTATGGATGGTGATTTACCTACCAGCAACTTCCAGCTTGGCCTAGATGATATATACTGGGAAGGTGGTGGCGGCGAGCCTAATCAAGTGCTTACTTCCATCAATGTAACTCCTGGCTCAGCCAGCATCGATGTGAATGGAACTCAGCAATTTAGTGCTCAGGCTTATGATCAGAATGGTACCGCGATGGCTGCTAATTTCAGCTGGAGCAGCTCTGGCGGATCTATTAACGCTAATGGCCTTTTCACTGGCAGCAGCGCAGGAACCTTCACTGTAACTGCAACAGCTCAAGGCGTAAATGGATCAGCCACAGTAACCGTAAATAATGTAAATACAGGTGTAACTATCCCTGCCAAACTAGAGGCCGAAGCATACACCAATATGTCTGGAGTACAACTTGAAGGCACTAATGATACCGGCGGAGGCCAAAATGTAGGCTGGATAGAAGCGGGTGATTGGATGGAATATGAGATCAATGTACCGAGTGGTGGAGCCTATACAGTAAACTACAGAGTAGCTAGTGAAACCGCTGGTGGAAGCATACAAATATCTCAAGATGGAAACGCACTGGCCACCACATCTTTTGGTGCCACAGGCGGATGGCAAACATGGTCTACTGTCAGCGAAACGGTAAACTTAAGCTCTGGTAATCATACTATAAGAATCACAGCCAATACTGGCGGTTGGAATATCAACTGGATAGAGTTTGAAGGCGGTGGGAACCCGGGCTTCTCTCAAACTATTGAAGCAGAAGACTATGCTGTTTCTGCAGGGGTGCAAACTGAGGCATGCTCTGAAGGTGGACAAAATGTTGGCTATATAGACGCCAATGACTGGATGGTATGGAATGTAAACCTTCCAGCTGCAGGCACTTACACTGTAGAATATAGAGTGGCCAGCGCTAATGGAGGCGGAAACTTGCAGCTTGAAAATGCCGGAGGAGCACCTGTTTATGGTTTTGTTTCAATTCCTAACACTGGCGGATGGCAAAATTGGACCACGGTTTCACATTCGGTTCAGCTCAATGCCGGAGCTCAGCAAATCGCTATTAAAGTTGTAGCTGGAGGCTGGAATATTAACTGGTTGAGAATCTCATCTTCATCAGCCGCTTCTGCAAGAAAATCATCAGAAGCAACTGATAATGAAGCACTTGATTACAAAATCTATCCTAACCCTACTTCAAGCATTCTAAATATCAGAGTGAGTGGTGATGCTCAACCAAGAGCTGCAATAATAGATGTTTCTGGAAGAGCCGTAATGAATAAAACTGTAAACGGAGGAGTAATTGATGTTTCTTCTCTCAAACCAGGATTATACACTGTGCTCATTCAGAGTGGAGATAAAATGATATCACAACGATTTATTAAAGAATAACATGTAAGCGTAAATGGCTCGCATTTCTGCAGATACTTACTTCTCCATTAGTTATGCAGGGTGCGGCCATTTAATCACAACTAAGAGTACACTTTAATTTTTTTTTAACCTAAACGTGTTTTTATGAAACAACTTAAACATTTTACTTTAATCACTTTGCTGCTGCTATCCATGTTCAGTGTGGGTATAGCACAGCAAAAGGATGACCCTAAAGGTCTTGGCAAGACCGCTTCATTCACGCAAGTGTTGAAGCAAAAGATCGCCACCAAACAGGGCATTAATCAGCGCTCTGAAGCTGCCTCAATTACAGTATCAACACCTGATGCCGGTGAGGTAACGCTTAATATTAAGTACAATGCTTTGAAAGGAACTGACCTCACATTAGTGGGTGAAGCCAATGGAAAAGCTGAAAATAGCTTCTTTATTAAATCCGAAGGTTCTGCTTTAAAAGGGAATATTATTCTGAAAGATCAAAACAAGGCCTATGAATATTATTCTGATGCTGAGGGCAATGCCTACATAAAAGAGAAGCGTATGGATAAGGTAATGTGCGTAGAATACGCTGCCCTATCTCCTATGAAAATCAAAGAAGCTGCAAAATCAGCAGCTCCAACCGAAGTAGCTGAAGCACCTAACAACCTGCAAAGTTTACCTGGTGCAGAAGCCGTAGTATTGTTGGATTTTGATGGTTATCAGCTTCCTTCCGGTACAGGCTGGTTAAATGGTAACTCCTGGTATGCTCCCGCTTCAGGTATGTCTGACTCACAAATCACAGAGGCTTGGGAACTGATCAGTGAAGATTATCGCCCTTATAATGTAAACATCACTACAAGTCAGTCGGTATTTGACTCTTACCCTATGGGCAGAAGAGTGAGATGTGTATTCACTCCGGCTAATGATCCTGCTCCTGGAGCGGGTGGTGTGGCCTATGTGGGTGCTTTTGGTTATAATGACTGGCCTTGCTGGGTGTTCATGATGGATGGAAAAGTAGGTGGTGAGGCTGCCTCTCATGAAATAGGCCACACAGTTGGTTTAGGCCATGATGGTAGAACCAATCCTAATGAAGGCTACTTTTTAGGCCATGGAGATTGGGCACCAATTATGGGTGCTGGTTATTATAAGCCTATCTCTCAATGGAGCAGAGGTGAGTACGCTTACGCCAACAATCAGGAAGATGATCTTTCAATCATGCAGCAGTATATCCAAAGAAGAGGAGATGACCATGGTAATAACTTTGCCGGCTCTACTTTCATGGATAAAGATGGCGCAGGTAATGTAGCCACTCAATATGGTGTAATAAGCACTACGGGTGATGTAGATATGTTCAGATTCACCTGTGGTACAGGAAACGTATCTCTGGATATCAACACAGTTGGCAGACATGGTGACTTAGATGTATTAGTTAACCTTTATGAAGGCTCAACAGGCAACCTGATAGGGGTCTTTAATGGTGGTGGTTTGAACACTCACCTAGATGCCTACCTTGATGCAGGCACTTATTATTTAGGAGTAGATGGAACCGGAGCTGGTGACCCTGCAACTAATGGCTACACTGATTACGCATCATTAGGCAGCTTCTGGATTACAGGCGTTATCCCTGCTGGCGGTGGCGGCGGAGGTGGTGACTACCTTTCATGGGAAGCTCACAACCAGCCAGGTAAAATCATAAGACATGCAGGAAACAGAGGCAGAATAGATAGCAATGTATCTCCAGCAGCTGATGGCAACTGGAAAATGGTACCAGGACTTGCCGGTGCAGGTGTATCTTTCGAATCAACAAACTTTCCAGGCAGGTTCCTAAGACATAGAGGTGGTGAAATATGGTTAGATAATAATGATGGTTCACAATTATTTAAGGAAGATGCTACCTTCTTTGCCAGAGCAGGATTAGCGGATGGCAACAAATATTCGTTTGAGTCATACAACTTCCCAGGTAGATTTATCAGACATAGAAACTCACAATTATTTAACGAGTCAATCACCAATGATTTAGGAAGAAGTGACGCTACTTTTGCTAAACTCGGCAATGGCAATCTTCCAGGAGGAAGTTCTTCATTTACTATCGAAGCTGAAAACTTCACCTCCATGTCAGGTGTACAAACTGAAGGTTGTTCCGAAGGAGGCAGCAATGTAGGCTGGATAGATAATGGTGACTGGATGTCTTATGCCAACATCAATTTTGCATCAACTGGCAGATATTTGATTGAATACAGAGTGGCCACTCCAAATGCCGGAGGAGTACTTTCTGCTGACTTAGATGCTGGTGCTAATGTCTTAGGTACCATAAACATCCCTAACACAGGCGGCTGGCAGTCATGGACTACTGTTTCTCATACTGTGAATGTGAATGCTGGTACTTACCCGTTTGGAATTTATGCTCAAGCAGGTGGCTGGAATATTAACTGGATCAAAGTAAGCTATCAAGGAGCAGCGGCCGCACAGGCTCAAAGCACTCCTGCCCTTGCTGAAGCTGCTTTATTAACTCAGGATGACTTCAACCTCTACCCTAACCCAGCCTCTCAAAGTATAAAAATTGGTTTCGCTAATGGTACAGCCGAAATAAAGGTGATGAATGCACTAGGTCATGAAGTGATTGCTGCTTCATCAGTGGAGCCTAACAGTGAGATCAATATATCTAATCTGAAAAGAGGTATCTACTTCATTCAGATTAAAAAGGATGACGTTTCAAAGGTAAAACGATTTATCAAGGAGTAATCACATCTCATGAAAACGACTAAATATCTGATATTATTGTCTTTCATCGAAGGTATGATTATAGATATCATTACTTAGAATTATTTTTCGGGGATTATCTCGTGATGAGGTAATCCCTTTTTTTAATTATAAACCTAAACCCAATTTATTATGAGACACATTTCTCAAATGTTATGTTTTTGTCTTGTATGTGGCCTTTTTTCGGTCACCTACGGACAGGATGGGCTCCGTTTAGGGTCCGTTTCAACTTTTAAAGATCAGCTGAAGAGCAAGGTTGATCGCTCCAAAACCCTTAACCAGCGCACATCTGGTACCACTATCGATGCACAGCTACCTGACAATTCAACTTTACAGCTTCAGGTAAGCTATGAGAATGTTTCAAAAGAAGACCTCACTTTAGTAGGTAAGGTAGGAAACATTGAAAAGAGTAGCTTCTTTATTAAAGTGAATAATGGTGTAGTTAAAGGTAATATCGTTATTGACGGTCAAAAAAATGCCTTTGAATATACCTCAAAAGGCGGCGAGGTTTTTATCGAAGAGAAAAGAGCTGACCGTGTGGTATGTATTGAATATCCTAATGGTCCTGCTAATGCAGTTCCTACCAATGTAGAAGTTCAGGATTTTGAAATTGGCGAAGCTGCTAACAATCTACAAAGTCTTCCAGGAGCTAATGCTTGTATTCTGTTGGATTTTGATGGTTATAACCTACCTGCCGGTACAGGTTGGTTAAATGGAAACAGCTGGACTGCACCTGCTTCAGGTATGTCTGATGCTGCCATTACAGAAGCCTGGGAGCTTGTGGCTGAAGATTTCCGTCCATACAATGTGAATGTTACCACCAGCCAATCTGTTTACAATTCTTATGCTCAAAATAGAAGACAAAGATGCGTATTCACACCGGCTAATGACCCTGCTCCGGGTGCAGGTGGTGTTGCCTATGTAGGTGCATTTGGTTATAACGAATGGCCATGCTGGGTATTCATCATGTCAGGTAAAGCCGGAGGAGATGCTGCTTCTCACGAAGTAGGTCACACGCTAGGACTAGGTCATGATGGTAGAACTAACCCTAACGAAGGATATTTCTTAGGTCATGGAGACTGGGCTCCGATTATGGGAGCAGGTTATTACAAGCCTATCGCTCAGTGGAGTCAGGGTGAGTATGCCTACGCTAATAACACTGAGAACGATACTCAAAAAATGACTGACTATATCAGCTTCAGAGGTGATGACTACGGAAATAACACAGGATCTGCCGCCGCTCTTAGCGTAAACGGATCAGGAGTAGTAGCTCAAAAAGCTGGTGTAATTGAAAGAAGAGGCGATTATGATATGTTCTCTTTCAACTGTGGTACTGGTAATATCTCATTAGATGTAAACACCGTAAGCAGACATGCCAACCTTGATATTCTGGTAAACCTTTATGAAGGCAGTGGTAACCTTATCGGTACCTTCAACCCTAGCGGCCTTAATACGCATATTGACGCCTATTTGAATGCTGGCAAGTACTATATCAGAGTTGACGGAACCGGAGCTGGAAATCCTGCTACAAACGGATATTCTGACTATGGTTCTTTAGGTAGTTACTGGATCACTGGTAATGTAACTCCTGGCGGTAACAACAATGCGGTAGCCACAGTATATCAGCACTGTAACTACGGTGGATACTCTGCAGGTCTTGGTGTAGGAAGCTACAACCTGGGTGATCTTCAAGCACTTGGTGTAATAAATGATGATGTATCATCTATTCAGATTCAGGCAGGATATCAGGCCACTTTCTATTGGGATGCTAACTTCACAGGAAGCACACTGGTAAAATCAGGAAATGATGCATGTTTAGTAGATGATGGTTGGAATGACCAAATCACTTCAATAGTGATCTCTGCTGCCGCAAGTAGCAACACTATTCAAGCTGAAAGCTATTCTTCCATGTCTGGTGTACAGGTAGAAGCTTGCAGTGAAGGTGGAGAAAATGTAGGTTATATCGAAGCTGGAGATTGGATGGCTTATGACAACATCACCTTCCCTAACAGCGGTACTTACCTTATTGAATACAGAGTAGCTAGCCAACCAGGTGGCGGACAATTATCTGCTGACTTAAACGCTGGCGCTAATGTTTTAGGTACTTTAAATATTCCTAACACAGGTGGATGGCAAAACTGGAGCACCATTTCTCATTCTGTATCAGTAAATGCAGGTACATATCCGTTTGGAATTTATGCTGCTGCCGGTGGATGGAATATCAACTGGATCAAAATCACCTATCAGGGAGCGGGAGCACCTGCTGCACAAGCTCGTACAGGTAATTTTGAAATGTCCACTGCTATGGATAGCAATACTGAAATGGTTCTATACCCTAATCCTTCTGAAAATGAATTACATATCAGATTTCAGGGAGAGCAAATAAAAGGTAGTATATTAAATACTATGGGTCAGATCATCCAAAAGTATACCTTGAAAGATGCTTCTGAAACAATAGATATTTCTGGTTTGAAAGCTGGAACATACCTCTTAAGCATAGAGTCTAATGACAACAAAGTCATGAAGAGATTCATTAAGAAGTAAGAACAAAAAAAGGCTGCCAACTCTGGCAGCCTTTTAAAACTAAACAAACAATCACACTATTATTAATTCGGATAGATAGTTCTTACAGCTACTTTATCTCCATTAGTAAACCCATTCCAAGGCAGAATAAAAGAATTCATAACTGAGTTAGGGTCACTAGCAGGCGTTCCAGGTATAAATGTACCTTGAGTCTGATCTGTATGATAGAGACCAAAAATATGTCCCATTTCATGTACAATGGTAAAAGTTTTATAACCTGCTCCCAAGTAGTTGAACCTGGTATTGATGGTCATAGTATGACCTGGCTGACGGTTAGATCCAGGCAAATAAGCTCTGGCCACCCAGTTATCTGCCGAGTAACCTGTAGTAATAATAGTATTAGCATTATTTCTATTAGTTACCACACTCATCCCTAATCTGGTACCGTTAATTGAGTTCCACTGATTTACAGCTCTGCGAACCGCGCTTGCCCAACCACTAGGTACTGATCCATCTATGAAGAATTTAATGTTATTAACCACATTATTTCTCACTAGATAAGGGCCACGATAATGCTCCGTATCCGCCTCAGAAAGAGCATCTTGTGCTACATAGTTTTTAACATCTGCCTTAGAGATGAGAATATCATCATCTATAATAAACAGATCGTCCTCTTGCTTAATATCCTCCTTATTAAAGCCAGATTTCACAAGAAAATTGATTAACTCATTATCTACGTTTTCCTGAGGCTTTATTTGCTGTTCTTCTTCAGAACAAGCAAATACGGTAATTAGAATAGATAAGGAAAGAGGCACAATGGTGCCATAAAACTTTTTAAAAAGCTTTGTCATTTTTATTGGGTTTAGGTGAATAATAAATGAATGTAAAAAGTACACCTATTAGCCTAATTATACTGTCGGAATCTCAACATGAAGTCACTCAGGTGCTTCAAATAGAGCTGAGAGACAAAAATCAATCAAGAGAGAATCATAAAACGTTAATTACCAAATGATTACAAAAATCAATAAGATTCATATTGTGTCTAATACCATGTGCCTTTTAGAATAAAAAAGCACATGAAATAGAAAAAGCCGCTGAGGAGATTCAGACGGCTTTTTCGTGATCGCAGAATATAGGTGTGAAGGGTTATAAATTCTTTTTTAAATAAAACTGCCAGCAGGAACGCATCCTGCCAGACAGTTTATGAACCTGAACGTGAAAAGTTTTTACTTCTACAACTAATCATGATTCAAAGGTATACAGGATTCACTTAGTAGGTTAGAGGAAATAGACCCTTTACTAAGGGGATATTTCCCCTTGTTTGAAATGACAAAATAATTCGGCAGGCATTTAAAACAGAAAAGCCCCTTCGGACCTGGTCCTGAAGGAGCTTTCTGTTGTCTATAGTTGGCTTTAATTGATACTAAGGTAATACTGAATAATTTCTTGTGCCATCCCTAATCTATTTGATCCATAACAGGCAGTTGAACTGCTTATATGATCGATAACTTGTTTTGATATTATACTATAAAATTAAATGCATAAACCCATAAAAGCAGAAAACCCCTTCGAACCTGGTTCTGAAGGGGTAATCTGTTGTCTATTGTTGGCTTTAATTAATACTAAGATATACCTCCGCCTTATCATCACAAATCCTATATCTATTCTTAGCAGTATCTACAGTTAAATTACCTTATATGCCGACTAATGATATTTATACCTCGCTTATTATGTGAAATATGTGTATTATTATAAAAAATCTTCATATGAAAACTATTTGCATCATCTTATTCGTCCTAATATCTTTCTCTTCCGGTGCCCAGAGCTATGTGAATAATGTGAAAGACACCCTTGCTGAAATTAAAACCTTCTATAATGTCACCATGGCGGAAAAGACCGAGTTTAAGGATTCGTATCCATCAGGTCAGTATTTTTTAATATTAGATGTGGGTGTTGATCAATCTAAGCTGAATATAAAAGCCACAGCAGCGGATGGAAGCCCAGTATTGCTCAATGCCTATAATGGTTATTATGGCCTTCATATTACCGACAATCATTTCTTCACATTAAAATTTGATTATGAAGGTCAACTTCAGCCTTCAGGTTTGTTTGCTAAAATGTATTGGATCACGCCGAGCCTCATTGGCACCACCCTTCCAGCAGAAGCTAAATTTAAAACCAATAAGGGAGAGTTATCTGCAGCCGAAATATTCGAAGATAAGACGTCACTGTTGGTGACATTAAACACCGATCGAGAGCGTGACAAAGAAGTAGTGGAAGTAATTAAAAAGCTACAACTAGAATATCCGGAGGTCCAAATCATATTCTATGGTAAATCAGATATAACTGACTTAGAAAGTTCAGCAGTTGTAATTAGTAGTAGTAACTTTCGCAAATTGTCACCATGGACTGCTATGATAAAAGGTCAACCGGAAATATTTATGATTGACACTGAAGGCAAGCTGGTCTACAAAAACTCCATTAGTAATAGCAAGCCCATTACTAATGCAGAACTAACGGCCCATTTGGAAGCTCAGCTCATGAAGATGTTATAATTCAAAAATAGACTAAAAACAGAAAGCCCCTTCGAACCTAGTTCTGAAGGGGCTTTCTGTTGTCTATAGTTGGCTTTAATTGATACTAATGTAATAGGCTTAATGATTTTTTGAAATCATTTCCAGTTAAAGTGACATTTATGGTCGACGAAATAACAGAAAGTGCCGATAAGTGAACACAACATGTCGTTCATCGACACCTTTAAACAACAAAAAGCCCCAATGAACCTAGTCCAATGGGGCTTTTTGTTGTCTATAGTTGGCTTTAATTGATACTAAGGTAGTGTTTGCCATTTAAAGTAGAAACTAAAGGGCGACGACCTGCAAGTTTTAGCCACGAACTGCATAAAATGGCGATGAGTAACATGAGGATTGTGTTAACGAATTATTAATTCGTTAAACATATCGATGGATTAATCAAAAAAATTAATAATATTATACTAAAGTAGAATCATCTATGTTTAAAGCACTTAAAATAATATTGACCTTAGCCCTTTGTGCCTTTATACTCTCAGCCTCTGATTGCTACAGTGATTATGAAAATGATAGTAAAGTTTGGGGTTATAAACCTGTATACACCAATGACTTACAAGAGGTTTTCAATGTACTGCCACAGCAACCATTAAGAAGACCGGGTAAAATATATGTATATCAGAATAAGCTGTTTATCAATGAGAAAAGCTCTGGCATACATGTTTATGACAATATCAATCCAGAATCACCTCAGTACTTATACTTCGTTTCCATATATGGCAACAATGACATTAGTATCAAGAATGGCATTTTATACGCTGATCAAGGTCCAAACCTTCTGACATTAGACTTAAATTCTATCAATGCTGATAGTCTGAGAGTAAGTAAGCAAGATGGTATTTTTCATACTTATGGATATTCCGAGGCACTACCGCCTGCAGAAGATGTATATTATCAATGTCCTGACTTCGACCTAGGCTTTGTAAAGAGCTGGGAATTAGATTCAATTTACTATAGATATGCGTGTCATAATTAAGAATATAACACTTTTCCTATTCATTCTGGTTTTATTCAGCCAGTGTGAAGACTCCAATGGTAGCCTGGCTCCTTCTGATCAGCAAGGGCAAGGTGGGTCTCTAGCTCGATTTACCATTTCTAACAATTACCTCTACGTGGTAGATATTCACCGACTGATCACTCTTGATCTGGAAAACCCTATGGAGCCGAAGTTTGTGAGCGACATTAACCTCGCCACTGACTCAGAAACCATCTTTTTCATGAAAGGAAATCTGTTTATAGGCACACAAACAGGACTTTTAATCTATAAGATCGGAAGTGATGGAACTCCTGAGTTTCTTTCTAAATATGAGCATGTGGTATCTTGTGACCCAGTGATAGCTCAAGATACTCTGGCCTACGTGACCCTTAGATCTGAGAACTTTTGCCAACAAGGAGTAAACAGACTTGAAGTAATTGACATTAGAGATCTTACAGCCCCACAGCTCGTACATCGTGTAGAAATGATTAACCCACACGGGTTGGGAATGGTTGATTCGGTTCTATATGTTACTGAGGGAGAGAGCGGCTTGAAAATATTTGATGTAAATGCCGCTGATGATATTGAGGAGCTGCAGTTCTTGCCAGAGATAAAGTCTTTCGATGTTATCCCGTTAAGCCACCTGCTTATAGTAACAGGACCGGATGGCATTTATCAGTATGACATTTCCGATCCTGTTAATATGAAATTATTGAGTAAAATTTCAATTGAATCAGTTCAATAAGATCAATCGATCTTATTCTTTTCCACTCCTTCAAAAGTAATTTTCACAGGTTTAATATATCCATTCTCATCAAACTCTACTTTATCAATGCAAGTAGCTCTATGATTATGGTGAGTTTCTGTTAATGGTCTTCTATGATAAACGATGTACCACTCATCTTTTCCAGGCACATGAATCATAGAGTGATGTCCTGCGCCGGTAGCCACCTTAGGATCTTGCTGTAGCACTACTCCTATTCTTTCGAAAGGTCCAAACGGGGAATCAGCAATACCGTAGGCCACTTTGTAGTCCGGGCCTCCCCAGCCACCTTCAGACCACATGAAATAGTATTTACCATCTTTGATAAACATAAATGGTCCTTCTACATAACTCTCAGGAGTAATTTCTTTGAATATAGAACCATCATCATAAGGCTCAAAACCGGTAAAATCGTCTTTTAGCTTCACGATGTTACAGTGGCGCCAGCCTCCATAAATCATGTAATACTGACCGTCTTTATCTTTAAAAACAAACTGGTCTATAGGCTGAGCTCCATTGTGGAATTTATCTAATAATGGCTTACCTAAATAATCTTTGTATGGACCTTCAGGCTTATCGGCCACTCCTATTCCTATACCACCTTCTTCGTTATCATTCTGAATATCATTGGCTGCAAAAAACAGGAAGTACTTATCATCCTTTTTTATAATAGCCGGCGCCCACATGGCTTTATTGGCCCACTTTACTGCAGCCGTGTCAATAATATGCTCATGCTTCTTCCATTTTATAAGATCCTTAGAAGAGAAAGCATCCATAAACACCTGCTTCTCATAAGCATCTGAGTAAGTGGGATATACCCAATATTCTTCGTCAAAAATGATTCCTTCAGGATCTGCATACCATCCTTCGAAGATGGGGTTTCCTGAGGTTTTAGATTTTTGCGCAAAGGCTGAGCCTGTTAAGGCGATTAAGACAAAACAAAAAAAGTGCTTCATTTATATAGTTTTAGGTTTCAACAGCCACGTGAAGTTGACATAGGCTTTCACCACTTTTGTGGCTCCACAAATGAAACGTATTTGACTTTGAAAAACAATTATAGTTCGTATATCATGGTTATATTCAAGCGATTATAATTACTCCAACAGTCCCTCCTCATGCAGTAAAGCTGCTGCCTCCACTAACATAACTCCGCTAAGTTGAGTAGAGAAATCTACGCGATCTCCAGGAGAAGTTTTCCAGTTTGAATTACTGAGCATAGATGGCCTTTTCAATCCCTTTTCATAGAAAGTTTCTGCGTTAAACTGAAAGAAATCCTGAAAGCTCTTTCTATTGGCCTCGTTAATATCTGGGTGTAGTATGAGCGTTGTGAAATATCTTATTAATATCCCTTTGAAAAGTCCGCCGTCACCCTGACCTTCGTCTCTTAGCATTCCTTCTGTGGTCAACTTAGAACTCGTCATCATAGAAGTAGCTGTTTTTAATGCCTCATTTAAGTATGCCGCATCTTTGGTTTCATTGTATAATTCTAAAGAAGCTCCAATATAAGTACCTATGTTATAAGTGAATATCCAATCTTTATTCACTACTACATCACCATCTACGGTGTTAATGTTGTCCCACACCAGGCCAGTAGCAGGATCTACTAACGTGTTTTTTTGCCAATCATATATTTTCTTGGCCCAATCAAAATAATCTTCGCCCCCATCTAACTGGTACAATCGCATTGATAAAATAGCTACTGGTGCATTGGAAACAGCATTTTTACTCAATGGCGTATTAGTTTTCCAGGTAATTCCCCCATCATAGAGATCACTCCAGCTTTTAATAATCTCACTCCACAATAGTTTGGAGACATCTAAAAAGTAATTATCGTCAGATGCCTCATAGGCCCTGGTACAGGCAATGGCCAACCAAGCCATATCATCATTAAATTCATTAGGGAAATGACTTCCATTACGGGTATAAATACCTTCGACTAGTGCTTTAGCTCTACTGATGTAAACATTATCGGCAGTGCGATTATATCCATCTATTAGTACATGAACCATGTGTGCATTCCACCAATAGTTAAAAAATTCATTTCCCTGATTATCCTGCTTGAAGGTTCCATTTGAACTTAAATAAGTGGTATAGGTGGCGTTCTGCATAGAATCAGCCGTTGCAGACCATGTATATTCAATATCTGTTTTGGCCTCCGGATCTCTTAAAGGACTATAGTCATCAATACTACAGGCTGATATTATGAATATCAGAGAGAGCCCTATTAATTTTATGATTTGATAAAATTTCATTTGATCTAATATTTTAGAGGCAGATCTAATCATCCGGTTCAGGCACATTCACCTCAACTCAAATGATTAAACCTGCTTATGATTCTATGAATTTATTATTTAGGGGTAACTACGTGTGTGTATTCAGGCACAGAAGCATTGAACATCACACTGACATCTGATACAGAATTATCCACTGCGCTGGCAAACTTAAAGGCATAATCCCAACGGGAGTCGTTTACAGGATACATGTACCAGAACTCGTCTCCAGCATTATCAGGGCGTGAATTGTCACTATTTGCGCTTCCATACCAGTTAAATTCATCCGTGTTAAAGGTGAAACGAAATTTATAACGTTCATCCCTACCCCAAGATTCCTGCTGGAATTCAATAGACTGATTTTCGGCCTTCCAGGTTCCATTGCCTACATAAGGTAATTCAAATAAATACTCATCTGACGGTGAGAAGTACAGTTCTACTTTATTAACCACATCCATTTGTACATTTCCATTTGAAAAATCCAGGATTAAACGAACTGTCTCACCTGAATAGGCCGATGTAGTTGTACCACCCTCCTTCATTTTACCTTCAACAATAGAGTAAGTTTGAGCCTCTCCATCTTTACCATCAGCCACAAAATATTCTCCAGATGAAAGGGTAGTATAAATCTCAAAGGTGCTTTCACCCGTCTTTTTAAAGGCTCGTGCATTCGCCATGTCATCGCCAGTTTCTGTGGCAGTACCGGCTAGGAACACCTCTCCAGGCACAGGAAAACCTGATGGCCTTTGTACCTCGATCAACCTTGAAGTTTGAACACTTGTTTCATCAACGCCTCTTGTGGCCACCACGGACCATTTCAGTTTTCCAGAGGCTCCTCTACCTATATTGGCTAATCCTGCTATCTTATTGAGCTCTGAAAAGGTGAGCGTAAGTGAGCGTGAATACCCATTTCCATCAGAGGCTGTTTTGTATATTGGATCAGAAAGATCACCTGATTCTACATCAAAATATACCTCATAAAGTACCACTCCATTATCAGTGGTGGCAGCAGCAGCCCATTCAAAAACCACCGAGCTATTGGCTTCCAGGTCATAAAATGCATTATCACTTGGTGAATATAGATCGGTTACAGGGTTTACATCTCCTATTGAAAACGTATTTTCATCATCACAACTAACTGCTAAGGTTACAGCTAGTAAGAGTAATATTGACTTATATATATTTTTCATCTTCTTATTTTAAATGTTATTGATTGGTTTGGGTCAATTACCAGTTAGGATTCTGACCTAAATTGGTGTTGATGTTCCTTTCATCACGAGGCACTGGCCATAAGTAATGTTTTGATGGATCGAATGATCTTTGAGTTACCCTTAGATAGCCATTATCTATTTCTGACGGTCCAAACTGAGCCCCGTGTACCCAGCCGTTAAGCACGTCTTCAGCAATACCCCAGCGCCTGATGTCAAATATCCTCAGGCCTTCCATCGCCAATTCTACTCTTCTATCATTTCTGATCACCTCCCTCATCTCAGCCTGGCTCAGTGCAGCATCATAATCCAATGCATTAGCATCAGTAAATCCAGCTCTTGATCTAAGCATTCCGATGGTTAAATCCCAATCTGCTGCCCCCAACTTGCTCACTTCATTTTTGGCTTCCGCATACATAAGTAGCACATCTGCGTATCTTATCAGAATAAGATTAAGACCTGAAGCAAAGCCTGCCTGATGAGTAGGATCATAATATTTTCTCCAATAATAACCAGTAGTTGTTGAAGACGATCCTGAACTATACACATCCAATTTTTGACCATCAGGTGCGGTGGTTGGGTCTATATAGATAGTATGTGAATCACCTCCTTGCTCTTCCCACTCATAGCCGTCATACACTACTGTATATGTTAGGCGAGGATCTCTGTTAGAATAAGGATCATTTTCGTCATATCCTGATCCTGAATCATCAATTTCATCGCCATTAAGCATTAAATAGCTATCTACCAGCTCCTGAGTTGGGGCCATGGCATTTAGCCTTGCACCGGTGGAAAGTGGGGCAAAATCAAAGTACTCACCCCAAGTTCTTAACTGAGGAACGTACTGTAGGCTTAAAATAACTTCATTATTAAACTGATATTCCGGCAGGAACAATTCTTCATAAGAGGGATGTAAACTGTAAGTCCCATAATCTGATGAGTTCATTAACTTTTCACATTCCGTAATCACTCCATTCCAGTTGCCTTCATACAATAACACTCTGGCCTTCAAAGCAATAGCGGCTCCTGCTGTAATCTTACCATTCTCTGCTGCCGCATAATCCGATTTATTGGGTAGAATCAGAGAAACATCCTCAAGCTCAGATAATATAAATTCCAAAACCTCCTCTCTTGGCGTTCTACTCACTGTAAGGGCCGTTACAATATCAATATCTGTTTCCAATAATGGCACATCTCCCCACCATGTCATCAGCTGAAAATGCTGGAATGCCCTGATAAATCTGGCCTCAGCTTTCATCTGTTCACGGGTAGTTTCATCCATATCAGTGATTCTGTCGATATTATCCAGTAGAATATTACAGGTCTTTATCCCTTGGTAGTGATAATTCCACTCATCTTTTAACCGCGCCAGAGAAGGATCATAGGTGCCTGATGCCAGTGAGGCCGCTCCAGCCACATCACCTCTTCCATTATAGGCATTATCTGATAGGGCTTCGTTATAGAAGAAGTAGTTAGAGGTAAGCATTTGTGAGTAAGCCGTGTTTAGCACACTCTGCGCTCTGTCCTCTGTGGTCCAGTAATTTAAGTCTGTGAATGAGTTTTCCGGGGCCAGGTCAAGTTCTTTACACCCCATAATTAAGAGACTCATCATTCCGATTATAAATAAATATCTCATAGTTTCTTGATTAAAAGGTTATATCTAATCCAAATCCGTAGTAAATCATGGTGGGGTATGCTCTACCGCTGTTAGCTCCACCACTTCTCAGGCTACCATCAAACTCTGATAACTCAGGATCAACAAATTTCAATTTTGAAAATGTAAATAGATTCTGTCCTGATACATAGGCTCTTATCTTTTTTGCCCCTATTTTGCTAGCCATATTAGCAGGTACAGTATAACCGAGCTGAATATTTTTGACTCTTAGATAAGCTGCATTGAATAAGTAAAGATCTGATCCTCTGCGATAGTTATTGGTGTTAGACTGGCTACCGTTATCTGCCAACCTGGGAAAAGCAGCGTCGGTGTTCTGAGGAGTCCAATAGTCCAATTGATGCTCATACATGGTCATTCCATAATTAAAATGGAAAGGTTCTACAAGCTCTCCACGTAGCATCATAGTACGCTTGCCTACACCTTGCAAGAAGATATTGAGATCAAATCCATTAAACTGAACACTATAGGTAAGTCCATAGGTTAATCTTGGAAATGGACTACCGAAGACCACCAGGTCATCATCGTCAATCTTACCATCTTCATTAATATCAACATACTTGTTATCTCCAGGGAACAGATTTGTTAATCCTTCAGGTTTAGCACTGTTCTGAACATCTTCCATGTTTTGGAAGTAGCCATCATGCTTTAGGCCAACATATGAATTATACGGATAGCCCTCGCGAAGTAAGATCTGTAGTTCTTCCTTTCCCTGAAGTCTTTCATTACCCTGAAAGTCCAAAACCTCGTTTTGGGAGTCACCAAGATTACCAGAGAAAGTATGTGTCATCTGACCAGTTTTGTGCACGTAAGATAAAGCTATTTCCCAGCCTCTATTAGCCACTTTACCAGCATTAAAATCTGGAAGCCCGGTTCCAAATACACCTGGTACAGCCGGAGGAACTAAGATATTAGAGGTCACCTTATTGAAGTAATCAAGAGATAGTGTTAGATTACCATCTATGAAGTCCATGTCAGCACCAATATTGAGTGTGGCTGCCCTCTCCCATTTCAAATTAGGATTAGCAAAATTGTATCCTGTACCGCCTACACCACTATCATTAAATCCATATGCATTAGGGAAAGTAAAATAGGTAGTTTGATACTGGTAATTACCAACATTCTGATTTCCTAACACACCATATGAAGCTCTCAATTTGATACCTCCTACACGATCCAGATATCCTTTCATAAAATCCTCCTGAGTAACCCTATAGCCTACCGAGGCAGATGGGAAAAATCCCCAACGGTTATCTTCATTAAATTTGGAGGAGCCGTCGTACCTAAAGCTGAACTCAGCAAAGTACTTGTTACTAAAATCATAAGAAACTCTACCAAATAGTGAGTTAAGGCTATTTTCAGAAGAACTTTGATTAGAGGTGTAAGAATCAGGGCTAACAATGGTCTCTGTGGTTGGTGTACCCAGATCAGGATCAGTAAGCGTTTTATATATACCTGTGCCTCTATCTGTATGATTTTCATTAGATGCTCCTACAAGCAGGTTCAGATTATGATTCTGAGCGAAGTTTTTCATGTACTGAAGTATAAGCTGCGTGTTGAGATCAATAGACTTGCGGCTTTCATCGTAAGTATTTCTATTGGCTCCATACAAACCCTTAGGGAAGAAATTCACCTGCTTGGTTCTAGCGAATTGATGATTAGAATACAATGCTCCACCGAACACCCCTTTTATAGAAAGGCCATCTAAAATTTCAAATTCTGCCTGCAGGTTTCCAAAAACATTATCATCATCATACTTTCTAAAACCACCTTCTTCCAGTATTCCAAGAGAATTAAATTCCTGAAGGACATCATTTGTAAGGAAGCGGCCGAGAGAATCCCTTTGCGCATAAATTAGAGGAACGCGGCTCGCGTCTACTATAAGTGTACCAGTGCTACTGGAGTGGTCTGTAGTTTCTCTTCGCACATAATTAAGCATTGAAGTGAGTTTAAACCTTCCCAAGTCATTGGTCATGTTCATACGGAAATTATACCTCTTCAAACCCTTATCAGGACCCACGAAGTTACTTTCCTGATCCAGGTAGCCCAAGGAAAGAAAATAGGTAGACTGCTCATTACCACCTGATAAACTCAAATTATGATTTTGTTGCCAGGCCGGTTTTACAATTTCCTCTGCAAACCATTCTTCATCTCCATTTTCCTTAAACTGTCTTATCTGTTCAGGAGTATAGACTACTGAAGTCTTACCTGCATTAGCTGCAGATTCGTTTCTAAGGATAGCATTCTGATAACCGCTAACAGGCTTCATAAAATAGTGAGGGTTATTTACTCCCATAAGACCATTGTAGGTGATGGTCATACCCTTGTTTTTCTGTCCCTTTTTGGTGGTAACTACAATCACACCATTATTAGCACGTGATCCGTAGATGGCTGCACTTCCAGCATCTTTCAGTACTGATACACTGGCAATATCTGACGGGTTGATTAGATTTAGATCACCTCCAACTATTCCATCAATAACTATTAGGGGACTATTATCTCCTAAAGTACTAATACCTCTAATGTTGATGTTCATCCGTGCCCCCGGTTCAGAATTAGGCTGCTGTATGATCAAATTAGGAGCAACACCCTGTAAGGCTTGCGTCATATTCGCATTAGGTCGGCCTTCTAGCTTATCTGCATTAACCTGATCTATTGCTCCCACCACACTAGACTTGCGTTGGATGCCATAGCCTACTACAACTACCTCATTGAGAGATTGAACATCCATTTTTAGGGTAACATTGATAATATTTTGATCCCCAACCGTCATTTCAATCGTTTCCATACCAACAAAACTAAAAACGAGGGTAGATTCGTTATCAGGCACCTGAATGGAATACGAACCATCAATATCTGTGATGGTGCCTTTGTTAGTACCTTTTATTTGTACTGATACGCCGGGCAATTGCTCTCCATTTTCATCTTTTACAACCCCTGTTACGGTCTGTTCGATGATCACTTCGATAGGCTCATCCTGAACTTGATTGAGAGGTATAACATCAATGTTGTTATTTACCTGTCTAAATCTTAATGGAGTCTGCCTGGCGATCTGAATCAATAGATCCGCCACTGACATTCTCTTTTTAGGCAGATTAATGGTGGCTTTGCTATCAATATTCTTGCGTTCATAGCCAAAGTAATAAGGAGTTTTTGATTCAATTTCAGAGAATACAGATTCAAGGTTCTGATTATTGAATCCTATGATGAGATAAACTTCTCTTACACTCTTAACTTCTTGTGCTTTCGAGCTACTGGCAAATACTAAGCTCATAGATATAGTCAGTAGCATTGAAAAAAGTAATAGGTACTTCATAGCGCTTAGAAATAAACTAAGTACATTTTTTTTCATACTTTTAAGGTTTAGTGATTTATTCATTAAAGTGTTCAAGGCCCTTTCATTTTGGACGATGGTTGACGCCTTGAAATCTTATAATATCAGCCTTCGGGCTGGTATTATTATCCGCTATCTATTAATTCCATATAACTAGTGTTTTGTCATTTAATTGATAATTGATTTTTTCTACTGAAGCTACTCTTTCTATCACCTGCTCCAGTGATGCATTTTCAAATCTTCCACTATATTTCCATTGGGGCTTTTCCCCTTTCACCTCAATCTTCACCGAATAGAACTTCTCCAGTCTTTTGCAGATTTCATCAAAATCAGCATCCTTAAAAGAGAGGATTCCTTTGATCCACCCTAACTCTACCTCCGAATTAAATGGATTAATGCCTAATTTCTTTTCTAAGATTGAATAGGTAAGCTGATGCCCGGGGGTAAGCACATAACTATCTGCTTTTTTATCATCTTCTTGTTTGATAAGCACTTTACCTTCCTCTAGAGATACCACTATATTGTCTCCATCAGGATAGGCATTCACATTAAAAGCTGTGCCTAATGCTGTAGTAGAGAAGCTCTTGCTTTGCACAATGAAAGGACGATCTGGATCCTTTTTCACTTTAAAGTAGGCTTCACCTTCAAGGATGACTTTCCTTTGATCGGCCTCATTAATATTTGAGGCATAAGAAATACGGGTGTTGGAATTCATCCAAACTTTAGTTCCGTCCGGCAGAAGCGTTTGCCTTCTCCCTATGTCGTTTTCCTTTATAACAGTTTGATATTCAGGAGCATCTGATTCATCAATAAATAATTGAGAATTAGCAATGAAGTAAATAGCTACCCCTATGCAGATAACTGCAGCATACTTTAAAATTGATAATACGAAATTAGACTTAGCTCTTGGTTTAAAGTGCCGTGATTTACCTTTACTTTCGCCCTCTTCCAACAGGATATTTTTAAGAATATCATTTTGTAAATCTTCAATTCCTTGATCTTCTGTAGGATTCTCAACCTGAATTCCCAGAATAATTTCACGTGCCAGCGATACAGTCTGCCTCTTATCAGGATGATAGCTCATCCACTTACTCCAAAAAGAGTCAAGTTCTTTATCTGGGTTTTTCACCCATCTTACGAATTCATCGTCAGATAAGAAATCTTCTAAGTTTTGCCTGGCACTCATAGGTACTGCATGGTTTCCCCTATATAAGGCAGCAAAGTCTAGGACAACATCGCTTATACTAAACTTTTTTTGAAAAATTTTTCAATCAATTGAATATCAATTCATTACAATATTACCTCATGTGAAATATTTAATCAAAAGGATGAAGACTTAGATATCTGAGAGCTTCAGTCTTAAGGTTTTAAATGCCTTGTACACCAAATTACGTCCCGACTTAATGTCTGTAAACCCCATAAGTTCACAGATCTCTGCATAAGACATATTTTCGTAAAAAAGGTAATAGATAGCCTCCTTCTGTCTTGCAGGTAACTGGTTTAATTCGGATTGTAATTTGATCCTTCTTTCTTCACTCAATTGTTGATCAATCAAATGATGTTCGTAGGAAAGAATGAAATGAAAATTATAAACCTCTTCGAGCTCCCGATCGGAGTGAAACCTTTTATATTTTTTCCCTGAGCGTAGGATCAATCTCTTGATAGATTTAAAGAGATATAATTTTATAGAATGCGTGGATGCTAAATTCTGTCTGTTTTTACGGATAGTAATAAACATATCCTGAATGCAGTCTTTAATTAAGCCTGAATCATTAGTAAACTGTTTGCCGTAATGATACAGCTGTTTGAAGTGAGTGTTGTAAATATGTATGAATGCAGATTCGTTACCACTCTTAAACTGATCCCAGATGTGGCTGTCCTTCTCCTGCGCGAAGCCATGAATATCGCCTCGCGTGTTAACAGCATCATCCCTTTTATGATCAGCAGCTTCCATCCAGATAATAAATTGAAAATTTAAAACGATTGCAAACCCTAATTAACAAACATTTTAGATGAGAAGCAACAAAGAACAAATCGATTTAGCTGGCTAGAAATGAAAAAAGTTTCAACCTGATTACTACAGATTGAAACTTTTTAATATCAAATAAAATAAAACTTATTTTACTATTTCTTATTCGGTTTGCTACTCATATAGAAAGTAAGCGTTCCACCTTTCATGATATCTTCATGGGTAATGAAGGTTTGATTAACCTCTTTTCCATTGAGTTCCACCTTTTTCACGAATACATTTTTATCGCTTTGTTTCTTAGCTTCGATTTTGAACTCTTTACCATTTTCTAAATGGATAGTAGCTGCATTTACTGCCGGGCTACCAAGCATGTATTGGTTCGAACCTGGAGCTACAGGGTAAAAGCCTAATGAGCTGAATAAATACCAGGCACTCATCTGGCCAAAGTCATCATTACCTCCTAAACCATTGGCGCCTGTTTTATACATTGCCTTGAGGATCATTCTGATTTTGTCCTGTGCTTTCCATGGCTGGTCAGTCCAGTCATAGAGGTAAACAACGTGGTGCGATGGCTCATTACCATGCACATAGTTACCAATAATACCATCTCTGGAAATATCTTCAGTATGCTCAAAATACTTGTCAGGAAGCTCCATTGAGAACAATGAATCTAAATGAGGAACAAATTTCTTATCTCCACCCATCATTTCTATCATTGCCTCAGGATCATGCGGTACGTATAAGCTGTAATTCCAAGAGTTTCCTTCGATGAAACCCTTCCAATGTGTATCTAATGGATCAAATTCTTTTACCCATTCACCATTAGCATTCTTTGGTCTCATGAAACCTGTTTTAGGATCATAAACGTTCTTATAGCTTTCAGAGCGCTTCATGAACTCTTTATAAACATCATCTTTACCTAGTTTCTTAGCCATTTGAGCAATACACCAGTCATCAAAGGCATATTCTAATGTTTTAGATACTGAAGCTCTGCTCTTATCTTCTGGCACGAAGCCACGATCAATGTACTCGCCGATACCATCAAAGTATCTGGTGTTAGCTGTATTGATACAAGCCTCTAATGCTCTTTCCACATCAAAATCAGCATTACCTTTAATTACAGCATCTGCTATTACCGGTACACTGTGGTAGCCGATCATACACCAGTTTTCATTAGCGTAGTGAGACCAGATAGGAAGCATCTTATGAACGCTTTGATCATAATGCGCCATCATTGCCTGAATCATATCCTGGTTTCTGGCTGGCTGCAACACGTTAAATAGTGGGTGAAGTGCTCTGTAAGTATCCCATAGTGAAAAGCTGGTATAGTTAGTAAAACCATCTGCTTTGTGCACATTTTGGTCTAACCCTTTGTACTCACCATTTACATCCTGATATACGGTAGGTCCTAAGAAGGCATGGTACATAGCAGTGTAGAAGTTTTTCATATCTGCTTCGCTACCAGCATCTGCCGTTACTTTACCCAATTCTTTGTTCCAATTGCTTTGTGTTTGAGCTTTTACAGCTTCAAAATCCCACCCTGGAACTTCGGCATTCATGTTTTCTATGGCATTAGCCGTGCTCACTGGTGACAGCGCAAATTTTATCTTGATCTTCTCCCCTGCTGCTACATCAAAATCAAAGTGTGCTCTGATCTTTTCATTAGCTGCTTCAGGAAAGTTATTTTGCTGATCAAACCTACCCCAAAAGCCATGGTAAGGATGTTTTTCATACATTTTAAAACCATAAGTCTTCACTGGCTTGCTGAAAGACATGGCAAAATATTCGGTACGCGTTCTAGCCCATCCGTTAGTAGATTTATAACCCGTAATTAAGGTATCATTCTCTAACCTGATGAATGCCCAGGTAGTTTTTTCATCATAATTATAGATGCCATACATCATATCCAGGATGATATGTGCTTCTTCCGCTTCCGGGAAAGTGTACTGGTGCATACCTACTCTGGTAGTAGCCGTAAGCTCAGCGGTAATGTTATGATCATCGAGCTTTACTTTGTAATAACCAGCTTCTGCTTTTTCATTATCATGACTAAATTTAGACCTGTAGCCGCTCTCTGGCTTATCCGCAGTACCAGGATTAAGTTGCAACTTACCCGTGGTAGGCATAATTAAGAAATCACCCAGGTCAGAATGTCCTGTACCACTGAAGTGGGTATGACTAAAACCTACTATGGTTTTATCTTCATACTGATAACCTGCACAGTATTTATAGACATCCCCTGTGTACCTGCCATCTACAGCATAAGGTATAGTATCGGTATCCGGGCTTAGTTGCACCATACCAAACGGAGCGGTAGCTCCTGGGTAGGTGTGTCCCATTTTTGCCGTACCGATCATAGGATCTACGTACTGCACCAATCCTTTGTCTTGCTTATCTTGGGCATGGCCAACAAGCGCCTGAGCACCTATTAATAGACCAGCTAGCCAGCTCTTTTTAATCATAAATAATTTTTAAGTTGTAAGTGTAAGTGAAGTATAGTAATGCGAAGTAGAAATAATCATTATAAGATTACTTCAAACTTCGCAATAACCAAAACACAAAAAGGAAATTACTTTTCAGTAGAAAGAGAATAAGGGAAATCCTCTTTATTTACTCCTCTAGACTTGTTAGGCTCAGCGCCCATTTCAAAGTTTAGAGTAGCACCTTTCATTAGTTCGTTGTGATCTACATAGTTCTTAGTAGTAGACTGACCATTTACAGTTAACTGCTGAACATATCTGTTATCATCACTATTTTTTGGAGCATTGATCACTAATTTTTTACCGTTTTCAAGGCTCACCGTTAATTTCTTAAATAATGGAGCTCCTAATACGTACTCATTTACTGCAGGACATACAGGATAGAAGCCCATTGCAGAGAATACATACCAAGCAGAAGTTTGTCCGTTATCCTCATCACCACAATAGCCATCAGGAGTAGGCATATACATTCTGTTCATAGTTTCTCTAGCCCAGTATTGTGTTTTCCAAGGTGCACCAGCATAGTTATACAAGTAGATCATATGCTGAATAGGCTGATTACCATGAGCATATTGGCCCATATCAGCAATTTGCATCTCTCTGATCTCATGGATAACTCCACCATAATAGCTATCATCAAAGATTGGAGGTAAATCAAATACTGAATCCAATTTAGCTACGAAGTTTTGCTGTCCGCCCATCAGGTCAATAAGTCCTTGAGGATCATGGAATACTGACCAGCTATAGTGCCAGCTGTTTCCTTCAGTGAAAGCATCACCCCATTTGAATGGGTTAAATGGTGATTGGAACGAACCATCTTTGTTTTTGCCTCTCATTAATCCTGTAGAAGGATCGAATAGGTTTTTATAGTTCATCGCTCTTTTCTTATAGAGCTTAATGTCTTTCTTAGATTTTCCAAGAGCCTTTGCCAATTGATAGATGGCAAAATCATCATAAGCATACTCTAATGTTCTGGCTGCACTTTCGTTGATTCCAATATCATAAGGCACATAACCCAGATCCACATACTGCTCTGCTCCTGCTCTACCCACGGCGGTCATAGGACCAGCATTGTTAGCCCCATGAAGCAATGCTTCGTAAAGTGTTTCAATATCATATCCTCTTAAGCCTTTGATGTAAGCATCAGATACCACAGAGGCAGAGTTATTACCTACCATGATATTAGCATAACCCGGGCTTGACCACTCTGGCAACCAACCACCTTCTTTGAAGTCATTAGCCAAACCAGCTTGCATTTCTTTATTGATAGAAGGGTAAACCAGGTTTAAGAATGGATAAAGTGCTCTGAAAGTATCCCAGAAACCAGTACCGGCAAACATATATCCTGGAAGGATCTCACCGTTATAAGGACTCCAGTGTACAATCTCATTTTTCTCGTTGATTTCGTAAAGCTTATTAGGGAAGAAAAGTGTTCTGTATAAGCAAGAATAGAAAGTTCTTACCTGATCGATAGTTCCACCTTCTACTTTTAATCTACCTAATTTCTCATTCCACTCATCACGAGCTTTTTTCTTAGTAGTTTCAAAATCATCGTTAGCCAGCTCTCTGCTTAAGTTAAGCTCAGCCTGCTCAAAACTGATGAATGAAGAAGCTACTTGTACGTGTATTTTTTCTTCTTTAGATGTTTTAAAGCCTACGATTGCTCCTGCATGATCCGCAGTCATCTCAGCTTTATCAGCAGCTAATTTATCTCCCTCCCAAGTGCTTACGTCATTAAACTTCTTATCGAATTTAATAACAAAGTAGTTTTTGAAGTTAGTTAGCTTGCCTCTGGCATACTTGGTAGTATAACCAATGATCTTATTTTCTTCAGGGATAACTTTTACATAAGAACCTTTATCGAAAGGATCCACAACTATGTAAGAACTATCTGATTCAGGGAATGTAATTTGAAACTGTGCAGCTCTTTCTGTTGGTGTAAGTTCTACAGTTACATCATGATCAGCAAGATATACACTGTAGTAATAAGGGGTAGCCTTTTCTGCTTTATGAGAGAACCAGCTGGCTCTATCATCTTGTTTGAATTTTTTACCTACTACAGGCATAATGGAAAACTGACCGTAGTCATTCATCCATGGTGATGGCTGGTGAGTTTGCTTAAAACCTCTGATTTTATGACTGTTATAAGTGTAAGCCCAACCATGACCCATTGGCCCTGTTTGTGGTGTCCAGAAGTTCATACCCCATGGCACTGCAATGGCAGGATAGGTATTACCGTTGGAAAGACCTGGGTCTGAATCTGTACCCATGAGTGGGTTTACATAGTCTACAGGGTCAGTCACCTGATCGACCATCTGTGCATAGCCCGACAGGCTATACAGTAAAATAATACTTAGGATGTAGGTAATTTTCATTTTGTTAAATATTCTATGAGTCTAAGGGTAACGAAGAGAAATTGTAAAAATTTCTCTTCAAACCTTAAAATTAGTTTAGTAAATCGGTTTACCAAACCATTAGTAATAAAAGTTGGCGATAATTATATAGACGGATTTTGAGCGTATTCTTTCCAAAGATCTTCTATATTCTTACCTAGCTTATCTTTCCAAATTTTATCTGTATATGTTTTTGTTCTCATAGCATGATCCAGCTGCTTAATGAAGCCCGCCTGCTTATTTCTTTCTATCCAAACGAAGAAACGAGCAGTGATTCTGTAGCTATTGTCAAAGTTTTGCTTTTCCTGATAATCAGGCATTGACCAGCCACCTTTAGGGTTATCACAACCATACATATAACGCATGTAATCGGCTATGCCCTCTGTAACCCACCATGGTCCGGCACCACCAGGATATGCCTGTACAAGGTGCATTACCTCATGTGTAACCATATCAAAGTCATAAGGATGCTGCTTTAACCAGTTTGGATTCATTCTCACTCTTCCTCCACCTGCTTCTGCCACACCGTTGTAATCAGGGTCAATGAAAAATTCTACTTCTTTTACAGCGCTGGTGTTATAGTTTCGGCATAACACAGGGTAAACGGTAAAAAAGGTTTCAATCAATGAATTCATCACATCTCCATCCACACCTTCGGCCTGATTGTTAATCGTAAGCTGATACCCTTTTCTTTTATAAACTTCTTGTGCCGATACCTGATTACTGATCATAAGCCCTGCGACTAGAGCCAAAGCAATTGTTATTCTTCTCATTCTCAAATTATTAATTAGTATGTAATTTTATCAAAGTCAGCTTTTGCCTGATATAGTTGGTCTGTCCATTCCTCTGGCCATCCAAATGCCTGTTCTGCCAAAGGTTTTAAGTCTTTGCCGGCCGCTCCACTCCAAAAGTGAATAAATTCACCCCAATTCATTCTACGGGCATATTTGGTTCCGTCTGCATTTCTTGGAAAGTGTTTGGCAAGAAGCTCGTAGAACTCATTCAGCACTTTTGAACCACCATTTTGTGAATATAAGGGATAAAACCAATCTTTGAACCACTGTGAACCAGGAGTTGGGAAATCATCAGTTTGGTTCATCATATCGTTGTATACTTGCTGAGCATATTCCGTTTTTCCTAAGCCCAGATACACATCATAAATGAAGATCTCGGCCCACTTAGAATCCTTCCAAATCTCCCATGCCGGATTGTCTTTTACGCCTTTAGCTGCTCCTTCTACAATATGACCTACTTCATGAGTAAGTACGCTGAGGCCATCACTTGGTTTTTCAAATTCCCAGGTGTAAGGTCCTACGTCCACTACATTTCTATAGTCATGACCGGCGTCCATATAAACTGCCGGATGCCCGCCAGAATATCTGTCAGTATGCAAAATGGCGTATAGGCGTGGATCATCGCCAAAATCTCCGTATACGCTCTTTACATATTCCCACATATCAGAAATATAAACCTGAGGCCAGGTGTAGGACGGGTTTACATTATCATCATAGTACAAAGCCAGGTGCTCGTCATGGAAGACATTGGTTACCAGCTGTTCATGCTCAAACCAGTGTTCTTTCCACGTGGCTGGTGGTGCCGGCAGATCAGATTTTGGATCATCATCTATTGGCGGCGGAGTTAGTCCTTTAGGTTCATCTTTAGAACAATCAAAGAAGAAGAAAGGAATTGTTATAAGTGTAAGTTTTAATAATCTCATAAAATAAAGTTTAAATAAAAAAGTCCCTGGCTAAATCCAGGGACTTCTCAAGTTTTACCTACCTAATAAAACTTGAAGAGAAACTTCAAAGTCACTTCCCGCTTCTCCATCATAATCTTTAGCATCTGTACTATAAGTACCGCTGATGCCATACATTCCTTTTATCAATGTATTAAGCCCGAAAGTCAAATTCTTTGATGAATGATACATCGCCAATACATTGAAGTTGTCATTTAAGAAACCTACTTGAGCACCCACATCTAAGATGCCATCCAGCTCCTCTACTTTTCTATAAGCTACCTTCGGTGTTATGCCTACAGAATTAGCTTCTGCATCAATCAACCCGATTTTATAACTGGCTGCTCCATAGACGGTAGGCTTACGAATTATGTTTAATGTGCTCTCATCGCTGGCGAAAGACCCTAAATGCAAACCAACAGCTTCTACCATAAGGTTATTCCATTTGTAGGTAGCTCCAAAATCAGCATCGAAATTAGTACCCTGATCGTTAAACTGAGCCACTCTAGGATCTCCCATATCACCTTGAAGTGCATCCATATCTATTTTCTGATCAATCACCCCTAAAGACAAGCCAAAGTGAACTGATTGTCCTTCAGAAATAGGTAAATGATAAGCATATGTAGCCATAATTCTGGTAGATTCGATCAACCCTTGCTCATCGCGATAAAGGTTAATCCCCAGCCCCATTTTATCAGTATATCCATAATCAGCTGTGAATGCCTGTATGGAAGATGAATTACCAATATCAGTGGCTTGCTTATGGTACAAGGCATTGAGATTTAGTCCACCTTCTATCAAACCTGCATAAGATGGATTTACCTGATACTGATTGAAAAAATAGGCTGAACCCAAAGTTTTGACCTGAGCATCTACTTCTCCAGAACCTAACCAGCATAGTGCAACTAATAGTGCTGCCAGGCCTTTTAATCTATTATATATTGTGTTCATAATGATTTCTATTAGTTGTTGATAATTGTTAAACTACCAGTAAGTGCAGGTATGCCACTTCCTAAATCAATGACATAGTAGTATACTCCTGAAGGAAGCTGAGAACCTCCAGTGGAAGTACCTCCCCAGGTATTAGCATAACCAGTTTCACTGTATACTATTCTACCAGAAGCATCATAGATTTTCAGTTCATTCTCAGGGTAAGTATTAATATTCCATACCACCCACACATCATTGTAACCATCATTATTCGGCGTAAGAATATTGTTAGGTTCAAGATTATAGTCACCGCTCATTTTAATTACAACCTCAGCTGTTTTGGTACAACCCAAAGGAGTAACAGCCTCCACAACATAAGGGTAATCCTGAACAGGCTTCACTGTAATAGTCTGATTTTCAGGGTCTGACAATAAACCAGGAGTCTCGATCCAGTTATAAGATACACCTCCATCAGCAGTAAGGTTTATAGTTTCACCTCGCTCTATCGGATTTTCAGTATCTGAAGAAGCCGTAATTACAGTAAGATCTGGAATAAGCTTAAATGTTTGCACGTAAGTATCTGATCCGCCATTGTTAGAGCCCCCATTATCTTTAATGGTAAGAGTAACGGTAGCCTCACCTAAAGTATCAGTAACTGCTATGAAGCTTAAAATAGTACTATCAGTTACTGTAGGTTCAATGATAAGCTCGTCGAACATAGCAGGTTTATCTGAAACTATGTTATAGCTTAAGGTTTGATATGCCTCATCAACACCTTTGGTGATACCTTTTACAGTAATCTGATATCTGGTATCAATGGCACATACAATATAATCTTCAATAGTATTGAAAGACGGGGCTTCATTAATACCGGTGGTAGTAGCCGAACCTACTTCAGAAGGGATCTCACTCTGACCTAAGTCATTATAAGCTACCAATCTATAATAGTAGGTAGTTGCTTTAACTAAACCTGTATCTTCATAGCTCTGCACATCTGCTGCTACTGAATCTAAAACACTATACTCTACACCATCTCTGGATCTTTCTATTTGAAATCCCGTTTCAATAGTTGACTCGTCCGTCCATGTTAATGAGATAGAACTAGCATCATTCGCTACTGCTACAACATTAGATGGCGGGAATGGTATAAAAGGATTAATTTTCGTTTTAGTCTTAATCACTTCAGAATAAATAGATGGGCTACCATTATTTATAGCCTGTATTCTGTAGTAATAGTCTTTATACGATGCAAGATCTTCATCTACGTAAGTTGTTACATCCGCAGCTGTAGTTGTTACCACCTCAAAAGAAGTTCCGTCAAGCGATCTCTCTAAAGAATAACCTGTTTCATTGTTAGCATTATCATCCCAAGCCAGAGTAATACTGTAATAAGTACTATCCGTTACATCCAGGTTAGTTGGTATTGCCGGAGCTTCCGTTGGCACTCCATATATTTCCCACTCTGCAAACTGAAAGTCACCACTACCACTATTGGCTGTAATATTCAATCTGTAATACTGATATGGCTCAGAGCTTGCACCTGAAATCAAAAATGTCTTAGTCTGACCTCTTGATTCAAACGTATAGTTCACTTTTGTATCAAGCACGTCCCAGTCACTACCGTCCGTAGATGCTTCAAATGTCCAGTCTTTAGGATCTCTATCTGCCGCATCGTTACCTGAAGTAATTGTATACTTAGTTATTTTAACAGGTATTGACGTGGTTGATTCATACTGATACCAGATAGGAAACTCCCATGGATCTTCTTCTCCATCTTGTGGAGCTCTTAGAAAAACCTTAGTGGCAGTATTATTATCAATAATTTTACCTAATCCTTGGTTAGCCAGATCTTGTTCGGCTATTCTTGCTGATGAAGTAATTTCGCCACCATTATCGGTAATGTCAGTAAATAACCCAGTGAAATTTTGAGTACTTACATTAACTGTATTACTTGTAGACTCTCCTTTAACATTCACAGCTTTCACTCTGTAGTGATAAGAAGTGTTCGGTGTTAAGTTCTCATCTACGTATTCCTTAGTATTAGGAGATAAGACAGCCAGCTCAGTAAAGTCCGTACCATTCAGTGATCTTTCCAAAACAAAATTATCTTCACTGCTCACAGGCGAAGAGCTATTGTCTGTCCAGGTTAGATATACTTCACTACCAGAAGTAGCTGTGGCGCTTAGCGCAGAAGGAGCTTCCGGCGCTGCCGCTCCTAACAGACGCCATTCCGCCAATTGAAATAAAGTAGCTCCATTATTTGAGCTAATATTTAATCTGTAAAATTTAAAAACTGTGGTATTAGCCACATTATATACCTTAGTTTCTAATCGATTATTAAATTTCTCATTGGCTTTAGTGTCTAAGGTAGTCCAGGTAGAACCATTATTCGATCCTGCTATAGTCCAGTTTTTGGGATCCCTTCCTGACGCATCATTTGCTGATGTTAATGAATATCTATCAACTACAACAGCTGACGCAAACTCATATTGAATCCACAGAGGATCACTATCAAAAAGTAGAAATTTAGTACTGATACTTCCATCCACCACTTTATCCGAAGCCTCTGCTGCATTTGAATTATCTCTCTCCACAGTGAGAGTTCCCCCAATGGTGCTGATGAAATCTTGTGCACTGACACTACCCAAAGTAAGCACCAGCAAAAGACTGCATAATATATTTATATATAGAATTTTCTTTTCCATGTTTTCATATTGAAATTAACATTGATAATTGAAGAGTAAAGCAGTAGCCTTGATGGCTACTGTTCATTTTACCATCCTGAATTTTGAATTAACAGCGGGTTACTATCAATCTCATCTTGAGGGATAGGCCATAGGTTGTGTCTTAGATTGAAAGTTCTATTTTCAAAAGCTACAACATTGTAAAATTCAGATTCAGGCGTAGCATTGATATCCATACCGTGCATATCACCATCAAAAGCTTCGGTAGCGATCAACCATCTTCTAGCATCAAAGAATCTAATGCTTTCAAAAGCAAGCTCTACTCTTCTTTCCTTGTGGATAGCTTCTCTCATTTCAGCCTGAGTACCAGGAGCTTCTAAATCTTCAGAACCATATTCCGGAATTCCAGCTCTATCTCTGATTCTATTGAGATAAATAAGAATATCAGGATTACCTGGATCGTATTCATTAAGAGCTTCGGCATAGTCTAAATAAATTTCAGCTAGCCTCATCATAGGAATGGTATAGTTCTGATTAGATCGAATATCATCATGCATCCCTTTTCTTACGATATAACCTGTGGGGCTATAATCATTTCCTCCTACCTGCTTTCCAGAATTACCTTCATACCATGTTTCAGTAATGATATTACCAGCTCCTCTGTATATCCAAAGGCTGTTATTGTAAGTGATACCTACATAGAATCGTGGTTCTCTATTCACCCATTGATTGAAAGTTTCTCTGGTTTGAAAATCATAAGGTGCTTGGAAATCTGAAAAACCCGATGTTTTATACCCTGACATAGGATCATCAATAGATCTTCCATTAGCAGTGAAATAAGCATCCACAATTTCTTGCGTGGCTCCTAATCCTCCAGCACCCCTCACATTGGCATCACCACTACCTGAATGATATGGAGTTACATCATAATAGTAATATATGGCACCTCTTGGTCGGGCGTATATAATTTCCGGATTCCAATCTTCTAACACAGCATTACGTGTTGATAGATAAGGGTCCAAATTGCCTGCCTCATCGTTTTCTCTGTATAAAGAGTAAACTGATGGTACATATTCATCCATAAATGCTTTAGCTGCATCAGCAGCAGCTTTCCATTTAGATACATCGACACTTTGGCTGATTAGCTGCTCTCCCTGGCTATTAACCATATCTGCATAATCAGTATTACCATTAAATAAAGGGCTTGCTGCAAACAGCAAAACTTTCTCTTTAATGGCTAACGCAAAAGGACGACTCATTCGACCCGCATTACTACCTGTAAAACTAGTTTCGGCAAGTTCAGCGGCCCCTTTATCCAGTTCACTTACTATATAAGCAACACAAGCATCCATGGTAGATCTTTCAATATCCAGTGCTGTAAGATCTGCATCAGGAGCAACGGGTTCATCTCCCATTAAATTAACCGGGCCCCATGTTCTGATGAGATTATAGTAGAAAAATGCTCTTAAAACTCTTGCCTCAGCTTTATACTGAGCAATAATTAAATCGGAACAATCTTCACATTGATCTACACTATTCATGAAATTGGTAGCACTTCTAATGGCTCTGTAAAAATTTGACCACAGTGTACTAATAAACTGTGTAGAGGCATTATAATCTCCAATGTTTACACTGTTACTCGCCGAAAATGACCAAACATATTCTGCTTCATCAGAGCCACCAGTCCAAGGACCTGAATGCTCAGTGGTAGTGTATCGTTGTGCATATTCGTTTGGAATAAAGGAATAAACATTAGCCAAATACTGATCAACTAAATTTCTTTTAGAGAAAGTTTCTTCGTACGTCAGTCTATCATCTGGTACCTGATCAAGAAACTCATCATTACATGAAAAGCTTACAAATACCAATAGTATTAATATATATGTTATTTTCTTCATAATTGAGGCTTCTTAAAATTGTACATTAACACCTAGAGAGAAAACTCTAACATTAGGATAAGCTCCACCATTTGAGGTTGCTAACTCAGGATCCCACAGATCGAAATCACTGAATGTAAGCAAGTTAACCCCTCTTAAGTAGAAGCGAACATTCTTAAGCTTGTACTTATCAAGTGAAGATTGGGGAAGTGTGTAGCCAATTTCAGCTGTTTTTAGACGTAAGAAATTAACGTCTCTCAGCCACCATGTACTTGCCTGAGTATTATTGGTTTGACCAACACCTGCTGTTCCATAAGATAATCGTGGATACATTGCATAAGGATCATTGTTCTCAGGCGTCCATCTATCTACGGCAACGCTATACAAGTTGCCTCTACCACCATCTCCTAAGAAAGGCATAATTCCCTGACCGCTAAGCATTATGTCTGCATCGTGCTGTCCCTGGAAGAACAAGCTCATATCAAACCCTTTATGTCCGGCACTCACACCAAAACCGTAGGTTAATGAAGGAACATCTCCACCACCTATCTCTTTCATATCATAGGCATTGATCTCTCCATCATTATTAAGGTCAGTATACTTAATATCACCAGGCATAACATTACCGAACTGAACAGCATATTGCTCTCCATCTGCCGGAGTTATATAACCATCTCCATCGGTATCATCCTCAAGGGTAAAAAGTCTTTCAGCAATTAACCCTTCTCTAGCCAAAACCCCTCTACCTCTGGTTTCTAACCATGGATAAAGTGTAGTCGGTTGGTCATTTTCAATTACCTTGTTTTTGTTATAAGAGAAAGTACCTCTTAGACCCAGTCTTGTTTCTCCTATGTTCTTATCAAAATTCAGACTACCATCAAAACCCTTATTTTCTACAATACCCAAATTACCATATGGATCTGATGTTAATCCTATGTAGTTAGGAACCGTACCTCTTCTTAAGAAAGCACCTTCTGTAGTCTCTTTAAAGGCATCTACGATTATTTTCAGGCTATGGTCCAATGTATAAATCTCAACACCAAAGTCCTGCTTTCTGGATTCTGACCAGGTCACATCCACTCCGTAGGAATCTTCTCTGATACCTCCAATACCTCTGGGACTTTCTCCGAAACTATATCCAGCAATATCATCGTTATCCGCCATAAAGCTGAGATAAGCAAATCTACCTGCTCCAGAAGCAGAACCTACTTTACCATCTGAATATCTCAGTTTTAAGAAGTTGATCACACCATCAAATGACTCGAAAAACTTCTCGTTAGAAACTACCCAGCCAACGGCAAATGAAGGGAAGAAGCCATATCTATTATCAGGGGCAAAATTTTCTGATCCGTTATAACCCGCATTTACTTCAATAAAGTAACGGTCATCATATGAATATGTCGCTCTTCCTGCAAAACCCTGGTTTCTATAGGGAATTGATCCTGTAAAATCTCCAGCAAATGCATCTACATAATCAGTTCTATTGAATAATAATAACCCACTTACGTAATGCTTTCCAAAAGTTCTATCATAGTTGAATGAAGTCTGCAGATAGAACCTTCGGTTTCCTCCATTTTCTCTCGTATAGTCCAACACATTAGTTCCAGGCAGAGTCGGCTCATCTAGTAAATTAACCGTACCATCCGGATTTCTAGGATTAGCACCATCAATAATCCAAGTGCTTTGTCTTTTTCTTCTGGTAATGAAATGAGAATTATAGGCATCAAAGGCAAACATTCCATTCCATGAAAGACCTTTAGTCCATGAGTCTAATTTTTGAGTTAATCCTAAATTAGAGTACAATTGGTTTTTAGTCTCTGTTTTATAACCTCTCAAGGCCACATCGGCATATGGATTTCTAAGATCACCATTTACACTTCTACCCGGTATGTAACCTCCAGGATACATGATGGGATATTCAACCGGTGGAACTTGCATAGCCTGAATAAAGATATTATCAGCAGATTCAGCGGGATAATTACCTTCAGAAATATAGCCCTGAATACCTAAGTCCACGGTTGTAGTCTTAGATAACTTTAGGTTTAAGTTCGTTGTAACATTATATCTTTTAAATCTTGTATCAGAATCATATGTTTCAACACCATCAGTAACAAACAAACCTGTTTCGTCATAATAACCTAAGGAAACATAATATTGAGCTTGCTCAGCACCACCAGATAAATTCACATTAGCTTTTCTATTTCTTCCTCTATCTCTAAACACCGCATCAAACCAATCTACATTAGGATATGCATATGGATCTGTGTTATTCATAGTGTTTTGAACCACTTCATCTGTATACTTAGGAGATTGCCCTCTGGTGGTTAAAGCCTCATTAGCTAAAAGCATATAGGTGACACCATCTGCCAAGTCAGGCATTTTAGTAAATTCAGTTATACCTTCGTTATAGTCTATTGTTATTTTAGGAGGGCCAACTTTACCTTCTTTGGTCTCAATTAGAATTACACCATTAGCACCACGTACACCATAAACGGCAGTAGCAGCTGCATCTTTAAGTACTGTAAATGATTCAATATCTAATGGATCTATATTGTTCATAGATCTTTCAACCCCATCTACCAATATTAAAGGAGCTACTCCGGTAGATGTAAAACTGGAGATACCTCTGATCCAAATGTCAGCACCATCATATCCTGGCTGACCTGATCTCTGAACCCCTGTAAGACCTGAAATACGTCCTGCAAGCATGGTGGAAACATTAGCCACTGGCTGCTGTATTTCTGCCACTGATACTGTAGACTGGGCACCAACTACACTTATCTTCTTCTGCTCTCCATAACCTACAACAACAATATCCTGTAGTGTGGTAACATCTGGCTTCAATGAAACATCAATTACCTTTTTACTTCCTACCTTTATCTCTTCTGTTACATAACCAACATAAGAAAATACCAGCACAGCATCTTCAGAATCAACATCAAGAGAATAACGTCCTTCTATATCTGTAATGGAACCTCTTGTAGATCCCTTTACACTTACGTTTACCCCCGGCAAACCGAAATTATCATCCGATGAAACTACCGTACCAGACACCTTAATGCTTTGGAATACTACCTCCACATCACTTTGTCCGTTGGAATAAGCGTTTTTGATCTGCTTTACATTAATAAGGTTATTAACTTGTCTGAATCGTAGATTGGTAACTTTGGATATTTCGATTAAAACTTCCTTTACAGAGTTTTTACCTACCATATCAAGTCTTACATCACGATCAATAAAATTCCTGTCATAGAGAAAGTTAAACTGGGTAGACTTCTCTACCTTTTTAAATATCTCCAGAACTGAGGCATTGTGGGCATCCATCTCAACGTACACATCCTGTACGCTTTGGTTCTGTGCGTTCCCATCGTTAGCAAGGAGTATGCTAACACAAAGTAGCTGGGCAAAAACACCGTATAGTAGTAACTTCGAGCTCATTAATATTAAGAACTGTAGCTTTTTTTTCATATTTTTGTTGTGTTATGTAGTTAACAATCATTTGATTATCAATCAGATATGTGAATCGCCAAATTCTAAAGTGCTGATTGATAAGAGATTTGATGACCGGGAGTTACGCCAATAGCTTCCGGTTTTGTTTTTGATAGAAGTTCAGGTCATAGTCAATTCAGGTTTAGTTCAACATTTTTTCCGTCAATTTTATAGGTTAAATCATAGGTGAAGTCTAAGCCATTTAGCACTTCTTCTAATGATTCGTTTTTAAATTTTGCATCTACTCGCCATGGCACTTTGGGTTTGCCATTTATCTTGATAGTAACGCCGTACCATCTTTCTAGACGCTCTTTCACGTCATCCAGGCTACTGTTTTTAAACATGAGTATACCGTCTTTCCAGCCAAACTCTTCCAGCGGATTAATCTTCACCAGCTCTAACTCGCCACTGCTTTTAGGAATTACGAATCCCTCTCCTGGCTCCAGAAAATCCTTGGTATGATTACTCATATTCTTCACCAGCACCTTTCCGTTTTTTAAGGCTACACGAAGATCTTTTTCATCCTTAAAGTCTCTCACATTGAAGGCGGTACCTAAGGCAACAGTCATTATATTTTCGCTAATGACTTTAAATGGCTTTGATGGGTTGTGTTTTACTTCGAAGTAGGCTTCTCCAGTGAGGGTTACAGTTCTGGTTTCTTTGCCGTAATCAGTACTATAGGTTATTTTACTTTCGGCATTCAGACTTACGCGGGTTCCGTCTGGCAAGAACACGGTAGATTTTCTACCTTGAGGGTTCTCCTTTACTACCTCTACAAGATTAGATTTTTGAACCGGAAGTGGTTCATTGACGTTGCTCCACCAGTAAATGGATAGAGCGGTACCTAGTAGCAGAACAGCAGCAGCTGCTCTATACCATACTTTTGAAGATTTCTTAGGTCTGGAAGATCTCATCATAGGTGTAACCATGGTGGTCTCAGCTATTATCTCAGATAAAATTTGATCTTTTTCGGCAGCACTTACATTGAGGTTTCTGTATCGGGTAGATCTGATGAATTCTTTAGCAGCATTAACCGCCTCTATCCTATCCGGATTGTTTTTCATCCACTTTTCCCAAAACAGCGCCCTTTCATAAGAGGGCTCCAGCACCCATTTCCGGAAGTCTTCGTTAGTTAATAAATCTATAATATCGTTATTGTCTTCTGTCATTTCAAGAGTCTTTCAACCCTATAAGTATGAAATGCTGAAAAAGACCTCAATAAAAATCGATTATTTTTAATCTTTTTTATAATTCGCAATTTTCATTGGTCATTTTAAAGAATCACCAAAAAACAGCGCACTTTTAAACTAAAAATTAAGAGAATGTTAACAGCTGGCAAGAAAGTCAGCCAAGGGGAATGATAGGAATACAAAGAAACCTTTAAGTTTTGTTAAGGCCTTGTACAGTAGGCTTCTAACAGATTTTACATGATCATAATCCATCAGCTCTCTGATAGACTCATAGCTCATATTTTGAAAGTAGAAATAATAAATCATCTCTCTTTCTTTGATTGATAACTTCTGAATAGCTCTATTCAGCTTTTCTTCTTTTATTTCTCTGGTTTGAAGGTTAATGATGTTATCTTCAGTAGAGAGTACCGGAACAAAGCTATCATTCCCTAAATCATCATAGGATTTTATTACATGCTGCTTTTTCAGATAAGAAATGAGCCTATTCCTACAAGCCTTCAATAAATACAGCTTGATATTATCGGTGGGTGAAAGGGTGCTTCTTTTGTTTCTTATAAAAATGAAGAGGTCTTGAACACAATCTTTGATCAGGTCTTCGTCCTGGGTAAACTGGAAGCAGTAGTTCACCAATACATCGAAATACTTTTCGTAAATTTTGATAAAAGCAGCCTCATCACCAGCTTTAAAGGCATTCCAAACTTCGCCTTCAGAGCTATGGACCATAAACTTCTCACCCGAACTTTGCTCCTTAGTCCGATCGTAGTTTTTTACGTCGTATTTTCTGCTAATATTCATACTTAGTTAAAGCCTTAGGTTGCGAAATATCTGGTCTTTGGAGGACTGATATCTTGATTGTGAAATGGAAATTATCCGCGGATAATCTCTTTGTTAAGATTCAATATGTAAAAAGAAGAATTCGAAATCAAATAGTACATGACCTTTTTATATCGAAAATATCTAAATTCAATTTGAAACTTTAAATAGTTACATTTTAGGCTTTTAAGAAAGCTAAACCGATTAATCAAGCGGCACCTTAAATTGCTTTTGACTATATGAAAATCATAACTCGGAAGACCACACCTGCCATTCAGGATGCTTCACTATCTGAGCTGAAGACTCAATCATGAGTTCACCACCCTTCATTAGCTCCTCATGAGTGAGCCAGTTTCGCTGTAGCTTTTTACCGTTAAGGGTGAGATTTTTGATATAGACATTTTTGTCTGAAAAATTACTTACCTGAATGGTGAGCGGATGCTTAGAACTCTCGTTTAGCACCACCTTTTTAAACAGAGGAACATGAATATAATAGATCGGTTCACCCACCGCTGCGGGTGTAAGTCCTATTCCTGCCAAAACAAACCAGCCAGAGAGCGCACCGGCGTCATCATCCATGGTGGATAAGAAGGCTTTGGGTCTATTGTTGTAGATTCTACCGACAAAAGGATCTATGCCTTTGCTGTTGTTATTAAAGTAAAACTGGTTTACTGTATCGATAGCTATCTGATGGATGAGTTTCTGGCTCATCCAGGGTTGTGAAGTGGCCTGATACATCCAAGGTACCTGAATATCAGGCTCATTGGCATGGTTATAATAATCGCCTTTGAAAAATTGATCTAACTGACTGATAAATTCAGCTTCTCCACCAGTGAGCTCTATGAGGCCTTTCACATCATAGGGCACCAACCAGCGGTACTGGCACACTGTACCCTGATACATGCCTCGGGCTCCCATTCTGTCAATATCATTCTTGCTGAGGTCTTGAAAATCCTTTTTCCAATGGCCTTTGTACGCTGCTGCTTTTTGCTTGTATTTGGTAGCAGCCTGCTCCTGCCCCAGCTCCTGGTATATTTCTGCCAGGGCCCAATCGTCATAACATGATTCGAGGGCCTTATCAGGGCTTTTAAAATCCAGTTTATTGTTTTCACTTACCAGCGAATCTAAAATAGAGGCAAAATCCACTTTATAACCTTTTCTATAAGCGTCTAGCAATACCACTACGGCATGCTCAGTACGCACAGTATGTGAGGGTTCATTAGGAGTGGAAAAATCATCCTTTCCATGGTTATACATCTGCTCTATCGACCAAACCATGTCACCATATTCTTTGGCGTAAGCCATTGATAATAAGGGAAGTTGCGTTTTATAATTATCCCAAATGGCCCAGCCATTATAAAAGGTATTCTTTTTAGATTTTTGCAGTGATCCATCAATGGCTCTGTAGCTATGATCCTCCTCTGATATCTCAAAAGGCGACTGTAATGTGCGATAAAGCAAGGAATAGAAAAGATCTGCTCTCTCTTTATCACCTTCTACTTTTACCTGACTCAACTTCTGATTCCAAGCCTGCTCAGTGGCTGCTTTTAATTGAGAAAATGAATCTGAAGTGATAGATTTTTTAGCATGTTCCACATCTACTGATGAAAAGGCAATCCTGATGTCAACCTTTTTCTGATCTGTATCCAGGAGGGCTAAAACCTGGTGCTCTCCAGACTTCTCAAACTTTACATTTTCGCTAAATTCCATAGCGTAGTATATCTTGTAAATACCTCTGCTACAGGTGGTTCCTGCTCTTACAAAGCCAGTAATGGTATTGCCTGATATCTTATGTTGCTCTTCTACAAATCTGCCTACAAAAGCGTAGCCCAAATCAATGTAAAAGCCATTGTCGCCCTCACTGAACTCATATTGATGTACTCCCTGCTTTTTATTCACCGTAAACTGCGCCTGAATGCCGTTATCAAATTTCACCCCATAAAAACCCGGGCTGCCCAACTGACTTGTTTTAATCAGCTCGGCATCCTGCTCATTATTGGTAAAGGGCTTGATAAGAATATTTCCACCATCTCCCTGACAGCCAACGCCTTCCATTCTATTATGCGTAAAACCAAGGTATTGCTTAGCATAGTATTCATAGCCAGGATGTGTTGCAGGATAGGTTTGTGGGCCAATGCTCAACATGCTAAATGGATAGCTGGCCGCAGGTGACATCTGACCATGATCGCCCGATGTACCCAAAAAGACATTTACCTGATCTGACTGAGCAAAAACTGAGAATTGCGTAAAAACAATAAATAAGGATAGAATAAAAATGCGAAAATGATTGATCTTGATCATTCAGGTAAGTATTGAAATTATTTAGTTATGATATTGATATTGGCTCCGTTTTCAAAGAGATGGTAAGGCACGAAATAGCCTTTCTGCGTTTTTCCATCCACTTTAATCTTCTTAAGCTCACGGCTAGGACCTTCTTTCTTAATAGACAGTGTTTTGCCTTCTTTTGTGTGCCAAACTACTTCATCAAACAATGGTACGGAAACAATGTACTCATTATCTACTGATGAAAAAGGATATAAACCTAAGGCACTGAAAACATACCAGGCGCTCATCTCCCCAGCATCATCCATGCCTGACAGTGCGAGGCCATACTCTCCTACTCCATAGAAATTATTCAAAATATTATCCAGCACTTGCTGCGATTTCTCCGGTTTATCGGCAAAGTAGTAAGCAAAGGGGGCCTCATGGTCGGGCTGATTGCCGTGGCAGTACTGACCAATAAAGCTGCTGACGTTTCTTGCAATATGGTTAGGATTCCAGGGCAATGTAAAGAGTGAATCCAATTTCTCTTCAAAGGCCTTTTTCCCTCCATAAAGGTCTACCAACCCAGGCATATCATGCGTAACGAAGAAAGACACCTGCCAGGCATTGGCCTCTCTGTACATGTATTCATAATATGGATATTGCGGATCAAAATTCTTCACCCAGCTACCATCTTCCAGCTTCCCTTTCATAAATCGGGTAGCAGAGTCAAATACATTCTTATAATTCTGAGCTCGTTTGGAGTAGACTTCAAAGTTCTTCTGATCATCTAAGTGCTTAGCTAATAATGAGATAGCATAATCATCGTACGCGTATTCCAGGGTTTTAGAAACACCTGCTTTGGCCTTTGTTTCCACGTGCGGATGCTCCCTTTCGGGTGTGGATATGTAGCCTTTCTCAATGTATTCTGTAATGTGCGGCCTTGTACCACCTTCTTTAGTGGCATTGTTGAGCAACAATTCATAGGCCTTTTTAATGTCAAAATCATTCACACCTCTTAAATATGAGCCGATGATAAAGGGAGCCGCATGATCCCCATGAAAGAAAGTAGGAATGAAACCAGTAATCTCGCCCTGATCTATCAATGATTTAATCACGTCATTCGTTACTTCTGGAGAAACCATGCTCAGCAGCACTAGCTTGTTTCTAAAAGTATCCCACAAAGATGGGTTGGTGTAGTAATTAAAGTCTTCTGTTCTGGTGTTTCCAGACCTGTCAATAAACTGGCCGTTGATATCACTTCTTAATGCAGGCCATAAGAATGAGCGATAAAACGAGGAATAGAATATATTCCTTTGTTTATCAGTACCACCCTTAACTTCTATTGTCGATAACAGGTCATTCCAGGTTTGTTGACCTTTAGTATGAATCTGATCGAAAGTCTGGCTTCCAATTTCTTGTTTTAGGTTTTCCTTTGCATTCTCTATGCTTACGAAAGAAAGGGCAATTTTTAAAGTTACTTCTTTAGCTCCACCATCTGCTACCGTTAGGGTGGCATAACCGTCTCTTTTGCCCTCATCTTGGGTACTTAAATCCGTAATGTCATGACTGAGTTCGGCATAGAAGTAGATTTTCTCACCACCTGTTCTTTGAAATCCGGCGAGCGTTTTTGAGTCTTTTTTCTCTATTTTCCAGTCTGAAACGCCATGATTGGCCCTTCCCAGATCAAATAGAATTCTGCGGTTATTGGCATTTTCATAAGTATAAGCATGATAGCCGCAACGCAAAGTAGAGGTAAGTCGAGCTTTTACATGATAGTCTTTCAGGTCTACTTCGTAATAAGCTGGAGAGGCCTTTTCCTGATCATGACTGTAGTGTGACTTAAAAGGATGGCTCGCATCTGAGGAAATGGGCATAATAGGAATATGACATAGATTCCAGTGGCCTTTATTAGTATGCGTGAAGCCGATTATTTCATCATCTTCATACTCATAACCGGCTCCTGAGCCATATTGAGTAATCGGACTGAGCTGCACCATGGCATTAGGCAATGATGAGCCTGGAAAAGTTAAGCCCGCCCACACTCTCCAATCGCGGGGCGGAGTATAACCAATAAAATCAGGATCAGTTAATGGCGCTGTTCCTACAAAGGGATTAACATATTGGGTGTAATCCTTCTTTTGTGAATAACAGTATTTCAAAGAGATAGCGCATAAAACGCATATCAGCAATATATTTTTCTTCATCACTAACTGATCCTTTTCTAATTATGATAACAATTCAGGGTTTTCCTCGAATGTTTTATACAAGAACTCACCAAAAAGCGTGTTCGCCCAGGCAAACCATGATCTTGAGAAGTTCTTAGGATCATCTTTATGGAAAGATTCGTGCATAAATCCAGTGCCACCATGAGTAGCCTGCAAAGTTTTGATACACCATTTTATCTCATCTTTGCTAGTGCTGGTAAGACCTTTCATGGTGATACTCATAGGCCAGATCATATCATGCCCTACGTGTGGTCCACCGATACCTTCTGCAGCTTTACCTTTAAAGAAGAATGGGTTATCCAATGACCAGATGTACTTTCTGGTGTTCTGATAAATAGGATCATTAACGTCCACCGCATCCAGATAAGGAAGTGATAATAAGCTAGGTACGTTGGCATCATCCATCAGATTATAGCTACCGAAGCCATTTACCTCGAAGGCATAGATTCTACCATATTTAGGATGATCTACTACTGCATATTCTTTTAATGCCTTATCTACTTCATCAGCTAATGCTGTCAGTTGCTTGGCCGTAGCGGCATCATTGGCAATTTCAGTCATCATAGTAGCTGCTTGTCTCAAACTTACTACCGCGAAGAAGTTAGAAGGAATAAGGAATGGATAAACTGTAGCATCATCACTAGGACGGAACATAGAGCAGATAAGACCTACAGGATTTACAGGATAACCATAACCTTTCATAGTTAAAGTATCTGTAGCATGAGGTGTTTCTCTCATGAACGAGTATGGACCTAAATTCTCTTTTCTCTGCTGCTCTTTAAAGGTTTTTAAAATGGCCTTTATCGCTTTTTGCCAGTCTGCATCGAATGGTTTTGTATCACCAGAAGCTTTCCAGTAGTTATATGCCAAACGAATTGGATAGCATAAAGAATCAATCTCGTACTTTCTTTCGTGCACACCAGGCTTCATGTCCGTTAAGTCAGTAGCCCACTCTCCTCTTTTGTTAGGATCATCATAGAAAGCATTCGCATAAGGATCTTTCAGAATATAGCTGGTCTGGCGGTTAATTACCCCTGCGATAAGATTTTGAAGCTCTTTGTCTTCATCTATAAACTTCAGGTATGGCCAAACCTGCGCCACACTGTCTCTGAGCCACATGGCATCAATGTCACCAGTGATTACATAGGTATCTGGTTTACCGCCGTTATTAGAATAGGTAACGGTGGTGTCAATAGTGTTAGGAAAGCAGTTATTGAATAACCAGGCTAACTCTTCATTTTTTACACCTTTTTGAAATTTCTTAATGGCTTTTTCAATAGCCTTGCTTTTAAAATTTCTCTTGCCTTCCGCTACTCTTACCACAGGAAATGCATCTGCGGCGTATAGTGAATACGGATTTACGAGAGCTGCTGCAGCTCCTACGGCTGCTGAACTTTGCATAAATTTTCTTCTGTCCATGAGTTCTAATATGTAAGGAGTTTAGTAGTTAATTTATTAATAGTGATGATGGCTTCCCGGTTCATTGTTATTACCAACTCCAAATCACCATGCACCACTGTAGTTACTTATTTGATTGATTACTTTTTGTTTTCAAGCTTCCATTGAAGCATTTTCATAAAATAGCCGCCTACTACTGATCGGGCCTTAAAATTCGGCACTCTGGCATCAGTAGTTTCATGCCAGTCACTTACAGGCACTCTGTCCTGGGTTTCGTTAGCATAGTCCCACATAGGATTAATTAACGCTTTAAAATCTTCTTCATTGTCAGCCATGCTGGCGGTCCACATTACCCAGTCAGACTTGGTGTAAGTCTTTCTGCTATCCAGAGGAAGGCCATATTTTCTTTGCTGAGTGAGGTAATACTTGATCTCTTTTTGGTGCACTGACTCAGGGAATACATGGAAATCCAGCATATCATCCCAAACCAGGTTGTACTTCTGGCTCCAGGTGCCTTTCTTTTCGAAAGCTAAAGTATAATGATCACCGTTATTGGCCAATTTGGTCCACTTCTTAGCGAAGTCTTTGGCGGCACTCATATATTTCTTTTCGGCGGCCTTATCTCCCAACATACCAGCCAGCTTGCCGTATGAAGCAATGGCCATAATAGCCTTGATAGAAAGGTTGGCATTTCTGGCCAGGTGCCCGGCAAAATCATCCGTAGAAAGCTGATTAGCAGGATCAAAACCGCTCTTCATTAAGTATTCGGCCCAGGTAGTAAGGGTAGCCCAGTGTGATTTCGCATAATCAGCATTGCCTTCCATTTCAGCAATGGCTGCTGCCAACGTGAGCATATTACCGGCTTCTTCTACAGGCATATCTTCACCATAAGTTTGGCCTGTGGCAATAGGGTAAGTACCTAAATCATGCGCCGGGAAAGGCTTTTTCCATCGGCCGCTCTCACTGTAATAGAAAATGCCATTCATCATACCTTTTACCAAATCAGGGTTATAGATCAGGAATAATGGCGATGATGGATAAGTGATATCCACTGTATTTATAGAGCCATTGCTATGATTTTCTTTTGACATAAAGAGCAAATCGCCCTCTTTGTTTTCAAGTAAAGAATGGGCCGCTATAGCTTGTCGATAAGCCAGGTTACATAACTCCGCGTACTTCTCTCCACCCGCTGCTACTGCATCTTTATCTAACTGACTATCAAAGGCTTCGCATCTTTCATACACCTGCTTGTAGTCTTTCATAGACTGAGCCAACAGGCCTTCCATGCTCTCATAGTTCTTTTTCCACCATGGCGTTAACTTCTGATCGAACAGCTGTACCGACTGCAATTCATCATAACCAATCAGGTATACCTGCTCTTTGGTTTCGCCCTTTACAGATCCCAGGTCAGTAACGGTGCTCATTACCATAGATTTGCCTGACTGGCCGCCTTCTGTGCCAGGATTCTTACCATTAACGAAAGGTAAAATAGCACTTCCTGCCGGAGTGATATACTGTGAGGTATTCGCCCCAGCCTCTGTGGCCACATAAGCATAACCCCAGTCAATCCTTACGCCGTCACCTTTTCTCTTTAAGATGGGCTGCTCTACGGTACCGGCTTTCATAATGGCCAGATTGTTTTCACTATACTTCCAGGTTTCCACCTCCTGAGCTGGTGTGTGTACCGCCAGGTTACTGCCAACGCCGAAGTAATATTTCACATCATGCTTACTGTTATCAGAAAAATTAGTTTTCACTGAAACATAAGAAACAGGGCGGCTAAGCAACTCTAAATCATCCAATAAAGCTGGTGAGGTAAATGTTACATCCACTTTGGCGGTCCCACAATCGAAATGATACACGGTGCGGGTGGCATGCAGGTCTACTCCTGTTTGTTTGGCCTTTTGAATATCGATCTTAGCCATGGCATCGGTTTCCTTCACTATGCCGGCATCTAACCAGGCGCCACCAGCCGTATTTTCTATGTGAATGGCCAATACATTACCTTTCTTCTTCAGCTTTTTCGCCACCTGATCTTCAATAGCTATAAATTTATACTGATCTTTCCAGCCTTCTACATCATAGATTTTCTCACCATTGATGTACACCTTGATGTTATCATCATGACGCAGCTTGAGGTAAAGCTTTTTGAAATCACCAGAAGGCATATCGAAACTGCGACGCACCCAAAGATGCTTACTCTTCCATAACGTTTTAGCCAGAGATTCATTATCACTGAATGGTGCAGCACCGCTTTTCCAGGCCTCATCCTTAAAGTCAGCCTTGAGCCAGTCATTTGCAGGCTCCTCTTCGGTGTACTTTACCTTGTAACTTTTCTCATCAGCGGTAGGGAGCACGGTCTCAAACTGCTTGGCCTCCTCCCCTATGATTCTGTAATATTGATTATCTATTTTGATGATACCAGTAATGGAGTGGTCATCGCCCGTCCAGTGCTTGGTAGGTAATCCGTTAAGTTCATTACCCATAGACCAGATACTTAGGTATGGATTATGCGTAACCAAAGGATAAGCCGGAGCCCTTAAATCCTGCGCTCCAGCAGTATAACATATTGCTAGTAAAGCAAATACAACAAAAAATCTTCTTAGCATTTATTCAAATTTATCAGTTATAATACACGTTTATTCTTCAGGTTAAGATAAGTTTGAAACAACTACTATTTATGTTTAGCAGACATAATATTTTGGATTTCATTCCACGGTTTCACCTGATGATTATCAGCCCACTGCTGCCATAAATCAGACATCTCTTTCACCTTATCAGGATTTTGACTGGCCAGATCATGAGTTTCTGTACGGTCTTTTTCCATATCGTAAAGCTCCCAATGGTTCTTCTTTTTGCCTTTCCACTGCATCACCAGCTTATACTTGCCCAGCCTTACCGCCTTGTTCCCTTCATGCTCCCAGAAAATAGGCTCAATGTGCACAGGTTCATCCTTACCTTTTAGCACAGGAATGAGGCTTTTACCCACCAGCGGCTTAATGTTTTCCATGCCTTTCGGCGGATAGTCAGCCTGCGCCACATCTATGAACGTGGCCATAAGATCTGGCAAAAAGCTATGCTCGCGAATAAATTTACCTTTATACTGCGCTGCCATGCCCGGCCAGCGAATGATCAGCGGGCTGGAAATACCACCTTCATGCACCCAGTGCTTATACCTCCTAAACGGAGTGTTAGATGAATTTGCCCAGGCTTGTCCGTAAGTCAACCATAAACCTTCCTCTGTTTCCAACAAATCTTTATTACCCCCACCTAAGGTTCCACCCTCGGCACAGGCCCCGTTATCATTTAAGAAGACGAAAAGCGTGTTATCTAACTCATTTTTATCCATTAAATATTTCACTAATCGCCCTATGTTCTGGTCCATTCTATCTACCTGAGCCGCATAAATTGCCCTTCTCAGCGCCATTTCCTCCCTTTTTCTTCCGGCAGACTGCTCCACTCTGGTGCATCGGCCTCGGTCAGTTCCCAGGAGGTATCCAGAATGCCCAGCGCTTTCATGCGGGCAAAACGATCCTCTCTTACCTTCTCCCAGCCTTCTTTATAAGTGCTTCTGTACTTGTCAATATCTTCTTTAGGTGCCTGAAGCGGCCAGTGCGGCGCATTATAGGCCAGGTATAAAAAGAATGGCCTATCCTGATCTCCCTCATTGATAAATTCAATGGCCTTATCAGTAAAGGCATCAGTGGTATAATACTCAGGATCAGTAACTTCTATTGATTCATTTTGCTCGTAGATCTGTCTGGGCTCTACTGGTTTAAAGTAGTTGGTAGCACCAGCCAGTATGCCGTAAAACTGGTCAAAACCTCTTTGATTAGGCCATAGCTCCTGCTTTTGCACACCCAAATGCCACTTGCCCGACATATACGTTTGGTAGCCCGCACCCTTCAGCACCTCAGCCATGGTAGCACACTCTTTATTCAAAAACCCACGGTAGCCCGGCAGATTATAGTCATGCTGCTGATCAGCCTTGGGTGGATTAGTCATGTGGCCAATGCCCGTATCATGCGGATAAAGGCCTGATATTAAGGACGCTCTGGTAGGACAACACCTGGCGGCATTATAAAACTGAGTGAACCGCACCCCTTCCTGCGCCAACTTATCCAGCTGGGGCGTGTTGATCTCCCCGCCGTAACAACCCAAATCTGAATACCCCATATCATCTGACATGATCAATACTATGTTAGGTCTTTTCGCTGGTTTTGAAGCTGTGGTAGCCCCCGCACCCTGAGATGACGTGCATGACGCTGATAATGAAACAGTAATAATGGCCGCAAAAAGAACGGACCAAACATGAATGAGGTAGCGAAGTTTCATGAGTAGTTAGCTAAATCGGTTTATCTAAAGAACGGAATATTTATTTTATTACCAAAAATTGACGAAGTAATAAAGCAAAAGTTATTTAGACAGGTGGAATGCTGTGGTGAGTGGTTGAGCGGTGATGGGTATGTAATTATTGGCCAGATGGATGGATTAATGGCTTCTTCTAGTCACGTGACGGTTCTACACTAGGCCATTGATCAACATGGATTATGCTTATTATGTACGGACAAAACTTATGAAAACCTGGCGCAAGCGTCCGCTTGTGCCTTCATTGCAAGGGTTTCAAATGGATTTAAGTTGGTGTGTTTGTCCTGTTTATAAAATTAGAAGCTCTTGATTTATTAGCGATTTTTTTTCTGAATTAGGCACAAGCGGACGCTTGCGCCAGTTGAGATCATTATGATTTAGGCCTCTGGCCGATAAAGCACGAATATTCTAACCTTAAAACCGAAAAGATAGAGAAAGGCCTGACTTAACCTGATTATAACCATAGTTATTCATGTTCATCCGTACCTAACCGGCCAGAGGCTTCAGAAATAGCCGTCACGCGGCAGAGCCGAGCGACTGCGGGGTTTATGCTTATTAGAAACGGACAAAACCTATTAAAATCTGGCGCAAGTGTCCACTTGTGCCTTCATTACATGGATTTTAAATGGATTTGAGTTGGTGAGTTTGTCGTTGTCAATAATATTAGAAGCTCTTGATTTATTAGCGTATTTATCTCTGAATTAGGCACAAGCGGACGCTTGCGCTAGTTGGAGGTATGGATGCGAAGGGACGACATTTTTAATTCCACAAGTTCATTATCATTTGTTTAATTGTTCCATTCTCTAATTTGAGTCCAAGGGGTTTTGAAATGTCTTGCCCCTGTGATAAATGCAAAGAAGTATTGTAAATAATGCCCAATAAGAAATAGGTCTCAGGAATTTGAACTCCAATGCCTTGTGCAAAATGAAGTTTGTTTTTCGTGCCGTTATTTTCTTCAATGAACTTCCTTTTGTTTTCATCATCAGGAATTCTGGCATAAACTAACTGTTCTATTTGAATTCTGACCCCAAAACATATTGCAAGCGGGTCGAATGTTTCATCATCAAATAAATATCTCCTCACTTCTCGAAATATCTTTTTAAAAAACTTTTCTGGTGTTCCCCAATCTGTATTCAGTTTTAAAGTCTTAAATTCTTTGGTTATATCAATTGCTCCTGAATCAGGGTGGAAGTGAAAATAATGCTCATCTACTGTGTCTTTAATCATTTCATCTTCACGGTTGTAAATGATATTCAGAATATGTTGATTGGACTTAACCTTGATGTCCTTTATGTAGCAAACTTTAATTTTATTGTCGTTGAAACAGAAATGATTAAAAAACAATGGATCTAAATGTGTTAGCAGAATTGGAAAAATTCGCCTTTTATCAGTTTTCATCTCTTCAATAAAGGTTGAGATGTAATATTGGAAAGTTATCAGGTTTGCATCATCCATGTAGTCGAAGATTTCGTCAATAACAAGGATGCAATCTTTCTTTTTGAAGCTATTCCTGGTTTTTAAAAGCAGAGCCATGAATGTCAAAATGTCCCTTTGTCCATTTGAAATTTCATGTGCCTTTGGCCAATTAACAACAAGACTATTTCCTTCGGCTTTTGGTTTTATATCAAACCTGTTTTTAACAGGGTTGTAGTTTGCAATTGTTTCTGTGTAATGCTGCTTTTTATCTAAGAAGTAAAGGTATTTGCAAGCCTTTTTAAAGTCAGCGCCCATTTCATTTCTAACAGTAATTAACTGCCATGCGGTTAAGTAATAATCTACTTCATCATTCAAAACTTCAAAGCCAAAAGATTGAATTATAGAAGTAAATTTTGAAAATTCTTCATGCCCTTTAAGCTCGTCAAGCAGATTGTCTTCAATCCATGTTTTTATTTGATTGCCTGTTCCTGCTTGATTATTAATTTGCTCAATAGCTGGCTCTATTATCTTTTTAAAAGACTTAAGCTCAAATCTTGAAAAGTCAATCTTGTTTTCAATATTCAAGATGAATTTAGCTGAACTGAATAAGCTGGATATATTGGTAAGTATCTTATTTCCATTAGCTCCAAAATAAGCCTTTAGAGTTGCTGAATGGTATGCAAAATCGACTTTCTGTGGGATTGTTTGAACCAATGTAGTCTTAACAATGTCTAAGGATGTTCTTGCAAAAGGCGGACGGCCGGGAATTGTTTGAATAACCGATTTTGGCTCAGTCTGATTTTTGATTATGACAACATCAAACATATCGCTGATTGTGTTTTGATTATCGTCAGCCATCAACTCTACGCCATTGGAAAGTTTGATTTTTAATTCAGGACGATTAGTAGTGTCTTTGTTGAAATATTCTTTATCGCCTAATTCAATTTTGTCTCTTTTTAAGCGGTCAAATGCAAGTGCAAATGAACTTTTACCAAAACCATTTGGTGCCACAAGAATATTTGGCTTGTTAGGATTTAAATCAAGTTGGAATGACTTATTACCAATACCTTTTACATTCGTTATTTCAATTTGATTAATATTCATTTTCTAAACTTTCTTGTCGTGCGTTGGCTCTTTTTCGCATGGCGTACAACATCCGTGTAAAGGACAAAAAACATTCTCTTATTTTTTTCGCCTTCCAATCTAAGGCATTTCAAATTATTTTTCCCAAGCGACCAAACATATACAAATCCCATTCTTTCTTACATGAGATAAAAGCAAACTAATCCAACTCATTTAGTAATGCTCATTAGTGAAAAACACCTATGAAATTAAGTAAAAACACCTAAGCTTAAACGATTTACTCTTATTCACTTATGTCAACTAAATCAGAATCTTTCCCTTGGTAAGTAGTATAGTAGGTAAAGTCTTCCTGGCCCTTGTACCATCTATATCGTGTTTCCCGGAATCTAAATAGCTTTGGTGCATCCAGCAGCTTCTGTTGGGCCTCCTTAATGTTTTTATTGGCTGCAAAGATTGCCCCTGTGATATTTAAATAGCGATCACGGCTACTGCTAGAGTTCACATAGATATCTAGTTCCCACATGAGATTACCCACCACTTGCGCGTAATTCTTTCTTAGTTTGGGAAATTCATCAACCTGCAGTTTTACTATCTTGGATTTTAGAACTTTTGACAATTTCTTTATTTCAGCATCTGGAGAATCCTCACCGTTGGAGATAATATTAGCCCACATCGCAAACAAGGCAAGCTCCAGCTGTAATGCATCTACGGAACCACGATATGGAGAAAAATCCACTCCCTCATTTATAGAGGCTATCTCTCTTTCTAATTGTGCTTTTTGCTCAACTAATTTATTTTCAGCCGCCTCCCTGGCCTCAATCTCGCGAGCCAATTGCTTTTGCTCATCAGTTACTAAACTCAGACTATCGGCCTCCTTTATTAATAGTTGAGCCTTTTGGTAAAACTCACTGGAAGTATCTATATCCTCTAACTCCTTAATAGCCTCTTCATAACTTTCTTCCTTCATATAATTTTTGGCCTTACTAAGATGCGAGCGTTCTCGGTCTTCTTCAGATTCTGTCATGGCAGATAAAACACTCAGCGCCACAATGGAAAGGATCCAATACCCAAAAACCTTTAATCTATTTGGTTTTTTATCCCATTTCAGCACATAAGCTGGCTTAATAAGGCCAACTATTAAAGTGACAAAAAGCGCTAAGCCTATTAATCCAATAAGAATTTTCATTTCCTTCAGTTTCGTTATTTGAAAAGCTGATACAGTCCGGCGATCAGCTTGAACAAATCAAAAATGACAAAACCCATGGCATATTCTTTATTTTATTTCCCAATAGCAGCAGCTGGTTTCCGAAGGTGAAGTCGGAGTGGTGATCACCTCATCCCCGGCCCTTCTCCTCAAGGAGAAGGGGGTTGAAAGCCCTCTCCTTGAGGAGAGGGTTTGGGTGAGGTGAAACTACCAGCTTCTAATCCATCTCCTGCCCCTTTCAACATTTAAATAAAAGCCAACTGTTGCCATCTTAACCACAAGTAATAACTTTGAAATCTCATAGATTTTAAAAGTTATCTATCCGGTGAATATCCAGGTTGATTTTATTGATTTGATCATCATTTTCGGGGCCATGCAGGGGCTCTTTTTTGCGCTGATTATCATGTCGTCCAAGTATTTTAGAACCAATACCAATATTCTTTTGGGTGTAAGCTTGATCATTATTGTGCTGATCAATGCTCAAACTTTGTTGCTCAAATCGTCGATTTATCAGGTTTATCCCGCCATGCGATTGTTTGAGGATATAGAACTGGTGCTACTGTTTCCTGCCACGCTGTACCTTTATTACAGGGCTTCTGTGAGCTTTGATAATCGCCATCATCCTTATCAACTGTTATTATTTGCCCCTTTTGCCATCTCACTCGTAGCCAATTTATACGTAGGTGGAGATGTTTACTTTCATTGGTACACTATTCACTATAAAGCATGGATGCCTATATTCTTTACCCTGGAGTTTTATTTCTCCTTGGTCTTCAACATTACGTTATTAATAGCTGAATACTTCCTCATTTTCAGAAGAAAGGCCATCAAAAACCCTCTTCTGGAGGATAATATGAAGTGGGTAAAAGTATTCTACAGTTTTCATGTGGCTCTTACTCTTACCTGGATCACTATTCTAACGGTTGAAGGCATTTCAAATCAGGATTTCAGCTATGTGATATGGATTTTCATCAACATCTTGTTTTATTGGATTGGGTACAAAGGCATTTTAAAATTCAGGCTAGCTCGCAATAGATATGAGATCAGGCAGGTTGTAGAAAGCAAAAAGCAAGTCACAACACAGAGGACTTCGCAGCCTGATTCAGAGAATCAATATTTCACCCAAATGATCCGCCTTTTTGAGGATGAGCATATTTACCGCAACCCCAATCTAAGCCGGGCTGACATAGCCCAACGGCTACATATCAGCGAGGGCTATCTTTCCACCCTCATCAATGAACATTCTGATAAAACCATTCCAGAATATCTAAACTACTACCGCACAGAAGAGGTAAAAAAAATGCTGCTTGATCCTGACTTTGATCGCTACAGCCTGCTGGCCATTGGTCTGGAAGCCGGGTTCAACTCCAAGACGGCATTCTATACGGCTTTCAAGAAAGAAACCGGAACTACTCCTTCAGCATTCAAAAAGCAGTCGCTAAACGACTAAATAAGTCCGTATTTATCAGGTTCCGACTATCCAGAACCCCTTGAAAGCTCGATTACCGCACATTTGCGCCTCATTTAATTTTTACAATAAGGCTAATCATCACTCGATTTAATTATGCGAAAAACAATGTTTTCTCTGCTACTAGGCGCACTGTCATTTTTTCAACAGACACAGGCTCAAACCATCGATTCTCTACAGATTGACTCAAAAAAAGACAAGATAAAAATCAGGCAATTGGTAGTTCCCGGTTCGCTGATTATTGTTGGTTCTGCGCTCAGTGGTAGCCATTTAGAACATGAAATCAAGAACAGTTTCCATGATGGCACTGAAAATGACATTGACTTTCAATTGCCTATTGATGATTTAATTCAATACACCCCTATCGTTACCCTCTACACCGCTGATCTTTTGGGAGCCAAAGCCAAAAACCATTGGTTTGATCAGACCAAGTACCTGGCCATAGTCAACATCATTACCGCCGGACTCACCCACGCCGGAAAAAACCTGATAGACAAAGATCGGCCTAACGGACATCCTCAGTCTTTCCCTTCCGGCCACACCTCCTTTTCCTTCTCCAACGCTGCCGTATTGTACGAGGAGTTCAAGGACAGCTCCCCAATCCTGGCCTGGAGCGGCTACTCCACTACCACGCTGGTTGGCAGCCTAAGAATAGTCAACAACCGCCACTGGCTATCTGACGTTATGGTCGGTGCCGGCTTGGGGATACTAGTCACCAAGCTGGTCTACCACTTCGAACCCTTAAAAAACTGGAACCCCTTCAAAAAATCAAAGGAAATTACCCTGGCCCCTACGGTTAGTGGTGATCATGTGGGGGTTTATTTTAGGTTGGGGTTTTGATTGTAGGCGTTTGAAAAGGGGGTTAACGAAGGTTAGACTGTAGTTGGTGAACTCGGCAAGCACGCATTATGAAATGCACGCTAACGATACTAACGATGATTATTAGTTAGCGCGGAGTTGGTGCGCGTTTCATAACGCGTGCCCATCCCCACACTGAATTTTTTAGTTGGCGCGCGTTTCACAACGCGTGCCTATCCCACAAAACGTTCCAATTCAATCTACTCTTCACATAAATTTTCACTAACTTAATTAGATGTCAGAGAAGTATAAATTTGATGATCCTGAGGGTAGATACTTCGTTACGCTATCCATAGTGCACTGGATAGACCTATTCACAAGAAAAGAGTTTAAACATAGCATTGTGGAATCATTAAAATACTGTCAAAACAATAAAGGATTGGTCATTAATGCCTGGTGCTTAATGCCAAGTCATTTACATATGATTATTAGATCCGATAGTGAGCCAGTTGGAGCTATAATAAGAGATTTTAAAAAATTCACGTCCAGGCAAGCCATAGAACTTTTGGGAACAATAAACGAAAGTAGGAAAGAATGGCTTTTGAGAGCTTTTAAAGCATCGGGAGAAAAACTAAAACGAATCACAAGTTATAAGGTGTGGCAAGATGGAAATCCCCCCGAGTTACTTATGTCGAATAAATTTCAAGAGCAGAAATTAACTTATATACATTATAACCCTGTGGAATGCGAGATCGTGGATGAGCCGGAATATTACTGGTACAGTTCTGCAAGAGATTATAGTGGCATTAATGTATGCTGGATGTTGAATTAATCAATTGAGGGTAGAAGCACGCGTTTGAAACGCGCGCTAACCTCATGATTCAGGGTTCATAGTTGGCGCGCGTTTTACAACGCGTGACCGTGATAAGCCAGCACGCGTTGTGAAACGCGCGCTAACACCAGCTAATTAAGGTTGCGCTACATAAAATTGTTGCTAATTCTCCAAAATCACCACTTCTGTTCTACGATTTAGCTTTCTACCGGCTTCATTGTCAGATCCATCTGGGTTTTCATTGGGGGCTATTGGCTTTTCTTCTCCGTAGCCTACTGCTTTCAATCGGTCAGCGTCTATACCTTTTTCAATAAGGTATCTTCTAATGGCATCAGCTCTTTCTTGTGAGAGTTCCTGGTTTAGCTTTTCATCGCCTTTACTATCGGTATGCCCTGCAATTTCAATCTTGATGGTCGGGTTAGCACTGAGGAATTTCTCGAGTATATCGATATCTTTCAATGCTCCCTCCTGAATATCTGAAGCTCCAAATTCAAAATATATGTGCTCCATCACTAAAACAGTACCTTTCTTAAGCTCTTTTACATTCAGCGACTTATCTGTAAGTGCCAGTGGCTTTACCTCCGTAATGGTCTCTATTTCCTTTTGCTCGGTTTTCTTATTCATCACCAAAATCACGGTATCAGGATAGCTATCTCTGCTTATATCCATGAAAGTGTTTTCATAACCCATTTTTGAGGCTGCCACTTCAATATTTTGATCTTGAAGATGTCTGATGGTAAAGGTTCCTTTCTTTTCAGTTTGCAGCATCACAGATGCAGTATCAGAGGCTTCTGTGCCCTGCACACGTAGCGCTACGGTAGCTTCAGCCAATGGAACAGAGTCAGCATTGATAACAATGGCAGGAATTTCCATCACCATCTGCTTCGTAAAATAAAAGATATCATCACAGCAGTTTTCGCCAAACACAGCGCCTTCTTCACTCCTGTTTGAGACCAGGGTGCCATTGGATTCACTTACCCTCCAGGAGAAATAGGTATCATCAAAGCCTGTATTTACCGCAGCCCCCAGATTTTCTGGTCTTCTAAAACTTTTAAGACCTCCAAAAGCCTTGAAAACATCATAGCCGCCCAGACCAAAGTGGTAATCGGAGCTGAAATATAAAGTTTGAGTATCAGAATCATAGAACGGAGTAATCTCATTTCCCGAGCTGTTTACCGCGCTTCCACAGTTTACCGGGGCGGCCCAATCGCCTCTTTTGCTTCTGGCCGAATACCAAATATCCATCCCTCCTTTTCCTCCTGGTCTATCGGAGGCAAAATAGAGAATTTCCGTGGTGAAGCCCCTTCTGGAATAATAACCAAAGGCCGGCTGGGTGCTGGTATAAGAACCTTTGTTAATGCCATTTTTGAGCTTTTCTGGTTTAGTCCAGGTGTTATGCTTTTTATAGGAAACATAAACATCACACCTCACCTCATGCTGATCATTCTCCTGGCATACGCTGAAGGCAAATGATTTACCATCTTTAGAAAAGGTGCCATTAGCACTGTGAAAAAGATCATTATTATACTCATCTACTAACTCTGGCGTATCCCATTCCTCACTACTCTTGCGGGTCATATATATCTGATTCACAGCAGGAAACTCTTCGTGGTCTTCCACCGTAATCAGAGAATCACTTCTGAGGGACGTAAAAAGCAAGGTAGATTGATCCTTCCATACCGGACCAAAATCAGAGTAGCTCCCATTTACAGTTTCCGGCAACTTTTCAATAATAAATTCACCTACATAGCCATCCTGCATAATTTTCTGAGCCTCAGAGCACGACCGGATCTTGGCATTAGCTATCCGCTTCAAGTCGCGGTAATTCTGGGCTTGTGGCTTTAATCTCAAAAACATAAGATAGATCTCTTTGGCTCCATCATAATCCTGCACAGCCATCAAGCTATTACCATAATATAGGTAGGAAAGATAGTGCTCATTCCTAAGCTCTTTGTCGTTACCTATCAGCTGTACCAGGTGCTCATAGGCGTTAGCCGCCTTTTTATGATTTCTACTATGGTAAAGAGATTCTGCCAGCATATTCCAGCTTTCAAAATCCTTTGGAGCCTGCTTCACTACCTTTTGAAGCAAAGGTATGGCCTGGTAATAATCACCAGCCTTAAAGCTAGCCTCAGCTGAGGTCTTCAACTCTGCATTTTGCGCTCCTACAGCTCCATGAAATAAGATGAATATCAACAGTAAAAAATTTCTTCTCATGTTAAAAAATTCTGCAAGGAACAGTGTAATTAGACGTATTATTTTTAGTTCGCCCTTTATAAATTAGAGATATTTCAAATACTCCCGGGTTAGAAAAATCAGTATCCTGCACTTGAGTAATCTCCTTCAATCCTGAAATGGAAAAGTCATAACTGGCGTGCAATGAAAAACCTTTGTAGGTGCCTCCAGCATACACAATAATGTATTCTGACCACTGCGCAAAGGCTCCGACATCTAGCTGCACTTGCTTTTGAGGCACCAAAAGATACTCCAGAACGGCACCTGTGCTTACCTCTGTTTCGTTCTGTTGTAAGCTTACCAACCAGCGCGGAACCAGGGCCACTTTTTCATTAAACTTATACTTCACATTACCAGAAATCAGCTTTCGGTTCATATGAGCTTCTGAGAGTGAATCACTATAAAAGCTTTGTTGTGGCTTCACCATATTAAGCCAGGAAGCAGAAACACCTGCACTCCACTTTTTATTGATCAGAAAGCTATAGTCCAATCCCGCTCCTGCATCGTAGTTTGCCATATTATCTCCGGCTATGGGCTCTCCATTGGGAAGGTCAAGGTTAGCTACGAAACCGTCAAACTGACTTTCAAACAGCAACTTATCAATATCAAAAGAGGCCATTGAATAGCTAAAATTTATACCCAGTGATAGCCTGTGTCTGCCTTGGAAATCTAATGGATGGTGATAAGCAAAGGATAAACCTAACTCCTGATTTTGCATGAGTCCGTTCCCCAAGTGATCATCTATGGCGTATAGACCTGCTCCCCATTCATCACCAGGTAAAAAGCCTTTTGAGAATTTAAAATCGGTTGACAAACCATAGGTTTCAAATTCTGATTCAATACTGTTCCACTGCTTGCGGTAAATACCCGAAATACGGTACGATTCTTTAAAATTACCCGTACTGGCTGGTTGTATGTATAAAGGAAAATTAAAGAACTGCGTAAATTTCACCTCCTGAACCTGTGCCTTAGCCATAGAAACAATTATCAGCAACAGCGAGATGAGTAGACCAACTTTTCTCATCATCTTAGTAAGGTTAAATTCTTTTTAAAATTAAATTCGGTGTCATAAGCGCCAGATGCCTGAACGTGAACAACATACACACCTGCAGGCTGGCGTTTGCCTTTATACTCACCGTCCCAAATGGCATTCACATCACCGTTAGCATCAAACACCACTTGTCCATGACGATTGTACACCTTAAAAGTATGTAGCACCTTAATCCCCTGCTGAATTAATTTAAACTCATCATTTTTCAGGTCATTATTTGGTGAAAAAGCCGTTGGAATATCCAGATAAACATTGAGATCCAGTAATTGCTCGTAAGTATTAGAGCAGCCCGCTGTGTTAACAACAGTATGCTTGAGCAAGAATTTCTCTATGGCGTCATAAGTGTGGATAGGGTCTTTTTCATCAGAGGTAGCGCCGTCGCCAAAATCCCAGGAATAAGATACAATGTCACCTTCAGAATCATCATAAAATTGCATAGGAATGAAAGCTTCCACAAAAGTTACTGGAATATCTACCCCAGCCACCGGCGCAGGATGAACATAAACCTCCCTGGTTAGGGTATCTCTACACCCTAATGAAGAGGTAGAAATCAGGCTCACAGGCCAGTAGCCCGACTGCGGGAAGGTATGCTTTGCGTTTTCTTTCGTAGAAGTAGAGCCATCAGGAAATATCCATTCATACCCGGCAATGGTGCCATCCCTCTCAGTAGTAAGATTTACAAACTGCATTTCCTCTCTTTCGCAGATATCTGGATATTCAAAATCTATCAAAGGCGGGTTAATCACAGTAACACTATGTTGCACACTTTTTTCACACCCGGAGAACCTGTTCAGAACGGTTAGTGTAACGTCATAAGGTCCTCCTGGCGGAAAGGCATGGGTGATCATGGGCATGGGCACCTGACCTTCCTCTACCGCTGTTCCGTCACCAAAGTCCCATCTGTAGTCAGTAATATTTTCTAAGGTATCCTGATAGTGCTGCTTAAAAAGCATCGGCTCCTTAGCACATATCTTTTCAAAGGTGAAATCAGGTCTTGATACAACATCGGCGTACTCTGTTCTACTATCATACCCATTACAGCCATTGATATCCGTTACCTCCAGACTGATTCTATACTCATTTCGCTCAGCAAATGTGAAGGTAATAGTTTCGTCCGTGCTAGTGACTTCTGCACCTGTTTTGGTGTTTCTAATGGTCCACAGCACAGACTGAATATTATCATCAGATTCATAACTGAACACAATTTCCTCGTCTTTACAAATACGCTCATCAGAAGATATAATATTGGCTACAGGCAGCGGATGAACCAAAAGTGATTCTATAAAAGACGAATCACATGAACCCGTGGCATAGATATTATTATTGTAGAACACTGTGCCTTTAATATCATAAGTACCTGGCTGAGTGTACTTGTATGTCAGCTCCTGAGAACCGGATGTAGCACCATTATCAAAATCCCATAAGTAGGAATCAACATGAGGCCCTGTGGGTGCAACGACCTTAATATCAGTTCTTAAACAAATTTCACCATTGGCATCCAGATCGAAAACTGGAGTTTTATCTAGTGACATGTTATAGATTGTTGCTGAAAAAGTGTCAATACAACCATCGTCATCTTCCACTTGTAGAGACACATTATAATCACCTTCACTGGTAAAATCATGGGTAGGTTCTCTAAGAGCTGATAGGTTATCAGGGCCACTATCTCCGAAATTCCATGAGTAATCTGTTATAGTATTGGTACTGGATGAGTTGTTATTAAATTGGATAACATCTCCGGGTTTGCAGTATGGGTCATAGTTAAACCTGGCTGATAATGGGTAAGTAACTGAGACCTGGTCTTCATAGGAGCAGCCCAGATCATCTGTAGCCAGTAGACTGTAGTAGCCACTTTTATCTATTTCTATGTCCTCTGTGGTTTCAAAATTACTCCACATATAATTGATATTACCTGTGCCTCCATCCAGAATATCACTATGAAGAACAGTATCAGGAGCACTACAAACGAGGAAGAAATCACTTTCAATTATATTCACTAATGGACTTAAATGAATCTCGTGCTGTACAGTTTTGGTATTGGTACACCCATTAAGGTTCTCTACTTCAACCGTGATATCGAACACACCACCAGTTTCATATTCGTGAAAAGCTTGCAAAGCACCCACCGCCAGTTGTTCAATAGTACCATCTCCATAATTTATTCGCACCTGCTTTATTACATCGCAGTATTGAAAGGTAGTGGCATCAAAAGTAAATGAAACCACGTTATGAGAGCATATACCGTCAATGATTATATTAAAATCCGGCGGTCCACATATGGTTACGGCATTAGTAAATACTGCTGAACAGGCGGGATTGCCATTATCTGTAATTGTTTGAGTAACCGTATAACGACCTGGGGCCGCATAGGTATGTTGTGGGTTTCTTTCAAAAGAGCTGGTACCATCACCAAAATCCCATTCCCAACGCACGATATTCTTATCGTCACTGGTATGAGAAGAGAGATCAGTAAACTGGGTAGGTACTCCAAAACATTGTGGAGATGCCATAAAAGCGGCAGTCATCTCACTTTCAAAAATAATGGTATCAGAAGCATAGCACCCCAGCTCATCCGTCACTTTTAGTATGTACTCTCCTACTTGAGCATCTATATCCGGCTCCGGCACCAGACCATTCCATAAGTAAGTATAGTCGCCAGTGCCCCCAGTTACTTCCGGGTTAATCTCAACAAACTCATTACATGATAAGGTTGTGCCCTCTCCTAATTCAAAGGAAGGAATAGGTAAGACATTTATAATGAATGTTTTAGTATTGGCTCCAGGTTGCGGACATACATTATCCTTTGCTTCAATAACGAAGGTATGCACGCCAATATCTGTTTTCTTTGTATCCCAGAGGATCCGACCAGTAGGTGATGTAGAATTATTATTGACCACTGAAAATACTCCTGATGGTCCGCTTAACTTTAATACTGTGAGTTGGTCTCCAGCATCATCATCTGAAACATTGAAGCTCAGGTTAGCCGTTTGGCCTGCACATATGCCAACAGAATCCACATCTAAACCAAGGAAATCTGATATTTGTGGAATGGTGTTGTCTTTGTCTTCACTGGAAACCTGAATACCTCGTTTTACCCAGCCAATTAGCTCACCATCTCTATATTCTTCTACTTTAAAATCAGTAACACCTACCTGGACACCGTTCACTGAAAAAGTTAAATCGCCACTATTGGCGCTCAGGGTCGGAGTATCATTAAAGATCATGAACTCCAATTCATTATACTCATAGATGCTATTATAGACTACATCAAGGTCATAATTCACCTTGGGTACGACCACAGCGTATTGCAATTGGTCACCATCAGCGTCTACCGCCACATTGTTAAAAGTAACCTCCTGATTAGCCGATACCATCACTACAGCCGGACCATCAAATACTACTGAATTATTACATGAAGCTGCTTTATTATTGATAGATGACTCAATGAAAAAATCCTGAAATTCTGGATCCTGAAGGTTGTCAATCTCGCTACTTCGTGCCGCCCTCTTCCAGAAAAAGCGCCAATCGGCACTTCCCTCATAGGCTGAAAGGTCCACTATACCTTTGTAAACCACTTTATTGACACCAGGATCACTACCTCCTCTACAAGTAGATACAGAAGATGAACACCCAAGCTTCACCTCGGTAGTAGATTGCTTTTCAACATTAATACTGAGGGGTGATGACGGTAAAATACCTAAATCTGTAGCATAGTATTGAATAGGATAATACCTCTCCAGTACCGCACTGGAACCACAATCACTATAAACAGTGAGTAGTATTTCATATCTCTTACCACCCAGACAGCGATAAGTGATTTCTCCTCCGATAATATGAGTTGCAAATAGATTACCTGAAACTATAGTCAGCAAAAAGATAATAACCAGCTGACGCAAAAAATTAATAGACACCAGTTTAAAAAATATAAGTACTACATAGAGCCAAAACGCCTGCAGTATACGGCAAAATGCCAAATTTTAAAAACTAAATCAAATATTAATCTTTTATTATTTAATATTACTTAAGAAACATTAAACTATTTCAAGATCAATATTCTCTTTACAACTGTTTGTCCACCAACCTTCAACCACAGCATATACATACCGGGTTTGTTTTCTGAAGCATCCACTTCCAGTTCTACAGATTTGCTGGCGTCCAGCTGGGCGTTTAATAGGATTTGGTTGCCTTCAAGGTCTATTAACTTGAACTCAGGACTCAGGGCTTCTGATAATTCAAGCTCTATTTTGAACTTGCCATTACTTGGGTTCGGGCTTACTTTAAAGGCTTTGATCAAGTCATGTTCCGCTGTAAGTCTGCCGCCTTCACTATCTTTTGGAGCATCCAATATGGTTAAAGACTGAGTATAAAAGTCAGAACAGTTGGCCAGGCCTACTTCCATGTCTATACCGTAAGTACCTGGTTCTCTGAAGATCACCTCTGCATAGTCCTTGTTAGAAGTTAGTACCTCTGCGCCTTCAGGGAAACCCCACTCAAGTCTTTCTGGTATAGGCCAGCTGATGTCGATCAACACTACAGTATCGCCCACATATGCTTCTGATATCATCAAGAAGTCAGCTTGAAGCAGATCATCTGATAAGGTGAGTTCAAAATCATCTTCTGCGATACAACCTTTGGCATTGACCACTTCCAGATGGTATACACCTGGTTCTGTGAGTCTTACAGTGCTTTCATTGCTATTAAAGCCATTATCTGATTCCCATGAGTAGGCTGTGCCTTCAGTTGGAGAAGTGATCACATAGGTACCTCCAGTACAAATAGCATTGTCATCTATTGACACACTGTAATTTTCTGCATCAGGGATGGTTATGGTAGTTTGTGATTGACAGCCCTTGCCGTCAGTAATATCAATAGTGTACTCTCCTGCTGACAACTGATCATGGAAAGTGCCCGTAGCACCATCGAACCAGGTATAGGTGTAATTACCATTACCTCCAACACCTTGTATAGTAACCGAACCATCCTGATCTCCAGCACAGGTAGGGCGCTGCAATGAAGCTGCCTCTACTGAGAGTGGACTTACACCATCCACATGAACAGTGGTAATGAAAGTACATCCCTGATTATCAGTGATCTCCAGATCATAATCGCCTTGTTGAACATTATTAAGTACCGTACCTGTTTGTCCGTTGGACCAGCTATAAGTATAACCACCACTTCCTCCGATACCCTGGATTTCAAAACGGCCATCTTCACTGTCAGCACAAGTGGCGGGGCGTGAGGAAACCGTCTGGTAATCAACAGCATCAGGATGTGGAACAGTAATTTGCTCTACTACTGTACAGCCATTGGCATCTGTAATACTCACTACATTAGTGCCTGGATGTAATTCGGTAGGATTTGGTCCTGTTTCTCCATTGTCCCACTCTACTGTAAACGGGCCAACACCAGTAAGTTGTAAGGCTGCTCTACCATCGTTACTATCAAAACAGCTGGTAGAGGTAAGGTTAGAGGCAGTAATCTCAGCGCCGTCCTCACTGCTTACGTTAGCATTGATATTAAAACTACAGGCATTTTCATCAGTAACTGTGGCTGTATAAATTCCTCCTGGTACATTCTGCAAGTTGGCCGAAGTACCCACCAATGTACCTGAGCTGTTCTTCCATTGGTAGCTATAGCTTCCGGTTCCACCCGATACATTTAAGGTAGCCGAACCATTGCTCTCTCCACACTGCGCTTCTGTGGTTGAGCTGATCTCACCTTCCAACAATGGTGGCTGCGTTAGACTGGTAGTCAAGGAAGCATCACAGCCATTAGCATCACGCATCATTATCAGATATGAGCCAGCCGTTAAATCATTAAATACACTACTGCTTTGCCAGTTAGTGCCATCCATAGAGTATTCATAACCGGATACCCCTCCTGATGAGTTTAGCGTGATGCTTCCAGTAGCTGTGTTAAAACATGATACATTATTTTTACTAGCTACAGTAAGCGCCACTTCACTAGGCTCGGTAATGGTGAGGCTGGTGATATCAGTGGTACAGTTATTAGCATCGGTTATAGTGACTGAGTAGGTGCCGGCCGGTGCATTTGAAAGGTCCTGACCGCTACTACCATCTGACCAGCTAAAAGAGTAAGGTGCTGTTCCTCCTGATGGATCCAGTTCAATACTTCCGTTTCCATCATCATGGCATGCAATATCGTTTATGACTGTAAGGCCATCCAGTTCATTAGGGGCTTCAACCTCCTTTTCCAATCGTTTAGTACACCCCTTACTATCAGTGATATCAACATAATAGTTACCTGGATTCAAATTAGAAATAGAGTTCGCTGATGAGCCTGTGGACCAGGCATAAGTGTAACCTCCTGCTCCTCCGGATAAATTACCTATGGATAGAGCTCCATCATTTGAATCATGGCAGGAGATCGCCGTCTCTGATAGAGTCCCTGTAATCGGATTGGGAGCCGTAATAGTAATGGATGTTGAATATTTAATGCAGTTCTGATCTTCTACAGTTACTGAGTACACACTAGCCTCCAGGCCTATAAATTTCACTTCCTGACCTGCGTTAGCATATTCTTCATCTCCATTAGACAAGGTGAACTTATAGTCTAATCCTGTATCAAATGCCACTCCTCCTATAGCTGTTACTACGATCTCTCCATTATCACTATCAGGGCAGTCCGGGTTTTTCCTTTTAGCTGAAACTTCCGAGATAGTAAGATCACTGACAGTTAGAGTAACATCATCTGTCTTTGCTGTACAATGATTGCCATTATCCCTAATGCTCCAGCGGAGCACATTTGCTCCTGATGAAAGGCCTGAAACAGTTGTATTAAACTTACTATTATCAGCAAAAACCGCAGCACCTGATACCACTGTCCATTGACCCGATTCATTTGTACCCACTGTATTTCCGGCCAAAACTGCACTGTTTGAGCATAAGTATAGATCCTCTCCGGCCTGTGCCGCGGTAGTGTTTATATAAGTAATTTTAACTGCATCTGGTTTTGAACAATTCTCTCCAGTATCCTCTATGGTCCAGCGGAATTCATTATCGCCCTCACTTAAATCACTAACGCTGGATGTTCTCGAGTTTATGTTTGAAAATGTGCCTGAACCACTTACCACACTCCAGCTTCCCTTTTCTCCGGTGCCTGGTGCATTTGCCGATAAAGAAGCTGAGGAAGAACAGACTATCTGATCACTGCCGGCATCGGCAGAAGTCACATCCAAGCGAGTAATGATAACGTCATCACTGCTGGTACAGCCATACTCCTGGGTGATGGTCCAGCGAAAAACATTGGCACCCACGCTTAAATTACTCAATGTAGTAGTTCGGCTATTAGCATTACTGATCGTACCTGAACCTGAAACTAGTGTCCATTGACCTACCTCATCCGTTGCGTCTACTGCGTTTCCGGTAATGGTGGCAGTGGCATTACAAACTATTTGGTCATTGCCGGCGGCGGAGGTGGTTATGGCGTCGGTGGGCTGGAGAACATTGACATGGTGATAAATTGAATCACCACATCCCCCTTGATCTGTACTTCCTAGGATTTTATAACTACCTGCAGTCAAGTTTTCCGCGACCATTTGAGAGCCTATCCTTGCAAAAGGTTTTACCGGTGTATCATCTTTAAAAAGGTAATACTCAAAGACTTCACCAGGGTATGGATTTCTGTCTGTACTGATTATAACAATCGAACCATCATTTCCTCCTAAGCATGATACCTCGGAAGGATCTGCATTGGTAACTATAGGAGGGTTCGCTCTAAATAAGTATGCTTGTGTATAGGCATTCGTAGTAGATGGATCACAATTTCCAACGGTATATCTAAAAAATAAATTTCTATTTAATAATGTGACTATATAATCAGATCGTATATCACTTAGACCAAAAGAAATAGACCTAGCCCCCCCCCAACTCAAAGGTAGACCAGCCTCCCGCTCCAATTCTATACTGCCACTCATAATAGCTAAAGCCATATGTCCCGACTAAGGTTATTTCATCGTCCATACAAAAATCATTTTCAGGATCAATTGGTGTGGTACCTGATTCCATAGACAGTTGAGGGCCATGTTGATAATCTATATAAGCTGTTCCTGTATTATCACACCCTATCATAGTAAAATATTCAGAATGGCATTCATTTACAGGTTGTGTTAGTGTTGCATATTTATAGCAAACAATTGTGTTTGTATTGTATGGTTTGTATCCTACCCTTACACTAGTTGGAAGTGAGACTAGATCTCTAAATTGCCCCGTACTGTTAGAAATTTGTCCGAATGGCCCCGAAATCTCATAATATGCAGTTTGCAATGTAGAATTGCCAGACCAACTAGCTATATTAACGTTGAATCTTTTCTGAGATACACTTTCGTACCCGGAAAATAATATCATGATAAAGAAACAAGTCAGCCAAAAATACTTTTTCATTAGACTCAAATTTCAACAAAATTTAGTTCGCCTTTAATATCAGAATTTCAGAATGGGCCCCATTGCTATATAAGGTCATTATGCCATAAGTAAGACCTTGCTGTATTAGATCTTCTGTAAACTCTTTATTCTGACCTCCAACAGTTGTCAAAAGCCCCATCTTTCCATCACCTACTTTCCTGTAAATCCGGAAACCTTCAATATCATCATTAGGTTCATACTTCCACGTTAGTGTTATAGTTTTACTTACATTGTCTATTTTATACTTTAAATTGCTGACTGGTGGATAGCTCTTACTTTCTGAAGCTATGCGGATTATAGCCGCTGGTTCAGACTCGTTATTGCTACTGTCTACAGCTACAAGTGTGTATTCATATTCCTGATTGGTTGATTTTAAAACATCAACATAATTAGATGCTTTGCTATCCACCGAGTTCAGTTGGAGCCAATTATTTATATTCCCCTCTTTTCTATACAGCACATATTGTTTTACATCCTTACTCCAGCTTCTCTGCCATGTCAAATACACCGAATCTCCTTTGACTTTGTAATCTGTAAATACTGGTTTGGTTGGAGGGAGAATATCAGGTTTAGTCACTTCAACCCAATCACTATATTCTGATCTATTAAATCTATTATCTAGGGCTTCAACTTTGTAATAGATCTTTTTGGATAAATTATCTAGTCGGATACTGTCTATAAAGGTATTATGGCCTATGGTGGCGGTTGTAACTTCTCCAAATTCACTGTTTTTAAAGTTAGATCGGTATACTTTATAACCTAGCAAGTCGGCTTCTGTATTCTCATCCCATTTTAAAGTTACATTTCCGATGGTATCGATTACCGCCGTTAAATTTTTTGGTGGTGCTGGTGGAATACTATCTTGTAACTGCACTAAATATGGAAATGAGTGCTTCAGCTTATTATTACTTAAATAAGCAACTCTATAATAAGCCGTACTTAACGGAGTAGTATCAGTATAAGATCTTCGATTAACGGAGAGATCTTTTTTAATTATTGTATAATCTCCACTGGCAGCTGTGGCTCTTTCAACTTGAAACTGTTCAATAAAAACTTCTAAAGAATCTGGAAAAACCCAGTTTAGATCTACAGCACCGGCCTTACTTATAGAATGAGATGTTATGTTAACCGGATAATCAAAGCTAATATTTGCTTCAACTATGACTGTATCAGAGTACGGGCCCAATTCGGAAAAAGGTGTTTTCCCTCTAAGTCTGTATGCGTATTTGTTATCAACATTTATGGAATCGGAAAAATAGAAATATTCTGATTGACCGGCAGAACTTTCGGTATTTAAATAGGGCAAATCGAATATCTGGCCAAAAGCTCCTCCATTCTCTGACCTCTCAATATAATAGCTATTATAAACCTTATCAAACAGGGCCTTATCCCATCTTATCATCACTGAACTACCATTGGAGGTTTCCTTGATTCCTGTCGGCTTGGGCAAAGGAGGTACCTCCCGAGAAGTTAAATAAACTTTTCCGTATCCAATCTGCATAATTGAATCCGGCACATTAGATTGAATACGATAGAGATATTTCTCATTTGCTTTAATCTGATTATCAGTGTACGCCAAGCCTGACATTTTCGCTACATTAAAAGACTGATCTGCCACAAATAATGCAAAAGAGTATCTCTGTTCTAATTCGGTCGCCTTGTTGACCACCTGCATAATGTCGTTAGAAAAGTTTTCTGATAATTGAAAACCATCTCCATAAATAGCCTGTGCAGCTACAGCAGCTTCGTCGTCGGTATCGATATTCTTGCCTAAAGCAACACTGTCTGGGTGTAAATTATTATTAATTATAAACTCCTCAGGCGTTGAAAGAATCTTACCATCTCTTGACACGGTATATCTTACTAAAGAATAGCCATATTTATTTAATAACTCCCATGAAGCAGGACTTGGGGGCGCCCACCTTAAAAGTATCTCCTTCTCCCCTTCTTTTCCGAGCATTTGAAGTTCTTCTTGAGCATAAGCTCCTGAAAAAATTAATACTGCTAGTAATGTAAGGATATAGCTAAACCTACTCATTTGCAATCAAGTTAAATTCATAACCCTGTGAAGAGGCCCTGCCTCCGGGTAAGGAATATTTCATTTTTATCTTATAGCTTCCTGGTCTCATTATTGGATATATTCCGTCAATGATTCTGGCTATTCTTGGCCTAAAAGTGGCATTCTGAATATATCTATCCACCACTTCACCCTGAATTTCTTTCCAATCATAATACATGTAGTAAGGTAAATAGTATCGTATTACAGTACTTTGAGATGTCAAGACCAATTCTTCATCAGTAGTATATTTGAGATCATCAGGCTCTTGAAATAGCTTTACAGCCTTCACTGGTGCGAGGCCTAGCGAATCTACTGTACGCCAATCAATTCGTATATTTCCATCTATCGGATAGCCATCATAAACCAATGGATAGATATAATTATTATAAAAGCTATTATCACTAAGATCTGCTTCTATTGATATAAGCGGTTGATAAGCAGTGAATTGATTACCTGTAACTTCATCCTGACCGAAGGCTTCATTTGAATCTACATAGGATATAAGTAAAAATATATCCCAAAGTATATGAGGCATTCTGTAAGTATTAGGAATAGTTAAACTATTTACCTTTGCTTCGAACGTATTATACCTACTACTTCTCATTCTGGTACTGAATACTGCCTTTTCCTGTAACTCATCAATAGAACCTTCAGCTTCATTACCAGTCAATTCTATACTAATATCTTCGTCTTCCACTGCTACATTATTTTCGGTTTCGGTAACATTTCTATCAATCTCTTCCGCTACTTTTGCCGGCAGATTGACCAGTTCATAGGCATATACCTGATTCGTAGTGAGACTAGGCAAGTTAAAATTGATTTCTCTTTTACTACCGGAATAACTATAGTCAAAAAATGTCTTCGAGCCAGAACCCGCAGTAAACCGCCCCTTTTGAATCCATTCATCAGAAACCTGGAATAACTCTGGTTGACCTTTCTTCAGCTTGATATAACCCTTGTTATATTCATCTTTGTAAAAGTTTAGTTGGTTAACCACCGGATAGCTGTATTCTATGTTCTCCATAGGAATATAATCTGGGGCAATACCAGAAGTGAAATTGATTTCCCTTCTTTCAGTATACTTTTTACCATCTACCATAACCGCAACCCAGTCACCATCCCTTTTTTCTTCGAAGCTTATTTGAGCAACAACCTTGATCTCCTTTTCTGAAGGAAATACGTCAAAACTGTTATAAGCCGCTACATCATGTGCGTTATTCCATTCAATGTCTCCTGGAATTTCATAGCCACCTGAAACAAGCTTAAATTCGTCGAGTTTAATTCTAAATGATTTCAATTGGCCGTCAAGATCTATTAGTTCAAACACCTCATCCACCGGCATATTAAATACCGCTTGAGGTATATTAAAGACATTAACGTGAGCTTCTCCATCACTTGGTGTAATTTCTGAAATCACCTGCATTGCCTCCACGGCACTTCCAACACCTACCAGCTCACATTCTTCTCCAAGGGTGACTTCGAATTTACACTTTCCTTTCACCAGGCCATTAAAAATACTAAAATGTCCACCTACTATACCTCTCATCCAGAATGGATTAGGCAATTTTGCCTGAAGCAATGCAGCTGCACCAATGTTAAGAATATCAACCTCCCTTTTCTTACCAAAAACCTTCACTCGAATCCCGATTTTACCCTGGAAATAAGCATAAGATTGACCATTTGCATACCAACCATTAATACCAATTGGTCCACTTCTACCCATGCATGAGGCATTGCCATAATCTTTCAGCATAATATCAAAACCTGCTCCTGCGGCAAAACTTGCGTAGAACATCGCGAAACTCAAATCCCCAGTACTCATAGAAAACGCGGCGCCAAATGCGAAACCGGCACCATTGCCTAAAGCATTTAAGTCTCGCACGTAATCCAGGTCATCAGCTCCTAGTATTTCAGAAACCTCCTCCGGCGGAGGTGGACTACCGGGTATAGTAGTTCCCACCATAAAATAACTGGTAGCCTGAGCACTAATAGGACCTATTCCTACTTTTACTCCTACCCGATCATCTGGTGTTCCGGCATAGACATACCACTCGTCAGGGGCAAAGTGTAAAACTGCCCAACCTGCACGGCCTCCGGGACCTACACCTTGAATAAGACCGCCTGCAATGTTCATGTAAACTTCAAAAGTTCCGTGCAAGACCCTATTTTCGAAGTCATAACTAATAAAAACATGAGCCGATATCTGCCCCTTACCAGATGCCTCGTCTAGTTGTCCATAGATTTGCTGCACTGTGTTATCTTCCTCAGAGTTAGAGGCTAGTAAGACACCTGCCGCACTATCTCCTGCTGCTTTTTCTAATTTGGCTACTACTCCAGCTAATTTCTGTGTTTTTTCTTTAAGTTTATCTAAGGTACCATCTATTGGTGGAGTGGCCAGATAGCCGTTCCCTTTAAAGGAAATATAACGAACTCCTCCTCCTCTGAAAAATGCTATTTCGAAGGCAGCATCAGCTGTAAAGGCTTCAGGTTTAGGGTAAGATCCCAGCTCTATAGTGGCTTTAAGACCTAAACCGGCGTTCTCTTTGGGAATATATGTAACACCTGAAACAGTCCTTCCTAGTTCAGAACCTACACCTTCGGTATCCATGGCCATTCGGTAATAAGCACCACCACCAAATCCATAGATACCAACCCCGGTAAATATTGGAATACCTGTACCAAAGGAAGCCATAGCATCGGCATACCAATAACGATAGCCATCAACATTACCGAAAATTGCTGTAGCCTGCAGTTTGATCCCGGGTTTAAATTCTGCTTTCACCTGGCCATTGAAACCTTCTCCATAAAGTGTATCATTTCTATAGAACTTTAAGCTACCTTGAAATTTAAAGGCACCACCGTCTATATCAATTGAAATATCACGAACCTGGATATCCTTGTATCTCCATTTCTGTCCGCCATCACTTTTCATCTCACCAACAACAGTGAGGCCCGCCTCCGCAGCAAATGCACCACCATCGGAACCGGTAAGGTTCAATAACATGTCAAAATCAAGTCCTACCTGAGTATCATTAATGTTTTTAAGACCAATGTTATTTATGCTAACAGGAAAATTGGCCATAGCTTGCTGTGCGGCCTCAGATCCAAATGAGAATGCTCCTACTTTGATATATGGTTTTACGGACTGAATTTGTAAGTTTTCAAAATCTATATCAGCTAAGTTCACGCCCTTCTTCTTCTTTCCTAGATTGGCGGTAATGTTCATAGCCCCATGGAGATTGGCCTTAGGCAAAAACTTTCCATCCTTCACCTTAACCTCCAAATATGATGAAGGGTAGATATCCACCTTGCTCGTTTTAAAAACATCAAATTGCAAGCTGTCTGCAGCGGACACATTGAAAACGTAATTTCCTCCCGTGCTTATAACCGCCCTGTATTTAAAAGTATGGTGTTCGCTACTAACAGGAATTATAATGCCGCCACTAAAACCACCTTGTTTAAGGTTGTTAGCCTGCACATCTAGATATATGGAATCAAGAGAATAATTCCAGCCATTCATATCACCTTTGGAAAGCGGGATAATATCTGTTGCAACTACTTTTCCCGAGAAGCCTAAATTATCTATTATTATATTATTCACGTAAAAGCTTCTTCTGACATTCGATGAATCCCGCTCCCTAAATTCAGGAGGTAGTGACACCTTCATTTCGCGCATGTAAAACCCTCTCCATAAATCTGAGTATTCTGATGAGAGCAGCTCTGAATTGTAGTCTTTGGGGAATTTTATAGCAGGTGCATTTCTATAATCGCTAAAATCAAAAATGGCCGTACTAGCCTTAAAACCCACACCTTTTACCCCCTTAATTTGAAAAGCAGGCAAATCCACTTCAGCAATGAGATCATTCCAATTGCTCAAAGTGGTTCGAAGGTTCGCTGTTACTCTTCTGGTACTATCTGGAGTACCATCTGCGTTTTCGGGCACAATCAGATCTCTAGAGAATACGATATCCGCCCCAATACCCATCAGTTTAAATCCATTACAATCAAACTCCACATACGTGGTTCCATCACCTTTTAGCGTCATTAAAGACTTTGAGCCGAATATATTAATAGGCTGATCACCAATTAGTTCAAGTCTTGCATCACCTGTGAGGCCACCCGTTTTACTCAACTTTATATCTGTGCCTCTGAAAGTTAGACTTTTACCACTGGAAGGTTCTGTAAATACCATGTAGGCGATGAGATAGGCACCCGTGGGAGTCATCACTATACTATCTAAAGAAATGCTATAAGAAAGCCCTCCTATATCCTTTTTTATACCCACTGGCATATCAATGAGCGTATTTTCATCTAATACCTCAACAAACTTATTATTCTCCTTAATGGCCTGATCAACTTCCATTGCTCTTCTAGAATAATAGTCGAGTGTATCTGATATTGGATTTTCAAAATCTGAGACTTTTAATATATCATTTTCTGTGCGTTGTGAAATTACCGTCTCCAATCCCTTAAAAGCTCTCATTTTAGGAGCTTTTGCTTCTGAACGAGTTCCTTTCTCATCATCCGACTTCTCTTTCTTATCCGGCTCGGTCATAGCATAACCGGCAGCATGAGTCAGTAACATCAATAATACGGCTATATACTTTCTCATAGTTCTAATTATCAATCTTCACTAGTTTCTTTTGCGACCTTTGACTTTCTATGCCGGTAACTGACACAGCCGATATTTCAAATACCAATTTTGCTTGATCGGCAAAACTTTGTTCCCATTGGCCGTTTGAAGCTCCACGTACAGTGTTTAGTAAAGCACCATTTAGGTATATATTATATCCATAAACATCGGGAATGTCTTTGCCTTCATAGTTCCATTTTAATATCACCTGCTCACCATCTGCCACAGCCTCATCAATCCTGATGTTGGGTAGCCTCACCGACGGAACCATGACATCAATAACTTCACTTTTCTCACTTCTTATTACTGTAGGGAAGTTTTTAATAGTCATAACAGCGAACTTATAGTTAGCAGCATAGCTATTGGATACAGGATACTTATAACTATTCCCATAAATGATCCCAGCCTTTTGATATAGTAAAATGTTTTTACTTTCAGGGAACTGCACCAGAATATTGAACCCCACTCTCTCACTGCCAAAATTGATTTTTTCCCATGTTAACTCCACATAGTTTTGACCATCTTCGGATATTACCTGTCCTTTTAATCCTTCAGGTACTGGCAGATCCTGAGCGAAGGCTGACGTGGTAATACATATCAATATTATTAGACTACGTACTTTCATTCTATATCAAAATTTCGTGGTTTTGACAAATTGCTTTTTACTTCTGACTCAGATACAGCCTCGAGCTGATAGCTATACTTACCTGATGTCATTGCGGAAGAAACCCATTGTCTCGCCTCCGGGCCCAATTGGTTTTCATCCGCTATTATTTCTCCATTTTGATATAGCCTAAAACCAGCTAGATCAATTATATTATCAGGGTATTTCCAATTGAGTGTGATAACTTTATTTTCTTTGGCTATTGGCCAAATTTCAACAAATGGTAGGTCCAAAGATGGAACCAGGATAGATATGGAATCACTCAATGGACTTTCGAAGTAATCCTCAGTTAATGCTGAAACCGCAAAACCATATGTTGCTGCATGTTTGTTAGCAACTTCATAGTCATAGGTGGTGGTATGAATCTCAATGCTACCTTCTTGAACCAAATGATCAGACCAGGGGCTCCTTGAGTATAGTTTATATTCACTTACATGGTTAAGATTCTTATTTGGTTTATTCCAATTTAACCTAACAAATCTCTTTTGTCCATTCTGTATAATTTCTGCTGATAGATTTTGAGGGGCTGAAGGAGTTTTATCTTCTTGATAGTAAAAGTTCTTTCTATTACTCCAAAGTGATAAACCGTCAATTCTTACCGCCACTACTCTGAAAGTGTGATAACTACCATCTTTAGGAGCCGCACTTGTAAAAGTGAAATGTCTTGTCGAGGAAACCAAAAGCTCAGATACCTTTTGAAATTGGTCGATTTCATCTACCTTTTCCACATAAAAACCTGAGATAAATTCTTCTTTATCTGCACTAAACTGCCAATCTAGGGAAAAACCTGTTTGAATGTAATCAACTTTTTCTAAAGTTGGCATAGCAATATCCTCAGGTATCTTCTTAGTTGCCACCTCTAATTCAGAGTATTCCCCGAAAGTATTGAATATAGTCTTAGGCCTGATGGCATATGTATATGAGTTATCTAGCTGAACCGTATTATCACTATAAAAAACAACACCTTCTTTGCTTCCAGTTGACATCCAGATAATATTCTCATTTAGCTTTTTAAACTGGTCAGCAGCATCTCTTCTAAAAACATCAAACCCACTAATGAAAGGATACTTCTTATAGTCTTCAAGATTTACTGTCCACAATAGTTCAACACTACTTGCCTTTTGATTAATTGCTTTTACCTCTCCATTAATTTCTATTGGGAATTTTGTTTCAGTCCCAAAATCTAAGCTATAAGTAGCCGCTACTTGCCCTTCTACATCTTTTAGGACTGGGAAAATACCATAAGTGAACTTGCCCTTAGCTTTTGGATGATCTACATATCCAAAACCAGCTATCAAAGACAAATCAAAATCACTGGCTAAAACAAACCTTAATGCCTTTGTCACTCCTTCTTGACCTAAAAATGAAATAAACTCATCATGATCTTTTGGCGTTAGTTTATTCTGTTTAATCAGGTCGGATCTTTTGGCTGATAACCTTTCAATATCGTTAGATGAAAGGCCCAGATTGTTAAGCAATTTATCTGATGATGTAGCAGGCAAAATGGGAGACTCATTTAATAATAGCCATTCTCCTTCACCTTGCCTTCTTTTTATATTATACCCTGCAAGATTCTCGGGTACCTTTTCATTGGGCAGCCAAAATAGCCTCACTTCACTCTCTAAACCATAGCCTAAAAAAGTCATATCCTGACCTGCAGATTTAAAAGTGATTATCAGTAATAAAAAAATTATGATTTTCTTCATTGCTAAAAAGTCTTATCTACTGAAACTGAATGCGTAAAACTTTCACCCATTGCGCTAACAGTGAGATCAACATCACCTCTCAGTCTTCCCTGATTACTTATGTAGGACAATTCTGCCATACTATTAATAGTAGCACTGATATCACCACGAACACCACTTACTACCATATATAAGGTTGCATTGCCTAATAGCCTTACATCCATGACTCCCTGAATGCCTTGTGGACTCAAAGATGTATGCACTGAAGACGAGAAATTCATATTTAAATCACCTCCTAATGTTACTAAAGTGAAGGGGTGTACCTCAAACTTTTTAGTATAGGTATAGGAAGCCATACCGTCCAAATACCCTGATATGGAAGTCCCTTCCTTAGATAAAGATGTATTACCAGTAAAAGTCACCGTATTGAAAATTTTACCACTCACATGGCCTTCAACATTCCAATCATTATTAGCATAATCAAAATTGAAAGTGGCAGGATTATCCGTTTTAAATACATAGCCATTTGACGGTGGCACCTGAACATCTACCCTTAGGGATCCATCAACCGTATTGTCAGGCAAATGATAGTTAACATTAAAATCTGAATTGATTATCGGGTTAGTTCTAGGGGCCTTGATATTTCCCATCAAACTTAATTGCAGCTCACTTCCTCCGAACTGAACTAGTGTGGTTCCCTCAGCAGAAAACAGATTAGCTGCATCAGAAATACCCAGTGTCATACCTAACAAATAGTTTGAATATCTCGGAGAGCCAGAAAATTGACCTGCGCTGTAGGTTACGAAATAATTATACCCTACCCGGCCTCCTATCTTATTAAGTTTTAATCCGGTAGGGCCTAATGGAATTCCAGCCTTGGTTCCTACGGCTGCACTAAGATAGGCATACCCATAATTGTCTCTCTTACCAATATCGATGGCTCCATCAAAGCTTATAAGCCTTACATCACCATTGAATGTACCCGCAAAGGAGCTTTCTCCAAAGGTGGCATTAAACTTCATGATCACCATGGGGCTGTTAAACTCACCTGAAATTTTGCCTATAGATATATTTCCATCCTTATCAATCTGAAATCTATCAACAGCCAATTTCCCAGCATTAGCAATTTCAACCTTGCTACTTATCGATAACTTATCATTCAAATAAGATGATTCAATAATTTCAAATAAAAATGACTTGTAGTTTACCTGTCCACTGCCATTCCATTTGGTAAGCTCTCCGTCCTCTACTTCGAACTTTTGGATATCAATACTTGCATCAAATGCAGAGTGAGTCGCTGATAATGAACCTGAGATTTTAGTCAGATCGAGCATTTCATTAAAGTCAGCTTCAAGATTTAGATTAGCCAGTTCCATTCCAAAAGCAGAAATTTCACTTTCCTCTGAAAGTAGCTCAGTGTGGAAGTTATTATCTACTCCATAGGTCATTCCAAGTTTGAAGGTACCGTCTACTCCTTTAATGTTGCCTATTGAGAATTTACCATCAGCATTTGTAATGGCAAAACTACTCCAGCCCTGAACCAAATTTGCGGTTACATCTAACTCCAGTTTTTCCACTGTAACTTCAAAAGCTCCTGAGTTATACTTCATTCCATTCGAAGCTGTCATTTTCCCCGTGATCTGCTTAGATGAGTTCACTTGAATATTTTTAAGTGCAGCTATTTCTGTGTCACCCTTCTCTATCACTACATTAAGTTTTTTGATAGAAGAGAGATCAAAATCACCAGAAAAATCATTACCGCCTGAAAAATTAAAAACGATCTGTCCCTCTACTCCCTTTTTCAGTCTAATCAATGATGTTAATTGCTTATCTTCTGTCAAGCTGGCTGTTAAAACAACTCTGCTAGAACCTGAAATCGTAGCCGCTTCACCTTCCGCTCCGGTGAGGTAACTTTCATCTGAATCAATTTCAAGATCAAAAGACTTTATAGCGGCATTGATACCATAAACTTCTCCTACACTGTAGTTTTTTCCGTCTATTGAAATCTTAACATTTCTATATCTTTCATGACTCCTATGTTTCTCAAATGAAATGAGTGCACCTCCAATATTCTTTTCCTTCTTCACATTCCCTTGCTCAAACTTCATTAGTAAAGCTGCTTCAGCTTCGTAATGTCTATAAGCACCAGAGCCATCTAAATCATTCATTTCACTGGTGAGAGCCACTACAACAGGCCCAAAAGTATATCTACCGGAGACATTTGCATTGAAGCTTCCAAAATTGATATTCCCGGCCAGATCAATGGTAAAATCATTAACAGATGCTGCAATCAGCATTCCGCCTTGATCCACTTCTACATTTGCATCTATAATCAGCTTTGACTGTTCGGATGAATAGTTTATTTCTGAAATATTTACGGCCAATTGTTGATAAGAAATCTGTCCATCACCCTGAAACTCTTTAATTGTTCCATCTTCCAGAAGAAAGTTCTTTATAGAAATAGCCGCATCAAAATCATCATGCTTTACCTTCAAACTACCAGACACTTTCTCCAAGTCAAGAGAATTATTGAAAGATGCTTCAATATTCAATTCTGAAAAGGTAAAACCGTAGCCACCAATATTATTAGATGTAATAGATGATGAATAAACATCTTCGTTTATCTCTAAACCAATAGTAATATCCCCATTAAGTCCTTGTATCTGATCTACCTTAAATGAACCTTCTCCAGAGGTCACTTTAATCCCTGTGAATGAGCTGTAGGTAATATCCATCTCCAACTTATTTACACTAAGCTGAAAGCCTTTACTTGTAAAGCTCTGTCCTTCCGCTGCAACTAGTTTTCCAGATAAAACTCCCTCTTTATTAAGTTCTCCATCCTTTAAAGAGGCCAAAATCTCTTCCGACTTTACAAAATCAACATTTACCCCTTTTACACCTTCTAGAGAAAATATACCATCAAAATCGTCAGCACCAGCATATCTAAAGCTAAAATCACCATTTAAGCCCTTTCTAATGACGAAATTATCTCGGATAATAACGTCATCATTTAAATAAGCAGACATGGACATATCACCTTGTATTTTACCTTCCTCATCCACTTGAATATGGGCCTGCTTAAGCCTTCCTCCTACTACACCGATCTTTCCAAGGTCAATCCCTTGCTCACTGGTCCATGCTATATCTACATCCTTAAATTCTCCATTAGAAGCGTTCTGTTTAAACTTAAGGCTAGCAGCTCCTAGCTCTGCTTCCTTTTGAGCTTTTTGCCCCTTTAATTTTACATATACAGTACCTGTGGCTTCATATGAATTCCAATCTCCCTCTGCAACCGTACTGGTGGCGCTGCCTTCTAAACTTACTCTTACCGCTCCAAAAGTGAGATCTCCAGAACCTTCGATTTGATAATCTCCCAGAGTAATGTTTCCAGCATTATCAATAGTGAAACTATCAATGGATGCACCTACTTTAATTCCATTGTTATCTACCAAAGCCTCAGCAGATAGAGAAATTATTTGCTGGTCAGCATTATAGGTGGAATTAAGAACATTAATTGTTAAGCTATTATATATAATCTGTCCTTGAGCATTAAAGGATGTCAATTTACCATCCTGTATGTTAAACTCTTTAACTTCCAAGGTGGTGTTAAAATCACTATGCTTGGCTTTAAACTTGCCTGAAACCGCTTTAACAGTAAAGCTATTATCTATCTCAGCATTAATATCGAGATCTGTAAAAGTCATCCCATAACCTGACAAAGTCGAAGTATTGACAGTGGTAGTATAACCTTCAGGGGTAATGGCAAGATTTAACTTCAATTCACCTTGAAGCCCGGCGATATTACTTAGAGTGAATAGTCCCTCACCTGAGCTGACCTTTAAACCATCAATAATGGAATATTGCACATCTGCTTTTAAACTATTGATAATTACGGTAGATTCAGCAATTGAATATTGAAATGAATTATCGTCTGATAATTCTATAGTTCCGTTAAAATTACCTTCCCCATTAAATGAACCATTATTTAGTGAAGCAATGGTTTGTCCTCCTTTAAGTAGATCCAGACTAATGTTGCTAATTCCCTGAAAGTCAAAACTTCCCGCATAACTATTCTGATTACTGAATGAGAAACTAAAGCTTCCACTTACTCCTTGCTTGATTTTAATATAATTATCAATTGTCTGATCACTTGCTAAAGAAGCTGTCATGTCCACATCTCCAGATAAATTACCGTTAGAATCTATTTGCAGACTAACTGAAGTAAGGGTAGCATCTATAAACCCAATTTTACCAAGGGAAAGGTTAGTGGCATTATAAGTAATTTGAACATCCTTATATTCATCTCCGTCACATTTTTTCTTAAAACTGAGAGAGGCATTATTGATAGTTACCTCCTTAGTTATACCTGTTCCCTCAAGAGTGAGTATAAATGAGGCATCTATATTATTATAAATACAAAATCCATCTGTGGTGGTTGAATCTGAATTTAGATCTTCATTAAGTTTAAAGCTGATTGGCCCAAGTTTAAAATCAGCTCCAGCAATTATTCCGCCCCCTGTAGAATTACCATTTCCAGTATCATTATTATAACTAGTGGTACCATCCGGTCCCACAATTGTAGAATTACCATTAGAATCAGTAACAACTACATTTTTATTAGGCGGTATTGATGTGGTATCTCCTGTAGTGGTAACAACTATAATGTTACCGTCAGGATCTTCATAAATCTGAGAAATCTCACCATCAACAGTAGTAGAATCTGCTATAGCATCTGGTTCCTCACCGCTACCACCATTAGCAAGACCATCATCTCCTTCTGATATAGCATCAGGTGGAGTACTTGCATCATAAAACATGCTACTTTCCGGATCCCAGTAGGTGTAAACATTTCCATCTATCACCCTACGATCAGTATTTACTTTAATATCAGTGAAAACTGCTCTTACTTTCACAAAGTGTAAGAATGGGATTTCCGCTTTTCCCCCTCCTGTAAATTCTCCCGATTCACCAACTACATTATCTATTTGAATATCAAAATCTCCTGCATATATATAATCGCCAGGTTTTAGCTCTTCTATCAACTCAGTATTTGAGAGGTCGTAAGTTGGCTCAATGGTGCCACAAGCAAATTCATCCAAATTTCTTTGCGGAGTTGTAAATTGAGCTATTGGAGTAAATGGCCCATTTACATTTGAACATGTGGCTGCCACCTGATAATTATAGGTAGTTCCTGGTTGAAGTGAATTGAGTTCCAGATCACTGAGGTATGTACTTTGCTCCTCCCAGGCTCCATCTGAAGAAGCAGGCCTATATCTAATGGAAAATGCAGTGTGATTATCTAAAGGTTCCCAACTTATTGAAGCCCGGCCTCCTGCAAGTACTTCTGCACTTACATCTTCGAGTTCTTTACATTCTTCACCATAAACAAAAGTGAAAACTTCACTATAACCATTATTCTTAAACAGATCGAGCTCATCAATACCCACCATACTTTTAGCCCTGACTCTGAAAGCATAATGCCTGCCGGGTACCAATGGAGTTTCAGCTGGCCCATAGATCAAAGTGGTACTTGGTGTGGTTGCTTCAAAAATGGGCGGAGAAGTGAGAATAGCATCATTTGGATTTCTAGTTTCAGGCCAAATTTCCACTATAGAAAGTTCGTACTCTGTGGCAAAAGCCGAATTAGGTGAGCCTGTGTGTCTGGGAGTCCACTGAAAGGTAACATACTGAGGATCCTGTATCCTCAGCTTTTCACCATTCTTTGGTAAATTAATTATGGGTGGGTTATTCAAGATTAACCATGCTGTGGCACACCCAGAATTTGAGATTTTAACGCCTCTATTATATTCTATTACCTCGAAACAAAATTGATATAGCCCTTCTGGCAAGGCTCCTGTTCGTTCAAACGCTCTCTGAGAAATCCCCTGAAAGTTCAAATTTTCCGGTTTAAAATAATCTACTAGATCTGAAGCCGTAAACCTTTCTGGAATGCCACCCTCCAAGATAACCGGAGGAGGTATGTATCCTGGTTTGGTTTCAATTATTATCCCCTGCCCCTGAATTCTAAGCTTAAACCGAACTTGCAACTGTGGTCTATTAACGTCTCCGAGAAGCACATTTAATGCTAATCTGTCAGACCCCACGGCCACATAGTCTGAAAGATACACCGAATATGGCGGTATAATAGTGGTTGTTACCTGCACAGGATAAGTCTGGGAAAAGCCCAGATTAGCGGCAACAACCAATAGTGTTAATATGACGATTTTCTTAATCAAGGCTTCCTATCTTTTTTATCCTTTCTTGTACTAAAATTATAGCTGTAACCCAGGGTAGCTGTAAACTCTGTGAAATCTGCCGATGTCCCTTCATTATTAGACGCCCTATTTACTACAGCCAGGGTCAAATTAAGATTGTGTTTTTTCTTTACTGAATAGTTTCCTGTACCTCTTAGATTAGCTACACGACTCACTTTACTCCCATTGGTATATGATTCATTCCATGAGCCTGCAAGCCCTACTCTCATCTTCTTATCCAACAAAGATTTTCTTACTCCGATGGTAGGCCCCAGGGTGGTAGTTTCTATCTCTACAGATTCATTTTTATTATAATTAAAGGAGGCGGTGATAGTCAGGTTTCTAGGTATTAAACTCAGACTATAAGCAGCATTGGCCATATAAAACTGGTTCCCACTATTCTGTTTTACCCCACCCTGCTCATCTGAAGCATCCTGAAAGGTAAGATTCAAATTGAGGTTCTGTCTTTTTGTTCGCTCATTCTGAAGTATATAATTCGCATTTAAGGATGCATTTTGAGAAATCTGGGTATAGTCTAATGTGTCAAGATTGTCATAAGGTGTAAGTTGATTAATATCTACAAACTGAGATCGGATATTGGTATATGTTTGAAAGTTTGAATAGGTTAAGGCCAGATTTAGCTTCTCAGTAGCTGCATAGCCAACATTTACTGCGCCCACTACACGTTTCATCGTGCTCACCTTAGCATCGTCAAGATTATCCTTTTGAACACCCACATTAGCACCTATATTCACTTTACCTCCAAAAATAGAAGTGTTACCATTCACAGTGATATTCTCAAGATCGTTATTGAAATAGTATGCGCCTAGCGTTCTATAACCTGGATCGATTCTTTCATATCCTAAGCCAACTACGAAACCATTGCCTTGATACGAAACGCCTGACTTAAACGCATTGTAGTAAGCCGAAGATTGCCGAGGTGTGAATAGATTCCCGGCATAATCAAATATTTTGTAATTCTCTAAAGAAGCCTCTTCTGATCTGGTGTCTCGAGTGATGCCACTAATAGCATACTCAGCCTTCAATATCACCTTTTCGAAAAGCTGCTTACTGCCTATTAGGCTCATTACCAGGTTTTCTTCTGGCAAGATATCCTCATCTTCAGGCACATAGGCTATGGAATTGATATCGTCCTTAGCTCGAAATAAGATGAAATGAATTTGATCGTTTCCATCAGCGTAGCCAGCCTTTAAACCGTACCCCATTCGTCTAAAAGATGGCAATGGTGTTGAAGCATTTACTGAATCGGGTTCTACGGCATCTAATAATCTGCCATACATGGCACTTACCTGAAATTTCCCAGGATTAGCTTCTACTCCTGCTCCAAGAAATAAATGGCCCGCCAATGTGTAGGACGAAAAGTTCATACTCGCATACCCCAAATGGCCAGTCACCCATTTATAAGTTGGGTGTAAACCATATTGATTGAAAGGTTGCTGAAATGATGTTTGCTGATTGGAATAGGTGAAAGTGAAAGGAACCGACCAACCATATAGGTTAAAATTCAGATTGCCTGAAGCATATAAAGAATAAGGATCACGACGAGATTCTATTCCATTAACTGCATATCCTATTTGGTTAACGGATACTCCTCCAGTAACCACCAAAGGATTTTCCTCCCCAATGGACTCAAGGTTCTGAGCGCTCATTGGCAAATAGCATAACATGGAAAATGCAAATAGTCTAAAAAATACTACCTTTTTCACGGTTCAGATTGATAAAGGATCGTAAGTTATAATAATATATAATACAGCGCAATAGAGTTATGTAACCAGCCTTACATCATTTCAAAAATTAAGTTTTAATAAAAATAGTACTATAAAATCATCTTGTAACAGCTAACAATACGACCTAATCATTGGATCAACTCCAGATAGTACAATTACATTAATTTCCATTCAAGAGAGCACAAAGGATATTCATCTAATTGATTCACAGTTATTTAAGATTCAGTGACGTAATTCACCCACTACTTATAAAAATGAGAAGTAATTAAAGCGTATAAAAATATTCCTAATTAAAAATATCATTTCTTAACGTTGCAAACGTTGCCGGTAACGTTTCTAAAATTTGTTCAACTAAACCAATTTAACATGAAGTATTTTTATTTCATTAAAAGAATCGTTGTGTTCTTTTTAATCATTACCTGCTCAAATATGGCTGTGCAAGCGCAGTACTTACACACGCAAGGTAATCAGATTGTAGACGGTAACGGTAACGCCGTGTTTATGAAAGGTATCAACCTTGGTAACTGGCTTTTATGGGAAGGCTATCTTATGATGGGCGATTTTGAATATAGAACCCATACTCAGTTTTTTAATGGTGTGAAATCTGCCTTTGGCGGTAATTTAAACCAGGCCATAGAATTTGAACATCAATGGCGCTTGAATTACGTTAATGAGCAGTCAATCATCGATCTGAAAAACCTGGGCTTTAACTCTGTTAGAGTTCCATTTCACTTCAACCTCTTTTGGGACTGGAATAGCAACAGTGTTTCTGACCGTGGTTTTCAATACATTGATCGAGTTGTGAATTTCTGTCGTTCTCAAGGGATGTATGTACTTCTGGATATGCATGCCGCTCCGGGCTATCAAAACCCTGGTGACCATAGCGATAATAATGATTCGAACTCTAGTCAACCTCGTGGGTCTGTGCATTTTTGGGATGGCAATAACATCAACATAGCCTCTCAGGTGTGGAGACATATTGCCAATCATTATAAAAATGAGCCTGTGGTTTGGGGATATGATCTGCTAAATGAGCCTGTCCCCCAACCTGGTAGAGAATATGAGCTCATGCCATCGTTAATAACCATGCGAAATGCTATTCGACAGGTAGACAACAACCACATCATTGTAGCAGAAGGAAGCTGGTGGGGTTCGGATATGTCTAAACTAGACTGGCAAGATGGATACACTCAAAGCCAAACTGGTGTGTACAGCAAATGGGACAACAACCTCGTGTACCAAACCCATCATTACGCTAATGATGCATCTGCGCTAAACGGGAGATTAGCCTTAACCAATAGATTAAATGTGCCTCTAATCTTAGGTGAATACGGTGAAAACAGCAATTCTGCGATCAGGCAAATGACTGATTGGTGTATCAATAACAATGTAGGCTATTTCCCATGGTCGTTCAAGAAAATGTATCATGATCGATGTATATGGACAATAAACCCTAACAGCAATTATAATCAGGTTCGAGATTACATTAAGTATGGCGGTATGCCTCCATCTAATGCCTATAACAATATGATCAGCTTCTGCCAAAACAATATTGGTAACGGTGTACCGGGATTCACATTTCATCAGGGCTTTTATGATGCCGTGAAATATACTGGAGGATCCAACAATAACAATGGAGCTCCAATTGGTCAAACTATTTGGCTTAGAGGCAGCAATGGACAGTATGTATCATCGGAGAATGGCCAATCTGGTATGATGTGTAACCGTGGTTCTGCAGGTGGCTGGGAACAGTTTACAGTAGTAGGCACCAGTGATGGCAAGGTAGGTCTACAAGGACCTAATGGTCAGTTTGTATCATCTGAAAATGGTCAGTCTGCTATGATGTGTAATCGTGGTTCCATTGGGGGCTGGGAGGCCTTTGAGTGGATTGACATGGGTAATGGTTCGATAGCTCTGCGCGGATTTAATGGACAGTATGTCTCTTCTGAAAATGGCCAATCAGCTATGTATTGCAACAGAGGTTCTGTTGGTGGCTGGGAAGTCTTTACCTGGGGAACTACTGGCAGTTCAGCAAGAATAGCCAGCACCGCAAATGAAGAGATAACAGGGACTAAATCACTGGTTTACCCTAACCCTGTGATTAATAATACCTTTACTCTGGACTTAAGATCTCTTAATCAGAATGGATCAGAAAAGCAGTTGATCATTTCCGATATGGCAGGAAAAATAGTCTTTGAGAAGGAGATAGCTTCTGAAATGACTAAGATCGAACTTCCAGGATCATTGAGCAAGGGTATCTATCACCTTGTTTTAAAATCAGGAGAAGTTAAAAAAACAACCAAACTTATCCTTCAATAATGCAAAAGGCCATCTCCTATTATGGAGATGGCCTTTATAATTTTTCCTGATTTAGTCTATTTCTTCTGCTCTATAGCTTCTAAGTTCTGTTTAGCCAGAATAAAGTCTGGAGCTACCTTAAGTGCCGCTTCATACTGCTTTTTAGCTTCGGCATTCTTGCCTTGTCCTTGAGCATTCAGTCCCTTAAGGTTCATAATAGCCACCTTAATAGGATATTCCTTCTGCTTCTTATCTGCGGTTTCATAGATTACAGTTAAAGTATCTGACTGAGGCTTACTAAGCAGAATATCAGCATTGGCATTACTTTCATTATACCTTTTTAGGTCGTATTGTAAAAAGGCTATTTTATAAAGTGTTTCAAAATCGTCAGATTCTAAAAATAGGGTTTCGTAAGAATCTAACGCTTTATCCTTCACACCAAGATTCTCATAGCTCACAGCTAATATCTCCATGGCACCAGTATGCTTAGGCTTCATTTGTAGAATATCCTGAGCACTGATCGCAGAAGAAGCATATTGACCTGACTGCAAATAAAGTGCTGACAATGAGAATAGTATAGAATCGTTCTGCGGGTTTTCAACATATAGATTATACAGAGCATTTTTAGCCATTCCATAATCGTTATACCTCATAGCCATTCCATAAACTCTGGCATAGTGACCGGAAAGTACCTGTCCGGCTGTTGCTCCCTTCTGGGGCGCTGTTTCAGCATCTTGAGCTTTTACCGAAAGTGTACAAAAACAAGCAATAGCTATGATAATAATTCTTGAAAGACCGTTCATTTGGTTAAAGTTTATTAGTTAAGACCCGCAAATGTAATGATTATTTGGTAGACAATCCTTTTCTTGAGGCAATCTCCAGCATTAACGCCCATGCTTCCTCTTTATTATTTGAGATTTGCCCTTCAAGAATAGCCTCCTTTATTTCTTCTTTCAATTCCCCGATAACTCTACCAGGTGTAATCTGAAAGGTATTCATGATATCATCACCTGTAATCGGTGGCTGAAAGTTACGTATACGATCTTTCTCCTCTACCTGAGTCATCTTTTTCTCCACCTTCTTAAAGTTAGCCAGGTACTTCTTCACTTTCACATCATTCTTTGATGTAACATCAGCCTTGCATAGTGCCATTAAGTCCTCCACGTCATCGCCAGCCTCAAATAACAATCTTCTTACGGCTGTGTCAGTGATATGATCTTTAACCAATGCAATAGGCCTCAAATGCAGTCTCACCAACTTCTGAACGTAAAGCATCTTTTCATTTAAAGGAAGTTTCAGCTGACGGAAAATCTTCGGCACCATCCTAGCGCCTTTATCTTCATGCCCATGAAAGGTCCAGCCTACCTTTTTATCGAACCTTTTTGTAGCTGGTTTTGCGATATCGTGCAATATGGCGGCCCATCTTAACCATAAATAATTGGAGCGTTCGGCAGTGTTATCTAAAACTTGAAGCGTATGATAAAAATTGTCTTTATGAGATTTGCCATCAATAGTATCCACTCCGTGCAGGTCCAGCATTTGTGGAAAAATATACTTTAATAAACCAGCATGAAACAATAGTTTAAATCCGTATGAAGGAGTTTTTGACAGAATAATCTTATTGAGTTCATCACTCACTCTTTCCATAGAAACAATCTTAATTCGTTCTGCATTTTTAACGATTCCATCGAAGGTCTCAGGAGAAATGTCAAACGACAATTGAGTAGCAAATCGTATAGCTCTCATCATTCTAAGCGGATCATCAGAAAAAGTGATATCAGGATCAAGAGGTGTTCTGATCATCTTCCTTTTTAGATCCTTCTGTCCTCCGAAAGGATCAAGCATTTGGCCATAAAGGTCTGAAGAAAGTCCAATGGCCAATGCATTTATAGTAAAATCACGCCTGTTCTGGTCATCTTCCAACGTACCATCTTCCACAATAGGCTTTCTGCTCTCTCTGCGGTAAGATTCTCTCCTGGCCCCTACAAACTCATACTCCCAATTACCTGACTTCACCTGGGCAGTGCCGAAATTCTTAAAAACAGTAAGGTTGGAGTTTTCTAACTTTTCAGCCACTTTCTGTGCCAGCGCTATACCACTACCTACACAAACAAAATCAATATCCTTCGAAGGACGCTTTAGGATGATATCCCTCACATAACCTCCAATAACGTAAGCATCAACCCCTAATTCATCGGCCGAGTCACGAACTACTTTAAAAATTTGATTCTTATTAAGATGGTCTGTATAATCCATATATGTCATCACCATAGTCATTTATGGTGGCCTTTTCTTTGATAAGCTGCAAAGTTAACAGTTTATTAGAAAAGGCACATTCTGAAATCAGGATATCAGAGCGGTAGTTTAATTCCAGAAGCCTGCTTTACTATTGAAAGAAGGACATGGAATCAATTTCATAGGCTTTTTCCTCTTATTTTTTGCGTTAGCAAATTCATACACAATAGAAATCTCATGCGAACCTCCAGTGGTGGTTGATAATTTGGATACAGTAAAATCATAGCTATAACCAATTTGGAATCCTTTAAACAGTAAGCTCATCACGAATACTAAAGCATCGTTTTGCACTACGCTTACCGTTTCTCCCTCGTTATCAACATCATCTTTGATAGGAATACCTCTATACCAAACTCCTACAGCTATAGGATCAATGTGATATTGAAGTCCTAAATCCAGCTGCTGAAATTGAGATCCTTGAATTTTATAAACAAAAGAAGGCGTAAGGTAAGATACTCTGGATAAGTCCCTAGGTCCGGCATACAAAGGCAATTTCATACCCCCATGAATATTCACCTTCATTGGCAAGCGGCTTTCCCTACCCAGAATAGATATATTAGGCTTATTCATATGGTAAGCAGAGGCTCCAACCCAAAGGCTCTTATTGTAAAGCACCATTCCTGATGCAAAATCAAAGAAGTTTTGATTACCCAAACGGTTTACATCAGGGTCTATAGATTGACCATCATACTCCAGACCATCTCTAAGTAATAGCTTGGATCTATCTATACCATTATTCCCATAAGAGAAATAAAGTCCTGGTGAGAATACCCAATTTTTATTCAAACGAACCTTATAAGAGTATAACAGCCCAACGTAACTGGTTCGCCAACCCGCAGATCCCATTTTATCAGTTGTAGCCAAAATGCCTATCCCACTTCTCAACTCATTTACAAACATCTCATATGAAAATGAATAGGTGGCAAATGCCTGAGGAAGATTAGGCCATTGCACACGATGATTCACGGCAAATCGATGCTCAGGGGTGATTCCGGTAAAGCCCGGATTTAAGTACAGCGGTGCAGCATAATACTGTGAAAACTGCGGATCCTGCGCCTTGGACTCCGTCCGCACCAAACACACTAACAGAAAAACCACTAATAAATATCGATACATAAATGTTATGTTAAAAAATTATCGAATAAGCATTACATCACCAATTCTTGTAGTTCGCTCACCATTCGAAAGACGAAGCGTGAGCTTATAGACATAGACGCCAGCTGGCATCAGTTTATTATCACTATTGTAACCATCCCAACCAACAGTCTGATCGTTACTTTCAAAGATAAGGTTACCCCAACGGTCAAAAATTAACATTTGGAACTCCTCTACTCCTCTGGTTATAGGGAGGAATATATCGTTGTTCACCTCATTCTGAATTCTACCATCTGGAGATGGACCTAAAGTGCTAGGCGTAAAAGCATTTGGTATTTTAGTATAACCGCCATCTTTTGCTTCCACCGTACGAGTTAGCGTATCGAAGCAATAAAGTACGTCAAAGAGTCCTTCTTCCAATTCTTTCTCACCGTAGTTAGCAATAGCTACAAGAGTAACATCAAAATCTCCCTCATATACATATTGATGCTGCGGTTGGAATTCTGTAGAAGAACCACCGTCTCCAAAGTTCCACATATACTCATTAGCACCTTGCGAGTAGTTAAACGTTAACAATGGTTGATCTGGAACAAATACCACATCCGGTCTGAAATCGAAGTTAGCATTTGGATTCTCATAAATTTCAAGTAGATCATCTTTGATTATCTCCTCACTCTCTTGCGTAAAGGTATTGATTGCCTCAAGCTTAACGGTATAAATGCCTGGAACATTCGCCTGGAAGGTAAAGTCAGCAGAATGATCTACATCACCCGGAGTTACCAAATCTATGCGACTGAAAAGCTCGTTCATTTCGCCATCATAAACAGACCAGATAAATTTATTAGCACCACCAGTTGTGTTATTTGTAACAGTAACTGTAGCTCCATTACAAATATTAAATGCCGATAACATAAAATCAGGGTTTATAGGCTCTACAGGAATACTGATGATTTTTGTAACATCGACATCACAAAGTCCAAGTGCTGCATTATTCTTTACCGTCAATGTGACGCGCTTGTCACCAGGCTGGCTATACCTATATGGATTTACTGGAGTTGCATTATCATCTAATAGCATTCCATCATCGAAATTCCATGAATATTCAAATTCAGTTTCATCAATCGGGTCAGATGTATTCGTATAATCTACATCAATAAAACCCGCCTGGAATATACCTGGATCTCTAAAGTTAAAAGTAAAGTCCGGTACCACTTTCTTGTAAACTTGAACGGTAAAGTCTGTTGTTTCAAAGCATCCGGTGGTCGCATTTGTACCTGTAAACTCTACTGTATAAGGCTTAGGATTTAAAGATGAGGTATTGTCTATTTCCCAGCCTACAGGAACAAGGTTTGTATTATTTCCATTGAATGTTTCAAGTACATTACCTGAAACGGGGTCAATTAATCTCCAATCATGTCTATTAGCTCCCAATGACGTGTTAGTGAATATAAATTCATCTCCACTACAAACGATAGGGTTACTTGCAGCCACATTTGGAATTATTTCAGGATATACTCGTATAGGTTTATCAAATTCTTGAACACAGGTGCTTGCCCCTGTGCTAAATCTAGCCTGAAGAGTAATATTATAGGTATATGGGGTATCTGTCGAACCGTTGGTGAAAGTATGAGGTACTACCACTCCAGTTATATCTGTGGCTGAAACAGGTATTACTTCATCAGGTGAACCATCCTTCCATATAAATCTATATTCAACATTGGCTTCTTGATCAAACCTAAAGTTAAATTGAGCAGGGCTACACTGCGGTGAAGACTCCGTGAAGCTAAACGATGCATCTAGTTGAACAACCTGCAATACCGCAGTGGCATTAGGATAACTAGTACAACCATTTCTATCAGTAACGCTAACCAAAGTATAAGTACCCTCATCCGCTGGACCAGCCTGATTTATAAATACTGATGAAGTAGCTGCCCCTAGTTGCGTTCTTTGTACACCCTGTGGGTCTTCGTATACAAACGTATATGGTTCGCTTCCATTTGTAAAATTAAACTCAACAATAAACGGAGATCCCTCACAGATCGAATTTACAGAATTTGCCAAACCATCTTTAATATCAATGGTACCCGTAGGAATTGTATTTACCACCACTTCCAATGGTATACCACCATTAGATAATTTAGGTCCACAACCATTTGGAGTACGTACCTCTCTAAGGAAATAATATGTCCCTGGGGTGTTCATTGTACCATGTTGGTACTCTGCTCCAGTTGCACCAGCAATATCAGTATAAGTAACCCCGTCGGAAGAGAACTGCCATTGGTAAAGATATCCTGCACCTCCTGTAGTTCCTCCGAAAGGAGAAGAAAGCTCTGTAAACCTATCAGGGGCATCTCCTGCACAAATACCTCCTGGCTCATTGTAAACAAATCCACCAGAAAGTTCAAATGGAGAAAGCAACACCACAGGGGCAATAGTTTCACCTTGACAACTATTTGCATCAGTTACGCTGATAAAATATTGACCCGCTGCCAGATTCGTAAAGTGTCCATCTGTATTAGTAATACCTAAGGATACTTTAGCAGCGTCAAGCAACTCATAAGTTACTGCTCCGATAGCATCTATTGTAGAAGCTTGTATTTCCCCATCTGTTGCACCCAGGCAGCTAACACCATATATATTATCATAGTAAGTTATAACTGTAGAAACTTGAGGTTTAGGGTTAATTCTATATGTAACAGGTGCCGAATTTACACAACCTGTCGCATCATTCACCACCTTAGCATATACTGGCACCCCATCAAGCATTGTATAATTAGTTGGTGAAGCTATTTGAGAATTAAGGAAAGAATCTCTAAACCAGGTAATGGTAAAACCACTTCCTACATTAGTATTAACTTGAGACTCTAAAAGTGTAAGATCAACGGCCTTAATTCTATTAATAATTACATCAGAACAAGCCACCTCATTCAATGCTAGTGCCCCAGGCAATGGATCTACCTGGATATCTAAAGTTTGAGGTGTCCCAACACATCCATGCAACATAGGGGTAAAAGTAAATGTAACTGTTACTGGTATATTGCCCGTGTTAATCAAATCACCAGTTATTCTGCCGGGATATGGTAATCCAGTATCATTGTTAAAGGCCGAACCAGAAGTGACAAGATTATCTGTTGACTGCACATCTACATCAAAAGTCAATGATGCTCTATCTGTAGGATTTATAAGATTAGTAATCTGTATATTAATCTCATCGCCACTACATATAGGTGAAATCGGAGATGGCGAAACAGGATTAACCGCTAGCTCTGGAGTAGGCTCCACCTGCACAGTAGTTACTTGTGGATCACCAGAAGGACAACCATTTATCTTTGGTGTAAAAGTATAAGTAACGGTTACGAAAGCGTTGCTACTATTTATTAAATCACCATTGATGACAAAATCATTTGTGGTAGATATATATTCATCTGTACCTCCTACACCATTGTTATAAGCTGTACCTGAAGTAACAGCTGCATTTGAACTTACTACTGTATAATCAAAGGTAAGTTCACCATCCACTTTTGGAGCAGTAGGTGTACTTACTGTAATGGACACAAAATCCTCATTACAAATCAATGGAGTAGTATTTACAATCGGATTAAGAACTGGTTGCGGTTGTACTTCCACTGTAGTTTCCACAAATCCTCCACTGGTACAGTTAGCCAACCTCGGGGTGGCTCTATAGGTAACTAAAACCACATCATTACTACTGTTTATGAGCGTACCTGCTATATTTAGAGGAAAACCTCTTCCTGTGCCACCTGTAAATGCTGATCCACTGATTACTCCTGGCACCGAACTAGTTACAGTGTAATCAAAGACCAGGTTACCAGGTATATTTGGTACAGTGGGGGAAGTAATATCAATATCTACATTGCCGCCACTGCAAATCAAATCAATTCCATTATTAGTAATATTAGCTTTAGGTAAAGGATCAACAACCACTGTTGTATTCTTCACCTGCCCCGAGGCGCAACCTAATAATTTTGGTGTTACTGAATAGGTAACTGTAATAGCAGCATCAGTACTATTAATTAAATCTCCAGTGATAGAGGTACCAAATGGAACATCTGTTAAATCAGTGAAGGCACTTCCGGTTACTCCCGGTCCACTAGCCACTACCGTAACATCATAAGATAAATCTGATGGATCAGTAGAATTGACTGGGGTGGTAACTTCAATATCAACATTTCCTCCGGTACAAATTTGAGGAGTCCTGTTATTAAGCAAAGCTACCGGCTGAGGTTCTACCACCACTATAACATCTTCAACAGCCCCATTAGCACAACCACTTAATTGAGGTGTAATATGATAGGTAACATTAACAGGATTATTACCAGGGTTAGTCAAAGTTCCATTAATATTGAAAGGTACACTTCTTCCAGTGGCCCCCGATGAGGCTGACCCTTCAATAGGACCATCACTGGTCACTGTATAATTGAAAGTAAGCTTATTCGGATCTGAAGGAATCGTTACACTACTGACAACAACATCTACTGCACCTCCAGAACAAATTAGTGGAGAATTATTTACCGCTACCACACTTGGTGTAGGCTCTACTTGCACCGTAGCATAACGTGCCACACCATCCGTACATCCGGCATAGTGAGGAATAAATTCATAAGTAACTGTAGCCGTTTGATCAGATGAATTGATCAGTTGACCTTGAATATTTGATGACGGAAAAGCACCTGATCCTCCTGACATTCCAGTACCTGTGACAGCACCAACAGGACTGCTAGTAGCACTGTAAGTATATGAATAGAAAGAATCATCCTCACTTGAACTAGCTAAATTAACTGCGATATCAACATTATCTTCATTACAAATTAGGGGAGCATTGTTAACCAAACTCAAAGCAGGGACTGGATTAACCTTCACCTCAACTATTTGCTTAGGCCCATCAGAACAATTGGCCAAGGTAGGTGTAACCTCAAAGGTAACTGTAATAACACTATTGCTTGAGTTAGTTAATTCACCTGCTATTTTATTTGTTCCAAATATCAAATTATTTCTGGCTGTGAACGCAGATCCACCCGTAGCTGCAGGATTATCACTACTCACAGTATACTTATACGCCAAGTCATTAATATCGGTAGGCGATGTTGGGGAAAGCACATCAATTTCAAAGTACTCATTATCACAAACCACTTTACTCAATTCTTGAGGGTTCGCTTGTGGTGTAGGTTCTACTATCACCTTCGTGACCTTTGATACCCCTACAGGACAAGTGCCAATACGAGGTGTAACCGTATATTCTACTTCGATAGCCGAATTACTCGTATTAATTAGGTTACCTGAGATACTGCCTGGAAAACTATTGTTTGAAGGTGGTGTCTTGGCTGACCCAAGTAAGGAGGTAATATCAGGACTACTTACAGATACATCAAATTTTAATTTTGATGGATCACTTGCATTAGTAGTAGTTGTTACTCCAATATTTACCAATCCTCCATCACATATCACAGGACTATTATTGGTTAAAAACACATTCGGCGCGGGCTCTACAACCACTGTAGTTGAACTCACTGGTCCTGCTGCACAACCATTGATCATAGGTGTTACATTAAAAGTAACAGTAAGATCATCTGTACCTGAATTGATCAATGTACCAGTGAGATTGGATAAAAATGTCTGCCCCGTTACTGGTGTTGTAGAGTAAGCGGTACCTGATATGGTAGCTGGGTTTGAGCTCACTGTTGTATAATCAAAAGTAAGTACACTTCCAGGGCTTACCACCGTTGGGGAATTGATTATGATATCAATATTATCGTTACTACAGATATTAAGTGTATTGTTAGTAATTGATGCTTTTGGTGTTGGTTCTACAATTACATCTGTACTTTCGGCAACCCCGTCTGAGCAACCACTTAATTTAGGTATTCCTTCAAAGGTCACAGTGATATATTGATCACCATTATTAATTAAAGTACCATTTAAAGTAGTAGGGAATGTTCTTCCCACCACAGTTGTGGCATTATAAAACGCCGTGCCACTTGTACTTCCTGTGCTTACAGTAGTATAATCAAATGATAAATCTCCTGGAACGCTTGGAATTGTAGGGCTTGTTATATCTATATCGATGTTTTCACCATTACAAATACGAGGCTGATTATTAGTCATTGCCATTGATGGAGTTGGCTCCACAATAACATTTCTTCTTAGTGTATCCCCAGTACCGCAACCATTTAATTTAGGTACAAAATAGTAGGTTACAGTAATATCTTCGTCACTACTATTATCCAAGTTTCCTGAAAGCGTAACTCCAAATGGTTGATCTGCTCCTGACAAAAGACCTGCACCAGATATATTCGCAGCATCCGTAGTTGAATAACCATAATCAAAAACCAAGTCTCCTGGGTTTGATGACACTGTTGGAGTTGTTACCTGAAGTGATGCATTATCTCCATTACAAATTACAGATTCAGCTACAGCGACATTAACCGCAGGCTCAGGCTCAATAGAAATAAATACAAACTGACTCGGACCATCACAAGTAGCTGGTGCAGGTCCTACTGGAACAACTTCATAAGTAACCTGGCCTACAGAAGTGGACGCGTTAGTGAGAACGTCTGTAATATTACCAGTACCCACATTTCCTACCGCCGTACCTCCTACTGGTCCTGATTTAGAAATAACTTGCCATTCGAAAGTTGCAGTTGGCATATCTGAGGTAAATATTAAAGCGGTATTCACTGCTTCACCGCTACAGATAGTAACTGCATTTACTGAGGTCATCTTCGGCTGAGCATATACTTCAACTGGGAAAGGATCTGCACTTGGGCTTATACATCCACTAGAACTAGTTTCTCTTACCGTAATATTATAGTTACCAGGTGTATTACCAATATCTACGATAATCTCATCAGTATTTTGGCCACTTATTATAGAACCTAGTGCTCCAGGCACATCCCATGTATACAAGGAACCTGCTACAGGACTACTGATTCTATAAGTAATATTTTCATCTGAAGTACAAACCACATCATTACCTGCTATTATTGGCTTAGCTGGAATATCTACAACTACAATGTCAATAATATTAGGTTGACCAACACAACCATCCACAGTAGTTTCTACCACGCTTAAAGGTAAACCTGGAGAAGCAACTGAAGTTGGGAATGTAAGCGGCACGAAGAAATTATCTAAAGTAGCACCACTTTCTAACACAAATTCTCCAGTGCCAGGTAATGTCCATTGATATGTAGAACTAGGATTTAAGGAACCACTTATTTGAAAGAACACTGGATCTGTGCCATTTCTACATAGAGTTATAGATGCCGGAGTTGCTCCTCCCACCTGAATAGGATTGAGCTGTGGTTGTGGATTAACTGTAAAAGTAATCTGAGCGGCGTCTGAACAACCTGCTGCTGAGTTATCCACCAATGCATAAAAAACATCTCCATCCTGCACTGCATCCACATCTGTTGGAGTAGGAACGGCAAAGGAAGGATCTAAACTAGGATCAGTAAACCAGGAAACTGTACGATCAGCAGGAAGCGCTGGAGCAATTATACCAGCCTCATAAAATGTAAGATCTACATCATCTACCAGACCATTGTTGAGTACGTCTTCGCATAATTCCTCATTTAAGTCATTCGCTGAAGGAAGTCCAACCACATCAAAGGTGATAGTTCCATTATTAGTACAACCTGTTAGCGTATTTTCAACTGTGATGTATACAGTCTTTAAAGTTGTATTGTTTACAATGTGAGCAGTTGGATCTGCCACTGATATTGTTTTAGCCGCATTTTCGAAATAACTGATTGCTCTATCAGCAGACACAGCTGCTCCTACAATCGCATCTTTATAAGCTGTTAAATCCACCTCAGCCTGTTGACTACCGGGATTATCCTCACAAACTTCCGGAGCAGGATCAGTTACAGCCGGTGGTGGCAGTCTTTCTAAATCAACTGTGGCAGTTGTAGGATTACAAGCCCCTAATAAACTTGTCACTGTCCAGGTTACTGTGGTAGTTCCCACTGGTAATCCCGTAATATTTGTGCTGGCCTGATTTACATCGGCAATATTTATAGATGTACCGGTAGCTCTTACTAAAATATTATCAAAATTGATAATTTCATCGTTAGCATTGGTTTTCAATCTGATAACTATAACCATTGATGAACCTCCTGAAGCATAGGTCCCAGAAATATTGCTACTTCCAAAGTTACCACCTAGTTCAGTTCCTATCAGGGTCTCTGTACCTCCATCAATTGAGTAATAGGCACCAATATAATCTCTTCCGGTACCTGTACCTTCCATATCACCTGACTGAGATACGTTCATTGAGAAATCTATACTCGGAACTCCTGTAACATCTATAGGATCAGACACCCAGACAACTTCATCATTGGTATCTCTACCTGTCATTCTTTGGCCACGTACCTCAAAATAACTATCAGGACCTGTAAATGACGCCACGTTCACCTGTCTGTCCCAGCCATATAGATCATGATCAACTATTACACCGTCAACCATCCCTGTAAAATTCTCGGCATAAAGTAAGCCATCTACAGACCAACTGCCTCTACCTGAAGCAGGTGCTACCGCAGCAAGGTTATAAAAGGATTCGCAAAAAGGAGCCGGTGTAGTACCTGCATCTGCCGCAGATGGCGGCGTATCTTCGTATAATGTAACTGCAGTACGACTAGCACTAACACAATTTGCATTACTATTCTCTGCATAGTATACGCCAGCAGCACCAGGAGTAAAAATGTTTCCTGTTCCTATAGAAACACCACCTGTAGATGTAGAAAACCAATTAATAGTTTCGCCTGGAGCCGGAGCATCCACCTGAATAGTAGCTGTGGGAACATCAGGGGAACAAGCTAATCCATCCTGAGGATTAGAAGGAGCCGCAGGACGAGCATTAATTATAACATTAAAAGGCTGGTTAATAGGCACATTACAGGCCGAAGAAACTTCCTCCAGATTGATGATATCAAAAACATATGTTCCCGGGGTATTTCCTAGATCAGCATAAGTTGCGTCTATAAATATTTCTCCATTAGCATTAGTGGTAAATACCCTGTTTATTACACTACCACCGTCTATGGTATAATTCACTTCAATATTTTCGCCAGCTGGCAAATCCAAATCGACGATAACTCTCGGAACTGCAGTTGCCCCACCATCATCACACACTGCTGGTTCAACTGATATGCCATCAACTGTAGGTGGTGTAGTACCTATCCTCACAAATGCCTTCCCGCCTAAATCAGCGGCAGTATTAGTACATCCATTGGCATCAGTCATGGTTATAATTTCATAACTGGTCTCCACGGAAGGTGCTCCTGGAGAAATTGTGAAGGTATTAGAATTATGACCAGTCACAACTACTGGTGTCACGGTGGTTCCGTCATCCTTTTCATAAGTGAAATCAAATGGACCATCACCGGCTATTGTCCAGTCAATATCTGCTGCGGGGTTACCGGCACAAACAGTTACATCACCAGAGTGAACTGCTCTTGGGCCTCCACTGATGGTGATATCTAATGTCGTAAAGTCAGAGGGACATGACGGAGCACTGATGTATTCAGTTCTTACTAATAAGGTTCTGTTAGTCGAAGTTCCTGCTGCTACACCTGTATTGAAGTCGAGTTGCACATTTTGACCTTCGTTTACACCTCCAACAAAGCTTACGTCACCACCACCAAGAGACCATACATACTTAGCACCTGCTGGCGGTGCTGCGGCAATTTGATAGGATACATTGGTCTCTCCATCACAAACTAAAGGTGTGGAAGTAGTTATTGTAGGATCAGCCAAATCATCTCTGATAGTAAGCGTTACTTCAACAGGATCACTTTCACAATCATTACTAGCACCTTGTATATAGGTAGCCCAAATGGAAGTACTCCCTGGTACAGAGTTGTTTATACCCAAGTTACCAGCATTGGCAGGGTATGCATTGCTATTATTTCCGTAAGGATTATTTAGAAGTACCCCTCCTGCATTAGGATCAGCATCGTACCATCTGATTTCTGTACTTTGAGAAAGATTACCGCCCGTAATTTGAAATTCTACTGTAGATAAATCCGTATTCAAACAAATCACCGGACTATTCGCATTCGCCAACGGAGGCTTGTTAATAATCCTAATATTTTGAGTTGTGGTTACCGGAGCTTCTGAAGCCAAAGGAAAAGATCCAAAAATAGGTTCTACGGTAGGATCAAATACACCACCTACAGGATCATACTTGTTACCATCATCCGGATTATTGTCATATGGATTACATATGTTCCAGCTTCTTAGTGTAACTTCAAAAAATTCACCCGCCAAAGCAGTTGCGGGCATTTCTATGTTTAATGTCTCATCATTTAAAGGATTTGCCGTGTTATCACCAATGTGAATTACTTCTCCAAAATAGGGAAAAGAGGATACCACAACACCTCCAATAGTTACATCTCCCGTAATGGTTTCATTAGTACCATACACAAACTGAATCCAACGATCTTCTTTATTCCTTGAATCTGTAGGTGGGTTATTTAATGTAGGCATAGTACAGTTGTATGTACTATTGTCTCTTAATCTAATTCTATCCGTATCTCCTTCACAGATGTCAACTTCCAGCGTTGATGGATTCTCCGCTCCTGCTGTGGTTGGTACATGATTAATATCATGTGTACCTACATTAGGGTTATCTAATTCATCGTAAACAATTACATCAAAGGGGTCATTAACATCTGAACCTGTACAAGTAGTTCCGTTAACTATTAATTGAGCTCTCGCATTATACTCACAAGTAAGTCCATTATCAGGATATGTATGGTTAATTGTCGCCGTCCAACCAATCGCCGCATTTAGAAATGTTAAAGTAACAATGTCATTGGGCGACCCATCATCCCAAAATATGGTAGCTTGAATATTATCAGATGCAGTCCAAGGACTTGTTGAAGTATTGTTAGCTGTAACTGTTCTGGTGATGTTATCACCACCACAGTTTAGTGATGTATTATTTATTACACCAAAGTCAGTAGCGTCGGCACAAGTTCCTGTTTGTCCAAAGACTGCAGCCATTGGACTGAAGAAAAGAAGAACAGAAATTATAAAGCCAAAAAAATAGTCACGCTTTAAAAAAATAAGCATTAGAGTATCGCGTTATAAGAAGATCAGTTTTCAAAATAAGCAAACTTAATATATATTCATATATGTCTGCTAATATTTTAATAAATATTAGCCCAGTTAAGTAACCATGTAACTATTCCGCTATTATTTATCAATAATATTACCGTCAAACACTTACGTAATTCAAGTGTTCAGTGGATTCATATTTTTTAAGTAAATTTCTATCTGTTTACTACCTTATTAAGGCTTTTACTTTACCTTTGTATCCCATAAGTTTTATCGCAACATTTTAACATACTTATGGCCACAGCTAAGTACATCTTTGTTACCGGTGGGGTAACATCTTCTTTAGGAAAAGGTATCATTTCAGCATCTCTTGGTAAATTACTACAAGCCAGAGGTTTTAAAGTAACTATTCAAAAACTCGATCCATACATTAATATCGATCCGGGTACGTTAAATCCATATGAACATGGAGAATGCTATGTTACTGATGATGGAGCAGAAACTGACCTTGATCTAGGCCATTATGAAAGATTTTTAAATACTCCTACTTCACAAGCTAATAACATTACAACAGGTCGCATCTATAATAATGTGATCACTAAAGAGAGAAGAGGTGAGTATTTAGGTAAAACGGTACAGGTGGTACCTCACATTACTGATGAGATTAAGAGAAACATTTATTCTCTTGGTGAGAGTGGTGATTACGATTTTGTGATCACTGAGATAGGTGGTTGCGTTGGTGATATTGAGTCTCTGCCATTTATTGAAGCTGTAAGGCAAGTAAAATGGGACGTAGGCACTAATAATTTCCTGGTAATCCATCTTACACTTATCCCCTACCTTAGCGCAGCCAAAGAATTAAAAACTAAACCTACTCAGCACTCGGTTAAGCAATTATTAGAAGCTGGTATTCAGCCAGACATACTGGTTTGTAGATCAGAAATGAGATTGCCCGTAGAAATAAGAAAAAAATTGGCGCTTTTCTGCAACGTGCATATTAACTCTGTAATAGAGGCACTTGATGCTGAAACTATCTATGATGTGCCTTTGCTTATGCGTAAAGAAAAGCTGGCGGAGAGGGTATTGGCCAAATTAAAAATGCCTAACAAAACTGAGCCTAATTTAGATCAGTGGAAAATATTCTTAGGGAAACTCAAAAACCCTACTGACGAGGTAAAGATTGGCTTAGTTGGAAAATACGTAGAGCTGCCTGATGCATACAAATCAATAGTAGAAGCCTTTATTCATGCGGGAGCTCACAATGAGTGTCGTGTAGATCTTCAATATATTTCTTCTGAAACCATCAACGAAGAAAACAGTGCCTCTGTACTTGAAAAATTAGACGGAGTATTAGTGGCTCCTGGATTTGGTGAAAGAGGAATGGAGGGTAAAATAGAGGCCATACGTTTCCTAAGAGAAAATAATATTCCATTCTTCGGCATCTGTTTAGGCATGCAATGTGCCGTTATGGAGTTTGCCAGAAACGTACTAAAATTAGACGGTGCCTGCTCTACTGAGCTTAACGATAAAACTAAGTTCCCTGTCATAGATTTAATGGAGGAGCAGAAGAAAATTGTAGATATGGGCGGAACTATGAGGCTTGGTGCTTATCCTTGCGATCTTAAAAAAGGCAGTAAGGCTCATTCGGTATACGGGAAAAGCAAAATTAGCGAACGTCACCGTCACAGATATGAGTTTAACAACAAGTATCTAAAAGACATGGAAAAAGCTGGCTTACTAGCTACAGGTATAAATCCGGATACTGGCTTAGTAGAAGTTGTAGAGTTAAAAGACCACCAATGGTTTGTAGGAGTGCAGTACCATCCAGAATTAAAAAGCACAGTGCTTAATCCTCACCCATTATTTGTTAAATTTGTGGCCGCTGCTTTAGATCATAAGAAAGCGAAGAATTCAAAAAACTAATTTTTATTTAAGAAATGGATAGAAATCAAGCAACAGGTTTGATATTAATTGCCTTATTGTTAGTGGGCTATTTTTACTTTTTTGCCCCTGAACCAACAGCTAACAATGAGCAGTTACAGAGCGATTCGGTAGTAGTGAAAAAACCTGCTGAAACAATAACTGAAAACACAGAGATTGTAGAGGAAAATGATTCAATTAAGAATTTAAAATATCAGGAGCAATATGGCGCTTTCGCTCAAGGTGCTTCTGGTACAAGTGAATCTACAACACTAGAAAACGAAAAAATAAAAGTAAGCTTCTCTACCAAAGGTGGTATCATCAGCAAAGTTGTTCTTAAAGACTTTAAAGATAACGAAGATGGTCCTGTAACCTTATTAGATGAGCAGAGTAACAAGTTCTCTCAAGTATTAACTGCGGAAGGTAGAGTAATTGATCTTAATTCGCTTTATTATCAAGCTCAGCCTCAGGGTGATAGCTCTGTAGCTTATTCCTTAAATTTATCTGGTGGCCGATCTGTTAAGCACATATATACATTAGTGCCAGATTCATATCAGGTGAAATATAAGCTTGAACTAAATGGTTTAAATACCGATGCAAATGGTACGCTTACTTATAAATGGAATGACCATTTAAAGCGTCAGGAGAAGGATCTAAAACAAAGTAGAAATAATACTACGATTACTTACTTTACTGGCGACGAAGACTTTGATGAACTAAGCGCCAGGGCGAGTGGAACAGAAAGTGAAGATATTGAAGAAGCTGTAAAGTGGTTTGCGATCAAACAAAGGTTTTTCGTATCTGGTATTATAGCCGAAAATTCGAATTTTAGTAAGGCCAAATTTGAAACATCATTTGATGAGTCTGATTCATCAACAGTGAAATTTGCTAGCGTGGAAGCTTCTATTCCTTTAGCAAGCCTAACTGGAGATAATGGTAACTTCACCTACTACTTCGGACCAAATGACTACCATGTATTAAAAGATGTAACGGAGGAGTTTGAAAGCAATCTGTACTTGGGCTTTCCTCCTATGAAGTGGATAAACAGATTTGTAATTATTCCTTTATTTGATCTTTTAAGCAGCTTTTTGAGCAATTATGGTATCATCATCATTATTATGGTGTTGATTATCAAACTTGTACTTTCACCACTTTCTTACAAGTCATACTTATCTATGGCTAAAATGAAAGTATTGAAGCCGGAGCTTGATGAAATCAAAGAAAAGCACGGTGATGATATGACTAAAGCTCAGCAGGAGCAGATGAAGTTATATTCTAAAGTTGGTGTGAGTCCAGTAAGTGGATGTATTCCAATGTTACTACAGATGCCTATCTTGTTTGCCATGTTTACATTCTTCCCTCAATCTATTGAGTTAAGAGGTAAGAGCTTTTTATGGGCCGACGATTTATCTACATATGATAGCATTTTACACTTGCCGTTCCAGATACCATTCTATGGTGATCATGTAAGTTTATTCGTGCTATTAATGACCATGTCTACTATACTTTATACCTGGTCTAACCAGCAAGTGAGTTCGGTACAAGGACCTATGAAAACGGTATCCTATTTCATGCCTGTGATCTTTATGTTTGTGCTTAACTCTTATCCTGCTGCATTAAGTTTTTATTATTTTGTTTCTAACCTGGTAACATTCGGACAGCAAGCTCTAATTAGAAAGTTTGTTGATGAAGATAAGATCAGAGTGATCATGGAAGAGAATAAGAAAAAGAATGCTAATAAGAAGAAATCATCCTTCAAACTTAGGTTGGAAGAAGCGATGAAGGCCAGTCAGCAACAGCAGACAAAAAAGAAAAAATAATTAGCAAAAATCGCACTAAGGCCCTTGTAATCAAGGGCCTTTTTTAATTCTTTGGTAGAGCTGGGTCTCTGGACTTACATAATTCAATTAAACTTATATCTTTGTAATCCTGATTAATCAAAATCAGAAACAGAATGAAGCTTATTTAGTTCTAAGCATTGCTCAGTTTATTTAATAAGGTCATTCAGTTTATTGTACACCAGCTTTCGCAACCAAGAGTGGTATACTCTAAACGATCGTAGATTGGTTAAATTTTTTAATTTAGAAGCTATTAATGAGTAAAGTAATTGCCATTGCGAACCAAAAAGGTGGTGTGGGTAAAACCACTACTGCTATCAACCTTGCTGCCAGTTTAGCTGCACTAGAATTCAAGACTCTTGTAATAGATGCAGACCCTCAGGCTAACTCCACTTCCGGTGTGGGACTAAACCCTAAAGAAGTTGAAGTTAGTATCTATGAGTGTATGGTAGACGGCATTGATGTTAAAGAAGCCATAAGTGAAACCGATATTAAATACCTGGATATTTTACCTTCTCACATAGACCTTGTTGGTGCTGAAGTGGAAATGGTAAATATTGAGCGTCGTGAAGAAAGAATGAAAGATGCTCTGAAAGAGGTAAAAGAAGAGTATGATTTCATTATTATTGACTGCTCTCCTTCTTTGGGTCTTATCACTATTAATGCTTTAACCGTTTCTGACTCAGTAATTATACCTGTACAGTGCGAGTACTTCGCTCTTGAAGGTTTAGGCAAGCTCCTAAATACTATTAAGATTATCCAGACCAGACTGAACCCTGCTCTTGAAATAGAAGGTATCTTACTTACTATGTATGATGTTCGTTTGAGACTTTCTAATCAGGTAGTGGAAGAGGTAAAAACTCATTTCAAAAAAATTGTGTTTGACACAATAATTCCAAGAAACATCAAGTTAAGTGAATCTCCAAGTTTCGGTGTTCCTGCTATTGCGCACGATGCCGAGAGTAAAGGAGCTATCAGCTATCTAAACCTTTCTAAGGAGATCTTGATGAAAAATGGCATGATCTAAAATTAATTAGGATCGGGTATGGCAAAGAAACCAATGAAAAAAAGAAACGCATTAGGGAGAGGACTAGGAGCATTATTGGAAGATTCTCCTGCCAGAGAGAGTACGGAGAAGCAATTTGAAGCACCTTCTAACGTAGGTTCTATTAATGAAATAAAGGTTGAGCATATAGAAACCAACCCATTTCAGCCAAGAACCCATTTTGATCAGACAGCATTACAGGAACTTTCTGACTCTATAAAAGTACAAGGCATCATTCAGCCTATTACGGTTAGAAAGCTTTCTGCCGATAAATATCAGCTAATAAGTGGTGAGAGAAGATTTCAAGCCTCTAAATTAGCTGGACTCGAAAAAGTGCCGGCCTATATCAGAACTGCTGATGATCAGCAGATGCTGGAAATGGCACTTATTGAAAACATTCAGCGTGAAAACCTTAATGCTATAGAGATAGCTTTGAGTTATCAAAGGCTATTGAGTGAATGTGAATTAAAGCAGGAAGAGTTAGGTGACAGAGTAGGAAAAAACAGAACCACTGTAAATAACTACCTTCGTCTTCTTAAACTTCCACCAGATATTCAGGCAGCCTTAAGAGATAAAAAAATCTCTATGGGACATGCCAGAGCACTTATCACTATAGAAAATGTTGATTTACAGCTTGATATCTTTAAAAAGATCATTGCTGAAGATCTTTCTGTAAGAAAAGTGGAAGAGCTGGTAAGACAGTCTTTAAACAGCGCGCAAAAAGAAAAAGCTCCTAAAGAGGAACCTGAAAATGGCAAGGAAATTGTTCAGCTTCAGTCCAAATTAACATCTCATTTTGGCACCAAGGTGCAGGTTAAATCAGATGGTAAAAAAGGAGAAATAAAAATACCTTTCTTATCCATAGATGATTTAAACCGCATCTTGGATATTTTAGAAGTATAAATGAAAAATGTCCTTTTAATAATATTAATCACTTGTCTGGGAAGTGCTGCACATGCACAGCTTACACCACCTTCCCAGATGAGAGATACCACCCACACTGAAGGCCCCATAGAGCTTATTGAAGGCAACGAAAACGTAGAGATAGAGGAAATAGAAACCTACGCTCATAAGTTCGTACCTAGAAAAGCCTCCCTCTATGCCGCCGTACTACCAGGAGCTGGTCAGATTTACAACAAAAAATATTGGAAACTACCATTCGTTTATGGTGGTTTTATTGGCTTGGGCTATGCTGTGAACTTTTATGATAACTTATACAAGCAGCAGAGAGAAGAGCTATTTAAAATACTCAATGATTCTAATTACAACTCCAAATATGGTAGTGAAACCAATGTGAGAAGTAATATTGATAAAACAAGAAGAGAGAGAGACTTCTACCTTATTATGACGGGAGTGCTATATTTGCTACAAATAGCAGATGCTCATATAGATGCACATCTTAAAGAGTTTGACCTTAATCCTGAATTAAAAGTTTCAATAGAGCCATCTTTTGAAAACTCTCCCTACATTGGTAACAATGCAGGAATATCCTTAAAATTTAAATTCTAAAATGAAAATTCTTTTATTAGGCTATGGTAAAATGGGTAAGGCTATTGAAGCAATAGCTTTAAAGCGTGGCCACGAGATAGTAGGAAAGATAAACGATGATAATTTAGCTGACCTTGAGGACTTTAATGGTAGCAATACAGATGTAGCCATAGAGTTCAGTCAGCCAGATGCAGCGTATGACAACCTGGAATACTGCATGGAAAATGGTATACCTGCCATATCCGGAACTACAGGATGGCTAGAGCAAAAACCTGAGATAGAGCGCCTATGTGAAAGCAATAAGGGGGCCTTCTTTTATGCTTCTAATTACAGTATAGGAGTAAACGTATTCTTTAAAGTGAATGAATACCTCGCGGAACTTATGGAGCAGTATAAAGAGTATGATATTTCCATTGAAGAAATACACCATACTGAAAAGAAAGACGTTCCAAGCGGTACTGCCATCTCTATAGCTGAAGGTATTTTAGATAACAATCAAAACAAAAAAGCCTGGACTATAGATCCTAGTGAAAATGATAGTGAGCTTCATATCACAGCACTAAGAAAAGATAAAGTACCTGGTACTCATACTGTGAAGTACTCCTCTCCCATCGATGACATTGAAATAAAGCATACTGCTCATTCAAGAGAAGGATTTGCACTGGGAGCGGTATTGGTTTCTGAGTGGATACAAGGTAAAGAAGGAGTCCTTTCAATGGATGACTTCCTGGATATTTAAAAAAGAATTCAACTATTCTGTAATAAACTAGTTGCTCAAGGCACTATTAAGAGCAGAAGAATAAAATACATACGAGAATGAACTGGAAATTCTGGCAAAAGAAACAAGAAGAGAAAAAGAAGAAAACCAAAGCCAGGGAATGGTTTGATGCTATTGTTTTCGCTGTAATTGCAGCTACCCTTATCAGATGGTTATTTATGGAAGCCTTTACTATTCCTACCCCATCTATGGAAAAATCATTACTTGTAGGAGATTTCCTATTTGTGAGCAAGTTCCACTACGGTACCCGAACTCCGGCCACACCGCTTCAGGTTCCTCTTACCCATCAGAAGATATGGGGTACTGACATCCCTTCATATTCTGATGCTATTCAGCTTCCACAATATCGACTTCCGGGCATTAGCCACGTAAAAAGAAGTGATGTAGTTGTATTTAATGTGCCCCCCATTTCACTTAATGATGGCATTGATTACCCTGTAGATTTAAAAACCAACTACATTAAGCGATGTGTGGGTTTACCTGGAGATGTGCTGAAAATTGAAAACAAACAGGTAATAGTAAATGATAAGCCACTGGATAACCCAGAAGAAATGCAGTACGATTACATTGTACAGTCTAAAAATGGCATAAGTGAACGAATTGCAGAAGAATATAATCTGGATTTATCTAATCAAGGTAACAATAGCTCATACCTCATGTACTTGACTAATGATCAGGTAGATGCTTTACAAAAACTTAACTTCATCACTGATATCTCTGAATTTAACCCTCAACAAAAAGGCGAATGGAATTCCCAAATTTTCCCTAAGAACGAGGAGCTATTCCCTTGGAACGGAGACTGGTATGGTCCTATTCAGATACCTGCAGAAGGTCAGACTATTGATATCAACAAGAAAAATCTTCTTATCTATGGAGATGCTATAACTCTCTATGATCATAATGACGACGCTAAAATAGAATACGGGAAACTGTTTATTGACGGTAAAGAAGTGACTAAATATACCTTTAATCAAAACTACTACTTTATGATGGGAGATAACCGACATAACTCCCTTGACTCTAGGTACTGGGGTTTTGTACCAGAAGACCACATAGTAGGTAAAGGTTTCTTTATTTGGTTATCATTAGATCCTAATAAGAGCTTCTTTAGCAAAATCAGATGGAGCAGATTCTTCAATTTGATTGAGTAATCAATAAAAAAGATAAAAAAGAGGCTGGCTCAAAAGTAGAATTCAGTTTGAAACTACTTTTGAGCCAGCCTTTTTTTTATCACCATTTTTATCACCAGTTAATTACCCGCTTGCCTTTAGCCTGAAGGTATTCATTGGTTTTATTGAAATGTTCATTTCCAAAAAAACCTCTGTGCGCTGCAAATGGTGAAGGGTGCGCTGATTTTAAAACGCAGTGTTTATTTTCATCTATAATGCTGCCCTTATTTTGGGCATACGAACCCCAAAGTAAGAACACTACCCCATCTTTCTCCTCTGACACCGTTTTGATTACAGCATCAGTAAACTCTTCCCAACCTTTATTTTGATGAGAACCAGCAGTATTTGCCCTAACTGTAAGCGTAGCATTCAGAAGTAATACACCTTGCTCGGCCCATCTTTCTAAATTACCTGAATCCGGTATAGGCTTACCTGTTTCTGCATTGATCTCTTTAAAGATATTTACCAGTGAAGGAGGTTTGCGTATCCCATCTCTTACTGAGAAACAAAGACCATTGGCTTGTCCAAGTCCATGATACGGATCCTGACCTATTATTACCACTCGTGTATCTTCAAAGCTACAGTGATCAAAGGCATTAAAAATCTCTTTACCAGGTGGATATACCGTGTGTTGTTGATATTCTTTCTTCACAAATTCCACTAATTCAAGGAAATAAGGTTTATCAAACTCCTGGCTCAACTTATTTTTCCATGAATCGGCAATTTTTACATTCATTCTTTTCAAAAATTTTCATTAGAGTTTTAAATTTAAAACTTCTTATATTACCGATACGTTTAATTTTTATAAAATTGGGTCTTATGGTTACAGAAATTACTAAAGGAATAAAGGTGAGCGTGGAAGCTGAATATCAGCCCGGATACTCAAGTCCCAGTCAGTATCATTATGTTTTTACTTACCGGGTAACCATTGAAAATCAGAATGATAACACCATTCAACTACTGAGCAGACATTGGCACATTAGCGATGCTGGTTATAAAAACAGAGAAGTAGAAGGAGAAGGCGTAGTAGGTCAGCAACCGATCATGGAGCCTACCCAGTATCATCAATATGTTTCTGGATGTAATCTTAAATCCGGCATTGGTAAGATGTGGGGTGTGTTCATTATGGAGAGAATTGTAGATGGCCATAGGTTCGAAGTAGCGATACCTGAGTTTCATATGATAGCGCCGTTTAAACTGAATTAATTGAATTCAAATAAGTTGCACCAGGTTTTTAGCTACCTGGATTATTGGCTTAAAGCAGAAGGCAAGCACTCTTTACAACCACCTTTTATTTTTGATCTTTATAGCAATGTTTTTCTAAATAAAGAAAAGTATAAGGACTTTGATCAATTAAAGCATTTAAGGAAAACCTGTAAAAAGAGTTCAGAACAAATTAAGGTCACTGATTTTGGATCAGGATCTCAAGTGGCAAAGAGTAACGTGAGGAGTATTTCTCAGATTGCCACTAACGGCACTACCAAGCCAAAATATTCTAAACTCCTATATCGCCTTATTAAACATTTAAAGGCCAATAACATCCTTGAGCTGGGTACTTCTATCGGGCTTAATACGCTTTATTTAAGCAAGGCTACTGAAGGAAAAGTAATTACACTGGAAGGTGATAAGGCGTTAAGCAATTACGCTCTCGACATCTTCAAGCAAGAAAAAGCCACGAATATCGATCTGATTACTGGTAATATTGACCAGACTTTAACCGGCGCCATATCTGAGCCTATTGACATGGCATTTATAGATGCTAATCACAGCTATACCCCTACTCTTCAGTACTTCGAGGTTTTAAAATCACATATACACGAAGGTAGCTGTATTATTTTTGATGACATTCATTGGTCTAAAGAAATGGAAGCAGCATGGAATGAGATTAAGATGGCTAAAGGTGTGACGTTAAGTATCGATATCTTCCAGTTCGGACTAGTATTTTTTAAGACTGGCCTAAAGCCACAGCATTATATTTTAGAGTATTAATGACAATAACATATGGCTCCTATGCGTGTTAATATATGTGAACTAATTTAATACTATTCGGACCGCGCAAATGAGAAAAGGAATTAGAGGCTTCGCCCTCTTCATTATCATACTTTTAATTGTTGTATTTATTGTTCCCAATGTTTTTAACTCTCGAGAGGAAAAAGCTTTTTCTAATGAAGCACGACTTGAGCAGGCCAGAGAATCTTATCAACTTCATCGCTTAGGAGATAGCATAACCACTAGCATATCAGACTTTTACGATAGAAGTAAGTTTGCCGAAACGTTTCTAGGTATACATTACAGAAAAATGTGGCACACGCCCATTTCATTACCAGTGTTAGATTTGGCGAAATTTGAAGGCGGATTGACCTACCAAAAACTTGGAGGCGGACAGCAAACCACCAGTGCGGATGTGAATAGTAAAAGCGGGTTAGCTTACACCATTAGGTCTGTAAATAAAGATCAGAGCAAGGCACTCCCTCCTATTATGCAATATTCCTTAGCCAGGCCTATGTTTAGAGATCAGGCCAGTGCCTTGAACCCATTTGGTGCTATTATTACCGCTCAACTAGAGAATGCTTTGGGCTTGCTTCATACAAGTCCAAAAATGTATTTTGTTCCTTATGATAGTACCTGGCATAATGATTTTCTCATTCACCTCTCAGGGCGGGCTGTGATTATTGAAGAAGAGCCTGGTGATGAATGGATCAATAAGCCCACTTTTGAAACAGCCTATAAAATAGTAGACACTGATGAAATGATTGCAGCCTGGCAGCAGTCTTCCATTAATATAGATAAACAGAACTACCTCAAATGCCGTCTTTTTGATATGCTGGTAAGTGATTGGGACCGACATAGCGGACAATGGGCCTGGGCGTTTATCAAAACTAAAACAGGAAATATGGCTAAGCCAATCCCCATGGATAGAGATATGGCCTTTTATAAATTTGATGATGGCATTCTGAATCATCTTGCCCTAGCCATAAACCACAAATTCCAGTCATATAACCCTGAATATGACGACGTTTCAGGTCTCATGAAGAATTCTAAAGAGCTTGACTTGAAGATATTATCTTCAGTGAGTCAAGATGATTTCCTATATCAGGCACGACAGATTAAAGAGCAGCTCACCCCTACTATTATTAGCAAAGCCTTTTCAGTATACCCTGAGGAGATTTATGCCGAATATGGTCAAAAACACATTGAAATATTCAACCAGAGACTTAAGAATATAGAAGTACTTGCTGAAAGCTTTTATCAGCTTTTAAATAGTGATGATTAGCAGATGTAAGAGGCTTTATCCCACCAGTAAGATTTTACTGTGGCTATAATTTCTACCAACTCACTGTACTTTGAAGGCTTTGTAAAGTAGGTATTCACACCATGCTTATATGATGTTTTAATATCCTCCTCGTTAGATGATGTTGAAAAGATTATGATCGGAATGTGCTTGAATTGATCCTCTTCCTTTATTTCTTTTAAGGCTTGTCTGCCATCCTTACGCGGCATATTCAAATCAAGGAAAACTATAACAGGTTTATCTTTAAACTCCGCCAGCTTCTCTATAAGTTTGTCACCGTCGTCAACGAACTCGATGCAATCACTGGGAATGTCATTATCATTCATGGCATCCTCAATGAGCAATCTATCGTCCGCATCATCCTCTGCAATAATTAGGGATGTAAGGTTTACCATTTATCAGTGGTTTAAGGCAGGTTATTAAGTTTTTTAAAAACAATGTTGCCTAAGGTTAGATAATCATCAAGCAATATATTAAATTGATAGTACTATTACAACGTTAATAATGATTTTTTACTATTACATAAGTAATATTCTATGAGAGAAAGCAAATTTCAGCCTGAAAGGGTAACTATGTTACGTGAGTTATTGCAAATGTCGCAGGTAAAGTTTGCTGAAAGAATCAATATTTCTCAAGGCGCCTTATCTCAAATAGAGAATGGTAAATCTCAGATTTCGCTAGATACCCTAAGAAGTATCAGTAATGAGTTAAACGTTAATTGCAACTGGCTGGTTAACGGCAATGGAGATATTTTTCAGCAAGAGGAGGATGAAGATGACGCAACGGCAGACAGGCGAAATGAAAAAGTATCAATTGAGCTAGTTCATGAAGGTGATAGCATTATACCACTGGTAAAAGAAGAAGCCCACGCAGGCTATATAGGTGGTTATAATAACCCTGAGTACCTCAAGACACTAGATGTTTATAAGATTCCGGGATATCAAAATGGCAACTATCGTCTATTTGAGATTGAGGGAGAAAGTATGATCCCAACTATCTACCCTAGAGAGATAGTTATCTGCTCACATGTGGAAGATCCTACCAGAATTGAGAACGGAACGCTATGCGTAATAGTAACATCAGATGGAATAGCTGCTAAGAGGGTTTATTTTTATGAAAATGATAAAAGCCTTTTCATACTAAAGAGTGATAACAGCAAATTCAAAACCTATAGCATTCAAGATAAGAAAGTATCAGAAATATGGAAAATAGAGGCTAAAATCACCTCTGTGTTCGTAGAATCTGGCTTAGTGGATGCTAAGAGAATAGAAAAGCTCGAAAACAATCTGGAAACTCTGAAGAACGAAGTAAAAAAGTTAACTGACATAAAATAAATACCTTCCGAATGGCATGATCTTTTGATGTATTATTCTGATTACCAAAACACAGAATTATGAGCAAAGATCATGGACCGTCAATTAAGAACGACGAACAATACGAAGAGCTTCGAAAGCAAGGTATGAGCAAGCAAAAAGCTGCTCGAATAGCCAACACTGAAAACTCCGGTGAAAAAGGAGGAAAAGCTAAACCCTACGAAGAGAGAACTAAGGAAGACCTGATGAAACAGGCCAGAAAAATAGGTATTGAAGGAAGAAGTACAATGAACAAGGAGGAGCTTATAAAAGCCCTAAGAAATAACTAAACAAGAAAGGTGCACCAGATGGTGCACCTTTCTTGTTTTTACTTATAATTATAAATCTAGAAGTTAGGTATTACAGCTTATATGCCAGTGATATTCCATGAGCTTGACCTGTAAATACTTTCCATGATAGCTTATTGATCTTATCCATATTCACATTTTTCACTTTATGAATTTGTGGCACCAATATACCGTTTAGTGTACCGATCGGAATACCTATCATAAGATCAGTTAAAAAGTGTTTTCCCGCCCTATACCTCAAATAGGCATTACCCAAAGTAGCCACACTTGCGGCAGTATAAAGCACCCAATGTAATCCTTTTCTATCAGGGTAATAATCAGACACTACCTTAGCCACAAAGAATAATGATGTAGCGGTAATAGTGGGGTGACCTCCATAAAATGAGTTCTTGGCTTTGCTAGACATCCGCTCGCTCATAGGGGCGTCGGGTGAATAGGCCAAAGGTCTGTATTTATCTACGTGTGAGGCGGTCATAGAATAGATTGTACCTGTAAGACCTAGCGCTTCTACATACATGATGCTTATACGACCGGCGTCTCTTCTGATATTCTTGTCAAGAAGCATTAAAAATGGTATTGGAAATGATCCATAAAACAGGAGATCACTTTGCTTACTGGCTTTTTCGCTATATCTCGGTTCTCCGTGCCTATTAAACTTGATGACGTCTTCATTGATATTAAGGTTAGCAATGGTAAGCGAGTCAGATCCAGATTTTTGGTTGAGCAGATAAAACCCATAGGCTGTAGAGCCAGCTCCGACTATTGCCAGCGGTATCTCAAGTGCTTCGATTACTTCATAGGGAGAGTCTTCTTCTGTTCTTTGGGCTTGGGTTGGTTGAATAAGAATAAATATGGATAGTAGAAATAGTAAAATTGTTCTTTGCATTGGTATTATTTAGTTTTTTTTTAAGGAAAAGACTAAAAAACCGTACCAATACGCCTTAAGCCTTACTTAATAAGGCTTACAACAAGTATTCTAATAATATTCATTATCATCGTTGTGTATGATACTCCTCATTAGTGTATAAAAATGGTGCAAGACATCCCATAACTACCTTTATAAATAGACGGAGCAAATACCGATGAGAATTTCTTCTCCTTGCGTCCTTTATAGTGATGAGTAAGATACACCAGATTAGTAGAGAATATACCCACTGCCGCGCCAACAAGTACATCAGAAAGCCAATGTTTGTTGTTCAATATTCTGTAAACACCAGTAGCGGTAGCCACTGTATATCCACCTATTGAATACCAAACACTCTTGTAGCCCAGCTCTTTATGCATAAACGTAGCTCCCACAAAAGCTTGAGTAGTATGAATAGAAGGGAATGAAGCTGAATTACTATCATCAGGTCTACGGACTTTAGTAAGTCCTTTTAAAGGAAAGGCTATTGCTAAAGCCAATACGTTGGCCTTTACGAAAATAAACGTTCTATCTCGAAATGAATGTTTACTTTTAACTCCGAGCAAGTCCAGGCCATACACAGTGGCTGGCGGCGCATAGCGCATAAAGTCGTCCAAATTAGAGCTAAAGTCGGGGAAGCCGTCATCCACTACGTTCTTAGCATCATATCTACTGAAGATGGCCTGATCTGATGCGGCATAAAGACCTAAAGCAGTAAGGCCAATTGGGACACCCGCTACTTTAACAAAATTGGTTTTGTGCCACTTTTTTTGGTGACCTGGACACTATCAGTCTGTGCCCAGGTATTTTGAAATGCTATTACAAATATTATTGAAGAAAAGATGATTCTCAGATTCATCCTCATTGAACATAGACGGTTTTAATGTTTACAAATTCCTTTATTCCGTAAGGTCCGAGCTCTCTGCCGTAGCCACTATCTTTAATGCCTCCAAATGGCAATCTAGGGTCTGACTTTACAAAGGTGTTTACAAAACAACAACCAGCTTCCAATTCAGTTTCAGCGATCCTCTCTCCTTTCGCTTTGTCTTTTGTAAAAACAGCCGCTCCGAGGCCAAACTCTGAATCATTGGCAATTCTAATTGCATCTGCTTCATCTTTAGCTTCTATAATCGAGGCCACTGGTCCAAACAACTCCTCGTCATAAGCGGGCATTCCGGGCTTCACATTAGTAAGTACTGTAGCCGGATAGTAAGCGCCTCCTTCTGACGGTATATCACCTCCTGTAAGGCATTTTGCACCAGCATCTACACTATCGCATACCTGCTTATGTAATTCATCTCTAAGGTCTTCTCTAGCCATTGGCCCAAGGTCTGTGCTTTCTTCTGATGGGTCACCCATTTTCTTGGCCTTCATTTTATCTACTACCAGGCTTTCAAACTGCTCTTTCACAGCACTTTCTACGATAAACCTTTTAGCAGAAATACAGCTTTGTCCGCCATTTATCAGGCGGCTGGTTACGCAAACTTCTGCTGCATTTTCAAGGTCGGCATCTGCTAAAACCACGTATGGATCGCTACCACCTAGTTCAAGTACAGTTTTCTTTAGCATTTCTCCTGCTTTTGCCGCTACGGATTTGCCTGCAGGAGTACTTCCTGTGAGTGTTACCGCTCTCACTTTATCGTTAGCGATAACGTCATTTACCTCGGAGGAACTTATCAATAAGGTTTTGAAGATGTTTTCAGGAAAACCTGCCTTCTGGAAGATTTCTTCAATGGCTAAGGCACAACCCGGCACATTAGAAGCATGTTTTAAAATTCCGGCGTTACCTGCCATGAGAGCCGGGGCAGCAAACCTCATTACCTGCCAAAAAGGAAAATTCCATGGCATTACGGCTAGTACTATACCTATAGGTTGAAATGATGCGTAGCTTTTTGATGCATCAGTTTCTATTATTTCTCTTTGCAGAAATTGCTCCGCATTATCTGCGTAATAATCACACACCCAAGCACATTTTTCAGCCTCGGCAATGCCATCTTTAGTGAGCTTACCCATTTCCTGAGTCATGAGTTTGCCCCACTTTTCTTTTTCATCTCTAAGAACATTCGCAGCCTTTCGCATGCACTCAGCCCTGTGGCTAAATGAGGTTTGTTTCCAGCTTTTCCAGGCCTCGTGCACATCATCAATAATGGCACTAGCCTGATCAGCCGTATGTTCTTGATATGATTTTATCTTTTCCCCACTAGCGGGATTTATAACTTGCATACTCATATTACTTTCTGTTTAGTCAGTTAGTGATATGGGATGCAAACGTTATGCCTGCTACCCCACCAATGTGTGCAATGGAAAAATAATTCTGAAAATGGTGCCTTTTCCCACCTCACTGTCTACCACAATTTTAGCACCGTGGCTATTAATGATATTCTGAGTAGAGGTTAGTCCTAACCCCATTCCACCTTTTTTACCAGTGAAGAAAGGATCAAACAATTTCTTAATCTCAGTAGCAGGAATACCTTTACCATTATCTGCAATAGACAGCACTACAGAGCTTTCTTCTTTATGCGTGTCTATTTTTAGTATACCGTGATCCACTTCCATGGCTTCAATGGCATTAATTATGATATTTAAGAACGCTGTTTTTAACTGCTCCTTATCAAAAGATATCTTTGGAATTTGTGGCTCAAGTTTACGCACCAATCTAATTCCTCTTAGCTTAATACGATCAGCAGTAATAGCCAAAGTTTCTTCAATGACATCATTCAAGCTACCTACTTCAGGATTTAACTGCTTAGGCTTGGATGATTTTAACATCTCTGTGATCAGCTGTTCTATCCTATCGGCATTTCTCCTGATAATATCGAAATAAAGGCCTGTTTCATCTCCATCAACTTCTTCCACCTCATCTCTAAGCTGCTCTAAAGCCAGGTTCAAGTTGGTCAATGGGTTTCGTACCTCATGAGCCATACTTCTGGCAATCTGACCTGTCATGGCCAGTTTTTCAGCCACTAATAGATCCTCTTCTGCTCTCTTCCTTAAAGTAAGATCATGGATGATCCCTTGATATCCATACACTTCACCGTTATCTCCGGTAAGGGCTATACCATTCACAAGGCATTCTACTTTATCTCCATCTTTACGAACGAGAGTGATCTCGAAGTCTTTCACATGGCCATTTTTAGCCAGCATTTCGTAGAAATATTGGTAAGATTCTTCGTTAACGAAGATTTCTTTTATGGTTTTTTGTAAAATCTCACTTTTGGTGAATCCTAAAAGCTTTTCCATGCTTTGATTTACATCAATAAAAAGGTGCTCTTTATTGATCATATAAATCGAATCCACAGAACGCTCAAACAGTGAGCGATACTTAGCTTCATTGGCATTGAGTTCCTTTACAGATTGAGAATGGTTGATGGCATATCTGATACTTCTTCCCAGAGAATTAGCATTAATTTCGCTCTTCACCAGATAATCAGATGCTCCCAGCCTCATGGCCTCATAATCTATTTCTTTATCTCCTTGCCCGGTAAGTAATATCAGGGGAATTTCACAGCCTTTGGATCGTACCTTTTTTATAAATTCAAGGCCGTTTTTCTCTCCGAGTCTATAGTCTACCAGGCAAATGTTAAACCTGTTAGAACATACTTCCTCGAGGGCACTGTCATAGTCTGGCTGCCAATAGATGTTAAAGGAAGTTTTACTGTTTAGTTCGTCTAAATAGTCTCTAACTAATATAAAGTCATCCTCATCGTCATCTATAAGAAATACATCAATGACATTGCTTTTATTCTTCACCATATTAGATTGATTATCTGCTAATTATCTTTATTCTTAGGTAGTTCTACTATTCCAAACCAGTAATCTCCTATTCTCTTTGTTACCTCTACTAATTCATCAAAAGTAACAGGCTTTGAAATAAATGAATTTACCCCTAAATCATAGCTTCTGACAATATCTTCTTCAGCTTTGCTGGTAGTAAGCACAATTACAGGAATTCGCTTTAGATCAGCATCATTTTTAATATGTTTTAACGCTTCTCTACCGTCCATTCTGGGCATGTTAAGATCTAACAGAATCAGGCCTGGTCTTGGAGCATCCTGAAACTTTCCTTTTTGGTAAAGAAAATCCAACAGCTCCTCACCATCTTCTACAAAATGAAGATCATTAGCAAGTCTGTTTTCTATTAATGCTTCCTTGGCGAGCATCCTGTCATCCGGATCATCGTCTGCCATCAAAATGGTTATTGCTTTAGCAATCTCAGTCATTTTCGTTGTTTTTTAAAGGTACCACTATAGTAAATATTGCCCCGGTCCCCTCTTCTCCATCTGCTATTATCAGTCCGTTGTGATTTTGTACCACTTTCTGACAGATAGCCAGGCCAATGCCTGTACCCTGGAACTCGTTCCTACCGTGCAATCTTTCAAAGATATTGAAAATTCTTTCAGAATATTTTTTATCGAAGCCAATTCCATTATCCTTAATCTTTATTTCGGCAAATTGTTTAGTGGAATCAGTATTAAAGTTATATTTTTTTTGAACCTTGCCTCCACCAATAATATTGGCTGATACCTCTACAAGCGGTGTTCTCTCCGGCGGTGTAAATTTTATGGCATTACTTATCAGGTTCTGGAAAAGCTGTCTTAACTGCACGGCATCACCGTCAATGGTTGGCAGTTTGTCTACCTCCACTTTGGCGTTAGTCTCCGTTATTCTTGCCTCTATATCTTGCTGCACATCATCGATCAATTCATTGAGATCTATTTGCTTGAATGGCTCCTGGTTTCTGGCAACTCTTGAATATTTAAGTAAATCATCAATTAATGACTGCATTCTGGCCGCGGCACCCTGCATTCTGGAAATGTAATCTGCTCCTCTTTCTTCAAGTACTGACTCATACTTTGAAACCAGGCGATCACCAAAGGCTCTGATTTTTCTTAAAGGCTCCTGCAAATCATGAGAAGCCACATAAGCAAATTGCTCCAGGTTCTCATTAGATTTTGAGAGTTCCTCATTCTTAATCAGCAGGTTATATTCAAAGCTCTTCTGCTGAGTGATGTCCTGAATAGCTCCATAGAATGTTTCCACCTTACCTAACTCATCCAACTCATAGGTAGCTAGCACCCTTAGATGTTTGATTTTACCATGGTCTAAAATAACCCTGAAGGTAATGTCATAACCAGTATTGTTAGCCTTGGCTTCCTCAATAGTGGTTTTTACCTGCTGCATATCCTCTGGATGCACATGATTTTCAAGGAAACTGGCGTAAGTAGGTGTAAACTTCTGTTCTGACCTCTCAAAAATCTTATAAACACCGGTAGACCACTTAATGGTGTTTTTAGGTAAATACCATTCCCAGCTACCCATGTTAGCAATGCCTTCTGCACTGGCCAGAATCTTATTATTTTTCTCGATATCATCTTGGGTTTTCTTCTTAATAAGAAGCGCTCCAATTGATGATGACACCTGCCTGATAGTACCTCTCAGATCTTCAGCATTACCAGATGACTCTCTGGCAAAGAAAGCTGCTGTCAATATAAGTTCATTATTAAACAGAATAGGCACTGCAAATACATTTTTAAGTCCGTATTCAGAGGCATTATGCCCTTTTATAAATTCATCAGCTGTAGCAGAAGATAGATCATCAATAAACTCCATTTCATGAGAGGTCATGACTCTACCTATCATTCCCTCTCCACGATTTACATCTAGTCTCAGGTTACTATTGTGAAGTTCTCCAAATGACGATTCGGTAGCATAGAATAATTCAGACAAATACATTTGTCCATCATACGGCAGCCATACTTCAGCATAATCTATATTAAATCGTTCACTTATCTGCTCAAAAACGCTCTTTACTGCCTGATCAAAGTTATCTGAACGAGCTATGGTAAGGTTAAGGTCAGAAACGAATGACTTTTCCTCTTCTGCCTCTTTCAACTCCGTGATGTCCCTACCCTCAAAAATGATAAGGTTAACACCTTCATCTCCTGAAATAGGCTTTAATGAGAAGTCTACAGTTTTTTCTTCTCCCTTGTCATCAATAATATTAGCCTCGTACCTTACAAATTCACCTCGTTGTGCACGCTCAACACCTGTTTTAATATCATCTTTTATTTGTGAAGAGTTAGTCCACCAGGAAATATCCCAAAGGCTCTTGCCTAAAATATCTTCAGAATTAAAGTGGCCAAATGAAAGCATAGCCTCATTTGTCTCCAGTAGAACACCCCTATAATCCAATAAACTTATGAATTGGAAAGTATTATTGAATATAGCTTCAAACTTCTTCCTACTTTCTTCTATTATCCTATTCGCTTTTTTATGAACTGAAGTATCTACCAAGGTCACTACGCAGCCATCTTCCAGCTTTACACAGCTTTCTTCTATCCAGATTTCACGTCCATTTTCCTGGTAAAGAATTTCCATGCTATTAGGAACTCCTTTTTCAATAGTTTCAACGTAGCTATCAAAAGAGCCTGACTTTTTAGAATTTGGGAAGCTAGATAACAGTTTATTGCCAATGATATTTTCTAAAGGTTTTTGTAATAACCTTTCCACCGCTCTGTTTCCAAGTACGTACTGAAAGTCTACTATCTTTCCATCCTCTCTTACTGCTTCCATGAAAAGTATGCCGTTAGGAGAACTATCCAGCACTTTCCTCAAAGACTCTCTAGCACGCATTTTCTCATTTACCTCCTGACTTATCTGCTTGAGGTTTTGCTCCAACTCTTCTTCCGCTACAATCTTGATCCTTAAGGTTTTATATAATTGTGTAAAGAGGTAGGCTATCGCTATAATGGCCAGGATAAAACTCATAAAGATGAGCAGCGGAGTCATCATGCTACTATAATCTTGTCTATCCGTTCTTCTTATTAAAAGCTTCCATTCAAGATCAGACATATCATCTACAAGATCACGGATCTTGTTCATGTTATTATTTCCTTCGCTTATCAGCTGATTTTCCTTTTCTTCAAAGCGATCCTTATCTCTCATATCATACAGGATCTGCTCTATAATGCTGTATTGATTTTGCACCAACACACGTAAAGAATCTAATCGACCTTGCTGAGTTGTATTATCAGTAGTTAAGCTGTCTACTAAATCAATTTTAGATAAAGCAATCCACTTGCTATTAAAATAAGGCTCCAGATAAGCAGAGTCATTGGTAAGCTGATAACCTCGGTGAGATGATTCTGCATCCTTCACTTCAGAAATTACCTTCTCTAACTCACGCATAACTACGTTAGTATGAGCCACATCTTCAGCATCCTGAATCATGTTGTCTAAACTCTGGTAAGTGAAGTAAGAAATAAGCAACATTATGGCTACTACTAGCCCGAATATTACTCTAAAAGATTTGATTGACTTCATAAAGTTTTGAGTGTGTATGCAAAATTCCCCAAGTGTGTATTTTCATCCACACTTAAAATAAAATTACTTTTAATGTAAAAAATGAATACTTTAGGAGTTGTACGATAGGCCAATGACTTAAGCATAACCTGAATTAAGATTGAAAAACATTACAACATCTTCCATTAAATGCTTTCGAAGATATGATTTAAACGCATTTGTAAGATCCCTGCTCATTTTTGTCATGTTTTCATTCAGTATATCAGCATTTGGTCAATTAAAAAATATGGGTATTAAAGGAGGACCTACTTTTAACAGTTTTATTGTTGAAAATGGCTCTAATAAATACAGTAGAGTGGGTTTTCAACTAGGACTACTTTCTCAAATAGAACTTACAGATCATATTTATATACAGCCTGAGTTACTATTCATTACAAAGGGAACAGAAGCTAAAATAGAAAACAGGTTTACAACTAATACCTATGAAATATTTCTAAACTACATATCTGTTCCGATCTCCTTTTGCTATACTTTTAAACCTCTTCATATAAGAGGTGGTGCCTATTTTTCATATCTGGTAGGTTCTCAGGCTGAGAGATATAACGAAAGAACTAATGCCTTTCAGGATATATCCAGAGAACCTGAACACTACCGATATTGGCTATACTTTTGGAATAGGTTACCAATATAAAAACATCATTTTATCAGGTGGTTACTCGCAGGGGCTGAGCAAAATTATTACTACAGAAGCCAGCCAAGAGCGATTGGGTGCTACCCATAACAAAACCTGGGATGTGAGTATAGCTTTTCTTTTTATGTAATTAGATATTGATATCGTATGCTTTAAGTTTATTATAAAGCGTTTTTCTATCAATATTTAATACCTCTGCTGCCTTTGTTTTATTATAACCGGTCTTTTCCAAAACACTTATAATCGCATTTCTTTCAGCATTTTCAGACACTGACTTCAAATTAGTAACATCAGGACTGGTGGTTTCAATGGCCCCCAATGATGATGATAGATAATCTGGTGAAATGATTTCAGATGGCAGACATTCCAGGCTTACCTTGTCAGATTGGCAAAGTAATACGGCTCTTTTAATCACATTTTGAAGCTCTCTAAGGTTTCCATGCCAGTAGTAGTTCTTTAATTTATCTTCTACTTCAGGCTCAAAACCATCAATCTCTTTTTCCAGCTGATTATTAGCTAAATCAAGGAAATGACGAGCAAAAACGAGTATATCTGGTTTTCTTTCTCTTAGTGGAGAAAGCTCAATTCTAAATTCGTTTAACCTGTGGAAAAGGTCTTCTCTAAATTTACCGTTTCTTACAGCTTCCTTCAGATCTTCGTTAGTAGCGGCAATTACCCTTACGTCGATATCTAAATCTTTAACGCCACCTACTCTCTTAATTTTTCTCTCTTGTAAAACCCTTAAAAGTTTGATCTGGTTTTCATAAGAAAGGTTTCCAATTTCATCTAGAAACAGGGTACCTCCATTAGCTATTTCGAAGCTACCTGGCTTATCTGCTAAAGCACCAGTAAATGCTCCTTTCATGTGACCAAACAGCTCACTACCAGCAAGTTCCTTAGGAAGAGCGCCGCAATCAATAGCCACAAATGGTTTATCAGTACGCTTGCTCTTGTTATGAATCTCGTTGGCTACAAACTCTTTACCTGTACCGGTTTCTCCTGTAATAATAACGGACATATCTGTAGGTGCAATCAGTGAAATATGCTTTTGCACTATCTCAGCCTGGCTACTTTTACCTGCAACAAAGGCCTTTTTCTTTAATGGCGCGGCCTTTTTAGTGCCGTTGCTTTTAGAAGTATCTACATGGTTGTTTTGATGCTTTTTCTGCTTTATGGCTTCTTTTACTGTAACTAAAATCTCATCAGGATATAGAGGCTTAGTTACATAATCATATGCACCATGCTTTAAGGTTTGCACCGCAATACGTACATCTGAGTAACCTGTGATGATCACCACCGCAGTATCCGGGCTAATAATTTTAATCTTTCTTAAGATGCTGATACCGTCTTCGTCAGGCAAACGGTAATCACTGATAACCAGGTCAAAAGTCTTTTTCTTAAGTATTCTTATCCCTTCTTCACCTGTATTGACATAGTCTACTTCATAGTTTTTCTTGGTAAGAAATCTATTCAGCAGTAAACAAATGTCATTATCATCATCTATAATTAGTATTTTCTCCATGTGTTTGGTGTAAAGTCTGTAGTAATTTTTAAAATTTATGAAGAATAAGATACGTGTAACTCTTCTAGTGCGCCGATAATCATTTTCTTATTAAACGGCTTGGGAATGAAGAAATGAGCACCTTCTGAGGCCGCTCTCTGTCTTTCAATATTACCGTCATAAGCACTGATTATAACAACCTTCGCATCAGGATTTTCTTTTCGAATTTTAGGTATGAGGTGAAAACCAAGACCATCTGGTAGGTTAAGGTCAAGGAAGACTAAATCATATTTAGACTGCTGAATACATTTGGCACCATCCTGTACGCTGTGTGCATAGGTGGTTTGAAAACCAAGCTTTTTAAGCATTCCTGACAAAAGCAGGCATATCTCAACTTCGTCATCCACTACTAAAATCTGCTCTTTATTCAAAATATCTCTATTTAATAAGGTTTAAGAAACTTGAACGCCACTGCCCTTCTCTAAATGCTCTTTCATGTTTACCCTTCTAAAGATTAGCTTAGATAAAACATATACTGCTCCTATAAAGACAGTAAATGCCAGGACTATTGAAATAATGAAATTAAAGATCATCATGGGTTTATCTTATTAGTTACTGGCGCTACTGAAAATTTTATACCAAAAAGCGTATAGTCTCTTTAAGGTGCTTTTTGAAAGATTTTCCCATGGCAAGTATACTAACTTTCCATTTAAGTGGGTAATTAATTCCACACACAGGAGGTGGAGACTTCTCAACAGTTAGTCATGTCATATGGCTATAAGTGGCACTAATAGCCATTTTTCATATGGCATAAGATTTTCATAATGCTTATGCAAACAACATAAAACTATTTAACTATGAGCAACTTACTCTATATAATCGCAGTAATATTGATAATCGGCTGGCTATTAGGCTTTTTCTTCTTTAGCCTGGGATCATTAATACATATTCTTCTTGTATTCGCGGTTATCGCTATACTTTTCAGATTGATATCTGGAAGACGAATATAAAGCCTTAGCAATGGATAACTTTGAACTTTCATTTGAAGATTATGCTCAGGATATCCTACCCCGGAGACTTGAAATGATCAAGTCATTAATGAAAACTCCTTTCCCTGTTAAAAAACTATTTGGACAGGGACAAGGAGAAAAGAATGTCATTAAGAAACTTGGGCGGATGTCTGACTTTAAAGGTCTATATGCTTTTCTTCAAAACGATGAAATCGTATATGTAGGGACGTCAGAAAAAGTAATCAACAGACTCAGTTATCAAGTAAAAGGATATACTAAATACCAGGCGCATTTGGCTTGGGAGTTAGCCAAGGCACATGGGTTATACACCAATAAGAAGTTACAAACCCCAAACCTTAAAAAGGCTAAAAACATCATCATGAATATGAATGTGATTTTCCTTGAAATAACGTCGCCCATTGAGCGACACCTCATGGAAATCTATTCATGCATGAAATTCGATTGTAAATTTAACTTCTTTGATGGGCACCGCTAATTATAGCGCTGCCCTTATTTTTTCTACCGCTTCTTCTCTTTCTTCCTCATCTGCAGGATCTTCTAATGGCTCATCTCTAGGTAACTCAGGCATATGAGCTAACTCTATATACATGGGAAAATGATCTGAACCAATGCCTGGTAATCTTTTGATATCCAGAAGCTTGAAATCATTGCTATGAAACACATGGTCTAATGGCCATCTTAATAATGGGATCTTAGCATGGAAAGTATTAAAGAACCCTCTACCCTTTCTTGGGTCTAACAAACGGCTGATTCTTTGGAAGATTCTGGTACTGTGAGACCAGGCCACATCATTCAGATCACCCGCCACAATTACGGGACCTTCTACTTGCTCCACTTCCTTAGCTACCAAGTATAATTCAGCATCTCTCTCGGTAGATCTTTCATTCTCAGTAGGACTTGGCGGTTCCGGATGGATGGCATAGAGTTTCACCATCTGACCATTCTCTAATTTTACATAGGTATGAATAGAAGGAATTCCTTCTTCTACCATAAACTTTATTTCAGAACATTGTAGCTCAAGTTTAGAATACAGAAGAATTCCATACGTATTATCCAGCGGATACTTAATGGTGTAAGGATAGTAGTTATCTATTTCTTTTATTCCCTCTTCCCATTTCATGTCAGTCTCCACTGCAATCAGAACATCTGGCTGTACATCTTTTACCACCTCTACCAACCTGTGATATTCCTCGTTAAATTGGTAAACATTGCTCATCATAATACTTAATGAACTACCTTCCTTTGGGCTGGTAATCCTTTGCGATTCCTTATTGGCAATCCAGGTATAAGGGAAGACTATAATACATTCATAAACCGTAGCTGCGGTGAGTCCTATTACCAATACAAAATGCCACCATTTGTCATACTCAAGGAACCAAATAGTGCCTAATAGTGAGAGCATTCCAAATACAGCCAGCTGAGCTTGAGGGAAATCAAAAACGCGAATCCACCATGCATCTTTCTTTATCAGCTTGATAAAGCTGCTGACTATGGTGATTACTGCCAGAATAGTTATTAGTATTTTCACAATGATATTATTTTGAGGAATTATCTCCACGTTTAACACACTCTATCCGAATATGTTATCAGAATTTAAGGTTTTTTAACTGGCACGAAATTTCCAGTTATAATAGAAAATTCACACAACTTGTCTAAGAAAAACCGCACTAGCAAAATTTTGATCATTACCACAGTGGTAATCATTTCATTAGCCGCCATTGGCATCTTCCTCCTCAGGCAATACGCTAATCCTTATGTAAGAAATAAAATAACTGAGCAGCTAGATTCTCTGGAGCAAAGCCCGTTACAGCTGAAGTATGACTCTTTCACCCTGGACATCAGTGCAGGTCATTTTGCTATTATGAACGCTTCCATCAAATCGGAAAGTGATAGTACTAATACTTATGAAGTTAAGTTCGACAGGTTGGTGCTCAATGGCTTTGGTGTATTCTCTTATCTACTCAATAAGAAAATATCAATTAATGATTTCAAGATTCAGTCTCCAGAAATCATAATAACTCAAAGGACTCAAAACAAGCAAGATAGCATCAAAAGCAAACCGCCTGCTGGCTTGCCATACATTAAAATTAAACATTTCGACATATCAGACGGAACTATAAAAATCATTAATGCTGATACCAGTGCAAGTGCCACGCTGCTTACTGCAGATTTCAAAATAAACATGACCAAACTTTATACTGATTCTACAGAAGCACATACCTATAAGTACTTTGATATAGATGAATCAGACATTGTTTTTTCAAACATCACCTTCACTCCTGACAGTATATATAAGTATAAATTACAAAAGGCGGAAGTGCGCTTAGATAAGAAAAGCTTAACCTTAGACTCCATAGATATAGCTTCTAATTATGAGAAGTTTAAACTGGGCAGAGAAGTAGGGTATGAAATTGATTGGATGGATGTATCCATTCCTTCTATTAACTTCAAAAATATAGACTTCAAAAAGGCTATTAATGACACATCATACCATATAGGCTCTATAACTATCAATGACCTTACAGCCCTGATATTCAGGGATAAAAGATTACGTTTCCCTGAAAAACCGAATACTAAATTATTAAAGGAGACTCTGGCGTCACTCACTACTAAGATTAGAATAGATACTATTATGGTAAAGAAAGCGAACATAGAATATCAGGAGTTTGTAAAGCAGGCTTATGGCCCCGGCCATGTTTCTTTTAATAATCTATACGCCAGCTTCTATAATTTTGCTAATACAGATAGTTTATTTCTGGATTCTGTAAAGCACACGGCCTATATGGACGCGCAGTGTAAAATCATGGGACAAGGACTTTTAAAAGCCTCCTTTACTTTCCCTCTTAACAATCAAGGGCCTACCTATGCTGCCAAGGGCAGCTTGGGAGCCATGGATTTAACTCAGTTCAACCCTATGCTGGAGTACGTAGGTTTTACCAGAATTAAAGAAGGGCAACTTCATCATTTGGACTTCAATTTCACTTATAATAATAACAAATCTGATGGTGAGATGTATTTTGAATACGAAGGCCTCAAAATCAGCACCTTAGATAAAGAAAATCATACTAGTGAAGGCCTGGGAGAAAGCATAAAGACCTTTATAGCTAACACCTTTGTGGTGAAAACCAATAACATGAAGGACGATGGCAAATTCAGAGTAGGTAAAATAGAATTTGAGAGAGATAAAAAGAAATCTATCCTCAACTATTGGTGGAAGTCACTACTCACCGGCTTTAGATCCAGCACTGGAATAGAAGCTCCTGAAGAGAGAATTGATATTAACTAATCGCTGACTTAGAAAAGGGTATAAACAAAGAAGGCTGAATCAATCACTTGATTCAGCCTTCTTTGTTTATCAGCAGATATTTAATACTCCTTCTGAACGCCCTTGCGTTCCTCAGCCTTAATATCTGTCACTTTGTTAGACTTATGCCTTCCGGCATCTTTATCTCTCTTTCTTCTAATGATAAACATAATACCAAACAGTACTACTACTGATATGGCTACGTATAATATAATTATTGCTATTCCTGAAAATTCCATAATCTGTTATTTATTCGTCTAAAAATAGATTTTTTAATGTCTTAGTCGGTGTTAAGAATATTGTGAAGTCAAAATATGGTCCTGGCTGCACTGTGTTCTCAATGACATTGTTATTATTAAATGAGTTATCCTCTGAGATGTCAAATCTGTAGTTAATTCTATAGCCGGCTGATACACCGATCCAGATGAAATCATAAAGCGCTCTTTCATAGCTTATTGAGGGCAGAATATCTGATCTTCTAAGCTGCAAATCGTTAAATCTGGCTAGCTGCTCTTCTTCTAGCGCTATGTTATAACTGGCACCTTGCACCTCATATCCCAAGAAAAATCGAGACTTTTCATTTGGGTTATAGCGGACATGGAAGTTAGCCGGTATTTTAGATTCAAAGCCCCATTTTTCGTTCCAGGTTTTATTCCAAACAAAGACAGGATAAATACCCGGCTGACCAAGATCATAGCTTAGGTAAAGTCCTATTCCGTAAGAGTTGTTTTCATTCTTTTGCCATCCGTAAACTGCGGCCAAAGAGTAGTTAGCAAACTCATATATAGGAATATCTTTCTTTCCCAGATCTCCATTAAAAGCGGTAGAGGTCCTTATGTAGATATAATGTTTTTTATCAAGCGCGTGGTTATAGTAGAATTTGATCTCTCTGGAACGTAAATCCTTTTCTTCCAATGCTCTGTACAAAGCATAATCCTTGTAATCATCTCCCTTAAACTCATATTCATTTTGGGCGTAATCAAAACCTACAATGAAATTGGTTCTATCTCTTAAAATGATGGGGATTTTAATTTTAAAAAGTATTCTGTTTAATTGAGACACTGTAGTTTCAGCATCTCCCAAGCCATCTAAATTACTTTTACTTTCAAGGTCGTAACCTATTACCGGCGAATAGCTAAACAGAATACCTCTGGGCATCATATTAGTTACACTGGGAGATGGCCAATCTTCTTTATCGTCATCATCCTCCTGCTGTGCTGAAGCGTTTACATACACTAATGTGCACAAAAACAACAATGCTAATTTTCTCATATTATTAAAATAAAAATCCGGCGGTAAATGTTACGAGTTGATCTTCTTTAGAGATGCCGTATGACCCTGATAGTAAGAAGATTTCAAAGAAATGAAGGTAAACACCTGGTCCATAAGCCCTGTGCATTTTGTCTGAGCTACCGTCCTTACTCCACACCCTGGCCTGGTCATAGAAACCAAAAAGGCCCACATTACCATTAAGAAGGTTGTTTCGAAGGTTGAAAAGCTTAAATCTTACTTCATTATTATTGTAAAAGCTGGTTTTACCCGCAAATCTGGTTCTTCTAAAGCCTCGTAGATTATCCAGATTACCTACAAAGTTAGAATGGTAGAAATAGTAGTCTCCCACGTTGGTGGCCGCTCCTACCCTGGATGCAAAGGTTAATTTGAAAGGTAAATTTGGTGTGAAGTATACTGATAAATCAGTGCTGTATTTAGTAAACTCAGCATAATCACCATTTAGCTCATGGTAATAACTGATTTCATTCCTCCACTTAATTCCTTTTTCAGGATTAACAGGGTGATCTGCCAGTGCCGTCTCTGTAAAGAACTTGAACCCACCAAAAGATTTTCCTTCTAAAGTGACTACATCCTGATTAGCTATTTCGGTAGATAAGATATTGTCATCATTCTCTTCCACATCCTGATACTCATAATTAGGACCAATACCTGCCTTAAACACAGGGCTGAATCTCTTCACTATTGATGGGTTCACTCTGATGCTGTTCAAATGTATTCTGTAGAAATCAATATCCTTATCGTTCTCGGTTTCATTTCCTTGCCCAAAGTAGTTAAATACATACTTCGGTCCATTGGCTTCTGCGTCTAATGTCAAATCCCACTTATGCCCGAATAATGAACTAAAAACTCCATTATATCTAAAGTTAAAAGCTGAGGTGTTGATGGCATAATTGGCTACTATGCTATGGCTGGTCTTGAACGGATCTTTTCTAAACCCATGGCGAGTAATCTTCACGCCGCCACCGAGATACATACCATCATCAACATTATATTCTATAAATAACTTCGGACCAGTATAATCATAGGTGTAACTGTTTCTTTCATAAGAGTTTACCCATTCATGCTTAGATGTAATGATGCGTGTTTCACTACCACCTTTCATGTTCTTCTCATTATCGTCTTTGTCATAAAAGATGGTCATCCTACCTGGTCCTGCCACATGAGATTCATCTATAAACTCGTCTTCTTTCTCTTTACCCCCAACTACTCTAATCTTTATGCCTTTTTTTACATCACCAGTGATTTCGAATTTATCTTCGCCATCTCTACCGAAAAGTCTAATCTCTTCTGTTTCTTTAGTCTTAAAGTTTCTTGAATAAATTTTCTTATCTACCTCACCATCTTTAAAAGTCTTAAATACCTCCACTAGTGTTTCGTCATCGTTCAGCCTTTGTACTTTAAAGTATTCATGCTTATTGCTACCCACTACGTTCACCTCCTCAGCCAGATAGTCATAATACTCTTCAGCATATTCCTTCAACTTATCTCTTCTAGATTTAAGTTTAGCTGCAATCTCAGGCCCAGAAATCGGGTAAACCTCCTCCGGAAGTTCTTTCACCGCCTTATCAATCACCTCATTAGTAAGCTCACTCTGAATATCACTCACGGTCTTTAGCCAGTCTTCTCTTGAAAGCTCACTAAGCACAGCGTGATCCAGGTTTCTGGCAGAAAAATTAATACCTAGCACATCAGATATTTCATAATCGAAATTGCTAAAATTCCTAAAGGCCCATTTTCTACTTAAAATCCAGGGAATAACTCCATCATATAGCACAAAAACCTGATCTCTATCTCGTGGTACTGGTCTGTAAATTGACCCTTTTCCTTCTTTGTCATATTCAGCCCATCTCCATTGGTCATCATGACGATCCCAGTCACCAATCAGCATATCAAACAAGCGAGATTTTAGATACATCTGGTCATCTATCTCATTGTCATTATCCTCTTCCAGGTGTTCAAACAGCGTTTCTGTGCTTACTATATTTTTTGAGTATCCAAATCTTTTATAAGCACTTAAGTCTTCATCTGGCCTGATTTCCATAAGCCCCATTCTACCACCAAAATCATTGATATAAGGACCTAAATACGGTGTATATGGTGTATAAAATACCTTAGGGCTTGTGTGATATATGCCCACAGCCTCAGCCATATCTGGCACAGCTAATGCTCCATAAGGATGCGCTGTACTAATCTGATCTTTTACCAAATCATTCACCCAGGTATCCTGAAAAACCTCAGGTATAGCTCCAGAAGGAAATTTATCAATTGATCTCAGGTTATATTGAATGCTATCTTCACTCATAAAGCGAATAGAGATAGTCTGCTTTCCTCCTCCTTTTTTAACAGGCTTTAAGCCTCCTTTATATGTTTTGATATCGATATATGGAATAGTTACCGGAGTAGTCCATTCTTTCCTATAATGATCTCCCAAGAAGAAACGACCAAACTTGCTCATATCATAGCTGGTGTTGGCGGCCATAGTCCTGGTACTATCTCTGTAATCTGGTACTTCTTCATCCTTGGCAGATTCTGTTTCTTCAGGATTAAGGGCGTATAAGGAACTTCTAAAGGTGAGCTCACCTTCAGGGTTCTGCTCATCTGCGGTATAAAAATCTACCCAAGCCTGGCCATTTTTATAGTAAGTGATCTTCGCAAAACCGGGGGTTTGTTGTACGTATGCAGCTCCGAAACCTCTTGCAGCATAGTTCGATTTAGAAGCTGCACCACTAATGATCTCGTGCATTAAGCCACTTTTATGCATCTGAAGGTTATGATCATGACCTGACGCATAAACAACGTTCTCTCGCTGCTCAATGATTGACATCACAGCCTTTTTATATTCTTGGAAATCAGAGTTCGGAATATCCTGAGGGCTGGCTCCTGATTTTCTTAAAATAGGATAAATAGAACCTATTACCGGCAAAGGAAAATACAAATAATCTCTCACTAGTCTTAGTGGAAATATATTATCCATCAGGTTATAATGCCCACCATGATTACCATTACTGATTACAGGGTGATGAGCTGCCAACACCACGTGCTTGCCGTCATTTCTTCTGATCATATCTTCAAGCTGAATGATAAAATCCAGCTTATCTTCTACCTGACACCCATTTTCCGGGGCTCTTGGCTTGTCAAATTTTCTTAACCACCATTCGGTATCCACCACAATAATTACCAGATCATCTCCCACTGGCACCTCTACCGGGCCTGCGCATCCGTTATCTGGTAAGAACACATTTTGATGGTGTTCTTTTAGATATTCTTCAACATATTCTTCCTGTCGGTTTACTCTTTCAAGGCCTTCTGATCCACTTTTATCCCAATCATGGTTGCCAGGCACGAAAATGATCCTACCACCATAACCCTCAGTAACATCCATCTGCATTTTAATGATATCTTCCTTCTCCTCTCTGTTGTAAGCAGATTCTTCTGGCAAGCCACGTTCATATATGTTATCACCTAAAAAGATTACTGAACTTGCAGAGTCCTTCTCATTTGCCAGGTTCTTCTTAAGCAGCGTAAGAAGTGGATTCATTTTATCGGTGGGTACATCACCACCGTCACCAATAAGATACACAGTGTGTGTTATCTCAGCATCAGGCTGTTGCTTACCTGACCAATCGCGATAATGTTTTCCGTAATAAGGTTTTATAGTATTGCAAGAAGTGAGTACAAAAACTAAAAGGGCTAAGTAAGATAGGTATTTCGTTAAGTATTGTTTCGACATGCGGTATTGTTAATTTATTACCGGTAATGCAAATACCATGTCGAACAGGGTAAGTATTATTAAAAGATACTTTAAATAAAGTAATGGCAATTTTTAGTATCGTACCATTAGTCTTTTAAGAGGAAAATAGGGGAAATTGGGAAATACAAGGTGTGGAAATGAGTCTACACCTTGCAGGTAGAGAAATTACTTCTTCTCTTTCACATCTTCGAAAGAAACAGAATCATCAGTCTTCTTCTGGAAAGCTTGAATGAACGCATTCTTGAAAATATTACCGATTGTAGGCCAAATTTTAGTTTTAGGATTATTCAGGTCGCCTTTCATAGGTATTTTGGTAGCAAACTGATCATGAGGATGATTCTCAAATATATCCACTACCAACCCTGCAAAACTCTCCCACAATAGCTTTAAAGGCTTCTTCTTATCTTCAGAGAAATCTACTATTTTAAGATCATTCATCACAGGCTTCACATAACCTTCCAATAGACCATCTGACACGGCCATTTCACTGTAGAGGTTAAAGGTTCCTTTTTCAAAATCCAGCTTAGCATAAGCCTCTGCAAAATCATTTAAAGCAGGCATATTAACGCCCTCAAGCTTAGCAGTTAAATCAAAATCCGGAATTTGCTTTAATAGGTTAGCCTTAACATCCACTCTTAAAACACCTCCACCTATAGAGGTACCGGATGCAGTGATAGTACTTGGCAACTTTCCTTCTTCATGGTCTGCATTGCCCAGATTTGTAGCTAAAAGATGTAAGCTATCAATTGAAATATTTACTTCTGGCTTACTTGAGAAATCTCTATAAACCAACTGGCCATTAACCACTTCAAATCGGTTTACCTGTAGAGGCATTAATTGTTTTATAGGTTCAGTCCAATCTGTTTCCGTACCGGTTTGCTCTGCCTGGCTGCTATCTGCTACTGCCACCACAAAGTTTACTTGTGGGTTCACTAACTCCAGCTCACCTACTATTTTACCTTTAAAAAGGGCTCCCCACTGCACACTTAAGTCTATCATATCGATATCTAAAAATGGCACTGGAATCTCTTCTCCTGTCTTTTCTAACTTCAGCTTTTTAATCTGATAAGCGCCTCTGTATAAATGAATATCTACATCTTCGATAGAACCTTTGTAACCAGGTATATCATCCAAAACCTTGTTTACATAATCCGTCACCCAGAAAGGAAGATATATTCTTACCCCTATAAGAATGGCCAAAATGATTAATATTATTTTGAATGACTTTTTCATAATTACGTGTTTACTGTACCATCTTCCTGCTCAATAGTTTTCACAATCACTGCGTCCTTATCCGGCCGTATTTTGTGGCCTATTTCCCGCGAGTAGACGTAAGTAAACTCAGCTCCAAAAAGAAGAATTACTGAAGAATAATATACCCAAACTAATAACAGCACTAATGATCCTGCGGCACCATAAGCGGTACTTACAGAGCTGTTACCTAAGTAAAACCCGATTAGATATTTACCCAAAGTAAAGAGCAAAGTGGTGACAAATGCACCTACCCACACATCACGCCATTCTATCTTGGCGTCAGGCAATACCTTAAAGATCATGGCAAACACCAAAGTGATCACCGCCAGTGAGAAGATAATATTCACACCTGAAATGATATAGTAGGTGGCCCCGCTGAAGAGTTCTGTTAATATATTATTGAAGACTACAATCAAAGTATCTACCACTAGTGAAACCAGCAATAAAAATCCGATACTGATGATCATAGCTAATGAAAGCAGTCTGTTAACTATAAATTTAATAATGCCTTTTTCTGGTTTCGGTTTAATGCCCCAAACGCAGTTAAGGCCGTTTTGAAGAGACACAAATACGGTGGTAGCACTGAAAATCAAAGTACCTATACCTACAATTTTTGCTATCAACGAATCTCCCAGACCATTCGCGTTGGCCATGATCTTATCTATGGTCTCCGCGCTTGACTGGCCAAATAGATTAGAAATTTCATTGATGAGGTTGGTTCTTACTACCTGGTCTTCATAGGCCGATCCTGCAATAGAAACGGTGATAATGAGGATAGCAGGTAATGAAAATATGGTGTAAAAAGCTATGGATGAACTATAGCTCATAGGGTCATCTGCGATAAACTCCTTTACGGTATGCTTAATAACTTTCCAGTAATCCATGCCCAGCTTTTTCAAATTCACTTTTTAAATATTTTGTTCACCTTCTTCTTTAACTTGCCAGATCGCTCATTGTTATAAAGGTCGTCTCTAAGCACGTAGCTCACAGGTTTTAATTCTTTATAATGTTCACAAGCCACCTTCAGCACTGCCGTATAGGGTAAGAACAAAATCATACCTGGGATACCCCAGATAAGACCACCAGCGATTAACGCAAGAATGGCCACCAAAGCGTTAAGGTTTAGATTACCGCCTACAATTTTAGGGCTCAGGAAGTTGCCTTCTAAAATTTGAACAAACCAGAAGATAAGAATCACACCCAGAGGATACCAGATGGAGTCATATGTCATAAATGCATATATAGTAGGTATAGCGCCACCGGTCATGGTGCCCACATAAGGAATTATGGCTAAGAATGCAGCCAAAAAACCGAAGAATATAGCATAGTCAATACCCAAAGCAAGCAAACCTATACTATTCAGCACACCCAAAATTAAGATCAGCGTAAACATTCCTGTTAGGTACTTCTGCCCTACTCTCTGCATATCATTGATCATGTGCGCATATGATTCTCGCTTATCCTCAGCAGCAAAATTCACAAAAGCACACTTTAAACCATGTCTGTATAGGAGAATCAAAAATGTGTAAATAATGGTAAGTACAAGGCCAGTGATAAATGCAGTGGTACCATTAAGAGTTGACTTAACCAATCCGTCAGATTTGCTGGAGAACCACTCCTTACTCATCTGCATCAAATCCTCCTCTTTTACTTCAGGGAGAATGGGTATTTTTTGATTAACAAAGGTGGTTACAGTAGCCAGTATTTCATGAATTCGATTCCGAAAATCATCAAATTCCTGAACTATTTTTACTATCTGCGAGCTAAAAAGGAATATAATTCCCATGAGAAGTATCGCTACAGATAACATAGTCCAAAGGATGGACCACATCCGGGCCACTCCTTTGGACTCAATAAATCTACTAACGGGATAAAGTATAAATGAGATGAGCAGTGCAAAAGCTAATGGCACTATCACCGTTCTACCAAAGAATAATATAAGTACTACTCCAAAGAAAGAAATAAGAACATAGTACACCTGCTTAATGGAAAAGCTCATATTGGCTTCCATTTCATCTGTTTTAGCCACCCCGAAAGTTATGTTTAATTAAATATTATGTAAGTTGATTGTCAATACTGGCACATCAGAATCCATGCTCAACTCTTCTGCCAGGCTATGAGAAAATACTCTGAAGAAGCTATCTTCTGCATGTGTAAGTACAGCCAAAAGTGAAGCTGATTTTTCATGAGCAAAATTGATAAGACCTTTCTCCACATTAGGAGCTTCTACCACCGTAATGGAGTTGCTTAATATGTTGTGCTTTGTAGTGAAAGCAGAAAGTTTCTTTTCAATATCGATTTTGTCATTGATAGACTTGGTCACATGAACAATATGCAGCTCAGCACCAAAACTCTCGACTAAATCTTTTAGATAAGCTGCAGCCTGAGTGAAGTTATCATGACGATCTTTTTCAGTGTCAATACCTAAAACGATATTGCCAAAAGATGGCTTTGTATATTTATCTTTTAGGGTGATCACAGGGCAGCTGGCTCTTTCTATTACCTGCTCAGCATGGTTTCCAGAGAAGAATTCATCTACAGACTCCTCTCCGCTAGTACCCATAACAATAAGATCAATAGAGTTTTTCTTTACATACTCATCGATACCGTCCTTCAGCTCTTCGCCGTAAACTTCAAAGTTTACCACTCTTTCTTCGCTTCCGTAGCCATACTTACTAGCTAGCTGTTTTAAGCCGCTGAAGTTCTTCTTTACCAGCTGAATAGTGAAGAGATTTTCTTCATCACTATATTTTTTATCCAACTCACCTGTAGCGGTAAATGACTCACCGTAAGGATGATCTGTAAAGTTTACTAAATAGATTTCGGCTTTAGTGATATCTGCAATATCTGACGCCATTTTCAAAGCGTTTTCAGAAATATCGCTTAAATCAGAGGGCACAAGAATTCGTTTCATAGTGATGTTGTAGTTTAATTAATTAAAATCTTAGAAAAAATCGAACCAAAATTACACAGTGGTCCTAAGATGATAAATAAACAGATTTTGCCTATCAAATAGAAATGATTTGCAATAAATTCGTGTAATTAATTCCACAATAAAGTAGAAGAAATTTTAACACTAACTACATCTGAAACTGGAAACGGGATAATACTTATTTGAAGGGAAGGTGCTTTACAAACACAAGCATGGCAGAGTTAGTAAAAATCACTAAATCTTCTTTTACTTCATTATTATCAGGAGCTTGAGGAAGCGTAATTTCAGTCTTGTTAGAAGCCAAAACTTCCGTAGACTCTGATACAAAAATTTTAACCCAGCAGAAGCACGACACCATAATAAACAGGCTCGCCAGAGTACAAACTATAACTCTCTCTAAAGATATTTGCTTAAGGTTTAACATGTTTTGTAAGGGGTTGTTTTAATGTACAGACTGATATTCTGATTTAAATGTTACATGAAAGTGGAACTTTTTTCAATGTAAATCAATTTTTTTTCATGTTATAAGTCAATGTAGCAACATTATTCTCCCTGAAGAGGTCTCTCCATACTTATACGCTCTTCATCAGAACATGGCAATAAAGCAGGCAAATCAGCTAATTCAGCTACTTTTTTCAAATCTAACTTGAGCACTTTGAAACCATCTGCCGATTTCCATACACCATGAATTTCTTTAGCAAAATCATCTTCAAGACTCACTAATTTAGCTTCAGCAGTAGCTACATAGTCTTGGTTTTCATCATAAATAACAATGCCTATAGCGGTATGCTCCTGATTTAATCTTCCTTTATAGGTATAAAACTTACCTTGGTTTTTAAGTATATAAGATCCTATCACCTCTTTCTTATCTATCCTTAAGTTAAACTCAAGAGGTTCCTTATTACCTAGCTTTCCCTGATAATATAATACGCCATCGCTACCTTTATCTTCCACCTGCCCCAATGCCGCAAACCCGATAAATAGTAAGCCCCATACTAATGTGATTGCCACCTTATTCATTAAATTTCATGTTTAGGTAATTACGAAAATTACTAAATAAATCTTTAATTATAGCAGCTACGAAAAAGAAAAATCAACTAAATAGCAGAGGAGCTGTAAGAATTCTCACACTAAACATACCAGTATATAGAATAGCTGATACTTGAACTTGAAACTAACTGAGCAACAATTTCTTGACATTCTAGATGAAAATCAAAACATCATTCACAAAGTGTGTAGTATGTACACGCGCTGTAGTGAAGATCACAATGATTTATTTCAAGAGATCATGCTGCAACTATGGAAAGGGTATACTCGCTTTAAAGGTGATGCTAAAATCACCACATGGATGTATAGAGTGAGTTTATATACTGCCATCTCCATTTATAAAAAGAAGAAATTCAGACAAGAAGTACAGGATACGGTATTGCATGTAAAGAATGAAAGTGAAGAACATGATCCCTATCAATACGAAAATCTTAACCTGGCCATTGAATCACTTTCTAAGACTAATAAGGCCTTAATAATACTTTATCTGGATGAGAAATCTTACAAAGAAATAGCAGAGATCATGGAGATTTCTGAAAGTAACGTTGGTGTAAAAATCAACAGAATAAAGAAGCAATTGAAAGACATTTTAAACCAGCTGTAATGACACTTGAAAATCTCAAAAAAGACTGGAATGAAAAAACTCAGCATGCGAAATACAGCAAAGCAGAGCTGGAAAGCATTTTTGAAATGCGAACTAAACGTTCCATGAAAAAGCTGAATACGAACATGCTCATGGACGCCATTTTCATGATGCTAACCACCGTGGCATTCATTGCAATAAGCTATGCTTTAGGCCTGGAGAATCTATTATGGATTAGCTGCGGCATGGTAAGTATAGCCTGCACACTACTGATTCATTACAAAATAAAGTACAGGTCCTTAAATCATCTCAACTTTGAAGATCAAGGGATTCGATCTGCGCTGAGCAAGTCACTGAACAGACTTACAATGTATATTAAACTTTATAAAGTGGCTGTACCAACAATAAGCACAATCCTTTACCTCTCCTATCTGATTCAGCTCAACTACTACAAGCATCAATCGCTATTTAGCAAAGAACTACTCACTTGGAAGCTTGCAGTAGCACCGGTGGTATTCTTTGCTTCTTATCTACTAGTTATCACTTTAATCCGATTGATGTACAAGAAGACTTTAGAAGATATCAAGCTTCACCTTAGCCAGCTTAAGCAGGCGGAACATTGATATAACCTTCAAATATTGAAGGAAAAAGGGCCATGATTATGAATACACCAATTATGATAGCGATAAAAAAGAATATAAAGCCAATAATATAAGTTAGAATACCTTTTACAGCATTGGCTACTTTATTTCCATCATAGAATGTGGATGCAGCAAAAGCTACGTAGATAACGCTTAATGCCATCATGAGCACGGACGAAGTCCAGTGAAAGAACTTAAATGCAAACAGCTGGATAATATTAAAGAACATTAGGTGGCCTTGCACAAAAAAGACAAACACTCCCGTTTCTACGAAATTATAGCCTTTCTTTCTGAAAACCAGGTAGGTTCCCAATAGAAAGAAAGGAACCATTATAAAGGTTAAAACTCTATAGTATTCCATCACCTTCTTATGAAAACCCTGAACATTGCCCGCATCACCTTCTGGAGAAACCATAGAACTATTCATATCTTGACTTAGCTCAGAAAGATCTACATTTAAAATACTAGCCAGCAACAGAAATATGGTCAACATGATGAACATATAACCTACAGGCCCAAGGTATTTTACTCTATTGCCCTCTATGTATGACTTAACTACTTTACCAGGGTTTAAAGTAAGCCCAACCACCGTATTAGAAAACTTACTATCTACACCTAAAAAGCGCTGATTGAATTCCTCTAAAAAAACACTCCAGGTGAGGCGCTTTTTCACTAAAGGCTGAGCACAGTTAGAACAGTAGTTACCAGTAATTTCGTGAGAGCAGTTAATACAGTTAGGCATAGTTGATCTTTAAAACCTCAAATATAAGGGACTTTACATCATGTGTCCAGCCAAACTTTAAAATCATTCACCCTATCCCTACTCACTATAACGTCTTCATCATCAATACCTTGGAGAACTATTCGCAAGCGGCTGTTAGAATAGCTGATAATGTCAGTAAAAGATTCATGCGAAATGATATATTTCCTGTTTATTCGGAAAAACATCTGTGGGTCCAGCATGCCCTCAAGCTTCTCTAAAGGGTGATCCAAAATGTAGTTTTTACCCTCTCGGGTATGGCAATAACTGGCCTTGTCTCTACTAAAAAAATACAATATATCGCCAGTGGCTATTGACTTGATATGCTCGCCAACTTTCACTATAAAGCGGCTTTTATGTTTATTAGTGAGCATATTCATGGCTGAGCTAATCTGATCAAGCGCTTTATGCTCATCCACTTTACTGTCTACTAAATTCTTCCATTTATCAATAGCATCAGCAAGCTCTTCCTCATCTATCGGTTTCAGCAAATAATCGATACTGTTCACCTTAAATGCCTTTAGAGCATACTCATCAAAGGCCGTGGTGAAGATTACCGGAGCAGGCACTTCCACATGCTCAAATATTTCAAAGCTAATACCATCAGCAAGCTGAATATCCATGAAAATCAATTCTGGCTTATCCACAGCGCTATGAAACCAGTTTATTGCATTTTTAACCGAATCTATCTTATCCAGCACAATAGCTGACGCACTATATTCTAAAAGCAGCTTTTCCAATCGGGCCGCTGCCGGTCTTTCATCCTCAATTATTAATACTCTCATGCATTGATTTTTAAGAGCGGTAGTTTCACTGTAAACCTTTCTCCCTCACCTACAATCTCTACGGCTTTATCTGAAACAAATAAATAGCGAGATTGGATATTCTGAAGCCCAGTTTTTGACGACTCTTCCTTAATAATATTTTTCTTCTGAAGGTTATTCGAAACCACCAGCATCTCTCCTTCCTGATAAATTTCTATGTGTAGCGGCTCATCTACTGATATGATATTATGCTTTATGGCATTCTCAACCAGCATCTGCACTGATAGTGGTACTATTTTATAATCCTTGGCGGCTATATTCATTGAAAAATCAAGGCCCTCTTCATATCTTATTTTTTGCAAAAACACATAAGATTCCACAAACTTGAGTTCCGTTTCGAGAGACACCAGCTCCTGATCTTTCGTTTCTAACACATAACGATATACCTGAGACAGTTTCTTTATAAACTTGGCCGCCATATCCTGATCTTCATACACAAGATTGGTAAGCGCATTTAAACTATTAAATAAAAAGTGAGGGTTCACCTGGTTCTTTAGCGATTCATATTTAGAAACGGCAGCTTCCTTCTTCATCTGCTCAGAATCTATAGCCAGCTGACGCCATGAAATAAGAAACTTATGACTATGCAAAACCAAACTGACCAGTAAAGAAATGAAAATAGCGTAAATAACAGTATCAGAAGCATTACCCCAGGTAAAGCCTAATGACTTTTCCAGGAAATAAATTAAAAACCAAGCGGCAAGTGTAGTGAATATTGTATGACCTAAAACCCCAAAGGCCAACCTTTTCCCTGGCTCTTTAAGCCATGAAAACTGCCTATCCACTAATGCACTTACATAAAAATTTCCTTTGTATCCTAAAATCCAGAAAAGACTGCAAATGATGATCGAATCAAAAAGCTTATCAGGGTCTGTCATACAATCCAGACATACCATAAAGCCATTCACAATGCCCAGAGCAATGATAATGATGAACTCTTTGATCTCCTTTAGGACCTTTTCTTTTGTGAACACTTGATTAGCCATCCTGAAATTTATATAATATTTATAAAGATGTAATGAAAACAGCAGCGCCCTTCAATTTTTATTTCAAAAGTTGAAGGGCGCTGCTACTTGATTATCAATATTTTACTGAACAGTAATAGAGATAGATTTATCTTCCTGAAGGTCTACTTTTGTTTGACTATACTCAGCGGGTCCATACAAGCTGGGAGCATTATTAGAGAAACCATACTTTTCTATTGGCCCCATATCTCCAAAATCCAGCGTGTTATTCATATTTTCATCATGAACTACTGCCACGGCATATTCTCCGGGCTCTAAGTCGGTAAATTCTATGGTTTTGATTCCACTTGATAAATCCAGCTTTTCAACTTTATAAGCCTTTTTTAAATAATCAGTAGAGTTATTAAAAAGGCTCACCATTAACTGACCTTTATTATCTTTTATTCCTGCCACATCTACTTTTAAAGTCACTGTATTCTGAGCATTAGCACCTATGGCTACCATTAGAGCTAAAATTAATAATGTTGATTTCATTCTTTCGTTGTTTTGATTGACAATACCAAGGTGGCCATAATTCAGGATAAATTAAATTTCTATTTACCGAATGGTAGTATTCGCCTACCGAATTGTAGACTTAGCCAGATAAATTTTTCAGGAGCTGTAAGTTTCTGACATAAAGCTGCAACCTATAGGATATAATTTGTAAACTGCTCTTGCGTGAGCAGCATCTATTTTTATGACAAAAACTGCTTTTTTAAACATTATAGAACAAAACCAGAACCTGATTTATAAGATCTGCCGGATGTACCGAGACACTAAGGAAGATCAGGAGGATTTATTTCAGGACATTGTTTACCAGCTGGTTAAAGCCTTTCCGGAGTACAGACAAGAAGCTAAAATCAGTACCTGGATGTACCGCATAGCCTTAAACACCGCCCTGGCCACTTTCAGAAAGAAGAAGGTAAGCCTGGAGTATGAAAATGAAATACCTGAAAAGTTTCATCCTCACACTTCAGAGGGCAAATCAGAGAAGGAAGAGCTCATGTATTGGGCACTAAAGCAACTTTCACTTACTGATAGAGCCATTATTTCTCTCTACCTGGAAGACTATAATTATGACGAAATAGCCGATGTAATAGGTATTACCAATAATTACGTGGGAGTCAAAATCAATAGAATAAAAGAAAAACTTAAAACATTAATTGCAAGAAATCATGACTAGCATAGAAGACTTCAAATCAGAATGGCAAAACTCTGAAAGCTCTGCGGCTAAAGACCTTGACACCATTCACGAAATGGCCACAAAGCAAAAGAATCAGGTTTTCAATAGAGTTAACCTCAGGTTTGCCATTGAGCTTATTTCATTTACCATTTTGGCCATAGTTTATGATGACTGGTTCGATCTCAACAGAAAGCCTTCGTGGGCCTATATTACCTTTGTAATTGCCCTGGGGCTATTTATCATCAACCACGTTATAGCACTTGTTTCGCTTAACATTGAAACTGACTATAGATTAAAAGATTTTATAGCGAACAAACTTCGTCAGTTAAGAAAGTTATCGAAGTCATCATTAATTGTATCAGGGCTATTTGCGGCTGCATTCATTGTTTCTTTTTCTTCAGGATTAGATTTGAATAGATCTAAAATCATGGTGATCCTAGCCCTGGTAATTATAAATCTGGTGGCTCTGGTAATATCACAAAAAAAATGGTCCTCCAGAATAAGTCATTTAGAGCAAATTCTGGAGGACCTGAAATAATGATGAATGCTTTTAGTTAAGGTCGAGGATACACATCGTAGTCATCGGCCTTTTCTTTCCATGTAGCTTCCATGGCCTTCACCCTGTCTGGGTGCTGATCAGCCAGGTTATGTAATTCCGTTCTGTCCTCAGCAAGATTATAAAGCTGCCATGGTGAGTTATCATCTAGCTGGACCAGCTTCCAATCTCCCTGACGAATGGCCTTACTGCCAAAGTGCTCCCAGAATACAAATTCAGGATCTGGTCGCTCTCCTGTTTTGAAAATAGGCACTAACGAGTGTCCCTGCTCAGGAGTAATCTCTTTACCCTTATAGGTGGTAGGATACTGGGTCTCAGCCAGATCCACGCAAGTAGCCATGATATCTACCACATGCCCTACTTCTTTATTTATTGAGTTTTTATCTTTTATCACATCTGGCCAGTAAGCAATCATTGGTGTACAAATGCCTCCTTCAAACACCTTAGACTTCCAATACCTAAAAGGAACGTTCACAGAATGAGCCCACTGTGGCCCTATGGCCGAGTTCACCGTTTGCGGACCTGATAAGTGCTTCTTCTTTACAGGGAAGTAAACTTCTTTACCATCACGCGTACTTCCTGCACGATCAAATCCAGGACCGTATTGAGAAGATCTTTCGTAGCTAGCACCATTGTCAGACATAAAAAGAATTAAGGTATTGTCCATTTCTCCAGATTCCTCAAGCTTAGCAATTAGCTTACCGATGCCCTGATCCATCCTATCTACCATGGCAGCATGCACAGCCATAGCATTTGCATCCCACTCCTGATCCGGATCGGTTTCCCAATTCTTATCTTTGAACATCCACTCAGGTAATTCGGCATGCTCTTCGTCGAAAAGGCCCAACTCAAGCTGTCTCTTATATCTCGCTTTTCTTAATGCCTGCCAGCCATCTTTATACTTGTCTTTATACTTAGCAATATCTTCAGGACGTGCCTGCAATGGCCAGTGAGGTGCACAGTGCGCTACATACAAGAAGAATGGCTCATCCTGCTTAGCAAATTGGTCTACATATGCCACCGCAGAATCTGAAATAGCATCAGTATGATAATAATCCTCTGGCACCTCCATCACCTGCTCCTTGCCATTCACCAGGCTAAAAGGATCAAAATAATCAACTACACCCCAGATGTTTCCATAATATTTATCGAAACCTCGTGCTGTAGGATAAGACGCTGTATCTGAAAACGGCCCATAATTCTCCTGATGGGCTAACCATTTCAGTTGCTTATCATGCTCCAGACTTGGAGTTTCTGACACATGCCATTTACCAACCATTCCTGTGTTATAGCCTGCCTGTTTCAAAACCTCTGCTACTGTCACAGTATTTACTTTCAGGAAACCTCTATAACCGGGTTTGCCAGTATCCATAGTCATTCTACCTATTCCTGCCTGGTGAGAATAAAGGCCAGTAAGTAAAGATGCTCGGGTAGGGCAACATCTCGATGTATTATAAAACTGAGTAAAGCGCATACCATTGGCCGCCAGTTTATCCAGGTTAGGTGTATTAATCTCGCCTCCATAACATCCCAAATCCGAATAACCAAGGTCATCAGCAAGGATCACCACTATGTTGGGTCTATCTTTTTTTGTACTTGTAGTTGCTTCATCTGCTTCCTCCACCTTAGAAGATTGGAGCTGACTGTTGCAGCTTGCGCCAATAAATGAAACAAAAAGCAAAAGAGTAAATCGTTTTAGCGTAGTAGAAGAGCGTAATTTTTCAAGGGGTCTGATTTTCAAAATATTAAGAATTTAATGATTAATAGTATGAAATGTGAATTTAAGTACCGCTGACTGACTGATAGACGGACAAGGACGCTTAACTCTGTAAGCTTACTAATTTTTCATATTTAATACAAGCTGGTATTTAAAAGCCTCAAACTGTTTCTTGATCCATAAACGGTTTAGTATCATTGCTGCATGATAAACTTTTCCAGGCCCACCATAGACCTTATTAGACAAACCTTTAGTGAGAACACTTACACGGATTCCTTCCCTAAGGCTATTCTGGATTTGATTTATGATCATAAACTATTTAAGATATTTATTCCCACACAATTAGGAGGACTAGAGTGCTCGTTACCTGAAGGATTAAAAATCCTTGAACTTAGCGCTTATATAGATGGCGACTTCGGCTGGGCAGTGCAAATTGGAGCTGGAGGTGGCTATTTCACAGGCTTCCTTCAACCGGAGGTGGCTAGCAGATATGTAGCTGAGCCTGAATTTGTTATAGCAGGTAGTGGGGTACCGGGTGGAGAAGCAAAACTTTCTGGGGATGAGTTTAAGGTTTCTGGTAAATGGAAATATTGTAGTGGAAGCCATTATGCCACTTTATTCACTGCCAACTGCGTACTAAATGGCTCCGATGATATTAAAGCCTTCGCATTTGATCCTTCTCAAGTGAGCATAGAAAATGACTGGGAAGCATATGGCATGCAAAGTACACTTTCTCATTCTATTATAGTAAATGACAGCTCGGTAAATAAGCATATGACCTTTAGTAGTGATGAATTAATCAACGACTATGGTTATAACATTTACCATTTTCCTTTCATGGAATTTGCTCGCACCTGCATAGTATCTGTAATGATTGGCTGCTTTAATCACCTACTTAATGAGGCCAATAACTTCTTTCACAGTGGCACATTTACCCCTGAAAGACACGAGGCCTTGGAAAAATTATTGACTTCGATAGAGATTGAAAATGGTCAGCACGCAGAAAAATTTGAAAGTAGCGTAAAACAAGCCTGGGATAAGGTTGATAGTGACAGCCTGGCTGCTCAGCTTAGCGAACTGAATCAGGTAATTGATCAATATATTAGTTTCATCAACATTCAGTCATTTACCCTATTTAACCTGGTAGGTATGGCAGCCACAGCTTCTAACAGTTCTTTCAATAAAATATGGAGAGATCTTACCACAGCTGCACAGCATATCTTAATGAAAACCTATCAGTAAAATCAAGCTTCAATATTTGCGTAAGCATCTTGCGCTCAAGCATCTTTGGCTTATTTTTGCGGCATGGAATTTAGCCACGATGTATTTCTCAAAAAGCTAGCTCAGACTACGCACTTCCCTATTTTATTAGATATAGCAAGAGCTGAAGGCAGCTATATGTATGCTCCAGACGGCACCTCATACCTTGATATGATATCAGGTGTGGGCGTTAGCAACATTGGCCATCGTCATCCGCACGTGGTGAAACGCATCAAAGAACAAGTAGATAAGCATTTGCATGTAATGGTTTATGGAGAGTTTGTACAATCAGCATCCAATTTGCTGGCAGCCAAACTTACCAGCGTTTTACCTTCCAATCTCAACTGTTGTTATTTTACTAATAGTGGCACTGAGGCCAATGAAGGTGCCCTTAAACTAGCTAAAAGATACACTGGAAGATCTGAAATTATATCATTCAGAGGATCTTATCATGGCAGTACTCATGGCTCCTTAAGTGTATCAGGTAATGAAACTAAAAAGAGAGCTTTCAGACCGCTATTGCCCGATGTTAAGTTCATCAATTTCAATGTAATGGCTGACCTTGAGAACATTACTGAAAAGACTGCCTGCGTTATCATGGAGACCATACAAGGGGATGCCGGGGTGCGCATACCATCACAAGAGTATATGAAAGCGCTGCGAGCCAAGTGTACAGAAACTGGTACAGTTTTAATCTTTGATGAAATACAAACTGGTATCGGCCGTACTGGCAAGCTATTCGGATTTGAGCATTATGATGTGGTTCCAGATGTAATTACCAGTGCTAAGGGCTTGGGCGGTGGATTGCCCATAGGTACATTCATTGCCTCTTACGAAATGATGGATTCACTAGCTCATGATCCTATGCTGGGGCACATCACCACTTTTGGCGGAAACCCTGTATGTTGTGCATCTGCACTGGCAGTGCTTGAAGCCATAGAAAATGAAAACATGCTTGAGGAAGTAGAAAGGAAAGGTCAACTCATTGAAAGCCTGCTCCAGCATTCTAAAATATTAGAAATAAGACGTAAGGGACTCATGTTCGCCATAGACTTCCCTACTCAGGAAGATGTGTTTAAAATAGCGAAATACTGTTTGGAAAGAGGCGTACTCACCTTCTGGTTCTTATCCATACCAAACAGCTTCCGAATTGCCCCTCCTATCAACATTTCGTATGAAGATATCCAAAAGGGTTGTAAGATCATTAAAGAGGCCTTTGATCAAATATGACATAAGTTAAGGAGCGACTATCTCTTCGAAAATCTCATATCAATTATTAAAAATTACATAGCTAACTATAACTGCAATAACAGTATTATAAATTATTGCTAAATCGATTTATTTAAAATAATCTTCTATATTCGCGCTCTCATCTATGTGTAGGGTCTCCTAAGACCAGACATATAACTGTATTTTTAGTTGTGATGCGCTTTAATTAATACATGATAATGAACATGACCATTATTATAAATGGATTACAATAATGTTCTTCGCGTTATTGATTTTGAGAACCCTAAGACAGTATTAAGAAAATGTCTAACAGTGCATTCAGAGATTTAAATGAAATAAAAGGAATTTACAGTGAGCCCATTCACAATCAGGCTGACCTGAATCATTTTTTGGCCTCATTAGATAGAATGCCTTTGAGCTTTTACACTCAAGTGTTATTGATTTCCTCCAGGCTTAAAATAGACTTTGAAGCCAGCAAATCAATATTAGAAGAATTCCACACCAATAACTTTCATGAAACGGCTGTAGGATTTTAATTTAGAAATACCACTTTCACTTTCATCTATAAAAAAAGGGGTCTTAATTTTAAGACCCCTTTTTCATTTCATATTATTTTCAAGGATTAGTAAGCTCTTACCAGCTTACCTTCCATATAATTCACAAAAGACTGATTAGCTACTCTGGTTCCACCAGGCGTAGGGAAGTTACCTGTAAAGTACCAATCTCCGCTATGATTAGGACAAGCCTTGTGAAGGTTATCTACAGTTTGATAAATTACCTCTAGCTCGGCGGTCATACCTTCTGGTTTCACTATCTCTGCCACTTTGTTAGAAATCTGCTCATAAGTAAACTGATCCCAAAGCTTATTGATATGATTTATATTTTCTTTGCGCTGAAGTGCTCCTTTACAAAACTCATATACCTCATCAAGTAAATCCTCTTTACCATAATCCTTAATGAGTTCTACCATAGCTCTAAAAGCTACAAACTCACTCATCTTAGACATATCTATTCCATAGCAATCAGGGAAACGTATTTGAGGAGCTGATGACACTATCACCACCTTTTTAGGCTCCAGACGATTCACCATAGTTAGGATACTCTTTTCAAGAGTGGTTCCTCTCACAATGGAGTCATCTACAATTACCAAAGTATCTTTTCCCTTGTTGATTACTTCGTAGGTAGTATCATAAACATGAGCCACCATTTCATCTCTATGCTCATCATCAGCAATGAAGGTACGGAGCTTGGCATCTTTTAATACAATTTTCTCCACTCTGGTACGGAAAGAAAGAAAATCTTCCATATTACCCATGTGAGGCTTTCCATCTAGCACCACCTCTTTTCTCTTGGCACTCAGGTAGTCTTCAACTCCTTGTAATAAGCCTAAGAAAGCCGTTTCTGCCGTATTTGGGATGTATGAGAAAACAGTGTTTTTAAGATCGAAATTGATAGACTTAAGAATCTGAGGCACTAACAACCTGCCTAAATTCTTTCGTTCGTTATATATATCTGGGTCAGTACCTCTGGAGAAGTAGATTCTTTCGAAACTACATGAGCTCTTCTTTATAGGCTCTATGAACTTCTTCTGGCTGTATTCCCCATCCTTCTTTATTATCAATGCATGCCCAGGATCAATTTCTTTAATTTGATCATAATCAACATTAAAAGCCGTTTTAATAGCCGGCTTTTCTGAGGCTACTACAACTATCTCATCATCAGCATAATAGTAAGCGGGACGAATACCTGCAGGATCACGTGCTACAAAAGCATCTCCATGCCCTACCATACCTGCCATGGCATAACCACCATCAAAATCTTTACAAGCTCTACTCAGTACTTTTTGTAGATCAAGCTCACTTTCAATTACTTCAGTGATCTCCTGATTGGTGTAGTGCTCCTTGTATTTTCTGAAGATATCGTTATTCTCTTCATCCAAAAAGTGGCCTATTTTTTCCATTACGGTTACGGTATCCACTTTTTCTTTAGGGTGCTGACCTAGCTTCACCAATATATCAAAAAGGTGATCAACGTTAGTCATATTGAAGTTACCCGCAACTACGAGGTTACGACTTCTCCAGTTATTCTGGCGTAAAAAAGGATGACAGTTTTCAATGCTGTTCTTTCCATGCGTACCATAACGCAAGTGACCAAGCCACAACTCACCGGTGAAAGCACAGTTTTCTTTCATCCAGGTTTCATCGTAATAGTTATCCTTTCCTTCCTTCGAAGCTTTTTTATACTTCTTAGCAATCTTTTCGAAAATGGATTTTATCGGTTCCTGGTCAATAGAACGATACCTACTAATGTATCTTAAACCCGGCTTTTGGCCGATTTTGATGTTAGCGATCCCGACCCCGTCCTGGCCTCGGTTGCGCTGCTTTTCCATCAAAATATACATTTTGTTTACTGCGTAGGTGGGTGATCCGTACTTTTCAATGAAGTATGAAAGTGGTTTTCTGAGCCTGACCATGGCTATACCACATTCGTGTTTAATGCTGTCGCTCATATCACTGTTTAAAATGCAAAGCTAACACTATTAATTATCCTCATCAAACTATCTGGTTTAAAGAATAATAACAATAACGCTACAACCAAAAAGAATCCTAAAAAATTCTGCAATGAGAATATTAATTGGCCTTCTTTCTGGATTTCAGATTTTTTAAAGATTATAAAATAAGGAAGCTTGAGATAGTAAAATAATGATATCACCGTATTCAACAACCCAAAAATAAGCAGGTAAAAAGCCCAGTCATTTCCAGAATGACTATAGCTCTCCCATAATGAACTAAACAGCAAAAACTTACCTGTAAAGCCCACCGTTGGCGGTAGTCCTGTTAATGATATCATCACTATCACCATGGCAATAGCAAAGGCAGGGTGTGAATTTACCATACCCTTATAATCTTCCAACTTGGTATACCCTAACTTACGCTCTGCCTCATTGATGAATAGAAAAGCAGCCATATTCATCAAAAGATAAACGAACGAGTAAAATAGTATAGCTCTATAGGCTGTTTCGCTAAAGGCTACCAGGCCAATTAACAAAAATCCTGAATGAGCAATAGATGAGTAAGCCAGAATACGCTTAACATTATTTTGCCATAGAGCACTGAAATTACCAATGGTAATGGTGAGCATGGCAATCACTGATAGGATAGCTATCCAGCTCACCGGAGCATTGCCAAATAGCTGTATGGACATGATCCATTTCATAAGGATACCCATTCCCGCTAGTTTAGGAACTATGGAGAAATAAGCAGCTATAGGCGTTGGTGCCGCTGTGTAAACATCCGGAGCCCAAATATGCATGGGTGCAGCAGAAATCTTATAAAGCAATCCAGCCAATGTGAGTACAGTAGCAATGGTGAAAGGCAGGCTATGAGCCATAAGCAACTTTTCTACAAACTGCATATTATCAAAGCTCAAAGTGCCGGTCATAGCATAAATCCATGACATGCCGTAGAGCATAACTCCTGAAGCTGCCGCACCAAAAAGTAAGTATTTAATAGCGGCCTCCTTCGATGCACTATTAAATGAAAATGCTGTTAAAATATAAGCAGAGATAGATAGAAGCTCTATAGCCAGATAGATGGTGAGTAGGTTGTGCGCCATCACCAAAACATTGGCACCTAAAAGGATACTGAAAATGAGCACATAATACTCACTGCTCTTATCTTTCAAATGCTGATTATAATACCCCATAAGAACCGTAAAGATGGCTCCAGATACGAAGATTATCTTCCAGAAAACGGCAGCAGCATCCAAACGGAGCATATTATTGAATAATGGCAACCCTGACTCAGCATCATTCCAATAATGCCATTGATTAATAAGCAGCAGGGCTATTCCTACCAAAGCCAACAGAGAAATAGCTCTATAAAAACCTTCTAATTTTCCTGATTTAAAAAGACCAGCAATAAGCACAACTATAATGGCTATAACTATGGCTATTTCCGGCAGAAAGAATTGAAGGCTTTCTGTTATGATCGATAGCTTGTCGTGTAAATTGCTCACCTTATTTCTGCTGAACTAGTTCTGCCGCATGCTGTGTAACAAGATCTGTGAATACAGCTACAGACTGATTAATAATATCTAGTAAAAATCCTGGAAATATCCCCATAACCAAGGCCAGGATCACAAGAGGCGCAAGCATTAAATACTCTCTGGCATTAAGGTCAGAAAGAACACTTTCACCAAGCTTAATTTTAGTAAAGAACTTACCGAAGAACATTCTTTGGATAGTCCACAAATAGTAGGCAGCACTAAACACCAAACCTAGCGCGGCTACCACTGTCATCCATTTAGGTAAAAGGCCATTGATCATGCTAGAGTTGAAAGAACCCAACAGCACAAAAATCTCGGCTATAAATCCTGAGAAACCAGGTAAACCTAATGATGCAAAGAAAAAGATAACGGCAAAAATGGTGTATTTAGGCATTTTAGAAACAAGACCGGAATAGTTCTCAATCATTCTGTCATGTCCTCTTTCATAGATTACACCTACAATTAAGAATAGCGCGGCCGAAATAACACCATGACTCACCATTTGATAAACTGCTCCGCTGATCCCCTCGGTAGTAACAGAAGCCAGGCCTAACAGCACAAACCCCATGTGAGAAACAGATGAATAAGCAATCATCTTCTTCAGGTCCTTGCTGGCCAATGCATTTAAGGCTCCATAAATGATAGATATTACTCCAAAAAGCCCCATCCACCAGGCATAGTGAACGGCACCATCCGGGATGATGGTAAAAGCCGTACGCATAAGACCATAACCACCTATTTTCAGAAGCACTCCTGCTAAGATCACAGATATTGGAGTTGGAGCCTCCACGTGAGCATCAGGCAACCAGGTATGTAAAGGCACTACCGGTATTTTAATGGCAAAGCCAATGAATAGCAATAAGAACATAAGCATCCTTCCCTCCTGGCCCAGTATCATCTTCACTACCTTATAATCCATGATGGATCCTGGAATATAGTTTGCCGGATTGGCCATGTGAACCATATTAAAGGTATGAACCATGTTCTGCTCTTCTATTTGCCCCGTAGCCAGAGCTTGCTGAACCTGTCCTATTACCTCGCCAGAAACATTCAACTTACTTTCAGCCAGGCCTGCATTCACAGCTGTAGCTGCAGGATCTATAACCGATAAGTTCAGCGCTATCATCACAATAAGGATAAATACAGAGCCTAGTAATGTATAAAGAAAGAACTTGATAGAGGCATATTCTCTTCTTACACCACCCCATAATCCGATGAGGAAATACATCGGCAAGAGCATAAATTCAAAGAAGAGATAAAATAACAGGAAGTCTAACGATAGAAAACAGCCTAAAATGGCTCCATTTAATAGTAATAATAAACTGAAATATCCTTTTTCCTTTTGGTTGATATTCCATGAAGCGATGGTACCGATTAGCATCACCACCACAGACAGTAGAAGCATGCTCATATTTAAACCATCAACTCCTATCAGGTAGTCAGCTGAAATGTGTCCAAGTGATGACAAGCTGATATCAAACCATGGTACATTCTCGACGAATTGAAAGCCATTGAGGTCATTAACACCAGCCATTGAACCATCATAAGCGCAATACAACACCACAGCCAAAATAGTTTGTACAGATGCTATAGCCAGTGCTATATATTTAAATACATTCTTAAACTGCCCTGGCAATAGGGCTACCACTAGTGACGCCACCAGAGGCAAGAATATAAGTATTGAAAGCAAATAATTATTAAGCATTAAACTACCAGATTATCCAAAAAATGAATATTAAAATACCCACAAACGCCAAAGCGATATAGCTTTGCACTTTTCCTCCCTGTATCGATTTGGTCATAAGCCCTACCCGCCCCGCAAAGAAAACGGAAAAATTGACAAATCCATCTACAATAGCACGGTCCACCCAGCCCACTATATGAGCCAATATTATGTTGAACGTTGCGAACTTATCAATAAAGTAGTCCAGGACTTTGGCCTCAAAAACTTGCAGTCTTCGAGAAATCCACTCCACCGGACTTACAATGAATCGATTATAAATATTATCTAAATACCAATTATTAAATGATAGCCATTGCCAGAAATTTCTGGCTCCTTCACGGTTGTAGTAATTTATGGCGTAATTACTCTTAGGCCTGTAGATAAACCAAGCCACCGCAGCACCTATCACGATCATACTGATAGAGATCACTGTTACTTGCAGGTGATTGGCTTCCGTTAATTCTGCTAAATGCTCCTGCCAATTACTATTGATTCCTGGCACTACAATTTCAGGTACTTGCAAAGCCTCCAGAAACCAGCTCAAGCCATGGTTTAATGGATTCAATGACCATATAAATCCGAGCGACATTACAGCAAGGATAATTAAAGCTGATTTCATTACCCATGGCACGTCTTTCACCTCGATTTTCTTATCAATGGCCTTTTCTTCTGCTATTCTAAAGTCACCAAAGAATACCAGTAAAAGCTGCCTCACCATGTACAAAGCAGTCAGTACCACCGTAAGAAACCCTAGATCAGGCACTAAATAATGCCATGAGATAGTGTTTTCTGACATCACATCTGCCCAAGCATATGCTCCCGATAATAACGCATCTTTAGAAAGGAATCCGGAGAAAAATGGAATACCGATCAGTGCTAAGGTAGACACCAGATATGCCGTAAAAGTCACTGGTAATTTCTTCCTTAAGCCACCCATATTTCTCATGTCCTGAGCATCGAAGTGCACATGAGCCCTATGCTCATAATCATGAAGTGCATGAATCACTGCCCCTGCGGAAAGGAAAAGACAGGCTTTAAAAAATGCATGAGTAAACAAATGGAACAAGGCGGCATCATATGCTCCCACGCCCATTCCCATAAGCATGTAGCCAAGCTGAGAGATTGTAGAGAATGCCAATACCTTTTTAATATCATGTTGGGCCAAAGCTGCAATTGCTCCCATAAAGGCGGTGATTCCTCCAATTGTGGCTATCACCGTGAGTGCATCTACACTGAGCAATGGAAAAGATCTGGCCATTAAATATACACCCGCAGCCACCATGGTAGCGGCGTGAATCAATGCAGAAACAGGTGTAGGACCTTCCATAGCATCTGGTAGCCAAACTTGTAATGGAAACTGCGCTGACTTACCCATGGCTCCAAGAAAAAGGCAGATACCCGCTACGGTGAGCCATACCATATCCAGGCCATGTGCCCCAGCAACCCATTGACCATCAATAACCTCAGAGGCTGACATTAAACTTTTAAGCGCCTCAATATCCAGGGTATTGAACTGAATCCATAGAATAGAGAGACCAATGATAAAACCAACGTCTCCCACTCTATTAACGATAAATGCTTTTTTAGCGGCTTGCGTGGCACTGTGCTTATGATTCCAATGGCTGATAAGCAGATAAGATGAAAGACCTACTAGCTCCCAGAAGATAAAGATAATCAGCAGGTTATCTGCTAGTATAATGCCAAGCATTGAAAAAGTAAACAGCCCCAGAAAGCCGTAATATTTCTTATATCCTGCATCTCCATCCATGTAAGCCGTGGAGAAAAGATGCACCAAAAATGAAATAACAGTAACTACTACCAGCATTAAGGCGGCAGGATCATCCAGTAAGACTCCTACAGTAAATGGTGGTAATTTAGCGATAGAAAACCATTCTATCCTACTATGAAAATCAGGGCCTAACCATTTAGAAACCAGTAGATACACTGAAATAATGCTGGCCACTAAGGTGAGGAAGATCCCCACAAAAGAAGCCACCTTCTCCTGCGACTTAGGAATTAGGGATACAATAATAAAGCTCAATAATGGCAATAACAGAACCAATACGCAAAGTATGGTAGGTTGGCTCCAGGCCAAAGGTTGAAGTAGTTCTGTTAGGTTGATCACTTATCCTTTAAGTTGATTAATCTTATCTAAATCAGTGGTATTAAAATATTTGTATAGTTTCAATACTATGGCCAGACCTACGGCTGCTTCTGCCGCCGCCATTACGATCACAAATAGCGCGAAGAATTGACCATCCAAAGAAATTAGATTAATTCGGTTTACGGCAACAAAGTTAATATTAGCAGCATTTAAAACCAGCTCCACCCCCATCAAAACCATGATCACATTCTTTTTTGTAAGAATAATGGCTATTCCGATGCAGAAAAGCGCTGCGGCAAGAATAAAATAATGTTCACTACTCATCGATACCTGGTTTTTTGTAGCCTGAAATCACTGCTGCTCCTACTAATGCTACCAGTAAAACTATAGCTGCTATCTCAAATGGCAGCAGATAATCTGACATAAGCTGCACACCTAGTTGATTTACATTATTCTGCTTTACTGATCCTGAAGGAATACTACTAAAATTGATTTTTAAAATGCCATAGAAAAGTACTGCAAACAGCGCTACACTAATAATCAGGCCCAAAAACCTATTATGCGAGCTGGTCACTATCCCATCCTGAGTGATTTTGTTAGTTAACATCACTCCAAATATCAGCAGCACCACAATCCCACCTACATAAATCATCAGTTGAGTTACTGCTAAAAACTCAGCCTGAGCCAACACATATACGGCGGCCACACACAGAAATGTTGCTACCAATGCGAAAGCGGCATATAACAAGTTTCTTGTAAATAGAATGAACCCAGCAGATATCACCGCCAGGGCAGCAAACATATAAAACAGAATATCAATTAGCACTATCGTCTCCTTTCTCATCCTCCGAAGGCTTCGGCTTTATCACCGGCTTCGGTTTCATTTTAGGTATAAACTTCGGCTTTGCCTTAGCTTCCGGCTTTGCCTCCTCGTTATCCGTATTTTCTGTCTTCGGCTTCAATTTCGGTTTCATCTTAGGGATGAACTTTGGCTTTGGCTTAGACTCAGATGTGGCTTCCTCGCTATCTGAGCTTTCAGTTTTAGGCTTGGCCATTGGTTTTGGCATTGCTGCCTTTGGTTTGGATACAACCGAAGCAGATTTCGTAGCTGTATCAGCTTTAGCTGCAGCTTTATTTTTTTCAAACTCTTCCAGTTCTTGCTTTTTAGTAAGTATTTCCAGCGGAGTCATTGTAGCAAACGAGTACGTATGATCATCCACATCATATTCACTAAAATCAAAGGCCTTGGTCATGGTAAGACATTCCGTTGGGCATACGGTAGTACAAAGGCCACAGAAGCAGCACTTACCCATGTCTATATCAAACTTAGCAGCATAAATACGTTTAGCAGTACCATCGGAAGTTTTGCCGTAAGTACTAACTGCTTTTATAGGATCTATTTCAATGCAATCTACCGGGCATATTTTGGCACATTTATCACAAACTATGCAATCATCAATCTCATTATGAAGTCTGTACCTGCCATTATCAGGAATGGGAAGGCTCTCGTGCGGATACTGGACCGTAACCAGACCGTCTTGATGCTCAAAGTAATTATCACTGCTCACATCCTTATTCTGAACCGTGTGGCGAGCCGTGTTCATATGTTTGAATGTAAGCTTCAGCCCTGTCCACAAGGTAGAAATAGAATTTCCGATATTTTTGAAGTAGGCCGTCATAAAAACTACTTATAGGTTAGTTGATTTTTCAAACATCATTTACCTACAAATATTGAGTACGATTTTAAAGAAATGCAAGGATAAGTGAAAATTCCTTAAAATAAAGGTTCTTTTTTTACTGTGAATGTAAAAGTTGTTCCTTCGTTTTCCTTACTCTCTACCAATAATTCGCCCCCCATACGCTCTATAAACTCTTTACAAAGCTTTAAGCCCAATCCAGTACCTTCTTCATTTTCAGTACCTCGGGTAGTATGAAGACCTGATTTATCGAAGAGATGTGTTACTTGCTCTTCACTCATGCCTATTCCGTTATCTGTAACTCTTACGTACAACCAGTCATTTGATTTATCTTCGGCAGTAATTTCAACAAAGCCTGAAGCCTCAGTAAATTTGATGGCGTTAGATATAAGATTTCTGATGACCAGGTCCAGCATATTTCTATCTGTTCTTACCTGCTCTTCTTCATCTATCTTATTAAAGAATTGAATGTGTTTATCGTTGGTCTCACGGAAGAAGGTAATATTCTCTTCCACCAGCTCTTTTAGATCCAGAGTTTCATTTTGAATGGTGAGTTCATCCATTTGAACCATAGCCCAGTCTAGTAGATTACCCAGAAGCTTCTTGGCGTTTTCTAATCTGGCCTTGAGGACCTTGGTATGTTCTCTTAACTCCTCTTGAGTAATATGTCCACTGTCAATAATGGTTAGAATTCCTACCAGAGCATTGATAGGAGACCTTAAATCATGTGATAAAATGGAAAAGAACTTATCTTTCATAGCGAGCAGACTAGCCATCTCCCGGCTTTGCTCTTCCATTTCTTCCTGATGTTTGATCAAGAGCATGTTAATTTTCTTTCTCCTTACACCACTTCTGTATAGGGTGATGAGCAGCACTGCAGTAAAAGCTAAAATCACCACCAGAATATTTCTGAAGAATTCTTCGTTCTTCAACTGGTTATTACGCTGTTCCTCCTTCTGGTTCAAATAGGCGATCTCGATGTCTTTATTAGCCGTTTCATATTTGATTTGAATCTGAGCAAACTGTTCAGATTTCTTTTCTCCAAACAGGCTGTCTTGCAAGGCCTTATACTTTTTATAGTAATCTAATGAGGTTTCAAACATCTTACGATGCTCATAATAATTGGAAAGCTCCAGATAACATTTAATCATCAGCTCTCGGCTATCCAGCGATTCTGCCATTTCCAATGAATGATTCAAGCTCTTAATGGCCTTCTCGTAGTTTGGCACCTTTACGTAAACAATACCTTTACCAAGCTCCGCTTCAGCGATTCCAATTCGCCCCTCCACTTTTTCATACAATACCTGTGCACTATCATGATACTGCAAGGCCATCTGAAACTTTTCAGATTTCTCATAGGCCTGAGCCAGTTTATGCATGATCTGAGGCTCCAGAACGGTGATAGAAAGTTCTCGACAAACCAGAAGTGCCTCATTCAACTTCTCCAATGCTTTCTCATATTGCCCCTCTAAGATTAGAATTTCGCCGATATCATGGTATGAGTAAGCAGTACCCTCCTTATCCCCTATTCTACGACTCATCTTAAGTGAATTTTCTATGTATTCCATGGCCTTTTCCAGCTGCCCCATAGATTTCAGGACCCGCCCAATATTATAGGTGGAAATAGCCACAGCCAAAGTATCTCCTGATTTCTCTGCCTCTTTTAAACTGGTCTGATAGTATTCGAAGGCATCATTAAAAAGATCAAGATCATAATAATCTTCGCCTATATTGTTCAGCGCACTTACGATCCAGGTAAGGTCTTTCATTTTACGAGCCAGTCGTAAATTCTCTAGATCGTATTTGAGGGCTTGTCTATAGTTACTCTGAATGTTATAAAAAACAGCCAACTTCTCTGAAGTAATAGCTTGGTAAACATCATTTTCCATGTTTACGGCTAAATCATATGCTTTTTGTGTAAGGAAAATGCTGGTATCTACATTATTGAAGCCATACTCATCGATTAAATGCAATAATCGTTTCATCCTGGCCGAATCAGAAAGCAATGGATCTTCCAGTCCAGAAAGCTGAGTCTCCAGGTTGAGCACCGTATTAGATTGGCCCAGCAGTGGGGTGAAAGAGGTGATTAGTATAAGTAAGATGTAAAGCCTTCTATTCAAATAAATAGCATTAAATCATAAACATACGCCAAACAGCACACAGTAATAATACCACTAATGCCATGGGCGTTAAATATTTCCAACCTATAGTCATAAGTTGATCTATTCTCACTCTAGGATAGGTCCACCTAACCCAGATTTGTATTAATACCATAACTAATGACTTGGTAATCAACCAAAAAGCACTCCAGGCATGTCCGGCTATTGTGCCTACTTCTCCAGTGGTCCAATCTGCTAGTCTTACTCCTCCAATATTTGGCAGTGGTGAATTCCAGCTTCCTAAGAATAAAATTACTGCTAAAAAGCTCACTAATAGCATCATACCATACTCGGCTAACATAATTACCGACCATCTAAATCCTGAGTACTCAGTTTGAAAACCTGCCACCAATTCAGATTCTGCCTCCGGCAAATCAAAAGGAGCTCTATTACTTTCTGCTAAAGAAGTAATGAAGAAAATTATCCAGGTCACAAACAAAACCGGTACTCTGAAGATATTCCAGCTTAAGATGCCTCCTATCTCGTTAATATTTATTCCCAAAGCTTTTATCCCAAACAGATAATTAGGCTCCGCACTGTCTGCCAATACACCTTGCTGCATGGAAATCTCCTGCAGATCTAAAGTTTGGGAGATCATTACCACGGATAAAACACTTATAGTTAATGGCACTTCGTAAGAGATAATCTGAGCCGCAGACCTCATGGCTCCGAACAAAGAGTATTTATTATTAGACGCCCAGCCAGCCATAATTATTCCGATCACGTCTAGTGAAACTATTGCCAACAGGAAAAACAGGCCTGTTTCTATACCAGCACCCTCCCAGCCTGATGTTACAGGCACCACGGCAAAACCAGCAAACACAAACGTAAAAATAATTACAGGAGCGATTAGAAAAAGCTTCCTATCGGCTTTGGTGGGTACAATATCTTCTTTTTGCAGCAGCTTGAGTAAGTCAGCAATGGTCTGTAGAATTCCGTAATATCCTACTTCCATTGGGCCAAAACGATCCTGAATAAAAGCAGAAACCTTTCTCTCGGCATAAATAGCTAAAACAGCAAATAGTAATAGAAAAGGAAGGAAAAAAAGGATGGTTGACATGTACAATTACTTAGCTGACGCGCAAATTAAAAAAATTACTGCTAATACTACAATCTAATGCTTTGAATATATTACCAAGCAAATAATTATCAAACAGCTTTAGGAGATTTTTTTGGTATCAATCCCACAAAGCATACTTTTCCAGGTGTACTCGCTGATTAAAGAAAAGCTTGGTGGAAGCCTCAAATGACTCTGTATAATCTGATACTAAAAATCGATCATCAGGTTCTGTTTCCTGATCATTCAGTATATCAAACTCTATTAACCGATCTTTTAGATATAATGCTGTAATTTCCGAAGAGTCCAACACCTGCACTTTACCTTGATAATATTTTTCTATCTGGTTCTTCACCAACGGATAATGGGTGCACCCCAGGATAAGTCCTTCAATATTCTGTAGCAATTCATCACTGAGATATTGATCTATTATTTCACTACTGATTTTATTATTAAAAAAGCCTTCTTCAATCATTGGCACCAGTAAAGGCGTAGCTAATGAGGCTAGTTCTATCCCTTGGACAAGCTCTTCGATTTTACGGGCATAAATATTTGATTGCACCGTACGCTTGGTTCCTATAAGACCAATTTTAGTTTCTGAAAACTTCTCCTTCACAAAACTGACCATAGGATCAATCACATTCACCACCTTGGCTCTACTGCCTACATATTCTTTTAGCAGCTCATAAGCAGCAGAACTAGCCGAATTACAGGCAATCACAATAATTTTACACCCTCTGCCCAATAATACATCCGCTATTTTAATAGAATAGGCCTGTACTGCAGCCTCTGATTTATCTCCGTAAGGTAGGTGAGCCGTATCTCCAAAATATATGAGAGACTCATTCCGCAATATCTTGCGGATAGCATGAGCTACGGTTAAGCCACCTATGCCACTATCAAATATTCCTATGGGTGCCTGCTTATTTTTCATGGTATCAGATTATGATCTGCAAAGCTATCATAAAGAGTTAGAGCTAAGTATTTTACAGGTAAAAAATAAAAGGTTGCGATGCATCCTTTACTAACCTTCTCTATTTAGCTAAATAATTTTGTATTATTGCACCTAACAATAACTAATCAAGATAATACTAACCATGGGTAATAATATACTTAAAGGTAAAAGAGGAATTATTTTTGGAGCCTTAGATGAGAATTCAATTGCTTGGAAAACAGCACTTAAGGCGAAAGAAGAAGGTGCACAGTTTGTACTTACAAATGCTCCTATTGCACTAAGAATGGGAGTAATCAATAAGCTGGCTGAGGAATGTGAAGCTGAGGTAATTCCGGCAGATGCTACTTCAATAGAAGATTTGACAAACCTTTTTGAAAAGTCTCAAGAGATTCTTGGTGGTAAACTGGATTTCGTTCTTCACTCAATAGGCATGAGCCCTAACGTAAGAAAAGGAAAAGAGTACGGTGATTTGAATTATGACTGGTTCTTAAAGACCTTAGACATATCAGGTATTTCATTCCATAAAGTATTACAAACGGCTGAGAAAACTGAAGCCATGAATGAGTGGGGTTCTATCCTGGCGTTATCATACATCGCTTCTCAAAGAACTTTCCCTGATTATTCAGATATGGCTCAAGCCAAAGCAGTTCTTGAATCAATAGCTAGAAGCTATGGTTATAGATTTGCTAAAAATGGAAATGTAAGAGTAAATACCATTTCTCAATCTCCTACTATGACTACTGCAGGTAGTGGTGTTACAGGATTTGACGTTTTCTTTGACTATGCCAATAAAATGTCTCCTCTTGGAAATGCTAGTGCGGAAGATTGTGCTAACTACATTCTTATGATGTTCTCTGACTATACCAGAATGGTAACTATGCAGAACTTAATGCATGACGGTGGTTTCTCTAACTCTGGAATCACAGAAGAAATAGTTGCTACTCTAAGCAAATAACATATTAAAACTGGCAGGCTTTAGGTCTGCCAGCTTTACTCAAATCCTCCTCCCTACATTATGGTTGTTTTTCCTAATGCCAAAATAAACCTTGGTCTTAATATCATTTCAAAACGACCAGATGGGTACCACAACATTTCATCTGTTTTTTACCCGCTCCCTTTCAATGATATTCTTGAGATTATTCCTGCTGATCAATTCCACTTTGAAAGCTCAGGTTTGGAGATACCAGGAAAAGAGGAAGTCAACCTTATAATCAAAGCCTATAAGCTTTTAAAAGAAGACTTCAATCTGCCCGCTGTAAGTATTCACCTTCATAAAATTATTCCCATGGGTGCGGGGTTAGGCGGTGGATCAGCCGATTGCGCTTTTACTATCACCTGCCTTAACACCTTATTTGAGCTGAAGCTTACTGCTGAAAAAATGGAGGAGTATGCCAGCCGTTTAGGCAGTGACTGTCCGTTCTTTATTAAGAATCAACCGATACTAGCAGAAGGAACAGGGAATATTTTCACTGAAGTAGAGTTATCTCTAAAGGGGAAATATTTAGTACTTGTCTACCCACAGTTACATGTGAGTACAGCACAAGCCTACAGCGGTGTTACTCCGCATCAACCGCAACAATCAGTAAAGGAGATAGTAGAAAATTCAGCCGTATCTCAATGGAAGGATAACCTTGTTAATGACTTTGAAATATCGGTTTTCACGCAGTTTCCTCAGATACAATCTGTAAAAGAAGAGCTATATGCTCATGGAGCACAATATGCCAGCATGACTGGTTCTGGAGCTAGTGTTTTTGGTATATTCGACCAAAAGCCATCTCATCAATTTGCAAATGTAGTTTGGGAAGGCAGCTTATAACTACCTGAGGTTGTCCATTTTAAGAGCCTTTCGCTTGTAATACTTATTCACCAAAGGATAAATGAGTACGGCAAGTAAAATGATGCCTGTACCGAAGTAGAAACCAGGATCCATTTTCTCTTTTTCACCAAAGATCAAAACAGCCAGCACAATACCATAGACAGGCTCGAGGTTGATGGTCAGATTCACCACGAAAGCGGATATTCTTTTCATAAGCTCCACTGATACAGAGAAAGCATAAACGGTACATATTAATGAAAGGATAATTAAGTATATCCAATCCATACCCTGTGGAACAAGCTGAAGATCAGCACCTTTTAAGAAATAATATTTATAGAAAGGCAATAAAAGAACAGTTCCTATGCAAGCACCCAGCATTTCATAGAAGGTGATCATATATTGACTATGGTTTCTGGTAAGCTTACCATTGATCACCGAAAATATTGCCGCCAGCAGTGCTGACATAATCGCCATAAAAAGGCCTAAAGCATGATTAAACTGGAATCTGAAAATCACGTACAGACCAGCAATTACAATAAGCCCCAGCACCACCTCAAATATTTTAATCTTACGGCTATTGAACAATGGCTCAATGAAACTGGTCCATAATGAGCAGGTGGCAATCCCCGCTAAGCAAACGGAAGCAGTGGATACTCGTGCAGCTGCGAAAAACAAAATCCAATGGGCCGCAATTATGAAACCTGTTCCGAAAATCTTGAGCACTTCCTTAGTACCCAACTTAAAGTTTCTCTTTCTGATTAACAGGAGAACACCCATAGCCACGGCAGCCAAAAAGGTGCGATAAAACACGATTTCGACTGAATTAATAGAAATCAACAACCCCAAAATGGCTGTAAAGCCCCATATCAGAACTATGAAATGAAGCTTTATAAAATCCTTTGTGCTAGACATTATCTCGGTACGTACTTATACATGAGCATTGAAATACCTCCAAATAAAATATTAGGAAACCATACTGATATGGCTGGCGGTAAACCTCCAGCTTCAGCTATAGTTTTACTCATGATAAATAATAATATGTAAATAAATGAGAGAAAGAAGCCCAGTGCTATTTGAAAACCTGCCCCACCCCTTGTTTTGCGGGCAGAAACTATCACACCCATAAAGGTGAGAATAAGCACTGCAAACGGTGAAGTAAATCTGGTGTATTTCTCCACCTCATATACTTCTACATTACTGGCTCCACGCATCTTTAATTTATCAATCTGCTCGTTAAGCTCATTGATAGTCATGGCATCATAACTACGGTAATCATTTTCAAACTCACTAGGATGAATAGCCAATGTGGTATCCATAGTCTTTCCTTCGGTAACCACCTGCTCTATTCCCTCTAATGACATCTCAGTCCAATTGCTTACTGTCCATTTCTTCTTTTCTTCATCCCACTTTATTCTGGAAGCAGACAATTTTCTCTTTAGCTCTGTGCCATCTACCTTTTCTAAGGTGAAATTATAACCCGTGTTAGACTGGTTATTATAATTTCTCATATATAGGTAGGTGTTGGGAGCTACCTGAATGTGAAAATTGGTTTTATCGAAGTAATATGTACTCTTAAGGTATGCTATTTCAAATGCCACCCTGGTTTTATTGGAGTTTGGAATTACCCAACCTGTAAGCACAAAACTAGATATAGCTATAAGCATGGCTCCTATAAAATATGGAAGCAAAAACCTCTTAAAAGACACTCCACTACTGAGTATGGCCACTATTTCCGTATGACCGGCCATCTTCGCCGTAACAAACACAGTGGCTATAAAGACAGTAAGTGGCGTAATGAAATTAGCGATCCACGGAATAAAGTCCATGTAATAGCCTAGTACCTCTAAAGCAGAAAGATTAGCCGCCGAATATTTATCTGTTTTTTCAGTAACATCTATCACCACTATTATGGCAACAATGATGAACACTGTAAACATGAATGAGCTCAAAAACTTCTTAAGAATATACCGGTCGATTAATTTCACTAATCTAATCTTTTGATGGGTTATTATTTACTATAATCTCTGACTTACCTTCTGCACCATTCTATTCTTCCAGTCGGCAAAAGTTCCTTGCTTAATTTGCTCTCTGGCTTCACCTACCAGCCACAGGTAAAAGCTAAGATTATGTATACTAGCAATTTGCGCGCCTAAAATTTCCTTACTCATGATAAGGTGACGAAGATACGCTTTTGAATAAAAGGTATCTACATAACCTGTCATATTTGAATCTATAGGAGAAAAGTCATCTTCCCACTTTTTATTCTTAATATTAATTATTCCCTCTGAAGTAAACAACATACCATTTCTGGCATTTCTGGTTGGCATTACACAATCAAACATATCTACTCCTAAAGCTATGTTCTCAAGGATGTTAGCCGGTGTACCTACTCCCATTAGGTAGCGAGGTTTGTCTGAAGGCAAGATATCACAAACCAGCTCAGTCATTTCATACATCATCTCAGCAGGTTCTCCCACAGAAAGGCCTCCTATGGCATTACCTTCTCTGCCAAAAGAGGCAATGGCCTCAGCAGACTGTACCCTTAGATCTTTATAAACACTACCTTGTACAATAGGGAAAAGCGTTTGATCATAACCGTACTTACCTTCTGTTCTATCAAAATGATCACAGCAGCGTTTTAGCCAGCGGTGAGTCATGTGCATTGATTTTTTAGCATAATCATACTCACAAGGATATGGAGTACACTCATCAAAAGCCATCATAATATCGGCCCCAATGGTTCTTTGTATGTCCATAACATACTCCGGAGTAAAGTTATGTCTGGAACCGTCTATATGAGATTGGAAGGTAACACCCTCCTCTTTGATCTTTCTGGTATCTGCCAGGGAATACACCTGATAGCCCCCACTATCCGTAAGTATGGGCTTATCCCAACCATTAAATTTATGTAAGCCACCGGCCTTTTCAATTATGTCCAGACCAGGTCTTAGGTAAAGATGATAGGTGTTTCCTAAAATAATCTGCGCCTGAATATCTTCTTTAAGCTCCCGCTGATGCACGGCCTTTACTGAGCCTGCAGTACCTACAGGCATAAATATTGGAGTTTGAATTTCTCCATGGGCTGTGGTGATTACCCCTGCCCTGGCCTTACTTCCGTTATCTTTCGCTTCTAATTTGAACTTCATCGCATTCCTTTAAAAAAGCTGCAAAAATATAAGATTATAATGAATGCGTGGTAAACTTTCTAAAGATTCCTAAACTGTTTCCACAGCTTCTTTCTATCCTGAAATTAAACTATATATTTGCCACTTACTTATAGCATTTATGTTTCTTATTACTTATTCACTTTTATTTTGTCTATTAGTTCAGGTTATTTTTCACATTTACTATCTAATAGCCTTTAGCAAAGGGAATAAAGAGCATGCCCCACCCACACCGGCATCGGTAATTGTATGTGCTCATAATGAGGAAGATAACCTTAGAAGGCTACTACCTTTACTTTATGAGCAAATTCACCCAGAGTTTGAGGTTATCATAGTAGATGATCGCTCTTATGACGGCACTTATGATTTTCTACTGAGAGAAAGTGAGCGAAATAACAAGCTGAGAATAGTAAAAGTAAATGAAAAGCCAGAGAACTTTAATGGCAAAAAATATGCCCTCACATTAGGCATAAAAGCAGCCAAATATGAGAATATAGTGCTTACAGATGCAGATTGTACACCTGCTTCCAGGCACTGGCTAAGTCATATGTCATCGCAATTTACAGAAGGCACTCAAATTAATTTAGGTTTTTCTTATTATGAGGAAAGAACAGGTTTTCTCAATACTTTCATTCGCTTTGAAACCCTGGTCACGGCCATTCACTACATTGGAAGAGCGCTTATGAATAGTCCGTATATGGGTGTTGGCAGAAACCTGGCGTATACTAAATCTCTGTTTATCAGCAACAAAGGCTTCAAAGGACACTTAGATGTTACCGGTGGTGATGATGATTTGTTTGTGAATGAACATGCCACAGGAAAAAATACTGCAGTAACTATAGGTCCGGAATCAACCGTATATTCTATTCCGAAAAACAGCTGGAAATTGTTTTTCAGGCAAAAAATAAGGCATTTATCGGTAGGAAAAAGATATAAGTCAGGAAATAAAGTTATTTTAGGACTATATTCATTAACGCACGCCTTTTTTTGGTTATTTTTGATAGTTCTAATAGGTATGCAGATTGAACTCTATGTAGTAATAGGTGCCATACTTTTAAAAACCCTATTGCTTTATCTCACGTTTATCTATGCATGCAAAAAATTAGGTGTCAAATTTAACTTCTGGGCGACACTAGTTATTCTTGACTTACTTTTTGTTTTTTACTATAGTATTATTGGCTTGAAAGCCTTATTTACAAAGCGGGTTAGATGGAGTTAAAAAAGCAATTCTCTGATAAAGCATTAGAAGATTTTAGATTAATAGATCAGGCAGTTAAAGAAGGTGACGAGCAGGCTTTTGCTATGCTTATGGAACGCTATAAGCGGCCGGTGTATCATATGATTCTAAAAATGGTGCGTAACGTAGATGACGCTGAAGATCTTACCATCGAAGCTTTTGCCAAGGCCTTTAAGAACCTACATAGATTTAAAAAAGACTATACTTTTAGTACCTGGCTCTTCCGAATAGCTACTAATAATGCCATTGACTTTATAAGAAAGAAAAAGCTGGAGACCATGAGCCTCGATACTTCCTTTACTGATGATAATGGTGAGGCGGTACATATCGATGTAGAAGACAATAATCTTAATCCTCAGGAAGTGGCGATCAAAAGCCAGAAGATAGAGCTGATACAGATGTTCGTAACTAAATTACCAGCAAAATATCAGAAATTAGTTAGGCTTAGATACTTCAAAGAGTTCTCTTACGAAGAAATTGCTCAAGAGCTTGACGCACCACTGGGAACCGTTAAAGCTCAGCTGCACCGCGCCAGAGAGCTTATGTATGATCTTGTGAAAAACAAAAAAGAGCATATCTGATTTTGGAAATTAAGATTCTAGAAGCTTCATTAGAAGAAATCATTTCCATTTCACATCAAATTCCAGAATTTCAAAATCCTTACCAACTAGCCGACTATCACAAAAGGTTAGATGGCATTAAATATTTGGCACTTAAGGCTGAGGTGGATGGCACACTTGCTGGCTTTAAGCTGGGTTATGATATGGGCGATGATATATTCTACTCCTGGTTTGGGGCTGTACTGCCAGATTATCGTAAGCATGGATTAGCCAAAAGCCTGGCAACAACTCAAGAAAAATGGGCTTCTGAGGAAGGTTTTCGTTTTATTCGTACTAAAACACGAAATAGATTCAAACCTATGCTCATATTTGCACTTAAGAATGGCTTCTCTATCATAGAGATTGAGAAAAAGACAGATATTGAGGAGAACCGCATTTTACTAGAAAAAGCCCTGAGATGAACGCAGATATAATATTCAAATACTTCCCTAACCTTTCAGTAGAACAGAAATCACAGTTTGAAGCTCTTTATGACCTTTATCAGGACTGGAACAGCCAGATCAACGTTATTTCGAGGAAGGATATTGACGAATTATATGTGCGCCATGTGCTACATTCTTTAGGGATAGCAAAAGTAATGGAGTTTAAACCAGGCACCAAGGTACTTGATGTGGGCACTGGTGGTGGTTTTCCTGGTATACCCATGGCTATCATGTTCCCGGAAGCTGAGTTTACTCTAGTAGATTCAATAGGTAAGAAAATAAAGGTGGTTAACGGGGTAAGTGAGTCAATCGGGCTTACTAATGTACAAGCTTACCACAGTAGAGCCGAGCAGCTTGAATATGACTTTCATTTTGTAATTAGCAGAGCCGTAACCAGGCTAAAGCCTTTCTACCAATGGGTGAAAAATAAGTTCATTTCTGAGTCATTTAACGACCTGCCTAATGGCATTCTTTATTTGAAAGGTGGCGATCTGGCTGAAGAACTCAAAGAAGCCAAAAAGAAGCATAAACTACATAACTTATCAGATTATTTCAGCGAAGATTTCTTCGAGACTAAAAAGGTGGTGTATGTGCCTGTATCTTAAGCACTAACATTTCTTTTGAAATGCATTCCTACCAAATATTTTACTAAGAATTGACCCTAAGTCGGAATAAAAAACTGATTTTTTAGCCAAAATCAGAAAAATTAGACCCTTAAATTCCGAAAAGACTTGAAAAACTGAAATTAATTATCTTAATTCAATGTCAAATTTTCAGGTGGCAATTGGTTTTTCTAAAAACATATTCAGAAAACAGGGTTCTTAAGTCTCTTATTAAAGGGAACGAAAAAGCCTTTTCTCAAATTTTTGATTCATATCATAAAAGGGTATTTGGTCTTGCCAGATACATGGGTATGAGCATTGATGATTCTGAATGTATAGTACAAGAAGTTTTCATTGCCATATGGGAAGGAAGAAAGCGTATTCTTTCCGACAAGCCTTTCGAGCCGTACATCCTTACTATCACCAAAAGGATCATTTTAAAAAAAATTCGCAGAGGCACTCTAGAAGCCAATTATAAAAATACACTTGACACTCAGGACCAGGGTCAGCACAATACCGAGGAATACATTATTTTCAAAGACCTGCTTACCCACGCCAATAGCCGCATAGACAATCTTACTACCAGTCAGAAGCAAGTTTTTATGCTAAGTAAAAATGAGGGCTTATCTAACAAAGAAATAGCAGAAAAACTGGACATCTCTATCAGAACAGTAGAAAATCAACTCTACAGAGCTACCAAAGAAATTAAGGAAGCCATCAGTGAAATAAAATAATTTTAAAAAGCTGTGAGTAAATGTGAGTAGATAAGGTAATACCCTTATAGATACGCATAACACTCATGACTACAGTTTCAAAAGATCAACTCAGAAAATTCCTAGATGGCCAATGTGATGCCGACGAAGAGGCTCAGGTAAGGCGCTATCTGGAAACCCCTGAGGGACAAAACGCACTCGACAAAATGATGGATGACTCCTGGGGAATCAGTGAGGACATTCCAGCCAAACAAAAGGTATTTTCTAATATTCTTAAAAAGACTACCCGGGCAAAAAAGCACCGAATTAACCGAGCTTTCTATTATAAGATTGCCGCTATCTTTATTATTCTTACTATTCCGGCATATCTTTTATTCAATCGCGCTCCTGAAGCACCTCCTATTAATAAGCCCGAATGGCTGGTTAAGAGTAATGACAAAGGCCAAAAGTCAGTTATTCAATTGAGCGATGGCTCCAAAGTATATCTCAACTCAGAAAGTACTATAAAATATCTCAGGTATTTCTCTGATTCATTAAGGCAGATCGAGCTGGATGGTGAAGCTTATTTTAAAGTGGCCAAAGATAAAAGCAGGCCTTTCATTGTCACTGCTCAAGGCTACTCTACCACAGCCCTAGGTACTGAATTCAATGTAAAAAGCAGAGGCGGTGACTATTTGGTGTCACTAGCCGAAGGAAGCATTGTGATTAACCCTGAATCTGAGGCACAGAAAGGTGTAAAACTAGTTCCCGGAGAAGCTTTAAAAATTGATACTACTAACAAAACGGTAAGCAAGCAGGCAGGCACCTTGAGTGATTTTTTATGGAAAGATGGCATTCTAGACTTTGAAGTAGCCACCATGAAGGAAGTTATAGCCTCTCTGGAAAGATGGTATGATGTAAAAATAGAAACCAAAGGAAAAGTTACTTCTAAAAAATATACAGGACGCTTTGATAATGCCAGCCTTGAGCATGTACTGCAAAGTATGTCCTTCGCACTTGATTTTGAATATGAAATGAATAAAAAACAAATAACCCTAACATTTTAAAAATAACCTTAACTAAATAAATATGAAGAAAGCCACAACCTATGCCTTAAACCTAGCTCTAATTGCTGCCCTAATTTTCGTGCAGCTCCATGTAGCTAAAGCATCTCCTGATAGCCAGGTGGAGAGCGTGAAAGATGTGTTTATCAATCTTAACCTGAACAATGCTTCTCTAAAAGAGACCTTCTCAAGAGTAGAAGCTAAAACAAGTTTCAAATTTCATTATAGCGAATCTAACTTAAGCCATCATGCCAGATTCTCTAAGAAATACGTAAAAACATCTGTAGCAGAGATTCTTACTGACATTGCCAGAGAATCTAACCTGAAATTCAAGCAGGTAAATAATGTGATCAGTGTAAATAAAATGGAAAGCCTGCAAAAAGAGCCTGAACCAGTAGAAGTAGAGCTTGTAGGTGCACCCGTTACTATCACAGTAAAAGATGAAAACGGTTCTCCACTAATTGGGGTTAACGTATTCATAAAAGGAACCAGCCAGGGTGGTACTACTGGTGTCGACGGATCAGTAAACATCAACGTGCCTGAAGGATCTACCATAGTACTTAGTTATGTAGGTTATGTTACTGAAGAGATCGTTTATGACGGAAAATCATCAATAGCAGTAACCATGCAGCCAGATGTTGCCCGCTTAGATGACATTGTAGTAGTTGGTTCAAGAAATGCCCCAAGATCATCTACAGACACTCCCCTTCCTGTAGATATGTTAGCTGCTGATGAGCTTACCTCTACCGGACAGCCAACCTTTGACAAAGCCTTACAATACAGAGTACCGTCATTCAACACCGTACAAACACCGGTAAACGATGCTACTTCATTATTAGATCCATACGAAATCAGAAACATGGGTCCTAGTCGTACACTCATCCTTATCAACGGTAAAAGAAAAAATTTAAGTGCCTTACTTTACACTCAAACATCTCCAGGAAGAGGTGAAACTGGAGCTGATATCTCTGGAATACCAACTGATGCCATTAAGAGAGTGGAGATATTAAGAGATGGTGCTTCTGCACAATATGGTTCTGATGCCATCGCTGGTGTTATGAACATTGTATTAAAAGATGATTACGAGTTAGGAACAGCTACCTTAAGAACAGGCATCACCTCTGAAGGTGACGGTGAAATGCTGGGAATAGCTGTAAACAACGGTAGCAAACTAGGCGAAAATGGTTTTATCAATTATACCATTGACCTATCTAAAGTAAACCTGGCTAACAGACCTGGTACTGTAGATGCTGAGGGTGATGCAGCAGACTTTGGAGCTGACATCCAAGATGTTAGAGACTTCCTTGAATTAAAGCCCGACGCAGGTAACATTAACGGTTCTCCTGAAACTACCGCAGCTAAATTCTTAGTAAATGGAGGAAAAGACCTGACTGAAGAAACTTCAGTATATTTTAATGCTGCTTATGTTTACAAGAAAGTAAACAGCTTTGCTAACTATAGAACTCCTTACTGGAGAACTTTAGATGCCTACCCATACCTTGAAAACTTCTTCCCTAATGGACCTAACGGAGAGTATGTTGGTTATGTACCTACTTTCGATGGTAACTTAAATGACTACAATGCTACTTTAGGTTTCAAAACAAGAAAAAGTGGCTGGTTAGCTGATGTAAGTTTAACTACAGGTGGAAACAAGCAAACTTATAACGTAACTAACACTCATAACGGTAACTCTGTATTATCGCCCCCTGTTTATTTGGGTGACGTAAATGACAATGGTGTAGTTGATTCTGATGAGCTTTCTCAAGGTGCTGAGCTTTACAGAGAAAATAGCCCGTTAGCTTTTGATCCAGGTGGTACTATGTTCTCTCACATTGTAGGAAACATTGACATCTCTAAGCCTCTTACTGATAAAATTGGTTTGGCTTTTGGTTCTGAGTTCAGATCTGAAACATTTACGATTATTGAAGGTGAACTTGCTTCTTATGACGGTGGTGGTTCTGACTCTTTTGCTGGTAACAGACCTGAAAACTCTGGTAGATTTAACAGATATAACTTTGGTGGATATGTAGACTTAGCATTTGATATCACTAAAGACTTCCTTATCAATGGTACAGCACGTGTTGAAAATTACAGTGATTTTGGAAATGCTTTTGTATGGAAACTTAGCTCTCGTTATAAATTCTGGGATGATAAGATCACTTTAAGAGGATCTATCTCTACTGGATTCAGAGCTCCAACCCTACACCAAATCTACACTCAAAAAGCGCAGTATAGTTTCGTACCAGGAGAAGGAATACAAGTGGGAGGTTTAGTAAATAACGTATCTCCACAAGCTAGATTGCTTGATATCCCTCAGCTAGATGCTGAAGAGTCTACTAACTTCACAGTAGGTTTCGGATCAAGACTTAGCAAGAACTTCGACCTTACAGTAGATTACTATAACATTCAGGTAGATGACAGAATAGTACTTAGTACTGAAGTAGCTCCACCTGCTATTGAAGAATTTAGCGGACTATCAGATATCAGCTTCTTTGCTAACGCAATTGACACAAAAACTTCTGGTATTGATGTAGTAGCTAACTACAAAAATCTACCATTAGGTAGTGGACAGCTTTCTTTCAACTTATCAGGAAACTATACCATAGCCAATGAAAGAGTGGGGAATGTAAATAACCCTGAATTCGTAGAAACTAGTGGACAGTCTATTGTAAATGAGACACAAGAGGCTCTTTTCTTCACATCAAGACCTAAAACCAAATGGATTTTCGGTATCAATTATGACATCAATAAATTCGGATTTGGTTTGTACAACACTTATTTCGGCAAGACCACTTTCCATCAACAAGGTCTTCCTGATGGTTTAAATACTGAGTTTGATCCTAAGATCGTAACTGATTTATCAATCAACTACAGAGCTTCTGACAAACTAACTATAGCATTTAATGCTAATAACATCTTGAACGTATTACCTGAGTGGCACTTTGTAGAAGGTGGTGCAGAAATTGACGCCGACGCTCCGGAATACAGAACAGAAAGAAATCTCATTACATTTAATCAGAGATATTCTCAGATGACTTATGATGGTTATCACTTCAGCCAATTAGGAACTATGTTCAACCTGGCTATAGCTGTTACCTTCTAAAAGTTAATCGCCTAAACCTAACCTATAAAAAAGGGGTTTCTTTGTTAAGAAACCCCTTTTTTATTAAGTCGACATCTACTGCTAATGGGCGTACAATATTTGCTGTTATTTTAATTGATTCGTTTGAATCAAACGTTCATCTTGAGGTTAAGCATCAAGGCACCAACAAAGGCAGGAAGGCAAGAATATGCATCAACACAAATCTTGCTGCCCAGTCGTGCGGTAAAAGAGTATTGAAAAACGTACTCAGCTCAAGTCCTTGGTGGTAGTTACGATGTATGAAATACTTCAGCTCGCGGAAGACCTTGCAGCAAGAAAGACTTTTTTGTTACTTTTTTGGTCGATTGCAAAAAAGTAAAGGAACTGAAGCTATGAAATGAATACCCCAGCAACAATCGCATTACAAATGCTTGTCTCTACCAATCCTCGTTGGAAACAAGGATTAAGGAAAGTAGTTTCGTAGGTGGAGACACCTACGAAGGCAAAGAGTCAGTTCGCAGTTGGGCCGGTTCGCAGTTTTGTTGGTGATAACACCAACAAAGGCAGGAAGGTAAGAATATGCATCAACACAAATCTTGCTGCCCAGTTAAAAACATGGATTAGGAAATCAGTTTGACTGGTATTAACGTCATTTTAATTTCCGCTCTTGAACCACATGTTAAACCTCGAAAGGATATTTTAATCCTATTTGATTTCTTACCTCATCCATTACTTTGATGAGTTTTAAACTCTGGGCCTCCCCCATTATCTTGCTACTAAGTCTACCATCCATGAGGCATTGATTTACTTCTTCTATCTCATAGTTAAACCCTAATGGCTCTCTGGCATCCACGTATTCTTCCACATCATCACTATCATATTTATGTAGTTTAGCTTTGCGCGTCTGCCAGAAATCTGGCAATTCAATATAACCTTCAGTACCGTAGATATAGCCTTTATTCGGAAATTGATTGGTAACAGAACTAGACAGATGTGCAACAATCTTATTTTCAAATTCAATGGTTACTGAGTTTGCCTCATCCACACCAGTACTAGACTTCACAGCATGCGCATGAATGCTTTTAGTATTTGAATTAGCAAAAAGTAAAGCCAGTGCTATAGGGTAAATACCTACATCCAATAGAGCTCCTCCAGCCATTTCAGGGTTAAATAATCTATGATTGGGATCAAAAGTACCTTTAAAGCCAAAATCGGCCTTAATCATTTTCACTTCACCTATCTCTTCCTCCTTTACCCACTGCTGAGCAACCAAAATAGGTGGCAAAAAATAGGTCCACATGGCCTCCATGAGAAATGTGCGGTGAGCCTCTGCTTTCTCAAACATCTTTTTCACCATATCAGCATTTACTGACAATGGCTTCTCACAAAGCACTGCTTTACCAGCCTCTAAACATTGTAAGGTATTCTCATAATGCAAATGATGCGGAGTGCCGATATATATGACATCCACACTTTTATCAGCCATTAATTCTTCGTAGCTCCCATATGCTTTAGCATTACCGTACTCCTCAGCCACCTCCTGCGCTCTGCTTAAATTCCGTGAGGCTACAGCCTCCAATTTACCGCCGCTGGCAAATTGGAAATCCTTTAGAAATTTATTTACAATTTTTCCGGTACCGAGTACGCCCCATTTGATCATAATTCAATTCATTCTAATCCTGAAATAAAGATATAAGGATTTATTTAATATGAAGGGTGTTTGGGGTTAATTAACTCAATTGCAGTACAAATTGAAAGGCTCTAACAAGCAAACAGTTAATATTTCAAATTTGCCCAACTTTTAATTTAAGCATACTTACTAAATGTGCCAACAAAACAACAGGCACAACCACAGCAGGCAACCATACCAATGGAAAGTAAGTAACACCAATATTTGGCTGATCAAAGGCTAGTTGCTGAAAGGGAGTGGGTGCGCTAAGCACTGCGATAGTCACAATATTTACCAATAGAGCCAGGCATACCATATTCCACATGAATAATGCTTTGTATCCTAAACTCTTCTTCACGAAAACCAGATAATAGATAATAGGAGCAGATATTCCTGAAATGATATCATAGTTATATCCGCTAAAGGTCATGATTTCAGGTATTAAACCAGCGGTATATACAGCGAACAGCACTATTTCTACGGGAATTCTCACCACATGGAGAAGTGTAAGCCATTTAACATCCCATGACCTGAAGAATTTCCTTCCTTTTGCGGTTGATGTCAAAATAATTACAACCAGAACTCCGGGCGCCAGTAAGAACAAGAACCTGGGTGGAAAGGCCTCAAAGTCGGTGTAAAAACCAGTGAGTGATAAAATGGCTGTTAAAACCATCCACGAAATTATGACTGCTAGAAGCTTCCAACTTTTAGATGCCATATACAAAAAGTACAAGGTGGCCATGGTTGTAACTACAAAAACTGCTTGAGTGCTAAAAGACATATCTATAATGATTTAAAATTATAGACGAATTTCACACCATCAGATTTAAAGCCACTTGACAAAAGGCAAGAAATGCTATTTATTCTTCCTCAGTCTGCTTAATGTACTGTCAGTAACACCTAGATATGAAGCTATATATTTCAAAGGCGAATACTGTAATATTTGTGGCCTATGATTAAGTAGGTGTTGATACCTCTCCTTGGCAGTTCGGTTAATCATTCCATAATTTCTCTTTTTAGAGGCAATAAACTCTTTCACCAAAATGGCTCTTCCGAAATCACGGAAAGCAGGCCTATCATGAAAGAGTGTGTTGAGTTCAGTATATGATAATCTAAATCCAGAACATGCTGTAAGTGCCTGAATATTAGATTCTGACCGCACTCTATTAAAGAAGGAAGTGACCTCAAACACCACATTGTTATCCGTGAAAAAGTCAATGGTAATTTCATTGCCTTTAAGGTCTAAAAGGAAGGTTCTCATCAAACCATTCGTCAGATAGATATAGTCATCACTGACCTGATTTTCTTTTAAAATGTAGTCATTCGTGCTAAACTCAATGGGATGAAAAGCACTGGCTATTTGCTCTGCTTCTACCTTTGGTATTTCTACAGTATCTAAAATGAAATTGACTAACGGTACTCTATCAGTCATTAACTTTTGTCCATTCAAAGATTCCACCTTGATTTACTATTAATTTGTTGATTTTATCATTTTCATCACTCGAAAAAGTTATTGTGGTTTTCGGCTTTATATGGTCGGCTACAAATACATTTTCCTGTAAAGGAGTTATCGGGGAGCTCCATTTCTTCTTTTCAGAAACCATCAATTTATCTTTCTTCAATTCTACTGTCATTTTCCTTTTACCTAACGTGTAGGTACCAGTAAATCTTTTTAGTTCAGATGAAGTATAACTCAGTTCTTTTATGGCCTCAAATTTTAGAAAGCCTGGCCATTTGTAGGTGTAAGCTACACTTCGGATAATCTCATCAATAATATTTGTGTCAGTACCATTAATCATCACAACCACACCTTTACCGCTTTCCGGACTAAAGAAGAACTTACCTCTAAACCCTCTATTAGCTCCGGAGTGCTGCAAATAAAGTTCGTTTTCCTCCACTTCTATAAACATACCCAGCGCAGTGATACCATTCTCTAATACTGGCTTGGTCATATCAACTGCAGAACTTTGTAACAACAATTGCTTTGACTTGCCCTTATAACTCTGTTGAAATTGAATAATCAGCTTAGCCAGATCCGTGGGTGTAGTCCATAAACCTGCTGCCGCGGATTCAGGGTAAATATTATAACCATTTTTCAATGTTTTTCCTGATGGATCGTGGGCTAAAGCCACCTGTTCAGGATATTTTGAGGGTTGAATTGAATAGAATGAATTTCTCATATCTGCTGGCCCCAGGACATGATCAGCCAGATACTGCTCATAAGGTTGACCCGTTACATCTTCTAGTAGCAACTGAGCGATCATAGTGCCTCCGCCGGAGTATTTGAAACTGATTAAAGGTGCAATTGACATTTTCACAGGCTCTGAATTTGCAGGCTTATCTCCATTTAATACCTCAACAATGGTTGGCAATTTATCACCATCCTTATACCCTGGAAAGCCATGAGTTGAAAGACCAGAGGTATGACTCAAAAGCTGCCTAAGAGTGATTGGGCTGGTGCTGATGGAACTGTCATAATTAAGATGCCACGAACTCAAAAAATCATTGACATCCTCATCTAAATCAACTTTACCCTCCTCCTTTAACTTCATTAGGGCTACTGCATTTACAAATTTACTCATGGAAGCTGCCTGAAAGGGTGTTTCAGGATCTATCAACTCACTCTCAGGCTCACCAACTACACCATATCCCTTGGCCCAGTCAATTTGAAAGTTGTTAATGACAGCAATACTAAGCCCCTGAAGGTTGTATTTTTGCATCTGACTTTGCAAATTCCATAAGGCCTCTCCCTCCTTTTGAACCAAAGGACTCAGACTATTTTCTACCTGCTGTATTCTAGCAGTAACAGAATCTGACTTAATGCTTTCAGCATTTTGAGCAAAGACATGAAAGCTGGCAAATATGATGATAAGAAAAGGTAAAGGTTTCATAAGCAGTTTATGCTGGTGGCCTCAAAGATTATTCCATGAATTTTACAGAAAATTATCAAAATCCAAAAAACAAATCATTACCCAGTTGATAATAATCTAATTTATCAAAATAGGCCAAAGTTATAAATAGACCATCCACTAAACTATGAAGAAGAATAGTTGCCAAGAGGTTGAAGTTGGTTTTTACATACAAAGTGGCAAAGGCAAGACCAAAAATAAAGGTGATCATCACACCACCAGGACCTTGATACCAATGAGGTATACTAAACAAAATAGCGGAAAGAACGATGATCAATAAGATTTTACCTTTAAAATTCGGTAAAACAATGTTTATCTGCCTATAAACAAAACCTCTAAACAAGATCTCCTCTCCAAATCCAGCACTGATGATGATGAAAAACAGGTATTTAAAGTATTGACTAAGATCATGCGCTATAAAATCAAAAACGCTATAGTCCACCACTTCGCCAGTAAGCTTATTGACCAATGGCTGTATTATAAAATCTACTATTGGTTCTATAATTATGAAAGCGATTAAGACTGTCTTTAGCGTGTCCAGAAAATTAGAACTCGCAGATAATCCAATGCCTTGCAAATTCCGATCCTGCAGATAGACAAGCGTGATTACAGCCGCAATAATTATTATAAAAGTATAGGGAAATGAAGTCCATGGATTATACAGAAACGCATAGGCCAATAGAAGCTGAATAAAAGCTGATATTCTGTTTTGAAGAGAAAAATCCTGATTTAAAATCTTAGTGGACATGCGAATTTGGTCTGGTATGGATATTTGTTTAAGCCGCAAGTTATTGAAAGCAGCAGTCCCGTCATCTCCGCAGAGCACTTTCACAAAATTTATTATCTGAGAGCAAGATTCTTCATTTCAACTTATCATTTTCCCAGGTATTTCGCCGGAATTGGATAGCCCTCTGGCTCTACGCACCAAAGAAGACTGACAATCCTCCACTGCCCCTGGTAATAAGTTAGCTGATAACTATTCATACCGCGTTCCTCCTGCCCTTCAGAGTCCTTACCATAAAAACTTTGAAAGACATGCGCCACACCTTTGTACTCATCAACGGTATTGTAGATTTCTCGCTCCGTGTAGCCCTCTTCATAATATGGATCCTTAAGCAGAACTAGAAAATCATTGAGAGACACCGTTTCTGCGTTAGAAGAATCAGCCACAGTAAGAATTGCCGAAGGATGAAATAGAGACCTAATGGCTGCGGTATCCATTTTCTCTCCTGGTTCAATAGTGATTTGGTCTAGTAATTCTTTGATAGTCCCATCAATTGTGGCAAGATCATTATCACTATCCTGCGTATAACCGGCACTGGCTATTAAGAATATCATCAAAAAAGATAGGTTGAATTTCATAGGCTTAGTATTTATCATTTTAAAATTCCTTCATCTATGAGTATATCTGCAATGCTGTTAGCTTTTCGAAAGGCTTCACCTGAACCCAGGTTAGAGAGAACTACGATAGCAATACCTTCGTCAGGAAATCTGAGCAGCTGAGCGCTAATACCCCAATCGCCACCATCCCACGCTACTATCTTATGTCCTCTGAACTCGCTGATATACAGACCAAAAGCCTGGTTATCCCGATCATGATTAAACTTAATGGTCTGGTGCATTAGATCGTAAAATGGCTGTCCTCCAAACTCCAGAGTCGTCATATTAACGCTCCACTTTTAGAAGATCATCTATGGTGCTAATTACCCCGCTTCCACCATAATGAGGCGATATTCTTGGGTGCTGGATGTATTCTCCCTCCTCCTTTAGTTGGATTCCATATTCCTTATAGCCCTCTACATATCTCGCATTTCTAGGATTATATGGGGTCACTCTATTCTTCACTATCTGAGTGGCATCATCATTAATAATCGTATTGAGCATCCCTAGAGGCTCAAATAGTCGTTTTTTAGCAAATTCGCTGAATGGAAGACCACTAATTTCCTCTACTACTTTGGTGAGCAACATGAAGTTTACATTACAATAATCCCATTGATCTCCCGGCTTAAACTGTAGAGTATCAACGGCTAATGAAGTAGCTATACATTCATCAGTATCAAAGTAATTGAAGGTGACCCATGACTTTCCTCCCGGTCTTTTTAGCTTATGATAGTCAGTAATACCACTTGTGTTATAGATCAAGTGCTTAATCCGAATGGTATCCGCATACTTATTTAATTCGGGAACAAACTTAGAGACAGGAGTTTCTAATGTAAGCTTTCCATCCAATATCAAAAGAGCAATGCAAGCCGCTGTAAATTGCTTCGAAACTGAGGCAATACTAAAAGCTGAGTTCGTTTCAATAGCAATTTTATAATCCAAATTGGCTGAACCATAACCTTTTTTATAAAGTGTCTTCGCACCCTTTGAGATTCCTATAGCGTAGCCCGGTGTATTTAAATGATCAAAAGATGCAAACAGCGAATCGACCTTCTTCTGTACAGGTAAGGGTAGCTCTCCGGTATTTTTCTGAGCGAAAATGTATTGAGATACAAAACAAATGAGAACCAGAATGATGTATTTCATGGAAATGTATGATGAATCTAATTAAGGAAACGTCTCACCATCACTTCGCTCAACCCGCTATTTCCTGACTAAGGTAACGTCCAAATAATCAGAACAATATATAAACTTGATACTTTTCAGGTAGTATAGTTATGCCCTACTCCTGATCAGGGTCAATATCATTTAATTTAAAAGCAACTGGCATAACTATCCGAACAGGATTTTCAGGCTTATTCCAAGGTCCTTTTTCCTTCACTACTCTAATTGCTTCCTTCTCATAACTTTCCTTGGTGGCTTTGGAGCAACCTTCACAATCCATTTTCTTCACTTTGAATTTGGATAAACTACCGTCTTTCTTTATTACAAAGGAAAGTACAAGATGAACAGAATCAGACTGATCAGCTTTAGTATTATTCTGTGCTAATGCGGAAACTGATAAACAAAAGCATATCGCTAAGAGCAAGAATTTGAATGATTTCATCGGATAAATTACAATTAGTAAAGGATAAATATAATTTAAAGATAAATGATATTCACTGCCTTTTCCAAACTCTTTATACTTAAACCATAGTTAAGACTACATTACCCGTTTTCTGCCCCTTCATTACGTAATCATAAGCCTCAGCTATTTTTTCCAGATGGAACTCCCGATCAATAACGGGTTTGAATTTTCCAGCTCCCAGCAACTTTGTAATATATGGAATGGTCTTTTTCTTATTGTAAGGTACTGGGAACACCACTTTATTCTTCATAAATGGAGAAACAAGAGCATAAAACACGTTCTCTGCATTTGGCCCTAGTTCAGAGGATATATAAATGCCTTTCTTTTTTAATAGCGGCTTACACTTCTTTAATCTGCTTTTACCCACCGAATCAAAAATGAAATCGTATCTATCATCGTCTTTCGTGAAATCGGCCTTGGTGTAATCAATAACCTTATCTGCTCCCAATGATTTCATAAGATCTATGTTCTTAGTATTGCAGGTGACAGTCACCTGCACATCATACTGTTTTACAAACTGCAGCAAGGCTGATCCAATAGCTCCTGTAGCTCCGTTAATCAGTATCTTCTGACCTGGCTGAATATTTACTTTGTGAATGAAGGTGTAGGCATAATGTGCTCCCTCCAGACTTGCAGCGGCGTTTTTATAATCTAGTTGCTTTGGAATTAAAAATACGTCATCCTCATTTACCAATACTCCTTCTGCCTGAGATTGTGAACCTGTATCAGTAAAACCAAAAACACGATCCCCAACTTTTACTGAGGTGACATCCTCTCCAACTTTCATCACCTCTCCTGAAAAATCAGTTCCAATAACTATCTTTCTCGGCTTAGAAAAACCCAGGACGAAACGCATAATGAAAGGCTTAGCGGTAAGGTTGGCACAATCTGTACGGTTAACCGTGGTAGCATGAACCTTCACTAACACTTGATTTGCTTTAGGGACTGGAATATTGATAGTTTCCAGATTAATCTGATCGGAATCTCCATATTCCCTTCTAACTGCCGCTTTCATTTGTAGCATATGTAAATCACCTTTATAGCACTGCTCCTTAAAGCAAATGCACGTCTATAACATTTTAATCTACAAATGAATACGAGCTAAACCAAGTATTGGTTCTATATCTAATAAGTGTTAATGGATTTTCGATGATTAGAGTGTCACAATTTCTGTAGACTCAATTTTACTACCGACTATATTAATTATCCGATACCCAAAGGTTGAATTTGACACTGCTATTTCAGGGGCATCTTTCAAAATTTGGTAGGAACCAGCATGAGTAATCACCTGTTTAATATTACCCTTTTGTTGCTCGTCGTTCATGTGGTAATGACCACAAAAAATGGTTATATCCGTTTCTGCAGCATTTAGAATAGCTTTCACTTCAGATCTATTATGTAACGGATACATTTCGTCGATCTTTGTCTTTACTGGCAACACAGGATGGTGCACAAATAACAACACTGACTTGTTCGTTTCAACGGCAGTTTTCAGCCAATTGAGCTGTTCTTGGCTAATTTTCTCAGAAGATGAATCCATAAAGAGGTATTTGAAGTGGTCATCTTCCATTTCATAATAGATTTCGTTGCTTTGGTTACAGGGATTATAATGCTTAGAAACCTCAGCAAATTCATCATGATTACCCAAAATAATATGAGTAGAAAAAGCCTTTAGAGAATCAAAAAAGAGTTCATGAGAACTGGCAGCACCAATATCTCCTCCAAAAACCACTTCCTTAATTCCCTTACTATGAAGGCTTTCTAAAATCTTATCCCAATTTTGTTGAGCATTTACGCCCTGATCTATCGGAAATTGTTCATCAAAATGTATGTCGGAAACGAAAGCTATAGTTTTCAAAGGGATTTAGGTTATTAGTTTGAATTTCCTTCAAATATAAACAAGAAGCCGTTAGAAATACAGCTTCTCGTTTAGCTCTCATAACCTTCTCATTAAATGCTAATTAAGGTGCCATTTATCGGCTAGTTCTTTATTATATCCGTCACCTTCTTTCGGATTAGGCTCACCTTTTCCGGTGGTTATCAACTTATATAAGCTGTTTCCAACATAGTTATTCCAACCATCTCGGCACACATTAAAACATTCATTAAATGCTGTGAGTCCTTCCTGTGTAAAGGTAAGTTTAGTGCCATGCTCTAATGCTTCAATATTGAAGATCAGATGGTTTCCCACCCATTCATTTTCGTCATCTACAAATTGAAAACTATTTTCAATCACTTCCCAAACCACTTTTTGGCCCGGCTGAAGGTCTACCACTTTCATCTTGCAAAGATGGATATCCTTATAATGGTAAAACCATTCCCTATTCAGCTCATCCGTTGGTCCCTCAATTTCCTCTGACCACCAGGCACGTACATTATTAATAGCGTCATAAACCTCTTGAGGAGTTTGACTTACCTCTATACTTATGGTATAATTATCTTTTTGCTTTTTATCCTTTACTATTGATTGTTCCATAGGATGTTAGTTTTTTAATTTATGAATTGTGAAGAAAGATTAACTGAGCTTAGATTTTAGAGCATTTAAGTATTGAGTCCAGGCACCTGAACAGTTACCATAACATTCAAATTTTGGCACCAGACCATCATGGATAAATGTCACTTTTGTTTTCTCACCCAAATCAGCTATCTCAAAGCCGAAATGAGTACCTATCCATTCATCCATTTTTGATAAAAAACTGAGCCTGCATTCAAGCACTTCCCACATCACTTTCTCATCTTGCTGCAGTAATGCCAGCTTTTGCTTGGTTTTATGCACACCATCTCCTGCCAGGAACTCAAATTCATCACCTAAATTCTGGCTATTACCCGTGATGGTTTCATCAAAAATTCCTACCCACCAGTTCCTTACATTTCTTACAAACTCAAATACTTCATGAGCCGACTGAGGGCTTTCAAAACTATAGGTGAAACTGTCAGCCACGCGGGCTCCTTGTTTCTGTGTTTTTAGATCTTGTGTTTGCATATCAGTTGATTTTTTAAAATGGTTCAATTTTATGCCTGGCAATTTCAAATATGACAAATGTAGCGTCCTAATTCACCACTTAAAATGGTATATATAGACATCTTTGAGGGTTGAATCAGACAACACATTCTTTTATCTTTGTTAAAAAAATCTATGAAGACGCTAGTTATACTTGTACCTAATGGGCAGAACAATCTGAGCAGCATTGTAGGTACTTATAAAATCTTTGACAGGGCAAACACCTGTATGGAAAAGCAAGGCCAGGAGCCTATGTTCAATATAATTCTGGCCGGCACAAGTAAACATGTAGATTTTCATGGTAGTCTTTTTACTGTTAATATTCAAAAATATATTAGCGAAATAGATCAGGCCGACCTTATCATTATACCTTCATTAAATCATAACTTCAAAAAGGCCCTTGAAGGAAATGATGAATTAATTGCCTGGGTAAGAACTCAATACAAAAAAGGATCTGAAATAGCGAGCATCTGCACAGGAGCCTTCATATTGGCGGCGACAGGTATTATGTCTGGCAAAAGTTGCTCCACCCACTGGTCCGTGGCCGAAGATTTTCGTCTTATGTTTCCGGCAATCAACTTGCAACCAGAAATGTTGATTACTGATGAAAATGGCATCTACACTAATGGTGGCGGCTTCTCATTTCTCAACCTGGCCTTGTATCTGATTGAGAAATTTTATGGAAGAGAAATCGCTTTATTCTGTGCTAAAGTTTTTCAAATTGATGTTTCAAGAAACACTCAATCTGAATTCTCCATATTCAATGGTCAGAAACTACATGATGACCTTGTGATACAGGAGGCACAACAATACCTGGAAGAAAACTACCAGGAAAAGTTTTCAATTGACTCTCTCGCATCGCGCTATAGTATAGGCAGGCGCAGCTTTGACCGCAGATTTAAAAAAGCTACTAGCTTCACCCCTCTGGAATATTTACAGCATGTAAAGGTGGAAGCAGCAAAAAAAGCCTTTGAAAACACAAGACAAAACATTAGCGAAGTCATGTATGAGGTCGGCTATAATGACACGAAGGCGTTTAGAGAGGTGTTCAGCAAAATAACCGGACTAAGTCCTATCGATTATCGAATGAAATACAATAAGGAAAAAGCTTTGATTGTAGGCGCTTAACCTACTTAAGCTCTCAGTTTTCAACATTTTGATGGAATTTGATTCCGGCATGAATTGCTTCCTTCAATACCTCTAAGTCAATCACTTCCAGCGACTTAAAATGAATGCAATAGCCCGTAACCTTTGCTTTACCTATACTTTTACCGAAGTTATTGGCCAGATACTTTTTATCATCTAACCCCATAATATAAATAGATATTCCGGTGGTGTTAGCACTCATTCCTATTTGATAAAAATCTCGCGTTTTGCCATTAGCATAATGAATGGTGTAAGCACCATAGCCTATACTTGGATTAGAAACCACCTTTCCTTCATCATTCTTACCATCTAGAAACCAAAGTGGAGCTCCTGGCATCATTTCCAGGATAATATCGTGCAGCTTCTGCATTTCACCAGCCGTTGATTCAGGCTGTGATTTAAGGTATGCTGTGATTTGGGATTCTGTGTTCATAAGTCTGGTATAATTATTAAAACAAAGATAATAAGACATCCATGCTTCAAACGTGCTTAATGCAGCAATCTGAAGGTCGATTGCGTCATTGGTTTGGAAGTACTGAATAGTAGAGACTCCGGCTCTTCGCTGCGCTACGGCCGGAGTGACGCTCAATAAATCATGAATAGTTAGCCAGTTTGCAAAATTTGCCGTTGAAACAAAGCATCAATCTTGCCTTTGGTCACCAGTTCATTTTTCTTCAAAATATTGGCATCGGTAGTTCCCTCCAATGAAAAATGATTCTGCTCCACAATTCCCATATGCCTTAAAATTACCTGAAGATACTGTTCCTGAAAATCTAACTGTTCCATGGGTGTGCCTCTATAAGCTCCACCTTTCACCGTTACAACATGAGCTGTTTTATCATTCAAAAGACCATAATAGCCTTTTTCGTTCATACCAAAAGTTCGCCCAATCCTCACCACCTGATCCAGGTAGGCTTTAAGGCAAGAAGGTACATTTAAATTATATAACGGACTGCTGATCAGCACTTCATCTGCGGTGACCAACTCTTCTATCAATTCATCTGATAAGGCCAGGGCATCTCTTAGTTCAGCTGTCATGTACTCTTGTGGCGTGAAAAAGCCTTCAATGGTTTTGTTTTGGATATGAGGCAAACTCTGCATAGCCAAATCCCGGTATTTCACCTTTGCCTCAGGATTAACCGCTCTCCAATTTTCCTCAAAATAATCGGCTAGCGACCGCGAATGTGAGCCCTCAGTTCGAGCACTGCAATCAATTCTTAGTAATGTTTTCATTCTATGATTTTTAAAAGTTCGATAGAATGACAAACACATCATAAAAAACGTGACACTGGTTAAACCTCTTGCCCCAGCTTACTCGGGTCAATAATGGAATAAATGCCTTTAATCTTTCCGGCTTCCACTTCAAACACCTGACAGTTATATAATCCACCATTTTGATAAAAGAAAATAGCGGGCTGGTGGTTTACTTGTCCTACCTTAAATTCCAATCCATTTAAAAACGCCTTGTACACATAAAGTAATAATTTAGAAGCAGCCCTAACGCCGGTAGTCAGTTCTCTCACCACCTTAATGTCTTCACCACCATCGGCAGCCAATAATATATCTTCTGATAACAGTTTCTCTAGGGCGTCAATATCGGCCTCCTTCATAGCATATACATATTTTTCTATGAAGGAATTATCCACTGGCTTGTTGAATCGCCTCTCAGTTTTATAATCGGTCAGCTTACTTTTCGCACGGCTGAGTAGCTTTCGTGAGTTTTCCACCGAAAATCCAAAAGTCTCAGCCATTTCCTGATGAGAATAATCAAAGGCCTCTTTTAATACAAATACAGCCCGTTCCCTGGCCGTTAACTTCTCCAGCAGCACCAATAAAGAATAAGACAGAATCATCTCCCGATCAATGTTAAAGGCCATGTTTTCAGTAGAAACCGGCTCAGGAAGCCATACTTTATCCGCTATCATTTTGCTCTTCCTATTCTTCAGATTAATAGCATGATTCACCGTAAGTTTGATCAGAAACCCCTCTTCATTACGGATATCCTCCTTATCAAGAGCATGATATTTTATCAGCACATCCTGAATAGCATCCTTTGCATCTTCCGCAGAGCCTAATATGTTATAAGCGAATGGAAACAGCCTGTGGCGGTAGTTCTCGTAGTTCAAAATCAAGTTTTATGATAGTGACAATTTAGTGGGTAAAAACGTGACAAAGGTTGCGGGGGTTTTGTTGGTGGATGTTTGGATAATGGGTCTTGGTTAGGGTTGATGGGCTGAACGGTAAGACTCCGGCTCTACGCTGCGCTGCGGCCGGAGTGACGAGAGGAAAAGGCTACGGCCGGAGTGACGAGGGAGAGAAGAGCTAGGGTCACAGTGACGAGAGAGAAGAAAGCTACAGCCAAAGTAATGATAAGCTATATACTCATTACTCACTTCCAATTACTATATACTCAATCCTCCCATCTCATTACTAAAATCTCAATACTATTTACTAAAATCTATCTACTAAAATATACTCAATACTACCTACTAATTACTATTTTTGTAATCCGCCCAGCCGCTATGGGCAACGATTGATAACCACTAGCTTCCTTTTTTGAATGTATATAGTTTTTGATACCGAAACCACAGGTTTACCGCATAGTTATAGTGCTCCCATCACTGATCTGGATAACTGGCCCAGGCTGGTGCAGCTCGCTTGGCAGCTACATGATGAGAAAGGTAAGCTCCTGTCTAATCATAACTATATTGTAAAGCCGGAAGGGTTCACCATTCCCTATAACTCTGAAAAAGTTCATGGTATTTCTACCAAAAGAGCTATGGAAGAGGGCCATGACCTAAAAGAGGTTCTGGATATTTTCTCTAAAGATCTCGATAGAGCTACCATAGTTGTCGGTCATAATATTGAGTTCGATAATAAAATTGTAGGTACTGAGTATGTTCGAAAAGATCAGTTACCTAAAGGAGAAGAACTTCAGGAAAAGGAAAAGATAGATACTTCTGAAGTATCTAAAGAGTTTTGTCAGCTGCAAGGTGGTATAGGTGGTAGGCTCAAGGCTCCAAAACTAATAGAGCTACACGAAAAGCTCTTTGGTGTTGGTTTTGGCGATGCTCACGATGCTGCATATGACGTTGACGCTACCGCAAAATGTTTTTTCGGCCTAATCACCGAGAAAGTAGTACCTACCATCAATGACATTCCGGTAGAAGAAGTAATCTACGAAGCGCCGAAGCTGGACGAAGCCAACTTTTCTAAATCAGAAAAGAAAAAAACCGTTACCTATGGTGGTGATAAAGCGGCTGCCCAGAAAATAGATAAGCCGTTTGTACACATGCACGTGCATACGCAGTTCTCTGTACTACAGGCCGTTCCCGACATTAAAGGTCTGGTAGCCAAGGCGAAAGAATATAATATGCCGGCTGTAGCACTCACCGATTTGGGTAACATGTTCGGTGCCTTCAAGTTTGTGCGTGAGGCTATAGCCAATGAAATAAAGCCGATTGTTGGTTGTGAATTTTATGTAGCTGAAGAAAGAACCAAACTAAAATTTACTAAAGACAATCCCGATAAAAGATTTAATCAGGTACTCATTGCCAAAAACAAGAAGGGATACCATAACCTGGCCAAACTAAGCTCCTTAGCTTATATGGAAGGTCTTTATGGTATTTATCCGCGTATTGATAAAGACCTGATCAAGGAATATTCTGAAGATGTAATCGCCCTCACCGGTGGGTTACAATGTGAAGTACCTAACCTGATTCTTAACGTAGGTGAGCACCAGGCTGAGGAAGCATTTCAGTGGTACCTGGAAGTATTTAAAGAAGACTTCTACGTAGAGCTACTCCGTCATGGTGAGCGGGCAGGCCAGGGGCTGGAAGAAGAGAACCGTGTTAATGAAGTACTATTGGACTTCGCTAGAAAATACCATGTAAAGGTAATAGCGGCCAATGATGTATACTACATCAACCAGAAAGACTCTGAAGCACATGACGTACTGCTTTGTGTAAAAGAAGGTGAAATGAAGTCCACCCCAATTGGGCGAGGACGAGGCTTCCGATTTGGTTTCCCAAATGACCAGTTCTACTTCAAATCTCAGGAAGAGATGAAGGTGATTTTCAGTGACATGCCGGAAGCCATTGAAAACCTTTCTGAGCTCATCGATAAAATTGAAACCTTCAAACTAGACAGAGATGTACTTCTCCCGGCTTTCGACATACCAGAGCAGTTCAAGCATCCTGATGATGAAAAAGATGGTGGTAAAAGAGGTGAAAATGCCTTTTTAAGACATCTTACTTACGAAGGAGCGAACAAAAGATATGAAGAGATCACCGATGAAATTCGCGAGCGTCTAGACTTTGAGCTGCAGACTATTGAAAACACCGGTTATCCTGGTTATTTCCTTATTGTACAGGATTTTACCAGTAAGGCCCGGGAGATTGGCGTTTCAGTAGGTCCCGGAAGGGGTTCAGCGGCTGGTTCGGCCGTAGCCTACTGTATCGGAATTACCAATGTCGATCCTATTGCATACGACCTACTTTTTGAGAGATTCCTGAATCCAGACAGGGTATCACTTCCCGATATTGATATTGACTTTGATGATGAAGGTCGTGAAAGCGTCATTCAATACGTAATTGATAAATATGGTCGAAATCAGGTAGCCCAGATCATTACATATGGTACCATGGCGGCCAAATCATCCATTAGAGATGCTGCCCGTGTAATGGAGCTTTCTTTGGCTGAAGCCAACGATCTGGCGAAATTGATACCTGAAAAGCCCGGAACATCGCTCGACAAAGCCTTTAAAGAAGTAAAGGAGTTGGAACAGATGCGCCATGGAAAAGACCTGAAAGCCAAGGTATTGAACCAGGCCAAAATTCTGGAAGGATCGGTAAGAAGTACTGGTACTCATGCCTGTGGTGTGATCATTACGCCTGATGACCTTACTAAGTTCATCCCGGTATCTACGGCTAAGGACTCTCCTATGCTTATCACACAGTTTGATAACAGTGTAGTAGAGAATGCAGGTATGTTGAAGATGGACTTCTTGGGTCTAAAAACACTTACCATTATAAAATCGGCCATTGCCAATGTTAAAAAGCGCCATGGCATAGAGATAGATATTGACACCATCTCCCTGGAAGACACCAAGACTTATGAGCTCTACCAGCGAGGAGAAACCAACGGTACATTCCAGTTTGAGTCTCCGGGTATGCAGAAGCACCTTCGCGCCCTGAAGCCCGATAAATTTGAAGACCTTATAGCCATGAACGCCCTGTATCGTCCGGGGCCGATGGAATATATTCCAAACTTTATCGCCAGAAAGCATGGTGATGAAGAGATTACTTATGACATAGACGATATGTCAGAATATCTGGCTGAAACCTACGGAATTACGGTATATCAGGAGCAAGTAATGCTTCTGAGCCAGAAGCTGGCTGGCTTCTCCAAAGGTGATGCGGACGTTCTGCGTAAGGCCATGGGTAAGAAAATCTTTGCCTTACTGGAAAAGCTGAAACCTAAGTTTGTAGAAGGAGGTAAAGAAAAGGGCCACGATCCTAAAATACTTGAAAAAGTATGGAAAGACTGGGAAGCCTTTGCCGCTTACGCCTTTAACAAATCACACTCTACTTGTTACTCCCTTGTAGCCTATCAAACGGCTTACCTGAAAGCCCATTACCCGGCAGAATATATGGCAGCCGTGCTTACTCATAACCAGAGTAACATAGAAAAGGTAACGTTCTTCATGGAAGAATGTAGAAATCAAAGTATCAAGGTATTAGGTCCACATATCAATCAGTCAGCGGTAAACTTTGCGGTGAACGAAGATGGCGAAATTCGCTTTGGACTAGGTGCCATCAAAGGTAGTGGTGAAGCAGCAGTAGAATCCATTATTCAGGAAAGAGAAGCCAATGGCCCTTTTAAAGATATTTTTGATTTTGCTGAACGCATCAACCTGAGAACAGTAAACAAGAAAACCTTCGAATGCCTAGCCATGTCCGGTGCTTTCGACTGTTTTGAAGAGTTCCACAGACGCCAATACTTGCAAGCTCCTGAAGGCGACCAAACGCTGATTGAGAAGGTTATTAAGTATGCCAACAAAATGCAAATGGAGGCCGAGAGCTCTCAGGCCAGCCTATTTGGTGGCGATTCCGGTGTGGATACTCCTAAGCCGAAGATTCCTAACATGGAGCCTTTCGGCGAAATAGAGAAATTGAACATCGAAAAAGATGTGGTAGGACTCTATATCTCCGGCCACCCGTTAGATGATTTTGCTTTTGAAATAGAAAGCTTCTGCAACACAGAACTGAACCAGCTCAATGACTTGACACAACTCACTGGAAAAGAAGTGAGGATAGCTGGTGTGGTATCGTCTTTTGCACATAGAACAACTAAAGGTGGTAAACCGTTTGGTACATTAACCATGGAGGACTACAACGGTAATTTCACCTTCTTCCTCTTTGGTGATGATTACATCAAGTTCAAGGAGTATTTGATGCAAGGTTGGTTCTTATACATTCAAGGTAGCGCTACAGAGCGTCGCTGGGGTGATAAGAGTCTGGAATTCAAGATAAGAACTATAGAATTATTAAATGATCTTCGTGATAAAAAGACTAAAGGCGTAATGATTAACGTTAAGCTGGAAGAGATCACAGAAGAGATCGTATTAAAATTAGAGAGTATTTGTGAGCAATATCGGGGAGAATGCACCTTCCATTTAAACCTGGTAGACACTCATGAAAATATCGGAGTTGAGCTTATGTCTAGGAAATACAAGGTAAATCCTAGTAATGAAATGATGAAGGAGATAAAGGACATACCAGAGCTTCAATGCAGAGTTATGGTATAAAAGTAGTTACATATCTCCCGAAGTATGAATTAATCTATAACAACTCGTAAAAAGGTTGGGCTTTAAGAAACACCTAAAAACCAGATGGAGGAAAAGTATACGAAATTTGTCGATTCGTTAGACAATATCATTGGTGCTGTTTATAATATTTTATCAGGCAACCAGGGTAAACCTATAGATTGGGATTTATTCAAGCATCTATTCCATAAAGATGCTAAACTCATCCCTTCAGGCAAAAGAGAAAATGGCGAGATCAGTTGTCGCTACCTCAGCCCTGAAGAGTACATATCTTCTTCAAGAGATTTCCTTGAAACCAACAGTTTCTTCGAAAAGGAGGTACACAGGATTACGGAAACTTTTGGTACACTAACTCATGTTTTCAGCACCTATGAATCCAGGAAACACCAAGACGATGATGTTCCATTCACAAGAGGAATAAACAGCATACAGCTGCTTTTTGATAGCAGAAGATGGTGGATCATCAACATCTATTGGACAAATGAAAATGACATTAACGTGCTAACGGCAAGATATACCAGCTCATAAGTTAGTCCGCCTTTCGTTTAATCCAATTTTTCAGCATTTGCATGCGCCGGCCCAAGTCAGCCCCTTTGTTTTTGGACATAACAAAAGCGAGGGGCCTTAATGATTTATAGTGGTAACAAACTACCTTGAACATGCCTGCAAAAGGTACGCTCATGAACATGCCTGGCACGCCCCATATCATACCTCCGGCTATAATCACAAGAATAGTAAATAGAGGATTTATTGCTACCCTACCGCCGGTAATTCCTGGTGTGAGAATGTTATTCTCTAAAAACTGGATAATGATGAATAGGATAATGACACCGATGGCGTTGCCTGGCTCATCAGATACCAATGTATAAGCCAATGGAATGGCAGCACCAATTAGAGTACCGAAATAAGGTATAAAATTCATCACAGCACTGAGAATACCAAACATGATGGCGTACTCTACACCAATAATCATCAAGCCAATAGAATTCAGAAAACATAAGATAGTTACTACTATAAATACTCCGCCTATATAACTCTTGGTAATTTCTGATACCTCTAAGAGAATCTTACCCATTTTGTATTTGTGCTTTTTACCCGCCACCAGAAACATAAACTTGCGAAAACGATCACGGTAATAAAGCATAAAGAAAATGAATACTGGCTGCAGTCCCATCTTCACCACGGTACCGGTGGTAGCATTGAATACTGTCTCCATCATATTACCGCTGTTGTTAAAGATGGCAGCAACTTTATCTCTCAGCCACCATCTCTGAGGCTCTCCTGACACTCCTGTCAGCTCATCTATCTGCAATTGCAAATGATTGATATTAACCAAGGCCTGATGCTTGAGTTTAGGAAAATCTTCCACAAAGACAATCGCTTGCTTATAAAGCAAGAACATTCCCGCTGCAAAAATCAAAATCCCTGAAATGATCGATAGCAAGGTTGCCGGCACTCTTGGCAGACCAGCCTTTTCAAGCAACCTGGCAAAGGGATAGATTAGAAATGAAAATAACATCCCCAGACAAATGGGATATAAAAAATCTCTGGCTACGACTAATAAACCAAGAGATAAACTGATCAACAATAGAATAACTGTAACCCTGTAAAGGAAGGAGTTGTCGCGTTTCATAGCATACAAACACTGTTACGCTGTTAGTGTTTTATCTGATAAATGTATGCTATGAGACCATTGATAATAATTATGAGTATCAAACCATTAGCCTAAACAAAATGGCCTATATTTGCGTTGTATTGAGATATAAAAAAGAATTCAAATTTTAAAAATATAAAGTAATGAGCAAAGCAATAGAAATCACTGATTCTAATTTTGAAGAGATCATTGGCAGCGATAAGCCAGTATTAGTGGACTTCTGGGCTGAATGGTGCGGACCATGTAAAATGATCGGACCTGTTGTTGAAGAATTAGCTGGCGATTATGACGGCAAGGCAGTAGTAGGTAAAGTTAATGTAGACGAGAACCCTAACATTTCTGCTAAATTCGGAATCAGAAGCATTCCTACCCTTTTAGTTTTCAAAGGTGGTGAAGTTGTAGATAAGCAGGTAGGTGCTGTGCCTAAAGGTGTTTTAGCTCAAAAGCTAGATGCTCAAGTGGCATAAGTAAATCTTAAAATAAACAAAAGAGCCGCTTCATATCAATGAAGCGGCTCTTTTCATTTATACCTTTAGCTTCTCTAAAGCTGCTCTAATAATATCAGCATGGTCAAAGGCGAGTTCGGGCAAATCATTCACTGGAAACCATTCGGCTGCCTCAGCATCATCTGCACCTACTAGCTGATGCTCAGATGCAGTCATTTCTCCGGCAAACGCAACAGACACCGCTCTACCTCTAGGATCTCGTCCTGGTGTTCCAAAAGCCCCTAACTGCACTAAGCTAGTGTGATCTATGCCTACACTGGTTTCTTCCTCAAGTTCTCTCGCTGCAGCCACTGACAGGTCTTCATCATCTTCCACAAACCCTCCTGGCAGCGTCCAGAGTCCTTTGAAAGGATCGTTCTTGCGCTTCACCAGTACAACTGATCTATCATAGGCATCTGGTTCATTAAATATTACTGCATCTACTGTTAATAGTATATTTTGTTTAATCGGCATATTGTTCTAATCATTTATCAGGTTCACCACTCGTTACTTTCTCAAATTCCTTTCTATTGTTATTTACACCAATGCTGGCCACAAGTCCGCTGAGGAAAGTCTTGGTCCAATAGTTAAATAAGCTCTTCTGCGGATTTCTCTCAAAGTAGATTTTTCCTTGTCTGAACTTAAAAAGGTGTGGGTTATTTCTATTGATCACAAAAGTATTGGCAAAGAAAGTGGCTATTGAAGTTCCCAGCTTAGCATCTCCTGTCTCCTTGTTGAGAATTTTTACTTTCAAATCTTCATAGTAAAAATCCATTGTACCATAGGCCACTTCTTCATTACCTTTAACACTGAACATCAGGCTGTTAGCGAAGCCTTCCTTTACATCAATAAAAGCATTGTATTTAGTTATGCTGTTATAGACAGTAAGTGATGATGGCTGCAGCTTACCTCCCAAAGTAAATTCACCATCTTTTGAGTTTAAATCGAAAGTAATAGACAGATCTAGTGGAGCCTCTCCCATTACTTTGGTATGCACATCTACCACCATAGAACCATTTTTCCTCAGTAGGTCCTTTCTATTGGTTACGTTTTTAAAATCCGCATCTAAATCCATAAAGCTAATAGCACCTGGTTTTATAGCATCTTCCGCCCACTCTGTGTATATAATATCCACATTTCTTAGCCCTACCCCCTGAAGGTTGAGTGGCTTTTCGTAGTTCAAAAGAAGGGTCTGGTACATAGGTTTTTCTTCAGCCGGAGCATCTGGCATATTTTTATCCCTATATACATCAATGGTAGCATCTTTCACCAGCAAATATCGACAGTCTATAATCTGACGATTCAGGAATTTATCCAGGTCAATACCAGAAAGCTTCACCGTACCCACTTTGGTGCTGATATAGTCAGTTTCATACTTTTGCTTCTTAAAATAGTCATCTCTGGAAAAGAGAGGATTGTATTCTAAATTTTGTACGGTAAGACTTGAGTCTTTGGAAGCGAATTTCAAATTACCCAGCACCCATTGATACAGACCGTCTTTACTTTTCAATGTTAGGTTAGGTGTATTCAAATGAATGTTATCAAAAACCAATAGATTTTCATTCAAATTAGTTTTGGCATCCAATTTCACCCCTTCCACCTCTACAGAAAAGTCTTTGAGGTCAAGATCGTCCTTTTCTCTTTTGATTAGTAAATCTCCACGGCTCAGCACCAGGCTTTTAATGACAATCTTATTGAGGGAAGAACCTTCTAAAAGTTTGTTTCTAGATTTTGATTTGGTGTTAATTTCAATCTTTGGCTTAGGTAGTTTTATCCTGTCTACCAGCAGATTATGATCCTCTACCAAAGCATATAAATCAGGAATACTTCCTTCGAAACGTGGGATTTCTATCGTGTTATTTTTTTCAGTCTGATTGTACAGCAGATGATTTACTTTGAGCGCATTATTGCGAGAATCAACAATTACATTTTTCATTAAAAGACTGGTCTTTTGCTGCTTCAGGCTAACCTCTTTTATACTGGCTTCTACATTACGTACAAAAGGTATTTTATACTTCCAATCTCGGGTTTCCGAAATATTTACATCTTGTAGGTCAGCATTTAGTTCACTAATTCTAAGGCCTTTTTCATTAGAGATGTTGGCACCTGCCAGGGAAACCTTCTTTACCCTTACATCAGGAAAAACATCATTAATCTGCTTTCTTAATTGCTCAAAAGACCAATCCTTTTGAGAATCATTTGCTGCGGCTTTAAGTCGTAAATCAGGTTTCAATAGTATGATATTCCTTACGTCTAACTGCTTATCATTGAAGAGTTTATCAATATTAGTCCCCAGCATGACGAGGCTATCAATAGATACCTCCTGACTACCAGATAGCCTGAAGTTTTTAGCAGTAATCTTCTTATCAGCATCAGAAATAAATAGCTTTCTTAATGTGATGTTATTTTTCTCATCCTTTATTGTAGTAGCATCAAGATTCGCCTTAAGACCAGCTATATCCACTCTCTCATTGAGTGAAAGACTATTAAAGGAAAGGCTTTTCACTTTGGATTTCAGCCATTCTTTGCCGCTTTTGGTGATAGTCACATTTCCATATCCTAACTGAATCTTACCTAAATTGAGCTCGGCAGTTTTAGAAGATTCTGATGACTTCTTTAACTGATCTGCATCCATTTTAAGATTAAAACCCCCAACATAAAGACCATTAATAGCCTTCAAAGGATCTTCAAAAATGATAGAGATACCTCCTACAGGCACTTTCACATCATTAAAGTCTAGTTCCACACCTTTATCATTTCTGATCTGAGCCGTTTGCATATAAGCATAATTAGCCTCGCCTTGTGTAAGCTTTACTTGGTGAAACTTCGCGTTAAGATGATCAGACGGGGAAACAGAAATATCTTTAGCGCTGAGATACATTCGGATGCTGTCCAAATAAAGATTCGATTTGCCTTCTTCGTTATAAACCCTTCCAATGGCCGTGTTCAAATCTTCGATATTCACCAAGGCTCTACCCTTTTTATGCAAAGTGATGGCCCCTTTTTCTACTTTTATACTATCGGCCCGAAGCACATCGAAAACCGCCCCCACCTGGGTGGGTAGATCGAGCTCTTTGTTTTTGGATTTCTTATTTTCCTTGAGGTAAAACTGGATGTCTGGCTGGTATATCAATACATGGCTCATGATCATCTCATTGTTATCAATGAACTTCTCAAACTCAAAACCAGAGACTTCCATATGCGGAGCATTGATATTTACCACTCCGCCTTGCTGTTGTTTCACTTTATCTGTGAGTCTGTCAAATACCTGCAGGGAGTCTACGGTGATGTATGACTTATCAGTAGTAGTAAAGAATAGACTACCAAATTTGAGCACGTGAACACTGTCAGGCATGGTATACATATAGTTCTTCAACCCCACAGAAGCACTGTCATAAGCAATCTCACTGTAAGCCAAGGTATCTATCTTCACATTCTTTACTTGAGCAAAAATTTTATTGGCTTTGAATCGGGAAATGGATGCTTCTCTATCTCTGAGGATATTGATATCGCCATCCTCAATATTTACATTACTCACCTGAATTACATTGAAGAGCTGAGCAATAATCTTTATCAGTTGTTCGGTGGAAGGACTGAGTTTTCCCTTGTTATTCTTACCATGAAAGTTATCCATGGCAAATTTGGGTGATATCAGGTCTATGCTATCAATATCAAGGATGTTTTCATCATAAGCTTTACCAAAATCCAGCCCCCGAATAGAAAGCTGAGGAATTTCAGCATAGTAGGCATTTTCACCTTCCAGATCAGGATTATTCAGTCGGTCGTAGCGTGGGTATAGGTGCACATTCTGCAGGCTCACCCTCGACTCCTGGGTCGATAGCATGACAGAATCAAAGGTCACTTCATGGATAGAGTCCTTTAATTTTACGGTTTGATCCTTAAGAACCAGACGAATATGATCTGTGAAAAATTTAGAATCAGTTTTCTTCTTAGCATCCCAGCCAAAGTTTTTGATTACGAACGAGATATTGCTCGCCACAAAGTCATAGTTGGAAGCATTGATCTCTCTTTTGTAACTGATTTGAGCCTGATCAACCGTAAACTCACCCAAATTAAAGGCCTTAATTTGTTCAGTTACGGTATTATAGACGTCACCACTTTCCTTTGATATACCTATATTGCTGGTATCTGATCTGGGCTGAGCTATCCAAACCTCAGGCTCCCTTAAAGCCAGTGCCCTAATCTTCAGTTCATCTTTGAATATAATCTCAATTAGGTTAATGATATCGGCATCCAGACGAGGGACTTTGGCAGAAAACAGGGTTCTATCTTCAACCTCCTTGATCATGGAACTATCCAGTTTTACCTCAAAATCATAAAGCGTAGCTCTGCTATTAAAGAAGTCTACGTCTATACTATCATAGGTGATGCTATACAGACCATCGGTACGCAGTTCTATGGTCTTTTGCATAGTTCTGCCCAGAAGGTCGTAAGCATAGTAGTTAATTAACTTTTCATAAGTCAACACTACCGCAAACACCAAAATAAATACAAATACAAGAATAGAAATAAAAAGGCTCCTGCGAGACCTTCTTAAAGACCTTAGATTAAAGTATTTATGTCTTAATCCCATATATTTTTAAAATCCCCGGATCTATTAACATTTCAGGGATGAGTACAATACAAATTGAAATACTACTATAGGACACTTTATTGCTAAAAAGGTTTGCGGTAATGAGAAAATATTATTCCATTTTGAAGTTTAAATCATCCTTCTTCCACTCAGAATACTGAATCTCACCATTCTCAACAATCCCAACTCTATAGGTGTGTTCCTTTTTCCAACTGCCATCTTTCACCTCAGCTGCCAGCTGATATGCACCTGCATCAGTGGCTGTGACGGTAAACTCCATCAATTCAAATTCACCTGATTGATAACCATAGCCCTGCCCGGCATCATTATAGAATTTACCAATCGCCTTATTATCATTATCTAAGTTTACAATTAATGTTAATGAGTCAGTTGAATACTGCTCGGTATTTTGCACCAATTTTGTAATCGGCACAATGGCACCATCTTTCAACTTCACAATTGGCTGGTAGCCATCATCTTCTTTCTCAAATGGCACGTCTTGCCAATCGCCCTTAGGTAGGCTTGGAGACTCGGCCCAGCGAGGAACCACTAACAGATTTTCACCCAATAAGAAGGCCTGATCTTCTTTTCTTAAACTCACATCCTTAAAATCAGCAAAGAATACTGGTCTCATAATAGGCATACCGTTGGTAGAGGCTTCCTGAAATAAAGTATATAAATACGGCAATAGCCTATACCTTCTGTTTACCGCTGTTCTGGAAATATCTTCTGTCTTCTTACCAAATGACCATGGTTCTTGTCTTACTACATCTATGGCTGAATGATTCCTACTGAATGGGTAGTATGCACCCAGCGCCATCCATTTAGCCAATAACTCAGGATTACTGTCACCTGTGAATCCACCTATATCAGGACCATTAAAAGGCTGACCTGAAAGACCAAGTGTGATAGTCATGGGTATAGACATTTTCATATGTTCATCTGTTGATACGTTATCCCCAGACCAGGTGGCGGCATATCGCTGACCACCTAAAAAATTAGCTCTACTTAATATAAAAGGTCTAAGATCAGGGTTAGCAGCCATTATACCTTCACGGCTAGCCTTCACCATGAGTAAGCCGTAAACATTATGATATCTGATATGAGCTCCTTCTGGCAAATCGCCACCACCACGGTGAATATTGCTAAATGGCATACTACCTTCAGGGCCGTCAAATACAGCAGGCTCATTCATATCATTCCAGATTCCATCTATCTCAAGGCTCATAAAATCCTTGTATAGCCCTGACCACCAGGTTCTTGTTTCCGGTCTTGTGAAATCAGGAAACGCACACTGACCTGGCCAAACCTCGCCGTTAAATTCGTTTCCAGCGGAATCCTGAACCCAATGATTCCCCTCAGAACCCTGCTGATAAAGCCAGTAAGCAGAATCTCTTTTCACCCCCGGATCAATCATGTATACAGATTTAAAATCGAGAGCATGTAAGTCTTCATTCAATTTCTTAGGATCTGGAAAACCTTTAGGATCAAAAGTAAAAATTCTGAATCCATCCATATAATTGATGTCCATCCAGATAACATCACAAGGTATTTGTTTCTCCCTGAATGTTTGAGCAACTTCTCTCACCATCGTATCCGGGTAGTAAGAATATCTACTTTGCTGATAGCCCAGCGCCCATAATGGTGGCAAGTTCATTTTCCCTGTGAGATCAGCCAATGCTTGCATTAACTCTGCCGGATTATTCTTTTCTATTACAATCACTCTGAATGAAGGTCCTTCTGATGTAATAGTGATCGGATTTTGAAGATCAAAAGTTTGTCTGTACGTATTGTCTGCTATGATACCGAAGCTGGTACCGTCAGGTCGCACGCCCATTACCCATGGATGCGATTGGTACAGCTGCTTGCCATCAAATTTGCCGAAGCCAAAATTATCTGTATTCCAAAGTTTAATTTTTGTCCCATTTCTCCAAAGAGGACCGGTAACCTCTCCATTTCCATAAAGATCAGTACCTTCAGGATAAGCTATTTTAACTATGCTCACTGAGTCTCCTTTGGTAAACTCTGGCTTAATGCTCCATTCTTTTGGCAGTTCTTTTTCGTATGAAAGTTCTTTTATAATGGCCAGTGAAGGAAATGTATTTACAGAATCAAATTCATCTGGATAGAATACAGCCACATCATCACTTACCAGGCCTGCTTTTAGCACTGTTTCCTCCTTTTTCTGATCGCAAGACCACAGAACGAAAAGGCAGAGGATGAAAAACAGTTTGTAAGAGTTTCGCATATAATTTGAGTTTATTTGAAGTAAATTTAGCAGACAGGATTTTAAGCAATCACTCATCCGAGCTTCAAAAATATACATTTTTATGAAGGATAACTTTTCCAGCCAGTCAAAGCTTTACGCAAAATTTAGACCCCACTACCCTGCCGCACTCTATGATCATGTTTATAGCAAGGTAAAATCCTTCCAAACTGCCTGGGACTGCGGTACTGGCAATGGGCAGGTAGCAAGCGTATTAAGTGATAAATTTGACCAGGTTATCGCCTCAGACATCAGTAAAAACCAACTGGCTCAAGCTCAGCAAAAGTCCAATATCGAATATATTGTTTCTCCTGCCGAACACACCTCCATTGAGGGCAGCAGTGTAGACCTTATCACCGTAGCACAAGCTTTACACTGGTTTGATGTCCCTGCATTTATTAAAGAAACGCAAAGAGTTGCAAGTAAGGATGCTGTCTTGGCATATTGGGGGTATGGCCTGCTTTCTATCAGTGCTGAAGTAGATCCTATTATTAAAGAATTCCATGATGACGCTATGAATGGATATTGGGATCCTGAACGCTATATTCTGACAAATGAATACAAGGCCATTGATCTTGATTTAGCCGATTTAGAACTGAAGTACTTTAAGCATGAAGTAAAATGGAGCTTAGCTGATCTTGAAGGATATTTAAATACGTGGTCATCTGTAAGGAAATATATAGAAAGAAATAATACCAATCTTGTTAATGACATCATTGATAAGCTCAGAGACAAATGGCAAGGAGGAACCATTACATTTCCCTTATTTGTCTATACTGGCACAATCAAAAATTAAAATTCAACACACCTCCAACACTCAATAAATCGATAAGAAAGTGCATCACTTATTAACCTCCCTTATATAGTCTTTATTCTATAAGATAATTGAATTCCATGTGGGAACAAAAAACTCAATTTCTCCATTTAACTTACAATCAATAGCATTATTACAGCTATTAATTTAATTTTCCCGGATCAGTATAAAACTGCTATAAATGGATAATTCTAAAAATGGAGCAAAGAAATTCTCTTACAAAAAGGTACCTGCCGATTTTGTAAAGAGCCTCATGGAATTAGCCGAAAATTCTACTGATGAACGACTTAAGACACTCCTGGATGAACATGGAGAATACCTAAGCAGTTCTCTAAATGGCAATGATGACTACGTAGACGACCTTAATGAGCAACTGGATAATCTAAAAATAGAAGCAGGTAGATTAAGAAAGAAAAACGAAATTGTCTCTTCTGATAATTTTCTATTAGAGCATAAGAAAAAAGAGCTTTTGAAGCTGATGGATCAGCTTGAAGATGCGTATGAAGACATCTGGCGCAAAAATGAAGAGCTCAGTAAACAGAAGAAGAAAATTGAAAAACAGGCTGCCCTTCTTAAGGATGCCAATGATACTATTATTGAGAAAAATGAAGAGCTAAAAGATCAGGCGGACTATCTCTACACAGCCAATGAAACCATTAGCCGAATGCATGAGCACGCTCAAAAGCAGAAGGATGAGCTTATGCAAAAACATATTGAACTCATTACTTTGAACAATGAAAAAAACAGTCTGATAGGTATTGTTGCTCATGATCTTAAAAGTCCACTCAGTCAGATCACAGGGCTTGTCAGTGTAATAAAAATCTATGGAGACCAACTCGATACAGACACCGTTAATTACCTCAATACCATAGAGTTTAGTGCTAGCAAACTCAATGACATGGTTACAAGAATTTTGGACGTAGAATCTCTAGAATCTAAAAACCTAAGCGTAAGGCCTAAGGAGATTATGCTTAATGAGCTAGTTGCTTCTATAGCCGAACCTTATAAAATAACAGCAGAAGAAAAAGCCATTGAATTAGGCTACACAATCAGCGATGGGCTAGAGATAGAAACGGATGAAGATTTGACGAACCAGATTCTGGAAAACCTGATTTCCAATGCTATTAAATTTTCACCTCGAAGAACAAAGGTAGAACTATTCCTAACCAGCGAAGGTGATCATACCCTTTTCGAAGTTCGAGACCAGGGTCCGGGAATAAGCGAGGAAGACCAGAAAAAGCTATTTGGCAAGTATCAAAAACTCTCTGCACGCCCCACGGGTAATGAAATCAGCACCGGTCTGGGTTTAAGTATCGTAAAAAAATATGCAGATGCCGTTCAAGCTGAAATCTGGTGCGAGAGTGAGTTGGGTAAAGGAGCAAGCTTTTTCGTTAAGTTTCCGAATAAGTTATCCGTAGATTGATTTACTGAATGGCCTTTTCTTTTGACGCATTCACAAAAAGCATATTCCCTACCTGATCATAACCTGTGAATACCTCAGCACCTTTCTGCTTGATGGCCTCAGCACGGAAGCCCACGATAGTTAGGTCAGCATCCTGAGATTTAGCATTGATGATATCTTTGCTACTTACATCAATTTTATGCTTAATTAGCTCAATATTCTTCGGTGAAATAGGCAAACGCCCGGCCTTAATCATAGAAACCAGCATTTCCTCCTGCTCTGACATCTCCTTTTCATGTACTACGGCAAAAATCTTGATTTCGGCAGTTTTCCATTCCTTGTGGCCCATGATGATATACCCCATAAGGATCATAAGGCTACTGTTTTTCAGGTCATTAGGGGTAAGCCATATATGAATGCTATTACTGAAGCCAAACTCTCTATCAGAAGAGCCTAAAACACATATATCAAAATCCGCTGATTTTACCAGCGTGAAGTTTTCAATGATCTCTTTCAGCGTATCAGGTCTGTTTTTTGAGTACTCAAACAGAATCATGTTCACCTCTTTACCGGATACGCTGGGCAGCTGAATAGCCTGAGCTACGGCACTAGTGAAGGATGGAGAAATGAGGGTATCCACAAAAACGTTATTACGTGTGGAGCCTGTAACTTTCAAAAGTCTTTTTATTTCATCCTGAGCTTTAGAATAGGACTCTTTTGAGAAATAGCCATTGATATAATGAAGATAGGTACCAAAGCCATAGCGATATGATATCCATTTCATAAACTGGAAAGCTGTAGGTCGCTTGAAGAAATCAGAAGAAATACATATTACAGAGGGTCTCCAGCTCTCCTCTCCCCTTTCAGCTTTCTGTAAGAATACCTGTAGCTGCCTACTCAGCTGGAATATCACACCTTGAAATATCTTCGCCAGCCCCTCTTTTGATTTGCTGGTGTGAGTTACAAAGAAATAGATCCCCGTCATGAATAGAAGTGAGATAATGGTATACTGAGCGTTCATCTTAAACATCAGGTACACACATAAAATGGCTCCCAATAGAGAGACAAACCACTTTGATTTAAACGAAGGCCGGTAAGAAGGATCAGCCGCAAAATGCTGTAAGAATGATATCAAACACAAAGACCCATAAGTGATCATAAAGAACATGGAAATCACTTCAGCTACCGCGTTTACATCACCCAAGCTCACAAACACAATAGCTATAAGGCTTGTGATGATGGTAGCATTAATAGGATCATTAGTCTTAGGCTTTCCTTTTGCCAGGTATGCGTTTATTCTCATTACAGGAAACACCTGATCAGCTCCTAAAGCCTGCAAAGTACGAGGTGCCACCATGATACTTCCCAAAGCTGAAGAAATGGTAGCTGCTGCCAACCCAATCGGAATTATTGGACCAAACACAGCAATATCCATCATAATCAATGGGTTATCCACCAAATCGTCAGGAGCGGCAGAAACGGCCAGCTTATAAGCTATAAATACGTAAATGATCATTCCCACGATGGTGGCCGCCAGAGTTCCAAAAGGAATAGACTTCTTTGGATCTCTCAGATCACCCGAGAGCCCAACCCCGGCCGTCATACCCGTAAAGGCAGGGAAAACAATGGCAAAGACTGCAAAGAAAGTATCAGGATTATCAATATGATTAGTCCATTCCATAGAAAGCATGGACGACTGGTAATCGGTAGTTCCTACAAAGAACATAATGAGTGAAATAAACAGTAGACCCACTACCACATAAAGAGCTTTCATACCCAAATCGGCTCCTTTTTTTATCATTAATAAGCTCAGAAGAATAACAGCGGGCAAGCTGATTATCCTTTTATCGCTTAGCTGTAATCCAAATTCAGCATTGACATAGTCGAAAACAGGACCAAAAGCCTCAGCAAAAGCTATGGTATAAAAGGCCACACTAATAGCCTGAGACAGATAAAGTGCTATTCCTATAGCTGCACCTACGTTAATACCAAATGAACGGGAAATGATATAATACTCACCTCCTCCTTCCACCTTTTGATTGGTAGCTATCTCCGCTATGGCCATGGCTGTGGGAATGGTAACAAGATTTGCAAATACTATAATCCCTAACGTGCCTGCAAAGCCCACACTACCAACCGCGTAGCCAAACCTTAAGAACATAATCGCTCCTAAAATAGTAGAAATAGCCGTAAAGAATACTGGTGCTGTACCGAACCCTACCTTTTTATCTATGCCTTTTGTGCTCATACTCGCCACCAAGATAACGGGTAAAAACAATTAAAAAAACTTATCTTCGAAGAATGAAAGCGGTTAAGAAATTATACCAGAAGTATAAAGAATATGTGAGGGTGGATCTCCTGATGTATGCTACTATGATTCTGATGATCATAGGATACTTCATTTATGAAATGGTAAGTAAATAAAAAAGCCCGAAACAATATTCCGGGCTTTCCTCATTTATGCTGTAAACTGATTACAACCGAAGTTTGAACCAGTGATATATTCAATTCCTTTAGAATCTTTGGTGATAGGCTTACCATCGTGAAGTACTGGGATGATATAGTCAGGATCCATTTTAGATTCTATATGGCTTAATTTATTACACTCTCCATAATTTTCTTTATTTGCAACTACTGAAGCTTCAGGTGCCCAGTGGTTACAGTTTTTACATACATTTTCCATAGTCAATTTTACTTTTAGTGTTCATGAATTTAATGAAATTACATGGAGAAATGTTCATTGTAAATTCAATTTATAATTAAACTAAATTAACACAAACGCCCTTTAAAGAGACTACAGCGCGGATTTCTTAAACTGCTGAGCAGAGATGAAGCCTACAATGGCTCCTGCCAAATGAGACTCCCAGGAGATGCGGGCATCTACCGGCAGCACACCGTAGAAGATAGATCCATAAAAGATAAATATCAGTACGGATATAAACAGAGACTTAAAATCTCGCCTTAAAAAACCAAAGAAAATTAAGAAAGAAGCCAGGCCATAAACCAGACCACTGGCACCGATATGATTGTTAGGCCGAGCGAAAATCCAGACTAACAGATTGGTAAAGAAATAGCAATTGAGAAAAACCTTATTGGCAATGCGCCGGTAGGAATAAAATAGCACTACCCCTAAGAATAAGAGCGGAACCGTATTAGAAATGATATGCACTATGCCGCCATGTAAAAGCGGCGCAGTAGCAATACCAATAAGTCCCAGAAGTGTTCTTGGATGAATGCCAAAGGCACTCAACGGAAATCCGAATAAGAACTCCACACTGAAAACCAACCACATAAGGAACACTAATCTGATAGGCACTACGGCACTTCCGATAAGTGTTCTGTTATTGGTTCCCATAAATTTAGTGGGTTACTGAGGGGTCTTTTATCATTGAAAGACCAATTAATTTAGACTCTTCATAACCTACAGCCATGTATCCTAAGATACCTCCTGAAGCCTCAGCAATTTTCTTAGCCATGTCTCTAATGCTCTCATAAAACTCTAAAGCAAAACGAGTATCAAGCTTAGGAAGAATAGCATTTACCTTCTGTAGTTCTTTCACAATCTCAGCAGTACGTGATTCTACACCAGACGGCAACTGATTAATCATCACCTTCACTTTGTCTTCAAAGTCCTGCCCAACAATTTTGTAGTAGCTAACCAGGTCTTCTCTGGCCTTCACTAACTTTATCTTTGAAAGATTTACAGCCTCTCTTATTTCAGATTTATCAATGTTATTGTCTGCACCGGCAATAAGAATAGATACCAACACAGGCACTTTAAGCATTAAATCTGTCTCTTCCGCAGATAAGTTTTTAAATTCTTCTATCATTTTAAAACCAATTACATGTTTAATTCTAAGTAGTCAGACATAAATAGGTTTTGGGGCTCTGGCTGTAACCCACACTATTCATGTAAAAGTCCAAAGTAAACTAATTAAGAAATATATTAAACCATTGATTTAAAATTTCTGCCTATTTTTTTGGTGATCAGTAAAAAGAATTTTTGGTTTACCTTTATATTGCGATTGCGTTCTAAACCTTAACTATTTTTTTATGTACGAACAGGAACCGGTGAAAATATTTGTTGTAGAGGATGATCCTGCTTATACCAAATTTTTACAGTATGTACTTGGACTCAATCCTGATTTTGAAGTTACCAGCTTTTCTACAGGAAAAGAATGCCTCGATAACCTATATCAAAAACCAGCCATTGTTACTCTGGATTACTCCTTACCAGATATTCCAGGAGAAAAAGTTTTACAAGATATTAAGTCTTATGACAATAGCATTCAGGTAGTAATCATTAGTGCTCAGGAGAAAATTGGCACTGCCGTAGAACTCCTTAAACTTGGCGCTTATGATTATATCACCAAAGATGAAGACACTAAAAACCGACTGCTAAACACTATTAACAATGCTCGTCAAAACCAATCATTAATTAAAGAGATAGATCACCTAAAGCAGGAAATCTCTGAGAAATATGAATTTGACAAGAGTATTATAGGAAACAGCAGTGCACTTAAAAAAGTATTCAGTCTGCTTGAGAAGGCCGTTAAAACCAACATTACTGTATCTGTAACAGGGGAAACTGGAACTGGTAAAGAATTGGTAGCCAAGGCTATACATTATAATTCTAAAAGAAAGAAAAAGCAGTTTGTGGCTGTAAACATAGCCGCCATTCCATCTGAACTGATGGAAAGTGAACTGTTTGGCCATGAAAAAGGTGCCTTTACAGGTGCTAATACGCGTAGAATTGGAAAATTTGAAGAAGCTGAAGGTGGCACCATTTTCCTGGATGAAATAGGTGAAATGGACCTTAATCTTCAAGCCAAATTACTCCGTGTAATACAAGAGCGTGAAGTAACCAGAATTGGTGGTAACGAAGTAATTAAACTAGACATCAGGCTCATTGTAGCCACGCACAGAGATCTGGCAGAAGAAGTGAAGAAAGGAAACTTCAGAGAAGATTTGTACTACAGATTACTTGGGCTCCCTATTCAGCTGCCACCATTGAGAGATAGAGGTAAGGATGTAATCATTCTGGCCAAATACTTCTTACAGACATTTTCAAAGGACAATGGCCTGGCTTCACTAAAGCTTAGCTCAGCGGCACAGGAAAAGCTACTTAGCTATCCTTTCCCGGGTAACGTAAGAGAATTGCGTTCAATTATAGAGCTGGCAGCCGTAATGGCCAATGAAAATGAAGTGACCCCTGAAGACATCAATTTCAATAGCGTTTCTAAAGAGACTAACTTCCTTTTTGAAGAGATGAGCTTAAAAGATTACACTTTTAAAATCATCCGATACTATCTGGATAAGTATGACAATAATGTACTACAGGTAGCCGCCAAATTAGATATCGGAAAATCGACCATTTACAGATATCTAAAGGAAATGGAGGAAGAGGCGTATTAATCTATGGATTCTTTCAAATCATTAAAGCAGTATATAGAAAGCGGAGCCTTCTATAAAGCCGTGGTAGAAGATGGATCTGACATTATATTTATTGTAGACTATGATGGCCTGATCTTATACCACAACCCTTCTGTACAGGAAACATTAGGCCATGAACCCAATAGCCTAATAGGAGAAAATTTCTTTGATTACATAGAAACCCAAAATGTTGGTGCATTAAAAGCAGAGTTCAAGAAGAGTGTAACTAAACCTTATGACTCCAATATAGAATTCAGGTTTTTATGCAAAGACAAGAACTACAAGTATTTGGAATTCAACTCTATAAACCTTCATCATAAGGAAGGTTTAGAAGGGCTTATTCTAGATTGTAGAGATATCACTCAAAGGAAAAGAGATGCCGAGGAACTGCTTAGAGCTCAGAAAGCCAAAGAACAGTTCTTGGCCAATATGAGTCATGAAATCAGGACTCCTATTAACGGCATCGCGGGTATGGTAAACCTTCTTTTTGAAGCCAATAAAGAAGAAGACCGTGCTAAATACCTCAACGCCATAAAAAACTCTACTGAAAACCTTAAAGTCATCATTAATGACATTCTGGATTTATCAGTAATTGAGTCTGGCAAACTTCGCTTTGAGAAAATCGGATTTAACATTAAGTACCAGCTAGGTGCAGTGGTAGACACCTTCCTTTTTCAATCTAAAGAAAAGGGCATTGAGCTTAAATATGAGATTCATGCTGATGCCGATACTGTGTTATTGGGTGACCCTGTTAGACTTAATCAGATATTGATCAACCTGATCAGTAATGCTATTAAGTTCACCCACATTGGCGAGATCAATATTAATGTATACCTCTTCGAAAAGAAAGGAAAAACTCATTCTATTCGCTTCGAAGTGGCCGATACTGGTGTGGGCATCTCCAAAGAGAAAATAAAAAACATATTTGAGAGTTTCACTCAGGCAGATGAGAGCGTAACCAGACGTTATGGTGGCACCGGCCTGGGGTTATCCATTGTAAAGCAGCTGATTGAATTACAAAACGGTTCGATCACTGTAGAAAGTGAAGAAAACAAGGGCACTAAATTTATATTCACCATTCCTTATGAGTCTGGAAAGATTCAAGATCTGGTACAGCCATCATCTAAGGTGAAAGCTACACCTAAGCATTCGTTTAAGAATTTAAAAATTCTACTGGTAGAAGATAATGATATTAACCGCCTCTACGCGCTTAATATCCTTAAGAAATGGGAATGTGATGTAGATGGTGCAGAAAACGGATACATAGCCTTAGAGAAGCTCAGGAGCAATGATTATCATATTATCCTGATGGATATTCAGATGCCAATTATGGATGGCTACGAGGCCACCAAGAGTATCCGTAAGAATATGCCCGCCCCGAAGAATCAGATACCTATTATCGCTTTAACAGCCAATGCTATTAAAGGAGATAATGAGAAGTGTTTGGAAGTAGGCATGAATGATTACTTACCTAAGCCTTTTCAGCCAGAAGATCTTTATAAAACAATTTCCAAATTTGCTCAGGAAAATGGGCAGAACAATAGCACACCGGTACCCGACGAGGATATTACAGACCTCACATACTTAACCAGTATTTGTGATGGTGACAAAACCTTCATGAGGGATATGGTAGAAACATTTTTGCAGAACACCCCTCCTACCATTAATGAAATGCAAAAATGGATCAATAAAGCAGAGTGGTCTAAGGTCGGCAGCCTTGCACACAAAATTAAACCTTCCATCACCTTTATGGGCATTGAGAGCTTAAAGCCGCTCATTAAAAACATTGAAGAGTACGGTAAGGAAAATTATAAAACAGATCTAATACCTACTATGGTAGATGAGCTCTCAGAGAAATGCCAAATGGCATATAAAGAGCTTAGAAAAAATCTGGACACGAACCTAAAATAATCCCAAATTCATTACAAAATCCCAATTTGGGATTTTGTTTCATATTCAAAGCGACTTAAAATCAATTTTAAGCCGCTTTTTCTATTGGCACAACTTTGGGAACATATCAGGAAAATGGTTATCACTTATGAAAAAGAAAGATGACATAATATTTCTGATAGACTCCCAGAGTTACGACCGAAACATATTCGGACTTACTCTTGAGAAGGTGACTAATTGCAGGGTTTTTAACTTCTTTAGTTTCGAAGAATCCAAGCTTTACAGCGACTTGAAGCCAAGTTTGATTCTTCATGATTCTAATGAGTTACTACCTAATTGTTTCGAAGGAGTAGATTTCCTTCATATATCAAAAGACTTAATTAAGAATAGCTTTGCGCCTATTCATTTCAATAACACTACCATGCAAGAAGTTGCGCAGGCAGTGACGAAGATATTAAACTGATCACGTTGGCTAATTAAATATAGAAGAGCACCCTGAGTAAGGGTGCCTTTTTATTTTGTAGACATTTTCAATCCACCTCATTTTTAGTTATATTTTATCACAAATAATCTATATTAATTGCATCAATATTTTATTGAATGGATATTACATATTTTGGCCTAGCATGGATCGTTCTAGCTTTTTTCTGTGGTTATATAGCCAAGAGCTCTTATGGCAGACCCGCTATGCCATACGCCATATTCGCTTTGGTATTCAGTCCACTATTCGCATTCCTTATTCTCTTTATAGTTGGAAAGACCGATCAAAAGATCATGGAAGATAAAGAGCGCCTTGATGAACAACTAAAACAACAAGAAAAACAAGAATTTGACGATTGGATGAATAGCAGGTGGAGTGAGTGAGGGGAGTTTTATTATATGATTCAGAATTTACAATCCTTCCTAAACCTCTTTAAGTACAGGGAAGAAATCCTTAATTCCAAACACCCGTTCGGGCGCGTTTGAGCGCAGCGGTAACGCGTCCGATTCACCTTTCTTGTTATTTAATTATTAGAAAAACACTCATACTTTCAATATCAGGAAAGTCAATGGATTTTTGTGGTAAAAAGGGCTTGTTGCAGGTTGAGTTAATAGGTTAACCTGCAGTAGTATGCACGCGTTGAAAACAGTGAGCTAGCGGCTGATGACATACGCGGAACAAGGAGCGCCATAAAAATTATCAGCAAAAAAATAGAAGGTAAAATATTAATAAAATAAAAAAGCCACTTACAACTAAAATGTTGTAAGTGGCTCATTATCAAGTGATCCCGCAGGGACTCGAACCCCGAACCTACTGCTTAGAAGGCAGTTGCTCTATCCAGTTGAGCTACGGAACCATCACAATCTAACAAGGATTTTTAACTGGGTTACTTCCCCTTGTCAGCCCCTTATCGTTTAAGGTGGTGCAAAGGTAATATTCAAATTAAAAAATGCAAACTATACCGCGCTAATTTTTAAAATTATTTCAAAAAATTAATCCTTGTCTATTCTGACTGTAATATCGTGGGGAGCAACTTCATCTCCCCCGAAGTAAGGAAACAACATGTAATTAGATCCTGATTCACATACATATACTTTTGGAATCACAATTTCATTAGCATTATCTACAGTAAACACATATTTATCATCTACACTTACCAGCTTATATTCATGAGTTGAATTTAAATTTACGCTGGTGATATATTCGTAGCTTCTTTGACCATTGATATAGCAATAAGCAAGAATTTCTAATTGATCATTATACCATCTCCATCCAAACCTGGCGCTGTTTTCATGATGATGACTAGCACAATCTGAAAAGCCCATCAATTTATTAATGTCTGCCTGATTGGATGACTGTATCGTCTGATACACAGCAGAACTATCAAAAGTGGCCGTGAAAGAAAGTTCATTCCCTTCAAATGATTCAGGCAATCTGTTAGAACTATGAGTGCCCTCCTTTATTTTAAAAATCGAATCCCCCTGACTTGATACGGGATTATCCAGTTCAACTTCACATGCACCGAAAACTAATACCATTAAAGCACTATAAAATAGACCTCTCATATATTCTTATCTTAAAATTTTAAAATTTGATTTTTTTCTACCGAAGCGGACACCAACTCTTATGGAATACAGATTTCTGATGTTAGTTCCTTTAAAAGCCTCATCACGAGTAGTGGCCATCAGCCCTAAATTGCTGTCGCCCTCCACGTAAAAGTGGATAAATTCAAGCTCTGACTGTAATTGAAATTCCATGCCCAGTCCCAAAGACAAGTCTGTGACCTTTACAGCCCCCAGATACGGCTCCTGGCCTTTGGCCTGCTTTCTAGTACTGCGCTGACTCTCATCTATATAATGGCCATAAAACCTATAGTATCTTAAAGCAATACCTGTAGACACATAAGGCGAGAAGCCCGTTGGCTTTACACCAAAAGCCCTCAAAAAATATAGGTTGTTAGTAACGCCAAATGAATTCAAATTGACGGTTCGGGAGGTCTGAGCATTAGAATAATAGAGGCCCAGCATACTAACGGTTATTTGGTCAAAATCATTACCAAACATGAATGAGATGTCGCCTCCTTCTTCAAAGGCATCATAATTATGTAGTTCCTTAATGTTGCTCGTTATGTCTAAAGATCGCACACCGAACGAAAAGCCTATGCCCTTATACTTCAGTAATGACTGCGTACCTATATCTTCTTTTACATCCCAATAGATATCTTGCTGAGCTTGGGCAGAAAGCACCAAACCAAAAAAAATACCTAGAGCGCAAACACCTTTCATAAACCTTCTACCAGCCATATTTTCCTTGTTTTAACCTTTACAAAGGTGGCGATATAGGGGCGGCATTTTCTGAGGGCAGACCCTGAATAAAAAAAATCGGAAAATCCAGCAAATTGGCACTATGCCATTCTTGATTCCGTAATGGAGGGGCATTTTTCATTCCACCAAATGGAACAGCTTATAAAAAATTATGCCCTTAAACCAAAAGTCTAAGGGCATACCCTGAGCAGCACTACGGCTGCATCACGATCTTTTACTGATCATTCATCCTTTAAGCTTATGACAGGATTTGCCATGGCTGCACGCAATGATTTGTACCCCACAGTTACGATGGCGATAAGAAGCGTGAGTATGAGTGCTCCCACAAATAGCATTGGACCTAAATCGACCTGATATTGAAAGTTTTCCAGCCATGAATCCATCACATACCATGATACAGGCACGGACATCAAAAAGGCCAATAGGATTAGTTTGAAGAAAGACCAGGAGAACATGCCAATAATATTAAACACTGAGGCTCCCAAAACCTTCCTTACTCCTATTTCCTTTACTTTCTGATTCACCATAAACGAGGCTAAGGCAAACAAGCCCATACAACTTATAATGATAGCTATGGATGAAAAGAAACTGAAGATCTTCGCCATCTTACGTTCTCCTTCATAAAACTGAGCAATATATTCATCTAAGAAACTGCTAGAATAATCGTATTCAGGATAAAGTCCCTTCCAGATTCGTTCAATCTCCGGATTAACCTGCTGGAAATTAGCAACATTCACCTTTACAGTAAGCTGCCTGTAACTATTCATAGAGCTGTGAAGAACCACGGGAGTAACACCATCATGCAATGAAGTGGAGTTGAAATCGTCAATTACACCAACTACTGGCACATGGACACCGTGAACCTTCATCATCTTACCCAAAAACTCTTCAGCTCGGTCTTTATAACCTACATATTCCAAAAGCTTTTTCGTTACCAAAACTTCACTCACTGTGTCTGATGGATTCAAGTTTCTGCCTGCGATCAATTTTAGCTGATAAGTATCCAGATAATCTTCGTCTCCATATTTCATGGACGAGTAATATTCTTCCGGATCATCTCCAATGGTAAAGTCGCTTACGGAAATCGAACTTGAGCTGGGATTAGTATAGATTAGGCTAACAGCTTGAATATTAGCCAATTTTGCCACCTCTGCCTTCAGCGTTTTCTTTTTTGAAATGTCTCTTTCCGGTATTCTGATATTAACGAGTGCCTCTGTACTAAAACCTAAGTCCGTGCTACTCAAAAGCTCCATCTGACTCACGACCACTATGGTACCCACAATAAAAACTTGAGAAACAAAGAATTGAAAAACTACCAGACCTTTACGTAACGAGAATGCTCCACTGTGCTTGCTTGTTATCATATTTTTAAGTGCAAGGGCTGGTCTGAAATTAGACAGAACCAGCGCTGGGTAAAATCCAGCCAGCACCGTAATAAGTACAGAAGCAGTCAACATTTCAGCTATAAAAATGGGCTCACCCCATGGAACGTCAAGCTGTACTTGCATGAAGGGATTTACATACAATACCATTAACTCTGTAAGGCCTAGTGCTACAATCACTGCAACTATTACTAAGGCTAAGGACTCGCCCAAGAACTGTAAAACCAGCTGCGTTCGGGTTCCTCCCAAAACCTTCCTCACTCCTACTTCTCTAGATCGCTTCACCGCCACTGCTGTGGATAGATTAATAAAGTTAACGCAGGCAGTAAGGAGTAAGAAAACAGCGATAATAACCATTACCAATATCTCATTCTTACTGGTAGTAGAGTAGTTATAATTACTGTATCTATCATCAAAATGAATATCTGACATTGGCTGCAAATCATGTCTTTCCGTATTATTTTCATCATCTCCATAATATTTGATAGCGAACTGATCCAGCCTTGACCGATATTTATCAGGATTATCCTTTTCACCCAGAAGAACATAGCACTGGTCATCACTAGAAACACTGCCCCAACCATCTGCTAAAACGTCTTTTTTAATAGTGATGAGTGAAATAAATATATCAAAAGGCATATCGCTATGAGCAGGTGGGTCTGCCATAATACCGGTGATCGTCAGTGGTATTTCTTTTTTATAGACTACAGTCTGCCCCAGTGCCTCTTCATCAGGGAATAGCTTAGAAGCAGCTGATTCAGCAAGCACTACGCTGTTAGGTTTACTCAGGGCACTCTTCACATCACCTTTTTTCCAGTCCACCGTGAACAAATCAAAATACTCGGGTTCGGTATAAGCGACCCTCTCGTCTCTCAATTCGAAACTAACCGCATTGGACTCATCCGGATGAACCTTAAACAGGTCTACGCCATAATTACTTCTAACGAATACCACTTTCTCGAATTCTTGAAAATCTTCTCTAATGGCATCAGGCAGTGGACCTGGCACGCCTGGAGTATAGTCCATCTCACCCCCTGCCCCTTCAGACCTGTTGACTATGCGATAGATTCTATCTTTATTTTCCTGGAAATCATCATAGGTATTTGAATAATCTGCCAACATGAGTAGAACCAGGCAGCAGGTGATGCCTAAAGAGAGCCCCAGCACGTTGACGATAGTATAGAGCTTATTCCTAAACAGGTTACGAATAGCCGTTTTTAAATAGTTTCTGACCATGTTAATAAATATATGTTGTTATTCGTTTTTGAGTATTTCAACTGGATTATAAAGAGCAGCTTTTACTGCATTAAATAGAATAGTGACCTGTGTGATCACCAGGCAAACAACCAGAGTAATCACAAAATATTGCACACCTATACTGATTCTAACACTATAATCACTGAGCCAATTATCTAGAAAGAAATAGGAAATCGGCGCGGCAATAGCAAATGAGATCAATACCATCACTATGAAATTTCTGGAGAGCAATGTTACGATTTGAACAGCTTTTGCACCCAATACTTTTCTTATTCCTATTTCCTTTAAGCGCGTGTTCACCATGTAAGACATAAGACCCAGCAACCCAATAACACCTGTGAAAAGAGCCACAAAGGTGAATAGCATAAAAGTATTGGCCGTCTGTCTTTCTGCTTTGTAGAAGTTTGCAATCTTATCGTCAAGGAATTTATATGAGAATATGTACTCAGGGAATTGTTCCTCCCATAAGCTTTTTACTGAAGCCATGGTTTCATCCATCTGGGAGGAATTGACCTTTGCAGTACCTAAATTAAAATGCTGCTTTTGACTCCACATGGCCAATGGCTTCTGATCATATTGAAGCGGCATAGCACTAAAATCTTCAACTACCCCAACCACAGGGCCTTTAGCTCCCCATACTTCTATTTCTTTCCCCAAGAAATCACGAGGATCATCGAACCCAAAAGACTTTGCTAAGCTTTTTGAAACTAAATACTTACGAACAGAATCTTGGACAGATAGATTATGCCCTGCTATTAGTTCAATATCATACGTCTGCAAATAATCATCATCTATAGATTTTATTTGCACATCATGATTTTCAGCGTCCATAACGGCAACACCACCCCAGGTATTCTCTGATGCTGCTCCTGTATTTGAGAAGGTAATATTCTGAACACCAGTCAATTGACTCAACTTAGCTTTAAACTCACTATATCTCATCAGATCAGAGTTGGGTATACTAAATTCAACTAGGGCCTCTGAATCAATACCAATGGGAGTAGAAATGAAATGCCTGACCTGACTAGTAATTACCACCACAGCCATGATCAACGCTTGAGTTATGCATAATTGCACAACGATTAGCGATTGCCTAAAAACAACACTTCCTGTGTGACCCACTAAGGAATTTTTCAACGCCTTTATTGGTGTAAATTTTGAGAGCACCAGTGACGGATATACGCCTGCTGTTAAGGTAATAAGCATTAAAAATATGAACAGCGTTAAAATCAACTGCCATGAAAAAACCAACTCTGGAATCTCATAACCTATTATCTCATTGATCTTAAAAGACAGCAACTCTATCACTCCCAAAGCTATAATCATGGCAGTGAGGGTAATGAAAAATGTTTCAAAAATAAATTGAATAAAAAGAGAGCCTCTACTCCCACCTAAAACTTTACGTACTCCCACCTCTTTGCTACGCTTTACAGCTATGGCCGTATTTAGATTAACGAAATTAATACACGCGGCTATCAACAGTAAGCACCCTACAGATAATAAGGTATAGATACTTTTTTTGGAGGTACCAAGACCAGTGAAGTTATAGTAGTCTTGATTATAATGAACGTCATTCAAAGCCTGAATATCCAGAGTTATCTCTTTGGGATCATCCTTGACATGCTTAGCAATGTAGTCAGATATTTTATTTGAAAAAGCTGCTGCATCAACGTTAGGCTTTAATTTAAGAAAGCATTGTGTACTAGACGAAGTGGCAGTCCAGTTTCCCTCCCATATTCTAAAGTCTGCCCCTACATCAAAAGAAATGAACATCTCAAAAGGCAGATCAGAATTCATGGGCGGATCCTGAATTATACCTGTAACGGTAACATCAAAATAGTTCTCTATATTTAGAACCTTACCCATTGCCTGCGTGTAATCACCGAAGTACTTATTGGCCATACTTCTAGATAATACCACAGAGTTTTTACCAATCACCACTTTTGACGGTTCGCCATAAAGGAATGTGTAATCAAAGATTTCAAAATAGTCAGGATAAACGAATGCCTGCTTTACAGGATCTTCCTTATATTTTATCTTTTGTCCATCCTGCATAACGTTAATGAGACCAGAAACCTGATTGTTATCCACCATAGACATCAATTCGATCTCGGGAAAATCCTCCTTAAAAGTGAGCCTCAATGGAAAAGGAATGCCGCTGTCCTTGTCCATTTCATCACCAATGCGCTCCTCAGTAACCAATCGATAGATGCGATCCGAATCCTTATGAAAGTTATCATAACTCAGGTGAAATGAGGTAATCATGAAAATCATGAGGGAAGCACTAATGCCTATTGCCAGCCCTACGATATTAATAAGAGCATGACTCTTATTTCTCAGCAGCGTTCTGAGAGCAGTTTTGAGAATATTATTGAGCATAAGGAAATGGATCTGGTAGAATTCAATATACCTAAAAACATTTCAAAGCTGGTGCCACAAGAAAAAATAGCTTATAAATGCCATTTTAAGCAACATTCAAGCTATAACCGTATTATTTTCGTTACATTCAACTGTATCGATATTGATACAAAAAAAGGCTACCAAGATGGTAGCCTTTTTAATAAAGAGTCTGATATTATCAGTCATCAATATCAATAGAAATATTTTTATCGTCTGCCCTGTCAACTTGATAGTAATAATAATAGTTTCCATCCTCAGAAGACGTATAGAAATAAATATCAAAATAGATTTCAGATGGCATAGTCACAGAAGCTCTACCATCTTCGTCTGTTGTTGCCTTAACCCCAGCTTCTAACTTTTCAGAAAAATTATCTAAATTATTATTTTCCTCTGTTCGCTGAAGGAACAACAATTTGACATTGCCTTCAATATCTGAGCCGCTATAAGTAGTTACATTTAAAGTACCCATATAATCTTCTGTATCAAGAGTAACATTCTTATCACTACCAGAGAGAACCTGCAAAACTTGAGAGATTCTATACTTTAAACCACCTTGAGTGGTTTCTGCTTCAATAAGGTATGAACCCGAGTTTAATAAACCAAAGTCCACCATACCGTTTTCATCAGATACAGCTTCATCCAAAACTGCATCTTCACCCAGCATTGGATATAGTTTGAAACGTACATCTGACACTGCTGCACCTTGGTGGTTTAATGTGATAGCTAATGTTCCACTATCTCTGAGATTAACTTTAATGTCCTTGGAATCATCATTACAAGCTATGATAGATATAGCTAACAGTATTATTATATATAATTTTCTCATTGCTAATTTTAAATTGAGTCTACGTAAACAGTTTTATAAGTGATATAATCAGGATAAAGGAAATAAGAATTTAAGTATTCAGAATCACCATTATCGTTATAATAGTAAATATCATATGAATAACCCCCTGGCAGATTTTCCACCAATAGTTTACCATCAACATCGCTTACACCCTTAATTCCACGCTCTAAAAGCTCTGAGAAGTCCTTAGTGGTAGAACCATTCACTCTCTGAACTACTAAGATTTTAGCATCTGCAATGATGTCTGCAATAAAATCATCTGAACGCACTGTTAAATTTAAAGTCCCATTATAGAGTCTACTGTTAATGTTAACATCCAAATCCCTATCCACACCAGCGACAACCTGAACCGCCATCAGATGATCATAAGTCTTGTATTTCAAATTACCTGAAGTAAGCTCCCACATGGCATAATATGAGCCAGACTTCAATTCGCCAAAGTCAACTAGCCCTTCCTCATTAATAGATTGGACATCAAGCAATGGCACATCGTCGAAATCGTTCTCCAGATCAGCTGGATAAAGCTTCACTACTCCATCTGTTACTGGAGTTCCATCCTTATCAGCAAAGTGTACTCTCAAATTACCACTATCCCTAACAGTAACATCAAACTCTTCATCCTCTTTACATGACCATGCGAAGATGACCAAGACAAGGAATAAAATCATTTTTCTCATCATAATAGTTAAAATTTCTATAGATTTTTTATAAGTCTGCAATGATAGTAGAAAAGTTATTAAATTAAAAACACTTATTTTATATTTTGGATTTAAAAAATAAACAGGTGTTTTCCAATAATTGACTCTTAGAGCTAACCCAACAAAAAAGGGGCGTCAATTGACGCCCCTTTAAAAACTTGTCTATAATTCAAATGAATTCAATGCAGTTCTACATCACTCTTCCTTCAAACTCTTCACAGGGTCTACCACAGCTGCTTTGATAGATTGATAACTCACCGTAAGCCATGCTATGGAGAGAGCTGATAGACCGGCAATGGCAAACACCTCCCAGCCAATTTCGATTCTCATTACAAACTGCTCCAACCATTTACTCATGAGCCACCACACTAAAGGGATAGAGATGAAAAGTGATATTAGTATAAGCTTGGAGAAATTGCTATTTAGCAGAATTACTATCTGTGCAATGGATGCACCCAGTACTTTCCTCACCCCTATTTCTTTGTTTCTTTGGGCAGCCATAAACGATGCTAATCCAAATAATCCAAGACAAGCAATTAATAGGGCTAACACTGCAAATACACTGAACAGTAAGCCCAGTTTCTGCTCACTTTGATATTGTTCTGAGATGCTTTCATCCAGGTATACATAATCCAATGGCACTGATTCAGAAAGCATGTTCCAGTTATTTTCCAACGAAGCAATCACCTGCGGTAGACTTTTAGGATCATATTTCAGGGCCATTAGTCTATTGTCATTAAATAGATTTGCATCATTATGGAATATGGCTAATGGTGCAATTTGAAATTTCACCGAGGCCATATTAAAATCAGACACTACACCTATCACATGAAACTCCACGGATTCAAAATACTCCACTTTTTGTCCAAGAACATTCTCAAGATTCCAGCCAAAAGCCTTCATAGCCTTCTCATTGATAACGATTCCTGACTTATCTGATGGGTTAGATTTTACGAAATTTCTACCGGCTAACAGTTTCATATCAAAGAGTGGCATATAATCTTCATCGCCCTTTACAGTAGCTAAAGACATCTTTTTATCTGGCTCCCCCTCTTTATAGAAAAGATCTTCAAGCGCATAGGAACTATTCCCGCCCATTACACTGCCAATAGAAACCTCCTTTATTCCGGCTACTTTTCTCATTTCCTGCTTAAAAGCGTTCATTTGATCGTGTAGCTTGTCCACCTCTTTTACTACTATTATATGGTCTTTATTCAAGCCTAAATCAGTATCCTCACAATATTTTAATTGCTTATAGATTACAGCCGTACTAGCCACCAGAATTATAGCAATACTAAACTGACAGATAACCAATATATTACGCAACAATGAACTCTTAGCTCCACTGGCCACGCTTCCTTTTAATACTCTGGCTGGCTGAAAAGAAGTAAGGTAAAATGCCGGGTACAGACCTGCCAATAAGCCAAGTACAAGAGGAAGCAGCATCACCATGGTTAAAATCCGTGGATCTGTAAATATGCTGGTGCTCATATTGATTCCCAGATAGTCTACCACTGAAAATCTTAATAGCTCAGCCAGACCTAAACCGATGATGGTGGCAATTGTACTTAACATCACTGATTCCAATAGAAACTGCCTTACCAGGTGGGCTTTACCTGATCCTAACACCTTTTTCACGCCAATTTCTTTGGCTCGATTTGCGGCACGAGCGGTAGTAAGGTTTACGAAATTGATTCCCGCTAAAAACATAATGAAAATGGCAACTGTACCAAAGATATATACATAAGTGACGTCACTTACCGGCTCTATATTACCACCTACTGATGAGTTTAAATGGATATCTTCTACCGGCTGCAATACGAAATCTAACTTCCCTTTTTGGCTTTCAAAATCAGCCATTGAAATACCTAGTCTATTAAAGGCATCCATAGCATATTTATGAGCCAGGCCATGCATTCCTTCCTCTACCTTTGGAACATTATTTTTGATTCTAACATAAGTATGCATCTGTGTCCAAATCCAGCTCCACTCAAATCTTTTCACGGCAGGGTTAGTAGGCATTGACAAGAGTAAGTCGAAATGAAAATGGGCATTTGTAGGTTGCTTCTCTGTAACACCTGTTACTTCCACCGGCATCTTCTCATCGCCTAGCAGAATGGTTTTACCTACTGCTGACTGCTCACCAAAATACCTTTGCGCTGCTTCTTTGGATAGCACTACAGAATTGACCTGACTCAATGCCTTATCACGACTACCCTCTAATAGCTGAAAACCGAAGAAATCAAAGAAATTAGAATCGGCAGCCAATATATTATCTTCTCTAAATGAACTGTAAGTGCCTCCCTGCTCAACATTAACTATGGTTGCTGTGGGTGTATTGATTCGTACAGCAGCCTCTACTTCAGGAAATTCAGATAACATGGCATCAGCCACGGGAGGTGGAGTACGACTCATCCAGCCGCCTTCAGGATCCCAGATGTTAGTTTGATTTACCCTATATATCTCATTCCCATTAGGATGGAAGTTATCATAACTCAACTCATGCAGCAGGTAAATGCTGATAAGCAAAGACACCGCCACACCCACGGATAACCCCAGTATATTCAGACCAGCGTAAAACTTATGTCTTAAAAAGTTTCTTATGGCTATTTTGAAATAATTCTTAATCATTGTTGATAGAGTTTAGTTGGGACCTTATTCGTCTTTTAGCGCTACTACAGGGTTAGCCACAGCCGCTTTTATGGACTGAAAACCTACGGTGAGAATGGCTATTACACCATTTATTAAAATGCCGGCCACAAAATATAGCGGTGATAATTCAATTTTATAAGCAAAGGATGAAAGCCAGCTATTCATAGCCCACCAACTTATAGGTGCAGCAATGAGAAAAGCTATTAACAACAAGATGATATACCCTTTACCGAACAGTAAGAATATGCTTGAAACAGAAGCACCCAATACTTTTCTCACCCCGACCTCTTTAGACTTCTGGTTCACTAAAAAGGACACCAAGCCAATTAATCCTAAACACCCGATGGCTATAGCTATACCTGAAAGAATTTTAAAGAGATTATAAATAGTTTGTTCTGACTCATAGTTTTTACTGAGCATATCATCTAAAAATTCATAGTCATACACATACTCTGGGAATACTACCTCCCAGCTTTTCTCAATGTGTGCCATAGCAGCAGGTAAATTATCTCCGCTAATCCTAATCCCTCCCTCAAAGTAAAATGGAGGAAACTGACACATAATTAACGGCTCTATTCCTGCTTCTAGGGAAGCCATATGAAAGTCCTTTACTACCCCCACTACGGGAGCATTGATGCCATTTATTCCAAACTGGATTTTCTTTCCGATGGCCTCTTCAGGACTAGTGAAGCCTATTTTCCTGGTCATACTTTCATTTACTATCAGCTCATACCCTTCCTTGCCTTTTTGAATATGGGTAAACCAATTTCCGGCCACTAGATCCAAACCGTAAGTATCTTTGTAATCTATATCCACTGCTTTTATCTGAGCATTCATATTTGAATCATCACCCTCTGCCTGAAAGTTAGAACTCAAACCGTTGTTAGAAGTGGGTGCTCCAAGAGCAAATGACACACTGCTAATCATATTATCTTTAAGCAATTCACTTTTGAATGTCTCCAGCTTTCCTTCATCTCTAACTGGCAATGAAAGTGTTACTATCTGATCTTTCTTAAAACCCAATGGCTTGCTATGGAAATAATCCATCTGACTGGCAATGACCAGGGTAGCGATAATCAGCACTTGAGAAACCACAAACTGGAATCCCACCAGGCCTTTTCTTAAGAACAAAGAGGTGCTATTCACATCAGTGATTTTGGTTTTTAATGCTTTAGCTGGCTGATATGAGGCCAATATCATTGATGGGTACAGGCCAGATAACAATGTTACTACTAGTACTAACCCTATATAAAACACTATAAACTCAAACTGTGTAACAGCACTGATACTCAGAGAAATATCCATATAATGATTTATAAATGGCAAAGTTCTCTCTACAATACCCAAAGACAACAGGGCGCTGGTAAGAGTAATTAAAAATGCCTCTGATAAATACTGTAGGGAAAGCTGACTTTTATTGGCACCAAGCACTTTTCTCATCCCTACTTCCTTAGCTCGCTTAATGGCCAGCGCCGTAGAAAGATTAATAAAATTGACACAGGCAATAACCAAGATAAAAATACCAATAGATCCTAGTACCCATATATAAGTACTGTCCATAGTGTAAGTAATATTATCCTCGACAAAGCGCTGATTAAAGTGAATGTCTTTCAAAGGCTGCAAAAAATATGTAGTTTCATTATTTTTCGAAATAGGCTTATACTTATCTCTTAAAGCTATTAACCCCTCATTGATTCGGCTTTCAGATACATTTTCAGGGAGAACTACATAGTTATAAATGCCACCATTAAAGTCCCAACTAAAAATATCCAACCCTACAAACTCCGCTGACAGCGTAGGAAATGACACAAGCATTTCAAATTGGATATGAGAATTAACCGGCAAATCCTTCATAATTCCCACCACTTCTACATCTTCGGTTTGATTCAATCTGAAGACTTTGCCTAATGCATTTTCACCATTAAAATGGTCTTTTGCTAAGGATTCTGTTAAAATTACTTCACCTGCAGTGCCAAGTAAAGTTGCTTTACTAGAGGCGATTATTTCAAAATCAAATACATTAAAAAATGCAGAGTCTGCAAAAGCGATATCACTTTGAGTCCACTTATCTCCATTATATAATATCTGATAATCAGTGGGTTGAAAAAGTTGTGTAACGTGCTTCAGCTCAGGCAAATCATTTCGAATAGCTTCCGCCATTGGTGATGGTACAGAGCCTTCATAATCCAGCCCTGAAGAATTTTTACCCTTTGTAACTACACGATAAATTCTGTCTGCCTTTGTGTTGAAATCATCAAAGCTCAACTCATTACTGATAAATAAGAATATGACGATGCAAGTGCTGATACCTACAGTGAGCCCCACAAGGTTTATCAGGGCAGATAAACGATTTTTTAAGAGACTTCTGAAGGTGATTTTGAAATAGCTTTTAAACATGCTGATGTAGTTTAATTCTGTTAATGACCACCATTATCTTTTCAATACAAATACCATAATTTTAAATCATTGATTATCAATTAGTTAATAATCAAATTTAAATTTAGTGTATCATAATTGATACACTTCATTGTTTGTTTATGATACACTTTACTAAGTTTATAAAACAAAAGCCATTAGCCATGAAAGCACAAGGTAACATTTTGATAGTAGATGACGATATTGATGTTTTAGAAACTGCAAGAATGTTTTTAAAGCAGGAATTCTCATCTGTAGACATTGAACAAAATCCTGAAAAGATTTCAGGACATTTTGAGCGCAAGGACTATGATGTGGTGCTTCTAGATATGAATTTCAAAAAAGGCATGAATGACGGTGCTGAGGGATTCTTCTGGCTCAATGAAATCCTAAAAATGGACAATGATGCCAGTGTGATCCTGATCACGGCCTACGGCGAGGTAGATCTGGCAGTAAAAGCCATGAAAGAAGGAGCTACTGATTTTGTGCTTAAGCCATGGAAAAACCAGAAACTACTGGCCACCATCATGTCAGCCTTGAAACTGCGGGAATCGAGAAAAGAAGTGGTACGCCTTAAAGAGTCACAGCAATCCAGCACACGATCATCGGGCGAATTTGAGAATTTAACAGGTGAGTCTGCTGCTCTTCAACGAGTGAAAGACCTGATTAAAAAAGTAGCAGCCACTGATGCCGACGTTCTTATCCTTGGTGAAAACGGCACCGGTAAAGAAGTGGTAGCCAGAAACATACATCAACACTCGAATAGAAAAGATGAAGTGTTTGTGCATGTAGACTTAGGTGCTATAAGTGAGACTTTATTTGAAAGTGAGCTGTTCGGCCATGTAAAAGGAGCTTTTACTGATGCTCGTCAGGATAAGCCTGGCAGGTTTGAGGTAGCGCAAAAAGGCACCATCTTTTTAGATGAAATTGGCAACCTGTCTCTTCCTCTTCAAGCCAAACTACTCACCGTACTACAAAGCAGAAAAGTAAAGAGAGTTGGTTCTAATAAAGACATAAATCTAGATGTGAGACTCATCTGCGCTACCAATATGCCTCTTAATGAAATGGTGGCAGAACAGACCTTTAGACAGGATTTGCTCTATCGTATCAATACAGTTGAAATAAGAGTGCCGTCATTAAGAGAAAGAAGGGAGGATATCTCTTTGCTCGCAGATCATTTTCTTAAAATCTTCAGCCATAAATACCACAAAAAGGGCATTAAAATAGCCACCAGTACTCTGGAAAAACTTAAAAGTTATCCCTGGCCGGGGAATATTAGAGAGCTACAACATGCGGTAGAGAGAGCGGTCATCCTTAGCGAAACTGATAGCATAGATAGTATTGAATCATTTATATCGGTACCGCATCATCCCAGCAGCCTGCTGGCAGAGGATAAAACACTGGATGAAATGGAGAGGGATTTCATTCTTCAAACACTGGAGCGCAATAATGGCCATGTCACTAAAACAGCAAAAGTGCTGGGCTTAACGCGCACAGCACTTTATAGAAGAATGAATAAACATGGCATTTAAGGCATAAACTGAAGACATACCGGTGTTGGAATTTCTGTTTCCACACCTATATCTATCAGCTCACCTGTTTCTTTATCTATCTCAAAAGTTACCACGTTGCTAGAATTTTGATTCGCTACTAGCAAGAATTTACCAGTTGGGTCTATCACAAAATTTCTTGGTGCATCACCTTTAGTAGGTTGGTGACCCACCAGGCTTAATTCACCAGTTTCCTCGTTTATCTTAAATATGGCGATATTATTAAACTTACCTCTGTTGCTGGCATAAAGAAATCTACCATCAGGAGTAATGTGAATATCGGCAGAACCTGCATCTACACCTGTAGTGTCCTCCACGGCAGGTAAGGTCTGGAATGATCTTAATTCACCATTATCTGCAATATCAAATGAGGTCACTGTTCCTTTAAGCTCATTGATAGAATAAGCTATCTTTTTAGTAGGATGAAATGCCAAATGCCTTGGTCCTGATCCGGCTGGCAGTTTCGTTACAAATGAGCTAGCTTCAAGGCTATCTTTGCCTTCATCCAGTCTGTAGGGTATAATCTGGTCGATGCCCAGATCAACCGCATAAACAAATCCATTTTTTATAGGCCACACACTGTGTGCATGAGCTGATTCCTGACGGGCAGTTGTACCTGAACCTTCATGCTGTACATGCATTTTACTTTCCAGGCTACCATCACCAGCAATAGTATATAAAGCCACCACACCATCTACATAGTTAGCAACTAAAACATATTTACCTGATGGGTCTGTGGTAATAAAACAAGGTGCTTTACCTTCCGAAGACACGTGATTTAATTCCCTTAAAGTACTGTCTGCCTCCACTTTATACGCATATACTGAGCCTGTAGGAACACTATCATTACCTACAGTTTCACTCACTGCATACACATAATCTCCACTACTGTGGATAGTTAAGTATGAAGGATTCACTATGCCACGGGTGGTAGATATTTTTTCTAATTTACCTGTGTGCATATCTAATTCATAGAGATAAATGCCCTCTGCTTTGCCGTCTACATGTCCCTCTTTTCGGGTATATGTACCTACATAAAGCAATTTTTTATCGGGTTTACTTCTCATGGTTGACAGGCTATCTTCCTCTATTTCGTTTTCATCTTTACTTGCTGGCTTCTGACAGCTCACAATTAAAAACAAAAGAATTAATGAGTATATGGTTGGTTTTAACATTTTTGTTAAACTAATTTTAATTCCGGTCTAAATATAACTATTCCTCTTAGATTTCCTTGTAAAAATACAAGGTGAACTGTCTAACCATTATTTGAATAGTTATATAAGACACAGTTATTGGGTACAGTTTATTAATTAGATGCAATTTTATAAAACCTTCAGTTTCAAAGTCATTATTCGGCTGATTTTATTATTAGTGGTAATGGTTGCCTTTGCAAAGATCTTTGGCGATAAGCGATTATTCTTCAATCACATCATTCTCGCTTGCGTGCTAATAATTCAAATATTTGAACTACTTCGCTTTCTCAACCAAACCAATAAAGAGCTGGCAAAGTTTATTTTATCTATAAAACATCAAGATTTCAGTGCATCTTTTAATCGATCTCCGGCCACACACTCTTTTCAGCAGCTTAACCATGCTTTTAATGAGATCATTTTAAGCTTTAAAGACACCAAAATGGAGAAAGAAGGCCAGTATCATTATCTCCAAACCGTGGTGAGTCATATCAATGTTGGCATTCTCTCCTTAGAAAATGACACCAGCATTACCCTGATGAATAAAACCGCAGAAGATCTACTGCAAGCTACAGGCATTAAAAACTGGAAGATACTGAAAGAAAAGCACCCAGAATTTGTGAGAGAAATAGATCAAATGCACATATCAGGAAGAAAGCTGATCAGTTTGGAGGGTGAGAATAACAGAACCTTATCTGTAGAAGTGAACACCATGCAGCTCCTCGATAAAACCTACAAGCTCATCACTTTTCAGGATATTAAAAATGAAATAGAACAGACTGAGATTGAAGCATGGCACAAACTTATCAGGATTTTGACCCACGAAATCATGAATAGTGCTACACCTATTTCCTCACTTACCGAAACCATGCTAGGCATGCTCACTTCCGACGGAGAGCAGAAAAAGCTTGAAGACATTGACGAAGAAACCATTGGCGACCTTCGCTTTTCATTAAACACCATCCAAAAAAGAAGTGACGGCATGCTTTCTTTCATAGATGATTATCGGAAGCTCACTAAGGTGTCTAACCCCAGGTTGGAAGAAGTGCATATTCAGGAGCTATTTCAGGATATTCATCTGCTCATGAAAAAGCAGATGGAAGATAACCACATCGCATTACATATTAGTTGTGAGGTAAGTACGATCAATCTTGATAGGCATTTGATGGAGCAGGTGCTGATCAACCTGATCACCAATAGCAAACATGCACTGGAAGGAATAGAAAATGCAGAGATTCATCTCACGGCTCAATATAAAATGGGAAAAGCCTGCATCGAAGTTACTGATAATGGTAGCGGCATACCTAAAGTGGAGCTTTCACAGATATTTGTGCCATTCTATTCCACTAAAAAGCAAGGCTCAGGCATTGGCCTTAGCCTTTCTAAGCAGATTATGCATTTGCATGGAGGTTATATAAAAGTGGCCTCTGAAGAAGGTAGAGGCACTTGCATCAGCTTATACTTTAAGGGTTAGTCAGTCAGCTGTTGATCAATAGATTTGGTAACGGCTGATTGAACATCGCCAGTATGTGCGGTACTTTTATTTTCAATGAGCATAATCTTACACTCTTCCTCAGCAGAAACACGATGATTCACGCCCTTCTTCACAATATACATATCTCCTTCCTTCATGGTGAAACTCTCCTCTCCCTCTACTTCAAAAAGAAGGCTTCCTTCTATAACATAGAACATCTCATCTTCATCCTTATGATTATGCCATGGAATGTCTTCACCCTTGATTTTGGCTAATTTCACATAAACATCATTTATTTCTCCCACCACTTTGGGAGAGAAGTAATCATGAATGCTTTCAAATTTCTGTTTAAGGTTTATCATTTGTTCACCTAAAAATTATCTCTATTCTTTTTAAACCAGCTTCTGTATTGATTCAGCAGACCTTTCAATCCCACAGCCCAGTAATTAACCATACCGTAACCATCTGCCTCTTTGCTAGACATGTAGTTAGCATTTAAAATCTCTCTGGTATCAATATCAAACCATACGAAATAGGCCGACGGATGTTTGGTGTGCTTATTAAAACATTCTGCAATAATTACGAAGCCCAGTCCTTCCTCTTGTTTTAAATCATAACATTGCACAATGGCCTGAACAGAATCTCTTGGTAGTACATGTTTGGAATCCACAACCAAATTATCCTTATCAAGACCTGGAATTAAACCCAAGGTGTATTCAAAATCGAAATGAAACTCCTTTTTAAATGAGCTTTCATAATATTCTTTTTCTCTGGTACTTTTTTCGACCCATTGAGGCATCCATTCTTTCACCAGATAAGGCTGATCTAAATACTTAGGATCGGCGAGTTTAAAATGGCTAAAATCAATGCCATAAAAGGTGACGGAATTATTATCAAAAACGGATTGAGCTTTTAGACAATTGGTAAAGCCGACCACAAGAAAAAGAAACACAACTAAAGACTGTTTATACATAATTATTAACATTTAAAATATCAATCTTAAGCACTAGACCTCTAAATCAAAAATTTATTGAAGATTAGTTGCTTATCCATGGAAATAAAAAAAGCCAGTCTCACGACTGGCTAATAACTTTAAACCATTATTTCAATCTAACTTAAAGATAGATTTGAAACCCTATGTTCATTGAAAGGTTGGATCTTTTATATTCTTCTATATAATAAACAAAGCTCGTCTCCTCTTTGTCAAGATTGTATTTAGAATATGAAAGCAAAATCTCCACTGCTATATTATCCTTGAAAAAGTATGAAAGCCCCCCTCCCACATTCAAATCAGTGATATTATATTTGATATCATCATATGGATCCAATATTTCATCGTCTGGATCTATGGGCGCATAGTTTTCAGTGTTTATTTTCACCTTACCCTTTCCTGCAAGGAACTTTACATAAGGGAAAAATTTAAACTTTGAATTTCCAAAATAATATCTGATTTCAGGGCCAGCCACTAAGTACTTATCCAAAATTTTAGCACCCAGCTCTCTATATATATAATTATCTGATATTGAGATTCCAGTCATTAACTTATCTACAAAAAAATAGCCAACGTTGGGATTAACCTGTACTTCCAGTTCCTTCCTGTATTCATCAGGGTCATATGCTCCCGAGACATTGCCTCCTACCATCCAACTACCTTTTTCAGTCTGAGCATTAGCTAGATTAAAGCAATGGACTGAAATAATTATGAGTATAAACGCCTTTAAATTCATTTTTTGATAAGCTTATAGAAAAATTTGAAACCCAAAATTTAATGAGATTTGTTTTTGACCTCTACTGTACCCATTCTCAGTCAGATTTTTATGGTAAGCAAGAATAGCATCTATGCTTACATGATCATTTAAAAAAAAGCTACAGCCTACTCCCAAATCCAGATGGCTATAAGAGTATTGCTCCCGGTTCTCATCTTGCCCGGTATAGCTTATAAGCACAAAATCTTCCGCAGGTCCTACCACTAAAGATTCGTGTAGGTAGCCTGCTTCGGCAAATACAGAAAATTTATTTTCATTGAAATAGAATCGAGCCAAAGGACCAATGGCTAAGGTCGAAAACTGCCTAGCATCTGCAGAGCCTCTATCATACACCGTGGCTCCAAGTGATCCTTGTAGCCCAAGGGCCAATCTATTCACCAGGAAGTAGGCGACCGTTGGATTTATGGCAGTCTTAGAATACTTAACTCCATCACTTTTACCGAAATCAAAAGTAGCATCTCCACCTACCATAAAATTTCCCTTCTGAATCTGAGCATAGCCACTTTGAACGGTCATTACACTAACCATAAGCACTGCTATGAGTAACGCTTTTTTCATTATTTTCTAAAAATTTTTTATTAAACCAGCGCGAATCTAATATTATCATTTAAACTATAACAGGAAAAAATAAAAAAAGCCAGTCTCTCAACTGGCTTTTAAACTACATGCACAAAACAAAATTAAAAGTCTGCATCATCACCACCATAGCCATCGCCACCGCGTTCTTCACGGTTAGGTTTGTTTCTCTGGTTTAAGCGGTAGGTGAAAGAGAGCAAAATTTGGCGAGCTCTCCATTGAAACTCAGACTCTTCATAAAAATTATTACCGAAGGTCTCTCCTCTCCACTTTCGTGAATTGAGAATGTCTCTTACGTTAAGGGTTATGGTTCCTTTTTTATCTAATATCTCCTTGCTAAGTCCCATATCTATGGTATAAAAGGCCTTTCTTTTACTCTGCGGGCTAGTCTGCGGCGCACTGTACCTACCACTTAGCTGGTAATCAAAGGCATTGAATAAAGTCATTTTAGAAGTTACTCTGGCGGACATGGTATAGGTATCACTAGAAAGGTCCTGCTCACCATATTGGCCCTCAGTCATCTGACGATAGAAGTTAACGTTACCGTTCAGCTTCCACCACTCACCAATGTCTTGAGATACAGTGAATTCCACACCATATGAATCTCTATAGCTCAGGTTTTGTGGGATAGCAAAAAGCACCGTATCACCATTCACTACATCTTGATACCTGATGCGGTCTATCACATCTGTGGTATGTCTATAATATACACTTGAGAATACAGAACCAGCATTCCAGTTTTTCAAATAGCCTAACTCAAAGGAGTTGGTATATTCTGGATTCAGATCAGGATTACCTGCTCTAATACTTCTTGGGTCAGTGTAATTACTAAACGGATTCAGGTTCCAGAAATTTGGTCTATCTAGTCTGCGGCTATAGCTGGCCTGCACTGAGTTTTCATTCCCCAACTCATAAGTAACATGAGCACTTGGGAAAAAGCCTATGTAGTTCTTATCTGTTTTTTCTCCGGTGGTCACCAGCTCAGTAGTGATGTCTGTAAGCTCTGATCTTAAGCCTAATTGAAAAGAAAAATCGCTCCATTTATTACCATAAATGGCATAAGCAGCATAGATATTTTCTTCGTATTTGAAGTTATTAGAAAAACCAGGCAGCTGCTCAAAAACACCTTCATTGTTCCTCTCCTCAACAATATAATTGTTATCTATTCTTCTCAGGTTTCCTCTAAGCCCCGCTTCAATCTTCCCTTGCTTGGAGAAAGGGTAAACATAATCAGTCTGTAAAAGCAAATTCTTTTCTGACTCTTCATTGAGCGACTGCTGAAACAAGTTAGGCGTGAAATTTTCATTGGCACCAGGTCTTGCTCCTTGTTTTTGCTCAGAATCTTCCACTTCGTCACTTTCTCTATACTGAACATCAGCCGTTAACTTATGTCCTTCTTTAGCGAAATCATGGGTGAAGTTAAGAGCGTATTCCATATTTTCTTCGTCCTCTGCCTCATCATCCGTTCTTAACGAATCAGCAATTAACATACGATTGCGGTCATAATTTCTATAGATCAGCTCGGTCTCATTATCTTCATCAGATATTCTATAAAGACCCGACAAGGTGAGGATACTCTTCTCACTCAGGTAAAAATCTGATCCTACTCTAAAATTATGTGAAATACCTCCTCTGGTTCTATCTCTGTCTGTTCTACGGCTAGTGGTGTAACCATCATTATAAAACTCCTGATTAGAATAACCAGATCCTGGGCTGTTGCGATAGTTTGTACCATAATTCGCAAACATGTTGAGCCATTTCTTTCTATAATTAACATTAAAAGAAAGCCCATAATTAGCAGGGTAACCCAAATTGGCCGTAAATGAACCGTTTACTCCTTCGTTAGAATCTTTCTTTAGGATGATATTGATAATACCAGCATTTCCTTCTGCCTGATACCTTGCAGATGGGTTAGTAACCACCTCAATTCTCTCGATTAAGTTACCCTGAAGCTGTCTCAAAGCATCGGTACTACTGATACCAATAAGGCCTGAAGGCTTTCCATTGACCAAAATCTTCACATTGGAGCTACCTCTTAGACTCACATTTCCATCTATATCAACATTAACAGAAGGTACATTATCCAAAATATCAGCTGCGTTAGCACCTATGTTACTTAAATCCTGTCCTACGTTAAAAACTCTCTTATCCAGCTCCATTACCATTTGGCTTTTCTGAGCCGTAACTACTACTTCCTTTAAAGTTTCAGTATCTGGACTAAGTGTGATGTTTCCAAGGTCTACTACCTTGTTGTCTGAATTTACTTCTGCTCTGAAGTATTTGGCTTTATAAGAAATGAATTCTGTTTTAACGATATATTTTCCCTTGGCCACCTCAATAGAGAATACGCCATTCATGTCAGTAACACCTCCTGTAACCAGGGCACTATCTACCGCAGCCAAAATACTTACAGAAGCATACTCTAATCCCTTGCCCGTCTCTGCATCTACCAGTTTTCCTTTAATAGTAAAAGGCTTAGCCGGCGATGGTGAATTTTCTGCCTTTAAGGTGACAGCACCCAATAATAAAAAAATAGATATTAGTAATCTCATAAAAACATTGTTATCAACTGAGGTGTAAAGCTACACCTATGGTCTGATCTAAATTTGATTAAAATTTGAAGAAAATCTGAAGTTTTAATTAAGTGCGATTTCTTCGTGTAAAAGGTTGAAAATTAGTGTAAGCGCACACCAATAGAACAGTAAGAACTAACACATGTTTAAGTTAAAATTTCACACTTACTATGTGTTCGCCATCTTTAAACTCATAAAGAAGACCCAGCTGGTTCACCTCACATATTTTATGAACTATAGCCAAGCCCAGACCGATACTCTCTCTACTCTGATTGTTTTTTCTAAAACGCTCAAACATAGCTTCCGGTGGGGAAAGCAATGGCTCACCTGTATTCACAATGGTGAGTTTTCTATTAGTAAGCTTAATTTTTAAATAGCCATTTTCATAATTATGCCTTATAGCATTTTGAAACAGGTTATTGACCAAAATGGCAGCTAAAACAGGATCAATAGATATCTTCACCCCTTCATCTATCATGGCTGATGACTCGATGGACTTCAATTCCATTAATTCTTTAAAGTCAAAAAGTAATTGATTAAGCAGATCACTGAGGTCTACTTCTTCAATATTTTCAAATTCCTTGTTTTCTATCTTAGTAAGCAGAGACAGTGCGCTGCTCAATTTAGAAAGGCGCTGGATGGAACTTTGAGCTGAATAAACCAATACAACCTGCTCATCAGTAAGGTTTTCTGATTCCATCAAGAGCTCCAGCTTGCCGTTAGCAATGGCCAGTGGAGTTTGCATTTCATGCGAGGCGTTTTCTGAAAATTCCTTTAAAGCCTGATAATCCTTTCTACTCTTATCTGTCATTTCAGAAAGGAACATATTAAGGTTATCGAACTCCTTAGTACCCGATTTCTCATAGGCAATAGGCTTATTACCTTTGATGTTAAAACCCTTAATTTTCTGAAGGGTAAGATTGAAAGGCTTAAAAATATAGTATGAAGCCACCGCACTGAGCACCAACACCACCACTGTCAATAATAAAAACACTTTTATGAGTGATTCCTGAACGCCATCGGCAATATCATCTTCTTCAACGATAAGGTCATAAATGGAAATTTTGTAAAAACCATCTCCCACTTTCCTTATCACATCCAGCTTAATGTGCGGTTCTAAGCGCTGCAAAGTAGAATGCATAACTATGGTATCAGAGAAGGCTATTTCGGACTCTTTCACTTCTCCTTCTAAGGGAATGATGGTAATTTTATCATGTGAAAAGGTCTTCTTCAGGTTTTTCCTTACTATAAACCGCTCCGCCCACGTCAAACGATCTTTCAAAAACCGCTGCTGTTCAAAGTCTATCTCTCTTTTTATCACCTGATAAGTAATGGCAGACCCCAGCAGGAACACCAAAAGCGATATAAATAAGTAAAGAAGGGTAATCTTGTAAATCAGTCTCACTATGCCTTGGCGTTAAATTTATATCCTGAGCCGTACATGGTTTGGATATAATCCTTCCCACCGGCTTTGGTGATCTTCTTTCTTAAGTTCTTAATGTGCTGATACACAAAATCAAATGAGTCTACAGAATCCATGTAGTCACCCCAGAGGTGCTCAGCGATACTCTGCTTGGTAAGCACTCTGTTTTTATTTACTAACATGTAAAGTAGCATTTCATATTCCTTTCTGGTAAGATCAAGGTAGTCTTCATTTACCTTCACCTCCATGGTGTCCGTATTGATGGAAATCTCATTAAAAACCATATCATGAGAACCTGACAGGTTTCTTCTTCGGAAGATGGCTTTCACCCTGGCGTTGAGCTCAGAAAGGTGAAATGGCTTAGCCAGATAGTCATCTGCGCCCAGATCGAGGCCATTGATTTTATCATCCAGCGCATTTTTTGCTGAAAGGATGAGTACCCCCATGTCGGCATCTTCTCTTTTAATGTATCGAAGTATATCTAACCCGTTACCGTCGGGTAGCATGAGATCTAGCAAAACCATATCATAGTTATAACCTGCAAGTTTATCTATGGCTGTTCTGTAATCAGGAGCCCACTCGCACACGTAGCCTTCTTTGCTCAGATAAGCGGTAATATTCTGAGCCAATTCCTTCTGATCTTCAACAATTAAAATCTTCATAAAGGCCTAAAGTTATTGATAGTTTTTGAAGATAATTTGAAGTTAAGGCATTGCACAAAAAAAGAGGCCGATTTCCATTTGGAAGATCGGCCTTTGAGTTTATTTTTTATTCGTACTTCAGTGTATCTGCCGGGTTAGTAAAGGCAGACCTTACACCATGATAGCTCACCGTTAGCAAGGCCACCAGCACCCCCAGAAGCATGCTTAGCCCAAAGAGTTCCCAGCCCATATCAATGGCATAATGAAAGTCTGACAACCAATTAGTCATAACATACCATGCCACAGGAGCTGCGAGACCAAAAGCTATGATAGCCAACCAGATATATTGCCTATTTAGTAAAATGAATATATTCAGCACCTCAGCACCAAACACTTTTCTTATACCAATCTCCTTGGTTCTGTTCAGCGCATTGATGCCAGACAGACCAAACAAGCCCAAACAAGAGATAAGGATAGCAAAGCCCGTGGCCAGCCCCATGATCTTCATCCATCTTTGTGATGCCCCATACTGATTAGCCAGATCCTGATCCATAAAAGTATAATCAAAAGGTTTTCCAGGCACTACTTCTCTCCAACGGTCTTCAATTTTTGCAATAGTGGCAGGCATATCCTGCGTATTCACCTTAACGAGTGCTGTAGTTAAGTATCCTTCTTTGAGGCTAATAAACATTGGCCTTACATCACTTCTCAACGAGACATTCATGAAGTTCTTCATTACACCCACTACTTGCTCTCCCCTGCTGGCACTGTCCTCATTGTAGTTGAGATATTGAGATAGTGGATTTTCCCAACCTAAATCTTTTACAAGTGCCTCATTCACAATCACGGCATTAGAATCAGAAGCCAGATTAGGATCAAAATTTCTACCTTCTACTAATTCAATATCTAACAATGAAATGAAATTAGGATCTACTGTATACAGCATGGCTGATTTTTGATGGCCTTCATAGGTGAATCCGCGCATGTTCCAACCATGGCCAAAAGAGGTGCTTGTACCTGCCACTGAAACTACCTCTGGCTCTGCCTCCAGCGCTGTCCTTAATCTTTCCACCATTTTATTGCTTTCCACGCTATACCCCATATGCATGTTAGCCACTAGCACCTGCTCTTTATCAAAGCCTAAATCTTTGGTAGTAACATACTCCATCTGCTTATACATAATCACAGAACTGATCATCAAAAAGGCTGAAAGCGCGAATTGAAGCACCACCAAAGGTTTGGTAAAAGACGCCTTTAGCTTAGAAGTAAAGCCTCCTTTGAGTACATGAGAGGTTTTAAAGGAAGATAGAAACAAAGAAGGGTAGCTGCCGGCCAAAAAGCCTATGAATAAAGTTAACAACATTACCACACCTACAAGCTCAAACCAATTGATGGAAGTAAGCTCTATATTTCGATTGGTAAAGTCATTGAAATAGGGCAAAAAGAGCACCATGAGTAGCATACCTAGGATCATGGAGATAAAAGCTAATGTGATAGACTCAAACGTAAACTGACTTACCAGCTGATTCTTTTGAGCACCAATTGCTTTTCTCACCCCAACTTCCTTTTTTCTGGCTGCGGAAGTTGTAAGCGCCAAAGCCACGTAGTTAATACAGGCAATAATCATGATAAGCAGTGCGATACCGCCAAGAATAAGAGCATACTGCGGATCACTACTATTAGCCCAATGAATTTTAGTATCTAAGTGGATATCCAGTATATTCTGAGCATCATAAGACACCATGACTACATCTTCAGGAACATTATATTCCTCTCTATCCAGCTCCAGATCTTCGCCCATGTACTTATCTATCACCGCGTCAAACTTACCTTTCAGAACAGCTGCATCGGCCCCTTCTCTCAGCTGGATAAATAACGGCGTGCTGTAACTATTCCAGCTGGTCATGTTCCTATCATACCACATTCTATTCTCCTGAGAAATAAGAACGCCGTACTCTAAGCTGGAATTAGAAGGAGATTCGGAAATAACTCCTGACACCGTAAAAATCTCATTCTTACCGTCATAATCCAGCTCCAATGTTTTACCTAAAGGATTTTCATCCTGAAAATACTTTTCAGCCACTTCGGGCGTAAGAATGATATCATGCTTGTCATCCAGCAATTTGTTTATATTACCAGACACAAGAGGGAAAGAGAACATGGTGAAGAAGTCTTTATCTACATAAGTGATCCTTTCTGTAAATATCTTATCGCCATGTTTCAAAATGGCTTCACCTCCACCATTAAAACGAGTCATTTTCTCTATTTCAGGAATCTCTTCCAAAAGCACCGGCCCCAGACCTAACTGCAAATACACAGAAGTTTGATAGCCAGGCTCATAATTCCACAAATCATAACTGGTCTCTGATATTCTATATAATCGATCTTTATTTTCATGAAACTGGTCGAAGCTACGCTCATGACTGATATACAGGTAGATAAGTACACAAAAGGCTATTGCTATACTTAGACCAAAGGCATTGATAAAAGAGTAGAGTTTCCTTTTCATAATGCTCCGGAAGGCAATTTTGAAGTAGTTACTAAACATAATGGTGTTGATTATTTTGAGTTTGAAATTGTTTCTAAACAATATTCCCGGCCTGAAAAACAGCAGCACGTTCCACACAAATCTCCACCTGGCACTTTTCAATCCCTTCTCCTCTACCTCCTCGTCAAATTGCTCTAAAAGATCTCCTAATATGGCTTCGCTGAGTTGCTCTGGGCAAAACCATTCCAAAAAGCGAACACACCATTGGGGAGGTTGAGGCTGATGTTTCATAAACCAAATTTTAGTTGAGGTAAAAGGCTCCAGAGCTCCATTCGCTGTTCGCGTAATTCATGAAGCAGACTAAGACCCGCATTAGATATTGTAAATATCCTTTTTCGTCTGCCTCCCCTGGTAGCGGTGGCACCGCCCATACCTGATGTTACTAAGCCCTTATCCTCCAGCCTGTAGAGCGTAACGTGTACAGCACTAAGATTTACCTTTCGGTTTAGGCGCTCTTTAATTTCCTCTACAATGGCGTTACCATAAGCCTCTTCTCCTAAAATACCCACTATGGTAAGTACCAGCTCTTCGAATTCTCCTAAGTATGTTTTACCCATTTCTATATATTTTGTAAAACAAATATAGACAATACAAATTCATTTCTATACAATTTGTAAAACTAATGTTTTATGAAGATAGAATACACAAAATGGTAATGCAAGCCAGACTATACCGCTTGTTATAATAATGTAGTGAACTGTAGCAGAGAGGTAATGAGAATTGTGGATTGTGTAGAAAAAGTAAAGCCTACCGGGTGGGATGAACGTGGTCACCCGATAGGCAGCAACACCTCATGAAGGGTTACTATTACTATTTGCACTATTTATGGCTTACTATATAATGCCCTCTTTTTACGTATTGAATATATATAATTAATCACCGGCAGCTGCCTTCTTTTAAGCATAAATCGTATCACAGTTATTCTGGAATAATCATAAAACAACACCAATAGCAGGAATAAACACACAATGTAAAACACATTATACCCTACGGTATTATAAGTATATCCTGCGGCAATACCACCAGTAAGGTATGATAGCATAATGGCCATTTGAATCTTAGCCTTAGCTACCAGTGCTTTCTTTTTTCTAAATTCCTTCTTAGTGAACATAGATAAAAGCATACCTAAATCTGTAGTGAGGCCGGTAAGGTGCGTTGTTTTTACAGCAGAGTTTGAAATACTAGCGGTCAACCCGTTTTGCAATCCCATAGCAAACAACATCAGCCCTACCAACACCTCTGTTTCAACCAGTGTTTCCTGGTAATAAAACTGGATATAACTACCTGTTATAACCAAACAAACAATCTCCAGCAAGACAGGTATACCATGAGTGAGATATGGATTCTTCTTAGTGTAGTTTATGATTACCAAATTGGAAACAAAACCACCAAAACAGAATGACATCACCCAGGTGGCGACTACACCTGCCTGATACCAATTGCCCTTACTTATTTCTTCTGCCAATACCGCGTAATGGCCCGTAACATTGGAGGTAAAAGCAAAGAATATGATCACTGAGATAACATTCACCATACCGGCTGAAAATGCTGTGAGTGCTCCCAGTCTTAAATTATCACCTAAAGTTCTGCTACTGCTATACCTCCTTAACATAACACGCTTATAATTAAGATCTTACAAAGGTCATTTTCACTATTCCTCTTACCTGAAGGTCAGTATTGAAGTGAATCTCCATAAGATTATCTCCTAGTTTTTGAATCTGATAATGCTCGGCCTTATCATCTTTCCCAATGAGCTTCAGAATATGCCCTCTGCCTTTAATTTTCCAGGTTAGCTCACTAAGAAGCTGGTTGTTTCTATAGAGCTCCAGCGTACCGTCTTTACTGAAACTCCAGGTTTCAGCTTCATGTATGGAAAGACCTTCGGATATTTCCAGCTTTTGTTTTTCATTAATACTCCAGGCTCCATCGCTCTTTTGAACATCAGTATCCATTTTTTCATATTCCCATGATACCTCTCTCCACATGCCTTGCAGCTTATGCTCATTACTTCTGTCCATAGACATCATGCCTATAACCACAGTGGCCAGTGCTGTAAATATGAATGTATATATCAACCAGATTCTTAAGCTGCCCATCATCTTATTTTGAAAAGAAAACTGCACTTAGTTGATGATTATGAGATGCCTTACCGAAGGTCATTTCTCCTGGCGGCACCCAGGTAGTAGTTACTTTGGATCGCTTAATAAACGGATACAAATCGAAGCTATCCTTGTGATACGGATGGAAAGTCACAGATTCCTGTGCATAAATCTCATCTATAGCATTCCCTTCCAAATAATTATTAAATGCCCTTTGATTCACTCCCGAAAAACTATCGACAGTCATATTTACCAACTGTGTTGAGTAGGTGTTTTCAATGAACTTACGAGCATTCTTAAAATCCCGAGTAGTCATAGCCGTCAGCCTCTTAGTGGGATGATCGAAAAGTAATTCCGAAATGGAAATAGATCTGGACAAGCCATGAAGTAATATTATTTTTAAATGCTCATTCTGATTTTTATTTAAAGCCTCAATAGCGAGATTTAGTGATCTTACGCTAAAGTCGGTCGGTATTAATACTGTTTTAGTCATCATAACAGAATAATTAATGATTATGTGACCAAATTATAACCTACCTATTAGAATGATATAAGGAACTGATTAAGATGAGATTAAAATTTACTCATCAGCAATAATTAATTGAACATAGACAGTAGTACCCTCACCTAATTCGGACCTCACCTCCAAATCTCCCTGATGCATCTTGATGATATTTCTGGCCAATGGCAGACCTATACCATACCCCTCATGGTAGCCGGTGTTAGATGCTCTGAAGTAAGGGTCGTAAATAAACTGAAGTTCTTCCTCAGGAATGCCAATACCATGATCACTGATAATCACTGAAATACGCTGATCTGCCACACCAACAGCTACATACACCGTATGATCAGTAGAATATTTGCAGCCATTAAGCACAATATTTGAAAGTGCCAGGTGTAATAATTGCTCGTTGGCCTGGGTATTGAGAAGGGTTGGATTCTCCGGCAGCAAGCTGAAATCAAAGATGATTTTATTATTCGCATCCATCTCCTCCGCTGTTTTCTTCACTTCCATTAGCAGCTGATCTATCCGCACGAGGCTTTCTTTCTGTATTTTGCCATTATATCCTGTTCGAGCAAGATAAAGGAGTGCATTGGTCTTCCGCTCTAACTTTTCGGCCTCACAAAGCACTGTTTTCAAAGCCTGGACATATTCTTCGTTGGTCCTTTCCAGACTTAGAGTAACTTCAGTTCGGCCGATAATGGCTGTTAATGGCGTGTTAAGCTCATGAGAGGCATTGCTGATGAAGTTTTTCTGTGTCTCAAAAGAGGTCTCCAGGCGGTTGAGCATATCATTGAAAGTATTCGTAAGGTCACTGATGGTATCTCCATCATTACCCGCAGGCTCCAGCCGTAAATGCAAACTCTGCAAACTGATATCCTTTACTTTATTGATAATATCCGTAATGGGCTTAATGATTCGTTTTGAAAAAGAAATGGATATGAAAAATATAATCACAAAGGCTATAATGAGAGAAGTGATCAGCAGGTTACGAAGGTATATGATGTGGTGGGTAATGAAATAATTCTCTGCGGACGCAATGACCAAATACTTAATATGATCGGTATTTTCATAAATGGTTCCGTAGTAAAACCTTTTGTTATTGTTATAATGCGCAATGCTATCCTTTACAATTTCTTCTATAAAGTGTGATTCATAACCACTTAAAGCGGTATCCAAATGAAAATCATGCAGATCAGATAGCTTTACCAGGTCGATTTTCTCATTAGGAAGCTGCTCGAGATATTCATAGCGAAGTTCACGGATCACATTAGTGTGATTCTCATTCTCTACGCGGTATTTAGCAGTAGTAATTGCTCTGATCTCCAGTCTTTTATAAAAATCAGTGAAGGCGTAGTTAGAAATGGAATAATAAATAAATCCACTAAAAATCAGGGTGTAACTGAGGAAGATGAGTAATAGCAGATAGATGATCTTGTTTTGAATCTTCATGACTCTTCTTTTAATACATAACCCATGCCTATCACCGTGTGAATCAATCTCTTAGGATTAACTTTCTCCAGCTTCTTCCTTAAGTAATTGACGTATACATCCACTACGTTGGTTCCCAGATCGAACTGTACTCCCCAAACTTCCTCCAGCATATCTACTCTGGAAAGTACCCGTTTGGCATTCTTGATGAACATGAACAAAAGCCTATATTCGGTGGATGTGAGAGACACCTCTACTCCACCCCTTTTCACTGTTTTGGTCTGATCATCCAGCACCAAATCTGAAAAGGTAAAGACATCTTCTTTATCGGAGGTGGTTTGAACCGGGCTTCTTCTGAGCAATGTTCGGACGCGCGCCAATAACTCAATGAATTTAAAAGGCTTTTTGAGATAGTCATCCGCACCTGAATCCAGACCTAGCACCACATTTTCAGTGCTGCCCAAAGCGGTTAAAAACAAAATGGGCGTTTGCCTCACCTCCCGCACAGCTTTACATATTTCTATACCATTAATCCCGGGCAGCATAATATCTAATATGATCAGGTCATACTCGTGGGTAATGGCCATTTGCTTGCCCTGTAATCCTTCCATGGCCACGCTAACATCGTAGCCCTGCTCGGCCAGGCCTTTATTAATGAAGGCACAAACCTCACTATCATCTTCTACCAACAGAATCTTTGCCATGCTATTTAAAATTGAATTCCCAGGAACAATACTTTACGATATTACGCGCTAAGTGATTAAACTACATTAAAATGGCATTAGAAAATAGGCATTACAAGGAAAAAAGGCTTCTAATCATTTTTAGCAATTGAATCACTAACGGAATATCCTTCTGCTGCCTCTTTCACCTCCAGGCGAATATGTGCGGTACCGCTCTCCATCATGCCCAGCTTTTTAGCTGCCCTTCTGGAAAGGTCTAGTATTCTGTTTTTTGAATATGGTCCACGATCATTTACCTCTACCATTACGGTGCTATCATTATCCAGATTCGTGACTTGCAGAATAGTACCCAAAGGCAATTGATTATGCGCTGCGGTTAGACTGTCCTTAGTATAAGCATCACCACTGGCCGTGGGTCTGCCTTCCAGCATTCGCGCATAGTATGAGGCGACTCCCTCCTGAGTGTATGGCTCGGGCTGCGGTTTAGTAGGTTTATCAGAAGTACAGGCTGTGATGATTAGGAGAAGGATAGGTATGGTTCTTTTCATGGGTGAGATGTTTATTGCTTTAACAAACAATCCTGAAAAACTTCCTTTATTTTAATTGATTTTGAAGTTCTGTGTTACCTGAGCTTGGATTTTGCCACTAGATTCCAATTGATTTCATTTTCCTTGACCTTTTTCACATACCTTTTGTAAGTATCAAAACCATTATCCTTAAACCTGATATAGGCCGACCCAATCTTGAGATTTTTAGGATCAGAATCTGATTGAAACAAAAAAACCCCATTCACAAAATGCATATTACAATCGCCAACTTTTTTCATTAATGCTTCCATCCCCTTTTCTTTACTTAAGGCAACTAAAAGAGTGTTGTCACATTGATTTAACAACTTTTTGTAAAAATACTTATGAACTATCTCTTTAATTCTATATTGGATGTCATTAGAGCAAAAAGCAGTATCTGGCAGATCGTTTAACCATTGAGCGGTTTCTAAAACTTCCAGATCATTCTTTCTTTCGCCTTTGGAATAAGTTTCATTTACTACAAACAATAATCCTTTCTCAGTCTCAGAGTTATAAAAATCAATATATCTCCTTTCTAAAGCATCAACCTTTGTTTGCTGTTCATGAGATATATCTTCCACACAGCTCATGCAGGTAAGAAAAATAATGACGACCAGAAAATTCAAATATAGCCTCATACTAATGCCCTCTAATTCTCAATATGGGAAAGATCCATAGTCACAGTATCAAAATCAGTCATCGCTTTAAGGCTTTGAGGTAGTGGCCCTTCTAAACTAAATTCTCCTGAAGGACTTAACGGCACCAACTCTCCATTAACTTCTAATGCCTGTATTGGATAAAACTCAGCTACTTCCAATGTATCATTGTTATAATAGATAATGGTCTCATCCATATATGGCTTTAGTATCTCTGCCAATTCTTGAGCCACACTGTCAATCATTTTTTGCCTCAATTGCAGTTCCAGAATCAAGAGATCATTTGGTGATTCAGTTTGCCAAGTTACATCTGCAAACCACCCTGATACTTTAAGTTCTTGAAGATCAGACAATTCGACATTTTCAATAACACCACCATCATTTCTTTGCTGTTTAAATGTGGTATCTACCACCGTTTCTATTGAATGATAAGAATTTATTAATTGGGTTGCCTTCTGGTAGAGCTGAACTTCCTGGGGCCTATCACCCCTTTTTATCATTTCACCATAAAGTGCTGAATAAGGTCTCTCTACCTTCTCTATATTATACTCTTTCTGTGCACTTCTAATCTGCAAATATTTATTTACCAAGACTGGGTCGGCTTTTTGCTGGCATCCTAACAATGTCCCAATAAAAAATAAGGTTATGATTAATCTAATTTTCATACAAAGACTCTTTAGCAATCAATTTCCATGACGCGCAATTATTATCAAGATTTCTTTCTAACCATTTTAATTCATCTCCATTTTTATTTCTAAACTTTACTCCAGCAATACCAATTTTTAATATTTCTCCACTTGCTGTGGTCTGAAACAGACTTAGGTAACCCCGGTAAAATCCACAAAATGAGCCCATCTGTTCTGCGCAACTGGCAAGGAACCTCTCCCTCACTGATGATTTCAGCAATTCATCATCACAATTATTCCTCAATGAATCTGAGAGACTTTTACCTATAGCTTCACTCAACTGCCGCCCCAATGCACATATAACAGTATCTTTCATATCAATAAAACTTTCAGCCTCTTTTAAAACCTTCATATCTGCCTTTCTTTGACCTTTGCCATAAACTTCAATCCCAGTTCCGAACAAATATTCCTCAGCCTTCTCATTATAAAACTGCACATACCTGTTTTCCAAAGCATCAAGCGACTCCTGCTGCTGCTCAGAAACATTCTCGGTGCAGCCCATGGCTGCGATGAATAAGATTAGGAACAGGGATATTCTCATCACAACTTCCTCTTATTCTCCACCGTAATTTTAGAACCTTCGGCCAGCATCACTGACTGCGGTTCTAAATCACATAGCAAGCCGAATTCATCTCCATATAGTGCCGGGAAGTTTACGTCTATTCTGTAATCCTGTACGGAATAGGCCTGCCATCTGGGGTGCGTCACTTCATATTCGAAGGTGGTATTCGCTTTTGCTTGTGTATAACCCCAATAATGCTCGGTAATAAACTCTGTTTCAGAACCTTCAGGTATTTCACTGGCTTTTAAATCAGCCTTTACAGTGAAAATATTCTCCTCCTTTTGATACTTCCAGGCATAGGTCACTTCCCTGTGATCTTCATGTTCCACCCATTTATGGCTCATAGGTAGGGTTTGATAGTGCTCTTGGTACACGGTGTTGGCGACAAAAGTAAGCATGGGCTTAGGTACCAGCTCTTTAATAAAAACCACTCCCCTTCGCCATTCTCCATTATATTTGCTTCGCACATAAAACCTGAGGTTAACCTCTTCAAAATTGATATGAAATGGAATAGGTAGCCCAAGCAATTTCGTATTCTTAAACATAAACCCCACTAAACTCACGTAGCAGGTGTTATTCCACAGGTCCAGCTCAGTGCCATGTGGCACATGTTTCTTTAATATATCTGGGTCTATTGCATAATTGGCCAGTGCCAGTTTTCTCCATTCAGCTTTTAAAAAACTCATATTTAGTAGGTTAACATGGCATGTGAGGTTATCTTTTTCATATCCTCAACGCTGGTGGTATCTCCATATTGTTTTTGCAGCTCAGCCATCTTTATTTTAAGGGTTTGTATCAATTCTTCATTATCAGGATCGTCATAGATATTATGTAATTCATCAGGATCATTCTGCAGATCAAACAGCTCCCAAACATCAATATTGTAGTAATAATGAATCAGCTTATAGCGATCTGTTCTGATGCCATAATGCGGCTGCACATTATGCCACTTGGGGTATTCATAATAATGATAGTACATAGCCTCTCTCCAGGGCACATTTTCACCTTCAAACAAAGTAAAGAAGTCATTGCCTTGCATGCTCTTATCCGGCTCTATACCAGCAGCTTGGAGCAGAGAAGGAGCAAAATCGACATTAAGCACCATTTTATCGATTTGCTGTCCTGCCTTTACCACTTTTGGGTATCTTACCATCAATGGCATGTGTAAGGATGGCTCGTACATAAAGCGCTTATCAAACCAGCCATGATCACCCAAATAGAAACCTTGGTCTGAGGTATATACCACAATCGTATTCTCTGTTAATCCATTATCATCCAAATACTTAAGGACCTTTCCAATATTATCATCTACGGACCTCACCACGGCCAGGTAATCCTTGATCCACCTTTGATATTTCCATCTTTTCAGGGCTTCACCCCCCAGTGTATCGGACGGTGAAAAATACTCACCTTTATCTCCTGTTCTGAGCCAGTCATTCCTCTCCTTTGGTGTGAGCCCTTCAGGCGGGGTCAATTTTAAATCCTGCCGATTCAAATAGGTGCCCACCTCCATCATCTGCTTTCCCGCTGTTAGTTCGCGGGTGGCATAATCATCGTCAAAGGTTTTAGGATACGGAATCTCCACACCATCAAACAAATGCTGATAGACACTGTCTGGTCGCCATGGCCTGTGTGGGGCTTTGTATTGAAGAAATAAAGCAAAAGGCTCTTCTCCTTTCTGCTGCTTCAACCAGTCCAAACCATAATTGGTGGTCAGATTAGTGGAATATCCTTTGGCCCGCAAGGTATCTCCATTTTGGTTATAAACAGGGTTCCAATAGTAGCCCTGCCCATCCACAGCAATGTGATAATTATAATAATCAAAGCCCTGAGGCACCGAGTGCAAGTGCCACTTGCCTACCATGGCGGTTTGGTAGCCATTATCCTTCAATATTTTAGGCAGCGTTATCTGGTCAGCATCAAAATGAGAATACGGACCGTTGCCTTCATTTTTATAATACTTGTTTAAATGACTGTACTTCCCTGTGATAATTGAAGCCCTGCTGGGCCCGCAGATAGAGTTAGTACAAAAGGCGTTGGTAAAAATGGCACCTTCATGCGCTATCCTGTCAATATTGGGAGTAGGCGCCACGTCTTTATAAAGGCCCTGATAGGCACTAATGGCCTGCAGCCCATGGTCATCCGTCATGATAAAGAGGATGTTGGGCTTTTTTGCAATCGACTTTTCTTGTTTGTCTTTTTCTGTTTTCGAACAACTGAAGAGAATACCTGAAGCAAGAAAAGCCAGCAATAACTTTTTCATTTTTTCAATTTGCGTTTAATGATTTGAATGGCTTCAGAAACTATCTCTTTGATAGCTTCTGCCGGTAAATCTTCATAAGGGTTGATTGGAATTACGGCCATCCGGGCCCGGTCGCCCACCTGCAATAAAGGATGATCAATGAGCTTGCCGTCGGCCACACCTATGTAAGGCCATTGTGTTTTTTTGTCCTTCCAGATGTAGCACATCATTTTTTTTCGGTAGCAGAAAAATGGCAGCTTATACTTCCAGGCAGTCTCAATATCGGCATCTACAGATAGAATGAGCGAATGTATGGCCAGCATACACTCCTGATTCGGCGATGGCTGAGCCAGGTAGAACTCTTCTATTTGCCGTAGTTCCATAGGTTAAATCTATGCGAAAAAAGGCAAAGTAAAAAGGAATGTGGAAGGCGAACTGGGTTTGATGAACTGGGGTGATAGTTTTGTGGCTAATAGTGCCAACAAAGGCTTTGGTCTACACCTCACCTAAATCCTCTCCTCAAGGAGAGGACTTTTGATTGTGCTTTAAATAAAAATTCCGATAGCTAAGAGCGTCTAGGCTTCGAGGGCCTCAGCCTGACTTGGAGCTGGTTAGTGATTAAAATAATAGCTCCCTTCTCCTACGAGGAGAAGGGATGGGGATGAGGTGAAGAAGGTCTGCTTTATGCGAATACAAACGAAGGCCCTGGTCTACACCTCACCTAAATCCTCTCCTCAAGGAGAGGACTTTTGATTGTGCTTTAAATAAAATTCCGATAGCGAAGAGCGTCTAGGCTTCGAGGGCCTCAGCCTGACTTAGAGTTGGTAAATGATTAAAATACTAGCTCCCTTCTCCTTCTAGGAGAAGGGCTGGGGATGAGGTGAAAATAAAAAGGCCATTCCAACAAGTAGCTGAAATGACCTCGATAACGAAATTTATTATAAGTTACTTAGATTTCTTGTTTCCAATAGTCCATAGCACGATTCCAGTACCGGTCATACCCACACCTGCAGCCAGGAAAATAACGCCAAAGGCACCACTCGCATCACCTTCACAGTCACCATTATAGCATTCATAACTTAACGAATCAGCATCAGCAACCATTATAGCTCCAATTACGGCTAATGGTATGCCTATAAAAGTTAGAATCTTTCCGGTTTTCACCAATGGATGTTTTCTTTCTGCCATCATTTTATTGTAATGGGCAAGTGAATATTGATCTTCCAATACATTGGCCGGTGGCGCCAATTGTATACTGGTCTGGGTAGCGTTTACGCTATTATAAGATAAAGTAGCTTTCGCCATATCTTGAGATTTACTCACAAAGCTTATCAAAGCAAACAAGGCCACTAGTAGACATTTCTTCATTTTATGATTCTTAAATGGTTAATAAAACTTCAAATTAAATCAATTAGTCAGGAATTTACCATTCAAATAATAGAAAATATTAGTTTAGATATATTTTAGATGTATTTAGGGTTGACTCAAATGAAGGTTTTGGTCAACACCTCACCTAAATCCTCTCCTCAAGGAGAGGACTTTAAACTGTACTTTAAATAAAAATTCCGATAGCGAAGAGCGTCTAGGCTTCGAGGGCCTCAGCCTGACTTGGATGGTTGTTGAATAAATACTAGCTCCCTTCTCCTTCCAGGAGAAAGGCTGGGGATGAGGTGAAGAAAGGTTGCTTTATGCGAACACAAACGAAGGCTTTAGTCTACACCTCACCTAAATCCTCTCCTCAAGGAGAGGACTTTAAAATGTGCTTTAAATAAAAATTTCGATAGCGAAGAGCGTCTAGGCTTCGAGGGCCTCAGCCTGACTTGGATGGTTGTTGAATAAATACTAGCTCCCTTCTCCTTCCAGGAGAAAGGCTGGGGATGAGGTGAAGAAAGGTTGCTTTATGCTAACACAAACTAAGGCCTTAGTCTACACCTCACCTAAATCCTCTCCTCAAGGAGAGGACTTTAGATTGTGCTTTAAATAAAAATTCCGATAGCGAAGAGCGTCTAGGCTTCGAGGGCCTCAGCCTGACTTGGAGTTGGTTGCTGCTTAAAATACTATCTCCCTTCTCCTAGGAGGGGAAGGGTTGGGGATGAGGTCATAAAAACTCCTCACTAACATGATTAAGCACTTTTGACCAATAACTTTTCATTTCTTCTCTTTGCCTTTCATCAGTAAGCTTATCTTGATGAAAGCTGAGAGTAGTGCCGGTTTTTGCCTTGATGAATCTTACTTGCACAGCAGATGTGTTAGTCCAGGAATTGAATTTAAACTGCATTCTGAAATGTGACTGTGGGACGAGGGTGGTGATCTTGCCGTAATTTCCTGTAGAGCTATGTAGTTCCTTGTTTATCTCTGGCTCTTCTTTCGAATCTCCAAACCATAAAGGCATGCCTTTGCCCAGTACGTAATCCCATAATTCCTCTAAAGAACAGTTAATGGTTTTTCGTACACCTACCTGAAAACCAACCGATTGAGTTTTTCCAACGGTCATCTCCACTTCCATTTTGTACCATCATTGATAGGTACTTCATGCTCTTTGCTGATCTTCTGAAGTTCCTCTTTCAGCTTTGGTAAATCTTCAATTCTTTCTTTTGGTAATATCAGAAGCATACCTCCACTGAACTTTAGGAAATAGTGTTGCTTCAGTTCTACCATGTACTCCAGGGTGGAATAATTGATTTTATTCTGGCTCTCATAATCATCAGAAATCAGGTGATCACTTTCTAAAATCAGAGAAACATCCTTATTAAAATTATTGGAGAAATTGTTTCTGATATGCTTTTTATAATGCCTGGTATATAACCAGCGCAGATACATCGGGTAGAAAAACAGTATTAGAACGCCAATGATGAGAAAATAAGTAGTAAACCAGGCATCTCCCTTAGTGTACATATAATAGGACATGAAAAAGCATGCGCCTGTCATGATGATCCAGCGTATTTTTCTTTTATTTCCTGATACTTGAGAGACTAGAAATAAGTGCTGAGTGAGATAATCTTCTTCCTGAAGTTGGTATGTGAATTTTGTGGCCATTGTTCCTATTTGTTTCAAATATAGCAATGTTATATAGCGAACCATATCGCTTCGCCTTTGTTTGTGATATAAAATTCAAACCATGATTGTAAATCGCAAGAAACACGGCTGGGACATTATCTTTCAAAGAAACCATGCCCTGTTAGCAGGGCTTGTGGCCAATGAGGTGCAGCCTGCATTTAGACCTCCAAGATGGATAGAGACGCTATGTGCGATTTTAGAACATGACGATGGGCAGAAAGACTGGAATATTTCTACACGCCTTTCAGAACAGGGAGAACCCCTGGACTTTACCGCATATGACTGCGACCTGTCACAAGCAAAAGAGGTTGTAAAAGAATCTTTCTACAAATCTCGTTGGATAAACCTACTTGTATCTATGCACACTTCTTCCTTGTATAGCTCAGTGCAAGACAAATCTGAAGATTTAAAGCGTTTTCTTACAGAACAAGAAGATATACAAAAGAAGATTAAAGCCGAATTAAATTTATCTGAAGAGCAAGCCAAGGATTATTACTCATTCCTAAGATGGTGCGATGAGTTTTCCTTAAAATTATGTAGGTCCGACTGGGAAAGAGGTGATCACTTATCCTTACCCTCTTTAGCTGACAAAAATTGCAATCTTATAATTGCGAAGAATGGAGATTTGACATTGGAGCCTTGGATCTTTAAAGAAAAAGAAATTACCGTATTTGCTGAGGTTTATGAATTGAAGAAGGAAAGCTTCAGTTCTGATGAAGAACTTAAGGTTGCGATAGAAAAAACTGAACCAATAAGAAGGGAATGGAAAATCAGGCTGAATGAGTGATGAAATTCAGCCTGAATAAGTTTATACTATCTTTGGTTGGGAATATTGATCACAAAAGTGGTTCCTTCACCTTCTTTACTATAAACTTTAAGATCTCCGTGAAGTTTTTCAATGGCTTTCTGTACAATAAATAATCCTAGTCCATTGCTGCTTTTATGCTGCTCAGATTTAAAATGAGCTTCAAATATATGAGGCAATTTATCATCTGGAATGCCAAGTCCGTTATCAGAAAATTTGATACGAATACCATCTTCATGATCAGTGATCATCACAGACACTTCGCACCTTTCTTTTTCAGGACATCTGTACTTTACTGCATTTTCAAATAAGTTTTGAAGGATTGATTCAATGACAGGCTTTGGAGCATAAAAAGGCGCACTATGGGCTACCTGAATATCAAAACTCACTTCTTCAAATCCTTTAACATGACGCATGGTCATTAAAATATCCTGGATTTGATCTTCAAAACTAATTTCTTCAGCTTCATTACCTAAAAGACCTTTCTGGCACATGTCTAAGGTATTGGTAATCTTAGATTCTAGCTTGGCAAGGCAACTATCCATCATTTCAAGATATTCCTTTATTTCACCTCCTTGCAGTCTAAGTTGAGCAAGCTCTACTATTCCTTTTAATGAATTTACCGGGCTTTTTAGGTCGTGTACTAGCTGGTTGAATTCTAGCTTATTTTTTTCCGCTTTTTCTTCTGCTGATTCAGCTCGGTTAACTTTTAAGCCATAGCTTGAAGAGTTGAAAAGCGGGTTAATATTTATGTCGTCTATCGGGTTTAGGATTGCGTTGTCGACGTATGGCATATTTTCACATTTTACGTTCATCATTTGCTATGCTTATAACGTGCCAATTTTAAAATCGCCATTTTTAGTATTATATACCCATTTCCACAATTTCAATGAGGGGAATGTATACCACGGTTTCCCCAATTCCCCGTGGGGAAAAATGTCACAAAAAAAGCTGTCCTATAAAAGTAAACCCATTTAGCTAACGGTCAACTATTACAGAACAGCTCTGAAATTTTGCTAGTTTTTCAGGTTAAAGTCCGAGCACTTTCACCCCTTGTTTGAAGACAATGTCTACTGGAATATTCTTCTCTGTAAGAAGGTCCAAATCACCCTGAAGCTCGGCTGAGATCATAGCTTTGTCAGTCACAAGTTGACTTACACCATCATAATCACCATCACCCTGAAGAGTCAATATTTTCTCAGATAGCGAGTTCATAGCTACTGCCATTTTTTCGAAATCTACTTTGTACTTTCCTGTCTCCGGATTTCTGGTAAAGGCGCCTTGTTCTTTGAAGTAATTGAACCTGATCATGTTGGCCTTACCGTGAGCGCTTGAAGCTCCAAATCTTACAGATCTAAAAATACTGGCCAGGAAGGTAGTGTAATAATCCATCAATTCACCATCTACTTCATCTCTTTCATGCAGCCAGGTGATCATATAAAGGCCAAGAATATCTGCTTTACCTTCTTCCAAGGCAGAAGCATTTTCCTTCAAGGCCTCACGCACTGTACCTTTGTTATTAATGGTATTTTTAATACCCAATCCATGTGCTACCTCATGAAACATGGTGTTAGCAAAGAAGGCGTCAAAAGTGATGTGCTTACGCTGACTTTCGTCAATCAGTTCATCAGCTATTGGCACCAAAATCTTATCAAACTTGGCTTTCATAGCATTTTTCAATTGAGATCTTCGAGTACCCTTTTTCAACTGAACACCCTCATCATTAGGCAGATTCACAGCGATAGTTTTGCTGCCAGCATTACAATCACCAGCATAATAGATAACATCAAAAGCTGCTAATTGAGAATCAGAACCAGGCTTTTCAGCTTTGTACTCTTCAGCTACAGGTATGCCTTTTTGTAACTCGGGCAAGAGCGTAGCATATTTGGCCAGTTTCTCACTCCATTCCATATCCTTCACCAAAACATAAGCCTCATGCGAAGCTTTGTAGCCATATAACTGGTCCTCATAGTTTTCAATAGGGCCAGCAATAATATCTATTTGGTTGGTAGTCATATCCATCCAGGCGATATCACTATCATAATACTCATCTGTTAGTAATGCCTCTGCACGAAGGTTGAGGTATTTTTTCAACTGCTCGTTATCAGCATATCCAGCTGCTTTTTTCAATAAATCGGCTGCTCTGTTCACCTGATCGGAGAACATGTCATAATAAGGCACCACTTTGAGGCCACCCTCTTCAGTTCTTCTTATGAAGGTATAAAGAGACTTACTTCCCTCCAGATTAGCGCTTTCAAACTCTGCCTTATCCATATTTTCAGGATAGAAGTTAGCACCTGCAGGCTTCGCTCCTACTCCTTCAATAAATGGCTGATTATTATTTAGTCTATCCCAGGGCCCATAGTTGATGGTGGTAAACTTCTTAGCATCATTATCTTTCAATGCGCTAAAAAGCGAATCTCTTTTTCCATAAGCTTCAAACCAAAAGAGGCTATCCATAATCTCACCTACCTGGATGAGGAGTGGGATCATTTTCTTTTGGTTATCGCTGAGCTTACTCACATCGGTGGTGAGTGTTACTTCAGTGTATTTATCCAGTAAAGCCTTATAAGCGGATTCCTGAGCCGTGGTATCGGCGTCAGTGGCTTTATCCTCAGACTTTTTCGGTGAATCACAACTATAGAAAACACTGGCCGCAAAAGCCAGTGATAGTAGTTTTGGTATCATTCGGTTCATTGTATAACAGTTTGGTTTACTGAACCGAAATTAACAAAATAGACTGAGGGCTGCCCTTATTCTTCCAGTTTTTTGCCCATCGCTGATACTGACGCCATGTTAAAAAAGCCCACCACCTGAGTGTCTGAAGTAGTGCAATTGATGTTACAAGGAACATTTTCCAGCGGCTCTGCGAATATCTCATCAAAACCACCATCCCTTTGAATCTGAATACCTACTTCTTCCAGGAAGGTAAAAGCATCATTAGAAATGGCATGAATTTCAACATATACAGAATCACCTGGGATATATGGTTCATAAGCATCTTCATCCTCATTAAGCGGAGTAGCGGCATCCTGAATAGGCTGAATAAAAACCAAACCATCTATTTCTCCTCCTGAACTGAACCCGGCGTCATAGGCGATATTGAGATCAAAAGGTCTATTCAAATATTGACCGTTTTTATAAGTTTTAATCCAATACGAATCACCTGTACCCACAGGGTCTCTGGCAAAGAACTGAGCATAGTAGCCTTCAGGCTGAAATGCATTGCGCTCTTCATAATAGGTATAGACAATGGAATCAATTGGTGGTACTCTATTCATCTGAGAACCAGCTTCAAAAGTATCTCCATTATAAACCACTGTTAGTTGGTAGCTTCTTCCTACTTCAAATGAAGACTCACTGGTAGCCGGATCCCAAATATATTTTCCGGGTTCTGACTCACTAAAGTTAAAGACAACTCCCATATCATCCTCTATAGAAACCTGAGCACCAGTGACTTCAGGCGGATTAGAAGCATCAAAATATGGCTGAGACATCATCAGTTTGATTACCTGCTCTGAGCTCATATCATTCACCCAGGCATCTACCACTAACACAGGGGGTGCATCATTTAGATCAAGGCTCACCTCATCTTCACAGCCTTGAATAAATGGCCAGATAACGACTAGAATATATAGTAACTTCTTCATCAATTAAAACTTAAAATTATATGAGATGGCCGGAACCGGAGCACCTACTATTGAAAAACGATAGGCCATAGTATTCACCTGATCTCCAGGCACTACGTAGCCATCTTCCTGCGAAAAGAATATTGAGAAAGGGTTTTTCCTACCATAAACATTATATATAGAGAAAACCAGTTCATCTTCATTCTTACGTTTTTTTCCTTTCTTCTCACGCTTCATTTGCCAGGTTAACGAAAGATCTAAACGGTGTGTAGCTGGTACTCTAAGCCCATTTCTAGATTCATAATAGTCATAAGGAATGACCATATCCTGAATAACAAACCTGGAAGTAGGTGCGCTGAATGGTGTACCTGTGATATAGGTAAAGTTAGCCGAAGCAGACACCCTTTTACTCACATCATAATTAGCAAAAACCTTTAAGTCGTGCGTCTGATCAAATCTGGTCGGGTACCAATCGTTTCGATTAATGCCGTTGACCTTTAACTCCGTTCTACCTAAAGTATAGCTGATCCAACCGTTTAGTCGGCCACTGTTTTTCTTTAAGTTAAACTCTACACCATAAGCTCTACCAATACCACTGATCAAATCACCTTCCTGATATTCATTGATAAACAAATCGGCACCTTTTACATATTCCACTTGATTATCAGTGTCTCTGTAATAAGTTTCTACGGAGGCTTCATAATCATTACCTTCACCAAAGTTTCTAAAATAGCCTAAGGCATACTGTACCCCTATTTGTGGTTTGATGTTATTAGTGCTTGGTGTCCACAAGTCAATTGGCGTAGAGGCGGCTGTGTTGGATACCAGGTGAATGTATTGAGAGGTCTTTGTATAACTGGCCTTAATAGAACCACGACCGATCTGATATTTTATAGAAGCGCGTGGCTCCCAGTTGTGATATGACTCAATTACCTCTCCATCTCCAGCCTCTGTGGTTCCTGTAAGCTCTTTACGCTCCCCAGGCTCAACTTCTTCATAAGTATAAACATTTCCAGGGCCTAAGAACTGATAAGTAGAGAACCTAAGCCCGTATTTAATGGTGAGCTTATCATTTATTTTCTGCGTGTTATCCGCATATACCGCACTTTCTAAGGCAAACTTTTCTGCCAGCCCAATGTCTGTTGTCTCCCCATCAGAAACTACTCTGGCTTCCGCTGGTTTAAATTTGTAATAAGTTGATTCACCACCGATGAGCAATTCATTATTGGCATTAATAAAGTAATTGAAGGATGGCTTAAAGGTGTAAGTAAGTATACGGCTATCCCATTCAAACTTATCTCTATCATTTTCACCAAAGGCAAAACCATAGTCATAAGTACTCACGAAGAAAGCGAAGTTAGAGAACAGCTTCTGATTGAAGATATGATTCCAGCGCATGGTTCCTGTGATGCTACCCCAATCGAACCCCTGCTCTTCATCAAACTTAAATACATCTCTTCCGAAATAACCAGACAAAAACAGCTTGTTATGCTGGTTCAGGTTATAATTGATCTTAGTGGTAAGATCGTAAAAGTAGAGTGTGGCATCGTCTATATATGGTTTGGCCAAAATATCTACATAAGACCTTCTTCCGGCCACTAGAAACGATGCTTTATCCTTTTTTATAGGCCCTTGTACAGCCAAACGACTGAATACTGTGCCAATACCTCCGGCTACTTCATATTTCTTAGAGTTACCCTCTTTCATACGGACGTCCAGAATGGAAGAAAGCCGCCCACCATAGTTGGCAGGCACGGCCCCTTTTATTAAAGTAACATCTTTTACAGCATCGGGATTAAATACAGAGAAAAAGCCGAATAGGTGCGATGAGTTATAAACCGGTGCATCATCTAGCAACACCAGATTTTGACCTACACTACCTCCACGCACATTAAAACCAGATGATCCCTCTCCCACCGAACTTACACCCGGCAATAGCTGAATACTTCTTAAAACGTCAGTTTCACCCATAAAAGCAGGGATTTTCTTAATCGTTTTGATATCTACCCTTTCCGTGCTCATTTGCACGCTAGATACATTGGCATCTTCCGCCTCACCAGTAATTACTACTTCCTGCAGCTCAGTAGTGGTAGCACTGAGCTCCACATCTATTCGGGCGTTGCCATTAGTTAAGTCTATGGTCTGCACCTTAGTGTCATAACCTACGTAGGCATATTCCACCTCGTAAGTACCTGCCGGCATGGTTACTGAGTAAAAGCCATAGACATTAGTGGCGCTACCTGAGTTAACATCTCTTACGTAAATGGTGGCACCAATCAATGCCTCGCCATTTTCAATGTCTTTCACATAGCCACTAAGCGTGAACTTGCCTTGCCCGTATCCGCCCGAAACGAATATCAGAGAAGCAATGAAAAGGAGAAAGAAGGTTTTGTAAGTCATGGGTTAAAATTCCTGTATTTTTTATAGACAGAAAAGGCCTTTAAAAGTTTAATTACTTGCTGAATATTATTCTTTAATTAATATAGATGATCTATCTACGGCGCTTACCTGAAAAAAGCCCATGGCACCATTAGAAATATTTCCTAAAGGATTTACTGGTGGCGGGCCAAATAACCCTCCATCACTATTCAACAGGTTAGTTAAGTCACTATAATACTTAAAGCCATTTAAGGAGATGCTGTACATTTCCACGGTGGCTGTATCGCCCAATGAAAAATATCCTGGCGTAGTTATGCCATCTATATTCTCAGCCAAAAATTCATCATCAGAATAGTATATATCTGTAACTTCATCCCTCATCAGGTCTCCGTTTCGATAGAACTTAAAGAGATAATAATCTTCAGTATCCTGAGGCTCTTTGGTGTAAAGAAGCACCTCATAGTAGTTGCCTTCATCTTCAGGATCTTCGTATTCTTCTTCGTCAATCTCTACAGTTAAACTATCAATGGTTGTTACTCTTACTAACTTATCTGAAGCGGTATACTCTTCACCCTCAGCATTCACTACCAGACTATAAACTCGACCAATCTCACCAGCGTATGCCACATCTGAGATATAATAACCTCCATTATCAGAATAAGAGTAATTGTAAACATTTCCCTGATCATCAGACACCACCACAGTGGCATTAGTTATAGGCTGATTGCTCTGATCTGAATAGAAACTTACCGATTTAGTGACTCTAACATATTGTGTATGCTCCTCATTGGTCACCAAGCCCTCTATAACCATCACAGGTTCAGCCTGTTTAGTATCTAAATCTATAGGGTCATCACAACTAAACAGAACCGTGATAGTTGCCAGTATTGTATATAAAAGTATATGCTTTCTCATCTTAGAAGTGAACATTATAAGTAACAGATGGTAAAATTGGGAACAGAGATATCAGTCTTGCTTCTTTCGCGTTAGGGTCGGTAATATTACCATCTTTATCCTGCTGCACTCTGGTATAAATGGTAAAAGGGTTTTTTCTACTGTATACATTGTAAAGTGAGAACACCCAGTTGCTCTGCCATTTTCTATTCTTATTTTTTAATGGCGTTAAAGTAGCTGAAAGATCCATTCTATGATAGTTAGGCAGTAAATAGCCATTTCTTTCTGTGATCAGATCTACCTGATAGTTATCGTATTCGTAGCGCCCGGTAGGTAATGTTATTGGTCTTCCAGTGCTATAGGTGAAGTTTCCTCCGAACGTCCACTTTTCGTTCAGCTCATAAGTGGCGGCCAGGTTAAATACATTTCTTCTGTCATAATTAGCTAAGAATGCTTCTCCCTGATTTACGCCTGGCACCTTACGCTGAGTCTTAGACCAGGTGTAGCTGGCAAAACCTGAAAGACGACCTTTGCTCTTCTTCACCATCAATTCCAGTCCGTAAGACCAGGAGTCTCCTTGTCTATATTCGGTGGCCAGGTCTTCATTGAAGAAAAGTTGTGCATTATCGGCAAAATCTGTTATGTTTTGAATGTCTTTATAGTAAGATTCGGCCGATAGCTCATAGGTGTTATCCGAGAAGTTTCTGAAATAACCTACAGCAAACTGATCGGCAATTTGTGGTTTTAAATATCGGTTACTTGGGCTCCAGGTATTGAATGGAATAGGCACTGTTCCTGATGAAATCAGGTGTGTATTCTGCACCATTCTGTTGTAAGATACTTTTACCGAGCTGGCCGGATTCAGCATATATCTGGCTGAGAATCTGGGCTCTGGATAAATGTAAGTCTCTATGGTTTCGAAAGCATCATAATGTTTTGAACCAGTTCGTTCCGGATCCACATTATCATTGATGTCATCATATTCATACACGGTGCCTTCACCTATGTTTTGGAAGATTGAAAGCCTAAGGCCGTAAACCATGGTAAATCTATCCGTAAGCTTCTGTTGGTTTTCAATGTAGAGCGCATGGTCCAGGGCGAACTCCTTTTGTAAAGTCATTCCTTCGAATATCGATTTATCCGAGTTTGGAGTGATCTTTCCTGGGCTGAACCTCCTGTAAGTAACCTGATAACCAAAATCCAGCTGATTTCTTGGGTTGATGAAATAGTTCAAGTCCTCTTTCAAAGAAAACTCCTGAAGGTTAGAGGTCCATTTTAGACCTTCAATGTTATCCTTTATCTCTAATCCATAATCAAAGTTACTAGCAATGAGGCTGGTATTAGAAAACAGTCTGTCATTAAACAGATGATTCCACCTGAATGTGCCGGTAGCATTACCCCAATCGAAGCCAAAATCATCTGCAAAGGTGAAGACGTCCCGTCCTAAATAGAAAGCTGCGAAGTATCTGTTCTTGTTATTCTGCTTCCAGTTTACCTTGGCATTTACATCATAAAAATACACCAGATTATCCTGATCGGCGGCTTTAAGGAAAAGATCTACATAAGATCGTCTACCTGATATTATGAAGGAGCTTTTATCCTTTTTAATAGGACCTTCGAGCATAAGCCTGCTGGCCAAAGTACCAATACCAGCCGCACCGCTAAGCTTTTTATTGTTACCATCCTTACTTCTCACTTCCAGAATAGATGAAAGTCTACCTCCATATTTGGCAGGGATACCACCTTTGAACAGCTCAGAATCTTTAATTACGTCAGCATTAAACACTGAAAAGAGGCCAAATAAGTGTGAAGGATCATAAACAGGCGCCTCATCAATTAAAATCAGGTTCTGGTCAGCACTACCTCCACGCACATAAAAGCTTGAAGTACCTTCACCGGCACTGATTACACCGGGCATCATCTGAATGGTTTTGATGATATCTGGCTCTCCAAATAATGCTGGTAACTTCTTTACCTGCTGAATATCCACCTCATTGGTGCTCATTTTAACATCAGAAACATTGGCATCGATAGCCTTATCCGTTACTATCACTTCATCCATAGTAGTCACCTCTACTGGCAACTCTATATTGAGTTCCTGATCACCATTAAGCTTCACATTTTGCACTATACTCTGGTACCCGATAGAGCTATAGCTAATCTCATATTCACCTGGTGGAAGGCTTAGCGCATAAAAACCATATACGTTAGTTACTGTGCCTGATTTTAAATTGTTTACATACACAGTAACGCCTATTAGTTCTTCTCCATTTTCAGCATCTTTCACATAACCATTTAAGGTATATTTCTGCTGCGCATTGAGCTGAAAGAACCAAAAGACCAATAAGATTAAAAGTAATTTTCTTGTCATTTTTTAATTAGTGTTGTTGAATATTTTAAGTTTTGTGACCTATCAAGCTAGAGACGACCTGTTTGAATTAAGGTTGCCAAGTAGTCATAAAAAATGATAAATGGCTTAATTTTATGATCAACTAATTATTAATCTTATCCAACACTTGCAAGACCCCATGAAATATCAAGCACCACTGTTCTATTTCTCCGCCCACATGGAAACCATTTTCCCGGCAATCATGCGGAAGGTGAATGTGACCTATGAAAGAGAGAAAAGAAACTGCTGACAATGACTTTCTTGACCTTGACTGGATAAAAAAGGGCAATAACAGGCTGGTGATTATCTCCCATGGTCTTGAAGGCAGCTCTACCAGGCCATATATTAAAGGTATGGCTCGCACTTTTTCTGAAGAAGGTTATGACGTGCTGGCCTGGAATTTCCGCGGTTGCAGCGAAGAAATGAACAAACAGCTGAGGTTCTATCATAGTGGAGCCACTGAAGACCTGGACCATGTATTTCACCATGCCGCAGATGCCGGATATGATGAAGTGTACCTTATAGGCTTTAGTCTGGGCGGCAATCTTACCCTTAAATACGTGGGTGAAGAAGGCGCAAATATAGACCCCAGGATAAAGATTGCAGTGGCATTTTCGGTGCCTTTAGATTTAGATAGCAGCTGCAACACCATATCCGAATCCTCCAATTTCATATACTCTAGCCGGTTTCTCAAGAACTTAAAGGAGAAAATAAAGCGCAAAGCGGCCATAATGCCAGAGAAGCTCACATTAACGAATATGCCTTTGGTGAAAACCATACGGGATTTTGATGAACACTACACCGCCCCACTCCATGGGTTTGAAAGCGCATCTGCTTACTATAAAAGTTGTAGCTCCATTAACTTTTTAGAGAGCATAGCCATACCTACTCTGATTGTAAATGCTAAGAATGATCCTTTTCTTTCAGAGGAATGTTATCCCATAGAAAAACTAAAAAATCACCGACATGTCACCTTCGAAGTACCTGAAAAAGGTGGACACGTGGGTTTTACAGAGTTTAACAATCAAAAAAGATATTGGTCAGAAAAGCGGGCCTTACGTTTTATTAATAACCCATAGCTAACATTACATGGACTTAGTTTTTTTATTAAATTAGCATTATGGGAGACAGATATACAATTACAGGCAGTCAGGCTCAGCTGGCTGAAAGGTTTCACGTAGAAATACCTGACAACTACAAACCTCATTATAATGCCTCTCCCACTAAAATCCTTCCCGTAATCACTCAAGACAGCAAAGGCCTTTCCTTCTTTTATTGGGGACAGATACCAGACTGGTCAAAGAATAAATCCATTGCCTCGAAGCTCATTTACACAGAAATGGAAACCGTAACCGAAAAGGCATCTTCAAAAAAGGCCTTAATGGAAAGGCGTTGCATTATACCTGCTGATGGTTTTTATGGCTGGAAACAAGTGAGTAAGAAAGGTAAAATCCCCTACCGTTTTATCTTTGATAAAAACCAAACCGTATCCTTCGCTGGCCTCTGGGAAGAATTTGAAGACGAGGAAGAAAACACGGTACACACTTTCAAAATTATTACGGCACCATCAAACAGCAATGTTTCTCCCGTAAGCACCAGAATGCCAGTAATCTTAACCGCTAAGGAAGAAGCTTTATGGCTTAATAGCGAAACCCCAGAGGAAGAGTTAGTAACCATACTTAAAACCTACCCCGCTGACAAGATGGGTAATTACACTGTATCCCCAAAGATTTCAGACCCGGCCATAAACGAAGCAGCCCTCATAGAGCCCATGGCCCCCGCCGACCAGTTCGGTAATTATTCATTGTTTGATTGAGTTATTTACCGCTTGTGTAATACGTGTAAAGCCAACTTCTTCTTTAAATAATAATCTTTATATTTAAAGAAATAAACCCTACTACATTTACCATTCATGAGAATAGGTATAAGCCTCGTCCTAGTATTAATAACATCTTTTGCCTCGGCTCAAGAGCAGAAACATAAAGAGATTGAGTCTGCTTATTTCAATACAGTCAATAATTCATCCCCCCTTTATAAAGGAGTACGATATGTAGACTATGGATTAACTATTGAAGGGAATCAGTTCTTTACTGTCACAAACGCTACTGAAACTCAGCTCACTTTTAATAATGTTAACTATAGAAACCCCTCAATCTTATATGACATCCATTTAGATAAGTTAATCACGGTATATGACAAAAGTTTATATACCACACTTTTAGCATCCCAGATCAACTATTTCCATATAGGCAGCCATCTTTTCATACCTGTTAAAGACAAATCTGGTAATTATGGATTTTATGAATCACTATATGCTGGCACTTATTCTTTACTCATCAAACATGTAAAAGATATTAATGAGAAATTAAATGAAAGGGAAGTACTGAAAAAATTTGTTAGCTCTAAAAAACTGTTTGTTTACCACCATGACCAGCTGACAGAAATAAAATCAAAAAATGACTTACTGAAAGTATTCTCTAATAAGGAAAATGAAATTAAAAAGTACATCAAGGAGCAAATATTGAATTTCAGAAAGGACATTGAAGCATCAGCACTACAATTGGTTAAGTTTTATGAAAATGAAAGCTAGGCTAATTATAATCTTTATTTTACTATCATTTTCATTGGCTGAGGCTCAATCCATTACAGGCTCTTATTCAAATATCAGCATGAGTGACTTTGCTGATATTATCAAAGAACAAACTGGTTATAATTTATATTACCAGACTGGCTCAGCAGATAGCATTAGAATTTCTGGCAACTTCAATGGTACAAGTCTAAATGATTGCTTAAAAAAAGGTTTAGATGGTAAATCCTTCTATTTCAGCATAGATAGAACGGGTAAGAACATTTTTATTACCAGAGAAGTAAAAATACAGACAGACCTACCTACCAACTTTTTGGAACCTGCCCATATAGCATCGAATAATGATGAATCGCATGAACTGATAGATGCTTTTCAGGAGGAACTCAATTTAAGCAAGAACGAACAGCTTTATGAAATCGGTCAAAGATCTAACTTTATTACGAAGGGTTTTTCAAAACTGAAAGGAACTGTAATTGATTTTAAAACGGGCCTTCCTATAGTTGGTGCCTCAGTATATATAGAAAAACCAATGATTGGAGGGGCCACCAATGAGAGAGGTGAATTTGAAATATCATTACCCAATGGGCGCCATACATTGAAATGTTCTGCCGTTGGATTTCAAGAACGAGCAAAGCAGATCATTTTGTATTCTTCCGGCTCCACCCACTTTAAGCTTAACGATGAGGTTTTATCACTTAATGAGGTGGTCATTGAGGCTAATAGAGATGTGAATGTACAAAGCACCCAAATGGGTAGGAATGTTGTAAGCTTGGAAACAATAAAGCAAATTCCAATGGTTATGGGTGAACCAGATGTAATGCGAGTTATGACCACTTTTCCAGGAGTTAAAACTGTGGGAGAAGCTAGCACGGGCTTTAATGTGAGAGGTGGTTCGGTAGATCAAAATTTAATTTTATGGAATGACGGAGTAATATTTAACCCTTCTCATCTCTTTGGATTCTTTTCAGCATTTAATCCAGATGTAGTAGCAGATGTAGAACTCTATAAAAGTAATATACCGGCCAAATATGGAGGGAGATTATCATCTGTATTGGATGTAAAACCCAAATTCGGAAATAAAGAAAAGTATTCAGGTCGTCTGGGTGTGGGACCGTTAACCAGTAGGCTGACAATTGAGGGTCCGATAAAAGATAAAACTTCCTTCATAGCCGGAATTAGAACTACTTATTCTAACTGGGTGCTTAATCTTATAAACAATGATGATTTGAATAACAGCAAAGCGTCATTTCAGGATATTAGCTTAAACATACAACATGACATAGATGACAAGAATATATTAACCTTAACCTCCTATTTTAGCCGAGATGCCTTCAATTTAAGGAGTGACACCACCTACAGATATAACAATAATAATCTCGTTTTTAAATGGAAAAGGATTAATAGCACCAAACTAATCAGTGAATATACAGCCGCTTATAGCAGATATAAATACAATGCTAATTCAGATATTAACCCGGTAAATGCTTTTGATCTTTACTTTGATATAAACGAGTATAATATTAAAGGAGATTACTTTTATAACTGGAAGAAGAATCATGAAATAAGCTTCGGTTTGGGAACCATACTTCATTATTTAAATCCCGGTGAATTTATACCTTATGGAGAAGACTCGAAAGTAAAAAACAAAAAGCTTCAACACGAACAGGCTCTAGAAAGCTCTGTGTACATCGAAGATAATTATAGCGTATCTAAAAGCTTTCAGGTAAACCTTGGGCTCAGATACAGCCGTTTTGATTATTTCGGACCTAAGAATGTTATCAATTACCAGGATAATGCCCCAAAAACGGAAGACAATATCATAGATACTACCAGCTATTCAAACCTCAAACATATTCAAGCATATCAGGCACCTGAAATCAGACTAGCTCTGCGATATGCATTGACTAATCATCTATCACTGAAATTAGGTTACAACAACATGCGTCAATATTTGCATATGCTATCAAATACTACCGCAGTATCGCCTACTGATATCTGGAAACTTAGCGATAAATATATAAAGCCACAGCAAGGCAAACAGCTTTCATTCGGTGTTTATAAAGATCTTTTCAGAGGCCAGCTTGAAACCTCCATAGAATCATATTATAAGTCTATAAACAACTACTTAGATTACAAGGGGGGCGCCAACTTAGTCATGAACGAAAACATTGAACAAGATGTACTGAACACTAAAGGCAAGGCTTATGGTTTAGAGTTTTTTTTAAAGAAAAAGTATGGAAAACTAACTGGATGGATAAGTTATACTTACTCTAGAATTAAATTGAAGGTGGATGATGAAAATGAAATTGAAACCATAAATAAGGGAGCATGGTACCCTGCTAACTTTGATAAACCACATGATCTCACCGTGATTTCTAACTATAAGTTCTCCCACCGTTTCAATGTGGGGCTAAATGCAACATACAGCACTGGCAGACCTATCACCTTACCTGTAGGCAAATTTCAATATGAGGGTGGTGAGCGAGTACTATACTCTAATAGAAATGAGTATCGAATACCTGATTACTTCAGAATAGATTTAGCTTTTAACATTGAGGGAAATCATAAGGTAAATCAAAAAACGCATAATAGCTGGAATGTAGGCGTCTACAACCTAACTGGTCGCAAGAATGTTTATTCTGCCTACTTCGTCACTGAGGAGGGTAAAGTAAATGGATACAAGCTTTCTATCTTTGGTAGCGCCATACCGTACATCAACTTTATAATAAGATTTTAATGAGAGTTTCTTTATTCATATTATTATCTACTTGTTCATTAATAATAGGTTGCCTCGAACCCTATAATCCACCAGCTATAACAAACACAGAGACTTCACTTATAATTGAAGGGAGTATTGAATCTGGCACTTCAATCATTAAATTGTCAAGGTCATCACCGCTTAATTCTGATAACGCTATCTCTCCCGAAGTAGAAGCCGAAGTGAGTATAGAAGACGAAACCGGACATGCATATGCATGTACTGAAACATCACCAGGAAGATACTCAGTCTCAGGCCTTGATATTCGAACTGGAAATCAATACAGACTGAAGATAATAACTAAGCAAAAAGATGAATATGAATCAACTTTTGTAGAAGCTATTGAGTCACCGCCAATTGATTCTATTTATTGGGAACAAACAAAAGATGGTCTCGATCTTTATTTAGATGCACATTCTACCTCTAATCAAGAAAACCGTTACAAGTGGAGCTTTATTGAAAACTGGGAGTTTCATTCTGTCTATCCATCATTTTATGAATATATAGGTGATGGTATAGTAAAATCTCGGCCAAACGATATATATACTTGTTATCAGTCAGATAGTTCTAAAAGCATACTAATAGGATCTAGCAACAACCTAGAAAGCAATATTATAAGTCGCTTTCACCTACAACACATCGACAATAGTGACTGGCGACTTCAGGTAAAGTATAGTATATTGGTGAAGCAATATACCTTAACAGAAGAAGCTTTCAGCTTTTACGAAATACTTCGAAAGAATACCGAAACCACGGGTACTTTCTTCGATCCTCAGCCTTCTCCTATCAATGGTAACTTCATTTGCACTACTGACAAAACAAAACGAGCTATTGGTTATGTAGAAGCCACAGTCACCTCAAGCAAACGGATATTCATCAGCAATGACGAGTTAGAGAATTGGGATATACCTGATAACTGCGAAACAACCAATGTTCCCCTGGATAGTGTGGATTATTATTTTGGGTACTCGCATTATATCCCCATATCCTATGAATTAGCTACTGGATCATATATAAGTTCTTCACGTGCCTGTGTAAACTGCACTCTGAGAGGGACCACGAAAAAACCAGAATTCTGGGACTAGAAATGAACAAAAAGGTTATTATCATAACATTGCTATTATTAGCATCTGCAATAAATGCTTTTAGCTTATCTCATCAAGGTACAATACCAGACGTAGAAAGAATTTTCTTAAACACCGATAGAGAAGGGTATGTCGCGGGTGAATTGATTTGGTTCAAAGCATATACTTTAGACAAAAACAATATCCCAAATGATCTCAGCAAGGTACTGTATATTGAGCTAATAGACAGTGTCGGGAATTCAGTGATCCAGTCTAAACATAAAATTGATAATGGATTTGGTTCAGGCAACATTTACGTCCCTTCTTCAATTCAAACCGGGAGATATTTAATGGTTTGCTACACATCATTAATGAGAAATTTCGATCATAAGATTTACTTTCAAAAATCTATTTCCATTATTAACTCCCATGTAAAAGTACCCAACGTAAACATCGCAAATGATAGCAAAAACCCAGTCAATGCACCTCTCAGCAGCTTCTCATCGACTAATAACCTCGTTGACCTTCAAGTAAGAAAAAAGTCATTTCCTTCAAGAGCACTTGTCAAGGTAAGCCTTCAAAACAAGAGTAAAGATATAATGTCGAATATTTCAATAAGTGTATTTCAGGCTGATTCACTTAATCTTATAGAAAATTTAAAACTTGAAAATGTTCAGAGTTATAGTTCAGATCAGAAAATGGTATTTCTTCCAGAACTAGAGGGCCACATCAGCTATTTCAATTCAACTGACAATCAAGGTATTACAGCTCCTGTTTATCTATCGATGCTTTCGACATCTCCTGAAATATACTCCACTACATTGAAAGAAGATGGATCGGCCATGTTCATAACTCAGAAAGTGTATGGCAATCATAAGATGATCATTCAAGCTATAGATAATAGTATTAAATTTGAGCAGATAAGTCCCTTTTATGGCTCCGATTCCTCATTTAGACAACCAACTTTAAAGGTCCCACCATCCTTTAAGAATACCATTGAAAGGCGAAGCATATATACACAAGTTCAGAATGTATATTCTAAGGATTCAATTTTTTTACAAGAAAACGCTGAAATAAAAGATGCATTCTATGGAGTGCCAGACCATGTCTATTGGCTTGATAATTATACCCGGTTCCCTACCATGGAAGAAGTATTGAGAGAATACGTTGAGCAAGTACAAGTGCGAAAGAAAGGTGACATTTACAGCTTACATGTTTGGGATAATTCTCACCAACACTTTTTTGAATCCAACCCTATTGTATTGTTCAATGGGATTCCTATTACCAGTATGAATGAAGTCATGAAGATTGATCCCCTGAAAATTCAATCAATTGAGATAATCACATCACAGTACATTATGAGTCCTCAAGTTTGGTGGGCAGGAATAGTTAGTTTAAAATCATATCCTGATTATCAAAATGAAACACTTATAGCTGAATCTCAAAGTGTTATAGAATTCAACGGTCTCAGCCCTGAACTTAAGTTCTACTCTCCCGACTACTCCACCAACAACAATAAAAGAATTCCAGATTTCAGAAACCTACTTTACTGGGAGCCCACTGTAATTTTGGAGGCACAGAAAGCAAAAGAAATAAGTTTTTATACGTCTGATATAAAAGGGAAATATATCATCAAAATAGAAGGCTGGACTAGTAATGGTCAATTTATTCAGGCTGAAGAGACTTTTGAAGTAAAATAATCCATAGCTTTATTGTTGAAAGCTATTTTATGTCTAAATACATTTTACTTCTTACTTTTCTGGCTTTTGCTCATGTAAAGGCCCACTCCCAAACCAAAACTGATCTACTGCTGATAGCAGAGTCTTCTTGGGAAAAAGGAGATACCACTCAGGCTCTCAAGCAGTTTCATGATATTCTGAGGGTGTATCCTCAAAGTTTTACTGCTGCCAAAAGGCTAGCTGAAATCTATCTGATTAAAAATGAATATGGGCCGGCGGTTCAGTATTGTAATATTGCCCTTGATGTAACAGACAATTATCAAGCGCAGGCAGACGAGGCTTTAAAAACATTAACCGACTCGGCAGCCATAGCCATAGAGAAGGATAAGATTGCACATTATATTGACGATAGAGCCAGCATTCATCACCTAAAAGGTAATATCCGCCTGAAACAGATGAGAACACAGGATGCCATCAAGGAATATAAGGCTTCTCTGGAGCTGGTGAACAGTACGGAGGCCTCCATTGACCTGGCCCTGGTATACCTTGAAATTGGCTTCAGCAGAGATGCTATCGGAATTTTACAACAGGTAATCAATAAAGAACCAGACCATGCCAGAGGCTACTTTAACCTGGCCAATGTGTACAATAAACTCCAAATGCCAGACAGTGCATTCATATATTATGACAAGGCCATTGAGCGTGATCCTGATTTAAAGTGGCCTTATTTGTATCAAGGTCGTCTGCTTACCAAGAATGAGAAATTTGAAAAAGCCGTAGAAAGTTATGACCACTTCATCGCCCTTGACAGTACCAACGAAGAGGTGTATTTCAGACGTGCTGTTCTAAAGAGTGAGTTGAGAAATTGGTCCAGCGCTGTACAGGACTGGCAAAAAGTACTCTCTTTAAACCCTAACAATGCCGATGCCTGGAGAAATCAGGGGCTTAGCTACTTTCAGATGGCCAATTATGACTCTGCCATTATGAGCTTCGATCAGGCCTTGAAATTCAATCCAGAAGAAAGTTATACCTACATTAATCGTGGCTACAGCTATTACCTTAAAGGCGAACCAAAGAAGGCTTTGGAAGATCTAGATTATGGATTGAAGGGTTTGAAAAACTACTATCTGGGGTATTATTTCAGGGCACTTACCTTACACCAACTAGGCAAAAAGAAAGATGCTTGTGAAGATATTCAAAAGGCACTCTCTCTTGGCATGAAGCAGTCAGCCATAGAAGAGAAAGTGTTTAAAAAATGCTTTTAATCCATTGAACCAAAACAACCACTTTGATGTCATTATAATTGGTGCCGGACCTGCAGGCACAGCAGCGGCCATTGAACTTGGGAAAGCCAATGCAAAGGTGGCGGTAATTGATAAGGCCGTTTTTCCCAGAGATAAAACCTGTGGAGATGCATTAAGTGTAGACGTTATCAATCAGCTAGAAAAACTCTCCCCCGAGCTGGCACAAGATTTCCAATCACTCAGCGACAAAACGGCATCTTACGGAGTAAAGATTGTAGCTCCAAATCAAAAAGAGGTAGAGATACCGTTTCTTTATCAGGGAGAGGAAAAATGCGGCTATATATGTCCACGGCTTAGCTTTGACCACCTGCTTTTCAAGCATATGAAATCTTACTCGTCGGTGGAAGTTTTTGAAGGTCAGAAGGTTAGTTCAATTATTAGGACTAAAGATGTGGTCTCTGTGATTACAGAGGGTCAAACTTTCTCTGCGCCACTGATAATAGGTGCGGATGGAGCACAAAGTGTCGTAGCCAAACAGTTGGCGGAACAACGCCTGGACAAGAAGCACCATAGTGGTGGATTAAGAGTTTACTACGAGCAGATTGAGGGCTTTACCTCTGACAATAAAATTGAACTACATTTCTTTAAGAATATTCTACCCGGCTATTTATGGATATTTCCATTACCTAATGGAAAAGCCAACGTAGGTTTGGGTATGCTCTCATCCGTAATCTCATCTAAAAAGATTAACCTTAAGGAGGTACTAAAGGAGCTCCTGAGCAACCACCCTTCATTAAAGGAGCGCTTTTCAACTTCAAAACCTTTGGAAAGTATTAAAGGTTTTGGGCTGCCTCTAGGCTCCAAAAAACGATCAGTTTCTGGAGATAATTACCTACTGACTGGTGATGCCGCCGGCCTGATAGATCCCTTCAGTGGTGAAGGCATTGGGAATGCTTTAAGAAGCGGGCGTTTTGCAGCGGATCACGCTCTCCTATGCCTCAAGACTAATGACTTCTCAAAGGAATTTAACGTGCAATACGATAATTATTTGTTTGGGAAAATCTGGAATGAGCTACAAATAAGTCATACTTTACAACGGTTGTGTAAATATCCCAGGGTATTTAATTTTGTAGTAAACAAGGCCAGAAAAAGTCCTCATGTACATAATTTTCTGGTAGACTCTTTGGCCAATGTAAGCGTAAAAAAACACCTTTCAAATCCAGTGTTTTATTTCAAATTACTGTTTAGGTAGCGGAAGATAACAGGGACTGAACAGACTCCTCCATGTCCTTTAAGCTGAAAGGCTTTTCTATAAATGCATCTGCACCGCCTTCTTCTGCTAATGCCCTCGCATCTTTGCTGGCGGTGAAAAGCAATACGGGCGTTTTAGAAAATTCAGCATCCTTTTTTATCAGCTGCGTGGCCTTTACTCCACCTATTGTAGGAATCCAGTTATCCATAATAACTGCATCAGGTCTCACCACTGTTAGATCAGCTATTACCTCCCCGCATGACTGACGTGTATGCACCTCATACCCGTTTCTCTCCAGGATATATTTACATATCTCAAGGATGTCATCATCGTCATCGTAGACCAAAATTTTCGTAGCCATAAATATAAATGTATGGTTTTATATTCAGGCTAACAAAGCTACGCTGAATAAGTTATAATTTAAGTTGAGAATTTACGCTTTGGCTAATTTAAAGTAGAATCTAGACCCTTCTCCTTCTTTACTTTCTACCTGAAGCTGACTTTGGTGTCTGGCTATAATCTCAGAACTAATGTATAATCCAAGACCCACACCCTGGAAATCGTGATATGCTTGTTCTACTCTGAAGAAACGATCGAATATATGCTCCATTTGCTCTGCAGGTATGCCTATGCCATGATCAATGACTGAAATCTCCACGGCATCAGCCAAATCTTTAGCTTCTACAATCACCTCTTTTTTATTAGGTGAATATTTAATGGCGTTAGTCAGCAAATTACAAACTACCTGCTCAAGCCTTACCTTATCACCTATAATTACCTGATTAAAATCTCCCTTAATAATTACTTGATGGCCCTTGCTTTGGTGAATCATCTGTTCCACACAATCTTCTACAATTTCTGCCACTGTAAATTCAGAAAAATGATATTCTAACTTACCTGATTGTATTCGAGAGACATCTAGCAGATCATTAATTAAGCCCAAAAGCTTATCAACATGAGTAGAAGCCTTACCAACAAACCTACCTATCATATCGTAGGCTTTATCTTCAAGCAATGTTTCTATGATTTCTATGGATCCCTTAATGCTGGTCACCGGAGTTTTCAGTTCATGAGATGCTACGCTTATGAACTCATCTTTTTGCTGTTCCAGCTGCTTTAATTTGGTAATATCTCTGGATACAGCCGTTAAAGCTTCCACTTTACCCTTTCCATCATAAACTGGAGCAATGAGGATATCCCACCATTTTGGTGTTCCTTTTACAGTGGCTTTAAAGCCTTGAAAATGGCTAATATTTCCTTTTATAGCGCCATCCACTGCTTCTTGAACCTTCTTCCTGTCCTCTCCATCCCAGAAGTGAATCCAGTTTTTACCTTTTATGATATCGAAACTGTCTAACTCCAGCATTTTAAGCCCTTGCTTATTAATGCTTTGCAAAGTTCCATCGAAATCCAAAGCCTTTATACAATCAGGACTACTTTCTAATAACAACCGGTTGTACTCCTCACTTTTCCTAAGGGCTTCTTCTGCATCTCTCAGATCAGTGATATCTGTATTGGTACCAAACCAATGTTTTACCTTCCCTTCCTCATCCCTTATCGGCACTGCTCTGGATAGAAACCACCGGTAACTACCATCTCTTCCTTTAAGAGGGAAAGTGTCTTCCCAAACCACGCCTTTGGCAAAAGATTCACTGATTTTATTGGCCACTCTATCCACATGTTCAGGATGGTGGCACCTTTTCCATCCCCAACCTTTTACCTGCTCCAGGGTTGTACCTGTGTAATCATACCATCTACGGTTATACCAGGTAATGTCACCTGATTCATCTGTTATCCAAGCCAGCTGAGATATATTATCGGCTAAGGTTCTAAAGTGTTCTTCACTATCTCTAAGGGCTTTTTCGATCTCTTTACTACTCGTAATATCAATCATAGAACCTATTATCCTCAAGGCTCTCCCTTCCGAATTATACTGAATATAGGCACGATCCAAAATTTCTGCATAGCTACCATCAGATCTTTTGAATCTATACTCCATCATCCAAGAAGTGGCTTTTGCTTCTAATAATTCTTTGAAAGTGAAAGAAATTCTAGGAAAGTCATCCGGATGAACTCGCTGTTCCCACCAGCTTAATTCACTAATGGTATCATTATATTCATAACCAAAAACATCGGTCATGGCATCATTCCACCAAAGCCTATCGTTTTGTAGGTCCCAATCCCAAATTACATCTTTAGTAGCTTTAGATATGAGATCAAACCGATGGTTGATAACCCTGAGTTCTTCTTCAATCAATTTTTGATTATGGATATCAGTATTGGTTCCCAACCACATCTCAATCTTGCCTTCCTCATTTCTTACAGGCTCCGCACGGCCCAGGTGCCATCGGTAAGCACCATCATATCTTCTCAGCCTGTATTCTATCTCATAGCTTTCGCCACTGCTTAGTGCTCGCTGCCAGGTTTCTACAGTTCTTTCCAAATCATCAGGGTGATGAATCGGCTTATCTTTCCAGCCCCAGCCTTCAGTATTCTCTGTATTCTTCACATAGTCATACCAGCGCTGATTATAGTATATGATATCCCCTACAGCATCGGCCACAAAAGCCATTTGAGGCATAGCTTCGGCATAAGTTTGGAATAGAAACTGATTTTTCTTCTCAATTTCTTCACTGAGCTTTCTATCAGTAATATCTGCAATGAACCCCTCTATAAAAGTATTCCCTTTTTTATCGGAAATGCTTTGTCCTCTATCTGAAAGCCAGGTATAGTTTCCCTCCTTGGTCTTTATTCGATAATTTAAAGTGTAGTTAGATGATTGACCACTACTGATCTCCTCGAGCGCATCATTCAAGGCCATTTGATCATCTGGATGGATGATGTTTTTCCATACAAAATCTGCCTCAAGTTCATCCAGGTCGTAACCACTTATTTCAGCCACGCCTATACTCATGAAGACAAAGTTCCATGGATCATTTACATTAAATCGATAAACGCCTCCTGGTAGGTTGGTAAGGAGATGATCTAATCGTTGGGCATTGGCTTCCAGTTCCTTACGCTTATGATGTTCATCGGTGAAATCCACCCCATGCATAACTACTCCAATGGTTTTACCTAAATCATTTTTATAAGGATGAAAAATGAATTTAATACAAAGGGCCTTTCCCTTTATTTTGGAATTAAATACAATTTCCTCTTCTATAGCCTCATCATAAAAGGCTACTTTTTTTAATACGGAAACTATATCTAATGGCCATTGAAATGTAATGCTCTCGAAAGGCTTTGCTATAAGCTCTTCCCCGCTCTTTAATAGCTTTCTGAACGAATAATTCGCAAACTCCAGAACATAACTATCACCTACCAGAACCGCATCATAGGTGGGCGCATTCATAAGTACATCAGATAACTTATGGTCCTGTACGTAAGCGTTAGTATTTTCCATGGATCAAAGTCAATAACCAAAAGAATTACGGTATATCCTAATTATTACCGCTTAATCCTATGTTTAGAGAAACGTTAAATTATTACTTAAGTTGTTAGAATAAGCTGCATAAATACCAGCTCAAGCCATTCATCAAATTTAAAGCCTACATCCTTCATACGCCCCACTTCCTGAAAGCCAAATTTCTCATGAAACCGGCAGCTATCAAGGTTTGAAGCATCAATACCTGCTATCATAGACCTGTAGCCCTGCTCTCTGGCAATATCTATAAGCTTCTGAAGTAATATTTTACCGTACCCTTTACCTCGGTAGTCTAACTGAATATAAATAGAATGCTCTACAGTAAACTTATACCCTTCCTTGGGTCTGAATCGATCATAGGTTCCGTATCCTATAACCTTACCTTCGTCTTCAATCACTAATATTGGTATGCGCTTCTGCCTCTTTTGCTCAAACCATAGCTCAATGAAATGCTGGCTTTTAACGTCGTAATCGTAAATACTTTTTGAATGAAGGATCTCGTAATTTAAAATTTCTAAAATCGCCCCTGAATCTCCTACTCTTGCTTCTCTTACCTTGCTCATCTTTAGCCTTCAAAAAGATACAATGATAATGAAACTCACCTTACCATTTGCACTACCAGAAACATTATTAACCATATCATTTCTAAAAGGATATTTAATCCGAAAATCTCCACATATCCGCTTAAATTGCTATCGATTTCGGAGTTAGAATATGAGGCAAGGATTTAGCTAACTAACATTAGTTAATTTTGTTATATTTGTTCAATAACGAGAGAAAAATGCAACATTCAAAAATTGTGGGGCTTGGCCATTATGTCCCGGAAAGAGTAGTTACTAACGAAGATCTTTCCAAACTTATGGACACTAATGATGAGTGGATTATTGAAAGGACAGGCATCAAAGAAAGGCGTTTTGCAGACCCTGACAAGGACACAGTGGCGAATATGGCTGCAAAGGCTGCAAAAATGGCCTTGGAAAGAGCTAATGCAGAAGCTTCAGATATTGATTTCATAGTTTTTGCTACTATCACTCCCGATTATTTCTTTCCTGGTTCAGGAGTATTGTTACAAAGAGAATTAGGCCTGGGATCAATTCCGGCTCTTGATATAAGAAATGCTTGTTCTGGCTTTATATATGCCCTTTCTGTGGCAGACCAGTTTATTAAAACAGGCATGTACAAAAATGTGCTGGTGGTAGGTGCAGAAATCCAATCTACCGCGCTTGACCTCACTACCCGAGGACGAGGAACGGCTGTAATATTTGGAGATGGCGCTGGCGCAGCATTAGTTCGCCCGTCTGATCAGCCTGGCATATTATCTACACATTTACATTCTGATGGTAATTATGCCGAGGAACTGTACATTAAAGATCCGGGCAGCAGCAGACCTCATGAGGAAAGACAGCCTGAACAAATATTAGACACTGCTTCTTTCAAGGTACACATGAACGGTAATATGGTTTTTAAACATGCCGTAGTAAAATTTCATGAAGTAATTATGGAGGCCCTGGAGGCCAATCAATTAACTAAAGAAGATATTGATTTATTAGTACCTCATCAGGCTAACCTGCGCATAAGCAACTATATTCAGGAAAAACTTGGATTACCTGAGCAAAAGGTGTATAATAACATCATGAGGTATGGTAACACTACTGCAGGCTCTATACCTATTGCTATGAGTGAAGCTTGGGCAGAAGGTAAAATCAAAGAAGGAGACCTTATTTGTCTGGCAGCATTTGGAAGTGGATTTACATGGGCTTCCGCATTAATACGTTGGTAATATTTAACAAAAATCCGAGCTGATTATTCAGCTCATATACTACATATGAAAACTACAGTTTATAACCCAAGTGAATTAGAGGTGGAGTTCGCCAAAGCACTAGAAAACATTAAAGATCAATTAGAAAGTAATTTACCTGGTAACAGAATTATAGATATTGAAAATCGTATTCAGACAGATAATCCTATTGTAAGATTTAAGCTTCAGGATGCCGATGGTGATCCCCATGAGATTGTAGTGAAAGTAATTCAGACTCCTGATAAATTTTAATATTGTTTTCTGACAAAGAATTTAACTATTTATCAGACCAGGATTTCCTAATTACCAAAAGGGTAATCACAGATAAGGTAATCACATTATTTTCAGAGCTGGAAGGAGAACTCAAGCAATTGGTTAATAACCAGGACTTTAGTTTTCCTTCTGGCACTTTATCCAAATCTGGAAAAATATCTAAGGGAGAAAATTACAGAGGCCTGCCCTATGTCATTCTGGACTATCCCAGACTACTCAAAAAGGATGATATTTTCGCATACAGAACTATTTTTTGGTGGGGAAACTTCTTTACCAATACCTTTCAAATAAGCACAAATCATTCAAAATATATCAAACCCAATACGGTGAGATCAGATTATGAGCTTTACCTACAAACTCAGGGAGATTTGTGGGACCACAGCTTGCAGTCGGCCACATTAGTGAAAGAAGTTAATCTACAAAAGCATCTTAGTGACGCAGATTTTCTAAAGATCAGTCAAAAGATTCCTTTGAAAAAGGTAGATGATTTAAAAAGAGGAAGTATCCAGTTTTTAAATCAAATAATGAGTTAAAGAAAAAGGTGGTTGCTTAACACAACCACCTTTTATTTTAGTTTGTAATGCCGTTGTAAATAACTCCGTTGGCTTCCACAACATAATCATCTCCCGGATCACCAGACATTTGAAGGTACCTCCATTCTACATGAATACTATCCTTTTCAGGAAAGACTTCACCTTCTATATTCACTACCTCACCATGAAGGAGATCATCTCCTTCTGTAGTAAAGAACTTATTGCCTTCCATTTTCACTCTCACCTTTGATTCGTAAAAGTTAGCATCCTCTAACCAAAGAGAATCTTCGGCCGCTGCAGTATTGCTAATAACTATGGTTACATGATCATCTACTACAAATGGCTGACTTAAGTGCATATCTACCACATATTCTCCTACCACATTAGTATAGGGGAGAACTACCTTATCATATTCATTTTCCGTACATCCCCAGGCTAATATACCTATGGATAGTACTGATATCATCTTAGTTATTTTTTTCATATCCATCTTTATTGTTTCTGTAGCACTCTATTTAAAGTAACTCCTGTGTTAGGCGGATCTAGCAGTGTAAAACTCATACTCAGGCCATCAACCGTAATAGTTCCTGAGCCTTCATATCTACCAAATCTGGAATTCTGAATAGGAACTAAAATTTGATCACCACCAGTGTGTATGAAAGCACCTGCTACACCATTAGTATCACCCCAAAGATTATTACTGGTATAGTATCCAGAAGCCTGTTTTGTGTAGGTAGTTGTGGTAGTACCTCTTACGTAGGCACCCGATAGATCCACTCCACTTACATCTTCAGAAGTAACTATTACTAACCTTTGTGCGGTACCATCAAAGCCATCGCTATTGGTAGCACTGTAAGTTACTGTGTACTGACCTGGCGTAGTGGCATTCACTGTTCCCAGCACAGTAACCTCAAGCTCCTGACCATCTTCAGTGGCCACAACTCCTGGTTCTGAATATGAACCTCCTGCCACGATGGATATGATTGCGTCACCCTCCAGCTCGAACACCGGATAGTTAGTTATGAACGATACATCATCTGTTTCTTCATCTTCACATGAGAACATGCTAAATGATGCCAGCATAAATAATAGGATATATATTTTATTTATATGTTTCATGATTTTAAGTTTTATGAAGGATCCCACCATACTCTTTCGATTACCTGTCTTTGTCCGCCGGCAGCAGTGAGGTTATCACCATTGTTATCCTGCTCAGTGGATGGATAAGGCAATCTCTTAGGAAAGATGTCTCCGGTTACGTTATTAGGTGTGGCTACAAAGAAATCAGGATATCCTGTTCTAAGATGCTCAAAATAAGCCTCCACGCCCTGAAAATTGGCAAATGCCACCCATTTTTGAGTGATAATGAACTTAATCTGGTCACCTTGAGTGGCTGGAAACTCATAAACATCACCAGCACCATAGTAATCAGAAGCATTGGAAACTCCTAGCTTGGCAAAAGACGCCTCAACTCCTTCTTCATAAAGCTCCTGAGCATCACCACTAACACCATATCTAACCACGGCCTCTGCTTGTAAAAATTTACTCTCTGCAGCACTCATAAATACCACCGGTGTGGTTGCCGTTACGGCAGGCTGCGAAAGGTTCTTAGCAGTAGCAAAACCCGGATTGGTATAATCACCCTGGTCTAAACCTACTTGTGGACCTCCTGCTGCTGGAGAGTCATAAATAGCATCCAGCCTTGGATCTGCATTATCCTGAAGGTATTGAAGCAAAGTATTAGATGCAGCAATATCTACATAACCACGACCATTACCATCAGTACTGATCTGAGTAGCAAAGAATGGGTTTCTATAGTTTTGCACATCTATGAACTCAGCCATTTCAGCATCAGCCTCTAAGAACTGGGCTCCGCTGGCAAATAATGCCTGGATACCAGCCTGAGCTACATTAGCTCTGGCTTCTGACTGCCTCATGTAGATTTTCAATTTTAGTGTATTGGCAAAACGCACCCAATTATCCATATCACCCTGAAAAACAACATCTTCATTGCCCACAGTACGCACATTACTCAAAGATCTATCTTTAGCTAAAGCCGCATCTAACTTTACAATCAGGTTATCATAAATATCCTGGCCGTTATCAAACTTAGGGGTGGTGTTCTCTGTTCCAAGAAGTGCTTCCGAATATGGGATCTTGTCATAAAAGTCAGCCAGCACCTGATAGGTGTAAGCCTTCATCACCTCTGCGATAAGAAAGTAATTCCAATCTTCATTAGCCGCAGCCTGTTTAGACACAAATTCAAAATCATTCAATGCCCCAGCATACATTTCTACATACTGTCTGTTGTAGCTACTTTCGTCAATATTGTAGTTATCTACATTTGCATATTGGTTAGCTCCTGTAGACTGCGTCCACTGCTGAGCCCAGATACTGCCCAGCACCTGCCATTGTCCTCCCAAAGTAAAAGCTACGGAGCTCATACCAGCCGGCAGAACCAGCTCTACGGTAGCCGTGGCAGGGTTGTTCGGATCGTCATTTACATCCAAATAATTATCTTCACAAGCCGTAGATACAATCAATAACGACAGCAGTAACAGGCTTACTTTTTTAAATATTTTCATCTTCATTGTTTTTAATTAAAATGTGAACCTGAGATTTACACCGTAACTTCTAGTGGTAGGAGTAGCTCCAAACTCACCGAACTCTGAATTAATATCTGTACCGAATGTGGTCTGCTCCGGATCAATGAAAAGGTTCTCTTCAGGCACCCATAGCAATAGGTTTCTACCTACCAGACTCACCTGTACATTTCCAAATGGTGTTTTATTAAGGATAGACTGCGGTAAATTATAAGCAATTACCAGCTCTCTTAACTTTACAAATGACTTATCTACAAAGAATGATTTATCCAGGTCAAAGCCACCACCAGACCAGAAATTCTGAAGTGAATTGTCAGTGTGAGATATTTGCTGGGTATTCTCTATGTAAACAGGATCTCCATTATCGTCCACCACCAAATTACCAGAACCATCTGTAGCCTGAACTACTGAATTAGGCACAATAAATGGTCTTCTGTCATTGTACAAAGTTTGTGGAGCCGTACCGGCAAAGTAGCCTAAAGAAGCAGTTCTACTATATAACATACCCCCCTGTCTTACATCAAAAGTGGCGGATAGTGAAAAGCCTTTGTAACTCAACTTGTTGTTAAAGCCACCTACCCAGTCATACTGTGTGGTACCTATAACCTGCTTTTCAGGATTAGCAATAGGTGTACCTGAAGCATCTACTACAATATTTCCCTGGTTATCCATCAATGGCACACTTCCTTCTATTTCGAAGGCCGGCCCTCCTACTCTTGCTATCAATGAGTTACCTGAAAGACCACCCACAGCTATTTGCTTAGGACCTCCCAAATCTTCGATCTTAGAATCGTTTTTACTCCAGTTAAAGGATATATCCCATTGGAAATCATTGGTTTTTATAGGAATAGCAGAAAGTAAGAGTTCTATACCTTTGTTTCTCAACTTAGCAATGTTCAACACCTGGCTGGTATAACCTGTAGACGCCGTGAGAGGAACAGTAAGGATGTTTTCTTCTACTTTTCTATCATAATAAGTCGCATCTAATGTGATTCTGTTATTTAAGAAACGTGCGTCTATACCAAATTCTATTTCAGTAGAAATCTCCGGCTGCAGATTGGGGTTTCCTATCACATTACTCACTTCATAAGCCGCTATGCTTTGCGCTATTGGTGAGCTCAGATTGATAAATCCATCAGTCTGATCAGATTGTACAAACACTGATTTTACGCTATATGGATCAGCATCTTTACCTACTTTAGCCCAAGCTGTTCTCAATTTCAGATATGACAAAACATTGCTTTCCAAGCTTAAAGCTGAGGTAACATCCAATCCAAGATTTACACCAGGATAAAAGAATGATCTATTTTCCTTTGGCAAGGTAGATGACCAGTCATTTCTGGCTGTAGCCGTTAAGAATAGGTAATCTTTAAAGGCGAGGTCTACCTGTCCATAAGCACCGTATAACCTCCTCAAGTTTTCTGTTGTGGTGGCTGTGGGTGTGTTAGCTGTGTTCGTAATGTTGTAAAACTCTGGAATCACCAAATCATTAATTTGGGTGAAATGATTAATAGATTGCCTTTGGTTAATGTTATAGCCTAGCATTACGCCAAGATTTAAATCAGGAGTAAGATCCCTGTTAATGTTCAGCAAAATGTCAGTATTAAACTCTCTGGTGTATAAAGTTTGAATGCTATAATTACCAGGGTTTGTACTGCTACTGTTAGCGCCTACCACGGTAGCCTTGGGCTGCCATTGCTCCCACTCTGTTCGAGCCACATCGGTACCTACTCTGGCCGTAAGAGATATCCAGTCAGTAGCTTGGTATGTGGTCTCTACATTACCATAAAACCTATCAATAGTAGCTTTAGAGCCAAACTTTTTCAACACATACCATGGGTTAATGGTAAATGGTGAATAGTAGTTATCAAGATTATTGAACTTATTATCAATATCACGAAGTTCTAACAATGGAATGTCTCTAGGCGTCTGAAGCACGTTATTATATACCGTGGACCCTTGCCCTGTCGGTACAAAGCTTGATTTGGTTCTGGCATAGTTTACAGATGCTGAGCTCTTGAATTTCTCAGAAAGTTGAGAAGCCCCTCTTACGGCAATAGTGTTTCTTAAATAAGAATCCACATCGGTAGGCATAATACCATCGGCATCTACATTAGAGTATGATAGGTAGTAATTGGACTTATCATTGCCCCCTTGCAGTGCCACGGAGTTAGAAAACGTCTTTCCTGTTTCAAAAAACTCTTTCACATTATCCTCCAGGGCAGCATACGGCTTAACCCTTTGCTGGTTATCTACAATATTACCCCAAGGCTGATCCTCACCTGTAAACTTAGAGCCCCAACTGGTATTCTCTGTAAGATAGTCTCTGGTAGAACCATAAAACCCCTGACCTCTTTCGTTTTGGAAATCAGGCAGTTTAAGTACGTTATCAAAAACCACTGAAGAGGCCACTGTAATTTCAGCTTTCTTTCCTCTTTTAGCTGCTCCACTACCGTTTTTAGTAGTAATGATGATAACACCTGCCGCCGCACGAGAACCATAAAGCGCACTTGCCGCAGCACCTTTTAGTACGGTTACAGAGGCAATATCTTCAGGGTTAATATCATTGATACGATTACCAAAGTCAGAAGCTCCGCTAAGTGAGCTGTTACCTGTGAACGAGTTATTTACAGGTACACCATCTACCACATAGAGCGGATTATTACCCCCACTGAGGGATGTAAAACCTCTGATTATCACCTTATTAGATGATCCTGGAGCACCGGAACTACCGGATATTTGAGCACCAGCCACCTTACCTTGTAATGAACTTAGTACGCTGGAAGTTCTTGCCTGAGTTAGCTCTTCAGTATTAACTGATGTAGCGGAATAACCTAGCTTTCTGCCTTCCTTTTCAACCCCAATAGCAGTAATTACCACTACCTCACTGAGTTGCTGTACATCAGAAGCCATTTGAATATCTACAACAGACTGAGCTCCTACCTCTACCTCTTGAGACTGCAGGCCGATAAATGTGAATACAAGTACGCCATTAGATTCAGGCACGGAAATGGAATAATTACCATCAATATCTGTTACCGTACCTTTAGTAGTCCCTTTTAAAATTACGTTTACCCCTGGCAGAGCAGTACCCTCATCCAGGGATGTTACCTTACCGGTAACCGTCTTCTCCTGAGCCCACGAATGGGAGACCCCTATCGCGAATATCAAAACAAAACTACATAGTAAAAACTTCTTCATATTTTACTGTTTATGTTATAATTGAAAAACCAGTGCTTTTCTTACCACTGTGAGAGAATGGCAAAGAGTGGCACTTTGATTCAAAGGTCACTAAACAGCTTTCAATAAAAATCCCCCATAATTATTGAATTTGGGGGATTAAATTTCACGCAAACTTGGTGATAATATGAAGGCTAAAAAGCTAAATCAGCTTCTCTTTGGTGGCCTTAGCTATGGCCTCCGATTTACTATTCACCTGAAGTTTTGAGTAGATATTTTTTATGTGAGATTTGGCCGTTTCCTTAGTTATAAACAGCTCCTGTGCTATCATGCTATAGCTTTTACCTTTGGCCAGAAGCTCAAGCACTTCTGTCTCTCGGGGAGATAAAGGAGAATTGGGATTCTTCTGAAACGAGTTCACCACCAGCTTAGCAATTTTGCTGCTCATTGGGGCTCCCCCTTTTGTGACCTCATCTATAGCATCTAATAGTTCTGAGTGGGAGGTATTCTTTGTAATATATCCCGAAGCTCCAGCGCATAAAGCCTGAAAAACTAACTCGCTATTTTCATAGATGGTGTTCACTAATATCTCTATTACCGGGTTCTTTTTCTTTATGATAGAAATAGCTTCTATACCATTGATGCCTGGAAGCTCTAAATCCATCAATATTATCTCCGGCTTATCCTTTTTAAGGTTTTTGATACAATCTTCCGCATTATCATATGTATTAACCACAAAATAGTTACTTACACTGTTGATGATTAAAGAAAATCCCTCTCTTACCGCGTCATTATCCTCTACAATGACAATTCTTGACCTAAAATAACTCATGTTGTTGTTGTTTTTGCTTGTTACATTTTTATACTATTTATATTAAGTTCCGATTGTATATCTCCTTTGAATAAAATCAGACACCCCTTACCATTTCCCATGGTACTCATCTCTACGGTACAATCTATCTGAGAAGCTCTGGCCTTCATGTTCTTAAGGCCATTAGATTTTTTGATGCATTCATGGTCGATGCCGCATCCATCATCCATAAAAGTTATTACGAAATCATTTTTATTTTGGTTTACATTCAAATGCACCTCAGCAGCACCTGAATGTTTCAAAGCATTGGTCATAGCCTCCTTAAAAATGAGCACAATTTGTCGAGACCAACCTGAGGGCAAAGACAGATGTTTTCCTTCCAATTCCGAGGCATCTGAATAGAATTCTATGGGCGTATTTTCAAATAGTTCCTCACCAAAATCCTTAATGTAAGTGTACACCTCATTTAAGTTATCACTTTCAGGATCAATAGACCAAATGAAGTCTTTAGTACCATTAAAAAGGGATTTAGTGTGCTTTTCAATATTCTTAAGTAGCTCATCGACCTCCTTAGACTTATCCTTAAGTTTCAGACTGATCAGGTTTACAAATACCGTAATGCTGGCCAGCTGATTCCCCATATTATCATGAAAATCACGGGCCATTCTCTTTCTCACCTTCACCAGCTCTTCTGAACGGATGCGTTCAATGGTAAGCACCTTATTCAGGTTAGCCCTGATACGATAATCCTGATATAACTTTAGCGCTATACCTAGCAGCACGGCAATTACAATGAAGAACCACCACTCCTGCCAAAAAGGGGGAATTATTTCAAAGGAGATCGACGCAGACTTATCACTCCAAACTCCGTCGCTATTGGCCGCTTTCACCTGGAAAGTGTATTGTCCTGGCGAAAGATTAGTATACACGGCCTCTCTCTTTTTAGTTATAGGCGACCATTCTTTCTCCAGTCCTAAAAGCCTAAACCTATAAGTTACTCCTTCCGGATTATTCAGGCTATTCCCAAAGTATTCTACTATAACATTATTATCCTTATGCGGAAGCTTCAAATCTATAGGTAAACTGAACCAACTGCTCGTGCTATCCACATAACTCTCCCACTGAACGTCTTCATAAAAGAGCTTAAGTCCTCTGATATAAGTGACCGGCTCCACTTTATTCGGATATTCTTTGCCGGGTTGATACTTAAACACGCCATGAGGATTACCAAACCAAATGCAGCCATCCTGCTCTTTAAACACGGCATTATGGATGGTCTGAATACCTGCAAACCCTTCGGTACTGCCATAATTTTTGATCCTTTTCACCTCACAGTTCTCACTTAGAAACAGCTTATCAATTCCCCTTTCATTACCTACAATTAGGTTTCCTGAGCTATCAAAGATTAGATTATAAATAAGATCAGAATTAAGGCCCTCTTCGGAGGTAATGCTCACCTTATTCTTACCATCAGCTGACACTTTTAAGAGTCCATGCCCTGAATAACCCACCCAATAGTTACCACACTTATCCTCTATCATCATATTGATCCTTTTGCCAAATACATCAGGATCTGTGTAGCTGCCTACCAGCTTCATATTCTCAAACACTGACATGCCTTGCCTGGTCACCACCAGCACCTTACCTGGCGAGGGCTCATAAAAATTCCAGATGGTATTACTGCTTAGTCCCTCCTCTGTACTGTAATTTGTAAAACCGTCTTCATCATATATACTTAGTCCGTTTACTGTGCCTATCCAGACCTTATCCTGAGAATCTACATAAATACACCTCACAGAATTGAAGATTAGTCCATCAGAAACATCGAGGTTGGTGAATTGCCCGCTTTGAAATATGCTCAATCCTGATCTTGAGCCTACATAAATGTTGTCTTTAGAATCACCCGCAATACTTGAAACATAAGAACTTGAAAGTCCTTCTTTTACTGTGAAATACTCAAACTTCTCCCCCGAATATTTAGCTATGCCTCCACCGTTGGTTCCAAACCAGTGATTTCCGTCTGCATCCTTGGTAATGGACGTAACAGTATGATCGTCAAGGCCATGCCTGCTATCGTATTTAATGAAAATTTGATTGGATAATTTATAAATGCCGTCTCCATCAGTCCCAACCCAAAGTGTGCCTTCTCTATCTTCATACAATGCGTTTACGCCCACCGAAGAAAATCCATGACTACTCTGAAAGTTATTTACTCGGCCATTGTCATACTGCAAGACACCATAAGCAGAGATTACCCAGAAGCTTTTTGGATCATGTACCCTGGCATATTTGATAAATACATTATTAAGCGGACTAAAAAAGTCATCAATTACCGCTGGTTTAGATGGGTTGAACTTAAGAAGGCCTTTATTGGAGCCAAGCCATAATAAGCCGTCATCATCTACATATATAGAAAGTAAATAGCCGTTGAACTTGGCGTTATTGATCACACTTTCAAATGATTGTCCGTTGAATTTGAAAAGGCCTCTGATGGTAGATATACACCATATGCTGCCATCAGCTGCTTGTGCTATTGATATCACCTTGTCATTAGGCAATGCATTGGGCAGTTCATAGGTAGTAATTTCATTAGTTCTATGATCTATTCTGCCTACGCCGCCTTCAGGTGCTGAGAACCAGACATCACCTTCGGCACCGACAGCAATGGCATTGATAGAATTATTCTGATCTATACCTTCTATGGTTAAAAAAGTAGTGATTTCCCTGCCATTAAACCTGGATATGCCATTAGCGGTTGCAGCCCAGACATTACCATCATCATCTACCGCCAGATTCCTTACATAATTACTCGACAAGCCATCTTTAATGGTGATGTTTTTAAATTCTAATCCATTAAAAACTGAGATCCCACCTCCAAGTGTCGCTATCCATAAGTTTCCAAACTGGTCCTCATGAATATCCATAATCTTCTCATGAGCCAAACCATCTTCTATTCCAAATTTTATAAAATTATATGACTGTCCAGAAGCGAATTGAGCTAATGAAAGAAGGCATAGAACTACTATTATCTTCAGACGTAGAGTCGTGGACATTAAGGTGAGGTTAATTTTCTGGAAATTTAAACTATTTTACAATATCACCCATTTCGGGGGGCTTACCTCAGAATATAGAGCTTTCCGAAGCCATGTTTGAAGGCCTTATCAGCAGAAGTTTCTCTATGCTCCATGGCCTGACCATTTTGGTTGATCAGCACCCTGTAAAGATAAACTCCGTTAGCTAACTGATCTCCAAATTCATCTCTTCCATCCCAGGAAAAGTCCGATATATTATTACCAATATGAATGGCTCCTAGCTCATCCTGAGTAATCTCACGCACCACTTTACCAGACACAGTCATGATCTGAATTTTGATTTGATCGGGTATCTCACTACCTGTCAAAGTAAATACAAATCGGGTTTTAGATGAGAACGGATTCGGATAAGGGTAGAAATGCGTGATAGAAGATTCGTTGATCACCTCAAAATTCACTTGATAAGGCTCTGTTCCTGAGCTATTTCCACTAGCATCTTCAGCATCTACTCTTAAAGTATAAATACCGTCATCCAGTTTTGAAGGCTTATATTCAATGTTAAACTCATTCTTATCATCAGCAGGATACCATTCTATTTGATTTGAAGAGAAAGCTATACGCTCAAAGACACAGGTTTCACAAGGCCTTTTCAGGAATATGTTCATATTACTGGTATCGGATTTAAATAAAAACTGATTCTCATCTTTCAACCTAATGGATATAAGTGGTGTGGGCGATACTATATCTCCATCTAAAATATACTGGCCGTCGAAGGCTACGTCTATCAGTGGATTAATATTATCCTCAATCACTTTAATGTATTTTGACTGATTAAAAATGTTATTGTCATAATACTGCTCCGGCTGATCATAAGGATTGACAAACAGGTTATAATTATTATCTCCCACTTGCCCTAAAGTGGGAATGTCTAGGTTAAATCTGGTAGTGTCTCCGGGCTCTGGAGCGGCAATTTTTTTCTCGTAGCTGGTCGTTGTTCTGGTAGCGTTATTAAAAAGGCTATAAGATACCTTCACGGAATCTGCATAACTGAAAGTAGATATGTTTTTAAATCCATATGTAGATTCAAAACTATCACCTTCGGCTTTTTCTAAGGCCGTTCCTGCGTCATCAGGAAGTAATAATACCCCTTCAGGAACGCCATCATAATATACCTCCCACTTCACCAGCTGGGCAGCAGTAAGGTTATCATTATCTTCAGTTTTAAGCACCAGTTTTAATTGCGGATATTGGCTGGCATTAATATCTGTTAATGAAGTAACTCCCATAGGTAGATTACTTTTCAAGAGCATCTCGTTTCCATCTAAAGTAAGACCATAAACATCTATGCCGTTCACATCGGTAGCTGGCATATCCGGGGAGCTGATAAATGCCTGAAGGCTCTGCCAGTTTACTGAAGGTCCCACTATGGTCGAAGACATATTTCCGGATGAAAAAACTCCAGTTACTGTAAGGTCAGTGAAGAGTTCCTGCTCATTTTTAGGAGTAGCAGAGGTGGTAAACATAGTAGCAGTACCTGGCGCAGCTCCTTTCTTTCCAGCCAAAATCATCGGCTCGCCATTTTGGAGAGTAGCTAAATCCGCCGCAGAGGCACCTATTTCTTCCAGTTTACTACGTACATTAGCCGACCATGAAGCCAGACTTGGATTACCAATGGTGAAAAAGATCACCGAGTCACCATCATTTACATTATCTATATATTCTATCAGATCATCGTTGCCTGATTCAAGCTCAGCAAACCTGAAGTTATTAATCACCTGCGGCTGTCGACCACAGCCTTTACTGCTACCAATAGCTAAATAAGGCACCGTGGTATTCTTATCAAAGGCTACTGCAGCAATAGTATTGTTTCTACATAAATAACCATTGTTAATAATATACTCCGTACCATTTAAGCGAAGTGAAACATCACTCACGCCAGTTCCGCTGCTTGAACCATAAGTTTTCACAAAGGCTGTAATGGTATTGCTTTCAAACTCTATTCTTTTCCCTGACTCATTCAGCTCAAGGCCCTCTAATAGATTATGCTGTAGCTGAGGAAATTGGCTTTGAGACCACCCATTAGGACTACCTTTAATATAAGTAAAGCTACTATTCACCCATTCACTGCTTTCTCCTTCCAGTGGTGTAGAAAACTTAGACCGCCAATAATACACCGTACTATCGTTAGCAGGGACATCTGACAATAATGTGGTCTGCCAGCTTGCTAATAGCTTTGCCTGCACAATCTGCTGCTTTTTAAAAGGGCTATTAAAAGTGCTGCTGGTATCCAATTCTATGATGTATTCTCGCTGCTCTGAAAGCAGATCACTAGCCTGAACTACTATCTCTACAGGCTGCGAACTCACTATACCATAATTAACCGGGAAGAGGTTCTTAGTACCAAAAAGGGGCACGAAAAGATTTAGAGTGCCAATATTATTACTTTCTTCCAGCTCATCTATCTCATTAAAATAGTCTACCTCCACCGTAAACTGATTATTGCCAGCCGCATTAGGAATTTGATTATCAATAATGAAAATCAGAGTATCCTGAAAATGAACACTTGGAAATATAGAATCATATTCTGTGATGGAGTTATCACTTAGCGTGCGTGTTACGTGCACCCTTAAAGAATCAGTGGTAGTTCTGCCAAAGTTTCTAACAATGGCCTTAATAGCGAATGAGTCCAATTGTGCAGATATCGGTTCATCAGAAAATGATTCTGCATACACATTATCATCATTGATCTCAAAGTCAGGTTTATTCGCTGCAAAAAGACGAACAGCAGGATCACCCAAAAGCACCATTTGCTGTATTTGAGTGATGTTGGTGGGCGTTTCAGCAGCGCCATCCATATATCGTAAAGCCACTTCTTTCTGTACCTCGCCTATTGACTTATTGATGAATACAGAATCTGCATAAGCAGTGGCGTAGAAGGTATCTGAATATTTCCTAAGTCTATCCGAAAAGCCATATGAACTGTTAGCAATAAAACTAATGGCTCCTTTATCAGCCGCTAAAATCCAATCTTCACCAAATAGAATATTGACATTATAAAACTGGCCAGCATTACATCCATTGATTAGAAAGCCCGGGTATTTGCCAGGATTATTATATCCTAAAACAGGATCTGTAACAAAACCGATATCAATATCAGTAACAGAAGGGGCCGAATGCCCGAAAAAGGTAATCAAGTTAAGACCGTCGTTCACCTCATCAGCCACGTTGATAAGCTCCACAGAGCTGTTAGTCTCCTTACTGATAGTCTTTACATTTCCTCCCAGGTAATCGTCTTCTGCAATATTCTCAAAGCCATTGGTATAAGTTCTAAATAGCGAAAGCTCTGCCACCGTAAATCCACCACTAAGGTGAAGTAACTTTTTCTTCCACAGTGCATCATAAGTTAAAGCCTCGGTCTCCTTCACCTTATTAAGATAGTTCAAGACTTGCACCGGGTTCACCGCTGGAATTCTACCTACGGGCACCGCAGGCTCATAAACACTGCTGCCTAAACCTGCCGTGAAAGCCATATCCGCTCCCGGCTCACCTGCTGATGGCACCAGATCTCTAATCTGGTAAGTAATACCCAGCTTGGTCACATTAAAATAGCCATTTACATTTCTATGGAAATTAGCTGAAGGAGAAAGACCTTTACCAACCAATAGGAGGAATTTAGGATCTCCATTATCTACTAAATACTCCATGAGATTATAAACTCCCAAGGCACTGGTTTCCCCGTAATTGAACTGATTATAAAGTTGATCTACATTGACCACCAATGGATTAAAGCCCCCACCTTCGGCTGAGGCACGATAATCTGCATATTCCTGTATTGGATCCGCAACACTGCCTACAGGCTTGCGCAAAACCTGATTACTAATGATGATGTAATCATAATTCGCCGCATTGATATTAGTAAAATTGACCTTTGATAACACTGGTGTGAGATAGTCATTTCCGTTAAACCAAATTGTTCTAGCCGATGAAGCACCATCTACAATTGCATTGATGGTGCTACCAGAAGTATTGAAGCCTATTCTTCTCACATCATCAGGGTCGGTAATGTCATATAAATGTGGGGCAGCTGGCACATTAGATAAATCAATATAGGCCTTGCCGGCCACTACAGTATTTAATCTTAACTTTTTAGTATTAGCATTCTGAATATTATAAGTCTGAGGATAAATGAGCTTAGTATATGCAGTACTTATTCTGTCATTGGTTCCATTAAACCCGAGGCATCTTACCTGAATGGTGAGTGAACCTGAGTTAATATCCGTCCAGTTGATGTCTGACTGAAAAGTATAGGAATTATACTGTGACCATTGTGCCGTTCCTAATGAGCGCAGAGTGGCAGTGTTCGGACCTACGAAGATCTCAACAACGTGCGTTACATTATCTCTGCCGGTGAGCAACACTTCTATTTTGGGGTTTCCCGCTCCGGAGGTTACAGCATTCTGGATAGATGAAAAGGAATAATTCACCTGCTGCCCTTCCTGAATCATGGTGCCAGTCCACCCTTCACCATAATCAAAGTAAGTGTATTGAGTAACATCTCTTGAGTTGAAACTTCTACCTGGAGAATACTGATTGGTGTTAATATTTAAATCCGTTTGATTATGAGCAGCTTGTGCCGGTAAACCTCCGATGTTATTCTCTGAGAAAAGGCTCATTCGTTTACCAGTGACAGGTGTCAGATTGTAGGTTAGAAAATAAGCGGTAGTGTCAGAATAGATATTATAGTAATTATGAGGTTGCGCTGCTTCAGGCTGATAAAGTTTTTTATCCAGGGTTCCATCGTTTTTTTGTCCGTAGAACTCAATATATTCACCACTTTCAAAAACTCCATTTCCCTGACCAGGAGCATAGATTGCTTGCTCAACACCTCGATGGAAAAGTTGCAAGCGTCTGGGATCCACAGCGTTTACCGGAAAACCTGCACTTTGCAGATCTGCATATGTAATACGGTACATACCCTCCTCTGCCACCGGAATTTTATAGTATTGCTTATTAAAATCAATCCACTCATTACCATAGTTCTGGGCCTGAACTGTAGCAGACACAGCAACTAAAATCACCATATAAATAAGCCTCTTTATCATTTTTTATTCAAGCTGGCTTTAATAGAAAAAACATGCGAGTATAATGACTCTGACTGATCTCCAATATCTGTCAGAGCATAGTCAATGGAAATCTCTTTCACCTTCACCCCCAGGCCAAAATTGGTCTGGAAAGTTTTACTGGTCGATCCATCAAAATCTTTGATTTCCTGAACATCTCCGGCTCCTAATCTTAGATAAGCGATTTTTTTATAATCTAGTTCAATGCCAATAGCAGGGTCTATAGATGCAAAATCAGATTTGATGGCGGTATTTCTCTTACCATCGAATGTGGTTATCAAGTCCAGAGTAGCCAGGATACCAAAATTTTCGGCTACCGACATATAGCGGCCTACACCCAGAATAGCCTTTGGAAGGGTCACTTCGGTAGAGTTTTCAGGTATGATATTCCCAGTCTGCGTATACACATCTACCACCAGCTCTGAGTTATGAGACCAGGAGTTGAATGTACCCGTTACATCTCTGAGCATAAGACCCAGCTCCCATTTGCCCCTGGTAAGTTGAGCCCCGGCATCTAATCCAAAGCCCCAGGCCGTAGCAAAATCACCGGCTACCCTGTGTATAATTTTAAAGTTAGCCCCAACCCTAAGGCCCCTGATCAAAGCCAGTTCCCGGGCATAAGTAAATAAAAATGCATAATCAGCAGCCGAGAAAAATCTTATATTATCATAATTAATGGCACCGTTAGCATCATAAAGAAAGCGCGTATCAGGTATGTCATCCACGGCGAATCTTATGATTGAAACTCCGAGGTGACTCATGGAATCTATAGGTGTGGCGAAAGCTGCATAATCGTATTTGGCGATACCTGCGAAATACTCAGCGTGCATAAGTGCCCCTTGATATTGTTCGGTAATATTTAAAAGTCCGGCAGGATTCCAGTAGCCTGAGGTAACGTCATTTACAACGGCTACTTGTGCTTTGGACATAGCCAGGCCTCTGGCTCCTACTCCAATAGATAAAAATTCATTACTGTATTTGGGTGAACTCTGCCCATACCCTATCAACTGCACTCCAAAAAATATCACCAAACAGATGGATAATCTCATATCAATAACCCCGAATACCTTAGTCAATTATACCAAAAACAGAGACCTAAAAATATAAATACTCCATCTAATACACTAATCTTATTTGGATTTATAAGCCATAAATTCTTGTTTAAAACGCCATAATTTTACTTTAATCAATAAAAAATATAAACTAGTGATGAATTTTACTATACAAGCTAATATTTTTTACTTAGTACTTGGCCATACATAGTACTTTGCCGTATACTTGTGTAGGTCAAAACTCAAAATAAATATGAAACTGGAAAATACACAGGTGCAAATGCGCAAAGGTATCCTAGAATACTGCATCATGCACATTATCTCCAGGGGTGAAGTTTATGCCTCCGACATGCTGGAAGAACTCACCACTGCAAAAATCATGGTTGTGGAAGGCACGCTTTATCCCCTGCTTACACGACTCCGCAAAGCTGGTTTGGTAGAATACAAATGGGTTGAATCAAACTCAGGCCCTCCTCGTAAATATTATACACTTACAGAGCAGGGATCATCTTTTCTTGATAGCTTAGATACTACATGGCAGGATTTGGTCAAGTCCACCCAACTGATTACATCTAAGAAAAAAGAGGAGAACTCTGAAGAAAACAACGACGATAACAACAACACAACTCAAGATTAAAAACTCAAACCGATGAAAAAGAATATAAGCATAAATATAAGTGGGATAATATTTCACATAGAAGAAGATGCTTACGAGCGTCTGCGCGACTATCTTGATTCCATCAATAAATATTTTGCCACCTTCGACGGCAGCCAGGAAATTATAGCTGACATAGAAAGCAGAATAGCAGAGATATTTCTATCTAAACTTAACGAAGAAAAGCAGATCATCATAGCAGAAGATGTGGAGGCACTTATGGCCACCATGGGTAGCATCAAAGATTTCCAGGCTGTAGAAGATGAAGAGCAGGATTTCTCCGAAGAAAATAGAACTTATGAGAGATCATCTCAATCCAGCTCATCTAGCGGCTGGGATGATATTGGCACCAAAAAGCTTTACAGAGATTCCAAAAGAAGAGTAATTGGCGGAGTATGCGCTGGTATAGGCCATTATTTCAAAATCGATCCATTATGGGTAAGACTCTTGTTGATCATTGTGGCCATTGGTAGTTATGGTATTTTCGCATTGGCTTACATCATATTATGGATTGTACTGCCAGAAAAATATGATCTGAAGGAAGACCAGAAGATCAAAAAGATGTACCGAAACCCTGATGGCAAAGTCATTAGTGGTGTATCTTCCGGTGTGGCTACCTACTTTGGTGTGGATGCCGCTGTAATAAGATTGATTTTCATAGCTACTACTATTGCTTTTGGTTCCGGAGCACTTATCTATATTATATTATGGATTATCCTGCCTGAAGCCAGATCTATCACTGATAAAGTGCAAATGGAAGGTGAGCCTGTTACGCTGCATAACATAGAATCCAATATAAAAAAAAGCCTTAACGTAGAGGGTAGCGAGGAAAACATCTTTGTAAAGATACTACTGTTCCCTTTCAGGCTCATTGCAGCTATCTTGAATGGATTAGGAAAGGTATTGGGACCAATTCTCACTTTCATAGTAGAATTTATCAGAGTAGCAGTAGGTGTATTGTTCATCCTTACCGGTGTGTCAACGGCCCTTTCATTTGTAGTATTACTTGGAGTGAGTCTTGGGCTTTATAACTGGGGTGTATGGTTAGATGTACCCATAGATCCCTTTTTAAACCTTATACCTCCGTATACAGCACTGTTCGGTTTCTTTGCCTTGGCCATACCTTCAGTTTTTCTAATTCTGTTGGGTTCATCCGTAATAGCCAAGAGAATTATCTTCTCGGCTGCCACCGGTTGGTCTCTATTTGCCCTCTTTGTTGTAAGTGGAATATTAGTTTCTACCAGCATAACTGAAATAGCTTTTGAATTCAAAGAGCGTGGTGAACGTGAAGAGGAAATAGTATATGATTTTGAAGGCAAAACAGCCATCCTGGAATTGAATGAAGTAGGTTTGGACGATTATGATGAAACCAGGTTGACCATTCGTGGCTATGAAGGGGCTAATTATAAATTAGAGCAGACTTTTAGGGCTAGAGGAAGGTCCCGACAAGAGGCCATTGAAAACACCAAAGACGTTACCTACGAAGTGTTGAAAAATGATTCAACTTTAATATTTGATTCAAGTATTCAGTTTGATAGAAAGAGTGTTTTTCATGAGCAAAAATTATCAATGGTGTTATACATACCTTATAACCAGAAGTTTAAGGTAGATGATGACTTAAGACACATCATCAGGAATATTCCATATGTATCAGGCTACAGCATATATGACGGGCAAGACCGTACGCTGATGTTTGATGAAAACGGCACCTTAACATGCCTAGACTGTCCTGAGGAACAGGTAATTCCCATTGAAGAAAGTGGTGCAAAACAGAATACAGTATCGGATAGAGATGATAGCAACTTTGATAAGTTCTACACGTTCTCCAGCTTTAATTCCATCAAAGTAAGTAGTCCTTTCTTAGTAAGAATAGTAAAGTCAGACGCTTATAAAGTGGGAGTTATGGCTCCAGAAAAAGATAAAGAGAAAACTGAGGTTTATGTAGACGAAGGTCAGCTTTATATAGCCTATGAAAAGGATGATAAATTCGATTTGCACGATTTTGATAGAGATGACATCAGAATTACCATTTTCAGCCCTGGTATAGAAAGCCTAGAAGCAAGTAGTGCTGCCAAAATATACATGGAAGGTTTTGAGCAGCCTGAGCTAGCGATAGACTTAAGTGGAGCATCTTTTGCAGAATTTTCTGACATGCATATTCAGGACTTAGATCTGGAACTATCTGGTGCATCTGAGGCTCAAATAAGTGGTAATGGTGACAACCTTTCTGCAGAACTTAAAGGTGCATCTCATCTTAATGCTGACAACTACGAACTAAAAACTGCTGACGTGGTAGCTAAAGGAGCTTCTTCTGCTAAGGTTTTTGTAACTCAGCAACTAAAAAAAGAAGAAAATTTTGCCAGTAAAGTAAAATATAAAGGTGATCCTGAAGTTATAGAAGAGTAATAACTAAGCTAATACAATTCCACAATTAAAAATCCGGGCAGCTCAAACTGTTCGGATTTTTTATTTTAGATTTGATTTATGACGAATCGATTATATCACCTCTTTCTGCTATTATTTAGCTGTTGCATGATTTGCTGTCATACCCCTGCACAAGTAACTCAAGGGTTGCAGGGCACAGTATATTGGAGCGAAGGCAACATGATGCCTGGTCCTGAAAAAAGTGTTCAAGGTAAAAAAGGTGTAGAAAGAGAGATTTACATTTACAAGGCTGTGAAAAGTACTGACACAGAACGCGAAGGGCAGCTGTTTAGCGCTGTAAACTCAGACCTTGCAGGCAAAATAAAAACCGACGATAAAGGAAAGTTCGTTATATCATTACCTCCTGGGAAATACTCGGTATTCACTAAAGAAGAAGACGGTCTATTTGCCAGTATTTTTGATGGTGAGGGCTACATTAATCCTGTGGTTGTAAAGAGCAATGAAGTAACAGAAATCACCATTGATATAAATTATAAAGCTGCTTATTGAAAGAATTAGGAGTTAAGAATCATTTAATTTAAAATAGCGTTATGCTTAAGCCTTTTGATAATTCTATATATATGAAAGATTATAAAACATACCTTTTAAGAACTCTATTTGTATTTGGAGTACTCTTTACCTTATCATCTTGCGGGGATGATGATCCTGAAAACCCTTATTTAGAGATAAATAACTGGATTTACAATGTAATGGACGAAGCTTACTTATGGACTGATCAAATACCAAGCTCCCCGGACAATAGCTTAGAACCAACAGAATTTTTCGAATCTTTACTTTACTCTGGAGATAGATTTTCGGTGATATATGAAGACTGGGAAGAGCTTCAAAACCAACTGAATGGTGTAACCAAAGAAGCTGGTTATGAATTTCAATTACTGCAACGTAGCTCTACAGATGTAGTAATGTTAATTGTATATGTTAAACCAAATTCACCTGCTTCTCAGGCAGGCTTCAAGAGAGGTGACCTTATCTCGAAAGTTAACGGCTCTACTATAACTTTAGACAACTACAGAACTTTAGTGCCCGAGGTTTATGAAAACCACACCGCTACTTACGAGCGATATAATGAAGGTTTAGGAGGTTATGAGGTTAAGGGTAATGTTAATCTAAACGTAGTAGTTTATGAAGAGAACCCTAACTTTATGGATTCAGTGTATACTATTGATAACAGGAAGATTGGATATTATATATACAATTTCTTCTCTCCGGGAAGCAATAAAGCTTATGATGATGAGATGGATGCCATTTTCAGTAAGTTCAAAAGTGAAGGAATTCAGGATCTAATCTTAGACTTAAGATATAATGGTGGAGGATCTGTTTCTTCGGCAGTTAATCTGGCAAGCTTAATTGCTCCTGACGTAGACACAGATGACATCTTTTACAGCAGCTCGTATAATGATTTATATCAAAACTATTTTGAGAGCCAGCCTGATGCTGACGCCATTCTTAACACCCGCTTTAAAAGCAAAAGTGATAATATAGGTAGCCTAATCGGAAATAACCTATATGTACTTGTCAGTGGACATACTGCTTCTGCTAGCGAGCTGATTATTAACGGATTAGATCCATACATGAATGTAACTATCATTGGTGAAACCACTGTAGGTAAAAATGTAGCTTCTACGCTGATAGAAGATGATGAAGATCCTGACAACAATTATGGATTACTACCTATCATTTCAAGAATAGAGAACAGCCAAGGCTTTTCTGATTATGAAAACGGATTTACCCCACTAGGTGATAATAATATAGACGAATTTGATGATATTCTAATCCCACTAGGTAATGTTGATGAGACATTATTCGCAAGAGCCTTAGAATTAATTGGAGCAGGCAGCACCAATGGCAGAATTGGGGCAAGCCGTAGAGTTCTAGCTAATTTTAGCATAATGAGTAAATCATCTATAGACAGAAAAGTCACTACGAACAGAATGATTGTTCCGGCTATTAAGTAGATAGATCTAAACACATAAAAAATGGGTGTCAAATAAATTGACACCCATTTTTTGTGTGTACTAATCTATTAAAATCTCAAACCAATCGTCAACGATGTTTCAAATAAAAGACTTCCGTCCTGAGGCCCTAATCCTACGTTTGTATCTATGTAGAACCTCTTTCCAAATGTTCTTTGCACCCCCCCACTGCGCCATAAAAGAAGGTCCAGAATTGTAGCGATAGGGATCAGAGTCTTTTAGTACAATATCTCCGACACTCAGCGCTACATAATTCGCTGAAAAATTATTACCACTTTTACCTAACCGCATCCTTTTCATTAAAGAATAGTAATAACGAACACTCACACTTCCATCCAACTTTACATAACCACCATTAAGAGGATAATCTTCCAAATAAATAGCTCTATGCTCAATATCCAACTCTGCAAAAATTGAAAGTACTGGCATAATCTTATGCTCTACACCAATTTGATTAGTCATGGAATATCTCCATTCTTGAAAATCAAAGTTGTTGATTCCAATTTTAAACATGGTTTTTTCTTCACTCAGCTGATTAGTAAAATCACTTAACCTATTTTCTACCACTTTTGAATAAGGAATATCTGAGTTTCGGCTCTTACTTCTATCTCCAATCGCAAAAGCCAGTCTTAAATTCACATTGAAGTCGAAGCGGTTTTTAACTTCTCTTTTATATCTGTAGTCATAGCCACTGAAATTAACACTGGACGTTCGATCAGGAGAATACACTGGCCCCAAACTCAATCCAAAATATCCATAACGACCTATTCGACGTTGCATACCCCATGCTAATGAATAAGAAGTTAACTTTGGGTCTCCAGTATAATTTCTAATTATATGAAGGTCTCTGGAAACTCTTCCTTCCACAAATGACCCTATAAGATTATTAGCCTGCTCCCCCTCCTCTATCTTTCTTTTCTGATTATAAAAATATCTATAACCACCATACGCGGCTATTCTTTCTAACTGGTATTGTCCACTATAAACAACTCCAACTAAACCTGAGCTGGTGAGACCAAATTTCCTTTCATATTCTAAATATTCTGCACTTAAACTATAATCCGTAGTTTCCACTCCCAATCTCAGCATTGATGTTTCAGGAATAAACTTTCTGTCCAGGTATCTATATTTTCTGTCACTTTTTTTAGTATGCTCAGGTTGTGTCTCCGTAGTATAACTCATCTCAGCATCTTCAGTCTGGCTCCAGGCTTGTATGCTCACGGCAATTATCAGCAAAATTGTAAGTAGTATATTTTTCATTATTTGTTGGTTGAATACGTTGAATAAGGTTGAATTTTAATGTCGTTGAAGGTGGTGCTTATACTCACCTTCAACTCTGAGTTAAATGATTTCACAAATTCTTTCTTTTGAGTAATGCTCTTTTCAATCATTCCCTCATACTTAGATGGCAAAAGGATATTGCCATAAGATGTTTTTAGATCATAATTAAAGGTTTCGAAGGCAGGTAAACTTAACTCCACCTCGGTGTTTTTTGACTGCACTATGAACAAGGTGAGACCTTTATCAGCTTGCACCTCAACCTTACCAAAGCTTGATTCTATCTGATATTTACCTTTTACATGGTTTAGCTTCAGATTAGCCTTATCAGCTTCACAGCGCATACTTACATCCAGATTTTCACCAAAAACATCACCATAGGAGGTCTTAATTCGCACATTGCCTTCTATATCTGTGAGGTTAATTTGTCCGAAGTTAAGGCTGGCATTTACTCCTCCACGCATATGCGTAATATCGATTTCACCATATAGATTAGTCAATGATAACGCTATATTTTGAGGCATCTTCAGAGTATACTCGGCAGATAAGCTGCTATGAATTTTTGATCGGTTATCATTCACTACAAAGCCGTTACTGAAATTATAAACCTCTTGGTTTTTATCTATTCCATAGTTATGATATTTCAAGTCGGCTTCGGCCTGGCTTTTTGATTGATTCTTGGATATCAGCTTTAACGTTAGCTCTATAGTGCTTCCTGTCCAGCCAATAACCTTAACATGAGCCTTCTCTGCTTGAATATTTATCTTAGAAATACCACTAGCTGGCATTTCTTTTCGTATTGTTTTGGTAACCACATGTACCATATCATCCTGAGCCCGAAGGCCTTTACACAGGCCTAAGGTGAGAATGAGAAGGGTGATATATTTTTTCATGATGTGATAATTGAAATTAATTTTTTGGTTACATCGGCTTTCAGAGTTTGTACTTTCCCTTTAGCCTTTATTAAATAGGGATTATCGGCATTATTAGTAAGCATCTGATCTAGCTCACTCATCTCCTCATTGAGCTCAGTAAGTTGAGATTGTAAGGCCTTAAATTCCGGGTTTTGACAGGTCTGTACCTGCAGTGAACAGACATATTCAATATATTTCAAAGCTTCATCCCCATCACTTTCTTCAGCAGCGAGCACAGGCTCCTTCACCATGGCCACTTCGCTGTAAGTGATGTTGACATCCACATTTGTTTCGTTTTGATTATAGAAATAGAAGCAGATTACAAGGGCTGCCGCTACCGAGGTAGCATAAATAAAATACCTTTGAATTCCTCTTGCAGCCTTCTTTCCTTCGCTCCTATCCATTTCTTCTTCGATATTTTTCCAAATACCTCCATCGAAAGCGTATTCAGGAACATCTGGCAACTTCTCGCTCACCTCATCTTCAAAATCAAGTGTTGCACTCAGTTCTTCCCAACTATTGACAGGAATATTTCTCTCTGGCAGGCTATTCAGAGCCTTATCCAACTCTTCTTTATTAATTTCTTTCATACCTGTACACTTTCAATTTTTTCTGAAGTAATTTCTTAGCGTTCCATAGTTGCGACTTGGAAGTACCTTCTGATATTCCCAGCATCTCTGCCACCTCTTTATGCTTGTACCCCTCTTTTTCTACCAGTAGAAATACAGCCCTATAACCATAAGGCAATGATCTGATGGCATTTTCCAAATCCTGATAGTCCAAATGATTCTGCCACTCTATCACCTTATCATGTATTTTCACATCCAGGGTATCGAAGTTATTTTCTTTCTTCACCCTTCTCAGTGTAGTCCTTACCATGATAGTCTTTATCCATGATCCTAAGGTAGATTCAGCTCTAAACCCTTTAAGGCTTCTGAAAACCTCGATGAAACCCTCCTGCAAAATGTCGCTGGCCAGGTCATAATCATTTGAAATCCTGTAAGATAAATTGAACATAGCCTTTGCGTATTTATCAAAAAGCAGCTTTTGGCCCCTTCTGTCATTCTTCAGGCAGAGTTCAACTATCTCTTGTTCTGTATAACTAGTCAATCTTTACTCTTTTAGATCTTTTTGTAATTTTTTGAGAGCGTTTATTATAAAGGGGGCCAATTTATGAAAAAGGTTGTATCAGGGTAAAAAAAAAATTAAAATGTCATTCCTAATGATTTTATCTATCTTTAATCATGGTAATAATTGTAATGGGAGTAACAGGCAGCGGAAAGTCTACTATAGCTAAGCTGGTGAGCAAGGAAACAGGGATTCCATATTATGACGCAGATGATTTTCATTCTACCGAGAACATCAAAAAAATGTCTAATGGCATACCTTTAACTGATGAGGACAGACAGCAGTGGCTGGTGAAACTTTCAGAGCAAATTCCTCAGTGGCAACAGAAAGATGGGGCAGTTTTGGCGTGCAGTGCACTCAAGGAAAAGTACAGACAGACATTACAAAGCCATTCTGACCAAAGCATAAAATGGGTTTACCTTGATGTACCCAGAGAAGTGATAAAGGACCGGGTAACGAGCAGAAAAGGACACTTTATGCCTAAAGAACTTGTAACTTCTCAGTTTAAAGCTTTAGAGCCGCCTACCTATGGCATTACTGTAGACGGCACTTTAACACCGCAGGAAATCACCTCTGAGGTGTTGCATAAACTAGATGATTAACTATCAACTGATACTGGCCGCTGGTGCCGGAATATTTATCTTACTCATCCTCATTATGAAGGTGAGAATACAAGCCTTTCTGGCTTTATTAATTACCAGCCTTGTGGTGGGTATATTGGCGGGACTGCCTCCTATTGATCTTGTTAAGAGCGTACAAAATGGCATGGCTGGCACGCTTGGATTTGTGGCCACAGTGGTCGGGTTAGGATCTATTTTCGGAGCCCTTTTGGAGCACTCTGGAGGTGCTCAGGCATTGGCCAATTATATGCTTCGCAAGTTTGGAGTTAAAAATGCAAGCTGGTCAATGGTAATTACCGGATTTCTAGTAGCCATACCCGTATTCTTTGATGTAGCGTTTATCATTTTGGTACCTTTAGTTTATGCCTTAAAAAAGCAATCAGGGAAATCTATTCTTCTATATGGCATCCCGCTATTGGCTGGGTTGGCCATCACGCATGCATTTATTCCTCCTACTCCTGGCCCTGTAGCAGTAGCAGATATAGTAGGTGCGGATTTGGGTTGGGTTATACTATTCGGTTTTATCACCGGTATACCTGCAGCAATAGTAAGCGGGCCGCTCTTTGCTCGATTTATAGCTAAGAGAATAGATGCTACTCCTCCCGAACTTACGGAAGCACAGCAAACAACCCTCAGCACTACTCCTTTTGCCATTATTTCAATCATAAGCATACCCATTCTACTTATTCTTATCAACACATTTGCTAATAGCCCTTTATTGGCCAATTATATTCCCAATAACTTAAGAAGCTGGTTAGGATTCTTAGGACACCCATTTACTGCCCTGATCATTGCCAACTTGGTAACCTGGTATTTTTTAGGGATAAGAAAAGGACAGACAACCCAGACTTTAATGGATATTAGTACCAAATCACTGGCGCCGGCCGGAGTCATCATATTGATTACCGGAGCCGGAGGAGCTTTCAAGCAAGTGCTTATAGACACTGGTATAGGAGAAATGATCGCCAACAGTATGCAATCCATGGATGTACCTCTTTTAGTATTTGGTTTTCTAATAGCAGCTATTGTGCGAATCCTACAGGGATCATCTACCGTGGCGATGATTACAGCTGCTGGCATGAGCGCACCGTTGATCGCAGCCTTCGGGCCAGGTGAGATGCAAAAAGCGCTGCTTGTTATAAGTATTGCCAGTGGAGCCACTATCTTATCTCACCTCAATGACAGCGGCTTTTGGCTGGTGAGCAGATATTTTGGCCTTACTGAAAATCAAACGCTAAAATCATGGACCGTGATGACTACGCTCATTGCTTTAGTAGGGCTGGCTGCTGCTTTAACTATAAATTTAGTTTTACCATAAATTATCAACTAAAAATTTAGTTTTATCTTTCAATTTTCATACATTGACCGTATGAAACCTTTACTTACTGTCTTCCTTATCTCCCTTAGCACTATTGTTTTGGCACAACAAACTGCTATTGATAGTAAAATTATTGATCAGGAAACGCTTTATCCTGTCCCTTATGCCACCGTCCAAATCAAAAATTTCCTTACCGGTACTGTGGCCAATGAAAATGGTGACTTCAGCTTTATGGCAGATCAGGCCGATTCTATTAAAATATCATGTATTGGTTATGAATCATTGATTCTGGCTGTTTCAGATATTGCTGACTCTATATCACTTCAACCCAAGGCCATTATATTGAGTGACGTTTATGTATTCGATAAGATGCCTAACGCAAAAAACATCGTTAGAAAAGCTTTTAAATCCATAAAGAAGAATTTTATCAGCGATCCTTTTACAATGAAGACTTTCTATAGACATTACTGCAAAGACGACTCTATTTATGGACGGCTGATAGAAGCAGCTGTGGACGTTTACAAACCTAAAGGCTATAAAAAAACTTCTGACTTTGAGGAGCTTAATAGAGACAAGCGAAAGCTTCACCAGCTACGCCGAAGCTTTGATCAAAGTGCTTTAGCACAATTTAACCATGTACCCATTGCTTATGACAGAGTGCTATCTTATGATCTGGCTGCTTATCAGGATATGGATGATGAAGAACATTTTCTACCAATTTTCGGCTCACAGAGTAACTTAAAAAGAAAAATGAAGGAGTACTCTTTCAAGCTTAAAGGCATAAGTAATTATGACGGACATGAAGTATATGTGATTGATTATACTTCCAAAAAGTGGGAAGAAACACTTTCAACAGGAATAAAACTCAATGTTACGCATAAAGGCCAACTTCACATTAGATCAGACAATTACGCCTTTATAAAATCAGAAACGTTCTTGGAGGTGCAAAACTTTCAGACTATAAAAACCACTGTTACCTACCAGGAAAGCAACGGTCAATATTACCTGGCTCACGCTGTGTATGAGCAGCAATCACACGGTAGAAAAACCATTCCACCACACAATGCCCACATTGAAATACTTGTGAACCAGGTGAAGCTCGGTAAGGATAAAGCCTTCAAAGATGAACCCATGACTGAAAAAGTTCTAGCCGAAACAAGATACGATCCTCAGTTTTGGAAGAACTACACAGTGATAGTAGAGAATCCGCTTGAGAAACGTATACGAGAACACCTGGAAAGAAACGAAACACTTACCGAACAATATGTAGAAAAAGCTGAAAAGGAAGGTAAATCCTGGGAAATGCTAGCCAACGATCAAAAGGCACTTGAAGACATCATTAATAACCCCAATGGCAAAATTTATTATATAGATTTTTGGGCATCATGGTGTGCTCCATGTATTTCTGAGTTCATCAAATCTAATAAGACGGTAGAGAAATACAAGTTAGAGGGAGTAGAGTTTCTTTATGTTTCTATTGACGCCGGCAGTGATAATTGGTCCATCATGAAGGAGCGCTATGGATTATCTAATGAAAAGCATCTAAGAATAGGTAATGAAGAAGAGATTATAAAAAAATATGAAGCGACGAGCATACCGCATTATATCATGGTCTTACCCAACGGAAGTTTACTAAAAGATGCACCCCGCCCTAGCAGTATTGAATTTGTAGAACTAATTGAGCGAGAAATTAGGAAGTGGAATAAGAGTAATTAGTAGTTGGTCGCATGCCAATGCTAAATCCTCAAATTAAAAAGTTACTCAGGCCTTTGCTGGTGTTATCACCAGCAAAACTACTTACACCTCATCCCCAACCCTTCTCCTCAAGGAGAAGGAATCACTTTGTGTACTTGAGATCATACCTAACCACAAATCCCTGCTACATGACATCTCAGCTGATGTATGAAATTAGCTACGTACTGCGGGGTATCTTCTTGCTTTAAAGTAGCAGCGTACCAGGTTCTATAAAGGCCATTTTTTGTAACTGGAACTACGGTCAGTTTATCGTCATGCAGGTACGGCTCAATGATCCATTTGGCTGCTACTTTAATACCCATGCCTGCTTTAATCATTTCTATGGCCGCTTCAGTTACCTGGATGGGAGTTACTCTTTGGGGTTGAACGCCTTCCGGAATCAGAACTCTGTTAAAGAGTGTAACAGTTTCTAATGGCAATGAATGAATGATCAGTTTCTCATCTCTGAAATCCTCAGCCACAAGATATTTTTTCTTGGCAAATGGGTGATTTACAGGCACTAAACATAACAATTCATCACTGAAGAGCTCAGTCATTTCCAGGTTAGCATTGTTTACCTCGCCACTAACAATGGCCAAGTCCAGCTTACCTTCCAGTAGTTGCTGACATCGTTCACCATTAGCTTCGGGGCATATTTCTATTTCCACATTGGGGAATTCCTTTTGAAAAGACATCATTAGCCCTGGCAGCCAGTGGTAGGTAGTGTAACATTCTGTACCTACCCGAAGGGTGCCTTTGTCGCCCCCTACATATTTCTTTACTGCTATTTCAGCACTTTCAAGCTCGGTTAGAATCTTCTCTGCATACTCTAATAAGATTTTTCCAGCGCCAGTTAGCACCAGTTTCTTATTCACACGATGAAAAACAGGGGCTCCTAACTTACTTTCTACTTCGCGTAACTGATGGCTCAGCGCAGACTGTGATAAAAACAAACTATCCTTGGCTTTAGATAAGCTTCCTTTATCAGCAACTTCTTTTATCAAACGTAGATGGCGAACTTCCATATGTATTAAAAATTTTCATAAAAATATGAAATTTAATTCATCGTATTCATAGAACGTAGCGAAAACCCTCCCGTTAACTTAGCTATCACTAAAACATTAATCATTATGGAAACCATCACTATACCGCCCGTAAACCTTAAACCAGCTGTTAAAAAGAAAAAAACGAGTACAAAACCACACATCAAAAACTCTGAAAAATTCAGTTTGTATGAGTACCTAAAAAATGTAAAACATTATAATATTGCACTCGGTCTTTTTAACAAGTGATATGTGTATAGGCTTACAAATTAACCGGTTTAAATGATCAGATCAATTGACCGGTTTGAAACACTTTTAATTTTTGCATCACCTTCCGTGGAAACATGGAAAACTATTAAATACACATGAAAGCATCTACCAGAAACTTCTTACTACTACTTATTCTAGCTTCATTATGGGGCCCTTCTTTCTTATTTATTAAAGTAGCAGTAAGAGAAATCTCCCCTATTCACCTGGCCACTTTAAGGATCGCTGTAGCCGCTATTGCTATTAATATATTCTTAAAGATATCAGGAAAGCCTTTCAAAAAGGATCTGAAATTTTGGAGAGATGTGACCATTTCTGGTGTATTTTCCCTTTCATTACCCTTTATGCTCATCTCTTGGGGCGAAGTGTATATAGATAGTGCCTTAGCGTCTATTTTAAATGGCCTTACACCATTATTTACCATCATCATGGCTAATTTTTTAATCTCTGATGATAAAATGACCAGGCCAAAACTCATAGGAACCATAATAGGCTTCGCCGGTCTGTTTGTACTGGTATCGCCACATTTGAATTCGGAAATGAAAGCATCCAGCATGGGGATAGCTGCTGTAGTGCTTGCTGCCTGTAGTTATGGAGTAGGTATGGTGTATGCACGACTAAAACTTAAAGGTACTCCTCCATTACATGCACCAGCCAGTCAGCTGTTAACGGCTTCTATTTATATGATTCCAATTGCGCTTTTCACAGATGGTGTGCCTGCGTTCGCAGATATTTCATTTAACGCCATTGGATCGGTGCTTATTTTAGCCTTATTCGGCACAGCTTTAGCTTATATCATTTTCTTTAAGATTTTAGAAAAAGCCAGCGCTTCATACCTTTCTTATGTCACTTATTTGATCCCGATTTATGGAGTAATTCTGGGTGTAGCTTTTCTTAATGAAAGCATATCTACCGAAACAGTAATTGGTGCCGGAATTATTCTCACCGGGCTTATGATTGCTAACAAAACCATAAAAATAACCTTCAAAAAACCCTCTTTTAACAGCTCTTCCTCAGAAAGTTGATTTTCTTTTAGTTTCCATGCAACCTTTCCTGAATTCTTTGCATCTTCCTGCTGAGAACGAAAATGAAACTGAAAATTTACCGATCAAAGGAAGATACTTTAGTCCGTGAATGCAGAAAGCAGGACAGCCAGGCCCAGCGTGAAGTATACAATCGCTATGCTTCTACTATGCTCGGGGTTTGTGTCCGCTATATCAAGGAACCGGACCAGGCCGAAGATGTAATGATCAACGGCTTTGTAAAAGTATTTGAAAAGATCGATCAGTTTAAAGGCGACGGCAGCTTTGAAGGCTGGATTCGCAGGATCATGGTAAACGATTCACTGACCTACCTCAGGCAAAATAAGAGTATGTACCTGGAGGTAGACATAGAAAAGGCTGACCATGAGCCCGATTACAGCCAAATGGATAGCCACCTGGAAGCAGAAGATCTATTACAGCTCATTCAGGAACTACCCACCGGATATAGAACGGTATTTAACCTTTATGCTGTTGAAGGCTACTCTCACAAAGAGATAGCAGATCAACTAGGCATTAGTGAAAACACTTCTAAATCACAGCTTAGCCGTGCTCGCTCTATGCTGCAAAAGCAACTGCTGGCAGCAGAACAAATGGTGAACAAAAAAATTAATGAGATATGAAGGATCAAGAGCTAGATAATTTATTCAGAAATAAACTGGAAAGCATTAAGAGAGAACCTTCAGCTAATGCTTTCGATAAGATTCAGAACAAACTGCAAAAACCTGAGAAGAAAAGCGGTCTTTGGCTATACATGAAAGTAGCCGCGGCAATTTTGCTTTTAATCTCTTTAAGTGTAGTTCTTTATAAAACAGATGTGTTTGAAGGCAGTAATAATATGCCTGTAGCAAACAATCGGACTCAACCTACCCAGGAGCAGCAGGATGCATCTGACCATAAGCTGGAAGAACAACCTCTGCTAGCCGAATCAGAAGCAACTACACCTGAAAAAGTGACTGTAGAAAGTCAGCAAGCTGAATCATCAATCACCTCAGTAAATAATGAGGAAAAACCTATTGAATCAACTGATAATCAAGAGATTAAAAGAAGATCTAAAAAGGTACAACCTCAACAGCAAGCGCCTGTAACTGCCGAAATGGAAGAGCATTTTGCGCATAATAATGTAGAGGAAGCAAAAGAAATAGAAAAAATTTCTGAACCCCATGCAACCACTGAGACCGCGGTTGCATCTAATGAGCAAAAGGAGAAAGAATCGGGTCAAACTTTCACCTTTGATATTGAAGACTTCGATAAAAAAGCAGTGGCATCAGCTACTACAGAAACAACTGAAAAAGAAGATAAGTCAGCCTTGAAGAAGGTACTTAACTTCGCCAAAAACTTAAAAGAAAGCGATGGACTTGGAGAACTGAGAGACGCTAAAAATGAATTATTCGCATTCAACTCAAAAAAAGATGACAACTCAAAATAAAACAACAACACTAAAACTTGCCATGCTAATGCTGGGGATGCTCTTCGCCTTCCCCACACTAGCACAGCAAAAGACAGATTCCTTGATCATTAATGTAGGCAAGAGCAAGATCATTTTTCTGGTTAAAGACAAGCAGGATCTTGAAACCTTAAAGAATTATGACCTTAACGCCATACTTGAGAAGCTAAGCTTAAAACTTGAGAATGACTCTACGCATGAAGCCAGCCTGGTGAAAGATGACAATGGTGAGAAGACCTACTTAAATGACACCACCATTGTGGTAAATGAAGCACCAGAAATAGCGGTAGCACCAGATGTTAATATTGATTCGGTTAACATCGAAAATGCTCAAAGCAGCTATGATGATAACGATCATGAAGAAGAAAAGGAATACGGCACCACTCATTATTTCAATTTAGAGTTAGGTACGAATAATTACCTTACCGATGGCAGCTTTCCTGATGAGACTAATGCCCCTTATACCGTAAGACCTTGGGGCTCATGGTATGTTGCACTTACTTCAGTGAATAAAACACATGTTGGAGGTCCGCTCTATCTGGAATGGGGCCCCAGTGTGAGCTGGTACAACTTCAAGTTTCAGAATGATAACATGCGCATTTATGACAATGATGATGGTGTAGAGTTCATTGAAGACACTGAATATCCTGATGCTAATTTTAAGAAAAGTAAACTTACGGCTGCCTACGTAAATTTCACGGCAGTACCTACGCTGGCCTTCGGAAGAACGCTTGACAGAAGCCATAAATTTGGCGGGGTTTTTAAAAATGAAGAAGAAAAATCCAAAACAGGATTTAGAATAGGCGCCGGTGCATACGTAGGCTATCGCATAGATAGTTATAGCAAAATTGTCTTCACCGATAGTAGTGATGATGACAAAGAGAAGAAAAGACATCACGACGATTATAATCTTAACAACTTCCGTTATGGCCTTAGATTTCAGCTAGGTTATCGAGATACAGATGTCTTCATCAACTATGATCTCAATGAGTTATTTATTGAAGGTCAGGGGCCTAAACTAAATGCCATTAGCTTCGGAGTAATCTTTTAAATAAACCATTCCATATTCACTAAAAAAGCACTTTTCTAAAGTGAGATGGGAAAATTACGTCCACACTAAAACCTTAATGCCATGAAAAAATCAATATTAATCACACTGCTCATTCTGCTGGGAGCTCAGCTATCCACCTTTGCGCAGGAAGAGGCCAATTATGAACATCTACTGGATAAAGAAGAGATAGATATTAGCTTTGGCCTCCAAATAGACCTGGGCACCAGTGCCCTCCATGGAGGAAACAGTTACTCTGAAATCAATGATGATGTACGCCAATGGGGAAGCTGGTATGTGGCCTTAAAGAAAATAGCTGTGAGTGACCTGTTCGGACCAGTGAAATTGCATTGGGGCGGTGGCATTAGCTGGTATAACTTTAAGTTTGACAATGAAGCCTTAAGACTGACTGAAGGATCCGATGGAATCATTTTCTCAGAAGATAACACTGTTGAAACCAAAAAGAGCAAACTGGCCGTGTCCTATGCTAACCTCTATTTAATACCTACTTACCATAGCTCTAATGGCAATTTTAAATTTGGAATTGGTGGCTACGCCGGCTACAGATTAGGCAGCCATACCAAGTTAGTTACCGTGGTAGATGGTGACATTAAAAAGGATAAAGACAAAAATGATTTTTATATCAACAGTCTGAGATACGGCCTACGGTTGGAAGTCACGGCTCATAAATTTCACATGTACGGAAACTACGATCTGAACAACCTCTTTGCTGATAACAAGGGACCAAAGATGAACGCCTTCACCCTAGGCACAGCTATAGACTTAAACTTTAAATACAATCAAACAACTCACACCTCCAATACATCCTTCAAAGTGGATTGGAAGTGATCTACACTTGCATTATCAAATTATCAACCCTATTAAACAAGTGAAATTATTTTAAACTCAAAAACTCAATAAATATGAAAAAGCAGCTATTAATTATCGTAGCACTATTTACCTTCTCACTAGGCACTTGTCTGGCTCAGGATGAAGAAGAAAGCAAGAACAAACACAAAGGCACCTACAATGATTTTAACATAGACCTGGGGATTAATAACTTTTTGGAAGACAGTAAATTTCCATCCGACAACAATGCTCCTTACAGCGTAAAACCATGGGGCAGCTGGTATATCGCGCTAAAGTCTACTAATCATACCAAGGTGGGTGGTCCTCTTTACTTATTGTGGGGTGGTGACATCAGCTTCTACAACTTCAAATTTGACAACGAAGACATGAGAATGACAGAAACGGATAATGGTGTAGTGTTCAGTGAAGCAGGTGATATTCACAGCAAGAAGAGTAAACTTACTGCTGCTTATGTAAACGCAAGCCTGGTACCTATGCTGAAGTTTGGTAATACAGAATCGCACCATCATAGACACTGCCACTGGGACATGTGGGATGAAAGTGCAGGCTTTAGAATTGGTGCCGGGGTGTATGCCGGTTATAAAATAGGCAGCTATACCAAGGTAGTGACTGAAGAAGATGGTGATAAACATAAAGACAGAAACCATGATGCCTTTTACTTAAACAATGTGCGCTATGGTATGAGAGTACAAGCAGGCTTCAGAGGTGTAGATGTATTCTTTAACTATGATATGAATGAGCTATTTGCCGACAATAAAGGCCCAAAGCTCAATGCCTTTAGTTTCGGTGTCGTTCTCTAAAATTCCGAAACTTCCTGAACCACCTGTAAAGTCAGGTGGTTTCAGGATATTTAAAGTATATTTGGTTGCGTGACCACAATAACTCTTAACACCTATATCCAGGCTCCTCAACAACGTGTGTTTGATCTCTCAAGAAGCATCGATTTACACAAAATTTCCACTCAACACACTCAGGAAGAAGCTATTTCTGGAACAACCACCGGCCTTATCGGACTTAACGAAACCGTGACCTGGAAAGCAAAACACCTTGGCGTTACACAAAAGCTCACCACCAAAATCACCTCATTTCAATCTCCTGACTCCTTCACTGATGAGATGACCCAGGGCGCCTTTCGCTCCATGAAGCATCAGCATCTATTCAAGAAACATGAATCAGGCACCATGATGATCGATATTTTTGAATTCAGCAGCCCCTTCGGACCACTGGGCAGATTGGTTAATTTTCTTTTTCTAAGAAACTATATGACACAACTTCTCGTAAAACGAAATCAGATCATCAAAGAATTTGCGGAGACAGAAAAGTGGCGGCAGGTGATTTAACTTAATCCACCATTTCATGTACAACCAAAAGATCAGCTTTACCTATTTCTTAAGTATCACACTCGCTGTTATTTTCACTGCGTTACTTCATGAGTTTGCTCACTGGGCTATGAGCGAATCATTAGGATATGATACAGCCATGACCCTAAACAGTACCTACCCAACTCATGCAGTATGGTCAGAAAAGCATCAAATTATCATCTCGGCATTAGGTCCGATCATCACCCTGGTTCAGGCTGTTGTAGTCTTTCTTTTGCTCAAAAAAAATCATTGGAATAAATATTTATACCCATTGCTTTTCACTCCATTTTATATGAGACTATTAGCATGTTTTATGAATTGGATTAACCCAAATGATGAAGGGCGCATAAGTACTTATCTTGGCCTTGGGCTTTTCACGTTACCTATTTTAATCAGCGGCCTATTGTTTTATCTGGTTTTTACTACCAGTAGAAACCATCATCTTAAATGGCAATTTCAGGTGTTCACCATATTTATTGTAATGAACATTAGCTCATTTCTTATTCTTTCTGACCAGTACTTTAGGGTAAATATTTTTTTATGATAAGAAGACACTTTAGTAAAATAGAACCTAACTTTTACTAGGCTCCTTATACCTAAATCCATGCTCAGCTGCGAAGTAAAAACTACAAGTTCACACTTCTAATTTACTAACTTATATCAGGTAGCTTACCCATTGAATACTAATAAAATAAAACTATTATAAGGTTTAAAAGAATAATATTTAGGTCATTGAAAAAAATACAAAATTTGATATTACGGTTTATGGCTTTTCCCTAATAAAACCGGAATTATTAACTAATATAGTAGCTCCAACTTTAATCTTACTACACTTTTTTAAATGGAGCATTCCTTCAAAACTTGTTTTACCAGCAGGCGCATTTATTTAGATTTTTTAGAAAAGTATTCACTAGAGCAACTCAATACCATTCCGAAAGGATTTAGCAATAACATCATCTGGAATGCGGGTCATATCATAGTAGCACAACAGGCTTTAATCTACAAAACTGCCGAGTTACCGATGTATGTTTCTGATGATCTCTATAATACCTACAAACCAGGATCAGTGCCTACTCAAAAAACTACCGAAGCAGAGCTGAACACTCTGAAGGATTTGCTGCTTACTCTCCCAGAAAAAACTTATGAAGATTACCTTCAGGACAAGTTTAAGGTTTTCCATGAGAGAATGACAGGCACCGGCTTTTATCTGGAAAGCCTAAAGGATGCACTGAACTTCAATAATTATCATGAAGGCATCCATTTAGGATACATCATGAACATAAGAAAGTTTGTATAGGCTAGAGTAAAATCTCCTGAACGTTTGATTTAATTTTTGTACTAAGTTCTTCAGTAGGAAGATCATTTACATCCTTTCCAAAAGGATCTTCTATTTCCTCTGCAATAAGCTCTACTGATACCAGTATGAAGAAAATCATAAGTACTATTGGCACCGTCAAATACCCAAAATCCGTAATAAAGGCAAATGGTAGCGTGATAGTAAAAGTAAAAATGAACTTCTTAATGTACATACTATAAGAGTATGGAATAGGCGTATTTTTAATACGTTCACACCCTCCGAGGATATCGCTAAACATCTTCATTTCAGCATCTAACACCAGAAAATGATCTCCAGTAAAAATACCTTCTTTGTATAGTGCATTTATTTTTCTGTGCAGCAGGTATGAAATGTAATTAGGTATATGCTCCTTACCCTCTAGCTCCACACCTATCTCACTAAGATCCAAAGCCTTTAAGTCCACACCTTTTCTTAAGTGCTCCTTTACTGCCACCACAAAGTTGGGGATCATCACTGCGAAATATTTCCTGGCTTCATGATCATCAGGTAGATATGATGCAACCTTAAAAGCCAGGTTTCTAGAGTTATTCACCAGCAAGCCCCATAACTTCCTGCCCTCCCACCAGCGATCATAGGCGGAATTTACTCTGAACACTAAGAACAAACCGAGTACAATTCCTAACAAGCTATGCACAGCTGTGGTACTTTTAAAATTCCACTGAAACACTTCTAATACCAGATAAGCAGCCAAAAGTGAATATATGGCCATAAAAACCAAGGCCGGAAATAGCAGACGAACCACTTGCCTACTGTAAGAATGAAAGATTAATGAAAACCAGGTTTTGGGGTTGTATTTGATCATTGATTAAGATAATTAGTGCAACAAATTAAAACCAAGAAATTTATTTTCCTAAGCTGAAAGACATCTTACTTTGATTTTAAAAAATTAAATCAATATATTTATGATATCATTTTAATATCACTTTTATGAATCACGAAAACGAAAGCTCACCCATTTCAGGCTATATCATGTTACTCGTAGTGCTAATACTATTTTCAACCAGCCTGGCATTATTCATTGGCACCAAAAATGCGCTATTTATATTATCCACATTGGTGGCTCTAATTTTATGTCCTGGTTTCTTCTTTGTAAATCCTAATAGTTCGAGAGTACTAGTACTTTTTGGAAATTATAAAGGAACCGTAAAGAAAAATGGCTTCTTCTGGGTAAATCCCTTTTACAACAAGCAACACATATCACTAAGGGCCAGAAATTTTGATAGCGAAAGAGTTAAAGTGAACGATAAAGTAGGTAATCCGATATTAATAGGTGTTATCCTGGTTTGGCAGGTTAAAGACACTTATAAGGCTGCTTTTGAAGTAGATAATTACGAAGAGTTTGTTCGAATTCAAAGTGATGCTGCCGTCAGGAAATTAGCTGGCTTGTATCCTTATGATAATTTTGAGGATAATGATGCTGAGATAACTTTAAGATCAGGATTAGATGAAGTAAATCACGCTTTGGAAGAAAACCTAAGCAAAAGATTAAATATAGCCGGCATAAAAGTGATTGAAGCAAGGATCGGATACCTGGCCTATGCTTCAGAAATAGCCAGCGCTATGTTACGTAGACAACAAGCAACTGCTATTGTTGCTGCAAGACATAAAATAGTTGAAGGAGCTGTGAGCATGGTAGAAATGGCTTTAGATGATCTTTCTAAGAGAGATATCATTGAATTAGATGAAGAAAGAAAAGCCGCTATGGTAAGCAACTTAATGGTGGTGCTCTGTGCAGATAAAGATGTAACCCCCGTCATTAATTCAGGCACTCTCAATCATTAACATTTAATTATCAACACCTTATATCTAAATCATTAGAACAACAGCATTTGTTCATAATGTCTTAGTTTTGAGCTAAACTTTCGTCGGCAAAACTATGCTTAATGACTATTAACGATGAAGGCAGGGCTGCAACCCTTAATTAAATTTAACATGGCCAAGAAAAAACCATTTGTATTAAGGTTAGATCCTGAGATGCTCGCTAAAGTTGAAAAATGGGCTGCTGACGAATTCCGTAGCACCAATGGCCAGCTTGAATGGATGATTAATAAGGCCCTAAAAGAATCTGGCAGACTGAAAAATGATAAAAGTTAAATAAGAAACGATATCTTTAAGGAAATTGTAAACTATGTATAAATATATTTTATCCCTTCTACTAACCCTCTCATTTGTAGCAGCTAACGCTCAAGAAGACCACGTTATAACCATTCATCAGGATACACTGTATGGCAGTATTCAAATATTACTACCCACACCCCATAGTGAAGAAATTATTTTAAAAACTGATGATGGAAAGGACAGATATAAAGCTTATCAGTTTACAGAATTCACTTATGAAGGAGATACTTATGTGCCAGTGAAAACATCTACCAAGTATGCTATCATGAAGGTAAAAAAAGAAGGTTATTTAAGCCTATTAAGCTACAGAGCGGAGAATAACTATGATTTTGGCAACTTATATCTTCTAAAGAAAACCGGTGAAGGCACAGAACTGCCCACTTTTCTATGGAAAAAAGTAATGACTGACTTTTTAAGCAATTGCCCGGAAGTAACCACTAAAATTGAGGACAAGACTTATAAAAGAAATGACATTGAAGATATTGTTGATGTTTATAATAACTGCATCTTAGATCAGACTTCAGCTACTTATTCTGATAACAGCAAACGCGCAACACCTGCTAAGACGGCCACTCCCAACAAGGATAACCCAGCGGTAACTTTAATTTATACCATAAAGGGTAAATTAACAGCTTATGACAATTCAGATACGGAAGACATAATGGCTTTACTTACCGATATGGCTGAAAAACTATCAGAAGACGAAAAAATCCCTTCTTACATGATTGGTGCTTTGAATGAGCAAGCTAAAGAATTTAAAAGCATCGAAGAGGATATCGATCAGCTCGTGGAAATGATCAAAAAATAAGTAATAACAAACAATGAAGCGCTGATAGCAGAATGGAGCTCAATTACTTTTACACTATATTAATTATTTCCATTCTACTCATTATCAGCGTATTGACTGGTAAGCTCGCCTCCAAGTTTGGTATTTCCTCCTTATTGGGCATACTAGCCATAGGACTAGCTTTAGGCAATGGAGGGGTTTATGATTTTGATTATAATAATCCCCTTCTCACCTTAAAAATCAGTCAGATTGCACTTTGTTTTATCCTTTTCTCTGGCGGTTTTTCAACCCGATGGAAAAAGTTAAGAGAAGTAGCCCCTCAGGGAATTTCTCTTGCTACCATTGGCACTCTAGCTACCTCCCTTATTACGGGGCTGGCAGTGCACATCATCTTTTCATGGTCTATGTTAGAGTCTTTGCTGTTGGGGGCCGTAATCTCCTCTACAGATGCCGCTGCGGTATTTTCCATATTGGCCAGCAGCAATCTTAAGCTGAAGAATAACATCAACTATGTACTAGAATTTGAATCGGGCACCAATGACCCGATGGCCTATTTTCTTACAATTAGCCTCACCAGCCTCATCTCCTCGCCTGATATGAACGGCTGGATGATTCTCCCGCATTTCCTATGGAATACTATTTTCGGAATAGTGTCAGGTTATGGAATTGGCTCCTTGATCTTTCTTCTGATAAAAAGATCAAAACTTAAGAAAGGCCAAACTCCTATGATGCTCCTGGCTGCTGTACTTTTCATTTTTGCTCTGAATGAGCTCTGCGGTGGCAGCGCCTTCCTGGCGGTATACGTGGCCGGAATCACTTTAGGCAATAAAAAATGGGATAATGTAGATTACAACCTTAATTTCTATGAAGGCTTGGCCTGGCTAATGGAAGCAGTGCTATTTCTGGTTTTAGGCCTTCAGGTATATATTACCAATCTGAGCGAAATATACTTATCAGGATTAATGATAAGCGTAATTCTAATCTTTATAGCCAGACCAATTGCCACGTGGTTTACTTACCTGTTTTTGAAGAAGAGAACCTGGCAGCATAAAACCTTCATTTCATGGGTTGGCTTAAAAGGTGCCACGCCCATTGTGTTCGCACTCATCCCACTGGTGGAAGGCCTCACGGTGTCAGAATATATCTTTAACGTTTCCTTTATTGTAGTGATATCCTCCATCCTCATTCAAGGATCTACCGTGGCGTGGCTGGGTAAGATTTTAAAGCTTGGGCAATAATCAATTCACCAAACTCATAAGCTCCTCTTTGGAAAGGTTTTTCAAAATAGCATTATCATCATTGATAAGGCCGGTCACCATTTCCTTTTTGGTAGACTGAAGTTTCATGATCTTCTCCTCCACCGTTCCCGGGCAAATGAGCCTCACTGCTGTCACTCGCTTATCCTGACCTATTCTATATGACCTGTCAATGGCCTGATTCTCCACCGCTGGATTCCACCATGGATCTACCATATATACATAGCTGGCCTCTATGAGGTTGAGACCAACACCACCCGCTTTTAAGCTGATGAGAAACACTCTTACTTCATCATTTTCCTGGAAACGCCTTACCACCTCTTCCCTGTTTTTAGTGGATCCGGTAAGCATAACATGGCCAACTCCTTTATTCACCAACTCTTTTTGGATGAGCTCCAGCATGCCTACAAACTGCGAGAAGATGAGAATCTTATGATAAGAAGCATGGTTATCCACTTGTTCCATGAGCACATCTATCTTAGAGGCCGTTTCTGTCAGTTCCATTGGGGTAGATTCCAACAGCTTGGGAGAGTTACAGATTTGGCGGAGCTCAGTAAGGCCTTTGAGCACATACATGGACGTTTTCTTCAGATCATCAGTCTCTTTATTTTCCATGTATTCTCTGAACTCCTTCTCACTGGCCTCATAAATACGCTTTTGCTCTGGCTTCATTTCACAGTAAATCACCATTTCCTCTTTTTCCGGTAATTCCTGTGCTACCTGATCCTTCGTGCGCCTCAGTAAAAATGGACTGATCTTATCCTGCAATTCTTTGGCTCTCTTCTTACTCTTAAACTGATCGATGGGTGCCGAATATCGTTCCTTAAAAAACTGCTTACTGCCCATAAGTCCGGGACAAGCAAATGAAAACTGGCTAAATAAATCAAAAGTATTGTTTTCAAATGGCGTTCCCGTAATTGCTATTTTGTTACGCGATTTCAGCAACCTGGCTGCTTTATAGCGCTGAGAATTAGGATTTTTGATCTGCTGAGATTCATCCAAAAAGATATAACTGAAGGTGAAGTTCTTGAGAAATACCACGTCTGCCAGCAGGGTTCCATAGCTGGTGAGAATGATATCATACTTCCCGAAAAGATCAGTATCTCTTTGTCTATCAGCTCCTTTCAATTCGAAAACTTCCAACTCAGGAGCAAATTTTTCAATCTCAGATTTCCAGTTAAACATCAGCGTGGTAGGCACCACCAAAAGATGAGGCTTTTTACCTTGTTTTGCTTTCAAAGCCAGTATAAAAGCTATAATCTGCACCGATTTACCCAGCCCCATATCATCAGCCAGACAGCCACCAAAATTAAATTCATCAAGGAAATTGAGCCAATTGAGTCCTTCTTTCTGATAAGGCCTAAGCTCCGTTTGTAATTGCTCCGGCACCTTTACCTGCTCTATGGCTTTGAAGTTCTCCAGTTTTTCATGATACATGGCTAGCTCATGCCTCACTGGCTTGTCTAGCATGTGAGTTTCAAAAAGCCGGTTTATAGCTGAAAAATTCACTTTCGGAAAGGTGATCAGATCATTTTCATCGATCTCACCAGAATGGAAATATTCTTCAAACTTCTTCATCCACTCTTTCGGTAATACACCAAAAGTACCATCACTGAGCTGCACGTATTTGGATTTGTTTCTTACCGCTGCTTTCACCTTTTTCATGGAAGCCTTTTGCTTGCCATAACGCATGTCTACATCAGCGTTGAACCAATTAATGGCGCTAACTACTTTAATATCAATACTTACCGGATTAGGATTGAGCTTATTGCCCTCTATCTCATCAAAGCCCAGAATGGTGATATCATCTTCAGTCCATTCCCTGCAGGTTTTAAGAAACCATTCTTCTTCCAGAAAACGCTTTTTATGTAAATAGAAATATGGCAAGTCATTCTCTTCCAGTTGTTCCTCAAAAAACGGGTGTTGTTTGATCATCAAGGAGATAAAATCAGATTCCTTTTCAATATCCCGGATCACCAAAAACTCCTTACCTTTTTCATCATGCGCATAGATCTGTTTGCGGCTTCGCACTTCAACCTCCACATCGCTGTACCTCATTACCGGAATGAGCATCACGAAATTATCGAAGTCAGAGAGGTAGATGATTTTCTCATTGGGATCGTTGAATCCTTCCTGCTCTAGTTGCTCTGGGCTGGCAGCTTTTACAAAGCGATATTCAATGTCGATATGCCGCTCTACATCATCCAGAAATTGAGTTCTGAATTCCTTAAATGCAGAGCTATGGACGATCAGTTTGCCTGCTTTTTGGTGCAGAAGATCGAGCACTTTTATAAGCTGAAGCTGAGGTAAAAGATGCAATTCCTCATTGATCTCCAAAAAGCAGTTATATCGGAGCTTCACCTCATGAAGAGAAAAAGTCTTATCTCCCAAAACTATTCTGGCCTCGATCTCGAAATGCTTTCCCACCTTAGAAACTATGAGTGAAACGCTTCCTCTAAAAGGCTTCACCTGAATGGGCACTATGGAATTAGCACTTATCTTATCCGAAGCCCGGACATTATGTTGATAAAATTCATAACCCAGCGGATTTTTTATAATATAAGATAATACCGAAAGATCATCAGCGGTTAAAGATTCGCCTTTGAAATCCATGAACTTAGCCACCCCCAGCAGAAATTTAATCTCTCTACCATCTTGCAACTTCCACACGTGATCCTGGGGATTCACCTGAATCAGCGGATTTTTGATCTTGCCTTTTTGAGTTCTCTCCGCATGATAAATGGAAATCAGCAGGTGATTATAATACCGGTGCTTTCGCAGCACCAGAATATTCTTATCATGATCCAGGCTGCTCAGGGCCGACTGATCCTGCTGCACCTTCACCTGACTTTTCAGACTCTTTAAACTATCAGCGGTGACAGATATAAGTCCCGGGTGAGCCGGCTTAAAAATCAATCGCCCATGCTCATATTCTACATCAAAATAAGCATCCAGATCAGGCTCATTTTCAAGTCCATATTCGAAGGCTATTTTCTTTAATTCCTGTTTCCTACCTCCCTTGTCAAAGAAAATTTGAAGATCATCAGAGTGCACCAGAAGATCCAACACCTCGGCCTGATGGTCACAGAGTTGCATATCTTCACCCTCGCAATTACACAACAGCACCAGCTGCTGCTCCGTTTGTGAAAGCACCACTTGATAGCTACCATCAGCCGTATTTACAGAAAATACACCTTGATTGACATTCATTACTTCAGTAAAGACCTGAATATCAGCTGATTGAAAGTTATGAAGTCTTACATATTTTTTTAGGCCGGAAAGTGAATCACCGTCTCGAGTTTTATCATCAATAACAAAACGATGCCATTTTATAGAATCAGGAGACGGGTCATGCATAGAAATAGTCGAAATTTAGGCTGGCATTCGGCTTTTGAGAAACTTCACCTGTCCATTATGGTTAGACTCATGTTCACATACATGAAACCACTTACAATAGTTATTAGTTGGTCCCCATGGCCATTTTTCATCCACTGTCATTAACCAATCATCATCTCGCTTGGCAAATTCCTTCAAAGAATGCTCTCTTACCTCCTCTAGCTGAGTCAGGTAATAGTTAATATCGTTTCCTTTTATTTTCTTCCTGGCTTCATCACCAAGGCCTGAGGCGACACTCCATCTCTTTTCATCTGCCTTATCCCAGTCTCCCCAGGCACGTCCTTCAAAAGTATTGATTTGATAGAATCTTTCAGTAGCTGCCAGATGCATTAGCATTGCGCCCACGGAGTTAGAATCATCATCTAAAAGAAAATCTAATTGTTCTTGAGTCATTTCCTTCACTGGACCTAAAATTACCATTCGCATCCAGTTCATCATGGATACCAGTGTACCCACTTGAGGAGAAAAGCCCTCTTTAGGACCTATGATATTGATTTCTTCCTTTGCGGACGCATGAGGTTTTGTGGTGAAGCCTGAACTGAATAGAGCTGAAGCACCTAACGGCAATAAAGAAGATTTACGCAGAAAATTTCTCCTGCCTAATTGTTCTAGTTGAGTTTTCATAAAAGGTAGGTTTTAGGATTAATGTATGAAAACATCAACGAGATTTCTCATCTATAGTTACCGCATCCGTCTTAAACGAAAGGCCTTGCTGAGAAGCTGTTCCTATCATAACGGCTTGTGCCAATAACTTATTCATAGATTTACTGCTTCCCCAGTGCACAATAAAATTAGCTCCCGGACCACCAGCAGCGTCATCGTGGGGTACTACAATTTCTACGGTTTGTAATGGAGTAAGCACTATTGGCTTTTCAATGTAGTGTTTCACTAACTGACCTTCTGAATCATAGTAATCTATATAGGTGACATAAAGACTGTCATTAAGGTTAGTGTTTCTCAGGCTTAAAGTAGCTGCCAGAGCGAATCTTCTGGTGCCATCTAAATGATAGATGTCAGAGTATACGGGCACATAAAGCGTTTCCTGATAGGCAAGATCGGCTGTATCCACCTCAGTGTAGTGATAATTTGCACTTGGATGTGTTTCTTTATTCACCTTCACCTCTTTATCCTGCTCTTGCTCAGGCGCTTGGCAGCCTATTAATACTCCTACAAATAGCAAAACACTCCAATATTTCATATGGCTTCTCTTTGGTATGATTATACACCTAAAGCTACAAAAAGTTTGAGTTTAATATTGAACCTGTATAAAAAAGCCATGGTCTTCAGAGAAAAATTCAGCGGCTGAATACATTCTCCTTTATCTGGTAACCCTGCCTCTCACATGTCAAATGAAGAGAATTTGAACATTACACTACGAAAAAATCGGTCAAAGCTTCATATATTACCTACTGCAACGTAGTTGCAATTAAAATCATTACCACCCTTAAAAACGATTTAAATCAATCTGAAGCAAGATTATAGTTCATTCAAAAAAAGGACAGTGTGGAAATTTATTACAGCGCAATAATTTAAAAACAATCGCCGAAAAGCAGCTTTTGATTAAAAATTTTTCAAAATAAATTGCTCTACGTTCAATTTTCACTAAACCCATTATAATTATGAAAAATGTATTCAAGAGAGGAACTCTCTTACTTGGCGCAGCCTTTATGGCATCTACTATTATCATTTCTTGTAATGATGAAGAACAGTCAGTAGCCGATCAGCCTAACCTACCTGAAGAGCGACAAGCTGTTGAAACTACCGTAGAAGGACATGGAGACATTATTCCTGGAAGTTACATTGTGACACTAAGGGAAGGATCTGCTTCTACAAATATGAGAGCCGTAACTGGTTATAGTGCCAGGCAAATTGCCGCCAAGCCAATGATGAGCAACCTGGTGGCACAGGCAGGATTACAGCAGGATCAGCTCAAAAATGTTTATTCATCAGAGGGCTTATTAGGCTTTTCTGTAGATAATGTTGGCGATGCAGAACTCGACAGATTAAAAAACATGCCTAATGTAAAATCAGTTACGCCGAACAGAGTAATTGCCCTGGTGCCATGGTATTGTGCTTTCTTCCCGTGGCTGGATGTATGTAACGAAGATCCGGAGCCGAACCCAGATCAGACTACGCCATGGGGTATCACCAGAGTAGGTGGACCTACTGACTTCAGCAACTCATCTAAAAGAGCCTATGTCATTGACACTGGTATTGATCTAGATCACCCTGATTTAAATGTGAACACCTCTTTAAGCACCAGCTTTGTAACCAGCAGCCCTAATGATGGCAACGGTCATGGTACGCACGTAGCAGGAACTATTGGTGCTATTGATAATGGCATAGGTGTAGTTGGTGTAGCGGCAGGTGTAGAAGTAGTGGCTGTACAAGTACTTAATGCTCAAGGATCTGGCAGCTATGCTGGTGTTATCTCAGGAATTGATTATGTAGCACAAACTGCTAACCCTGGTGACGTGGCTAACCTTAGCCTTGGCGGACCTACAGACTCTTCTATAGATAATGCTGTGATTGCCTTGGGTAACGCTGGTGTATATGTTTCTCTTGCTGCCGGCAACGAGTCTCAAAATGCCAACAACACATCTCCTGCAAGAACTAATGGAGCAAGAATATACACTGTTTCTTCTATGACCAGCAGTGGCAGTCTTTCTTCTTTCTCTAACTATGGAAATCCTCCTGTGGATTTTGCAGCACCAGGATCAAGCATTAACTCAACCTGGTTGAATGGTGGCTATAACACCATCAGTGGTACATCAATGGCTGCTCCTCACGTAGCAGGCTTATTATTGGTAACTAATGGAAATATCCAGACTAGTGGATATGTTACTGGAGACCGTGACAGCAATCCGGATCCAATTGCTCACAACTAATACATAAAACAAAAGCCTCTGAAAATCAGAGGCTTTTGTTTATAATATTCCTTTTGGCAGTAAAGCTTAATCAAATAAATGCTTCATTATAAGATCATGAACCGCCACTGGTTCTATCGATGAATCTGTCACAAGCTCTTTCCTTTTGGTAATGAATACAGCGTGATTGGTGGGGCTTTCATCAATGCGACCATGTGATCCTCTTATCAGGCTGGCATCCAGAGGAATAACATCCATCAAATATCTAAAGCCCAGCTTCTTTTTCAATAACTTCATTCCCACCTTGCCCATTACAAATGGTATTTTCGGGTCTGTAAACATCTCCACAGGATCATAGCCAGGCTTACGATGTATATCTACCGTACGGGCAAAATCAGGTGCCTTAGCATCATCTAACCAGTAGTAATAAGTAAACCAGGAATTTTTATCGGCTATTGCCACTAGCTCACCCGCTCTATCATGATCAAGGTGCGCTTCCTTTTTCCCCGCCTCATCCAGCACGCGCTCTATGCCTTCGGTCTGCTCCAGTAATTTTTTAATAGCAGGTATATCTCCCTTGTCTCTCACGTAGACATGAGCCAATTGGTGATCAGATACCGCAAATGCCTTGCTGGCTCCGGCATCTAACATTTCCAGGCCAAGCTCATCTTTTACAGTTATATAATCTTGCTTCCTTAGCACTCTATTAATATCTACAGGATGACCGGCGTCTGTAATACCATATTCAGAAAGTAGTATAACCTCAGCACCTTGCTTCTCATAATAAGTGATCAGGTCTTTACACACCTCATCTATTTCATTCAACTCTTTTGAAATCTTGCTAAAGTCGATGCCACATCGCTGTAAATTATAGTCAAGATGAGGTAAATAAATAAGGGTCAAAGTAGGATCATGCCATTGATTTACCAACATAGAAGCATCTGCAATCCAGCGAGTTGAAGCAATATTAGCATTAGGTCCCCAAAATGAAAACAATGGAAATTGCCCTAGCTCCTTTTGTAATCGATCCCTTAAGTCAGCCGGGTGAGCATAAATATCAGGTAGTTTGCGGCCATCAGCAGGATAAAGCGGTCTGGGAGTAACACTGTAGTCTACGGAAGAATACATGTTATACCACCAAAACATATTAGAGACCGTAAAATTCGGATCCTTTTCTCTGGCCGCATCCCATATTTTATCGCTTTGCACCAGTTTATTAGATTGCTTCCAGAATTTAATCTCGCATTCATCCCTAAAATACCAGCCATTGCCTACCACGCCATGCTCTGTTGGCCACTTTCCCGTAAGATAAGTAGACTGTACCGAACAGGTCACTGCCGGCAACATAGGGTTAATGTGAGTTAGCTTTGATTGATTTACCCAGCTCTCGAGGAACGGTGTATGCTCACCTATTAACCTTTGAGAAAGGGCAACTATATCTATTACAACGGTTTTCTTCATATTAAATCTTCTCCTTTAACCATTTCAACTCTCTGATAATGGCTTCTGATAGTTCTAGTTGTATATTTTCCGGCAGCACATCCCAGGTGTAGGTCTCCACCTCATAATGATCACAGATATTTGAATCCTTCAGATAGTCTAATGTTTCAATGATCTCCTCCTGTGTAGAAGACAACTCCGAATATTGTGATAAGAATATTGGCACATGAAAATGTGTACGCCACTCACGCGCAGTGGTAGTAACTAAATCGTTAAGGGCTACTGACAAATCACGGTAGTGCTTAAGTGAATCATCTGGATATTGCTCCACCACCTGATGCAGGTAAGTAGATTCCGCAAAAGGCAATAGCCTGGCATGTAACAGCTCTCTTTCCTTTCCTGGGGCAGGGATATCAAGCTTTAAAGCTGCACTCACTTGTATTTTTCCGATTTTAATACCGTGCTCTGCGAATGTTTTAAAGACATCTTCTGGCTTTTCATAAACTACCGCAAAATGGCACACATCATAGCATACTCGGATATGCTCTTTAATCACTGATTCCGGATTTGCGACATCAACAAGCTCCTTGAGCAGCTTTGCTCCTTTTGGTATCAGATGCTTACTGAAGAAATCAACTACTTCTTTGGTATTCTCTAACACGCCATCTGGTTCCGGCTCAATATCTAAATGGAGCAATTTACCTGTGGCTTGCTTTATTTCATGTAAATGAGCTGCCAGCTTGATGAAGTTCGGAATACTTTCAGTAATCACGTCTTCAATATTCTCATGCCAATATTTATAGGAAATAGGTGATGTAGAAACTCCCCCATGCATATTTGCCGGAAGCAGCTCAGCAAGAATATCGAATAACCGGATAGAGTAATTCAATCTATCTTCCGTAGTCCAGTCTGGTGTGTGTACATCATCTTTAACCACGGTATCATGAAAACTTCCATAAGGGAAACCGTTCATTGTAAAAACATAGCAGTTGTTTTCACTAAGCCATTGCTTAAACTCATGAAGGTTCTCCCCTTCCAAAAGTTGCTCACTGGCTATGCTTGACAGCCTCAAACCTATACCAAATTCTTGATCAGGTGACACTGATTTCTTCACACCTGGAATATATTTTTCAAGCGACTTTTTAACCTCACTCCAGGTTTCGCCCGGATGAATATTAGTGCAGTAAGTATAATGATTGGCCATGAACTAAAGCGCAATTGGTCTGCTGGATTCCTGAAACGCTTTCAATTGTGCTACGGCTTTTCTTATGAGTTCCGCATCCATCTCGTGCACTTCTACACCCTTGCCAACACTTTCTAAAAGCATAATAGTGAGTATTCCGCCTAAATGCTGCTGAAACTCTTCAAGCCCTTTAACCACCTGTGGATCAGCCACTTCATCTATATAAACATCAAATCCTAAATCAAGAAATAACTCAATTACCTGAATCAGATCCTCTTTAGAAATTCTATTTTGCAAGTATGAATATGTAGTATCTAAAGCAATACCTATTGCCACTGCTTCCCCATGTCTTAACTCATAATTGGTTAATTGCTCCAGCTTATGTGCTGCCCAGTGCCCGAAATCAAGTGGCCGGGATGAACCTAATTCGAAAGGATCACCGCCGGATATGTGGTCCAGATGCATCTCTGCGCAGCGATAGATCAAGTACGCCATGACTTCCATGTCTCTTGCTGCCAGTTTTTGGGCATTTTCCTTAATCCAAACAAAGAAATCCTTATCCTTAATCAAAGCGACTTTTACGGCCTCTGATATTCCCCCTCTCCAATCTCTATCATCTAAAGTGGACAAAAAAGTAAAGTCATTGATCACAGCATAGGGTGGGGCAAAAGCTCCTAAATAGTTTTTCTTACCATAGGCATTTACACCATTCTTTACCCCCACACCTGAATCATTCTGCGCTAAAACTGTAGTTGGTATTCGTATATGCCTTACGCCACGATGAGCGATGGTTGACGCCATACCTGCCATATCTAAAATGGCTCCGCCGCCAATGGCCACCACATAGGAATGTCGGTCAATATCGTATTCATTGATTTTATCCAGCACCTGCTGCAATATGGATGAATCATTTTTAGCTTGCTCCCCGCCAGGCAAAACCAGTGGGCTACCTGCTAAAGTATATGTCTGGTGATGATTAGAATAATCAGTAATTTTCTTTACCAATGACGGATGTGCCGTATACACACCTTCATCAATAACGAACAACACCTTAGGTTTAAACTTGGACTGAAATAAACCTGCCATTAAGCCATTGTCAACATCTAAGATGTCCTTATCAAAATGAACTTTATAGGTAAATGGAACAGAAAAACTCTGTGTTATAGATTGATTCATAAGTTACAATTTAAAAGATCAGGTTACAGCAAAAGCTTTGGCCAATAGAATAGAAATAGGTAGCAGCACCAACACCAGCAAAGCCCATTGCCAACCTGCAAAAGCAGCAGCCATAGCTGCATTCAACACTATTAAAGATAATACTCCTGCCTTCACTGCCTTCCCTACCCACTTAGGCTCCTGGTTATTAAGCGCCTTAAACAAAGGAGGAAAAATTAGATAAGCGAACAGAATGATGAACGGTACTGCGTACCACCATACCTGGCCAAACTTTAATGCCAGCAGCAAAACGGCCACTAAAATAAAAGCATACATGACCGCTCCCCCTTTCAAGGCTTTTCGGTTAGCCCCGTGCACTTCGCCACGGCTTATCATAGTAATAGCAGCGATATACACTACCGGTATCAACGAAACATACCACAACTCAGTTACCATTTCGGGTACCAGAGATATGCCCAGCAATAAGTTTACACCTCTGCATAGCCCCATATTGATAGGTCCGAATATTAGTTGATGTTTACCCCAGGCATCATATAATAAAGCCAGAACGGCAATAGCAATGGCCAGGCTGCCACTAAACACATTCACATAAAAGGCTGCTAAAATTCCTATTAACAGGAAAATCGCTCCCAATATGCTGGCACTTAGCACCGAGGCCTTTCCACTTGGAATAGGCCGTTCGGGACGTTCTACCCTATCCAGCTCCGCATCAAAAACATCATTAAAAATCACTCCTCCGCCATATAACCCTATGGTAGAGAGCATCAGATATAAGATGGGTTTTAATAGTTGATCACTAAAAACCTCATCTCCAGAAATTATTTCCACCGCTACTCCTGATATAGCCACCCCGGCCAGAATATCGGCCAACGCAGTAATGATATTTGCAGGCCGCATTAGGCGCAAATGCGCAACAAGTCTATTCACAATAAAAATTTAATTCTCAACAATATCAGATCTTCTGTCAGCATTTGGCTCTTGCCCGCCTCTTAAAATGGAATTTCCATGCAGCTTCTGCGATTCATCTACTGCAGTAGGATTAAGCCAATCTGATTCGTGCATTTGCCCGCTTTGTGCATAAGCCGTTAAGGCATTTTGATAGCAGGTTAAGCGAATATCCTCATCTGATATACCCCTTTCTCTCATTAAATTGGCTGTTTTTGGAACGCTCAAAGGATCACTGATGCCCCAGTCGGCCGCACTATCAACTATAATGCGCTCAGAACCGTATCTTTTCACTACCTCTACCATTCTTTCACTACCCATTTTTGTATGAGGATAGATTGTAAAGGCAGCCCAAAAACCACGATCCAATACTTCTTCTACTGTTTCCTCATTATTATGATCTACGATTACCATTTTAGGATCAAGACCGTGCTCCAAACACACATCCATACTCTTGGTAGTTCCTCGTTTTTTATCACGGTGTGGTGTATGGATCATTACCGGTAGATTCATTTCTTTGGCCAGATCCAGCTGCAACCTGTAGAACTTATCTTCTGCTGCTGTCTGATCATCATATCCGATCTCACCAATAGCTACAACTCCCTCTTTACCAGCATATAACGGCAACAACTCCATTACCTCCTCTGCCAGTGCTTCATTGTTAGCCTCCTTAGAATTTAGACCGATGGTACAATAATGTTTGATGCCAAACTGGCTGGCTCTGAACCTTTCCCAGCCTACCAGACTATTGAAATAATCCTGAAAGCTGCCTACTTTAGTTCTAGGTTGCCCTAACCAAAATGCAGGCTCAATGATAGCTACAATACCTGCCTGACGCATAGCTTCATAGTCATCAGTAGTTCTGGAAGTAACATGAATGTGTGGATCTATATACATGAGTATGTTTAGTTTTATGAAGTAAAATTTAAATATTTAAGAATGCTGGAGATAAAACTGCTCACCGATCTGCTGCCAGCGTTCATCAGCAGACCCAACGTTATTCTGATCAATTTCTTTTCTTATCTGAACGGCTTTTTGATAATTACTGGTTTCACAAGCCAAATAGGCCGCCTCCACCTCCAGGCCATCGCCTTCTGCAATTACCTTTTCTATATCTGCGAAATTAGATTCATCAATAAATGGCCCCACAAAGCGCCATAGTTCAGGCATTACCTTTCTACCAGCGGCCCACCTCTCATGAGCAAATAGAGTAAGCATGGTGGCTAACTGAGCATTAGTCCTTTCATCGGCTCCATATATCTTATACAACGGACGCTGCATAAACACCGCTTTTAAAACCATCTGATTCCAGGCTTCCTCTCTAAAATATTGAGCTGGGAAAGGGTTCTGAAGTGCTATGGCATCAAAAACAGTGGTAATGTTGGTCCGCAGCCCTTCTCTCGCCTGTGGCACCATCACTTCCTGATAAGGCAGTAACGGCAAAGAACTATAAAGCGAAACCTGCTCATGAATATCTGCACTGTCAAACAGTTTTGTAAATACAGCACACTGTTCCTCTGCATCTGCAAAGGGATATTCTAATAAGATATAAACCCTTACTGTTTGTAGTAAATCCCATCCGCCAGGCTGAAAACCCGGACATAATGCATCTGCTTTTTCAGCTTCTGCTGAAGAAAGATTTAGCGGTGTTTTCTGAAAATAACGGGATGATGAGCTGAAGCCGATATATAAAGCAGAAACCTTTTCCTGTAGCTTTTCCCTGGTATCCTCCAGCCAGTTTAGAGCATCTGGCTGAGCATTATTTTCAATAATCCCCTTCAAATAATCTGCTGTGTGATTCACGCTTATTGTGGTTTATGAGTAATGTGATTAGCGTATAAATGACTGTTTTAAAATTAGAAATTAATTTGATTTTAACGGTAGATATCTGGAAAGACCTGAGAAAGTATTTACGTTTCAGAGAATCCTGAATGAAAAAGTTAAAAACTTATAAAATTAATGCAATTGGAGGCTAAATCGATTTTAGGAGTGCTGGAATTTTATTTTTGAGGGACTATAATGTGAAATACTGATTATAGAATGGCTAAAAATACGGGTGTTGTATTTGTCTACGGTGGCAGGTTTGTTGGAGATAACTCCAACAAAGGCTCTGACCGTGGACTTTATATCAAATGCCTTTTTAAGTACTGGTGATTACGAGCGAAAAGGAGTGTAGTGAAGTAATCTCGTTGTGGGTGCTGAGTATATCATTTTTGGCTTGTGGGGCCCAATTTATCTGAGCCATTCTGGAAGCTCTTTGTCCAGATCTTCATCGGCAATTACATCACCTGCACTAGATTGCGCAAGTCCACGATCTATCTTCTCTAAAAGGAGTAGTTCATCAATAATCTCTTCAACCGAAAATTCATCCGGCAACTTATTAATAACATTGATTACTTTTTCTTTCGATAGCATATAGTCAAATATAGTTGAAGTTAATGATTATTCAATGACTGTAAAGCTGCATTCCATTCAATCCAGCTAGAGCATAATTGTATTTCGAGTTTATCTTCTGGGTATTTGCAATGCCTCTTAACAATCTGGCATTACAGGTGCCAATGAAAATTTATATCGCAGTGACATTAACATCTAGCTTAACAAAAGCCAAAGTTAAATTTTAGAAAGACGCCTTCCTTTTCAAATGTAAAACCTTGATTAGAACTTCAACCTCTTCATCCGTAAAAATTAAAGTACTTTCATCTTCACCTATTATTGAGTGAACTCTTATATGACTCAGATTATATGCCAATATTCTTTCAATCAAATCTTCATAGTCAGCCCCAGAAATTTGAGAAATACGACCACGCAGCTGATAGGTCTTTAGGATATGATCATAAGATCCGACAATACTTCTGTACTTAAAGGTTTTAGATTCATCTATTATATATTTCCTATCCTTATTCTCTAGAAGTGATACTAATTTTTCCATCATAATCAGCTAGATCGCAATTGTATTGCGAGTTTATCTTCTGGGCATTTGCAATGCCACTTTAACATATACTGGCATTACAAATGCCAATGAAAATTTATGTTGTAATGGAATTGCGACAGAAATTTTTCAGAGTTCAATTCCGTATTTTTTCAATGTCGTATTGAACCAACCCTTGTGTTCTTTCCATACTTGGTCAGTTCTTAATTTATTTATTGCAATATTTTTAAATTCTTCGTTCTTGCTTTCCAATAGCATTTCGATAAATGAGTGTAAATAGAAAACTTCATTTTCGGATTGAAATTTAGCTTTCGGAAAATCAGTTGTCAAATATTTATCTAATTTCTCCGAGTATTTGGATTGGTAGAATTTTGCTAAATACTCGAATGCATAAGAATTGTTTTTATCAAAAGCTAATTCCTCAATTCTTGGTAAATAATTGTCCTTATGCTTTCTGTTTTCAAAGGTTCTATCGTAAAGCAACCAATAAACTTCTTTGTTGGAATAGATAATTATACTATCTAATTTCTCCATGATCAAGTCAGTTGCAAGAGCTTTTTTCGTTGCTAAATCTTGCTCGAAATTATTTCCTTTAACTTTTGGGGAAGCCTCAATTCTTATTTTGTTCCAATATTCGTGATAGATAATTGAAGAAATCGGTTCAATGTCCATTATGCAACCGTCAAAAGTTTCAACCATTTCATTTTTCTGTAATTCAGCTGATAGTAACTCTGGAACATTTCCTTTACCAGATTGAATGAGTTCAATTGAAGCGTAAGTCCGAATTGTTGGATTTTTGTGTTTTGACAATTCAGTCAGTTCTTTGTCGGATAGTTTTTTCTTTAATTCTTGGAATCTTGTGTATTGCGGACTTACCATACAGCCAATTCCAACACAATCAGATTCCACTCTGTTTACTTTAATAAGTGAATCAATCAGTTGTTCTTTTGTTTGAGAAAAACAAAGACTAATTATAAAACTAAATATTATTGCAAGCAGTTTTTTCATATTTTGGGCAACATCCAAATAAGTGACACTAAACATTCCCTTATTCGTTTTACGCACCAATCTACTCTTTTCACATCAAAACTCATAGTGCCTGCCTGGTCTACCTTAATACACACCCCCACAATCACCACTAATAAACACATTTACTTCCGCCAACTCTTCTAATGCAATAAAATCCTGCTATTTTTGCAGCTCTGTAAACAAAACCAAGTAAAATGGCAGAATATAATTTCAGCGAAATAGAAAAAAAAATGGCAGCAATACTGGGCTGACAACGATACTTATAAAGCCTCTGTAGATCCTTCAAAACCTAAATTTTATGCTCTGGATATGTTTCCTTATCCATCAGGAGCAGGATTGCACGTGGGCCACCCGCTGGGATATATTGCTTCGGATATTGTGTCTCGCTTCAAAAAATTGAAGGGATATAATGTGCTACACCCTATGGGATTTGATGCTTTCGGTCTGCCGGCAGAGCAGTATGCTATCCAAACCGGGCAGCACCCTGCTATTACTACAGAAGAGAATATTAAAAGATATAAAGAGCAGCTTCGCAACATCGGCTTCTCCTTTGATTGGAACAAGGAAGTGCGCACTTCTGATCCTAAGTTCTACAAATGGACGCAGTGGATCTTTATGCAGTTGTTTAGCAGCTATTACAATAACGATACGGATAAGGCAGAATCTATCGAGAGCCTGGTAAGCATCTTTGAAACTAAAGGCAATGCAACGGTAAACGCTGCCTGCGATGAGGATACTCCATCATTCACTGCCGAAGAGTGGAAAGGATTTTCTGAAAAAGAGCAGCAAGACATCTTATTAAAATACAGACTCTCCTACCTGGCTGACACTACGGTAAACTGGTGTCCGGCATTAGGCACTGTGCTTTCTAACGATGAGGTCAAAGACGGCTTCTCTGAAAGAGGTGGCCACCCTGTGGTAAGAAAGAAAATGATGCAGTGGATGATGCGCATCACGGCTTATGCCGAAAGATTATTGACTGGCCTTGAAACCATTGACTGGCCAGAGCCTTTGAAAGAAATGCAGCGTAACTGGATTGGTAAATCCATGGGTGCTGAGCTGGACTTCAAAGTGGATGGTCATGATATTGATATTACAGTTTTCACCACCAGAATAGATACCATTTTTGGCGTTACTTACCTGGCTTTAGCTCCGGAAAGTGATTTGGTAAAACAGTTGGTAACTGATGACCAGAAAGAGGAAGTAATGGCTTACGCTGAAAAAGCGGGTAACCGATCTGAGCGTGAGCGTATGACTGATGTGAAGACCATTACCGGTGCATTTACTGGTGCTTATGCTATTCATCCGTTCAGCGGTGAAAAGGTTCAAATCTGGGTAGCTGACTATGTATTAGCCGGTTATGGAACAGGTGCAGTTATGGCCGTTCCTGCTGGTGATCAGCGTGATTATGACTTCGCTAAGCACTTTGACTTGCCGATCATTCCAATCATTGAAGGTGCCAATATAGAAAAGGCCGCTGATCCTACCAAAGAGGGTAAAATGATGAACTCTGATTTCCTCAATGGCCTTTCTCCTAAAGAAGCCATCTTAAAAGGAATTGAAGAGCTGGAGAAACGTGGCATTGGTAAAGGCAAGACCAACTACAGAATGCGTGATGCTATTTTCACGCGCCAGAGATATTGGGGTGAGCCTCTTCCTGTATATTACAAAGACGGAAGTCCATATTTGATGGACACTGATAAGTTGCCATTAGTACTGCCTGAAATTGATAAATATTTACCAACAGTAGACGGAGAGCCGCCATTAGGCCGTGCTAAAGACTGGACCACAGAAAGCGGTGATCCTATCGAAATGAGCACTATGCCGGGCTGGGCAGGATCTAGCTGGTACTTCTTCCGCTACATGGATGCTCATAATGATGAGGCCTTTGTAAGCAAAGAAGCTCAGGAATACTGGGAAAATGTTGACTTATACATCGGTGGATCAGAACATGCTACCGGTCACTTATTATACTCAAGATTCTGGACCAAATTCTTATATGATCAGGGTTATGTTACTGTAGAGGAGCCTTTCAAAAAGCTCATCAACCAGGGTATGATCCAGGGTGTGTCTAGCCTGGTTTATAGACTTACTTTAGAATATAATGGTTCTTCGGAAGGCCAAAAGCCAGAGATTTATATTTCCAAAGGCATTGTTGATAAGATCAAAAAATCAAATCTGACTAATGCTGAAAAAGGTATTATTGAAAAGTTAATCACAGAAGGCATTGAGGCTTTCAACCAAAAGAATGGCACTGACTTCTCAGCGGTAGAGATCAACTTCAATCAGATCTCTCCTATCCATGTGGACATTAGCATGGTATACAACGATGAGCTTGATGTAGAAGCCTTCAAAAACTGGAGAGCAGAGTTGAAAGATGCCATCATCATCCCAGAGGCCAATCAAAAGTACCTTTGTGGTTCTGAGGTGGAGAAGATGTCGAAGTCTAAATACAATGTGGTAAACCCTGACGATATCATAGAAAAGTATGGTGCAGATACCTTGAGATTGTATGAAATGTTCTTAGGACCTTTGGAGCAATTTAAGCCATGGAATACTAACGGTATAGATGGTGTATTTAAGTTCTTAAGAAGATTCTGGAACCTGTTCCATGATGATAATGACAATTTCTTCGTGTCCACAGAAAAAGCCACTAAAGAAGAGTTAAAAGTACTTCACAAAACCATCAAAAAAGCTCAGGAAGACATTGAGAAATACTCATTCAATACTTCCGTAAGTGAGTTTATGATCTGCGTGAATGAACTTACCTCATTGAAGTGTAACAAAGCTGAGATACTTGAGCAGCTAGTGATAGTGATAGCACCATATGCCCCTCACATTGCTGAAGAGCTATGGAGCAAGCTAGGTCACGTAACCAGTGTAACTACAGCGCAGTTCCCAGCTTATGATGAAAGCTATTTGGTAGAAGATGCTCATGAGTACCCAGTATCTGTAAATGGTAGAATGAGAGCTAAAATGTCGTTCCCAACTGACATGCCAAGAGAAGAAATCGAAAAGCAAGTATTGGCTTCAGAGATAATTCAGAAGTGGCTGGAAGGCAAGAAACCAAAACAGGTGATCGTAGTTCCAAAGAGAATAGTTAATGTAGTGATATAAACTACTGACTAATAAATAAATAGAAAGTGCTTCACTCAAAAAGTGAGGCACTTTTTTTTATGGGCAAAAAAGCAATAAGCCATCCTTACAGATGGCTTACTAGGTTCAACCGTATATCACCTAAACTTAATGCATTAGCCTTACTGAAGAAAAGGCCCCTTTGATGTCTTTTTCACTGATGGAAATGATGTTTTCACCATTCTCCTTTCTTTCTCCTTTCCATATCAGCATTTTATCACCTGATTTATTGATAAACATGATTTCATCTCCCTCTTCGCGTTTTACCAGTGTGGCTGCCCCAACTTCGGTAAATAAATTCCCAGAATCTCCTCCCGGAAAATCATCGTTCACCTGAGCTGGATCATGTACAAATGAACCATCTGCACTTACTGTCCTGGTTCTCAAAAAGATGGCACCATCTTCTGAAAAAAGCAGCGAGCTACGGCTACCAATGTTAGCTGGCAGTCTAACCGCCGCGCTTATCCCTTGATTATCAAAAGCAAAGAAAGAATTTGATTGAAAATAATTTTTGACATTGGTGACAGCACCGCTAATATAAAAACCGACAGCTCCTTCTGGTAAAACTCCATCTTCCAGTTCAGTGCTGATATGAAATTCTTGCACAGCTTCCGTATTCTTTTCAAATAATGCTATGACTCCATCATTTCCTGGCTGAAAGGCGGCTTCCACAGAATTCAAATCACTAATGCCGAGGGGTCCTGAGGGATCATTGTGGTCATACATACCTAAAACTTTAGCAGAGCCAACATGATAAACAGCATACTTCTTGCCTGTGGAGTTGTACACTACGATGGTTCTGCCTACTAAATTAAAAGCGGCACCTATATAATCATCCTCACCAAAAATATCAACAAGGTTTTCATAGCCACGATCAGGCAGGAAGCCAACCAGATCACACTCAGTGACTAAATATTCTATTTCCAGATTAGCACCTACTACCTGTTCTGGATTCTTCAAACTTCTTATCTCATAAAAAAGTGGTTGAGCAGTTTCTAAACTCGCAACCTTCGAAACCTTATCAGCCAATTCATTTAAGTTGGTCTCTCCTTTCAAATCAAACCCTTCTGAAGCACCGCCAAAACCAATCGCCTTTATTTTAAAATCTGTTAATGAGTTAAAAGCATCTTCTTGAATAAGGCCGTTACCTTCTTCACCAAAGTTAGAAAAACCATCTTCAACAGCTGAATTCAGCTCAGCTCTACTGCTTGTTGTTTCAATTAAAACAAAGAATGCCCTTCCATATGTTATAGAGGAAATATATGCAGCTGGATTATCCGCATCAATAAACTGCTTTAGATCTTTGGGAGTAACGTTATTTTGGAAAAGACTTTCAATATTTTCCGGCAGTTCATATTCCGTAGAATACATGACCTGCTCCAATTTAATCAAGGCTCTCTGATATAAATTATCTACACTGATAGCCAAATCTGTTGCCGATTGCACCCTGAAAATTTCAGGCCTAATCCCCAGCTCCACGGCTAATTGATCCTGATCATAAATATCTATGATCTCTAAATCATATTTATTAGTGTTTATTAATTCATCCGAAAGAGCCTGACTTATAGCCTCTTTCACTTGTATTCCTGTCATTTCAGAAACATTAATCAACTGAGATTTTCCCTCCTCCTCGAAGGTTAATTTGAAACTTCCACCAGCACGTTCTAGCGGGATGTCAGCTAGATTTGATTCTAAAAGAGATTGCCCTTGTATTAAATTACCTGGGAAAACTTCCTCCACATTAGGGCTCAAGCAGCGGAATACTCCGACACCATTTCTCAGTCTTACCTTTTGAGTGGCACAATCAAACTTCTCGGTAATTCCCTCTTCATTTACACTCTGGCCAACAAATGCCATCGGATCACCTAAAGTAACCTTATCCTTGAGCAAGGTGAAGTCACCAAAATCCTTTCCCAGAGCCACAACTTCATCAAAAGAAAGTACCTCTCCATCTTTATCCGGGAGATTTGGAGTATCAGGATCTACCTGATCATCTGATCCACAACTGATAAAAAGGAGTAAATAAAAACAGGTAAAAAGTAAAGAGTGGTTTCCCGTGAGTTGATTTTTAATCGAAGAAATCATTAATATATCTGTATCTAATTCTTGGGCAAAATTAGACTCCAGACTCATTGATAGGCTATCATAAATCCGTCAAATGATGACATATTTCCGACATATCGCCCGCATGGGATGTCAAAAGCTCATCAGATCCCCAGCCAACAAAGAATAGATTTCACTATCCAGATAATGGCCATTATAGAAGTAATTTTCTCTAAAATAAGCCTCCTTCACAAAGCCCAATTTCAAAAGCAATTTCCTTGATGGCTCATTTTCCGGATTAATATTGGCTTCCACACTATGTAAATCCATTGCATCAAACCCAAAATGAAGTACTGCCTGCAACGCCTCATGCATCAACCCTTTACCCCAGAAAGCCGGCAACAGAATATACCCTATTTCACCTCTGGAATTATGCTTGTCAAGCTTCCAAAAGCTCACATCTCCGATAAATTGTTTAGAAACCTTATCTTCAATCACCCAGAAAACCCCATCACCTTTTTCATAGGCATTGATGTTATTTTGCACGAACCGCTCAGATTCTTCCTGCGAGGCATGATCATCAGAGTCCATATATTTCATCACTGCCTTATCAGTTCTTAGCTCATATATGCTTGGAGCATCAGAAAGCTGAAAAGATCTCAGTAAAAGTCTTTCTGTTGCTAAGATGGGAAAGCTATTAAAAGGTAAAGTTTTCATCAGCTAAGCCTTTCTATTTTGCCTACTGATAAAGATTACAGCAACAATCACCACCAGTGATCCTGCCATTTGAATCAAGGTAAAGAGCTCACCCAGAAACAGATACGCAAGTATAATAGTTGAAACAGGCCCTAGACTCCCTATAATGGACACATTGGAGGCGCCTATCTGCTTTATGGCATAGGAAATCAGATATGAAGGTATAACGGTTGAGATAATAGCCATGGCAAATCCAATCCAGTAAACCTGAACCGGGTAATCCATAATATGATGATCACCCCCTGTTACACTAAAGTGAATGATGACGCCCACACAAGCCATCATCATGGCATACGAAGTAAATAAAACCGCCCCCACCTTAGGAATCAGATAACCGCTTCCAACCAGGTATGAGGCATAGGTAATGGCACTCAATAAGATAAGTCCACCACCAAGTATGAGCTGAGCATCATCCTGCTCAGAAATAATTAACTCCTGACTGAAGGCTATGATGATACCCACGTAACTAATGACAATAGCTATAATCTGCTCCCTGGATGGTCTCTTCTTGAAGAATATCCAGGTAATCAATATCACCAGAGTGGGATAAATGAATAAAATAATGCGTTCAAGACTGGCTTTTATATATTGGAGACCAAGGAAATCAAACAAGCTGGCGAGATAATAGCCAATAAGTCCGAAAACCAGCAGCCATATATAATCATTGCAAGTGAGATTGTTCTTCTTATTCCTTCCTTTTACCAAAGCAATGATCAGGTAGACCGGAAGCGCAAAACTCATACGAAGCAATAGCAAAGGAACTGCCTCAATATCATACTGATAAGCCAGCTTTACCATTACCGCTTTGGCAGAAAAGAAAACCACCCCAATAACAGCTACTGAGATGGCAATAAGATTATTGTTCGGGGTTTTCAAATATAAAATTGATGTAAGAGGCTATACTTACCCACCTACCCTTTTGGCTCCATAGCCGTCTTTTTTAAGAATTTCAAGCACCTTGTCTCTAAAGTCTCCTTGGATTAGGATCTCACCATCTTTGACTGATCCGCCTACTCCACATTTTGACTTTAGTACCTTACCTAGTTCCTTCAGGTCGTCTTGTGTTCCGATGAAGCCTGTAATTAAAGTCACTTGTTTGCCTCCTCGAGCCTTTTTATCCAGCTGCACTTTGAGGTTTTGCTGTGAGGGATCGAGCGTTTCATCCTCTGCATCGCCCTCATACTGATAATCAAAATCATCATTGGTGCTATATACTACACCATCTCTATTCTTCCAGTTATTCTTCTTCGCCATTTTGTTTCAGTTATTAAAAATCCGGACACGGTATTTGCATTACATTTCTCGGAGGTTTACGAGGATCTCTGGTAGACCATGAATAAGAAATGGACAGCTCATGCGCCCCACCACTTCCTGCTCCTAATTTGGAGATGGTATAATCGTAGCTATATCCAATATTGAGAATTTCACCGTTTCCACCTTTTTTGGTGAAGCCTACCAGTAAAACGATAGACTCATTATTGCTAAAGCCTTCTATAGATTTGAAGGGTAAACCTCTATACCATGTTCCTATTAAAATAGGCTCCAGGGTTAGATACAAGCCCATATCGAGCTGATCGAACTCACCTTGTTTTTTATATTGGAAAGTGGGTGTAAGGCTTCTTTCCTGTGGCCTTGAATAAACTCCACTACCTATGGTCCCTGATTTAAACGGTATTTTCACACCACCATGAAATGAATATTTTATAGGCAATTCCTTTGGATCTCCATCTTCTGAAAATGATTGATTTGGAGTATTCAGGTGATGAGCGGCCAATCCTAAAAACATGTTTTTAGTGTACAGCATACCGCCAGCAGATAGATCGATAAAGCTTTTTCCAGCATCTCCAAAATCCTCACCCGAATCAACGCCAGTTGGTAATCCGGTGTTGGGATCGAACTGGTTTGCAAAAGTTAGATCACTGAAATTGATATTTCTATTATAAAAAGCCGCTTGAAAACCTGGTCTAAAGGTAAGCCATTCGGTAAGGTACAACTGATATGCATACTGCAGCCCTACCATGGTAGAGTTTGTACCCATTACTTGGTCTCTCATTAAGAGCATGCCTACACCACTATTTTTACTTTCTATAAAACCATCAACATATGCGGAATATGTCTGAAAATTAGCCTCTATAGCCGGCCATTGATTTCTATAGTTCAGCCCTACTCTCATCTGCTGATTAGAACCTGCAAAAGCAGGGTTCAGGTAAAGTGGAGCTGCATAGAATTGTGAAAACTGAGGATCCTGGGCCTTAACCACTAAAGGAGCCGCCAGCAACAACAAACAAAAAAATAGTAAACTTTTGCGCATGTATATGGACCAATATTTGCTTTAAACCAGAAAAGTAATAAATAATTCTTAAATTACTTGGTGAATCAAAAATAAAGAAAGTTAAGCTCTTAGCATAACGCCATTTTATTCTTATTTGTATACTTTAGTATCAAAATACCGTAAAATTCATTGTATAAAATGCAATTAGAATTTACTTTTTTAAGTTAATAGTATAAACTAAATACTTCAGGAATGCTGCATTCGCCTTTACGTAGTGCTTGTCTTTTTTTAATCTTAATAGTTAGTAGCTTTTCAAATATTTTTGCTCAAAGCTACTCAGACCTTCATTGGTATTTTGGAAACAACAACAATGGCTTTGTATTTATAAGACCAGATCTTAATCCCGAGTCAGTATCAGTACCTAACACATTGGGCACCGGAATGTCAGCCGTAGCCACTGATCCAGTTACTGGTTCTCTATTATTTTATACTGATGGTGTTACCGTTTATGAACCTAGTGGGGCAGTTATGCTAGGAGGTACTTTATCAGCCTCAGCTACTCCTGTGAGTCAAGGAATTGCCATTTGTGCTGTACCAGGAACGCCTGATAATTACTACATTTTTACCCTGGACTTTGCAGGAAATCTGCTGGCTACCATTGTAGATATGACAGCAGCCGGAAATGCTCAATTCCTAGAACCTCCACGAGGAGAAGTGATGGGAACAACGGCAGTACCTGGTCTTTCCGGTCTTTCTCAGGGCTTTATTATTGTTCCTAACGACAGCAAAGATGGCTTCTGGATAGTTAGCCATCAGGTTACAACTGCTAACTATGTAACTACAGCTATTACTAGTGCTGGTATACAAACTCCTAACCCACCTACAGCTATTGGTGCGGCAGTTTCAGTAAACAACATTTCATTTAATAAAAATACAAACTCACTAGCCGTTGCCGCCGCCGCACCTGCTACTGATATTCAGATTATTAACATTGACCGATCTACTGGAGCTTTAACTGCAGGCTTAGCTATATCTGGATTCGATGGTATTTATGACACCGAGTGGACAAATTCTGGTGATTATATTTATGCATCGGGAGTGTTTGGACCTAAAAGTGAGCTAGTAAGAATAGATGCCATAACATCTGCTGTAGAAGTTATTCCTAATCTCAACATTTCAATGAGTTATGGTTTGAAAATGGCACCTGATAGCACTATCTATCATTTATATCAGGCTCCCGGATTTACATTCAAAGTAGGTAGAATAAATAGTCCTGATTCAGTCTTAGTTTCACAAATTTTATATGAGCCAAATGCTTTTGATGTTGATGATTATTTTGCTCAACAGTTTCCAACCTTTCTGGCAGATATATCGCCAGGCCTAACAGCTGATTTTACATTTTCGGGCACATGTCAGAATGAAGAAACTTTTTTCTATCCATTAATAGAACCAAGAGCTGATAGTGTAAGATGGAATTTTGGAGATCAAAGTAGTTCTACCACACTGGCTCCATCTCATACTTATACTGAGGCCAATAGTTATGATGTTACTCTTACTGCTTACTTAAATGGAGATTCAGCAGTCTCGGTTCCTCAAACAGTGCCTATAAATACTTTTGAAATTCAAATCACATTAAGAAGTGACACCACTTTTTGTCTGGAAGATTATCCTAGAAGCACGTATTCTCCGGTTGGAAATGGAACGGCCTCTGTGGTTGCCGAAATTAGCGGTAGTCCATCAAGCGTGATATGGTCTAATGACAATACTGGAAACACATTGACCCCTGACTCATCTGGCTATTATTATGTTATTGCTACCGACGCTTCTGGTTGTTCTACACATGCAGGAATAACTGTAAATACTTACGGAGAAGAAAAACAGCGTTCTAATGTTTGGTATTTTGGAAACAATGCGGGGATAGACTTTAACAGCGGTGCAGCAGTTGCTATTCCATTTGGAAATTCTTCAATCTATAATGGTGGTAATCAAATGATTGCCGAAGAAGGGTGTGCTATCTATTGCGATAGAAATGGAGAGCCTTTGTTCTATACTAATGGTGAGGATGTATATGACAGTGAAGGCAATTTATTAACCAACCCTGATAAGATTGGAGGAAGTACTGGTTCTACACAATCATCCTTAATAGTTCCTTTCCCTGATGATGAAACAATATTTTACATATTTACAACTCAAGAAGTAAACTTTGGAAATGGCACCACTTTCGATCTACAATATTCTGTATTTGATTTAAAGGATGAGAGCAATGGAACCAAAGGGGCAATGGTTAGAAATAATAATGGTGAAATTGTCACCAAATTATGTAGCGGAGTTACTGAGAGACTAACAGGAACAGAAGAATGGGTTATTGTCCATGAATTTGGCAACAGCAACTTTAAAGCTTTTCCCATTGAAGCAGATGGAATTGGAAGTCCTGTAATATCTAATGTGGGTCCATCGCATGATGCTCCCATAGAGGCTCTTGGCTATATGACACTTAGTGGAACAGGAATGCTAGCCGTCGCATACAGTGAAGGACCTAACAGCAATTATGTAGATCTACTCCAACTTGTAGATAGTACAGGAGCCATTAATGAAATTGGCCTTTTAGATGTCAATAACCCTCAAGATGCTCAAAGTACTGGCTATCCTATCTCTGGACAGGTATATGGTGTATGTTTTAGTCCTGATGGATCGAACTTATTCGCTACGGTGCAGGGCACTCCAAGTCATTTATTAAGATGGAAAGTTGACACTACTACACTTGCCAATACTGTTACTCCATTTGAATATATTCAGGATTCCGTAAGGCATGATATAGACAACTCTACAGCGCTTTTAGGAGCCATGCAAGTAGGTCCGGACGGGCAGATTTATATTGCAGCAGATGGCCAACAAGTAATTCCGGCCATTTCAAACCCGAACATTGATTGGGACGACGAGATTACAATCAATGATTTTGGTTTAGATCCTACCAGCACCAGTGCTCAAGGCCTTCCTAACTTTATTCAAAACATTAGCTCACCCAGTCAAGGAGCAAGCTTAACTGTTTCAGGCGGGTGTTTTGGAGATCAAGTAACACTGACTATAGAAAATGCACTTTATTTGGAGCAATATATCATTAACGTCAATTATGAAGATGGCTCCCACAAACTTGGTCCAGTAGTATTAACTCAAGCTAATAACAGCACTACATATACTCCTGATGAACCCGGCATCTATACCGTAACTGTAGATATTACGAATGATTGTAATGATGATTTAGGCAGTCTCGCTGATCAAAACTTTATCATTAACCCACTTCCTGAGTTCTCACTCAGTGTTCAAGCTCAACCAAGCTGTGGTTTAGCGAATGGTTCTCTATCAATTAATTTCACTGAGATCGCAAACAAAAGCTTTACTGTAAGTGGACCTGTTCCATCGCCTTCTACCACCGTTACAAATTCGACTATGCTAGTAAATAATCTAAGTGCTGGTTTTTATACAGTGACTACACTGGATGCGCTTACAGGTTGTAGTGATGTCAGGTCAATCAGTCTCAACAACCCGACCACTTATACACCTGACGACTTAAATGTAAACACGGACTGTAATGATCAAGGTGGGGTGGTTAACTTCACTTTTACACCGGCATCGGCGGCCCCTGCCACTTATAGATGGTTTATTTACCGTCAAGGTTCTAATGAACTTGTGGCTTCAGGACTTGAAAGCGATTTACCATTTACTAATCTAGAAACTGACGATTACTACTTTCAGATTGTAGACTTAAGTGGATGTATTACTTCAGGTACAATCTCTACTTCACCTCCCCCTGCTATTGCTCTGGAAATACCTGCTGAATATGTAGCGTGTGGAGAAGAGGTAGCTCGTATTCCATTTACTACATCAAGCCAACTTTCCCCTGAAGTTACACCTTCAGCTACCTTTGAACAGGGAAGTAATATTATTCTTATAACCACACCAGGAACATATCAGGTTACGGCTTTTGGAGATGGTATTAATACTTGCGATACTACCGCAACAGTAAATGTGGTTTTCCCTCAAGAACTGCCTACACCTTATAACCCTAGATATGCAATATGCCCTGATGAACAGGCTCCTCTGAATCAACAGTTTGTTAAATTACCAACTGCCCCAGACGGATTCTCCTCGGTTAGATGGTTTGACGAAGATGGTGCTGAGATACTTCCTAATAATGGCGGTAATGACTATCAATTTACAGCTAGTGGCGACACTTTGATAATAGGTGTAACTGGAAGAGTAAATTTTGAAGCTACTAATGCCTTTGGCTGTATAACTGAAGGTGTGATCAACATAGTTCAAGATTGTGAAGGAAGAGTAAGTGCTCCTACAGCCTTTAACCCAAGCAGCCTTAACCCACTTAATAGAGCTTGGAGAATATTCCCTATTATGATATCAGATGAAGACTTTCAGATTTTCATATTCAACCGATGGGGAGAAATGATATTCCAATCGAGCAGTCTTGATGATATGCAAAACGGCGAGGGCTGGAATGGTGGATATGATAATGATCTAAGCCGTCCGGTACCTGGAGGAACCTTTGCCTATAAAGTAGAATTCCGTAGTGAATATGAACCCGAAAAAGGAGTTCAGGAACAGCGTGGTGGAATAACTTTAATTAGATAATTTTGTTGACCGAATAAAACGAACCTAAAACATGAAAAAAATAAATATTACGCTTTTAGCGATTGTCTTTGTATCTCTTTGTTCATTTTCTTCTTTCGATTTTCTTAAAACTTCATTGAAGCTTAAGGTGCTTAATGAGTTAGGAAATGTAGAAGAAGGTGTGGCTGTACAACTATACGGCTCAGAAGAAGATTACAGAGCGGAAAGTAACCCATTATCTGAGGTGCAATACACTAATGATAAAGGTGAAGTAAAATTCAAAGACCTGGAACCTAAGGTTTATTTTGTAAACGCTGAGAAAGGCGATAAAAACAACATTGGTGCTGGCGTGCAGACTGACGTTTTAGAGGAAGGTAAGTTGAATAAAGTAACGATTATTATAGAATAGTGCACAGACAAGATCTGATTAATAAACTCACAAATTACAGCCCTGAATATCAAGAAGAAGTTGAATTCAGGGCTTCTTTTTTAACCTTTGTTAAGGCGAATGAAACATGTTTTGAGCGTTCATTAGCAGAAGGCCACGTAACAGGATCAGCCTGGATTTTAAATAAAGAGCGTACTCATACGCTTCTTATGCATCATGCTAAGCTAAACCGATGGCTACAGCTAGGAGGCCATGCCGACGGTGACTCTAATGTAGAGGCGGTAGCTATGAAAGAAGCTGAGGAGGAATCTGGCTTAAAGCATATTTTATTCATCAATCATGACGTTTTTGATATTGACATTCACCTGATTCCTGCAAGGAAGCAGGACCCTGACCATTATCATTATGACGTAAGGTTCCAATTTGAGGCTGACATGAATGAGCCTCTTGAAATTAACTCAGAGTCTAATGACCTGCAGTGGGTACCGCTGGATAAGATCAAGGACTTTACTGATGAAAGAAGTATTTTAAGAATGGTTGAGAAAACACTCAACGCGCAGCAATAAACAACAGCACAAAACTCAGCACCACTATCCAGAATAAATACGGCTGCAATGCAGGCACTATAATGATCGATTGAACCATGAGAATCCACATGGCAAATAAAAGTACAGATACTATTTTTAAGGTTGATCGCGTCTTAGTACTCATGTTTTTCAGGTTTTGGTTTATATAGTTTCTAAAACATTCACTAAACAGCTAGTGAAGAAATAAAGTTATCTATTCAAAATGAACCAGCAACCTTTTTATGTATTTTCTGGTTGAAGTGATAGTTTTGTGCTCAAACTTTCAAGATTTATATGGCAGAGATAGGAATAGACATTAATAAAGCTAAAAGCATCTTAGAAGCAGGCTCTCTGGTGGCCATTCCTACCGAAACAGTGTATGGTCTGGCCGGTAATGCTTTTGATCAGAAAGCTGTTGCCAGCATCTTTGAAGTAAAAAAAAGGCCCTCTTTTGATCCGTTGATTGTTCATACACACTCTCTGGATAGCGTGAAAGAACTGGTTAAAAAGATACCAACCAAGGCACTTTTACTTGCCGAACGCTTCTGGCCTGGTCCGCTTACCATATTGCTACCCAAAAAACAGGTAATCCCAGATTTGGTGACCTCTGGCTTAGACACAGTGGCCATAAGAATACCACAGCAGTCTCTAACTCTGGAGCTGCTTAAAAGTCTTGATTTTCCACTAGTTGCTCCTAGCGCTAATCCGTTTGGCTATGTAAGCCCTACGTCTGCCCAGCACGTAAACAAGCAGCTGGGAGAACATATAGAGTATATTCTGGATGGCGGCAATTGTACTGTAGGATTAGAGTCTACCATTGTAGGCTTTGATGATGAAGCTAAAGCCACTATTTATAGATTAGGAGGCACTAGCAAAGAAAAGATTGAAAGCATTATTGGTACTGTTCAGGTAAACGATCACTCCACTTCTAACCCGAAGGCACCGGGTATGCTTGCTTCTCATTACTCCCCCGGTAAAAAGGTGATTTTAGGAAGTTTTGAAGAGCTCGAAAAGATAGAAAAAAGCAGTAGCACGGCTTCAATCACATTCAGCAAGCCCTTAAAAGGCATTGGCATAAGCCACACCGTAGTTCTTGCAGCAGATGGCAAACTAACTACAGCAGCACAGAACTTATTTTCTGCTTTAAGAGAGCTTGATAAGCCTTCAGTAAAAACCATTTTGGCAGAACGCGCCCCCGATCATGGCTTAGGCTTGGCCATCAATGACCGATTAAAAAGAGCCGCTGCAGAATAGCACTAAAGAAAAAAAGGTCTTTATTCATCCCCCTATTTTTAGGAAAACTGTCCCGCAATGGAGTTTCACGTATAGATTAGACCTTCCACAAAGAGAATATTAAAAAACTATCCGGCAAACATGCAGTTTAGTAGATAATTACAGATATTTAGGCCATCAAAAAAATCAGCAAAATGAGAACTATTGACGACATTAATTTTAACGGCAAAAAAGCCTTAATAAGAGTGGATTTTAACGTTCCACTTAACGACAAAAACGAAATTACAGACCATACAAGAATAAAAGCGGCAGTACCTACTATCAAGAAAATTTTAGATGATGGAGGTTCTGCTATCCTTATGTCTCACCTGGGAAGACCAAAGGGAGGACCAGAGGAAAAGTTCTCTTTAAAGCATTTGGTAGCTGATCTTTCAGAAAGATTCGGTACAGAAGTGAAATTTGCTTCTGACTGCGTAGGTGAAGAGGCTGAAGCCAAAGCCGCTGACTTAAAGCCAGGAGAAATCCTTTTATTAGAAAACCTAAGATTTCACAATGAAGAAACAAAAGGAGACGAGGCGTTTGCTAAGCAGCTTTCTAAATTAGGTGATATTTACGTAAACGATGCATTTGGAACTGCTCATAGAGCGCACGCTTCTACCAGCATTGTAGCTCAGTATTTTGACGAGAAGGTTAGCGGCTATGTGATGTCTGCCGAGCTTAACAACGCTGAGAAAATATTAAACTCTCCTGAAAGACCTTTCACTGCTATTATGGGTGGTGCAAAGATTTCTGATAAGATCTTAATCATTGAAAAACTTCTTGATAAAGTAGATAACCTGATCATTGGCGGTGGAATGTCATACACATTCTCTAAAGCTCAGGGTGGTAAAATTGGAAATTCATTACTTGAAGAAGATAAGATGAGCTTATCTCTAGAATTAATGGAAAAAGCTAAGGCTAAAGGTGTAAACCTAATTTTACCAGTAGATACTGTTGAAGCTGATGATTTCAGTAACGATGCTAACAAAAAAGTGGTGAAGTCTGGTCAGATAGATGATAACTGGGAAGGCCTTGATATTGGTCCTGATACCATCAAATTATTTGCCGATACAGTAGCGAAATCTAAAACAGTGCTTTGGAATGGTCCTATGGGCGTTTTCGAATTCCCTAGCTTTGCTACAGGTACTGAAGGAATAGCTGAAGCTGTGGTGGAAGCTACCGAAAACGGAGGTTTCTCATTAATTGGTGGTGGTGATTCTGCCTCGGCTATTAACAACCTCGGCTATGGAGATAAAGTATCTTACGTTTCTACCGGTGGTGGTGCATTATTAGAATATATGGAAGGAAAAGAACTTCCTGGTGTGAAAGCACTGGAGAACTAATCCTTATTAATAACTGATTACAAAGGATGTCTTGAAATTAACCTTTTGAGACATCCTTTCTTTTTTTATATCTTTCCAGAATGTCATTAACTAAAGAAGAAAAACTGAGCCACCTACTTGACCTGATGAATATGGCCAAGATAGATTCCTCTATTCAAAGAATTGAGTCCGTCTATATCTATAAAGTGGCCGAGAAAATGGGTATTGATAAACTCGAATTAGTAAAGTTGGAAACTTTAGGTATTGACAAACGATCAGTTCCTAAAACAGAATATCAGATTATCCCACTGTTTCACAGGCTCTTAATCCTTATGTGCATAGACACTGATATTGATGACCTGGAAAAATCCTTCTGCAGAGAGCTAGGAATAAAAATGGGCTTAAATCCTTTCGCCGTAACGGATATTATTGAGCTTGCCTGTAAAAAGCAGCCTCATCATCTGAGTCCGGATGAGATAAACACTATTTTCAGGAGATACTATAATTAATCACTTTTTCAATTCATTCATCAAAGCAAAGCAGAGCGCATCTATTTGGCCGTGATCCTTATGAAATGCAGAAATGTTTGTAAGAATAATTACAGCATTCTCTTTATTTGTGTCAATAGCCATGCTAGAGGTATATCCACCGGTCCCTCCATTATGCCATATCCATTCTTCACCACTTTTGGTAGTGAGTAAATGCCAGCCTAAGCCCATTTCCATCTTGCTGTTTACTTTGAAGGTTGGCTTTTTGGTTAGGGCTAAAGCTTCATCGTTTTCATTAAACTGAGCTTGAGCAAACCTGGCCAAATCTTCCACATTAGAAATAATGGCACCTGCAGCAGATAAGGCATTGAGGTCCCAATTTGAAGTAATGTTACCATTATAATCCCTCCCCTTTACAAGTGGATTTTCAAGCTCCTTTCTATCAATGGTAGAACTCTTCATGTTATACTTGGTAAAGGCATATTTGTCTAATAGATCAGCATAAGATGTTTCAGTTTGTTTAGACATGATATAACCTAATAAACCGACACCCAGATTAGAATACTCATAATGCGTTCCCGGTGTGTTGTCTAATTTCAGATCATGCGACAAATATTCCATCAATTCATCTTCGCCATAGTCTTTATATGGGTTAGCCATGTCAGTCCCGAAATAATTAAAGTTAGTAGGCATTTTTGGCAGCCCGGCAGTATGGTTGGCCAGTTGCAGAAGGGTAATTTCCTGGTCTACATGAAGTGGGTCAGCGATATATTTCTGAATAGGATCTGAAAGACTTAAACTCCCCTCTCCCACCAAATTGGCAAGTATTGTTGAGGTAAATACTTTGGTTATAGAACCAATTTCATACATACTTGTGCTGTTGTCTATCGGTTCCGGTTTTCCATTTTTAATCAAAAAACCATGGTATTTCACCTCACCATTTTTTATGCAAGCAATAGACACCTCCGTTTTATTGGGAAATGGTGATAACTTTTCAGTAATGATATTTCTCTGATCTACAGTGAAATCCTGAGCAACGGCAGTGAAAGCCGAAAATAACGTTAGAGCTAGTAAGACAACATTCTTCATTCTATAAGTTTAATAAAAAATGTGGTTACATAGCAATTCATTTAAGTAAAGAATAACCTGAGGCGATGCTGGGAAGAGCTCAAATCCACCTTTCGAGCCCTTCATGATCAGCGCAATGTATTAAAACTCCCTTACCTATTATTCATCAAGGGCAATCATAATGTCTACTTCAGCATTTCCTCTATCCATGGATTTCTTTCCAAATACCTCAAAATCGGCGGTGTATGCTCTCCCTAAATTCTGTCCCCAGATTTCTACCCATTTTTTATAAATAACACCTTGATCCAAGTCGCCTTTGGCCAAAAATGGAGTATAAGTGCCTCCTGTAAAGGCCTGACCTACCATGCCCTCAGGAATATTATCCAATCTGGCAACCCGACAGCCTAAAATGGTATCATAGGGTTTAGTGAAGTCACTTTCATAGTTGGTGTAAATAGATAAGACCTCGTCATCTACTCGATTGGGTATCTTCTCAATTATGCTTTCAGAGATAAATGTTTGCCACAAACCGCCAATATCTTCGGCCGACTGGCCATTTTCATTAGTAGTTCTCACCGATATACCGATGACCTGGAAAGGTTCAATTTTGATCTTTTGCATTCTTTTTCGTTTATGTTTAATGCAAATCTAAAGTGAGGATATGTCAAGGGTATGTCAGGGGTTAGTCCATTTTTTCTTCATTTCTTCAAAATATTTTTCCAGCGTAATATCATGTGGGTCAAAGGTGTCCATACAAACTGTTAACTGCCTGATACAATCTAAGCGAAATGCTCTAAAATCCTTCCTTAAGCGGCAATAGGCCAACATTACCCAATTATCTTGTGTTTGGATTAACGCAAAAGGTTCTACCTCTCTTTCAGTACTTTCTTTTTGAAGAGAATGGTATTCAATTTTGACCAGATTATACGCTGTAATGGCCGTCTGCAGTTGAATAAGATGATTACTACTCTCTTCAGCCTTACTATATTTTCTCACCTGAATTCTTCTGGTGAGCATATCAGCTTTATCTCGCTGTGAGAGTCGCAGGGTAGACCTTATCTTTTCTGTAGCCGACTTATAGGCGTCCACCAGCGAATGATCTGGATTGTTATTGATGATTTGCTCCGCAGTGATCAAAGCATTTGCTTCCTGCTCAGTAAACATAACCGGAGGCAAATTATAACCCTGCATAATGGTATAGCCCCTGCCCTCTTCTGTGATCACCGGAATACCTGACTGCTCCAGCGTACGAATATCTCTGTAGACCGTTCTGATACTTATATTATGCTTGTCTGCAATATCCCGGGCCGTAACTATACGCTTTGACTGCAACTGCGTAACGATGGCCGTGAGTCTTGCCAGCCGGGGTTTATCCTCTGCCATAATGTGAAATGCTAATCGGGTTAAGTTCAAATTTTATAAAAAATATTATAATTAACCCAAAATCTTTAACTTCGAGCCCCATTTTCTATCCTATCTATGAAAGCTGACTTACAACTTGATAAAGAGCCTATTTCCAAACTCTTCTTCAAATACTATTTCCCTGCCCTAACCAGTTTGCTTTCTATTACTGCACACCAGGTGATTGACGGTATACTTTTAAGCCATTATGTTGGTAAAGATGGTGTGGCGGCAGCGGGCCTATTTGGCACAGTAATTACCTTTTTCATAGCACTTATACTCACTTTGGTGATTGGAGGTGGTATATCTATTGGCAAAAACATTGGCAGCAAGCAATACAATAAAGCTCGGGGAATCTTTGAATTTATTCTAAGCTGGACACTAGCCATTGGGGTGATAGTAGTAGCTCTGGCACCAATAGTATGCGAAGACATAGTGCATTTTCTCACCGGCTCTGATAACCAACTCTACGACAGCACTTATGGCTACACTTTTTGGGGCTTCATGTGGATACCCTTGTTTTTGATAAGGACCGTACTTGGAAATGTTATTAGCCATGATGGTGCACCAAAAATATCTCGCAATGCCACTTTAGTGGCCGCTCTTGTGAACATTGTGCTAGACTTCATATTCATCGGATGGCTAGACATGGGTACCAGAGGAGCTTCCATTGCCACAGGGATTGCTCTAATGATTTCATGCTTATACATGCTCTACTATTTGTATCAGGGTAAAGGACACATAAGTATAAGAGGTTTCAAACTAAGTTTCACCTTGCCTCAATGGAAAGAGATCATACGGCATGGTATACCGTCATTGATTTCTGAACTATCATTTGTAGCCGGGTTAATTCTGATCAACCGTAGTCTGGTCAGCTATGGCTCCACTGCCGTTGAGGTTTTTGGGATAGTGAACTATGCAAGTTTTATATTTCTGAGGCTTTTCACGGCGGCACTTGTATCGGTCCTGCCCATCGTATCATTCAACATTGGAGCATCATTACCAGAAAGGGTTATTCAGACGTTGAAATTTTCCATTGCCTTTACTATACTTTTAGGAATTATAATCTCCATTTTGAGCTTTATTATTCCTTCCTTTCTCATTGATACATTCGCCAGCCATGAGACCTTAGATTATAAAGAATTGATGGTAGAAGCATTTGGGTTATTTTTCCTGCTATTCCTTTCTGCAGGACCAAATTATATCCTCGCTGCTTACTTCCAAAGTGTAGGCCACACTACTGTTTCAATCACTTTAAACGCACTAAAAGGGTTTATTTTGATCGCTTTTCTGCTATATATTTTGAATGATTTACTGGAAATGGGAACTACAGGCATATGGATTTCGAGATCGGGCGCCGAGATTGCGGCCTTCATATTGGTCGGACTTTATAGTCTGATTAGAAAAGATAGGTTTTATAGTAAAGAGGCCATTTTAAATAAGTAATTCATGTTGCTTTGATCTTTATAGAATGAGCGGCATCAATGTGTTAATTTGTTTCTTTCCAGGTCACTTTCTATTCTATCTACCAGGGTTTCCACCTTTTTAAAGTCTTTCTTATCTTTTATGATATATTTCAATGAGTGGCTTTGTCCTTTATGCTTAAATGACACCTCATTGTTACCACCATGATGAACGCCGAAAATATCGCGGGGTTTACCAGCATATTCCTCTACATAAATAACAAGGTCCTCCAGTTCTATAAAAGGAATTACCACCTCTTCAATTTTAAAATGATCATATGCTATGGTGAATTTCTCCTTTCTAAAACCATATGCAGTGATACCCATATATTTATCATCACGTTCCTTCATTTTAAGTATGCCTATAATTGCAGCAATAGCACCTATTAAAGTAAGACCTATACCTAAAATCCCAATGGCATAAAGAGCAATAATACCCAATATACCGAGGACGATAAGAAAATTATAAAGCAACATCTTATTTACTTTCTTCCTACTCTTCTCAAATAGGTAGGTTTTGTATTCATTTACAATTTCAGGCATAAAAGGTTTATTTATCAATCTTCAAAGATGATAGATTATCTTAAAATATAAATACTAAATGGCTATTAATACTTCGAAAGTAATCCAAAATCAAAAGGAGTCCATAAACAACTTTTGAGGCCTGCGTCTTTAAAAACAGAATTCACCCAAGTATTACAAGTATAAATGCATGAATAACTTCCTTCTGCTTTATAAAAATCATCTATAGCGGTATACCCCTTATTTTCAAGTTGAATAATTTGTGAAGCCTGGTCTCTTTTAAATGATTGAGAGATTCTCTCATTTAGGATTTCTAATTGTCTGGCACTGACCTTTATGGCCTGCCAATCTTTATGCACGCCTCTATACCTGGTGACATGCATTAATGTTGAACTCTTTAAAAATAGAGCCCCAAAAGCATTTCCAAAAGTAAGGTCATCCCAGGTTCTGGTGTTGAGGTAGAAGTTCTCATCACCCCAACCAAAAGAAATATAGTTTTCACCCGGTTTATGGTAAAGCTGCCTATATAAGTCTTCATCCAGATCAGCTTTAGAAATGGCAATATCCAGGTGAACACCATTGGTGTGCAAATAAATGGTGTGATTTTCATTGCCAGTCGAGTTATTCTCTCCCACTGTTATGAAACTACAGATAAGGGCAATTGATGCATATAGCAATGGAAGCAATAAAACATAAAAGATCCATTGGAATATCTTTTTAAGGATTTTCATTATTTACCACCTTTAATAAATATTAAAAAGTATTATGATGATGAGAAGAGCCAGCAGATGCGTAATAATTCTTTGCTTTCTCCTTCTTTTCGATGAGCTCATTTCAAAAATAAATAGCGATAAACAGATTATTGGAGAATAAAGGATCATTACCACTCCAGGACCTGGTGCGCATGGCCCGGATGGCATAAGATTATCAGATATAACAGCGATTATAAAATAAATTGCATAGAATAATATTAGCTGCATTTGATTAATGGGTTAGATAACTATGGTACTTTTTCACATCCATGTAATTCATAAATTCTGGAATATTTGCTTTTACTATCTCTTGATATGCCATATACATTTGTTTAGCACTTATTAATGGAGGCATTTTGCCAGTACCCGTACATAACCCGGGCACAGTAACTCTATTAATGTCATGATGAGTTTTTAATTCCTGTAAAATTGCCTTTATGGCCAAGTAAGCATTTACAGTGTCCCCGATATTGTTACTAGTTGGAACGCGCATTGTGGGTGCACAGATCACATATTTTTTAAAATCTTCAATCCAAATAGTCTCAGCCTGACCAACCAATAATTCGTTGATAGGGCGTTTTGAAATCCTCTCTCTAAGCTCTGATTGAATTTGCCAACCATAGTTCTTTGAAATCAGGAAATCCAATCCACCATCCATAAAACCAAATGAATTACCCGGACTCACAATGGCATCTGATTCCAAGTCAAATATATCTCCTTCAACAATCTTTACATCCGTTTCAAACTGAAAGTAGTGCTCCCATGCCTTACCAAGTTCAGAAAAGTTGTGTGAACCAAAACTATTTCCATGATATCAATTTACCTCATGCCTACCAGAGGATAAAAAACCTACTGAGGGCAGTTGTTTCGTTTTATTAAATATGTCGTAGCCTTTCTTCAGATCAGTCCACAAAGCTACTTTTGCTGAATTTGCACCATACTTTTCAGACAGTCGGGTAAATTCGCCTTCGGTGAGCCTGGATGGAAAGATACTTACTGGCACTTTAGATTGACCGCCATTAGTAGCCTCTACACAGAAAATGTAAAGCTCTTTAATTTGCTCATTAGTCATTGGGAGACAACCTATAGTTACACAATAACCATGAATAAATATGTCCCCTCCAAGATGATTTTTTAGTCCCAAAACCTTATCAGATTTATTTGGGTAATTAATACCTAAAGACAGATAATACCTGCTACTTGGATTAAATCTATCAATATGATAAAATCCTTCCGGAATCTGTAAATCCCCCTGTTTACGCTTCGGCCCCAATGCACCAGACGTATTACAAACGGCATAGGTTTTTATAAGCTTAAACTGAGCATCACCCCTGTTCCGTCCCCATAACTCAAGTTCCTTTTCCAATTTAAAAGCCCTAATGTATAATTCTATTTTACTCTTACTGAGACGGTTATCCTCCAACAGTTGAGCCATACTCTGCCCTTTATCCTCATAAGCCTGTCGAACTCGTGGATATTTGAGCTGCTCCTCTTTAAATGAGCCTGCAGTTACAAAAATGATTACCACAAAAGGGAGAAATTTGCTAAACATGATGTATTTAGATTACAGCAATAACCAGCAATATAGGAAAAGACACATCTTAAGTGAAAATTAATTGGATTATCGCGTTATAAACGATAGTCTCAGGCATCCTCGTTGAAAGTTTTAATAGCGTTACAAACGCTAGTCTCTGACATCCTCGTTGCAAACGAGGATGAGCTTTGTTTGGTATAAATAATATTGAAATCTTATCCTCGTTTTTAACGAGGATTTGTAGAGAAGAACGTTTGTAACGTTCATACCAATATCACTGGAAGCATGCCTTTGCCTCCAGCATAATCTATAGCACTACTATATAAATAATGATTAGGAAATGCCACTATTCCCGCTTTAACAGGATTATCATGGATATAATCTATTTTATTCATCATATCAATATTGGTTAGGTTGATGGCATGATTATCATCTCTCCATAGTTTATAATAAGGAGCTCTGCGACTTCTCAGAGCTTCAAAAGCAAACTTATCAAGCAACCAATCTCTTCTACTCTCAGGTATTTCCTTTATTGCCTCCACAATACGCTTGGAAGTAAACTTTTTAAAGTCTCTTAAGAATCCTGACATACCTAAATCAGAGGTTACCCGAGCCACAATATGAACGTGATTGCTCATAATTACCCATGAAAATAAGTTCAACCCTTTATTTTTAATGCAGTGATCTAATGACTCCACGAGAATATCCTTATAGTCTTTTCTACTAAATACATCTACCCAATACACTACTGTCATGGTAATAAAATAGCACGCATGCTGATCTTTAATGTGGTATGAATCTCCAGACATAGGCTGGAGAAGGTAGCTATTTATTTAATATTTGGGAGGTGTGGTTTTGTGGATATTGTTGCTTGGGTGATGTTTTTGACTTAATCGCGTTACAAACGCTAGTCTCGGGCATCCTCGTTATAAACGAAGATGAGGGTGACTTACTTCTTATACTTGCCACTGAACGGACATCTTAACCCATGGAATTCACACTGATCCTCTTCCAACGTGAGAGCGAACCGGCTGAGTCTAAAACTAAGTTTATCACACCCATCAGCAGTATAAGTACCGGAACTCTCGTTTTTGATTTCAACTACACCATTTAAGTATCCCATGCAGCCTGTTGTGGTACCATTAGTGATTTCAAAAGCATAAATATTATTTGCTATGTAATCTAGAAGTATGCTACTATCATAATTTTCGGAATTCAATTCATTTTCATATAAACCTGAAATTTCGGAAATATCTTCAACTCCCCTTTGACTCTCAGTCGTCACAGTGGCATTGAATCCAAGACTCTTATCATTTTCCAAGTTTATCCAAACTCCTGATAACTTATTCTTTGAAAAGATTCCCTTGAATCCTTTTTTAAACTCGCCCTCAAAATCTGGAGACTCGGTCAAACGAATTTCTTCTCCTTTTAGCTTACCCTCCAAAAGTATTTTAGTTCTATACTGTTCATAATAATAGTATCCTTTTACGTTGGATTCAGTTATTCTGAGCACCATTTGAAATGGATATCTATTAGAAATACTGCCATTTAAGTGAAGTACTGTTATAGCATTGTTTTGGGCAAACAGGCTTGTAAAGATAAATAGGGCAAATATTGAACTTAAAATACACCTCATATTATAAAAAATAAAGAATGATTCAAATATACAATTCTTACCCTTTATATCAGTAAAGCGTTACAAACGCTAGTGTCAGGCATCCTCGTTATAAACGAGGATGAGTTTATAAACTAAGTTGAGATCACGGTACTATACACGAAAAAAGAGGCTCGGGAGCCTCTTTTGTCAATCGTTAAATATAAAAACTGGGAAGATTTATTCTTTACCTCTAGTACTTATTCTAAACGGTGAGTAGAGTGGACAAAAACTTATGAATGATGTAATAACAAAGATGATTGCCAGTACTCCCAATACTATGGCTAGCGTACCAGAGATTACGTTTATGAAATACAACACTGCAATGGCTAATGCTACTAATATTCTTAATAGCCTATCAAATTTACCCATGTTCTTTTTCATGATCTCATATGGTTAGTTCACCAATTTATTTACATTATACCATGAGCCACCATTCATCACATTGTCAAACCCATTGCTCTCCAATATATGGTGGGCCTGACCGGATCTGTTACCGCTCTGGCAGAACACCACTATTTGATCCTTTCCTTTAAACTTAGATAGCTGGTTGGCCACCTGGTCTAATGGAATATTGACTGCTCCCCTTACGCTACCACCGGCAAACTCACCAGGCGTACGTACATCTACTAAAAGGGCTCCATTGTTTATGGCCTCTTTAAGTGATTCATTATCAGTAGAATTCATGATATTTTTGAAAATTGAGAACATAACTGTATTTGTTTAATATTAACTTCTTATAAGACTTTGCTCTGACACACAAAGTCAGTTTTAGGCACCTCAGTTTTGGCTATAGCTCCAAAGCCACCATCCACTTCGCTGAAGTTCCTGTAACCACGTGATTGTAAAATGCTGGCAGCTATCATGCTGCGATATCCTCCAGCACAATGCAGATAAAAGTGTTCATCATTGTTAATGTCTTTCACCCAATCATTTATGTAGGCCAAAGGCTTGCTATATGCTTCGTCCACGTGCTCAGCGGCATATTCACCTTCTTTACGGACATCTATAACTTTATCTTCACCTATCTTAACTTCACTGGCAAACTGCTCAGGCGTGATTCTATTTATGGTATCCACTTCCTGATCAGACTGAGCCCAGGCAGCAAAGCCTCCTGCCAAATGCCCTAACACATTATCGAAACCTACCCTACTTAGACGAGTTACTGCTTCTTCTTCAGTACCTTCATCTGTAACCAGTAATATGGGTTGCTTTACATCTACGATCATAGCGCCCACCCACGGAGCAAAATCTCCTTTAAGGCCAATATTTATGGACTGCGGTATAAATCCCCGAGCAAATTCACCACTCTTTCTTGTATCCAAAATGAGAGCTCCGGTGGATTCTGCCACAGTTTCAAATTCTTCAACTGATAGTGCCTTCATTCCATTGTTAAGCACTTCTTCAAAGCTATCATACCCCTTTTTATTCATGGCCACATTCATACCGAAGTACTGTGGTGGAGGAAGAAGACCGTCTGTCACTGCTTTTATAAATGATTCTTTATCAGGCTGCTTCAGGGCGTAATTCACCTGCTTCTGGTTGCCAAGAGAATCAACCGTTTCCTTCATCATATTCTTACCACATGCAGAGCCTGCTCCGTGAGCCGGATAAACAGTTACATCATCTGGCAAGGGAAGTATTTTAGTATATAAACTTTCATAAAGCATACCTGCAAGCTCCTCCTGCGTCATATGTGCAGCTTTTTGAGCCAAATCAGGTCTTCCTACATCTCCTAAGAATAGCGTATCTCCACTAAAAAGGGCTACCTTCTTATCAGATTCATCATGCAATAAATAACATGAACTCTCCATTGTATGTCCTGGAGTATGAAGCACTTCTATTTTCACATTACCTAACTCAAATATCTGCCTATCTTCTGCTATAATGGCATCAAATTCAGGTTGAGCCTTTGGCCCATAGATAATTGGAGCTCCTGTTGCTTTACTTAAATCAATGTGACCACTAACAAAATCAGCATGGAAGTGTGTTTCGAATATATATTTCAGCTTTACATTATCCTTTTCCAGCCTTTCTAAATAAGGCTTAGTTTCACGAAGGGGATCAATGATAGCCGCTTCTCCATTAGATGTGATATAATATGCGCCTTGTGCCAGGCATCCTGTATAAATTTGTTCGATTTTCATTTCTTCTTTCTTTTTAGAATTAAGATCTGTTACAAAAATGCAATTCTTCTGCGAACTATACTGTTACTTTTGTCACATAGAAACAATAATTACCGCACAATACCATTTGCATGGAATAACGACGACAGAAGGGTGAAGGGTTCAACGATAAGCGCGTGAAGACACTCTCGCACACAGATAGTTATATAGAATTTACTCCTTTTATGATTAGTTGAACTCAGATTTAGAAATTAAGAACTTAAGATCCGCTTTCATTTCCTTTCCTGCTTTTGAGGGATAAATTATAAATGGCCACTGTTCTCCAATCTGCTTATACACTCCAAAATGATCTTCGTTTTCAAAATATGTAATAACTCCGTTCTCAATGGGGTTTACTGATAGCTCGTAATCATGAAAGTCAGCGGCAAAATCATTTAATGCAGGTACCATTGGCCCATATTCATAGTCTAAACTACCATTCCCTGACATTAGAATTCCTACATAGCCTGGGCATGTTGGCTCAATGGAAATATTCAATAACCTAATCCGAGAACACAATTCACCCCAACTGTTAACTATCTTATACTCCTTGGCATTAGAATCATAATGGGATGAAAATGTCTGAGAATAGCTGACATCTCCACAATAAAAAGTCAGACAGACATGGATTGACAACAACAATACACCAATTGCTGCCACTCCAAATATCAACTTCTTTCTTTTTATTCTCATATAAGATTATATCATGCACTATTGCTGTGAATTGGCAAAAAATTGATACCCAATAAAGCCATATATCCAGATATTAAAAAATTTGAAGGCTAAACCGGGAGCCGCCACAGCCAAAAGGATAAGTATACCAGAAGCTACAGCATAAATGAGTCCTGCATTCTTAAGTCTTCTTTTACTTCTTTCCAGAGTTCTATTGGAAACGGAGCTCACCACTACCGTAAGTGCTATGCCTATGCAAATGAGGTAGAAGGATAAGTTATACCACTGCAGCGTACTTTCATCGAACACAAAGATGCCTACGGCTCCACAAAGTGACAATAAAAGCAGGCCTGCACATATATTGGCTACTTTAATGTCTTCTTCTGACAGTAAATACTTCCCGAACGAATGAAATCGAAGAAAAATATTAGAGACCGGATTGATGATCCAGGTAGAAACGGCAAAAATCATGTACAAAACAATGATAGCCTCAGCCACCGGCTCAAAAGTTCCTAAAGATCCTGAATATCGGCTTAGGCCCTGGATAAGCAGGTAGCCGATGATTACCACACCCCACCTTACCTGGGGCTTAAGTCCAGACATCCAAAATACATACTTCAGAAAGAGACTATAAAATATATTGGTAGACTTTATGGCCATCATCATCCCTGAGCGGGCAAACTCATTGGATGGGTCTATTCTTAATGCCTCACGGAAATGTTCCTTAGCCTTATCAGAATCACCCTTCTCCAGGGCTGAGAAACCTACTGTAGCATGCGTAGTAGGATTCATAGGGTTACTCTTCAACGCTTCCTGATCGGCATTAAAATGCTCCTCCACTCTGCCTAACTTAAGCAATGCCATGCTTCTAAAATTAAGGCAGGTTTCGTTATGAGCATCTTCGCTTAAACCAGCATTTGCAGCTTCTAAAGACTTCTCAAATTCAGCCTGATGGTAGTATAACGAGGCTTTCAATCCATGCGCATCTGCCATGTGAGGATTATAGGACAGTGCACTATTCACAAACTTTAAGGCCTCTTTCCTTTTGGCTAACTGACTGAGTGTAATTGCCTTGAGGTATAAAATAGTGGCATCGTCAGGCTTTCTGGCCAGTAATTGATCCGCTACCTCATCTGCCTTCTCGTCTTTATCCATGGCCAAATAAACCTGCACCAGCATAATGAGCCCAGGTATGCTTTCAGGATCTCCTGCCAAGTGCGTATTTACCTCCTTAATGGCCTCACTGTATCTCCCCTGCTTCATCAGGTGCTCAGCCTTATATAGCGATCTATCTAAATCCATCCGTGAATATTATTTATTAATTTTAAGATAGTTGAGGATTTCATCATAAATACCTGAATCATTGGCATATAGTGCATAATTCTTAGCCGTTTGGAACCATTCCTTGGTGCTGGGTTTTACGCGTTTAATAGCCGAAGTCAGATCCTTCATAGTAAGAGGTGATGGACGACCATTTTTAATGGCTTCCTGCAGCTTGCCCTCTACCGCTACATCAATACAGGCGTAAATATCCGCACCGGAAAAGCTATCAGTAATTTTTGCCAGCTTTTGATAATCTATGGTATCAATTGGCTTGTTAGCCAGTGAAAGCTCAAATATTTCCTTCCTGCTTTCTACTGCTGGTGGCTGAACGAAGATCATTCTATCAAACCTTCCCGGCCTTCTAAAGGCAGAATCAAGGTGCCAGGGAGCGTTCGTAGCGCCAATTACCAGTATGCCATCATTATTGCTATCTACCCCATCTAGTTCTGACAAAAATTGATTGATCAGGTTACGACCAGCGCTGGCTCTCAGATCGGTACGGTTAGCCCCAAGTGCATCAATTTCATCAAAAAACAGAACACACGGCGACATGGCCCTAGCTTTTTCAAATAACAGATTGAGCTTTTTCTCACTTTGACCATGGTACATATCTAATATATCATCTATACTAACAGAAATGAACTGTGAGTCTATCTCACCTGCCGTAGCTTTAGCCAAAAAGGTTTTTCCACATCCAGGAGGGCCGTAGAACAATATACCGCCACCCGTTTTCTTACCATATGACTTATATAGATCTGGAAATTTGAGAGGATGAATAATTTTAAGGCTTATTTCCTCCTTTTCATACTCCATGCCGCCCACATCCTTGAAAGTGGTTTTATCCTTCTTACCGAAAATGTGAGATTCGATGTCATCCGAAAAAGTATCTTCTTCTTTTTCCAGCTCATGGTTAGCATTTACCAATAACTTACCTTCTATCTCTTCGTCTTCAAAATCAGGTTTTATTTGCTTAATTTTTTGGTAGACCTCCACGGCATCTGTCAGGTTATTTTCGGCCATGTGTACTTTACAAAGCAAAACATAAGCATCTATAAAATTAGCATCCTGACTGATCAGCTCTTCTAAAACTACGGCCGCTGTGCTGTAATTTTTCTTACCATAATAGCTTTGGGCTAAACCAAATTTGGCCTTTTTGTTTTGCGGATCCTGAGTGATAACATCTAAACATTCGTTTTGAAGCTCCTCCCAAAATTCGCCTTTGATCATGGCGTCTATGACCAACTGCTTTAAATAGTGATTATCCGGTGAAGCAGCAAGCGCCTCTTTTAGTTTTCTTATTTCTTCATTCATGTTCAACAGATCTTCAATTTCTATATATCTTTAGTTCTAACGAAAAACCTCATGTTTACGTGCAACCTGAGGCATCATCTTCCCTTCCATTACACCTGGATTTTGGTTTACAACTTAAGAGAAAAATCCCAAAAAGTAATACTACCAATGGCCTATTTATAAAACATGCAAGTTATGCCTCAATACCGATTATTACCTAACCACTCTTCAAAATCATAAGGAAATACAATTGGATTATATTAAAATACCTGAATCATGATACACAACTAAGAACATCTAATATAGGACACCTATTGCATGGATCAGATTTTAATAACTAACTTCACCCCATAAACACATCATACTATGGCGGACTTAAAGGGTGACGAAGAAGTGCAGAAGCTGAGCCAGGAACAGATAGATCAATGTCTGGAGGTACTACAAATGCTGAATAAGGATACGGATCAAATATTCGAGATCCCGGAAGAAAAGCGACGAGCACTGATTATAGCTGCGGGACTTTTCTCACGTCCTTCAAAAGAAGAGCTAGCCCAGCGCAAACGCTCTGCTAAAAAGATTCACAGACAAAAAATACGCTTAAAAGATAAGACTGCCCGAAATGCCACCGGCATCAGGTCAGCCAGGGAAGCTTCGGTTTTTGTAGCTCCCGCCATGATAGAGCTTACAGGTATTGATCATGAAAAAGAGATCAAGCTGGAATCTCCCAGAAATTGCTATGTGTGTAAAAAGGTATTTCATACGCTGCATCATTTTTATGATACCATGTGTAAAGAATGTGGCGATTTCAATTATGCCAAAAGATTTCAAACAGCAGATCTTACCGGGCAGGTGGCTCTGGTTACCGGGTCCAGGCTGAAGATTGGCTATCACATTACTTTGATGATGCTCAGAGCTGGCGCTACTGTCATAGCTACCACTCGCTTTCCGGTAGATTCGGCCTTAAGATATGCTAAAGAGGCCGATTACTCAGAATGGGGCCATCGTCTTAAAATTCATGGGCTTGACTAAAGACATATACCAAGTGTGGAGATTTTCTGCAATTTCATAGAGCAGCAATATGACAGACTGGATATTTTAGTTAACAATGCGGCCCAAACCGTTAGGAGGCCATCTGGCTTTTATCAGCATATGATGCCCAATGAAGAGATGCCGTTTCATCAATTGCCAGCGTCTGCGCAGGAACTTTTGGGCGATCATCATTCATGCTTGAATGAGCTGAGCTCACTTAGCGCTGAATTTTCAAAAAACGAACAGAAGAATCTACCTGTGAGCTGGCATGGACAGCAACTAGGAATAGGACTCCGTTCTTCAGCGCGCTTATCTCAAATACCGTACAGTATAGATAATGCCCTGCCCACGGAAGAGGTATTCCCTGTGGGTAAGCTAGACGCAGACTTGCAGCAAGTAGACCTTCGCACCACCAATAGCTGGCGACTAAAACTAGGAGAAATTCACACCAATGAAATGCTTGAAGTTCAGCTGGTTAACTCAGTAGCACCATTTGTGCTGTGCAACCGCCTGGCTCACCTTATGAAGAAAGATAACACTGGCAAAAAGCATATCATCAATGTTTCAGCCATGGAAGGTAAGTTTCATCGTTGGCATAAGGAAGACAGGCACCCGCATACGAACATGGCTAAGGCTGCCCTAAATATGATGACGCATACATCAGCTTCAGACTTAGCCAAATACGGAATTTATATGAATGCCGTAGACACAGGCTGGGTTACAGATGAAGATCCTGCTGAGTTAGCCAAAAGGAAGGAACAGTTACATGACTTCCAACCTCCTCTGGATATTGTAGATGGTGCTGCACGTGTGCTTGATCCTCTTTTCGATGGCATAAATACCGGCAAACATTGGTGCGGCAAGTTTTTGAAAGACTACATGCCGACAGATTGGTAGTTAAGATGTAGGAATGAAACTGTTAAAAGTCTCACAAAACGCTGTGTTGACTTTAATATTAAATTAGTTAGATTGGCCTATAATTAAAATAAGGGAATGTTTTATTTCCTTTATATGGATGTTGTACGGCATTGGTTCGCATTAATTCTTATGAAATCACTTAATCACATAACTCTACTTACAGTATTCTTTCTCGCTTCATGTATTGATTCCAGAACGGACGAACTCAATGAAATATCAAAAAGCTGCCTCTGTTCGGTTAACTATGAGATGACAACTAGCGATGAAACAACCGAAAAACCTTTTCATAAATTCATCTATAAAGGTTCACCTGTTTTCAATTATGGTGTCTCTAGGCGGGCATTTGCGAACAGTGAGGTCATCAAGATTTGTGATTCATGGGGTTTAGACTTATCTAGCTCTATTCAAATTAACATAGTTAAAGATACCATAGATAATACGGTCAATTTTACGACTATTGATTACAAGGCAAGCCAGATGACCGACTTCATCAGTGATTATCGGTCGATAAAGAATTTGTTGAACCATTTTATCTCCAACATTTACGATGACAATTTCATCTCATGTCATGAACTAACATCCAAGCAAATAGGAATAGACGAATTTTCAGACATTCTGAAAAATGCCAAACAATCGTTCTTTGGCGATTATGGATCAACAATAATTGTAGGGTATGACATAGAGGACAATAATGGGAAGGTCTATACAATTAGTGGAGGGGTAATGTCCAAGTCAAATGATATCTACCTGTTTAGTGCACGAATTAGAAAACACGAAGAAAAATTTATAATTTCTGAAATCTCATTCACTTGAAAATACGCCGTACAACAGGCTCTAAGCCCAATCAGTTGACTTAGTTGTTTGCAAAGAGTGTTTGAACACAATACATTTGGGAATGTTTACAAAAATGAAAAAGACATTTATAATTGTTTTAGTTATTTTATTATTTGTTGACTGTAATAATCGCGAAGAAAATAAAAAAAATGTTTCGGTTGATTTAATTGAGAATTCAATAGAGTATTCAAAACCAGAACGAAATTCTGATACTAGTACCAATATTAAAATTAATAATGATTCTTTGATATTGACTGAGCACTTGAAACAATTGCAAACAGATTCTTTAATAGTAATTGATGATTCCGTTCTTAGAATCACAGGCATTGTAAGATATTCTGGATTAGGTAAATGGTACAAAGGAGGCTTCGGATTTGAAAGCAAGTATCAAATACGCTCAAGAAATAAAGGATTTTATCTAATAACTGACCAGGAATTAGAAAGATATATTGGAAAATGCACTGAAGTAAGAGGTTCGTTCTTAGAAGACTGGAATTTAAATACTTCAGAGATTAATAATTTATATACCTACGGCTTATCAGCTATACGACTAGATTCAATTAATGAAATTAACGCTGACTGTTGTAATAATTCTGTTGATTTAAGAAAAATCAAGGAACCTGATGAAAAATCGATAAGAGATACATTAGAAGGATATATTTACTTTTCACAAAGACCTTCTCCAGATATTAATTATGATTATGAGTTTAAATTAAAAACACCGATACCAAATCCTGCTGACGCAAATTACAGTATAACCTCCCTCCCATTTAATACCAGCACCTTACGGATAACAGAAATAAATGATTTGATTGAAGACAATTCTTTGATTAGAGTGTATGGTAGGGTAATTGGTGGATATGCTGAATCATATATTATACGTTGTGAAAAATATGAACTAATTAAATAATACAACTACTTACAATAACTAAGTCTTCGTGTGGCTCATCGAGCCAAACATGAAGACAGTGTTGAACGAACCATGGCACTGTATGTGAATTAGTCTGTTTTGCGGTATGGTATTGAAGCCCTATTTATTGAGATTAAGGGCTCAGTTCCATCGTCCACGATGACAGCTTTGCCACATGCTTCTCTTCCAAGAACAGCTTGTCCCATACTTGTTCAGGGCACCCAGCGCATAAGGGACTTTCACCCTCTGGAGTAATTTTGGTATCTTTCATACCATGATGCCCATGCTGGGCACACACACTATGTAAAAATGCATTAAAACGCATTTTACATTAAACGTTAGCAACTATTACATTAGGATAAAATAAAAACAGTTGACAAAAGATTACATTATTTACGAAATCTCATTTTATCTAATATTCTTTTTTGTTCTAGTTTATATGATTTATAGATTATACAGGCAATTTCAAAAAAACAAAAGAACCAGTACCCTATTATCATTAATAGGAAACTTTATAATTTTAATTTTCATCTCATACGGTTTATTTTTAACTATAAATCTCAAATTTAATTCTGTAGTCGTCATAGGTACAACTTTAAATTATTGTAGAACTTCCAAGGGTGATGGTGTTAAATATGAATATAATTTAAAGGGAAAAAGGTATACTAACTGTATTAAGCCTAATGATATTGAAAAAATAGTGGTACCTGGTGGACAATATAAAGTTAGAGTTTCTACTCTAGCTCCTGGTACAGGGAGAATAGATTTTTCTAAATTAATGTGAATAAAATTGCAGAATAAATACACATGCTAACAAGCAATAATCACAAATAGCCACAAGTGCATCTTGCTTTTGTACAGTACTAAAATACCGCTCCACTATCTTATGGTTCAGCCTCCATTCTTGTTTTAATTGCATAGAATCTTAATAAACTCTTCGCAGTAGATAGTCGGTTCTTGTGTGGCCGGTCAGTTTTCACTACTTTGGCCTTATTAATAGTTCGGATGAGGCTCCGTGTCTTATCTGTGCGTTAAATGCCACTGGGTGACTTCAGATAGCAGATTTAAATGATTAAAACTTCCCAAGATTTCTACAACTACTTCATGATGGCTTTGAACTTCCTTCTAGCCGTATCTCAACTCTTAATCTACCTTATTAACTACCAAAACGACATATTTAATCTCGATAGCAACGAACTTCTTCGACTTCAAAATCCTGAACGCTATACTCCTGAACTAACTCTTGGGTTTGGTGGATGTTTTCTGATTATGTCAATTGTCTTTTATATTTTACGAACAGAGGGCAACAAGAAACAAGGCAAAGAACAATACAAAATTGCTATCATTTATATCATGATCGGAGGCCTAATGGCGTACTTAAATTATTGGACAATATCAACTTTTATACTCCTTGGCACCACTGCATTATTTGGATTCCTTGGCAAACCGGAACGAAAAAGCAGCATCCAACAAGCGATATAGGAAATCAGGATGAGATTATCATTAATATTTTTTATTTTAGTATTTAATATCAGTCAAGGACAGACTGTCTTTACTTTATCAAAATACAGTAACAGGATTTCTCCTGGGGACTACACTATCCACTGGAACTCAATAAAATCAAATTTTAACGGTGAAAATTTAACCCTCAAATCTAAAAAATACACAAATTCCGTATTTAATAGCAATGCTAAAGGTGGCTGGGACTTTAAAGAAGAAACTATAGTAACCGGAAAGTATCGGGTGAATGGTGATACTATTGTATTGATGTCTAAAAAACAACCAAAGAATTATGGACCTGAATTTTTTAACTATAAAAATAAATACATAGTCCGGTCAATTTTGATTAAACCCCAAAATATTGAAAATACATCAAAAGAACTTATACTCCATTTCATAATACCCTTAGAACAAATTGCGTCTTGGGATCAGATACTTAAAGAATTTAAAATTGAGGTTTTAGAAAATTATCAACAAGACCAAAGTGGCCCAATATTGCCTCATATTGAATTAATAAATATTGTTAAAAAGTATTTTTCACAACTTCATATTTTCACAAAGTCGGGAATAGTTAACAGCCTATAACATGGTATATAGTACATGTGTGACCTGAGCATTGAGCTGGTTTCTGCGCGGCTTGACCGTTGATCTTGTGAAGTGCAAGTGCGCGCATGGGCTGTTGGTAGCTTCAGCAGATTTAACTATTTTGGCATTTTATAGCCTTTGTGGTACGCACGCGACCATATACAGGCATTTTAAACCATTGATGCAGGATGAACGAAATCAACTATTTAAAAGGTGATGCGACAGCTCCTATAGGAGAAGGAAATAAGATTATAGTCCATATCTGTAACGATATTGGTGGATGGGGAAAAGGATTTGTTCTAGCGATTTCAAAAAAATGGAAACAACCCGAAAGAGAATACCGGAACTGGCATAAGTCGCAAGATGATTTCGAATTAGGAAAAGTGCAGTTCGTACAAGTTGAAGATGATGTCTGGGTGGCAAACCTGATTGGACAACACAAAATCAAACGTGATGAAAAAGGTAATGCACCAATTAGATATGCTGCAATCAAACAAGGTATAGTGGAAGTTGCTAGGTTGGCAAAAGAACTCAACGCTTCAATTCATATGCCCAGAATTGGCTGTGGTCTTGCGGGCGGCAAATGGGAACAAATACGGCCAATCATTGATCATGATTTAATAACATTTGGTATCAAAACAACTGTTTATGATTTTGAATAAAACGGTTTACATCAAACGATGATGGCCTACCCAGTTGCCACCATGCTCGGCATGGTGATATGGTCACCACAGCCCTGATGCATTGGAATCAAACTGTTGAAAGTCTCAAAAAACGTTGCTATTCATTTTAATATTAAATTAGTTAGATTAGCCTATAATTAAAATAAGGGAATGTTTTGTTTCCTTTATATGGATGTTGTGAGTAATTGGTGTTTCAAAATCTAAAGTGGTGCGACTGAACTTTCTTTATAAAATCATTGGTATAATATTTTTGATTAGTTGCTCAACTGAGCAAGTTGAACTTGATGGTAATTGGGTCATTAACAGAATGAGTCATTCCAACAAAACTGTTTATCCAAACGACCTGACTCCGAATAAAATCTCATTTGACATAGTTGGCACGGAAGGAATTGAAAAACTAGAGTTTAACGAAGTAGATTCTTCAGTAATTGTTCCAGGGTTTCAGTCTGAGGAGATGATTTTGCACTATAGGCTATTTAATGACGATTCTTTAGAATTCAAAATCGACAACCAGTTGTTAAATGCCTACAAAACTAGATTCTTAGATATCAAGTATGAAGACACTTTATTTGCCAGTATTTCAACTAGATCTGAACAATTGGAAAATCTTAAAGACAGCCTTAATACGGTTAGAGATAGCATAATTCTAAACCGTGGTTCTTATTCGGAACAATATCAACTAACTAAGAAAATATATACTGGAACATTCAAAATCACCAAATCCAGCAAGAACGATCAACTAATTCTGAAATCATCTGAGACTGAGATACAACTGGTAAGCGAGAAGTATTTAACCGAACAGCGCATAAACGAGCTCTTCCAAAGAGTTATAAACTACTCACAACATTATGTATAAGGCATGTGCTTGTTTGCTTTCTGCCAACCACATCTGGACTTGACCGTAAGTCTACCGCCGAGACAGTTTTGTGCGGTTTGGAAATTTTAGCTCACTGGAGTTTTATAACTTTCTGAACGCACTGCTTTCTACAAACTTTGGAAGCACCGGTAGACTTCACTATTTTACAGTTATTAACCAAGTATGAACACACGCCTCATACATGGGCGTTGCATGTAATTGACACAGACGAATAAATAATGAGTGAAAGGATAATTAAATTTAAAAAGGAGCGGATTACTTTAGGTATTCTTTTTATGAGCTTAATGCTTATCTCGTCAATTTGTTTTTTAATAGTTCCTGAGAATTTTATTAGAAATGTGTTTATGAAGATCGAACATATTCAGATTGTAGGTGTCTTAGGCATTCTGTATTTTTCGACTTTACTGTATTCCTTTTTGGCTATTCTTCCAAGAAAATATGCTATCATAATTTCAGACGATTTCTTAATTGATAATTCAAAGTATGAATCTTTAGGGAAAATTAAGTGGACTGATATTTCTGGGGTAAGAAGGTTCAAGAAAAGGAATATTGAAATCTCTTTAAAAGTGGATTTATACAGCAGTGAAAAAAGAAGTTTACTTAAGAAATTTCTAACTTTTATGCACAACTGGAATAATAATAACCGAATCCTAATTTCAAGTACTCTAACGGACCGTAATATTGAAGCTCTATTTGAGGAAATCAAAAATGCATATAAAACTAGTAAATAGTACACTACACACAACAGCATCTTCCATAGACTACCTACCCACAGATGGGTAATTCGGATTAAATTTTAAAAGATTATTACAAATTAAGTGCTACCGATCATGCAGCCCTTTGCCTGCTATAATATCACCGACATGCTTTTCTACTCTAGCTGCTCTGGTTTTGGGTTGCTTGGCCTGGGCGAAGTAAATTAAATAGCCTTTTTTACGGCCTGGAGTGAGTGCCTCAAAAGCCTTTCTTAAGTCCACGTCCTGATCTAATCTTGCCTGAAATTCTTCTGGCATTTCATAGTCTTCCACTTTCTTGGTTTCTACCTTCAGTCCGGCTTTTTCTATCTCAATGGCCTCATAGATATAAGCCTTTAATACATCCTCTAGGCTTTGGATTTGCTCTACAGAAGTGATTTTAACTAATCTGCCGAACTGTGAGTTCTCGCCTGGGCTATCCAATATGTTATCAGGATCACTGAGTAGTGAGCCTTTAAAGAAGCTGAGTGAACAGTAATCTTTGAAAGCGGCAGCCGTGGCAATATTCTTACCCTTATGAGTATAACATGGAATACTCCATTTCAGCTCCTCTGTTAAACTACAATCCAGCACAATTTCCCTCAAGAATTTTAACTCTTTAGTCCACCGATGAACTTTACAATCTTCGGTACCACCCAATGGACAACGGCCGCAGCCTTCTTGTAGATAAAGATCAATATCCGGGTTATAACTAGTCATTTAGCCCTTTTCCTTCCATAATTACAGGTATATATTTTTCTACACGCGCCGCTCGTGTTTTCGACTGCTTGGCCTGAGAAAAATATAGCAAGTAGCCTCGTTGTCGGCCTGGGGTGAGATGCTCAAAGGCCTCTTTTAAATTTGCATCCGCATTTAACTTCTCAGCGAATTCATCGGGCATATTAAACTCAGCCGTCTTTTTCATTTCTACCTCAAGACCAGCCTTTTCTACCTCTATAGCCTCATAGACATAAGCCTTTATAGTGGCCTCTAAATCTATGATCTCCTGTAAGCTGGAAAACCGTATTTGCCTGGCCGACTGTACATTTTCAGTTTGTTGAACCAGCACATTCTCAGGGTCTTTCAGCAAAGCTCCTTTATGAAAAAGAAGTGCACAATATTCTTTAAAACCATGGATCAGCACCACATTATTACCGTTTTCGGTATAGCATGGCTTGCCCCATTTTAGTTCTTCAACCATGCCGCAGTCTAGAATTAAGCTTCTCAAAGCCTTATACTCCTTTTGCCATTTGCTTTCCTTCTCAAAAAAGAAATTTACCTTCGAGTTCATATCCTAAATTTATACATTAGCACTGATAACTCTTCTACTTGTGGGCCTGAAATACCATGATACCACAGTAAGCACCAACAGCAAAGCCGGGCCAAATAATGAAACCATCGGATCGTTAACAAAAAGGTGAGATACTATGGCTCCTGTCATAGTGAAGAAGAAACCGGCATAAGCCCACTCCTTCAGCAAAGCTAATTTCGGCATTAATATAGCCACTACCCCAAAAAGCTTCCAGATGCCAATGATGGTCATCAGGTAAAGTGGAAAGCCCAGATTGGTGAAGTTGGTCACTTCTTCATCCATTTTTATCAGCTGTACCATACCAGTTGACACCAAATGGTGGCCACCCAATAGATAATTTTATGTGTTTTATTCATGATTTCTATATCAAAGATTTAACCACCTGCTCCAATCGGTTATGTGCCATGTTAATTCCTTGTTTAAATGGCAACTGCATCATACTATCTCTGGCTTCAATAGACCGATAGACTATATGCATACTCAGTTTGCTGCTACTCTCTGAAAGTGAGGTAAACTCAAGGAACTCCAGCTGCACCGGGAAGGGTGAGTTTTCCATTTCAAAGGTCCGTGTAATCCTTTCATTAGGAATCATCTGGTGAATGGTGCCGTTGAAACCATGCTTATTACCCTTGGGATCAGTAGTTTCGAATTGATAACTACCATGATTCTTGTTTTCCAGCTTGATTACTTTCGTGCCCATCCATTGTTCCACAATATCTGGCTGAATGTAAGCTTTAAATAAGAGCTCTAGCGGCAGATCAAATTCACGGGTAATCAGCACCTCCTGCTTACCCTCTTCATAGTTAATTTTGGTCTTTAGGTCCATTTATTCTTCACTTTTATAGTTCTTCATTATCGATTCCAGCTTGTTGAATCTGTCATCCCACATTTTACGGAAGGGTTCAACAAAATCAGCTATCTCTTTGAGCTTCTGAGCATTGAGATGATAATACACCTCTCTGCCACTTTGCTCCTGACCTAATATTTCGCATTCGGTCAGCACTTTGATATGTCGTGAAATAGTTTGGCGGGAAGAATCAAACTTCTCGGCTATGGCACCAGGAGTCATGGCCTGGAGCGCCACCAGAGTAATAATGGCCCTGCGTGTAGGATCGGCAATGGCCTGAAATACGTCTCTTCTTAATTCCATATGCAGCTATTTGACTGCAAATATAAGTGCAGCTATTTAGCTGTACAATGTTTTTATAAAAAAAACTTAGGATCGATTAATTATTGGCCAAAAGGATAATCCCGTTCGGGCGCGTTTTGAGCGTAGCGGTAACGCGTCCGTTTTACCTTCGAGGGTGGCATGCGTTGGAAACTGGACCTGCTACATTTGACTGGACAGTAAGTTAAGCGCTTTTGAGTTAAATTTACTAAATATGAAAAAAGCAAGAAGAGAGTTTGACAAGGAGTTTAAACAAATGGCAGTGAACCTGTGCCTGTCAGGAAAAAGTACAAGAGAAGTAGCTGATGAGCTTGGTTTAAGGACTGAGCTTGTTACTCGATGGAAACGTGAATACAATGAGTACAAAGAAGGTAGTTTTTCAGGTCACGGTAATCAGAATTTAACCTCGGAACAAAAGGAGATAGCCCGTTTAAAACGAGAACTGCATGAAACCCAACTAGAAAGGGATATCTTAAAAAAGGCAGTAAGCATCTTCTCCAAGGGAGACAACAAATATTCCGGTTCATAAAGGAATACAATCACAAATTTGGTGTTGAGAGGATGTGTAAAGTACTTAAAGTAAGTAGAAGTGGTTTCTATAATTGGAGCAACAGAAGACCATCAATGAGACAGTTGGAGACTGAAAAGGTATCCGCATGTATCAGGAATATACATAGCAATAGCAGAGGAAGGTATGGTAGCCCGAAGATCACCGAGGAGTTACGAGACCTGGGTTGGCGTATCTCTCGCCCCAGAGTGGCAAGAATCATGCGTGAACAGGGCATTAGAAGTATTATTTGCAGAAAATTCAGAGGAACTACTACCCAATCAAGACACAACTATCCTGTAGCTAAAAACCTATTAAACAGAGATTTTCAGGCAAAACTTCCGGGGCATAAATGGGTCTCTGATATTACCTACATCCCCACTAATCAAGGCTGGATGTATTTAACCATCATAATGGATTTGTACGATCGAAAGATTATAGGATGGTCATTGAGTAGGTCTATGGCCTGCCATGATACAATATGGCCAGCCTGGAGAATGGCTTTAATTAATAGGCCAACAACAAACCAATTAATATTTCATTCCGACCGGGGAGTGCAGTATGCCACCTATTCCTTTTCAGATCACCTCAAAAGTAAGGGGATACAACAAAGCATGAGTAGAAAAGGCAATTGCTGGGATAATGCTGTGGCCGAAAATTTCTTTAAGATACTGAAGTCAGAACTGGTCAAGCATACCAATTCTATAGTATTCTTCAGGCCAAGAATGACCTGTTCGAATTCATAGAAATATGGTATAACAGAAAAAGAAAACATTCGCACTTAGGATATAAAACGCCTGAACAATTTAATAATCATAACTATTCAAAATGTGCTTAACTTATTGTCCAGTTTTTTGTTGCAAATCCACCAACAGCCACGGGCAGACGCGGAATAACAGGGATCGAAAACTACAAAAAAAGAAAGTGATAAAATCATGAGTTTATTAGAAAAGTTACGCTACTAAAACGATGTATAAACCTATAATATTTATTCTTATTACAATGTATTTTTTGACACTCACTGCTTGTGATCAATATAAAGACTTTTACAAATTTGAAGATGAATGCATAAAATTGTTTATACCTAATAATTGGCAAGTACATATATCCAAAAGTGACAATAAAGGCTTCATTTTTGATGCTGAGAAAACAAACGATAGTTTCCAAAATCGATTCTCTTTACGCTTAATAACTATCCCGAAACCCCCGGGTGATGATCTTGACATCATTCAAAAAAGATTCCTAGATAGAGATTCAGATTTCAAAAACTTGCTTGTTGACAATTCTATCAAAACAGATTATTTAGGAAAGGGAAAACTAACAGTTTCACAGCTTCAGCTAGAGCCATCAAGACTGAGGAGAGCTTATTTCTTCATTAAGGCATCATATGTAATTCTGATAGATGCTGAATTTCCGAAGGAAAATAGAAAGGAGATAGAACCCACATTTGATAAAATCGTAAATTCAATTGAATTATATTGTCCCGTTCTCTAGCGCGCGTAGCGAAGCAATACGCATGCGCTACATCCCATTCGTCAAATAGATTATTTAGGTATTAACCTTTAAGACATGTCAGAAAAATACAAATTCAGAAATCCTGAAGGTATATATTAACCATCCTATAGAACTAGATAGTGCTAAACTGCTACAACAACGTGTGAATTATATCCATAATAATCCTGTAGAATCTGAAATCGTAGATGAGGCGGAATATTACTGGTATAGCTCTGCAAGGGATTACGCTGGAGAAAAAGGGTTATTGGATGTAGAGTTAGCATGGTAGTCACGCGTATTGCTATCGCTACGCGCGCCAGAAAGGGGTTTAAACAGTTAATAAATGAGAAACGTTAAATGAAATTAGCAATAATATTTTTAAGTGTTTTCTTCCTTACCATTATACAAGCATGTGTTTGGAAGTGTAATGGTATCAATGAAACTGATGTTGTAGGTTACTATTATCCAATTGTTGGAAATAAGACTGAATATATTCACATCAAACCAGATGGGACCTTCTATCATTTTTATGCTTCAAAAGAAGATACTATAAGAGATTCAGGTAATTGGGATATTTCTAAGGCGAGATGTCATATAGGGTTAAGTAATATGAGATGGCCAGATCGCGAATATTTTCCTGAGTGGTCGGAGCCAAGCTATGCTGACTTTGAATGGAAAAAAGGGCAACTTAAAATGAATTCTGATTATCTAAGTTTTGAGAAAGAGGATAAGAAACCAGAAATTGAATAGCTACAAATTTTACATTCGCTATCCTTAGTCTTACCGCAGGGCGACTAAGGATTTGAAATGACCACGAGTGTCTCTGACACGGTAAATTTGACAACTGCTTCATTTATAAAAACTCAATTTCAACCAGCCCCTTCATTCCAGCATAGTCTCTTGCACTTGACCAACAATAGTGTTCTGGCTCATCAACAATCCCAGCTTTGACAGGATTATTGTGAATATAATCTAATTTTTGATCCTTAAAATTGTTGGTTTCTAATTCTTCAGGGTGATTATTTTGTCTCCAAAATTGATATTCCTTATTTCTTTTGTTATTTGCACCTGCTGATCGAAACAGCCATAACATCCAATCTCTTCGGCTTTCTACATTTTCATTGGCAATGAATTTCAAAATCTCTCTGGCCGTAAATTTTTTAAAATCACGGAGCACATCAGAAAGATTATCATTTTTGGCTGATACAATTAAATGTAAATGATTGCTCATGATTACCCAAGCATAAATAATTAACCCTCTTTGCTTTACGCAATGATTTAAGCTCTCTACTATAAGCTCACAATATACTCTTCTTGAAAAAACGTCAATCCATTCTACGACAGCAAAGGAGAGAAAATGGATGCCTGACTGATTTCTTATTTTATAACCTCCAGACATGTGATTAATCAAAGCAATAATTCCTAAAAATGATAAATATGCAGTATTTAATACCGTGTCAGAGACACTACTTATCATTGGAATGTTCGTAGTCGTAGACTACGAACAACTCAGGGCTAGATCGTCTGAGTTTCGCTACGAGCAAATTTTCCTGGTGATCACTTTCGTCTACACGCTCAAAAGCACTCTTAACTAGTTTTTCAATCCGTTCGTGATCAGCATCTAATTCTTGTCTTATGCTAATGTCATCCATCTACTTCCGGCAAAGCATCAAATTCTACCTTCTTGGCAGCCATCCACTTCCTCATGCTCTCAGGATTCTGCATCAGATCGCGCATATGCTCCATGGCTTCTATGTGATCTTTATCTCCTTTCTGAAACATCTCCATTCCATGTTTCTGACTGAGGTCTGACATCTCCTTAAACGTTTCAGCATGAAATTCCTTTTCACAGGCACCACCCAGCTGTTTACAAGTCATGATTTTCATAGCAATAGAATTTAAGTAATCTTACATTTTCTATAAGATAAAGCCTTAAATCATTTAAAGCCATTATTCTTCAAAACAATTTGACTCAGAGCCCTTGAATTTCTTAAGTAGATCAAAAGTTTTCAACAGTTCTTTAAATGATGCACAATCTGCCTCAGTATTAGCCACTTCATTAGATTTTGGATTATCTTCCGTAGTGGACTTAATTGCGTATTTTTTATTTAAGCATTGGATGGGTTCATCATTTACGATATAGATACGCTTCTCCTCAATATTATCCTGCGTACCACCCTCAATAAAACCCCAGGCTGTTTCTTTCACAAAGACAAAGAATAGCTTATCATCCTTCAGGTAATATTCTTCATCCGCTGAAAAATGGCTGTACTCACCGTAGCTATGCTTTATAACACGTACATTATTCTTATCAGAATAATACGTTATATTGCCCGATTTCTCCCCATTACAGTCGTACTCAACACTGACTGAATCCAGCTCATTCGCATTTAACTGTGCTTGCAACTGGTTAAACTCCAGCTTTATATCTTCTACAGATTTAATATTCTTAGCTTGAACAGGCTCATTTGTTGACTCACTTTCCAATGCTGAAGAATCATTAGCAATTTCATTCTTCCTTTCAGGCTGGCTGGAACAGGCGAATGCTGTAATAAGTATCGAAAAAAGTAAATACCTCACAGGATCATCGTGTTTAGACACTAAAACATGAGGGTTTTGGTAAATGTTTTAGGGATTTAACTCATCTACCGGGTAGGTATAAGAGAATTCGTTAAGCTCCACAAATTCATTGAGCTCGGTACCACCGTTATTTTTAGGTTCAAAAACAACTATGATTTTATCATATGCATTCTCTTTATTGAATTCCTGATTGAACTCTTTCGCTGCTTTTTTACTTACTGTAGCCAGCTTATTCATCTGCGCAGAATCTACAGGGCATCCCGTAAAGGTTAACCTTAAAAAATCACCTCCGCTTGAAATTACCGTCTCAGCCGTATAATCAGCGCAATTTAATTCATTGGTGTACTTATCAAAAAATGAACTATTATCAGACGTGTTTATTTCAAAAAAGGTAAAAAATCCACCTACTACCAGAACTATTACTATAAAGATTACTTTTTTCATAAAACACAATTTCAGTCTATCACAAAGCTAGTATTCCAACTTCTTAAAAGGCGATTTTTAACATTTTTTGACAATAGCGCTACTTGCCTAATTTTTTAAACTCTTTATTGAGGTCCTTCCCTATTTTCTTCGAATCTTTACCCGCTTTCCTGGTTCCTTTTTTCAAATCCTTTCTGAACATTCTTAACTGTTTATCAAAGTGCTTTGACCATTTTCTATGATAAAATTCGGCTTTTCCCATCTGAATACCCTTGCTAACATCCTTAAATAGCGCTCTCTGCCCTTTACGAATTTCTTTGAATAACTTACTGGTTTTTAGCTGCACAACACCTCTTTCTACCTCCACTTCAAGCTCTGCTCCAATGGCCTTTACATTAAATTCTGTACCTACAACCTTCACATCACCCTGCTCAGTTTCTATTACAAATGGAACCTCATCTTCCACCACTACGTAAAACACCTCCCCTTCCTGACTAATGGTTCTATCCTCAAAATCAGGATGATACGTTATGGAACTGTGTACATTTAGTAAGGCTACCGAACCATCTGGTAGTTCAACCATCTGCGGCTCATCTTCAGTGGTTTGCTCTACTGATGACGAACATGAAATCAATGCCAAAGACATGAAAAGAAGAAAAACGCAATAATATCTCATACTAAAAAAATGTAGATGATCAGCCTGTAAGCTGGTCGTTAAAAAAATGAATAATGAGGTAAAAATAGCAGGTTAGAAACTGAGTTCCTAATAGAGTAGAAGTAGGAAATTTTACAGGATGTGAGGAGGCCATGAATATAGCCTCCATAAAACAGCAGGTCGTAATGCTAATCCAGGTACACTATATTTTCTCCCACGGTATATCTGAGTCTATTATTCTCAGCTTTAGGAGTCAATAATTGTAGCTCACAAGCGGTTGTAAATTCAATGGAACCAGTAGCAATTACCTCTTTAGTGGTTTCATTGTAAGTGATCTTATCGGCATTTTTAAGATCAATCATATCAGACTTAAAAGCCGCATGACCTGATATGATAATCATTTTGGTATCTTGATTGTAAACCAGCTCTTTACCAGAAAATTCGGGCTTGTTATTACTTTGGTTAGAGAAAATACCTGCGTTTAGCAACATGGTGAGTAGGAATAGTGATTTCATATTATGATTTTTTACATGAATAACATGATGCAACAAACAAAAAGCCAGCCAATTAATCTTCCTCTATCTGTATTTCACCTTTTATCCAATCAGGCAAATACATATTCAAACCTGTTTCTTCTTCAATTTCTACTAAATGGTTTCTTAACTGTACGGTCCGTAGCCCTATGGCTGCTCTTAATTTATTGGTTTCTTCCAGTTGAGATGCCTTTGGCTTATTAAGAAATCCATAACCAGGACCTGCCCGATCTGTCATTACCGCAATTCGCCAGTCGGCAATCAATGCATATTCATAGGGCGACATATAGCCAGCATCAACGGCCTCTCTCAGCATGGGTTTGACATAATTATAAAGGGTGTCATTCTTTACAAATCCATCTGATACAGAATTATGATGACTCAAAACAGTTGACATCCAAAAGTTATTGCCCACCAAGCGCTCCCCTGGATAACCATGCTCATTGAGTATCTCAATGAGATTTTCTAGCTGATTGATGCTGTGTTGGGCAAATTTACGATCTCCATACCTTTGCTGAGCTTTATCACCAATTCGAAATAAAGCAGCCAAGGCCATCCATTGATCCTTCTTAAACATTTCATGCACCCGCTCTCTGAGTTCATGATTAATTCGGGTTTCATAAACCTGGTGTAAATCAGGATATGATTCTTCAAACGCTTTCCATCCCGGCCTCTCCTGCAATTCAGCCAAGTAATCCACTTTATTCATGGATTTCAAAGTCCATCCATTCCTCGCTGCAGCTTGAACATACTCCATGGCGGCTTCATGATCAGAAGACTTAAGCGCTAACTGGACAGCCACCTTATAATCTCGTAGAAACTCAAAATCATAATTAGCAAAAACCTGGTTATAGATAACTAAAGCCTCAGAATATTGGTGATCAACGATTAGCGTCTCAGCTTCGATGATTTTTTGATGATAATTATGATAATTAGAGCTATCTACTTTAGCAAAGGACGTCCAGGTCGAATGAGCCATCCCACAAGCTAGAAACAAGATATAGATTACTTTCAAGATACGATCCTAATCCAAAATTAGCAGCTCATAGATTTAAGCATTGAAATTGGGATTAAAAACCCTCGCTTTAAAAAGATAGTACCTCTTTAATTGAAAGTAGAATATAGGACCCAGGATTGGAAACAATAAGACTAAAATATACCAAACTAAATTTATCTTTTGACTTTTAAATCTAGAATAGGAAACATCAATAATGGCCCAAATCCATAATGTAATTACTGCCAGCGAAAATAAAATAACTATAAAATAATCCATACTCTATCTTTTTAATAAGAATTAAATTTAATTAAAATATTCATAATGTCCTATAATTTCGTAATCAAACAGCATATCTTCTATCACTTGCCCTCCTCCAATATTATGAATGATTAAGTATCTTTTCTGATCCGTTGATTTCCTATTGGAAACAATACCAATATGAGTAATCCCTCGGCCTAAATCCCAACATACAATGTCTCCGGGAGTATAGTCGTTACTATTTCTGCTTATGCTTTTTACTTTGCCATATCTTGAAAAGAATGTCATCAGATTAGGCACTCTACGATGGTCAATGTTTTTATCGGTCGTTTTTAAGCCCCAATTTTTAGGGTACAAATCAAATTGAGCTACCATATCTTCATGCACCAACTTTTGCAGATCAATGTCAAGCTTTCTGTAAGCTCTGATTACTACATCTGTGCAAACACCTTTACCTGGCGGCACATCGCCATTAGGATAGGTCATTGAGAAATAGGACGGATCATAGATAACTCGCTGCTTCGTTAGTGTAAATGCAGAATCGGCTAAAGTATTTTGGAAATTGGTTTGGGCATAAGCCGCTTGACTGAAATAAAATAGTGAGCTAAATAGCAGTGTAAATAATAAGTTCTTAGTCATAAATTTCTTATTTCTTCTGCCACTACAGAAAGGTCATTATTTAATTGATGTCCACCACTTTCTAACTCCACAAACTTGGCCCAAGGGATATGGTCTTTATACTTTTTTAGATGATCAATAGTCACTTCATCATCATCTTTACAATGGTATAGAAAGGTTGGTTTATCAACCGGCAATTTCTTATCAAAATCATCAGTCAACTTCAAGCCCTGAACCCAATCTTCATCACCACTCCAAAACGGTGTAGAGAGAAGAAAAATTGCCTTTATATTTTCAGGATGTTGATTCTCAGACAAATACTTCAACAGCATTGATCCGCCGAAAGAGTGAGCAACAACAATCAATGGATCTTCAAATTCTTTTATTGCCTCTCCTATAGCGCTTGGCCAACCATAATCAGCCTTGTCATTATTTGATTGAATTTCGGGATAATGTATACGGTATTCTCTGCCCAATTCTCTCTGAAGTGAATTGGCTAATGCAGCATCAGCCTGGTAGCCGTCATCTCCGCCACCTTGTAAGAATAGGATATCCATCATTGATTAATTGTTTATTTTCAGATACTTATCATTACTCAAATAAGACTTTCCTGACCTCATTTTCCACCAAAACATGTTCCACACATACCTTAATCCGCCCAGTTCCCAATTGACATCAAAGCTTTGATCCTTCTTCGTTAAATAAGGAGGAATGGGCACTTTACAATGAAGCATAGGTTCTTGATTGGTCACAGTAGCCTCGCATTCAGGACTTAGTGATGATTTGGCATAATACTGTATTTCAACAATAGTCCGCTTAGAACCCGCTTTATATATAAACAGATTAACGTCATACAAATCGGAATAGATACATTCTAACTCCAAAACTATTTCATTCAGTGCTTTAGGGGTCTTTTTTTTATTGTCAGACTTCCTTATCCTTCGTAATTCAGAAGTATTATGGCCATCACTATCGTTAATCCTTGATAGTATGTAATTACAGTTGCCTGAGATGGGATTCCATGTCAAATCCCGAGCCATCTCGATTAACTTTTTAGTACCAATTTTCAGTTCTTCATGAAGCTTATCCCTTGTCATTATTCAGGACTTTTATCTTTCGCTTTTAAGACTCTTCGCCTTTTGCTCCACCACCTTAAGCCCCATATAAGCACAATTAGAAATATCAAAAATGGCCATAATGTAGCTATCCCAACTAAAAATGAGAGAAAACCCTGCCAACCACCGTCCATGGCACTGAGCAGTCTAGCGCCAAATCCCTTTCTGGAAGAAGTGTCATAAGTATAAGGCAGCACTTCGTAGAAGGACACATTAATGGTACTATAACCTATTTGCTTGCTCAAATAATTAAATTGCCCTTGTAGTCTTTCAATGTCTGTCCTTACCTCGTTAAGATTACTCTCAATGGCGAGGATGTCTTTTATATCGTCCGCTTTATTCAGCAGTTGCACATATCTATCTTCCAGGGCTTGTTTGTTTTTAATGCGGGCCTGTAAATCATAGTACCTTTCAGTCACGTCCTCAGCATTTGACGAACGATTATCTAAACGGTAGGCCAGATCACTAATGGTTGTAAAAGTGGTATCAAAACCGTTTACCGGCACACGAATGATTAAATCTATATCTATCCGATGAGGTGATTTATATTGATTTTCCTTCTCGATGTATGCCTGATATTTCGGTAATAGCTGACGTATCTTCTCATAATCTTTCTCTACATTTTTTGATTCGAAAGCCAGATCACCTGTTTTCACCACCTTCTTTGACATAGTGGTTGATTGTTTCGCAGCTGCAGAAGCATTTTTATCAGCCGAAGCAGCACTCTCATATACCCTCTCAGCAGGGAGATCTAACATTTTATCAGCAACCTCTAACTTCATTTCTTCACTGGCCTGATGACAGGCAACAGAAAACATGGCGACAATAGCCAAAATCAGTAGACTAAGATTTCTCATCATAATATTTTTAAATTATTAGTTCAATAATCTCGTATTTATTGAAAGTCACATTAAGTTTATATCTGGGCTTCATTTGAAACCACAACTGTATGATGCACAGTGATGACAAAATCCATAACTGAACTCCTCATTTAATGAAAAGACAAAAGAAAATAGACGACAATATTTACGATGCTATCCTAGAGATAACCTTACTCATTCCTCCAGGGCGAGTGACTACTTATGGCACTATAGCCAAGGCTGTAGGCCACCCCACAGGAGCCCGAATGGTAGCCAGAGCAATGGGCATGCGGCTTTCCGATCAGCCTGATGTGAAAATACCAGTTTTCAGAGTAGTCAGCAGCGGGGGCTTTCTAAAAGGCGAACATGATAACAGACAAAAGATGCTCGAAGCCGAAGGCCATGAGATTAAAAATGATAAGATTGTAGATTTTAAGAAGGTGTTCTGGGATCCGTTGGAGGAGATATAGTTTCTGCAGCTCACACACAACGACCGTTAATTTGGACTAAGAGCTACATTCCCAATTTGTCACTCAGGAGGGAGCTCTACATTTTATTCGTAACTGCGGCGAAGCTTTTTTACCTCATTCGTCACTGAGCTTTCTCCCCCATTCGTCACTCCGGCCGAAGCTCTCTACCTATTCGTCACTCCGGCCGTAGTTTCCTACCTATTCGTCACTCCGGCCGTAGCGAAGCGGAGAGCCGGAGTCTCTTCTGATCGGGCCTGCTGCCGAACGTCAAGATGCCGCATATTATTCCACTGCGTTACATAATTCCGGCATGACGGTTTTAATTGTAGACTGCTTTGCAGTTAAACCGTCTGTGCTATTTGCCTGCTTGGTCCAGTACTGGCATTGACTTGTACCAACCTACCACTTTCTGGGTCATTTCTTTGGTTTTCTCAGTGTGATTGGCAGCGAGGTTGTTGGTTTCTCCAGGGTCATCTACTATGTTATAGAGCTCCGGTCGGCTGCCATCATAGTCGCACAGGAGCTTCCAGTCACCTTGTCTCATGGCCAGGTCTGGTAGGTTTTCAATACCATAATAATTCTTTCTATCCGGAGGGCGACTATAAAAAATCGGCGCTTGTCGCGACTCTTTTTTTCTGACCTAGTAGTGTTGGCAACATATCTTCTCCATCAACGAGGCCATTGTCGGTTTTCGTACCTGTAAAATCTAGTATAGAGGGTGACAAGTCAATGGCTGAAAACAGAGACGCCCTATTTCTTGTACCAACGGCCTTTTTATTCATAAAGCCTGGTGCCCATACGATCAGGGAAGAACGAATACCTCCTTCATACAGGTGTGTCTTATATCCTTTCAGCTCTCCTGCCCTACCGGCACCCTGCTCAGGACCGTTATCAGAACAGAATATCACCAGTGTGTTATCCTTTAGCTCTTTATTGGATTCAATATATTCAAATAGTTTTCCAAACTGCTTATCCATAGCTTCTAGTACGGCAAGATATAAGCCTCGTTTCCCAGCTTCCTTCGCCACACCATATTCTTCAAAAGGAGGCCAGTATGGACTATGAACGTCATCTGGCCAAATATCTACGTAGAAAGGTTTATCGGCTTCTAAAGCCTTATCCATGAAGGTAATAGCCGAATCTATAAAGCCTGTGGTAATTTCAGAGCGTTGCACCCAGTGATACCCTTCGCCCAGAATCTCAGCATCTTGCCATATACGGCCCACCTCTCCATTTTCATCCTTAGTAAGCGGTAGCAGCTTCGGCCCCATCCCTTCAAAATTTGTGAGCGACTGATCATATCCATATTCTGAGATATAGGGTGCTTCAGTTACATCGCGTTGGCCACCCATATGCCATTTCCCAAAATGCCCCGTAGTATAGCCATCATCCTTCAGCTTTCTGGCCAGCATTGGAGCAGCAGGGTCTAGCCAATTGGCAATACCTCGTTCCTTATTCAGCTCTCTCCTAGCCAGATAAGAGGTAATATTCCATCGCTGTGGATAGGTGCCCGTAGCAATGGCTACCCTGGAAGGTGAGCAGATAGGAGAATTCACATAAAACTGATCGAAACATATTCCTTCTGACGCGAACCTATCGATGTTAGGAGTCTCAGCATCTGTGTTACCAAAGCAGGAAAGGTCAGCCCAGCCCATGTCATCAATAAATACCAGGATTACATTCGGCTTCTTCTTTTGCGCATAGGCATGATGAAATGAAAAGCCAATACAAAGTATCAGGAATAATAGTTTTTTCATGTAGTAAATCGATTTACTGAGGGTTTCTCTAAGTTATTGACTTATTGCTCATTAATCGAAAGATTCGAGGTGTTTTATGTTAGTGGTTGATGGTGATTGAAGGTGGTGCACCTCAGTGCATTTGGCACTTCTGTCATAGGGAAGCACAGGCCTGAGTTTGTTCTGGTCGGACCTGTGTCTGAACAGCAAGATGCCGGATATTACTCCACTGCATTACATAATTCCGGCATGACGGTTTGAAAGTGGTAGTACCCCATGGTCACTCCAGCCGCAGCTCTCTTCCATTCGTCACTCCGGCCGCAGCTCTCTTCCATTCGTCACTCCGACCCCAGCGAAGCGGAGAGCCGGAGTCTCTTCTGATCGGATCTGCTACCGAATAGCAAAGACGCCGGATATTATTCCACTGCATTGCATAATTCCGGCATGCCGCTTTATAATAGATTTTGGTTTGTTTAGGCGATAGTTGACTGATAATCAGTCAGTATTAATAAGCTGTCTTCGAGTATAATTAATTAATCCATTTTCAAGCCCTGTAATATTGAATTGCCACCCCACCAATGCGCCAATTAAAGTGGCAAATAGTAAAAGTAAGAATAAACCATCTTTTAAACCTTGATGAAAATCATTGTACTGGAGCACATTATAAATTGCAAGAAAGTAAAAATTCATTGTAATCGCTCCTGTGAGCGCATCTCCAATAATGCGTCCTAGCCTTCTAAACATTGGTCTATATATAGAATAAGCCAAACCACTAGCAATACCTCCTAAAAAGGTAGCTATTAGAACCACCCAAAATTCATTGTAATCAAAATTAGCATCTGATAACAGATCTGGTATAGCTTTTTTCAGAAGCACTCCTGTAAAAGCTATAGAACTGATCAATGCAGGAAACACCCATCTTATTAAGAATTTCAACCTTTTTTCAGTCATCTGTAATACAATAACGATTCATAAACTAAGAACAGCAAGATGCCGGATATTACTCCACTGCGTTGCATAATTCCGGCATGACGGTTAGGCAATACTACTTAGATTCCCAAACCTGCAGCTGATTAGAGATTCCTCCATCATGCTCCTGGATGTAAACGTAGAAGGGAAAGAGCAGCTGGGTATCGGCAAGGTTTGCTCGGAGATTTATCTCTTCTACTAGCGATTCGAAAATGGCATATGCTTTTAATGAGCACAACTCTCTTAATGCATCATTCTCCATTTCTATGCTACAGTCTTCTATTTCCTCCTCATATACTACGTCCTCACAGATTTCGCTGTAATTGATGATTTCCAAAGGCCCCATTGGCCCCATTATTTCATTGTTTATTCTATTGTTTAAGGATAATTCGGTGGGCATCATGGCCTTGGCATCCAGTGAACCATAGGTGCTGAAGCTAATTTCTCCGAAAGAAGTATTGAAGAAAAACACCATGGCCTGAGCTGGCTCTTTGCCTTTCATTAACTCCACCATGCGATCCAGTTCCTCCAGGAATTCATCCTTCCCTGTATCACTTAGCTGCATCATCTCCACCACCTCTACCATCCTTCTCAGATGGGTTCTCACTGCTTCATTTTCATCATCATCGCCCTCAGAATAGGTTTCGATTTCAGATAAGAATTTTGATTTTGCCTGTGTGTATGTTTGATTACAGCTTAACATTTCTATGCTTTTCATTAGAACAAGATAATTGAATATGATATTTTAAAACTTACCACCACTTAACCAGCTACCACAACCCTTAAAAACCTTAATTTATTATTAGAAAATATGAGCTCCACTACCTGAGTACTTTCGCCCTCTGAATAATATTCACTAGGATACTCAAAAGCCTCCTCACCGTCCATAACTGACGAATGTGCCATAGGTACAGAGACGCTGAAACTTAATTTCTTCCCCATAATATACATTTTTCTTTCACTGATATAGTCTCCATTATCTACAGTTACGCTGTATAAAGATTGGCCTTTAAACCATGACAGATTTGAAACATCTAGACCACTAAAAACATCTTTCAAAATGGACAAGGCTCCGTCATACTGAGCAGGATCAGAAAGCACGGTTTTAAGATAGGCAGCATCATTATTTTTAATGGCCGATTGGAATTTCCTCAACTCATTTTCCAACTGCTTTCTTTGCGCTTTTATCTCAGTTTCCCGCTCCTTAAATAACTCCACATTGTGCTTCTCGTGTAGATTTAAATTATCTGCAGAGAATGTGGCAGCCCCCGGAGTATACCAATCAAATCTGGAAAAATGCTCATCAAGTCTTTGGTTTTGAAACTGATAATGATGGCGCGCAAATATCTCATTTCTCAACAGCTGTATCTCGTAAAGTTGATTATTAGTCAGATCACTGGTTGAATAGGATTTCTGATCACACAAGGAGCAGTCTTCCAATTTTTGGGAAAATACACCTTGAGACAGTATTATGAAGTATATAGCTAAGAGCTTTTTCATTTATTAAATATTCTTTTCTGTTTTTTTAATACTGAGCAGCTCTTATTCTGAACTATCTTTTTTGAACTCTGATGAAATCAATTTTATAAACTTGTATAAGAAAAAGCACCACACTAGCCAACCTACCACTATCCCCACATTGATAAGAAGCTTGTATTGAGAAGGGTAATTCCAATATTCTTCAATAAGACCAATACCGATCAACGGCCAAAGAAAAAATACTGCCCACAACTTACCCTTCCAGGATCCGGTAACGTCTAGCATGATAATATGAATAGCTAAGATTTGAGATTATAATGGAAATTATCCTCCTACCACAGGAATTTGCTTAAACTCAGCAGTGCCCCTTAAGAATTGTTTTAGTTCAATGGAACGAGCAGCGGTAGTTCTATAATTGATGTATTTGGTTCCCTTGACCAACTCAAATTGCAGCTCATAGTTACCAAGTTTAATTTGCTCAATATCAGCCCATTTTAATTTAACGGCAGGCTTCCAAAAGCTGGTCTTAATTTCAAGGGTATCATCAGTAGAAATGATTTTTGCAGAATACTTGGACTTCACAGAATATCCCATAAAAGCATAGGCTACATAACCAGCACTAATTATTAGCATGGCTAATCCAAAAGCAATTCTTAAATCCTGAAGATCAGAACCTCCTATAATCAACAAAATGCTATTGAATACGAATATAATGGATAGAGCAACCCAGGACTTTCTGGTTTGTCCTTCTAAAATTATAGATTTATTCATAATTTCCGCATTAAAACCTTTAAGAGTCCTAAAACCTGATTATCAGGCCTCTGCCTCCGTAATTTAATAATTTTCAGAAATTTTATACTAATTGAGGATATTTTTTTGTCCTGGATGGCAGGTTTGCCTCGCAGTAGGATTTGATACTTAGCCTATCGAAACTGACAACTAAATACCTAATGTAATTTGATCTTTTACTTTATGGTATCTCAAAGATGCCTTGATGCACTCTTTTAACTCTTCAACGGGGAGCTCTTGATTGAGATCGAAAACCACAGCTCTGTTACCTTCATACTTGAGCAAATCTCCAAAAACACTTCTGAATGTATTCACCAATCTGCTGGTACACTGGAAGTACATGGCATATTGGTCTGGTGTTTTCTGCTTCCAGTCCATGCGTAGGGTGCTTCCGTTTTTAGTAATAAAACTTGGCTCACCCCATTTTAATGTAATCTCCAGAGCAGCCACGTCATCCATTTTACGAGCCGTATCTATGACCAGATTCCTGAGAAATAACATTCTCTCTTTCACCTGCGATGGATAATTGTCATATTCCACGTCGGCTCTGGGATCAATTTTCAGCTTTAGCTCATCCATATTAAATTAGTTAATGAAATATAAAGCTATAGTGAGACACTGTCAAACCTATGTCAGGGGTTGTAAGATTTTTTTACTTGCAGTAATTATATCTTCTTACCATTTCCTTCAGGTCCCTTCTCCTTAATTCCCTTGCTTCTATAGCATCTACAAGCTCTGGGCAATCTTTAAAATATGTCATTAAGTCACCTCTAAAAGTAAAAAAAGGGACAAAAAACAATTCATCCTCGTCTACCTTTTTCAAATAGAAATTTTCACTAGACGTTGTATAGGTGCTAGATGGCATTCCTGGGGCTCCAACTACTACGTTATGATTTTTAACTATTCGTTCATAAAGATTTACTTTCCTCCCCTCAATTAGAATGCGGTAGAACTTTTTATCAGCGGATATGAAGTTTGAACCAAAGTAGCCAAATCCCAAAATTTTGCCTGGAAAGAAATTAGCTTTCGAACCGTCTTTATAAACAAAATTAACCACGTCATAAATCTTGGCATCATTCACCAAACTTGTCTTGATTAAGCCTTTGACTTTCGTCGAATCTAAATTAATGATGTAGCCCTCTCTGTATTTAATCTTTGTTTTAAGTTTTTTATATTTTTCAGATTCCTGTCCGTATCCTAAACCCGAAATAATTAAGAAAAGAGAGAGAAGTATTAACTTTTGCATTCTTACTACAAATTATAAATTAAGCCTAAATAACAGCGGCGCAATATAGTAATTTAAATATTGAGCATCATACAACTCGTACTTATATGCTTCTGAATTGCTTCAACTTACTCTTTATCAATTGCCTCCTCGCCATCACTCTCAGGCTTTAATGGCAGAAATTCAAGATTCCATATAGACTCTGCTTTTCTTCCTATTATCCAGAATGAGGCTGCCAAAATGATGAAGAACATTGCCTTATGCATGGAGTCCCAGAAGTATTCAAAAAACTTGGTGTATAGATTAATAAAGAGAAAAGTTATACCAAAGCTTCTGGAGGTATAGTCATCGTATTTTAGTCCATAAACTATGGCCAGCACAGCCACAGCGGCAAATATTAATCCCCAGTGAAACAGCTCAATTTGCTTCACATCATACCAGGAACTTATATCTCCATAGTTTCCAAATATTGAAAGAATCCATAAGGAAATGAACAAGTTGAGTAGACCCAGAATATAGGTTGATTTATAGAAATAGAATGTCTTCTGATTATACTTGAACAGAAAGCTAACACCAATTAAAATGGCTCCGAACACTACGAATCTCAGCGGGTAGTTCATACCTAGAAAGTAAGCACCCCAGCCAGATATATAGCCTGTTTCTGCTCCAAACCAGCTGCCGAATGATAATAGGGCAAATATCCAAACCAATGTGGAAGGAAACCAAATAGCCAAGCCAGCAAATATTATTGTGGACAATAAAAACAATAATGAATAATGGCCGCTACCTGTATCTATGGCTTCACCCAAATAGCCTATGGCTACAGAAGTAAATAATGCTCCGGCCAGAAATAATGCTTCATTACTCATGGTCTTTAGTGGCATGGTTTTTCTCCTCTTCAAGCCAAGATAAAAGGCTCCCGCTGCTAGTAATGAAAATAAGATACAAGCGCCTACATCAAAACTGGTGAAGAACTTTTCAATCAGCTCTATCACAATGCCATCTGCCATAATGGATACCACTGATATCACCCCGCAGATCACTGCTATCCAAAAAGAATATGTAGCAAGACCTTTCCAATCGAATGGCCTTATAGAATAGCTATTTTTTAGTTTTTCGGCTTCATCTGGAGTAATCACTGAGTTTTGTTCCCATTCGTCAATGGTATCAGTAAGGAAATCTCCTTGTTTCTTATTCAACTTCATCATCGCTGTAAATTTTTAAATTACACCATGTATACTACTAGGGTAGGCTGAAGTAATAAATATTTTATAAAAGATATAAATTCGACCTTCTAGAGGCTAGTAATCCGCTTAAAAATGAAACCCTCAGATCGGTATATAATGACTAAAACGTCAGATTCTGGCCGCCTATATATTTCGGGCTTACTCCGTAATTCCCAGGCTTGACCACGCTCCTCTACAAGAGTTTGTGTCCATTGTAAATCATAATTATCAGATGGCATTTCAACAAATCCCTGGGTCCATTGATCAATTTTAGCTGGCTGTACTTTTACGGCTAATTTATATTCATAAGAAGATGCACCTGGCAATGAAGTCCTGCTGTTTGTAAAACCGTTTGCATTGAAGAGGTCAAACTCAGCATCCTGAAAATCACTTGATGAAACTATGACCTCTTTTAAAACCTTTATTCGCTCTTCTCTACTATCATAATCTGCACTCTGTAACTTGGTAGGGTTGTCATCTCCACAGCCCCACATCAACAGGAGAACTACAAAGCTGATGATCAACGATTTACCTTTACACCCAAATACCATTCGCCTGGGTAAGAATGATAGGATCACCATCTGTAATAAGGATAGTATGTTCATGCTGAGTAACGTAACCACCCCTGTCACCAACCAGCGTCCAGCCATCTTTAGCCGTATCTGCATAGTTAGACCTTGTAGAAATAAAGGTTTCCACAGCCACTGTAGTGTTTTTCTTAAAACGCTCTCTGTTAGTTCTCACTCTATAATTCAGGATATCACTAGGCTCTTCATGTAAACTACGCCCAACGCCGTGGCCAGCCAAGTTTTTGATTACTTTAAAGCCTTTCTTTTTGGCTTCAGTTTCTATGAGATAACCCACATCACTTATCCTCACTCCTTCTTTGATGCTATAAATGGCCTTCTTCAATATTTTACTGGAAGCATCTACCAATGGTTGATGGTTATGAAGATCTCTACCTAAAACAAAGGAACCACCATTATCTGACCAAAAGCCATTAAGCTCAGCAGAAACGTCAATATTAACCAGATCTCCTTCTTTCAGGATTTTCTTAGTTGATGGCACACCGTGAGCAGCCGCCTTATTTACACTAATGCAAGTGTAACCCGGGAAACCATAAGTCTCAAAAGGAGCTGAATGTGCACCATATTGTTTCAAAATAGCGCCACCATATTCATCTAATTCTTTGGTAGACATGCCTATTTCAGCATATTCTCTCATCAGCTTTAGTGTATTGGCTACCACTTCGCTGACACTTTTCATCCCCTCTAATTCTGACTCTTTGCTTATAGACATGATGCTAATTTTCTTATTTGACTATAAAAATAGCAATTATTTGGGTGGTTTAGATGCCTTAATGAACTTTAGTGATGATGGCTGATTAATAATTCTTCCATGGAATATCTAATCCCACTGGGCACCCGTCTTCACTTCACCTTCTCTCCTATAGTGAACTAAGATTACTCCTGTGGTGGTCACTAGGCTTTCTACCAGCTTAAAGGCTGCTGGAAAAATTCCTTCACTAAAAAGCTTTTTGCCTGAACCAAATGTGAGTGGGTGGATTTTCAATCTCATCTCGTCCACCAGATCATGAGCTAAAAGCAGGTGCACTAATTCACTGCTACCCCAAACATGAATGTCAGAACCTTCCGTAGACTTCACATTCTTAACATCTTCTACAGTCTGAATAAATTGAGTATTATTCCAGCTAGATTCGGTTCTGGTGTTTGAAAACACATACTTCATGCCTTGGTTTATTCCAGGCCAAAAGTCAGCATGATTTGGCCAATAGTCTTCCCAAATCTCAAAGGTTTTCCTCCCTAGTAAATACTCTGCGGGCTCCAGCTCCTTTCTTACAGTTTTATCATACAGTTCATCGCTGTAAGGCCTGGTCCAGCCACCAAACTTAAAACCGTTTGAAGTATCTTCTTCAGGACCACCTGGAGCCTGCATAACTCCGTCCAGAGTAATCATGCTTAAAACTATTATTTTTCTCATGGGTAGATTAGATTAATTAAATAGCAAAGATTGGTTTTTAAAAGCTCATGAAAGCTAACCAATAACGACAGCTTAAGGCCGCTATTGCGACAGCGGGTTAGTTGAACATGGTTTAGATTATGCACTAATCTCAGAAACAATTACACATGAAATAAAGCAAAAAAGAGATATTCCTACAATATTGAACGTAAGTAATTGTATCTCTAATCTGCCCTTTAAAATGAGCATCATGATAGACAAGGAAGCCGCAACAAGTGTAATTATAAAACCTCCCCACTCATAGAAATAAGGGAGCAATAAAGACGGAGCAAAAAGAATGACCACTGACATCCATAGCATGATTGATATGGACCTTTGATACTTTCTATTTATTACAGAGCCTATTGCAAACAAAAGAAATGGAAGTAATAACAGAGTGCCAAATAAAATAAAGAACACGGCTATCCCTCCTTGTTTAAGGCTATAATTAGAAATGATGATCATTTGCAGGATAATCGCAAAAATTTGAATATAGCCTAGTAATACATTAATCCTTTGTGCTTTCATGTTTCAATTGTTTTTCCAACAAATGAAACATGAAAGCACATTTATCTTCATTTACATATGTAAATAAAACAACATCAGTGTTTTGTACCTTAAGATAATGATTTAAGAACCTTATCCAGATTATCCATGGTCATGGCATATCCTTCTTTAAATCCTTTTTCTATCATCATTTCCAGCACTTCTAAGGTGGCATATTTTATAGAGATTTTTACGGTAGTGATATCTCCATTACCAATGAAGGTAAGATCATTTTCAGAACTGGGGATTCCGGAAATAATATTGCCATCTTTATCTGCAAAATTGGTGAGCATCTTATAATTGGAAGTAGGTGATATGGATGTGAACTCCTGGATAGACCAATGCTCCTGCCCATCAGGGCTCACCATGGCGTAAAGTCTACTGCCTCCTTCTTCAAAATTCATATGCTTAGTTTTAGCTACCCAAGGTGATGGTGCTCCCCACTGGTCCAGCAAGCGCTCCTCTGTAAAAGCGGCCCATACCAACGGTAAGCCAGCTGCAAATTCTCTGGTGATAAAAATAGTTCGACTGTCTTTGTCTACAGTAAAATCGAATTCCAGGTTAGTAATCATAATTTTCAAGATTAAAGGTTGTTAATGAGGCATCAATTAGAAACCATTCAGTTGCAAATATATATGCAACTTTTCGGTTTCACAATTTTTACTTTGGAATTTTATTCAATAATTAAAAAATGAATCTGAATAATCAGAGCGTTTTTTATCGTCTAATCCGAATTTATGCCTTACAATTAGTCCTTGATACTGCACCTAAACTCCTCATCCACCCATACAGTGACCCCATGTTCAGCATCCCAACTGCAGCGAAAATGCATAGACAGGCTGTCTTCATCGTCAAGGTTGATTTCTTGCAGACATAAGTTTCTCTTCAGGAAATCATGGTAGCTCAGACTTTGATTATGTAATCGCTCTATTTCCACTTTTGCATATTCAAAGCGAACACCAGCGGCATATGCACCTCCATTACCGAAAGTGTAGCGCTCAAAAAATGACAACAGGTTATTTTCAACTTTATCACTATTAGTAGCTACCTTTTCGAGTAAAGACACATTGCAATCATCATAGCAGGTGATTTCAGTCTCGGTATTATTGGTATACGGGACTTCAAAATAGTCAAAAACATCATCATTCTTCTGCCAATCTTCCTGAGCATCAGGATCAGAGAAATTCTCAGGGTTATGCAAGTCATAATACATATTCCAATCGGTACATATAAAAGACTCTACCGTTACAGTGTCATTTTCTGCCAACTGTTCTTTTAATACACTGAAGAACCTTGGGCTCTTCATGGTAAGATTCTCTTTGAGATACTGAATCCTCAGACTCTCCTGTTTTTTAAATTCTATGAGATCAATAAGCTCATCAACCGCTATCTCTCTGCCTTGAATTTCAAAACAATCTGTCATACCAGCGGCGTAACTGAAGGTTTTGTCTATTTGGGTAGCGTAGGCTAACATCATGAATTGCCGATTGAAAAACGAGGAGTAAAGTGGGTCAACCACGCTTACCAGCTGCAGCATGTGCTCTTCAGAAAGGATAATCCAGAATATTTTAAAGTGGTAATTATCATCATCCCAATTATAACTATACACTTTGCAATCACTAATGGCAGTAGGCAGATCATAGCCCTTTGCTCTATCATTATGAAACTTATTCGTGGCTATTTCTCGATAGGCTTCAGAGATCTCGGAGATATCACAAACGTAATTCTGAACATTTTCTATGCTTGCCATATACGCTGCTCTCACGTGATCTCCGGGACATAAAGGTTCAGTTTTAGTGAGTGCTAACCGCTGGTTTTTATCAGTAATATCAATTTCATAATAATGCGGTATATGCAGTGTTATGGGTTTATTCATAGATCGCTCAAAAAGTTATACACCTGGGTCTAATGATAAATATTTTTCCTTTATCAATAGCTATAGCCTATTTTCAAGATTTAAAAGCATTAGTAACTAGCTCGGTATCCATATATTCGTTGATCTGATAGAGCTTCCCATCTCTTAAAAGACAAACCCAACAGTACTTATTTTTATAAGAGTTCTCGGTGACCGTTTCGTTTTGTCCAGACATCTCCACTACCACGTAATCACCATCTGCAATGATATTATGAACCTCTACTTTATATGGTTTCTTTATGGTATCCCTAACATTTTTCCATAGCTCGCCTAGCACCTGTGCCTTACCAACGAAAGACTTAGACCACTGCCCCGAGCCCATCCAATTCCATGTCATCTCTTCCGCCATTATATCTAAAAGTGACTCGTCATTCCCTTGAGATAGCTCAGAGAATACATGAGTCATAAGTTGTTTATTTTGATTAGAAGAAGCCATAAACTGAAAATAATGGATGTTTAGGATAATCGATAATGTTTAAAAAAATAGAATAAAGACCCCCGACTTATCATTCAGTCACCAGTATCATAAGATCTGATCTAACTTAGTCTCTAATTCCAGTTTCTGGGCTCCTTTTTTTCCATGAATTAAATAAACTTCTTTGCCCTTCTCCCTTAACAGCATGTAGGTGCTGCCAGTAGTTGCTTCATATTCATGCTCTCTAAACCTTAAAAACCTAAAATTTTTATTCTGTTTCCATAGGGCATATTCCCTATCTTCCTTAGGCCCAATTTCCGTAAGTGAATAAATGTTATCATCTGTTTCTACTTTAGAAACCAATGTTTCTTTTCGGAAACTTCCACTAAAAAAACACCTATATGACATGGACATAATTACTAGAAAAACTAGTATAAATGCTAGGAATTTACTTCTATTTCTCAAAGCACGTATCAGTGCCATAACTCCTAAAACCACTCCATTTAACAGAAAGACTGCATAGACAATACTATCTATTCTTAAATCGGAGAGGTGAACATAAGGTGCTAATGCAAGGGAAACTACAAATAAGGCTAGTAATATCTTTAAACCTAAGTTCATCCATCAAAATCGTTACTAAGTAATATTTTTAAATTTAAATATAGAAAAAACAAATATTATTAACCTCTAATATTTGTTTCTATGTAAGTTACTCTTCACAAGTTTCACTATTTCCACCATATCTCTGATAACTTTAGCCACCTTTCAAACTCTGAATTAACAAAACACATCATTAAGCACTGTTGATTATGATTTATCAGCCCCCAAACTGCCTCAAATGATGGTCATTATGCTTATAAGCAAAGATGCCGATTTGCTCATTGGTCATTTTTCCAAAGAAGTCGTGGATAAAAGAGTCGTTTGAAAAGTCTTTATAGGCCTTAACCTGCCCTTGCCAAATGGATTGATAAGATATAAGATCACTGGTAGCTTCCTTGACCACAAAAGCCCTACCGGCCGGCATTTTTTTACCGATTGGTTTATCATCTTTGGTGTTGCTTTTCAAAGCTAGTTTACCAAATAGTTTCCCTAAAAACTCTTGTTTATATTCATAGGGTTTGGTGCCAAGCACCCACTCATTCCAAATGGTACAATGCCTGGCCATCTGAGAAACATTCATTTTACCCCATTGAGCCTTGTTGGAAGCCTGTAAAAGAGATATTCGATGGGTCAATTCATCTCTCAATGTAGCGCTAAATATCGTTTTCAACACCAAAATTATTTATGGGTTGTAATGAAAAGTAATTGCCGGAATCATCTTTAAACAAGGCTTCGGTTCCATAGAACTCTTTGGTGGGAGACTTTATGAACTCTACTCCTTTTGCTTTGAGTTCTTCATAGGTGGCATAAACATCGTTACAAGTGAGTACACCACAACCGAACACTCCGCGTTTGATTAGGCTTATCAATTGCTCAGCCACTTCTTTAGGAAACATTTTACTTACTTTAACAGGAAAAAGTACCAACTGAAGATCTGGCTGCTCTGGTGGGGAAACGGTGAGCCATCTTGTGTCAGGCCCCATAGGTATGTCATCTACCACTTTAAAGCCCAGCTTGTTAACGTAAAAATCAAAAGCACTGTCCTGGTCTATCACATGAATATTTGTGATGGTCATTTTGTTTATCATCGTATTATAATTATTGGTTAAACACGATGTAATTTCAGCAATGCTTTACATTTTCTTTTCTTCAAAATTGCTATTCTCCAGCCAACCATGCTGATAGGCATAACAAGACGGAACGAAAGCAAGAGGTTTCTTAGCAATCATCTCCCGCATTTGTTTTTGTGAATTAAAATAAGCGGAGGGCGTCATGCCCACAGTCCTGGAAAAGAGACCACTGAAAGATGATAAACTATCAAAACCAACCAAATGACAAGTATCTGAAACGGAGCAGCCTTTTCTTAACAACTCCTTTGCTTTTTCTATGCGAACGTATTTCAAATATTGATGAGGAGTTTTGCCATAAGCAGATTTAAACAACCTGATAAAATGATACTTTGAAAAGTACGCTTCATCTGAAATATTATCCAGATCTATTTTATCGGCAAAGCGCCTGTCTATAAATAACTTGGCCTGAACGATACGTTGATACAGGTATACTTTTGGATATTCATTCATCTTCCCCTATAAATTGATTCAACGGCCTTTTTGAGAAGATAATTAAATTCCTCCTTCTTTTCCAGCATGGGCATAAGACCATTTGAATATAATGATTCTTTTGATCACTTTCCAGTTTTCAACTGCTATCTCAGCCCACCATCATCTTGGCAAAGCCCACCGTTTCTCTATAAACCTGAGGCGATACCTCAGCATTCTTTTTAAAAAATCGACTGAAATAATATTCGTCATTATAGCCTAATTCATAAGCTATTTCCTTTACCGTTTTTGAGGTGAGGTAGAGTTCTCTTTTGGCTTCAATGATAATTCTCTCGGAGATGAGATCGGTCAGGGTTTTATTAAAATGTCTGCGGGTCAGTTTAGCCAATGCCTTGGTGCTAATAGCCAGCAGATCAGCATATTCACTGGCAGAATGCTTGGACTTGTAATGTTCCTCAATACAGTCTTTCAGGTTTTGAAGTACAAAAGGCTCATCACTTTCTGATGACTCATTGATTATTTCAGGCTGAGACTTAGCCTTTAACCTGGAAGCAGTAATAAGAAATATTTTGAGGTATGAGATCATAAGCTCATAGTGGGCAAGATCTAAACTTTGCAGCTCATTTTCCATCTGGTCCATCTGCATGTTAAAGATTGAAACTGTGGCCTGATCAAGAGGTAGCGCTGGCGGATCATAGATGTTATTAAACAATACACCATGACAGGCCACCTCCTTATGGTGCTTATGAATGCAAAAGAAATCTGGATGAAAGTGTATGACCCTTGCTTTTAAATCACCATCCGTCATAAGCATAAATGGCTGATAGGGCGCAAATGCCAGCAAGGTATTCTCTTCAATATCACATTCGGAAAAGTTGGCTTTCAACTTTACACCTGCACTCTGCACCCAAATTAGCGAGTAGTAATTAAGCCGCTGAATATGATCAAAAGGATTATTTCCCTGTATAGTATACAGCTTAAAAGCCAAGTTTCCGGTTTGTGGATCTACAAGCGTGTGTTTGCTCTTTTGTATCATTCAATATTTAAATTTGTCGTTCGCTTTCTGAGATAGCCAAATCATTAATACTGGCATATCTTTTCTGCATAAGTCCCTGTGCATTAAACTCCCACAGTTCATTGCCATAAGCCCTGAACCACTGATTATCCTGGTTCTGATATTCATATTCAAAACGTACGGCTATTCTGTTTTCTCTAAAGCCCCACAACTCTTTCCTTAATTTATAATTTCTCTCCTTCTGCCACTTTCTGGTGAGAAAATTAATGATTTCTTGCCTACCGTTAATAAACTCAGTTCTATTTCTCCACTCAGAATCTAAGGTGTAGGCCAGCGCCACTCGTTGTGGATCTCTGCTGTTCCAGGCATCTTCGGCCAGCTGCACTTTTTCCAATGCAGTTTCCATGGTAAACGGAGGTAAAGGTTTTTTGATTTTCATATCCTTTTCATTTAAGAAGGGCAAGCGCCAGAACTGCACTTGCCCCACATAGTTTTAAACTGCTGCTACTTCGGCTAACTCTACTTTAGGAAAATCTACCTCAACTAATGCTACATTATTAAAGTAGTTGGTAAGTATATTTAAGCTGGTAAGGGCTATAATTTCAGCCACTTGCGCTTCGCTGTAGCCGGCGTCTTTCACCTCCTGAACATCTTGGTCGCTCACATGGCCTCTGGCTTGTACCACTTTTTTGGCAAAGGTTAAGGCTGCCTCCTCTTTGGCATTAGCAGATCTACCTTCGCGGGCTGCTTTTATTTCAGCCGGCTGTATGCCTGCAAGCTTCTCTCCTATAAAGCTATGAGCAGCGTTACAGTAATCACAACCGTTTACATTGGCCACCGTAAGGGCAATCAGCTCGCTAAGTTTACCTCCTACTGATGACTTTGAAAGTGCGTCACTCAAGGCCAGGTAGCCTCCTAATACGGCTGGCGACACGCCCATTGTTCTCATTAGATTAGGAACCATCCCTAATTTTTTCTGTACACCATCAAATAGTTCTTTTGATTTTCCTGTGGTAGTTTCCGGGTTTAATGCTTCAATTCTTTGCATGATCTTAAATTTTGTAGTGTTAGTAATTATTGACGATACAAAGGTTGGAAGAACGGCAGGCTTATAGAATGGACTATCTCCGCTTCATGATGGACAATTTTCCCACTAATAAATTGAATATCTATAACAGACCTTGGAACAGAATGTAACTGCAAAATAATAATGCCGCCGCCTGAATTTTATATAAATATTTAAATTTTTTTTATTAAAATATCATCAAAATGAGACTAGTTTTCAGTGTCCTACTGCTATTTTCAGCCATCACCATGGTGTCGGCTCAGAAGAAGCTATTCATCACCCCTAGTTTAGGCATGCAGCTTCTGACAGATTATGCCTTAGAGTTACCAGATGACGACAACTTTCGATACAATGGCTTCAGGCTTTATCCTGATTTTGGCGTGCATGTTCAATATGAATTAAATGAGCGCTGGGCTGTTTTTGGCGGCTGGAATAATGGAGGAATTGGCTACAGTTTTACTCTGCTTAATGAAAACAAACAGCTTTTGCTTAGATACTCAAATACATTTCCGGCTCAGAGGTTCCCTCTTGGTGTACAAAGGCACCTGGGCACTGTGAAATTATTCAAATCAAAAAGGCGATTGAATATTTCTAAAAACCTAAAAGTGACCACCACAGAGGTGACAGATGACATGCTGTACCTGCTACTTTTTAGAACTCGAATTATATTCGGTGGTACCCTCGACTATATGGTGCCCACCACCGGTGATAATGTAAAAGAATCTTATGCCAATCGTGACATAGAATTTCGTGCTGCCAACACCATTGAACAGCGATGGGGACCTTCCTTATTTCTGGGCCTCAACCTGCAGTTCTTCAACTACAATAAGGACAATTTCCAATTGATTTTTTTTTATTCTCAAGGCGTAAAACGCAAAACAAAACTAGACCTGGAGTATGACCGACTGAATGATCGCTCCACTTATCAATCATCAGTAGGCACCAGAGGCTCATATGTGGGCATACAGCTGGCCTATCCTATAAAGGTTAAGGAGTTTAAGTCTAAATCATTTTATTGAATTAGGAGTTGAAGGTATAACCTGTGAGTGCTCATCCGTACAAGCCAATATTTACAAACTTATTATTGAAACTGCTTAGGCTTTTGTCTTTTACTGGCGCTGAGCGCTATTTCCAGTACTCTTTTTCTTCGCGTTTCCGGTCGTTTAGCTGACATCACCCAGTGCAATAAAATCTTTTTAGAGGACTTGCTTAAACTGTTAAAAAACTCCGTGGCCTCATGATAATTTTCTAATGCCTCTTTTAAATCTTCCGGAACCACAAGAGCCTCCACATCATCCAAAATCAACCAAGAACCGTTTTGTTTAGCCACTTGAATACTATTGAAACCTGATTCCCTCATTCTGCCGTTGGCAATGAGTTTCTCCACTTTTTCTTTATTCACTTTAGACCAAATGCTATTCGGTTTTCTCTTGGAGAAATACTGCATATATCTTTTTTCATCCACAGCTTTTTTGGTACTATCTATCCACCCGAAACAAATAGCCTCATCCACTGCCTCGCTCCAACTAATGGAAGGTACTTTGGTAGATGTTTTGAAATAAACCAGCCAAACAGACTGCTTTGACTGGTGATTTTTCTCCAGCCATTTGCGCCAGTCTGTTCGGCTTTTAGGACAAAATGTCTCTATATCTTTAGTCATTATATTTTTTTAACCAGTCCAGAATAACCTGGTTAGTTTCTTCTGGTTTTTCTTGCTGAATCCAATGCCCGCAATCTAAACTCACATCTTCTACATTGGGAACAAATGCCGATAAACCTTCGAATTTTGGTATTACGTCATATTTACCATAAACCATCAAGGCAGGCTTTTGGATAATAGGGTCTACATCGGCCAATTGGTGCCAGTTTCGATCAAGGTTCCTATACCAGTTTATACTCCCGGTAAAACCTGTTGATTCAAAAGCAGCCACCAGGACATTAAGTTCACTTTCATTCATAACAGGCTCACCTAAAGGCTCTTGCGCTCTGGCTAGATTAATCATAGCCATGCCTGGTTCCGGCGTAATGTGCGGCACGTTCTTTCGAAATATATTGCTAAGAAACTGCTGTACGTTTTCATCCAGAATAGCATCTGCCACCCCTGGCTGACGGTTAAAATGGACAAAATAATAATCACCCCCTAAAACTTCCTCCATCCATTCTATCCATGGTTTATCACCACGTACCTGATAAGGCACAGCCAGGGCTATAATTCTCTTCACCCGATTTGGGTGCAATAGCGCCAGGCCCCAAGTAACCATGGCACCCCAATCATGCCCCACAAAGGTGGCATCTTTGTATCCATAATGATCTAGCAAAGCTACAAGGTCGCCAGTAAGGTGCTTAATATCATAAGCTGTCACTTCCTCTGGTTGGGATGAGTTACCATAACCACGCTGGTTAGGCACTATTACATGATATCCTGCGTCCACCAAGGCCGGCACCTGATATCGCCAAGAAAAGGCATGCTCGGGCCAGCCATGACATAATACTATTGGGTTTCCAGCATTTTGTTGCCCCGCCTCAAAAACTTCCAGTTCTACATCATTTACTGAAATCATGGTAGCCTGTGGAAATCCTGTATCAACAGAGATTGAATTCATTACGTTTGTCATTTATATGTATTTTAAAGATTTGACACAAACGTATGATGGCCCTGAGACAGCCTTATGTCAAGGGTGAGCAAGAATTATTGATATTTATCAAAATACTCTTGTAAAGTCAGATTGTGCGGCTCAAAATTTTCTGATAATACCTCCATATTTTGAATTCTATCAGGTCGGAAAAACCTAAACTCTTTACGAAGTCGGCACCAGGCAATCAAATACCAATTTTCAGCACTTAATATGGCAAATGGCTCTATTATCCTGTCTGTAGTAGATCCCTCTTTATTGATGTACCTGATCCTAACTAATTTATAATTAGTTAGCGCACTTTGTAATTCAGATAAATTACTACTGTTTCTTTCCTGGTTAAGTGCCTCATCATAGCGCGTTCTTTCCGCCAATAGATTGGCTTTGTCCTGAATACTATATCTGAGAATCGATTTGATCTTATCGATAGCCTCCGCATAATCTCGAATGAAAGAGGCATCTTTATTTTTTAACACCAGCTGTTCTGCCAGTATTAAAGCATTGGCCTGATTTTCGGTAAACATAACTGGTGGAATTCTATAACCCTCCATGAGCATATACCCTTTACCTTCTTCAGTGAGAACAGGTACCCCAGCTTTTTCCAGAGTTTTGATATCTCTATAGATAGTACGGGTACTTACACCAAATTTATCTGCGAGACTTGTGGCTGTCAACCTTCTTTTGGTCTGCAGCTGCGTTAATATGGCAGTAAGTCGTGAGATTCTTTTGACATCATTTCCTTCCATCCAAAATTTATTAATTTCTTGTTATATCGTGGCTAGATCAGCCAAATTGATTGATAATTTAATCTTCTACTTCAACACCTAGCTCCTTATCGATCTCTTCAATTATTCTGGCAATTAACTTTTCCGACTTCTCAATGGTAGAAATATTGGATTCGGTCATTTGATACTGAGATTGAATTAGGTTTAAGAATTCATCATTATTTAAAAATCGTAAAAGATTCTCCTTATCATCATTATACTTCAAGTTTTTGACAAGAAAAGGCATTAAAAAATGTAATCTAAAGTCATAATTCCACTGAGATATACTCTCTAACCCCTGGTAATAAGTTTCATAATAAAGGGTCATTCTCTTTTTTATTGCTTCATTATGAAGAATTTCCAGTTTACCACTAAATTTCAAATTGATATAGGTGGCATTTCTTTCTTGTAAGTCAAATGAGGCATTTAAATACGACATCAGAGAATCAATTTCATCGTATTGTTTTGCAAGGATCGGCTTCAAATAAGCTTTAGCATTTTTGAGTGGCTGCTTATAATAGTTGAAAACGTAAAGTTCAGCCTCCAAATCCTCCTTAAGTGACTTATATGAAGCCAGTTCTTCAGCCCTTAATTTTCTATTTTCATCCAACTTACTGATACTAAAAGCGGCTAAAACCCCTAATGTTACTATCACAAATTCGAAAAGAAATCGTTTAAAATTATTCCACACTGTTATTTACCGTTTTGCAAAAAAGATATGTTGATTTAAGGTAAATAAATTAAGAAATATCCATTGCTCAAACTTTTTATCCATTTGTCTTTCAAAGGTTTAATAAAATACTGAAATCATCCATAATAAGAGGAATTAGTTAAGCAGAAAGCATACACTTCAAGTTCTCCAGTTGCTTTTTAAACGGTAATTTGGTAGAGAAATCAGGCTGAAGAACACGAGACCCAAATCCGGCATTTAATAACCCGTAACTCTTTACAATTATCTATTCTCCCCAAGAAAGATTTCGTATTCTGGAGTTATAAGTTGAAAAGAACGATACGGCACTGATGCGGTATCCGGAAGGTTGGAAAGTAATTCTTGGATACGATTCATTTGGATTGAATCCGGTTCAACCTCCTCAAAAAGATAAGCATATTCTTTTCTTTCATCATCTGCCAATATTATCAAGGTTTGGTGCAGCTCTTTTAAGTAATAGCTCACAAAATTATCGTCTTGATTAATCTTACTCATGACCCCAGATAAATGCAATTCACTATCAACACACCCATGTTCGTGAATGCCGTAAGTGATTTCATCAGGAAACATTAATTGATTATGATGAGGAAACCCAAACTTCAAATCAGTTGAATAACAATCAGGAGCACCGCAGTCAAAACTATGTAAATTAAAAGGGATATTGAGATAAAGGCTATCATCAGAAATAGTAATGACGTTTCTGATATACAGCTCTACCAACATACTACCCTTCAAAAAATTATCTGGTTTTGATTTAAGAAGTACCTTTCTTAACGAATCTTGTGTTGTCTGCCAATCCAACATTACTAGTGAATCAGTATCAGATAACATCTGAATAGTCTCGTTATCTGATTCAGAAAGGGCCTGCTTCCTATCAGGTAAGCAAGAGATTAGCAGTATAACAAGCAAAATAGAGGGTAATAATTTCATTATATCAACAATTCTGAGCTAATAGGCACTTTTGAATTTTTCTGATTTACAACTCACTCTTCCCCGCAAGCTCTGCAGACTGAGAAAGTAAAGAGTCTAACTGTGCTCTATTATATAATTTTCCACTTTTTATGATGGCGTCTACAGAGGTTGTATTTGAAATATCATCCAGAGGGTTGTTTTCAAGGATAACCAGCTCTGCATATTTACTTTCGGCAATGGTGCCTAAAGAATCAGCCAGACCGAAAAAATACGCAGGATTTATGGTGGCCGTTTGCAAGGCTTCACCGTTAGACAAACCTTCCTTAACCAACATATTAAGCTCCTCATGAAGACTAAAGCCTGGCGTTACATATGATACACCACAATCAGACCCTGCCAATAGTTTAACTCCATTCTCACTAATAATTTTGGTAATCTTTGATGATGTTTTTAAAAGCTCCTGCCCAGCTTCCCAGGTAGCAGGAGGAAACATCTTTTCGGGGAAACTTAATTCCGGATTCCACTGTGTGAGTAAATTCTCAGGGATGTATTTATTTGCTTTTTGCTCTAAAAATGTCCCTCCTTTTCTTCTCCAGTGCTTATCTATTAAAACCAAGGTAGGAGTAACATACGTGCCATTTTTACTTAGAGTATTAGCTATTTCATTCGCTGCAGCTTCATTATAAAATTCACTATACATACCATTGATCGTGGTAAAGCTGTTTACAGCCGCTGGCAAATTGTTGGATAAAAAATTCTCTTTAAAAAGCTGCTGTAAGCTATCAATGGCCTCCTGTTTATTGGTGCATGATCTCCAGATTCCGTTAAGATGCTCCATACTCTTCCGCCCCATTTCAGAGGCATATTCAGCCGAAATAGACATCGGTACGTGTCCTACAAATGGCATCCCTAACTGCTTACACTTCGTAGCAATAGCATCATAAATATCCTTAGACAAATCATCATATACTTTGATGAAATCTGCTCCTTTCTTGTAAAGAGAGTCAACCATTTGTGTGGCCTCGGCAGTAGATTTGGGTTGAAGTGTGCCTTGTAAAAGTGTAAATGGCCCATCCATGATGGCACCTGATACATATTTACGAGGCATCAGATAACCAACAGATTCCAATGAATCCCTCACCGCCAAATTGCCCCAAAGATCGCGAACACCCAACACACCATTAGCCAGGAAGAGAGCATTAAAATATTCATACCCTCTCACATCTGTATAATGTATGCATATCCCAAAGACCAGGAATAAGGTATTTTCCTTCTCCATTTACCTCCTGATCCGCCTCATATCCTTCGCTATCAGCACCAATACTTACGATCACTCCCTGGTTGATCATTACAGATTGACCATCTCTTACCTCAAGCTTCTCTACATCTACAATGGAGATGTCTTTAATAATCAAATCAACCTTTTGTACAGAAGGCCTACAACTCACGATGCAAATTGTAATGACAAAAATGACTAGGATTTTGGTAAGGTGGTTCATGTAGTTTGGTTTAGGTTGCGGAGCCATTTTCCATACTGTATGGAAATTGTATTCAGTTTACAAGTCATTGTTTGCAAGCACGTTAGGCTCGATCAAAGCAATTTAATGATTCTATGACAAATTCAACATACTAATTCAATTTTCCAATAACTCGCTACTAGTCTTTAGTTGACCTCAATCCCACCACAATAAACCATTCCTGAACCATCTGGAGCCAAGCTCATGCTATAATAGAGGTCATTCCCTTTCAGGATAAATGCTCCTCTTGGTACACCCGCTGCCTGATAAGAAATCGTAGCTATATAAAATATATGATCCTCATTAGCTTCAAGCGTTATTTGCAATTCCGTTCCGCGATTAAAATTGATATCTAAGAAGGATTTAATGTCTGCTAGGCCATAGTTAAATGACGATAGTTCCTGATATGAAAATTCATCCGGTACCAAAAATAACTTTAAGTAGGAATTTGGAGGTGTAAATATTGCAAATGAATCCGCTGGAGTACTAACATGAATATCAATTGGCTTATTGCTTTCATTAACCAATCGCGTCCAGAATACAGCAAATTGATAACTTTTCCCCGAGGCGTCCTGGTATGGAGTGCCATCGGGATCGATCATTCCTCCTTTAGGCAGACCATTTTGAATAGTTAATAATTCATCAGCATCATTGACATACAAAGTATCGGTATAAAGATATTTATCCAGCTCATGAACTGGAGGAGCTGATGTTTCATGAACTTTAACCACATCTACTTGCTGAGAATCTATGGAAACCTCGCCTGTTACGCTCTTACTCCTTTTTTGACAGGATGAAAGCCATAGTGTAATAAGAATTAATATTATTGAAACATTTCTCATTCTTTAATATAATTATTATCAGCATTTACTGAAGAAACCGTCTTTCCCTGCTTTTCTATTTCTTCAATTGTTTTTTCAATTCCATCCTCATGGTGTATTCTGGTTTTCATTGCGATGGAATTTTCATAGAGTTCTTGGTTATTCAGTAGTTCGGAAACACTATCGATAAATTTAGCTTCAGTCATCTTACTGAGGGGTATTGGTTTCACGGCAATCCCCTTATTATAAGCTAATTCTCCCCAGAACTTTTGGTCTCCGATAGGATATAAAATGGGACATATCATAAAAGGTATGCCTGCCCTTAAGCATTCCGCAGTGGTGCCTATTCCGCCGTGGTGAATGACTGCTTTTACCAAAGGAAAAATAGTTTGATATGAAACGCTGTCTATGATTTTAATCTTCGAATTATCAGCTAGCAAATCCTTTTCAAACCCCCAACCTTTTACAATGATTACTCTTACTTTGAGTGTTTCCACTAACTTACCTACGGCTTTTATTAAGTTAAACTTGCTTTTTGAAGGCATACTACCGAAAGTAATGAGCAGGGGCTTTTCTCCGTCGTGAATAAAATCGGTTAGCTCTTTAGAGAGTTCTTCAGTAGAATCATCATACCAAAAACCGTTAAATTTAGAGGTGGCTGAGTAGTCTTTTGGGGTTGGCAAAAAACTTGGACTCATTGCATATATGTTTTTCACATTTGGTACTGTGAATTTTTTAGGCAATTGAAACTTCACTCTAAACTCCCCTATAGGCTTGGATAATAGCTTAAGACTTTGATTTGACAGTGTATAACTTAACCTATTAAACATTTTCGGGATAGGCAATCCTCCAAAAGAAGGATTTTTGAACTCTTTAGTGGGCTCCACAATGGGAAGTACTGATGCTCTAACCATTTTTTCAGGAAATTGATCAGCAAAACTGTCCGCCAATGTCTTCACATGGTACAAAACCAAATCACTTTCTACGGCCAACTTGTAAAAAACTTCTAATGAATTGGCTATTAAAGGATAGACCCAAGTCTTAAGATTTTTTCTAATAGCAAATGGGTTTCCTTTCAACGTCTTTTTACCATCCTCAGAATCCAAAACTTCCTGAAAATCAGCCTCAACCGGAACAAACTCAATTCCATAAGACCCCACCAGTTGTTCAAAATTTTTGGCTGTAGATAGTGTTACCTCATGCCCTTTTGCCTTTAAAGCTCTTCCCAAAACGGCATAAGGCTGCACATCTCCACGGGTGCCTAGGGTTAAGATGGCTATTTTCATTTTTATTGGCTGTAAATTGTTTTAAGTGTGATCGGCTACCGTAAGTGCATCAACTAATTAATCACCTTTTAAATTTAACAATTCCAAGAAAGAATGAAGACAAACACCTTAAAATTCTGCCTTACACAACTCCATATTCACCATAGCACCAGCAAAATTACCTGCAGCAACAGAATTGGCCACTGAACGCATAGGAGATGTGTTGTCGCCACAAGCGTAAACATCAGCCACGCTAGTTTGCTGAAAGTTATTAGTTTCTATAAAGCCTTGCTCAGTAAGTTGGCAGCCCAGTTTTTCAAGCAGATCAGTATGTTGTACAAAGTCAACCTTGGCGTAAAGTGCAGTGAGCTGAGCCGAAGTTTCGTCTTTGAAAATGATGCTTTTGAGTTGTCCTTTATTGTGATCAAAAGCTTTAATCTCACGCTCTACTACTTTGATATTATGGTTATCTAACTGCAGCCGTTGGGCTTCATCAAAGGTGGCTTTGCCATTGGTATATATGGTGAGTTTATCGGTAAGGTTTCTTATCAGCATAGCATAGTGCATGGCTGCATCGCCATTGGCCAATATACCCGTCACCTCACTTTTCACTTCATAGCCATGGCAATATGGGCAATGAATTACTGAAATACCCCAACAGTGAGGAAAGCCGTCAATCTCCGGCATAATATCTTTAATGCCAGTGGCAAATATGAGTTTTTTGGCCGTGTAAGTGTCTACTGAATCTGTGGTAATCCTAAAACCAGAATTTAACTTTACAGCCTCCACGGCCAGGCCATTAACCAGGTTTACGGTTTTATACTGCAACACCTGTTCTCTTGCCTTGGAGGCAATCACGTGCGGCTTTTCACCGTCTTGAGTAATGAAATTATGAGAGTGTGGGGTTTGTCTGTTGCAGGGTAATCCGCCATCAATGATGAGTATTTTTCTTAATGAGCGTCCTAAAGCCATGGCCGCCGAAAGGCCGGCATAACTCCCACCTATGATGATTACATCATAATCGTATTTTATATCCATTGCATTATTATTCGTTGCTAAAGCAACAAATATAGGAAGTCAGTCCTTTATCGCAACATAGTTGCATTTACTTATTTCAATAGCAGGAATTAATGCAATGCATAATCAATTAAATAGATTTCATCACTTTCGGAATATGGATCTAATACAACACTAAACTGATTATTTTCAACATCACGTGTTATGATTCCATAAATGTATAGGTAATCATTTCCCTTATTGTCTATGGCATCAATTTTATAACCCTGCAGTATAAAACCATCTTCTGTAATATTTCCAAAGGTAGAGTCGGCTTTCATGACACCTTTGATCCATTCTTCCTTAGAGTATTGTGCCACTGCAGATGTATCATTTAACATCCCAGACAAGGCATCATATTGTTTTTTCTTTAGTAGTCCCACCACCTTGTCTACCAATGCCATTCTTTTATCCACATATTCCAAGATCCAGGTATTATATTCAAACTCATACTCATCACCATTAGCGAATACAAGCACAGGATTTATATGTGAATATTTCTTTCTCTCCTCCGCCGTTAGGTGTCTATAAGTTCTGTAAGCTATATTTGAAGCCGGAATCTCTGGTGTGGATTTGTATTTCTCCAGAGACTCACTATCTGACAGTCTAATTTCGAAAAAGGTCTTAGACTCTTCTCCTGATTTCATGGATCTTCCAAAAGAATAATCTATAGTACCACCATAAAATTCTACCACTTCTTTCACTCCCTCCCTTTCAGATTCAGAGACATCTACAATGCCCGATAGAAAGCCACCTTCTCCATTTTTACCTCCACAACTAATCATACACAGGCCAAGCATAACAGCAATTACCACTCTTATCATTATCATAAATTGATTATAGAAATAAAAAAATTCATCCGTCTACCCACTTTTAGAAGGCTTATTTTATGATTATTAATTTCTCAAAGCATCTACTATTTTCCACCCCTACATACTGTCCATAGTTCGGCGTTAGTTGATACCCATTTTTCTCATATAGCCGGATAGCCTCTGGCTGTCTTACACCAGTTTCCAATACACATTTGGCATATCCCAGCTCACCAGCCCACTTTTCCAGCTCAGCCAACACCACAGAAGCCACCCCCTTCCCCCTGGCCGACTCGGCAGTATACATTCTCTTCACCTCCATAGACTCATCATCAAAAGCCTTCACCGCCCCGCAGGCAATAGCTACATCACCATCATAAGCCACCACGGCATGCTTGATCATGCTTATCTTATTATACTGAGCGTAAAAACCATGTTCGTCGCCATCTCTTACTGCCAGATCCTGGTCTAGCAACTTCACGAGAGCTACAAAGTCTTCATCATCTGAGTTGGTTCTTTTAATGGTGATCATAAGAAGTTGATTTGAGTGGTAATATTACAGAAATTTATTCAAATGCTGCGGGAGAATGCCGTTTGGAGTGTTCCGACAGGATCACTTCAAATCTAAACGTGATATTCAAGGTTAGCAATTCGAGTTAAAGTATCTCAAAAAAAAAATATAGATTTAGCCTCAAACTCCGGGTCACAGACCCTGGTTTCCATTGTTGATTTGCAGTCACCCTACGGTAGACTACAAACAGCGTTAATGATAGATTGCTGTTTGGAGTGTTCCGACAGGATCACTTCAAACCTAAACATGAAATGAAGTTTGTAACTTCATTATACTGATCTATGAAATGCAGTCCATTCGAGGTTACCAATTCGAGTTAAAGGGCTCTAAAAAAATTAAAGATTTGTGCTCGAATTCCAGGTCACAGACCCTAGTTGCCATTGTTGATTTGCAGTCACCCTGCGGTAGACTACAAATAGCGTCAATGATGGATTGCTGCTTGGAAGTGCTGTTTGGAGTGTTCCGAAAGATCACTTCAAACCTAAACATGATATGAAGTTTATAACTTCATTTTACTGATCTATGAAACGCAGACAGATCGAGAATACCAACAAAAGTTAAGAAAGCTCTAAAATTAAATTTATGTAGAAACTCGGGGTCACAGCCACCAATTTACATTATGCACTTACAATCACCCTACGGTAGACTACGAATAGTGATAAATAAGGCTTAACAATCACAAATACTCCACATCAATAAGCCCTTTCCCTCCTGAATAATCAATGGCACTGGAATATTGATAATCTTGAGCTTCTCGTACTATTCCAGCAACTACTGGATTGTTATGTATGTATTCCAATTTCTGATCTTTGAAAAAATTACTTTCGAGTTCTATTGGATGGGTTTTCTGTCTCCAAAATTGATAATCTTTATTTTTCGAATTTTTACTTCCAGCATTCTTAAATATCCATAACATCCAGCCTTTCCTACTTTCCTGTGAGTTATTTTGAATCTCTTTCACAATTCTTTTAGAAGTGTATTTTTTAAAGTCCCTCAAAATATCAGATAAGTTATGACCCTCTCTGGCTGAACAAATCATATGGACATGATTACTCATAAAACACCATGCATATAATACCAATCCCTTTTCCCTTTGACAGTATTTCAAACTATCGATCAAAATATCCATATAAACTCGTCTGGTAAAAACATCTACCCACTCCACCACAGCAAATGTAATGAAGTAAATACCTTCTGGATTCGATATTCTATATCCTGCTGACATAATATAAGATAATCATTATTTGATTAGATATGAGCAAAAAGACCATTTAGGATTGACAATTCGAGTTAAGATATCCTTTTAAATATAGGTTTAGCCTCAAACTCCGGGTCACAGACCCTAGTTGCCATTGTTGATTTGCAGTCACCCTACGGTAGACTACAAACAGCGTTAATGATAGATTGCTGTTTGGAAGTGCTGTTTGGAGTGTTCCGACAGGATCACTTCAAACCTAAACATGATATGAAGTTTGTAACTTAATTATACCGATCTATGAAATGCAGGCCGTTCAAGTTTGACAATTCGAGTTAAACGCCCCTCAAAAATATAAAGGTTCGTGCTCAAACTCCGGGTCACAGACCCTGGTTTCCATTATTGATTTGCAGTCACCCTGCGGTAGACTACAAATAGCGTTGATGACGAATTGCTATTTGGAGTGTTCCGACAGGATCACTTCAAACCTAAACATGAAATGAAGTTTGTAACTTCATTATACCGATCTATGAAATGCAGACCGTTCGAGTCTAGCTATTCGAATTTAACAGTCACCCTACGGTAGACCACAAATAGCGTATTAATCTAAAGGCACCTTCCAATCCAGGACCTCCACCACGCTAGCTGGCTGATCGGATAACCCCTCGCCGTCTATCTGGTCTGTTTTCTGTAAAAAAAGGCTGATGACATGATTTTGATGCCACTGTTCACTATCAAGGGTGGGCTCCCAGGAATCATAGCCACTACCTGTGAGGTCAGTAATGGTCCAGGGGTCTTTAAAGGGCATTTTATTTTGTGCAACCGAAATACGATTATCTCTTTCAGCATCTCGAAAAATGACGAAAACCTGATCTTCTGTTACCAAAATCTGGGGACGAGATATCGGTATCTTCTTGGTGCCCATACCACTTAGACTAAAGGGCTCAGAGCGAAATGAGAGGTTCTCTACTTTCCAATCCCGATTTTTATAGACTAACTGATACTGAGGCACATCTGAACCTTTCGGTTTCCAATAGCTGATAATAAAGGGATCTCCCTGGCTATTAGCAACCATAGAAGTTTGATTAATCAGCTCACTATTTTGTGGAATGGCTTGTACTGTCTCAGCGGTATTGATGGTTATTGGCAACTGATACCTTTGCCCATTCGATGTTTGCCATGTAACTCCGCCATCAGATGATTTTGCGTAGCATAAATCATGATTAGAGGCTACATCAGGGCTTTCACGCCACACCCAGGACAAATGGATAGTTCCCGAAGCATCTACACAGGCCTGCCAATAAGCATTGCGTTGGCCTTCTCCATCAATCAACTGATCTTGAAGACGATGCCAGGTCTTGTTCTTATGATCATATTTATTCATCACCAAACTACCGTTGCCCGAGCTGCCATCTCTATAGAAAAACAGCAAGTCGCCACCCGGCAGTTTGTAAAACTCCGGATATGAAACTTTACTTTCCTGGCTCCCGGTCATGATCATTTCCTTGCTTAATTCCAATGAACCTGGCGATACGCTACGAGCATATCTTAATGGTGTATCATGATGATCCCAGGAGACATGCAAATAACCATCTCCATCAACTGTAACGCTGATATCATTATGAGCATCTTGCGCATGCCCTTCATAAGCCGTGACCTGCGTAAACCAGGCTCTAGCTCCTACTTTTCTCTTGCCTAAAACCAGCTGTGCATCAGCATTATAGTAAGCAATGTATTGAACACCATCATGAGTAATGAGCGAATTTTTTCTGAAAATAACGGTATTCACCGAATTTCTGGCCCAGCCTTGCCCTACAGATGTAATCTCGATGGCGCCTGAGGTACTTATTGTATCTGTGGTATGAATCGAATCAGGATCGTCCCTTAATTCACTTACAAAATCGAACTTTTCTTTTACCTGGATGCCAAGATATAAAATAGGGATTGATACGAGGGCGAGAAGTATTATGATGGTTGTTTTTTTCATAACGGACCTATTTGTATTGAAATCACTTTACCTCTCCAATGATCACCCCAAAACCTCCATCTTCCTGTATCCATTTCTTCTCCGGCAAATATGTTCTTGACACAAAGCCATCTAAATAAAGGGCATCTTCACATCCATTTTGCTTGAACAAAGTGGCAAAATCATAAAAATTAACCGGCTTTTTGGACATTGCAAACAACACATGTCCATTAGGAAGTATCCCTACACCATTTCTTATGTGCAAATTTGAAGATCCCATCATGAATTTGGGATGATATTCGCCTTTGATGAGTAACATTGGTCCAGACTGAGTGGCGTAAGTAACATCTGAACTATGCTTAAATTCGGAAGTTGTTATCACATTTGCATCTCCGTTTTCTGTGAGATAAAATATACCGTTGGGTTGCATGTAAAAATTGCCATAAGTAGAATTTTTAAGGTTTATTTCACTCTTTAATTCACCATTTTCAATATATAATCCTTGTGGACTTTGGTCCCTAAGATACATCCCTCCATTCATTGCAAACCTTAAAGTATTTCCTTCTTGCTCCACTGATTTTCTTAGTCTTGACAGGGAACCGTAAATCTTTCCGTCGGCATCTCTCCAAAACATCCTCAGATCACCAAGAGCAGGATCTACCTCGTGCATCACAAATAGCTCTTCATCCACCACATAGCTCTGAGGTGACATAATGAATGCAGTAATTATCAGAAGGGCCGGTATAAAGAAAATATATCGTTTCATGTATTAAAATCAACTACCCCTGCACCAGCCTCCACTGGTCATCATACATTAACTCACCACTATCAATCATCTCGCGGATGATGTCAAGGAAAGTCTCTTTTTCCTTGGGGGCTATTTTGTCCATAAGTTCTTCTATGGTGAGCTGCTCTTCTCCTACCAAATGCACTATTTGATGGTGATAGTGATCATGATCTACATGTTCCTTTTCATGCTTTTGACTTATACATACATCGCATACTCCGCAGGAGTCATAGTCCAGCTCACCGAAGTACTCCAGCAGCATTTTGGTGCGACATTCTTCGGTAGACTCTACGTATTTGGTGATGGAATTCACCTTAGAGATGGCATTATCCTCTCGTTCCTTTAGCCTTTTGGTGTTCAGCTTTAAAGTGGTAGCATCTTTTCTAGGGGTTGTAAAGATTACTTGGGGTTTATCCTTGCGCTCATCATAAGCAATCACCTCTAATTCAGCTAAGCGTTGTAGCTGTCGTACTACCTCCTTTTCAGGTATTCCAAGCATACTGGAAATCTGTGACTCTGATATTTTCATAAAATTGTTAAACAGCTCCCCTCCACAAATTCTAAGTAGCACCTTAAGGAAAACATCATGCTTAGCATTAGCAATCTGAAATTCATATAATCTTCTGTTATCCGGAATAATATGAACTCGTGATGGGTTGTAAAAGCTCTCCGTAAATTGAATCAGCTCTTCCTCTTCCAGCTTTTTAAGCGCATAATACACCTCCATATGCTGAAGGTTATAATTATCTGAAAAGGCCTGTATCTCAAAATTGAAGCTCTGCCCTTCTCCACTTCCTACCGCCAGTTTATAGTAATTAGCCAGACATTGGTATATCTTCTTCATGTAATCTACAGACGGGTACTGCTGCTTCACACGAGCCATCAGGTCTTCCACATCAGAATGATTATGAATGATCACCGCATAGGCCTTTTTCTCATCACGTCCAGCCCTGCCCGCTTCCTGATAGTAAGATTCAATATCTTGAGGCAACTCCATATGCACCACTACCCGCACATTCGGTTTGTCGATACCCATACCAAAAGCATTGGTGGCCACCATCACTCTGCGCTTGTCATTTATCCAATCTTCCTGCTTTCTTACCCGCTCTTCATGAGTAAGGCCTGCATGATAAAAATCGGCTGATATCCCATTTCTATATAAAAACTGGGCAATATCCTTGGTCCCTTTTCTACTTCTGGCATATACTATGGCCGTGCCCTTCACATTTCGAAGTACCTCAAGCAGCTTTCTATCCTTATCTTCCACCTTACGAACCGAATAGGAAAGATTACTTCTGGAAAAACTTTTCTGAAATACTTTTTGATTTGTGAATTGTAGCTTCTCCTGAATATCTTCCTTAACCTCTGGTGTGGCTGTAGCGGTTAGTGCTACAATGTTCACCTCAGGAATCAACTCCCTTATCTCTGCGATATGCAGGTAAGAAGGTCTGAAATCATAGCCCCATTGAGAAATACAGTGCGATTCATCTACTGCTAATAGCCCAACCGTCATTCGTTTGAGACGCTCCTGAAAGAGTTCTGTCTGAAGCCTTTCGGGAGAAACATAAAGAAATTTTATATTACCAAACACGCAGTTATCCAGCTTGATGTCAATCTCCTTCTTGCTCATACCAGAATAAATGGCCGTCGCCTTTATCCCTCTACGGTTGAGCTGTTCCACCTGATCTTTCATCAAGGCAATCAAAGGAGTAATCACTATGCACACACCATCCAGCAGCATAGCAGGCACCTGAAAGCATACTGACTTACCTCCACCGGTAGGCAACAGCGCCAATACATCATGCTTATCCAGCACAGCATTGATGATATCTTCCTGTACAGCCCTAAAGCTATCATAGCCCCAATATTTCTTCAGTACCTCCAGCGTCGGTTTCATAGCGGGAAAAGATACGTAGAAAAATTTATTGTTGGCTAGGATTAGGGTTGGAAAGTGCTGTTATGGTGGTGGTTGGAGGATGGTTGGGGCTAGGCTTAGTAGCTAGGGTTTGGGTGGTTGAGAAAGATTGGACTCCCCCTCTCCGCTGAGCTGCGGCCGGAGTGACGTTTTTTAGAGAAGCCTGTATATCTCATTCCTAGCCCTTGTCTTAAGAGGAGAAGAGCTAGGGATGAGGTTAATCTTAACTCAATCCAGAAATCTTACCATCATTATCAATATCCATGTTGATGGCGGCAGGTACGGCCGGCAAACCTGGCATCCTAAGCATATTCCCGGTTATCGGGATGCAGAAGCCTGCCCCCGCGGCTATTTCAATTTCTCTTACAGTTAAAGTGAAATTCTGCGGTCTTCCTAATTGTTTAGGGTCATCACTGAATGAGCTCTGTGTTTTGGCTATGCAAATAGGCTTATCGCTAAGTCCTACGCGGGCAATTTTCTTTAGGTTTTGCTTGGCTTTTGGCAAAAACTCTACATCTCTGGCTCCATATACCTTACGCGCTACGGCTTCTATCTTGTCTTCAATGCTCCAGTTCCAGTCATACACCGGTTTGTAAGTGCCCGTACATTCATCTATGGCTTTTAATACTTCTGATGCTAGCTCTGTGGTTCCGTTTCCTCCATGCTCCCAACCTTCTGCTATGGCACATTTCACACCTAGTTCCTCACATCTTTCTTTTACTATCTTTAATTCCTCTTCTGTATCAGTCGCAAACTTGTTGATAGAGACAACTGGCTGCACTCCATACAATTTCACATTTTCTATGTGCTTCTCCAGGTTGTCCAATCCTTTCACTAAATGGGTCGTATTCGGCTGCTTCAGATCAGTAAGGCTCTGACCACCATGATATTTAAGCGCCCTCACTGTAGCCACTACCACAATAGCCTTGGGTGATAGCCCTGCATAACCACACTTGATATTCAAAAACTTTTCCGCTCCCAGGTCTGCTCCGAAACCAGCCTCAGTAACCACATAAGGAGTGAGTGACATCCCCATTTTTGTAGCTATGATAGAATTAGTTCCTTGCGCTATGTTGGCAAATGGTCCTCCGTGAATAATTGCAGGATTACCTTCCAATGTCTGAACCAGGTTAGGTTTTATAGCATCTTTGAGCAAAGCTGCCATGGCACCTTCAGCTCCCAGATCTTTCACAAAAACAGCCTCTCCACTGAAGGTATCGCCAATATAGATGTTACCCATTTTCTCCTTAAGGTCTTCTATATCTTTTACCAGACAAAGTATCGCCATAATTTCAGAAGCTGCGGTAATATTAAATCCGGTCTCCCGCATCATTCCACCAGCCTTGCCACCCATGCCTGATATGATATTTCTCAGTCCACGATCGTTCATATCCATCACACGCTTCCACTCCACAGTACGCGGATCTATGCCCAAATTGTCTGTTTTCGACTGAATATTGTTATCAATCAAGGCTGCTAGTAGATTATTAGCTTTTTCTATAGCTGCAAAGTCGCCAGTAAAATGCAGGTTGATATCTTCCATAGGCACAACCTGGCTGTATCCACCACCGGCAGCTCCACCTTTCATACCAAAAACAGGTCCTAATGAAGGCTCACGAAGAACTACTGTCGTTTTCTTGCCTAGTTTATTAAGCCCCTCTGTCAGTCCAATTGAAGTAGTAGTTTTACCCTCTCCGGCCGGTGTAGGCGTCATGGCAGTGACCAAGATCAAGGTACTCTGGGCTATTTTTTCTTCATCTATGAGTGATAGAGGCAATTTTGCCTTGTGCTTACCATACATCTCCAGGTCATCCTCAGAAATGCTTACACTTTGGGCTATATCTCTTATATGTTGCAACTCAGTAGACTGAGCTATTTCAAGGTCAGATTTATATTCAGTAGTCATAAAAGTCAAAATATTATTCAATTCGGGTTTTAAGAGCGACAAAGTTAATATTACAGCTGAAAAAAGAAAGATTTAATGGCCTTTAGAACCATCCACCGCAGATCAGCTATCTTTGCTGGCAATGAGGAGAAAACATCAGTTCGATTTTAAGGAATTCAGCGTCACACAAGAAAAGTCTGCAATGAAGGTAGGTACAGATGGCGTTCTGCTCGGTGCCTGGGCTCAGGTGACGGATGCACAACATATTCTGGATATCGGTACTGGGACCGGCGTTATCGCCCTGATGATGGCTCAAAGATCTACAAAAAGCTACATCCAGGCTATAGACATAAGTGAGGAAGCTGTAACTGAAGCCAATCATAATTTCAACCACTCTCCCTGGGGTGATCGCTTGGAAGCAACAAATATCTATTTACAAGAATTCATTGAAAATCAGCCCAAAGGAAAATACGATTTGGTGGTGAGTAATCCTCCGTTTTTCCAGCAAGGTAGCACTGAGGCCGCAGGCAAAGACAGACATCAGGCCAGGCATAATAGCACATTAAGTCAGGCAGATTTGCTTAAGGCAGTAGATCATTTACTCTCAGAGCATGGCTTATTCAGCGTTATCCTCCCCTACCTGGAAGGTCTGGCGTTTATAAAAATGGCCCAAGAATTTTCACTGCATCTTCATAGACAAACCGCCTTCTTTAGCAAGATCGAGAAACCACAGGAAAGATGGCTATTGGAGTTTGGCCGAAAAGAGCAGGAGATTTTAACAACAGAACTCGTACATTATAATTCAGAAAACGGCTGGACTGATGATTACCGAGCTTTGACTAAGGCCTTCTATACGCGATTAAAGTAAGCGTTAACATTTCTTTAACACGGTGTAAGTAACATGTTTGTATAATTATAACAAACTTAGGTGAGTAAAAACGCCACAGCTATGACTCGCCTAATCTTACTAAATCTGCTGTCCATATTCTTTGCAATACCTGTCTTTTCACAACAAGCATACAAGCATGAGCATCCGCTTATCTATGCTCACCAAGAGGTAATACATTCTAAAATTCTTAATGAAGAAAGGGCTATTAACATCTACTTGCCCCAGAGTTTTTACGAAGTATCAGAAGAGCACACATACCCGGTGCTTTTACTGTTGGAAGATGAGTTTTTCTTTATGGTGTCTGGTGTGGTACAGCATTTAAGTGCTATGGAACGAATGCCCGAAACAGTGGTAATTAGTTTAGTTGAAGATCCGGTGGTGCCCAAGCTTTATACTAACGGCAGTGACTTTTGGCCCGCCTCATGGAAGCAACTTCCTTTTGGCGAAGACCCTGATCCTTTTACATTATTTATCAAAGATGAACTACTTCCTCATGTAAGGTCTAGCTATCGGATAAATAATTTCAGTATGATAATGGGTCTATCCGGCACCTCTATTTATGCTTTTCATACCTTAATTAAAGAACCAGGTCTATTTAGTGCGCACATCACCATGGCCAGTGGAGACATCTTGGGCATGGGCTACAGAGAGGGAGAAAGTCTCATAGATTTAGTGGTAAATGAACCCTCCACCAGATCAAAAGGCTATCTCTATGTGGCCTCTGACTCTTCTGATGGTAGAGGAACAGCCCCCATGATACTGAAAAACATCAAAGAACTGGAAAGGCGATTAGCCCCTTTTAGAAATGAAAATTTTAAGTTCATTAGCAAAGTATTTGAGAACGAAGGTCACTATGACATTGCACTACCAGGATTACAGGAAGCACTGAACATGATCTTTCCACCCGAACTATGGGCAGCAGACTATCGGGACATAATAAAAGCCCCGGGGCCAGCCATGGATAATCTGGATGCTTATTACAGCCAGCTCTCTAACATATACGGCTTCAAGATATTACCACGGGCAGAGCGCTGGAACAGTGTGAGAAGGCTAAGTTGGATAGGCCCGCACCTGGTGAAAGAAGGCCAACTGGATGAAGGCATTGAGGTCATTAAGCGTTGGGCTGAGTATCGTCCCTTTTCATCAGCTGCTCTCATAGCCCTGGGTCAGGCATATGAAAAAAACGCAGATATAACACTGGCCATTTCAAATCTGAAACAAGCTATGGCTCTTGCTCAGAGGAATGGAAATGATACAGATTTTATAGTTAAAGAAATTCAAAGACTTGAAGCCCTAAAGTGAGAAGATCAGTATTCAAATTTCGCTGGAATTGGGCCAAATTGAGGAATAAATGATGGAGCTATGCCGATTTTATTATTCAAATAATTCATAAAAGTATTCGAGTAATAAAAATGTGGAATTAACAAAAAATTGATCCTAAACTAAAGCCTGTATAATTAGTTTTAACCAAAGTCTTTCTTATCTTTATATTAATGTTTGCGCTATAAACTATTAGCTTCGGCCTTAAACTCAATGACCTTTGCTACGTTTTATCATCAAGCAGTTTTATTTAATTAATTTATTTTACAATGAACATTTTTGTAGCAAAGTTAAACTATCGTACTACAAGCGACGCCCTACAGAGACAATTTGAAGCCTTTGGTGAAGTAACCTCCGCTAAAGTAATCTTTGACAGAGAAACACAACGATCTAAAGGTTTTGGATTCGTAGAAATGCCTGATGATAATGCCGCAAGAGAGGCTATCAACACTTTAAACGAATCTGAATTTGACGGTAGAACAATCGTTGTTAAAGAAGCCAGACCTAAGACTGAAAGTTATTAAGCATTAATAAATTTATCGGTATTCCAAGCGGAGCTTTTGAAGCCCGCTTTTTTTATGAAAAATTTTTTCATTGTTTAGACATTAATGTTTAAACATTTATTATGTTTGTATCATCATTTAAAATATTAACCAGACATGAAAAAATTATTTAGTGCAGCGGCACTTCTTTTAGCTTCAAGTGCTGCATTTGCTCAAACTTGGGTAATGGATCAGGCACACAGCAAAATTGGTTTCAGCGTTTCACACATGGTGATTAGCGAAACCGAAGGTTCATTTAATGAATTCGATGCTACGGTAACCAGTAGCAAAGAAGATTTCGACGGAGCTGATGTAACATTTACAGCTAAAACTGCATCCATCGACACAGATAATGAAAAAAGAGACGAACACCTTAAATCAGCAGACTTCTTTGATGCTGCGAAATACCCAGAGATCACTTTTAAAGGGAAATTAAAGAAAAGTGGCTCTAAGTATAAGCTTACTGGTAAGTTCACCATGCACGGCACTACCAAAGAAGTTTCATTTGATGTGAAATATAATGGAACTGTAAAAGATCCTTATGGAAACACCAAGGCTGGCTTTAAATTAACTGGCATTGTAGACAGAACTGAATACGGCCTGAAATGGAGCGCCTTAACAGAAGCAGGTGGTGCGGTAGTTGGCGATGAAGTAGAAATTACATGTAACATAGAGTTACAGAAACAATAGTATCCTACTCTAAGTTGATATTAATGAAATAGCTATAATTTAATATTTCATTAATATCAACTTGACTTTAAAAGCGGAAATGGCTTATTTTTGAAGTTGTCTGATGATCTGACTATGAAATTTGAAGAAGAAATACAGCAGAAGAAGTTTAAATGCGAGTGCCAAAAAGCTACGCTCAACCTGATTTTCACCTCAGGCTGGCTTAATAATAAACATAAAGACTTCTTTAAGCCTTACAACATTACTAACCAGCAGTATAACGTACTGCGTATTCTTCGTGGTCAGCACCCCGACTCTATTTCTACTTCAGTTATTAAGGAAAGAATGCTGGACAAAAACTCCGATGTATCCAGAATAGTAGACAGACTCACGCTGAAAGGCTGGGTAAAGAAAACTACCTGCCCGGATGACCGTAGATTGGTAGATGTAGTGATTACCGACGAAGGTCTGCAGCTTTTAGAAAAAATGGATAAGTCAGTAGATCAAATGAACTGCTGCCTGGGTTCATTAACAGAGCAGGAAGCCAGACAACTTAGTGAGCTATTAGATAAGGTGAGAGACTAAACCATAGTCTCTTCTTCTAACACCACACTCTCCTGCTGATGCTTGTAGAGCGGCAAAAATACTGTGAACGTACTTCCTTCACCTTCAACACTATCTACGGTTACATAGCCGCAGTTCAGCTCAGTAAACTGATATACCAACTGCAAACCCAGACCCAAGCCCTTTTCACCATCTGTACCCCACGAACGCTTATTTTCATCTAGCCTAAAAAGTGACTCCATCTTATCTTTAGCTATACCTATTCCCGTATCCTGTACGGCAATAGCTATTAAATCTTTTTTCTTTTCTTGCCGATAAAGTGATTTTACCGCCATCTGGTGTAAACTTCAAGGCATTATTCACTATGTTACGAAGAATGGTATTTACACAGTTCAAATCCGCCCAAATAGCCAGGTCCTGATCTATTTTAGATTCAAACTGAATATTTTTAGCCCTTGCCATGTTTTGAAATAACTTTGTAAGGCCTTCAGATAATGTAGATAGCTCCACTTTTTCAGGGTTATGAGGAATATTCCCTTGCTGTGCCACGGCCCAATCAAGTAAATCATCCAACAAGGTAGAGAGCTGATTCACAGAACTATCGAAATGCTCATTAAGCTCTCGAAGATCCTGAATGTTCTCTTCCTCCACCAATATCTTTATAAGACGACTCATGCCTTTAAAAGCATGCACCGGGCCTCTTAAATCATGTGAGATAATGGAGAAAAATCGATCTTTGGTTCTATTTAGTTCATCTAGCTGATCTCTCTGAGCCTCAATTTCTTCTTTTTGATCTTTTAATAAGTAGTTAACCTTACGTCTCTGTTTGTTATTTTTATAAAGTAGAAATGCCACAATGGTAATGAGTATGGCAACAACACCTAGAGATATTGCTATAATTTCCTGCCTCTTCTTTTCCGACTCGAGCAGGTCTACCTCAGTCTGTTTTTGATTTACCTCATACTCGGTACGCATATCAGCCATCTTTCTGATAGTTTCCTGATCTACTACACTATCTTTATAAGCTAAATACTTACCTTGATATTGAAAAGCTTTTTGGTAGTCACCTGTTTCAGAATATAGCTCTGATAATTTTTGGCTGGCATCTCTTACTTGCTCTTTAAAGCCTTCCTGCATAGCCACATCGAAGCTATTTTGAGCATATTCTAAGGCTTTTTGATATTCTCCACGGTCTTGGCAGATATCTGCCATAGAAATGTTGTAAACAGAGATAGGATATTTATCTCCTAGTTTATCTAGAGTGGTTATAGCCTCATTTAGATATAATTCTGCAGAATCATATTTATCTTGCTCAGCATATACCAGACCGATATTTCCTTGATTATATGCTGTTCCAATAGTATAATGAATGCTGTTATAAATTACTTTAGATTCATCAAAAAATAAAAGAGCAGAATCAAGCCTATCATTTAACCTATAAAGCTCTCCAGCATTCAAAAGTGATGAAGCAAGTTTTAAACTATCATTTTCCTCTCGAAATATTTTTATTGAAGATTTATAGTATCCAATAGCTGTCGTATAGTTTCCTTGCATTCGATATACTGATGCAATCGCATTATTGACAGTAGCTTTATATCTAGAATTATAGGCATTTTCCCCACTTTTTATTAAAGCCTCTAATGCCTTGTATAAGTCACCTTTTAACTTATAAGCATAGCCTAAATGTAAGTAGGAATGATGCAACCATTCGGACCTGTTAACTTGCTTGGCAAGTTTAATAGACTTAATCGCATAATTAATTCGAACATCCGGATCTGGATAGTCAGAGTAAATAAACCAATAAAGCCGGAGCTTATTTGAATCTTGAATAATGACCTCAGAATTGAGTACTTTTATTAAACTATCTAAATTAAGTTTCTCTTCAGCCTTTAAAGCCTGAAGAGAAACAAATGTGATTAATGCTGAAAGCACCAATATTTTCCAAATATTATCCATTACCGCTATTAGAGGGAGGTGGCTCATTCTTTATCTCAATCTCAGGATCAAAATAAAATTTCCCTTGCCCATTAATTGAAAAGTAGAAACCATATGCAGCCTTACTTCCAGTTGGCAAATCACCAACTACACCAGTCCAGGCATTGTCATCATCACCTGATTCTGGTGCCGGAGGAGTTGAAAAAAAATTCTCAGGTCCTTTGTCATCAAATGCTGTAAGCTCAACAGTATCATCATTATTGATGGCCGTCGGCTTCCATGTTACTTTTGCATTAGGTGGTACATTTGTCACCAAATTAGTTGAACCTTGTCCTGTATCTTCAGTAGGATCATCATCCACTAAGTATACTACCGGGTCCTTCCCTTGTTCTGCATTTTTAATAGTAGATTGTGTGTCCACTATTACCAGGATATGCGCATCCGCATCTGTTTTAGCTATTGCCATTTGCTATAAACTTTAAGGTTTAAAAAGTTAAGTTTTGAAAACTTAAGTTTAGCTAAAATGCACGTCAGATCAAATATTATATGCATTAAATGAATAAAAAATATTAATACCTTAATTTAATCAAACAATTTTATTCATTTCATCATGCACAAAATCCATCAACTCTTTGATGTATTTTTTACTGAAATCGAACTTGATATGCGCCGCCTCATATACCTCTGGTATGGAGCGAGTATAGCCGAGTTTCAGAGCATTCATATACCCCTCTAAACCTTTCTGATTATCCTCCTTAAAATTTTTCCATACTGCTACCGCTCCTAACTGTGCCATGCCATATTCAATATAATAAAATGGCACTTCATATAGGTGCAACTGCTTCTGCCAAAGGTAGTTTTTATTCTCTTCTAAACCATTCCAGTCTGTAACATCATCAGTGAAAGCTTCGAATATTTCTATCCATGCTTTACTTCTTTCTTCCTCCGTGTGGTTCGGATTTTCATAAATCCAATGTTGGAATTTATCTATGGTAGCCACCCATGGTAAGGTCTCAATAATTTGTTCAAGATGCTCTTTCTTAGCTCTGTTTAAATCTTCTTCGTTATCAAAGAAAAGATCCCAGTGATCCATGGAGATCAGTTCCATACTCATGGAAGCAAGCTCCGCCACTTCACTAGGTGTATGTTTAAAGTCAGTAAGCTCCAAATCACGGGTAAGGAAGCTATGAACAGCATGACCACCTTCATGAAGGATAGTTACCATATCTCTTAAGGTAGAGGTAGCATTCATAAAAATGAACGGCACACCAATCTCTGCCAATGGGTAATTATAACCTCCAGGAGCCTTGCCCTTTCTGCTTTCCAGATCCAAATGTCCCATGGTATCCATTATAGAAAGGCACTGCCCTAAGAACGGATCCAGACGCTTAAAGCATTCTATGGTTTTATTAGTCAAATCTTTACTTGAAGTGAATGGCTTTAAAGCCTCTCTGTTTTTAGGGTCAACAGCTTTATCCCACGGTCTAAGCTTATCTACTCCGAGCTGTGCCTTTCTGGCCTTCGCCTGCTCACTGAGCATAGGCACCACTTCGGCTTTCACTGAGGCATGAAAATCAAAACAGTCTTGTGGCGTGTAATCAAAACGGCCCATAGACTTAAATTTATAGTCTCTGAAGTTATCGAAACCAGCGTTTTTAGCCGCCTTATCTCTCAGCTGAATAAGCGTAGTGTACAACTCATTCAGTTTATCTTTATCCTGTAGCCTTCTGGCAGCTATCTTATGATAAACTTCTTCACGCTTAACTCTATCTGGCGATTGTAGAATAACGGCTGCCTGCTGTAAAGTAAGCTCTTCGCCGTCCAGCTCTACAGTCATAGCGCCATTGATCTGACCAAACTTTTGCGTTTCAGTCTGGATTTGAGTAAATACCTCAATATTCTCTTCTCTAAATATCTCAATATCCTTTCTCAGACTTCTGATCATGATATCAAAACCTTCCTCCTGTTCCAGCTCTTTCAGAAACTCGCTCTCAACGGCCTTTCTATTCAATTTATCGGAAAAAGGAGCAATCTTAGGCTGAATATTCTGCACAAAATGCTGATAGGCCTTTACATTATCCTCGTTATCCGTGTACCTGGTCATGTTAATATATCTCCAGGCCATATCCTCAGATATGATAGACTCCAATTCACTTCGATCTTTCAGCCAGGTGCGTAACTCATCTTTAGAGTTAACTTCTCTATTCAAAAGATCGGTATAATATGGTTCAAGTCCCTCCCAGTTATCTACTTTAAAGTCTTCTGGTAAGAAGGTCCTCGGGTTTCTTTCTGGTATGGTTATGTTGGTTTTCATTTTTCTTTTTGTTTTGGTTGAGGTTGTTGTTATTGGTTATTGAGTTATTGGGTTATTGAGTTATTGGGTTATTGAGTTATTGGTTATTGAGTTATTGGGTTATTGGTTATTGGTTATTGGGTTATTGGGTTATTGGGTTATTTCTTTTTACTCAATACTCATTACTAACTACTCATTACTAACTACTCAATACTATTTACTCAATACTCATTACTAACTACTCAATACTATTTACTCAATACTCATTACTAACAACTATACCACCTTAACCTATTTCAATAACTACATCATCGGTAAGTGGGTGGCCAACGCAGGTGAGTACATATCCTTCTTCTATTTCTGATTCGGATAGGCCTTCTTCTTCGTCTAGCTTCACTTTTCCTGATAAACATTTTCCTCTACAGGCCGTGCATAGTCCGCTTTGGCAACTGAATGGTAAGTCTATACCTAAATCAAGCGCTTTTTCAAGGATAGTGGTATCAGGCTCTACTTCAAACTTATGTTCTTCACCGGAGTAAATAACAGTTACTTCTCTGGTTACAATCTCATCTGAAGATGGTTCTGCTCCTTCGGCTTTCAATTCTTTATCGATTGTTCCGGCTACGAAGCTTTCTTTAAATATTTTAGACTTCTCTATTTTCTGCTCTTCCAATAGCTTCTGCACGTTTACCATCATCCCTTCTGGTCCGCACATGAGGTAAGTAGTTTTTTCTACACCCCAGCTAGGTATTCTTTCGAAGATCTTAAGCAGCATGTCATGGTTAAGCAAACCAGAATGTCCTTGCCAGTTCATAGGCGCCTGGTCCAGCACATGGATTACGTGGATACGACCTTCATAGTCAAGCTCCATTTTTTCTAGTGTGCTTTTGAAAATTACACTTTCAATATCCCTATTGCAGTAGATCAATGAAATGATACTATCAGGCTCCTGCGTTAATAATGATTTTGCGATAGACATCATAGGTGTAATACCGCTACCGCCAGCAAACATTACCAAATGCCTTTTATTAGTTGAAGCAAATTCGGTAGTAAAAACTCCCATGGGCTCCATAATTTTCACAGCATCACCTTTTTTCAGGTTATCGGGTAGCCAGTTAGAAACTAATCCATCTTCTACACGCTTTACTGTAACCGCTGGTTGATCATCTACAAATGGTGAAGAACATAGAGAATAAGCCCTTCTTACTTCCTTTCCATTGATAGGCAAGATGAGCGTAAGAAACTGCCCTGACTTATAGTTGATTCCATTAGCAGGCTTTTCAAATACAATTGTGATTGCATCCTTAGTTTCCTGAATAATATCTGCCACTGTTAAGTTCATGTATCTGTCTGAGCTGGTAGTAGCTGCTGCAGGTGTAGTTTTATTCTCTTCTTTATCTTTATTCTTCTTAAAAAAATTAAATGCCATTGTTTCTGCTTTAAATCATCTTATTCTTCAACACCCTAAATTGCTTAGAGTTTAAGAAAGCACATTTCTGCTTCCCTGAACAAAACTACATAAATTGGAAAAAATGGATGTGATTTAATCCTCATTTCTTAAAGCCAGCTACGTTGTATTTTATTAATTTTGCGCTTCTTTAATTCAAACATTTAAGATGGACTTAAATACACTTACCGCACTTTCACCGATAGACGGAAGATACAGAAGACACACAGCCACATTAGCCCCTTATTTGTCAGAGTTTGGGCTGATAAAATATCGCGTATGGGTAGAAATAGAATATTTCATAGCCTTATGCGAAGCTGAGGTGCCACAGTTAAAAAACTTTGATCAATCACTATTTAATCAGTTAAGAGACATCTACAAAAACTTTTCTGAGGATGATGCCCTGAAGATCAAAGACACCGAAAAGATCACCAACCATGACGTAAAAGCGGTAGAGTACTTCATTAAAGAAAAATTTGATGCTATAGGCATAAGTGAATTCAAAGAATACATTCACTTTGGTCTTACTTCGCAAGACATAAACAACACGGCTATTCCTCTTTCATTAAAGCATTCGCTTGAAACAGTGGTTCTTCCATTAATTTCAAGTATCAATGCTAAAATTGAAGAGTATGCTGAGCTTTGGAAAGATATACCAATGCTTGCTAAAACTCACGGACAGCCGGCATCTCCTACACGTCTGGGAAAAGAGTTTAAGGTGTTTTCTGCCAGAGTAATGAAGCAGTTGGAATTGCTCAGCGCTGTACCATATTCAGCAAAATTCGGTGGAGCAACAGGTAATTTCAACGCACACCATGTGGCATATCCTTATTCTGACTGGGTTAGTTTTGGCAATAAATTCGTGAAAGATTATTTAGGTCTTGAGCGCAGTCATCCTACTACTCAGATTGAGCATTATGATAATTTGGCCGCTTTATTTGATGGATTAAAAAGAATAAATACCATCCTTATTGACTTTAGCCGCGATGTATGGCAGTATGTTTCATCAAACTATTTCAAGCAAAAGATAAAAGCTGGTGAAATTGGTTCTTCAGCGATGCCTCACAAGGTAAATCCTATTGATTTTGAGAATGCTGAAGGTAATTTAGGCATGGCTAACGCTATTTTCGAGCATCTTTCCGCCAAATTACCTATTTCAAGATTACAGCGAGACCTTACAGACTCTACAGTATTAAGAAATGTGAGTGTACCTTTAGCACATACCTTGATTGCTTTGAAATCATTAGAAAAAGGACTAGGTAAGCTTGAGCTGAATGAAGCTGCACTTAAAGCCGATTTAGATGAAAACTGGGCGGTGGTAGCTGAGGCTATCCAGACCATTTTGAGAAGAGAGGGATATCCAAAACCTTATGAGGCTTTGAAAGACCTTACCAGAACTAATGAGGCTATCACTGAAAAGACTATTAAGTCATTTATTGAAACGCTAAATGTTAGTGAAGAAGTAAAAGCTGAGTTAAGAGTGATCACACCATATAACTACACAGGATTATAATCGCCCATTTGATATAAATGAAAAGCCCGTGATTCTTACTGAATCACGGGCTTTTCTATTTTAGATATTTCATTCAAACGTATCCATTAAATATTCTCTCACGGCCTAACCTACAAAGTCACCAGTCTGCTGCTTGCACTCCTTTCTTTTCTTCTTGAGCTTAAACTTCCAGAATGGTCCATTTTTAAAAGTGATCTTCACTTTCGCACCAAAATTATGAATCAGCCTTTCAAAGCCATTCATTGAGAGCTTTTCACGCTTTGGCTGAACCACGTATTCAAAGCCCATATCTCTGGTTACATCTTGCAAACACCGGTTTCCTAAAAGCAATCCTTTGGTATTTGTTTTAATAATACTCACCAAATGCTCATTCTTATAATCCTTTTTCTTGGATTTATAAGTAGGTTCCAGGCTAGTAGTACTTGTATTTCCAAAGTCCAACTTATCTTGAGCCAAAGCTCCCCCCATCGTCAAAATCAACATCAGTAAGCTGAATATGCATTTTTCCATACTACAAAGATAAGGAAATAATCACTTGAAAATCACCACTATTCGTGAGTATAAAGCAACTTATTAGCCTCAAAATCATATAAGGTCAGACGTCTTAAGTTGAAATATGCCGACCAAAAGGCCTGTAAAGCACTGATATATGCCCTTTTAGCATCATCTTTTTCTGTTTGGGCTATATTAAGGTTAGTAATATCAATTTTACCAATTAAATAGCGATTTTGAGCCACAGTATATCTTTCCTGAGCCACCTCATCAGACTTTTTAGTAATTTCAAGACGCGTTCTCAATACATCAAACTGCCTTACCTGCGTGAGAATTTCCTGCTCAAAAGTCTGCTCATCCTGGGCAATAGTATAGTCTACCAATCGCTGATTAGCTATAGCAGTACGCATTCTGGACTTGTTTCGTCCCCAATCTAAAATAGGAATATCGAAAGTGATGTTCGCTCTCACCTGATTATTGGGATCTATGTAAAGATTATCGACATCTGAACTGGCATTATTACTACCGTAAGATGCCCTCAAGTTTGTCTGAAACCTATTGGCCCTGGCTTGCGCCACTTCCCTTTGTGCCTCCAATTTCCTTCGCTCAAACGCTATATAATCTGCTCTATTCTGTCGGGCGTACTCCAAAGCTTCTCCCAGCTTCACCTCAAACTCTGGAATATAATCTGGCAACACCAATTGTATTGATTCATCTCCCGACAATCCAATATATGTCCTTAAAAGCAACCTGGAAGTTTCCATATCTAATTGAGCTTCAGCCACATCTTCCCTGGATCTCAACAGCTGCAATTCCACTTGTAAAAGTTTATCCTTCGAAGTGGTACCAATGTTGTACCTCCCTTGCTCAATTTTATAGATAGTATCATTGTTAGCCAGGTTAAACTGGGCAATCTGCAAATTGATTTGAGCTGATAGATAAGCAAAAAACCTGTCTACAGCTACTGAAGAGATAGATTCCATTTCTTCTACATAACTGCGCTTAGACTCTTCAAATCTTAAAGGTTCTGTTCTATTATCCCATCTTAAGCTGTTAAAACCAAAAAGCGGCTGTTCTAACAGCACATTGAAAAGCGTAGTATTATACTGTGTTAAATCTCTCTGAATATCTTTGAAATGGCTAAGGTTAGAGTTAACAGATATTGTACCCCCAGTCCATTTTAAAGGTTGTTCCACACCTAAATTCACGTAGGAATTTATTTGCTCTCTACTTTGAAAAACGATGGTACCATCATCTAACCTATTACTAAAATAATCCAGGTTATAGTCTGGTGCTGAACCACTTAATCTCAATTGTGGATTATAATTAGATCGGTATGACCGGTACTGCCAATAAAGGTTTTCCTTTAGTGTTTCTGCCCTTTTAGCGGCCGGAGACTGTGCCTGAGCCCTGTCAATGATATTTTCCAGGGTGTAAACAGTCTGCGCATGTGCTGTAGCCACTGCAGCAATGAATAAAAAAGTTAGTAAATATCTCATGGTGTAATTACTCGTATCTTAATGATGAAATAGGATCTTGTTGTGCTGCTCTACGGGCTGGTGCTATACCAAAGATAAGCCCAACCGTGGCCGCTACTCCGAAGGATAATATGATAGAAGTGATGGACACAATAGTTGGAATATCCGCGAACTCGGACACCACATAAGCCAGCGTCACCCCTAGAATAATTCCAATAATACCTCCTGTAACACTGATCATTACAGACTCGAAAAGAAACTGATTTACTATGTCACTCTTCCTAGCTCCAAGGGATAATCTCAAACCTATCTCCTTTATCCTTTCTAAAACCGATGCCAGCATGATATTCATAATACCAATACCGCCAACCAGTAGCGAAATGCCGGCAATGGCTCCAAGTACATAGTTGAAGATGTCATTGGTTCTTTGCTGCTGTTTTAGTAAAAGCTCCGGAATTTCAATTTCAAAATCTACCACATCGAAATGGCGCCTTTGTAACATTCTGGAAAGCACATCTGCTGTTGGGTTAAGCAGCTGTGTTTCATCCACTTGCACCACCAATCTATCTAACTGATTGTAGTTTTCTCTTTCAGCTTCTTCCTCAGCAGACTCATCCGTGCCTCCACGACCAAAGCTGGCCTGGTTAGCCTGCTGGATCATAGCTTGCGTAATCAAATCTCTATTTCTATACCTGATAAGTACCGTTTGAAGAGGCGTGTACACATCCATATTATAATCCCTGATTCCGAGGTTATTGATACTGTGTTCACTGATAATCCTTTCTTTCAACACCCCCACAATAGTGAGCCAGTTATTACCACACTTGATTGTTTTACCAATTGGGTCTTCAGTAGGAAAGAATTTGGCTTGGATAGATTTTCCAATGATGCAAACCGGTGAACCACGTTTGAGTTGGTCATCATTAAACATCTTACCTTCCAAAAGTTCGAAGTTGGTAATCTTAAAATAGCTTGGCTCCACACCTACCAACTTTGCTGAACGGCGTACACCATTTTTGATAATATAGGTATCCAGAATAATCTCCGGACTAATGGTTTTCACCGCCGGAATGGCTCTTTTAATAGAACTGACGTCTCTAGTAGTTAACCCAGGAGAGAATTTTTTCTTTTGGCTACCAGCCTCACCTTCTGCCAGGTTCTCTTCCTTTTGCTCTACTATGGGTGATATTACAATGTTATTAACACCCACTAACTTAATTTGCTCCAAAATCTCCTGCTGAGCTCCATTACCTATGGCTAACATGGCAATAACTGCCGCCACCCCAAATATGATTCCCAGCGCTGTAAGAATAGATCTGACACGGTTGGCCATAACAGCCTCCAGAGCAATGTAGAAATTTGCTAAAACTCTTTGATTAATCATGCTTGCAAATTATCTAGCTCCCTTTGGTCTTCTCATGTCCTTTTTCGCCTCAGCTTCTTCTTTAGCAGGCTTTTCTTCTTTCTTTTGATTTCTTTTTCCATTAAGCTCAGGGAGTAAATCCACATCACCATCCTCATCGCCTGGCATTGATAGATACACTTTGTCACCTTCTTCAAGTCCGGCTAAAATGATAGCTGCATCTGCATTGGTTTCACCCACACTAACTTCCTGCTTGGTGATGTTCAACCCTTCCTTTTTGAAAACATAGGTGATAGAATCATTCTTATTGTGCAAACTTTCAAGCGGAATGTGAAGTACATCTGCCACACTCTTGGTAATGATGGTATTGCTAGTAGTCATAGAGGGTCTCAAAAGAGGATCATGACCTTCTAACTGAATACTCACCTGGAAAACTTTGGCATCAGTATTCGGCTTTTGTTCACCCACGTTGGCTACACTAATTACTTTTCCTTTCAGCTCTTTCTCAGGGAAGGCATCTAATCCTATTTCCACAGGCTGCCCTACTTTCACTTTTCTAACATCTACTTCATTTACATAAGTTTTAGAAAGCATTACTGAAAGATCTGGTAATGTGGCCACTACAGGATCCCAGGCACTGATCTGTGAACCTTCTTTTATAGGCTTTCCATCCCAACCCTTACGATAAATCATCATACCGTCTTCTGGTGCTTTTATCTGGAATGACTCCTTCAATTGCATTAAATCTCCAAAATCACGTCTTATTTTACCTAAATAACCGCCTGCAATACGCATTTTAGCGGCATTTTGCTCCAACTTGATTTTATAATTTTCTTTTGCCTGGCTATAGGCTCTTTTTGCTTTATCTAAGTCTATTTGTGCTTGTTTGATAGTAGCCGGTGGCTCATACTGAGACTGTTCCAAAACAATCTCCTTTTCTTCTACTGCATACTTCAGGTTGATGAGCTCGTCTCTGGCTTGTCTCATTTGAAGGGCAGTATCTAATCTGGTTTGGGTATACTCAGATTCTTTGGTATCTAATTCGGTCTGCAAGTCTGATATTCTACCAGTAAGCTCCGATGGATCCAGAGTGGCAATCCAATCGCCTTTTTTCACCTCTGTGCCCTCCTCGGCAATATTCTGAATATTTACTTGATAAATTCTGAAATTTCTAAGGCCTGATGGACCTAAAATTTCCACTGAATTCTTCGCTTCCAATTCTCCCGTAGTGATGATTTTTACTTCAAAATCTCCTTTTTCTACGGTTGAAATGAGTTCTGCGCCTCCTGAAGTCTCTCCGCCACTAACTAAAAAATAGATAATGACCAACGATACTACAATGCCGCCTATGATTAAAGCCTTTTTCATGTGTAATTAAGGTAAGTGATAGTTGATAATGTTAAGGTTCTGCAAAAAATAAGTCTTTAAATAGCTAAATCGGTTTTTGCATATTTGGTTAGCGAACGACCTGATTTTCACTTTATTGCATTACAAATATAAAATATAACTTATCGGACTGAAAGCCATAGAAACAGGGACATTACCTTACATATAAATATCACCAAGATCCTAAGGTCTATTTAAGCAGCGAAAAGTGACTGATTTCTTTATATTTGCCATGAATTATGAAAACACTAATTAGCTACGTCATTCGGTTTATCCCCCGAACTGTGTTACAAAGGATAAGTGTACCAGCATTGAAGGTTACTGGCTTTTTCTTAAAAGGTAACAAAGTAACCTGCCCAATTATCAATAAAAGCTACTCTAAATTTCTTCCCTACGGGCGTATCAACCCACGTCCTAACGCACTTTGCCCAGATTCATTATCTCTTGAAAGACATAGACTTATCTGGCTTTACCTTAATGAGAAGACGGGCTTCTTTAATAAAAAGTTACATTTTCTTCACATAGCTCCGGAGCAGTGTTTTCTGAAGCCTTTCGAAAAGCAGCATGGTGAAGGATATATCACTGGCGATTTATTCTCTCCCTTGGCTAAAGTGAAGATGGATGTTCACGAAATCCCCTTTGAAGCTAATACCTTCGATGCCGCCATGTGCAACCACGTAATGGAGCACGTAGATGATGACATTAAGGCTATGAGTGAAATCTGCAGAGTTTTAAAACCAAGCGGATGGGCTATCATTCAAATTCCGTTTTTCAGCCCTGTACCAGATGTTACTTTTGAGGACAAGAGCATAACCGGTCCGCGTGAAAGAGAAAAGGCCTACGGACAAGATGATCATGTAAGACTGTACGGAAAAGATTACCCTGAAAGACTAAGAAAAGCCGGCTTTGAGGTAACTGAAGATGACTACGTAAAGAAATTACCTACAGAAGACGTTGAGCGTTATGCTTTACCTAAAGGAGAGATTATTTATTTCTGTAGAAAACCTGCTTAATCACTTTTTGGTGATTTTTCTCCAGCCTTCTTGTAAGAACCCAATGCCGTAAGCAAATAGCTGAGTAAACGCTGCGCCCACGCTGATTACAGCTACAGGAAAGCTCTTTTCTTTGAAAAGACTATCCAGGAAGATTAGGGAAAAATAAAATGTTACTAGAAAGGCTGCTAGTAAAAATAAATGCGTGCTCACAAAAGGAAGCAGCCACATAGCAATAAAGCCTAAGGTAAAAATCACTGGAAACAGATGAACTACTTTAATCTCTCCAGGATAAAATCTGCTAATGTTTATTCTGGCTCTACCGAAGAAATGTAGTTGCTTGTAGAATTGAGAAAGACTTGTTCTCCTTTTATGATACACATAGGCATCCTCAATGAGTCCCGTCTTAAATCCTTTTTCTGTAATCCTGATACTGAACTCTATATCCTCTCCCATTCTGGTGATGATATATCCGTTAGTAGATTCAAACACTTTTCGGGATATACCCATGTTAAAGCTTCTGGGGTGAAACGCGCCCATTCTTTTTTTACCTCCTCGAATACCGCCGGTGGTAAATAAAGAGGTCATAGAATAACTGATGGCTCTCTGAGTAATTGTGAATGTTTTTAAAGCCCGATCTGGGCCTCCATAAGCATCCAATTTATGCTCGGCAAGATGATTATTGACAGTTTCAAAATAGTGCTCAGGAATTATGCAATCAGAGTCAAATACTACAAAATACTCCCCTTTAGCTCTTTCAAAACCATAGTTACGAGAAAATCCCTGACCAGTATTAGGCTTTTTATAATAGGTAAGATTTAAGACATCACCATATTTATCCATAACAAACTCACAATCGAACTTAGATCCGTCCTCTATAATCAGGACTTCAAAATTCGAATAAGTCTGTTTGGTTAAGCTTTCTAATAATTCATCAACCTCATCAGGACGATTATATACAGGTATGACTACAGAAAAGAACATATTTTATTCTACACCTATCTTCTCTACTACCAGGTATTCATTTGATGATTGCGACTTCATAGCCATCATTTCGGCTAGAAAACCCGTCAAAAACAGCTGCACACCAATGATCAATGCCACCAAAGCAAGAAAGAACAACGGCTGATCAGTAGCATCTCTTACCTCCATTGCATTATACTGTCTATACAATTTATCCCCAATTACAAACATGGTGATGAGCAAGCCAGCGAAAAATGAAAGGGTACCCAATGTACCAAAAAAGTGCATGGGTTTACGTTTAAACTTGGATACGAAGGTGATGGATAGCAAATCAAGCAGACCTACTATTCGTGTAAAACCAAATTTGGTATATCCATATTTTCTGGCTCTATGCTCTACTACTTTCTCTCCTATTTTGGCGAAGCCATTCCATTTTGCTATAACAGGAATATAGCGATGCATTTCGCCATAAACATGAATATTCTTAACTACCCTGTTATGGTAGGCTTTTAAACCACAATTGAAATCATGCAATTTAATGCCTGATATAATCCTTGTGATTCTATTAAAAAACTTTGAAGGGAGGGTCTTACCTAAAGGATCATGGCGCTTCTTTTTCCAACCAGAAACCATATGGTACTGACCTGAATGAATCATTTCATAAAGTGCTGGTATCTCGTCAGGACTATCTTGCAGGTCCGCATCCATGGAGATCACTACTTCACCTTTAGCGGCTTTAAAACCTGTGTTTAGGGCAGCAGATTTACCAAAGTTTCTGTTAAACCTAATTCCCTTTATAGATGGGTTGGTGAGTGAAAGCTGCTGTACAACTTCCCAGGAAGTATCCTGACTACCATCATCCACCAATATTATTTCATAAGTAAAGCCGTGCGTTTGCATTACACGGCTTATCCAATCACATAATTCTGGTAGTGATTCCTCTTCATTGTAAAGTGGAACCACTACTGAAATATTCAATTCATATGGCATAATTACACCTCAAGCTCAGGATTATTGTTTTTAGCAATAGCACTAATGACCAAAGATAAGATAAAACCAACGAAAACATTTTTTATAATGGTTAAAATAAAACCAAGATATGGATTTGAAAATACATCTACGAACTTCATACCCATTTCTATTTCCTCATCAGACTTTCCTTGCTCCTCAAGCTTCATCACCACCTCTTCGCGCATTCTAGCAATCATCTCTGTATCAATCAATTGAGTATAAATCAAAGAAAATACAGCAAGCATAGCTCCACCGATTAAACTTATTAAAACAGCAATTTTTAAACCTTCTCCATATGACATATAGCCATCTCCGTTAGCTTTAAATTCTTTCATTGCCATTAATATTACTATGACAAAAGGTATTAGACCAACAAAGCTCACGCCGGTCACAGTGTATAATTCACCTAACATTAATATTAGGTAAAAAACAATACCAATGGCTCCTGAAATCAGGCCCCACTTTACTGAAACAGATTTAATAGAGGCTCTTTCTGATAAGCCTGAATTATCTAGCATATTCTCACTCATGATTCGTCAATTTTTGGTTGATAGTAAAAGTTTGTTTCTTTAAATATCCCCCAAAATAGTGCGCCGAATTATGATTTCAAAATTTAATAAACTGGTGGTATTAATTAATGGTAAGTGGTTTATCTGCTATTTCGAAAAACGCTTCTCGGTTCTTCTCATAAGAACTGACAGTAACAACGTTACAAAGAATCCAATGAGTGTACTCTTCACCAAATAGTCAAAAAAGAGAGTACCCGCACCTGTGTCGTTCTTTAGTAGAACTACTTGCTTGTTAAATTCCTCCTCTGTAATGGTAATCTTGCCTCCGTGAAGAAGTTGATCCTTCTGCATCATCATTCCATTAACAGTTCCGTCTATATAAGTTTGAAGAAAACCTGGCATAATCTGGCAAATAATTACGATGGAAAGCCCCACCAGAATACCTATCACCATATAGATAATAAAACCGATAACAATCCCCTGCCAGAAGTTCATCATCTGATTATTATAAAAATCCTTAAACTCCTTCATGGCAAAAAAGATAAATACGGCAAACAGCAGTATTCTAAAATCTAAGAATGGTGGAATTAATAGTGGATGACGATTGATGAAATAAAGCACCAAAATTATTACCACTCCCAATATCGCTCCTATCAACCCAAATTTTAACGGTACTCTTACTAACGGTTTCATTCTATTCTCTCCCTGCTAAATTTTATCAATATAACTTATGCCATTATTGAAAGTAGCAATGGCCTTTCCTTTAATTTTTTGCTTCCAGTATGGTGAATTTTCTGACTTTGAATGATTACTCTTTCCATCCAGAGTCCACTCATGGTTAGGGTCAAAAAGGGTGACATTCGCCTCCTCACCTTCACTGATTAGCGGATTGGCTAAACCTAATACTTCTCGAGGTGCAGATGTGACTTTTTTAATCAGCTCCGCCATATCTACATCTGCCGATAATGTAGCAATGTTATGCGCTACCGTCTGCAAACTGGTAATACCAAACTCAGCCAGATCAAACTCCAGCTTCTTATCATCTTCATCCTGAGGGTTGTGATTAGAAACCAGTATATCGATTACTCCTTCTTTTAAACCTTTCTTCAGGGCTTTATTATCCTTCTCTGTTCTGAATGGTGGGCTTACTTTATAATTAGCATCAAACCCCATCAGATCATCATCACTAAAGTCAGTTTGGTAGGCAGCCATATCACAAGTTACCTGTAAGCCCTTTTTCTTAGCTTCTTTGATTAAGTTAATTGACTTCGGTGATGAGATATTGGTGAAATGTAACCTTCCTCCAGCATAAGCTAATAGCTCAAGATCTCTCTGCACAATAAGCTCTTCGGCCAGCGTAGGAATTCCCTTCATACCTAATCTTGTGCTATTTAAGCCTTCATTCATTACGCCAAACATACTCAAATGCACATCTTCCGGCTTATTAATCAAAAGGCCATTGAACTTTTGTAAATATTGAAGTGACTTCAAAAGAATGTCTGTATGCCATATCGGGTTCAAACCATCTGAGAAAGCAGCGGCACCGGCCGTGTGCAAATCTATCATTTCAGTAAGCTCTTCACCCTTACAACCCAGCGTTACTGCCGCTATCGGATAAATTTGAGTCAGTGACTCAGTATTTATTGATTGCAGGTATTTCACATCATTCTTACCCTGAGTTACCGGATGATTATTGGGCAGAACGGCTACTCCGGTAAAACCACCTGCCGCAGCAGTAGCGACACCCGACCTTAGATCTTCCTTATGTTCAGAGCCCGGATCTGCAAAAACCGCCCTCATATCAAACCAACCAGCAGAAAGATACATGCCTTTAGCCTCAATGGTTTTATCGGCCTTCGGGGTGTTATCACCTATGTATACAATCTTTCCATTCTTAATCTGCACATTGGTTTTCTTACCATGAAAAGGTGAACCCTCATTGATAATTTGTGCTGATTTAATAAGTATGTTTTTCATTCTTTAAAATCTATAATGAGCTTATGGCATGAATCTCACCAATAAAACCTCTATAAAAAGGAAAATCAAGGCCAATATTACGGCATATTTCCATAATGGCTGTCCTATATATTTACTTTCTAGTTCCGCCCTGAACTGATCTTTATTACTCACATCCAGGATGGCACTATTCCCACCAAAAACACTGGTTAAATTAGCGGCATCAAACTGTCTGAGATCTGATTCCGATGGACTGTTATTAAAAGCCAAAGTCCCCATTTTTTCACCTCTATAGGTGAGATCGTAGAAGCCAGAGCTCAAAACAAATTTTGGCACATCCATATAAACATTGTTTCCGCTAATTCTTTGCAAAGGTATAATTTCTTCGTCGTCTCTTACCAGTTTAAACACATCATCAAGGTTATTAAGCGTATCGGCTTTGAAAATAATGGAAGGTTCATCTATAAAATGATACAATTGATTCTCTGTAGATGCACTGGATACAGCTATTCTGTACATAACTGGCACAAACAAGGCATGAGCCTGAAACGAAGAATAAGCATCTGACAGCGGTGAGGCAAATACATAAACACCACCCTGACTTCCAAATTTTGATAAAAACGGCTGCCCGTTTCTAAACTGTAATAATGCAGTACGATCAGCACCCCATTTCAAAACCGGGCTGGCTTCGGGCATAGCAAAGTTGGGGTTCTTCTCTTCAAACACATTTTCGTAAAACGGGTCCGCAAAATTAGGGGCGGCCAATGTCATTTTAGCTAATGAATCTGACTTAGTTACCCTGTTCATATTGAGCAGCTGGCGGTAATCATCTACATTTCCTGAAGAGGAAGGGATAAAGACCACATTACCATAATTATTTAAAAACTGGTTAAGCGCACCAATCAATGAGGCATCTATTTGATCTAAGCCATTTACCACCACCAAATCAGATTCTGGTATAAGGTTATAATCAAGGTTAGCGTAGCTCGAGCTTTTAAAATTGAATATCGTTTCATTCCCGAAAACCCTTTGGATACGACTCACCTTTTGATCAGCCTTGATTTCCAGAATATTTATTTTCTGGCTTCCGTTTATGGTGAAATAAAAGTCATTATCAAAAGTTACCGGAAAATCTTCAAAGCTGATTCTGCATTTGTTTTCTCCTTCTAAGTTAAACGCAAGATCAAAAGTGGCGGTCTCCTTTCCATTTGGAGATAGGTTAACGCTGGCTGTAGCTGCTTGCACGTCATCCACAAACACCTTAACAATTAAATCATTGGCCTCTTTTGTACCTATATTTCTTAGCACCACATTGAGCTTCAGCTTTTCATCTCCAATCAGAAAAGGATTATCTAAATAGAGGGAGTCTACATATACGTTACTTATAGATTGAAACTGAAGAGGGATCAGATTGATATTGAAGTTACTATCCAACTGTTGAAGCGCCTCTGTGCCGGCAGTTGAGCTTTGGAAATCTGATAACCAGAATACTTCATAGTCCTTTCCTTTCTCAGTATCTATTTTTAATCGGTTAGCTACTTCCTCAATGGTTCGAGTAATACCATTCATTTTTACCTCGGTGGTGAAGTCATCAATATCTGTTTTGCTCTTAAATCCACTTGAATTAGCATTGAAATCATTAGTCAGCACCTTATACTCATGAGTAGCAGGGTAAATATCCGTGAGTGTATTTACATAAGACAAAGCTTCCTCAAATGCGGATATATTCTCAGTGATTTCATTACTCATACTCAGAGAGTTATCTAAATAAATGAGTGTTTGAGAAGAAGCACTGACCTCATCATCTGAAGGCACAAAAGGTTGTGCAAAGGCGATAACCAAAAAGAAAATAAAGAATAAACGACTGGCCAGAATCAGGTAATGCTTCAGTTTTCGCTTGGCACTGCTGGCATCCTTTACTTTTTTCAGAAACTGAGTATTGGAGAAATATACCTTTTTAGTTCTTCTAAAATTGAATAAATGAATGATTATAGGAATGGCCAATGCAAAAAGGCCGTAGAGGAACTGTGGGTATAAAAAATTCATCAGTTGCAAAAGTAGAAAAAAATAAGGAATGAATAAGCCATTTCCGGCTGTGACTTTAATTCTTTAAACGATTATAACTATAAAAAAAGTTATAATATGAAATAAGCTTTCACTTTATACCTTGTTAACTATAGCATCCGGAAAGGAATAAAGGACATCGCCAATTTCATATTACAGTTAAAAAACAAATTTTACTGATATGAAATCTATGATCCATAAAACAACTAATGCTCCTAACGCGGGGTCTATGGCAGACATTGCCTTCTTACTACTTATCTTTTTCATGATTACTACTACCATAGTGAGTGACAAAGGACTAATGATACAACTGCCACAGCACACTGATGAGTCGACAACCTTTCATTTAAATGAACGAAACATTTTCAAAATTCTGGTTAACTCTAAAGATGAACTGATGGTGGAAGGAAAGCAACGTGAAGGTGCCCAAGATTTAAGAACAGAGATAAAGGCCTTTGTTTTAAACCATGGTAAAGACAATACCAGTAGTGACTCACCAAAAGATGCTGTGGTTTCTATAAAAACAGCCCGAGGCACCAGTCAGGCATCTTTTATACAAGTACTGGATGAAGCTAAAGCTGCTTACTATGAAATTTATGCAGAACGCGCAGGCATCACCACCGATGAATATAGAAAGCTTGGTAATTCTCCTGCTGATTTAAAGATTATTAGAAAAGCCAGCGAAGAAATACCCATGAATATTTCCATAGCTGAACCTGATTAATCGTTAAGAGAGGCAGTAACATGTAGTTGATGCTACTGCCTCTTAAACCTTATCATTTCTTGTTTTTTAACATTAAAATTTCGTTGACATTGATCTCCGTCACGTACTTTTTCTCGCCTTTAGCATTTTCATAAGATCGGTGGATAAGTTTCCCTTCGATAGCTACTTCGTTTCCTTTCTTTAGAAATTGAGAAGCGATGTCAGCAGTTTTACCCCATGCCACCAGGTTATGCCATTGTGTTTCTTCTACCCGCTCACCTGCAGCATTCTTATAACTATCAGTAGTGGCTAGTGAAAATGTGGCTAAAGATGAACCACTTGCCAAACTTCTCATTTCAGGATCTTTACCTAATCTACCAATAAGCTGAACACTGTTTCTTAAATTTTTCATAATAAAATATTTTAGTAAAATGACTATATCCGATCTCATATCGAATTTGATGAAGGCAAAGTAAGTATGAGATTAAGGGAGTATTCGTATGATAAATGTTTGCATTCGCTTAACTTACATTTATAAGCGTTTACAAACGTTTATAAACGGATATAATACTCATAACCAAACACTTATAATATGGAAGAAAAAGAATGTTTGGAATGCGGCACCAAGATATTTGGCCGCGCAGATAAGAAATTCTGTTCAGATTTATGTAGAAATGCCTACAACAATAAGCTTAACAGCGATAGTAATAATTACATTCGCTCAGTTAATGCTACACTGAAAAAGAACAGGAAAATTCTTAATCAACTAAACCCTAATGGAAAGAGTAAAACTCATCGGGATCGATTAGTAGAAAAAGGCTTTGATTTTAATTACTACACTAATACCTACACTACTAAGGCAGGTGCCATCTATTACTTTTGTTATGAATACGGCTACCTTCCTTTAGACAATAATTTCTTCGCTTTGGTAAAAAGAGATTCATAAGAAAAGAGCCATTTAAAATTTTAAATGGCTCTTTTTGATGTATATAGTTTTAACTATTATTTCTTTAACACGGTGAACTCAACCCTACGATTGACTGCTCTGCCCTCGTCAGTATCATTAGTTTCCAGCGGCACTGTTTCACCATAACCTTTAGCCACCAGCCTGAAATCATCTATTCCCTGCTCTACTAAATATGCTACTACAGCCTCTGCCCTACCTTGAGAAAGTGTAAGGTTATAATCATCAGATCCTTTACTATCCGTATGACCCGCAATTTCGATTTCAACTGAAGAGTTGTTGTTTAAAAACTCCACCACCTTATTAAGCTCTACAAAAGATTCAGACTTCAATGTAGTTTTATCAAAGTCAAAGAAAATATTCTTCAGACGTACTGTAGCTCCTACTTCGATAGGTAGAAGGTATAGATCTTTGGTTAACAAGCTTCCTGATTCATTTAGATTTTGAATACTGTCACTGGCATTTAAAAAACCTTCAGCTGAGGCGGTAAGCATATACCAACCTTTGTCTTTCAGCTCTTTCTCAAAATATCCATCCGGCAACTCTTTGTTAACCCAATCTGACTTAGCCTTTTTCATTCTAACAGTAAGGTTAGACTTGATCGGCTCATTAGTCTTGGCATTATAAACATTTACCGTAAGCATAGGATTCTGTTTCACAGGTTTCAATGCAAAGTCTTTAATCACAGTGGTATCTCGGAACACATCTTTGATTTCTAAGCTTCCTTTTGCTGGATGATATCCTTCAGCAGTTATGGAGAAATTATAACTACCTTCTCCTTTTAGCTTGGTTTTGTATCCATTTAGATTATCTACGCTAACAGTATCTTTTTCTCCCTCATGACTGATAATAAGCTGAGCATTGATACCATTTTTAGCCTTCTCATCTAGCACCATCCCTTTTAATGAAATATTGATTTCCTTTTCAATCAGTTGAAAAATATCGAGATTACCTCCGTCAATAGTTCTACCAGATTGAGCGGTAAATACATGACCTGAAGCATCTATAGACATATAAGAATCAAAGGCGGCGGTATTTAAAGGTCGGCCAACGTTTACAGGGTCTGACCATTTAGTCCAGCTATTATCCAGACGTACTGTTTTATAGATATCAGCACTTCCAATACCCATATCCTTTCTATTGCTAGAAAAGTACATGGTTTTATCATCGGGAGCCATGTATGGTGCAAACTCATCCCTTGCTGTATTCAGGTTATTTGGCAATTTCACGGGTCTTGACCATTTTCCATCAGCTAAAACCTTGCTCATATAAAGGTCACTAAAAGTACTGTTCTCCTTTTCACTTAAATATAGAATCATGAATTTGCCATCAGAAGACATGGTAGCTCCATAGAATTTCCCATTATTCATATTCTTGAAATCTTCTACATCTATCTCATCAGGCTTAGACCATTCACTTCCGACTTTTCTAGTAAAAGAAAAACCCTTTGAGTTCTTAGAATCACCTCCTCTAATAAAAAGAGTGCCGTCTGGCAAAACCGTAAACACCTGATTAGAATGATGCTCATTGAGTGGTTTAGACATGTGTTTTGCCTCTCCCCACGTACCGTCAGATTGAAGTTCAGTAAACCAAATATCCTGGCTCCCCTCCTTCCCGTAGGTATTTTCAGGTGAATTATGAACGAAGAAATATAATGTTTTACCATCAAGAGAAATTACAGGTGCTCCTTCATGGTAGGCTTTATTCACCTTTCTCCCAAGGTTCTTTAATTCATAGCGTTCATTATACTCTTGGGAAAAACCAATAATACTATAGACAAAAAATAAGGTTAGTGTGAAGGTTTTTTTCATTAAAAAATTGCTTTAGCCGGTTGAAATATAAAAAAATATAGCTGTTGTTTAGAACGTTTATACCAGAAGTAGCCATAATGTAATAATTAATGTATCTTTTTATTTATATTCACGTTATATGAACATGCCTAAAACACTCTTTACCGCACTTATATTAACGTTTTTTGGAGTTGCAGCTTTTGCTCAGGAAGCTGAAATAGAAATTACAGGACGAATTATAGATTCTGAAACCAACGAACCTGTGCCTTATGTGCATGTCATTAATAAAACAGTAAACAAGGGAGTAGTAAGTAATACAGAAGGTAGATTTTGGGTTACTATGGATAAATCTGACACTTTGGTGTTTTCATCCATTGGATTTGAGTCATATGCTTACACTATAAAGGAGGATGTAGCTACCGACAAAATAGATATTACCATTGCACTCAATATGTCTACTATGGAGCTTCAGCCTGTAAAAGTATTTGCTTTCAGGGATGAAAAAGCATTAAAACAGGCTATACTCAACATGCAGGTGCCAATTGGAGCCGGAGATGATAAAGAGCCTGTAATTGCCACTGGTTTTGTGAGACCAAAATGGACAAGCGCTGAGGGAGGTATTTCAATGGGAGGACCTTTTTCTGCCATCTACAACAAGGTGAGTAAAGAAGCAAAAGAAAAGAAAAAATTACAGCAGTTTCAGCGAAGCTATGATAGGCAGCTTTTAGCCAAGTCAAAATACAATGAAAAGGTAGTGATAGAACTTACCGGATTACCTGAAGATAAGGTGGAAGACTTTATGCAATATTGTAAGCTGGAAGAAAGCTTTATTATGAACTCTACGGAATACGAAATAGCCGTAGCTGTAAACCAGTGCCTTACTAAATTTATAAAATTAGAGGAAGACGACACTGATCAATAGCCCTTGCAGAAATCCACGTATTTAAAAGACAATAAAAAAACAGCCACCTTTTTAGATGGCTGTTTTTGCAAGCAAAGAGGTTAAACATTTTTTAGTTACATCAATAAAGATAATCGGAATTTGCTAAAAATCCATTCTAGTTGATGACTAATTTTCATAAAAAGTACAATCAATTTTAAAAACTTTAGTGAAACGGAAAAGCTCATAATAAGCACCCATAATATGATAGCTTTTCGTATTTTCGCGGCTTTAATGAAAGCTCTTAAGAAAATAGCATCTATACTTTATCGCATTTGGGTAATACTGATCTTCTCAGTATTCATGATCATACTGTTGCCTCTTATTGTTTTACCCATTCTTCTAGGCCCTAAATATGGTAGCCTTACCTATTTCGGTTTGCGCCTTTGGTCGTTGATATTTAGCTTTTTTACATTCATCAGATATTCGGTGGTAGATAAGCAGAAAGTAGATAAAAGCAAATCATACATTTATGCTTGTAATCACACTTCCTTTTTAGATCTCCCTGGCCTGGTGCAAGGTGTGCCCACTCAGTTTAGACCCTTGGCAAAAAAGGAATTGTTGAAGATTCCGGTATTTGGTTTAATTGTGCGGGTTGTAACCATTATTGTAGATCGTTCTAGTGCGGAAAGCAGAAGAGACAGCATTTTAAAGCTAAAGAGAGTATTGGAAGAAGGTATTTCTATCTTGATATTTCCTGAAGGAACACAAAACAGAACGGAACTACCACTTCAACCCTTTTATGATGGTGCTTTTAGAATAGCCATTGAGACTAAGGCCACCATTATGCCTACAGTAATTACTAATGCAGGCAGACTTATGCCTCCTAGTACTTTGAACCTGAAGCCAGGAAGAGTGAAAGTAATTTTCGGTGATGAGATAGATGCCTCTGAATACAGCTTGAAGGAATTGCCTTTCCTAAAAGAGAAGGTATTTAATCATATGATAGATATTATAAAAAAGCATGATATAAAAAGCTAAGGCTCAGATAGAACCTTAGCTTATAATTATCATTAGCCTCTGCTACTCATAGGTACTTCTATTAGAAGTATATCTGCATTTTCAGTGGCCTTTATATCTAGTTTATCTATTTCATAAATACCCAGACCGTCTCGCTTGCCCAACTGCTCACCTGCTACTTCAACACTGCCTGATAAGGTAAAAACATACACTCCATGATTAGGTGATTTCAAATCATAGGTTAGATCTGTACCTGCCTCTAAATTACCAAGGCTGAAGTAAGCATCCTGATTAATCCATAATGCCTCACCTTCTTTATCTGGGCTAACTACGGTTTGTATCTGGTTTACCCTACCTGCAGGATCAAATGTTTTCTGTCCATACCTAGGCTCAATATTTCTTTCTTTAGGAAAAACCCAGATCTGAAGAAAATTAACCGCTTCGTTATGGTTAGGGTTAAACTCTGAATGCATGATTCCAGTGCCCGCTGACATAATTTGTACGTCATCAGTTTTAATTACTGAAGCATTTCCCATACTATCCTCATGCTTTAAACTGCCTGACAATGGTATGGACACAATCTCCATATTATCATGCGGGTGCTTTCCAAAACCTGCTCCACCGGTAACGATGTCGTCGTTAAGTACTCTAAGCATTCCAAAGTTAGTTCTGGTAGGATCATAATAACTTCCAAAACTAAATGTGTGATGCGTATTTAACCAGCCATGGTCTGCATGGCCTCTTGTATTAGCTCTGTGAATTATCTTTTTCATCTTTGTTTGGTGTTTTATCAAGTTATGAATCCTGCAATTAAGTCAACGATTCATGACTCAAATATAATCAATGTTTAAACATTAATACGAAGACAAGTTGAATAATGTTTCCAATATTCAACTTAAAATTTATTCGAACTCTACTACCAGATCGTCTTGCTCCAGCATTTCTCCTGCTGCTAAGTGTACCTTCTTCACCTTTCCACTTACTGGAGAATTTATGGTAGACTCCATTTTCATAGCTTCTATAGAGAATAATGGCGCATTTTCTTTCACCTCATCACCTTCTTTCACTTTCACTTCAGCTAATTTACCTTGCAGTGGAGAGCCTACGTGTTTGTCGGTGGTTGCTTTTAGATGTGATGCTTTCTCAGCCTTTACATTTTCATCCTTCACTTCCATGATCCTGGTTTGGCCATTCATTTCGAAGTAAACTCTGCAAATGCCTTTCTCATCCGGAGCTGATTTGTATAGCTTTTTAATGATAATGGCTTTACCATGACCTATTTCAACAAATATTTCCTGGTTATCTTTAAGACCGTAAAGGAAAGCCTGTGTTGGGAGCCTCCAAACTTCACCATATTCCTGCCAGTGATCATAAAAGTCTTTGAACACCTTGGGATATAACTTGTAAGAGAGAAAGTCGAGCTCATCGCAATATTCATCGAATTCGGTTTGAAAATCTTTGAATTCGGCCTCAAAGTCAACAGGTTCCAGGTGTGCATTAGGTCTGTCTGTAAACGGCTTCTCCCCTTTCAATATAATCTTGGAAAGATCTTCAGGGAAGCCACCATATGGCTGGCCCAGCTCTCCTTTGAAGAGGCTTACCACTGATTCTGGAAATGATAAGGTGTGTCCTCTCTCATAGATATCTTCGGGTGTCAGGTCGTTAGAAGTCATGAATAAGGCCATATCCCCTACCACCTTAGAGGATGGTGTAACCTTCACTAACTCACCAAACATTTTATTGACCACTGCATAATTCTCTTTCACTTTGGCGAACTTATCCTCCAAGCCCAAGCCTCTGGCCTGCGGCCTTAAATTAGAATACTGACCTCCAGGGATCTCATGCTCGTACACCTCAGCTGTGCCTGCTTTCAACTCAGATTCGAATGGATAATAATATTCCCTCACATCTTCCCAATAGTTGGAATATTTATTCAATGAATGGATATCAAACTTATTCTCCCTTTCATGACCCTCAAGCGCAGCCAGCATAGAATTAAAGTTTGGCTGGGAAGTAAGCCCAGACATGGAACTTATGGCAACATCTACCACGTCTACTCCGGCATTAATGGCCTTCCAGTAAGTAGTACTTTGTATGCTGGAAGTATCGTGCGTATGCAAATGAATAGGTAGATCAACTGCCTTTTTCAATTCAGTAATCAACACCTCAGCACTTTTTGGTTTTAATAATCCTGCCATGTCTTTGATAGCCAGGATATGAGCGCCTTCATCTTCCAGCTTTCTGGCCAAATCCAGATAATACTGCAAGTCATACTTGGTATTTTCTTTAAAAATATCGCCGGTATAGCATAAACAAGCCTCGGCCAGCGAATCTGTTCTTTCTCTGACAGTTTTTATACTCACTTTCATAGCTTCCACCCAGTTTAAAGAATCGAATATTCTGAAAACATCAATACCTGTTTCTGCCGATTTCTCTATAAATTTTTCTATTAAATTATCTGGATAGGCCTTGTAACCTACTCCATTAGAGCCTCTTAGCAACATTTGAAGTAAAATATTGGGCATAGCTTCTCTGAAAAGGCTTAACCTGTCCCACGGATTTTCATTTAAAAATCTCATGCAGACATCAAAAGTAGCTCCGCCCCAAACCTCCATAGAAAAAGTATTAGGATGATTCTTGGCGTATCCTTCGGCCACCTTGAGCATGTCAATAGTCCGTACTCTGGTGGCTAGCAATGACTGATGTGCATCTCTAAAAGTAGTGTCAGTAAATTGTATTTGTTTCTCATCCTTTAGCCATTTCACAAACCCTTCGCGCCCTAATTGCTTTAGTTTATCTTTAGTACCCTCAGGGTAGCCTCCTAAACGATCAAATTCAGGTACTTTAGGATCTCTGAAAACTTTGGTGGTATCTATTTTCTTTACATTCGGATTTCCATTTACCGATAAATTGGCCAGATAATTTAAAAATTTAGTTCCTCTATTGAGCCTTCTTGGCATATCAAAAAGCTCCGGGTGGTCTTGTATGAAGTTTACGGTGGCTTCACCTTTATAGAAAACCGGGTTGGTGATTACATTAGCCAGAAAACCGATATTGGTTTCTACTCCTCTTATCCTAAATTCGCTTAGGGCACGCTCTAACCTTTCTGCAGCTCCTTTTAATGTTCTTCCCCAGCTCGATACCTTCACCAAAAGAGAATCAAAGAAGGGCGATATATTAACGCCTGCATAGCAATTACCAGCATCTAGTCTAATACCAAAGCCACTAGCGCTGCGATAGGCTATGATGGTTCCATAATCTGGCTGGAAGTTATTGGCGGGATCTTCGGTGGTAATTCTACACTGGATAGCGTATCCGTTACATTTTACATCGGCCTGTTCCTTAATAAATATCCTTCTATCTGCCAGATCAAACCCTCTCGCTATAAGTATTTGAGACCTCACAATATCGATCCCTGTAACCTCTTCTGTAATGGTGTGTTCTACCTGAACTCTGGGGTTTACTTCAATGAAATATATGTCCTCATCTCTATCAACCAGAAACTCTACTGTACCTACATTATTATAGTTTACCTGCTTAGCGATAGATAAGGCATAATGATATAATTTATCTTTAGTTTCCTGTGAGATGGTCATACAAGGAGCCACTTCCACTACTTTTTGAAACCTACGCTGTACTGAGCAGTCTCTTTCAAACAGGTGAACAATGTTACCATAGTTATCACCCATGATTTGCACCTCTATATGCTTGGGCTGATCTATGAATTTCTCCAGAAAGATAGTATCATCACCAAAAGCATTTCCCGCCTCCTTCTTTGCATCTACAAAAGCGGATTTTAGCTGGTTATCATCTCTCACCACCCTCATACCTCTACCTCCACCACCAGCAGCGGCCTTCACCATAATCGGGTAGCCTATTCTAGAAGCTTCCTTAAGCGCTACCTCCTCAGAAGTGAGGCTTTCATTGCTATCTTCAATAACTGGGACATTAGCTTTAACAGCTATTTTCTTAGCCTCCACTTTATCGCCCAATTGGTCCATCACCTCAGGCTCTGGTCCAATGAAAATAAGCCCCTCTTCTCTACAGCGTCTTGCAAAATTTACGTTTTCAGACAGAAAACCATAACCAGGATGAATGGCATCAACTCCGTTTCTTTTGGCTACAGCAATGATCTCTTCAATATCCAAATAAGGCTTTAAAGGATCATCATCAGCACCAATCTGATAGGCTTCATCTGCCTTATATCTATGAAGAGAATACCGGTCTTCATATGTGTAAATGGTTACTGATCTGATCTTTAACTCGCTTGTGGCTCTAAGAATTCTAATGGCAATTTCACCTCGGTTAGCCACCATTAGCTTTTTGATTTCCCTCAATTGAATATTCATGGATTAGGTATAATAGGTTATAGTTAGATGATTTAGTATTGAAAAGTTAAAACATTCACGTCGGTTTGGCAAAGACTGATGTTTTCTGTTTATTAATTTTTATATTCACAACATTGATAATTGTAATCTTTCTACAAATGTTTAAGTATATCATCCTAGTACTCGTTGCAGCGTTCATCATCATTCAGTTTTTCAGAATTGATAAAACCAACCCTACTTACAATGAATCTGAAGACTTCATAACTATCACTAAGCCATCAGATGAGGTTAAAAACATTCTCGTTACAGCTTGTTATGATTGTCATTCTTATAAGACAGAGTATCCGTGGTATTCTAATGTAGCTCCTGCCAGCTGGTTTCTTGCAGAACATATTGAAGATGGAAGAAGACATTTGAATTTCTCTATCTGGGGAACATACCCTGCCGATAAAGCAGCTCATAAGCTGGAAGAGGTAGCGGATGAAGTGGAAGAGGGCGAAATGCCGCTTTCAAGTTATACTATCATGCATGGTGATGCCAAGCTCACTGACGCTCAAAAAGAAGCTTTAGTATCATGGGTGAAAAGCCTTTAATAATCAGGTAATAACTCCCTTTTAGCAAAAGCTTTCCAGATGCAGAATAACGAACCGTATATAGAAATACCCAGCATTTTTCATTCTTATGATTCCAAGCAACCTTTTGAAAGGTGTATTGATTGTGATAAGTATCTTCTTGAGGATGATAGTGAGTATTTCATAGAAAAGGCCATTAAAAATTATAAAGGCTATAAAGCTCAGGATGTGATCTTTGAATATGCTATCTGTGCCTCATGTGCAGAAAAGATGCGCAAGAAGATCTCAAAAGAATCTATGGAGCATATAGAAGAGTTTTTTGCGCACCATGTAGATATTAGTAAGCGCATGGAAGTAATGCAAAATAACCCTGGCAATCCTGTAGCCTGGATGGAGCAATGCCTGATTAATGGATCCATGAAAAATGAATTGGATGAGTTTCAGCTATATGCACATTGCAAAGGCAAGCGATTGGAACTTAGCAACATGCCATACATGATCAGTGGTACAGCGCTAGATGAAATTGCTCACATTCTAAGTGACCAGACTAAAGATGAACTTGATAATTTCCTGAATCAACATTTTGGTCCTCCGCCAGAGCTGGAAGAACTACTACCAGGAAAAAGACGATTTATGCTGGTTTAGAGATCGTGATCGAAGAGGTCATAATCTCTCCTCTCCAGTTTCTCTTTAATGTCTTTGATTACATCATCCAGGTGAGTGGTAGCATCATGCAGAAAATTAACAATTTTCTCTTCATCTTCTCGCAGCTCACAGTTTTTCAGAAGGTTTACCAGGCCTAAGACCGTGGCTACAGGAGCCCTAAGTTCATGAGCATTGATGTATGCATATTCAGCTAGCACTTTATTCTGTTCCTTTAAAAGGCTGGTTCTTTCTCTAATTTTCTCCTCCAGGGTGCCATTGAGATTTTCAAGGTTCTGATTAAGATATTTCATCTTTTCAGATTGAGCATGCAGCTCTTCCGATTGTAACTGTATCTGATCATTCTTTTCTTTTAAAAGATTGATCACATTTTTCTGAGCTAAGCGTTGCTTATACATAATATATGCAATGGCCACTACCGCCAAAAGAAGAATTACTATGATGGTGATTATAGCATTTCTTTGCTTCAATTCCAGCAGTGCATTTTCATTCTCTTGCTTTAATAACTCCGTTTGATGAGAGTTTTGAATACTCGCAATCTGGCGGCTCTTCTGCTCACTAAAAATGCTATCTTTTAGTAGCGCATAAGCAGTATAGTCTTCTAAAGCCTTTTCGAAATCATTTTTACCCTTGAAGAGCTTCGACCTGTTATCATAAATCTCCATCCGTAAATCCCGAGCGCCGGAGATGTGAGAATAAGTTAAAGCACTATCATAATATTGTTCTGCCAGATCGTAATGCTCAAGACGGGTGTGAATATTGCCCAGCTTATTATAAGAATTTGAGATGCTCCTTATTTCATTTATTTCCTTTCTGATGGCCAGGGCACGTTCATTAAAGTATATGGCAGATTCATATTCTCTGGTAGCATTGGCCACATTGGCCAGACCATTGTAGGCATAAGCCTTTTCACGCTCAGTGATGGAAGAATTATTCAATCCCTCCATAAAATAAAAGGTTGCGGAATCGTAATCTGACTTCGCTTCGAAGACCTCACCGATGTTTACCGAAATAAGGGCTCTTTTTTCTCCATACTCTTCAATATTAAGCTCTTGAGCCATGAATAGATATTGGAGACCTTTATCTCCTTCTCCTATCTTTTTATAGAGCTCCGCTATATTATTATAGGTAACGAGAACACCTGTTTTATCCTTGAGCTTCTTGAACAGCTCTAATGCCTTGAAATAGTTCTTTAATGATTCTGTATAGTCACTCTGGCTCCAGGCTATGGTTCCAGTTACGTTATAGGCATTGGCTAGCCCCCTATCGTAGTTGATTTTTTGAGATAATTCAAAGGCCACTTTAACATCATCCTTTGCCACCTCCACATTAGTGTAATATAAACTATAGGCCTGATCATTAAGTGCATCGATACTTTTCTTTATAGAATCCGTTGACGAGTATGCCACAGTATCTTGTGCCTGGCTCATTTCCACACAGCCGCTGTTCAACAATATTCCTATAAAGAAGTGATAAATCGATTTCCTCATATTACCGCACGATATTCTCTTTGCAAAGCAACCAAATACTCAATGATGAAATAGCCAATTGAGTAAATAATTACTCAATTTATCAAAAATTCTACAATTATTCATCACTTCAGAAAATTAATTATTTATATAAAACATTGATAATCAGCATTTTATAAATTTTATTGATTTTGGCCAAATTATTTCATTACACATATCAAAACCAAAAAATTTTCAATTATGCTTAAATGGACAGTAATATTTTTGATAGTAGCACTAGTAGCAGCCCTTTTCGGATTCGGAGGTATAGCAGCAGGTGCAGCAGGAATCGCTAAGATTTTATTCTTTGTATTCTTAGTGTTATTTGTGATCTCATTGATTTCAGGTGCAGTCAGACGCTGATACTGAAATAAGATATAACTTTAAAACCCAAAGAGGATCTTAACATCAAAGTTAAGGTCCTTTTTTTATGCTCTAGATTTCTGGCTATCCCGAAATGTGTATAAAAAAAGAAAGGCCTCACTGAAAGTGAGACCTTTTCCCAAAACTTACTTACATTAACATGTTATCAACCTTGCTAAACTAGTTGCAAGGACTATGCCAAACTAGTTTGAGATAGCGGCCAATAAATCATGTTGAGTAATAATATGCACTTCATCTGCAGCATCTCTTACTAATACTGCTTTGTTATCTTTATTAATCATGGAAGACAGTACATCCAAGGTATTGTTCATGGCTACGAATGGCATAGGGTCATCCATAATCTCAGAAACAGGCTTCTCACGAAGGTTTGGATCTTCTATAAGCTTTTCTAATAATTTGGTTGTGGAAACGCTACCCACAAACTCATTGTTCTCAACCACAGGCACTTGGTCAATGCCTTCCTTATTTAAGACCTGCATTACCTCACCTACCGAACGACTCTTATCAATAGTATAAAGCTTACCTGAACCATTCTTTTTCGTTACAATATCTTTAGCCGTGGCAAACTCTCTAGCCTCTAAGAATCCATGGTTTTTCATCCAATTGTCATTATACACCTTGGCCAGGTATCTTGTACCATGATCTGGTAGTATAATCACCATAGTATCACCTTCTTGTAGGTTTTCTTTGGCATATTCCAGAGCACCATGAACAGCAGATCCACAAGACCAGCCTACGAATAGACCTTCTTCTCTGGCTAATCTTCTAGTCATGATAGCACCGTCTTTATCGGTTACTTTCACGAAGTGGTCAATGAGACTAAAATCCACATTTTTGGGTAAAATGTCCTCACCTATACCCTCGGTCATGTAAGGGTAGATTTCGTTCTTATCGAACTCTCCAGTCTCTTTATATTTTTTGAATACTGATCCATAACTGTCTATACCAACAGATATAACATCCGCATTTTGCTCTTTCAAATATTTAGAAGTACCACACATTGATCCACCAGTTCCTACACCTGCAGCATAGTGCGTTATTTTCCCCTCAGTTTGTTCCCATATCTCAGGTCCGGTTGTCTCATAGTGCGCTGCCGCATTTGAAACGTTATCGTACTGGTTAGGGTAAAATGAGTTAGGGATATCTTTATTTAGCTTTTTAGCCACAGAATAGTAAGATCTGGGATCTTCCGGCTCTACGTTAGTAGGACATACTATAACTTCAGCACCCATAGCACGAAGAATATCTATTTTCTCCTGAGACTGCTTATCAGAAAGCGTGAAGATACACTTGTAGCCTTTAGCTATGGCTACCAGGGCTAGTCCCATACCAGTATTACCAGATGTACCTTCTATGATAGTGCCTCCAGGCTTTAGAATACCCTCTTTTTCAGCATCTTCTATCATTTTTAAGGCCATTCTATCCTTCATAGAATTACCCGGATTAAAATACTCTACCTTAGCCAGGACAGTTCCTTTAATACCTTTACTAACGCTGTTCAGCTTCACCAATGGTGTATTTCCTATGGCTTCAATAATGGAATTATAGTACATATTTTTTTCAATTTTACTCAAAACTACCAAGATCTATAATGAAATAATAAGAATGACTTTCTTATTTAACACAGATAGAAACAACTTAGTGTCTACTCCGTTTATTTCTCTGAAGAAACCTGGCAATCATGCAATTAATAAGACTATATTTTTTACCCTTCCTCATCACCGTTTTATTTTCCAACCTTAGCTATTCTCAAGAAAAACTTAAAGTAACTGTGGTGAATGCTGAAGACCTTACCCCAGTACCTTTCGCTACCATTTCATTTCCTGAACTTAAATATGGTTTTAGTGCCAATGGCAATGGTCAGTTTATACTTCCTTTAGATAAGACCTATGAGAATCAAATGCTGGCTGTAACTAATATAGGATTTGAAACCTTCCAGAAGCGAACCAAAGATCTTATAAATACTGATACCATCTTTCTTCAACCCAAAGTGACAGTACTAAGCGAGATTGTGGTAAGAGCTAAGAAAGAAAACCCTGAAGATTTAGTAAAAAATGTGGAGAAGGAATTAGGCAACTTCCTACGCAAAGATTCTTACTATCTCTATGGCTTCTATACCGAAACCATTCAAAAAAATGAGAAATATGAAGGATATACTGAAGCCTACGGCGTATTCAACATATCAGGCTACCAACCAGGCTATAATAGAAAAAATCCGCTTTTTAGCTATGATATTGCGCAATGGAAAAACATGCGCAGATCTAACTACTCGCTTAGTTCAGAGTGCGACACCCAACGCCAGAGAACTCTGGAGATAGACAAATTATCAAAGGCCAAAAGTGAGTATTTATACAATGGCCCTTTTAATAAAATCAATAAAAACGAATTTCGATATACGATAGACAGCCTCACCACCTATGACAGCACTGATGTCTTCGTGATAGGCTTTACTTCACTGGACACCAAAGAGCATGACTACAGCGGAAGAGCTTACATAAAAGCAGATGACTATGCCCTATTGGAAATGGAGATCTATGATGAAAACGCCAATGAGGTACTCTATGATGATTGTAAAATATCGAAAATAAAACTTCGCTTTGATCTATCGTTTACCAAAATAGCAGACAAGTATTATCTAAGAAAGGCAGATCTCACAACAGAATATTTTATTAACACTGATGCCCTAACAGAACGCATTACGTTAATAGGTGGTGAGTTTAAAGACAATTCGGTGGCAGACCTTAATTATGACCAGCGAATGATCATGTATAATGAAATGATCAATCCTGTAATATTCTACACACCAGATTTCTGGGAACAACAGAACCGACCGATCGATGAAAGCATTGCTGAGGATTTAAATGATGAAAAAACTCTTTACGAGCAATTCAAATTTAATAATGGAAAAAGAGTAATCCCTCTGCCTGATGAATACTCTAATTATGAGCAGATGTACAAAGAGAGGGATATCTTCAGAATGTTTCTCAATGCGAACTACTAATGGAGAAATTGACTTTACCGACTCCAGAATTACCTGTTCGAGCATCAAAGGCATAAACGGTAATTTCGTATGATCCATCTTCAGCAAATTTATAGTCAGCAAGGAAGGTATTGTTCTTTTCTTTTACCTGCAGCTCCACTGTGTCTATCATTTTACCGTCTTTCTTAACGATGGCTTTTACTTCCATTTTCTCAGCATCCCAAAGGCCACCATTTGATAGTGGGCAGCCGCACATCATCACAACATTAGCTGTTATAGTGGCCTTAGCTGACTGCACTGACTCATGGGTTTGAGGGCTTAACACATTGATAATGAAGCCCGGAATTTCGAGCACCACGCCATCACCATCAATATCTTTTCCAGGGATTAACCACACTTGCGTAGATGCATGCACAGCAGATTGAGGCTGGTTGAAGGGGGCAATCACCTCCACGGTAAGGAACACAGGTTCATCTATATTGATAGTGGCTTCAAACTTAGCGGTTTCAGCATCAGAAATATTTTTATAGCGTTCATGCGGTTCCTTCATAATGAGAGAAGTGTTACCTGTACTACCAGCGGTCTTTCCGCTAGCCATGATCTCAGCCGTAGCAGCATTTCTTATGATCACTTGTGCCCCACCGATGGAGCTGCCGATAAACTTAGCATCCTTAGCTTTAGCACGTACCAGAATTTTGGTAGGTGTGGCATATGAAGCGAAGAAAATGATAGAGAATAGTATGGTTAGTATGTTTTTCATATTTATAGATTAAAGGGTACAAATTTGAAATTGCTCTTTGAATTCCTGTAAATCTACTTGAATAAGATTTTTTACCCCTAATAATTCCAAATCTACTAACGCAAATCATTACATCTTATTAAATTATATAGAAGGGGCTGCCCTAAAATTAATTGCATTTTGCAACTAAATATAGTTACTTTGAGTTATGTCTAAGAAACAAAAACTTATAGATAGATTTCTAGGCATGCCATCTGATTTTCATTATGATGAGATGGTTCAGCTACTAAGCTATTTCGGATATAGCGAGGTTAAGAAAGGAAAAACCTCAGGATCTCGAGTTAAGTTTAGAAATGATGCTGGCATCAACATATTACTTCATAAACCACACCCAAGTGGAATCATGAAAAAATATCAGATGAAACAAATAAAGGAAACATTAGGAATATGAAATACCTGAAATATAAAGGCTACACAGGAAGTATTGAATATAGCCCTGAAGACAATTTAATGTATGGAAAAGTACTAGGAATAAAAGGTCTCATATCTTATGAGGGTCAAACTGGGAAGCAGCTCGAAGAAGATTTTAAAGAGGCTGTAGATACTTATCTTGAGGATTGCAAAGAGGAAAATTCAAAGCCTGAGAAACCCTTTAAAGGAAGTTTTAATGTGCGGATTCCTTCAAGCCTCCATCAGCAGGCAGCTCTTTTGGCTATGGAAACCCAAACTTCGCTGAACAGTTTAGTCACAGAAGCCATCCGATTTCGTATTTCAAAAGAGGTTTAGCCTTAACCTACCCCCTGGCACAAATATTATTATAGGCACAGAATTTACACTTTTGTTCATCATCAGTTTGGTCAAACGGCACTTCTTTATCAAATAGCTCCACCAAAAGTTTCTTAAGTTCTTCGGTGTATTCAGGCAGATAAAACTCAGCGTTTCTTACGCTACCAAATTTTCTATGTGAGAGCAGTACATCTTCTCCCAGGAAGAGTGCGTCTTTATTAAATACAGCAGGAACCATGGTTTCTTCTGGCATCTTTTCTCTCTCATAGAGCAAAGCATAATACATGGTCTGAAAGGCCACCTTATTCTTCTTTTTTCTATCAAAAAGACTTTCTATGTCTTCGAAATTGTGCTTATCCTGACCAGTTTTGTAATCAATCAGGCGGACGTTATTATCCTTTCTGTCTAGTCTATCGATGGTGCCTCTAAGGCCTACAACCTTCTCAGAATCAGCCAACTCCACAGGGATATTGAGCTCATACTTTTTCTCCAGGCCTATGATATCAAAGGGAGCATACTGCTCATCCAGCTTTAATATGCTGTTCATGAAATCCTTTATAATCTCCTTAGCAATAATGTTTTTACCCTCAAAATAGAAAACACGATCCTCGCTTACTGAAAACTGTTCCCGAAAAGCTTTGACTGCCGCCCTTTCAAGCCTTAAACGGATGCTCTTAAAATCCTCTTTTCTAATGGTTACACCTGAGTTTCGTTCATCGAGATAATCTTTATAAAGCACCTCCATGGCGTAGTGAAGCACATTACCTAAAGAACGAGCATCCACATCTTCATCTATATCATCCTTTTCATAAAGATCGGCCACGTATCTATAGTAGAATCTAAGTCTACAATCTAAATAAGTGCTTAACGCAGATGGAGACAGCCTTTTATAACTATGCTCACCTCCTACCAAATACCTTTCTAAACTTTTCAGAACAGCTTCATCCTTCGGCACTGAGATCACTCTGCTTTCCTCCAGTTCGGCGTAGTTAGCTAACACTTTTTGTTGTATTGCAAAGCCTGATTCATGGATCAATTGCTGCAAAAATCGGCTCATTTCTTCACCTCCAAGGTCATTACCTTCAGTATTATAGTACATCTCTATATTACTGGCCCGCTGCAATAGCCTGTAAAAAAGATAAGCATAGATGGCATCTTGCTGATCAAAATTGGGCAGACCGTAAGCCTTTCGTAGATTATATGGTATAAAAGAATGCTTACCACCTTGCGATGGAAAGAAATCTTCATTCATTGAAAGGACAAATACATGCTCAAAATCCAGATTTCTGGTTTCCAGCACCCCCATGATTTGAAGTCCCTTGAGTGGTTCTCCTGAAAATGGAAGACGCTCAGTGCGAATGAGCTGCTTGAACAATCTACTGAAAGAAGCCAGATCAGTCTTTCTATCTGAGGTGGCAAGTACCTCAGCATATCGGTTAAGAATCTGATAAAAATGATGGATATACTCCACCTCAATGCCAGAGGCCTCTGATCCATTGTGTAAGGAAAGTAAAATATCAGAAATATAGGTCACAAGATCATCCTGAGCAGGCCTGAAAATGGTTTTTATCAGAGGCAGGTCAACCAAATCTCCCTCCATAAGAAACACCTTGTTATCCTTTTCAATAGATTCTGCCAGCGCTTCAATATTCTCCAGGTCAAAAGGTAACACCAACGGATGTCTTAAAATGGCCAATACCGGTTTGAAACTGTAAAGCACATTGTCATCAGGATCTTTACGGATAGTACGTTGTAAATCCAGAATATGCTCAATAAGGCTATTAATCGGTGCATACGCCAGAGGAAAACCCATGGTTACATTTATGGCACCTATGCCATCAGGCAATGAATGGAGCAATGGAAACAATAAAGCCTCATCGGCCAGTACCACTGCAATTTTTCTCAGATCCAGATCAGGATCAGCTTCCAGAAGCTCTCCCAAACGCTGACCTACCACCTTAGCCTGCCCCACATACTGCGGCACACCTATGATCTCAATATTTTTTTCTTCTTTAAAAAACTGAGGATTCTCCGCAGGGAAGGAGGACGCGAATATATTTTTGCCTTTGTATTCCCTAAGAAAATTACCTGCTTCCTGATTTTTATCTTCTACATAATAAGCATCAAGATCCCAGATAATTTCGGCATTCTTATTTTCTATGAAGTAGCTGATTATCCTTTCCTCGGCCAGATTCAAAGCATTGAACCCACCGAAAATCACCGGACCATCGGCTTTCTTAAATTGTATACGACTCAGATTATCAGCCACATAGCGATATTGCATTCCTTCATAGGCCAAATTCTGATCTTTAAGCGTCTTCTGAAAGGTAGTGTAAACTTTAAACAACCTGTCCCACACAAACTCAAAACGCTCCTTTTGCTCAGATTTAGTTTGATCAAAGCCCTGCCAGAATTTCTGGATGATCTCCTTCTGCTCGGGCATTAGAAAATCAAAGGTGAGATCGAGCTGCTTTTGTTTGCTTAGGTTAGTATACAAATTCTCGGTGTTCACCAGATATTTATCTACATCATCAAAGTCTTTAAGCAACATTTGCCCCCAATAATAAAATCTGTCAAACCCTTCTCCTGTTTTCATCACCTTGGAGTAAACTTCAAAAAGCTGATGGGTAAGAAAAAGCTTGTCTGCCGTTTGAGTTGGAGATTGTAGCGATATAAAATCCTGAAAAGAAAGCACATTCGGAGACCATGTAGGTTTGGTTACGGCTTCGCGAAGACTCTCCCTCAAAAACAATCCGGCCCTACGGTTAGGAAATATTACAGTGACATCAGCGAGGTGATCACCATGCTCCTGGAGAATTTTCTCCGCTATTTCCTGAATAAATTTTTTCATTGGTCTCTTAATCTTTTCTCAGCGGCTCATTTGGCTATGACAACTCAAGTTTACAACCATTTTCATATAAAAGAAAAGATGTCTTAAGAAGCTTTGAATCAAGTACTTTAAGACATCTTCTAAATGCTGTAACTGGTTATTACTGCAAATGTACCAAGCAATATGGAGGTAACTAACTTTTACGGCAGTGAATGAAATGATTCACGCTAATCCATGTTGGTTTTATTTAATGATCTATTGATAGCGTAAGCAGCACTGATAAGCCCCAAGTGCGTAAATGCCTGTGGGAAATTACCCAACTGCTCTCCTCGAAGGCCTATTTGCTCTGCGTAAAGCCCAAGGTGATTACCATAAGAAAGCATTTTTTCAAAAAATAAACGTGCTTTTTCAAGTTCACCACCACGACATAGACATTCCACATACCAGAAAGAACACACTGAGAAAGTTCCCTCCTCAGACTCCAGTCCATCCACGTTATCACTAGTATCGTATCTGTAAACCAAAGAATCTGTAGCCAGCTTTTCTTCTATGGCCTTCATCGTAGATTGCCACTTAGGATCATAAGGACTGATGAATCTTACCAATGGCATTAAAAGCGCAGATGCATCCAGCACCTCGGCTCCTTTGTACTGAACGAAGGCCTGCATGTCTTCATTCCAGAATTCTTCGTATACATTTTCAAAAATCTCGTCACGGATTTTTCTCCATCTCTCAAATGGATATGGGAATGAGCGTTTTTCGGCTAACCTTACACCTCTATCTAACGCCACCCAGCACATTACTCTAGAATAAAGAAATTCCTTTTCTTCAGATCTAATTTCCCAAATACCATGATCAGCCTTGTTCCAGTTATCACACACATATTCAATCTGCTTGGAGAGTGACTTCCAAAAATCATAGGTAACAGGCTCTCCGTATTTATCATAGAGATAGATACTATCCATTAACTCACCGTAAATATCGAGCTGTAGCTGGCTGTAAGCTTCATTACCAATACGTACTGGTCTGGAATTTTTGTACCCTTCCAGGTGATTGAGCTCTTCTTCATGCAGATCTGCTTTTCCATCTACGCCATACATCAGCTGAAGCTCATGTTTATCATCCAGGTTTTTATCGAACTGCTGGCGTATCCAGTCCATGAAATGACCGGCCTCTTTGGTATAACCAAGTCTAATGAAAGCATACATGGTAAAGGCGGCATCTCGCACCCAGGTGAATCTATAATCCCAATTTCTCTTGCCTCCTATGTGCTCTGGCAAACCGAAAGTGGCAGCAGCCACAGGTGCTCCGAACTTATGTGAGGTAAGCAACTTCAATGTGAGCGCTGATCTGTTTACCATATCCAACCACTGGCCTTTGTAATTCGACTGGCTGATCCAGTCTTTCCAATAGTTTACGGTTTCGGTAAACAGTTCATGAATTTTTTCATTCAGGTTGCTGAAATTCTGTGATTCATCTTCCTCAGAATTGACAGCCTCCAGCACGAAGCTAGCTGTTTGCTTTTCTTCCAGCACAAACTCAGCGGTAGCATCAGTGTCATTGATCTCCAAATCCATATCAGAAATAAGCCTGATAAATTTAGCCTGATCGCCATCTTTAAAATAAACATGGTTTTTGTTCTTCTGCGTTACAGTGCCTTTCGCCCGCGCATAATCAAAGCGGGGCTGGCAATTCATTTTGAAGGATACCTTCCCACGGATTACAGTCACCTTTCTGATCAGTTCACAGTTTTCTTCCAATGATTTTACAGGCATAAAGTCTGTAACCTCCACCATTCCCTCATAAGCTAAAAATCTGGTTACCAGAACATTAGTATCAGGAAGATATTGCTGTTTGTAATCTACCTCCTTCAAATCTGGAATGATTTGAAAGCGGCCACCCTTGTCCTTGTCCAGAATGGAAGCAAAAATAGATGGTGAATCGAACCGTGGAAAGCACATAAAGTCGATGGAGCTATCCATGCCTACCAGTGCTATTGTGTTTTGATTTCCTATTACGCCGTAATTGGCTATAGGATTATAGTCATTATCTTTTACTTCCATATCTTTAATTTAACCATTATCACTGAAACCTGGATACAATGTCATGCCACCATCTACATAAATAGTTTGACCTTGCACATAATCAGAATCATCTGAAGCCAGCCACACAGCAGCTTTGCCAATGTCTTCTGGTTCACCAATACGCTGGTAAGGAATTAATTCCAATAGCTTTTCTCTGGATTCTTCATCCTTCCAGACCTCTTCGTTTATTTTAGTTTTGATAGCACCAGGACTTAGCGCATTAACACGAATTTTATGCTTACCTAGCTCCTGAGCCAATGTTTTCACAAACATGAGTATACCTGCTTTGGATGTAGCATAGTTAATATGCCCTCCCCAGGGAATGATATCATGTACTGAGCTCATACAGATGATTTTACCAGCTGCCTTAGAGCGCTCCTCCACAATTCCCCTTCTTAAAAATTCTTTGGCTGCTTCTTTAGCACAGATGAACTGGCCATTTAAGTTGATATCTATAAGGCTCTTCCAATCATCGATTGACATATCCAGGAAAGAGGCATCTTTCTGCACCCCAGCATTGCTGACCACGATATCCACAGTGCCAAATGCTTTGATAGTCTGCTCAAACATATTGCTCACCTCTTTAGGTTTGCTGGTGTCTGCCTGAACAATGATGGATTTACCACCCACCTTTTCTATTTCTTCCTGAGTTTCCTCAGCTCCTTCTTCACTACTAAGATAATTAATACAAATGTTAGCTCCTTCTTTAGCCATTTCAATAGCTATGCCCTGACCTATGCCTGAGCTGGAACCAGTTATTATTGCGGTTTGATTTTCTAATTTCTTCATGGTTTTCTTTTGATTAAAAGACATAGTTATAATGTCTCTCCATGAAGAATTGTTAGATAAAAAGGCCTTTTTAGTTTGAGTATTATAAAACTTCTACCACATCATCTTCGGCCAGGTACCATAAGAAGCCCTGTACCTTTTCATAGCCCATTTCTGAAAGTAATGTTTTGTAGTTCAGCATCTGCTGCTGATCATTCTTTTTGGGCAAACCGGTTTTATAATCGATGATAATAGCTTCCTTATCTTTTATGACAACCCTATCCAGTCGGTACTCTGCTTCTGGCGAAATTATTGGCATTTCATTATATACTTTCCAGCCCTGATCATACCAGGCTTTTGCCTTTTGATTCGCTAAAAGCTTATTAAGAAGCGTCTCAATCTCCTGCTTTTGTTCCTGATTCAGGCCTTCTTCGTAATACAATGCTTCTAAAGCCTTATCCTTATCTTCCAGAACCTGAATCTTAGATAAAAGCTTATGTATCAGGATTCCATAGTTGATTTTCACCCTTCTTTCATCCTCTTCTGTGAACTCATTACCTGATTGTTTTACAGTGATCTTGGTTCTCCAGTCAAAATGTTGGTATGACTTTAAAGTTACGGCTGGGGAAGGTTTCTCCTCCTCTACCTCAAACTTAAATTCTCTATTACCATACTCAAATACATTTTTTTGAACATCCCATGATTCTTTAAGTTCAAAGTTTCCATGGTCCAGGGTTTCTCCCAGTACTTTGGCAATGTTCTTTTTGTTATCCGGCGCCATAACCCACAAATTATGAGCAGCTCTCGTAAAAGCTACATAAAGCACATTCAGGTTATCCAGGTGGGCTTTTATCTTCTCCTCGTCATAATCTTGCTGGTAAAAGGTGTTTGCTAGATCCTTTTTATACTTGAGAGGAAGGTGGCCAATATTAAACGGCTCCTTGTCTGTAGCTGTCCAGATAATCGGCGATCTCTGATGATCGATCTCCCAATCACAGAAAGGCACAATTACCGATGTATATTCAAGTCCTTTTGATTTATGGATAGTCAATATTCTGATGGCATCTAAATCATCAGCCACCTTAATACTTTCCTTAGAAGCCCGTTCATCCCACCATTCCAGAAATGAAAACACATCTCCTTTTTCATTCTGAGAGAACTTCAGCATCAAATCCTGAAAAGTCTGGAGGTAAGCAAACTGACCAGGGATCTTATTCACCTCAAAGATATTGATGAGGTTTTCCACCAGTTCATAAAAAGGCAAATGAAGCAGATAGGTCCTTTGACTAAAGAATAACGCTGGCAACCACTTTTCAAATTCTCCCCTGCTCACAGACTGAAAGAGATGGCTTAATGATTCTTCAGAATTTTTAATGGCCTTTTGATACTCATATACCAGCTGAGCCTTCACCACTTTATCCTTTTGATCATGCATGTACCGTAAGGCAGAAATCACGACTCTCACTGCCGGCGATGCTGAAAGAAATAAAGATTCATTGGAGACCACATCGTATCTATAACCTGCCTTGGCCAACCCAGATTGCTCATAATCAGACAGATAATCAGCCACATCTTTTCCTTCGCTATTTCTTCTCACCAAAATAGCGGTTTCCTTAAGCGGAACACCCTTATCCTGCAACTCTTCAATGATAGCGGGCAGCTGGCGACTTACTTTCTCCTTCCACTTGTCATCTTCTTCATCTTTATGAAAAGTGATATTTACATAACCTTGCGGATTACCTGACTTGTGGGACGGTATGTTCTGATAAGTATCTTCATATACTTTATCCAGCACCTGCCAGGCCGGATCTTCGTCACTTCCGCCCGCCTGCATGAGCACTTTAGGTATTAGCTTAAAAAGGCTATTATTAAACTGGATTACATTAGCAGCACTACGAAAGTTAGTATCAAGTACTCTGTTATCTGTGCGGTTACTGCCAATATCATTTTCTATTTTGCTAAGCAACAGCTCCCAGTCGCCACCGCGCCAGCGATAAATGGACTGCTTGATGTCTCCTACTACCAGGTTTTTATAACCCTGAGCCAAACTATCATCTACCAATGGCTTAAAGCTATCCCACTGAAAACCAGAAGTATCCTGAAATTCATCTATTAGATAATGCCTGTAGAAAGATCCTACTTTCTCATATACAAATGGTGTGTCCGCATCTTGCACCAGTTCCTTCAAAAAACGGGTGGCATCAGAAATGAGCATAACATCATTTTCCTTTTTATACTCCTGCAGTTTACGGGTAAGATCTGACAGTAAACCATATCCGTACAAGAACTTCTTGATCTGTAAGGCCGTGCTATAGGCAGCAAACTGCTTCTCATAATAAGTCACAGACTGATTGAGAACATCTTCCAGCCCCATGGCCAAAACCGATTCGATAAGATCTCCCTTTTTAGAAGTTTTCTTGTACCAGCCTCCACTTTCAAGAGCGCTAGTCAATCGCTTACCCGGCTCGTAGTTTTTATTTTGCTTGCAGATTTTACTGAGGTGCCCCATTGCACCACTTTTCCCATAAGAGAAATCTGTTATATCCAATCCGTTTTTCTCCAGCATGTCCAGCCCCTCACATCCTAAAGCATGCATTTTATTTTCAAAAACAGCAATTATCTCATCAACAGAAGCTTTTAACTTTTTAATCAATGAACGATCATGACCCGCTATTTCATCTTCTATCCTCTTGAAATTTTCATTGAAAAGCTCCTTGGCGAGATCTTTAATATTCTTCCTAACGTCCCAGTTATTACCTTCCTGAAGATTTTCACGAGCAAAGCGAATGATCCATTCTCTAATCTGCTTATTCTCTGTAACTTCCAGTAGCAGGTCATCCACTATCTGAATGAGGATAAGCTCAAAATCAAGTTCCAGGCGATAACTTCCTGCCAGCCCGAGCTCTTTGGCAAAGCTTCTAATTACTTTTTGAAAAAAGGCATCAATAGTGCTTATTGAGAAGTGAGAATAACCATGTAGAATGCCTACCAAAATAGCTCTGCATCTGAGCTGAAAAGCATTTTCATCCAGACCGCTATGCTGCATGAGCTCTTCCGCCATGCCATCCATCTGGCCTTCAGAAAATTCATGGAGCTTTTGAATTATACGATTTTTCATCTCTTGCATCGCCTTATTGGTAAAGGTCACAGCAAGAATGTATTTGTAATAATAGGTATTTTTAAGAGCCAGCTTCAGGTATTCCTTAGTAAGCGTGTAGGTTTTACCAGAACCGGCTGATGATCTATAAATGATGAAATTTTCTGCAGACATGTAGCTGTAAAATTATGAAATAGCCACCTGAAAAGAGGTATTTACGAACATATTCCTTCTACTTAGCTATAAAACCTACATAATGTTCAATTAAACATTAAATCTCTTTTTAATTATTAAAAAAGTAATAATTTCAGCCCTGTAACAAAACCAACATACTAGAATGAAATCGAACCTATTTTTTGCAGCTATAGCGGCTTGCTTTTTACTTTTTGCATGTGGTGATGATGAGGGAAATGATCCCGGAGCCACCGTTGAAATTGATGCGCGAGAAACCTTCCACTTAAAAATGGATGATGTAACTGCTTTCGGGCCTACATTAACCTTTGACTTAAGTGACGAGTTAAGCGGCCATTCTGATCCGGAATTCAATATCAATCAGATATACTTTGGTGTAAATAACTACACTGGACAGGCTTCTAATATTACAGTAAAGCTGCAGGTGGTAGGAAATAGTGCCACTGTAACTAGTGCCAGCCAGGTAATTGCTAATATCAATAATGATCCTTCAGGGGTTAATATCTCATTATCTGATAATTCCTTCTTCAACATCATTAACAGTGATCTGGAAGACGACAATAAAGTGCGAATCACAATTTCCGGCTCCCTAGATGCCAAGCCCTCAGAATTTGATTTAGTTGTAAGACTTAAAGGAACAGCCAAGTAGCTATCCCTTAATAGAGTAAGTAAGCACAGGCCGTTTGGTGTGGTTCACCACATCTTCGGCTATGCTTCCTGCCAGCAGGTGCGATAAGCCCGTTCTTCCATGCGTAGCCATAGCTATCATATCAGCCCCTACCTCTTCAGCATAATATATAATGCCTTCTTCTTCAGAAGTCTCATTGAAAATTCTCTCCTCGTAATTCTGAACACCCAGTTGCTCAGCAAAAGCCTTTAGTTCCTTCACTGCTATGCGGTCTGACTGGAAATTATTAGGTGTATTGATCTTGACAATATAAAGCTTAGCCCCGAACATCTCCTGAAAAGCTTTGACTACACCAAATGATTTCACCTCATCTGGATCTAAAGCAGTGGCATACACCATATTCTTAAAATCAAGATTAGCTACTTTTTCATGAATAGTGAGCACAGGACACTTAGCATGACGCACTACCTTTTCGGCATTAGACCCAATAAGAAACTCTTCCAAACCGGAGCTGCCTTTAGTACCCATCACTACCAGGTCTACCTTATGCTCGCTTACAATATCCTTTATATTATGATAAGGACTACCAATTCTAAGCTCTTGCTCCACCACTACATCTGCATAGGTGGGATCAGCGGCCAGAGTTTCAAGGTCTTTCTTACCTTTTTCTATCATCTTCATCATAAAAAGACGATCCTCCATCTCGGGCAGTTCTACCTCTCCGGTATAATGAATGGAAGTAACATTGGTATCTTCAATAACATGTATGATCATTATAGCGGCACTCATCTTTTTGGCTATCTGATGAGCAGCCTCTAAGGCATAATTAGCCTGATCAGAGAAATCGGTGGGAACAAGTATTCGTTTCATGAGTCAAGTATTTATGATGAATACCTAAAGTTAGCATAGATTAGCTGAAGTGTGGGTAACGTAAGTCACCTAAAAGGTATGATTAATATCATGAAAAGATGCATTATAAACTTGTTAAAGATATTTCAAAACATATATAAACTTAAACCCTGCTGCCAGATCAGGGCTCACTTCTGTACCTTCCTCCGTATTATAATGATCCTCGAAAAGATACCTGGAATCTTCATCATCAAATTCTATCCAAACAGGGTCTACATTAGTAAAAGCATTCTTTCTCACACGAAACCCTAATCCAGTATACATGTGAATGCCTATTTTATCAGAAAGTAAAAATTGAAAAGAGTTTTTTAGAAGTAGTCCCATTTTCTGCCTTCTGAAGTCGGCATGATTAAAGGCTAAAGTATAGTCATCATCGACATTATATAATTTAGAAGCGTAATAAACATCCGTGTGATGTATATAGAAAACTTCTATGCCCAGAAAATAACGATAACGCTTATATCTATAGGCCTGATATTGCCATTCGTTTCTTAATTCATATAATCTATATCTACTTCCAACCTCACTACCTGGAAAAGCAAATTTTTGATGACCATATCCCAGAGTTATTGATGCATCCCATCTCGGGGTAATGTTTTTATTAAAGCCAATCTTAATTTTTGGAGTTTGAAAATTAATGATACTCAAAGGCTCAATTGTAAGGTAATCTGTCCGTAGGAAGGCGTGGTTAGCACCTTTTTGGGCCCATAGCAACTGGGGCACAACCACCATTAATATGAGCAAAGCTTTTTTCATAGACTATCAAGCATTAAATATAACTAAACTTTGAATATTTATTATTTACTAAGTTATAATTAAAGAATCCTTAACTTTCAGCTGATGTTTAATTCCAGAAAGAAAGAAGAAGCCAGGTTACTAGAGTCCTTCGGAAAGCTAAAGGACGAATCATTCTACTTTGATAAAATAGACCGATACTTTAGGAAAAACATTCCATCCGGCACGCTCCAGACCATCGATGACAAAACCTGGAATGATCTGGATATGGACGAGATTTTCATGTTTTTGGATAGAACCCAGTCACAAATTGGGCAACAATACCTTTACCATACGCTAAGATCAATCCCAAATAGTGGTCAGTTGGCAGATCAACGGGAAAAACTCATTCAGCAATTACAGCAGCACCCTAACTTAAAGAAAAACCTACTTTATCATCTTTCTCGCCTCTACGGACACGACACTTACTTTATAAATATGCTCTTTCAGCATAACCATATGACCCGCCCCGGCTGGTTTTGGTTGGTACCTGTTCTTTCTTTTCTCTCTGTAGCAAGCATTGTAGGTGTGTTTTTCATGCCTCCGTTCTTACTGCTGATTGTATTATTATTAGCCGTAAACCTGGGTATACATTATTGGAATAAAAAGAATCTATACCATTACTCTGGGGCTATCATCCAGTTTATTAAGCTGAAACAAGTGGTTAAAGAAATCCTCAAAAACCCTGAATTAAAGACTGATAATGAAAGGCTTAGATCAAGTGTACAACAGGTAGATCATATCAGTAAAAAGTTTTGGTTATTCAAACTGGAAAGCAAAGTACAAAGTGATGCCGGCCAGGTGGCCGAATTCATTTTAGAACTCATCAAAGGCTTTTTCCTTTTGGAACCCTTGTTACTATTCAGTGCCATTCATGATATCGATAGCAAAAGAGATGCTGTAGAATGTTTATATCAATTTATAGGTGAATTAGATGTGGCCCTTTCGGTATTGGCCATAAGGGAGAATTCCGAAAATTATTGCCTCCCACAATTTGATGAAGGCAAGCGAATAAACGCTAAGGAAATGTATCACCCGCTGGTAGTTAACTGCGTAACAAACCATATCGACACGTCGGGACTGTCAATCCTCCTTACAGGCTCTAATATGTCTGGCAAAACCACCTTTATCCGGACATTGGCATCAATTGCATTCTGGCCCAAACCATCAACCTGTGCTTTGCCAAAAGTTTCACTCTACAACGGACCAGAGTACTCTCTGCCATTCGCATATCCGATGATCTTATGAGCGAGAAAAGTTATTATTTTGAAGAGGTGAATACTATAAAAGCCATGCTGGAGCAAAGTAAAACAGAAGCTCCTTGTTTATTTCTGCTAGATGAAATGTTTAAAGGTACTAACACCATTGAACGAATATCTGCTGGTAAATCAGTGCTGAGTTATCTAAATCAGGGCAACAACATGGTAATCATATCCACTCATGATATTGAATTAGCCCATTTACTAGCCGACAGTTACAGCTTATACCACTTTGCCGAAAATGTAGAGGGCGATGAGATTTTATTTGATTATAAAATAAAAGAGGGCCATTTAAAAACTACCAATGCCATTAGAATACTAGAAATCAACGGATACCCAATCTCAGTGGTAGATGAAGCAAAAGCTATCTCCGAGACCTTAAGAAAATAACTAGAGATTATACACTTTTTGCCAAAGCTCAAATGCAGGCCTTAAGTTGCCATTCTCGTCGAGAAGCCCCGTATCTCTCCATATTTTACCCAAGTCTTTGGCTTCCTCTGGAAATGTTTCCCACAGTTTATCAAAATCTCTGTGCGCCCACCAGATGGTAAATAAATAGTTATGATCTGTGGCATTTTTGAGCAAGGTTTTCAAATACTGATATTGCTCGCATTCATCGGCCAGTATAGTTAGATTATAACTTTCAATCTCTAATGTTTCAGCCAAATATGCCGTTTCAGAGATGGCCACTGGCACTGAGGTATGATCATGCAAAAAATCAAATGCTTGCTGAAATTCAGCTTCTTCATGTAAACCTTTCATAAAAGCATAAAAACTGATGGCCGCAAAGTCAAAACCATTCACAAATGACTCTACGTCAGCCACGTATGTAGCTTTATCAGACACATCGTCTGGTAAATACCAGTTGTGCAAGGTGATGGAAACTGAAATCGGTAAATTAGGAAAATCCATTTTCAGGTTGGAATACACGGCCTGGAGCATCTGCTTGCTATCATTCCACATGGCTGGTGCACTTTCATCGTATAGTTCATTGAGTTCCATAGCCATCACCAGATAATCAGGACCAAACTCATCTATTACATATTTAAGATGCTTATAATAGGCAGACTCCAAATCATTAACAGACTCATAATCAGGCACAAGCCCATCATAATCTTCTATCACATCTGTTCTATCTGCATTAAGCAGGCTTACAGCAAGCATCAGCTTTTTACCGGAGGGCTTATGACTGACTTTATACGATACTAGATCCGTAAATTCTTTAGGCAAAGCGGTATCATTTCTCCAGGCATTCCACGGAATGCGATAATCTAATTGCTCTACATAGATATCACCATGGTTTTCTATGAAGTCATAGGTATTTTCCACCTCTGCTTCATCAGGCCCGTAGCTCCAGGAGGTAAACCCCATATCGAAGTTGCGCGCGGTAATAGCAAGTGGTGCTTGGTCATTACAGATCTCATCATCAGGTAGGTTTTCGTCCTCACAACCAGAGAGTAATATTACTATAAACGACCAGAAAAATAGATTTATATACCTAAGCATGGCTACGATATGAGTTTTTTTAGTAAAATTTGTTATTCTGTAAAAACAGCACAATATATTAAATCAATTATTTAAAACCACCTATGAAAATCAAACATCTGTTACTCGTGGCTTTAATGATACCCACACTTAATGCCTGGGCTCAAAAAGCTAAAATAGAACTAAATCTTACAAAAGGAGAAACGTACTCTCAGTCTCAGAAAAGCACCGCCAAAGTAAGCCAGCAACTAGGAGGTCAAAGCATGGACATTGATATGATCATTACCGGATCTACCGACTACACTGTAACTGCCATAGAGGGTGATGTTTTTAGTATGGATGTAAAATATACATCGCTAAGCATGAGCATGAATAGCCCTCAAGGAAAAGTTGAATTTAGCTCTGAAAATAATGGTAAGGATATGATGTCTCAGGTATTCGCTGGCATGAAAAATAAAGTATTTCAAATTAAAATGAATAAAATGGGCCATGTTACCAGCTTAAGCGGATTAGATAACCTTTGGAGCGTTATTGATGACTTTGAAGGTGCAAATGATGCTCAGAAAGAAGCTGTAAAGGCACAATTAATGCAAAGCTATGGTGAAGAAGCCTTTAAGTCTAGCATAGAATTAATATTTGCAGTATATCCAAAAGAAAAAGTGGCCCCAGGAAGTAAATGGGAGGTAGAAAACAAGATACGTAACAGCATGACGGCGGATTTGAATGGAACTTACAAGTACGTAGAAGCTACCAATGATAGTTATATTATTCATGGTGAATCTGAGGTAGCTACCGATCCTTCAAAAACAATGACAACTAATGGAATGGAAATTAGCTATGATCTTCAAGGCAACATGATCGCTGATATTAAAATAGATAAAAAGTCAGGATGGATCACTGAAGCTACGCAAAAACAAACCATGTCTGGTAAAGCAATGACAGGTGGAATGGAAATACCAATGTCAATAAATACTGAGAGCGAATTCTCTAATTAAAAAGCTTGATTTAAATCACTGGCAGCTTAAACTGTTTCTGCCGCCAGTGATTTACTTAATAACCATTCTTTAGCTTCCTCCTCTGTTTCAGTAATCTTAATTTGCCTTTTCGTAAACAGCACGATAGAATTAACCATTAGCTTGGTTAGTGCACTTAATCCAAAAACAGCTGTAGCTACATTATAAGGATTATTCTTTTTCACCACCTCTTTTACTTTCTGCAGTAGCTCCTCATTAAACCTCAATCCTTTGGCATTCACCAAAGAGTAGACGGATTTTTCCGGTCTGGTCCGAATAATTTCATGACTTCTATCAAACACCGCCATGGCTTCTGGAGCCGTAGCATCCTGAACATTTACATATACCACCTCTAAATTTGCGTAGCGAATTATTTTGCACTCTTTCATACTTCTCTTGTTTATTTTTCGGAAGGCTATAATAGCAATATTCCCACTGGCACGCCGTGGAGTATTTCCTATATGATTACTGCTGTAAGATTGGGTTAATATTGTTTGGTTTTTACCTCATCCCAGCCCTTTCTCTTGCGAGGAGAAGGGAGATAAGCTTATCCATATTTGTAAGGAGGATTTGTATAGGTAAGTATTTGTAATGCCACTTCTTATTTACAATTGACGGAGGCACAAGTGGACACTTGCGCCAGTTTCTTAGTAACTTGGATCTGTAGAGATAGGTATCTGCAATGCTTTTAGCTTTAAACAATATTATCCTGAACCCAGTTAAGGAACTGCTGCTTGTAAAACCTGCCGATGGGAATTTCTTTGTTTTTTACATGCAAAGAGGTTTGAGAGAAGCTGGAGATGTGGTTGAGGGATACTATAAACGATCGATGCACACGCATGAAGGTGTTTTTTGATAGTTTATCTTCCATACTGGATATTCCCATAAGGGTGATATAGGTATCTGTAGTAGAAACCAGCTTGATATGATTTTTAATACTTTCTACATACAGCAGGTCCTTCAGCAAGATTTTCACATATTCACGCTCTGATTTTACGTAAATAAATGGTTCTGAAAAAGGACTGGATCCTACCAGCTCTTGATTTAATATGGGTGAAAGTGGGTATTCATTTTTCTTAAATACTTTGGAAATAGCTCTGGTAAAGCGGTCAAGCGAAATGGGCTTGAGCAGATAATCCGTAATTTCAAGCTCATAACCTTCTATGGCAAATTCTCTATAGGCAGTAGTTAATATTACAGCCGGTCTTTGCTTTAAGGAGTGCAAAAGCTGTATTCCCGATATCTTCGGGAGCTGAATATCTAAAAACAGAATATCCACCTGCTCTTTTTGCAGTGCCATCAGTGCATCCATGGCGCTGTGGTGAATGCTGGATATCTGCAAATCTTTAAAATGCCCAATGTGGTTTTCTAAGATTTTTACTGCCGGCAGCTCATCTTCTACTATCATGCATTTCATAGCTGTATATTCAGATTGATTAAAAACGAATCCTCTTGATGAATGGCTAACCTATGACGATCAGGGTAGAGCAACTGCAATCTTTTCTTTACATTTTCCAGACCCACACCACTTTTAAAGGATTTAACCTGTTCCGGATTTTCCGGTAGTTTATTCTCCACCAACAGTGACAAATCATCGTCTTTGATTACCAAATCTACTCTTACCCATGAGCAATCTGCCGTTTGTGACACGCCGTGTTTGAAGGCATTTTCAACAAACGGAATCAGTAAAAGAGGTGCTATTACTTTCCCGGTTTCATCACCATTGATCTCCATGGAAAGCTCTACCCTATCTCCGTACCTGATTTTTTCCAGTTGCACATAATCTTTGATCATCGCAATTTCCTTTGAAAGGCTAGACATATCTGCATTACATTCATACAGCATATAACTCATAATACCAGAAAGCATAAGCACACAGTCGCCCGCTCTCTTGTCAGTTTGTATCACCAGGCTGTATATATTGTTCAAGGTGTTAAACAAAAAATGTGGCTGCAGCTGATTCTTGAGAATTTGCAATTCTGCATGCATTTTTTCTTCCATGAGCTGCGTGTTGGTTTGTTTTTGCTGATAATATTGCTGCACCATCTTTATCACCACCACCAGGCTGGCCATGTAGATCAAATCTAGGGCCTGGTAAAAAGTTTTACCGGAAAAGAATTGCACAGGTTGCCCTACTACGTTTAACGGAAGATTTCTATTCATTACCACTATGATTGAGATGCTGATAAAAGCAAAAACAATAATGGCTAAGGTGAGCGTAATGTATTTCTTCTGAGGCAGCAGCGTAGGAAACAAATAATAGGCTATAAAGTACGCATAAGGAATTTTCACAGTCATGATGCACAGCTCCAGTAAAAACCAGTCGGCATAATGATAGTCTACCAAAGTTCCATTCAATACACCATAGAAGGTAAGCCAGAACAACCAGTAGATAACATGGCGGCGAATGCGCTCCCATGACCATTCCGTATAGGTTTTATCCAGACTTAATATTTGAACGAATCGATTCACACTCCATATTAGCTCTTTTTATTTAAAATTTTATTCACAAAGTACAAAAAGCATTTTTTCTTATACCAACTACCTTAAGAGCATGACCAAAGCACTTTCCTTATTTCAATCGTCTATCTGAATACGCAAACAGGACCTCCATCCCTTTTGCCAGCGCACAAAAACTATTCTGGCTAGCTTAAACTATCAATTTTAACCGCAAGCACCATGAATCATCTTTACCTAACCATGATTATGCTTTTCGCAGGCACCACCTGCCTGGCTCAGAACTTTATCTCAGGTAGTGTTTCAGCAAACGATGACACGCCGCTGGTAAGTGCCAACGTGCTTCTTTACCAAAAATCTGACTCTTCTTTCATACAAGGAGATGTTACTTCTGAAGACGGTTCATTTAGAATGCAGCTACCCAGCACCAATGAGCCACTGACCTTAGTCATCACCTTTATTGGCTATAATCCTTACTCGCAGGATGTTAACCCAAACCGATCTGCCAACCTGGGGAAACTGGTGCTTAGTGAAAACACAGCACTACTGGCCGATGTGGAAGTATCTGCTCGCAAGCCACTGCTTGAACAGAAGATAGATCGCACCATTGTTAATATAGAAAACAATGCCACTACAGCCGGGGGCAATGTGCTGGAAGTATTAGGTCAGCTCCCTTCTGTGATAGTGAACCAAACCCTCAATGAAATAAGCATGATGGGCAAGCAGGGCGTATCTATTATGGTTAATGACCGCTTAATAAGATTACAGGAAACCGACCTACTCAACTATCTGCAGAATCTACCCGCTGAAAATGTCAGTTCTATAGAATTAATTACCTCTCCACCAGCTGGTTATGATGCTCAAGGCAATGCAGGAATCATTAACATCAAAACTAAACAAGCAGAGGCAGAGGGAGTTACCGGAAGTATTACCAGTCATCTGGCCTATGGAGATCGTGGCAAGTATGGTGTGTCTGCATTGATTAACCTGAAAAAGAAAAAAGTAGCGGCATACTGGAATTTGTCGACTGATTTCAACCATTCTCTGGCCAAGGGTTATCTCTATACTGACTATACTTTTGATGATACCCGAATTGTATCTAACATGGACGTATTGCGAAAGCCTTATATGGGACTCTATGGCTTAGAAACTGGCGTAGATTATAACTTATCTCCAAAAACCTCTATAGGCAGTGTCATTAACTTTAACAGTACTGACTGGAAAATGAATGCCAAGTCATCTACCGACATGCGAGGAAATCCTGACAATCTGGTCTACGAGATGTCAGAAAACTACGAAGAGAATTTATCTTTCAGAACCTTACTAAATGCCCATATTAACCATCAACTCACTGAAAAATCATCATTCAAAATAGATTATGATTATGTGTTTTTCACCCGAAAGAATCCTACTACTTATAACCTCTTCCACACCTATGCTGATGGTAGCAGTAAGCAGAAGAAAACAAGATCTAATTCTGAAACACCGCTGAGCATCCATGTGGTAAAGGGAGATTTCACCAGCCGCCTTGACAAAATCAAAATAGAAGCCGGCATGAAGGCAGCTTTCTCCAGTTTCGAAAACGATGTGCATGTATCTGAGATTAAGGAAGGTACCGTGCTTGAAGACCCTGACTACACAGACTTCTATGCCATGAATGAAAATATACTGGCGGCCTATACTTCGGTTAACTGGCCAATAGTAGAGAAGCTGACTTTACAAGCCGGACTAAGATTTGAGCACTACAGCATGGAGCTTTCATCCTTAAAACAAGGAAACATTATTGATCGCCAGGCCTCTAATCTTTTTCCAAGTGCCTATCTGGATTATAGATTAAATGACGATAACGACTGGCAGCTATCCTATGTAAGAAGAATAGACAGACCTGGATTTTTGAATCTGGCCCCATACTTCTATTTCTTTAACTCCAGCTCACTTTTTACAGGAAATAGCAATCTGATACCAGCCTTTACTAACCAAATAAGCCTGAACTACAGACACAAGCTACTCCATCTGATATTTCAATATGCGCATACCAACCTGCCAATTTTCGAAGTACATCCTGATAAAGATCAAGAAAGAAATATTGCCATTTTCAGACCGAAACAGGGAAAGCTTAGAGAAACTTATTCTATCACCTTAAACTATCCTCTTTATATTAATAAATGGTGGGAAATGAACTTTAACACTGCTGGGTACCGACTTATACAAGTACCGATTTTTGAAACTAAAGAAATTACCTTTAAGCACTATAGCGCCTCCCTGAGTGTATCTCAAAACTTTAAGCTGCCTAAAAACTTTAGTGTAGACCTTTCGGGCAATTTTTATACTACTACTTATCAGGGGCTCACCATCACTCCATCGTTATGGGATCTTAACCTGGGCATAAGGAAAGAATTTACCGCAGGCAGCATCTTAAGCCTGAGTGTGTATGACTTGCTAGACACTGGCTCCCGATGGCCAATACACACTGAGGATGTGCTACCCAACACCTATTATAATTTTGAGCTGGACATAGAAGGTCCTGTGGTTAGACTAACCCTGACCATACCATTTGGCACTGACCAAATAAAGAAAAACACCAATAGAAAAACTGGTTCAGAAGAGGAGCTTAACCGACTAAATTAGCATTAGGGGTCCGCATACCCTGGCCCTTCTCCCTGTGAGAAGGGCAGATGCTAATCTTTAGGCGCAAAGTGATCATTCACATTTTTTAAGAGAATTCTAATAGCCGACACACCTAATCCTCGTTTATAACGAGGATTTGTAGAGATATGCATTTGTAATACCAGTTGGAGATTTTCAATGTAAGAAGGCACAAGTGGACACTTGCGCCAGCGGGGGCTAGATCAATCAAATCTTTTATAAACCATATTCTGCTTGGGATAATCAATAGAAACATAATCCTTACCAATTGTTCGAAATTTAGTTCTTGTATAATTAGGTGTATCAGGATATTCAAAACTTAAAGAAAGGCTATTTTTATAAAGCAAACCTATTAATATTAATCCAGAGGATTTGTCTCTAATAAAACATCGGTATTTGCAAACTCGGTTACAAACCTTCTCTAAATCTGATGCGAGAACTCCTCCGTTATCTTTAATCCAAGCCATTGCTGATGTACTATCTACACCAATTAAATGAATTGTTTTAGACATAATTACCTCATAATTAGGTAAATATGAATAAATTATATTAACTCCATTCTCAAATTTGTGAAGTTCCCTTAATGAGTCGTTATCTACATAACCATACTCTTTTAGAAGATCATAAGAAACTGTTAGGTCTATATTTATTTCACTTCGGCTCTCAGTTTTTTCAGTGGAGCTACAGGCAAGATTGATGAATAATACTAGTAGGATAAATATATACTTTTTCATTTTGTTTTATTTTAATCATAACGCCCGTTCCCGCCATGCTTAGCATGGCAGTACTGCTTTAGATCATTAAACTAATAGTCGGCCTCCTGCCATCATTATAGTCGATTATAATGTACACCTAATCCTCGTTTATATTGAGGATTTGTAGAGATGGGCATTTGTAATGCCATTTGGTTGTTGATAATTAACGAAACTACAAGTGGACACTTGCGCCAGTTTTGACAACCTGAATTACTCACTTACTGTAATAAACCAATCTTCAACCCTATTTTCAGAGTCAAATACAATGAAAAAATTATACTTCTCATATATGAAACCTTCCTGCGGACCAACGCAAGAAATTTGAACATAGGATCTATTATCACGTATAATCGACTTGCATACAGATATATAGAAGCTCTTTGGTAAATTCAACTCGTTGAATTTGTAATAGGAATCAATTTTTGATATTGGATATAGCAAATCAACTTGTTTTTTTAAACTATCTTCATTCTCTCTAACCGCTTCACCAAATGGCAGATTAGCTTCGTCAATGTCCGAATAATAATAGCTAATGGAATCAGGATGGATTGGCAACTTTGTAAAGTTAAATACCTCTCCTGACGAATAAAATCTAAACCCTTTCAGTATGTTAGTTTTCGTAAAATAATCTGGTAAATGCGGAATAACCTCAAGGCCATCCTCATATACATAATAATGACTAGTAGAGTCTTTTCCATTGATTAATTCTATAGGATCAATCAATGACTCTGAGTTGTAAATCTTTTCTATAAAATAACTTAAAGCACGCTCTTCTAATGATTCCTTCTCTCCGACGCTGTTGCAAGAAAAAAGAAATCCCAGTGCCAGACAAAACAATATAATCGAACGACAATGAAAATATGGAGATTTCAACATTGGTCTTAATTTAATATGGTAAATAACAATATTCTTCACAACTAGTCCTCGTTTATAACTAGAATTTGTAGAGCTTAGCATTTGCCATGCCAGTTGGAGATTTTCAATGTAAGAAGGCACAAGTGGACACTTGCGCCTTCAAAACCATGCAAATCACTTACTATTCCCAAAACTCGAATGCACCTGAAACGCCACCTGTTAAACTCTTGCCTCCATATAAATCAAGGTCAAAAGTTATTAGGTAGCTATCTTCATCTCCAGCCACAGTAATAGTTCCTCCAGTAACCACCATGTCAATATCATTCTCATCGATGTAATCACCATCTCCGTTATTATCAAGCAAAAAAGATGCATCATTGAAATAAAAATCATCCTCTTTTACATCACTGTTGATTTTAAATGCAAAAGTACCGGGAGTAAAATGCTCAGCACCAGGTGATAACAATAAAAAGTCTAGAAACAGATTGTTTCTATTAGTTACTAAAAAACCAAGTTCATTATGCGTATTATTTTCACTGCCAGCACCTGCTATGCCTTGCGTAATGCTATATTCTTTACCATCAAAAATTATACTACCTAATACAGCAGAAGGCTCATCATCTGAATCGCATGAAAAAAGTAAAAATAAAAAACCCAGGACGAAATATTTTTTCATAAAATTTTACAGTTTTTGATTTTAGGCAGCAAGTTATTTGAAATTAGGATAATGGCCAAATTGAAGGCCATAAGTGCATAATCTCTAATCCTCTTTTTTTACGAGGATTTGTAGAGCTTGGCATTTGCAATGCCAGTTGGAGGATTTTACTGCAAGAAGGCACAAGTGGACACTTGCGCTAGCGAGGGTGACGGAAAGGAGGTAGAAGCTGCGGAAAATCTCGCTGGAACATTCTCCTATTGTAGGACAAGACACACGTTCGGGCGCGTTTAGCGAAAGCGTAACGCGTCCGTTTTTACCTTCCTCATATGTAATTATTAGTAAAAATACCAATACTTTCAATATCAGGAAAATCAATTAATATTTCTAACTTCTGAACATGTCAGAGAAATATCCTGTGGCTGCAGAATTTGTAGATGAGGCAGAATATTATTGGTATAGTTCTGCCAGAGATTTTTGTGACATGAGGGCTGGTTGGAGGTGGAGTTAATAGGTTAGTCAGCAGTGGTTAGGCACGCGTTAAGCTATCGCTAAACGCGCGCTAACGGGGCGCAGGCTCTCGATGACAAAGACCGTGAAGCCATTAAAGCCATGTTAAAGGCTTTTATCTTTCAAAAGGATATGCAAAAACAACTCTCGCAATAAAAAAGCCTCACATCTCTGCAAGGCTTTCGATTATTTAGAATTTAAAAATCACATTTAAATTTTGATTCAGACGTGAAATATATATCGTATTCTTCCTTTGAGAAAGAATGGTAACTATTAAAATCCAATACTTCATTTAAAAGATTGCTATCAATTGAACCTGTCGAAATCCATATACATATTTGTTCACGTCCAATCATTTTTACCAACTTGCTAATATGAGAGCTATGATCAAGCATAAGCCCTCCATCAACTGAATAACCTATTAAATTTCTAAACGATAAAGAATCTCCTGCTAACGACTTATTTAGCAAGCTACAATATTCTTGTTCATCTATTTCCGCTTTAAATGCATCGTGCACTTTTATAGCATTGGGACAATTACAATCTGTCATACAAGAAACTAATCCTAAACTAAGTATGGTTACTAAAGTATATAATTTTATATTTTTCACTATTTAACTTTTACCGTTCCATATCTTGTTACACTCGTATTAGTTAAGCCCAAACGATTTTTTAAACCCATCCGATCTCTTACTTGCCTTGTACTTGTATTTTCTAATATTTTAGAAAATACATTATACCCCTTGACTGCATTTTCATTATTCCTATCAAAAGTGATGCATCCCCAACTTAACCCACCAATGTGAGCTCTAAAATTCCTTCTTGTATCACCATTCTTATTTTTAACGCTACTATCATCATAAATATCATTCCTTAGGTTATTGTCAATTGCATCAACTCTATACCAACCTTGATGACCTGGGCTATCACTATTATAGTCCAAAATCTCGTATCTCCCTTCAGGAATTGGAAGCTGATTTTCATCATTCCCATAGGTAATCCCATCTTGTTCAGATTTCCCTCCTGTAAATACTCCCTCGATCACCAGAATCTGATTAACGGCAAGATTTCCCTCTTCATCATAAATACCATCAATCTCCGTTCGGGCGCGTTTAGCGAAAGCGTAACGCGTCCGTTTTACCTTTCCTAATATGTAATTATTAGTGAAAATACTCATGCTCTCAATATCAGGAAAATCAATTAATATTTCTAACTTCTAAACATGTCAGAGAAATATAAATTTGATGATCCGGAAGGAATGTATTTTGTCACACTTTCTATAGTTCATTGGATAGACCTTTTTACCAGAAAAGAATTTAAGCATCTTATCATAGATTCCTTAAAATATTGCCAGCACAGCAAAGGTTTGGTCATCAATGCATGGTGTTTGATGCCAAGCCATTTACATATGATCATAAGAACAAATCAGGAACTGCTTAGTCCTATCTGCCTCGCTACGCTCGCTAGATGGAAAGACCTAGCTGGAAACTGGCAGAACAGCTAATGTATATTATCTGCTTTTCCCTTGAAAAACACCAGTATAATCGGGAATATCAAGAAGCAAACCCATATTATACCGAACCTAATTAAAGTCATACTAACATCATTAATGTTAAAATATGATCTAAATATAAACAGATCAATTAAAGCAATGAACAGTAACGGAAAAATCAATAAAAACAGTTTTTCGTAAAATAATATTCTTAATAATATTGAAGAAATAATTCCTACCACTAAAAAATCCAACAAAGTGAAGGGTAAAACATAGAAAATACTACTAACTAAAAACCCAAAAAAATTTACCCGTCCTGTTTCTCCAAATTTTACACTAAATAGAAATACAGATATGGCATTAAACAGATAAAAGCATAAACCATAAATAAAGGTTATTTTGTTTAGGTATTTTTTCATTTCGGTTAACTTAATGGCCCCTGCTGATAGTTAATACTTCATCACCATCTTTATTTCTAACATTTTTCATTATCTGTTCAATCCTCAGTATTCTGATCACTGGCCTTTACAACAGCATCAACACTTAAAAGTATCTTTTTTAAATTGGTAGGACCATAAGCACTGGTAATATTAACATTTTTAACAGTATCAGTATTGTTTAAAAAAAAGAAGGACGCATATCTAGAATGAGAATCTGTTATTATATTAAATTGATCAACACCATTCAAAGAAGCTAAATCCATTTCACTCACTTTTCTATACACATATTCCTTTAAAAATTCATCCTCAAACTTTCTGGCCACACCGTTATTAATACGAATATAAGAAGGAGCAGACAAGTTAATTTCAAGGTTATAATCCGGACAATATGCCTGACCATCTTGAACATTAATTATTATTCGGTTAACCTTATTTTTATACAGTTTTGGATGGTATCTGCTATAATAACTACGTCCGTTTTGGCTTTTGATTACTAACGAATCTGACGTTGATAATACTATTTCCAGAGTGTCAACAAGATTTCGGTCTGCATTATAAACTTCTAGTAAATTTCCTATTTGGCTATATGGCCATTCATAGTTCATAGATAAGTTAAAATCTTCATGATATATAACCCCCAGATCATCCTGAATGGTTGAGTCATTGATGTGAATGATAAACGGGTTTTCTGTTCTATCAAAATCAACACAACCTACTCCGTAGTATAGTTCATAATCCCCTTTTATCCATTGCCAGGAACCTTGGATCTCAAAGTCTTCCTGATCCATTTGATCACAGGAAAAAGTAAATATGATCAACCATATCAATAGCATTACTTTCCATCTAAACATTTACTAATATATTAATTACAATTCTTCATGAGGTGAGCTAAGATAGCTAGTGGCTATAAAACAAAAAAACCACCCTTACAGGTGGTTCCAAACTCCTTTTCCAAAAACCCTACTCATACTTTAAAGACCTCACAGGATCTACCCTGGCGGCTTTGAGGGATTGGTAGCTCACGGTGAGCCAGGAGATGAGCAGTGCTGCCAGGCCGCCGAGGAGGAATACCCAGAAGGTGATCTCGGTTTTGTTGGCGAAGCCTTCCAGCCATCGATCCATGACGTAGTAGGCGGGGTAGACGGCCAGTACAAAGGCTATGATTACCAGCTTGGTAAACTCAGCAGACATCAGCGAAGTGATGCTCCAGACGCTGGCACCCAGTACTTTTCTGATGCCTATTTCTTTGGTGCGCTGCTCTGCCGTGAAGGCTGCCAGGCCGAATAAGCCCAAACAGGCAATAAAAATGGCTAGTACTGTGAAGACTGTAAACACCTGACCTAACCTTTGTTCTGCTCTAAACAGGGCATCATAATCTTCATCCAAAAATGAGTAAGATAATGGATCACCGGTCATGTATTTATCCCAGGTATCAGTGATGCTGGCAACCATGTTGGCTGGGTCTTCACCGGCAAATCGTACATAAAGGATGTTACCTGTATTGGTAAAGCGAAGCACCAATGGCCTTACATTAAACTTTAAACTCTCGAAATTGAAGTCTTTCACCACACCTACCACATTTCTGTATATAGCTGAATCTGAATTAAAGTCAATCAATTTTTCGCTTAAAGGATCTGTCCAGCCCAGCTCTTTTACTGCCGCTTCGTTGATCACCACGGCATTAGAATCTGAAGGGAAGTTAAGATCGAAGAATCGGCCTTCTTTCATTTCTAAATCAAGGGTTTTCAGATGTTCATAATCCACATAATAGGTAGCCATAATATGGTCAGCCTCATCTCCTGCCGCACGGAAAATGGTAGTATTGTTCACTCCGGGAACGGTGTTATTAGAATAACTGGCTCCGGCTATGGCGGTGTTACTCATCAATTCGTTTTTGAAAGAAACCTGATTTTTATCCAGTCTGCTGGCGTCCTCAATCATGAGAATATGTTCTTTATCAAATCCCAGGTTCTGGTTCTGCACATATTTCAGCTGCTGATAAACAATAGCAGTACAGATGATCAGTACAATGGAAATCCAAAATTGGAATGTCACCAGAAAACTTCTAATGCCTCCACTCTTCATCCCGGCCTTTAATTTGCCTTTTAAAACCTCTGTTATTTTAAATGAGGTGAGGTACAAAGCAGGATAGCTGCCTGCCAGTAAGCCTACAAAAACGATAATGGCAAGTAAAATACCCAGCAGGCTTAAATTCAATAAATCACTAATAACCAACTGCTTACCAGATATTTCATTAAAAAGCGGCATCAGAAAATAAGCTACTACTACAGCTAGTAGCGCTGCAATCACGGCATAAGCCACTGATTCAGTTAGAAACTGACCTATTAAGGTACTTCTTAGTGAACCGAGGGTTTTCCTCAGCCCTACTTCTTTAGCACGACCTGCTGATTTAGCGGTGGTCAGGTTCATGAAGTTGATACAGGCTATTACCATGATAAACACACCAATAATACTCATGATCCAGATGTAGCTCATGCTGCCCGGCGGCTCTGGTTCATCTTGCAAAGAGGATTTCAAGTGTATATCATATAATGGAAGGCTCCAATAATTATAAATACCACCTTCACTTCTAAACTCTTCTAATGACTTGCCCAGAAACTCTACAAAGGCAGGAGTGACATTTTTCTCTAAAATAGGATCCATTTTACGATCCACATCGGCAGGATCGGCACCTTCGCTGATCACGTAATAAGTCCAGAGGCTATTGCTAAGCCATTGATTATCATTCATCCAGCTAAAAGTACTTGATGAAAGTAATGCGTTGAATTTCAAGTGTGAATTACTTGGCACGTCAGCAAATACACCAGTAACCTTGTAGTTTGACTTATCATTACCGATAGACATGGTCTTATCCAGCGGGTTATCTTCTCCAAAATATTTGGTGGCTAAAGAAGCTGAAATCACCATGCTATTGGGTTCCATTAAAGCTGTTTTTGGATTTCCCTTTAGCAACTCATAGCTGAAAATATTAAAGAAGTTTGAGTCAGCTGTCATCACTTTCTCTTCCTTAAAAGCCTTGTCTTCGTATCTGAATATCCATTCGCCCATATCATTCACCCGGGTGGCTTGCTCTACTTCCGGAATCTCCTCCACCATGGCCTTATAAAGCGGATAGCAAGTGCTGGTGGTATGTATATCTTGCCCAGCCAGCTTCCCATGTAGGTTTACGCGGTAAATTCTATCACCTTTTTCGTTGAAATGATCATAACCGAGCTCATCCTGAATGTACATGATGATAAATAGTGTGCCGGCTATACCTATGGTGAGCCCCAGGATATTGATAACGGAAAACAGTTTATGTTTCCTCATGTTGCGTAAAGCAACTTTAAGATAGTTAGTAAGCATGTTGTGTTGTTGTTTGAGTTTTTGACCTTACTGGTTAGACTACATAAGTTTCAATATGTTACAGCCGTTTGAAAAATTATTCATCTCGCAGCGTATCCACCGGATTCATGGAAGCTGCATTAAACACTTTTGACCCTATTGTGAGAGATGAAACAATTAATATCAGCACAATGCCAATGAGAAAAGTAAGCACATTGGTATGCTGATAAAACTTCCAGATGCTCGCCATTAAAGAATCTATAAAATAAAAGCTGGCCAATGACCCTAAAATGGCTGCTATAAATAGAATAATGTAAAACTGGAAATTAAGATTATAAGCTATGTTAGACACCGAGGCTCCCAACACTTTCCTCACCCCTATCTCTTTCATTTTCTTGATAATATTTAAGGATACCATGCTGAACAAGCCGCTGGCCGAAAGCAAAGTAGCTACCAGACCAAGAAAAATGAATAGCTTTAGGATGTTGTCATTCACATTGCTGGCCTCTTTACTATCGCTGTCCATGAATACTGCATTATACATGCGGTTAGGAAATAACTCCTTCCACTCCGCAGCCATAAATTCATTTACCTCTTTCAGGTCAGAAACTTTTGCCTTTACAATGATGCGGCTTATTTCCTCTTCTTTATTTAAACGTAATATGGTGGGATCGATCTCTTCCCAAAGGCCGCTGGAGTAATAATCTTTCACAACGCCCACCACATAAAGCGGCACGGTATCAGCCCATACCAGCTTGGCTCCCAGGGGCTCATCTAAACCCAATTCGGCAGCCAGGGTTTCGTTAATGATGACTGATTCCTTTCTATCAGTTTCAGAGTCTTTATTGAACTTCCTTCCTTCAACCAGCGTCATGCCCATGATGTCCATATAGTCATAATCCACCTCCATGATGTCAGTTTCAAATTCAAGGGAATTATATTTGACAGGGTCATTCGCTATTGACGAAAAAATATGATGCTTGGTGCCTCCTATGGCTGTAATCTGCTCATTCTTAGATAATTGATTTTTGTAAGCTTCGAACTCTTGTTTACCATTAATGAAGGTGTAAATGATACCATCCTTTTCAAATCCAAAATCGAACTCTTTCTGATAATTAGCATTTTGAATGAACGCCACAGCTGCAATAAGTGCAATAAGAGAGATGCTAAACTGCATACACAAAAGCGCCTTAGTTAGCCAGTTAGTACCTCCAAATTTGAAAGTCCCCTTCAAAATACTGGTTGCCTCGAACTTGCTGATATAAAAAGCAGGGTAGCTACCGGCCAGAATACCTGTCAGGATCAATAGACCAAACATGAAGAGCAAGAACCTGGCGTTAGTGAGATAATTAAGATCAAGATCCACAAAATCCCACATTTGGCTGTAAGCCGGAGCCAGAACTTCGGCCATGATTAAGGCTACAATAGCAGATAGCAAACACAGGGTAACATTCTCCAATAAAAACTGAGCGATTACCTGTCCCTTACGGCTTCCCATCACCTTTCTAATTCCTATCTCCTTCAACCTTCTGCTTGAAATAGCTATGGAAGTATTGGTAAAATTGGAAATAGCTATCAGCAAAATGAGAAAAGACATGATCATAGGTGCAAACACGGCAGGAGTAGGCAAACTATTCCTAAACCAATGATTACGCATATCATCTCGCTCTGCCCGTACAGCCATTCCTTCGAAAGGCTCCAGATAGAAAGACGTCACCTTAAAGTCTTCGCGGGCTTTATTTTGGATGGGCACATATTTTTGCAGCTGATTTTCGATAGCCGGAATATCCCCTTTATCAGGCACCTGCAAGAACATAACATTCCATCGGGTCCAGTCTTCTAGAGGTTTGCGCTGCACAGTGGTGGCATAGTTATCCATTAGAGTAACTGCATCGAACTGAAAGCTGGAGTTAGAAGGCATTTTTTCAAATACCCCAGCCACCACATATTCTTGAGTTCCACTATCCAGAATGTGAGTGATTTGCTTTCCCAGAGCTTCCCCATCTCCAAAATACTTCTCCGCCACCTTGTCACTTATAAAGATTTTCGACTTATCTGAAAGATCGGTCTTTACCCCACTTATCAGTGGAAAGGTAAAAGTGTTTAGAAACCCTTCGTCAGCATAAAGGATATCTGTAGCGAAAAGGTCGTCATTGATTCTAATGTTGGCATAAACTGGCAAGCAGCTCACCACCTCCTCCACTCCAGTCAGTTCATCTCTCACCGAATTCGCTAACGGCTGAGGAGCAATACCATTATTTGTGATATTGCCCTGAAAATCTCTAACAAAATCCACCCTATAAATTTCGCTGGCATTTACATGCTGCTTATCAAAATCAGTATTGAATGTATAATTAAGGTAGGCTACAATACAGCAAGCCATGGAAACACCCATACCCAAAACATTAATGAGTACGAATACTTTACTTTTCCAAAGGCTACGAAAGGTGATTTTAAGGTAGTTTTTTAACATGTCGGTAAGATTTAGGAGTGTGGAATTAAACCAAAGACTAAAGACTAAGCCTGAAGGTTGCTTGAACGGAAGAAATTATTTTGTATAGTACCTTGCATTACCAAGTAAGACCATAAAAAGAAAGAGAATCCCTTACCCGAGCTTATGGTTAAGCCTTGTTAAAAAATTCTCTTTATCTTTTTAAATATGAAATTGCTCTTTGATATTTTCAGTTACCACTTTACCATCGAATAAGTTGATGATTCGGTGCGCATAATTAGCATCATAAGGAGAGTGAGTCACCATGATGATTGTTGTACCCTCTTCATTCAACTCAGCTAAAAGCTTCATTACTTCTTCACCGTTAGCAGAATCAAGGTTACCAGTAGGCTCATCCGCCAGAATTACACTTGGTTTAGCCACTATAGCTCTGGCAATAGCCACACGCTGCTGCTGACCACCAGAAAGCTGCTGAGGGAAATGATTTCTTCTATGCATGATATTCATTCTCTCTAAAACCTCTTCTACTCTTTGTTTACGCTCAGCAGATGGCACTTTTAAATAAAGAAGTGGAAGCTCTACGTTTTCAAATACAGTAAGCTCATCTATCAGGTTAAAGCTTTGGAATACGAACCCGATAGATCCTTTTCTCAACTGTGCTCTCTGTCTTTCAGAGTAATCAGAAACCTCATGCTCTCCAAAGTGATATTCACCATCGCTAGGGTTATCTAATAAACCTAAAATATTTAGAAGGGTTGATTTACCACAACCAGAAGGCCCCATAATGGCAACGAATTCACCTTCTTTAATTTCTATGTTTATACTGTTCAGAGCAGTAGTTTCTACCTCATCTGTAGTATAAACCTTTTGGAGATTTTTAATTTTTATCATGGACATAGGTTTAAATTTAAATTTTGAGTTTTTGACCTTTTATATCTTTAATTTAACACAAGTACTTCATTATCACCGAAGTTATCATAGCTGGAGGTAATTACCTTTTCACCCGGCTTTAAGCCTTCCAGCACTTCGAAGTTCTCAGGGTTTTTACGCCCAAGTCTTATTTTTCTACGTTCCGCAGAAGAACCATCTTCACTTACTACAAACACCCAGTTACCACCAGTATCTTTGTAAAAGCCACCTACAGGTAATAGTAATTCTTCTGAAGACTGACCTAATTCAATTCTTAATCTTAAGGATTGACCTCTTCTTATTCCTTCCGGAGAATCACCTTCAAACTCCATATCTACTTCAAATCTACCGTTAGTAATAGTCGGGTATATGTAAGTGATCACCAGTTTGTAATCCTTATTAGCAAAAGTGGTAGTAGCATTTAAGCCGGTAGAAATTCTAGGTAGGTAAAGTTCATCTATAGGAACTCTCACCTTATAACTTCCAATCTTATCTACCTGACCAAGCCTCTGCCCCTGACTCACCGCCTGACCTTCAAACAAAGGAGGTGTTGAAAGCTGACCGTTTATTGGTGACTTAATGGTAAGGTTATCCAAGATCTGACCAACGCCTTCTAAACTCTGAGTCATTCTTCTTTCAGAACGGTTCAGCTGAGTAAGCTGTCTCACACGAGATAATGAATCATTCTTATAGCTGGTATAAGTAATCTTTCTACGCTTAAGGTTATAGTTATAATCTGCTTCTGTCTGCTCAAACTCCTGCTTGCTGATCAGCTTCTTACCATATAACATTTTCTGTCTGTCATACTGAGGCTTTAGCTTAGCGAGCTCGTTATCTATCTGAGCCAGAGTTTGTTGCTGCTGCAAGTCATTCTGTTCCAGAGAAAGTCTGGTCTGGCGAACACGGTTGATACTTTCGTTCAAACCTGCTTCTTGAGAAAGTACGCTCAGCTCTCTGTTAAGGTTAGATAGCTCCACTATGACATCGCCTTTTTCAAGCATTGCTCCACTTTCTTTGTATACCTTCTTGATGTTACCACCTTCAATGGCATCAAGGTAGAAGGTAACGCTCGGTTCTACGGTTCCGGTCTGAGGTATCCTTTCCTGAAATATTCCCCTTTTCACTGATGATATAGTGATTTTATCTTTCTCTACTTTCAGTTTGGATCTTCTATCAGCAAATACCAAAAGATAGAATATAAAGCCTACTACTACAGCGGCTCCACCGATCGTGGCTAACTTTTTAAGTGTCCACTTCTTTTTCTTGATTTTCCGGTCCATTCAGACTTATTTATTTGAGTTCGAAATCTCATTTGCCAACAAGTGTGCCAAATACCCCTAACCCCTCTCAGGGCATATTTATGACCGGTCGCCTAGTCCGCCTACGTTCATTCATGAACGTGATCGTCCGCCACCGAACAATAAAGTGAACGATAATATTGTGAGCTGATTAAAATTTAATTAACATAATGCCTCAATAAGCTGAATAACAAGGCATTCTTTAATTATGAGTCATTGTGAACGCCAAAGAGGTATCAACTTTGCCTAGTAATCAGCATATTATAAATTAATTCATGTACACATGGTTGAAAAAAGTGAAAAGATAGGCCGCATACTTATTGTTGATGACAATGAAGACTTATTAAAGGCAGCGAAAATTTTCTTAAAGCGTCATTTTGCGCAGGTAGATCTGGAGAAAAACCCTCAATCCATACCTGCCCTCATCACCAATGATGACTATGATGTGATCTTGCTGGACATGAATTTCACTAAAGATGTAAGTAGTGGTAAGGAAGGATATTATTGGTTGGAGAAGATCCTTGAAATAGATCCGTCTGCAGTAGTGGTGCTAATTACAGCTTATGGTGATGTACAGATGGCCGTAAAAGCCATAAAGGCCGGAGCTACAGACTTCGTTTTAAAACCATGGGAGAATGAAAAATTACTAGCCACTCTTTTCTCTGCTATGAAATTAAGGCAAAGCTTACAACAGGTGGAAGACCTTATGACCAAGCAAAAGGAAATCAACCTGCAGATTAACTCGAAGTATGAGAATATCATAGGTCAAAGCCCGGCCATCAGAAGAGTATTCGAAACTATAGACCGTGTAGCTGCTACGGATGCCAATGTTTTGATTCTAGGAGAGAATGGAACCGGTAAAGAATTGGTTGCCAGAGCTATACATAACAATTCAGGTCGTAAAGATCAGGTTTTCGTTAATGTAGATTTAGGTTCAGTTAGCGAAACACTATTTGAAAGTGAGCTTTTTGGGCATAAGAAGGGTTCATTTACAGATGCCAAGGAAGATAGAGCCGGTCGTTTTGAAATTGCCAACAATGGAACCTTATTTTTAGATGAAATAGGCAACCTGTCCCTGCCACTTCAAGCCAAGCTGCTCACTGCCATTCAGAACCGAAGGGTAAGCCGTGTAGGATCAAACAAAGAAGTAAATATTGATATCCGCTTAGTCTGCGCCACTAACATGCCGCTGTATGATATGGTGAAAGACAATAAGTTCAGGCAAGATTTACTTTACCGCATCAACACCATTGAAATAGAACTACCTCCACTACGAGATAGACTGGAAGATATACCGCTATTGGCAGAACATTTTCTAAAACAATACTCACAGAAATATGGCAAACCAGCACTGAAGATTAGTGATGGAGCCACCAGCAGAATGCAGAAGCACAGCTGGCCGGGAAACATTAGAGAATTACAACATGCCATAGAACGTGCCGTAATTATGAGCGGATCTCAGGTACTTCAGCCAGAAGATTTTAACTTTAACGCGCAGCCGCAAAACAGCATGGAAGGTGAAAATGTAATGCTGGATCAATTTAAACTGGAAGACGTAGAAAAAATCCTGATAAGAAAAGTGCTTAAGAAATACAACGGAAATATTACCCAGGCGGCTTCAGAGCTAGGCCTAACCAGATCATCACTCTATAGAAGATTAGAAAAGTATGGTCTATAAGGATTTTAGATTTAAAGTAGCTCTTAGAGTTATCCTTTTGGGTATCACTATGGCTATTTTCACTTATTGCATTCAGTCTTCCACACTCTTTATTACAGGTCTCATCATTGGTATCATTGTGTTGCTAGAGCTGATTGAGATCTTTCACTTTATTTCTAACACTAACCGGAAGCTCACCAGATTTCTGGAATCTGTAAAGTATTCAGATTTCGCCTCTGGCTTCTCGTCTGATAACAAATTAGGCCAAAGTTTTAAAGACCTTAATCAGGCGTTTAACGAGGTACTGGAGGCCTTCAGAAAAGCTCGCTCTGAAAAAGAAGAGCACCTTCAATATCTGCATACGGTTGTAGAGCATGTAAGTACTGGACTTATGTCTTTTGATGATCATGGCAAAGTAGAGTTAATGAATGCTACAGCCAAGCGCTTTCTAAAAGTAGATCAGCTCCGCAACATTGAAGAGCTCATTGCCAAGCAGTCTCGCCTTTATAAAGTTTTGTTTGACTTGCCCACCGGCAAAAGCACCTTATTCCGCAGTGAAGGAGATGTACAACTCGCCGTGCATGCAACCGAACTTATTCTGCGAGGCAAAAAGATTAAGCTGGTTGCGCTACAAAACATTCAACCAGAACTTCAAAAGAAAGAACTAGAAGCCTGGCAAAACTTAACGCGCGTGCTCAGACATGAGATCATGAATAGCATTACCCCAATTGCGTCACTCACCTCCACCATGAAAGACATTCTTATGGAGGACTTAACCAAGCAGGAGGATCATTATACATTGATTGAAGAAACGGTAGAAGACCTACAGGACGGTCTGGGTACCATAGAAGGCAGAAGCCAGGGCCTGATAAAGTTCATTGATGCCTACCGAGATTACACGTCCATTCCTTTGCCTCAGGTGAAGGTTATAAAAGTGAGCCACCTGTTGGAGCACATTTCACAGTTGATGAAAGTAGAGATTAAAAAGGCCAATGTTCATTACTCCTGCGAAGTGAACGATGAAAGTCTGGAGCTTAATATAGATGAAGAGTTAATAGAGCAAGTGCTTATCAATCTCATAAAAAATGCCATTGAAGCGCTGGAGGAAACGGAAAAACCAACAGTAGCCGTATCTGCTTATACAGATTCAAATAGCAACATTATTATTTCAGTAAGAGACAATGGCCCAGGTATAATAAGAGAAGCTTTAGATCAGATTTTCATACCGTTCTATTCCACTAAGAAGCGTGGCTCCGGCATTGGACTGAGTCTTTCGCGGCAGATCATGCAGCTACATAATGGATCACTGAGTGTAGACTCTGAGCCTAACGAATTCACAGAATTCACACTAACATTCTAATATCTAATTGCGCTTCGATTTTAAGAAAGGTATCCATTCGCCACCATGAAATCCGGAGAAATCTCTGAGGAACATGACATAGTTAGGCCTGAATGGAACGATTTTGAGCATTATTCCCACCTCTTCAGGGCTATTATCGCCTTTTCGGGTGTTACATCGCTTACATGCGGTCACCAAATTATTCCAGGTAGACTTACCTCCTTTTGAGCGAGGGATAACATGATCGAGGGTGAGGTCTTTGCGCGTTCCACAATATTGGCAGGCAAAGCCATCTCTCTTGAACACGTTTTGGCGGGTAAGCGCTACCCCCTTATAAGGCACATGTACGTATCTGATTAAGCGAATAACCGAAGGCATTGGAAAACTCTGCGACACAGAATGAAGCTTATGCCCATTGGCAGAAGCCACTAACTCCGTTTTCTTAGTGTAGGTAAGAAGAAAGGCTCGCTGAACTGTACATACCGAAATAGGACTAAAATCCTGGTTTAAAACTAACACCTTACGGTTCATCCTCTTAAGTTAAGCCGTATCCTTTATGAAAGCAAAGGCAGAGGATAATTTAATCTTTAATAATTCGCCTTATTGAAGATAATTGGTGCGAGTATGTATTGGTTTCTTTGTTCAGAATTCCTTGTTCATCAAGGGTGTCTATACGCACCATTCCTGATGCATGAATGATATCTTTTTGGTTAAGAATTAAGCCAACATGGATGATGGTACCCTTGTCATTTTGGAAAAACGCCAGATCTCCTGGCTTAGATTCTTCCACTGAGGCTACGGCACTTCCTGCCTTTACCTGCTGAGACGAATCCCGCGGCAAGGTATATCCGCAAATTCTAAAAATGATTTGAGTAAACCCTGAGCAGTCAATACCAAACGGAGAACGACCACCCCACAAGTAAGGTGCATTAAGATATTTACAGGCTATTTGCTTTAGAAAATCAAATTCTCGCTTCTGACTCAGGCTTTTGCTTTCACCATTAAAAGCCAGCTGCTCCTCCACCTTAAAAATTTCATTGGTAGAGATAGGCAAGATGCTACCCATCACGATAGGCAGCTGATGTTTTTTATATAATATGCTGGAAGACAGCTCTGTACAGATTTTATAATCTACATTATTAATCTGATTAAAATACTCATCTGAAATGCGGGTATGCTGCTTGGCATCTAACCAACCTTCGTATTTATCAAAATGGATTAATATTTTAAGCCACTTTTTATCTTTAGATACTTCAGTTACCGTATAGTGCTCTCCAAAAAGTAATTCAGTAACAATTTCACTCTTGTCACTACCTTCTTTTCTTACCGGAACAACACTAAGCCTGCAAATACCTTTTTCTTCTATTTCCATAGTAGATCAGTATTTTATTTTTTCTAGTTCTCTTTTTACGTCTTTTTCTTTGATGCTGTCCCTCTTATCATGCAGTTTTTTACCCTTAGCCAGCGCTATTTCTAACTTGGCCAAACCACGATCATTAATGAAAAGCCTGCTAGGAATAATAGTTAGACCTTTCTCTGTCATTTTAGTCTCAAGTCTGTCTAACTCTTTTTTCTTTAACAAAAGCTTTCTTTCACGATTAGAATCATGGTTATAGAAAGAACCCTGGGCATATGGCGTAATGTGAATGCCTTTGGCAAACAACTCTCCTTTACTGAAAAAGCAGTATCCATCTAGCAAATTCACTTTACCCTCTCTGATGGATTTTATCTCAGTACCCTTCAACGCCATACCAGCTATAAAAGTATCTATAAACTCATACTCATACCTGGCTTTTCGGTTCTTTATATTAATATTATTAGAAAATCTTGTCTTTTCTTTCGTCATAATCACTCAAAGGTAGAAAAAATCTCTTTTATGCGATCTTTTTTTAAAATCTTTTGACCGGTAATTCCTGTCGCTATTAGCCTATCTCCTACTTTAACCTCATAATCGCATATAAGTTCATTCTTTTGTAATGACTTTATAGTTACGGAGATATCGATTTTCTGTCCAACGAAAGCAGGAGATAAATGTTTAATTTCCAGTTGAGTACCTATTCCCTCCTCATCATCATCCTTCATTTCCAGCACGAACAGTCGTGATGCATATTCTATCTCTCTGGCTAAAGTGAAAGTAGAACACACGTAGTGAACCACTTCACCGTGAAATGAGGCCACATCATCTGGCAATATCTCTTTGCTATACATTTTGATATCGCCAGGCTGAAATATGTTTTTCATGAAATTAAATCTTCATTCTAGCCATAGGGCTAATATCTAACTCACTGAACTGTTTATTAAGATATTTAAAATGTGCCGCAATAGCAATCATACCAGCGTTATCGGTGCAATATTGAAAGTCAGGCACGTATACATTCCAGCCCTTATCTTTAGCCAGATTATCAAGCTCTGTTCTCAGACCGCTGTTAGCAGAAACACCACCTGCAATAGCTATCTCTCTGATGCCCGTTTCATTACTGGCACGCTTCAGCTTTTGCATGAGCATGCGTATTAATGCCTTCTGAAGGCTGGCACAGATGTCATAAAGGTTTTCCTCAATAAAATTGAGGTTCTTTTTCTTATTATCTCGAAGAAAATATAAGAATGCCGTTTTTATACCGCTGAATGAATAATTCAATCCTGGCATTTCCGTATTTGGAAAATCATAGGCATCTGGGTTGCCCATGGCAGCATATTTATCAATTAGTGGACCACCCGGATAAGGAAGATCCAGAAGTTTGGCAGATTTATCGAAGGCCTCCCCTACAGCGTCGTCCTGCGTTTCACCAATTACCTCCATCTCTAAAGCACTCTTCACTACCACCAGCTGGGTGTGGCCTCCACTTACCGTTAAGCAGAGGAAGGGAAACGAGGGCTTAGGGTCATCTATAAAATGGGCCAGTATGTGCGCCTGCATGTGATTTACCTCTATTAGTGGTATATTCAGGCTTAAGGCCATTGATTTAGCAAAGGAAGTACCAACCAAAAGTGCTCCCAGTAGACCAGGACCACGTGTAAATGCTATGGCATCCAACTCCTTCTTATCTACTCCTGCGGTTTCTAAAGCCTCTGCTATTACTGGCACAATGTTCTGTTGATGAGCTCTTGATGCTAATTCTGGCACCACGCCACCATATTTTTCGTGAACCGATTGTGTAGCAATAATATTATTAAGTACTTTGCCGTTTTTAATAATTGCAGCAGAAGTTTCATCGCATGATGATTCTATAGCAAGTATAGTGGGGTTCATTTAATAATCAAATTTGGCGCAAGTTATTAAAAAACGTATTGTTAAAACAATACTTTGGCTTATACTCTCACTTTTTCTACTATTGGTCATAGCGGCTGGCGCAATACAGTTTCCCTATATCCAAACCAAACTGGTCAGCTATATATCAAAACACTATTCTGAGCTCACAGGCTACGATATTTCCATAGAACGCATTGCTATCGACTGGTTTGATGAAATTCAAATAGACGGTCTGCACGTGATAGATCTAGATGATAATCAGCTCATTGGGGCAGATGAAATACACATAGATTTTGACATTAAAGCCTTAATCAATAAGGAAGAGCACAACATTGATAACATCACCCTGCAAAATGCTGATGTCTATCTTACTAAGATAATTGTAAATGATACACTGGAGACTTTAAATATCAATGAATTGATAAGAAGGCTCAGAAAGCAGGCCGAACAGCAATCCGCCGGAAGAGTCTTTATTTCAGCAGACCATGTGTCGCTTATCAATGCGCGTTTTTCTTACCATGACCCTAAAAAGGACTCATTAGAAGATCTGTTTGATTATAATCATTTCACCCTTGCTAATATTAACGGTGAGTTTAACAACCTTACTTCCATTGCGGATACATTAGAATTAAATGTTACTCAGTTAAGCCTGAATGATAGCGTTACTCAACTAAAAGTGAAGGAATTCACGACTAAATTTCGAGTATCTCAAAGCTCCATGGAGTTTCTTGACCTGAAAGCCAAGGTAGGGCAAAGTACCATCCGAGATTCTGTTATTTTTAAATACTCCAGCACCAGAGACCTCAGTGATTTTAACACCAAAGTTAGAATTGATGCCCATCTGAATAATACCATCGTTCATAGTTCTGATTTAGCACTATTCGCATCGCCTATGAGGGGTGTTAGAGATATTTATCAGCTCAGTGGCAACTTCAATGGAAGGATCTCTTCTTTTACCTTTGATAACGCCAACCTTAAATTCGGCCAAGGCACCGCTTTAAAAGGTACCATCAGGATGGATGGATTGCCAAACATAGCAGAGACCTTTATAAACTTTGACCTCAGCAACTCATACGTGAGAGTGACAGACCTTAAGGATTATGTGAAGAAGAAAACCTATGCACGTCTCAGCCCTTTTGACAGGATAAGCTTTAGTGCTGAGTTTTTAGGTTTCCCAAATGACTTTGTAGCCAATGGAGACTTTTTCACCACGTATGGACGCATTACATCGGATATTAACCTCAAGCTGGAAGAAGATATCAACCAGTCAGATTACAGTGGTAAACTCATCATGGAAGAGTTTGACCTCGGTGGTTACTCAGGTAATAAGCTGTTTCAAAACGTATCTCTACGTGGAGAAATTAAGGGTAAAGGCTTCACTCTTGAAGACGCCAATTTTGACCTGAAGGGTAAGATAGATAAAATAGGCATAAATGGTTATGAATATTCTAACGTACAAACTGATGCCCGCTTCGCTAAAGAATTCTTCCAGGGATTCATGAAAATAAATGATCCTAACTTGAAACTAACCACCACTGGCTCTATCGATTTAAGAAAAGGAATAAACATTTTCAACGTAGAGGCTGATCTGGACACTGCCTTTTTTAAGCCATTGAACATCTCTAAGAAGGACTTATTCATTTCCAGCGAGATCAATGTAAATGCCCGTGGACTTCAGCTAGATAGCATCATTGGAATTGCTGATTTACATCACTCTCAGGTCATATACAATGGCCAATCTCTGTATGTAGATTCACTACAGATAGTTTCTGAAAAGAAACAGGGCATTCGGCAGGTCACTTTGGAAACAGATTTGGTAGATACAAAAATTAACGGAATTTTTGATTTCACCGTAGTATACAACGACTTTAAAACCCTTTTAAAAGAATATAAACTTAACCTTCAAAACGACAAAGAGGCCATTAAACGCTACTATGCTCAAAAAGACGATACGGATCATAAAGACTATAAATTAGAATACAGCATTGACCTAAAAGACCCAAATCCGATTTTACAACTCTTTTATCCTGACCTATATATTTCTGATTTAGAGCCCATTACAGGAAATATAGTCGGTGGTTACACTTCTATCTTATCCATAAATACGCACTTCGATTCTTTGATTTACAAAGAAGATGAATACATAGATTCAGAACTACAGATCAACGTTTCCAAAATATCTGACAGCACCAATGTACTTGCCATGGGTTACGTTAACTCTCAAAATCAGGTGATCTCAGGTATAGAAACGCGTAACCTCATTATGGAAGCCATCTGGAATAATAAGCATATTGATTTTGAATTTGATATTGACCAGGTGAAATATGCCAACTATGCAAGACTGTTTGGAGCCATTGATTTCGAACCAGATCTGACTCTTATAAAACTGTTACCCTCTGATCTTCAAATCCTTGATAAATTTTGGGTGCTCGACAAAGACAACCTAATATCCATTACCAATGATAGTATTGTGGTAGATGATCTGCGAATATTCAACAATTATCAAAGCATATCTGCCGATGGCAAAATCTCTCACAACCCTGATGACATTCTTTCAATTAGGGTAGATAGTGTTCACCTTGAGAACTTGAACTCTGTACTGTCCAAGAACCTGGCAGGTCTGGTAATTGGAAAAGCAGATATTCAAAATTATTATGAGGATATGCGAATAGAGAGCGATGTAAAGATCAGAGATTTTACTATTGAAGATTTCCTGATTGGTAATATCGAAGGCGTCAATTCATGGGATAATGAAGAGAAATTATTCAACTTAAAACTACTTGTAAACAGACTGAAGAAAAATATCCTCTCTATTAACGGCAACTACTCTCCTGACAAGGAGAAAGACCCCTTAAATGTAAGAGCAGAACTTAAAAACACTGAAATCAATGCCTTAGAGCCATTTTTTAACAGCTTCTTTACAGAGATAGACGGAACAGCCACCGGCACATTACTCATCACAGGCACTCCTTATGAGCCCATCATTAATGGAGAAGGCCTACTTAACGACGCTAAGCTTCACGTCAACTACCTGAATACTAACTATTCACTGGAAGGAGGCTTTTATTTCGAGCAGAATAAAATAGGCTTCAGAAATGTGGCTGTAAAAGATAGTCGAAATCAGAATGCCACTGTAGACGGTTACTTTTACCATTCTAACTTCAAAGATTTCGCCATCAACCTTAATGGCTCGCTAAACAATTTTATGGTACTCAACACCAGCAGCACTGATAACGACCTTTTCTATGGAACAGGAATAGCTTCAGGCACAGTAGATTTCATTGGCCCTATTAACAATATGAGTATTAATGCTCAAGCCACCAGTGAGAAAGGGACCAGAATATTTATTCCAATCGGAGATTCTGAAAGCATAGAAAAAGAAGAGTATATCAATTTTGTTGATTTTGAAGACACTACCCGAACCCAGGTAATTGAAAACATTGGAAAGGTAGACTTAAATGGCCTTAAGCTTAATTTCGATTTGAATATAACCCCTGATGCGTATTGCGAAATCATTTTTGATATTAAATCAGGAGATATTATCAGAGGTCGTGGAAATGGCGATATCAAGCTACAAATAGACACCAAAGGTGATTTTAATATGTTTGGTGATTATGTCATTCAGGAAGGTGGTTATAACTTCACCTTATATAGCATCATTAATAAGGAATTTGAAATACTCCCTAACAGCCGAATTACCTGGTATGGAGACCCTTACAAAGGTATTCTGGATATAAAGGCTACCTACAATCAGCTGGCATCCTTCTTACCATTGCTAGTGCAGCAGGAAACAGACAAAGTATATGAAGAGGTAGTAGAGCTAAAGCGAAAGTACCCGGTAAAAGTATATCTGGACATAGATGGTCCACTTTTATCTCCTATGGTAAACTTTGATATTTTATCCACCAACTTGCCTAGAAATATAAAAGTAGCCGAGAGGCCAGACGTAGATCTTGAATTTGAATTCCTAAAATTTAAGAACAGCATCGATGAACAAGAACTTAAGCGTCAGGTATTTAGCTTAATTGTTTTGAGGAGATTCTCACCGCTTCAATCATTTAACACGGGAGGTTCCATTACCAGTAGTGTGAGTGAATTACTTTCTAATCAGCTCAGCTATTGGATCACTCAGGTAGATGAAAACCTGGAAATAGATCTGGATGTCGACTTCGATAAATTTGATGAAGAAGCCTACAACACTTTCCAACTAAGACTCAGCTACACCTTTTTGGATGGAAGACTAAGGGTAACAAGAAATGGTGGCTTCGGCAATCAAACCAGTGGCACCGATATTTCCAGCATAGCGGGTGACTGGACTCTTGAATACATTTTAACCCCTGATGGCAAATTCAAAGCTAAAATGTATAACCGAACTAACTACAACCCCATTAACCCGACTGACGAAAATAGAAACACCATAACTACAGGCTTTAGCATCACCCACACCCAGAGCTTTGATGAACTCAAAGAATTATTTTCTAAAGGAGACAAGAAGCGAAAGCAAAACAAGCAGGATGAGAATGAAGAAGACGAGGAAAATGAGGACGACACTAAGGACGATACTGTTAACAAAGAAGGCGTAAGAGATGAGGACGATGGGTCTAATTAAATATCTAACACTCCTTCTCGTTAGTATTTCAAGTTTGGCTAATGCCCAGGATACGTTACATCAAAACAGGCGGCTCAAACCTCTGATTATCACCTCTGCGGGCGCCTATGCAGTAACTCTGGTTGGGTTAGATAGGCTTTGGTACTCAGATTTTGAAAGGGAATCCTTTCACTTTTTTAATGATAACCATGAATGGAATCAGGTAGACAAAGTAGGACATTTCTACTCAGCATTTCACATCTCTTCTGGAAGTCATCACATTCTTCAGTGGGCAGGTGTTTCAAATAAAAAGGCCGAACTGTGGGGTGCACTTACCAGTGTAATTGTGATGACGCCAATAGAAATATTTGATGGCTTTTCCAGTGCCTATGGAGCCTCTTATGGAGATCTAATTGCCAACTCATCCGGGACATTATTCTTCTATGGGCAACAAAAGCTGTGGGGGGAGATCAGATTACAACCTAAAATATCCTTTAGAAAATCTGGATACGCTGATCTACGTCCTAATGTACTAGGTAGTAATCTGCCAGAGCAAATGCTGAAAGACTATAACGGCCAGACTTATTGGCTTTCTGCTAACCTCTCTAAATTCATTCATGGCAACTTCCCGAAGTGGCTCAACCTGGCAGTGGGCTACGGAGCTACAGGCATGGTGGCAGCCAGTGAAGATCAAAATCAGGAATTAGGCTATCATTCATCCCGACAGTACTATCTTTCTATAGATCTGGATTTTAGTGAATATGAATCTAAGTCTAAGTTTATCAACTCTTTACTTTACGTAGTGAGCATGATAAAAATACCTTCCCCTACTCTAGCACTTAATAGACAAGAATTAAAATTCCATTTTATCTACTAAAAAGTGAAATTTTTTATAAATTCATTCTCTTAACCAAAACGGAATTAGAAAATGGATCTTAATGCATTCATGCAATCTTACGCAGATGAAATTGGCGGCGAATATTCCGAATACGACAGTAAAACCTCAATTATTATTGTTCCACTTAGCGATGAACGTTTTCAAACTGTATTAGGTAAACTTAAATACAGCCCAAGGTTCGACCGACTAAGTATCGAATTCGTGTCTAAAGTATGCCAGCTAGAAGAGAAAATGGACTTAAGAGGCCTTTTGGAAGAAAACTCCAACCTCATCCACTCTCGCTTTGTCATTTCTGACAACTACATTAATGTAGAAGCCTCGAATTTTGTGGATAGTGCCACAGAAGAGATACTGAAGGAAATCATTCAGGAAGTAGCCAATGTGGCTGATGAATATGAGTTTAAGCTAACCGGCGAAGACGTTCACTAAAACAACGAGCTATAGAAACAACTTTACTTTAATCATTAATTACGTAGTTTTGCCTTAAATATAAGTTGCCTTATCGCTTCGTAAGAAGAGGAAAGTCCGGGCAGCGTAGGGCATCGTACTTCCTAACGGGAAGGGCTTTTCTACGGAAAAGTACAGACAGTGCCACAGAAAACAAACTACCTTGGTTCTGCCAGGGAAAAGGTGAAAAGGTGAGGTAAGAGCTCACCGCCCCAATGGTGACTGCGGGGGCACGGTAAACCTTACGAGCTGAAAGATCAAATATGTTATACTTGCCTTAGGGCAGTGGGGCGGCTCGTCCTATTCTTTGTAGGTATAACGGGTAGATCGATGGATCTTTATAGTGATGTAAAGGCTAGATAAATGATAAGGCCCGATTTATCGGTGACAGAACCCGGCTTATAGACTTATATTTTTTTACTATTTTAGCAATGCCATCATTCTCAAACTTTGAGATGGTGGCATTGTTATTTTATAAAGAATATAATATGCCAAAGATATTAATCATTGATGATGAGCAAAGCATCAGAAATACGCTAAAAGAAATTTTAGAGTATGAAAAGTATGATGTAGATGAAGCTAAAAATGGTGAAGAAGGCCTTAAGAAGCTCACCAAAGAGAAGTTCGACGCTGCATTATGTGATATAAAAATGCCCAAAATGGATGGCCTTGAAGTACTTGAAAAGGCCGTGGAACAAGGAGTTGACACCCAGTTTATCATGATCAGTGCTCATGGCACTATTGAAACTGCTGTAGAAGCTACTAAAAAAGGTGCTTACGATTTTATTCAAAAGCCACCAGATCTTAATAGACTTTTAGTGACTTTAAGGAATGCTTTGGACAAGTCTACCCTTGTGAATGAAACCAAAGTTCTCAAAAAGAAGATATCTAAAACCTTTGATATTGTAGGTGAATCTGAGGCAATTTCACAGGTAAAAGAAACCATTGAAAAAGTGGCCCCTACTGAAGCCCGTGTATTAGTTACTGGTGAAAACGGAACTGGTAAAGAGCTGGTAGCCAAATGGATACATGAAAAAAGCAATCGTTCTAAAGGACCTTTGGTAGAGGTAAACTGTGCAGCAATACCTTCTGAACTAATCGAAAGTGAGCTTTTCGGTCATGAAAAAGGGGCTTTTACATCTGCGGTAAAGCAGCGTATCGGCAAATTTGAACAGGCCAATAGTGGCACTCTGTTTCTTGATGAAATAGGTGACATGAGTTTATCTGCTCAAGCCAAAGTGCTTCGCGCCTTGCAGGAAAATAAGATTACCAGAGTAGGTGGTGATAAAGAAATTAAGGTAAATGTAAGAATAGTTGCCGCTACTAATAAGGACTTAAAAGCGGAAATAGCAGAAAACAAATTCAGAGAAGATTTATACCATAGACTTAGTGTTATTTTGATCAAGGTCCCTGCCTTGAGAGACCGCAAGGACGACATCCCTCTTTTAGTTGGGAAATTCCTGAATGACATAGCTATGGAATACGGCACCAAACCAAAGGATGTTTCTCCTAAAGCCATTACCCTGCTTCAATCTCATGACTGGACAGGCAACATTCGTGAGCTAAGAAATGTGGTAGAAAGACTTATAATCATGTCTGGAGCTACAATTACGGAAGAAGAAGTGGCGAAGTATGCTGATATTAAGAGTTAATACATGAGAAAAACCATAATAATTGCAATTCTCAGCGGAGTATTCAGTGTATCTGCACTGGCTAAAAACCCAGATATCTCTTACACGGTTTCTATGGCGAATCCATCATCCCACACTTTTCATATTGAGATGATGTGCAAAAATCTAAAAATGGATTCTGCCATATTTAACCTGCCAGTTTGGACTCCTGGATATTACCAAATCATGGATTTTCCAGATAGAATTCAGAATATAGTTGCTTATGAAGGGGATAAAAAAATTGGCATAAGTAAAATTGGCAAAAACTCATGGCTTGTTGACACTAAGAAGCTTTCATCCTTAAAGCTCTCTTATGATGTATTAACTGAAAAGGAATTTGTAGCTGAATCTTATCTTGATGAAGAAAGAGGCTATATCATTCCAGGTGCACTTTTTATTTTCCCAAAAGGCAAACTGGAAAGTAACATAACTATTCAAGTTGATAAACCAAGTCAATGGAAAGATATTGCCACTGGGCTTACCGAAATCAAGGAGAATACTTATACTGCACCTAATTACGATGTTCTATATGACAGCCCTATTCTCATTGGTAACTTAAAACACCTACCTTCTTTTGAAATAAAGGGAATACCTCATTATTTCTCGGGGTATAATATGGGTGATTTTAATGAGCAAGATTTCATGGATGATCTCAAAAAGATTATTGAAGTTACGTCTAATATGATTGGTGATATACCTTATGAACATTATTCATTTATTGGTATTGGTGCAGGTAGAGGTGGTATAGAACATCTTAACTCCACCACGGTAAGTTTTTCTGGTAACAGTCTAAAAACTAGAGATGGGAAGCTCAAAACACTATTCTTTCTTTCTCATGAGTATTTTCATCATTACAATGTAAAGCGAATTAGACCAGTAGAATTAGGACCTTTTGATTATAATCAGCCAAATAGAACTAATATGTTATGGGTTTCAGAAGGTCTTTCTGTCTACTATGAATATTTAATGGTGAAAAGGGCCAATCTGTGTTCTGAAGAAGAGCTCTTGAAAGCCTTTTCCAATAACGTTACGGCTTATGAAAATGACCCAGGAAAAATATACCAGTCACTGGCATCTGCCAGCTATGAAACATGGCAAGACGGTCCCTTCGGGCAAACGGACAACAAAGAGGATAAAGGCATCTCCTATTACCAGAAAGGTCCGATAGTAGGTTTATTCCTTGACTTTAAAATTAGGCATGAAACTAATAATCAATTCTCTTTAGATGATGTGATGAGATATTTATATAATGAATTTTATATAAAGAAAAATAGAGGCTTTACTGAAGAAGAACTGAGGGAAGTATGTGAAAAATATGCCTCCTCCAATTTAGATCAGTTTTTCAAGTACATCTACACTACGGAACCTCTTGATTATAAAACGTTTCTTGGATATGCTGGTTTGAAACTAAATTCTGATGAAAATGGGAAGTATCAACTTAAAAGAATGGATAATCTCACCCCAGATCAGCAGAAAATATTCGATTCCTGGGTCTCAGTGAAGTAGTGTTAAATTACAATTAAATTAATTTCAACAAAATATAAACCTCATATTATCAAACGTTTAATATGAGGTTTTTTCTTAACCCAATCTATTTTTTGCGTTAAACATAGGGCAAACTCCGTTTCGTTGATTTGCAGTAAAATAAAATCAACGAAATCAACCCATTTATGAGACTCAAAAACAATTACTTAGTAATCATTGCTATAGCTATCCTAGGTGTGATAGCCAGTTGTAAAGATGAAATTACGGAGGTAACAGAAATCATTAACAATGACACTACTATTGTTGTGAATAATGACACCACTATCATCATTCACAACGACACCACTATTAACATTGTGCAGACTGATCAAATGTTTGCCAATAAGTCTAACTTATCTCCTCTTGTTTCTATCAAGCCACAGTTCAATTATATAAATGCCTATTCTTTAATAAGCACTATTGATAATGTAGATGGTTTTCATCTTGCGGGTTCTGCTGATGGATCTGGTTTAGTTAAAGATGGAGATGGATATATTTTCTTGGTAAACTGCGAAGACCATTACTCTGTAGCTAGAATCAGATTAGATGAGAACCTTAATCCTGTTAAAGGTGATTATCTATTAAATTCAGGAGTTGCTGATTTCGCGAGACAATGTTCAGCTACTATGTGGGAAGCTGCAATCCATGGTGGTGATAAAGATATATTCCTTTCTGCTTCTGAAAGCATTCACAACATTGTAAAAGGTATTGATCCTTATATTGAAACTCCTACCCCGACAGCTGATTTTGGCTTACCTGCGTTAGGTCAGTTTTCATGGGAAAATGCAGTTCCACTTCCTAAAGATGCTTACAGCGGATCAACAGTTATCATCGGTGGTGATGATGATTCTAGTGGTTCTGAAGGTCAATTAGTAATGTACAAATCTGATGCTTCCGATGCTGACCTGGAAGACGGTGAGGTTTATGTTTTGAGACTAAAGGATGCTACAGAATCTAGCAACGAGGGTGACTTAGACTTTGGAGTTACTTATGATGTAGAATTTGCTCAAGTATCTGCTCCTGAGGTTAGCACGCATGGAGAATATGAAACAGCATCTATCAATGCTCATGCTTTACAATTCATGAGAGTTGAAGACGTGGACTACGGAAAAGGATCTGAAGAAGCATCTAGAATAGTATATTTTAACGTTACTGGTAGAGGTCCTGGTGCTGGTACTTATAATGACTGGGGCACTGTTTATAAATTAGAGTTAGATGAAGAGTCTCCTATGACTGGTAAATTGACACAGATCATCAGCGGGAATACTAACACTAACAACAATGATGGAAACCTGGCTATGTTACAAAGCCCTGATAACATCTGTGTTACTGAAAATTTCATATATATTCAGGAAGATCCAAATTCATTTGATAGAGGTCACCCGTCATACATCTATCAGTCTAACCTAAACGGTGAGAACCCTAAGGTGGTACTTGAGCTAGTAGAAAGAAATGACCTTACAGAAGATGGAGACGCTCATAATAGCGGTGAATTCGGAGCTTTAATCGATATATCTGACAAAATCGGTGTTCCTGATGTATTCCTTTTATCCATACAGCCTCACTACTGGAGAAGCGAAAACTTCGAAGGTTTAGATGGAGATGATTGCCCTGACTGTGAAGACAATCAAGGATCTCAAATCGTCATTCTTAGAGGTTTACCAAGATAAGTCAACTCCTAAATCAATATCCTAATAAAAGTGGACTCCTGAAAAGAGTCCACTTTTCTCGTTTTAATAAATCTGAAGTATGAAACAAACTTACTCACTTAGACTTCTTCTAGTGATGACAGTGATCACTCTGGTCTCTTGTCATAATAGCAAAGACACAAATTCACATCTTGAGTTTTTTCAATCATATGCCTCTGCCCAGTATGATAGTTGCATAAGCAACCTTCAAAGGCTAAGTGCTACTAACTCTACAGATGAAAATAAAAACCTTCTAAAAGCCGCTCGCAAGTATTTTAAGAATGTAGAACATTACGCTCTATATATACAGGAAGAAGCTGCGAGAAAAGTAAATGGTCCTGCCCTGCCCGTTTTCCGAGAAGACAATGGAAAAGTATTGCCCCCGGTTGGTTTTCAAATTATGGCAGAACACATATTCTCAGAGGATTACAACCCAAAGCAATTCGAATATGAAATAAATGTAACTATCGGATTTCTAAATACACTTAAAAAACAAACGGCCAATACACCATTCATACCAAAGAGGTATTTCATTTCATCTGAATATCAGCTTTTAAACATCCTAAGCTGGAGCATCACAGGTTTTGACACTCCCACCGCTCAAATTGGTCTAGAAGAAGCTATGAGTTCTTTAAATTCCTTTAAAACCATATATATTCATACCCTTTCAGACACTATTCAATCTATTGATAACTCATTAGATCAGAAACTACAGTCAAGCATTGAAGAAGCGATGAGCTATCTCGCTGAAAACAATGACTTTAAAACATTTAACAGATATAAATTCATAAGAGAAAAATTTAACCCTATAACCAGAACATGGCTTGAAGTACGTAAAGCAAGCGGCTTATGGAAAGATGATCACAGCACAGCATTGAACCTAAATTCACCTACTTTTTTTGAAGAAAACACATTCAACATTGATAATTTTAGATCATCAGCTAATCGAGAGCCGTCGGACGCCAAAATTAGGCTGGGTAAACAACTCTTTTTAGATCCCAAACTTTCAAAAAATGGAAAAACAGCTTGTGTAAGTTGTCATATTCCTGAGTATGCTTATAGCGATCAGTTAGCCAAAGCCGTAGACAACAATCAGGTAGAATTAGAAAGAAACACTCCTACCCTCATCAATTCTATCTTCCAACGAAGATTCTTCTGGGATGCAAGGTCTGAAAACATGGAGCAGCAAATAAATAATGTATTTGTTAACAAGAGAGAATTTAATAGTGAAGTACACCAAATCTCTACCGAAATTCTAGATGACTCTACATATGCCAGACAAATGAATGAGGTGTTTGGAAGAGTAAGAAATGATAATTATGATATCATCAAAGCCATTTCTTCATATGTCAGCTCACTCAACAGCTTCAATTCCAAATTTGACCGCAATATGCGAAATGAGGAGTCAACCTTTAGCGATCAAGAGGTTCAGGGCATGAATTTATTTATGGGTAAAGCCTTGTGTGCATCATGCCATTTTGTGCCGCTATTCAATGGCACCGTACCTCCCGTTTACTCTGACACAGAAAGAGAAATTCTAGGTGTACCTGAAGATGCCACAAACAAAAGTTTAGATAATGATATAGGTTTTTACAATGCCTATAAAGAGGATGTTCATAAATATATGTTCAAAACCCCAACCATAAGAAATGTAGAATATACCGCACCATACATGCATAATGGTGCCTACACCACGCTGGAAGAGGTTATGGATTTTTATAACAAAGGTGGAGGAAATGGTCTGGGCTTTAACGTAGAATATCAGACTTTACCGTTTGACTCCTTGAGCCTTTCTAATGAGGATCAACAGGCAATTATTGCCTTTATGAAAACACTTTCAGATCCTATAGAAGCTGAAGCTTATTAGTCCTTTTATAATTAGTCATGATTGTGTAACTTATAATTACCTCATGATTAATTTATTATGGAAAAACATTATCACTCACTGAAAGAATTCTACCCGTTTTACCTTTCGGAACATAAAGATAAAACGTGTAGAATTCTTCATTTCATCGGCACCTTTCTGGTATTCATCACCCTTTTTATCGCAATTTTCACCCAAAATTGGTGGTTGTTTTTAGCTATTCCTTTTGTAGGTTACGGATTCGCCTGGGTAGGTCATTTTTTCTTTGAGAGAAACAAACCAGCCACTTTTCAATATCCGGCCTACAGCCTGGCTTCAGACTTTATATTATTCTTTGATTTACTCATGGGTAAAAGAAAATTTGATGCTAACAATGAAAAAGTTATTTCTAATCACGACCGTACTGCACCTTAGCCTTTACTGCTTCGCCCAACAAACCTCTCCATGCGAAAAGGATAGCATATATCATCATTTCAATTTTTGGCTAGGTGAATGGTCTGTCTACTCGAATGATAAACAGGTAGGAACCAATATAGTAACTAAAGCCAAAGGAGGCTGCGCCATTCATGAAAACTATACTACGCCTGGCCAATATTGTGGTCAGAGTATCAATTACTATAACCCGCTAGACAAAAAATGGCATCAGTCATGGGTAGGCAGCGCTGGTGATGTCATGGAGTTTACTGAAGTAGCCAAATCACCGAGCATGCTACAGTTTGAATGCGAAAGGATGAAACCAGATGGACAGACTTACCTTTCCCGGATGACTTTCAGCCAAAATGAAGATGGCTCTGTGAGACAGCTAATAGAAAATTCTTTTGATAATAGAGAAAGCTGGAAGGTAGGATTCGACGGACTGTATAAAAAGAAAAAATAAACCCCATTCTTTTTATTAATTCAAGAATGGGGTTCAATCATTATCCTTCGTAGTAAATTCTATAAACCTTATTCCCGAAATCATCAGACACCAAAATTGATCCATCCTCTAGCTGAATCACGTCTACAGGTCTTCCCCAATTAGATTGTGTTGAATCGTTCAACCAGCCATCGGCAAATACCTCTGATTCTACTGCTCTATCGCCATCAATAGAAACATGCATAAGTCTATAACCAATTTTCTTAGATCTGTTCCATGAACCATGCTGCGCCACTATAATATCGCCTTTGTATTCCTCAGGAAACATATCACCAGTATAGAACACAAAACCGAGGTTAGCTGTATGCGCATCGAATTTCCAGACAGGAGGCACAAAATCAGAACATGGATATTTGTCACCAAACTCAGGATCAGCTATATCACCTCCATGGCAATAAGGAAAACCAAAATGATCACCTTTTTTTGTTACTTTATTCAACTCTCCTGGAGGATAGTTATCTCCCATGTTATCCCTTCCGTTATCAGTAAACCATAGCTCCTTAGTGTCAGGCTTCCAACCAAACCCAACTGTATTTCTCACTCCCTTTGCCACTATTTCCAAACCTGAACCATCAGGGTTAATTCTAGTAATACTAGCGAAAATTTCCTCTTCACGTTCGCATATATTGCAAGGAGCACCTACAGGCACGTATAACTTACCATCAGGGCCAAAAGCAATATATTTCCATCCGTGATGTCCTTCTGTAGGATACTGATCATAAACCACCTCATATGCAGGCGGGTTATCAAGATGATTTTCAATATCGCTGAATTTTAATATCCTGCTGATTTCTGCCACATAAAGATCTCCATCTTTAAAGGCCACCCCATTGGGAGAGCTTAATCCCTCTGCCAGAACATATTTCTTCTCAGCCTTACCATCTCCATCTTCATCCTTCAACGCGTAAACTTTATCCTCTGCCCTGGTTCCTACATAGACCACGCCTGAAGGACTCAAAGCCATAGAGCGCGCATTTTCTACATCTGCAAATTCCTCTATTTTAAATCCAGAGGGTAGATTAACTCTATCTAAACCTTCTTTAGGACTACTTTCTGCCACTGATGTAGTGTCTGACTGCTCACTTTTTGAGCTATCCGGAGAGTTACATGCGGCTATACTTAGCACTAAGAGGCTGATTATAATTACATTTTTCATAAGCTAATATTCAGGTTACTTAAAATAATTTACAAAAGTAAAATACTTTAAGGTTCATTATGTATTGATCAAAAGATAACTTTGCACTATGTTATCTATTAATAACCTTTCTTATTTTATTGGTGGAAGAGCGCTTTATCAGGAAGCTTCTTTACACATTAAACCTAAAGACAAAATAGGCCTTATTGGTCTTAACGGTGCTGGTAAGTCTACATTACTCAAATTGATCAATGGTAATTATCAGGCTGATGGTGGAGACATTAGTAAAAGTAATGAATGCACCATTGGCTTCCTAAACCAGGATCTTCTCTCCTATCAAACTGAGGACAGCATTCTTTCGGTGGCTATGGAGGCCTTTGGTGAAGCTGTTGAAACTCAAAAGGCCATTGATAAAATATTAAAAAAGTTAGAAACGGATTACTCGGATGACCTAATCACAAAGCTCACAAAGCTTCAGGAGAAGTTTGAGCGACTGGAAGGTTATTCGATGCAGGCTAAGGCCGAAGAAATACTAGAAGGTATCGGCTTTAAAACCGATGATCTCAGCAGACCACTAAAAGAATTTTCAGGAGGTTGGCGAATGAGAGTAATGCTGGCTAAACTTCTTTTAGAGAAGCCCTCTATACTCATGCTGGATGAGCCTACTAACCACCTTGACTTGCCTTCCATTGAGTGGGTTGAAAATTACTTAAGAACCTATGAGGGCGCAGTAATCGTGGTTTCTCACGATAGAGAGTTTCTAAATAATACTATCAATAAAATAGTAGAAGTAGCTCAGCAGCAGCTAGTTTCGTATGAAGGCAATTATGATTTCTATTTGGAAGAAAAAGAGCTCAGAAGTGAGATTCAAAAAAATGCCTTTGAAAATCAGCAGCAAAAAATAAAACAAACTGAACGATTCATTGAAAAATTCAGAGCTAAAGCTACTAAAGCAAGACAAGTACAATCCAGGGTTAAAGCCCTTGACCGTATGGATAAAGTGGAGGATGTTATTGATACCAATGCTGTAGTTAACTTTAAGTTTGAATTCAAACAGAAATCCGGTAGACATGTGGTTAGACTTGAGGATATTAGCAAGGCATATGGCGACCTAACTATTCTTAAAGATACCACCGCCAATATAGAGCGAGGCGATAAAATAGCTCTAATAGGTGCCAACGGAAAAGGTAAGTCTACTTTATTAAGAATTATTGATGGTAGTGAACCCATTTCCGGTAAAAGAGAACAAGGCTTTAATGTTGTAAAAGGATTTTATGCACAGCATCAGTTGGAATCATTAAAGGTTGATAATGGAATACTGGATGAGCTCAAGCAGGCCGGAACTGATAAAAACGAACTACAACTAAGACAAGTATTAGGATGCTTCCTATTTACTGATGAAGATGTTTTCAAAAAAATCAAAGTACTGTCAGGAGGTGAAAAGTCTAGAGTAGCATTAGCTAAAACGTTGATATCAGAAGCCAACTTCCTCTTACTTGATGAACCTACTAACCACTTAGATTTCCAATCAGAGAACATCTTAATACAAGCTTTACAGCAATATCAAGGTACTTTTATTACTGTTTCTCACAATAGACACTTTGTATCCAAGGTGGCCAATAAAATTTGGTATATAGAAGATCACCAGATAAAAGAGTATTTGGGCACCTACAAAGAATATTTATACTGGAGAGAGAAAAAACCCAACTACAGTGGCGGCCGCACCTGTACAGAAAAAAGAAAAACCAGCTCCTGCACCTCGCAAAACTGAAGATGAAAAGCGCCTTCAATCCCTCAAGAGAGAACTTTCTCAAGTTGAACAAAAGATTGATCAGCTAGAGCAAGCTTCCAGCGAATTAGAAGAAACAATGGCAGATCCCGAAGTATTCGGAAACCCAGACAAGCTTCTTGAAGCAAACACCAAATATGAAAAATTGAAATCTGAGTTAGAGAATCTAAACTCAGAGTGGGAAACCAAAGCAGAAGAAATTGATAGTATGGAAAGCTAAACACTTTCCATACTTTAATTTCTTTTCCTTAACTGCACTAAGCTTTACAGCATGACCCCTACTAATATGATCATCCCTATTAAGAATAAAACTTGTACATAAATAGCTCTAAATAGACTTCTGATAATTGTCTTACGCATATTAATCGTCGGTTTAAAAAATTGCAGTTCAACTTATAGACTCACTATAAGTTGAAAGGGTTGGAAGAATAGTTAAAAAATATATTTAAATCTGAAACCTATCTCTAAAACAGTAGGTCTTGACTCATAATCTGTCTCACTTTTTGTCACTGAAGTCAACGCTTGGCGTAACTGTGGTAAAAGTGAAATAGTATAGTGGTTATTCAATTCGTAGCTAAATTCAGACCCTAACAATCCGCTGATTTGATACGTTTTGTAAGGAGAATTATCACCTGCATCTACGGTAACATCTTCAATATCACCATCAGAACCGTCATAAGTATTCTTAATGAGAATATTATTAGCTATCCCTGATAATAAAGTTACATTAAACTTCCTATCCAATAAAATGTATCCTGCTTGTAAAGGTACACTCACTAATTCGTAGGTATTGACCACCTCATAAGGTTTTGTAAACTCTATAGTCAGCGCATCAGAAGAAGATTCATTGTCAATACTGTTAAATGAAGTTACTTTCTTACTGGTCTGAGCAAAAGAATTATTGGTAGCTACAACATCAGAAACACTGGTAGCCTGCTGCTGCAAATAGCTTACACCACCTTGCACCAACAATTTTCTAGACACCCTTTTACCAAGATTTACTCCCACATTCATACTTTGGCCAACTGCCTCTTCAGAGAAATTAGGGCTTCTTTTTATAGCTAGTCCATTTCCTTCAAAATCCATATTAGCGAGCACCTGATCATTACTACTACCAATGTTAGGATTAAATCTACCCGCTGAAACACCAATATCAGCCCAAAGACCATCTTCACTGCTAGTCTTATCCTTCGCTCTCTTTACCGGCACATATGCATACCAAGGAACCATTTTCATTTCACGATCAAGCATAGCTGTATCAACATCTAAATATTCAAATCGCTTATCAAGCTCAGATAAAGATTCAGATGCCAACTCCCTGCTTACACTCTCATTAGCTGCATAATTATTAGCAATAGATGTATTGTCAGCCTCTATTGCTACCACTTCGGGTTTTACGCTGGAAGTATTATCGTTAACCACAGCATTAACCACCTGATTATCAGATGCATTATTGCTACTATTAGCTACTAACTCAGTCTTATTTTCATCTAAATTCATGACTTCATTTATCTTATCATGTTCGTTAGATTCATTCGCACCAGAATGGTTTAAAGCACCATTGCTTTCTTTTTGATTAAAGGCAAAGCCATTATTCAAATCAGAATTATTGAACTCAGCAGAAGTAGCATTTTGATCAGTGCCATTCAGTCCCTCGTTTATAGATGCTTCGTTCACTCCGCTATCATTTGCTGCAACCGGAGTTACAGCGCCTGCCTGAACATCATGAGTGTTTTTTAAACTTTGATCAGAACTTACATTTGAGGAATTATTTTTTTGCTCAAGTAAAGCAACATTATCTGAATTCAATTGGTCTGCAACTTCCTTATTAGCCGTCGACGCGTTCTTATCATCCTCAATATTAGATGGTGATTCATTTGATAAGCCATTAGCTAATTCTGAAGAACCTGCTCTTTCATCATTAATAGCATTATCAGCAACGGCTCCTGGATTATTGAGTCCAGCTCCATCATGCTTTAGGTTGTACCAGTTATTAGTATATACGCCACCAACCGTTAATGCAAAAATAATAGAAGCCGCAGCCACCATCTGATACCAGAACAGTCGCCTTCTAATTTCACCATTTTTTGCATTGACCAAATCCAGTTCAATCTTGTCCCAGACATGATCCGGAACATCCACCTCTGCATCCTCAAAAGCATTTAGCCATTGCTCTTCGAAGCCCGATCTATTTTGCTTGTCCATAACTAAGTTTGTCTTCTTGTTTAAACTGTTCTCTTAAAAGAACTCTAGCCCTTGAATACTGAGACTTGGAGGTACCCTCACTGATGCTAAGTGTATCAGCTATCTCTTTGTGAGTGTATCCCTCAATAGCATATAGGTTAAATACCGCCTGGCAACCCGAAGGTAATTTCTGAATCATCTTAAGTAATTCTTTGAAATTAAAATCAGCTAGTGAAAAATCACTATCCTCAGTAAAATTCACATCATTAATATCTGTCATAGGAAACAGATATAGCTTACTCCGCTGATGATTTAAAGCAGTATTTACTACAATCCTTTTTATCCAAAAGTCCAGTCTACATTCCCCTCTAAAAGTGCTTATTTTATCAAAAATCTTAATAAAAGCCTCTTGAATGATATCTTCAGCCTCCTGATCGAACTTAGAATATCGCATAGCAACTACCATCATCTTTTTTGCATAAAGATCATAGAGCTGCCTTTGAGATTCTCTTTTCCCCTGGCGACATCCTTGTAAAAGTTCTTTTTCAGATATCATTTAATACAATAAAAGTCCTAAGGCTTTGTTATTACAGACACAGCTTATGTTGAATAGGTTGTAATTATTATCTTAGTGCAAAATTAAAAATATTCCCGATAAGTAGATGAATATTAGAACTATCCTCACATTATTTTCAATTTTACTCCTCACATCTAGTCAATTATTCAGTCAATCCAAGAAACTTTTATACAAAAACGCCACATACGAATTTGAAATAAGAACAGTTTTATTGTATGGAGCTAATGCTTCCATGCTTTCACCCGCCGTTGCACTCATAGGGGCCAACGACCTTGTTCTTGAATTTGATGATTTAGTTGAGCGCGAAGAAAACTATAGAGCCAAGATTATTCACTGCAATAAAGACTGGACTCCTTCCCGACTCAAGGAAATCAACTACCTATATGACTACAACGAGTTCAATATAAATAATTACAAACTTTCAGTGGATACCAAAATAGCTTATGTGCATTATTCATTTAAAGTTCCTAATGTTAAAGTTCCTGGCAATTACGTTTTAGTAGTTTACCGCGGCACAGATGAATCAGATATTATTCTCTCTCATAGATTTATGGTTTATGATAATAAAGTAGGCATTGGACTTACCAGCAATCTTCAAGGCCTCACCTCTATGGATAGAAAACGCCAAAAACTAGATTTCATTATTAACTATGAAAACTATCCTATTCAAAACCCAGGCACAAGCATTCAGGTGGTCATAAGACAAAATCAAAGATGGGACAATGCCATTACCAACATTAAGCCCAATATGATAAGAGAAGCATCTTCAGAGGTAGAATACCAATATTTCAACGAAGAGAATAGTTTTCCTGCTGGAAATGAGTTTAGGTTTTTTGATATGCGTTCTATCCGATACCCAGGTCAAAATGTTCAAAGGATAAATGCCAACACCAGGCCATCCACTGCAGATTTAATGTTAGATAAACCTCGGATTTATCAGCCATACACTCAATATGATGATATCGAAGGAGAATTCTACATCGCTAATACAGATACCGGAAACGGCCCCACTCAGTCTGACTATCTTTCTGTAAACTTCAATCTTGATACAGACAAAATTAATGGAGACATATACTTGGTTGGAAGTATGAATAACTGGGAACTAAAAAATAAAATGACCTACAATAACAGCCTTCAACGATATACTACTGATATGATTTTAAAACAGGGTTTTTACAACTACCAATATCTGGTTCAAAGTAAAGATTACGAGGCAAATTATCTCGAAGGAGATCACTATCAGACGGAAAACACCTATGAAATATTTGTCTACTACCAGTCTCCATCCAGCAGATCGGAACTACTCATCGGCTACAGCCAATACACCATGAACCCTGTAGATTGATTCATTAAGCGTAGTTAAATTCGTACTTCAACACTCTGCTATTTGGGTTGGAATTAGCAACATCCAACATTCCAAAGCCCTTATGTGTAAACCTTCCAAGTCCACAATTAAACACAAACTGCTGCACCTCCTTAGCGGCATATAGAGTGAATGGAAAAGTGTAACCACGTACCTCATATTTCACATCCTGATCATACACAGGGTAGATTCTGGCGAACTTCTTTTGAGCAGCTGTAAGTCTGGAAAGGTAAGTTTTATCCGGAACCAATTGAAATTTGTAGAAGCTAGCTAACTGTTCTTCAGTATACATATTAGCCGCCTGCATACGAGATATGGTAGACTCATAAAGCAAGTCTGAAAAATTATCAGTATCTGGTGGAATAAAGCGCTTAGCCGAATTATCATTAAATGATGAATTCAATATTACTAAAGGAGAAATACAGATGAATTTAATTGAATCCTCCATTTCGATTTCTTCCTCTAACTCTACACCTTCAGGTTGCAGATATAATCCTCCAAGTTCTACTTGATTAAAATCAAACAGATTCATCAGGAAGTAATCAATAAACTGCTTATTAGGACTGGAAAGCACCAAGGTCACCCTGGCAGAATAAAAATGTAGCCCTTTTCTACTTACTTTTGTTTGTCCTTTTAGCCCTGAAAAGTTGTAAAACGAGTAATGTACGTACTTCTCATCACCACCCTTCATAAGTATACCCTTAATCATCTGCGCAAGCAGATATTGGTGGTGAAAAGGGACATGACTCCCCCTATTCTTTAAAAGAAAAATAATTCTAACTCTCAACTTGATTTTATTATTGACAAAAAAATTAAGGCTGCCCCAAACAAATTATCCTTCAAAAAAATATTGAGTATCTAAATACCAACAGACCAACTTTGGGCGAACACTAAATATTGAAAAAATATTTTAATAAAAATAATGTTTAATCAATAAATCTAAAAATTCAAGTCACATTTATTTTTAGCGTAAAATACAATAGCACTAAAATGTTTTCAATTATTAATTAGAAGGTACATCTTAGTGCTATAGCCTTTATTCTATACATTGAATCGGAAGTGCATAATATCGCCATCAGCCACTACATACTCCTTCCCTTCTATAGCAATTTTACCTGCTTCCTTACATGCAACTTCGGTTTTATAGGTTTGATAACTTTCTAGCTTAATTACCTCAGCCTTAATGAATCCCTTCTCAAAATCAGTGTGAATTACTCCCGCCGCCTGCGGAGCTTTCCATCCTTTCTTGATTGTCCAGGCTCTTACTTCAGTTACACCTGCGGTGAAATAAGTAATTAAATCCAATAAGCTATAAGCCGCTTTTATCAACTTGTTTAATCCAGACTCTTTCAAACTATACTCTTCCAGGAACATAGCTCTTTCATCAGCATCCTCTAGCTCAGCGATTTGCGCTTCTATTGAGGCAGATACCACCACTACTTCAGCGCCTTCGCTAGCAGCCATTTCTTTAAGCCTTTCAGAATATTCGTTGCCATTTGGAAGAGCAGTTTCTTCCACGTTCGCCACATATATTACTGGCTTGGCAGTTAATAACTGTAGGTCGGCCACAGCCTTTTTATCATCCGCATCCAGATCAATGCTTCTGGCATTTTTACCTTCTTCTAAATGTGCTTTATATTTCCTAACAATCTCAAGATCTTTCTTTGCCTTTGCATCTCCACTTTTGGCAATCTTTTCTATCCTTAAGATCTTCTTATCAATTGATTCTAAGTCTTTTAGTTGTAGCTCAGTATCAATAACTTCTTTATCAGTGATGGGATCTACCTTGCCATCTACGTGAACAATGTTATCATCCACAAAACATCTTACCACATGAGCAATAGCATCTACCTCTCTAATGTTCGCAAGAAACTGGTTTCCAAGACCTTCGCCTTTACTAGCTCCTTTTACCAGACCAGCAATATCCACAAACTCTATAGTAGTAGGGATAACTTTTTGTGGGTTAACCAAATCCTCTAGAACAGTTAACCTTTCATCTGGAACCGTGATAACACCAACATTGGGTTCAATAGTACAAAATGGAAAATTTGCAGCTTCTGCTTTATTATTAGATATCGCGTTAAAAAGAGTCGATTTACCTACGTTAGGTAATCCTACAATTCCACATTTAAGAGCCATGAAAACTTATTTTTTCTGTAATTTAAAAACACTATAGCTTCTATAGCCATTGTATAACTCTGAGAATGAGACTCTTATAACAGTGTAAACTGGTATAGCAGCGATCATTCCCGGAATGCCTGCTAAGGAAGCGCCTGCAAATATAATTATAAATATTTCCAAAGGATGCGCTTTTACACTTTTAGAAAAAATCAATGGCTGTAGTAATATGTTATCTATCACCTGAACTGTAGCAAAAACAGAGCCTATCTTTATAATCAAAAACATATAATGATGACTTGTGACCAGGTCTGTACCCGTAGAAACACCAACGATCACACCAAAACAAGCTCCAAGTAATGGACCTAAATAAGGAATAAGATTAGCTACTGCAGCAAATAATGCAATAGTCAAAGCATATTTGATCCCCAAAATGCTTAATCCTAAAGAGGCAATACTGAAAATTGCGAATATCTGAAACAACAGACCAATCAAGTAGTTAGATAGCAGTCTTTCAATTTTATTGTATGCCGCTATAGTAACTTCAAAGTATCTATTAGGAATGAAACCTATGAGCTTTTTGCGCATAGAACCCATCTCATAAATCAAAAAGAAGGAAATAAAACTCACCGCTAAGATTCCAACCAAGATCTGACCTGTAACAGCAATTACGTTATTAATAACATTACCAAATTGAACATTGGAAATAACCTCTACAATGTTATTCTGAAGATTATCCACTATAAAACCTTCTTTTTCAGTAGTTAAATCATTATTGATTAAGAAGTATTCAAAATTCCTAAGCGGAATGCTAAGGCGGGCGTAAAGGTCATTGTAATCCAGTCCTGAAATCACCTCAATCTGCTCGGAAATTAGAGGTATAAATAAGATTACGAACGATGTTAGAAAGCCTATAAGAACCGCATAAGATAAAATAACCGCCGCTAACCTTGGAATCTTAATATTATAAACCTGGGTATTGGCTATATATTGGGTCAGAGGCCTTAGAATGCTACTAACAACAATAGCAATAGCCGTATAAATAAAAATATCGATAAAAAGCCATCCTAGTAAAACGAATAAAGCTACAGCTATAAGGATGTATAAAATGGTTTTGCCTAACATAGATCAAATATAAAAAAAAGCCCTTGAAATCTTCAAGGGCTTTAGTTATCGTTTCTGTCAGGGTTTAATCCCATTTCAATTCTGTATCTATTTCAGAGTTATCTTCAATTTCACTCTCATCTGATGCTCTATCAAATTGTGTGAAGTCTACATCTGGTAATAACTCCTCCTTCACATGACTTACCGTATTATTTAGCGCATCAACAAATTTGTTAAAATCTTCTTTATAAAGGAAGATCTTATGCTTCTCATACGTAAATCCATCATCCTTATATCTTCTTTTACTTTCTGTAATAGTAAGATAATAGTCATTCGAACGTGTAGCTTTTACATCAAAGAAATATGTCCTCTTCCCCGCTCTTACTCTTTCGGAAAATATTTCTTCTCTTTCGTTAGTATTATTCTCTTCCACAATCCTAGTAGTTTAGTTTTAATTTTTTGCTTGTACTTTACATAAATCCGATTTAAATATAGTATAATAATTACGTTTTATGCAAGCGTATCATTATTAATTATGAAACATTTTGTATTATACTGTGTTATGACAAGATGATTTCCCTAGATTTAGGGATAAATTCCTATTTTTTGCATGAAATTAGACCTTGATAAAGTAAAAGAAAGCGGCCAAATCGATTTTTTAGCTCGTCAATTGGTTGATGGCTTCATCACCGGACTTCACAAATCTCCTTATCACGGTTTTTCGGTTGAATTCGCCGAGCACCACCTCTATAATTCCGGTGAAAGCACCAGGCATATAGACTGGAAAGTATATGCAAAAACGGATCGTTTATATACCAAAAGGTTTGAAGAGGAGACTAACTTAAGATGCCAAATTGTCATCGATAATTCGTCCTCAATGCATTATCCGGTAAAATCTAAGGGTAAATTAAGGTTTAGTATTCTTTGTGCTGCGGCACTATCTTATTTACTTCAGAAGCAAAGAGATGCAGTGGGAGTAACCACCTTTTCAGACCGGATAGAAACTACCACACCTATCAGTTCTACAAGCTCACACTTGAGGAAGCTTATTACATTATTCGAACAATTATTCACAGAAAGCACTCCACAAAAAAGCACCAATGTACCCGATATCTTACATGAGGTTGCTGAGAAAAATCATAAGCGATCACTAATAATAATCTTTAGTGACATGTTTGATAATCCTGATCAGCTGGATCAGATTTTCAAAGGTTTACAACACCTTAAACACAACAAGCATGAAGTACTACTCTTCCATGTTACTGACAAGAACACGGAATATTCTTTTGATTTTGAGGATCGCCCCTATGAATTCATAGACCTGGAGTCTGGAGAAAAAATAAAGCTTCAACCCAATCAAGTAAAAGAACACTATACTACTAACGTTCAAAATTACTATCATGAATTGAAGCTTCGTTGTGGTCAATTAAAAATTGATTTTATCGAAGCTGATATCAGCTCTGACTATAATGAGATTTTAAATGCTTATTTAATCAAAAGAACAAAAATGAGGTAATTAATCCTCATGCATCCATTCTTTCTTAGCACTTAATTCTTCTTCAGTTTCTTCATAATCTGGATCTGGAACACAACAGTCTACAGGACATACAGCTGCGCATTGAGGCTCCTCGTGAAAGCCAGTACATTCGGTACACTTACCAGGTACAATATAATAGAACTCATCTGAGATAGGCTCTTGTGGTTCTTTACCATCTATTACCGTACCATCTTCCATCTCTACCTCTGTAAGATCAGTGCCTCCTGCCCAATCCCATTCCAATCCGCCTTCGTAAATAGCCGTATTTGGACATTCGGGTTCGCAAGCTCCACAGTTAATGCACTCATCAGTAATCATTATCGCCATTACAAACTGTATTTATTCTTTTTAAAACTTAAAAATTCTAATCTTTGCAAAAATATAAAGTATCTATATCCTTTCAAACAGATAGCGGATACTAAAGGTTATTTTGAATGATTATGAATATTGAAAAAAGAATAGAGGCCTTTGTGAAATTGGGGCGTGAATTATCATCACTGGCAGCAGATGAAGATAAGGACTGGATGTGGAGAGCCAAAAGTCAAAATCCATGGTTTACGGAAGATAATATCACTTTCTCCCTTAATGGAATAGCCAAATTATTAACAGAAGAAAAGCTTAATAATTGGGTATCCAACTATCAAATAATAGATCAAGGAAAAAAGATTGGAATTGTAATGGCAGGTAATATACCCATGGTCGGTTTTCATGACCTGTTATGCATTCTTATAAGTGGTAATATTGCCGTCATTAAAATGTCATCACAAGATGAATTTTTAATGACCACGGCTATTAACAAGCTAATTGATATTGAACCATTATTCAAAAATCAAATTATCATCCAAGATCAACTTAAGGATATAGATGCCATAATCGCCACTGGCAGCGACAATACTAGCAGGTATTTTGAATTTTACTTTGCCAAATACCCCAACATCATTAGAAAGAACCGAACATCTGTTGCCATTCTAACGGGTCAAGAGTCTAGAGAAGAGCTAGAGCAGCTGGGTAAGGATATTTTTCAATATTTTGGCCTGGGTTGTCGCAATGTTTCAAAGTTACTGGTGCCAGACAACTATGATTTCACTACCTTTTTTGAATCTATCGAGTCTTATAACCACGTAGCTCATCATCATAAATACACTAATAACTACGATTATAATAAGTCAATCTATCTCGTTAATGGTGAAGACCATTTAGATAATGGTTTCCTACTTTTAAAAAAGGATGAGGCACTAGTCTCACCTATTTCCGTTCTTTTTTATGAGAATTATCAATCGGAAAGTGATTTATCGGATTATCTAAAAACTCATTCCCAAAAAATTCAGTGCATTGTAACCAACGGACACATCGACATATCAGACGCACAACAATTTGGTCAGGCACAATTACCTGAGCTTGAAGATTATGCGGACGGAGTAGATACTTTACAATTTCTAACCTCATTATAAAAAAAGGGCTTCTTTTCAGAAGCCCTTTTTATTTATCAAGGTTGCCCTCTTAATATCTCAAGCCATCCAGTAAACAGTTCTCCTGCAATCTTGGCCTTGTAGAAATATATACCATCGGGTGTTTCATCTCCTGTCCAATCATTCTGATAATCATCAGATTGATAAACAGTATTACCCCATCTGTTAGTAATTACTAATTCCACACTTTCGTCTCTAGGTTTATTTCTTATATAGAATACCTCATTCGAATCATCACCATTTGGAGTGAAAACGTTCGGAATAAATACATCTGTATTTAAAGGCACTCTCGCAACAAGTTCTAGCACACAACCCAATTCGTCAGAAACCTGTACAAGATATCTACCTGCTGGTACATCTTCATACACTTTTTCATATTGGAAGTTATCGTTCACTTCAACCTCTTCATAGTTGGTAATAAACGTTTGACCCGGAACAGCAGCTGAGTCTAACTCAATCTGTGTATAATATCCTGGTAAACCACCAGAGAAATTAAACACCTGTAATGAACCTGTAAATCTATCAGGTAATGATTGAGTAGTTTCTCCGATAAATGCAGTCAAGGTAGCTGGGACAATCAAATTATCAGGATGTCTGTAATCCATCAAACATGTGGATGTACCCTGTTCCATAATTAAAATGTATTCCTCAGTGAAATTCAAGAACAGCGGACTTTCAATTCTGAATTCATTATCCAAAGTATTCGTGAACTGAAGAGTTGCAACCACAGCATTTGTTCCGCGATCAAGGACTCTCAAGGTATAATCTTGATCATCATCTCCCATTATATCCGTCAACAGTAAATTCTTCGTACCATCTTCGTTACACTCAATGGTATAATCAAAACTTACGGCATCAGGTCCACCATCAATTTGTCCTGTTTTCTTATTAGGACAAAAGTCATTATTGGACGGATCTATTGTTACATTATAAGTACCATTCACTAAAGTATCCATCAATACTTCACCGCCACTATAGTTATTATCCTGATAGAAAATTTCGGACTCATCCTCACCATATGTAATTATCAATACATAAGGACCTGGCACTTCTATAGAGTTATCCACTTCAAAAGTAAGTATTCCATTTCTACCATTTCCTATACAACTTGGAGAGAAAACTTCCACATCAAACATCACCTGGTTTGGTGATCCGATTACAACCTCCTTGCTTCTAACACAACCAGATTCATCCATCACATGTAGCATATATCCTCCTGCACTTAGATTTTTAGTACCAGTGCTTGCAGTAATTGCATCAGATAATACTACAGGCTCATAATCTAAATCAGAAGATGGAGCTGCGCTTCCAATGCCAGGAGTTAAGGCTACTCGATAGTCACCCGTTGGATTACTTCCTCCAGTAGGAGACATATCAAATGTCACAAAACCATCACTATTCTCACAATCAGACACCGGATGAGAAACTGGTGTAAACTCGATTTGTGGATTAAGGTTATTTAATGTCACCTCTATAAACATAGGGCAGTCATCATTGATTTCCTCTCCCACTGAAATCACTGTTGTTCCTGCAGGAAGACCAAGTACTCTTCTATCTCCTCCAAGAGGGAACCATTCTCCAGGGTTAAATGAATAGAAGTAATCACCAGTTGATGAATTGGCTAAATTCTGTAGTCTAACGCTACCCACTCCTCCAAAGCAAGAAACATGTTCTTCAGATCCAGGCACTAACTCTGCTTCTACAGAGGTCAAAGTTCTAAGCTCAACAAACGATGTTGTACATACATTTCCGGCTCCATCTGAAATGGTATAGCCATAAATGCCTTCACTCAGATTACTTTCAGATATACTAATTGTATTCTGAGGACTAGCTACACTATATGAACCCAAACCAGTTCCAGTGGCAAAAGTCACCTCTAAACCGGTATTAGTTGTACCAATAATGGTAAGTTGGACAGCTCCATTATCATCAGCACAATCAGGGCGTGTGATGCTATCAATATTTCTCGAGAAGACGAAACAATCTGAAACACCACATCCGGTTGGCTGTGAAATATTAACCGATATACCACTTGAACATCCACTAACATTATCACGAACAAAGACTGTATATATACCTGGTTGATCCAATGATATTAAATCTTCATCAGTACTAGTAAAACTGTTAGGCCCAATCCAGCTATAAGTAAAGTTTCCACTTCCTCCGTTAACTGTAAGATCTATACTTCCTTCATTTCCTCCACAGGTCAAAATATCTTGTTTATCTGCAATAATTAAGGTAAAATCAACCGGATCAGATAGGCTCGCATCTACATCATCTGCACTGGTACAGCCACTGATCGTTAAAGTAATGTCATTATAATCACCTGAAGCAAGGTTAGGAATCGTCGCTGAACCTGCAGTTACTGTTACATTTAGGAACTGCTGTGGTGTGCCACTGCCATCCACATAGTCTAAGCTATAGCTGCCATCAGCTACTCCTACGAACGCTAGTTCAATAGAACCATCTGTGCCACCACATGTGCTTGGATCGGTTACGCTTACTAATGATACGCTATGAGTTACCGGATCAGAAAGGCTCGCATCTACATCATCTGCACTGGTACAGCCACTGATCGTTAAAGTAATGTCATTATAATCGCCTGAAGTCAGGTTAGGAATCGTCGCTGAACCTGCTGTTACTGTTACATTCAGGAACTGCTGTGGTGCGCCACTGCCATCCACATAATCTAAGCTATAGCTGCCATCAGCTACTCCTACGAACGCTAGTTCAATAGATCCATCTGTGCCACCGCATGTGCTTGGGTCAGTTACGCTTACTAATGATACGCTATGAGTTACCGGATCAGATAGGCTCGCGTCTACATCATCTGCACTGGTACAGCCGCTGATCGTTAAAGTAATGTCATTATAATCGCCTGAAGTCAGGTTAGGAATCGTCGCTGAACCTGCAGTTACTGTTACATTCAGGAACTGCTGTGGTGAGCCACTGCCATCCACATAGTCTAAGCTATAGCTGCCATCAGCTACTCCTACGAACGCTAATTCAATAGATCCATCTGTGCCACCACATGTGCTTGGGTCGGTTACGCTTACTAATGATACACTATGAGTTACTGGATCAGATAGGCTCGCATCTACATCATCTGCACTGGTACAGCCGCTGATCGTTAAAGTAATGTCATTATAATCACCTGAAGTCAGGTTAGGAATCGTCGCTGAACCTGCAGTTACTGTTACATTCAGGAACTGCTGTGGTGCGCCACTGCCATCCACATAGTCTAAGCTATAGCTGCCATCAGCTACTCCTACGAACGCTAGTTCAATAGATCCATCTGTGCCACCACATGTGCTTGGGTCGGTTACGCTTACTAATGATACGCTATGAGTTACCGCATCAGATAGGCTCGCATCTACATCATCTGCACTGGTACAGCCACTGATCGTTAAAGTAATGTCATTATAATCGCCTGAAGTCAGGTTAGGAATCGTCGCTGAACCTGCAGTTACTGTTACATTCAGGAACTGCTGTGGTGAGCCACTGCCATCCACATAGTCTAAGCTATAGCTGCCATCAGCTACTCCTACGAACGCTAGTTCAATAGATCCATCTATGCCACCGCATGTGCTTGGGTCGGTTACGCTTACTAATGATACGCTATGAGTTACTGGATCAGATAGGCTCGCATCTACATCATCTGCACTGGTACAGCCGCTGATCGTTAAAGTAATGTCATTATAATCGCCTGAAGTCAGGTTAGGAATCGTCGCTGAACCTGCAGTTACTGTTACATTTAGGAACTGCTGTGGTGCGCCACTGCCATCCACATAGTCTAAGCTATAGCTGCCATCAGCTACTCCTACGAACGCTAGTTCAATAGATCCATCTGTGCCACCACATGTGCTTGGGTCGGTTACGCTTACTAATGATACGCTATGAGTTACCGCATCAGATAGGCTCGCATCTACATCATCTGCACTGGTACAGCCACTGATCGTTAAAGTAATGTCATTATAATCGCCTGAAGTCAGGTTAGGAATCGTCGCTGAACCTGCAGTTACTGTTACATTCAGGAACTGCTGTGGTGCGCCACTGCCATCCACATAGTCTAAGCTATAGCTGCCATCAGCTACTCCTACGAACGCTAGTTCAATAGATCCATCTATGCCACCGCATGTGCTTGGGTCGGTTACGCTTACTAATGATACGCTATGAGTTACTGGATCAGATAGGCTCGCATCTACATCATCTGCACTGGTACAGCCGCTGATCGTTAAAGTAATGTCATTATAATCGCCTGAAGTCAGGTTAGGAATCGTCGCTGAACCTGCAGTTACTGTTACATTCAGGAACTGCTGTGGTGAGCCACTGCCATCCACATAGTCTAAGCTATAGCTGCCATCAGCTACTCCTACGAACGCTAGTTCAATAGAACCATCTATGCCACCGCATGTGCTTGGGTCGGTTACGCTTACTAATGATACGCTATGAGTTACTGGATCAGATAGGCTCGCATCTACATCATCTGCACTGGTACAGCCGCTGATCGTTAAAGTAATGTCATTATAATCGCCTGAAGTCAGGTTAGGAATCGTCGCTGAACCTGCAGTTACTGTTACATTCAGGAACTGCTGTGGTGAGCCACTGCCATCCACATAGTCTAAGCTATAGCTGCCATCAGCTACTCCTACGAACGCTAGTTCAATAGAACCATCTGTGCCACCACATGTGCTTGGATCGGTTACGCTTACTAATGATACGCTATGAGTTACCGGATCAGAAAGGCTCGCATCTACATCATCTGCACTGGTACAGCCGCTGATCGTTAAAGTAATGTCATTATAATCGCCTGAAGTCAGGTTAGGAATCGTCGCTGAACCTGCAGTTACTGTTACATTCAGGAACTGCTGTGGTGAGCCACTGCCATCCACATAGTCTAAGCTATAGCTGCCATCAGCTACTCCTACGAACGCTAGTTCAATAGAACCATCTGTGCCACCGCATGTGCTTGGGTCGGTTACGCTTACTAATGATACACTATGAGTTACTGGATCAGATAGGCTCGCATCTACATCATCTGCACTGGTACAGCCGCTGATCGTTAAAGTAATGTCATTATAATCACCTGAAGCAAGGTTAGGAATCGTCGCTGAACCTGCAGTTACTGTTACATTTAGGAACTGCTGTGGTGCGCCAATGCCATCCACATAATCTAAGCTATAGCTGCCATCAGCTACTCCTACGAACGCTAGTTCAATAGAACCATCTGTGCCACCGCATGTGCTTGGGTCGGTTACGCTTACTAATGATACGCTATGAGTTACTGGATCAGATAGGCTCGCATCTACATCATCTGCACTGGTACAGCCGCTGATCGTTAAAGTAATGTCATTATAATCGCCTGAAGTCAGGTTAGGAATCGTCGCTGAACCTGCAGTTACTGTTACATTCAGGAACTGCTGTGGTGAGCCACTGCCATCCACATAGTCTAAGCTATAGCTGCCATCAGCTACTCCTACGAACGCTAGTTCAATAGAACCATCTGTGCCACCACATGTGCTTGGATCGGTTACGCTTACTAATGATACGCTATGAGTTACCGGATCAGAAAGGCTCGCATCTACATCATCTGCACTGGTACAGCCGCTGATCGTTAAAGTAATGTCATTATAATCGCCTGAAGTCAGGTTAGGAATCGTCGCTGAACCTGCAGTTACTGTTACATTCAGGAACTGCTGTGGTGAGCCACTGCCATCCACATAGTCTAAGCTATAGCTGCCATCAGCTACTCCTACGAACGCTAGTTCAATAGAACCATCTGTGCCACCGCATGTGCTTGGGTCGGTTACGCTTACTAATGATACACTATGAGTTACTGGATCAGATAGGCTCGCATCTACATCATCTGCACTGGTACAGCCGCTGATCGTTAAAGTAATGTCATTATAATCACCTGAAGCAAGGTTAGGAATCGTCGCTGAACCTGCAGTTACTGTTACATTTAGGAACTGCTGTGGTGCGCCAATGCCATCCACATAATCTAAGCTATAGCTGCCATCAGCTACTCCTACGAACGCTAGTTCAATAGAACCATCTGTGCCACCGCATGTGCTTGGGTCGGTTACGCTTACTAATGATACGCTATGAGTTACTGGATCAGATAGGCTCGCATCTACATCATCTGCACTGGTACAGCCGCTGATCGTTAAAGTAATGTCATTATAATCGCCTGAAGTCAGGTTAGGAATCGTCGCTGAACCTGCAGTTACTGTTACATTCAGGAACTGCTGTGGTGAGCCACTGCCATCCACATAGTCTAAGCTATAGCTGCCATCAGCTACTCCTACGAACGCTAGTTCAATAGAACCATCTGTGCCACCACATGTGCTTGGATCGGTTACGCTTACTAATGATACGCTATGAGTTACCGGATCAGATAGGCTCGCATCTACATCATCTGCACTGGTACAGCCACTGATCGTTAAAGTAATGTCATTATAATCGCCTGAAGTCAGGTTAGGAATCGTCGCTGAACCTGCAGTTACTGTTACATTCAGGAACTGCTGTGGTGCGCCACTGCCATCCACATAGTCTAAGCTATAGCTGCCATCAGCTACTCCTACGAACGCTAGTTCAATAGATCCATCTGTGCCACCGCATGTGCTTGGGTCGGTTACGCTTACTAATGATACGCTATGAGTTACCGGATCAGATAGGCTCGCATCTACATCATCTGCACTGGTACAGCCGCTGATCGTTAAAGTAATGTCATTATAATCGCCTGAAGTAAGGTTAGGAATCGTCGCTGAACCTGCAGTTACTGTTACATTTAGGAACTGCTGTGGTGAGCCACTGCCATCAACATAGTCTAAGCTATAGCTGCCATCAGCTACTCCTACGAACGCTAGTTCAATAGATCCATCTGTGCCACCACATGTGCTTGGGTCGGTTACGCTTACTAACGATACGCTATGAGTTACCGGATCAGATAGGCTCGCATCTACATCATCTGCACTGGTACAGCCGCTGATCGTTAAAGTAATATCATTATAATCACCTGAAGTCAGGTTAGGAATCGTCGCTGAACCTGCAGTTACTGTTACATTCAGGAACTGCTGTGGTGAGCCACTGCCATCAACATAGTCTAAGCTATAGCTGCCATCAGCTACTCCTACGAACGCTAGTTCAATAGATCCATCTGTGCCACCACATGTGCTTGGGTCGGTTACGCTTACTAACGATACGCTATGAGTTACCGGATCAGATAGGCTCGCATCTACATCATCTGCACTGGTACAGCCGCTGATCGTTAAAGTAATGTCATTATAATCGCCTGAAGTAAGGTTAGGAATCGTCGCTGAACCTGCAGTTACTGTTACATTTAGGAACTGCTGTGGTGAGCCACTGCCATCCACATAGTCTAAGCTATAGCTGCCATCAGCTACTCCTACGAACGCTAGTTCAATAGAACCATCTGTGCCACCACATGTGCTTGGATCGGTTACGCTTACTAATGATACGCTATGAGTTACCGGATCATTTAGTGTAACGTCTACCTCGGTAGTTGATGTACATGCCCCCAAGGTTAAAATGATGTCATTATATAAACCAGCAGAAAGACCACTAATTACAGCAACATCGCTGGTAACTGAAACATTTGTAAACTGTTGAGGCGCTCCTGAGCCATCAACATAATCAAATGTATATGTCCCATCAGGAACATTATTAAAAGTAATTTCTATACTTCCATCATTCCCTCCGCATGTAGTTGGATCAGTTTGATTTGTCAAAGTGGCTAAATAAGTTATCTCAAAGTAATCAAAACTTATTCTCGACTCCCCACCTCTTTCAAAATACCTGATTTCCAAATTATGAGATCCATTTAAGCATAATGAATCCGATCTGTAAACTGTATAAGAGTGATTGGCATCTGGGTCAGCATCTCCAACATTGAATTTATTAAGTGTTTGCTGAATTCCATCTATAAAGAACATAATACCATCATCGCCACCGATATCAAAGGCGTAAGATCCGTTGGTAAATGTCTTACTCATCTTATAAGATACGCTAAAATCATCAGGATAAGAGCCACATATATTAGCTCCTGCCATTACCCCTGTATCGACATTCAAGTCAAATACATCTGATGTTTCATCATATGATGACAAGGCATTGAAGGCATCAATTTCTGTAGAGGTTATAAAACCTTGGTATTTCGAGATATCAAAATCTGGGAATGGAGGAAAAGGATTAGAGCTATCATCATATACATAGCCAATCCATGTCTCTATCCCAAAAACTGCAGGATCACCTGTAATAGCATTGATTGTTACATTTTCTACCACTGTTGCAGCTGGTGAACATCCGTTGGTGTCTTCATAACTAACTTCAACTGTGCCTGCTCCTGCTGCACCCCAATCTACACTCACATTATCATCCGTAGCAGTTCCGCCTGATACGATGGTTCCCCCTGTTACAGTCCATACATAGTTTGTCTGACCTGCTTCTGTAGTGTAGTTTACGTTTGATTCATTTTCACAAACATCAAAATCTCCTGTGATCGTTGGAGTGGGTAAGCTATTGATGGTTACACTTAATAAAGCTGAAGTAGCTGCACTACAACCATTCGCATCCTCATAGTTAACCTCTACACTTCCCGGACCTGTTGAGCCCCAGTCTACCGTTACTGTATTATCTGTGACTGTGCCACCTCCGGTGATCGTTCCGCCGATTACATTCCAACCATAATTCGTTTGACCTGCATCTGTGGTGTAAGTAGATCCTACAGCATTAGCACATACTTCTGTATCTCCTGCTAAGCTTGGTGTAGCTGGTAAAGTATTGATTGTAATATTTTCTGCAGTAGCTGATGCCGCACCACAACCATTGGCATCTTCATAATTTACTGTGACGCTACCTGAGCCAGCTGCTCCCCAATCTACACTTACAGTATTATCCGTAGCAGTTCCGCCTGATACTATTGTTCCGCCTGTTACAGTCCATACATAGTTTGTCTGACCTGCTTCTGTGGTATAGCTTACTCCTGCTTCGCTTTCACATACACTAAAGTCTCCTGTGATCGTTGGAGTGGGTAGACTATTAATTGTTACATTTTCTACTACTGTGGCAGCCGGTGAACATCCATTGATGTCTTCATAACTAATTTCTACTGTGCCTGCTCCTGCTGCACCCCAATCTACACTTACATTATCATCCGTAGCGGTTCCGCCTGATACGATCGTTCCACCTGTTACTGTCCAAACATAGTTTGTCTGACCTGCTTCTGTAGTGTAGTTTACGTTTGATTCATTTTCACAAACATCAAAATCTCCTGTGATGGTTGGAGTGGGTAAGCTATTGATGGTTACACTTAATAAAGCTGAAGTAGCTGCACTACAACCATTTGCATCCTCATAGTTAACCTCTACACTTCCCGGACCTGTTGAGCCCCAGTCTACTGTTACTGTATTATCTGTGACTGTGCCACCCCCGGTGATCGTTCCGCCGATTACATTCCATCCATAATTCGTTTGACCTGCATCTGTGGTGTAAGTAGACCCTACAGCATTAGCACATACTTCTGTATCTCCTGTTAAGCTTGGTGTAGCTGGTAAAGTATTGATTGTAATATTTTCTGCAGTAGCTGATGCTGCACCACAACCATTGGCATCTTCATAATTTACTGTGACGCTACCTGAGCCAGCTGCTCCCCAATCTACACTTACAGTATTATCCGTAGCAGTTCCGCCTGATACTATTGTTCCGCCTGTTACAGTCCATACATAGTTTGTCTGACCTGCTTCTGTGGTATAGCTTACTCCTGCTTCGCTTTCACATACACTAAAGTCTCCCGTGATTGTTGGAGTCGGTAAACTATTAATCGTTACATTTTCTACTACTGTTGCAGCCGGTGAACATCCATTGGTGTCTTCATAACTAACTTCAACTGTGCCTGCTCCTGCTGCACCCCAATCTACACTTACATTATCATCCGTAGCGGTTCCGCCTGATACGATGGTTCCGCCTGTTACAATCCATACATAGTTTGTTTGTCCTGCTTCTGTGGTGTAGTTTACGTTTGATTCATTTTCACAAACATCAAAATCTCCTGTGATCGTTGGATTGGGCAAGTTATTGATGGTTACACTTAATAAAGCTGAAGTAGCTGCACTACAACCATTTGCATCCTCATAGTTAACCTCTACACTTCCCGGACCTGTTGAGCCCCAGTCTACTGTTACTGTATTATCTGTGACTGTACCTCCTCCGGTGATAGTTCCGCCGATTACGTTCCAACCATAATTCGTTTGACCTGCATCTGTGGTGTAAGTAGACCCTACAGCATTAGCACATACTTCTGTATCTCCTGCTAAGCTTGGTGTAGCTGGTAAAGTATTGATAGTAATATTTTCTGCAGTAGCTGATGCTGCACCACAACCATTGGCATCTTCATAATTTACTGTGACGCTACCTGAGCCAGCTGCTCCCCAATCTACACTTACAGTATTATCCGTAGCAGTTCCGCCTGATACGATCGTTCCACCTGTTACAGTCCATACATAGTTTGTCTGACCTGCTTCTGTGGTATAATTTACTCCTGCTTCACTTTCACATACACTTAAGTCTCCTGTGATCGTTGGAGTTGGTAGGCTATTAATGGTTACATTTTCTACTACTGTTGCAGCTGGTGAACATCCATTGGTGTCTTCATAACTAACTTCAACTGTGCCTGCTCCTGCTGCACCCCAATCTACACTTACATTATCATCCGTAGCGGTTCCGCCTGATACGATCGTTCCGCCTGTTACAGTCCATACATAGTTTGTCTGACCTGCTTCTGTAGTGTAGTTTACGTTTGATTCATTTTCACAAACATCAAAATCTCCTGTGATCGTTGGAGTGGGTAAGCTATTGATGGTTACATTTAATAAAGCTGAAGTAGCTGCACTACAACCATTTGCATCCTCATAGTTAACCTCTACACTTCCTGGACCTGTTGAGCCCCAGTCTACTGTTACTGTATTATCTGTGACTGTGCCACCCCCGGTGATCGTTCCGCCGATTACGTTCCAACCATAATTCGTTTGACCTGCATCTGTAGTGTAAGTAGACCCTACAGGATTAGCACATATTTCTGTATCTCCTGCTAAGCTTGGCGTAGCTGGTAAAGTATTGATAGTAATATTTTCTGCAGTAGCTGATGCTGCACCACAACCATTGGCATCTTCATAATTTACTGTGACGCTACCTGAGCCAGCTGCTCCCCAATCTACACTTACAGTATTATCCGTAGCAGTTCCGCCTGATACGATCGTTCCTCCGGTTACAGTCCATACATAGTTTGTCTGACCTGCTTCTGTGGTATAGTTTACTCCTGCTTCGCTTTCACATACACTAAAGTCTCCCGTGATTGTTGGAGTCGGTAAACTATTAATCGTTACATTTTCTACTACTGTTGCAGCCGGTGAACATCCATTGGTGTCTTCATAACTAACTTCAACTGTGCCTGCTCCTGCTGCACCCCAATCTACACTTACATTATCATCCGTAGCGGTTCCGCCTGATACGATGGTTCCGCCTGTTACAATCCATACATAGTTTGTTTGTCCTGCTTCTGTGGTGTAGTTTACGTTTGATTCATTTTCACAAACATCAAAATCTCCTGTGATGGTTGGATTCGGCAGACTATTGATCGTAACACTTAAAGAAGTTGATGTACTAGCACTACACCCATTTGGATCTTCATAGTTAACTTGTACACTACCTGGCCCCGTAGCCCCCCAATCAACTGTTACATTATCATCTGTAGCTGTACCTCCCGATACAATTGCACCCCCAACTACAGTCCATACATAGTTAGACTGTCCAGCATCTGTACTGTACAATGAGCCTAATTCATTTGCACATACTTCACTTGGTCCAGATATATTAGGAACTGGTAATGGAATGACATTAGCAGTAACACTGCCGTTCATTATGACATCAGCACAATTATTATTGTGAGCTTGAACCGTCAGTATATCTCCATCTACAAAACTGCCTGTTGGAATGGTTAATGCTAAAGAATCTCCATCACCAATTCTAGTAGAACTTGGTATAGGATTTCCATTAACTAAAATAGTATATTCTACCGTTTCGGGATTAGGTGGTATTTCACTATCATTTAATATCAATGTTATACTTTGACCTTGGCAAACATCTTGAGGCGATGAGGTTGTTATATTAAAAGTAGTCGGTGAAGGATCTGACAAAGGTCCTATTACTAAGGTCTCTGAACAATTAGTACCGACATCAAAAGCCTCAACGGTATAAGTCCCTCCTACAAGACCAGAGATATCCTCTGAAGTGGAAGTAAAGCCGTTATCAGCAGTCCAAAGGTAGGTATATCCCGCACCAGAACCTCCACTTACTGATATATTGATTGAACCATTAGGAGAAATACAACTAGTATTATTCACAGGACTACCCGCATCAAGGCTTATCAATAAAGGAGATGTTACCTCCACTAAGGTAATTGGTGGAACAGTCGTAACTGTACTACCAGCGGGGTCTGTCACTTGTATAAAATAACTTCCCTCCGGCAGGGAACCATCATTAAACGCATAAGTTGATCCAACTGCAACAGAATCACCAGGTAAGAGATCTGGAGGACCAAAAATTCGTAAATAGACAGAATCACTGACGCCTGAATTACTTATAACTTCAACAAAAATGCTTCCATTATTAGCACCTTCACATGGATTAAGTTGAGTGACATTGAAGGTTATAATACCATTTGTAAAAGTCTGACCATATGATTCTATATTCGATATATAAATTAGAAAAAAGAATAACAGGCCTAGTAAATATTTTCGTTGCATATTATTCAATTTCAATTATAAACTTTTTACTACATCTTTTTGAGTCTTGCAAATAGACATTGTATTCTCCCACTGCCATATTAAACTCACTTGATAATGGATTGGGATTTAAAATTTTTTCTGGCTCAGAACTCTTATATATAAAATATTTATAAGGTTTAACTCCTCCTGACGCTTGTAACTGAAAATGCACAAGATTATCGGCTGATGAAAGCTTTTTAGTCTTTAAGGTTAGATTGCAATTGTCATTAACAATACCTGCTCTGGTAGGCATTAAACAAACCAAACTAAATAGGATCAAGATAGGTACATGCTTAAATATCATGTGTCAGATTAAATTTGTATTATATTATATATATCTAAAAAAAATAATGTAACCGGCGTTACGATGTTAAAGCTTACTAAAAATAGGGGTACATAAACCCTCAAACTTCAATCAATTATAGCTATTAAGGGTCCAATATAATTAAAGGAGTAATAATTCATAATAAAAAATCCTATTTTCCGTTACGGGAAAACAGGATTCCTTCAATTATTATACTATTTTGTAAATTTTTAGTATTTTCTATTGATGATTTCAGATAAGATTACGGCTCTTCTAGCTCCGTCTGGATCTTTTAAAGATTCTAGAATGTCACTCGCCACTGAGTTCTCTTCCTTCACTTCATCCTCAGCAAAGTATTTAGATTTGGTTCTGATATCTTCAAGATCTACCTGCTCATCCAGGGTCTTTAATTTCTTGGCTTGATTAACAGATCTCTCGTAGGTCTCTCTTATTTCATCATCAGAAGGGATTTGCTCATAACTTTCATATTCCGTTTCTACTGTCTCGAGACTTCTAGGCTCAGTAGAGGTATCCTCTCCAGTGAATTCTCGCAGTAATTCTTCAAATGATTTTGCTCCGCCTGGTCTTTGACTTGGAGTCTCTCTCTGTTGTGGTGGGGCAGATGGAGCTTTTGACCTGTTTTTGTTGGACTTTAAAAGTCGGCTTATTATTGCGATAGCAATGAATACGATGTAAATAAGTATTTCCTTATCCATAGTGTTAACAAATTTATAATAATTAATTTTAAATTTGTTGCCTTTGCTCTTTATTATCAGGAAGGGCTAACCCATTAAGTATTAAATCAAAGAGAGATACATGCAGCTTTCCAAACTGGAAATAAAAGGTTTTAAAAGTTTTGGCGACAAGGTTACGATTAATTTCGATGAGGGGATTACAGGAATTGTAGGTCCTAATGGCTGTGGTAAATCAAATATTGTAGATTCTATACGTTGGGTACTGGGAGAGCAGAGCAGTAGAACGCTACGCTCCGAGAAGATGGAAAATGTCATATTCAACGGTACCAAAAAAAGAAAACCTACACAGCTAGCCGAAGTATCTCTTACCTTTAATAATACTAAGAACTTATTACCCACAGAATATTCTCAAGTTTCGATTACCAGAAGGTATTACAGATCTGGGGAAAGTGAATACCTTTTAAATGGGGTCACCTGTAGACTTAAAGATATTACCAACCTCTTTTTAGACACTGGTATTGCATCTAACAGCTACGCCATCATTGAGTTGAAGATGGTGGATGATATTTTGAATGATAAGGATAACTCAAGGAGAGGGTTATTTGAAGAGGCCGCTGGTATTTCAAAGTTTAAGAAAAGGAAGAAAGAAACCCTAAAGAAGCTTCAAGATACTGATGCTGACCTGGAAAGAGTGGAAGATTTGCTTTTTGAGATAGATAAAAACATGAAATCTCTGGAGCGACAGGCTAAGCAAACTGAGAAATATTATCAATTAAAAGAAGAGTATAAACAATTAAGTGTTCTACTAGCCAGACTCACAATAAATAAATTCAGCGAAAACCATAAGAACATTGGTAAGAAAATAGAAGCTGAAAATGACAAAAAGTTAAGTCTAAATAAGCAAATCACAGAAAAGGAGGCCTCTTTAGAGAAAGCTAAGTCTGAAATGATCCTGAAAGAAAAGGCTCTTTCCGCAAGACAAAAGACCCTCAATGAGCATGTTAACAAGATCCGTCAGTATGAGAGTGAGAAAAAGATCAAGAATGAGCGCCTGAGATTTTTAAATGACAAATCTGATAGTTTGAAGGATCAGATAGAGCTAGATAGAAAAAGTAATGAACGGGCTAAATTTAGTCTAGAAGGACTAGGCCAGGAAAAAGGAGCCGCTGAGAAAATTCTGGCCGAAATTGAAATGAAGCTGAATGGCCTGAAAGAAGATTATGATGCTCAGAAAATTAAAACAGCCGATCTTCAGGCTCAGGTTGATGACATTCGAAAGACTCAAAAAAACAAGCAAGAAGAGGTTTATCAGCTTAAAAAGTCTGTAGAAATAAAGGAACTTCAATTAAGCTCACTTAAGCAAGAGCTTGAAAAAACTGCCAGCGACACAAATCAGCAGAGTGCTAGTTTGGTAGAATTTGATCAGAAAGTTTCATCCTTATCTGAACAGCTGAATGTAAAAAACAATCTTCAGGAAAAACTTAAAAGAGAAGAATCTGATTTACAGGCAAGGATTGAGTCCACTGAGAAGACCATTGAAGTAATTAGGGAAGAGTTAACCCAGACTAACCGTAAGCTGGATGCCAAACAAAACGAGTATAACTTAACAAAGTCATTGGTTGAAAGCCTTGAAGGTTTTCCTGAAGCTATTAAATTCCTTAAAAAGAAGGCTCAATGGAATAAAAACGCCCCTCTCCTTTCTGACATTCTTACCTGTGAAGATAAATACAGAGTAACTATTGAGAATTACCTGGAGCCATACCTTAATTATTACATCGTAGAAAAAGAGGAAGATGCGTATGAAGCTATTAATATATTAAGTGATGCTGCCAGAGGTAAAGCCAATTTCTTTATTCTAAAAGCATTTGAAAACTTCACTCCTTCAGGTACCAGTTTATATAGCAATGCTTTTCCTGCTACTGAAATCATGGAATATGATAGTAAGTACAGAAAGCTTATGGGGCATATTCTTGACAAAGTATATATTCTAGAAGGAGATTATAATAGTATTCCAAAAGATGATGACAACATATTCATCACTCAGAGCGGTAAGGTAACAAGAAGAAGATACAGTATTTCTGGTGGATCAGTAGGTTTATTTGAAGGAAAGAAAATAGGTAGAGCTAAAAACCTTGAAAAACTTGACAAGGAGATAAAACACCTCAGTAAAAAACTTAGTGAAATAGAGCAAAGCCATAGTGAAAAGCAGAAGGAACTTGAGAAGTTAAAAAGCAGCACTAAAAGGGATGACCTTGAAGAGTTAAGAGAGGAAGTAAAACTCATCAACGAAGAATACATCTCAATAAAAACCAAGCAAGAGCAGTTTAGCAAGATGCTTTCTGACGCAGATATGCGCAAGGAAGATATCATGGATAAAATTGAAGAGCTAAGAGAACAGATAGAAGAAGATAAACCAAAGGCTGAAAATGAGGAGAAATGGCAGCTTGAAAAAGAAATTCAGCTAAACCAGTCATCCACTGAACTGCATGAGCAGAGCGAGATTTTATCTCAGAAATCATCAGCTTTCAATGAACAAAACATCTTATTTCACCAGCAGGACAATAAGGTAAAAAGTCTGGAACAAGAAATTGAGTATAAGACAGATACCTTTGAAAATAGTAAACTTCGAATTGAGAAAAATCAGGTTGAGTTAAAGGAAAACGAATCCGAAATAAAACAACTCCTTGAAAAAGCAGAGACTAGTGATGATGAGCTTATTTCTATGTATGAAGAAAAAGAAAGCATAGAAACCGGTGTCAATGAGGCAGAACGAGAATACTATGATGTACGTGCTCAGATAGATGACGCTGATAAAGCAACCAGAGAGATTCAACGTAATCGAGAGAGTATTGACACTATTCTCATGGAATTACAAAACTCACTCAATGAAACAAAAATCCAGTTAAATTCTGTAAAAGAACGCCTTTCAGTAGAGTTCAATATTAAAGTTGATGAGATCATGGATGAGGCTCCTGAAGAGGAAGTGGAACCAGAAGAACTGAGGCAAAGAGTAGAAAAGATAAAAGATAAGCTTGACAAAATGGGGCCTATCAACCCAATGGCCATGGAAGCTTATCAGGAAATAAAAGAAAGAAACGATTTTATTACCACGCAAAGAGAGGATTTATTTAATGCGAAAGAATCATTACTCACTACCATTGGAGAAATAGATGCTGTAGCCAAAGAAACTTTCATCGAAGCGTACGAAAAGATCAAAGAAAACTTCGTTAAAGTATTTAGAAGTCTCTTTACTGAAGAAGATGATTGTGATTTAAGACTCAGCGACCCGGATAATCCGCTGGAATCTAGCATAGAAATTATTGCTAAACCAAAAGGTAAGAGGCCATTAACTATCAACCAGCTTTCAGGAGGAGAAAAAACTTTAACGGCTACCTCACTCCTATTCTCTATTTACCTGTTGAAGCCAGCACCATTCTGTATATTCGATGAGGTAGATGCTCCTTTAGATGACGCTAACATTGATAAGTTCAATAACATTATCAAAACCTTCTCTAAAGAGTCTCAATTTATAATTGTAACTCACAACAAAAGGACGATGGCCAGCACCGACGTTATTTATGGAATTACCATGATAGAACAAGGTGTTTCTCGAGTAATTCCGGTAGATCTACGCGAGCTTGCAGATTAGCACTCAGGGTTTTCCCTGAGAGCCTCATTCATTCTAAAATAACTGTAAAATTAATTTTTTGAACTATTCCAATATTAGTTATATTACTAAAAGTATAATCCCTTAATTTTCACACATTTACGAATAAAAAAATAATTTCAGAATTTCCCCTGATTTCTATCTGTACCTATATTTTGATATTTGTGTATCAATTTGAAATCACAAAACCAATGAAATTAAAACCACTTTATTTACTAGTATTACTTTTAATCACCACCACCAGTTTTGCTACTACAAACCCTACCGAAGAAGATCAGGAAAAAGAATAAAAAGTCATTTTATTCTGTCCATCACCAAATATCTGGAATGGTCTGAGGGCAATCATGAACTAACTTTAGGAGTAGTATCTAATAATGATGAAATGTATAATATCATGACATCATTAGCCTCCGCTAGAAAATCAAGTAAGAAAATAACTGTTAAAAATTATTCAAGTCTCTCTGAGATTGAAGGTTGTAATATTCTATTTATCACTAAAGAAGGTGGGTTAAGTGCTAACCAAATCCAGCAGTTGGACAATAAAAATTTGTTGGTCATCACTGAAGATGATGAGATTAGTAGCAGTGGATCTATTAATCTTGTAAAGGTAGATGGCAAACTGATGTTTGAAATTAACCGTGATATGGTTAACAAAACAGGCATCAAAATGGCCAGCAGATTGATGGATTTGGCCATCGTGAAATAGAATGGTATTAAAGAGGAGTCGAAAGACTTCTCTTTATATTATCACAAATAATAGCCGTAGCCATTGCCACATTAAGCGATTCAGCACTTCCATAGGCAGGTATGGTTACTCTCGAGGTTATCAGAGCCTCTACTCCTACTGAGATTCCATTGGCCTCATTACCCATTACCAGAACTCCCCCACTGTTGAACCTTACCTGATGCACATTTTCTCCATCGAGCAATGCACCATATATAGGTAATTTGAGTTCTTTTAGCTCCTCCTGTAAATTACCATAAAATACATCTACACGAGTGAATGATCCTTTTGAAGCAGAAATCACTTTAGGATTGTAGAAGTCAGCCGTTGTTTCTGATGCTATGATTTTATTAATACCATACCAATCAGCAATTCTAAGAATTGTTCCGAAATTACCAGGGTCATTAATGTCATCTAAGGCGATGACATATTCATCATTGGCAGTAATAAAAGGTTTGCTCGCCTTCATCTCCACAACTGCTATAGCCTGATTGTTTGACTTCAAAGTTCCTAAACCAGATAGCTCTTTTTCTGTTACTTGTAAAACCTCATTACCTGAAAGATCATTAGTAGAACAAAAATCTGAGGTCCCTGCGATAAGCCTTACATTAAAATCAGACTCCATGACCTCAAGAACACTTTTTCTTCCCTCTACTAAAAAGCATTGTTCTTGTTTACGGTATTTCTTTAATTGCAAGGATTTAATGAACTTCGCAGTGTTTTTGGAAATCATAAGCTACTATTTCGGTTGAGGGTATCAATACATCACATTTTAATTATGCTAGTAGGTATTCTACTTTCCGGATGTTTGGGTACCAAATATCTGAAAGAAGATGAAAAGTTACTCTACAAACAGAAAATAAAAAGTAACAGTCATGTAGATAAGGAAGACTTAGCGCAACTCTATGCCCAAAAACCTAACAGACAGCTTCCTATTGTTCCGTGGTCTCCGTATGTCTGGTTTTATTACTATGGTCTCAATAGATATGATCTGGAGCGTTATCAGACTAAGCGTGAGGTTACCAGAAACAAATTTAATGAGAAGATCAATGCCGCTAAGACTGACAACAAGGTTAAAAAGGTTGCAAGACTAGAGAGGAAAAAGCAGAAGCGAGTAGCCAAAATCAACAAGACAATTCAAGAAGGAAATATCTGGATGCGCTGGGGAGAACCCATCTCTATTTACGATTCATCCTTAACCAGGCAAACGATGGATCGTTTTGAATTGTATTTAAACTCCAAGGGGTATTTCCAGGCTAAAATAGACACTAACTATTCGGTTTCTGGTAAAAAGGTTTCAATAAAATACATCATTGAGGAAGGTGAACCCTATCTATTAGACACTATTTTTCTTACTACTACAGACAATAAGATTGGTGCACTATTAGAAAAGTATCAGGATGAATCATTTCTTCAGAAGGGAGAAAACTACGACCAAAGCAATATTACGGCAGAGAGAGAGCGAATCGATTTGCTGTTGAAGGATAACGGATACTTTGATTTCAGCAGACAATATGTTGAATTCAATATTGATACAGCTTATGGAGGCTCAAAAAAAATAGCGATTGAAACAGTAATCAATGAGCCCAAGAAAGGAGAACATAAGGTTTTTGTGATTGACTCAGTTAACTTCACTACGGATGCCAACACTGGAATGATCATAGATTCTTTAAGAAGCTCAGAAACTTACAAGGGCATCACTTTCAGGTATTATAATGATCTCTACAACTATAAAATCCTCAGCAGAAGAGTATTCATCAACAAAGATAGCGTTTACAGTAAAAGCAATACCTTTATTACCCAAAGGCAGTTGGCCAACCTTGATCATTTTAGGTTTATAAATATTAATTATGATTCTGCCAATGGTAAGTTTATTGCCAATATTTTCACCAGTCCGCTTAACAGGTACCAATGGACTAATGAAGTGGGAATAAATGTAACTCAAGGCTTTCCTGGACCGTTTTACAACGTTTCATTTAAGAAACGTAATGTTTTTAGAGGTCTTGAGATATTGGAATTGAATGGCAGGATAGGTATAGAAGGTGTAGCTCCAGCTACAGAAGTTCAAGAGGTTTACGCCAGTGTCGAAGCGGGTGCGAACGCGTCTCTTACGTTTCCTCAATTCGTTTTACCACTAAGTGCACGAGCCAAGGAACGGCTGGGTAGAGTAAACCCAAAAACAAGATTACTTGCTGGTTACACTTACACCGATCGTCCTGAATATATTCGTGAAAACATAAATGTTTCAAACTCATATTCGTGGCAGACAGAGAAGCAGACACTATTTAATTTCACCTCCACGGATATCAGCATTATTAATTCTGATCTAAGTACCAGTTTCAGAGACACTCTTCTGGTATTGGAAACTCGTGGTAATAGGCTAATCAACACTTTTCGCCCTTCATTCGTAAGTAGCATGAGTTTGAGTACTACCTGGAATTCAAATAGTTATGGAATAAACTTTGAAAACTCATCTTTCTTCAGAATATACCTGGAAAGCGGTGGCACCAGCCTTAACTTTTTAAATACTGACATTCTTGAAAACAAAGGGTTAGAGTATTACAAATATTTAAAATTCAGTATTGACCGGCGAGAGATTGACCCCATTAATGAAAATACCACCATCGCTTATCGGATAAATGCCGGGATAGCCAAACCATACAGTGAAAATAAGATCCTGCCCTATGAAAAATATTTCTTTGCAGGTGGAAGTAATGGTATCAGGGCATGGCGGCCACGTCGTTTGGGGCCGGGCTCCTTCTCTTCTATAGATTCGGTATCTAATCGGGTTACTTACAACTTTGAACAGCCTGGCGAAATATTAATTGAAGGCAGTGTGGAGCTCAGAAAAAACCTGATTGGCTTCATTGATTATGCTGCATTTGTTGATTTTGGCAATGTTTGGACCATCGAAAAGGATCCTTCCAGACCCGGTGCACAGTTTAAACCTAATCGTTTCTACAAAGAGATTGCTGTGGGTGCCGGACTTGGTTTACGATTTGATTTCTCGTTTCTGGTTCTCAGGTTAGATGCCGGACTAAAGGTGTACGATCCGGCCAGGCCTGAAGGCAAAAGATTCATCATGTCTACGGGGTATTATGATGAACCTTTTACTCCTACAGCAGCTGAAGCTGTAGTATTAAATATTGGTATTGGATATCCGTTCTAATAATTCAATAGCTTCTCAATTACTTTTGAAACCTTTTCACTGTTTGGTAGCATCTGTTTTTCGAGTTCTACATTAAGTGGGATCGCAGGTAAATTAGACGCTCCCAGTATTTGAACTGGAGCATCTAAATATTCAAAAAGGCGATTGGATATACGTCCAGCAAGTGATTCTGCAAAAGAGTTCATTAACGGCTCTTCAGTAAGAACGAACGCCCTATTATGTTTTTTTACACTTTTTTCAATGCTATCCCAATCTAATGGATTTAGAGATCTTAAATCCAGTATCTCTACCCGTCCTTCAAAATTCTTTGCTGCAGCTTTTGACCAATACACACCCATGCCATATGTGATGATGACACAAGTAGAATCATCTCCATGCTTATTAGCCTCCAACACACAATTAGCACTTCCTAATGGAATGGCGTAATCACTGTCCGGTTCAAACGTTTTTGCATCATTTGTCCCTGGCACTTTAGACCAGTATAAGCCTTTATGTTCTAGCATAATTACTGGATTGGGATCATAGAATGCTGCTTTCATTAAACCTTTCATGTCAGCGGCATTGGATGGATAAACAACCTTAATACCTCTAATATTCAATAAAGTAGATTCTATACTTCCAGAATGATAAGGGCCACCACCTCCATAAGCACCTATGGGCACTCTAATCAGCGATTGAATTGGAAACTTCCCAGCCGACAAATAGCAGCTCTTTGAAAGCTCTTCTACCAATTGATTTATTCCTGGCCAGATGTAATCAGCAAACTGAATTTCAACAATAGCCTTGGCTCCTACAGCAGACATACCCGCTGTTGAACCAATGATATAAGCCTCCTGAATTGGGGTGTTGAAAATCCTGTGATCGCCATATTTCTTCGCCAAAGTCGCTGCCTCTCTAAATACTCCTCCTAGCGTTCCACCTACATCCTGACCATAGAAAAGTGCTTCCTGGTGCTGTGATAAAATCTCATCAACTGCATGAAGAGCAGCATCCACCATCACAACTTTGGCAGAGCCTTCCGGATGTCGTTGACCCCGTTCCTCCTGAATCGCTGATTCTGCAAACTCATGAGAATCAAAATCGGTAATATCAGGATCTGGTGCGGCAATCGCTTTCTCATAATCAGCCGCTACTGCTTCTATGGCTTTCTCTTCAAGCTCTTCCAGTTCATATGAATCAAAACCATGATTCTCAAGATATGTCCTCAATTTTGGCAATGGATCACTTATAGCATGCTTCTCCAGATCCTTATCACCACGATACCATTCCTTTCTTACCCCGGAAGTATGATGACCGAGCAGCGGGCATTTAGCATGTACCAAAATAGGCCCTTTCCTCTCTCTCACATGGTTGACCGCATACTCCATCCCTAAATATGAAGATTCAAAATCCGCTCCGTCTACTCGTATTCGTTCTAAACCTTTAAAGCCTCCAGCAAATTCATAGGCGTCCATATTCCTCATTTCCTGACCGGTAGCTGATATGCCCCAATCATTATCTTGTACCAGATAAATGATGGGTAATTCCTTCAGTACCGCCATTTGAAGGGCTTCAGAAACTTCTCCCTCAGTAACTGAACCATCTCCCAATGAGCATAGCACTATCGGAGCTTTTCCTTTAATCTCTCCTCCCGTTTCTAAATACTTAATCCCCTGAGCCATACCAGTGGAAGGAATGGCTTGCATTCCGGTGGCCGAGCTTTGATGAGGAATGGTAGGAAAACCTTCTCTCTTAAGTGATGGATGAGAATAATATGTTCGGCCTGCTGAAAACGGGTCATCAGCTTTGGCCATCAATTGGAGCATTAATTCATAAGGCTCTAAACCAATACCGAGCAAAATAGACTCATCGCGATAATATAATGAAGCATAATCAATGTCAGTAAGATGAAAGCCGGCTGCCAACTGAATGGCTTCATGACCACGAGAGGTACTATGCACATATTTGCTGCATACCTCTCTGTTTTCGTCATAGGTTTCGGCCATTCTTTTCGCCACGCACATGAGGTAATACGCTTTTAAAAGAATGTCCTTCTCTACTTTCAACTTCTTTCCTTTCTTCTCAACTTTTGTAGTAGGCATATGATGGGTTTTAAATATTCCACGAGACCAAACTAACGATCGTTCGTAGTATTGCGAATTTACAAAATTCACAAAAAAGATCCCTTCAAATAATAAATTTTACAATAATGGTTTTTAATAAGGCCGCCTTCTTATCAATCAACTAATTATTCAATAGTTTTGCCGCATGAGCATTACAAAAGAAGACATCTCTCAGTGGTTCAAGAGTTTACAGGATGACATATGTCAGCAACTGGAAAATGCTGATGAAAAAGCCAATTTTCAGGAAGATCCCTGGGAGCGTCCTGGCGGCGGCGGCGGGCGCACCAGAGTAATTTCTGATGGTAATGTTCTTGAAAAAGGCGGTGTAAATTTCTCAGCGGTTAATGGAAAGACTCCTGTTAATATTCTTCAAGCTTTAGAACTGGAAGAGGCTGACTTTTTTGCTACAGGTGTTTCTATTGTTTTGCATCCCAATAACCCATGGGTACCTATCATCCATATGAATGTGAGGTATTTCGAAATGAGTAACGGCATCTGGTGGTTTGGTGGTGGCATAGACCTTACACCGCATTATGTGAATAAAGATGAAGCATCGTTTTTCCACAATTCACTTAAAAACATCTGCGACAATCATCATGCTGATTATTATAAGAGATTTAAAACTTGGGCCGATGAATATTTTTACATCAAGCACAGAAAAGAGACCCGTGGTATCGGAGGCATCTTTTTCGATCGATTAGGAGCCCAGGAGGGATCTAAAGAGGACTTATTCAACTTCGTTAAAGAAGTGGGTAAAGGCTTTGCGCCGATTTATACTCGCTTCATGAAAGACAATAAGTCCCGAGAATTCTCTCAAAACGAGAAAAATTGGCAAATGCTTCGTCGAGGTCGTTATGTCGAATTTAATTTAGTTTGGGATAAAGGCACAAAATTCGGCTTAGACACTGATGGCAGAACAGAATCCATTCTCATGAGCTTACCACCTCAGGCCAATTGGGTATATGATTATAATCCTGAAGAAAATAGTAAAGAGAGTGAAACGCTGAGTCTCCTGAAAAAGGATATTGATTGGGTAAAAGATAACTAAACCCTATTTTCGAGCCGAAAACTCCTAGAAACATGATTGAATGGTTAATAAAAATTGACGAACAGCTTTTCTTTTTCTTAAATGGCCTACACCAGGATTGGTTAGATCAAATCATGTTCTGGATATCAGATAAGTATGTTTGGTTTCCCTTTTATGCCATTCTCGCCGGATTTATAATTAAAAAATACAAATGGAGAGCTATTATTTGGTTGGTGGGTTTAGGCCTTGCCATAGGCGCTGCTGATTACATTTGCTCTGGAGTAATGAAACCCTATTTCGCTAGATATAGACCCTCCCGAAACCCAGATTTCGACGGAATGGTGTATATTATCAATGAATACACGGGTGGCAAATATGGCTTTGCCTCATCACATTCAGGTAATGCTTTTGCATTAGCCTCATTCATATTCTTCCTTTTCAAAAATGAATACAAATGGGCCTGGCTCTTTTTTCTATGGGCTGCTATAGTGGCTTACAGTAGAATTTACCTAGGCGTTCACTACCCTGGAGATATCACCATAGGTGGGCTTATTGGACTCTCCAGTGGCTATCTATTTCACAAGCTTGCCAACTGGGTTGATAAAAATAAATTTAAATCTGCCCAGACTTAGCTAATAGTTTCTGAACATACTTACCTATAATATCAAATTCCAAATTCACTTTACTTCCCACTAACAGGTCTTTCATATTGGTATGCTCGTAAGTATATGGAATAATGGCTACGCTGAAGCTATTATCAGTAGAATTAAAACAAGTTAAACTAATTCCGTTAAGGGTAATCGACCCTTTTTCTACCGTGAAATGCTCTTTAGAAATATCATGCTTAATTGTAAATAACCAGCTACCATCTTCTTCCTGAACGCTCACTACCTCTCCGGTCATATCTACGTGGCCCTGAACAATATGACCATCAAAACGTCCATTGTTCACCATGCACCTCTCCAGATTTACAATCTGCCCTGGTTTTAGATTACCCAGGCTGGTTTTGATCATAGTCTCATGAATGGCTGTAACAAAGTGGGTATCTCCTGCAACTTTAGTCACCGTTAAACAAACACCATTATGTGACACACTTTGATCTACTTTCAGCTCTGAAGAGATACTGCTTTCAATTTCAAAATGTCTATTCTCGCCCTCTGTCTGAATAGATTTAACCGTTCCTAAACATTCTATAATACCAGTAAACATATTCGCTAATTTTTAGATCGTAATGTTAATAAAAACAAGGCAATTTAGGCACTAAATGAGTGCTTCTCCCTAAGAGAAATTCTTCTCTCACCCATTAATAAAATTACCAGACCGGCCAGAGCACAAAATGCCATTACAAGCACCATTGGCAGTGTGCTGCCGTTATGAAGAATGCTTACTGCAGCAGAAGTAAGTCCACCAAGCCCCATTCTTATTGCTCCTACTAATGCACTAGCACTGCCGGCATTCTTAGAAAAAGGTGCTAAGGTTAGCGCCATGGCATTGGGGTTAGAAAGCCCATGACCAGTAAGGAATATAAATAATAAACCAATAAGGGTATACATATTCAAAAAGCCCATCACCGTTCCAGCCACCATTACTAAACCCGTAACTACCTGATAACTAATAGCTACCTTCATTACTTGTCTATTAGTAAAATGATTTAGTAAGATATGATTAAGCTGAGTAGATCCAATCATTGCGAAAGCCAAAATGGCAAAAATCCAGCCATAGGTCTTTTCGCTTACTCCATAAATATTGATAAAAACATCAGAAGATCCTGCGATATAAGCAAAAGGAGCAGAAGTGGCTATTCCACCTGCAAAAGCATAAACAGAAAACTGACGATTACTTAAAACATCCCAATAACCTCTGGCAACAGCCTTAGGTCTTAATGACAAAGATCTATCTGCCAGCTGACCTTCCGGCAAGGTAAAGTATACCCCTACCATAATCAGAGCAGTAATGGCTCCTAAAACCAAGAACACCGAATGCCATCCATAAGAAGCCACTAAATAGCCACCTAAAGTCGGAGCTACCATAGGCGAAATAGCAATCACCAATACCAGCATAGCAAATGCCTGGGCTGTTTTTTCAACCGGAAATAAATCTCTCACCAATGCCTGTGCCGCTACCATACCTGCACAGCCACCTATAGCCTGAACCAGACGCATGAATATGAGTGATTCTACAGAGTTTGTGTATGCACAACCTACTGAGGCAATGATGTAAATAACCAAACCGATGTACAATGGTCTTTTTCTGCCAAAGCGGTCAAGCAGAGGTCCGTAAAATAACTGACCGAATGAGATACCAATAAAATAACTGGTAAGCGATAACTGCACCTTATCAATAGTAGAACCCAGATCCTTCGCAATGGCAGGAAAACCAGGTAAATACATATCTATTGAAAAAGGGCTGATAGTAGACAAAAGGCCTAAAATTAATATCAGCGTAAAATATTGCAGTTTACTCATATATTAAATAATGTTACTAAGTGTATATTTAACACTAAGAAAAATAAGGTTTAAATGATGTCTAACGTAGCTCATATGATTTGGTTCAGATATTTCTATTAATCTTATTTTATTTTTCTACCCACAGTCAAAATGCATGAAAGAGTACAGAAAATTCTGCTTATTTAAGGAAATGCTCTTAATTTTGCAGCCCTAAAGAACAACCTATTAGTTATATATACATGTCGTTAAAAGAAAAGTATCCGATTTCATTGTACAACACTTTAAGTGGTCAAAGAGAGAAGTTTGAACCCCTCAATGCAGATAGTGTAGGCATGTATGTGTGTGGACCCACCGTTTACAGTGACGTCCATCTGGGTAATGTTCGAACCTTTATGAGCTTTGACATAGTTTACAGATACCTAATGTATGTAGGTTATAAGGTGCGGTATGTTCGTAATATAACCGACGTAGGTCACCTGGTAGATGATGCTGACGAAGGAGAAGACAAGATTGCTAAGAAGGCAAGAATAGAAAAACTGGAGCCAATGGAGTTAGTAAAAAAATACACTAGCGGCTTCCACAAAGTTTTAGATGACTTCAACGTTTTACCTGTGAGCATAGAGCCATGCGCTACTGGCCATATAGTGGAACAAATAGATATGGTGAAAGAGCTTATCGAAAATGGCTGGGCTTATGAGGTAAACGGATCTGTTTACTTTGATGTAGCTAAGTATGATAAGTCTCATTCATACGGAAGACTTTCCAAACGAAAAATTGAGGAACTGATGGAAAGTGGAAGAACACTGGATAGTCAGGACGAAAAGAAAAATAAAATTGACTTTGCCATCTGGAAAAAGGCTTCACCAAGCCATATTATGAGATGGAATTCACCATGGGGCGAAGGCTTCCCAGGCTGGCACCTTGAATGTACTGTAATGAGTACCAAATACTTAGGTGAATCCTTTGATATTCATGGTGGTGGTATGGATTTAGTATTCCCACATCATGAATGTGAGATAGCTCAGTCCGTTGGTGCTACTGGAAAAGATCCGGTAAAATACTGGATGCATGCTAACATGCTTACCGTTAACGGGCAGAAAATGAGCAAATCATTAGGTAACTCATTCTTACCGGAGGAACTATTCGCTGGGGATCATGAACTGTTAGACAGAGGTTTTGGCCCTATGGTAGTGAGATTCTTCATGCTACAATCGCATTATTCCAGCACCTTAGATTTTTCTAATGAAGCTCTTATAGCAGCAGAAAAAGGATATAAACGCCTGATGGAAGGTTTTAAAATATCTAAAAATCTTGAATACACTAAGGGTCAAGTAAACAATGACCTTGAAGCTTCTGTAAATCAAATGATTGATAGCCTATTTGCTAACATGGGTGATGATTTTAATACCGCAAAAACATTAGCGGTTCTTTTTGAAATCACTACACTTATGAACAACATCAAGGCTGGCAATAATAAAACAGGTGAACTTTCTAAGGAAACCTTCGAGCTTCTTATTCAGCATTATCAAGGTTTTATTTTAGATGTTCTTGGGCTAAGAGAAGAAACTGAGTCTAATAATGATTTGACCAATGGCGTTATAGAAATGCTCATTCAAGTAAGAATGGACGCTAAGGCTGCTAAAAATTATGCATTGTCTGATAAGATAAGGGATGATTTGAAAGCCCTAGGTGTTACCCTTAAGGATGGAAAAGAAGGAACAGAATTCAGCATTGATTAAAGTGATAAAGAACCTGATAAAGATGATATTCATTCTCCCTGTCAGGTTCTACCAACTCACCATCAGCCCTTTACTGGGCTCTAACTGTAGGCACTCCCCTACCTGCTCTCAGTATACTATTGAAGCCATTCAAGAATGGGGACCTATCAAAGGCATCTGGCTAGGCATGAAAAGAATTTCCAAATGTCACCCATGGGGCACCAGTGGATATGATCCTGTGCCTAAAAGGGATTCACATCCCAACTAATTCATTGATTTGAATTACCATAATTTGTAGAAACCTCTGTGGCGTTCACAACTAATTTCTGGATATTTGTTTAAACCACTAACGCTACTACCCTATGCTTAAAATAGATATGCATACTCATATTATTCCGAAGCACATGCCCAACTGGACGGAAAAATTTGGCTATGGAGACTTCATCTATTTGCAGCATCATCAGGAAGGTGTAGCCAAAATGATCAAAGGAAATCAGTTTTTTAGAGAGATTCAGGCCAATTGCTGGGATGCGGACATACGCATAAAAGAATACCAGCAGTTCAACACTCAGGTACAAGTGGTTTGTACTATTCCGGTTATGTTTTCTTATTGGGCTAAGCCCGACGATTGCCATGACCTATCCAGGTATTTAAATGACCACATTGCAGAATTAGTACATACACACCCAAAAAACTACATTGGCCTGGCCACCATACCTATGCAGGACGCTGACCTGGCCATTGAAGAGCTAGAGAGGTGCAAGAAATTGGGTTTCCCTGGCATACAAATTGGCAGTAATATCAATAATGAAAACCTTAATGAAGATCGCTTTTACCCCATCTTTGAGGCTTGTCAGGAGTTAGATATGGCGGTAATGGTTCATCCATGGAATATGATGGGTATGGAACACATGTCAAAATATTGGTTGCCGTGGCTGGTGGGAATGCCTGCTGAGACCTCAAGGGCTATTTGCTCCATCATTTTCTCAGGCATCATGGAAAAACTACCAAAATTGCGCTTTAACTTCGTGCATGCCAGTGGTTCATTTTTAGCCACAATAGGCCGTATTGAGCACGGCCACAACTGCAGGCCAGACCTGGTAGCCATTGATAATCAGGTGAATCCCAGACATTATCTTGGTAAATTCTGGGTCGACTGTATTACGCACGACGAAAAAATGTTGAAGTACGTATTAGAAACACAAGGATCAAAAAGAGTAACTTTGGGGTCTGACTATCCATTTCCGCTGGGAGATCTTGAAATTGGCAAGTTTATTGAGGAAATGGATTTATCAAAAGAAACCGTTGAAGATATATTTTGCAATTCTACTTTAGAATGGCTTAAATTGGACAAGAAAGATTACGTAGATGCATAAGCTCCTTTATTTTACTGTTGTTTTATTATTCACCGTATGCTTCTCTTCTAGCGCTCAGATAACGCAAGAAGAGAAAATACAACAAGCCCAAATGGATCGTGAGCAGGCCGAGCGCGCTGCGCTTATGCGAGTGATGGATGAAGGTGTGGAACTGATGGATAATCAGCAGTATGAAGAAGCTAACATTAAATTTAAAGAGGTTCTATCAAAGGCACGTGTAGTACCTTCTGATCTATGTTTCTATTTCGGTAAAAATTCCTTTTTCCTTGAGAGATATAGACAAAGTATTGATTGGCTTAATAAGTATATTGAGCTAAAAGGCACCAAAGGAAACTTCTACGAAGAATGCTCAGAATACCTCGAAAAAGCACAACAACAGTTCGTAGGAGTGAAAAAAGAAGAGCAAGCAGAAGCTCAAACTATCCTTTCCAGCAACTATGATATTGACTGCGGCCCCAGTGGAAAAGTTATCTGTCCGGTATGCCAGGGCAAGGGGGTAATTATAACCAAAGGCCATTTCGGTGACACTTACAAAACATGTCCTTATAGTGATGAACATGGCTACCTCACCTGTGAGGAATATAATAAGCTCCTTCGTGGTGAGCTTCAACCTAAATTATAATCTCATCGTTTTTTAGCAATTAAAGTACACCCATGGTTACTTTAATCATCATTGTCGCATCATTATGCGTAAGTGCACATTGTTAATTCTTTTGGGAAATATTAACTTTGCACCATAATTTTAAACGTCATTCTTGCAAAATGATCTTACATAATAGAATTAATGGAAAAGTCCTTAAAGAACAAATTAAGGCAAGTGATCTAGAACGCGTCACTTTATCATTCTACAAATACGTAAAACTTACGGATCCCCAATCTTTTAGAGATCAGCTGTATCAGGACTACCATAATCTGGGCGTGCTGGGCCGAATTTATGTAGCTAACGAGGGTGTAAATGCACAAATAAGTGTACCTAAAGACAACCTCGATAACTTTGAAGGCTATATGAATATGTCTGCTGAACTGAACGGGGCACACCTTAATATAGCCGTTGATGATGACGGTAAATCATTTTTTAAACTTAAAATCCAGGTTCGTAAAAAAATATTGGCAGATGGTCTGGAAGATGAATCTTTTGATGTGACGGATAAAGGTACCCACCTTACCGCAGAAGAATTCAACAAACTGGCCGATGATCCTAACACGGTAATTCTAGATATGAGAAATCATTACGAAACCGAGGTGGGTCATTTTAAAAACGCCATTACTCCTGATGTAGATACCTTTAGAGAGTCTCTTCCTATCATAGAAGATATGCTTGCAGATAAAAAGGATAAAAATCTTTTAATGTACTGCACAGGAGGTATCAGATGTGAAAAAGCCAGCGCTTATTACAAACACAATGGCTTTGAAAATGTATTCCAGCTTAAAGGTGGAATCATTGAATATGCGCGTCAGGTAAACGATCAGGAACTGGAAAATAAATTCATCGGGAAGAACTTCGTGTTTGATGAAAGACTCGGAGAAAGAATTTCTGATGATATCATTAGTCAATGCCACCAGTGTGGTAAACCTTGTGATGACCATACTAACTGTAAAAATGACGGTTGTCACTTACTTTTTATTCAATGTGAGGAATGTGCCGAGAAATATGAAAACTGCTGTTCTGAAGAGTGTGTAGATACTATCCACATGCCTGAAGAAGAACAGAAAAAGATCAGACAAGGCAAAAACAAAGGCCGACAAGTATTCAAAAAAGGACGTTCTGAAAAACTAGTTTTCAAGAAATGAAAACTACTCGAATAGGTATTATCAATGTTTCTGACAGGGCTAGCAAGGGTATTTATGAAGATATCCCTGGCAAAGCCATCGTAGAAACACTTAAAGAATATATTACTTCTGACTGGGAAAGTGAGTACGCTGTGATTCCTGATGAGCAGGATCAGCTTGAGGCTAAGATGAAGGAAATGGCAGATGAAAAATCTTGCTGCCTCATCATCACCTCTGGCGGTACAGGACCAGCTAAACGTGATGTCACTCCCGAAGCCACTGAGGCTGTTTGCGACAAAATGATGCCCGGATTTGGTGAGTTAATGAGAACGGAAAGCCTTAAATATGTGCCTACAGCAATATTATCCAGGCAAACAGCGGGGATTAGAAATAATACTCTCATTGTAAACTTGCCTGGCAAGCCAAAAGCAATCAGACAATGTCTGGATGCTGTTTTCCCTGCCATTCCTTATTGTATTGATCTAATTGAAGGTCCTTACATAGAATGCAATGAAGATGTAATTAAGATTTTTAGGCCAAAATAATACTATATGGCACGGATAAAATATTATTACGACACAGAAACCTGTAAATACGAACGGGTAAAAGTTAAAAAACAGGACATCATCTTAAATCTTCTAGGTTTAGGTGCACTTGTTTTGGCTACTGCCGGAGGTTTACTTATGCTGTTTAACAGCTATTTTGAATCCCCTAAAGAGCTGGTACTCAAAAATGAAGTAGCAGAAATGGAGTTCTACTACCAAAATCTGAATGATAAGGTAGAAGAATTAGATCAGGTACTTACGGCTTTGGAAAAAAGAGATGATGAGGTTTATAGAATTGTATTAGGATCCGAGCCTATAGATCAATCTATCAGAAATGCAGGTATAGGTGGAGTAGATCGATACATAGATATAAAGAATAAAAACCTTGTTCATGGCAAAGACATTGTGGAGCTTAGTGAAGACATCGATAAGCTTCGCAGAAAGGTTTACATCCAATCTAAGAGCTATGATGAACTGAAAGAGCTCGCCGATAACAAAGCTAAAATGATAGCTGCCATTCCTGCCATTCAACCCATTTCGAATAAAAAACTTATCCGTTTGGCTTCAGGGTTTGGTTACAGAACACACCCGGTGTATAAGGTTAAAAAGCTTCACACTGGTATTGACTTTTCTGCCCCTATTGGTACGCCTATTTACGCGACAGCTGATGGCGTAGTCTCGAGCACTCAAATTAGCTTTGGTGGCTATGGAAAGCATATTGAAATAGATCACGGCTTTGGCTATAAGACACATTACGCACACATGCACGAGTTTGTGGTGGAAGAAGGCCAGAAAGTGAAGCGTGGCCAAATGATTGGTTATGTAGGTAATACTGGGGTAAGTACTGCTCCTCACCTACATTATGAAGTAATTAAAGGTGACAAAAAGATAAATCCTATACACTACTTCTTCAATGACCTAAATGCCTCTGAATATGAAAAAATCATAGAATTGGCATCCATTGAGAACCAGTCTTTAGGAATGTAACATAAATTTAATATTCGAATTTATTGTTTGATAAATAACTATTGGCTTAATTAGCAGCACAAGAACAGAAAATGAATCTAAGCGTAAACAAATATCATCATCACCATCATCATTTCAACATCGATCTGATGCATGGGAGATATATGTTTTAGCGTAAAAATATTTTAACTAATAAAACAAAAAGGCTTACCATGTGGTAAGCCTTTTTTGTTTTAAGACCACCAAATAATCATGACTAAGAAAATTAGAATTGCCATTCAGAAATCAGGAAGACTACAAGAGCAGTCTGTGAAACTTTTAAAAGAATGTGGACTCAGCTTTAGCAATGGACCTAATCGGTTGAAAGCATCTTGCTACAGCTTCCCGGCAGAGATCCTATTCTTAAGAGATGATGATATCCCTCAATATGTAGAAGATGGCGTGGCTGATGTGGGTATTGTAGGTGAGAATGTCTACATTGAAAAACAAAAAGAAGTATCTGTAATTGAAAAGCTCGACTTCTCTAAATGCCGCCTTAGCATCGCCATTCCTCGAGAAAAAGAATATGGTGGACCTGAATCTCTAAATGGCAAAAAAATAGCCACCTCCTACCCTAACATTGTAAGGCAATTTTTAAAAGAAAAGAACATTGATGCCGAAATTCATGAGATCAGCGGATCAGTGGAAATAGCCCCTGGAATTGGTTTAGCAGAAGCCATTGTAGATATAGTAAGCACAGGCAGTACGCTTCTCAGCAACGGATTGAAGGAAGTAGAAACAGTGATGAAATCAGAAGCCGTTTTAGTTTCTACCAAAACCCTTGAACCTGAAATACAGCAGTTACTAGATAAGCTCATCTTCAGAATTAAGGCAGTCAACACCGCCAAAAACAATAAATATTTATTACTGAACACCCCTAATGACTCTATAGATGCCATCACAGCTATCTTACCAGGCATGAAAAGTCCAACTGTTACCCCACTTCAGCAAGAAGGATGGTCTTCTCTTCACTCGGTGATTAATGAAAATGACTTTTGGAACATCATTGATCAACTGAAAGATCTTGGTGCTCAGGGCATTTTAGTAGTACCTATTGAAAAAATGATTATCTAAAAAGGCATCTCTAATGAACATTATAAAATACCCCAACCAACAGGACCTTTCCCAAATACTTAAAAGACCAGTTTTTGAGACTGACTTTTTGGAGAGTACTGTGAAGAACATTATTACCAGAGTCCAGAAAGGTGGCGACCTTACCCTACTGGAATTCAATGAAAAATTTGACAAAGCCAAGCTCGAAAAGCTAACCGTTTCTGAAGAGGAGATAAAGGAAGCTTCATCACAAATATCAGATGATTTAAAAACTGCTATTAAAACCGCTGCGGCTAACATTCGTAAATTCCACGAAAGCCAAAAAAGATCAGAAGAGCCTTTGGAGACTTCTGTAGGAGTAAACTGCTGGAGAAAAGCAGTGGCTATAGAAAAGGTAGGCATTTACATTCCTGGCGGAACGGCACCATTGTTTTCTACTGTCCTTATGCTGGGTATTCCTGCTGATATTGCTGGCTGCAAAGAAATTGTATTATGCACTCCACCAGCTTCGGACGGTAAAATTGCACCAGCCATCTTATTCACTGCTCAGCTGGTGGGTGTAAGCAAAATATATAAAGTGGGAGGAGCTCAGGCCATAGCTGCCATGGCTTATGGTACAGAGAGCATTCCGAAAGTAGATAAAATTTTCGGACCCGGAAACCAGTATGTTACCGCTGCAAAACAAATGGTAAGCATGGATGGAGTGGCCATTGATATGCCTGCCGGACCTTCCGAACTTGCTGTAATTGCAGATAATTCTTGTGTTCCAGAGTTTGTAGCGTCTGACCTGCTTTCCCAAGCTGAACATGGAAAAGACAGTCAGGTAGTATTAATTTCACCAGATGAGACAGCTATAGACAGCATTATTAAAGCCATTGAAGAACAGGTGGAAGATTTACCGCGAAAAGAAATTGCCAAGGAAAGTCTCCAAAACAGCAAGTTCATTTTGGTGAAAGATATTGAAGAAGCTATGAGCGTGAGTAATGCTTATGCACCAGAGCACTTGATCATAGCTACCGAAGATGCTCCTCAGCAAGCCGAAAAGGTGGTAAATGCAGGTTCAGTTTTTATAGGAAATTACAGTCCGGAATCAGCAGGAGACTATGCCTCTGGCACCAATCATACATTGCCAACAAATGGAGCTGCCAGAGCTTACAGCGGCGTATCCTTAGACAGCTTTACGAAGCAAATTACTTTCCAGCAGGTTTCTGAAGAAGGGATTAAGAATTTAGGCCCAGCTATTGAAGCTATGGCTGAGGCAGAATTACTTCAGGCTCACAAAAATGCTGTTACTTTAAGACTTAAAAAATTGGGGCTATAATCATGAGTATCCAACAATTGGTAAGGCCGAATATTCAAGCACTTCTACCGTATTCATCAGCAAGAGATGAATTTACCGGTAATGGAGAGGTTTTTCTCGATGCCAATGAAAACCCTTTTGAAACTGAAGTTAATAGATATCCAGACCCATATCAGAGAGCCATTAAAGAAAAGTTAGCTCCAATCAAAGGCGTTAGCCCTTCTCAGATATTCTTAGGCAACGGTAGCGATGAAGCTATTGATTTGATCATAAGGATCTTCTGTGAGCCGGGGCAAGACCAGATCATTATCTCAGATCCTAGTTACGGCATGTATCAGGTATCCGCAGGCATAAACAATATCGAAGTCATTAAAGTACCACTCACTGAAAACTTTGAATTTTCTGCAAAAGAAATGCTTGGGGCAGTTCAGGATAAGACTAAAGTGGCGTTTTTATGTTCACCTAACAATCCATCTGGCAACTCTTTGGACACCTCTGAAGTTGAAGAATTTATTAAGTCATTTCAAGGGATAGTGGTAGTGGATGAAGCATATATAGATTTCGCATCCACCCCCAGCTTTACTGACAAACTAGATACCTTCCCTAACCTGATTGTAATGCAGACTTTCTCCAAAGCCTGGGGTATGGCAGGACTTAGATTAGGCATGGCCTATGCTTCGGAGGAAATTATTAGCCTATTCAATAAAGTAAAGCCTCCTTACAACATTAATACCCTTACTCAGAAAGCTGCTTTGGAAGCTTTAAATAATGAAGCAAAGGTGAAGCAGGAAATACAAATCATTTTGGAGCAAAGAGAATGGTTAAAAGAGCAACTTAGTGCTATCTCAATCACTGAAAAAATCTTTCCTTCGGATAGTAATTTCCTACTTGTTAAGTTCCAGGATGCTAAAGGATTATTTGATTTTCTAATTGAGAAAGAGATAATCGTTAGAGACAGAAGAAAAGTGAGATTTGGTGAGAATTGCTTAAGGATTACCGTAGGCACCGCTGATGAAAACAAGAAATTAATTACCGCTATCAAAACCTACCAAAAATGAAAAAAGCATTGTTTATAGATAGAGATGGAACCTTAATTTTGGAACCTGAAGATGAGCAAATCGATAGTCTGGAAAAACTAGAATATTATCCCGGCGTGTTTACTTGGCTAGGAAAAATCTGCAGAGAGATGGATTATGAACTGGTCATGATCACTAACCAGGATGGATTAGGTACAGAAACTTTTCCTGAAGACACTTTCTGGCCTGCTCATAATCGAATGCTGGAAACGCTTAAAAATGAAGGTATCGTCTTCAAAGATATTATTATTGATAGAACCAGGCCTGAAGATAAGCAGCCTACCAGAAAACCAGGGATCGCACTGCTTGGTAAATACACTGGTGGGGGCTATGATTTAGAAAAATCCTTTACTATCGGAGACAGAATTACTGATATCATTTTAGCTAAAAACCTGGGAGCTCAGGGGATTTTCATTAACGATGGCAGCTTAAAAAATCAGGTTAAGGATAATGAGGTTGAAAATAATTGCGCTCTGATAACTACCAGTTGGCAAGATATTTACGAGTTGCTACAAGCCAAGCCACGCCTGGCCAGTATCACTCGAACTACCAAAGAAACTGACATTGCCATTACCGTAAATCTTGATGGAAATGGCAGAAGTGAAATAAGCACAGGCATTGATTTCTTTGATCATATGCTGGAGCAGATTGCCAAACATGGACTGATTGATCTTAATATCCAGGTTAACGGAGATCTGCACGTAGACGAGCACCACACCATTGAAGACACCGCCATAGCTTTGGGGGATGCCGTTATTCAAGCTTTAGGCAGCAAAAAAGGCATTGAAAGATATGGATTTTGTCTGCCTATGGATGATGTACTTGCACAAGTGGCTATCGACTTTGGTGGCAGAAACTGGATTGTGTGGGAAGCTGAATTTCACCGTGAAATGGTAGGCAAGATGCCTACTGAGATGTTCTATCATTTCTTCAAGTCATTTTCCGATGCGGCGAAGTGTAATTTAAACATAAAAGTAGAAGGTGATAATGAACACCATAAGATAGAGGGCATCTTTAAAGCTTTTGCTAAAGCCATTAAAATGGCCGTAAAAAAAGACAAAGACAACTTTCAACTGCCCAGCACCAAAGGCATGCTATAAAATTTAAAATTATGCAAACAGCTATCATTAAATACAACGCAGGAAACACACAATCAGTGATTTACGCTTTAGAAAGGCTGGGAATAACTCCCATACTTACCAATGACTTTCATGAGATAAGATCCGCTGACAAAGTGATTTTCCCTGGTGTAGGTGAAGCCAGCTCCACCATGAGGCACCTTCAGGAAATGAAGTTAGATGAACTGATACCATCATTAAAGCAACCGGTTTTAGGCATCTGCCTGGGCATGCAACTGATGTGTAAGCACTCGGAAGAAGGAGATGTTAACTGTCTAAATATTTTTGACTGTGAGGTGAAAAAATTTCCAACTCAAAAAAATGAAAAGGTCCCTCACATGGGTTGGAACACACTTTACAATACGGAACATCCCTGGATAAAAAATGATATTGAGGATAAGCACGTGTATTTTGTGCATAGCTATTATGTGCCTGTGGTAGATGAAACCGTGGCTACCTGCGATTATATTTTACCTTTTAGCGCAGCATTGCAGAAAGACAACTTCTACGCTACCCAATTTCATCCTGAAAAATCGGCAGTACAAGGAGCTAAAATTATAGAAAACTTTATTAAGCTATGAAATGAGCATAGACTTTAACATGCTCAACTAAACGAGGGTGAATAAAGTTTGTAGCAAATTCCATGTGAGAACAAAAAATTTAATTATTACACATGAAATCGACATTAAAAATCAGAGGCGATTTTACACCCATCGCTGATGAATTTTTAATCAAAGATTCCATGTGACCGATGTAAAATAGAATAAATACACATGAAAATTATACCCGCAATAGACATTATTGATGGTAAGTGCGTTCGCTTAACTCAAGGCGACTACGATCAGAAAAAAATATATAACGAGGATCCTTTAGAGGTAGCCAAATCTTTTGAAGGTGAAGACTTAAAATATTTACACCTGGTGGACTTAGACGGCGCCAAAGCCGGAAAGGTGATTAATATAAAGGTGCTGGAGAAAATAGCATCTCAAACATCTCTGGAGATAGACTTCGGGGGCGGCATAAAGTCGGATGAGGATATTGAAAAAGTTTTCAGTGCTGGTGCCAGCAAAGTTACCTGCGGAAGTATAGCAGTAAAGAATCCTTCGAAGGTTTCAGAATGGCTGGAGAAATACGGATCAACAAAACTTATTCTCGGCGCCGATGTGAAGGACAAAATGATCTCAGTAAGCGGATGGACTGAAAAAACAACCTTATCTATTGAAGATTTACTGCACAAGTATCTGGATGATGGCTTACAGGAGGTGATCTGTACGGATATTGCTACCGATGGTATGCTTACCGGACCTAACGTAAAACTCTATCAAGAGCTATTAAATATTTTCCCTACCATAAAGCTTATTGCCAGTGGTGGTGTTAGTTGCATGGCAGACTTGCACGAGCTAAGAGAAGCAGGATTAGAAGGAGCTATTTTAGGCAAAGCCATATACGAAGGAAAAGTTACCCTAAGAGAACTAAACGAATTCCAGAATGCTTAAGAAAAGAATAATTCCTTGTCTTGATATTAAGAATGGACGCACAGTAAAAGGTGTTAATTTCGTTAATATCAGAGATGCCGGTGATCCGGTGGAGCTCGGTGCCTTATATGCCGAACAAGGTGCAGATGAACTGGTGTTTTTAGACATCACTGCTACTAACGAAGGTCGTAAAACCTTTAAAGAATTGGTTAAGGACATTGCCAAACATTTAAATATCCCTTTCACCGTTGGTGGTGGTATCAGTCATGTTGAAGATGTGGCTCCCCTACTCTATGCCGGTGCTGATAAGGTTTCTGTAAATTCTAGTGCTGTTAAAAGGCCGGAGTTAATAGATGAGCTGGTGGCAGAGTTCGGAAGCCAATGTATAGTAGCTGCGCTCGATGCCAGGTTTGTAGATGGTGAATGGATTATCCATACTCACGGAGGCTCTAAACCAACTGAGAAGGAGTTATTTTCCTGGGCCAGAGAAGTAGAACAGCGCGGTGCTGGTGAAATTTTATTTACCAGTATGGATCATGATGGCACCAAACAGGGTTTTGCCAATGAAGCATTGCGCAAAATGGCTAGTGAGGTCAGCATACCAATCATCGCTTCCGGCGGTGCGGGCACTATGCCTCATTTCAAAGATGTATTTGAGCAAGGAGATGCCGATGCAGCCCTAGCAGCCAGCATATTTCATTTTAAAGAGATTGGCATCCCAGAGTTAAAAGATTATTTAAGAGAAAACAATATAGCGGTAAGATAAATGGACAGTCTACAACCAGATTTCAACAAGCAAAACGGATTAATACCAGCAGTAGTACAGGATTATTTCACCAAAAAAGTACTTATGCTCGGATTTATGAACCAAGAGGCTTTTGAAAAAACACAACAAGAGAATAGAGTAACCTTCTACAGCAGAACTAAGGAGCGTTTATGGACTAAAGGAGAAACAAGTGGCAACTTCCTGGAAGTGAGATCAATGGCTTTAGATTGTGATAATGATACCGTTCTTATTCAAGCTATTCCGGCAGGGCCGGTTTGCCATACAGGTACAGATACCTGCTTTGGAGATGAAGCAAACACTTCAACCGATCTGGGATTTCTTGAGTCAACCATTCAAAATAGAAAAAACAATCCACAAGAAGGATCATATACTAATTCCTTGCTTAACCGAGGCATAAATAAAGTAGCTCAGAAAGTGGGTGAAGAGGCAGTTGAGCTAGTCATAGAAGCCAAAGATGATGACAAAAAACTATTTCTTAATGAAGCAGCTGATCTGATGTATCACTACCTGGTTTTATTGGCAGCCAAGGATTTTACCCTTAACGATGTAATTGAGGTACTTAAAGAGCGCCACAGCTAAGCTACTTGAAATAATGTCAGGTAGCTTACAACATTTCACGGGTAAGCACACTATCCTTGCAGGAAATACAATCTGAATGACGAAGAAAACTACAATAGGAGGATTTCCTTTTGTTTCCTATGAAAAGGAAACTTATGAGGAAAATGAGGTAATAGATAGAAGCAAGCAGTTTTATCTGTGGCTTGACAAACGCAGAACTGTGCGGGATTTTTCCGACAAGCCTATTCCAAAGTCAGTGATTGAGAATATCATAATGAGCGCCTCCACGGCTCCCTCCGGTGCACACAAGCAACCCTGGACTTTTTGCGTGGTGAGCAACCCTGAACTAAAAAAGCAAATCAGGATAGCCGCTGAAAAAGAGGAAAAGGAAAGTTACGATAACCGCATGAGTGAGGAATGGCTTCAGGTCTTAAGGCCGCTACAAACAGACTGGCAAAAGCCATTTTTAGAGGTAGCTCCATACCTGATAGTTGTTTTTAAAAAGGCCTATGATCTGGAAGAAGATGGTACCAAACACACCAATTACTATGTAAATGAATCTGTAGGCCTAGCCTCCGGGTTCCTACTTGCTGCCATTCATGATGCTGGGCTGGTGGCTCTAACACATACGCCTAGCCCTATGAACTTTCTAACCAATCTTTTGGATAGACCTGCTAATGAAAGGGCTTTCCTTTTAGTGCCCATGGGCTATCCGTGCTCGGAAACCTTTGTACCTGATATTCACAGAAAAAAGCTTGAAGAGGTTTGTGAATTTTATGAATGAGCCTCAAGTTTTTTCTTAAGGGATAGCAAAAGACGCTGCTCAAAATCACTGATTATGCTATTGGCCCAGAGATTGGCATAGCCATTCATTTTAGATTTTATGGAATATTCACAGGTCAAAGTAAGCCTGGTAGAGTCACCTACTGGGTCAAGAGAATAACTAATTTCTACAAATTGGAAGATTTCACTCTTTAAAATATGCTGATCAGTAGGTTCATCTCTCATTTGAGATTTAGATAAATTGACGTGAAATGACATCCTTTTAAGCGTGTCATATTCTACCACGGTCTCATTCAAAATGAGATCGTCAGTAAAATAGCCCAGACGTGTTGTTTCTCCGTTCACGTTGACTATTTCTGATCTCACAGACCTGGGAATACCAATAATGTTGTAAAATCCTAAAGAGTATTCATAAGACCGAATTTCAGGTACTTCCAATAAAATAGCCCAAACTTCAGTTGGAGATGCCTGGATATAAATTTCATTCTTGGTTTCATAATGATCCTCTCTATCTTCAAACACTGACTCTATCGGTGCAGTGAGTACAGGAAGAAACACTATCATTAAAATCTTCTTTGAGTCAGCATCTTCTAAATAGCGTGAAACAAACCAGCCAACAATGCCAACCATCAGCAAGAAAGGAGATGATATTATTATGATGCAGATCCAATCTTCGATACCACTAGAAACTGTACAAATGAAGAATAAAAGCACACTGAATATAGGGTAGAAAATTGCCTTCCACTTCTTCTCAACTATTTCTTTTCTATTCAGGATAGTGGTATTACAGCAACCGCCCAGAAAAAAGTAACACTATAAATGCTCTCTGAGAAAATTAGGGATGGTTCGGGCTCGCATAAATAACGCCAGAACAACCCGTAAATTGCACCTAATGAAATTCCTATCAGTGGTAGATACTTTTTCAAATCAGATTTATTGCTTGTCAAAAAATTATGGTACTTAACTCATCATGAGGAAGGTTAAATATCTATTATACCTTTCAAATAATACTTAATGAATAAAAACCATAGATTATTTAGTTTCAGCTTTATTAAAATGCCAACTATCTATGAAACTAACTCAATTTTACTGCTTTATAGGTTTAGTTCTTATGATCTCAGCCTGTAATTCACCTAAAGATAATAGCTCAGAAGTAGAGAGCAAGCCAGATATTTCAAAAGTTTATGAGGACTACTATCAGGATCGATTAAAGTTCTATCCACTAGAAGCTACCTCTGCTGGTGATAATCGCTATAATGACACTTTACCCAATAACATATCTCAGGAATACCTATCCCAACTCAAGTCCTTTTACGAAAACTATCAGCAAAAACTGGCTGAGTTCGATAAGAGCAGCTTGTCAGCTACAGATCAATTAAGCTATGACATTCTTGAATGGGAATGCAACATCAACCTGGAAGGACTTAAATTTACTACTGAGCTTACTCCACTGGATCAATTCTGGAGCCTGCAAATTATGATGGGCCAGTACGCCAGCGGAGCTTCGGCACAACCATTTAAAACTGAGGATGATTATGACAATTGGCTCAAAAGAGTAGATGACTTCATGGTTTGGTGTGATACCGCCATGGTAAATATGACCAAAGGGATGGAAACAGGATGGGTTCTTCCTGCGACTCTCACCAAGAAGGTCATTCCTCAGATCGCTGAACTCGATCATGGTCCTGTAGAAGAGCATCTTTTCTTTTCACCCGTTAAAAATCTTCCTGAAAGTTTCAACGATGATCAAAAGGAGAAATACACAGCAGCTTACAAAAGCATGGTTGAAGAAAAGGTTATCCCAACTTTCAAGAAGTTGCATAGCTTTTTAGAAGAGAAGTACCTGCCAGCCTCCAGGACCACATCAGGGGCATCTGCGCTTCCTAATGGCGATGAATATTACAGCTATCGCATAAAGCAGTTTACGACTACTGAGCTTTCTGCAGACTCAATATTTAATCTGGGTATGAGTGAAGTAAAAAGAATTTCCAGTGAAATGGAAGAGATAAAAAATGATGTGGGCTTTACGGGTGACCTGAAGTCATTCTTCAACTATGTGCGTACCAATAAAGAAATGATGCCTTATGACTCTGCTCCTCAGGTCATTGCTCACTTCAATGATATATATACGACCATGAAGCCCCAGTTAAAAAACTTATTTGACCTAGTGCCTAAAACACCGTTTGAGGTAAGAAGAACTGAAGCTTTCCGTGAGGCTTCTGCCAGTGCGGAGTATAATCCTGGCTCCATTGATGGCACACGACCTGGCATTTTCTATGTGCCTGTGCCCGATGCTGCGGCATACAACATCTTCTCAGATGAGTCATTATTCTTGCATGAAGCGATACCTGGGCATCATTACCAAATATCTTTACAGCAGGAAAATGACAAATTACCTGAGTTTAGAAAAACATTATGGTACAGCGCTTACGGTGAAGGCTGGGCACTTTACAGCGAGTCTTTAGGTAAAGAATTAGGCCTTTACATCGATCCGTATCAGTATTTTGGTATGCTTAGCGCTGAAATGCACCGCGCCATTAGATTGGTGGTGGATGCAGGAATGCATTCGAAAGGATGGACGAGAGAGCAGGCTATTCAGTTCTCGCTAGAGAATGAAGCTGAATCTGAAGCCAGCATTATCTCGGAGATTGAAAGATATATGGCTATGCCAGGCCAGGCACTTTCTTATAAGATAGGACAGCTTACCATTTGGGAGCTTAGAGCCAAGGCTCATGCAGAAATAGGACCTGACTTTGATGTGAAAAAGTTTCACAACCAGGTACTTGAGTCAGGATGTGTTCCATTGGCCTTATTAGAAGCGAAAATCAATCAGTGGATAGAGAATGAAAAACAATAATCAATTTATAGCATCTCGAATTCTTCAAATCGGGGTGCTTTTTTTCTGTAAAATTTAATGTATGAAGAATAGTATTTTTAAAACTGATTTCAACCTCAACACAGCCAATGCATGGCTATTACTTTTGAGAATAGCCATAGGAGCATTAATGCTTACCCATGGCCTACCCAAATTACAAACACTACTGAGCGGCGGGGAAATACAATTTTATGACTGGTTAGGTTTGGGAGCTACCTTTTCGCTGGTATTAGCTGTATTTTCAGAGGTAATTTGCTCGGCTCTTATCATTATCGGTTTAGGTACCAGACTGGCTACCTTACCATTGATTATTACCATGTTAGTAGCCATATTTATGGTACATGCCGGCGACCCGTTTGGTAAACAGGAATTTCCTTTATTATATGCTTTAATCTATAACACATTATTGGTTTTTGGCAGCGGCAAATATTCCATAGACCATTATTTAGGGAAAAGTAAAAGAATGTATTAAATCAGAATTTATAGATCAAAAAAAAGAGGCTGCAAATGCAGCCTCTTTTTTTTAATCTATAATCTATTTCTTCCTACCAGAAGAATGCATATAAGAATGCAAGAATAATCAATATAATAAAGGCAGAAATGTTAAATGCTGCACTTGTTTTAAACAAGCCACCAGATACATCAATTCCTTTAGGATCATCCTGTCCTTTTGCTTCCATATAGCTAACAGCACCTATGATTACTAATGATAGAATACAAGTAATGAACATTTGGTGCATGAATGGAATATTCACAAACATAGCTGACTCTAGCCATCCGTTAGGGCCTACTTTGAAGTAAAGGGCAATCGGAATAGATGCTAACACACCAATGATAGCTGCGTTGTTAGTAGCTTTTTTCCAGAATAATCCAGCCAGGAATACTGCCAGGATACCAGGGCTCACTACTCCAGTATATTCTTGAATAAACTGGAATGCCTGACCTAAATTACCTAATGCAGGTGCAATGATAGAAGCAATAACTAGCGCCACGAAAGCAGTTGTACGACCAACGTTTACTGTTTGCTTGTCATTAGCATTCTTATTGATATATGGCTTATAAATATCCATAGTAAAGATAGTAGCCGTAGAGTTTAGCATAGAAGCCAAAGATGATACGATAGCTGCTGCTAAAGCGGCAAGCACTAAACCTTTAACACCACTTGGCACCAAGTTTCTGATTAACCATGGATAAGCGTTATCATTAGCGATGGTTCCATCTAAACCAATGAATCCTGAAGAAACAGTTTCTGTAGTAAGAGAACCAGAAGCATCTGCATTTAACACATAAGCAGCAATACCCGGAATAACCACGATTAAAGGAATGATAAGCTTTAAGAAACCAGCGAAAGCAATACCTTTCTGAGATTCTTTCAAACTCTTAGCAGCCAATGTTCTTTGGATGATATACTGGTTGAATCCCCAATAATAAAGGTTAGCAACCCACATACCACCTACAAGTACAGCAAGACCTGGAAGATCCCACCATGCATCTTTTCCATTCGGCGTTATGACCTCACCTTTCTCCAAAATCATAGAGAATTTCTGAGGGACTACCTCATACATATGCTTAAGGCCTGCTATAACGCCACCACCTGGCACTAATTGGTCTAAAGCAATATAAGCAGTAATTAAACCACCTATAATCAATAATACTACCTGTAGTACATCCGTCCAGGCTACAGCCGAAAGACCTCCCCATAAAGAGTATGCAGCCGCGAATAATGCCAAACCAATGATGCTTATCATCATGTAGTCTCCATTACCCGTACCTACAATAGTGTCTAAAGCCTTAGCTCCAAGATACAATACTGATGTAAGGTTTACGAACACATATAGTGCTAACCAGAATACTGCGAGAATAGTCTTCAGGTTAGTGCTATACCTTTTTTCGATAAACTCAGGTATAGTATACAGTCCTTTTTCAATAAATACCGGCAAGAAAAATTTACCGACAATGAGAAGTGTAAGTGCTGCCATCCACTCATAAGAGGCTATGGCCAAACCGATGGCAAAACCTGAACCAGTCATACCTATAAACTGCTCAGCAGAGATGTTGGCAGCAATAAGTGACGCTCCAATGGCCCACCATGGTAACGATTTACTTGCGAGGAAGTAGTCCTCCGCATTTTTTTGATGTCCCTTTTTGTCTCGAGACACATAGAGGCCTATTCCGAGAATTAACGCGCAATAAGCCACAAAGATCACAATGTCTATAGTTTCAAAATTCATTGAGGTGAAGTGCTTTTAAAATGTAAGGGTTTTACGATTTTAGTTAAAAATAAACGTTTCAATGTGCTCTGGACACATTTCGGGGTCTAATTTGGCCTAAATATGCAGTACTTCAAAGTATTAATGTGTTTTTCTTCACATTCTTTATATGGCCGGTGACACTTCTCAAAATATAAAATATGGCCCATAATCATTCTCACAGAATTATAGATTCTAGCTATAATACCTATGTAAAAATTAATGGCTTAATCATAATCCTTAGAAAGAAACTCACGTTATTAGAATAAAACACTTACACATGGCTCGAACCGTTCTTACTTACTATCATAAAAGAGAGGAAATCCTCAATGTTGTCACTCATTTCGTTGGTTTAGTGCTGAGTATAGCGGCTCTTACGCTGCTGATAGTATATGCTTCAATCTATGGCAACGCCTGGCATATTGTAAGTTTCACCATTTTTGGTAGTAGCATGACTGTGCTCTATCTGGCATCTACGCTGTACCATGCGGCTAAGAAAAAGTCCGTAAGAAGAAAGCTGAATGTATTTGACCATGCCGCTATCTACCTAATGATTGCAGGCACCTACACTCCATTTTGCCTGGTGGCCATCCAGGGTGCCGTGGGTTGGACCTTTTTCGGAATTACCTGGGGCTTGGCCGTTATCGGGATTGTGATGAAGTTTTTCTTTACAGGAAGGTTCAACACCTTGTCCACCGTAAGCTATGTTCTCCTGGGCTGGATTGCCGTATTCTTGGCTAAGCCTTTATTAGAAAACTTATCTACACCGGCTTTGCTTTATTTACTGGCTGGTGGTGTTTGCTATACAGTAGGTGCTATCTTTTATTCAATTAATAAGATCCCCTATAACCATGCAATATTTCATTTCTGGGTATTAGCCGGGTCTATGCTACATTTTGTAAGCATATTTTTCTACTTACTCTAACTCATCTACCTGAGAGGTGAAATTGATTTTATTGACAAAGATCACACCTCTTCGGTTGCTTAGATCTTCTCTATTTTTATTCCTCACTTTCTGATAGCCCCAAACAATAAAGCTATTACCAGCAAGGTGCTCGGCACCACCTATACCGTCGTAATCATGATCCAACTCATCATCTTCATATAACAGACTGATATCCAATTCATTTTCGGCGATAAGATCTCGCTCGTCTGCCAGTTTATAGTTAAACTTACCCTCCGACTTATAGAGCATTTTCACATCCCTTCCCACTACATCATAAGCCATAACCTTTTCTAGTGAGTAAGAATCAAGATCATCTATAGGCAGGCTGTTATCCCAAACCACGTTTCCTTTTAAATCTATCTTAAACACAATGGATTCCAGATACTTAAAATGATTAGCCTCATTAGATCCCTGCATAGCTACCGGTCTTCTTATATACCTTTGCTCCGCCATAGTACCATTTAGCTGACCAATGCTGGCAGGATTAAAGTAAGGTGAATACATATTAGCCACGCTGTTATTTCTCTCATATCTTGGGTCATATACTTCTGCAGCCACCAAAAAGCCATCCCTCACCTCCTTCACCTCATGTAAATAAAGCTTTGCGCTATAATTAAAATCCTTTCCACTGTTTTCCTTTCGCTCTATTTTACTCTTCATACGCTCGGCACGCTTCTCTCCCATGTAATCGAAATAATGCGTTAGATCATCATAGCCAACATATTGAATATCTTCTTTTTGATCAGAGGGCTTTACCGAAAGAAAGAAAAATCCCTGCGCCGAATTGTTACCTCCTCTTCCATAAGTACCGGTTACAGCCAGATTCCCATTCACAAAATCAGTGACTTTCGCATCTACTAAAGAATGATGTGGGGGCACCACTATCTCCTTCTCAAACAGCATTTTACCAGCAGGGCTGTAAGTCCTCACCCGCATATAATGGCCATCATAACCTTTTTCCAAGGTCAATACACTGAAGGTGCCATTCTCATTAGATCTTAGGTGAAGAACATCACTCTTATCTTTAAAATACCCGGGTATCACGTCGAAGTTCTCCTCTCCTAACCTATACGAAAGCAAAGTAGGACTGAATCTCACATAACCGGCAAACACTATGGTGTTTTCAATCACGGTCATATGAGAAAGCTCCAGTTCTATCTCATTTTTGATTTCAAACTTATCTATACTTCCTGTAAGGATATTAACCGAAATAATATGAAAGTCGCTCTTCACACCATCTCCATCTCTAAAAACCAGCAGCAGATGCTCTTTGTATAAATCGTAGCCTTTAAATATGAAGTAGCTCTCTATTCCCACTTCAAAATTAAGCCTTTCTTGAAGCAGTGTGTCTAAAACTACTACCTGCCAAATGGTACCTTCATCTCGTCGGTGCTCTTCAGTTTCCTGAAAAATAACCACACCATACTCACCAGCAGATAATACTTTGGCAAAATCATAACTATTTTTCTTCTCCAGTTCATAGCGAGTTGGCTGACTTACTTGCGCACTAGCCACAAAAGCTCCAAGAAGCAAGAAAAACGTTAAAAGGTTAGATTTCAAAGCGTTAAACACACACATAGCAACAGATTAAGTAAGTATTTCACCTAAAATATACAGATTATAATACATTCTAGCACCTGAACAACAACTAAATTAGAAAAGATCTAAATCAAGAACAGCCTCTAAAAATAGTGCAGTCATAGAAATGTTTCGTTTATTTTGTAGTAACGATAACTAGACTGACACCCTTTGGATAATAAATCAATAATAAAGCTGCTTAAAACTACAGCTCAACTCATGGAGCTTCACGGTGAAAATGAGTTTAAGATCAAGAGTTATAATAATGCCATTTTTAATCTTGAAAGAGAATCTCTGGCACTGGCTGACCAATCTCTGGATGAGCTTGCCAAGATCAACGGCGTGGGAAAAAGTATAGCAGCGGCTATTAATGACATTAATACTGAAGGAAGACTGCCCATCTTAGAAAAATATCTTTCTGAAACTCCTGAGGGAATCATCGACTTGTTAAGCTTAAAAGGCATCGGTGCTAAAAAGATCAGACAGCTATGGAAAGATCTTGAAATCAACAATAGCACCGAACTGCTAGAGGCGATTGAAGAGGGCAAGCTGGCTAAACTAAAAGGTTTTGGCGACAAAACACAACAGAACATTAAAGAGGCCATCCTTTTCAAAGCCATGCATAAAGGCAAATTGCTATATGCTGAGGCTGAGGCTGTGGCCAATGAACTGCTAAAGCAACTACAATCAACCTTCTCAAATGACATTATCGCTATAAGTGGTCAGATAAGAAGAAAAGTTGAAATAGTGGAAGAGGTTCTTATCTTGATAGCATCTGAGGCTGAAGGCCAGGTGCGATCTTTCCTGAATGAGTATGAACCCATAGCTAGCGACGATGAAAAGAGTAGTCCATATAACTGGAGAGGCTTTTTACCTGGTTCTGAAACACCAGTAAGAGTTCGATTCTGTGAAAAATCTGACTTCTACAAAGAGCTGTGGATAACCACGGGCTCCATTAATCATATACATGCCGTGGTGAAAGACGGCAAAAGTCTACTAGAAATCATTAAAGATAAAACCGTAAGCTCTGAAGAAGACATTTATGCTGCAGCAGATCTTCCATTCATAGCTCCGGAATTACGCGAAGGTGATTTTGAGATAGAAATGGCAAAAGCTAACACGTTGCCAAAACTCATAGAGATGGATGACCTGAAAGGCATCCTGCATAATCACTCTACTTATAGTGATGGAAAACACACTTTAAGTGAAATGGCTGATTATTGTAAAAAGTTGGGTTATGAATATCTGGGTATTACAGATCATAGCAAATCATCTTTTTATTATGCCAACGGCCTCTATGAGAACCGGGTAAAAGAGCAGCAAGAGGAAATAGACCAACTGAATGCTGGTTATTCTAACTTTAAAATTTTTAAAGGTATAGAATGCGATATACTTCCTGATGGCTCGCTTGATTACGGCACCGATACTTTGGCTACTTTTGATTTCATTGTAGTGTCTATTCATTCGGTATTAAACATGGATATCGAAAAGGCCACGGCAAGATTATTAAAAGCTATCGAAAACCCTTTTACAACTATCTTAGGCCACATGACGGGCAGATTACTTCTGCAGAGAGATGGCTATCCGGTAGACCACAAAACAATTATAGATGCGTGTGCCAAGCAAAACGTAGCTATTGAGATTAATGCACACCCCAGAAGACTTGACATCGACTGGAGGTGGGTACATTATGCCCTTGAACAAGGCGTAAAGCTCAGCATTAATCCTGACGCACATGCTAAGGAAGGCTATCATGATATGTACTACGGCTTATGCGTAGGGCGTAAAGGTGGTCTTACTAAAGAAATGAACCTGAACAGTATGTCATTAAGTGAAATAGAAAAGTTTTTTAGTACCAAAAAGAAACAAGCGCTAGCTAGCGTGTAACAATGTTGATATGACAAAAATACTGATAATACGATTTTCATCTATTGGTGATATCGTACTCACTACTCCGGTTATCCGAAATGTGAAAACACAGGTCGAAAACTCGGAGATACATTACTGTACGAAATATCAGTTTAGGGATATTGTGGAGCATAACCCCTATATTGACAAGATACATTACCTTAAGGATAGCCTCAGTGACCTGGTCTCAGCGCTTAAAAAGGAGAATTATGATTACATCATAGACCTGCACAAAAACCTGAGAACCAAGATTATAAAAACACGACTCAGTGCGAAGCACACCTCTTTCAAAAAGCTGAACCGTGAAAAATGGCTGATGGTGAATCTAAAGATTAATAAACTCCCTAACAGGCATATTGTAGACCGATATATGGAAACTGCGAGGCCACTGGGAATAAAAATGGATAACCTGGGGCTGGACTATTTCATTCCTGAAAAAGATCATGTGCCTTTAGAATGGCTTCCAGAATCTCATAGAAAAGAGTATGTAGCCTATGCCATTGGCGCCCAGCACAATACAAAAAAGCTACCTTTAAACCGTATGATTGAGCTCTGTGATAAGATCAACAAGCCGATTGTATTGCTTGGAGGACCGGGTGACAAAGCTACCGGCGATACCATAGAGAAATTCTTTGAAAGAACCGAAAAGTCAGAACCTCTGGAAGAAGGTCTGGTAAAGCTTAATAAGAAAACTATTATCTATAATGCTTGTGGTAAATTTAACCTGAACCAATCAGCATCATTGGTAAAACAGGCCAAATATATGTTTTCACATGATACTGGCCTTATGCACATTGCTGCAGCTTTTAAGAAGGATATCTTCAGCATTTGGGGTAATACCATTCCAATGTTTGGCATGTATCCTTACAGAACCCACTTTACTATATTGGAAAATAATAAATTAGATTGTCGTCCTTGCTCGAAGATTGGGTATGAGAAGTGTCCAAAAGGTCATTTCAAATGCATGAATGACCTTGTGTTTGACTTTTATTTACCTTAGATAAGCTCTTTTACACTTTCAGGAGGTCTACCAACCACTGCTTCATCACCTTTCACTACGATGGGTCTTTCCATCAGTTTTGGGTGATCAGCCATTGCTTGTAGCCATTCATCATCTGAAAGTTCTTTTCCTTTAAACTCCTCTTTGTAGATGGCCTCACCTTTACGGATGAGCTCTTGAGGCTCTACGCCCAATTTATCTACAACTTCCTTTAATTGAGCTTTACTCAAAGGAGTCTTTAAATATTCAACCACCTCCACATCAGCACCGTTCTCTTCGATAATCTGAAGGGCCTGTCGGCTTTTGCTACATCTTGGGTTATGATAAATAGTAAGCATAATTAAGATACTTTTTCTATTACCAGATTGTGGTTAGTGTAAATACAAATATCAGCTGCAATGTTAAGAGCTTCTCTCACCATTTCTTCAGCAGAAAGATGTGTAGCATGTTTTTTCAATGCCAAAGCCGCACTCTGAGCATACATAGAACCACTACCAATAGCCGCCACATCATGATCAGGCTCTAATACATCGCCTGTACCAGATATAATCAATACCTCGTCCTTATCAGCAGCTATAAGCATAGCTTCTAATTTTCTCAGATATCTATCCATGCGCCAGTCTTTTGCTAACTCTATAGCCGCACGCTTCATACTACCACCATAGCTGTTGAGCTTTTCATCAAACCTTTCCAGTAAAGTAAAAGCATCAGCAGTAGACCCCGCAAAACCAGTAACAATCTTTCCATTCTGCAGCTTTCTAATCTTTTTCACATTCCCTTTAGCCACATAGTTTCCCATTGTAGCCTGACCGTCAGCTCCTATAGCTACCTCGCCGTTATGTATAACTGCTAATACAGTAGTTGATCTTACTTTAATTTTTCCCATAAGTCTATTAAATAAATAACCCTGATAGTAAAAGAACTACCAGGGTATATTGTTTATTGTGTTTTGTATTTTTAAACTAAAAGTCTTACCGGATTTTCCAGCAATTCTTTCAGTGTTTGTAAGAAGGCTGCTCCCATGGCTCCGTCTACCACTCTGTGGTCTGAAGAAAGCGTTACTTTCATCACGTTACCTGGTACTAGCTGACCGTTTTTCACCACAGCTGTTTGCTTAATACCTCCCACTGCCAGAATACATGCATCTGGTGGATTAATGATAGCTGTAAATTCTTCTACACCAAACATTCCTAGGTTAGAAATTGTGAATGTATTTCCTTCCCAGTCACTTGGTTGAAGTTTCTTACTGTGAGCCTTACCTACAAGGTCTTTCACCTCAGCAGAGATGTGAGATAGGGATTTGTTATCAGCAAACCTGATTACAGGCACTAATAAACCTTCCTCTACCGCTACAGCTACACCAATATGAATATGCTTGTTAAATCTAATTTTATCTCCTAACCAGCTAGAATTGATTTTCGGGTGTTTTCTCAACGCTGCACTTACAGCCTTGATCACCATATCATTGAAACTGATTTTCACTGGAGAGTACTCGTTCATAGACTTTCTTGCTTCAATAGCAGCGTCCATGTTAATTTCCATGGTTACATAGAAATGAGGAGCAGTAAATTTACTTTCAGCTAAGCGCTTACCAATGGTTTTTCTCATTTGAGAAACGCTTATCTCGTCATAACTCTCTTCTCCTACCACCTGAGGAATGCTAATAGCTGATCCTTCAGCTGAAGTAGCAGCCTGAGTTGGTGCTTGAGCAGCAGCAGGTGTATAGTTCTCAACGTCTCTTTTTATGATTCGTCCATGATCACCAGAACCTTTTATCTTAGTGATATCATAGCCTTTATCCTCTGCCATTTTCTTGGCTAATGGAGAAGCAATTACTCTTCCATTGCTACTTGCAGCAGGTGCAGATGATTTTTCTTCTGTTGCAACAGGCTTAGACTCTTCCTTCGGAGCTTCTTTCTTAGCTTCCTTTTTCTCAGAGCTACCACCTTTTTGCTTGCTTTGGTGAGCCTTCAAAAGCTTCTCATAATCAGCTCCTTTTTCTCCCACTATAGCTAGCACGCCATCAACTTCTACAGAATCACCTTCTTCAACACCAATATATAAAAGAGTACCATCTTCATAAGACTCTAATTCCATAGTAGCCTTATCTGTTTCCACTTCAGCCATGATGTCTCCAGAAGAAACTTTATCACCAACTTTTACTTGCCAGCTAGCTATGGTTCCTTCTGTCATGGTATCACTCATTTTAGGCATTGTGATAACCATGGCATTTACATCAGAAGCATCTATTTCTTCAGCTCCTTCATCATCAGACGAAGAATCTTCACTTTTCTCTTCTTTTGGTTCACTTTTAGATGAGCCTCCACTTTCTACATCTTTCAGCAGATCGCTTATATCTTCACCCTTCTCTCCAATGATTGCTATTACACCATCTACTGGTACAGCATCCTTCTCTTTTACGCCAATATGAAGTAAGGTACCGTCTTCATACGACTCCAACTCCATAGTTGCCTTATCTGTTTCTACTTCTGCTAAAATATCGCCCGATTTTACCGTGTCACCCTCCTTCACTAACCAAGACGCGATCACCCCTTCTTCCATGGTATCGCTCATTTTGGGCATACGTATTACTTCTGCCATAGGTCTCTTTTAAAAATTTTGTGTCCAAAAATAGGGGTTAAAATCCCTTTATTCAAATAAATGATTTTTATTTTGTAAGGTTTTTAAAAATTGATGTTTGCCAGCAAAAATTCCACCTTAATACCACCGGCACTATAGGTACTTGCCTGAGCAGAAGTGACCCTCACGCCCAATGAAAATTCCGGAGGAAAACGCAGGAAATTCACATCAAATAGAAAATCTGCTCCTATGGAATTAAAAGTACCCTGAGCTTTCAGCTGCCTTCTTTGCTCATAATTAACCACATCGATCTTGCCATACCCATAATCATAAAACAGATTAGCTCTTAGTCGCTTAATATTTAAAATAGGACCTAAAGCCACATCAGGATACCATAGAGGCAGGGTATAGTTAAATGATAAAGAATAAAAATCCTCCCAGGTACTATGAGAATACCCCCTTGGTAATGGTATTTGATTCCTTAGTAAATAAGTATCGTTAGATAATGTATCTACCTTCCATTTTTTGTGCTGCAGAGCGCCTCTTACATAAAAGGAATGATTTTTAAGAATACCCGGGAAATACAGAGTGAGTCTGGCCGCTGTTTGTCCAGCATCATAATCAGCCGTGAAAGGCGATGATGTATGAGAAAAAGCGATAGACTGCCCCCATTTACTATTTATATCCCTGGCACTTTGCTTTAGAAGCCTATAATAACTTAAGCCCACTGCATTGGTAATTAAATTACCATTGGCTTGCTGATCAAGGAAAGCCCTATCCTCCTGATTGTAATCAGAAACTTTGGTCAGTTCCACTTCATTACTAACCTCTAACTGACTATGATACTTAGAACGTGTAAGCAACAAAGGCAATCTTACCCCGGCACTGGCTTGAGTTTCCTTCCAATTAAAATCTACATTTTGAGGTTCACCATCAACTCTCACGGTTTCTGTGGATGATCTATCTCCTTTGCTTACGGATAAATCAAAGATGGGAAACCAGCCCTGGTAGCTAACATTGGCTGAGGCATAGCCCGTTTTCTCCTGAATATCATAAGTATAGCCTAATGAAATGTCTGTGGTGCTTAAAACATTTCTCGAAAAAACCCCTAGTTGAGCTCGCGTTAAATCAGTGGTAGCATATGGCCCCCAGCTATGGATATTAAAGGCATGTCCTAACTTACTGTAATTCTTTTCTTCATATTCCTTCTTCTCTACATTGGCCAGAATATCCTTATGTCCTTCTTGCTCTACCAATGGCTCGTAGTACTTAAGACTTCGATCTTCTACATTCTCCAGAGCCTTCCAGTTTTCTGGTTGAAAGGGCACCTTTACTACATCAAAGCCATCAGCCGTGTAATCATTATAATAAATCCATTGGCCTTTTCTTGAAATACTAGGATTATAAGCTCCGAACTTACTACTCGTAACCTGATAAATACTACCGGAATTGATGTTCTTAGCATAGATGTTATCAATTCCATTATAAGGTGAGTTGTAAAACAGCCACTCTCCTTGCAATACCGGATGTCCTACGTTTTCGTCACCAGCATCCATTAATACTTTTTCAGTTCTTGACTTCAGGTCAATACTTACAATCTGCTTTTTTGAATCGCTGATTTTTAAAGCCACAACCTGATCTCCTGAACTGTCCCAACGTGCCATGGCATAAAGAGCATTATCAGGATCTGAATATTTATCCTGCTCATTACCAGAATTATAATCTATCACAGCTAGATAATTTTTACCTTCTTCAGAATTGGCGGCTGCCACTATTCTCTCTCCATCAGGTGAAAGTGCGGCAGAGGTATATCTACTTTTGCGAGTAATAGTTTTAGCTTCACCACTATTAAAATCATAAGCCTTTATTACGCTGTAGTTCTTCTGTCTCCACCTGGGATCATAGTTGTATTCATTCCAAACCAATATATCATTCTCCAGACTGAGCATACCACCCAGATTCATGATGCCTGGAGTAAACACCCTTGTCTCCTTACCCTTTTCATCCAACTGTACGATGGTTTGAATATCCGCAATTCCAGATTTTAATGCTATTACACCGCCATTGCTAAGCTCCTGAGGAAACTGATAATCAGTGAACCCTTCACCCTTTCTGTTATTTACTCTTTCAAAAGAAGATAATTCTAATCCCTTAAGTTGTTCCGTCCAAAGGCCATCTAACTCATCCATCATATGATTATAGCTAGGAACCAGAAAACTGCCTGTATGGATTTTCATACTGTTGGAGAACATAAAAGGCACAAATGGCCAGAAAAATGAAGTATGTGAAACATCTTCCCAAACGTTCTTATCCTGCTTTTCTCTCCTTAAATGGGTAACGAAGTGATAGCCCAGCACATAGTGATTAGGTATAAAATCTTTATATGATCTAAGGTGCTGCTTATGGTAGTTGTATTGTTTCTTATCCAGAAGATTCGCCCTAAAAGCTCTGTTAAAAGAAGGCATTCTTCCTCTGCCGCTAGAAGTAAAAGCAGTTTCTGTAGCTACGGCGTCACCTTCCCAAAACCAGGGTGGTGCTGCACAATAGGCCATAGCTGCCTGAGTATTCTCACCAAATAAATAATAAAGCACTCTATTAAATCCTGTCTTACTGTGCTGATACTGAATAACATGCCTAAACTCATGCACCGCCAGCAGATCTAACCATTCATTATTGCCAATGAAATTATAATCCTGAGGTGGCATAGTTTGAAACTCTGACCTTCTTGGCCCTAAGGTGACAAAGCCATTCGAAACAGCATTCTTATTTTGAAGCACAATAGATATCCTCTTTGGAGGCTTATCTCCCATACTTTCAGACTCTGGCTGGTGTAAACTTTGAAGCTTATTAGCCAGATCCTGGGCATTACCAGAAAAGTTTTCAGGATAGATTACTCTAAACCCAGGCGTTACAATTTGCTTCCATTTTACTGATGGCGGATTGTTCTCTAATACCTGACCCTGAGAATTTGCGTAGAAGGAGAATAGGAGAAATAATATTAAGTAGTACCTCATGATTAAAGACAGAATATTTGGCCAAATTAATACTTATACAAATAAATGTACCACTTACTAAAATAAAACTCCTTTTAAACAGAAAAGAATAATATGATTCACTTATTATTTATAATTTAAGTCTCCAAAATATTAAACATCATTAACAAATGTGCTTTATGAAGAAATTACTAATGAGTTTTTTCCTTATCTCACTGGTGCTTTTACAGGCCTGTGTAGATTCAGGAGAAAGTCAGATGTCAAAGGAAGAACTTTCCATTGATTATGAAAAGATGACTTTACCCAACGGACTTGATGTAATACTACACCAAGACAAATCAGACCCCATAGTGGCTGTAGCCATACTTATCCATGCCGGGTCTGACCGCGAAAAGCCAGGAAGAACGGGATTTGCCCACTTCTTTGAACATATGCTTTTCCAAAGATCTGAAAACGTGCCTGAAGGCGCATTCTTCAAAAACATAAACGAATGGGGTGGCACCTTCAACGGAGGCACCTGGACAGACGGCACTGTTTATTATGAAGTGGTACCAAAAGATGCTTTAGAGAAAGTACTCTGGATGGAGTCTGATAGAATGGGTTATTTTATTAACTCAGTGACTACAGCCAGCCTTGAAGGTGAAAAGCCAGTAGTACAAAATGAAAAACGTCAGCGTTATGATAACGTGGCTTATGGTAACACCAGTGCGGTGATCAACAAAGCACTTTACCCGCCATCACATCCTTATAACTGGTTGACTATCGGTGAATTAGAAGACCTTCAAAACGCCACTTTAGATGACGTTAAAGAATTCTACGAAGAATATTATGGTCCAAACAACGCTACATTGGTGTTAACTGGTGATTTCGATAAAGAATCAACCAAAAAATTAATTGAGAAGTATTTCGGTGAGATTCCTTCCAGAGGTACAGATAAACCACTTGATCCACAGCCAGTAAAACTAGATTCAACCATCCAGATCTACCATGAAGACAACTTTGCCAGTCTTCCTGAATTAAGATTAACCTGGCCTACGGTAGAGCAATATAACAAAGACCAATGGGCGCTGGATGTATTGGGAGATATTCTTTCTGATGGAAAGAGAGCACCTCTTTACAAAGTAATTGTAGAAGAAGGTGAATTAGCTCCGGATGTAAGTGCCTATAACAGCTCAAACGAACTTGCAGGAACCTTTACTATTAGGGTTAGAGCCAATGCAGAAGTAAACTTAGATACTGTAAAAACAGAAGTTTTTGCTGCCCTTGCCAAGTTTGAAAAAGAAGGAGTCAATCAAAAAGATCTTGACAGAATTAAAGCCGGTTTAGAGACCAATTTCTATAATGGTATTTCCAGTGTGCTAGGTAAAGCCTTCCAACTGGCCACTTATAATGAATTCGCCGGTAGCCCTGATTATGTAAAGACAGACATAAAAAATATCAAAGCTGTGACAGCTGAAGATGTTAAGGCTGTTTATGATAAGTACATCAAAGGAAAGCATTATATCCTAACCAGTTTTGTACCTAAGGGGCAGACAGCCTTAGCTGTAGGTTCTAGTGCAAAGGCTGACATAAAAGAAGAGGCCATTGTTCAAAATGAACAGACCGCTGTAGTAGATCAGGAACCTTCTGATGACTACGCCAGAACTGAAAGCTCTTTTGATAGAACAATAGAGCCAGAATTTGGTGAGGCACCATTACTTACCCCTCCTACCATCTGGACTAGCGAGCTATCGAATGGCATGAACGTTTATGGCATTGAAGCTACTGAGTTACCGCTGGTTAACTTTAGCATTCGCATAGACGGTGGACATAAAGCTGACGATCCTAATAAAGTAGGTGTAGCTTACATGATCACTGATCTTATGATGGAAGGAACAAAAAACAAAACTCCTGAAGAGTTAGAAGATGCCATCGGCCAGTTAGGTGCAAACGTAAACATGTACACATCTAACGATGCCATCACCATTTCTGCTAACTGTCTTTCTAGAAATTATGATTCTACACTTGCCTTAGTTCAGGAGATTCTACTTGAGCCAAGATGGGACAGCAAAGAGTTTGAAAGAATCAAGAAAGCCGCCGTTAACCGCATACAGCAGAGAGATGTAAATCCTAACTCACTAGCTGCTATGGTTATGGATGTAAAACTTTACGGAAAGGACAATATTTTAGGTAAGCCTATCGCGGGTACTATAGAATCTATTGAGTCTATTACCTTAGATGATATGAAGGCTTATTATAACAAATACTTCTCTCCTTCTATCGCTAACTTCCACCTGGCTGGAAATATATCTAAAGATAAAGTAAAGAGCTCAGTGGCCTCTTTAGGTGAAAACTGGGCTTCAAAAGAAGTAAGCTTTCCTGAGCTAAAATCTAACCCTGTGCCCGAAACTCCTCAGGTATATTTCGTAGATGTACCTCAAGCCAAACAATCAGTAATTCAGATTGCAAGATTAGCAGTAAGCGGAAACGGAGAAGATTATTTCCCATTAACAGTGGCTAACTACAGACTTGGAGCCGGATCTGGAGGCAGATTATTCCAAGTGCTAAGAGAAGACAAAGGTTATACTTATGGTGCTTATTCTTATGTAGAAAGAAATCCTTATATGGGTGCATTTGTAGCCAGTTCAAGTGTTAAATCGAACGTTACCTTAGAAGCTATGGAAGCCTTCAAAGAAGTAATAGGCACTTATGCTGAAACCTATACCGATGAAGACCTTGAAAAAACAAAGAATGCGTTAATCAAACAGAATACTCGCAAGTTTGAGACCTTGTATTCATTGGTAGGTATTCTTCAAACCATTAGCGAATATGACTTGCCTTTAGATTATATTGATAAGGAGCAGGAAACACTTCAAAATATGACTGTAGAAGATGTTCAGGGCCTTGTGCAGAAATATATGGATTTGAACAAAATGACTTATGTAATAGTGGGTGATAAAGAGACTCAGCTGGAAAGACTTAAGGTAGATGGCATAGGAAGCCCTCAACTAATAGACAAAACCGGTGAGGCTACAGAGCCTTCTATGTAAGAAGAGAAATTAATTGATACTAAGCCGATTGCCTTTTTGGGTGATCGGCTTTTTTTGTGAGAAACATATTAGGGATAACCAACTGAAAGAAGGAGCCATTTTTAGAAGTACTGATCAGCTCCACATGCCCGTTTAACTTATGAGCCGTGATCAATGACAGGTAAAGCCCCAATCCCGACCCTGTAGATAGCTCACTCCCCCTGAAGAACATTTCAAATATCTTCTTTTCCAGATTTGAGTTGATTCCGATACCGTTATCCTTTACATCTATGGTAAGGTTATTTTGATTCACCTTTACTTTAAGATCAACCCTAGAGTTAACAATGGCTGACTTATACTTTACAGCATTGTGAATTAACGGCGAAAGACATTTTTCTATCAAATATGTGTCACTGGTAAAGGGGCTATCAATGTCATATTCACAGTTTATCTCCACACCTGATTTTTCTAGTCTCAAATCATAGATAATCTGTGATACTAAAGTTTGAATATCTATCCTCCCTAAATCTACCACTGCTGAATCTATCAAAGCCAGGTGATTAATATCTTCCATCAGATCGTTTTGCTTCTTCATGGTCGCCTCGATCAATGATAGGCATTCCATCTGCTGAGAATTAGCATCTCTTTTAATCAGGTCTACTAAACCTAAAATCGTAGAGATGGGCGCCTTCAGGTCATGTGAAGTTTTGTACATGAGGTGATCATACTCATAACTGACACGCTTCAGCCTTCTATTATCATTGATGGTACTGGGGATGTCATGAATAATGATAAATGCAAGCGGCCCATTATGATCTACCAGCTGAATTTTGATTTGCACTGCCCTTAGAACCCCATGCCTGTTCTCCACTCTGCACTCCTGAACAATCTTCTCTCCATTCAGGAGCTTCCTCCAGTAAGATTCCCAAGTCAGTATAGAAATCTCTCTTACATATTTAAAAATCTGATGCTCGTAAAGATAATCTTTCGATTGCCCTAGTAATGTGGCGCAGGCATTGTTTACAGCCATAATATCACCTTGCTGATTTACCCAAAGCAGGGTATCATTGAGGTTATCCAGTGCATCAGCACACTGATCTGAAAGGTTTAGATTCTCTCGCAATGGCTTTTTGGTTTAATTTAAAAAAGACTCAAAAAAACAGAAGCAAGGGCCAGGCCCATCGTAAAAAGAAGTACTAGCGAATTATCAATAAGCCGATTGTTCATATTGACCTTATTTATTGTACTATACAAATATGGCAGGATAAAAAGGCTTTTATGTAAGGGTTGATTCTTAATTGAGAAAATACGTATTACACGTATCCTCATTTTTTGGCAGGAAAAATCACAATAAAGAGAGAAAAAATTGTTAAACGAAAAAAGAGCGTCTGTTGCCAGCACGCTCTTCTTTTACTTAACTAATCAACCTAAACCCTAATCTTAAATATCTTTAGTATCTTTTACTTTCTCTGCTTTTGAATACGTAGGACAGGTATATGCACTACAAGATGAGAGTACTACTCCCGCACAAAATATTATTAATACTGCTACTATTTGTCTCATCAAATCTGTCCTTTTGTTGAATGATTACAATACAAATGTATAACAGATCAAAGTCTTATAAATCAGGGGAAATGCGTAATTTAAGATGTAAGTGATAACCCCTAAACCCTTGGTATTTACCTAAGTAAGAAGCTATAAATCTGAAATGAGCGAGGAATATTAGAGAGGGGTATAAAAACGAACAGTCGGGACCTCTCCCGACTGTTACCATGATTAATCTAAACCATTAATCAACCTAAACCTACTCTTAAAAATCTTTGTAAAGTCAGTTAAAAAAATAAACTGGATTTGTGTATTGTACTACGATGCAAACCTACGTGTATTCTAAAAATAAACTATAGGCATTGATACTTAATTTTTTAAATACGTGTTTCCCTTATACACCTCTATCTGGTTGGTAATGTACTGTTTACCTTCCATCATATGGTTAATGGCGGCCACCAATTCATCAGAGAAAGAGTGAACTAGTAAATAGCCTGCAGCACCATTACTTAATATACTGTTAATCAGAGGTTCTTCAGTGTAATAATCAAGTACCAGGGAAGGCACATTGGCGAAGTTTTCGTAATTCACTACGGTATTCAAAAAGTCCATACCAAGCGAAAAAGTATCTACTATAATTAAAGATGGAGCGTAGATATGATCAAGATTGGGTGACGACAAATCAGGAGACGCCAGATAAAAATTCCATTTCTGAAATAAATCCGGTTCCAGACATTCAAACACCTCGTTTGATCTACTAAAAAATACTATATTTTTTTTCTCATTCAATCTAATACAGTTCTCCAGCTTATCACAAAGCTATAGGAGAGATGTTAAAAAACGTTAAGGAGATATGCGTATTTCCACATCTAAGTGAAACACGTAGATCGTACGTTAAATATCATCAAAGAGCTCGTTCTTTATGGCGTAAAGCACCAGGCCTGTAGAGTTTTTGGCTCCTGTTTTCTCTAAAAGATTTCTCTTATGCACCTCCACCGTACGCACGCTGATAAAGAGCTTGTCAGCTATTTCCTGATTTGAATATTCTTGTAAAATGAGTTTATAAATTTCCTTTTCCCGAGGCGTAAGCGGAGTGATTACCGCAGATCCACGGGTTTTAGTCTTCTTCTTGGCCAAATTGTTCATCACCGTCTGCCCTACCTCGCTGCTATAGTAAATATCATCATTTAGTATAGTATCTATAGCATTTCGCATCTCTACATCATCGCAGCTTTTAAGAATATATCCACTGGCTCCGGCATCCATCATAGCCTTAATGTGCTGATAATCATTATGCATGGTCAAAGCCAACACCTTCACATCACTTCGGATTTCCATGATTTTCTTGGTGGCTTCTATACCATCCATTTCATCCATGTTAATATCTATAATTACCAGATCCACCTCATTATTTTCAACGGCCTTGATCGCTTCAATACCGTTTGAGGCCATTCCTATTATTTCATAGTTTGAGTCATTCTCCAAATACATTGCCACACCATCTCGCACTACTTTATGGTCATCTACTATAAGTATCTTGGTTGGTTCCATGTTGATTTATTTGATAGGCACTTCTACTATTACCACAGTGCCATTGCCTTTACTTGAATCTATTTCTATACTACCAAAAATTGAATTTATTCGGTTGGTCATGCTGCGAAGACCAAAGCTTTGATTTTCATCTTCCATTTTCTTTTGATAATCAAAGCCCACACCGTCATCTTCAATGGTTAACACCACCTCATCTTCATACAACATAAGCTGTATATTCACGTGCTTTGCCTTGGCATATTTAAGAACGTTGTTCACCGCTTCCTGAGTTACTCTATATAAGTGGAGCTCAATGTTCTTAGGCAGCCTGGCGCCATCCAGGTTATCATAAAATTCAAATTTGGTATCTGTAACTACGCCTATATCAGCCAGTAAACTTTGTACCGACAGCACGTAACCAAAATCCTGAATACTCTGGGGCATCAGGTTATGGGCTATCTCACGACTATCCTTTATAGCCTCTTTAAGGTAGTTTAGACCTGTATTTAATTTTTTAACGCTGGTATTGTTCAATTCGATATCCTTTTTTAGCGAATTAAAATTCAAAGACACCGTGGTGAGCTTTTGTCCCAGACTATCGTGTAACTCTTTAGCTATTCTCTGCCTTTCTCTATCTTCTGTTTCTATTATAGTGGCAATGATTTTCTCTCTGGAGTTCTTGCGTTCAGATATATCGCTAATAAATCCTTCCAGCACCCCGTCTTCTACCTCACGACCTTGCTCCCACACCCATTTTTTCTCTCCTGATTTGGTGGTAATCTCATACTCTACGGTAAAAGAAGCATGATTGTTTAACGCCACCTGAACATCAGCCCACAGCTTTTCCCGATACTTGTCCAGCGTAATGTCAGAAAAGGACGTTTTCTTATTGATGAAATCAGAAGGCTCATATCCCGTTAAATTCTTTGCTCCTTCACTCACAAAGAGCATGGTCCAGTCCTGATCATTCTTACATCTATATACCATACCTGGCAGGTTAGACATCAAGGTCGATAGACGCCTTTGATTTCTCTTCAGTGCTAATTCTACTTTTTTCCTATCGTGAATATCTACATGGGTACCGATTACTCTTAATGCCTTTCCTTTTTCGTCACGCTCCATCACCTTGCCATGAACCATCATCCATTTCCATCGGCCATTATTAGTTTTCACCCTATACTCTGCCTCATAAAATTCTGATTCGTTATTCAAATGCTGCATTAACGAGTAAAAGGTTTTATCCCTATCTTCCGGGTGAATCCTTTGTGTAAACTCAGTGAAATTGGCCTTTCTTACATCCGTTTTAAACCCAAGCATGGATGCCTGATGATCGTTGAATATCACTTCATTAGATGCCACATCCCAGTCCCACATACCTTCACGAGCTCCCTCAATGGCCATTTGAAGCCTGTTTTTCGTTTCCGTAAGATCAGCTAGCATCCTTTTCTGATGTGTGATATTTCTGGAAACATAGAGAATATGCGTACAGAGATTATTCTTCCCTAAAATGGGGATCAAAGTGGTTTCTGCATAGCCTCTTTTACCTTTAGGTGATTTGAACCATTCTTCAAAAACCACATTTTCTTTATGCAGCAATACATCATTGAGCCTGTTCATCCTCTCTTCAATTTCCGAAGCATCCAACTTCAAAAAATCTCTGTAGAGTGTTCTTAAAGGCATACCCGCAATATTATAGGCAGGAAAGTTGTCATTGGCCTCCGAAAGTTGCTCCAAATACCAATCTGGCAGTTTTGCAATGAGAATATTATTATCAGCCACCTCAAAAAGAGCCAGTAGTTCAGAGGCATTATTATATATTAAGGAAAGCGTATGTTGTCTGGATTTAATGTCTGCATAAGCATTTCTCAGGTCATTAGTTCGATTAGAGACCATACGCCTTAAAACCTTAACATAGAGCAACATCTGCACAATACCTAAGGCCAGTAAAGCCATGAGTATATATGCCCATACAGGAATCTCTACCTCTTCTGTTTTATTGAAATACTTATCCGTATCTGTATATAGCAGTGAGTTTTTATCAGCTTTCAACACCCTGACGTGCTCTTCTAATAAAGGCGATAACTTCGAAAAGTTTGTGGGACTGTTAGAAAAGATGAATGATAGCCGAAAGGGTGAAAATACTATGGGCGTTTGCTCTACACCAAACTTCTGACCATTAACATCGCCATAGATTCGGTCTACAATACCGGCATCTACTTCTTTATCCTGCAACCATTGAAATATCTGTTCATAGCTTTCTGCCTCCACCAAATTACATTCTAAATCCAGTTCTTTCATGGCATGCTCAAAGCCCTTGTGCTTCCCCTTTATATAATGGCTCTTTTTGAGAATGGCTATCTTTCTTTCATGAAGGTCTAGCAGAGAAGTATAATCTGAGCCTTCTTTACCATACACCCTGGCCCATGAGGAAATAACACCAGAGGCCAAAATTTTATACCCGACACTTTTGTCTTTATAATCGGGAAATTCAGGAATCAGGTCTATTTCATTATTCTTAAGCCACAGATAACAATCATCTACCGAGCCTTTCTTATAAGATACTTGCCAGCCTTCCCTTTCAGCTGCATAGCGGAGAATATCTACGAATAATCCCTGTGGTTCACCATTCTCATCAGAATATACTAATGGGTAATTTTCATATACACCCATGGTAACCTGCTGGGAATGAGCACTCGTTATAATAAAGAAAAAAGAAAGTGTGTAGAGTATTCTTCGGGCCATAGGTTTTTTAATACAGAATAAACTTATGTAAAGTTGACGAGTAAGTGAAATACTTAATTTTTAAAATACGCAATTTCTCTTAAAAAATTCATTAATAGAATGTTCACCTTTGTAATGAGTTAGGAGTGAAGTTGATGAGGTTGATAAGTGAAGTTGGCAAGTAGAAGTTGGTAGAAGTTGAAATGTAGATGATGAAGTGGTGATTGAGGAGTAGAAAAGGCTATCGGGGAACTGATAGCCTTTTTCTTTTACCTAAATAATCGCAGTTAAGAGTTCTGCAAACGATTGCTAAATATACTAAAATTTCGTAAATTATAGTATTGCAGAACAATATTTTAACCCCTTCAGTCATGAAAAATCTTTTACTAATCATCTTGGTTTGTTTGGCTGCAAACGTTACGTCCGCTCAAACCACCTGGGTAATAGACCCTACGCACTCTTCCATACAGTTTGAAGTATCCCACATGACGGTTTCGTCAGTCACGGGAAGCTTCACAAGTTATGCCGGAACCCTTACCTCTAAAAAGAATTCTTTTGATGATGCCAAAGTGGTAGTTACTATTGAAACGAATAGCATAACTACCAATAACATGGAGCGTGATAAGAACCTGAAGGATGACGATTTTTTCAGTGCTGAGAAATATCCCGAAATTAAGTTTGAGAGCACCTCATTCAAGAAAACTGATGGCAACAATTATCTCATAGTTGGTAACCTGACTATCAAAGACATCACGCATGAGGTGACTTTAAAGACTGAATTTGGAGGTATTATCTCCATAGATGACAAGAAGAAAGCAGGTTTTAAGGCCACCACTAGCATCAACAGGTTTAACTACGGCTTGCAGTGGAATGATGTGCTGGATAATGGAGGCCTCATTGTGGGTGATAAGGTAGACATAACACTGAACGTAGAGCTTATTAAACAATAGATAATCTTAATATCATCTGTTAAATTCAACAATTTCAATAAGTTGCTGTTGGAATAAAAACTAACAGCACTTATGGAAAAATTTTCTAGTCTCTTTACTGATGAGTTTTGGGATAACCTGTTTCACATTGTTACAGCTTGGGCCATTACCACTATCCCTGCCCTACTGCTCATCTTCTTCATCTTCATTATTGCCAGAAAGTTATTTAGACTTCTACTTGGAAGGCTAAGAGCCTTTATCTTATCCAGAAAGGCTGATGACGGATCTCTGGAGGAAGAAAAGAGAATCAATACGCTTATGGACATACTTAAACAGACCGGTATGGTGATACTGTGGTTAGTTTTCCTGATGATTATATTACAGGAATTTGGATTAGACATAGGGCCATTGATTGCTAGTGCTGGTGTACTAGGTTTAGCCATAGGTTTTGGTGCTCAAGAGCTGGTAAGAGATATTATTTCGGGTTTCTTCATCTTACTGGAAAACCAAATTAGAACCGGAGATGTAGCCATAATTAACGGCACGGGCGGATCTGTTGAAAAAATAGAATTAAGAACTATAAGCTTGAGAGACTTTTCAGGTGTTGTCCACATCTTCCAAAATGGTAAGATTGATACCCTGGCGAACATGACTAAAGAATGGTCAGCCATAGTTTTTGATATTGGTGTAGCCTACAAAGAGGATGTAGATAAAGTAATGGATGTGATTAAAGAGGTAGGTCAAGACATTAAAGAAGACGAAACCTTCGGCCCAAAGATCATCAACGACATAGAGGTTTTTGGTGTAGACAGTTTTGGTGATAGCGCGGTGGTGATTAAGGCCAGAATAAAGACCAAGCCAATTGAGCAATGGAATGTAGGCCGTGAATACAGAAGGAGGTTAAAATATGCCTTTGATGCTAAAAAGATCGAAATTCCATTCCCACATTCTACTGTATACTGGGGCGAAGAGATTAAGCCTCTCAAGTTGGAAGTAGAAGAGCTGAACAGGATTAAATAAAAGGCGTTATCCCTCCGGTAGAGTCATCGGAGGGATTTTTAATTTTACATATCAATCAAATCCCGTTTCAAATTATTAAAAACATATTGATGCTCTTGTTCGATCCCCATCCTTTCTAAAGGTTCCCAGTAGGCTCTTGGATAAAGGGTGGATGTATAAGTGGTGATTCGTGTCATTTTACATGAGTCTACGCCAATAGAATCAAATTCGTAAATTGCTTCTTTAAAACCGAGCCACTTCCTGCCGGTAAGTTCATAATTAATAACATCCATCTTTAACAGCTTTCCTTTTTCCAGAGCAGTAATCTGTTCCACGATCCTTCCTCCTTCAAAATAGCAGGTTCTTAAACCACCTACCTTTTCCTCCTCTAAAATGCATTTGTAAGGCACTGGCAGGTCCACTTCCATCAGCCAGGGCAACTCTCCCGTAAGTGTATCTACTGATTTGATAGCATCATATACCTGCATCACCTCATAAGGTAAAATAATTTCAGATCTCACCTCAATGGTTTGACTTTCATGATTAACCAGAGTGTTTTCAATGGGTACTCCAACCACTAAAATGACCATTGGAATAAATATGCTATATATTGATAAGCCATCCTTTTTCTTATTGTAGTATTTTAAATACCACCTTCTTATTGCCCATCCTAAAATCAGCATCGGTAATAATATGGGTAAAGCCATAATGGTACACAATAACCCTTCCAGACCAATGCATATAAGATTAATGAGAAAAAAGACTAAAGATAAAATTAGGCCTAAAATAGCCTCCTTTTTATCGCCTATAGAGCCTACCACAAAACCCGTGATAAGTGGTAGAAAAATAAAGATTACCCAGCCATAAGCCGCCCATTCGTTATGGAGAATAGCAAACCCAATAGTAAAAAAAATGAGCCCAAGAAAAAATGAGATTAGAAAACTCTTATTGGTAAATAGTCTTTTCATAATCATGATGTTAAGTTATACTTTTTTTTAAAAAAAAGTCTCCGACAACTGAGCTGTCGGAGAATATTAATTACCTCAGCAAATGCTGAAATGCGCCAACTATTTCAGGGTATTTAAACTGAAAGCCTGCATCCTCCAGTCTTTTCGGGTACACGTATCTGCTTTTCAATATTAGCTCTGGTTCAGTTTGCATGATGAAGGCTCCCAGGTAAACCATCCAGGTAGGCATGGAGATACCGAATGGCACTCCTAGTCGCCTTCGCAGCTGCTTCATAAACTCTTTATTAGGTAAAGGCTCAGGTGCAGTGATATTAAAGTTGCCTGAAAGGTCATTATGGGCAATTAAAAACAAAACCGCCCTTGCAAAATCCTGCTCATGCAACCAGCTAAACCATTGATTACCTGATCCTTGAGATCCTCCTAAACCCATCTTGCTTAGATTTAGTAAACTAGGTAATGCCCCACTCTCTTTCCCCAATACCAAACTAGTTCTTATGGCTATTTGCCGTGTGGATGGTAGCTGGAAAGAGTAAAATACTTGTCCCAACTTTTACATACATCCATGGAAAAATCGTCGCCAATATCTCCATTATACTCATCCATCATTTTATCCTCACTATGCTGATAGATGGTGGCCGATGAGGCATTGATCCAAACGGCAGGAGGATGCTCACAGTTGAGAATGGCTTCTCCTAAAACTGCAGTAGATTTTAATCGCGTTTCATAAATAAGCCGCTTATTCTTTTCAGTATATCTACAATCCACTGATTTTCCATTGAGATTGATGAGCACATCTGCCCCATCTAATTCATGATACCATTGATCCAGGTCATGAGCATTCCAGGTGGCGTAACGTACATTTTCATGAGAAGATCTATGATTTCTGGTGAGAATCACCACCTCATCATTTTTAAAATAAGGCAAGAGTGTACCACCCAGGAAACCAGTGCCTCCTGCAATTACTATTTTCATAATTAAAAGCTTTATAAAATGATAAGAAGAATGGTAAGTCTATACACCAACCAGGTAACGGTTAGGTAAAAGGGAAGCTTTAGAAGTTTCACCCGCCGTGAATGTTCCCAAACCATAAACCCAACTACCAATAGAAAGTAGCCCAAATAAAAGATTCCTGGTCCGGTAAAAATGCCTGCAATTAGTGATGGCAAGAGCATTAATGCTCCAATTATGGAGACTGTCATCATATTTCCCAGATATTCAAGCACCTTGTCTTTGACAAACAAGGCCATGATCACTCCTTGAAAAACCAGCTGACCTCCACAGATTAAAAACTCTCTTATAACATTAGTCTCCGGAACAAATGATGTTAATAATTGGCCATAGCCAACAAGCACGAGAGAAGTGAACAACCAGGCAAGCATGATGTAAGCCACTCGGTAACTTCTGTTAAAAGTGGGAGCGCAACTGCACTGTGCATATGCCTGATTAGCAGCTATGACTTTTCTATTATAAGAAATGAAAAAGTAACAATGCTGCATAAAATACCTGACCATTCGGTTCTGCAAACATCTTGACACCCAACCATACCGATGGCCTATTACTTTCACCAGGCTATCTAAACCGTAGGTGACGGAGTGATCTGTTCTATTGATCAGCGCAATTTCATTTCGAGCCCTCTCCCAGTTTACACTGGGAAATTCTGCTTTGTCCACCTCACCATAGGCCATTCTTCCTTTTTGATCAAGCAGGCCTTGCGCCACAAACGATCTGGTATAGATGTTACACATCGGGCATTCATCATCATAAACAATGGTATGATCTTTTAGCGTTTCCATTTTCCTCAACTTTAATAATTAAGCGTTAGGTTGAAGCGCTCTTTTTCTGAGTCTGAAGAAAACAAAGAGGTTGAAAAAATGCATTACGCCTAAGATCAGAATGATGGCTCCTAGTTTCATGCTCAGTTTTTCTATTACAGCCTGAGTAGTGTCAATATCACCAATTATTCGGAGTGTAAATACAGCATAGCCCACATTAATGAGGTAAAATCCTACCACCAGTAACTTGTTTACGCTATCGGCCAGCACCTCATTACCATGAAAAATATCTACCAGAAAAACTCTTCCATTGTTAAATAAAGTTCTAGCTACCCATATAGTAAGTATGATGGTAATAGGAAGATAAAGCGCGTAAGTAAGAATGACATAATTCATAATATTAAAATTTAGAGTTTACAATATTTTCATAACATTCATTATTTTCAATAATTATTGAAAATTAAAAGCAAATAAAAAACTACAGTTTAAGTAGTAATTTATAAAACCAGTTTTTATCTGATTGGGTGAACTTGTCAATCATACCATCAACCTTTAAAGAAAAGTCCTGGAGATCTGACGTCACCTTTTTAAATTCCTCAATTTCTTCATCCTTACCCTCTACTGATTGCACCTGATGCAATACTTTTAATATGGGCTCAATTTCTCTCTTTCTTCTTTCACGGCTCACTTGGCGAGCTAGTTCCCAGATGTCTTTACCTGCCACGAAGAATTCTTTCCTCTGCCCTACTTTGAACTCCTTCTGCACAATACCCCAATCCATCAAAGCCCTGATGTTCATATTAGCATTACCTCTGGAAATCTGAAGTTCCTCCATAATTTGCTCCGTGCTCAGAGCCTCTGTAGATATGATGAGTAAAGCATGAATCTGAGCCATAGCCTTGTTTATGCCCCAGCTCGAACCTAGTGTACCCCAGGCCTGAATGAATTTATGTTTTGCCTCATCGTATTGCATGGTTCAAATGTAGAACAAGTTTCTAAACTTTCAAAAATAATTGAAAGTTTATTTTTTAGCTATCTATGAAAAGAGTCTATATGATGGCTAAGAACCATCGGATAGACTCCTAATTATCAATGAATTACACTTAGATTAAATCTATCGGTGCTGGGCTTAGGGAGATTATGAATATGATGAGCGCCAGCCAGCCTAAAACTTTACGTTTCATATCTAATGGCTCTTCTATTTGAGATTTTGGATGAACCACACCGAGTACTCTACCGATAACCAGAACAAATAGCAACCAACCATGATAGCCCTGTACTTCCGGGTATAGGTATGCTATTAAGAACTGTACTGCAAAAATGATCACGGCATACATCAAGGTATCTTTTGCACTTTTTCTTAATCCCTTCAATGCTACAAACAAGAAACCTATGTAAATGATAAAGGTCCATATGAAATCAGGAAATCCTAGTAAGCCCGTTTCATACAATGAACTATCCGTGGGTGATATTAGGCCTAAGCCCGCATAAAACAAGAAGCATACAAACATGATGGATGCTACTATTTTGTGTTTTTTATAGCCTATTAAACCATAGAGTATATGCCCACCATCTAATTGACCTATAGGCATAAGGTTAAGGGCGGTGAATATAAGGGCGAGAAAACCTGCCAGCAAAATAGGATAATGCATTAGCTCACGGCTGTTGGGCACCTTGGCAGGATCATCTACTAGCACTTTCTCCATAGCCGAAAACAAAAGCGGTTTGGTAATATAGATATTGGGGTATTCTGGATATGGCTCAAAGGCCTTATACTTCCATTCTCCCTCTTTATTTTCGCTAATAAATCTTAATGAATCAGCCTCGCGCCTCACTGTCATATAATTTATAGAATCCTGAGCTCGCTGAAACTCATAGGTATAAACATGATCAGCATAATTCTCTCCAAATTGTTCATACTCAGGATGTATTTTGAAAATGTATTCAGGCTCCGGCAAATTCACAAAACCATAGGTAAGCACACAGAGGGCAATTATAAAGCCGGCGAGCGGTCCTGCTATGCCTATGTCAAATTGAATTTTCTTAGATTTAACATGTTCTTTTAATCTTATAACAGCCCCCATAGTTCCTATAAGTAGCTCCATCGGTGGCAATGGAATATAATAAGGAAGTGAGCTTTTTACTTTATGATATCTGGCAGTGAAATAATGTCCAAACTCATGAAAGGTTAAAAACAACAGAAATGGAATGGAGTAATTAAGACCTTCTCTAAAATCAGCCCAGGAATAGGGTGTCCATGGCCATAAATTACCATGCACCCACCAGCCACCGGCCAATGTAGTGGTAAAGAATGTAACTATAAAAAGTAAGGCTTGTATGAAATACGTTTTGCTATTGTTCTCCTTCATCAAAAAACTCCTTTAGGGTATGATCACCCGTAACGTGCAATGTTTGAATGCCTAAGTTACCTGCTCCTGCTATATTATCAGCATTATCATCGATAAATAAAGTTTCTTCTGCTACCAAGCCCTGTTCTTCAAGTACCTGCTCGTAGATCTCAGCATCAGGCTTGCGCTTATTCATATGATGAGAATAGTAAGCATGATCAAAGTAATCTTCTATAGAGCACTTATTTTGGGAACTGGCAATTTCTGTGAAGCACCTCAAATGAATTTCATTGGTGTTACTCAATAAAAAGAGCCTATAATCCTTTCTCAACCTTTTTAATAGCTCCAGGCGCTCCTGCGGTATATCCAACAGCATGGCGTTCCAGGCTTTTTCCAGATTTTTAACATCATCATGGCCAGTAATTTCTTTTAGGTAAGCATGAAACTCCTCATCAGTAGTGAGGCCTTTTTCATATAATTTAAATGGCTCATCATTTAAATATTTATCTAAAATTTCATCCTCAGAAATGCCTGCTAATTTGGCAAATTCGACCACTGTGTAGTCTGGCCTGAGGTTAATGATTACCCCACCCAGATCAAAGATGATATTCTTTATATTTTCCTTTTTCAAAATTTTTAAAATTGTTTGTGTAATTCTCAGCAAATATGTAACATTGCACTCCCAATTTCAAACAGAATAACAGCGGATTTCGCTAAAAAGTATGTTTGACGGGCCTATAGCTCAGCTGGTTAGAGCACTTGACTCATAATCAAGGGGTCCCTGGTTCGAGCCCAGGTGGGCCCACGAAAAAAGCCTCTAGAAATTTCTAGAGGCTTTTTTATTTTATAACCAGCACCTTCATACCTTAAATCAAGCTTCATTTATATCTGAATCAGTTTCTCCACTATGCTTTTCTAATGATTTTAATACTCGTTTATAAGCCAAAGTAAAGCAAATGACAAACATGACCAGGTAGCTATAATCAAAATTGTCGAAAAAGCTAATTAACATCTTTCCTATCGTTATTTTTTCCTTGTCCCTTTCAAGGTAAGTAACACCATCTGTGGCCGAGTTTAAAATAGCCACCATACTAGCCTCTGACAGCGTACGTACGTCGCGCACCTCATAGGCCTTTAATATCAATTTCATGAAGGTAAACCGGCTTACCTTTTTAATCATTTCGCGAGCCTCCTTAAATTTACCCTGCTTTATATAGAGCCGTGCCGTCAGCATTTCACAGTAAGCATTATTAGGGTAAGAATCATCGTTGGCCAGATAATCCTTGATCATTTTATTGGCCCTGGTAAACTCTCCCGCATTAATAGCACTTTCTATTAATGCATAATCCTGCACGGCATAAGGTCCATCCTGATCGGAGAAATTGTCATACACCACTATTAATGAAGAGAAGACTAATAAGACTAACAATACAATGGCTAATGCTATGGGAATGGCTTTTAGTTCTGGAGACATCTCTTAATGATTATATCAGCAATTATTATTTATCTCTAAAAAGGAAACGTAGGCCTCTCTGAAAACAGACAGCCGGAGCAGACATGTGCGTTTCACCCTCTAGCACCACAGCCTTACTCTTAAAGCTTGAATAATTTCGACTTTTCAGAATACTATTCAGCTCCAGCATGTTCCTTACCATTCCTGCATTCACCTCCTCCTCCAGTTCACCGGCCGACATAAACACATGAGCAACCAGATCTTTATGACTCTCAGAATATGCTTTTTCAGTTTTAAGAATCACCTTGTCATCATACCAGATAGAGGCACTGCCTAGCATATAATTCTGAAACAATTCGGGTTTCTTTAGCAAAGCGTAAAATCCAAACAGCCCTCCCAGGGAGAAACCTGTATAAGTACGATCAGTACTTTTCGCTTTGTATTCTTTTTCAATAAATGGAAAAAGCTCCGAATCCAGAAACTTCAGAAAATCATCAGCTCTGCCTGATTTTATATTGTCGATGCCAAAACTTGCATCCAGTTGAGCATTATTTGTAGATGTGAAATCACGCATGCGCCAGGCTAGCCATTTGCCCCATCTTTCATCATCGGTGGCATAGTTACTAATCGGGTACCCAATGCCCACTATGATAGTTTCGGGCATCTCCCCACCCCACTGCAGGTTGCGCGTCATATCTGCCAACATACCGAAGTAGGTATTAGCATCAGTAATATACAGGACCGGATAGGTGGTATCACTTTCAGCATAACCATCTGGCAATGAAATATATAATTCATACTCCTGCTGGTTGACTTTAGACGTTAACTGCCTTTGCTGGGAATTAACCATTGCTGCAGGCGGATAATTAGCCTGTTGAGCCACGCTGAGCAGGGGACTGAACAATAAAAAGAGAATAGCTGAAGCTATGTTTTTAAGATTGACTGAGCGTTTCATAACTGGAGGTTTAGCATAAGTAATATAATGATTCAAAATCTGTAAATCACCATATCATAGAGCGAGATTGCCTCAAAAAACTTCCTACAGTATCAACAATCCCTGCTCTCTCAGCTCATCTCCTATCTCAGAATCCAGTAATGATGCCAACTCGCCCAGTTGATCTACTGTTTTCAACGCATTGCCCACAGCGACCTGCTGCAACAGCTCCTGGACCAGCATAGCCAATTCCTTATCCAAGTCTAAGACCACATCCTCCTTTTTATGGGTAAATGTGACCAGACATGCTTTGCCTTTGAACTTGAAATCAGGCTGATCTCCAATCCATACTACTCTGCTGCGAGATTTAATCTCGCCATCCGGATCCTGGTTTACTTCCCGATAGATAAACTGCCTAGGAATGGTGGTCTTGGGAAGCTTAGCATCAAACCACTGATGCACAGGCACTTCAAAACCAATTCCGTGCATATAATTGAAAAGCGATTTTCTTAGACCTTCACCAAAAACATCATGGTCAGCCCCGTCAGGATCATCATGATATAGATCGTTATTGGCAAAGCTACCCATATCAGGGCCTACCTTTACAACTCCAAAGGCTTTAGGGTTGAGGCCAACCGGACTATGTGTCGTCATAGCGAAGCGATGCCAGAAGCCGGATTGTAAAACCCCACTTTCAAAAAGCTGACGCACCATCTCAACGGAGTCTATAGTTTCCTGAGCTGTTTGCGTGGGGAAGCCGTACATTAAATAGGCATGCACCATAATACCGGCGCTGGTGAAATGATTGGTTACTCTGGCCACCTGACCTACTGTAACACCCTTTTTGATCAGCTCCAGGAGCCTATCAGATGCTACCTCTAGCCCACCGGACACTGCAATGCAGCCAGATGCCCTCAACAGCCTACATAAATCGGCTGTAAAGCTCTGCTCAAAACGAATATTTGTCCACCAGACTATGGTCAGGTTCCTGCGAAGTATCTCAAGGGCAAGATCTCTCATTAAGGCTGGTGGTGCTGCTTCGTCAACAAAGTGAAAGCCATTTTGACCGGTTTGCGCTATAATCTCTTCTATCCTATCGCATAGCAGGGCTGCGGTGAGCGGCTCATAGCGCTGTATGTAATCCAGTGAAATATCGCAGAAGGTGCATTTACCCCAATAGCATCCGTGAGCCAGTGTGAGCTTATTCCAGCGCCCATCACTCCACAGACGATGCATAGGGTTGGCTATTTCTATAACGGATAGATATTCATGAAGGCGCAAGTCTTGATAATCAGGTGTACCCGTTTCACGCTGAGGCACATCTTTTTCGGTGCTTCCATTGAAATATTTCACCTCACCACCTTCACATTTGAAGGTTCTTTTGAGTTGATCAAGAGCCCTTTTACCATCCAGATATTCCAGCAAATGCTGAATGGGTGCTTCACCATCATCTAACAGTACGTAGTCAATGTAATCAAAAACCCGTGGTTCAGTGAGCGATCTTAATTCGGTATTAGCATATCCTCCGCCCAGCCAAAGTGCGATTTGAGGATACTGCTTTTTGATATATGCCCCACAGCGAAACGCAGCATATAAATTCCCTGGGAAAGGAACTGAAAAACCAATGTTAGTAGGCTCATATTCAGCAATATACGCATCCAGATGCTGATACATTAATTGATCTATAAGCCCTGCCGGCTGAGACAGAGCTTCCTGCATAGCATCAAACGAAGTGGCTGATCTCCCTAGCCGCTCAGCATAGCGACTAAACCCAAAGTGCGGGTCAATGACTTCTTTGATATAATCTCCCAGATCCTCCAGGTATAGCGTGGCTAAATGCCTGGCTTTATCCCTTATACCCAAAGTACCAAATGCCCACTCCATATCTTCCAGCTGCTCAAAACGAGCTGCTTCCGGCAGATAATCTTCTTCTGCTATCAAATAAGCCAGTGTAGGATTTTTATCTTGCAAAAATGCAATGACAGCATCTATGCTCTCCAAATAATGCTTTCGAAGCCTATAAATGCGCTCTGCATTTTCTGAGACCTCATCTTCATCAAAAGGTTGAGAGAAAATACTTTCCAGGCCTTTTCTGGAGAATAGCTCCAAGATAACATCCAGACCAAGATCGGCCTGATGAGCCTGAATATTGAGCGTATTAAGAAAACCCTTCAGGTAAGCTGTAGCCGGATATGGCGTATTGAGCTGAGTAAAGGGCGGCGTTATAAAAAGTACTTTCTGTGACACTTACAATTCTTTAAGCAAAGGTAGGTGTTTCTGGTCGTTTGCTGTGGATATGAGAGGTATTATATTATTGTCTCCTTCGGATATGGGTAGAAAGTGTACAATGATTATAATGTGATAAAGAAATTATTACTTAAAGCGATAGAAATGAGCTATTCAATACCGCGTCAGAGACACTCGCAATCATTACAAAGTTCGTAGTCTGCGACTACGAACAGCTAGTGCACAGTATTTTTTTCTTATTTTTTAAGGGATCGTCTCCATTCCTGCGAATTTGAATTTTTCACCTTTCTTTTTGAAGTACATCCCAAATTGTCCGCCTTCATGACCTGGAGCTAATTCGTTTCGGTCGTAGATTGTCCAAAGAGCCGTGATGTCACTTCGGTGGCCGTTTTCATTTATTAAAATTATTCTTTCACTCTTGGTCGCACGCTGATATGCTTCGCTGTTCCTTACTGACGAGAGGTGGTTTTCAAAGAAATCTTCTTTTTCAATCATGTAAGGTGATTCGGAGAAATCAGAGCTGTCAAAGCAAATGATACAGTAGATCTGGTCAGTAGAAATCTCCATTAAGGATTCATGGTCGTTGGTCTCGATAGCTGAGAATAAACTTTCATAGGTCTGGACTACTTCTAGAGTGTCCGACCGTGTAATGTTTTGTCCGAACAAGTAGGTGGAAGTCGAAAGTAGAATGATCAATATTTTCGTAGTCATTTTCATATTGTGCCCAACGACCAACTAAAATGAGTATGCGCCCCAGTTGCTAGAAGTACTGAAGTTGCTTTTTTGCAATGTCCTATCAAATAGCTCTGTTCGCATATTCTTTTTTAGTGTTTGTTGTGCTTAGTTATTGTTCGTATTCACTGGAAATTATCTGATCCGGTCCAAGTTCAATGATTGGCTTTGCGTTTCTCATTCCTTCAATAACGTCTCTTCTTTTTGACAGTTCAAGAATGTTATCCTCCTTGAAAATATAAATCAAGTCAAGTTCGTAACAGATGGAGTTAATTAATGACAAAGCAGGAAAATTCCTAAATGTATCAAGTACATATGTATCACTAATATTATCAGAAATTTCAACAGTTCCATCTATTTCAGCTATTATCAATATCTGAGTAAAAATGCTCTTTAAACCTTCCCTAGGATTAAACTGTCCGCTATTCAAATTAACAAGTTGTAATTTGTAAAAATGACTGATTACACTTAAGTCAAGTTCAAACGATTTTTCCTTTGATTTAACTTTTACATTTTGAAGAAACCCCGAAAATAGTAATGAAAACGGTTGCTCATCTTCACTCATAAGAACTTCAACAGAATCACCAGATTTAATTGACAGAAGATCACCATGTTTTGGTGTTGGATTGATTTCAATTTTTGCTGTTGAAAAAGCCTGAACGCTCATTGATGTATTGATGTTTTTTATAACCGAGTTATCGCCCAAAGTTTCTTCAACAACAATTTTCTTGGAGTTAGGTGGCGTAAACTCAATTCTGGTTTTGCGTTTCTTCTCGTTCATTTCAAATTAATTAATGGAAAGTTCACTTTTCTACTAACATGGTGAATATTCCCAATGGCAAAAGGCTGATGAAATAAAAGCTCCTTCCAAAAGTTATTTTCGCTTATCTCTGATAAGATTAATTTCTTGAGCGATTTATAAGAACATCTTACAGATATAATTATTGGGGAATACTTTACATATTCTGTAACAGCATTTGTCTTAATGAAACAATTGAGAACAATATGATTAATCAGTTCAGATTGGACATAGCTCTGCTTTAAAATTGAAATTATTTCTCTCTGATTTTCATATTCAGTGTTAGCTCTGGTGAAATAGTCAATTGTTAAAGTGCTAGTGTCTTTTTGAAACCGGACATTGTAGGAAAATAGATTGAGTTCCTTTTCAAATTGAGTTGCCACGAATGAAGAAATATCACTAGGTCTAATTTCTTGTTTTACCTCGCTGGGTTGATTAGAATTTAAGGAATTGATAAAGTCCAATACCTCTGGATGAGATTTATCAGATGGAGTATACGGTATAATCCTTATTCCAAGTCTCCGTTCCTTATTTCTAATATCAAAAGCAGAGGTATTTTCCATAAAAGAATAATGAACAACGTTTAACCCATTGTTGACACTATTCAAAAACTCCATCACAAGATCGAAATGAGGGTCATTTAGACTGAATCCAATAAAGCAGACTGTATATGATGTAAATATGCTCTTTAGTCCAGTTGAAATAGAGGGATTTTTGTGAATTATTTCTTTATAATCTTCTCTTGTCAGTACAATCGAATTATGAGAGGTTATGTCTCCGTGAACCTTTAAAACAATTTTCTTCCCTTTTTCTAAGGCTTTTAGGCCTTCTGAAATATTCAAGTTATGATAGGTGTTATACTTTCCACGACTGCCTACCTCAGGTATTCGATCATAATTTGTTGTTAGAATACTTCTGGATGGAATGGACAGAATTTTTGAATAGGCTTTAGGTATTTCATCAACTTCAAAAGTTTTATCAAATACTTCTTCTAATAGCTCTCTGTAGTCAGATTTTCCAAGGGTCTCTGCGCAGTAATCAGCGATTTCCAGATAGCTATCTCCCTTGTCGATTTTTTCATCCAGTTCCGCCTTTTCAAAAGTGAGTTTGCCTCTCTTATCCAGTTCATCAACCATTTTCGATAATAAAGTTTTCCAGCTTGGGAAAAGTGGTTGAGATAAACCTTCACCACAAAAGAATATCACTCTATCTGGATTATTGGTGTATAGGCTTGAGAATGACTTATAATTTGGGTGTTCCTTGAAATCCATTTTATGTGTTAAAGACAATTAAGCACAACATCCGTATAAGGGAAACAAAACATTCCCTTATTTCTTTTATATCAACCTGCCAAGTCATATCCAGCCTCAAAGGTTGATCCATTAAATTTTTCAACAAAATACTAAGGTTTACTATCAAAAAAAAACACAACAATAAAATTATATATGCAAAAATTATAACGAGTCCTTGAAATCAATTTCGGGAGATAAGAATATTATTCACATAATATGCGAATATCATCCTGAGCGAATTCTCTTATACATTGAGTCGTAGGAAGTTTGGCTCGATGAGCGGGTTATTGCGACAACTGTTGGATGTAGTTCATTGATGAAAAATGGAGGTTAGTAGGCGGTGATACGAGCCAGAGGCTCGCACCAGCGATATGGATCTTATTCTATAACTACCAGATGAAGCTAAACAATTATTACTTAAAATGATAGAAATGAGTTACTCAATACCGTGTCAGAGACACTCGCAATCATTACAAAGTTCGTAGTCGCAGACTACGAAGAGCTGGGGTTTGTTACTTGCCGTCTTCTATTAGTTCGATGTTCGTAAAAACAATGTATTTAAAGACGTTCTCTCCAGGAATTCTGCATCCGCCTTTGGCTTGCGTTAGATAAGCCATAATTGATGTCATTTCCCAGCCGTCTACTTCATCAGCGTTCCATTTACGCTTGGTTAACCGTTTAAAGTTATGTTGTTCACCGAGTTCCGTCGTCTTCTTCGATTCTAGCTTGATGTTGTCAAGTAGGTTAGGGTTCGCCCATGCCCAAAGCCAAGTGTTCGAAGTTTTCGAGACAGTTCCAACTTGTTGATAGCTAATTCGGAGTTTAAGAGTGTCTCCGTTGAAGAACTCAATGAGCCCAGTTTCATCGTCATAATACCAGCGTTCCCAGTCGTCAATCCCGTATTTAGTTCGGCAAATCTCCTGTTGTTCAGTTAGGTAGTTATGTGCTGTTGTTAGATAGTCACGAAAATCCTCGGTTGCTTCTGGTTTAGTTAAGTCTTGTTCGTTCACAGTTCGAAGTTGATTGCAGCCAAAAGTAAATATTAGAAGTATGAGGAGAAAGTTGCGGTTCATCTATGGCAAGTAACATCCGAATAAGGAAAAACAAAACATTCCCTTATTTATTTTTTATCAACCTGGTGCTCCATTTTACTTATTCGATAGATTTTCCTGATGCGTTTTTTCGAAATACTTCCAAATAGACTCCGTTTTTAGTTAAGTCAGCATGAATGACAGGGACTTTCTTAGATAAAAGACTTAAGACTTGCTTCTTTTCAGATAAAGTTTGCTCTATATATTCTGTAGTTAATGAGTTGTCAGTTAATTCAATAATTTTGGTGGAGTACTTTGGATTGGAGGAAATGTCACTTTCAATGAGTTCGAAGTTTATAACATTATTATTGAGATTAATTTTATACAAATAAAGAACGTCAAGCGGTCTACTATATCCTAGTGATAGGCTATCCGAAATCCATAATTCAAAGTCATTATCTTCATCATACCATTTACCACTTATTTCGTCTGTCTCAATGGACTGACAACTTGAGATTACCAAAAAGACTAAAGCTATTTTGAGAAAATGATTCATATAGGTAATGGGGCACAACATTTAGTATTTGAAAAGTAGGCGATTTCCAAAGCATGTAACTCTCGGTTAAGCACAAAGTTTGATACGAGCCAAAAGCTTAGAATTCAGCAGTATTCCGTCTGTTTTACATATACATTGTTGTGCGTTCGCTGTTTTTTCTTTCTTTTACAAATCTTGAGATAATATCCATTTTTTGGTTGGTTCGATCCAATCTTTTATGGATTTGTATAAAAAGCCGTGACCAAATTAGTTTTTAACTCTAATTGCTCAAATTTTGTCGTATAATTTTCATTACTTTTCCAGTAATCATAATTACTTCCTGCTATACTATCCGATAGGTCATACATACACAACACCTGTCCGTGAAATTTCCAATTGTTGTTTTTTTCTTGATATTTGTTGTTCCCCGCAAGTAAAATATAATTAATCGGATTTTGATTAATACTTGAAATATTACTCGCAAGGTCTTTGTCATTTCTATACATAATGTTTAAAATTATGTAGCCTTATTTCAGGACGGGTCATAATGAAGCACAACGATCAGATATGGCGCGTGGCCATGCTCTTTCAAATATCTACCAAGGTAGTGAAACTGCCCAACCCCCACAACAGTATCCACAATGCACTGCGTTCTGAAAGTCAAAATCCAGAAAAAAGAAGATGGTTAGAAGCACAAAAGCTGGCAGAATGGGCAGTGAAAGGGATGAGTTGCACTTAAATATCAGGTAGGCAGTTTGGCCATTCGCTATATCGCTTGTTACCAGCTTTTATTTTCGTTCTTGTTCTTTTATGTATGGCGTTAGATCTTCCAGTTTGCCAGCAAAAGGCACCTGTTCGGCTAGGTTGTTCCAAAGTACTGAGTTCATAAGTTCGTCAGGAAGTTTTCCCTTAAAGACAAAAAAGGGTTCGAGTGAATTACCTTCCTTATCAATCCTTGTATGGTAATAGCTTCGTTTTTCTGAGTCCATTATGTCAATGTATTTGATTTTGTTTTTCAGTTTGCGCACTCCATCAAAGTCTTGACCACCAACCATTGTTAATTGTCCATTGTGTTCGAGAATAAAGCGATCTCCTTCGTCACCATAGCTTTTGATTTTTATGTATCTGTCAATTTTGAATTCCTTGACTTGCACAATTCCAGAATCTATTACAGCTCGTTTAGCTGACAAGAACTTAGGTACTTTGATTAAATCCTTAATCTCTAAAATGAGCATCCAAATCATAAAGAAAGAAATTATAGACAGGAGGACTATTAGCCATGTCTTAGGATATGCGAAAATAACTAAGGCGAAAAGGATAAGACCCAAAAATTTGAATATTGCAAGTTTTTGAGTTCTAGGTAAGAAAGACTCAGCAAAGGTTATTTCCTTCATCAAAGCCTTCTTGTCTTTTTCGGTTGGAGCTCGTTCGTATTCTGTTATCAAGTTTAATTGAGTTCAGTTCGGGAAATTGCAGCTAACATCTGCATAAGGAAAAACAAAATATTCCCTTTATGTCTTTTATATCAACCTGCCAAATCATATACAATATCTCAAAGGCTGATCTATTAAATTTTTAAATAAAATACTAAGGTTTACCATTAAAAGTAACATAACAATAAAATTATACATCAAAAATTATAATAAGTCATTGAAATGAATTTTGGGAGATAAGAGTATTATTCACATAGTCTAAGAATATCTCATTAGTAGTCGTAGGAAGTTTGGCTCGATGAGCGAGTTATTGCTACAGTTATTGGATGTAGAGATAAGTAGACAGAGTGATACAAGCCAGAGGCTCGCACCAGCAATGGAGATCTTATTCTATAACTACCAGTTGAAGCCAAACAATTATTACCTAAAACGATAGAAATGATTTATGCAATACCGTGTCAGAGACACTGGTAATCATTACAAAGTTCGTAGTCGCAGACTACGAACAGCTAGGGGTACGAAGACCGCACGCCGTGTGGTGTGAGAGGCGAACTCTGGCTCAATTTGAGTCAGAGCCGTCTACTCGATTACGAAGCTCTATTTGATCGAAGGATGGCCCGATGCTTTCCCAGTTAATTGGATAAACTCAATCTCTGAATAGTAAGCATTAGTGGATATATTAGTTTCACCTTTTAAAAAGGTAGGGACGATTTTATTTGCTACGTCTGCATCCCATTGAGCCTGTTCATGTCCAGCATTCTCTACCTGAACGTGTATGGCATTTACAAATCCTTCTATGGTTTCTTCTACTTGTTGTACCGGGGTTCTGCAGTCTAGTGTGCCGGTTATAAACAAGGTAGGGATCTCTGATTTAATAGGAATGGAAGGATCAAATGAAAGATCTATAGTAGGCCAGTGATCTTTTACGGCTGAAAATGGGAAGTTAACCACATTGCCAAATATACTTTCCTGAGCTTCCTTTTGAATTTCAGACCACCTTGCCTGACTTGAACCGGATGCTAGCTGCTGGTTAATACCCTGGCCCGGTAACCCAATTGCGAATGAAATCCTTTTTTGCACAAACCAGGTAAGTAGGGAATAATCACCAGTGTTAATAGAATAAAGTAGGCGAGGAATCACAGGGATGTCATAATAATCATCAATATCTAATCGTAAAACGAGCGCAAGTCCAAAATCACCTATTTTCAGCTCTATTTCTTTTTTTGTCAAAGGGTTTTTCACCAGGATTGAGACGGGTTGCTCTTTTAGCTTTTGCATTGTTTCCCTTAACAACTTTTCAAACTCCCCTGCGGTCATATTAAGCGTCCCTTCTTTTTCTATCAGATGACCAATCTTTTTTACCTGTGCGTCCAAGTGTTGTGGGAAATTGAAGGCCTGATTAGGAGCATCAGCTCCCACCAGAATTGCCTTATCCACTCGATCAGGATACAATTCCATGACTGTCATCCCAATGTGGGTACCAAAACTAAATCCGAAGATGGTATAGGTATCTAGCCCCAGGGCTGTCATCAAATCATTTACATCTTTAGCATGTTCCTCAATATTATATCCAGTAACATCAACTTTGTCTCTGCTAAATTTCTCTAAAGCAGCTTTAGCTAACTTTTGGTAATGTTTATTAGCAATTTCTTCAGAAACGAAAAAGTCGGCGGGAAAATCTTCTTGCCAAATGTAGGTGAGCGCCTCATCGCTGGAGCCCCTTCGATCTAAAAAGATGAGGTCTGCCACTTCTAAAATGTCAATTCTATCGTGCAGATCTTTTGGACTTTCTGCTTCCCAGGTACTCATTCCTCCGCCTCCTTCCAAATACACTACGGGAGTGGCAGGGTTTTCTGAAAGACTCTTAAGATGGATGTATTTTAATTGAATCTTTCTGCTTGATGGATCTTTTCGGTTTTCAGAAACTTCCAGATAGCCAACTTCTCCTTCGATCTTAAGACCTTCAGAGGTCTTAAATTTCTTAGATTTCACATTGACTAGTTTACTCTGCCCAAAGCTGTAGTGAGTCAGAATTAACGTACTTAAAAGTGCGATAAATATCCTTTTCATATTTCCCAAAAGTGTCAGTATACTGGGAAAGAATCAAACCAGAAAGGTCTCAAATAGCCATATGAAACCCCTCTAGGCCTGAGACTTGATAAACTGAGTAGGAGTTATACCTGTTTCCTTCTTGAAAGCACGATAAAAAGAAGCCTTAGAACGAAAGCCTACCTCTTGCCCTAATCCCATAATGGAGTACTTATGGCTGTCGGGTTGAAGAATGCGTTCTTTAAAAGCCATCACTCGATGCTGATTAATGAGATCGTTGAAATTTGTGTGTAGAGATTCGTTAATTAGAATAGACAAACTATTAATTGGCCAATTAAGGTGATTGGCCAACTTGGCAATGGTCAGGCTTGAATCCTGATAGAGCTTTTCTTCCTTGAGCGCAATTAGGAGGTGATTCTTCCGGTCATCCAGCTCATGTTCTGAAAAACTAAACTTCGCTATGCGAGCAGCATAAACTTCTATCACTGGAGCGTATTTTAACAAGTACATATACCCCAGAAAGTATATCCATAAACAGACCAGGATTCCCAAAGGCTTATACAGTAGAAATGAATTTCCATCTAAATCCTCAATAAAGATTAACCCAATCGGAATGGCCAGGACCAGAAAGCCAATGATCAGGCTCCATGAACCAATCAGGAAGTTGAGCCATCTTTTGATATTTTGAAACTCTTTCAGCACTCTTTTCGCTTCAACGGATTCTTTATAGATAAAATAGGTGTAAATGCTTAGTTGTGCAGCGCCTAAATAAGAAATAGCCAAGGCTATGGACTGTATTGTAAGAATATTTGCATAGGCCCACTCCATATGGCTTCTGATATAAAGAAAGAAGGCAGTGAAGAAAATACCATCCAACACAAGTGATGGCAAAAAATGAAATAGGTCTTTTTTTCGAAAAGTTCTCTTTGGATCCTTGATATACATAACATGGAGATATGCCAGGGGACCATAAGTCAGACTGAACTCCATCGGAACGGGGAATTTGGCATTGAATGCGCTGATGGACTCTTCCAGAATGAGGTGCAAAAGGGAGAGTGAGAACAAAAAGACAAGCGAGCCGAAAAAGAGGTTGCTTTTACCGGCTGGTCTCCGAAAGATGATAATAAATGACAGTACCACCCCCTGAAAAACAGCCATTAAGAAGTAGAAATTAGAAGAATATAAAGAAGTGTCTATCACCAGCTTGAAGGGAATGATTGTGTAATTTTGGTTAGTGCTTCATGACGGTTGGGCTATTCCACACCGAAATCAAGCTGGTCATATGTTTTACTTTTGTTTTTTTGTACTGTCTCCATGCGGAATTATAGCCGTTATTAGACACTGGCATTATTCCATTTATTTGCTCTTTCATAAATCCTATTTCCTAATTCAATTCCGTCCAGTCCGACAAAATCGTCCCAAGCTGAAGTCGGTGCAAACCACATACAGATATGTTCAAAATCAGGAACATTTTGATATTTCAAGTCGTTTAATTCCTCAACAAACTCTCTATGAAATTCCTCTACATCTGCAAAAATTCCAGAATATCCTCCGCTCAATTCAGATAATATCTTTTCCGCTTTGTCAAGGTCATCAAACAATTCATAGAGTTCAAGCTTTTTCCAAGTTTCAACTTTAGAAGGTTCCTTTTTTCTATTTTTAAAAATCCCTTTGAACATATTTTTTTGCTTGTGACTAACGCCTAGCTAAAATGAGTATGCGCCCCAGTTGCTAGAAGCAGAAAAGATTCTTGTGTGCAATGTCATGTCAAAATGCTCAGTTCGCGTATTCATTTTAGTGTTTGTTAGACTTATTTCTTTTTAGGTTCAGTTTTGGCTTCTTTACCTTTTTTCTTCTTAATCTGATCTAATAACCCAATGAATGCTTTTTCAGGTAATTCTCTTATCACAAATTCCTCTTTGAATAATTCTTTAAATGTGTCTTTGAAAATCTTATTTTCTCTAAATTTCTGAAAGAGAGGCCACTCTTGATAGGCATCCTTATCTAATCTTTCATCATTCGAACCTATCTTTAACATCATTTGTCGAGCTTGGTCATAATCCTCTTTTAGAACAGCAACAGCCAACTTAAACTCATTTCCAATAGACCAGTCTTCCTTGTTAAGAATTTTAAGACACCCTTTGTTGTCTCCATCCAAGTAATACGAAAGAGCTCTATTTATCATTAACATTTTACGTGTTTCTTCACTTCCCCGCTTTGGAACTACCTCAGTGGCAAAATGTAAGAGCTCTTTTGCCAAGTCGAAATAGCCCGTTACAATCAAGTCGTAACAAATGCTATTGATATTCAAATTGGCTTCTTCTATTTTCTCTGGTAGAAATTTTCTCCAAAGTACTTGGCCTAATTTCACCCCAACTTCAAAGATTGCATGGTATGCTTTCTCAAAATACAGAGGGTCAACATCCAATTGATCGTTAATATTAATACCAGTTATCTCAGGTACGTTATGTTTTTTGCAAACATCTAAATATTGCCTTGACACTAAACCATTGCAATGGACGAATAGATTTCGTCTTTCAGTAACCTCTATGAAAGTGGGAAGAACTGGAAGTTGGGAAGTTAGGGTGAAGTCCTTGTCAGTTAACTTAGTGATTCTTTTTTCTAAAGTTTTCAGTTGCTCATAATGACTATTCCTCAAAAGTGTTTCAATTTCTTTCTCAACGACATGGTCCTTTAATTCCTCTATATCTTCAAATTTTAGAATTTCTGAAAATGACATTTCTCTTTCTAGAGAAAATATCAATTCACGAGTTGTTTGAAATAAGCTACGGTAAATTTCACCTAAGTATGCATCATATTGGCTAACAAGTGAAACCACGAATGTCCTCGGTAATATGTTAAAGGCTGCTTCTGAGCTTTTGAGTTCTCGAGTTAAACGATTGAATTCGTTAAAGTCATCTAATGGAATCTTGAAGGACTTATCATCATTATCTTTTGTTTTGCTCTCAAAAAATTTATCCAACTTTTTACCATTCGACTGGTACTTGATTTGAATCAATCCAATAGTTAAAGGAAGGGATTCAGCTAATGCATCAATTTCCAAAATGAAATTGTCGATTGCCGACTCAAAGAGTTCATAATCTTCGATTTGATTCAATTCATTAGTTTCCTCTATTTCTTCGTCCATTTAACTAATTAAGTCTAACATCCGTGTAAGGGAAACAAAACATTCCCTTATTTCTTTTATATCAACCTGCCAAATCATACACAATGCCCAAAAAGTTGATCTATTAAATTTTCAACAAAATACTAAGGTTTACAATTAAAAAGTAACATAACAATAAAATTATATATACAAAAATTATAATAAGTCATTGAAATTAATTTTGGGAGATAGGAGTATTATTCACATAATATGCGAATATCTCATTCTGAGCGAATGCTCATATACATTGTAGTCTTAGGATGTTTGGCTCGATACGCGGGTTATTGCGACAGTTATTGGATGTAGTTCATTGATAACAAAATGGAGGTTAGTAGACAGAGTGATACGAGCCAGAGGCTCGCACCAGCGACGGTCATAACGGTGTAGTTCATTGATAAAAAATGGATGGTTGGCAAACAGAGTGATACGAGCCAGAAGCTCGCACCAGCGATGGTTAAAGCAATAAAGTGATATGTATTTCATTTTTTTAGTTTGAAATATTTTCCTTCGACGTAAGTAAAGACAACTCATTGTCTATTCAACTTATCGTACTCTCGAGCTTTTCTCTCTACATCTGAAATTTCATTATCCAAAACACCATTATGAAGATTTGCTTTATAAATTTGATTGGCAATATATTCCATATAATTCTCAATATTCTTATTAGATCTAGCAATAGAGAGAATGGACCAAATTAGAACAATGCTAATAATAAAGGATACAGCAGCAGCAGTTAATGTAATTAATTCCATAAAAATTTTAATTTAGTTCAATAGTTAATATAACTAAATTGATCTAAAACCCCACCTTTATTATTCACATCACTCCAATCACCCAGTCTCCAATCACATCCAATGCCTCCGGCGCAAAAGTCTGCTCTATTTGAGGATACTCAGATACACTGCCGGTTTCACAATGCTGGAAAAGGTGGTTGAGTCCATCCATTAGTATTACTTGTTGATTTTTAGATTTGCTGGCCTTAAGGGCTTTGTGCACTGGTTCTAAATGATATTTTGGAGGCACCTGGGTGTCCTTACTTCCATAAAGGGCCAGAGCCGGGACCTTTAGCTTTTCAATTTCATCGGCAGGGTTGTAATTATAGAAATACCTTACCCACGGCGTGGTTCTGGTGGCTACCAGGTTTTGGATAAATTCTTCTTTATCTACGGTTGACGGCAGCAGTGAAGCCAGCAAGGCAGAGTTATTGTAAAACTCAGTCAGCTCCTTTATCACCTCAGCTACTTCCTTATCGGCAGCGGCGATGTCAATGGCCTTTTTTATATAATCTTCATACTGCTGCTCATCAGCCACCGGGAAGTTTCTAAAATCTACCGCCTGCTGTAGAGACACTTGCCTGCCAGAGGTGCCCGTACCAGCCAGCATTACTATAAAGGCTACCTCCTTACATTGATTGGCCACCATGGGCGCAATGATCGCTCCTTCACTATGGCCTATCAGGCCTATATTCTTATGGTCAATATCCTGTCTGGACATGAGATAATCCACGGCGCTTTTCACATCTGAGGCAAAGTCGGCCGTGGTGCTCGCCGCAAAGTTACCGGTAGACTCGCCAAAGCCTCTGTCATCATATCTGAGCACGGCTATTCCTCTCCTGGTGAGATAGTCTGCCAATATCAAAAAAGGCTTATGAGTAGCAAAAGACTCATCTCTGTCTTGTGGTCCACTGCCTGAGATGAGTATTACCGCCGGCGCCTTTTTATTGGGACCAGCTGGCAAAGTTAGTGTGCCGGCCAGTTTCACACCTGCCTTCTTATTCTCAAACAATATGTTTTCTTCCTGATATGGATATGGCTTTACAGGTTCTTGCGGTCGGGTGAGCTGTGCCTCTTTGAGTTCCTCACGGGTGAGCGTTAATGGAACGGAGTTTACGCCTTCCTGAAAAACCCCTTCAATCTTCTGAGTACTAGCGCTCCACGTGCCTGTGTATTTAAAACCAACATTAGAGGCATCGATAACCAGCTTTTCACCTTCCAGCGTGGTGGAACTTGTCAAAACACCTTTTACACCCTGGCTGGGAATGGCTATTTCAGTACTAAAAGTATTATCGCCTTTGGTTATGTTAAATATAAACAACAGCGTTCGTCCTTTCTGTACTTCAAGCTGGCCATTCCAGGTGCCAGTTATGTCCTGGGCTATTGCTATAGTGGTGATTATTAAAAAGCTTAAAAGTGCCATTATCTTTTTCATATGTTCTTTTTTAAGGGCATAGCTATCCTGTTACTGATAGTTTCAGCCGCTGTTAAAATCTTATTTTACATGATGATATCTACAGAAAGCTTCTTCTGTAAAATGATAATGCTGTGGGTACCTGGCTCAGCTTATGTTTGAAATGTAATGAGAAATAAACTTCTCCATCCAAACTCAAAGTATTAGTAAAGGGAAGGATTAAAAAATCACAGAAAAGCGAAAAAATTTTTCAATTTGCTCTAAGTGAGGATTTTAGGAAGTTTATAAGACGGACCTTCAACGGTGGCCTGATCACCATACATTTTTACTTCGTAGTAAGTTAAGTCTGACTGCCTGAACCAACTCCTGGAGGTTTCTGCCACTTCATAAATGATCAAATGAGAAGTTTCATAAATGATTACTGCCTCAAACTGATCAAAATACAACTTTACCCATTTCTGAAAATCATCCGTATGCTGAATTTGGCTAAATGAATACTTCACTCTATTCTGCTGAAAAGCTCCTCCCAAACCAAGAAAGATCGCCATACTCAAATCGAAGTTACTGTATTTGATCGCATGAAAGTCAAAGTCTGCTCTTATGAATTGAATCACATGTGTTATCAGCAGAACAATGACCACCTCGACCATAAAATACTTAGCCTTAATCCAAATTGTATGATTTCTTACTTTCATTTATTCAATAAACGGATGTGAATTAACTTATTTATTATCCTCAATAATGAGTCAATATAATAAAAATGATGAAGGTACTACAGTTTCATCAAATTAGACCACACATTTGTCCGATTTTGATCAGTGGTGTTTGCCAGTGGGCGATCGATTTCAGACACTCAACGCACCAATTCCACACAACCAACTGATTATCAATATATTAAAACAATGGCACACATATTGGCAAAGGCTTTTGAAACAGATACAAATCCTTATGCTTAAGAACTATTTCAAAATTGCGCTGAGAAACATGGTAAGAAACAAGCTTTTTACTGTGATCAATATTCTGGGTCTCTCTGTAAGTATCGCATGCTGCTTGCTGCTATTTCTATATGTGTCTGAGCAGCTGGGATATGACAAGCAACATGGAGAGAATGTCTATCGTGTAACGGCAGATATCACTCAAAAAGGAGGCAGCACACTTCAGCTGGCTTCTTGTTCTGTACCAGTGGCGCCAGCCGTTGAAGAGCAAATTCCTGAAGTAGAAACGGCCGCCAGAGTACTCACCACAGAGGTTTTTGGTAAGGACATTATCTACCAGAAAGATGATTCTTACTATATTCAAGGTGGAGCGGCAGTAGATTCATCAATTTTTAAAATATTAAAATACGACATTATTGCCGGTAATGCCGATGAACCACTACCACATGCTAATGCGCTGGTTTTAGAAAAGGAATGGTCAGAAAAGCTATTCGGAAGCGAGAATGCCATTGGCAAACTTGTAAAGATCAGCACCGGCATGGGAGTTTCAGAATATGAGGTAACAGCCGTTTATGACAAAGACTCTTACAAGACTCATCTCTCTCCCTCTTTTATTATCTCACTTTCCAATGCCGGCTGGCATGAATTTATAGAAAGCCTATCATCACAGTGGGTAACGAACAACCTGGCCATCACCTACATAAAGCTTAAGAATGATGCATCTTCTGAAACGGTAGTAGATAAAATAGACCAACTTTTCCGAACAAACGGCGCTGAAGATATGAAAGCCTATGGCATGGATAAAAAAATGGCCTTACAACCTGTAAATGACATCCATACGAATGATCTATTCTTCGAAACTGGCGGAAAAGGCGTGAGCTTAACTTTCATCAATGTTTTGATTGCCATAGGCATACTTATTCTTACGCTAGCATGTGTGAACTATATCAATTTATCTACCGCTCAGGCCAGCAATCGTGCCTTAGAGGTAGGCGTAAGAAAGGTAATGGGAATCTCATCCAGAGGGCTCATAGGTCAGTTTTTGGGCGAATCATTTATCGTGGTGCTTATCTCTTTAATAATAAGCTTCTGTTTGGCCAGCCTTACGTTACCTATATTTAACCAGCTGGTAGATCAGCCCATTGCATTCAATGCTAAAAATACGATTCAGATCATTGAATACATGGTGATATTCTTATTTGTAACCGCTTTTGTGGCTGGCATTTATCCCGCCTTTTATCTATCATCCTTTAAACCTACGGTGGTTTTAAAAGGGAAGAATAAGGATAAAGGCAGTGCCGCTCTTTTAAGAAAGGTGTTAGTGGTAGGTCAGTTTGTAATTTCCATAGTACTGATCAGTGCCATATTGGTGATCTCCGATCAGGTAGATTTCATAAAGAATAAAGATCTGGGTTTTCAGCCAAGCTCAAAGTTAATTATACCTTTAGCCAATGACTTAGATAAAAAAGCGCCTTTACTCAAGGACCGCTTCAAAATGCTGGCTGAAGTTTCAGAAGTAGGCGGTGGCAACTACATACCGGGAGAATATATTTTTAGTGATCTGTTCTTATACAAGCAAGGCGAAAGTGTAAATGAGGCTGTTCATCTTTACCAAAACTGGGTGGATGCGAACTATGTTAAAGCACTGGATATGAAGCTCATAGCAGGAAAACATTTTAGAGCAGACATAAAAGACGATTCTGTATCTGCACGTGTTATCCTCAATCGTGAGGCTGTCTCTCAGTTTGGTTTCACACCGGAACAAGCTGTAGGCCAGACCCTATATGGCCAATGGGGTAATGTGGAATACAACTATCGCATAGTTGGGGTAATAGATGACATCAACCAGACTTCATTGCATAAAAACATAGAGCCCACCATGCTGTTGTGTGGCGATGGCGAGGTAGGCCAGCTTGTGGTGAAAGCAGACATTCAAAACTACTCGAAAACCATGGCTGGTTTAGAATCTATCTGGAAAGAAATTATTCCTGACACTCCTTTTGAAGCTTTCACGCTAAACGACCATATCATTAAGCAATATCACAGTGACTTTAAGACTTTTAATCTCATCAAATATTTTGCTTTCATCTCCATTTTCATCAGCTGCATGGGGCTTTATGCGCTGTCAGTTTTTGTAGCCGAAAGAAGGTTTAAAGAGATTGGTGTGAGAAAAGTATTAGGAGCCAACATAAAAGATATACTAGTAATGGTTTCTAAAGACCTATCCTTATTAGTAATAGTGGCTTTTATAGTCTCAGTGCCTATTTCCATCTACGTAATGAACATTTGGCTTTCTGGCTTTGCCTACAAAGTAGATCAGCAGCCTGTCACCTATGTTATTGCCGGTTTCGCCACGATTATGATAGCCTGGCTTACTATTGGTTATCAGTCGGTTAAAGCCGCAAGGACTAACCCGGTGGATGTGCTGAAGGATGAGTAGGAATAGCTGATTTATTTAACCCCCAGCCCTTCGAGGGTTTTCAACGTTACGACGAAAACCCTCGAAGGGCTGGGGGATTTAAAATAAAATTTAGTCTTCAAACTCCAATTTTATATCCTTCCTTTCCAAACTCCTATGCACCTCAACAAAGACCTCCTTTCCTCCAAACCATTCAAGAACTTCTCCTCTCTCTACTCGTGTTGGTCTATCGGATAGATAACTATGCCAGCTGCTATGGGGCCAGTCTGAGGCATGCTTTACGAAACCATGGTTTACAGGGTTATTATGAATGTAAGCAATTAAGGTAGTGAAATAGCTATCAGAATCAACCAACTTACGGTGGAAGCGCGGAATGAATAAACTACCCCTCCTATCATACATTTTATTATAAGCCTGAGTATAACCATTAAAAAGGTGAGAAAACTTTCTACTTATCGCCTTTGATAAATCAGTACCACCCAAATTTTCAAATCCTTTTAAGCCAGTTAATTTATCTTCCGGCCTTACCTTTATCATTAGATGGAGATGGTTAGGCATTAAACAATAGGCATAAGTTTCTACCACTGGGTAGGCATATTGTCCATACTTTACTAAAAAATAACGATAGTTTCCGCTTGAGCGAAAAAGCTTTTCATTTCCGTTAGCATGGGTATAAATATGGTAAACACGGTCTGACTCTAAATAAAGACGCTTTTCTGGCATGAAACATTTTGCTTTGGCTTATTAATAAGATAATAATAAACTCAAACATTTCACACCCTCCTATCCTTCAAATACGCCTTCAGTTCTTCCCTGTAGCTGCCTCCCACAGGTATTTCCTGGTCATTTATTAATACAGATCTACCATTATATTGGTCGATCTTATTGAGTGGCACTATGTAGGATTTGTGAATGCGCATAAACTGATGAGGAATTAAAAAGGCCTCAATGGACTTAAGTGTCTTCAGCGCCAGACAGTATTTATTACCTGTGACTATTTTAGCGTAGTCTTTTAGCCCTTGAATATAATCTATTTCTTTCACCAGGATTTTGATGAACTCTTCACCATCTTTCACAAAGAAGGAAGGCTGTTCTGCAGATTCTGTATTACTGGTAAGCCCCTTCTCAAAACGGGTAATTGCCTTAGAAAACCGGTCAAAGGAAACGGGTTTTAATAGATAATCAACCACCTCTAAATCAAAGCTTTCTACAGCATATTCACTATATGAGGTAGTCATGATAAACTTCGCTTTATCTTTACACGACTTCACCAGTTCCATACCAGAAATCTCTGGCATAGCGATATCAGTAAATACCAGATCAACCTGATATCGAGAATCCTTTAGATAGTTAAAAGCCTCCACAGCATCAGTGAAAGTGCCAAGCACATCATAGCCATGAAACCTTTTCAGATGATGGGCAATTACATCAATGGCTAGAGGTTCATCATCAATGATTATGACCTGGTGACTGCTCATTTACTCAGATTAATAGTTAGTTTGGATCTAAAACAGTGGGAATCTGGTCTAATCATGAGAGAAAAGTCTTTTTGATAAAGTAAATTCAGCCTTTGTTTCAAACTATCTAATCCTCTGCCCTTTCTTGGGCTGTGCTGAAAATGTTTCTTCTCAGCCACACTATTCTTTACTTCAAACACCAGTTCACCCGCTTTAATGGTTAGCTTTAAATGAACATAAGCATCCTTCGCATTGGTGTAAAATCCATGTTTAAAAGCATTCTCTACCAAAGGAATCAGTAAAAAAGGCTCGATAAAAACCTCTTCATTCTCATCTTTTTCTATCACCAGATCGATAGAAGCATCCGTTCCGAATCTTAGTTTTTCTATGGCAATATACTTTTGAATAAAATCAATCTCCTTAGACAAAGGCACTTTTTCCAGGCTCACATCATCAGTAATGTAGCGCATCATGGCTGATAATTTCAGAATATAATCGGCAACTTCAGGTCTATTCTTTAATGATAAGCTATACAAAGAGTTAAAAGCATTGTATAAAAAATGAGGGTGAAGCTGATTGCGTAGGAGTTGCTCTTGAGCCACCGCCAGCTCCCTTTCCAGCTTCTTGAATCTATTGAATTCATCTATCCGGCTGATGAAATATAGTAAAAGATAAAAAAGTAAGGCAATGCCCAGAAAACTGCTGAAATAGTCAAAAGTGGATCTTCCAGAAATCAATTGATGGATCCTATAGTCCTTAAGTGCTGCAAGACCTGCCAAAATAAGCCCGAGGCTTGAAATCATTGCCGCCTTAAGCCATATACTCCTAAAGGTAAAGGCATAATAAAATAATACATAGGCCACTCCTGCGATGAGAACATTCTCAGTGGCATCACTAGTAAGAAAGAAAAGCCATTGATCCGGCAAGGTTTCCAGCGCTTTTTTAACCCAGAGAAATACAAGCACGGATATTAACCCTGAATGAAAAGTGATTTTAATGGCCTTTATGATCTTCGGTTGTTTCATCTAAGATTTCAGTTCACCGTAAATATAAAAAATTACCCCGCAGCTAAATCGATGAACTCGCCTGGGTTGTCGATAATCAGGGTGGGTTTGTCGATTACATTTCCCGGCAGGGCTTGCATAAGATAAGTTAGAGCAGATTTTAAGATTAAAAACATGCGAATTTACTACTTACTCATTGGCCTATGTCTCCTGGCTGCCACAGGATCTGGTCAGGTTTTAGAATTAAAAAAAGCCTCTCCTTTTACGGCAGTTAAATGGGATGCACGGGATCAGCCAGTAGTGAGGTTTAATGGAGAATGGTTTACGCTCAAAAAGGTAGGCACTTACCCTACAGAAGCCATCACATCCTTCTGCAAAAATCAATATGGTAATAAATGGAAAAAGAGATTCTCAGAAGACCTGGTGCAAGTGCTTACTGAAATGGGAAAACCGCCAGAAACAGAAATTGACCTGATATTATCACAAAATAACAATATCCAGCAAGTTACAGGCATTTTCACCCTTGAAAACAGGCAAGAAGTACTGAGATACAACAATGCAAACACTGTTTACCCTGACAAAATCACCTCAACCCAAGCGCTTGAAGACATAGTGGAGTTTGAAAGGATTTTAGAAGAAAAATCCTCTTACATTCACCTCACGGACTTTGATTATAAAAAGGAAATCGGCTTACTTAAGAGCCATTTAGCACTTCACCCCGACAGTGTAGATATTAATGAGTTAGCCCATAACCTGGCTAGAATCATGTCTGGCATAGGAGATAGACATTCCAGTGTAAAAAACGAAAGGATCAACACCAGTGATTTCCCCGCTTACATTTTGCAACTGCCTTTTACTCTTGCCCCGCTCAACAGTGAAGTGGTAGCCTTAAAACCTTCCGGAGACATTTATCGATACTACCTCAATAACTTCCCGTATGTGAAGTCCATCAATGGCATGTCTATAGATCAACTTTTAGACTCTCTGGTATATAAACCTCAAAAAGCACCTTGGGAGGCCCGTCTTAGTCGAAGTATAGCCGCTATTCAGCAATTGGGCCAACTATATTTTTCCAATAATCTAAATGTATCGAAAAGCGTAGAGGTAGTATTAACGGATAATATTTCAGATACAACTATCTCCATACAGCTTAGCCACGCCTTTAATAGCTATAAATCAAATATAGAAAGTCAGCAAGATTCTATAAATGACTCGATTAAACAAGGTCAATTCAATCATCTATATAAAATACTGAATGGAAATATTGGCTGTCTATCCATACCTTCGATGTATCACCTTGCAGATTACAAAGGTTTGGAAGCTGCTATTGATTCAGCCTTTGTGGTGATGAAAGACACCAAAGCACTCATCATAGACCTGCGATTCAATCCCGGAGGCCGAAGAGACTTGATAAAAAAGATTGGCTCATATATCATTGATCCTAAAGCATCTCCATGGGTAGCCAATGTGGCTTATCTGCGCACAGATAAACCTGACATGCAACATGAATCCATGCCTCCCCGGTTCTTGTTTCCTTATAAGTATTTTGATGCAAGATGCAGACACGCCATTGATATGTTTATGAGCGATTTTACACTTGAAAAGACCTTTAATCACTCAAAGTTTAGCGCTCCACATTATATGGTATTGGAAGGTAGCGACAAGCACTACGGTAAACCCGTTTATATTTTAGTCAATGAAAATAGCTTTAGCGCTGCCACTGTCTTTACAGCTGCTTTTAAAGGACTACCGCAAGTGACCATAGCCGGTGTTACTACAGATGGCTCCAGCGGCAATTCTCAGAAAATAAATCTCCCCCATTCACAAATCCGCGTAAAGGTTTCGACCATGCTTTCCTTCCAGAGAAACGGTAAAACCTTGGATGCCCATGGCACTACACCAGACCTGCCACTGATAGCAGATGAAGGGCAGGTATTAGGTAAAAAAGATAGTCAGCTGATGGGATTGGTGGAGTTTATTAATAAACATTGAAGATATGGAGGCACAAGTACACACTTGCGCCAGTAGATTTAATTCATTTTGTAAATTTCATGGGATAAGGCACATCGATTTGTCCATTGGCTATTTTCTTTAGTTTGGAGACCATCAACTTTCTAGTAAGTGGCTTAAGGTATTTAAGATAAAGAATGCCTTCGGTATGATCAAATTCGTGCTGTATCATCCTAGCTGTTAACCCTTTGAACACTTTAATCTGCTTCTCAAAATCACGATTATAGTACTCTATCTCTATTCCCCAAGGACGAGATATTTGATATGACAAATGGGGGATACTCAAACAGCCCTCCAGATCATTCCATGTTTCTTTAGACTGAGATAATATTCGGGCATTTATAAATGTCTCTTGCAGACCGTGATCACCCTCGAAGTATACACCTCGATCAACATTATCCAAGCTATCAAAAGTAGATTTACTATCCACAATAAAAAGCTTCAAGGGAAGATCTATCTGCGATGCCGCCAAACCACATCCATTAGCGTATCGCATGGTGTCCCATAAATCCTCAATGATCTTATCTAAATCGGGATAGAACGTATTTATTTCGCTACATTTCTTGTGTAGCATAGGGTTTCCATAAGCTAAAATTTGCCTTTTCATATTTCTAGACAAATTACAGACAATGCTCTGAGGCAAGCAATGAACCTATGTTAACTAATTTGCTTTCTTATCCTACTCAGACCTTGAGGAGTAACACCAAGATAAGAAGCAATATATTTAAGGGGGATGCATTTTAAAAGGTGGGGCTGCTCACTAAAAAGATTTAAATATCTCTGCTTGGCAGTATACTTCAAAAGCGATAGTTCTCTCTTTCCTTTGGCCAGAAAAAGTTTCTCCGCAGCATGTCGACCCAAATAATTTCCTGCCTGAGTATTCATATATACCTGCTGTAAATCTTCATAAGAAATCTGCCACACAACGGTATCTACCAAAGCTTGCAACTCATATTCTGATGGCTTTTGAGTTAGGAATGAATCATAAGCACATGTGAAGCTCTTATTGAAGCTGAAGTTGAATGTTAATTCTTTATCGTCATCAGGGATGTAATAACGCACCACTCCTTTTTCTATAAAAGAAAGATAGTTTTCTATTTCTCCTTGCTTGGTTATGATATCATGTTTAGAAAAAACCTTTCTTTCAAAATGGGAGGCAATATAATTCCACTCTGACTCCTGCAGCTGAACTATTCTTTCATAATACTCTCTTAATTGTCCCATAGTACAATATACTATATTTTAGATTTTCAGGCTATCATTGAGACAATCTCATATGCAAAATAGGATACGGTTTCCCTGTGGGATCTAGTTCAGATCTGCCATAAACTTCAAACCCATTATGCAGATAAAAGCCTACTGCCTGGTCATTTTGTTCATTAACATCTACTTGCTGCACATTCAACTCTTCAATTGTGCAATTCAATAAGGTTTTGCCCATTCCGAAACCTCTATAGTCTGGATGAATGAACAGCATCTCTAGGTTTTGATCTGCCACGCCTGAAAAGGCAACTATTTTTCCTACTTCATTTCTCACGCACCTTAGCTCCACCGCATCAAGGTAAGTATTCAGGATTAAAGGCTTAAAGTACTGAATATCTGCTTCTGCCAGAAAATCATGAGTGGCTCGCACGGAGGCCTCCCAAACTTCTACCACCTCAGGATATTCTTCTTTAGAAATATGATCTATGGTATGTTTCACTATTGATTAGAAATGAATATTTTACACTAAACTACTACTGAATCAGGAAACTCAATTCATTGATAGCCTTACTGGGAACAAATTCAGTGATCTCAAAGTCAGCCAGATCATGCTTTTTAAACGGATCGAGCTCTATAACCTGAATCAAATCTTCCTTAACTTTCATATTGGATAGAATCACCCCTCCTGTTCTAGGTAACTTCCGGCCTGAGGCTACAAAATGGCCTAAGTCATACTGCTCATTTAAATAGGCGACATGCTCCTGTAGATATTGATCTACTTTTTCTAATGGTACTTTATATGTGAGATTGATTATAAACATGGTTGATTTGTTTTTTGTATATGAATATGCCGCTGAGTTTTCTACTTTATCTTCACAATCTTATATCGTTTTCCGTTGCTGCCTTCATAAGTATTTTCAGCGCCTAGTTGATATACGAACTTATGTCCACGTTCATTATAATAGAAGGTTTTACTTTCTTTATCATATTTCAAAATGGTATTAATGAATATTTTCGCATTGCTACCATCAGCAAATTGGATAGCAGAATACGCAACCTTCAAAAGATCATTATCATAGACCAATTCAAACTTGACCACCTCTTCCAAAGTTTTTCCTTCTGAATAAGTACTAATGGTAGCCTGATATATGCCCGGTAGTTCATCATCATATAATTCCCTTCTAATCATTAAGTTATTGTCATAACGATCTATGCACCCATCATCAGTTTCATTCTTAAATATGACATCAGCAATTTTAGCAGTTTCTACAAATCCTGTATAACAGCTTTCATTAACTCCTACACTTACTTTTGAAAACCTCTCACCACGATAAATTAAACTCATTTTTTTTCCTTGTGGTATCAAAAAATCTATGTTTTCATTTTTTGGGTAAAGCAGTGTATCCGTAAACATGTACATATCTTGAGTAGCCTGGCTATGATTATCATTTTCATCAAGTAAGATTTCAAGTATTACATCATCGCCATCGTTAAATCTAACAGTATTTATAGCAAAATACTCATCACCTCCTCGAGCATACTTTATGATATTGAAATGGCCCATATTTGTGCATTTCCCTGCCAGACACACCTCATCCTTGCTATCAAGAAAACTTAGCAACCCATCTTTCAGACTAGTAGCCTTTACCACTGCAGGTCCAGATTTTATTCTGTGGGTAACTCCATTTACCTGTGCACTTGCCAACAGAGGGATAAAAATTATGATGATATACGAAAGGATGATTTTGTTCATGTTATCGATAAATTGTGGAGCTTTTGAAGAGGCCAATCTCATACTAATTCAAGCGGATAAAGTTGGGAGATAATATTTGTTCGACCTTCCCAGGTCCCTTTCTCCGAAAAAGGCCTGAAACGCAGTGTCGTAAATTCAAAATGAAAATCTTTTCTGTCTCGCTCCTTCATGGCATCTTTATGCCGTTTGGGCTGGGAAACAGCACTATGTCCATGAACCATCCGCTCCATTTCTTTCCTAGATTTCCAGATAGAAAATGTAGAAACCGTTCTGGGAAATTTAATGGCAGCAAGAGATAAAGTTGTACCTGGATGATCACGCACCAATTTTTCTACTGGCCTCCCCCATTGAATAAATCTGGGTAATTCTGTAAGCCTCATACGGGCAATGGTTACTGCCACCACGCATTCATCAGGTTCTTCCTTTTGAATATTAACATCCGGCATTGTAAATTCATTGATATGTCCCCACTGCCTTAAAAAGGTCATGCGCGTATGCCAACCTTTTGCCAGCATCTTACCAAATGTTTGAGTCTCCAGAAAATGATCAAGAGCGGCTTCACTTTCCCATTGGGCAAACACGGCCATTTGTCGAACTAGTATTCTAGAAGTGGAAAAAACAGGTGCTCCTAAAGTCATCGAAGTCATGCATTCCCAGTGTATTAGGCCAGGTACTTTTACCTTAGAAGGTGGAAATAAAAAGGTTCTAAAGGCAGTGATATGATTGGTTTTTACCAGATGAAATGTGAATATGCTCATGGACAGGAATAAATAACTCAGTGAAATACACACTTATCGCAATCTATTAATAAATGCTGTATATCAAATCATTCACAACAATGAAGTGGAAAAGTTTAGTCTTTTAATCCATCTAATTTATCACAAGATTAATTCACAACTCATGCTCAACGGCCATTCCCTTTAAAATTTTCTCCATGCCCCATTTGAGTAAATCTTTCGACTGCTCATTATCCAATCCACATACATCTTTGGTAACAATAATTGGCTCCATTCCCATAAGTATTGTGAGCAGGTGGATAAGGTTTTCTTTCTCAGTTTTATCGATTTTTGAATCTTTCAAAATCATTTGAAGCGTCTTCACTCTTCTGGCACCACGCTTTAGCTTAGAAGTGCTTGCAATAGCTACTGCCAGGTACTTCCTAAAAGCATTTTCATGTTCCAAAGCCAGGTTATTGTAATAATCCTGAACCTCTAAAACAGCCTCGCTAACTTTACGGTCCTTATTACTCTCGTAAAGTGCCTCTGGGGTCTTTGTCTTTATGGCTAAGCCTGCTTCTCCTGCTAGCTCATCCACATTAGAATAGTAGCGGTAAACGGTGGCTCTTGAAATTCCGGCATAGCCAGCAATATCATCTAACGTAAATTCTTTCCCCACTTTCAAAAAATGTTGGGCTGCTGCCAAAATATTATCTCTGGTACCCAACTTCTGATTTACACGGCCCTTGTCTAAGAAATCATTCTTCATGAGACAAATATCTCATAAAACTTTGAATTGTCAAAAGCTTGAACTACCTTCATGAGACAAAAATCTCATGAAATGAATACAATCACTACTAAATGGGTTCTAGGTCATAAGGTAACAGCCTACCCAATGAGCGGAAATTATGATTTGATGTTAGGCGAAACTCCACCTCAAGTTCCAGGTCCTCCACCACACTATCACAACTCTTACACAGAATCTTTTTTAATTGTAGAAGGCCAAATGGAGTTTATGATGAATGGAGAAACTAAGCTTGTGAAAGCGGGCGAGTCTGTAGACATTCCTCCAAAAACGCTACACACCTTTACCAACAAGCACGATGCCACCTGTAGGTGGGTGAACATTCACAGTCCTAAAGGCTTTGGTGAATTTTTCTCGCAAATAGGCATTGAAGCTGAAGAGAGTAATGCGCAGGAAAAGTCGGTGGCTCCTGAATTAATTCAAAAAGTAATAGCAAGTGCTGGTGACCATGACATGGTCATTGAGCTTCAGCACACTTAATAAAATTCCATGGAAAGGGCAGGCTGTGCATGAACCATCCGATGGCTCAGAGCCATTGGATGGACTCTTCTTAGAGCATAGGCTCGGCCTTATCTCCTATATGAATGGTCGCCCACAAAGGGAACCCATTATTATGATGACAACTATCAAGGTAATAAGGATAATTATTTTCCTAACCATGTTTTAATTTTGTTTATAAATAAATTCTGAAATTCCCTGATCCACAACCATTCTCAGGCTCTCATTAATCAGAACATATTTATAAGTATATTTTACTTCTTCTCCTTTTGAAGCATCAATTTCAGATACCAGACCATACTCTTGAATGAACAGGGTATCATATCTCACATCATAAATAATCTTATTATCTATTAGCATTTCACAGCGGTATTCACGCCCCTCCTGATTAATATTCAGTAATAATGTATCTGTACATCCAGGAGCAACGGAACATGTCCATTTACTGGACGAAAGATCTGATAAATTTAAATGGTCAATTTGAATTGGTTCTCTATTCGGATGAATCTCTATTGACTCACTCTCCTTTGAATCTTTTAGCGGGTCATGATCCTCAGTTAACCCTACAGCATTCTCAGAAGATGAGCTCGATTGCTCATTTTGGGTTTTATTGATGCAGGAAATTAAAAGTACCAAGATTACAAATACACTACTTCTCATATGGATCTATTTCTAAAAATCATTAATTCTGAGAGAATCTTCAACCCTATTAATGCTCCTTGTTGTGTACTTTATGATGTGTTAGTCTGTAGCTCCAGTCTATCTGTTGAAATAAATATCAATGTTCCGATTTGCTGACTTTCCCATTCTTCATTTATAATCGCCTTATCTTCACGGGGAGAATCAATTATTATAATCAACATGATTATGGATATAAACAATGCTAGCAAAGTCAATACCCCCGCTATCATACTAGATTCTTTTGTAAACTGATATAATCCAAATCCGATAGCTCCTCCTACCCCACCAACTATAGCACTTACCAATATACTATTAATACCTAATAGGAGCGACAACTCACGTCCAAGATTACTGGCTGAGACCACAGGAATAACTGTAAATAATGTCAACCACAATTGGTCATTCTTTATTTCCTTATTTTCCGTCGTTTCCATAGACCTTTACTTATTAATTAGGATCAATTCATAAAGAAATCATCGCAACTTCTTCCTTAACCAAGCTCTTACAGGCTCATCAAACCATTTTAAACTAACGTATGCAAGCACTATAGCACCGGCAAATGTCAGTAATGCATATGGCCATGCTCCTGCCAGGGTAATGCCGCTGTGATTACTCACCCAGGCTACATAGAAGTAGACCAGCACATAATGTGTCATGTATAATGGGTAAGAAAGATCGCCTAAAAACTGGCATATTTTATTTTCGTTTTTGCCGTGTACCACGCCGCTAGCCCCCATGTATACGATAAGTGGAAATATAATAATGATACATATAGATTCAAATAGACCGTTAGCCCAAAGATGCTCTGCACCACCTATTCGGGGCATGAATAGCACAACAGCCAAGAGCAGGCTACACCACAAAAAAGCATTTTTTATTTGCTTGGGCTTAGCCACTCGCTGAAGCAGCAAACCACCAAAGAAGGGGAACAGGGTTCGGGTTATTCCTATACGCATATGTTCAAAATTGAGCGTCCAGCCGCCAGCTACATCACCGTTAGGGCTGGTTACAGCCAAATGAACCAGCAAGGCTCCACATAGTATCACAAAAACAGTAAGTGCCTTATTGGAAAGTTTTCTTAGCCCAAGGGCATAAAGAATGTTGGCTACATATTCAAAAAATAGAGACCAGCCCACACTATTGAGCGGGTGCATTTCCTGCCAACCGCGAATATCCATGGAAAGTGGTAGCGGGAGTAGTGTATAACCGATAAGCAACACTACCATCAGCTTCCAAAATGGAACCGTATGAATAAGCGGCCATATGGTGGAATCTGTAAAGTAAAAACCTATTGCCCCCAGTGTCATACCCAGAATAACCAATGGCTGTAACCTTTCCAGCCTGCGACGCAAAAAGCCGCCGGTGGTAAGCTTACCCCATCTATCATCATAGGCATAACCGATAACATAACCAGATAGTAGAAAGAAAAAATCTACTGCCAGATAACCGTGATTAACCACGTTATCCAAATGGCCCGTGGCCAATGGTTCTGTAAGATGAAAGAATACTACGATGATAGCCGCAACCCCACGAAGTCCGTCTAAGATTTGATAATGTGGCTTGGTAGCCAGTTTTGTATTGTCCATAGATAAAGAAAGTCGCTGTTTTGGCGACTTTTTAGAAAGTCCGAAACCTTAAAAGTAGCATAAATTTTATATTCTGTATAAAATGAGAGAAAAATGCTACGGCTCCAGGGTGCGTTACGGCTTGGAGGTGTAAAGGGAGGAAACTGAGAGTCAACGTGTAGTTTTTATGAAAAGAAATTATTCATTTGAAACGGATTTTAAATCTTGCCTTAGAATCCATAAACTATTCTTTATTGGATTATGATTTTCCAGACCATAACTATCCAAATCACACTCAAATTTCACAAGTACTCTCTTCCCACCTGGCTCAATTACAATCCCCCTTTCTCCAATTAGCTTCCAATAATCTTCGTTTGAGGCCTGAGGATTTAAGGATGTCAATGTTCCATTGAACTGAATTAATTCTACATCATCATTAATCTTCATTAGGTGAAATTTTAGTACCGCACCATGGACAATAATTCATTTCAATTCCTGAAGTACCACCATCATGAATGATAACTCTATAAGATTTAGTTTGTGAAGAATAGTCAATCAAAGTGTCAGGGCACTCGTATTTATCTTTATGACGACTACAGTGAAAAGAAGTGTGGTAATCCATCATTTCACAACAATGTAATTTATTCATTTATAGATTATTAGAAATTAAAGACCTTAGCTTCATAGTTATTTCAATTTCTCCAGATATTCCAGCGCTTTAGCAAGCACCGGATCTTTATGTGACAAGAAATCAGACAGAGACGTTTCCACTAATACATCCGGCTGAATGCCCATACCGACAAATTCCCGACCATCAGGGTAAGTATCCTTCTTCACACATACCCTTGCCACGCCACCACCAGGCAACTCAAAGTTCATAGGCAGCCCTGTACTTCCAAAGCTTGGCACTCCAAAAGTGACCATATGCTCTTGATTGTCAGCATAAACGAGGAAATCTTCTGCTGCTGAAGCCGTTAGGTGACCAATTAGAATAGCCGTGGGTATTTCAATGCGGTCAATATTTAAATTACTGGTGTTATAGGCCTCAGAAGACAATGAATAAAACAGCAGATCATGATTGGCCAGGTAATAATCTTTCAAAAATGATTGTCTCGACGTATCCTGCACAGAAACCTTGCGCCCCCAAGCCTTATATGCTGGAATATGCTGTCTGGTTTGTGATTTTGCTCTATACAAAAGCGTATCATTAGTGAGGTATTTGATGAGTTCTCGAGCCACAGCATCATTACCTCCACCATTATTTCTTAAGTCAATAATCAACTTTTCAGCTTTATCAAGCTCGGGCTTTATCTCTGAGAATAAATCCATAATCTTCCAGTCAGAAAATGAATTAAAGGCCAGATAAGCTACACCTTTCTCCTGCCATTTAAACTCCAACAACTGAGCTTCCTCTTGCTCCGGATACATTTTCACTTCCCCAGATGCACCCGCGATAAGATGCAATTCCTTTACTTTTCCCTTAGGTGTTCTCACTTCTATATCATACTCAGTGCCTTCATATGCCTCCAGCAGGTATTGCACTGATAAGTCTAATAAAACATGTGGAGATGAGGTAGATATAAATGGTTTAACCATTTCATCAATATACTCTTGAGTAGCAAGGCCATTTATTTTTATAATCTCGCTACCTGGTGGCAAATCCTTCTTCTTATCGTCATTTATCTGGACTATAATGGCTTTATTTTCAATGCTTTTAAGCACAATCTTATAATCACCAAAATCAGTGGAAGATACTTTGTCTCTTATGCTTTTCGGAAACCAGACATTGGTATGCCCGTCCTTCAGATAGGCACTCAACCTTTGTAGCACTCTATAATATTCATAATCATTTTTGGTTTCCAAAACCTGACTTATGGCCTCACGATATTGCTGATCCCAATCAGCCTTATCTATCTTATACAAGTAGACAAAATTGTAATTCACCTCCTGCCAAAATTTTGAAAGGCCATAGAGCTTCTCGGTGTCGGTGAGCTGATCAGGTTTCTGACTAAAACTAAATTGAGACGTAAGACACACAATGAGGGCTATTATCAGAGTTTTTGAAGACATTGCTTTGACTTAAAGATGGATTATCTAGTTCAAGAGAAACAAATATATTAATTTTTAAATATTATTTATTGTTCTCTGGTTATTATGTTGCTGATTGGGACTCCGGCTCTCCGCTGCGCTGCGGCCGGAGTGACGAATAAAAGAGAATAGAGCTGCGGTCGGAGTGACTATTAAGAAAAAAGGTAACTGTGGATGTAGTGATAATCAAGATAGACGAAAGCTACGGCCGGAGTGATGTATATAAGAGAAGGGAGCTGCGGCCGCAGTGACATTTAAGTAAGAAGGGGGACTACGGCCGTAGTGATGAAAGAAAGGGATTTAACCAGTGTGAGAGGAGTGTAAAATGATAGTTTGTAGCAATAAAGAAAAAGGCTGTGCGGAAGGCCTTAAATGGCAAGATAGAAAAATAGAACTGACTATAAATTTACATTGCCACCTTCTCCGTAGCCGGTTAATGACTGCCAGTTATCAGTATTATTACCACCTGGCTTCACTTTCCTGTTTTGCTTTGTAATGACTTCATATTTTGGCGGTTTAATTATGTAGCTTACAATGGCTCCCCAGAAGAAAGGAAGCAACCAGGTTAAGACAGTATTTAACCATTTTATTCTCCGGTTAAATATAATTGATTTGAATATTTTCCGAGTTACGCTAATTGCATAAATGCAATGAATTAGAAAAAATATATAGAGTAATTCCATGTTAAAAGTCTGGTGCTATCCTAAATAGTTATTTCATTTAAGGATGGTAAATGAAGCGGTAAGTCCCACGCTAAAGTTTCTGGGCAACTTATGTACTCCGAAAATAGCTCTTGAGTGCTCCCCTTTTGCTCCTAAAATTTTAACAAACAAGTCTGACGCTCCGTTAACAACTTTTGGAGAATCATCCCAATCATCACCTGATTGAAAATAGGCTTCAATATGATTTAAACCAATTATATTATCAAAGCCTACCTTTTCATTGATTTGGGCCAACACATTCAGCGCACATAATTCCATGGCCTTATAACCATCTGTCGTATCCAGCTCATCGCCCAGCCTGCCTAGATACAAATACTCTTCATTTAGAATAGGAAACTGAATCGCTACATAGGCAATATTGTCCCTTACATTAACCGAAAGATAACTGCCGCCTGGTGTAGATACATTGGGAAGCAGGTAGCCGTATTTAGTTAAATTTTCCTGGGGTGTCATCTTTTAGGGTCAATTATTTAATAATTGCTCTACCATTCTCTCCACTCCTCTGTAATATGATATGAAAGATCGTTATATCCTTTATCATGTCCCGCTATAATAATAATCTCACAAATGTCTTCTCGCTGTTCGGTTTCGATGAGTTCATCTCCACATTTCTCATTCAGTGTGTTTAACGCCAACACTGCCTTTTCCACTTCCTTCATCCCCTCTTCTTTCCCAGCTGATTTACCTATATTAACTAAATATCTATCAATAATTTGCATGCAGCTTTCTACATCAGACTGGTCATATCCAGTGTCTCCCTCCACTATAAAATCAATCATTCCGCCCTTAAGACGCTCCTTAATCTTCTCTATTTCTGAATTCATTATTTACTCTGATTTAACGAGCTCTAAAATAGGAAATTTTAACTGAGTGCATCCAGTACTAAAAATGTCATTTTTTATGGCAACTGAAATATAATCTCATTAGTAGCGTGATTTCCAAATCCATACAATCACCGTGACTACTTAAATCTATTGAAGCTTCTCTCCTTTTTTCATCTTTTCAAGGATCACGTTCATTCTTCTGGCTCTGGTTTCGGCCTTTTTTGCGGTTTGAAGGCGCCATGCTATGGCATATACATTGGCCTTATTCAGTGTCTGAAAAAATGCTTCTGCCTTTTTATCTTTTGCCAACTCAGCCAGAAAGTCTTCTGGCACCACCATATTGCTTGCAGAATCATAGGCTTGCTCCCACCTTCCATCTGCTTTGGCAGCCTCTACCTCAGCAAGACCTTTTGGCTTCATTCTGCCTGATTCTGTTAGCCTTGCTATGTGCTCTCTATTTCTTTTGGACCAGATACTCTTTGGTCTGCGGGGAGTAAATCTTTGCAACCATGAGTCATCATCATACGATTTCTTTTGTCCGTCAATCCAGCCATAGCATAAAGCCACATCAAGCGCCTGTGCGTAGTTGATTGACGTAATTCCTGACTTTATTTTATACAGTCTCATCCAAATGCCTGTTGATAAATTATGCTGCTCTGCCAACCATACTTCAAATGCATCACTATCCGTGAAGGGCATAACTGGCAAATACAGATTTTGCGAAGATTTATCTGCGCTCATTTTATTTCATTTAATCAGCTTTCTGCTTTATCGCTCAACCTTTCTCTGGCTGATAATACATAAGCATGGCTCCACTTTTAAATATTCTAGTTTTGGCAAGTTTGAATATTATCCTTTCCTTGATTTCATCAAAGAAGCGTAAGCCTTTGCCTTCCAACATTGGGTAGATGCATAGTTGAAATTCATCAATCAGCCCGAGGTTTAATAACTGCACTATTAAGCTGCGGCTTCCTACAAAAATATCTTTACCCAGTTCTTGCTTGAGTGCCAGGATTTCATCTTTTAAATCGCGTGTCGCCACTCTGGCACTCGCCCAATCTACTTCTTTTATGGTTCTTGAAAAAACTATTTTGGGAATGCGATCAATAGCTACAGCAAAATTGTTCATAGATCTTTCTTCTGAAGGCTTTTCTAGAAATTGTCGCCAATACTCCATAAGTTCATAGGTGGTTCTGCCATATAAAATGGCATCACCCTGGCCTAAAAGATCCGTGTAATGATCATGTATTTCCTCATCAGGCAGGCCCGCGGTATGATCACAGATGCCATCAACAGTCATGTTTAATGCTGCAATTATTTTTCTCATCACAATTAAGTTAAGCTTGTAAAACAAGTTATCATTCTATACTCAAACTTATAATTCCATAAGAATATAATGAAGGGTAAATCTTGCCATACTGGAGGGCTACTAGCGACGTTGAACCATTAATATTTGAAACCTCTTTTCACTGATCATTAAGAATCAGATCGTTGTACAAGGCCTCATACAAAGTATCAAATGTCATGGATTTACTCTCCCAAAAACCTGGCCTTTACCCCTTCTCTAAATTGTTCATCACCTGCCTGTTTTCTTTGCTCATACATGGCTTTAGCATCTTCACCTGCAGGATATCTTAATTTGTGCTTTCCATCGGTGGCAGCCTCATACACCACCTCGGCGATCTGCTCTGGCGTAGAATAACTTTTCTGTCGCTCAGGATCTCCAAATACGGACATCACTTTCTGCATAGTATCATTGTAGGCCTCATGAGCCGTTAAATCAATAGATCGGCCGGCAAAATCTGTTGAGATGCCACCTGGCGATACTGTTTTCACTTCAATCCCTAATGGATTCAGTTCAAAGGCCAGGCTCTCGCTCCATCCTTCCAGGCCCCATTTAGTAGCATGATACACTGAATTTAACGGAAAGGCAACTAGACCGCCAATGGAAGTAGTGGTTATAAAAAGGCCGCTTTTCTTTTCTCTGAAATGAGGAATAAAGGCCTGTGTCACTCTCATTACCCCTAGTAAGTTGGTATTGATCTGCCTCACTAGCTGCATATCAGTAGCTCCTTCAAACGGGCCTGCTAAGCCATAACCAGCATTATTAAAGACAACATCAATAGGTCCAAAAGCAATTGCTTTTTCAGTGGCCGTCTTAATCTGCTCAGGATCAGTAACATCTAAGGCCAATAGCTCAACGTTAGGTAGTTTATCCAGTTCATCCTCTTTTTCAGGGGTACGCATGGTGGCTATTACATTCCATCCTTTGCTGGCAAAGAGCTTCGCAGTAGCTTTACCCAAACCTGTGGATGCTCCGGTTATAAATATTCTTTTTGACATATAATCTTATTTTCTTTAAATCTAAGCGATAAGTTATTAGGACCAACTTTCTAAGTAAAGTATTCACCGTCCCACGGCTTTTGGAAAGAGATGGTATTGCCAGGGTAAAGGTCAATACAACATTTTCCCATCGGCTGTTTTTCCCTAAATAGTGAGTATGGTAATCTTCCATGCGTGAATAGGAATTCGCCCTGGAAGTTTTGATTCAGGCTTATTAGATTTTCTAAATACCTTAAACAATATTGATAGTTCATAAAGTATGGAAAAGCCTAATCATTGGCCATTCCTATATCTTTCAAATCTAGTGATTTTAAAAATGACTATGGTTGATATGGCCCTCCTGTTTCGCCCCAACCCCATTTTGGCATAGGTTCATGAGTATCCATGGCTATTTCCTCGGCATTTGAATTGATTACCGCCAGCCGTGTTCCCCATTCCAGATAGCTTACGAAAGCCGAACGAAATTCCGGGTCATCAGGAAGCTTTAGCTCATCAGCGGCTTGCAGTAAAAGATCCATCCAGCGCTTTCTCTGCGGCTCTGAAATATGCTTTTGAAAATGCTTCTTCACCATACCGAAGTGACTGCCTCCATTTTCGGTATATAGCTTAGGTCCGCCTAATACTTCGGAAATAAAGTGAGCCACATTGATCTGGTGCTGCTCAGACATATGCTGAAAAAGACCCTTTAGTGTATCATCCTCCACTACTTTATCATAAAACCTGGTGATTAGGGTTTTAATAGTCTCTAGCCCTCCAGCCCACTCATACAAGGTCGGAATATTATGATTTTCCATATCCTGGTTGTTTAATGATTTGTTGTACTAGAGTGGTTATACGCAGAAAACGAATTAACCATCACAAATCTGTTCGATTATTTTAGGATAATTCTCTCATTAAATAAGTGGTAATGAATATACCTGTGCGGGATATAGAAGGCCTGAAAGCCTTATTTCTCTGCTCTTCGCTCTAATATTTCAGTAGCTGCTGAAACGGCGTAGTCCGCATAATGATCTGGTTGCTTCACCACCGTTAACAGTTTTTCAGTTTCCCAGTCAGCACAGGTTTGAAGGAATTCCTTTCGTTTCACATCATAAAGATGTTCTCTTCGGCGCTTTTCCTTATCAGTGACTGTATTAAACTTCAGTTTTGGGTAAAACACTTCGGTCTCTTTAAAATTGACATTGAGTATGGAAAGCAGAGTTTCAGGGTCTATGGTAAAATGTGTTACAACAAATACCGAATCTCCGGCTGTAAATCTCAAATATTGGTACAATTCAAATGGTCTTTGAGCGGTCCTGGCTCGTACCAGCTCCACCTGACTAATTTGCGATTTTTGGAACTCAAGCGTCTTTCCCTTCTTATCGATGGTAAGCACTTTAGATTTAGGGTTGTATTTAATAACCTGTTCACTATCATTTTTCCAATACTTAAAATTCAACAGCAACTTAGGTAAGATGGCAAGAAACAAAATAGCCGACATCACCAGAAACATTATCGGGGCAAAAAAATCGTGAGAGCCATCTACTATTAAATAGATAACCGGAACGATCATGATTAATAATGGTGTATATAGGTTCAGCTTGTTGTAATTCAGCCTAATCTCAATATCATCTGTTACTTCATCCTCAAGGGGAAATAACTTGAGCAAGTTCTTAAGTTCGCCTTGATAAAATTCACTGATACAATCCTCCACGGAAATACCATGTACCCGTTCTAAAATATTATTAGAAATAAAAAGCTCTCCATATTTCAAATTGCACCTGTAATGAACTAAAAAGCCTGAATCATCTGTAGCTGATATGGAAAGATAATTACTGTCCGTTTTGAAGAAAAATATGGTAGGCGCTGTAGTCGATCGGTCAGACTCAATGAGTTTAAGAACTCCTTCAAATTGATCCTGCCAAGGGAAGGCATTGAATAAATCCATGGCCTTAAGAAAATCCACAGTTCCATTTTCTTCATTAATCTCTTCAGGGTCGAAGTTAAAGTATTGATAACCGAAAGTGATTGGCATTTATGATTTGATTTTTACTAAAATATTGATGATGAATAGCCGTTACTTTTTCACATTATGAAGATTACTTTCTTCAATAATTCTGGTAATCTCATCGATGTTTTTAAAATTTTGGCCGAAGGCAGTTAATCTTGGACCTTTATTGATATCGTTAATACTATTAATCAATATTCCTTCTGCAGAATGTCTGATTGTGATGTTCTGGCCCCATGATTGATTAACAAACCCAGGGTTAGTTTTTAGTATAACCTCATGGTTGGTTTGAGAATATATGGTCCACTTATTTTCAAGAGCAATCTTCTTCACTAATTGTTTGAATGACTCTTGGGGAATGGAAATATCCTCCAACTTAAACTCTAACTTACCTTTTTGAATCATATAAATAAAAACGGCAGGGATGAAGGAAAATAAGTCCTGGAATTAAAAGAGAATATGACCACTCTTGCACATTGATGATTGTGAGTACAATCATAGCCAAGCACATTATGGCACATAGTAGCGCCTCACTAAAATATATTACCTGATCCAAAGGTTTTAATTTTACAAATTTTTGGGACATGGGCTATTTATTATAAAAGCTAATTTACATCATAGAATTTATAGACCTAATTCCATTTTGAAGGAATATCAACCTGCCACTCTGCCATCTCTACACCCGAAACTGAAGATTCCATACTGGTAGCTGAACTTTGACTTTCTATTGAGCCGGTCAAGTGCCAGTTATATCCTATTAACTGACTTCTGCGAATTACTTCAAACATCAGTTCTTCTTTTGAATTACAGTTAATTAGTAAGGTAAAATTTCCTATCCACCTTTTAGACTCCCAATGAGCTTCATATTTCACCTCTAAATCAGGTTGATTCAATTTCATCAAAATTTGATTCAGTATTCCACGACACTTCACCTCACTTTTAGCATTTGTCCATACTCTCCAAAATGACTCTTCCATTCCCAATAATAATAATTAAACTTTATCACTCATAACCTGGAATATTCAAACCTAAAATAATATCCCTGTGAGCGGTCCAAATATCATCTTCCATGGTCAGCTTTATAATTCCTGAGCCGCCTCTATTCTCCTGAGACAGTCTTTCTTGTTTAGTAAGTAAAGGGTCACTGTTAAAGAGGTAGCTATCAATATAATAAGGTACGGTTCCTGGTTCTTTTAAGTAAATATGAATGTGCTCAGGTTCTTGTGCTTTAGGATAGGCCGCTGGTCTGAAGGTATAAAATGTAAACTTGCCATCACGGCCTGTTTTTAACCAGCCACGATATTGCCCATGGCGTATCTCCCATCCTTTCGGATTTGCACTGGGCTCATAATAACCCTTCCTGCTCACATGATATAGGTAGAGTATCACTCCGTTGGCTGGGGTTTTTCCATCTTTATGAAAAACGGTGCCTTTGATCTTTATTTTTGGGTCATTATCCATAAATCCTGGCAGGGTATCCACGGCCTGAGGTGATGGGTTCAGGATTTTATAATCCATAAGTGCCTCACAGTCTTCACATGGCCCACCCACCTGCTTGCTCTGTGCGTGAACAATACTCTGGGCGATAATAAATGACATAGCTAAAAGGAATAGTTTCATAGTCTTTCTTTTTAAGTGATAATTTTACTTTCATCACTAATGTAAAGAGCTAAAACAGACCTAGTGACTGCTAATTTATAACCTGAGTAGTTTGCCTTATAACCTGATGGATTGGTGCAGAATGTCCTTCAATGTTTTGGCATAGTTCCTACTTAGTCGCACAGTTTCACCACATTTTAAAGTCAGATCATAGTCGCCGTTACCGCGAGACTTTGAACTTTCTATTTGATGAATATTGACAATAGTAGATTTATGGATCCGCAGAAAATTTTCAGGAAGTACATTGATTATATTTTTCAAGCTATCCAGCACCACATACTTTTTGTCTGCAGTAAATACTTCCAAATAAGGTCCATCTGAACATATTCTATTTATCTGATGCGTTTCCACTAATGTAGTTTTGCTACCTTGTTTTACCGGGAGCGTATCAAAATTATTGCTCCGAACATCATCGCTCCCAGGCTTAGTAGACTTAGTACGAAAATGATCATACACTACCGTGAATAGAATATAAAACGTGAGTGCTAAATATAATCGGGTGGACAGTTTTTGGGTAATCAGGCCTAAGAAAGACCAGGGCGTATCACTGATTCCATATGAAAGCAGGTGAAGTAATAGTGAAAAAGCCAACAGGTGCAGCACTGTAATTAAGATAATTGCTATTGCTTTGGCGAATACCGTATACCTACTCTTTAACCTCCACACCTCTTTCAAACTTAGCATCAAATACGAAAAAGGTATAAATAGCAACCAAAATAACTTGTATGACAATGACTGCGAAATAAAAAAGCTACTGCCATGCAACATGGATGTGACATAATCCTGAGCCAACTCCAGCACCGCCAATAGAGACACTACCATGGTAAGTCCGTAAAGCACCCGATCACGGCTGACCTGTTTAGCAGAGATAGCAAATAAGTTGGTAAGAGATATGTTTAGAAGGCTTTTCATAGCGCATCTAAATTTAAGGATCTAAATCAGATTAGGTGTGGTTATTTGCCAATTTTCATCACGATAGTTCGGGTGAGCCATACAAGGGCCACTGTTACTGCTAATGCTAAAAGCCCGACTATGGTGATGGCAGTACCAGCCACCTCATTTCTTCTCTTATGGTAATAATCTGATATTTCAGTCAACTGGAGGTTTGGTCTTTTTTCTATTTCAACCATTTCTCCGTAATTAGAATATCTCCTTAAATGCTGGCTACCAGCATTATAACTAAAGAATTTATCGTGTGCTGTTTGTCCAAAAACCAGATCTTCCTCAGAGTTTATTTGGGTTATTTCATTGATGATTTGCTCATCACTACAAATGAGATAGGCTTTATCCGTGACATCTATCATGCGGATTTGGCAAGAACTATTGACTGGAACATAAAAAGAATCTCCAATCCCTATATCAACGCCCTTGAATTCTGAAACTAGCACTGCACCACCAAGCCCTAAAAAGTAAATCGTAAAAAAGAACTGGATTGGAAGAAAAACCGCTAGAAAAATGCGCCTTTTTCTCCTTTGTTCCTGACGGGTCGAGAAATAGGTTATTACTCCGAATATCACAGAGATAAGCCCACTTAAAATCCCAAGCATTACTAAATGAATAATAATTACGAATCCTATTCCCATTTTAACTCAACCAAATTCTATCTGTGCTTTTCACAGTCATTATGCTTAAGATTTCTTATGCTTCTACTTAAAAAAACCAATTTCAAATCCTCATTTATCACCTCTTCTTTAAATTTCTGGTAGCCCAATTTTTTATAAAGAGCCAAATTCTTCTCACTTTTATGCCCTGTGAATAGTTCATAGGTGGCACAACCATCGAATTGACGCTCAATTTCCAGCATTAGTAATTTACCAATACCTTGATTTTGATAATCAGGTTTTACAATCAACTTACCAATCTTGCACACATCTCCATCCTGGTGCGCTCGTACGGCACCTATTATTTCATCTTCCTTTACCGCTTTAAGTATCGTTCCGTTTTGCCACTCTAGCCTCAAATCGGTGAGAGTTTGGTTTAGTGGCTGAATACTAAAATCATTGTAAATTTCAGCTTCCTGTACATATGCCACTTTTTGTAATTCAAGTATGTGTGTTAGATCTGACTCCTTCGCAAGAGTGATAAGTAGTTGCTCCATGATTTAATATGTTTCACAAAATAACAACTGATTTTACTACCTAAATTAACTCCTTTTCAACTAATAAGCTCATCAAAGCATAGCTTCAATCACCCCATTAATTATTACAATACTTAGTGAAATAAGAAATACCAGACTTAGTATATTAGACGGAGACTTGCCAAATGATTTACCATCTTTAGCAGGCCACCAAAACCTGAGCATGGCCTCAATCAGAAAATCACCACTACCTTGTTTAAAAGGACTTAGAAACATTATCATTTTATTGGTGCCATCTCTCTGATTCATAACTATTGAATTGACTAAGACGCGTAAATGAAATGATACACCAAAAACCACTATTAGAAAGACCTGCTTATCAGCAAAAAACTCTGTGAGTAGTGTATGATGAGTTGCATTCATTAAAACTGTGTTCTCTTCAATTTCCGACCTTCAAGCACAAGAATCTGAGATCATTCTGCTTCCATAGCATTAAAGAAACTAAAATATAAAAATTTAATAGAGTTAACACCTCTACAAAACTTCAATCTTCTTTAAAATTGTCTGCCTTTCAGCATCGGTTTTTGTCAATTTTAGTGCTTTTTCAAGATTGGTTCTTACCCTGTGATTATCAGTACCTTTATAGAGTTCTGCCAGCAGCAGGAAATAAAAGCGATTGTTTTCCAGCTTTAGTTTCTCGGCTTCAATGATAGCCTGCTCCGTACCATTAGCTTTGTAAAGGGCATAGGTTCTATTAAGAGCAGCCATAGGCGAATAGGCAATCTTCAGTAGGTGGTTATGAAGTTGTAATACATTTTCCCATTTTTCTTTGGTATCTGATTTTACCGTCATCCAGTAGGCTATGCTGGCTTCCAAATGGTATTTTGAATAAATATTACCTTCTGATGCCTGCTTAAGATGAAGTGCTCCCTTGGTTATCAATGCTCTATCCCACAGGGATTCATCTTGCTCGTTGTAAAGAATAATTTCACCATGGTTATTTTTCCTTGCTTCAAACCGAGACGCGTGAAAACACATGAGCGCGTACAGGGCATTTACCTGTGGCTTATTGGTTAGATTGTTATCCAATAGCAAGGTGGTTAAGCGCATGGCCTCATCACAAAGCTCATGTCTTAGCACCGCCTCGTTACTTTCTGAATAATAACCTTCATTAAATAGCAAGTACAAAGTGGTGAGCACGGTTTCCAAACGATCATTGAGTTCTACCTCTGAAGGTAACTTAATTTCTACATGATCAGTCCTTAGTTTTTCTCGCGCCCTTACTAATCGTTTATTGATCGTTTCTTTGCTAGTAAGAAACGCGCTGGCAATTTCATCTATTCCAAAGCCGCAGAGAATGCGCAGTGAGAGAGCAATTTGGGCTTCGGCAGAAATAGCAGGATAACAAATAGCGAAGAGCATCTGCAATAAACTATCAGTAATATTTTCTGCAGAAAGATCAATCTCTATTTCCTGGCTGTGTTCAGATGAGTATTTTAATTCGCTGGATATTTTTTCAACAAAGAGCTTATTTCTGGTGAAATAATTTCTGGCCTTATTTTTCGCGGTGGTGTAAAGCCAGGCGGTAGGATTTTCCGGTATTCCTTTATAGGTCCAGGTTTCGAGCGCAGCTAAAAAGGTTTCGCTGGCAATGTCTTCCGCTACCTCCATGTGCTCTATCCCGAATAATTTGGATAGAACTGAGCTTATTTTACTAAACTCAGTTCTGAATAAATGAGGAATTAACTCATTGTTCTTTTGCATAGAAATCTGAATGTCTTGCTTCAAAAATCGGGGCTTCTAAAAGCACAAATTAAGAGTTACTCTGTACTTTTCTCACCTCTATGCTATTTCCATCCGCTAGTAATACTGGCGAACCTTTTGCAAACTCAATAGCCTCTTCTATCGACTCCGCTTTTACCACAATGAGCCCACCAAGGGTCTCTTTGATATCACCGAAAGGGCCGTTAGTTACTACCACTTGTTCACTTTTATTGATAACCACCTTAGCATCGTCGAAGGGTAAACCTACGGAGCTTACAAATTTGTTTTGAGCTGCAATGCCGCCGATCCAATCCATAGTTAATTTCATCCATTGTTGGATCTGCTCCGGAGATGCTACCTTAGCACCGTCCTCATGTCTCATGATTAATGCGTATTCTTCCATTTTCTTTGTTTGATTTTAGTAAATATTTGAATTACGCCCTAATGACAAGTGAGATTTCTGAAATAGGACATGGTAGGGAAATTATTTATTGATGTGATTCATTCATGAAGATAAAGGCCATTTTTGTCACTTCACTTTATTCTTTACCACCCACTCCAAAGCGAAATCATTTACCTCATCAAGATGATCAATCCATTCTTTTTTGCCGGTTTCATCTGCTTTGGTTTCCATGAAGAAGTGGTCGCAGTTAGGAAAAACTTTATAGGTCAAATTGCCTTTCCCCTTTCTCATGAACTCAAGCTTGGCGTAGTCCATATTCATAATACTATGATGATCATTCCCTCCAGCTACATATAGTATGGGAATATCCAGCTCAAGCATATTTTCAATAGGCGATTTTAATCATCCTAATTTCAATTAACTGTCAGATCCAAAGTTCTTACAAGAATTGTCATTATATTTCGATAATTTTTTAACCCTTCAAAATTCACTACTAAGAGAAAAAAAACAACAAGCATTGGAAAACAGTACCAGTATGACGGAGAATTGAATATGATGCTTATAAGCAAACCACTTGCAATTATGGCCACTATAATTATCACTAATTTGAATTGATTTGATGGCTCCAACTTCATCTTAACCTGACCGTTTGAAAAAGTGCCCCGTACAATGGGAGTAATCCAAAGTCCAGCATTCACTGAGTATATTTCAAACTCTTTATTTTGAATATTGCCGTTAAAGAAATTCGGCGCGTTCTGATTCTGCACATTCAGCAAGTCACTCAGTCGCTTAAAAATTTCCGACTCTGAAAGCTGAGTCTGACAGTGAATTTTTTGTTTAAGTTTGAGAATTTGCATGTGTTATCTATGAGCCACCGTATTTAAAAAGCATCACCAATACCATTAGGAGTTATTTCTTTCCTTAAGATCCCTGATTTCCTCAGTTAATTCATTAATCTTGGTGAGGAGCTCTCTCATCACAGGATTTGAAGTAGAGGCATTTCGCAGCTCTTCTTCCCTGAGCCCTAGAACAGTATCTATTCTGCCGATGATCAACGATGCTATGATGAATAGAATAAATAAAATCGGCATTGAAATGAGCAAATTATTAAAGATGAGCTCGCCAATGGCAGTATGCTTGTACGCCTCTAGCAGTACAAATAAAAGCATTAGAAATTGAGCATACCCAATATACATCCGCGCTCTATCAATGTAAACTTTCCAACGAATGAGCGTTTTCTTATTAGCCTTGATTTTAGACATTATGGTGGATCAACGTTCTGCTTTCCTCAATATTTTAACAATCCTGGTATTAATAATTTCCGATAAATTCCAATTGTAAAGTTTAGGGTCGGTAGTACTATAAAACGCTACCACAACAGCATCAAGGTCTTGATAGTATTCCGCAAAGCTCTGATAACCAGGCACCCAACCCGCATGCTTATATTCATATATGGAAGAATATATTTCCTGCTCTCCTGGAGCGAACAAAGAATCATCATTTAGAGCCCTGAGGAACGTGCCTACATCTTCGGCTGTGGCCAACATACCATGTTCATCGGCCTTTAGATCATACGGGTGCCCCACATGGTAGCCACTCATTACATCATCCATATTCACTTCGGCGAGTGAACCAAAGGTGTTTTTAAGATTGAGTGGAACCAGAATTTCCTGTTTGATGAATTGAAAGTTATTATACCCGAGGGCATCATCCATTATCTTATTGATTATAAGATAATTAGTGTTACAGTATTCGTAATCTTCACCGGGCTCAAAATTGGCCGGTTTATCTAGAATCAAAGCTATACTTTCTTCAAACGTATGTGTAGGTGCTCCCCAAAAGTTGGGAGTATCCGTAAAATTAGGCATACCACTTCTATGCTGAATCATCAGTCGTAAAGTGATTTTATCGGCATTCTCAATGCGATCTGCAAGCTCTGGCAGATAATCAGCCACAGTTTTATCCAAAGAAAGAACGCCACGGTTCACTAGCTTAGTTACTGCCACAGCATCATACAACTTACTTATGCTGGCTATTTTAAAGAGAGCTTTAGGTCTGGCAGGCTCTTTAGATTCTCTATTGTGCCAGCCAGCGGCATAATATTGAGGTGGCTTACCAGCCTGGTCTACATATACAATCATTCCATCAAAACCATGGCCGATGGCTTCATTCATTTGCTCCTGAACTGTATCTGGTAGCGGCAGTATCCATGCTTTAACCAATAACCATGGCACAAAAAATAAGGAAACAACAGTTCCCACCAGCAAAATGATTCTAATAATTAGTTTGGTTGGTTTCTTAGTCATCTATTTGTGATTATGGCACGAGGGTAACAACACCCTTGCTCCATTTGTGGACTGCACTAAAATAGCGAAGTCTGCCGGGGCTCACAACTAATGCTGCTTATGGAAAAAGCGGGGTAATTAAATTTGAGAATGAATCATTAATTAAGCTCCGTGTTATTATTGGTTTGTAGTGACCCTGGCGGATTACTGCAAACAGCTGATCTACAACTCTTCCCTTATTATTATTTCCTGAGTTAGAGTATCGTATATTAAAAGGCCTTCTTTATCATCCGACAACTTTCCTAGAAGCTCTCCTTTTTCATTCCAAACAGCACTTTGTCCTGCACCCATAAAATTATCGCAATACCCTATATTATTTCCCATTATAACAGGCATAGAATACTCATTGGCAATCGTAGGATAATGATTGAAGGCCTTATTGATCCCGTTCTGAGATTTGGCTACGCTGGCTAAATAAATATCCGCACCATTAATTTTCACATTTTCAGCATGTGCTTTTTGTAAAGACTCATAACAGATGGCTGGTGCAATGCTTTTATCGGCCACCTTGAAGATCAGTTGCTCGTGCCCTTGTACAAAATATGGCAATTCATCATCATGTAAAATTTGTTTTGAATAGATCTTTCGAGCTTTATCTGGCTGGAATATTATCATGCTTATCATTACACCTTGCTCACTTTGAGTAGATACTCCCAAGGCGATTGAAATGGCATATCTGTCACTCGCAGCTTGAAATACACTGAGTCCAGGATCATTGAAGTCCATTGCTAGCTTCTTAGCCAATGCGGGTTCATACCCGGTAAGCGACAACTCCGGAAAGGCTATTATATCGGCCTTTTCAGTTACCGCAATTTTAATCCACTTTTCATGGGATTCAATATTCTTTAGAATATCTCCTTTAGCTGGATTTATTTGTGCTACGCTAATTCTCATCAGATTTCACCAATAGTTAAATCTAATTTAATGAGTTTAATTTTGATTCCATTCTTAGGATAAGGTCTAATCAGACATTCACTGATTTCCTAGCAGGAATTTTTCGATTTTCACTTCAACCCGATCAAGGCCTGATAAACAGCATCAATCACCTTACTCATTCTCGCTAAATCAAGCGTTTCAATGGTGTCTGTGTTTTGATGATAATTCTTATTTCTATAAAATGCAGTATCTGTGATCATAAGAGCGCTATAATCAAAGGCCCAGTAGTTCAAATGATCAGAAAAGTCGATTCCGGGTAGCTTTGCAGGAGCCGTAAATTTTTTAGTTCGGACTAGCCCCATACTTTTAAACTGTTTGTTGAATTTTCTACAGAATTTTCCCTTGGAAAATTTATTGACCAGCGTGATATAGTTGCCTTTATTTCCATATATCAATGATAAGATGCCAATGGGGTAATCCTGGGATCTTTTTGAGTCATCGAAATAGCCTATGGTTTCTAAGGAAACCATACCATAAACATCTACCTGTTCTTCATACAAGGACTTTGCATGAATGAAACTGCCCATGTTTTCCGTTCGAAAAAAGGGTGGTTCTTCCAAGGTGTAGGCAACAATCTCTATTCTGTAGTTTAATTTTTGCCCCTTTAATAATTTGGCCAATTCTAATAACCCGACCACGCCACTTGCATTATCATCGGCACCATCCTGGCTACCACAAACATCATAATGGGCCCCTATCACTACAGTTTTGGCATTCTTATTACCAAAGACGCACACCACATTTTTATATTCCTGATTATTAACATGATATGGTTGATAATATACCGTATCAGCATATTTATTAAAATCATTAAAAATGTAGTCAGCTACATAATTCAGGGATTCAATATTTCTGTAGCTTCTGGGTCTTTCAGTATTTATAATCTTGTTTAGATGCGTCTTGATACTCAGCGTATCTATCTGCTCTGCCATGGCTCCATTCACCAATAAGAGCATAATAACGATAAAGCTATATATTTTCATAGGTAGTTTTGAAAGCCTCAACTACTAACGTTAGTAAAGGCTTTAAATTTTCCGGAAGAGTAGATAATCTAATTTTACGATCAAGATAGACTGCTCAAACTATTCCACTACCCCTCTAAAAGTGCCTTCAACCTTATAACCTGCCTGTTCCTGGAGTGCTCTAGATTATTGAAACCTGATCGAAACTAATCTCCCGTAAAATCATACAAGTTGAGCATATTCGGATAACCAGCACTTTTGAATTGCTTTTCTTCAATCAACTTTGCTTCCTGGGTCATAATACCATTGATATCTTCAAGGGATAAGGTAGGATCCATTTCAGGTCTGTAGCCCGTGAACAAGAACCACACCCTGCTGTGGCCTTTGAGTTGTTCAAGGTTTTTGGCGTATTCCTCGGCAGTTATGGCATATTCATATTCGCCCAATATATAATCATCCACTTCGTACTTAGGACCATAATAACTCATATAGAGATCTCCAGAACCATGCACATATAACACATCACCGGGCTGCTTATGCTGGTTATAATAGGAAAGCATTTTCTTGACCGGTTCAGACTCTACAGGAAGGCTTGTGGCCCCCAAAACAACGAACAAAACCGATGGTAATATAACTATCATGGCTATAGTGTTTGTTAACCAGGGTTTTGCCCACCGTGTCTTTGTTTGTAAAAATGCTAGGCCAATCAGTGGTAGTAATAAAAATGGCCACAAACCATAATATGCTGTTCTACCTGCCATTGGTAAAATATAAAAACCCACCAAACCTATCATCATGATCACAGGAAGGATAAGTATGAAAAAGTCTGCTCGTTTATATTTAATAATGGGGTAAAGTGTAATAGCAGATAGCAGCAGCAGAATAACACTCCGTACTACAATTACAGGATTATTGGCGCCAATTACAGTAAGGAAATCACCCAAATTTAATGTCAACTGCTCTGGGAAGAATAAAATATAGTCTATCACTCCTGAAGGAGGAAGCATGTTGGAGTGATGCCCGGCCATAGCCGTAGCAACATCTGATGAAATAATGAGTTTAGCATAAATGATATTCCAAACTCCGCCAGCCAGCCATAATACGATCATGGGTATGTATTCATATACTTTAACATCTTCCTTTTTCAAAAAGAAAACAACCGTTAAAGCAATTACAAATATGCTCGCAGGAAATGAAGCTGACGCTCCCAAAAAACCAATCAGGCCATAAGTCCAAATCTCACTTCTGTTGAGCGTACGATCGAGAATGGTAAGCCCTATCCAGACGAAGAACATCAAAAACATAATATCGCCTGTATAAGGTTTCGCATTGAAAGACTGCCACCAGGGGCCGATAACGGTGGCCATAAAAAATACAGCAAGTACCAGCTTGGTGGAAGTAAGGAATTTCCTGGCGATTAAATAGAATAGCCAAAGTGTAATAAGTGATCCTATAAATGGATACAAGCGGAAAGCCATTTCGGTGCTACCTATTAGGGAGTAGAAGAACTTCTGAATCACATAGAACCCAACTGGTGCCACCTGGTTATATTCAGGTTGTTGTGTCATCAGCTCCCAAAAGGTCATTTTCTCTATATTGACTACAGAGAAAAGCTCATCTTTCCACATGGAAGGTTCTGCAAAGAACTGGACGGCACGTATGATGATGCCAATAAGAAAGGCAATGGCCAGAAAAATTTGAACAGATAAAGAATGATGTTTCATAAGATTTTTGAGTTGTGTTGATACCCAAAATTGAATTTAAACACCTTCTGCTAAATAATAATGTGGTTGCATACCCTTACAACTTCGTCTTAATAATGTTGCAATGAGTATTAATTATGTTGTGTCACAAGGTAGAATCGTACTTACCCAGATTCATACGGGTGAGCAAATTGAGGAATTCTGGGTTGGAATGAAGAAACTGGAAATGAAAGTCATACTTGATTTTACTTAAATCCATAATCTTCTGATCATAACCTTTATTCAACCATGATAATGTTTGCTCCTCATCATTTGTGAGCGCATATGCTTTGGCTATCATATATGCATCAGTCCACTCACCTCTTTGGTTTATCATTTCTTCGATGATCAGTTGATATATATTACTGAGGCCTCCGGTTTCAAATGCTGATATTACTTGCTTTTCATTACTCAGGCCTAATCGTTCACAATAATTTACCAGAGCTTCTACAGCTTCATCCATGCGCTTCTGTTTTTGATAAGCCACAGATGCTAACCAATAGCTACTGGCTTCATTGCTATCAATTTCTATGGCAGTGGATAATTCAGCCAATGCCAGATGATAGTCCGCCAGAGCGATGTATTGCTCTGCAGATAACAGGTAGTGATAAATAAATAGCGGGCAGGCTAATTTTGCACTTTCTACTAACTCTCTGGCATCTTTAAGCCGGCCGGAAACAAATGTTTGATAGTGACTATAATAAAACTGCGCAACGCAGTTGTTCACATCATTCTCCAGTGCCAACTGAAACTGCTCATCAGCAGCTTTCCAATGCCAGTCACACTGGTAATAGATCATACCTAAGATGCGATGACCTTCTGATAAACCAGGCTCAATATCAAGTGCCTGACGTGCATGTTTCTCAGCCTTTAGAGATCTTTCTTTTGATATCCGTGGGTAGCAGCTGTAATAGTTTATCTCTGCCAGGCCTATGTAAGCAGGTGTATAGGTAGTGTCAATAGCCAGGCTTTTGTAATAATATGTGGTTGCTTTCTCAAAGCTTTCGGCAGTGAACTGGTACATGAGGTGCTGCCCTTTGGTGAAAGCCACTTCTGCCGCTTTAGTAGTATTTTTATCTGCCTCCTGATCGTTAGTTGATCCGGTAAAGTAAAACGCCGAAACTGTGATCAATAAAAAAAATACAGCGATTCCAATGAGACCAGACTTACTGAATTGCTTCTTTGTGTGACTAACCGGAGCAGGATCTGCCTGACCTGAAGCTCTGGCCTCTCCCGGTGTAAGATTGAAGTGGTCTTTATAACAGGAATTAAAATATGTCGGGCTTTTAAAGCCCACCTGGTAAGCAATTTCAGCAACAGTAAGTTCTGTAGAAAGAAGAAGTTTTTGAGCATGCAACAGCCGGTGTTCTTTGATTAGCTGACTGGCTGACTTACCCGTTAATGCATGTATTTTTCGATGCAATTGTGACCTACTCAGGCATATCTCATCAGCCAGCTCTGTAACTTCGAAACTTTCCCTAAAGGCCTGCTTATCTAGTATAGCCTGTACGCGCTGTAAAAAGTTTTCATTGCTCATTTAATAATAGTAGTACTATGTCTTCGCTGAAGATGTTTTGGTAATTGATAAAATAAGGTTTGGCAACCTATTCTGTATTAAAATAACACAAAATAATCAACACTCTAAGAACTAGCGTAAGTATCTGACTATAATTACCTGGTGCTATATTTATGTTTAAGATTTGTTGGGAATTTTTATAAATCCACTTAATGGTTACATTTCATTCTAATGGGGCGTTGAAGTCAGAATAATTGTCATCAACCAGATTACCGGTTCATCCACTGCTTAAATTCGCTGGTTTTTGGACGGCTCACTATGAATTGCTGATCTCTGGGATTGGTGACAGAAAGGATCACTCTGTGGTTGAAATAAGGCTCTATTTTCATAATGGAAGACTTAGCGACTATTTGTCCCCTATTGATTTTGAAGAATGCTGACTCTTCCAGCGTGCTGAACAGTACATCTATAGTCTCATCAATAATAAAGCGTTTGTCCTGCGTAACGCCAAACGTTATGCTATCTTCAGAATAGCAATAGAGTAAATCGGCTATTTTCAACTGCACAAATCCACTACCTGATTTAACCAGTATACCTTTTCTTTCCGCAGGCACTTGCAAATCACTGAGCAAATGTTTTAAGGTGTCTTGATCCAACGTTGCTGACCTATTGGATTGCAGGAACTTATTGAGTGCTCCCTTTAAATCATCCTGCTGAATAGGCTTCAACAAATAGTCGACGCTATTGACCTTGAAGGCCTGAATGGCGTATTGATCAAAGGCTGTGGTAAATATAATAGGAGCCTTTACGGTTGTTTTCTGGAAAATTTCAAAGCTTAAGCCATCGGCCAGCTGAATATCCATGAATACGAGATCAGGAGTTTCGTTTTCTTCAAACCAGCGCGCAGCATCTTCCACTGTATCTATAATCTCAAGCAACTCAAACTTGAAGTCGCATGTTTTGAGCATTGATTGCAACTGATTTACCGCCCTTATTTCGTCTTCAATAATTAAAACTTTCATTATTCTTCCTTAAGCAGGTTATGATTCAATAATGGCAGCGAAACGGAAAACAGAGCACCATCATTCACTATTTCGATGGATCTGTCGGAGATGAGCGCATACCGCTTTTCTATATTTTTCAGTCCCATTTTAGTGGATGGCAACTGCGTAGATTTCTTTTGAATTTTATTAGCCACCACAATGACATCATTCACAGCTTCCACATTGATTTCCAGTGGCTTAGCTCGGGAAACCACATTGTGTTTGATGGCATTTTCTAATAGCAGTTGAAGGCTCATTGGTGCCACTGCCTTGTTCTCCAATGCTTCCGGAATGTTCCAGTTTAACTTGAGGTTCTCTCCAAATCTTTCGGACTGCACATGGATGTATGCTTTCGCAAACTTCAACTCCGCCTTCAAAGAAATTAAATTGGTACTGCCTGACTCTAGTAAAAAGCGATAGATATCCGAAAGCTTATCCACAAATTGCCTGGCATCTTCTTTAGGACTCTGGTCTATGATATCCCGCAGGGTGTTCAACGAATTAAAGAAAAAATGGGGCTGAGCCTGATTGCGCAGCGTATCCAACTCGGCCTGTATGATCGCCTGCTTGGATTGCTCTTCTTCGCGCACCGATTTTTGGAGCAGAGCAAAGAAGTAAATAGCTTCATAAATGGCCATAACCATAATGGTGAGAAAAACTATCACCAGCAATGACCTGGCTCTTTCTGGAAAATTATAATGGGCATTTTCCGCAATGAGAGAGATAAAACCAACCACCAGAAAATCAATTAATATGACGTTGATTACTGTGCCAATGCAAAGGACCGTAACCCGCTTAACGCTGTTCTTTAAACCGGGATAGAGCTTCCGTACTTTTATTAAGAGTAACCTATTCACCAGCCAGTCACACGTAGATAAAAAGAAAGAGGCACAGTAAGTAAAAATGAGCTCAACTGTGGTGAGGTGCGCTACTTCAGAATTGAATACATACAGGGCCGATATGCCCAAAAGTAAAATCCCGATGATAGTAACCCACTTATCATCGAAGCCCAGATATTTTATACGTTTCTCCCTATTAGTGATCATCTAAATCTCAATGTACCAGCACTTTACTTCTTTAACTCCTGGTAAGATACAGTTTGATCATCAATTTATGAAAAGAGATGGAGTGGAACCATCGTTATAAGGGTTTGAATTATAGCATGTGGGTGCTGACCACTTCCTAATTTCAGCTTAGGCATGATGGGATTATTGAGAATGCGGCCAGTTAAAAGATTATAGCTCAGATATTCCCTCCTCACAAACGAGTTACCACATTGGTCTGTGACGTTACTCCTTTACTTCTAATTCAAATTCGTTTTCAAATGATACTTTCTTCCCGTTTTGCCAATAAGTAGACCTTAATTTGATCTTATGCGTCCCGACCTTTTTACCAATAATATTGATAATGCCATCCGACTTACTATTAACATTGGATGGCAATTCCACAAACCCTTCATCGTTTTGCGGATCATCAATTTCATATAAAAATTTCACGGCAACCATTTTAGCTTGCGAAATTGCCTTTCCTTTAAAAGTTTCTCCCTTTTTTATAGAGAAGTTGTCACCAACTGCAATAGGCTCAAAATAATCCACCTGCTGGAAGTAACTGCCAAATTGATTATGAATGCTACTAATAAAATCTGAATTAAACAGAAGTAACGACAATATAAAAGATTCTTTTCTTCCCGTTTGTTTGAATTCATCATACGCCTGGGTGATAAAAGAGCTATCTATAGCAATTGTATCATATTTATTATTAGCCATTGCAATCAAGTCCAAAACTGCATTTTTTGAAGGCATTTGATCTCTCTCTATTTCTGAGATAAGATTTTGTGTCTGAATATTTAATTGCTCACCAATTTTCACAAATTCTCGCCCAACCAGTGAATATCCTGTTTCTTTAACCCGTGTATTAAGGTCATGAGTTTTACCAATTATCTGTGCCTGAACGAATTCTTTCTGCCTGCTTAAATCCACAGAATTTGATTTTTTATTGCACCCCAGCAGTAAAAGACCGAAAAGAATTAATAGTAGGTTTTTCATTATTTCAATGTCTGATAATAGCTCCCCTCCAAATTATATTTGAACGAATAATCATTTTTCTTCTGATCTCATCAAATCCATTTTCCTTTATTCTGTAAATCATTTCTACCAAACTATTCTTCATGAATCTAGCTTCGTCCTGCTGCTATTAGTGCTTAGCCTTGACTGCCAGTTTATTTATTTTCTCCAACCAACTTGCTCCTTTTGAAAAGAGAAGGCATTATCAAAGTTCAAATTTTAGTTTTATTAACTTCTCCAGCTTCAATCCATCGGTGGTCTTCATTTCAAACTTGAATTCATAAATCTGATCTGAAAATTCAGTATTATTTAAAAATTGCTCATCAAAGGTAACAGATGCTCCAAAATAGGTTCTAGTATGGACAAGTTCATCTATTTCGATCAGGTTGGAACCTGGTTGGATTGTGTTTCCATTTAAAATAAACTCACGGTCAGTTGTTACTTTGAAAGAAGTTATATCCCAATCATTCTCATAATTCTGATCACAACTGCTAGCATAAGTAGATTGAATGAGATTTAAGCCAGACAAATTCGTTGTTTCAATTTCCCAATCAATTCTAAATGGGTTTTTTATGACACCAATGGTAGACTCTTCAAATATCTCTCCTGTCTGCAAGTTTCTAGCTGTAATCACTCCACCACCAACTATCCGATAAGTCTCTTTACAGCAAGCAGTTACAATTGCAGAAAGTAGAAAAAAGAATAAGTAAATTGATAAGACCTTTTTTATTTTTTTCATTGCCTTTGCTTATGTGGAGGAGAAACGATATACCGACCATAATACCCATCTAAATGTAGTAAAAAGGATTGATTTGTCAATCTGCTGGTGGCCTGTCTTGGTGTATGTTGGTAGTTATTTCTTCATAGTCAGCTGGTCAACAAACAGGTCAAGCTGTGTTTTAAACTCAAATCCTGATTTGACATCCTTAGTCAATCTAATCTGATTGGGATATGTAAACGTCTCAATTTCTCTACCAGATTTCATGGCTTTAACGTCTTTTGAATTACCTGTTCCATACATTTCAATGAAGAACTTATTTCGTATATCTCCATTCTGTTTGCTGAAACACAAAATAATGAGGCAATCTCTGTAGATTCCATAAATGCTTGGCTCGTAATTCCAGCCTGTATTTCTCTCAGAAATTTGAAAATCTGCTGATATGAGGAAGTCTCTTATTCCACTTGTAGTTAGGGAATTTTCAACTCTATTATGCTCAGCATACCCCAGGTAGAATATCCAAGAAAACATTAAGGTAATTCCGAATATTAGCAAAATGTAGTGAGTCGGATTTGCTTTTTCTGAGAAAGAAGAGAGAAAAAGTGCCATCATTCCCATATATGCAAATAATAAAAGGAATGTTGTCTTTTTTAATCCTTTATAATGCTCTACTATACTCCTATTCATTTCAATTAACGGATCGGCCATGAATAGTGCGGAAAACTCGGAGTCTGGGACTTTGGGTTTTAGCACTGAACTTAGCAGAGTTTTGTTTTGGAAAGTAATTTAGTGAGAAGACTTTTCGAAACAAAACGAAGCGGGAGGTAAAGTGAAACAGTTCATAATAGGTTATTTATAGCTATTGTTATGCTTTTATTTTATTTTTTATTACAATCAATACGATTCCAATTCCGATAAATAAAAGTATTCCAATGCCGTATTTTTTAAGCCTATTATTTTCTTTAAGGAATTGAGGAGTTGTTATTGAGTTTTCAATTTCACCAGATTTAAGGTCAATCCTTATTTCTTTAGAGTCTTCTGTTTTAATTTTTAAGTAAGTCGAGTCCGAAAGATAGTTAGGGATTAACTCATATTCATCAATCCAAATTTGATGCGAAACAGTATGTGAATAATTATCGGCAATTAATTTTAGGTCTTTTCCACTTAGTTTTCTAATATTTTTCTTAGTGTATATTACAACTTGATTTGGTGGTTCTTCCATGTCCAACCAAAAATTGATGTAAACATAAACTTGGCCATCATTTGATAATATTCCGCCTCCATACCCGTCATGGTAAAACTCTGAAGACCAATTCAAATTAGAGTCAGGTTTAAGTTCAAATATGTTAATAGTCCATCTTCTATCCCATGGTTCTTTTAAGGAATCTGCTTTGTCAAATTCAATGTCTGCTCGATATAAACCATTATCGGACTTAATTGAAAATTCGCACCAACAAGGAGGTTCGTCTGCCAAGGCAAATTGACAGAATCCGACAAATAATATGGTTAACAGTCTTTTCATTAATTGAGCATAACATCCGTATAAGGGAAACAGAACATTTCCATATTTCTTTTATGGGTCAATCTAATTAATTTCATTTTAAAAATGACTAGCAGTGTTGGTGAGACTTTTAATGTAGGAGCTCGCCTATGTTAAAAGTTGTAGTAGTTATACCACCATGCCGAGCATGGCGGCAACGGAGCTTTTACTTTCTCCAGTACCTTATTTGTTCTAAACGAACCTTAGCCTGTTCCTCTGTATATTCCGTCTTTTTAAGCTGTTCTACCAGTTGATATTCACCAAATGTCAAACTATGAATATTTGGACCTTTATCAATCATGTTGAATTCTCCACAAGAATTGCATTTTACAATATCAAAGGCAAAATCCGGAATTCCGTCTTCTTTTTTTGTTATGAAAGTTTCGAGTTTAGCATGGCAGTTAGTACAATCTTGCGAAAGAGTTTCTATCACTTTTGACGAACCTTTGAAAATTGAAGCAACCTTCAACATTCCATTTAAGAGTGAACCGTATAACCATTTGTACAATTCATCTTTGAAGTTGACTTCTACAATCTGACTTAATTCTAAAAAATAATCACAGATAAATTCCCTCTCCTCAGTATCAAAATCAGCCTTGTTGAAAGTTGCCAAACCTTTCTTTAGTTCTTTTTTGAAAGCCTTGTTTGTGGCACCATTTTCAGAAAGTACTATAAGGTTCTGGCAGCAGTCGTTAAGAAGTTCATACATCTTCTGAGACAGCTCCAAAGAGGATGGGTTTAACCCTCTATTTTCCCATTCAGAATTGCTGAATTTATTTTTTTTCAGAAACCTTTGAAGTTCGTTCATCATTTTATCAACTGCTGCATTGCCGATAACGTCCGTAATAAGAGAAACAAAACATTCCCTTATTTTAATTATATAGATCTAATGAATTTAAAAGAAGCGATATGGTCAAAATATCTACAATGCGAGATTGAAGCCACATGCTTTACCTCAAATCATCCTATCAAAACAATTCAGCCAGCAAACCTCTCTGTTAACCTAATTTGAAGCAGTAAATAATATATCAGACTTTTAACTTTTGACTTCTACCGATGGTCAAATACAGAATGGAACCCAGCAGGGGTAAAAAGATAATTAGAAGCACCCAAACAAGCTTATTGTTGCTGTTAGTAAATTCGCTTTTCACAACATCAATCAGTGCCCACAAGGCAAATATTCCAGGCATAAGCACAAAGAGGATGAGGATTAATTCCCAGCTACCAATCATACCCAATATTAACATTGATTTCATAATAAATATATTTTTTAGATAACGCCTGCTTAAGCCAAAACAATTGTATCATCCCGATCAAAGCCACAGGCAACACCCTAATATATGAAAATTATTATATTTTTTATGCATTAAGCGTCCTTAGCCAATAATTATGTGTTTGGCACAAGGGGCCATTCATGTGTCATAATTACTGAATTGATCTAATTAGCGATTCTGAAGAGTAATTGGAGGCACAAGTGGACACTTGCGCCAGTTGTGGGTAATGATTTCATAGCTTTTGTTGCCACACGTGTTTTTTATTTATTCAGCTTTTCTTCTATTTCTGAGATTGTTCTATTCAATTGCCTTTTGTCAAAATCGTCTTTAGCAAAACCACTTTGAGCAAGTGTTTTAAAGAATAAAAGGTCTCTCTCGTTCGGTAATTCAATTCCGTATTTGTAAAATTTCTGCATTGGAGACCAATCAATATCCACATCAAACCTATCATCAAGGTTAGAGACATACGAGCCACTTCTTGAACTAATTTTCTCGATTGGAATATTCAACTCTTCACTAAGTTTTTCTTTTACACTTTTGAGCTTAATCCAGATTTCGTCACCCCCACCGAGATTCATTTTTGTAGGATCAAGTCTTATCAAAATAATCTGGTCGTAATAAGGGCTGAAATTGTCACCATAATCTGAAGTATTGTTAATGAAAACAATAGTTTGTATTTCAGCAACTTCTTGCCCTTCAAGGACACTTAAGGACTTTTGATTTATTGAGTCTTCAATACTTTTCTTAATAGCAAATAATTCAGGGTGAACAGCAAAGTCATAGTTATATCCGAACCACTTAAAAAGAGAATTGTAAATAAGTGGTCTTGCTTCTTTACTTTCTAAATTTTGGAATGTTTCAATATACTCTCTGATCCAATCCTTGAGTTTGCCACTTTCGATTGTGTCATTGTTGTTAAGTAGATTCTCGAAATCGTTTAATAGGAAGTCTCTTGTTTCATGGTCGTCGAAGTGAGCCAATCCCATATGAGTAGAAATAGCGTACTCATAACCTGGATGGTCATTCCTATTATGATTTGAAATGAATTCCATTAATGCTGGTTTGCATTCCTTTAGGTCGTTGTCCGTAATAATTTGGCAGATTTCAAAAATAAGAGGCTTGGTTCTCTTTTTCAGGTGGTCATTAATATAAGGTATAAAGTCCCTGCTATCTAACTGAATAAGTACATTTATTACTAATTGGAAAATATAGTCTTCTTCTGTCTCTAGCAAAGGCAAAAGAGATTTAGCAGCAGGTTTATACTTTATTTCACCGAGTGTTCTAATTATTTCAATTTTACCACCATCAATTCTATTCATAACTGGATCCATCAGATTGGAAGGATAAATACCGCCTTCTCCTGCTACCCCCAAATGAGCAAGAAGAATTGGACCAATAAATTCAGGGGCTTCATCTGCAAGCTGTCTCACTACTTCTCCTTGAACAACGCTATTCTCATTGTCGAGCAGTAGTACCAATATGTCTCTCGACTTTTCATCATTAACTTCACCAAGCAGCTTGGCTAGTGCATAGCAAGGTTTTGGCTTCTGCTCGTTTGCTATTATTTGAAAGACTGGGTCGTACGACTTAAATGAACTTAGGTACAACATCATTAAGTATTGTGCAGAAATCTCAATGGCTGCATGGCTTTTTACCTTATTCAGTAATTCTTCATGAAATTTTGAATTTTTAGTTTGTGAAGTGGCTTTCAAAAATGTTTCGAACTCAGCAAGGGGATAATAATTTTGTTTGCTGTAATATGATGTTTGTAGCAAGTCGTATTGGACAGTTTTTCCTTCGACTCTCAGATCACCAGATGTTGGCGTCCAAACATAATAGGCATTTCCTGATTTTATTGCTTCATAATAATCAGTTAACTCGGGCTCTTCTTCAATCTGTTCCTTCCAATATTCAAGAGCTCCTTCAGTTGGTTCATAGAAATTAAGAAAAACAATGTACTTATCTCCTGGACTCATGTTGTCAATGGGTCCATATCTATTGCTAAACCCCGAAATCCAAATTTCCTTTGTGTTTAGCTTTCCCTTGTAGATGTTCAGAGGTCTAGCTTTGGCTCGAAAGTCTCCTTGTGATGTGTATTCAACTAATGCGATTACATCCGACCTATCAATCATTTCTTTCCAGTCAGGGTCAGTCCAACTGTCTGCTTTGACTTGAAATGTTGACAAAGTCAGTAGGAAAATCGTCAATATGATTGTTTGTAGTTTCATTTTTTGCATTGCTGGTAAAGGCCAGCTATGATGAGTGGGGATTAGATAGCACTAACCTCTCCTCTCGCACATAGCCACGCCTTGATTTAAATTTAATACTTGTGACGGATTTTCCAATTTGCACCAAACTATTTAATTGGTTGGTTAACAATCTTAAATATTTCATCTTGACTTCCATCATCACAAAATAAATATGATGCCTTCTTACCGATTTTGCTGTTCCTAGAAAGCACCTTTGGCTATGTGTGCTTATTGTTTGTTGGGCAATGTTTAATTTAAGTGCTCAAGAGTTAAGATACAGGGTGCTTATATAGATAGATAAAAGTCATTACCAATAATATCCACAGTAATAATGTGCGAATTTTACTTTCTGTCTTTTCCTTTTAATTTCTTCATCACCATTCGTATTAGTAGAAAAAAAGAATGGTGCTAGGATCAAAATGTTGGTAAAAAAATTTTCTATCCTTAGATAAAAAGTTAGAAAGCTTAATTCTTTTATACTCTTCTCAACTGATTTTAGATAGTTAAAATGAAATCCGATTTTGAAAGCCCAAGCTATTGCTATACCTAGAATTAGTAGATTCGATATTTCTTGTTCATTCATCTGCCTTTTGAAGTCCTAATAGTGCCTACCGCTCAGATATGGCGCTGTGGCCTCCGGGTTTTTTTAATTGTGATAAAAGTAGCTTATCTGCCGGTGTGATCAAAGTTTCTGATTCTCACTGCGCTATGAAGATAAAAATCTCCCACGAGCAAAGGCAGATAGAAAGCACTAGAGTTTCTTGGCGGTAGATAAGTGGGATGTTTAGCAGTCTCTTAGCAAAATGTTAATTAAGGCTATGCGCCATCATCCTTTGTTAGCACATGTGTTTACTCACCCCACATATGATAGAGAGTCATCTCATTTTGTTCAGAGTTCAGAATTATAAAACCATTTCTTCTTATTTCTTCCTGTGTTCCTGGGTCTATACTTATGAAATTTGTAGTAAACGTCAATACTTTAATGTCACCTGAAATCCATCTTGGATAATCAGCAAATCCGGAATAACTAAAATCAAAATGTGAAATAAAGCCCTTGTAATATAATGGGAAAATTGGCTTATTATCGTATACCCACTTATTGGTTAAGGATGAATTATATAGAGAATTGTTCTGTAACTTCCATCCATTATCCTCCGCAAACTTAATTACACTGGGTATGTTGAATTTTCCAATGTCTTTTTTCCAGTGTATTATTCTTTTCCCACCCCATGGTCCTTGGTCGCTATAATTTTCAGTTCGATCGTCTTCTTGGTAGTTAAGCCAAAAACCTTCAGGTGAAGGGAATAGTGAACAACCGGAAAGAGTTGATATAAGGATAACAAATAATGTGGTTTCTAAGAATCTCATTTGCCCATATGTGCTAACGCCCATGTATGATGCGTGTGCCTGACATGAGCTCTTTAGCGGAAAAGTAGTGAAATCTGTTGAAGCTCACAACGGTTCTAATGAAATGCTGCGTTCCACAAGATGAAAACTCCCGCGGACTGAACTGACCAAAAACCTAAAAAATATCCCGGCAACAGATGAGCGGAGAAGGCAATGAGTGAAGCTGGATAGTAGCACGTTGAACACGCATTTCATACATAATGTTATGGGCTTTTTTTATCGTTCAGTAGATTGCTGTTGTTCCCAGTTGAAAAATCAGGATAGCATGTTGGTTCGGCAGCAGTTCCAGTTTTGAAATTATTAAGTCGTCATGGCCGATATATGTAGTTCGGATGTTGAAAAATCCCAAGAGAAAGTTCCAATTGAAATTCACCTCGCTTGTTCGTGGTTGTCCCCGAGTTATCGTTTACAATGATGTTCGTAGCTGAAAGAAAAGTACTATCGTTTCGCGAGTAAACCAATCCGGAAATTTTACATTTGCCATTCAGTTGTTCGTCCGTTAAAATTGTTCTTGAAATCTCTCCCTTAATTCGATTCCCAGATTTAGTTTTTCGTACCGCTCCGCAGTTCGCAAGAGTTAGAAGTGAAAAAGTAAGGATTATAAGATTCAGTTTCTTCATCGCGACAATATTGCCCATAACGGTTAAGCTAAAAATTGTGCCCATCCTTTCCAAGGTGGGTATGATTTTTTAGCTGGTGTTATCCTTTTAATATCCCATTTAAGTTCATCAACAGCATACATCTCTAATTCCTTATCACCTTGAATACGTTTTTCTAAATCGGTCATATTATCAGGTATTTTTAACTTCTTACTTAATTTTATGACTTTCTTAGCAGTTTCTTCTAATTTAAAAGGATATACACTCAGCTTCTTTGGAAGCAAAAGGTTAATAAAATATTTTTCTATCAAATTATTGCTTTCATTTAAAAACTCACTCAAAAGAAAGCTATATCTATCAAATAAAAAGGATTCATTTAACACAAAATATTCTTTATCAGAATTAACATCAAAAATTAATGAGCTTCTATTGTGAAGCTTTGAGTTATCATTGTTTAAGACAGCTAAATTAGATAAATCTACTTCATAGGATTCTGTAGTTTCATCCCATAAATACTCTGCATCTATACAGTAATACAACATAAATAGAGCATTACATTTTATTCGACCTTTAGAGTTTTTAATTATCTCTTGGATTTTTTTGTTAGTCTTTATTCCACCAAACACTCTAAGGCATGGGTCAATAAATTCGTTATTGTTTGTTTTAATCAGTTGGTCAATCAATGGGTTAAATAAGTACTCTGGAAAAGACTCAACAAATTCTAATATTCGAGGAACAAATTGAGTATGCTCTTCCTCATACAAAATTCTTTCTAGTTCTTTAAAATCCTCTTCAATTAGATTATGCCTGTTGTTTTTCAAAACCCTTAAAGAACTCTGATAACTTTTGTCATCCCATGTAATAAATACATCTTTGAATTCTTGATATAATTCTTTTACTGTCATAGTGATTGAGGATAACATCCGTATAAGAGAAACAAAACATTCCCTTATTTCTTTTATGGGTCAATCTAAAAGATTTCTTATTAATTTCATAAAGGTTCATAGCTTACTCCCGTTATTCACGGGTATTCGTCTGTATCAGACAACCATTTCACTTTTTCAGCTTATACTTTCAGGCCTGCTTGCACACAGCCCTAGTGTGGTCATAAAAGTAGTGAACAGGAATAAATGATCATCATTGAACTTAAGCAATTCTCTGCCGATTGGGAATGAAATTGAGACCAGGATAAAAGTAATTGTAACAGTTATATGGTTTATCCGAATGGAAGAAATGAAAGCTGAGTTAATAAAGAGAAAGCCTACTCCAGCTAATCCAACCGCAAAAAATGATAGATATAAATGAATGCTTCCGATTCCAAGAGTCAGGGTGAGAGTCCCAAAAAACAGAGCTATTGAAATTATTCCCAACGTTAACAGGGATTTCCACTTGATGTATCGGACAGAATTCCAGTTAGCAAGCGGTATTGAAATTCCGAATAGGAAAGGAAAAATTATTCCACCCAAACGATCGTTAAGCATTATTCCTACCCAACTAAAAAGTTGACCAAGAACGAGAGTTAGAAAAATTTGTGTTTTGCTCAATTCTGTTTCGGGTGGGATGAATGGTAACGGACAAGTATATGCAAATGTGGGCAATTGCGGGCTTCAAATTTATCAAACCGTAGAAATTTAAAGCGGGCTAGAGCCCTTGAAGTCACTAGTATCTGGCTCATTTTGTAAATACAGTGTTAGCTGTGGATTGTTATTATTTTATTTCATATCCGTTTATTATCTCTTCGAATATTTTCCTTGAATTCACTGTCTTAAAAAACGATTCTAAAAACAAATTATCAAGAATTAATGGATTCTGTCCGGTTTTAAGATCTCGCTTGAAAATCATCTCACTTTCAATCTTATCGTCAGTGTTTAAGTCCTCACAAATTTGCTCTGCTCGAGTTATCAACTTATCATTTAAATTGTCAAAAAGTCTTATTCCCGAATTCGGTAATTTGCAATTATCAAAAACCTCTTTTCCATAAATAGTTACGTTGTCAAAAGTCAAATCAGTCAAGTCGCAATTTTTAAAAACAGTTTCGTTATTATGAATCTTTGAATGTTCATCGTTCAGTATCGGATTTTTCATTAATCCAGACATGAAACAGTTATGAAAATATTGCCCCATAAACAAATCGGTTCCAACAAACTCACAGTTCTCAAATCTGCAATCAATATACTTTGCTGGTTTTCCAAGCGAGCTATATTTTCCATAAAATTTACAGTCAATGAAAACACATTCTAAAAATTTAGTATCAAATCCAAGATAGCTATTCTTAAAATGTACATTCTTAAATTCAACTTTCTCAAGATCAGCCTTTCTAACCACTAATTCCTCGAATAAAATATCTGAGAATACTTTGTCTTTAATCTTCCCAGTCCATTCAATTTTATTTTCTTTAGTTCTCATTGCTCTGGTGTGTCTTCAACGCCCAACTATGATGAGTGGGGATTAGAAAGCACTAACCTCTCGTCTCGCACATAGCCACTCCTTGATTTAAAATTAAAACTTGTGGCGGACTTTCCAATCTCCACGAAAGTATCCGGACGGATAAACCCCCATTCATTCATAGCATCTGTTGGGCTCAGTTTTACCTTATCCATCCCTCTACTTTGAAAGTTTGTTCTCCAATCTTCTGTTCGTCCGTTCCATCCGTTGGCTTGAACCAAACTTCAAACCTAGCGAGATAGTAGCTCTCCCAAACTCCATCGTAAACAGTAAATTCTTGGCTAATTGGCGATTCACCTTTGCTCACCTTCAGCTCTGTTCTTTCAGTTATTCGTACCAACTCAAAGTTATGGATTGCGTCATAAGCCTTGAGGTACAATTCACCTTCTTCGTTAAGGTCAGTCCAAACGAAGGATTTATACATTCCTGGTTGTCCGTAGTTAGCCAATAGAATCTCGAAATTGGAATTTTTCATGGCCATCAGAGAATCTACACTTGATTTGTTATTCAGGTTAATTGGAAGCTCAAAATCAGTGTTCTCTGGTATTTGTTGGTTCGAAAAGAAAAGGTCTCTGGGATAGAACATTACGTAGAATATCAGGAGTACTATAGGAAGACCCATTAACTGCAAAATTGCAAGTGTCCATTTTTTGTTCCTCAGGTTACGGACGACAGTTGTTAAAACCATTATCGCACATGCGCCTAATAGGTAAGGATAGGTTAAAAAGGTTATTGCCGAACCTTGAGTTAGACCGAAAACAACCAGAACCATTATTCCAAGGAGGAGAAGGAAAGAGAATTTCAATATCGTTTTGAGTTTTTTTATGCGATCTACAATTGAGCCCAACATCCGTATAAGAGAAACAAAACATTCCCTTATTTCTTTTATGGGTCAATCTAATTAATTTCATTTTAAAAATGAATAGCAGTGCTGGTGAGACTTTGAAGGTCCGGTGCTCGCCTGCGCTAAAAAATGCAGTAGTTATACCGCCACGCCGAGCATGGCGACAACTGAGTTAAAAGGATTAACTTGTCAATCCGCCAATCAATATCCATGACATTTAGTTAATGTGGTAGATCGTTTATTCTTCGCCAAACAATTCAGAAATCCAACTGGAATATTTAGAAAGGCTATCGAATTCCCTAAGCCCATCCCAATTCCACGTCTTAGTGTCAAGATTGTAGTACTCTACAGATTCCTCATGATCAAATAGATAAACAGACTTATCACTTTTGTCTTTGAGGTCAATTAGGAAAAAGTCACCGCCTCCATTCTCACCAATGCATAGTTTGTTTTGGATTATTGCGGTGTCTAAATGAAACTTAAGAGTATCATTCAGGTCAATCAAGTATTCAGGATCATCAATAAGATAGTTTTTACGAATCTCAATATAGGGGTCATCCTTAGGAATCCTTCGACTATCGATTATAAAGTCAATATAATGCGATGGAAGCTCAATATTGAGGATTTCTTCAACTAATTTAATATCTTTTTTATTCATTAAAATCAACGAATGATCTACAACGTCTATGTGTGTGACGTTGCGGGCTTGGAGGGTAAATGAAGGAGGAACGACTGATTTGCCCGACTGCTCCGAACCTGTCCCACGACACCGAACGTTTTTTTAAACTAAACTGCAAAATTACACCGCACCCCGAAATGGCACATACATTTTGTTGGGCGTAGTTATTTTATCACCGTTCCCTTGTCCGTGAGCAGCTCGAAGTCTCGTGTCCAATTTGTGTTACTCTTCGTCAATTTAACGTCAGCTTGTTTATAATTTCTCTTATTTAAGAACTGAATGAATATTGGATAGCCGATCTCGTCGTTTATGTCAACAAGTCCGTTGTCCGTAATTTTGAATGCGGTAAAACACCAATAGCTGTGGTTGTCACTTTGAATTAATTGAACAGACTGAATCTCAAACGCTCCATCATTGTCAAAGTCACGCTCAAAATCAAGTCTGTCTTCGTACATATTGTCAAACGAGTACTTAGTAAATGTCCCCTTGTCGTTTTGGATCAGGTAGATTGGCCGATAGCTTAAACTCAGTCCGTTTGAATTGTAGTCGTAAGTTACTTTGATGTCCAGTAATGAATCACCGTTCAGGTCAGCTACTTTAACAGGGTGTCGTGAAACATAAAATGGCATGTAGTCCACTTTGTCATTTCTGAAACTTTGCACTGTTTCCTTGCCTTTGTAAATCCTGATTATATTTTTTGCATCTTCGCTCGAGTTGTCTACCGTGAATTGAATTGTCAATGAAATACTGTCAGCATAAAACTTCGGTATCGTTACTGTCTGATGGATTTTATTCTCGTCCTTCTTTTCAATCAGTTTCCAGTCATTATATGATTTAAAGTCAGGTCGGCCAAATTTGTCAAACGGATACTGTCCTTGTGCCAAAGTCACAATTGTCAAGAATGTTATTAGTAGGGAAATCTTTCTCATTAAATAATTACGCCCAACGGTTTCTGTATGGTTCGTATCACGAAGAGTATGCACTATACATCTTGTTACATGGCGTTTCTTTTTTATAAATCGTTTTTGTTTATGATTCCACCCCAATCTTCTGAGTAAACATATTTACCTTTTTCCAAATCATTTACATAATTAGATATCCATTCTTTAAATGAATTAGCAATTAATTCTCTTTCTGCGGAATCATGCCACATTCGGATTATTTGGCCACTTGTTCCACTCTTGTCAGGGTCTATATCAATGCAATAATGATTTCCACTTCCATCATATGAAATTGGAATCCATTTTGAGTTCCACCAATCTGATTTTATTCCTTTATCAGGCTCGGATTGACTATCCTTGAAATCACCTTTGTCCAATAATTCTTTCCATACAGACCACTCTTCAATTATACGTTCCGTTGATAAGAGTTCTTCAGTATCAATTAAACCTTCACTATCACGATTTTGTCCGTTATGAATCTTTAAAAATTCGATATACTCTTTCGGGAGCTTTCCGCCAATCGTTTTTTCAAGTTTGGCTATATCATTTTCTGACGCAGAAGGATTCAGTTCAGATGTTAAGTGAGATGCGTTTTTAGCTAACCAATTTTCAACACGATTCCAGATTGACGGGATGTCATCAGTTTGTTTTTTGAGGAATGAAAACATTGTGAGTGATAATATTAGTATTGCAAATATCTTTTTCAATTACAGTTTTTCTTTTATATGCCATGTAACATCCGTATAAGGGACACAAAACATTCCCTTAATTTCTATGGGTCAATCTAATTAATTTCATTTTAAAAATGAATAGCAGTGTTGGTGAGACTTTGAATGTCCGATGCTCGCCTGTGCTGAAAGATGCAGTAGTTATACCGCCATGCCGAGCATGGTTGCAACGGAGGCTTTTATTCTTCATTCCATTGTTCTAAATCCTCAACTGGACGAGGAAGTCTACCTTCAAGCCACTTCATAAGTATACCAGGCTTAAACTCCTTATCTTTAGTTTCTATAACCCATGATAGGTAGTCATACGGCCCACCATTCATGTACGGCGGGGGGAGAAACTGGATAAAATACGGTTGGCAACCTCTCATCAATTGACAAGTAGTTTATTATGTGTCCAAATTCCTGAACCACACTCCATGCTAATTGATTTTCTATGTCAAGTGAGAATTTTACCCACCAAAATCCATCTTCATCACCATATGATATAGGTTTCTGAATTGAAGGTACTTTCTCCAAATATTCAATCAATGTCTTAAAAGCTCTCTCATCCATATTAGTTCTCATTAATTGTTACAGGCAAATATTAGTGTTTGTTAGTGGTTTATTTATTCAAATGATTTATACAGCAAACTTGAGTTGTTAAATTTTTGTGTAGAAATCCAAAACTAGTTAAGCCAGAGGTTATTGGTATGAATTCAAGATATTGGCACTAATCCATTTTACATCATATTCACTGCTATAAAAAAGATACTTTTGATCAGGGCCAAAATTTGGGCAGTATTCATAACTGGTTGTATTGATGGCTGCACCCATGTTGATCGGCGTTTGCCATTGTCCATTTAGGCGGTGAGAAATATATAGATCAGCTTGACCGAAACCGCCTTCTCTAGATGAATTGAATATAATATACGACTCATCAGGTGCTATCAATGGATCGTGTTCATCTGCCAGAGAATTTAAGGCGGTGAGAAGCAACGGTTTTTCATATTGGCCTCCCTTATTTAGACTCATATACAAATCTAAATTTCCATCCCGGTAGGAAGCAAAATACAGATTACCCGTATGCGAAACAGATACATAGTATTCCGTGCTGTCACTGTTGATTGTTAAGCGTTCCGGATCTTTCCAATTCTCATTCAACTTTCGCATAACATATATATCATAATCGTCAATTGAGTCATTACCATCCTTTGGTCGATTAGATATAAAATAGAGGGAACCATCCGTACTAAAAAATGGATCTGTATTTGAAAAACTGGTATCAAAAAGCTGAGAGGTCACCGGTTGCTGCCATTCCTTGCCATTAAAAACACTTTCCATGATAGTATACTTACCCTTTATTGAGCGAGAGAAGTAGAAGGTCTTACCATCCAACGCAAAAGCTGCGTTGAAATCCAGTGAGTCTGATCCACTACTAACGATCCCCGGGAGAAAAACAGATGGCTTTTCGTTAGGGTGTGGAGTGGGGTAATGTACTTTTGGGCTTTCAGGTTGGCATGCATTTATGCAAAAAATTAATATGAAACAATTCAAGGCTAAATTTAAATTTCTCATTGCTTCGTAGCTGATTTTGTTTTTAGAATGAGAGCTCGGATTATGTATTGTTTTCTACCAATACCGCTAACGTTTAGTGTAAAATGCGTTTCAATGCATTTTACATGGCGTTAGGTTGTTGTTTAATTTTTCCAATAATCGTAAGCGTTTAAGTAATTATTGCCTGGATCCAACTCATTGAAATTATCCCAATTACCATTGACTTGATAATCTGTTATACATCTTAAAAATGAATTAAAGTTTGAGAACCATGCTCTATGCGATATTGCTTCCTTTCCTGCACCCCAGTTACTCATTTCAAAAAGAACAATACTGGGATCATCTTGCTTTCTATTCATATCTAAACACACATACCATTCATCATTATAGAGTCCAAAAGGAAGCAATCCCAAATCCCTAATTTCAGAAGATATTCCGTGGTTAAAAAAATATTCAGCCAAGGATGACAATTTACTATTCTCAGTATTCCCGGCAATAAAAAGTCCGCCCGTATCAAATTCTTTATCAAGTGAATAATGAGATTTATAGAAATCCTTAAATGATGATGGTAAGGTCAAATTAAGCTTGAGTTCGATTGGAATAAAATCATCATCACTGATTTTACTTGGTTTCAAAACTTTGTCCCAAAAATTCTCTTTTGTTAACTCATATTTATCAGCTTCAAACTCAAGGTAGAAATCTCTCATTTGAGAATAGTAAGTTTTAAAAAAATGCTCAATTTCATTCATACTTTATATTCACTCAGATTATGCAACCTAACATCCGTATAAGAGAAATAAAACATTCCCTTATTCCTTTTATGGGTCAATCTAGTTAATTTCATTTTAAGAATGAATAGCAGTGTTGGTGAGACTTTGAAGGTCCGATGCCCGCCTGTGCTGAAAGATGCAGTAAATTATATCACCATCCCAAGCATGGCGGCAAAGGAGGCTATTTCCAGATCAAAATACACTTTTTTAAATAAAAAAACGGTCTGAGTTAACACTCAAACCGCTATTACTTATGCACTGTTGTCCAGTATTTTTTTATTCAATAGGTATACAAAAGTCAACAATAGCTTTTCTTTCAGGATGCTCATTATAGTTGTTATGATAAATCTCAAAAGGTTCTCTGTCAGCTTTTTTATAACCATTTTCGTTCATCCATACAAATAGACCGGTCCACGACTTTTCAAATTCATTTAACCCGATTTCAAAGCTTCCAACAATACATTTTCCAGCCTTGATGGTTGTTAATCCTATTTCTCCTTCGGTTTCTACTGGTTTATCTAGTAAAACAGAAGCACTCATTCTTACATTGTTGGCTTCTGTCACTTTAAAACTGTCGTGATAAACCGTAATCATCTTTGTCTGGTCGTTCATTAATCCTTTAGGTGTTGCCCACTGCATTAATGTTCCGTAGGAATTTTCAAGGTTATGAGGACCAATACTTGATACATAAGCCAAATCCATTTTTGGCATTTCTTTAACTTCAATTTTTGCATTCATTTTTATCCAATTTTTAAGGTTATCAATGATGCAAATGTATTTGTCATAGTCAGGATAGTCTTGTCCGTTCTTGCTTTGAAGTTGACTAATCTTGCTATGTCTATTTGGATTTTGCTTTCTAAATTCGGTCGGGCTTATAGCGTAATATTTTTTAAAAGCTCTGGAAAACGAAGAATTATCGCTAAATCCATATTTGTGAGCAATTTCTGTTGTCTTTACATTTTTGTGTAACAAATCCAGGGCTGATTTTTCAATTCTACGCCTTGTTACATACTCATTCAATGTTTCTCCTGTAATAAACTTGAAAACCCGATGGAAGTGGAATGGTGAGAAAAAAGCAATTTCCGAAACAGTGTTCAATGATAAATCCGATTCCAGGTTTACGTCAATAAACTCAAAAACCCTGTTGATACGATTTTTATAATCAGCCTGTATGTCTTGTTCTGTTACGGTCATTTTTAATGCTTTACAAGGCCTGCATGAAGCGTGGCATTTATTAAATGTAAGTTAGTATCAATTTACCAAGTAGTCAAATCTGCGATTTGATGGACCGTATGAGAGCATCAATGTCATATTCCTTACTACGTAGTCGTGATTTCATAGAGTGTGATAGCCGCTATCGATTATTCCAATTTGGAGCAGATAGTGACCTCGATCAATAGTGCGACCTAAACAAACTTTAAGAACCCGTATTTCCATCGTTCGTGCAGCATATAAATTCCAGTCCCAAACATGAAGGTTGCGAAAATCAAAAGCAACCAGAATCCGAGTTTTCCGTCAGCTTGTTTGGCTTTATTAAAGTCTTCCAATGTCAGATATTCTTTCCCTTTTCCCCTTAGTCCGTAGATTGAGATATATCTGTAGTTCACGGATTTATCCCAAAAATCCAGTTCCTGCTCTTTGGTTAATTTCTTATGGAATTGGTCTTTTGAAATCAATATTTGGACAGCATCACCTTCTGCAAAGTCTTTCACAAAAGCTTCCTTGTTTGCTGCTGAATAGGCAACAACAGATTTAATGAAACCAAAAATTGATAGAATTTGAAGCTTGTCATCAGAGATCCGATAGATATTCATACTGAGGATTGCGATGAGGCTAATTAGGCCAAACGCGCCAAAAGACGCACCCAGAACGAGTCCGGAAATTTGTGGGTATTCATCCGATAAAGCGTTAGAAGTTAAGTAGTAACCAGCCGCAGAGGAACCAAAAAATCCAAGTATCAAAATGATTCCGTTCCCAATTGGAAATTTGCTTTTCAAGTTTTGCTCTTCTTTATCCATTCGTAGGGATTGATACTAACACCTAGCTAGCTAGAGTGCGCCCTAGCTTGGCGGAAAGCGCTAAACTAATAAATCTGCTGGTGCTTCCAAAGTATCACAAGTAGTTGCGCCATCACTAACTTTAGCAAATTGTGCAAATTAGACTATGGATGGTGGCGCCTGTTTGGCTTTAGGTTTTAGCAATAAATTTTTTGTATTCTTAAAAATGGCTTCTCTATTGCGAGCTTCAAGATTAGAGCAAATTTCAGGCACATTAATATACTCAGGATTATCACCAAGCTTTAAATAGAGATGGCGTTGGTTAGTTAAACTTTTGAGTTAAGAAAGTACCGATTTCTTTTTCAAGCTCTCTATAACCTGAGTTGCCTGACAAGCCTTGTTTGAAAAAAAATGGCAAAAGGAAAATTGCTAATTCAGTCATTCCCAGTGTCATCAAAATCCCTCCAAAAATAGTAGGTGGTGAAGAAGTGAGAGAAATTTCATTTTCATTCACAGATATTTCTGCACCAACTAAGGTAGATTTACCCACCAAAATACTCTTCTTACCTAACCCAAATGTTTTAATGGTGTACTGATCCGAAAATCTCATTTTTAAGGTTTCGGCTAGCTCTTTAATAGAGGGAAGATTCTTTGAAAGTTCTATTCTCATATTAATTTTATCCGGTTAATATTAATTTTTACGCAGAAAAATCAATTATGTTATTCGGAATACATAATACAAAAAAAACACGCAGAAAAGCACCATTTATTTAATCTATTCCAGCATACGCTTTTTTGTTGATTTCAATGAATTCTTGCTGTTCAGTCATGTTCATTTGTTTCAAAATCAGGATGTTCCTTCCACGCGTTAATGGTTGAGAGTTCAGTTGTTTACTAATTGGTCTAGTATGAACAATTGCTACGAGTTCAGTTTTATTAAAAATGAAACGAATTCTGTCCATTGGAGAAGGATCGTTACTTTCATGGATCATTTTTTCCTCATAGCCTTCTACCACAGAATCTAATATTCCACTATCGCTAAACTTGAATTCAATCAAATACTGACATAAATCAGCCCTCTTTGGACTATTGTTGGTTCTTGAAAGGATTTCAGCCAATTTATTCTCTGGGATGGACTCTGGCTTAATGTTCGATTTAAAGGTTGATGCATAAATATCCATTCCGTAACGTCTTGGGTTGCCCGGAGCCCCACCAGAATACCATGTACTTTGTAAATTGTCAGGAATTTTGGTTAAAGCGGTTCCAATAAATTCGTCTTGCCAGTTGAAAAGAGAATCTCCTTCTGAAATTGGCATCTCGCTTTCATACTGTTCCTTCGTGATTTTTAGGCTAATGGAAATCGAATACCATCCGTCAAAAATTTTAGAGCAGCCAACCTCAACGTTATCGTTTAATGATAACATTGGAGTTCCTTTTGGTGACATTCTTACGTTGGCTGGTCCGTCAATACGTTCGGCATAAGTTGTAAAGACTAATTGCAGAAATATTGCCGTTATTGTTAATTTTTCCATTTTGCGATATTGTGGTTAACGGCCAGCTAATCAGTTGGCTGTGATTGCACTAAAATAATGAAACTGCCGATGCTTCCAAAGTATCAGAAAGCACTGCGTTTAGAAAAAGAAGAATCCCGTGAGGTGAGCCTGTAAGCGGCCCACAGGCGGAAGATTGTAGAAATCACTTCGCTTTTTTGGCGGCAGATAGGCGGTATGTTTTGCAGAAGGCCATTCACCATCATCCTTCGTTAGCGACAGATTTACTGTAATTTAAATTGAATTGGGATTGTAACCTCAATATCCTGACAGTCATGATTTGCTTGAAGGTTCTTCCTTGCGAGTTCCAATTTATCAATAAATTGATCTTCGATTCCGTAACCAAGTTCGTTTATAAATTCATAGGTGAGGTCACAATCAGCAGTTAAGTTAATCTTAATGAAAAGGGTTCCTTCAATCTGATTTCTTCGCGCTTCGGATGGATAAATAAGATCACAGCTATTGCTAACATAAGTTGTGTCAATATTTCCAGTAGCGTCTTCCGTTACCAAAGTGTTCACTGAAAATATCCCCAAAAACATATTATTAACTGACTCAGTTGAGGAAATAACTTGATTTTCCTGATACTCAGTTGAGGAGATTAAATATGTTTTACCACACTCGTTCAGATCATAGTTTTCCCATATTCCGAACAACTCTCCATTCTTAGTTTTTTGTGTAGATTTTAGTTCTCCGTTCGCAAAATACTCGTTGGTTGTTAAAATAGAATCTCTCAACTCCTTAAGCACTTGGCCTTTGGTGTCAAACTTTATATAGGATGTTTTAACCCCATATTCAAAGTAACCTCGTTCTTCTATTTGGCCGTTCGGTCGATAAATTTCATATGTACTATGGCATACTACGTTTTTTGGCTTGATAACAAAATAGTGCTTCTTAATCGTTTTGGTTTTTGGGTAATATTCAGTGATCTCTTTAAGCCTTGGTTGGCCTGAAATGAGCGTTGGAATGAGGATTATAAATATTATTGCAAACTGTTTCAATGTGGGATGTTTGGGGCTTAACGACCAGATATGGCGCTGTGGCCTCCGAGCTTTGTTAATATCGATAAAAATAGCTTATCTGCCGGTGTGATCAAAGTTTCAGACTGACATTGCATCATGAAGATAAAACACTCCCACAAGCGGAAGATTGCAGAAAGCACTTCGCTTTTTTTTTGCGAAAGATAGGCGGTATGTTTTGCAGACTCTCAGCAAAATGTTAAGTAAGGCCAGCGCCCTCATCGTTTGTTAGCCACATTTTCTTACGATGTGTTTGATTTTAGGAATAACCATTGCCAAGCCCATTATTAATAATACTACGAATCCGAACCAGTTGATTTCATTCCAGTTTCTAACCTTCAGTGCAAAACCACAAGTTCCTAGAATTAGAACTCCAAACCCAAAGACCAACCATTTCCCGAATTCAGTTTCAAAAAATCCTACAGTTCTGGAAATATGAACAGAATCATCAACTTGTGAGATTGCACCTGTTAATTCCTGCATGTTGTGGTAAAAGTCCATAAACCCCTCTTCCATAAACCGAAAGAAGAACTTCATTTTCTTGCCACTTTTTAGCTTTAATACGAATTGATCGAGGTGAGAGCTACCATCATAAGAATGTTCACTAATCTCTGACCATTGCAGAGAAATATTTTGCTTATTGTGGAAAATGAATTGCTTTATCCAAATGAATTGAAGCCCTTCTTTGTTCATCTCGATTATCATTTTTCCCACATATAGTTTTTTTGTTAGTTGTTCGAAAATCAGGTAGCCAGGAGCTGCTGCCAGTAGAAAAATCAGTTTGCTATTTTCTTGAGGTGGTGCAATAAAAAAAGCTGTTGTTAAGGAAACTGCAATTGACAGGAAATACCTCAGTACATACAAGCCTTTCGAGGCTACTTCAACTTCAATTCTGTTCATTTTCCCGGTTCTGGAGTTGTGGCTAACGGTCTTGAGATGATATCGTTGCGGAGAATGTCCGGAGGACTTTTCCGCCAAACCTAAAGATAGTAAAGTTGCCCAAATAAACTGTGAGCAATACCGCAACAATGAACTATAGCCATTGTTGTACAACGTTTTTTTACTTTAAATAGGTTTCTATTTTTTTAATTTCCTTTACAATCCGATGATTTTTCGGTAAACACTCAATCAATTCAGATGGAACTACTCGGTCAATTTCTGATAGTTTTTTATACCATTCCAAAACTTCCTCAAAGTGTTGCTCTCCAATCTGCTTATTCCCAAGTTTATATTGGCAATATCCAATTTGTTCAATCAGCTTTGTGTATCTCCAAACTTGAAATTCCTTTAACTTTTCGCGGTCAACTTTTTTATAATTTTCCAAAGCCAATTCCAATTGATTCAAGTCGTGATAACAATGAGCTAAATATAATTGAGCTAAAAAATTATCTTTATCTAATTCAATTGCTTTTTTAAAATTTCCAATTGAGGTTTCAATATTTTCTTTCCAGTCATCAGATTGATAATCTACAAGTCCGAGCAAATGATAACAAGTAGAATCCATTTCAGAATATTCAGCTAGCATTGTTTTGATTTCAGAGCGTAAAATATCCTTTTCTGTTTTGTTTTCAAGCAAACTGAATTCATCGTATTTCTCAAATATTTTCGCTCTTAAACTCATTGTTTTTAAATGTTGTGCTACGGTTGGGCTATGCGCAGGGTTCCGAAGGGCATTGCGAATAGGTTTTTGTTGTGTGATGCCTTTTTATATTTCTTCATCAATATGTTCCCGTAATTCAAAAGTCATTGATTTCAAATTGAGAAAATGATAAAACGCTACAGACCAATCGGTCTCTGGCTTACTTATCACTCCGAACAATTCAATAGTGTCATTCTCTATTTTGTTAAACCAATAACCGTGAAAATTAGCAATTTTTGAAAAGTCTTCTCCTGTCAGTTCTGTAAAATCATTTTTCTTAAAAACAGTATCAATAACAACTTCATTATATCTCTTTATAATTAAGTGCTTTTCACTGTCTCTATATTTGTCAACATGTATAACTCCTTCAATTTCAAATTCGTTAGTCACATAAGAGTCGAGAGTTGCACTTTGAATGGAAATTTCAAGATTCAGCGCTGACAGAATTGTGTCAAATTTTATAGTTTTGTTTTCTACAGGGAAGAATCGTTCAATAATGCTTTTGTCTTTTAAATTTTGACTTTTAGAAATAGTTAGGGTGTCGATTCGCTCATTTGAAGTTTCAACACTTGCAGTTTGCTTTTCAATTTTCTCCTTTTCTTTTTTCTGCTCACTACAGCTAAAAAAAATGATTGACATTATTAATATCAGAAATTGTCTTTTCATTGTCTTTTCATTGTCTCTTTTGGTTGCACAAAACGGCTTGACTATTGATTTCGGAGTGGAATCATCCGCAGGACTATTCCGCAGAGAAAACAGCCTTGGTTATTTACTTTTAGTTTTTAATAGGTCATTAAGCCACGCTGAATTATAGCCGGTGTTATAGGCAGTTTTTATTTTTAATAGTCAACGTAATTCTCATTTGCATATACTTTTAAACTATCCAGACCTATAGACCTTCTTCTCTCATCAACTTCAGATTCTTTCTCTATGGCATAGAATTTTTTAATACCGTTTTCTTCAATAATTGCCTGTCCAAATTTTTGTTTTTGATTAGTATTTCTACAAATACGGTCATTCAATTCAGCATATAGAACAGGTTCTGGTTCAGTGGTATTAAGCGTATTCTCTAATAACTTTAAACATTTTTTCTGAAAGTTTAAGTCATGAGAGTGTTGAGCTATAGACCAAGCCATCCAAGTGCCATCTTTTCCTATCATACTGCGGTTTGGCCATCCATAGTATTCAATTATTTCATTCAAACGCACCGTATTTTGGTCAACGACTATTTTTTGTTTATCCCATTGTCCGACCAAATCTTGGTCTTTTTTCCACATCTGTTTCAGTTCATTCCTTAATTCAGGATGTGATAAGGTCTCTGAATATTTTTGTTCAGATTTTTTCATTTGAGTTTTTAACTCATTCCATCTTTCATCCTCATGAAGCACTTTCAATCGACTGTTCCGTTCCCACCGTGCTAAATCATACATTCCAGCATCAATACATTTTTCCAGCAATTTAAATGAGGTGTCTAGTTCATTGGCATTTGCGTACATTATGGCCGCATAATAATAATGTTCAAAGTTGTCGGTTCCTTTTAAGTGGGCTCCCTTGGCGATTAATTCCCCCGCTTTTTCAAAATTTCCGTTAGCTCTTTCTTTTTTTCCTTGGTAAATAAGTTCGTCCCATGTTTGTCCAAAAGAGTTAAAACTAAATAGAATAATGCTTAATAATAATAATAATAATAGGTTTTTCATGTAAGTGTCCTTTATTATTGGACGAATAAAGTCCTAAATTGTTACTTATCCTAAATTGCCTATAACGACTCTGGCTAAGAAACGTGCGGCTTTCAAACCGTGAATGTTTAGAGTTCACCGAACATGTTTGCTTAGCCTTTGTTGGCAGCAGTTTTTTTCAAGTATTAATAGGCCTGCTGTAATGATCGGAAGAATTATGAATTCAACGAAAATGCCAATGGCAATGAACCCAGTTACAAACGTGTAACACTTTGGTTGGTCAGGATTATTGTCGAAATGTGAAAGAACGGTTATTGATGTTATCATTGCAATTATTGGGGTTATTAACCCTATTGCAATTGATATTCCTCCAACTCCAAGTATCGAAAGACCCCTTCTTCGTTTTAATCTTTTAATTCCAAAAGTCATCAGGCCAATAATCGGAATGATTGTGATCGTCAAGGGTAATATGAATCCAAGTAGAAATTCCATTTTCAAATTGCTTCCAACGGTCTCGTATAACCGTCAGTTAAGGGATTAAAGTTAATGTTTTTTGGTTTAGCAATGACGTTAGCAATTCCGAGTGGATTCGGACGTAGTCGAATCTGCCGTGATTACGGTAATACATTATTGTGAGTAGTTTTTTATTTCTCACATTCCAACAGTTTCGTAGATATAATTAATTCCAGTTTTAGGATTTCTCAAATATCTTGAGCGTTCAAATTGGTCCGATTGGTCTTTTGAATAAATCAGAAAATCTCGGTCTGATTTAAACCATTCAGGTAATTCAGTCCAACCTTTCCAGTCGTTTCCGATTGTGTCAATTTCAAGTCTATTGTATTCAACAAATTCCGCAAACCATTTTTCGTCCGATTTAAATTTGAGGAATAACTCATATTCGAGTGAAAAATGAGGTGATTGATAATATTCTCCTTTAATCAATTCAATTTCATTTGGGACTTCACTTCCAGACCAATATTTATATGCTTTTTCCGCATTCTTTGTTTCAATTGGCAAACAACTAACCAAAAGAAAAGCAATTCCGATTAATGTGATTTTCTTTATCAATTCGATTTTCAGATTACTCACAACGTGAATGCATATTGCGTTGCGGGGTTAGAGCGCTTGGTAAACGGCCATTGGCCATGACAAGCACAACCTGCAACGTAACGGTCCACGTCCATGAACTAAATTAAGAAACAAAAACTATAACACAGCACTACCCCCCGCAATGAAATATGCACAGTGTTGTGCGGCGTTTGCATGTCCCGCTCTTTATTGGTCACACCTCATAAAAGTGTCTAATACTTTCTTCGATTGCTCGTATTCCGGGTCAATTGGTAGTCCGGTCAGAAGTCGGTGACAGTCCTCCTTTTTTGTAGCATACTTTTCCAATTCACTGAATCCTTTGTCAATAAACTCCCTCCATTTTTCGTAAGCGCCTTCCTTTTTCTCAACAAATACTTCATAGGTGTAGTCATTGAACATTTTTCCGAATTCAGTACAGTAGTAGTCCTTAATACTTGAATACAAAATCCACATTGTCCCGTATGCTTTTGTTGAGTCCTGTATATGCTCAACATCTCTTCTCATCATTCTCGCGTGTACTTCACCCATGTCAAAATAGAGTCGCTGTTTATCGAGTTCTTTTTCGTCCTTGGTCATTGTCACCGAGGCGGTCTTAATGAAAAATGGAGCAACATAAACTTTCTCCAGAAGTCGTCCTCTGTCCCTTTTCTTTTTTGGAACGTCAAGAATTGATTTTAGTCCGACTTGTGCCGAAGCTTGAAGTCCCGCTTCTTTATTCAATCTCTTTTGTTGGTCTGTCGGTTTACCCTTGAAGTCGGCATAAACAATTTTTGTCTCCTTAGTCCATCCCTTTAGATTTGGATCTTCGGTCTTGAATGTTTGTCCCGAAGCCGTTACAGAAATCACTGTCAACAGTGTCAGTAATAGATTCTTTGTCATAGGTTTTTTCTATAAAGATTCATTGTCTCTCGTTTTTCCATAAAACGAAGGAGAATCTTTTTTAGCAAATGCCTTACAACGCTCTTACTAAACAGACGTGGCGGTCCGCCTGAAAGGCGTGATCGTCCGTCCGAGAGTAAAGGTAGCAAAACTTGCCAAACCTTAAACCGAAAAAGGGGAGCTTGCAAAGCAATGACGTTTAGTTGATGTTAGCACACTATTTTTCGATGCCCCAAATATGTTTAAGAGATTTTAATGTCTTGTAATAGGCTATAGGGGCAAGGAAAATCTGAAATCCAAGAGTTACAGGGAAGACGTATAGAATCATTTCCATCTGTAAATTCCAGAATCCAAAAGCCGTCAATAAAAAAATGAAAGCTGCAACGCCTAGACTAATCATTAAAAAGCCCTTTACATATAAAAACGAAAAGGTAATATATGAATTGTCGCTATTGATTTTACAAATTACTATGGGAGCTAATAGACTTTTATAAGTCTCAATTCTTGCTTGAAAAAATTGTTTGTTTAGTCTCCTTACTTGTAGTTCTTTGCCGTCAGCAAGAGGTCGTTTAACGGTAGTGTTAAAAGGAAGACTTCTAAGGTTGCTAATTAGCGTTTTGGGGTTGAACTTAGCTTTTTCTTCTTGTACAAATTCTAAACGATTCCGTTCTATTTTCTGGAAAGAGTCAATGGTGTCCTGGCGGATGGCCCTGTCTTTCAACAATTCAGAGGCAGCTTGTTTTGCTTCATCAACATAGATTCCATTCGAATCTTCTGCAATTCGTGCAAGTTCCTTGCTTGATTTTGAACGATATTTTTCTAGAAATATGTTAGTCATTAATCAGTAGTGTGTGCTGACGATCAGATATGGCGAGTGGCCATACCCTTTCAAATATCTACCAAGGTAGTGAAACTGCCCACCCCCCACAACAGTATCCATAATGCACTGCGTTCAGAAAGTCAAAAGCCTGAAAGAAAAAAATAGCTAGAAGCACAAAAGCTGGCAAAATGGGTAGGGTCACGGTCAAATAGCGCTGAAGTATCAGATAGGCAGTTTGGCCGTCGCTATATCGCCTGTTTCCAGCTTTTTAGTTTATCCTTTACGTCATTGCTGAGAGTTGATACATTAAGATCCAACTTGCTTTTCTTGACTCGTTCACCGAGCAAGTTGAGTTTGTCTAACACAGATTGATTCAGGAATTGCCGTTGCTGTTGTTCGTCAAAGTTGAAAAAGTTGTCATCATCCAGAATTAATGGTATTCCTATGGACTTTTCTTTTCTTCTATAATTTTCCAGGGGCTTCAGAAAATCACGTAGATAAGAGATTGGGTTCGAATATATTTGAAATAGTATAAGCTTAAAGTCAGTTCCGTAATCGGAATATTTGAGATTTTTCAATTTATTGTCGATTCCGTCATTGCCCCATAAAATGGATTTAACCAGTTCTTTGTTCGGGTCGTTCATGCCAAAGCTGGCAAAGAATCCAAATATGCTGTCACTTTCTTTCTCCATGAAGGTATTGCTGGTAACGCCTAGCTATGATGAGTGGGGATTAGAAAGCACTAACCTCTCTGCTCGCACATAGCCAAGCCATGATTTAAATTTAAAACTTGTGGCGGACTTTTCAATCCCCACGAAAATATCCTGACCACCGAAATCTCATTCATTCATAGGTTTTGTTAGCATCTTTTTTCATTATTTGTCCGCTATCCTCTATCATAAAGTATTCGGTTTTTTCATCGCTGTAAGTTCGCTTTATTGTCATATCTGGCATTAACCAACCTGAGAAGTAAATGTCATCATCGTCATCCCACCGAGCTAATGTCAGATTAGAAATCAATTTCCCATCAAATGTGAAAGTTCGTAAGTCAAACTGGTAGTCTCTGCCATTTGAGTCGTTCCTTCGTTTATTAATTATTAAAAGGACATAATTTTCAGTCACAAGCCGTTCATATGGGAAATACTGTACTCTTCTAGTTACTGGTTCGATAAATGAAGAATCAATGTAAGTTTCAAAAACCGTATCAAATTCCTGATTCGTAAGGAAGTATTTCAAGTTATTATCGTCAAACGGAAATATGTTGGCAGATTCAGTCAGGTAAAGGATAGAGTTATGGTCGTTAAAATCTCCCAAGCTGAATCCATTAGGCAGTTGAGTTATTTCATAAAAATACGACTGTTCGGGAGCATCCTGATAGTTGATGTTTGAGAAATTTTCAATCTGTTCGCTTTGGACTGCTAATTTTTCAGCTTGTTTGTTCGTGCAAGAAACGACAAAGCCTAAAACGATTATGAGAGTACATTTATTCATTAGCTATTCCCAATTGATGCTAACGTTCTGTGTATAGTGCGTATCCAGAAGGATATGCACTATACACCTTGTTACATGGCGTTTCTTTTTTATAAATCGTTTTTGTTTATGATTCCACCCCAATCATCTGAGTAAACATATTTACCTTTTTCCAAATCATATACATAATTGGATATCCATTCTTTAAATGAATTAGCAATTAATTCTCTTTCTGCCGAATCATGCCACATTCGGATTATTTGGCCACTTGTTCCACTCTTGTCAGGGTCTATATCAATGCAATAATGATTTCCACTTCCATCATATGAAATTGGAATCCATTTTGAGTTCCACCAATCTGATTTTATTCCTTTATCAGGCTCGGATTGACTATCCTTGAAATCACCTTTGTCCAATAATTCTTTCCATACAGACCACTCTTCAATTATACGTTCCGTTGATAAGAGTTCTTCAGTATCAATTAAACCTTCACTATCACGATTTTGTCCGTTATGAATCTTTAAAAATTCGATATACTCTTTCGGGAGCTTTATGCCAATCGTTTTTTCAAGTTTGGCTATATCATTTTCTGACGCAGAAGCATTCAGTTCAGATGTTAAGTGAGATGCGTTTTTAGCTAACCAATTTTCAACACGATTCCAGATTGACGGGATGTCATCAGTTTGTTTTTTGAGGAATGAAAACATTATGAGTGATAATATTAGTATTGCAAATGTCTTTTTCAATTACAGTTTTTCTTTTATATGTCATGTAACGCCCGGCCAACAGATGTGTGCCTGAACCGAGCCTAAAAGTACTAAAATAGCGAACCTACCCAACCCGCACAACACAATTTAGAAGAACTGCGCTGCACACATCGTCCGCAAGACCTGCCGGAAGAATCAAAAAGCGATGACTTTGCAGAGAGGGTAGGTGAGCGGAGCGAGTTATAATAAAACTCACAGAAAGCTGTGGGGCACATGGCTGCTAGCCATTGTAAGCAGCATCCATTACTCGCTGCATTATCACGAAGATTTTTTTTAATCCTTCAGCTTTTAGAACATCACATTCTTCAATGTTGTGGTTGATGATAAATTTATTCGTTTGTTCCCCATTTGTATATTCCACAAGATATACATCAGCGCAGCCCAAAACTCCCTCACAGTATTGCTCGCTATCTTGAGTTTTCAATAAGTCGAATTTGGAAACAATCGATTTTAAATTATCAATAAGTAAATTGTCCTTTATTACTTTTGTATAGTTAAGATCCTTCAGTTCACCTATATCCTTAAAATCCTCCAATACATATGAGTGAAAGTTCAATTCTGAATCCTGCTTGTTATATTCTAAAAGCTGTTCAAATGCAGCTCCCCCGCCTGGAAATCTCCAAACCCGTAGTGTTTCGGAATTTAATTGAGATATTCGTTTTAGCTTGAGAGTCTCTAGAGGATAGCTTATCTGTTTTGATAAGTATTCTTTAAAATTCCAATCGCTGATCTCATCACTTTTGTTCGGTTCAGACCTTACTTCAGTGTTCGGTTTGTCATCATTTGGACTGTCACTGCATCCCAATATAACGAGCGAAAATATTATAGTGATCAATTTGTACATCTTGCTGCCAACGCCTGCATATAAAGCGTGCCGGTAGACCAAATTAATAATTATTCATCGAATTCTGCCTACATGATTTATATGCTTTGTTGTAGGATATTCTCTTGCCAGCATTTATCACTTAGTTCGGAGAAGTATTTGACCCCATCCTCATCCTCGGTGTTATCAGCATGAACATCCTCAAGTATTAGTCGGGCATCTTCCCTTATGTCAATATTATTTGATTCTGTTAGTTCGACTATTATAGGTTCAATCTTCTCTACAAAGTATCCTCGATCCAGCCCAGTTATACAATGATCCCCAAAACGTAGGTATTGTAAAGCATCCATCACCCTTCTGGTATCGTGGCTCCCTATTGCTCCCTGAATTCCTTCTAATCTTGTCCATGAGAGTCTATTCTCTTTCCACCATTGTAACGCCTTTGCCGTTGTTTCCTTTATCTTACGTTTTGCGTCTGGACTTACTTTAAGGTCGTACGTTCCAGTCTCTAAGTACTTTGTATATAGAGCGGTGTCCTTTTCTATTTCGAACAAGATTTCTTCAGTTATTTTGTATTCCCTAAAGCCGAAGTTTTGGAAAGTAATATCCTCAATTGCCCACCCTGCCCTGATTTGTAACCAATCTAAGTCATAGTCGATGACCCACCCATGCCCATAAAATTCAGTGGCACCAGGATATATCAGGTCTGCTGTATTACTAAGCTTGACAAACGTGTTATCGTTGGTCAACATGTCAAACAAATACGGGAGCGATCGATGCTCCAATGATTCAAGTGTATCCTTAGCCGTATAGACCATTGGCCAGTCGGGCTGCGAGAACTGGTTTATCAAGCGTTTTATTCTCTGATCGGTGAGTTCAGCAACTGACGATTGCTTGTCGCTACAGGCAAGAACTGCCGCTATAACTATGATAGGAAATTGAATCTTCATTTGTAATGGCCTACAATGTTTGCATATGGCTTGTGGCGGTTTCGCAGCACTTTCCTTTCCGCTGAAACCAAAGCTGACTACGAAGCAAAAGCCTTGCTGGCAGCCTTTCACCCGCCATAAGCTATATGCCGTGTTGTAGCATGTTTTTTATTTTCTCAATTGTATTAATGATTTCAGCACCTTCTGTTATTGACGATATTCCATCTTCTGTTTTTCTCCAACTCTCAAAGGATTGTAATACGTCAGTGGTTATTTCGGTTTTGCCCAAATGATTGGATAGAATCAAAATATCAGGAATCCAAAGTAGTCCGAAATAATTTAATTCTTTGAACGTATTGAATCTATATTCTAAAGACTTTTCGAAATCTGAGTTAGCATCTAAGTAAGTTTTAGTTGCTTTTTTAATGTTTTGAATTATTGAATCTACAATTTGCTGATTATCATCAAGGTGTAACGAATACCAATAATTCATTAAATGATTTTCCCATTCATCGATATATTCAGCACTCTCCGCAATAAATGTAGACTCCTGTTTCCCATTGTGATAAGAGAAGGTCGATATGTATTGATAGGAATCTCTGATTGTTGGAAATAAGTTATTATCAACTCTCAAGTGGATTGCAAATTCAACTACTTCATCTCTGTAGTTCTTCATATTGGTTCTGAACCAAATTATTTGTTTGAAATCGCCTAAGTTTCTTTCTAGCTGCATTCTAGATTTAACAAACCTGAATCCGTAATCTCCTAATTCAGGAACAATATGAGCTGTTATGATTTTAACTATCCTGTCCTTTGGTTTCAAATCTTTATAAAGTTGATTCCTATTGGACATTTTTCTTCTCATATAGTCTAAACCAATATTCATTCTTTGCTGCTGGTTTGTTTTAATATGCTACAACATCCGTATTAGGGAAACAAAACATTCCCTTATTTTTATTATGGTGATCAATCTAAAGGATTTCTGATTGATTTCATAGAGGTGGTAGCCATATGTGTATATATCTCTGTTGTCTGCACAATCGCTCGGCTCGAGCCAAGTGATCAATATAATTAAGGCCTCTGGCGGATAAAGCACGAAATGTCCTAAGTCTAAATACTGAACAGGTAGAGAAAAGCCTTACTTAATCTGGTTCTAGCATAGCTATTCTAGTGCATCTGCATCTAACTGGCAGAGGCCTCAAAAATTGTCGTCACGCGGCAGAGCCGAGTGACTGTGGGGCAGCTATTTTCTCTTCAAATTAGTTTTATCAAATGTCTTCAATTCCAGTTTCTCTGATACTGGATTATTTCTGAAGCATTCGGCATCATAGAAGATGTGCTTCTTAGGTTTATAGTCAAGGAAAAGGAAAAAACGTTCTTTAATATCTGCATCAAGAAACTTAGGTTCGACAAGATAGGCCGTTGGCCCTAGAGATGTTGTATCTCCAACCAAATAGTAATATGTATAAGTGGCGCCTTTCTTCTTATCAATCGTTAACAGAACAAGTTGCTTGTCTTTATAAAGCTCAACTGATTTCATTAATTCGGGGTTACGTTTAGTTGAATAGTATAGGTCTACTTGCACTTCGCATTCACGAAGTTCATTTTCTCCATCAAACCGTTCCTTATCTTGTCCGAAAGCTGGTATTGTAAGGACAATTAAAATTATCAGTGCTAGTTGTTTCATTAATTCAAAAGATATTACACATAATACCAAGCTAGCAGGAGTGCGCCCGAACTTAGCACGTTCCGATAAAACTAATGAATATGCCGGTGCTCACAAAGTATCAGAATGCACTGCGCTCAGAAAGATGAAAACTCCTGCGAGATGCGCAAAGTAGAAAGCACCGCCATTCCCCAGCGGTTGATTCATGGTGAGGTTCGCACTGAAGCCAGAAAAGTGGCAGTTTGGCGCATTCGTGCTAGCACTTGTTATCCTCATTTCATTTTGTTCATGCGCAAAAATTCGTTTCTGCATTCGATGAACTTTCTTCGTTGTTCCACGGGAATCAGTTCCTGAAAGTATTCGGGTTCGTATGATGAAATTATTCGATGTTGACCGTTGCTAATAACTTCAAATGAGTCGGTTGTTCCATCTGTTTTTGTCCAGAGTGTTCCAGATCCATCTTCTCTTACTTCTTCATGAAGGTTCAGAGAGTCAAGTTCAAAATTCCAAAAGTCGCGAGAATCGAAGAATGTTAGGAGTTCCTGAAACTTACCTTCGCCAAATGAAAGTTTCCTTGACTTGGTTCGGATGATGTTTTTGTTGCCATCGTGTTTTTGAGTCAATTTAATCCGTTCCCATTGTCCATTGGTTCGTCCGTAAATGATGTAAACCTTTTGTTCGCTCCAATAGGAATTCCTAGAAAACGAAAGCACTTGATCGTATTCATCCGAGAATTCTGTCCAAATGATTGAGTTTCGTGATTCTTCCGTTGACAAGTTCGTTCGTACTTCCGTAAGTTCCTGTCCCAAGAGAATAGTTGGCAGAATAGTCAGAGTTAAAAGGAGTACTTTCATAGAGGGAGATTGAGGATAACGCCCATGTATGAGGCGTGTGTTCTCACTTTGTGGACGGCACCAATATAGTGAAGTCAGCCGGTGCTTCCAAAGTTTATAGAAAGCAGTGCGTTCTGAAGTGAAAAAATCCCGCGAACTGAAGATTCCAAACATCACAGAACTTTCTCGGTGGCAGACTAACGGTCAAGTCCTGATGTAGTCTATAGAAAGCACGCATGCACATGCCTTATACATATTGTTACCTACAGTTTTGTCATTGTGTATTCGAAACCTTCGTTTCCGAATCGCCCCTCAAAATCCAGTTCGTATGCAATTAGCTGTTCCGCTGGTATTGGTTTAAGGATTTTAAAGTTGCAATACTGGAAAAATTCAAACTTCTCCTTTTCAGATAGAGAAGGAAGGACACTACGTAAAAAGTCCAGTGCTTCTTTAGCTGTTTTACCATCTTCTTTGTCAAGGTCATTCTCATCAAGTTCCAATATTTTGAGGATGATTGGTTTGGGACTGCTGAGTTTAAGATTTTCGAAATCGTCAATTGAATAGCCAATGTTCGAATAATCTATTTGGTTGTTAGTCAGCATGTCCATGAGCTTAATTGATGTTGTTAGAATCTCACTTCCGTATTTGTTTGTGGAAGCATAACAAACAGCTCTTTCTAAGCTAAGTGCGACGTAGATTCCATCATGTCTGAAGTTGAAAAGTTCATCTCTCCCGTTTATTTGAACCTTCAATTTGGCTTGCATTGCCATCGCCTTAGTCGTATCGTAAATGATTCTGAATTCTTGTTGTTCTATTAAATGTCTTTCGGCTATTTCAAATAGCCTTTTTAGGGTTTCCAAGTAACCGTGATCATATGTGGGGTTTATTCCGCCCAATCCATTCTCTAGAATTGAGTTCAAGAAAATACTAGACGTGCCATGGAAGAACTGGAACTTCATCTCTTGGGAGTATTGTAGGTAACGGTCTTGTATAACCGTCAGTTACGGATTTAAAGTTAATAATTTTCGGTTAAGCACTGACGTTAGCAATTCCGAGTGGATTCGGACGCAGTCGAATCCGCCGTAATTGCGGTTATACATTGTTAGGCACAGTACTTTTTTCTTTAAATATCCCATAATCTGAAAATTGGTCAGACTTCGTTTCGGTTTTTGGTTTTAAAAAATAGGTTCTATTTGATTTTATACTGTCTTTTCCGTCATTTGACAAAATCAAATGTTCAATAACGATTTGTATAATTTCCTTATTTTCTTTCTGTCTGATTATTATGTTTCCTTTTCTAATTCTCAAACTGTCAATATGAGATTTATCTTTGCTGATATTGTCATTTAAATCATAAAAAAAAAGACTATCTCGAGTTTCCTCAAATTTTGTAAAATCGTATCTCCAAAGTCCTTGGCTTTTTCTTCGTAAACTATTGCTTTTATATTTTTTGATTTCAATATTTATTCCTTCAGATTTTGTTTTTTCCGTTGTCGTTGGAAAAAAGTCAGAAGTTTCTTTTGAACTTCCAGTTCCAATAGTTTTTATCAAATTTTTACTCGGAATTCCGTTGAGTTGTGTAATCGGAAGTTTTGATATTCTTTGAATAGTAAAAGTTTCGGTTGTGTCTAAAATCGCATAGCCTGCAACGTGAGAATCTCGTCCTCCCCAAGCATCGTATTTATAGATAGCTTTTGAAGTTCCTTCAATTTTCTGTTCGTAAAGAGTTATGTCCCATTCTCCCATTCCTGGTAAGCATCCATAAAACGATGTCAAAAGCCCTAAACAAATTATTTTGATAATATTTTTCAAATGATGATTGCGTTTTATCGTATTGTGCCCAACGCTAAGCTAGCAGGAGTGCGCCCCGAGCTCGGCAAGTTCCGATAAAACTAATGAATCTGCCAGTGCTCACAAAGTATCAGAATGCACTGCTCTCAGAAAGATGAAAACTCCTGCGAGATGCGCAAAGTAGAAAGCACCGCCATTCCCCAGCGGCTGATTCATGGTGAGGTTCGCACTGAAGCCAGAAAAGTGGCAGTTTGGCGCATTCGTGCTAGCACTTGTCAGAGCTATTACCTCTTGATTTTGACGTATTTTTTGCCCGTTCCGTATGTAAGTTCCAGTAAAGTAGTTCTGTAACCTAGTTCAAGAGCGAGATCTCCCAGAGAGTTGAAATCGCCAGGCTCTTTACCTAAAAATTCTTTTCCTTGCTGGATGTATTCAGGACAGCACTCCTCAAATCGCTCGTCTTCCAGTAATCCTTTAAAGAAGTTGGCTTGAGTTAGAAGTGATAATTCTTTGATTTTCGGATAGTTCGTCAGAAAGTAGTTGGCCAGCTCGGACTGTGAATTGAAACCGAGAAACTTGAAAGTTCTCCTAGTATACAAGTGGTTGCCATAATGATCTGGCAGAATTGATCCGTTGAAAAGAGACGGTTCAGTCCAGTAAGTTAGTTCGAGAGGTCCTGCTGGGTTGTCGTCAATTGTGTATTGAAAGAAGTCAATCTCGTAGCTAACTTTGATACTCGTGGGTTGTTCGGAAAACTTGATCCCGTACCCGTCAAGTCCGTCAAAAAAGAGTTGTTGAATGATGACAGTATCTCCGTTAATTTCATGGTCGAAGTTGTCAGGTTCAGCGTTGATAAATGTTAATGTTCGCCCATTTTCCAATGGAATAGAATACTGAGCATAGGCTCCAAAGCAAATGAAACTTAAGAGTGTGCAGATAATGGTTCTCATTGCGCAGTATTACCTCTCACATCCGTATAAGGTAAGCAAAACATTCCCTTATTTTTATTATGGGGATCAATCTAAAGGATTTCTGATTAATTTCATAGAGGTGTTAGCTATATGTGTATATATCTCTGTGGTCTGCACAATCGCTCGGCTCCAGCCGAGTGATCAATATAATTAGGGCCTCTGGCGGATAAAGCCCGAAATGTCCTAAGTCTAAATACTGAACAGGTAGAGAAAAGCCTCACTTAATCTGGTTCTAGCATAGCTATTCTAGTGCATCTGCATCTAACTGGCAGAGGCCTCAGAAATTGTCGTCACGCGGCAGAGCCGAGTGACTGTGGGTTGCCGTTATTTACAGTTCAGTTCTAGTTTCTTCAAAGCCAGTTCGTAGTTTAAAGAAATGGAGTTCCAGTCTTCACACGCTCCTTCGATGTTGCCAGATTCGAATCTGCAAATTCCACGATAGTAAATGTCTTCATCATATGACTGGTTTTTGATCTGGTTAGGCGTAAATGATATGCTGTCATAATCTTCAAGGGCGTTGTTGTATAGTCCTTTTTTGGTGTAGATATAAGCTCTTAGTAGTTTCGCATGAGTGTATCTGTCCCAAAGTTCAATTGCCTTGTTTAAGTCTGACAAACTCCCTTCAATGTCGTTTAACCTGTATCTCAGAGAACCCCGGAAATAAAGAAAGTTAGTTTTTTCTGGACTTTGTTCAACTGCCTTGTCAAAATCGAGTAAAGCTCCTTCGTAATCCTCCAATCTTTCTTTTGAAATTGCACGATCCCAATATGCATATCCACCATTAAAAGTTGAATCAATCTCAATTGATCTTGTTAGGTCATTAATAGATTGTTGGTAATTCTGATTTCGTGCGTAAAGATTTCCTCTTCTCCAAAATAGTTCAGCAGATTTCTTATTCTTGCGAATTGCCTTGTTATAGACGTTCATAGCCGTAGAATAATCGTTTTTGGTTTCAAAACTGTAACCATAATCAGCTTGCTTGTCCGCCCACTTTACCGAACAAGAAGAAAGAATAACAAGTAAAAAGGGAAACCAAAATTGTGAGTTCATGTATGGCATCTAACATCCGTATAAAGGAAACAAAACATTCCCTTATTTTTATTATGGTGATCAATTTAAAGGATTTCTGATTAATTTCATAGATGTGGTAGCTATATGTGTATATATCATTGAGGTCTGCAGAATCGCTCGGCTCCAGCCGAGTGATCAATATAATTAAGGCCTCTGGCGGATAAAGCACGAAATGTCCTAAGTCTAAATACTAAACAGGTATACTAAACAGGTATAGGAAAGCCTTACTTAACCTGGTTCTACCATAGTTATTCTAGTGCATCTGTACCTAACTGGCAGAGGCCTCAGAAATAGTCGTCACGCGGCAGAGCCGAGCGACTGCGGGGCCAAAACGTTGTATTTTGTTTTTAATTTATTCATTCTTAAAAGCCAAATCAACGATTTGGCGGTTTTATTAAATAGCATTGAACTTTCGTAAACCATCGAACGCCCTATCTGCTATATACAGTGTTAGCATCTTTTATTTTTTTACCAGCACTTTCGAAATGTTCTTTCGGTCATACCAATGTTGAAAAACAGTTATTGTATCAATTGGTGATTCGTTTGCATAATAGCTTAGGACACTAGTTAGATATATTTTGTCAGTTGTTAAGCTGTCAATTCGCGAGTTTTGAAGTCGAGTTGATGTTTGATTTTTGCCCTCAACTCGAATCAAATATTGCTCATTAAACCAATTATTAAATCCATTATCTTTCCTATGTTCATAGAATTTCATCTTTTGACCTTTCACATTGATTTCAATCGTATCAATAGCTCTTCCACCAAATGATTCTTCCCCAAAATCAACGTGACAATATTTTCCAATTAACGAACTATCAAGATTAGTCGGCTCGTAATATCTGATATTCGAACCATCTTGTGCCATTATACACGTCAAAAAAAATGCTGCAATTACTGTTAATCCTAATTTTCTTTTCATCCGATTCTAATTGATGCTAACATCCGTATAAGGGAAACAATACATTCCCTTATTTTTATTATGGTGATCAATCTAAAGGATTTCTGATTAATTTCATAGAGGTGTTAGCTATATGTGTATATATCTCCGTGGTCTTGGTTGAGCTATGTCCCAGAAGTAATCCTTTCAGAATTGGATGTGACAACATTTACCCTAATCTAACAAACCTCCAACACTTCTTATCATCCGAAAAAACACAAAAAAAGCCCTTAGAAATCTGAGGGCTCTACCTTCAAACTATCAAAATTAATAGTAAGTGGCGAGGCTATTTGGTGAGAATTCTTGTAGCTCTTCCAGCTTGCCTTGCTTTACCTTTTTTACCCATTCATAATCTTGAAGTACCGCACGGCCTACTGCCACCAGATCAAAGTCTCCTCTTTCCAGTCTGCGGGTAAGCTCGTCCAGATTATTGTTTTTCTCCGCTCCTTTTCCCGCAAAGCTGCCCAGAAAATCACCACTCAGGCCTACACTGCCCACGGTAATGGTGGGCTGGCCGGTGATTTTTTTAGCCCAGCCGGCAAAGTTAAGGTCAGAACCTTCAAACTCCGGCTCCCAAAATCTTCTTTGCGAGCAATGGAAGATATCTACCCCTGCGTCAGCCAGCGGTTGTAGCCACTGCTCTAGTTTTTCCGGCGTAGGTGCTATACGCGCCTTGTAATCTTGCTGCTTCCATTGAGAGAGCCTGAGTATAATTACAAAGTCATCCCCTACCGCTTTGCGCATGGCCTTGATCACCTCCACAGCAAACTTGTTTCTCTCGCTAATGGTTTTACCTCCATACTGATCCGTCCGTTGGTTGGTCTGTTCCCAGAAAAATTGATCTATAATATAACCATGGGCACCATGAATCTCCAGGCAGTCGAAGCCCAGTTGTTTAGCGGCGGCAGCGGACTCAGCAAATTTCTGAATAGCATCAGCCACGTCAGCCTCGCTCATGGTCTCTGGCCCTTCCATAGGGTCCGGCATGGTCACGCCAGGATAAGAGGTGTTACCCACATGCCAGATCTGAGGTGCTATCTTACCATGGTTAGCATGCACGTCTTTCACCACCTTTTCCCAGGCAGGCAAGGCATCTCCATAGAAATTAGGGATATCCGGGTGGTTTTTGGAAGATGGCCTGTCGATTACAGTTCCTTCCGTAAGGATAAGGCCTACCTCAGAGGCCGCTCTCCTGGCATAATAATCAGCCACCTCAGCAGTAGGTATTCCTTTCGGTGAACGGGTGCGGGTCATAGGTGCCATCACAAATCTATTTTCTAAAGTCAGCCCCTTATAACTAAACGGCTGAAATAATGATTCTAAACTCATATTCTTCTATATAATTTTCAACAAACATAAGCTTAGTTACGAAAGGTTACTATTGATAGTTTAGTTTTGTAACTAATATTAAAAAATAGTGGTAACTTCGAGGTAACTAACGCATGATAATGACCAGAAAGAAACTAGAAGGCTGTAATTGTGGACTCTCCGATGCCATGAATTCGTTAGGCACCAAATGGAAGCCCATCATCATCTGTGCTATTGGCAAGAAAAAGATGCGCTTCGGTAGTATTGCTGCCATTATTCACATTATTTCCAGAAAAGTGCTTACTGATCAGCTAAAAGAGTTGGTCACTGATGACATTCTGATCCGTGAGGAATTTAAAGAAACTCCTCCTCGAGTGGAGTATAGTCTCTCCGCAAAAGGCCTGGAGCTTTTACCTATTTTCAGGCAACTGGAAGAATGGGAAATCAGACATAGCCACGCTACCGATTAATCCCAGGCGTTTAATCCACCCTTCAGACTATACACCGTATCATAACCATGATCAATCAATACCTGTGCAGCCTGCAGGCTGCGCATACCAGATTGACACAAAGTAACTACCGCTTTATCTTTGGGAACTTGAGCTAATGACTCTTGAAGAGCTCCCAAAGGAATCAACAACCCACCAATATTAAACGCTTCCGTCTCATGTGGCTCACGTACATCCAGAAGTGTAATATCATCATTAGCCAGCTTGCTTTTTAACTGTTCTGATGAAATCTCTTTCACCGTAGCAATACCACAAAATAAGTCATAGTCAGAAAGCGCTGTAATGTGTTTATTTTCGGGGTTAAGCTTCACCTTCAAAGTATACTGACTATTCTGTAACGTATTGATTATGAACAGACTACCAGCTCTCACATCACCCAGTCCGGAAACCATCTTAATTACCTCCATAGCCTGATAAGTACCTATCAGCCCTGGTAAGACACCGATAACGCCAGCCTCCGCACAAGAAGCTACTGTGCCCGGCAGCGGCGGCTCAGGAAATAAGCATCTATAGGTGGGACCATCTTTGTAATTAAATACACTAACCTGCCCTTCAAACTTAGAAATGGCGCCATAGACAAATGGCTTATCTAACATCACGCAAGCATCGTTAATCAGGTATCTGGTTTGAAAATTATCGGTACCATCTACCACCACATCATACTTTTCGATGATTTCCAAGGCATTTTGGTTAGTCAAAGCTTTGGTGTGGACTTCAAAATCTATAAAAGGATTGGCCGCCTTCAATCTTTTGGCTGCCTGCTGTGCTTTCGGCTGGCCAATGTCCTCATGGGTGTAAAGCACTTGCCTATGCAGATTAGTCACATCTACGGTGTCAGCATCCATAATACCAATGAGCCCTACTCCTGCCCCAGCCAGGTACATCAGCACCGGACAGCCCAAGCCGCCGGCTCCTACCACCAGCACCTTAGCCTGCTTCAGCAGCTGTTGTTTAGGCTCACCAAATTCTGATAAGATCAGCTGCCGGCTATATTGCTTCCGTTCTAATTTCTCCATGTTCTAATGCTACGTCCCAATCTTTCCAGACCGGCTCATATCCTTTTGACTTTATTAATGCTACAATTTCTGAAGGAGATCGTTCATCAGAAATCTCAAACTGCTCTAGCGACTCAGGAGCTGTGGCGTATCCGCCAGGGTTAGTCTTCGATCCGGCACTCATAGAGGTAATGCCCAGCTGAAAAACATGATCCCTAAAGCTGGTCTTCTCTCGCGTAGAAAGTGAAAGCTCTACATCAGGATTTAACAGCCTATAAGCGGTTATCTGTTGCACCAGCTGCCGGTCAGTCATCTCCACCTTAGGATCCAGTCCGCCACTAAAAGGCCTCAAACGGGGAAAAGAAATACTATATTTCGTTCTCCAATACGTCTGCTCCAGATATTTTAAGTGCAAAGCCACATAAAAGCTGTCCACCCTCCAGTCTTCCAAACCAATCAGCACTCCGAGTCCCATTTTATGAACTCCGGCCCTGCCTAACCGGTCTGGTGTTTCTAATCTATAGAAAAAATTAGACTTTTTCCCTTTCGGGTGATGCCGTGCATAATCTTTTTGATGGTATGTCTCCTGATAGACCAAGACTGCATGCAAACCTAACGGAATGAGCTGCCGGTATTCATCTTCATCCAGCGGCTGCACCTCCATGCTGATATGGGCAAAATCTGACCGAATTTGTCGAAGCACTTTTTTAAAGTATTCCAGCCCCACTGTTTTATTAGCTTCACCTGTAACTAACAAAATATGTTTGAAGCCCATGCTTTGCAAGGCTGCCACTTCCCTATCTATTTCATTAGGGTTCAGGGTTTTACGAGGTAATTTATTACCTAAGCTAAAACCACAATAGGTGCATATATTTTGGCATTCGTTAGACAAATACATGGGCGCAAAAAGCTGTATATTATTCCCAAATCTTTGTAAAGTGAGCGCCTTACTTTGCCTGGCCATATCTTCCAAATAGGCATCTGCTGCCGGAGAGATCAGCGCCTTAAAATCTTCCAGATTTCGATGAGTTTTCACTAACGCTCTTTCCACATCAGCCGGTTGCTTGGTGTAGATATCATGCTTGATCTGATTCCAATCGTACTTGAGAAAAGTGTCTTTAAAACTAGGCATCTACAAATGAGGTTAATGGACTACTGGCGCTGGCCGCATGGCTTACCGCACCTAATTTAGATTCAAAGGCCATTCTTCCTGCCTCCACTGCGAGTTTGAAAGCCAGAGCCATATTCACAGGGTCTTGAGCTACCGCTATGGCTGTGTTTACCAGCACCGCATCGGCACCCATTTCCATGGCCGCGGCAGCGTGCGAAGGTGCTCCTATGCCCGCATCTACCACCACCGGCACCTGACTCTGCTCAATAATAATCTCCAGGAAATCAGCAGTTTTCAAGCCCTTATTACTTCCTATAGGTGCACCCAGAGGCATTACGCAAGCCACACCTACTTCTTCCAGCCGCTTGCATAACACAGGATCAGCATGGATATATGGCATTACAATGAACCCTTTTTTCACCAATTCTTCTGCTGCCTTTAAGGTCTCCACCGGATCGGGCAGCAGGTATTTCGGGTCTGGGTGAATTTCCAGTTTGAGCCAATTGGTCTGTAAAGCCTCCCGAGCTAACTCTGCGGCAAACACTGCTTCCGAAGCCGTTCTTACTCCGGACGTATTGGGTAAAAGCCCTACCTCGCCCACCGCTTCTAACATACTATCGTTCTGCGATTGCATGTCCACCCGCTTTAAAGCTACCGTAACTAACTCTGTTCCAGAAGCCTGAATGGAATCACGCATTAATTTTGCACTGCTGAACTTACCAGACCCTAATATGAGCCTGGAGTGAAACGTTCTATCTGCTATTTGTAAATTCTCCATGTAATACTTTGTTTAATTGATCCACCACAGCACGAGCATCTACGGCATAATTTATGGCTGAAGCCATTGCCACACCGTGAACTCCCGCTGCTCTTAAACCTGTAATATCCTCCCAATCAAGACCGCCAATGGCTATGATAGGAATTTCTCTGCCTACTAGACGCATCCGTTTAATGATACTTTCATAGCCCTCCAAGCCAAGAATTGGGCTCAGCTTCTTTTTGGTGGAAGTGAACCTGAAAGGCCCCAGGCCGACATAATTCACTCCTTTATTGATCAGCTCTAAAAGCTGGTCAGAAGTGTTGCAGGTACCACCGATAATGAAATCATCACCCAATAACTTTCTGGCATCTTGTACATCCATATCCTGCTGCCCCAGATGTACACCATCGGCATTCACTTGTTTGGCAATTTCAGGATGATCATTGATAATTAACCGGGCATCATAATCATTACAAATGTCTCGGGCCTGCTGAGCTTGTTTTAGAATAGCCTCGACAGACTGATCTTTGATGCGGAGCTGTACCCATTTCACGCCTGCCTGGCAAGCCAACTGCACCATTTCAGCATGAGTCTCTCCGTTGGGGCCTTCCTGAGAAATGTAATGTAAACGGTCTATCATAATAAATGGTGCTGCCCTAAAGCAGTGTTTGATTGTTTCAATAATTCAAATACATATAATTTTGCTTGTCGGAAGGCCCCTTCCAAGGTTTGATCCTTGGCCAATCCGGCGGCCAGTGCAGAGGAAAACACGCAACCACTGCCGTGAATGGATTTACCTGCTAACCGCTCGCTTTGGAGGTAAAACGGAGCATTGTCTTTTCTTAAAAGCACATCTTCCGACAATATTCCATCAGCATGACCTCCTTTGAGAATGACTGCCACATCTGCATCAAGCCTTTCTAATGACTTAACATTCAGCATTTTGCTCAAAAATTCCGCTTCTTCCTGATTAGGAGTGATTACATCGACCATAGCCATTACCTCCACAAGCAACGGCCTTGACCAGGCATCATGAAAGGTATAACCCGCCGAAGCCTTTATCACTGGATCCCAAACCACCTGAGCCGTTGGAAACTTGGATTTAACAAATGCGAGCAATTTTTGCAAAACCTCCAAGTTCTCTACCAACCCAATTTTCACAGCCTCCACCTGATAGTTGCTCAATGGCCTGAGTTGGTCCAAAATGTTACCCAGACTCATCCATTGAAGTCCCAAACACTCACTTTCATTTTGGTAAGTAATAGCCGTACATACGCCAAAACCATTCATTCCGAACTGATGAAAAGTTTTAACATCCGCCAGCAGGCCAGCTCCTCCACTAGGGTCTAATCCTGCTATGGTGAGCAACGACTTATCCATGGCTAATAAACTTCTCCATTGTTCTCATCCTATCCGCCATTCTATTATGACTCCAAATAGCACCCATAATGGCTACGCCTAAAAAACCGGTCATTTTTAGCTCATCCAATTTATCGGGAGTTATACCACCAAGGGCATAAAGCTGCATCTTTTGCTGCATAGAAGGCACAGCCAATTCTAATTGCTCCTTAGTAAATCCAGCATAGTGCTCGCGTTTAGAAATACTATCATAAATTGGACTCAAAAAGCCGTAATGTAACGCATGAGCGTATTCGAGTATCTCTTCTACTCTATGAAAAGATTTGGAAATCATATCACTCCAATCATGCGGCTTTTGCTGATCGCTTTTCAGGTGTAGACCCATACCGAATTTCTCAGCCAATTGAACGCTACCGTGCAATGACATTTGATTTGAAAATCTCTCAGGTATCTGTCTCAGGTAAGCTTCTAAAACGGAATCAGGCCAACCTGGCTTCCGCACATGCACCCTGACTCCCAGTTTTAATATTTCCAGCAAGGTTTCCACCTCCTGTTCACAGGTCTTTTCGCCGGTTATTACCACCAACTTCATCGCTATTGTTCCAGATAAATTTCGCCTCCTTTTTCATTGAATTCAGCGGCCTTTTCTTTCATACCTTTTTCTAATGCACTCTCATCAGTCAGATTGTTTTCTTTGGCAAAATCACGCACATCCTGAGTAATTTTCATAGAGCAGAAATTAGGCCCACACATGCTGCAGAAATGAGCAACTTTGGCTCCTTCGGCTGGTAGTGTTTCATCATGAAACTGGCTGGCCGTATCTGGATCCAGGGAAAGGTTAAACTGGTCTTCCCACCTGAATTCAAACCTGGCCTTGCTCAGGGCATTATCTCTATACTGCGCTCCCGGATGTCCTTTTGCCAAATCTGCCGCATGCGCCGCTATTTTGTAAGTGATTACACCATCTTTAACATCCTTCTTATTGGGTAAGCCCAGGTGCTCTTTGGGTGTAACATAGCAAAGCATAGCACAACCATACCAGCCAATCATGGCGGCTCCAATACCTGAAGTAATGTGATCGTAACCAGGAGCAATATCTGTTGTAAGCGGGCCTAAAGTATAAAAAGGAGCTTCATCACAGGCTTCCAGCTGCTTTTCCATATTCTCCTTGATCATGTGCATCGGCACATGACCTGGGCCTTCAATCATTACCTGTACATCATGCTTCCAGGCTATTTTGGTAAGCTCACCTAACGTTTCCAGTTCGGCAAACTGCGCCATGTCATTGGCATCAGCCAAAGAACCCGGCCTTAGACCATCTCCCAAGGAGAAAGACACATCATATGCCTTCATGATTTCACAGATCTCTTCAAAGTGAGTATATAAAAAACTCTCTTTATGATGCGCCAGGCACCACTTGGCCATGATAGAACCACCTCTGGACACAATTCCTGTCACTCTTTTGGCGGTTAGCGGCACATACTTAAGTCGTACGCCAGCGTGAATGGTGAAATAGTCCACCCCTTGCTCGGCCTGCTCTATTAAAGTATCTCTAAATATCTCCCAGGTGAGATCTTCCGCCTTACCATTCACCTTCTCCAAAGCCTGATAGATAGGAACAGTACCAATGGGCACTGGTGAATTTCTTAAGATCCATTCTCGTGTTTCATGGATATTCTTACCGGTAGAAAGGTCCATAATGGTATCGGCACCCCAGTGACAAGCCCAAACCGCCTTTTCTACTTCTTCCTCTATGCTGGAAGTGACCACGGAATTACCAATATTGGCATTGATTTTTACCAGAAAGTTTCTTCCAATGATCATAGGCTCCGCCTCTGGATGATTGATATTGGCAGGAATAATGGCCCTTCCTTTTGCCACTTCTTCACGCACAAACTCTGGCGTGATCAGTTCTTTGGGCGTATTTGCTCCAAAGCTTTCTCCCGGATGTTGTGCATTCAGGTGATTCCACTGCTCAATACGCTGATTTTCCCTGATAGCTATATACTCCATCTCCGGCGTGATGATGCCTTGCCTGGCATAGTGAAGCTGAGTAACATTTTCACCTTCTCTCGCTCTCAATGGATTTTTTAGGTACGAAAATCGCAGATCATCCAGCTTACTATCATTGAGTCTCTGCTTGCCATACTCAGAAGAAATACCGCTAAGCATCTCAGTGTCAGCCCTATCTGCTATCCACTGCTCTCTGAGTTTGGGAAGCCCTTTCTTCACATCTATGTCCACTTCTGGATCAGTGTATGGTCCGCTGGTGTCATAAACCGTTACCGGAGGATTCTTCTCTACCGGTGCCTCAGGGCTAAATCTGGCCGTAGTATCGCTTAACGTGATTTCACGCATGGCCACTTGAATATCATGTAGCTTACCCGGCACATAAATTTTTCGGGATTTAGGAAAAGGATCGCGGGTTATACTCTCCGCGCCCGGAGTTTTGTCAGTTCCTCTCATAATTCTGTTTTTTTAACCGCCTTGGGTAGCGGTAATGATTAATAATTGATCATGAGACTCTACAGACTTTTCATTCCAGGCGGTCCGCGGTACCACCTGCTGATTCACAGCCACAGCTATTCCTGGCAGATTATCAATTCCTTTTAGCGCTAAAACCTGTTGAAGGGTCAAAGAATCCTGGTCTACAGAAAATTTTTCGTTGTTGATAGTGAAGTCCATAAAATCTAAGTTTAGATACATGCACTTCAGAGATGAAATAACGAGGATGAATTACCAGACAGCAATTCAATATAAGATATGATATTTCGCTACTTTTCCCTGCGCCCGCATTACCGGGATCAGGTTCGAAGGGTATTTCTCAGCCTCTATTGGCACCCCTAAAGTGATGCCTCCAAGGTAAGCAATAGATTTAGAAATAAAAAGCATCCTGAAACCAGTTGTTAGAAATACAGCTTCAGGATGCTCTAAAAAGTTGATTTATGTGCCGCCGTAGCCGTTTAATATTTTATTGATGGCCTCTTTATATTTTTTCACATTGTACTCTGACTTCAAAAGCGTCATACAACTGGCGCAGAGGCAATCTCCATATTTCTGAGCCAAATAATGGCGCTCTTCCTGGTTCAGATCCACTTTACTACATTGGCACTGAGAAACATTGCCCACCTTACACTCAAAGAGTGTTTTACATCGTGGGCAATATTTATCTTCATGTCTGGGCATTATTCCAGCTTACTCAACGCTTGCTGCTACTTTTTCGCGCATAGCCTGAGCTGCACTTACCATTTCAACTAAAGCTTTTCTGGTTTCTTCCCAGCCTCTGGTCTTTAAACCACAGTCAGGATTTACCCAAAGCTGGCCTTCTGGCAGCACATTTTTAGCTTTAATTAAAAGTTCTTCCATTTCAGACTTGTTCGGAACTCTAGGAGAATGGATGTCGTAAACTCCTGGCCCTATGTCATTTGGATAATTGAACTGAACGAAGGCGTCTAGAAGCTCCATCTGTGAGCGTGAACATTCAATAGTGATAACATCAGCATCCATATCTGCTATGCTTTCGATGATGTCATTAAATTCAGAATAGCACATGTGCGTATGAATCTGCGTTTCATCTTTCACACCGGAAGAAGATAATCGGAAGGCTTTAATGGCCCAATCCAGGTATTCTTTCCAATCAGACTCACGTAAAGGCAGCCCTTCTCTGATGGCTGGTTCATCAATTTGAATCACCTTAATGCCGGCATCTTCCAGGTCCTCCACCTCATCTCTGATTGCCAGCGCTATTTGATTACAGGTAACAGATCTGGGCTGATCGTTTCTTACGAAACTCCATTGCAAAATAGTCACAGGACCAGTAAGCATTCCTTTCACTAACTTATCTGTCAGTTCCTGAGCGTAGGTACTCCATTTTACAGTCATCGCTTCCGGCCTGCTGACATCTCCATAAATAATTGGCGGCTTCACACAGCGACTACCGTAGCTTTGTACCCATCCATTTTGAGTAAACACAAAGCCCTGAAGTTGTTCTCCAAAGTACTCTACCATATCGTTCCGCTCAAATTCACCATGAACGAGAACGTCTAAGCCAATATTTTCCTGCCATTCTATAGCTCTGGAAGTTTCCTCTGCTAAAAGCTCATTATATTCCTTTTCTGAAATAGAACCTTTTTTAAACTGTGAACGCCAGCTTCTTACTTCTTTAGTTTGGGGAAAAGATCCGATGGTAGTAGTAGGATACAGCGGCAAGTTAAGTACCTGCTGTTGAGCCACTTTACGAGCCTCGAATTTACTACCTCTACGGGCATCCGATTCTATAATATTCGATACTCTTTTCTTGACATCTGCATTATGAATTAGGCTGGAATTTTGCCTTATTTCATGCGCATGTTTATTGGCCGAAAGCTCCTCCAGGCCCGTGGTAGCATTTCCTAGAACCAGTTTTTTAAGCTGAGCTACCTCTTCTACTTTTTGTTTTGCAAATGCCAACCAGGATTTAATAATCGGGGTGAGTGTCTCTTCCTTATTCTCATGATCCAGGTCGCAAGGAGAGTGCAGCAGTGAACAGCTTGTGCCTATCATTACCTTATCCTCTCCTATTTGATTGATGGCCATTTTTATGATCTCAATACTTTCACTGAAATTATTTTTCCAAATGTTTCTACCATCTACCACTCCTAAAGAAATGGTAAGGTCTATAGGTGCTTTATGCAATACAGAGATTAATTGCTCTGGTGCTCTTACCAAATCGATATGAAGCGCTTTTACCGGCAACGACACTGCTAGGTCTACATTGCTCCTTAAGCCTTCAAAGTAAGTGGCTACCAAGGTGTTTAACTTAGGAAAGTGCTGATGGATGGCCTTGTAAACTTTTGCATAGGTTGCCTTAGCCTGCTCATCGATATCCAAAGCCAAATATGGTTCGTCAAACTGAATCCATTCGGCACCTTGCGCTACTAATTGAGTTAATAACTCCAGATAAACGGGCAATAGACTATCTATTAAATCAAGCCTGTTAAAATCCTCTCCTTTTTCTTTTCCCAATAGCAGGAAAGAAACAGGCCCTATGATCACCGGTTTGGTGATTATCCCTTCTCTTTTTGCCTCTTTAAACTCATCAATAATCTTCGAAGAAAACAGCTTAAACTTCTGATTTTTAGTGAATTCCGGAACTATGTAATGGTAATTGGTATCGAACCATTTGGTCATTTCCATGGCTGTGATATCCAGGCCATTTTTCTGGTAGCCTCTGGCCATGGCAAAGTAGAGGTCAAGTTCAGTTTTACCTTCTTTTAGAATTACGTCATGATATCTTTCAGGTATGGCATTTACCACCATGGTCATGTCTAGTACCTGATCATAGAAAGAAAAATCATTAGAAGGAATGAGGTTTATTCCAGCTGCACGCTGGAGCTCCCAATTACCTTTTCTTATACTAGCAGCCGTTTCCAGCAGCTCTTTTAAGGTAATTTTGTCGGCCCAATAATTTTCAGAGGCCTTTTTCAGTTCACGCTGGCTACCAATACGCGGGTAACCAAGAATGTGTGTTTGCATTGTGATAACTTTTAGTAAAAAATGATTTCTAAAAGTTCGTTTGCAGAATTTCGTCCTTGCTTTTAGGACTGAGGATATATGAGAAGTGAGAAGCTATAGATCATTGAAAAAGACGCACTTTGCCTGTACAATAACCATAGCATCATACCTGACATAGAGCTTCAGATCGCGAAAGCAAAGTCATAGCGGAACAGGCAGGTCTCCTGACTTATAACAGCTTTTATCGTCCTTCCCATTCTAAATTCAGAACAGTGGAACACAAGGATAAAAACCTTTAGGTTAAATACAGTTGCGCGACAGCTCTGGGTTCTCACCAGATTCCCTATTAATCCACGTTAAGTGCAACCTTTTCCGTTTGATGAAATTACGTAAAGAACTTTACTGGTGTAAATGTAAATATTTCTTTTCTAATTAGCACCTCGCTGAGTTATTACTCTTTTTCTCTCTGGCTAGAGCCTTCCGGAGGAAACTCTATGCTTCCCTTTAAAGCGTCAATGGTTTCCGGATCAAATGCAGGTATTTCCATGATCCCCTGCTTGCGCCATTCATCCACTTTGGCTTTAATTTTCTCTGCTTTTTCAGGTGAAACACCCTCATCCTTAGCCATATAGATTGTCTGTGACGGGAAGGCAAATCCAGTACCACTCTCCTCAACAATATCCATAATACGGAGCAACAAATCCTCCTTAATTCCCAGGAATTCATTGAAATCAACTGCTTTCACATAAGCAAAAATTTCAAGCGGCAATGAATCGGCTCCAAATCCGGTAAATCTGATTCTGGCAGGATCTGGCTCTACTCTGGAATGAGCGTAAAGCAATTTTCTAATTTCCACCAACAGGTATCGCATCTGATCGGGTGTAGTTTCATACCTCATAGAAAGTACAGGGTGAAACCAAAACATATCTCGCTGGGTGTAATTTTCAATTTTTAATGATGAAAACTCACCATTAGGAATAGTGACAATAGTTCTATCAAGCGTTCTGATCTTTGTAGAGCGCATGCCAATCTGCTCCACGGTACCTGTAGTATCGGACACCTTACAGAAGTCTCCTACTCTTATTGGTCTGTCCAGAACGAGGGTGACACTACCTACGAAATTTTCCACCGTTTTTTGAGCTCCCAAGGCTATGGCTATACCTCCAATGCCTAACGCTGCCAACCATGTGGTGATATCAAACCCTAAAGTACTAAGCGTGAGTATGATACCTGTAATAATTATGGCAATATAGAATGCTCTTCTTAAGAACATAATAGCACTTACCGCTGCCAGATTCCCCCTCAGACTCATTCTATCTTCACTAAAACGGGTGATAAAGTCAGCAATTCTCCATACCAATAGTAGTACCGCAGCCCAAAACACAATCACCGTAACGTAGCTAAATTGCTGTCTTACAATGACAGAAATTCCTATCATTTGAGACACCTTAAGATATAGCGCTATAGTTAAGTAAAGTCTTAAGGGCAAACTAAAAGCATCAATAATACCTTCTGTGGGGGCTGTACGTGCTTTCTTCCAAACCTTTTTCACAAAAAATACCAGCCCTTTCGATAACCAAACCGCTAAAAAGTAAGATAAGGCCACAATAAACATAATAGCCAGCCACTGACCCGCAGCGAAACCAAAGCGATTTTTATTATCAAGGAATGACGGCATGAACCTGTTGATTAAAGGATCCTTGAAGTCATCTTTTACTGAGGCAATATTTTGAAGCGTTTCTGTACTGAAGCGCCATACCGGAAATCCGTCTGAATCATTTTGTTTTCTTAATATCAGATCAAAGCTCTTCCCATTGGCACTAATGCGGCCTACACGATCCAAATCCGCCTGAAGTCCATCGTCTCTGGACCCCGATTGTTTATCGCTGATCCATGCATTAGGAAATATGGTGCCGCCTTGATCTAGCATGATAATAAGACTTTTAACCAGGTCTATCGCCTCTTCCTGATCCTCGAATCCTCCTTTCAGATCGAAGTAGCCAATGGCCCTTTTATATTTATACTGAGAAACAGCATCCATAAAGCCGTTCACCGTGCCCTGCGGAGATCTACGCCCAAGAGAATCAGCAGGTATTTCAGTGTCCTTGTTCTCATCCTGGGTATTCGCTTGTTGAAAAATCTGTGCTTGCGTGTTGAAAACACTAATCAAAAGCAGGAAGAATGATAAAATATATGTTTTGAAGGGAATTGAAGGCGCCATGGCGTGATGTTTATTATTGTGCTGCAAAACTAAACATTTACCGGGTCAAAAAAAGCATCTGAATTTAGATTCACAACAAGACCAACCAACGCTTTTGTGAATTGATGTGTCTAATAATCAAAGCCATAAATACCATGAAAAAATCTATACTGAAAACATCAAAACTTCTCACAAGCCTAATCATTCTACTAAGTGTTATAACTGCCTGTGAAGACACCTGTAAATCTAGCAGAACCTTTTATTCTTATGAACCAGTGTTCACCCCATTGGAAGATATAAGAAGCTCAGTACAGCTTACCGACCCTACCACTGTGGAGAGTGTCGGGAAGATGTATTTTAAGGACAACTATCTTTTTATCAATGAACCTGCCAAGGGCATTCACATTATAGATAATCATGATCCATCAAACCCCATTAACGTAGGCTTCATTACTGTACCAGGAGCATTTGATCTGGCGGTAAAAGGAGACATGCTGTATAGTGACAGCTACATTGACCTAGTAGTGATAGACATCAGCGACCTTGACAATATTCACGAAGTAGCAAGAAGAGAAAATGTATTTTCTAACTATAATTCCTATGGAGTTTATACTGACCCTGAACGCGGTGTAGTTACCGGGTGGGAACTGAGTGATGCTCAGACGGTAAATAGGAGTGATTGTGACGGTCAATATTATGAAACATGGGGATATGCGGACGATGGAATGGTATATGCTTTTGAAAATAGCGGTGACTACTTTTCAGCGCCACCATCAACAAATGGTATTGGCGGATCAATGGCTCGCTTTGCATTAGCTGGCAACTACCTGTATACCCTTGATAATAGCTGGATCAAAAGTATGGATGTGTCAAATCCTGCGGCACCTTCAAGCGCTACTGAAACTGAGGTAAACTGGGATATTGAAACCATTTTCCCGAAAGGTGACAAACTCTTCATTGGTTCAAGCAGCGGTATGTACATTATGGATCTTGCGCAAGACCCTGCTTCACCACAACTATTATCCAATTATGAGCACATAAGAAGTTGTGACCCTGTAGTGGTAGATGATAAGTATGCCTATGTAACATTGAGATCTGGATCAAGATGCCAGGGTTTTACCAATCAATTGGAAGTAATTGATATAGCGGACCTTTCTAATCCTAAACTATTGAAAACATACGAACTGACTAATCCTCACGGACTGGGTAAAGATGGTAATGTGTTATTCATTTGTGACGGCAATGATGGACTAAAAATCTTCAACGCTGAAGATCCTCTTACTATTGGTTCTAATATGATAGAACATTATAAAGATATTCAGGCGTTTGACATTATTCCATTCAATAATGTAGCGATGATGATCGGTGAAGACGGCCTTTATCAATATGATTACTCTAACATGGATGACATCAAATTTTTAAGCAAAATTCAAATCAAAGCCTCTAATTAATGAGATTCTTTTTATTCGTAGCACTGTTAATGGCAACTACTGCCACTTTCGCTCAGAAAGACAAAGTTTATATTAAAAACAATGGTGTTCTCAAAGGTAGAATTAACCAGATTGACCAAAAGGTTCATCTTATGGTTGAGAGTGAAGAAATAGTCCTACCAAAGAACAGCATTGAATATATAAGCTATTGTAATTCCACAAAAAAAGCTTTCGGAGCATTACTGGACACTTTGAAATGGGATAATAAAAATTACCGAAAAATTATTCCCTCTATTCAAATATCGGGCGCTTTAGATGACAACTCTGATAACAGGTATTCATCGGGCTATTCATTATCAGCTATTACAGTTTATCAGTTTAAACCATGGGCTCAGGTGGGATTAGATATGGGTTACACTAACTTCATAGATTTTGAAGTAGCCTCATTATCACTATACTACAAGGCCGCTTTAAAAAGTTATCATAACTGCCCGTTTATCTACGGATCTATTGGTGAAAGTAAAGCGTGGAAGAAACCGGGAGCTAATTTTAACTCCATAAAAGGTAAAATGGTGATGGAAGTAGGCGCTGGATTACAGTGGAAAGCAGAAAACTTTCTCATCTTATTATCAGCTGGGTGGAAACATCAGAGTGTAGACCAAATCTCTGAATACGGATATTTTTATGATGGCGGCGGCAACACTAGCGAAAAGCAAGACATGGGCATAAACATGTTCTCTGTAAATCTGGGCTTAGCGCTAACTTCGTACTAAAGCCGGAATATAAATTTAAAGAAAGGCAGAAGAGGCAGCCTCAAGAGTAACTAATTTATCTAAATGCTACTTTTGAGACTGCCTCTTCCACTTATATAGAATAATGCTATCAGAACAATTCCAAAGATTGAGGAAATGAAATGAGATAGTGGGCTATCACTATCATTAAGAAAGTGCGGGTTATAGGCTTTTTTCTCACCAGAATTAACCCTACTAAAAATACTACCAACAAGGGCAGATTAAATATTATGTTATACATTCCTTCAGCTAAAGTACCCATAGAAATCAAACTCCAGAGCAGCACATAGACCGCTGTTACTGTAAGCATACCATAGCTTATGAAATCGGTTTTGGAAGTGTTATATAAGCACAACACAATACCAATTAGATAAAAGGCCGCAGCAACTCCTACTCTCACAGTGGGAGGAAAAATGGCTGCTATGGGAAGTATAAAAGCAAAGAAACCAACCACTAATAACAGCTTATAAACTTTGCTTCTCAATTGAATATCATACCAGTTCAAAGCAAAGAAGTGAAGGCCCGCTCCATAAATTACGACCACAGAAATTACAAAGGCACCGGGATTCTCCCCTACTCCAAACTGGCTAAGCCACATAACTAATCCGAAGGTTAAAAGTATTAGCAAGAACCTTTCTATACCAGGTCTGTATTTTTGATGCAGATAGAAAAGAATATTATCTTCTGATGCTCCCTGCCGTGTGAAATGTTGAGTGATAATTGGAAAGATAATCACCAGGCAAACAATTGAAGCAACTCTTAACTCAAAAAAACCTGGTAAATGTAAGATTTGAAATGACCAGGACAGTAAGAAAAGGGTAATCCCTAACACTACACCGAGTGACAGCGCCCTTCCCTTTTTATCTTTATGCAAATAAATACCGGATACCGTGCCTACCAAAAATGATAAGGCCATAGTGGCAAATGCAAAAAGCAACAACATACCCGCACCTTGTAGGTGGAGTATTTTGAATATTGAAGATGCCAGCAATAGAGCTAAAGAAAGGTAGGTTAGTCCCGTAGCCCAGTTAAATCTTTTTTTAATGGCTTCCATAGTTTCGTTTTGAATTTGAGTGAAATGATGTTCAGGTATATCTTTTTTTATGATGTTCCATGCCTCTTGCTGGGTATGGCCCTGCTGCTCGTAGTATTCTATGTCACTGAGGAAATGATCCAACATCTCCTGCCTCAAAGGTTTAAAATCTAATCCCTGGCTATCCAGGTAGTGCTCCACCTGAATTTTTATTGATTGCTCTATACTCCCCACGCTTCTAAACCAAATTCAGGGTTCTTTCCCGGCTTTAAAATGTCATTAAGGATGTTAGTAAACTGCTGAAGATCAGATACCTTCTCTTTTGCCAGCTCCTTTCCTTTTTCATTCAACGAATAGTATTTTCTGGCTCTGCCATCTACCAATTCACTGGTAGTAATAAGTAAGCCATCATTTTCGAGCTTGTATAAAATGGGATACAATGCGCCGTAAGTAAGCTCTATCTCACCCTTTGAGAGTTCTTTTACCCGCTGGCTGATCTCATAACCATACATGCGATTCTCATCCGCCAATAGCTTAAGTACTATGGTTTTGATGGTGCCCTTTATGTATTCTTTTGATTTCATAATATTTAATTTACTTAAATATATAGATAAAAAAATTTTACTGCAAGAGATTTATTTGAATTCTAATTATTGACTAGCATGTGCAAAAGGATAATACAAGAATATTGAGCGCTTTTAATTCTTTAAGGTATGTTTTAAACCGAGGTGTAAAGGCATCCCAGTTTACGAATCCTGATTCATTTTCTGATAGAAAGGCTTGAAAAGCATTTATTTTAGCTTTAGCTTCCTTTGTAGGTGATTGTAAATAAACAACTGAATAACTACATAGCTCAACTTCGCCAATTTGATATATTTCCATTTCATTCTGAAGTATACTTCGTTGATCATTAGCATTCATCTCTGTCTCGAAATATAGATAGGCATGAACCTTAGCTTCTTGTAAGGTAAAATTGACAATATTTTTAGTCAAAATTTTTGAATATACATAGCCCTCTGCCTTTTCACCATCTTGAGTCTCCACTGATAGCTTTAGGAGTACTCGAGGAGCAATATCAGCTTTCGCAATAAAACCAATACAGAGGCAAGCGCAGATAACAAGGAGACGAATCATCATTAATTTTTAGTTAAAACAATATTTTTTCATTCTTTAATCAAAAATTAAGCCATTAATCTTTCGACAGGAACACCTTCCACATCAATAAAAAGAGATTGGTAAAAATTGCCAAAAGAGCAGCATACCAGAGAAGAATTGTTACGAGCATCTCACCCTGGCCGTCGTAAAAGCCGGCATAGAAAAAAGGCCAATGGAGAAAAACGCAATAATTATGTACAGCCGACCAACCAACTTCAATTAATGCCAAATAAAAGGTGGATATCAAGATAATTACGGCCAGCCCCAATGAGAGCAATAACTTTTGTTTCGGTGAGATTTTAGACATGCCATGGTCTTTACCTCAAATTATTCTTTTTAATAAACTTATACAAATGGCTCTCATCTACAAAGCCAAACTCTGAGGCTATTTGTTTTAGAGCTACGGTACCGTGAGATAACCGCTGCTTTATGAGCTGAAGTCTAAAATCATTAACGTATTCTCTAAGGCTTGTACCCACCTTTTCCTTAAAAAGCATCCCCATGTAGTTAGAAGAGTAGTTAAAATGATCCGACATAGATTTCAAAGTGAGCTTAGCCGGATCATAAATATGGAGCTCTATATACTCAATCAGTTCCTGGGCCATACCGCGGGCTGATGATTTCTGGACAGCAATGGAGCTACAAGCATGGCTGTTGCGTTTCAGAATAAGCATAACTATACTGAAGATTTGAAAAACCACCCTTTTATTCAATAATCTGCTGCTTTCATACTCAGCCACCAACATCTCCATGAGCTGATGCACCATTATCTTATCCTCTTTAATTTTAAGCAGGCTTCCGGTTTTGCGTTCTGGGTAGTTGAGCAAATGGTCTACATCTTTATTCCACTCACCAGGCTGGGGCAGATCTGCATGGGCATTGAAATACAATTTGGTAAACTTAAAATAGATAAACCTCGTGGTTTGCTTTACTTTAAACTCGTGCTCATCGTCCGGACCGAGAAGAAACAGGTCACCTTTCTTATAATGAAAGTCAATGTCATTGAGTAGGTGCCTACCACAACCTTTAGCAATAAATACTATTTCAAAGTGATTATGATTATGCCTGGGGTGCGGCCACTCATCCACTTCAAAATCTGTCACCACCAAGTCTTCAAATTGATTGTATCTCCTCATCTATCCTGATATTTAGTCATTATAAAACTTCATGTCTTTTTACATAAAAGCCTTAGATATTTACCTAAACGTTAAAGATGCTTCAGCGTTATAACATTGAAAGTATTTTTAAGAAATAAATCTATGAGCAACCAACAATCAGCATATGCTTTGGCACGCCTACCCATTGGCTTCAGCTTTCTGGGCCATGGTCTTGTGCGACTGCCTAAACTACAAGCTTTTGCTAATGGAATGGCTAGTTCTTTTGAGAGCACTATTCTAAAATATGAGTTTGTGAAATACTTCGCCACGGCACTTCCTGTGGTGGAATTATTATTAGGTCTGGCGTTGCTACTTGGTGTGAAAATGAAGGCCACCTCTACGGCAGGCATTTTCCTCATATGCATCTTAATATTTGGATCAAGTTTGCAGGAAAACTGGTCGGCAGTAGCTATACAATTATTCTACGGCCTTTATTTCGCCATTCTGCACCTATTTGCTGATTATAATGGATATGCTCTAGGTTTAAAATCAATCAAAAAATGAATTTAAAACTCGAAAATAAAACGGCCTTAGTAACAGGCTCTACAGCGGGAATAGGATATGCCATTGCCAGATATTTGGCTAAAGAGGGAGCGTCTGTCATTATTAATGGCAGAAAACAAGAAGACCTGGTAGATGCCATGGAACAAATGAGGCAAGAAACTGGCAATGAAGACATTAATGGAATTGCCGCTGATTTCAGCAAGAAGCAGGATGTGGACAAACTACTAAAAGCGATACCTGATGTAGACATTCTGATTAACAATGTTGGAATTTTCAATCAGGTAGACTTTGCAGACATCACTGACGACCAATGGTTTGAGATGTTTGAGATCAATGTGATGAGCGGGGTAAGACTTGCCAGGCATTACTTCCCTAAAATGATGGAGAAAAATGAAGGCCGCATCATTTTCATCAGTAGTGAATCCGGGCTAAATATACCCACTGAAATGGTTCATTATGGTATGAGTAAAACTGCTCAACTATCCATTTCAAGAGGCTTAGCCAGACTCACTAAAGGCAGTAACGTTACGGTAAACTCAGTATTACCGGGACCTACATGGAGCAGAGCCAACAAAAAAGCTCTCGAACAACAGGCTGAAGATGAAGGCAAAAGCGTGGATGAAGTGATCAAGGACTTCTTCGAACACCGAAGACCTACCTCGCTAACACAGCGCTTTGCAGACGTGGATGAGGTGGCCAGCATGGTAGCCTATATTGCCAGCCCACTTTCATCATCAACTAACGGCGCCGCTCTAAGAGTAGATGGCGGCGTGGTAAATTCAATTGAATAATTAAAATTTAAAAGACATGGAAAAGAGACAATTAGGAAATACAGATTTATATACTTCTCCTATAGTATTTGGAGGAAATGTGTTTGGATGGACTTTGAATGAAAAAGAGTCGTTCGAAATGTTGGATCAGGTGATTAACTCAGGTTTTAATACCATTGACACCGCTGATGTTTACTCCCGATGGGCTGATGGCAACAACGGTGGTGAATCTGAAGAAATTATTGGTAAATGGATAAAAGAAAGAGGCAATAGAGATGCTGTAAATATCATAACCAAAGTAGGTTCTGACATGGGCCAGGGTCATAAAGACCTTACGGAAGCCTATATTCTAAAAGCAGCGGATGCATCCTTGAAAAGATTGCAAACAGATCACATAGACCTATATCTTACTCACTGGGATGACGACAAAACTCCAGTAGAAGAAACATTAGGTGCATATGAAAAACTTATAAAAGCCGGAAAAGTAAGATACATTGGAGCTTCTAATCTTTCTCCTGAAAGGCTAACTGCATCTTTAGATGCCAGCAAAAATGATGGCTTGCCCAAATACGAGGTGTTCCAGCCTGGCTACAACCTTTACGACAGACAAGAATTTGAAGAAGGGGTGGCCAAAATCTGCAAAAATGAAGGACTTGGCGTGATCACTTATTTCTCTTTGGCTAGTGGTTTTTTAACCGGAAAGTATAGGTCTGAAGAAGATTTTAAAGGTAAGGCAAGAGCTTCTTTCACAGAAAAATATCTCGATGAAAAAGGAAAAGAGATATTAGCAGCCCTTGATGATATTGCTGAAAAACACAATGTTTCTCAAGCGGGTGTTTCCCTGGCCTGGTTGCTACACAAACCAGTGGTAACAGCACCTATTGCTAGTGCTACCAAGAGCAAGCACTTACAGGCGTTTACTGAGGCTGCTGAATTGTCATTATCTACAGAAGACATGGAGCAGCTAGATGCGGCCTCTAGTTATAAAGAATTAACCTAATGAGGATTACACTTTTAAGGTTAGTGTGTTTGGTGTTAGGGCTTGTCGGTGTGGTGCCGGCAAGCCTATTTTCCCAATCTATAGAAACCATCAAAGCCAAGGAGAACATTTACCTGGTGGGAGACAGAACGTACTCGTTATTTTATATTACTGATGACGGTGTAATCGTAATAGATCCATTAGATGAAAAGCATGCTTCTGCCACAATGGAGGCTATAAGAAAAGTGACTGACAAACCAGTTACTCATGTATTTTACAGCCATAATCATTGGGACCATATCACTGGTGGAAAGATATTTAAAGACCAGGGAGCTCGTTTTGTAAGCCACATCGAAGCGCAGGAAAACATCACGCCTAATGACAAGGTGATAATGCCTGACAGCACCTGGAGCGGAGATAAGGCGGTATTCAAACATGGTAATAAAGCACTGGAATTACACTATTATGGGCGCAACCATGGAAATGGCATGACAGTCTTTCGCTTTCAAGAGCACAATAGTGTGTTCATTATTGATCTGGTTGTGCCTGACCGCGTATTATATGCCTATTTGCCCGATGCTTCACCCAAAAGATGGGTGGAAGATTTAAAGGAAATCCAAAAACTAAAGTTTGATGAGGTGTATATGGCACACGTAAGAGCCATTGGTGATCGTAGTGATATTACGCTTATGCAAAATTATTTTGACGATCTTTACACCGCGGTGAGAAAAGAGCTGGCTGGCAACACACCATTCTTCGAAATACCACAGAAAGTAAAAATGCCTCAATACAAAGACTTGAAAAATTATGACCAATGGCTTCCCATGAATGTGTGGCGGATTATGATGGAAGAATCTATTGGTAAATGATGTGAACTACTTACATGCTGAAAAATAAAGTGATTACAGAAGCCAACAAGGGGATAGCTACTTTGTTGGCCTTTTCAATAGTACCCCTCTCCGGATTAGTTACGGATATTTATCTCCCCTCTATGCCGCATATGGCTACTAACCTGGGTGTAGATGAAAGTAAGATCCAGCTTACGCTTAGCTTTTTCCTGATCAGCTATGGACTTACACAGTTCATTGCCGGGAGTATTATTGACGCCTTGGGCAGGTTCAAAGTAACGTTGATCTGCTTACTAATATTCTGTGCTGCCAGCTTAAGCATTGCTATCACCAGTAATATCAACCTGATTTTAGCCATGCGCATTATTCAGGGAATTTCCACTGGCTTTATCATAGTGAGCAAGCGTGTCTTTTTTGTTGATGTATATGAAGGTGAAAAGCGCAAAAACCTGATCAGCACTATGACTATAGTTTGGGCTGCTGCACCTATATTAGCTCCATTTGTTGGCGGCTATTTGGAAGATTATTATGGCTGGCGAAGCAACTTTTACGTACTTACAGGATATGGATTGCTCATGTTCTTTCTGGAACTTATCTTTTCCGGAGAAAGCATTAAGAAATATCATGCATTAAAAATTAAGACCACCCTAAGAACTTATGCTGATATGCTGCGCACACCGGACTTTGCTCTAGGTATAGCTATGACCGGCATTAGTTATGGCCTGGTGATGATGTACAGCATGTCTGGGCCATTTATTATAGAACATGAAATGGGATATTCACCAGTAGTGGCTGGTTACGTATCATTACTCCTTGGCGCAGGCTGGATGGTGGGTGGATTTACCTCAAAGGCCCTGTTAAAGTATAGACCCGGCAATAAATCATTTTCCTCTTTAGGCATACAAATACTTATGGGAGTAATCATGGCTTTCGCAGGTTGGTTAGGTCAGGATCTGTTTTCCCTCTCTGTCACGGCTTTTGTTATTCATGCTGCAGCCGGATTTATATTCAACATCTTCTTCACCCATTGCCTATCGCGATTTCCAGATTATGCGGGTATTTCGAATGGCATTACCGGAGGTGGCACCTATTTCGTCACCTCATTTCTAAGCTATAGCGCAGTAGCCATTTTTCAGCCTTTCGCCGAAGAATACCTGGGTTATGGATATTTAGGCTTTAGTGTAATTGGAATAGCTGCCCTCATTTCGTGGCTCGCTTCCATGAAAACTAAAGCCGCGACACAGCCTGCTAGTTAAGCTCAAAATACCGCAATCAATTGACTACGAATAAATTACCAAAATCACTACTTATACTCATGGCAGCCAGCACCGGACTGGTGGTGGCTAATAATTACTATAACCAGCCACTACTAGGAGAAATGGCGCGATCATTCCATGTGGCGGAGACTGAGGTCAGCTTCATTCCTATGCTTACACAAATTGGTTATGCTGTAGGGCTTTTCTTAATAGTACCGTTAGGAGATAAATACGAACGAAAAAAGCTTATATTATCAGATTTCATATTTATAATCGCCGCACTATTAGCAGCTGCTGTAGCTCCAAATTTAGTCACGCTGATGATCGCCAGCTTTTTCATAGGTCTAAGCTCGGTACTACCTCAACTATTCGTTCCTATGGCAGCACAGCTGGCTACTGATGAAAAGAGAGGAGCATCCATCGGCACTATGATGACCGGAATGCTCGTAGGAATTTTGGGTTCCAGAACTATAAGCGGCTTTGTAGGAGCACACCTGGGCTGGAGGTCCATGTATTTCATTGCTGCCGGCATTATGGTTTTATTATGGATCCTTCTGAAAATTAAACTTCCGACGCTTAAACCAGAATTCAGTGGCAACTACGGACAGTTACTAAAATCTATCATTCACCAGTTCAAAACCAGGCCTAGATTGCGAATAGCAGCTGTAAGAGGAGCATTTGATTTTGCCAGTTTTAGTATTTTCTGGACTACGCTGGTTTTCCTATTAGAAGGAGAACCTTTTAATATGGGTAGCGATGCTGCTGGGTCATTTGGTTTTGCAGGCATAGCGGGAGCCATAGCAGCTTCTTATGTAGGCAGGTTAGCAGATAAGCATGACAAAAGCAAAATAGTAATAGGTGCTGTAATAATTATAGCCATCTCCTGGGTGATATTGGGCCTCTCTCATGCCAGCATCATAGGCTTAATCATCGGAGCTATACTCCTGGATCTTGGCGTACAATCAGTTCATATTACCAACCAAACCATAATTTTCGAAGGAAATCCATCTGAAAGAAACAGAATTAATACTGTGTACATGGTTCTCTATTTCATTGGCGGCGCCACCGGAACCCTCATCGGCGGCCTGGCCTGGACTCACTTTCAGTGGACCGGTGTTTGCGTAGCAGGAGGTGCTTTTGGGTTATTAGTTTTGCTCACACATTTGGGCTTTGGAAGGTCATTGAAGTGAAGGTTTGGTGATCGCACTGGCATTACAAATGCCATTGTCAACAAATCCTCGTCACAGACGAGGATTAGGTATTTAGGCCGGTAGTTTTGTTGGTGATAACACCATAAAAGGCAAGAATACGCATAAATACAAATCTTGCTGCTCAGTCGTGCGGTGAAACAATATTGAAAAACAGACCTATCTCAAGTCCTTAGTGGTAGGGCATATCTATGAAATGCCTGTGTTCTCGGAAGACCTTGCAGCAAGAAAGATTTTTTTGTTACTTTTTTGATCGACTGCAAAAAAGTAAAGAAACCGAAGTTATGGAATGCGAAAGTGATAATTGCATTACAAATACTAGGTTCTGCAAATCCAATTAAAAACAAGGGTAGCAGATGAAGACACCTACTAAAGCCAAGGGATAGGCTGGTAGTTTTGTTGGTGATAACACCAACAAAGGCAAGAGAGACTTAGTCATGCGGTGAAAGATTTTGTAAAACAGACTCTTTTTAAGTCCTTAGTGGCAGGTATACCTACTTTGATCGACCGCAAAAATCATCATCTATCTCTTACTCCACGCAGCTGTTATTATAAAAATCTACCATCAGGAAAATGTCCTTTTTAGTGATATACCTGTTCTCTATAAGCGCCACCAATTTGGGGCAGTCTTTAAAGTATTCTGCCATTTCTCTTTTAAATGGTGTTTCTATTCTGTGCAATTCTTGTTCTGAGAACTGAAGTAAATATAAATGTGAAATGGATTGACCTCCGCCCATGACCATACCATTGGCATCTATCATGGGACCTGTATTAAATGTTTGAGCCAACTCATAGAGATTTAGGGCGCCTTCTTTCAATATTCTTATGAAAATTTCTGAGCCAGCACCTTTTATTACCTCACCTTTGCCGTCAAAATTGGGAACCACCACCATAGTTATGATCTCATCTTTGTTTGCGAGTATCACTTTATCCACACCACTGGGATCCAGATTTCGAAGGCTGTTTCCTTGATAATATTTCATTCCCTCCTGAATAATGTGATATTTGGGATTACCTGAAAGAAAGTCAACCGGTATTCTGAATTTTACCTCCTCAACGCTGCCGTCTAAATAGAATATTTTACCCTTGAGGTTTTTAGCCGCAACCGCACTAGAAATTGTTACAAGCATGAAGAACAATACTAAGTATCTCATCTTTGAATGATTTTGACCTACCTGATTATATCGAAAATAAATACTACAGCAAACATCCACCCAGTATACATTAAGGTATAACCCAAAGCATAAGCTGCTGAAGCAGAAAAACTCCCCCTAGTTTGAGGAGACCTGGAAAACACTGCCTTTAAAGCTCGAAAAAACACCCAATAGAGCATTGCTAATATTAGAATTAACGAAATCCAGAGCACAAATTCAAACACGAGCATCAGTATCAACATTACTATACTCATCACAATCCACCAAAGGATAGATAATAGCAAATTGGTAAATGGATTATCATCCCCATCAACCTCTCCAAACTCGGGCATACTTCCTGCCCCTGTTATGATACTTCCCATTTCATAACTGTTGATTTCAGGCATGTCATTCACAAGCTTTAGCCCCTTATATAAACCATAAGTCATGAATAAAAATAATGAAAAGCCTATAATCGCAAGTGAAATATAAAAGTTGTTGGTCAGGCTCCTGCTGTAGTTAATTCCGGTGGCATAGATCGTGATAACAGTTACAGCTATAACTAATACAGATATAATAAATACAGATTTACCCTTAAGATAGGTTTCTCGAGCTTTCATAGATCACCAACTAGACTGGTGAACAAATTAATTATATTATTAAAAAAATAAAATTTATAATCCGTTAAAGTAGCATGACTATTATCACAAGTTGGTAATAGTAAAAGCTTATCATCAAACCATAATAGCTGAGAGTTCTAGAGTTTAAAAAAAAATCATTTTTTGAATAGGGGATATTAAGATCAAGATTGTATTAAATACAATTAACACTTCCAGAATTCTGGAAATTTTTTACACCTAAATCCATAACAATGAAAAAAACATTAAAAATTTCGTTTCTAATCCTTTTAACCACCTTATTCATTTACTCATGTCAAGAAACTGAAGAACAAATACTCGAAAGTGAAGAACTTACAGAACAAGACATTTTGGCTATTCAAAAGCAATTAGAAGAGAATCTATCACAACTTAATATAACTAAAGCTTCTCAGGTGGCAGCCAGCTATTCTTCCTTTCAGGAATTTATGGAACAAGCTTCTATTGAAGAAAAAGCTCTTTTCAGAGGCACAAATACCATTTATCAAAAGCTTGAGAATAGACTTAAAACCACCATTAAAAGCAAAGGCGTAAAATTTGTAAGTAGTCAATTTACTTCCACATCCAAAACCAATACAAATGCGCTTAAGGATACCAACTGTTATGACATTTGTTTAATGGAATCTCACGAGGTGTGGTTTGATACTTATGCTAGCACAGGAGACATGCAGACAGCGAATACGGCACAATCCTTCTACTATGCTGGTTGCTCTTATGGATGTACAGCATCAAATGGGGATCCAGACGATTTAATTTATTAATAATTTGCTAATTAAGTCACATGTAAAAATGTGGCTTAATGAGCAAATTTATTTTCCAATATATCAAACAAAGTCTCCTTAGCACATTCAATGATGATTACCTCCAAACAAACCTCTCTTTCATCTTTGAAACGGCTCCAAGCTTTTTATAAAACCCAATGGCAGCTTTATTAAAACTCGGGGTTTGCCACTGAATGTGGTCACATTCTTCTTTTATGGCCAATTGCCATATCTCTTGCATCAATCTCATTCCCAACCCTTTACCTCTTGCCTCCTCTTGAAGGTATAAGCAATCGAGATATAAATAGGAACAGGCATGCCAGGTAGAATATTGCTTCATAACTGAAGCATAGCCTACCAGATTATCCGCCTGCTCCACTACCAGACATTGAATGACTTGATTCTTAAATAGTAGCTCGGAAAGTTTTTCTGCCAAATGATCTACCTCAATATCACTCTTTTCGTATTCAGCATGCTGTTTACATAGTTCTGCTATTGCTGCAACATCATTCATCTTCGCCGGTCTAATAATCATAGGTTAACAAGCACATCTCATGGTTACTCCAGAAGTGCCATTAGTACCTTCAGTAGCGTAACCATCTAATTTCCACCAGGCAATACCACCAATGAGCTCCTTCACTTTAAACCCAAGACGAGCCATATTCAGTGCTGCTTTTGTGGAAGCATTACAGCCAATTCCATCGCAATAACACACATAGGTTTTTGATTTATCCAGATGACTGGTAGATTCTTCGTTCATCTCTCTATGAGGTAGATTGATGGCCATTGGAATATGTTCTTTCCGATATCCAAATTCCTTTCTGGCGTCGATAACTACTACATCTTCTTCGGCTTCCAATGCATCAAATAGATCTGATGGATCCATTTCGTAGTTCAATTTGCATTCGTAAAATTCAGTTTGACTTAGCATAGTTTTAAGATTTAAGTTGTACAAATGTAATTTCAGGTATTACACCGGCCTAGTTCTGAAAATGAGGTATTCTCAGCCATAGCTGAAAAATTCTCAAACTGTCACATTATTATATTTATTAACTTGGTCTCCATGGAAATCAAGCATTTCAGACTCATTAAAACCATCGCAGATGAGGGCAGCATTGCTAACTCTGCGGAAAAACTTTTTCTCACTCAATCTGCTCTTAGCCACCAGCTTAGAGAACTTGAAGAAAGGGTGGGATTCAAGGTATTTTTAAGAACAAGGAACAACTGGGAGCTCACTGAAGAGGGCCAGGCACTCTATAAGTTAGCAAATAAAATCCTAGATAGCATAGAAAAAGGCTTCAAGAATATTGAAGAGATAAGAAAGGGCTCAGCCGGACTTATAAAAGTGAGTACAGAATGCTATTCATTCTATCAGGGGCTCTCATCTTTTATCCAAAAAATGGGCTTATTATATCCAGAAATTACGGTAGATCTTATACTGGAAGCCACACATCACCCCATTAGCAAGCTACTCTCTCAGGATATTGATATAGCTATAGTCACCCGCCAACCAAATCATGAAAAGCTAGTAAATTTTGAGATCTATGAAGATGAAATCTATGCCATTATGCATAAAGAGCACTTACTAGCCAAAAAACATTTCCTGGATACGCAGGATTTTCAGGATTTGCACTTGATCATTCACTCTTTTCCTCTCGAAACAGTATCAGTTTACGAACAGTTTCTAAAACCTAATCAGGTAACTCCTTCAAAAATATCGGCCATACCGCTAACTGAAGTGGCCCTGGAAATGGTAAGCGCTAACATGGGCGTTACATGTATGCCTCTGTGGGCATTAAAAGCATTTAAATTACCTCAAGAGTTGAGCTTTAAACGTATCGGGCAGCATGGACTAAAGAGAAAGCACTTTTTAGTGGCACGAGAGAGTGATCAGCACAAAAAATATATTAATGATTTTATCATCAACTTCTTAGAAACCTTTAGTGAAGTGAAACTGGACCATTAAAGTCAAAGGTCATTCCTCCTTTTTCATCAATGGACATTAACTTGATGTTTCTATTTACCAAAATTTCACCTTTACGTAAATCTATAACGGTCAATAATCCATAAGAGCTGGCATAAGTGTACCCTGTAAGTACTAAATAATCATATTTATCTGAATGACAAACAATGGCATTTTTTGAATTAACCGTACTTTGAGTTAATAAATCACCTGCAATTGAATTACCATCCTGAATCTTCACCCATCCTTCACTATTAGTAAAAGTCACATTATACTGCTCATTCTTTAATGTCACAGATAAAAAATCTCCAGGATCATTCCAATCTGGCGCCATTGCCAAAGTTACTGTAGTTTTCCCTACACCATCCACATTAACATGAAAGGTTTCTATGGCTTTCAGATGTGTAGTGGACTTCAATTCGTGTAACGGCTCCTTAATCGATAGATTAGTCTGGCTAAAAGATGGAATGGCTATAGTGACACAAAGGATGAGGAGGATGGATTTTAATTTCATTTCCCTAATTATATTATTTATATAAATGAAACAATTTTAATTTTTATTTGAAACGATTAAGGCATTTTATTATTGTGGACATGATATGCATGCAGTCAAGTTGAAGAAACCTACGAAAGCGAAGGATTCAGTTGGTAGTTTTGTTGGTGATAACACCAACAAAGGCACTAAGATGCATACATGCAAATCTTGCTGCTCAGTCGTGTGAATAATCTTAAATGAAAAACAGGTTTATCGCAAGTCCTTAGTAGCAGGGCATATCTATGGAATAATGCCGCTCTCGGAAGACCTTGCAGCAAGAAAGATTTTTTTGTTACTTTTTTGATCGATTGCAAAAAAGTAAAGGAACCTTAGCTATGAAATGAACCCCTTAGCAATAATCGCAGCGCAAATGCCAAGCACCAAGAATCCTCGTTGAAAACTAGGATTAGGGAAAGTGATTTGGCAGATAGAAACCTGGAAAGGACCAGGAATAAGTTTGTAGAAGATCAATCGCCGCAATGGCTATTATAATAATCAACAATCTCTTCCAGGTGTTTTCTCTTGAAATGTTTGTTATTAACTAATTCAACTACTTCAGGGCAGTCTTTCAGAATTCTGCTAATAAATCGATCAAAGCCTCTCTTCATCACATACTTTAAAGGCCCATCCCCTACTTGCATATATAAGTTTAATTCAAGTGTCTTACCAGAATTATTATTCGAATATCTACTCTCATGTTGTAAATAGCTTTCATGATCATACAACTTCAGCTTTCCATTTTGCTTCCTATGCACAAATGAATAAGGTTCATTGTGATTAATGAGATAATGACCACCATTTTCATGTTCGGTATTAAACGATATTAAAACAATCGCATCTCCTTTGTAATTAAAGCGTATCTCCTTGGCATCTTGCGGTAATACAACCTTCTCATTATTTTCATGATCAAAATAAGTAATTCCTGACTGAATTTTAATGTATTTGATACTACCCGAACGCATTGGCACATCAAAAACTACCTCTTCTGTATGATCCTCATAAATTATTTTTCCTTCAATTTTCTTAGCTTCCGCGGAAAGCGTGATTAATAAAAAGGTAATGGCAAAAATTAATATTCTCATTCTAATCTTTTAATCTTTTACACCTACAAGTATAAAACAATCTTAAAAAAGATCATGAAATAAATATTTGCTATTGCTAAATCTTTCAAACATAGGGATGACGTTTGCTATATGTACGTGGTGCTTAAATAAAAAGCATCGTAGTTTCGTAGGTGGAGACACCTACGACGGCATGAAATTTTAATTGCCTCCTTCTGTTAACTTTGATCGACGGGGCTCAGGGTGACTCGATGGTGGTCTTCAAATCTTGCTGCTCAGTCGTGTGAATAATCTTAAAGGATAAACAGGTTTATCTCAAGTCCTTAGTGGCAGGGAATATCTATGGAATAATGCCGCTCTCGGAAGACCTTGCAGCAAGAAAGACTTTTTTGTTACTTTTTTGGTCGATTGCAAAAAAGTAAAGGAACCTTGGCTATGAAAAGCAAGAAGGAATTCAGTAGTGTAGCGGAGGAATATCCGGAATCTTACTGTTGGGTTTCTAGAAGCTGAACAGCGAGATTCCGGCTCTCCGCTGCGCTGCGGCCGGAATGACGCTTTGTTTGGGGTATCTATGTCGAGATTACTGCCTGTAGTTTCGTAGGTGGAGACACCTACGAAGGCGAAAGTTAAATACTCATACATTACTAGCCATATCCGGGAACGTCATTCCAAAATTATGTAGCAGAGCGGAGGAATATCCGGAATTTTACTGTGAGGTTTACTAAAACTGATCAGCAAGATTCCGGCTCTCCGCTTCGCTGCGGCCGGAATGACGTTTGCTAGATCGGTTCGTAGTTTCGTTGGTGATAACACCAACGAAGGCATAGAATCCACAAACCCTCATTGAAAACAAGAATTAGGATGGAGAAACCTACGAAAGACCAAGATTATTAAACCAGGCCACTCATCACCCCATCTGAGGATCAGAAATACTGTTTTTACCAGTTTCCAGTCTACCAGCGTAGGTGATTTCTACATTTTCAGAGCGCACTTTAAAATCATACCAGCCTTGACTGTTAGAGGTGTCTATGATCACTGTTTGCATAGTCTCTGGCTTTAATGAGAGCTTTTTATTGGTCTTGTTATAAACCTCTTCTACCAATTCCACATCATGGTTCGAGTTACTCTTGAGCATCACTTTCATTTGCTCCTTATAACCTCTACCCTTTTTTACTGCTTCACAGGCAAGCTCTACACCAGGCCTGCCTTTTTTTCCTTTGAACTCGCGGTAGTATCCATTAGGACCATTGACCTGTAGGTGATACTCATCTCCTTCAAACTCTTCTACTGGCCATTCATACTCAAGAGTATCTCCGGATTTAACAGCAAAAGACCATGTTCTTACAGGCTCAAACTCACCTGTTTCTTTGTTTTTATAGTTACCTGGTGCATGCACATTAAACGGGGCTCCCAGTGATTTTTTACCGAAAATATTTTGCGCAGCCACAAATCTGATCAGAAACTTCTTACGATCAGGACTTTGTCTACCGTCTGCATGTAAATCATAATTCAAAGCAGTAGACGGCTTAGTACCCGGCTCCTGCTTAGGCAGTTGTGATGAATTTTTCCCTTCTCTTGCTATATTTTTAGACTCTTCTTTTGACAATGACTTCACGCCTCCTGGCAATTTCTTAAATTTAGCATTGTAAATTTCCTTGGTAAACTCTTTACGATCCACCCATTCTGGAAATTCAATCTTCTCTCCATTATATGGCCTGAAAACAGAGGTAAGGTCACCACTGATGGTCCTTCTCCAACTGCTTATGTTAGGCTCTTCTATCTTTTTACCAGTTTTATGAGATAAAAAGTTCTCCAAAAACTGAATTGTTGATGTAATATCACAAACTTCAGAGTTTACCCAGCCTCCACGAGACCATGGTGAAGCCACTATTAGTGGCACTCTAAAACCTAGCCCTACGGGGCTGGTTCTGGCATCTTGATCTGAAAAACTCTCTTTCTTCTCAGCCGCTTTAGTAACGAACTCACCGGTTACGTCCAGACCCTCAGAAAGCTTTCCTGAACCATTATCTGCCGGATTAGGGGCTACAAATGGGGGTACATGATCAAAATAGCCATCGTTTTCATCATAATTAACAATAAAAATGGTCTTTTTCCAGATTTCAGGGTTTTTAGTTAAAATATCTAGCACTTCAGATACATACCAGGCTCCATACCAAGGTGCACTTGGGTGATCAGAAAACTTTTGAGGTGCCACTACCCAAGAAACCGCTGGCAGCTTGCCGCTATTTACATCACTCCTAAACTGATGTAGAATATCGCCTTTGGGCAGGTTGGTTTCGCGCTTCTCAGCCCCATCATCATAGGCCATGGATTGAACTTTGTGGTAATCAGGGTCCTTAATATTAGTAGTGAAAGCCTTTTTATGTAAATTCTTTTGAACCTCAGTAAGCTCAGCAAATTTCTCTGGATTCCATTTACTGATATAGTCAGTGAGGGCCTTTAGCTTTTGTTCCTTTTCTTGCTTTGCATCTATATCCTTTTCCTCAACAATTTCCTTTTCAAGCTGGACCTTAGTGGTAAGCATCCAATCATAATGGCCCGGACTAAATCGTACTCCAAACTGCTCGAACCACTCTAAATTGTTATCCGTAAAATTTGCAAGTAATGAGTCATCTTCAACATTGGTAGGCAAGCTCACTTCATTTTGATATACTCGCCATGAGACCCCTGCTTCTTCCAGGCGTTCTGGAAATGTGGTCCAGTTTACCTCGTTGTCATATCCCATCTCTCCATTCCGAACTTTTGCCTTGTCCTGAGGACCATTGTGAGTTTTACCTGTCCAGAAGTAATTTCGGTTGGTAGTAGTACCTGTTAAAGCGGCACAAAAATGCTGATCACACACCGTGAAGGCATCAGCCATGGCGTAATAAAAAGGAATATCTTCACGGGTATAATATCCCATGGTTAATGGAAAATCTCTATATTCAGGGTTACCGGGGCGCTTTGCTTCAATCCATCCATCAAACTTACCTTCATTTCGAGCATCTACCTGATTCTCCCATGAATGCGGAAGGTCTCCCATCCAGGTCACTTTAGTATTCTTAATATCCAGTCTGTGGGGTGTAAATCTATTTCCATGATTATCAGGCTGCAGCCAAACTGGAAACTTACCTGGAATTGTAATGGCTCTGGGATCATTAAAACCACGTACCCCTTTTAAAGTACCGAAGCAATGATCAAAAGATCGGTTTTCCTGCATCAGCATCACCACATGCTCGGCATCATAAAAAGTGGTGCCGGGATCTGGTGCTATAGCCATGGCTTTATGCACAGATTGTGGTAAAACATGCCAGGCTCCTGCTCCACCAGTGAGCAATGCTACTTTTTTAAGGAAATCTCGTCTAGAATCAGTCATTGGAAATAAAAATCGGTCGTAGGTTAATGCGTTGCAAAGTAAGTTATCAGGTTTTAATAAAATGCCTATTCAGGTTATGAATTTGTTAACCATAAAACATCAGCTCTGAAATGAAACTATCCAATGACTGGAAAGCCATCGGATAGTCAATATTGTGATTTAAATTCTATTTTATTCTAACCACCAGGTAATTTCATGGATATCATCATTGCTGGCACCAAACTGCTCAGCTATGGCAGCATCTACATTACTAGTGTTAAAATTATACTCAGACTGAGGGTACATCCATCGGTATGGAATAGTTACACCTGATGGTCTTCTAAAAGTAGGCTCGCCTGTTCTCAAATGCTCGAAATATGCTGACCAACCAATCTGTAAGAATGACTGCAGGTATTTCTGCATAATGATAAGCTCCACTTTTGATTGCATGTCACCAGCATTAGCAAAACTGTTAATACTTTTAGCCAGGTAGTCATCAGCTTCACTTTCAGAAACATACTCAGAATAGTTCTCAGCATACATTTCATAGAACTTGAACGAGGCTTTTACACCAGAATTGTACAGCTGAGCGGCATCTGCGGATATCCAACCTCTCACGGCTGCTTCTGCCAAAATGAGTTGTTGTTCGGAGAAACCCAAAAGCATATAAGGCTCATTTTCAGGATCTTGATAGTATCTCGGATTTACTTTTGAGACCTTACCATTAGCGGCTTTCAAGTTCACATCATTATACTGAGCTGCAGGGTCACCGCCTTCATAAGCAGTAAAATCATTGATAGCCTTACCATCTTCTTTGGCTGACTTGGTTTGTGTAGCATAGATGAACAACCTTGGGTCTTCACGATCTTGCAACCTTTTTATAAAGGTAGAATCCATGTACATACCAGAGCTAAAACCACTGCTATTGAAATGAGGATACCTGTTATTCTGCTGATCTAAAAATACTAACTGGCCATTATCCGCCACGCTCTCCATTAAAGGCTCATTTTGATAAATAGAGGCAAAATCTGAAGCGCTAACCACCCCATTTTTATTAGACAAAGTAAGCATTACTTTTAGTCTGAAAGCATTGATTAGTTTTCTCCATGACTCGGTGCTTCCATCATAAATAATGTCTCCGGCGATAATAGCATTGCTGGATTTCAAAATGTCATTAGCTTCAGCTAGCTCAGCAAGAATACCTTCAAAAATGGCCTGCTGATCATCATACTCAGGTTGATAATTTTCAGAACCTTCACCACTCAAGGCATCAGTATAAGGCACATCTCCAAAAGTGAGTGTTAAGTTATAGAAGTAATAGGCTCTGAAAAATTTACCTAAAGCGATATAAGAATCATCCTCTATACGCTCTGCCTCCTCCATCATTTTAGTGACATTTCTTAACGTAGAATAATCGTCAAAATCTCCCCTATTCCATTTATAATATTGGTAAGAATTTTCACCATCAGTTTGAACCAGCATTTTAATGGCATACAAAGGATCAGTGCCCGTAAAGGCCTGAAAAGCATTCCATTCAACATTGGTAAGCAATAGCTGAGGGTGTGTTTTAGTTGGTGAATTAGGGTTCACATTCATTTCCTCCAGGTCCTGACATGCAGAAAGCCCAACCACTATACTTAATATGATTAATATCTTTTTCATCTTCATTTTCGAATTATCAGGTTATTAGAATGTAGCTTGAAGCGTAACACCAACATATCTGGCTGATGGATCTTGCAGATCATTATCATTACCATAATCAGGATCCAGATAAGGCATCTTTTTCCAAATGGCCAGATTATAACCGTATACAGATAGGTTAAGGTGCTGTAATTTGCTAGACTGAATGATGTTCATCAGGTCATAGCTTACAGAAACCCTCCTCAATTTAAAGTAACTACGATCGAAAGTATTGGCGAAAAACTCATTTTCATCCTCTGTTACTTTGGCTCGGTAAGGATAAACCTGACTCCAGGTTTGCCAGCTCACAGCGGTGGTATTTTGAGAATATTTTCTAGTATCTGAGATCACGTCACCATTTACATCTCTGGTAAGCTCACCTTCTGTTATATTTACCCCTTCCGGAACGTAAACAGGCTGTCCTGCGGCATATTCCTCATCTCTATATTTAGTAGAATTAGGATGCTTTCCACCCCACCACATTTTCTCGATAGTTAATGAATTGATGATTCCTCCCCAGGCTCCATCCACGTCTACATTAATAGTGAAGTCTTTTACTTTGAACACATTCTGAAGCCCAAGCCTCCACGATGGATCCAGGTGTCCCAGATTTTGCTGATAAGCATCTCTGGTAGGTAAGCCTGTGTTTGCATCAATAATCACCTGACCGTCAGCACTTTTCTGCCAAACCGTACCATAGTAGCTATCCGCTCTTTCTCCTTCCTTAAGGTTTCCAAATTTCTCATTATCACCATAGATATCTGTGATCTTTTTCACTGATCGCGTCCAGTTAAGCCCCACATTCCAGCTAAAATCACTGGTGTTTATTGGCATGTAATGAATCATAGCTTCAAAACCATTAGTGGTATACTCGTTGCCATTCACTTTTCGGGTAGAGAAGCCTGAGGCATTTGAAATAGAAAGGTCTATAATCTGATTTTCATCCAGTATTCTGTAGTAAGTACCTTCTATTGATACCTTTCTTTCCAAAAGTGAAGTAGAAAATCCCACCTCCGAAGTGGTAGATTTCTCAGGCATAATGGAAGCATTCACTAACCCTGATGGATACTGAACAGATGGTGTAGACCCATAAGTAACACCCTGATTGTAAGTAGAGAAAATAGAATAAGGATCTAAATCACTAGACACCTGAGACCACGAACCATACACCTTAAAGTAATCCATGGCTTGAGGAAACGACATAAGCTCTGACAGCACTGCGCTTAATGATGCTGATGGATAGAAATAGGAATTAGTAGAAGTAGGCAATGTAGAAGACCAGTCATTCCTTGCGGAGAAGTTTAGAAATATAGAATTTAAAAAGTCAAGCTCTACGGTACCGTAAACACTTCGGATCGATTTCTCTCTTAGCAGGTTGCTTCCCATGATATTACCCTGAGAATTACTCAGATTATATATTTCCGGCACAATAAGTCCATCTGTAGATGAATATTCTTCCTGATATTTTCTGTAGAAGTTAGACGCTCCTGCATTGATGGTGAATCCAACATTGGTAGATAAATCCTTGGTGTATGACGCAAGCACATCAGTATCAAAGTTTAGCTGGTTCTTATTCCAGTTTTTATAATCTCCATTTCTTGAATCTCCATAGTTAAGATAAGATTTTGGCGTTTGAATGTCTTCAAATGATCTTTGCTCTCTGGCAGAAACGCGACCTTGTAAATAAAAATCAGGCGTTATCTGATACTTCAGCTTTAACTTTCCATCAAGTGTATTCTTATTATACTCCTGCTCCAGCTCGTAAGCGGCAAAGTACACATTATTATACCACGCATAGTTATAATTAGCCTGACGGTAGCCCTCAAAACCAGGCACATACATATGATTTTTCAAGTCATTGCCATCTACATCATCACCCATCCATACCAAAATAGTATACATGTGATTTTTAGGACCATAGCCATAGCGCGGATAATTCGGGGAGTACACTTTATTATAACTCAAAGTAGCATCTAGCTGCACCTTGCTGGAAAGGTCATAAGACGAGTTAAAGGTAAGTCCACCCGTCTGCATGGAAGTATTTGGCACCTGCCCTTTTTGGTAGGCATAATTACCAGAAAAGTAAAACCTTGATTTGTCTCCCTGAAAGCCGATTGAAAAATCGTTTTTAGTAACAATTCCGGTCTGAAGAAAATCTTTAAGATTATCATGTCTTACCCAGTCGGTAGGCACTCTTTCATATCTTGATTTATCATCATAGATGGTCCCAGCTACGTTACCGTACCATTCTATCACTTCACCAGTTTGTTTATCTCTGATCGGGCTATTCCACTGTGGCACTTTTACGCCAGGCTCAAATTTTGGTCCCCAGATCATATCACCATCAGAAATACCGCCATCTGCACCATCCCAAAATTCATACTGACCATTGGATCCGTTACCATATTCCGTTTGTGTTTCAGGGAATACTGTGAAGCCAGCTGTGAACATATCACTAGTTGAAAAATTGACTACAAGCCCTGGTTTAGTGGCATTTTTACGTGTAATAAGGATAGCCCCATTCTTACCTCTGGAACCATAAAGCGCTGAAGCAGCACCTCCTTTTAGTACGTTAATACTTTCAATATCTTCCGGAGAGATATCATAAAGGTTAGTCTCTACAGGTACACCATCTAACACAATAAGTGGTGTTTTGCCTCTTAAACTAAAAGAAGGCGATTGGAAAATACCTGTTGGGTTATTTACTGTAAGACCAGCCACTCTTCCGGTGAGCGCGTTTCCGAGGTTAAGCGTGCTAGCCTCATTAATCACCTCAGTATTAACCTCCTGCGTGGCATAGCCAAGCTTTTTCTTTTGCTGCTTAATACCGATGGCAGTAACTACCACCTCATCAAGGCTGATCTTTTCCTCCTCCATGGTGATATTAATAGTAGACCTACCAGCGATCTGTACTTCTTGCTGAGCATAACCAATAAAACTGAATATAAGTGTAGCTTCAGCAGGAACTTGCAAGCTGAATGATCCGCCTGCGGCAGTAACAGTACCTAAATTGGTACCCTTTACAATAACATTGACACCCGGAAGACCTTCTCCTGATGCATCTGTCACCTTCCCTTCTACCCTTTCCTGTGCAAAGGAAAAAGAAGCAGAAAGCAACAAGAATAAAATAGCAAGTAAATGTGTTTTCATTGTGCGATTGGTTGGTTGATAAGCTGTTTCATTACAAGCACTTATAAGTGTTTGCTTGTGCAAAATTATTAGCTCTAATCACCGGCCAATCACATCGGTTATTATCTGTTTTTTAATTATATCTGGTAAAACTTAATCAAAACTCAATGCATTTGTCTTTGAGTGCAAAAGCACTTAACAATAGAGTAAAATTAAGAAAACTGCATAAAGCTGCATTATTAGACTTTAGAGGACTTTTTCAAGCTTACAAAGTGCTAAATCGATTTATTAAATAAAGACTTTTGATATATTGATTAAATATTCATGAAGTTTAAGTGATATTATATTGATAGAAATGTTGGGTTAGATGATGTGTGGGTGAAGTTAGTTAAACATTAAAAGTGAAAATATTTATATTTGCAATTTCCATCAAATCGCATTTATGAAAAAGGAAGTTGTATTTGTACTATTAATGCTCATAACATTCATGTGGATAGGCTGCAGTGAAGATGACCCAGTGACACCACCATTGCCTCCTAACACCGATGAGCCAAATCCAGAGCTAGAGCCTATAGTAATTACAGCAAAAGATTTTCAAACAACAATTGATGAAAATCCTGAAAGTGGAACTGTCTTAGGAAAAATTGAAGCGTCTGCCAGCCGAGATTCACTCGCTTTCAAATTATATAACATTAAACCCTATGGATCACTAACCATAGATTCGGTAACTGGTGAGTTAATGGTAAAAGAAGCCACTCTCTTTGATTTTGAAAAAAATGAAACTATTATCAGCACTGTGGTGATAACTGCAAAAGATAGTACACAAGCCGAAATACAAGCTGTAATAAACTTAAAAGACCTTGATGACCCGAAAAGTTTTATTACTACCTGGGTAACCACTCAGCAGAATGAAGAGATAATTATTCCCGTTAATAACTGGACCTATTCTTATAATTACACAGTTGACTGGGGCGATGGGCAAGTGACGATGAATCATACTGATGACGCCTTTCACACCTATAAAGAGGCTGGGGAACATCAAGTTGAGATCACCGGAATATTCCCAGCTATATTTTTTCAAAAGCTATTATGGGGAAAAACGGCGTATGCACGTAAATTGGTTTCTATTGATCAATGGGGAGATAACGAATGGGCTTCTTTCGAAGGAGCATTTAGTATTGGTTATAATTTGAAGGCCAATTTCAAGGATGCTCCCAACTTAAAGAACGTTACAAAACTTAATGGTATGTTTTCATCAACCAAAATTGACTGTGACCTTAACTCTTGGGACATGAGTCATATTGAGCAAATAGATTCTATGTTTTCACACAATGAGGTTTTCAATGGTGACATCAGCCAATGGGATGTCAGCAATGTGAAAAGTATGCATAGGGTATTTAATGGTGCTGAATCCTTCAATCAGGATATTAATCAATGGGATGTGAGCAATGTACAAGATATGTCTCAAATGTTTAAATATGCCAAGGATTTTAATCAAGATTTAAACCAATGGAATGTCAGCTCTGTCACTAACATGTACGAAATGTTCAATTATTGCGCTGCGTTTAATGGTGACATATGCGATTGGGATGTTAGTAATGTTCAAAGGATGTCAGGCATGTTTTATAGTGCTAACTCTTTCAATCAGAATATTGGAAGCTGGGAAATTGGCAGTGTTACAGATTTATATACAATGTTTTTTGAAGCAAATAGCTTCAATCAAGATTTAAGTAGTTGGAATATAAGTAATGTTGAAAGAATGTACTTAATATTTGGCAGTAGTTTATCGACCACAAATTATGATAACACCCTGGAAGGTTGGTCAAAGCAGGATGTAAAGGAAGGTGTTCATTTAGTTACGAGTGGACAGAAATACTGCTCTAAGGGTGAATCAGCAAGAGCAATATTAACCTCCAAAGGATGGACCATAACAGGAGATGAAAAGGCAGAAGACTGCGAATAACTCTTTGCAGCTTTCATCATTTTACCGAAACCCAATGCAACAACATTAATATGTACTCTGCTCTATTTCAACAATATACCTAAACCCAGGCATCAGTTCAATGATTTCAGCGGTACGGTAATGATCACTCCCTATTCCTGCCAGCCGCTGCTCTATAATTTTATGATCTGGATCATGAGGGTCTGTATAAACCACTTTTTCGTCCTCGTAAATACCTGACCTGGATAAAATCACCAATCCTATGGTCTGGAGAATAAGAAAAATAAAAGTGGTAATCATTAACGTTCGCCCGAGACTTCTCAAATTCTGTATGACATCCGCAGATAAAACCATTAGCAAAAAAGTAAAGCAAAGTACCGATAAGGCATATGCTCTATAAATAGCTGAATTTGTAGCCTCTATTGGTATAATATCTTTAATCCAAATACTGATTGTACCGATGATCACGTATAGTAAGATCGTTAGAGCGAATTTACTTTTGGTAGACATGTGGGTAATGTAGTGGTTATTGAGTTATTAGTTATTTGGTTATTAGTTATTGGTTATTGGTTATTGGTTATTGAGTTATTGGGGCTTGGTTTAGTTCATTCATCACTTCTGAGAAAATGGTGTATGATTTAATTCTATCATTAATATCAAACGCGTGAGAGGCTACCATTACTTCATCTACTCCTGTTTCCTTTAAGAATTGAGCGGTTTTATGTTGCACTGTATCTTTTGAGCCTATGAAACCATATTTCAGCATTCTTTGAAAGGCTGGATTATCCATTAACTCTCGGATTTCTGGAGTCATGTCTACTGGTGGCTGTATGTAGTCGAGTTTGTTAGTCATAACGCCAAGCATCATTCTTACAAGTGAAGTGGCTAATCGCTCTGCTTGCTCATCAGTATCTGCGGCCAGCACATTAATTCCTGCGATGGTGTAAGGCTCTTTCAGCTGCTCAGATGGCTTAAAATTATTATAATAGATATTTAAGGCATCAAACAGATGTGTGGGTGCAAAATGACTGGCAAAAGCATAAGGCAAACCCTTTTCCGCTGCTAAATATGCACTATCTGTACTGGATCCTAAAATATAGATTGGCACATTTACTCCTTCCGCTACTATGGCTCGCACACTTGACTGCGCATTTTCTTCAGAAAAGTACTCCTGTATCTGCTGTACTTCTCTCGGAAAGCTATGCACTGCCTGTATTCTATCTGGTCTGATGGCATGTGCAGTAGTCTGATCTGTGCCAGGAGCTCGCCCCAGCCCCAAATCTATTCTGTCAGGATATAAGGCACCTAAAGTTCCAAACTGCTCAGAAACAATTAGAGGCGAATGATTCGGAAGCATTATACCACCGGAGCCTACCCTTATTTTACTTGTAACGCCTGCGATATGCCCTATTAAAATTTGAGGAGAGGCACTGGCTATACTTATCATATTATGATGCTCCGCCAGCCAGAAGCGAGTATACCCCAACTTCTCCGCATGACGCGCCAATCTTACACTGTTATCAAAAGCATCTCTTGGTGTGCTACCCGCTGCCACTGAGGCTAATTCTAAAACCGAATACTTTATATTTTTATCTGACATCACTTATTCATTGTTCAAACTTCAAATAAAGTATACGGAGCCGGTGCTATTAAGATGTGATTTTATTAAAAAAGTAAAAGCTGCCCCCTTTCGGAAAGCAGCTTTTGTCTGAAATTAAACTGTAGGTTTTTATTTCTTTATGAACAACTCTTCAGCAGGTTTTCTCACTTTAGGAAGTGACGCTAACCAATCGTTTTCTTCATCTCTGTAACCAAGCGGCATTAATGTTACACTCTTCAAACCTATTTTATCCAGGCCTAAAAGCTCATCTAACCCGGCATTATTGAATCCTTCCATCGGAGTAGCATCTACCTTTTCTTCCGCTGCAGCTACCAAGCCAAATCCCATAGCCAAATATGCCTGTCTTGAAGTCCAGTTGAAGTTGCTTTCAGCACCAGCTTTCACCAGGTTTTCAAGATAGCCTGCTACCGTAGCAAGTGATTCTTCAGTAACATTTCTTACCTTCATGTTCAACTCAATAAAAGCTTTCGCTCTGGCCTCTGTTACCTGATCCCAGGCTGCAAAAACCAATAAATGCGAGCTATCTACCATTTGCTGCTGATTAAAAGCCAATGGCAAAATCTCTTTTTTCAACTCATGGTCAGTGATCACAATTACCTGAAATGGCTGTAAACCCATGGAAGTTGGCGCCATACGAATAGCCTCAAGAATCTTCTCTACCTTTTCCTCTGGCACTGCAGTACCATTCATCTTCTTGGTGGCATAGCGCCAATGTAAATTATCGTATAATGACATATTATAAATTCAATGTTTAAACTTCAATATTAGCAAAACTATTGATTCATCTGGTCATTTTCTAATTATCAGATGTAAAAAATTGGATTATTGACAAACGGCTTTGTTTCGCAAAAAGCTATATTGAGTATTTCCTATTTTATGAATTGTATGCCGAAATAATTTTAGAACTCACCTCCACTTCACAGTGATGAATCGCTCATTTTTCTTGAAACTATCCGGTACGCCTTTAATGATGTATTTTCTTAGCTTGGTGAGCAGTAGCTCTTTTGTAAAACTATTATGTACCACCAAACTCACCTCTCTGGCGGGCTGAGGCTCTTCAAACCGTCTAATGTATTCATAATCATGCTTTTGATTCACAGCTAACTCAGGCACAAGCGTGTAACCACTATGACTTTGTATCATGTTTTTCAAGGTTTCAATGGAGCCACTCTCAAATGTGATACGATTTCCGTTGTCACCATTTTTAGATTCATCACAAATATTAAGTACCTGATTTCTAAAACAATGGCCCTGATCAAGCAACCACAGGCCTTTCTTAGTGATATCTGCAGCTGTGGCTTTCTCCTTTCTCAACACCGGATGATGCTGATGAGCATACACCAGGAAAGGCTCATAAAAGAGTGGAATCTCACGCACATGCCCCTCATGCAGAGGCGTAACCATTAAACCTATATCCAGAGTGCTATTTTGAATTCCTGTAATGATATCTTCACTCTGCATCTCTTTTATCTCAAGATAAATATCCGGATGATCATCACTAAAATCTTTCAGAAATTTGGGCAATAGGTAGGGAGCTAAAGTAGGAATTATACCTATTTTAAAAGTACCCTTTATTTCATTCAGCTCCTGATTAACCATTTCCTTCAAGCCTTCCACTTCACGCAATATTTGCCTGGCTTTAATGATGAAGCGTTCACCCATAATTGTGGGGGATATTGGCTGAGAAGATCGGTCGAAAATCGACATTCCAATCTCATCCTCCAATTTTTTCACTTGTAGTGTTAATGTAGGTTGCGCCACAAAACAACTATCTGCCGCTTTCACAAAATGCCTATGGTTATCCAAGGCTATAACGTATTGTAACTGTTGAAGTGTCATCTGAATATGCTTATCAAATAGCCCGCAAGATTATCATTATTGGGTCTCCAGATCAAATAGATTAAGACTATCGCCCATTTAGATTATCTATTTCATTAGGAAAAACTGTTGAAATTCGGGCATAAAAGGATATTTATAAAACCAATACATTTATTAAAAATATCGATTTTATAAATAACTCTCAAAAAATAAGTGCTCAGAGAAGTTCTTCCACCTTAATTATTCACTAGTTAATGAATCAATGGGATTAACTCTGATAGCTTTATATAGGTGAGCAGCCACGGTACTGATTACAATAATCATGACCAACACAAACCCCAAAGCCATTGTTTGCCAACCAAAATTAATGTGATAAGCATTTTGCTGAAGCCACATATTATTTACAAAGTAGGCGATGGGCGCTCCAATAGCATAGGCAATCAAAATCATAATTAGAAAACCCTTCCCAACAATTGAGAGCAGGTTGATAGCCTCTGCACCTAAGGTTTTTCTAATCCCTAACTCTTTAGTTTTATTTTGTATATGATAAATAACCATACCCAAAAGCCCCAGGCAAGAGATGGAGATAACGATAAGAGTTATATAACCTAAAGTCATAACTAAAGCCTCATAGAAGCCATAACTTAGCTTAAGATCATCTTCGAAATAAGTATATTCAAAGGGCCTGTTAGTGACTTCTTTCCAAACAGCACCAAGTTCCGCCACTACATCCTTCCTCACTCGTTCATCTAATACCACAATAGCATTATTAGCATTTTGAGGCTGATAGCGAAGTAACAAAGGACCTATTTTCTCATCCATTCTTTCGTAATGAAAATCTTTAACTACTCCTATAACTTCTAAATGATGCTCGTCCTCCACTAAGACCTCACCCACAGCCTCCATTGGGGTTTGAAGGCCCATCTGTTTTACCGCAGTTTCATTTATAATTACGTAATGATCATCTTTTGGCATCACCTCTGGAAAACCGCGCCCAGCAAGTAGTTCCAAACCTAATGAGTTTATATAATTTTGATCCACACCAAAAAAGCTAAATATCACCGGCTCTTCCTGACCTGGAAGGGTTAGCTGTGCAGTATTATTACTTCCTAAGGCCGGCAAAAATGTGGTAGAAGCTACCGTTTTCACTCCAGATATTTGCGCAAAACCAGTGCGGACTTTTTCATAATCCACACCCTGCAAATGGACGTTTACGACCCCCTCAGTTTCAAAACCATGCCCTTCAGATAATACGAACTTAGACTGCTGATAAATGGTAACTACCGTGATGACGAAGAAAATAGAAAAGGCAAACTGAATGACCACCAAAACCTTTCTCATATCAAATCTGGAAAAACCTAATCTACCACTTAGCTTATTGAGCTGAATGGTTTTCTTCAAGGCTTGAAGAGGGTTGGTAGCTGAGAAGAAAACAGAAGGGACAACCCCAGCCGCCAGACCGGCCAATATCACAAAGCCTAAGAACCACCAATAAAGTCCTCTAGTCTCATTAAAGCCAACGGGCGCTCCTACCGAGGCAAAAAAGCTATTCATTTGAGGCAATAAAAACTGCGTTAAAAGATCAGCAAACACAAAAGCTATTACCGAAATGATGAGGGCCTCGGTCATAAACTGAAAGAAAATATGTCTTTTCCTGGCTCCTATAACTTTTCTTACCCCAATCTCTTTAGCCCTATTCATAGCTCTGGCCGTAGTTAAATTGGCATAATTAAAGCATGCTGAACAAAGCACAATCAGGGCTATGCCTAACATGATATAAATCATAAAGTCCGGTAACCCAAAACCTGTAGTATTACTCAACAAAGGACCTGGGGTAATACCGTTGAGCTTCTGAATTTTAAATTCATACAAGTACTCTCCTTCTGGATCATAGTTACTAGTTGCCGCCCTGGCTAAAGAAGCTTTCACACCCTCCAGATTAGCGTTATCCTCGGTTTCAAAGTAGATGTACGTCTGATAGATATTACTCCAATCTGTAAAGCCATTATAAAAGGTACTATCAGACATTTGCTGGGCCGTTGGTTGATCAAAAGAGGCCAGTGCTTCAAAGTTAAAATGCGTTTTTCCAGGGAAGTCTTCCAGAACTCCTGTTACTTTATATTCACCCTGTCCCTCCACTGCCAGTACTTCATTGATAGGATCCTTGCTACCAAATATCTTTTGGGCCAATTGGTTGGAAATCACTATAGAGTTAGGCTCAGTTAGTGCCGACCTCACACTTCCATATTTAAGCGGAAAATTAAAAATGGAAAGAAAGTTATTATCGGCATTATAGCCTGAAAATGGTATTTCCTGATCATTCCAGGCTGCTATTCCAGCAAAGTTCCTTCCCACCACAGTCATTCGCTTTATTGAATTTTGATCCTTTAAAGCATCACTAAGAGGGTATGTAGTGGTAGCTGTTGACCAGGTAATCCCTTCGTTAGTCCTGTCAGTAATTACCCTATAAATATTGTCCTTGTTCTCATGAAAGTCATCATAAGCAAATTGATCTGCCACTATTATGATCAACAGCAGGCATATACTCATGCTTATGGACAAGCCAAAAATATTAATGAAAGAGATGGTCCTATTCCGAAGGATATTCCGAATAGCTATAAGTAAGTAATTCTTAATCATATGGCTGTTGTTAGTTGTGAGTTTCCGATGCCTACTCAATCGTGATGCCAATATATAAAAGACTGACAATCAAATTCTTAAAACAAATCACAACCTAAACTGCCCATTTACAACACAATGAAATGTCCATTGGTGGGCAGTTTTATTTTACCTGGAACAAATATAACATCAGAAATGCCCAACCTTAGGTATATGATGAGGAAAGCATATCCATTAACTTATAATTTAAATCGATTTCTAACCAAAAATAATGTTATTATGAAAAAATTTTGTTGGCTTTTTTTATTAATGGCGAGTTTCTTAACTCACAGAGCAATCGCCCAAGAAAAAATATGGGGAGTCCAATATGGCTCACTTTTCCATATGAATGAAGACGGCTCAGATTATACCGTTGTATTAAGCAACTTAGTCGGACGTAATGAAAAAACCATTGCAGGTAATGATGGATTAATCTATGGCATTCTTAATACCAGGTATGCCGATGTCCTCTATAGGTATGATCCTTCGTCAAAGCAATCAAAAAGAATAATCAGCACTGCAGATTTTAGGGTCTATGATTTTCTGCAAGATTATGATGGTTCATTTTATGCCATGGGAACAGCCTGGAGTGGTCAATCTTTAATAGTCAAGTTTACCAGCACAGATGTTGAAACTGTGTTTTCCAGTGAAGAAATTGACTTAAAGACAATCACGGACGGCAAAGATGGCAAGTTTTATTGCACCGCAGTTAGTGAGGAGGCTTCTGTGGTACTAAGCATAAATAAAGATGGCTCTGATGTACAAACTCTCCATACTTTTAATCAAACTCTGGAAGGACAAGATCCAACTTTAAAACTTGCAATCCTAGAAGATGGTCGACTGCTTGGAGCAACAAGTAGTGGTGGTGCTTACAACCTTGGTACCCTTTATAGAATGGAGAAGGATGGAAGTGAATTTGTAGTTACTCATCATTTTAGAGTTGAGTCAATACATGAAGATTTAACTAAGTCCCTATTCATTGCTTCCGATGGCAGCATCTATGGAAGCATTCAATCTGACGATGATAAGGTAGGCATTTTCCGCACCAACGCCGACGGTAGTGGAATGAGAATAATTAAAGAGCCCACATTTGCGTCAAAGACACAATCAAATCTGGTTGAAAAAGATGGGTACATCTACTCCCTAAACTTCAATGATCAGGCAACATTTTTTAGATATTCCATGAGTACTGATCAGAATGAAACTATAGCAAATGATCTTGATTCAATTAGACTTCAGGATAAGATTTTTGTTATAGGAAATTCAGTCTATGGCTCATTTACAAAAACACCAGATGCGTTGGAGCGCGGTTTATTCTCCATATCATTAGATGATATATTTACCTCTGAAGAATCTGACTTTTTTAATATTGAAAGATTTTACAATAGTGAGCCTGTGGGCAATAATGTTATGCGTTTAATCAAAGGGTCCGATAATGTGGTTTACGGAGTTACCAGAGAAGGGGGTATAGGCTTTGAGGATTTTGGGGCCATTTTCAAAATCACAAATGATCAACCAGAGCTTATCAGACTGCAAGAATATGCCCAAAGCATTTCAATCAACATAGCGCACGCTGACGATGGATATATTTATGCGGCCACCTTAAACGTAGGGGGCCCTAACGCCATGCTTTATAAGATAAAAACTGATGGCACAGGCTATGAAGATAATACTTTATCCCCCTATCACTTCAAATCAGTAGGAGGAATACTACAAACCAGTTCGGGAGAAATCATAGCTATGACCGAAGGTCATGACCGGAGTGAGAGCAGAGGATATATGTTTAAATTTAAAAATGGCATATCATGGACCGAGACCACCTATAAATTTACCACAGCTGATGGAAAAGTACCTTTAGGCGCTCTAATAGAGGGAGATGACGGCTACTTATACAGCACCACTAACATTGGCGGTGCAAATAATAAAGGAGTTATTTTCAAAGTCCTCCCTGATGGCACTAACTATCAAAAATTGCATGAATTTAATGGAAATGATGGACAATTGCCAACTGCAGGATTAGCTGATGGTGGTGACGGCTTCTTATACGGATCTACCCCAGAAGGTGGAATGTACGGTGAAGGTGTTATATTCAAAATAAGAAACGATGGATCTGACTTCAGCATTATTTATCATTTCGATGGTTCTCCATACAGTGAGCCTTATCATGAACTTACTTTGGTTGGAGACTATCTTTTTGGCTCTGTGAAAGGTGGTGATTCTGGTGCTGTTGCCTACAAAATTAAGAAAGATGGGTCTGATTTCAGTGTGGTACTCTCTGGTGGGACACCTACCATTTACTTCACTCGCATGCCATCACCTGAGGTTACAAGTCAAGTAACCCTCCCATCTGATAGTTCTACATATATTTTAGAGGGTAGTGAGCTATCCGTTATGGTCAAGTCTGTTTTTGGTGCTTCTGAGTATTACTTAGAAATCAGTGAATCAGAAACATTTGAAGACATTGTCTGGTCAGGTACCAGTTCTACTACCAGCTTCAGTATTAATGGGCTATCTACAAACACGCCATATTATACAAGAGTAAGTACGGACATTTCTTCTTTCGGAGACATCACTACATTTACTCTTGCAAATCAATATGTTACAAGATTATGGGGTGTGACTACTTCAGGTGGCGATAATCCATGCTTTAGTAATCTAGGGGGTACAGTTTTCAGTATTTCACCAGATGGAACCGGCTTCGCAAAAATTTATGATACAGAATGTGCCGCAGATACTTCTGCAACTTTTGCTGGCGAGCAGTTTACCAGCAGTCCTGTGATAGACAAAAGTGGTAAAATTTACGCTCTTACCATGAACACCGCATACCGAAATCCAAATGAATATTATGAAATAATTAATGGGGGTAATGGGGGTGATATCATTAGTTTTGATAGCTACACATTAAATTCAACCGCCTTATATGAAAATCTTGACATTCATATGTCTGGCGAAATAAGTATAATGTCTGACGACCAAATATACTTAATTGATTCTAAAGCAAAATCAGAACGCGGGGCTATTAGAAAATTTGCCACCGATGGAAGCTCCTCTCCCACTACCTCATTTTTACATACCTTCACTTTTGGATATGATGGTGATTTAAATCCTGGAAGATTTCCAATAGGACGACTATTGGAATATGGTGACTACCTATACGGCACGAACCATGTAGATGGGTCAGGAAATCAGGGCACCATTTACAGAATAAAACCTAATGGAACTGATCTGGAAGTGCTACATACTTTCGAAAATGGAACCGGGTATCCCAAAGGAGGCCTTACTGATGGCGAAGATGGATTTATATATGGAATGACAACAAAGGGTGATGGCCGTATATATAAAATAAGACCAGATGGATCTGATTATCAGGTAATTCGAAGTTTTGCAGATTATAATTCAGTCCTAGGAAAAACAGTATTTGGTAACTTAACGATGGTTAATGGCATACTCTATGGTATGACTGAGGGAGGAGGACAGTATGGTAATGGCACCATTTTTAAAATTACTACCGACGGCAGCTCCTATGTCATATTGAGACACTTAAGTGTAACCGATGGAGCCCATCCCTTAGGTTCATTAACCTTCAACCCTGATGATCAACACTTTTACGGCATGACATCAAAGGGAGGAAATAATTCAATGGGTACCATTTTCAAAATGAGTCTGACACCAGAATATACTTTCACAAAAATTTATGACTTTACCCAATCTGGTGGAGGTGTTCCTGATGGCGATCTGCTATTGGTTAAAACACCCGTGTTACCCGCCGAGACATTGGCTAAAAAAGGAAGCAATTTAGGAAGTGAGAGTTTAGATTCCGGGATCAATTCTCCCTTTAAAGTATATCCTAATCCTTCCAAAAACAGCTTTAAGCTGAACTCAAATTATGAAGGTGTAAGTCAGATACAAGTGGTTAATTTGAATGGAAAATTAGTATATAAAAATAAGGTAGACCCAGGACAAGCCATTGAATTTGGCGAGGACTTTATAAGTGGACTTTATGTAATTAAATTAACTCAAGGTGGCGAAACGCACACTATGAGAATAGTGAAAATGGAAAATTAAACTATATGATTAAGAAGGTTGTCTCTAAAAAGGGGCAACCTTTAGTCTAAGTCATCCAATACAGGCATATTCTTGTCGATGATCTGATAAACGCGCTCTAATTCTCTCACCTTATTTTTATAGCCGTACATCTCTTGAGAAAAATAATACTTGACATTGGCGCTATCATAGGTTTTCACCTTATAACGAGAAACTGAAGATTCATCTCTCCATATGAGTTCATAATTCTTAAGTTCAGGGTTAAGGCACCTGCAATATTTATCGTAAATCTTCCTTTTCTTCACCATCTCCTTACTCACATCATCCAAAGCTTTAAATTTTGACATGCCCAGTGAGTCTAGCAAATAACTACCTACTTCCTCATCTACCTCATATCTAATCTTTGCTAGGGTAGAATCAATAAAGCACATTACCAGCCCGGAAACCGGTGCTTGATGAATTTTCAAATTAGGTTGATCCAGCTTGTAAAATTTAAGACGTTTGTCAAAATATTCTCCGATGTTTCTGGCATAGCCAAAATTAACCATCGCCAAAGACGTACTCAAAACTACAGAGTCAGTGCCGCCTCCTATTCGCCTTATTTGGGCCTTAGAAAGAGGTTTTCTATTATTAGATGCTAAGTGATCTACAGAATTTGTTCTGGTGCACGCCACAATGGCTACCAACGAGAGAAACAACAGGAAGTATTTCATGAGAGATGCATTAAAGATTTCCCAACCCAACAGCCGTAATCAATTTACTTAACATCTAAAGAAATCCAAAATTATCATTGAATAATATCAATGAAGGTGTAAAACCGTTTACCTATTCTTTTATCAGCGTATCAACATTTAAATCGGAATAAATGTCGGTAACTCACCAGAAAATAAAACATCAAACTACGGAGCACATATACTGCTATGCAGCACATCTTATGCTGCAGGACAATATGAGTGTTCATCAGGTGAGTCACAATCTCAAATCTGAAGGTCTACCAGCCACACATGCAGAAACAGTCTCATCTCATGTAGCTACCACATTAGAAACCGCTAAATCAAAGCAAATAAAAAGAGACCTTTTCTTCGGAGGTCTGTGGTTTACTGCGGGAGTATGTATTTGGGCCGGAAATGCAGGACTTATAGCACTTGCTCCGATAGTTTTAGGGACAATTCAATTGCTAAGGAGCATGCCCTTACTATCCAGATTTTCCAAAAGTTAATTTCAACCTTTCAGCCTACATTATTTCTAGTTCTCGTAAATTGCCCTTATGCTAGAAATCTTAGAGCTTCTTCGCTCCACATTAACTGATAACAGTAATGAAAAAATAAAGGCCTCAAGCCAACGATTTTTCAAAAATGAAATTAAGGCTTATGGCATAAAACTCCCCGTTTTAAAGACGCTCATTAAGCCATACAATGCCGAACTTAAGCACCTCCCAAAATCGGAAATATTTAGCCTCTGCGAAGAACTATGGAAATCTCAGATTTTTGAAGAGGGCATCGTGGCATGCCACTGGTCTTTGATTCCAAAGAAAAAATTTGAGGCTTCTGATTTAAAAATCTTTGAAAAGTGGATTACACAATATATAGACAACTGGGCTACCTGTGACACATTCTGTAACCACACAGTAGGCACTCTTCTATTGCAATTTCCCCAATGCTTAGATACTGTAATGCAATGGAGTAAAATGGATCATCGTTGGGCACAAAGAGCCTCTGCCGTTTCATTAATAATACCAGCCAGAAAGGGGTATTTTCTAAATGAATCTTTTGAAATAGCCAAAACGCTTTTAGAAAGTGATGATGACATGGTGCAAAAAGGTTATGGTTGGTTACTTAAAGTACAGACCAAACATCATGAAAATGAGGTGTTTAAATTTGTTATGAAGCATAAAGACATCATGCCGAGAACAGCACTGCGCTATGCAATCGAAAAGATGCCCGATGATCTCAAAAAGCAAGCCATGAAACGATAGGCATAATTTCTCAAGCCTAAGTAAAACATTTATATTAAAAGCACGATTTTATACTAGTGGAATAGATTATAGAGAAATTTGCTATAGCTTTGATTCTTTGTTTATAGTGCTCCTTATGATGAAAACCCTTCGAAACCTCTTTAAAATGATGGTAATGGCCTTTAATGATTTCAAAAGGAATCAGCCTTTACTATTAGGGTCTTCAACCGCATTCTTCACAGTATTCAGCTTACCTCCAATCATTATTATTCTGGTTGGCTTCCTGAGTATATATTTCAAACAAGAAATGCTATCTGAGCATCTTTTCGACGAAATAGAAAAGTACTTTGGAGATGGCACCGCTCAGCAGATTCACAACATAGTTCAAAATTTCAGAAACAAGGCCAGCAGCACATGGATTGCCATAGGTGGCAGCGTGTTCTTGATTTTTGTTTCTACCACCCTATTTCACGTTATCAGGCAGGCTCTTAATCGTATCTGGAATATCAGAACTAAGTCTGGCAAGAAGTTTAAATACAACCTGACTCAGAGGCTCATATCATTCATTTTAATACTTGTAAGTGGTGTACTATTCTTTGGATCTCTGGTAGCTGATGCATCCGTAGCTATGCTTAGAAACTACCTGGACCAGCTTATACCTGAAGTTGATGCATTCATAGTCATGATAATCAGCTACTTGCTCTCATTATCCACGGTAACACTGTGGTTTGCTATCTTATTTAAATACTTACCAGATGCCAAGCTAAATGGAAAAATAGCTATCTATGGCGGCGCTTTTACGGCTGTCTTGTTTAACATTGGTAAGTATGTCCTTGGCCATTTCCTGGTTACGGATAACATTAATGACATTTTTGGCACCTCGGCATCCATAATGGTCTTATTGCTGTTTATCTTTTATTGCTCGATGATCATGTACTATGGCGCCACCTTCACAAAGGTCTATGCCGAGCATGCTGGAAAGAATATCCAGCCTAAGAAAAATGCGGAACTATACGAATTAACGCCGGTGGAAGAGTAATGTCACTTAGTTGACATAAATACTCATGTTCAAACATTAATATTGCAGCTTAAACTAATCAATATGAATAGAATAAAAACTGCAATCCTTGCTCTGTTAATCATCTCCTGCTCAGCACCAAGTAAGGAAGACAACAAGGACAACAATATAACAGATTCTGAACCCAAGATGGAATATCCAGACCTTTTGTCTAAGGTACTGGAAGCACATGGCGGCCTTGATAAATGGAAGTATTACGGCTCGTTACAATATGAGGCTGTCTCTACCTTAGGGGGTGAAAAAAGGGAGCGCCAATCAATCGACCTATATTCGCGAAAGGTGCTGATAGAGTCTGACAATTATAAGCTTGGAATGGATGGTGAAAATGTTTGGGTGGCTCCTAATAAAGAAGCCTTTGGAGAAATGTCGCCTCGCTTTTATCATAATCTCCTGTTCTACTTCTTCTCCATACCTTTTGTATTCGCCGATCCAGGGATCCAATATGAGGAACTAGGAACCAGAACCTTAGATTCTATTACTTATGACGCATTGAAGATTTCATATCAAGGTGGTGTTGGTGATGCCTCTAATGACGAATACATTGGACTTTTTGATCAGGAGACTCATCAGTTAAAGCTACTTTTATATACAGTGACCTACTTCAGCGGTGAAAAACACAATAATTTTAACGCTTTAAAGTATGATTGGCAGAAAGCAAATGGTTTACTAGTACCATCGGCCATTACTGGCTATAAATATGAAGCTGATACACTGGGAGATATCAGGTATAAGACAGAATTTCAAAATGTATCATTCAGGCATGAAGATTTTGCGGATGAAATGTTTGAGATGCCCGAATCAGCAGAAATAGATAGTCTTAAACAGCGCTAACTATTTAATTTCCATATCACTAAGCTCCAGATTAAGTGCTTTTGTACTGATCTGGAGTTCTATCATAGATATACCTAAGGATACAAGTAGGCAGATCATACTTGTGCCGAAAATATAGCTGCCCCACTCCTGCTTATCCTGAAAAAGCATAAACATACTTAGCACACATAAGAAGAAACTGAAGACGCCTGTGATCTGCATATTTTTTATAAGCCGAAGACGCCTTCTTAAATTTTTTATCTGCCCATAAGTTTCCTTATTAGGATCTTCCTTCACCCTTACGTTCAAACTTCTTATCAATGATGCAATGGCCAAAAACCTATTCGTATAGGCCAAAAGCAATAATGAGATAGCTGGAAATAATAATGCAGGTGTAGTTACACTTATAGACATACGAACAATTATAACAGATTAAACAAGTTCTTCACTCCTAAGTGACGGTTGATTGTGAATCCTTCTCCATAAGCAGCGCCCACACTGTGTCCTAAATCCTTACCTCTGGCCTCCAAAAGCTTCATAAATTCTGGCGATGAGATGTAAGTTTCAGGCTCAGTGCTGTTGGGGTCAAAGAACTGAGATTTAAAAGCTCTTACTGCTTCCATCTTAGTTTCCCAATGCTCGCTCACATCCACTACAAAGTCAGGCTTAATATAAACACTCTGAATATAATGATAAACAGATTTAGGTCTCCATGGCTCTAATATGTTACCTTCCTCATCGGTCAGTTCTATTTTAGACAGCCCGGCAAGAAAGTAGGCATCTACCACCAGTCTGGCTGCTTTTCCATGATCAGGATGCCTGTCAGTAACGGCATTCGCCAGAACTATCTCTGGTCTGTACTTCCTCATAGCCTTGGCCACTTCCAGCTGATGATATTTATCATTCACAAAAAAAGCATCTTCAAAACCCAGGTTATCGCGTACGCTTAAACCCAATATCTTGGCAGAATTACCTGCTTCTACTTCTCTAATTTCTGCTGTTCCTCTGGTTCCCATTTCACCTCGGGTGAAATCTACTACTCCAACTTTATATCCTTGCTTCACATGCGCAGCTAAAGTTCCTGCACAGCTTAATTCGGTATCATCAGGATGGGCAGCAAAAGCCAAAACATCTAATTTCATATTTGCCTTATTTGAATTTCTAATCTTTTAGAATCGTAAATTTAGGGAATAAACCAGTAAAGGACTTTATTTTACTGTCCAATGAAAAGTGAAATCAGCTAATACAGTATTAATAAACCTTAAAAACATAATTTTTCTTCTTCATTTTGCGCGGATATTATAATTTCGCGTTTCTAAACACTATTACACAATGGGAAGAGCATTTGAATATAGAAGAGCAGCGAAAGAAAAGCGCTGGGACAAAATGTCCAAACTATTTCCAAAACTAGCAAAGGCAATTACGGTGGCTGCTAAAGAAGGCGGTACCGACCCCGACATGAACGCCAAGCTAAGAACGGCTATCCAAAATGCGAAGGCTGAAAATATGCCGAAGGATAACATAGATGCAGCCATTAAACGTGCCGAGGGTAAAGATGCTGATGCCTATGTAGAGGTTAACTATGAAGGAAAAGGTCCTCATGGTGTATTGGTATTTGTAGAATGTGCTACAGATAACACTACCCGTACCGTTGCAAATGTAAAATCATACTTCAATAAAGCTGGTGGTGGTTTAGTACCTACTGGCTCTTTAGAATTTATGTTTAACAGAAACGCCGTATTCGAGTTTGACAAAACAGATGAGATGGATCTGGAAGAGCTTGAGCTTGAGCTTATTGATGCTGGCATAGAAGAAATAGAAGAGAGAGATGAAAAAGTTTTTGTATATGGAGACTACACTAACTTCGGAACTATATCATCTGCATTAGACGGTTTGAACATTGAGGTAACAAAAGCTAACCTACAGCGTTTTCCTACTACGCCTGTGGAGTTTTCTGAAGAACAATTGGAAGAAATCGAAAAAATGCTCGATAAAATTGAAGATGATGATGACGTGCAGGCTGTTTACACAAACATTTCATAAATGTCGTCTAACACAACATCCATTAGCATTGCTAAAAAGTTAAAAACATTAACGTTAATACACTGGACAATAGTGCTCCCATTAGTTCTGGGAGCCGCAGTCCTTTTTTCTATTAACTTTCAAAGGCCCACAGTAGCACCCGGCGAAACTATCGATTATCTGATTTTCTTACCGCTCCTTGCCATGGTGGTGACCTTGCCCATAAGCAGCATATTCTACAACCAATCTTTAAAGAATAAGCTTCACCTTCCGCTAGAGAAAAAAATAGATGCCTATTTTTCAGCATCTATTATGAGAGACTCATTCCTTGAAATACCAGGTGTAATTACCTGTATTGTGAGCTATATCCTGGGCAACAGTGTAATACTGGCTTTGATTTTGATCATTCTGCTTAAGTTTTATGCCACACGACCAGTGGCTAAAAAGATATCTGCAGACCTTAGACTTAGCCGAAGCGAAGAAGATCAGCTACCTGTTTAATAAAGAATATCTTCATATTCTCCATTAACATGTACTTTGGCACTTAAATGACCTTTAAGAGCCTCAGGCTTGAATAAAGACGTTCCCATAAGCATTCTCGCGCACTCCTGCACGCCCTCTGTAATGGACGGATGCGGATGAACACATTCCGCTAATTCCTCTATCCCCTTATTCATACTTATCAGTAAAGCAACGGCTTGAATGGCACTGGATGCCTGATTACCCACTACCCGCATGCCTAACACCTTCATTTCACTATCATTAGTGACTAAAAGTTTAATAAAGCCTTGAGTATTTCTCTTTGCTATCGCTCTTGAGATACAGCGATAATCCAGTGTAACCACTTTATAAGAGATGCCTTTTTCAATAGCCTGCTTTTCATTTAGACCAACTCCGGCCACCTCAGGATTTAAGAACATAATGGTTGATATATTTTCATACATCAATGTTCTTTGTGGGTTTCCGAAAATGCGCTCTACCGCAAACCGGCCTTCCAATTCGCCTACATTTACCAAAGCTATATCAGCGGTAACATCTCCTACTGCATATATATTAGATTCGCTGGTTTGCGTCTGGTCATCATCTATTCCTCTTTGGTTGAGGTTAATATGGATGTTATTACTCCATAAATTATCGAAATTAGGTACCCTTCCTACAGACACCAATGCTTTTTCCACATTAAAAACCTCATTGGATCCATCAGTATATTCTAGCTCATATTCTACTCTGCCTCTAACTATCTCCATCCGCACTAACTGAGAGTTTCTATGGATATGAACACCATTATTCTCCATGTTTCGCTCAATTACGCTAACCACATCGCTGTCTTCAAATGGAAGAATATGATCACCTTTATCTATCAGGTGCACTTTGGTTTTACCAAAGCCAGAAAATATAGTCGCAAATTCACAACCTATCACCCCAGCACCAAGAATAACCATACTCTCTGGAAACTCTTCCAGCTTTTCTATTCCATCGCTGGTAAGGATATGCTCTTCATCTATTGGAATATTAGGTAATTTACGAGGTCTACTACCTGTGGCGATGATAATATTTTCACCGTAGACAATCTCCTCACTACCCTGACCCAATATTTGCACTTCATGTTCTGTAAGAATATGTGCTGCGCCTAACTTATAATCTATTAAATGAGACTCCTTTAGAGATTCAATATTCTCCAAGAGCATAGACTTGCGTTCATCAACGGCCTTCTGAACCTCTCTTTTTATCTCCTGAAAGTCAGCATTAGGCATCTCAAGATTGAACCTACTCAGGTGCCTGCTAACTAAATGAACATCTCTGGAGATTTCCCACCAGGTCTTTGATGATAATGCACCATTTGAAACCCCAGCTCCTCCGATAGTCTGTTTTTCTATAAGAAGAACTTTCTTCTTAAAATCCAATGCTCTCATAGCCGCAGCATATCCTGAGGGCCCCGCTCCAATAACTATCAAGTCATATTTCTCCATACTCTAAGACAATTTATTAAATATACAATTTATGTAAAATATAGCCACATGTTAACCGTTTAAACATGAGGTAGTTCAATTTTGGAAGAAATCATTCAACTCATTTTTTAATTTTATAAAAAATATTACTTCCTTCTTACATCTAGGTGAAATATCACCAAATCTTCTAATATTATTATTTGCATTTTAACTTCTATTATATATCTGATTTCCGGAGGATATAATATTTTTATAATATAATTTATTTATGTTTAAAATATTCTGATATTTTTTATTGATTAAGGGTATCAACAGCCATAATATTGCATTGTTATTAACAATTTTTGTAACCATTTAAACTTTTAAAGAAATGAAAACTGTAGCTGTTGAAAAGAACGAAATGAAAAGAGAAGAATTAATTTCTAACCTTTTAGAAAAGAATAAAAGCACTAAATCACCTTCATGCACTATAGGTAAATGCTATGCAATCGGTGATATACTAGGATAATATTAACTGCCTTCCTCTCACTAAATTGATGAGGAAGGCATCTTAACTCTAATCATATGAAGACACTTGAAAAAGCATTAGATTGTGAAGATGAAAAAGTCATTTTAGAAGGCTTTATGAAGAGATACGATGTATCATACCCTGAAGCTCAAGACATCTTCAATGAAACTAAAAAATGGCTATGGCTGGCCTCAAAAAGTGCAGAAGATCAAAATTTCTCTCTTTTTATAGATCAACCTCTCACCATTATAGATGAAATGTGGCATACATTTATCTTATATACTCGAGCATATTACAAATATTGTTTTAATAAATTCAATAGGCTCATTCATCACGACCCAGCTTCCGAATCTGAAAATCAGCTGACTAATAATATTGACCCAAAAACTCTTTTGGAAACTCAGTATAACTTAATCTATGATTATTTAGGTCGCGAAACTCTTATAAAATGGTATGATACTTTACCCTCAAAGTATACCTTAGAATACATTAAATCCATTAAAAAAGCTTAATTCTTCATAACCTAATTTTAATATTAGTACTGAAATGTTATTTTAGCATCCATTCCGATGGATGCTATTTCACCAATTCAAATACAGCAATCAAAGAGAGCAATTCTGCTTTATATTATATTTACACTTAGCTTTAGCGTAAATTTATATTCACAGGGTGATTTCTTAATAGATGATTTCAACCAAACAATTTATAATGCATCTCCTTCCAACTGGGGTTGTACTCAAACTGGCCTTGGAACATTATTTTTCGCCAATTATGATGGGGTGACCACTTATGATGGAAACACATGGTCATTAATGACCATAAATAATAATTCAGCTTGCTTATCAATAGCTAGTACTTCATCAAACAAAATCTATGTAGGGTTACAAAATGATTTTGGTTTTTTATCACCTAATGAAAGGGGAGCTCTTTCTTTTCACTCATTGAAGGATCAAATTAATAGCAAGATTAATTTGAGTCCATTCTATAAAATCTTCACCATACTTGACACTGCGTACTTTTATTCTGACAACTTAATTGTAAAATATTCGAATGGTAATTTAATACATTGGATTTCTGAAAATGGCAGTTTTAGTGATCTTTTTGAGGTCAACAATAAAGTGTATGCCCTATTAAATGATGGCATATATTCTATTAAAGCAAAAAACATGAATAAGCTTCCCAATTCAGAAAAATTAGTTCAGCATAAGATAATTTTCTTATCATCCAAAGGCAACAAACTTCTAGTTGGAACCCATGAATCCGGATTTTTTGAATATGACAAGGGAAACATAAAGAAAATATCAGCTTCACATCTAGAAAAAATTAAAAGACCTGTCTATACAACAGCATATTCCAATAACCTTCACCTTCCATTTGAATATGCATTGGGCACCTTAGGCAATGGAATTGTTTTCATCGATAAGGACTTTAATTACGTTTCTACACTTAACGAAAAAAATGGTCTATCAAGCTCTGTCATTAAAGGTTTAACCATAGATAACAATTACAATCTATGGTCCACAATGCAAGAAGGGGTAGCCAGAATAGAAACCTCATCACCATTTAAAAAAATTCTTCCTCTAGATGATTTATCGTGCACTATATTTAGTATAATTAATTACCAAAATAGAATATATATAGGTACCAGCATTGGACTCTACTTCCTAGAGAACAACCAAATTCACAAAATCTCAGACCTTAATACAGCAATTTGGGATTTGATAACTTATAAAGATCAACTGATCATAGGAACAGATGACGGGTTATATTTCATGCAAAATGAAGCGCTAACAGAAAGATCAGATTTTATAAAAGTCACCAAACTTTATATAAGCAAGAACAAAAAATTAATTATTGGTCATGCCAAAGGAGTCAGTTTGTTGGACATAGATCAACCTACCTTAGGAGAAAAAACCTTTAATATTCCACCCTCTAGGTACAATTCTATAATGGAAGATGATTTTGGCAATCTATGGATCAGTTCAAAATTTGATGGAATATATCAAATTAAAAACCCATTGGATTCCACATATGAAATTCAAAAATACAATGAAGCAGATGGATTGCCTGATACAAATGAGATTCAAATAATACAGCTGAATAAAAAGCAATATTTCACTAGCTCCAACGGATTTTACCAATTCAACAATAATACAACAACGTTTTTAAAAGATTCTTCAATTGTCGATTACGGTTATGATATAAATAATGTCACAGTAACAACAACCAATGACCTTATTCTGTCAACAAAAAACGATGAAAATAGAACATTTTTAATACAGTTAAAGAATACTAAATCAGGATATAGAACTGTATCCATTCCGTATAGACGGCTTCCTAATATGTCCATAGACGCTATCTATCAAGACGACAGCCTAATATGGATCGCCGGTAGTGCCGGGTTATTTTACTTCAATGAAAACATAAAAAAAGATTACCAGATTCCTTATAATACTCTGATAAGGCAAGTTTCGACGAATGACTCTACAATTTTCTACGGAAGTTATTTTAGCTCAAAGGATACGGCACAAGTAAAAGCCATATTGAAAGATCAACCAGATAATTTCAAGCCGACTCTCACTTATTCAGAAAACAACATCACCTTTCAATACAGCGCTGCCTTCTATGAAGTTCCTGAAAACAACCAGTATAGCTATTATCTGGAAAACAATGACAAGGGGTGGTCTAAGTGGAGTACAGAGCACAAAAAAGAATACAGCAACTTATCTCCGGGCACATATACATTCCATGTTAAGTCGAAAAACATATATGAATTTGAAGGTAGCATTGCCACCTATGAATTCACCATCCTTCCACCATGGTACAGGACATGGTATGCATATATAGGCTATGTTTTATTGGCTGGTTTATTGATCTGGGGAATGATATTGGCTTATACATTCCGAGTACGGATGCAGCGTCAAAAGCTTAAGCTCGTAGTGGCTGATCGAACGTTTGAGGTTTTAAGTCAGAAAAAAGAAATCGAAAAGCAGAAAAGCCTGCTGGAGACCCAATTTGAACAAATCAAAGAACAGCGAGACAATATACAAAGTAAAAATCTGGAGCTTAGTATGGCTCAGAGAGAAACTTCCAAAGCTAATTTAGCCCTTCAGGAACTTAATAATAATTTAGAAAAAGAGGTAGAAGATCGAACCAGCAGGATAAAAAGTATGCTTGAAGAGCTCCAAAAAACCAATAAAGAACTTGATCATTTCATATACCGTGCCTCTCATGATTTAAAGGGGCCGATAAGTAGAATAAGTGGTTTAACTTCCCTCGCAAAACTTGAAGTGGCTGACTCTAACAGCAAAAACTATATAGATCTCATAGACTTCACGGCCAACAATATGAAGTCTACACTTACCAAACTCACTCAGGTGCATGACTTGATGAGTACTGAGTTAAATATTGAAGAAGTAGACTTTGCCTCGCTCATCAGCTCTATCCGGACGTCCATTAAATATCTGGAAAAGGATGCAGGGGTTATCAAATACAAGTTTGATTTTGACAAGGACTTAACAATCAAGACTGATAGTTATCGATTGAGTATCATAATTGCAAATCTCATTGAAAATGCCATTATTTATAGAAGATCTTCTCAGGATGAGCATTCTATTGACATCCGAGCTTACAAAGAAGCCGAGAGTCTGAAAATTATGGTATCTGACTCTGGTATTGGCTTGAAAGAAGATCAGTTTGACAAAATATTTGATATGTTCGTTAAGGTTAATGACAATAACAACGGTAGCGGACTAGGTCTTTACCTCACCAAGCTAGCTCTAAATAGATTAAATGGCTCAATCAGTGTTCAAAGCAAGATAAACACTTTCACAACTTTCACAGTAACGTTACCATTAGTTCCTCCTAGCGAATCCCATCAATAATAGGTCTTATCTTATTAGCCTCTTTCATAAATTCATTCATTTCTTCAGCGTTCTTCTTATCCAGCAACTCTTTAAAAGAACTTAGCTGCTTTATATATGTCTCCAAGGCTCCGGATAAGTTATTCTGATTTTGAACAAAAATTGGCGACCACATCTCCGGTGAGCTTTTGGCCAACCTTACCGTAGAGGCAAAGCCGGAGCCAGCCATGGCAAAAATGTGCTTTTCGTCCTTCTCCTTTTCAAGTACAGTAGTACTAAGCGCAAAGGAAGAAATATGACTCAAATGACTTACGTAGGCAATATGTAAATCATGATCTTTAGGCGTCATACTAACCACTTTCATGGCAAGATTCTTACAGATTTCATGAAATAGGTTGAGTTGAACCTCTCCACTTCTCTCCTGCTCGCAGAGGATCATGATTTTATCTTCAAACAAGGTGGAAAACGCAGCTTGTGGACCAGAATACTCGGTCCCTGCCATTGGGTGGGCAGCAACAAAACACTTTCTATTTTTATGCTCAGCCACGGATAAGCAGACAGCTTCTTTAGTGGAGCCAAAATCAATGATAAGCTGATCATCTTTAACTAAATCAAGCACTTGTGGTAATAGCTTGGTCAATGCATCTACCGGGATGGCCAGGATGACCACATCCACCTGATTTACTGCTTCTTCAAGACTTTCATATCGATCTATTATGCCTAATTCTTTAGCCTTTTCAAGGTTATCAATGTTTTTATCAACACCAACTACCTCCACATTTAATCGTCTTCTTTTTACTGCTAGTGCAAAAGAACCACCGATAAGACCTACTCCTACTAATGCTATTTTCATATTTTAAAGTCGTGCTAAAGCTTCATTGTACACCTCCACGTCACTGCAGAGAGAAATTCTGACATATTCTTTACCCTTATCGCCAAATATAAATCCTGGCGTAATGAAAATATGCTTTTCATGCAGAAGCCTTTCTACCAGGTCCTCCGCACTTTTTTCACTTTCAGATATCTTTGCCCAGACAAACATGCCCTGCTGGCTTTTGCTATAGGTACAATTAAGTTTATCCATAATCTCCTGCACCTTCAATCTTCTTTCTTTGTAGATTGAATTTACTGAATCGAACCAATCATCACCCAGTTTTAAAGCCTCAACTGCGGCTAACATGAGTGGCTTGAACATACCCGAATCAACGTTGCTCTTTATTTTAATAATGGCCTGAATATAATCACTAGCACCAGCTACCCAGCCAATTCGCCAGCCAGCCATATTGAATGATTTACTCATAGAGTTGAGCTCAATAGCAACCTCCTTAGCCCCTGGAATGGAAAAGATGCTAGTGGGTTTACCAGAAGGTAGGATAAGACTATAAGGATTATCATGACAAAGCAATACTTTCTTCTCCGCAGCCAGCTTAACAAAACGTGCTAGCACCTCATTACTGGCTGGCTGCCCAGTAGGCATATGCGGATAATTGAGCCATAATAATTTGACTTTCGAATAATCTAGTTGATCCAAAAACTGCCAATCGGGCTCCCAGCTATCTTCTTTTATAGGAAAGCGGATCACCTCTGCGCCACACATTTCGGCTACTGATCCGTAAGCGGGGTAGCAAAGCTCTGGAACCAGCACCTGATCTCCTGGATTTAGAAACGCAAGTGAGATATGAGTAATACCCTCTTTGGAGCCAATCAGTGGCAATATTTCATTGGCAGGGTTAAGCTCAACAGAAAAAATCCGCTGAAGCCATTCGCTGATGGCTTGCCGTAACTCCGGCAAGCCTTGGTATGATTGATACCCATGATTACCATCTTTAAAGATTTCTTCTGAAGCTTTCTTTAAAACAGATTGTGCCGGAGCTAAGTCAGGGCTACCTATGGCCAGGTTAAGAACCTTCTTGCCTTCGGATTGCATTTGTCGCACCTGAGCCAGCTTTTGAGAAAAGTAATATTCTTTTACCTGTCCCAGCCTATCAGCGGTAGAAATAATCATGGGTATTTATTATTTAAGGGCTTTTAGCTTTTCGTTTAATTTGCTTACTACCTCATCAATAGAATGGTACAACTGATCGTAAGAATCTATGATGAAGTATTTTTCCTGAAAAGTATCTTTTCTGTATGGAGTATCCAAAATTTGGTCAACATTGTAAGCAAAATGTTGCGGTTCATCACTTAGAGAAAACTTGGTTTCACCAGCTGAACTTAAGATTCCGGCACCATATATTCTTAGGCCAGCCTCTTCTCTGATCAGACCAAACTCTACTGTGAACCAGTAAATTCTTGAAAGCAATTCTATAGCAACAGGGTCGCCAGCGTGCTCAGCTCCTATTTTGCTTAGAGCCTGAAGATAATCTACAAAAGCCTGATTAGTAAGCAATGGCACATGAGCAAATACATCATGAAACATATCTGGCTCTTCCAGGTAATCTAACTCTTCCATAGTTCTTAACCAGGTAGTAGCAGGAAACTTCTTGTTAGACATAAGCTCAAAAAACAACTTATCATCCACAATGCCCTCTACAGCTACCAATTCCCAACCCGTAGCTTCTCTTAAGATCACATTGGTTTCTTCGAAATTTGGAATTTGCTGGTTAGTAAAATTCACTATGTCAAGTCCTTTCAAAAACTCTACTGTAGCAGCTTTTGGTAAGTTTACAATCTGACGGTCATAAAGAATCTGCCATACTTGCTGATCCTCAGCGGTATACTGATCATATACCTGCTGCATGTCTTTCAACGTAGGGATAACTCTTTGCTCAGATTTTGTAATTGCTTCCATTGTTTTAAAATTAGTTAAAAATAAAAAAGCCTGGTTCTCTTTCGGAACCAGGCTTGGTATATTCAGTTATTTAATGCTTAGTGTGTCATGAACATACAACTCCCATTCCGAAACTCATCATTCGGTAATAGTAGTAGTAATAATAGTTGTTCATGGTTTTCATATGGCCGTAAAAGTAATATTAATTTTCAAATTACCAAACAGAAAATTTATTTACTTAAAAGCTCTCTCTAAGCTCAAACGTCTTACGCAGCTTTTTAATTAGCTTTTCAGACTCTCTGAAGCTTAAAGTTTGCTGACCATCAGACCATGCCTCTTCTGGTACTTCATGCGTTTCGTAAATTACACCGTCGGCTCCGGCCATTACACAAGCTAAAGCCACTGGCTCTACATGATCTCTAATACCAATACCGTGAGAAGGATCCGCGATAACAGGCAGGTGAGACTTCTCTTTCAGAATAGCTATGGCGTTGATATCCATGGTATTTCTACTGGCCCTCTCGTAGGTTCTGATTCCTCTTTCGCAAAGCATAAGGTTCTCATTACCAGCTGAAAACACATATTCCGCAGAACCCAATAACTCTTCAATAGTTCCTGAGATACCTCTCTTAATTAACACGGGCTTATCCACTTTACCCAACTCATCTAATAAGTTAAAGTTCTGTGTGTTTCTGGCGCCCACCTGATAGATATCTACATAGTCATACATCTCCTCTATTTGAGACACCTGCATTACTTCGGTGATGATCTTTATACCAGCTTCTCTAGCCAGTTTGTACCAGGTTTTTAAACCATCATTACCCAAACCACGGAAAGAATATGGTGAGCTTCTCGGCTTATAAACACCACCACGCATAATTTTAATATTATTCTCTTTTAGGTGAGCAATGGTTTTTTCTATCTGTTCTTCTCCTTCTATAGAACAAGGACCCGCCATTAGTGCCATTCCTCCTTCTTCGATTGTTACGCCATCACCCAGGTCAATTACCGTGGGCTTTACTTTCCACTTTCTTGAAACCAACATGTTAGCGTCAGAAACGATGTGGATATCAGAAATACCTTTCATATGGCCAATCTCACGGATATCAAAATCCTTCTTTCCGATACCAATGATGTATTCGCCTTTTTGCGTTTTTACTTCTGTAGTCTTGTATTTTAAAGCCTCTACTTTATCTATTATGCTTTGCTTGTTACCTTCTGAGAGGCCTTTTTCTAATTGGATAATCATAACTTAACCTTTAATATCCTTTACAAATTTTTTAATACTATCTTCTGATGTGCCCTCGCTACCAAGGAACTTTATAAATGCGCTACCGATAATAGCACCACTGCTATACTCACAAGCCTGCGAGTAAGTACTGTTATTTGAGATTCCAAAACCAATCAAGGTTGGATTACCCAGGCTCATTTGTTTGATTCTATCAAAATACACTAACTGCTCCTCTGAAAAATCTCCTTTGGCTCCTGTAGTACTGGCGTTTGATACCATGTAGATGAAACCATCGGTATTATTATCGATCTCTTTAATTCGGCTTTCAGAAGTCTGAGGTGTGATTAAGAATACGTTTTTCAGCCCGTGAGCTTCAAATTTTTCTTTATACACAGCCATGTATTCAGCCATAGGAAGATCTGGCAAGATTAGTCCGTCTACGCCCACCTCTTCGCAGCTTTTGCAAAAGTTCTCTATACCAAATTGAATCACTGGGTTAATATATCCCATAAGTATAATTGGAATAGATACACTCTCTCTAATATTTTTGATCTGATCAAAAAGTAGCTTAATGGTCATGCCATTATCGAGTGCTATTTTGTTACTTTCCTGAATGGTAGGTCCGTCTGCCACAGGATCTGAGAACGGCATGCCTATCTCAATGATGTCAGCGCCTGCCTTCTCAAGATTCTGTGCTATCTCAAGGGTATTATCAAGCTTAGGAAAGCCTGCTGTATAATACACAGAGAGCACATCTTTCTTGTTTTGAAAGAGCTGATTTATTCTGTTTATAGTCGTTGTTTCCACTTTTTCTTTATTGTTTTATGCTTAGAGTTATTGGTTATTGGTTACTGAGTTAATAGTTATTGGTTATTGGTTACTGAGTTAATAGTTATTGGTTATTGGGTTATTTTCATACTCAATCCCTTTACTATTTACTATTTACTCTATACTAATGAATCAATATTGCCCCCATTTGATGTAGGTTTCCAAGTCCTTATCTCCTCTTCCTGATAGGTTTACCACAACAATATCTGAAGAGTTAAACTGCAGCTTTTTAAGGGCTGCCAGTGCGTGTGCGGATTCTATAGCTGGAATAATTCCTTCTAATTTACTTAGTTCCACTCCTGCTTTCATGGCTTCTTCATCGGTAGCATTTTCAAACTTCACTCGGCCCGTGTCAAACAAATGAGCGTGAATAGGTCCAATACCCGGGTAATCAAGGCCGGCTGAAATTGAATATGGTTCTACCACTTGTCCATCTTCTGTCTGCATAAGCAGTGTTTTACTTCCGTGAAGTACGCCTGGCTTACCTAAATAAGAAGTAGCCGCAGATTCACCTGAGTCTACACCTTTACCAGCAGCTTCTACAGCTACCAGCTTCACTTTTTCTTCATCCAGATAATGATAAAAAGCTCCGGCAGCGTTACTTCCTCCACCTACACAAGCAAGTACATAGTGAGGAAACTCAGTTCCTTCAGCTTCGTTGAGCTGCTTTCTCATCTCATCGCTGATCACACTTTGAAAACGCGCCACCATATCAGGGTAAGGATGTGGACCAACCACAGAACCAATGATATAGTGCGTATCTACAGGATGACTGATCCAGTGACGCATAGCCTCGTTAGTAGCATCTTTCAGGGTTTTACTACCACTTTTGGCTGGTATCACTTCAGCTCCTAAAATCTTCATACGCTCTACATTCGGTCTTTGACGAGCCATGTCAATTTCACCCATGTAAACAATGCATTCCATTCCCATAAGGGCACAAACTGTAGCCGTAGCCACACCATGCTGTCCTGCTCCTGTTTCAGCAATGATCTTTTTCTTCCCTAATTTTTGCGCCAAGATGATTTGCCCAATAGTGTTATTCACCTTGTGGGCACCGGTATGGCAAAGATCTTCACGCTTTAAGTAAATTTTAGCTCCATAATGCTCCGATAATCGGGATGCATAGTAGAGAGGCGTAGGTCTGCCTACATAATCTTTCAATAGCTTATGAAATTCAGACTTAAACTCGCTATCGTTCATGATAGCCAGGTAGTTCTCCCTTAGCTCTTCCACATTTGGGTAAAGCATCTCAGGAATATAGGCTCCACCGAATTGACCGTAGTAACCATTTTCATCTACACTGTATCGCATAGCATTTTATCTTTTAGCTGTTTTAATAATTCAATATTTTTTAGCCCAGGGCTTACTTCAAACTTGCTGTTCACGTCTATCGCATAGATGTTCACATTCTTGATATCAGAAACCTGCTCTACATTATCCAGATTGATTCCACCACTCAAGAACACCGGTTTGGATAAATGAACTTTCTCTAATCTTGACCAGTCAAAACTATGTCCTGTACCGCCAAATTGATCCGTTCTGGTGTCGAATAAGAAGTAATCTACCACTTCTTCATACACCTTAAACTCCATCCAGTCTAGTTCATTATTTCCTGAAAACACCTTGATAATAGTGATGTCGTGTTCTTTTAGCTTAGCGCAATACTCAACAGACTCATATCCATGCAGTTGCACAATGTCTAGCTGAAATTGCTTAACTAAATCCAGCACCTTATCCAGCTCTTCATTTACGAAGACGCCTATTTTCTTGATGATATCAGGAATAGTTTGAACATCTTCAGGAGTTAAATCCTCCACATATCTGGGAGATTTTGGGTAGAAAATAAATCCTACATAGTCTGGCTGAAGAGCCACTACCTCCTGGATATTGTGCTTTAAACCGCAAACCTTAAGTTTTATGTCCTTAAGCTTTGGCATAGTTCACTTTATCTATTTCACTTAGTTTCTCAATGAACCTTTCTGCTGATTTTTCCGGTCTACCGTTTTTCATAAACTTCTCGCCCATTAGAAAGCCTTCGAAGCCATGCTTTTTAAGTTCTACGATATCTTCAGGCTCATGAATACCACTTTCTGATACTTTTACAAACTCAGATGGGATTTTGGACGCCAGCGTAACAGAAGTATTTAAATCTACTTTGAATGAAGTAAGGTCTCTATTATTCACACCTAGTAAATCTACATGCTCGTTGATGCTTCTGGTCAGCTCAGCTTCATTGTGAACCTCTAAAAGCACTTCCATTCCTAGTGAATGAGCGAATTGCCCTAATGTCTTTATCTCTTCAGGAGTTAAAACAGCGGCAATCAAAAGAATAGCGTCTGCTCCAATTGATTTGGCCTCGATGATTTGATACTCATCTATGATAAAATCCTTTCTTAGGATAGGGCAAAAATTGAATTTTCTAGCTGTAGTTAGGTCCTCATTTTTACCTCCAAAGAATTTCGTATCAGTAAGCACTGAAAGCGCTGATGCTCCTGCCTGCATGTATCCGATAGACGTTCTTTCTATAGACACGTTGGCATTGATAATACCTTTTGAAGGTGACTTTCTCTTGATCTCAGCTATAACTCCTGATTTGTCTGCTCTACGGATGTACTTCCTTAAAGAAGCCGCTGGCGTTTCATAAAAAATGCTCTTCTCTAATAATCTTACCGGGAATAAATCTTTCTTCTCCTGTACCTCCTGGCGCTTATGCGCTACAATTTCTTCTAAAATATTCATAACTTAATGAGTTGTATAACTTTTCGTTTTGTTGACTAATTTTTTAAATGCTTCTAATGCTTTTCCTGATTTTAAAGATTCCTTTGCTTTATCCATGCTAGCTTCAATACCGGCAGATTGATCCGCCGCATATAAAGCCATGCCTGCATTGGCAATAATCACGGCCTCTTGCTGTGGTGTGCCGTTTCCATGAAGTACATCATTAAAAATCTTAGCTGCCTCCTCAATGGTTTCACCTCCGTAAATGTCTGATTGATTAAGTACCGGCAAACCTAAATCTGACGGGAAAAGCACTCTTTCTCCGTTATTCGAAACCACTTTAAAGCCGCCGGTTAATGATATTTCATCGTACCCGTGCAGTGAGTGAAGAATCACAAACTGTTTATCTGTTTTTTGATAGAGATAACCGTAAAGACGAGCTAGCTCAAGGCTAAAAACACCTACTAACTGCTTCTTAGGAAATGATGGATTAACCATCGGCCCCAGCATATTAAAGAATGTTTTCACCCCTAAATCTTTTCTTATCGGCGCTACATTTTTCATGGCAGGGTGAAAAAGAGGCGCGTGCAAAAAGCAGATGTTAGCTTCATCAAGACTTCTTTTTAGTTCGCCAATGTCATTCGTAAATTCATACCCAAAATGAGCCAATAGGTTTGATGAACCACATACTGATGAAACTCCATTATTACCGTGCTTAGCTACCGTTTGGCCAGCTCCTGCCACTACAAAAGAAGATAATGTGCTTATATTAAAAGTGTCTTTACCGTCACCTCCGGTACCACATAAATCAATGGCATCATATTCAGAGATTTCCACGGGTACACAAAGTTCTAACATAGCATCTCTGAAGCCCTGAAGCTCATCTACCGTGATGCTCCTCATCATATATACGGTTAAAAAGGCGGCTATCTGACTTTGATTATATTCTCCCTGCGTCAGCTTCATAAGAATGTTTTTAGCATCCTCCCGGCTCAGAGATTTATGTTCTATCAGTCTATTTAAAATATCTTTCATTTTTAACTATTTGAGTTTAAGGTTGAAGGTTAATTTCTTAGCCAGTTTTCCAGCATTTGCTTACCGTTTTCCGTCAAAATAGATTCAGGGTGAAACTGCAGACCTTTCACATCATATTCTTTGTGGCTTAGTGCCATAATGTTTCCTCTTTCATCAAGGGCTGTCACCTTCAGCTGATCGCTGATGCTTTCAGGCACCACTGCCCAACTATGGTAATGACATCCCTTAAACGATGAAGGCACACCTTTAAACATATAATCGTCAGCATCTGTCACAGTGATCGTGCTAGAAATACCGTGCATTACTTCTGGCATATTGAAAAGTTCACTACCATATACCTCTGCTATTCCCTGGTGGCCTAAGCACACGCCAAGAATACTTTTGTGATCTCCGTAGGTAGTTACGACTTGCTTCAAAATACCCGCTTCATCAGGTATGCCTGGTCCTGGAGATATTAATATCTTATCATACTTCTCCACTTCCTTAATATCTATTTTGTCATTTCTAAAAATATCTAACTCTACACCACCCAACTCACGGATAATATGAACCAGGTTATAGGTAAACGAATCGTAGTTATCTAAAATCAGTACTTTCATGTTCATCTTATCGGTTAATGGTTTCGGCTACATCCAGTGCATTTCTCAATGCTGCCAACTTATTATTCACTTCCTGAAGCTCGCTCTCTGGTGATGATTTGGCCACCACCCCGGCACCTGCCTGATAATGAAGCTCATTGTTTTTACTCAAAAATGAGCGGATCATAATAGCATGATTAAAATCTCCATTAAAGCCCATGAAACCAATAGCTCCACCATAATAGCTTCTGCTTCTGTTTTCATACTTATCAATCAGCTTCATGGCCATGTGCTTAGGTGCTCCTGAAAGGGTACCAGCCGGAAAAGTATCAGCTACCAGTTTCAAAGGAGAAGAACCTTCTGCCAACTGGCCAGTAACTTTTGAAACCAGGTGAATCACATGAGAGTAATATTGTATTTCTTTGAACACTTCTACTTCTACCTCTTTCGAACTACGGCTCAGATCGTTTCTGGCTAAATCTACAAGCATAACGTGCTCTGAATTTTCCTTTTCGTCTGAGAATAGCTTTCTTGCCAATTCTGCATCAGACTCATCATTTCCTGTTCTTCTGAAAGTACCTGCTATAGGAAAAATGCTTGCCTTTTCATCTTTGATAACAATCTGTGATTCTGGAGACGAACCAAAAATCTTGAAGCTTCCATAATCGAAATAAAATAAATAAGGTGATGGATTAATGGAGCGTAAGGCTCTGTATACATTAAACTCATCACCTGAAAACTGGCTCTGAAAGCGTCTGGCTAGCACGATCTGGAAAACATCTCCCCGAAGGCAATGCGATCGGCCATTGGTAAGTATCTCCAGGAATTCTTCATCAGTGTAATTGGAGGTTTCTCCGTTCGTTACCTGAAAATGGAATTCCGGGTTATTGTTAATATTAATTAATGACTCTAAATAAGCTAAATCTACACTTGGGGCTTCTTCACCCTCTACTGAATGCTCAAATAGATATAGCTCATTCTTAAAATGATCTACTACAATTACAAAGCGATAAAGTGTGTAGAATATATCTGGCACATCTTCATTTGTATTCTTAAACTCAATGTCTTCGAAATACTGAACACCATCATAAGCCATGTACCCAAAGAGGCCGTTGGTCACGAATTTATAGTCAGACTCTTCGGTGGAGAAGCTATCTTTAAAGCTATTTAATTCTTCTAAAACAGTACTTCTATGCACTTTTCTCACCTCATCTTCCTTACCCGGGTAAGAGAGTGTAAGACTATGATTTTGCACTTTAAAAGTAGAGATCGGGGAGCAACAGATGTACGAAAAACTGTTTTCCGTACCATGGTAGTCTGAACTCTCCAATAAAATGCTTTGGGCGAATTTATCCCTCAGCCTCAGGTAGATACTCACCGGTGTAAGCGTATCTGCCAGCAGTTTTTTTGAAATGGTTTTTAGTTTATAAGTCATTAGTCTAATGGTTTTAAAACAAAAAAAGCCCGCTGTGCGAACAGCGGGCTTTCTAAACTTAAAGATCTATCAAAACTTTACAATAACGCCGTTCACCTCTCCTTTTGAGAAAAGTGCCACCACCATGCGTTATATGTAAATGTTGTTGTCATAACTGAACCAAATGTAAAGAGAGAATTTTTAAATCCAAACATTTTTTTTGTTTTAGTATAAAATTCTCTCATTAACTTTTTGTTACCAGATTTTAACTCTCACAGAATCAGAACGATACATGCCATCTCCAGGTTTTACATCGAAAGCTTCATAGAAAGTTTCCATGTTAGATAAAGGTCCGTTAGCTCTATACATCCCTGGTGAATGAGGATCTGTATTTACCTGAGTTCTAAGTGTTTCATCCTTGTATTTAATTCTCCAGATAGTAGCCCAAGACATGAAAAATCTTTGCTCAGGAGTCATACCATCTATTAAACCAGGATTTCCATTTTCCTCTAAATGTTTCTGAAGACCATCATAAGCTACATTGATACCGCCAAGGTCGCCTATGTTTTCACCTAAAGTGAAAGCACCGTTTACATGAACACTATCTAACGGCTCATAGCCATCATATTGAGATATAAGCTGACCTGTTCTTGATTTAAAGCTTTCAGAGTCTTCATCAGTCCACCAGTTTACTAAGTTCCCGTTAGCATCGAATCTGCTACCCTGATCATCAAAACAATGAGAGATTTCATGACCGATTACAGCGCCAATACCACCATAATTCACCGCCATATCTGCTTTATAGTTATAGAAAGGAGGCTGAAGAATAGCCGCTGGGAATACTATTTCATTATACATAGGGTTGAAATACGCATTTACAGTTTGAGGAGTCATGCCCCACTCTGATTTATCTACCGGCTTTCCTATTTTAGCAATTTCTTCCTGAAATCTGAATTTTGTAGCATTCAGTATATTGCTCATGTAAGATGCTTTTTCAGGATCTACATCTACGGTAAGATCTGAATAATCTTTCCACTCATCAGGATATCCGATTTTCACCGTCATTTTAGTAAGCTTAGCCAGTGCCTTCTGTTTTGTAGAATCAGACATCCATTCTAAACCTTTAATTCTATCGCCAAAAGCAAGTTTAATATTCTCTACCATTTCCTCAGCCTTTTTCTTAGCTTCTGGAGGGAATGTTTCATCTACATATAACTTACCAATAGCTTCACCTAAGGCATAGTTAGTAGTACCTAACACACGCTTCCATCTTGGCTGCATTTCTTCTACACCTCTAAGCTCTTTGCTATAGAAGTCAAAGTCGGCTTGTACAAAGTCATGGCTCAAATAATTAGCAGAATGATTAATCACTCCCCATCTCAAATACTCTCTCCAGGTAGAAGCCGGCACACCTTTCAATATCGCCTCAAACTCTTCCATGTATTTAGGCTGCATTACTATAAGTGTATCTACTCCTTTCACACCCATATCAGCAAGGTACTCTTCCCAGTTAAAATCAGGTACTATTTCGCCTAGCTCACCTAAAGACATTTTGTTATATAAAGCCGGTGTATTTCTTCTTTCTACGTTTGTCATAGAAGCCTCGGCTAAACGAGTTTCCAGAGCTATGATCCTTTCGGCTTGAGCCTGAGCATTAGCTTGTTCATCGCCTAACATCTGTAGCACTTTAGCTACATGCTGTACATACTTTTCTCTAATCTCTACTGATTTAGAATCAGTTTTGGTGTAGTAATCTCTATCTGGCAAGCCAAGACCACCCTGAGATAGGTAAGTAGCTATGGCATTACTGTTTTTAAAGTCAGCAAACACTGAAAATCCAAAAAATGATCCACCACCGATTTGCTCATTGTAAGATAAAAACTGTTGTAAGTCTTCAGTATTTTGAATACCGGCAATTTTATCGAAAATAGGTTGCAAAGGTTTTACGCCAGCGCTCTCAGCCATGGCAGAATCCATACCTACACTATAGAAATCAATGGCCTTTTTCTGGTCAGTACCGTCTTTATAATTTTTACCAGCCGTTTCAAGTACATCTAACACGGTTTCATTGGTCATTTCTCTTAGCTCGTTAAAGCTACCCCATCGTCCCTGATCTCCAGGAATGTCTGTTTTCTCAATCCACTTACCATTTACATAACGAAAGAAATCGTCAGTTGGTCTTACTGTAGAATCTATGTAGGAAGTGTTAATCCCCACTACTTCTACCTCCTCCTCTTTGCTCTGCTCTTTGTTACAAGACAGAGCCATCAATGCTGTGATCACCATTGCTGATGGAACAAAAGACTTGAAATGTTTAAAATGCATATTATTTATTTTTTTACTGAACCACTAAACTGCATTAGTTAATCATAAGTTCAGAGCGAATTTATATTAACGGCTAAATTTTATGGTCCATTTTATAGTAAAGAAGCGGATTTATTAGGAACTTAAGATAGCAGATATTGTTGTTTTATTATACGCTAACTACTTTGAAAATTATGGCCAATCCTAATCCACAACTAATTAAGGCGTTACGAAATACTGCCTTCGAACTCGCGAAAAGCCGAGCATATCAGTGGGGACACATGGGAAGTTGTAATTGCGGTTATTTGGCTCAGGAAATCACAAAATTGACTAAGTCAGAAATCCACACCAGAGCCATGCAGAAACATAGTGACTGGAATGAACAACTCAATGACTACTGCCCCACCAGCGGACTACTCATGGATGAAATGATATCTGATATGCTGGATGCCGGCCTCGACACCGATGATCTTAAACATCTTGAAAATTTAAGTGACAAGAGAGTGTTGAGTAGACTACCATTAGGAGTACAACTACATCATAATTATAAAAATGATGTGGTGACATACCTTAAATTATGGGCACAGATATTAGAGGATGAACTCATCAGAAAAGTTAAAATTAATGAAATAATGCATCAGCCAATTGCTGAGAATGTATGATCTTAGAGCTAAATAAAATTAGCGCTAATGCAAAATGTAGTTCATAAGTATTATAAAAGGAATTTTGGCGATTTCACCATTCTCGTTCAGGTAAACCCTGTATCTCTTCGCGGCATAGAGCTAACCGTGCATGCGAATGGAGAGGTGGAGAAAAGAAAAATGGAATTTGATGAGGAGATTTATGATGATCTGGCCGAAGATGAGTTTAAGGAAAGCAGCTCTCTTGAGTTCAATTTGTACTTAAAAGGCCTTACGAAGGGTTCCTGAAAAAAAATCAAAGAAATTCCTCTAAGCTTTTAACTATTAATGAAATCCTCTTACATTTGCAGTGGCAAATCAGTACGACCAGCTCCTGCTGAATTCCCCCAGGACCGGAAGGTAGCAAGGGTAGGCGGTTGTAGCGGTGCGATACTTGATTTGCCTTTTTTATTTCCTCATTACCGCGTAAGTTTACAATCAACTTAATACTTCATACAAACTTATCCTTATGAAATTCTTTATAGATACCGCAAACTTAGATGAAATCCAAGAGGCATATGACCTTGGCGTTTTAGATGGTGTAACTACCAACCCTTCTTTAATGGCTAAAGAAGGAATTAAAGGAGATGAAAATGTAAAAGCTCATTATAAAGCTATCTGTGACATTGTAGATAACAATGTAAGTGCAGAAGTAATTGCTACTGACTTTGACTCAATGATCAAAGAAGGTGAAGAGCTTGCAAAGATAGATGATAAGATCGTAGTAAAGATACCTATGATTAAAGATGGTGTTAAAGCCATTAAATACCTTTCTTCACAAGAAATAAGAACTAACTGTACTTTAGTATTCTCTGCAGGACAAGCTTTACTTGCTGCTAAAGCTGGTGCCAGTTATGTTTCTCCATTCATTGGAAGATTAGATGATATTGCTTATGATGGTCTTACTTTAATAGAGCAAATCGTAAATATTTATGATAACTATGGTTATGCTACTGAAGTATTAGCTGCTAGTATCAGACACACCATGCACCTTATTCAGTGTGCAGAGATTGGTGCTGATGTAGCTACTTGTCCTTTAAAAGTTATCACTAGCTTATTAAACCACCCGCTTACTGATTCTGGCTTAGAGAAATTCTTAGCTGACCATAAAAAAGTGAACGGTTAAAATATTACTGAGATGTCTTTTTCTTCCGATCCCGTAGTACGAATAAAGGATGCCTCCATCTTTCAGGACGACAGAACTGTTTTGAATGATGTCAATTGCGAAATTGAAAAAGGCGAATTTGTTTTCCTTGTGGGTAGAACCGGTGGGGGAAAGACATCTCTTCTTAAAACCTTATATGCCGATCTAGACCTTAGACTTGGCGAAATTAATGTGGCCGGTTTTAACATTGGCAACATCAGACATAGTGAAGTCCCTTTATTGAGAAGAAAACTGGGGATCATCTTTCAAGACTTTCAATTATTTCCTGACAGAACTGTAGCTGAAAACCTCATTTTCGTAATGAAGGCTACCGGTTGGAAAGAGAAATCTAAAATGAAGGCCAGAATCACCGAGGTACTTATTCAGGTAGGACTTGGTTCTGTTGCGTCTAAAATGCCTCACCAGTTATCCGGAGGTGAGCAGCAAAGAGTAGTGATAGCCAGAGCCTTATTAAACGAACCCGTTATTCTATTAGCAGATGAGCCTACTGGAAACCTCGACCCTGAAGTTTCTCAAGGCATCTTCAAACTCTTCCAGGATATCAACAAAAGCGGTACTGCAGTGCTAATGGCTACTCATGACCATAATTTGGTAAAGAACCACCCGGCCAGAGTGCTTAAATGTGAGAATGGTAAAGTGCTAGACTCTAAAATTGAAAGCTTCGAACTTAGTACCAAATATTACTAAACATTAGCCCCTTCGGAGGCTTGTTCCTTTTCAGCATCAATCTTATCCAGCTTTTCCAGCTCCTTATTCAGTATATCTACACGTACTAATAAGTTGAGAATCAGCGCGTCTACTACTTTTTTACTAGGATTAGCAACCAACTCTTCTTTGAGCACCTGGTACATGGCATCTAGCTTCTGCATGTCTTGCTCAAAGTCCGGATTCATTTCAAGTGTTTCAGATTCAAAATCTGCTATTAACTCTCTCTTTTCAGAAATTTCATTAAAGTAAAACTCCTCTACAGAGGTAAACTCAGAAGTTATTTCATTGTGAGCTGTTAAGTTCTGTGGCTGCTTTAGAGACTCCAGTCTTAGAAAAAGATATACTGAAGATAGAAAAAACAGAATAGATGCGGCCTTCCAAATCCAACCATAGCTTTTCCTATGCGGCTGAGGCATATCCTCTTCTATCCCCTTCCACACCTTATCAGATGGATATTCATTATTGAATTCCTCCTTATGAGCATGTATAAAGTCTTCTAACTTATCCCCCATAATTTAGTCCCTCCTTTATTATCTGCTTTAGTTTTGTTTTAGATCTATTTAACTGTGATTTAGAGGTTGATTCAGAAATATCTAATATCTCGGCAATTTCACTATGGTCATAGCCTTCCATTAAATATAGTGAAAATACTATACGGTAACCATCTGGCAGCTGCATCATGGCCTCTTTTATCAAGTCTACCTTATATTGTATATCTGGATCTTCAGACTCGCTAACCAAAACAGGCTCTTCATAGTTATCTACATCATCAAATTCCAGTCTCTTTTTCTGTAAGAAGTTGATACTTTTATTGATTACAATTCGCTTAAGCCAGGCTCCAAAAGTAGAATCACCTTTATAGCTGGTTAGATTTTTAAAGGCGCTTACAAAAGCATCTTGCAGTACATCTTCGGCATCATTTCTATCTTTGACCATGCGAAGACATACATTGAACATAGCCTTAGCATATAGCTGATATAACTCACTATAAGCTTTCCTATTGCCATTACGACACCTCTCAATTACATCTGCGTGTATATTTATGCTCTGATCTGCCAAGTAAGTCCTGTTTCTTGTATAAAGACCGGGGCAAATTATAAAAGTTGCATCATATAAAAAACAAAGCCCCCAACCAGTTAAAAATAACCATGCCGGGGGCCACCTTATGAAATGAAAAAAAATTACTCCACTAGTGAGATCTTAATTTTTTTATCGGCAACCATAATTTCAAAGTCGCCTGCTTCTGTTATTTTTTCTCCTCCTTTACCGAAGTAGCTTAAGTCTTCAGAGGTGAGGGTAAAGTCTACCGTTTTAGATTGTCCTGGCTCTAGCATGATTTTTTCAAATCCTCTAAGCCTTTTTACATCAGGAGTAATATGGCTAGCATATAAGTCGCTAGAGAACAGATGAATAACTTCTTTACCAGCTACTTTACCTGTATTCTTAACTGTAACTGATATTTTCACTGCCTCTCCTTTCTTAAAGCTTGACTTGTCAGCCTTCAACCCTGAATATTCGAAAGTAGTGTAGCTCAATCCGTACCCGAATGAGAACTGCGGATTATAATCTGCTTCATAATTGTACACACCCTCAGCCTTTTTCTGCTCTTCAGATGGCTTATGGATATATGAAATTGTAGCATTAGGATATCTTGGATAGGTATATGGAAGTTTACCTGAAGGATTTACGTCTCCAAACAAGATATCTGCCAGGGCATCTCCACCGAAATTACCAGGAAGGTATGTTTGTACTACAGCATCCATTTCTCTTTCAAAACGGCTAATTACACGTGGTCTTCCTTCGTTAAGTACTAATATCACTGGCTTACCTACTTCGGCTAGTTTATTAGCCAATTCAGTCTGATTCTCAGAGATATAAAGATCATTTAAGTCACCCGGCTTTTCAGTGTAAGTGTTTTCTCCCAGGCATAGAATTACCACATCCGCAGACTTTGCTGCTTCTACTGCCGCATCAATATCATCCACCTGATCTTCATAGTACTTGCCATCCATTTTATAACTTACACCAGAAGCATATGATACATTTTCCTTTCCTACTTTACCTTGAATAGCTTCTAAAATAGTATTGTATTGCTCAGTATATTCTGGAGTTTTTTCTCCTTGCCATGAGTAAGTCCATGCTCCGTTTAAGGTTCTCATAGAGTTTGCATTAGGACCTGCCACGAGAACTTTAGTATTTTTACCCAAAGGCAACACATTTTCATCATTCTTAAGCAAAGTGATGGCCTCTGAAGCCATAGTGTATGCAGCTTTTTCAAACTCCTCACTTCCGAATTTAGGATAGTCTTTATAGTTGGTAGTTGGTTTTTCAAAAAGGTTCAGAGCATATTTCACTCTTAAAACTCTTCTCACGGCATCATCTATACGATCCATGCTTACCTTACCTTCTTTCACCAATGCAATAAGATCATTACAGAAAGGCTCATATTGGTATGGAATCATTGACATGTCAATACCAGCATTGATAGCCATCATCACAGCATCTTTGTTAGTAGCAGCTACTCTATCTCTTCTATGTAAATTTTCAATGTCTGCCCAGTCGGTCACCACTAAACCTTTAAAGCCTAATTCTTCTTTTAAAAGCTTGGTAAGTAACTCATAGTTAGCATGAACAGGCACACCATTGATAATACCTGAGTTCACCATAATAGTGTGAGCCCCGGCTTCAACGGCCGCTTTAAAAGATGGCAAATGATACTCTCTCAACACGTCTTCAGGAATATAAGACGGTGTTCTGTCTTTACCTGATATAGCAGCATGATACCCAAGAAAATGCTTTAAACTAGAAGCGATGTGTTCTGGATTGCCTACATCATTATTATCACCCTCATAACCATCAATCATTTGTACACCCAACTCAGTAACCAAATACGGATCTTCACCAAAAGACTCCCACATACGAGAGAAACGAGGATCCATACCGAGATCAAGTACGGGAGAGAAGTTCCATGGAATAGAGCTAGCTCTGGTTTCATAAGCGGTAATCTGAGCACCTTGCTTCACTAATTCTCTATTTCTACTGGCCCCTTGAGCTATTTGCTGAGGAAACATGGTAGCGCCTACAGTATATGTAGCTCCATGTATTTCATCTACACCGTAAATAACCGGTATTCTTAAGCGAGTATCTTTCATCGCCACTTTTTGAATCTCGCTGATGATGTCATGCCATTTTTCAGGAGTAAGGGCGCGATTATTGGCTGTATTTAAAACTGACCCGATATGATACTTGACAAGGGCCTTTTTCATAGCCTCTGGATCTAGCTTTAGCGGCTCATAACTTGAATATATGTTATCTCCTTTTCCTATAACATCCAGAGTAATTTGAGCCATCTGACCCACTTTTTCCTCAAGAGTCATTTTCTTGATTAGAGCTTCTATTTTAGCTTCATCGTTCTTCTGACCAAAAGCAAAAAGACTTATTAATAAAATAAACGCAGTTAATCCGGTCTTTATCTTCATTCTTTCCTATAATTATTATAATTGATATATATAAGTAGCCACAGCTCCCGGCTGTAATTTGGTTGTAATTTCTTTATCCTTAATTCTCATTGTAAATACCTGATCATCAGAACCTTCATTTAGTACGATATTGATGATCTCACCTGCTGGAGTTTTAAAAGCCACATTTGGCAAGCCATCTATCATGTTGCTCTCTACCCTTACACTACCCGGCCTCACATATTTAGAAGCATGAGCTATGATATAATAAGCAGGGTTCCTGATTACCTCATTACCATCAATAGTTACCGCACCAAGACATCTGTCACAGCCACCTCTATCAGTATGTGGGTTCTGATCTGGATCAGCCGCAAGGTTCCATTCCAATACCGTTTTACACCAATTTCTAGTAGCCCCAATAATCAACTCTTTAGTATGCCACTTGATATCCTGAGGAAAATTACCTGGAGCTCCAATCCATTGCTCTGTGAAATATAAATTCTTATCAGGGTATTGATCATGAAGACTTTTGAGCGTGTCAATAGTACCGCCGTATAAATGGAAAGCTGCTCCATCTACATATTTGGCAGCTTCTTCATCCTGGTAAATGGTAGCCGGATAATCTGGTCTATCGGCATTATGATCATATACTATAATCTTAGTTTTAATGCCGGCATCTTGAAAAACAGGCCCTAAACTGGTTTTTATAAACTCAGCCTGTTGATCAGCCTTCATGAGTAGACTTGGGTTATTACCAGGATGCAGAGGTTCATTCTGAATGGTTAAGGCATGGATAGTAATCCCTTCAGCCTCCATTCCTTGAATATACTTCACTAAATAATGAGAATATGCATCATAGAATTTAGGGAGAAGACTTCCTCCTCTGGTATCCTTATTATCTTTCATCCACTTAGGCGGAGACCATGGTGATCCTAAAATTTGAATATCAGGATTAATGGATAAGATTTCCTTCAAAACCGGAATAAGATGTTCTTGGTCTCTCTCCAATGTGAATTTCTTTAATTCAACATCTTCTTCTCCATCAGCAAGATCATCATAAGAAAATGGCTCCGCATCTAGATCAGAAGCTCCGACACTGAGCCTCAGATAGCTCACTCCAATAGACTCACCATCAGTTGAAAACAGATTTTGTAATAGCTGATGACGTGAACTGCTATCCATCTGGTGAATGTGCATCGCACTTCCGCCTGTGAGCGTATATCCAAAGCCATCAATCTCCTGATACTTCTGCTCAGGGTTAATTTCGATAACAGCATTGGATACATCTGTGGCAGTGTCAATATGCACAACTTCTTGTTCCAATAGCAATTTACTTTGATCGCCCGTGGTGATCATGGCCTTTAATGGTAAAACCTGAATTTCCTGAGCTTCCTTTTTACCGCTACATGCTAGGGTTAATAATCCAGCTGAAATTAACGCAAATACTCCCTTCACTCTCATTTTCTTACTAAAACCCTCTTTGTATATGCACTATCCTTTTCTGTGATGGTTATAAAATAAAGACCATCTCTAAGATTTTGATTTACACTAAATTCGGACGATCCTTTACTTTCTCCTGACCATATTTTCTTTCCTGAAGCGTCACTTAAAACTACTAGTTTAACGTCTGCAGCATTGGTGAAATGAATTTGGATAGGTCCATCAGTAGGGTTAGGATAAATAAGGGTACCATTACTTTTTTCATCTATTCCGGTGGGTAGGTCAGGGCCAAGATAAGTCAGCTCAAACCAGTTAATGTTAAATAATGAAGCGGTTGCCTGAAGACGGATTGTTTGATATCCTTTTTCTAAGAAGGCCATTGAGCCAGAGGCTGTTGACCAATCTTGCCAGCCACCCGTTGCGGAAAAGGCAACACTACTTATCTCCTCTGCATTTCCTTCAGCATCAACAGTGTGTAAACTTAACGAGCCACCCGCTTCTTCTGAAGCCACCCTGTAACCTACTTTAAAATATCCTGTTTCTTCTACCTCTACATCATAATCCAAATAATCACCATTATCTGTATACCCTACATTTTGTCCTCCTCCAGTATCTTGAGTAGTTTCTAACTCAAAGCCATTATTAACGGTAAAGTCTTCCGCTTCGATTCTTCCTGGTACAGATAACGGTAAAGCGCCGCCTTCTAAGAAAATATCTATCAGAAGATCTGAGAAGGCATCCAATGACATGTCATAGATGGTTTTGATTTCTGTACCGCTATATGATATTAGCACCTCATCTCCATATGAAACCTCTTGAGATAAGTAAATATTAATCATCTGAGACGCGTCATCATTTAAAACAACACTGTCAATCTCCACGCTATTCCCATTGATTGATGCAGTAAATCCATGATCCTCTGGGATAGAAATGAAAGGTTGATTAAATATCAGTCCTACCTTTTTTTTTTGATCAATAGCCTTTTTCTCAATGACCTTTGGTTTCTCTGTTACCTCCGAAGGGCCATTTATTTGGAAGTAATTAAAATTAAAACCTCCTACATCAATCTGCACCTTGAGCTTTTGTCTACCAGCTTTTAGATATACATCATTTATCGTAGTGGTTTTCCATAACTGATAGCCACCTGTACTTAGCATCGTAGTGCTTTCTGCTACACGCACATTATCTGAATAAAAAGAAATTTTACCGTCACCTGACGAGGCTGTTCTAACGGAAATGCTATACATTCCTTCCTCTTCAACATCTATGGTATACTGTAACCATTCCCCATCTTCCGTCCAACCTACATTATATCCATTGGTGGTTTCATCTAAACAAGCTTCAATATCTACCCCATCATTTCTATACTGACCACCATTATTCCAGGAAGCACCACCCGCATTTCCGGTGGTATTAGTTGAAACTTTATCGTAGTAGGCAAACCCGTCTTTACCCAAATCGTAATTGACAGCAAATACCACGTTTTCTTCTCCATTAGCTTCAATTATATGTTGCTTAAAGGGTTTAGTTTCATCGGTATGAGGCTGTCTGATGAGAGCATCCACCACGTCTTTTTTAAATATTGTATTTTCAAGCTTTGTATTTTCAGCAAATTGCATTAACCCATCAAAAGCAACTGATTCAGAGGGCTTTGCACCGCCGTTCCAGTAGTTAAGAACACTTTGATAGGCATCGGGCTTCTTAATTTGAAGTGGATTATTCCCACCTAGTTTTTTAAGTGGCCACCAACTCCAGCCCATATTGTTAGACTCGAACAGAGCCACAGCATTAGTAAACCATTTATTAGAATTCTCTCCAGTTTCACCAAGCCAGATAGGTACATTCCTGCTATTTCGCATGTTTAACATACCTTGTATAGCTCCCACTTCGTTTGAGTTCCAATATTTATGGAAGCTGATAACCATATTATTATCCCACAATGATGGTAGGCCAGAGTAATTGTTACCCCAGCAATTTCCTTCTATTATTATAATGTGGTTTTGATCGACCTCTCTTATAGCGGCCGTAATGTCTTTTTCTAATTGCCATAACTGAGCATTTGAACTTTCTGCACATCCATTTGGATCTGACTCGTGATTTTGAAAGCCCCAGTTAGGCTCATTGATTATATCGTACCCTCCTATCATTGGCTCGTCAGCATATCTTTCAGCTAACTTTTTCCAGAGAGCAATCATTTTATTTTTATTATCCTGGCTTTCCCATAGTGAAGGTTTTGAGGGATCGTAATCACTAATGTCTGCATTTTCACCTTGACCGCCAGGAGCTGCATGCAGATCTAAAATGAGGTATATATTGTTGGCTTTACACCAGGCGAGAAGATTGTCGGTTAGCTCAAAACCCTTATCTAGCCACGTATTTTGGCCTTGAACCGGCTCTTCTTCAATAGGTAGGGTAAACAGCTTGTAGTGCATGGGTAATCTCACCATATTAAAACCCCATGATGACATAGAGTCTATATCAATCTCTCTGGTGTGATTAGAGAGCCACGCATCATAGAACTGTTGCTTCTTTGTTTCGCCTACTAATTCTTCTATTCTAGCTTCTATTTCGTGCTGAGCTCCAGAAGTTTGTAGCATATAACCTTCCTGTAACATCCATCCGCCTAAACCAATACCTCGCCATAATACATTTTCCTCGGTTTCAGAATCTATAATTCTGGTTCCTGATGCTTTGAGAAATCCCTGAGCAAAACCTGAGTAGGATAAAACAGAAAATGTGAAGCAAGCTAAATAAGTAAGTAGTTGTTTATGCATAAGTTATGGCATTTGGAGTTCAAAAAAAGGCATAAGTATTACACTCTCGCACTTTGCGAGCATCATTTAAACATTAAATTTTTAATAAGAAGAAGCACCCGGAAATGGGTGCTTCTTTTATATTGGATTAGATATTAATATCCATCATTTTGTCTAAGACCAGCAGATCTCACGTCATTAAGTGGAATTGGCAGGTGCTCATGAGTTCCAGTTTTAAAACCTAACGGACCTAACTCTTGAGGTGCTAGCCCCCAACGAACTAAGTCTAAGAATCTAAAACCTTCGAAGGCTAACTCTAATTGACGCTCAGTAACTATAGCATCAAAAAGATCACCTCCCGTTGCAGTTACATCAGGTAAATTTGTTCCTGGTCTGCTTCTTACCTCATTAATGTAATCGCGAGCTTGCGCCTCATTGTTAGTTCTATATTCAGCCTCTGCAGCCATCAATAGAACATCAGCATATCTGATAATTTTAAAGTTTGTGGTATAATTTAATTCTCCCACATCTACGGTATTGGTATTGAATGTTCCGTATTTTCTTCTGAAATATCCTTCAAAATCATAAGCATCATCAACACTCCAGTTTCCTCCATTATCTTCTAATTCCTCTTCAGACATCACGGTGTAAACTCTTCTATTTACATCGCCCGCATCTACATAGGCATCGTACATTTTTTTGGTAGGAACGTTAAATCCCCAACCTCCAATTAAAGAATCACCAGGAGCCATAGTATAATAATCTGCTCTTGGCCCCATTAATTGTACGTGGATGTTACTTTCAGGTCTTCCTCCCCATGGGAAATTCCCCCAATCATATGCTTCAGCAGATGAGAAAGAAAGTTCAAATAAAGATTCTTTACCGAACTCACCTTCCTGAGAAAATACGATTCCCAAATCATTCTCAAGTTCATAAACTCCCGAACCTATCACTGCATCAAATTGAGTTTTAGCTTTAGGGAAATCTTCCATGAATAGATATGTTTTACCCAAAAGTGCTTGGGCCGCACCTTTAGACATACGGAATTTATCCATATCAGCATATGCACTCTTTAAAGGAAGATCTGCTATTGCATCTAAAAGATCAGATTCAATTTGTCCATAGATATCCGCCTCAGGAGTTCTTCCAAACGTTGTATAACTGCTTGGATCCACATCACCTAAAACTAATGGAACATCACCCCAAAGGGTAACGAGATCAAAATAACACAAAGCCCTAAGCGCCTTAGCCTCTGCCACTAATCTCTTCTGAAAAGCATTTTCTCCAGTAGCATTAACAACTACTCGATTCGCTCGCATAATAGCTGCATAAAGGTGACCCCAAACATCTCTTACTTTGTCATTCTGATCGTCAGTTTTGAAGTCATCTAAAGTCTGATAACCTAACTGATCACCGTTATTACTGCCTCCAGCATTCCCTTCATCTGATAATAGTGTTTTTACCATATACAAACTAGCCCAGTTTGTATTGTACTCCGCTGAAATCATATCATAAATCGCAGTAACACCTAGATTCAGATCTTCATCAGTTTTATAATATTCTGTTTCAGGAAGTTTCCCTGGCACCTCTTGGTCCAGAAAGTCCTCACAAGCTGTGGCTATGAATAATGTCATTACCACAAATAATATTTTCTTAATTGATATCTTATTCATAATAATTCTTCTTAAAAACTAAATGATAATCCTCCTAAAATAACTCTTGGAACAGGGTAAACTCCTCTATCAATACCAATTGATCTCACATCATTACTTCCCGCTTCAGGATCCAAACCAGGGTACTTTGTGAATGTGAAATAATTATCTAAGGACACATACATTCTTAAATTTTTAATACCAGCATTCTTCAATACTGATTGAGGTAAGGTATAACCTAACTGTAGCTGCTGAATTCTTGCGAATGAACCATCAAAAACCATTAAGTCACTGCTATAGATGAATGAATCATCTGTATTTGCTGCAAACCAGTCATTTGTAGAGCCTTCACCTGTCCATCTATCTTCATAGAAGAAAGCAGGTTTGTTGGTAGTTGGTCTATCAGTTCTGTTGAAGCCCATAACCACTTCTCTTCCAAATTGTCCTGTTACGAATGCAAGAAAATCAAAACCTTTGTACTTCAACTTAATTGTGGTACTTAATGTATAATCAGGAACAGCATCTCCCAAGTAAACTCTGTCATCACTATTTATTACGCCATCATCGTTTTGATCTATGATAACAGGGTATCCAGGCTCCGGAGTATAACTATCAGGAATCTCAGCTAAATAAGCGTCAACTTGTTCTTGATTTTGGAAAATTCCATCAGTTTCAAAACCTGAATAAAACCATACTGGTCTACCTTCAGTAAATTGAGTCACCTGACTCCAACCTGTTCCTACATTTACACCTGCAAGCACCGGATAGTTAGGATCTAAATAAGTTACTTCATTCTTCAATGTTGAGAACATAACGTTAACATCATAACTGAAGTCTCCAGCAGTATTACCATAACCTAGGTCAAATTCCAATCCTCTGTTAAGAACCGTTCCTGCATTAAAGAATGGTAAACCATTTCCAACAAATCCTGGAGGTGATCCTGGAGTGATAAGGTCTTTAGTAGTCTTTTTATAGTAATCAAAAGTAAAATTTAATTTACCATCTAAAAATCTAAAATCAGCTCCAAAATCTAACTGCTCACTTGTTTCCCAAGTTAAGAAAGGATTTTGCAGGTTTGTTGGTGCAGCTCCTATAATATATACGTCACCATCCGGTCCTGGAACAGGATATTGTATGATACCATTAATATTGGTAGAGATTGAGTTTTGCCATTGCCCTGGGCTTAGGTTAGATAAACTACCATTTTGACCCCAACTCGCTCTTAACTTGGCATAGTTAACAATACTAGATAATCCTGTTGGGAAGAAGTTTTCATTAGAGAACACCCAACCAAGTGATACTGAAGGGAAAGTACCCCACTGCTTACCATCTGCCAACATTGATGATCCGTCTCTTCTTACCGTAGCATTAAATAAATATTTATCTTTATATTCATAGTTAATTCTACCAAAGAAAGATGCTAAAGTTCTGGTTTCATACCCACTTCCTATTCTATCATCATCTTGAGGAACGTAATCAGCATAAGACCACTTATCTTGTTCTCTAAATAGACCTGCATAACTACCATTGATCCAGTTCGCAGTATATTTTTGTTGAGATAAACCTGCTAACAACGTAAAGTGGTGATCACCTATGTTTTTGTCATAAGAAGCAAAATTCTCAAACTGCCAAGTATACCACTCATTCCAGCTATCTGATCCATTAGCATCTGTATTTAAGCTTTCTGAAGAAAACCAGAAAGAAGGGGTCCAATTATGATATTTTTGCCATGCTGCATCAATACCAAAACGTGAAGTAATTTTAAGACCTTCTATAGGCGAAAGTTCCAAAAATACATTACCTAAAATCTTATTTTGAACTGTATTTCCATTTGCAATATCGATTCTTGCTAAAGGGTTTCCATACTCACCTTTTACAAAATTAGAAATTCCATAGTAATCTCCATTCCTATCTGTCAATAGGGGCTTATCCATGTTATTAACTACATGAGCCGGCAGAAATTCGTTATCTTCATATGTAACCGGTGTAATTGGGTCTAATGCTAATGCACTACCAACTATAGATCCAAACTCCGTATCTTCTGAAATACCTTTTCTATTCAGGTTAGCATAAGAAATATTTTCACCCACGGTCAACCATTTCTTAATCTCATGCTTTGAATTAAATCTGAAAGTGTATCTATCAAATTTGGCTTTATCTCCACCAGCAACACCTTCTTGCTTGAATAGTGTACCGCCAACAAAATAAGTTGACTTATCAGTACCTCCACTGAATGTTAAACTATGGTTTTGCTGAGGAGCATCTTGAAAAAGTTCGTCAAACCAATTTGTACCGTTTCCTACTGGTGGCAGATCAGTTTCAGCAGGAGCTCCAGATACTCCAGCAGTTTCCATATATTCCTGGTATTGCTGAGCATCCATCATAGGCATTAAATCTGGTCTTACAGACTGAACTCCATATTGTCCACTGTAAGTAACAGTAGTGGAATTTGCCTTACCTTTTTTAGTTGTAACGATTACAACCCCATTTGCACCCTCTGCTCCATAAATAGCTGCTGAGGCCGCATCTTTTAACACTTCAATTGACTCTATTTCTGAAGGACTTAAATAATCCATACCAGCAGCACCAGTTCTAACACCATCTATAATGAATAATGGGTCAGTTCCACCATTTGATGATACTCCTCTAATTCTAATTTTAGTACCACTACCCGGTGAACCTGAGTTTCTAACGATGTTAACGCCTGAGGTTCTTCCTTGTAAAGCCTGATCAATTCTTCCTGCAGAAACTGTTTTCAATTCATCTGCTTTTACAGAAGATATAGCTCCAGTAGTTAAACTCTTCTTCTGAGTACCATATCCAACTACTACAACTTCCTCAAGAGTCTCCACATCCTGAGCAAGCACAATATTGAAATTAGTTTTATTTCCTACTACCACTTCTTGTGATAAGTAGCCTATAAAAGAAAAAATCAATTCATTTTCCGGTGCGGCCTGTAGTGTAAAGGAACCGTTAATATCTGTAACAGTACCTTGGGTAGTGCCTTTTACAAGAACACTCACTCCAGGTAGCGGATCCGAAGTCTCCGCATCAGTCACTGTACCTGTGACTGTACCCGACTGGGCAAGAGCCCATCGAGAAAGAATCAAAAAGCTAATGATTAAGTAGCATTTTACTTTCATACATGTAAGGGTTTTAGTTAAGATTTAAATTACTTCTACAAAACGATTGCACAATCGTTTGCAGGTTTTGGTAGTTAAAAACTCATGCAAGATAGTTTTACACTTCACAATGCCAAAAAAAAGTACTACACTTAAATTACATCATGCGCTCCCACTGCCTCAACAAAAATACATCATGTAAAAATAAATTATTGATAATCAAATATTTAACCAATACATTCACTACTACAACACGGCGTTTTTTACCGGATAAAAAGTAACTAAATATTCTTTTATTAATAAATTCGCACCTATCTAAATTATTTTAGCGACCTTCATAATATGACTTTCAACCTGACCAATAAACCTCTTTTTATATCTAGTTTAATTATTGCGTTGATAATTGTAATATCACCTATCGCTATGTGTCAAAACGACATAGAACTTGCAGGAAGGCCGGGAATCTTACATTATACACAGAACGAATTTAAGGGGGATCAGCAGTTCTGGTCAGTGTGTGAAGACAATGATGGCATCCTCTATTTTGGCAATAATGACGGCACATTAATTTTTGACGGTGAGGAATGGCACAAGGTGAAGCTTCCTAATAACTCATCAATACGTAGCCTCGCCTCAGATTCAGCGGGTAACGTTTATGCAGGTGGTTTTAATGAATTCGGGCTGATTAAAAAGGATATAACTGGCAAATACTATTACCAATCGTTATTTGATACACTGAAATTTTCAGATAATAAGATAGAAAACCTATGGGATGTACATATTGTAGATAACACCATAGTCTATAGAAGCTTTATAAAGCTCATTGCCATCTCAGGTAAGAAAGCCACTCAACTTCCCGCCACAAGCCATTTTATTAATTCTTATGTAGTTAATGGAAATTACTTTGTACAGGATATTGCCACTGGAATATATAAACTGGATTTGAAAACTATGCAGTTTGAGCAATACTTCACTAAGCAGGATCTACTTGGCGAGGAAATTATATCAATATTACCGACGGATAACACTGATTCGCAACTTGGCATTAGTAAAACCGGCAAAATTTTCGAAATAAATATAGCTGAAAAGCAGTGTAAACTAATAGAGCAGCTATTTTCTAATGAGGACGCAAATCAGGTAGAATGTGCCATCAATGTTAACAAAGACATCTACATAGGCACATTAAGCACTGGAATAATAAGAATTGATCAAAATGGCCATATTTTGGACAATGAAGGAAGTCTCCCTCAGCTTCAGGATCAAAGCGTACTCAACTTATATAAGACTCAACAGGGTAATGTCTGGGCTCTATTGAATAATGGTCTTGATTGCATTACTTCTAACTCGCCCATCACCTCTATTTTTCAGAATGCTAGTTTATTTGATGTATTTATAAAAGATCAGGCAATGTATCTGGCCACCAACCAGGGTGTATTTTATTCTGATAATTTTAGAAATAGAATACCAAAATTTAAAAAAGTGGTAGGCACAGAAGGCCAAACATGGTCTATAAGAGAGTATAAAGGAGATATTTTAGCCGGACATGATAAAGGACTTTACAAAATAGATAAGCTCAACAGCAAAAAAATAGGCAGTACTTCAGGCATTTGGAAAGTAATACCTGTAAGAGAAAATTCGGACATATTCTTAGCTGCCAATTACAGTGGCCTCTTTGTTGTCACTAAAAGAAACGGTGAATGGGTTTATTTAAACGAAATACAAGGATTTGAAGAATCAACGAGAGATATTCTTGAGGCCGATGAAGACGGAACTTTCTGGGTATGCCATGGATTTAAAGGCGTTTTTAGAATTAAAATAGATACTAACTACGAAAGAGTAACCTCAGTGGAGCATTTTACTACTCAAAATGGTCTGATTTCTCCCTACAGTATCAATGTAGCCAAATGGGAAGACCAAATCATCTTCACCACCGACAATGGCATTTATACATACAATAAAACCAATAATCAGTTTGAACCACACGCCAAACTGAACTCTATCCTGGATCCCACAGAGAATACTCGAACCATCATGCAACACGGTGACAAGACCTGGTTTATACAGGATGATGAGGCCGGATACTTCTTAACAAATAATCATGAGGAGTATGAAAAGGGCTACTTCCTACAGTTTAAAGGTGAATTTAATCGCGGTATGGAGTGTATAGCACCTCTTAACAGTCAACAGGTAATGTTAGGGACCAAGATGGGCTTATACCTTTTTGATCTAACCTACAAAGAGAGAGTAGCTCCTGCTCAGACTATAATCACCGGAGCTCAGTATATGTCAGCTACGGAAAGTGAGCACCTTCCTTTAGATGGAGAAACAATCACCTTACCCAACAATACTAATTCTATCCGATTCGATTTTGCAGTTCCTGATATGCAAAATGATGTTGACATTCAGTATTCCTACCAATTAGAGAATATGGATGAGGAATGGTCCACTTGGCAATCTGATAGTTATAAAGAGTATTCCCATCTGAGACCAGGAACTTATACTTTTAAAGTAAGAAGCAGAAGCCTGGTAGGTACGCAAGGAGAAGAAACTTCCATAAGCTTTAAGCTATTGCCATTGTGGTATCAAACAAAATGGGCCGTTATATTATACTTTTTAGTGGCATTCTTGATCACCATAGCAGTAATAAAAATAGTTAAGGCCAGGATTATAAAAGAAAGAGAAAAAGCCAGAGAAGAAGAACAAAAGGCGAAAAAGCTTTTAGAGCTAGAACTGGAACAGTTAAAACTAAAGGCTGAGAAGGACAAAATTAAGCGTGATAAAGTGCTGCTGGAGGAAGATGTAATTCTTAAAAGTAAAGAGCTGGCCAATTACACTATGATGCTTGTAAAGAAAAAAGAAATTTTCTCTGAGATTCAAGGTGACATCAAAGAATTAAGAGGGCAGGTTAAAACTGAAGGATCCAGAAAGAAATTACAAAATATGTATTCCAAACTCAATAAACATTTAATAGGTGAGGAATACATGCAAGTTTTCGAGTCCAATTTTGAAAAAGTACACCATGATTTCTTCAATAAACTAAAAGCAGAATACCCTCAACTAACTCAGCGTGAGCTTAGAGTTTGTGCTTTCATTAAAATGAACCTAACTAATAAGGAGATTTCTCCACTATTGAATATTTCTGTAAGAGGTGTAGAAACTGCCAGATATAGAATCAGAAAGAAAATGAATCTGGAGCATGAACATAACTTCACAGAATTTTTAGAAGGACTAACGGAAAAAAGTAAGAGGTGAAAATAGGTGGTAGGATGAGTAGGTTTACTTCAAAAGCTTTCTGATGTTTTCAAGCTTTTGTTCAGTAATTGGCTTCGACTGAAATAAGAGAACATCTGAGTTATTTTTTATTCTCTCCTTGTCATTACTATTGTCTGAGCTGGTAAGAACAATTATGGTTACTTTTTCTCTAATTTGGTCTGAAAACGTGGAATACTCCTCTAAAAACTTGAATCCATCTATTACAGGCATGTTTAAATCCAGGAATATAACATCTGGAATATCCTGAATAGGAGCTTCTGCCAGATAGGTTAAGGCCTCTTTAGCGGAGTAATAAGTGATTATTCTTTCAGCAAACTGATCAAACTCTAAGACTTTCTGATTAATAAACACATCGATTTCATTGTCATCAATCAGCATGACAACCTCCGCACTTTTACTATTCATCTCTCCCGAATTCAAACCAAAAAAATTAAGCAGCGATATTAATTATTAACACAGATGATTCCTACTGACTACAAAAAACAATTCCATCAAACTAAGAAATATCATATATATTAGTCATTTAAAAACATTATTATCTATACATCCCCGTAATTGTCGCAAAGTTACTACTTACCAAATATTAGTACACATTCTCCTCCAGAAATTTATAGAGGCCGAATCAGTAAAAAATGACCTGAGATGTTTTATTCGCAAAAAAAATATATTAAAATTGAAGAATCATTATTTAACTAGAAAAACTATGAATTATAAGAGACTCGGGTCCATATCCTTTTCTTTATTATTAATATTTGGCGTGTTTTCATGCGGTCAAAAAGCTGAGAAGGAAAGTGAGCAATCTTCAGAAGAATTTGAAGCCGCTGAATCTGATTTAAAAGAGCAGATAGAAGAAGTAGTTTATGAAATCCCTTCTCCTTCTGAAATACCTTCTTTATTGGAAAGAACGGGCGCAGAATACAATGGCTCATTGATTAATTCTAATGATAAGGCAGAGTCTTATGCATCTAGAAATGATAAAGCAGCTTTAAATTTAGGTGCGTATGCTACTGACATCGGATACCTGGTATCTTATGATAAGGTTCAAGAGGCACTTACTTACATGAGCTCTACAAAGAAGCTTGCAGATGATTTAGGTGTTACTGGTGCTTTTGACGCCAGCCTAATCGAAAGATTTGAGAGCAACCTATCAAGAAAAGATTCTTTAGCGATCTTAATCAACTCTACCATCAACAAAACTGAGTCTTATCTTAAAGATGATGACAGAAACAGACTTGCTGCACTTGTAGTTACTGGTTCTTTCATTGAAGGTCTTTATATTTCTACAGCTTTAGTTGATAGCTACCCTACAGACATACTTCCTGAAGACAAGAGAAACCTTGTACTTACTCCGCTTATCAGAGTGGTATTAGAGCAGGAAAAATCTGTGAAGGATTTAGTTAAAATGCTTGAGACTATTGAAAATACAAGCCCAGTAGCTGAGATGATCACTAAACTAGAAAGCCTTGTTGCTGACTACGAAAAGCTTGATATTGAAGAGCAAATTAAAAATAACAGAGCTGATTTGGTTCTTTCTGATGCTACACTTGCTGAAATTACAAAGAAGGCAGCTGAGATCAGAAGCTCTATTGTAGAGTAAGAAAATTAGCACATAAAAAAATTAAAAGGATCGAATCTTATTCGATCCTTTTTTTATTGCCGCAATAGTATATATTCGTGTCTTATCGTGTAGTGTATGAGTGAATCAGTTCTAAAAACAATCATCCAACTTTTTGCCATTGTAGCCAAGGAAGACTCTGTGACCGTAGAGGAAAAGCGTTTGATTGAAGCATTTTTAAAAGATCATCTAAACAAGGCCAAAGTAGAAACATACCTGCAGCTGTTTGAAGAGTATAGTGAAAGCATCACTCATAGCTCTGAAAACCAACTTGAAGAAGAGCACGATCAGATTAAGAAGATCTGTCAGCATATTAACTCTGAGCTCACTCAAAAGCAGAAGGTGGTAATTATTCTGGAACTGATAGCTATAATACTTGCAGACAGCCATATCTCAGATCGTGAAGAGGAATTAGTGCGTTTCACTGCTAGTCTTTTCAACATCCCTGATGAAGAGGTCTCACTGATAGAGTCCTTCGTAACTGCATCTGAGCAAAAGGATATAGATAACAGCAATATTCTGATCATATCCAGAGAAGACAGTACTCTACCCAAAACTCATTTCATAGGTCGATCAGCATTAGAAGGGCTCATTTTCGTATTACATATTAGTACAGCAGATACTTATGTAATTAAATACCTGGGAACCACAGACTTATACCTTAATGGCGTACCTATTAAAAATGGTAAAATAAATGTTCTTGGCACTGGATCTACCATAAAAGCTGACAAGGTTCTCCCCATATACTACGGTGATATATTAGGACATTTCATTAATTCAGATGAGGCCAATTTAATTAGCTTTCATGCCAATAATCTCAGTTTTAAATTCAAGAATGGCAAACTAGGATTGAGAGACATCTCCATTCAGGAAGAATCTGGAAAATTGGTAGGTTTGATGGGAGCCAGCGGAGCAGGAAAGTCGACACTACTTAATGTGCTTAACGGTAATGAAACCCCAACCGATGGGCAGGTGTTGATCAATGGAGTTAACATTCACACCTCTCCTGAAGAAATAGAAGGCGTTATTGGCTTCGTACCCCAAGACGACCTATTAATTGAAGACCTTACTGTATATCAGAATCTATATTTCGCTGCCAAGCTTTGCTTTGCACATCTTACAGACCAAGAAACCGAAGCTCTTGTAACTAAGACGTTGAGTAGTCTAGGGCTTCTGGAAACCAAGGATCTGAAAGTAGGCTCACCGTTGGAAAAAACCATAAGCGGAGGCCAAAGAAAGAGGCTTAACATAGGACTGGAATTATTGAGAGAGCCTTCTGTTCTGTTTGTTGATGAACCGACATCTGGCTTATCTTCCCGAGATTCTGAGAATATCATGGATTTGCTGAAAGAGCTCTCTCTAAAAGGGAAACTAGTATTTGTAGTAATCCATCAACCATCATCAGACATATTTAAAATGTTTGATAAGCTGGTGATATTAGATACTGGTGGTTATCAAATATACTACGGAAACCCTGTGGAAGCTGTAGTTTATTTCAAGGAGATGATTGAGCTGATCAACAGTGAGCAGGGAGAATGTCTGGAATGTGGAAATGTTAATCCAGAACAAATTTTCAATATCATTGAAACTAAAGTGGTGAATGAATATGGCAACTTCACCACCGAAAGAAAGATTAGTCCGGTTCAATGGAATCAGATGTTCATTGATAAGCAAAAGAAGCCTCTTACATCTCAAGGATTTGATAACCAGCCTCATAGCACCTTAAAAATACCTTCTCGCTTTAAACAGTTTCAGCTATTTGCCAGAAGGGATGTCTTCTCCAAGATGAGCAATAAGCAGTATCTGCTTATCAACCTGTTAGAAGCACCTATTCTAGCTTTTATTCTGGCCTATATTGTTAGGTACTTTGTCACTTATCATACCACAGATCCTGAGTATCTGTTTAGCAAAAACCTAAATATCCCTGCCTATTTATTTATGAGCATTATTGTGGCTCTTTTCATGGGGCTTACAGTTAGTGCTGAGGAGATTATACGTGACCGAAAGATTTTAAAACGAGAGTCTTTTTTACATTTGAGTCGAAGCAGCTACTTGTTTAGCAAAATAGCCATCCTATTCACCCTTTCAGCGATTCAGACCTTCACATTTGTGCTGGTTGGTAACGGTATTTTGGAAATTAAAGGAATGTTACTCACCCATTGGATGATACTTTTCTCTACCTCATGCTTTGCTAATGTATTAGGCCTTAATATAAGCTCAGCCTTTAATTCGGCCGTAACCATCTACATTCTAATACCAATATTGCTAATACCTCAACTGCTACTCAGTGGTGTAGTAGTTAAATTTGATAAACTTAATCCTGACCTTAGTCATACTGGTCAAGTGCCGCTCATTGGTGATCTCATGGCTTCCAGATGGGCATTTGAGGCATCTATGGTGAGTCAGTTTAAAGACAATACCTATGAGAGTCAATTTTATACCTATGATAAAATTATGGCTCAGGCTGACTATAAGAAAATCTATTATATTCCCACTCTGGAAACCAAATTAGAATACTGTCTGAACAACCATAAAAATGAAAGTGATTCTATACAGACTATCATAAATGAGAATCTTGAGCTTTTGAGTAGCGAAATATCAGGCGAACTCAAAGTTATAGGTGAGGATAAGTTTGATGTAAATGTGCTCCAAAAATCCTTCAGTTATGATATATATGAAAGCACTTCGCAATTTTTGAAGAACCTGCACGCCTTCTATTCCAGACGCTACAACAAAGCGGATAAAGAAAAAGACAGAATTATCACCGGTATGACTGAGACTATTGAAGAACGAAACGCGTTTGATCAGCTCAAAAATGAATATCATAATGAGGCCATTGCTGATATTGTTAAGAATCAGAATGACCCTCATAGAATCATTGAATCTGAAGGTCAGCTGATTCAGAAGGTCTTCCCTATCTATAAAGATCCTGATCCAAGTGGCTTTTTAGATTATGGAGAACAATTTTACGTACCCAAAAAGCATCTTTTCAATAGGTTTTTTGATACCGTAGTTTTCAATATTGCCGTTATATGGATGATGTCGATATTCTTGATTATCAGCCTTTATTTTGATGTTCTAAGAAAGATAGTTACAGGAATGGGCAAATAAGTTATTTGATCACGTGTATCCAGCCGTTACACGTGGTTTCACCTTCTATATCAGCTTCATAATAATATACACCTGAAGATATATCAGCACCCTGCCAATCATTCTGATAATCAGATGATTCGTATATTTTCTTACCCCATCGGTTATATATTTTGAGAGACTTTTTAGCTGGGCCAGTTATGATCTGAAAGTAGTCATTATCCCCTTTAGCTCCGGGGGTTATGACATTAGGAACCTTAATATCATAGAAATCCAGAGTTACAGCACTATCGTAAGGACAGTTTTCGTTTTGGCCTGATAGCTTGATTTCATAAGTACCGTCCTCTGAATATTCATAAGCAACACTCTCTCCTTCAAGTGTTTGTCCATCTCCCAATGACCATCGATAGTCTGCACCACCCGTGGAGTTATTTTCTAAGTGAAGTATTGGTCTTGAGAAACAATCGTATTCTTTAGCTGCCTGAAATGAGATGTTGACTTTAGGAGTAACGTCTACTTTCACCTCAGCGATTTCAGAACAACCGTTCACATCAATCATGAACACGGTGTAAATAGTATTCTCAACAGGAGACACTACAGGCCTGGCCTCAGTAGAGGTAAAACTACTATCATTACTTATCCAAAAATACTCCACCCCTCCAAACGCTTGAAGCCGATAACTATCCTCTTCACAGATGAAACCATCAGCGCCTACACCCATATTTTTCTCGAATACATCCACCACATATGACGTAAAATCTTCACCTATACATGTAGTTGGGTCAATGGCCTTTAGAGTTATTGTATAGCGCCCGGGGCTTCCATAGTCGTGCGTTATAAAATCAGTATCAGAGGTGGTAAGACTATTTCCATCACCAAAATTCCATTCAAACACCTCTCCCCCTACGCTCAAATTCTCAATTATTAATGGACTTGGAAAGCATATCTTGTTTAAACCTGGCTGATCAAAATCTATTGAATTAGTCTGGAGCCGAGCACGAAGAGAGGCCAGGTCAAATTTAAATGCCGCATTGTTACAGTTTCCACTATTGTTAGTTTCAGACCAGGCTCCTGGGGTTGGTGGAAAATCTGATGTGGGCTTCCCATCTACATTAAGAGATTGGCAACCAGCACAAACTGCATGATATACAATACCACTTTTATCAAAACGGCTAGTACCACCATCTACGTGGGTTGCAGATTTATTTCCTCCTAAAAATGTAGCATATAACAATTCAGAGGCATCTCCTGATAGTGCCATCAAGTAAAAATCGGACCCAAGGGTTTCACTTTGGTAAGCATCAGAAGTAATGGGCATACCAATGGTACTGCCTCCAAAGGCACCAAACGACTGATTAATCTTACCTCCCCATCCGCTGAGATAAATATTATCGCAATCATTAACTAAAAATGCCGTTGGAGAAATATCTATGCCGTTACCTACTGAGCCAAAGGTAGTAGAAAACTCCAGAGCAGTGAGATCTGAGCTGTATTTTTGGAGAAATTGACCATCTCCTACGTTATAGACATCTCCTTTTATATCAAAATCAACACTATTGGTTTGTCCAAAAGTGTAGATAAAATCGTCGGCGTCTACATCGATGAAGTAAACCTGATCATAATTGGTTTTGCCAACATATGTCCCGCCTAATATAGTAGATCCATCTTCTGCGAACTTCACTATCCAACCATCTACGTTTGTCACTCCTCTGACGCCCAGTGCTGTAGAATCAGAATTTGTTCCTCCCGCCACTATAATTTCACCAAAAGAATTAGTTTTAACAGAATAGAAAGCATCGGAGAATGTTCCCCCCAGATATGTAGACCATTTCAAATTAGTTAGATCAGGATCCATTTTAAAGACAACTGCATCCAGACTTCCTGCTAATGTATCCTGCACAGAATTTACTACATCAAAATCATTAGAAAAGGTCTTGCTAGCCACCAGAATATCACCCTCTTGATTGATGTAGATATCCCCCCTTGATTGATCTCCATAGTTAGCGCTAAGGACACCAACGGACAACATAATGCCATCATTTGCACTTCCTCCTATAAATGTGGATCCCAGTAACCCCGATCCTGATGCATTAAATTTTGTAATGATGATATCAGACCCCTCGCTGAACTGTATACCGACCACATTTACACCATTTCCTCCTGCAAATGAGTTCTGATAGGCCTGGGCACTAACAGGGTAATTAGAAGAACTGGTTACACCCATCACATACAATTCATTTTGATCATTCACAATCATACTTTGAGGGACTTCATTCTTATTACCTCCCAAATAGGTGGCATAAATTAGATTAGAACCGACGGAATCGTATTTCAATATAGCGATATCCCATAGGCCCTGGGTACTTACCTGATAGGCACCGGCCGTTGCGGGAAAATTACCTGGAGCATTTATGGCAATACCTCCAGAGTACAAATTACCGCTTTCATCATAGGTGGCTGTACTGCCCCAATTATCGGCTGTAGATCCAGAATATGTTGAAAATATTAATGTAGGATCGATGATTAAATCATAGCATTCATCAAACCCCAAAGGAAAGGTAAAACTCACAATATCACCGTTTAAAACATATTGACAAGCTACTTGCTCCTTATTTCCATTTATGTACTGGTAAGCGTAAGGCCTTTCCTCCAAAACTTCATTAACGCTGGTCTTTATCTTTAGGCGACCATTTGAAAGAGAGAGATCCATAGCCCCATTGTAACGCAATTGTATACTAGCGGGATCATAGCCTGCTTCTACCCTTAAATCATATTTTACCGTATTACCAGTTCTTTTATATTGTAAATCCACCCCATCATAAAGGTTATTATAGTTAAGCTGGTCATAAGCATTTACATTACCTCGCCATTGAGAACTGTCACCTACGTAAAAATTATATTTGGTCTTGAGAAGATTTGCTGGTTGTATTTCTGTTTGCTGGTTAGCTCCAATGAAATCCACAAAATAGGAATGAGCACTAATGCCCGATTCATCCTGGACCTCGCTCATATCCTCAACATTATCATGAGATAAGGTATGAGTTATCTGATCATAATTGTAAAAAGTATATACCAGCCTGTTTTTAAGAAAATAGACCTCACCTTCTGGCAAGGTTCCTTTAAATAAAATCTCCGCTCTCCATTGCCCTCGGTTCTCTATAAATTTAATGGCAGGAACATCAGCCACAGCAAATGATGCACTCACCACAAAAAAGAATAGCATCAATATGAACCGAGACTTTAGCATACCATTAAAATAGTCAATTCATAATGTCTTTCCTAAGCTTCCTTCCTAAGCACTTCTAATGGCGACTTATTAATAACATCTCTGGTATTAAACCAGCCTACTAAAAGTGTAAGGAAGATAACACCTATCCAGATCCATAGTAATTCTATGAAATTAGGCATGAAAACCACTTTAAAGAAATAAAGTGCCAGTATCCAACCTGAGATTACTGCCAATACTAACCCAACTAAACCTGCGAAAAAGCCCAAATATGTATATTCCAGCAAGGTCATTCCTACTATCTGCCGCTGGGCGGCGCCGATGGTTCTGAGTAGTACATTTTCCTTAAGTCTAAGGTATTTGCTGTTAATAACAGCACCAGCAAGCACCACTAAGCCAGTTAAAATACTGAACAAGGCCATGAACTGTATTACGAAAGACACCTTTCCGAAGAACTCATCTATGGTAGATAATATCAATCGAAGATCTATTAGTGATACATTTGGATACATAGTTACCAGTTCTCTTTGATAGGCATTGGCTTTGCCATCATCTTTTACCTTGGTAGTTAGCACATAGGTCTGTGGAGCCTCCTCGAGCACACCATTTGGAAATACGAAGATAAAGTTGGGAGGATCCTTTTGCCATTCCACATCTCTAATACCACTTACATAAGTAGTCATCGGAATTCCTTGCACATCGAAAGTTACGGTATCTCCAATACCAACTTCCAAATCTTCCTGCATACCTTCTGAGATGGTTACATAGATAGAATCATTAGAAATGTGTTGTGCCACCCCTTCCAAGAGTTCCTCAGCATTGCTTAAAGAATCTCTGTATGTTACTCGATACTCCCTGGTAATAGCCCAGTTTTTAATACCATCAGTGGTATCACTTTGTATTTCACTGACCGTTTTGCCATTAATAGCGCCTATTCTACAAGTAACAATAGGCACCACCTGCTGAACAGGTAGTCCTGCCTCTTCTGTGAGTTTCACAACCCCATCCTTCTGTGGCGGCTGAATGTCAAATAATATAGTGTTCGATTGATTTTCTTGGCCCACAAATTCTACCTGATTCAAAAGATTAGATTGTGCAATATTTAAAGTAGCAATCATAAAGGCTCCAAGGCCGATCACAACAATTAATACTGTGGTTTGATTATTAGGCCTGAACAGATTGGCTAAACTCTGTCGCCATACAAAGCCCCAGCCTGATGGAAAGTATTTCCTAACTAACTTCATAAGCAAATGTGCCATTCCCGCAAGGGCTGCAAAAGCAACTACCAACCCTAAGAAGAAAGAACCGCCAATTAAGAAGCTACCTGATTGATAAGTAGCAAATGCAAACGGAAACAACAGAATACCCATAATAACGAACCACCGCATTCGGGATTTGATATTTTCTTTCGAAAAACCCGTTCTTAAAACACTAAGTGGCGGCACAAACCTTACGGCATTAAGCGGTAAAGTGGAAAATAGCACCGTAATGATAAAGCCCAGCACCAGCCCTTCAGCTATAGACGACCAAGCCACATGAAGAACTAAATCCAGAGGTATAAACTCTTGTAATAATGGTGGCAGTGCAAACTGAATTCCTATTCCTAAAGCAATACCCAGGATGGTCCCCACCATTCCTAATACTACACTCTGTATAAAAAATATATTAAAAGCCTGCCAACCAGACGCACCTATGCACCTTAAAACGGCTACACTTTCTCTCTTCTCTTTTACATAAATATGAACAGAACTGGCTACACCTATACAACCCAAAATTAAGGCAATAAAAGCCAGCAAATTAAAGAAGCGATATAGGTTTTTAACACCTTTACCCAGACTCTCTTTTCGCTCTTCTACAGTATCAAAAGAATGGCCATATTGACGCACCACCGGTTTGAGGTACTCTTCCGCTTTCTTGGTTTCTTCTTCATTATTTAATTTAAAAAACTGACTATAACGGACGCGACTGCCATACTGCACCAAACCAGTTGAATCAAGATAACGCTTTGAAATATAGATAGATGGAGTAAAAGTAGACCTTACGCCTCCTCCACCTGGAATTTTAAAGACCTCTCCTGCTACCTTAAAAGTAACAGTACCCAGCTTGATGGAATCTTCAGAACTCACATCATAATGACTGGCCAAATTCTGATCTACCATTGCAAAGGGTCCAGGCCCTTCTTTTACTTTTTGCATGGCATTATCAGGAGAAGTCTCAAGATCACCGTAAAACGGAAAATCTCCCTCAATGGCTACCACCCGCACCAACCTGGTGCCTGGGCTACTGGTCATAAACATAGCCATTGATGCCAGGGCTGATTGAGAAGACTGCTCAGACTCTACAGAATCGAACGCTTGCAGTATTTCTGTTTCGAAGGGCGTATTACCTTCTACCACCAGGTCAGCGCCAAGCAGATCTTTGGCCTGGTCATCTATATTTCTTTTCAGATTTACATTAAAAGAATTGATAGATACTAAGGCAGCTATACCAATTATAATTGAGGAAACAAACAAAAACAGACGTCCGAAGTTCTTCCGGGTATCCTTATACGCCATCTTCCAAACCCACTTATCCTTAAACAAATGAGCTTTTTCTCTGATTACCTGAATTCTATACTCCATTAAGAAACAGCCTTAGATTTTCGATCAGATACCAGTTTACCACCTTTTAGCTGCAGTATACGCTCCGTATGCTCTGCCAGTTCCAGATTATGAGTAACCATAACCAGGGTGGTGCCTTCTTGCTTGTTAATATTAAAAAGCAGGTCCGTCACCTTTTCTGCTGTTTCTTCATCAAGATTTCCCGTAGGCTCATCAGCAAAGAGGATTTTTGGGCTCGTGATAAATGCCCGAGCCATGGCCACACGCTGCTGCTCACCTCCGGATAGTTGTGAAGGATAATGATGCATCCTATCCCCAAGACCTACTCTGTTTAGAAGTTCTTTCCCCTTCTCTTTATAGACTTTCTCACCTCTCAGTTCCAAAGGCACTGTTACATTTTCTAGAGCAGTAAGGGTAGGCAACAGTTGAAAATTCTGGAAGATAAACCCAACATGTTGATTTCTAATATATGCTCTATCATCTTCACTAAGGGCATTGAGTTTCATATCTACCAATGAAACAAAGCCAGAGGTGGAAACATCTAACCCGGCACACAAGCCAAGTAAGGTAGTTTTACCGCTTCCTGAGGGACCTACAATGGCCATACTCTCCCCTTCTTCTATAGTAAATGAAACATCATCTAAGACAGTAAGAGGCTTAGCGCCAGAATGAAAAGATTTGGTGAGATTTTCTACAATAAGTATTTTAGACATAGTTATAACAAGCTGACGGAGTGACCGTTTAAAACATTAAAATTTTATCAGTATGTAACCTAATGATAAAGTTTGGAGTAAAATTTGATGTTATAGCAATTTAAAATATCACTTATAATTTATCATGCTAAAGAAACAACTTATATATATACTGATTGCAGGCATTTTTGTTTTATCTGGCTTTAATTCAGAGCAAAAAACCATTCTCTTTTTTGGCGATAGCCTTACGGCCGGTTATGGTTTATCTAAAGAACAGGCTTTCCCCGCTCTTGTGGAAGACCAGCTCAGCGCTAAAAACATGAATTACAAGGTAATAAACGCTGGTTTAAGCGGTGAAACATCTGCCGGGGGCCTTTCCAGAGTAGACTGGATTCTAAAGCAGCCTGTCGATGTGTTTGTATTGGAGTTAGGAGCCAATGATGGCTTACGCGGATTACCTCTAGACCAGACCCGCAATAACCTGCAGGGCATTATTGATAAGGTGAAAAAGAAAAACCCCAACGTAAAAATAGTGATCGCTGGGATGATGGTACCACCCAATCTGGGCCCTGATTATAGCAGTGAATTCCAAAAGATATTCCCACAAATTGCTAAGAAAAATAATGCCACCCTTATCCCCTTTTTACTGAAAGATGTAGCTGGAGATACCAACCTGAACCAAGCAGACGGTATTCACCCCAATGTAAAAGGGCATAAGATAGTCGCTGATAATGTGATGGAGGTGTTGAAGGGAATTTTGTAGTGTGCATTTTGACGAAGCAGTTTGACGAACCTTAATTTTCAACCTCTTTTTTGGATATCTCCGCCTCTGTTGGTGTTATCACGTGTTATCACCGACAGAACTACGGATTTTTCAGTTTATCCCACTCAAGTTTTAACCGAAATTCCAATTAATAAATATGTCCCGCTTCCATCCAAATTGTTGGTGATAACACCAACAATGGCATAGATGGAGGTGTTGAAGGGGATTTTGTAGTGTGCATTTTGCTGAGGCAGTTTGACGAACTTTAATTTTAACCTCCTTTTTTGGATATCTCCGCCTCTGTTGGTGTTATCAGCGACAGAGCTAGGGATTCTTCAGTTACTACTACTGAAGTTTCATCAGAAATTCCAATTAATAAATCGCTACCGCTACCCACTTAATGGCATAGCGCTTTACACAAGAAAAACTTTCATACTACATTTGTAGAAATGAATATCTATTCTATATTTGTAGAACAAAATCTATAAACATAGAAACATGAAGCTATCTAGCAAAGAAGAGCAGATAATGAGTCTAATCTGGCAGAACGGCCGGGTGTATATGAAAGACTTGATGGAAGCGCTCCCTGATCCTAAACCTGCACCAACTACTGTAGCTACTCTTTTGAAACGTCTTAATGAGAAAGGTGCCATAGACTATGAACTGCATGGCAACTCCAGACAATATTACTCGCTAATTGATAAGAAAGATTATTCTTCATCTTATCTGAAGAATATGATATCCACCTTTTTCCAGGGATCAAGTGGAAGGTTTGCCTCATTCTTTGCCCAAAATGCTAATCTATCAAAGCAAGAATTAGAAGAGCTGAGAAGTATTATAGATAACAAACTAAAAGATAGTGAGTCATGATACTTTATATCATCAGATTTAGCCTGGCATTATCACTTGTCTACCTTTTCTATAAGGCATTGTTAGAAAAAGAAAAGGCTTTTGTATTTAACAGGTTCTTTCTAATCATAGGTGTAGTTATATCCTTAATACCCCCTTTTATTCCACTTCCGGGAACTCAGGAGATAAAATCAATTTTGATAAATGCTGAGCAAACGGCAGATTTTCAACTCATCCCCTGGCAAAACATTATTAATTGGCTCTATTTAGCCATCACATCAATATTCCTGATCAGGTTTAGTATGGATGTGTTTCACCTACTTGGTAAGATGAAGAAGGGTAAAAAAATTGATATTGAAGGTACTCAAGTAATCCTTACCCAACTGGCTCAACCACCGCATTCATTTCTAAATTATGTCTTCATCCATGAGCATGATTTTGAGGGCATTCATCAGGAGCTTATTGCTCATGAAATCACTCATGTAAAGCAAAGACATACTTACGATATCTTATTCATAGAGCTGGTAAAAGCCTTTTTCTGGATCAATCCAGTGGTGGGGCTCATAAAGAAATCTATGCGCCTTAATCACGAATTTCTGGCTGATGCTTCTGCGATCAAATGTGCTCCAAGTATCTCCAGCTATCAAAACATTTTACTTACCTATTTCACTGCCCAGGATGCTCCCGGAATGGCCAGTGGCTTTAATTTCTCCCTTACTAAAAAACGATTTACCATGATGACCAAACAAAAAACCAAAACTCAAATCATTAAACAAATATTAGTCTTACCGCTTCTGGCACTGATTATATGGTCCTGCTCTGATAATCCCGGGGTAAGTGGAAAAGAGATGCTGAAATACTGGAGATACACCGCTAGCATGGAGGAGATTCTGCAAACAGGTGTAATTAACAATGCTGATTTGAAAGAAGGCATTATATTACCCATTGAAAACAAAAAGCAATATAATGAGCTCAAAGACATCTATAACAGAATGAATAACACACAAAAAGAATCTGTTTATAACCTTCCTTCTTACTTAGGTGAATAAATCCATATTTACCTCATCCTAAGATAATTACATCGATTTATTGATACATTATTTACCCTTAAAACCTTAAGGATCATGAAAACTATTGCCAAAATTTTCCTCATCTTCATCGCTCTTTATGCTTCTGACCTACATGCCCAGGAGAGTGGTTCTTCGCCATTCTCAAATCAAACAGCCGTTAAAGGGAGTATTCAATCTAAGGTCTTAAATGAAACCCGTGATTTCTGGGTACAGATACCTCAAGATGCCAAGCCATACGAACGATTTCCTGTTGTGTATATATTAGACGGTGTCGTGCAATTGAGCGGGTTATCAACGGTACAAAATTACTATTGGGGGCATCATTTACCCAAAATGATACTTGTTGGAATTTCTAATCAAGCGAATTGTACCAGAGATTTAACGCCTACCAAAGTTAAAGGAGTGGCTAGCGGTGAATCAGAAAAATTTACTGAATTTATAAGCAAAGAACTCATCCCTTATATTGATAGCACCTATCCTACTACCCCATTTAAGACACTTATTGGTCATTCTCATGCAGGTTTGTTTACAGTAAATACATTCTTGCACCACACTGATCTTTTTAATAATTATCTGGCCATTGACCCCAGTATAGATTGGGATCAACAGAAATTTCTAAAAAAGTCTCTTAAGGAACTTAAGAATAAGTCATTTTCTAATCAGGCATTATACATCTCTCTGGCTGGTCCATTAGATAGATTAAACGATGAGGCCACCATTGACGATGTGCTGAAATCCGATTCACCTCATACCACTTGGGCCAGATCTACCCTTACATTTTGCAACGCTATGGAATCTTATGATGATAAAGCGCTGAGATTCAAATGGAAGTTTTATCCAAATGAAATTCATGGTTCAGTGCCTCTACCAACTATGATTGATGGCCTTTGTTATCTTTTTGGATGGTATCCTTTAAAGGATATATCAAAATACAATGATCCGGAAACATCTATTCAGGAACTGAAAACACTCATTGAAGAGCGAAGCGCCAGTTTTGTCTCATCACTTTGGCTATGAAGTACCACCGGCTGATGAAGAACTTCTACTCATGGGGTCCATGCTATATGTGCAATTAGGCCAGGCAGATAAAGTCGAGCTCTTTTTAAACTATGCCGTTCAATATTACCCCAAAAGTGAGCAGGCTCAATTTCACATGGCTCAGTTTTATATAGAAATCAAAAACAAAGAAAAAGCCATTGAGCACTTAACTAAAGCCTATGAGATCAACCACAACGACGAGTATTTGCAGCAAATAAACGAGCTTAAGGAATAGTGAATATTACAGTCAACTCTGCCACTGATGTCTTAGTGACTAAATAAAATTTATTACATTTAATATTGAATGGATAAATTACCAGATCCTGTTAATCACAAAGGCGAAGTACTTGAAATACTGGGCATACTTTTAGGCTTAGCGATGATAGGTTTTTACCAGTATTTATACCCAATCAGCATAAGTACTAATGAAAATAATTGGAGGGAGGTAGAGTTAACGAGTAAACCGGAATACTCAGAACGCGGGGAAGATGACGCCCTCTTTATCACATTTAGAGCTAAAGGCATTCCGAGTGATTTAATAATTACAGGTTGCTCATTTAATCTGGCTATAAAAGAAAAGTTATTAAATCTTAACACAGGAAGTATTGCCACACTTCAGCTCTCAAAAAAGAAAAATGTAATATTTCCATTTTCTGATGATTTATATGTTTATGGTTTGATCATTGAAAATGAAGAGCTTTTGACACCTGCAATTTATAACACCTGTGAGAAACGTGCCTGGACCAAGCCTATTTTCTACCTTATCATATTCTGCGTTATGTTTTTACCATTTTTATTCAACCATATAAATCGTATTATTTCAAAACGGAACGCTCATTAAAACTACCTCCATGTCCAAGAACAAACTCCTCCTATCCTTACCACCTTTCATAGCGGCTCTTTTTGACACATCCATCACTATAGCTGGACAAACCCAAAAATATTGGGACGGCGACTTATCACAGGCCAATGAAGGAAACCCCATTGGAGCCACCTTTATGAGCTGGCATGTTTCAGGGTTATTCATAATTTCGGGCATATGGCTGATTATTATTCCTCTTGCCGGTTATTACCTACCGAAAAAAGCGTCAAAAATATTTCTTCTCTTCGTATTGATCGCTCACTCATTTGGAGGTTCTACATGGCTAGTTTATAAATATCATTTCTGGCTGGCTATGTTATTTATCTTGTTTAATGCCACATTCTATGTGTTGATAAATGAAAGACATGCTTGAAGGTCAAGTTCTAGCACTGAGGATAGTCTTTATTAATTAGTACCTACCACCATTTAAATTATTTTATATAAATAATTTGCGATAAATTATTATATTATCATTCGTAAATATTTAATGTTATGACCAGAATTATTCCTTCTTTTTGGTTAATAGTAGTTTTGATGGTAGTAGGTGCTGCCTGTTCTAAAAAGAACCATGCTTCCAAAATTGAGCCTACTGATCATGTGTTAGTGGGTAAATCATGGAAAGAAGTGAATATTGAAGTATTCCAAAATGATTCACTTCAAAAGAACATTACGAAACAATTTATGAAGTCCGATCTGGATGATGTCATTATCTTCAACCCTGACGGCACCTATTTTTTTGATGAAGGAATATCAAAGGCAAGAACAGCAAGTGCTCAGATATACCAACGAGGACTCTGGCAAATAAACGAATTAAATCAATTGACATTTATTGAGCTCAATGGCGACAGCACCACCTACTCCATTGAGGAGATGTCTCCTGAAAAGCTCATCATTAAACTCCCCGCCAAGAAGAACGATTTGTTTTACGTTATGACATATGTTCCTCTAAAGTAATTAAAGAGCTAACCTCTGCTTGAGAAGTTCTCTACTCATTCTCATGTCGGAATTTTACAACATTTCACCGGATTTATTCTAATCCATCAGGGTAGGTGATTGATAACTTTACTTTTAGAAAGACTACAATAAAAGTTCGATAAAGTAGATCACTAAATCACAAACCAATGAATGAATCAAATTATTCCTACACTGAGTTTTTAGAGGAAACTGTAGACCTTACACAATCTATCCACGCACATATTATAAAGCAGGCTACTAAGCAGCCTGACAAAACCGCTATTATTGATCAATCAGAATGTATAAGCTATGAGCAACTGCTTTCTAAATCAGAAGACATTGCTAACGAAATACTTTCCAGAGACATTCAGCCAGGCGCCTTGGTTGGGGTCTGTATGAGCAGAAGTTGGGAGCTCATAGCCACAGTACTAGGCATACTGCAATCTGGTTGTGCCTATGTTCCCCTAGACCCAAAATACCCAAGAGAAAGAATTCGATTTATGCTCCAACACTCTAAAGCAGCGGCAGTAGTTGTAGATGATACCATTACCAGCGAATTATGTAAAGGATTTCAATTAATAAACAAGAACTCTCTTTCACAAGCTCGCCCTCTTGAATTGCCAACCGTATCCACCTCCAGCTTAGCATATGTAATTTATACTTCAGGATCTACAGGTCAGCCTAAAGGTGTAGCTATTGAGCATAGAAATGTGTTAGCCATGATTAATGCTATGAATGAGATCCTGGACAATAAAGATTTAGAGGGCATGTTAGCAGCCACTTCTATCTGCTTTGATCCTTCTGTCTCAGAAATACTTGGTACCCTCGCACTTGGAGGCAGCGTAATCTTAGCCAAAAACATGCTTGACCTGCCGGAACTAGACAAAAAAGGCCTCATAAAAAGTTGTGTGGTTGTTCCTTCAGCCGTTCAGGCTTTACTTTCATCAGGATGGAAACCTGAAGGAATCAGAACCATCATTTTTGGTAGCGAAGCACTGAAGCAGCCATTGGTTGAAAAACTCTTCGCTTTAAATATAAGTGCGAGAATATTTAATGCTTATGGCCCTACTGAAGACACCGTTTTCTCTACCTACACTGAAATTTTAGATGCCACTCAACCTATCACCATCGGCCAATCAGTACCTTATTCCAATTCATACATTCTAAATGAGGATATGACCCCTGTAAAATCAGGTGAAGCAGGTGAGCTTTATCTTGCAGGCAGCAAACTGGCCAGGGGCTATTTGTTTGATGAGTCCAAAACTGATGAGCGTTTTATCCAAATCAAGTCCGAACATATTACCGAATCCAGAATATACAAAACCGGAGACCTATGCCGTAGGTTGAAGAATGGAAATATTGAATTTCTGGGAAGAATAGATCAGCAAGTGAAAGTAAAGGGCTTCAGAATAGAATTGAAAGAAATTGAATCGGTGCTGGAATCTAAGGAAGGAGTAATTACTGCTGCCGCTCTGGTGACAGATGGCCTGCATGAACAACAAGTTTTGACAGCCTTTGTGACCTGCAGTGACCATCATACATCTACAGATTGTCTAAAATCCCATCTATCTGACCGCTTGCCAAAATATATGATACCCCAGGTAATCCACATCACAGATAGCCTGCCTCTTTTACCTAACGGAAAAGTAGATCGCAATCAGTTGATCCGTCTATCTAAAAATTCTCACAAAACGACGCCAACTCCTATTAAAACAAATAAAGATATAACCTTTGATCAATCAGATATTTTAGAGGTTATTCAGGATACAACAGCCTCATTATTAGGCTATAAAGACTCGATCGAAATAGCTATAGATCTATCATTTGAAAGCATGGGCATAGACTCTCTTGCCTCTGTAGAACTAAGCAGTAGGCTAGCAAAAGCCTTGAATATACCTTTACCGGTAAACATTATTCTGGAGTACCCCACAGCCGAAGAACTAGCTCATTATATTATCAATATGAATTCGAAGGATAATAATCCACTTAGAAGTAAGCAAAAATCCTCCAACTCGCTGGCTACATTTCAAACCCAAATTCAATCCAGTCACCCCACCTTCCAAGCAGCCAAAATTAATGCCTGGTCTGTTAACGATAAAAGTAAATTAGTGCAGGAGGTGCTACATATGGTAAATAGTCAACGAAGAAATCCATATAGTAAAGTTCTTCGAACGGGTAGTGCTACACATGGTTTAGTTAGTGATGCTTATTCTGATGAGGAACAAGATGCTATTATCTGGACCACCAATTTATACCTTGGGCTCAACAGAGATAAGGAAGTAATTCAGGAATCATCAAAAGCTCTGCATAGTTTTGGGACAGGTATGGGTACGTCTGCAGCAGCCTCCGGCATGACCGACTTGCATCTGACCTTTGAAAAAGAGTTTGCTAAGCTTACCGGCAAGCCAAGCGCCTGCCTCTTCCCTACCGGGTATACGGCTAATCTGGGAGCTGTTGCTGGCATTTTAAACCATAATGATGTGGTAGTGATCGATCAACTCTGCCATGCTTCCATTGTGGATGGCGCAAGACTTAGTCGCGCCTCCATTAGGACCTTCAAACATAATAATATAGCCGACCTTGAAGAAATACTTAAAACAGAAGTATCTGCCTATAGAACCACCCTGGTAGTATTAGAAGGTGTCTATAGCATGGGCGAAGGTGCGGCCCCTGTAGCTGATATAGTGAGAATGGCCAAAAAATATGATGCCTTAGTACTTGTAGATGAAGCACACTCCTTCGGATTTTACGGAGATGGCGGAGCAGGTATATGTGCTGCGCAAGGAATAACTGAGGATGTAGATTTTATTATGACCACATTAAGCAAGGCCCTTGGTAGCATAGGCGGTGTGGTTTCAGCATCTCAAGAGCATATCGACCTCATTAAATCATCATCAAGGGCATATATTTTCCAGGCTTCCATTAGTCCTGCTGATATGGCTGCTGCACTTATAGCTCTTCGAAGACTTCGGTCGGATGATGCGCTGAGAGAAAGACTTTGGAACACCACACGGTATATGCGTAAGAGATTTACAGAAGAAGGCTATGATCTTGGCACTGGGGATGGACCAATCGTTACACCTCATTTCAGCAATAAAGATAAACTATACGGTTTGGTACAGGAGATGTATAAAAGAGGTGTTCAAACCTCAGCGGTAACGTATCCTATAGTAGAACCTGGAAGAGGTCGGCTAAGGTTGATTTGCTCGGCGGCACATACTTTTGAAGATGTTGACAAGACTTTAAAAGTTCTAAAAGAGGCTGAAGAGGTAGTAGATCATCAACTGAAGATGTCACAAAACCATCATAGAAAGGCAAAATATCTCGTCCGGGCTGACCTAGACAAATGGGCGAACATCTTTGTTGAATATCTAAATAGCGCTGTTTTCACCTCTCAATCCTTAATACCAGATTTATTGATATCAATAAAAACTTTGAAAGCCACTACTCCATTAAATATTGTCGTTGATAATGGAATAGCCAAAATGAACACGGCACATACTGATAATGTAACCAAATCCGTCCTCCTCTTTAAGGACGATGATACCCTTCATGCTTTATATAGATTAAACATTCAAGAGATATTACTTGGTATCAGCCAAGGCACTTGCGTGTTAGAAGGTGATGTAGAGCCCTTTACCTGGTTTATGGCTAGAATTAAGGATCTACATGAAAACAGTCTGGCCTCTAAAACAAATGAGTTTAATGAAACAGAAACCTTGGCATAAGCCAAATGGTAAACAAGTCAGATTTGAATTATACATGGATAGATTCGGTTAACTGATCGTAGAAGATAGGTGTGACCTTTGTACTGTATCATTTAAATAAAAAGAGATGAAAAAAGTATTGATAACAGGTGCAAACAAAGGAATTGGTTTTCAGGTAGCTAAGCAAATGGCAGAAAAAGGCTATTATGTTTATTTGGGATGTAGAGATTTAGAAAGAGGCCAGGAGGCTGTAAATAAATTAGTAGCGGAAGGTCTTTCAAATGTAGAGGTTTTAGTAATAGATGTAGCTGATAGCGAATCGATTATAAAGGCAAAAGAGGTGTATGAGCAAAAAGAGGAAAGCCTTGATGTACTTATTAACAACGCAGGAATTTCATTCATGCAGGCTCCACAGTTGGCCTCTGTTGTTCAGACTGATGCCATAAAACAAATCTTCGCTGTGAACTTTCATGGGGTAATAGAAACTACACAACAGTTTTTACCACTACTGAAAAAGTCTGATGCTCCTAGAATAGCCAATGTGAGTAGTGACTTAGGTTCTCTCACTACACAAAGTAATTATGACTGGCAGCATGCCATGATAAAACCTGTGGGTTACATTTCTTCCAAAGCTGCGTTGAACGCTTTTACTGTAGCTTTAGCTTATGAATTGAAGGACTCAAACTTTAAGGTGAATAGTGTAAACCCTGGAGCAACGGCCACGGACCTCAATAATCATATGGGATCAAGAACTCCAGAGTTTGCGGCTCAAATTATAGTAGAATGTGCTACCTTACCTGAAGATGGCCCAAGTGGTAAATTCTTCAGCGAAGAAGGCTTTTTACCGTGGTAATTGAATAGAATGGAACAGCGAGAGATAAAGAATGTAAAAACCATATCTGAATATCATCAGATTATGGGATTGCCATCGCCAGATCATCCACTTATCAGTGTTATAGACATCGGTAAGCATAGTCTGGATGGCGACTCCACCGTATTTAGCTTCAGCTTTTATGCCATAGCCATTAAGAGAGATTTCTCTGGAAAAATGCGTTATGGCCAGCAAGAGTACGACTTTGATAACGGCATGATGACCTTTATCTCTCCCAAGCAGGTGTTTTCATTTGAGAGCAATAAGAAATCATGTACTTCAGGATGGCTTATATTAATCCATCCTGATTTCATGTGGAACAGCACATTGGCCACAGCTATTGATCAATACGAGTTCTTTGATTACAGTACCAATGAAGCACTGTTTCTCTCTGAAAAAGAGGAAAATCTGATCATTAATATCATTCAGATTATTCAGCAAGAGTATCATACAAACCTGGATGGTTACAGTCAGGAAATCATCATTGCGCAAATAGAGTTATTATTAAAATATGCTCAGAGATTTTATCAAAGGCAGTTTCTAACTAGATCAAAAGCTAATCATGAAGTACTGACGCAGCTTGAAAGCCTACTTAGTGAGTATTTCAATGGCCCAAATCTCACTGATAAAGGCATGCCTTCAGTACAGTTTGTTGCAGATGCACTGCATCTATCTCCCAACTATTTGAGCAGGCTATTACAAACACTTACAGGCCAAAGTACCAAGCAATTTATTCAGGATAAACTGATCCATCTGGCCAAAGAAAAACTCACCACTACCAACCTAACCATCAGCCAAATAGCCTATGAGTTAGGTTTTGATTACCCACAGTCTTTTACCAAGCTATTCAGAGCTAAGACAAATCAATCGCCATTGGAATTTAGGAAGTCTTTTAATTGAGTAGTACTTGTTATGTTGGTAATAACACCAACAAAGGCTAAAAGACTTTCAACGAAGTACGGCTGTTCAATTTGTGATAACCAACAAGGGCTAAATAACTTAGTGGTGCTTAAAAATAGCAGAAGTCATTTCACCTCACCCCCGGCTCTTCTCCTCAAGGAGAAGGGAGGTGGACATAAAAAAAGCCGACATGTGATCATGTCGGCTTTGATGTTTTTATGGTTACTGGAATTACTTTCCAAATGCTTCTACAGAGTAGTCAAGGTTGGTACTATAAACAGGGAAACTAATTTTTACTAAGGCGTAAAATCCTTGTCCTTTTAAACCTGGACGCATACCTACTTCACCACCATATGACCAGCTTAGTGTTCTGTTAAACTTACCATCTATACCCGCTCTAAACCCGATCATTGTAGTCTCTAAATTTTCTGCGCTGTATACGTTTCCGCCGTAGATAATATCATCGACGCCAATAGCTGGTGCTATCATAATATCCAAGAAGGCCGTAAAGATAAGATCATCAACACCTTCTTGATATTTGTTATCAAAATCTACTGCCACGTTCTTTATCCAGCTCATAGAACCGCCTACATAAACACCTTTTACATCAATACCTGAAAAAAGCGTTGTATTCTTCATTTGTTCTTCACTGTTTTCAAACTGCTCCGGAATAGCCCCTCCAAAAGCCTCGGTCATGGTCATACCTTGAGCCTCAAGAGCTCTGTTTACATCCACCGAAGTATCAAAGAAAACACCTCCAAGTCTGGCTCCATAAACTTTCCTTACCTTACAAGGTATTTCGGCGTTTAGTGGTACACGAGCAGCCCACTTATCACCTTTATAACTTTTTCTGTATAAGAACATTTTAGTTTTACCACTCTCTTCAAAGTCTTTGATGTGGTAGGTAGCACCTAGTTCATAATAATTAAATACCCTTGGAGTTCCTCCTAAATCAGGATTTTCCTCAAGCAAATTATCTGCGATGTGCCTGGATAGGTCAAAAGGTTTTGCATACGCTTTTCTGGTATGAACTCTAAAGTCCATTTTCTCTTTCCAGAAATAGGTAGCTTCAAGACCAAAGCCAGCGTTTATATTTGCTTTCCACAACTCACCATAAACTGGCTGAAACTGAACGAACAGCTTATTAATAGCATATGGCTCATCATATAATTCTTCGTAAGTTACGGGTTGTTGGTCGCGCCTTTTTTGCGCCATACCTGACGATACCACAAGCAGGACGAAAAGCACTAAAAAAATATGAGACTTCTTCACGGTTATTGAAATTAAAAAATAGCTTTTGAAAATAGCTCTACAATAAAGTTATAAAAATAGTAAAATTTGCGTTAGCTCCTATATTTACCTTTAATATAACTTCCAACCAGGCAACAATATAAGCATTAATTAGAATAATGGAATAAAAGGTAACAGGTTGACACACATTCTCTCCATTAAATATATGTTTAAACTATAATTTTTAATACTTTTCGGGTTTATAGCCAACTATGAAAATCAGAAGAAAGACTAATGAGTGCCCAAACTGTGGCGCCAACCTGAATAAAGTATATAATTATTGCCCTATGTGTGGCCAGGAAAACACCAGCAACTATGTTTCTTTAAAAACGCTGCTTGGTGACTTCTTTAACACTTACTTTGCTCTAGACTCAAAGTTTGCAAAAACAGTGTCACCTTTCTTCTTTAAACCGGGCTATCTTACCAATAAATACTCAGAAGGTAAAAGGGCTTCTTACACTCATCCGCTTAGGCTTTATCTTATCTTAAGTCTATTTTTCTTCTTTGTATTCAAAAAAGTAGCTAACACAGATGATCTCCGAAAAGGCTACAATAATAGTGATGGAAATATATCTGTATACATTGACTTGGATGATGTAGAAGGCCTGAGTAAAGAAACTAAAAAGGCCTTGACTGATCATGTGAGCAAAAAAGATATGAAGGCTATACTCAAAGCCATGAATAAGAGTGAAGATCAGGAGGCGTTTCAAAGATCTTTACAAACTGAGCTTTCTGATCAGAAAAAAGAGACCCTCAAATCCGCTTTGGGTGAAAAAGCTTTATTTCAAATAGGGCTAACACCTTATGACTCGTTAACTGCTTCGTTAAAAAAAGAATTACAACAGGACTCCTTGAAGCTAGCCGAGCAAACTTCAAAATCGAAAGTGGCTAAAAACAAAAATTCACAGGACTCTACCAAATTCATATTGGCGAGGGTAGATTGGGACCTGGTAGATAGTTTAAAGCACGAAGAGTCATATTCTGATGAACAGCTTTTGGATAGCATGTATCTTGGAGAACTAGGAACATTCGATCATTTACTGGCCATACAGGCTATAAGGATTAATCGTGACCCTGATGATGGTATCGATTATATATTGAGCAATCTTCCTATTATGATGCTCTTTTTAGTGCCTGTGTTTGCGGCTATTCTAAAGCTGCTTTACATCAGAAGAAAGCACCTTTATATTAAGCATCTTATTCATGCACTTAATTTGCATTCTTTCGTGTATTTCTTTTACGGATGTACGCTGCTGCTACTTATGTGGTTCGATCTTTCAGAAAAGGCCTCAACCATAGTAACACTATTGGGCTTTATAATCGCCAGTGTTTATGCCTATATTTCCTTTTTGAAAGTATATAAGCAGGGTTGGTTTAAAACGCTCGTCAAGTTCAAGATAGTGGGATGGCTTTATTTCACCTTCATTTCACTATTCCTGGTATCAGAAGCGTTTATATCCCTGCTATTATTTTAGTGAATGTCCTGGAGCACTTTATAGTTAGCATCCACAATTTTCTGAACTAAATTCTCAGTGATCTCTGTAGAGATGAATAGCGTTTCAAATTGTGATGGAGCCAGGTAAATCCCTTCGTTAAGCATTCCTCTGAAATACTTACCGAATAGCTCTGTATCGCAAGTTTTAGCAGATTCAAAATCAGTAATCTTTTGATTAGAAAAGAAAATACTGATCATAGATCCCAGCTGATTGATGGTATAATCCAGCCCTAGCTTAGTAAGATTATCTCTAAAACCAGCTTCAATTTGCTTTGTGGTAGCATCCAATTGCTCATATACAGCCGGATTACTATATAAGTAGCTCAGCATAGCATAACCTGCTGCCATTGCTACAGGGTTTCCAGACAAAGTACCAGCCTGATAAACAGGACCTACAGGAGAAACAAACTCCATGATCTCCCTTTTACCACCATAGGCACCTACCGGCATTCCTCCGCCAATAATTTTACCCATAGTTGTGAGATCAGCAGAAACATTAAAAAGCTCCTGCGCCCCACCTCTGGCCAGTCTAAAGCCAGTCATTACTTCATCAAAAATGAGAACAATCCCATGTTGATCACATAAAGATCTTAGCCCTTGTAAATAACCTTCTACCGGAGTTATACAGCCCATATTACCTGCTACTGGCTCAAGTATAATGGCGGCAATATTATCCGGATTACTTTCTATCAGGTGTTTTACTGCTACCAGGTCATTGAAAGGAGCTGTTAAAGTATCTTTAGCTACTCCCTCAGTTACTCCCGGGCTATTGGGTACGCCCATAGTGGCAGCACCACTACCGGCAGCGATTAAAAATGAATCACCATGGCCGTGGTAGCAACCTTCAAATTTTATGATTTTTTCTCTGTTAGTATATCCTCTGGCTAATCGTATGGCCGACATAGTGGCTTCAGTACCAGAGTTTACCATTCGCACCTTTTCAACAGAAGGCACCATTTTACAGATAAGCTCTGCAATGATAATTTCCTTCTCCGTTGGTGCCCCGAAAGATAAAGATGATTTAATAGCCTCAGCAACAGCACCTTCTATATCAGGATGGCTATGACCTAAAATCATAGGCCCCCAGGAATTGATCAGATCTACATACTCATTATCATCAGCATCATACATAAATGCACCCTTAGCTGATTTTATAAATAACGGATCTCCTCCTACTGATTTAAATGCTCTTACGGGAGAGTTAACCCCGCCTGGTATAAATTTCTGTGCTTTACTGAATAATTCTTTACTATTATCAATCTTCATTCTTATCTTCTATTTCATACAACACTTCTACTCCTTCCGGACCAAAATTCAAGATGGGAACTAACGCATTATCCTGACTGCTTTGATAGCTGTAACCAGGAGTTAAATAACCTGGCATAAATTTCTCCTTCTCCCAACCCAGTTGAAAATACTTTCCATATTCTTCCAGGCTTTTACCCATGAAAAGCATCATATCATAACCAATGGCAGAATAGTTAGTAGGAGCTATTTTATGTCTTGAGATATAATTCTTTCTAAAAGTTTCGTAAGCAGGGTTATCCGTAGGCATATATAAAGGTGCGTATAAGGCCGCTCCTAATTTCTGATATACATCGTAACCTACTACAGAAAGTTCCAGCCAATCAGCTGATCCTACCACAAGCACAGAGTCACCTCGGGTTTGCACGGCACTGATCACTTTGGTATATATAAGCTCATCTTTAGAGGCAACAAAAATATGTCCTAAGCTGCCTTTTTTAATTTTCAATCTTAAAGCTTCATCATCAGGACCACCTATTTTTCCTTTGTTCACCAGCATATCAAGGATACTTCTACTTTTGTCCTTTTCAATCATTTGAGAAGATATAATATTAAAACCTTCCGCTTCGATTTCCTTTTTATAAGCATTCGCCACAATTGAATCGCCCGCTGCCTCACCGTAGAATATAAGGCCTGTTTTATTGAAAGCATGCTTTGCTACATAATCAGCTGTTTTCTTCCCTACTGTCTCATCACTTGGGCTAAATAGAAAGGAGTATGGGTTCTGACCAATCACATCTGCGTCAGATGAAAGCGGATTGATCATGTTAATTTTATTCTTAAAAGAAAAATCCTGAACTAACTCTCTAGGGCCTGAAAACAACGGACCGATGATTAAATCCATAGATTTCAATTCTTCTTTCTCCAGAATTTTTTGCGTTGTCTCTTTGCTTCGCTTAGTATCATAAGCATAGAGCTCTACATTAATTCCTTGCTGCTTGAGAGTATCCATGGCTAGCCTCATGCCTTCGTAAAGATCGAGCACAAGCTGATTTACTTTAGGCCTTTCGTTAGCTTCCAGTCTGTTCATAAGGAAAGGGAAAAGTACTGCTACCCTATACCTATCTTTATGCTCTGACTTTTCTATTCTAACTATATTGAAATCATCCTTATTAAGATCGAATTTGTCAATTAGCTCTGAAAGCAGTTCTTTATCCTGACTTACCAATGGCTGAGCAGCAATTTTCTTAGCCAATACTTCAGCCAATACTGCATCTTTAGGATGATTTTGATATAACTGCTCAAGGTTATCTATTACTTCTACCTGATCCAGATAGTGATATTTCAGGTTATAGACATCCTTTTTATATGCTTTGTCATTTATCGCATTTAGAGCCGTGATACCCTGATTATACTCCTTAGATTCTAAATAAATCTTACCCAACCAGTAGTTTACCTCATTAACTTTTGACCATTTTGGGTACTTCTCTCGTATCTGCAAAAAGGCCGTTTTAGCCATAGGAGCATAGCCTTGGTTATAAGCGGAGATAGCATAGTAAAAAGAAGCATATTGTACGAATGGATTATTAGCCTCCTCAGCCATAAGCGGCTTAAAGGCTTCCATTGCCAAACTATAACTCTTATCATTGAATAGAGCCTTGGCATTAAGGTACTGCTGCTGCTTACTACCTTGAGCAAATATGGAGTTAAAACAAAGTAAAAAGCCGACTAGAAATAATAGGTTTTTAGAATTCATAAGTTGATTTATTCCCACTCTATAGTTGCAGGAGGTTTAGAACTAATATCGTACACTACTCTGTTAACACCTTTAACAGAATTAATAATCTCATTTGAAACATCAGCCAAAAACTCATAAGGCAAATGGCACCAGTCTGCAGTCATACCATCTACGCTGGTTACTGCTCTCAGGCTTACCACTCTTTCGTAGGTACGCTCATCGCCCATCACCCCTACTGACTGGATGGGTAATAGCATAGCACCTGCCTGCCATACATCGTCATATAATCCGGCTTTCTTCAAACCATTAACAAAAATATGATCTACCTGTTGCAGAATGTGTACTTTTTCAGGAGTTATATCTCCTAATATTCTTATTCCTAAACCTGGTCCTGGGAATGGATGTCTTCCCAAAATAGATTGGTCTATTTCTAATGTTTTACCTACCAAACGTACTTCGTCTTTAAATAATGTATTTAAAGGCTCTACTACTTTTAGTTTCATGTAGTCAGGCAGTCCGCCCACGTTATGGTGTGATTTAATGGTAACAGATGGTCCATTTACTGATACTGACTCAATAACATCTGGGTAAATAGTACCCTGACCTAACCATTTTACATCTTCAATCAGGTGTGCTTCTTCATCAAAAACATCGATAAACACCTTACCAATGGCCTTTCTTTTTCCTTCAGGATCTGTTAAGCCCTTAAGAGCAGAATAAAATTTATCCTTGGCATCAACACCTTTTACATTAAGGCCCATGTCTTTGTAAGAATCCAGAACATCTTCGAATTCATTCTTTCTAAGTAGGCCGTTATCTACGAAAATACAATGTAAGTTGCTGCCAATAGCCTGATGAATAAGAACTGCTGCCACGGAAGAATCAACCCCTCCTGAAAGCCCTAACACTACCTTATCATCACCTAACTTTTCTTTTAGAGAAGCTACTGTACTCTCCACAAAAATATCAGGAGTCCAGCCTTGCTCGCAACCACAAATATGTACTACAAAGTTTCTTAGTACTCGTTTTCCATCAGTACTATGTGTAACTTCCGGGTGGAACTGAATACCATAAGTTTGCTCACCTTCCTTTTTAAAAGCAGCTACTTTTACAGAAGGAGTACTGGCAATAATTTTAAAATCTTCAGGAAGCTCAGAAATGGTATCACCGTGTGACATCCACACCTGAGAGTCAATTGAAATCTCTTTCATCAGCTCATTATGCTGGTCTACTTTACTCAGCTTGGCTCTTCCGTACTCTCTTATTTCAGAAGGCAGAACATGACCTCCACTTTTATGCGCCATCATTTGGGCACCGTAGCAAACTCCTAAAACTGGCACTTTACCGCAGTAAGCACTCATATCTACATCAGGAGCATCATCTTGTCTTACAGAGCAAGGGCTACCAGAGAAAATAACTCCTTTTATATCATCAGTAAGTTCAGGAGCATTATTAAATGGGTGAATTTCACAATAAACGTTTAATTCTCTAACTCTTCTGGCTATCAGCTGCGTATACTGCGAGCCGAAATCCAGGATCAATATTTGTTCTGCCATGGCACAAAAATAGTACGCTCCGTGGGGAAAAACTATTAATTTATAAAAAGATGAATTTTCTTAATATTGTAGAAATAATTTCCCGGTTTACTCCAGACATTTTTTGATTATAAGAATGTAATCATAGTTGGCATAATATTTAATAAGTCTTAGGTGTTTACAAATCAGAATTTAAAATCAATGAAAAAAATTACTCTACTAAAAATTTTCACCCCTGTAGCATTACTCACTCTTATATTGTCTTTTTCAGCATGTGATAAGAATGATAATGTTTTGCTTTTTTCTGTGCAGAATGACATAGAACTTGGCGCGCAGGTGAGCCAGGAGATTGCAAATGACCCACAATACAACATTATGTCCCGAACTGGGAATGAAGAAGCTTATGCTTACCTGGAAGGTATGGTAGATGAAATTCTTGAAAGCGGACAAGTAGCTTATAAAGATGAGTTTGCCTGGGAAGTGACCATTCTTAAGGATGACGAAACTTTAAACGCCTTTGCCACTCCGGGAGGATATATTTATGTATATACAGGTCTTATTAAGTATTTAGAATCAGCTGACGCTCTTGAAGGCGTACTAGGACATGAAATTGCCCACGCTGACTTAAGACATACCAGTAGAAACTTACAGAAGCAATACGGAGTATCTATCTTATTAAGCATACTTATCGGTGACAATGCATCACAGTTAGAGCAAATAGCTGGTCAGGTAGCTGGTACAGTGGCCGGTTTATCATTTAGCAGAGACTATGAGTCTGAGGCAGATGCTAAATCAGTAGTTTATTTAGCTGAAACTCAATATGCTTGTAACGGTGCTGCTTATTTCTTTGAAAAATTATTAGAGTCTGGCCAGGGAGGCGGAACACCAGAGTTTTTAAGCACACACCCTAGCCCGGATAGCAGAGTGGAAGACATTAACGCTAAAGCTACTAGTGAAGGTTGTGAAACTAACCTGGCAACAAATACCGATTACGATACTTTCAAAAACAGTCTATAATATTTAGGCTCGTGAATATAAAATCAAAAAGGCTGTCATCTCGGACAGCCTTTTTTTTCGGATTTATAAATAAAAGCAAATTTATTTCTTCACACCAGGATCTCTTTCCAGAAACTCATCATACAGCTTGGTATGACGGCTCTCCATAGGAATATTCCATCCTTCAATAAATACATACTTGATCTGCGTTTTAGTTTCGAACGGATCACCGTCTGAAATGAACAAGGTTGCACTTTTTCCCTTTTCTAACGATCCTAACTGATCATCTACACCAAAAAGCTGAGCGGGAATAATAGTTACAGCTTTCAGAGCTTCTTCTTTACCTAAACCATAAGTGGCAGCAAAGCCAGCATGGTAAGGTAAGTTTCTTACATTCTCAGCATCGTTAGTTCTTATAGCCACCGTTACTCCTGCTTTAGACATAATGCCAGCATTAGCATAAGGGCGGTCATACTTATCATAATCACGGTTAGGGGTATCCAACACCGGACCTGTGATCACCGGGATTTTAGCTTCAGCCAATTCTTCAGCCACTCTCCAGCCTTCAGAAACACCTGTGAAGATCACTTTGATATTCTTTCCTTTCACCCAATCAATAGCCGCCTTGATATCGTTGGCAGCGTTCACTTCTATTAAAAGCGTTTGCTCACCTTTTACAACAGGTGCCAACGTGGCCATCTCAGGGTTATAATTTAGCTCTGTAGATACCTTTTGTGCAGTGATAGTTGAATCTATTTTAGAATAGGCTAAAGCATTATCCCACACCTTATTAAGGTTAGCAAGAGCTTTATCAGCATCTTTTTTAATGTCTTCCTCAGACCTTCTGTCCCATCTGCCTCTTTTACCAGTAGTAGGGAAATTCATTACCACACCTTCAAAACCTGCATACATCTGATCAGGCGTATAACCGTGTAGGTTAATTAACGCTGCAGTACCTGAAAATAGACCTCCCTGTGGGATAGTTAATGCCGTAGTCACTCCGCTCACTCTGGTTACAGGGATAAGCACAGAGTTCGGGTTTACAGCAGTAAGCGCCTTCATTTGAGGAATAACCTCTCCTATTTCATTATAATCTCTGGTACGTGGATCTGAACCTACTTCTACCAAACCTATTCTGGATCCAGACTCTATCATTCCCGGGTAAATGTAAAGGCCTTTGCAATCTATCTCCTTAGCTCCTGAAGGAATAGACACATTAGCACCTATGTCACTGATTTTTCCGTCAGAGATGATTAGTGTACCATTATTAATAGTGCCTTTGGTCACTGTAACAATGGTAGCATTTTTTAAAGCGAATGTACCGGTGGTGGCTTTAGCATTTTGTCCGTAAGAGATGAGGACGCAGAATAATGCCGCAAGGGTTAATATTATATTTTTCATGCTCTTCATCTTAAATTATTTATCTGTAAGTAAATAGTTATCATGAACATCCATACATCTATGCTCTTCTTCATCTGCATGAAGCGTTACATCGATCGTTTCTTTAGGATCTGGATAAATTCTCATATCTGCAGGATCATTCTCTCTATCAAATTCAACCACGCCATCCACAATGGTGAACATCGGCACCGCATAAATAGAAAGCGGATGATTTTCAAAAATGGCTACATCACCATCTTTTCCCACCTCGAGTGAACCCACTCTATTTTCTATCCCCAATTGCTTAGCAGGATTAATGGTAATCAACCTCAAGGCTTCTTCATCAGACAGACCACCATATTTCTGCGTTTTACCGGCCTCATGATATAGGTGTCTAATCAGCTCCTCAGAATCTGAATTAATGGATGTAGTTACACCGTTCTTCGCAAGTATAGCAGCGTTATAGGCTGTAGAATAATATACCTCAAATTTATAGTCCCACCAATCAGCAAATACAGACGCCATAGCTCCGAACTCAGCTAACTCAGGTGCAACCTTGAATCCTTCATTTACGTGCTGAAAAACGAGTTTTTTGATACCGTAATCTTTAAAAACCTGCATTAGCATGTAAATTTCATCTGCTCTGTAAGAGTGACAATGAACGATGATATTACCTCTTAAAATATCAGCTAAAGTCTCCATTCTTAAGTTATACTCAGGAGCCTCCCCTTTGAAGCCTTTCTTCTTTTTAGCTGCCTTATAAGTATCCCATTTCTGCATGTACTGCTTGGCTTCAGCAAAAGAGCTTCTAAAAACAGCTTCTACACCCATTCTGGTACGTGGCACAATGCCGCTACCACCGCCATGAACCCTTGTAGGATTTTCTCCTAAAGCAAACTTAATGGTTCTTGGTGCTCCTTCCATTCTGATCTCTTCCATGTCTACTGTGCCAAACCTATGCTTGATGGTTTCGCTCTGTCCTCCGATAGCATTAGCAGAACCATGAAGCGCATGTGAAATAGTAACTCCACCAGCAAGAGCACGGTATATTGAAATATCTAATGGATCCAGAGCATCTCCTGTCCAAACTTCGGCTGTAACTGGGCTAGTAGCCTCATTTACAGAGCTTAATGCTATGTGTGAGTGAGCATCGATAATTCCGGGCATCACATATTTACCAGAAGCATCTATTACTTTGGCACCAGATGGCGCGGCTATACTCTTTCCTATTTTGGCTATTTTACCGTCTTTAATCCAGACATCAGTATTTTCAAGAACACCATTAGTAATAGTAAGAACGGTTCCATTTTTTATAAGCACATCGCCCTTTTTCTGCGCAGTGGCCAAAGTAGCCACACAAAGCATTAATAAGGCGAGTGTTAATTTATTTATAGTTTTCATTAATCTCATGGTCTGATATTTTAATGTTTTTCCGGTACTCTTTCACCTTCTACAGGGAAACTTCCATAGCTTCCTGCAGTCATGCTTCCCTCAAAAGTATCTCCATCTATCTGTACACTAAATGTAATAGGCAGAGTCTCACCCCCTGTATCTACTGTAAATGCAAATGACAAAGTATTTCCATCTACAGATACATCAGTGATGTCTGTAGACTCACCGGTAGTACTATTTGTAATTGAGCCGCTGTAAGCACCAGGCTCACCTGTAATGGTGATTACACCTGTCACTTTTCCTTGCGGAGTCTCAGTGCTGTAAGACCATTTACCTTTCAAGTCAGTAGTTTTACCACCTTTACCCTTCTTCTTTTCTTTGGCTTTGTACTCGTACATGCTTCCATCTACAAATACATATCTCACATTAGATTCTTTATCAAAATAAGGCTTATCACTGATCACTAAGTTGGCCAACTTACCATTATCTACAGTTCCCATTGAACTTGAAACTCCAAGAATTGATGCTGGCGTAGTGGTTAAAGCAGCTAAAGCCTGATCCTCCGTAAAGCCGTTTTCTATCAGCTTTAATAAGGTTGATTTCACATCCTTAGATTTTACTTCCAGCGTAGAAAAGCCGAATTGTATGTCTTGCTGAGTGAATAATGCTGGCTGCTTGTAATAGTTAAGAATCATTTGTTTCTTTCTTTCTTCCAGCTGCTCTCTTTCAATATCTTCAGCAGTTTTCTCCTCTACCTTCACCTCTGTAGAATCTGACTGCACAGAATCAGCCTTCTCCTCTTTTAGTTCAGGTAAGTCCAAAGAAAGGAAAACCTTTGCCTGTGAGGCTTTTATCTTATTGGTAAGGTCCCAGCCCTGCTTTACTTCTGTAAGAATTAGGTTGAAACCAAGATCATTTTTCAGCTTTAATACTCTTTCTATATCCAGTACATCTTCAGCTTTAAATGCCACGGGCACTTGCTTATCAATAACAGGATAAAATGCTTCCAAGACTCTGTCTGCTGAAGGTCTGGTCATTCCCGCAGGATCTTTAGCATATAAAGTGCTGTACGATTTAGACTCCTTCGCCTGTCTGTAAAGCTCTCTGTATTTGGCCATTACAGCCATAACAGTGCTTGGGTAAACACCTGGTGCACCATCTAGCTGACTGAATAATGAAATTTCTTTTTTGTATAACATAGCATCTGCACTTTCACCGGAAAGTAAAATCACAGAGCCTTGCCCTGGCAGCATTCTACCATAAGGAACTACATGAGCGGCAGTGAAACCCAACTCACGCATATCGGCTATTGATTTTTCAGAAGTAGATAAAAGGTCTGCCACCGACTTCTCAGGCTCAATACCTGCCACATCGTTAGGCGGATTTCCCGGATCTTTCACATCGCTGTTTCGTCCTCTGCCACGTCCTTCTTCTTTTGGTTGTGGTATTCCTGTGTGTGAAACGCCCTCTATAAAACCAGCATATACATACATGCTATCAGCTTCTATCACCATAGCATCTGCCGGCACTGACACATTCTTACCTACTGAGGTAATGATGCCATCCTTTATTACTATGGCTCCCATATCTATCTTTCGGCCTGGGGCTTGAATAATGTTAACATTCTTAATTACATAAGTGCTGGTGACTGGCTTAAGGTCCAGGTCCTGGGCATATGTAGCTAAAGAAGTGATGAGAAACAGAAGGATAAATAAGCCCCTCCGCTTCAAGTTCATAGTGGGTTCTTTCATTGATTCGCTACGTTAATTTTCAGTTAAGTCATTTTAAAACTATTATCCGTATCCTTCGAAACCAAAGCAGATATATATGAGCGGTAATAAAAGTTTAAGAAACAGTTCAGCCAGCCTGCAGTTCACTACACTTTCACTACAGTTGATGACTTTCGGTTATTAATTAGGTTTTTAAATGCGGATCATTGTAAGGTATTAAAACTCAATAGTATGAACAAAGGTCAAAAACTCACAAGGATAGACATACGGGTCAAAATAATGTCTATCCTTATTCTCACCTTGCTTTGTTACTCAACTCATGCTCAGCATATTGTAGTGAAAAGCAACACCAGTGTTGACAGGCATGATGATGGTAAAGGGGTGGTTGAAATTCGTCATTCCACGGGCAAAAACAGCTTCAACATTGAATACAAAGGAGAGATAGCTACTACTGACGATGATAAAGACATAAAAAGTATATCTCCCGGTGGCTACATAGAGATTAGTAAAACCACTTTTGGCAGCAAGCGCTCTATCCAAATAGAAGCTACTTCTAACGGCTTGAAAAGAGAATACTATGAAGGCAGAAGTGAGGTAAACTATCTTCCTGAAGGGAAAAAATGGCTTGCGGAGATCCTTCCGGAAGTTATCAGAACCACGGGTATTGGCGCTAAAGATAGAGTAAAGAGATTCTATAAAAAGGGTGGTGTAGATGCTGTTATGGCTGAAATCAACATCATTGAAAGTGATTATGTGAAATCTATTTACGGCGGCCACCTTCTAGAAATGGACAACCTTTCTGATAATGAGCTTATTAAAATAGCGGAAGGCATTTCCAGCCAAATAAGCTCGGATTATTACCTATCAGAAGTACTCAGAAAGAATTCGAGACAATTTCTAATAAAAGACAATACCTCAACCGCTTACTTCAATGCTGTAAAGCACGTAGGTAGCGATTATTATAGCACCATTATCCTTAAAGAGGCCCTCAAGGAGCATAAGCCTTCTCAAGTAGCTATCGTAAAGATCATGGATGCCAGCAAAAATATAGGCTCAGATTATTATCAAATGACCGTGCTCAACGATCTACTGGATGATGATCTTGATCCTGAAGCTTTAAAAGCAGTGGTGGCTACTTCCAGAAATATTGGCTCCGATTATTACCAGACTCAATTATTGAGCAAAGCTTTAGAAAAGCCTAATCTGCCCGATGAATCATTCATAATAGTAGTGGATGCCATGGCCAATGTAAACTCTGATTATTATATGGCTTCAGTATTTTCAAAAATGTTGGACAAGCCTCAAACAGAAGCTATCAACATGAAGATTGTGTCTATTATGAACACAAAATTAAGGTCTGATTATTATGCCTCCACCGTACTAAGCAAAATGATTAAAAATCAAAAGTTATCGGATAAGACCATGGAAAGCATAGCCAGTGCACTGCAAAACCTTGGTTCATCTAACTATGCCGCAGCAGTGATAAAAAATGCATCTGATCAGAATTTGTCAAAAAAATCAATGTTATCGCTGATACAAACGGCTAGTCGCATAGGTTCGGATTACTACGCTTCTGAAGCCCTATCTTCTTTGGCTAGTCAGGTAAAGAAAAGTAATGATAAAGAGCTGATGGAAGCTTACAGAGCCGCGGCCAAAAATATTCATTCGGACACTTACTATGGACGCGCCATGAGGGCCATTGATTAGTCCATAATAATATCCGGCAACTCGAAATAAATCAACAACAAGCCAGGGCAGGCCTTCAAAATAATCATCCTTTTGATTAGATTGTGGCCTGCTATGGCGTTAAGACATTTTTCAACACCCACCTTTATGCGTAAGTTCTGGCTAGGAGTACTCATTTGTACTTTTATCGGCATAGCCTATTTTCTATACCTTTTTTACAGCGAAGAGGCGTACCTACCCTCCTTACTGCAAAATTTACCACATCTATTTGTCAGTATTTTTACGGCTAACCTGATAGGCTTGGTCATGTATACATCTGACAGACAGCTTAATAAATACATTTCCTGGAAGGAGAATCTATCTACCCGATTTATCTCCGGGCTTCTGGTGAATATCCTATTGGCTACAGGCATTATGGCTGTAATTAGCTGGATATACCTTGGTATATATATTGATAATTTCAGAATAGGAGAAATATGGACAGCTTTTAATGAATACATCATTAAGCTATCGATAATCACATTAATAGCCATAGTTCTCTACTCACTTATATACTTTGCACTGTACTCTTACAATCAGTATGCTATAGTACAAATTGAAAGCATTAAAGACCAACGAAAGCAATTGCAGCTTCAATTCGATGTACTGAAAAGTCAACTGAGTCCACACTATTTATTCAATAGCTTAAATACCATATCCTCATTAATATTCAAGGATGCATATTTGGCAGAAGACTTTATCAGGAGACTGGCCCTCACCTATCAGTATATTCTGGATAATAATAAGAAGCAGTTTGTAACATTAGAGCAAGAGGTGGAATTTGTGAAGTCATACAACTACCTACTCAAGGTAAGGTTTCAAAATAACCTCCACCTGGAGATTAACCTTCCAAAAAACATTATGCACACTCCTATTCCACCGCTAACACTTCAAATGTTAGTGGAAAATGCCGTGAAGCATAATGTAATTAATCAACAAAAGCCGCTTTACATTTATATCAGCGCTGTAGACAATACAGTTATCAATATCATCAACACAAAAACAGACCTTCCTGCTCATGTAAGTTCATTTCAAGTAGGACTGAAAAATATAAAACAGCGTTATAGCTTCTTTACTGATAAGCCTATAAAAGTGATGGATGCAAGCAAGTTTACAGTGTCTCTTCCAGTACTAAAAAATGTAGAACTATGAAGAAGCTGTATATCCATAATGCCTTATTCAGAATATTAGTACCTCCTTTTTACGGCATACTAATATATCTACTCATATTACTGATCAATAACAATGTAGATCAGATCAACGAGATTTTCACCGGCCAAGAGGTTTACGTTTGCATAGGACTTACTTATATAGTTTCTGAAACACTGCGGCTACTTATTATCTTGCTAGACAGGTTCTACTCGGTCACCATAGATAGTCAGCGCATATGGATTCAGTTCTTACTAGGCCTGGCCGTAAGCGTCATTGTAGTTTCAATCAGCATATCAGCCTATTTTGAGTATATCCTGAATTTCAGTATCACCCAGACTCAGCTGATTATTTTTAATATCATTTACGCAGTATCCAGCCTTATCTATAACCTGCTTTTTGTGAGCAATGACTTCTTGCATCGTCAAAACCTGGACAAAATAAAGCAGGAAGAAATGCTTACAGAAACCATTGAGGCTGAGCTTCTAAAATTTAAAAATGAAGTAAATCCGGAGCTATTTTATGATGCCCTGGAAACTCTTATCACACTGGTACATAAGAATGCAGAAGAGGCTGAAGACTACATAGACCGGCTTTCTCTGGTATATAGATACATTCTCGGTCATAGAAAAATAGAGTTATCTTCGGTATCAGACGAAGTGAATGCAGCTCAAAACATCATTCATTTACTGAATTTCAAGTTTAACCAATGCATCACCTTCAAAACAGATTTACCTCCTCAAAGTGGGAATATGCCAATGGTACCCGGAGTGCTGGCCAGCTTAATTGAAACAGTGATCAGAAATAGCATAATCAACAAGTTTAAGCCCATGCAAATAGAGCTCAGCCTTGAGACGGATGATGGCTATTTCATTTTACAGCATAAGCTGAATGATAAACTGATTATTTCAGAGAATAGAAGCCAAATCTTTAAGCAAATGCAAAATGCGTATGGATATTATAGCGAAAAACCTGTGGTTCATGTAAAGGCTTATGACATGAATTACATAAAAATACCTATACTTGAAATAATGGAAGACCAAGAAGCCATCTGAATATGAAAGTACTTATAATTGAAGATGAAGTGCCGGCAGCGGAAAAACTCGAAAGATACCTTTTAAGATATGACGCCAACATTGAGATTCTGGATAAGCTTACCTCGGTAGAAGAGTCTGTAGCCTGGCTTAAAAGGCACCAGGACAGAATCGACCTCATCTTCATGGATATTCAGCTCACTGATGGCAAAAGTTTTGATATATTCCCTTCCGTGAACGTGGAAAAGCCCATCATATTCATCACTGCCTTTGATGAATATGCAGTAGAAGCTTTTAAAGTTAATAGTATTGCCTACTTGCTCAAGCCCATCATATATGCTGATCTTGAAGCTGCACTAAATAAAATGGAAAGCCTTAGAAGTCATCTAAATCCAGGTGCTTTTAATATCAACCAGGCCTTACAACAGTTACAGAAAGATCAATACAAAACACGATTTATGGTAAAGCTCGGTGAGCACATTAAATCAATTACTACCGATAGTATTGAGCTATTCTATGCAGAAGGAAGAACGGTTTACCTCCTCACCAATCAGGAAAGAAAATTCATCATAGACTATAAACTGGAAGAGTTGGAATCTATGCTCGATCCTCAACAATTTTACAGAGCCAACCGATCATTTATAGTTAACATAAATGCCATTGAAGATGTGGTGGTCTATTCTAACAGTCGCCTGCAAATATCCACCAAAGTACCTTTCGATAAGGAAATAATTGTAAGCCGCGAAAAAGTAAACCCATTTAAAAACTGGTTTAACGGACATTAAATCAATGCTTTGTAATTAGCTTCTGCTGTGCTCTGAACATACTCGGAGTAAAGCCCAGCTTCTTTTTAAAGGTTCTGTTAAAATTAGAAACATTATTAAATCCGCTATCAAAACACACCTCACTGATGGAACGCTCAGTTTCTATAAGTAGTCTGGCGGCGTGTCCCAAGCGCAAATCTGTGATATAATCTGAAAAAGAGCTATTAGTACGTTTTTTAAAGAAATGACTAAAGGCCGACTCAGACATATTTACCAAATCTGCCACATCCTTAAGCTGAATTTTCTGATAAAGATTTTGCTTTATGTATTCATTCACCTTTTCTATTCTTCGGCTCTTAGCAATGGTGTATGAATCTATATATGAAGGAGAAGCGAGCATGCGCTTATTTCTGGAAATACTGAGATCATAGAGTATTGACAAGAACTTGAGCAATGAATCAAAATCCTGTGACTGAGGCAGTTGTATAATCTTCTCTTTGAGCATGTCAACCGTTTCACCAGAAAAAAGGATACCTCTTTTAGACATATCTAACATATCTCTAATGGGTATAGCCAGCTTTCTGTTGAGCGTAGCCTCACTCAAAAAATCCTGATGAAACTGAATGGTGATCACATGAGCATTGGTATTTTTATCATTGCCGGTCCAGGCATGGGGTGTATTAGATCCTACCAGCACGAGATCAACATCACTGTAGTCCAGTATTGAGTCTCCTACTATTCTTTTTCCAGATGAATTCATTACCAGATTTAGTTCTAATTCCGGATGATAATGAACGGGAAAATCAAATTTTGCACTGGTATGATTCAATACTATAAAGAAATCATCTTCAGAAATAGGCACCAATTCACGCAAAATACGCTTGTTATTATTCATAATAGTATCACATTATCTCAATGTTAATAATTGAATTTCATACAATCACAAACGATTTAAATAGTCATTTGAATTAAAAATATACTTCAAATATTAACAAAATAACTAAAAAAGCAATTCCCATCAGGTTTTAAATCTTCAATTCCATCATTTCAAGAGATTAACATTTCATAATTGTACAATTATTAAGCTGAATTTACAAAACATTACATCCTCAAAAACATGTGCTTTGTAAAGCATTAAATCACAAATCCCAAAATCTCATGAATATGAAAAAAACTTTGACTAAACATGTCTTTTTTCTATTCCTACTTATACTCTCCACCACGGCGTGGGCGCAGAGTACCGTAACAGGAATTATAAAAGACGCCGATGGTAATGCGCTTCCCGGCGTTTCCATAGTCGTGGAAGGCACCACCCAAGGTACCATAAGCGACGCTGAAGGTAAATATTCACTTCAGGTAAAAAATCAGAACGCCAGTTTAAGCTTTTCTTTTATTGGCTTTCAATCGCAAACGATTCCAGTTGGTAATCAAAATACCATCAACGTTACCCTTAATGAAGATGTAGAACTACTCAGTGAAGTAGTAGTGGTAGGTTATGGTACTGTAAAGAAAACAGATCTTACTGGTTCAGTTGCCAGTGTAAAGCTGGATGAAGTGAAGGATATCCCCGCTAACTCTGTAGAAAGAGTACTTCAGGGTAGAGCAGCGGGTTTACAGGTAACTACTAATTCACAAGATCCCGGCGCTGGCGCTACAGTAAGAATCAGAGGTGGTAGCTCATTATTAGCATCCAGCGATCCTTTAGTGGTGGTAGACGGCTTTCCTTTAGGAAGTGCTGGCGACCTAAAACAGATCAACCCGGCAGATATCGAATCAGTAGAAGTATTAAAAGATGCCTCAGCATCAGCCATTTATGGATCAAGGGGTGCAAATGGTGTTATCATTATCAGCACCAGAAAAGCTAAAACTGGTAAGACAGAATTTAGTATTAAGCAACAGACTACAGTGTCTCAGTTTACATCTAAACTAAACTTATGGAGAGACCCTGTGCTTATGGCTCAGCTTAGCAACGAGTCTAGAACCAATGGAGATGGGTTTCAGCCTATTTATGTAGGAGCTAATGATCCTTCAGGAGTTTATTACCCTTCTGTAGAAGAGTTAGCCTCAGGAGAATGGCCATATTATACCGAATGGGATGATGTAGTTTTCAGAGACACCCCAATTTCTAACAACACTACTTTTAGCGTAGCCAGCTCTAATGAGAAGACCAACTTCACCTTGAGTGCTAACTACTTCACAGACAAAGGGGTGTATATTAATGACGACTACTCCAAGATCAATTACAACCTGCATGTAAGCCACAAGCTTAGCGATAAACTGAAAGTGGGATTTTCTAACATACTAACCAGAGGAAAACGAAACAGCAATGGAGGCCTGGCATACTGGAGAAACCCTATATTCCCGGTTTATGATGATGAAGGAGATTACTTCCTGGTAGGTAATAACGACTACTCTCACCCTATGGCCATCACAGAAAATGTGACCAATACTTCCAAAACATTAGATGTGCTTTCATTCCTGGATGTGGAGTATAAAATCATGCCTTCACTGGTGTTAACCTCCAGACTGAACTACAAGTATGGAACTTCTATCTCTGATCAGTTTTATCCAAGCATTTACACTGAAGCAGGTAACTTTAATAACGGTGCGGCCTTCTTGAATAACTGGCAAGGAACCACATTGGTATCAGAGACATTTGCGAACTACAACAAAGAAATCAACAAGCATCAGTTTGGAGTAACGTTAGGCTACTCTTACCAGACAGATGAAACAAGAACCTCTTCATTAGGTGCTTATGATTTCGCCAATGAAGTATTAAAGAATGAGAATCTTGCAGCTGGAAACCCAGAATCTAACACAGTTAATAATGGCCTTTCAAAGTCGGAATTAGTATCTGGCATTTTCAGAGTTAACTATACTTATAACAACAAGTACCTTATCACTTTCACTTCCAGAGCTGATGGTTCTTCTAAGTTTGGTGCTAATAACAAATGGGCTTTCTTCCCTTCAGCAGCCATTAGTTGGAAAGCTCACGAAGAAGACTTCATTAAGGATCTGGACATATTTGATCAATTAAAATTCAGATATAGTTATGGAGTATCTGGTAATCAAGGAATTAGTCCTTACGAAACATTAAGTAGATATGGTGTAAGCAAGTACTATGTAAATGGCAAATGGACAACTGCCATCGGCCCAGGTAGAGAAGTAGGTAGATCCGGACAAGGAGGCATTGAAGTACTTTGGGGTGGTATTCCTAACCCTGATTTGAAATGGGAGACTACTACTCAGTCTGACTTCGGGGTAAACATGGGCTTCTTTGAAAATAAGCTGAATGTGACCTTTGACTACTACAGCAAAAACACTGAAGACCTGCTACATAGCAGAATCCTTACGCCATCATCAGGCTATGATCGTATGACAGTGAATTATGGTTCTGTAACCAATAAAGGTATTGAGCTAACACTAGATGGGAACATCATTCAAAATGACGATTGGAGTGTAAATACGACTTTAATTTACTCTAAAAACAAAAATGAGGTAACTGACTTGGGTAATGTAGTAGAGTCTGGCTTGATTACAGACCCTAATACAGGCATGCTTTACGAGTACTTCGGAAATAGTATTGAAGCATACAGAGACTACCCTAACTTATTAGCAGTTGGACAGCCTGTAAATGTTTTCTACGGTTATAAAACCAATGGCATAGTTCAGTCTTTAGAAGACGGCATAGAAGCAGGTCTTGAAGGTGAAGAAGCTCAACCGGGTGAATTTAAATATGTAGACATCAATGGCGATGGACAAATCACTCCAGATGATAAAACCATCATAGGTGATCCTAATCCAGATTTCACAGCCAGCTTAAACCTCAGCGTAACTTACAAAAAGTTTGATTTTAGCATCTTCTTCAATGGTGTGTTTGGTAATGATGTATTAAACACTCAGGCTTTTAACCAGCCTAGCGAATTGCCATTAAGATGGACTCCTGATAATCCTACCAATGAATATCCGGCGCTAAGAGAAGGAAGATCTGTAAGATTTTCTGACTGGTGGCTAGAAGATGGGTCTTTCGTGAGAATCCAAAATATTAACCTGGGTTACACGCTAACTCTACCTAAAAACATGTCTGCAAGGGTATTCTTGAACGCTTCTAACCTATACACTTTCACCAAGTTTGACGGCTATGATCCTGAGGTAGGCAGTGACGGACGCTACTGGGGCGGATATCCCAGGCTGAGAAAAGTGACATTAGGCGTGAACTTAAAATTTTAAAAGAGCACAATTATGAAATTAAAATATAACATCATCTTACTTCTGGCAGGTCTTTTTACCATAAGTAGTTGTGATTTAACTGAAGAACCCTACGGATTTTATTCAGAAAACAACTTCTACAAGACGCCTGCTGATGCCGAAGCAGCTATTAATTATGCCTATGACGCTCTTACTTATTTAGAGTATTCCAGAGCCATCTTCTTCGTGGGGGATATGCCCACTGACGAATGCTCCACCAAAAGTGATGAAGCGGTAGATAACGTAAATCTGGCGACGTGGAAAACACAGAACTTCTCCACTAACACTATGCTTAAAAACTTCTTTAAGTATGCATATATCGCTATTAATAGGTCTAATGCCGTTCTTGAATATGTACCTCAGGCTAGCTTCAGCCAAAGCTTGAAAGATCCATACATCGGCCAGGCTTATTTCTTAAGAGCCTGGAATTATTTCAATCTGGCAAGGAACTTTGGTCGCGTGCCTATTCACAAAAATGTGATTGCCACTTTAGATCAGACTTCAGCTCCTATGGCTCAAGATCTTTCAGAGGTATACGATCTTATTTTATCAGATTGTAGAAAAGCAATAGAGTTACTTCCTGTAGATCAGGTACCTGGACACGCCGATAAAGTAGCTGCTCAAGCACTTGCTGCAAAAGTTTATCTTTTCATGGCGTCATCAAAAGATCATGGCGTACCTCAGTATTCTACACTAAGTCAGGATGTGAATCAGATGTATGACAGCGCTGCGTTCTTTAGCGGTCAGGTAATTAATGATCAAGGTCAATATGGCTTCGACTCTGATTTGCTGAATATTTATGATGTAAATGAGGCTGACGGACCAGAGCATATCTTCATTATGTCTATGGACAGAGGCGGACTTATCGAAGGTGATTACTCCAAAATATCTAAGCTCTTCATCCCGTATGTTTCAGGGAGCAGCATATACCTGCCAGACGGTGATGGCACCTACACAGTAAGTCATGACGGATGGAGTGTAATGCAGACCAACGAATCTTTCTACAGTTCATTTGATGGTTCTGACAAACGTGCTCAGGTGCTGTTAGTAGATTCCGTTTTCAATGAAGATGGTGAAGTTATCGCCACCTACCCTGACGGATTGCCTTATCGCTTTAGCAGAAAATATATAGACCCTGAATTTGTAGGTGACAAAACCAGCACAAAACCTTATCTGATCAGATATACGGATATCGCTCTTACCTATGCTGAGGCCGTTGGCCCAACGGCAGAGGCATACAATCTGGTGAACTATGTAAGAAACAGAGCTGGCCTAGGCAATATGCAAAATGGCCTTTCTGCACCTGAATTCAGAGAAAGGATACTAGAAGAGCGTAAGCATGAGTTTGCCTTTGAAGGTAACAGACTTTACGACCTAAGAAGGTTCAACAGAATAACTACTGACGTGGAATCAGCAGCGGGCTTATCTGCAGAAGACGTGGCCTTCTACCCTATTCCACAAACAGAAATCGATCTTAATCAGGAACTATAAAAGAAGAATCTTATGAAATCATTAAAATATATCTTGATTTTGACCATCGTAGCCATGCAAATGGCTTGTCAAAAAGATCCTCTTGAAGAAATAGAAGAGGGCGACTGGAATAATGAGAGAAGCATTATTAACATCAAATTTGCTAATCAGGTAGGCCAGGCAGAGATAGTGAGAGACGATGAGTCTACTGGTCACATTACCATTGCTATCAATGTAGCCGCGGTACCTGATTTGAGTAACATAGCACTAAATTCAGTACAATTATCTTATGGAGCTACTGCTACCTTGAAAGAAGGCGAAAGTCTGAACTTTGAGAATGCCGATAAAAGCGCAACGGTAACAGTAACTTCTCCTACAGGTAAGAGCAGAGAATATATCATAACTGCCACTGAATTCACAGAGACTATTGTGGGCACCTATGACATTAATAATCTGATAGTCTATGGTGGTACAGGACCTGAATATGGCGGTGGCGCGGTAATGCCACTTACTGACAAGCCCTGGGTATGGCCAGAAGCTGATGGCCCACATGTAGAGCTTGATAATGTACTGACTTTTGAGTTAGAAGGTTTTACAGAAGAAGGAAACACATATGGCAAGTTCACTAACAGCGCTGGTGAGGACGGACTTTATGCCAACTTCAACTTTGTGGGAGACCCTGAAACAGATGTCAATAATTTTTACCGTAAGCTTCCAAAAGGCGAAGGTACGTGGGCTAGAAATTACACTTCAGGAATGGTAACATTCACATTCTCAGATGGTCACACCACCAGTGGCACCTTTGTAGGATCTGGAACAGAAGATTTAGGCAATGGCCTCAGCAAAACAGTGGATAATAATGCCCTGGCTTTTACCCTGAACGGAACTGATAACTGGGACAAAATCTATTCTGATTATGACAAGTTCGTAAGCAAGCCACGAAAATTCTGGATTGACATTACAAAAAGAAACTAATAACACTAGTATGTAAGGTGAAGTGTAGTGAGTAGGCTATATAAATCGCAAATCAAAGTTGAGATTGAGAGTTTCAAAATGAGCGTGATAAGTGTAGTCTACTCTACCTTTTTCCTTCACATCAACCCCATTTTATGAAATACTTATTAACCCTTACTTTTTTATCACTTATCTGCTGGGCATGCTCTCACGAAAGCCCTACAGATGCTACTATCACCATCAATAGCGCTACCGTAATTAATGACAGCTATATTGGTAACGGTGCTCAATGGGACCCTTACCAGCTCAATTATGGTGATACCACCCTTCAAATTTCGTCTCAGGACTGGGACAAACTCTACTCCCGGCTGGACTTCATGAAACCTCAGCTCATGAGGGTAATGACCAATACCAGAAACTCAGTAAGAGATGGTAAACTACAGCCTGAATTACATTTCAGCAACCTAAAACCCATATTAGACTACTGCCAAACCCACAACATACAAGTGCTTTTCGGCGACTGGGGTGGTGACATGGTCCATTCAAAAGAAAATAAAATCGATTCGGCTAACCTGCATTTTGCTGCCGAATACCTGGACTTCCTGATCAACCAGAAAGGATATTCCTGTATAAAATATTATAACATGATCAATGAACCCAACGGCTTTTGGTCTGCCACTGATGGCAACTATCAGCTGTGGGCAAACGCTATTAGGTTTCTTCATAAGGGGATAGTAGATCTCGGCCTCGACAATAAGGTAGCACTTGTCGGGCCGGATGCTGCTATTTGGTCTGGAGAAGAGGCCTGGTGGGCAGACAGCTGTGCCACACACCTAAGCAAGGAAGTAGGCCTTTTTGATATCCACACCTACCCTTCTAAAGTCACTGTAAATTCTGGAGAATACACTGATATTATCAAGGCCTACGAAGAGAAAGTACCTGAAGGCAAGAAAATAGTTATGGGTGAAATAGGCTTTAAATTCGTAGAGCCTGCAGACTCAGCCTTCAATAAAGAAAATATATCTCGTGCCGAAGCCAAGAAGTATGCTTCTACAGACGACTCTCAAATGTTTGTCTATGACTACTCCTACGGCACTGACATGGCTGACGCGCTTTTCCAAACCGTAAACGCCGGCTATTCAGGCTCCATTGTATGGATGTTGGATGATGCCATGCACTCTAAAGAAGCTCCTAACAAGCTGAAAGTTTGGGGGTTCTGGAATATTTTCGGTGATGAATATTTCGGCAGTGAAGAAGAAAATGTAAGGCCATGGTATTATGCCTGGTCTCTGCTTACGAAATACATGCCCCAAGGCAGCCAGATTTTCGAGGTTAAAAGCACCGGAGATCCTTCTATAAAAGCCATTGCTCTTAATAAAAATGGTCAGTACATGCTGGCAGTGGTGAACGTTTCGCAAGAGAGCCATTCGGTAAAAATTCAAAGCACGGATTTAAAATCACTGCAAGGAGCCAACAAATACATTTACTCCAAAAACACTTTAAAAAAGGAAGGTGATCATGGTTTACTACCTAATGAAACCGACCTCAACATCAACCTTTCAGAAGGAGTATCGCTGGACATGCCAGCAGAATCTCTGATTGTAATAAGCACTTTCAAAAATGAATAATATGAACAGATCAACTCTATATACTCATTTTATAAAATTCTTACCAGCTATCCTGCTTATTATGCTAAGCACGATAGCTTCTTGTTCTTCTGACGATGATCCACAGGCAGATACTGATGATGACAAGGTTGAAACCGTAACCCTGCACCTGGCTGATGCAGCCGCCACTAATGAAACCAAAGCACTGTATTCTAACCTTTGGGCCATTCAGAAAACAGGATTTATGTTCGGGCATCATGATGATCTTATTTATGGCAGAGACTGGTATACCACCGCCGGAGGTTCCGATGTAAAAGAGGTGTGTGGGGACTATCCTGCCGTTTTCAGTGTAGATTTTGCTGAAATTATGGATGACCGCAGCGAGACCAGCGACCTTAATGATGATAGAAAGCGCACGATTTTAGAAGCCAGAAAAAGAGGTGAAGTAATTACAGCCTGCGCACACCTAAACAACCCACTTACAGGAGGAGACTCATGGGATAACTCAGATAATACCGTAGTAAAAAAGATTCTGGAAGATGGCTCTGAAACCAACATCAAATTTAAATCATGGTTAGACAAGCTATCCACCTTCGTTCTTGATCTGAAAGATGACAATGGAAATACCATTCCCATCATTTTCAGACCTTTCCATGAGCACACACAGACCTGGTCATGGTGGGGTAAATCATGCACTTCACAAGATGAATTCATTGGCCTTTGGAAATTCACCGTAGACTATTTAAAGGGAAAAGGCGTGCATAACCTGATATATGCCATTTCCCCTCAGCTTGATGGCCCAAGCACTAAAGATGCTTTTTTATTCAGATACCCTGGAGATGATTATGTGGACTTCCTTGGCTTTGATAGCTACCATGGCACCTACACAGAATCACTTTCTACCAACCTTAAGAATCTGGAAGAGATCTCTGCAGAAAAGCTAAAACCTTGTGGCGTAACCGAAACCGGAATTGAAGGCATTTTGAAAGATGGAGCAGAGTACGAAGAATACTGGACAAAAGAAATATTAACACCGCTAATTGGCAGAGATATAAGCCTGGTAGTGATGTGGCGAAATAAATACGATCCTAATCATGGCGGTCATCATTTCTTCGGTCCATACATCGGCCATAGCTCAAAAAATGACTTTGTAGACTTTTATAAAAGCTCTATCACCCTGTTTAGCAAAGACTTACCGGATATGTATACGATGGCTGAAAATGTTACGGTAGAATAAAATTCTGATTCCTAATTTTAAAGAAAAACAACAAAAATTATGAATCTGAAAAACACCTGGACGGCATTGTTCGCATTGGTTTTATGCCTGAACTATGCCGAAGCTCAAACCGAAAAGTATGATCTGAAGGAAAACATTGCCTACATCAATAATCCTTCTGATGCCTATGCTAAAAGCAGATGCAAGCTGGACCTGTACTACCCAAAAGATAAAGGTTTTGCCACCATTGTCTGGTTTCACGGAGGCGGGCTTACAGGTGGAGAAAAATACATTCCTGAAGGGTTGAAAAATAAGGGCGTAGCCGTGGCTGCGGTAAATTACAGATTAAGTCCTAAGGCTAATCACCCTGCTTATATTGATGATGCCGCAGCTTCAGTAGCCTGGGTGTTTGATCATATAGAAGAGTTTGGTGGCGATCCTTCCAAAATCTATGTTTCCGGTCACTCCGCTGGTGGGTATTTGGCACTTATGGTGGGGCTGGATGAGCAATATCTTCAGAAATATAATGCTGATGTAAATAAGGTAAAGGCCTATTTCCCTATCAGCGGCCAGACCATCACGCATAACACCGTTCGAAAAGAGCTGGGAAGACCTGAAAATGTGCCTTTTGCGAATGAGTTTGCTCCATTGAATCACGTAAAAAAGGACACCCCTCCTTTCCTGCTGATCACCGGAGACCGAACCAAAGAAATTCCTTCAAGATATATGGAAAACGCCTATCTCTACGAGGCTTTAAAAGATGTAGGGAACGATAAAATCACGCTGTATGAAGAAGATGGTTTCGATCACAACTCAGTGGTAGAGCCAGCTTGCAGTTTGATTATCAAAGCGATAAAAGATAACTGACAATAAATTTTTAATTAGATGCTTAGAGAAAACAACGTTGAAAGTAAAGTCTCTGTAAAACTAAAAAAACATGAGATGAACCCCGTATTAAAACCCAATCCCAATAATTACTGGGAAGATTTAGTGGTTTGTAATCCGGGAGTGTGGTATGAAAATGGCACTTTTTATATGCTCTACAGAGCGGCCGGAGATGATGAAAATCATTACATCCGCTTCGGGCTGGCCACTAGTGAAGATGGAGTAAACTTTCAGCGAGTAAGTGATGAACCGGTATTTGGCCCCAGTGTAGATGGCCCTGATCAGGGTGGTGTGGAAGACCCCAGGATCATTAAGTTTGGTGACGAATTTTACATTACTTATGCCTACCGTCCCTACCCTCCCGGAAGATACTGGACCTTCGCTCATGATGTAGTTAACCTGCCAGATGCCGGGCCGGAAGCACCCGCAGTTTATAAAAACAACATCGCCAACTCTGGCTTGGCGCTCTCTAAGGATCTTAAAAACTTTCGCAGATTAGGAAGAATCACTACTGCCAATTTAGATGATCGTGATGTTATCCTTTTCCCGGAAAAAATTAATGGCAAATTCGCCATGCTCCATAGACCGAAAGAGTGGATCGGCGAAGGATATGACTGTGATCAGCCTTCTATCTGGATTCGCTTTTCTGACGATATGATGGTGTGGAAAGAACCCAGCACATTGCTTTTTAAAGGCAGAAAAGGCTCGTGGGAAGAGAAAATTGGCGGCAGCACCCCACCTCTTAGAACTAAAGATGGGTGGCTCATCATCTACCATGGGGTAGAAAATGGCGGCCAGGGCTACTATCGCGTAGGCGCAGCCCTGTTAGATCTGGAAGATCCTACCAAAGTAACTCACCGTCTTACAGACTGGATCATGGAACCTGAGCATGATTATGAAATTGAAGGCTTCTACAAAGGATGCGTATTCCCTACCGGCAACATGATCATTGATAATACGCTTTATGTATATTACGGAGCTGCTGATAAATACATAGGTTTGGCCACTTATGATGTCAATGAATTATTAGATGCCCTTAAAAATGAACCTGTATGAAACGTTTACTGATATATCCACTAGCCCTGGCCATGGGCTTAGCGGCTTGCCAAAGTACCAATGAAACCTCCAGCCAAAAGGACCTTGTTTCCATTTATCCTGATCAGGTGATCTCTGATGAGTTTATTGGTAATGGCGTGGAATGGTCAGCCTACCCCCATGCTGATGCGGATGATGCGGAATGGGGCTTGCTCATGACCGATGCCAAATGGCAGAAAGTTTTTGACAGACTGGATTTTATGCAGCCACGCATAGCCCGGGTGATGGATCAGGCCAACTGGAGATATTTAGAGGGCTTCGATGATAAGGGCGAGCCAATCCTAAATTTTGAATCTCAGGAGATGAAATCATTGTACAAGCTGCTCGATTATTGTCAGGAGCACAACGTAACAGTGATCCTTGGTGAATGGGGGCAGCCGTACAAAGTACATGATCCTCAGCTACATATGGAGGATAAATTCACAGGGGCGAATGATCCTAATTGGATAAAGATCATCACCGCGAATCTTAAAAATCTGATTCAGAACAAGCAATATACCTGCATTAAATATTACAATCTGGTAAATGAGCCTAATGGCTACTGGGCCAGCACCGATGGCGACTGGGAACAGTGGAAGGAAGGCATTACCATGCTTAACACAAGCATCAAAGAAGCCGGACTATCGGATCACATCGCGGTAATTGGGCCGGATGCTACCCCTTACAACAATGACAAATCAAAGTATACTGGTTATAACTGGGCCATAGAAGCGGTAAGGCAGCTGGGCAATGTACTGGGCGCTTACGATGTTCATGATTACCCTCAGAAAGACTTTGTAAGATCAGGCGAATTTGGCCAGCATTACAAAGAAATGGTCAGCTTCGCTGATTCTGTAAATGAAAAACCTTTCATCTTCGGCGAAATAGGCTTTGAAAAATACGTAGAAGGGAACATTAAAAGATATGAAGCCGATTCATTTGCCAGCCCTGACAGTCAGCTTGGTATTTATGATTATGATTATGGCGTAGACATGGCTGATGCTGTGATTCAAGCTATGAACGCTGGCTTCGATGCTACACTGGCCTGGGGCCTTGATGATGCCATGCACACTAACGGTGACTCAGGCGACAAGCATCAGCTTAAAAAATGGGGCATGTGGAATATTCTTGGCACCGAACTTACAGGAGATTCTACTGAAGAAAACATAAGACCTTGGTTTTACACCTGGTCACTCATGTGTCGTTATTTCCCTGGCGAAATGAATATCGTAAAGTCAGACTCTGTTCCGGCTAAAAATGTAAGAATGACTGCCGGAGTATTTGGTAAGTACATGAGCATGGCTATAGTTAACAATTCTGACAGCACAGCAAATTTCACGGTGCACCCAGGCAATCTGGGCGAAGGAGCCACATTTAAAAAGTTTCTGTACACAGAAAAGCAAAGACATAAAGATGAAAATGGCTTTCCAAAACCAGTAGAAACAGACCTTAAAGGAAGCACAGCGCTGGAAGTAGAAGTACCAGCCAGAAGCTTTGTTTTATATACATCTTACAATTATTAAACATCAAGGAGCATAGAGAAGTATGGGTACGATCAATTTAAGCGGAATAGACCTCACCATTGTTGTTTTATACATTGTTTTCATCATTTGGTGGGCACTGAGGCATGGTAAAAGTAAAGACTCTGATGCTTACTTTCTGGCCGGCAGAAACCTGACCTGGCCGGTAGTGGGCTTATCATTATTTGCTGCCAGTGTTTCCAGCTCCACACTTATGGGGCACTCTGGAGAAGGATTTATCAGTGGTATAGCAGTGTACAATTACAATTGGATCTCTGTGCTCGTCATGGTGTTCTTTGCGGTATTCTTTCTGCCATTTTATATCCGATCCGGCATTTTCACCATGCCGGAATTCCTGGAAAAGCGCTTTGACGGACGTTCCAGAACCTACTTCTCCTTCATCACCATCATAGGAAATGTGTTCCTCGATGCTTCCGCCACCCTTTACACCGGAGCATTAATCATCAAAATGATTTTCCCGGAAGCTAACATGCTGTGGATCATCATAGGTATGGCAGCCGTGGCAGGAAGCTACACCATTGTCGGTGGACTATCTTCTGCCATTAATGCTGATGTAATTCAATCGGCCATATTGATTATTGGCTCCACTATACTTTCGTTTTATGCCTTGCACAGCATTGGCGGTTGGGATAATTTCATAGATACTTTCCATGAAGGTGTTTGGTTAAAGCTAACCCGCCCCATGGATGACCCCACTGTGCCCTGGCCTGGCATGATCATCGGTATTCCGATTCTTGGCTTCTACTTTTGGGCCAACAATCAGGTAATGGTGCAGCGCGTGCTCTCTGCAAAATCCATTGATCATGGTAGAAAAGGTGTGCTACTAGTTGGTTTTCTATATCTTTTCACCCTGTTCATTTTCATAGTACCAGGATTGGTAGCCAGAGGAATAAACTTATTCGGAGTAGAAAATTTGCCTTTGGAAATCATTAGCGGCAGCGAACTGAAAAGCACCTTTGGTGTAAATACAGACCAGGTTTACCCCAGGCTAATCATCAGACTATTGCCTGTAGGGCTTATCGGAATCATACTTTCAGCCATGATTTCAGCGCTTACTTCAACATTGAGCGCTACGCTAAGCTCTGTGTCTACCCTATTCACCATGGACTTTTACTCCAAGTTTGATAAAAATGCCAGCAGCGAAAAGCTGGTAAGAGTAGGCCAGATCACCGCACTTGTGGCTCTTATTATAGCCGTGGTGTGGGCACCTTACATTCGCACTTTCGATTCATTAATTTCCTACTACCAGGAAGTAGTTTCCTATTTGGCTCCACCTATTGTAGGTACTTTCTTTATCGGCCTGTTTTGGAAAAGATCAAATTCAAAAGGTGCGTTTAGCGGCCTTATTTTTGGATTGGTTGTGGCTGTGGCCATCATGCTGGCTAAGTACACTATGGGAATTGAAATAGGATTACACTTTCTACTGCTAGCTCCTATTCTATTGGTAATAAGCACATTAGTAAATATTATTGTGAGTTTAACTACTTCGCCTCCACCGGCTGAGAAAGTGGAAAATAACATCTGGACCCGTAAAATATGGGATGATGAAACCGAAGAACTAAAAGGCGTAGTATGGTACAAAAACTTCAGAATACAAGCCCTGATTTTAGTGGCAGGCTGCTTTCTGATGTATTTCTGGTTTATGTAGAATCCGTAAAAATGAATTTGAAATTGAATAAAAAGATAAGTGTAATCGCTTTTCTCATGACTGTTATTACCCAAATTTTAGTAGCGCAGGATCAGAGCGTTGATCAAAAAGTGGAGAATCTGCTTAAGAAAATGACTCTGGAAGAGAAAATTGGCCAGATGAATCAATTGCACTGTGCTGATATGGATCGGGTAAATGAAGAAATGCGAAAAGGCCATGTTGGGTCCATTTTGAGCATCACTGATCCTGATATCGCCAACAAAGCCCAGCGTGTGGCAGTAGAAGAATCCAGACTTGGTATCCCTTTCCTCAGCGGCAGAGATGTGATCCATGGCTTCAAGACCATCTTCCCCATTCCGTTAGGTCAGGCGGCCACTTTTAATCCTGAAATAGTGCGCCAGGGCGCTCGCATAGCGGCCATTGAAGCTTCTGCTACCGGTATCAACTGGACATTCGCACCCATACTGGACATTACCCATGATCCTCGCTGGGGTCGAATTGCTGAATGTGTGGGTGAAGATCCATACCTGGCCTCCCGAATGGCCGAAGCCATGGTTCACGGATTCCAGGGTGATGATTTGAGTGATCCTACCTCCATCGCTGCCTGTGCTAAGCACTTTGCAGGTTATGGCGCTGCCGAGGGAGGTCGTGATTATAATTCTACTTTTATCACTGAAAGACAATTTAGAAACCTGTATTTACAACCATTTCATGCCGCAGTAAACGCAGGTACAGCCTCACTAATGGCTGCTTTCAACGATAATGATGGTATTCCCTCCACCGCCAACAAGTTCTTGCTAAAAGACGTGCTGCGCGATGAATGGCAGTTCAAAGGCTTTGTGGTTTCTGACTGGGCATCCGTCACCGAAATGATCGCCCATGGTTTTGCTGCCAACGAAAAAGAGGCTGCACTAAGAGCCGCCAACGCCAGCCTGGACATGGAGATGGTAAGCGAAACCTACATCAAACACCTTCCTGAACTCATCGAAGAAGGCAAGGTATCCATGGAAACCATTGACAATGCAGTAAGGAATATTCTCCGAATCAAATTTGAGCTCGGCCTTTTTGATCATCCTTATGTTGATAAAAAACGTACTGAGGTTTTCTACGCCCCTGATCATCTGGCAGCAGCCAAAGAAGCAGCCATCCAATCAGCGGTGTTATTAAAAAATGACAACCAAATTCTGCCGCTGTCTGAGAAAGTAAAAACCATTGCGGTGATCGGCCCGCTGGCCAACGCACCGCATGAGCAGCTGGGCACCTGGGTATTTGATGGTGATAAAAGCCATAGTATAACACCTCTGAGAGCTCTGCATGATCAATTGGGCCAAAAAGTAAAAATCATTTACGAACCAGCCCTTTCCTATTCCAGAGATACTACCACCGCCAATTTTGATAAAGCCATTGAAGCAGCCCAAAAAGCTGATGTAGTGATCACCTTCCTGGGCGAAGAAGCCATACTTTCAGGAGAAGCACATAGCCTGGCTAATCTAAATCTTCAAGGGAAGCAGAGTGAGCTCTTAGCAGCCTTGAGTGAAACAGGCAAACCTGTAGTTACCGTAATCATGGCTGGCAGGCCGTTGACCATCGAAAAAGAAGTGGAATTATCTGATGTCATCATCTACTTCTGGGCTCCGGGCACCATGGGCGGACCAGCCATAGTAGACCTTCTCTTTGGCAAAGCGGTACCTAGCGGAAAGCTTCCTGTGACATTCCCTAAATCTGTAGGTCAAATTCCAATTTACTACAACCATAAGAATACGGGTAGACCTGCTAATGGCAGTGAATATTCTCTTAATGATATTCCTGTAGGTGCCTTACAGACCTCTTTGGGCAATCGTTCTTATTATTTAGATGCTGGTCATAAGCCATTGTTCCCCTTTGGATATGGCCTTTCTTATTCATCATTTAAATATGAAACACCCGAACTATCTGCCAGCAAACTATCCACCTCGGACACACTATCCATCAGCTTTACGCTCACTAATATGGGCAAATATGAGGCTACAGAAGTAGCCCAGATCTACACCCAGGACATAGCCGGATCAGTAAGCCGACCAGTGCGTGAGTTGAAGTATTTTGAAAGGGTTCAACTGAAAGCAGGGGAAAGTAAAAAGGTCACTTTCAAGCTACCCGTGCAGGAACTGGCCTTCTGGAATTATGACATGAAATATGTAGTAGAGCCAGGACAGTTTAACCTTTGGGTTGGCGGAAGCAGTGATACTAATAATAAAACGAGTTTTGAAGTAACGGAATAAAATGAGACCACTAAAGCTTATATGCCTTCTTTTTATCCTGTGCCTCGGCTTCACAGCATTACATGCTCAGGACTTTATCCATGTTGAAAACGGCCGTTTTATCAAAAATGGGGAAGAATACAACTACCTGGGTACCAACTTCTGGTATGGCATGAACCTGGGTTACTCTGATCCTGACCGTCTAAAAACAGAGCTGGACAGTCTGCAGCGCATGGGTGTTAACAACCTGCGTATAATGGCAGCCTCAGAAGGTGACATTGATGCTCCGTGGAGAATGCAGCCTACGACACAGCCTGCTCCCGGTGAGTATAATGAAGACCTACTCAAAGGCCTTGATCTACTTTTAGATGAAATGGGTAAAAGAGATATGGTGGCCGTGGTTTGCATGAATAATTTCTGGCCCTGGAGTGGAGGTATGTCACAATATCTATCCTGGGCTAACCATAATGAATCCATTCCCTACCCACCACCAGCTGCGGGTGGAGACTGGGGTGTTTACCAGCGCTATGCTGCACAATTTTACTCTAACAAAAAGGCCGTAAAGCTTTATGAGCAATACCTGGAGCACATTGTGAAGCGCACCAATACCGTAAACGGAAAAGCCTACACAAACGACCCTACAATAATGGCCTGGCAGTTGGCTAACGAACCTGAAGGTGCAGATAATGCCAAAGCCTATAGAAAATGGGTTGATAAGACGGCGAAGATGATCAAAAGCTGTGACAACCATCACATGGTATCCATTGGTAGTGAGGGCAATACGCCATCTCCAAAAGCTGGCACTAACTTCAAGCTGGACCATCAGTCGGAGTATATCGATTATTGCACCATGCACATATGGGTGCAAAACTGGGGCTGGTATGATCCGAAGCATCCGGAGCAAAGCCTGCCTGAGGCAAAAGAAAAGGCATTAGCCTACTTGAAAGAACATTTGAAGGTGGCCAACGAGCTCAAAAAGCCCATGGTTTTAGAGGAATTCGGCATTTCGCGTGATTTTAACAGCCATACACCTATGACCTCCACCGAGTACAGAGACCAATATTATGATTTTATGTTCAGCACCGTGGCTGCCATGGCTGAAGAAGGAAATCATATCTCAGGCGTCAATTTCTGGGCCTGGGGTGGCTTAGGGAGACCAAGAGCACCCCATGTGATCTGGAAAAAGGGTGATGATTTCATCGGTGATCCTCCACATGAATACCAGGGCTGGTACTCGGTGTACAATACTGATGCCTCCACTATAGAAGTAATTAAAAAATGGGCTGAAACACTGACCAAGTTGCAATAGATCCGCTACATTTTAAAACCATCAACATTATAAAAACATGACTAAACTATATTTCAAATGTCCGTCTACCGTTTCAATAAGTTTGTTGATGCTATTCTTTCTGGGATGCCATTACGTGAATGGTCAAAATAATGAAATCCAGGGATGGGTTACTAAAGCTGATCGGTCGGCATTGCTGCAGCCTTTGGCCAATGCCATAAGCTTCAAAAATAAACCACAGGATCTCTCAGGTGTCATTATGGTGGATCCTTCCCTATCCTACCAATCTTTAGATGGATTTGGTTTTGCGCTTACCGGTGGCAGCGCTGAGCTGCTTATCAAAATGGACCAGATCGAGAGAAGCAAAATCCTGCAGGAGCTATTTGGCAAAGGTGACAATAATATTAGCATCAGCTATATAAGACTGACCATTGGTGCCTCAGACCTCAATAGCTTTGTTTTTTCTTATGATGATCTTAAAGATGGTGACACAGACTTCAAACTCAAGAAGTTCAGCCTGTCACAAGACCTGAAAGATGTGGTGCCTGTGATGAAGGAAATACTGGCCATCAACCCGAATATTGAGATCATGGCATCTCCATGGTCGGCTCCCACCTGGATGAAAACGAACAATAATATCCATGGAGGTAAATTAAAGCCAGACTGCTACGAAGTGTATGCTCAGTATTTCGTAAAATACATTCAGTCAATGAAAAAGGAAGGCATTGATATTCACGCTGTTACCATACAAAATGAACCTATGAATTCTGGCAATACGCCCAGCATGAGTTGGTTTGTAAATGAACAGGCCGACTTCGTTAAAAACCATCTCGGCCCAGCCTTTAAAGCCCATCAGCTCAGCACCAAAATCATAGTTTTTGATCATAACACCGATCGTCCAGATTACCCATTAGCCATTTATAATGACCCTGATGCGGCCCAATATGTAGACGGTGCCGGTTTTCACAACTACCGTGGAAATATGGAATCTATGAGCCTGGTTCACCTGGCGAGACCGGATAAAAACATCTACTTCACAGAGCAGATGCTCACAGAAAATCCTGAGAGCCAGAAAATAAAAATTGCCGCCGCCAGCCATCGCCTTATTGTAGGTCCGTTACAAAACTGGAGCCGAAACATCATTTTATGGAACCTGGCCGCAGACCCTCAAAATGATCCACATACTGACAATGGCGGCTGCCCCTTTTGCCAGGGAGCCATCACATTGGATGGAAACGAGGTGCGCCGAAACATTGCCTATTATACCATTGGGCATGTTTCAAAATTTGTAACACCAAGTTCATCCCGCATTTATACTACCACTCCCGGAGCAGCATCAGTACGCCTTTATCAGGATGAACAAAGGCCCGATGTTTATAGAACAGCCCTGATTGAAAACTCAGATGTGTTGCCTAATGTAGCCTTTAGTACGCCCGAGGGCGGCATTGTGCTATTGGTAGTAAATAATTCATGGGACAAAACATCATTCCAAATACAATATCGCGGCAGGTATGCTAAAATTGAATTAGCTCCAGGATCGGTAGGCACCTACACCTGGAAAGAGCAAACAGAAAGTATAGAAAAGATGGAGTAACAGTTTTTACCAAATGCCTGAACCTCAAACTACTATATCTTATCTTAACCACCACAGCGTATGTTATCATGAACCATGGTCCATGTTGCAAAGCAGGCAGATACTCTTTGCACATACCAGCAAATCTTCTTCCTCTTCCCTCCTTTCACGTTATTTCGTAGTTCATGAAGCCTTCAATGGCCTTCAGGCATTAAAATTAGCCGAAGATTTACAGCCTGATGTTATTATAAGTCAGGTTCAGCTTCCTTTGCTCAATGGTTTGGAGCTCTGCCAGCAGGTAAGAGCACATCAGCAAATTGGTAGTATTCCTTTCATTTTGATCAGCAACTCTCACGGTAGATTCAACCAGCTACAATGCTACCAGGCTGGTGCCGATTTGCATTTGGTTCATCCACTAAAACAAGAGGTGATTATTCAGGTTGTAACCAATTATATCATAAAGCAAGAAAAGCTAAAACAAGGACTAAGGAGCAATCACTTTACAGAAATAACATCAACAGGTATTGTAGTTAATAAAGACGATGACTTCCTACAACAGACCATTCAATATCTGGAAGAAAAACTATCAGATCCGGCTATTGACGCCAGCTATCTTTGCGAAAAGCTGGCTATGAGCAGGACCAGTCTTTATCAGAAAATTAAAAAACTCACTGGGCAAAGTGTGCATGAGTTCATCAAATCAGTGAGATTGAAAAACAGCTTGCATTATCTTATAGAAGGCAGACTCACCATCAATCAGATCGCCTTTGAGGTAGGATTCAACAGCCACTCTTATTTCGACAAATGTTTTATAAAACACTACGGCATTACACCTAAAGCATATATTAGAAAACATACTCAGTAGTACCATATTTCAAGAAATGCGGACTATGGTGATAGTGTTCAGAAATGGATTTAAATAGCTTTGAATAGTAACTTAAATCAATCTAAACACATGAAAAACGTACTCAAAAAACCATTATCCATTCTTTGTTTTCTTTTAGTTTTCGCCTACGGCTGTAGCGATGAACCTGAAACCAAACCTAACGTGCCAGATGATAACCGTGAAGGTCATCCTATCAGTGCGAAAGACATGACCAACGCCAGCGGCCCGGTATCACCAGGGGCTTTTAGTTTGTGGCAATCTTGCTCTACATACCCTTACTACATCAGCGGCACCAATGGCATTTGCGTTCCGGTAGGAGGCACAGAATGTGGCACCAATTATCTGGGCGCACAGCAAAATGGTGGACAGTATGCTACTGGCCTTCAGTTTACAGGTACATTTAAAGGTGGCAACAATGCTCCTAACGGGTCTAATGAAATGGCCGTGTTTATCTGTGATAATGTAAGCAGCTGGACAGGAAGAGAAATGGGCTTTGTGAAAACCCTCAGTGACAATACTTTGAAGGCGTATATCCAAAGTCCGGGACAGTATATTTACCAAACCTTATACACGGGTGGCAGTGGGTACCATACATACAAGTGCCAGGTAAGATCTGCCAGCCAGAACTCACTGGTAGACTTTTATGTAGATGGCGTTTACCAATGTACTCTAAACAACCCAGGGGTAAACTATTGGAACCAGTGGTACTACTTTGTAGGAACTACTCACCGTACCTCAGGAGGTTGGGGCTCAGGTGGTCAGCAGATAGAGATGTATGATATGCAGACTTTTTAAAAAGGTCAGTCTAAGGGTGTCTCATCAATTCTGAGACACCTGTCTTTTAACATGGCAAAGAAAGTTCAATATGAGTTCCTTCATGTATTCTGCTACTTATCTTTATTTCGCTTCCTATTTCTGATACCAGCTCTTTCACAATGTAAAGTCCCACGCCTGCCGTTCTAAATGTGGTGCTGGAAGTATAAAACATATCGAAAAGCTTCGAGAGGTTTTCTGTCTCTATGCCCAAACCATTATCCCTTATATGGATAACCAGCTGGTTTTCTTCACTTTCTGCTGATACCGCAACCTTATTCAGCTCTTTTCGCTCATCTTTATAAAGAATGCAGTTTTTCAAAATATGCATAAGTATAACCTCCAAATAACCCACTTTTCCTGTCCAGGTGATTACATCTGGTATATCGTTGATGAGGGTTAAATTCATATTATATTCCTTCATCACTTTTTCCCAAACTATTGAGATAAATGGCTTTAATAAAACCTGTCTGGCGGACACTTCTGATAATTTTAATTCATATAAATCTTTAATACTGCAGGCCACTCTTCTAATTTCATTGACATGAATTTTAAGACTTTGAATATGTATATTCTCCATCTGCCTCTCTTCTTCCAGCGTTTCTGCGGTTTTAATCACGTCATTAATGGTGGCCAGTTTGCTATCCAGATATTCATTATACTGTAATGAGAATAAAGAAAAGCCTCTGGTAGCTTGTTTCGTGGCATTGACCCCACCTACCTCTGATGCATGCTGGGTCCAATGCCAGTATTTTGTCATGGTGGTGATCACTACATCGGGTAGCAAGTGTAAATCTTTTTTCAGCACATAATTGTCAATCCCCACAAACATCAGCGATCTGGCCGCTTCCTCTGGCAATGCCCCCGTCACTAATATAAAAGGCACATTCTTATCCTTTTCCCGGCACATTTTAAGTGCATCAATACTACTAAAATCAGCCAAAGCATGATCCGATATAATTAAATCTGGTGTATCCTTATCAATTGACCTCATAAACTCTTCGCGGCCATCTATACATCTCAAAGAACAATTGATATTATTCTTTCTTAAAACCCTCTCCATTAAAAGGAAGTCATCCTTGCTATCCTCCACCACCAGAATATTCAAATCTTTCATGGCTTTTTTATATCAATTTACAAAGCAATCCTCCTCATGTAAACCGGTATATCTACGTATTTTAACTGTAAACGTGGTAGTTAGCTTATTTGAGCAGTTTTTACAGCAACCTATGGTGAGATATTATGATCTGCTTCTTCTTACAGATAGAATATTCTATTTAAGTTTAACGGAAATCTAACTAGCACCTAATGCGTAAAATCTTATTCATCCTCTTTCTACTACCTCATCTCAATGCGTCAGCTCAGAAGAAGCCTAACATTCTTCTGTTCATTGGCGATGATATGACTTGGCGAGACTGTTCTGTTTATGGAAATCCTGATGTGAACACACCTAACATTCAAAGGCTTGCTGATGCTGGAATGAGTTTCGATAACATGTTTACTGCTACAGCCATGTGCTCTCCCACCAGGCAGCAGATCCTGACTGGACTTTTTCCGGCCAGAAGTGGAGCCTATCCTAATCACGCCAAGGTTTATGATGGAGTAAAGAGTTTGGGACATCATTTTAAAGCATTGGGTTATAATGTCGCCCTTATCGGCAAACAGCATTATGGACCAGCAGAATCATACCCAATTGATTATTTGGGTGGCCGCCAGCATGACGGTGGCAATGGCATAGATATTCATCTGGATAAAATAAAGCCCGTCATCGAAGATGATAAACCATTTTTGCTAATCATAGCTCAGAATCAACCACATACACCCTGGACCAGAGGTAACAGAGCTCAATATAATCCAGAAAAACTCACCGTGCCTGACTACATTATAGATACCAAAGAAACCCGCGAAGCTCTGGTAAAATATTATGCTGAGATCACCTATGCAGATAGTTTACTAGGCTACTGTCTGGACGCAGTAGAAAAAGTGGGGAAGCAAAAGAACACCATTGAAGTATTTACCAGCGAACAGGGTTATCAATTACCTTTTGGTAAATGGACTTGTTATGACTTAGGACTAAAAACCGGATTTATCATTTCCTGGCCAGGGAAAGTACCTGCCAAAAGCCGCAATAGTGCTTTCACCCAATATGTAGATATACTCCCCACCCTCTTGGATATGGTCGGTGCTGATCCTGAAAAAATTGATGTGGGCATTAAAGACAGCTATGGCAATACCGGCTTTGATGGCAAGAGCTTCTATGATGTGATTCAAAAAAAAGACAGATCACCACCGTGACTATGTCTTTGGCATACAAACTACAAGAGGGATATTTAACGGCTCAGACTCCTACCCTGTGAGATCGATAAGAACAGAAAAATACAAATACATTCAGAATTATAGTTTTGATTCTGAGTTTAGCAACATTCCTATTGCCAATGAGAATAGCCTCTATAATCAATGGCTAAGGGACAGCACCCTATCTGAAGATACACATGCCTGGTTAGAAAAATATAAGACAAGGCCTTTCGAAGAGCTCTATAACCTGGAAAATGATCCCTTCGAGCAACACAACCTGGCTGAGGACGAAACCTATAAAACAACCATTCAAGACCTCCGTCAAAAACTAGAATCCTGGATGATCCAGCAAGGTGATTTAGGAGTGGCTACTGAAATGAAGGCCAGAGAAAGGATGACACATTGATATTTGGTATACCTTAAATTAAATTCAGTCATTCCGGCCGTAGCGCAGCGAAGAGCCGGAACCGCCGCACCTAAAGCCCCCTTCTCCTTGAGGAGAAGGGCCGGGGATGAGGTGAAAAACACCAGTTCGTATCCCCACAAACACACCATACTACTCCAGCACTATCTCAAAACTATAACTATAATCCTGAGCCTCAAGGGTGTATTTATCCCATGGTTTTGCTCCCCAGCTGTCATCACCACCCACACCCATTTGGTGATAATCGATATTGAGCTGGATTAAGTCTTTGGGCTTTACATCAGTGTAGTGCCTTTGTTGCTTGGAAGGACCAGCATCAAAGTCAGCCGTTGTATTGTGTAGTGCGCTGAAACCGAAGGTAGACTGTCCTTTTATAGTAATACCTTTGCCGCTGTCGTTGGTTAGTTTCAGCCATCTTGTGTCGGTTCTGTAGCCATTTTCCTGTGGTCTGATGTAGGCAAAACCAAGATCGCTCACATCCATTTTATATTTACCTACAAAAGCAGATGATTTCCTGTCCCAATAGTTTTCATGAGGGCCACGGCCATACCACTCGGCATGTTCATATTCCTGAGGTAAAATCATACTCACCCCGAACCTTGGCAGCACAGGTAGATCCTTGTCTTTGTAGTCAAACGCTAGTGCTACTTCTATTCTGCCATCTCCGAAGACTTTATAAGTAATGGTACCTGTAGATTTAAGCCCCTCAAAAGCGATCTCCTGTTGTATAGTCGTTGAATATTTAGCTTTCTTGAGCACTTTTACGGAAGTCACTTTCTGTCCGTAAGTAGCTTCTTTCCATGCCTGAAGACGCTTAGGCATTTGATTTCCAAAATCATTGTCTGTAGCTGCTCGCCAGAAATTGAAAGTCAACGGCTCCTTCAAATAATCATTATCCGCTGTTTTTAAGGTAGTTATGCCACCCGAAGCCTTATCAAACTCTATTTGAAGAGCCTCACTGGTGATAGAAATAGCCGTTTTGCTTTCCTTCACTTTGATTTTAGTGTCTGCTAGAGCCATGGCATCAGCGCCTGGCAATTGCCAAAAGATCTGATCACTAGCCAGAATACTTCCTTTCTCTACAAAAGGAGCCTCTGATTTTTCTTTTACATAACAGTTAATAAAATATTCGCCATCCTCATTGAGTTGCAAACCATTCAGGTCTACCTTAAACGTTGCTTTTGATTGGGGAGCGAGAGAAAAACCATCCATAGTCACTGCTTTCACTACATCTCCATTTTGCAATATTTCATAAGCAACCGTATACTCTTTCAGGTCGGTAAAGAAGTTTTCATTGAACACTTCTATCTCATCATCGTCAGTTTTTGAGAAATGTACATTTTGATAAACATGTTTTACTTCTTCCAACGCCGGATGAGGGCTGCGATCTGGATTAACCAGGCCATTTAAACAGAAGTTATCATCATTATGAGCAGTTTCTGGCTCAAAATCTCCGCCATAGGCCCAGAATTCCTTACCATCAGCACCTTTTTTCAATAAGCCCTGATCTACCCAGTCCCAGATAAAGCCACCCTGCACCTGCTTATGCGCTCTTACAAAATCCCATAGATCCACCAGATCACCATTACTGTTACCCATGGCATGTGAATATTCACACCAGATAAACGGTCTGTCAGGGTACTTGCCCAGATAGTAATTTTCTATATCCCAGGTACGAGCGTACATCCACGAAATAATATCTGAGTGTCGTTCTTTAAACTCCTTCCCTCTTTCTGCACGTTCGTAATGAACCACTCTGGAGCTATCTCTCTGCTTTATCCAGGCATATCCCTGAACAAATGCTGGCCCATCACCAGCTTCATTACCCATTGACCAGATAATGATAGATGGGTGATTTTTATCCCTTTCCACCATCCTTCTCATACGATCTAAATGTGGCTCCAGAAACTCCGGTTTATTGGCAGGTGTCTTATCTTCATCATATCCATAACCATGCGTTTCAATATTGGCTTCGTCAATCACATAGATTCCATATTCATCACATAGCTGATACCAAAGCGGATCATTAGGATAATGTGATGTACGCACCGCATTGATATTATTTTGCTTGAATAACGCTATATCTTTCAGCATCAACTCTTTAGACACTACATGTCCATACCGTTCATCATGTTCATGCCTGTTCACCCCTTTTAACAGCACTGGTTGTCCATTCACCAATAGCTGTCCTTTTTCAATCTTCACTTCTCTAAAGCCGATCTTGTCTCCGACAGATTGCAATACCTTGCCCTTAGCATCTTTCAAAGTGATTACCAGATGATATAAGTTAGGCTTTTCACCTGACCATAATTTCACATGCTTAGCTTCCAGGTCAAAGTTGGCTGAGGCAATGTCTTCCACGCTCAGTTGCTGATTAGCACGCGCTATTTCTTTTCGGTCTGAATCGAAAAGGGCCACCTCCACGGTTTGATTTTTAACCTTTTTTGTCTGATGGTTTTGTAACTCTACACTTAAAGAAAGCGTGCCATCCTGATAATTATTTTGAAGATGTGGGGTAGCGAAAAAATCTCTAATTCTCACTTTAGGCGCAAATACCAGATATACATCTCGCTCTATTCCACTCAATCTCCAAAAGTCCTGATCTTCTAAATAACTTCCATCACTCCATCGGTAAACCTCTACGGCTAAAGTATTTTCACCTTCTTTAATGAATGATGAAATATCAAACTCAGCCGGGGTTTTGCTGCCTTCACTATAACCTACCTTCTCACCATTTATCCAGCAATAAAAAGCAGAGTTCACTCCAGCAAAATGAAGTAAAACCTCTTGATTAAGAGCCTGTTGTGATATACTGAAAGTGGTTTTATAAGAGCCAACCGGATTATACTCTGAAGGGATCATTGGCGCATTCTTCGGAAACGGATATTCCATGTTAGTATACTGCGGATAATCATATCCATACATCTGCCAATCGCCCGGTACGGGTATCTCTTTCCAGCCAGCTACATCATAGTCCTGCTTATAAAAATCTACCGGACGGCTAGCTGGATTTTTAGACCAATTAAACTTCCAATTGCCATTTAAAGACTTTAACATAGGAGAAGCATCCCCTGCCAAAGCATCATTTTCTGAGGCATATGGAGTAAAAGTGGCGTGTGGTTTAACCGTGCCCTGACTAATGATAGAAAGGTCTTGCCATTCTACCTCTTGAGCATAAGCGCTGAGGGCACTTATACCGAACACAGCTACCAAAACGAATCTTTGAAAGGTTTTTAAAAACATGGATGGAAGGTTTTGTTGATCACCTACCAAAGGTGCTTTTTTTAGTTTAACATTCCAATAAACGTATAAACTACATTTTAAGAATCTCCTTCACCTCCAACATCACTTTCACCTGACTAAGACAGTCTCTAAAATCATCGAACTCTTCTTCATTGAATACGAAGTAGATATCCTCATGACAAGTGTACACGGTGATAAATGGCTTTCCATTCGGAAAACGGACGGCATTACTCTCAAAATGTAGAAAGCTGACATAATTCAGGAAGCTTTCGAAATCACCCTCATTAAAGGTGGTCATAAAGTTATTATAATGAAGCACCACCTTACCACATCCTCTACACTTAGAAACATATCTATTTCGCTCATTTATGAGCACATCTACAATACATGCTATTTCTCTTTTATTATTTCTGCCGATTCTGCCAAGCCCTTCAAATAAGGACACTCCGTTTTCTTTATAATTTTATTAAGCGTAAGCAAAGAGGGCAGCTCCTTCTTCAGCTCAGCCATAAGGCACTGCACCAGGGAATCATATTGATCAGAATACATAGGCTTATCATTTTTTATTTAGAATAATTCTAAATAATGTAAAGATGTGTTTGATTATCCTTTGAGACAATCGCTAGTAGTAGGTATTTTGTGTGGTTAATGGTAGTGATGAACGTGCTGAAGTTCGTTGATGATAACACACAACGAAGGCGAGGTGAGCAGTTTCGCAAGGCAAATAATCAAGAGGTTAGGACAGAATACCTTCTCATCCTACTGTCACTTCGAACGCTAGTGAGAAGTCTATTCAATTGGAAGTTGCTGACCGGACATTTCCTACAAAATACATAGATCTCTCCTGACGTACCAATGACGTAATAAACTAAATAGGTATTTGTTCAAGCTCATAACCTAATTCTTTAGCTGTTTTTATTAGCCACTTTTCTCTATGAAGCTGCATTTTTTCTTCATATGCTTTGATCCCTTTTTCTGTGTAGTCAAGACCTTTTACCATAAGCCGCCAGTAGAGTACTGCCAGTTTTCGTGCTGTGGCTTTAGTCGCTATTCCAGGACCTCTTTTGCTTTTTAATCTGCGCCCAAAAGCACCTAGTGCTATCTTTTTGCTTTCAATTAAACTTTGGGCAAGTTGCCTAAATATTTGTCCAGCCTTCGGCCTGTACTTTCGGTTTCTGGTTTTGTTTTTCTTGCCGGACTGGTGTTGACCTGGAGATAACCCTAGCCATGAAGTGAAATGTTTCTCGCTTGGCCAATTATAAAGTTTCAGACCTATTTCCGAATACAATTGTAGCCAGGTATAATCGGTAATACCCGGCAAACACGTAGCATCTTTGCCTGAAAAAATTTTAAGTAGGTGTCCTCCTAAGTGGTCAATATCAGGCTTATTATGCCTAACTGGTTTTCGGTCTTTAACAGACTCTATTTCATTTTTGCTTTGCATATCTGAATCGTAGTTATTGACCCGTTTCATAACTTCCTCTAGTTTATGGTCACATGCCTGTATTTGTTGCTTATAAAATTTATAACCGCTGTATGCCTGTTCCAAAGCAAACAACCCAGCCTCGGTATAATAGCCTGAAAGCGCCTTGAGGACTTGAGATGCCTTTTTTTCTCTAATACTGCTATGGCACAAGGATAAGAGCTTTTGGGCATCACGTTCTCCTGACAGGATGGCTTCTATGATTGCCAGACCACTGGCTCCATGTACCTGACTGAGCACCTCTTTGAGTCGAATATTCATCTCAATTAGTGACTTTTGCATATGATTTACATGCATAGAGGCTGTTCTCAGATGATCTTCTCTCAAGCGCTGGTAAGCACGAACTTCCTTTACTTGAGCATCGGGAACAAAACAGCGATTCAACAAACCATGACTATGGAGTTGCTGAATCCATTGACAGTCCTTTACATCAGTCTTTCGACCTGGTACTTGTCTAGTCTGGCGCCCATCTACTAACCAGACATCTAAACCTGCTGATTCAAGGATCTCATAAAGGATGATCCAGTAAACACCTGTAGCTTCCATAGCCACTGTCTCGATCCCCTCTGATAATAAATAGGAAGATGCCTCTCGAAAACTTTCAGTGAAGGTCTCAAAAACTCGAACATCCTTGTTTTCTAAGGACACAAAAATGTGCTTGGCACCTATATCTATGCCTGCAGCATTTGCTCTCATCTTTTTCATGACTAAAATATTTTAAAAGATAAACAAAGACCTGTAGGATGAAATATTGTACACGACAGACTACCAATCGGACATTCCTAAACAAGGAAGTACCATACTTTGTGACTCCTTTCTATCCAACCATGCTCGAGGACAGGCAAATTGCACTATACGAGGTACGGCTATGTTGTACAGGCCACTTCTATCTTAACGTCATTTCGTTTTGTGCGGTTGGGTACCAAATGTTCGGTCTCGAGATGACTTTGTTGTAATATATTTTTAGCAGCTTATTGGAATATTTATTCAGCCTGTAGTTTCGTTGGTAATAACACACAACGAAGGCGAGCTGGGCAGTTTCGCCAAGCAAATAATCAAGAGGTTAGGACAGAATACCTTCTAATCCCACTGTCACTTCGAACGCTAGTGAGAAGTCCATTCAATTGGAAGTTGCTGACCGGACATTTCCTACAAAATACATAGATCTCTCCTGACGTACCAATGACGTAATAAACTAAATAGGTATTTGTTCAAGCTCATAACCTAATTCTTTAGCTGTTTTTATTAGCCACTTTTCTCTATGAAGCTGCATTTTTTCTTCATATGCTTTGATCCCTTTTTCTGTGTAGTCAAGACCTTTTACCATAAGCCGCCAGTAGAGTACTGCCAGTTTTCGTGCTGTGGCTTTAGTCGCTATTCCAGGACCTCTTTTGCTTTTTAATCTGCGCCCAAAAGCACCTAGTGCTATCTTTTTGCTTTCAATTAAACTTTGGGCAAGTTGCCTAAATATTTGTCCAGCCTTCGGCCTGTACTTTCTGTTTCTGGTTTTGTTTTTCTTGCCGGACTGGTGTTGACCTGGAGATAACCCTAGCCATGAAGTGAAATGTTTCTCGCTTGGCCAATTATAAAGTTCCAGACCTATTTCCGAATACAATTGTAGCCAGGTATAATCGGTAATGCCCGGCAAACACGTAGCATCTTTGCCTGAAAAAATTTTGAGTAGGTGTCCTCCTAAGTGGTCAATATCAGGCTTATTATGCCTAACTGGTTTTCGGTCTTTAACAGACTCTATTTCATTTTTGCTTTGCATATCTGAATCGTAATTATTGACCCGTTTCATAACTTCCTCTAGTTTATGGTCACATGCCTGTATTTGTTGCTTATAAAATTTATAACCGCTGAATGCCTGTTCCAAAGCAAACAACCCAGCCTCGGTATAATAGCCTGAAAGCGCCTTGAGGACTTGAGATGCCTTTTTTTCTCTAATACTGCTATGGCACAGGGATAAGAGCTTTTGGGCATCACGTTCTCCTGACAGGATAGCTTCTATGATTGCCAGACCACTGGCTCCATGTACCTGACTGAGCACCTCTTTGAGTCGAATATTCATCTCAATTAGTGACTTTTGCATATGATTTACATGCATAGAGGCTGTTCTCAGATGATCTTCTCTCAAGCGCTGGTAAGCACGAACTTCCTTTACTTGAGCATCGGGAACAAAACAGCGATTCAACAAACCATGACTATGGAGTTGCTGAATCCATTGACAGTCCTTTACATCAGTCTTTCGACCTGGTACTTGTCTAGTCTGGCGCCCATCTACTAACCAGACATCTAAACCTGCTGATTCAAGGATCTCATAAAGGATGATCCAGTAAACACCTGTAGCTTCCATAGCCACTGTCTCGATCCCCTCTGATAATAAATAGGAAGATGCCTCTCGAAAACTTTCAGTGAAGGTCTCAAAAACTCGAACATCCTTGTTTTCTAAGGACACAAAAATGTGCTTGGCACCTATATCTATGCCTGCAGCATTTGCTCTCATCTTTTTCATGACTAAAATATTTTAAAAGATAAACAAAGACCTGTAGGATGAAATATTGTACACGACAGACTACCAATCGGACATTCCTAAACAAGGAAGTACCATACTTTGTGACTCCTTTCTATCCAACCATGCTCGAGGACAGGCAAATTGCACTATACGAGGTACGGCTATATTGTACAGGCCACTTCTATCTTAACGTCATTTCGTTTTGTGCGGTTGGGTACCAAATGTTCGGTCTCGAGATGACTTTGCTGTAATGTATTTTTAGCTGCTTATTGGAATACTTATTAAAGGAGTGCACTGGCATTACAAATGCCAAGCTCTACAAATCCTCGTTGAAAACAAGGATTAGGTTTGGGGTATGGATACAGCCTGTAATTTCGTAGATGAAGACACCTACGGAGGCAAAGAGTAGTCAAGAGGTTATGAACAGTGCCCACAGCGCCAGACTTAACCAAAGCGTCATTCCGGAATTCAGTAGCGATAGCGGAGGAATATTCAGAATCTTACTGTTAGGTTTCCAAGGACTGAACTGCAAGATTCCGGCTGTCCGCTATCGCTGCGGCCGGAATGACGTTTTTGCATGGGGTTATTTGAGCTTTTCAAGCCTGTAGTTTCGTTGCTGATAACACACAACGAAGGCGAGGTGAACCCTTCTCCTTGAGGAGAAGAACCAGAGATGAGGTGATCATCCTTTAACTGCTTTCCAAATCTTCTTACCCAGCATTACCACCACCAAAACTACCGCTCCGATGATAAGGCCGGCTAGTAATTCAAAGAGAATGGCAGGTATATGGATAGTTTCTTCCAGATGATGAACAAATGGCAGGTAATGAACGAATATGCCACCAGAAACCAGTAACAGAGCTATTGTTCCTATTACTGCCAAGCCTTTTACAACTTTGGGTAAAGCAGCCACTAAAAAGCGGCCAATTTTATCTGAGAAGGAATCATCGCGCTCATTCAGGTTGATGAGTTTAAAACCGAACTCATCCATTCTTACAATCAAGGCTACGATGCCATAAACGCCAATGGTAGCCAGCAGCGCTATCACTGAAACTACAGGAATTTGAATTTGCAATGGTTCTCCTGTAACCTCTCCTAAAGCAATAATGACAATCTCGACCGATAGTATAAAATCAGTAATAATAGCTGATCTTACTTTTTCTTTTTCTAATGCAAGTATCTCTTCCTCAGTAAGATTATCCACTTTTGGAGCATCTTCATGGGCATGAGGTACAAAAAATTCGTATATCTTTTCAACTCCCTCATAGGCTAGGTAAAGTCCTCCAATTACCAAAATGACAATGATCACCGAAGGTAGAAAAGCACTGAGTAGAAAAGCTATGGGCAGTATTATTAGTTTGTTTAAGAGAGAGCCTTTGGTAATAGCCCATAATACAGGCAGCTCCCTATCAGACATAAATCCAGAGGCTTTTTCTGCATTTACTGCCAGGTCATCGCCCAAAATTCCTGCGGTTTTCTTTCCCGCAATTTTGCTCATGGCCGCTACATCGTCCATAAGAGAGGCAACATCATCTAAGAGTGCAAAAAAACCTGAAGCCATATTATTTGATTAGTTAGAGCTCGCAAAGTAAATAATTTTAAGGTTAAATATTAAACCAACCAGTCTTGGAAGAAATTATACACTACTTCTTTATTCCTGTTTAGCTTTTAATACCTAAGCCATTACATCAACTTCACATTTAAAAAATGGTTTAAACATTTTCATTTTCTCTATATTGCCCCTTCGATAACTAGCTTTAAACTTAAGCAATAGAACTCTTGACATTTTCCTACTGGGTAGTTGATGATAAGCCTTTTCCACAGTTGATAGTAATTGGCCTCGGCCGAATAATAGTTGCGAACATTCCTAAAAAAAAATTTGGGCAATTCAAAGCTGATTTAAAACAAAATCAGTTGCCAGAAAAACTGTATGGTAGACCTATAAAATCGATTGAATATGTAGATCAATTTCAGGACAGTCCAAAAATCCGAATCAAATTAGTAGTGGTGAAGAACTCTTGAATTTTGCGGACCGTCAGGGTGAAAAGTTCGTTCAGGATCTTTGTGTCATACTGAAAAACAACTACACCAAAACCTTAACGCTCAATCATACGAGAAGGGAAGTTTTTCAATTTATCAAGGAAGTCATTCTCATTATCATCATATTCTATTCTTTATTTTGGGTCGCAAATTCTGTTAGCTCTACAAGCACGTCTCCTTTTATCTCATCCTTATACTATAATTTTTTTAGATACATAGGATCAAGAGGTATGTATATTATTGCCTGTGCTGTAATAGGGTTTATCACCTATAAATTTATTTTAAATCTGACACTCTATTCTAAAATCACCAGAACGAGGTTCAAAAAGTGATACTCTGGCATGATTTGTTAAACACCTTCCCCTCCTCATTTGTATTATCATAAAGACACGCTATGGAAAAGTTTGATCTGGAAAAGATACCGTCTCATGAGGGTGAAGTAGCTATTGTAACTGGTGCCAATGCTGGGTTAGGCTATGAAACAGCGCTACAGCTGGCACGGAAAGATTTCGAAGTAATACTTGCCTGCAGGGATCAAAAAAAAGCGACAAAAGCCAGATCTAAAATACTTAAAGCTTACCCGAAAGGTAAATTGCATATCATGACGCTGGATTTAGGTTCATTTAAGTCCATAAAGACATTTGCTGACAAGTTTATATCTAACTATAATCAATTACAGCTACTGGTGAATAACGCAGGGCTTATGATGCCCCCTTATCAAACCACTGATGATGGTTTCGAAAGCCAGTTTGGCATTAATTACCTCGGGCATTTTCTACTTACTGGCTTGCTCATGCCAGTGCTGCTTACAACATCTGGTGCAAGGGTGATATCTCTCAGCAGCATGGCTCACAAATGGACTGACTTTGACTTTGAAAAATATAATGCTCAAAAAGAATACAGCAAAACCAAAGCTTATGGCATGAGTAAACTGGCCTGTCTCATGTTTGCTTATGAGTTAGATAGAAGACTTCATAACACTTCAGTAAAATCATTGGCTGCTCATCCCGGAGTTTCATTGACGAGTATAGCCAGGCACATTCCAGCTCCGGTAATGATACCAGTAAAGCTTATTGCACCTATTTTCTTCCAGCCGCCTAAAAAAGCAGCTTTGCCCATCTTAAGAGCCGCTCTTGATCCCAAAGCACAGAGTGGAGAATATTACGGTCCGGATGGTTTCATGCAGTATAAAGGAAATCCCGTGAAAGTAGATTCCAATGACTATTCTAAGGATAAAAGCCATGCAAAAGAGCTATGGCGCCTTTCTCAGGAGCTGGTGAATCTCAAATACTTAGACTAATCACTGGATTTTAACTGTTCACTTTTCATAAACACCACTTATCCAGATTTTATTTTTTCTTGGTATTTTGAAATTTACCTTTCCACCCATATCTAAATAAGGAAAGCCTACATGCTTTCTAAAACGAAACATTTATCTAACCCTACTCCTATTTTATGAAGATTTTAAAAATCCTCGGCATCTTTCTTGGCGTTCTGGTAATACTAGGCGTTATATTATTTAACACGAAAATTGGTCAGCACTTTTATAATGCTTACAAGTTCAGTTCAAGCTTATCTGGCACCGTGCTAGATGAAGAAATCACAAAAGATGACAATCAAAAAGCGGCCGATCTGAAAACTGGTGCCATTTATTCGCAAAAGCATTTCGAACTAAAAGATATGCCTGCCTTTTGGGATAACTTTTCAGAAAACGGCGAATTCAAAGAAAAATATAAATATTTAGAGCAGGTAGACTTCTCCATTATCACCTATAAAAGTGATTCTCAACTAATACATGGCATAGTAGCCGCACCTAAAAAAGAAGGTAAATACCCGGTAGTTCTTTTTAATAAAGGTGGCAACAAAGAAGTGGGCAAAATCGCAGCTGGCAAGACCTTGTACACCATGCTCTCCCTAGTCTCTAAGTTAGCCTCTGAAGGTTATGTAATTATAGGCAGCTGCTATAGAGAAAATGATGAATTTGGCGGCCGAGACATCAATGATGTGCTTGCTCTTACCGAGACCGCCAAGGAAATGGACAATGTAGATGCCAGCCGTATAGGTATGTTAGGTTGGTCTAGAGGTGGCATGATGACTTATCTGGCACTTAAAAATTCTGATGCTATAAAAACCGCTGTGGTAGGCAATGGCCCCACTAACCTGCTTACTCTAGCTAAAGAACGTCCTGAAATGGAGAAGAATGTTTACTCTCAACTAATTCCGAATTATGACACCCAAAAAGAGGAGCAGCTCACTAAAAGATCAGCAATTTTCTGGCCTGAGCAGTTGAGTAAAAACAGTAGCTTACTCATTCTTAGTGGTAGTCAGGATGAAAATGTTAATCCTCAGCAGGCCAAGGATATAGCTGAGAAGCTCACCGCCCTGGATTACAATTTTAAACACCTGGAATTTGATACCGATCATGGCTTCAAAGGCAAACAAGATGAGCTTTACCAAACCCTTACTGATTGGTTTGGAGAGAAACTTTAAAACATTGTAATAGTTGGCTTTTACAATAATGAGGCTGTTTCGAAGGTAACTTTGAGACAGCCTTATTTTCGTTTTCAAAAAGATTATTCAATCATTAAATTCAAAAAATAATTAGATAAATAATATATTTACTATTATAATTTAACCAACCTAAATCTTATGAAAACATTTTTTAGCTTATTACTAATCCTATTTTGTCATTTTTCATGGGCTCAAGATGATGTGAAAATTGAATTTACAGAGAATAAGGAAGTACTTCTGAACGAGACCGCAGTCGATAAAACAACTACACTTAAAGAAATCACTGAGATACTGGGCGAAGCTACTCTGATCAAAGATTTCCCAACCGGAAAAGCATTTTACCAATACCCTGAAACTGGTTTAGCCTTGCAATTTGTTGATAATCAACTGCTATTTATTGGTGCCAATTATAACTGGGATGGAGATGAAAATTTCCCTGAAACCACTTATGAAGGAACCCTGAGCATAGATGGTATAACATTTAAAGCTGATTCAAAGGAAGAGGTTCTTACAGATATTGAAGCCGTGGAAATAAAATGTGTCATTCCAGGTATGTGCGTTACTGATCCGAAAAAAGAGAAAACGAATATCATTATCGGCTTCAAGGACGGTAAAGTCACACAAGTAGGTTTCGAGTTTCATTAAGACTATGACCATCAGGTGTTTCCAAAATGCCTGATGACGTATATACTTACAGGACAAAGGGTAATCAAAAGATTATTATGGGTAAGAAAAGCAGACATAAGCAAACAGAAGCCGAGCCTTTCATCATTGAAAGAATCATTTGGGCTATCTTAAATCCGATAATAAAGCCCTTTGCTTATATCTACAAGGTATTCAATCCAGAAGTTATTGTTACAGAAATACCACTTACTGCCGATGCTCCATGTTATTGTGGCTCCAATATTATATACCATGATTGCCACCGTCCAAAGCACAAGGAGAAAGATAAAATAGTATTGAAAATCACTAAACGATACATTAAATCTGGGAAAGTGAAGGTAAAATACAAGGTAAAGGCCAATGAAGCCTTGATTTTATCAAGAATGAAACCCGGAGTTATTAACGCTCTTAATAAAGATAAGAACTATGTTGACACCTCTCCATATACGAATCCTAATGCTATTTCAGGCGACCTTTAAGAAATCAATTTACTAAATTTACATTCACTAATTACCTAAACTCAAACCTCCGAAAGGTGATATCCTTAGTCCTATATTTATTATTCTCCCTCACACAAAGTGCTGGTACACAGCCGTATGATTCTGCATATTCTGACAATCTGACTATTCACCCGCAAGACAGTATAGCCAAATACAAACAACTGTGCGTGGATGCTTACCTGGCTGGAAATATGGATGATTATAAACAACATTCAGCAAAGGTACTTGCTATAGCACAGGCCAATAATCTGCCGGAGATCGAAGTGAGAGCACTGGTAAATGTTGCCATTTATTACCAGCAAACTGATCAGTATGAGCAGGCACTAAAATATTACCTAGATGCTGCTGACCTGGTAGGGTCAATGACAGAAAACAGCACTACGCTGGTTTATTTGGTTAAAACCAACTTGGCCAACCTGTACATTTCTATGGGAAAGTACGATGAGGCCATAAGCACTGCTAAAGATATTATAGCGTACGCCAAAACACAGTCGAACCCTGAACAATATGTCTTGGTGGCCAATAATGCATTGGGGACAGCGCTTATTAATAAGAAGGAGTATGCTGAGGGATTAGCATATATGTTAAAAGTGAAGAAGCTTGCCACCCAGATGGATCGAAAGGATGCTATAATTATTGCCAATAGCAATATTGGAGAATGCTACCTAAAGCTTAAAGAGTATAAAAAGGCCATTGATATCTGTAACGAAACCTTAGCTCAAATCACGGTTGAGGACTCCAAGGAAATCAAAAGCTTGTGCAATTTATTAATTGGGCAGTCATTTTTGGGCCTTGATGAACCAGCTAAAGCATTAGCCAATCTCATAAAAGCAAAAGATATATCTGAAACCGCTGGTTTTCTAAAAATCAATATGGAAGCTCACCAGTATTTAGCCCAGACTTATGAAAAGCTAAACAATTATGAAAATTCACTTCAGGAGCATAAGGAATATTCTCAGGCAAGAGAAAAGTATTTAAAATCCCTATCTGAAGCAGAAAGATTGGAGCTGGAAAAAGAATCAGAAGATAAGTCATCTATCATATCAGAGCAGGAGAAATCCATTGACTTTCTAAGTCAGGAAAAGCAAATCTATTTGTGGATAGGAATTGCTGTGCTTTTGGCCCTGGCCATATCCACGTTCCTTTACACCAAAAGGAGAAAGCAGCTCACACTGGAAACTGAACAGCTAAGAGACGATAAAGAATTGCTGGAAAATGAGAATGGTGCCCTGAAATACAAACTTGAAGAACTGGCCAAAACCGTCCAGGAAAAAGAAACCGCTAAAAGCTCAGTCACCAGCAAGCCCTCTTCCTTATCAAAGCAGGAGCAAAAGCAGCACATGCAAAACATACTGGACTACATGGAGACTGAAAAACCTTATTTAGACCCTGACATCAAACAGTCGGACATAGCACAAGGTCTGGGCATGAGTGTACACCTCTTTTCTGAAATACTGAATGCCTGCTTTGAAAAGAACTTCAACAATTTCATCAACCTTTACAGGGTAGACAAGGCTAAAAGCCTGATGCAAGACCCTAAATTTGAGCATTATAAAATACTAGCCATTGGCTACGAAGCAGGCTTTCCCAGCAAGACCTCTTTTAATCGTGTCTTCAAAAATTTAGTAGGCATGACGCCATCTGAGTACCAGGGAAAGGTATTTTCTGGGGCTTAAAAGATAATCTTAGCTTGTATTTTTCTAATTATTATTATTTTGGAACATGAACCCTAATGATTCTGATCTAAAGCCAGAATGGTTAAAAGAACTACAGCTTAAAAGTTGGGAGCCTGAGATATTGCTTTCTGGTATTGTGCTCTATGGAATGTTTCAGGTGCCCGAGGTGCTTGACCGGTTTTTGCTTTTCTTCTCAGCTGAGGTATATAATGATATCAATGCCATGGATACGCTGGTGGCATTGCTGAAAATCGGAGTTTACTGGCTTATTGCTGGATTAATCCTGCACCTGATTTGTAGAGGATTTTGGGTGGGCCTGGTCGGCCTCAGCTATTCATTTCCCGATGGGATTAACCTGGAAAAACTAAAATTTCAGCCAAAATACCTTAAAAAAGTAAAAGAAGTGCCTCCCTTTGAGCAGATTATACTCAGGGTAGAGCGGGTCTGTAGTTTTATCTATAGCGTATCATTTCTCTTGTTTATGAGTCTCGTGGGCACATATCTTTATGCTACAGTGGTAGTGGTCATTCCTATGGCTGTCATTATAGCATCATTAGATTCAGCTCATTTAACAGCAGGTAGTATCAACTTACTGAATAGATATGGCAACTGGGCCATGATTCTTGGCTTTGTAGGTGTGGCCGATTTTATAACCATGGGCTATTTCCGTCGATTTAAGTTCATTGCAAAGATCTATTGGCCTTTTTATGTACTCTTCAACTTTCTTACTTTGGCCAATTATTATCGTCCTACTTATTTTGCCATAGTTACTAATCTGAAGAAACGCTGGCTATTCCTTTTTTTACTATCCTTTGCGTTCATCAGTTTTGTAGGGATCGCATCTATTAGAGACACTACTCCAGATCAATATTTCTCACGTCTGAATATCTGGAACAGCATGGATGGCAACCTGGCTTTAGAAGGTTTCTATCAGGATAGACCCACCAAACCCTCTGAAAGGATTCAAATTCCATCTGACATCATCAAAGACGACGTACTCAGAGTTTTCATTCCCTCCACTATAAACAAGGAAGATTCTCTGAAAAAATTCATCAATTATGATTCAATAAAGACCACTGATACATCATCAAAGAAGTTAGGTAAATACTATCTAAAAAAGATGTCTGAATACTATAGATTAACCATAGCCGACTCTACTTTCACCACTAAGGGATATTTCCAAAATAACAAGGCTACACGACAGAAGGGATATGTTTGCTATTTGAACATTGGATACCTCAAAGAAGGATTGTATGAACTGAAGCTGGAAGGCCCTAAGGATATGTTTAAAGATCCTGTTGCAACAGTTCCTTTTTACAAAGCAAATTGATGAAGCAACTAAATTCAGCTCTTACTTTTGATCAATTTCAATAGTTATTTGATAAGGGAGTTCAGCCCAAAATTAATTATCTAAAACATCAATTATTAAGGTCCTACTATCCACTCTGCTACTTTCAAAAATAGGTTTAAGTACTTTTACTACTTCTCCCGAAAAGCTGTTCTCAGGATAATCATCGTTAGATAATGGAGCTAAATCACCGGTGGGCACATTTTCACTTTCTATAAGGGTCACATACTTAGCATCAATCCCAGAAATCATGTAAACCTTATTGGTGGTAGATACCAGGTCACCAGTAGAAAGTCCTTGAAGAATCATTTTTTGCTGCAGCGCATTTTCTGAAATAAATGGTCTCGTAGGTTGTACTGTATCTTTAACAGAAAGATAAAAGCCAATAGGCACGGTTATAAACATGAGCACAGTGATGATACCAAGAGACCAAAAGCCCCAGGTGGGCACCTTCAAGTTAGCTTTCATCCCAGCTGCTGCGGCAGTTATTTCAGGACTCCAGTAGGCCTTTGGTATTTTGCTCTGAGTATCCATGCATACCAACTGAGTAACTTTTTTAGGTAAGTAGAAAAAAGCCACTCTCACATCTCGCCTTATCAGTTGCAGGATCACGGTTTTCGACGGACAACTTCCATTACTAAGGATAAACTCACGCTCCTCGGCGATATACTGTTCTACTGAAATAAACATATGTTCAAATTATTTATGGAGTATAAATCACTCAAACATAGTGAGACCATCACCGGAAAAAGCCTCAAATTATAATGTGGTACTTATATGACAAGTATTAAAATGACTTCCCTAATTGATCTTTGTAAAAGAAGAATCTCAATTCTCTAAACAGAGGGTTCTGCGAAATCGATTGTCCAAATCTTAACCAAATGATTATTTAATCACATAGTTATTCACCGTTTATTTATTTAAATTCATCCTTGTCTACAGTAATCTTATATTTCTTTAAGATAGAACACAACCCACCTAGGGATTTATAGATCAGGGCTTTGATTGTAAAAAAGCAACTAAACCCTAATAATATGTTATATTCACCATTCATCAAGTCTAGATATAGCTTTCTAGTTATATTGTTAACACTGGCTTGTATTATCGTATTTACTGACCATGCCTGGTCACAGCAGTTTCCAAATAATTTTGCTGGTCAGCAGTTAGCCACAGGACTAGACCCTGTGGGCATGGATGTAGCACCCGATGGCCGTATTTTTATCGCAGAAAAAAACGGCAAGATTCAGATTATCAAAAACGGCAGCATGCTATCGACGCCTTTTGCTTCTATACCTAACGTGGATATTGAAGGAGAAAGAGGATTAATGAAGGTACTGTTAGATCCTGACTTTGATAACAATCAGTATTTATACATTTATTACACCCGTGACTTTGGCTCATACAGTAGAAACCGGATCAGCCGAATTACTGCTAATGGAGACCTCATGGAGCCTGGCAGTGAGTTACTGCTGCTTGAAATGGGCAATCTTGAATCTTCATTTTTTCACAATGGCGGTGGCTTAGCCATAAAAGATGGTCAACTCTACATTTCCACCGGAGAAAACACCATTGCCAACTACTCTCAAAGTTTAGAAAATCTAAAAGGTAAAATCCTAAGGATTAACACCGATGGCACCATCCCGACTGACAACCCTTTTTACAGCACTGCAAGCGGAAAAAACAGGGCCATTTGGGCTTTAGGTTTTCGTAATCCATTTAGGTTGAATTCACAGCCAGGTACAGGTGTGCTTATAGCTACCGATGTTGGAGCAGGCTCATGGGAAGAGATAAATGAGATAGAGAAAGGAAAAAATTACGGCTGGCCATTGATAGAAGGCAAGAGAAGCGGCGGACAATCCGCTCCTGAGAACTACCAAGATCCTCTATATGCCTATGATCATAGTCAGGGCTGCTCTATAACGGCTGGCAGTTTTTACAATCCTATTACAGCAAAATTTCCCACCTCCTATATTGGCAAATTTTTCTTTGGAGACTATTGCAACGACTGGATTAGAACCTTTGACCCAGCCACAGGAGCCGTAGCTAATTTCGCCACTAATGTTAATCGCCCTTTAGATTTGGCCGTAAGCGATGAAGGTGATTTATACTTCATTTCACGCGGAGAAGGAGGCAATTCCTCGAGTACAGGTGGAACTGTATGGCGAGTAAACTATACCGGCAATGGCGCACCTGTAATAGCAATACAACCGCAGAGTCAAACCATTTCTAATGGACAGAGTGTCACTTTTGAAGTGCAGGCGTCAGGTAATCCCACGCCATCTTTTCAATGGAGGCGGAACGGGGTAAACATTCCAGGAGCTACCGCATACAACTACACCTTAACAGAACCTACCCTGTCTGATAATGGCGCTAATTTTAGTGTGGTAGTAAGTAATTTAGCAGGATCTGTGACCAGTAATTCAGCTACATTAACTGTATTAGATAACGATTTGCCGGTGGCCACTATTAACACACCAACCATGGGCACAACCTATAATGCCGGTGACGTCATCACCTACAGCGGCAGTGCCACCGATACGGAAGACGGAAACCTCCCGGCAAGCGCCTTCACCTGGAGAATCGATCTGTTCCATTTTGATGACCCTCAGCATAGTCACCCAGCCATGGACCCTACCTCGGGCTTTACATCGGGAACTTTCACTGTCCCTACAGAAATGGAGACATCTCCCAATGTACTTTTCAGAATATTCCTGACCGTGGTTGATTCAGATGGCGCCTCGCATACGGTATCGAGAGACATTACTCCTATACTATCCGAGATTACTCTCACCACCAACCCTGCCGGACTCAATCTGAAGCTTGATGGTAAAGTGGTGACCACACCCTATACCTTTACCGGAGCCAGTGGTGTGAGCCGTGAAATTGAAGCAGTGACACCACAATCGCTTAATGGTCAGTCATATATATTCTCTTCATGGTCAGATAACGGAGCTCGTACACACACTATTGCTACACCTGCAACGGCTACTACCTTTACTGCGAATTTCACCGAAGGCTCCAGCGGCATAGTAGATGGTGGCATCTATGAAATGCAGCCACAACATAACACAAATCTCAGGCTCACTGTAAGAAATGGCTCTACGGCCAATAGTGCTCTGGTGGATGGTGTCGCTTCTAATGGCAGCACCAGTCAACAATGGAAGTTTATTGCGGCAGGCAACGGCTTGTATGAAGTAGAACCGCAACATTCCCTGGGTAAGCGATTAGACCTTGCCGGATCAAGCACGGCCAACAATGCTGAAATTCACAGCTATCAGCGTAATGGCAACAACAATCAACTGTGGACGGTAATAGATTTAGGTAATGAAATCTACCAATTTGAACCGCTCCCCGCACTAGGCAAAAGGTTGGACATTGAAAATGTTAATGGTGTGCCCCGGGCGTTAAGCAGAACCGAAGATGGCGGACAAAGCCAGAGATGGAAATTACTGCCTGTATCGATTCCCACTTGTGACATTATACCCTATTCACAAGTTAATGGAGCTGCATGGACTGGCGCGAGCAGCGTAACGCTCGAAGTAGGTGATGCGGTAAAGTTTGGCCCACAATCAGCGGAATTTGGAGTAAATGGTAATAATTGGTCATGGACAGGACCTAATAATTACACTGCCAACGGTCGGGAAACTCTCATTTCGAATGTTCAGGGCAACAATGCAGGAACATACACTGTCACGAATGTAGATGCTAACGGCTGTACAGCCACCTATGACTTCATAGTAATAGTAAACCTGCCGGTGAATATCAGTATTGAGGCTGTGGAAGCCGAGCAGACCGGAAATGTGGCTACTAATCTACTGGATGGCAATACGGATGACGCCTCCAGATGGAGCGCAAACGGCATTCCTAAGTGGGTAATTTTCGATTTAGGAGTAACCGCATCAATTACCGGCGTAAAAATATGGACCTACCAGGACCGTGCTTACCAGTATACTGTGGAGGTATCTGATTCTCCTGCCAGCGGATTTTCTGTAGTTTCAGATCAGACTGGTAACACCAATAATGCACAGCCACTTACCACTAACTTTTCTGCAATAGGAAGGTACGTTAGACTAACAGTTACAGGAGCATCCGGATATTCTGGATCATGGGTGAGTCTTACGGAAGTAGAGATTGAAACCGCAAACTCGGCTAACATTCAGCATAACCATGCACGACTCTTAAGTGATGATGATTTGGAGCACAATTTAACTGTTTATCCTAACCCGGTAGATGAAGCCATAAACATCAGCATAAAGGGCATTGAAAAGGCAAATGTACTCATTTATAACAATGAAGGTCAGCTGCTTATGAGTGAAGAGTATTCAGGTGGCACTTTAAATATTAGCACTAAAGAAACGCTTTCTAAAGGACTCTACTTATTGAAAATCATTTCTGATGATGGCACAACACAGAGCAGAAAGTTAATCATAGAATAACCAGATAATCATATCCATCCGATGGCTTTGAGTCATCGGATGGATTAATATTTTAAGTGGTTAATACCAGAGGACAATGATCTGATACTTCCGGATCAAAGACTACCTGAAAATCTGCTACATTAACATTATCATTTACCAGTAAATAATCCGCATAACGGCTCTCTTTTTTGTAATATGAATTACGTGTTCCTTTAGAAGTCATTGTTGTAACTAACTCCTTGAGACCCGCCTCTTTTAGAATCTTAAGCGTCTCACTATCAGGCTCTACATTAAAATCTCCACAAAATATTAGGGGAGCATCTTTTTCAGCCAAAGTGTTGATGAGAGTAAGAAACTTTCTAGCTTGTGCTTCCCTTTCCGGGGTGTCCATTTTTCCTTTCAAATCTCTTAGCCCATGCATATGGGCAATGACCATTGGCGTATTACTGTCATAATCGTAAATTTTAATAGCATGTGCGCTTCGTGAGCGAGGGTGATCACCATAGTCAAATGGAGAATACGATTTGTGCACAAACCCCTGGAGCTGCTCTATAATTGGAAACCTCTTTTTTACAAAGGTGGCCAGCCCCCATTGAGAAGGAATTTCAGTTTGATCATCCCAAAGCACCCCTTGAGCAGCCGGACAGAATATGCCAATATGATCGGATAACACATTTTGCACGTCTCGAAATAAATTGGCCCTTTGTGGCAAAACATGGTCGCCATCCTTGTAGGTAAGCATGTCAGCCTCTGAAGCAGGTGTATGTATAACTTCCTGCAAACAGAGCACATCTGGATCCGCCTCCTTCAAATAAGATATTAATTGATCATAGAGCGTTCCGCCCCAGCCGTTGAGACACATAATTTTCATTTCTGTGTGATGTTTTTTGTTTGAATAGCACAGTTTATCAATAGGTGGCATGGAGCCATCGTTTGGTTGGGCTATTAGAATAAGATTTAATTTATAAGGCAGCCTTTTTCGGCGTAACTACGGCTAGATTATTGATAATTTTCCATTCATTATCTGCATCCAGAACCAGGGAATTATAGGAAATAAAGTTATTCTCAGAGCTTTCGATCTTAAGTTTTACACTTGCAATTTTATCACTTTGATCAAGCTGCAAAATCTCCATTTCTCGAGGCAAACCACCAAAGACACCTTTTTCGATATTATCTAAATATTGACTTTTATCTATAATCGTAACGCCAGATGTACCCATAAACCCGTTATTGGTAACTCGGAAATCCTTGTGAAGCACCCGGTCCAGAAGCGTGGTGTCACTGTTGTCACCTCCCCTTACGAAATCCTTTATGGCTTGCTCTATTCTTAGTTTATCTGTCATGGTATTTGGTTTAAATCAATCAAGTGTGTTGCGGAAGTATATAATTCGATGACTATTTGGTCTCAGGAATACAGTATGAAGAAATCTTCTCTAATTCACCAGCAACATTAAAATCATATACGTCACAGGCCATTATTAAATTTAATCTTTCACCGTCTCTCAGAAATTCGCCTGTTCCTCTAATCACCACCTTCAAATCCGTAACAATGGTATCCTCAGTATTAAAATTTGTTTCTACTGACTGAAAATATTCGGAGGTACTTTTACAATTCTGAATTACCTCCTGCTTTCCTTTGAATGAGCTATCACCTACCACATCCCAGGTAATATTCTCCGCTAAATAAGGAAAAGTCAATTCAAAATTGCCATTGGAAAATGCTTCGGCTACTTCTTTATTGGTGTGCTTCATGATTAGGTCTGGTTTAGTTTGATATAGGTATTATACGGAAGAGGTAGATTTTTATTCGACCTTTTATCTAAAAAAAGAACATTGTTTAAGTTAAAAATGAAGGATAACTATCTTGAAATATTAGTTCTCAAATGAGTCTGACTTAGCAAAAGCAATTTAAAATTACAAGTGAGAATTTACATATAGGAATCCACATTTTCGAAATCGTATTAGTCCTTTATTTCAAGAATTCTCATACGGAGTTTACTAAGTCATTCAAAGCCCATACGATAGGTTTTACTACCTATTTTAATAGTTAATTAGACCCCCTGAAAAATATTGGTATAATGATGAGATCTGATTTCCAGATGAATTATAACTATTCAAAGTATACTTCTATGATTTAAACGTTCCATTGGTGGCCCAACTTCTTACCTCTTCATCAAAGAAAGAACTTGTAGCAGAGTTAGTAATAGTAGCTATTAATGTCCCTCCTCGATAAATCTTATAGTAAACATTTTCACCAGGATTCCATGTTAGATTGGGTTTACCACATGATATTTCATTGTAGTTACAAGGTGCTCCATCATTAAAAATATTTAAATTAGTTGCTGGAGACACAATAATTGGAGCTGAGAAAGATCTTGACGGCATAGAGGTTTGATTTGTATTTGTAAGCCAGGTCTTTAAAGTTCTTGAAGGCAGCGACTTATAATTACTGTATGTCCATGCCCCAAACAAACTCCCGTAAACAACCTCATCATTTTCACAATCAATTAAATTATCTTCTTCCCCACCAGTTAAAAATCCTACAACCTGACCATCGGAATTAATAAGACTACTACCTGAAGAACCGTGCTCTACACCTCCCTCATAAAAAACAACATACCAATAAAGATTTCTAGGCTTATTAGTTGACCATGTTGGCATATAATCTGAGTTATCAAAGATTTTAAATGATGTTGCCAGTGCCACTTTTTTAGGTTTATAATCAGGGTGATGAATCCCAATAGCCGAAGAAGTAGATTGTGCATTGGACCAGCCTGCAAGCCTGATCTTACTCTTGTTGGTAGAACTAATATTACCAGTTAGCTCAAAAAGAGCCATATCTGTTACATTATTAATAGACCTCAATTTGACTCCTGATACGTAAAAACCATTTTCTATTTGTGAGGAAGAGCTACATTCATACTGCAATCTAAATACCCAATCACTAATGTTAGAATTCACGACATTAATGGCACTATTAAGCTCTGTATCTGTCAATTGATCATTGTTAAATTTCTGCAAATCCTGGGGACTTAGGATATCTTCAAAAATATCGTAGATACAATGCGCCGCAGATAAAACATATAGTTTTTCCTGATAATTATTAATAAGAGTTCCTGAACAATTTCTTGTAACGTAGGAATTATCTGTATAGAATAACCCAACGGCCCTAGCATGATTAGTAATTATTGGATCGGAATATTTATAAATAGATCTATCTGAACAGTAATCACAAGGAGTTGAAGTTCTTCTCGCATTTAACCCTTTTAATTCATTTTGAGTCTCAGGAACAGTATTATCATAAGTATTCATTACCCCATCATCTGAACAGCTTATGAGTGTCAAGGGAATTAGCAAAATTAACAATAGTCTTTTCAAGGTTCCAAGTTATAGATGATAAATAGGCATTCTTTTTTGCCTCAATCATTCAATTTAACAATTTCAACAAAAATTAATATTATTTAGCAACAATATTTCATACCCCCAACTTAGCCAAGGTATTAAGTGTGACTTGGTGCATTTGCCCAAATATTATAACATTTTACTCAGCCAGCCTCTCACCAGCTATTTTGGCTAGGAGTCTTTCATTAATCTTAGTTTCCCGAAATAGAAGAAATATGCCTAACACAAAAATTATAGTACATACGATAAAAACACTGATGTCATAAGACTCGCTTAAAAGTCCGGTGATTAAATGTTGAATAGAGAAGAACCAGAGACCGATAATTGTAAATGTGCTCATACGATGTTTCACCTTCAATTCTACCTGATTTCCTCTTTCCTCAACAATCCATTTCGAATAGACTTTAGGAAACAATTTGAAAATACCATTTCTGTACCTGGCAACAGTCACTGTTCCGTCCTCATTTTCTTTTCCTGCAAAAAGCCTTTCCGGGAAAATAACCCAGGTTGAGGTATTCACCATCGACAAATTGTATTTTTTTGATATTCGACTTCGAATATTTGACTCAGCGGCACCCTTTTGCTCAACGTCAAGCTTAATGACTGACTCTTTTAATGGTATCATCTACTTTGTTTTTTTAATACTAATGATTGAGTAATTTAACTATTCAGAGAATAAATAAAAACTCATATTTTACTGATTGCTAAAAGCTGCCAAAAGAAGCGTACCTATTCAAAAAAATAAATCACAAAATCTTATTTTTAATATGTAGCTTCGCGCTTCCTTTTAAAGAATGGTCATATGAAGCGTATTAAAGAGTACAAAAAGTTATTTAACATCGAGTCAACCATAGATCTGCAAGACCTAAAAAAAACCTACCGTAACTTAGTAAAAGAGTGGCACCCTGATAAATTTCAGGAAGGCGATGAGAGGGCTGAAGAGGCTAAAGTAATGAGTCTTAAAATCATAGACGCTTATCACTTTTTAATCAGCATAGCCCCTGAAACCAGAGAAGCCAACTTGGAAGCTTACACCAAAACCACTACAGAATCAGGAATAGAAAATTACAAGCATAAAGGACTATTACTGGAAGTGAGCTTTACCGATGGTTCCACCTATGAGTACTTTGGGGTGAACAATAATGTTTTCAACAAATTCCTCAACGCCAGCAACCCTTACCGTTTCGCTAAGCGTAACATTTTCCATTCTTTCCTTTACAGGAAGTCTAAGAAAGATGTGAAGAAAGAGGAGTCTGCGGCTTAATATTGACCCCATTCCCTTCTCCTCGAGGAGAAGGGGTGGATAAAAGTTAGCATAGCATTTTCCTATCCGGCGCCAATGCCATTCTTATTCTTTCTTTTATATGTAAACCTTAATCACTTTGATGATCATAGCTCAAAGCTCTGGAAATTTTCCATTCTCCATCTTCTAGTAACCACACATGTGTGAACTTGGCCGTAGTGTCATGAAAACGGTGAACTCCCATCTGAATGGCTCCATACAAAACTCCGTTTTGGGTCAGCGGATATACCTGTAAGCTATTTTCTACCAGCTCTCTCTGCACCGTACTTTTTCCGCCTCCACAAACCCCATTTTTAATGGACTCCACAAAATCATCTTTTAATCTGGTAACACCACCCCGATCATGGTAAAACTCGAAATCTTCACTGGTTAAGTTTTCAAACTGGCTGATGTCGCACTGATTAAAACCAACATTGAATAATAAGCTATCCATTGATTTCAGCTGAAGGTAAAGCTCAGAAGTATTGGCCTCTTGAGCGGATACTTGGTTGGGGATTAAAGCATAGGCAATTAGGATAATCATACCTCTTCCTATGCGGGCGAGTTGTTTGTTAATACTCATCATGTTTGTGTATTTAAATATTTAATGAATTTCGGTAACAAAATCCTTATATCTAATACCATCAAACTGCAGCTATCGCATCTGATTAGTTATCACATCCACTCCGTTAATTTAATAATTTCAAGAAAAAAAATAAGCATTATTGCTGATAAATTTCATTTCACATCATAACTGATGTTTATTATTAGCTTGGAGCCAGCTGACGCATAATTGATTGAAGATCGTGAGTTCTTTAGGTGTTGTATCTCACCTTATCCCCGGCCCTTCTCCTCAAGGAGAAGGGAGCTATGCCACAAACAGAGTCACTCTGAGGTTCTCGAAGTGTAGACTGTCTAATAGAGAATACCGTTCAGTACTCCCTTTTCAATAGATTCATCCGGTGCGAAATAAACGGTCAAAAAGAAAAGTTCTACTTCTCTATCTCCTTCAAGTTCTCCATCTTTTTATTTCTCAGGAAGCCATTGATGTCTTCGAAATGCTCTCTAATGTGCTTATTGCCAAATTCGAATACTTTTTCAGCCAGGCCATCGAGGAAGTCACGATCGTGAGAAACCAGTATAATGGTGCCTTCGAAGTCTCTCAGGGCGTCTTTAAGGATGTCTTTAGTCTTGATATCCAAGTGGTTAGTCGGCTCATCGAGGATTAATAGATTAACGGGCTGTAGCAATAGCTTGATCATGGCCAGCCTGGTACGCTCACCACCGGAAAGCACTTTCACTTTTTTGTCAATAGTGTCTCCGCTGAACATAAAGGCGCCTAGCAGGTCCTTGACTTTAGTTCTTATATCTCCCTGGGCGATTTCGTCAACCGTTTGAAATACAGTCAGGTTCTCGTCTAATAGTGCTGCCTGGTTCTGAGCAAAGTAGCCGATTTTGCTGTTATGCCCTACTTGTAGCGTACCATCAAAATCAATCTCGCCCATAATGGCTTTCACCATGGTAGATTTACCCTCACCATTCTTACCCACAAAGGCTACTTTATCACCTTGAGCTATAGTGAAAGTGGCATCTTTAAATACCAGATGATCTCCATATGACTTGCTAAGACCATCCACTATTACCGGGTATTTTCCTGACCTCGGAGCAGGAGGAAACTTCAGGTTAAGGCTGGAAGTATCTACTTCATCCACCTCCACAATCTCCATTTTCTCCAGCATTTTCACGCGTGACTGCACTTGGAGCGTCTTAGAATATGTTCCTTTAAAACGATCTATAAACTGCTGTATTTCAGCAATTTGCTTAGCCTGATCATCAAATTGTTTTTGCTGTTGCTCGCGTCTTTCTTTACGAAGCTCCAGGTAGTGCGAGTAGTTAGTACGATAGTCATAAATACGACCAGTGGTGATTTCGATAGTACGGTTGGTCAGGTTATCTACAAAAGCCTTATCGTGACTGATCACCATTACTGCCTTGGCACTATTCTTCAAAAAGTTCTCCAGCCACTGCACCGATTCGATGTCCAGGTGGTTGGTAGGCTCATCGAGTAAGATAAGATCAGGCTTCTTTAAAAGTATTTTTGCCAGCTCAATACGCATACGCCATCCTCCACTAAACTCATTGGTAGGCTTGGTAAAATCTTCACGCAAAAAGCCAAGACCAAGCAAAGTCTTTTCTACTTCAGCATCAAAGTTTACTTCCTCGATACTGTAAAACTTCTCGCTCAGCTCTGATACTTCTTCAATGATCTTACTGTAAGCATCTGACTCATAATCTGTGCGCGTTTCCAGCTGATGGTTAAGCTCATCAATACGCAACTTCATATTATTTATTTTGGCGAATGCCTTAGACGCCTCCTCAAATACAGAGCAATCGTCATCAGTAAGCAGGTGCTGCGGTAGGTAAGCGATCACTGCATCTGCAGGAAATGATACCTTTCCCTGGGTAGGCTTATTCACCCCGGCAATGATTTTCAGCAGCGTAGATTTACCCGCTCCGTTTTTACCCATAAGGGCAATACGGTCATTGTTATTGATATTAAAGGTTACATTACTAAATAAAGTGGTGCCACTAAACTCAACACCTACGGCATCTACTGAAATCATACGCTTAAAATTTGCTGCAAAGCTAATAGATCACCAGTTGGGAAGTAATCATTAGTGGATATTTTGTTTGGAAATTTGTGAGCACCTCATCCCCGGCCCTTCTCCTCAAGGAGAAGGGGGTTTTTCAGGACAGCATGGCACTGTCAGAGTCACTCTGAGGTTCTCGAAGAGTAGACGGTATGGTTGAGGATGACCGTTCAAGAATGGGCCAAGAGCACGATACTCACAATATTGCGGTGTTATATCTGGTAGCCGCAGACTACGAACAACAGAGGTTTATAAATGTCCGTTGATTCTGTTGATTTCTGTCCCGACAACCGATTTTAATTGTTCAAGAAAATGATTAGTCAAATCAGGCCAATTCCAAAATGTCAACCCGAAGTTCGAGAACGAAAGGCTATTGTCAATTTTATATTCCTCAATGTTCGTTATTCTTCCACAATGAGGACAAGTCAATGTTGCGTTTTCATGGATAGTCCAATTGTCAAATTCTGGAAACACACTATGGAATAGTTTTAATTGTTCTTTTGTACAATTGTCAGTAAAGAAATCTTGTGGTGTGATTCCTTCAAATCTATTTCTAGCGCAGTTCGGACATTCCATTTTTGTCATTGCAGTAAAAGCACCCGCATTGAACACCTCTCGTTCAGTCCTTATCTCAACACCACAAACAGTCCATTTTAAGATATCTTCATCATAGCCGATCGCATCAATATGTTTTTTTCCAGGTTTATACCCTTTATTTTTGGTACTCATGATGCAATTTGTCAATTCAGTTTCAATAAACTCGTTTGACTGCATCCATTGAATCACCTTGTCCTTAACCTCCTCAGGCTTTTCAATTTCTCTAGCTGTGGTAATAATTATATAATTGTCACTCATAGTTTTAGGGTACTCATTCTCTACAACATCCGTATAAGGGAAATAAAACATTCCCTAATTTCTTTTATCCGTTAATATAATGTTAAACAAAAATAGCTTAAGACAATAGAAATGAGCTACTCAATAACGTGTCAGAGACACATTTGATCATTATGGAAATTCGTAGTCGCAGACTACGAATAACATGGGGTTCATACACAATGTTGTACTCCGTCTATTCCATTTTCCAGTTGGCTTCTGCTACCTGGATGCAGATGTTCAGCAGTTGTTCGTCTGATTTTACAGTTGATATTAGCCGTCCGATTTGTTCAAGAGTTGACCTGCTAGAGCTCCAAATAGCTAATCCCTCGGCTTCATCGTCAAACCTTATGTTGTCCAGAAGTTCTGGGTTGGAAAGTTTGATAGCTCCATATGTTATTCCAAGCCATGTTGGCCCTCCGCCTTGAAATCCTCTTGAAGAAAGTTGTTCGTAATGGCTGTCAGGTTCGTGGACATCATAATAGTCCAATCTATATGTTCGTTCGTCAATCTCAACAATGTTTCCACGAATGGAGATGGATTCATCAGTTAAGGCGTTAACCAGTTTGGGTTCAGGTTCAAACTGTTGGCAGGCAATAAGGAGTAAAGGAATTAAAAGAGTTGATATGTTCTTCATGAGTTTGCGTTCCGGGGATGGAGTACAACATCCGTATAAGGGAAACAAAACATTCCCTTATTTCTTTTATAGGGAAATCTAATATTTTACCACCAAAAATGAAAGCAACTTTTTTTAGACTTTTAACTATTCGCTATTCCGCATCTGGTCGTAGCGTCCGCTACGATCCACACATTGCTTGAGCGCCCGCTCAATTTCCTTTCTTAATGCACAAAATTGTATTGATGAAATACGGTCTGTGCATAGGAGCTTCAGCCATCCTTAGAAATTATTCATGACACTCAAAATTAAATACGGGTCGAGGTATTCTCAGCTAACTTCACTAGTCAGCAACAGCAATCCTTCTCTCCTTCCTTTTAGCTAAAAAAACGACACATGAAAGGGCCATTATTATCTTCACCTCATCCCCGGCCCTTCTCCTCAAGGAGAAGGGAGTTTTAGGACAGCATGCACTGTCAGAGTCACTCTGAGGTTCTCGAAGAGTAGACGGTCATATAAAGAATTATGATCAGGACTGGTGACGAGCTAAGGATGACGAATACCAGTACATCACAATTAATTTACATTTTCAAACTCACCACCAATCCAAAAGATCAAATGAGCTATTAGCTATTGACATTTTATTCAAATCCGCAATACTTACTTGGTATTAAGGACCATCTCCCACCTGCAGCACGTCAATTATACGTTCTTTAGATGAATTTAAATTCCAACTATCAAATGGGTAAATTGCTTGATTCGCAATGATAAAAAAGAGTGAATCCCCTGAATGTTCCTCAAGTATTTGGGTAAATCTATCATTATCTTCAAGTGTTCCAATTGAATCTCTATGCTGGAAGATGAGAAGATAATTTTGCTTAGCCGTGTTCTGAATATCAACATCAGAAATAATGCTCCAATCTAGGATCTTATTGTCCTTATCCTCAAAGTTGTGGATTGCTAACAAAAATAGTCGATCATCAGATGTTGTTGCGGTATCAGGGTTGTTAGAAATGCAATCTTGAGCGTCGGCTATTAGTTCGTAGGTACTTTCACAGCAGTTACAAACCAAGTATCTATGGTTACATCCTAAAAGGAATAAAATGAATATTGCACATATTAAAATTCGACTCATCTGTCTAATACAATTTATTTCTCAAAAATCAAGATGCTACCATCAGAGAGTTCCCATTTAAGCACATTATCGTCTATTTGAGTTAGCCTTCCTTCATATACAATCCATTCACCAGTTGAAGACATCGTAGCGTCTGTAATACCCACTTGTTTTATCTTTAGCGTATCAAGATCAGGAAAATACTCATGTATTTTTTGTCCAAAATTCGAATGAAAAAGATCAGTTTCGACGGTCGAATCTGACTTGAATTCAACATATCTCCCTATGGAGTTCTTAAAATCATTTGGTCTTGGAGGTAAAGGCCTCTTTTTTGGCTCAATGACCTTAGTAATCTTCCAATCACCCACTATGCTTTTTTGATTTTGAACACAACTCAAAAAGAACGCCGCCAACCCTATAATTATTAATTTAAATTTCATATTCTCCAATATAACCCATTATATGCTTCGCATCCTGAATCTAGCTTTGCAAAACTTAAAACCCACTATTAATCATAATATTCGGTTTCAAATAAACTTCTTTGTTTTTGAAATCCAAGATAATATGAAATCGCTTTAGCAGATTTCCACCAAACAAGGCAGGAATGTGTGAGTCGACTTTTGTCTTCACCAGATCCGCAGGCATGTTATATATCTGATAGCCCGCAATTTCGACTCTTGGAAGTAGGGCGTAATCAGATTTCACCACCGTACCATCAGTGCCATGGCTGGTAGACTCGCCAATAACCGGGTATGCATTTAAAAGATTGTTGGCAGTTACGGTGTTGTAATATACCTTGAAAATGGAATTATAGCCGGTATCCAACATTGTCCAAAATTTGATCTTTTTCTTTCCCTTATACACCGTTACGTTAATATAAGGTAGGCCATCTATAAATTTTAGCTTGGTTTTAGTGTATCTCACGTAATAGTCTGGAAGCTTATCTGAGATCAATAATTCTTTACTTTCATAATCGATTTCCACTATTTTATCCTCAAAAAAATTCCACCCGATGAGCCCATCTAGCTTTTCACCTTCAGGGTATGATATTCCCAGCACCTCTTTTCCAGCGTAAATTTCATTGCCCAAAGTCACATTATTATTAAGACTTTTACTCTCCGAGGAAGCCCCATTACCACCACTATTGAGCACCACGGTATCAAATTTAATATTGGTTGGCCTCTATTTTGGTTTTATTGATGACAGTGATATCGGCTCCTAAATCAAACACCAAATTCAGGGTATCCGACTGATTAATAAGACCTTGGATATAAATTCGATTGTCATCTCCCAGGTGAAATGGGATGGTCTGTTGGGCAGCCGCAACATGGCAAACAGTGCAAATTATTAGAAAGCCGAAGAGTTTTTGCATTGACATTAATAAAAGTAGTGAACTATTCAATTGCATATTTCCAAACAACCTGATAGACCTTAAATGATTGATAATCAAAAATATCATTTATCAGGAATAATATATGTGAGTACGATACTTTAATAATCTTGGATAAGTTTTAACTGGATTAATTATACCTCATCCCCCTGCCCTTCTCCTCAAGGAGAAGGGGGTTTTTAGGGCAGCATGGCACTACCAGAGTCACTCTGAGGTCCTCGAAGAGTAGACGGTTTGGTTAAGAATGGCTGCTTGAGTGTAGGTCAAATTTCAAGGACTCGAATGGTAAGGTTACCAACCAGAGGCTCGCACCAGTGGAGAAGGGATTTTTAGGACAGTTTAACACTGCCTGAGTCACTCTGAGGTTCTCGAAGAGTAGACGAGTTTTGAGCCAAGTTACACTAAGCCAAAGCCAAGAACTTAAACGCAGAATGAATGAGCAATTTGTAATAGCCTTACCAGTAAGCACTGTAACATATGCATCGCTAAACAATGTTATTGATTGGCTAATTCGTGTTCTATTGCATTTTCGAATTCTTCATAACTCTCATCAGAGTAATGCTTAAAAGGCCAAAGTTGAGATATCCTAACACAATAAAAGTAAATTGAATTATCCTCAAAAACACATACAATTTCACCACCTTTTAATGCCGTGTTGTCGTCATAAAATGTTAGATAGAATCCCTCATTGACTTTTATACCCCAATCCAGATTACGTCTAATATTTAATACTGCTTCGTAATTTTCACTCTTACTTCGCCTTGTATTTATTTCGATTAATTTAATATTTTTTTTGAATGACCAATTAAGGTATAAATATATAAGTCCGGTTAAAGAAACTATGAGCAGTGAGATTATCACAGGTATTAAAAATGCCTTAAATAGTAAAAACCCTACTATTAGAATTAAAGCCCCCAATCGAATTGACATGTTCAGGTATCCTTTAAATTCTGGGAATAGATTGTAGTGAGGCTTCTTGGTATCTAGTACTTTTTTAGCGATTTCAGAATTGATTGGCATAATATAACATGCGTATAAGGGGACACTTTCCCTTATTTCTTTTTTACGTTAATATAATGTTAAACAAAAATTGCTTAGGACGATAGAAATGAGCTGCTCAATACCGTGTCAGAGACACTTGTGATCATTATGGAAATTCGTAGTCGCAGACTACGAATAGCTGGGTTTTTAAGACAGTCTTGATACTACCAGAGTCACTCTGAGGTTCTCGAAGAGTAGACGGCTTAAAAGATTTAAACTGCTCTGCACCAAATACTCATTAGACAAAATGAGCTAAGAGCTAGCTATGCTTTTATAATGAGGTTACGAGCCAGAGGCTCGCACTAACGGTGGTTTTAAAATTATGAATTATTTATTCAACTGTTATTGTCTTATCTCCATTAGAATAAAGTCTGAACCATACAGGCACTATGAATCTTGTGGTAACTGTCTGACCATCTTTAACCCCACTTATCCAATCAAAATTGATTTTCTTTAGACCGTTTATTACCTCTGAATTGAACTCTTCAATTCCTTTTGCAACTGTTACATCTAGAAGATTATTTTCTGGTCCAATGGTTACATATACAAACATCTTACCCTCAACCCCCAGCGCTAATGCTCTCATGGGGTAAGAAATTACTTCATTTAGTTTTTCGGTTAATCTTACCTGTCCCCCAACGAAATAGGGCGGCTTGTCTAGTAGCCCCTCTGTAAATCTGCTACCCTCTAATATTTCATAAGACATGTCTTGATTATATGAAATAAGTTCATTTTTCGAAAAATCATATACCTGCTCTATCTCCCCATTTCTCAAAAATTTCCATTCACCTATTTCTTTGTCATTTTCGTATTGCCCCTCAATAATCAGCTCACCTGACCTATCATATTTCTTATACAAACCATGCTTTGTTGATTTATCAGATTTAAGAACATAATACTCAGCTTTAAGCCCATTATCTTTCTCCTTTTTAAGTTTGGTCTCTTGACCATGAACATTACTCACTAAAGTAATTAAAAGCAACACAGTCAAAATTTTCACTTTATTCATTCTATTTATTTTATTCTAATTCAAACAAGCTCACATTTACAATGTAGAAATATCCGTTCTCTTCCATTTCTCATATTGACAAAGTCAGCAATTTAACAATTTCAAGAAAAAATAAACTAAAAAATCATAAAATCACAAGCCCCACATGGTCGTAGCATCCGCTACGATCCACACAGTGCTTGAGCATCCGCTCAAATTCCTTTCTGAATGCAAAAAATTGTATTGATGAAATACTGTCTGTGCATAGGAGGTCTCAACTTATCTTATTCCGAGCGGAACCTCTTGCACGTTGTTGGTCATAGGACCGCTGCGCTTAACCTAACGACCAGTTTTAGGTACGTGGCAGATGGCTAAGAAAGGCCATGCGATCATCGTATGTTAGCCACCTTATTTAATGATTTTAATGTTCTTGATCAGACTTATCAGACCTATGAAAAAGAAAAGTCCAGATAGGAATTGCCAGAAATTAAATCCATCAGCTTTCAAAATTAAAATTGGAGTTAGCACACTGCAAAGAAGAGTTATTATCAGGCCGAATTGGAAATTTTTCTTGTCTTTAAAGTGTATTTGAAGAAAGGTTTCTTTTGGTTCTTTATATTTCGTTCTTCCCAGCATCATAGATAATCCAGCAAGAGAACAAAATAGTGTTAAAATCATCCAGCCGTTAAATTCCGAGTCGTTCTGATAAATATCAATAGACCATAGGCCGAAACCTACAAAAACTGCTGTTCCTGTAATGAAGTTAGTCAGGCTGTCATTTTTATTATCCGCAAGTTTCCCTACTCGTTGTTCAATATTTCTCTTGAGTTCAGATGTTTCTATTTCGTTTTTTATTGAGAGTTCATAAATCTCAAGATCTGTTTTTAATTCTTGCTTCTTTCGATGGATTGATAAGTTTTCTCTAATTTTTAAAAATGCTGCAATTACACCGCTCATTGCAATTATGATCTTGGGGAGAGTTTCTAGGTCTATAGATTTGAGAAGTTCCAAAATTTTGATCTATGCTAAGTGGTGGCTAACATCCGTACAAGGAAAACACTTTCCTTTATCCCTTTTATACGGAAATCTAATATTTTACTACTAAATATAAAAGCAACCTTTTGTAGACTTTCATTATCCCCCACCTGGTCGTAGCATCCGCTACGATCCACACATTGCTTGAGCATCCGCTCAAATTCTTTTCTTCATGCACAAAATTGTATGGATAAAATACTGTCTTTGCATAGTAGCTTCAGGACTAACTTATCTTATTCCGAGCGGCAGCTCTTGCATATTGTAGGTCGTAGGACCGCTGCGCTTAACCTACGACCAGCTTGATTAGTTAGCAGTAGTAGGCACGCGTTGAAAATAGCGCGCCAACAGCTCATGACATACTCGGAACAACGGGGGTTTCCATTACATCAATTTTTCCATTCCTTATATCCAATCACATCTTTGCGTATAGTTTTTCTCCATTTTCGACCAAACTTATCCTGCAGATAATTTAAAATAACAGAATTATAAGCTTTCAGCATTTGGTTGTCCGGCCCTGAGCAGCCATTTTCATAGTAAAACACGTGGTATGTTGCCTCAAAAAGACTATCTGTGTCATATACTATCGGAGATATACCACCTTCTAATAATAAAAATGGTGTTTCACTTTTAATATCTTTTTGAGCCAGTTCCTCAGCTTCATCGATAGTGGTTGAAAACATGAGCTGATTAGCTCCGCTGTCATTTATTTGGGAGTTTGTTAACTGATATGATTGGCAGAAACTGAGTGAAGAAATTAGGGTAAGTAATATTGTAAGCAATTGATTCTTCATATTGACTCTACTTTTACAGTTTGATATGCCAGGTTATAGAAATATAAAATCAAATTTATTATAAATACCAGTATAGCAATAGTTTAGGAGGCTGATACTCACACCATCGGGTGAAATTTCAATTAAAAGAAACTTACCCCACCTGGTCGTAGCATCCGCTACGATCCACACAGTGCTTGAGCGTCCGCTCAAATTCTTTTCTTAATGCACAAAATTGTATTGACGAAATACTGTCTGTGGATAGGAGCTTCAGGCCTCAACTTATCTTATTCCGAGCGGAAGCTGTTGTACATCGTAGGTCGTAGGACCGCTGCGCTTAACCTACGACCAGTTTGAGTTAGTTTTTCTTTTTTTGATAAAAATGCGAAATTTTCGTAATATTGTGACACAAAACAAATCAAAAAATGCTCATTAGGGTTTTTTCTTCGAATATACTGTCATTTGATACAGAAGTTGAATTCAGTCTGATTCCTGGAAAAGGAAGTGTTAAATCTGAACACGTTATTCGTTCGGAGGGCAGGGATGACATCCCTGTTTTGAAAACAGGAATTATTTACGGAGCAAATGCATCAGGTAAATCAAATCTTATTAAGGTAGTTTCTTTAATTCAGTCTATGGCTACAAAAAGCTTGGAAAGTATAAATAAAGAAATACCTGTCGAGTTTTTTAAGCTAAGAGATAAGGTAGGTGGGTATTCCAAGATTGAAGTTGAAATTAAAGCAGGTAATAACAACTACGCCTACGGAGTTAAGTTCAATAAAAAGGTCATTGTGGAAGAATGGCTCTATCAGATAAATAAAAGAACGGAAAGGAAAATCTTTGAACGAAAAACAGCCAAGAAGGCAACTACTGTAGAATTTGAAAATGTCAAGTTTAAAAATAGCGAGGATGAGCAATTTGCTCATTTTGTTGCTCGAGGAACATCAGAGAATAAGACCTTTTTAAGAGAGTGTATTGATAGGAATTTAAACTTCATTTCACAGGTAAATGATGTTTTTGAGTGGTTTGATGACAAGCTCAAGGTTTTCTTTCCTAGAACTAGATTCGGGGGTATGGAATTTCATTTGGAGTCAAACAAAGATTTATCTAAGTCTATGTCCAAGTTCTTGAAGTATTTCAATACTGGAGTTTCTGACTTACTAAAAACAGAAATTGATTTAGAAAAAGATATCAAAGAAATTCCAAAAGAAGCCGTTAATGACTTACTTGCTGATTTAGAAGAGGGTAAACGTGCCATAATAGGAACTTCAGACAACAGGACAAGTTTTGCCTTTGAAAAAGACAAAAAAGGAAAAACACGAGCTTATAAACTTGTTACAACACATTTGAATAAACTAGGCAAGGATGTTGTTTTTGAAATGGATGAAGAGTCGGACGGAACGAGGCGGCTCATTGACTTCATTCCAATGTTAGTTGATATTACTAAAAACGATTCTGTCTATTTAATTGATGAAATAGATAGAAGCATGCACCCTATTCTAACAAAGGGAATAATAGAGTATTTTCTAAATCAATTGACAAAGGTTAAGAGTCAATTAATTGTAACTACACATGAATCAAACTTGCTTAATCTAAATTTATTTAGAAAAGATGAAATTTGGTTTGTTGAGAAAAATAAGCATGGTAGTTCCAAATTTTACTCTTTATTAGAATTTAAGCCAAGAGCAGATAAGGATATCAAAAAAGGGTACTTGAACGGGCGATTTGGAGCGATTCCATTCCTTTCTAATCCTAAAGACTTGAGTTGGTAATGGGGAGGATTAAAAGAGAATTCAAAAGACCTGAGAATAAAAGAAGTGCCAAGCTTATAGTAATAGCAACAGAAGGTCGGAAAACTGAAAGGATTTATTTTGAGGCACTTGCCGAGAATTATGATTCCACTAAAGTTCATGTAGAGGTTATAGAAAAACTTAATGATAATTCAAGTCCTGAGGTTGTTTTAGAGCAGTTAAACTCTTTTGCTGCTGAATATAACTTAGATAATGAGGACGAACTTTGGATGGTTATTGATAGAGATTATCAGTCTTGGGAGGTTGAAATGATTAAATCTGTAGCCCAAATCTGTCATCAAAAGAAAGGGTATTATTTAGCACTAAGCAATCCTGCATTCGAATTATGGTTGCTACTTCATTTGGTTGATTGTACAGAGTTGCCCCAAAATGAAAAGGACGATTTATTCGGGAATGCCAAAGTTTCAAAGTCAAAAACATATTCAAAGAAAATGCTCTCGGACTTATTGAGAGGTTTTAACGAAGCTAAATATAACCCTGATCCCTTGATTTCCAATGTTGATCAAGCCATTCAAAATGCGATTAAACTCGATTTAAGTCCGAAAACTAGATGGCCTAATTATTTAGGCACTAGGGTTTATAAACTAGTCCAAAGTATTCTGTCTAGTTCAAATTTAACCCCTATATCCGCCTAAGAGAAATATAACATTCCCTTATTGCTTTTATGGGTCAAGCTAATTATTCTATTATCAAAAAATGAAAGTAGCCATATTCTAGACTTTTAACCATTTATTAGTCTTACCAAAGAGTCATTAAGATCTATAAATGGTCAAAAGTATCTCCGACTAGGCAAATCAGCTGATCACCCAACTACAATCGCCTACAACCGTTGCAAACGACCATTCTTCACCTTCAACATCTCACTAATTTAATAATTCCAAGAAAAAATAAAGCACAGAAACAAAAAAATCTTATTTAAAAAGTAATAATCAATAAGTTTAAGCCCCAACTTATAATCTGAAACGATTCTAACATTCACTCAAACTATATTTGATTTCACTCATAGTTATTTCAGTGATGTTCAAATCCAAACCATTTAAATTTAGTGTGCTATTGCTGCTGGTTGTGCTGGTGGGTTATGTGGGGGTGCAGCTGTATAGGCAGTACCAACAGCGCAAATACCATCGGCAGGATTTGGTGTATGAACTGGAGCATGGGCTTCAGTTTATGGATATCTATATTTTAGATCAGTGCATCATCACCCAGAAAGAGGTGAAAACGCTTTTTGATGATTTCCTAAAAGTATACACGGCTGATGATGAACGGCTCGTCCAGAACCTTCAGACTGATATCACGTCCAAATTTTTCAGTGTTGTTCCGTTTAATCCTCTTACCAATATGGCCTGGAAAAGTGCTCAGCAGTCGCAGGTATTGTCACAGTTTAGTTCGTGGGAGTTACAAAAGCTGAACGAGGCTTATGCAGAACGGGAGAAGCTGCTGGTACTGGAAGAAAAGCTGAAGATGTTTAGCTTTCATTCGCCTTCTTTTGAGCATACTTTTCCTTCGCATCCTTCCAAGAAAGACATGGAGGAAATGGCCAGAAAATATGAGTTACTTTTCATCCAGATTTATGGGCAAATGAAAAAAACTTACTGGGCTTATGAGCAAGCCCTGGAGGAGCTTAACCCTGAAAATGCTTATCTGCACTATCAGGATTCAGTAAAAAAGCAACAGCTCACCCCGCCGCAGTACAGTGTGCATTAAGCCTTGGTTTCACAAGTGCCAATTTATAATCTGAAACGCTTCGCAGCCTTGCCCCTGCTACATTTGAGCACTTTTTAATCCACTTTAATCTTATGAAACAATTACACTTTTTTCTTATTCTATTAGGCTTTTCTTTGTTCATATCCTGCGGCAGCGATGATGATGGCGGCCTATCTAACCTGGCCCCGGTGATCAGGCCACAAACATTCACCACCAGCGAAGGCGTGCGAGATGATATGACCATCGGTCAGGTGCTGGCCATTGATTATGAGGATGATATGTTGGCATTCACCATCACTGAAAACGACCAGGACCTCTTCGAAATAGCTGATGATGGAGGCCTCAGCCTGGCCGCTGGCAAAAGGCTGGATTATGAAACCCGTCAGCAGCACAGCATACTGGTGGCCGTCTCTGACGGTGAGCATAGCACCACTGCCGAGATCACTATTGAGGTCACTGACGTTCGAGGTTCGGTGGTTATAGATGATCAATATTTCACGGTAGTGGAAGACCTGGCCGCTGGCGCAGACATCGGCCAGGTAAAAGGCACGTCAGACAATATTCTCACCTACAGCATCAGCACCAATGATGATGACCTTTTTGAGATCAGCCAGGATGGCCTGTTGAAGCTAGCGGCCGGTAAAAGCTTAGATTTCGATACCAAAAACAGTCACATGATTACCGTGGCGGCCACCGATGGCGAAATGACAGCCCGGGCAAATGTCTCCATCATTATTTCCAAAGCCTCTAACTATAATCCTGATGCTTTTGTCACCCTTTGGCGCACCACTACGGCCAATGAAACCATCGGCATTCCCTATGTTTCTGGTTATTCCTCCTATTATAATTACAATGTAGACTGGGGCGATGGCCAGACTGATGAGGGCCTTACCACCGCCATTACCCACGTTTATGCTCAGCCAGGCGTATACCCGGTGAGTATTACAGGTGATTTTCCTACCATCAACTTTGGAAATTCTGACTATGTCAAGAATATTATCTCCATAGCTCAGTGGGGTAAAATCAAGTGGTTATCCATGGCCAATGCTTTTCAGAAATGTTATAATCTCACTTATACCGCTACCGACGTACCTGACTTTAGTGAGACCACCAATTTTGCTTTTATGTTTGCCGCAGCGTCCTCCTTCAATGGCAATATTGATAACTGGGACATGAGTAATGCTACCCGAACCAATATGATGTTTGCATCGGCCACATCTTTTAATCAGGATCTCAACAGCTGGGACATGAGCTCGGTGACCAATATGAGCCAAATGTTTGCCAATGCCACCTCGTTTAATGGTAACATAAGCGCATGGAATGTAAGCGCCGCACTGGATATGTCAGGTATGTTTAACCAGGCCATCACATTTAATGCAGACCTTAGCCAATGGAATGTAAGTAGCGTAAAAGATATGTCTGACATGTTTAAATCAGCCTATCTTTTCAATGCAGATATTAGCACGTGGGACGTAAGCTCTTTGGAAGATATGTCAAACATGTTCGGCATCTGTCTCAATTTCAATCAGGACCTTAGCCAATGGAACGTGAGCAATGTTAAGGATATGGCAAAACTATTTTCATCGGCCATTAAGTTCAATCAAGATATCAGTAATTGGGATGTAAGCTCAGTTACCAATTTTAGCACCATGTTTTTAGACGCTTTATCCTTTGATCAGAATTTAGGCCCGTGGGATATTTCTTCGGCGCAAGATATGAGGTACTTTTTTCATCGTGCCGGACCTTCCATAACCAACTATGATGCTACACTAAAAGGCTGGTCGGGGCTATCAAACATACCTAAGAATATAGCATTTGGTGCCCGCGAAATGGAATATTGTGATGAGGGTGAGGCTGCCCGACAAATATTAGCCACCAACGGCTGGACCTTTGATGGCGATTCAAAAAGTAATGATTGTGATTAATCATACCTTCTGAGCCATCTTTAGAAGCCTTCAATCTTTTACCCGTCGCTCGGCCTCTGCCGGGCGATGGGTATCTTACTGTTCTAGCCCTCCACACCAAACTGTCAATAAAAAACTTGCCCATAAAGAAGAAAAGCCACTTTTAAAAAGATTGAAAATAAAGCTTTAATAAATCATAAAATAAAAGGATTTTAGGGACATCAACTGAATACCGCATGAAAAACGCTGAAGTGAAAATAGTGAACACAGAAGTACTGTCTGATAACTGGTACGTACTGAACAAGGTCACTTACGAAGTTCAAAAAGAAAATGGCCAGTGGGAGACCCAAGTCCGGGAGGCTTATGACAGAGGAAATGGCGCCACCATTCTCCTGTATAATAAAACTCGCAAAACGGTGATTCTCACCCGCCAATTCAGACTACCCACCTACGTAAACGGTAACGACACCGGCATGATGATAGAAGCCTGCGCCGGCTTGCTAGATAAAAATAATGCTGTAGATTGTATTAAAAAAGAAGCGGAAGAAGAGACCGGCTATAGAATAAATAACGTCACTAAAATATTCGAAGCGTACATGTCGCCAGGATCAGTGACGGAAATCGTTCATTTCTTCATAGCGGAGTACGATAAAGGCATGAAGGTGAGCGATGGCGGCGGCCTGGATGAGGAGCAGGAAAACATAGAGGTGCTGGAATATGACTTTGACCAGGCCTTCAATATGATCAGCACCGGAGAGATAAAAGACGGAAAAACCATTATGCTACTACAATACGCCAAACTTCAAAATATGATATAATAAACTGATTATCAACCTCATAGAATAAATAACGTGATACAATCAAGCTCAGCCTATAGTGACTCCAAACGGCATTTCCTCATTCTGGATGCCCTCAGAGGGGTGGCGGCCATAGTGGTGGTATTATTTCATGTGCTGGAATGGTACGCTAACGGCGACCATGTGGAGCAAATCATCAACCACGGCTACCTGGCCGTAGACTTCTTTTTCATGCTCTCAGGTTATGTAATGGCTCACGCCTATGATGACCGATGGAGTAAAATGACCTTGAAAGATTTCTTCAAGCGCCGCATCATCAGGCTTCACCCTATGATAATAGTAGCCATGACCATTGGTGCCCTGTGCTATTATTTTAGCGAGTCTGGCGTTTTCCCTAAAGTAGCCGATACTTCTGTTTGGGAAATGCTACTTATCATGGTAATTGGCTACACGCTTATTCCTGTGCCTCCGTCTATGGATATCAGAGGTTGGAATGAGATGCATCCACTCAACGGGCCTGCCTGGTCATTGTTTTTTGAATATGTGGCCAACATTCTGCATGCACTTATACTCAGAAGACTGTCTAAACTAGGGCTGGGCATACTGGTAGGTATTGCAGGAGCCGCCCTCATTCACCTGGCTGTAACCAGCCCTAATGGTGACATTATCGGCGGCTGGTCGCTTGATGCAGAGCAGCTGAGAATAGGATTTACCAGACTGCTATTTCCTTACATGGCCGGTATGCTGCTAAGAAGATCCATCACCGTGAAACGCACCAAGAGCACCTTCCTGATATCGTCTATCCTGCTGGTAGCTATTTTGAGTTTCCCAAGGATTGGTGGTCATGAAAACGTATGGATGAACGGCCTTTATGATTCATTATCAGTGATTTTACTCTTCCCGATAGTCATTTACCTGGGCACCATTGGTGAAGTAACGAGCAAGGCCTCTGCTAAAGTTTGTAAATTCCTGGGAGACATCTCCTACCCAATCTATATCATCCATTATCCATTTATCTATGCATTTTATGCGTGGATCTATAAAAATAACGTGTCAATAGTAACAGGCACATTAGTAGGTTTGGTATTATTGATAGCCATGGTCATTCTTTCATACATTTTGCTGAAAGTATATGACGAACCAGTAAGAAAATGGCTCGCAAAGAAGTTTTTGAAAAAGAGCGTGTAAGTATAGCATGCCTAAACAGCTAAACAGTCACTCGGCTCCAGCGGAGTGACTACTATTCCCGAGGCCTCTGGCCGGTTCGCTGGAAGACTCTCTTGTTTAGACACTTGAAAGTTGGCAGTTAATCGGCCAGAGGCCTAATGATTATGGGTCACGCGGCTGGAGCCGAGCGACTGGGTTAGAAGTTTTTGAAAAAGAGTGTATGAAAAACAAGATCATGTATATAGAGCATAAATCAGATCAGAATGATCGTGGTGAGGCATGGATTGGTCTAGTGGAATTTTCCAAATCTGGCAGAACAATTTACTTTAATGATCAGGCTTTCAAGCAACTGAATGTTAGCACCGGTAATTTTTATGACCTAGAAACTCACGATGAGTACTGGATTTCTGGTATAAAGAAAAATGGCCAGGACAGACACTGGGCTGGCACCGGAAAAATATATCTTCAACGAGCCATAGCCGATGACTACATGAGTTTATTAGGTTTAGATAAGCTCAACACTCAACATTACGAACTGGCTGATCCTAAACCGACAGATAAATCCAGATTTAAGGAAATTGAAAACTCAGACAATTAATAATGTGCAGTCACTCGGCAGGAGCCGAGCGACTGGGTTAAGTTAAAATATATAAATTCAATCATGACCTTTTTAGAGCGGCTTCTATACAAACACAAATTGCGCAATATCACCGAAAAAGATGTGTCCAAATGGGGCCAGCAAGGAAATGCCGATGATTTAATATTTGCTGCTGAACACGGTATGTTTAACATTAGGTTGAAGTGTATTGAACTGCTAGCCCCAAAAAAGAAAGAGGAAAAAGTAAAGCAACTGCTTATCTCCATGATTAAAGATGATGTGGAGATAGTGGCCAACGCTGCTATTAATGAATTAAGACCATCAGCCTCATCAGAGCTAATTGAAAAAATCAACAAAGTACTTCAAGAGAGGGAGGCACAAAAGAAAAAAGTAGCCAAGATGTCCTATTTAAGCAATCTATCTTTTGAAGATAATCGCTCCTCTCCTCCAAGAGACAGATTAATGGATAGACTGCATCAGCAACAGAATAGTAATAATTTGCCTTATTAATCTTTCCAGTCGCTCGGCTCCAGCCGAGTGACTAATATTTCCGAGACCTCTGGCCGGTTCGCTGGATGACTCTCTTGCATCGACACTTGAAAGTTGGTAGTTAATCAGCCAGAGGCCTAATGCTTATGGGTCACTCGGCTGGGGTCGAGCGACTGAGCTAGAACCCCCCTTGATTCATAGTAACTTTTAAGTTACCTTTGCATTATGAATAAAGTCAGAGAAGTCGTTGCTTACAAACACTACTTTGAAGAATTCCTCAACTCACAAACCATCAAAGTTCAGGATAAAATCTTTAAAATAATTGAAGCAATAGAAACTCTGGAGCGCGTACCTAGCACTTATCTAAAGCACCTCACTGGTACAGAAGGACTTTATGAAGCTAGGATACAGCTAGGTTCTAATATTTGGAGAGTGTTTTGTTTTTTGGATGGAGATCAACTAGTGATATTATTAAATGGCTTCCAGAAGAAAACTCAAAAAACGCCAAAGAATCAAATTAAAAAAGCTGAAAGACTAATGAATGAATACTTTCAGAATAAATCTGAGGAAAATGGAAACTAAATCGTGGAAAACCATAAAAGATGAGGTTTATGGTGAAAAAGGAACTGCCCGGAGAGATCAACTCGATCGAGAGTTTGAAGGCCTAAAGATTGGCTTATTGATCAGAGAAGCTCGTGAAAAGAAACAACTTACACAGCAGCAACTTGGTGAAATAGTTGATAAGAAAAGAACTTACATTTCTAGAGTTGAAAATGATGGCAGCAACCTGACCTTAAAGACACTTTATGATATAGTGGAAAAAGGGCTAGGAGGAAAAGTTAAAATTAGCATTGACATCTAACTTAGTTTTTGATACTTACCAGTCGCTCGGCTCCTGCCGAGTGACTACTATTTCCGAGGCTTCTGGCCGGTTCGCTGGATGACTCTCTTGCATCAACATTTGAAAGTTGGTAGTTGATCGGCCAGAGGCCTAATGCTTATGGGTCACTCGGCTGGAGCCGAGCGACTGGGTTAACCCTAACCTAAAAAGCTTTCATGTCGGGAATATTATAGCCGATGGCGGTTTTGTTATATTCAGCCTCTGATAATGTAGATAAATTTGAAGCTTCATTTTTTACATTATCATCAATATGAAACATCTTCATCGATTTGGGACACTACCCCCTTACATCTTTTTACTCTTCATCAGTTTTTTTCTACTCACCTCCTGCTTTGACGTGGAAGATGGTGAAATTGGCCCTCAGGGAGCTCAGGGCGAAACCGGCAGCAAAGGCGAGGCCGGAGATACCGGCGACCAGGGTTTGGGCGTTGGCGTTCAATCTGGCTATTTCAAAGGCACCTTAAAAGGTGTTAGAAAAGATAAAACAGAATTCGAAGAAACGTTTGAATACACGTATGCGCAAAACGATTTTGACCTTATTTCTGGCCACGAAATCAGGCTTCAGCGCGTGGCTACTCCAGCAGACCTTTATAGTGAAAACCTGAATATGACTATAAATGCAGATATCGATCTGGAAAAAGGTGAACTCACATTTCCTTATGTAGACTTCACTTATGCAAAGGAGATAACTCCGAGCTCCATATTTTATCTGTACCTGTCTACATCACAAATAGAGACCTCTAATTTCAACTTTAATGCTTCAGATAGCACGCTTTCATTTGACTTTACTGTTGATTTTGACCCGAACGAAAGTGGCTATAGCACAAACAACAGACCGCTTCTTATAGAGGGCTCATTTTTTTCAGGTGGTAAAATCCGCATTTCTGACAATCAAGAACTTTAAAATTACTCAGAATGAATTTCAATAAATATTTAAGCAGCACTCTACGTGCCATGTTAGTACTTGCACTAGCTTTTAGCCTGTTCTCTTGCGGAGATGATGGTGAAATAGGACCCAAAGGAAAAAAAGGATTAGAAGGAGAAGTGGGCGATACCGGAGAAGAGGGTGCGAAAGGCTTCACCGAATTAATAGAGGCAGGTTATTTTGATCTAACCGTAAAAGGCCACAGAGCAGATGGTACCGAATTTGAAGAATTAATTCATTATATATATGCCGATGATCCTTTTGCTTCGGCCGACTCAGGGGGCAGGGTACATATAACGAGGTACCAATTTGAAAATCAGTTTTCATACCCTAGAGCAAACCCATATTTCGGCTTTGATGGCGAATATGATGCAGAAAATGAGACTTTTGACTTCTACTACTGCTCATTTCTATTAGAAAAAGAGGATAGCGCTAACAGTCTGTTCAGTTTTCAGGCGAATATCTTCAGAATGGATAACATGCTGATAGACAACATTCTCTATCAAGATGGTATTTTGTCCTTTGATTTTTCTTTTTCCGATGATGGCGAGGACAATTCTACCAAACAGCCATTACAAATTGAAGGGTCCTTCTTTTCTGGCACCAAGATTTATACTGAAGTTCTTTTACGCAAAAAGTAGAATTAAAAAATCATGCATTACATATCTAAAATAGCTTACAGCTACCCAATTATATTATTATTAACGCTCTCCCTCACCCTATTCTCTTGCGATGGAGAAGACGGAGACATTGGCCCTACTGGCGAAGTAGGCGATCAGGGGGAAAAAGGAACCAAAGGAATTACCGGTGAAGATGGTCTTTACCACATTGGCACTTTTGAAGGCACCATCAATGGCACATACCCTACTGGAGAGGAATTTCAGCATAACTTTAGTTATGAGTATTCAGTGTCTCCATATGATAGAGTAACGTCTTACGGTCAGAACACTCATAGACTGGAATTCACAAGGTTTAATACTCCCAGCTCGCAGGCAACTGACAATAGCCGAATCATATTAATAATATCCAACATAAATACTGATGAAGAATACATGTATACTTCAGATTTTGACTTGAATGCCCTGATTCCTATGGAAGATGGAAAATGGTTTGAGTTTGATAGTTATTATGATGAAAACGAAGATAGCTTTGACGTCTTCAACTATCATTACAATAATGAAACCGCCGAGATGAGTTTCAACTTTTTGTATTTAGGAGAGAATGGAAATAACAGCACAAATAATTCTGTTGAAATATTCGGCACCTTCAAATCAGGAGGTAAAGTATATAAAGAAGTCAATAATTGATGGAAAATAAGCATTTCACCAGTCACCAGGCAGGAGCCTGGTGACTGGTGAAATTTACTTTTCCATTATTTCTTTTCTGAAATGAACACCCCAATCGAGTATCTCATCCAGCAGTTTATGCATGGAATGCCCTAAAGGTGTTAATGAATATTCTACCGTAACCGGCATGCTATCATACAAAGTTCTGGTTATGATTTTATTCATTTCCAGAGACTTAAGCTCCTGAGAAAGCATCTTGGGTGAGATGTCTCCAATATCTCTCTGAAGCTCTCCAAATCTTTTATTGCCAAAAGTAAGTGCCAATACTATGGGCAATCGCCATTTGCCCTGAATCACCTCCATGGCATCTCTTGAAATCATCAACTTCTGCTGGCAAACTTCGCTCTTCTGATTCATAACCAATTGATTATCAAATTACTTACCCGAAGGTAACTACTTACCAAGAGGTAACAACTATATTTAGTATAGCAAAGAAGGATAATTTTGAGCCAATAACAAATTGAAAAAAGCAATTATGGCAAGTTCAAAAACATGGGTGATTGACCCTACACATTCAGAAGTCCTTTTCAAGATCAAGCATCTGGTGATCTCCACCGTTACAGGATCTTTTAACAAGTTTAGCGGTGAGGCAAAAACTGACGGTGATGATTTTAGTGGTGCAAAAGTAAATTTCACTATAGATGTTAGCAGTATAGACACTAACCAGCCGCAGCGCGATGGCCACCTGCAAAGTGGTGATTTTTTTGAGGCAGAAACTTACCCTGAAATCAGCTTTGAATCAATCTCTTTTAGCAAGGTTGACGATGAAAATTATGCTATGGCTGGCAACCTCACCATGAAAGGTGTTACCAAGCCTGTGGCTCTTAATGTAGAATACGGTGGCTCAGCTGGCGATGGCCATGGGAACATCAAGCACGGCTTTGAGGTAACAGGGGTTGTTAATCGTATGGAATTCGGCATGACCTGGAATAAACTTACTGATACCGGAGGCCTTGGATTAGGAGAAAACATAAAGCTCATCGCTAACATTCAGGTGGCAGAGCTGGTTGAAGAAACAGCTTAAAAAAGGAAGTCTCAAAAGCGATGACAAGAAGTATTTTGTCACACTTTTGAGACTATTCTTATTTATGATTAGGTATAGAATCTTGGCTTTTAAGCTTCAATAGGATCCACTGATATTGAGGCTTCTCCTTTTTGTACACTGTCAACTTCTATGATCACTTCCTGCTCAAAGGTTTTTTTACTCTCTTTAAGCGCAAAAGTATAAATAGCCGTTATCTTAGTCTTCTGAGGAGACAGCATCATCATCACCTTTCCTATAGACTTTGGGGGAATAGTGACAGTAACTTCTTTCTTAAAGGCGTCCGTTTCTGTTTTAGTTTCCTCCTCACCAATGGTAAAAGTATTCTCCAGCGTGGCAGTAATGGTACTTGAAAGCTCTGCTGAAACAGGTCCTTTGCTCACCCCCACAGTAGCTGTTTTACTAATAGAGATGCCTACCATGGTACTTCTGCTAAATGATCTTGTAATAGATTGGCTGATCTCGTTTTCCAACACCAGATGAGAAACCTGATCTTTATCGGTGAGATTAGTTGTTTCATCAAAAAGAGTGATAGTGCCACCAGTAGGCGTTGAAACAATATCTGTATATTCAATTTTGATCAACTCCAGATCCGGCTGTAATATCTTTATGCTCGAAACATTATCATTAAATCCAAAAGTTTTAAGGTTATCATAATCCCCCGGATCAAACTCCCTGTGGCCACCTTTCATGTGCTTGTCTTTATACAATACCACTGCTGTACCTACCGGTACTTTCATAGAGGAAATGGTATCATTTTTCAGAAAGGGAAATGCATAATCTGAGCTCTGCCCTACTCCTGCCAGGCTTTGCTTGAAGCCCTTGAATCCGATATGCTCATAAAACTGGATCAAAGGAAAAAGGTCTGTATCATGCTCAAACACTTCAATAGAGCTGATCTTATCATTCCAATTTGGAATAGAAGTATAATCTCCGGCAAAGATCACTCTGTATGGTCCCCTAAAACCAGAATCTCTGTAGAACTTTACGAAAAAGCCATCTTTTACCTTAATCGAACTGATAGAATCATTGCCAATAGGAATTCTGGCATATTCGCCTATTCCCAACTCAGCCTTGCGGCCTTTAAACTTTACATCTCTATAAATTGTAACTGCCATAGTAAATAGATTTAAAAAATTATAGGTTAAACATTAAAATCTCTCTATAACAAATTTACCTAGCAAGCATGTGCTAAAAATATAGCATTACCGCCATTTAATGATACATTTCCGACAAATAAGGCTATAACAAAATCGACAAATTGGTAATATTCCGACGGTGAGTAATGTAAAGGATTCTGGATGAGAGGGTTATTGTTAAGTGTATAACAAGTAGAATTACTATTGAAGCCAAACGAATAGGTGGAGTCTAGAGTCTCACTTTTTTCGGATCTTGTCGGCTATCAAAAACTCGGTTAACAAAAATTTTAGAGCCTTCTTCTCTATATATTAGAAGATAATTACTAATGATTAGTTTTTGATAGTTTATTTCTGGATGAAGATCGCTAATGTAGCGCGTGCCTCCAATGATAGGATTAGAAAGCCTTTCTACCTTAGCCATAATTGAATCAATAATTTTAAAGGATTTTTTCTCTCCTAATAATGGTAAGTTAAATTCATAAATCTGGCGAAGATCAGACTTAGCATGTTCTGTCCAGATTACTTCTTTCTCCAAGATTGAATTTCTTCTTTTAATGATTGGTGGTCTGTTAAACGACCTGCTTTTATGTCAGCCTCAGACGCCTCCAGCATACTATCCATCATTTCTTTGGATATGGACTTTACCTGTCCATCTTGAGAAGATAGCAACGTATAGACCGCCTCCAATAAGCGACTGTCATTGATCTGATCTATGATTCTATGTAGCTCTAGTCTTATCTCTGGTGTATTCATCTGTATGACTTTACAATTTTTTAAAGATAATGGTTTCATTTTAAAGTTGCTGTCTTATTCTACATCTCAATAATATTAATCAAGTATCTATAAAATGACCTAGAGCATTATCCAGACATATCTACCTCAACACCATCACATTTCACATCATCTTTCCTAATTTTAGCAAAAAAGCTACTATGACTAAATTCTTTCAGTGTTTCCTCCTATCACTTTTATTTATTTCAGGCGCCGCATGTGCTCAAAAATCAGAGCTAGCAACCACAAAAGCCTCAGCCAACTACGGGAAATCTGTGGCTGTATTTGGCGGTTCTGTTTCTGTAATACCTCCCAGTGATAGTGCTAAAGTATTGTGGGAAAGATTTTTAGGAATGAAAATCACAAACTACGGCGTGCCTGGTGCCGGGTTTTCATCATTACAAGGAAAATCTATGCAACAGCAGATAGATGAAGCTGGTGTGTTTGATATATATGTACTTTGGGCCTCCACTAATGATTATACAAATAACAGAGCCATTGGAGAATATACGGACTACACTGAGTTTGACAACTATAATAAAGAAAAACTCACCACTCAGGCAGGGGGCATCAATTACTGCATCAAAAAAATATATGAGCTCAACCCGAAAGCCACCATCTATTTCTTCACTTCAAGTAAGGCCTTTACCGGCAGAGGTGGCTATGATCCGTTTGATGAAAAAGGCATGGTGAAATATGTAGATATGCAGAAAAAAATATGTGAGCTGCACGGTATTCCTTATCTGGATCAGTTTACCCTTGGTGGCTACAGCATTTACAATAAGGATGTATATTATCATGATGCTATCCATATGAACGCTTTGGGCTACACCAAGCTAGGCGAACTTCAAGTATCTTTTCTGGCGTTTCCCAATTAAAATCATTGATAAGTCGCTCGGCTTTCTGCCGGGTAACCAATCTTACTACAATATCTACCAACCTGGCTACAGTATTTGGTAATTAGGTTCACAGCTTTGCATGAATCAATAAATGGAATCATGCAAAATATAAAAAACAAAGTAGTAGCAATAACAGGTGCCAGCAGCGGCATCGGTAAAGCCATAGCAATTACCCTGACAAAGCTGGGAGCCAAAGTAGTTCTGGGAGCCAGAAGAGAACATCAACTTCAGGAGGTAGTGAGCGAAATTAAACACGCACATGGTGAAGCCTTTTATCTACGAGCTGATGTAACACAACAACGTGACTTGCAAAATCTAGCTGAACTTGCCGTGGAAAAATTCGGTAAATTAGATGTGATTGTAAATAATGCAGGCGTAGCGGCCATAAGCAGAATAGACGAACTAGACATCAAAGGCTGGAATAATATGATTGACATTAACCTTAAGGGTACTCTTAATGGTATGGCTGCTGCCCTCCCAATTTTCAAAAAGCAGCATAGCGGACATATCGTGAATATCATTTCTACCTCAGGGATTAAAATCACACCGCTACAAGGAGTCTATGCCGCCACCAAAAATGCCGTTAGAACCCTATCAGAAGCATTTAGGCAAGAGTCTGATGGAAAAATACGTATTACTTCCATATCACCCGGGATGACTAAAACAAGCTTTGTTGATGATATAGATAATGAAGAATTAAAATCAGCGGTTTCAAAAATAGCCATATCACCTGAGGCTATAGCTAACGCAGTGGTATATGCCATAAGTCAGCCCAATGATGTGGAGGTGGGCAGCATCGTTATCAGACCAGCTGTACAAAATTAAACGGTAATGGATCAGGATATCATTCATTATACTAACATATCTGATTTACTCTATGACCTGGGAGAAGCCGGGCCTCGCCATCCGCTTATTGCTCTGGTTGATTATGATCAAGCGACCGTGCGAAACATAAAAATGGGAGCTAAAATAACACTCGACTTTTATAAAATCTCCTTTAAAGATTCGTTCTTCGGACAGGTAAAATATGGTCAGGGCTATTATGATTTCAAAGCTGGTGGACTTGCATTTTTGAAACCTAAGCAGGTGGTAATTGCTCCTGAAAACGAAGACAGTTATCAGGGCAAGGTGATCTACTTCCACCCGGATTTTATTAGGCATCATCAACTAGGAAAAACAATTCATCAATATGGTTTTTTCTCCTATGATGTGGCTGAAGCACTACACCTCTCAGATCATGAGAAGACCATTATCAGCAATTTATTCAAATCAATAGAAAGAGAGCTTCAAAACAACATTGATCAATTCAGTCAGGATGTGTTAGTTTCATCTCTGGAGCTACTACTTAATTATAGCAACAGGTTCTACAATCGACAGTTTATCACAAGAAAAGTCATTAATAATGAGACCATTGCCTCTTTAGATCAACTGCTTGTAGAATATTATAATGGAAACAAAGCCCTGCAAAGCGGATTACCATCTGTACAAGAAATTAGCCATAAGCTTGGTGTTTCTCAGCGTTATTTAAGTGACATGCTAAGACAACTCACAGGTATTAATACTCAGCAATACATTCAAAATAAGATAATTGAGCACTCCAAAGATTTGCTTGGCTCAACTTCATTATCTGTATCGGAAATAGCCTACCAACTCGGTTTTGAGCACCCTCAATCATTTAGCAAACTATTCAAAGCCAAAACCGAGCTAACGCCTCTTCAATTTAGACAAAGCTTTGATAACCAATAAATTTCAATTACCAGCACCTAGTATTTAAAACTTTTCTTGCGTCCGCCTTCTGACAATCCATGTCGAAGTTATCATTCAAATTATTTTTATTGAGTTAAAAACCTCTTATTTGCCTTCAGCATTTTTCACCTTAACCATGAAAAAATATATATCTGAGCTGATAGGCACTTATGGCCTGGTATTCTGCGGTACTGGCGCTATTGTGATTAACGATGTTTCCGGAGGGAGTATTACCCATCCGGGCATAGCGATCACCTTTGGCCTTATTGTAATGGCCATGATCTATACTTTTGGTGAAATTTCAGGAGCTCATATGAATCCGGCCGTTACCATTGCCTTTTGGTTTGCAAAGAGATTTTCCGGGAAGCAGGTTTTGCCCTATATCATTGCGCAACTTGTAGGTGCACTTGCCGCCAGCTTTACGCTGAAAATGCTCTTTCCCAGCCACATCACTTTGGGTGCTACGCTACCTTCTGGAGATATATGGCAAACTTTTGTAATAGAAATTATTCTTACCTTCTTTCTCATGCTGGTGATCATGCACGTATCTACCGGCTCAAAAGAAATTGGAAATCTGGCTGGGATGGCCATTGGAGCCACAGTACTTCTTGAAGCTATGTTTGCCGGACCAATAACAGGGGCTTCCATGAACCCTGCTCGATCCCTAGCCCCGGCACTGGCCTCAGGACAGCTACAGCATTTCTGGGTGTATATTCTTGCTCCTGTAATAGGTGCATCGCTGGCCATCTTGCTATGTAGATTTTTGAATACGGATAAGGAATGCTGTTAGGCATTCTTCTATAATTTGAACATAAATAAACTAAAAATAAGATATGGGATATAACATTACAGGTTACGCCACTAATGCTTCAATACAAAGCAAAGAAGACCTGGAAAGCCTCTGCGGTGTACAGCTTTCAGATCTGGAAAGCGAAGCTCCTGCTTATGAAGAAGCAACGGCAAGCTTTAGAGAAGATGGTCAGTTTTACATTTATTCGAATGACAAAGGGTCTATCATCTTCCCAAATTTCGGTCAGCTGGCTCAGAATATCCCAAGTAGTGGAGAGTTCATTCAGTTCATTGTGTCTGACGTATCTGATACGCACTATTTTGAAATGTACAATAACGGTGAGCTTACCAGAAAACTCATTTTAACTGACGGTGAAGTAGCAGAAGAGTACGGTGAAGGCTTTATTGAAGAAGGCGATGAGGTGTTCGAGAAAGTTTGGGATTATATACAAGAAACAATAGGAGTTTCTGAAGCTGATATTATGGAGTTGCCTTTTAGAGCCTATTCTATCGTTTAAAATATTAAAAACGGCAGTAAACAAAAAAAGCCCTGAAAATTCAGGGCTTTCTTTTTTAGAGGCGCTGAGCGGATTCGAACCGCTGTACAAGGTTTTGCAGACCTCTGCCTAGCCGCTCGGCCACAGCGCCATTTCTAATTAGGTCTGCAAAACTATAAATAAACGGATATCCATCCAACCTTAGTCGTACTTTTTTATTAACCCGTACATAAATTTCCTATCGCTCCTGCAAAACCGATAAAATATTACCTGCAGGATCTTTAAACCAGGCTATATAAGGGCCTTTTTCGTCCCGGCATATTCCTTTGGCATCGGTCTTTATGGGTTCATCATATTTTTCAAATACCACTCCTTTGGCTATAAGTTCGTCCACCGCACTATCAATATCATCTACAGGAAGGTTCATCACAGTGAAAGTAGCCGGTTGATGATTAGGTTTGGGATACACCACAATCGGGTTAATTCCATCGGCCTGAAGATGAATAGGGCCCATGGCGCTGTCTTTTACTTTAAAACCCAATACCTTTTCATAGAACTGTCTGGCTGCTGCCAGATCGTCTACCGAAAAACTTGAGAATATTTTAGATGTAGATATCATAAGCTTAGTGTTTAACTTCTATAATATAAGAGGTCATTTTGCTAATCCTGGGGTCCTTAAGCCCTTTAAAAGTAAAGACATCGCAGAAATGCACTTCACCCTTTTCGCCTTTACTGTTCACGTATGACACCTTTCCATTACAAGTGGCCTCATAACCATGAGTAAGAATATGATCCAGCTTTAAGGATGATTCCATATCGGTAGGCATACTATATAAAAACTCCTTCATTTTTTCCTTACCTTTCAAATGCCTGTCTCCTATTACCTCCCATTCAACATCATCAGTAACCAGGCTTAAAATTTTATCAAAATCGTTGGTAATGAAGCACTCGTTATAGGTTCGGATCAGTTTTACTTTATTATTTATTTTCATCATTGTTTTATTACTGGCACCCACACTTCAACCCCGCCAAGACCTGTTTGTGGCTCAAAGGATGGTCCATATTTTTCAAAAAAGAATCGATTATTAAAATCTGGCTGATATTCATATGCTTCATCCCAGCCTTTGAATATAGCATCTACCGTATTACTCAACTCACTAACATGACCTTCGTGCAGAAAAACTCCATATTCATGAGCTTTCAGGCTTCTGTGCTCAAATTCTGAAGGTAGCTGATCAGCAGGATTAACTTTAGTGGCAGCCCAGTACTCCATTTCATCGTCGCTGATATGCCAGCACACGCCATAAGTCATGCTGAGATTACCAGACTTGAGCTTAGGGAAATAGCGAAGAAACTCAATCCACTGACTGGTTAAATCCATCTTCCCCGGAATGGCATACTTTTTTACCAGACACCCCAAGTGAAGCGGCTCTTCGATTGCTTGTATATTATTAGGTATCATAAGATGAACATGGGTAAACTAAATACATCATCAGGTAGCGGTTCAGCCACTACCTGCTGTTCTCTTAAAAGGGATATTACCTTGCTATTATCAATCCAGACCGAACTTTTTACCCTCAAAATATTGTCGCAGTCGTCAAGATCAAAGTTGACTTCAAATTCAGGAAAAAGATCTTCCATGAGCGTGATTAAAGCATCTGCTTTATTCTTGTTAGTTAAATTGGTTTTGTAAACTTCTACCATAAGCGGTTAGTTAATGTAAGTTTCTATATGCTCTATTTGGTGTAGATGGCGTTTGGTATGGCAAACCATAAAATCTATCCATTCGTATTTGGTCAGCTCTCCATAGCCAGGATGATCCACTACACATATCTCTTCAAGGTCTGTAGTACTCAGAGCCTCCTCCATTTTAGCCAGTCGTTCATTTAAATCTGCCAAGAGTTTTTCCTTTTTAATAAAACCTTCGGATGGCAAAAGCATTGAAGGAGATTCATATTTTACAGTAAAATCAAGGAAATCACTATGGATGTCTGGCACAAACTGTTCAGGATCTCTTGTACATTTCTCTCCCGGAACTTTAATTCCGTCTGCCAGATTATAAGATCGGTATAAATGGTCGGCCACCTGGGCTACGGACCAGCTACCCTCAAACGGCTTGAGGTTCAGTTGCTTCTCGCTCAATTTTTCAATACGAGCCATCAGTTGGCTTGTAGATTCTTTAAATTGAGATACTATGTTTTTGGTATTTGAAGTGATCATATACAAAGTTTGTATCTATAATTATTTCATGCATGGTGCAAACCCGTCTATCTATGGGGTTGATCACGACCGTAAGGGATGCTATTTTTGATACTATGAAACTCACTTAAATTATGAAACACATATCTCTGATCATACCGCAAGGCGATACCAGCTTTAGTAATCTGGAAGCCACCTTTAAAATGTTTACCATGACCAACGCTCAGCTGGAGCGCGAAGGAAAGCAACCTCTTTTTGATCTTCATTTGGTAGGCCTTACCATGGAAAGCTATGCCAGCAATGGCTTTTTTAGTGTAACACCAGATGTCACCATCCATGAAGTGCGCCATACAGACATGATTATAGTGCCCGCCATTCACGGAGACGTAGATGAAATATTAAAGGCCAATGCGGACTTCATCCCCTGGATAAAAAATCATTATGAAAATGGTTCCGAAGTGGCCAGCCTATGCATAGGTGCCTTTTTATTGGCTAAAACAGGGGTGCTTAAGAACAAATGCTGCTCTACCCACTGGCTCATGGCCGATGAGTTTAGAAGCCGATACCCAGAAGTGAATCTGGTAGATGACAAGGTGATTACAGATGAAAAAGGCACCTACACCAGCGGAGGCGCATATTCTTCACTCAACCTTAATCTATATTTGATAGAGAAATTTGCCGGCAGAGAAATGGCCATTTTATCCTCAAAGATCTTTGAAATAGACTTTGACAGAGATAGCCAGGCGCCCTTCATCATCTTCAAAGGACTTAAAGAACATTCTGATGATCAGGTTATTAAAGCTCAAAATCATATTGAAGAGAACTACACCGAGAAAATGCAGGTAAGTGACCTGGCCGACATGGTAGGTGTAGGGAGAAGAAGTTTTGAACGCAGATTCAAGAAAGCCACAGGAAATACAGTAGTAGAATACATGCAGCGTGTGAAGGTAGAAGCCGCTAAAAAAGAGCTGGAAAGCAGCAGAAAGACCATTAACGAGGTGATGTACGATGTGGGCTACAATGACACCAAAGCCTTCAGAGAAGTATTCAGAAGATTCACCGGAGTTACTCCTTTGGGGTATAAGAATAAGTATAATAAGGAATTGGTGGTGGCGTAACGCTTTCACCAATACTATTTTACCAGAAAATCACTAAGCATTATTAAAAGAAAGGCGGGCTCCTAACCTGCCTTAAACATTGCGGATATTATAAATTTCACAAATAAACCTCCTATAAAAATTTATATGATAATTATCTGCGTATGTGGTACATATTTTTAAAACCTTTCCTTACTTTGAGGTGTATAAAACTTAGCACCAATTAACACCCGCTATGTTAAAAATAGGACTAGCAGCAGACCACGGAGGGTATGACCTCAAAGAAGAACTAAAAACATCCCTGCTAGACGCCTCTCTATATGAAATTATAGATTTTGGAGCTTCCTCCTATGATAAAGATGACGACTATCCTGATAAAATTATCCCTTTGGCAGAGGCCATGTCTTCAGGAAAAATTGACAAAGGCATAGCCATTTGTGGTAGTGGCGTAGGCGCATCTATTGTAGCTAATAAATTTACTGGTGTAAGAGCCGCTCTGATCACAGAAACGTATTCTGCACATCAGGGTGTAGAGCATGATGATATGAACATTTTATGCCTGGGCGGCCGGGTGTTGGGTACAGCTTTGGTTACTGAGATAGTAAATGCCTTTCTAAAGGCTAAATATATTGGAGAAGGTAGGTTTGAGCGAAGATTACAAAAATTAATTCAAACAGAAGAAAACAATTTAAAAAAATGAGCGACACAGGTTATGACTTCGGAATGGTAGGTCTTGGGGTAATGGGTAGAAACCTATTATTAAACATTGCCGATAGCGGCTACAGCGTTATAGGTTTAGACAAAGACCCTGAAAAGGTTTCATCTTTAACGGCTGAGTCTGAAAAAGAACATGTAAAAGCTACTACCAGTGCAGAAGAATTTATCTCATCATTAAAATCTCCTAGAAAGATAATGATGCTGGTACCGGCAGGTGCACCTGTAGACTCTGTGATAGCCGAGCTTACTCCGCTCCTATCTGAAGGTGATCTTCTTATGGACGGAGGTAACTCTTACTTCCCAGACACGGACAGAAGATATGCTGCACTTACTGAGAAAGGCATCCATTACATGGGTGTGGGTATTTCCGGTGGTGAAGAGGGAGCCAGAAGAGGACCTAGTATTATGCCTGGTGGCAGCGCTGATTCCTATGACATGATCAAACCTATTTTAGAAGCTGCGGCGGCCAAAGTAAATGGTGAGCCGTGTGTTACTTTCATAGGTCATAAAAGTGCTGGTAACTATGTAAAAATGGTGCATAACGGCATTGAGTATGCACTTATGCAGTTAATTTCAGAGTCATACCACCTGTTAAAGAAAGGCGTAGGCCTTACGGATGGTGAGCTACAAAAGCTTTACTCTGAATGGAATGAAGGTGAATTAAATTCATTCCTTATGGAAATCACCGCTGACATCTTCGCTAAGAAAGATGACGATGGCGAAGCACTTATTCTTAATAATATTCTAGACAGAGCTAGATCTAAAGGCACAGGAAAATGGACTTCTCAAAATGCAATGGATCTGCAAGTTGCCGCTCCTACCATTGACATGGCTGTAGTGGTAAGAGATATCTCTGCCATTAAAGAAGAGCGTGTGGCCGCTGGCAAGGTATTCCCTGTAGAAGAATATAAAATGGATGCTGATAAGCAAACGGTGATCAAGCACGTAGAAAACATGCTGAAGTTTGCCTACATCACAGCTTATGCTCAGGGGTTTGCTATGATCAAAAAGGCCAGCGCAGAGTACGGTTATGAAGTAAACATGGCCGAAGTAGCTAAGATCTGGAGAGGTGGATGTATCATTAGAGCCACTATGCTTGAAGATTTCAGACAAGCCTTCACTGAAAATGAGTCTTTAGATAATATCATGATCAACAGTGGGTTAGCAGAAAAACTAAGCAGCTACCAAACAGATATTAGAGAAGCTATTAAGCTAGGAATGGATGCAAAGATTCCAATGCCTGCTACCATGGCTTCATTATCATATTTTGATTTGTACAGAAGCAGCTGGTTGCCTCTAAACCTGATCCAGGCGCAAAGAGACTTCTTCGGTGCTCATACTTATGAAAGAATAGGAAAAGAAGGTGTATTCCATACTATTTGGAAATAATCATAAATAAGACCCTTAAAAAAATTCATTAATCTCATGATGATTGATTCAATAAAAAAGCCAGGACCTACCGTATTGGTAATCTTCGGTGCCTCGGGAGATCTTAGCCAGCGCAAGTTGGTACCCGCACTATATAACCTTATGCTGGATCATTGGCTACCCGATAATTTTGCCATGGTAGGTGTTAGCCACCATGACAGAACTACGGATGACCTGAGAGAAATCCTAAAGGAGGGCGTTAGTGAGCACTCGAGACAGGACTTTAAGGGTAATGGGGATTGGGACACGCTGTCTGAAAGCATTACTTATTACAAGGCAGATTTTACAGATCCTGAAGCTTATAAAGGTCTGGCCAAAGAGCTGGATAGCTACGATGAGAAATGGAATACTTCTGCCAGCAGAATCTTCTATTTGTCAGTGTCTCCGCAGTTCATTGAGCCGATTGCTCAAAACATCAATACTTCTGGTATTGCCAACAATGTGAAGACCAGCCGAATAGTGGTAGAAAAACCTTTTGGTAGAGACTATGAGTCAGCCAAGCACCTGAATAAAAAGCTTCGTGGGCATTTCCTTGAAAGTCAGATTTATAGAATCGATCATTATCTGGGTAAGGAAACCGTTCAGAACATCATGGCTTTCAGATTTGCCAATGCCATTTTTGAGCCTTTATGGAATAGAAACTACATAGATCATGTACAGATCACCGTATCTGAAACGGTAGGTGTAGAGCACAGAGGAAACTACTATGATAAGTCTGGTGCCCTAAGAGATATGATCCAAAACCACTTACTTCAGCTCTTGTGTATGATAGCCATGGAACCACCCATCACCTATCATGCAGATGAGATTCAGAACAGAAAAGTGGATGTACTGAATGCCATTCGCCCGTTTTCTTCGGAAGAAAAAGTGAAAGACAATGCCGTAAGAGGACAATATACTGCCGGTAAAGTAGACGGAGAGACTATAGAAGGTTATAGAGATGCTAAAGGTACTGATGAGAAATCTAACACAGAGACCTATGCAGCCATGAAGGTGTATCTGGATAACTGGAGATGGAAAGATGTGCCATTCTATTTAAGAACAGGAAAGAGTCTGCCGGAGAAAAATACGTCCATCACCATTCAGTTTAAGCCGGTGTCTCATCAGCTTTTCCCTTGTGACGCTACGAACACCATTCCTAACCGCTTGGTAATCCACATCCAACCTACTATGGGCATAAAATTGTGTATGCAGGCCAAAAAACCGGGCATTAAAATGTCTCTGAATAATGTAGAAATGAACTTCGACTATGATGATGCCTTCTCTGAAGCAACACCTGAAGCTTATGAAACATTGTTATTAGATGTAATGCAAGGAGACTCTACCTTATTTATGAGAGCAGATCAGGTAGAAGCTGCATGGAAAATAGTGATGCCTATCTTAGAATACTGGGAGAATAACAAAGATGAAGACTTCCCTAACTATCCTGCAGGATCGTGGGGACCTAAAAAAGCCGATGACCTACTAGAAAGAGATGGTAGAACATGGCTCGTACTTTAAAAAATAGAATATGATTAAAGTTTATAAAGATAAAATCGAGGCTAGTGAAGCAATGGCCGAAGATTTAAAAACAATTGCTTTAAACAGTGTAAAGGAAAACGGAAGATTTACCATAGCCTTAACCGGTGGTAGCTCACCAATTCCTTTGTATAATCTACTGAAGGAAAAGCCTTTAGTTGATGAAATCCCATGGGATAAAACCTACATTTTCTGGGGTGATGAAAGATGTGTGCCCTTCGATCATGAAGATAATAATGCTAAAATGGCATGGGACACTTTTCTGGATTTCATTCCTATTCCTCTAGACCATGTTTATAGAATGAACAGTGAAGTTCATCCCAGACAAGGCGCGGAAGAATACGAAAAAGAGCTGAAAAACCATTTTAAAGATAGTGACCCCGTATTTGATCTAATCTTACTAGGCATGGGAGCCGACGGGCATACTGCCAGTATATTCCCAGGCTCAGGAGTGATCCATGAAAAGGAGAAATGGGTAGATCGTGGGTATAATATGGAGTTAAATTCTGATAGAATTACTTTAACAGCACCTTTAATCAATCAGGCTAAGAACATCTTCTTTGGTGTTTATGGTGAAGGAAAAGCTGAAACATTGAAGAATGTTATTGAAGGAGAATATAATCCTCTGGAACTGCCTTCTCAACTTATTAAGCCAGACCATGGAAACCTGGTTTGGTATACAGATGAGGCTGCAGCGGCACTTTTAGAAAGTAAATAATAGCATTTAAATCATAATGATCCCAACAGATAATCGGCTATTGCTGAGCAATTGTTGGGATTTTTTTTGCCTTGAATAATAAAATTCAATTCCTGCCCCCTATTCTTCTGACTGTTTAAGTCATTTTATCAGCATAAGCCGTAAAAAACAAGGTAGCCTACCATTTAAATCCGCCCACAAATGATTATATTAATATAGAATCATTTGGGCCAAGCTGTCATAGTGTGATCAGCCGCCTTCAGGCTTATTTTAAATATGACTACAGAATCAATTGAAATTAAAAAGCAACTGAGCAAGGTAGATGATATTCTGAAAAACCTTACGGCCATTGTCCAATCAGAATTTCATTACATATCTAACTACCTTAGAAATTTCTCTTCAATTACCTACGCCCACCCCGAACATCAAAAAGCTGTTCATGCCGTTATTAGAGAACTACAATATTTTGATCTCCTTCATCAGAAAGTAAGCCATGTCATTGATATTCATAATAAAATAGGTGAAGCAGCACCTTTTAATATTGAGTCGTCTCACAAGTTGTCTGGTTTTTCAGTGTTTAAGCTCAACCTTCTTCAAATGGGGGTAGCTATCAAAGAGCTGAAGGAAAAGATGGACATAGTCAATCGCTATCTTTCTATGCTGGACTATAGCTTCAGCATAAGAGGTGATTTTATTGACATGGTCAGCTCTTTTCAAAATAATCTTAAAATTCATTATCTCATCCTTCAGAATAAATATGAGCACCTGCAGTTCATAGATGTCACTGCAGCAGAAAATGCTATCATGCAGACATATTCTACCTTTTCTGAACGCAAAGTGATGGAATTATACCTGGAAGACCATACCGTGACAATAGATAGAATTAGTGATTATCTGAGCACCGTTCAAGATGACTCTTCTTCAGTTGATCTTTTTTAATATGGAAGCAATAGTAAAACTAAAACCGGATGTTAAATCAAGAAGTCTACAGGTTCTTTTTACGGGCTCCTTAACTTCTACATATGCCACGAAAATCCATCAAGAATTAGATAAAATCGAATTTGAAAAATACGAAACCTTAATAATGAGTATCCAGAATTCTGACATCATAGACCTGAGTTTTTTACAGATACTTTGGGCTTTTACAGAGCACTGTAAAACCTTAAATATTGAACTGTCCTTGAATTCAGAAATTGCTGAAGAGCAACTTCAACTCATTGAGGTAACAGGTTTAAAACCATTAATAGAACTATAAAAGGCTTTAACCATGAGTAAAACTATATTGGCAGTAGATGATTCTAATAGCATAAGAGTACTCATTGATATTACTCTGAGCAATGCCGGGTATAAGGTAATCATCGCTGCAGATGGAGACAAGGCAATAGAACAGCTAAATGGCCAACATATCGACCTGATTATCACTGACTTGAACATGCCTAATCTTGATGGTATATCCTTGATAAAACAGGTGAGATCTCATGAAAATTATAGCAAGGTTCCCATTCTGCTATTATCCACTGAGTCTCAGGCCGTAAAGAAAGAGGAAGCAAAAGCGGCGGGTGCTACAGGCTGGCTGGTAAAGCCGTTTGAACATGACAAGTTACTGGCGGTAGTGAAGAAAGTAATCAGATAAACTATGGATCAACTCCAAAAGACTTTTTTGCTTGAAGCTGAGGAGCTGATCACTGATTTAGAAGAAGCTCTGCTTGCCCAGGAACAAGACCTGCATAATGAAGCGCATGTAAAAGAAATATTCAGAATACTACATTCCTTAAAAGGCGGTGGAAGCATGTTTGGATTTAATACCATAAGTACCGTAACACATCATTTGGAAAGTATTTATGATGAAATAAGAAACCACAGGCTAGCGCCCACCAAAGAAATTCTAAACATCACTTTTGAAGCATTGGATCATATTAAAGCCACTCTGCATGATCAGGAGCTATCAATCCCAAGAAACAAGGCCAATCATGATAAGATAAATGCCCGAATTGAAGTATTAATAGGAGAAGAACTGGAAGCTGAATATATCCCAAATGCTGAACCCTCTGTAATTACTACTTACTACATCCTTATTCAGCCGAAATCTACCATATTTCAAAATGGCACTAATCCACTGTATCTGGTAGATGATGTGATTAGCCTGGGAACTGGTATAGTGCTACCATCACTTAGCAAGGCACCCTACTGGGACACTCTGAATCCTGAGCTTTGCTTCACTGACTTTGAAATAATATTGGCAACCTCCGAACCAGAGTCAGAAATAGAAGACGTTTTCATTTTTGCTCAGGATCAGTGCGAGCTAAGCATTCAAACCATTGGCGAGGGAAGCCTGCTTGAATTGGACGGTTTCAAATTATCTTTACTCAGTAAGCCGATTAACGCTGAAATATATGGCTATGAAACTATAGAAGAACTAGCCAAAACCTATATAAACGAGCGTACGAAACCAAAGCCCCAATCAAACGGGCAGCCTAAATTAATTTTAGAAAGCAGCATAAGAGTACCTTCTAGCAAGCTGGATGAGCTCATGGACCTTACCAGCGAGCTGGTCACCACTCAGGCTCAGCTTTCGCTCATAGCAGAAAAATTAAAAGCCGCTGATCTTATTGATCTGTCAGAAAGTTTCGAGAAAATAACCCGGAGATTAAAAGACAATACCTTCTCCATGTGTCTGGTGCCCGTTGAAACCATGATCAGCCGATTCAGACGGTTAGTTAGGGATCTCAGCAACACCTTGGAGAAAGAAGTGAATTTCAAAGTTACAGGTTCTGAAACTGAGCTGGACAAAGCCATTATTGAGAGCATCAGTGATCCTATTCTTCATTTGATCAGAAATAGCATGGATCATGGTCTGGAGCAGGGTAATGAAAGAGAAAAACTAGGCAAACCGGCTCAAGGCACACTTGAATTTAAAGCTTATCATTCCGGTCCATTTGTCTTCATACAAATCATTGATGACGGAAAGGGTATAGATCCTGCAAAAGTCAGAAAAAAGGCCTTGCAAAATGGATTAGAGGCCGCTAAAGATCAAAATGATCAAGAAGTGCTGCAGATGATATTTACCCCCGGCTTCTCCACTGCCGAAGAAGTCACGGACATTTCAGGCAGAGGTGTAGGCATGGATGTGGTGAAACGAAAAATCGAATCATTAAAAGGTGAAGTCAACATCGAATCTACCGTTAATATAGGCACCACCATAACGATAAAACTTCCTTTGACTTTGTCCATCATTGATGGCATGGTAGTACAAATATCAGGGAATCGGTATGTCATTCCACTGCCCTATGTAGACAAGTGCCTGGAGATTAAAACTAACGAACTTACCTCGGCCATTAGTCAGAAACAGATCATTGATGGGATGTCGCTACAATTATTTCATTTAAGATCCTATTTCAACGAAGAACCATATGATGAAGAAATCACTCAGGTCATCAAGCTAAATTACAACCAACGGGCAGTTGCCATTAGCATAGATTTTATTATTGGTCAGTTTCAAACGGTGGTAAAACCGTTGAGCAAGCACTATGCCTCGCAGCCTGAGTTTAGCGGCGCTTCTGTTCTGGGAGATGGCGGCATAGCTTTAATTCTGGATATCAATCGGTTAATTCAAGCTTTGATCAATGAAAACAATATTTAATTTACAAGACATAGATTTAGACGATAATGTCTTTCAGTTTTATCTGGTGTTTTCACTTGGCCAGGAGAATTTTGGTGCTCCGGCAAAAATGATTACGGAAATTTTGGAGGTGCCTACCATTACCAAAGTGCCCCGGTCTTCTCCTGAAATGAGAGGTGTTATAAATCTTCGAGGCAGTGTAGTACCCATCGTTGACATTAGGAATAAACTGGGCCTCAACTATGCTGAGGACACTGAAGATACTCGAATCATCATCATGGAGATACTTATGGATGACCACTATGAAAAAGTAGGAGCGGTTGTAGATGATATGCAGGAGGTGCTGGACATAAGACCGGAGCAAATCAAGGAAATAGGCTCCTCTAACAGGAAATACGAAGCTGCTTTCACCAATGAAATAGCAGAAGTACAAGATCAGACAATCTATCTATTACAGCCTGATCATGTTTTTGCACCCTGATACTGTAGACCAAAAATGTAGCCTGTATGCCAAATACTAAAATAAAAGTTCTGATCATAGATGACTCCGTGGTGATGAGGCAAACACTGAGTCACATCCTTAGCAAGGATCGACAGATCAAGGTAATAGGCACAGCCGCGGATCCTTTTATAGCTGCAGAAATGATTAGCAAAGAACCCCCAGATGTGATTACACTGGATATAGAGATGCCTCGCATGGATGGCCTTACCTTTCTTTCCAAAATTATGTCACAAAGGCCCATCCCCACGGTAATTATATCTCGATTTACTGAGAAAGGAAGTGGAAATGCAATAAGAGCATTAGAAATCGGCGCTATAGAGGTGATTGATAAAAACACGCTGGGTGCTAAAAGCAAAACCGAAACAGAACAGCATATTATACATCTGGTAAAAGTGGCTTCCAAGGCCATGGTAAGACGGAAAAACTTAACAGGTCACAGCACTTTCAAGAGGTCATCCATGAACGATGCGAAGAGTTTACCTTCTGAGCAAGTGATCGCCTTCGGTGCATCTACCGGTGGCACAGTGGCGCTGGCCAGCATACTCCAAAATATGCCTCCCAATTGCCCTGGAATAGTTATAGTACAGCACATGCCTCAAGCTTTTACCCGCTCTTTTGCAGAACATTTAAATAGCATTTGTCAGATTACAGTAAAAGAAGCAGAAGATCTCACTCCTATACTTAAAGGCCAGGCCCTAATAGCTCCAGGCAATCAGCATATGACGGTGATAAACACCGGTAGGCATTTCAGCGTAAGCCTAAACGATGCAGAGGCCATCAATAGACATAAACCATCAGTAGATGTGTTATTTTATTCATTGGCAGAATGTGCCGCCAGCAAATCGGTAGGAATAATACTTACCGGCATGGGTACAGACGGCTCACAAGGCCTCCTGGCTTTAAAGCAGGCTGGGGCCATGACAATAGCGCAAGATGAAAATTCTTGCAGTGTATATGGCATGCCGAAAGAGGCCATCAGGCTTCACGCGGCTGAGCATATATTACCATTAAGTGAAATTGCACCATTCTTAATCAAATCATTAGATAAGAAATAAGTGTCTGGAAATATTGAGATTCTATAAGAATTTAATTTTGCTTATACTCTGGTATTTATTCATTTTTTGGTACTTTCGGAATCGATTGTATTTAACTTATTCTAATTATGAGTGACTTCCCTTGGATTAAAAGCTACCCGAAAGGCATACCTGCTACAATAGCCCCTTTAAAGCATCAATCATTGGCAGAGATGTTTGAAGAAGGGTTTCAGAAATATAAAAACCTGGAAGCTTATGAAAACATGGGCGCTTCTCTCACTTATGATGAAGTGGATCACTTATCAAAAAAATTCGCTGCCTTCCTTCAAGGCCACTGCCAGCTAAAAAAAGGAGATAGAATAGCGATACAAATGCCTAATCTACTGCAATATCCTATAGTATTAATAGGCGCTCTTCGAGCTGGTATCATTGTAGTGAATACCAACCCTCTTTACACACCAAGAGAAATGGAACATCAGTTTAAAGATGCTGATGTAAAGGCGGTGATTATTGTGGCTAACTTTGCCAGCAATCTGGAAAAAGTATTAGCCAGCACCGGCATAAAGAACATAGTGATCACTGAAATAGGCGATCTCATGGGGGGCTTAAAGGGTAAACTGGTAAACTTTGCTGTAAAGCACATCAAGAAAATGGTGCCTAAGTACAATATCCCTCAGGCCATTTCCTTCAAAAAAGCATTATCAATAGGCGAAAGTCACAGCTTCACGGCTCCTGAGCTCAAGCAAGATGACTTGGCCTTTTTACAATATACAGGAGGCACCACCGGTGTTTCTAAAGGAGCGCAGCTTTCACATGGTAATATCCTGGCGCATACTGTGCAAGTAACGCATTGGTTCTCACCACTGTTAGAAGACGGCAAGCACGAAACTATGATCACAGCCATTCCGCTTTATCATATTTTCGCACTTTCAGTAAATGGCATTTTCATGTTTAAAATAGGTGCTAAAAACATACTTATCACCAACCCAAGAGACATGAAAGGCTTCATTAAGGAGCTTAAAAAACACAAGTTCACCTTAATGACTGGCGTTAACACTCTTTTCAATGGTTTGCTTAACCAGGAAGATTTCAAGACGGTAGACTTCAGCCAATTAAAGACCTGTATAGGCGGTGGTATGGCCGTACAAGATTTCGTAGCCAAAAAATGGGAGACTGTTACTGGAGGTCCTTTGGTAGAGGGTTACGGACTTAGTGAGACTTCACCGGTTTTATCAGTAAACCCGCTGGACGGAACTCATCAATTAGGTACAATTGGCTTACCTACACCAAGCACTGAAATGGCTGTTTTTGATGAAGAGGGCAATAAACTTAACGATGGCGAAGTAGGAGAAATCTGTGCCAGAGGTCCTCAGGTAATGTCTGGCTACTGGAATAAGAGTAATGACAATGTTTTCTTTGAAGGCAACTGGTTCAGAACAGGAGACATGGGTACCATGAACGAAAACGGCTTCTTTAAAATTGTAGACCGTAAGAAAGATATGATCAACGTATCTGGCTTTAACGTTTACCCGAACGAAGTAGAAAATGTAGTGGCTAATCACCCTAAAGTATCTGAGGTAGCCGCTGTGGGGGTACCTGATGAAAGGTCTACGGAAGTAGTGAAAATCTTTGTAGTGAAAAGCGATCCTTCATTGACAGAAGAAGAACTGAAGGAATTCTGCCATGAAAACCTTACGGGATATAAACGCCCTAAACACATTGAGTTTAGAGATGAACTTCCAAAATCAAATGTAGGTAAAATTTTACGCAGGGAACTGAGAGAATCCTAACATAGAACTACCTATTCCTTAATATTAAGTTTTAAAACCCGCTTACAGGATTTCATATCTTCAATCAAGAATGATTGAAACGGTCTCTTTTACAGAGCCACATGCAGATATGAACATCTTATTCCTCACCTACCAGGGCGATATTGCGGGTTCTACGAACTCTATCAGCTATTTATCCCAGGGACTTGCAGAGAAAGGTCATAACGTGATTATGGGCTGCCGCAAGGAGTCTTTGCTATATAAAAACCTTTCCAACTCCAAGGTAGGGCTCATCCCTATGACTTTTGACTCCCGCTTCGATGTAGACAACATGAAGCAAATTAAAGAAACTGTTAAGAAGCATAACATTCAAGTAATAAATGCTCAGAGCAGCCTGGATAGGTATACCTCTATCCTCGCCCGATGGAGATACCAACTGCCTGTTAAATTAGTACACACGCGCAGGCAGGTTTCCAGAAGTGTGGGAGGCATTCAGAATGTATTTTATCAGACCGGGACGGATAAAATCGTAGCCGTGAGTGATGGTATTAAAAAATCATTGATGGCCAAAGGAATTAAAGAGAAGAATATAGAGGTCATCTACAACGGCACTCCTCCTCAAAAATACAATAACATTGACCCAAAAGAGGTTGAACTACTCAAAGCCAAGTTCGATATTCAGCCCGGTGATTTCGTTATTGGATGTGTGGCCCGTGCTAAAGAGCAAGTGCAGCTTCTACAAGCATTGGCACATGTGAATTTTAAGGCTAAAGTGATCTTTGCTGGCATAGAAGAGACCGCTGAATACAAAAAGATTATAAGAGAAAACAATCTAAAACATGACATATTCTTTGAGGGCATGGTGTCATCAGAGAACATATTGCCATACTATAAAATATTCGATGTAAAGGTGCTCCCCTCAAAAATCGAAGGCCTTTCTCAATCTTTATTAGAAGCCATGTTTTTAAAAGTACCGGTTATAGCCACTGCCTTAGCAGGAAATCTCGACTTGATTAATAATAGAATTAACGGCCTTCTTTTTGAAGATGAAAACATTCAGGACCTGGCAGAAGTGCTCACAGCCGTATATCATAATAAAGACTTAAGGGCCTCTCTCGCATCTGAGGGTTTTAAAACCGCCCAGGAATTTTCGGTTGACAGAACGGTCAATAACTTTGAGACTCTTTTCACTTCATTGTTAAAATAGGGCATGCGCTTAAACCTTGATTTCAAACAATATAAAAACTAGCTTTGCCGATCACTAAATTTTTTCAGATTGGCAGATCTTAAGAATAACTCTATCAAACAGTATTATCAAGCTCATCCTTTGAGAACAATTTTACTGGCAGCACTCTTTTTAAGACTACTAGCGGCATTTTTTTCAGAGGGTTACGCCTTTCATGATGATCACTTCTGCGTGACACGTGTGGCTCAAAGCTGGGCTCAGGGCATTCCGCACTGGGTTAATATGGATCATCCGCCAATGCACAGTATGCCTTATGCAGGTATTAATGCCATTATCATTTGGATAGTAGAGCACCTGGGCATTACTGATTCAATTGCAAAAACTACCATCTTAAGAATTTTCCACGCATTCTATTCACTGCTAACCGTTTACTTTGCTTATAAAATCACGAATCTCATTTCCAATAAAAAGAATGCCGCTAAAGTAGGTTGGATACTCACCATACTGTGGTTTATGCCTTATCTAAGCGTGAAATTCTTGGCTGAATTAGTATGTGTACCTCCACTTTTGGCTGGTTTTTATCTCATTCTTAGAGAAAAAGCGGAAAGCAAAAAGCTACTCCCCTATCTATGTGCGGGAGCTTTATTCGGTTTGGCATTTACCTTCAGGATGCACAGTGTCCTCTTTGCCGGTGGACTAGGGATCATTTTATTATTCAGGAAAAAGTGGCTCGAAAGTGTAGTTTTCACTGCGGGCTTTCTAATCATCACTTTTATATTGATAGCTATTCCTGATATGATTTTCTTTGACTATCCATATCAGTATATCGTGGGTTATTTCACTTACAACAGCGAAAACGCTTACAATTATGTCACTGGTGGGCCATTTAAATTTCTTCTTACCACCTTTGGATTTCTTGTTCCTCCGGTAAGTGTATTTCTCATCTGGGGCTACATAAAGGGAAGAAAAATAGAGCCGATGATGTACCTGGGCATTCTAATTTTCTTTATAGTTCACTCTATTTTCCCTAATAAACAAGAGCGATTTATCCTACCTATGTATCCATTTCTAATCATCATAGGAACAATAGGATGGACCAATTTTGTGGAACATTCTAAGTTTTGGATCAAGCACCCAAAGTTACACAATGGCCTTTGGAATTTCTTTTGGGGTATAAATATCATTGCTACTCTGGCCATGGCCTTAACTTTCACTAAACGAGATCGTATAGAGCCTCTGCATTACCTTTCTAAAAAAACTGATGTCACCTCAGTAATTGTAGAAAGCGAGCGTGGCGGTGTGAAACAGGTACCTGTATACTACCTGGGTACTAACTGTGTAGATTATGATGAGCTACATGCCGGCCTATTAGGTTTGGAGGAATTTGAAGCTAATCAAAAATACCTGGACCCTAACTTTAAAGTAGTATTTGACTTTGGTGCTGACAAAAGCCCGGAAAGACTCCAGTTCGAAATGGACAGCGTGCAGAAGCAGCCCAATTATATTATTTTCAAGGGAGAAAATAATTTTGATCAGAGGAAACAACGGGTCAATGCCTTGTTTCCAGGAAAGAAGCTAACCTTAGAAAAGGAAATAAATCCTTCTCATTTCGATCAGCTTTTACACATCCTTAATCCAAGGGTACATAGAAACGATGTAGCTCGCGTTTACAAAATTGACTAAACCATTGAAATTATCAGATAATTAGATATATTGATTTATTTAATTAAACCTCTGAATAATGATTGGCTTTTTCGAACATCAATACCTGTCTTATAAGAAGACACACTTAAAAAACCTTATCGCATTAGCCAAAGCCGATGGTGAGCTGCATGCCGATGAAGAGAAGATGCTTTATGTAATGGGAGAACGATATGGCTTGAAAGATCGCCAGATTGCCTCCTTAATCAGAAGCAATAAACCCATCGAATTTCAGGTGCCTGAAGGCTTTGAAGACAGAATGAATCAGCTTTATGACTTGATTATCATGGTCTACGCTGATGGCATTGTGGAAGAAAGTGAAGTTGCCTTTTGCGAGAACCTTATGGATCAGTTTGCTTTCAGAAAAGAGATAGTAAACTGGATGATAGAAATGTTTGATAAGGGAAATCCTCCCACTCTTGAAGAATGGGAGAATATCAAAACTAAGGCTAAAGATTTTATTATCTAGATCAGCATTATTCCGAAGAACTTGGCAAGCACTGTATTAATAAACAGGAAGCCAAGTACAAACGGGCAGATCACTGTAATCATAATATTGATAAACTTCTCAAGGAAAGACCCTTTGTATTTAGGGTTTCCTTGTGCTATCTCATCACTGAAGTTTTCTTTACGCCACTTCACCGCAATGAAGATAGACATTAAGCATCCTCCAAGAGGTAAACTGATATCACTAAACACTTCTGCCACAAAAGTTAAGAAGTCTTTGTCTCCGTAGAATCCAAGCTTTGAGAATATCTCAACAGCGCCTTGAGACAGCATACTTGGTATACCCACTAAGAAAACGAAAAGCGCTAGCAACCACACCACTCTCTTTCTTGGCCATTTTTTCTCATCTACAAGATAAGCTACTGGCACTTCTAATAAGCTGATAGTAGAAGTTAAAGCAGCGAAGCATAGTAATAAGAAGAATCCTCCTCCTATTATTCTACCTACTAGAGGCCCCATAGCTTCAAACACACCCGGTAATACTACGAATACCAATCCTGGGCCAGCAGTTGGCTCAAGGTTTTGAGAGAAAATTAATGGGAAGATTAACAGACCAGCTAAGAAAGCTACACTGGCATCCATCACCGTGATCATGGCTGCAGAAGAAATGATATTGTCATTCTTACTGATGTAAGAACCATAAGTAATCAAAGCACCCATACCTAAAGATAATGAGAAGAATGCCTGACCAAGTGCTGAATAAAGCGCCTCACCTTTAAAGTTACTGAAGTCAGGAAGTAAATAATACTTCACCCCCTCCATAGCGTTAGGCAATGTTACCGCATATATGATAAGCCCAATAAGGATGATGAATAATACAGGCATCAAAATCTTTGAAGCACGCTCAATTCCTCCTTGTACACCTTTAACAACTATAAAGGCGGTGATGATCATAAAGCAAAATGAAAATATAAAGTTATCAGTAATGTCAGCTACATAATCGCCGAAGAACTCACTGAAATTACCATTCTGAAGAAGATTACCGAAGGAGATCTCAAGGAAATAACCAAAGGCCCAGCCTGCTACTACATTATAAAAAGAAAGAATCATTACACCGCAGAGAATACCGAAAAGACCAATAATCCCCCACTTCTTTCCTCCTAATTTCTTATAAGATCCATAGGCATCTGCCTGCGCTCTTCTACCAATGGCAATTTCACCTACCATTATAGGATAACAAACCACCACGGTAAGTATTAAGTATATAATAAGGAATACTGCTCCTCCGTTAAGTCCCGCTTCATAAGGAAACTTCCAAATATTTCCCAGCCCCACCGCAGAGCCCGCGGCTGCGAATATGAAACCTAATTTACTACTAAATCCACCTCGGTTTGCCATAATGTAATGTAAGTTTTAAGCGCTGAAAATATGGACAATTTATCATTTATCAAAAGAAAAACTGAAGCATAGGCGCATTTATGTATAAACGGCGATATAAATAATCAAAATCAGCAATAATAACTTAATCCTGTGCAATATAGGAGCATGTATCATTAAGTTTAGGTAAAGATTTTTATTATTATTCTCCGATAATACCGGTGACTTTTAAGTGTTAAAAAGGTCTAATTGTAAACCCTTTATGCTTAAGTTTGTAATGTATAAAAGCAGGGTTAAATTTTATATAAAAAATTGATCTCAGATCTAATTTGAGATTTTATTACAACTGGCATGGACTCACTTAGAAAACTTACCACCAAGGAAAAAGCACTACAAATTAACCTTAGCAAAGACATCTACGGGTCTTTCGCTGAAATTGGAGCTGGCCAGGAGGTGGCAGCCAATTTCTTTAAGGCTGGTGGTGCGTCCGGCACAATAGCCAAAACCATGTCTGCCTATGACATGAGCTTTAGTGATGCCATATACGGTTACTGTGAACGATATGTATGTGAGCCCAGACTCATGAAAATGTTGGAGCATGAGTACGACCTGCTTATTGAAAGGCTCCCTCACAGAGCACCAAACACTAAATTCTTTGCTTTCGCCAATACCGTGGAAGCACTCAATTATAAAAGAAGTAATCAGCCTCACGGCTGGATCGGCCTGAGATTTCAGTGCCATCCCGGAGGTGAGTACAATGAATGTGTGCTTCACGTAAAAATGAGCGACAACGATGTACTCCTGCAGCAGCAAGCACTGGGAATAATTGGTGTGAACCTGATTTTTGGCTGTTTCTACATCAATGACGCTGAGCAACTGCTAGAATCTCTGATGGATGGACTTACTCCCGGCAGACTCGAAATTGATATGTTTAGAATCAGCGGCCCTGACTTTAAGCATGTGGATAACAGGCTGATGAGTCTTAAGCTGGTAAAAAGTGGATTCACCCATGCCGCCATGTTCGGACCTGATGGCAATGCAATGCAGCCATCTGAAGCACTTTACAAGAAAAACGTGCTCATTTTAAGAGGCCGCTTCAGACCAGTGACTCATGTTAATGTAGATATGCTTCTGGCCTCTCGAAGACATTTCAAAAATGAACCGGATGTAGATAGAGATAAAATAGTGGTACTCACAGAGCTTACCCTGAGTGATCTAAGAACAGAAGGAGAAATTGATGAGAAAGATTTCTTAAACAGGGTAGATATTATTTGCTCTTTGGGCCAAAATGTAATGATTTCCAACTATCCTGAATATTACAAGCTGGTAAGCTACCTATCTGAAATTACTAAAGGCCGTAAGATTGGTATCATCCTGGGTATCTACAACTTACAGCGCGTATTTGATGAGAAGTATTACACTGATCTAAGAGGTGGAGTATTAGAAGCTTTTGGTACTCTCTTTGGTAACAACGTTAAAATTTACGTGTATCCAGCCAGAAAAGAGGGCGATGAGGAGCAACTTTACACACTGGACAACTTTGAGCTGCCTGATAAGCTAAAAGGCTTATTCAGCTTCCTTACTGATAATGATAAACTGGAAAACATCCAGGGAGCGAATGTAGACAACCTGCATATCATCTCTGATAATGTTCTTTCTATGATCAAGTCAGGTGAAGAAGGCTGGGAAGCAATGGTGCCACGCAAAGTGGTAAGTGCCATCAAAGAAAAGTGCTTGTTTGACTATCCTTGTGAGCCAGAATTAAAGAAGGAGCTCCTTAGAAAAGAAAGAGAGCAACAAAACTCTTAAAAGAACGATCCACTTTTAGAGGCAGCGTCTTCCGTTAACTCATGGGCCTTATCTTTCCCCAGGTATTTATCTATGATATAATGCACCACGTATAAAGATGGTGTCATAACAAGTGCTATTATAAACTTGTAAATGTAATTTATAGTACCTACAGCTATCACTTGCTGAAAAGGCCATTGAGTATCATCAGCGGCTAGTAAGTAGAATGCGATATAAAGTACTACAAAGCTATCTACTAACTGAGATACTAACGTAGAGCCAGTCGCTCTTAACCAAAGTCTTTTGCTCCCGGTGATTTTTCGTAGCTTATGAAAAACATATACATCCAGCAACTGACCTACAAGAAAGGCTACCAAAGATCCTATTATAATTCTGGCACCCTGTAAAAACACCTTATTGAAGGCATAATTAATATCTAAGGCCTTACCAGAATCGTCAGTGCTATATAAATCCAGCCAAAATTGAGCTGGCTTCAGCCAACTGACCACGGTAATAACTAAAAATGCATAAATGATAAAGACCACGGTGAGATAGCTGATTTTTTTCACACCAGCTTTACCAAAATACTCGTTTATGATGTCCGTAGTTACAAATACCACTGGCCATAAAACCACCCCTGCCGTAAGATTGAAATCAAGCACCCAATCTCCAAATAGATGGATCTGAGCAGGTTCTAGACCTAATGTGGTCTCAAGCGAAAAGATTTTAGTGCCTACCAGCTCAGCCAGTAAGGCATTGGTAAGAAATATTCCACTTAAAACTATAAATAAATTGGTCTTCTTATCTAGCGAGTTCTTCATTCAGGTATGTGTATAGACTCACCTTCTGTGGCCAGGTAAGTATTATCAAACACAGATTTAGCCTCTTCCAGAAATGGCGTAAGGTCTTTATAGCGAGCGGAATAATGTCCAATCAGCAGCTGCTTCACTTGAGCAGCCTTGGCAATACCCGCTGCCTGCTCTGTGGTACTATGAAAAGTTTGCTCTGCCCAAAAAGCTTTTTCCTGTAAAAACGTGGCTTCATGATACAGCAGGTCAACCCCTTTGATAATGGGAATTATGCTTTCATCATACTTAGTATCTGAGCAGTAAGCGTATGATCTACTTTCTCTGGGAGGCAAAGTCAAATCGCTGTTTTTATAGATTAACTCACCAGCTTCGTTATAGACATCCTCACCTTTTTTCAACGTACCTATCTGTGCGAGTGTAAGGTTTTCAGGTAGCTTCTCTTTATTTAACCGAATAGGTTTAGGCTTTTCTTTGAATATAAATCCACAACATGCTATTCTATGATTCAATGGAAAGCTCTCCACCGTGAGGTACTTATCTTCAAAAATTAGCTCAGGCTTATCCGTTCTTAATTCATGAAAATGAATTTTATAATTCAGAGAAGTATCAGAATATTTCAGCTGCGTAGTTATGATTTCCTGAAGACCACGCTGCCCGTAAATATAAAGGTCATCTTTCCTTTGCAGCAGGTGCAAAGTAAAGATGAGCCCCATAAGTCCTAAATAATGATCACCATGCAGGTGACTGATAAAGATATGATTAATACGAATGGTCTTGCATTTATACCTGGTAAGCTGGGTTTGAGTAGATTCACCACAGTCTATCAGAAAATTATGCGCTCTAATCTTTAAAAGCTGGGCAGTATGATGCCTGCCATATGCAGGCGTTGCCGAATTAGACCCAAGTATTTTTAGTTCGAATGACAAATTTTAGTTTACTCAGTTTTCCTCTTCTCCCTCTTTCAAATCATTTTCCAGCTCATTCATGAACACTGCATCTACTGCCTCTTCTACGGTAGGAAGAATATTCAACACACTGTCTAACTGAGATATCTTTATAAGCTTAAGTGTATGCTCAGAAAGACCCGCTAACACAAAGATTCCACCATCTTCCTGAATTACTCTGTTACCCACAAGAAGGGCGCTAAGACCAGAAGAGTCTGTATATTTTACTTCAGAAAGATCTAAAATGATATTTTTAACACCTTCAGCATGAGTTGTTATTAGCTCAGATTTTAAATTAGGTGCAATGTTAGAATCTAATTTCTCTTCATGAAGCTTTAACAAACTGTATTTATCCTGCTTATCTATAGTATATTTCATTACCTTATTTATGGTTTAGTTATGATTATAATTCCTTAAACTGAAATCTTCATTATTCAGTTTTGATATAATCAAGAATTTTCTTTTCAATACGATTCTCGACCTCCGAATAGTCCTGCTTTTGCAGCACATCACCAGTCACTTTTTCAAAGAGCTCAAGATACCTATCTGAAATTGATTTTACAACCTCATCAGTCATTTCCGGAACCGTTTGCCCGTCTTTACCTTGAAATCCATTTGCGATAAGCCACTGACGTACAAACTCTTTTGAAAGTTGCTTTTGCTCCTCGCCAGCATCTTGCCTTTGTTGGTAGCCTTCCTTATAAAAGTAACGAGATGAATCCGGTGTATGAACCTCATCGATCAGGTAGATCTCATCGGCCAGCTTTCCGAATTCATATTTGGTATCTACCAAAATAAGACCTCTATCAGCAGCCAGCTCAGTACCTCTTTGGAAAAGGGCTCTGGTGTATTTTTCTAGCACCACATAGTCCGCTTCTGTAACAAGGCCGTTAGCTAAAATTTCTTCTCTTGAGATATCTTCGTCATGACCTTCGTGTGCCTTAGTGGTAGGTGTAATGATCGGCTCAGGAAGCTTATCATTTTCTTTTAAGCCTTCCGGCAATGGCACACCGCAAAGCATTCTTTTGCCGTCACGGTATTCTCTCCAAGCATGGCCTGCCAGGTAGCCACGGATCACCATTTCCACTGGAAAAGGATCACACATAAGGCCGACAGCCACATTAGGATCAGGGCTGGCTTCCAACCAGTTAGGACAAATATCTCTGGTGGCTTCAAGGTTTTTCTGGGCCACTTGATTAAGCACTTGTCCTTTAAAAGGAATTGCTCTAGGTAGCACTACATCAAAAGCAGATATCCTGTCTGACGCTACCATTACCATCTTCTTATCGAAATAGTAAATATCCCTTACCTTACCTCTGTAAAAGTTGCTCTGGCCGGGAAAACTGAAGTTTGTTTCTTTTAGGGCTTTCATAGGTGCTGACAAATTTAATTAGCCCCAACCATTTTAAAAATTTATTCCTTTTTTTCTTCTTCAAAAGGTCCGGTATTGGTTTTGGTCAACTTACCTCTGGTGTAGGTTTCTATCTTTTCCAGCTCCCCTTTTTCATTGTAAAAATGCCACAGAGCCACTTTTCTCCCACTTACATACTGACCTTCCTCTTTCAACTGACCATTTTCATAGTAAGCCTTATAATTTCCATGAATCTCACTGGCGTGGAATGGCAGAATTTCTTTCACCTGACCACTTTCATAATACTGAGTATAAGGACCATAGCGTAAATCGAACTTAAACTCCAAATCAGAGGCCTTCTTACCATTTTCATGATAGGTGGTAACAATACCATTCAATTTGCCTTTTAAATAAGTCTCCTTTTTCTCCACCTGCCCTGAAGGGTAGTAGTAAACCCAATCATCTGCCGGCTTGCCATTCTCAAATTTCTTAACGGAGATTAAATGCTCTAATGAATCATAATCCTTTTTGGTAAGGTAGGTATTTGCTTTGGACATAGCGTAAGTGGCTTTAATTTTCCCATTTTCATGGAAAGATGTACCCTCCTTATTGCCTTCTACATAGTTAAATTCATGCTCTAAGCTGCCATCAGCATAATAACCCAGGTTTTCGCCATGCATCACTCCACCTTTGTAGTGTCCTAACAGCCTGAGTTGACCATTTCGATCATAATTCTTGAAAACGCCTGTTTTCTTTCCTTCTTCAAGCTGAGATTCTGTCTCTATTTTACCGTTGTCGTAGTAGGTTTTATAGAAACCATCTAACACCCCGTTTTTATAGTTACCTTCATTCATAAGCAGACCGGTCTCATAAAATACTTTTGTAATACCCGTTTGCTTGCCTCCGGTGTAGGTAATATCTCTCTTAATTACACCATCAGGGTAAAACTCTAACAGTTTGCCTTCCGGCTTTCCATCTATGAAGTATCCTTTGCTGCGCAAGGCACCATCATCATAATAAATATGCAGGCTGTCCGCTATTTCATTTCCATTAAAGCTGGCCTTTTGGATCAATCTTCCCTTATCATTATAGACTTTTACCGGCCCTGCTTTTTCACCATTCTCAAAAATCAGAGTTCTTTTTAGCTGTCCGTTCTGATAATACTCATGAAACTCACCACTTTTAAAGCCATTTACAAAAGCACCTTCCACCTCCACTTCCTGGCTAGGATAATATTTTTTGTAGGCGCCTTCCAAAAGACTAGGGTTATCCCGCCTTACATGATAAATCTCTTTAAGCACGGTTTTATTCTCATCATAATAGGTTCGCACCTCTTCCTGGGCATAAATAATATGAGGCAGAGTTAATAACGCACAAAAAATAAATCTAATCATAGGCCAAAGATAACTATGGATTAAAATGAAAAAAAGCCTTTCGATCGTAAACGAAAGGCTTTGTGCTATATTTTATAAAGTAGTTAATTCTACATTTTTTCGATAACAATGGCAGAAGCTCCTCCACCACCATTACAGATGCCAGCGACACCTATTTTACCACTGTTTTGAGCCAAAACACTGTTCAAAGTAGTGATAATCCTGGCGCCGGAACATCCTAGCGGGTGACCTAAAGCAACGGCACCACCGTTAACATTTACCTTTGACGGATCAAGGTCAAGCTCCTTCATGTTAGCCAAAGCTACTGCAGAGAAAGCCTCATTGATCTCGTAAAAATCAACGGCCGATTTATCAATTCCTGCGTTTTTAATGGCCTTTGGAATAGCCAAGGCAGGAGCAGTAGTAAACCACAATGGATCTTGAGCCGCATCTGCAAAACCTGTGATTTTCGCTATAGGAGTTAGGTTAAGCTCCTTAAGTTTCTGTTCACTTACCAGAACGAGAGCAGAAGCTCCATCATTAATAGTAGAAGCATTAGCTGCTGTTACAGTACCTTCTTTAGAGAATACAGGTCTTAATGATGGTATTTTATCAAACATCACATTTTTGTATTCTTCATCATGATCGAAGATTACAGGATCACCTTTTCGCTGCGGAATTTCTACAGGGATGATCTCATCTGCAAATTTACCAGCCTCCCATGCAGCAGCTGACCTTTTGTATGAGTTGATGGCATACTCATCTTGCTGCTCACGGGTGATATTCATTTTAGACGCCGTGTTATCAGCACAATTACCCATAGGGAACTCATTGTAAGCTTCCCATAAGCCATCATGCATAAGGCCATCTATAAGTTGACCATGGCCATATTTATATCCATATCTTGCTTTTGGCACGTAATAAGGCACATTAGACATGCTCTCTGCACCACCAGCAACTACCACATCATTTTGCCCCAACATAATACTTTGAGCAGCCAGCATTACCGACTTCATACCTGATGAGCAAACTTTATTGATTGTAGTACAAGGCACATTATATCCTAAACCAGCACCAACAGCTGCCTGACGAGCAGGAGCCTGACCAAGACCGGCAGAAATTACATTACCTAAAAATACTTCGTTAACCTGAGATGGATCTACGCCGGCTCTTTCAAGAGCTCCTTTGATAGCAGTAGAACCTAATTGAACAGCAGTAAGACTTGCTAAGCTGCCTCCGAAACTCCCAATGGGCGTTCTTACAGCAGACACAATATAAACTTCTTGCATAATATTTTTTTATTTTATGAGGGAACCTAACAATAGTTAGGTAACAAAAATAGAGATTTCACTGAACAATAAAAGAGCTTTAGCAAAACTCTTCCATTGTTATAAAATCTCTATTCAAATATCTTTTCAGGCCTTCGCCCTTGAGGCCACAACAAACCTATTACCAATCTGGTTTTCCCGAAGCGCGGGATTTGGTGGCCTTATGTTGATTTTGCTGATAATATTGTTTCTCCTTATTCTTCAATGCTTCCAGAATCATCTTGGCCTTTTCTTCCGAGATTTTCATTTCCTTCAGCTTTTCTGAAACAGAGTTTGACTTATCTTTATTATCCGTCATTTTATCATCAGACTTTTCGTCTGACGGCTTCATAGCATCTTCTTCTTTTCCTTGCTTCTCCTCTCCTTTTTCATCTTTCTCACCTTTCTCCCCTTTTTCTTCACTCTCTTTTCCTTCTTTCTCCTGCTTCTTCTGCTGATCTTCTTTACCCTCTTTATCCTTGCCTTCCTGATCTTTTCCTTCCTGTTCTTGCTGATCCTTCTTATCGCCGTCTTTCTTTTCCTGATCTTGCTGCTGCTGATCTTTTTGCTGCTGTTCTTTATCCTTCTGCTCCTGATCCTTGTCTTTCTGATCCTTATTTTGGTCTTTATTCTGATCCTCGTTTTGATCCTTATCTTTTTCCATGGCCTTTTTCACCATTTCATAATTATAACGAGCTTCATCATTTTTAGGATTAGCCCTTAAAGCCTGCTTGAAATGATCCAGGGCCTCCTGATATTTCTTATCACGATTAGCCATGATGCCCAATTGCTGATGGGCCACAGAACGCACCACCTGATTTTCGCTATCAGAAATATTCTCATAATAGCTCAAAGCATTGGCCGTATCTTTTTTATGAAAATAACTATTTGCCAGGTTGAGAGTGATGTTATCATCTTCCAGGTGCAGTGAATCAAGAAGATAATTATAGTTCTCTATGGCTTTATCATAATTAGCATTATTGTAGGCCTCCTTGGCTTCCTTTTTCATCCGGTTGATCTTAGAAATAAGATCTAAACCTCCAGTGAAAGAGCCTACCATTACTAAAACCGATAAAATAAGATGTTTCATATTTATATTTTAATGGTTTTCACATTAATCAAAACGTCAAGAAGAATCAGCAAAAGTGCTGCCGCTAAAAAGTAGTAATACCTATTAGCAGAAACATCCATCTGTTTTGTATCTCTTAACTCTCCTTCTATGCCGTTTATTGTATTTATCAATCGAGTTACGTCATTATTAGTTTCGTTGATCTCAAAATACTTACCATCAGTATCTGCAGCAAGTCTTTTAAGGTTACGACTATCTAGTTTAGTGAGTACATCCCGACCATTCGCATCCTTTTTGTATTTTCCATTTTCCATCAGCTTACTACCTCTGGCGGTACCTACTCCTAAAGTAAATAATTTTATACCATCCTCCTCTATTGCATCGGCCACTTCTTCAGTGTCTTCACCAAAATCTTCTCCATCGCTAATCAAAACAATAACTTTAGACTTTTGCTGCGTCACCGGTGAGTCCTCGTCATTCAGTTTGTCGAGGGCCATGGTTAGTGGTGGAGCAAAGTCAGTACCGGCATTAGGCACTAATGATGTATTCAAAGTTTCAATGAAAAGGTTCAGCGCATTTTGATCGTAAGTGAGCGGTGCTTGCATAAAAGCTTCGGAAGAGAAAATGATGATACCAATTCTATCCGAACTGAAAGCCTCCACAATATTTTTTAGCTCAAACTTCACTTTGGCTAACCTGGAAGGCTGCACATCGGTAGCATTCATAGACTGAGAAAGATCTACCAGCACAAAAATATCTTTACCCACAGATTTCACCTCTCTTTTGGTTTCCCCAAAAGATGGACCTAGCAAGGCCACCATGATTAAGGCAAAATATATGGTTCTTAACCCAGCTTTAATAAAAACCTGTCCATAAGGTGTCTGTAGCTTTCTACCAATATTCACCACCCTAATGATGTAGGCTATATAGAATACTACAAACAGTATTAGGAATACCAGCTCAAGGCTGCTTAAAGTGTATAGCCAATTCATTCGTTAATCGTCTCCTTTTATCATTTGACAAAGAGCAAATATATAAAAGCTCTATGTGCACACAAATAGCTAGTCTATATAATACAAGACCGGTGAATAAACGGGTTAAATGCGGTTTTAGTTTGAAAGAAAAAAAATATTTAAAAAAGTTCACGATAGTGTTTGGTTAAATGAAAAGAGTTCAGTTATATTTGCACTCGCTTTTAGGGAACAGCGCGAGAGAGAAAGCAAACAAGTGTGAAAAGAAGCTGTTTTTGAAGCACACAAATATTGGTTAACGAACCTTGGAGAGGTGGGTGAGTGGCTGAAACCAGCAGTTTGCTAAACTGCCGTACCTGTAAAGGTACCGGGGGGTTCGAATCCCCCTCTCTCCGCAGAGAAAATAATAAGTTCGGGGCGTAGCGCAGTCCGGTTAGCGTACCTGGTTTGGGACCAGGGGGTCGCAGGTTCGAATCCTGCCGCCCCGACATTTAACATGACAAATGTTGGTAAAACCCTCTAAATCGTATGATTTAGAGGGTTTTTTATTTTTATCCTACCAATTAAAACCATCTTATTTCATCTAAAAGGTGCCCTATTCGGTGCCCCTTTTTATTTCTTATATTTGGGGCACCTATCACGGTTTAATTAGCTGTTAGTCAGTGTATTAAACCATATTTTCTATACTCAAAACGAGTTATTTGGAGGCAAAAAAAGTATTACCAGGTGCCCCGGGTCATCAAATCGAAACAATTTAAAGTTGAAATTATGATGCAAACCAAAACAAACACATTCGGCGTTATCTTCTATTTAAGACGATACAAAGCTAAAAAAGGTAAATCTCCAATCTATGCACGCATTACCGTGGATGGAAAACGCGCTGAACTTTCGATAAAACAATCCATTGAAGAAAGTCATTGGAATAATGGTAAAGGACTAGCTAAAGGTAATAGCGATGAAATAAAAAGTTTAAATGTGTATCTAGAACAGGTAAGGGCCAAACTGGTGCAACACTACCAAAATATGATATTACAAGATAAGCTGGTTAATGCTGAGGCGATAAAAAATAAATTCTTGGGCTACGATCAAAGAGAATACACCTTATGTAAGCTTGTAGAATATCATAACACTGAAATGAAACATAGCCTAGCTTGGGGGACTATGAAAAACTACTTTACTACTCAGAAGTACCTGACACGCTTTCTTAAAATGAAATGCAAAACATCAGATGTCTTCCTAACTCAAATCAATTATAGGTTCATAACTCAATTTGAATTTTTTCTACGTAATTGGAAACCCTTGGATCATCATAAGCCTTTAAAAAATAATGGCATTATGAAACACATGGAGCGTTTCCGAAAAATGATCAATTTAGCCATTCGCTTGGAGTGGATGAAACACGACCCTTTCTCACAGTATAAACCAAAATTTGACAAAATAGAAAGAGGCTTTCTTTCTGAGGATGAATTGAGACTCATCGAAAACAAAAGCTTCAAAATAGAACGGCTCCGACAAGTTCGAGATCTTTTTGTTTTCAGCTGCTACACCGGATTAGCTTATATTGATGTTATCAACCTGACAACCGATAATTTAATTAGAGGTATTGATGGAGGGTTATGGATAACTACAAGTAGACAAAAGACTAACAATGTCGTTCAGGTCCCTTTGTTGCAACAAGCAATGAACATCATCGAAACCTATAAAGAACATCCAAAAGTTTTGCAAACAGGATCGTTACTTCCAAGAATGTCTAATCAGAAACTTAATTCCTACCTCAAAGAGATCGCTGACTTATGCGGTGTAGAAAAAAACCTTACCTTTCATTTAGCTAGACACACTTTCGCTACTACAGTCACTTTGAGCAATGGAGTCCCAATTGAGTCTGTTAGTAAAATGCTGGGGCATTCCAGAATTACTACCACTCAGGTTTATGCTAAAGTCATAGAAAAAAAGGTTAGTGAAGACATGGATGCACTAAGAAAAAAACTTACTAAGAAATAAATTGGGATTTACACAAAATTGAAAGGATCTTCCTGAAAGCAAAACTTGGCCTAAGAAATGAAAGTGATGAGATTAGACAGAACATATAGGTAAAGTTTTGGTGAAGAGGGGTTATTAGCTACAGAGTTCCTCTCGCTGCGGGTTCCGAAAGCTACCGAGTTGAGGTGCCGAATGAAACTGATGGAGAATGAGGGCTCTATTTAAATATTGCCATGTTAAATCCTTACCATCTTTCCCTCTACTTGTGAAAAAAGTATAGCATATCTCTACATTTTAGTATTACAACTAAACGTAAAGATTATGGCAACAGAAATTATCACCAAAGACGATCTAAGAGAATTTAAACTTGAATTAATCGATGAGTTTAAAAAGATTTTAAAAGAGCATGCTGGAACACCTGTAAAAAAATGGCTCAGATCTCCAGAGGTAAGGACCATATTACACATTTCGCCAGGCACATTGCAAAATCTAAGAGTAAACGGCACTCTACCATTCACTAAAATAGGCGGAGTTCTATATTATGATTACCAGGATATTCATAAAATGCTAACGGAAAATAGAGTTCAAAACAGGCGCAATTTTGATCCAATTTTAAAATAACATATCAAGACATATAGTATGCTAATACTATAAATATATGATCCAAAAGAAAAATGGTTTGATTTAAATTCTACTCCATAAACAAACAACCAAAAATCCCAATAATTTGACAAACCCATATTGTCTTAAATTGTTTCATATTTAAAGCATTAATGCTGAATTAAGAATTTAATGTATTAAATTTAAAGCATGGATTTTGCATTTAAATCAGACAAAGAAATATTAGCTGAACTGGGCAGGAGGTTTAAAGAGGCTCGAATCAATAGCTCTTTTACACAGCAGGAGCTGGCGAAGCACACTGGTGTGAGCAGGACCACTATCACCAGATTAGAAGGTGGCCTCGGTATCTCCCTGACTCATTTTATTGCACTAATTAGAGCCGTAGATCATATCAATGATCTATCCAAAATCATCAATGTAAGGCAGTTCATAGATCCGGAAAAAGAATTTAAAAAACAACAAGCACAAAGCAAAAGGGTAAGACATTAACTATCAAATACTCCTCGGGATTATTAGTGGTGAGTATTATCACAGACATCATCAGGGTAGGTTTGAAACTGATTGAAGCAAACGAGCGTATTACGATACTTTAAAGAGCAAGAAGAATAGCTGAGTTATTAGATAAATGTAAGGCTCGTGTTTATCGAACAAATTGCCCAACCTTAGCTATTTTCATAACTTTCAAGAATATGGTTAGCTGGAGTAAAGTATTAAGTAATAACTTTAGAGTGACCATTTTGTGGACTTTTAAAAAACTAGAAACATCTGATTTAGTCATAACAAATAACCACGAATAGTTATACCATCATACCGAGCATGATGGCAACGGGTGGCTTCAATATCCCAACCTAAGGCTAATCCCCCATGCCAGGGTTTGTTCAACAATGTCTTCATAGCGATCTCAATGAGCCACACGAAGACTTAGTTATTGGGAGTACCCAATTATTTCGTTATGTCATTCTGGTGCTTCTCAGAAAGACAAGGTTCAGCATATTCTAAGATGCTTTGCTGTTCATATTTGTCCAGTAGAAGCGTGATGGTTTTATAATCTGTGGATTTAAGTATTTCCACGGAAAAGAACTTCTCGTTGAGACCTTCGGAGAGACAGTTGAGTTTCTTGAGTTCGTCTCGAATAACCTGCTTATCCATTTCATCAGTCATCATAATTACTTGGACTATTGAGTTACCAGAATGTTTGGTCGTTCTCCTGAAAGTTAACCTTTGTTCCTGTTCGTCAAACTCCGCAAAAAATTCGTCATCAGTCGCAATTACAGGTCCATAAAATGGAATGCTGTCCAATTTATAGATACCGTTAGCAGGGTCAATCTTCTGTGCCCACATTGTCTCGACCGTTAGTTCGTCAAGTAAGTTGCTGTGATATTTGAAAACTATTTTTTCTTGTTCGTTCGATGTGTCCGTCATGCAGTCCTGATTACCCCAACATCCGTGTAAGAGAAACAAGACATCCGCTCATTTCTTTTATAGGGTCAATCTAACCAATTTAATATTAAAAATGAATAGAAGCGTTTTGTGAGACTCTAAAAAGCTATTAAAAAGGCATTAATTCTATACATGTGTCTACTGCAGAACTTAAAGTCCGGACTAGAAGCTCGAACTAGCAACTATCCTTAATGCTCGAACCAGGCAGGTGAAGATAGGAACTTAGAGTTCTCTGCGAGTAACTCTCAGTAAGGACAATCTTTTTTTCTCGGAGATTGGGTCAGTTGGATCAAAATCGTTTTTATATCCACTTAGCTTACAACGAAGTATAACATTGCTTATAGCAAGACAGTTACCTACATGAATAGTTTGAAATTACTTCGGACTTAATATGATAATACATTATTTAAAATGACCTATCTATTATTTATCACCGGTTTACTTTGTACAATAATTACAATATACGATATGATCTACACTATACTAGCACCCCGTGGGGCTGGTTTCATAGCGGATAGGATTTCAAGAAAAGTCTGGCGATTTGCCCTTACACTGGCCTCCCATGATGGTAGAAGTAAGATGCTTAGGTTTATCGGACCTCTAAACTTATTATTCATATTACTGACCTGGATCATTCTGCTATGGTTAAGCAATACTTTAATGGTTTATTCTGACCCTCATTCTTTATGGTCTTCCTCTGATAATGAATACGTTCAAGGCTTTGTGGAAAGTTTATATTTTACATCATATGTGTTATCCTCAATGGGCAGTGGTGACTACACACCAGCATCTGACTGGTGGCTGATATACACCGGTTTCATCTCCTATACAGGGGTAGTATTCATAAGTTTGGGTATATCGTTCTTGCTTCCAGTAATAGAGGCCATAATACTAAAAAGAAAGGTGAGCGTAATAATTAACGGATTAGGTAAAAATCCAAAGCAAATTTTAAACAACTATAAGCATGAAAACTTTAAATCATTTTGTCAAAAATTAGAAGATCTAGAGCCCGAGTTAATAAAATTAGCACAAAACCACCTAGCCTATCCTGTGATACATTACTTTCATTCTGAAAATCTCTATGAATCTCTTTCAGTGCAACTAGTAACACTAGATGAAACCATGTCAGTCATCTTATATAAAATTAAGGATGAAAACATTGAAAACAGACTTGTTGTAGAACGATGTTACAAAGCAATGACCTATTATCTATCTACTCTGGCCGCGGCATTCATTGAACCAAAAGATGATGAGCCAGAACGCCCCAATACAAATTACCTCAATGACATTAGCAAATCAGATGCTGCTCTGAGTAATAGTGATGATACAAGCTTAAGTGACAGAAGAAAATTACTATTGGCCTACTTACAAAATGATGGTTGGAGCTGGGACGACATCGAGCAAGAAAAGGATGAAATTAAATTGAGTAAGTGAAAATAAATCGTTGTAGATGGTACATTAATTTTTTTCTCATTTTATTTATTAACTCTAATTCCCACTTTCATAGTTTCCTAAGACATACTAACAACTACCACACAAAGACCCGATACCATTACCTAGATCATTTCTATTAATACCCTATGCAGCTTCCAAGTACCAACATGCAAATAGGAGTTAGCAACATTTAAGACCAAGAGCGTCCTGTATGACTAATTATTAAAAGCTTAATATAAATCAGATCAATAATCTGCTTTAACACTTGCTGCAAGTGGACAGCTTTTCATTTATAATCATAATATGATTAACCTAGAGCGGATTATACAATCTTGAGATTTGTAGCGGTTTAACTAAGCCCTTCAAAATGTCCCTTAAACACCTGTTGAGCAGCGTGAAACCCGCACATACCATGAACACCCCCTCCTGGTGGTGTTGATGATGAACATAAGTAAATTTGTGAATTGGACGTATTATAGGGAGAAATTTTCATCACAGGTCGGGTGAAGAGTTGGGTAATGTCTTGTTTGCCACCGTTAATGTCTCCTCCGATAATATTGGGATTAAAGGCTTGCATTTCTTTAGTATTCTTGGTGGACCGAGCTAGAATGATCTTTTTAAATCCTGGTGCAACTTGTTCTATCTGATTTTCAATCGCTTCTGTTCGATCCTCAGTACTTCCATTAGGCACATGGCAATAGGCCCATGCAGTATGTTTTCCCTTCGGCGCACGAGTTTCATCAAACACTGTATGCTGAACTAAAAGAACATATGGAGCATTTGTAAGTCGTCCTTCATTACAGCTTTTTTCAGATTCTTTAAGTTCTGCTGTAGAATATCCTAAGTGGATTGTACCTGCTTTACGGCACTTTTCATTGGTAAAGGGAATAGGATCATCTAAGGCCCAGTCCACCTTAAAAATTCCCGCGCCATATTGAAAATTGCTTAGTCTTTTACGGTAGAAATTACTCAAATTAGTATTTCTGATTTTAAGCAGTTGTTTAGGGGTTACATCACAAATATAAGTTTTGGCACTTGGCACCTGTCTCATATCAGTAACAGGAGCATTCAGCACCAGCTCTCCTCCCATAGATTCATAATAGGAAACTAAGGCGTTAATAATGGATTTTGCACCACCTTCAGGAAAAGGCCAGTTATATTTATGTGCCATGCAACTTAGCACTAGCCCGAATGCGCTGGAAGCCCACGCATCTAAAGGTAAAGTAGCGTGAGCAGAGGCGCCATAAAAAAAGGCTTTTGTTTTTTCATTTTGAAAGTAATGGTTACTTAACCGCTCTGCTGATAGCATAGCTTTGAGTCCAAACTGTATAAAATCTAATGGATGTTTGGGAATGGTAAGTGGCCCTAGCATGTCAGGGGCTATGCCTTCCCATTTTTTAGTAAGATTATCAAAAATATGGCAATAAGCTTTCTGATCTACACCCAATTGGGCAGCTGTTTGAGAAACGTCTGCATAGGCCGCCAATGCACTCCCATCCAAAAATGGATGAGCATATGGAATTTCTGGAAAAATCCATTTTAGACCATGTTTTTCCAACGGAAGGGTTTTTAAAAAAGGAGATGCAAAAGCCATTGGATGAATAGCCGACCCCGTATCATGTAAGAAACCGGGTAAGGTCAATGATTCGGTTTTCGTGGAACCACCAGGAATACTCCCACCCTCATAAATAATGGTTTTGAGTCCGTGCTGCTGCAGATAAATGGCTGCTGAAAGTCCATTGACGCCACTTCCTAAAATAATGCAATCGTAATGCTTCATCAGGGTAGATCATTTTCATCTATTGTATTGAGATATTCTTCAAAGGTGATGCTACCATTCTTTTCGCCAATCATATCATGTGTAATGATATATTTAAAAAAACCTATTTTCTCATGTAAATTTTTATCAAAAATCTGCGGTAGTACCGCACCTACATTCGCTACAGTATGAGGAACTTTAATAACTTTACCTCCAAATCGGTCTTGTACCATCTTGGCCATTTCATAACGGGTATGAATTCGTGGACCTCCGATTATATGTACCCCAGTATTTTTATTTTTTAAAGTCCTGATTACCACTTCTGCCATATCTCCCTGTGCAATACTATTTGTTTTTGCTTCACCTTCTCCAATAATTGGGATGACCTGGTGCTTCGCCATGATTGCTAAATCGTGTAAGCCGGAATAAAAACCCACTGGCCTTAGAATACAATGATTAATTTTTGAATTCTGAAGACTTTCTTCAAAATGTTTGTGGCTCCTAGGAATTGCAAACTCGTCATTGTTCCCTGCCTCTTTTATAGATATATATATATAGTAGGATACTTTATTTTCAATAGCGTCTGAAAGTATTTCAGCATTTGCAAGATAATCAACTTCATAAAACGAATCTGCGGAATTTGAAAAGAGGCTAACGCTCTTACCCATGCCCGAAATTACAGTACTTATACCGTCAGTAATCCCCACAACACTCTTTGGATTCTCAACCGGATCTGCAATCCAAATATCATCGGTATAAGGTTTAAGCTTTTCTAAACCGCTAGAAGAGGTGGTATGACCTCTGAACGGAATAGCATCTCGCTTTAGTCTTTTAGCAATTTCCAAACCCAAAGATCCGGATGCTCCCATTAGTAATATATTTGCTTGCATACTATTGTAGATGGATAATATAATATGAACATGAACTTACATTATTGTTATAAGGTTCAACTATGACAGCTAACACCCGTAGATTCCATTCAGCCATAAGAAGATAAGCCTCAAAATTCTTAGACCATCAGTAATAAGACAACTGTGCTTTCTAAATGTTATATTAAATAAAATTCTCCCATAGTCAGTCTAGGTTAGCTTAAATATCAAGTTACAGAACCGCCGGATTTTACTTAAGCACCAAATGTGTTTAGGAATACTTTTTAACTTCTTCTACTAGATGTAAATAGCTAATTCCTGCATCACCTAAAAGCTTATCCATAGAACCAGATCGAGAAATCTTTTCTACAGCCATTTTTTTGATGATTTTAGAATTGATTGTCCCATTTAAGGCTGAGCCGATAAAATCTCCCATTCCACCATGAGCAAAATGATCCTCAATTGAAATTATTATTGGTCGTTCAGTTTCCTTAAGGCAATTATTTAGTGTTTTCTTGTCGATTGGATTAATTGAGTAACAATCTACGACTCTCACATGAATTCCATCAGCCTCCAAACTATCTGCAGCTTTGAGTGCTTCGAAAACTGTTATACCCGTTGCTACAATGGTTAAAAGGTCATTTGATGTCTTTCGTAACACCTTGGATCCTCCAATTCTAAACTCATCGAGATTTGAATAAATAATTGGTGTTTCCGGACGTAAAATACGCATATAGCTAAAACCTTCATGCATTAAGGTTAATGGCATAAGTTTAGTAACCGCCATAGCATCAGCTGGTTGTAAAATTATTGTGTCAGGAATGGCTCCAAACAGAGCTATATCTTCCAGTGCCATTTGGGAAGGTCCATCTTCTCCTATAGAAACACCTACATGGGTACCTATAAATTTTATATTTGCATTGGATACTCTCGCCATGCGTATTTGATCAGCGGCTCTCGTAAGAAAGGCTCCAAAAGTTACGACAAATGGCACTTTCCCCAGACGAGATAATCCTACGGCTGCAGAAACCATATTTTGCTCAGCTATAAAACACTCCACAAAACGTTCAGGTAGTGTCTCGCAAAATTTTTCAGTGTAAGTTGAATTTTTGACATCTGCATCTAAAACCCACAGGTCGGACCTTTGCTTACCTAATCCTGCAAGAAACTCACCAAAGACCTTCCTCAAGCTAGTTTTTTCACCGGGATTGAAGGAAAAATCCAATGAGACATCATCATTTTTAAGAGTTTCACCCTCAGTGACGTGAACTCTCTTCAACTCAAACTTTAACTGGTCATCTACATTCCCAATTTCTTCAAGTGCATTTTTCAACTGTTCATTATCAAGCCCCTTACCATGCCATTGATCAGAATTTTCTAAAAATGAAACCCCTTTACCTTTGTAAGTTTTCATTATGATAATCGTGGGGCTACCATCATTATTAGCAACAGCCGTTTGTAGAGCCTGATCACATGCTAGCATGTCATGTCCATCAATTGTAATTACTTTAAACCCAAAAGCACGAAAGCGATTTTCATAGGATACTAAATTATGACCAAACATGGTTTCCCCGCTTTGAGCTAGTCTATTTATATCGGCAATTGCAATAAGATTATCTAACTGATGGTAAGAAGCAAAGTTAGCAGCTTCCCAATTCTGTCCCTCAGACAACTCACCATCTCCAAGCAGTGCAAATGTTTTAAATGTTTTATTCTCCCTTTTTGCCAATAAAGCTAAACCTGCTGCAACAGAAAGTCCCTGCCCCAAAGAACCTGTAGCGGCTTCTGTAAACTTAAAATCTGGAACAGGATGACCTTGAAATCGGCTTCCAAACTTACGCAGTGTCTTTAACTCCTCTAAGGGATAAGCACCTGCGACTCCAAACAAAGTATATAATAATGGGGCCGCATGACCCTTTGACAATACAAAACGATCATTATTACTATTTAAGGGGTTTTTAAGATCATACTTAATGTATTTATCAAATAAAACAGTGGTTATGTCTACAGCAGACAAACAGGAGGTGGGGTGACCAGACCCCGCTGCTGTAGTAGATATTAAGCACCATTTTCTTACTACCGCCGCTTTACGATTCCATAATTCTACTAATTCTGATTGGCTTTTCATAGGAAGGTATTTTGAAGATTAGGTTGAGATAACAAATCATCATTTCCTTGAGTAATTCGTATTGTCCTATCTTAAAATCAATAACAGGATAATTGCAAAACAGTTATGTTTTTATAACATAATTTTGCAATTACAGCTAGTAAAAAATGGAACCTTGACTTAAATTTTCTCATTATTTTGTATGCCTAAAAAATGAGCTGTGATGATCATAATATAAACAGGCGGGATCAGGCGAGATTGGTCATATTATAGTGAATAAGAAGTCTCATTCATCAATTCCAAGGATGTATTTCAGAATTTCAATTTATTAAATTATTCACAAACTTTGTAAATAAGGGAGAAACATCCCTTTATACCCAGGAGCCAATCTAACTATGTCACACTAACTCATAATGAAAGGCCTAACGTAGTGTTATAAGCGAATGATGTATCAGTAGAGTCAAATGATCTACTGGACCTGCTACATTTGATTGGACAGTAAGTTAAGCGCTTTTGAGTTAAATTTACTAAATATGAAAAGAGCAAGAAGAGAGTTTGACAAGGAGTTTAAACAAATGGCAGTGAACCTGTGTCTGTCAGGAAAAAGTACAAGGGAAGTAGCTAATGAGCTTGGTTTAAGAACTGAACTGGTTACCCGATGGAAACGTGAATACAATGAGTACAAAGAAGGTAGTTTTTCAGGTCACGGTAAGCAGAATTTAACCTCAGAACAAAAGGAGATAGCCCGTTTAAAACGAGAACTGCATGAAGCCCAGCTAGAAAGGGATATCTTAAAAAAGGCAGTAAGCATCTTCTCCAAGGGAGACAACAAATATTCCGGTTCATAAAGGAATACAACCACAAATTTGGTGTTGAGAGGATGTGTAAAGTACTTAAAGTCAGTAGAAGTGGTTTCTATAATTGGAGCAACAGAAGGCCATCAATGAGAAAGCTGGAGAACGAAAAGGTATCCGCATGTATCAGGACTATACATAGCAATAGTAGAGGAAGGTATGGTAGCCCCAAAATCACCGAGGAGTTACGAGACCTGGGTTGGCGTATTTCTCGCCCCAGAGTGGCAAGAATCATGCGTGAGCAGGGCATTAGAAGTATTATTTGCAGAAAGTTCAGAGGAACTACCACCCAATCAAGACACAACTATCCAGTAGCTAAAAACCTGTTAAACAGAGATTTTCAGACAAAACTTCCGGGGCATAAATGGGTTTCTGATATTACCTACATCCCCACTAATCAAGGCTGGATGTATTTAACCATCATAATGGATTTGTACGATCGAAAGATTATAGGATGGTCATTGAGTAGGTCTATGGCCTGCCATGATACAATATGGCCAGCCTGGAGAATGGCTTTAATTAATAGGCCAACAACAAACCAATTAATATTTCATTCCGACCGGGGAGTTCAGTATGCCACCTATTCCTTTTCAGATCACCTCAAAAGTAAGGGTATACAACAAAGCATGAGTAGAAAAGGTAATTGCTGGGATAATGCCGTGGCCGAAAATTTCTTTAAGATACTGAAGTCAGAACTGGTCAAGCATACCAATTTCTATAGTATTCTTCAAGCCAAGAATGACCTGTTCGAATTCATAGAAATATGGTATAATAGAAAAAGAAAACATTCACACTTAGGATATAAAACGCCTGAACAATTTAATAATCATAACTATTCAAAATGTGCTTAACTTATTGTCCAGTTTTTTGTTGCAAATCCACTACTAAAGATTTACATTATTGCTAAAAGGGAAAAAATTTCAGATTAAGTGCAATAACACAAAATCTAATTTTAATCCTTTTATAGGCATTTCAAATTATTTCAATTATGCGTGTAAAAGTAAATTATCACCATTATACTCGATAAATCTTATAAATAAGTTAAGAATAAACATTTACGTATCTTTATACTTATAAACATTGGCAAGTATCATCATTACATGTGGTACTTCAAAACCTACACATAACGATTTCCTTATGCCTTCATCACAGAACCCATTGATCATTGGAATTGGCGCCTCGGCAGGAGGACTAAAAGCCTTGCAGAAATTTTTTGATAGTGTGCCTGTTGATTTACCTATTGCCTATTTTGTAATACAGCATTTGGATCCTAATCATTCAAGCATGTTGAGTGAATTACTTGGAAAAAATACTATGCTAAAAGTGGTTGATGCTTCTGATAATACATCTATATCTAGCGGCCACGTATATATTATCCCTCCAGCGAAATATATGGAGATAAGTTCAAGTATGATAAGAATAACGCCAAAGAAAGAACTAACAGGGAAACGTACAGCAATTGATCACTTTTTTAGATCTTTGGCACGTCAATGTGGTGAGAAATGTGTAGGTATCATTCTTTCGGGATCTGGAAGTGATGGTACTGCGGGTTTAAGGGAAATTAAAGCTGCCGGGGGGTTAACATTAGCTCAAAATCCACAATCAGCCGAGCACCAAGGCATGCCAAAATCGGCAATACAGGCTGGTGCAATAGATAAGGTAGCATTAGTAGAAGAGATGCCATCACTCCTACTAAATTATATTAAGCACCCCCTAGCACTTAAAGAAGAAAAGCAATTAGTTGACAAAATATCTAATAATACTTTAGAACGCGTAACTGAAATACTAGCTATACATGAAAAATTTGAATTAAGTCAGTATAAGCCAAATACCATATATCGCAGAATCACTAGGAGAATGAGTTTAACTGGCTTTAAAGACTATTATGACTACATACAAGAATTAGAAAGAAACGCCGACGAACGAAAACAACTGACAGAAGATCTCCTGATAAACGTGACAGATTTCTTTAGAGATAAAGAAGCCTTTGAGGTTTTACAAAAGCAGGTGATACCCGATATTATTAAAAAAGTAGATAAAGGGGAAGATATTCGTGTTTGGGTGGCTGGCTGCGCGAGTGGAGAAGAGGCTTATTCCATCGCCATTGTTATACTCGAAGCCATCGAGAAACACAATATAAAAAATGAACTTAAGATTTTTGCCACCGACATTGATGAGGGCGCTATTAAATTGGCACGTAAAGGTGTTTATCCTTCTAGCATCATTAAAGAAATTCCCGAAAACTACATTGGTAAATACTTTATTGATCAAGGAAATGGGACTTATCAAATCAAAAGTACAGTACGAGATCTGATTTCTTTTGCACACCAGAATGTAGCAAGCCACCCTCCTTTTTCTCACATGCATCTCATTAGTTGTAGAAATCTTTTAATATATGTAAGGAGGAAGGTACAAGAAAAGATTCTAAATGCATTTTATTTTGCTCTAGAGGGTGACTCATTTCTTTTTCTTGGTAGCTCAGAGACAATCAGCAATAAAACTGACTTTTTTAGATCAGTATCTAAAAAATGGAGGATATACAGAAAAATACCTGGAAGAGATAAAGAGACCTTACTTTTACATCATCTTCATTTAGAGAAGAATAGTCCTCCCACATTATCTATTCCTTCTTATTCTGTAAGGAAATCAAAAGATGAGCTTAGTTCTAGAATTGATCTAATGCGAATCGCACTTTTGGATGCTCAACTTTCTGCTTCTGTAATTATAGATGAATCCGGGGAAATATTATATTATCATGGGAACCTGAAGCCCTTTATGAATTTTCCTATGGGTGAACCCCAAAATAATATTATGCAACTGATTCATTCTGATATTCGATCCAGACTCAGAGGTTGCCTTTACAAACTAAGAAAGAACGGCCAAAAGCAAATTTTTCATTGCTCGCTGGCTATTAGGGAAGAACCTAATACTCAAAGTGAAATAATTGTTAAATTAAGCATATTACCAAATCAAAAGTTCACTGAAGGTCAAGCCATTTTAATAACTTTTACTGAATCATCAGAAATCATTAAAGACAGAATTGATTTACCAAGTGAAGAAGAACAAAATATTAACCGAAGCCTTGAGATAGAGCTATCAGAAACTAAGGAAGAATTACAGAATACTATTGAAGAACTTGAAAGTAGCACGGAGGAACTAAAAGCTTCTCACGAAGAGGCTTTATCTACTAATGAGGAATTACAGTCAGCCAATGAAGAGCTAGAAGCGGGGTCGGAAGAATTAAGATCTTTGAACGAAGAGTTGAGCACCGTTAACAATCAGTTGAAAGAGAAGATAGAATTATTGCAACAGACCAACAATGATATAAATAATTTTTTTTCCAGCACGGACATCCCTACCCTGTTTCTGAATACTAAATTAGAAATTCAGCGATATACACCTGCTACAGAAAATTTACTTAAGATAGGCAGCCAAGATATCGACAGGCCAATTTCATCTTTAGGTCGAGATTTAGTAGATGATAACTTAGTAGAGGAGTGTCATAAAGTATTAAAAAACTTTCAGCCTATACAAAAAGAAAAAGCAGGTCCAGATGATAAATGGTATATAAGAAGAATTACACCATATCGTACGGAAGAATTAAAAATTGAAGGTGTAGTGATTTCATTTCAGGATATAACTGAAGTTAAACAGCTATCTAAAAGAGCAGAAGCCCGAGAGCGTCAGCAATTAGTGGTTGCTCAATTAGGAATGATGGCACTAGAGGGTGCAGAGCCAGAAGAAATGATGCACCAAGCCATTAGACAAGTGGCACACGTACTGAATGCGGACTATGCCAAAATTTTAAAATACCAACCTGAAGAGCATAATTTACTACTAATTGCAGGTACAGGCTGGAATCCAAATTCAGTAGGTCATATCACAGTGCCAGATGATTATAATTCACAGGCTGGTTATACTTTGCTTTCAAAAGAACCAATCATTGTGAAAAATCTATCAGAAGAAAAACGCTTTAAGGGACCAGAATTACTGCTCAAGCATAATGTGGTGAGTGGGATTAGCTGCCTAATCAACCATACCAAGCCTCCTTTCGGAATTATTGCAGTACACACAACTACCTACAGAGAATTTACATCAGAGGATGCTCATTTTTTGCAATCTGTAGCTAACATGATATCAACTGCACTGAAGACCAGGGAGCATCAAGAAAAATTACATGCCAGTGAGGAGCAATTTAAAACCATATCCAACTCCATCCCTCAACTGGCCTGGATAGCTGATCCTTCAGGTTATGTTTATTGGTATAATCATAGATGGTATGACTATACAGGTACCTCCAAAGAAGAAATGGAAGGTTGGAAATGGAAAAGCGTCCATAAAAAAGAGGAAGTCGATCGTATAATCGAAAAATTTAAATTGCATATTAACAATGAAGAGGAATGGGAAGACACTTTTCAATTACGTGCAGCCGACGGTACCTATAGATGGTTTTTGTCACGAGCAAAACCTGTAAAGGATAAGCATGGAAAAGTCTTAAGCTGGCTAGGAACAAACACGGATATTAGTGAGCATTTAGAACTTGAAAACTCTCTTCGAAATGTAATTAAGGAATTAGAAAATACAGATCAGAGAAAAAATGAGTTTTTAGCAGTATTAGGTCATGAACTTCGCAACCCACTGGCATCTTTGCAAGCTGGAATAGAACTTTTAGACACTGAGCAGCTGCCAGCAAAGAAGATAATAGACATTCTTGGCAGAAGTGTGTCATCAATAGGACGGTTATTAGATGATTTACTGGATTTATCTCGTATTTCCCGTAAAAAAATTGATCTAAAACCTGAGATTATTAACATCAGTGAACACTTAAATCAATGCCTTACTAGTTTAAAGGGTCTGATGGATCAGAAAAAGCAAACAATATCGGTCCATATCAATAGAGGTATATACATTTATGCAGATCCACTCCGGCTCGAGCAAATATTTGTCAACATACTCACTAATGCTCATAAATATTCTCATGAGGGTGGAAAAATTCATGTAGACGCTTGGCAAGAGCGGGAAGCTGTTTATATTAAAATTGAAGATAATGGCATTGGTATTCCAGTAGATAAACAAGAAGAAATTTTTAAAGATTTTTATCAAATACCTCAAACTGGGAAGGCAGCAGCTGGTTTAGGTATTGGACTTGCGTTAGTGAAGCATTTAGTAAGTCTGCACAAAGGAGAAGTAAGAGTAGAAAGCAAAGGTTATGGGCATGGCGCATGTTTTACTCTCACTTTTCCCGCCAAGCAAGCCCCTTCTAATTTTGAACCAAATAAGATGAAAGTTCACTTAGCGGAAGAAAACCCGAAAGACGCAAAAATCGTTCTTATTGAAGATAATCCGGATATTTCTCTGATGATGAGAATGATATTAGAAACATTAACCTGTGAGGTTTTTAGCGCCAATAATGGTTTGGATGGGACTAAGCTAATCATAGAAGAAAAACCAGATATTTCCTTCATAGATATTGGGTTGCCAGATATTACAGGTTATGAAATTGCCATGAGGCTGAGAAAAAAGAAATATAATGGGATTCTCCTTGCCTTATCAGGATACAGCCACCAGGCAGCGAGAGTAAGGTCATTAGAGTCTGGTTTTAATGATCATCTAGCTAAACCATTGGGAAAGGAACAAATAGTATCGATTTTTAGAAAGTATATATGGAATCAGCTGCAGGCCACATCAACTTAAGGATTCAAAAGCAGGCGTTTAATTAATTATTAGAGGGGCTCTAGCTTAGGCAGTTCTACCTAGAAATGGTAAATTTTGTTATTGTTAAATTAGACCTATCAATCAATTTAATGCAGTCTAAATTTAATCATAAATGGATTTAAATAACATAGATAAAGATTAATTTAGCCTATAATTCGTTACCAATAATACCTTAATACCATTTAAATCACCAATATAATTCAACGGAGTAATATATAAATTAGCTATCGGCAGTGATGTGTTAAATGTAATATTCAAATTCTACAACTATGGAAAATTTTAAACTATTTTTCATCGTATTATTATTGGTCAGCTGTAATAATCACGAATTTATCAATGAAGATTTCGCGATTGGATGGAAATTATCATCTTTAGAATTAGGGTTATCTGGTGAGATTGTAAAATCAGAGGATTTGTCTTTTGAAGAAACTTACTATTTTAATCAGAATAATAGTTTTACAAAAATTAGGACTGAAAAAGACCAAATCCTAAAAGCTGAAGGAACCTATCTATTTGAAAGCTCTGGTGATGTCACAAAATTAATTTTAACTTATAATCAAATAAATGAGTTAATTGAAAATTGTGATGGAAGTGATACTGAAATCCTTATCAATGAAGATAATCAACAATTAATCGGTGGCCCCAGCTCTTGTGATGGCCCTATATATACATATATGCCTTTTATTAAAAGGGATTAATTGGTTCAAGATAATTTTTTCTCGCAACCTGCACTTGATTTTCTATAATGATGAAGTAGCATCCTGCTGATAAAAAATCTATGTTAAGTATAGTACTTTGATCTTTTATGTATCTGCGGATTAATAACTGTCCAAGGCTATTATAAATAGTAAAATAATACGGTTCGAAACATGATTCAGTAACTGAAATATTAATTATTCCTTCATTTGGATTAGGACCTATTTGAAATTCATTTCACTATCACATGGAATAGTAGGATTGTTAGTAGGAGTTAATCCTTTAAAGAGACTTTGAATATAATTCGGTAAATCAATCCCAATTCGTTTATCAGTCCAATCCGGAGAATTAATGGTTACATTAGAATCTTTCCCGATTTCATTTGGGTTATTAATAACCATTAACAAATTGACTCCTACAGATGCATTTTGTGAAAGGTTCCAGCTCCATATATTTTACCGTCTGGACCTATTTGTAGACTAATGTTAGCAAGGCCATAATAATCTTTTGCCTCAGAATTATTTTTTAATAATCCAATTCTACTTTTGGCAGGTTCAGGAATAGTTAAATCAATTGATAAAGTAAATCTCCCTGATTAATTCCACTATCAGCGAAACCATGAAGATAAAGAATTTCACTATTTGGGGAGAATGAAACGCCATATTGTAAGGCATAATTTCCTAAGGATCTAGGGTAGGATATCACACCTGTCTTATTATTAAAATCAAAAATTTCAAATGGAGCCGAAACTGCTAATTTACCTGTTTCATCGGTTTGTCTTAAAGTTACTGCCAGCATACCATTGTCTGGTGAAGCTTTCATATGACCTTGTAACTCAGTGAGATTATATTTATGAATTTGACCTACAGATATAGTTTGGTGTAACAATAAACCATTTTCACTCAGAAGATAAATTTTAAATAAATTATTATCTATACCGTGCAATATTATCCAGTAATCTTTTTCATTTGCATGAGGAATAGCCGCTATTTTTTCAGTTACAGTATATGTTTGTGACTAGTTTCAACATCATAACAAGAGACATATTTTTATAGAATAATGGATAGATGATTGCCTAGATGTCTGTTTGCAGAACATTCTTAGTTTCTCAGAAATAAAAAAAGTACACCAACAACAAATGATGGGTGGGAGATCACTAGAAGGGGTTGCCGGTGTACCTAAAATCTGATTACATTACAGAGAAACCCGCTTGCTTTTCTTAGAACTCACCTCTTTCTTATTTTCAGCTTTGAGCTCTTTGAGTTGATAATCTGAAAGTTTTTCAGACTTCATTTTCTCATTAAAGGCATGTATCATACGTCCCTGAGGGTAGGCCATTAAATACAATGTCTTTTCATCATTACTGCTAGTAGCGATAGTGACTTTTTGTAAATTACCCTTTTCTAAAGACCGTATCATACGCTGTTTTAGGTGCTCTTGCTGCAATTCTTTAATAGGATATCTATTCAAAGATTTTTCTAAATTAAAACCCCAGTTTTCATGATATCGATGCACCAAAAAGTTACCTTTTCCATCCTTCTGGGCCATATTAAGTTTCAGCCAACTTTTATATGGTTGATTTTCTTGATTGTATTGCAATTTATATACAGACCTTCCTTCAAGCAGATTAAACATTTCCTTCGCAGATAGACCATGTCCATTATTAATGTAAAATGCTTGTGATTTTTCACTTTTGCCATTTAGTAAAGTTGCTTGAATCTGATACAGAAAAAACAAATCCGTTTTTTTTGATTGGCTAAAACTCAATTCATAGTTCATGATTTTTTCTTTTTCATCCACTCCGTTAAAATATTTGGAGGTCGTAATCTGAAACTTATCCTTACCTTTATTTATTTGTTCCTCCAGGTTCTTGTTCAAGTGATCCTGAAAACCCAAATAGAATAATCTTTCCTTAAGGTATTCTACGTTTTGATCATTCATGACATTTAAATTTAATTAGGGTATTAATAGATTTGCCTCGAGTAACTGAGCGGGAGTTAGCTTTATTTTTAAATTCCTTTGATTCGAATTTCCCATTACCTCAACATGCAGCATTTTACCTTTAGTCAAGACTTGATTTGGAAAAGCTATGACAACATTTATGGCATCCTTTGTATGATTTGTTATTAAACTTTTCACTGGTATCTCTTGCTCTTGGTATGACACTCTTTTAAGCTTTTGACGGCTTTTAATGTATAGGCGAACAGATGCTAAATCCCACGGTATGGAAGTATGGTTGTTAATTTTCATATGCATCAACATATATTCATTGAAAACCTTTAATCGAGGGTATTTTACTTCAATTCCTTGTTCAACGCACTTCTTAAAAGATGGGTAGGACCGATTAATCAAACTTTCCATAGCTTGACCCAACGTTAATTTTGCCTGATCATATTCTAGTGCTTGTTGTTCCTTGAGATGAAAATACAGGGTATCAGGTTGTTGGTTATAGCAAATATTCAACTGAAACAAACTCCCATTGGCCGTTCTTACCGTTAAATTAGATTCTTCAAAGCCTGTATAAGCAGCTTTTAGTAACAGTGCACGAGGCATTCCATCTAATTTTTTAACCATATAGCCATCACTCCCTCTATCCACAGTCTGTACATCGTGGTCAAAGGTTATGGTAGTGGTTTTTAAATAACTTAACGGTATACAATTATCTTGAGCTGCTATGTACAGTGTCGGAAAAGCGGCTATCAATAATGTTAAAATGATCTTTTTCATAGCAGTGGATTTTGATTAAATGATAACTGGCTTCTTGCTTGACTCCTGTCTACTAATATCACTTGGTAACCCTGAGCCAGTGTTACTGCCGTTTGTTTCACTTTCTTACCCAGCATGTGTTGTGCAGTTGTAATACCTGCAGTGGTCATTTGAGCAACCGTATTTTGGTTTATCCCAAATTCTGGAATATCATTGAGTATATCCTGGGAACTTCGCTGCACCACTTGACGTCCAATGGCATCAGGCACATAAATGCCCTCAATTCCATCTAAATCATATACAGATAAAGCAACTGGAAGGATGTTTTGCTTATGATAGATACCTTTGATTTCAATTAATAGCCTCTCACCTCGTAATTGACATTCGCCGAATACAGGTGTTCCTGCGTTTAGAAGATATTCACCTACTTTCATTGAATGGGATAAGTATAGCTTGACAGTAGCTCCATTGATCAAACGTTGCTCTTCCTTTATATAAGCACTCAAATTTGGCTGAAAAGAAGTTTCCTCTCTGTTTTCATCCGAAAAACCATAAAATCGATTATATCTGTTTTGATTTGATCTTTTCGTAAATTCAGCGGAGACCACAGGAAGGGCTCCTAAATCCTCCTCGTTTCTCAATTTTTCCATTCTGTGCTCCACACGTTCCGGATGTTGAACATCTAGCACTTTGTCCAACAAATTGGCGATTTGCTGCATTTCAGGGTCTTGTTCTTCTTGTACCTGAAGCTGCCGCATTAATAACTCCAACTTCTCGATTTCCGGGTCCTCCGGCTCTAAATTCAATTCCTCGTTTAATTCTATACGTGCTACAGAATGCGGTATAAAAGTTGTGCGCTCTTCTAAAACCTCTAGACTTTTCCCCAGTCGTTGTTGCTGCTGCTGAAGGACGCTATCAGCCTTACGAGTAGTGATTTCATTAATGAGCTGATCTGTTATAGTGTCTCCTGACAATGCTACTATTGGATAGTATGGATCATTCTTTCTTTTCTGTTGCAGTTTCACAGAATCGCGATCCGATATTTGATAAATATTCAATTTATCCCAGAGATCCCCATCACTAACCAAAGCTTCAGGCAAATTTAAGTTTAGTCCTCCTGCAAACAGGGACCGGTTAGGGTTTTTCTTTTCGCCTAAGGCCCAAAATAATAAAACTAGAAACGGTAATATTATCAATGGTAAAATGACCAGAGAACGCGGATTTTTATGGGTGGTTAATGATTTCATTATAATTGATTTAGTGGTTAGGATATTGTTGGCATAGCATTTTCCTTGATTATTGAGAATATATCTATCGCTTAATCTTATTAAGATTTTTATTCTCCAAGGTATGCCAACGTTCTATAAGTAAACCATGTGGATTATGGTCAGTGCGTGCCACCTGCCTGAGGTAGCCTTCTGTAATCAAACTTCTTTCTACAATTGAGGTAGGCCTTATTATTTTCTGCCGTCCATAATATCGAAAGTAAAATGGGTATGATTCAATGTCGACAAAGACACTGTCAAGTTTAATTTCTTGACTGATATTACCAGAGATGATATTTGCATAATAACGATTCTCAACCAAGTTATCATATTGGCGTTTAGCACTCTGATCTGCCATATACAACGCCTGATGTAAAGATCTCTTTATTGCCTCATCATCAGGATCCAGGGTAAAGAAGTAATGATGAAACATTTTAACATGATCTCTCGCTTCAACAGGTATATTATCTTTACTTGAACTTGCTAACGCCTGCAATACCTGTCCTTCAGACAGAAGATAAATTCTACTCTGCGCTTCATTCACTTGCTGACGACATTGATATACCATGTAGACATTCAATGCGACAGAGGCTGAAATTAAAAACATTGTGAACCCTCTGACAAATTGAAAAGCATGTTCAATATTTTGGAGTTGCTTAAAGATCATGATTACCCACTGATTTTTTGAGATTTATAATCCCGAGTATTACCAGGTGATGGGGAAATTGTTGTGCCAGCAATCACTTGAGGTGCCTTTCCTCCTATTTGGATCGGTGATGCAATAAATACATGTGATACTTTGTGTAACAAACTATTTACACCTGATGCATGAACAATATAATTAGCTACTGAAGGCACTGTGAAATACCCAGCAACACCAATGATCAGGAATACTAAATAGGCTGTATCAGCAGTGCTGAAAAAAGTCTGTCCTCCCTGATCTATTTGTCCCAGATCAATTACCAACATATTTTCTTGGATTCTACCAATGATACTCCCAAAAATATTAGCCACAGGGAGCCAGAGGTAAACATTGATATATCGGGCCAGCCAGACAGTCAAGGTATGTTGAAACCCGTCATAAACTGAAAGTGCAAATACCAAAGGACCAATGATGGCCAATATAATGAGATAGAAAGTCCGAATTGTATTAATGCATAATGAAGCGGCCTCGAATAGCAATTGTAAAACTTCAGACAACCATTGCTTTATAGCATAGCGAAAATTAAAAGCTGCCTTTGCCATTGCAAATCGCATACTATTACTGATGCCTTCAAAAACGCCTTCCTCTCCTTCTCCAGGATGGGTATAGCGGTACCACAAATCATAATCTCCTTCGCCAATAAACATTTGTCCCGCTGGCGTCTCCATCAAGGCTTGCTCTTTACGTTTTAATAACTCATCAATGGCCACCTGAGTATTATTAACCATGCTGGCTGTACCTTTTACTAATGGTGATAAAACTCCGTTGATCAAACTTATTACTCCAGGAAAAAGCATAATTGCCAAGCCTAAGGCAAATGGTCTTAACAGCGGATAAAATTCGATAGCTTCCGCTGAGGCAATATGTTTATAAACTCTCGATGCTATATACCACATCGCTCCAAAGGCTGCTATACCCTGTCCAACCCCCAGTAATTGCTCACACAAGGGTAACATGTCATTATATAGATCGTCTAATACAAGTTGGAAACTATGAATCTCAGAAGTTTGAGCGTATGTAGGCACGACCAACAGACATAGCAAAAAACAACAAATGATTTTTGGGCGTAACATAATATTTCGGTTAAGGTTGTAACCAGTTACGGTAACTTTGGATTTCTTTACTCTCGCTTTCTCTAGACTTTAGAACAGCTAGAACGACATCATTGAAGTAGCATACTCCCTGGTATAATTGCTCAGACTGATCTGCTATTCTATCGATAGTCATCAATCTTTCTTCATCACTCATCCTTAATTGACGATCTGTTGTGACCATGATGAGTTCTTCTAGTCCTTTTTGACAATGATCGAAAAAAGCTGAGTAAATTTTCGTTGCATAACTAAGCTCTTCTGATTTAATTAATGGGTTGCCTTTAAGCGCTAACCACACTTTCTGCCATTGATCCTTAATGTCCTTTTGTCTTCTGATGCACTCTGCAATCTTGTAATACTTCTTGATCCCTGGATTGACGGTGTAAAGGCCATCTAGAAAAACCTCATGCAATTTATAATTACCTTGAGCTATGCCCTTTACAGTATTATAACCACGACTCAATATGACATACCCTTTGTACATATTTTCCAGTATTTTCTTAAACTGCTGAAGCTTTTTGATATTTAGTACCAGCTGAGCAGCTTCTTGTTCCTGTGCTTGGATATGCATGTTACAACTAAGGCATACAATTGCTATTAATATTACTTTTCTCATCAGCTAATCTTTAAAAATGTTTATTTTTTCATGCTCACGTGCGCGTTGTTTCATTATCCATAGCACAGTGTCATATATTTTCATGATATCCAGTTGAATCTGGTAGGCTTGAATATGAAGTCTCTCAAGGTTATTTAGCCTTTCATCAGGCTTCATCTTCCAATAATAATTCTGCAATAAGGTGTTCAAATCATTCTTACAGTTTGTTAGTTTGGAGCCAAGCACTTCCGCCGTAGTTTTTAGAGTTACTCTTTCGGTTTCTGTTAAGAATGTATTTGACAGTATTATTTCAATTTGAAGCAATTGTCGTTTGGCACCTTTAATTCTTGTATTTATAAGGCTTATTCTAGGGTCATTTTTCAAAATTACAGGTACAATATCGTATGTATCCAAATAGTCTTGATCTAGGCTAAAAGTCCCATTTTTTATATTGCTAACTGTATTCCAACCCGTCTTTACGATGTCATAACCTTTCTTCACATACCCTATGTAAAGCTGTAATAGCCCAACCTGCTTGATCAGGTATTTGATTTGCGTTTTCTTTTGATTAGTCCACTCCTCCTTATTAGGTACTTGTCCATTAACCTGTGTAACACATATTATTATAAGAGAGATAAATGCTATTTTTTTCATGGATATAATTTCTTTATACCTAATATTTCATGCTTCGATATAGTGCGTGCGCGAATCACCTGATAGACACTAAAATTCAATTTTCTTAAAGCCTCAGCGTGTGATTCCAATGATGTGGCCACCTCGCTAATGATTTCCAAACGTCGACTATCAGTAAATTGACCTTCCATTGCAAGGACTACCTGGCCTAGGCGTTCCAGGTCATTTGCACTTTGGGCGATAAGGTTAGCATATGCATGTTCTAAATAATTTATCTCAGCTATTGATAATGCAGGATGGTCATTGATAATAGCCCAAGCTTGTTGATACTCATTTACGAGGTCCTTTTGATGCCTAATTATTTTTTCAATCTGCTTAAAAGACGCAATAGCTTTTTTCACTTCCCATAGTTCGTGGTAGTACTTTTCAAACAATTTCCTATGTTTCTCAGTCCACTCAGCAATTTGATCTAGCTTAAGTTTTGATAACTTGTTCTCAAGAATTTTCTGAGCATTTTGCAACTCAACTTTCTTATTTTGTAAACGCTGAACCATCAGATCAATAGCTTTGATAATTTTTTTAATTATCTTCTTAATGATAACTACGATGGGATTACCAGCATGCACTTGACTTATAGGCGCACACGTGATGGTGACCACCTGAAAAATCAGGAGCCATATTATTTTATTTACCTTCATAGATCTTTTGTTTTAGATGTCTAAATCTGAGATTGCTTTTCTTTCACTAATTGTGAAATACCCTCTTTAAGCCCTCCGAAACGTCGGGCATAATCGGCGACTTCCATTTTTTCAGACTCTTCGGTGGTATAGGTAAAGTATTCTTCGAGAGATACTTCAGTAGCATATACTTTTGATCTGACACCACCCAGGCTTATAAATACCTCCTTATATTTCCGTGTTGGATCATTGGACTTATTAATTGAGAATACCTGATATTTTTCCTGATCAGTTAGACCTAGTAACTCTTGAATCTGGTGGAACTTATTCTGATACTTGCTTTGATCTAATAATATTTTACAGTCCGCATTATTAATAATGGCCTGCTTTACTACAGGTGAACTAATAATATCTTCTACTTCCTGAGTGACTACCACAGCTTCACCATAAAATTTTCTGACGGTTTTAAAGAGATATTTGATGTACTCCGCCATCCCTTCTTTTGCGATCGCTTTCCAAGCTTCCTCAATCAGGATCATTTTCCGTATTCCCTTCAACTTTCTCATTTTTTGAATGAAGACCTCCATTATGATCAAAGTGACTATAGGAAATAAGATGGGATGATCTTTAATATTATCCAGTTCAAACACTATTAAAGGTTGATCCAAAAGATCAAGGTTCTCCCTGCCATTAAGAAGATAATCGAATTCACCACCCCGATAGTAAGGACGCAGTACATACAGAAATGCCTCTATATCGAATCCTTTAGCTCTTATCGAATCATCAATAAGTCGCTTCTGGTAAACATTTATTAGAAATTCATAGTAAGAATTGAAACAGGGAAAAACTTCTTCATGCCTTTGGAGATATTCATAGTATTGTTGTAAGGATGTGGATAAGGCCACATATTCAGAGCGACTAAAAGGTTCATCATCCCTTTTCCATAATGCTAATAATAGTGTTTTTAGACTTTCCTTCTTCTCAGTATCTAACTTACCATTAACCACAAATGGATTGAATTCAAGAGGGTGATCTTCATCATAGGTGAAATAATAACCGTTTACAAGTTCACATAGGCCTTGATAACTATGTCCTACATCTACCAATACAACATGTGTACCCTGTTCATAATAAGCACGAACCATGTGATTGGTAAAAAAAGATTTCCCTGACCCACTAGGTCCTAAAATGAACTTGTTTCGATTGGTGATCCACCCCCTTTTCATAGGCTCATCACTCAAGTCTACATCCAAGGGCTCTCCACTTAAACGATCTCCAAGTCTTACTCCGACAGGTGAGTTTGATGTCTTATAACTACTTTCCATATTCAGAAAGCATACTGCCTGTTCTGCGAACGTATCAAACCATTCATAATGCGGCAGGGAACTCATGTTTCCTGGTATTCCCGACCAAAACATAGCAGCAGCCCCATCAGTCTCTGCCTTTGCAGTTGCGTCCATTTGAGCAAATGCAGAGGATAAGGCTGTCATTTGCCGCTCAAACTCATGCTCTTGTTTAGACCAGGTAATAACATGGAAATGAGCTTTGACTGGCTGTCTTTGCTGACCAATTATCTCATTTAAGTAGTCATTAGTAGCTTCCTGACTCATAGCATTGTCTCTGGAATAAGCAGAAAGAGATTGTAATCTTAAACGCTTGCTTTCCAGACGTTTGATAGTTTGAGCGGTATCTTCTAATTCAATCACTTGATTGTAAATGTGATTATAAGGAATTAGCATGCCCAAGGGTGATGCAAAACCTATACTGTAAGGGGCTTTATCTGTAGTATACTTATCATAATTGATTCTGGGACCACACCAGGAAGGAAGACTATCTCTATGTGACATGGCACAGATACCAAGCCGATCGTGCCCCACTTTTAACTGCTCCTTAAGATGTATATCTTTAATAAGTGGTTGATCATGCTCAGAAAGAAGAAATAGGTATTGTTCAATAATACCTGGCTTGTTTTTGGTCCCCAACATATGAGTTGCTTTAAGTTGGGTTACTTTAACACGTCCACTGTCATTCAAAAGTCCACTCCACTGAGTACAACTCTCTGAAAGTTTACGATAAAGGTCTCCACTTCTCCACTCTTCCCCTACTAAATGTGCTTTTGTCAAGGCCTTCAGTGGATAGGCTGGTCGAAGATTCCTTTTAGGTTTAACACTGATGTACACAAAACATCGGTGATGTAAATATGGCCGTTCATTAAAGAATCGATCACTAGCCCCAGACAACCAGGAAGTTGAATCCATATGTTGGGGGTCAAAAGCGTGACGCAGAAACCAATCCTGTTTATGAAAGACACAGCCAGCTCCTAAACCACGTAACGATTTCACCCATAATAAGTGTAACTCCTCAAAATCCTTTTCAGATAAAGTAAATATCTCTGGTAGCTCTACTTGATAAGCAAAAGATAAGGCCCCTTGATGGGACAAGATACATTCATTCTCGATTTGGTAAATAGGCCATACAGTGTCGATATTGATAGAATTAGTCTTCATTTTTTCTCAGCTTAACTAAAAAAAATCTTGATCTACAACGCAAAATTAGAGGGTGCTGCCTGGCTCTCCTTCTTCTTATTAAACCATACTGTCCATACCGCTTACTGACATGATAAAGTATGGAAATAAAGGTTACTCCTAGCACTATAATTATAATGAGACATATATACATATGTATTCCAGCCCAATAAATAAGGGCAAATAGGAATAAGAGGAAAATCACACCCAGAGCTAAATAGGTGATATACTGCGACTCAAGCCCTTTAAACATTATAGGCTTGTTAATCCCTTTGTTAATGACGTATATAGTAGCCATAACTATAACCCGAAAAAGGATTTTAATACAGTTGCTACTACCACCAAGAAGATACAACTTCCAAACCAGGCAGCTGCTACTCGTCCTGTGTCTTGATCTCCTCCATTCCACTTTTGATACACTTTTACTGCTCCTATTAATCCAACGACAGCCCCTATGGCATACATCAAATTGGTGCCTGTATCAAAATAACTGCGTACCTGTTGATTAGCTTCATTGATTCCTGCATTACCGTCTTGAGCAAAAACATATGCATAGCTAAGGCAGTATGTTACTAGAGCAAGCATACACGCTCTAGCACGGTAAAGAATGTTTCTGTTTTTCATAGTAATTTTATTTTAGTGAGAAGATTTCCACCAACTGTCAAGTGAGTTCTGCTGCCATTCAGGTTGAAGACGTTCTTGCAACTTATACCAGATAAATGCATTGACCTGGGACTGATATGGGGTACCGATGAGAGAGGATGATTGGCTTAATACCGACTGTATGCAAGCAACCAATTCTTTCAATGGACTGTCATAATCTTGTTCTAATTCTATAAGTCCATTTAAATCACTTACCAGGGAGGCCATTGTTGGAAGAAGTTCAAAATAAGTATGATCCTCAGAAGAAACTTCTGGAGCAAATGCAATGGCATCTGATTCAACAACCTCAGTATCTAAATGGGCATCCCCCATAATTTTTCTCGGTGACTTAGTTTGCTTTAAAATCGATGAACAGATTTTGTCACGATAAAACAGGAGGCCAATAATCAAATAATAGACTATTATTAGAATTAAAATGATTTGTAAGAATTGAGGCCACGTGAAGGGTAACATAACTCTATAGTTTGGTGATTACTAAGAGCAAGTTGAGAAGATTGACAACCTCTTATTCACAACATGGTATTATATGGGGTATTTTTATTTAAAATCCAGTTCGTCCATTTTCCGAATTAATTGAGATTTCATACTATCAATGTACTGCGTTTGTCCCTTTTTTCTGAGTCTTATATCTTGATAAACTCTATAGTAATTGCCCAAATTCACATTAAACAATTGCTCTAACCCCTTGGCCAATTGCATAATATCTGCCCTACCTCCTTCTACTACTGAGGTGGCATGTAGGCCATAGAGCAACTCAATCAAAGCAACTTTTGAACCGGTCCATTTCAATTGCACCTGCTCTGGTCCTCCGGAATATTTTAATTTTAACCATTTTTTAAAATGCTGTAAAAATTGCTCTTGACCCAACCAATAAGAAGCATGATGACGAGCATGATCTCCAGTAAAATACATTTTATCTTTATACTTCAGACCAGCATAACAATATTGATAAAAATCTTTGTGAAGGGTGATGAGACTACAGTATTCTGACCACTTCTTCATATAAAAGCTTTTAATATCCTCTTTATCTGGTGGACATAAGATTAATATTGCTAAGCGCTCCTTATAATAGTAGCGCCAACCTAAAAGTTGAGGGTAAAAGTGTTTGTAAAAAGCTATTTCTTGCGATACACCATTAAATCTGTAACTCTCTAAAACAGATTCGATAGCATTGTAACGTACTTCAATAAAGCCAAGTATTCGACCGGTGGTTAAGATTTCATCATTAGATATTTCTTCTTGCTTGATATAATTATGGATTTCACATAAAACGGTGCGGAGGTGAGAGATGATGTTCATAAAATTATCATTTAGGGTATAACTTGTCTTGAATTAAGGCTTGAATATCCTGCCTTATCATAAGGTAATTATGCTCCAGTTCATCCCAGGTAGGTTGTGGTAAAGTGGGAATACTGCGAAAACGTCGCTCTTGACGCTGAATGGATATATGATCATTAATGATTTTTGCGTGAAATAACTTAAGTTCAATTTCTTGATCTGGCTGATCGGCTACCATACCAACAAATTCACCGGACGATAAACTGGAAATACGCGCTGCAGGAATGGCTGAATTTAATTGCTCACTGATGGATATATCGCCAGACCCGGAATTATAGCTGTATCGCTCTTGAACCACTTTTCCGAATCTTTCAGAAAGTACCTTGGCTGTATCTCCCAGCACCTGTCCGCTTATTACATTTCCTGCTAAGTTCATAATCACCTCTGCCTGGTCTCTTCCATATTCCTTTTTTAGCTGACTGTAATCCTGAACAGCTAATGTTGTAGCCACACGATTACTTCGTGCTGTCGCCATTAAATTGTCTATATGGTTAAAGTAGATAGTAGGAAACTCATCAAAAATAAGACTACAGGGTAGTTGATTCTTCTTATTAATCAACTTGATAGCTCTTGAAATATACAGTGATAAGACTGGCCCATACACTTCCTGCTTTTGAGGGTTATTGGCTAAACATAGGACTTTAGGCGATGAGGGATTATTCAAGTCTAAATGGAAATCATTTCCCGATAACACATAATACATTTTGGGAGATACCAGCCTGGCCATGGCCATCTTGGCGCTAGCCATCTGTCCTTCCAACTGTTCCCAGGCTTCGTGCACATAGGCTGATTCAAATGGATTAATCAGGGCGCTTACTTCTGGTTCCGTATGTAACAAGGGAAATAATGTTTTATACTCCACTTGCATCAATTCTATTACATGAGGTAATGTACAATAGGATCCATTTTGATATTTACGAAGAAACCAAATTAAAGCGGTAACGAAATTGATGGGAGACTCGACAAAGAAATCGCCCTGTTTCTTTATCCAATCTTTATTTAAACCAAGCATTATAGTGCGGCTCGACTCCGCCGCATCCGCAATGTCATCTAATAATGCCAACGGATTACAGCGGTATTGCAATTCATCAAAATCAATCACATAGAACCGCGATTGATTTCGTGATCTCCTTAAAACGTTATAAGCCAGTCTGGATAAGTCATCATACTTGAAATCATAGAGTAACATCGTAAATCCTTTCTGCAATTGTTGAATTATAATATTTCTTACTACAAAGTATGATTTTCCTGCACCAGGGGTTCCTACTACAAGCAACCCTCTAAAAGGATTGATAATATTGATCCAGCTATTTCTAAACCTTCCCTTGTAATAATAACTAGCCTTAAAATGTATTGCATACTGATTATTCAAGTACCTTTCCTCTTGTGGAAAGGTCTCATTCTCTATATTAAAAACATCCACTCTTAGGGAGCGCTTCAAATATCTGGACCACCATGTCCCACCTGTTAATATCATGAGCATAGCGCCCCACATGGCTAAAGCATAATACCACGCAGGGCCAAATGTATCCGGTGAAACCAAACACCAAATCGCAATACCGATAACGAATAATAATGTTGCCAAAGCCTTTCGAGTTTTTACTTGCTTCTTTGATTTTAATCCTATTAAAAAGACCATCAGTAATGTAAATGAGCCAATTTTATAGTGTAATGTGTGATTGATAATTAAAATCAGAATTGGGTTAAACCATTCAATCTTTGGAAACATCTGTCGTAAAGTTTGATGAATGGCACACCCTAGATGAAGCAATAAAAGTAATATGCTCAGAGATAGTGTCCAGTCCATTAACTTCGATAAAGATGATGAAGACTGATTCATGATTTTTTCTTTTTTTTCTTCTGTCTATGTCGAAAATATTGTAGCTGATCCTCGCCTGCATACTGCCCTCCTTCTGATCTCAATAAGGGTCCGAGGATTTGATGTAGATCAATTACTTTTAGTGGCTTTACAAAATCAATCTGTATGGTCTCTTTATCATCTTTAATAACCTTATTAAGCAGGGATGAGGCACTATACATTTTGCCAAGATCACTACCCTTAAAAACTACTCTTTGTTCGTGATCTATAAATGACACACCGTAAATTTGCCCTTCACTACTTTTATGCCATACTACTAAAACTTTGCTGTCTTCAAGTGATTTGGCCCAACCTTGCTTGAAATGTAAACGAGCAGCTTCAATCTTATTTATTAGATTACTTTTGTAAACATCTTGCTTGCTAATATTTCGATTGCACAATTGTCTTATCTTTTTAAAAGTTGCATGACACTTTAAGGCGCTAGCCTTAATTGGAACTCCTCTTGGCTTCCCATCTGAATCACATAGGCTATAGAGTAGCCCTAGATTTTGATGTACGGGCATAGCCACTACTCCATATATTTTTAATAATATTTGAAAAGAATTAAAAGAATTATAGAGATAGGTATTCATAATTATGCCTACCGTTTCATCAATCATATGCTTCGTTGGAGACGCACCATAGCCGGGCATCAAAATGCCTTTAAGCTGTCTTTTTCCATGACTAGCTGCCACCAGATGAAATTTTCTCTCAATATCTTTTCGAACAGGCTCGGATATTTTTTTAGCCAACTGATGGGTTGCAATACGCGTACCATCAGCTTTAATTATAGTGCTCACAAGATGGACATGTGGATGAGCCGCATCAATATGTTTATAAAGCAAATAGGGCTGCTCTTCAAATCCGATTCCTTTCATATATTCCTTAGAAATACTTACTAGCTGGTGATCTGTAAAGCTTTCAGAAGGATCAAAATTCAATGAAATATGCATGGTATTAGTTTTAGCTCTACGATTTAATAAATTTCTATTCTCCAATCTCTTGATCTTATCTTCTGTAGTAAGCAGAGCCACATCACGCAAAAAGCCAGAAGCTTCTATGCAGACCGCACTACCCGAGGAGATCTTACTTTCATGATAATGAATAACGCCTTTCACATTTTTACCTGTAACTATCCTCACGACCACCTAATAGATAGTTTGGAAATTATCATCATGCATTTCTGAACTATATCAGTAATACTTTTGATATCCTGGACTACCCTGGATGCATGCTGTAACTTTTCAGAAGGAAAACGAACTTGATGAAAATATCTGGTTAATTGATTGAGATTAACCCCAATGGACTTAAGCTCCATTCGTATAGCGATAAGCTCTTCTAAAATATCCTGCATTTCACCATTTCGGTAATAAAAATCAATCTTTTCCTTAATCAATATCGCTCGTGCAAATTCGCTCAAGGTGGTACAATTTGTTCGACTCATTAATGATTTCAATCGCTCAATCGACTTGTAACTTAATCTGATGGTGAGAACATGTTTTAATCTTTTATCTTTCTGGCTCATATCAAAATAGGTTTAAATTTTCGTAGGGTAAATGGGATGAATTATTACACCCTTTTCCATTTTTTGAGTGATGGAATAGCAATTAAATAGATTAAAGTATAAGCCACCAGTGGCTACCGGTGGCTACCACCCCTGTGAGAAATTGATGATAACAAGATAATTTTATAAGCGATCTAAATGCTCTAGCAAGTTAAGTAAGATGGATTTCACAGCTTGTCTAGTGCCTTCTTCATTGAGATAGTATTTATTATAAAAACTTCTAAATGAAAGAACATCGGCCTCTCTCGTAGCACATACTTGAGTGACCAACTTTATTATACTTCTAACACTCTGTCCGTTAATAATTTGCGCTTCCATGAATAGACGAAGTAAAAGTGCTAATTGAGCCACAGATAGGGAAAATCGAATAAATTGAGAGGTTGAGTTGGGTGGTGTGTGAACGTAATTTCCTTTAAGAGATTTCAATTTATATTTTAACCAGGCTGTAAATTGATCGCGAAGATTGAAATAACCTGGATATAAAACCCATTTGTTTTGTACGGGTATGGCTGTCAATTTAAGCTTCCATAACTGCACTAATTTTTGTCCTGTGGTGTTAGACGGGGGATCCTCCACCAGTAATTCCACCTTATTAACGAGGTAAACATAGAATGCTTCATCGTTGAAATTTAAATAGAAAAGTATTTTTTCTATTAAATCATCAGAATTTTCAACTTCTATTTGACTCAATTCCTGAGTTAATTTTCTGAGGTATCGCCACTGATGAAAAGTAATAAATCCTTCCTCAGATGTTTGAAAAGATTTTAAAATAACCTCATTTAAGATTGATATAAGCTGCGGAGAAAGTTTAGACTTTCTCAATGTATTATCAATCTGTAGCCACCTATTGTGCATATCAGATAACACTAGTATGTATACTCTTGAAGGTAAAGCCATTAAAGCATCTAAATGATTAAAACAATAATGTTCCAAATATTTAAGTAATCCTTCAATATGCTTATAAACAATGTGACACAAATGATTGCTGCCATTACTCGGGGTGAGTATGACTTCAGGAGGTTTAACCATTAAAAGAGAATCTATTAAGAATATTAATTTTCTCTGATAAAATCCTACATATTTCCTTTTAGCTTTATTGCTTTTTTGACTAAAGGTATAATGGAAATGGGCTAAAAACACATCTGCCTCATCCTTTAATAAATCTTTTAGCCCTGAGTTCCAAACAGGAGAATGTGGATAATCATTAATATAAAAATCTGGTAAATCTTCACACACGACTCTCTCCAGGCGGGGTAAATGATGGTATTGATAAGCCATCTCTTCCTCATTTACAGTTACATCTTACAACCTCTCCATCATGAGTTAAACAGTAGTAGTATAGTAATATCCAATATCACTCACCGACTTCAGAAAAAATATAACAATTTTAACAGAAAAAATCAATCTGTTATTTAATGTACAACGAGTCATTGCCGAGTATCCATGTATCTGTTTGTGATAATGTAGTGAGGAGGTATGATTATAGCTTGATGAGATTATCGATTATATCCCACATTTTTATATTGAATTAGCTCACTTAATTTTATCTAAAAGTTATAATTGCTGAAATTTTGATATCAATGTATAAAGGGCTCCTTACTATAATCTTGCTAGTAATATCTAATAGCTTTATGATTTTGGCATGGTATGGTCATCTGAAATTTAAAGAAATGCCAGCCTTTTCCAAATTAGGATTAATTGCAATCATTTTTATCAGCTGGGGCATTGCGCTATTCGAATATGTTTTTCAGGTTCCTGCCAATAAAATAGGATTTAGCGAAAATGGTGGCCCATTCAATCTATGGCAATTAAAAGTAATCCAGGAGGTTATTACTCTATTAATCTTTACCATTTTTACTTTGATATTTTTTAAAAATGAAAGTTTTAGAATCAACCATGTGATTGGATTTATCTTCATGACTTTGGCTGTATACTTTATTTTTAAAAAGTAACTAAGGAGTAATATTAGCTCTTCTTCTCATGAAATGCACCAATCTACTTATGATCATAACAGCGCTTTCTATCTCTATCAGCAGGCCTGGGAGGATATAAAAGAATGTTTTCTAAATATTTAAAAAGATAAAGAAATGAACAACTATGAATAAATGCTTAGTGTTGAATTGATTTTTGAAATAATTATTCTTTTATATTAATAGCAAACCTTTTAAAAATAAAAAGGTTTGAACTAATTAATTACCACTATTTGCAATTATGACGTTCGGGATATTATCTAAGGATTCTACTACATGAGCAGCAGAGAGTTTAATAGCCTCTTTAGGCATTCCAAATACTACAGAAGTAGCTTGATCTTGAGCTATTGTGAATGCTCCCACATCCTTTAAAGATAATAAGCCGATAGCACCATCTTTTCCCATTCCTGTAAGTAATACCCCTACACAGTTCTTACCCACAAATTTCACTGCAGAATTAAACAATACATCTACGCTTGGGCGATGCCTATTTACCCTTTCTCCCATTTTTACTTGTACAAAGTATTTAGCTCCACTGCGACAGATAGAGGTGTGATAATTTCCAGGTGCTATTAAAGCTTGACCTCTTGTTAATGAATCTCCATCTCTCGCTTCCCTTACATTAATCTCGCATAGTTGATTAAGCCTTTCCGCAAACGCCTTAGTATAAGCTTCTGGCATATGCTGAACTATAACAATAGCTGGAGAGTCATAAGGTAGTCGTGTTAATATTTCTTTAATGGCCTCAGTGCCACCAGTAGAGGCCCCTATTACAACCACCTTTTCAGTGGTTTTAATCATGCTTCCAGTTTGTTTTAAAATCCCTGCAAATTTCTTTGGGTGCTCCTTTTGAAAAGAATATTCTCTTTTATTGAAGGCAGCAGTATTTACGTTGGTCTTAATCAAATCGATAAGATAATTTCTGAGGTGATCATCAACGTTACGGAGAGCGGTCATTGTAGGTTTTTGGACCACATCTAAAGCTCCAAGTTCCAATGCTTTCAAAGCCGTCAAACTTCCTTTTTCCGTTAGACTGGATAAAATTATGACCGGAATTGGCTTCTGAGCCATTATCGCTTTCAAAAATGTAAGTCCATCCATTCTAGGCATTTCTACATCCAAAGTAATGACATCCGGAATTTGAGTCTTTATCTTTTGTGCAGCAAGATAAGGGTCGCTTGCGGTTCCAATTACTTCTATTTCTGGATCAGAGCTAAATATATCTGTAAGAAGCTTCCTGACTAATGCAGAATCATCCACGATAAGTACACTAATTTTCTTAACCAAAACAGTTCATTTTAAATCTATCAACAAGTATACTTTGATTAAATGTGTCGAAATTCAGCTTTCGGCCAAATTCTCCCCCCGTATTTTGACTCACTATCTTTATATTAGAAGCCTTCAAAATTTCCAGTGCAACTAAAGCATTTTGATGACCTATCTTAAAAACAGACGTGTGAGTCTCGAAACCACCGAAAATTGCTGCCACAATACTTTCCTTCCGGGCTCCTTTACTAATCATCTTATCAATAAGCACTTGGATAGCAGAATTTCCATAGTTTAATTTATTAAAAGATTTGCCATTCCATCTTGGCAACATGTAGTGATTCATCCCTCCTATTTTCATAACAGGGTCCATCAAACAAACTGCAACACATGTGCCTAAGATCGTAATAATTTTAGTATTACATGTAGAAATGTGTAATTGTCCTGGTTGTAAAAAAACACTTTTAATCATATAGAATACACTAATACATGGAAATCTTCTGATACGCAGTATGAATTCTTTGCTTTAAGGGCAGATCAATACCCATGAGGGACTCCGAATGTCCTAGGAATAAATAACCTCCTAATTTTAGGCATTTTGTAAGATTTCTAATGACATTCACCTGAGTTTCCCTATCAAAATAAATTAATACATTCCTGCAAAAAATTATATCAAAACTCTCAGCTGCAGGATATCTATCTTGTATAAGATTAAAACGTTTAAATGAAACCCTATCTCTAAGTTTTTTATTGATTCTCACCTTTTTTACATTCGAATCTTTACTTTTTAAGAAAAATTTTCTTCTTTCTTCAATCGGTAAATCCTTAATTGAGACTTCATTGTAAATTGCAGTTCTTGCCACGTTCAGGACATCGGTTGATATATCTGATCCCACAAGCGTATAGGCAAGATTTACTTCGTTCTTTTCAATAAATTGCTCAATGGCCATAGCTGCACTATACACCTCTTCACCCGTTGAAGATGCTGAACTCCAAATTTTAATATTTTTAGTTTTGTCCTTAGAAAGCTGTGGCAGAACAATGTTTTGAATAAATGAAAAATGTTCCGCCTCTCTAAAGAAATGTGTCTTGTTGGTAGACACAAGATTTACCATTTTTATTACATCAGGGCTTTCCTCTTCGATACAGATATGTTGAATATATTGCTTGAAGGAAGTCATACCTAAACTTAGAAGATGTTTCTGAAGTCTACTCTCTAATAAAGTTTTTTTTGATAATGGTAAGTTTATACCATAGCGCTCATATATATAATTACTAAGCTTTTGAAAGTCTAAATCTCTGAGCGCTATTGTATTTCCTAGTTTCATAATTCCATCTCATCCTGCAAAAAACTAATATCAAAGCTTCAATATTTTTCGAAATCTTTATCCAGATCATCATTAGAATCTTCAAGTACTAAGTCATAACCTCGAGATGTTTCGGTTTTTGTTTTAATATCATCAGAACTTTTTTTGACATGAACAATTCGGCCGTTGTTCGGCTGAATTTTATTGATAGTATTTTTCGGAAGCACGTTCCTGTTTTCATCGTTCTCCAATTTGAAAAACGAAATAGCACTTCTTAGTGTATACGACTGATTATTTAATTCTTCTGAATTTGAAGCTAATTGCTCTGCACTGGCCGCATTCTGCTGTACCACAGAATTTAGCTGTTGAATCGCTTCATTGATTTGGTTTGCACCATCATTCTGTTCCAGGCTAGCAGCACTAATTTCAGCTACTAGATTACTCGTTTTTTCAATCTCTGGCACCAACTTACTCAACATGTCCCCAGCAGTTCGAGCTACTTTTTCACTACTATTAGAAATGTCGTCGATTTCCTTGGCTGCATTCTGACAACCTTCCGCCAGTTTTCTAATTTCAGCGGCCACTACTGCAAAACCTTTTCCATGATCACCGGCCCGCGCGGCTTCGACTGCTGCATTGAGAGCTAATAAATTTGTTTGTCTTGCAATCTCACCTATAATAGAATTCTTCCTAACAATGGTATTCATAGACTCTACTGTCGCTAGAACAGCTTCATTGGATTGACCCACCTGTTTATTAGAACTTAAAGCAATTTGTTCAGTCTCTTTAGCATTGTCAGTGTTTTGCATAATATTAGATGCCATTTGCTCCATGGAAGCTGAAACTTCCTCCACCGAACTAGCTTGCAAAGATGCACCTTGAGAAAGCTGACCAGCCGACTCTCTTAATTCCACACTGGCTTTGTTTATATATTCTGCACCTTCAATCACCACCTGAATTACATTACGCTGACTCATGATCATATCATCCATTTTCAGTAATAAAAATCCTATTGGGTCCTTTTTATTGTATTTTTCCCTGTCAATTTTCATTCTTAAGTCACCTTCCGCTATTTTATCAACTATTGCCATGGCTTCATTTAAAGGCTTCGATATGCTATTTTTAAGATAAAATCCTCCCGCTATTATGAAAACGATGATCAACACTACCACTATCATAGAGTTTCTAAATATCCCCTCACTTAAATGTATACTGGCTTGATAAGCTTCTTCTGCTGAAGCTAAACTCAATTCGGTATATTTATCCATAGCAGATCGCATCGGCTCAAACGTTTTCATATATTCATCATAATAAATTGACTTAGCTTCTTCTATATTTCCAGTTTTAAGTAGGCTAAGAATTTTATCTGTAATAACCCCTAATTTGCTATGATTTTCTCTAAAAGATTTATCATAACTATCATATTTATTGAATTTTTCAAGTTTGGTAAATGCAGAAACTTCAAAGAAATTCGTATACCTCTCATGTACCTGATCAAGATTTTCCTTAATCTCAATTTGAGTTGAATTATATTGTTCAGATTCTCCATCTATAGCTAGAGATAGAGCATGTGCCATAGCTATACTCGATTGGTATGCATCTCTATCCGCCTCAATTAAATAATCAATACTAAGCAGGTTGTCATTATAAATTTTGTCTATTTCCAATTTCAATTTTTGTGTTTGCAGAGAATTATACACAGCCCCTGCAACGGATATTATTAATACAAAGGCAAATATTCCTACTATTCGCTGATTTGTCGTAAGTTTTGTAATTTTCATATACGAAGTATTTTAATCTTTTTTAACTGATGAGAATAATTTTGGCTTAGCAATAAGCATTACTGCTATCCATTGCTGATATCTATTATGATCACCACCTTTTATCAATTCCATAGATGAGGTTGCAAACATGGTGGCATAGGAAAATCTGGCACTTAGATATTCATTAATTGTATGTTTTAATTGAAAGTCTATTTCATTTCCTAGCTGGGCATCAGCTTCCTGCAGAGTTTCCGGATCTAGAAAGCTGCCTCCGAAGGCAAAATTATGATATGAAAATTCCGCCTCTGTTTTTGTAGATAACTTGTAGAAGATACTACCGAATGTATTTCTTACTCCACCTCCTTGGGTATTGCTTTCGATATTGAGAAAATAGTCCATATACCCATAGTATCTATGTCCATCTCCAAAGAGCTTATTAAAAGAACGGTTGACTTGCTCGCCACTGAGTTGATCATTGCCGCTAAAAAAATTCACTCCGGCAGCTAGCTTAACTTTTTTAGACACTTGATAGGTAGGAATAATGGAGAACATATATGCTCGGGTATCCAAGCCGGACGGAGCTTTACCATATTGATAATAGAAGGAGGCCTGTGTCTTCAGATCAGATTCTTTATTCCCTTGATTAATGTATACCCCAGAGGTATACCTTGGATACAAGCTTTCAAAGTTGTCTGGATCTTCATTACCATCTACAGCATTCAATACAGATAATGAAATCTGCTTATTTAACGTCTTATTAACCCATAATATAGCTAGGTATTTATAATAGTTAACATTATAAGCGCTCTCCTGATACTTGTTAGCATCATTATTATAACCAGCAGCTAGTTGAATGTCCCACCCCTTTTTATTCCACTGTAGAAGCGCCAAATCATGCGAAACTGCTATATCGTTCCAATTTCTCATTCCGAAGATCCTTCCATCATCTAAAACGAGGTGTTGCCTACCAATTTTCATAGCAAAACCTTCTTGATTTTCGCTGAAATAGTATTTTACCCAACCTTCAGAGAGATTTATATTTGGAACGTTAGCTCGTTCATCATCAGCCCCCCAAATTCTGGCATTCTGAAATGAAACCTGAATTTCAAATTGAGCATCTTTATAACTTGTGATAAGACGTGTTCTTTGAGAAGAAACTAAGGCAGGGTTGGTATTATCATCCAATAAAATACGAGCCCCATCCCTATATTCCGACCTAGCCCTAAAGTTTGCATTAACAGTAAATTGCGAATACCCTATCGAGACAAAACCTAAAAGGATAAAACATGACAATAAAAATAGCTTCATAAGCATTGGGTTATAGTTAAAAAATATCAAGATTAATCTCCCATGTTTTTCAATAAGCGCACTTCATCAGTAGAAAAGGTTTTATGTATGTCAAGGACAACAATAAAATCCTCATCACTTTTGATGATACCCTTTACAAATTCAAGGTTATAATTTGCTTCCAGGGAAGGTGATTCATGAATATCTTCCTCACTCTTCTCCAAGACATCAAGAACTTGGTTCACCATGGCCCCAAATTTGATAGTTTTATCTAATGATGGGATTTCCATAACTACAATGCAGGTATTGATATCCGTTTTGATAGCTGGTAATCCAAATTTGATAGACGTATCGATAAGTGGTAGGACCTGCCCTCTAAGATTGACTACACCTCTCATGTGCTCCGGGGCCTTGGGAATAATAGTAATCTGAGGTACTTCTATAATTTCAATAACATTTTCAATTTCCAGAGCAAATGTCTTATCCGAAAGTTTAAAGGTTAAATACGATTTTTTCATTCTTTCAATTTCAGAGTTCATACTATTTGTTTTTCGCCTTTTGTGCTACGAGCTTGTTGACATCTAAAACCAGAGCTACGGCTCCATCTCCCAATATCGTAGCGCCAGAAACAAATTCTTGCTCTTTATAATAGCTACTTATGGGCTTGATAACTGCTTGGACCTTGTCTAATATTTCATCAGCAATTATTGCTACCTTTTTATTTCTACATTTGACTGTGATAATATTGCTACAATATGGAATTTGCATGGTGTATAGCGAAAGCTCTGATCGCAAGTCTACAAATGGAATGGCCTCTCCATCCAGCATTAATAAATTGTCAAAATTATCCAGCAATGATTCTGATTTAACTTCATAGCACTTATCAATATCCGCGATTGGGATTACAAAGGATAAATGATCCGCCTTAATTAAAAGGCCATCTATAATTGACAGCGTCAGAGGTACCTTTATAGTAAACTTAGTACCTTTACCAGCTTCCGATTGAACGATAACTTCACCATGGATGGACTCAATATTCTTTTTTACTACATCCATACCAACACCTCTTCCAGAGACATGCGTTACCACTTGAGCCGTCGAAAATCCAGGTTCAAAAATCAGAGATAAAAGCATTTCTCTGGATAAAATGCTATCATCATTTACCAGTCCAGAATGAATTGCTTTTTGCCTTACCTGCTCTTCATCTATACCTCTTCCGTCGTCGCTAATTTCTATATGTACATTGGCCCCAGAGTAAAATGTATCTAATAAAATTCGTCCCTTTTCGTCTTTCCCTTTAGCACGTCGCTCATCTGCTGATTCTATACCATGATCTACACAATTGCGTAAAATATGAACTATTGGATCGGAAAGCTTATCTATAAATATTTTATCCAATTCGGTATTTTCACCACTGACGTGGAAATCTATATCTTTGCCCACAGACAATGAACAATCTCTAACGAGCCTTCTAAATTTTCCAGTTAGTCTATCAATGGGTACTAAAGTCATATCGAAAGCAACATCCCTCAACTGACGTATGTGACGTTCAATATTTTCCACCACCCCTTCAAAATATGGGTCTTCAAATTGTTTTGAAAGCCTTTTAAGACTGCCTTGATCTGTCACTAATTCACTGACCAAGTTCATCAAAGCATCTATTTTGTCTGTAGACACTCGAATGGTACTATTTGACTGACCGTTATTCCCTGAATTAGTATTATCCTCAGTGGTCACTAAAGATTCTTTTAGGGACAGCACGTAAGCTGACAATTCGTTAAGTTTTTCTTCGGCAGGAATTTTATTAAGTGCATTTAACAATTCGTCAAATCCCAATTCTTTAAAAAGATTGAAATTGGCAACTTTATGGATATTAAGAGCAAGCTCATCTTCAATAAACATGAACTGGGCCTCTAAATCTTCTTTTGTGGACTGGCAGGCTAGATAAAGGTCCCAATGCTGAATTACATGATTATCACCATCTGCATAATCAACCTGTAATTTTTCTTGTCCCAATTCCTGCATATCTTCTATGATGTTTATTACAGGATGTCCTGAAGACAAGTCAATTTCCGACACAGGAGTAATTGACAAATAATAGGTACTTACGTTCTCTTGATTCTCCTCTTCAATAAAAGCCTCCAACATGGCTCTCTCTTTGCTTTGATCAGTATTTTTAATAGAATCAGATACCTTCGCTGATATACTTTCAATTTCTCTTAATAACACCTGATTTTTTGCCAGCAGATCTTTTTTGTTAAGTTCCGGATCATCCATCATTTTCTTTAAATGATCAATGTAGGTAAGCAATTTATCTGCGATCTTTAACTCTCTATCGAAAAGGTTTTGCCTCATACCATCCAGTACTGATTCAATCATATGAGCAAAATCTCCAAGATGGGTTAAGTTAAATATATGTGCTCCACCCTTGAAGGTATGTAAAGCCCTAAATGCCTCTTCGATAAAATTGACATCAGGGTTGGCTTCGTAGGATAATAAGGCTTGTTCAGCGATTTCTAGCTGTTCATGACCTTCCTCCTTAAACATCTGATCATATTCCAACATCCTTATTGTTTTTCTCAATAGTGTATTTAATAATATTGATAAAGCTGTCGATTTTGTAAGGCTTTTCAATCCAGGCATTTAACCCTGCCTCTTTTGCCAACAACTTTTTATCGTTCGCCTTTTCGGAGGTGAGTAGTACCACCGGATACTTTTGTAGGTTCTCATCACCCTTAATAGCCTTTAAAAGACCAAAACCGTCCATATATGGCATATTATAGTCAGTTAAGACCAAGTCAATTTTGGTATGAGTTTCTCTTAGTATTTCAAGTGCTTCCTCTCCATCACCAGCCTCAAGTGTTTCAAAACCATATTTCTTTAAAGTATCGGCTATTACCTTCCTGATACTTGCAAAATCATCGACTACTAAAATGGTGTGCATACTTGTATTGATTTGAATATATTGATAACTTAAACAATACAAGTGATAGACCTAAATTATAAAATACTGAATATCAATGTCTTACGATTCAACTAAGCATTAACCTATTCCCATATAGGGAAAATTTTACTTATTTAAGAATAACCGTAAATATGATACTTAATTCTTAAAATGAGACAATTTGAATATTGAATTGTAATTGATTAAATAATTTATGCTACATCTAATTTTTTTAAAATAAGTCTTTTTAGTTCTAGCTAAAATGAAAATTTGTAAGTCAAAGCAGAATACTGAGCATTCAATAATTAAGAGTATCTCTATCACGTTACTATCTACCAAATTCCCATAGAGACAGAAATATATTGTAAACAATAAAATCAATTATGGAATTACCCATGCTGTAGAGGGTAATTGCTATACCTGTAGACTTCCTTAGGTTATCACCGCCATAGAGCGTGATTAAAGGAATGGTTATAAATTACTAATGAGGGCCACAAAAACAGATTAATGAGCTGGTAAATATTAATGATTTGAGGTAAGAATGTTTGGTGAGTTATATGAATAGCTTAACGAGACTTAAATAACTATATGAGAACCAATAAAATGGAATAAAGCTAAAATTACACATTTTCATCAACTGTTAATAGATTATTTTGTTTAGACTTTGTAGAAATATATTAAACAGTCTCATGGAATGTATATTTATAAGTGATCGACTGGAGGAGCTAGAGCTTTTCCATTATTGTTATTATAGATTCTACAGAAACGAGTCTAATCTCAGCCTCTTCAATAATAGTGAGGACCTTTTTTATCATTTAAGTACTAAGAATAGCGACAAACTATTTGTTATTTTTATTAAGTCAGATATGGATATTGGTCCGAATGGTTTTCAAATAATAGCTCGATTAAGGACCTTAGGAATTAATTATAAATGCATTTTATTAGGCTACTTGTTTAGTTATGAAATGCATGAATCCAACTATGATGATAATAGCATATTCTATATACAACCGCAGTCTTGGGAAGGGTTTAAAATAATGTTTAATAAATACCTTAGTTTAACCAAAAACTCAAACCAATAAAAAAATATACATATAAAAAAATTATTATTTTCTCTTTTAATTTGATTCTGAGACTACATAATTGCGTTTTATCTCACTTTGTAAAATAAGAGCCTACTAGCGTGAGCTTTTTGTTATGTATACTTTTCTTGATGTTTCTAGTCATGAAAAACTCTTTAAAACATTCGCATACAATCATTAGAATCGAAACCAATAATACAGCAATCATATTGAAAATCACATCCCATTAGACCCAGCCTTACCCATTCGGGAAAGATGTTATCTGGAGGAATAGGAATGCATGAGACGATTCCAAGATTAGGGATATATTCACAAAGTTCATCCGCGGTTATGATAGCCCTATTGAAAAGGTTTTGATAGCACCTGTTACGTTGATCAGAACAATATTCTTCTCGGTCCGGACTTAAAATCTTACCAGAGTTGTTAATTTTAATTTCTAAAATCAGCTCCGAAAAGATTTGGCTTGCAAGTTCCCTTTCCTGGGTTATCAGTCCAAATCTCTGAACAATGTTAATCCAGCTATCCCATAATTTTTGCTCAGCTTCATTCATTGTTTCTATAGAACCATAGCCTAAAGCAAGTGCCAATTCAAGTTTCTCATCTTCCGAAAGAGATGATTCTCTTTCAGAAAGCTCGTAGGCTACAATATAATCATTGATATTTTCAGCATTAGTGACCAATTGATTAACAAATTTCAGGAACAATGTATCTGTTTCTAAATTATTCAAGCTTTCAAATGAGATGTCAATATCGTTGGAATCTTCATGATTGCGCTCCGAACAATGATTAAAAAGTAAGAACAGCATGCAGCAATAAATGAGCAATAAGGAGATCTTGGTTGAATTTAGGTGACTCATCATAATCATCTTTGTTTGAGGACTAACTTAAGTACATGAAGGATGTAAAGGGTGTCAAATTATAAAGTGATACTCCAAAAAATAAAAGACTTGAATGTCAAGATGATGTCAGTCGTCGCCATATTGTAATCTACCCAGATGTATCGAACTTCTAATACTATACAAAGGTTGCAAATTTGCACTCTAATTATAATTCAATAAAACGATCCGTTAACTGTTAAGAAGGCCTACATTCTGTGAGGCCTTCTTTCGTAATTAGGTAATAGATGTATCTAACAGATGCAAATGGAAGATGAAGCTGTGTGTTAAATCCTTTATTAAGAATAAAGTACTGCCGTTTACTCACAATCCAAACACTGCCATTCTACTATACCACTACCTGAACCAAACCTCTCCATGGTGTATTTTTCTATATCTATTAAAAACCCTGTTTCACTGGAGTTTTGCGTACAGCAGCCATCGCAATCTGAATCTGCACACATATCATATACCATAGCGTCTATCTGATGATTTCCCTGCCTTAGTCTAAAAGTCTTTAACTTATACTGGTCAGCATCTTTGGAATGAATAGCTATAATGTTATGATTCATTACCCATGCTTCAGTCATTTTACCATCAATAAAGGCAAAATACCCAGCCCATTGACATCCATTATAATAAATACATTCATCACTTCCTGGATCAGGATAAGAAGTGTAATTAGTTAGGTTAGCCAGATTCCAACCATCATTATCATCTGGATTGCCGTTGTGATTAACAACAGTAAATTTTTCCCAAGCCTGTATAATGTCTCGATCACACATCATTGGGTTTTCTCCATTGCCAGACGATACATATTTGCCATTACTACCTTGAATAGAAATAGTACCATCTGCATTTTCAATGATAGTAAACAGTTCCCACCCTTGAATACTATTGCGATCGCACTTCATGGATTGCTGGCCATTTTCAGAAGATAGATATTTGCCCATGCTTTTCAGTGCTACCCGACCATTCCCCTGATCAATTACGGTAAATTTCTCCCAGTTATTGGCAGCCTCGCGGTCACAATACATGGCCCCAGTCCCATTTTCGCTACTTACAAATAACCCATTGCTACCTTTCAAGCTAATGATATCGTTAGCTGCTACTCTAAAATGACTTGGGCTTATCTTTGAGGCCTGTATACCGCCTTCCCCCGGATATTCGGGTTGTAGATCTGAATGGTTAGTATTACAACTGCATAATAATGCTAACCAACACACACAGATTGTGTGATTTAAAAAGTTTTTAATCATACTAAATAGGTTTATGTTGAACAGGGTCACTCTTTAGTCACCCAATTGCAAAACGCTTTTAGCTAATGATTATTTCAATAATTAACGTAGATTACCATTTTATTAGGACGTAAAATCCAACTCAGGATAAATTTTAGCTTCTAAAATTTCAGGTTTATTCCCCAAATAAACTTTCCCTCTCAACTTGCTCACATTATACCATGTAAGTTGCTCTTGATCAAAGGGCATAATTAATTCCAGCAATTGTTTTTTATCTAAATCGTCTTCAATAGGCTTTAACCATTCTTTGTGAAACTCTTTAGGTATTATGGCTGGCATACGGTGTGTCTCTGAAGCCTTTGGATTATTGTGAATTTTAGCCATTATGGGATTGGCTTCAGTAGTAATGATGGAACAGGTGTTTTTGCCGTTCCAATTTTCCCAAAGCCCTGCTAATGCTATTGGCTCATCATTTTTCATTCTAATATGAAAAGGATAGGTATTCTCTTGATAATGATGGTGTTCAAAAAATCCGTCGACAATAACCAAACATCTCTTGGATTTAGCTGAATTTCTGAAACTGGGTTTATCAAAAATTGTTTCCCCTCGAGCATTTAGGGTCGTATTACTTATCTTAACAGAAGTAGCAGCATCCTTCACCCAAGGAGGTATTAAACCCCATTCAAATAATTGAAAGACATCCGGGTCTTTATCGGTAACTACTGGTAAATCTGGGTGACTAAAGCCGCTAGAGTGATATATAGGAGGAGTCTTTTTTAGAATTTCATCAATTGACTCTGTAGGCAAACCCAAATGATTTGCATATTTCTTACTTTTAAATGTTAAGGCAGTAACATCGTAACACATACCATTATGTTCATTTATAATTTATTTGAATGTGATCCTGATGGAATAGGAAACCTTTTAGGTACATATTCCAAACCAGAATACGCAGTTGAAGCTGCAAAATTATTTTTAGATTCCCCAATCCTTTATCATAATACTTTACTTGCTACATACGACGATGTAATAAATGAATTAGATGATTGGCAAAGTACTGCATTTCTAACCTCTGAATCAGGGGAATTTGGAGGATGTCTTATCATTAAAACTTATATAGACTTAAACTATTTTGAGTTATGATCGGAGAGAACTTTAGGCTTTCGTCTATTCGCTCCACAAGTCTCCCCTAGTTCAGGAAATAACTCAAATAATGATCTAAACATCTGGATATCTCTAAAATTGATATGAAATTCATCTCCAGCGCTATCGGTCCACTCAATATGAAGCATTACCTTGGCGATATTCAAGGGTCTTTTTAATCTTGTGATATGCTCAATATCATCAAATGGCAATGACCCTCTATCACACTTCATCTCTGGTAAATTGTCAATTCTGAAAAATTTTTCTTTACCTCTATAAAAGATTGTCAGATAATGAAATTTCCCTCCAAAACCTTTTTTCTTAACCTTATAAAACCCTACCTCCAATTTCATGATTTATTATATTAAGTATTTTGCTAATTTAATTAGCAATTGCTAATTATAAAATCACTTGATGAAAAATAAGATCATATTGCGTTAAATATCTACCAATTTGCGTCAACAATTTTTAGAGTTATGGGTTAGGTGTATTTGAACATTGACTATTCAAACCTTGGAGAAAGATGAGTAAAATTGATGATCTAAAGCAAATTACTGAGTACACAAAAAAATTGCAGCAAGCCTCTTTGGAATTAAGATCCAAACTGACAGCTATCATTCTTTATAATGAACAAAGTACAGCTCTCAACTCCGATGAGAAAGAATGTATTGATAACATTACCAAGGTCATTAAAATGAAAGGTGATGAACTGGTATACTGTGAAAATAAGCTACTGGAAGTAATTGAACATTTAGTTCTTGAGAAGGAGATGACCGCTGAACTTAAGGAATTTGGATGATAAATAAAGGTAGATGATAAAATAATCTACCTTTATTTTTTAAGGAGTCATTACCACCTTAATGCATTTATCCTTCTTATCTCTGAATGTTTTATATGCCTCAGGAGCATCATCCAGTTTCAATCTATGTGTGATAATAGCCGATGGATCAATTTCTTCACTCTTGATTTTGTTTAATAATGGCTCAAGAAATGCTTGCACATGGGTCTGTCCCATTTTAAAAGTGAGCCCTTTATTCATAGCCGCTCCAAAAGGTATTTCCACTTTATCGATGTACACGCCTGGAATTGAAACATTACCACCCTTCTTACAACATTTGATGATTTGCTCTAAAACATATGGGTGATCACCATCAATTCTTGCCAAATCTTTAATATCATCCTTAATCACTTCTAATCTACCTGTCCCGTGAGCTTCCGCTCCTACCGAGTCAATACAACAGTCAGGACCTTTACCAGATGTCATTTCCATAAGCAAATCATATACTTCCGTTGCATCGGTAGTATTAATAGTTTCAGCCTTTCCGAAAGACCTAGCTAACTCTAGTCGCTCAGGTACGGAATCAATAGCTATTACCCTAGAGGCTCCCATCATCCAAGCGCTTTTAATGGTGAATTGCCCCACTGGACCACAGCCCCAAACGGCAACTACATCACCATTTTTAATACCTGCATTAAGTGCAGCCATATAACCTGTAGGAAATATATCTGAAAGGAATAGTACTTTCTCGTCGCCTAACTCCTCAGGTACTTTAATAGGACCTACACTGCTATAAGGAACTCTTACATATTCGGCCTGACCTCCAGAAAAACCACCCGTCATATGTGAATAGCCAAATATACCGGCAATAGCGTGTCCCATGTTCTCTTTTCCAAGCTCTGGTTTAGGATTACTGTTATCACATAACGAGTATTCATCCTGCTCACAGTAAGTACAATGACCACAGGAGATGGTAAAGGGCACCACTACGCGATCACCTTTCTTAAATTTGGTCACATTTTTCCCTAACTCAACAATCTCACCCATAAACTCATGGCCTAGAATGTCTCCCTCCTGCATGGTAGGAACCAAACCTCCCAATAAGTGAAGATCTGAGCCGCAAATGGCGGTGGAAGTAACCTTAATTATTACATCATCCGGATCTTCAATAATTGGATCAGGAACTGTATCAATACGCACGTCATTTTTACCGTGCCAACATAGTGCTTTCATACTTCGAATATTTTAAGTTTAGATTCAACGTATGAATACTAATATCATACCACTACGTTGGACTATTTATTGTCTGCTTTTTGATTTTAACAAGAGTAAAAAAGCCCCATTACAGGGGCAATATTGACTCATTAATATCTCTAATAATTAAACTCATTGCCTTAAGGAGGTTAATTGAGTTGGTTTAGCACTTCAAAGTGAATAGGCTTAAAACTTCCGTTATTACTATCCTCGGCTGAGCAAGCTGTTAAACCTACGATCAAATTCATTTCCGCCTTAAATATCACATAGTCTCCCGATTTACTAGTTGGTGGACATACTTCAATTTTTCCATCTGATGCAAATTTTACGTTCATAAAAATATTAAACGCAGTGGGTATATCATCTGGACTTATGTCATACTTCGCTAGGTTAGTATAAAGGTTTTCGAAGCAACTGGGGTGATAGCCTTCATGCTTATACATGATCTCAAAAGTTTCAGGACTACAGGGTGCAAGTAGGAAGTCATTTCTCCCGTTAGTATCTTCAATGATACTAGCCATTACGTTCGATCTGTTACTCCACAGCTTATGTCCTTTAGTTAATAAAAGTGTCTCCTCAAAATCCAGAGATTTGCCTGATGATATTTTCTCCCTTATATCATCAGCGTTGAAAAGTACCATATCACTCACCTGTTCCCCATTTGGATCAATTACCTTAAGGTATTGACCCTTTTTAATAGTGAATGCTTCTCCACTCTGCTTTTTAATAATATGTAACATTAAACTCTATTTTGATTTAGAAATGGGCACTTCCATCGATTATCTACGGCTCTACCACTATACTGCCTGGCCTCACTACTCTGGCCAAAATCCTCCAACATGGGATTTAAGTTTCCTTGAACTGTGGCATCATTGTCACGGATTTTTTTCTTCATTACTTGGTATTTCCCCGATGCTTTTAGGTTTTCAAATTGATAATGCAGATTAAAAACCATAGCTGGAATAGGGCATTGTCTGGAAAGTCTGGAACTTTTAGGATGCATACCTACAATATAAAATGCTTTCCCTCCTACGCTGAAACTAAAACTGTTATCTTCAGGATTATCACTCACCGTACCATCCCAAGAGTAATTATCAACACTATTTAAGAGTTGAAGCTGCTGCCACATTACAGTTTCGAACTGCTTTTCTGATCTTATTTTTTCTAAAGAAAAAGAGGCAATAAAACTGTAAAACTTTTTGGAATTACCCTCTACACTTTTGGTGAAGGTAAGAAGGTCTTGATATAGTTTCCTGGTGGATTCTACATTGTTGAAATATTGATAATCTACGATTTTAAGCGTATCCGATTTTAGTGTCGATTTTCCCATTAAACAAGGAAAGTTATCATCTGCTATATGTTTTTCTATTATTGCTTGAGCGTTCATTGTTTTAGGTTTTAAATTTGAAACGCTAATACAAAATTCACTCCGGTACATAAAACCATAGAAAACAGCCTTTTATCTCGATAGCTAAGGAATTAGAGCAACATAATTGACCAAGCGTTTCTACAATTCTTTAAATATCGTCAGGTGGCGATTTTGAAATGTGACGAGCGATGGTAACCTACGCTAGTGGACCATCGTGTCTCATTAGATGATACTGCCCAATTAACTTCCGATTTAATTCATACTGTTCATATAGCACTTATATTGGGAGCCAGCTTCATTCCTTTCCATTTATAATTATCTATCAGGCTTTAAGTAGGATTATCCCTCAACCTAGAACCAACGCTAACCAGCCATTTTTAATACTACTTTTTTTATTATTCTCTACAGGACTATAGCACTGTCCACATAGAAATTTGACGTTTAAATCTAGTTGATTTTAATCGATACTGCAGTATCTTTATATTCGCGTTATAGTCCAATACAACGCAATCTATCCATTGAAGGCCCGAAATTTTGTGTGGCCTTCTCATATTGTACGCCTTTTTCAAATAAGTAAAAATTAAATTTACATAAGTTAAAGTATATGCCACTACGCACACACCCTATATACATTGAAACTGAAAACAAGGAATTTTTAAAAATTGATAAATTCTATGAGGGAAGGTTTTTCATTAGTTCTCCAGCAGTTATTTATGATATTCAAACAGCAACATTCTACGATATATCTACAAATGAGTTGAAACCTATGGCTTTAAAGGCACGGCATCCGAAATTTTGGCGCGAGTGGCTATCTCAGCGCAAAAACTCAGATAGATTCTGATAACAATAAAGAAAGTGTTAGCGCATATAAACTAAAAAATTCCAATGAATTTATATTTTAGTTTTATAGATTTATACCTAGTGTTAGAGAATGTAAGTTAATAGAGGCCATTCCGTTCTTATAGGAATGGCTTTTTTTGATTGCATTTCAGCGTTTGCAACAAGACGATTACCTTGCACTATAATTATACTTAAAGATACTTCTGTCTTTTTCAGTGCGCCCTATTAAAATCTGGATTGGTCATTAAATACCATACAGCTCCAAGCATAATGGCTAATACGTCTAATGCATCAGCTACAAAGCGATCTGATAAATAAGGGAATAGCACCTCTGAAACTATGGCTAAAAAGATGGTGGTTATAATAACATCAACCGTCTGCAAATTTTGATCAAAAATCAAATAACGCTCTGCAGCTTGTAAGTGAAGCGCAAGTGCGCTCATGCAAAAGGGATCAAGGTAGTAATCAATGAATGGTATGCTTATTTTAAAAATAATCTCCAGCAACTGATGCCCCAAGAAGATTACAAGTGGTACAAGAAAGCTGTAATTGATGATGCGGTCAATCATAATGCGATTAAGAAGGCTACAATTAGTGAAAATAATAAAAAAGGACTTAATGCTATTAGCAAAAAGATGCCAATAATATGTAGAATTGTCTTACCAATTTTAACTAAAATGCTATCACCTGGCTTCCAAGTAGTCTGCTCTCTAAAGGATTGAAAGAATCCCTTAGCAGCTTTTTTAAAGCCTGATGCATTTGATTCAACTTTGCTCATTTAGGTATTTTATTAAAGATGTATTTCATCCTTCTAAGTACCAACGGATTTAGAATACCCATGTCAATTCCTAATCCCTCCTTTGATGCTGCTTTAACTATAGCATATTAAATGATTATAAATCTAATATGTTTAAGAAAGATAGTATAAATATATCCTCTGGGACGGCAAGACTACACCATAGGTCCATATTTGCAGGTGGCTCTTTGCATGAAAAGTACTTGGGATTATATCTGGCAGATTTGACAAGTCACCACAAAGAGTTGAGCTCGTAGTGTACCGCCAATGTTATGGGCTGCAGCATGGTCTTCGCTTCCTTGACAATGCAAGATAGCAATTAGCAGCTGAAAGGATATGATTTATCATCCCAAGCCTCTATTTGTATTAAAATACTCTCGTCCCCGGAATATAATACATTGAAGGGTTCTTCAACAGTGTGTTTTATACAGTTCATCACCGGCAATAGACAACTGAGTAGGAAATTTAATTTTTTTCAGATATCTAACAATTTATACTCCCGCGTAATTATCGGACAAATTAAGGTCTACAAAAACAAAATCTGGATATGTATTTATCTCACTCTGTACAGCGGCCATAAAATCAAGCACATAACTCCATTTTCTTAATTGGTACGCAGGACTAATCTTTTTCAAAACATACTCAAATAGATGTAGTTCATCCAAAGAATCATCTAATAAATACAATTCCATATTAATTTAGTTTATTAATTAATATAGCCATTATATTGCTAACAATTGTGCTTTTAACCGATACCGGGTTATTTTACTGATATTTACGTAGGTATTAATTCTTATAAGTGAATAACAGCTGCATATTTGAATCAATGGCGTAATAAAGGCGGGAGCGTTATCTATTCTGGCCGGTTTATATAGTTATAGATTATATGCACTAAAACCCTCGCCCCGACCATTAATCTATTAATCAAATTTGTAGTTGCATTTTCAAAAAAAGTAGACGAATTTAATATCCACCTACTTTTTGTTTAATTCCTGACGTTTTACCAATCCCATGTTCCTGTATGATTTCAATCAGCAGATTAAATTCCTTAATATCCCTAATGCCTTCAACTGAAGCAGGAACATCGATATGTAAAAACATCCAAACGTGTTTTTGCCCTTCAAATCTTTCAATTTAGCTTTGACTTGTATCGGTTAATGGAGTGGTAGAAATTTTTAGAATCGTCATTTAGCACCTCATCCATACCAACCAAAAGGAATACCGGAAGAAATTTTCGAACCTAAGTTCACTGGGGTCTGCCTGAGCGATATTGTTTGAAGCATAAATTAACGCATGACTGTATAGAAACTCCTTACTCAGAATCGGATCCACTTCTTCTTTTTTATAACGTACGTCTCATCATCACTCTTTAAATCAATGCAGGGAGAAAGTAAAACCAATTTTGACGGTGCTTTTTTTTAATTATTTAGAATATTTATTTACTTAAGAATGGGTAATCAATATATCCCTGTTCACCACCACCGAACATTGTAGCTCTGTCTGGCTCATTTAACTCTGCATCTAATTCAAATCGCTTTGGCAAATCCGGATTGGCTAAGAATAGGGTGCCGAAGGAGACTAATTGGGCGATTCCTTTCTCTATCTCCGCTTCGGCTGAATTTTTGTTGTATCCTGTATTTGCGATCACAGGTTTGTTTATTCTACTGCCATACATTTCTACTTCATCCGCGGTTGGGTATTGAGCTGGTGGAGGGAAGAATGGATTTTTTTTCATTATTTCGACAAAAGCAAAGTCCAATTTATTGAGTTCGTCAATTAGATAGTTGTAAGTTCCAACCGGGTCGTCATAAAATATATCTCCGTATGGGTGGTATGCTGAAATTTTAATTCCCACTTTCTCACTCCCTACTGCAGCGATTAATTCCTGCATGATTTCTAAAACGAACCTTGCCTTGTTTTCAAAACTTCCACCATACGCATCGGTTCTTTGGTTAGCACTCTCTGCCAGGAACTGATTCGGCAAATACCCGTTGGCAGCATGCAGTTCTACACCGTCAAACCCAGCTTCCATTGCGTTTTTAGCTGCTTGTCCGTAATCCTTTACGGTTTGTTTTATTTCGGCAACCGTGATTTCCTGAGGCGTTTCATAATCTTTTAAGCCTTGTGAGGTAAAGTGCTGCATCCCTTTAATGCCCACTGCAGAAGGAGCCAATGGCAATTTTCCATTTCTATCAATTGAATGTCCGGCACGACCAGTATGCCATAGTTGGGCAATGATCTTACCTCCGTTATCATGCACTGATTTGGTCACTTTTGTCCAAGCCTCTATCTGCTTATTTGTATATATACCAGGTGTGAGTGGACTACCTGTAGCTTCTTCACTTATTCTGATAGCTTCGGTAAAGATTAAGCCTGCACTCACTCTTTGGGTATAGTATTGAACGGTCATATTACCTACTACACCGTTCATATCAGCACGGCTTCTGGTCATGGCAGACATAGCCATTTTATTTTTTAGCGTTAGGCTTCCTAATTGTGTTTGCTCTAATAGTTTCATTTCAAATGGATTTTTCTTTTGAATTAATAATAATGATGTAAAGTTGATCTAATGGATCGCCTTAAACTTGTACCAGATCACTAAGCTGGTTACTGATTAAAAATTGGGAGATAGACTTCATTTACAAATTGCTCTGCGGTGGTGGTTGTAGTAGTGGAATCATCTCTTTTTTGGTAATTAAATATTCCATCTTTAATGGCCACTGCCATTCCCAATAGGTTATCTACAAAGTCTTCAGAAAACCCATTACCTAAAAAGATCTGTTTGGCCTGTTCTACCGGAATTTGCACATAGGGTAATTCAGGTTTACCAATGGCTTGACCGATAATGTTGGTAAATTCCTTGTAGGTATAATCCCTTGGGCCCATCACGGCATGAATACTCTTGCCTGTAAAGTCCAGTTTGGACAAATGACCTGCCGCAATTTTGGCAACATCCTGAGTGGCCACCATCGGAATGGCAGTATCTCCATCAGCTGCTGTACCCGCAATTCCCTTCGCTTTAACCAAACCAATGATTCTTAGCCAGTTTTCCATAAAATAGGCTGAGCGAATGTGCAGTACGTTTACATTTTCTATTTGATTTAATCGCACTTCTTGCTCTCCCGTACCACCCATCATGCCGTTGCCTTCGTGCATGTGAGAACCCAGGCTACTCATATTGACGATGTATTTGATACCTGATTTCTCGATGGCCTGAATGTAGTTGCTGGTTACCTGACGTTGGTACGCCCTGGTGTTTTCTGCTTTTGGATTGTCGGGCAAAATGAGGAATGCACTATCTGCATTTTTGAAAGCATTGGTAAGGGTTTTTACATCAGTGACATCACTACTAATTACCTCTGCACCCATACTTTTAAATTTTTCCAGTTTTTCTGTATGTCGAGCCATTACAGTTACCTGATGTCCTTCATTCAAAAGGATTTCTGAAATTTTGCTACCTACTGTTCCTGTAGCTCCGAGTATTACTATCTTCTTTTTCATTTGGTATTCTTTAAATTGTTATTGATTAATTATAAGACAAAGGTGCATAGTGGTGGATCCATAAACTTGTATCAGATCACTGACCTTTGATTTATTAATTGTTTTTGATTGCCACTGTACATCCCTTCTTCAAAGTAAGTTGCGTCCGTTTGTGTGGTGAAAAGTACCATATCGCTTGTCTCTAATGCCATGAAAACTGGACTTTCATTTTCAACCAAAACACTTTCCCCTGATGTAATAATCGTATCTTCATTTACCTGTATTTTCCCCTTCATTAGATAGAATAAGGAAGCGATGTTGTAAGAATTGTCATTCGGTAGTTCGATTTCATTGCCTTGCTCCAGACGTGTATCCATCAGCCAGGTATTGCTTCTGATTTGGAGCGGATAATCATCGCCTTTGCCAGCAATTTTCCGCCACTGATTGAGGCTGTAAACTTCCTGTAAGTCATGAAATTGTACCTGTGGTTTTAATCCACCCGTTTCCGGTCTGATGAATATTTGCAAGCCTTCCAGTGTGCCTCCTTCTATCAGGGTTTTCTCTTCATGATAGAAGCGTGCTCCAGCATTCATCATCATGAGTTTCTGATTGGAGATGATGTCCGTAAACCCTTCTGAGTCCAGGTGCTTTACTTTCCCACTTCGTAGGTAGGTGAGTATCTCATCATCCTGATGAGGGTGCATCGGTATCAATGTGCCTGGGGTAATGATGGCCTGATCTATCCTGCCAATGGTGGCAAAACCTGTATCGTTTAACTGAGGGCGGATAAGACCGGGGTACAAAACCTGTATCCCAAATCCACCTCTTTGCTTCCCATATTTGATGTTATTATCAATCTTCGTTATCATTTTCTTTGAATCTTATTGTGATGTAAAGGTGGCTTTCCGCAAGGCTGAAAACTTGTGTCAAATCACTGTTCTATTGGAGATTTTAGTTGATTTCGATAGCCACCTTGCTCACAAAACCGCCCTTTTCTGCATATTGGTACGCCTCCACGGCTTGCTCAAAGGGAAACACTTTATTCACTTCTATTTGCAGGCCATTGTCGATTGCTGAAAGGAGTAAGTCCATGATTTTTGAGGATGGACTGGAAAGAATCACTACGTGTTTTTTACCTCTAAATAAGTTTTTGATCAGTGAGACAGGGATATCAATAGGTTGTGGTACCGGGTTTAAGAATAATGATTTGGGCTTCATTATTCGTTTGGCATTGGCATAACCCATCTTACCCGATAGGTCAATGATGATGTCATAAGTGGTAGCTTGAGTAAGCACATTTACTTTGGTGTAATCTATTACGCTATTAGCTCCCCATTTTTGCGCATACTCCAATCCTTTGGTACTGGTAACGGCTGTGATATGAGCATCTTTCTGCTTTAGAAGCTGTAGTAAAAACATCCCAAAACCACCTGTTGCACCATTGACAAGAATTTTGGTTTGTGGGTTGATTTCACCCATTTTGTGTAAGGCTGTAACTGCAGCTATCCCTACAATAGGAATAGAAGCGGCTTCTGAAAAACTCAGCGGTGCAGGTTTTTTCCAAACTAAAGATGATGGAACAGCCACATATTCGGCTAAAGCACCTTCTTTCATGTTGTTTTTGACTACACCAAAAACTGCATCGCCTTTTTTAAAGTGAGATGTTCCCGGATCTTCAATGATCCCTGAAAAATCAACACCTATGTGTTTGGGGAATTTGGAGCCAGACATCAGTTTCATTTCACCCTTTCTGATTTTCCAATCCATGGGATTGATAGAAACGGCTTTGACCTTTACTAAAACTTGATTTGATTGGATAGAAGGCTTAATTTCTTCTACCGTTTGTAATACCTCTGTATTGCCAAACTTTTGATATGCTATTGCTTTCATGATATTTTGTTTATTATTTCAAAATGATATCACAAAGCTGCATATCAGGGCATCCGAAAAATTGTATCAAATCACTGTTATGCTTATAGGTCCGATTTTGTTGGACTCAAAGTCTGGCAGGTGAAATCATTAAAGAAGAAAACTTTTTACCATATGGTAAATGATGATAAATGGCTATTAATAAATTTGTGATAATGAATGAATTTATAGAATACATATTGCAATTCGGAGACTTGAACCGCCAGCAGCTTGACTTGATCAGCAGTAAGGCGAAAGAAGTAGAGCTGAAGAAAGATGATTATTTTTCGGAAGCTGGAAAGGTGCTGAAGCAGGTGGGGTTTATACGGGAAGGCATACTTCGGACATGTTACTATAACAACAAGGGCGAGGAAATCACTAAGATTTTCTTGGAAGAAAATCATTTGCTTTATAATCTGAAGAATGCACCTTCTACAGAATATATTCAGGCCGCCACAGATTGCAGGCTGCTCGTGTTTTCTAATAAAGATTGGCAGGAAATTTCTGATACCATTATTGCCTGGGATAGTATCATTCAAAAACTCACTAATAAAGCGCTGGTTAAAAAGCTGCAAAGGGTAAGCCCTCTTGTTTCTCAGGACGCTACTACCCGCTATCTGGAGTTTATGGAAAAATACCCTACACTGGCTAACCGTATTCCCTTATCGTACATTGCATCCTACCTGGGTATCACCCAGCAATCACTGAGCAGAATAAGGAAAAATATACGCTAAGTTGCTATTTACCATTTGGTAAACAGGTTCATATTTTCATTTGGGAGCTTTGCAGCCTAATCATTTAAATAATTAGAGATATGAACAAGACCATTTTTATCACCGGAGCATCATCAGGATTAGGAAAAGCAACTGCCAAATTATTTGCTGCACAAGGGTGGACAGTAATTGCTGCTATGAGGCAGCCAGAAAAAGAAACAGAACTATCGGAGCTGGAGAATGTGCATCTTTTGAAATTAGACCTTATTGATAGTGCGAAAATTTCTGAAATTGCCGCCAAGGCCGAAGCAATCAGTCCTGTAGACGTGGTATTGAATAATGCTGGCTATGGGTTAATGGGGCCTTTTGAAGGAACCACTGACGAACAGATAACGCAGCAGATCAATACTAACTTTCTGGGAACCATGCTAGTTACCAAAGCTTTTCTTCCTTATCTAAGAGGCAGGAAAGCAGGTGAGATTATTACCGTGACCTCTTCTACGGCTAACATTCCTTATCCATTTGTAGCGGTTTATGCGGCCACAAAAGCGGCCTTAGAAACCTGGACAGAAGGCATGAGTTATGAATTAAAAAACTTAGGTATAGCTATCAAAACCATAGTACCTGCTTATATGCAAACCAGTTTCGGAAGTAATGCGCAAGTGGCTTCTCATCCTGATTATAAGGAAATGTTTGAGCACTATATCACCGCTATGAGGGCTGACTCCTCTACCAAGCGTGATACGCCAGAAAGCATTGCTAAGGTGATTTATGGAGCCACTTTGAATAACTCTGCTCAGCTGCATTACACCGCTGGCGACCTTTCTACTGAAGAATATCAATGGCTGAAAAAGGTAGGAATAGAAGAAGTAATCGAAACAATGAATCATCACTTCTTTGAAAAAGAAATGTAAAAATCATTTTCAATAAGAAATAAACCCCAAAATAGCCTGAAAAAGCAGCTTTGGGGTTTTATATTTTATGCTCATTAGTAAATTTCTATCAAATCGCTATTAATTTTTAATGCTTTGGGAGGCATACCAAACATCTCATACATGTACTTATTGAATTGGGATTGATCGTAGAATCCAGTGGCGTAAGCAATATCGGTTAAATTTCTTTCTTTATCTGAAAGGGTTAGAAGTATTGCATGTCGTAGCCTTGTCCACAACAAATATTTGGATAGACTGCTCCCAGTCTGTTCTTTAAACAGAGCTGCTAATCTGGAAGGGGAAAGAAAAACAATCTCAGCAAATGTTTGGGGTGTGATGCCTTGGTTTGCATAGTTGGCATGAATGTATTCAATGATTTGGGAAACCCTTTCATCGTAATCCAAAGTAGGTATTTTGGATAAGAGAGCATTGATGATAGTGTATATATCAAAGGTTTCTCTTTCTAATTGAAAGAAAGAACTGGTTTCGGATGGCGAGTTGAAGACCAAGAAATCCTGATTAGACTGAAGCCTGTTTGCTAGCTCTAATCCAACAGTAGAATAAGGTTCAACATTCACCACATTTAAGGTTCCTTTTTCTGCAACACAATGGTGTTTTACCTGCGGTTTGATGATGAAACCGTGTATTTGTTCACATAGCTTGCCATTAATGGTAGAAGTAAATGGCACATCATTTGATAACACCATTTGATAGGCAGAATGATGATGAATCTCTACCGTGAGATTACGTGCCTTTAGGGCCAGCATAAAGGGAGTTGATAATTGTTTAATCATATTGAATGCCAATGTAGAGTTTACTTAGATATAAATATTCTACGACATAGGCTTGATAAGGGTGTCGTTTTGCTAGTAACGTCTGAATAATTGAAATAAACATTCCCTTATTCAATTACGGGGTCAATTTAATAAATTTAATATTAAAATAAATATAAGCGTTGTGAGACTTCCCAGTCACAAACAAATACTCATACTTACCAGTATTACGTGAGTTAATATATCAGCGTTTTGTGAGACTTTTAATGTTTGATGTAATTGATAGGCCAGGCTATGCAAAACAGCGATGGGGATATTACCACCATGCCGAGCGTTGTGGCAACAGAGGATAAATACATTATACCTATCACCAAGATAAGCTTCTGGCACTCTTTTTTGAATAAATGAGTCATTCAGACTTATATTCCAAAATATCTCCTGGTTGACATTCTAAAGCCTCACAAATAGATTCAAGGGTGGAAAAGCGAATGGCTTTTGCTTTTCCTGTTTTTAATATGGATAAGTTGGCAGGAGTAATTTTAAGAATTTCTACCAATTCCTTCGATTGCATTTTTCTCTTTGCAAGCATCACATCTAAATTAACTACAATAGGCATAATTAAATCGTAAGTTCGTTTTCTTCCTGCAGCGTTATTCCTTCTTTAAAAATGTCCGCTAAAAATAACATCAAATAACCTAAAATAAGAAAGACTATTAATTCAGTTGACAATAAGTCTATCACTCTGTTAGAAGTCTGCGCCCATAACAGTACCGAGATATCGATTATTAGGGTACCAAAGGCAAAAGCCAGAAATGATCTACCTGCCTTTTTAAAGGCTGAACCTACCTCCTTTTGAAAAATAATATTCTCTGAAATCAATTTCGTGGTATTATTTAATTGGTAAAGGCCTAGAAATATGAATCCAAATACAACGATGTATAAAATGCCAAAAACTAAATAAGCTGATATGGGCATATCTGCATCAATACCATTCAAATTTACTTTAGAGAAAAATGGCTCTTCTGGTAAACGCCATTTTTTTATCAACTGAAATGTCCATTGCAAATATTCGATTAACTTCATTACGGCGAATATAATCCCGACCAGATAAATAGCCTTAAAGGCCTTAATCCCCTTATTAGTGTTGTGTGACATATTGATTTTATTTACTTATTGTAAATATATAATAATTTATCGCAAAACAATAATTAAAAATTATTAATCAATATATTTTACCCACACCCGTGATTTTTTATAGTCACTTCTTTTATAATATTCCACTGAAACTGCTAAAACCCCACCCCCAACCTTATTGGAATAAAAACTGAACGCTGAGTAAATAAAACACCAGAATGCATGTAGAGCTTCATTTTGTGGTTCATCCTTCGTTTTAAGCCTAGATTGAGTTCCAAAATAGATGTTCCGCGTTCTTTACTCTGCCTGGACCAGCGTTGACTGTAGCCCAGGTTTGATCTCAAATAAAACTTTGTCTTTTTATAAGTAGGTGGTATAAACTCAAAAGTAGAAAAGGCTGTTATGCCGTGGATGCCGCTATTGCTGAGGTCAAAATTCAGATAGCCCAGACCTAAGCCTACAAAAGCTTTCTCGCTAGGCTGAAGACCACAGATGGCATTTAGATTCAAACCATATGATTCATCAGCCAGTCTTGAGTTATTAAATTTTTGACTATTGATGTGATTGAATAATATGTAACCTGCTTCAAATTTTCCTTCAATCTTGCTTTGAGCATAGCCAGATGAAACTATAGAAAAGAGTATGAAAATAGTGATGATAACCTTGTTTATTTTCACCCTGTAGCAAGTTAATATAAAATATTAACCAAGGTCATCACTATAATAGTCCCAAGACTCAAGAGTATTATCTTCCTAGAATTCATTAGCAAGTCGATAGTTTAAATTATAAACCTGAAATTTAAAAACTGGCTTCTTACTCAACAATACCAAACGTTAGACATTTTTAACTTAGTATATGCACAACAGGTAACGACTCTCAATAACTATATAGAAAATTCATTCCAATACAGTGTCGACATGGCACGTGTTAGAAACAGAGGACCTGTAACTATAGAGATATTCGCACGTACAGGTCCATCGCATCAGTTAGAAAAGACAAATCGACTTTTATACCACGACTTGCAGAACCTAAAGGCCGAGCTAGAACCTCGAACTAGCCATCACTTAAATGCTTGAACCAGCTTGGGGTATGCAGCCGATAAATTGCTTCCGATCTTAACCTAGTCCGAATTTGATCATCTCGCTCAGCTTTTTCTTCCTTTTTGTTTTGAAGATCAACGTTATTTCTTCATTCCTTATAACCAAAAGATAGCCCTCCGATGAGCACTGAGGAGAGTATGAATATTCCAAAACTAGAATTTAGAAACACCCAAAACTTAGAATTCTTTTTTCCTTGCTCAAGTTCTTTACGAACTTCATTTCTGAAGATCTCTTCTGCTTTGATTCTTTCTTTATCTGATTGGTTTAACATTGATTTATAATTTTGCAGGCATCCGTATAAGGACTCGAATTAGCCTATTTCATTAATGTGAGACAATCTAATAAATTTAACAATAAAGATCATATAGAATGAATAGCAGTGATAAGTGAGAATGTTCTTAATAGGTTTGAACTCACTCTGTTCTTCAAACCTATTCATATATCATAAAATAAAACTATATTTTTTAATGAACTTACAACGACCTCCTGCTCTATACTTATAGAACCTAAAGCAATATCCAAATATAGATTTTAATAATTTAAACTGACATATCTAGAAAATAAGCTCAAAAATATTATTTTAACAGATACCTTTGTGCATATGGCAAATCTTACATTTTCCGGGCACGACACCTTTCATTGTAGGCATTTTTGGCTCAAAAAGGGATACGACTTAACGGCTCAAAACAAACCATTTAATGATGACGCAGTACTCAACTTAGGTGTCGGTAGAAATATGGTTACTGCTATCCGTTACTGGCTTCGTGCTTTTGATATTTTAAATGAAAGTGATGAGCTCAATGACTTAGCCAAGAAAATATTTGATGATAAAGGCTGGGACCCATTTTTAGAAGATGAAGGAACGCTTTGGTTACTTCATTATCAGCTGGCTAAGAAGCAACACGCGTCAATCTACAACATCATATTTTCTGAATTGAGAAAATTCCGACCAGAATTTACACTCAAACACTTTTTAGATTTTATTGATCGTGAAAAAGGAGAGTTTAATCAGAATACATTAAAGAAAGATTTTCAGGTTTTCCAAAGAACCTATTTGGCAACGAAGGATGAAAAAGACCTCGAGGAAAGTCTCTCTGGACTATTAACTGAACTAGGGCTTGTAAGAGAAATAAAAAGAGAAAAGAAATCATATCTGAATATTGAAAATAAGAAAAGACCTGAACTCCCTTATCAAATCGTGCTCTTTGCCATCCTAGACAATGAAGATTATGGCAACTCTATTAGTTTCAGGAGCTTTTACAATGAAAAAAATGGCATAGGAAACATCTTCGCGCTATCTGAAGATGGACTTTTTGAAAAAATCTCTCAAATCACAGAAAATTATAAAGACATAACCTTTGTCAATGAAGCAGGGGTAAGAGAATTGCAATTTAAAAGCAATAAACCAGCGGCTATAAAAATATTGGAGGATTACTATGCTAAAAACTAAATTTTCTCCATCTGTAAACATTATTCGGGATTCTGAGAAAAACCTGAAGTACACCCCTACTCCTAACGCTCAAAAAATTGCAAAACAGGTTTTTAGTGATTTTGAACATGGAATTCACTCGTTCACATTAATTGGCTCTTATGGTACGGGAAAATCATCATTTTTATGGGCTCTCGAACAAACACTCAAAAAAAATCATGACTTTTTCAAAATAGGAACAGTATATAATCAATTCCAATTCTTGCATTGGGTAGGAGAATACCAATCATTGATTAATTACTCAGCGGACCAATTACATATTGAAAATGATTTGGCTGGAAATCAAAGAATTTTTGATGCGCTGTACCAACAATATGACAAGCTGGGTAAACATGGAATGCTCATCATTCAGATTGACGAGTTTGGTAAGTTCCTGGAGTATGCAGCCGAGCACAATCCTGATCAGGAGCTATATTTTATTCAGCAATTGGCTGAATTCGTAAATGACCCTGATAGAAACATAATTTTACTTACCACACTCCACCAAAATTTTGAATCTTATGGTTACATACTTGATGAATCTCAAAGACTCGAATGGAGAAAAGTAAAAGGCCGATTTAAAGAATTAACTTTTAATGAACCCGTTGAGCAATTAATTTATTTGGCAGCGGAACAATTTGATGGAGAAAGTGGAAATGAAAAGCTTTCCAAACAATTGGTGGAATTGATTAAGAAAAACCACCTTTTTTCTATCAATATTGAATTCATAAGTAAAGTAGCTAATAAATTATATCCATTAGACCCAATAAGTGCGATTGTCTTGACAAAAGCCTTGCAACACTACGGGCAAAACGAAAGATCATTATTTACATTTCTCCAGACATTCGAACATTCAGAGGAAAGCTATTTCCATCTCGCAGAGCTTTGCCAGTATTTACATCACAATTTCTATTGGTTTATTAATTCAAAATATAACCCAGACTTTAAGCAATGGTCAGAAATTAGGTCATCTATAGAAAGAGCGGAAGCACTATTCCCCAATAGATCAATAGAAGCAACAGCAATACTTCAAACAATTGGCTTGTTGCAAATATTCACAAGTGAGGCAGCTAACATCAATGAGGAATTGCTCAACACTTATGGAAACTCAGTTTTAGGAATTGAAGACACTGATCAAATCCTTGAAAAACTGGAGCGCAATAAAGTGGTGCGTTATTCCAAACTAAAAGATTCCTATAAACTCTTTGAAGGAACAGATTTAGACATCGAAGAAGCGTTATTGAATGCTGAAAAAAATGTAGGAGAGCAAATTGACATTGCAGCTAAACTTCGTAATCATTTTGATTTTCCAATAATTACAGCAAAATCAATTTCTTATACAAAAGGAACGCCGAGACTGTTTGAATTTGTCATTAGTGAAGAACCTATTCATCAAAAACCAATTGAACAAATTGATGGATTTATCAATCTATTATTTAGTGAATCCCTTATTTCTAAAGACATTATTGGTGAGTCAAAGAAAGAGGAAGAAGCCATCTTGTATGGTCATTTCAAGAATTATGTAGGAATAAAAAGTACGCTACTTGATATTGAGCGAACAAAGAAAGTAATTGAAGAAAATACGGAGGATCGCGTTGCAAAAAAAGAACTTGAAAGCATCCTTCAAAGTCATGAACAACTATTAAGTCATTATGTAGTCAATGCTTTATATAGTGACAAAATAGATTGGTATTTCAAAGGGGAGAAAACAATTATCAAAAGCAAATCCAGCTTTAATAGATTACTTTCCAATATATGTAAAAAGGTATATCCCTTTTGCCCTGATTTCAATAATGAATTGGTTAATAAACACAAAATATCAACATCAATACATACTGCCAGGAAGAACTATTTTGCCCAATTGGTCAATCATTGGAATGTGCCGGATTTAGGATTTGCCCAAGATAAGTTCCCACCAGAGAAAACAATATACCAAAGTTTATTAAGAGAAACTCATTTGCATATAGCCAATGGAAATTCTGCGGAATTAGTCGCTCCACATCAAAAATCCAGTTTTTTCGAGGTTTGGAATGCCTGTGAGCACTTTTTGGATGAAGCAAAAGAAGGAAGGAAAAAACTTACCGACTTAGTAGACATACTCAGCAGCAGACCCTATAAACTGAAACAAGGTTTAATTGATTTTTGGGTGCCTACTTATCTCTTTATGAAAAGAGGTGATTATGCCCTTTATGGTGATAGTGGTTATATACCCAATATCAATGACTCACTTTTATATCTGATAACCAGGAACACAAAAGAATATCAGATAAAAGCATTTGAAATTAGTGGATTAAGACTAAAGCTTTTTAATAAATACCGTGACTTTCTTCAACTTAAAAATCATGAAAGATTAAGTAATGAAGGATTTATAGAAAGTATTAAGCCATTTTTAATTTTTTACAGAGGTCTACCCGAATATACCAAGCGTACCGAACGGCTTTCATCGGAAGCCATAAAATTCAGAGATGCTCTAGTTAGTGCAGAAGATCCCGAGGCAACATTCTTTGAGCATATCCCTAAAGCACTTAAAGTAGACATAAAAAAATTAACCGATTCTGACGATTATCTCTCTGAATATGCACTCTTACTTCAGGGAAAAGTAGAGGAACTTAAAAATGCATACAAGAACCTTTTAAACAGAATAGAAATATACCTGGCTAAGGATATTTTAGGGAATGATAACATAGATTTTGAAGTCTATAAAAGACAATTACAAGAACGGTTTAAGCATTTGAAAGAACATCAACTGATCCAAGATGAAGTTATATTCTTAAACCGGATTAATTCACCTTTAGAAGACAGAGACAGTTGGATTGCTTCAATTTCTCAGGCACTTTTGAAGAAGCAATTAGAATCAATTACCGATAAGGATGAATTGCTTTTAAAAGATAGATTGCAATTCATGATCCGGTCATTGGATAATCAAGTGAAACTTGAAAAGGAAGATAACAAGGAAAATGAAGAACTTTTAAAAGTTGATATTACAGCAAAAAGACAAGGATTAAAAGAGCATACGGTTAGAATACAACAGAAGAAACTAAAAGACAAGCAAACTACGATAAATACCATAAATGATTTATTAAATGAAGATAAATCTTCGAAAATTGCTATATTAACAAAACTATTGAAGGACGAACTGGACAATGAGTAAGACAAAGCATGTAATAGGGATTTCAGGAGGAAAAGATAGTGCAGCGTTGGCTATCTATTTACATGACAAATATCCAAATATCGATTTAACTTATTATTTCTGTGACACGGGGAAAGAACTAGATGATACATACCAGCTTATTGATAATCTTGAGCTTTATTTAGGGTCAAAAATATTAAAACTGGAGAATGAAGAGGTTACTAAAAGTCCGGACGACCCATTTGATCACTTTTTCAAAGCCTACAGGGGTTACATTCCTTCAGCACAAGCCAGATGGTGTACAAAAAAATTGAAATTAGAACCCTTTGAAAAGTTTGTAGGAGATGCCCCCACTATTTCCTACGTAGGCATTCGTGGAGATGAAGATCGTGAGGGATATATTTCAACCAAACCGAATATACAATCCATTTTTCCTTTCAGAAGAAATATTTGGAGCGAGGACATTATCAACAAAGTGCTTTATAACAAGAATATCCAAATGGTGGCTGATTTATATGGCAATCATGTAAATGGCCGAACCTTAGATAAGGTACTTGAAACCGTATATGAACCTTTCGATGTTCATCCTAAAGAAAAGACGATTACCCGAAGGAATCGGATGGCCAAACTTGAGAGAATATTGGACACGGGAGTTGTTCCTTTTAATAAAGTAGTATTTGATTTTCTTAAAACCACAGCATATCCTTTAGCTCAAGAAAGTGATTTTCTCCTATTGGAAAATGAAGACATCTTAATTCGGGATGATATATTTAAAATACTAGAAGATAGTGGTGTTGGTGTGCCTGGCTACTACCAAAAGAAAGAGTACGTAGTCAATGAAGAAAAAGGTGAATATGCCCGTAGTCGATCTGGTTGTTTCTTCTGTTTCTTCCAACAAAAGATCGAGTGGGTTTGGCTCTATGAGCAACATCCTGATTTGTTTGAAAAAGCCAAAAAATACGAAAACGAAGACGAAGGCTTTACGTGGAACCAATATGAAACTTTGGAAGACCTCATAAAGCCTAGACGTATGGAACAAATTAAAGAAGAACACCTCAACCGCACCAAAAAAGAAAAATCAAAAGATTCTAAATTTTTAATTGACATCCTTGACGATACTGAAAGTGAAGGATGTGCGGCTTGTTTTATTTAGTTTATAATAGGTCTAATATGATTATGATATTCTTCATTGTTTAATTCATATATCCTCTTCATTTCATCATGTATTTCTTCTTGATTGTAGAACTTACCTAACAAAAACATGAGGAGATTTTTTTTAAGCCTATCTTCTCCTGTTATCATTTTTTCATTCCAATATAGATATTTCCAAGTATTCCCAGACAAGGAAAAGTCCACCTGTCTCAGTTTGTCTATAAATGTCTGCCTCTCATTATCATCAAATCTAGAATAAGCATAGGCAATTAATTTTTGACCAACGGGTCTTAATAATAAGCTACCTCCACTTTCCGAGTCTCTCTCAATTGATTTATTGTCTATTCTTACATCCACTCCTCCATTTACGTACCTCACTATTTCTGGAAAAACCTGAAAAAAAACATCCCAAAACTCTGCGGCTTTTTCGTAAAATTGATTAAGTTCATTATCACTCGGACGCATAGTATAAAACATATTATCCTTTCTAAATAATATTTTATTTATTGCATTAATGGTAACAAGAGTTGTCAGGGAAGTATTATCGCTACTAGGTATGTTTCCACTTTTTGATGTTGACAAGGCTCTTTGTTTTGATAAAATTGTGTGATCAGAAACAAGTCTTCTTGTAACTATTGCAGCGGCATCATCTTCATCTAAAATAATTAGCTCTGCACCTTTAGGTTTTTCAGCATACTTATTTAATACGGTAAAAAGTCTTCTTGTTCTTTCCAGATTATCGTGTTTGTGAATAACGAATATTAGAGGTATTTCAAGATCACCTAAACCTGGATCATTTTCTAATGATTTCCTTATTCCTAATAACCTATGCTGTCCATCAAGAGCAAAAATTTGCTCGGTACCTGTTAAGGATAAAACACCAAATTTGCTGCTAAGAAAGTCAACGGAAGAATCATCAATATCTGAACCTTCAACTTGAAAATTTCTTCCAATACTAATTTCCGTCCATTTAGGATTACCACGATGAATAGCAACTACTATACAACCTAGGAATCTCTCGTCCTTATCAGTAATATAACTAGTTATTGCCCTTATCCTAGTTTTTTTTATTTCTCTTTGTAGTATTTCATTTATGTTAGTTGTATAAAGTTCCTCAGATTCAGAAACTGTTATAATTCTGTGATTATCGACAATATCTGAAGCTTTCATTACTGTAGAGTAATAGTCCCAAAGTCCCAAATTGCCTCTTGTACAAGCTAAATGTATCATTCTAATATAGTCGTCTTGTTTGTCTAGCCTCTCCGTGTAATTCCTCATTCAAAGGAGGTACAATATTGTTAAATATATTTTTCTCTATGTCTACAATATCTTGATCAGATCTTTCAGATAACTCAAAATAATAAACATAGGTATGATGTGGCCAAAGGTTAGTTAATCTCATTATATTTTTTGCTATTGCTTTGTTTCCAATGGACTTAACGTATTTAAGAAACCTCCTAAAAAAGTTAAAGTTAGTAGTACCTGCCTGTACTCTACCAACGTATAATAAATGCTTTGAAATCATTACATCAGATAACGGGTAGTTAGGCTCAAGGCAGAACATATAGATCCCCTTTCCCGTGTGAATGTTATCAGGCATTACTTCTCTTATATTTTCATCAAATTTTAATCTGATTGGATCCCCAAGTCCGTGATCTAATATCTGGTTCCACCAATTCGGGTTATGATGTACTAACATTGTGTAAGGGTTTCCAAATGGATAGGATTCAATAACTTCTGCAAACGTCAAATATGCCATGTATTAAACAGTATTATAAATTATAAGATAAATCAAAATTAATCTACTACCCCCATCATCATCTCCTCCATTCCACCAAAATTTAACAAGAATGTGGAGTAGTAATGATCAAAGACATCCCTAAGATACTCACCGATATCTATTACTTCCTTAGAATTCATTCCATCAACTGGTTTACTTATCTCAAATCCCCGTTTTTTTGTAATTGCATACAAAAATAAAGTATGAAAATATACTGCTGATTTGTACTTGTTTTCCGAATAAGTGAACTGATGCTCGTTAGGATTTTTATACTTGGATAAAAAAGATTTAAATACGTTACTTTCCATATTGATAAAAACCTTTTCAAGCTCCGACTCCCCCTTAGCCTGTGGATACATTACTGTGTAATAATTGAAGTCATCGCTTATAAAATCGGCTACTTCTTCCCATGATAAAGAACCATCTCTCTTATTTTCGTAAACTGTAATTAGTTCTGGGATCCCTAAATCCTCATTATCTATTTGTTTTTTCTTTAACGGTTGTTTTGGCTTTTCTGGTTCAGTGATTTTTGCCCAGAATATTTCCTCAAAGTCTTTACCTGGACCTGTCAGTGTAACTTTTAACGGTATGTTATCACCAACATTAACCATTCTATTAGGTGTCAAGCTAATTCGAATTTTACCATCTTTTGGACTCGAAGTTACTATATTGAAAACCTCCTCTACTTCATTCGGCTCGGGTTTGGGGTTAGGAGGTCCATCTTTCTTGCTTCCCTGTTGAGCTAATGCAATCTTAAGTTCCCCAGGTTCATCCACGCGATCAAAATAGTTGTTTTCAACATCAGTATCAAACAAGATTCTCTTTTCAGATCCCCTAGGGATATTAACCGCTTTTATACCACCCTTCTCTGGAAGTTTGAGTTTAAAGTTTGTGGGAAACCTATTAGGATTAAATGATTCTTTTTCCTTTTTATCTTTTTTGTCTCCCGTTTTATGTTTTGGTTTATTATTATCTTTTATTTTATCAAGTTTAAGAGTATCACTTATCAGTTTTCTCAATTCATCATTTAACGGCAAATCTTTAGTTATCGATCTTAATAATTCTTTTGTATCAGTCTGATCTAACGAACCTATTTGTTTTCTCCTTTTAAATATTTCCTTTAGTCTTTCATTGGCTTTCAATTTTTTAGACAAAAATTCTCTAAGTGATCTGGTCTCTTCCCCATCCTTCAGTCGATCCCGAGAGGCCATAAATAATTTGTTTCGAAAATCAATATCCATGTTAGTGCAATCTACATGAATAATTAAATGGTGCCTCAGCATATTCATTTGAAGAGACCTGACTATAAATTCAGAAGTGTAATGCCCGTGAACCTGACCATTAACAGAAAACAACACAGACATGTTATTTTTAAAAAACTCTCTTCTTATCGTATCTTTTGTTTCCTTAGCGGACTTATCGTCAATTTTGTTTTTAAATATATAACAAGTGACTTTGGCTACTCCCTTGTCTCCAAACAACTCATCAGAATATGTCTCTGAAAAATAATCTTCAATATATTTACTATCATCTTGCTCCAGCCTTCTTTTTAACCCATATAAAGGTCTCTCCAAGTTTCTATCGTCTGGATAACGTTCCTTTGTATCAACGGTTAAAATAGGAAGAGCTGGTTGAAATAAATATTCATTAATACTTTGATTAAGATCTCTAGATATTACTGAGCGACTTCCAGATGGCAAATCATAAGAGTATAACTTGATAACCGTTCCCGTTTCAAACCACCTATTATGCAACCCCAAATCTAACTTTTCAATTTCAAATGACGGTATCACTCCATTTATTTGAAAATACTCATACCATGTATTTTTTTTGGTTATTTTTTCTTCTTTGGTCAAGGGATGTTCTCTTATAAGCGTGAAACCAAACTCTCCTGTTTTATCAAATTTCCTAGACCCGATCAATTGATAACCTTTTTTACCACAAAAGACTATAGCTCCACTGCCTCCCATATTATACTTACCTTGAACAAAATGTATCTCATTCTTATTTCCCTTGAGCAAAGACAGAAATGTATCTTTGAAATCCTTAGGATGCTGCCCTTCTCCATCATCATATATAATCAATGAAGATTTTTTGCGTGGTCCATCGGCTATAATTTGCAGAGATTCTGACTGCGCTTTTCTAAAAGAGGATAAATCCCAATGGCTCGCATCTGGAAAAAATTGATCTAAGGCTTCCTCCATTGATCTTGGAGCCTCTTCATCTTTTGGGTTTATATCCGCTTCCAAACATTTTTTAGTCAGAATTGCATCAATTGAGTTAGTAAGCTTTTCAATAAGAGCTGCAATGGGGTTTGACTGTTGATTTTCTATAACTCCATAATTACTGGGGTTGTTACCCAAAGGATGCCAGTTTTCGTTTTTGAAGGCTTCGGGATGCTTGTCAATGACCTGCTGTAATTCATCTTCTGTCCCAGACGAGTAAATGGCTTGAAAGAGTTTTCTGAGGCTTACTTCCTGATTAAAGATATCCATAGACATTAGAGTTTCTCTAAAATACAACAATCATTCAATAATTAATCATAATTACAGACTTAGTTATTCGTATGACCACGGAGAATATTCATAAGCCTTGTCACCAACACCATCAAAAATATCAAGACCTTTTCTTAATTTGAAAATTTAAATAAGCCTCTAATTACTGATTTTTCTGCATTGCTCAATGCAGTTTGTTTCCACTCTTCATATTTTATGAAAAAAGAATATTCATCGTATTGTTGAAACAAATTGGATTGTTGAAGTAAAATAGGAGCATTAATTTTAATTGACCTTTCTATTGCTTTTAGTGCATTAATCCTTCGTTCCGGTTGACTTAAATCCTTCCTTAAATGATCCTTAATATATAAATCTTTCGCCTCACTATATGTTTTCATCAATCTGTATAATCTTAGTGATGTCGTATTTATGGGAGTTTATTCATTGTCACGCTAGAATACTAACCTAATCCCATCAGAAATCAAATTTATAGTCAATAAGCTCTTTAGGATGGACACCCAAGCCACGCGCTAATTCGAAAAGTGTAGTTAAACTTAAATTGCTATCTGGATTACTCTCAAGTCGACTTATTTTCGAATGAGTCACATCACATATATAAGACAAACCTCTTTGGCTTAATTGTCTTTCTTCTCTTAAACGAATTAAATTTTCTCTAAACTGCTCTAGCCTTTTCTTATCCCTTTCTTTCATTCTTGCGCCCATAAAGGCAAGCTGAAAGAAAATATTATAAAAAATGTTATCAGAACTAGTAACATTCAATGAATTTAAGTAGATTGGTCAAAGTAAAATAAACACTCTTTGTAATTAAAAAGTGTTAGATATTATATTTGTGAATCCTTCTTAAAGAATTCGAAGCATTCGCACTTAAATGTCTCGTCTTAGAAAACTGGTAACTTTCAATTGGACATGGGGCAATAAGTGAGGTGCTCACGCCATTGGCGTGGGCCTACTTATTCGTGTCCAGGTATACCAGTGCCTCTAAGACGATAGGTCAGGTTCCACGCCATCTTTTTCTATTCTCAAAAGGCTAAACTTCCTGACTTATTGCAGAGACAGTAACATTTATAAATACTGTTGCTTATGGTTTTGTCGTACTACATTTGGATACACCGCCACCGTCCGCCTTCATGAGCTAAGCTCTGGGAAGAGTTTCCTTTGTTTTGTTTAAGGTAGCCGGGAGGCTGGTCTTTTGGTCATGCTTCCCGGCATGTGCTCTTCTACCCTACTTTTTCATATCCATTTCTTACTAAACCTTATCGCATGAAAAACATATACTTATGCGGCCTGGCGGAGCTTTGTCTAAAATCTAGCCCCTTTCACTACTTACGGAGCTTACTATGGCGGCGCATCACGGCGTTGTTTTATCGGCCTCAAACTGAGCTACCTCCTATGTCTATTTACCAGCTGGTTCGTACCTCAGAAACTGATAAAATGGGTTCGCTGGGTGGCAAGCCTCATAACTCGTGGGGTCCCTATATTTTGTTGTTACGCAATGTGCCCATCAGCACCCTGATAGACTACCTCAACCAGCACTACTACCCTGATCGCATCCACATAGAAGATGCTACCGGCTTTACCGAGCCTGTAGATATCATCCTCCACACCCGGCTGGAAACCATGGCCCATGCCCGCAAAGCACTACAGGTCTATGACCTGGATCTGGTGCCGCAACCTGCCACTAAGGAGGATGACTCTATGCTACATGATCATCAAAAACCATGTCTCACATAAACCAAAAATCACTTATGAAAACATTTTTACCCCTAATTATACTCATATGGTGTAGTCATTGGCTATACGCCCAATCACCGTCATCCATTACCTTTGCAGGTAGAGTAATCGCAGCCGCAGACAGCCTCCCTTTACCTGGGGCGTCGGTCACAATAAAAGGAAGCATCCGCGGTACTATCACCGACAGTGAAGGTACTTTTACCCTATCGGTACCCGTCGGCAGTACCGTGGTGTTTTCCTACATCGGCTACCAAAGTCGTGAACACCTGATTAGCAACCCCACTTCCAATTTTACCATAGCCCTGACAGAAGATTATATGACCCTGGGTGAAGTAGAGATCTACTCAACCGGCTATGAAGAAATACCGGTAGAGCTGGCCACCGGCTCCTATGAGCAAATCAACCAGCAGCTGCTGAACCGCGGGGTGGGCACTGATGTGGTAAGCAGGCTAGAAGGCATAACCAGCGGCCTTTTGTTCGATCGCAGGCTTGTAGGTGCAGGCAGCGCCTATGGCAATGATTATCGTAACCTCCGCATCCGTGGTGTCAGCAGCATCAGTAGTGAAACCCAGCCACTAATAGTGGTAGATAACTTCCCCTATGAAGGAGACATCAACAGCATCAATCCTAATGATATAGAAAGCATCACTGTGCTGAAAGATGCGGCCGCGGCCTCCATCTGGGGTGCCCAGGCTGCTAACGGCGTCATAGTGATTACCACCAACAAAGGTGGTTATGAACAACCACTACAAGTGCAATTTAGCGCCCAGGCCAGGATGTCTCCTGCCCCTGATCTGTACGCCAACCCAAATTACTTGCCTTCAGAGGCTTTTATCTCTGTAGAGCAAAGCCTTTTCGATCAGGGCTATTATGATAGTGATGCCGCCAGCAGCTACCAGCCGTTATTGTCGCCGGCGGTAGAAATTAGGCTGGCCCAGCGAGAAGGATCAATATCAAGTCAGGAAGCGGAGGGGCAACTCAACCAGCTTCGCCAACAGGATGTAAGACAAGATATGAAAGAACTGTTCTACCAGAATAGTCTCTCACAACAATATGCCATCAACTTGCAAGGCGGTCATGCCAAGGCCAGCTATTATCTATCCGGTGGCTATGATGCGGTACAAGCCAACACTATCGGCAATGATATGGAGCGCTTTACCTTGACGGCGCGTAATACTTTCCGCCCTATCAAGCCATTGCAAATTCAAACCGGCATCTATCTTTCCAGGCAATCACAAGAAAACAACGCCATGCCCTGGGGCACTTACGCTTCTCGCTACCCCTATAACCAGCTCATTAATGCGGCAGGAGAACCGTTGCCAGTAGGTAAGGATTATCGGCTACCATATGTAGCCAGCGCAGAAGATAGCAGCCTGCTGAACTGGCAGTATTATCCGGTAGAAGAACAGCGGCTGATGGACAACAGCTCACACCAGCTACAGCAGCGCCTTAATCTGTCCGTACAATATGAGTTTCTGCCAGAAACACGTCTCACCCTCTCCTACCAATACCAACAGCAGCAAGGTGGTGATACCAGAGAACTGATCAGCGAGGATAGCTATTACGTGCGCAACCTCATCAACCGGTTTACTGATGAAAGCGGTAGCCATTTTCCTGCCGGAGACATTTTACAGCTGAGCCACCAGCAGTTACAATCTCAAGTAGGTAGATTACAGATGAACACCCACCGTGGTTTTGGAGATGGCCATGAGATCACCGCCCTGGCGGGAGCCGAGGTGCGTGAGGTACACGGTCAGGGCAGCAGCTATGAGTATTTGGGCTATGATGATGATGTACTCACCACCACCAGCAATATCGACTACCTCACTTACTTCAATACCTTGCCAGCTGGCAGGGCCAGAATATCGCCTCCCAGTACTTCCCTTTCTGATGAAACTGACCGCTATATCTCTTACTATGGTAACGCTGCCTATACTTTGCGTCAGCGCTACACGGTATCTGGCAGTGCACGGTGGGATGCTTCTAACTTGTTTGGTGTGAAGACCAATCAAAAAGGGGTGCCGTTATGGTCTGCTGGCCTGGCCTGGACCATGAGCAAGGAAAACTTTTATCAATTGCCCTGGCTCTCTTACCTCAGGCTGAGAGCCACCTACGGTTACAACGGCAATATCAACAAACAGGCGACGGCCTTCGTCACCTCACAATACCTTTCGCCTTACCTGACCAACTTTCAGGTGGCAGAAGTGCAGAGCCCCGGCAATCCGCAGCTGCGCTGGGAGAAAGTGGGTGTAGTCAATGTTGGTTTGGATTTTAAAGCTTTTGAAAATCGCCTTTCTGGTGGTTTTGAATATTATCACAAGAAAGGAGAAGATCTATTGGGCCGTCAGGCGCTGGACCCTACCACAGGCTTTTCATTGCAGCAAGATGCCGGCTACCTGGCCAACTACGCTAACACCGGTACCAATGGTTGGGATCTCAACCTGAATAGCTTAAATATCAATAGGCAGATCAGCTGGCAAACCAACATTATTTTAAGCCACGCGGTAACACGCTTAACCTCTTTTGATGATGAAGCCAATAATGCGTCTATCTATGCCTATTTTAACAACAGCACTTTAAAGCTCAAAGAGGACAGCAACATAGATGCGCTCTATGCTTTACCCTGGCATGGTCTTGATCCCAACACCGGCGCCCCCATCGTAATGGTTGATGGTCAGGAAAGCACTGATTATGCCACCTACTTTCAAGACCTCACTTTTGAAGACCTTAAAGAAGTAGGACTCACCGTACCCTCCTACTTTGGGGCGGTTCGCAATACTTTGCGCTGGAAGAATCTGAGCCTGAGTGCTAACATTACTTTCAAACTGAATTATGTATTCAGACGGAACAGCATAGATTACCAAAGTTTGTTCAGCCAAAGTCAAGGCCACATCGACTATCTGGAGCGCTGGCAGCAACCTGGTGATGAGCAACATACCAATGTGCCTTCTATGCCTTCAGTAGCTGAAAGCTCCAGCTACCGTGACTACGCCTATCTCTACTCTGAAAAACTGGTAGAAAAAGGAGATCATATACGCCTGCAAGATATCCGAGCAGCCTACACCTTTCAGTCGGGAAACAAGTCATGGTTTAAAAGTCTGGAATGTTACCTCTATGCCAGTAACCTCGGCTTTATCTGGCGGGCAAATAATCTTGGATTAGACCCAGACTATCCGTCGGCACAGATATTACCTACCCCGGTATATGCTATTGGCACCTCTATCACATTTTAAAACTATCGATATGAAAACTTTATCCTATATATTTTTACTCGCCATAACGATTATGGTATGCGCCTGCGATCAGGAAGAATGGCTAGACATACGCAGTAACAAAAAGCAGGTGGTGCCCACCACCTTGCAGGATCACCAGGCCCTGCTAGACCATGTAAAAAAGATGAATGCCGTTTTCCCATCATTAGGGGAAGTGGGTACTGATGACTATTATGTAAGTCAGGAAGATTGGGAGGCCATGACCAGTGGCGTGGCCTTAATCCAGCATCAAGCATATGTATGGGCGGAGCAGGTATTTCAACCGGAAGATCAGGTGCCCAGCTGGAACTATCCCTACACCACCATATACTATGCTAATGTGGTGTTAGATGGCATGAAGGATTTCTCACCCACCGCAGCAGAGACTGAGACTTATCATCAGGTGGTGGGCTCGGCTTATTTCTACCGGGCCTGGACCTTCTACCAGCTGGCACAGATCTTTTGTCCACCCTATGAAGCCGCCACGGCTGCTGAAAAGCCCGGCCTGCCCCTACGTCTGGAAGCAGACATCAACATCCCTTCTAAAAGAGCCAGCCTACAGCGTACTTATGATCAAATTTTAGAAGACCTTAACGCTGCACTACCGCTGTTACCTGATACTCCCTTGGAGGCCACCCGCCCTTCCAAAGCATCAGTATATGCCCTGATCGCTAAACTGTTTTTGCAGACTGGTGAGTATGACTTAGCGCTGACAGCAGCCGATAATAGCCTACAGCTTTTCTCTACGTTAATGGATTATAATACCATAGATGCCAGTGCGGCCTATCCTTTTCAACCACTCAATCCTGAAACGCTATTTTATAACAGGATGAGCTATGTCTCTACCGGCACCTTATCGAGCAGGCGTCTGAAAATAGCACCCGACCTGATCAACAGCTATGAGGAGCATGACTTACGGAAAACTCTGTTCTACAAACAGTCAGGTGATGAATATCAATATCGAGGCTCCTATGATGGTGGCAATTTTTTCGCTATGTATTTCTTCAGTGGTATGGCGGCTGATGAATTGTACCTGATCCGCAGTGAGTGCCATGCCCGTGCGGGCCATAGCAGCCAGGCACTGGATGACCTTAATACGTTATTGAGCGCTCGTTATGAAACCGGCCACTTCGAGCCAGTGGCTATCACTGACGAAGACGAGTTGCTGAACAGAATCCTTCTGGAAAGGCGCAAGGAGTTGGTGTTTCGAGGTATTCGATGGGCAGATCTGAGGCGTTATCAGGCTATTGACCAGCAGGACATCTCTATCACCCGCCAAATCGGTGATCAAGAATACCAATTGCCTTCTGGTGATCCACGCTGGACACTGCCTCTTCCCTACAATGTCATTTCACTAACTAATATGGAACAGAATGAAAGGTAGGTATTTAATGATAGCGTCGGTATGCTTCATCATATGCTTTATACCATGGGAGGGATCTCCTGCTTATGGTCAGGAAATGCATATTGGTGATGTCATGCCGGAGATCAAGCTAAACCGATATATGAGTTCAGGAGAGCCCATCGAGATCAAGTCCTTCAAAGATAAATGGATCATCATTGATTTTTGGAGCGCGTTGTGCAGTGGCTGCATGAATTCATTAGCACAAATGGATGTCTTACAAAAGGCTTACCCTGAGCAACTACAGGTAATATTGGTAAATAACAAAGACCGCCCTGACCTCACCAGACAGGTATTTGAAAAGAAAGGTTGGGAGCTACCGTCACTACTTAGCACCACCCAGCCACTGCTTGATGATATGTTTCCGCACCACACTTACCCTCATCAGGTTTGGATTAATCCTGAAGGCATCATCCAAGCCATCACTCATGAGACTTATGCTTTGCCTCAGGTGGTGAAAGAAGTGTTGGGTGGTCAACCGCTAGCCATGAAGCTAAAGCAAGATGTTGCCGGTGATATTCAGAAACCTTTGCTCTCTATGCAAGACGGTAGATTGCCCTATTACTATTCTGCTATTACACCGTATATGGATAAAGTCAGCTCTGGGATATTGAACGATCGTGGTAATTTGGTATACAGTAACCAGAGTGCACTACACCTTCTGCAGGCTGCCTATGGCCTATCATCTTATACCGCCATGCTTCACACCCGCCTGGAAGTATCTGACAACAAACGCTCTCAACTGGTAGCACCTCCACAAGGCAGTACGATGGATAGCATCAATGCTTTCTTTCAATGGTTTAGGGATAATACCTATTGCTATAATCTCTATATGCCTGAAAACGATCTGAAAGATTCAAAGGAAATAATGAAAAGAGATATGAATCTGTTTTTTGAGCAGCATTTAGATTTAGCAATAAGCTGGGAAACAAGGCCTACAACATGTTTGGTTTTAAAGAAAACCAATGAACCAGTAACACCTGCTGATCTGAAAGGTCTCAACGCTCTTAAGCTTGAGAACAAACCTATCAGAAAAATCGTGACCTTTTTACAAGTTCACCTCAAGGATAGTGGTTATCTGATCATTGATGAAACGGGAATGATGGACAATGTCTCGCTATCTTTCTCTGGTGATCTGAATGATCTTGACAACATCCAGAAAGAATTGCAGGCTCAAGGATTTAACTTGGAGAAAGCCACGCGGAATCTACCCATGCTGGTAGTGACTGAGAAGCTCAATCATTAAAAAAGTCACGCTGAATTGTCCATGGTATATTCAGCGTGACTTCAATTTTTAACTCTATTTTAGAGTGACTAGTTCACTTAATCGAACTTGGTCACCTTCCTATAATGTGAAGCAGCACCAGCATCTTCTACATTAGATATAGGAGGTTGTCCGTTGTTAAGTTCACTGTTATCAAACTGTACGGCACAATAAATACTGCCCATGTCACACCCTGGATCTGATGACAACGCGGGGGTAACAATATCGCCGTCCGCCTCCAAAGCAAACCAAGTGGTATCCTCTTCTGAGGACATTGTGGGCTTGAAAGCAAAAGCACTGATCACAGTTAATATTAAAGCCATTATAGACATTGTTTTAATTAGATTTTTCATAATTTTAATTTTAGATTTATAATGAGTTGTAAGTCAAAATAGAGCGACTATCTCCTGGAGATGGTCGCTTTTTTCTTTCTTGTCAGGACCGGTCAGTTAAGAAAGTATTTAACCTAAATACTCACTAAATCATCCATACCCTACCCCTTCTTTTATAAATACTACTTCTAGCATAATTAGTAGTTTAAATGATTTTTTTTCTTTTATCTGTGTAAGAAATGGAAGCACTCTTCTCGACTATATACATATTACTTGACTAATTTTAATAGTGCTCTTTTCACTATTAACCTGCTCTCACATGGTATCATTTTCAAAAGATCACTTGATTTTACTCTTGTTATCGCAAGATGATGGTAAAGCTTTAAGCTTGTTGCAGGAAATCTATGGGTCAGAGCTATTGGCATTAGCCTATGGCATGGTAGAAATAAAGGAGGAAGCAGAAGATATATTGCAGGAAGTATATCTTACAATTTGGGAGAAGAGGCACCGCCTCAAATTAACTCCCCCCATTAGAAATTATTTAACAAAAATGGTCATTAATGCTTGTATAGACTATTTTAGAAACGCTCATACACGTAAAGCTTCCCAAACAGACCAGTCACTAGAATTACAACCTGCGATCACTAACACTAATAACAGTAATTTCATATTGCTTAAAGATATGCTCAAAAAAACCAAAGCAGAGCTTCCCCCAAGAACCAGAATTGCCTTTATATTAAGTAGGAGCTTAAATATGTCTTACAAGGAGATAGCCTATACATGGGCATATCCCAGAAAGGAGTAGAAAAGCACCTAACTAAGGCAGTTAAAGCCTTTAGACTTACCTGGCAAGAATACCTTAAAATCACTAATCTGCTCATTTTGCCAATGTATGATAAACTGATAGATCGCATCATAAATGAGGTAGGGTCATACTTTTTATGAGCGTAAAGACCATAAAATAAACATCATGGAATCAACTTACTACATAGAATTAATTTACAAATCATTAATGGGCGACATCAGTCCAGAGGAAAAAGCTCAGTTAAACGGCTGGCGTAAGAAGGATGTAAAGCACGAAAAAGAATACCTTGAATTAAAACAGGTATGGAATAATGCCCTAGAGCTCCCAAATTATAGCAATCAGCAAATACAGAAAATTTCGCTGGATATTAGAAGGCAAGAAAGAGAAAGGCACACGCTAAAGACTAAGTCAATCGCTGAAAAACTAAAATGGTCATGGTTTACAGCATTATTTCTTGCACTGCTATGCTGTAGCCTTACCATATTATATTTGGCCAAACCATTTCCAAATACCATGGGCGGCATGTCTGACTTTTCACTGGATAAGGCTATTTTGTGGATGCCTGATAGTAGCTATGTTACGTTGAGGAAAGGGTCAACCTTTCAATTTGAGTATTCAGAAAAGAAACGCAAAGTATTCTTGAAAGGAGAAGGTTTTTTTGTAGTAGATCAGGATGATCAAAGGCCATTTATCATTTATTCCGGTAATAGTATCATAGAGGCACAAGCTAGTCGGTTTTTTATACGTCATATCGATGATATGCCATTTAGAGTAGTTCTAGTTGACTCAGGAAATTTAGAAGTAGCACATAATGGTAAAGAAGTACTATTAAATGAACATTACGATATGGCTATTATAAGAAGTGGATTAAAAAAAGAGAGGCTCGTGAAAGACAACAGCCACAGGTGGTACTATGATTGACGAATCGCTAGCCCTCCTCATTTAGCCTTTCTAAATCTTCCTTGAAGGACCTTTGCTTCATCACCAAATCATTAGTGATTTCTGTAAATTGGTTGACTTTTTCTAAAATGAATGATTGTTCTTTTTCAGTGATATGATCAAAACAATCAGTAGCCAAAACGATAGTGGTCAGTTTATTTTTTACCTCTTGTGAAGACCTGATAAGATTATCAACATAATTTTGCATTTGTAAAAGTTCAGATTCTCTACCCATCTCATCTCCTTTAATTAGTCTTCCTCCTAATTTTTTACAAAAATCTGTTTTTACAATCTCTAAAACAAGGTTTAGATAGTCAGCTGATAGTAGCTTACTGTGATCTATGAATTTCATTTAATAAGTTGGCCCAGTAAAATCTAACTGAACTCATGAGAGCTATGAAGAACGATCATTATTTCGAGAATAATCTAAATCTTTCCCTATCTATTTTATCAAAAAATATTCTGTATTGTAAATAAATATGGCTCAAACAACACGTTCAAGAAAAAAATATGATCATTCTTTAATCTGCAGCATCTCATAATTAACTGAAGGCAATACAAATACTGACCAGATGAAGGCACGAAATCTCCGAAAATTCCAACTCCACTCATTCGGCCATATTCCTTCAGCAGGTTCATTACCTTCGTTCATTCTCCAGCTTTGGAATCGCACCCTGATAGCCTCTCCTTGACACCAACCCAATCCCCGTACCTGTCAAGCAAATGCAATCAGGTTTTCCTACATACTGAAATACATTAACACCAATTGATGGAAGATCAATAAAAATCAGCTATCCAGTCGATAAGCCACATTCCTCAGCAGGCTCATTACCTTCGTTCAATCTCCAGCCTTGGAATCGCACCCTAATAGCCTCTCCTTGACACCAACCCACCTCCGTGCTAGTCAAGCAAATGCAATTAGGTTTTCCTACTTACTGAAATAAATTAATACCAACTGAGGGAAAATCTATAAAAATCAGCTATTCAGGCGATAAGCCACATTCCTCAGCAGGCTCATTACCTTCGTTCAATCTCCAGCCTTGGAATCGAACCCTAATAGCATATCCTTGACGCCAAACCCACCTCCGTGCTAGTCAAACAAATGCAATTAGGTTATCCCTTCGCTAGAACATATTATAATTTTCACTGTTTTAATTAAGTTAAATAGGCATATTATGCTGTTGATAAACTTTGATTATTACTGTCAGGTTTAAGTGACTATGTTAAAAGGGGTACTAACACTGCCCCTTTTTTTAATCAGAGATGATGATTAATTCATCCTTTTGTTGTGGTGAGTCGGACTATGATCATAATTATGTCTTGGAAGCTTTATGGTGAACTCTGTATACTTCCCTATTTCACTCTTCACTTGTATTGATCCCTGCAGTTTATCTATTATCTCACGGGTTATATATAATCCCAGGCCAGCTCCATTGGAGATAGTATGCCCTCTATAAAACATCTCAAAAATTTTATTAGTTTGAGAGGTAGGTATGCCTAAACCATTATCAGTAAATATAATTTCAACTTGTGTTTTTGAGAAACTCACTTGGATGGTCAAGCATTGCTCATCCTTTTCAGGGTCTCTAAACTTTACTGCATTGGCAATCATGTTATTAAATATGACCTGCAATCGATCTGGATCCGAATTAAATTTCCCATACTTCTCCACCTCAAAGCGAATATTTAGTGAAGAAAGACCTTCCATAAACTTGAGACGATCTTTAGTTTTAATCAGAATGCGATTAAAGTCTATCACCCTGGATTGTACAATATCATGTGAATTATGAGAATAGTCTATCAGTTCATCTATAAAAACATAAAGTTTGCTTATACACTCATGAATGAGCTTGAAATATTTTAAGGAGGACTCATGAGGAACATCGCGCTCTGCAACATTAATTAATCCGGAAATTGTAGCTAAAGGTCCTTTAAGATCATGAGAAACTTTGTAGACAAATTGATCTAACTCTTTATTTAATTTCTTTAATGACAGATTGGTTTGTTGTAATGCACTTTGTGTGTTTTTAATAATATTAATGTTGGTGGCATGAATAATTCCGCCAAACACTTCACCAGACTTTGTAAATGCTGGTCCAAAAGTAAAAAGCCACCATCCTTTCTTATCATGGTCACCATCTAAATAAACTTCACGTTTATTCACCTCGCCCATCAAAGCCTGATTTAGTAGTACCTCGACTTCAGGAATTCCCCAATCTTCATTCAACCAATCATAAATGGAACGTTGATTTTCAAGGGGTTTCCAGTTAAGCCCTACCATTAAATCTGAAGCCACCATGTTGTATTTTATAATATGAAGGTTATCGTCAAGTAATATATTTACGTCTGAGCTACTCTGAAAAAAGGCTTTTAAGGTTGCCTCTGAAGTCTGGAGATTTTTTTCAGCTTTTTTAATTCGTTCGATATTTATTCCCACACCTATCAGACATTCTTCGCCCTCGTAGTTTATTCGCCAACCATTAAAAAAGAACTCTAATTCCTGACCATTCTTTAGTAAAAATGGAGCTTCTACTTCCTCATATCCTTGCTCAAAAACTGTAGCAATTTTTGATTGTAATAGATCTCTCACTGGGCCCTCAGCGAACAATTCTATTGGGTGTAATGTCTCCATTTCTTCCGAACTATATCCTGTAACCTTCTCGAAATTATCATTCCATCTTAGAAACTTGCCATCTTTATTATAGAGATAAAAAATACCTGGCATACTGTTTATTATAGTATCCGCCAGTTGTTTTTCTTTCAACAGTTGTTCATAGGCTCTTTTCTCAGAGGTAATGTCTCTAACATTTCCTTCTAAAAGAATAAGTTTTTCATCTTTATATATGCCGTAAATGTTGGCTTGTAGCCAGATTTTTTCACCACTTTTTTTCTTCCCCTCTGCTATGTAGTCTTTCACACTTTTGTGCTTCTGCAATAATTGCATAAGCTCAATTCGCTTTTGAGGATCGGTATAAATTTCAGCACCAATATTTTTAACTTCTTTCAGCATTTCATCAGCAGAATTATAGCCAAAAATGTTAGCCATCATTGGATTTACCGTCAAGATTTTACCTTCAGGTGATGACTGAAAAATTCCTTCCATAGCATTTTCAAACAATCGCATATATAGGCTTTCGGCTCTCTGGACAGACTTTCGCTGCTCCATATCCTCCGTTACATCCTCCAAAGTGCCTTCAACTCTATATAATTGTCCTTTCGAGTTACGCAATAGCTCAATGGATGGCAAGAAATATCTTTCCCCGAGGATTTCCGGATTGGATCGGATCATAAATAGCTTAGGTTCTTCGCCACTAAGTACCTGATCAATAGCTTCGCGAACATAGTTTTTATCATCAGAATGTATGCGAGTCAATAGTTTATCCATCGATGGAACCAGAATTCCATCCTCAAAACCAAGCATTTTCAACAATTGCTTAGACCAGTGACTCTTACCACCAAATTCATAGTACCAGCTACCCATCTGTGCACGAAACTCCACCTTTTCAGAATGAACTCTGGCCGCTTCTGCTTCAATGATTGCACGATCTAACATTGAATAATTCTTTATTATCCAACACGAGGATAAACTCTTATTTATATTAAGCCTTTCAATTTTTAAATCAATGACAAGGTGTTGCTGATTCTTAGTCTTTATTTCTGCAGTCCGAAAGGATGTATAGGTATTAGATAGTTCAGAATGATTATTTCGATCCTGAAATGGAAATAAGATTTCTATAATGGATTTGCTTAATACTTCATCAGCCAGCCATCCCAAAATATTAGTGGCTTGACTGTTCCAATGGCTGATATCTCCTTGATCATCGATACAAATAACAATATCAGATGTTGAATCGATCACTTTTAACCATGAAGAATCAGGATGGATATCTTTGCCAGAATATATTTCGTCCAGTTCCTTCTCAATCAGAATTCTTGCCGTTTTAAAACACCCTTTTTGCTGGCGGGTTAGTTTTATCCCATCTTGCTCCGACATTAAGCACACCCCACCTATTACATCATTGTCTAATCTAAGAGGTATGCCAATGAGATATTTAATCTTTGGATGAATATTTTTCCACGAACCAGACTGCTCAGAAAAGATATTTGAAATATTAAGCTCTATTACTTTCTTACCATGAGATATCATTGTAAGCGGAGAACCAGCTTGTAAACTGCCTTTAGCTACAACTCCATGCGTAACCAGGTAATGGAAATAATCACCATCCGCTATGTAAATAACGCCTACCTGCAAGTTACTACTTGCACATAGCATAGCCAATATATTATTCATATGCTCTAAATTGCCAGCATCAGGTGTAGATTTTACTATAGTTCCAATTTTGCCCATATTCACCATACTATCCAACAATTATTGAAGAGCTGTTATATTTATTACATAAAGCTTATAAAATAAGCTTTTTATGAATAGTAAAAATGAATTTTCAGTAAATTATATTCAATCTAATGTAAGAATAAATTGCTAGATATAATTTTCATAGATGACATTGCAGAACTTAAAAGTTGGGAGCTATCTTCTAAGTATCATATAAAGGTAATTGACTTTGATGATTCGGATATGGCCATGCTTTTCATTCGAAGCAATCTTGAAGTGAGTAAAATTCTTTGTGGGGAAACGGAGAAAAGTATTGAAGCTCTATTTAAAATTCACGAGAAAAATAGGAAGTATCTACATTTTGGTGTACATCCTGCTCTTTATATAAGTCCCAGTTTAAAACAGTCAACTTGGCCGCACTCTATGAACCATAGAGGAAATAAATATCTATTCCAGTGTAAAAGTCGGCAAAAATTTATTGATTTTTTAGATAAGCTAGTTTGTTACTGGCTGATACTAAAGATTTCTGTTAACTAATAACTAACTCCTACTATAAAAGAAATTTTTATAGCCCATTTTATAACACAAATTCCTTTTAAGTAATCTACGTGTCAAATGACAAGAGGGCAAAATTAATTTATTCTCCCTCCGCGCCTTTATGGTCACAAGACACAAAAGCTCATCCGACAAACCTCTTCCTGCAATGCTCGGATGTATACTAATGTCTTTTATTATCACATCATGAAGGCTCTCTTTATACTCAACCTTGGCAAGTATTTTTTCGCCCATTATCATAATAATGCTCCCACCTTCCCTATTGATTTCATTTATTATCTTGTACTGCATAATCAAAATGGTATAAAATAATAAGGCTATGCATAATTTACGATGGTAGGTTATTCGAGGTTTTCCTGGTGTAATTTTTTTCAATAAATGTAATTTCACCGCTGGATAATATGATCCCTAATATCACTTCAATGGGTTGCTTAGCAAGATGTACAAATGTATACATTTGGCTGCTTGACACCCTCTTATTCTCGGAACTCGACAGGTGTTCTAATTGTTAGATAGGTGATTTAATATTTAAGATTTAATTATTTTAACCCCACGAAGTGAGCTGTCAATAATCATAATAGGAATTATAAGTATGCTTTAGAGTGAAGCTTATCTTAAGGCTAAAGATCTTTTTATGTTGAAATGATTCTGTGAGTATTGATCAATGAATTTGTATGGTCAGAGGGTTATCCTACCTTTTTGATTCAATGCTAAAAAGTGTGATTGATAATAACACTTCAACTTATACCTACTCTCCAGATATATTTCGAAGAGGCTTCATAATACATGTACTTAAATTACATTAATCATCAATTTCCTACATCAATTATCATAATTATCATCTCAGCTTCTTCAAATAAAATCTATTATCTTCCTAGTTTAATAGCTGCTATTCTTTTTATAATTATACTAACCTGATATTAATATTAAATAAATCTCATATAATTACATAAGTAATATTTAAAAGTAATAATTACGCTTTATCCTATTTATGAACATACCGTCCACATTTAGGAATTTTTTAAGGCTTTTAACTTGCCTCAATCCACTTTTTAGTGTCAAATTCAAATTGGCACAATTTTGATTTAAGTATTTAAAATGAGCAAAAAACACCAATTCAATGTTCTGTCTATTACCGCATTACTTACCTCAATAGTATACAGCGTCACCTTCCTGCATACCAGAACTTACGTTAATATCGATGATAATATAAAGGTTGACTTAACCTCAATTTCTCAATCAATATTCAGATTACAGCAAACTCAAATTGGAATTGCAAATAATGAGAAAGAAAATAAGGAGGTGATGGATGACCTTCAATTTGTTCGTGATAGATTGGAACCGTTACTAAGAATCGATCTGGAGGGAATCAATACAAGATGGAATAATTTAGTAAAAGAGAGCCTTAAAATCATCAAAAATGCAGAGCTCAACAGATACCAGGAAAACTTTGATGAAGAAGCAATAAATGAATCATTATTTACGCTAGTAGAATATCTTAAACAATCTGAAGAAATTATTCAAAAGCAAGAAGAATTGAATGATTCACAATTTCAAACATGGTCAACCATTGCATTTATATCTGGCCTGGTTTTTCTCTTAGTATCCTGCTATTTAGGTTATAAACTATATGCCTCATTAGATAAAAAGATCAGTCTTTATCTTAAAAAAGAAAAAAATGAGTCAAATAGAATTAAAGAACTTACAGCATACGTTGAAACCATATCTCAGGGAAATTACGACACTGAAATTGAAACCTCTTCTCAAAATGATCAACTCACGGCTTCCTTATTAAGAATGAAGGAGCAGTTGGCCATTAATCATGAAGAAAGTGAAAAAAGAAATTGGCTAAATACTGGGCTTGCTTCCTTTGGCCAACTTTTAAGATCAGAGAATAATCTTAATGAATTAACCCAGACTATCATCAATGAAATATCTAAATATTTAAATGTAAATCAAGGCTTTCTATTTATTAAGGAAGGTAATGAGAATGATACTTATCTAGAATTAAAAGCAGCTTATGCTTATGAACGTAAAAAGTTTCTGAACAAAAGAATTGAGAAAGGTCAGGGACTGGCCGGCCAAAGTTGGATAGAAGGACGATCGATATATATGATAGATGTCCCATCTGACTATGTAAATATAACATCAGGGCTGGGACAAGCTACCCCTAATTGTATTTTTATCGTTCCCCTCAAGTTAAAGGATGAAGTTTATGGAGTAATTGAATTAGCTTCATTTCACAAGTTACAAAATCATGAACTGGAACTCTTAGAAAAATTAGCTGAAAGCATTGCTGGCACTATTGCATCCGCACAGATAAATGAAACGACTAAAGCACTTTTAAATTCAACACAGAAGCAAACTGAATTGCTTAGTTCACAAGAAGAAGAGCTTCGCCAAAATATGGAAGAACTCCAAGCCACTCAGGAAGAAATGGAGCGTAAAGCAAGTGAAATAGAGAGCCGTATGATAGCAGTAGACGAAAGTGGAATTGCCTCTATAGAGTTTGATCTTTCAGGAAACATCATAACTGCTAATCAAAACTTCTTATCTCTCATGGGATATAATCTGCAGGAAATACAGGGTAGACATCATAGATTATTCGTTTCTGACAACTATAGACAAACTGATGAGTATAAGCAGTTCTGGAAAGACTTAAGATCAGGAATAACAAAGGCTGGGGAATATGAAAGATACAGTAAAACAGGTCAAAAAGTATTTATACAAGGTAGTTATTCCATATTAAGAGATAATTCAGGGGCACCGAAAAGTATTCTCAAATTAGCCACTGATATTACTGCATTTAAACTTATGAATGAGGAGCTACAACATCAGGCTGAAGAAATGAAAGCTCAGGAAGAAGAGTTAAGACAGAATATGGAAGAACTATCAGCAACTCAAGAGGAGATCTCAAGACGAAGTAGCGAAATTGAGAGTAGAATGATTGCTGTAAATGAAAGTGGAGTTGCCTCTATCGAATTTGATTTAAGAGGAAATATCATTACTGCTAATGAAAACTTCCTTCAGTTGATGGGGTACACGCTAAATGAAGTACAACTTAGACATCACGAAATATTTGTGTCAGAAACTTACGCTAAATCAACTGAATATAAAATATTTTGGAAGGAATTAGGGGAAGGTAAAAATAAAGCTGGTGAATATGAAAGATATACTAAAAGCGGCAAAAGAGTCTATATTCAAGGTAGTTATTCTATCATTAGGAATAGCGCAGGAGAGCCACAAAGCATACTTAAACTAGCTACAGACATCACTGCTTTTAAGCTAGCCAATGAAGACTTACAACAGAATATGGAGGAACTTTCAGCCACACAAGATGAGGTGGAAAGAATACTGCAAGAGGTTCAAGGAAATGAGCTTTATTTAAAGGAAGTTCTCAATGTAATTCCAGAACCTTTTTACACCATGGATACCGAGGGCATCATCAAACTATTCAACCAGCCTTTCAAAGAAGGACTTGCTCAACACAACATTCATGTAGAATCTGGAATGAGTTATTTTGACCTTCAATCAAATGATGAGTTCAAGGAAAAAATAAAAGCGGTCATAGATAAAGTAAAAGGAGGCGAAAAATTTCAATATCAATTACGCTATGAAAAAAAGGGGGGTGATATTTATATCCAAAATTACTACACGCCTATAAAAAATATGAAGGGAGATATCCAGGGCATAGCTGTCTATTCAAAGGATATTACTCAAATAAGACGTTTGAATGAGAACTGAATAAGTTTATCATAAGCAGATATATGAAAGCCAGAATTCACCATATAAAACAATAGGAAACATTTTTTTCTCATCGAGGTTTTAGCAATTGAGAGTTAATGATCTAAAAGGTAAATATAAAAAAGTCCGCTCGACAAATTTCAGGCGGACTTGATGAAAATCAGAATATGACAAACTGCCATAAAAGTTTAGTTGCTCACACCCTTTATTAATTAGAAACCTGGCTGCAGATAGCTTTTATCTTATGGAAAATCTCATTATTCTCGTAAATACCTTGAAAAATTTCAGCTCCTGTACCCATAGCAAAAACAGGTATGAGTTCACCACTATGCTGATTTGAATTGAAATATATTTTCACTTTTTCTGGATTTTCAATTTTATTACCATTTTCATCTGTATCATAAAATTTCCCTATACTCACGCCTCCAGTTTCATGGTCTGCTGTGACAACTAATAGCGTATTAGGATTTTCTCTGACAAACTTTTGAATAACCCCCAACGTATTATCCATATCTTCTACCTCGGCAATAAGCATTTCTTCATTCTCATCATGTCCAGCCCAGTCGATATAGGATTCCTCGACCATCATAAAGAAAGGTTGCTTAGAACTTTTAAAGTAGTTAAGAGCTTTTTCGGTTGCTTTAGGAAGAAAATCACCTCTACCTTGAACCTTTGAAGGCATGCTTTCATCGGACAGCAAATAAATATTTGGCTTACCCATTACAGGCTCTGATAACTTCATCGTATCAATATGATAATCCATATCTATAAAATGCTGGTATAAATTTACACTATCCTTACGCTTTCCAAAGAAGTTGCGCCCTCCACCAGCAATGAAGTCTATTTTAGCCTTTGGCAATTGAGCAGCTATTTCTTCATGCATATCTCTATCAGGTACGTGAGCATAAAAGCTCGCTGGCGTAGCATGTGTAACTGTGGTAAGGCTTATTAGCCCGGTCTTATAACCCTGCTTTTGCAAATACTCCAAGATGGTTTCCCTTGAAGTAGTATCAACGCCAACTCCGATAGCTCTCTTATAAGTTTTTTCTCCTGTAGAAAAAGCGGTGGCTCCCGCAGCAGAATCAGTGATTTTGTATTCTTTATCTGATGTTTTGTGAAAACCTATATGCTTAAACTGAGAAAAGTTCGATTTCTCATCACCAAAATAATAAGCAGTTGAAATTTGAGGAACTCCCATACCATCCCCTATGAGTAGGATGATATTTGGTGGCATTACCACTTGCGCTTGATTCACATCAATACCATCTGCCATTTTTTGATTACATGCTGACATCATTAGCACCACACAGATGCACAAAAACGTCTTTAATTTATTTTGAATAGACATAAGTTGAATTAGAGAAAGAGGCGACATACTTAAGCCATGTCGCCTCCGGGTTAATATAATTTTTATATTCAATTAATACCCATCATTCTGAATAAGGAATTCAGGAATGTTAGACGATCCATCTATAGCATCCTGAGGTATAGGGAATAGCCTATGACGAACATCAGTATCAGTTTTCTCTGTCCATATGTCTTCATATTTGCCAAATCTAATTTGATCACCCCTTCTAAAGCCTTCCCAATAAAGCTCGAATCCACGCTCGCGGAACATTATATCTAAATTGATAGAAGACAAAGCGGGAGGAGTCTGGTTTGGTCTGGCCGTTCTTGAGGCACGTACTGTGTTCACATCTGCTAGTGCAGCCGCGGCATCACCACTTCTTAATTTAGCCTCAGCTCTCATCAGGTATATTTCGGCGAGTCTCATAAGCACCAAATCCACGCTACTGTAATTATTACCATTAGGAGATGTATGGCTAAACTGATATTTAGATACACGATAACCAGAATGGTGCGCTCTTCCTTCATCTGAGAAGTCTACCTGTAAAGTAAGATCTACATAAGCAACATCCTTATCAGGACCATTCCCTTTGACCTGCTTTAAAGGATAAATTCTTACACCATCATCACAAGTAAAAAACTCCCCGTTAGAATCCTTCCTTGGCCCCCAAAGAATACCCCTAAGAATACCTCTGTCTATTTCAAATTCCTCAGGAACCACGCAGTAATAATGATCTTGATCATTTAGAGGGGTTAATCCTGTTAAGTCCTCCAGCTCTTCCGGCACCATTGCATTTTTCTTGTAGAATCTGGCGTCAGCATCAGCAGGATCTTCAGCACCATAAGCCTCTACCCATGTCTGATAAAAATCTGACGTAATAGCAGGTCCATCGGTACCATCTGAGCTGGGATATTCGGGCCTGGCTATCAATGACCCTGGAATAGACCAATACGCCCATCTGCTATGTTCATTTTGCATAACTCCACGTTGATCAGCTGCAAAAATTACTTCAGTATTACTGTTATTATTATCATTAAATAGATCAAAGTATTCTGCAGAAAGTGAGAAACCACCGGAATTGATAATCTGGTCGCAATAATCTATCACTTTATTCATATCTTCTGTAGTGAAGCTTGGAGTTCCGTAAGGATCACGGTAAACTGCGGCATTCAGATATAACCTGGCTAATAAACCTTGCACAGCAGACTTTGTCATTCTTCCAGGCCCTTTGTCATCATTGATTACATCTACTACAGAAAGTAGTTCTTCCTCTATATAATCGATAGCATCTTGCCCCCTGAGAACTTGCGAGAATTCACTTTGTTTATCCTTCTGGAATACTACTCCCCAGCTATCTAAGAGAAGCATATTCAAATAACCTTTAAGTGCCTTCATTTCAAAAAGTGCTCCCGCAGCGGTAGTATTACCTTCATTCGCCAATGGTTGTAACACCTCGATGGCCGCCAATGATCTTGCAATATTGATAGTAAGCTCATTCCAAGCACTTCCTACCAAATCATTACTAGGTGTAATTAAGTGTTGCTGAGCTGCCATAAATTTACCTCCATCAAACCAATCTACACCACCACGGTATGGTAAAATTGCTTCATCAGAGGGTATTAACTGCAAACCATAATAGTTAGTATGTCGCCAGGTCCATGCAACCTGTCCATACGCCGGAGATATAGCCCCGCTTATTGCTTCAGCCTGACCACTGCCCGTTAAAGATTCGTCTAGCACATCCTCTTCCAGATCTGTACAGCTCCAGTGAAGCAAGTTCATTGAGAGAAATAAAATTAATATTTTACTTTTCATGTCTATAATATTTATTAGAATCGGGATAAACTTATACCTCAATTTCATGATTAAAGAATATACCAATCCGCTTTATTAAGTAATTAAAATGTTACATTAAGACCAAAAACAAAGGTTCTTGGTGTTGGGTAAGTAAAGTAATCAATGCCAAACGTCTGGACACCACTGGTAGAGCTACCTGTATTTACTTCAGGATTGAAGCCTGAATAATTCGTAATTACAAATAGATTCTGACCTGTTACTGTAAATCTGATTTTCTTAACCCATTGAGATTGTAAAGCGATGTTATAACCTAGGGTAGCATTGTTTAACCTTAAAAATCCACCATCATCCAGATACCTGGTAGAAACTTCATTAGAGTTAGTAATAGATTCGTTTTCATATTCAATAGCCAAATCAGTAGTATTGAAAGAAGAAGTTAGCCTTCCTTTATTGAATAATGACATGGCAGTATGATTGAATATTTTATTACCAGATACTCCATTGAAATTAGCGGTGAAATCGAATCGTTTATAATTAACACCTAAATGAAATCCATATAATAAATCAGGAAGAGCGCTGCCCACTACTGTACGATCATCATCTAAAATTTCACCGTCGCCCGTCACATCCCTGTACTTATTCAATCCGTCTTCACCAATACCTAAAAATTCTTTCATATAGAAAGCACCAATAGGCTCTCCGTTGATGTAACCATTAATAGTAGCACCAGTTTGCCCTGCTCCTTGTGCAGCACCCGTGGTCACTACCGTGAAAGGAGATCCTTCTACTTTATTTTTAATATAAGAAAGGTTACCCCCTAGGCTAATTGATAAATCGCTAGAGATATCTGTGTTATAATTCAAAGTCAATTCCATACCTGAATTCTTTATTTTTAGGCCGTCTACATTGGTCCAATAATCTTTGGCTATAGAAATAGGGTCAGGACTGGTTACATTGAGTAAAATATTATCAGATACCTTTTGAAATACATCAAAAGTACCAGTAAGTCTGCTCCCAAGTAATCCAAAATCTAAACCGACATTGGTCTGGGTGGTTACTTCCCACTGAATATCAGGATTGGCTAAACGGGTATAGATAGTTCCGTACGGATAATCATCTAAAGTGCTGGCATTCGGATCTAATGGGTAGGTATCATTACCTTGTTTACTATCCCTATAACTTGCTTTAGTGATTTTAGCAGGTATTTCCTGATTACCGGTCTGTCCCCAGCTTGCTCTTAATTTCAGGCTGTTCACAACACCACCGCTCATAAAGTTCTCCTCTGAAATATTCCATCCTAAGGCTACTGATGGGAAATAACCATATCGGTTATTCTTACCAAACTTTGAAGATCCATCTGCACGCATAGTAGCAGTGATCAGGTATTTGTCCAGATAATTATAATTTACTCGACCTAAAAATGATTGAAGCTCATTCTTAACAGCAGCTGAATTTAAACTGGTCTGCAAGTCCTCACTACTTAACTGATTTTGATATCTTGGCTCTATACCGTTATCAGCAAAGCCTTCCATATAGATACTCTTCTGAGTAAACATTGTTTTTTGATAAGTATGCCCTGCTAACACGGTGAACTTATGATTATCGAACCCGAAGTTATAAGTCAATGTATTCTCAACCAATGTATTTTGATTAGCGGTAGAGATAGTGTTAAGGTATCCATTTTCATACCCCTCCAATAAACTATAAGGAGACCTTTGTACATCTCTGTTAGTAGTGGAATAATCCACCCCAAGATTAAGCCTATAAGTTAAACCTTCTATTATTTCCAGCGAAGGGGCTATATTGGCCAATATTCTATTGTTGATGGATTCATCCAAATAAAGCTTCTCTCTTATTAGGGGATTTAACATCTCACCCAAAATTGTAGGCTCACCATCTGTATAGGCAGGTAGGGTAGGGTTTAACTGAAGCATATCAGTAACAATAGTTGTGGCATCTGGTCGATTATTTTCCATCCTTGTACCAGTAAGGTTAGCGTCCACATTTAGTCGGCCATCCAGCGTTTTTTGATTCAAATTCACCCTTCCGGTGTATATTTTTAGATCGCTATTCTTTAAAACACCTTCCTGATCATCAACTCCAAAAGATCCATAATATGAAAACTTATTAGCATTGGCTCCGCTTAAAGACATGTTAAATCTATTGGTAATGGCCGTTCTTGTTAGCTCATCCTGCCAATCTGTACTGGCGCCTCCATCTTCAAGTGAACCTCCTTGCGCCGCTACCTGTTTTCTAAACTCATCTGGAGAGAAGACAGTAATGGTACCATTTGAGGTTCCTTTTTCACGTACTGTTGCTCCAGGTAATGGCATACCTTCTTCATCCAGAACCGTCCCTGTAATTCATAGTAAGTGTTGAACTCATAATTTCACATGATGTTGTTTGGTTGCAAATAGTATTAAGTGATTAGTAGTAAGATGTTTACCAGACACCCTTGCGCAGTAAATAAGGTTCGATCCGATTAAATTAATTTTCATTTTAAAATTGTTTAGATTCATTATTCATTGCATACTCCTGATAAAATGAGATAATCACCCGTTAGACTGTATTCCACCCCTTTTTTAGTATGCCTTATGCTTTTGAGAATATTAGTGAGTGACACATCCTGGTAGGTAGCTGTAAGGTGGCATGACTTGAGTTCCTCGCCTTCTATGCTTATATCTACCCCATACCAGCGCTCTAATTCATGTGCCACCTCCTCTAGAGGCAGGTCATGAAAAAAGAGAATGCCTTCTTTCCAATAAAGGACCTTTTCAATGTCTACATTTCCTTTGCTGATCTGCGATATCTCCTTATTATAAATGCCCTGCTCTTGTGGTACTAATGAAATTTGATGCGAGGCTGCGGATACCATTACCTTTCCCGTAAGTACAGAAATAATAACTTCCTTCTGTTCCTGATATGCCTGAATGTTAAATGAAGTCCCTACAACCCGGGTTTCTACTTCTCCGGATTTAATAATGAAAGGCTTAGCTTTATTCTTCACCACATCAAAAAAGGCCTCTCCTTGCATTTCTACTAGTCGCTCGTTCCCAGCAAATACCTCTGGAAATCTTAAGCTGCTCCCGGCGTTTAGCTTTACCCTAGTACCATCTGGCAATGTAACACTGAGTTTAGCACCCATGGGGGTTGTTTTCTCTATCCAGGCTATCTCTTGATGTTTTACATTTGTTTTATCTCGTGTTAGAAAAAATATAAATCCTACCACAGAAAGTATGAGTAAACTAGCTGCAATTTTTACGCTTGATGAGAATAGCTTTCTCGTGCTTCTTCCTTTTTGAATGGCATTAGAAAGCTTGTGATTAATTTTTTGTTTGGCTTCTTCGTTCTGGTTCAGTTGGTCCAGATTATTCAGAATCAGCCTACTTTCAAATAGTTCAAGCCTCCGCTCATCCCCCGGACTGATGGTTCCGTCAATGTAATCTTGGAGCAGTTGCTTTAATTCTTTTTCGTTCATTTTATGATGGTCTTTCAAAAAGAAATACCATCTGACTACTACTACTCACATGCTAAATATTAAGATTAACATTTTCTTAATCTTAGTGCCTAGAAGGTAATTTTGCTATAAAGAAAGGTTAAAGACAGAATAACATGCGCACTATTTCAAGTTCTTTCCTAAGATGTTTAAGGGCATATGATATTTGATTTTCCACGGTTCGTTGTGAAATATTGAGCCCCTTTGAAATCTCCATATTATTAAGCTCATTAATTCTGCTCAGGATAAAAATCTCCTGACAGCGAGGGGGTAGTTTTGAAAGTATACTCTTTACTTTTAATGACAGCTCCAGCACATTTTCTTCTTCTATCACTGTAGGTTCTATGGCTATAGCATTAGCTATTTCTAATTGAATAAAGGAAAGCTTCGTGTTTCTCAGATGATTGAAACATTTATAGCGAATAGCTTTATATAGGTAGCCCTTTATATTATCAGTATGAATATCTCTCCTTCGTTTCCAGTAGTCAATCCACACCTCCTGAAGAAGATCCTGAGCAATGGCATCATCCTGAATAAGTGAATAAGCATATGACTGCATCGGTTCCCAGAATAAATCGAAGAGGGAGTTGAATGCATGTTGATCCGAGTCTTTAACCAGATTAGCTAATTCGTGTATCCTATCCATTTTATTAAGTTCTTCCTCTCTACAAAGAAGAGAAAAAAGAAATGGTAAAAGAAACGATAATATTACGTGTATATTATACTATTATGAATACGAACCATCTCAGATATATTCAATTAAGACATTAACACCTATTAGTCGCGAAGCGAATGATTAACATGGAAGTTGTATCAATACTTTTCTTTACAACTTATGAGTATCGATTTACCTGGCAGGCTAGATATCAATCAACTTAGGTTTCCTATTTTAGGATTGGATATTTAATTAACCTTCAGGTTATCGATCCAAAAGACGGCTTCTTTAGTACGTTCATCAACGCCTTCCAGAGCATCCGTCCTATTTTGATTTGGTGTTTTTCTTGTTGGGTAGTTGCGATAGTCACCTGTGCGCAAGGAAAGACGCTCTACCGATTTAACGGCTTCACAAAGTGTCGCCTCATGTAATACCTCTTTGCCATTTACCTTCAGTGAATAGTTACCATAGTTCTTTACATCAATGTCAATTTCCAAGTTATACCATTTCCCAGCTTCATAGTCTATTAAAGAAACTTTTTGTCCACCATCATAGGCTACCATTTTTCCATCTTCTGCGAAATATATTCTTACCGGCCTGTTACCAAACTGATCCGCAACTTCTAGTTGGAGTTTTCCTTCAGCATTCTGGTGTGGTTTTACTCTCAATGAAATCTTTGCCTTTTCAGATTCTTTAAATACCCGAATAGCCCGAGCGTAATCATAAGGATCAGTATCGGTTAATGCCAGCACTTGGTTTTTCTTTTCCGAAACAACTTTTACAGGTGCCCAAACAGGATAGTAAATATTCCAATCTGGAATAACACCGCCGGCTATTACATTTTCAAAATCATCTGACACTGCCTCTTCCACCTTGTATTTCACAGATAAGGGAACTCTGCTTATCCAAATGTCCTCCTTGTTCATACTATAAGTAAGCCACATATCATGGCCTGGAGGATTTCCATTTCCTTCTACAATGCCTCGTGTATAGCAAGGACCAAAATCCTTCCATAGACCAAAAAATCTTCTTGGAGGCACCTCGGCCTGTACCAGTAAGAGGTGATCAAAGATGATCCCATCATCGCTGGTAACTACAGACAGAGGAAATCTATATTCTTGCATTTCGATAGGGTTATATACCAAAGCATATCTGTCATCATTAGTTTTTTGACCCCATATTTTCCCTCCAGCCATTAACAAAGATTTTGCTTTAACCGGTGAAGAGAAGGTTAGACCCTCATCATCAGATAGTGCCGTAGCCGAAAATTTCCATAGGCCAACCACCTTGCCATCAGGCCGGTGGTAATAGGAAAAAGCTTCCAGGGAATCTGCCACTTTATAGCTTCCATAGAAATTATCCATGCCATAGTCCTCATCTAACCACTGCATAGTTTTAAGCCTGTCTTTTAGCAAGCCCTCACAGGCAAAAATAAACTCATTATCATCTGATTGAGTGTATAAAGGATAGCTGGTATTAGATTCATCAAAGGAATTAAAGCTACTATATCTTAGAAAATAGATTGGACCAAAAGAACCATCCTTTCTTATTTCTCTCACTACTCGCCCAATGCCTCCTTTATCAAAGGGATGAGGGGTAAATCCATAAAAGCCTATAACCAGCAACTTATCATTCGGAGCTACATAGAAGCCCATTCTCTGGTGCATCATATAGCCATCAGATCCCTCGGGAAGTGTAGAGCCTACAGGAGCATGATATTCAGGGAATATTACTTCTGGTTTTCCCCAGCTTCTTCCATCTTTTGAAGCAACCAGAAGTGTATGACCTGGGTGCTGATGCTCACCAACAGGGTTGCTCAAATACTGTAAGAAAAAATTATTATTCCAATAGGCAAGATTTGGTGCATGGTTGTAGGTATAACCGTAGTCCTCTGATAACTCTGGATGCGATCTGTTTGCGCGCACCACCTGTATATTTTCTGTTCCAATAGCATATCTTAATCTGCCCTCATGCAAACTGGGATCGATAGTATTACCGCCAATGTACCTTACCGGCTCATATACAGATCCGGTCTGAGCATGTGCAAAAAGACTGTAAAGGCTTAGTATAATTCCCAAGAATAAGCTTAGAGAGGTTCGTTTCTTAACTAAATTCATTTTATGCATTAAATTTCCTGGGGATTACACTGCCTTAATTTATTATTTTTTATTCTGTTCTGGTTTGGCTATAATCAAGCTGGTAACTTTGGATAGCTGTTTGCCATCTTGAATAACCACGGCTTTGATTTTCGCACCTTCATCGAGGTACAAAGCACCTTCGTATAACGGAGATTTTTCCGTTGGTTCACTTCCATCTAGTGTATAATGAATACCAGGCATATCAAATTGATTTTTAAGTGTAACCAAAAGTTTATCCGATCCATCCTTTTCTTTTATATCATAGGTAACGTAGTAAATACTCTTTGAATAGTTGATTCCACGGTATCTGTAACGCTCCAATTCAAAAGGTATTTTCAGTTTAAATGCCTCCCAATTTTTATTTTCTGGCGCAGTCCAAAGCACTTCTGAAAGAGCCGCTAATCTTGGAAATACGACATACTCAATTTTTTCTGATGTAGGTAAATACTCTGACCATACATTGGCCTGTGCCCCAAGGATAAATTTTTGCTCTTCGGCACTTAATGATTTCGGGGTAGGATCATAAGAATACACCTTTTCTAAGGTGGTGTAACCTGAAATTTGTAATGGCTCAAATTGCGGATCTCCCTGATAATGATCAAAATACATATGCGAACCTGGTGTCATCACCACGTAGTGAGATTCTTTAGCAGCAGCTATTCCTCCTTCAGTTCCTCTCCATGACATCACCGCAGCATTAGGTGCTAATCCACCTTCGAGGATCTCATCCCAACCTATAATTTGTCGACCTTTTGAATTGATGAATTTCTCAATACGGGTAATAAACCAGCTTTGTAGTTCATGCTCATTTTTCAATCCAAGTTCCTTTATTTTGGCTTGAACCTGAGGAGAAGCCTCCCACTGGTCCTTCCAAGCTTCATCTCCTCCTATGTGAATGTATTTACCAGGAAACAGCTCTATCACCTCAGTAAGTACATCTTCCAAGAAATCAAAAGTTTGATCCTGAATACCATAAATATCTAAAAACACTCCCCATTCTGTTATTACTTTTGGCCTTTTTCCTGTAACGCCCAATTCAGGATAAGATGCTACGGCAGCGGTAGCGTGTCCAGGCATTTCTATTTCCGGCACTACGGTAATATATCGCTCCCTTGCATAAGCTACAACTTCTTTAATCTCCTCTTGGGTATAGAATCCGCCATATCTCTTACCATCATATTCCGTAGATCCTGCATGCCCAACCAATGTTTCATCCCTATATGCACCAATCTCCGTAAGTTTCGGATACTTCTTAATCTCTATTCTCCAACCCTGATCATCAGTTAAATGCCAGTGAAAGGTATTTAATTTGTGCATGGCCATATTATCAATATATTCCTTGACAAATTCTACGGGGCTAAAATGTCTGGCCACATCCAGATGTAGACCTCGCCATTTGTAGCGAGGATAATCCCGGATAGATACTATGGGTAAAAGCCACTTTTTATTCTCAATAACCTGCTCACTTTCAATGGCTGTAGGCAAAAGCTGATTTAACGTTTGCATGCCATAAAAAAGTCCTGCGTGATCCTTACCTATTATTTCTGCCCCTGTATTTTCCACCTTAAGGGTATATCCCTCTTCTGGAACATCAAGAGTTTCATCTACCATAAAGAGTATACCTCCTTCAGCTTGGGTACCCTTTTCAATAGTTAATGTTACGCCAGAAGCTTTCTTAAACTTTTTCTGAAACTCTTCTGCTATCTTTTTAGATTCCTCATCACCTTCCTTAAAAAAGAGTTTGGTTTGCTCATTAACTAGGATGGCTCCCTTACCTTGCTCTATTTTTACTGGCCCAGGTATAATACTTACTGGCGCATTATATTCCTCTTCCTGAGGAATTGATATACTACAACTGGCTCCTAATAGTAAAATTGACCAGATGTAGAATCTAAAAAAGTGAGTTTTCATATCATTTTCGTTAAAAAGGTTGACTTAAGTTTTTGATAGAATGACTGATTTGGGTTATTCTATATTGACAAAACGTGAATTAACAAGATGCCAATTTACAAATGTTTGCGCACACATCTTCCAATTTTAAAGATTTTTATTTAAGATTGTATATCTGCAATTCTATTTAGCAAATCATTTAAAGGGAATATATATGTTTAAGAATCTGTTGTTATCAGCTATTTTAATGCTAGTAAGTATCCCCTCCTTGGTATCAGCACAGGAGAATAACCTTCACGGAATGTCATCAGAGTACGACTGGCCCAAAGACCCTAAAGTATTGAGTAAGCTGAATGAATGGCAAAACCTAAAGTTCGGAATGATTATCCACTGGGGGTTATACGCCCAGGCTGGAATAGTGGAATCATGGGAGCTCACCTCCGAAGACTGGATCAATAGAAAAGATTCTATGAGCTATTGCGAGTATAAAGAATGGTACTGGGGACTTAGCAAAGAATTTAACCCGGTAAATTTCGCACCTGACCAATGGGCTCAAGCCGCAAAAGCTGCAGGAATGAAATATGTAGTTTTCACCACCAAGCATCATGATGGCTTTAACATGTTCGATACAAAAGAAACAGACTTTAAAATAACCAACGGTCCATTTGCCAACCATCCCAAAGCTAACGTGGCTAAATATGTATTTGAAGCCTTTAGAAATCAAGATATGATGATAGGGGCTTATTACTCTAAGCCAGATTGGCACTCACAATATTTCTGGTGGGACAAATATGGCTCTTGGGATAGAAATGTGAACTATAACCTGGGTGAGCATCCGGATAGATGGAACAAATACAAAGCCTTTACTTATAACCAGATAAATGAGCTCACCTCAGACTATGGTAACATTGATATTTTATGGCTTGATGGTGGATGGGTAAGGGAAGGACGTAAGGTAAGAAACGGTGAACAAAGCATTGATATTCCTAAAATAGCAGCCAGGGCCCGTGAAAATCAGCCCGGGTTATTAGTAGTAGACCGCACCGTACACGGCCCTTACGAAAACTACCAGACTCCAGAAAGAAGTATTCCTGATCGCCAGATCAACAATCCTTGGGAGAGCTGTATTCCACTGGCCAATAACTGGGGCTATGTCCCTAATGACAAATTAAAATCATCAACAAAAATTATACATTCATTAGTAGAAATTGTAGCAAAGGGTGGCAGTCTTTTGCTGGGAATAGGCCCTAAACCAGATGGAACATTGAGAGATGGAGATCTGAAAAGAATGGGGGAAATTGGCATATGGTTAGACAGTAATGGAAAAGCCATTTATAACACCAGAATTACTCCAGAATACAATGATGGAAACGTGTTTTTCACCAAAGGTCAGGCTGGAGAAACCTTTGCTATAGCTATTATAACCGAAGGAGAAGATACTCCCGCTACAATTAGCTGGAAGGGTAATTTACCTAAAAAGGGCAGCAGTGTAAAACTCCTCAGCTCAGGCAAAAAAGTAAAATGGACAGAGAAGAATGGGGAAGTGACTGTTACAATACCTAAGAGCTTCATTTCTAAAAATGCAAAATATCCTGCATTGGCCTTTGAATACAATGCCAAAAACTAATGCTATTATCTATGCAAAGATTTTATAGACTTATGGCTGTGCTTTGCCTACTGGGCGGTTTAGCTTGTGAAAACAAAAAAACTGTATCACCTCCTACGTCAATAGGTCCAGTACCAGATGCAAAACAAATGGAATGGCATAAAATGGAAAAAAATGCCTTTATTCATTTCACAATCAATACTTTTACGGATAAAGAATGGGGATATGGAGATGAATCTCCCGAGCTTTTTAATCCTACTGATCTTAATGTAGACCAATGGGTGAAGGTACTTAAAGAAACCGGTTTTAAAGGCGTGATTCTCACCTGCAAACACCATGATGGCTTTTGTTTATGGCCCTCCAAATATACTGAGCATACAGTAGCTAAAAGTCCTTATAAAAATGGTAAGGGTGACATTGCAAAAGAAGTCTCAGAAGCTTGTGAAAAGTATGGGCTGAAGTTTGGAGTTTATCTGTCCCCTTGGGATCGAAACCGAGCAGACTACGGAGATTCTACTTACGTCACCTACTACAGAAACCAGCTAAAAGAGCTATTTACCTCATACGGAGATGTTTTCGAAATGTGGTTTGATGGAGCCAATGGTGGTGATGGGTTCTATGGTGGCGCTGACGAAGTACGTAGGATAGAGCGTGAATCCTACTATCACTGGCCACAAACTCTTGATCTAGTCCGAAGTATACAGCCACAGGTGTTGTTTTTTAGTGACGGTGGACCAGACCTTAGATGGGGCGGTAATGAGGAGGCCAGAGCAGGTTTAACTAATTGGAACACCATCAGCACCGATACGCTTTACGCGGGCAAATCTGGTATTATGGACTTGCTTAATTCAGGATCTGAAAATGGAGTCAATTGGGTACCCTTGGAAGCCAACACCTCTATCAGACCAGGATGGTTTTATCATGCTAAAGAAGATTCACTGGTTAAAACTCCAGAGCAGTTGATGGATATTTACCTGACTTCTGTAGGCCGTGGATCTACCCTATTACTTAATATCCCTCCAGATAAGCGAGGTCATTTTCATGAGAATGACATTGATGCTCTTAAAGGCTGGCATGCACTTCAGGAAAAAGAGTTCGCAAATAACCTCATCAAAAACACCAAAGTAACTGCATCATCTGTAAGAGGAAATGCTGAACAGTATGATGCTAGAAATGCGGTAGATGAAAACTATGATACTTACTGGGCTACGGATGATAATATCCAAACTGGATCATTGGAGGTAGAATTTAGCGGCGAACGAACCATTAAATATGTTCTGTTGCAGGAATATATTCCTTTGGGGCAGAGAATAAAAGATTTCAGTATAGACGCTTGGATCAATGGTGGTTGGAAAGAAATAGCAAAAGGTACAACTATCGGTTATAAAAGAATATTGAAGTTAGATGCTCCGGTAAAAACTGATAAGTTGAAAATTAATATTCTGGATAGCAAAGCTTGTCCGGTTATCAATAATCTTGAGGTATACTAAGCTCTCAGGCACGAAAATACGGCTAGCGTAGCGGCCAAATGAATTAATAGAACAATTAAAATTTACCGATGCAAAAATTACTTTATTTACTTGCCACAGTATTAGTTCTTTGGGGATGTAATGCCCCTTCCGAGAAATCAGAAAAGAAACTTCCAAGGGTAGCTATTGCCGGGTTAGCCATAGAATCCAGCACCTTCTCCCCTGCTTTTACCCACGCAGAAGCATTTCATGCCAAAACTGGTGAAGATATACTTTCGCAATATCCGTTTATGGCTGCTGATTCTGCTGACCGTAAAAGAGCGGAATGGATACCAACCCTTCAGGGACATGCTTTACCCGGAGGTGTAGTTACTAAAGAGGCTTATGATTCGCTGGTCAATGAAACCTTAAAAATGTTAAGCGAAAACGGTCCTTATGATGGTCTATTCTTCGATATTCATGGCGCCATGAGTGTGGAGGGCCTGGATGATCCTGAAGGAGATTTTATCATTAAAATAAGAGAAGTAACTGGTCCTGAAACCATTATATCCACTTCTATGGATCTACATGGTAATGTATCCTGGAGACTGGCTGAAAATTCTGACCTGATCACTTGCTATAGAATGGCCCCGCATGAAGATGCGTTGGAGTCTAAGCAAAGAGCATTAGAAAATTTATTAGACCGCCTTGAAAGCGGCAAAGGCAAGCCTGCTTACAAGGCATGGATACCCGTGCCCATTTTATTACCCGGGGAAAAAACAAGTACCCGCATAGAGCCTGGCAAAAGTCTTTATGCTCAAGTAGCCCCGGCTGCTAATCAGGAAGGTATTGTAGACGCCGCTATCTGGATTGGTTATGCATGGGCAGATGCTCCCAGAAATCATGCTGTAGTAATGGTGACAGGCGACGACCAGAAAAAAGTAAGTAAAACTGCAGAAGAGCTTGCAAAAAGTTTCTGGGAAGTGCGTGGCGCATTTGACTTTGTAGCCCCCACTGCCACGCTAAAAGAAAGCTTAGACATGGCTATTGCCAGCCAAAAACATCCATTCATTATCAGTGATACCGGAGATAACCCTACCGCTGGTGGCGCAGGAGATGTGACCTGGACTTTACAGGAAATCCTGAAACGTCCTGAGTTTAAATCTGTAAATGGTCCGTCATTAATTTACGCCTCAATACCTGGCCCAGAATTCGTAAAAAAAGCAAAAGAAATAGGTGTTGGAGGTGAAATTAGTGCAACTGCTGGGGCGGCCATTGATTCAAGGTTCGCCCCGCCTGTATTGCTAGAAGGTACCATAGAAACTATTGAAGATGGTGATATTCATGCTGAAACAGAAGTAGTGGTAAAAGTGGGCAGCATACATGTTATAGTTACTAAAAAAAGAAAGCCCTATCACCATGAAAGCGATTTTACTAACCTAGGTCTCAAGCCAAAAGAAACCGATATCGTGGTAGTAAAGATCGGATATCTGGTACCAGAGTTGTATGACATGAGAGCAGACTGGATCATGGCACTAACTCCAGGAGGTGTAGATCAAGATCTTGAGCGCTTAGGACATAAAAACATCAAAAGGCCTATGTATCCTTTGGATGCAGATATGGAGACCCCTGACCTTTCAGCCCAAATGGTCCCTTTATCTGGTAAGTAATCATTTAGAATAAACCTAATGAACATCAGAAATAATATTTTAATTATACTCTTTTGCCTGCTGGCAATAACACAAGGAAAAGCTCAGACGCAGTTTGACATTGGCAATGGCAGCTATTTAGCCGATGGTAAGCCTATTCATATTTACTCTGGCGAAATGCACTATTCGAGAATACCGAAAGAATATTGGCGCCATAGAATGAAAATGGTTAAAGCCATGGGCCTTAACACTATTGCCACTTACGTATTTTGGAACTACCATGAAGTGGCGCCCGGCGTTTGGGATTTTACTTCAGAAAATAAAAATCTGGCAGAATACATTAAAATAGCACAAGAAGAAGGACTTTATGTAATACTGAGACCTGGACCTTATGTATGTGCAGAATGGGAGTTTGGTGGTTATCCTTATTGGCTTCAAAACAATCCAGACCTACAAATAAGAACAAATAATCAGGCCTTCCTGGATTCCTGTAGGGTATATCTCACCAAACTTGCTGAGCAGGTAGCAGACCTACAGTTGAGCAAAGGAGGCAATATAATTATGACCCAGGTGGAGAATGAATTTGGCTCCTATGTATCTCAAAGGGAGGATATTAGCGCCAATGATCATCTCATATACAGGACCAAAATTTACAAGATGCTTCAGGAAGTAGGTTTTGAAGGACCTTTCTTCACCTCTGATGGCAGTTGGCTCTTTGAAGGTGGGGCCATAGATGGTGTGTTACCTACTGCTAACGGTGAGGGCAATGTTAATAATCTAAAAAAAGCAGTTAATAAATATCATAATGACCAAGGACCATACATGGTGGCAGAATTTTACTCCGGCTGGTTAGACCACTGGGCAGAAGAATTCATTACCATAGGCTCGCAAAGCCTGGTAGATCAGACTAAAACATATCTGGAAAATGGCGTAGATTTCAATTTTTATATGGTTCACGGCGGCACCAACTTTGGCTTTACCAGTGGCGCTAATTATAACGAGGAGCATGATATACAACCAGACTTGACTAGCTATGACTATAATGCTCCTATTAGCGAAGCCGGTTGGCCAACAGAGAAGTACATGGCACTACGTGAGCTTATGACAGCGCATGTATCTTACAAAATACCTGATTTACCTGATATGATACCGGTGTTAGAGATTCCGGAAATAAAAATTTCACAAGCTTACGACGCTCTTTCCTATATAAAAAAGCAGGTTGCAATTAAGAATGATACGCCCCTGACCTTTGAAAAACTAGGTCAGGCAAGTGGGTATGTGCTTTATAAAAAGCGTTTCACCCAGCCCATTAGTGGTAAGCTACAAATTAAAGGTCTTAGGGATTTTGCCACGGTTTATGTAAATGGAAAAATGAAAGGTCAACTTAACCGAGTATTTAATAACTATGAAATGGACATAAACATTCCTTTCAATGGAACGCTGGAAATTTTGGTAGAAAACCTAGGTAGAATTAACTATGGCGCTAAAATTACAGAAAATAACAAAGGTATTATTAGCCCTGTACTGATCAATGATTATGAGATAACAGGAAATTGGGAAATGTACCAAGCTCCATTTGATCAAGTACCTTCTTTCATTGACAACACATCACCGAAAAAGGGTAATCCGGTAATCTATGAAGCCAGCTTCAAGCTGAAGAAAACCGGAGACACCTTTCTGGACATGAGCAACTGGGGCAAAGGAATTGTCTATGTAAACGGACATCATATAGGAAGATATTGGCATGTAGGTCCACAGCAAACCTTGTACATTCCAGGGTGTTGGCTAAATAAGGGAGAAAATGAGATAGTCATATTCGAACAATTGAATGAGACACAACAGACCTCACTAAAAACAGTACGTAAACCAATTTTAACCGTTTTAAAATAATATAGTCCACCGACTATTAGGCTCATCTCTTACCTGAGATGGGCCTTTTTTTTACCTATTTTAAAAAGTGTAATAGAAATTATAGGTGCTGGAGTCTCCCCGTACGAACGTGCTTATTTCTAAAGAATATATCGAGGGTTATACCTACACAGAATTCTTGAATTATTACCACTATTTCAGCATCGAAAATATCAATTAGGATCTCTGACGCTCATTTATTAATTCACCATTAATAAATAGCTGACTGATTTCTCATTCGTTGGCATCAGATATACTTTAATCATAAATGCATTAAAGATAAGGATTCGGGTTTATGACTTGGATACTTATGACTAGTGAAAAATTGCTTGACGCAGACTACTGTAAGCAATAGATTTAAATCTTAAACCTAATATTCAATATAAAACATTGTGGATTGGTGAAATTGCTTTGCTACAACTAACCGCCAAGGAAGGCAAAATAGCATGAACAGTAAGTTGAAATAGAAAGAATAGGCTGGTTAAAATAAAAAGAGGCCATATCAAAAACTTTTGATACGGCTACTCTTTACTTAACTAATATCAATTATTACTGTACATCCCAAAACACTTTAGTATCTCTTGTATCTTTTGCAGCCACAGCAGCATAGTTTGTACCATTATTACTTCTCTCAGTAGGAGGATATAATAATCTGGCAGGTGGTAATTCACCTGTTGTAGGATCCTCTGGTAAATTCAATTGCGGATATCCAGTTCTTCTAATCTCCGACCATGCCTGACCTGGTTGAAGAATGAAATAATGAATCCATTTCTGGGTAGCTATTTTCTCAATCTTTTCAGCTGTAGATCCTGTATACGCTATATCCGGATCTGAAAGATAATCATTAATGGTGCTCTCAGCAGGTGAGTCCATTGATACCCTAGAAAAAGTAAATGAATTACTTTCAACTGCACTCTGATTTAACCAATAGTAAAAATCAATTGATTCTTTAATGCCTTCCTGATAAGCACCTTCAGCATCACCTCCACCCCATTTCTCAAAGGTTTCGGCTTTTATAAAATTCATTTCAGCAGCAGTGAACAGCACACCTGGTATATTCCAATTATATAAGAAGGTAAGGGTATCAAACGTAGCTAATACTCCATCATTAGCCAGGTTTTGCTGCTCATTAGTGGTCGCATCCGTAGGCACTCCTACAAAGCCACCAGAGCCTGCATCCCAAAAAACGTCTGTCCTAGGGTCATTGTTAGCTACCATGACGTCATCTAGCATAAAGTCACCAGCATATGGTCCAAAACCTAGTTCAAGAAGAGCATTGGTGATTTCAGAATAGAAGTTCCCCCCTTCTGGATACATGTCTAACAAGATATTTTCTTCATTGGTACTTACCATAGGATATGTTGATTCATCATTAAACATCTTAGTTAGTTCCGCCTGCGCTCTGGCCTCGTCATAATCACTAATTCTTAACAATAATCTCGCCCTCAATGAGTTTGCATACCTTCTCCAACTGGCAACATCACCACCATTCAATATGTCCGGTGATGCTAGTTGTCCCTCTATGGATGAAGGCACTTCTACAGTAGAGAGGTAGGTATTTATAATATCCAACCCATCTATAATGGTTGAATATACTTCAGAGGCGTCATCAAACTTGGCTTTACCCATGGCATTGGTTAAGTTCAGAGCACCTGCCTCAGAAAAAGGTATATCGCCCCAAAGGTCCACCATCTGCGCTGCTTCATCATATAACACAATCTTCCCCAGCTGCATGAAAATTTCATTATTCTGTTGATCGTCTTCGTTCATACCCTGATAAGTCTGCTCCATAGATTTATAGGTATTCATAATTCCACCACTGTAAAATGACTCCCATCTATCCTCCATATAGCCTGTGCTCGGCTGATACATTTTATTAGTCTCAGAGAAGCCATAATACAAAGAAAACTTAGCAGTTGCGGCCATTCTAAAGGTTCTATAATCCCAGTAAGTGGGTCTTATTCTATCATTATACAGCATATAGGTGAATAGTTTACTTATGCTGGCATCAGTTGTTTCATTGGGATCTACATAGTAATCCTCCAGCTTATCGCTACAACCGATAGCCATGAGAATTAACATCCCAAATACACATGTATTTATTAATATTCTTTTCATTTCTGTTCTTTTTTAAGATTAGAATTTAGCTCTTAAGACTACACCATAGCTTCTTGTTGGGGCGGCAGCAGCATTATCAACAGCCTGTGCTTGCCAGCTATCTCCAATAGCAGCCTCAGGATCCCAATTATCAGGCGTATTTTTCCATATGTAGAAAAGATTTCTTCCTACAAGACTTACCTGAATATCTCTCAATCCCACTTTTTCACTAATTTTAATAGGAAGGTTATAAGTAAGACTAGCCTGGCGAAGTTTCACATAACTATTATCCATTACAGACTCTCTGTACTGACCCTCAGCTCCACCACCATATCCACCCCAAGTGTATGAGTTAATATAATAGGTACCTGCATCTATAATCTGGGTATTTTCACTTCCATCAGAAGTAACTCCATCCAGAATTAAACCATCATTATATTGACCGTTATCAGCCAGTACTTTTTCACCATCTACTATATTGTAAGAAAGTCCTCCATGTTCTGTATCTCTATACTGCATGGTACTTTCAAACATACCAGCTCCTTTCATATATAGATAGGGAGTAGAAACCATTTTACCCCCAAAACGGTAATCTGCGACAATATTTAAAGAGAAGTTTTTGTAGGTAAATGTGTTATTAAAACCACCAACAGCTTTTGGCATAACATTACCAACTTTCTCGTAACCCGCTGAAGCATCTAACGTGTAAAGACCATTCTCATCAACTATTTTATTTCCGTTTTCATCTTTCAAAAATGGCAATACATAGATATTTCCTATGGACTCACCTTCTTCTGCTCTTATATATAAAGACCCACCATCTTTATCTACAAAATTGATGTATTCCACACCATCCATTAATTTCTTAACTGTGTTTTTGTTATAAGCATAGTTCACGAAAATATCCCAACGAAAATCTTCTGAACGGAAAGGGGTCGCATTTAACCCTATCTCTATTCCCTGGTTGGCAAGGTCACCGACGTTAGCAAGCATTCCTGTGGCACCAGAAGAAGAAGGAGTAGCAATATTTAATATCTGATCTCTAATGATATTATTATAATAAGTAATGTCTAGGCCAATTTTATTTTGGAACAAACTGGTTTCAAGTCCAAATTCTAAAGCATATTTCTTTTCAACTCTTATGTCACTATTACCATACTGGCTTGACTCAGGAGATTGATAAAGCACTGACTCACCATTATTAAAAGAGCCTAAATTATAAGTAACAGCCGCTTTATATGGTTCAGGGCTATTAGCTACCACCCCCCATGAGGCTCTTAACTTACCATAATCCATAAAGGAAGGCATAGTCAGTGCCTCAGAAAATACAAAACTGGCATTGGCAGATGGATAAAAATAAGTATTTACATTAGAAGGTAAAGTTGAGCGTCCTTCATACCTTCCGGTTCCTTGAATAAACAAATAATCTTTATAAGAGAATTCAGCTATACCAAAGGCAGCCGACTGATATTGATTTCTAACATAAGTATCTGCCTGTGCTCCTCCAGATAAAGTTTGAGCTGAATTCACAAGGTTAAAATAGTTTTCTAAAATAAGACCTCCATTAGTACCTACATTGGATTCTATATATTTCTCATCTCTGTATGTAGCTCCTAATGATAAATTCATTTTTAGATCTTTGCTCAAGGTTTCTTTGTAAGTACCTAGGACATCTCCATATATGAGATTATATGTACCTGTTTGCAACCTATATGCACCTGAATAACCTATTGATGAAGCATACTGAGAATACTCTTTTGTTTCGTGCCTAGCACTGGTATAATCATTACCGATTCTACCTCTTAGGAAAAATTTATCATTTATTTGGTAACGAAGCGTCGCATTGTTCATGTAACGGTTTGAAAATTCATCCTTGCTATTCTTATTCTGATTCCAGAAATAATCTAACAGGTTGGTGGCCCTAATTCTATAAGCCAGTTGTTCATCCTGACTATAGCTCTGACCAGCCGTAACATACTTATAACCTTCACTAGTTTGGTACATAGTTTTATAAGCTTCCATATCATCCATTCTGTTGAAAAAACCAGCATAAGAAGCAAATAATTGATTCATCATATACGGTCTGTTGTGCACCTGACTATTGATATATGATGATATTAGGTCAACTGAAACTTTATCACTCAACTTCAGCGTTCCGTTGAAATTGAAGTTGTTCTTTTTCATATCGAAACCGGGCATAATACCTTCATAGTCTTGTCTGGAATATGAAATTCTAAAATTTCCCTGATCACCTGAATTAGCGATGGCTATGTTGGCATTTTTGTTATACCCTGTGTTGAAGAATTCTTTATAATTATCTTCATTAGCATTATAGGTTCTGGTTGTTCCATCCCAATACGATACTTGCCTGCCATCGAACTTAGGACCAAACTGTGCGTAAGCACCATAATATGGGTGGATTGAACCATCATCTTCTGTAATCCAGCCCTCTCTATTACCAGTAATGGCCTCATTATTGTCTCCATCATATCCAGGACCATAAGAATTTTGCCAATCTGGCTGAAAAGCTAACTGTTCTACATCATATTGTAGTTTAACATCCACACCAAGTCCCTTATTCCTACTTCCTTTTTTGGTGGTGATTACCACTACACCGTTAGTTCCATCAGATCCATATAAGGCCGTTGCACTTGCTCCTTTAAGCACAGAAATACTAGCTATATCTTCTGGATTGATGTCTATAAGGCCATTCTCTCTTATTCTTTGTTCTCCCCAGAAGTTATCATTAGCCCCTGCCTCCTGCATATTAATCAATGCCTCTCTACGCATAGGCACACCATCCACTACGTATAAAGGTTGTGTGTTTCCTGTGATAGAACTGGTTCCTCTCACCTGAATATTGACTGCACTGGAAGCTCCTCCATTACTTGCGCTAACTCTTACTCCAGGCAATTTTCCGATCATTCCAGTACCAACATTCATATTACCCGCAGATGTAATGTCCTTTGACTCGACCGTGGCTATGGAATAGCCTAGACTTTTCTCCTCCTTTTCTATACCTAAAGCAGTTACCACCACTTCCGTTAACTGAGTGATGTCTTCTGATAAAGAAATTTGAAAATTGGTTTGATTACCAACAGTCAATTCCTCACTCACGTAGCCTACAAAGGAGAAAACCAACACGTCTTCAGGTTGTGCTGAAATTGTAAATGTACCATCACTGCCAGTAATAGTGCCTTTTGGTGTTCCTTTAATAATTACCGTTACACCAGGTAGTGGTTCGCCTGTTGCCAACTCTTGCACTGTACCGGTAATATTAGTCTGAGCATATACCGAAGTACCTCCAAATGCCATCACCAGACATAAACACTGGAATAATCTTTTAACACCCAAAGGGCTACCCCAGATGTTAACACTAAAGCAGGAATCTATTAAAGACTTCCTTAGGTTACTGTAATGTTTCTTCATAGTAAATTAGTTAATGTATAAATCCACCTGTGCACCTCTTCATATAAATAGCACAGTAATAATAATGCGCTTACCCAAGACAATAACTCTGATTTTAGCTGATTGAATCATTGAAAAATGTATAATTCTAATACCAAAAATGGATGTTGATATACTTGTGATGTCGCAGAATTTGAACCCAAATTAAACACACATTTTAGAAAAACAAAATAATTTATCAAAAATGTGTACGCACACATTATATTTGTTTGCGCAAACACTTAAGGTCGAAATAATTACCTATATTAAATGTCAAGATGACTAACTATATAACCATGAGCATCTGATCTTTAATAATTATTTAATTTTGGCTAGCGTAAAGAATCAATTCATGAACAATCAAAAAAATATCAGAATCAAAGACATTGCTAAAATGGCTGGGGTATCTGTAGGAACGGTTGACCGGGTTATCCATAAAAGGGGTAAAGTGTCCGAAAATGCTCGAAAAAAAGTAGAGAAAATACTTAATCAAACGAGTTATCAACCGAATATATTGGCTCGAACCTTAGGGTCGAATAAAAATCTAAGACTGGCAGTACTCACCCCTAATCCTAAACAGGACGAATACTGGGCACTATCCCATTCTGGTGTAGAACATGCTATAGATGAGTGGGCCCAATATAGTGTTGAAATTATACCTAAACACTTTGACTTATACCAAAGTAATGATTTTTCTAAAATGGTGGGTGAGGTTATCGCTATGGAACCTGATGGGTTATTAGTAGCACCAATCTTCTATAGGGAATCAGGAAATTTATTCCAATTATTAAGAAATGCCAGTATACCATTTGTTCTTTGTAACACAAATATCACAGATTCTTCATCTATAAGTTTCATCGGCCAAGACAACTATCAGAGTGGGAAGGTAGCCGCAGAACTACTGGATCTTTCTACAAGTGGGAAAAATAAAATCGTAGTAGTTCACTTATATGAAGATATAGAAAATGCGGTTCACCTTAAAGCTAAGGAAGATGGTCTTAGAGATTATTTCAAAGAAAAAAAGGACAACCCTTATGAGGTGATCAGGTTTGGACTCAGTAGTCCTGGAGGAATTTCTTTTGAGGATGAGATAGATGCACTCTTAAAGACCGATGACATCCATGGCATGTTAATTACTACCTCTAAAGGGGCCAGTATTACCGCCTCCCTGTTAAATAAGAAATACCAGAATAATATAAGAATAGTTGGCTACGATTTAATAGAGAAGAACATCGAATGTTTGAAAGAAGGATCAATTGATTTCCTTATCAATCAAAACCCAAACAAGCAGGCAGCTGTTGGAATTTCTTTTCTTGCTAATCATCTACTTTTCAAAAAACAACCACCTCAGGAAGAACTCTTTCCCCTGGAAATCATAACCCGGCAAAATGTAGATTCATATATGAGATCTAAAATTCTATAATTTTCAAAAAATGATTAAAATCAAATTCTCTTTAATTTCTTTAATGTTAGTTTCATGCATTTATATATGTAACGCACAAGAAAACTTTAGAAACCCACATCTTACGGTGCAAACCCGAGTGGCACAACTACTTTCGGAACTCACACTTGAAGAAAAAATTTCATTAATGGGATTCAATAATAATGGGGTTCCTAGATTAGATATCCCTAAATATAATTGGTGGAATGAGGCCTTGCATGGTGTGGCTCGTGCTGGTAATGCTACTGTTTTCCCACAAGCCATAGGTCTTGCGGCTACTTTTGATGACCAGCTTATTCATGAAATAGCAGATATCATATCTACTGAAGCCCGTGCAAAATATAATCTTGCAATAAATAAAAATAGACACCTTCAGTACATGGGGCTATCCTTTTGGTCCCCCAATATTAATTTGTTTAGAGATCCACGTTGGGGCCGAGGCCAGGAAACTTATGGGGAAGATCCTTTCCTTACATCAAAAATGGGAGTCGCCTTCATGCAGGGGTTGCAAGGTGATGATGATCATTATTTAAAAGTATCGGCTACTGCTAAGCATCTAGCCGTTCATAGTGGGCCTGAAGCAGATCGCCATAAATTTAATGCTGTGGTCGATGAAAAAGATCTTCGAGAAACCTATCTATATGCCTTTGAAAAGATGGTAGATGCAGGGGTAGAATCTGTGATGTGTGCCTATAACCGGGTAAACAATGAACCATGCTGTACTAGCGAAACACTTCTGGAGGGTATTTTAAAAGGTGAGTGGAATTTTCAGGGACACATTGTAACTGATTGCTGGGCATTAGAAGATATTTATGCCCGTCATAAAGTAATGGGTTCGGCTACAGAAGTTGCAGCGGCAGCAGTTAAAGCTGGAGTTAACCTGGACTGTTCCAATCTCATGCAGGCAGAATTACTCCCAGCTATGGAAAAAGGCTTACTCACGGAAGAAGATATTGACATAGCTTTGGCTCCTAACTTAAGAACATTATTTAAACTAGGTTTCTTTGACTCTTCGGAATTAGTTCCCTATTCTACCCTTGGGGCAACACAAATCCATTCCGACCGAAACATTGCGCTGGCCAGACGAGCTGCAGCCGAAAGCATGGTCCTATTAAAAAATGAAAACCAGCTATTACCACTGAATGCTGATAAATATAGTAGTATGGTAATTGTAGGAAGTAATTCAGGAGCTTTAGACGCCATGCTTGGTAACTACCATGGAATCTCCGGAAATATAGTGACCTACGCTGAAGGTATAGCCGAAGCCGCCGGCCCAGAAACTGCTGTTCAGTATGATATGGGATCAAATTATACGGATTCTACCCATTTTGGAGGGGTATGGGCATCAGAAACCAGTGATCTTACCATAGCTGTCATAGGTCTTACCCCTGTATTAGAGGGTGAGGAAGGCGATGCTTTTCTTGCTGACAATGGTGGTGATAAGAAAGACCTCAGCATTCCTCAAGCGCACATAGCGTTTTTAAGAAAACTAAGAAGTAAACATAATAAGCCAATTATTACTGTAATTACTGCCGGAAGTGCTGTTGATGTCTCAGCCATTGAACCCTATTCAGATGCCATAATTATGGCTTGGTATTCTGGTGAACAAGGAGGTAACGCACTTGCTGACATCATTTTTGGTAAAACTTCACCTTCGGGCAAACTTCCTATTACATTTTATAAATCCTTTGATGACCTCCCATCCTATTCCAATTACGAAATGCAGGGACGAACCTATCGATACTATCAAGGACAGGTACAATATCCTTTTGGTTTTGGTCTTTCCTACGGTAATTTTACTTACCAATGGACCACGGAACCTAAAGAAAAATATAAAAAAGATGAATTAGTGGAGATTTCCGTCACAGTAAAAAATGCCAGCAACTATACCGCAAAGGAAGTAGTTCAGGCATATATTAAATATCCACAGATCGAAAGAATGCCTATAAAGGAACTAAAGGCCTATAGTAAAGTAGAGGTCCAGGCCAATGGGCAACAGACTGTCTCACTAAAAATACCAGTTTCAGAATTACGGAAATGGGACTTAAAGAAAAAACAATGGAAGATATACCCCGGTATCTATACAATTATTTTGGGTAGCGACTCCAAAGATGATAAGCTAATGGCTAGCTTCCGAATTCACTAATCAGCTTGATTTAAAAAAAAATGTGCGCGCACACAACTTTAAATTTTTAATTTGTGTGCGCACACATTATATTTGTAATATATCAAGTATAGAACTTAAAGTCTTCGCAATGCCAGCACTTAATTATTCTGAAACTAGTTTAGAAAAAATTCCCGTAACTGTATTCAATGATAATCTTGAAGGTTCTCGCATAGTAGCCAGTGAAATTGCCAGATTAATCGAAAAGAAAAATCAAATGGGCAAACCCGCTGTATTAGGTTTGGCTACAGGATCATCACCGGTAAATATCTATAAGGAGCTAATCCGGCTTCATAAAGAAGAAGGACTCAGTTTCCAAAATGTAGTTACCTTCAATTTAGACGAATATTATCCGATGGACCCCGAATCGCTTCAAAGCTATGTTCGTTTTATGAATGAAAACCTTTTTAATCATATTGATATTCCCAAGCAAAATATTCATATTCCGGATGGCTCTATTACTTTAGAAGAGGTGAAGAGATATTGCGTAGAATACGAAGAGAAAATAGACACTTTAGGTGGTATTGATATTCAATTATTGGGAATAGGCCGAACAGGACATATTGGTTTTAACGAACCAGGTTCATCTTTTTCCTCCTCTACCAGGATGGTCAAGTTAGACCCTCTTACCATATCTGATGCTGCTAAAGATTTTATCAAGGAAGAGTTTGTACCGTTACGTGCAATTACTATGGGTGTTGGAACAATAATGCAGGCTAAAAAAATCATTTTAGTCGCTTGGGGATCAGGAAAAGCGCCTATTGTTCAGAAAATGGTTGAAGGTCAAATTACTGATGATGTGCCCGCCTCATTCTTACAGACTCATAGCAAAGTACAGGTAGTGTTAGACGAAAGTGCTGCTGCTAACCTGGCGCGGTATAAAACACCATGGGTTGTGGGTCTCGCCAACTGGGATCAAAAGCTAACCAGAAGAGCCGTAACATGGCTTAGCAAGAAAATGGAAAAGCCTATATTAAAGCTTACTGATGAGGATTACAAAGAAGCAGGATTAATGGACCTGCTGGTTCAGTCTGGTAGCGCTTACGACCTTAACATAAAAGTATTTGACCAAATACAAAAAACTATTACAGGTTGGCCTGGTGGCAAGCCTAATTCTGACGACAAAAAAAGACCTGAAAGAAGTGAACCGGCCATAAAGAGATCAATTATATTTAGTCCACACCCTGATGATGATGTTATATCTATGGGAGGAACATTACTAAGATTGGTCGATCAAGGGCATGATGTTCATGTTGCCTACCAGACTTCCGGAAACATTGCAGTATTTGATGATGATGCTTTAAGGTTTGCATCATTTACAGAGGAGATTCTTAAATCATTAGGTATTTCGTCTGACTTCCCAGAGCAATTATCTGATTTAAAGAGCTTCTTAGACACAAAGAAATTAGGTGAAGAGGACACTCCATTAGTAAAGACCATTAAGGGGCTCATTAGAAAAGGAGAAGCCGAGGCCGGATGTAGGTTTTGCGGTGTGAAGGAGGAGAATGTTCATTTTTTAAACTTGCCATTTTATGAAACGGGACAGGTAAAAAAGAGGCCCATAGGTGAAGAAGATATTCAAATCATAGTAAATATTTTACAGGAAGTAAGGCCACACCAAATCTTCGCTGCCGGCGATCTCCAAGATCCACATGGCACCCATGCAGTATGCCTACAGGCTATTTATAAGGCATTGGAAATACTTAAAGAACAAGGGGAAGAGTGGCTTGAAGACTGTTATGTTTGGCTATATCGGGGAGCTTGGCAGGAATGGGATATCGAAGATATAGAGATGGCCATCCCAATTAGTCCAGGAGAATTAATGAGAAAAAGAAAAGCCATATTCAAGCATCAGTCACAAAAGGATTCTCCCGTATTTCCTGGAGATGACAAGCGTGAGTTTTGGCAACGTGCGGAAGACAGAAATAGAACAACCGCACGTTTATACGATAAACTAGGACTAACCGAATACGAGGCTATAGAAGCTTTTGTTCGGCACCATTTCTAGTGTTTAGGTAAGTAGTTTGATTAGGACAGAAAGTGGCTGCCTTATGGTGAGACAGAGGCGGCCCTTTCTAATTTCAATAATATTAAGGATTCACTGAAGTTTAACTATATGAATACCTTACAAGGAAAAGTATATAAGGAAAAGTATATATAGTACTGAGAGCTTTAAGATTACTAAAACAGCTACTTTTACAAAGTAAATTAATGTAAAATACCTTGGTGATTAGAAAGATTTTCCTTGATCTGAATATTCATTTCACACACTGCAGCAGCACCCATAATAGCCACTTCATTCATTTCAGATTTCTCAACAACGAGATTATCAATAACTCTTTTATAAGGAAAGGTGTGTAAGACATCCCACATTGATTCCTCAAAAAGAGGATATGCATCTTTAATTGAGCCTCCGATAAAAATTGCCTCCGGTGCCACTACATGAAGTAAATATTTTAACAAATGTCCAAGATGTAAACCATACTGTTTAAAAATACCGCGGCTAATCTCATGACCTTCCATCGCTTTTTGAAAGACAGTTTTCCCATCCAAACCAAATTCTTTTTTGAAGAATTTGCCACTACAATAATGTTCATAATTATGAAGCATATAAGGGATTGCTCCTACCTCTCCTGCTGCTGACATAATCCCAGTATGCAGCTGACCATTAAATACGAACCCCACACCAAGACCTGTTCCCAATGCTAATCCTGCTATACTTTTATATCGGGCGCCACCACCATATATTTTTTCACCTACGGCAAAACAATTAGCATCATTTGCTAAATAAACATCCACTTTGAATCGCGCCTGCACTGCATCGGACAAATAAACCTCATTCCAAGAGGGTATATTTATTAAGTCATATATAATACCGTTACCAGCATCTAAAAGCCCAGGAACACCTATGCCTACACCTTCAATAGTATAGCCTTCTGATATTTCTTCTATACCGTCAAGTAAAACATTGATGATGACTTGCTTCGATTCCATGGCTGGCGTGTCCAATTGCATTTTCTTAACCAATTGTCCTTCTTGGATCACCCCTATACTGATAGTTGTGCCTCCAATATCGACACCAATGACGGCCTTATTTGACATATTATTATTTTCTTATGTTAGTATTAATATGATATATATACCACAGCATTCACTAAATACTCTTTTGCAATTACAATAATAATTAATTTTTATTGTGTGCGCACACAGAACAAATCTTAATTAGAATTTATTACCTGTATTCCAATTATTTCAATCCTATTTTATGTCCTCTGATTGCAAAATAGCAAATGTAGGCATAACAAGGTAAGAGCATGAGGTAAGCCGATCGGCCATCCCAAACATGAGCTAGCCTACCATATATTAACGGCAATATGGCTCCACCTGAAATAGCCATTATCAGTAATGCGGAACCTTTAGGTGCGTACTTTCCCAAGTTGAAAATAGATAACGGAAAAATTGCCGGCCACATTAATGAGTTAGCTAATCCCAAAAGAGCAATAAAGGCTACCGATACAAACCCATTGGTCAAAATTGCTCCTATTGTAAACAACATGCCCAATAGCGCACAAATAGTTAGTGCCTTAGCTTGGGAGATGAATTTAGGAATAGTGAATATGCCGACTATATACCCAATAAGCATACACACTAAAGTCAGCTGGGTAAAGTATCTTGCTACAGACAAAGAAATGCCTATTGACTTACCATAGCTTATTATTGTATCTCCAGCTATTACCTCAGCTCCCACATATAGGAATAGCGCCAAAACACCCAGAAATAGGTGTGGAAACTCAAATATACTCTCTCTGCTATTCGCAACACCAGTTTTAATAGTTACCTCATCTGATTTCTCTCCATCGATTTCGGGTAATGATGAAAGTCCAATTGCAAATGCTAAAATAGCCAAGACTACAGCAATAATACTATAGGGTATAATAACCCGAGATGCCAGTTCGTCGAGTGCTATAGTCTTTTCCGTAGCATCCATAGTAACTAGAGAAGTCTCCAAGGCATCTACATCACTGAGCGCAATATAGCCAAAGATCAAGCCAGCAAGGATCCCTGCCACCTTATTCGAAATACCCATGATGCTAATTCTCGTAGCCGCACTCTGAGGTGAACCAATAGCTGAAACATACGGATTAACCGCTGTTTGTAAAAGGGCCAACCCGGAACCAATTATAAAAAGACCGAATAAGAAGAAAGAATAACTTCTTATCATGGCGGCCGGAACAAATATAATAGAACCTATAGCCATGACTATTAGCCCCATGGACATCCCCAATTTGTACCCAACCTTGTCTAATACGTAAGATGATGGTAACGCCATCAGTGTATAAGCGATATAAAAGGCAGTAGCTACCAAATAAGCTTGTGTTTCTGTCTCTAGCTGACATGCTATTTGCAAATACGGAATTAAAGTACCGTTAACCCAAGTAGCAAAACCTATGATGAAAAACAGTATGCCAATGATTGTCATAGAAATGACGAAACTTTTTTTCTTTTGGGGCATAAACGTGGTATTTAAAACTATTTGATAAAGTGCTTTGGAATAGAAGCTGGTCTATTTTTATCTAAAACTCCAAATTCAGAAGAAGGCTTGTCACCCATTTCTATGATTAATACACCGCCTTTTGAAAGCATAGAATAGGGTATTGCAGAGCTCATATACTGCTGGCCATTCCATGCTACCTGCTGAATATACTTATTAGTGGAGCTATTGTTATTTACTATTATATCTAACTTATTGCCCCCGATGTATAAAGTGGCATTTTCAATGATCGGGCTACCAAATAGAAAATCGCCATTCGCCGGACTGAGCTGATAAAAACCAAGTGCGGACAGCACATACCAAGCTGACATTTGGCCAACGTCTTCATTACCGCAAATACCAGCTGGAATATCCTGATAGAGGCTGTCCATGATATATCGAACCTTATCTGCGGTCTTCCACGGCTTACCTACATAATTATATAAGTATGGTATATGATGACTAGGCTCATTACCTTGAGCGTATTGACCTATAAGACCTGAAATATCAGGTGAGGCTTCTTTACCAAGATCCCCTTCAACTATGAATAAGCTATCTAACTTCTTTTCAAAAGATTCCTCACTGCCAAATAAAGAAATAAGGCCCTCCACATCGTGAGGAACCAGCCATGTATATTGCCAGGCATTTCCTTCAGTGTAATCACCCCAAATATGTGTAGATGTGAAAGGATTAAGAGGTGAGCGGAAACTGCCATCATCCAATTTGGCTCTCATGAATTGAGAATCTTTATCAAAATACTGCTCATAAGCATGAGCTCTTTTATTGAAATATAGATAATCCTCAGTTTTACCCAGCGACTTGGCCATATAGGCTATACTCCAATCTGCCAGGCAATATTCCAACGCCTTCGATACAGATTCCTTCTCAAGATCTGCCGGTATATACCCTTTCTCTTTAATATACTTCATTCCATAATCATCACGCATGGAGGAAGCTTTCATAGCTTTAAAGGCCAATTCTCCATCAACATCAAACCCTTTAAAATAAGCATCCGCTATCACTGGTATAGAAGGATAACCTACCATGCAATCAGTCTCATTACCCACCAAATGCCAAATCGGAAGCTTGCCTTGTTGATTATATATGTTCAAAAAACTTTTCACAAAATCCTTGACCCTCTCTGCTTGCACTAGGGTATATAATGGATGTGCCGCTCTGTAGGTATCCCATAGCGAATAAGTTGTATAGTTATGGAAGCTAGTGTCTGTATATACTTTTCCATCAGCACCACGATATTGACCATTTATATCCTGAAAAATTGATGGAGCTATCATGGTGTGGTACAATGAAGTATAAAAAACTTTCATTTGTTTCTCAGTGGGCATAGAAACCTGCACTTTGCTTAGCTCCTGATTCCATTCTCTATTCGCAACCGAAGCCACCTCCTGAAAATCCCAATTGGGAATCTCTTTCGAAAGATTGTCACGAGCATTTTCTATACTTACAGGAGATATTCCGGTTTTAATCATTAAATCTCCATTAGCAAGCTTATCGAAAACTAGTGCTACTTTTAACTTTTGCCCTTCCAGCATAGCTCCACCTGTAAACACTTCATTTTTATCCGTCACCAATTTGCTTAATGGCGAAGATAATTTCATATAGAAATATATTCTTTGATTTACCGCCCACCCTTTAGAATATCTAAAGCCCTGAATAGTGCTGTCATTAATCCATTCAATCTGTGTATCAGTGGGCGAATCCCAGCCAATACCTCTTTCTAGGTCCAGTATAACATTGTATGAACCGGAACTCTTATAATTATAATGCTGAAAACCGGCGCGCTTAGTAGCTGTAAGTTCTACTGCCACTTGATATTTATCTATCCATACCCCATAATATCCTGGACGCACTTCCTCATCTTTATGACTATAATAGGCCACATACCCTTCGTCCATAGTTGAATCTTTTATAGACCCTCTATTTAAATTAACTTCACCCGTAGTAGGCATAAGTAAAACATCTCCAAGATCACCTATACCCGTACCACTAAGATGGGTATGAGAAAAGCCGATAACAGTGGTGTCGCTATAATGATACCCTGAGCACCAGTCCCAACCTTCAGTAAGGTTGGTAGGGCCTAACTGAACTGCTCCGAACGGAACGTTGGCGCCTAAGAAGACATGTCCGTGAAAACCTGTACCTATATATGGATCTACAAAATCACTATAGCTAATAAAATTATTAGTTTCTGAAGCATCACGTTCAACGGTGCAACCGCTCAATATCATTAAGATTGCTATTGGTAAGAAAAACCTGATCATTTAAATACTATTTTTTAAATCTATAAGAGGGATAGACCATTAACATTTGTGAATTCAATAATTTCCAGTGCTCCCGTTTGAGGGGCTAAAGATATATTATAAATTTCACATCATAATATTAAAATCATTATTTTTGAGCAATGTGTACGCAAACACAAAGAAATATAATAAAGTTTATATGTTGAAATATTTTCTTTTTGTAGAGAAAAAATAGTTCAAAAGGAAATGAGCCAACTTTTGGTACGCCAAGCTCTGTCTGAAAACCACACCAAATTTTTTTTAACAAAAAAAATTATAAATTTGAATAATGTGTGCGCACACAAATCTTTATCAACTAATTTTCAAGGTATGACTTCAAATCTAATCTCACTTTTCATCATTGGCAGTTTTTTCGCTATAATATCAACTCATACACAAGCACAGGATGTCAGAGAATTAAATTCCGGCTGGAAATGTGCTCCAATAGGAGAAGTAGGCCACAACGGAAAAGCCCTGTCACAACAAGATTATGATATTAATAGCTGGCTTCCAGCCACTGTACCTGGAACGGTTCTCACTACCTTATTAAACAACCAAAAGGTACCTGACCCCTTTTATGGTATGAATAATCTCGAGATACCAGATATATACGAAACCGGCCGGGATCACTATACTTATTGGTTTGTAAAAGATTTTGAAATGAGCATCAAAAAAGGTGAAGAAGCCTGGTTAAATTTCAGAGGAATAAATTATAGCTGCGATGTATTCTTAAACGGAAAACAGGTAAACGAGCAACGTCATAAAGGAATGTTTTTAAGGCAATCATACAATATCACCTCTTTTTTAACTTCTAATGGTAGCAACAGACTAGCGGTAATTGTATACCCTCCAGATCCGGTGGGCAACCCTAACGGAGGCCAGGGTGGAGATGGTACAATTGCTAAAAACGTAAGTCATCAATATGTGGCAGGCTGGGATTGGATTCAACCCATCAGAGACAGAAATACCGGTATATGGGATAAAGTTACATTGGAAAAAACAGGCGCTATTAATATCAAAAACCCTCAAGTGATAACCAAGGTGCCCGGCTTAAGAAAGAGTAATGCTAACCAACAAAATGATGCTATCCTTATAGTTTCGACTGAATTAGAAAACCCAACCAATCAAGCGGCGGAAGGCACAATCAGTTACGAACTTAACGGCAATACTATAAGTCAGTCAGTTACTATTCCTGCAAATCAAACCATCAAAGCTAACCTGCCTAACTTCAGCATCAAAAACCCAAAACTATGGTGGCCAAACGGATATGGAGCACAAAACTTATACGATATTACGCTCACCTTTAAAGAGAAAAAGAAAGTATCCGATGAGCAAAAGATTTATTTTGGGATTCGTGAAATCAGCAGAGAATGGAATGATCACACACAAAGTATGCAGGTCATGGTTAATGGACAAAAAATCTTTATTAAGGGAGGCAACTGGATCATTTCTGATGCCATGTTAAGATTCACTCCAGAAAGATACGATGCAGAGATTAGATTTCACCGTGATATGAACCTCAACCTTATCAGAATTTGGGGCGGGGCATTGGCAGAGAGACCAGAATTTTATGAAGCATGTGATAAATATGGCCTATTAGTGATACAAGATTTCTGGATGTCAGGTGACTGTAACGGCAAATGGGTAGATCCGATGAAACTAGAAGATCAGTGGACTCGCCGAAAGTACCCTGATGATCATAGTCTCTTTATTGAATCTGCTCGTGACATGGTTAAAATGATAAGAAATCACCCCTCATTGGCCATATATTGTGGTGGAAATGAGATCACACCTCCAGAGGATATACTGGAAGCACTTCAAAATGATGTGTTGAGTAAAGAAGACGGCACACGTTGGTTCATCACATATTCGAACTCTGATAGCATGTCGTTAAATACCATCGGGGGAAACGGAGATGGCCCATATACTATACAGTCTACCGATGTATTTTGGAATCACAAGACTTGGCCATTTAATTCTGAAGTAGGCTCAGTAGGCGTGGGAGATATTGAGTCATTAAAAAGATTTATTCCCAAGGAGCATCTCACTCCCCCAACCTTTAATGACTCCACTGTAGACAAGGTTTGGGATTACCATAAATACATCGGTTACGAGCATCACATACGCCCTTATGGAGATGCTACTGATGCCCGGGATTTTGGCAGAAAGGCTCAGCTGGTTAACTATAATCAATATAGGGCACTCATGGAAGGATTTAGTTCTCACATGTGGGAATGGTACACGGGCACCATTATATGGAAGACTCAAAACCCCTGGACAGCCATGCGCGGACAAATGTATGACTATTATCTAGACCCCAACGCCTGTCTGTATGGTTTACGCAAAGGTGGTGAATCCGTGCACGTAATGTATAACCACACCAATGGTATGATAATGGGGGTAAACAATTCGTTTGACACTTACCATAACCTGATGCTCAAGGTAGAAACCATTGATATGGCAGGTAACAAAAAACTATTTACGCAAGTAGTAGTGGGTTTAGAACCTACTTCTGCTAAAAAGTATTTATCAATGAAAAGCTATGTAGATAAAGTAGCGAAGGATGATGGCCTGTTTTTGAAGCTTCAGTTGTTGAATATGGATCAAAATATGATCTCTGAAAATTTCTATTGGATTCCTGATAAAAATGGTACGTACAGTGGACTAAAACAATTACCTTCTGTAGCCATTACCTGTAATGCATATTTAGTTGAAGAAGGTAAAATAAACGTAAGCCTTAAGGCTAATGAAAGCGGACCGGTAGCTTTTTTCAATAGAATATCATTGGTAGATGAGAGTAACCAAGAACGTATTTTACCTGTTTTTTATGATGACAATTATATATCGCTAACAGCAGGAGAAACTAAAACTGTGACCCTGGAATATGACTCTTCAAAGTTAGATATTGCAACAGCTAAAATTTCAATTGAAGGCTGGAATGTTAAAGAGCAACTTCTACCTATAGAGTAATTAATATCAAATACCTATCTTTTAGTAAGTGAGGTACAATTATATTTTGCCTACTAAATGTTTCTTTTTTATTTTTATATTAATATAAACAGTTCTTTGATTCTATATGACCCGGGCATCAACAAACTTAAACAACAGATGCCTTACAAAATGAGCCCTATTAGGTGCCCCATAAGTTGATATAATATATAAATAATTGAAAATCAATACATTAGAGATGTAGGTTCAAATCCTGCCGCCCCGACTACTAAGAACCGTTTAACTTTATAAGTTAAGCGGTTTTTTGTTTTTAAGGGTTTTTAAATTTCCTGCCTACCCTTATTTAAAAGCTAGTGTAAGTGTCTAATTGTGCATTAACCTGATTTGATCACGGAATTATAATTAGTAGATTGGCGGTATAGACCATGAAACTTCTAGCTTACTTCATTTTATTATTTTTAACCAGCGCATGCCTGGCTCAGAATCCAAAAATGATTTACAGACCTAATCCTAAACTTATTTCAAAGGAACATTTTGTAGATTGTATAGAGAATTTAAACTACTCAGTGCTAATAGACCCAAAAAGCAGGCGTGAACAAGCATACTTCGAATATTTTCCTGCAGTAAAAAAAGAGTCGAGCTGCGAGGGCATATACTACTATAACTACGTCTCAAGAAAACACCCTAAACCCAAGTATAGGGACACGTCTGGAGACACCTACTCCAAATACTTTTTATTTATAATTTTAGATTATAAAATAATCTCCTTGACCAATAAATCTCAAAAATGGAGACAACACTTTTTCAATAGGCATCAAAAAGAACTTATAGAGAAATTTGGCGGAAATGAGATTCAAGAATTAAAAACTCATATAATAAGTGGGTATAAGAATTTTTATTAATTGAGTTATTGATATAGAAGATATAAGCAATCAATTGTAAATAGCTAATTACGTTTAACGAAGATTTTCATATGAATAATAAATCACTTTCTTTGATCTTTGTATACGGATTTATTCTTTTAGCATTAACTCCAATTGCTCAGCATGCTTTTTCAATAGGTATGTATGACCCAAATAGGCATGGTAAGCCTTCTTATTTTTTGATGAGTATATTCTCATGTGGTCCAGCATTATTAATTCTTGGTCTAATTCTTTTATTCTCATTTAAGGACTTAAAACATAAATTATCTGGTAGCTTAAGTATCTTAATTGGGATATGACATTGGCAGCCGAACAAGGATAATAATGCTAAGCTACCGTATTAAATTTAAAGGGATCTATTTTTGTATTTACACTGCTTCAGACTCAATTGAAGAGGCCTCTTGAAAACTCTCATCTACATTCTATAACAGAACCTTAACTCAATAGTCCACCTCAACTTTAATCACCAAATTCACCTTTTAAAATAAAATGATAATCAAACCCTAAAAAAGTCAACCCTCACATAACTCACCCTCAGTTTGTCTGAAAAATAAGTTTATCCAATTTGTTGCCAACCTAAAAACTAAAAAATGGAAAGACTTAAAGGAAAGATAGCCATCATTACTGGTGGCGCCAGTGGCATAGGAAGGGCAACGGCTGAAAAGTTTATTAAAGAAGGCGCTCAGGTAGCCATTTGGGATATCACCGAAGACATTGGCAAACAAACCGCAGCAGAACTTGGCCATGGCACCCGCTTTTATAAAGTGGACACCGCATCAAAAAATTCCGTAGAGCAAGCCACGCAAAAAACGATTCAAGACTTTGGTAAAGTACATATCCTCATTAATAACGCCGGCATCACTAGGGATTCCACTTTAGGAAAAATGACTGATGACCAATGGCAGCAGGTCATCAACGTTAACCTAAATGGTGTTTACTACTGCACCAAAGCAGTATCTCCCTATATGATTGAGCAGCAGTATGGCCGCATTATTAATGCTTCTTCTGTGGTAGGATTATATGGCAATTTCGGTCAAACCAACTATGTAGCCACCAAAGCTGGAGTCATTGGAATGACAAAGGTTTGGGCCAAGGAGCTGGGACGAAAAGGCATAACAGTAAATGCCGTGGCGCCTGGGTTTATTGCTACCGAAATGGTGAAAAAGATGCCTGAAAAGGTGATCAAAATGATGGAAGACAAAACCCCTCTTTCAAGATTGGGCCAACCGGAAGAAATTGCCAATGCCTATGCGTTTTTGGCCTCTGACGAAGCATCATTCATTAGCGGCACTACACTTAGCGTAGATGGCGCGGTAACTATTTAAGCATTCAACCCTACGTGGCACTCGCCTCATGAAACTATCTACTATGAGAAAAGCAGTTATTACTGGCACAGGATCCTATGCACCTGAGCAGGTACTGAAAAATGAATATTTCAACGAATTACTAGGTGAAGATGTAGACACATGGCTGCGCGAAAACCTAACCATAGAGCAGCGCCATTGGTGCGCTGACGATGAATCTACCGTAGATCTGTGTGAAAAGGCCGCACTAAAAGCACTGGAAAGTGCAGGAATAGCCGCCAAGGAACTAGACCAGATCATCATTTCTACTGACACCCCAGAATACATTTCTCCAGCCACGGCTTCTGTGCTCCAGCATCGTCTGGGAGCAGAAGGTGCCGGCACTTTTGATCTCAATACTGCATGCGCTGGCTTTGTGTCGGCTATTGATACGGCTTCTAAATACATCCTGGCAGATGAGCAGTACAAACATATTTTGGTCATCGGGGTATATGCCATGAGCAAATACCTGAACAAGTCCGACAAGAAAACGGTAACGCTGTTTGCCGATGGTGCCGGTGCCGTGGTGCTAAGCGCCAAGGATAATACAGACAGTGGCTTTCTAAACGCGCACCAGTTCACCCAGGGCCAGTACCACGACTGGATGGGAATTTATGCCGGTGGGACACACTGCCCCATTACCGAAACGGCCGTTCAGAATGGAAAGCATCAACTGCAGTTTGTGAAGAAATTCCCTAAAGAACTGAACCCTGAAATGTGGACCAAAATGAGTTTGCGCATGGCCAGAGAAGCAGGTATTGAAGTATGTCAGGTTAGTAAATTTTTCCTTACTCAGATTAACATCAATAGCATTTATGAAATGCTGGAAAATCTGAACCTGGCGAAGGACAAAGCCAAATACATCATGCATAAATATGGGTACACTGGTTCTGCAGCCATTCCTATGGCGTTGGATGAGGCAGTAAGAAAGGGAGAGATCCAGAAAGGGGATTACATTTTCCTTATCGGTTCTGGCGGAGGGCTTTCATTTGCCGGAGCAGCTTTTAAATTTTAACTTACCTGATAATATGGATAAATATCCCATTATACTTGGTCAAATTTCGGTAGTAACAGCCACCTACTCATTACTGGGGGTTTATGCTATGGCTGTTTTATATTTTGTGGTTAATGGCATGCGAAAAACTACAAATATGAGCGATTATGCTTTAGGCAGCGTGCAGTTTTCACCTGCCTTTGTAGGCTTGTCATTAGCGGCCTCCATGACCAGCGCAGCTACGTTTATTATTAACCCTGGCCTTATTGGCACCTATGGCATCAGCGGTTTCATTTCATATGGATTAGCATTGCCTGTAGCGGCCATTTTTTCTTTGGTTTTACTCACCAAGGGCTTTCGCAAATTCGGCAATAAAGTATCTGCCTTAACCATGGCCCAATGGATGGGAAACCGATATAAAAACGAGAAATTCGCCCTGTTTTTCGCATTTCTATCTCTCTTACTCATCACTTTCATCGTCCTTATCTGTGTAGGGATAACTCAGGTTTTATCAAAGGCCTTAGGATTGGACCCAGCTTATGCGCTGGCCGGAGTAATCGTTTTTGTGTTTGGCTACATGATGTTCGGAGGAGCCAACTCTATGGTCTACACCAATACCATTCAGGCAGTATCTATGGTCATAGTAGCTATCATATTAATCAGCTCAGGTTATGAGTATTTTGAAAAGGGAGTCAATGATTTTTTTAACAAACTCACTGCAATCGATCCCAATTTAACAAAGCCGCTTAATCCTGAAAGTCCGCTCTTTAGAGATTATTTTGAAATCATATTTTGTCAGATAGTTGTAGGTATAGCAGTGGTTTGTCAACCGCATATACTTACTAAGTCACTTTTACTAAAAAAGTCTACCGATGTAAACCGCTATTTATTGGTTGGAGCCACGGTGCAATTCCTGTTTTTTCTGGTTGTCATTGCCGGGCTTTATGCTCGTATTGAATTTCCAGATATGAAAATTGGAGACACACCGATCGCTCCCGATGGATTGATCTCCACCTATGTAGTCACTAAGTTTCCGGTTTATCTCAGCATTATTATCATTTTCGGACTTATTTCGGCAGGCATGTCTACGCTGGAAGGACTAATTCAAAGCCTTTCATCCACCATTACTTCTGACATCATCATGAAAGTTAGCCCCGAGGCCTTCCGAAAGAAGCTTGAAGATGGGAAAGCCGGGATAATGGTGAATAAAATAGTCATCATTCTATTGGCCATTGTATCTTTTTTGTTTTCATATCAGCAGCTGATTAATCCTAATATGAGTGTAGCCATATTTGCTCAAAATGGCGTTTATGCATATTTCTCTTGCGCTTTCATTCCGGTTCTATTCGGCATGTTTTTGCCAAGAGCCAATACCAATGCGGTAATCATTGCTGCGCTTAGCGCTTTAATTATTCACTTTGGCATGTACTATGGCGGCATTACTGCTTACATGCAGACTACAGTGAAAAACCCTGCCATTGCTTCTACAGCTGCCATTCTGGGATCCAGCATCATCGGAATTTTATTGTATTTTGTACTACCTAAAAAGCAATACCATGATATGTGATTGGCTGACAAAATGGAGCCTCTACTGTCCGGATAAAGTGGCAGTGAAAGAGGTAAATAGGCAAGATACTTTGAATTATAGCCAGCTGAATCAGGCCGCTAATAGCCTCAGTGCGTGGCTGGAAGAGCAACATAACATCCGCAAAGGCGATCGCATATTGGTGTTAGCCAATTTTCACATGGAGTATGTGAGTCTTTTAGGGGTGACACAAAAAACAGGAGCTATTTTAGTCCCTATAAACTATCGGCTTTCGCCATCAGAAATAGCTTTTTTGGTAAAGAATTCAGATCCAAGCCTCATTATAGTAGCGGATGAATATCGACCTCTGTTAGATGAGGTGCCCGCGCTGCTTTATGAGAAAATTATTAGCTTTCAGTTCTTTTCTGACTTTGTTCAGAAAAACAAGGACAGCAACATCACCTACAAAGCGAAGACCCTGGAAGAAACGCATCCCGCTTTCATTCTGTATACTTCTGGCACTACCGGGCAGCCAAAAGGTGCTGTTTACACCCATGGCATGATGCTTTGGAACAGTTTGAATACAGCCCTTCGACTACAGATTACCTTTAATGACATCAACCTCAATGTTATGCCGCCATTTCATACTGGCGGCTGGAATGTACTCACCACCCCTATTTTGCATGCTGGGGGTACCATGATTATGATGCCAAAATTTGATGCTAAAAACATTCTTCATCTGCTGGAAAGTGAAAAGGTAAGCATATTTATGGCAGTACCTACCATGGTACGCATGATGAGCGACTGCCCGCTATTTGAAAAAGCAAATTTTGAAGCTTTACGCTATATGATTGTAGGAGGCGAGGCGCTTCCGGTACCGCTCATAGAACAGTGGGCAGATCAGGGAGTGCCTATCCGTCAGGGGTTTGGGTTAACGGAATGCGGACCTAATATTTTCTCATTAGAAGCCAGAGATGCAATACGCAAAAGAGGTTCCATTGGCTTTCCTAACTTTTATGTGGAGTGCAAGCTAATGAATGAGGACGGAGTGGAAGCTAGTGCCAATGAAAATGGAGAGCTCTGGATAAAAGGCCCGATTGTTACACCTGGCTATTGGCGAAATATCTCGGCCACCGAAAAGTCCATTCAGGATGGTTGGTTTAAAACGGGAGACATTCTCATGAAAGATTCGGAAGGTTATTTTTACGTGGTGGATAGAATTAAAAATATGTTTATATCTGGCGGCGAAAATGTATATCCCGCTGAAATCGAGAAGTGCTTATTGCAGCATGAAGCTATAAAAGAGGTTTGTGTAGTGGGTGTGCCCGATGATAAATGGGGTGAAGTAGGCAAAGCTTTTCTTATTATGCATGAAAATGTACCAATGAGCATGATTAAAGACTACTGCTGTGAAAAGCTGGCTAAATACAAAGTGCCAAAATTTTTTGAAGTGATTTCTGAGTTGCCAAAAAATGATACTGGTAAAATCAATAGAAAAGCACTGTCAGCATTGCCACATCAGGTGTGACGATCATTTTTATAATATCATAAAAATCAATTAAATTGATAGCTACTGAACCTCTTTTAGGATAGCGCACTTTGAAAAAACAAAAGCTTAAGAAATTTAATGAGTTTATAGATAGTCTCTTACCTCATGAGACTACCTTCCTTCTGAACAAACAGCAGTTTGAAGATCCCGACAACCTCACCATACTGAAGCAAACACACGAATTGGTAGCCGGGGTTAATGATACTGCAGGCTTTTCTACCCATATTGATAAGCGCAAATATAGCCGCATGATGCGGTGGATATCGGATAACTTGTCGCAAAGTGATGTCGATATTGAATTTGATTATCTGATCAATCTGGAGCAGAAGCTCATGAAGGATGCTATTAATTTTGACAATGAGCTGGAGCTTCTGAAGCTCATAAAAAGCACAGATACAGGCCATTATTACTTCATGAAGCGGTTTGAACTGGCTATGCATTTGCTCAACTATCTGCTCATTCGAATGCGCCACAAGGAGTATAATGAGGTGGTCAGTTTTGTGAATAAATATAAAAACAGCTACGATCATTGCCGGCTGGTATATGGCCGTATACAAGAAGCCACTTCGGACATCACCAGTCAGTATACTTTCAATGATAAGGAGTCTAAACAATGGGAAAGTTGGCTATTGACCATTTTCAGAGATCCCATGATGGATGGCATGAATCGCTATTATGCGCTAGTTAGACTAATATTTCTTTATTACAACTATAACCAGCAAGAGAAAATGGAGAACCTCTTCGAAGAGGTGGAGCCACTGCTGGAGTCAGGTAATTTTTATAGTAAACGCATTCTGATCAACTATTATGGCAACCGGCTGCTTTACCATAGCAAAGCCAATCAGCTGGACCTGGCGGAAAAGTATGGCTACCTTTCTATAAGAACTGAAAACAGCGACTACCTGCACTACATTAATAATCTCAACACTGTTCTTCTTAAAAAAGGAAAAATCAAGGAAGCATTGGCTTTAATGAGGCAGGCCTTTCCTCAGGCTAAAAAAACTTCAAACTTTCATCATAGAGTGAGCTTTGTAGCTTCCTATGTGCGTTGTCTCACAGATTCAGGAGAGATTTCCAATGCCATTACGCATGCCGAAATATTTCTGAATGCCTATAAAAAAGAGCTATTGCAGCACAGATGGCATTTCTATTTTACAGTATACTTCAGAGCCTTACTGCTACATGGTCATTATAGGAAAATTATTCAGATAATAAACAAATTCCGACTCATCGATCGCGAGACTAAATACCTGGAAAAAATTAAATCCGTGGCCACGCTGGAATGGTACTACTATGCTGCTTCATACAAGAGTGAAAAAATAGAATTACCAGAATTAAAGCAGTATACAAAGGCATTTCTTTCTGTCTATGACAAAATCAGTAACAGAAGTAAAGCAGTAAATGAACTTCTGGCCGACACCCGAAAAGTTATTCCTGAACTCTTCACTTAAAAGTCGCACCCTTTCACAAAATTACAAATGGCCTTAAAATACTCAATGAGAATAATAATATAATTCTAAGCGTAATAGTCAATCCCTCTTTTATACAACTCTGGAATTACAATGCCATTAGCTTTCATAGCTTAGCCTATATAATCAACCGAAAGCAATGACAGCTATATATTTTAATAGAGTATCCCAATTATCCTTATTGATCTTTCTTATGATGACAACCAATACCCCACATACCAAAGCGCAAGATAAGTTTAGTGAACTGGTATACCCTTTTGAAATGCATATTATGCAATCGATTGAAGGTATTGAAGTAGCATACGCTGATGAAGGATCAGCAAATGAAGAAACTATTCTTTTTGTGCACGGACTGGGAAGCTATGCACCCAGTTGGAAATATACTGTTCAAGAGCTTTCAAAGACTTACCGTTGCATTGTTGTGGATTTGGCAGGATATGGTAAATCATCTAAAGGCAAATATCCCGCAAGCATGGCTTTTCATAGCAAGCACCTGTTTCAGCTCATGGAAAAACTGGGCATCGAGTCCTATCATTTGGTAGGCCATTCTATGGGTGGGCAAATCGGACTTACTATGGCACTGGATCGACCAGATCAGATAAAATCGCTAGTACTGATAGCACCTGCCGGCATTGAAACTTTCACAGAAGAGGAAGCGGCCTTTTTGAAAAAAGTGAGTACCCCTGAGTTAATCGCATCAGTAAGCGATGAGCAGTACAGAGCTAACCTCAATATGAACTTCTACAGCATGGATGAGAGAGCCGAGTTTATGTATAACGATAGAATGCTCATTAAAACAGATCCGCTTTTCAAAGATTACTGCTTTGTAGTATCTGAAGGTATAAAAGGGATGCTAAATGGGCCGGTTTATGATCAGCTGTCAAATATTCAGTGCCCCAGCTTGATCATATTTGGCAAGCAAGATCAGCTTATTCCTAATCGGTATTTGCATAAAGATCTAACCACAGAGTTCATAGCCAACAGAGCAAAAGAAGCTATCCCACATGCTGAGATGCATATGATAGACAAAGCCGGTCACTTTGCACATTTCGACCAACCAGAAAAAATCAATACCCTTATTAATAAATTTCTACGTACTAATAACCATTAACTCACTATGAAAATCTTATATACCATTTTGTGTGGCATATGCCTGCTCTATTCAGGCTTTGCCTTTGGGCAGGAAGCCGTTGTTACTGGGCGCTTGTTAGATGGAGACAGCCAGCAGCCGCTACCAGGCGTAAGCGTCAGAGTTAAAGGAACCCAGCAAGGTGTTTCTTCTGATGTAGATGGCTCATTCCGATTAAGTTTAAAATCTACTCCGGCTACTATCATTTTTAGCTATATAGGATTTGAAAGCCAGGAGAAGGAAATTCAGGGCTCTGGGTCTTTAGGAGATTTCATTATGAAACCTTCATTGATCTTTATGGCTGATCAGGTGGTTATTTCAGGGACTCGCCAAGCCGAAAAGATCACAAAAACGCCAGCAACTATTCAACTAATCAATTCTAAATCCATCGAAGAGCTACCCTCTTTCAACCCAGGAGAATTACTTTCTCGTGTAAAAGGTGTTGAATTTGTACGATCAGGGGTAATCGGCACCGGAATAAATATACGAGGCTTCAACAGTAACTTCAATTCTAAAAACCTACAAGTGAATGATGGCAGATTCGCCACCTTAATTGCTACAGGCCTTCCATTGGGGCCTTTATCAACATTTATTAAAGAAGATATTGATCGAGTAGAAGTTATTTTAGGACCTAATGCTGCACTTTATGGACCTAATGCCCACAATGGATTGGTAAATACTATTATGAAAGATCCACGTGCTTCACAAGGTACAACCATAGCCTTAGGCGCTGGTAACCAAAATATGCTTACGGCCAGAGTAAGACATGCTCAGGTACTGAATGATAAATTTGCCTTCAGAGTATCTGGGGAATATACCAAAGGCACCGAATTTGATTTTGTAGACTCCGTGTACATGATCAGAGGCGGCTCATTAGGCGCATATGAAGAATTGGAATTAGACAATGACTTCAGTTTTTTAAAGGGCAACGCTTCCCTGGTTTATAATATCACCGAGCGCGCCGAGCTTGTAGCCACCTGGGGAGGAAGTAATACCACTTACCTCGCTCCTACCAATGTGGGAAGAAATCAAATTAAAGACTGGAAAATCAACCACTATGGATTGAAACTCATCTCAGAACACTGGTTTGCACAAGCATACTACACCACCAGCAAAACAGACTCTACCTATTCAATAGACGAGCGCACTAAGCAATATTATCGAGGCATTGATTCAGGCCTAACAGATAACCAGGCAAGAGGAGCATTTTCTTACCAAAGTGGTGCCTTATTTATAGATGATTCCCGTCGTTTAAATGGTGAAATTCAGTACAACAACAGCCTGGGCAAGCTTAACATAGTGGTAGGAGCCCAAGGGCAAAGAGATATGGCCAATAGCCATGGCACATATCTGCTAGATAAAGATGAAGATGACTACATTACTATCAACCAATTTGGTGTATATGGCCAGTTTGACTACGATCTCGGCAATGGGTTCAAACTAACTGCAGTCGCCAGAGGAGACTATCACGAGGTGTATGAGTTTAACTTCGTACCAAAAGCAGGCTTGGTAAAATCAGTGGGTAAAGATGGTGCTATTCGCCTGACCTACAGTAAAGGAATAGCTGCGCCTACCATATTAAATATGTATGGAAACTTATTCAACGGACTTATTCTAGGCAATGCTGAAGGATTTACGTTAAACGATGGATCAGCGGTAGAAAAACAGAAAGTAGAGGAAATTCAGACTATTGAACTAGGCTACAAAGGCAAATTAAATAACAGATTATATACTGACATTAATGCTTACTACAACAAATCCAAGAATTTCCTAAGCCCGGTAACCGTAGTTGGAGTAGCCACCGAAAGGGGTGATCAACCTATGTCAGAGGTACAAGATGGCTATGGTGTATACGGCGGACTAGTAGCCACTTACGTGAATTTTGGAGAAGTAAACACGTTTGGCTTTGATATAGGATTGAACTACCAATTGATGAATCATCTAACTCTTGATTTCAATTATTCATTCTTCGATTATTCTGTGGATGAAGATGATCTGGACAACGATTTTGACAAAGATGGGAAGGTAACTAAACTTGACATTCTGGTTAACTCTCCCAAGAACAGAGCAGGATTAGGGTTAAACTACTCAGGTAATAAGTTTTTCGGAACCGTCTTCGCGCGTTGGGTTGAAGAATATGATTACTTCTCTAGTTTCCAAATTGCTGCCAAGTCGCAACCTGAGTTGAGTTACCGTGGAGTTCCTATCAAGGAAAATGCTAGAAGCGCTGATACCTGGAACTATGGTCCCTTAGGAGGATTTGTAGACGTAGACCTCTCTTTAGGCTATCATATTATTCAGAATAAGCTAAGCTTATCAGGACAGGTGACCAACCCATTTGATGCAGAGTTCAGAGAATTCACTGCCTCTCCATTCATAGGCCGATTATATAGCGTACAGCTGAAACTGGACTTACCAGCGATAAGTAAAAAAACAAGCAAGTAAAAAGAATCCCAACCAACCTTTAATAATAATTGGTATGCTGTTCTTATGAGTCTTGAACTCTAAGTATAGCGTACCTTTTTTTATAGTCCCCCATCCAGAAAACTACCCTATTGTATTTGAGAGGAATTCTCTACTGATAAAAGTAGCTCCACATCAATTTCAAAACTTCGGATTTGCTACCTAATTGGTTGTATTTTAAGGTGCCTTAGAGAAATCTAATAGATGATAAAGACAGCAGCTAGGTCTTAGAAGAAAAGATATTGGAATGTAATTACGATTCAGAAAACCGACAGTGTCTTAGGTTGGCTGGAAGGTATTCCTGACATGGTTAAAATCAAAAATCTACTCCATATAAGTACAGAGTAGACAGTTAATCTTAATTGAACGTTAGTTCTGAGAAATGAATAGGCCAGTAAAGAGGAGTAAAATTACTCCTCAAATAATGCCTTTATCTTTTGAAATTTACTTTCGTAATTCTGCTTTTTTCTATTGATGAATAGCGTTACACCAATTAGTGATAACATTACAAATGCGATAGAGCTTCCAGCAAACTTCAGCACCGTCATACGCTCAGCTTCTAATTTAGCCTGCTTCACTTCACGGTGATGCGCTTCCACCTCTTTATCAAGCACTACCTGCAGCTTTTTAAAATCCAGCTGATCAGCTAACTCTGCTTTCAATTCTTCTTGATGCTTACGAAGATCCTCAACTCTAAAAATATCCTGATGATCCACTCTGGCATTTTCAGACACTAGAGCTCTTTGAGATTTAGAAATGAGGTCTAATGTACTTACGAAATACTCATTAATCACCTCTTTATCAGCTAATTCAATAGCTTGATTAAAAACTTCAATAGCTTTTTTATGATTTCCCTGTAGTTGGTAGAATTCGCCTTCTATGTTACGGCTTTCAATAATTGACTTTTGACTTAGATTAATTTCACCTTGCAATTTCTTTCCTTTAGATATCCAATTGCTAGCTTCGCTGAAGTCCCCTTTATACATATAAGCGTTGGCGAGGTTATCATATGTCTTATATTTCTGCTCACTTGATATTTCTGAGAAAGCTAAGGCTTTTCGATAGTTTTCTATTGCTTGATCATATTCTTTTTCTAGGTAATAAATATTACCAAGCTCTGTATAAAATACCGACAAATCTTCACTATTATCAGTATTAATGTTAATCACCTTATTTTGAAATACTTTCGCATCATCCCATCTTTCCAGTTTCAAGTAGCATGTCGCAATATTTGAATACGCATATGAAAGGTATTTGAAATCTTTTTCATTATGATAAATTTTAGCTGACTTTTCAAAATAAGGAAGTGCTTGATTATATCCTTCCACTTCCAAAAAGATCAGTCCTATGCTGTTTAATGCATCTGCTACTCTAACAATATCATCAACTTGAGAATACAAATCATAAGCAATTAAGTAATGATCAAGCGCTGCCTCATGATTACCATCTTTTCTTAATAAAGATCCCTTCACAAATTCTGATCGACCTTGATACTCAATATTTTCAACTTCTATCGCAAGTGTGTTTAGTTTATCAATATAAATTAGAGCGGTTTCAGGATCGGATGATTTATAACTTTTGTATAAATTGAAATAAACATCCATGCGATTCAAATCAGTTAAATTAGGATCATTTAATAATCCTTCCAGAGATTGTGCATCCTCCGGTATTGTGTTGATGGAAACATCATCACTTTGATCAGCACAAGCACTAAAACAAAGTGCTATCATCAAGTACACAAATATCTTTCGTGGGTTTAGGTTAGTCATTACTTTAATATTAGGTTGACACTGACTAATTAATTTATTTATAAGTTGATCTAATTTAGGCTTATCCATCTCTATCAACTTCATGCCCCTCATTCCCATGAGGCTCTGTATTCTTAGGATTTACATCCCCGTTAGGATCACTACAAGACGCTAAGCAAAAGCTAGATATGGCAGCTACAAAAAGTATTCTTTTTAAAATTCTCATAGTATCGTTAATTTAATTTAGTGACATATTTTACAATATAGCTAAATATTTATTATTTGTCACAATATATCCATAACAGGTAAAGCCACTTATATACCATTTGAATTAAAAGACTAGCTTCGAACTTAATCTCTCTCAGCCACCTGACCTTCGTCCCCATGAGGATCAGTATAGGTTTGGACATCTTCTCTTTCGCCAACAGGCTCACCCTCATTACCATGTGGATCAGTATAGGCTTGAACATCTTCACGTTCACCAACTGGCTCTCCCTCATTACCTGATGGAGTAGTATATTTTTCAGATTCAAAATTCGGATCACTACAAGATGTGGCTAATGAAAAAAAGCCCGCCATAGCGACAATAATAAATACCTTAGATAAGATCTTCATTTTCATACAGGTTTAGTTGAACTCTTAATGCTCGAGGTGCAGTTGAGATACACAACGATAACATAAATATAATAATTAATTTAATTAGTTATATTCTCAGTGGTCCCGGCATATGTTCACGGGGTCATTTATTTCACATTTTGCAACTTTCTCTCTTATTTAATTGCAAAATCTTACGTCTACTCCATTTTATTATGAATTTAAATGTCAGCCAGAGAAGCTCAAAAACCGTTAAATAAAGCCATAAGGCTGACTAACTACTATGTCTAGCCCGTAATTTGGGGTATTTATATTACCTGACTTAGTAAATGATAATTATGCTCAAAGTGTGATAGAGTGGAGGAATTTAAAAAAAGGCTCTGCATAGCTCCTCCTCACTGATATTACTGAAATATTCGCTGCTTTTAAGATCATTTAGCGTACTTGAAACCACTTCTTCTCGGTGTTCCTTTCCTATTAAAGCTTCTATTATAGGTTCTATGTCTTTATTTACAAAGTAATCTCCATAGATCTCTAAAGCAGTAATTATGCCTTTATCCACATTCATATGTACCTCCACATGCCCTCCAGGAGTTTTAACTCCGTGCTTTAAGGCATATTTCGGAGAATGTCCAAAGTTCCAGTCCCAGGTGCTATATTTATCATCAGCTAACTTTTGTATCGCTGCCTTATCAGCTTCTGTTAGCACATAAGGTTGAGCATCAGGGTACATATTTATGATATGATCCATAACCAATTTTCTAAACTGATCTACTCCGATATCTTCCTTCAAGTGTGATGAAATGTTCGTAACCCTGCTGCGAACCGACTTGCGGGCCTTATCCTGGAATTTCAGAGGGTTCACTTTCAGTGCATCTGAAATATCCTTTATCTCAGAAGAATATAATAGTGTTCCGTGATGTAAAACCCTTTTCCTTTGATGGAATATGTGCTCAGCATTCCCTGAAAACTTCTGATCATTAATTAGTATGTCATTTCTCCCAGAAAAATGAGCTTTTACACCCAAAGAGGCTAGCACATCTATAATGGGTTGGTTATACTTTTTAAAATCTACCTTCGCTCCCTCTTCACCAAAACCCATGATGAATGTATAATTGATATTACCCAAATCATGAAAAACTGCCCCTCCCCCGGTTAGCCTTCTCACCACCTTAATGCTTTTCTCTTTTACATGATCTACATTAATCTCAGCGATAGTATTCTGATGTTTACCTACTATGATTGCATTATCATTCCGCCAAAGCATGAATATATTTTCATCGAAATTCTTTAGAAAATATTCTTCGACGGCCTGATTAAAATAAGGTTCTATGCTGGGGTTATCTATGCATATCATAATTTAAATATTTCATAATACAACTTAGGAATGTCTTGCGGCTAATTAATCAGATACAAGTTCTTCTACCTTATTCCTTATACTCTCCATATTCTTTTCGGAAAATCCTGTAAACACCGACCTGACAATACGATTCTCGTCTAACAAAACAAAAAACGGCACTCCTTGAACCCCATATTGCTCAAGCAAATTAATATCTGGCAGTAGGTATGGATATTCAATACTATTCTTTTTTAAGTACTTACTAATTGCATCTTTATCATTTCTATACACTTCAATACTTATCACCGAAAAGCCTTTGTCAACAAATTCATTTTGGATTTTCTTTAACCTTGAAAGCGATAAATGGCAGGGCCCACAACTAATAGATGTAAAATCGATCAGAATTACTTTTTCACTCACCCCCTGGAGAGGAAACTCTCTGCCGTCAAGTTTTCTCAACCCCAATTCAGGTGCTTCATCTCCTATATTAATGGTAGGCTTACTGATTCTTTCATTTTTTATGCTGAAATTTTGTGGAATTTCGGCTAAAGCATCGATCGGGTTCATATTTGATTTACCGATTTGACTTTTAACAATTTCCACAATAGAGGCATGATGCTCTTGTTTACGATAGAGTTTGTAAGGGAGTAAAGATTTTTTATCAAACCAAACAGTATAAGTAGAATTAGCATACCCCTTTCTTCCCTGCACAACTATTAGATTACCCTGAACTTCAATTCTATGAGAATTAAACTGAAGATCTATCTGCAATATACTATCATTATCGGCCGTTACTTTGTATCGATGTACTTCCTTCTCAATGTCAACTTCTCCTTCATCAGAATTTTGCCACAAAATTTGCTGATGACCACGACCTGGATACAAAAAATACTCTAAAAGCGTTTGCACCTGTAGATAAAATGCAGCGTGTAAGACAAACCTTTCCTCTGGTTTTATAATGACGTCTTTTAAGATTACTTCCTTTTTTGACCAGTTAAAATCCGCAACAAACTTGCCATCGTATACCTGAGTCACCAAGGTCGTGTCATTCAAAAACCTTTTATAAGTGTAACCCACCACTGAGTCTTCCAAATTTCTATAGCCTTGAAATTTCTCAACATAACTGTACACAAAATTAGTGGTATCAAAAGGCGCTGAATCTTTACCGTTCAATACATATTCACAATTTTTTATTTGAGACAACTCATTTATAGCATTCTGCAAGAACTCACCAGGCTGTTGAGCGCATAGATTAGTTGCAGGCACTGCAATACATAAAACTGCAAATAGAGAAAAACGATAAAGACTTAACATATTAGCATTTATATTTTATGCCAATATAATATTAAAATATAAGAATCAATTACTGACTTACACTCTAAGAAAGCTCATCAATCTTCACTTTTTTGGTGTTTTCTGTCACCAAAAAGTCATTCTTAGATTTATGCATGGTAAGGATAGCTTTAAGCTGTTCCATCATGAAAATGTGAGATTTAGACAGTGCTCTCCAAATATCTTTAGAGGCACCTGCTAGTTTTAGTACCCATACAAAATTAACAAAGAACATGAATACAGAGAAAACGAGCACTGCTGTAAGTATTGGTGCTACAAAAAGACAAGCTACAGCAAGAAAAAATGCCGCTGCCATAAGTAGGAACAAGGGAGGAAGTCCACTATAGATACCAAATAGCATTTTCACGAATCTTAGTCGGAAGAAACCACTAAGAATGATACCCAAAGAATATCTTAAATTAATAAAGTATGATTTGAACCATCTAATTCTCTGATTCTTTATCTGATCTTTATTCTCAAGTTTTTCATCATACACGATAGCTTCGTATTCATAAGCTATCTTATGACCTTGCTCAATAATATAGTTAGCAAAATATTTATCCTCTCCATATATCACACCCTGCTCCTCTTTTTTGGTTATATCACCATAAAGAAACCCCTTCAATAATGAGGTTGTAAAAGCCATTCCCGAACCTGATAAGGTAGAGGATGCTCTTAAGCGAAATGGAACATATTTATCTACATAATTATGATACATTTCACCAGCTGCATCTAAGGCAGCCACTGTTGTATCTAAATTTTTCGCCATTCTTCTACCCTGCACAGCTTCGTAATGGTATCGAAATGTGTTTATTTTTTTAAGAAAATCACTTTTAATGAGGTTGTCAGGATCAAGTATAATAGAGGTATCATGATCTCTTACATAACTCTCTACAGCATATCTGATGGACTTTAATTTTGAGTTCAGCGGAGCACCAGGTACAGCAATAGTTAGCTTTTCATTTGGTGCTATATCAATTTCTTTATCGTAATTATCCACTACCAAATAAATATGATAGTTAGAGTAATCCGATCGATATATGGAGTCTAGTATTTCAGAAATAGTATTAATGCTTTTATAAGCTGTAATGATGAGAGCCATATCCTTTTCTACCTTCTCTTCGGGAAAGGAAATTTTAGGCATGACTAAAGAAAAGAGAGTGGTTAAGAAACTGAATAATAATAAGAAGGCAATGATGACAGTAAGTACTGTAAGAAATATAATCATACTTTTTTCAATTGTTAGAGGCTATGCAGCTTATGCTGAAAAGCACTCTTGTCTCAAATTTTAAACAAACTCAATTCTAAAGTCTCTTATTCAAAGTGACCTGAGTCCTCTCAATTTAGCAAAACTAATCAAAACTCAGAGTTGATACCTTTTAAGGTATTTTTAATTTTTAACACTAAATATATTGATTACTTAAAAAGTCTCAGCAAGAATTAAACACACTTTGAACAGAATGGTTAAAACCACCACCGGCGTTCAATGAACTGCTATATCTACAGTTTGAATACTACAATGAGAGCAAACATAACCTCGTAACGGCTAACATAATATAAGTCGAAATTATTAGACCTTCCGCCAATTGCTTGGCAACAAGGTTTTATCAAAACTGAAAATGCCATGAGAAAAGCAATAAAGTAACCACTGAAAACAAATACTTACAATTAATTTCTTATTGAATTATAAATAGTTAAATTAAATATTAGTATTTAAATATTATTGATAATGTAGGATAAAGGAACCATCAACCAACCCCCTTAATGCTATATCAAGATTTTTCATTGAACGTGGACAATTGTGACAGAGAGCCGATTGATCAACCTATGGCTATACAAGACTATGGGCACATGTTGGTTTTTCTCGAAGCTAATCCTAACTACCTTTTTGCAGCAAGTGAAGGGAGTATAGAACTCTTTAATCTTAATTCAAGTCAAATGTGGTCCACCCACGTTAAAAGATGGCTACCTTCTTCGCTGTTAAAACTTCATCAAAACATTGATAATTACAAAGCCTCAGTTATTCATAATCCTATTCTAATCAAAATTGATAAGAATGATTGGAATGCCATCATACACCATTGTGATGACAAGCTTTTTATTGAGTTAGAGCCTGTTCGGAGCGATAAGAAAGAATATTCATTTCACAGCATGATAAGAATGGTGTCTGACCCATTAACGTATATAAATTCTGAAGAAATGGCTTGCCGTGAGCTAGTTACGCAATTAAAGAGAATTACTGGCTACAATCGAGTAATGATTTTTCAATTTATCGCTGACAATCATGGACATGTGATAGGTGAAGCCAAAGATGAAGGGCTCGAGTCTTTATTAGGCCTACATTTCCCTTCATCAGACATCTCCACTGAGGTGAGGGAATCCTTTCTATCTAATAAAAGCAGAATTGCTCCAAACCTTCAATTAGATACAAAAAATCTGGTCTTTAATCCTGATGCTGATGAATCAGAGCTATATATCAATTTTTCAAACTCAGAATTAAGGCCTATACCAGATTCCCAGGCTGAATATCTGACAAGGATGGGAGTCATCTCTACCTTCACCGTTTCGATAATTTCTAATAACAAATTATGGGGAGTCATATCATGTCATCATTTAAGCCCTTACTTCTTATCCTATAAAGTGCGTAAAGCCTGTGAAATCATTGCTCAGCGATTCATTCACAGGTACACTGAAATTACAGAAGAGAAAAGGGACAAGGTTCTTGCTAAAAATGACAAAAATATCAATCGGCTTATAAGCAGCATAACTATTGACAAGGACATTGAAACGCAGCTCTTTGATGAAATTGACAAGATTCATTCTAGTCATATAGCAGATGGAGTAGCTGTAATAGGTTCTAATTCAGAAATAAGCACCATGGGTCTGGCTCCTGGCACCGATCAGCTTTTAAAACTAAAAAAATGGTTTTATGATAGTAGAATTAACTTTTTCATCACCGATCAAATAGTCAATGACCTGCCACTGAACCTTCAGACTGACAAGCTTATTAGCGGCTTGATCATGGCTCAAATAGGTGATTTTAATGATGCTATGGTCCTATGGTTCAGAAAAACAGAAACACAAAGCACCATTTGGAGTAATCCACCTGAAACTAATAACCGAACTAGCGTTAAACCAAAATCTTTCAAGAGATGGCAACAATTAGTTGATTCTCAGTGCGCTCCATGGAATGAAGCTGATATTATTTCTATTAAAAAATTACATGAAGCTCTTCTTCTAAAAGACACCCAAAGAAAAGCTGATCACGCTAACAATATGAGAAATGAGTTTGAGAGACTTACATATATCGCTGCACATGATTTACAGGAGCCTTTGAGAACCGTAACGAGCTATCTCACCCTAATTAAGGAAGATTTAGAGCAAAGTGATGAGGATAGCAGTTCTGCCTATATAGAGCGAGCATGTGAAGCTGCCAATAGGATGAAAATGATGGTAAGTGACATGCTTACATACAGTAAAATTGGACACAGCACCAGCATAGAATGGGTGAGTATACCACGAGTTATCAACGAGGTAATGAATGACATGATGGATATGATTAATGCAAAAGATGCATCTATCAAATGTGGTGCTTTACCTGAGATAAACGGCTCACACTATGAGATATTCCAACTATTCTACAACCTAATTAACAATGCTATTAAATACCAACCGAAAGGTAATGTGCCCATCATAAACATAAAAGCTAAGAGAGAAGGTAATTATTCTATCATAGACATCAAGGACAATGGTATTGGGATAGACAGTAAAAACACGGAGAAAATATTTCTTATGTTCCAGCGCCTGCATCGGAAAGATGAATATAGCGGCACTGGAATTGGGCTTGCTCAGTGTAAAAAAATTATGGATTCTCTCAAAGGAGATATCTGGGTTACGTCCACCTTAGGGCAAGGCAGTACTTTTCATTTAAAAATTCACGAATCTAAAATAAAGCATTAATGGACCTGATCTTATTAATAGATGATGATAAGGATGATAATTTTCTTCATACCAGAACTATCAAAAAAAGTGATATCACTAAGGAAGTTGCCTCATTTTTAGATGCGGAAGATGCTTTAGCATACTTGAAATCTGCAGAAACTAAAAAGCCAGATTTAATATTTTTGGATATAAATATGCCAAAAATGAATGGATGGGATTTCTTAAATGAATATACTAAACTTCCAGATGACAAAAAGGGCTCTATTGTAGTAATGCTCACAACCTCCGTTAACCCGGATGATAAACATAAGGCACTGAGCTTTCAGAATGTGGTTTCCTACACTAATAAACCTCTAACTCAAATGGAATTGTTGGATCTTATTAAAAAAGTAAGGCCTTAGAGTATTATAATTTTTTTTCTGTATAAGAATCATAAATAATTTTTCCATCCAGATAGTCAAAAGCTATTTTCATAGAATCAGATTGAGGAATTTCTATATGATAAACTTTATCAAAGGGAACTTTGGGAAAGTTTTTAATAGTATCTCCATTTTTAAAGAAGTACATATCAATTATGAGGGAGTCATAATAATATAGCGCAGACCTGAATTGCTGGCCAGAAGGATAATAGCTTATGGAATTCTGATGCTTTTTACCTTTTTTATATCTGGTTTCTGCAGCCTTCCGTGCATAATCATAGTAATCGACTCTGAGTTGCTCTTTGTTTTTCTTTTTGTGGTATCTTGTGATGAAATAACTATTTTCAGGCTTAGGAAATCTTTCAGGAGCATTTTTAAATACGAAGTAAGTACCTATGGCTCCTATAATAATTGCCCCCAATAAGGTAACTGAAAATATTCGGGATTTAGCCGAATGGCGTTTTTCTCTTTGTAAATGAAGTCTAACCCGCTCTTTTACATCATCTTTATTAATGTGATCAGGCTCCTCCTCTGCAGATCCTGCAGTAAGTATATCTTTTAATGACTTCCTGCCTTTCCTCACCTCTCTATTATATTTTAGAGAATCATTCATACCCTTTAAAAAGCCACCCATCATAATTATCGTAAGATTTGATTGTTGATAAAACTATAAATAATATCACTATCAGTCAACACATTGAACATTCGAAATAAAAGATGCAAATGTGTACAACAAAAAAAACCGGAACTAAAAGCTCCGGTTTTCTATATTCTTTAGATCTATTTTAATGATCAGCTTCACAGCTACATCCTACTTTCATATAGCTTTCAGCAGTTTCGTGCCAATCGAAAGCTTGGTTGTACTTATTGTTTTCCCAGTAGAATTTAGTCCTGGATTTCTCGTGATTTCCCAATTCATTCATGGTGTTGGCATCATATAAACGGCCATTAACCATAGTGTATATAACTGTATTACTGTTAGTTATACCTTGAAGAGGATTCTTATCCAAAACAATTAGATCAGCAAGTTTACCTTCTTTCAATGATCCAACTTGCTCATCAATACCCAGATAGTTTGCTCCGTTAATAGTGGCGGCCTTTAAAGCTTCCATATTACTCATTCCCCCTTGCTTTAGCATCCACAGTTCCCAGTGAGCGCCCAGGCCATGAAGCTGTCCGTGGGCTCCAAGGTTCACTTTCACACCATTATCAGCTAATGCTTTACAGGTTTCTGAAACCAGAATATGGCCATTTTTATATTCCTCTTCAGGTGCCATAGTTCTGTATCGGGACCTGGAATCAATCATTCCTCTAGGATAGAAAGTAAGGAGTTTCTCATCTTCCCAAACATTATAGTTCTGATAGAAATAATACTCACCATTCAGACCTCCGTAATTTACAATCAAAGTTGGTGTATAACCTGTATTGCTATTTCCCCAAAGCTCTAAAACATCCTTGTAAACTGGTGCTACTGGAATGTTATGTTCTATTCCAGTGTGCCCGTCCATGATCATGCTCATGTTATGATAGAAAGTGGAGCCACCTTCAGGCACCACAAGCATGTTTAGCTCTCTGGCAGCTTGAATTACCTGCTGTCTTTGGTTTCTTCTAGGCTGGTTATAACTCTTCACTGAAAAAGCGCCGAAAGCTTTAGTTCTTCTCAATGCGGAGCGAGCGTCTTCAAGGTTATTGATCTTCGCTTTAAAATCGCCATCGGCACCATAAAGGATAATACCTGTTGAGAACAGTCTTGGACCGCTCATTTCCCCAGACTTGATCAGCTCTGATAAGGCAAAAACTGTTTCAGTATTGGCCGAAGGATCATGCGCAGTAGTAACACCATAGGCCAGATTCGCATATAGAGGCCAGTGTTTTTGCGGTGTGATACCATAACCAAAAGCACTTACGTGAGCATGCACATCTACCAACCCAGGCATGATGGTTTTGCCCTTCACATCATACACCTTAGCTCCTGCAGGAATAGCGGTAGAAGCATCGCCAATGGCTTCTATTTTATTGCCATTAATAACGATTATACCATTTTCAATTACCTGCTCACCTTCCATGGTGATAATGGTAGCCCCAGTAAAAGCTACATATCCATCAGGATTAAAAGATCTGGCATTCAGTGCCACCTTCACTCCTACTGTATCAATGGGAGGAATGCTGTCTGGAGAACCTTCAAGGAAGGTAAATCTTTCTTTGATGTCATTGGTAAAGTATTCGTCACCTAAAGTCCAATGGATTTTCTTGCTATCGGCTGACCAATGGAGGTTAATGCCGGCATCACGCGTGATAGGAGCAACTGGCACAGATTTACTATTAGGATCAATGTCCAGCGTTTTACCAGTTAAAGGAAGCGGCGCAATGTATGCTTTATGTAAGTTAATGAATGCCACCCACTTATTATCCGGACTTGGAATAAGACGGTTGGCATACTTAGACTCCACATGTGTATGCTCATCATTACCTGCCAGATTCACACTTTTCAGCCTTTTAGTTAAGTTTCCGAAGAAATAACCACCCGTTTGGAAGAAAATACGATCTCCTTTTACACTGAACTGAGGATACTCACCATCTTCTGTCACCAGCTTAGCTTGCCCCCCATCCGCTGAAATAGTATAGATCCCCGAGTTTTTATCAAATGTGCCACCCAAAATGCTGTTGCCTGATTCTTTCACAAAAACCACCCTTTTGCCATCTGGAGAGATCGCAGGAGTACGGTATATCCCCTTTTCATTGGTGATACTAACTGGCTCTTTCTTTTTACCTTTTAATGAGATCTTCTTTACAGCTCCCATAGCTTCATCATCCCATGTTACATAAACCAGGGTACTGCCGTCAGCCGAGAAGACTGGCTCAAACTCAAACTCCTTGGCCGTGGTAATTCTCATGGGAGCGCCGTTAGGTAATTCTTTTTTATAAAGATGCCCTAGAGCATTAAATACCAGCCATTTACCATCAGGGGACGTGATAGCATTTCTGATATCTTTCACCTCAAATTCATCAGAGTCAATATCTCTTTTAAACTTGAGTGCTTCGGCTATTTTAATCGTATTTTGTACTTCAAAAGGTATATCTGCAACTTGAAGTGTACTTACATTAAGCTTTTTGATTTTACCTTCAGCCCAGAAATAGATATACTGATCATCTGGAGACCAATCGAAGTTAGGGTAAGTACCAAAAATAGCCCATGCCTCTTGCTGATCCTTATTTAATTTGTCATAAATAGGCCATTCTTCACCTGTAGCCAGGTCATGAAGAAAGAGTACGGTTTTAGTTCTTACTCGCTTTACGAAAGCTAAATATTTACCATTATTAGAAATGGTAGGTCTGCAGGCACCACCTGGTCCGCCGGTGATGGTTGTAGTTTCACCATCTTCAATTCCATAGCGTTTTACAGCATATATCTGGCTATTAGGGTCTTTGTTATACTGAAAATAACCCCCTGGATAAACATCTTCACAGTAATATAAATATTTGCCATTTGGCGACACATACGGCTCATTTACATCTTGCTGATCATTCTTTCTTTTGGTAAGCTGCATACCACTACCGCCTGTAATGTGGTACATCCACATTTCACCAGCACCTAAACTACGGCCAGAGGTAAAGTGCTTTCTGGCAATAAGATAATCACCATCAGGAGTCCAGACAGCATTATTTAGCAGCCTAAAATCTTCTTTTGTAATCTGCTTAGCGTCAGATCCATCTGTATTCATTACCCAGATATTATCTCCTCCACCGGCATCGCTGGTGAACGATATTTTCTTGCCATCCGGGCTAAAGCGAGGCTGCACTTCGAAGGGCAAACCTGATCTTAGGGCCGTTGCCTTTCCTCCCGCGGCTGGCATAATGTAGATATCACCGAGTAAGTCAAAAGTGATCTGACTACCATCAGGACTAACATCCAGATTCATCCAGGTCCCTTCTGTGGTAGAAAGTTCCATTTCTTTAAAATTCCACTCACCTTCAGGTTCGGCTACATTCCATTCTTTCTTGTCCTGGGCGCCTACCATACCGGCGATGCATAATAACACACTGAGGTATAAGTATTTCATATTTAGGTTTTTGTTTTAAAAAAGATTTGCAATATAATGGTTATCAATTAAGTAAGGAAAGAAGTATTTATGAGCGGTCATGGTATGTTATAACCTCCAATACCTTAATCTTCCTCAAGGCCCATTTCCTTAAGTTTTTGGTCCAGCTCCTGAGCTTGTCTAAGACTAGTTTCGTAGCCACGAATTTGCTGATCAAGCAACATGATATACCCCATGTACAGGTTTATAAATTTAAAATTTCTGAGCGCTTCTGTGTTCGACTTATTTTTTTCAAAGAAATTAAAATTGTCAAAAAAGAAAGGGGTAACAAAATCAGTGGAGTAATCCAGAAGCAACTTTTCCATGGCAACAGCATTATCGAATGCGGCGTACGTAGAAATGATCTGATTACGGATATCTACTTTTTGAAGCAGCTCAAACTGACCTGAAGCTTTAATGTTCTCCATAGTAGTATTATTAGGGTAGAATTGGGCGAAAGTCATCAGATTTTTAGATAAGCCATAAATATCTGCATTGGCCAGCTTGGTGTCTGATGTTAAGACTACTCTCCCACTGTCAATGTCCTGTTTCTTATTTTTACATATCTCGATGATACTTGCCAGGTTGTCGATATTCTCATCATTCTCTTCTTTAAAACTTTGCAGGTAATTCTTTAATTCGGAATTCTCTTTGATGGATTCATTCCAGGTATTCAACTTAAAGGCAATTGTGATTCCTATAATTACAATTAGCAGATCAAGTAATTTAGACTTCCAGTCAATGGTTGATTTATGTTTTCCCATCTTACATTACAATTAGATCTCTTAATCTAATCATTTTCTAACTTTTTTAGAGAGAAAGACATATGGATTAACGAACTATTCTGGACTAATAATAAAAAACAGTATTCATTGATTAAAGCCAACGAATACTGTTTTACTTTAATTAGCCAATAAATCTAAGTCCGACGTAACAGAAGCGTCAAGATTGGACAATGATGGCTGACCATTTTGGAAGAAGCTCACTATATCATCCGCAACGTGCTTAGGGAGTCCCCAATGCAAGTTGTGGCCGACCTCTAAATCATCTTTCCCGGCCCTTTTATACGTTTTGAAAAACACTGGGACTGAAGACTTGCTTTGAGCTTTGCTCAGGGTTGCCTTCACCAAATCCTGATCTGGGTGTTCTTGAAAAATAGCATCATCACCACCCCATATGACCATTACAGGTCTATCGATGTCACTGAGGCGATCACTATGATCTACATTGGAAAGCATCTCCAATGATTTATACCAGGTTATCAGCGGTGTATTCACCGTTTCAGTATAAATTTCATTTAAAAAATTCTGATCTGCTCTGGCTTCGGTCACCCAGTATTGCTTTAAGAAATCGGCTACACTATCACCCAAATCCGATGGTGTCAATTTATCCAACTGACTGCTCCAATGATCATTAGCTTTCTCTTCAAGAATTTGCTTCCATTCTCCATACAGCATGCTTTCACTTAAAAACTGCTGTACTACAGGGTTCTTATCTGTACATGTGAATGTGCCAATAAGAATTACATCTTCAACTTTATCAGGCCGAGCCAGAGCAAAATCCTGAGCGATAATACTCCCCATAGAATGGCCTACCAGATGCACTTTATCTATGTCTAGTTTAGCCAGCAAACTCAGAATATCATTTCTAAAATCGCCTATTTCATAAGACTGATTCTCAGGTACTGAAGTACTTCCATGGCCTCTTAAATCAGGCGCTAGTATACGCAAAGATGTATCTTGGTCGACTATTTGATCAATCACCTTTTTAAACGACCTTGAGGTATCTGTATAACCATGCAACAGCAAAATCACCTCTCCTTTTGGATTACCCGCATCAATATAAGCCATAGAAATACCTGTGGAGAGCTGCAGGCGAGATTTAGCCATTTCAAATCCGTCTACCACCGGCTTTGTAAAACCGATTAAGACAGACATTGTCAAAACTACTTTTAGATAGAAGTTCATGACTTTGCAGACTGATCTGAAACATCCTTAAACATCAGCATATCTTTTATTCTGGCAGAGGCACCATCATAAAAGCCTGTTTCATTTTCAAAGCCTTTAGGATTTTTAAAGGTGCCGAAAATGATGTCATATAGCGATATGTCAGAGTAATTATAAGCGTGAATTCCTCTGGCATGATGCAATGCATGGGCCTCTGGTCTTTGTATAAAATAACCGATCCATTCAGGGGTTTCAATGTTACTATGCTGAAATACCGATAAGAAGGTGGTTCCCAATATAATAAGTGTAGATGCTTCCGGCGTGAAACCAGCTAAAACCACCAAGCATAAACTACCCAGAAATGTGAAGCCAATCATATCCATAGGACTGAAATAAAAAGCGCCATAAGTATCCAGGCGCTCGGCACTATGATGCATCTGATGAAAGACCTTCCACAAATTATCATTTTTGTGCATCGCAAAATGCCAGGCATATAAACCCAACTCATAGATCATAATACCTACAATAGCACCCCACCAGCTCCCCAAAGCTGTAAGGTCAAACACCTGATACTCGGCCAGATACTGATCCCAGATCATTGGTAAATAAGAAGACAAAAAGAAGAAAATGGCAAATGAAACCATACCCCTCAGCTTCCAATTTTTAACATAGGGCAACTGACGTGCAGGAAACAAAGCTTCCCACAACATAAGACTACCATACATAGCAAATACAATTAAAGACACCGAATCCAATACCAACTCTATTGGCGTCGGTAGATTACTCAAACTTTCCATAATATTTAATTAGTTAATAAATTATGGTCAGCACCTGCGCAGGATTATGGCTGACAAACTTGAGTACAAAACTATATTGGGGATTTACTAAAGCGTAATTATACCAAAGATGTGAAGTTTACCACTAGCAGATAATAGGTGAACACCTCAAAAATACAGGTTAACATGAGGTAGACAAAAGATGTAAAATACTGATAATCAAATACTAAGAAATGGATGACAGAAACTCAAACAAGTCGTCTTCCTGGTTAATATCCAGCTTTTTTCTTAATCTATATCGTGCTGTTTTAGTGCTTTCGGGTGAAATGCCCAGAATACGGGATGACTCTTTGATGGATAAATTCAAACGACACAGGGCCGCCACTTTGAGATCATTACCACTTAGGTCTGGATATTTGCTTTTTAATGACTTGAAAAAATCATCATGGACCTGTTCAAAGTGAACTTTAAAATCTTCCCATTCACTATCCACAGATCTGTTCTGCTGAAGAATCTTTTCCATTTGCTTGAGAAGTTTCTCCTGCTCCTGAGGTTTGGCTGCTTTAATCTCTTTCAGCTTATCCTGTAGCTCTTCAAAAATTTCATTCTTCTGAACAAAGTTTAGCGCATATGAGGTGAGCTCCTTGTTTTTATCGTGAAGTTCACTAGATAATTCAGATTGCTTAAGCTTTTCATTTTCCAGCTTTATCATGGCCAGATCGTTTTCTGACTTTAAAAGTTCTTTTTCCCTTTTACTTCGCACCTTCAAACTCTTCACCAGAAAAAAGGCTAACAGTGATATTATCCATATACCTCCGATTAGTACCCATTTTATCATGTTGTTGAGCTCATCACTTTCCTTTAGGTATTCAAGTTCTAAATCTTGCTCAGTCAATTCATTTTTAAACTCAATTGCTGCCACCTGTTTCACCTTAGTACTGTTAAATAGTGAATCTTTTAAATTAATGTAGGAGTCATAATAGTAAAGTGCACTATCATAAAACCCTTGCTGCTTCTTTAGGTTTTTCAGCTCTATTAAGGCCTCTAATTTGTAATGAGAAAGTGCTTTTTTATCGGCCCGCCCCAGTGCTAACTTCAAATGCCCATCTGACATTTCATCTTCTCCTCGCAGCCTTAAAAGTTTACCAAAGAGGATTAGATTACTTATCAACCCATCTTCATCATTAGCTTCCCTGCCTTTTTGGATAGAAATCCTTAAATGATGATCTGCCAGCTCTAACTTACCTTGATTGATGTATAGCTTTCCTAATCGGTTATGAGCTTCTGATATTCCATAGGCAAAGTTATTTTTAGTATGAATGTCCAGTGCATTCTGGAGGTATTTTTCAGCGTCGTAGTAATAGCCCTGCTCCAAAAGAAGTGTTCCTAACTTGGTGTAAGTGGTGGCTACCCTTCCTGTGAGATTTAGTTTTGAAAAAATGGTAATCACCTGATTATAAAGCTCAAGAGCCTTTTCGTAGTCATGTATTTCGGCATATACCATTCCCGTATTTAAGATAGCATTAGCCATACCCTCCTCATCCTTGAGCACTTCATATTCGTCAGTAGCGGCATATAAGTTCTCTAAGGCCACACGTGGCTGCCCTATAGTCCAATACGCAACACCCAGCACTCTATGAGCAAAAGCACGTCCCTCCAGATATTCTAATTTTTTAGCAAGCTCCAAAGATTTTTCAGCATACTCGATCGACTTTTTAGAGTCTATAATCCAGTATTCATAGCCAATATGGTTAAGTAAGTCTACTTTTTGTGAGGATTTAGGGGCAGCTTTAGCTAATTCTTGCTGTAAAGAATCCATTGAAGACTGTGCAAGGGTGTTAGTCTGATATACCAGACAGAGGAGCAAACCGATGATTCTTACTTTCATGCTAACATAAAAGTAAAAAAATTATAATTCCTCTGGTGAATTTTATAAATAAATTGATTGCTATTACGTGCTCAAATCCAGAGTAATAGCTCTTCTTTCATTTCTATCTTCATTGCCAGTGACGATGCTTTCAACCAGCTCTGGCATTTCTTCTGGCGGCAGAACATAATCCGGATGATCATAAATAATGCTTTTTAAAGGCATACTCTCAAAAATGGCAGTACTAGGATCTTGTACCAAAACCACTCCGTTGTTTTTTTCAATGCATTTACAACCTTCGGTGCCATCACTACCGGTGCCGGACATTACAATACCAATCATCTTTTCCTGTAAATGACCTGCCAGAGCTGTAAAGCTTATATCAATGGTTTTATTAATTAAATCATCGTCTTCACGCTCTACCAATTTAAATTTATTTCCCTTTAGTCTCACCGAATGTGATGGCGGACATATGTAGATTTTATTCCCCACTAATTCCATATTTTCTGTAACAACTACAGATTCCACAGGAGTAACCTGTGCCAAAATTTGAGGCAATAAACTTTTATGCGATCTTAAAGAATGCTGGATTATGACATAAGCTTCTCCGCTGGATGCATCTAAGTTAGAAAAATATGATTTGAGAGCCTCCAGACCACCTGCCGAAGCTCCTATCCCGATAACATAAGTGAAATTTTCCATAACATGTTTGTTCATAAGAGCACCTACCATTTCTTATATAGATGCAATTACAAATAAATTGCTCAATATTTATGCCTCAAATTATTGTAACAACTTTGATGAGCCCAATGAAAACAGATATTTTAGTAAAACTTAAATCGAATCTTCCATCTATGCCCCGGCTCTATCTCATCGTATTGTTCTCATTAATATTCATAACTGCCCCATCTATGGTAAGTGCTCAACTATCATTACCTGAAATTTTTAGTGACAACATGGTTCTGCAGAGAGATAAGGAAATTCCGCTTTGGGGCAGCGCGGCTGCTGGGTCACTCATTACAGTAGAACTTAATGGCGTTCGACAATCTACCACTTCAAACGCTGACAAAAGCTGGGAGCTTCATTTTCCAAAACAAAAGGCCGGTGGTCCACACTTGCTCACCATATATCAGGATTCAATAGCAGCCATTTCCTTCAAAAATGTGCTCATTGGAGATGTTTGGGTGGCTTCAGGACAATCCAATATGGAATGGCAAGTACAACAAGCCAAAGATGCTTCAGAAGAAATCAAAAATGCTCAACATCCTGAAATACGCTATTTCAAGGTTGATCATGCGAAAAGGACACAGCCTCAGGCTGATGTAGCTGGTGGATCCTGGCAAGCGATAGATAGCAATACGGTTAAGGAATTTTCGGCTGTAGCCTACTATTTTAGCAGAAAGATTCAAAAAGACATCAACATCCCCATTGGCATCATACAATCGACCTGGGGCGGAACCCCGGTTGAGGCCTGGACCAGCAAGGAGCAATTACTTTCTTCTCCTGCTGCCCGGAACAGAACGTTGGCCAATGACACCATTTCTGAGGAGCATTTCGTTAAAGATAGCTTGGACTTGATCAGGTTCTGGAATATTGTCTATACCCCTGAGAAAAAAGTGCAGAAAGAGATTATAAAACGAAACTATAATGACGAGGACTGGTCCATTATAAAAATGCCCTCTACGCTAAAAGATGGAGCAATTTCTTATTACGAGGGCATAGTTTGGCTAAGAAAAGAGGTCACTATACCTCAATCTATGATGGGTAAAGACCTGACCATCAGCCTCGGGCATCCTGAAATGAACTACACACTATTTTTTAATGAAGAAAGAATCTGCAAAAATGTGTGGAATGCTAACGAAACACATGATTACCCCATTCCCAAAACCCTGGCTAAAAAGCATAAGAATATCATTACTATTAGAATGGCCTATTTGTGGGGTGGTGGCGGTTTCAATCCACCAGCAGATGAAATGTACATTTCTGATGGAGATAGCAAAATAACCCTCAGCGGCGACTGGAAATACAAAAAAGGTTTGGAGCCTGCTATTCCTGAGATAATGAATTATCATCAATACCCGTCCTTTTTATATAACGGCATGATCAACCCCATTATTCCATATGGCATTAAGGGCTTTATCTGGTATCAAGGGGAGAACAATGTGGAAGCCGCTAGCGATTATGCAGAGCTATTTTCGCTGCTCATTAGTGACTGGCGAATAAAATGGCAGCAAGGTTATCTACCTTTTATATACGTGCAGCTAGCCAACTACATGAAGGAGAATGAAAAACCATCTGAGAGTGATTGGGCGCTGTTAAGAGAGGCTCAAACCAAAACACTCAAACAACCTAATACTGCAATGGCTTGTATTATAGACATTGGTGAGGCAGCGTCTATCCACCCTCTAAATAAGCAGGAAGTAGGCCGCAGGCTGGCATTGCTGGCGGAAAGCATGGTCTACCAGCAAAAAGTACAGGCCTACGGCCCGATATATAAAAATCATAAAATTGAAAAAGGTAAGATTATCATCAGTTTCTCTGAAATAGCAGATGGTCTTGCCATCAGTGAAGGGACAGAGTTAAAGGGTTTTGCCATAGCCGGAGCAGACCAAAAATTTTATTGGGCTAAGGCCGAAATCAGAGAAAACGAGATAGTGGTATCTAGCGATGATGTTCCAAATCCTATTGTGGTGAGATACAATTGGGCTGATAACCCCAATGGTAATCTGACCAACAGCAGCGGACTACCTGCGATACCTTTTAGAACTGATGACTGGGTTAAAAAAGAAAAAAGTGGAGCAGATAAGGAGTGAGTTTGAAGTGCATGGCCCTATGCCAGATAATGATTGGCAGCTATTCGCCAGCAAGCTGAAAAAAGTGGAACTGAAAGCTAAAAAGCCCTTACTAAACGTTGGAAAGATCGAGAATTACCTGTCATTTATAGAGAGTGGCACCGTACGTCTTTACATTCCACAAGATGAAAATGATCTTACATTCGGTTTTGTCTTCGAAGGAGGATTTGTAAGCGCTTATGATTCCTTTCTTACTCGCACGCCATCATTGTATGCCATAGAAAGCATCACTACAACTGTCTTATGGAGAATTAGTTATGATAATTTACAAACCATTTATCAAGAGACTAGCGTAGGCAATCTCATCGGGAGAAAAGCCAGTGAGAATCTGTTTCTCATTAAATCCAGAAGAGAACTATCATTCTTAACCCAAAGTGCGGAAGAAAGATATCTGAGTCTTTTCTCCGAAAGGCCAGAACTCATCAGACAGATTCCGTTAAAATATATAGCCAGTTATATTGGAGTAACTCCCCAAGCATTAAGCAGAATAAGGAAGCGCATTTCTTAACCCAGGTTCATTGCCTTAGAGTGTATATTATTCAAATTTTGTAAGTAAAAAGATGAAACCATTATATGTACTCCTAGGCTCATTTGCTATCAGCAACCATATCATTTTCATAGTTAATAAAACCATGAACTGGTCTTTGGCAGGCAATATTGCTATGGGCATTATGCTCATTTTCACGGCTATCGGTCATTTTGCTTTCACCAAGGGCATGTCAGCCATGATTCCTGATTTTACACCTTACAAAGCTCCTTTGGTTTACCTCACCGGGATATTGGAGATAATTCTGGCTGTAGGCCTACTGATTCCTCAATACAGAAAAGCTACCGGTATAATATTGATAATATTCTTCATTCTCATACTACCAGCAAATATTAAAGCTGCCGTTGAAAATATAAATTATCAGACAGGAGAGCATGACGGCCCTGGATTATCATATCTATGGATCAGAATACCCATGCAGGTACTTTTTATAGCATGGGTCTTTTTCTGTGCTGTTAAAGATTAATTTACTTTTTCAAACGCAATGGCCTGATTAAATGTCTTCACTATCTGGTCATAGTAAAACTTTATCCTCGGGTATTCATGAGACTCATAAACGGCCTTTTTAAAGCTATATGAAGCTTCCGTAAACACCTGATTGCCATCTTGCTTATAAGTAATGTTAACCAAAGCCAGATCATCCACCACATTGTAGCCTTCTGGAAGAGATACTGGTTGATACCCATCTGGTATTTGAATAGAAGAACTGTATTTTATGACTTTGGCGTATTCCATATCCACAGGATAAGTGCGGGTCTTCTGTTGCAGCCTGTTTCTCTGAATGGGCATTTCGAGAAAAGGTTTTACTACTATCCTGGAAGCAATGACATCTACATCACTATTTCCTTTTACCACCATGGTATATGGAATATCATTTCTATCATAATTCATGGTCGAAACCTCATCCACATTTTTAAAACCCTTATCCAGAAACGCATCTTTTAATTTCGACTCGTCATCATCGTAACTGAATTTATAATTAAATGCCTCATATTCATTCGCCTGCAAATTCACAGAACATTCTGATTTCAGTGTTTCCACATTAGGAATAATAGTGAACTGGGCTGATAAAAAACTTGGGGCATTGTTTTCAAGACTTACCCAAAATGGCTTATCCTCTCTGATTACCAATCCTTTTTCATTCAGACACCAAATGGGTAGCTTGTCATATGATACAAAACTTTGGGTGCCATCCGCCAAGAACATATTATCATCTGCCTCAACTAGTACCGCCGTGTAATTAAAGAAATGGTCAAACGGATAATCCGCTGCAATTTTACCATGACTACGTGTGCTCAGGATTACCGGAGAGGCAGTAATTCCAGCCTGACGAAGCAGACCTATTAAGAACAGGTTAATCTCCCCACTGGTACCGGAACGTGTTTCTAAAAGCTCCTTTGGCGAATGATATGCATATTCTGTAAACGTCTTGTTCCAATTGATATGTTGGCGAACATAGTCAACCAGTACTTTTGCCTTCTGCTTATCGGTTTTTCCTGCTAAATTCAAGTCTTCCAATATGTCTTTAGCCTGTTTTTGAGCTTTCTTTACATACTTCCCAAAATTGTCATTATCAAGCAGCTCTTCAGTTAACTTGGGCCAGGTAGAAATAATTTCTTCACTACCACCAGTAGGTCTATGAAATTTGGCCAGCTGAAAATCCAGCTTCATGATATAATCATTTTTAGAGGTAATGAATCCTTCATCTTTAAATGCAGGCACATCTTTCATTACATAGGTGTGAATTACATCCTTAAACTTGAAACCATTTCCCATAGTCTGACCATAAGCTTCAGAAACATTACCATACTTCCGCTCCACTCTGCCCACTTCTGAATTCTGATAGTCAAATTTCTTTATCCCTTGTGCTATGAAAACATATTCGTAGAAGGGAATCATATTTACTTTATACTCACTATATATGGTCGGGATCTCATCTTGAAAGGTCCAGTCTGGCATTTTGCTTCTAAATGGCGTTTCCAGCACGTACTTATATTCAATTACAGAACCTTCTTTCACATCTGGGAATGCAAATTTCATCACCTTCCATCTGTCATTAATGGTCTCTTCGTAAATGGCTTTTTTAGAAAGCTCTTTAGTGGTAATCACACCATTTTCCTCATTATAGGTGTAAGCTTCAATGCTTCTCACTATTTCGGTTTTCCCATACCCATCAACATAATAAGGGATGGAAATCTCTGCATAATGCATTGCAGAGGCTTTAAATATTTTTATTCTCTTTATTTCCGTGAACTCTATGTTATAATTACCATCCAGGAACACTGAGTGTCCTACGTTAAATAAGACCACAGCATCCGCTTCCGGGTCCTTTTCATAGAATTCCAGATCCATCTCCGGACTTCCAATCACAGAGAATCGCTTGGACAGTTCCTGTGATTTACCACTGATCACAATTGTGAAAAGAAAGACAGCTAAGAATAAAAGTCTCTTCATATTTATGGTGTTATAACGGCTGCAACCTTCTTCTCCGCAGCTTCTATATTTTCAAAAAATTCGTAAAATTTTGGATATTCAGCCAGGGAATATGTCCGGGTGTAAAGTTCAAATCGGCGAACAAAAAGTATCTGATTACCTTTTTTCTCACATTTTAAAGAAAAACTTCCGTAATCAGAATCCACTGATACTGGGGCAGGTATCTCTACTTTTCCGGACTCTAACCACGACAAGTTATAAACCATAGAGTCTAGCTGATTTACAGGATAATTGATTTTCACTGGTAATTTCCGGGAGGCCGGACGCTCAAACGAAAGGTTCATGGTATGAGGTTGCACTACCTTCATTCCTGCAATATCCTGCACCTGATCTTTTACCTTACAAGTTAAATTGGCTCCGATATATGTACTATCTCGGTGGTTTTCAGTTAGTTCGAAATTTTCCAATTCGGTACCTGAATTATGAACAACTCGAGATAAATATTTCTGCTGATCTGCCGCATTAACATTTCTATTTAAGGCATTGTACTGCTCAAAAAATGCTCCTGTCAAATGCTTTTTTATATGCAATTCTCCATTACCCTCATGATCTAATGTATAGTTATAGGTAGTAGCGCTCATGGAATTGTCTGAAGTCAAAGATGGTGTTTTCACAAATTTGGAGTTACTACCATCCACCACAAAAGCATATCTACCTTGAGTAAAGGTTCCCATATAGTTAAAGGGATTGATCTGAGACGTATTCTCAAGCCATACGGTATCTTTCTCAAAGGGCACCATGAGCACAACATGATTAAACTGCTGACTTGGAAAATCAAAATCCACATCATCAAACTTATCCCCCGCGTCAATTAAGGTGTAGTAAGAATTTATACCTACATAAGACAGCATAGCCTTCATATAAATAGTTAACCCTTTACAGTCTCCATACTTTTTATCACAGACATAGCTGGCGGGAAATGGCTTCAATCCGCCTGTTTCAAGGCTTACGTTGATATATCTGGTATTGTCCTGAAGATAATGGTATAAGATTTTTACAATTTCCTTTCTATCACTTACGCCCTTTATCAGTTGATCTATCTTTTGCTGTTCTGATACTGGTAGTTCTTCCAGTTTGTAGATCAAATCATTGATCCAAGTACCAAATGAGCTCCAGGAGTTCTGATAGCCCATGGTTTCATAATAAAATTTGGCTGGCACCAACTTTACACTTGGCGCTATCTCAGTAATTAATGGGCTAAATTTTTCATATCCCTCAAATGCTGGTAAGTCGTGTGCCTCCCAGGTTTCAACCACCTCTCCGGCAAAGGTGGAATCATATTTTAGCTCCGGTGAAAAAGATTTTAGCACCTTGAAATTCTTCGGATAATGAAGGGATAGTTTGGCGTTTTTCACCGAGACATTTGACGAATAGTAAGGTAGCCAATGGGCGATATAAAAATAATCTTTAGTGGTCCGCTGGTATTTGTACTCTAATCTGTAAGGATATTCATGACCTTGAAGTGTAAACTCCAGCACCAACTGATCATCATGAAAGGTATCTGTGGTAAGATCACTATGAACTGAAATATCTTTTTTCTTGAGTTTACGAGTAATATTTCCTCTTGTATCAAGAATATTTGCTTCTAAAAGATCTAAGCTCTCATCTTTAGAATATGGTAGACTTACCTCTCCGAGCCAGTTATAATCACTACTATAAATTTCATAAGCTACAGACACCTGCTCCACCATATCACCATTGCTTTTGATGATAATATCTGTATCATAGTTCAGTAATATAGCATCTGACTGAGCAAAGGATTGCCCGGCAATGAAAAACAATGCCATTACAACTAAAAATCTCATAAAGCCTACCTATTAAACCTCAAATATTGCACCTCTAATAGTTAAAACAAAATTTTATTAAAATTTTCACATTACTTTATTGAGAGATTATATTTTAGGTTAAGCCCTCACACTATGAAGTCGCTCTGGTCCAGCCCTTTAGATTAGTATTAACTGTTAGTCGCAATCTCTTAACAAACCGTTAACCCCACATTTTTGGCACAGCTGATCCACCATGCTAATTTCGGCACTTGAAATACCACGTGGATTTTTTATTAATCAATCTTAACCCAAATGTCTGAGTACCTATATAAGCTAAGGCCTGCCTAAAAAGCACTTCGGCATTTAAAACAAATACCAAATCAATGCAAAATCTGAATCGTATTTCATTATTCAGCAAGGCTATATTTGCCCTGTGCTTTATCACCATCATTTCATGTAAAGACAGTATGCTGGAAGAGGTCAGCTCTACTAAAACTGAACAGGAATCAGTCTTAAATAAAACAAGCTCTACAGCTCGCTTTTCTGATGACCTGGCTAAAAGATGGGCACCTATTCACTACATGGATGTAGACGCTTCCGGCACTTATGCTGAAGGCGGGAAATCTGATTACATTTCGGCTATTAACTATGATGGCGACTGGAATGCACTTAACAACTGGGAAAACGTATCTGCTTACGGCAATTCTCTGTATGCTCATGTATACTATTCTGTAGTAGAAACCTCTACGCACTGGTACCTTATATATGCTTTCTTTCACCCAAGAGACTGGACAGACAATCCTTTTTTATACAGCCTGGATCAGCACGAGAATGATCTTGAGGGTATTTTAATGATGGTTCAAAAGAATGGAAGCACATATGGGTCATTACAAGGTGCGGTTACAGTGAGTCATTCTGATTTCTATTCATACACTACTTCAGGTAGTCCATTAACCAATGGTAAAGAGAATATTGATGGCACATTACAATTAGCTAACCACGCTGGAGCTATGCACCCGGTAACTGCGCAAGAAGCTAAGGGTCATGGTCTTAAAGCATGGCCTCAAAATAACATCAACGGTGATGGCATCATCTATTATCCTTCTATGAGTGATGTAGCTCAGAAACCAGCTGACAATTATGATAACTATGTAGAATATAAGCTGGTAAACATATTTGAAAATGGCGGACTTTGGGCTCAGAGATTTAACACTAACCTTTTTTATAATGCAGGCGGTGGCTTTAAAGGAAACAACTTTAAAGATGGCGGCGCTAATGCTCCCTGGGCCTGGAATGATGGTAATGATGGAATAGTTCAAGGAGGTGAAATGGCTACTGATCCGGCCAAACTTTTTGACAATTACTTTGATGGCATCGGCAATATATCGCATGTGTATACCAGCAATACTTACAACCCGAATGGCGGCGGTGTAGCCACTCTTTATCAGGATTGTGACTTTAAAGGCTATGCTGTATCTCTTCCGGTGGGTGATTATACACTTGGCCAACTAGAGAGCTTAGGATTATCTAATGATGATGTTTCTTCTTTAAGAGTAGAAAGCGGTTATAAAATAGTTTTATACTGGAATAATAACTTTTCAGGAAGCACACTTACCAGAACTTCTAATGACAACTGTCTTGGAAATGAAGGCTGGAACGACGAAGTGAGCTCAGTAAAAGTAATGCACCAGTAAGCATTTTCTTTAAATAAAATTAGAGTTTCACAGCATTTTAATCGGGTAAGACCGCTACCTGATTGAAAGCTGTGAAACTCTTGTATTTTTAAACATGACAAAGACAAAGGTTTTACATGCCCTCCTGATCTTGGCATTAGGATTTTTCTTTTCTTACTGCACCTCTCCTCAAAAAGAGCTAGCACACCCCACACTATTGAGAAGCCCCTATTTACAGTGCGCCTTCCAGGATAGCATTACTATTTTATGGCGAACGGACACCGCCGAAATATGTCATGTAGAATATAAAGATGACTCAAGTTCCGAATGGCAAAAAGCAACCGGTACTACCAGGCTTACCAACACGGGAATAACTGAAAATGAGGTGGTTATTAAAAACATTCTGCCTAACAGTAAATATGATTACAGAATATTCTCCAACAACATTCAACTGAAAAGCTCTGAGTCCTATTGGTTCCGGTCACCCATTGCTGATAATGATACTTCCTTCACTTTCTTTGCTGTGGGTGATATAGGTGAGCCTGTAGATTATGGCGGAACACCTGATGTTTTGGCCAAAGCCCTGGCCCCACATATCGACTCATTAGAATTTGGTGTATTATTAGGTGATATTGTTTATCCTGACGGCCGCAGTGAACTGTATGACGAAAACCTTTTCCAATACTTTGATCAGGTATTTCCATATGTACCGACCTATGCGCTACTGGGCAACCATGATTGGCATGAACCAGATAGCAATTATGTAAAAGAATGGAAACTACCTCATAATGAGCATTATTACAGTTTCAACTATGGTAAAGTGCATTTTATAGCACTCGACACAAAATTTGGTGAGCTCTATGAGTATGAAAAACAAGTAGAATGGCTGAAACAAGACCTTAAAAGCCGCCCTCAAAATAGCGAATGGACACTGGTATTATTACACCATAATGGTAAATCATGCACCTACAAGCAAGACTATGAAAATGTGATGAGCCTTTATCCTGTTTTTGATTCTGCCAGGGTAGATCTTGTGCTCAATGGTCATGCCCACACCTACGAAAGGTTGAACCCAATGGATGGCGAAGGAATGCCGATAGCCGAATATATTGGTAAAATCGTTACTTATGAAATGCCTAAAGGCTTTATCAGCATTACAGTAGGCAGCGGCGGAAAGTTACGAGGAATAGGATCGGACCCAACTCCTTACACTCCAGACCCTGAGAATTGCCGACATCCTAATTTGGTAGCCAAGGCCGATCACCTGTGGGCTTATTTACAGCTAAACATTTGCGGAACAACGCTTAAAGCCAAAGCTCTGGGCACAGAGACAGGTAAAATAGTTGATGAATTTACCATCATAAAATAACCTTTTGCTCATAACTATTGGATAATGAAATCTGACCTTTTAAATTGAGTCGCTAAAATTATTGGTATATGCAAACGGCCATTTTCACTTTGATAGGCACAATATTAGGAGGTCTGATTTCTTATTTTTTACAAAGGCAAAAGTTTAATCATGACTTACAAATAAGACGTGAAGCCGATAAAACTGATTTTATAGCAGAAACTACGGCCCGTCACTTCCTGAGTCATAAATCATATACAGATCGTTCTTTTGATACTTTAAAGAAGCATTTGGGCGGCTTTGAAGATGATGAACTACGCAAAATACTGGTACGTGCCGGTGCCATTAGAGACTACCGCAGCGATGGCTCAGAATGGTGGCGACTACTCTCCAGAATGGATGAATATATTGAAAAAAAGAAGGCCGAACAGGACTAATAGACCAAAGTAAAAAGCACGATAAGCACACAAAACAAGGCCGAATAAAAACCTATTGCTTTAAGCATCTTCATACTTACACTTTTATCCGCACGGATATTTTTTATAGCCGCAGCATCGAGTAAAAATAAGATTAATGATTCCATAGTGTTTTTCTTTACTAGTGTGATGAGGCCATGGTTTATTACAAATTATTTTATCACAATATCATATTTACCCAACAGACCGGCCAGTGACTCCTTAGAAAATTTGGTCTTTTTAAGCTTATTGTTCTCAGGATCAATCATAAAGTTAAAAGAGGTGGTCATGTCTGATTTATCAAGATTAGTTCGGTCAAAAGTAGCTCCTGCAAAATCACACTCATGGAATAAGCTCTCAGACATATCAGCCTCTACCAAATCCACTTCATGCAGTGAACAGTGGGCAAGCCGGGTTTTCTTTAATGACTTTTTATAAAATGATGAGAAGTTTAAAAGGCAATTTTCAAATGATACATCGAAAAGAAAGTCATTGCAGGCATCAAAGTGAATACCCATCAGTTTACAGTTTTTAAACCGCACTTCTCTTAATGCCACATCCGCCATTTTCACATTGCTGAGGTCACAGCCATCAAAATCGCAATCCATAAAAGTAATACGGCTCAGGTCAGCCTCTGAAAATATACATTGGGTGAAACTACAACCGTCATATTCGGCAGCTTCTAATCCTCGGGTAAAATCTTCTCCTTTAAAACGTTGATCCTGAACCGTATCCATTATCCTTATTCTTTTATTACCATATCAATACACATTACCGCAGCTAAAATAAGTATACGCAACGGATGATCCTGCGGCACTTTCTCATCTATTTGAAGCATGTAATTATCAGCAGTAGTAAAGAGCTCCTTCCCTATACCTGCCCATTTTTTGTTGATTCTGGCAAACTCTTCATTGCCACTTACGAATTTAAAATCCCAACTGGTCCACTTTCCTTTCAACATGCACAACTCTTTTTCGTTCGCATCCAGCACCTTGAACTTCCCGCCTATAGAGAAGAACTTCTGTTTGAATTTACCCACCAGCTTATCCTGGCCGTCATACACCTCCACAGTACTTAAAAAAAGAGAAATACCTCTACGAACGCTCAGCACTTTTTCACCAGTTCTGGTCTTGATTTCTACATGAAAAGGAGTCATCCTTTTATAATCAGTAAACCTGAACATTTTGGTAAAAAAATTAAGCCCATCCTCTCTACAGGTCATGATCATCTCCTGAGTCTGAGGATTGTAAATATCATAGTTATTGGCCGCTTTAAACATGCCCACATGCTCTTTAATCAAGAACAGATTGTGGTTTAACACTGGATTCATGTAATAAGATTTGAGGTTTCAGAATAGAAAAACTATCCCTTTAGTAAGTTTTAAAGCGTGCAATCTAATACAAAAAAGTAAGAATCAATATTAAATTTGAGGGAGTGCAACTATGACTCCGACTTAAAAATTAACCACATTTTGCTTGGCGCAATGCTGTAAGTTCACAAATAGCCCAAATGATGAGAAAATGAATGGGTGACTGATTTCTTATTCTAAATGAGTTATTCAATACCGTGTTAGAGACACTTGTCAATTCGCTAACTGCCCGCTATGCCGTTTAGTTGATGTTGGACGTAGCTTTTTAGTTAATATTTTCGCCATGTAATAGTTACAAAGTAGAATAACTGCAGGAACAGCTATAATTGAAAATCTGCTTATGAATATCAACATGAGCGTCATAGCTAGCCCTGTCAAAATGAATAGCGATAAAAAGTGAAAAGTCAAAGTTTTGATATTAGCACTTCGAAAGTAGAACAAACCGAATGTAAAAAAGGTCAATGTTAATTGAAGCAGGATTGGAGGAATAAACCATAAAGGATCCCCTTTAAACTGAATATGAGTGTCAATGATAAATTCTTTGAATGCTATTTCGTTTTGCTGTTGATCGTTAGTCAAATCTGATAATTGAAGTGACTGCATTCCTATTGGAGAATAAAAATAGAGCTGTGTTGTCGGTCGATATTTGGTAAAAAAACTGAATTCACCGAATTCATCGTGCTGATATACGCCAACAAAAAGAAAAGAAATTACAAGAAATGTAACCCCTAAAAGTAAGTATATGTATCTCTTAATCATCTAACTGTTACCTATAACGTTTTAGACAAACTGCATTTTAATGCAGTTTAGGTTTTGTTGTGTACAAGTTTTACTTCTTGTCAAATTTTAATGAAACCTTTGGAAATTGAGCATCCATAAACATTTTGCTTCTTCCGTAAAGGCTTATTTTTCCAACTTTATCGAAAACGTTTATTTGTCCTTGAGCATTTATCAAAACCTCATCACCACAAATACCGCTTTGATGATTTTCGTTTATGTACTCCCAATTGCTCTCTATTTCGTCCTTAAACACGATTGTAAATGCTGGTTGAGTATACTCGATTAAGTAGTTGCCATCGTCCATCTGCCTTGGGTTGAAATCAGGGTGAGAATTGTAGATCTTATCCAAGGTCAGTTTAGCCGATGATACTATATCGGTTTCCCATTCGCTTCTTCTTAGGGCATAGAACCACTTTGTTTGACCCAAAACTAACGTATCACCTTTAACAAAGGTAGTAGTCGGCATATCATCTACAAATCCATTAATGTAGGTGTCAATAAATTCCTTGCCACTTTCCATCTCTGTTAAACCTTGTCCAATTTCTCCGACTTTTTGATCAGTATAATCATAGAATACTCTATGACTTAGTTTCCACCCTTTAGGAAGATTAAATGATACGTTTTCTTCTTTGATGACTGTAAAGACTGTCATCCATATTTGCTCTTTCTTATTTTCTTTTTCAGTCATGCAGTAATTGATGTCAACATCCATATAAGAGACACATAACATTCTCTTATCTCTTTAATGGGTCAATCTAATTAATTTAATTTTTAAAATGAATAGCAGGGTTTAATCAATGGCTGACTGATTTCCTATTCTAAATGAGTTATTCAATACCGTGTCAGAGACACTAGTGATCATTGAAAAGTTCGTAGTCACAGACTACGAAAAGCTAGCGTTTTAATATTATATATAATCATCTATTTCTGGTATTATTGGACGGAAAAATGATTTCAATTTTTTAAGACTTTCTTCGGTTGTCCCATAGATTTTAATTATATCAATTGGACGCTTTCCGGTATTATCCATTAAATTAATATTTGCGCCATTATCAATAAGTAGCTTTAATTTTTCAATGTCTTCAGGATAAGGTTGATCCCTCTCACTTTGAATCATGCCATCTATTACATAATCAAACATCAATCTGGTTGGATTCCCCATGTCAATATTAACATCAGCTCCTTGATCTATAACAAACTGTAAAACTTCTGTTTTATCTGAATTTATTGCTGCTATAATTGGTCTTGTGTCATAATCATATTTCACATTTATATCTGCGCCCATCAAAATTAATCTATTTGCTTCATCTAGATTTCCTTGATGAATATATCCACTGAGTCCTATATTTTTATCCATTTTATTGGTCAGATCAACATCTAGTTCATCACCTGATGCTTAATAATTATACTTTTTAATGACTTACAACGTTTAATTTAAAATGCGTTTTAATGCATTTTCACATAGTGCTGTGGTGTCTTTTACTTTTCTTTTAGTTTAGTTTCAGTTCTCTGGATAACAATATTCCCTTTTTCATCTAATTCATTTGCATGCTTAACCTCAACAGTTAATTCATCACTGATAAGCAATTTCAGTGCTGCCTTAGATTTTTCTCGAAGGATATTCCAATCATCTTCATGTTTTTCCATTTCAAACCAAAATTCATCGTCTTTTTCTTTACTCCATTTGTCAGTGAGTGAGTCGAAAACCTCTGAAACCCGCATGCACTATACACATTGTTAGGGTGTCGTTCTTCTATTCACATAATTTCTTCAATTCCTTTTTATTCTCTACCCTTTTTAGTGTACTTATATTATCCATTAAAAAGTCTCGAATATCTTCAAATTTTTGGTCAATAAATTGAGGACTTGCTAATCCAAAAATCTTGTCGTCCATAATAATACATGCAAATAATTGATTTGATACTTCTTCATTCATTCCATCAGGCATCTTGTACCACCAAATAAGGACATCCTTATCACTTGATAATGGGGCTTTTTGCATCTGTGCCTCAAGTTTTGTTTGGAACTGTCTCGACATATAATTTACTTCACTTGAAACATAATTTGCGAGAATCTGTAATTCTGTTAATGATTTTCCTTCAATCACATAATTGGCAGTATCAACTATCAAATATTGAAGAGCATACATATCCACCGATATTACATTTTTTCTTTCAGTAGTTTTTACATCGCCTAGTATCTTAATAGTATAAGTTGATTTATCTTTTTCGATAATCCAGAATGCTTTTGTTGAATCACATCTCTCAACTGTCTGTCCAAACAAATTGCAAACTGTTAGAATTAACGTAATTGCACCAAATAATTTCTTCATTTTTTCCTTTTTTAAAACCAGGTTTATCTCTAATTAGTAATCATTTCTAATATCAATTTTATGCTCTATTCTTCCAAACTGTGTCTTAATGAATGCACCCTAACGATTTGTATATGGCAAGTAGGGCAGTAAAAAGCACTGAACTATCGAGTTGCTCCGAGCCAAATGGTTTATTTTGTTTTTAATTTATTCATTCTTAAAAGCCAAATCAATGATTTGGCGGTGTTTCAAATAACTATGTTTGGTAACGCCAAGGCTAGCCATCAGGCCGGGCACTTGTTTGCGTTTTCTTTTCAAGTTACAATTTCCTATCGTTAGAGCAACTAGCTTCCAGGCTCTGTTTTCCACCCGGTTGTGGCTAGCTGATGTTGTAGGCTGGCTTTGCTTCTCAAAAACTCGATCAGGCTAATTAGATTATTATTGATTTCCTGATTCGAATTCCATTCAAGTTTTTTATCCCCTAATTCAAATTGGCAGAACAATCCATCTAGCGTAATTCCGCCCCAATTGGTTAGCTCCAAATCTAATTTTAATAGCCCTTCAAGCTTATTTAACTCAACTGGATTCAATGCTATATCATGATTTGTAACTGCGAGTCGATCAAGATTATAAATCCCTTTGTCAAATCTCTTATTGTCAAATTCAGCGTTCCAGATTGCGAGTTTCAGGCTGCTTGTTTTTCCTTCAAATTGAGTAATTGAAAATGCATGAGTCAGAAGCTGTCCAAGTTCAATGTATTGGAATCGCAAACGTTGAGATTTAATATCTTTTCGGTTTGACAATTCTTCAATTATCTGATTCCAGTATTCTGTTCTGCTATTTGAGAATTTTTCCATTCTAATTTGCTAGCCTACAACATCCGTATAAGAGACACAAAACATTCCCTTATTTCTTTTATGGGTCAATCTAATTAATTTCATTTTAAAAATGAATAGCAGTGTTTTGTGAGCCTTTTAATATCCTTTAATAATTGGCGGCTGTGCTAAAAAATGTAATAATTATACCACCATGCCAAGCATGGCAGCAACAGGTGTAAGATTTATTGTTCTTGACTTAATCTGAATAAAAGTTCGTGAAGCTCTAGTTGTTCGCACTGGTACTCGTTAATAGTACCATATTCAAAATAATCGGATATATTAAAGCCTTCTTCTATGTCATTATACCAAATAACTTGTGAACCAAGAATTGCAACTACCCAAAAGCCTTCTCCTTCCTGACCATATTCATTTTCTTACCATTTTACTAGTGGAATTTGAATGAAGCTCCAGAAATGTTGAATTTGGTTGTTTAGCCTATTTTCCGACTGTTTGATTAAGTCGAGCACTTCCTCTTTTGTAATTGGAGTCCATTCCATAAAAAAATAAAATTTTGATCAAATTACCGTGTCAGAGACACTAGTGATCATTGAAAAGTTCGTAGTCGCAGGCTACGAAAAGCTATGAACAGCTAATATTAATTGAAATGCTTTTGATGTAATTCCCCTCCACCCTGGCTCAAACACTAATAAGAAAGCATTAGTGAAACCGCTGAAACTACCAGGCTCATTACAAACATGGTAAATGGCACTAGCATGATCAGCTTTACATAGGAAGGAAATACGTCGAGCATGGTCCTTAGTTTTTGAAAGTAAGGGGCACGCTTAATCCATCTGTGTAAGCCAAAGAGAATGGCTGCTGTAAATAAAGAAATGGGAATTATAAGGACCTTATAATAACCCACATCTCCTTCTAATAAGATCATAGGTTAGAGAAATTATACTCTAACCTACGAATTTTTCACTAAACAAATCAAGTATTTTTAGCTATTCGCTTCTCAAAGACTTCACGGGATTAGAGCGTGCTGCCCCCCAAGCCTGGTTCGCCACTATCATTACTGCAAAGGCAAGTGCTATGCAACCAGTGGCTGGGAACACCCACCAATCAATGTCTGTACGGATGGTGTAGCGCTGCAAATATGAGTTGAGCAGCCACCAGGCTAATGGTGCAAAAATCACGAAAGAGATGATCACCAGCTTAGAAAACTCTGCCGAAACCAGCGCTACCAAACTGCTCACTGATGCACCCAAGACTTTTCTTATGCCTATTTCTTTAGTACGCTGCTCTGCTGTGAAACTAGCTAAACCAAACAGCCCCAACCCAGTGATGAATATGGCTAGGCCGGCAAATATGGCCGCTAGTCTACTAGTAAGATTTATGGTGGTAAATTTCTTGGCAAAGTCCTCATCTACAAAGCGATACTCAAATGGATAGGCCGGATTATACTTTTCAAAAATAGACTTTACCTGAGCTACTGACGCCTGCAGATCGTTAGTTTTGCTGAGCCTCAAAGTAACCAAATTATCGCTCCACTCTCTATCAATTACTATAAACATGGGTTTTACAGGATCATAGGGAGAACCCATAAGCGTATTATCCACCACACCTATTAATGTTCTTTTACTGCCCCATAAGTCAAGCTGAGTACCAATCGGCTCTTCCAGATCCATTAAATCTAAGGCTGCTTTATTGATAACTATGGCTGAAGTATCGCTTTTAAAATCCTCTGAAAAATCACGTCCTTCCAGCACTTTGATGCCCATCGTTTTAGTATAGTCATACTCAGTGGCAATGGTGGTGAAGATCACTTTTAAATCTTCCGGCTTACCGGGCCAACCAAGAAAGTTATTAGAATTGATGGAGGTAATAGAACTATTAGACTTTGTAACCGACTCTACCAGTCCTGAACTTTGAAGTTCTAACTTCAGTGGCCGGTAGTTCTTTATCATTTCATTGTTCATAGGTATGCTAAGCAAATTTTCCTGCTCATACCCTAAATCTCTGCTTTGTACTAGCTGTATCTGCTTATAAATCACGGCAGTACCGATGATGAGCAATATGGCAAAGCCAAACTGTAACGTAACCAAAACCTTTCTGGGTGTACTGGCATTTTTACCTACTTTAACTTTCCCCTTCAGCACCTTAACCGGCTGAAAAGAGGATAAGTAAAATGCCGGATAGCTCCCAGCCACAACACCTACCAGGACTATAAAGCCCAATGAAACCATCCAAAATTCCAGAGATAAATAATCTATAGTTAAATCCTTCTCTACCAGCTGATTATAATAAGGCAATAGAAGTTGAGAAACCAGAATAGCTAAAACATAGGAGATGAAGGTAATAAAAACCGATTCGCCTATAAATTGAAGTATCAATTCTATTCGTCCAGAACCTACGCTCTTTCTTACCCCTACTTCTTTTGCCCTTCTCTCAGACCTTGCAGTGGCCAGGTTCATGAAGTTGATACAGGCAATCAACAAAATAAACACCGCGATAATGGTAAATAATTTAACATAATCGCCCATACCCCCGGTGGCTTCGCCATTTTCAAAATTTGAATTGAGCCTCCACTCTGATAATGGGAGCAAGAAAAATGTTCTAGGCATATCATCCTGACCATTTTCAGTAAGCATAGGCGCTACTGACTCACTTACAGCCTCTTCATGGTCCGCATCATCAATTTCCACATAAACCTGAAAAGAATAGTTACCCCAGTTATCCTGATTATTTACTACCCATTCTTCCACAATAGCTCTAAATTTCCAGGGGAAGAGATATTCAAATTGAAAAGAAGAATTACTAGGGATATCCTTTAAAATTCCTGTAACCTTCAAATCATTTGCATCATCTATTCGCACCAATTTACCCATGGCGTCTTCCTTACCGAACAAGGCTTTCGCCAAAGATTCTGTAATAACTATGGAATAAGGATCATCCAGAACGGTAGACGCATCTCCTTCTAATAAAGGGTATTCAAACATTTCCAGGAATTCCTCACTTACTGCATAGCCATCTTTATTGAACCTGGTGTCTTCCCATTTCAGCAAATGTGTACTCCCCCACCCTGCTACAGCAGAATTAACAATGTTCACATGCCTATCCTTCAGTGCTTCATACGTAGGTAGCGGCACCGAACGCCAGCTATTAATCTTGCCATCAAAGTCTGCATTAGCCCATACCTGATATAGCCGATCTTCCTTTGGAATGAATTTGTCAAATGATGTCTCATGCTGCACCCATAGAAGTATTAGCACCGCACAAGCTATACCTATGGCAAGACCAGTGATGTTAATAAATGAATAAACACGATTTTTAAGGAGGTTGCGAATAGTAACCAGTAAGTAATTCTTAAGCATGGTGGTCGATTTTTTTAAGGTATACTCAAGATTTTCAGAATGGTAACAAAAAACCGCTGAAAATCAAGTTCGCTTAAAAGACCAGTGCTCTATTTAAAGGTTGCATGCATTTCAGGAAATAAATTATTTCCAATCCACATTCAGCTGTTGTAGTGAATTTTTAAGAAGGGGAAGCGAATCTTTGGCTACAATCTGAGTATTGATAGTCATGGATTTATCATCAGTAGACAGTATGTAATCGCCAGCAAATTCTCTTATCTGTTTAATTTTATCTAAAGCCAGCTTTTTACCAAAAGGACCATTTTCATTGATGAATCCGTTTTCTATGGTAACGTACTTAAAATATCTTTGATAAAAATAAACTGAAAACGAAATCAATGAGAACAAACACCAGGAAATTATATTGCCGGAGAATTGCTCTCCCGAAACTATGGCAATGACAATGGGAAGTGCCAGAAAAATGGCAGAGTATAAAGTTATGTTAATATGTTTTTTACTATATGCGATTCTCATACCCTTAAATTAATAATTTTTGACAATAAAATATAACTCAAGTCAATCTATTTATCTTCTTCCTATACTAAATCTCTAACTATCAGCTGTTAATTGAGTATTTTTGCTGGCGTTGATTCTATATTAGAAACTTATTAGTGGGTCAGAATGTTCGATCATCATGCCTAAGACTGTGTTATTTAATCGAGATGAAGTACTGGAAAAAGTCACCGACCTTTTCTGGAGAAAGGGCTACAATGGCACTTCCATGCAGGATTTGGTGGACACCACTGGTCTGAACAGATCCAGCCTGTATAATTCCTTTGGTGACAAGTATCAGCTGTATATGGAATCTTTAAGTCACTACCAGTGCCATCAAAGCGAGCTATGGCAGAATTACATAAAACAACAGGAATCACCTAAGGCCGCCTTAATTAACTTCTTCCAAAGCATACGCGATGGACTGATGGAAGAGCAAAATCATAACGGCTGTTTTTTGGCCAATTGTACCTCCGAATTAAGCAGCGTAGATCCACAAGTGCATGAGTTTTTAGTAAGCAATAAAGAAAAGCTGACTAGTTTCTTTACGAGTCTGATTAAGAAAGCACAGCAACAGAACGAAATTGATCCTTCTAAAGACGCTAAAGCACTCGCCCTCTACTTATTCTCTAGTATTCAAGGGCTTATGATCACCAGTATGATTGCGAAAGAATGTTCTGAAATTCAGATCATTACAAAACAAATATTAAACAACCTCTAATTTTTTTCATCTTATTTGAAACGTTCATTTCAATATACCGTTATTTGAAATGAACATTCCAAATAAAATTAACTATGAAAAGATTAGAAGGAAAAGTGGCTTTAATCACTGGTGGCAATAGCGGAATAGGCTTAGCTACCGCCAAGCTTTTTGTACAAGAAGGTGCCAAGGTGGTAATCACCGGCAGAAGACAAGAAGCTCTGAATGAGGCCATTAAAGAAATAGGTGGAGATGCGGTGGCTGTACTTGCAGATGCTAAGGACATTCCTGCCAACAAAGAGGCGGTAATAAAAACCGTAGAAGCATTCGGAAACATAGATATTTTGTTTCTAAATGCTGGTGTAGCTAAGTTCTCACCGATTTTAGACATCACCGAAAATCACTTTGATGAGCATTTTAACATTAATGTAAAAGGGCCATTCTTCACCATTAAAGAAGCCCTTCCTTATATGAATGAAGGAGGTGCTATCATCAGCACTACTTCCGTGGTAGGCCAGAAAGGTTTCAGCGGATCAGGGGTGTATTCTGCCACCAAAGCAGCACTAAGATCATTAAGCAGAGTATTGGCTAATGAGCTGGCTGAAAAGAAAATCAGAACGGTAAGTGTAGCGCCCGGCCCTATAGAAACTCCAATCTTCAGTAAAATGGACATTCCGGCAGATCAGGTAGATGAAATGGGTAAAGGTTTTGCACAACAAGTGCCTCTTGGTAGAATGGGTAAATCAGAAGAAATAGCAAAAACAGTTCTGTTTTTAGCTTCTGATGACGCCTCTTTTATCAACGGAGTTGAGTTTGAAGTAGACGGCGGCTTAAGTCAGGTTTAGCATTTATAAATAAGTAAATCCTGCGCTTACGCCGGATTTACTTATTTCATATTGGTGTAATATTTTAAATTTTAATAAAAATAATCATATAAATTACGGTTCATCTCACACGCCTACATGATTTTGTCCTATTGGTATGTCTCCACCTCGCCATCCTCCACAGTGATCTGATTGAATTTTAGCAGAAATCATTCATCGCTAGGCAATTAATCGGATTGCTTTTTTACTGCCTTTAATGTTCAGGAACTTTATCTAATACACTTAAATACAATCTGAATGGACACATTAAAAGGTAAAGTTGCTCTAATTACTGGCGGGAATAGTGGCATAGGCTTAGCCACTGCGAAATTGTTTATAGAAGAAGGCGCAAAAGTGGCCATAACCGGTCGGCGGCAAGAGGCCTTGGATGAAGCTCTGGAAAAAATTGGAGGCGATGCCATAGCCATACTTGCAGACGCGGGCAATCTTGACGCTAATAAAACAGCTATCCACAAAACCATAGATACTTTTGGTCACCTGGATATTCTTTTTCTGAATGCAGGAATAGCCAAATTCAGACCCATAGGACTCATCTCTGAAGATCATTTTGATGAACACTTCAACATCAATGTAAAAGGGCCATTTTTCACTATCAAAGAGGCGCTTCCCTTCATTAATCCCGGTGGTGTAATTATTAGTAATACCAGCGTAGCAGGATGCAAAGGTTACACCAATACCAGCGTATATGCAGCCACCAAAGCGGCGTTAAGATCGCTAAGCAGGGTGCTGGCTAACGAGCTGGCTGAAAAAAATATAAGGACTATAAGCATAGCGCCCGGGCCGGTGGAAACTGAGATATTCAGGAAAATGAATTTGAGCAGCGAAGAATACGACGCCATGGGTCGAGGGTTCACCGAGCAAGTACCATTAAAGCGGTATGGCAACTGCGATGAAATAGCACAATCGGTACTATTTCTGGCTTCAAGCGGAGCCACCTTTATCAATGGGATAGAACTAAATGTAGATGGTGGTATGAGTCAGGTTTAATGGGTTTAGTGCCTTAAAACATTCTTTTTAAGGCACTAAATCTTATTCATTCTCTCTAAAATACTCGAATGCATCTATAATGTCCAGATAAACACCATTAAAGCCAGCGGTTAATATTTTATCCAAATAGGCATTTTCATTTCCATAAATTACTTGTTGCCATTCTTCTTGCCAGTATCTCACTTTATAATTCCCTTCCCAATCCGGATTTTCCGCAGCAATAAATTTAGGGTTGCCAACCTGCCATGATTCATTCCAATAATATCGATAATCTTCAGCTTCCCCAATGCTCATATAACATAGCAGCAAACGCTTACCACCATTCTTCTTCGTTCTTATTTGCTGCAGTTCCTGAGTGTTAAATGCTTCTTCATTATGAAAAAGATCCATGATTACAGCATCATAATTAGTCTCGGCGATAGCCCCTAAAAAATCAGCCTTAGTATTATAATTCTCGCTATTGATCAGATAGAGAAAATTCCTAGCCTCTGAAATGTTGGTAATATCATCATCATTCTCATTATAAGGAGTTTGTGGGTATGCTGGAATACTATTGAGATCACGCTCATCTGCTGCAAATGAAATAAAGCCATTGGCCTCATTCTTTGCATACGAATCGTCCATTTTAGCTGGGGTTGAGCAATAATCTGTGGTGAGAACTTCTACTCCATTTTGCTCGAACAATAGACAAAAATCTAATAAATACTGCTTCTCATCTTCAGGAGTTTGTTCATCATCATTATCATAACCATAAAACATATCCTCCCTGCCGGTGGCATCAATGGCATTGACATAGTCCATTTGCACGTCGTTCTCCACATTACCAAACTCGGTAATTAATTCCTGACCATTTTGTGGTATAACTATAAAATTAGGATCAGAAGCTTTAGCATACTTACTGATGCCGATTACAAAATCTCGCATTTCCTGATCATACAGAACAATCCCCAATTGCTCGGGGCTGTCACTATCGCCGCACGAAGTAATTGAAATAATGGAGGTCAATAATAAGCTGATAGATAAGGATTTAGATGTTAATCTCATAGACATTAAAAACAGTTTAATATGATATTAGAAACTTGAAACGCCTCTAATATCATATTATTACTTTATCAGAAGTTATAAGTAACCGATAACATCCAGCGCTGTTTGCTCTCAATACTGGCCACATCATCGCTATTAAACTTCTGGCTTAGAGGATACTTATAATTCACCCCAACGGAAATTCTCTTCACATAGGTTTCTAACCCAGCGGTAAGCAGCATAGCACTTCCACCTGTGTTGGCCTGTAGTACTTCACCATCCTGATGCCTTTCAGCACTTTCATAATACAGACCTGCATTTGGCAATAAGGCTACGCTTTTCACATTTTGCCAATAGAAAAACTGACCGGAAGCATGAAACTGATTCCCAAATAGATAATCATCTGAATTTCTGGTATTTATCTTATAACCTGTCTCTGCGTTAAACCCTATTTTATTATACCGTACGGTGTATACAGAGGACAGTAAAAAATCGGTGCTCCCCGTGCCCAACTGAAAGTTTCTATTAACCAGGACACCATTATCCTGAAAATCATTTTCTCCGGTGGGTAGCTTTACTCCTCCCCCGACCATCCAGGTGTGTTTCAACATTTTCTGATCGTCATCACCGGTATTTAAAATCATGTAATTAGCCAATAATGTAACGTCACCCAAGCCGCTATTACTCACCTTCTGCTCGGTGCCATCCATGTTATTATAGCCATAAGGAACGAAGGCCATTACCTGTAATTTCTTGCCCACATAGAACCTGCCCCACAACTCTACTTTGCTATAGGTATCATGAGAATACTCCTCATTTAAGTATTCGCTGTTATGATTCATGTGTGCATAAAATTTAGCCTGACTCCACCGGAGACCGATGAAATTTTTATTATACTGAGGCAATATTCCAAAGTAATTGCCGCCCAAAGAACAGCCACAAACATCACAAGCTTTAGCGGATGTTAATGCCAGCCCGATGAGTAGACATATGATTATGATATATTTTTTCATGCTTGAATTAGTTAGGATCAAAAAACCTGGAATCGCTGACAAACTCACGATCAGTAAGGGTTTTCAAAAAAGTGATAATATCTGATTTCTCGTCATCCGATAGCCCGATGCCCGGCTGTTCACCTTCTTTCAATAATGACGCATCCAATGTTTTACTGGGCTTCACCCGTCCTGCATAATGGTCAAGCACTTCTTCCAAAGTGCTGAATCTACCATCATGCATGTATGGGTTGGTGAGCTGCACATTTCTTAATGATGGTACTTTAAACTTGCCTTCATCTCCCTCGTATTCCGTGATTCTGGCTCGGCCCAGGTCATTGGTGAAATCATTATCAAGGCCATTATTTCTAAAGCTTTCATCAGTAAATAATGTGCCGCTATGGCATTCGGTACAGTTCTTTTCAAATAGCAACATGCCTCTGCTTTCGGCAGCAGTAAGCTCATATTCACCTCTGAGATATTTATCATAAGGCGATTGATCTGAGACCAGCATCATCATAAACTGAGAGAGCGCGTGGAGTACCTGTTGGCTATCAATGGAGTCTTTTTGAAAAACATCATTGAAACGGGACCGATATTCTGGTAGCTCATTGAGCTTTTGAACTACTCCGGCTACCGTTTCATCCATCTCCAGCTCATTGGTAATAGCATTTACCGGCACAAAGTCCAGATGATTCACCCCACCATCCCAAAAGAAATGATTTTGAAAGGCCATGTTAAATATTCCTGGAGCATTGCGCGTGCCATGCCTGCCTTCTACCCCTACACTTAAGGTGTGTACCGGATCGGAAAAAGCTTTTAAGGGCTGATGGCATGTACCACATGACACAGTACCATCACTAGAAATTCTGGTTTCGAAAAACAGCATTCTTCCTAGTTCAAAGCCTTTTTCTGTCACCTCATTATTATCCAAAGGGTAAACCATTTCAGGAAAATAATCGGGTGCATCTAATTGCCATGAAGCCTCCACCTCTTCACTGGAAGAGCAGGCTGTGAGCCAGAATAATACACTGACGCACAGCACTCTCCATAGGTTGTTAGTCCGCATGAATGTGATCTAAGACAAAGGCATTGACATAATTTTCTGCTATCTCAGCCGCTGCTGCAGGAGAATGTCTGCTGGCATTTGAGCTAAAGTCTATTACGTTAGGGCTGTCAAAGAATTTCTTCACATCTACTACAATATGCGCTTGTGGCTTAAGATTAGAAGCTATGGTAAACTCACCAGACAAAGTGGTCATCTTAATGTTATCTACCAAGTTTGGGTTGTCAGGGTCTGACTTATAGCCGCCCATATGATACTGAAGCACCTGACCATCTTCTGTAGATTCTGGTGACTCACCCTCAAATTGCATAAAAATGTAGCCCATATTCCAGCCCCAAAACATGTTATTAGTTACATCAAGGGCTCCGGTTTGTGCCCCTTCCTTAACGCGATCGGCATCTACACCAATGGTGAAGGTAAAACCAGTGTAATCACCCTCAGGTATATCTGATAAAGTAATTTCTGTACTAGCTGGCTGTGATTCATCCACCAAATAGTAACCTTCTGCGCCGTCTTCTGAAAGTGGCATGGTGAAAGAGGTACCATCAGCGTTATGCAAAATGAAGTTGCTGATATAGTATCTCAGCTTAGTCACTTTAAAGCTTTGATCCAGGCTATTCATATATGGATAATCGGTAGTGTTGAGTGAAAGGTTAGTTCCTGCAACTCTGTTATCAAACTCGATAACCATTTCACCAGAAGCAGCATTATTCTCACCGCCATCATCATCCCCACAAGCTATGAATAAAGGAAATAGAAGAAGTATATATAAATATTTTATCGTTTTCATGTGTATTTAGTTAATTATCATTGATCACATTCAATGCCGCACAAGTCTGTTCAGCCTTAAATTGAAGGTCAAAAAAACTCCTGCCATTGAAGTGAGTTGCTACAAATAGAAAGTACAAAGCATGCATCATTGCCTGCATTTATCTGCTACCTGAAGCAAAATATTTAAATTAGAATTACAGTAAACAATTGATTATAAACCGTTTACCGATGACTTTGAATCAAAACGAAATTCTACAAGTCTGTAAATTATACTTTTGATAAAGCCTATAAATCTGAAATGAATAATTAGCTTTTAACCCCGGGGTGGGACAAAGAAATCCGAAATAAATGAAGAGACTAGCTGGTCAGCGTAGGTGGTATTGCCTTCATCATGGGTAATACGAAACTCACGATCCTGTAAGGTCAGGAAATCATGAATGCAATAAACAGACGTTTCCACTTTCAGTCTTTGAGGTGCGGTAGACTTACCAGCCTCCTGATCAAAAACCACTTGTAAATCTTCTTTAAGAACGCAGCTACCACGACAAACCGTGATAGGTTCATAGCGATTTTCACAAAGATTAGCTGCAATGTAATCTTGCTGAATTTTGAAAGCCATGTATACAATAGGTGCTTGAAAGGCCTGTATAAATAACAGCCCGGCTAATACATATGCTCCTATGATACTTGCTAACTTCATGGTTAAGCTGCAATATTAAATCAGGAATTTTTAACCACAAATAAAGAGCAGTGGATTTTAAATTATTCCTGACATAAATCATCTAAATCTTTCCCAATGTTGAAGGCCTTCTGCAGATGAGCTTCTCCTACCTGGTCCATATCCAGTGTTCCTCCCAGGATAATCATCTGTTTCTTTTCAAATCTATTTCCTAAACGGTCATCTACCATAACATTTCGCATGCTCTCTGCTATGCCTATTTGGTCTAGAAATTCATTGGGATGACCAGCGGTACATAAGGCCAGCCCCAGCCTGGGCTTATTCATCCTGATCAGTTTATGACCCTGCTCATCATAGCCGTAGGCATAACCCACTGTGTAGATCCTATCAAACCAGCCCTTTAATTTCGCAGGACAGTCGCTCCACCATACAGGATAAACGAAAATGATGACATCAGCCCATTGGATTTTCTCCTGCTCTATCTGCACATCTACAGGTATCGGCAGATCAGTATTAGCAAAACCCTCCCGCTCATACTCTACCTCCGACATATCCGATTGAAAACCCATCTCATACAAATCTGACACTTCTACAGCGTGTCCGCCTGCCTTTAGACCATCTACAAGATGACTCAAAACCTGATAAGTAAAGGACTTTTTACTGGGGTGAGCGTAAACAATAAAAGCTTTCATGGTTAGTGAATTATACCTAGCGACAGTTTTACTTCGAAGACTTCTGGAAACCACTGGTTATGGTTATCTCCTCTTTCTTGTTGATTTTTACGAATGTTAGGGTTATAAATTCTTATGCTTTCCCTATAGAAACGATTGATTTTAATGGAACCCGATAAATTCAAAGAGTATTTCTGTTTTAAGATAAATAGACAATGAGCATTAATTTCAGTATATAGATTATAAAACCGCAGGTGACGATCATAAGTACTTTCATTAGTTGGCCGAGAAAAATAGGAAGTATATTCTGGAATTAACCCAATTGAAAAATATGGCAATAAACTTCCATTATTAGTTAATGGAATACCAAATTCGTATTTAATAGATATATTAGTCTCCTTTATTTTCGTGTCATAAACATATCTTCCACTATTTACTCCTTCAAAATACTTTTCCTTTAACCATATTTCTCTGACCGAAATCCCGTGAATAAAAGATTTCTTGGTAATAAAAGTGACACCCAGATTAGGCCTGATATTAAAATCCGATTCCAAAGTAGTACTGTCCATATTTAGAAAAAATGCAGTAGCTCCCACTTCGTAAATTTTCTTTCCTGCCAGATTTTGGGCTTGAACTCCATAAATAGTAATTAGCATTAAAAATGCTGCAATGCGTATTCTCATTTTATTCTGTCTCCTTTGGATTAAATGCCGTGAAAGCCTGATAAGCCGCCTTATGAAGGATTGTTGCATGGTCTTCTTCTAATATGGGCTGAAAGTAATACTCCAGCTTATCATTTCCAGAATTTTTTATGGCCGATACTAGCTCCTCTGCCACTTTATGCATGGTAGGGTGCTCTTTTCCTAAAGAGACGAAAATCCTCTTTTCCAGCTCTTGATGAGTTTTAAAATATGAAGCTGCTTTACCTATCATTTGCTCCTTATCCCACCATAATGAAGGGCTCACTATGATGTAATCGTCAAATAAATCTGGCTTTTTCATTAAAATTTCGGTGGCTAAAAGTCCGCCCAGAGATTGGCCTATTATGGTTTTATCAGAGTTAACCTTGTAGTTTGCCTCGATAAATGGCTGTAATTCTTCACTTACAAATTGAATAAACCTGGGTGATCCTCCACCGGTGGGCAGGTCTCTTAAATCAAGATCGTCAGTGCTGGGATAGGTGAAATCCCGGTAACGATCTACATTAGCAATTCCTACTACAATACTTTTGGGCATGAGATTGTACATATTCATAAACTGAACCAGCCCTGCTATATGCGGAAAGTCCTCATTTTGAGAACCATCCAAAACATAAATGACAGGATAAGTTTGAGTAGAATCAGGGTGGTAGCCTTGAGGCAGATAAATGTTCAAGGTCCGCGTTTCATCTAAAGCCTTAGACTCTAATCTTTCTATCACCCCAAACGGAAATACCTCCTTACCTTGATACCTGGGCTCCAGATCTTGTGCTTTTGAATAGAATCCAATAAAAAGCAATAAGCAGCAAAAACAATTTTTCATAAGTATATTAATATTATGCCAATATAAGTGATTTAGAGCATATATCATTAACTATCCTAAATTGACTAGACCGATTTGATTTCTAAAACGTAAGCATTATTATTTCCACCTGCCCATCCTACAAAAACCCTCCTATTTCAGCGGCATTTAAGATTATACTAATTTTTTAGCTAAACCGTTATAGCGTAGACTATTACAATTTTTAAATAGATTATTGATAGTCTCTTTTAATTTTTTAGATTTAAGTAAATATTACTCAGATGTAATGCTACAGAGGCCAACCTCACATACTACTGCACCTCATAGCCAAACCTTTGAGCAGATATACCATAAGCATATTGATGCCTTGTACCATTATGGTATTAAGTTCAAAGCCAATCAGCAATTGGTGGAAGACTGCATACAAGATTTGTTTGCGGACCTATGGCAACGCCCTGAAAGCCTGTCAAGGGTTAAAAACATGCGCCCTTACCTGCTCGGTGCATTAAGAAGGAAGTTACTAAAGAGAATTTATGCTGAAAAAGAAGCGCCTTACCCTGAAGAAGAGCTGAATACTTTTTTTGAAGTTAGATTTGCTGATAACAGTGAGGTACAAAAGCTTTTTGATCAGGAACACCTTCTGATAATACACTCGGCTTTTTGCAAGCTTACAGAAAAGCAAAAAGAGGTGATTTATCTCCGTTTTTACAATCAGCTCAGCTTTGAAGAAATAGCAGAGGTGATGTCTGTTCAAACCAGAACTATTTACAAGCTATCCCATAGAGCGCTCACTGTTCTGAAAGAAGAGCTTGGTCCATACTCTTCTGCCCTACAGGTTTTTATATTGCTACTCAATCAATAATTCACCTCAGAATTATAAATATTTTAAAAATCATTGGTCTTTATTTAAAATAATAAAAAAGTGAAATAAATTTCATTTTGCATGGGGCACAAATCAGGGTGAGCTGGTACTACCCATTAACCACAACCTGAACCCATGAAAAACCAACGCTACGACCACTATCAGCTCTATGATTTTGTGCTCGACGATAGATTCATTCAATGGACTAACGGCGCAGAAGATCATTTCTGGGACCAGTACCTGATTAACTTCCCTGAAAAGAAATACATTATTCAGGAGGCTAAGCTCATATTACAAGCGCTGCAGGTACCAGAGTCACCACTATCTACAGATAAGAAAAATAGCCTTTTAACCAATATTTACATGCAGGTAGGCTACTCAGCCAGTGACCTGAAAAAGAAGGACTCTATACTTAGAGCCAGTTGGAAATATGCCGCCAGTATCTCCTCTATTCTGCTCATTGTGAGTCTGGCATATTATTTCCTGGCCATAGCTCCTTATCAATATTATTCTACCCAATTCGAGGAGACCAAATCCATACTATTACCGGATAGTTCTGAAGTAATCATCAATGCTAATTCTTCTCTGAGAGTAGCTAAAAACATGCAAAATGCGGAGGTAAGAGAAGTTTGGCTGGAAGGTGAAGCTTTCTTTAAAGTCTGCAAAAAGAAACACGATCGGGAAGGCAGCATTTTTATTGTGCATGCAGAAAACATGGATATCCAGGTGCTAGGCACTCAATTTAATGTGAAAAGCAGAGATGGCAATTCTAGTGTGATATTAAAGAAAGGAGCGGTTAAGGTAGCCAACACACACACCAGCGAAAATCTACTGATGGTTCCTGGTGAGGAAGTGACATTGCATCACAAGCAAGATAAACTACAGAAGCATTCTCATAATACCACCGAGGAACTGGCATGGAAAGAAAATAACTTCATTTTCAATAATGAAAGCCTGGAAACGGTAGCGCAACAGATAGAAGAATACTATGGATTTGAAGTGGAATTTGAGCACGACTACCTCAAAGATTACATTTTCACCGCCACAGTTTCAAGAAATGACTTTCCTCTTTTAAAAACACTGTTAGAGGAAGCCTTCCAACTCAAAATCTCAAAAGAAGACAACACCCTTTTCATACACAAAACCAACAACGGACCCAATTAAAACTTCATGATAAACGGTCATACACTTAACAATTAAAACTAAAACGATTACTATGAAACCTAACCTAATCTTTACCCGAGGGGCTCTTCTGGTAATGGTGCTGTGCCTACTGGCTCCGCCCTTGCTGCAAGCCCAAATGCCAAATAGTTATTTAGATGATGCCAATGCGGTGGCCTGGCATAGCGCATCAGATACTGACCATGCTTTTGATGTGATTCCATCACAAAACGAGCAAGTTTCGCTAGATAGCTTTTTATCTGAACTGGAAGAAAAATACACCGTGAGCTTTGCTTATGACGGCAATTTAGTAAAAAACAAAAAGGCCGAATCTTCTAAAGATAAGAACGAAAGCCTGGATCAGCTGCTGAAGGAAGCTCTGGCTCCGCATCACCTTAAATTTAAAAAGGTGAATGACAGGTACTATATTATTCAGAAAGAAGAAGCACCCAAGGCTGAGAAAATAGAAGCCTCTAAAGATCAGGCCTTTGCCAAGCCTCAGCTACCCCACCTTGTGGCATCTAAAGATGCGAGACCTATCACATCTGCTTTAGACCAGACCATTACAGGTAAAATCACTGATTCCGAATCAGGAGATCCTCTACCTGGTGTGAATATTCTGGCTCAAGGCACTTCTACAGGGGCAGTTAGTGACATAACAGGCGCCTATACCTTGAAAGTAGCTGATGATGTGAATACCCTTATCTTTTCCTACATAGGATATGTAACCCAAGAGGTGAAAATTAATGGAAGAACATCTATTGATATCGCTTTAGCACCAAATGTACAATCTCTTAATGAAGTAGTGGTAGTAGGATATGGTAAGCAAAAGAAGTCTGATGTAACTGGAGCTATAGGAATGGTGAGCTCAGAAGAATTACTTAAGGCGCCAGTTAACAATGCCTTACAAGGCTTGCAAGGAAAAGTAGCTGGTGTAAATGTATTCTTAAACTCAGGCTCACCTACCAGCAGCCCAAGAGTTTTGATTCGTGGACTAGGTACCATTAACTCTAATGCCTCCCCGCTTTATCTGGTTGATGGTGTGGTAATGGAAGACATTCAATTTCTGAATCCTAATGACATTGAAAGCATGGAAGTGCTAAAAGATGCCTCAGCCACAGCAATTTATGGTGCCAGAGGTGCAAATGGTGTCATTATGATTACTACCAAAGGAGGAGCAAAATCTAACGGTACTGTAGTAGCATATGATGGTTATGTGAGTTTCGGTACTCTTAGAAAGAAAATGGATCTACTCAATGCTGAAGAATGGCTTGAAGTAGTAGAGACGGGTATGGAAAATACGCCTAAGTATAGACCTGGCATTGAGCCTCTGTTTACCAAAGATGACCCAAGATTATTTGACGCCAACGGAAATCCTCTATATGACACTGACTGGCAGGAAGAAGCTACCAGAACTGCAGTTTCTACTAACCATCAGTTTTCTGTTCGTCAGAAAACAGAAAATTCATCTTATGGAGCATTCATTAATTATGCCCACATGGAGGGTATCATGCTTAACAATGACCTGGATCGATTATATGGTAAAATCACTTATGAAGGCAAGCCTAAAAAATGGTTGACTTTCGGTTTTAACCTTTTAGCTAACTACACCAAAGAAAATGAGTTTGATGAAGGTGGTGGCTATCAAATGCCTAGAAGAACTATGATAGAGATGCCTCCGATCTTCCCTGTGAAATTCCCTGACGGTACCTGGAGCAATAGCCAGATGATTACTGATGCTTACAACCTGGAGGCCATGGCTAACCCGGTACATGTATTAGAAACACAGGATAGATTAAGAAAAAGAACTCAACTTTTCGGAAATACTTATTTCGAATTTCAGCTGGCAAAAGGACTTAGTTTAAGAACTCAATTAGGTTTTGATAAGCATGACAGGTTGTTCCAAAACTACAGCCCGAAAGATCTATTGAATATATCCAACCCACTTGGAACAGCTTATCAGGGTAGCACCCATGTCCTTTACTGGCAGGAAGAAACATTCCTGAACTACAACAAAGATATTGGTAAGCACAGAGTAAGTGGTGTGTTAGGCTTAAGCTGGCAAAGAAGGACAGAAGAAGGCTTCGGCATTACCACCAGAGATTTTGCTGATGACTCCTTCAGGTTCAATAACCTCGGTTCGGCCAGCCAGCCAGACGCCCCAGGATCTTACTATGATGAGTGGTCGTTAAACTCTTACTTCCTAAGAGGTGGCTATACCTATAATGATAGATACATGCTGACCTTAACCGGTAGAATAGATGGCTCATCACGTTTTGGAGAAAACAATAAGTATGGATTTTTCCCTTCTGTAGGTTTGGGTTGGATGCTTACTGAAGAAGGCTTCTTAAGTGGATCTAGCTTCATTAACGTCTTAAAACTGAGATCTAGCTATGGTATTACTGGTAATACTGAAATCCCTAATTATCAGTCGCTTGCAACTGTATCATCAGGAACTTTATTACTTAACGGACAGCGTGTAACTCAAAGCTGGGTGAACAGGCTTTCTAACCCTAACCTGGAATGGGAAAAGACACATCAGTTTGATATCGGGTTTAACCTGTCTATACTGAGTTATAAAGTGTCATTAGAGTTTGATTATTACTACAAGCTTACCACTGACCTGCTTCTGGATAGGCCATTACCTCAGACTACTGGCTTCGGTGGAGTGAGAGATAATATAGGCGAAGTTTCTAACCGTGGTGTAGAAGTAATGCTAAACACTACTAACATAGAAAGCAGCAAGTTAAGCTGGACCAGCACTTTAAACTTCAACTATAACCGAAATAGAATTGAAAAGCTTGGAGAAAACAATGAAGACATTTTCCCAGGTCCTAACTGGGTTTCTGGTAGCCAAACCATCTTGAGAGTAGGTGAACCATTAAGCTCATTCTGGGGATATGAAAGAATAGGCATCTGGGGAACTGACGAAGCTGAAGCAGCAGAAGATGCTGGTGCTGTACCTGGTGAGGCCAAAAGATCTGAGGAACAAAAAATCATAGGTAACGGACTGCCTAAATGGACGGGAAGTTTCATCAATAATTTCACTTACGGAAACTTCGACCTTACGCTAGATCTGCAGTTTGTATATGATGTAGACATCTTACAGCAGTATTATCACTCTACTGAAGACCGTTCAGGAATTGCCAACGGACTAAGAACCATACTTACTGAAGGATGGACTCCAACTAACCAAAATACAATGGTTCAGGAAATCAGAAACCAGGCCTATGCAGGACAAAACAGCCAGGTAGATAGCAGATGGATCGCTGATGGATCTTACCTGAGAGGAAATCTTATTCAGCTAGGTTATAATGTAAGAAATGGCTGGACAGAAAGAATGCAAATCAGAAACTTAAGAGTTTATGCCAGTGTGCAAAATGCCTTTGTGATCAACTCGAAAGATTTTCAAGGACTTGATCCGGAATCTACCTCCTGGGGTGGAAATCAGTGGGGACAGAATATGTTCTTTTTCCAATACCCACGCCCTAGAACTTACACTTTAGGAGTAAACCTTCAGTTTTAATTTTTCCTGATCTAAAAAACACAACAATGAAAAATATATTCAAAATATTCATCATACTCCTTACAGGTAGCTTAATGACCGCCTGTGACGATTTCTTAGAAGAGAAACCCCGGGATGAAATTAGTCTGGGACAGTTTTTCTCCGAGCCTTCTCATGCTCAAAATGCAGTGAACTCCCTATACCGCATTGGTGCACCCATGATGTACGGAAGCGGTGGTGTATACCAAGGTAAAAGAGCCATGTACGGACCCTATTTGTCAGGATTCTTTGATAATGAATATAAAGGACAGGAGCCATATATTGGCCACGCACAGCAGCTATCCTTTACTTCAACTAACATTGACGGTTTCTCTAACGGCATATGGTCAGACCTTTATCTGGCAATCTCGAGAGCCAACAATGCCATTAAGTACATACCTGAAACACCAGGTTTAGCAGAAAGTGATGCCAATAGACTGCTGGCCGAAGCTCGTTTTTTCAGGGCTTATGCTTACTATTTTCTGGTTCGTCTTTATGGTGAAGTACCATTAGTTGAAGAGCCTTATGAATCACTAGAAAATATCTATGTAGCAAAAAGCCCATTGGCAGATGTGTATGGTCTAATAGAGAATGACCTGCTATTTGCGGTAAACCAAGGTGGACTTTCAACTGCATCTATGGTAAACAACGGATATAGAATAACCAAAGGGGCAGCTCAAGCACTTTTAGCTGAAGTATATCTTACCATGAGCGGATTCCCTTTACAATCAGATCATTATGCCGAAGCAGCCACTATGGCCAAAGCTGTTATCAATAGTGGATCCTATTCTCTCACTCAGCATGATACTGAAGCTGGAAGCATAGACATGGAAAACTCTGCCTATAACAAAATCAGGCGTGAAGAAGCTTTAAGTAATGAATACATCTATATGGTTGAATATCTGGTAGGTATTTCTACTACAGAATATCCACAATGGTCTTATCCGGTGGCGTATGCTGGTGATGTAGAGTATTCTATCACCAATGGCGCATATCAGCCCGTAGAGGAGTTTATGTGGGGCTATGACGCAGACAATGACCTAAGAGCTCAAAATAAGCAGTTCTTCCATACCACACTCAATGACGATGAAGGAAATGTCTTATCTACCTTTGAGCCTACGCCATACATTTGGCATGATGATCAGGCATTATTTCAAACTGCCACTTCTGGTAAAGATGCCTTAGCCATCAGCTATGCAGACGTTTTACTGATTGCGGCAGAAGCAATAGCGGAATCAGAAGGCGTTAATGCTGAAGCTGCTGGCTACCTGGCTGAAGTAAGAGGCAGAGCTTACTGGAAAGAAGATATGGCTGACATTGAAACAGACCTTAGTGGCTTGAGCGCCAATGATTTTGTGGAAGAAGTATGGAAAGAGAGATATAGAGAACTAGTATTTGAGTTCCCTTTATGGTTCGATATGATAAGAACGAGAACTTATCCATTAACCAGCAATGCGGGTGATGGTGAAATTACTTTTGTGCCTTTGGTAGGACAAGAAAATACCTGGGGTAAAACCTTCCAGGAGAAGCATCTATTCATTCCAATACCACAAAGAGAGATACAAAGAAATCCTATGTTGCAGTAGGGGTTTATATTTTAGTAAGTGGACGCCATTTCTAAGAAGGAATGGCGTTTTTTTTTAAGCACTTCACACTGAAAGTCAATTAGTGAGAATCTATCTAATAGAATTTGAATAATGCAATAATTAGAAGGCATTAGGTAGTTGCATATCAATTCCGAAAGCGTTCACGGTATGCAAAGGCAGGTAGAATTCAAAGCAATCTGAATTCTACCTTAGTAAAATTAAGGAATAGGGAAAATTCCCGGATCATTACCATCAGGATCAACAAATGGATCACTATCATCACAAATACCATCATTATCATTGTCTTCACATAAACCTCCTCCTCTATCGGGATCAAAATCTGTAGAGACAAAACAATTTCTTACTGAAGACATGTAAGTATCTCTTAATGTACAACCGGATGCAGGACTCACATTGGCAATTTGAACATGAACTGATGTGTTTTTGTAACTTTTACTGAGATTAGAAAACACTGGTTGACCACTAGATTTAGTAGCGTTAGCTGGGATTTTTAGCAATGCGACATCAATAACTGTATTATCTGCAGTTATATAAACTTCGACGGTTCTTTGGTAAGGAACAGAATAAGTACCTCCTGTGACATATACATAATATTCACTACCCAATGTTCCATCTGAACTATAACAATTACCCCCTGAATACAAAGCAGACAATATATAGCAATCGTCTGTCTGAGAAACTGTTGACTGAGAATAAGCAAATTGACACACAACAAGAAGAAGAACTAAAACATTAATTATTTTCATAAAATTTACTTTATAAATGTTAAATCCATAAGTTAACAAAATAAATTTTATTGAAAAAATTACATTTGCTATTCCCCCTCCATCACTCCAAAGGCGGCCTCTAATTTCTTCTTCGAATTTCCATCTGATATGAGAATTAAATAATCGCCCGCCTGAATTTGCTGCCCTTTGCTCGGGTTTTTAATGACTTTGTTATCCGAAACCATTCCTATAGCTACAGCATTAAATTCTTCTTTCAGCTGATGGAAAGCATCCAAATAATCGCCACCGGCAAATCGATTAGACTTTAAAATTCGGTATTGTTGAATATCAGAATCTCCGTCCGAAATACTGGTAGTGATCAAATCCTCTGTATATGAGGCCACTGACGGTTCAAAAATGTAGCTAGCCACTAACCTTGAGGCCACTTCTGACTGCGCTATTACATAGCGAATACCGGCATTCATAAAAGTATCTTTTAGCGCAGGATTAGCACATGTAACAACAATGCTGCATTGCTGATAAGCTTTCTTCAGATTCAGCACAAAAACCAGCGTTTCAGTATCTTCTTTAAAATTCACAAAAACACCGTTTGACTTATTCAAATTCACCTTTTTATAGGCCTCCATGTTATGAAAGTCAGCAAACATGCAGAAGCAATTATCCGATGGAAAAATGTCTTTAATAATATCTACATCCGCCTTTGAGTCTACCACAAAAGCAATTTTATGGCCCGAATTAAATATCTGCTCTGCTACTTGTCGGCCAAACTCATTCCAGCCGATAATTACATAATGACCTTCAAAGTCTGTACCCCAGAAACCGTACTTTTTCTTTTCCATATACTGATTAAATTTACTGGTGATCTCCCCTATAACATAGCCCAGCACGCCTATACTACCGATAATTAGAAATAATCCTATTACTTTTCCAACAGGCGTAACAGGATAAAAGTCGCCGTAGCCCACCGTAGTAAGCGTAACGATGGCATACCAAAAGGCATCTGATATACTTTTTATGTTAGCATCTGGAGATTTTTGCTCTACAACACCTATCAGGCATATTACACCCACATAGGCAAGAAAAGCTAATATGTAATATCTCCATTTTCTCATTATTCTGGTGTCTTTAACGGTGCACTCTCAGTAATCTCCTCAGTTTCCCATTTCAACTCCAAACCCATTACTGCTACCTGCTCCTTAAACTCCATAGTTTTCATATGATTACAACCACTAAGTTCTACATAACTCCAGCCACTCTGAGGGAAAGTATGAATGGCCAGATGAGATTCAGCTAAAAGCCATATGGCAGTATAGCCTTGCACGGGAAAGAAATACTCAGAGAAATTAAGCACATTGAACTTTGTAGAAGCTAACAACTTATCAAAGGTAATCTTTAAGGTTTCAGGCTCTATAGTTTTCACCCATAGCCTGAGACTATAGATTTTGGCGGGTAATGATTTGTGTTCTGGAGTCTGATTCATATTAATATAAGTCCCAGTTTCCTTTCAAATAATATTTATAAAGCACAGGATTGTGAATTCTGTTTACTTCTACAGAGTCAGTATTTCCCACGTAAATCCCTTTTCCAAAGGAGGTTACCAGCTGCATAGCCTCATGGTCTATCCATTTGGTATCGACATCGAACTCAAGCCTTTGCAGCGTGCCCTTTAAATCTTCATAGGGCGATTGTTTCTGCCCAAGACTCCAACCCCACTCACCCATAGTAACCACCTGATTATGAAGTGGAACTGTATTAAAACCAGCCTCCTCCATAGTCTTAACTATGCATTTAAAAGCTCTGGTGGCAAAGTAAGGACTTGCAGCTTGTGTCACTATTACTCCCTGAGGTCTTAGCAACCTATAACAGCTTCTGTAAAACTCGTAACTATAAAGCCGCCCCAATTCTACAGTTCGTGGATCGGGTAAGTCAATAAAAATGGCATCATAAAATGACGTGTCCTTCTGAATGAATTGATAACCATCTGTATTTATCACGGTAACCCTGTCATCCGACAGAGAATTCTGGTTTAGACCGGTGAGAATAGGATTCGTTTTAGCCAGCTCCGTCATGGCAGGATCCAGATCTACCAGTTTAATATTCTTTACCGTTGGGTATTTCAATATCTCTCGCGCTGCACAGCCATCGCCACCACCAAGCACCAGTACATTTTCAGGGTGCGGATGCAAAGTAAGTGCAGGATGTATCAACGGCTCATGATACATAATCTCATCTCTGGTAGAAAGTTGCTGATTACCATTTAGATATAACCAGTAGTCATCTTTCCATTGAGTAATCACAATCCTTTGATATGGTGTTTGTTCTGTAAACACTACTTTATCTTTATACTTGGCCTGTTCTCCGTATAGGATAATCGGCTTCGTTATCACCAACCCTACCACCAGCACTATCAATATAGCTCCACCAGAAGGGATAAGGAGTTTTTTATCTGCTGCAGACATCACCTTTTTCAAGGAGACTATCAGTAAAAGCGCAACTAAAAGATTCACCAGGCCCAGCACAAACGGAGTATACATCAAACCTAAAAATGGCAAGCCTATGAAAGCGAAAAACACCCCTCCCAGCAAACTGCCGTAGTAATCGTTCTCCAGAATTCCTGAGATATTATATTTCAGTTCCTCAAATTCATTATTGATCCGAACCACCAGCGGCACCTCCATCCCGATGAGCATACCAATACCTATGGAAAGTATATAGATCAAAGACTCATATGAGGTACTATAGGCCGACATGGTATACACCAGTAATGGAGCAAAAGACACCAATAATGACAAGGCGAATTCCACCAGCAAAAACCACTTTAGAAGATGCTGATTAAAGACTTTGCTAATTCTACTTCCCAACCCCATGGAAAAGAGCATGAGAGAAATAATCATAACCCACTGAAAGATAGAATCTCCCAGAAAGTAAGTTGCTAATGTTGATAATATATATTCAGCCACCACACCGGAAAAACCGGTAGCAAAGATGGCCGCCTTCAAAAGTGTTGACCTACGGGCGATCATACGCTATTCATTCCCTTCAAATATCAGTTTAATTCTTCCTGGCTTACAGACACCAGGTAATTAGCACAGAACCTCCAATGTAAGCAAAAGCCTCAATGATGGCAGCTCCTACATTTGGTTTTTCCTGGTTTACTATTTCATCGGTTAATTTTTCACCGGGTAGCAAAATTTTATCGGTGATATACCTCATTACTGGTAATAACAATAAACCTACCACTACTTCAAGGCCAGCTTCGCCCAGCGTTTCGCCCCAGCTTTCAAAATCTCCCATAAGTCCGAACTTTATGAGGTTAGCCATGGCGATGATAGCTCCTGCAAAACCAATTCCTACTGCTACATTATCTTTTTCAATGTGCTCATGGATGTCATACGGTGTGATAAGGTTATACACCCAGCCCACCAATAGTAATGCTACCTGACCTAACAACCAGAATACAACGGCAGAGATAATTCCACCTACCAGGCTGTTGCTCTCACCAGTAACCGCACCAAAAATGATAAGACCTGATGCTATAGAAACAGCTCCTTCTACTACCCCAGTACCTGCATTTTGATCCTCAATAATCTCTTTTCTTACTGAGAACTTACTCAGCAAAATCTTATCCGTGATCACAATGGAGATGTTCAAGAGCACAATAGCCAGACCACCATAAACAGAAATGACCATTACATCATTCCAAAGGCCTTGAGATGGCCCCACAATGGCACTACCAATAGCTATAAGCAGACCTACAAAATAGCCTACATGCGAAAGGCTGAAAGCCAAGTTATCTTTTTTAACCAGCTCTTCCTTTACGTTGATAGATCTATGGAAAAGTTGATAAACGAGTTTGCCTATTAGAAAGAATAAAAAGGCCAATGCTATATAAATAATGGCCTCGTATACTACAAATGAAAATTCAGAAAGACTCATGTCAAAGTGTTGGTTTCAGGTGAAATTTATTTACCAAAGCCTCCGCTTCTGGATCTAAAAGAAGACCCGCTGGATGATCTGGAAGAACTACGCGATGTCTTGCTGTAGCTGCTGCCCGAAGAATAACTTCTGGATTTAGTGGCTGATGCCGATCTTGACACCTGACTTCTCACCTTACTTTTAAAGGTAGATGGCTTAGACCCCCAAGTAGTAGTTTTTCCTGTATTTGAAGATGTATAGCTTCTGGTACCATAAATAGTTCTTCCTGACGGACCATAATATGAACGACCTCTGCCGTAATAACCTCCGTAATAATCATCCCAATAGGCCCTTCTGGCCGGGTATGTCATTAAATTAAACATGGAAGAAAGGAAAGCATACTTGCCATAGAACTCCCAGAATGAAGACCCATTTCTTTCTACCCAATGGCCGTACTGAGGATTACCCACATAATTAGTATAGCCTGCCGGCGCAGCTTCTTTATGCACTACACCATCTTTTTTAGAGGCAATCTCCATACCCATATCATTCAGATGCTGCTCAAAAAACACATCTGACACGGGGTACCATTCTGTTTCCTTGGCTGTAACAGAATCACCTTCATTAGATACTATTCTATATTTATGCTTATACTGAGAATCATCCGCATCCATATCATATAGGATAATGGAAAAGTCCTGCTTATCTGATAGGGACTTGATGATATCGTCCAAAGGAGACTTTTGCCAGTTTTCCAACTGTGATGACTGTCTGTATTCGCTATCACTACGTCGACCAGAACAGGCTTTGATAATCACAAAACCTATGATCACTGCAATGATAATTTTTGCTAATCCGTTGTTCATTTAATTAAGCTTTTGCAACACCACTTGAGTATTGCCTTAGTTACAATTATTCCTGTAAGTGTTCTTCCTTTATTTCTTGTGCTATTTTATAAGCACCATCTACTAATATTTCCGCCAGATTTTCAAGCCCTTCGAATACATATTGCAGATATACAAACCTGTCTTTCAACTCGTCAGTGCCTGGTTTGTAGTAGTAATCAATGCCCTTATCAAAATTGGCAGTAATGTTTTGTCCGTAGAATTCATTAAAATCCTCTACACCCATTAAAAAGTTTTGATGTACAGAATAGAACTTACTTATTTTCTTGAAAGTCTGAATATCAATCTCTTTCAGCACACCACTGTTCATCAGAGAATTGATAATAAGAATCTGCCAGTAATCACCGTAAAGATTATACTTCGAAGGCAGATTTCTATCAGCGATCAAGCTGTCCATCTGCATATCATTAGCCTTCAGTGTCATTAAAAAGCCTTTAGCATTTTCACGTTTTCCGGACTCGTAAAAGCTCATCAGATCTTCATAAATGGCTTGATATACTTCTCTTTTTCTGGCTTCTTCTGCCTTTCTGTCTTTGTATTCATTAAGAAGGAAAGCACAAAAAACGCCGGCAAAGACAATGACAAACTCAAAAAGATATTTAAATATGGTGCGCTTAACTGACATCAATTGCTATTTGTCGCTAGCAGGCAATATATTCGAAATTTCAAATTCATCAATATAATACCCGGCAGAAGCTTCAAAATCCTTCTCACCCCACTGCTCTATCGTAACCAGTGTTTCACCGGCCTGATCTTCATAATCCCAGCTAATGAATTCTTCCCACGAATCGCCTCTTCCTATGTCATGGAAATATCCCGGAGCCTCTTCTTCCAGAAGGTATCTTTTGCCATTATAATCAAAGCTGGTTGGCGGCTTTTGGTCAGATATAATCTGCTCTGCCACAGCATCTCCAAGCGCTCTGATTTTAATTTTCTCGCAGATAGACAGGATCAGTTCATCATCTTCTTCTAAAGAAAGAAAGACCGTTTTTTCTCCATTACTGATCTTATACTCTCGGGTGAAATAATTATCGCCCCAGTCATACTCATAGATGCTTTTCACCTCCCAGGTAGAAAGATCATAGTCGAACACAAAACCTACATCCAGATCTTGCACTCTTATATCAGTGCTGTCATAATGCGGCTCCTCTTCTTTCTTCTTAAAAAAATCAAACAGACCCATAGTTATCTAATTAAATTATTGGCCTTTATTTTTCATCTTCGCCTTCAACTCTTCTAATGAAGCTGATGCCTTAAAAGATTTCTCGTCTAGAGCAGAATCAATTTCATCATCAAGACTTTTGCTCTCATTAGCAATATCACCATAAGCTTCTGCCAGAGCCTCTTGCTGAGCCACTTTTTCTTTCATTTTCTCAAGCATACTCACCGTGCTGGAGCTATCTATTCCAGACATTTGCTTATTAATCTTCTGAGTAGCCTGACTTACTCTTGAGCGAGCCTTCAGTGTACGCAACTCATTTTCGTATCTGGTGATAGAAGACTTAAGTTTTTTCACGTTAGCATCTAGCTGAGAAATGTTAGTCTCAAATCTCTGTACCTCTTCTTCAGATCTTTTAGCACTTTCAGTAGCTTCTTCTTTTCTGGTAAGCGCCTCGGTAGCTAGTCTATCAGCTTCTCCCGGATCAATATCTCCTTTTTCAGCTCTCTGCAAAAGCATGATAGCCTTCTGCTCATATGAATTAGCCGTAGCTTTATGATCGTTCAGCTCTCTCTTGCTGCGAATAGCCATAGCCTTCACCTCTGCCAGAGCTTGTAAGCTCTTATCTAAATCAATCTTTAAATCCCTAATGCCTTGTTCAGTCATTTTGATAGGATCTTCTAACTTATCTATAGCTGCGTTAGTCTCTGCTTTACCTATGGTAAATAGTCTATTAAATATTCCCATGTCTAAAAAATTTTAATTTTTTGAAAATTCAATGATTTGCGAAGCATATTCGCTCAATAATAATTCGAGAGAGTTTAGCGTTCCTTCTAACTCATTCAGGTCCAGGTTTTCTAGTTGTAGCGTATCTCTGAAAAGTACCTTTGTACCAGTTTCATCCAACACAAACGCACCATGAATGATTTCTCTATTCTTCTTTAGCAGCTCTTCAAATAAAGCCTGAGATTTTTCCTGCACCTCAAACAAAAGGCCTTCTATTATAAGAATAGGATCTTCACAATCAATAATTAAATTAGCTATACCTGAGCCATCTCTTTCTACCACAAAGAGCTCATCATTAGCATCTTCCTGCAGAATAGTAAATTCAAGCTCTAATAAAAAGGATTTAACCTTGTCGAAATTTGCACTCATTTTTAGAAAAATTTTTATATAACAAGTTTATATATTTATCGAATAAGAACATAAGATTTTCAGCAAATTCGGGTTGCTGGTGATTTGGCAAGCTGAACTGCACTAGCGAATGATCAAAATCTGTTTTTCATCAGCTAATCCACCTCTTTTTTAGGTTAAGGTCCATAAATAAAAGCATAACCCAAGCAAAATCCAAACACTACTAAGCCGCCTTCTTTATTGCTGCCAAACGCGTAAGTAATGGTGGGTGAGAATAATTCACAAACACATAGGCCGGATGTGGATATAGGTTACTCAGATTATCCACTGACAATTTCTTAAGCGCCGTACCCAGCGCCTCTCCGTTATAAGTTTCAGCAGCATAAGCATCAGCCTCAAACTCGTTCTTTCTACTTAAAACATTCATTGCTATGCCTAAAAGTTTGGAAATTGGAGAGTAAAGCATGCCAAAGGCCAACAGATTCAAATGGATACCTAGTTGCTCAGCTCCCAAAGCCAGTGATAAGTTTTCATTATAAATCATTAAAGACATCACATAAAGCATAACTCCTACTTGAAGTATAGAAAGTATAAAACTTAGCACAATGTGTTTCTTTTTGAAATGCCCTACCTCATGAGCCAACACTGCCACCAGCTCATCTGTGGTATGATTATTTATGAGCGTATCATAGAGCACAATCTTTTTCTTCTTGCCTATGCCTGAAAAGAAAGCATTAGCCTTGTTAGAACGCTTAGAGCCATCTATTACAAAAATGTTATCTAATGGAAAATTAACCGTGGCACTGTAATCTTTAATAGCAGATTTTAAATCACCGTCTTCAAGAGGTGTTAACTTATTAAACAGCGGAAGAATAAGCGAAGTATAAAACATATTAGCACCGAATATAAATAGCGCCGCCACACCCCAGAAATAAAGCCAGAACTCCGCTCCAATATTCAATATCAGATAAAGAAGCAACCCGATCAGACCTCCACCAACTATCGCAGTAAGTGCATAACCCTTAATTTTATCTATGACAAAAGTTTTAGGTGTTGTTTTATTAAATCCAAAACGCTCTTCTATCACAAAAGTGCTATACCATTGAAATGGAATATTAATGACATCAGACACTACGTACATAAGCCCGAAATAAGCCAGCGAAAGCCACACTTCATTATCGAAATACGGTCTTAGCAATGTATCCAAATAACCAAATCCTCCAAGACTCAACATAAGAAATGAAATGATAAAACTAAAAGAGCTTGTTAGGAATGAAAATCGCGTCAAAGTCTTCTTATACTCTAATGATTTTCGATACTTTTCTTCATTATAAAAGCTAGATATTTCCGGAGGCACTGTACTCTTACTTGCTTTCAGATTTGTGTAATCCAAAACCTGTTCCAGCACGAAATCGAAAGTAATAATTCCAAGTATGATATATAGTATAATCTGTGGTTGCATATCTGTTATTTAAAGACCAAATCTAGCAATTATTTGGCACTTCCAGTGATCCCATTTTGAGAAAATATCTCATTTCGAGAAAGTAAGCTATAAAAAACCCTCGCTTTTTAGGCCAAAATCAATATTTCCTGTCATGGTACATAATTTGGTATAGGACAATTACATTTTTTAAACTTAATGGCACGAGGTAATAATTTTTTCAAATCAATAATCAAAATACTTAGGCACCCCTACATAGTGCCTATAGTGGTTTTTATTCTTGGTGCCGTAACGATTCTCATAGAGGTTTTCCTACTCGTTTACTAGAGCTATTTAGAATCTTTTAAAATAGTATAGTTAGATTGTTTGATAAACGTCTGGCATGTACCTTTGACTGCAACTAATTGTTACAGCTTAAATATCAAATTACACAAATGAGTTGGTTCACAAACGCTATTTCTAGCACCCTGGGAAGAAAGCTTCTCATGGCTTTAACAGGATTATTTTTAATCATCTTTTTAGTGGTACACCTGATTGGTAATTTCCAGTTATTACATCATGATGATGGACAGGCATTTAACGTGTATGCCAGCTTCATGACGTCAAACCCGCTAATAAAGACAACATCTTACTTACTTTATGCCACATTTATCATACACATTGTATGGGCTATTATGCTTACTGTGCATAATAAAAAAGCCCGTCCTGTAGGATATGCGGTATCTAGAAGCTCTACTAACAGCACATGGAGCTCAAGAAACATGGGTTTATTAGGAACTATCATCTTTATTTTCCTTGTAATCCACTTGAAAAACTTCTGGTATGCCATGCACTGGGGGCCAATCCCTTCAGTATCTTATGATGGCGAGTCTTATAGAAACCTATATGATGTTACCAGCAAAGCTTTTTCAGTGTGGTACATCGTGGTATTCTATGTAGCTTCTATGATTGCACTCATGTTCCATTTATATCATGGCTTTAGCAGTGCATTCCAGACTTTAGGATTAAATCATCCAAAGTACAACCCGCTGATAAAAGGAGTAGGATATGCATTTGCAATCATAGTTCCAGCACTATTTGCTGCTATTCCTATTATCATGTTTTATCAAAGTATGTAAAAAAGAACTATTAAAAGCTTGATAGATGAAATTAGATTCTAAAATACCAGAAGGCCCTATAGGCGAAAAATGGTCAAAGCATAAATTCAATATTAAATTAGTAAACCCTGCTAATAAGCGTAAGTACGATATCATCGTAGTAGGTACGGGATTAGCAGGAGCTTCAGCAGCTGCATCATTCGGTGAGCTGGGTTATAACGTAAAAGCATTTTGCTTTCAAGATAGCCCTAGAAGAGCACACAGTATAGCAGCCCAAGGAGGTATAAACGCCGCTAAAAACTATCAAAACGATGGTGACAGTGTATTCAGACTTTTCTATGATACTGTTAAAGGTGGTGACTACCGTTCTAGAGAAGCAAACGTACACCGTTTGGCTGAAGTAAGTGTAGATATCATAGATCAGTGTGTAGCGCAAGGAGTACCTTTCGCTAGAGAATATGGAGGTTTACTTTCTAACAGATCTTTCGGTGGAGCGCAGGTTTCCAGAACGTTCTACGCCAGGGGTCAAACCGGACAGCAGTTATTATTAGGAGCTTACAGTGCACTTAGCCGTCAGATAGATAACGGTAAAGTAAAAATGTACACCCGCTCTGAAATGCTTGATTTGGTAATGGTAGATGGTAAAGCCAGAGGAATTGTTACCAGAGACCTGATCACAGGAAAAATTGAGTCTCACAGTGCTCACGCAGTAGTTTTAGCTTCTGGAGGTTATGGAAACGTATTTTACCTTTCTACTAACGCCATGGGATCTAACGCTACAGCAGCATGGAGAGCTCACAAAAAGGGAGCATATTTTGCTAACCCTTGCTTCACTCAGATTCACCCTACTTGTATCCCTGTTTCAGGAGACCACCAGTCAAAATTAACTTTGATGTCTGAGTCTTTGAGAAATGATGGTCGTGTATGGGTACCTAAAGAACAGTCTGACGCTGAAAAAATCAGAAAAGGCGAATTAAAAGCCACTGATTTACCAGAAGAGAAAAGAGATTACTACTTAGAAAGAAGATACCCTGCTTTCGGAAACCTTGTACCTCGTGACGTGGCATCTCGTAATGCTAAAAACGTATGCGATGAAGGTAGAGGGGTAGCTAAAACAGGTCTTGCCGTTTATCTTGACTTTGCTGACGCGATCAAGAGAGATGGAAAAGATACTATCGCTAGCAAGTATGGTAACTTATTCGATATGTATCAGCAAATCACAGGAGAAAATCCTTACGAAATGCCGATGAAGATATACCCTGCTGTACACTACACTATGGGTGGCCTTTGGGTAGACTATAACTTAATGACTACGGTAGACGGTCTATATGCACTGGGAGAATGTAACTTCTCAGATCACGGTGCTAACAGACTAGGAGCCAGTGCATTAATGCAAGGTCTTGCTGATGGTTATTTTGTAATACCATACACTATCGGTGATTATTTAGCTAAAATGCCTTATGATAAAGTTTCCACAGATCATGAAGCATTCAAAAAGGCTGAAGCTGACGTAACTGAGAAAATAAACACACTACTTTCTATAAAAGGAACCAGAACTGTAGATGACTTCCATAAAGCATTAGGACACATCATGTGGGAATACTGCGGAATGTCTAGAAACGAAGAAGGTTTAAAGAAAGCGAAAGTAGAAATACAGAAGCTTAGAAAAGAATTCTGGGAAGATGTAAATGTTATCGGTGGAAATGATGAATTAAACATCAGTCTTGAAAAAGCTAACCGTGTAGCAGACTTCCTTGAACTAGGTGAATTAATGGTAGATGATGCCCTATACAGATCAGAATCTTGCGGTGGTCATTTTAGAGAGGAGTCGCAAACCGACGAAGGTGAAGCGAAGAGAAAAGACGATGAGTTTTCTTTTGTTTCAGCATGGGAATATAATGGCCCGGAAACACCTGAAACATTAAACAAAGAAGACTTAGTGTTTGAGAACGTTAAATTGACCCAAAGAAGCTATAAATAAGTATAGGGATATATCCCATTAACTTTTAAAAGTTTTAATATGAAAATCACATTAAAAGTTTGGAGACAGAAAAACGGTAAAGAAAAAGGCGCACTTGCCACCTACCAACTGGATGATATATCACCTGATATGTCTTTTCTAGAGATGTTTGATGTCTTAAACGAACAATTATCAAGAAAAGGAGAAGAACCTATAGCCTTCGATCATGACTGTAGAGAAGGTATATGCGGAGCTTGTAGTATGTATGTAAATGGAAAGCCTCACGGACCTAAGCAAACAACTACTTGCCAGCTACATATGAGAAGCTTTAAAGATGGGGATACTATTGTAGTAGAACCATGGAGAGCTCAGGCTTTCCCTGTAGTGAAAGATTTAGTGGTGGATAGATCTGCTTTTGACAGAATAATTTCATCTGGTGGTTATGTATCTGTAAACACTGGTGGCGTACCTGACGCTAACGAAATTCCTATTCCAAAGAAAATTGCTGATGAAGCTTTTGATGCAGCAACATGTATTGGATGTGGAGCTTGTGTGGCAGCATGTAAAAATGCTTCAGCTATGCTATTCGTAAGTGCTAAGGTTTCTCAGCTAGCTATGTTACCTCAGGGTAAAGTAGAAAGCAAAACCAGAGCAGAAAGGATGGTAGCGCAAATGGATGAAGAAGGTTTCGGAGCATGTACTAACACTGGAGCTTGTTCTATAGAATGTCCTAAAGGCATCAGCCTTGAAAACATTGCTCGTCTTAACAGAGAGTATTTCGGAGCTAAAGCAAAATCAGACAATCTATAAGTCTGAAAATAAATAAAACAAGGAATCCCCATCTGAATAAGTTGGGGATTTTTTATTTCCAGGGGTAATTGAATAATTAATCACATTGATTATATTCAATTCATGAAAACAGGAAGACTAGAAGCTTTTAGCGATGGTGTACTAGCAATCATCATCACCATTATGGTTCTTGAAATGAAAATACCTCATGGAGCAGATATTGAAAGCCTAAAGCCACTGCTTCCGATAGTAATCAGCTACATTCTCAGTTTCATTTATCTCGGGATTTATTGGAATAATCACCATCATATGCTTCATGTTACCTCCAAAGTGTCAGGAGGCATTTTATGGGCTAATCTTCATCTTCTGTTTTGGCTTTCGTTAATACCATTTGTTACCGGATGGATGGGTGAAAACAACTTCGCTCCAGTGCCTATGGCTCTTTACGGCGTAAATTTACTAATGGCAGCCATTGCTTATGCCATTTTACAACGCACCATCATTAACAAACAGGGCCCTGACTCTATCATTGCGAAAAGCGTAGGTAAAGATTTGAAAGGTAAACTGTCTCCGGTAATTTATTTAATAGCCATACCAGCGGCCTTTTTAAATCAATGGATTTGTGGCAGCCTCTACTTTCTGGTAGCCTTAATATGGATTGTGCCTGATAAGCGCATTGAAAAGAACATCACTGACTAATCAGCTTTTCGTAACCGTTTCTGGCATATACTTGAATACCAAGAAAGCAGAAACAAAAGCAGCTACACCAGTGACGATAAACGGCAATTCAAAAAATTGATTCACCAAAACACCGGTTATTAACGGTCCTACGGCTATCCCCATGGCAAAACCCATGGTGATTATACTCATCTGCCTACCCTCACCTCCTTTTCTTGAAAGATCGGCAGCCAGTGCAAATGCTGGCGCAGCAATACCTGCAGCCGCTATTCCTTGAGCTAGTCGCAAAATAATGAGTTGATACATTTCCTGAACCTCTCCCATCAAAATAGTACTGATAGCCATGAGCACCAGACCTCCAAGTATAAAGGGCCTCCTACCCTTTTTATCAGACAAATGTCCCAATGGCACTTGAAACAATAAGCGCCCCACCATAAGCATGCTGAAGGCAACACTAAAACCAAAAGCAGTGATATCAAGTCGTTCATTAAACTGATTCTCAAGTGTGGTCACCATAGAGAAGCAACTTGCCATGGTAAAAGTGGCCAGAGCACCGGTAAGAATTCCAGGCGTATATAGTGACCAATCGAAAACACCAGATTTCTTTTTAGAATCCACATTATCTACATGCACCTCCTTCACCCATATTAAAACCATCAAAACCGACAGAAACACAAAGCCAGCACCAGCTATGAATGCCGCATCAAAACCATGATTCACTTGCAGATATCCACCAATGACCGGACCTATGGCAAAGCCAATCATCCTACTGGTACTGTACACGCCCATAGCTCCTCCCCTGGTCTCTTTATTCGAAACAGCGGTTATGATAGATAATGAAGCAGGAATAGTAATCGCTACACCCACGCCCTGCATGATTCTAAGTAAGAGTAAATGCAGAAAATTCTCAGCAAGCATAAAGCCCAAAGTACCTGTGCCAATAATAATCATTCCTATGATGATCAGCACTTTCCGCTTATTTAAAGAATCGCTTAAAGAGCCCATCAAAGGTTGACAGAGAGATGTAACGAAACCAAAAATGGAAATCAACAATCCTACTAAAACGGGCGTAGGCATATCAATATGTTCCGTTGGAATTTTGGCCACATAGATAGGAATCATAATAAACAAAATACTGTTCCCCATAGCATCTGCCATCCTGGCAAATGAAAGTGCCAGTATAGTTTTATTCAATCCCAAAACCCGTTTCGTAATCTCCTTTATTTTCAAATCGCTACTTTTTAGTTATAACACTACTAAGTAAGACTTACCGCCTCAAATTGTTACCCAGGAAAGACATAATTATGCAATATTTACTACACCGGATATATGAGCATACCATCGGTATATATTATTTATTAGATTTGTTTCACCAAAACTAAAACACACTTAATTATGAAAACCAAACTCAGCGTATTAGCCTTATCAACATTGGCTATGCTTGCGTCATGCAACCAACCAAAAGGTGACGAAGCCTCATCAACAGATGCAGATTCTTCAGCCGTTGAAGCAGAAGTAACACCGGCACTCACCAAAGTATGGGAAACCGACACCATCTTGACTACCAATGAATCTGTACTCTATGATGAAGCCAACGATATACTTTATGTAAGTAATATCTCCGGAACACCTACAGAAAAGGACGGTGTAGGCTTTATTAGCAAATTAAACCCAGATGGTTCTGTTATAGAATTGAAATGGGCTACTGACGGCCTTAATGCTCCGAAAGGAATGACTCTTTTAAACAATAAACTATATGTTACTGATATCGATGCTTTAGTTGAAATCGATGTAACGGATAGCTCATCTGTAAATAGATATCCTGTTGAAGGTGCATCATTCCTAAATGATGTTACGCATTATGATAACAAAGTATACTTCTCTGACATGGGCACTGGCCAAATTCATGTATTTGAAGCCGGAAACATCAGCACCCTGGCTGATAGTGTAGAGTCTATTAATGGACTTACATTCAGCACAAATGGTGATATCTATGGTCTTGATGCTACTGGTCTACGTAAATACTCCATGGAAGGAGCCGCACCAGAAGTGATTAATGACGTAGTTACTGGTGGTGATGGACTGATTTTTATTAATGACACTACTTTCATTGCCAGCAGATGGCAAGGTGAAATTTATCTTATAAAAGGTGGTAAAGAGTACCCACTACTAGATACAAAGGAAGAAAAACTAAACACAGCTGATATAGGATACATTCCTGAAAAGAAGCTTGTATTAGTACCAACCTTCTTCGGTAATAAGGTTACAGCTTACGAGCTAACCTACTAAAAACAAATAGGCTGTCTAAAAAGTAACTTTTAAGTCAGATTGAGGCATTCAAAATCTTCATTCTTTTGAATAGGAAAACATTTCGAGTTCCTCAATGCGACATTAATTCATCTGAATTATACTTTTTAGACAGCCTTTTTATTGCTACTTCTTTTTCTCCTCTTTCAGCTTTATAATCTCTTTTTGCAAGTCTAATACTATAGATGCAAGCTGCTCAGTAGAAACATCATTACTTTCATTAGCATCAGGAAACTGCACGCTGATATAAGCCTTGCTAGACCAAACCTCCAGCACCTCCTCTCCAGCTATCTGATAAGGAGCATATTGCCTGTTATCAGACACAAGGAATAGCTTTCCTGTATCTTCCAGATAATTAAATACTCTTTTATAAACTATACCATCATTCTGAGTAACGAGAATGTAGGTTTTTCCATTTTTAATATCCCTGATATCATCCACATACTGACCAATAATAATAGTCCCTGGCAATATCGGCAACATAGAATCACCAGTAATTTCGAAGGCACGGTAAGTACCGCTCCCCGAAAGCATAGGAAGGTTGAATTTTGGCAACTCACGGATATACTCAGGATCTGCATATCCATTCAGATATCCTGCCGCAGCCTTTTGAGGTACGAGCTCAATATTTTCCTTTTGATCCTCATTAACAGTAATTGCTAATACCTCTTTTCCTCTTTTGAATTTGCTCACAATAAGCTCTTCATCAGAGAGCTTACTTACATCCTTATTAATTAATATATCTACAGACGTACCAAATATCTCTGCCATCTTTATGAGATTGCTTATCCTCGGATCAGCACGGCTCTCCTCATAGGCTCCGAGCAAAGAACGCTTTATTCCTATTCGCTCAGAAAACTGCTCCTGGGTTAAGCCTATTCTTTTTCGTAGATATTTGATATTGTCACTTATCAGACTCATTCCTAATTATTAAATACTACTATCGATTTTTCTCTCCTCTTTACAGGAGAAGCTAAGTTATATAAATGAGTGTGATAATAAACGTCTTTAGCCTCAATATATCTTACCTCTTCTTCTATCTGAGTTACCACCTCCCTTAAGGTAGAACCAAGATCAGCAAGCATATAACCGTGCCACCTGGCCTTATCCTCGGCCGACACTACAAATTTAATCTGACACCTGCCTGACTTTAATTTCTTGCTGTACAATTTAAGCTTATATCCGAATGTATTCATATTACTAATTTTATTAGCATTTGATTGCAATAAGTAAATTTTAAAAATACAATGCAATTTATTTTGCTAATTTTTTTAGTTAACACAGATTCACACAAGTCCTGAACATTTTACTTTCGGTATTTCTAGGGATTATTTTATCTTCACAATTACTAAATATGGAAGACAGCTACAAACATCGGGGCATGCGTAGGTCCCTCATAAAAATATTAGAAAACAAGGGCATTACTGATAAAAAAGTACTGAAGGCCATTAACACTATTCCAAGGCATTACTTCTTTGATAATGCACTTCTTGGCCATGCCTATCAGGATAAAGCATTCCCAATAGGAGAAGGACAAACCATTTCTCAACCTTATACGGTGGCTTTTCAATCTGAGAAACTGGAAATATCTCCCAATGACAAGGTGCTTGAAATAGGCACTGGTAGCGGGTATCAGGCTTGTGTATTAGTAGAAATGGGAGCTAATGTTTACACCATAGAATATAATAAAGTGCTATACGAAAGAACAAGGAAGTTTTTACCAAAAATGGGCTATACTCCTAAGTTTTTTTGTGGAGATGGTTCCAAAGGGCTGCCAAGATATGCACCTTATGACAAGATAATAGTTACAGCGGGAGCACCTACAGTTCCAACCAGCCTGATTAAGCAACTTAATATAAATGGCATTCTGATCATTCCTGTAGGAGATAGTTCAAAGCAGAAAATGCTTAAAATAACCAAAGTAGATGAGAAAAAGTTAAAGAAAGAAGAGTTCGATTATTTTAGCTTCGTACCTTTGCTGGGAGATGAAGGCTGGGGCTAAACCATTCTTTTTTTAGTTACTTTAATTATTACAATTTTTAGATGTCAAATAAGCACAAAAAATTCGTTCGTGAGTCTTATGTTACCATGACGGAATTAGTTTTACCTAATGATACTAACACGCTAAACAATCTGATGGGTGGGCGCCTCATGCACTGGATGGATATCGTATCTGCCATTGCCGCTCAGAAACACTCTAACAGAATAGTTGTAACGGCATCCGTTGATAACGTATCATTCGGGAAGCCGATTCAGTTAGGCAATGTAGTTACCCTAAAGGCGAAAGTTACCCGTGCTTTCAGTTCATCTATGGAAGTTCACATACAGGTAGAAGCTGAGGATATCCCTAGCGGAAAGAAATTTGCCAGCAACAGTGCCTTCTTCACTTTTGTAGCGGTGGACCAATCAGGAAGACCAATAGATATTCCAGAGGCTATCCCGGAAACTGATGAGGAAAAAGCCTTATTTGACGGAGCCTTAAGAAGAAGACAATTAAGATTAGTTTTAGCAGGTAGAATGAAGCCCGATGAAGCTAAAGAACTTAAATCTATCTTCAATTTAAATAAAGAGTAAAAGCATGGAAGATAATTCATTTTTAAAATTCTTCATCACCGAACCTGTTTACCACATCCAGGGTGAAGAGATAATACAGAATAAGGTAGAAGAACCTGAAATGAAAATATCAAAACCTGAGTCCGAGCCAGAAATTATAGAAGAAGCTCCTAAAGAAGAAATTAAGGAAGAAATCAATCAACCTATATCCATTAAGGGTTCTAACGCTAAAAATGTCATCATTATAGTGAATGAACCAGAGGTCGAATTTATATCTGATTCTAATGAAGACTTTCTGGGCAAAATTCTAAAGGCCGTAAAGCTTGATATTAAGGAGGTTGGTTTAATAAATGCTGCTAATAACCCTGGACTTAATCAGCATAATTCTATGGACCTGGAAGGCAGCAAATTCCTGTTATTCGGAATAGAGTCTGCGAAGATCTTCAAAGACAACTTCCCTCATTATCAAATCATTGAGTTGGAAAGCAAGCAATTCCTTAGTGGAAACTCGCTTTCAGAAATTGCAAAGGATTCAGAACTTAAAAAATTACTCTGGACGGCTCTACAAAAACTCTTTTTGTAGTTTCTAAAAATGAATTTTATTTCATTATATAGTTTGTTATTATATATTTGTTAAGACTCCAAAGGGCATAAGGCCCTTTTTTTGATTTTTTAATAACAATCAATCTTAACCTTTTCTAGTAATGAACATGATCATTTACCTTGTCCCCCTTCTCGGACTTTTGGGGCTCATTGTTATGTTAGTTAAATCGTCTTGGGTGAAAAAACAACCTGCAGGAGACGAAAAAATGCAAACCCTCGCAAATCATATCCGAGAAGGCGCACTAGCCTTCCTAACTGCAGAATATAAAGTTTTAGCCATCTTCGTTGTCATTGCCGGCGCTTTACTTGGCCTGATTGCCAGTTTGGTAGAAACCACGCATTGGTTCATCGTAATTGCCTTCGTTATCGGAGCCTTCTTTTCAGCAGTAGCTGGAAATATAGGCATGCGAATAGCTACCGCGGCCAATGTAAGAACAACGCAGGCCGCTAGAACAAGCTTACCTCAAGCATTGAAAGTATCTTTCACCGGCGGCACGGTAATGGGCCTTGGTGTAGCAGGACTAGCAGTATTCGGACTTAGCCTTTTATTCACCTTTCTATTCTTTTGGTTTATGGGAGGAAAATGGACTGCTAATGGCGTGCATGACATGACCATGGTACTAGAAGCTCTGGCAGGATTTTCTCTTGGAGCAGAATCAATCGCCCTTTTCGCAAGAGTTGGAGGTGGTATTTACACTAAAGCAGCAGATGTTGGCGCTGACCTGGTGGGAAAAGTAGAAGCAGGCATACCAGAAGATGACCCTCGAAATCCTGCTACTATCGCAGATAACGTGGGAGATAATGTAGGTGACGTAGCTGGAATGGGCGCTGACCTTTTTGGCTCTTATGTAGCCACCGTACTTGCCTCAATGGTACTTGGAAATTATGTTATTAGAGACATGGGCGGATCCATAGATGACGAATTCAATGGCATCGGCCCTATCTTACTTCCTCTAGTTATTGCTGGCCTGGGCATTGTATTTTCTATCATCGGCACCTTCTTCATTAACATAAAAGACAATTCAGCTAAGGAAAGTAGTGTACAAGGAGCCTTGAACATGGGCAATTGGAGCGCTATCATACTTACAGCGATAGCATCATTTTTCCTAATCCCTATGATGTTACCTGAAACCATGCAGATGAGCTTTTTCGGTGTAGGCATTGTGGACGTAAGTGCAATGAACGTTTTCTACGCTGTACTTGTGGGCTTAGCTGTAGGTGGTTTAATATCCTATTTCACCGAATATTACACAGGCCTTGGCAAAAAGCCAGTGGTAGACATTGTACAAAAATCAGCTACTGGTGCAGCCACTAACATTATTGCCGGCTTAGCCACAGGGATGATCTCAACATTTGCCCCTATTATATTATTTTCAGGAGCCATTTGGGGTGCTTATGAACTAGCTGGGTTTTATGGAGTTGCTATAGCAGCATCAGCCATGATGGCCACTACAGCAATGCAATTAGCAATAGACGCCTTCGGTCCTATCGCGGATAACGCAGGTGGTATCGCAGAAATGAGTGAACTACCAGATGAAGTAAGAGAAAGAACAGACATTCTTGATTCAGTAGGAAATACCACAGCAGCCATCGGTAAAGGTTTTGCCATCGCATCAGCTGCATTAACTGCATTAGCACTCTTTGCCGCCTATGTGACATTTACAGGGATAGATGGAATTAATATATATAAAGCGAAAGTTTTAGCTGCCTTATTTATTGGAGGTATGATTCCAGTAGTTTTTTCAGCCTTCGCCATGAACTCAGTAGGTAAAGCTGCCATGGAAATGGTAAAAGAGGTGAGAAGACAATTTAAAGAAATACCTGGCATCATGGAAGGTACGGGTAAGCCAGAATATGGTAAGTGTGTGGACATCTCGACTAAGGCTGCCATTAGAGAAATGATGATACCTGGAGCCATAACTATTATTACTCCTATTATTATCGGTTTTGTTATGGGACCAGAATCATTAGGTAGCTATATGGCTGGGGTTGCAGTATCAGGAGTATTGTGGGCTATCTTCCAAAATAACGCTGGTGGTGCTTGGGATAACGCCAAGAAATCCTTTGAAGCAGGTATCGAAATAGATGGTCAAATGACCTACAAAGGCTCCGATGCTCACAAGGCCGCAGTAACAGGAGATACAGTAGGTGATCCATTTAAGGACACTTCAGGTCCTTCTATGAACATATTGATTAAGCTTACTTGCCTGGTGGGGTTAGTGATAGCACCAATCTTAGGAAAGGTTTATGGTGATGAAATGACACCTCACGAATCAAAAATTCAGGAAACCAAAAAAGAAATTAAATTAACTGCAAATGAAGTCCATCAGGATGACTTTTCAGTGAACTAATTCTAATAGCACTAAATATTAAAAGGACTTTACCCAAAGTCCTTTTTTTATAACCAAAACATTTTAGCATGATGTACATTATATATAAAGTGTTTTATTTTATATACCTAAACCATAAAAGCATTCACAATCAACAACTAAACTGGTTTGTTTTTGCTTATTTTGTGTAACATCACTTGTAAAAACTACTATGATCAAAAAAATCTTGCTATTATTACTGCTTATATTTCCATTCATTACTAATGGTCAAGATATTCTGGGGAAGTGGAAGACCATAGACGATGAAACCGGAGAAGAAAAATTGTGGTGGAGATCTATAAAAGAGATGGAAAAGTCTTCGGAAAAATCGTTAAGCTTTTTAGAAACGAAGGTCAGGATCCTGATCCCGTTTGCACAGAATGTCCTACAGACGATCCGAGGTACGGAAAAAAAATAATTGGAATGGAAATCATCAAAGATCTTCGCAAGGATGGAGATGAATATGTTGATGGCACAGTATTAAAACCTGACGAAGGTCAAATATATAAATGTAAAATATGGTTGGAAGACGGCAAACTAAACATTCGTGGATATTGGGGGTTGTTTTATAGGACTCAAGAATGGGTAAAAGCCGAGTAAGCCATATAACATAACTTAATTTATGCGCTTAAAAAATAATTTTTTAACTCTTAGAGTAAAGCACGGGTTACCAGATAATATTTACTTGTATAAAACATCAGAGCTCAATGAAGGACAATGAGGTTTTCGAACGGATATGCCGTGGTGAAGAGAATGCCTTGGAGTATCTTTATAAGAAATACTATAGGATGATGACTAAACTTGTCATCTCTAATAGTGGTACTGAGCAAGAAGCTAAGGATATTTATCAGGATGCTCTTGTAGTATTTTGGCAAAAAGCTACAAGTGGCAATTTGGTGCTTACTTCTAAAATCAGTACATACCTCTACAGTATTTGTCAAAATCTGTGGAGGAAGGAGTTAGACAGAAAAAGACGTCTCTCCCATGAAGAAAAAGATGGAGAGGAATACATTGATGTTGATACTGCCGAAAGATCTAAGATCATTACCGACTGTATAGGACAACTTGGTGATACATGTAAAAAAGTGCTGATGTTTTACTACTTTGACGGGTTATCAATGCAGGACATAGCTGACAAGCTAGGTTTTGCCAACACTAATACCGCCAAAACCAAGAAATACAAGTGTAAAAAGAAATTAGATGAACTAGTCAAATCTCAATATTCTGAGAGCGACTTTCTTGATTAACGAAATATGAGCAAAGTAGAACAAATTGATGCTTATTTCGGAAACGAAATGACTGATGCCGAGATGTTAAATTTCGAAAACTCAGTTCATAACGATCCGTCTCTAAAAAAGGAATTTGAATTTCAGCAAGAAATCGTGAATTCCCTAAGAGAAGCTAGAAAAGCAGAGTTAAAGGCTATGCTAAATGCAGTGCCTGTATCAGGTGGAATGTCCACTGGAAGCTCTCTGTCATTAGGTAAGGTGGTCTCTATGGTGGCTGCTGTAGCTATCTTAGGTACTAGCGTTTACTTCATCGCTGATTCAGACAAAGGAGTTCAGCAAGAAAAAGCAATCACCCCGACCATTAAACAAGAGCCCGTATTAGAGCCCGCTAAAGAAGTAGCTACTTCTTCCATTGAAGAGGAAAGTAATACAGACCTTAGTGAAGGTGCAGCCGCTGACATGATAGCGGAAGAAACAACTACTACAACTCAGGAACCTTCTGCTCCTCTAAGAGAAACAGAAACCGTGGCAGCAAAAGCTAACGAAGCAAATGAAACCAACACTAACAAGGTTACAGCTTCTGAAAGCAAGCCGGTAGTGGTAACGAAACCGAATTTTAATAAACCAGATGTTTCCAGCTTTGGAACTGTCCCGGACAAACGAGATAGTTTGGAAGCACCGGGAGGTAATTTGGCAGGAAATAGATATAAGGAGCAAAAAGGAGTAGAAGTGGAAGTGGAGAATGGAAGTAGAAAGTATGACTTCCATTACCAGTTTAAAGATGGTAAGCTTTTCCTTTATGGTGACTTCGATCATAATCTTTATGAGATCCTGGAGATCAACGCTAATAGCGATAAGTCATTATTCTTATTCTATCAAAGCAAATATTATTCGCTAGATAAGAGCCAGGCTAAAACTACATCGCTTGAAGCTTTAACTGACTCTAAGCTCATCAACAGATTAGATAGCATCAGATCTCAAGACTAATTGAGAATTCGATATGACTAGTCCTAAAATAGATTGACACTATTTTAATTAAAAATTAATTAAGAACCACAGGATATTCTTCTGTGGTTTTTTCATGTATTTGATTTGGGGTTTTCATATTTAAACTCAAATGAGGTCTTATGTTATTGTAGGTGTTAATAGATTCACTTAAATAGCGTTCTAATTCTTCCACAGTTTTACATTGATGGATCAAGAATTCTCCCTTAAGAATTCCGTTTACACGCTCTGCTAATGCATTCTGATAACAGTCATATCCTTCAGTCATAGAAGGAGTAACTCGGTTATTTTTTAGTTCTCTTTGATATATTTCAGAACAATATTGTAAACCTCTATCGGAATGATAAATAAGGTCTTTGGTTGTTTTTCTACTTTTAAAAGCTTTTTTTAATGCTTTCACGACACTTTCTGCATTCATATCATTGCTTAAATGGTGGCCTACAATTTTTCTTGAGTACGCGTCTGTTACCAATGAGAGGTAATGTGTCCCCTGATCTGTTTTTATATAGGTGATGTCACTTACAAATACCTCTTCTGGTCTACTCAGCTTTCTGTTTTGATACAGGTTAGGATGCTTGCGAAGCCAATGTTTTGAGTGAGTCGTTTTTGTGTAATTTTTCTTTGGTTTAACCAACATCCTTTCTCTTCTTAAGTAATCAAACAGTCCATCTCGACCTATTTTTACTCCATTTTCAACAAAGTCAGCTTTGAGTAAAGCATATAGTTTGCGTGTCCCTAAGCGAGGCATTAACCTTCTTTTGTTCTCAACTAGTTGTTTTACAAGTAGAAGATCAGACTCTCTTTCAAGCCATGCTTTTTCGTGCTGGTAAATAGTTTGACGGCTTATCCCGAACAAGCGGCAAGCATGAGCTAAACTTAGCTTTCTTTCTTGCTGGAGTTCTCTTGCTGTCCGGGCAAGTGCTTTTTTCTGATCGCTGTTCCAAACTCTTTGTCTGATATGTCGATCATTCTATTTAAAACTAGGTTTCTTGCTTTTTCATCTGCAAGTTCTTTTTCCAAACGCTTGATTTTTTGTGCAGGAGTTTCTTCTGAATTTGGCATCTTTTTAAAATGGATATAGGGTTGACTCCAATCTAATCGTCCATGCTTTCTTAACCAAGTTAAAACCGTACTTCTTCCTTGAATACCATAACGCCTTTGTGCTTGCTTATAGGTCAGATCGCCCTTTTCTACTAAATCTACTACTGATAATTTAAAGCCTAAGGTATAATCCCGTTGGGTACGCTTTTTGGCTTTTTCTGAATTCTTTTTGTCCTGTTTCATTATAAGTCTGGTTTATGTCAACTTATTTCAGGACGGGACAATATAAAATAAAAAGCCCCTGATAACCTCAGGGGCTTTTTTATTTACTACGCATGGTTTTATTTTGCGCTTCGTTTAATAACTTAACTCACAATTATTAAATTTGGGTTAATCAAATAATCTGCGTGGAAAAAGATAATAAAAGTAAGAAGAAGAAAAAGCTAGGAAGTTACCCTTATACAAGCGTCGTATTCAGCATTACGCTGGCTCTTTTAGTGATAGGTTTATTTGGTTTACTCATCTTACACACTAATCGTTTATCAGAGCTGATCAAAGATAATATTGAATTACAGGTATATCTGGATAAAGATATAACTGATAATCAACGTATCCAGATCCAGAAAACTCTTTCATCTAAGGATTACGCTTCTGAAAAAGATGATGAGGTACAAATCAGTTTTGTTTCTAAAGAAGAGGCCGCTGAAGATTTCATTAAAGAAACCGGCGAAGATTTCAGTGATTTCTTAGGTGAAAATCCACTGAGGGATGCCTATTCGCTAAAAATATCTCCAGAGTATCAAAACAGCCAAAAGCTAGATTCCATTCAACAGGACATTGAAGCTATAAATGGAGTTTTTGAGGTTGAATATCAGAAAAATGTAGTTGATTCTATTAATGAGAATATCACTACTATCAGCCTATTGTTAGTTGGTTTTGCTGTTATCCTCCTATTAGTGGTTATCATCCTGATCAACAACACCATCAAGCTCGCACTATTTTCACAGCGCTTTCTTATCAGAAGTATGCAATTAGTAGGCGCCAAAGCATCATTTATACAAAAACCGTTTTTAGGAAGAGCCACAATGCATGGCCTTATAAGCGGCATTGTAGCCAGTGCTTCATTATATGCATTGATGCAATATGCCTATAGCGAATTCCCTCAGCTGGAAAACCTTTATGAGCCTGAAAAGATATTAATACTTTTTGCTACATTACTTTTTGCCGGCGCTGTTATTGGCTTCTTCAGCACATTAAGGGCCGTAAAAAAATACCTAAGAATGTCATTAGACGAACTATATTAAAACATGGATAATAAGAGTAAGCTTCCTTTTGGAAAAAAGAATTATAGATTAATGTTAATTGGGCTGGCTGTATTAGTAGTTGGCTTCATCATTATGAGTGTAGATTCAGAGCCTTTCGGCTTCGGATTTTTAGGACTCACCTTAGGTCCTATCACCGTTATGGCCGGATTTATTATTGAGTTAGTAGCTATTCTTCATAATCCAAAAGAGAGTTAATGAGTCTTCTTGAAGCAATTATCCTTGGAATCATCCAGGGACTTACTGAATTTCTACCTGTAAGTAGCAGTGGCCATATTGAGATTGGCGCTTATCTGCTCAACGTTCAGTCAAGTGACAACCTACTTTTCGCGATCATAGTTCACGCAGCTACTGCACTAAGTACGATAGTGATCTTTAGAAAAGATATTATTGAGATCATCAAAGATCTCTTCAAATTTGAATGGAACGAGTCTACTCAATTTGTAGCTAAGATTGCGCTAAGTATGATCCCAGTGGGTATCATTGGCGTGCTATTCGAAGATAAGATCGAGGCCCTTTTCGCTGGAAACATAGCCTTTGTGGCTTTTATGCTACTGATCACTGGTTTTCTTCTTACTATTACCTACTACACAAAAGACGGAACTAAGAAAGTAACATTTGGAAGAGCTATAATTATTGGTCTGGCTCAAGCTATAGCCATTTTGCCCGGGATTTCTCGTTCAGGAACTACCCTAGCCACATCTTTATATTTAGGTGTGGAGAAGTCAAGAGCTACCAGATTCTCATTTCTTATGGTTCTCCCTCCTATTTTAGGGGCAGCATTATTAAAGACATTAGACTTCATAAAAGAGCCCGAGCTGGCTGCTGGTGATATATCAGGAGTTGCTCTCATCGCTGGCTTTATAGCCGCTTTTGTGTCAGGCCTATTAGCTTGCCAGTGGATGATAAGAATTGTAAGACAAGGCAAACTTATCTACTTCGCAGTTTACTGTATCATAGTAGCACTAGTAGTTTTATCAGTCGCTTATTTGTAATGGATAATCAACAACCGGAAGGTTCTGTCATACTCATTGACAAACCATTAGAATGGACATCTTTTGATGTAGTGAAAAAGCTTAGATATGCCCTAAAGGTTAAAAAAATTGGGCATGCCGGTACTCTAGACCCATTAGCCACAGGATTACTCATCTTATGCACTGGTAAAATGACTAAGCAAATAGAAAAGTACCAGGGACAAGAAAAAGAATACACTGGTAAATTCTATTTAGGAAAAACCACCCCTTCTTATGATCTTGAAACTGAAGTGGATAGTGAAACTTCTATTGACCATTTAACATCTGATCAAATCCATCGGGCCACTGAGGCTTTCACCGGAATTATAGAGCAAACCCCACCTATCTACTCTGCAATTAAAGTAGACGGAAAAAGAGCTTATGAAGGAGCACGTAAGGGAGAAGAAGTGAAGCTTAAATCACGAAATGTAGAAGTTAAATCTTTCGAAATTACTGCTATTGACTTGCCTGAAGTGCATTTTAAGATCATATGTTCTAAAGGCACATATATAAGAAGTTTAGCTCACGACTTTGGTCAATCACTTGGAGTTGGCGCTTATCTCTCCGAACTTCGCAGAACAAGAATCGGCGATTTCAAGGTAGAAGACGCCCAAACAATTGAAGAGGCAACAAAAAGGGAATGAAGATATACCACGGCATAGAAGATTTCAAAAAGCTTGATTATGCAGTAGTAACCAGCGGCACATTTGATGGTGTTCACATCGGCCACCAAAAAATTCTAAAACGTATCAATGAAATAGCGAAAGCCAATCAGGGCGAATCGGTTCTGATCACTTTCTGGCCGCACCCCAGATTAGTTTTATACCCTGACGACACTGATCTTAAATTACTCAACACGTTCGAAGAAAAAGCCGAGCTTTTAAAGAAAGAAGGTATTGACCATCTACTAAGAATTCCTTTTACAAAAGAGTTTTCGAATCTTACTTCAGAGGAATTTATCAAAAAAGTTTTAGTAGATACCATCGGCACCAAGAAATTGGTGATTGGATATGATCATAGGTTCGGAAAAAACAGGGAAGGCAGCTTTGAACATTTAAAAGCCAACTCTGGCACATATGGCTTTGAAGTTGAAGAAATCTCCAGACAGGACATTGATAATATTGGCGTAAGCTCCACTAAAATTAGAGAAGCGCTTTCTGAAGGAAATCTGGAAGTAAGCAATGCTCTGCTAGGACGTCCATATAGTCTCAATGGCCGTGTAGTGAAAGGAGAAAAGTTAGGTAGAATGATCGGCTTCCCTACCGCAAACATAGAAGTTGATTTTAGACACAAACTAATACCTGCTGATGGCGCTTATGCTGTACAGGTAAAGTATGCTCATAATTTATATAACGGCATGCTAAACATAGGATACCGCCCCACGGTTTCTGGAACAAGAAGGACTATTGAAGTAAACATATTTGACTTTAACCAGGATATATATGGAGAGTCAATTTTGATTAACTTTATTGGTCGTATAAGAAACGAGATGAAGTTTGCAGATATTGACGCTCTCACCCACCAATTGACGCAGGATAAAATAACAGCTGAAAGAATTTTAAAAACGTGAAACTGTAAACGCTATGAACCCTCAGGAAAATCTAAAGAAATTATGGTCACCCAGTAAAGAATTTATAGAAAACACCAACCTACAGGATTTTACTTCATGGCTCAAACAGCACAAAAACCTGTCATTTAAAGATTACTCTGCCTTATGGCAATGGTCTACTGACCACCTTGAAGATTTTTGGGGTGGCCTTTGGGAATATTTTGACATTATGGGAGGCCATTATGAGTCTGTACTTTCAGGTTACGAAATGCCCTTCTTTAAATGGTTCGAAGGATCGAAGCTAAACTATGCTGAGCACATTTTCAGGTCATACACTGATGAACGACCTGCAATTATTGCCAAGCGAGAAGGTTCCGAGGCGCAAGAAATCTCATGGAAAGAGCTAAGAGAAAAAGTAACAGCGCTCCACTATCAATTAAAAAGCTGGGGAGTAGAATCTGGTGATCGCGTAGTGGCATATGTGCCTAACTGCATAGAAGCTACCATTTCTTTTCTTGCGGTCAACAGTCTTGGTGCTATTTGGTCGAGTTGCTCTCCGGACTTTGGTCTCAGCTCAGTCATAGACAGATTCGAACAAATCCAACCGAAAGTATTAATAGCTGTAGACGGCTATAGATATGGAGGAAAAACCTTCGATAAAACCGAGGTGGTTATTGAATTACAAAGATCACTCACCTCTGTAAAACACACGCTTTTAATTCCATATATCTCAGCCGAAAATCCATCGCTAGAGAACTGCGCATTATGGAATGATATTGCACCAACTACTCAACCGTTCGAATTTACCCGAGTACCGTTTGATCACCCCATATGGGTACTATATTCTTCAGGAACTACAGGAATACCAAAGGCCATCACCCACAGTCAGGGAGGCATTCTCATGGAACACTATAAGTACATGACCTTTCATCAAAACGTGAAACCTGGAGACCGATGCTTTTGGTTCACTACTACCGGTTGGATGATGTGGAACTATATTCAAAGTGCTTTATTATGCGGAGGGACGGTAATTCTATACGACGGCAGCCCAGCTTGGCCAAAAATTGATGCATTATGGGAGCTAGCTCAAGAGCTCAAAATAACTCACTTGGGCACCAGTGCGGGCTATATTGTAGCCAATATGAAAGAGAAAATTAGACTAAGTGAGAAATATGATTTATCAGCTCTGGTATCGATAGGCTCAACTGGTTCTCCCCTTCCTCCTGAAGGTTTTGATTATGTTTACGATCATATAAAATCTGACATTTGGCTCACTTCTATGAGTGGTGGTACAGATGTATGTAGTGCTTTTGTAGGGGGCATTCCCACATGGCCAGTTTATGTAGGAGAAATACAGGGAAGAGCTTTAGGCTGCTTGCTTGAAGCATATAGCCCAGAGGGAAAACCTGTGGAAGACGAAGTAGGTGAAATGGTTATTTCTAAACCTATGCCCAGCATGCCGGTCTTTTTCTGGAATGATGATAATTATGAAAAATACCAAAGCAGCTATTTTGAAATGTTTCCAGGAAAGTGGAGACATGGCGATTGGATTAAAATAACACCACGTGAGGGTATCATCATTTTTGGGAGGTCAGATGCCACACTTAATAGAGGCGGAGTCAGAATAGGTACCAGTGAAATTTACAGAGCAGTAGATCACATCCCAGAGATTAAGGACAGCTTAATCATCTGCATTGAAAAGAAATCAGGTGACTTTTACATGCCACTATTCGTGGTTCCCCAAGATAACCAGACTCTGACCCCAGAGCTTAAGAAAAAAATTAATTCGACAATAAGAAGTCATTATTCTCCAAGGCATGTACCTGATGAAATCATAGCTGTGAAAGATGTTCCTTATACCATTAGTGGAAAGAAAACTGAAGCCCCGGTAAAAAAGGTGCTGATGGGTATGGATATCAAATCTGCTATGAATAAGGATGCCCTAAGAAATCCTGAATCAATGGATTTTTTCATTAATCTATCTCAAGAATTGAAGGAGGATTAAAGCATATGCATACCTTTGTAGTTTGATAAAACAAAATATAGATGAAGAAGTCAGAAATCAATTTCACTGTAGAGTTAGATGCAGATAATATACCTGAGAGAATAAAATGGGATGCTACAGAAAAGCCTGATGGTCAGATTGACGATACTAAAAGCATAAGCGTTTCTTTATGGGACGATGTTCAGAAAAATACTATGCGTATAGATTTATGGACTAAAGATATGCCTGTAGACGAAATGAAAAGATTTTACGTTGACTGCCTGGGTGGAATGGCTCAGACTATTTTAAGAAGCACTGGTGACGAATTTATGTCAACAGAAATCAATGATCTTTGCGAAAAACTAGTGGAACATCTTAAAAGAGAGGCAGAAGGAAACTAAACTGCCAGTATTAAAAATCCGCAACCGTTTCCGAAAAAATATTATGCATGCTTAATATTTAAGAGAAATTCTTGTACATTGAGTTAGATTTAGCTGAGCTACACCCCTCAGCTATTTTTTCTCATGATAACCTATCATTAACTCAATGACTATGAAAAAAATTTTTACTCAGGGAATACTTCTCATTCTCTGCTTTTTAGGGAGTATTCATTTCTCTTTGGCACAAAGCACCACTATATCAGGTAAGGTAACTGATGGTGAAACAGGTGATCCTTTGGCCGGTGTAAACATTATTGTAAAAGGTAAGGTAATTGGTACCATCACATCTACAGATGGTAGTTATTCTTTAACAGTGAATGAAGCCCCTCCTTTTACATTAGTATATTCATTTATCGGATATTCTTCTCAGGAAAAAGAAGTGACAGGAGGAGTCTCCACTATAGACATTTCACTTACATCCGGTACTATGCTAGGCCAGGAGGTGGTGGTATCTGCATCCAGGGTCGAAGAAAACATTCTGGAATCTCCTGTTTCCATTGAAAAAATGGACATCAGAGCGATTCAGGAAACTGCAGCCCCAAGTTTCTACGATGCCATTGCCAATCTAAAAGGTATAGATGTAAGTACTCAAAGTATGACTTTTAAATCAATTAACCCTCGGGGTTTTGGTGCCAATGGTAATAATAGAATTGTTCAGCTTATAGACGGTATCGATAACCAAGCTCCAGGACTTAACTTCCCTGTGGGAAATATCGTGGGTATAAGTGATTTGGATTTGGAGAGTGTGGAAATACTTCCAGGTGCCGCCTCTGCATTATATGGGCCTAATGCTATCCAGGGTATAATACTTATGAATAGTAAAAGTCCTTTTGAATATCAAGGACTTAGCGCCATGGCTAAAGTGGGTGTAAACCATGTTGATGGTGAAGACGATGATATGTCAGTGTATAATGACTATTCATTCCGCTATGCAAAGGCTTTTAACAATAAGTTCGCTTTCAAAGTAACCGCTTCATATTTAAGAGCTAACGACTTCAGAGCGGTAGATTACAGAGACCAAAGCAACATTGTAGAAACTAGTGCTAACTATGATCCAAGCCAGCCTGGATACAGAGATAACAATAGAGTTTATGATGGAGTAAACGTATATGGTGAGCCTTTAGTAAACTTAGGTAGCGTAGCTGATGGCGTAATTGCAGGAGGCGGCGCAACCGGTGCTCAAATTGCAGCAATAAGACCTTTAATTCCTAATGGTGAAGAGGGAAACTTCACTCCACTAGGATTCTCTGAAAGAGAGTTTGCTGACAATACTACTGAAAGTTTAAAATTTGGTGCGGCTTTGCATTACAGACTTACTGATGAATTAGAGCTAATTGGCCAATATAACATTGGATTTGGTAGTACGGTGTACACCGCAAATGACAGATTCGTTCTTGATGACTTTTCTATCTGGACAGGTAAATTAGAACTTAGAGGATCTAACTTCTTCTTAAGAGCATATACCACACAAGAAGATGCTGGAGACAGCTATGCAGCTAACACTCTAGCTTCTCTCATCAATGCTGAAACTTATATACCAGCTTATTTCCAAAACTGGGTTGGTGCTCGTACGTCAGGTCAATCTGTTGAAGCGTCTCATCAATACGCAAGAGCTAATACTGATAGATTAACCGTTGGTTCTGCAGAATATAATGAAGCCTTTGATAGATTAAGAGAAACACCAATTTCTGAAGGTGGAGCTAGATTCCTGGACGAAACAAGCCTCTATCATGTAGAGGGTATGTATAACTTTGCCAATCAGATCAAATTCGCTGAAATCATTGTTGGGGGTAACTACAGACAATATTCACTAAGCTCTGGAGGAACCTTATTTGCTCTGGAAAATATTGATTCAGGTGATGAATTCGGAATCAGCGAATTTGGCGGATACATTCAAGTGAAAAAATCAGTTGCCGATGAGAGGTTAGATTTAACTGGCTCAATGAGATATGACAAAAATGAGTATTTCGACGGACAGATATCACCAAGACTATCAGCTGTTTACTCCTTAGGTGAAAAGAAAAACCACAATCTTAGAGCTTCTTATCAAAGAGGATTTAGAATACCTACCACACAAGATCAATTTATCAATCTTGATGTAGTAAGCAGAAGGTTAGTAGGTAGTAATGAGTCTTTGGTAGATCAGTTCAATTTCAGAACAAATTCAGTTTATAACCTAAAAGACATTCAGGCAGTAAGAAACGGTGAGATGTCAATCGATCAGCTTCAGCCATGGGATGATTTTGAATTTGAAACAGAGAAAGTGAGCACTTATGAATTGGGCTACAAGAGCTTAATTAGCAATAAGCTAATGGTAGATGCTTATTACTATTATAGTAGCTATACAGACTTTATCACAGAGGTTGATCTCATTCAAACAGCTAGCGGAAACACTAATACAGGAGGAGCTACACCTTTATATTCTGGCCCTGCAGCATCAAAGCAAGAAATTGTAGATGGTTCTGTCGCTACAGCAAGATATGGCTTTGACGTTAATTCTGATGAAACAGTGAATGCTCAAGGCTTTGCTATTGGAGTTGATTACTCTTTACCAAAAGGATACCAAATAGGTGGTAACGTAGCTTACAATGAATTAATTAATGCTGATGAATTACAAGAGAAGGGCTTTAATGCATTCTTCAATACACCTGAATGGAGATACAACATTAAATTTGCTAACAGAAGAGTAACTGACCATTTTGGATTTTCTGTTAACTACAGGTGGCAAGATGCATTCTTCTGGGAAGCTTCGTTTGGAGAGGGTGTAATCCCTGCATTTGGAACAGTTGACGCTCAGGTGAGCTACAAGCTACCAAGCCTTAAGTCTACCCTAAAATTAGGAGGATCTAACATTCTTAATAAGAGGTATACTACTTCATTTGGCAACCCAAGAGTTGGTGGTATTTACTACCTAAGCTTAACGTTTGACCAATTTTTCAACTAATTAATAATTGAGAAAATGAAAAACATTAAAAATATTGCTATTGCTACAATGGCAGCCACACTCATTTTTTCTTGCGACACGGAAGAAGATTTGATCGAAAAAAGGATTCAAGATAATACCATAGAGATAAGCTATTCAAGTGGAGACGCAGACTTCTCAAATTATATTTCGTTGGGAAATTCTCTGACAGCGGGTTTAATGGATGCGGCCTTATACACTGAAGGCCAAAACAGTTCATTTCCAAATATCATTGGTAACCAGTTGATTAAGGCCGGTTTTAGTTCAGAATTTAATCAGCCAGATATTAATGCTGTGAATGGTTATAATATCAGTTTGAATAGTGACCCTCAAACTGCCACATTTGGAAAGTTTATTCTGGATACATCAATTCCAGGTCCGGTACCCACAACACCTGGAGATGTAATAACAGCCTTCGGTGGCGATAAGACATCCCTTAATAACTTTGGTGTTCCTGGAGCTAGAACAGCAGACTTACTAACTCCAGCATTAGCTGCTAACGGATTTTATGCAAGATTTGCTACTGTACCTGGTCAATCAACCGTATTAGGTGATGCATTGGCTACTGATCCAACTTTCTTCACTTTATGGATAGGGAACAATGATGTGCTTAACTACGCTTCAAGCGGTGGTGTTGGAGATGCTCCTCTTGCATTCTATTCCCAATCACAATTTACTGCAGACTATTCATCAATCATTGGACAATTGGCAGGTAAAGGAGCAAAAGGAGTTGTGATAAACATACCTCCAGTCCTTTTGATTCCATATTTCAGGGCTGTGCCTTACAATCCCGTTCCATTGGATGAAGCCACGGCAGGACAGTTAAATGCAGGTTATGCAGAATATAACGGAGGTCTCCAGTTAGCTAAAATGGGTGGCTTCATCGATGAGGCGGAAGCTGAAAGACGTACTATCACTTTTGCAGCTGGTCAGAATGCCTTTGTAATGGTAGATGAAGATTTAACGGATTTATCAGCATTAGGACTTCCAAACTATCGTCAGACAGAACCCACTGATTTAGTTCCACTACCTACTTCTACTGCACTACAAAGTGGTATAGGTACCCAGCAACCTGCTGGGGATCAGTATGTACTTACGCTAGAGGAACAAACTGCAATTATTACAGCAAGGGCAACCTATAATGGAGTAATCCAAGGTATAGCTGCTTCGGTTGATGGGGTGGATATGTTTGACATTCAGCCTTTATTCGCTGATCTTGCCGGTCTTACGCCTGAACTTGCCGCCCAGCTAGCGCTATCAACGGAAGCTCAAGCTGCATCTGATGGAGTACAAGGAATCTCTTATGAAAGCGTTACCATAGCTCCTGATTTCAGCCCCTCTGGATTGTTTTCAACGGATGGCATACATCCTAACCCACGTGGTCATGCCATCTTAGCAAACTATCTGATCGACTTCATTAATGAAAAGCATGATTCCAATATTCCAAAAGTTAATTCCACAACATATAGGACAGTGTTATTCCAATAAGGAGTCTTAGTTATACACAAAAGAGCCCTCACCCAAAAAGTGAGGGCTTTTTGTTTATAAAGCGGAAAAAACATGCATGGAGGAACTAATGATACGGCATATTAATTAAGGAGTAGGCTATTCTTTCAATCCAATAAAATATTAAGAGAAGTTAATATTACATCTTCTAATATCTCAGTAGCCAAATTGATATCTTAATTATTAATGACAGGAAACACCAAAATTCCATCAGTCCCTTCAAGCTTTGAAGAAATAGTCGAATCACTGGAAGATATGATCTATGAACTGGATCATGCCGGGTGTTTTAAATATGCCAATAATAGTTTAGCCAAGTACTCTGGATACTCGAAAGAAGAGCTTAAGAAAATAAGGTATTTTGATATTGTAAAGGAAGACCAAAGAAATGACCTGGTTCAATTCTACAAACGCCAAAGAGATACCAAAACCAAAGACTCATATTACGAGTTTGCCATGGTGGCCAAAGATGGCAGCCTCATTTGGGTAGGTCAGAATGTAAGGATGATTTTTCAAGATGATATCGTTCTATCCATTCGGGCTGTGGCCAGAAACATTAATCAACTGAAAGTTACTGAAGATAAGCTGAAGCATAACGAGAGTCAACTAGACGAGCTGCTGGCTCATATAGACCTCTTCAACCAGATCACCTTATCTAATCACATTAATGATACCGAGCAGATCAATAGAGCCATAGAAATATTGGCTACCTATTTTAACATGCCTTTGGCTGTGATCAGCAAAATAGAAAATAATATACTAGAGGTCATTGATTCTTACGCCACACACCCGAGTATGGCCATTGATAAAAATAAGATCTATGACTTAAATGATACATATTGCCATATCCCCTACCAAGAGAAGAAGATAGTAACCATTGAAAATATTTCTGCCTCCAACCACACGATCAGACCTGGGATTGCAGATTTTAAAATAGAATGTTTTATAGGAGTACCAATATGGGTCAATGGCATGTGTTATGGCACCTTTAGTTTACTTTCTCCAGATAAAAGACCTCTCCCCTTCAACAAGAGAGAAATTGAGTTTATTTGGCTTGTATGTAACTGGCTAGGTAATACCATTGAAAAGTTAGCCTATGAAACTCAGCTACAAAAGCAATCAGCTCTACTTAGCCAGGCTCAATCCATGGCTAATATAGGTCACTGGGAGATTGATTTAATTAAAAACACTATGTTCTGGTCGAGCATAACCAAGCAAATTCATGATGTATCGCTAGATTATATACCAACACTGGAAAAAAGTATCGACTTCTACGATGAGCAGTCAAAGCCCATTATGAAAGAGCTACTTTCCAGAGCCATCAAAACTGGTGAAGGTTGGGATATTAAATTAGGAATTATCTCAGCCAAAAAAAATCGGACCTGGGTACGTTCCATTGGCACTGTAGAATGGAAGGGAGATCATGCAGTAAAAATTGTTGGTGTCTTCCAGGATTTCACCAGAGAAAAAGTGCAGGAAGAAGAACTTCTATATGCTAAGGAAGAGGCAGAAAAAGCTTCCCAGGCAAAGGCCGACTTTCTTTCGGTGATGAGTCATGAAATACGTACACCGCTGAATGCAGTAATAGGCCTGAGCCATATTCTACTAGAAGAGGAGCCTCAAAAACATCAGCTGGAGAATTTAAATACCTTGAAATTTTCTGCTGAAAATCTGCTGGCCTTAATTAATGACATCCTCGATTTTAATAAAATAGAGGCTGGCAAGGTGTCTCTTGAGTTAATAGATTTTAATCTTTTAAATATACTTAATGGCATAAAGCAATCTTTGGTTTTAAGGGCTAAGAAGCAAAAGGTGGATATCCACCTACGGATCGATCCTAAAGTTCCGGAGTATGTAGTGGGTGATTCCACCAGGCTCAGTCAAATTCTCAATAACCTTTCGGGTAATGCCATTAAGTTCACCAATGAAGGTTCCATTACTCTATCCGCCCATGTTACCGAAGATCATGGTGATACCGTAGACATTGAATTTTCAGTGAAAGACACTGGTATTGGTATAGCTCCTGATAAGATCAATAACATTTTTGATCAGTTTACACAAGCTGAGAAAGAAACCACCAGAAAGTATGGCGGCACTGGTCTGGGCCTAGCTATCACAAAAAAACTGACTCATCTCATGAACAGCGAAATAAAGGTAGATAGCACACTTGGAGAAGGCTCTAATTTTCATTTTACCATAAGTTTTAGAAAGAGCGATTATGGTATTCAGAAAGAGTCTTTCAATAATTCTGAAGATATTGATGCCCAGTTAAAGGACCTGAAGGTTTTGCTGGTTGAAGACAACATGATCAATCAGATGGTGGCTATGAAGTTTCTTAGAATGTGGGGAATAGCCGTAGACCAGGCTGAAAATGGTAAAGAAGCACTTTACATGGTGGCCAACAATGCGTATGACCTGATTTTGATGGATTTGCAAATGCCTGAAATGGATGGTTATACCGCTAGCCGACAGATTAGAAGAATGAGTGAGAAGCATGAAGAGATACCTATCATTGCGCTTACTGCCTCAGCCCTTTCAGATATTCGGACAGATGTTATGAACGCCGGGATGAATGACTTCGTATCTAAACCATTTAATCCCAGAGACCTGCAAGAGAAAATATTATTTAATATTAACAGAGAGTTTAGACAACCGCCACTTACCGAAACTACAAAGGCTCCAGCAAAACCCCAGTTTATTAATTTAAATAAGCTAGAAGCCCTGGCGGACAAGAATATTCCTCTAATGATCAAGCTATTACAAACCTTTATCATAGAATTAGGGAAGTTTAGAGATCAGTATATTAAGGCATTAGTTAATAAAGACCTCGAGGATATTGAAGCCACTCACCATAGAATATTGCCTACCTTAAAAATGCTGGAAATCAGGCTACTAGATGAGCAGATCAATAAAGGCAGAGAGCTTCTTCAAGACAAAAAGTATGATAAAAAAGCTGCTAATAACAATGCTAGAAATGTAAAGCAGCTCAGCAACACTATTATTGATCTGTGTGAAAAAAGATTAAAGGCCCTTATATAAGGACCTTTTTCAAGATTGCTTCTGTGATCATATAAGTAGGCTTCACCCCTTCTAATCCAAGACTACCTGAAGCCAAAGTGCTTCCCGTAACCAACGGATTATCAGATGCATAGTAGGCGTACCTCACTTTTACATTCTCATCTATACTTTTTCTTATTCTGGCAGCAGATTGTATTGCCTTTTGATAATGGGCACCTTCCATTTCAAGACCCACCGCATTCCAAGTAGAGGTAAGGAAGTGGTTAAGTACATCTCTGTTTTGTAAAGAGGTACCTAGCACGGTGATCATTGTTCCTACATAAGTAGAAATCTTACCCTTAAACTCATCCGGATCCAGATCATTCTCGATTGGATAGTTATCTGCAGTACCTTCAAAAACATGTGCTGTTGGCAACATAATATCACTCTTGTTTCCTGTAAGGATACCTGCTTTACCCATAATAGAAACAGACTTAATATTTAAATCATGAACCTTTGTACCTTCTTCATAAGGCTTTAGCAATTCGTCCATACACTCAAATGCCTGCTCGCCAAAAGCATAATCCATTACGATAAGAACCGGAGGCTCAATCATAGATGCCGGCCTGATGGCTTTTGGCAATTTCTCCAAATCAAATTTCTCCAGGTCAAAAATCTGTACAGAAAGATTAGTTCCTGACTGATCCTGAATTTCATGCATACCATGTTCAAGAGCATGTTCATGAATGCTCCTTCTCATATCACCATTCTCTTCTTTACTAGTAAGTGTGGCCAGTTCTTCTAAGGAAGAGAAGTTTTCATCTTCTAAAGCACTCTCTCCATAAATAGCGTTGAGGAAACTGTGCAGGTTGGCACTAATAATATGGATTGGCCTTTTATGCAAGCCTTTTCCATGGATATAAGATTTAATTTTCCTTGCCCATTTCTCACCATAAATATGATGACCAATGATCTCTCTGAGCTTAGAGCTAAATGTAATTTCTTTATCAAGCCCCTCAAGAGCTTCATTTATAGCTGTTTGGCCTAACCAATAAACCAAATGGTAAAGGCTATTACAGTTTTTACAGCTATTAAATTTCTCAATAGCCACTTGTGTTTCTTTGATGGTTCTACCCAGGAAGTTACTCAGGTAAACAGCAGCCTTTTTCTCGTCAAACTCCTCTCCTGCCTCTTCAAGTTTTACTATTTCTTCCAGACGATACCAGTCATCTATAATCCTTCCTTTTTGATCTAAAGAGTGGTTTTTAATTTTCTCGCCTTCAATGAATAAGAATGTAAGGTGGGTAAGAATATCATAAATATCACTCTTCCCTCTGGTCATTTCTATGTACATTCTTTCCTCATCTATTCGGAAGCAGTTTCTTCGTCTTTTCACAGGAATCATAGCCACATGCCCAGCCTCCTCGTAACCTTCTCTGGCCACAAGCTTAATGAACCGACATTCTTCTATGCCTTTCGGCAATCTTTCAATTACATATAATAATCCATCTAATTCCACCTTGCTTGGGTCTGCCACCGTACCGTATATTTCCGGCTTCAGTGTATAAAGTGCCTCAATCAGTGACTTACCTGAAACCCCTAATGGCTTATAACTTCCTCTAATGAGAAAATGCCTCATGGTGATATATAATCTTTCTATGGCTGCGCGCGATTCTCTTGTTCTTTCTTTTGATCCTGTCATAGCTAATAATTCATCTTTAACGAAACTACTTAAAATTCCACTAGATCACTCTATGAAACCTTAAAAGCATGCAAAGTTAATAATGCCGTAATTCTTTGGCATTGTTTTTAAAGTTAATAGCGCATGGAACCAACAATTATTTACCCCAGCAAGTCTAGAAGTGACATTCAACATATAGAAAGCATCGCTAATTTATTAGATAGCAAATTCACCATTCCCGGCACCAAAATTAGATTTGGACTAGATCCTATACTCAGCCTATTTCCAGTGGCCGGTGATCTTATTACCTTTCTCATCAGTGGTATGCTCGTGTGGCACATGTCTAACCATGGAGCCAGCCAAAAGGTGGTAGTGAAAATGGTAAGAAACATTGCTCTCGACACCCTGATAGGTGCCATACCTATTGTAGGAACCGTATTTGATGTATTCTACCGATCTAATAATAAGAACGTTAAGCTCTTAAAGGAATACTATGAAGAAGGGAAGCACCAGGGATCCGGTAAAGGAATAATTACCACATGGTTAATTATCGGGAGCATAGTTTTACTGATCGTATTATTCGCCGTAGTGAAATTAATGGTAGAATTCTTCGAATGGTTATTCTAAACCCAGCTCTTCTCTTTCAGGTGAGCAATAGCTTCTTTAGAATGTTCCATTACGAGAAAATCTATTGGTAGTTTAGCTCCAATAGCTTCCACTTCCTTTAGTCTTTCATCACCATCTACATGCCTTATGTAGATGGCTTTCACCTGCTTGGGGTATTTTTCATATATCGAAGCATAAATTTCAGGATCCTTTTGTCCGCTATCTCCTATGAGTATAAATGGTAGCTCAGGATACATAGCAAGAATATCTTCAATATAGCCGATCTTATATTTATCGGTACTGTGCTTGAACCACTTATCGTTATCTAAACCCAGATTTCTCAATAAAAACGGGGCCTTTGGAATATTATGATGCTTACAGAATTTAACCAGCAAATCATAAAGGTTATAAGAGCTACCGGAGATGAAAAACAACGGATTCTTATTCTCTTTAACGATTAGATTATAAAGCTCTTCTACCCCTTTAAATGGCGTTCTGCTTTCAGAATTATACTTTAAGAGCGTGTATATCTTCTTTAGTGAGTTAGTAGCATGCGACTGAATAATAGTATCATCAACATCGGATATAACACCAAAATCAGCTTCCTGATTACAAACCAATATTTCGCCCCTGGCCGATTTCATAAAGTCTAAATCAAACGGCATAGACTCAATCTCCAGGATCACCTCATTCCAACCGTTTTCCAAATCTCCCTGCTCATGGTGCATGCAAAGTTCGAAGTAACCGTCTTCATCTGCATAGGTATGTGCCTGATTGCCAGCCATAGTAGCGCTAATCTGCACATGCGGAATCTCATCACTTTCATAGCGAGATACTATCTTTTTCAGATTCGTCCAAAGGCTATCACTTTCCTCATGATCATCATGAATAATAGGCTTCTTCTCCATCACCCGGCCTCGTATCAGACTTTTCTCGCCATTGCTATAACCCAAAAAAGGATATATTATGACTTTATCAAACAAGCCAAGCTTCTCTTTAGCACTTAGCTTTGCTTCATCTAACTTATTTTCGAATTGGTTGGCCTTTGCTTTCTTACTCATATTCTTTCAACACACCAAGTACGTGGATGTTTGACTATGTGGAAGCCACTATTCAATTATGAGGTAGTATTTTCCCATTAGGTAACATTAAAATATAAAGATTTCACAGAGGAGAGAGATTATGACACATGGTTTGGAAGGATCTGAACTTCTGCTCAGTAGTCTCTCTGTATAGATTACAATAAAAAAAATTAAAATACTTTTTTCACCCATAAATTAGGGCAGTGTTCAAGTTGAAAAAGTGATTTTTCATTACAATTTCCAAGATCATATTCATGCGTTTGTAAGTAAAAACACCTACAAAATTAGGTAAAAACACCTACTATAATACCGGAATCAATTATAGAAAAAAAGCTTTATTTTACGTAAATTCATAGAAAAGGCAGTGTATGGATGGACCTTATAATTCAATAAATCTCCCAGAGAACCAATCAGAATCGTCAAGATCTGAGTTGATGCAATCAAATATTGTGAAAGACAAAATCCAATACATATTAGAAAACACACTACAGCGTGAAACTTACAAAAAGCTAGGTTCGGTAGATGAAAAAGTAGCCTTTTTCAAAGAGCACTTTATTTTGAGAGACCATGAGTCAAAGCATCTACTAAGTTATTTCGATTGCAAGCACGCAGAGGATTTTGTAGATCAGGTTGAAAAAATGATTCTTGATATAGAAAGTGAAACTGCCTAGTCCTTCTTGCTCCTATCCTCGATCTGTTTTAAATCAATAAAAAAACCGCATCAAAATAATGCGGCTTAGTTTCTCTTTATGAAGTTTACATCTTAACTCATAACGTGAGCACCATCACTGATATTCACATCATAAAAGTCTATATCAATATCAAACTTAGCTTTATACTGAGCTGATAATTCTTTTTTAAAGGTTTCTCTGTATTCGTTCTTCACAATATTGATAGTGCAGCCGCCGAAACCACCACCCATCATTCTTGAGCCTTTTACCTCCTCTTTTTCATTGGCAAAATCAGCCATAAAATCTATCTCCGGACAAGTGATTTCATACTCAGTTTTCATAGCATGCTGAGCTGAAGCCAAAATATCAGAAACTTCATCCAAATCATGTCTTTTCAAGGCATCACAAAAGTTTTCTACTCTTTCATTCTCTTCTACCACATACTTGCATCGCAAATAAACCACACTGTCAAACTCTGCTTTATGCTCCTCTAACATTTCCATAGTAACATCTCGCAAAGAAGTTACTTGTGGGTAATGCTTTTTAAGAATTGCCACACCTTCCTCACACTGTGCTCTGCGCACATTATATTCAGAGCTTGCCAAGTTATGACTCACATTGCTATTGCAGAGTAAAAGGCTGTAGGCATTTAATTCCAAAGGAAAGTAATCATACTCTAGAGAACGACAATCCAGCAGTATTACCTGATCCTCTTTGCCCATGGTGCTAGCAAACTGATCCATAATTCCACACATTACACCTACATAATTATGCTCAGCTTTCTGAGATGCTTTAATCAATTCTTCTTTAGAAAGGTTTAGATCAAATAATGTATTCAAACCTATAGCCGTACCACACTCTAATGCCGCTGAAGAAGACATACCTGCACCTTGAGGAAGATCACCGCTGAAAACCATGTTAAAACCTTCTACTTCGGCTCCCAATCCAATCAACTCTGAGGAAGTGCCTATGATGTAGTTATACCACTGCTGCTCTACCTTGAAAGTGGGCTGTTTTATATCAAAACTAAAATCCTCCTGCTGATCTACTGATACTAACCTTGAAGTATCGCCTTCGCTTTTACCAAAGGCCATGTAAATTCCTTTATCTACGGCTGCAGGAAGTACAAATCCCAAGTTATAATCAGTGTGCTCACCTATTAAATTAATACGTCCTGGTGATCTCACAATGAGCTGAGGAGCCTCACCAAACTCTTTTTCATAAGTAGATTTAATTTTTTCTAGTATTGTTGGATTCATGAGTGTAGTTTTAACAATTATAGCCAATATTAGCAATTTAAAGCTGAAACCCAATTATTTTAAACGTATTTTTTACGCTTATTTTTTAAAACCGTTTTTCACGCGTAGTTTAAAGATCAACAAAATTAATGACTATGTATAATGCCGACCAGATGTGGGTAGCGATTGACTGCCTGGTATTTGGATATGATGTACAAGAAGAAAAATTAAAAGTCTTACTGTTCAAAAGAAAAATAGAACCCTTCGCGGGTCAGTGGTCACTTATAGGTGGCCTGGTGCACTATGGTGAAGATATTTACTCATGTGCTGAGCGTGTACTTAAAGAGTTTACCGGCTTGGAAAATGTATTTCTAGAGCAACTACACACCTACGGAAAGGCCCAAAGAGATCCGGGAGGTAGAGTAATTTCTATACTTTATTGGAGCTTGATTAAACTAGATCAGCTTTTTAAAGATATAGCGCAGGCGCACGGTGCAAAATGGTTTGATGTAGATAAACTACCAGAAATGATTTTGGACCACCCCAGAATGGTGGAAAATGGAAAGGACAAACTTAAATTTCAGGCTAAGAATGCGCCTTTGGGATTTGAATTGCTGCCTGAAAACTTCACCATGCCGCAATTACTACAATTGTATCAAGCCATTTATGGTCAACCGTTAGATGATAGGAACTTTAGAAAGAAGATTTTATCTACCAAACTTTTGGTAAAGCAAGATAAGAAGGATAAATCCGGATCAAAGAAAGGGGCCTTTTTCTACCAATTTGATAAAGAGAAATATCAAGAGCTAAGAGATAAGGGCTATCATATAGAATTTGCCTTGAAGTAAAGCATTATCTGATATCCATTACACACCTAAACCCAGTATGGTTAAGCCCTGAATCCCGGCTAGATTTCATTCGTCGGGCTACACGGTATCCGCTACAGTAGCTGTCATTGCAAAGAAAAGAGCCTCCACGCATGACATATTTAGGCACTAAAGGCTCATCTGGATCAAAGGATTCTCTAGGTCCGGTAGGGTTGGAAGCCAATCCCTCATTTTTCATAGCCTGATAAGTATTTACATGATATTTATCTGAGCACCATTCCCATACATTTCCCGCCATATCATATAAACCATAACCATTCGCTGGGTAAGACTTTACGGGTGCAGATTCTTCATACCCATCTTCCTTGCGGTTTTCGTATGGGAAAAACCCTTGCCAGAAATTCGCTTTATCATAAGCCTTCTCTACGGATACATTACCCCAAGGGTATTTTACGTCATCTAGTCCACCCATTGAAGCCCACTCCCACTCTGCCTCTGTTGGTAATCTCTTTCCGGCCCATTGGGCATAAGCCTGAGCGTCCTCCCAGGCAACATGCACTACGGGATAATTCATTTTATCTTCAATATCACTTCCCGGCCCATGCGGATGTTGCCAGTTGGCTCCAATTACCCATTTCCACCAAAGAGAATAGTTGGTTAAGTCTACTGGCCCATCTGTGGATTGAAATACCAGGGAGCCGGCCTTCAGTAAGGAATCTGCTGGTTTTGGCGTGCCGGGTGCAAGTTGACCTTTCAGCTCTTCCCAATCAATGTCTCGCTCTGCAATAGTTTTATATCCGGTGGCGTCAACAAATGCTTTAAATTCAGCATTGGTCACTTCCGTTTCATCCATGAAGAAGGCTGAAACCTGAACATCATGTCTTGGAAATTCATCTTTATCTGCCTGATCTGACTTACCACCCATCTCAAAAGTACCGTTGGGAATAAATACCATCCCTTCTGGAACCGAGTCTGGCTTTATGACTTTTTTGTTCTGTGCGTGTTGACTTATCGTATTGTGCTTACTTTCTTTCTTTTCATTAGTGCTACAAGAAAGAAGTAATACAGATATGCTAATTAGTGCAAGAATCTTACTCATATTCCAAAACTATCAAACAGCTGGCTTATACTTAAAGATTTACACTGGTTTTATCAGATAGCTTTTGAAGCGCAATGGCATAGGCTCCTAATGCAATGGCCTTACTGGTACCCAACCTGGATTTACCAATGGGTATTCTTTTATCCGCCATGTAAGTGACCTTTCGACCTGAGAATGGCACTTCTACTTCTTTCACATTATCTCGAAGGAATTTTTTAAGAAGGTCTGGCTGTTCCACATCATAAACCTTAGAGGCCAATCTCGGCATTTGATCGCCACTGACGTTTTCAATAGTTCCATTCATGTGCTGAAGAATTTTATCAGCTATTAATGAATAAGCACCTGAGATTCCTCCTCCAATTACAATTACCCCATCAATCAAGGTGATGGCATTAGCCAGTGATTCGGCTATGGCAATGGCCATTTCATCAAATGCAAACAAAGCAGCCTCCTGATCACCTTCAGTTTTACCTGTGGCAATGTCATAAATATCTTTTGGGGTATGCAGTTCTTCGATTCCCGTTTTCTCGGAATAAACGCGCTGTACCGCTCTTATACTCACTCCTTCTTCGGCTGTAAGCCTGGTATTCTTAAAGTTACGCATCGCCCAGATTTCTCCAGCGGCAGAGTTATCCCCTTCACAAAGTTGGTTATTCACCACTATTCCTCCACCAAATCCGGTGCCCAGGGTGATGCCAAGCAAGTTTTGATATTTCTTACTGATACCCTCATTACACAATTGCTCATTGATATAAGGGAGAAATCCAGCCATAGCTTCTCCATAAGCAAACAGATCACCATCATTACTAATAAAGGCTGGTATTTTAAAATGATCTTCCAACATAGGACCCAGCGCTACTCCACCGCGAAAGGCCGGTAAGTTGGCTAAGTCACCAATTACACCAGATTTATAGTCTGAAGGCCCCGGAAAGGCAAAACTAATGGCTGCCGGCTCATTTGGAAGCGCCGCCTTCACCTGTTCGAATCCTTTTATTAGGGTTTTGAGACATAGCTCCAGATTTAGAGCATTTGAAGGCAATACGATATCCTTCACCACTTGTTCTCCATATTGAATAGCAGAAAAAACAAAATTTGTCCCCCCTGCATCCAGAGTCATCACCGTCCTGTCATCATGAGATATGTCCATCAGAGTAGTTGCTTTTCAAAGGTTAATGTAAACTAGACCCAAATTTAATCAAAAAATCGATTTAGCATGAATAATTTTATACAACTTCACTCCACAGAAACCTCTATGAGGCAAAATGATTTTAATAATGGTATATTTGGGTTATATTGAAGTAACATGAAGAAAGACAAATTCTCTATTAAGGACATTGCAACCAGCTTAAACATTTCAAAAACTACTGTTTCATTTATTTTAAATGGAAAAGCCAAGGAAAAAAGAATAAGCGAGGCTTTGGTAGAAAAAGTGTTAAAATTTGTGGACGAAGTTGGGTACACGCCTAACCAATTTGCCCAGAGCTTACGTACTGGTAAAACGAAAATACTCGGATTGATGGTAGAAGATATCAGCAACCAGTTTTTTGCCAGCATAGCCAAGCAAATAGAGGAAAAAGCATATGAGCATGGTTATAAAATCATCTATTGCAGTACCGAAAACAACAGTCAAAAAGCACAGGAATTTCTTCAGATGTTTCACCGCTTAGGTGTAGATGGCTACATCATTACTCCTACTCTAGCCCTTACTGATGATATTAAAAAATTGGTAGATGGTGGTGAAAACATCATTTTGCTAGATAGAAATATTGAAAGTATTGAGGTAGACTATGTGATGGTAAACAATGACCATAGTACCTACGAAGGTACCAAGCACCTGATAACAAATGGGTACAGAAAAATAGCCTTTGTAACCATACAGTCTAACCAGCCACAAATGCTCAGCCGTAAAGAAGGTTACGAGCGTGCTATGACGGACTATGCCCTAAAACCTGTCACCCATGCCATCCCATTCCGACAGGACTATGTAGAGTCAGTAGAGGATTTAAAGAAAATTTTCCAAAAGGAATCAGACATCGATGCTATCCTTTTCGGCACTAACTACTTGGGAGTGAGCGGACTAGAAGCCATCGCACAGCTTGACCTTAAGATCCCAGAAGATTTGGCCGTGGTCTCTTTTGATGATAATGACCTTTTTAGAGTAAGTAAGCCATCCATTACAGCCATAGCTCAACCTATAGATACAATCTCTGAAACTATCATTGGTAAATTATTAGAGAAAATAGACAGCAAGGATAAGAATAATGGCAGCGAAGGCACCTTCCTTCCTACCAAGCTGATCATCCGGGAATCATCTGCCAAAAAATAAGACATTTTACAGGTTAGCGTTCCAACGATCTTTCAAGATAAAGGGTCATATTAAATGAACGCTAAATTAACCTAGAATGCAAACTCATAGTCTCAGATCATATTTAATGATCTGTTCAATATTATTTATCTCATTGTCTCTTACGGCTTGTCTTGACACTGATGATCCTACAATTGATTATACTCCCGTAAGTGGCATTGCCATATATCAGGGTGTGCCTGATGTATCGATGACCATTAAGCTTGATAGTCAGAAAATTTCTACCTCTGAGTTTAAATTTGGCAGCTATTCTAACTACTACCGCTACGAAGCCGGCACCAGAAAATTTGAATTTTTGAATTTCAGTAATAATGATTCACTTACCAGCTTAACCTACTTCTTCGATGAAGGTAAATTTTATTCTATTTATCTCACAGGTGAAGATGACGACATAAGACCTTTATTGCTTAAAGATGAAGCTATTGAAGACGGACAAGGAAAGGCCATTATCAGATTTGTAAATCTTATCCCTGATGCTGATCGCTTAAGCCTAAAGATCAAGGCTGATGAGAGTAATTTATACAACAACGTGGTGTTCAGAGGCTACACTTCCTTTGCTCCTGTCGATAGTCAACCAGCGATTTTTGAAGTATTGAATGAAAATGATGAAGTTGTAGCCACCGCTACCAGCACTCAGCTCTTAGTAGGAAAGTATTACACTATTATTTGCCAGGGCTATGAAAATCCTGAAGATGACCAACCTGAAGCAAGCATTAAAATCTTGACTAATAGCTAAGTGTACACAAAGATTATAGCACGATCGAGGGGGCAGGCATTATGTTTGCTCCCTTTTTCATTATGAAATATCTAGCAATCATAACCGCCCTGTTCATCACATCGGCATGCACCTCTAAAAAAGATATTAGTGGATGCTATGAAGGTAATATTAAAAAAGACACTGTAGCGCTAACTTTAAACACAGATGAGCAGTATACAGGAACTTTAACCTATAACTTCTTTGAAAAAGATGATAACACAGGAACTGTAAAAGGTGAGCTGCACGGTGACTCCCTGCTTCTCATGGATTATACTCATAATTCTGAAGGCCAAGAATCTGTTAGGCAAGTAGCTTTTATCATTAATTCTGATGGAAGCCTTACCGAGGCGCATGGTGAGATGATCAACGAAGGAGAGAAGTTAATATTTAAGGATAAATCTCAATTAAATTCAGAACATTCCTTTACTTTAAGAAAAAAAGACTGCGAATGATTCTCATTCTGTATGCATCTGTTGCAGATCCTATAGAAACCCAGGTATTTGATCATTATTTCTTTCAACTGAACAGTACTGACCAACATCGTGTAAAGCGGTTCATACGCTGGCAAGATGCTCATGCCACCTTGGGAGGGCGAATCTTATTAAAATTAGGGGCTGAGCAACTTGGCATCACTAACCTTCAATTATCTGATCTTCAGGCCACAAAGAATGGAAAGCCCTTCTTAAAAGAGCTACAATTCAACATTTCACACTCCGGAGATTATGTGGTTTGTGCTTTATCTCTAGCCACTGGTATGGGTGTGGATATAGAACAAGCCAAGCCCATGTCATTCGAAGATTTTCATAGGCAATTCACACCTAGCGAATGGAATAAAATAAATAATCAACCTGAGACTTTCTTTGAACACTGGTGCGCTAAGGAGGCCTTTATTAAGTTGGAAGGGAGAGGTCTTGAAATACCATTAACTCAAGTAGAGCTCAAGGGAAATGAAATATTCTATGATGGTGTTGCCCATCCAGTACAATTCTTTAATCACCTTGATGGTTATAAAATGGCTATGGTAACGGAAGAAGTAGAGGCATTTGAGCTAAAAGAAATCGATTTTAACGATCTTCGCAAGTCAATTAAACATCAATAAACAAGTACACGTTAACTTGTTAATAATACAAATCAACAAACCATGAGAAAGATATTACTCTTCATATTTCTGGCATTACCAGTAGCTATGACTCTGGCCGCCCATAACGAGCCAGGAGATAAAGATAAGCCATCTAAAAAAGCTGAACTTAAAATGCCTGCGGGATTCACAGCTTCAATAATGGCTGAAAACATAGGTCAGGCAAGACATATTGCCGTAACACAATCCGGCCAGGTGTATGTAAAACTCAATAGACCTGTGAATGGTAAAGGTATATTATTACTGGATGACAAAGACAAAGATGGGACCATGGAAACTGTCATGTCTTTTGGAAACTATGGAGGCACAGGCATCTACCTGGACAACAACTATTTATACGCTTCATCTAATAGTGAGGTATTTAGATATAAGCTTGATAAAAATCAGGTGGTGACTAACCCTGATTCTCCGGAGAAAATTGTAACTGGCTTGAAAGATAAGAGACAGCACAACTCAAAATCTATAGTACTAGATGGCGCCGGCAATATCTATGTAAATATAGGTGCTTACTCTAATGCCTGCCAGGAAAAAGACCGAACTAAAGGATCTCCAGGTATGGAGCCATGCCCCATTCTTGATTCTGCTGGTGGCATCTGGCAGTTTAAGGCTGACCAGCTTGACCAGTCTTATGGTGAAGGCACGCGATATGCTACCGGCCTAAGAAATGTAGTAGGACTTGACTGGAACAAGGAAACGAACAGCCTTTTCGTGACGCAACACGGCAGAGATCAGCTTCATGATCTATTCCCAGAAATGTATACCACAGAACAATCAGCGGTTTTACCAGCGGAAACTTTGTACGAAATGGAAAAGGGTGACGATGCCGGTTGGCCATATGTTTACTATGATCAGATACAAAAGAAGAAAATTTTGGCTCCTGAGTTTGGTGGTGATGGTAAAAAAACCGGAGCTAAGAATGCTATTGATCCTGCTTTAGCCTTTCCCGGGCACTTAGCACCTAATGGCCTAGTATTCTACACAGGTGATCAGTTCCCTGAAAAATATCAAAACGGCGCATTTATAGCTTTCCATGGCTCATGGAACAGAGCTCCTGAGCCTCAGGAAGGATATTATGTAGTATTTGCTCCATTTAAAAATGGGAAGCCTACCGGAGAATGGGAAGTATTTGCTGATGGTTTTGCAGGTGCAGATAATATAGCTTCTCCTGGTGATGCTAAGCACCGCCCATGTGGACTTGCCATAGGACCAGATGGCTCCCTTTATGTATCGGACGATGTGAAAGGCAATATTTATAAAATTGAATACAAGAAATAAACGAATGAAGAGAAATATAGGATTTACCGCTGTAGTAGCGCTTTTTGGCCTATTAATATTAACAGCTATGAAAACTCATCCTCAGCAAGAAGGAGGCTTAGAGAAGAGTATAGCAAGGGGAAAATTGGTTTATGAGCAAAACTGTCTTTCTTGCCATCAGGCAAATGGTGGTGGAGTGCCGAACATTGCACCCACACTAAGCCAGACCACCTACGTGTTGGAAGATAAAAAGAAGTTGATCCATATTGTTTTAGATGGGTTTAATGAAGATGTAGAGATTAACGGTATGTATTTCTCTAACCCGATGCCTTCTTTTGATGCACTATCTGATCAGCAAGTGGCTGATGTGCTTACTTATATTAGAAACAATTTTGAGAACAAAGCTGAAGCTATTACAACCGCCGAAGTGAAAGCTGAAAGAGGAAAGTAACCTCAATTATAATATACTGAAGTCATGTTAAAATATTTCAACATGGCTTTTTTTATATCCTAACCTCTAGGCTGCTGTCTTCGGCGTCCCAACAGTCTCCCCTCTCTAAACGCTTCAGATAAAGCAACCGGTATTTCAGCTTCTGCTTGTATCACCTTCGCTTTAGCCTCCTGAATGCGCGCGATCATTTCCTGCTCCTGGGCTATAGCCATGGCTCTTCTCTTTTCAGCCTTTGCATTAGCTACGCTAAGATCTGCCTGTGCCTGATCTATCTGTAGTTTTGCTCCTATATTCTGACCTATATTGATATCTGCAATATCAATTGATAATATTTCAAAAGCAGTACCTGCATCTAATCCATTGGCTAATACCCTTTTAGAAATTTCTTCCGGCCTCTCCAATACTTCCAGATAACTGGCAGTGGCACCTATTCTGGAAATAATTCCCTGTCCCACTCTGGCCTGAATGGTGGCTTCACCAGCACCACCCACCAGGGTTTGAATGTTTGTTCTAACGGTAACCCTGGCCTCCGCTATCAGCTGAATACCATCAATAGAAACAGCTGTGATGGCCGGGACCACGATAATATACGGTGTAACCGACACCTGTACAGCCTGCAACACATCCCTACCAGCCAGATCGATAGCCGCGGCCTGCTTAAAGTTCATTTCAAGATTTGCCTTATCTGCAACAATCAAAGCTTTAATAACATTTTCCAGATTGCCATGAGCCAGATAGTGCGTCTCCAACTGACTGGTAGTCACATCCTTTATGCCTGCCTTCGTTGCCAGTATTAATGATCTGACGATGAGTTTAGGAGGCACCTTTCTGAACCTCATAAATACCATATCAAAGAGATTCACCTTTACTCCGGAAAAAGTAGCTGTAATCCAAAGGTCAATAGGGAAGATGAAAAACAATAACCACAGCCCAAACAGGATACTGCCAATAATAATTAAAGTAAAAGTGGTCATATAAGTAAATTCTTAAAACAGATACCTAATGTAATTGAAGTTATTTTACTTTTGGTTAAAAAAGTGAACTATATTGTTAAGTCTTAGTAAACTCGCTAAATAAATAATTATTTCAGTTTCTTTATTATTGCTCAACTGGTTTGAAAAAACGAAAACTAATTTTCCTAATTCTTCTAGTGGTATTAATCATTGGATTTATTATACCTCAGAATCTACAGATGCCAGTGCAAGGCGCCAGTAGTTCTGATTATAACTCTAAATCATTTTGGTATTATCCATGGGGCAAATCTGTTACCCATAAAGGAGTGGATATCTTTGCCAAAGATGGCACTAAAATTAATTCCTCAACTAAGGGATTAGTGCTATATTCTGGAGAGATTATGATGGGAGGAAAGACTGTTTTGGTGCTTGGCCCAAAATGGAGGGTTCACTATTATGCTCACCTCAAAGATATTAAAACAAGTATTTTTTCTTTAGTTGGTACACAAGATGAAATAGGAACAGTTGGTACAAGCGGAAATGCTAAAGGAAAATCTCCCCACTTACATTATTCCATTGTTACATTATTGCCATACATCTGGAGAATTGACGATGACAGGCAAGGATGGAAAAAAATGTTTTATTTGAACCCAATTGAGTATCTGCAATAATTCTTTAATGGCAGTGCCAAAATAACACTGCCACCTTAAAATGTTTACTTAGGCACATGCCTGGCCATAAACTTTTCAGAGTCTTTATTCCACTCATCAAGTAAGTCAGATCTCTTTTTGTTGAGTTCTTCATTAACGGCATTCACCTTATTTACCTGCGCATTGTAGTCCTTAAGCATGGAGTTATACTTATCAACATCTTCCTGCGTGCGATTTGCTGGCTTTTTAGCTTCTACGTATTTAGATATTTTCTCAAACTTCTCCTGAATCAACACCATATCCGAATACACCTCTAGCTTTTTATCGGATTCATCCTGGTAAAACCTCATCAGTTTGGCACCAATCAACTTAATGGCAGGATCTCCCTTATAGCTTCCGATTTCTTCAATCTGTTTGAGGCCTTCGGTAGAGAATGTATTTAAAGTATTTTTATCCTGTTCAAAAGCTCCAATATCGTCATCTTTATAGTCTCTGAGCACGTACATCTCTTGCTTATAGCTCTTAAAGAAGATGAGGTATATTTTATTATAATAATCCATGGTCTCAGATGCCTCCTCTATCTTCTGCGATTTTTTAGACTGCTCCCCTTCAACAAGATTAATATTATGCTTCTGCGCAAATACTGACTGAGCACTATCCAGCTCATCAAAAACGGCCGACAATTTCTCACCAGCCTCCTTCTTGGCTCTTAAATAAGCTTCCATAGCATCATAAGACTCTTCAGCTATTTTTTCAAGATCTACAATCTTTCCATAGTTTTCCTGCAGAATCAGCTGAGACATTGTGAGGTACTTCACAAGAGCATCACGGAGGGTAGCATCTCCTTCATAGGTACCCGCCTTTTTTATACTGTAACTTGCCTTTTTCATGGTAGCAATGAGTTCTTGCCTTCGTTTATCTACCTTCCGAGCATTTCTACCGTGTGCAGAAGCCTTTAGATAACTCCACGTATCATTTTGAATACTACCGTTCTCCTCTGCCAGTCTTGACATATATTCACCAGCACTTTCCTGAGCATTTACCTGAAAGGCTATAAATAAAAATACCAGAACATAAACATGTCTTGCGTTCATTATTTGTTAGTTTTTAAATTGATAAAGTCAGATAATATATTGAATGATTCCCAAACGTAAAGATCAGTTTCTACGTCATCTTTAGCTTCATTATAACGCCTCCGCAGTACTTCATCCAGCGAGACATCAAAGGCTGCAAATTCAGGGATTTTCACGTCAAATGAATTATGATAGTAGATGGCTCCGGCACTAGTCAATTGTACTATCCATTGATTAAGATTTTTGATATCTTCCTCATAATGACTCTCATCCAGCCTAATAGCAAACTGTCTTCCTTCTTTCAGATTCTCATTGAAGGCCAATATACTGTCATATGCTGGCAGAGCAGATAGTCTCATCGCGCTACTATCTTCTAGCTGTCTTAGAGAAAGATCAGCCCTTTCTACAGTTAAAGAGGTGAGTTTCCTCAATCGTAAATAATTCTTAAGCTCATTTTCCTTTATAATCAAATGCTTGAAAACATCTTCCATAGGAATGTCCGGAATTACACCTTCACCCTGATAGCTGTACCCTGTTACTCTATGCAATACTTCGCGCGTAACATTTACAAAGTGCTTGTTTCCTGTACCTATCACAGGCATAGTTTGCTGTGAAGTAGACTTACCATAAGTTTCAGAACCTACAATAATGGCTCGTCCGTAATCTTGCAAAGTACTAGCAAAAACCTCTGATGCTGAAGCACTTGCTTCATTCACTAATATTAGCAAAGGTCCATCATAAGCCATCCCTCGGGTAGGGTCTTTAACCTTGTTTACTTCACGATCTCTATTTTCCAAAGTGAAAAGTGGCCCCTCATTAATGAATAATCCGGACAAACGAATGGCCTCTTCAATGGCTCCTCCTCCATTAAATCGTAAATCCAAAATTAAACCCTCAATCTTCTCATCCCTCAGACTAATTAGCTCTTTGGCCATATCATCGGTAAGGCCTCTGATCCGCTGTCTATCATCCATAGCGGTATAGAATGAAGGAATAGCGATGTAGGCCATCTTTCTATTTTTTTCTAAAATCAGAGTATTTAAAGTATTATCATATTGCTCAATTACTCCTCTTTCTAACTTAATTTCTCGTTTTTCATTATCATGACTTAAACTCACAACAATGTTTTTATAAGAACTTTGAAGTAATGTAGCATTTAGCTCATCTACATCAATGCAATCTAGATTTATGACCTCTCCATCGGCAATAATTCTGAACACAATGTCCCCTTTTTTAATTTTTCCCTCAGCCCAAACTTGAGTACCAGGAATAGTCTCATCTACCTGCAGTTGATCCAGCATATTCCAATCTAAAGTAAAACCATACCCGAGCACTTCTGTACTTAAGTCAAAATTAAAGAGCTCTTTATCGTCTGGACTTAAATAAAGTGAATGAGGATCATAGGATAAGGCAATGGCCATGAGGTAATCTGAAAAGAGCTTTTCCTCCAGACCTTTATCTGGTGATTTCAACTGCTCATATTCACACAAAATTCCTTCTTTAGCTGCTTCAAATAAGGCATGATCAGATAACTTCTGTAGAGGATCATTATTCAGCTTCGCCTGTAAATATTGTTGCTTGATATTAATATCTATCACTTCATTTATATCAGCACTTCGCTCATGATTGGTAGGTATGCTAAACGTGGCTTTATCAAATCTGGACACATCAGCCAGCTGTAGATTTTTGATATGAATTATAATATCAGACAGTCTTTTATCATAAGCATTCAAAATCTCATTAAACGGGTAGCAATCATCAGCCAGGATGGCCTCATCCAGCTGATCCTTCAGGTGCCCCAACTTCATAATATCATGCGATGAAAAGACCACTTCATCCGGATCTAAATTCTGAATAAAAAGCTCGAAAATATCCTGTGATAGGCGATCATCCAGCGTTCTAGGCTGGTAATGATTAGCTTCAAATGTTTTCACCACCTTACCGGGAAGGGTACACTTATCCTGCGCTTGCAGAAAATAAGGAATGAAGAGAGTAAAGAATAATAAAATTCGCTTCGAGATCAACAAAACGTGAGATTTAAAACCAAAACATAGACAACGGGCCGCAACTAACTCAATTATAAGTAAAAAAATAAATTATAGAGGAATTATTTCATTAATTTAACCAGGCTGGCTCATAATTAAAATAGCTCTCCCCCATTTTATGCCGATAAAATTCATGTTCAAATTCTTCAGTGTGCTAATCATAGCCCTTATTCATTTGATATGGTGTTATTTCACGGACTATCATCTTTCATTATGGATTGCGAGTAATACCCAAAATGTAGACCTACTCACTAGTGCCTTTGATCATTTACACTTGAATACATGGAACTCTATTTATAGCGGGCCTAATAATTCCTTGCATATAATAAAGACCATTATCATTGCCTTAGGCACGGGTTCTTTCACCTATTTTACTATTAATAGAATTTATATTGGTAAAAAAACTGAGTGGTTTGTAGTAATTGGATTAGTATTCCTATGGTTTGGAAAAATACCTATTCCTGTAGAAGAATCGACATTTATAGCTACCTATAGTGCTTTGTTGGTTTGGTAATATAAACTATGCCATCTGCATAACCGTCAAAGCTACTAATACCGCTACTGTAGAAGAACTAAGAAGTAATATGGTCACGATTCTTTTAGAGCCCTGTCGTTTCGCCATGCGAATAATGGAAAAAATAAGGCTAAAAACCAGAATCAGAATTAGTGGTATAGTGATCAATTCTGCCATTGAATTGAACAAAATTGAATGAATCTGATAATATGAAAATGATACCAGAACAGCAAAAAAGACAACTGTCAATGCCAGTATCGTCATTAATGATCTTTCAAATTTCTGTGTATTCATTATTTATTGACGGGTTAAAACCGTATTGATTGAATTCAATATATAAAAAAAACCGCACCAATAAAATTGATGCGGCTCTCCTTAAGATATTTAATACCTAATTAAGCAGTTGCTTTTGCATAGTTTGCTTCCACTGCTTTCCAGTCTAGTACATTCCAGAATGCGCTGATGTAATCAGGTCTTTTGTTTTGGTATTTTAGGTAGTAAGCATGCTCCCAAACGTCAAGTCCTAAGATAGGAGTTCCTTGCTGCTCAGCTACATCCATCAAAGGATTGTCCTGATTTGGAGTAGATGATACTGCTAGCTCACCGCTTGCATCTACTGATAGCCATGCCCAGCCTGATCCAAATCTTGTAGATGCTGCGTTAGCAAACTCTTCTTTGAAAGCCTCAAGGCTACCAAATTTCTTATCAATAGCTTCTTTCAAAGCTCCGCTTGGTGCTGTAGCCGGAGATGGAGATAGGATGTTCCAGAACAATGAATGGTTGAAGTGACCACCACCATTGTTTCTTACCCCTCCACCAAACTTGCTTACATTTTTCATTAAATCTTCTAAAGACTTTCCTTCAGCATCAGTTCCTTCTACTGCTGCATTAAGTTTAGCCACATAACCACCATGGTGCTTAGAATGGTGGATTTCCATAGTTTGTGCGTCTATATTGGCGTCCAATGCATCATATGCATATGGTAATGCCGGTAATTCGAATGCCATAATTACAATCTTTTTATGTTTTACAATGTTATAACTTATCAAAGGCAAGCATTTTCAGTATTATGCTTGCTTCATATAGACAAAATTATTTAATTTGAATAATTAAACAAGTAATCACTTGGAAAAATATTTAAATTTAGACGCATATCATCTGAACCAGGCTCAGCAGCAGATCCTCATCTCGCTTAAGCTCAATGGACCGCAAACCGCGGCCGCGTTGGCTAAAGAGCTGAAGATCACCAATGAAGGTGCTAGGCTGCACTTATTGAAACTGGCTGAGAGCAATCTGGTAATCGCTGAGCAGGAGTCTAAAGGTGTAGGTCGTCCTACTTCCATTTTTAAAATTACCGACAGAGGTTCCATTCTTTTCCCGGATGCGCACGCTGACCTTACCGTGCAGCTGCTGCACACCATTAAAGAAGAGCTGGGAACTGAAGCGCTGAACAAGCTGATCTCTGCCCGAGAAAAGGATTTTACCAAAAAGTATAACAGCGCCATGCAACATGAGAAATCACTGGAGCAGAAGCTAAACACACTGGTAAACATGAGAACTCAGGAAGGATATATGGCCACCTGGGAGAAAAATGCCGATGAATATTTACTGGTAGAAAACCACTGCCCTATCTGCTCTGCGGCTAAAGAATGTGAAGGCCTCTGCCGGGCAGAACTGAATAACTTTAAAAATGTGCTTGGCGATCAGGTAAATATTGAAAGAGCCGAACACATTGTGAAAGGCGACAGACGCTGTGCCTACCGAATAAAGCCTAAAAGTCAGAATTAGTTACAAAAGCAATTTTCTTACTATCGGGCGACCAGCTCGGCACATTCATGGTTCCCTGTCCACCATAGATATAGCCAATCACCTTGGGTTCGCCACCTTCATAAGGCATTAAGCGCAGTAAACAGTGTTTATAAAAAGGATGATCTCCCGGATCTATGTCTTTAGGAAAAGAAATGAAAACAATCCACTTTTTGTCCGGGCTAATATGTGGAAACCAGTCATTATATTCATCAAAAGTGAGCTGTGTTTGGTTCTTGCCATCGGCATCCATTCTGTATAATTGCATGCGCCCACTTCTGGCTGAGTTAAAAAAAATGTACTTGCCATCAGGGCTGTATTCCGAGCCATCATCCAGCGTTTTATAGTTGGTCAATTGAGTTTCTTTGCCTGATGAAACTTCTACCTTATAAAGATCAAATTGCCCCTTTCTCTCCCCCGTGAAGAGCATGAATTTCTTATCCGGTGACCAGCCATGAAAGTAAGAGGCACCCAGCCCAAGTTTAGTAACTCTTTGAGGTGTAGAGTCTCCCTTTACCGGTAGATGATAAATAGTAGAAGCCCCTTTATTTTCCTCCGCATGATGGCTGATACCAATCTCTTGGCCATCAAAAGTGAGGACGTGATCATTATTGTTATTGGTGGCAAAGCCTGTATTTAACAGTGAAATAGAATTATCTTCCAGATGATATTTATACAATCTACCCTTACTGTTATAGATCAAGTCTTCACCATCTATTGTCCAGTTCGGAGCCTGGATAGAATGTGCCGAGGAATATAATATTTGTCTGGATCCAGTTTCTACATCCATCACCTCCAAATGACTGCCGATGTAGTCTTTATAAGCCGTCCACCCTTCTTCTACGGGTTTAACAATTCTCACATTTCTAAATACCGCTGTTTCCACAATTTCAGGATCGTGAGAGCATACATATAACCCTACATAAACCTCTTTATCCAGGCTCACATCGGTTAGCTCCACTACCTGCAACTCTTTACCAAACTGAGCGGTAGACATAATGAACTTGCCGCCTCTCCTTTCTAACTGAATCACCTGAGGCATAGTATCCGGAGATTTTACTTCATCCGTTTCACCATCTGTAGTTTTTCTGTATTGTAAAGAAGTGAGTCCATCTCCATGAACAGCTGCATTTACCTGAGGAGTATTCCCGGCCAGGTCATTCTTTATTATCCATCCGGCTTTTCTATGCTCATTCACACCACTTCCCATAAAAGAAACTTCAGCCCGAAGTATAAAATCACCCTGCAAAGTGGTCCATAAGAAATGAAATTCATCATGATCTCCCCACATATTAGTGCCAGAGCCACCGATGGTATAAGTCTGATCCTTAGCATTATAACTAGCAAAACCATGATTCTTCACGGCACCGACATCTCCATGAGCATCAAAAAGGCCTATTTTATTTTGGGCAGTAGCCCAGGAAGTTGCGAACAGGAAAAGGGTGATCAGGTAGAGTTTCATGATTGAAAGATTTTTTATAAACAGTAGTGTTTAAATTTAATCCTTCAATCATGAATAAACTAATCTAAAGATAAGTTAACTGGCCTTTCTGTAGTTAAGAATAGCCCACGCATTAAATACAATGGCAAAACCCGCTACCACCAAAAGCTGAAAGCCGATATCAGCCAATCCACTTCCTTTCAACACTACCAATCTCATCACCTCAATAAAATAGGTTAACGGATTGGCGTGTGCAATGACCTGCGCCCACTCTGGCATACTCTCAATAGGCGTAAACAGCCCGCTCAGCAGATTGAAGATCATGATAAAGAAAAACGACAATGACATGGCCTGCTGCTGTGTGGAAGAGTAAGTAGAAATCAATAACCCAAGTCCTAAAACGGCCACCAGATATACAAACAAGAATAAGTATAACACGGCAATATTGCCTAAAGGCACTATTCCATAGACCAGCCAGGCGATCAACAGACCTAAGCTAAATACCACAAAACCAATAACTAAAAATGGTATTAGCTTACCTAAAATAAAATGATGCTTCCTCACCGGAGTAACATTGATCTGCTCAATGGTGCCTATCTCCTTTTCCTTCACAATATTCAGAGAACACATAATAGTTCCCACCATGGTAACCAGAAAAACCAGGATTCCTGGAACCATAAAGAACTTATAATTCATCAATGGATTATACCAGTTGATAGTTTCCACACCGATAGTGGTTGCCTGACTAAATCTGCCCGGCTGGCTCCAGTCAAGCCGGATTTCATTGTTGAAATCGCGAATGATATTGTTCAAATAGCCACTGCCCACCAGAGCTTTGGTGCCGTTGATGGCATTGGCCGCCAGAAACAGCTGCTCTTTGTTATCGCGAATAAGGTTTTTCTCAAAATGCGGTGGAATCTCCAGCACAATATCGGCATCATCGGTCTCCACCAAATCCAGCGCCTGAACGTAAGTAGCCGTTTCTTCGGCCAGCTCAAAATACCCTGACGATAATATCTTATCTGTTATCTGATGCGAATAGTCAGAATGATCATGATCTACCACCGCTAGCTGAATGTGCTTCACTTCATAATCGGCCGCCTGAGGTAAGATGAGCAACTGCATTAAAGGAGCCACCAGAATCATGCGTAAAATGGCAGGGTCTCTGAAGATCTGCCTGAATTCCTTTTGTAGTAAGAATCTTAATATCCTCATGACAATCTGATTTTGAATTTTTTAATACTTAGCAACAATAGAAAAACAGTCATACCTACCAGTATCAGGGTTTCCTTCCAGAGATCGGCTATGCCCAGCCCTTTGATCATGATAGACTTCACTATGATGTAAAACCACCTGGATGGCACCACATTGGAAACCACCTGCAACGCTACCGGCATATTTTCTACCGGAAACATAAACCCACTGAGTAAGAGCGTGGGTAGCATGGTGGCCATGAGCGACCCAAACATGGCCGTTTGCTGCGAATCTGAAATAATTGAAATCAGTAGCCCTAAAGCCAATGAAGTAAGAATAAACAACAGGCTTTCAGCATAAAGCAAAAAAATGCTGCCTCTCACACCCAGCCCCAGAAACACCCAACTGAGCACCAGAATGGAGGTCACATTCACCAAAGCGATGACCAGATAAGGAATAAATTTTGACACGATAACCATCAACGGCTTAAATGGTGAAACCAGCAATATTTCCATAGTCCCCATTTCCTTTTCCTTTACAATGGCAATGGCCGTCATCATTACACAAACCAACATCATGATCATGGCCATCATGCCAGGAATAAAAGTATATTCACCCTTTAACTGCGGATTATAAAGCATTCTCTGATCTGGTATGATCTGATAGGGCACGGATGAATTCTTCATCAAATCCAGTTGGTAGTCACTAATTATGGAAGTGAGATAATTACTGATTGTATTTGCCGTATTGATGTCGGAAGCATCGGTAATCACCTGAATATGAGCCGAATTCAAATGTTTCAGGTCTCCTGAAAAGTTCTCAGGAAACACGAGTGCCGCTTTAATTTCACCTCTTTTAAAAACATCTTCCAGCTCCTTTTCAGAAGATAAGTTGATGGCAATATCAAAATAATCGCTGGCCGCTACTTTGTCTACAATCTCCTTAGTATCAGCATCTTTAGAGTAATCTATTACGGCCAATTTAGCATTTTTCACTTCTGTGCTTAGCGCAAAACCAAATAATACGATCTGAGCAATAGGAAGCCCAAACAGCATGAGTAATGTTTTTCTATCGCGAAAAACGTGATAGAATTCTTTTCTTATAAATGATAATAGCTGCTTCATTTTTCTTAATTAATCATCTCCTCTTTTTGCTCCACGTGCCAGCGTACGGAATACTTCGTCCATAGAGTCCGCGTTAAACTGCTTCTTCAAACCTGTGGGTGTGTCCAGCGCTTTAATATCACCATCTACCATGATGGAAATGCGATTACAATATTCTGACTCATCCATGTAGTGGGTAGTCACAAATATGGTGGTGCCTTTGGAGGCGGTTTCATAAATCAGGCTCCAGAACTGACGGCGGGTTACGGGGTCTACGCCACCGGTGGGCTCATCCAGGAACACTATTTTGGGTTCGTGAATAACGGCCACTGAAAAAGCCAGCTTCTGCCTCCACCCCAGAGGTAGTTCCTTCACCAGCTTTTTCGCCTCTTTTTCCAGATTAAGCTGATCAATCAACTGCTGACTTTTTTGCTTTATCTGCTGATTGGAAAGGCCGTAAATACCAGCATACAATCGAATATTTTCCAGCACCGTAAGGTCTTCGTAGAGGGAGAATTTCTGGCTCATATAACCAATATTTCTTTTTATTTCATTGCGCTGGTGGTAAACATCAAAGCCTGAAACTATGGCACTACCAGAGGTAGGAATAGAAAGGCCGCATAACATTCTCATGGCGGTGGTCTTGCCTGCTCCATTCGCGCCTAAAAAGCCAAAAACCTCGCCTTTATACACTTCGAATGTTAAAGCATTAGCTGCTGTGAAGTCACCGAATTTTTTGGTGAGCTGCTCCGTTTTAATTACTGCTTCTGCCATGGTTATTGGGTTTTTAAAAGTTGAATGAAACAATCTTCAATACCTGCATCTATCTTTTTGATTTCAATATCATGATGCCCCTTATCTTCCAGGAATTTTTGTAAGCCCTGCTCCGGCTGCGCTGCTTCGTCTTTAAAGGTGAGGTGCACATATTCGCCAAAAGCATAGCTGCTGCCAGTGTTTTCATATTGCTCCAAATCCTGAAGCAGCTGGTATTTGGCATTGGGGCTATTGTCTATCTCTGACTTTACCGCATACAGTATTCCCTGGTACGATTTCGAAATATTATCAGGTGTATCAATAGACAAGATCTTACCGTTTTGTATCAGGGCAATTCTATCGCAGAGGTTAGCTTCATCCATATAGGGTGTAGAAACTAATATGCTGATGCCCTGTGCTTTTAACTTTTTCAGCATTTCCCAAAACTCTTTCCTTGAGACGGCATCCACACCTGTAGTTGGCTCATCCAAAAACAGTACGGAAGGCTTATGAATAAGCGCACAACACAGTGCCAGCTTCTGTTTCATACCCCCCGAGAGCTTGCCTGCCCTTCTATTTTTAAAAGGCTCCAGCTGCTTGTAAATATCCTCCACCAAATGATAGTTCTGCTCTATGGTAGTATTAAATACCGTAGCGAAAAAATTAAGATTCTCTTCAATGGTAAGATCCTGATAGAGAGAGAATTTACCGGGCATGTAACCCACACGCTTTCTTATCTCCTTATAGTCTTTTACCACATCATACTCATCTACAGAAGCCTGCCCGTCATCTGCCAGCACCAGGGTGGTAAGCACGTGGAAAATACTGGTTTTCCCGGCACCATCCGGCCCAATCAACCCGAATAACTCCCCACGATCTATTTCAAAAGACGCCTGATCCACCGCAGTGACTGTGCCTTTTTCATAGGTGAGGGTAATATCCTTTAAGACTATACTTTTCATAGTCCTTTAATCTTTCTGCGTACCTGGAAGATTCACGCCACCGTACATGCCTATTTTAAGGTATCCGTCATTTTTCACCTTCACCTTCACAGCGTAAACCAAATTGGCCCTTTCCTCTTTTGTCTGAATGGTCTTTGGAGTAAACTCCGCCTTATCGCTGATCCAGGTGATCTCCCCTTTATACTGTCTGTAATCATCTTCATCCTTATCGATAAACACATCCACCTGCTGATTTAATTTAATTTGGCTCAACTGAGTACCTGAAACATAGGCCCTTAGAAAAAGTGAGCTGATGTCTGCTATTCTATATAGCGGCTTGCCTGAGTTGACCACTTCCTTTTCTTCTGCGTAAGTAGTAAGCACTGTACCATTCACCGGATTGATCAGTCTGCATTTTTCCAGTTGGTCATCCATCTGATCAATCTGCACCTGCAATGGATTTGCCTGAGCATTAATACTTTCCGTAGTAATGTTGAGCGAAGATCGCTGTGCATGGATCTGTTTTTTCAGCACATCCACTCTGGAGTTTGCATCATCTAGCTGTTGCTCAGTAGCGGCGTTTTCTTTAGCCATGTTAGCTATTCGCTTCTGGTCTTTAATGGCAGCTTCTAATTGTATCTGTAATGATGCCAACTGCGCACTAACATCCGGTCTTTGAGCCAGAGCGGTTTGTATTTGAGCTTCCAACTGCTTCTTTTTAAGATATAGCTGGGTACTATCTACATATCCAATGTACTGATTAGCCTTCAACTTCATTCCTTCTTCCACAGTAAACTTTTCCAGCACACCATTGGCTTCCGCCGAAATAACGGTTTCCGTAGCCTCAAAAGAGCCCGATGCATCAAATTCTGTATCGTTATTAGCACAAGAACCAAGCAGTAATGTAGCTGTGATTGCAAATAAAAAATATCCTTTCATTGGTATTAAAATTAATTTCCTGATGTTGTTTTAAAGTCGTATTGAGCTTGTAAAAGCTGTATTTCGTGTAGCACCTTATTCTGACGTGCCTTGTCAGCTGCATTGGCTTGCTGCAAAAAGTCCGTTACCGTAATGGCTCCATTTTGCAACTGCACCTCAGCGGTATGCGCCACCTCCTGTCTGAGTTCAATGATGGTATCATCAGAGGCAATGAAGTTTTCAAGCTTTTCTATTTCAGCATCCTTCTGCTGCAGGTTGAGCTGAGTATTAAAAAGAAATGCATGTTTCTGAGTATCAGTCACCTCGCTTTGAATTGTGAGGAGCTGTCTTTTATTAGAAGAGGTGTAAAAATTAGTAAGATTCCACGTGAGCTTAAGCCCTCCTAAATAGTAGGATGAAAAGTCTGGCGAAAGCATATTTACCGGAGAAGGACTACCGAAACCACCCTGAAAGAAGAGGCCGAACTTAGGCAGATTATTAGCCGAAATAAGGTCATTTTGAATCAATAGGCTTTCCTGCTGAGTTTTATAAACCGCCAACTCCGGACGCTGAATTTCAAATGAATTATTTAAAGGCTGTGGCTTCACTAAATGAACTGTGGAGTCCAGCGGCATGGCAATAAAAAGTGCGAGCATATCAGCATAACCTTTTTTATTGGCAAGCAACTCAATGATCTTCTGATCTACCTCCAGTAGCTCCGCCTTCAGCTCCGAGCCACTACTCTTCAGCGACATACCATTTTTTATACCCGAATTAGTTCTGTCTAATGCCGAGCGGATGTCACTCCGTAAAATACCGGTTTGTGATATCTGCTCATCGATAAGCAGTATCCCGAAATAAAGCTGGTTAACGCGCTCCTTCAATTTATACAGCTCTACTTCCAGATTTTGAGCGTCCATGGCCGATTTTACTTCTTCCGATTTCTTATTCAACGAAACCGTTTTTAAATCCGTAAGTGGCTGATAAACTTCCGCATAGATCTTATACTGATCTTTATTCAAGGTAGGAATATCTGCTCCTGGTGCGCTAATAGGAATCTGAGTTACCTCAGATTGATAAGTAGCCTGCCCGTTTACCGATACCTGTGGCAAATATCCTTTAGCCGCATTCTCAACGGTGTACTCTTCCGTTTTTGCCAGCAGTTCTCGCTGTTTGGTTAGCGGATAATTCTTTTCCGCCAAGTCATAGCATTCGGCCAGGGTCAAAGTACTTGCCTGACCATAGCTTAACATTGGGGCCATCAGCATAATGCAGGTGTACCATAGCAAAATGGCCTTGTTTGTATTATTGTTTGATTTCATAATTAAATTAATGATTTAATCATTTGATTAAATTTAGTGCAAAAAATTTTTATTTTAAATCCAATTATTAAAATTTATTGGCCATTTTCCTTATGCTATCTGTGTTGACCAATAAATTTGTTATTTCATATTAAACATACGAGTCATCCACACTGGAATGAGCTCTTTACGCTCTCCAACCAGTTTTTCAAATTCGTCATCTTCCAAACCAATAACTCTTTTTAAAATGGGCGCTCCTAAAAATGGAAACAGGATTAAACCAATGCAGTTGGCCATCACATGCATCTGGTGAGTAGCATCCATTTTACCATTTTCAATCTCTTCAACCAGCTGCTTTTTAAGGAAAGAGTTACGAGGATCCACACCTTGCTTCATCTTACTAAAAAAATCACTCTGCGGATTTCTACCCTCATTAATAATGAATAACGGCAAATCAGGATTATTCTTAATCAGATCGAAATATTCAGTAGTCATTCTACCAAACTTTTCTTCCAAGGTAGTGGTCTCATCATTCACCACCAGCGCCATTCGCGAAAAGAATTCACCCATGCTTTCCATAATAATCATATTAAAAAGCATCTCTTTACTGCGATAGTAGTAATTTAGCAAAGCCAGGTTTAAGCCTGCCTCCTCGGCAATGTCTCTGGTCTTAGTAGCAGCAAACCCCTTCTGCATGAATAACTTACGTGCTGCTTCTTTGATTTTTAATTCTGTTGTAAGATCCTTCTTTTTTGCCATAACAGGCCAAAGGTAATAGATTTAATCAAATGATTAAAACAAAGAACTAGAAATATCTTTACGAATTTCTTTTATGTAACTTTTGAGTTACATATATTTACGTAACCCAAAAGTTACATAATATGAAAAAGGAGATTATTCAAACCTGGCACTTTCCACATCCGCCCGAAGTCATATGGGAATACCTTACTACCCCGGAACTACTGGCGCAGTGGTTGATGAAAAATGATTTTAAAGCTGAAGTGGGCCATAAGTTTCAGTTCAATGCCGAACCCAGAGTTAAAGTCGGTTTCGATGGCATTATCTATTGTGAAGTTTTGAAAATAATTCCTAACCAATTTCTATCTTACTCCTGGAAAGGTGGTCCTGGCAAAGGCAAAATAACGCTTGATTCCGTGGTAAGCTGGACCTTAACCGCTAAAGATGGAGGCACCGAACTACTTCTTGAACATAAAGGCTTTAAGGGCGTAGGCAATTTTATTACTTACCTTATCATGAACAAGGGCTGGGCCGTTAAGGTAAAAGGAAGATTAACCGATCTTTTAAAAACCATAGACCATGAAGCGTAGTATAACGGACCCTTTCCATGCCATTTCAGACCCAAGTCGCAGGGAAATGCTTATGCTGCTTTCTAAAGACAGTATGAGCATCAATAGCCTGGCCAATAACTTCGACATGAGTAGGCCAGCAGTTTCAAAGCATATTAAAGTACTGTACTCATCTGGCTTTATTTCCATTGAAGATATTGGCAGAGAGCGATATTGCATCCTTAATCAGGAAGGATTCACACAACTCCAGGAATGGATCAATTACTTTGACGAGTTCTGGAATAGCAAGCTTAAAAAGCTGGAAATTTTATTACAACAAAAATCAAAAGACCAAAAATAAATATGCAATCAATAGAATTACTTTCTGTTCCCGTAACAGACCAACAACGAGCCAAGGAGTTTTACCTTAAGATGGGACTTGAATTAGTAACAGAAGCTCCTTTTCAGAACGATCAACTATGGATACAACTCAAATTTCCTAATGGGGGTCCGGATATCACCCTGGTAAACTGGTTTGAAAAAATGCCAGCTGGCAGCTTACAGGCCGTAGTGATAAAAACGGATGACATAGTTAGCGATGTGGAAGCCTTAAATGGTAAAGGCATTGAAACAGGAACCATTGATGACACCCCCTGGGGTAAATTTGCTTCTGTTAAAGATCCTGATGGCAACTCATGGAGCCTACATCAGGGTTAAATAAAATGACAACAAAAAAGGTGACAGCTTCACAGCTATCACCTTCCTTGTTTGTTTTGTATAGGTTTTAATTACTTCTATTGCACCGCCTCTAACAACTTCACACCAGTGTCTCCCAAATGCTTAGTTAAAATCTTCTTATAAGAAACACTATTGGTATAACCACCATTAGCAGAAAAGAATTCCTCCATCAATGGTTGCCAATCGCTATTCATAGGCATAATAAATCCGAACTGCTCTGATGATTTATCACCTACAGGATGACGCTTCAATGGCTTTCTATGTGCCACTGCATCAAGATAGAAGGCTAAATCAAGATACGAAAAAGATTTTGGATCTTGTAATACTTTTTCTTCGGCCTCTAAACTGGAAGAAACATAAGCTATTTTCATAGCCGAAAAATATTGCTGCTTGATCGTCAATAATCTCTTCTCATTCAAAGTACCTTTTGCCGTATAAGCCGTTAAGCCAGCAAAAGTTGTAGAAATGTTGCTCAGGTTAGTCAACGTAGGCACATTAGGCTGAGTGATAAGAATAGCATTGTTCGTGATGAACGGAGGGCTATACTTTAACACCTTTTTTCTAGCATCAGTAATAGTAATATTACCTAAGCCAAATACACCACCTGAGCTGGCTTTTACCTTATCAAACATGCCGCTAAAACTGGCTCCATCTCCCACATATTTTGCAGTTAGATTTACGCCTTTAGTTTTATTTACATAGTCTACAAAGTCTTTCATAATGTCGATACAAATACCAGTAAGATGTCCTGACTGATCTTTGTATACAAATCCCGGAGTTTCCACATAGGCCAATGATATTGTTCCTGCTCCAGATGCTTTTACCTGTTTAAAGGTATCTCCTTTGTACTGGGCCTGCACCGCAGAACTCAATACTAAAAGAACGACCAAAAGGCCGATTTCACGTAGGTTCAAAATTCGTTTCATAGGTAGAGTTGTAAGTAAAATAAACAGCCATATTAATTAATAAGGTCTTACAAACCTACTTTTTAGCGATGAAAACGATTTAAAGAGGGTTGAACCTCAAAATATACCTACCCCACCTAATTTTATCACCATTTTAGAGTTTCCTTATTTAAAAATGAAGCTATCCCTTTCTTGCAATCGTCGCTACCTCTGGCCTTGGCATTTTTTTCAGCCGCATAGTCCAATCCTTCTCTTAATTCCATCTCTTGCACTTCGGCAATCATCTGCTTAGTGAGCCCCATAGAATGGCCACTATTTTTAGTGATCAGCAGCTCGCAAAAGGCCTCCACTTCAGCATCTAAAGATTCTGCTGGTATCACTTTATTTAATAAGCCAAAGTCCTTAGCCTCCTCTGCTGAATACAGTTCACCCGTAAGCAATAATTCTTTACTTTTCATCTCGCCTATCTTCCTTAGCAAAAACACTTTTACTATGGCCGGGATAAAGCCAATCCTAACCTCAGTGTAACCAAACTTAGCTTCAGGAACCGCAAAAGTAAAATCACATACAGCTGCTAGCCCACAACCACCGGCTATAGCGTGACCCTGCACTTTAGCTATAACTACTTTTTTAAGCGTATATATCTGGTAGAAAAGCTCCTTGAGGTGATTAGAATCATTTAGATTTTCCGTGTAGGTATTATTTTGCAACTGCTGAATATAGGCCAAATCTGCTCCGGCACAGAAAGCTTTGCCCTCAGCACCCAGCACGATCACTTTAACTTCAGCATCTTCATCAGCCATTTTAAATGCCTTTTTCAATTCAGTTACTACGTCATAACTTAAAGCATTCCTTTTCTCTGGGCGGTTAAGAATGATATTCCCTACCCTACCAGACTTTTCATATTTTATAAATTCCATTTTACAGTATTATTTCAAGAGCTCCATTTTGCTTTACAGAATAATAATCAAGACCGAGTTCGTCCGCATCTTTTATCATTTCCGTATGCTTTCTATTACTTAAAGAGCCGTCTAGCACTAATTGTTTATAATCAAAATTATCAATTAGCCACTGTAAACCAAGGTTAAAGTCTCTACCAATTACAACATAATCAACATTAAGTCTTTTTGGCGTGCTGGTCTTTCCGTCTAGTTTCTTGTTAAGAATCAAAAAAGTGTGTTGATCCCAGCTTATCATTTCAAGATTAGCATGTTTACGATACCCACTTTCTAATCTGCTGGGTTCCAATTTATGATGAAATATCTGATTGCCTGATGTATGAAAATTAACCTCTGAAGGATTTAACAAACTGTCCCTGTAAACACATAGCGCATTGCCTTGCATAAAATCTATGGCTGTTCCTTCCTTAATATGGTAAACAAATACTTTTGACTGCTGTGCCTGATGAATCAGCACTATTCTCACCACACCAAACGCCAAAGCCATAAATAACCCGAAGCGAGCATATTTTAGCTTTTTAAAGTGAAAGAAGAGCAATACACTCAATATAATTACAATTAACAGAAGTACCTCAACCCCAGATAATTGTATATTTTGAATCTGCGAAAAGGGCCATTTTTTCATACTTAAAAGCGCTGCATTTAAACCAAACACAAGCCAATAGGTAGCCTGCCCCACCAGAGCAGCTACAGCAGACCACCAACTTACGGCCAAAATTAAAAGCGTACCACTTAGTATAAGAAATGCGGCTGGAATAACTATTAAATTAGAAAGGAAGAAGTACGAAGGAAACTGATGAAAATAATATAAACCTAAAGGAAAAGTAGCCAGTTGTGCGGCGAGAGAAACTGCGGTTATACCCCAGATCTTATCGACCAGCCAACTATCTGGAAGGTATAGATTGTAGAGCCTTGGTTGCAAATACACTATACCTAACACTGCCAGATATGACAATTGAAAACCCACCGTAAATAAAAGAAATGGATTAAATAGCAACAGAAAAAACGCCGATGCAGCCAGTGAATTATAAATATTGGTCTGCCTTTTCATGGCATTGCCTAGAATAATGAAGGTAAACATAGTGACAGTTCTAAGCACAGAGGCTGAAAAACCTGTGACCATAGCATAACTCCAAAGCACCAGCAAACTGATAACTGCAAGAATCCATTTACCAGCTTTATAATGCTGTAATTTCCCCAGCAGGGTAAGAAGAATAAGATAAATAATACCCACATGCAATCCCGACACTGCCAACACATGCATGGCCCCTGAAGCAGCATAAGCTTCTTTCACCTCGTTATCAATATCATCCTTTAGCCCCAAAGCCAGCGCTCTGACGATAGCACGCTCTCTATCTCCCACCACATATAATTTTAGCTGCTCATCAGCCCATGTTCTAATATCGTAGCTGTATTTCAGAAAGAAGTTGGGAACCTGTTGATTTATCAACCAGTAGCTGCCTCTTTCCACAAAGCTTTGATGGTAAATATTCTGATAGGCAAGAAACTGTTTATAGTTAAACGCATGTGGATTTTTAGGACCTTCAACTATATGAGGTCTGCCTTTGATCAAAAGCCTATCTCCATAGTGAAGTAAAGTGTCCTTTCGGAGATATAGCAAAATGGTAGCCTCACCCGCCTGCCAACCATGATCGGTTCTATATTGAAGCAGCTCAGCTTCGTATTGAAAAGTATTTGTTTTCTCTTCCGCAGGGCCATTGATTTGAACGGTGTAATAGCTGATATCATTTTGATTATGAAGCAGATGATCAGCATTCAGACTTTCATTATACATGACCACAGTTAACCAACCCAGAAAAAAGGTAGCACTAAAACCAGTCAGAGCCTGCCATTGATGATAATAAAAGAAGTTCTTACGGATAGTGACATTTAAAATAATATATAGCCCCATGGATAGCAGCACAAAAAGAAAGATAAGCTCTCTATCCAGATCAGTGGCATAAATACCAAAAAGTATCCCGATGATGAAGCTGATAGTTAGTCTGACGAAAGCATAGGGTATCCACTGGAGCATACCTTAAGTTAGCACCTGTGATGAGCAGAATATTAGCAATATCGCCCTATTTCTGACACGGGTATAATTAAAAGTGCAGCTTCATACCTTCATGCGAAGCCACAAAGCCAATGGACTCATAAAACTTTAACGCTTCCGGCCTTCTTTTATCGGTAGTGAGCTGAAGCAGATGCGCTCCTTTTTGCTTTGATCGGACAATAGCATAATCGAACATTTTGCGGCCTATACCCATTCCCCTGTGTGTTGATTTTACCCTCACAGCCTCAATTTGAGCTCTGAGGCCTCCTTTATAGGTGAGGTATTGAAGAAAGCTGAGTTGGAAGGTGCCTATAATTTCACCTTCCAGCTCAGCTACATATAATTCTTGATTGGTATCGGATTGAATTTTCTCAAAGGCACTAATATATATTTCATCTAGCTCCCCTGAGAAAGATTCACGCTGAGCTCCAAGTTCATCCTGAAAAAGAAGTTGCACAATGTCATGTAAGTCCTTCCTTTCAGCCTGCCTGTAGCTCAAATCCATTACTTCACCATTTTTTGGTGCTCAATGTCGCATTCCATAAATCGCTCACCCTCAGGCTTAAAGCTGAACTTTTCGTACAAGGGCATCGCCGTTATTTGTGCGTTGAGGTAAACCTTTTTACCACTTGTTTCTGGGATTGTGGCCACATGATCTAACACTGCTTGCATCAGGCAACTACCCACTCCTTTTCCTCTAAAAGGCTTTCTCACCGCAAATCTTTCCAGCTTCACACCATCAGTAGTTTGCCTCCAACGGGCCGCTCCACAAGGCTCTCCGTCATACCGGGCTATAAAGTGATATGATGTCTCTTCAAATTCGTCATACTCTTCATCGCTCGGCACATTTTGTTCATCTATAAAAACCTCTTGTCTTATAGCATACGCCTGATTAAGCGTCTCTTTGTCTTCTATCAACTCCGCTTTTAGCATTCTCTTCTTTCTTTTCGTAGGCATCATATGCCGAAATAATACTCTTAACTATTTTATGACGAACCACATCCTTGCCGTCAAGCGCTACAAACCCAATTCCTTCGATATCCTTAAGTACTCTCACAGACTCTATGAGCCCGGACTTTTGCTTCTTAGGCAAATCTATTTGAGATGTATCACCAGTGATGATCACCTTAGAATTAGGGCCCATCCTGGTAAGAAACATCTTGATCTGCATAGGTGTGGTATTCTGAGCTTCATCCAAAAGTATGAAGGCATTATTCAGCGTTCTACCACGCATGTAGGCTAATGGCGCAATTTCGATGACATTATTCTCCATGTAGTACTTCAGCTTTTCTGAAGGCACCATATCAAACAGCGCATCATAAATTGGCCTTAAGTAAGGATCTAGTTTTTCTTTCAAGTCACCTGGTAAGAACCCGAGGGTCTCCCCTGCCTCCACAGCCGGTCTGGTAATGATGATTTTCTTTACCTGCTTATTTTTTAAAGCCTTCACGGCTAATGCCACAGATATATAAGTTTTACCGGTACCGGCAGGTCCTAAAGCAAATACTAAATCATTATTCTTAACGGCATATACCAGCTTTTGCTGATTTAAGGTCTTAGGTTTTATAATGAAGCCTTTAGTACCATAAATGAGCACTTCATCTTCGTCTGGAAGCTTGTCTTCAGCCTCCTTGGTGAGGTAAGTCTGAACGTTCTCTTCCGTAACTTTTCCATACTTATGATAGTGGGCTATGAGCGAATTGAGGATATCATTGATTTGAAGAATTTCTGTAGTACTTCCTTTTATTCTGATCTCATTTCCTCTTGAAACAATCTTGCTTTTTGGGAAAGCTGAAGCAACTTCAGTGATGTTTCTATTTTGTACTCCCAGGAAATCTATGAGGGAGATGTTTTCCAGCGTAATGACTTTTTCTACCAAATGCTAATTAATTTTAAATCGAATTTTTAATGGTTAAATTTTACGTAATTTTGCCCTATACAAAAATACACAATAACAATTGTCGTTCAAAACAGGTTGTTTACAATTAATTATTGTTAAAAATAACATAACCTACAGAATACTAAAAACCCTTATGCTTTTATGGCAATAATCACCTTTTTGTCAGATTTTGGAGAGAGTGACCACTATGTATCAGCCGTTAAAGCGAAAATTTTATCCATCAATTCGGGGATAAATATTGTAGACATAAGCCACCAAATCACTTCTTGTGATATAGCCCATGCCGCTTATGTTTTGAAAGCCGTGTTTAGAGATTTTCCAAAAGGCACTGTGCACCTGGTTGCCGTTAATACCATAGGCCAGGCCGGGGATAAATACCTGGCAATAGAGCTGGATGGACACTTCTTCATTGGTACAGACAATGGCCTTTTTGGTTTGATTAGTGAATCAGAACCAAGGTTTCAGGTGGATATCAATTCTATAGCATCCATTCAAACTACTTTCCCTGAAAAACAGGTATTTGCGCCAGCAGCAGCCAAGCTGGCCAGCGGTAAATCTTTACAGGACCTGGGCCGACCGCTACCGCAAATCAAGCGCATGCTGGGAAGACATTTAAAGGCCAATAAAAAGCAAATAGCCGGGAATATTATCCGTGTAGATCATTATGGCAACCTGATAACCAATATTGATAAGCGAACTTTTGATATATTGAGCAAAGATAAACGCTATAGTGTTCACTTTAGCCGTGAGAGTGTAAGCCGTATTAATGAAAGCATGAACCTGGTAGAAGCCGGTGACGTATTCACCATATTTAATGATCAGGGATATTTGGAAATAGGCATTAACCAGGGCATAGCATCAGAACTTCTGGGCTTAGGCTATGACAGCCCGGTCATCATCAACTTTGAAGAATAACGCTATGCTGATACGAATAGTAAGAATGACTTTTAAACCTGAGTCAGTAGAGACTTTTTTAGAAGTTTTCAATAGCAGCAAAAACAAGATAAGATCATTCCCGGGCTGCAAACACCTGGAATTACAAAGAGATTACCATAACCCAAATGTTTATGCCACATATAGTCATTGGGAAGATGATCAGGCATTAGAAAACTACAGGCATTCGGAATTATTTAAAGGCGTATGGGCACAGACCAAAATTCATTTTGATGATAAGCCGATAGCCTTTTCACATAAGGTAGTCGAGAAATTATAAAGTCTACTTTTTAGGAGGTTTTTGATCACCGCCATGGAAAAATTTGAGATAAATAATGATTCCACTGATGGCCACAATAATACCAAGCAAGGTGAACTGCACAGGGCTGAACTGATAGCCTAACATCATTACCGCTCCAACAATACAAATGGCTCCCAGTATTACTGCCACCACACCTAACGCATCCTTCATAGTAACCCCAACAGGATGGGTATAATTTTGTTAACCAAAAAGCAGATAAATATTGGGAAATATGAAATCTTTAAACATCTTTGCATCCCAATTCCGAAAGCCGTTTTAGAACAGCTTTTACAAAAATGCCCAGATGGCGGAATTGGTAGACGCGTTGGTCTCAAACACCAATGTCTTCGGACGTGCCGGTTCGACTCCGGCTCTGGGTACTGAAAAGCCTGATAATCTACTGATTGTCAGGCTTTTGTGTTTTAAAGGGGGACACTTTAGGGGAAATATTTCAGCAGCTCTTCTGATTTATAATTTCTTTTTTTCGTACTCTTACGAAAAATTTCCATTTATATAACATATGCAAAAAGTCATATTACTCCTGACGGCTCTATTTATTTCGAGCGCATCATTCGGTCAAAAAATTAAAGTTTTAAATTTCGGCACCTTCCACATGGGGGGCACTACCGATGCTCATAAGGTAGATTTCGACGAAGCGAATAAAAAAAATAAGGAAGAGACCTATAAAATAGCTACTATGCTGGCCGAATTTAAACCCACAGTAATCTGTGTGGAAGTGGTGCCATCTGAAAGTGAAGGTATTAACAAAGATTATCAGGCGTACTTGAAAGACCCTAAGCATAAAGCTAATTATTTTGGTGAAATAGCACTCATCGCCTATCCTTTGGGCAAATTAAGCCGTGTTAAAACCATATATGGTATAGATGAACAGACAACAGCTCCATATAATTATAACATAGGCAATGAACTACAAAATCAGGTAGATAGCACTACCTCTCAAGAATATTTTGACATGGTAATTAAGGAGTTCTATAGCAGTGATTCCTTGTCAACCCTTGATAAACTTAGATATTACAATACGCAAGATTTCTGGGATAAGTCTATCAATATTAATGCTGACATGCTAACACACAGCTCTACCCCTGGTCATTTTGAAGGTGCTGATGAAGCTGCCAAGTTCTACAGAAGAAATTTGAGAATCTACAGTAATCTAAATCAAATACCTCTAACCGAGAAGGACAGGGTATTTATCATTATGGGCAATACACACACAGCATTTCTAAATGAATTTCTGAAAAGAAGTCCGAAGTATGAATTAGTTGAGGTCCAGGATTATCTAAAATAAGACAGCGTGAGACCTTTCTTACTTACGTTTACCTGTTATTTGCTTTGTTCATGCGGTACAGGTTTAAAAGTAAAAAAAGAGAAACTACAACCCATTCAGGGCCAATTTTCCCTCACCTTAGTTAACCAGGCCAATAAAACCAGTAAGTCAAAAGATGGGCCAATTGAAGGCCCATCCTTTTTAAAATTCTTTGGTTTACCCAATAGCCCTTGCGACTCAGTGAAATTGACTCTTGATAATAATCAGCAACTCACCATCAGCTATCAGGATAGCACCGTAATCAGGACACTATCATATAACACCAAACTCCGGAAAGGCTACCTTGAAATCTCCAGCGTAGATAAAAAAATTAATATTCCACCACTACTACCCATCTTCTATAGTCGTGTGAAAACTGACAGAAAAAGGATAGGGATAACCACCCAGCATGAACTTGTTTTAGATCATAAATGGGAGGACTTTGGAAGCATTTTATTTCTATTAGGTGGCGCAGGAGGCAGAACTCAGTACTTTTTCCCATACAACGACCATTAACACCCTAATCTCATATGAAACAGTTTTCACTATTCATTTTAGCCTTAGTCCTCCTTCAGTCATGTACACCTTCAGAAAAGGTACAACCTCAGGTGCTGGAAGAAAATGCCTACTTCGATCTAAAAAAAGCTGATTTCAATGAGAATGTGCCCAAGCTATATTCTAAAAATATTGAATTTGATGATGTTAAATATGACAGTGCCAGAGACGGTGCTTACACGGACGACACCCTCCGATATAAGATTGTTAATCAATTTTTGAATGAAAATAAATTAACTATACCCGAGAAGCATTTCGGCTTTCTTTACAAAAGTCCTGAGATGGATAGCATGGCCTTTTTTAATGACATTTACTTCAAGAAGATAAATATTCTAACAGATACAGCGAAAAAACCCATAGCATATTACGCTGAAGCTAAGCTGAAAAAGAAAAAGCAGCAACGAGCATTTATCGATTCACTGAAATCTGAATATGGCAAACCCATACACTCATTCTGGATAAGCAGTGAATTTAATCTTTGTGTCTATGAATGGCGATTAAAGGACCGCACCATTCAGGTTGAAACTTCTTATGGAAGAAGTTATGAGACCGATTTCGACTCTAAATCCATGGTGCAAAACGATTATTTTTTGATAGACATGGTCATCATGCGAAACAGCCAAAGGAAAAATATCCAGCAAGCCCACTACTTTGTACTGCCTGAAAAAGTCTTATTCTATGGTGAATATTATAAACCGAAAGATCTAAAACTAGACTCGGCTGTTTACTTTAATGATGACTTCCTTCTCTATTCTACCGATGAAAAAATCTTATCAGAAGAGGACAATCTTCATAGCATAACACGATCTGAAGATTATGAGTATGATGACTCGGAAGATGCTGATAACTCTGAGGAGATTGAAGATGCTGTAATGTAAGAAGGTATTTGAAGAGCATATTATAACATCAAAAGACTATTATAATATGCTCTTTTATAAATGATTAGACTTTTAACTCCGGATAATCCCCCCAATGCTTCACCTCCTCATCCCATACTGCATCTAATGCAATGGCCACACACTTTGCAGTAGTACCGCCAGTGATTACATTAGACTCGGGCTGTTTTTCATTATGAATGGAATCTCTAAAATCTACGAGTGCCTGCCTGGTGGGATCATCTCCATTGGCTTTGATGGGAACGCTTTCACCTTGCTCCCAGGCTTTTAAGGTGGCTCCTGAAACTCCATCTACTAAACCCAGCTCTTGGGGATTTCTTGATTCCAGATAGATTTTTCCGGTGGTGTAATTCAATAACATGGTGCCTTTGCTGCCCAGTACTTTGATTTGATAATCTTCAAAGCCGTTGGTAGTAGTGCAAGAGAAGTTAGCATCAAGGCCGTTGGCATATTCCATGGAGAGGTGAATGTTATCATAAGTCTCCCGGCCGTCATTCCAGTGATCTATACCTCCGAAACCAACTATCTTAGCCGGCAAAGAACCTGAAGTCCAGTTGACGAAGTCTATTTGATGAGACATTAATTCTGCGATCAAACCACCAGAGTATTCCTTATACATCCTCCAGTTGATCAGTCGCTCCCATTTTGGATCGGGCACCTGCCTGCGCCAATCGCCATTACGGTTCCACTGGCAGCGATAGGCTGTAATATCACCAATATAACCAGACCTGATGATCTCACGCGCTTTGCGATAAAGCTCGGAGCTATGATACTGATGCCCCGTCTGGAAGATCAATTTTGGGTTAGCCTGTGCTTTAGTGATAGTTTTCTGAATCATATCAATGCCTCGCATCATGGTTTTCTCACAATACACATGCTTGCCGGCATCCAGGGCATCGTAGGCCATATTCCCATGTAAGGCGAAGGGTGTGGAGATGATCACTGCCTCCACATTTTTATCGTTCAATAATGCCTTATAATCAGTATAACTCCTGGCCTTTGGAGCCAGCGCTAGACCTTCCTTCAGTCGGAAAGGAATGACATCACAGCAGGCGACAATCTCCATCCCATCAATACTATTGACCAGACTTTGTAGCCCCTGCCCTCTCGATCCTGTTCCTATAATACCTATTTTCAGTGGCTTAGCGGCCGCCCTAAATGACGACAAGCCAAGACTTAACCCGCCTAATGCCAAACCACTGCCTATTACAAATTTTCTTCTATTGATTTTACTATTCATCACAATCCTTTTCTTAAACCTTTGGCTCCCATCCTGGCTCGTAAGTTCTGCCCCACATCTGCATGGCCTCCTTCAATTTACCTTTCCCATCAAGGTGAATCACCTTGCCCAGCTTCTGAGACATATTCCCCAAGTGACAAAGCATATTACTCTTAGCTCCATCTTCAATAGGAGAATTGAGCGTTTCACCTTTTCTTATTCCATTCAAAAAGTTAGTCATGTGATAAACATCCAGGGCACCGGCACCTACAGTATTGGTGGTAGCACTGGTCTTCTCTTCCTTCATTACTTTCATTTCTTTACCATCATTGGAATAAAGAGTAGAACCGTTTCTGGTGAGAATAGCATAACCGTCTTTACCATAAATGGCCGCACCTCTATCCAAACCGTACAATTTGGATGGGTTGCAACTTTTCCCTTCCCATGAGATCATCTTATCTTCTCCAAATTCAAAATTGGCTATCTGAGTATCATAAAACTGCCAGTCGTCATGAAAATGGTAGCGACCACCTGATGACGAGGCCTTTGTGGGATATTCTACGCCCAATGCCCAGCGGCAGATATCCAGCTCATGGGTTCCGTTATTATTGATTTCACCTGTACCCCAGTTCCAGTTCCAATGCCAATTGTAATGCACCCAGATATCTTCAAAATCCTGCCTTGGAGCTGGTCCTTGCCATAATTCCCAGTTGAGCCAATCAGGAGTAGGCACTTTTTTAGCTTTTCCGATAGGACCACGAGCATTAGCATACCAGGCCTTACCATAATATACATCGCCAATGGCGCCACTATGAATATCTGAAATGCACTCAATGGAGGTAGGTGCGCTTCGTTGCTGGTTTCCCATCTGCACCAGGTGCTTATATTTCTTCTGCGCCTCCACGATCAGCTCACCTTCCCTGCAGTCATAACCACATGGCTTTTCTACATACACATTTTTGCCTGCCTCAAGCGCCATAATGGCCATAGGAGCATGCTGATGATCAGGGGTAGCAATGGCTACAGCATCAATATCTTTGTTCTTGATCATTTCGCGGAAATCCTCTATTTCTTTAGGCTTATCCTTGGAGCCTACACTGGCAAGAACTCCTTTGTAATCAGCAAATTGACGCTTATCTACATCACAAATATATCTGATGGCTGTATTGGGAGAATCTGAAATGGCAACGCCGAGCGCTTTCCCTCTACCATGCAACCCTGCCACGCCAAAATTGATTCGGTCATTGGCACCTATTATTCTATTATAACTAGACGCGGAAAATGCCAGTGAGAGCCCAGCTGTTCCTAATGCGCTTTTTTTGATAAATGTTCTTCTGGACTCCATAATTATAATTCTCTGATTTTAATACTTCTGAAACTTACTCTATTGCCATGATCCTGCAGCAGAATGCTACCTTCAGGCCATTTCCCGAAGTTATCCCACTTTTGATATTTGCTGTAGTTTACCAGCGCCTGGAACATTTGAGAGAACCTGTCATATTCCACTACTTTTTCATTGTTCAGCCAGTGCTCTACTTTACCGTTTCTAGAGACAATACGAGCCTTATTCCATTGGCCTACTCCTTTAAATTGTTTCCCTCTACCGGGTGTAGTAAGGTTATCTGCAGCGATGAGATCATACAGGGAACCAACAGTTCTGTTTCCCATAACTCCAAGCTTAGCATCTGGATGTTTTTCATCATCGAGTACTTGAAACTCACAGCCAATGGCAGAACCTGCGCCTTTATTTAAGGCCGGATCTACAAAATATTTAATGCCGCTGTTGGCTCCTTCTGTTATCTTAAACTCTACCTCCAGTTCAAAATCACCATATTTCTTTTTGGTGACAATATCTCCACCTCCGGTAGATTCACCACCGTCTGAGGCCAAGACAGTAAGCTCACCATTTTCCATTTGCCATCCTTTTTCAGGAAACTCATCCAGTTTGGCACCTCTCCAACCAGAAGTAGTTTTACCATCCCACAGCAAATACCAGCCATGAGATTTTTCCCAGTCTGTAAGTTGATTTTTTAGATAACTGATCTGTGGTACCGTGGGGTCTGCATCCCATACATGGTCTGCCACATCCGTGGTTAAGATTTTGATATTCTTCCATTTCACCAGAAAGCCTTTTTCAGCTTCACCTATGCTATGCACCTGCAAGCCGATGTGGCCTTCCGAATCAACATCATCGATAAGGTAGCTGCACATTTTGCCATTGATGTAGGTTCTTATTTCATTATCAAGACATTCAATGCGTATTTTATTCCAGGCTGCAAGTACGAAAGCATCCTGAGCCTGCTGATTCATACTTAAAGGATAAAGCCAGCCTCTCCGCTGCTCGTCATAAATTCCTCCTGAGAAATTACGAGCACTTGGATCGATCTCGAATTGGTAGCCATAAGTAACATCATTGTCTTTTAGATGGCTTCTTATCTGAATTCCTGAATTAAGATGGTTTGGAAGAAGTACCTCCAGCTCTAAGATGAAATCGGAATAGGTTTCTTTAGTAAATAGGAAAGTATTGGGCGAGTTGGTAACGGCAGTTCCCGTAATCACACCATCCTCTAAAGCATAGGTGGCATTACCGCCATGTTTTTCCCAGTTTTTTAGGTTTTTGCCGTCAGACAGTGATTGCCAATTTTGACAGAACGCACCATAGGCGATCAGTTGACAGAGCAACAGTAGTTTAAGTTTCATAGATTGATTAGCGTTTTTAATGAGACTCTTAATTTAGATAAAATATGTCTCAATTGCTTAACCAATCAGAAATAATCGTACATAATACGGTTAACTATAGTACAAACTGAAAACTGATCCCCGAAATACGTCTTTTAGTTATTCCTTATTTTCAGCCTTAGCTTCAATCATCGCGACCTGCTCTAACGCATTCTCATTTTTCGGTTCTAATTCCAACACCTTCTTATAATAAGTTAATGCCTTATCTTCATACCCCATCTTAAGCAAAACCTCCGCGTAGCTATCATAAACATTTGGGTTATGCTTGTACAAATAAGTATTTAGCATGAACACGAAAGAGGCTCTATCCAGATCTGAATCCATATATACATATCCAAGAGTATTCAGTTCGTTTACTTTACCCACCAAATGATATATTTCATAGAAGTGATCATTGATGTGAGCATTAATAGAATCCATAGATTGCGTATTCAATAAATTCATGATGTATGTGGCGGCTCTGTAATTTGGCTGTGAAGGGTATCCCAAAGCAATCTGCGCCACATCCGTTACCATATCAGTAGCAGGACTCTCTACAATTCGGCCAATTTCTTTTCCATCTCTTTTAAATAAGAATACTGGCACCCGGTGTATATCCAAGCCCTTCTCTTCTCCATTAGGTCCTTGCTTATATTTGCCCTCAATATCAGAATCATATAAAGCTGTAAAGGTGAGCTGACTACGTTTGAGCCCAAGCTCATCCCATAGTTTCACAAATTTGGGCAACCAGTTTCTACTATCTCCGCACCAGGTTCCCATGAATATATCTACGTTCACCTTTTGCAGATTCTTTTTCCAGCTAGTATCCTTCAGGGCAGGATCGAATTCATTGTAATTAGAGACATACCATTTATTGTAAGTGGTGTCGTTTTCGAGATCTGAAATTTCAAATCGACCGCACAGGTGTTTTTCGCCTTCGTCATTTTTATAAGTACAGGTTTGCGCTGTGACTTGCTGAATTGATATAAAAAGAACAATGCAGAATAAGGTGATTTTTGATGTCATGTAATTAAGGTATAGATGATTAACTGCCTCAATATGACTTCAATTCATTAAAAAACTATTACTTTTTATGAGATTAACACATTATTAACACCTTTGCCTGGTATTTAAAGAATGATGCTTTGAAAATATGTCAATTATGTAGCCTCTCAAACAATCATTTTAACAACATTTCAATAAATCAATTGAAATTTTAAAAACCATTTAAATATTCAATCAAATCATTGATAAAATTTGACAATATAGGCCGTTTAGTTAACTTTGAAATATCAATTAACGAATTGATCTACACTGTAGGGTGATGAAACAGGCAGACATGCCCTCCGGTCTCGAGGGTGGGGGTCACGGGATAAATTCTTTTAGAGTATCCAATAACACTATAAGTACTAACCGCTCCGTGGAGGTTCGAATCCTCCCTCTACAGCAACAAAAAAGGCAGCTCAATGAGCTGCCTTTTTTTATGGCGTCGATTTAGTTATTTCACAATTTGAAAGGCTCTGGCAGATGATTGCACATTCCATTTCTCTTCTCCATTATACCATACCTTAGTGCAGATCTCAAAGTTTTCTCCTCTCTGTATTTCACAGGCCAGCGTGCCCCTGTCATCTTCACCCCATTGAATATAGGTCACAGGATCATCCTCAGAAATAGCAGTATTAGGAAAAACTCTCATTACATATCCTTCACCCACCTCATTTTTATAAATTTTGAAACCCTTTGGAGCATCCATATTAGCGTTAAAATAGACTTCTTCTTCTCCATCTATCAAAAAGACTAAATCAATATCACTTTCTGAATATGCATTAGGATTACTAGGGTCTAGCAGGTCGTTTCCATCCATATCTACCACTGTCATGGTTATATCTATATCTACTACCGCAGCATCTTGTCCTCCTGGCTCATCTTCTGAGCAGGAACTCAATATTAGTAAGGTTAGCATACTAAGAATGAGCGAGTGTTTGAGTATTTTTTTCATAGTTGTATAAATTGATGATTGTAAGCTAATGAATTTCCGCATTAAAAACTGTGTGCAAATTCAACACAGTTCCATTTTAGTATAGACCCCAAAATGAATAAAAAAGTTGGAATTAAAACTATTCCCCCTTAAAATAATCACATAACCACATTTAACATAAAACACACTAAAAATCTACGGCTAAGTGAACAACAAGTACACAATCGTTTGTTATGATGGTATAATTGTGGCGGATTATTGTTAAATTAATTAGCTTCGTACAAACTACTGTTAATGAAAGTATTATATCTGGTTCTTATTTTCACTGTTTCGTTGATATTTTCAGGACAAAGCCAGCAAATCGGCTTTAAGGATATAGACGAAAGCCAGGTGAGTCCATGGTATCCTAACATTGATTTAGAGTACCAGGGCACCTATCATTTCGGTGATTCAGAACTGGAATCCACATTGGTTATTGTAATCACGTCGGAAGATAGCTATGCTCAGATCAGATCCAAAACATGGTCAGTAGCTAAAAAGCAGTATTATTACGAATTCAGGAATCTTGACAGCGTTAAAATCATTGAAAACCGCTTTTTCTCTTCTCAAACTAAAGGCGAATTTGTAATCTACAAGCAGGACAATCAGATGATTCGTACGCTAAAAGTGGATAACCCTTGGAGTGAGGTGGTAGAGCCCGGCAACTATGAGCTAGGCTATAAATACGGATCTGTCAAGCGGTATTATGATGGCGATTATATCAAAGGATCCACTGAACTGCTCACCACAAGAGAACTTGAAGCCCTACCTACCGCAGAACTTGAGCTGCTTAAAAACGAGATCTACGCCAGATACGGCATGAAATTTAGCGACAGAAATCTCAAAAAGCACTTCAAACAAAAAGAATGGTATACAGAGCAATATGACGATGTAAATCAATTCTTAACAGAGCTTGAGAAGAAGAATCTGAGGAGTATAGAAGCCGTTGAAACTCGCAACACTGCACAAATAGACTAGACATGATCACATTATATCAGGTAGATGCTTTTGCTGAAAAGGTATTTACAGGCAACCCCGCGGGAGTTTGCATTTTAGAGCATTGGCTTGAAGATAAGCTCATGCAAAATATTGCAGCTGAAAATAATCTGGCAGAGACCGCCTTTGCTGTTAAAAACCCTGACGGGTATGATATTAGATGGTTTACTCCAATGGTAGAAGTAGATCTGTGCGGGCACGCTACTATGGCTACTGCCCATGTAATTTTCAATTACTATGATCACCCTACTGATATCATCAAGTTCCAATCTAGAAACAGCGGATCTCTGGAAGTGGCAAAAAATCATGATCAGTTGACTCTTAATTTCCCTGTGGATGAGCTCCATGAGATTGAACCACTGCCTGAATTCAAGAAATGGCTGGGCAAAACTCCGTTAGCCTTTAAAGGGAAATCAGACTATTTGTTGGTCTTGGATAGCCAACAAGAAGTTATAGATGTAGTGCTGAATAAAGAATTGATGAGCACCGTAGATGCAAGAGGATTTATTGTTACCGCACCTGGAGATTCTACAGATTTTGTTTCTCGCTGGTTCGGTCCATTAGTGGGTGTGGACGAAGATCCGGTAACAGGTTCAGCTCACACAACACTTACACCCTACTGGGCTAAAAGGCTAGGTAAAACAGATCTTAGTGCCAGACAACTATCTAAACGAGGAGGCTCTTTACAATGCAAGCTTGATGGTGACAGAGTATACATGAGCGGCAAAGCCATCACCTACTTAAAAGGGGAAATTTACGTTTAGGCGATTTACTTATCGAGTAATGTGACTTCATAAATCTTTGGCCACATCTTACCTGTTATAAGCATTTTCTTAGTCTCAGGATTATAGGCTATGCCATTCATTTCCTGAGCTTTAGGGTTAATGGCTCTAGCTTCCTGAGCGAAGGCATCGAACTTGAGAACACCTTTTACCTCGCCATTAGAAGGATCGATTTTTACTATTTTATTAGACAACCAAATATTAGCATAAACAAAGCCATTGATATACTCTAGCTCGTTGAGACTATCTCTAGGCACTCCGTTTTGCATCACTCCGATGGTCTTCTTCACCTTTAAAGATTCAGGATCAAGCACTTTAAGATAGCTGGTACCATCACTCATGTAGAGGTCGGTGCTATCTGAAGTAAGCCCCCAGCCTTCCTGACCTGGAATTTGGAATCGGCCTAGCTCCTCAAAGGTGTTGAAATCATAGATAAAGCCAACCCTTGATTTATAAGTGAGTTGATAAAGCTTGTCATTTAAAACACATATGCCTTCTCCAAAAAACTGAGTCTTATCCAGCTCTACCTTCACATCAATTTCACCGGTTTGCATATTCACCACACCAAAAAGAGATCTGGTGTTTGATAAAGATTTTGGCGAACCGGTGCTTTCAAAAAGCTGACCATCATAATATTGAAGACCTTCTGTAAAGGCATTCACATCATGTGGATAGAAGCCTGAGTATACTGTTTCTAAAGTGGGCACTGCATTGACTACAGTCTGGGTTTTCTTCTCCTCACTTTTTTTATTTTCACAAGACAGTAAACCAAGCACACACAACGCAACTAATATTCTCTTCATAGGGCTTAACTCATTGAAATTAAGCCCTGAAATTAAGCCAGTGGGTTGAAAAAGACTAGTGTGGCAGCTTATCTTTTACTAAACCATAGAAAAAGGTGCCGAAAACAGCAGATATCATTACTACTATGAATACAGTAAAACCTTTACCAATTAGAATATACATAGGTCCAGGACATGCTCCTGTTAGCGCCCAGCCTAATCCGAAGAAAATACCACCGAACAAATAGCGCTTCCAGCCTTTATCTTTTGGTGGCACATGAATGAAGTTGCCATACATATCCTTTGACTTCAACTTTTTAGCTAAAGCCAACAATATCATTCCCGTAACCACAGCAGAACCAATCACGCCATACATGTGAAATGACTGAAACCTGAACATTTCGTATATTCTATACCATGAGATTACCTCAGCCTTTATGAGAACTAGACCAAACGCGATTCCTAGAATTAAAAACTTTAAGTATTTCATTATAAAGACACGAAAATTGGGATTAGAAAATAAGTACTAATAAGGCCGCCGATAAAAAAGCCAATCACAGCAATTAATGAAGGTAATTGCAAGCTACTCAGCCCAGTGATAGCATGTCCGGAAGTACATCCACCAGCATAGCGAGCTCCAAAACCAACTAAAAATCCTCCAAACACCATAAAAATGATTCCTCTCAAAGTAAGAAGTTGATCCCAGTCGAAAATTTCGGCAGGCTCCATCGTAACACCTGGGTTACTGATACCCATGGCTTTAAACTCCTGAACCACAGTTTCATCCAGCACCATTGCATTAGGATTATTAAGCCAAACTGCGGCTATTATACCACCCAGAAACGCTCCCAGAACAAATACTAAATTCCAGTTTTGCGCTTTCCAATCGAACCTGAAAAAATCTGCAAATCGTCCTGCTCCACCAATACTACACATGGAACGGAAGGTAGATGAAACTCCAAAAGTTTTGCCCGAATAAAACATCAGATACATGATAACGGCAATCAAAGGTCCGGCCACATACCAGGGCCAGGGACTAACTAAATATTCAACCATTCTTAATATTAAATTTCAAAAAATACTTCAGCCAGTATAATGTATACCCCCATACATAATACAAACCATCCAAAAATTGCTTTCAAATGTTTATTAGAGATTTTTTTGGCAATGGCCATTCCTATGAAGATCCCCGCCACAGCAATGAGGGAGAACTCCAACAGAAAGACCCAATCAATGACTCTTTCAGTGACATCACCTAAAAACCCTATTAAAGACTGACTTGAAATGATAAGTAATGAAGTGCCAACGGCTGATTTCATGGGAATACCCGCTAATAACACCAATGCAGGAATAATCAGAAAGCCGCCTCCTGCACCTACTATTCCGGCTATTAAACCTACCACTAACCCCACTACAACCAACATATACGGGTGAGTGTGAGTGGCTTTTTGTTGATAACCATCTCCTCCAGCCCGGATCATAGAAAAGGCAGCTAATATCATAAGTACAGCAAATAATATCATCACTGCGACTTCTTTAGTAAGCTCAAATCCGTTTATTTCTAATATCTGACTGGGAATAGCTGGAACAATAAACTTACGGGTTATAAAAACCGATATCATGGAAGGGATAGCAAAGGTGAATGCAGACTTAAACTCCAACATGCCCTTTTTAATAGCATTAATAGCGCCTACACCCGCTGAAACTCCAACCACAAATAAAGAATAGGCCGTTGCCAAAATAGGGTTAATGCCAATAACGTACACCAGTAATGGCACTGTTAAGATTGAGCCTCCTCCCCCGGTAAGACCTAAGCTTAAGCCTATAAGAACGGCTGATAAATAACCTAAGAATATTTCCATATCATTCAAATCTAATTCAAAGGTAGTAGGCCGTTAGTTATAGTTTAGTAACAAAAATCACATAGCCTTAATAGCTGGTATCAGTAATCTTTGTTACTCCTCTATAAGTCCAGTAAATGATTGATGTGTAACCCAATACGAAGGGTAACCCAATACAAGCAAGGATGAACATGGTCTTTAAAGTATAATCAGAAGAGGCCGAATTATAGATATCCAGATTGTACTCTGGAGAAAGGTTTGAAACCATCATATTCGGAAATAAACCTAAGGCAAAGAATAAGATAATCGCCATCATCATCAGCGCTGAAGATACAAAGGCATTTAGAGGCTTACTTTTAACCAGAGATCTATGAATATTTAGTATGGCCAAGGCGTTTAATACCACCACGATCCACGCAATTACAGACACAATTATTTGATTATGAGCAATTAGCGGATGTGGCTCATCAATGTGTTCTATCAACCCGAAAGAGAAATTTGCCAGCATTTCAGGCCTTTTTAGCATAGTAAAGAAGGTGGTGATGGCATAGAAGGGCACAAAAATATAGTACGCTCTGAAAGCCCATCTTTTCACTCTTTCTTTCAATTGGCCTTCTGTTTTTAAGTTGAGATAGATGGCCCCATGCATACTGAACATAATAAGATTAAATACGCCAGTGAGCACCGTGTACGGACTTATCAAATCAAGAAAAGAGCCCTGATACTCCATGTCACTCCCAATTTTGAAGCCCATAATAACATTTCCGATGGCTACGCCGAATAAAAGGGCAGCAAAGATAGACCCTATGGAAAAGGCCACGTCCCAGAATTTACGCCAACCTTTCATATCTTCTTTGCTCCTGAACTCAATAGAAACAGCCCTAAAAATAAGTGCGAACAGCAAAATCATAAAAGGCAAATAAAACCCTGAAAATGCAGTAGCATATACATGCGGAAATGCCGCAAATAAAGCTCCTCCAGCTGTTACTAACCACACCTCATTCCCATCCCACACAGGGCCAATGGAGTTCAACAAAATTCTTCTGTCATGATCTCCTTTCGCAAAAAGATGCAATGCTCCTACTCCAAGGTCAAAGCCATCCAGAATAGCATAACCGGTTAGCAAGAAACCAACGATAATAAACCATAGAACCTGATAATCCATATTATTTAAGGCTTTCGTTTAGTGAATCAAACTGTTCATGTCTTTCTCTATAATCTGTCTCCATTTGAGCATGAGACTCAGGACCATGCTTTATCTCCTTATTTAGCACATAAAGCCATACAAAAAGCAAGAGTAAGTATACAAGTCCGAAAAGGATCAAAGAGGTCCATACTTCAGGGGCTGAGACAGCTTTGGAAATTCCATCTTCCGTTCTGAGTAATCCATATACTAACCAGGGCTGCCTGCCTCTTTCCGCAGAATACCAACCAGCCTGATTGGCTATTACCGGAAGGATTACGGAAGCTACAAAAAGCTTTAGAAGCCATCGTTTGTTGAACAGGCTTTTCCTCCACCTGAAGAATAGTGCCAATAAGGTTATCCCAATAAAAAACATTCCAAGTGCTATCATGATATGATAACTCTGAAATACATGGTTTACCGGCGGCCTATCTTCTTTTGCAAACTGATCTAACCCTTTCACCTCATAATCAAAATCCCAGCTTAGCAGGTAACTCAAAGCTCCAGGCACCGCTATCCCATGAGTGGTCTCTGTTTCCTCATCTACATAACCCATCAGATACATGGGGGCATTTTCTTGGGTCTCATACAAACCTTCAAAAGCGGCCATTTTTGCCGGCTGATGTTCATAGGCCACATGCGCACTGATATGCCCTACCCATGGTTGTAACAGAGAAGCGCAGGCCGCTACTATTAGCGCTATGGTGAAAGACTTTTGAGCGAACTCCAAATGTTTTTTCTTCAATAAGAAATAGGCAGAAACAGAAAGCACCAAAAAGGCTCCTTGAATAAATGCGCCTACAATAGAATGCGCAAAGCGCGACATGGATGATGGACTGAATATCACCTGCCAGAAATCGGTGATCACGGCTCTTGTAAAGCCATTCATATCCTGTACCAGCTCATAGGCCACAGGTGTTTGCTGCCAAGAATTAGCCACTATTATCCAAAAACCAGACATGATAGAGCCTAAGGCAACCATCATGGTGGCAAAAAGATGAAAACCTGGCTTTACCTTATTCCAACCAAAAAGTAAAACTGCCAAAAATCCTGACTCAAGGAAAAAGGCAAAAATACCTTCGGCAGCCAACGGCGAACCAAAGACATCACCCACAAAACGTGAATAAGTAGCCCAGTTAGTTCCAAACTCAAACTCCAGAACAATGCCAGTGGCCACCCCCACTGAAAAGTTAGCAGCAAAGATTTTAATCCAAAACCTGGTGATTACTTCATACACTTTCTTTTTCGTGAAGTAGTATAAAGATTCAAACACCACCAGCAACAAGCCCAGGCCTATACTAAAAGGTGGAAATATGTAATGAAACATGGCTGTGAATGCAAACTGCAGTCTGGATAAGTCTTCTACACTCATGATCTGGACTTTTTGAGGTAAATAAAAAGGGCTCCTATCCCAAATAGAAGCCCAATAATGCCTTTTATGATTTTTTTCGAGGGTACCGCCCCAATGGTGTCGGGCAATAGCGGCAACCGAACCAAGACATAGTATATAACTATCATGGCTAACACATAGATAAACAAGGTTTTATGCTTCTCCACTATACTCGAAATTTATTACACGCCTCTAATTTAGACCTCAACTCTTGAAACACATTCTATTTTCAGGATTTAATTCACATAAATTTAATTGGCCAAATTTTTAGCTAAACCCAACTGCTTTTTAACTTGCAAACGCATTTATTTAATCAGGAAAAATGAAGAAAAACATACTATATCTAGCAGCAACAATTCTACTTATTAGCTGTGGAAAAAAGACTGAAGAGAAACACGAAGAAACAGTAGCTAAAGCACCAGAAATAACCATCTCAAAAATTGCTTTTGGCTCATGTACACATCAGCATGATAGGCTTCAGATGTGGGATGAGATAAGAGAACAAAATCCAGGTCTGATAATTCTTACCGGAGATAACATCTACTGCGACACCCATAGTATGGACACTTTAAAGAAAGAATATGACTTTCAAAAAAACAGACCTGATTATCAGGCCATGGTAAAAAGCGCCCCTACCATTGGTATATATGACGATCATGACTTTGGAGTTAATGATGGTGGAAAGATGTATCCGCAGAAAAAAGAGAGTAAGGCATTGCTGCTAGATTTCCTCGATGTGCCCAAGGATAATGAAGTATACAACCATGAAGGTGCCTATCAGTCATATACCTATAATGATGGGAAGCTAAAAGTGATCTTATTGGATACTCGCTATTTCAGAGATACCCTGGAGATTGACACCCAAACCGCTGCTCGCTATCTGGCCAATGCTGAGGGTGATATTTTAGGTGAAGAGCAATGGACATGGCTAGAGAAAGAGCTCAAAGAAAGTAAAGCCGACATTAACCTGATCATCAGCAGCATACAGATTATACCTGAGGAGCATCTTTATGAAAAATGGGCCAATTTCCCATCTGCCAGAAAAAGATTTTTCGATTTGATCAGTGCTACTCAACCGAAAGGAGCCATACTAATCAGCGGTGACAGGCATATGGCTGAAATATCGAAAATAGAACTGGAGAATTTACCTTATCCACTATACGAAATCACCTCTAGTGGCCTCACTCACACCTGGTCAAAAGAGAATCCTGAAGCCAACAAATATAGGGTTGAGAACAAGATAGTGAAGAAAAACTATGGTGTGTTGGAATTTAAATACCAAGATAATAAAGTTCAGACAACGATTGAAATTAAAGGAAACGCAGATAGTACGTTTTTAAGACATTCTTTCCTTTTGTAAATATTTGAAATGAGTTAAATAATGGTTATAATGGGTTATTGTAAATTAATCATTAACCCATTTCACCATGCTCTTCAGTACATATCAAAGTGGTGGAAATTATGACGAAATGTTCACCACGGAAGGTGAATGCAGAGACCACTATGTAGCTTTTAAAACGGCCTTAGAAAACATCCCTAAAAAGAAGCTTTATAGGCTTCAGCATTCTACCGACAAAGCCCAGATGGCCATGGGTATGACCTTTAATGTATACCATGACCAGGAAGGCTTAGAGAAAATTCTTCATTTAGACATCGTGCCCAGAATTATAAGCGGCAGCGAATGGAAGAAACTAGAAATAGGCTTGGAGCAACGTATCTGCGCCCTCAACCTATTTCTCCAGGACATTTATAATGATCGGAAGATTCTTAAAGACGGAATTGTTCCGAAAGAGCTCATTCTTTCCAGCAAAGACTATCTTGAACCACTAGTTGGCTTTACCCCTCCTAAATCTATCTGGTGCCATATTACAGGAACCGATTTGGTAAGAGACCAAAAAGGAAACTTTTATGTTTTAGAAGATAATCTTAGATGTCCCTCTGGCGTCTCCTATTTATTGGAGAGTAGGGAAATTGTGAAAAGAGCATTCCCGGAGTTATTTAATAAACTGGGTGTAAGGCCGGTATCTGATTACCCTATCAAGTTATTAAACATGCTACAGTCACTCACAGGCAAAGAGAGACCGACTGTAGGATTACTTACACCTGGAGTTTACAACTCTGCTTATTTCGAGCACTCATATCTGGCTCAGCAAATGGGAGTAGAACTAGTAACCGGAGCCGACTTGCTAGTGCAGGACAAAAAGGTTTATATGCAAACCACCAAGAACCTACAGCAAGTAGACGTTCTCTACCGCCGCGTAGATGATACCTTCCTGGATCCGCTTACTTTTAACCCTGCCTCTATGCTTGGAGTACCCGGACTATTCGATGCCTACAAGGCCGGGAATATTGCCCTGGCAAATGCACCCGGCACCGGCGTGGCCGATGACAAGGCTGTGTATTCATATGTACCTCAAATCATAAAATATTATCTGGATCAAGATCCTATTTTAGAAAATGTACCTACTTACTTGTGTGAGCAACAAGACCACAGGCAGTATGTACTGGATAACATCCATGATCTGGTAGTGAAAGAAACCAATGCAGCAGGCGGCTACGGCATGCTCATAGGTCCTAAGTCCACCAAGCAAGATCATGCAAGATTCAGAGATCTTATTAAAAATAATCCGCGAAACTATATCGCACAACCCACACTCTCGCTATCTACTGTTCCAACTATTTCTGACGAAAATATAGAACCTCGTCATGTTGACCTAAGACCATACATTCTCTACGGAGATAAAATAGAGGTTTTACCAGGTGCACTCACCAGAGTGGCATTGGTAAAAGGCTCTCTTGTGGTAAACTCGTCACAAGGTGGGGGCAGTAAAGATACCTGGGTGTTATATGATTAAAAATATGTTAAGCAGAGTTGCAGACTCCATCTACTGGCTAGGTAGGTATTTGGAAAGAGCCGAGAATTATGCACGTTTTATTGATGTAAACTATAACCTGATGCTAGACCTGCCTCCAGGTATGGATGAGCAGTGGGAGCCTCTTATAGCAGTAACGGGCGATCTGGAAAATTACAAAAACAGATACACCCAGTCTGATCGGAAAAATGCCATTTATTTTCTAGCCTTTGATGAAGAAAACCCCAACTCCTTACTTTCCAGCATTACCCGAGCCAGGGAAAATGCCAGGGTGGTTAGAGAAAACCTTACCAAGGAAACATGGGAGAAACTGAATGAGGTTTACCTGCAAGCCAAACAAGGTTATAAAGCCAAAATATGGAAAATGGATGATCCCAGAGGTTTTTTCATTCATATAAAATACTCCATCCAGCTGCTCTACGGTATCGCTGATAACAGCGTGGCCAGAACAGAGGGCTGGTACTTTAACAAGCTGGGACATTATTTAGAAAGAGCTGACAAAACTTCGAGGGTTTTAGATGTAAAATACCATATCCTACTTCCATCTCCTGAAGAAGTGGGCTCGCCACTGGACTACCTTCACTGGATGGCTCTATTGAAGTCAGTAAGTGGCTTCAACACCTATAGAAGAGCCTATGGAAAAATAGTACCCAATGGCGTAGTAGAATTCCTCATGCTGGATAAATATTTCCCCAGATCTATTTTCTTTTGTCTTACTGAAGCTGAAGAATGTTTATACAAAATTTCAGGTTATTCTGGCAAAGGATACAGCAACAGCACCGAGAAATTAATGGGTAAATTGAGGTCCAGGCTAGAATATGCCGATGTAAATGAGATCATCAAAGATGGCCTCCACGAATATATCGATGAGCTTCAGGCAAAAATTAATGACATTTCTAATTCTGTGCACGATAATTTCTTTTTAATAAAAGATAATTTCATACAGCAACAAACTATAGAAGAATAATGACATACTGTCTAGGAATAAAAACAAGGGAAGGCATAGTAGGTCTGGCGGATACCAGGATCACTTCAGGTACAGAAACTACCACCGCAAAAAAGATTTTTACGGTAAATAAAAAGAAGCATTCTTTCTTTATTATGACCTCAGGGCTTAGGTCTGTAAGAGATAAGGCCATTACATATTTCAAGGAGATTGTAGAAGAAGAGGACGAGAATTTTAACAAACTCTATAAGATAGTAAACAAATTCGCTGACCAGATCAAAAGAGTAGCCACGGAAGACAAAGAGTCTCTGGAGCAGGCTGGCATGTCTTTCAACCTTTTCTCCATAGTGGGTGGTCAGCTAGAAAAGGACACTGAACCTAAGCTTTATCTTTTGTACCCTCAGGGAAACTGGATAGAAATAGGTGAAGGAACTCCTTTCGTAATTATTGGCAACACTGGCTTTGGCAATCCCATATTAAAAAGAGCACTTCATTACGACGATGATATGAAGTTTGCCCTCAGAGTAGCTTTCTTGTCATTTGATGCCACCAGAATAAGTGCCAATGATGTGGATTTCCCAATAGACACGGTCATTCTTAAAAATAACAGCTTTGATATAATAGAACATCGGTTTGATGATAAGGAACTGGGCCAGCTATCTGATGCATGGAATACACGCATCAAAAATGGCATCTCAGATTTATCTGCTGATGTGCTGAATTCGGCCTTCAAGCCAGAAAATAACCGTACTATTAAAATGATGTAACCATATGCTTTTAAATATTGAGCATCACACAGATTACCACTATGAAGAAGCGGTTTTTCTGGAACCACACTATTTCTACCTTAAACCACAAAGCAGACCCCACCTTGACCTTAAATCTTTTGAGGTCAAGGTGAAGCCTTATCCTACTGGCATTTCTGAAAGATTAGACGCTGAAAATAACGCTTACATCCAAACCTGGCTAAATGACAAAACGGATCATTTTAATGTAACTACCATTGTTACCTTAGAGCTTAAGGAACACAATCAATTTAATTTCCTACTAGATCCTGTTATCACTTTAAGTGTGAAGCAAATTTATAATGATGGGGAAATGAATTTTCTTCGCCCATACCTTCAATTTGAAGATGAAAAGGAGGTCAATCAGTTTGCACTGCAATTTGCTGAAGCAAAAGACTATGACCCTATATCTTTTATGACTTCCATTGTAGAAGAAATAAGTGAAAAATGGGATCATACTATAAGGATGGAGCAGAACATTTTGCCTATTGAAAAGTGCTTCAAAGAACAGAAGGGTTCATGTAGAGACCTAGCTATAATGCTTATTAACATGCTGAGATCTATGGGATTAGCTTCCAGGTTTGTGAGTGGATATGCCTACAATCCTGACTTAGGAGATGGCCATGAACTGCATGCCTGGGTAGATGTTTTGCTTCCTGGTGCAGGTTGGGTAGGTCTTGACCCAAGCCTGGGATTATTTACTAACGAAACCTATATTCCTTTAGCCACCAGCTATACACCTGAAATGACTATGCCGGTAAAAGGTACGTACAGAGGAAAGGTAAAATCATCATTAGATACAAAAGTTACCATAACCGAAGCGTAGAGAATTTTAGACTATAACCTGAATTTTATTCCTTCCAAGCTTTACCTGGCCGCTTCTTTCCAGCTGTTTGAGTAATCTGGAAATCACCTCCCGGGTGCTATTTAACTCAAAGGCAATTTCCTGGTGAGTAATATCAAGCTGATGAGAATTTCGGGCTGATGATTTATCAACAAGATAAGTCCATAAACGCTCGTCCATTTTATGAAAGGCTATTCCATCTATAGTATTTAACAATTCCTCAAAACGAGTTCGATAAGTATTCATAACAAAATTCTTCCAGCTCTTGAATTTACTTGTCCACTCATCCATAAAATGAACAGGAATGAGAATCATATTGGAATCCTCCTCTGCTACAGCTCTGATCTGACTTTGCTCATTGGCCATACAGCAAGTTAATGAAACGGCGCAGGTCTCTCCTGCCTGTAGATAATAAAGGAAAAGCTCGTGCTCATCTACACTCCTTCTCATGATCTTTATAGCACCATCATAAAGCAACGGCATACTTTTAATAGACTGACCATACTCCATTATCTTCTCCCCGGCCTTCACCTGAGACAACTGACCATTTTCAGAAATCAGCTTTATCAAAGCTTCTTCAGATAATTCAGGAAAGTATTCCCTAAGAATTTGCTCTATCTCCAATGATGCTTTTTCTTTCATAAGTCCTAACATTTCATAAAATTACTAGCTCTAAATTAAGGGATTTTCATTTTTTTAAACATTTTTGTGAGACTATGATCTCTAAATTGTGTAAGTTTTGGGTATGAACATGAACAGACATATCGCTGTTCGCATATTCGCACTACTCATTTCTCTACAAATCCTCAATATCAGTGTAAATGTGAGCGACAATATTGTGGGTAAATCCACCTTATCAGTAGCCTATTTTAACGAGATTGAATCTGTAGTGGAATTAGTGGCTGAGGTCATCCTTGACGATAAAGATGCTATTCCTGAAACTCAATTACCTGGCGGAGCCCTGGGCTTTGAGGAAGAAGAAGAAAAAGTACAGTTTTACGATGAATCTTCTTTCCTAACCAAAGCCCCTGTGTTATATGAAGATGGCATCCTTTACAAAAAAGGAGATTACGAGGAATCATTAAGTATAGAAAACCACATTTTTGAAGTAACTACTCCACCCCCGGAGGCATAAGCCAGTACTCAGCATTAATCATTGAAGCTATTTAATTCAATGACTCATAAGAACTTTTACATCATGAAGCCATCAATAAATGATGAGCTTATTCATGCGTGCTTTGACATGCCAATCATCTCATTAATAGAACTTTAAAAATGAAGAATAATATCTTTTCAACCTTAAAAAGTGATTTACCCTCAGGTCTGGTTGTATTTTTAGTAGCCCTACCTCTGTGTTTAGGTATAGCCCTGGCCTCAGGCGCACCTCTTTTCTCAGGCCTTATTACAGGTATCATAGGTGGTATTGTAGTAGGAGCTTTAAGCGGATCTCATGTGAGTGTATCCGGCCCTGCTGCGGGATTAACTACTATAATACTGGCCGCAATAAATACCTTAGGCTCTTTTCAAGCATTATTGATGGCTGTAGTCATCGCAGGTATTCTGCAGCTCACATTAGGCATTATAAAAGCAGGCATAGTAAGCCACTTTTTTCCATCGTCAGTAATTAAAGGAATGTTAGCGGCCATAGGTATAATCCTGATATTGAAACAAATACCTCATGCTGTGGGATATGACGCGGACTATGAAGGCGATATTTCTTTCTTCCAGTTCGATGGAGAAAATACGTTTTCAGAATTAACCAAGGCTCTTGAGTTATTCGAACTTGGAGCTGTAATCATTGCAGCAGTTTGCTTGATTATACTTATCCTATGGGAGCAGCCGGCGCTCAAGAAAAATAGTTTATTCAAAATACTTCCTGGAGGCTTAGTAGCAGTAGTAGTAGGTGTTGCAATGAATCAACTTTTTATAGGCTCAGAATCTAAACTTTCTCTTTACAACGACCATCTGGTAAATTTACCGATAGCCACAGACTTCAATGAATTCCTTGGGTTATTTACTTTACCGGATATTTCAATACTTACTAATTGGCAGGTTTATTTAACTGGAGCCACCATAGCTGTAGTGGCGAGTTTAGAAACATTACTTTGTATAGAAGCCACAGACAAGCTAGATCCCTACAAAAGAATCACCTCTACTAACAGAGAGTTAAGAGCCCAAGGTATAGGTAATATTGTTGCTGGTTTAATTGGCGGACTTCCCATGACATCAGTAATTGTAAGAAGTTCTGCAAATATTGACAGTGGAGCCAAGAGCAAATTATCAGCCATTATTCATGGTATATTACTTTTCGTAACCGTCATATTTATACCTCAAATACTAAACATGATTCCGCTTGCTGCATTGGCCGCGATATTATTAGTGGTGGGCTATAAACTTGCAAGAATATCACTGTTCAAGAGAATGTATGAATTAGGATGGAATCAATTCATACCATTCATTATCACTATCTTAGCAATATTATTCACCGACTTACTTATCGGAATAGGCATAGGTATGGGAGCATCTATCTTCTTTATACTAAGAGATAACTTCAGATCATCTTTTGAGTTTAACAGTAAAGGTGAAATAGGAAATGGAGGTAAAAAAATTATCATAGATTTGCCTGAAGAAATGACTTTTCTAAACAAGGGAAGCATGCTAGCTACTTTACGAGATATACCAGAAAACTCTGATGTGGTGATTGATGTAAGCAAGAGCCGAATCATAGACCATGATGTAAAAGAGGTAATTCAAAATTTTCAAGAAACAGCGAAACATAAAAACATTAATTTAGAACTAAAAGGTAACGAGACATGGAAAAAACATATAATAGGCTAATTGAAGGAAATAAAAAATGGTCAGATGAGAAGTCCGGCATTGATCCAGAATTTTTTAAGACCCTCTCACAAGGCCAGTCTCCTGAATTTTTATGGATAGGATGCTCAGACAGTAGAGTACCCGCCAACGAAATCACCGGCACTAATTCTGGAGAGATTTTCGTTCACAGAAATGTGGCTAACCTGGTAGTTCACACAGACATGAACTTTTTAAGTGTTCTTCAATATTCTGTAGAGGTTTTAAAGGTTAAGCATATTATTGTATGCGGTCACTATGGCTGTGGTGGTGTTCAAACAGCCATGACTAACAATGACGCAGGCCTTGTAAACAACTGGTTAAGAAACATTAAAGATGTTTATGACAAGTATCAGATTGAGCTGGATAACATTACTGACGAAAAAGAAAAAACCAACCATTTGGTAGAGCTTAACGCTATTGAGCAAGCCTACAACCTGGCAAGAACATCCATTGTACAAAACGCATGGAAACAAAGAGAACTTCATGTTCACGCCTGGGTTTATGGTTTAAGCACTGGTAGAATTAAAGAATTAGGTGTTACGATTACCGGTCCACAAGACTTACCTAACATCTACCAATACAAATAAAATCTCCACATCGGAAGAATATGAAAGAGGATGCCCAACAGCATCCTCTTTTCTTTTTTATAGCTTTACGGAACACTTCTATAACAATAATTCGTTACATTTAAGCAACAGGCTTTATTGAATATGAAAGGGAAGAAACTCATTATTACGGCATTAGCAATTGGTTCAATTATCAGCTTTTTCGCGTTTACCTCACCAGGTCAGCGATACTTCGAAATAGCTAAAAACCTGGAAATATTCTCGTCCTTGTTTAAGGAGGTGAATGGCTATTATGTAGATGAGGTAAACCCTAATGAAACCATCAAAATAGGGATAGATGCCATGCTGGCTTCGCTGGATCCCTATACCAATTACATTCCTGAAAATGAAATAGAGGATTACCGGACCCAAAGCACAGGGCAATACGCTGGAATAGGTGCCATTACGGGTCGTATGGATGGAAAAATCATGGTAATCATGCTCGTAGAAGGTTTTTCAGCAGAGAAAAAAGGGCTACAAATAGGCGATCAGATCATAGCTGTCGATGGCATTGATGTAACTCAAATGGACAGTGAACAGATTGGTGAGCTGATGAAAGGACAGGCTAATACTTCTGTTTCACTTACAGTAAATAGATATGGACAGGATACGCCAGTTACTTTAGAGCTAAAAAGAGAGAAAGTTACGATAAAGAACGTTCCGTATTACGGCCTGGTAGGTAAAGACATAGGCTACATTAAACAAACTCAGTTCACCATGCACGCCGGCAAAGAGGTTAGAGATGCCTTAAAAGAACTAAAGGATAAAGGAGCAAAAAAAGTCATTTTGGACCTACGTGGCAACCCTGGTGGTCTGCTTATGGAAGCTGTAAATATCTCTAATGTTTTTATTCCAAAGGGAATGGAAGTAGTGAGTACCAAAGGCAAAATCACGGAAAATAACGCTTCTTATAAAACACTGAGCCAACCTGAAGACACTGACATTCCTTTAGCCGTGCTCATTAGCAGCGGTAGCGCTTCTGCTTCTGAAATTGTAGCTGGCACTATCCAGGATTATGACCGTGGCGTGATCATAGGCGAAAAATCATTTGGAAAAGGATTAGTGCAACAGACTCGCCCCCTCTCCTATAATGCTCAACTTAAAGTTACCACCGCAAAATATTATACTCCTAGTGGCAGATGTATCCAGGCGCTAGATTACAGCCATAGAAATACAGATGGCAGTGTTGGCAAAGTTCCAGATTCATTAAAAAGAGAATTCTTCACTAAGAACCATAGGTCTGTTTTTGATGGCGGAGGTATAGATCCAGATGTTGATGTGGATCATAAAGACGTGGCACCTATTACCTATGCTTTGTATGCTGATGGGCTGCTATTTGATTATGCCACCATATACCACAGTAAGCATCCGGAAATAGCCAGTGCTGCTAATTTTTCATTGACTGATGAGGAATACGATGCTTTTATTTCATGGCTTGATAATCAAGATTATGATTACTCTACCAGCGCAGAAGAGACCCTTTCAGAACTTACTGAATATGCTCACAAGGAAAAGTATTACCCCGAGATAGAAGATCAACTTTCTGCCTTGAAAAATACACTTATGAAAAGTAAGGCCAATGACCTGAAGGATCATAAAAGTCAGCTAAAAGCATTGCTTGAAGAAGAAATCACATCCCGGTACTATTTAGAAAGCGGTTCCATTGAATCCACTTTTGATCATGATAGCGACATCAAAGCTGCAGTAGAACTATTGAATGATAGTGAGAAATACAAAGCTATATTGGCAGGTTCTTAATCTGCCAATACTCTTCTAGCTCCCATATAACGAGCGTTATAATATCTGTGAGATAAACTGTCGATAACTACGCCTCTACCAGTAGAACTGTGAATAAAGCTGATTTTACCATCAGTATTTTCAATAGCTATGCCTACATGTCCTACTCGGTTAACTCCCTTAGTTGGACTTTTGAAAACAAGCAGATCGCCCTTTCTAATTTCATCAGTAGAAATTTTCTCTCCGTGCTTTGACTGGAGAATAGAAGAAGCCGGTAGTTGTATATTGAACTGTTTGAAAACATAGCAGGTAAATCCTGAACAGTCAAAAGATCCTGGTCCTTTGGCCGCATACCTGTAAGGCACCCCTTGAAGCGTCATGGCCAGGTTTACTATACTATCTCTTTTATTTTTAAGAGAAGCCTCCACCATACCTTTCACATCTTCAAGCGTATCTAGCACTGATATCTCTGGTTCGTAATACGCCTTTAATAAATCTGAATTTTGCGATTTATTAATTTTCATGGCACTATTAATTAGAAATATAACAGCCAGTACTACATAGAATAATTTCTCTTTAAGAAGCCTTTTAAGAAATTCCATATTAGGTCATTAGTTTTTATTCCAAGGCTATAAACAAAAAGCAGGCGAAATAATTCCCGCCTGCTTTTAAAAATTTGTTGTTTATTAGATGATTATCTTAAGAAAAGCATTTCTCTGTACTTCACTAGAGGCCAATCCTCATCATCTACAAGCATTTCAAGCTTATCTACAGCATAACGGATAGTGTCAAAGTATTTACCTTTCACATCATCACAGTATCCGATAGATCTCTCACGTAGATCCTCAACTTTATTCAATCTCTTTCTTTCCTCGATCATGTTATACACTTCTTTTCTTAGTGTACCGATGTATCCAGAAACAGACTCAATAATATTCACCACCTCTTTATTGTCAATCTTCAGGGCACTTAAGCCTTCAGCATTTTTCAATAATTTATTTTGGTAAGCAATAGCAGTAGGAATGATGTGGTTAAGTACCAAATCTCCCATCACTCTAGATTCAATCTGAATCTTCATGATATAGTTTTCCCAACGGATTTCGTTTCTTGCTTCAAGCTCTATATCGTTAAGCACTTTGTGCTTAGCAAACATTTTTCTTGTCTTATCAGTAAGGTAAGCATCAAGCGCTCTTGGAGTATCTTTAATGTTAGATAAACCTCTCTTCGCTGCTTCTTCAACCCACTCATCAGAGTATCCATCTCCTTCGAAACGGATTGATTTTGAATCTTTTATGTACTTTCTAAGTGTAGACACAATGGCCATTCTCTTTTCAGCACCTTTTTTCATTTCCTTCTGAACGTTCTCATAGAACTCAGTAAGCTGCTCAGCCACAATAAGGTTAAGCACTGCCATAGGCGAACCTGTGTTTTCGTTACTACCTACCGCTCTGAACTCGAACTTATTACCTGTGAAGGCAAATGGAGAAGTTCTGTTTCTATCAGTGTTATCAAGTATAATGCTTGGTATTTTATCAATACCTAACTTCATATACATGTTCTCACCTTTTTCTACTTTAATGTTACCCTTCTTCTCTAGCTCATCAAGAACAGAAGTAAGCTGAGAACCGATAAATACAGACATGATAGCAGGAGGAGCCTCATTAGCACCTAATCTGTGATCATTACCTGCAGAAGCAATACTAGCTCTTAAAAGATCTGCATGCTCATATACCGCTTTAATAGTGTTGATAAAGAACACCAAGAAAAGTAAATTCTCTCTAGCACTGTTGCTAGGCTGGAAAAGGTTAGTACCAGTGTTAGTGATTAAAGACCAGTTATTGTGCTTACCACTACCATTAAGACCTGCAAATGGCTTCTCATGGAATAAAACTTTAAGACTGTGTCTCTCAGCAACTTTATTCATGATATCCATAAGTAGCAAGTTATGATCTGTAGCTACGTTAATATCTTCAAAAAGTGGAGCCACTTCAAACTGACTTGGCGCTACTTCATTATGTCTTGTACTTACAGGAATTCCTAATCTCTGAGCCTCCACTTCGAAATCGCGCATGAAATCATAAATACGAGGAGCAATAGATCCGAAATAGTGATCATCTAACTGCTGACCACGAGCTGGGTTATGACCAAATACGGTTCTTCCTGCCATTACTAAGTCAGGACGGTTAGCATAAAGAGCTTTATCTACCACAAAGTACTCTTGCTCACATCCTAATGATGCTTTTACGCGAGTAACTTTTTTATCAAACATTTGGCACACTTTGGTAGCTGCTCTATCTACTGCCTCCACTGCTTTTAAAAGAGGAGCCTTGTTATCCAGCGCTTCTCCTGTGTATGATACGAATACAGTAGGAATACAAAGCGTATTACTGTAAACGAACATTGGAGAACTAGGATCCCAAGCCGTATAACCACGGGCTTCGAAAGTACTTCTAATACCTCCGTTAGGGAAAGATGATGCATCTGGCTCTTGCTGAACTAATGCACTACCCTTAAATTTTTCAATACCTGAACCTGCGTCAAAGAAGGTATCGTGCTTTTCTGCAGTAGAACCTGTTAAAGGCTGGAACCAGTGGGTATAATGGGTAGCACCTTTAGAAAGAGCCCAAGACTGAGCCGCTGATGCAATAACATCTGCAGTATCAGGGTCTATTTTAGTACCTTCCTGGATAGACTTTTTAACTTTTTTATAGATATCGGGAGAAAGCAATGCCTGCATCTGCTTTAATCCGAAAACATCCTTGCCGTAGAACTCGGAAATCTTACCAGGAGATTGTACCTCTACTTTAGGACGGTTGTTAGATAATTCTAATGCTTTAAAGCGTAAATGTGCCATATTGGTTTATATGATTATTAATTATTTACTAAAATTATTAAATATTTCAATTTAATTTTTCAAAACTGACCACTTTTCTTGTTTTAGGGTCTGTTTCTCTCCAAAAATAAAGATAAAAAGCACCAAAAAATAAAAAATGAGGTAAAAACAAAGCAGATTTAAGTTTCTGCAATCGTTTTAATTTTAATTGAGCTTTTTATTACTCCAGAGTTATTAATTTATTATTCAATACTTACCTGAAGATTAACCCTTTATATTTTCATTAATGATTACGTTCAAGCTCGTTCTTTATTTCATTTAGGCATATTAATTAGATCATCATGGGGTTGCACTAGCTTACTACCTTGGCATCAAAACACTGAAATGATGCAAGGAAGAAGCAGAGCACTACTTATCATTGTTATTCTAATACTATTTATAACGTCCACGCCCTTTCTATTTATTCAGAAAGGAGATATAGTACTTTGGATAACTCATCATTACACTCCCTTTCAAGACTGGCTCTTCTCAAGGGTCACGTTAGTGGGTGATGGCCTGGCTGTACCTATAATGATTATAATTCTCTGTTTTGTAAAATTCAAGCATGCCATTACCATGAGCCTCATAGGGATAGCACATGCTTTAATCATTAACATATTTAAAAGAGGCTTATTTCATCACGCCCCAAGACCGAAAAATGTATTACCAAATGAACTGCTTCATTTTATTCCGGGTGTAGATGTTCATGGCATCATGTCATTCCCTTCCGGTCATACTACCACGGCCTTTGCCATTGCCTTCTTCGTTTTTCTAATCACCGATAAAAAAGTTATAGGTTACATCAGCTTGTTTGCTGCCTTAATGGTAGCCTATTCAAGAATGTATTTGCTACAACACTTCTACATGGATGTATTCTTTGGCGCTTACTTAGGCTCTTTAATCGCCTATGGCAGTTATATTTTACAAGACCGCATAAAATTACCAGGCTGGGCCGAATACAGAATATTTATCAGGATTGCGGGCTCCAAATCACAAACGGAGGCTGATGAACCGCAAACCGCTAATTCTTAAATTCGAAGATCATAGTAGTGTGGTTTTCAAAAAGGTCCTTCTGCTGAAAAACGAGTTGAAAATCCTGATCCGTTAAAAGGTCTGTAGCCTGATCTTTTCTGGTGAGTATAATGAAGGACTCAGGCCCTTGTTTTAATCTCTGCAAGTCAGCCGTTGAATTGATCGGTGGAATAATCTTTTGAGCATTGAACACAAACGAAGCATTCATCCTACCATAATAGTACACCTCTTTTTGCTGCCAGATATCTTCACTAGCTAAAACAGGATTCTTTGCATCCAGCTTAGGAAAAATCAAATAGTTAAACGCCTGAAACCATAGCAATCCGGAGATAACCAATGACATGAACATCCGTTTGTAATCCTTTTTAAAAGCAAATATCATAGCGATAACAGCACCAAAACTGAACACCAAAAGCCAAAGCGACAACAGCTTTAAATCTGCTATGGACTGATCATTTTTCATAGCCAGGTAGCCGGCAACGGGAAGTGATATGGCAATGAATGCAAATACCAAAACACTACTTTTCACACCTTTCAGTGAAGCAGAGTAATTAGTCACTAACTGATCAAAATAGTAGCCGAAAAGCAACGACAGAAAAGGCAAGGCTGGAGAAATGTAGCTAGGCAGTATAGTTTGCGAAAAAGAAAAGAACAGCACTGTGCTACAACCGGCCGCAAGAGCTAAGCTGATCAAAGGATTTGCATATCTGCTCTTCCAGGCATTTTTCAAAACCTGAATAATAAACGTACTAAAAGGTAAAAGAGACAATAATGCTACAGGAATAGCCAGCAAAGGAAGACCACCGTGTCCTTCCATGGTAGACGTATACCTACCAATGTTATGCTTGAAGAAAAAAGCTTCGATCCATTGGCCATCCGTAGCTTGATATACCATAAAATACCACGGCACAGCAATTATTAATATCAACAAAGCCCCTAGCAAAGGTCGCATTCGCCAAATAGCTGACCATTTCAATTGCTTTGATAATATTAGATACACAAAAATTGACAACCCTGGTAAAACAATAGCCACTGGCCCCTTCACTAACACCCCCAAACCTACTGCACCATAGCCGATAATAAAATGTATCCATTTTTCGGTCCTATTGTAGCGATAGAGATAAAATGTAGCCGCAGTAACCAGAAAGATCAAATATGGATCTGGCACTGCCAAATGAAACTGCAGCGGCAGCTGCAATGAAGCTAGCATAACTAGGGATGCATAAAAAGCACTACGCTCACCCAATTCTCGCTTTCCAATCATAAAGACCAGCATAACCGTAAACACACCCATAAGGGCAGAAAAAAAGCGTGCTGAAAATGGATTCGCTCCACCGAACAGTGTATAGGAGAGCATCATAAAATAATAGTGCAATGGAGGCTTATCAGTACGCAGCTCGTCATTAAAAGTTGGCACTATAATATCGCCTCTGTGCAGCATCTCTCTGGCACAGGTAGCATTTTTTGCTTCGTCCAAAATATAGATGGAATTACCCCAGATATTGGCATAAAAAACCACTATTGACAGGGCTGCAATTATTAGAAATTTTGTATTCAAGATAGTACAAATTGTGCAGTGTAATATTATGGTTATAATGACTTAAAATAGCCTCCCTTTTATGAAGTTATTATGAATATTTATTAACAATTATATAACCATTTTTCAGACACTAAGCCTTACAAACCCACGTAATTAGCAGGTAAACCTCGCTAGTTATGAAACTATCAGTAGTTGTTACTCTGCTAAATGAAGAAGATAATATTCAACCATTATTGACTAACATTTCAAAGGCTTTAACAGGCCATGAATACGAGATTATTTTGGTTGATGACGGCTCTACTGATGGCACCGTCAGAAATATTAGAAAACATGCTGATGAACATGTTAAGCTGGTGATATTCAACAAGAACTATGGGCAAACTACAGCCATAGCCGCCGGCATTGATTATGCCAGTGGAGATTATATTATTACCATGGATGGCGATCTTCAAAATGACCCCACCGACATACCTGTTATGCTTGAAAAGCTAGAAGCAGAAGGATGGGATGTAGTGGCGGGTTATCGCAAAAACAGGCAAGATGGAATGCTTTTACGCAAGATTCCCAGCAAGTTAGCCAACGCCCTGATAAGAAAACTTAGTGGCGTACATATCAGAGACTATGGATGCACCTTAAAAATATTCACCAAGCAAGCGGCAAAAGAGCTGGATCTTTACGGAGAGCTTCATAGGTTCATTCCTATTTTGGCTAAATTGAAAGGCGCGAAAATCACAGAAATGGCCGTTAAGCACCACCCCAGAATACATGGAACATCCAAATACGGCATAGGCAGAACCTTTAAAGTCATCAGTGATCTTATCCTTATGCTATTTTATCAGAAATACTTCAGAAGACCGATCCACCTTTTCGGTCCTTTAGGCATTATTGCTTTGGCCGTTGGAGGGCTAATTAATTTTTATTTACTGGTAGAGAAATTACTTGGAAAAGACATTTGGGGAAGGCCATTATTAATTTTGGGTGTATTAATTTTGCTAGCTGGCATCCAGTTTATTACTTTCGGCCTCATCGCTGAGCTAATGATGAGGATTTACTATGAATCTCAGAACAAAAAAACTTACAGCATTAAAGACATATTTATCGGAGAAAGTAAAAATACCTCCATACCTCAAACTACTATTTAAAGCGCTGGTAAGTGGCATAGCTATTTACATAGCATTCAGCAAAATTAACATTGAGGAAGCTACATCTGTAATTTTACACAGCAACATTTATTGGCTCCTCTTAGCTTTTCTCCTTTTCAATCTGTCTCAATGGATCAGTGCATTTAGATTAAAAGCACTTTTAGAGGAACTAGAAATATATGCTTCTCACTGGTACCACATCAGATTGTTTTATTTTGGCATGCTTTATAACATTATTTTGCCCGGAGGTGTGGGTGGAGATGCTTACAAAGTTTTTCTATTAAAGGACCGGTTTAACAAAAAAGGCAGATCCATCTTTTCCGCCATTTTTCTAGATAGATTATGCGGGTTAGTAGCCTTATTTTTCCTGGCTATGATACTGGCAGTAATTTTAGACCTGCCATTTGAGTTTAATTTCAATTACATTCTCATAGGCGCGGTAATTATAGCCTACCCAGCCTATTATATCTTTTACAAGTACCTGTTCAAGACCTTTAAGCAGATTTATATAAAGGTTAATTTCCTGGCTATTCTCATGCAGGGAACACAAATAGTCTGTGCGTATTGCATTCTACTAGCGCTGGGAGCTGATTCCTATTTCCTTACTTATTTGATGATATTTTTGCTATCTGCCATAGCCACCATCATCCCCATTACACTAGGAGGCCTCGGAATGAGGGAAATTGTATTTGTGTATGCGGCTAAGTTTTTAGTTTTTGATGAGGAGACGGCAATTGCTTTATCCCTGATTTTCTTCCTCATCACTACACTTTCTTCACTAATGGGCATTTTCGTGAATATGAAAGCTAAGCCTCAGCCGGAGGTAGTAATAAATGAAGCCTGAGGTTATCAGGCTCCATTCTACTTTGTTTTGTTTAGGCTTTCGCCTCTTCTAAAAAGGGATAATCGGTGTACCCTTTTTCATCTGCGGTGTAAAAAGTATTAGGATCAGGATCTGCCAATGGCGCATCTTTCTCCATTCTTTCTACCAAGTCAGGATTAGAAATAAATGGTCTTCCAAAGGCTACTAAGTCACCTTTTCCATCCTCTAAATCCTGTTCTGCTCTTTGTTTATCATAGCCTCCACTAAGAATATATGTTCCTTCGAAAGCATTTCTAATTTTTTGTTTAATTGAATCTGGCACTTCTGGCGCTCCCATAGCAGAATGATCTACCACATGAATGTAGGCCAATCCTAACTCACTCATTTTCTGAGCGATGTATACAAATGTTTCCTCCACACCATCAAAGCTTCCCGTATCATTGAAAACTCCATAAGGAGAAATTCTCACACCTACTTTATCCGCTCCAATTTCTGCTACTATTTTTTGAGCAACCTCTGTCAAAAATCTGCTTCTGTTTTCAATGCTGCCGCCATACTCATCGTCTCTATCATTCACGTTGGCATTAATAAACTGCTCTATCAGATAGCCATTGGCCGCGTGGATTTCCACACCATCAAAACCTGCTGCTACAATATTTTTAGCCGTAGACACATATTCCTCAATAGCCTCATCTATATCAGCCTTAGTCATTCTTTTAGGCTTAGTGTGCGACTTCGGCCCTTCCTTATCAGTATACATCTCTCCTGATAACGTAACATCCGTAGGGCTTAACACCTCAGCCTGCTCTGGTAAGTTCAGGTCATGCCCCACCCTACCCGTATGCATGATCTGCATAAAAATAGCGCTACCTTCAGAATGAACAGCTTTAGCAATATTTTTCCAGCCATCGAACTGCTCCTGGGTGAAAGCACCCGGAATTCTTGGGTATCCCAATCCATTAGGAGATGGAGATACTCCTTCGGTAATAATTAAACCAGCACCTGCTCTTTGTTGGTAATATTTCACCATTAAGTCATTGGGCGCATTATTATTTACAGCTCTGGAACGTGTCATTGGTGCCATCACCACTCTGTTTTTTAAGGTAATATTACCTAATTTATAATCGGAGAATAATTTCAAACTCATATTGTTATTCTATTATTGTTTAAACATCGAAACAATAATGAAAACGAACCAGATAAGCGAAGGTTACAGATAAAAGAGATTTATATTTCGAAGATTTTCTTAAATACCTGATGGTGAACCATATTGAAACTCCAATACTTTCACTTTTTCACCACCTTCAGATACTGTGACAACATACAGATTATCATAGTCTGCATCATCTAGCTGCTGGTATTTTTCCTTTCCAATAAGTGCATTTATTGTATTCGGAATGGTGTTAGAATGGCCCACAACCAAAATAGTTTTCCCTCCTTCTTTCATAAGCTGCTTAGTAAACGACTCGATGTCAAAGGGATTGTAACTTGTTATTTTTAGTTGATGATCCACTGCCACCTTCTGCACAGTATTGACAGTGCGCTTATATTCAGTGGAGTAAATAGCATCCAGCTCTGTATGTTTAAGGAATTCCAGCAGGGCCTCGGCTCTTTGAATACCGGCCGTATTTAAATCAGGATCCTTCGTACCATCATTCCCCTTTTCAGCATGACGCACTAAAATAATGGTGGTAATTCCATCTTGAGCTGAGGCAGCCCCAAACGAAAATGAAATTAAAAGGAATAGTATGAGCTTCTTCATTCTTTGTATTTAGCTTGAATATCATCTGGCACTTTACAGTTTTGCCAATTTCTAGTGTCTGTTATCACAAAAATTTTCCAGCCCTTTTCTGACTTAAATAAATGAAAAGCGTCTACGCCACAATGGCTAAATTTATTCCCGGCGTAAAAGGCATATTTAGTCCATACTTGAGCCAAAGGGCCATCTATTCTTACTTCGGCACCCCAAATCTCTTCGTTGTAATCTACATCATGTGGTGTGCCTACGGCAGATAAAAACTCATCCAAATTACCTTTAGACAACACAGGTTTTCCATTTCTATCTGTAAAAGCAGTGTACATACGCGCAGTATCCACAAAAGCTGAGTGCACCATAGCACTATCGGCTTCTTTCATGCCTGTGAATAGTGCATCTATAACTTTTAATACTTCCTGCTCCTCTGCCGCTTTATCCTGACTATAGCTACTAGCAAAACACAGACTTGCTAATAATATTAAGATGATCTTTTTCATATTATGAAATTACAATATGCTTTTAACTTATTGAATTTGAATTACACAAGAGGTAAAGTGGCGCTGTTGGAATGTGAATTATAATGTTAACTTTACTTTGCTAAACCTTAATTCCATGTTACGTATTTCCGGCTTTATTTTAATCATTCTATCCTTCTTTTCTACATGGGCTCACGGCCAATATCTTGACAGCCTTGAATTAGAACTTAAAGATGCGAAGGGAAAAGACAGAGTAAATGTACTCAATGAACTATTCATAGTTCACAACCAGCTCAACCCTGAACAAGCATTGGAATACGCCACTTCTGCATTAGAGCTAGCTACCGAAATTGATTACCCGAAAGGAAAAGCCGCTGCTTTAAATAACTTAGGTATAATCTACAAAAACCAAGGTGTCTATGCGCGTGCGGTAGAATTTTACATTGAGTCATTACGCATAAGCGATGAGATTAATGACCAAAAGGCGGAAGCTTCTACCATGAATAACTTGGGTACCGTTTATTCTTTAAGAGGAGATTACGATAAGGCCCTTATCTATTTCGTAGAATCTTATGAAATTTTCAAAACGCTTGGTGATGAGAAAAGGTTAGTGGGAGCACTTAACAACATAGGTAATGCCTATAATGACAACGGTAAAGAACAGCAAGCCCTGGAGTATTTCAACAAGGCCATTGTATTATCAGATAGATTAGGGCTTAGTTTCACTACATCAAACCCGCTGAATAACATTGGTAATATCTATTTCTACAATAAGGACTATGACCAAGCTATATCATATTATGAAAAATCTCTGGCCGTTGAAGTGAAGGGGAAAAATCTGCTAGGCCAGGCTCAGGCATTAAGCAATATAGCATCTACACAACTGGCCCAAGGTCAACTTGCAAAGGCCGAGAATACCTTTTTAGAATCAGAAAAGTTAGCTGATTCCATCAGTGCCTACCCCATCCTTGAGCTCATTTATGAAGGTTTGTCAAAAGTTTATGCTGCTCAGAATAAATTTGAAATGGCTTACAAAACACGTCTTAATTATGATAAGATTAAGGACATCCTATACACCGAAGAAAGCAGCAAAAAACTAGCTCAGTTAGAGGTGGCCATTGAACTGCAGCAAAAAGAAAAACAACTAGAAGTACTGCGCCAGCAAGATGCCATCAACTCATTGCAGATAAAAAACAGCAGAATCGTTATTCTACTCAGTGTAATGGGCGTTATTATACTACTTGGTGGAGTTATTGTATTTATGAAACTCAGAAAAGCGAAAGTACAGATATGACCATAGAAGAAGCTCAATCTATATTAACCGACCTTACGAAAGGTGAAAGTTTGCTTAGACATGCGCGGAGTGTAGAAATAGTGATGCGAGCCTACGCACAGAAGTTAGGTGAAGATGAAGAAGAATGGGCTGTAACAGGTCTCCTACATGACGCTGACTATGAAAAACACCCTGAAGAACATCCGAATGTAATAGTAAATCAGTTGAATGAAATGGGGGAAACGAAGATTGCACATGCTATCTCTGCTCACTACACCAAATGGGGTGTATCCTATACTAACACACTGGACAAAGCTTTACTTGCTTGTGATGAACTTACAGGGTTTATCATTGCCTGCTGCCAGGTAAGGCCCGAAGGTATTAACACACTGAATTCCAAGTCTGTGATTAAGAAGCTGAAGCAAAAAAGCTTTGCCGCAAAAGTAGAACGAGATGAAGTGCAGGCCGGAGCTGACATGCTCGACGTACCCATGAAAGAACACATAGATTTTATTATAGAAGCTTTAAAGCCTCACAAAGAAGAGCTCAAGATAGGTTGATAATTAACCTATCTTTTCTTTCACAGCTGCCACATTCTTTTTGGAGTTACCTATAAATATTTCTCCATCAATTATGAATACTGGTCTTTTCAGAAATGTATATTCTTCTAAAATATAAGCTTTGTAATCCTCTTCGGTTAGCTGCTTTTCTTTCAGCCCCAGCTCCTTATACTTTCTAGCCACTCTGCTAAAAAGGTCCTCATAGCTGCCTGCCAAAGCTTTCATATCTTCTATTTGCTTTTCAGTAATTTTCTCAGTTTTAATGTCTTGATACTCAAACTCATCACCTATTTCAAGCTCCTTAATGATCCTTTTGCAAGTGTCGCAGGTAGATAAATAATATACTTTTTTCATTTTTATTTATTAGCTTTTCGCATCAAAGCTAAGGCATCTGATTATCAAGCCAAATAGTTATTTGGTTTTAATCAAAGCTATAATTATTTTTAGCCTAATGAGTAAAGTAATATCCTTTGTAAGCAGAAAAGGGGGGACAGGTAAAACCACCAACGCTATTAACTTAGCCACAATGCTCCATAATCTTGGGCATAACGTAGCCTTAATAGAAACTGACACTAACTATACCCTTAGTACTTTAAGGAAAATGGAGGTGTATAAATCTGGCGCTAATGGCAAGTCTCTTTTTGAGATCATGGGGTCTAAAGACGAAGAAATTGCCGAAGAAATAAAAAACCTTAAAGCAGAAAAAGGGTATAACTATATTATAGTAGACAGTGCAGGTAAGCCCACAGACGAAGGCATAAAGAAGTTATGTCTGGAAAGCGATGCTGTGATAGTACCCACCAGCTTAACTCAAAACGATTTACTGGTTACTTACCAAACTGTTACCGATTTATCTCCTGCAAAAGAGCTTAATCAGAACCTTAAAATTCTGATTCTCCCCAACAGGATTCACAGTATGACTAAGAGTAAAACCATTCAGGAAGCCATGAGCAACCTGGATGCTAAAATCTTAGACGTAGCAGTACCACAAAAGAACCTTTATGTGAATTTCAGCACCATTTTAGCTGAAAAAGAATACATGAACATCACCCAGGCAATTATTAAAGAATTGTAACCATGGCTAAAAGAAAAAACCCTCTTTCCGACCTAGACGCCTTTCTTAAACAAGAAGCCTCATCTCTGGTTACTCCAGAAGGCTTAAAAAAAAGATCAACCTACCGCTAGCACTGAAACGCAGGAAGCCCCTACTAAAGAAAAGCTCGTAGAGCTTTTAGTAGCTCTTGGCGAATCTGAAGGTGCTAATTTTTCAGACACACTCTACTATATAATTAGAGAAACATTAGATACCCTAGGCACTCATTCTTCCGAAGATAAAATGCTTTTAAACACCGTTTTATACCTTAAGAATAAGCCTAACTGGAAAGTAAGTCTGGAAGATTATTGGAGCAAACAAAAACACTAATAATCAATATTAAAATATAGCCTTTCTCTTACTTGAAAACCCTAGTTTTGTAAACGTTTTTTATCAAATCTGATATTACGCTTATGAAATTTGGAACCAAAGCAATACATGCAGGCGTAGAGCCTGATCCTTCTACAGGTGCTATTATGACACCTATTTTCCAGACTTCCACCTATGTGCAAGCATCACCTGGAGATCATAAAGGATACGAATATTCCAGAACCCAAAACCCTACCAGAGATGCGCTTCAAAAAAGCATTGCTGCACTAGAAAATGGACAGCACGGCCTTTGTTTTTCATCAGGTTTAGCTGCTATTGATGCGGTTATTAAACTTCTAAACCCTGGAGATGAAGTAATAGCAGCCAATGACCTTTATGGTGGCACTTACCGACTATTCACTAAAGTTTTCGCTAAGTATAAAATCAAATTCCACTTTGTAAGTATGGAAAAAGCTGATTCTATTGAAGAATTAGTGAACGAAAACACCAAACTCATCTGGGTAGAGACACCTACTAACCCTATGATGAACATCATAGATATTGAAGCCGTAGCTGCTTTAGCTAAGAAAAAGAACTTGCTATTAGCAGTTGACAACACATTTGCTACTCCTTATTTACAAAATCCACTAGACCTGGGTGCTGACATAGTTATGCACTCTGTAACCAAATATTTAGGTGGTCACTCAGACGTGGTTATGGGAGCTTTAGTGGTAAATGATGATAAGCTCAACCAGGATCTTTCCTTTATTCAAAACAGCTGTGGTGCCACTCCCGGACCGCAAGACAGCTTCTTGGTACTGAGAGGTATAAAAACTTTACATATAAGAATGCAGCGTCACTGCGAGAACGGCAAACAAGTTGCGGAATTCCTGAAAGATCACCCGAAAGTAGAAAATGTTTATTGGCCAGGGTTTGAATCTCACCCTAATCATGAGATTGCAAAAAAACAGATGAAAGACTTCGGAGGTATGATCTCTTTTACACTAAAAGGAGATAATAAAGCTGAAGCCTTCAGAATTATGGAAAGCTTTAGATTCTTTTCTTTAGCAGAATCACTTGGTGGGGTAGAATCAATGGTAAATCACCCTGCTACCATGACACATGCCAGCATACCAAGAGAGGAGCGACTTAAAATAGGCTTACTAGACTCTTTAATAAGATTAAGTGTAGGAATAGAAGAGGTTGAAGATCTAATAGCTGATTTAAAAGCAGCTTTAGCCTAAGCTTTGATTTCCTTTAATTGAAGAAAGGGCAGTGGGAAATTTCAGAACGAACTCACTGCCTTTTCCATATTCTGAAATGAGTATTATCTCACCTCCTAATTTGTCAACCAGGTTTTTAACTATCGCTAAACCTAAGCCATTAGAACTTTCTCCTGCGGTAGGCCTTGCACTAAGCTTAGTAAATTTCTTATACAAATTCTTTTTGTCGCTTTCGCTAAAACCCTGACCAAAGTCTTTTACTGATATCACGAAGAAATCTGCATCTCTGGCTGCACTCAAGATTACCTTTGTATTAGAAATTGAGAATTTAATGGCATTGGATAGCAGATTATCCAATATTCTGGATAGATAAAGTCTTCCTGAGCGAACTTCAATTTCCTCTTCTGGCAAATGTACTTGAAGTGATACATTTTTGGTCTCGGCATCAGCCACAAAGCCATGATACTTTTCAGTGAGCAACTCGTTAATATTCACCAGCTTCACCTCATCCAGATCTCTATCATCTTCAAAAGCATTGATTTCTAATAGATCTTTAATCAGGTCTAAACCAGATTTGGCTACCTCCAACTGCATCTTAAGCAATGACTGCTGCTCCTCATTCAGTTCAGTACGTCCTAAAACCTGAGCCAACCCCTGGATTCTCGCAAAAGGTGATTTCAAATCATGCGCCACCACGTTAATCAGGGTGTCCTTCTCATTGTTTAAAGTGAGCAAATTCTTATTCTGATCTCTTAGCTGATCGTTCTGATGATTTATTTTTTCATTCTGGCTTTCAATTTCATTTTGCTGCTGCACAATCTCCTTATTCTTCTGCTCCAGACTTTCATTAATAGCTCTCCTCTTCTTACCTGTTAACCATAAAATAATGATTAGAAAAAGCGCAGTAGCAATCACAGCCACTAGCACTATATTAGCCAGTCTTTGTCGATCAATTAAGGCCTGGTCCCGGGCTTGTAGTGTTTTCAAAAGCTCATTTTCTTTTTCCCTTTTCTCCAGCTCTAATCGAGCTTCCATTCTCTCTATGTTACGCGCCATAGCGGCATCGTTTAGCTTACCATTGAGCGCATGATATTTTTTAAAATTATCGAGAGCGCATCCATCATCATCTCTGTTTTTACAGATAAGAGCAAGGTACTCGTAGATTTCAGCATTCACAGCCAAATCGCTGGAGTCAACCACTATTTCTCTTAAAACTTTTTCAGCTTCTGAATATGCTGATCTTTTATACAAAATCTTAGCCATCAAGAGTCGAACCCTCACCTTAAGATTCTCATTTCCAGACATTTCTGATGTTCTTAAGGCCTTATTAGCGTAGGTGTGGCTACTGTCATATTTCCCTTGCACAAAGTAAAGATCAGCAATACCTAATTCTATACCGGCTGAACTAATGGCATCACCCAACAACTCTGATTTGCTTAACGCTTCAAAATAGTAATCATGAGACTCCTGATAATCACCCATCTGCTGATTAATCTCCGCCATCTCTTTCAATATGGATATTTGACCTGTCAGATTTCCGAATTCCCTCCGAATAGCCAATGTTAGAGAAGACATCTCTAAAGCTTTCGTGTAATTCTCATGCTGTTCATACAGCTCTGCCAGACTTTTATAACTGTATCCTAATCCCTGCCTGTCCCCTAACTCTTCAAATATTTTCTTAGCACGATGGTAATAATCATAGGACTTTAAAAAATCTCCCTGAGTCATGAACAAACGCCCAAGGTTATTTAAGGCATGGGCGTATTGAGATGAGTCTCCATAATTTAAACCTTCCTCTGCGGCAAGTGTATAGAAATCAAACGCTTTTATTTGATCCCCTTTATAGTAATAGGCTACTCCTTGATAGTTATAGGCTTTTGAGAAATTATTGAGGGCAGTTTTGGGCTGAGAAGATATTATTTCAATGGCCTTGTCTGTATAGAAAAGTGTGCTGTCAGGAAAAGACTTCCGGTATTCCCAGGCCAACTCATTATAAACATCAACCTTCTGCTCATCTTCAGATGCTGATTTAATTAATGAGGTTAAACTATCAATGCTGCCCAGGTTCTGAGCGTGACTTAAGGCTGATACGAATAAAAGAACAAATAAAACTAATACCTTTTTCATCTGATTTTAAAACTTCTGAGCCACCTATCTCTCCGCCATACAAAAGTATCTAATATGATAATAATATCCCTTAAAATACGGCATTGATTTAAGCCCTATGACTTAAATCACATAAAATATAGCATCACAAATATTGAAATTAACTTATTGATTTACAATTAATTACAATTTATTTTCCGAGTTTGGCACCATCCTTGATTAATGCCTATCGTAATCAAACAGTAAATGCCATGAAAAAATTATTACTTATAGCTGTGTTCATGATAGGAATTTCATTGCATAGTCAAGCTCAGACTTTTATAGCCTCTTTTGGCGTATCTCATAGTTGGGGAGTACCTCATAGAGTTTCATCACTAGTTTTTGATCATTACCATGGTTATGAGTGGGTACACACTAAGCGTCAATACGTTCATGGACAATTATTCTTTGATGTAATACTACAACAGAACGATTTCTTTGTAGAACTAAGACTTGATAACTATGGTCATGTAGTAAGAAGAGAATACGTTGATTATTACCCACTGCATGATCATATCTGCGGTAGCTACTGCGGATTCTACAGCAATTATTACAATAGCCATTATAATAACTGTCATGCACACCATCACCATGGCCATAATCATGTGATTTATAGTAGACCTGCTACAAGAGTAGTTTACAGACAACCGAGAACAAGAGTAGTATATAGAAATCCTGCACCTCAAGGTAGAGCTAGAGTAGAATCAAGACCTGCACCTAGAAGCCAGACGAGAGCTCGTACAAGTACTCCTGAAAGAAGAGGAAGAAACTATGATAGAAGTAAATATGAAAACCATCATAGCAACAGCTCAGGAAGAAACAGTTCTGGTAGAACTAGCACAGTAAGTAGAGGTTCTTCATCTCACGGTAGCAGCTCTGGTAGGACATCCACTTCCAGAGGCGATAGTCACAGAGGCGGATCTGATAGATCATCTGGTAGCCGATCATCTAATAGAGGATCAGAAAGATCTTCCAGAAGAGGAAATTAAAGAATAAGGGCTGATGAAATTCATCAGCCCTTATTTTTATCTTGTGGTTTTCGTATAGGTAAATGTTTTACCTTCCCTTTCTAAAACCAACTCATTTGAGGTTATACTTGCAATATGATTCTCATTGACCTCAGTTCTATGATCCACAACTGTACCTAAATCCAGATCGGTCAACAGTATCCCATGATCCCCTGGAGGTTCTGAAGTTAATATTAATTCACCATCATTCAGATCATATAAAATAGTTACAGAGGAGTAAGTAATCTCATCATTTTCAAGCATCCAGTGCCCACTAAGCTGAGATGACAATAATTCATAAGGATTATACTCCAAAGGAATTTGGAGATTAAGCACAAAAGTACGGTCTCTACTGAAGATGAGTTCTTCACTTCTGGAGCCACTATTAAGCACCCACTTGCCGTTCATAAGTATATCTACTTCGGCATTGTCGTCATCGCCACATCCTATAACCATAAGCAGGCAAAGACTTGTCAAGATTAGTAATTTGGTTTTCATAGCTTCTTACAAGCCATTCAGTCAATTATAGAAGTAATATTACGATAATTATTTCGTATAATATTTACATTTATAATAAATAAATTTACACTGAGATTTATTACCTATTCAACAACTCCTGATATCTCTCCACATACTGCCCTACCTGAAATCCATCCATTAAAGCATGATTAACGTGTATTGACATAGGCATGATGTGCTTACCATCCTTCAAGTGAAGTTTACCAAAAGATATTTTAGGGCAGCTGTCCTGGTGAGAGAAACTTCTGGCATGAGAAATAGAGGTAAAGTTCAGCCATGGTAGTGAAGAATAGTGAATAACATTTTCAGATGAGGTAGATGGAATAAGATCTGAAGTACTTTGAACACGCTGAATCTCCTCCTTGGCCTTCTTTTGAAATTCCATGTAATCATCATAGAAATCAATATAAGCAAAACCAAATGTTCCGTTTTCCCTATTAATAGTGGGGGAAGCATGCACCTGATCGAAAACAAGCACTGAGTCACCGTCAATTCTATATTTAAACTCCTCTATGCTATTGGCCACAACTAATGAATTATGGAGATAGTACAGAAAAAAAGAAAACCCCTCTTTCTTAGCCACAGAGTAAGCCTTAGTGCAATCCAGCTCTACAGTAACACCAAAAAACGGTTCATCAAAGCTTCTAAAAAACTGAAAATGCTCTCTCCTATTCCAGGTATTGATATCTAGTCTACGTGTCATGTCTTTATCTTCTATCAACTGAATATATACATCTCATTCATCTTTTCAATTCTTCCGCTAACAAAAAAATATATGAAAGCATTATATGACCATCTGTTAACTATCTTTATACTAAACCAATGAATACGCTATGCAAGGAATGTTAAAACCTGAATCATTAAAAGGAAAAACCATTATAGTTACTGGTGGAGGTACCGGTTTAGGCCGATCTATGGGCAAATATTTTTTAGAACTTGGAGCTAATCTGGTGATTTCCAGCCGAAAACAAGAAGTTTTAGATCAGGCAGCTCAAGAACTAGAAGACGAAACTGGAGGTAAAGTATTACCCATAGCCTGTGATATCAGAAACTACAATGAAATAGAAAATGTATTAAAAACCACTGAAGAGAAATTTGGCCAGGTGGACGGCGTGCTCAATAATGCGGCAGGGAACTTCATAAGTCCTACAGAGAGATTATCCCATCGAGCTTTTGATATAGTGGTTGATATTGTACTTCGAGGCACCTATAATTTCACTTTAGCCACAGGCAAAAACTGGATAGAGAAAAAGCAGACTGGTACTTTCCTGAATATTGTAACCACCTATGCCTGGACCGGATCAGGATACGTTGTACCCTCGGCTTGTGCTAAGGCAGGTGTACTAGCTTTAACGCGATCTCTAGCGGTAGAATGGGCAAAGTATAATATTCGTTCAAATGCCATTGCCCCTGGGCCATTCCCCACAGAAGGTGCATGGAAAAGATTATTTCCTGGAGATGTGGCTGAGCAAATTGATCCATTAAAAAGAATTCCTCTTAAACGTTTTGGTGAACACCAAGAATTGGCGAACCTGGCTGCTTATCTAATGTCTGATTACTCAGCCTATGTAAATGGCGAGGTAATTACCATAGATGGTGGAGAATGGCTAATCGGAGCTGGTGAATTCAATGGATTGGAGGCCGTACCGCAGGACATGTGGGACGAATTAGAAAAAAACAGAGCTAAAAAATAACATCATTTAACATCATATTTAATGCTCAGTCGATCCTTCGGCTGAGCATTTTCTATATTTGTACCTCGACACATTCTTTATTGCATGCTTGAAAAAAGATTAGCACAACAATTACAATTAAGAAAAGATCAGAAGTCATTTAGACAATTGATCACGCCATCAGGACTAGTTGATTTCTGCTCAAATGATTATCTGGGATTAGCAAGATCTACTGAACTCTTCTCCATGATTCAAGAGCGTGCTGATATCATTAAAAAGAATGGTGCTGCTGGCTCACGTCTGCTTTCTGGTAACTCTTCTCATATAGAGAATACGGAAAACAAATTAGCAGATATTTTTAAATCCGAAAAGGCATTAATATTCAATTCTGGTTACAATGCTAATCTGGCGGTGCTTTCATCCATACCTCAAAAATCCGACACTATCATTTACGATGAAAAATCTCATGCTTGCATCAAAGATGGTGCTCGACTTAGCCTGGCCAATAGATATAGCTTTAAGCACAATGATATAGATGATCTACGAAAAAAAATATCAAAGGCCACTGGACAGGTTTTCATAGTAGCAGAGTCAATATACTCTATGGATGGAGACGAATGCCCATTAAAAGATATTGTAGACCTAGCCGAAAAAACCGGAGCTGAAATCATCTTGGATGAGGCTCACAGCACTGGAATCTTGGGCAACAACGGCAATGGATTGGCAGGCACATTAAACCTTCACAATAAAATTTTCGCTCGAATTTATACATTTGGTAAAGCCATGGGTATACACGGCGCAGCTCTTGCAGGTTCACAAACACTCATAGATTATACCGTGAATTTTGCCAGACCATTTATTTATACTACTGCACCTTCTCCACATCAAATTGCGGCTATTGATGCGTCTTTTGATTACCTGAATTCAAACAATAGTCATAAACAGAAGCTAGAAAATAACATAAGATTCTATAAAGAACAGATTCAGAAAATTTCCGGACTAGAATCACTCCCTAGCAACCACCCTATTCAAGGCATTATCATACAAGGGAATCAAGCAGCACGAGCGGCAGCTGAACAACTTCAGAAAAAAGGACTTGACGTGAGAGCAATTCTTTCTCCTACTGTAAAAAAAGGTTCTGAAAGATTGCGCATTTGCATACATTCTTTCAACACATCTGATGAAATCTCCCTTTTGATTGATAGCTTAGCAGCATTATAATGAATTATTTCGTATCAGCCATCGGGACGGACAGTGGGAAAACGCTTGCGTCAGCTATTTTAACGCAAGCTCTTAAGGCAGATTACTGGAAACCTATTCAAGCCGGAGAACCCACCGATAGTAACACCATTAGAAATTGGTTAGGAGATAGGGTTAAAGTGCATCCTGAAGCCTATTATCTAAAAACACCAGCTTCTCCACATTATGCGGCAGAAGTAGATAATATTAGGCTAAGCATTAATAACCTTAAATGCCCTCTTACTCAGAACAACCTTCTTATTGAAGGCGCTGGCGGACTACTTGTTCCGCTTAACGAAACTGAGAAAATGATTGATCTCATTCCTCATTTTAAAGCGGAATTAATATTGATTGCCAACGTTTATCTGGGAAGTATTAATCACACTTTGTTATCACTAGAAGCAATTAAATCTAGAGGCATCAAGCTTAGAGGTATCATTTTTAATGGTCCGGATGTAAAGTCTACCAAAGACATCATTATGAGCCATACTAGCGCTCCATGCTTATTACACATCTCTGAAGAAAATGTCATAGACGGTGCCGTTATCAAAAGGTATGCTGCTGAATTAAAAAAGAATTGGGATGAATTGGATTGAAAGAGATAAAAAAAGTATTTGGCACCCGTTTACACCTTTATTAGGAGTAGATGATCCTTTATATATTGAATCTGGTGAAGGAGCCTATCTTATCACCGAAGATGGCTCGAAAATTCTAGATGCCGTATCTTCCTGGTGGGTAAATCTTCACGGACATGCTCACCCGCATATTACAAAAGCAATTGCCAGACAGGCCAATGCATTAGAGCACGTTATCTTTGCTGGCTTCAGTCACAAACCAGCCATTACACTCGCAGAGAACTTATTAAGTATATTACCTGGCAATCAGGATAAAATATTCTATTCTGATAACGGTAGCACGGCAGTGGAAGTAGCCTTAAAAATGAGTTTCCAATACTGGTATAATAAAAATGATATCAGACCTAAGGTTATAGCCATAGATGGTGCATACCATGGAGATACATTTGGGGCCATGTCAGTTGGGGAACGTGGGGACTTCACCAAGCCTTTTACAAAGCACCTCTTCGATGTTGAGTTTATTGATTTTCCTACTGCTGATAATGAAGCTGAGGTGCTTAAGCATTTCAAAAGCTTAATCGACACTCAAGAGATAGCCTCCTTTATATTCGAGCCCATCGTTCAGGGAGCCGCAGGTATGAGAATGTATAGCGCAGAACTACTAGATCAACTTATTGCTTATGCCCAGAAAAATCAGGTCTTATGCATCACTGATGAAGTAATGACCGGCTTTGGCCGAACCGGAAAACTATTCGCTTGCGATCATCTCCAAAACAAGCCTGATATATTTTGTCTTTCTAAAGGGCTAACTGGTGGGGCTATGGCATTAGGAGTTACATCCTGCACTGAGAAAATACTCAATGCATTCAAATCAGAAGATTTATACAAAACCTTTCTTCATGGCCACTCATTTACAGCTAACCCCATTGCTTGTGCCGCAGCTAATGCTAGCTTCGATTTGTTAATGGAGGAAAGCTGTATGCAGAATATCGAAAGAATATCTGATAAACATAAGACCTTTAGAGACAAGCATACTGGCAATTCAAAAATCAGAGATATCAGATCCAAAGGCACCATATTGGCGTTGGAATTCTATACTGATAAAGACAGCTCATATTTTAGTGAAATGCGGAATAAGCTTTACCCTTTTTTCCTAAATAAGGGCATTTTACTGAGGCCACTCGGTAATTTAATATACCTTATCCCGCCTTACATTATCACTAATGAAGAGCTGGATAAGATATACTCAGCCATTGAGGAATTCTTATCTTTAGATTAAAGACTACTTCTCCTTTCTTCCATTCAGGTATTGCTCCAGCTTAGCTTTTAGCTCAGGACTACCATTGGTATATTGTGGAGAGTTGCCTTCCTTTTCGGGGAATCTCTCAACATGTAGAGTCTGAGTAGGAAATGCAAAGTTCACACCTAGTACTTCTGCGAGTCTCACCACTTCTAACAGAACCTCATGTCGAGCTCTCAATTCATCTGACCAGCTAGGCACTTTAAAGAAGATATAAAACAAAACATTTAATGAAGAATCAGCCATGTCATTAAAATGAATTTCAAAATAGTCCTTTCTGGTATCAGGGTGTTTCTTCACAATCTCTTTCAGGCCCTCTACAAACACTTCTATTAATTCTGGAGGCGTATCATATGTAAGAGCAATATTGGTCATAAAGCGCCTATAAACTCTTAACCCATGATTATCAATCATTTGGTTAGTAATGATACCGTTTGGAATATACATCAGAGAATTTCTAAATGTTCTAATTCTGGTAGATCGGAAACCTACTTCTTCCACAGTACCATCTACATTGCCACTGGTTATCCAGTCCCCTACCTGAAATGGTCGGTCTACAAAAATCATAAGAGAGCCAAAGAAGTTCTTAATGGTATCTTGAGCAGCCAAAGCAAAAGCTAAACCTCCAATAGATAAACCTGCGATTAGACCAGTAATATCGAATTCGAGATTATCAAGTATGAACAACCCACCTACAATAATCACAAAAGTCTTAAGCACCTTTCTAAGTAGAGGCACCAATTGATCATCAAGCGTACTTTCAGTCTTATCCGCAAGCTTTCCTAAGTAAATACTCACAATGTCAACCAGCTTATATAAAAAGACAATAGCGAATATTGGCCATATTGCTCTCAAGCCCAATATCACATATTTGCTCATGGCGATTGGTAGCTGAAGAACTGGTACCAATAAAATGAGTAAGGGGAAAATCACTAGAAAACTAATAGGTCTGGCTACCGGCACAATCACTTCATCAGCAAGCTTTTTATACCCAAGTCTAAGAAGCAATTGAATGATCAACTTCTCAATAAGGAAGGTGAATAATTTATGAAGCACAAAAGCCAACACGATGAGAATAAGTATCCCAAGCATTTGCCACACATATAAGCCCATTACCTTTTTACTACCGAAAGAAGGTAATAATTCCAGAAGCTTATCAGTACCGAAGGGATACACCTGCTTGTGCCATTGTGGAATACCTCTAATGGTCTTTTTAGAAAAGTACCATTTATTACCCACCTTCTCTACATATAGGTCAGGATACTTCTTAGTAAGGTAATATCTGGATTTATTAGAAAGGCTATCCACATAATTTGGAACATGCGGCACTTCATCTAAATCTACGTAAATGGCATCCCCATCAAGTATTTGTTTCAGTTTTATAGCCAGTCGTTCCGCTTCCTTCTGAGTTACCAATTCAGGATTAAAAGTCTTCGCAGCTATTTCAGGATGATTGTTATCATCTTGCAAAAAGTATAGATGGGTGTAAATAGTATTATAAGGAGTAGCCAGACTGTACTCAAGCGGATCACTATCTTCGCTCTGTCCAAAACTTATAAAAACGATAAAAAATGTAAAAAGAAGGGAAAGGTTAATTTTTCTCATTATTAAAACTCACTGATTTTAAATGAATTACCAGATACGCTATACACGTGGTATTTCTTTGTGTTCTCAAAAAATAGAGTGGCGATTTCATGCTCACTATCAAGCGGCTGAGCATTAACTAGTTCGCCTGCCTGGTCATAAATATAGGTAAAGCCTTGCTGCTCGTCTGTAATCACATAGATTTTATTATCTAGGCTAAAGTTATAATACTGGATGATCAACTTACCAGAGCTCAGGTAATCCTTAGAAAGCACCTCCTTACGATCAGCATCGAGCAAAGTAACTCTTCCCATGTCTTGTCTGGAAATTAGATAATCTTTTCCTAAGGCATCAGGTACTAACTGAAATACTGTTTCTCTGCTTGGCTGATAAAGCTGATCCGTCCTCATCACTTTTCCTTCCAAATTAAATTGGATCAACTTTCCATCGTTAGATAATGTGGTTACAATAGTCTTAGAAAAATCAGAACCATATTGAATAAAAGGTTGCGTTTCCATTTTTGAATTAAGTTTCAATGGAAATCCTTTCATCATTTCACCTCGTCTATTCAGTACACTCACGACGCCATCCTGCTGAATCGCTACAATACAATCCCTTCCTCTTACCCTCAAATGAAAAGGCTTTGTACCCAATTTACCTGTAATCTTTCGTGGCGCCCATCCTTCTAGAGTAACACCTTCTTTATTGTAAAGAAAAAGATCGCCTCTTTCTGTTGCTACCAAAAATCTATACCTCAAGCTCTTATCATAATCTACAACTGAAGCGTATTGTATATTATCTCCCTGGGTCCTCACAGGATAGCCTTCGATATAATTACCCAATCTATCTATGATGTGTAACCCATGTGATGTAGCAAAGAAATACTGAAGCTTACCATTTTTATAATAATCTACCTGCTCCACATCAGAAACAATAGGTTCACCTATAGAATCCGACCATAAAACTTTTCCTTCCGTTGAAATCAATGATATATCATAAGACGAATCCTGTATAAGGGTTTCAAGTGTATTACTAACATGATTTTTAACCACAAATGGCTTGCTAATGATAGGCTCACTATGATTCACTGCCAATAATGCTTCTACATATTGATTTTGAGCAATATGCTCTTGCTTTTCAAATGACATGGCCAAACTTGTGTAGAAGCTGTCATCAAGCCGGCTAAATTGCAAAGACCCTAACCGAAAGCCTTTTATAACATAACTATTATTCTCAGCAAACTCCTTCCAAGACGACTCTAAGCCTACCAGCATATCATTCCAGCCAGTCACAGTACTAAAGACAAAATTGATATTTGATTCTTCTAAATTACTATCAATGAATTTGTTGAAGGAAACAGATCTGCCCCATGTGTTTTCATTTTCGATATCAGTAATCAAACTTTTTATGGCTTGAATGTTACTTCCAAAAACGATATATTCATCTATGAAAGAAAAGAAACATTCATCAAATCCTTTAAACGCAGGCCCAAAGGCATATTGAGGAAACTCAGATACATCCAATTCCTTTATATTATACAGTGAAAACTGCTCAGTGTAAACCGTATCATTATTGACCTTCGCTAGTGTTTCCGCGAACTTGTTAAGGTCCTTCAAAGCTTCATTTTCATCTTTATACTTAACATACACAAGTTCTGAAGCTTCACTATTGCTGAAAGATTGCAGAGAAGCTATCGCCACCTCTGAGCCCAGCCATTGATAAAGATCTGAGAATTGAAAATCATTTTCTTTTTCAAATTTTGCTCTTTGTGTTAAAAACTGAGCGTCATATTTCTTCCAATACTCTTGAACCTTACTATGCCATTCGGAAGGATCTGACAGTGTGTATTGAAGGAACTTGGTAGTCTGATTTGAAACAAAATATTTGATATTAGAGGAGGATGGCTCTTGGTTCTGAAACGTAGTCAGAAAATCCTCAGGAGAGCTATTTGAAAACCCATTAAATAAGATCTTGTCATCATCTACAGATACATCCAAAAAACTAGATTTCCCGAAGTGATTTAACTTCTTCACTTGACCTTTAGCATTTGAAGCCTGAAAGATATTAATGAACTGAGCGAAATTTGGAATACTTATATAAACATTGCCATCATCCTTAGCTAGCTTAGGCATTTTAGTCAGCTCCTTATTCATAGTGATGAAATTATAATTTACATCACCATTCATAAGCCTAACCACATCTTCAACTAAAAATGGAGTAAAGCTTCCAATAAATACATTATTATCTATGAGATAAGTAAAGGTTTCAGTACCCTTCTTTAATTCCGATAGTTTTAACCCCTGATAAATTCTAGAACTTGATATAATACTTTCATCGGCCTCAAAACCCGACACAATCTCAGAGGCAATCTTTTGACTCTCCTTAGTAGTCAGGTCAATGTAATAAGTATAATCAAAAGAGTTTTTACCAGTAACATGTAAAGAAATCAGAGAACTGGAATTCTTTATTAATTTATCAAGTTTTCCATCATGCCCTCCAATGCTATCTAGTAATTCAAGCCTGGATTTGATATTATGAAATTCTTCAATTTCATTGAAAGATTCCCAAATAGGAGTTTCTAATAGATGGTTCCATCTATCTACCAGATTTCTAGATTCAAAAACCAATACCGCATTATCCGGTATCTTTTCCCAGAGATCCACCTTACCTTTAAAAAAATCCTTTTGAATGTATATATATGCTGAAGCAGCTATAATTACAAGAACGGTTACTACAAGAGCTATTCTCTTCACTGATATTAATCTTTTATTGCAAATTAATAGAAAATGCAAGACTTAGCAGAATGTTGACGCCTATATCTGAGTGGTATAAACAAAAAAACCCTTACTAAAGCTAGTAAGGGTTTTGATAAAAACTGGCAACGACCTACTCTCCCACATGTTATTGCAGTACCATTGGCGCTGTAGGGCTTAACTTCTCTGTTCGGAATGGAAAGAGGTGGACACCTACGCTAGAGTCACCATAAAATCTTAAATATTTTTGACAGTATTATGAAAGAATTAAGAACTCGAACTTGTTCGGTAAGGCCAATGGCCCTAGAGAAAGTTTACGGGTAATTAGTACTGCTCAGCTTTGACATTCCTGTCTTTACACCTGCAGCCTATCAACGTTATCGTCTCTAACGTCCCTTATAAAGAAATCTCATCTTGAGGTGGGTTTCGCGCTTAGATGCTTTCAGCGCTTATCCCTTCCCAACATAGCTACCCGGCAATGCAGCTGACACCACAACCGGTACACCAGAGGTTAGTCCATCCCGGTCCTCTCGTACTAAGGACAGATCCTCGCAAATTTCTTACGCCCACAACAGATAGGGACCGAACTGTCTCACGACGTTCTGAACCCAGCTCGCGTGCCACTTTAATGGGCGAACAGCCCAACCCTTGGGACCTTCTCCAGCCCCAGGATGTGACGAGCCGACATCGAGGTGCCAAACCTCCCCGTCGATGTGAGCTCTTGGGGGAGATCAGCCTGTTATCCCCAGAGTACCTTTTATCCTTTGAGCGATGGCCCTTCCATACGGAACCACCGGATCACTATATCCGTCTTTCGACCCTGATCGACTTGTTGGTCTCACAGTCAAGCTCCCTTATGCTATTGCGCTCTTCGCACGGTTACCAAGCGTGCTGAGGGAACCTTTGAAAGCCTCCGTTACTCTTTTGGAGGCGACCACCCCAGTCAAACTACCCACCAAACACTGTCTCTGTAAACAGATTAGGCATCACGTAAATAAAGGGTGGTATTTCAACAATGACTCCACCATGCCTGGCGACACAGCTTCAAAGTCTCCCACCTATCCTACACATCATTTACACAATGTCAATGTTAAGCTATAGTAAAGGTTCATGGGGTCTTTCCGTCCCGTTGCGGGTAAGCGGCATCTTCACCGCTACTACAATTTCACCGAGCTCGTGGCCGAGACAGTATCCAGATCGTTGCACCATTCGTGCAGGTCGGAACTTACCCGACAAGGAATTTCGCTACCTTAGGACCGTTATAGTTACGGCCGCCGTTTACTGGGGCTTCAGTTCAATGCTTCTCCCGAAGGATAACATCCCCCCCTTAACCTTCCAGCACCGGGCAGGTGTCAGGCCATATACATCATCTTTCGATTTCGCATAGCCATGTGTTTTTGCTAAACAGTCGCCTGGATCTTTTCACTGCGGCCTCTCTGCCGAAACAGAGGAGGCGCCCCTTCTCCCGAAGTTACAGGGCCATTTTGCCTAGTTCCTTAGCCACGAATCACTCGAGCACCTCAGGATTCTCTCCTTGACTACCTGTGTCGGTTTGCGGTACGGGTACCATTAACATAAGTTTAGAAGTTTTTCTTGGAAGTCTGATTAGGGCTACTATCCACGCTCCCGAAGGATTGTGGTACTATCAGGTTCAGCTAACAATACGGATTTGCCTATATCGTCAATACCTACACCCTTTAACGTACTATTCCGTCAGTACGCGAGCCTTTCACTACTCCGTCACTCCATCACTGTTAACGGTAGTATGGGAATATTAACCCATGGTCCATCGACTACCCCCTTCGGGTTCGCCTTAGGTCCCGACTAACCCTGATCCGATTAGCGTTGATCAGGAAACCTTAGTCTATCGGTGGGCGGGTTTCTCACCCGCCTTATCGTTACTTATGCCTACATTTGCTTTTCCATCCGCTCCAACATGGCTTACGCCACACCTTCGCCGCTGATGGAATGCTCCCCTACCACTTGTCCATAAGGACAAATCCAAAGCTTCGGTAGTATACTTTATGCCCGATTATCATCGATGCTCTGTCGCTCGACCAGTGAGCTGTTACGCACTCTTTAAATGAATGGCTGCTTCCAAGCCAACATCCTGGCTGTCTCGGCAACTGAACGACCTTAGTTCAACTTAGTATACATTTTGGGACCTTAGCTGTTGATCCGGGTTCTTTCCCTTTCGGACAAGGACCTTAGCACCCTTGCCCTCACTGCAGAGTAAATCTAATAGCATTCGGAGTTCATCAGGATTTGGTAGGATGTGACTCCCCCTAGTCCTATTGGTAGCTCTACCTCTATTAGAATAAACCTCCACGCTGCTCCTAAAAGCATTTCGGGGAGTACGAGCTATTTCTCAGTT